>NZ_CP151919.1:0-4781556 GCF_038648475.1 Salinicola lusitanus | reverse complement strand
GTGGCGGTTGATGCAGGCCACGTCGACCCCGCTGCGCAGCTTGATCTCGCCGCTGGCGACCAGCTCGCTGGCGCCGACGTCGATGTAGTAGCCGGAGCCGCGGCGCAGGTACTTGAGAAACAGGCCCGAGTCGTCGGCGCCGAAGTCGAGCAGGAAGCCCGCGCGTTCGAGACGCCGGTAGAAGTCGGCATCCTGCTCGCGGATGGCGTCGAAGGCGGGGCGCTGGAAGTCGGGCAGCAGCCGGTAGGGGATCGAGGCGAAGATCAGGTCCGCCTTGTCGGTGGTGATGCCGTTGGCCAGCGCCTCCTCGGAGTAGAGCGGGCCGAGGGCGTGCTGCATCAGCGAGTCGGACTTGACGATATGGGTCGAGGAGCGCTGCACCATGGTGACGTCGGCGTCGTTCTCCCACAGCGCGGCGCAGATGTCGTGGGCCGAGTTGTTGGCGCCGATCACCACCACCTGCTTGCCGCGGTAGGCGTCGGGGCCGGGGTGGCGGCTGGAGTGATGCTGCTCGCCGGCGAACTCCTCGGCGCCGGGGAAGTGCGGCACGTTGGGCACGCCGGACATGCCGGTGGCGAGCACCAACTGCTTGGGCTCGAGCGTCAACGGCTCACCGTCACGCATCACCTTCACCGTCCATTCGCCGCTGGCCTCGTCGAAGCTGGCGCTCTCGCACTCGGTATTGCTCCAGTAGTTGAGCTCCATTACCCGGGTGTACATCTCCAGCCAGTCGCCGATCTTGTCCTTGGGCGCGAATACCGGCCAGTTGTCGGGGAAGGGCAGATAGGGCAGGTGGTCGTACCAGACCGGGTCGTGCAGACACAGCGACTTGTAGCGCTTGCGCCAGGCATCGCCGGGGCGTTCGTGCTTGTCGATCACCAGGGTCGGCACGTTCATCTGGCGCAGACGGGCGGCGAGGCCGATGCCGCCCTGGCCGCCACCGATGATCAGACAGTAGGGCTGGCGAGTGATACCCAGCTCGGCGGCCTCGCGCTCGCGCGCCTCACGCCAGGTCTCGCGCGCCTTGTTGGCACCGTGCTCGGCGCCCTTGGGGCGGTTGTGACCGCGCGGCTCGGGGTAGGCCTCGAGCGCCTGCATCGTGGTCAGCAGGGTCCAGCACCTGCCCGCCTTCAGGCGCAGCAGCCCCTTGCCGGTGGCGACCCCGGTGACGAAGGTGAACCAGGCTTCGATCACACCGTCGCTCTCGCTGGCTTCGCCGTCTAGCTGCCACTGGCGGGGAGCGGTACGCGCCAGGGTGGCCTCGAGCATCGCGGCGATCTCGGCGTGGCCCTCCAGGGTCTTCAGGTTCCAGGTAAAGGCGACCAGATCGCGCCAGTAGCCGTCGTCGTGAAACAGCGCGGTGGCGCGCGGAATGTCGCCGGCACGCAGGGCGGCGTCGAAATCCGCCAGCCACTGTTCGGCCTGCTGGGTGGGCGTGGATGCTGGCATGGGCTGCTCCTGTTGTTGCTATTGATGGTTGTTGCTATCGATGGTGGTTCTGAGTCGTTGTCATCGATGGGTGTTATCGATGGTGGCCCTGGGTGGCTGCTCTCGATGACGCCGGTGATGGGCGTGCGGACCCGGATCGGGTGTGTCGATCAAGCGGTGCAGCAAGCGTGCCAGGCCGTACTAGCGCTTTGGTCTTAGATGCCAAGGTGTTGATGAGTCTGGATTTTGTGCATCAGGGGCCGACGGGGGCAGGCGGGTGGGGGCACGCTGGCGGCATGGGTGTCACGGCTAGGCGTGACAGCTGTTAACCCAGGCGTGACAGCTGTCACGCCGCAGGCGCCGCTGCGACCAACGGACGAGGGCGTCAGCCAGCCGCGAGGGCGTAGTCTGGACGCCAAACTGGCCGTTGCTCGCCGATTTTTCCTACACACCTGGCGCGTCGACTTTCCCGGCAGCGCGCAGGCTGGCAGCTGGCCATCGGCAGGAGGGGTCGGTATGGAACTCGGCTTGATGAAAGCGGGCAGGTTCGAGCAGGCACAGCGCCAGCACATCGCCACGCTGGTGCGCCTGGGCGAGGGGCGCGAGGCGCTGGCGGGACGCGAGATCATCCAGCGCTCCTGGCGGCGCTGCGTCGACGACTATCGGCTCGATCCCAGCCGGCCGCGACCGGTGCGTGTGCTGACCCACGCAGCGCTGGTCGACTCCCGCGAGCCAGTGGACGAACTCCTCTACGTGGCCCGGGCCGGGGTCGACCAGCTCTTCGCCCAGGTGGCGCCGATGGGCTATGTCCTGCTGCTGACCGACCGCCACGGGGTCACCGTCGACTTTCGCGGTCACCCGGATCAAGATGCCGCGCTGCGTCGTGCCGGCCTCTATCTCGGCGCCGACTGGGACGAACGCCATGCCGGCACCTGCGCCGTGGGTACCTGCATTCACGAGGCGCGCGCCCTGACCTGTCATCAGCGCGAGCACTTCGACGCCACCCATATCGCGCTCACCTGTACCGCGGCGCCGATCCACGACCCCCAGGGGCGGCCCATCGCGGTGCTCGATATCTCCGCGCTGCAGTCACCGCGTGGGCTGGAGAGCCAGAGCTTCGGCCTGCCGCTGGTCACGCTCTACGCGCGGATGATCGAGGATGCCTACTTCCTGCATCGTTACCGCGACACCACCATCCTGCGCTTCGATACCACCCGCGCCTTCGTCCATTTCAACGGCCGCGGCCTGCTCGCCTTCGACCCGCAGGGGCGGGTGCTCGCCGCCAACGGGGAGGGGCGGGCACTGATCGACGCCCACGCCCAGCGCACGCCGCCGGCACCGATCTGGGTGACCCAGCTGTTCGAGGCCGAGCTGGACGATCTGCTGGCGCTGCCGCGCTGCGAGCCGGACCAGCTGCGCGCTCTGCGCCTGCGCGCCAGCGGCGAGATCCGCTTCGCCGCGCTGGTCGAGCCGCGCGGTGGGCGTGCGCGTCGGCGTGACGCGACGGTGACCGGCACCACGGAAGACACGGCGACTGATATCGCGACTGGCATGACGACTGACGCTGCCACCGCGTCCCACGATCCTGTGGCGCCCACCTCGACGCCGGCCCTGGATCGTCTGGCGGGGGACGATCCGGCGATGCAGCGGCTGCTGGGCCTGGCCCGGCGGCTCTGCCGGCAGCCGCTCAACGTGCTGATCCGGGGCGAGACCGGCACCGGCAAGGAGGTGCTGGCGCGCGCGCTGCACGCCAGCGGTGACCGCGCCGAGGGCCCCTTCGTCGCGGTCAACTGTGCGGCGATTCCCGAAGCGTTGATCGAGAGCGAGCTGTTCGGCTATCTGCCCGGGGCCTTTACCGGCGGCAATCCCAAGGGCATGCGCGGCCTGATCGCGCAGGCCGACGGCGGCACGCTGTTCCTCGACGAGATCGGCGACATGCCGCTGGCGCTGCAGAGCCGGCTGCTGCGGGTGCTGGCCGAGCAGGAGGTGATGCCGCTCGGCGCCGAGCGGCCGGTCAAGGTGGCGCTGCGGGTGGTCACCGCCACCCATCGCGACCTCGCCGCGCTGATCGCCGAGGGCCGCTTCCGCGAGGATCTCTACTACCGGCTCAACGGCGCCGAGCTGGTGCTGCCGCCACTGCGCGAGCGCGCCGACCGCCGCGATCTGATCCAGCGGCTGTTCGCCGCCCTGGCCGCCGAGCAGGGCGTCTCGGTACCTCTGCGTGGCGACGCCCTGAATGCGCTGCTCGACGCCCCCTGGCCGGGCAATGTGCGCCAGCTCAAGAGTGCGCTGGCGTTTGCCCTCGCCACCCGCGAGGGGGAGAGGATCACCGTGCACGACCTGCCCGAGGGCTGCCGCGCCGATCTGGCCTCCGTGCCCCCCACTCCTCCGCCATCCGCGATACCCGCGACGACTCAGGTAGGGCACGACAGCGATGACGCGTCGGCCGAGGCCGAGTCACTGGCGCGAGCTCTGGCCCAGGCGGGCTGGAACGTCAGCCAGGTGGCGCGTCAGTTGGGCGTCTCGCGGCCGACGCTCTACCGTCGCATGCGCCGCCACGGGCTGGTCCCGCCCAACCGCCGCGAGGCGCTCCGCGACTGACGCGCCTGCGCCGCGATCGCGCTGTCACCTGGGTCGGATGGCATCACCGCGGGGAGCTTTCGCTCCCACTACTGCTCCCACTACTGCTCTCTCTACCGCGTGCTCAGCGCTCTGTGGCGCTCTGTGGCGCGCTGGTAGCGCTCGCGTGCCGCGTTCACCGCCGGTTGATGCCGTTCGGCCCAGGCGACCAGGGCGGCGACCGGCGTCAGCAGCGAGTGGCCGAGCTCGGTGAGCTGATACTCCACCCGGGGCGGCACCTCGGGGTAGGCGGTACGGCTGACCAGGCCGTCCTGCTCCAGCTGCTTGAGCGTGCGCGAGAGCATCTGCTTGGAGATATCGTCGATCTCGCGGCGTAGCTGGTTGAAGCGGCGGGTGCCCGGTCGCAGGGTCAGCAGCACCAGCAGGCTCCACTGATCGCCAATCCGGTCGAGTATGTCGCGGATCGGGCAGGGCTGGGCCAACGCCGGCGATGCGGGGGCGAGGGTATCAGGCAGGAGCGGGCTGTCGTTCATGATCGTCTCGTGTGACTGTCTCGTCGCGATGGGGTGACGATGGGGGCGAAGGAGCCGCCATGGGTCAGTCGGGTGTGACCGGGTCAGGCCGGCGTGACTTCTTGTGGCAGGAAACAAACTCGCATAGATTCGCCTTCACGGTCCAGTTTGTAGACCTATGCCCTCCATATCGTCTTGTCGAAGGAAGATCCCCATGGCCAAGATTGCTCTGATCGGTGCCTCCGGTAATGCCGGATCGCGCATCCTCGCCGAACTCTCCGCCCGCGGTCATCAGGTCACGGCGATCGCGCGCCACCCCGAGCGCATCGCCCCGCTCGAGGGCGTCACGCCGACCACCGGCGATGCCGGCGATCGCCACGCGCTGGCGGCGCTGCTTGCCGGGCACGAGGCGGTGATCAGCGCGGTGCACTTCGTCGCCAGCGATGTCGAGACGCTGGTCGGGGCGGTGCGCGACGCCGGGGTCAGGCGCTATCTGGTGGTCGGCGGTGCCGGCAGCCTGGAAGTGGCGCCCGGGCAGCGGCTGATCGACCAGCCGGACTTCCCCGAGGCCTACCGCGCCGAGGCGACCCGGGGTGCCGAGTTCCTCGAACGGCTGCGGGCGGTGACGGATCTCGACTGGACCTTCCTGTCGCCGTCGGCCGAGTTCGTGCCCGGCGAGCGCACCGGGCGCTTCCGCCTGGGACAGGATACGCTGCTGACCTATGCCGAGGGCTCGCGCATCTCGTTCGAGGACTACGCCATCGCCCTGGTGGACGAGCTGGAGAGTCCGCGGCACGTGCGTCAGCGCTTCACCGTGGGCTACTGAAAAGTGCGATCGAGGGTGGCCGTGGGCGTGACGCTGCGCTCACCGCCCCTCGATCGCAGGCCATTAACCAGCTACCTTTCTTCACACAGGCGCTTCGCGCGCTATCGACCAAGAGTGGAGAAGTTGCATGAGTGACACTAGCTACACGCCCCCCAAGGTCTGGGAACCCAAGGAGAGCGGCGGCAAGTTCGCCAGCATCAACCGTCCGGTGGCCGGACCGACCCACGACCAGGAACTGCCGGTGGGCAAGCATCCGTTCCAGCTCTACTCGCTGGCCACCCCCAACGGGGTCAAGGTCACCGTACTGCTGGAGGAGCTGCTGGCGCTGGGCAAGGATGCCGAATACGACGCCTGGCTGATCAAGATCGGCGATGGCGATCAGTTCGGCAGCGGCTTCGTCGAGGTCAACCCGAACTCCAAGATCCCGGCACTGATGGATCGCAGTGGCGACAAGCCGATTCGCGTGTTCGAATCCGGTTCGATCCTGCTCCATCTGGCCGAAAAATTCGGCGCCTTCCTGCCGAGCGATCCGGCCCTGCGTGTCGAGACGATGAACTGGCTGTTCTGGCAGATGGGGAGCGCCCCGTATCTGGGGGGCGGGTTTGGCCACTTCTACGCTTACGCGCCGGAGAAGATCGAATACGCCATCGATCGCTTCACCATGGAAGCCAAGCGTCAGCTCGACGTGCTCGATCGGCGCCTGGCCGAGTCGCGCTACCTCGCCGGCGACGAGTACACCATCGCCGATATCGCGACCTGGTCCTGGTATGGCCAGCTGGCGCTGGGTCGGCTCTACGATGCCGCCGAATTTCTCGATGTCGAGAGCTACACCCACGTGCAGCGCTGGGCCAGGGAGATCGACGCCCGTCCGGCCGTGCAGCGTGGCCGCATGGTCAATCGCACCTTCGGTGAGCCGGAAACCCAGCTTCACGAGCGTCACGACGCCAGCGACTTCGACACCCAGACTCAGGACAAGCTCGGCGGCTGATATCGCGCTGCCCCTTCACCGAGCCCGGCCTTGCGTCGGGCTTTTGCGTTACGCTATGCGACAGCGACGCCGCTTCGCCAGGCGTCGTCCTCACGGCTAGTCATAGGCACATTCATGAAAACTCTGTTTCGAGGCTATCTCGACGCCTCTCTCATTCTGCGCGTGACCATCGCCCTGGTGCTGGGCGTGGCGGTCGGGCTGATCGGTGGTGAGACCGTCGCGGCCTGGCTGGCGCCACTGGGCGATCTGCTGCTGCGGTTGCTGCAGTTCCTGATCGTGCCGATCGTGCTGTTTACCCTGATCGTGGGGATCAATCAGGCCGATCTCGGCCGGATGGGGCGAATCGGCGGCAAGGTGTTCGGTTACTACGTGGTGACCTCGGCGCTGGCGATCATCGTCGGGCTGGTCGTCGCCTCGCTGCTCTCGCCGGGCAGCGGCATGACCCTCGACGACGGCGCCAGCGTCTCGGTCCCGGAGAATCCCGGCATCGTCAGCGTGCTGCTGTCGATCGTGCCCAGCAATATCGTCGCCGCGCTGGCCGAGCCGAACCTGCTGGGGATCATCTTCACCGCCTTCGTGTTCGGGATCGCGCTGCTCAAGCTGCGTCAGCGCGGGGCGGCCCTCGAGGATGCGGCCCAGGCCGATGGCGAGGCTCATTCGGATGAAAAGCCCCGGTCCGATGAAAAGACCCAGGGTGAGCTGGCGGAGAAGCTCTATGTCATGATCGAAGGGCTCAACGCAGTGACCATGAAGGTGATGTCGGGCGTGCTCCAGTACGTGCCGATCGGGGTGTTCGCGATCGTGGCCGGCACCGTGGCCAAGCAGGGGCTGGATACCATCCTCTCGCTGGGCAACATGGTGGTGGTGCTCTATCTCGCGCTGGCGGTGCATCTGCTGCTCTACTGCGTGCTGATGAAGGGCTTCGGGGTGCGGCTCAGGGATTTCTTCCGCGAAGCCCGGACGCCCATGGCCACCGCCTTCGCCACGCAGAGCAGTACCGGCACCTTGCCGCTGACGCTGAACGCGGCGCGCCGGCTCGGAATCTCGCAGAGTCTGTATGGGTTCAGCCTGCCGCTGGGCGCGACCATCAACATGGATGGCGCGGCGATCCGGATCGCGATATCGGCGGTCTTCGCCGCCAACGTGGCCGGCATCCCGCTGGACTTCATGACCATGGTCGAGATCGTGCTGATCGGGACGCTCACCTCCATCGGCACGGCGGGGGTGCCCGGCGCCGGCATCGTGATGATCGCGACGGTCTTTGCCCAGGTCGGATTGCCGATCGAGACCGTGGCGCTCTTGACCTCGATCGATGCGCTGGTCGGCATGGGCTGCACCGCGCTCAATGTCACCGGCGACCTGGCGGGCACCGCCATCATCTCGCGCAGTGAAGGCGAGCGGGCCCCGCGCGCCGCCGACGCGACCGCCACGTAAGCCAGTGAATATCGGGATTCGTCGACGCATGACACAGACCTTTCACAGCAAGACCTTGATCATCGGTGCCGGCAGCATGGGGCTGGCGACGGCCGACTACCTGGCCTCGGTCGGAGAGGAGTCGATCCAGCTGCTCGACGCCCACAGCCCGCCTCATGACCAGGGGGCGCATCATGGCGAGACGCGCCTGATCCGGCTGGCTTACGGCGAGGGCAGCGGCTATGTCCCGCTGGCCCTGCGGGCGCTGGAGCGCTGGCGGGAATTGGAGCGGGAGACTGGCGAGTCGCTGTTCGTTCCGACGGGGGTGCTCAACCTCGGTCCGGCTTCGGCGCCGTTCATCCGGCAGGTCGAAGCCAGTGCGAGCCAGTTCGACCTGCCGCTGGAGCTGATCGGTGGCGAGGCGGCTGCCGGGCGCTGGCCGGGGTGGCAGCTCGATGACTCGGTGCGCGGCGGTTTCGAGTCTCGGGCCGGCGTGCTGCGGGTCGAGCGTATCATCGCCTGTTGGCGCCAACGGGTGGCGCGGCGCGCTGGGGTGACGCTGACGACGGGGGCGGTGGTAACCGATATTCGGCCCCGAGATGACGGAGGGTTCACGGCCCGTTGCGCCGACGGCCGCCGTTTCGTCGCCGATCGGGTGCTGGCGGCGACCGGCCAGCATCTGGCGCCGCTATTGGCGCCGCTGGGTATCGAACTGCCGTTGACCCGAGTACGCAAGACCTTTGCCTGGTTCGAGGCGGACGCCCGCTATCGGCCGGAGCGCTTCCCCGGATTCAGCCTGACCGACGAGGAACTGGGCATCTACTACGGTTTCCCGGCTATCGATGGTGCCGGTTTCAAGATCGGCCGCCACGACAGCGGTCAGCCGCTGGCGCCTGGCGCGCCGATGGCACCGTTCGGCGACCACCCCGACGATGTCGCCGAACTGCAGCAGGTGATCGACCGCTATCTGCCCGGGGTCGGCAAGCTCGAGCACGGCGCGGTCTGCCACTATGTCCGCACGCCGGACGAGCACTTTCTGATCGATGAGCCGCTACCCGGTCTGATCATCGCCGGCGGTTTCTCCGGCCACGGCTTCAAGTTCGCCAGCGCCATGGGCGAGGCGCTGGGGCAGTGGCTGCGGACGGAAATGGCTCCAGCGGCGCTGGCGGGATTCGGCCTGGCACGTCTTTCGGCCTGACCACCCGCCCTCCGGCGAGGGA
Source organism: Salinicola lusitanus (assembly GCF_038648475.1). NCBI lineage: Bacteria > Pseudomonadati > Pseudomonadota > Gammaproteobacteria > Oceanospirillales > Halomonadaceae > Salinicola > Salinicola lusitanus. Next base: position 4,772,589 of record NZ_CP151919.1, on the reverse strand, counting down.
TGTCGCGTAGACTGGCGGGCTCCACGAACAAGCGGTAGCGATATGTCTTCCACTCCTTTCTCCGCGCTGGCGTGCCCGCTGGACGGCAATCCGATGCAACTTCAGGACGGGACCTGGCGCTGCGACGCCGGCCATAGCTTCGACGTGGCGCGCCAGGGTTATACCCATCTGTTGCCGGTCCAGCACAAGCGTTCGCGTGATCCCGGCGACAGCAAGGCGATGGTCGCCGCGCGGCAACGCTTCCTGAATGCCGGCCACTATCGTCCGGTCGCCGACGCTGTCGCCCGCGCCGCCCTCTCGGCACAGCCCGAGGGAGGCGTGCTTCGCTGTCTCGATGCCGGCTGCGGGGAGGGCTACTACCTGCGTCGCCTGGCCGAAACGGCGAGGGAGCAGGACGCGGCGCTATCGTTGCTGGGGCTGGATATCTCCAAGTGGGCGGTGCTGAGCGCCGCCAGACAGGAGCGGGCGATGTCGCGCGAGCCGCAGGAGCCGGCGGGCAGTCAATGGGTGGTGGCGAGCAATGCCAGGCTGCCGGTTCTGGATGGCGCACTGGATTGCGTCCTCTGCCTGTTCGGCTTTCCCGTCTACGCCCAGTTCGCCCGCGTGCTCGCACCCGGGGGGGTATTGATTCAGGCCGAGGTGGGGCCGGACCATCTGAGAGAGTTGCGCGAGATCATCTACCCCAACCTGAAGCCGGAGCGGGAAGCGTCTCAGGCGGTGCCCGATGGACTGGTCCGGCGAGACGTCGAGACGGTCCGCTTTCCGCTGACGCTGGGCGAACCGCAGGCCATTGCCGACCTGCTGGCGATGACGCCGCATCTCTACCGCGCCAGCGCCGAAGGCCGGGACCGGGCGGCAGCACTGGACTCGCTCAGCGTGACCGTCGATGTCCGGTTGACGTCATTCGTTCGGCTCGCCGATGCCGGTGTTTGAGTGCGGTGCCACTGACGGTCTCGGGAGCGTGCCGCCAGCGGCAGCTCAATGCCGCCGTCTCGAATAGTCGCCGGCCCACGTCATGGCTTGTTCGAAGGGGAGGGCGGGGCTGTAGTAGAAGCCTTGCCCCAGATCGCAGCCGAGCCCCTTGAGGCGTGCCTCGATCGCCCCATTTTCCACCCCTTCCGCCACGACTCGCCGCTTGAAGCTTTTGGAGAGACCAATGATCGCCGCGACGATGGCTTCGTCCTCGGGGTTGTCCAGCATGCCGATCACGAAGGATCGGTCGATCTTGATCTTCTGGGTCGGGAACGTGCGTAAATAACTCAACGACGATTGGCCCGTGCCGAAATCGTCCAGCGACAGCTGCAGCCCGAGTCGCAGGCACGCCTGGATATTGGAGACGATGGTGTCGAGCTCTTCCGGGGGCGAGGTGCTTTCCAGAATCTCCAGCGTGAGCCTTCCTGCCAGATCCCGGTCATGAAGCGCCAGGGCGTGGTGCAGGTGATCGATGAAGCCGCTGTCGAGGAGGCTGGAAGGGTTGACGTTGACGCTGATCGAATAGGGCAGCCCGCGCTGCAGGATCCGGTCGAGATCTCTCAGCGCGATGTCGATGACGTACTTGCCCACCTCGATATCGAGCCAGCTGTTCTCGATGGCGGGAAGAAAGGCGCCCGGCGGCAGGATGTCGCCAGACGGGAGGCGCCAGCGGAGCAGTCCCTCGAAGGCGGCGACCGTGTCGCCGTGATAATCGATCTTGGGCTGATAGAAGAGCTCCAGTTGCTGTCGCGAGAGGGCGAGGTGCACGTCGCGGGCGAGAGCCAGGCGTTGGCGCCTGAAGTGGTGATGCTTCAGATCGAAGCGGCAATAGCCGTTCTTTCCAGCTTCCTTGGCCGAGTACATCGCCTGGTAGGCGTGATGGAGCAGGGCGTCCGGGTCCTCGTCGTCGTCGGGGTAGCAGGTGACGCCCATGCTGGCTGTGAGGGTGAGCGCGTGCGTCGATGTTCTGATGGGGATGCGGAGCCGGTCGAGGATCCGGTTGCAGGCTTCAGGCTGCAACCTGTCGCGTAGGATGATGGCGAACTCGTCGCCTCCCAGGTGCGTCACCAGATCCTGTCTCCGCACCGCGTCGCGCAAGCGTCCAGCCATGACTTGTAGAACTTCGTCACCGATGGCGCTACCGTGCGATTCGTTGATGCACTTGAAGCCATCCAGGTTGATCAGGCAGACCGACAGGCTGTGATTGCGCTGCCGGGCGACTGCCAGCTCCGCTTCCATCAGCATCTGGAGCAGGCGTCGATTCGGCAGACCGGTCAGCGTGTCGATGTGGTCCCGGCTCGGCTTCAGGGCCGGCTGGGGCGATGGACGCTTGCCCAGCTCTTCCTCGACCTGAGTGGCGAGGACCTGGAGCATACCGAGATCGAGCGCTGACGAGGCGACCGGTGCCGTGTCGATAAGGCAAAGCGTGCCCATGCCCGATCCGGCGGGATCCCGCACCGGTACGCCGGCATAAAAGCGCAAATGGGGTGGCCCAGCGACCAGGGGGTGGCTGGCGAAGTCGGGATGTCGTCGGGCATCCTCGATGACCAGCGGTGCATCATGGCGGAGGGTGCGGTGGCAGAAGACCTGGGCGTCGGCGAGTTCAAGCGTTGTGTTTGACCCGCGGATGTCGTGCCACTCACCACCTTTCGCCGGTATGAACCACGCATCCGTTACCTGATAGTGCCGTCTGGCGATCCAGCGTATTCGGTCGATGCGCTCCGCCGTGAGCGTGTCGATGGCACGCGGATGACACGGGGCATCCCGCCGATCCGTTTCGTCACGATCCCGATCCACGGTGTGGCACCTCGTCGAAAGCCGTCCTCTTCCTGCCGTTCGTGTGGCGCCTCAACAACCGATCTATAGTGATTTCATGGCCTCGAGCCATGGTCGTTACTCGCAACTCGACAAGGATTTGAATGAATAATTCAATACAAATTTGAACAATGGTTCAACTGAAATTGAACAAATAGTTCAAATTGATTCAATGGACGAAAAGAGCTTGTTCGCACTACGCCTCAAAGCGGCGCTGATCGCTGCCGGCTACCAACCTCGCCCCTCGGTACTGGAGCGTGAATTCAACCTGCGTTACTGGGGGGCGCCCGTGACTTTCCAGGGCGTGAGACGGTGGCTGCGCGGCGACTCGATCCCTTCCCAGGACAAGTTGCAGGTTCTGGCTGGCTGGCTGGGCGTTGAGCCACAGGTCCTGCGCTACGGCGACCAATCCTTGCAGGTTCGCGGTCCCATGCAAGCGACCTGGGTGATACCCGTAGGAGGCGAGGAGGACGAGATATTGCGCATCTACCGTGGGCTCGACGAAGCGCAGCGCAAGATCTTGCGGCAGGTGGTCCTGACATTTGCCAGGGCCAACGACTTGCAGCCGGAGGATGCCGGGGAGGTGCCCTGACAGGCGCCGGCGACGGAGGCGGCCGGCTTCTGCTCCGTCGCGGCGCGCGGGTTATTGCTGCCGGGACCCCGCCAACTGCTGGCGGCGATAGTCACCCTGGCGGTCCAGCATCCAGCCCGGGTACTCCGATGGCAGTGCGCTGACCTGGTCCAGGCGAGCCAACTCGTCCTGATCGAGACGCACCTCGGTCGCGGCGATGTTGTCTTCTAGCTGATCGAGGCGCTTGGCGCCGACGATGACGCTGGTCACCACCTTCTGATGCAGGAGCCAGGCCAGTGCGATCCGGGCGACCGAAATGCCCCGGGCATCGGCGATCTCGCGCATGGTGTCGATGCAGTCGAAGCCGCGCTCCCGGTTCACCGGCGGGAAGTCGAAGGTGGCGCGCCGATCGCCCGCCTTGGCTTCGCCGTCCCGCTTGTACTTGCCGCTGAGCAGCCCGCCGGCCAGCGGGCTCCAGACCATCAGCCCCAGCTTTTCGCTCTCCAGCAGCGGCGCGATCTCGCGCTCGAGGTCGCGCCCGGCCAGGGTGTAGTAGGCCTGTAGCGATTCGAACCGATGCCAGCCGTTCTGCCGGGCGATGCCCAGCGCCTTCATGATCTGCCAGGCCGCCCAGTTGGAGACGCCGACGTAGCGTACGTGGCCGTGCTCGACCAGGGTGTGCAGCGCGCGCACGGTCTCCTCGATCGGCGTCGCGGGATCGAAGCCGTGGATCTGGTAGAGGTCGATGTGGTCGAGCTGCAGACGCTTCAGGCTCGCCTTGACGCCTTCCATGATGTGATAGCGCGAAGCGCCGCGATTGTTGATGCCGGTGGAGCGGTAAGGGTCGTCGGTGCCGGTGGGGCCGAAGACCTTGGTGGCGACGACGACGTCATCGCGCGGAACGCCCAGATTCCGTAGCGCCTGCCCGGTAATCACCTCCGACTGGCCCTGGGAGTAGACATCGGCCGTATCGATGAAGTTGATGCCGGCGTCGAGGGAACGACCGACCAGCTTGTCGGCGTCCGCCTGCTGCAGGTCGCCGATCTGGCCCCACATCTCGCCGTTGCCGCCAAAGGTCATGGTGCCCAGGCAGAGCTCGGAGACGAACAGGCCGGTATTGCCCAGATTGCGGTAGCGCATGATGACACTCCTGGTTATCGATGGGAGAGGGTCTCCACGGGAGTGAGTATGGGCCACGGCGGGAGCGGGATTGGCTCGATCCGATCGGATCTTTGCCTAAACCTGCCGGAGTCACATCTTCACATGTCTCTCGGGAGAGGGATGGGATAGCCTGAACCGGTCGTCGGGAGGGGAATCGCCACCATGAACCAACGAGTCGATGCGTTGACGCCGCTCTATCAGAACGGGCCGACGGTCGAGAGCGACGGGCTGCTCGTGCATTACCGCCGGGAGCTGGTCGACTTGCTCGATCGTCTGACACGAGGTCGCGAAGGCAAGTTGCCGAGCGCCATACCCGGCCTGTCGATTCACCGGCTGAGCGCGCCGGTGCCACCACGATACGTGGTCCACGATCCCGTGTTCAGCGTGATCGCCCAGGGGGCCAAGCGGCTTTCGATCGGCAACGAGATCTACGAGTACGACCCGATGAACTACCTGGTCTCGTCGGTCGACCTGCCGGTATTGGCGGGCGTTTCCCAGGCCAGCCGGGCGGCACCCTACCTCGGGCTGCGTCTGGATCTCGACGTCGACCTGATCGGCGAGCTGATCCATGACGACAACCTGCCGCCCGATCCGGCTGCGGAACCGGCACGTGGGCTCTACGTGAACCGGCTCGAAGCCCCGCTGCTGGAGGCGGTGCTGCGTCTGCTGCGCTTGCTGGACTCGCCGCAGGACATCCCGGTACTGGCGCCGATGATCCAGCGCGAGATCGCCTACCGCCTGCTTCGTCATGGGCACGGCAACCGACTCCGCCAGATCGCGCTGCAGGATAGCCAGACCCGACGGGTCGCGGCGGCGATTCGCCTGCTGCGGGAACGTTACGCCGAACCGCTGCCGATCGCCGTCATCGCCGAGAACGTGCACATGAGCGTGTCGTCGCTTCATCATCACTTCAAGGCGGTCACGGCGATGAGTCCCCTGCAGTACCAGAAGCAGTTGCGGCTGCAGGAGGCGCGGCGATTGCTGCTCGCCGGCACCCTCGAGGTGACCACGGTGGCGCAGCGCGTCGGCTACGAGAGCCCCTCCCAGTTCAGCCGCGAGTATCGGCGCTGCTTCGGCCTGCCGCCGCAGCGAGACAGGCAGCGCTGGCGCGCCTAGCCGCAAGGGCAGGGGGCAGGGGGCAGGGCTCAGGGGATCATCGATGGCATCATGCGGTAATAGAGATTGAACAGTATCCACAGCGTGCCACCCACCATGATGGTGAGAATCAGCGCCGTGAAGAGGATCAATTGCAGGTCCTCGCGCTTGTTCCTGGCCAGCGTGATGTGCAGAAAGAACCGAAAGTGCACCACGATCTGGATCACGCCGCAGACACCGATGACCCAATAGAGCGTCGCGGTGGCGATCTGGGTGAACGCCGCCAGGCCGAACGGAATCAGCGTCAACACGGCCGCGAGCCCGAAGCCCCAGCAGTAGCTGCGAAGCTCCTGCGCCTTTTCCCGCGCTTCCTCGTCGCTGAGCTGTCGATGACTCATGCCGTCCCTCCCAGGTAGACCAGTGAGAAGATCCCGATCCAGACCACGTCGAGAAAGTGCCACAGGATCGCCAGGCGCATCAGGCCGGTCTTGGTCTGGGTATCGAGTCCGTGAACGGCGATCTGCCCCAGTAGTGCGATCAGCCAGATCGAGGCGGCGGTCACGTGGAGCCCGTGGAGCGGCACCAGTGCGAAGAACGCCGAAAGAAAGCCGCTGCGACTCGGCACGCCGCCCTCGGTGAACATCTTGTGAAAGTCGTAGAGCTCGTGGCCGAGAAAGGCGAGGCCTAGCAGCAGCGTCACCACCAGCCAGCCCACCAGCACCTTGCGATCGGTGCGGTACTTGAGTGCCAGCGACGCCATGCCGAAGGTGAAGCTGCTCACCAGCAGCAGCGAGGTCTCGATGAACGCGCTCTTGAGCTCGAACAACTCGCCGGGGCCGGGGCCGCCGGCGGTGCCGCCGAGCATGGTGACGTAGGTGGCGAAGAGCAGACCGAAGATGATCAGGTCGCTCATCATGAAGACCCAGAAGCCGAAGACCAGCGACTCGCTTGCCTCGTGGGCCTCGGCGTGGGCGTGCCCCAGGTTGAGGCCCGGGTGTCTGATGGGGGTCGAACTCATTGGACCGCTCCCTCGATGGGCGAAGCGGGCAGGCCGCGGTTGGCGGCGCTCTGCTCGTCGGCGCGGGTGACCGGCGTGAGCGATGCCAGCGTCGCGAGCCACGCTTCGTGCTGTCGGCGGACCTCGGCTGCCGGGATCAAGCGCGTGGTATCACGCACATAGCCGCGGGCGATCAGGGCGATCAGCGCCGCCACTCCTGCCGCCACGACCAGCCACCACTGGTACCAGGTCAGTCCGAATGCCAACAGGAAGCCGGTGATGGCAAAGATCGGCCCCATGGCGCTGTTGGCGGGCATCTCGATATCTTCGTACTCGTCGGGTCGCGGATGCGCGCCACCGCCGGTCTCCTTCTGGCGCATGTAGGCGTCGCGGCTGTGGACCTCGGGAATGACCGGGAAGTTGTATTCGGGCGGTGGCGACGAGACCGACCACTCGAGGCTGCGGCCATCCCACGGGTCGCCACCGGGCACGCGATTGGCATGGCGGTCGCGAACGCTGACCCAGAGCTGGATCAGCAGGCAGAGCATGGCGACGAGGATGATCACTGCGCCGACCATGGCGGCCACCGTCCACGGCAGATAGGCGGGCTCGAAGAATGCCACCGAGCGCCGCGGCATGCCGAGTACGCCAAGCGCATAGAGCGGGAAGAAGGCGAGCATGAAGCCGACGATCCAGCAGCACGCTGCTCGCCGGCCCCAGCGCTCTTCCAGGCGGAAGCCGAAGGCCTTGGAGAACCACAGGTTGGTACCGCCCAGCATGCCGAACAGCAACCCAGGGATCAGCATGTTATGGAAGTGGGCGACCAGGAACAGCGAGTTGTGGATCTGATAGTCCACGCTGGGTACGGCAAGAATGATTCCCGTCAATCCGCCGATCACGAACAGCATGATGAAACCGATGGCGTAGATCATCGGTACCGAAAAGCGAATACGGCCGCGAAACATCGTCAGCATCCAGTCATAGATTTTGACCCCGGTGGGGATGCCGATCAGCATCGTGGCGATGCCGAAGATGGCGTTGATATGGGCGCTCTGGCCCATGGTGAAGAAGTGGTGCAGCCAGACCGTGAAGGAGAGCACCGCGATCGCCAGGGTGGCGATCACCAGGGCACCGTAGCCGTAGAGCTTCTTGCCGGAGAAGGTCGAGAATATCTCCGAGAAGATGCCGAAGGCGGGCAGGATCAGGATGTACACCTCGGGATGGCCGAACGCCCAGAACAGGTTGATGTAATTCATCATGTTGCCGCCGAGATCGGCGGTGAAGAAGTGGAAGTCGAGGTAGCGATCGAGTGCCAGCAGGGCGGTAGCGACGGTCAGCGGTGGCATGCCGAAGATCATCAGGATCGAGGTGCACAGCGCCGTCCAGGTGAACAGCGGCAGGCGCAGCCAGCTCATGCCCGGTGCCCGTTGCTTGTAGATGGTGACCGCGAAATTGATGCCGGTGAGTGTCGACGACAGCGTCGACAGGGTCACGGCCCAGATCCAGTAGTCGACCCCGGCACCGGGATTGGCCGCGCTTTCGGTGAACGAGGGATAGCCGCTCCAGCCCCCAGTGGAAAACGGCGCGAGGATCAGTGAGACCATGACGATCGCCGCGCCGGCGGCGGTGAGGCCGAGGCTGATCGAATTCATGACCGGAAACGAAAGATCCCGTGCGCCGATCTGAAGGGGCATCACGTAGTTGATGATGCCGGTCAGGAAGGGCATCGCCATGAAGAACACCATGATGGTGCCGTGGGTCGTGAACAGCTGGCCGAAGTGATCGGCCGTCAGGAAGCCGCCGTCCAGCCCGAAGGCCTGCTGCAGGCGCATGAAAACCGCTTCGATCACTGCCCGCGCCAACATCACCAGCGCAATGGCGATGAACATGATGCCGATCTTCTTGTGGTCGGGGCTGGTCAGCCATTCGCGCCACAGCCAGCGCCAGCGTCGGGTCCAGGTCAGCACGCCGACGACGATCAGGCCGCCGAGAATCACCATCGCACCCGCGCCGCTGGCAATGATCGCGTTGACGATGTTCTTGGTCGTCGGGTCGACGATGGCGTCCCAGAACGGCAACGCGCTCCAGTCCAGTCGGCCCAGCATCCATTCGGCCCAGTGAGTCATGGTCGGGCCTCCGGTGAAGACGAAGCATCGTTCCTCGTTCCGCCCGATTCGATCGATGACCAGTGGGGAGTGGCATGCTCGACGATGTCGTCGAACAGGTTGGCGGGGAGATGGCCGAAGCGCAGGCGCCGATCGCCTTCGGGAGTGGCATTGTCCGCGCCGGGGGGCTCCAGCGATTGCACCAGCGCCCGGCCGGTATTCTGTGCCATCAGTCGATCGAAGACCCGGGGGCCGAGCGTCATGCCGCTCTCGCGGGTGCGGGTGACGAAGTTCTGAAATGCGGAATCGTCGACCACGCGGGTGACGAAGTGCTGGTGATGAAAGCCTTTGCCGTTGTACTGCATGTTCTTGCCGGGGAACTCGCCCTGGTTGTCCGCCTCGAGATGCAACTGGGTGACCATGCGGTTCATCACGTCGATCTGGCTGCCGAGAGCGGGAATGAAGAACCCTTGCATGACGCTGGCGGAGGTCAGTTTCAGCGCCAGGGGGCGGTGGACGGGGACGACCAGCTCATTGACCGTGGCGATGCCCTGGTCGGGATAGATGAACAGCCACTTCCAGTCGAAGCCCACGACTTGGACTCGCAGTGGCTTGACGTCCTCGCTACCGGAGAGGGGGCGGTACGGATCCAGCGCCAGCGTGCCGCGCCACGCCACCACGGCCAGGGCCACGACGACGAGACAGGGAATCCCCCAGATCACGATATCCGCCAGCTTCGAAAATCCCCAGTGAGGACGGTACGTCGATCGACTGCCATAGCGGTAGCGGACGATGAGCCACGGGGTGAGGATCAGCACCGGAAGAACCACGATCGACGTCAAGCCGATGATCACCCCCAGTTGATGCCGCTGCGCGGCGGCAATCGGTCCTTGCGGATCGAGAAACGAGATGGGGTGCTCACTACAGCCGGAGAGCCATATCGCCAGCAGGCCGATCGACCAGTGGCGATAGCGCGAGTGGGTTCGCAGATGGAAAAGGGGATGGAACACGGTGACCTCAGGAAACGTCCTTGTTTCGAAACTCAGGGTTCGCTAACCCAATTCGTTAGCCTCTTTACTATAGAAACGATTCTGATCGATGCCAGCGTCGTCTGGAGGGAGGTTGTCATGACGATCGCAATGAAATTTGAGCATGGGTCGTATTGTCTGGAGCTATCGAGAATGTGTCTCAATAAGTCTTTGGCTATCGTGAGGGCCTCGCCGTTAGCGGGCTCGACAGATAACCGGTGAAATCGTGCGAAGGGCGCTCATGCTCCACTGCCGCCCAAATGGCCGAAGGTCGGTTTCCGGCGGTTGGACAGGGCCAGGGGTTCACTCTATAAATTGTGGTGCGCCCGGATCGAGCGGAGGCCCTGCTTGGGCCGGGCTCCCGCGCTCGAGTTTCGAGCGGTTCTGGAGGACAGCATTCAGGCAATCGTGTCGCGAACCTGACAGCCGAGTCTGCATGGCCAGGTGGCTATCGGCTCGTCGCGACCGCCCGCAAAGGGCATCGCCGCAGCAGTTATTGGTGCAGGTCGATCATCGTCCTGCAGCGTCGAATTAGGGAGAGATCATCGTGACTAGCGACAACCGCAAACCGACGACCACGGATGCCGGCATTCCGGTAGCGAGTGAGGAAAACGCCCTATCGGTAGGCCCCGACGGTCCGATCGTGCTGCACGATCACTACCTGATGGAGCAGATGGCGGCCTTCAACCGCGAGATGATTCCGGACCGCCAGCCGCACGCCAAGGGGGGCGGGGCCTTCGGCCATTTCGAAGTCACCCAGGATGTCAGCCGATACACCAAGGCCAAGTTTCTCCAGCCGGGCAAGAAGACCGAGATGGTCGCGCGCTTCTCCACCGTGGCGGGGGAGAGCGGCAGCCCCGATACCTGGCGGGATCCGCGCGGCTTCGCCCTGAAGTTCTACACCGAAGAAGGCAACTTCGACATGGTGGGTAACAATACCCCCGTCTTCTTCGTGCGCGACCCGATGAAGTTCCAGCACTTCATCCACTCCCAGAAGCGCCGTGCCGACAACGGCCTGCGCGATCACGACATGCAGTGGGATTTCTGGACCATGGCGCCGGAGTCCGCGCATCAGGTGACGTGGCTGATGGGGGATCGCGGCGTTCCCGCCACCTGGCGCCACATGAACGGTTATTCCAGCCACACCTATATGTGGGTCAACGCTCAAGGCGAGCGCTTCTGGGTCAAGTATCACTTCAAGACCGACCAGGGCATCAAATGCATGACCCAGGAGCAGGCCGACCAGATGGCCGGCAGCGATGCCGACTACCATCGGCGCGACCTGTTCGAGGCGATCAAGCGCGGCGACTACCCGACCTGGACGCTGCAGGTCCAGATCATGCCGTTCGAGGATGCCAAGACCTATCGCCTCAACCCCTTCGACCTGACCAAGGTTTGGCCCCACGACGACTACCCGCTCATGGAAGTGGGCAAGATGACGCTGGATCGCAATCCGGAGGATTTCCATACCCAGATCGAGCAGGCCGCCTTCGAGCCCAACAACATGGTGCCCGGCACCGGGCTGTCGCCGGACAAGATGCTGCTGGCGCGTTCGATCTCCTACGCCGATGCGCACCGTGCCCGTCTGGGGGTGAACTACAAGCATATCCCGGTCAACTCGCCCAAGTCGCCGGTCAACAGCTACAGCAAGGGCGGCGCCATGCGCATGCACAACGCCAGCGATCCGGTCTATGCGCCGAACAGCAAAGGCGGCTCCAAGGCCGACCCCGAGCGCTATCCGGAAGACGCGGTGTGGCAGGCCGATGGCGAATTCGTTCGCACCGCCTACACCCTGCGTCCGGCGGATGACGACTTCAGCCAGGCCAACGATCTGGTCAACAAGGTGATGGACGATGCCGCTCGCGACCGGCTGGTCAACAACGTCGTCGGTCACGTCTCCGGTGGCGTCGAGGAGCCGGTGCTGTCACGGGTGTTCGAATACTGGCACAACATCGATGCCACGATCGGCAAGCGTATCGAAGAGGGTGTGAAGGCCAATCGCGGCAAGTAACGCCGATACCTGGCCGACACGGCATGACCAAGAGGCCCCGCTCACCACTGGTGAGCGGGGCCTCTTGCCGTTATTGCGGCGTCAGAAGCTGGACCACTCTTCTGTCTCCGCCGTTTCCGGTCGTTTCGGCTGGCGCGAGACATTGGCATGGGTGGTGGCCACCGGCAGCGGCGCGGGGTTGTGTTGCATGGGCTGCGAGGCGTCGTAGCCACGGAAGAAGCCGACCTCGCGAGCCAGCCGCTCCGCCTGGCCCTGCAGGTTGCCGGTCACGCTGGTGGACTCCTCGACCAGCGACGCATTCTGCTGGGTGACGCTGTCCATCTCGCCGACCGCGAGGTTGATCTGCTGGATGCCGGTGGACTGCTCGCGGCTGGCAACGGCGATCTCCGAGACCAGATCCGTCACCTTTTCCACGTTGCTGACGATCTCGGCCAGCGTCTCCCCGGAGCGGTTGACCAGTTCCGAGCCTCGCGACACCCGTTGCGCACTCTCCGACACCAACTGCTTGATCTCGCCGGCGGCGTCGGCGCTGCGGCTCGCCAGTTGACGCACCTCCTGGGCCACCACCGCGAAGCCCCGGCCCTGCTCGCCGGCACGGGCAGCCTCGACCGAGGCGTTGAGCGCCAGCAGATTGGTCTGGAAGGCGATCTCGTCGATCAGGCCGATGATATTGGCGATCTGCTTGCTGGAGTTGTCGATCTCCTGCATCGCGGTGATCGCTTCATTGACCACTTCTCCGCCCTGCCTGGCCTGGCTGCTGACCTGCCCGGCCAGGCTGTCGGCCTGGGAGGCGTTGTCGGCGTTCTGCTTGACCGTATTGGTGATCTGCTCCAGCGCCGCCGCGGTCTCCTGCAGACTGGCGGCCTGCTCCTGGGTGCGCTGGCTCAGGTTCTCGTTGCCGGCCGCCAGCTCCGCGGAGATCGACTCGACGTTTCTGGCATTGCGCGCGACCTCGCCGATCACACTCGACAGCTTGTCCCGCATCGAAGCCATGGTGTCCAGCATGCGGCCGAACTCGTCGCGGTAACTGGCATTGAGGCGCACGCCGAGATCCCCGTTGGCCAGCGACTCGGAGAACGTCGTGGCCTCCCGCAAGGGTCTGAGAATGCCACGACTCAGCCACCAGCCGATGGCGATGGCGATCAGCAGGCCGAACAGAATGGCGCCGATGATCACGTTGCGGCTGAACTGATACTCCTTGACGCTCTGCTGGTAGCTGTCGAGGGTGGCCTGCCGGGCGCCGCGATAGAGCGAGGTGATCGTCTCGTAGAGGTTGGCATAGCCCTGGTTGACCTGCGCTTCGCTAGCTTGACCTCCGTCCAGATCGGTACGCAGCGCCTGTAGCTGCTGCTGGTAGCGATCGGCCAGTTGCCGCTCCGTGTCGCTCGACACCAGCGCCGGGTAGTAGCTGTTCCAGGCATCGTCGACGCGCTGGCGGTTCTCCTCGACTTCCTGGCGCTGGGCGTCGGAGAGATTGCCGGCCCCAACCCTGGCGAAGATGGTGCGATTGTCGCCAGTGGCACCCCGCATCGTGGAGAGCTGAATCATTGCCTGGACGTTCTCCGCGACGATGGATTGCATCGCCTGCTGGGTCTGACGGTTGCTGAAGACGCCCTGCACGCCGATCAGGATCAGCAGCAGGATGATCAGGCCCAACGCCAGAAATAGCCGGGCTTTGACGCTATGGAGCGCAATTCTCATGTTTGGTCCCTCAAAGCACTTTTTCAGATAAGGCGCGTGTTGCCACGCGGGCCCGCGTAGTTAAATTCCTATCGGCAAAATTCAATTTTTATTGAAGTGCAATTTAATTTTTGTCGACGCTAAAAGATGCGCGGTGGCGACTCAGTTTCGAGAGGTGTCGATCCATAGCGACAGGTGGCGTCGACGCGGCAGGATGGTGGGCGGGGACGAGGGAAAGAGGGAAAGAGGGAAAGAGGGAAAGAGGGAAAGAGGGGCGGCGTCTCCTGGACGCCGCGCGAGGGGGGCGGCTCAGTGACCGCGCTGCTTGATCTGGTCCTTCAACTGATCGGGTACCTGCTTGATGATCAGGCGATCCCGCTCGTCGTCGTATTCGATGCTGTTGCCGAGCAGATGGGAGTCGAAGCTGATCGAAACGCCGCTGGCGCGCCCGGCGAAGCGCTTGAACTGCTGCAGGGTGCGCTTGTCCGGCGGAATTTCCGCGGCGAGGCCGTAATCCTGATTGCGGATGTAGTCGTAGAACGCCTTGGGGTGCTGCTCGTCGACCAGCTCGGAGAGCTCGTCCAGCGTGATCGGCTCGCCGCGCTTGGCCTGGGCATTGGCATAGTCGATCAGGGTGTCGGTCTTCTCCCGGCTCGCCTCCTCGGGCAGATCCTCGTTTTCCACGTAGTCGCTGAACGCCTTGAGCAGGGTACGCGTCTCGGCCCCGGCATTGACGCCCTCCTGACATCCCAGCCACTGCCGAAAGGCTTCCACCAGTTTCTTGTTGCCCCGATCCTGCACGTAGGTGATGTACTGGCGTGACTCTCCCCGTTGCCACTGGGTCAGGTCGATCCGCGCTGCCAGCATCAACTGGCCCAGATTGAGCTGCTGGGCGGGAACGATGTTGAGATCGGGATCGAACCCATAGCCGTCACGCTGATGGAGCAGTGTCATAGTCAGGGTTTCCGCCTCGCCCTGGCGCGAGTGGACGAACCACCAGTGGCCACCGATCGAGAGATGGGCGTCGATCAGCGGCGTCAGGCTTTCGGTGATCTGGCGGGTGAAGTCGGTGAAGTTGACCTCGCCGCGTCGATAGCGCGCCAGTTCGTAGGCGAAACGCGACGATGACGCCGTTTCGCCGTTGGTGTCATCGCTATCTTCCGCCTCACTTTCGACGAAGTGCCCCCACGCCTTGGGTTTGCCGTGAAAGCTCGAGTTGAACGCGGCCAGCAGCGACTCCGCCGTGGCGGTGTCGCGCATGGCTTCGCCGCTTGTCAGCGTGGCGGGCTGGTCGTCGCCCGGTTTATCGACGCGGTGGGCGCAGGTCTGCAGTATCGGCATGAGATGGCTCGTGAAGCGTGAAAGGGCGGGCCACCGGCCGGCAGCCCGCGAGAAAGACGATGACGTGTCCTGGCCGGCCCTCCTCAGGGACGGAGGCGATAGCCGGTGCGGAAGATCCAGCTGATGACGGCCAGGCTGACGGCCAGGAAGACGCCGATCATGACCAGGCTGGCGATCACGCTGACGTCGCTGATGCCATAGAAGCTCCAGCGGAAGCCGCTGACCAGATAGACCACCGGATTGGCCAGCGTCACCGCCTGCCAGAACGGCGGCAGCATATCGATCGAATAGAAGCTCCCACCCAGAAACGTCAGTGGCGTGATGATCAGCAGCGGCACCAGTTGCAGCTTCTCGAAGCTGTCCGCCCAGATCCCGATGATGAAGCCGAGCAGGCTGAAGGTGAGGGCGGTCAGCAGTAGAAACAGCATCATCATGAACGGATGCTGGATATGCAGGTCGACGAAGAAGTTGGCCGTGCCCAGTATCACCAGCCCCAGGATGGCCGACTTGGAGGCGGCGGCACCGACATAGCCGAGCACGATCTCGAAGTACGAGATCGGTGCCGACAGCACCTCGTAGATGGTGCCGGTGAACTTGGGGAAGAAGATGCCGAAGGAGGCGTTGGAGACGCTCTGCGTCAGCAGCATCAGCATGATCAGCCCGGGCACGATGAAGGCGCCATAGCTGACCCCCTCGACCTCCTGGATGCGCGAGCCGATGGCGGCGCCGAACACGACGAAGTAGAGCGAGGTCGAGATGACCGGGGAGATCAGGCTCTGCAGTAGCGTGCGCCCGGCACGGGCCATTTCGAAAGTATAGATGGAGCGGACGGCTTGCAGGTTCATGGACGCTCTCTGACCAGGTTGACGAAAATATCTTCCAGCGAACTCTGCTTGGTGTGCAGGTCCTTGAAGCGGATGCCGGCGGCTTCGATCTCGTTGATCAGCGCGCTGATGCTGACGTGATCGCTATCGCCGGCCTCGCTGGCATCGTAGGTGTAGACCAGCACATTGCCGTCCTCGGCCAGCGTCAACGGGTGGTGGCTCAGCGCGGGCGGCACGCTGGCCAGCGGCGTCTGCAGGTGCAGCGTCAACTGCTTGCTGCCGAGCTGGCGCATCAGCGCCGCTTTCTCCCGTACCAGCACGATCTCGCCGCCATTGATGACGCCGATCCGATCGGCCATCTCCTCGGCTTCCTCGATGTAGTGCGTGGTCAGGATGATGGTCACGCCGCTGTTGCGAAGCTCCCTGACCACTTCCCACATGTCGCGCCTCAGCCCGACGTCGACACCCGCGGTGGGCTCGTCGAGGAACAGGATCTCCGGCTCGTGCGCCAGGGCCTTGGCGATCAGGACGCGGCGCTTCATGCCGCCGGAGAGCGTGATCAGCTTGTTCTTGCGCTTGTCCCAGAGCGACAACGCCTTGAGCACCTGCTCGATATGGCTGTCCTTGGGCGGCTTGCCGAACAGGCCGCGACTGAAACGCACCGTGTTCCAGACCGTCTCGAAGGCATCGCTGGTCAGTTCCTGGGGCACCAGGCCGATCTTGGCGCGGGCCGCGCGGTAGTCGGTGACGCTGTCGTGACCGTCGATCACGACGCTGCCGCCGGTGGCATTGACCAGCCCGCAGATGATGCTGATCAGGGTGGTCTTGCCGGCCCCGTTGGGACCGAGCAGCGCAAATATCTCGCCGCGCTGGATCTCCAGGTCGATCTGCTTCAACGCTTCGAAACCGGAGTCGTAGCGCTTGGAGAGACCGGAGATGGCGATCACCGGCGCCGGCCGGTCGGCGGGGGAGTCGGCTTTGGCCTGGTGCGCTGGCGCTGTGGGCGTCTCGTGATTCATGAAAGGCGATACATCGTGACGTGAGGGGCCATCATTGTAGGCGAAAAAGCGCGCCGGCTGGACCCGTGGAGAGCGGGAGCGTGCCGATGGGGCCGGAAAAGCGTGAAAGGGGGCCTGCCAGGGCGTAAACGGGCGTAATGGCGCAGAGTTGTCTATAACGAACAGGCAACATAAAAAATCTTATCGATAAGGCCGGTGTCGAAAAGAGACCGAGCTCGTATCAGCAAGGAGGCCATTCATGCCACGTTCTTCTTTCCTTCATCGCACTGCCATCGTGTTGTTCGCTGCCATTCTCGGCGGTACGGCGTTGTCCGCCTGTACCACGACGACGACCGCCGACCGGGAGAGCCGCCTCGCCCAGCGCCAGCAGCTCGACCAGGACGTCCAGCAGACGCTGGACCGGCTCTACCGTTCGGTGCCGGAGGCTCGCTCGCTGGCGGAGCGCGCGAAGGGCGTACTGGTGTTCCCGGGCGTGCTGGGCGCCAGCTTCATCGTCGGCGCCAGCCATGGCGACGGCTCGCTGTTGATCGATGGCTCCAAGGCGGGTTACTACACCACCACCAGCGGCTCGATCGGCTTCCAGGCCGGGGCCCAGTCCCAGGCCATCGTCTACATGCTGATGACCGAGAAGGCGCTCAATCGGGTACGCAGCGACAACGGCTGGTCGGTAGGCGCCAGTGCCGGGGTCGCGGTGGCGGATATCGGTGCCAACGGCCAGATCACCAACAACACCGCCAACAAGGAGGTGGTGGCGTTCGTGATGAACAACCAGGGCATTCAGGGTGGCGTTTCGCTCAACGGTGCCAAGATCTCCAAGGTCAGCCCCTGAGGCGAGCGGAGTGATTCACCGGCCCAGCGCAGAAAACCCACCGTGAGGTGGGTTTTCTTTTGGCAGCGAGCCGGGAGAACGGCGGGCGCGAGGGCCTCAGGCGCTCTCGGGCAGCTCGGCGTTGTGATAGACGTTCTGCACGTCGTCGAGATCGTTCAGCATGTCGATGAACTTCTCGAACATCGCCACGTCATCGCCCTCGACCGGCGTATGGGTCTGGGGCAGGAACTGGATCTCGTCGGCCTCGAACTCGAGTTCGCCGAAGGCGTCGAGCAGTGCCTGCTTGGCCTTGGCGTAGTCGGTGTGCGGCGCGAAGACGGTGATGCGACCCTCCTCGCTCTCGATGTCGGTCACGTCGACATCGGCCTCCATCAGCGCCTCGAGCACGGCCTCCTCGTCGTCTCCGGCGAAGGCGAAGATCGCGCAGTGGTCGAACATGTGGCTGACCGTGCCCTGGGTGCCGATCTTGCTCTTGGTCTTGGTGAAGCAGCCGCGCACGTCGCCGAAGGTCCGGTTCGGGTTGTCGGTCAGGCACTCGACGATCACCATGCAGTTGCCGGGACCGAAGCCTTCGTAGCGTGCCGCCGAGAAGTCCTCGCCACCGCTGCCCTTGGCCTTGTCGATCGCCTTGTCGATCACGTGCGAGGGGACCTGGTCCTTCTTGGCCTTGTCGATCAGCCCGCGCAGCGTCAGGTTGCCGGAGGGGTCGGTGCCACCGGACTTGGCGCAGACATAGATTTCGCGACCATACTTGCTGTAGACCTTGGTCTTGGCATCGGCCGTTTTGGCCATGGATTCCTTGCGATTCTGGAAGGCCCTACCCATTGTCACTACCTATCAGGTTGTCAACGACGGGCGAGATTTTACGCAACATCGCGCCGATGTTGCAGGATTATTTGGCCTTTTCCGCACCAATTGACCACCCCCGGGCGACGAGACGGCGTCAATCTCGCCGTGCTCTGTTATTCTGCCGCGCCCGAGCATGACATGGCGAGACCGAGGCGTCCGCCGGTTGACTGCATCGATCCCTTCATCTCGACCAGGAGCGCCTGCCGTGCCCGATACCGACCATCACGAGACGCGCCGCGGCGAGGAACAGTCATCCTCGGCGCAGCCGCCCGAGCCGTTCTCGTCGCTGCCGCTGCCGCCGGCGCTGCAGGACAATCTCGCCTCGCTGGGCTATCTGACGATGACCCCGATCCAGGCCGCCAGCCTGCCGCCGATCCTGGACGGCAGGGACGTTATCGGCCAGGGCAAGACCGGTTCGGGCAAGACCGCGGCGTTCGGGCTCGGCCTGCTGTCGGCGCTCGAGGTCGCCCGGTTCCAGGTCCAGGCGCTGGTGCTCTGCCCGACCCGCGAGCTGGCCGATCAGGTCGCCGAGGAGCTGCGCCGGCTGGCCCGCATGCTGGCCAACGTGAAGATTCTCTCGCTCTGCGGCGGCGCGCCGCTGGGCCCGCAACTGAACTCGCTCTCCCATGGGGCGCACGTCGTCGTCGGCACGCCGGGTCGCATCGAAGAGCATCTGCGCAAGGGCTCGCTGGACCTGTCCGCGCTCGGCGTGCTGGTGCTGGATGAGGCCGACCGCATGCTCGACATGGGATTTCAGGCCGCCCTCGATGCCATCGTCGCGGCGACGCCGGCGACACGCCAGACGCTGCTGTTCAGTGCCACCTATGGTGACAGCGTGCGGCCGGTGGCCGAACGCATGCTGCGGGAGCCGGTGACGGTGGAAGTGGCCTCGACCCACGACGAGCAGAGCATTCACCAGCATTTCCATCAGGTCGCCGACGAGTCGGCCCGTCTCGCGGCCCTGCGCCAGCTGCTGCTGCACTACCGGCCGGAATCCAGCGTGGTGTTCTGCAATACCAAGCGCGAGACCCAGGCGGTGGCGGACGAACTGGCCGCCATGGGATTCAGCGCCGAGGCGCTGCACGGCGATCTCGAGCAGCGCGATCGCGACCAGACGCTGATTCGGTTCGCCAACAAGAGTCTCTCGGTGCTGGTCGCGACCGACGTGGCGGCACGCGGATTGGATATCGACGCCCTGGATGCGGTATTCAATTACCAGATCGCCCGTGAACTGGAGGTGCACGTGCATCGGATCGGTCGAACGGGGCGTGCCGGCGCGAGCGGCGTGGCCTGCACGCTGTTGACCGAGAAGGAGGCCTATCGACTCGAACGTCTCGAGGCGTTCCTGGGTGAACGACTGCCGGTGGAGCCGTTGCCTGGCCGTGCCGGCGCCGGACAGCAACCGTTTCAACCGCGCATGGCGACGCTCCAGATCGACGCCGGCAAGAAGCAGAAGATCCGCCCGGGTGACGTGCTGGGGGCCTTGACCAACGGTGACGACGCCATCGAAGGCGACCAGGTGGGCAAGATCAAGGTGCTCGATCGCAGCGCTTATGTCGCGGTCGAGCGCGGTATCGCCAAGCAGGCGCTGACGACGTTGAGCGCCGGTAAACTGAAAGGGCGCAGCTGTCGGGTGCGCCGAATCGGACGCTGAGGATAGCGAGGACCTGTGAGGATAGCGAAAGCATGAAAGTACCCAAGCGATTGCAGCCGTTGGTCGAGGATGGCCTGGTGGACGAGGTCGTCAGTCAACTGATGAGTGGCAAGGAGGCCCAGGTTTTCGTGGTTCGCTGCGGTGACGAGCTGCGCTGTGCCAAGGTGTTCAAGGAAGCCAAGCAGCGCAGCTTCAAGCAGGCGGTGGCCTACCAGGAGGGCCGCAAGGTGCGCAACAGCCGCCGCGCGCGGGCGATGTCGAAGAAGACCCGCTACGGCCAGCGCGAGCAGGAGTCTGCCTGGTTGAACGCGGAAGTCGACGCGCTCTATCGCCTCGCCGAAGCGGGCGTGCGAGTACCGACGCCTCACGGCTTCGTCGACGGCGTGCTGCTGATGGAGATGATCGTCGATGCCGATGGCGACGTTGCGCCACGTCTCGATGACGTCGAATTGACGCCGGAGCTGGCGCTCGAGTATCACCAGCGCCTGATCGGCGAGGTCGTCCAGATGCTGTGCGCGGGGCTGATCCACGGCGACCTGTCCGAGTTCAACATTCTGGTCGGTGCCGAAGGGCCGGTGATCATCGACCTGCCCCAGGCGGTGGATGCGGCGGGCAACAACAACGCGCCCTGGATGCTGGTGCGCGACGTCGACAATCTGCGCGGCTACTTCGGTCGCTTCGAACCGGCACTGCTGAAGACCGACTACGGCAAGGAGATCTGGGCGCTCTACGAGGCGGGCGAGCTCCACCCCGAGGTTCGGCTCACGGGTCGGTTCGTGCCGGATGCGACGCTCGTCGATGTCAGCGATGTCATGCAGGTCATCGACGCCGCCCGCGAAGAAGCGGCGGAGCGCCAGGCGCGGGAGCAGGATGACGACGAGCCGGCGTGGTAGTGGGCGACGAGGCAGCTGTCATGCCGGCAAAAAGCGGGGCGTCGTCGGCCCGGCTTGATCGGGGCGGGAGGGGAGCGTCTACACTCTGAGCACACCATCAGGCGATCCTTCGAGGTCGTCGCGTTCGAGGAGTGCCCCATGCAAGTCATCAATCTCAAGTCTCCCGGCGGCCTGGACCAGCTCAAGCTGCACGAGGTCGAAGGGCCGGGAGAGCCGGGCCCGGGAGAAATCCGCGTCCGCCTTCACGCCAGTTCGCTCAACTTCCACGACTATGTCGTCGCCAGCGGAAAATCCCCGACCGAGGAAGGTCGAATCCCCATGGCCGACGGCGCGGGCGTCGTCGAGGCCGTCGGCAAGGGCGTCACGGAGTTCGCCAGCGGCGATCACGTCGTCTCGACCTTCTTCCCCCACTGGCTCGACGGTCCGGCGCGCGTGGCCGACTTCAAGACGGTGCCGGGGGACGGCGTCGATGGCTACGCCCGCGAGCAGGTGGTACGCCCCGCCCACTGGTTCACCCATGCGCCCCAGGGGTATACCCACGCCGAAGCGGCCACGCTGACCACGGCCGGCCTCACCGCCTGGCGCGCGCTGGTGGTCGATGGTGGCCTCAAGGCCGGCGATACCGTGCTCACGCTGGGGACCGGCGGTGTCTCGATCTTCGCGTTGCAGCTGGCCAAGGCGATGGGGGCGAGGGTCATCTCGACCTCGTCCACCGAGGAGAAGATCGCCCGACTCAAGGCGCTGGGCGCCGATCACACCATCAACTACCGCGAAGAGCCGGAATGGGGCAAGAAAGTCCAGGCGCTGACCGGCGGCCGCGGTGCCGATCACGTCATCGAAGTCGGCGGACCGGGCACCTTGCCGCAATCCATCGATGCCGTGGCCATTGCCGGCCACATCTCGCTGATCGGTGTCCTGACCGGTCGCGGCGGCGATATTCCCACCTCCAAGCTGATGGCGAAGCAGGCCAGGCTGCAGGGGCTGATCGTAGGCAGTCGCCGTCATCAGATCGAGATGATCCGCGCCCTCGAGATCACCGGACTCAAACCGATCATCGACAGTTCGTTCTCGCTCGACCGAATCGCCGATGCCTTCCGTCACCAGGAGTCCGGCAAGCACTTCGGCAAGATCTGCCTTGAGTTCTGATCGTTAGCGCCAATCACTGGCGTGGCCACCTGAGGTAAACCGCAAGCGCCGCCGGACAGATGGCTGTCCGGCGGCGCTTTTTCACACTTTCCGATCGCTGTCAGCTATCCGTCTTGCGGGAAGCGGGGCGCAGGTCGTAGTCGAAATACTGGTGCATCAGGGTTTCGAACGTGCCGTCAGCGTAAACGCCATCCAGCGCCTGGTTGAAGATGTCGGCCAGATCCTGGTCGCGAGGGCGCACGGCGATGGCGTTGCCCTTGCCGAAGATCGACTCCGGCCGGTCGATGCGCGGGCCCACCTGGACGAACTGGCTGTCGGGACTGCCGATCTCCAGTGAATCCAGCGCCACGGGATAGTTGAGGAAAGCCAGGTCGAGCCGCTGCGACTCCAGGTCCAGCGCCACATCGGCCGCGGTGGCGTAGCGCTGAATGTCGAGCGTGTCCGCGTATTGCTGGGTGATGTAGCTGTCCTGGGTGGTGCCGCGCTGCACGCCGACCGACAACCCCTTCAACGAGGCGGGGTCGTCGAGATCGATCGTCTCGCCGCGGCGGGCGACCCACACCTTGGGCGACATCGCATAGGGGCGCGTGAACAGCACCTGGCGCTCCCGCGCCGGGGTGATCCGCATCGACGACATGATGGCGTCGTACTTGCGCGAGAGCAGGCCGGGGATGATGCCGTCCCAGCCCTGCACCACCCATTCGCAGTCGAGCTTGGCGCGCTGGCACAGAATGTTGCCCAGATCGATCTCGAACCCCTCCAGCTCACCGGCAGCATTGCGGTATTCGAACGGCGGATAGGGCACGTCGACGGCGATTCGCACGTGCTGTGGTGTCTCGGCCTGGGTGGCGGCGTTGGCCGGCGAGGCGATGAACGATAGCGCGGTGAACAGGGCAACGGCGGGCAGCGTCAGACAGGCCAGCTCACGAGTCGCGAAGCAACGTGGTGTCACGGAAAGATCCTTGAAGTTGTGAGGTTGTTATCGGTGCCGAGCGATTGTTGATAGTGCGGGGCAGCGGATGGCCCTACCCGAATAGCGTGCCGCAAGCCGCCCGCGATGGGAAGGCGGGCGTCGACCCAGATATGTTCTGCGAATCATCCAGCGGCGCCACCACCTGCCGGATGCTCAGGTCTGGCGAGAGGTCGATCCGAGACGCCGCATGCTCTTCGAAGAAATCTTCGGAATATCCCGTCAATACAGCACGTTGCCGATAGGGCGGAGATTGCATTCAAAGCGTATGTCCAAGGGGCTTTGCGGTGATTCACATCACAAAAGATGGTGGGTGGATGGCGCCCGCTTCGGTTGGCGTTGTTCTCGACGTGACTGTCAGACAATGACCGCACTCAAGATGGCTTTATGGCCCAGCTTCACACGCAAGGGACTACCGCAGGGATGGCAGCCCGCCATCACTGCATGCACCGGTAGGGGTGATAGCGCCGCAGAATGCCTCGCTCGAGCTACGACCCAGCGGGCTGCGGACACCGGCAAAGCCTATCCAGCGCAGGCGCAGCTAGCGCATACTTCGTATTCTGCGATGGGCCACTGCAGCAGACCTCTTTCCGTCAGATGCGCCAGGGAAGCAGGCAATTCCGATGCTCTCCTACCCGGCAGCTCTATTTGAGTAGAATCTGTGATGACTCTGAAAGATCACTTTGGGTTGCTGGCTTCCTACAATCAGTGGATGAACTCGAAGGTTTATGAAGCTGCGAGTCTCCTCTCTGCCAACGATCTAGCCATGGATCGAGGCGCCTTTTTCGGTTCCATTCTGGGAACCCTGAACCATATCCTCGTTGCCGACACTATCTGGCTCAAGCGGTTTGCCGAGCATCCCGCCTGCCTGACCTCGCTGCGCGAGGTGGTTGACCTGGCGCATCCGACCGGCCTGGATCAGATTCTCTTTGACGATATCGAGCGTCTGTCTGAGCGCCGGGTTTGGTTGGACCAGAAGATCATCGGTTGGATAGCCGGTTTGTCTGACGATGATCTGGATATCGTCCTCACCTATCGCAATAGCCAGGGGATGACTTTCCACAAGCGGTATTCGAGCCTGGTTCTTCATTTTTTCAATCACCAAACCCACCATCGCGGCCAGGCATCTACCTTGTTGTCACAGGCCGGCAAGGATGTTGGCGTCACTGATCTGCTGGCTCTGATTCCGAATGACATTGGTGTATGACCCGCCGCGTTGGTCGGGCGATATTTCCAGCGCTGCACGACCCAAGATCGCCGCAAGGCTGCGCGTTATTTTTGATCGCTAGGCCGTCACCTGAAGCCTCGTCAGCGGTCAATCGCGCCGGAAATGCGCTCGAGCACAGACAGTGTGGTCTCGAGTTCCGCCTGGGTGATGCCTGCCGAGCATGTCTTGGCCCAGCCCGACTGCTTTTCATACAGCTTCGAATAGACCGTTTTTCCGAGGTCCGAGAGGCTGATCAGTCTTGCGCGCTTATGCCCCGGATTGTCTTGGAATAACAGAAGGTCATCCTCCTGCATGGCATCCACGAGGCGCTGTACGGCTTGCCGTGTCAGCCCCATGCTTCTGGCTATCTGCGGCACGGTTTGCGGTTCACCCGCCAGGGAAAGGGCACCCAGGATCTTCCATCGGGCACTGGTGATGCCATATTCCGCCCCCATGCGGTCGCCCTCACTGACGAGGAGCCCGCCCAGCTTGAAGACTTCGAGAACAATCTCGGTGAACACCGGGCCTTTCTGAGCGTCGCTCATCGGCGATTCCTCCGGCAGTTTGACAACATGTTGACAACCTTGGTTGCTACTCGCATGATGACAACATGTTACCAATCGCTCCTCCCGGAGGAAACCAGAATGCTCATGCTCCATCGGCTGGCAGCCACCCTCGCCATCTTGTGCATTGCCACGTTCTTCTCCGCGACGGTTCTCGTCGAGCTGTTCGGCACGGCAGCATCCATCGCGACCGTCAAAAGCCTCGTCGTGTGGCCAGGCTTGTGGGTGCTGGTGCCCGCCATTGCCTTGACCGGCGGTAGCGGTTTTGCCTTGGCGAAATCCAGAAGTGGGAAGCTCGTACGACGCAAGAAGATGAGAATGCCCTTTATTGCCATCAATGGCATTTTGGTGCTCATGCCCTGCGCCGTGTTTCTCGATCGCTGGGCATCCGCAGGCGCTTTCGATACCGCTTTCTACCTGGTGCAAGGCGCGGAATTGCTGGCCGGTGCGACCAATCTCGTCTTGATGGGCATGAACATGCGAGACGGTTTCAAGATGAGCGGTAGGTTTAGACGCTCAACGTTGGCTAACCGCTAGCGCTGCTTTCCAACGGGTGCGACCGCTTCGGCTAGCCGTGATCAGTATGGGGACCCAGTACGCGACTTGGGAGTAGTGGCCTGCCGACGGGTAGGGCGTGTGAAAACTGCACTGAAATGGAGAGTGCTGATCATTTTGATGCCAGCTTTACAAGTGCTACCGATTCGGGGCACCGACCCAGCGGATTTTTCCGTGCAGCGATCAGGGATTCTGACATACGCAAGCAAGACGTCTTTTCTTTCGCCGATTGTCCATTTCATGCCTTGAAACCCGGCGCTGCTGTGGTGCGTCGACAGAGGCGGGATGGGGTTGATCGAGAGCCTGGATCGGTAACGAATTAGATATAAAAATCAAAGGGATGAGTGGTTTTTCGACATATTGGCACGGCGCTTGCCATGGGTTGTTCAGGACGTCACGAGTGTGATGCGAACAACCTTTCGGCGGAGAGCACAGTGCAATGACCTACAAACGACGGGATTTCATCAAGACGGGTGCCGGAGCGCTGGTGGGCCTGGCCGCGGCG
Organism: Salinicola lusitanus; assembly: GCF_038648475.1. Taxonomy (NCBI): domain Bacteria; kingdom Pseudomonadati; phylum Pseudomonadota; class Gammaproteobacteria; order Oceanospirillales; family Halomonadaceae; genus Salinicola; species Salinicola lusitanus. The sequence goes on along the minus strand of NZ_CP151919.1, from coordinate 4,746,799 downwards.
CCGATGGTTGCGCGCGGTGCGCAGGCGCAGCAAGTTCACTGGCGCATGACCGGCGCCTATCCCGCAGGGGCGCCTTTCTATTCCGCCGGGCCGGGATCGGCCAGCGATTTTGCCAAGCGGGTCGAAGCGGCATCCGGTGGCCGAATGAAGATCGATTTCTTCCCGGCCGGTGAGCTGGTGCCGGCGTTGGGCGGTTTCGATGCGGTACGCAGTGGTACCGTGCAGATGAACTGGGGGAACTCGTTCTTCTGGTCGGGGCGCTCTTTCGCCGCGCAATATTTCACCGCCGTCCCCTTTGGCATGGACGTCATGATGGTCAACGCCTGGCTCTACCACGGCGGCGGGCAGGCACTGTGGGACGAGGTCTATGCCGACTTCGGGCTCAAGGCGTTGCCGGTCGGCAATACCGGCATGCAGATGACCGGCTGGTTCAAGAAGCCGCTCGAGAACATCGACAGCTTCAAAGGGTTGCGCATGCGCATCGCCGGCCTGTCGGCGAAGGTCTACGAGCAGCTGGGCGTCAATGTCAAGGTGTTGCCCGGTGGTGAGATCTTCCCGGCACTGGAGCGTGGTGTCATCGATGCCGCCGAATTCGTCGGCCCCTATCTCGACCGGCAGTTGGGCCTGCAAAATGCCGCCAGCAACTACTACACCCCCGGTTGGCACGAGCCCTCCAACGTGTCGGAGCTGCTGATCAATGCCAGCGCCTGGGAGCAGTTGCCGGACGACCTCAAGGCCGTCGTGCAGAACTGCGCTGCTGCCTGCAACGAGATCAGCTTCGCCTGGTGCAATGCCAACAACTCCGAAGCGCTCAATGACCTGACCCAGAATCAGGGCGTGACGGTACGCCAGCTACCCGACGGCGTCTTGCCCAGACTGCGCGAAGTGACCATGGATACCCTGTCGGCAGAGGCCGCCAAGGACCCCATGGTCGCCAAGGTCAATACCGCCTACTTCGACTTCATGAAGACGGCGAAATCCTGGCTGGATGTCAGCGAAAAGGTCGTTCTCAACCTCGATCTCTGAGCCGGGAATCATCCGCTTTGGCGAGTCTCTGGCCGAGCGTCGGCCGGGGCTCGATCTCTCGTTGTCCAGGGGATATTGACGTCATGACTACGATGGAAACCGATCGCGGCAGCCAGCCGTTCGCGCTCGGCCTGGTCCGTTGCCTGCGCGGTCTGGATCGCGGCATGGAGCGGCTGGGTCGCGCCACGGCATGGCTGACGCTAGCGCTGGTGCTGATGGTGGCTGGCGATGTGCTGTTCCGCTACGTCTGGCACGTGGGGTCCGTGGCCGAGCAGGAGCTGCAGTGGCATCTACTGGCGGTCATCGCGATGATCAGCGCCTCTTACACCTTCCAGCAGAACGAGCACGTGCGGGTCGATATTTTCTATCAGTACTACAGCCCGCGTGCCCGGCAGGTTCTCGACATCATCATCTCGCTGCTGATCGTCGTGCCGAGCATGCTGTTCCTGGCCTGGATGTGCCTGGATTTTGTCTATCAGTCCTGGTCGTTGAATGAAGGCTCTCCCGATCCCGGTGGGCTACCGGCTCGCTACGTGATCAAGGCCTTCGTGCCGCTCGGCTTCGCCCTGGTGGCATGGCAGGGCCTCGTGCGGGGCCTGCTCGACCTGATCACGCTGATGGCGGGACACTCGCCGGAGGTGCGTGATGGGGCTTGAGATGATGGCCGTCGGCATGGTGCTGGCGCTCTTTGCCTTGTTGCTGATCGGCATCCCGGTGCCGTTTGCCCTGGCCGCCAGCGGTATCGTGTTCGGGGTGTTCGGTTTCGGGACCTCGCTGTTCGGGCTCCTGCCGCTGCGTGTCTATGGGGTCGTCACCAACTACACCTTGCTCGCCATTCCGCTGTTCGTATTCATGGGCGTGATGCTGGAGAAGTCGCGGCTGGCCGAGCGCATGCTCGATGTCATCGGCCATGTCGCCGGTGCGCGCCCGGGCGGCATGACGGTTGCCATCATCATCGTCGGCGTGCTGATGGGGGCTTCCACCGGCATCGTGGCGGCCACCGTCGTCACCGTCGGGTTAATCAGCCTGCCGACGCTGCTGGCGCGCCAGTACAACAAGGCGCTGGCCTGCGGCACGATCTGTGCGGCCGGCACCCTCGGTCAGATCATTCCACCCAGCCTAGTGCTGATCGTACTTGCGGACATCTCCGGCGAGTCCGTCGGTACGCTGTTCGCGGGCGCCTTGATCCCGGGACTGCTGTTGTCCGGACTCTACGTGCTCTATCTGGTGATCATGGCCAAGCTGAAGCCGGACACGATGCCGCCGATCGGTGCCGCTGAACGCGCGACGGTCGACAACCGTACGCTGATGATCGATCTGGCCAAGGTGGTCGCGCCACCGCTGGTGCTGATCGTGCTGGTGCTCGGGTCGATCATCGGGGGTGTGGCGGCGCCCACGGAGGCGGCGTCAGTCGGCGCGATCGGTGCCATCGTGCTGGTGGCCTGCACCGGTCGATTGACTCGGAGAGTGATGAGCGACACCGTCATCTCGACTTTCAAGATCACCGGCATGACGCTGTTCGTGCTGATCGCTGCGCAGGTCTTCAGCCTGGCGTTCCGGGGGCTGGGCGGCGATCGACTGATCGATTCGCTGTTCGAGTTTCTGCCCGGTGGAGTCTGGGGCGGTATTCTGTTCATGATGGCGCTGGTCTTCCTGCTGGGGTTCTTTCTCGACTGGATCGAGATCTCCTACATCGTGATGCCGCTGCTGCTGCCCTATTTTCAGGCCCAGGGGGTCGATCTCGCCTGGCTCTGCATTCTGGTGGCGATGAACCTGCAGACCTCGTTTCTGACCCCGCCGTTCGGATGGTCGCTGTTCTACCTCAAGGGGGTGGCGCCACCAGAGATCTCCACGCGGGATATCTATGTCGGCGTGCTGCCGTACATCGGCATCCAGTTCCTGACGTTGGCGCTGCTATGCCTGATGCCTGCGCTGGTCACCTGGCTGCCCAAGGCGATCGGCTGGTGATCCGCCAGGGCGGGTGCCCAGTGGCCGGCGTTTCGGTCAATACCTTGGATACAGGGAGCATCACGATCCATGCAGAGTAATGCCAAGCCCAGTCGCGGCATGGTCGTCGCGCCTCACTATCTGGCTGCTCAGGCCGGCCGCGATATCCTGCGCGAGGGCGGCAATGCCATCGAGGCAATGGTGGCGGCGGCATCGACCATCGCCACCGTCTATCCGCACATGAACTCGATCGGCGGCGATGGCTTCTGGCTCATCTCCGAACCCGGCAGGACACCGGTCGCCATCGAGGCCTGTGGCGCCGCCGCGCAGTTGGCGGATATGGATTATTACGCCGGGCAGGCCGGCATTCCCGCCCGCGGTCCGCTGGCCGCCTTGACCACGGCGGGGACGGTGGGGGGGTGGGAGATGGCCCTCGCGCATTCGCGCCGCTGGGGGGGCACGTTGCCGCTGCCACGGCTGTTCGAGGCGGCGATCACCCATGCGCGTCAGGGAGTTCCCGTGACACGGGGGCAGGCGGCACTGACGGCGGCCAAGCTCGGCGAGCTGGCGGACGTTCCCGGGTTTGCCGGCCATCTGCTTAGCGAGGGCGCGGCGCCGCAGCAGGGCGAGACGTTTCGTCAACCGACCCTGGCCTCGACCTTCGAACGGCTGGCGCACGCCGGCCTGGGGGATTTCTATCGGGGCGAGCTGGGAACGGCCATGGGCGAGGAGCTGGAGCGATTCGGCAGCCCGCTGCGCCGGGCCGATCTCGCCGGCTACGCGCCGCGGGCGGTCACACCGCTGTCGCTGAGCCTCAAGCAGGGGCAGGTGTGGAATCTACCGCCGCCCACGCAAGGCGTCTCCTCACTGATGATCCTGGGGCTCTTCGAGCGTCTGAAAATCGCTGAAGCCGAGGGGTTCGATTACGTTCATGCCCTCGTCGAGTCCACCAAGCAGGCGTTTCTGGTGCGAGATCGGCATGTGACCGATCCCCGCTGGATGGACGTCGATCCACTCGACCTGCTGGCAGACGCCACTCTGGATCGGTTGGCGGCGCGGATCGATCCGGCCCGTGCGCTGGCCTGGCCGCACGCAGGCGAACCTGGCGATACCATCTGGATGGGGTGTATCGACGGTGAGGGGCGGGCGGTGAGCTTCATTCAGAGTACCTTCTGGGAGTTCGGTTCCGGCGTGGTATTACCCTCCACCGGGGTACTGTGGCAGAACCGGGGGATCGGCTTTTCACTCGATCCGCAGGCGCGTCAGGCGCTGGTGCCCGGGCGCAGGCCGTTCCATACACTCAACCCGGCCCTGGCGCGGCTCAACGACGGCCGAACCATGGTCTACGGCACCATGGGCGGCGAAGGGCAGCCGCAGACCCAGTCGGCGGTCTTCACGCGGCACGTGGTCTACGGTCAGCCGCTGCAGCAGGCCGTCGATGCGCCGCGCTGGTTGCTGGGGAGAACCTGGGGGGAGGGCACGACGTCACTCAAGCTGGAGTCGCGCTTCGATCCGACATTGATCGCGGCCTTGCGCCAGGCTGGCCATCAGGTGGATGTCATCGACGCCTATAGTGACACCATGGGGCATGCTGGCGGCATCACTCGCCATGCCGACGGGCGCCTGGAGGGCGGTGCCGACCCGCGCAGCGACGGCAGTGTCGAGGGCGATTGATGGCGCGCCCCTGCAGCACTCAGATCTTGGCGCCACCGCGCCCGTGTTTGACGCGGGACATCAGCGTGGTGCAGTTCACCGAGATGACCTCCTGGCGGCCCAGGATATGTTCGCGGGCGAAACGATCGAAGGTCTCCTGGCTGTCCGTCAGCGTATGCATATGGAGACTGCGAAGATCGCTCATGATGTAGAGGTTGATGACCTCGTGGCACTCCGCCAGCTCGGCTGCCATCGCCTCGATGGCGTAGGGCGCGACCTTCAGGTCGACGAAGGTCGAGATGATCTTGCCGAGCTTCGACGGGTTGACCACGGCGGTGAACTGTTCGATGACACCGCTTTCCACCAGCAACTGCACCCGATCGCGAGCGTGGGCCCGTGAAATGTCGAGCTCGCGGGCCATGTCCGCATAGGACATGCGGCCATCCTTGAGCAGCAGATTGAGCAGGGCGTTATCGAGTTTGTTCATGGCGGGCAGGCGTCGGTGCGTCGATTGGGACCGACTCAACATACGCTCGCTCGAGACTTTCGGATAGCCCGGGCGGGCGTCTCCTCTCCTTCGCGCGGGCACGCGGTGATCCGCATTGACGCTGCCTCATGCGTGATGACCAGGTGGCGGTTGATCAGTCGAGGCCATATCCCCCAATGGCCGGGCCAGCAGCTCCGAGACCACTCCCGGCATGAACTCCCGAGGCAGGGTTATGGCGTAGAAGTTCTCGAACACGTTGGGGAGCTGCTCCAGGCGCGTCAGCCGCCCCTGCTGCAGCTCGTCCTTGACCACCACCTCCGGCAGCACGCTCAGCGCGCCGCTGTCGCGGGCCAGCAGACGCAGCATGGCCATGTCGTCGGCTTCGGCGAGGATCTTCGGCCGATACTGGTAGAGGCTGCAGTGGCCATCGAAGGCGCGGCGAATCTCGTGATGCTCGCCGGGCAGGATCCAGCGGCTGTCTTCGAAGCCGGTGGGGAAGGGTGTGCCCGGGGCGGTGCCGGGCGGGCCGATGATCGAGAGCGGCTGGCGCGCCAGTAGCTGGCTCTGCCAGGCGGCGGCCTGCGAATGCGACGAGGGTAGCTGGGTATTGGTGAGCACCACGTCGAATTCGTGACGGGCCAGGCCATCGAGCAGGTCGGCCATGCCGCGGGCGTGCAGGCTGAAGTGCACCCGCTGTTCGGGCTGATGGAGTAGCGGGGCGACGAAGCTCTCGATGAAGTTACGCGACATGGTGGAGAGGGTGCCGATGCGCAGGCGCTGGTACTCGGGCTCGATACCACGGCTGATCAGCGACTCCAGCTCCTCGCCCTTGGTGAAGATCGCCTCCGCGTAGTTGAACACCCGGCGGCCCGCTTCGGTCAGCACCAGGGCGCGGTTGCGGCGCTCGAACAGCGGCTTGTCCAGCCGTTCTTCCAGCTTGCGGATCTGCGCAGAGAGCGCGCTCTGGGAGAGGTGCAGCGAGTCCGCCACCTGGGTCAGCTTGCCTTCCCGGGCCACGCGCCAGAAGTAGTAGAGGTGATGATAGTTGAGGCGGCTCATTTCGTTCTCTTTTATAGAACCATTCGTCAATTAATATCTATTTTAATTAAGAAACGGCTCGCCGGATACTGCACGCTCCCTGGATCAGCGGAGCCTACTCATGCACGGCAACGAGCCATTTTTCACCCTTCTGTTCACCCTGGTGCCGCTCATCCTGGCGCTGGGGGCCGTGGTCAGCGCTCGCGGCGCCACCGCGCGGGCCTGGCGCATCGGCCAGGCCACCACCAGCGCCAGTGTGATGCTGGCAGCCGCGCTGCTGGCGCTGGGGCTGGTACACGGCCTGCCGGCGCTCGCCGGCTGGTGGCAGAGCGGCGTGCTGCAGCTGTGCATGCTGGCGCTGGCCAACTTCATCGCCTTCGTGGTGGTGCGCTACAGCGCGACCTATCTGCAGGGCGAGCCGCGCCAGCGGCGCTTCGTCGCGCTCGTTCAGGCGCTTTTTGCCGCGGTCAGCGTGGCGGTGCTCAGCGATCATCTGCTGCTGTTCCTGTTCGCCTGGCTGGGCATCAGCCTGGCCATGCATCAGCTGCTGATGTTCTACCCGGACCGCCCGCGTGCCGCCCTGGCAGCGCACAAGAAGTTCCTCTTCGCCCGCGCCGCCGAGCTCTGCGCCGCAGCCGCTTTCCTCATTCTCTACCTGGAGCACGATAGCGCGCGGATCAGCGTCATCACCGCCGCCTATGCCGTGCCCGGCCATGCCCTGAGCCTCGCCGATCAGGTCGCGGCCTGCCTGATCGGGCTGGCGGCGCTGATCAAGTGCGCCCAGCTACCGCTGCACGGCTGGCTGATCCAGGTGGTCGAGGCGCCGACCCCGGTGTCGGCGACGCTGCACGGCGGGGTGATCAACCTCGGTGGCTACCTGCTGCTGCTGTTCTCGCCGCTGCTGCTGCAGTCGGCGCCGGCCCAGGCGCTGGTGCTGGCGGTGGCCGGCGTCAGCAGCGTGCTGGCGGCGCTGGTGATGATGACCCGCGTCAGCGTCAAGGTGCGCCTGGCCTGGTCGACCAGCGCCCAAATGGGCCTGATGCTGGTCGAGATCGCCCTCGGGCTGACCGAACTGGCGCTGCTGCACCTGCTCGCCCACTCCTGCTACAAGGCCTACGCCTTCCTCAGCTCCGGTGAGGCGGTGGCCGAGGATCTGCTGCGTCGCCAGGCCCCGGCTCGCAGCCCCTCTCCGGGCCAGTGGCTCACGGCCTTTCTGATCAGCGCCGCGCTGGTGAGCACGGTGGTGGTGCTGGCACGCAGCCTCAGTACGTCGCCTGCCTTCGCCGCCTACAGCCCCTGGGTGCTGGTCACCCTGGCGCTGAGCGTGATGCTGGCCGAGCGCCGCAGTGAGCGTAGCGCGGGCGCCCTCGGCAGCTTCCTCGGCCTGGCCGTGCTGGTGGTGCTCGCCTATGTCGGCCTCAAGACGCTGTTCGTCACGCTGCTCCCCGCCACCGGGCGCAGTGTCTCGCCCTGGGCGGATCTGTGGGTGAGCGTGCTGTTCGTGCTGCTCTTCGCCGGCTACTGGCTGCAGCGCCATGGGCTGCACTACCGCGCCTCGCAGACGCTCAACCGCTACTGCTACGCCGGCTTCTACCTCGATGAGTGGGTCACCCGTAACACCCTCAAGCTCTGGCCCCACGCGCTGCCCGGCCGAATCAAGGCCAAGCAGCATCACACCGTCTCTCGCGGGAGTTCCCTATGATGAGTCTCGATACCTCTCGAACCGCACGGCTGGCCGACGCGAGCGACGCCACGCCGCTCACCGAGCCCCAGATCGCGGCGCTGGATCGCGCCTGCGCACGCATCGCCCCGAGCTGGCCGCTGGATCGGCTGATCGCGGTGAGCCCCTACTGGACCCAGCGCGATGAAGACGCCGCCACGGTCTCGGCACGCCTCTCGGCGCTGGGCAATGTCCACGGCCTGATGCCGCCGAGCCACTACCTGGCGGCGTGGCAGCGCGGCGAGATCACCGAGGCGCATCTGAGTGAGGCCGCCGCAAGGCTCGACTACCATGGCCCCTACCGCAATCTGCTTGCGGTGGTCGACGAGCTGAGCCGGCTGCCCCACTGGCACAACATCAGCGATTTGATCGATGCCCGTCGTGACCGTCAGCACCAGATGGCCTGGCGCGACGAGATCACCCATCAGATCAGCCAGTTCTGCGCCGCCTACTATCAGGCGGACGGGCCGCTCAACGCCGAGCGCCTGCACGCGCCCCGCGACATGCGGCTCTATCAGCACTGGCGTGAGATGACCCTCGAGGATCGCGGCATCGCCATCCTGATGGGCGAACCGCGGCTGCGGTGCTACTTCCAGACCCTGCCGGAGAGCGAAGAGGGGCTGTTCCAGGCGGCCATCGCCGAGCTGGATGTCGCCACCGGTCATCTCGAGAGCTACGCCCAGGCGCTGCTGCTCGATATCAATGGCTGGGCCAGCTGGGTCGCCTATCAGGATTGGCAGCAGGGGCTGGATGCCTCCGCCGGTGAGGGTCAGGAGGAGACTCAGCGCCAGGGCCAGTTCGCGCGGCCTCCTTCGGACATGCGCAGCCTGCTGGCGATCCGCCTGGCTTGGGAGCTGGTGCTGTGGCGCTATACCGGGGCGGAGCAGCCAGAACAGGCCGAGCGCCTGAACCGACTGTGGCACGCCGAGCTGGTGGAGCTGCCGACGCGTATCGAGCGCCACCAGCGTGCACAGCAGCCGCTATGGGTGTGGCAGCTCGCCAGTGAAATCGCCTACCAGCAGCCGCTGCATCATGCGCTGCGGCAGGCCGCGGGTGTGGCTTCAGACAGTACGCAGACGCCGCGGCTGCAGGCGGTGTTCTGCATCGATGTGCGCTCCGAGCCGATGCGCCGGGCGCTGGAGCGGCAGAGCCCGGCGATCCAGACGCTGGGCTTCGCCGGCTTCTTCGGTCTACCGCTGGCGCACCAGCAGGGTGGTACCACGCTGGCCCAGCCGCATCTGCCGGGGCTGCTGGCACCGCAGGTGATGCTCAAGAGCGAGCCGAACACGGGGACGACACACACGGCGCAACGGTTGAACTGGCAGGCACGCCTGCAGGAGTGGAGCCGCACGGCGAGTGCCAGCTTCACCGCGGTGGAAGCGGGCGGACTGCTCTACGCCGGCAAGCTGCTGCGCCGCTCGCTGGAGGCCAAGGCCCGGCGCCAGCCCCTCGCTATGGATACGCTGAGCTGGCACTGGCGCGCCAGCGGTGAGGCCCTGAGCCTGGCCGACAAGGCCGCGCTCGCCCGCAGCGTGCTGGTGGGCATGGGGCTGACCGACCACATCGCCTCGCGGGTACTGCTGGTGGGGCACGGCAGCCACAGCAGCAATAACCCGCACGCTGCGGGGCTCGAGTGCGGCGCCTGCGGCGGCCAGTCCGGGGAAGTCTCGGTACGCGCCCTGGCGCGGCTGCTCAACGAACCCGCGCTGCGCGAGGCGCTGGCCGAAGATGGACTGGTCATCCCCGAGGAGACGAGCTTCTTGCCGGCGCTGCACCACACCATCACCGACCGCCTCGAACTGCTGGAGGCCGAGACGGACGCCCAGGTGCTGGGTGAAGAGATGCGCACCTGGCTCCAGCGGGCTGGCGAGCAGGCCCGGCGCCAGCGCGCCCCGCAGCTCGGCCTCGCGGCCGATACGCCTGAACTCGAGCAGACCCTGGACCGCCGCGGCGCTGACTGGTCGCAGACCCGCCCGGAGTGGGGGCTGGCCAATAACGCCAGCTTCATCGCCGCCCCGCGGCGCTGCACTGCGCTGCTCGATCTCGCCGGGCGCAGCTTCCTGCACGACTACGACTGGCGCACGGATAGCGACTTCGCGCGGCTGGAAGCGATCATGACCGCACCGTTGATGGTCGCCCACTGGATCAACATGCAGTACAACGCCTCGGTCACCGATAACCGCAAGTTCGGCAGTGGCAACAAGGTGCTGCACAACGTGGTCGGCGGGCATATCGGGGTGTTCGAAGGCAACGGCGGTGATCTGCGTATCGGCCTGCCGCTGCAGTCATTGCACGACGGCGAGCGCTGGCGCCACGAACCGCTGCGCCTGAGCGCCTACCTCGCCGCGCCCCCGGAAGCCATCGCCGAGATCGTCGCGCGCCACGAGGTGTTGACCTCGCTGACGCACAATGGCTGGCTGCATCTGTTCGCGCTGGATGACCGGAGCGGAGAGGTTCTGGCCTATCGTGGCGGGCAGTGGGTCAGTAGCTAAAGGTAAGATTCGGCTAGAAAACTCGCCGCATCAGAGAAAGCCCCGGGTCGAACCACTGGCTCGGGGCTTTTCTCTTTTGGGACGTTTTCACTGAGTTGGCATCCGCTTGCGTGGTGGAGTCCCCGGGGGCTGAATCTCAAAGCGGCGAATGGTGCTTCTAATGCGACTCACAGTGTTTTGCATCCGTCATGATGGGTGAATAATCTTGTTGTTCAAGACCTCTTGCATGGCCAGGTGGAATGGTCTCTTAGCTGAATGCTAGCACTACTGCATGGATGGCAAGCCGCCATCACCCATGCCCAGGTAGGGGCGGTAGCGTGGCCAGGCATTAGGTTCTCTCGGTACGCTGGCTGTAGCGTTTACCCGCATGATGCCTTTACACGATCCATCAGCTCGGGAGTTTTGCTCTGCGCATCCATAAGCTGGTGCCTAGGGTTTTGTGTTTATAGACAGTATCGTTGGGATTGAAAAGTTGCGAGGGCGCGCGAATTCGGCATAGGTAGCCGAGCTGTTTAGAGAAAACTTTGTTACCAATGAGTTAGGTGGATGGTGGGGCGCTCGTGAACTCGCGTTGCTGTGCTGCGCTTTAAGTTCCAATTGGAATTGATGATGAATATTAAAACCGTGGAAAAAGCAGAGTATCCAAGGCTGCTGGAGGTTTGGGAAGCGTCGGTGAGAGAAACTCACGATTTTTTGCAAGAAGAAGATCTTCAGGAGTTAAAGCCGCTGATCTTAGAGCACTATTTTGACGCCGTTGATTTAAGGTGTGCCAAAAACAGTAACGGTGAAATACTGGGGTTCTGCGGTGTACGTGATGGCAACATTGAAATGCTGTTCATTTCACCTGATGCACGCGGCAAAGGTGGCGGGGCTTTGTTGGCGGCCTATGCGGTCAAGTACCAAGGTGCTACCAAAGTCGATGTTAATGAACAGAATAAGCAGGCGCTAGGTTTTTACCAGCATATTGGCTTTTCTGTAACGGGCCGTTCACCAGTTGATGGACAAGGCAAGCCTTATCCACTGCTGCACATGACGCTATGAATTTGACAAATTCAGGTGGTCGAACGTGTGCTACGCTGCGCTCCGTACCCGCCGCAACTGCAAGCGTCATAGCGAAACTGAAATACAGCAAGATTCGGGTCGGCAGCAGTCGTTCGTCCTCCTAACATAGCTCCTGTCGGGCATGTGCCCTTTTATAGCGAGCAGAGCTAGGAGGAATGACTGATGCCTACACTTGCTAACAAGGTTGCTATCGTAACTGGCGCCAGCACCGGTATTGGCTACGCAGCCGCGAAGCTTTTTGCGAGAGAAGGGGCTGCCGTAGTGGTGGCTGCAAGGCGACAGAAAGAGCTTGATGACCTGGTGGACCTAATCAATACGGAAGGCGGAAAGGCACTGGCACTAGTCGGTGATGTTGGCGAAGAAGCGTTTGCCAAAGCTTTGGTAGATAAGGCTGTAAGTCATTTTGGCGCTTTGGATATTGCTTTTAACAATGCTGCCATTCTCGGGGCTATGGGCCCTGTCCCGGAGATGTCGCTCACGGATTGGAATCAAGTTATTGCGAACAACTTGACCAGCGCATTTTTGGGCGCAAAGTACCAGCTGCCCGCTATGGCTGCCCGAAAAGGAGGTTCTTTAATTTTTACCTCCACCTTCGTTGGTTACACTGCAGGCATGCCAGGCATGGCTGCCTACGCCGCCAGCAAGGCTGGCCTTATTGGATTGACCCAGGTGCTGGCGTCAGAGCATGGGCCCCAGAATATCCGGGTCAATGCCCTTCTGCCCGGTGGTACTGATACGCCAGCGGGACGTGAATTTGCCAGCACGCCAGAAGCAGTGGCGTTTGTGCATAACCTGCATGCTCTCAAGCGTATGGCGACACCTGATGAAATCGCTCAATCCGCACTGTACTTAGCATCCGATGCCTCCAGCTTCACCACGGGGTCTGCAATGCTGGTCGATGGCGGTGTGTCTATAAATCGTGTCTGAGAGGCCTCGCCATGTCAGACTATGACCGAATCGCAGGTGCTATGGCCTATTTGGTTGATCGGGCAGTAGATCAGCCCAGCCTGGAAGAGATAGCCGCCCATGTGCATCTGAGTCCGTATCACTTTCAAAGGCTGTTTTGTCGGTGGGCGGGTACTACGCCGAAGCGCTTTTTACAGGTTCTGACATTGGAACGGGGCAAAGGATTGCTGGACAATTCCCGCTCCTTGCTTGATGTTTCACATGAGCTTGGATTGAGCGGCAGTTCAAGGTTGCACGATCACTTTGTGCAGCTAGAAGCAGTCACACCCGGCGAGTATAAAAATCGAGGTAAGGAGTTACAGATCGAGTATGGAGTACATCCGACCCCTCTGGGGCCCATGTTCGTAGCCGTAACCCAGCGTGGCGTTTGCCGGGCAGCGTTTATGGACTTCAATGGCATGGAGGAGTTGCTGGATGACTTGCATAACGATTGGCCTCTGAGTTCGATCAGAGAAAGCTTGGCATCCACGCGACACGTTATTGATGCCTTTTTTAGCAGTAAGACAGCTTCCGGACAGGGTCCGCTGTCGCTTCATGTGACCGGGACAAATTTCCAGATAGCCGTATGGCGTGCCTTGTTGAAAATACCATCGGGTGCTGTGGCCAGCTATGCCGAAGTGGCCAGATCACTCGGCGTCCCTAGGTCGGCAAGGGCCGTTGGTAACGCCATCGGCGCAAATCCCGTTGCTTTGCTGATCCCCTGCCACCGGGTTATTCAGCAGAGTGGTGCGTTGGGCGGGTACCGCTGGGGACCAACCAAGAAGCTCATGGTACAAACATGGGAGAAAATGCGTGATGAACCGGTTGCGCTATAACAATGCCATGCAACCGACGCTCATATCTCGCTCGGCTGATGGCGGGCGCCATGATTTCGCTATTGGCCATTGGGCGTCTGCGCCCACGGCGCCCTGGTCTATCTTGTCTTTCATCGCCAGAGAACGGTGCGTTCACGCCGAGATGAAAGGAACCCGACCCTTATGAGTTGCATCTTTTGCGACATCGTCGCCGGCCGGGCGCCGGCCCACCGTATCTGGGAAGACGAGTCGCACCTGGCTTTTCTCTCCATTTTCCCCAATACCGAGGGGTTTTCGGTGGTGATCCCCAAGGCGCATCACGGCAGCTATGCCTTCGAACAGGAAGATGCGGTGCTGCGCGAGCTGATCGTGGCGACCAAGCAGGTGGCCAGGCGGCTGGATCGGGCGCTGGAGGGCGTGGCCCGCTGCGGCATGTTCTTCGAGGGCTACGGCGTCGATCATCTCCACGCCAAGCTGTTCCCCATGCATGGCACGGGGGACGACGCCGCGTTCAAACCGGTCGAGTCCAGGGTCGACAAGTACTTCGACGTCTACGAAGGCTATCTCTCCTCCCATGACTACCGGCGTGCCGATGATGCCGGGCTGGCAGCGCTTGCCGCCCGGATTCGTGCCACCGGCGCCGCGGAGTGAGCGGCGGGGAACCGCCTTCCCATGGCGCCGGCCAACCTGTAACTTGGCGTCATCACCGCCTGGGCCCGGGCACCCGGGAACCCTCGAGGCTCCAATTTCCAATCTCCTTCAACCGGGAACCCTTCATGCAGACACCCGTGACCGCCTTGCCCGCCGCCGCCCGTCAACCGTGGCGGTGGCTATTGCTGCTGGTATTGATGTTGTCGCTCTCCGGCTGCGGCATCAACAACATTCCGACCCTGGACGAGAAGGTGAAGTCGGCCTGGTCCCAGGTCGAGAACCAGTATCAGCGTCGCGCAGACCTGGTGCCCAACCTGGTGGAGACGGTCAAGGGCTTCGCCAGCCAGGAGCGGGAGACGCTGACGGCGGTCGTCGAGGCGCGGGCCAAGGCGACCTCGATCCAGGTCGACGCCGATACGCTGAACGATCCCCAGCAACTGCAGCAGTTCCAGCAGGCCCAGAGCCAGTTGACTGGGGCGCTGAGCCGGCTGATGGCGGTTTCCGAGCGCTATCCCGATCTGAAGTCGAACCAGAACTTCCTGGCGCTGCAGTCGCAACTGGAAGGCACCGAGAATCGGATCGCGGTGGCACGTCGCGATTTCATCCAGGCGGTCGAGGCGTACAACACCGAAATTCGGACCTTCCCCGGCAAGATCTGGCATAGCGTGCTCTACAGCGATATGCCGATTCGCGAGAACTTCGAAGCCACCACGGAGAACGCCGACCAGGCGCCCAAGGTGGAGTTCTGATGCGCTGTCCGACGCGACGAACGTACACGCGTTTCATCTCGCTGACGCTGGGCCTCTGGCTACTGGCATTCGCGTTGCTCGCCCAGGCGGCCCCGGACTTTCCCGAATTGACCGGGCGCGTGGTCGACAACGCCGATCTGCTGGATGCCTCGACCCGCGATCGACTGACCGACATGCTCGCGGCCCATGAGGAGGCGACCGGCGAGCAGCTCGTCGTGGTGACGCTGCCGGACCTCCAGGGAGAGGCCATCGAGGACTACGGCTATCAGCTCGGCCGCCACTGGGGTATCGGCCAGCAGGGCGAGGATAACGGCGCGCTGCTGATCGTCGCCGTGGACGAGCGCGCCGTGCGGATCGAAGTGGGTTACGGCCTCGAGGGCCGGCTGACCGATGCCCGGTCTTCCGCGATCATCAACCAGACCATCACCCCGGCATTTCGCAAGGGGGATTACGCCGGTGGGATCATGGGTGGCGTTCAGGCGATGATCGCAGCGCTCGGTGGCGACGCCCAGGCCGAGGCGGCTCCGCCGCCCCAGCCCGCCCAGCAGGAATCCCGTCACCTGGGTGGTGCCGGGATCTGGTTCGGGCTGCTGTTCTTCATCGTCATGCTGATCGTGCGTGGCGGTGGCGGCGGTGGTGGACGCGGCGGCAGACGGCGTCGGCGCGGAGGCGCCATGGGCGGCGTGCTGCTGGGCGGCGCTCTCGGCGGTTCCGGCGGCTTCGGCGGCGGTGGTGGTTTCGGTGGCGGCGGCTTCGGCGGCGGCGGTGGTGGTTTCGGCGGCGGCGGCGCGTCCGGTGGCTGGTAGACGACAGGATAACGACAGCATGGCTTTATTGAGTGAAAGCGAACAGCGGCAAGTCGGCGACGCGATCACGCGGATCGAGCGCGACACCGATGCCGAGGTCGTCACCGTCCTGGCGCGTCAGGCCGACGACTACACCTATATTCCGCTGCTGTGGGCCGGACTGACGGCGCTCATCGTCCCAGGCGCGCTGAGCGTCATCGCCAGTTGGCTGGGGTGGCTGGGCGGGAGCAGCGCCTGGTATCTGCTGCTGGCGCAGTGGCTGGTCTTCATCGTGCTGGCGGTAGTGTTCCGGCTGCCGCCGGTGCTGACGCGACTGATCCCGCGGCATGTGCGTTTCTGGCGCGCCTCCAACTTGGCCAGGCGCCAGTTCTTGGAGCAGAACCTGCATCACACCGAGGCGGGCACCGGCATGCTGATCTTCGTCTCCGAGGCCGAGCGCTACGTCGAGATCCTCGTCGATCGAGGCATCTCGGCACGCTTGAGCGACGATACCTGGCAGGCGATCGTCGAGGCGTTCACCGCTCGCGTCAAAGCCGGCGAGACGTTGCAGGGCTTTCTCAACTGCATCGATAGCTGTGGCGAGCTGCTCGAGGCCCATGTGCCGGCGACCCACGAGCGCAATGAACTGCCCAACCGGCTCATCGTGCTCGACTGAGTGCCGGGCCGCGCCTCGGCGAGGATCCGACGTCCGGATACGACAACGCCACCGTCAATGACGGTGGCGTTGTCGTTTGGGGCTGGCCCTGAGGGCCGGGTATCAGACGTTGCCGTTGGACGTGCCGCCGCCGCCGCTGCGACGCTGGCCACCGCGCGAGCGCTGACGGCGCTGGGCCGGGGCATCGCCGCTGCGGTTGCCACGGTTGCCGCTATCGATGCGATTGCCACGGTTGTCGTCTTGAGAACCGCCCTGGCTCGAGGAGGCGCTGCGGCCTTCTCCGCGGCGTGAATCGCCACCACGGCCACCGCCGTTACCGCGCCCGCCGGCGCTGTTGCCGCGGCCACCACCGCCATTGCCGCGACGCTGGCCGCCATCACCACGCCGTTGACCACCGCGGGGCTGACGACCTTCGTTCTCGTCCACCTTGGGGCCACCGCCGGGCGTGGGCTCGAAGCCCGTCACCGCCTCGCTGGTCAGGCGCTGGCTGATCAGGCGCTCGATGCCGGCCAGTTCCTTCTTCTCGTCCAGGCTCACCAGCGAGACCGCCTGGCCGCTGGCGCCGGCCCGGCCGGTACGGCCGATACGGTGGACATAGTCCTCCGCCACGTTGGGCAGTTCGAAGTTCACCACCTGCGGCAGTTGATCGATATCCAGCCCGCGTGCGGCGATATCGGTCGCGATCAGGGCGCGGACGCCACCGCTCTTGAAGTCGGCCAGCGCCTTGGTGCGGGCATTCTGGCTCTTGTTGCCATGAATCGCCGCAGCCTCGATGCCCTGGCCCTCGAGATACTTGGTCAGGCGGTTGGCGCCGTGCTTGGTGCGGGTGAAGACCAGCACCTGTTGCCACTGGTGGGTCTGGATCAGGTGCGACAGCAGCGCCGGCTTGCGGCTCTTGTCCACCGGATGGACCCACTGCTTCACCGTCGCCGCGGCGGCGTTGCGCGGGGTCACCGAGAGCTCGACCGGATCGTTGACCAGGCCCTTGGCGAGGTTGCGGATATCGTTGGAGAAGGTCGCCGAGAACAGCAGGTTCTGGCGCTGCTTGGGCAGCACGGCCAGAATCTTGCGGATGTCATGGATGAAGCCCATGTCGAGCATGCGGTCGGCTTCGTCCAGTACCAGCACTTCGAGCTTGTCGAAGCGAACCACTTTCTGCTGGTAGAGATCGAGCAGGCGACCAGGGGTGGCGACGAGAATGTCGACGCCTTGGCGTAGGGTGGCGATCTGCGGGTTGATCTTGACGCCGCCGAAGACCACGGCGCTTTTCAACGGCAGGTGCTTGCCGTAGGTCGCCACGCTCTCGCCGACCTGAGCGGCGAGCTCGCGGGTCGGGGTCAGGATCAGCGCACGTACCGGAATCTGTGAACCGGCCCGGGGGCGATCGCCCTGGGACAGGCGGTGAAGGATCGGCAGGGTGAAACCCGCCGTCTTGCCGGTGCCGGTCTGCGCGGCGGCCATGACGTCTCTTCCCTCGAGAACGGCGGGAATCGCCTGTGACTGGATCGGGGAGGGGGTGTCATAGCCTTGCTCGGCAACGGCTTTCAGCAACGGGGCGCTAAGGCCCAGTGAGGCAAAACTCATTCGGTATTCTCTAGGTCGCGGCGAATGGCGAAGCGAAGCGGCTACGCTCTACCGGGGAATGCCAGTGCTGGCTGATGCGCCTGGAGGCGGCAAAATGGAGGGTCGTCGACTCTTTCAGCTTCGCGTGACGACGGTCAGACAGATAACGGCAATGGGCCTGCAGCTTAACGCATGTGCGTCGCCACCGCCATCCCGTTGTGATGCCTGGCGTGAATCGATTCGAAGCCGAGCCGGGTCAGGAGCGAACCGGTCTCGCGGCGAAGTGAGGACTGACTGGGGCGGTGGCAGTCGGTCAGGGAGGTCGCCGTGCCCGGCGCTGGCTATGCTGGATGAGGATACGACTTTCGGATTCACATGACGGAGAGGAGAACCACGATGCACAGAAGCCGTCTGGCAGCGCTCGTCATCGACAGCCAGGGCGGAGAGAAGTCTTCCGCCATCGAGTTCTGGGCCCGGGCGCTGGGCTGGCCCTGTCACGAGACCGACGAGAAATACGGCAAGCTGGCCACGCCTCCGGATCAGCCCGATGTGCTGATACAGCAGGTGGATCACCCCAGCCGGGTGCACCTGGATATCGAAACCGATGATATCGAGGCGGAAGTGACCCGGCTGGAGGGGTTGGGTGCGCAGGTGGTCGAGCGGCTGGAGCGCTGGACCGTCATGGAGGCGCCGACCGGCCACCGGTTCTGTGTCGTCCACCCGCAGCGGCCGGATTTCGAGGATGCCGACAACGTCAATGCCTGGGCATGATCGAGGGACACCCCTTGCCGGCCCGGCGATGGGTATCCGCAAGGCTCAGCGGGGGTCGCCCGCCGCCACAACCCCATTGACCCGAGCGCGAGGCGGATTCTCCTCCGGCGTCAGCCGGCGCACGCCGAAACTGCCCGTCCAGGGCGCGGCGATCGCCAGCAGCGCCGAGAACACGATCCCGAGATAGTTGAACAGCGCCCAGGGGGCGTAGTCGAGCGTGGATACGCCGAGCGTCGCCGCCATGTAGACCGCCGAGACCGTCCATGGCGCCAGCGGCTCGGGGATCATGCCGCCATCTTCCAGGCTGCGCGAGAGATTGAGCGGATGAAGCCCTTTGCTGGCGTACTGGTCGGCGAAGATCTCGCGGGTCAGGAAGAAGGTCACGTAGCTGTTGCCGGTGGCGAAGATGATGCAGAGACCGGCGAGCAGCGAGGCGAGGATGGTACCGCTGGCGGAGCGTACGTGCTCCAGCGTCCGGTGGAGAACCACATGGAGCGCTCCCGAGGCCTCCAGCGCCGAGGCGAAGAAGAACGCGCAGAACACGAACAGCACGGTGCCGTGCATGCTGTAGAGGCCGCCCCGTTCCAGCAGCGTTCGCAGCGTGTCGTTGATCTGTCCGGCCTGTGCGGAGGGCAGCATGTCGACGCTGAAGCCGGAGACGGCGGCCTCGACCACCACCGACAGCGGCAGGCCCTGTACCCACAGCGCCAGCAGCATGGCGCACAGCGTCGAGGCGAACAGCACCACCAGCGTGGGTTTCTTGAGTATCGATCCGGTCAGGATGATGACCGCCGGGAGCAGCAGGATCGGATTGAGGGTGAAAAGCTCCTCGATCTGGGTAGTGGTGGCGGCGATCGCCGGCGACTGGGCATCACCGTGGAGACTGGTGCCCAGTATCCAGTAGGCGAGTGCCGCGACCAGGCAGGATGGCACCGAGGTGAACATCAGATAGCGAATATGGCGGTAGAGGTCCACTTTGACCACCATCGACGCCATGATCGTGGTATCGGAGAGCGGTGACAGCTTGTCGCCGAAATAGGCCCCCGAGATGACGGCGCCGGCGGTGATCGCCAGGTTGATCTCCATGGCCCCGGCGATCCCCATGATCGCCACGCCGATGGTGCCTGCCGACCCCCATGAGGTCCCGGTGCAGGTCGAGACGATGGCGGTGGCGACGAACGCCATGACGTAGAGATAGCCGGGGTCGATCAGTTCCAGCCCGTAGTAGATGAAGTAGGGGATGGCGCCGGCCACCAGCCAGGTCCCGATGATCAGCCCGATGCTGTAGAGCACCAGGATGGCGATGGTCGCGGTTCGGATCTTGTCCGCGAGGATGGTCATGATGTCGTCCCAGCGGCGGCCGTGGGCGACGGCGAACAGCGTTGCCAGGACGCCGACGGTGATCAGGACCATCTCCGTCTCGTACGCCGCGATGACGATGCCGTAGATGATGGTGGCGGCAATGACGAGCAGTAGTCCGAGCGAGGCGAGAAACCCGGGTTGTTGTTGTCGGGTGGTGGCCATCGTGGCGTCTCCGGTTGACGTGGCGGGATTATTGCAGCGTGCGGAAGGCGCGCTCCAGATCGTCGAGCAGGGATTGGACGTCCTCCAGCCCGATCGCCAGGCGAATCAGGGCAGGGCCGGTGTCGTCGGGCTGGCGCTGGGAGATGGCCAGCGACTCGTAGCCGCCCCAGCTCACGCCGATACGGAAGACGCGCAGGGTGTCGATGAAACCGGCGATGCGAACATAGGACGGATCGACGATCTCGAAACTGAGCAATCCAGCGTGGCCGCTCAGCTGTCTCTCGGCCCATGCCGCCGCCTCGCCGGTGGCGAGACAGGGGTGGTGGAGCCCCGTCACCGAGGGTTGGGTCGCCAGGTAGCGGATGACCTCCAGGACATTGGCCTGGTGCTGGCGCATTCTGATCGGCAGCGTGCGCAGGCCGCGCAGGGCCAGGAAGGCGCTGTGGGGCGAGAGGGCCGCCCCCAGCAACTGGTGGCCGTGCTCGAAGATCGGCGCCACCAGTTCCCGCCGGCCGACGACGACCCCGCCGACCAGGTCGCTGTGGCCGCCGATATACTTGGAGAGCGTGTGCAGGGTCAGGTCGATACCGTGCGTCAGCGGCTTCTGGTAAAGCGGCGTCGCCCAGGTATTGTCGATGGCGGTGAGGATGCCCCGGCTTCGGGCCAGCTCGGCGATGCCGTCGAGATCGGCCAGCGCCATGCGCATCGACGAGGGGCTCTCGATGTAGATCAACCGGGTATTGTCTCGCACGGCCGCCTCGACCTCGCCGCGACTGCCGCCGGTTTCGCTGAAGCTCACGCCGAATCGTGCCATCTGCTCCAGCAGCTGGCGCGTCGGACCGTAGGCCTGGTTGACCAGCAGCACATGGTCGCCCTGGTCGAGCAGCGTCATCATCGTCGCGCTGATCGCGCCCATGCCCGAGGCGAAGGCCTTGGCCATCTCCCCCCGCTCCAGCGCGGCGAGCTTGTCCTCGAGCAGCTTGACGGTCGGGTTGAGCCCGCGGCTGTAGACGAAATGACTGCGCTCGTCGCGCATCACCTCGGTGAAGCGCTCCAGGGTCGGGAACGTGAACAGGCTGGTCTGATAGATGGGGGGCGCGATCGCCCCCTCGTAGCGCTGATGTTCCTCGAAGGCGTGGGTGCAGATCTCGGAATCCCGAGCGGCGTCGGAGGTGTTGTCGTCGAATGCCATCAAAATCGCCAAGTGGGTGAGCGGAAAATGTCATGGTGTCAGCCTGTCTGATAGGTAGGATTATCACAGGGTGACTGGCGCTTCAATTGAACCTAAGCGGGTTTGTGGTTACCGTTTTTGCCTACGGCCGCCCAGCGGCATCAGCGGGACAGTGATGAAAAGACTCTACTTATCCGACACGGTGGCCGGCGAGATCGGCAGCTATATCGCCGAGCAAGGGCTGTCGGCCGGGGATCGACTGCCATCGGTGGCCGAGTGGATGCAGCGCCTGCGGGTGGGGCGCTCCACGCTGCGGGAGGGGCTGAAGCGGCTCGAGGCCGAGGGCGTGATCCAGGTCGTCAACGGCAAGGGGATCTACGTCAGCGACCAGCAGACCTTCCGTCTGTTCTCGCGACTGCAAGTGACGGATGCGCGGCGCCACCTGCTGGAGATGCTGGATGTGCGCCTGGTACTGGAGGAGAAGGCCATCGCGCTGGCCACCCTGCACGCCAGCGAGGCCCAGTTCGACGAGATGGCGCAGTACCTGTCCGATTACCAGGTCGCCCGCGCTGCCGACGATTTTCTGCGTGTCCACGAGGCGGACTCGGCGTTTCACCTCGCCATCTATCGCGCCAGTCACAACCAGGTACTGGTCGAACTGATACGCTCGATTCACTCCGAGCTCTATGTGTCGTGGCAGACGCCCCAGGACCGAAACCAGGTCTTCGATGCCAGTTTTCCGCACCATCTGACGCTGTTGGCGGCGATGCGCCGGCGCGACGTCGAAGCGGCCGTGACCGCTTTCGGCGAGTTGATGGCCGCCACGCGGCATAACGTGGAGATCATGCGTTAGGGAAACGCTGAACAGATCGCCGAACGAGATGAAGGGCAAGGCGCACGGCACGCAGAGACCGAGACATGACAGGGGCCAGGCGAGTTTCGATCGGACTGGCGCCCCAGTACCGCGCGACGGAGTCATTCGCTCGTGTAGACCTTTATGCAGTGGTGCCCTCGCCGGCGCTGGCGCGTTCCCTGCAGCACCCCGACAATTCCGAGGAGACGACGATGATCAAGGCGAAGCGACACTGGCTGCGGATCTGCGGCTTGAGCCTGATGCTGCCGTTCGCGGCCGCCCAGGCCGACGACGGGGCGACCCCCCAGGGCTCGACGCTTTGCACCAAGATCCCGATACCCTGCGATGCGGTGATCGCGCATCGCGGCGCATCCTATCAGGCGCCGGAATCGACCCGGCCCGCCTATCTCCTGGCGCGGGATCTCGGGGTCGACTATCTGGAGCTGGACCTGCAGCGTACCAAGGATGGCGTGCTGGTGGCCGTCCATGACAATACCCTGGGCCGCAATACCGACGTGGCCGAGGTGTTCCCCGACCGGGCCGACGCGCCGGTGTCGAGTTTCACGCTGGACGAACTCAAGCAGCTCGACGCCGGCAGCTGGTTCAATGCCAGCTATCCGGAGCGTGCCCGCGATAGTTACTCGGGGCTCGAGATCCTGACCCTGGACGAGGTGATCGACATCGCCGAGAACGGCGACAACCATCCGGGGCTCTATATCGAGACCAAGGTGCCCGAACAGTTCCCGGGGATCGAGCAGGACCTGCGCGACAAGCTCGAGGCGCGTGGCTGGCTGGGTGACGCCGCCAAGACTCGGCCGGCCGCGGAGGGCGGGGCGGTAAAGGTGGGCGACGGCCCTGGACGCCTGGTCATGCAGACCTTCTCCAAGGCCAGCCTCGAAGCGCTGGAGCAGACCATGCCGGAGGTGCCGCGGGTGTTGCTGCTGTGGCTGGGCGAGGGCGGCATCGAGGCCGCGCCGAGCGAGCCGCAGGCTGAGGACGAGAGCAGCGCCGACTACTACGCACGCCAGCAGGTGGCCTCGCCGGAAGCCTTCCGCTCCTGGCTCGACTTCGCCAAGGATCATGGCGCGATCGGGATCGGCCCGTCGGCGGTCCAGACCGAGCATGATGGTCCTTTCAGTAGCCAGTTCAGCTACATGGAACTGGCCGAGCCGTGGATGATCGGCATGGCCCACGACGACGGCATGCTGGTGCATCTCTATACGGTCGACGAGCCGGCCGACTTCGAGCGCTATCGGCAGCGTGGCGTCGATGGCTTCTTCACCAACCGCGCAGAACAGCTGCTGACATTCTACGGCCACCCGGCGCAGGACCAGGAAGCGATCCTCGAGCGCCACGGCTACTGACGCCCCCTCGGGCATCGGCGAGATCGCGCCGATGCCCGTTCCCCGATTTCGACAGAGGAGTTGCTGCATGAGCGCTTCGCGCCCCCAGGCCCAGCCAACCGTACAGATCGACAATGACCGTGTCGTGGTGACCGAGTGGCGCTTCCCGCCTGGCGCCGAGACGGGCTGGCACGCCCACGGTCGCGACTATGTCGTGGTGCCGCGGACCACCGGCAAGCTCGAGCTCGAGACGCTGGATGGCCACACCTTCTCGACCCTGGAAACCGGTGTCTCCTACTACCGGGACAAGGGCATCGAACACAACGTGGTCAACGCCAACGATTTCGAATTCGTGTTCATCGAGATCGAAATCAAGTAAGCCCAGCCCCCTGATCCCATCTTCATTGCCTTGCTCTCACCCGCTCTATTCAGCGGATGTCTCAGGCGAGTGCCAGATTGGAGCCACGCCCGGCAGTGCTTCGAGCAGGATCGTTCGTTTATGGTGTAGACGCCCTATTTAGGTTTTCCAAGTATCGCGCTATCCTCGTCAGAGCGGCAATACAAAAAAGGTTGGTCACGAGTGGAATGATCGTGTTCTGGCGTACACCGTCTATTTCGGAGGTTTAGCGCATCATGGAACAGCATATACTGATCGAGATGTGTCTGCAGCAACTGACGCTCAGCGGCGTTCACGAGGGTGAAAAGGTCGTGGTGTTGTCCCAGGGCCAGGCGCGGTTGGATTACGCCGATGCCTTCCTCGCCGCGGGGCAGCGTCTCGGCGCGCGGATGTATCACATGCGCCTGCCGGCCCCGATGCCGGGCAACGGCGCCTGGGCCGTCGGCGAAACGGGGCTGGCCGCCAACCCGGAAGCGGTGGAAGCGCTCAAGCAGGCCGATATGGTCGTCGATCTGATCTTCCTGCTGTTCAGCGATGAACAGATGGCGATCCAGGCCGCGGGCGCGCGGGTTCTGACCGCCGTCGAGCCAGCCCCGTTACTCGCCAAGCTGATGCCGACCCAGGAGCTACGCGAGCGGGTCGAGGTCGGGGCCGAGTTGCTCGCCAAGGCCAGCACGATGCGGATTACCAGCCCGCACGGCACCGATGTCACCTATCGACTCGGCGTCTATCCGACCATGAGTGAATACGGCTTTACCGATGAGCCCGGGCGCTGGGATCACTGGCCGGCGGCGTTCGTGTTCACCGGCGGTGCCGACGACGGGGTCGACGGCCAGATCGTGCTGGCGCCGGGCGATGTGCTGCTGCCGTTCAACACCTACGTGCGCGAACCGGTGACCTACACCATCGAGAAGGGCTTCATCACCGATATTCGTGGTGGGCTGGATGCCGATCTGATCAAGTCCTACATGGGCACGTTCAAGGATCCTCGCGGGCTCGGCATGTCACATGTCGGCTGGGGCCTGGATCATCGCGCCGACTGGCACGGACTGACCCAGTTCCCCGGCGGCATGGGGATGGAGCTGCGTTCGTTCTACGGGAACGTCATGTTCTCGACCGGTCCCAACAACGAGCTGGGCGGCAGTAACGACACCGCCTGCCATCTCGACATTCCGATGCGCAACTGCAGCCTGTTTCTCGACGATGAACCGATCGTTCTCGACGGCGACATCGCGGTGAAGGAGATGCAGCGCCGCGACTGAAGGCGTGGCACGGGGCGTGACTCTGGAGGATAATCGCGCCTCGGTTATCTTCCCTTCGACACGGTATCGCCCCATGACCCAGCCACACGTCCACGGCCCCGACTGCCAGCACGATCACGACCACAGCCACGACAGCCCGGGCCACGTCCATGGCCCGCACTGTCAGCATCACCACCACGAAGCGCAGGCGCCGGTACGTAACGCCATGAAGGATATCGGACGTAACGACCCTTGCCCCTGCGGCAGCGGCAAGAAGTTCAAGAAGTGCCACGCCGGCTGACAACCGTTACGGCCCGCCGGCTTCCATCATCCCCTTGAGATGCTCGACGAACGCCCCGGTCGCCGCCGGCAGGGTGCGATTGGCGAGCGTCTGCAACTCCACGTGGCGTGCGTCCATGCCGGTATCGCGGATCGGCACCGCGACCAGCCGATCCTGGAGAAGCCGATGGCGAATCGAGATCTCGCCGGCCAGGGCGATCCCGCCACCCAGCATGGCAAAGTTGACCAGCGCCTCGGTGTAGTTGCTGGTGAAGACGGACTCGAAGATCAGGTTCTGCTGACTGCAGCAGATGTCGAACAGCTGGCGCAGTGTGGTTTCCGGGGGTGGCAGGGCGATAGGGTGGGGCTGCAACTGTGACAGCTTCACGCCGCGTCGGCCGGCCAACGGGTGATCGTGGGCCATCAGGGCCTGAATCCGCGATCGCTGACGCGATTCCACCTGGATGTCGCGCTCCGGCGCCAGGCTGAACGTGAGCCCGATGTCCACCTCTCCCTCGCGTACCCGGCGCGTCACTTCGGCCGGCGAACTGACGCTGAGCCGAAACTGGATACCCTGATAGCGGCGCCGGAACCGGGCGATCGCCAGGGGAATGAAATCCACCGCGAACCCTTCCGAGCTGGCCAGACGCACCGTGCCGCGCTCGAGCCCCTGCAGGGCCTGGATCTCGCTGGCAATCCGGTCGGTTTCGAGTTGCATGCGTCTGGCATGGGCGGCGAGCAGTTCCCCGGCGGCACTGGGCACCATCCCCCGGGCGCGGCGCTCGAACAGCTGGGTGTCGAGCTCGGTCTCGAGCCGGGCGATCTGACGGCTGATCGCCGAGGCCGCGACGTTGAGCTTGAGCGACGCCTCGCTGATCGAGCCGTTTTTCACCACCGCCAGGAAGTAGCGCAGCGCGGTTTCCTGAAGGGCGCGACTGTTCATTGCCACTGTTCTCTCCCTCGATCTTTTCCACGACATCTCGGTTGATGTTGTTTTTATTAACCTTTGCCGAAATGGCAACGGTTGGTTCTAAACATTGTACTTGTGGCATGGGTGGGCGTTCGATAGCTTCGAGGAAAACGACGTCGGCCCAAGGGTGATTAGACGACACAGGACCTGGTCGCCGGCACGACACCGCCAGCGGTATGGCGGATGCTCCAGCAACACGCTCTCAGCCAACAACACAACAATGAGGTCGAAATGCGCTCCAACCTGACGCTCCGCCACATCGTGGCCGGCACGGCGCTGTGCTGCCTGTCGCTACCGGCGCTGGCCAATAAGGCCAACGACACGCTGATCTACGCTTCCGACAGCGAACCCGAGAACATCAGCCCGTATCACAACAACCTGCGGGAGGGCGTGATCATCTCGCACCTGGCCTGGGATACGCTGATCTACCGCAACCCGGAGACCAACGACTACGAGCCGATGCTCGCCACCGAATGGCACTGGGTCGATGACACCACCCTGGAGATGACGCTGCGTCAGGGCGTCGAGTTCCAGAACGGCGAGCCGTTCAATGCCGATGATGTGGTCTTCACGTTCAACTACGTGGTGTCGCCTGACTCGAAGGTGGTCACGCGCCAGAACACCGACTGGATCGAGAGCGTCGAGAAGATCGACGACACCCATGTCCGCTTCCATCTCAACGGACCCTTCCCGGCCGCGCTGGAGTATCTTTCCGGGCCGCTTCCGGTGTTCCCGGATCAGTACTTCCAGCAGATGGGCCTCGAGGGGTTCAGCAGGCAGCCGATCGGCACCGGCCCCTACCGGATTACCGAAGTGAGACCGGGGGAAGGCGTCAAGATGGTCCGCAACGACAACTACTTCGCCGATAGCCCGGTCGGCCAGCCCCAGATCGGCAAGCTCGAGTTCAAGGTGATTCCCGATCAGGACTCCCGCGTGGCGCAGTTGATGACCGGCCAGGTCGACTGGATCTGGCGCGTCCCGGCGGACCAGGCCGAGCAGATGGAGGCGATGCCCAACCTGACCGTGGACAGCGGCGAGACCATGCGGGTCGGCTATCTCTCCTTCGATGCCGCCAGGCGCGAGAACTCGCCGCTGAGCCATCTCGAGGTTCGCCAGGCGATCAATCACGCGATCAATCGCCAGGGCATGGCCGACAACCTGGTGCGGGGCGGCAGTCGTCCACTCTATGCCCCGTGCTTTCCGGCCCAGTTCGGCTGCGAGACCCAGGATGTCGTCGAGTACGACTACGACCCCGACAAGGCGCGCCAGCTACTGGCGGACGCCGGCTACGGCGATGGCTTCGAGCTGAACCTCTACGCCTATCGCGAGCGGGACTATGCCGAGGCGATGATCGGCGATCTGCGCAATGTCGGCATTCGCGCCAATCTGCGCTTCATGACCTCGCCGGCGCTGCTGGAGCAGCAGCGCGGGGGCAACACCGACATGTCGTTCAAGACCTGGGGCTCCTATTCGGTCAATGACGTGTCCGCGATCACCAGCGTCTACTTCGGCGGCGGCGCCGACGACCACTGGCAGGACGAGCAGGTCCAGCAGTGGCTGCACACCGCCGACACCTCGGTCGACCCCGACGTCCGCAAGGACAATTACCGCAAGGCGCTGCAACGGATTTCCGAGCAGGCCTACTGGGCGCCGCTGTTCTCCTACTCCACCTACTACGCCTATACCGCCGACCTGAATTTCACGCCCTATCCGGATGAGCTGCCGCGCTTCGCCGAGGCCAGCTGGAAGTGACGCTTTCCGATATCCGCTAACCGCCTGCGTGGCCCCGTGCCTGACAACACGAGGCCGCGCAGCGTGAGGAGGTACCATGGGCACTTTCATCATCCGCCGGGTTCTGGTCGCGATCAGCGTGGCGCTCACCATCTCGGTCGTCAGCTTCATGCTGCTGCATCTCTCCGGCGATCTGGCCACATCGATCGCCGGGCCGGAGGCCACCGCCGAGCAGGTCGAGCGAATCCGCGTCGACTACGGGCTCGATCGACCCATCGTCAGTCAGTACCTGGACTGGCTGGGGGGCGCGCTGACCTTCGACTTCGGCCGTTCCTACTACTACCAGAGCACGGTGGTCGACCTGATCGTCGATCGCATGCCGATCACCTTGACGCTGGGCGGCCTCGCGCTGGCGCTGGCGGTGAGCATCTCGATTCCGCTCGGCGTCCTGGCGGCGCTCAAGCGCGATACCTGGATCGATCGGCTGGCGCTGCTGTTCGCCGTGGTGGGGCAGGCGATGCCGAGTTTCTGGTTCGGTCTGACGCTGATCGTGATCTTCGCGGTGACGCTGCAGTGGCTGCCGGCCGCCGGCAGCGACGGCTGGCAGCATTTCGTGCTGCCGGCGATCGCCCTGGGCTACTACGCCACGCCCGCGATGATGCGCCTGACCCGGACCGGCATGCTCGAGATACTCGAGTCCGACTATATCCGCACGGCGCGGGCCAAGGGGCTGCGCGGCGGTTCGGTGATCTTCAAGCATGCGCTGCGCAACGCGGTGATTCCGGTGGTGGCACTGGCCGCGGTGGAGCTCGGCTTCATGCTGGGCGGGTCGGTGGTCATCGAATCGGTCTTCTCGCTCAACGGCCTCGGCCAGCTGGCCTGGGATGCGATCTCGCGCAACGACTATCCCGTGGTGCAGGCGGTGGTGCTGATCATCGCACTGTTCTACATCGTGTTGACGCTGCTGGCGGATGTCGCCAACGCCGCGCTCGACCCCCGTATCCGCACCCGTTGAGGAGAACGACATGACGACTTCCCATGCTTCGCCTCGCGTTTCTCCAGCTGCGACCTCGGCTATCTCCGGCGGCGAGATTCCACTGCCGGCGCCGGCCTGGTCGCGGATCACGCGCCGGGTCTTCGGCCATCGCGGGCTGGCGATCGGGCTAGTATTGGTCGCGCTGGCGGTGTTGATCGCCGTCTTCGCGCCGCTGCTGGCCCCGCATGACCCCTATCACCAGGACATCGCCAACCGGATGGTGCCGCCGGTGTGGCACGACAAGGGCTCGTGGACGCATGTGCTGGGCACCGACAAGCTGGGCCGCGACACCTTGAGCCGGCTGCTGTTCGGGACTCGCATCTCGCTGACCATCGGGCTGGTGGCCGCGCTGATCTCCGGTGTCATCGGCACCACGCTGGGCGTCCTGGCGGGCTACTTCGGCGGCCGCGTGGATGCGGTCATCAGCTACATCATCACTACCCGCCTGGCGATGCCGGTGGTGCTGGTGGCGCTGGCGCTGGCCTCGCTGACCGGCGGCTCCCTGACCACGGTGATCGTGCTGCTGGGCCTGCTGCTGTGGGATCGCTTCGCGGTGGTGTCGCGTTCGGTCACCCAGCAGATGCGCGATGCCAAGTACGTCTACGCGGCGCGCACGCTGG
This sequence comes from Salinicola lusitanus, assembly GCF_038648475.1. Taxonomy (NCBI): domain Bacteria; kingdom Pseudomonadati; phylum Pseudomonadota; class Gammaproteobacteria; order Oceanospirillales; family Halomonadaceae; genus Salinicola; species Salinicola lusitanus. Next base: position 4,717,254 of record NZ_CP151919.1, on the reverse strand, counting down.
GCTGCTCGCTGCCCCATATCCTGCTGCGCGAGGTGCTGCCCAACATCGCCGGCTCGCTGATCGTGGTGATGACCCTGGAGATGGCCCACGCGATCCTGCTCGAGGCGACGCTGTCGTTCCTCGGCATGGGGGTGCAGCCGCCGTTGCCGTCATGGGGGCTGATGGTCGCCGAGGGCAAGGCCTACATGTTCTTCCAGCCCTGGGTCATCGCGATTCCCGGTATCGCCCTGTTCGTGCTGGTGCTGGCGATCAACCTGCTGGGTGACGGACTGCGGGATCTCAACGCACCGGGAGGACGCAACTGATGCCACTTCTGAACGTGAAAAACCTGCATGTCGACCTGCCGGTAGAGGCGGGCATGCTGCACGCCGTGCGCGGGATCGACTTCCATGTCGAGCGCGGCGAGATGCTGTGCCTGGTGGGGGAGTCCGGCTGCGGCAAGTCGATGACCTCGCTCGCCCTGATGGGACTGCTGCCGCGCAAGGCCAGGCTCAGTGCCGACCGTCTCGAGTTCGACGGGATCGATCTGGCGACGCTCTCCGAACGCCGTCGCAGCGATCTGCGCGGGGCGCGCATGGCGATGATCTTCCAGGAGCCGATGACCGCGCTGAATCCGGCCTACACCCTGGGCAACCAGCTCTGCGAAGGGTTGATCCGGCACCGCGGCGTCAGCCGGCGCGAGGCGCGCGAGCGGGCGATCTATCTGTTGGGAAGAGTCGGTATCAGCGCCGCGAAAGAGCGCCTCGACCAGTATCCCCACCAGCTCTCCGGCGGACTGCGCCAGCGGGTGATGATTGCCATGGCGCTGATGTGCGAGCCCGACCTGATCATCGCCGACGAGCCGACCACGGCCCTCGACGTGACGATCCAGGCGCAGATCCTGCGCCTGCTGCGAGAGCTGCAGCAGGAGTTCGGTACCGCGGTGATCTTCATCACCCACGATCTCGGCGTCGTGGCGCGCATCGCCGACCGGGTGGCGGTGATGTACGCCGGCGAGGTGATCGAATCCGCGCCGACGCCGGCACTCTATGCCGCCCCCGGGCACCCCTATACGCGCGGGCTGTTGAGCTGCATCCCCACGCCGGGAAGGACACTCCCCGGCAGCCGGCTGCAGGCGATTCCCGGCGTCGTGCCCAGTCTCGTCGGTGACGTCGAGGGATGCGCCTTCCGCAATCGCTGTCCGCAGGCCCAACCGACCTGCGAGCGCACGCCGCCGTTGATGGCGTTGCCGGACGATCACCGGGCCCGCTGTCACTTCGCCGACCGGCCGGTACCGGCCCCGCGTCAACCGGAGACGATGTCATGAACGCACATTCGACCACCGAGATCGCCGACTCACGTCTCTCACAAGCCATGCCCGCTGCGTCCATGTCGCCCCCGGCCTCGCAAGCGCCGACCCCGGCCCTGGAGCTTTGCGGGCTGTCGAAAACCTTCACCCTGGGTGGCGGGCTGTTCAAGCGGGGGCGCGCGCTGGGCGCCGTCAGCGATGTCTCGCTGCGGATTCCCCGCGGCCAGGTCATGGGGCTGGTGGGGGAGTCGGGCTGTGGCAAGAGCACCCTGGCCAAGATGCTGCTGGGGCTGACCACGCCGAGCGCGGGAGACGTGCTGGTGGATGGCAGGCCGCTGCGGGGCGCCAGCCAGAAAGCGCTGGCGCGACGCATCCAGCCGATCTTCCAGGACCCGTACTCCTCGCTCAATCCGCGCAAGCGAATCGCCCAGATCGTCGGGTTGCCGTTGCGGGTACATGACATCGGCACCGCCCGCGAGCAGGCGGCACGCGTCGCCGAGACCCTGGATGTGGTCGGGCTGCCCCGACGCGCCGCCGATCAGTTCCCGGGCCAGCTCTCCGGCGGCCAGCGCCAGCGTGTGGCCATCGCCCGCGCGCTGATCATGCGTCCGGACATCGTGATCTGCGACGAGCCGACCTCGGCGCTGGATGTCTCGGTGCAGGCCCAGATCCTCAACCTGCTGCTGGATCTCAAGGCCGAGTTCGGGCTGACCTATCTGTTCATCAGCCACGATCTGGCGGTGGTCGAGCATCTGGTGGATCGGGTCGCGGTGATGTACCTGGGGCGAATCGTCGAGGAGGGCACGCGGGAGCGGATCTTCACCGCCCCGCGTCATCCCTACACCCAGGCACTGCTGGCCTCCGCCCTGACCCCCGAGCCGGGGCTGGGCGTGCCGGATATCGGGCTGGGCGACACCATGCCCGACCCGAGCGATCCGCCCGCCGGTTGCGCCTTCCACCCGCGTTGCCCCAAGGCGGAGGCGATCTGCCAGCAGCAACGGCCGCGCCTGGAGGCGTCTGGTGACGACAGCACTCGTGTGGCCTGTCATCTCGCTTGAGCCCGGCCGTCGCGACCGGCGGCCCGTTACCCCCTGTTCGTATTCAACGAGGAGAGATTCATGGCGCGAGCAACAGCGCTGCAACACGCCTGGCAAGCCTTCGACAGCGGCGACTTCCTGCATCGACTCGACGCCCGCATCGCCGTGCGTAGCGAAAGCCAGGAGGCGGGGCGCGACGGCGAACTGCGCCGTTACCTGACCGACTTCGTGATCCCCGAGATCGAAAAGCTGGGCTTCACCTGGGAGATCGTCGACAACCCGGTCGGCGGCTTCGGGCCCTTCCTGCTGGCCGAGCGGATCGAGGTCGACGCGGCCTTGACGCTGCTCACCTATGGCCACGGCGATGTGGTGCGCGGCTACGATGCGCAGTGGCGGGAGGGGCTTTCGCCGTGGCAGATCGTGGTCGAAGGCGAGCGCTGGTATGGCCGAGGCACCGCCGACAACAAGGGCCAGCACACGCTCAATTTCGCGGCGCTGAAGAGCGTCATCGAAGCGCGCGATGGCCGGCTGGGCTACAACGTCAAGTTGATCCTGGAGATGGGCGAGGAGACCGGATCTCCGGGCTTGAAGGCGGTCTGCGAAGCCCACCGCGAGCGCCTGGCGGCGGATCTGTTCATCGCCTCCGATGGCCCGCGCCTGGCAGCGGATTCGCCGACGCTGTTTCTCGGTTCCCGCGGCTCGTTCAACTTCGACCTGCGCCTGCGTGCCCGCGACGGCGCTCATCACTCCGGCAACTGGGGCGGGGTGCTCTCCAACCCGGCCACCCGGCTGGCCAACGCCTGGGCGACGCTGGTCGATGCCCACGGCAGGATCCTAATCGAGGGCCTGCGCCCGCCGGCGATCCCTGCACCGGTTCGTGACGCCGTTGCCTCGCTCGAAGTCGGGGTGACACCGGGGGATCCGGCGATCGATGCGAGTTGGGGGGAGCCCGGATTGCTGCCGGCGGAAAGGCTGTTCGCCTGGAACACCCTGGAGCTGCTGGCGATCAAGGCCGGCAATCCGGAGGCGCCGGCCAACGCCATTCCCGGGGAGGCCTACGCGCACTGCCAGCTGCGCTTCGTCGTCGGCAGCGACCGCGAGCGCTTCCTCGAGCATCTGCGCCGGCATCTCGATGCTCAAGGTTTCGAGGATGTGGAGGTCAGCAGTGCGCGGATGTCACAGATGAACGCCACCCGACTCGACCCGACGGATCCGTGGGTGGGCTGGGCGCTGGCATCGATGCGCGAGTCCAGCGGCAAGTCGCCGACGCTGCTGCCCAACCTGGGCGGCTCGCTGCCCAACGATGTCTTTGCCGAGACGCTGGGGCTGCCGACGCTATGGGTGCCGCACTCCTACCCGGCCTGCTCCCAGCACGCCCCCGACGAGCACGCCCTGGCGAGCATTCTGCGGGAAGGTCTGGGTATCATGGCCGGGTTATGGTGGGATCTGGCCGAGCAGGGTCGAGACATCAAGAAGGAGCGTGAACGATGGCACCGCTGAACGACGCGGGAAGAATCACGGCCACCGCCTGCGAGTGGCTGGCCGGACAGCAGGCGGAGATGATCGAGTGCCTGCAGAGACTGGTGGATATCGACTCCAACAGCTATGACAAGGCCGGCACCGATGCGGTGGCGGATGTCATCGTCGAGTGGCTGGAGGCCGACGGGATCGAGGTGACGCGCACGCCGCGCCCGGACGCCGGCGATATCCTCGAGGCCCGGCTGGAGGGCGATGGCAGCGATGCAGGCGCTGGCCACGTGCTGATGATGGGGCATCGCGATACGGTCTTCCCGACGGGAACGGTTGCCGAGCGCGGCTTCACCCGCGAGGGCGATACCGCTTTCGGCCCCGGCGTCGCCGACATGAAGTCGGGGCTGGTGCTCAACATCTTCGTGCTGCGGGCGCTCAAGCGGGTGGCGCCGCTGCCGTTCCCGGTGCGGGCGCTGTTCACGGCGGACGAGGAGATCGGTTCCCGCGACGGCACGGCCTTCATTCGCGAAGCGGCCAGCGATGCACGGGCCGTGCTCAACGCCGAACCCGGCAGGATCAGTGGTAACGTCGTCACCGGCCGAAAGGGCGGGGCGGCTTTCCTGATCGAAGTGACCGGCAAGGCGGCCCACTCCGGTGTCAGCCACGCCGACGGTGCCAGTGCCGTGGAGGCGCTGGCCCGCAAGATCGTCAAGCTCCATGCGCTGACCGACTACGATAGCGGCGTGACCACCAATGTCGGCTTGATCGAGGGCGGTATCTCGCGCAATACCGTGGCCCCTGCGGCGACGGCGCAACTGGACACGCGCTTCGTCACCAATCAGCAGCGGCTCGATCTGCTGGCGGCGATCGAGGCGATCATCGCCGAGGAGGAGATTCCCGGAACGCGGGCGACGATCCGCCAGACCTCGGGGTTCCTGCCCATGGAGCCCGCCATGAGCGAGGCGCTGTTCGCGCGCTACCGGGTCCAGGCCGAACGGCTCGGGTTTGATGTCGAGGGCGAGTTCACCGGCGGCTGCTCGGACGCCGGGACCACCGCCAGCCTCGGCATCCCCACGCTGTGCGGCACCGGCCCGGTTGGCGCCAAGATGCATACCGAAGAGGAGTACTGCCGTCTCGAGACGCTGGTGCCGAGGGCCCAGGCCGTTGCGGCGACGATCATCGATCTCGCCGGCGAGGAGAGGGGGGCGGCCTGAACGACGGTGCGCCGCCGGTTCGCCAGGCGGCGCAACGTATCACTGGGTTACCCGCGATGACGGTTCGTTTTCATTGTGTCGATCAATGACACGTTTCGGCCCCCTCGTGGCGCTCGCGGCGTCTCATAATCGGGTTGGTTCCCGGCGTACGGGAGCTCGCAGAACGCGCCAGGTTCATGCCGATGTCATCGAGCCGCGCCACAATCATCAAAACGAACCTTCTGCCAGGGAAAAAGCCGATGTCTACCGTGACGCCGACGGGCAACAGTCCCGCCAACCAGCCGTCCTCCTTCTCTTCCTTCGAAGATCAACTCACCGTCGCCCGGTCCAGCAAGATCCTCGCGGACTACGTCAAGGATCATGGTGGCGCGGTGTGGAAGAGCGACCTCGAAGCGCTGGCCAGCGATACCAGCGGCAACACGCCGCCGGAGGTATCCGCGGCCGCCAGCTATATGTTGAGCCACCCCGACGTCTATACCGCCATCGAGACCCTCGACAATCCGAACGCGGATGGCCTGTCCGGTCACTGGAACTTCCAGGATGCCGCCAATGGTGCCCTGGGCAGCACCGGCACCATGGCCGACCTGAAGGATGTCTTCGACCGCGCCATCAAGAGCTCCGCCGAGATCACCAAGCTGACTACCGATAAGAAGACCGGGCTCGACGCCACCAAGCAACGTCCCCAGAACTGAGTCGCCACGGCTCGCGAACCGCGGAAAGCCGTCGGCTTCCCGCGGTTCGCGTTTCACGGTCGCGCGCCCCGGCCTCGCTTCAGGGGCGGTCGGCGAATCGATCGGTTGCCCGGACCAGCGCGGCCATGATCTGCGGTTCGCTGAACGCGTGTCCCGCCGCCTCGACGATCTCCAGCTTGGCATCCGGCCACACCTTGGCCAGATCCCAGGCGTTCTGGAGCGGACAGACCATGTCGTAGCGGCCGTGAATGATCACGCCGGGAATGCCCGTCAGCCGGTCGGCCTGGGCCAGTAGCTGATCGTCGCGCTCGAAGAAGCCCTTGTTGATGAAGTAGTGGTTCTCGATCCGGGCGAAGGCCAGGGCGAAGTGATCGGCGGCGTGGGAGTCGCTGGCATCGACGGGGATCAGCTTCGAGGTCTCGCCCTCCCACACGCTCCAGCGTCGAGCGGCCTCGAGCTGGCGCTCGGTATCGTCGCCCATGAGCCGCTCGTGGAAGGCGGGAATGATATCGTCGCGCTGCGTCTCGGGCAGAATCTCCACCAGCCGTTCCCACTTCTCGGGGAAGATGTTGCGAGCCCCATGCTTGTAGAACCAGTCGAGCTCCTGCTGGCGCATGGTGAAGATGCCACGCAGCACCAGTTCACTGACGCGATCCGGATGCCGCTCGGCGTAGGCCAGCGCCAGCGTCGATCCCCATGAGCCCCCGAACACCTGCCACCGCTCGGCACCCATCATCTCCCGCAGCCGCTCCATGTCCTCGATCAGGTGCCAGGTGGTGTTGTTGGCGAGGCTGGCGTGGGGTGTCGAACGGCCGCAGCCGCGCTGGTCGAACAGCAGGATGTCGTAGCGCGCGGGATCGAACAGCTGGCGGTGGATCGGCTTGCAGCCGCCACCCGGGCCGCCGTGGAGGAAGACCACCGGCTTGCCGTTCGGATTGCCGCTGCGCTCCCAGTAGACCTGGTGGCCGTCACCGGTCTCCAGATGACCGCTGGCGTGAGGTTCGAGAGCAGGATAGAGCGGGTTGGATTCGGACATGATTGACCCTGTTGGCAACGTGATGCGGCATCGCAATGGTGTCGTGTCAGCATAGAGGCCGGGCGGCCCGTGGGCCAGCCACCTGCCGTGCCGTCCCGGACTCCAGGCGTCGGGCACATCGCGTAACAGCGATGATGTCGGCATGCGGCTCTGCTACCATCGTCGCCTATACACGGCAGCGCGCCGATACTCGGTCACGTTAGAGGGCAGTCGCCAACCCGACTGCAACGGACATCCATGAAATCTCGCGATACCGGTTTTCGCCACCTGATCTACTCCACCGGATACTCACTGAAGGGGCTGGTGGCGGCATTCCGCAACGAGACCGCCTTCCGTCAGGAAGTGGCGCTCTGCATCGTGCTGGTGCCTTTTGCCTGGTGGATCGGCAAGAACCCCGTCGAGTGGCTGGTGCTGGTCGGCAGCTGCATCTTCGTGCTGATCGTCGAGCTGCTCAACAGCGCGGTGGAGACGGTGGTCGACCGGATTGGCCCGGAACACCACGAGCTCTCCGGGCGGGCCAAGGATATCGGCTCGGCGGCGGTGATGCTGGCGCTGGGCATGGCGGCGGTGACCTGGGGCCTGCTGGCCTGGGACAAGTTCTTCGGCTGATCCGGCTCGCCGCTCATGGCGGCTCGGGCAAGTCCTTGGGCGTATCGATATCCCGCCAGATGCCGTCGTCGTCGACATCGACGACGGATACCGCCGCCCGGTTGGCCTGCACCACGGTCCTGGCGCCGTCTCCCGCCTCCAGTGCGGCCAGGGTCGGCCAGAAATGCCGCCCGAACAGCACCGGATGGCCGCGCCTGCCACGATGACTGGGGATGACGATGCGCTCGGCATCGGCATGCCGCTGGAGTCGGGTACAGGTGGTGGCGCTGAGCCACGGCATGTCGGCCAGTACCACGGCGACGGCGGTCGCCGTATCGCCTTCGGCGATCAGGTGGCGAAACGCATCGCCCAGGCTCCCCCCCAGGCCGTGCCTTGCCTGGGCGGCGACCAGCCGCCGATGCCGGGCGGGATCGAACGCCTCACCCAGATCCAGGTCGTCCTCCGGGCGCGTGACCAGCCACCAGCGGGGGTAGGCCCGGGCCACCGTGTTCAGCGTGGTCGCCAGCAGGGTACGACCATCCGGCAGCGTGGCACGGCGCTTGTCGCCGCCGAAGCGCCGGGAGATACCGGCCGCCATCACCAGTGCCACGACGGCCGGCGGTTCGGGCCGGGGGTCAGAGCTCATGGCGTGACTTGCCGCGCCGCACGCGGAGCACGTCGGCGACGACGGCGAGGGCGATCTCGGCCGGCGTCTTGCTGTCGAGGTGCAGCCCGATCGGCATCTGGATGCGCGCGATGGCGTCGTCATCCAGCCCGCCGGAGCGCTTGAGGCGTTCGGCCCGCTTTTCGGACGTCCGCTTCGACCCCATCACCCCGATGTAGAACGCCGGCGTGCGCACGGCCTCGATCATGGCCAGATCGTCGATCCGGGGGTCATGGGTCAGCGCGACGATGGCGGTGGCGGCATGCGCGGCGCCGGAGCCGATGAACAGCGACGGCAGCACCGACTGCAGCTCGATCCCCTCGATCGGGAAATCGCGTCGGGCCTCTTCCCTGGGATCGCAGACGATCACCTCGAAACCCAGCGCACGGGCGAAATCGGCGCAGAAACGGGAAACCGGCGAGATCCCGGCGATGATCAGGCGCAGCGCCGGCCCCACGCGAAGGTGGATGACCTGGCCGTCGCGCTCGACCCGAGGGCCGTTCTCGCCGGCTTCGATGAAGCGCTTGCGCCCGCTCGCCAGGTCGATTCGGCGCACCAGCGAGCGCTGGCCGAGCAGGGTCGCGTGGAGCACCTCCAGATGTGTCAGGGTCTCGGCATCCGGCGTCAGGCGCTCGACGAGCACATCCAGAATCCCGCCACAGGGCAGCGAGACCTGGGGCGATTCGTCGGCCCCTTCGCCGTAGCGGACCACCGACAGCGCATCGCCGAAATGCCCTTCGGCGATCCTGCCGAGGAAATCCTCCTCGATGCAGCCGCCGGAGAGCGAGCCGACATGGCTGCCGTCCGCTTTCGCGACCAGCATCGAGCCCGGCTCGCGCGGCGACGAGCCGAACGTCGCCAGTACGCTGCATAACCAGATCGTCTCGCCGTCGTTGGCCCATTCGAGCGCCGCGTCGAGTACCTGGAGATCGAGATGTTGCATGAGGAGCGTCGTTCCTTCCTGAGAGCTGAGCCATCCCTGGCCGCGATGAGAGGTGACCGGATCAGGCGGCGACCGTCGACCCTGCCGAAGCCAACGCCGCCCGCACCCGCTCCGGGGTGAAGGGGGGCTCGCGAAAGCGGACGCCGGTGGCATCGAAAAGCGCCGCGGCGATGGCCGGGGCCCCGGGCAGTGACGTGGATTCACCCACGCCCAGCGGCGCCTCGTCGGCATTGTCGAGCAGCAGCAGATCGATGTGCGGCAGTTCGTCGAATCGCAGGATCGGATAGCCGCCCCATTCGCGACTGACCGGCAGGCCCCGTTCGAAGCTCACGCACTCCTTCAGCGTTCGGCTCAGGGTCTGGATGACGTTGCCGTGAACCTGATGGCGCACGCCGGCGGGATTGACCATCAGTCCCGCATCCTGACCCACCGTGAGGCGCAAGACACGAATCCGGCCGCTCTCGCGATGAACCTGGAGCGTCACCGCCCAGGCGGCGTAGGCCGCGCCGAATCCCGGAAACCTGCTGTGCACGTAGTGGCCGTAGGCGAAACCATGGCCCTCGGACCAGCCATCGCCGACAGCGCTTGCCGACGATCGGCCGAACCAGTTGACCCGCTCGGCGACGGCGGCCACCAGCGCCTGCGCGCGGGGCTCCAGGTAGTGTAGCCGATATTCCACCGGGTCGACGCCGGCACGTTCGGCCAGCTCGTCGATGAAGTTCTCGTGAGCGAAACAGTTGGGAAGGGCCGAGACCCCGCGTAGCCAGGAGGCGCGGACGATCGGCGCGACATCGTCGCAGGCGACTCTCAGGTGCGGGTAGCGATAAGGAGGCACCGAAGTGCGATCCCCCATCTGAAAAGGCACGTCGCTGGGCTGTCTGGCGCCGGTCAACAGCAGGGCCAGCGTCGGGGCGTCGTTGGAGGGGTAGCGGGTGACGAAGTCGTAGGCGCACAGCTTGCCGTCGGCGTCGCTGCCGCCGCGGATATCCATCAACTGCGCGGTTCCCTTCGGCTCCCACTCGTGTTCCTGAGCGCGATCCAGCTGCACGCGCACCGGCCGGCCCACGGCGCTCGACAGCAGCGCGGCGTCGGCGCCGACGTCGTCGGCACAGTTGCGCCCGTAGCAGCCGGCCGCTTCATGGCGGCGGATCTCGATACGGCTTTCGTCCATGGCCAGCAGCGTCGCGATATCGGCACGCAGGCTGTGCGGATTCTGGGTGCCGGAATGAAGCGTCAGATAGCTGTCGCGATAATCGGCGACCGAACAGGAGGGGCCGATCGACCCATGCAACTGATAGGGCCAGAGATAGGTGCGCTCGAGTACCGTCGATGCCGTGGCCAGCGCCGCATCGACGTCGCCTTGCTGCAGCAACGGCCGACGTTCGGCCGGCTGGCGGCGCAGCGCGGTCTCCAGATCGTCGAGATCGGGAAGTGCCGGCAGTGGACGCCAGCGGACCTTGAGGCGCCTGGCGGCGAGCGTGGCCTGTTCTTCCCGCTCGGCCACGACGCCGACGAAGTCCCCCTTGACGACCAGGGCAACGAAACCCGGCAGGCCTCGCACAGACGCCTCGTCGGCCTCGATCAGGCTGCGACCGACGAACGGGCCCAGATCATGCCCCGCGTAAGGTGGGCGCACGACGCGCCCGTGCAGCATGCCGGGCAGGCGAACATCGTGGACATAGACGAACTCGCCGCTGGCCTTGGCGGGGATGTCGACCCGCGGCGTGCTGCGGCCCACTACCCGGTAGTCACGGCGCGCCTTGGTCGGTATCTCGGTGTCGAGTTCGAGCGCGACGCGCTCGCCGACCAGTAGTGATTCGTAACGCAGCGCGCGGCTGGCATCGCCCGGGACCACGGCAACGACCCCGTCGTCGACCTGCAGCTGTTGCGCCGGTATGTCGAGGCGCCTGGCGGCCCGCGCCAGCAGGTACTGCCTGGCCTGGGCGGCAGCGCAGCGCAGGGGGGTGGCGGAGATCTGGATGGTGGCGCTGGCGATGGTCGGCCCCTGGTTCGGCACCTCGAACGGATGGCCCAATACCATGATGACGCGCTCGACATCGACATCGAGCTCCTCCGCGACGATCTGCGCCAGCGCAGTACGGACGCCGGTGCCCAGGTCGACGTGGCCGTTGAAGGCAAGGAAGCGGCCATCGGCGAGCAGGGCGATGAACAGCTCCGGCTCGGTGGGGATGAAATCGGAGCGTGTGCCCGGCTGGCCGGGGGCGGGCTTCGGCGGTATCACCGGGGCGCGGTAGACCACCAGCATGTCGGAGCCCTGCAGTAGATGCTCGCGAGTGGGGAGTGAAGTCGACGTCATGCCTTACGGCCTCTGTTGTTGTAGGGAAAGTCTCCGCCAGAAACAGGCTGGCTGGCGACCGGTGGGTCACCCGTTGCGCGCAAAAAGGCGCGTAGACACTGTTCCTGCGTTCGCCGATGATTTCCTTTCTCGCCATCAGCTCCTGATTAATTCATGAAAAACAGCTGAGTGGCGATTCTTTATATTTGTGGGTGGATGAAATTTGACCAAATGGTGTAGTATTTTTCCCAGAAATTACAGCGACTACGCCTAAAATCACAGCCACGCTCTGAGCTTTCCCCGCCGTTTGCTGCGCCCACCGCCGCGACGCGAATCGACGGTATCCGGCCGGCGGTGGCGGCAGGGCGAGGCTTGGAGGATGGTGCTTGGAGAGTGAGATCATGTCGAATTCCTTCGACCATGCCGTCGATGAAGTGGAACCGAACGCCGCCGCGACGCCCCACCAGCAGGACTACGAATTCTCCGAGCAGGTTGGCCATCTGCTGCGGCGTGCCTATCAGCGGCATACCGCGATCTTCCAAAGCCAGAGCTGTGACAAGCAGCTCACCGCCATTCAGTTCGTCACGCTCTGCACGATCATGGACAACGGCCCTAGCGCGCTGACCGATCTGGTCAAGGCGACGGCCATCGACCCCGCCACCATCCGCGGCGTGATCAAGCGGCTCAAGGCGCGTGACTGGATATCGCTGTCATCCGATCCCAACGATCAACGCAAGGTGATCGTCGACATCACCCTGGCCGGACGCGAGCTGGTCGCGACGATGGTGCCGCGAGCCAAGCGTATCTCCGACATGACGATGGGCAAGCTCAATCCCGCCGAGCGCGTGGCGCTCATGCATCTGCTGGAGAAGATGAACGCCTCGGAGGAGTGACGACCCTTGTCCGGCCGGTCACCGCGCGACGCTGCTGGATCTGGATCGGTGTCGGCCCCGAGCTCTCGAGAGCAGTCCAATCGTACCCCGAGTCGAGCGCTGTGGCGTTCGACACGGGTTTCTCAACGCTTGAGCCACGCCATGGCCTCGCCGCTGTCGATGACGTCGCCATACTTGCTGTCGATGTCGAACAAATTGGCCTCGTGCGGCCCTTCATGGCGATCGCCGACGCCATCGCGAACCACCATGACGCGGAACCCGTGCTGCACGCCGTCGACGGCGGTTGCCCGCACGCAGCCGCTGGTGGAGCAGCCGATCACGATCAGCGTGTCGACGCCCTGGCTATGCAGCGTCGGTGCCAGCGAGGTGCCGAAAAACGCACTGGCGTACTGCTTGGTGATGACCAGTTCGTCCTCTCGTGGCGTCACCTCGGCGCAGAATTCGGCCAGCGGGTTGCCCTCGACCATGTCCCGCATCACCGGGGCCTTTTTCACCCACATGCCGCCATCCTGGAAGCTGCCGGGCTGATAGCGAATATTGGTGTGGATGATCGGGGTCGCGGTCTCGCGGGCGACCTGCAACAGCTCACCACCTAGCCTGACGGCGGCGACCACGCCCGGGGCGTAGAGCGGCGCCCCTTCGGTGGTATATCCCTTCATGAAATCGATGACCAGCAGGGCAGCCTTGTGGCCGAAGCCGATGCGGTTGCCCCATACGCCGGCATAGTTGCTGGCGGCGGATTCAGACATGACGATCCCCTCGATAATGGGCTTTAGGAATAGCGGAAAGCAGGTCAGTCCGGTCGCGGGCTTGCCTGCTGGCGAGGCCGCTGCTCAATAGGCGCCCGAGAGCAGCGCGCCGGCACCCGGCACGACGGGCTCGAGATCGAGTGCCTTGAGCATGGCGTAGGTGGTGGCGATGGCGGCGGTCACCACGGGCTTGCCGGTCAATGCCTCGACCTTGGAAACGGCAGCCAGCGACGGCATCTGCACGCACGCCGACAGCACGATGGCATCGGCGTCGCTGAAGTCGAGTTCGGCGACGATCTCCGGCAGGCGCATCGGGTCGTGGCGGGCGACATCGAGGTTGTCGGGTATCTCCAGGGCGCGATAACCGAGCACCTCGACCCCCTCTTCGCGGATGTAGTTCACCACCAGCTCGGTGAGCGGCTTCATGTAGGGTGCCACGACGACGACGCGGCGGGCGTTCATCACTTTCAGCGCATCGACCAGCGCGCCCGCGCTGGTGATGACCGGCGTGGGGTGCCCGTTCTCGACGCTGCGCTGATGAAGGCGCTTCTGCGATTCACGGTGGTAGCCGGGGCCCATCGACATGATCGCGACCAGACACGCATAGCCCATCACATCGACATGGGCATCGGAGAGTTCCAGCGCACAGCGATCGGACTCCCCGTCCATGGCGGCCAGCTCCTCCTTGCGTACGGTCTTCATGCGCATTCGGCTGGAGTGGAAGGTGAACCGTTGATCCGGGCGGATGAGTTGCCGGGCGGTCAGCATCGCGGGAATCTCGGTTTCCATGGTGACGTTGGAGCTCGGGACGATCTGGCCGATGCGATAGAGCTGGGTCATGGCACTTTCCTCGGTGAACAGGCCTGGGGGCATTGCGATTACGGCACGGGCGGGCTGCGCTCGGGCTCATGGTCGTGACACGTCGAGTGGGCGGGCATGGCGCTACCGCCCCTCGCCCAGCTCGACGACGCGTTGACAGAAATCTTCGAAACGGCCGCTGAAATAGTGCTCGCGCGGCCAGCCGGTGCGCGGCAGATAGAAGAACATCTCTTCCAGTCGCGACTTGATGGTGGCGTGGTTCTTGGTATCGATGACGAAGACGTGCTTGCCGGTGGCGTCGAAGGGGCTCTCGGCGAGCTGACGCAGGATGAAGCGCACCAGGGAGTCTTCCTGCGGCATGCTGTACCCGACGATCACCAGGACATCGGTCTCCCGCAACAGCCGCACGGCCTTGGGGAAGACCTGATGGAAATAGGGCTCGTCGTAGTCCTGGACCTGGGATGGCAGGATCAGCAGCGGCGGCTCCTGGCGAATCTCGGCGTCGCTGCGCTGGCGATATTCGAAGTCGAAGCCCTGGGCCGTCGGCAGAATCTCGAATCCACCGTTGATCTTGATCACGTTGCGGTCGACGGTACGCGGCAGGTGTTCCCAGATCGTGCCGCCGCAGATCCGCTGAGGCGTGACGCCCCGATAGAGACGGCCGAAGACCGGCGCGTTCTGGCGATAGACGTGTTCGAGGATGGTCTCGATGGTGAAGTCGTAGTTGGTGGTCAGGAAATGGTACAGCGGCCAGTTGGCGCCCAGATTGGCGCTGCTGGCACGGTCTTCCAGCGCGGCGAACAGGCGCACGATGGCGCGCTGGCCGTCGCTGTCGTAAGGCGAGGTGAAACGCAGAGTGTCGTCGTCGACGTTGTGAATGTCGCAGGCGGCGGTGAAGCGGCGCATGACCAGCGTTCGCAACTCGTTGATGCTCAGACGCAGGTTCTGATCGTCGAAATACCGGTTGCGGATATCGGGATAGCGCACCTGCATGTCGAGCACGTAGCGCAGGTTCTTGAAGCGTTCGAAATCGAGATGACGGTAATCCTCCCAGCCGATGACGTGCATCAGGTGCTGCAGGTTGGGGAAGTCACGAATATCATCGAGATCGATCGCGAACAGCTCGCCGTCGGTGGGGGAGCGCGGGTCCCACGCCTTGGAGAACCCGGCACCGCACCAGAATGTCACCACCGGCGGCTTGCGCTGATCGAGATTCTGATCGAGCAGGCTGCCGATCAGACGCCCGAAGGCGTCGACCGTGGCGTCGTTGCTTACATCCGTCCGCGACATGGCGTCATCACTCCCGTTTCAGCTCGAAGGCGTTGCCGGTCCGGGCAAAGGCGACGACCCGGTCGAGCGCGCCTTGGCTGGAGGCATATAGCCGGTAGAGCGGTTGACCGATGTCGACCCGCTCGCCCTTGCGAGCGGCGAGGTCGAGTCCGGCCAGTGTGTCGCCCGGGGCGCCGGTGAGTCGAGCGATCGAGTTGAGTCGCCAGATATCGATATGGTCGATGCGGCCGCTAGCCGGCGCGACGATATCGGCGTGAAAAGGCCCGGGCGCGGCCGGAAGTCCACGCCGACCCTGCAGGTCGATGATGCGCTCGAAGCGGGCCTTTGCCGCGCCACTGGCGAGCAGGTCCTTGGCGCGCGCCCGCCCCTCGCCGGGCCTCACGTCCGGCGCCCAGTCGAGCAGGGCACCGGCGAAATCGAGCGCCTTGTCACGCAGGTCCTGCGGCGCGTCGGGGTCGTTGTTCAGCACCTGGAGGACATCGCGTGCTTCCAGGTTGGGGCCGATGCCCCTGCCCACCGGCTGAGTGCCATCGGTGATCCGTGCCAGTACCCGGATGCCGAGCGCGGCGCCCACCGACTCCATCAGCCGCTTCAGCTCCTGCGCCTTCTCCCGGGTCGGCAACTTGGCCTGGGGCCCCGTCGGCAGATCGACGACCAGATGGGTGACGCCGGCGGCCAGCTTCTTGGACAGGATGGAAGCGACGCTCATCCGCGCCGAGTCCAGATCCAGCGGCCGCACGATGGCGTTGGTCATGTCGTCGAAAGGCGTGTGCGACAGATGTCCGTTCCAGGCGATACAGCCGTTGGCCCCGTTGACGACGCGGCGGACGTCGTCCGGGCCGAGCTCGACGTTGGCAAACAGCGCCATGGTATCGGCGGTGCCGGCCGGCGAGGTGATCGCCCGCGACGACGCCTTGGGAATGGTCAGCCCATGCGCGGCGACGATCGGGATCACGATCAGCGTGATCCGGCTGCCGGGGAGTCCACCGATCGAGTGCTTGTCGACCACCATCGGGCGATCCCAGTGCAGCGTCTGGGCGATCCGGGCCCGGGCGCGGGTCAGCGCGATGATCTCGTCGTCGTCGAGGTGATTGGCCAGGCTGGCCAGGAATGCCCCGGTCGAGGCTTCGTCGAAGCGGTTGTCGGCGATGTCGTGGACCACGCCGAAGAACTCGTCTTCGTTCAATGACTGACCGCGAAGCTTGCGCCGCAGCGCCGGTGCGCCGGCAGGCGGCGGTGCCGGTTGCAGCTGCAAGGACATGCCGGCGATCAGCCCGAGCCGGGCCAGGGTGGCGCGCGCCAGGCCGATGGCGTCGGGAGCCAGCCAGTGATCGTCGTCGACCCACTGCACTTCCAGCACCAGCGGCCGGCCGAGGATGTCGACCTCGACGCGGGGCGTGGGCAGCGCCTGTATCGCATCGTGCAGCGGGTGGCGCAGCGACAGGAAGCCGATCAGGCGAGGACCGCTATCGATCGGCAGGTGGCGAATCGGCGTGTCGCCACCACAGGCCCGGGCCAGCGCGATGAGAAAGCGTTCGATGCCGGTGTCCAGGTCGGCACCGTTATCGATGCAGTAGTGGTCCACCCCTTGCGGTGGCTGCCACGCCAGCGTCTCGAGCCGGCCGAGGATGTCGCTGGCGGTTTCGCGCCCACGCATCGCCAGGCGCTGGGCGCGCACCTCGCGCGCTGCCGTGACTTCGATCACCGCGACCGGCAGCCCCAGTTCGGCGATGGCGCCGATGACCTTGCGCGACACATTGGCCAGCACCGTGCGCCCGCGGGCCAGGTCATCGCGAATCGCCGCGGGCAGCGCATAGCGCAGGCCGTGCGCACGCCAGTGGATCAGGAACTCGCCGGCGTCGAGCGCCGCGTCGAAATCCGCGTCGCTCATCGCCTGATGATTCTCACCGCCCGCACCGGCAGGACGGGTGATGATCCGCCGCGCCAGGATCACGTGCCGGGTGCAGGCGTAGTCGGTCAGCGCCCGCTCCATCAGGGTATCCTTGCCGGCCCCGCTGGGGCCGACGACCAGTACCAGTAAGCCGCGCGGCGGATTGTTCGAACGCATCCCGCTCACTCCGCGTCGTCGAGGCCGATGTCCAGCGCTGGCGACGACTGCGTGATGCGTCCGACCGAGATGAAGTCGACGCCGGTCTCGGCGATGGCGCGAATGGTCTCCAGGCGCACGCCACCGGAAGCCTCCAGCAGGACACGGCCATCGACCATGGCCACCGCCCGCTGCATCTCTTCCACCGCCATGTTGTCGAGCATGATCACGTCGGCCCCGGCGGCGAGCGCTTCTTCCACCTGGTCGAGGCGGTCGCACTCGACCTCGACCTTGGTCAGCACCGGCACGCTGGACCTGGCGCGGGCGACGGCGGCGGTGATGCTGCCGCAGACGGCGATGTGGTTGTCCTTGAGCATGATGCCGTTGTCCAGACCCAGGCGGTGATTGCGACCGCCACCGCAGGCCACGGCGTGCTTCTCCATGGCGCGGAGCCCTGGCGTGGTCTTGCGGGAATCGATCAATTGCGCCCGGGTGCCGGCGATCCGCTCGATATAGGCCGCGGTGACGGTGGCAATGCCGGAAAGATGCTGAACCAGGTTCAGTGCGGTGCGTTCGGCGGTCAGAATGCTGCGCGCCGGACCTGCGATCCTGAGCAGGGTGGTGCCCTTGTCGACCTGCTGGCCATCCCTTGCCAGCACCTCGACCTGAATGCTGGCGTCGTAGAACGTGAAGACGCGGGCGGCAGCGGCAAGGCCGGCGAGCGTCATCGGTTCCCGAGCGCGCATCTCGAAGCGTCCGGGCAGCTCGGGGTCGATCAGCAGCGTCGCGGTGAGATCGAAGTAGCCGATATCTTCACGCAGGAAGGCTCGGATCTGGTCGTCCAGCACCAGCGGGTCGAGCTGCCAGGCCTGGGGGGCCGTTCGTCTTTCGAGGATCATGTCGATGCTCCTTGTTGGGGGTCAGGGCGTGTTCACGGATGGGTTGCCGGGCGACGAGCGCCAGCGCCGGACAGTTGATACGCGACGATGACGGCAACCACGATGAGGCCGCCGAGTACGGGCCAGCCGCTCGGAGAGAGCAGGGTCAGCCCGGCAGCCATCAGCAGAAGTCGTACGCCGGGAGACAACCGCTGGCGGAGATAGCCCTCGGTGGCAATGGCGATGGCCAGGGTCGCGATGAAGGCCTGGGCGATCTCCAGCCCGCAGCTCAGCAGCGTGCCGTCCAGCGTGATGCTGGGGTTGTAGACGATGGCGAACGGGAACACGAAGGCGAAGATCGCCAGGCGTACCGCCTGCGCCGCGATGCTCACCGGGTTACCCCCGCAGATCGCCGATGCCGCGTAGGCCGCGACGGCGACCGGTGGCGTCAATGCCGAGAGTACCGCGTAGTAGAGGATGAACAGATGCGACGACATCATCGGCAGCCCGAGCGTGTTGACCAGGGTCGGTCCGAGCAGTACGGCGGCCAGAATGTAGGCGCTGGGTGTCGGCATGCCCATGCCGAGGATGATGGTGATGATCGCGGTGAAGAACAGCGTCATGAAGGTGCTGTCGCCGGCCAGCAGCATCACGATCGAGGAGAACTTGGTCGCGAGGCCTGTCATGGTGATGCCGCCGATCACCAGTCCTGCCGCGGCGCAGGCGGCCGTGACGCCGACCATGCGAAAGGTGGTGGTGGCCAGGGCGTCGAGCAGCGACTTCGGTGTCAGCCGGTGTCGGCGACTGAACAGCGAGCAGATCACGATCGCGCCGGTGCCGAACAGCGCCACGAAGGTCGGCGAGTAACCGATCACCAGCGGAATCACCATCGCCGCCAGCGGGATCAGGAATAGCCAGGCGCCACGCTTTACGGTAGACCATGACGGCACCTCCTCGGCTGCCAGCTGGCCGAGCCCGTGGCGCTTGCAGTACAGGTGCACCTGCACCAGTACGCCCATGTAGTAGAGCAGTGCGGGGACCAGCGCGGCGATGATGATCTCGCTGTAGGCGATGCCGGTGTACTCGGCCATGATGAAGGCGACCGAGCCCATGACCGGCGGCAGGATACTGCCTCCGGTGGAGGCGGCGACTTCTATCCCGGCCGCCAGGTTGCGCGAGAAACCGAGGCGCTGCATCAGTGGAATGGTGATGGAGCCGGTGGTGACCACGTCCGCGGTGGGGCTTCCGGAAACCGTACCGAACAGCGCCGAGGAGATCACCGCGACCTTGGCCGGCCCGCCGGTCGAGCGCCCGGTCAGGCGGGCGGCGAGATTGAAGAAGAAATCGCCGCCGCGAACGCTGTCGAGAAAGGTCCCGAACATCACGAACAGAAAGGCGTAGGTGGCGGCGACGCGAACCGGAACGCCGAACAGTCCGTCGCTGGTATAGACGTTGACGTCGATGAAATAGGATAGCGGCAGGTAGCCGTGACGGAACATCCCCGACAGCAGGTGCCCGGCGAGATTGTAGATGATGAAAACGGTGGCGATGAGGGTCAGGCCGAGACCGACGGTGCGACGTGTGGCCTCCAGGGTGAGCAGGGTGATCAGCACACCGAAGCCGAGCTGTGCCGAGGTCAGCGGCGTCAACAGGCTGATCCGGTTGGCCAGATCGTCGATCGAACCGATGAAGAAGATGGCGCAGGCGGCACTGGCAACCACCAGACCCCAGTCGAGCGGACTCGGCGTCTCCGCTCCGGGTTTGTCGTTGGGCGCGATCAGGAAGAACACCAGCACCAGCATCAGGGTCAGGAAGACGATGGTCAGCGCCAGCACGTCCGCCGTGGAGAAGATCGTCGTCCAGATCACCCACAGGGCAATGACGGCCGCATAGCACTTCAGCAGCCAGCTGAAGACGCCTTGCGGCTGGCGGCGGCGCCCCGTCGACATCAGGCCGTTGGCCAGGCGAGTGAGATTACCGCGAGTCATGTTGTCGTCCCATGAGAGTGGTGTCGTGAGGTCGAGTGGGCTGAGCGGGCTCGCCGGCGCCGGTCACCGAGGCTTCCGGCGCCGCGCGGACCTAGAGTAGACCCGCCTCCTCGTAAGCGCGCTTGGCGCCGGGGTGCAGCTCGACCACCGACTGCTCGAGCAGGGTCTCGGGTGTGAGCTGCTTCATCGCCGGGTGCACCCCCTGCATGACGTCGATGTGTTCGATCAGATCCTTGGTGATGCGGTAGGCCTCATCGTCGGCCATCGTGGCCGGCGCCACCAGCATGGCCGCGGCGGTATGCGTCTGAACCGGATGATCGAGCCAGGTATAGGCATCGGCCGGTACGGTATAGGGCTTGTCGCCGTACTCCTCCTCCATGGCCTTGATCACGCTATCCGGCACTGCCAGCAGGGTCATCGGGCGATTTTCCGCCATGCCACTGATCGCGCTGCTGCCAACGAAGGTCTCGTTGGCCCACATGTCGGCGCGACGGTTCTGGACCAGCTCGGTGGCGACCGCGGAACCCTGGTAGACCACGCTGCCCCCCCAGGACTCGATGTCGTCCGGGGTCACGCCGAGCGCTTCGAGAGACGATTCTCCGACCATCGAGGGGAGAATGCCCTTGCGATTGAGCACCAGCCTCAGCGGTGGCTTCTTGTCGGCGATATCCTGCAGCGAGTGGATGCCGTACTCATCGGAGAAGTCCTGGGTCAGGACCCACTGCATCGGGGCCCAGTTGTACAGCACGCCGATCGCCCGGAAGTTGTTCACTGCCTTGGGGAATGGCGGCTCGCCGGAGATCGCCTTCATCGCTTCGCCAGCGTGGACGATGGCGAGGTCACAGGTATCGCCCTGCATCTGGATGATGTTGGCAAAGCCGCCGGACGAGGTCTGGTAGGTGACGCTGGAATTCGGATTCTCGGCCTTGAGCACGCCGTCCATGCCGACACCCAGCAGCTGCCACAGGCCATTCGGACTGCCACCGCACAGGTTTTCGTTGAACGGCTCGGCCTGGGCCGACAAGCCGAGCCCGAGGCTGGTGACGATCACGCCAGCGGTGATGAGTTGCTTGATCATTGCTCTGTTCTCCAGATTTGTCGTTGTGTTGTTCGAGAAACGGGCTTCCGACGCGCTACGAGGTCGATGAGTGTAATCAAGGTTGTCGTGGATTGGGTGGGGCTTCGGCTCCTGTTGGCGATGGTGACAAGGCGCGGCTCAGCGGTTGACCTGATGACCGGGCAAGGCCAGGACCAGCAGGCATCCCAACAGCAGGGCCGCCGCGAAGCAGAGCAGGGCGATTGCACTGCTCCCCGTGAGATCCAGAATCCAGCCCATCAGCGAATTGCTGACCAGGCCCGCGATATTGGCCAGCGAACAGGCAAGCGCGAATCCGGTCGCCGCCGCCTGTCCCTTGAGAAAGGTCGCCGGCAGGCTGAAAAAGACCGGAATCGCGCCCATGATCGCGCCCGATGCGATGGCGAATACGGTCACGGTCGCCACGGCGTTGTGGGCGAATAGCGTGCTCAGCGACATCGCCGCCGCGCCGATCAGAAACGGCACGATGATATGCCAGCGGCGTTCGCGATGGCGGTCGGAACTGAAGCCGACCAGCAGCATCCCGACCAGTCCCGCCAGGCTGGGTATCGAGGTCAGCCAGCCGATGGTCGAGCTGTCGCCGACGCCGGCGTTGTGAATGAAGGTCGGCAGCCAGAAGCCGATGGCGTAGGCACTCAGCAGGATGGCGAAATCGATGCCGCCCAGCATCCACACCTTCAGGTTGAAGAAGCCGTCGCGAAAAGTGGTCTGCCGACTCGGGTTGGCGGCGCTGTCGCGGGCAAGCTCCGATTCCAGCGCCTGCCGCTCGTCGGTATTCAGCCACTTGGCCTGACGCGGGCTGTCGGGCAGTGCCACCAGCAGGACCAGCCCGAGAATGACCGTGGGAATCGCCTCCAGCAGGAATAGCCATTGCCAGCCGAACAGTCCGTGCCAGCCGTCGGCAAAGGTCATGATGGCGCCGGAGAGCGGCCCGCCGACGAGACTGGAGAGCGGCAGGCCGATCATGAACAGGGCGATGATGCGGGCGCGGCGCCAGGAGGGGAACCAGCCGGTGAGATAGAACAGCACCCCGGGCAGAAATCCGGCCTCCGCCGCGCCCAGCAGAAAGCGCAGCAGATAGAACTGCCAGGCCTGGGTCACCAGCATCGTCAGGCCGGAGAGGATGCCCCAGCTGATCATGATGCGGGCGAGCCAGAGCCTCGCCCCGACCTTCTCCAGCACCAGGTTGCTGGGCACTTCGAACAGGATGTAGCCGACGAAGAACAGCCCGGCGCCGAGACCGTAGGCGGTCTCGCTGAACGACAGCTGTTCGGCCATCTGCAGCTTGGCGAAGCCGATGTTGATCCGATCGAGATAGGCCGTCAGGTAGCACAATCCCAACAGCGGTATCAGCCGCCAGATCACGCGTCGGTAGAGTTCGTCGTGTGGCGACACCTCTGCAGTGCCGGCCACCGAGGAGAGGGTGGACATAGCGATTCCCGATCGTTGTTGTTGCTGGTTGTCATCGTCTGTCTGATGCGATCGCCGGGCCGACCGCCGCGGGGGCGGTCTTCGTCGATGTCGCCACAGCATTCATGGCGGCACCGGATCCTCGTTGGCAGTGGTGTTGATGATCTCTTTGCCGTTGTGCCGTCTCTATCGGACTATCGATGCCGTCAGAGCCTGCGGCCCAGAAAATCCTCGAAGGCGGCGAAGAACCCCTCGAAGTCATCCCACGGGATCATGTGGCCGGCATCCTGCGCCGTGGTTATCCGGATCGCCGGCAATCGTTGGCGGATCTCCTGCTGGTCGGGCGGCTGGATGACGCCACCTCTGCCCGCGCAGATCAGCAGCGTCGGCACCGTGATTGCAGACAGGTCCTGATGGATATCGACCGTATGAAACTCCTCGAAGGCCTGCACGATGGCCGGCTCGAAGCAGGTATGCAGCCACTCCGCTCGCAGCGCTAGCTGGTCGTCGCTCCACGTCGGGCAGTACTGGCGCATCGTCTCCAGGTCGCAGCCCTTGATGCAGTCGCGAATGGAGTCGACGTACCACGGCAGTTTGCTGGGGTACTCGCGTCGGCCTGGCCCGGAGACCGGGGGATCGATCAGTACCAGCTTGTCGAGCGTCGGCACGCCGCGGCTGGCGGCGCGGATCGCGAAGCGGGCACCCATCGAATGACCCGCCAGAATGACGTTCTCGAGCCCCAGCGCGGCAATGAAAGCAGTGGCGTCGGCGGCGCAGGTATCGGTGTCATAGGCGAGTTCCGGGCCGGTCGACGAGAGGCCTCGGCCACGCACGTCGAGAACGTAGGTATCGAAATTCTCGCCCAGACGCTCGGCCACGAAAGCCCAGGTGATCGCCGGGCTGGTGATGCCGGGAATCAGCACCAGCGGCTGGCCGGTCGCAGCGCGTTCGCCGCCGAAACGCAGATAGTGCTGACGAATGCCGTTGGCATGGACATTGGCGCCGTAGAGATAAGTGCTCATGTCGGGTCTTTCCTCGTGGACGTCTGGGAGGCGTCGATACGCCGGCCAGCGAGCGGCGTTCCGGCGTCTCGGCTGTGACTGCCGGCCGCCCGGGCCGTGGCCGTTTGGCAATGCATCAGGGTGCCTTGAGTTCCTGGGTGGTCACGTCATGGCCGAATACCCAGGCCGGGTCTTCTTCCTGCCGCAGCCAGGTGTTGTCGTGAGAGACCTGCTGCACCCGCGAGGCGCGCTCGAAGCGGTTGGTCTTGTAGAGTTCGAAGGCGTCGGCGTAATGCTCGGGGCCGACCGCTTCCAGGCTACGGACCAGCACTGCGGCGTCCTCGATCGCCATGGCCGCGCCCTGCGCCATGTGAGGCTTCATCGGATGGCAGGCGTCGCCGAGCAGCACCAGGCGCCCCTTGTGCCAGATCGGCAGCGGGTTACGTTCCAGCAGTGGCCATTTGGTCACCGCTTCGGTGCAGTCGATCAAGGCCTGAACCACGGGATGATAGTCGTGGAAAATTTCGCGCATCTCTTCTTTCGAGCTGTCGACGAACGACGTGCCATGCTGCCAGTCGGGAGTCTTCACGCCCGTGACGTAGTAGTACTCGCGCTGATCGCCGGTGACGTAGTAGACCATCATGTGCTTGTCCGGCGACCACCACTTCACGCACGACTCGAAATCGAGATCGTAGGCCTTGAGCTTTTCCGCATCGACGATGGCGCGGTGGGCAATCCAGCCGCTGTAGGTGGGATCCTCCGCGCCCAGCAGCGTTTCGCGAATGCGCGAGTTGACGCCGTCGGCGCCGATGACCAGGTCGGCCGTCTCGGTGTTGCCATCCGCGAAGCGCATGATCACCTCGCTGCCGGTGTCGTCGACGCTCGTCAGCCGCCTGTCGAAATGCAGCTGGCTCGGATCGAGGGCTTCGACCATCAGGGCGTGCAGGTCGCCGCGATGCACGGTGATATAGGCGGCGCCGTACTCCCGCTTCGCGAACTCGCCCAGGGGTATGCGTGACTGATAGTCGCCGCTGACGCCGTCGCGACTGAACCAGTAATCCGGGTGCGACCCCATCGCTTCGAGCCGTTCCTCGATGCCGATCTGGCGCATCACCTTCATGACGTTGGGACCCAGATGGATTCCGGCGCCCAGCCGGGAGAATTCAGGTGCCTGTTCATAGACCTGAGTTGGATAACCCGCTTTCTGCAGCAGCGCGGCCACGGCGGCGCCACCCAGGCCGGCGCCGATGACCGCCACTCTGGGTTTCGGTGACATCGGTTTCTGACTCATGTTCTTTCCTCGATAGATTGTTGTCTTGCAGCGGCTGTCGCCGGGCCATGGCCCTCGCCGGCTAGCGCTATCCCGACCCCGACCCCGACGTGGTCGCTGGGAGCGCCGTCTCGACTGGCAATGGTTGCTGCCCCGGTCGCAATCCAGTCCCCTGATGGCAGGCCGGCATGACTGTTAAAAACAACGTATACGCCGTATATTGGCAAGTCAACGGTTTTCTCCATCGGAAATCTCAAGACCGGCCAGGACGTGCTAGGTCTTTATAAAACCATTGTTTTTGAAGTATAAAATTATATTCTAGGGGCGTTTTAAAGGCCGCTTGTTTTACGCTTGGCGAGGGTGGTATAAGTTTAGATATCGCCATTTCTGGTGTATGCACTATAAGGGTACGATGGCGTTCGAGTTTGCACCACGGTAGTGCCAAATTGACGAATAACTCCAATCGAGAACGGCATGACGGACAGCATCGATTTGCGGGTCAATGGCCAAGTGCGGCACCTGCCGCTCGATCCCGCGACCCCGCTACTTCAGGTTCTGCGCAACGACCTCTGTCTCAATGGCCCCAAGTACGGTTGCGGTCTGGGTCAGTGCGGGGCCTGCAGCGTACTGGTCGAGGGTCGTGTTGCCCGCTCCTGCGTGATCTCTCTGGGGGCCGTGGCCGGCCGCGACGTCGTCACGCTCGAGGGCCTGGGCGCGTCGGGCCGGCTCGATCCGGTGCAGACCGCGTTCATCGAATGTCAGGCGGCCCAGTGCGGCTACTGTCTCAATGGCATGATCATGACGGTGCGGGGGCTGCTCAATCACTGCGCGCAGCCGTCACCTGACCAGATCGTCGGCGCGCTCAAATACAATCTTTGCCGTTGCGGAACCCATGTCGAGATTCTCGAAGCTGCCACCCTGGCGGCCGAACTCGATGCCGCCGGCGTGGCGCCGGGGGGCAGCGAATGAGTGTGCCGGCCTCGTCCGTCGACCGCCCCCCGCTCCCCGGCGATTTCGACGCGCTTCCCGGTCTCCTTCGCTATGCCGTGGTCGTCCGGCCCCCCGACGTCGCGTTTCACGAGGGCCGCTTCGGCTGTTCGAGACTGCTGGATATCGATCACGCCTCGCTGGGCGAGTGGGCCACCGTCACCACCGTGGTCGAGATCGCCAATTTCGTGGCGGTGGTGGCGGCCGATCCTGAGCTGGCGCGACAGGCAGCCCGGCGCCTGCGCCTGCACTGGACGCCACCACCGCTGTGGGACGACCACCTCGGCGTGGGTAGCGAGCGATCGGACGGGCGCGGGGCAGTGGTCGATCGCCGACGGACGGACGGCATGGTCCGGCGCTACGGTTGGCCCAATCGCCTGCGTTGGGGGGAGCGTGCCGGCTGGGTGATTGCCGATGTCTCCCCGGCCCGGGCCAGCCTGTGGGTCGACACCGCCACGCCCGAAGCCCTGCGTGGTGATCTCGCGGCACTGCTTTCGCTGGCGCCGGCCGCGATCGATTTCTCCAGCGAGCGCAGCGATCAGGAGGAGACAAGCCTGGGTCGTCTCGCCTGTGACGATGCCGCCGCAGACGCGGCGCTGGTGTCGCGGCAGGTCGGGGCGCCGGTCGCGATCTGGCTGGATGCCGACTATCAGCGTGACGTCGACGCGCTGGGCCTGGCCGAGACGTGGGAAGTGGCGGCCAGTGGTGGGCACACACTGGATGCGCTGGCACTGGGGTACGGGGCGGCGAGACCCGCGCCGGCCATGGCGCTGCTGCTGACTGGGGTCACCGAGCCCGCCGGAGCGCCGGCCGGCCGGCCGGCACGCTCGCCTTATCGGCGTGCCAATCCCGTTCGAGAGGGCGACGAGAGCGGCAGGGCAAGCGATCGTGTGCGTGTCTTCGCCGAAGAGTCGTTCCTCGATGAGTGGAGCCGGCAACAGGCGAGCGATCCGCTCGATCTGCGGCTGCGGCACCTCGATGATCGCCGCGGCCAGGCGCTGATCGAGGCCGTCCGCCAGCGCGCGGCCTGGCACCCGAAGCCGACGCCCGATCCCGTCGAGGGCGGCGTCGGGCTGCTGACGGGTCGAGGATTCGCCTACTGTCACCTGCCGGATGCCAAGGGGGAGTGGGAGAGTGGCACCCGTTCCGCCTGGATCGCCGATGTCAGCGTCGATCCGGTGACGGGGAGCGTTCAGTTGACCCGCATGGTCGTGGGGCAGGACGCCGGCGAGCCGGTCGACAGGGCGGCGCTGGCCGCGGCGCTGCGTCGGCAACTGCTACCCGAGTCGACGCTGCTGCTGCGCCACGCTGACGGCATCGACGAGTGGGGCGAGCTTGCCGATGCGTCACCTCCGACGCTACCGGCCATCGATGCGCTGACACTGGATGCCGGCGGCCATGCCTTGCCGGCGCGCGTGCCGGATGCCCTGGCCCCGAACGGCACCGCCGACAGCCCGGTCACGATGCCTCTGCGTCTCAGCGCGCAGACGCTGGCCCCGGGCACGGCAGCGATCGCCAATGCGCTGTTCGACGCCACCGGGCAGCGTTTTCGCGAGCCGCCTTTCACGGCGGCGCGCATTCGCGCCGGGCTGCGTGAGTCGACCGGCGGCGATGCTCGAGGCGCCAGGGCGGCGTCATCCGTGGGTAGGCGGCGCTGGCGCTGGGTGGGCGCCGCCGCCGCGTCGCTGATCTCGCTCGGCGGCGCGGCGGCGGTGGGGTTGCCGTGGAAGGCGGCGATCGACCCGGTGCCACGCCCCGCCGCGAATCTCTACTCCCAGGCGACCATCGAACGCGGGCGGCTGGTCGCCGAGGCCGGCGACTGTGCGGTTTGCCACACCGCCAGCGAAGGTGGCGCGACCAACGTGGGGGGACGCGCCTTCGAGACCCCGTTCGGAACCGTCTACAGCACCAATATCACGCCCGACGAGTTGACCGGTATCGGCCGCTGGCCGTATGCGGCCTTCGCGCGCGCCATGCGTCACGGCATCAGCCGCGACGGTAGCCATCTCTACCCGGCCTTCCCCTATACGGCGTTTGCCAAGCTGAGCGACACCGACCTCCAATCGCTGTATGCGTACCTGATGGCGCAACCGGCGGTGGCGTCGCCTGCCGTGGACAATCAGATGCGTTTTCCTTTCAATATCCGCGGACTGATGGCGGGCTGGAACCTGTTGTATCACGACGCCAAACCCTTCACGCCGGACCCGACGCGGAGCGCACTGTGGAATCGCGGCGCCTATCTGGCCGAAGGTGCTGGGCATTGCAGCGCCTGCCATTCGCCGCGTAATGCGCTAGGGGCGGAGAAGCGCGGCGATGACCATTTTGCCGGCGCGCTGGTCGACGGCTGGGAGGCGCCGGCGTTGAGTCAACTGTCGAAGGCCCCGGTGCCGTGGAGCGAAGCCGCGCTGTACGATTATCTCCGCACCGGCCGGGCGGCGCACCATGGGGTTGCCGCCGGGCCGATGGCGCCGGTGGTGGCGGGGCTGGGCGAGTTGCCGGAGAGCGATGTGCGCGCCATCGCGCATTACGTGGCGTCGTTCATGCCGAGCGCGGTCGATGCCGCGCAGGCCTCCGAGATCGCCGACCATCGTCTGGCCCTCTCGACCGCCACGCCGCCGGGGTTCGATGCCGGAGAGCGACTCTACAATGGCGCTTGTGCTTCGTGTCACGAAGGCGGCGACATGCCGGTCTATTCCCGGGCGGAGACCTCGCTGGCGCTCAACACCAACCTTCACAGCGCGCGCCCGGACAATGTCATTCAGGCCATCCTCGACGGCGTCGTGGCGCCCGGTTCGAGCGCGGGAAGCGCTGGCGAGATGCCCGGGTTCCGTACCGACTTCAGCGACAGCCAGCTCACCGCCTTGGTGAGTTACCTGCGCGCGCGTTTCGCCCCAGACCAGCCGGCCTGGGAACATCTTTCAACAACAATCGGCGAGCTGCGCGGTGCGTCGTCGCCATGAGCGACGCTGGCGGCATCGGCTCGATAGCGGATCTCGCCAACGCGGGGCGGTAACGCGTGTCTCGACAACAACGGTTTCGATAGCAGCGATTTCGATGACAACGGCAACAATAAAGGAGTGACGCAATG
Organism: Salinicola lusitanus; assembly: GCF_038648475.1. Classification (NCBI taxonomy): domain Bacteria; kingdom Pseudomonadati; phylum Pseudomonadota; class Gammaproteobacteria; order Oceanospirillales; family Halomonadaceae; genus Salinicola; species Salinicola lusitanus. The sequence continues at coordinate 4,688,510 of NZ_CP151919.1, read as the reverse complement.
AATTCTCGCCGCTGGATCTGGCTCGTCTGGGCGCTGGTCCTTTCGTGTTACGTGGTGCCCTACGGTCTGCTCGGACAGGTGCAGGCCTGGTACGGCAGCTTTCTGTTCTGGTTTGTCGTCGGCGTCCTGGTCATCGTCGCCAACATCATGATCACCCAGGGTTTCAAGGACGAGTCGGGGAACTGAACCATGAGTACCAATCTGATCTGGGGAGCGGTCCTCATCTATCTCGTGGTGGCCGTGGTGGTCGCCTACCTGTCGCGGGGCGAGGCGACCAACGGCAAGGGCGTCGACATGTCCGGCTACTTTCTCGGCAATCGCCAGATGAATGGCTTTGTCTCGGCGCTCAGCTACAGCGCCACGACCTACAGTGCGTTCATGATGGTGGGGCTGGCGGGACTCACCTATGCCGGCGGCGTCGGGGCGTTCGGGTTCGAGATCGTCTACTTCGCCGGCGTTTCGCTGGTGGCAATCTTCGGGCCCCGGTTCTGGGCGGTGGGCAAGCGCTTCGGTTTCGTCACGCCGAGCGAGATGCTGGGTCATCGCTATGGCAACGGGAAAGTCGCGGTGGCGACCGCCGTCGCCAGCTGCGTGTTTCTGATCCCTTACGCCGCGGTGCAACTGGCTGGCGTCGGCTACCTGCTGGCGGGCATGAGCGGCGGGGCGATCTCGTTCACCACCGGTGTGATCGTGTCGACGCTGCTGGCGATCCTGTTTTCCTACATTGCCGGGATCCGTTCGGTGATGTGGACCGATTCGCTGCAGGCGTTGTTCATGATCGTCGCCTCGACGCTGGTGGCGCTTCTCGTGGTCCATTCGCTCGGCGGCTTTTCGGAACTGTTCGACACGCTGGCCAGCGAGCACCCGGCTTCTCTCAGCGTACCCGGCCCCGGCCTGTTCAGTTTCACCACTTTCCTGGGGCTGACCATCCCCTGGTTCTTCTTCAGCCTCTCCAACCCCCAGGTCAGCCAGCGTCTGTTCATGCCGTCATCGCTCAAGTCGATGCGCCAGATGCTGATCGGCTTTCTGATCTTCGGCTTCATCTACACCGTGGTCTCGGTGCTGTGGGGCTTCTCGGCGCTGGTGGCATTCCCCGATCTGGCCAAGTCGGATCTGGCAACGCCGACGCTGCTGGCTTCCGAACATGTGCCGCCCGTGCTCGGCGTGATCGTCATGGTGGGGATTCTGGCCGCTGCGGTCTCGACCATCGACTCGATCATGCTGACGCTCTCCTCGATGCTGTCGAGGGACGTCTATGCCAATGTCGTTATCGATGCCAGCGAGTCCAGGCAGCTCAAGGTGGGCAAGTGGGTGTTGCCGATCATCGCGATCCTCGCCTTCCTGTTCGCTGAGCTGCAACTCAACCTGATTGCGGTGCTCTCCGTGGCGGCCTCGACGGGGCTGGTGGTGATCGTGCCGGCGATCATCGGGGCCTTCTACTGGCAGCGCGGTACGGCGGTCGGGGCGCTTGCGAGCATCGTCGGCGGCGGCCTGGTCGTCATCTATCTCTACCTGAGCGGTGTCAAACCGCTGGGGCTGCCGGCGGGGATCTGGGCGCTGCCGGTCGCGGTGGTGCTGTTCGTGGCGGTCAGCCTGGTGACCCGGGCCAATCGCGAGCGGGCCGACGAGTTCATGGAGACCGCCAGGCGGCGCTGAGATGAGTCAGCGGCAGGCGTGACGACAGGACGAGCCCGGCGCTGTGCCGGGCTCGTCCTGTGCGGCGGCTGAAAGGCCGGGATCAACGCCAGCCGGGCGCGATGGCGATGGCAAGACGCTCCCCCCTCTTGGCTGCGATCACCGCGCATGCCTGGTCACCAATCACCGTCAGACGGTGATCGATCAATCACCGCTGGCAATGAGTGGTCGTTGCAGGCGGGGCACGCCGAGACCCACCGCCATCAGCACCACGACCAGCGGCAGCAGCAGGAGGTTGAGCGTCTGCCAGCCGAGCCAGGCGTTGAGCGGACCGGCCAGCAGCGCGGAGAGGGTGGTCAGCGAGAAGACCGCGCAGTCGTTGATGGCCTGGACGCGAGGCGCCTCGCCGGTCCGGTAGGTGGTGGTCAGCCAGGCGCTGGCGGGCAGGAAGGTGAAGTTCCAGCCCAGTCCCAGCAGGAACAGCCCGACCGCGAAGGCCCAGAACGTGGTCGGGAGCAGGGCGCAGAGCAGGCTGGCCAGCAGCGCCAGCGACCCGGCGGCGATCATGGGCCGGTAGCCGAAGCGCCGGGTCAGGTCGCCGGTGACGAACGAGGGGGCGAACATCGCCAGGATGTGCCACTGAATCACGTTGGTGACGTCGCCGAAGCCGTGGCCGGCATGCGTCATGGCCAGCGGCGTCGCGGTCATGGCCAGATTCATGATGGCGTAGCTCAGGGTGGCGATGACCACCGCCGCCAGCAGCTGGGGCTCTCGCAGCAGTTGGCCGGGGCGGCGCGGCGATTCGCCGTCGACCGCGCCCCGGGGCGATGGCAGTTCGAGTCGCGAGAGCAGCAGCAGCGCCAGGGCGTAGAGTCCCGCCAGGCCGACGAAACAGCCCAGGAACGGTGTCGCGAAGGCGTGTTGGGTGTAGCGCGCCAGCCAGGGCCCGGCGAAGGCGGCGATGACACCGCCCGCCATCACCAGGCTGAGGGCGCGGTCGCGCTGCGATTGGCTCGCCGCGTCGATGGCGGCGAAGCGATAGAGCATGCCGGCGCCGATACTCATGCCGATGGCGAAGGTGCCGAGAGTGAACAGTGGGAAGGCGGCACTCTTCAACGCCAGCAGGCAGATGGCGATGCCGATGAGCCCGGCGGTGTTGCCGATCAGGAAGGTGCGCTTGCGTCCCAGGCGTGCGGTCAACCAGCCGGAGGGGAGTGTCGCCGCGGTCAATCCCAGCAACTGGGTGGCAACGGGCAGCGTGCTCCAGTCGGCATTGCCGGAGAGCTGGGCGCCGACCAGCGGCGAGACGGCGATGAGCAGGATATTGCCGCTGACCAGCAGTGCCTGGCACAGGGCCAGGCCCCAGACGGTGAGTGGCAGGCGGGAAGGCGCGGAGGTCGTCATGAGGCTTCTCGGTTGCTGGTGGGGGACGGGGCCGGGCTGGCCAGGGTTCGGCCGAAGCGAGCGCGATAAGCGCTGGGGGCGAGTCCGTAGCGGCGCTGGAACTGGCGGCGCAGCTGTTCGGCGCCACCGATGCGGCAGTGTTCGGCAATCCGTGCCAGCGGGGCGTCGCTCTCGGCCAGTAGTCGCCGCGCCGACTCCAGCCGCAGGCGGGTCAGGAACTCCATCGGGGTCATCGAGAGTTGCTGGCGGAACAGGCGTTGAAAGTGACGTGGCGTCACCGCCATCGCGGCGGCCAGATCCTCGCTGTTCCAGGCGGCCAGCGGATCGTTGAGCACGCGATCGATCAGCGCGCGTAGCCGGCCATGGCTGGCGAGCTGGCAGCGCAACCCTTCACTGAATTGCGCCTGGTCTCCGGGCCGATGCAGGAACATCACCAGCTCGCGGGCGACCTCGCCGGCCAGGCGATGATCGTGGTCCGTCGCGACCAGGGCCAGCGCCAGGTCCATGCCCGCGGTGACCCCGGCACTGGTGTAGAGTTTGCCGCTGTTGCGGTAGAGCGCATCGGCCGCGACATCGATCTCGGGAAACTCCCGCGCCAGGCGTTCGGCCTGGCGCCAGTGCGTGGTGACGCAGCAGCCGTCGAGCAGTCCGGTTCTGGCCAGTGCGAAGGCCCCGCTGCAGATCGAGCCGACCCGTGACGCCGAGGCGGCGCGTTCGGCGAGCTTGCGGATGACCGTGTCGTCCAGCTCATGCACGCCATGGCCACCGGCCACCAGCAGCGTGCCGCCCGGGGTCGTCGTTTCCAGGGCATGGGTCGCGACCAGCGTCATGCCGCCATTGGTCCGGACCTCGCCGGGCTCGCTGGCAGTGAGGCGGAGCTCGTAATGCGGCCGACCCAGCAGCGTGTTGGCGCTGGCGAAGACCTGCCAGGGGCCGCTGGCGTCCAGCAGCTGGCAGTCCGGATAGACGAACAGGTCGACGGTGTGGGTCATGGCATCGTCCGGTGGAGTTCGACAGGCAGTCTGCGCCGGGCGGAGGATGTCGGCAATGATACCATGGCCACCGGAAACGACATTCGACCCTGTCGCCGCGGTACTCCCCGGTCACGGCGCTTCATCCTTTAGTCTTCTTTGTCGCCTGAAGCGGGTCGTTCGACTACCGGAGCCGGGCCGCCGGGACTATCATTTCCTGCGCATTAGTAACGTGCTAATTATTTTTGGGAGTTCAGGTCATGATGCATGTCACGTTGCGGGTCATCAGAATCGGTGGGGCGTCGGCGTTACTGTTGGGCGGTCTCGGAATCATCGGCTCGGCGCAGGCCTACTCGGCGTTCTCCCCGGATTCGCCCTATCTGCTGGGGGATTGGGGGGGCGAGCGCACGGCGCTGGAGAATGCCGGGATCTCCTTCGACTTCGACTACGTGGGCGAGGCGGCCACGATCCTCGATGGTGGCTACCACGATAGCCATGTGGCGAAATACTCGGATCAGTTCGCGGTCGGTGCCAATTTCGACCTCGACAAGCTCGCCGGCATTCCCGCTGCTGAATTTCAGGTCACCGTCACCAATCGCAATGGCCACAGCGTCAATGACCGGATGAGTGATCCCGGCGCCACCGTCGGTGGCTCGTCGGTACAGGAAGTCCAGGGGCGCGGGCCGGTCACGCGACTGACCCAGTTCTGGTATCGCCAGCGGTTCTTCAATGACGCGCTCGCCGTCAAGCTCGGTCGAATCCCGTTCGGCGACGACTTCGCCACCATCGACAGCAATTTCCAGAACCTCGCCTTTGGCAGCGCCCAGCCCGGCAACTGGGGCAACAACATCTACAACTGGCCGATCGCCCAGTGGGCGGCGGTGATCCGTGCCAACTTCAGCCCCGAGTGGTACGCCCAGGTCGGCGCTTTCAACATCAACGACAGCAACCTGGAGAACGACAACGGTTTCGATCTGCGCACCAGCGGCACCGAGGGCACCCTGTTCCCCGTCGAAGTGGGCTACACGCCGAAGCTGGATGGCATGGCCGGCGCCTACAAACTCGGTTTCTACACCCAGAACGTGGAGAATCGCGCCTACGGCGATGGGCCGGATACCCGCACCAGCGACACCAACACCGGGCTCTACTACGTGGTCCAGCAGCAGGTGACCACGCGTGGCGGCAACGCCGATCGCGGCCTGACCCTGTTCAGCATGGGCAACGCCAACCACGGCGACACCGCCGGTATCGATCGCTACGTCTCGGTCGGCGCGACCTACGCCGGCCCGTTCGATGCCCGCCCGCAGGACGACGCGGGAATCGGCCTGGCCTATCTCCATGTCAACGATGACGTCAACGACTATGTCGGCTACTACAACGCCACCCCGGCCGGCTCGCTTGCGCCGTTGCCGCGCCAAGGGCACGAGTACGACGCGGAGATCTACTACAGCTTCAACCTCACCCCCTCGCTCACCCTGCGCCCGAACCTGCAGTACGTCGCCAACCCGTCGGCGGTGGATTCGGTCGACAACGCCTGGGTGGCGGGCACCATGATCACGGCGAGTTTCTGAGCGCCGGCGGGAAACAGTAGCCGAGCGTGCGAGACGGCGCTTGCTCGGCTTGAGAGCCGGGGCGGGCTGCCGGCAGTTGTCGTTGGCCCGCTTCGCCCGGCTGCGTCGTCCGCCTACCGGGCGAGGTTGGCTTCGAGATAGTTTTCCAGCTCCTCGCGATCAGGCGCTGTGGCGGGTCCCCGGCGGGAGACGGCAATCGCCGCTGCCGCATTGGCACGAGCGCAGGCAGTGGGCAGGGAAGTGCCCTCGGCCAGTGCCGCGATCATGACGCCCGTATGAGCGTCCCCCGCCCCATTGGTGTCGATGGCTTGGCTCGCGAACCCTTCGATGGCTCGCGTCTCGCCGTCGTGATGCAGCCAGCACCCCCGCGGACCGTCCCGCACGACGACCGCGGCCGACCTGTTCAGGCGCGAGGCGATCACGGCGATACCCGATTCCAGCTCGTCACGGCCGGCGAACGTTCGCGTTTCACTGGCGTTGCTGCTCCATATCGCTATCCGAGGCAGTAGTCGCGCGAGCTGGCGGTGATCGATACGGGCCAGCAGCGGGCCTGGGTCGAAGACGACTGCGCAGGTTGCGGCCAGCGTCTCCAGCCAGTCGAGCAGGGCGGAGGCCTTGCCGGGGTACGCCAGGCTATAGCCGCTGATATAGATCCAGTCATTGTCGGCCACCGGCAGGGCCCCGAGACGCTCGGCGCCGACCTGCCCCTCCACGCCGATATGAGACACGAACGTGCGCTCGCCAGCCGCATCGGTCAGGGCGATGCAGAAGCCGCTGTCGCCAGCGGGGTTTGGCTCTCTCGCCAACACGATGCCTTCTTTGACGAGCGCCTCTCGCACGCGGGACCCCATGGGCCCGGTTCCATGTTCTCCGGCATAGATGACTGGCATCCCGTAGCGGCGGGCGGCGGCCATCACATTGAATCCCCCGCCGACTTCGTGATTCGCCGACTGCGCGATGACATCGCCGCCCGGGGGCGGCAGCGCCTCGATCGACATCACGATGTCGACGATCGCCTGGCCCGTATGCCAGAGCTTGGCGGGGACCGGTGAGTGGGGGAGGCCAGTCACGGCGAGGTGCTTGCGCGTAGCGTCAGCAGTGCCTCGACCCGAGGCTCGAGATCCAGGCGGTTGCGGCGCTTGACCTGGTCGATCAGGTCGCTCGGCAAGGCGTCCAGCCCCGCGCATGCGCCCAGCATCGCGCCAAGAATGGCGGCAATCGTATCCGTGTCGCCGCCCAGACTGGCCGCCAGGCAGAGCGCGCGCTGCGGCGCGTCGCCCGCCAGCTCGGCCAGGGCAAAGGCGGCCACGATCGACTCCTGCGCCAGTACCGAAGTGCCGACCAGGTCGTTGAGGAGGGTGATGGCGGTGGCGTCGCTGATGCCGGCCATTTGTGAGCGTATCCAACGGATGCGCGGCGCGAGGCGTGCACCAGCGAACCAGTAACCCAGCCTTTCGCCGTGCTCGGCGAATTCGGTACCGATATCGAGCGCCTGCGCCAGCGCCGCACCATTGAGACCCGCGGAGATGGTCGCTGCCACCGAGGCGGCCCCAGCGATGCCCAGACCGGTGTTGTGGGTCACGCTGCTGGCCGCGTAGACGGCCTCCATGAAGCGTTCTGCGTACGCCACATCGAACGCGATGCCGACCGGCGTGATGCGCATTGCTGCACCATTGGTGGCGCCCAGGCGGCCGGCCTCTTCGGGCGGAATGCCTTGGGTGATGCGTGCCACCGCCCGCTGGGTCGACGGTCCGAGCAGATCCCGCGAGCCGCGGGCACGCATGTCATCTTCCCAGGCGATCAGACGCTCGGCGAAGGTCAGGGGATCTATCGACCCGCGACCGTCGATGAGCAGGTCCGCGATCAGCATCGCCTGTTCGGTGTCGTCGGTGATGCTGCCCGCGGGCATGCCGGGTGCGATCGGTTGGTCAGCGCGAGCATCGATCAACGTGGTGATCTCGCCGAAGGTCGCCACGATCTGCTGTCGGCTCAGTGACTGAGTCGGCATGCCCAAGGCATCTCCCAGCGCGAGCCCGTAGAAGGCACCGAGTGCGCGTTGACGCAGTGGAGACGCGTGATCGGCGGCATCGAACATGGTCAGGTTCCAAAATGCAAATGTAATCGAAAATGGTCAGGATCGAGCAAGCTCACCACGTGCTCGACCAATGAACCCTGCTGATTGAACGTGGTTCGCGTCGAACGCAGCACTGGCGTGCCGATGTCACGGGTGAGCAGGTTGGCGCTTTCTGCGTCCAGATAGGCGATATCGACGCTCTGTTCGCCGCGCGCCACTTCGAGCCCGGCGGCCCTGAGCGTCGCGGTCAGTGAATCATCGACCAAGCCGCGTGCGGGCAGGTCGATCAGCGCGGGCAGGGCAGGGACCCGTGAGCGCTCCAGCGAGACGAACAGCCCGTCGCGGGTGGAGCGGCGGCGATCGACGGCGATGAAGCGCTCGACCCCAAAGCGGGTCTGCAAGTCGGCCTCTTCGATCGTCGCCAATCGCAGCATCTCGACCTGGAGGTCGGCTCCGGTTTCGGCCAGTGCCTGGGCCCAGCCGCGTTGCGGGTCTATTTCGACACCATCGTAGGTCACGATGGAGCCCACGCCGGTCTGCGTTGCGATGTAGGACTGCCGCTTGAGCTCCAGCAAGGCCTCACGCAGGGTACCGCGGCTGACCTCGAGTTCTTCGGCCAACTGGTGTTCGCCAGGCAGACGCTTGCCGCGACGCAATCGGCCGCTGTGAATCCTTCGAGTCAACTCGTCGATGACGCGTTGCTTCTTGTCAAATCGAACAGGTTTGTGCATGTTTAGTCTTGTACAGTGAAGCGGAACGTCGATCAAGCACTTTGCGTCAGCGGCGACAACGCGACGCAGCGAGTGCAATGAAGCACGCTTTCAGCCTGCCGCGATGGTGCGGGAGATCACGTCAAGGCGACTTCAGAAGGGGCCTTGAGACGGTGCAAGACGGGCGGTGAAAACGGGTGCGACGACGTTGGCGGTAGCCGAAATAACAATCCGATAAACCGGGGGCAACACCATGAAAGGGTATGGCTTCATTCGTTCCATCGCGCTCGTCGCGGCTCTCTCCACGGCCACGGGCCTGGCCCAGGCGGATACGATCCGCGTGCTCAACTGGCAGGGGTATGGCACCGACGAGGATTGGTCGCTCGAACAGTTCGAGAAGGCCACCGGCAACACCGTCGCGCACGAGTACTTCAACTCCGAGCAGGAGATGCTGACCAAGCTGCGTACCAACCCCGGCACCTACGACGTGGTCCTGGTCAATTCCGCCTACACCCAGCAGGCGGCGAGGGAGGGGCTGATCCAGCCCCTCGATCTGGCCGACTTCCCGCACAGCGACGGTCTGCAGCCACGACTCGCCCGGAACTCCAACCTCCTGCACGACGGCAAGCTGTTCGGCGTCGCCTGGCTTTGGGGCGTGACGTCGTTTGCCATCAATACCGGCGCTTTCGACGCCAAGCCGAATTCCATCATGGAGCTGTGGAACCCGGCGCATGCGGGACGCCTGGGCTGGCGTGACGACGCGGTCGAATCCTGCCAGTTCGCAGCACTGGCGACCGGTCAGGACATCAATGACCCCAGCGATTACGACCTCATTCGTGAGCGTCTCCACGCACTCAAACCGCAGATTCGGACTTTCTGGAACTCCGAGAACGAGTGGAACCAGTACATGGCCTCCGGTGAATTCGATCTGGCGACTTACTGGAGTGGATCGGCGGCGCGCTCGAAGAATAACTTCGGTCTTCCCATCGAGTTCATCGTGCCCCGTGAAGGCGCCATCGCTTGGCTCGACGGGCTCTCGCTGCCGACGGATGCGCCTCATCCCGAGGCTGCCAAGCAGTTCATCGACTGGATGATCGATCCTGAGTTCTACGTGCAGTGGGATACCGAGGTGGGGGCGCCCATCTCCGCCAATGAGAAGGCCGTCGCCCAGCTACCCGATGGCGCCTTCAACAAGACGCTGATCGAGGAGCTCAAGACGGTCAACACTCTTCCCTTCATGGGGCCGATGAGCGATGCGACGCGCGAGAAGATGCTCGAGGTGTGGCAGGAAACCAAGACCTTCTACCAGGAGTAATTCGGGGCGATGGCTGTTTCCGACACCAAGCGTTCGCCGACACGCCGCCGACAGCCCTCCAATGCCAAGAGCATTCTGGGGCTGACGGGGCCGGCCTATCTGTGGCTGATCGTCACCATCCTCCTGCCGCTGGCAGCGATGTTCTACTTCAGCTTCCTGAGTGACGTGCCGCTACCGGGACGCGACTGGCAGGTCACGCTGTCCAATTATGCGGCGTTTTTCCAGGAAGACTTCTATCGCACGCTGATGCTGCGCTCGCTCAGGCTCGGCTTCGAGGTGGCGTTGTGGTGCTTTCTGATCGGCTTTCCCTGCGCCTACGTGCTGGCCAAGACCATCAAGGGACGCTGGCGCGAGGCCCTGTTTCTGATGGTGATCATCCCGTTCTGGAGCAACGCGCTGATCCGGGTCTTCTCGTGGACCATGGTGCTGCGCGGCAACGGTATCCTGGAAAGCCTGCTCGACTGGCTGATCCCGGGTTTCGGCTCGCTCCGGCTGATGTTCACCTACGAGGCGGTGGTGATCGGGCTGGTCCACTCTTACCTGCCCTACATGATCCTGACCTGCTACATCTCGCTGTCGACCATCGATGACGATCTGATCGATGCCGCGCGCTCGATGGGCGCGAGTCGTCTGACCGTGCTGCGACGTATCATCCTGCCGCTCTCCATGCCCGGAATCGTCGCCGGCGCCGTGCTGATTTTCGTGCCGGTGATCGGCTCCTTCATGGAGCCGAGGATCCTCGGAGGTCGCGAGGGCACCTTTCTGGGCACGGTGATCGAGGATCAGTTCACCTCGGTCTTCAACTGGCCGTTGGGAGCGGCACTGTCGTTCATCCTGCTGGCCTGCGTGCTGATCATCTTCGCCATCTTCCAGCCGATTCTGAGGAGGGCATCATGAAAGCCCGGCCGACCAACATGCTGGCGCGGATCTATCTCGGCCTGGTGCTGGCGTTTCTCTACCTGCCGATCCTGGTGATGGCCGCGATGTCCTTCAATTCGTCACAGTTCTACATGCTGCCCATCGATTGGACCTTCGACTGGTATGTCAAGCTGGCCCACAACACTCGACTGCTGGAGTCCACGCGCAACAGCCTCCTGGTGGCGCTGGCGACCACGGTGATCGCCAGCGTGCTGGGAACGGCGGCGTCGATCGCCTTCTTCCGCTATGACTTTCGCTTCAAGAAGGTGCTGCAGGCTGCGCTGTTTCCGCCGATCGCCATTCCGTGGCTGATCACCGGTACCGCGATGTTGCTGTTCTTTTTCTGGAGCGGTATCGGGCGAGGCTTGCACGCCATGATCCTGGGGCATGTGGCACTGGCACTGCCTTACGTGATCATCGTCGTCTCGGCACGCATCAAGGGGTTCGACCCCGACCTGGAGGCGGCCGCTCGCTCACTGGGGGCGAATCCGTGGCAGGTCATACGCCACGTGACCCTGCCTTATCTGGCTCCGGGGTTCATCGCGGGAGCCCTGTTTGCGTTTGCGGTATCGTTCGATCAGTTCGTGATCTCCTACTTTCTGTCGGTGCCGGGTGTCAGCACGCTACCGGTAGAGATCTATACCGCGATCAAGAAAGGGTTCACGCCGGAGATCAACGCCATCTCCACGCTCGTGATCGCCTTCTCCATCACCCTGCTGGTGATCGTGTCCCGTTTCTACCGTTTTGGAGGCGATCGCTGATGGCATCTGTCACCGTATCCCATGTCAACAAGTCCTTCGGCGAGTTTCAGGCGCTGGACGACGTCTCGATCGAATTCGCCGACGGCGGCTTCTATGCCCTGCTTGGGCCCTCCGGCAGCGGCAAGACGACCCTGCTGCGCCAGATCGCTGGCTTCAGCTTTCCGGACAGTGGCGAGATTCTGATCGGTGGTGAAGCGGTCGAGTCGCTGCCGGTGGAGAAGCGCAATATCGGCATGATGTTCCAGAACTACGCGCTGTTCCCCAACATGAGCGTGTTCGACAACGTCGCCTTCGGACTGATGGTGCGCAGCACGCCGAAGCCCGAGATCAAGGCGCGAGTCGGCGAGGCGCTGGAACTGGTCAGGCTCTCCGGCTACGACGAGCGTAAACCGCACCAGCTCTCCGGCGGCCAGCGCCAGCGTGTGGCCTTGGCGCGCGCCATCGTCTTCCGTCCTCGGGTGCTGCTGCTCGATGAACCGCTCAGCGCGCTCGACAAGGCGCTGCGCCTCGGAATGCAGGTCGAGCTGAAGCGTATTCAGCGCGAAGTGGGCATCACCACGATCTTCGTGACCCACGATCAGGAGGAGGCCTTGACGCTGAGCGACAAGGTCGGGGTGCTCAAGGATGGCAAACTGCTGCAGGAAGGGCCGCCGCGAGAACTCTACGAGCGCCCGGCGACAGCCTTCGCTGCGACTTTCCTGGGCGATGCCAACCTGTTCGAAGGTGATGTCGATGACGGCGAGCTGGCGCTTTCCGACGGCACGAGGCTGCGCGCTACCGCACCCTTGACCGGCGTCGGCAAAGCCACCTGTGCGGTACGCCCGGAAAAAATGGCGATCGCCGAGGAGGGGGAGCCCCCTCTTGCCGACCACAACCTCCTCGAGGCGGAGCTTCAGGAGATCATCTTCGCCGGTAACAGCCTGAGTTATCTGCTGCGCCGTAATGACATTCATCTGCGTGTCTTCGCCCAGAACCGCGCCACGGCCGAGCTACAACCAGGCCAGCGAGTGCGGCTGACATGGCGCGTGGCGGATACCATTCCGGTCGAAGCATGAGCGAGGGACGGCGAAATCTCGGCTGGGGGACGTGGAATCCGGATCGTCCGGCGGAACTCGTGCATCCGGAGTTGGACGTCCGCTTGACACCGATGCTCTACGCGGCCAGCGCGAACGCGGTTTCGCTGCTCACTCCCTCGCAGACGCGATTCGGCATGCGCTCGCTGGACGGCGGGGAAGCGCGCCTGCGGAGTGAGTTCCACGGTACGGTGCTCGACTGGCGGTTTTGCTTCGACGTCGACGGTATCGAGATCGAGTGGCAGACTCGCGAGACCGGTGAGTGGGGGTTGCGATTCTGGGTCGCCCTGGTCGTCCACGGAGGCGGTCGCTGGCATTTCGACGAGGGGAGCGGTGAGCTCCGGAATGACGTGGCCGACGCACCGCGTGATCGCTCGCTGCGGGTCAGGGCAGCCCACGCGCCTCTGCTCGTGACCTTTCACGATGACCTGGACGCAGTGCGCCAGGAGTTCCTCGACAGAGGCTATTTCTATCTCGGCTCCCGGGCCGAGAGTGGCACGACCGCCGCACTGCGCTTCAACCTGGAAGAGATTCCCCGGCAGCGGATCGTCTGTCGGCAGGGCACGATCGACATACCGGCGCTGCCCCGGGAAGACTGGGCGTTGGCCGATGCGCATCCGCCCGGCGGCGCGCAGCAGGCGCTGCAGGCGATCAATGACGTGATCCGCTGGAACCATGTCTACGATGCCGTCAATCGTCGGCCCTACACCGGCTTGACGCGTTTCTGGAGCACACAGAAGTTCGGCGGCTTCGGCGTCTGGCTCGATGACGTCGCCTTCAATGCCTGGCTGTGGGGACACATCGATCTTCAAGGCGCCAAGGACAATCTGGCGGCGATCTTCTCGTTTCAGACCGAGGCGGGTAATTTTCCCTGTCTGGTGACCGGCAACGACGCCTGGATCGATCGCAGCCAACTGCCGATTCTTGGCTACGTCGTCTGGAATCTCTACCAGCGCAGCGGGGATGAAGGCTTGATCCGCTGGGCGTTTCCCAGGCTGCTGGCCAACTTCGACTGGTGGTGGCGTCATCGTGAACTGGCTGGCGCCGGGCTGGTGGCCTATGGCACCACCCCGGGGGTCGGGCGAGGACTCTACCGGGGTACCAAGCTGGGCGCCAAGAACGAGTCGGCGATGGACAACAGTCCGGTCCACGACGATGCCCCGTTCGATCCCGCCACCGGTCTGCTGCAGGCGTTCGATGTCGGTGCCAACAGCCTGCTGGCGCTGGATAACGAGATGCTGATATCGATGGCGGATCGACTCGGCGAGGTGGCGACGGCGAAACGGCTGCGGGCACGCCATGCCGATCACGTGGCCCGCATCCGCGACCAGCTGTGGGATGCCGAGCGCGGCGTATTCGCCAATCGATTGCGGGGTGGCAGCTTCGTGCGCCAGTTGGCGCCCACTTCGTTCTATCCGCTCGTCGCCGGGGCGGCCACCTCGGAGCAGGCGACTGCGTTGGTCAACAACTACCTGCTCCCGTGGGAGAAGTTCGGGGGGGACGTGGGGTTGCCCTCGGTGGCTCGAGACGACCCCAGTTATCAGGACAACGTCTACTGGCGCGGGCGCGTCTGGCCGACACTCAACTTCTGGACCCAGCGTGGCTTGCTGCGCGCCGGCTTTCACGAGCAGGCCCGCGAACTCGCCGACAAGAGCTGGCGACTGTTCCAGGATGGCTGGCGGGAGCGAATCTGCGGCGAGAACTTTCACCCCGAAACCGGCGCCATCACCGATCAGCCCGATACCGATTCCTTCTATTCCTGGGGGGCATTGATGGCGGCGATGGCAGTCGCGCAGACGGTCGACGTGACCCCCTGGAGCTCTGGCGTGGCGAGGCCGGATCATGGCCTGGTGCCACTCTCCGGCCTGCTCTCGAGATAGCCTCACCCCGCCGGTGGCGTTCCCAGTCCTCGGTCCTTGGGTTTGCGGATCACCATGAAGTAGAAGAACACCGCGGTCAGCGCGATGAAGAAGAGGCTGTCCGGGCTGGTGAAGAAGATCAGCGGGTTACCGTCGTTGATGGAAAGCGCTCGACGGCAGTACTCCTCCAGGCTCGGACCGAGCACGAACCCCAGCAGCAGGCAGACGGTAGGATACTTCTGCTTGCGCAGGTAGTAGGCCAACACGCCGAACACCAATGCCAGCGCCATCTGGAACGTTGAGTAGGTGGCGACGTAGCTGCCCACCAGTGCGACGATGGCAATGCTCGAGTAGAGCACGTCACGGCGGATCGACACGATCTTGAGAAAGTAGGGGCCGAGCAGGTAGAGGGTCAGCGGAATCAGGATCAGGGCGCTGACGAACAGCGAGGCGAACATCGGCGCGATCAGGTCGAGCTGCTGGGTCATGAACTGCGGGCCGGGCTGGAGGCCGTTGATCACCAGCACGCCGAGCACGATGGCGGTGGTCGGATCGCCGGGGATGCCGAACGTCAGCATCGGCACGAACGCGCCGCCGCACATCGAGTTGTTGGCGCACTCTGCCGCCGCGATACCTTCCGGGTTGCCCTTGCCGTAACGCTCCGGGTGCTTGGAGGAGCGCATCGATTCGGCGTAGGAGACGAAAGCCGCCATCGAGCCGCCGGCACCGGGCAGAATGCCGACCGCATAGCCGATGACCGCGCTTTTCAGGTAGCGCAGCGCGCCGATCTCGCGGACCTCGGAGAGCGGCGGGATGAAATCGCGACGTTTCACCTTGGCCGCCTTGATCATGCTCGGGTCGACGGTGCGGGTGCTGCGGCTGTCGGCTTGGACCAGTAGCTCGCTGATGGCGAAGGTACCGATGATCAGCGGCATCATGTCGATGCCCTGAACCAGCACGCCGGTGCCGAAGGTGAAGCGGGCCAGCGGCTGGACCACGTCGATGCCGATGGTGGCGATCATGACGCCGAACAGGGTCGCGATCATGCCCTTGGTGATCGATCCGCGCTGGGAAATGATGATCACGATCAGCGCAAAGGCGATCAGCGAGAACTTGCCCGGTGTGCGGATCAGCAGGGCCACGTCCGCCGCCAGCGGTGCCATCACCATCAGCAGCAGGGCGCCCAGCGAACCGCCGATCATCGAACCCAGTGCGGCATGGCCGAGCGCCTTGGCGCCCTCGCCGCGCTGCTGCATCGGGTAACCTTCCAGCGCGGTCATCATCGACGAGGGCGCCCCGGGAATGTTGATGGTGGTGGCGGTGATGCTGCCGCTGCACATTCCGGCCATGAAGATGCTGGCGCAGGCGACCAGCGCCGTGGTCACGTCGAGGCTGTAGGTCAGCGGCAGCAGCAGGGCAATGGCCAGTACCGATGTCAGCCCCGGCACCGCGCCGAAGAAGGTGCCGATCAGGAATCCCCCGATCATGTAGAGCAGGGTTTCGGGATTGGCGAGGGCGGCGAAGCCACCCAGCAGCCCGGAGATCGCGTCCATGATCATTGACTCCAGAGAGTGGGCAGGCGGACCTGGAAGACGACCTCGAACAGCAGGTAGCCCGCCAGGGTGATGGCGACGGCGGCGACCAGCTTGGTCAGCCATTTATCGCGGAAGCCGCCGCCGAACAGGCAGCAGAGCAGCAATACGTAGACGAACGTCGCGACGAAGTAGCCGATCAGATCGAACGCCAGCAGATAGCCTGCCGTCAGCACGATGACGCCGATCGCGCCGAGGGAGAGCCCGGCGTACTGGCGACCGCTGGGAATCTCAGCGTGGCTTTCCGTGTCGACGGACGATGATTCGGCGGATGCCCTGGCCCTGCCGCGCAGCGCATGAACCATGGCGCAGATCAGCGCGACCAGCATCAGAATGGCGGTCGCGATGGGGAAGAACGAGGCGGTCATGTTGCCGGCCTTCATCGGCGGACCGAGCTGGATCGCCGAGATCAGATAGACCAGGGTGATGAGCGCAAGCACCGCCGGCACGAAGAATTCACCGCCCAGGGTAGGGCGTCGGGACGACGGGTGAGACGAAGGTTTGAGTGAGCGTTCAGAAGACATGGAGACCCCTGGATTGACGACTCTGCGCCATGCGTAAAGCATGGCGCAGAGTGAGTGGAATCGAATGAGGGTGGCTTATTTCTCCAGCACGCCCTGGTCGACCAGATCGTCCATGGTGTTGAAGAGCTGCTGCTGGGTATCGTTCGCCCACTGGGTCACGTCGTCGGCTCCCAGCCAGGCGGGTGTCACACCGATCTTTTTCAGCCACTGCTGGAACTCGTCGCTCTCGTAAGCCTTGTGATAGGTCGTTTCCAGCTTTTCGATCACGTCGTCCGGCGTACGCGCCGGGGCCACCATGATGATGAAGCTGCCCATCTGCAGATCGAGGCCGGTATCGGTCTCGGTGACCGGCGGTACGTTGGGGAAGCCTTCATTCTGGGTGTCGGAAAATTCGACCAGACCGCGCGCCTGGCCGGACTCGATCAGCGGTGCCAGATCGCCGAGACTGGTGACGACGGCATCGACTTCGCCGTTGAGCAGGGCTTCCTTTTGCGACGCTGCGCTGTTGTCGTAGGAGACGATCTTGAACTTGGCGCCGGTCTGTTCCTGGAGCTGCAGCAGCGTCAGATGGGTTCTGGCCCCCATGTTCTGGATGCCGACGCGGATACTGTTGGGCTTTTCCTTGGCCGCGGCAATCAGGTCATCCAGCGTCTTGTAAGGAGAGTTTTCCGGCACGGTGATCGCATCGGCTTCGCTGGTGATGCGCGCAATCATGCGCATCTTGTCCATGTCGAAGCCGGGCAGCATGTTCTTCCACGGGATCGTGATGATGCTGTCGTAGGTGATCGCGGCGATGGTCTGCCCGTCCGGGCGCGCTTTCATCAACTGGAGCAGGCCGGTTGCCGTCATGCCGCCTTCCACGTTCTCGACATACATCGAGACGGGCAGCGACTCTTCGGCGATGTTGGAGGCCTTGCGAACGATGGCATCGGTACCGCCGCCGGCGGCTGCCGGCACGATGACGCGGATATCCCGATTCGGGAAGTCGGCTTGGGCGGTGCCTACCGTCAGTGATGCCAGGCAGGCGATTCCCAGCAGGGTTTTCTTGAACGTCATGAGGTAATCCTTGGCAGTGGGTGGACTTCGAGAGCGGGGTCGGTAGATCGAGGAGCGCTTGTGGTTGGAGGAGTGCACCTGGACCCGGCTGATTGGCTTGTGCCTTTGTAGTCGGTTTATTCGTACGATGTAATACAACCTTGGTTTGACACCGTGCATCTGGCCGAGTGACTGCGCCAATCGGCCGAGTCATCGGCACTTAGGCAACGACCTTCGTCGCTTGGGTCTCGCTAGAGGCTTTCGTTATGCTGGGCGGGCCTATTCCGCGTTGACCCGCCCATCGCCTGCCTGGAGCCCCTGATGCCGTTACCCGAGTGCTGGTTTGCCGACATCGATGTCCCCGCGGCACTGGAGCGCGCCGGCCGCGATGCCAGGCAGCGGTTGGAGGAGGCGCTGGACGCCGAGGGGGAGCCGGCGGTCGTCGAGGCGTGGCGGTCGCTGGACGAGACCCGGGGGGGCGAACTCGCCCGCGTGGTGCTGCTGTCGGATTTCGCGCTGGATGCCCTGGCCACACGCCCGGCGCTGCTGCCCGCCGCGCTGGAGATGGGCGAGCTGGAAGCCGCTCCGGAACGGGCACGGCTCGAGCAGGTACTGGGTGAAGCGCTGGCGAAGGCGGAGAACGAGGAGGCGCTCCACTGCGTCCTGCGCCGTTTCCGCCAGGCGCGCATGCTCGGCACCGTCTGGCGCGACCTCAACGGTGCCGACATGTGGCAGACCGCCCGCGCCGTCTCCGAGCTGGCGGAAATCTGCCTCGAGGGAGCGCTGGGGTGGCTCGAGGGACATTTCGCGGCCCGCTGGGGGACACCCGCCCCAAGCGCCGACGGCGCGCCCCAGCGCCTGATCGTGCTGGGAATGGGCAAGCTCGGCGCCGGCGAGCTCAATCTCTCCTCGGATATCGATCTGATCTTCGCGTTTCCCGAAAAGGGCACCACCCACGGGGGCGAACGCGAGTACGAGCATCAGCAGTATTTCACCAAGCTGGGGCAGAAGCTGATCGCCGCGCTGGACGCGATCAGCGCCGACGGCTTCGTGTTCCGGGTCGACATGCGACTGCGTCCGCTGGGCGATGGCGGGCCGCTGGTCGGCAGCTTCAACACCTTCACCAGCTACTACCAGGATCAGGGGCGCGAGTGGGAGCGCTACGCCATGCTCAAGGCGCGGCCCGTCGCCGGCGACATCGATGCCGGTTACCGGCTGCTCGGCGAGCTCAAGCCCTTCATCTACCGCAAGTATCTCGACTTCGGCGCGATCGAGTCGCTGCGTGACATGAAGGCGATGATCCATCGTGAGGTCAAGCGGCTGGGAAGAGACGACAACATCAAGCTGGGACGAGGCGGGATTCGTGAGGTCGAGTTCGTGGTCCAGGCGTTCCAGCTGATCCGTGGCGGTCGGGATACCGAACTCCAGGTCACCTCGCTGCGGGACGCCATGTCGCAACTGGTCACGCTGGAGCTGCTGCCGCAGGCGGTGGTCGACGAGCTACGGGAGGATTACGTCTTCCTGCGGGATCTGGAACACGCGCTGCAGGCGCAGCAGGACCGCCAGACGCAGACGCTGCCGGGCGACCCGGAGAACCAGGCGAGGTTGGCGATGGCCATGCGGATGCCGGACTGGGAAGCGTTGAGAGAGGCGCTTGCGGCCTGCCGGGAGCGGGTGCGACGTCATTTCGACGCGGTGATCGCCGACCCCGATGACGAATCGCCGCTCCAGGCGGAGGAGACGGGCCGGCATGATGTCGCCTGGCGGCAGCTGTGGCAGGGGGAGATGGACGACGCCGAGGCGGAGCGAACGCTGGCGGCGGCAGGCTTCGAGCTGCCCGATTCGCTGCGGCGTCTCAGCGCCTTTCGAGACTCCCGCGGCGTCAAGTCGATGCAGCGTATCGGCTACGAGCGGCTCGACGCCGTCATGCCACTGCTGCTGGAAGCGGCGGCGGAGAGCGACACGCCGAGCGTGGCCCTCGAGCGCGTGCTACCGCTGATCGAGGCGGTGCTTCGGCGCACCGCCTATCTGTCGCTGCTGCGCGAGAATCCGCAGGTGCTGCCGTCGCTGGTCCGGCTCTGCTCGGCCAGCCCCTGGATCGCCGAACAGCTGGCCCGCCATCCCATCCTGCTCGATGAGCTGCTGACCCCCGCGACGCTCTATTCGCCGGCCGACAAGCAGCGGCTGGCGGATGAGCTGCGCCAGACGCTGGCAAGGATTCCCGAAGACGACGAGGAGAGCTGGCTGGAAGCGATGCGGGTCTTCAAGCAGACCCAGGTGCTGCGCGTCGCCGCCTCCGACATCGCCGGGGGGCGCGTGTTGATGAAGGTCAGCGATTACCTGACCGCGATCGCCGAGGTGGTGCTGGATAGCGTATTGCGGATGGCGTGGCGCTCGCTGGCGGCACGCTACGGCCAACCCGGCGCCAGGGAGTCGTCGACTCAGGCGAGCTTTTTGATCGTCGGCTACGGCAAGCTGGGCGGCATCGAGTTGGGCTACGGCTCCGACCTCGATCTGGTATTCCTCTACGACGCCGCGCCGCGGGGCGTCACCGACGGCGCCAAGTCGATCGACAACCTGGTCTTCTTCACCCGCCTGGGCCAGCGGATCATCCATCTGCTCACCGCCACCACGCCCAGTGGCACGCTCTACGAGGTCGACATGCGCCTGCGTCCCTCGGGCAATGCCGGGTTGCTGGTCTCGTCGCTGGATGCGTTCGCCGAGTATCAGCGCAAGGAGGCCTGGAGCTGGGAACATCAGGCACTGGTGCGCGCGCGGGCGGTGGCCGGTGACGACGCCCTGGGCGATCGTTTCGAGGCCGTCCGGCGGGAAGTGCTGGGACGAGAGCGCGACTGCGAAGCATTGCGGCGTGAAGTGGTCGGGATGCGGCACAAGATGCGCGAGCATCTGGGTAGCGGTGCCGAAGCGAGAGAGGCGGGGCAGTTCCACCTCAAGCAGGATGCCGGCGGCCTGGTGGACATCGAGTTCATGAACCAGTACGCCGTGCTGGCCCTGTCGGCAACGACGCCGGCCCTGCTCGAGGTCACCGACAACATGCGGCTGCTGGATGCGCTGGCCCAGAGCGGCAGGTTAGCCGAGCAGGATGCCCGCGATCTGCAGGCGGCCTACCTGGCCTATCGCGACGCCAGTCACCGGGCGGCACTGGCCAAGAAGCGAAGCCTGGTGGCGGGGGAGGCCTTTGCCGATCATCGCGCTACGGTCTCCCGGCTGTGGGATCGCTGGATGCGCCCGGAGTCCGACGATGAGACGAAAGATCAATGAAAACGCCGTTTGATTAATGTAATATTAACGGGTCATGACGCCTGTGTTACGGCTCGGAGTGGCCCCACCTTGCACCGACTTTCCCATCTCAACGAAATTGCCCACGGCAACGACCGGGCGATCTATCGGCATCCGGAACGGCCCGAGCGCTGTATCAAGGTGCCTCGGTTCCCCGAGCGCGGAAGTCACCAGAACGAGCGTGAGCAGATCTATTTCGACATTCTGAAGGCGCGAGGCCTCGACGACTGGCGCCATGTCCCGGAATATTTCGGATCGGTGGAGACGGATCAGGGTCCCGGGCTGGTGTTTGAGCTGGTGACCGATGCCGATGGGCAGATCTCCTCCACCATTCGACAGTGCCGCGATCGGGGCGATACGGCCTGGTTCGCCACCCATGCGTTCGCCGACGAACTGCAGGGGTTGTATCACTATCTTCGCGACAACTGGATCGTGCCGTCCGACATCAACGACCGCAACATCGTCTGTCAGCTTAGGGCCGACGGCTCTCGGCGGCTGTGGCTGATCGACGGCGTCTCCAATCCGGATTTCATGCCGCTGGCCAACGTCTGGCCCTGGTTCGCGCGTCAGAAAGTCGATCGTCGCATGCGACGGTTCTTTGCCAAGTTGAGTGGCTATGGCCTGCTGCCCGAACCGGACAGGAAGGAGCTGGTGCGCAGCGCGCATTGAGCCAGGCCCCGGCGACACCATCGGCGTTCGAACGACGGCCTCCCGAATCGATCGGGAGGCCGTTTTGCATCCAGCGTCAAGCGTTCGACGTTTCGCGCGGGTTGCGGCCGATCGGATGCGGCTGGTTGCGGGCCCGGGCCAGTTCGATCTGCTTCTGCCGTTCGCGGGCACTGGCGCGCGTCTTTTCCGGCAGCGAATCCCAGCAGTGGGGGCAACTGATCCCCGGCGTGTACTTGTCCGATGACTGATCCGCGGTGGAGATCGGCATGCGACAGGCATGACACTGCTCGAACTCGCCCTCGCTCAGGTCGTGGCGGACGGTGACCCGGTTATCGAACACGAAACAGTCGCCGCGCCAGCGACTCTGTGTCTCCGGCACCCGCTCCAGATAGCTCAGGATGCCCCCCTTGAGGTGGAAGACCTCCTCGAATCCCTCGTTGAGCATGAAGCTCGACGCCTTC
Source organism: Salinicola lusitanus (assembly GCF_038648475.1). Taxonomy (NCBI): domain Bacteria; kingdom Pseudomonadati; phylum Pseudomonadota; class Gammaproteobacteria; order Oceanospirillales; family Halomonadaceae; genus Salinicola; species Salinicola lusitanus. Next base: position 4,666,638 of record NZ_CP151919.1, on the reverse strand, counting down.
TCGCAGCGGATACCGCCGGTGCAGAACATCGCCACCTTCTTGTGGCGGCTGGGATCGTAGTGCTGTTTCACGTATGCCGGGAATTCTCGAAAGGACTTGGTCCTGGGGTCGACCGCGCCCTCGAAGCTGCCGATGGCCACTTCGTAGTCGTTGCGCGTATCGATGACCAGCACCTCGGGGTCGTCGATCAGCGCGTTCCAGTCTTCCGGCTCGACATAGGTCCCGACGCGGCGGTTCGGGTCGACGTCCGGTACGCCCATGGTCACGATCTCGCGCTTGAGCTTGACCTTGGTGCGATAGAACGGGTGGGCGTCGCAGTAGGATTCCTTGTGGCCCAGCTCGGCAAAACGCGCGTCGCGCTTGAGCCAGCCGAGCAGCGCGTCGATGCTATCGCGGGTGCCGGAAACGGTACCGTTGATGCCCTCGTTGGCGAGCAGCAGCGTGCCCTTGACATCGAGACGCTGCATTTCGGCGAGCAGCGGCTCGCGCAGGGCTTCGAAGTCGTCGAGAGTGACGAACTGATACAACGCCGCGACCACGATCGCGGGATCGTTTGATGACATGCTTCGACTCCTGGTAGTCGCCCTCGCAAAGGGCGGACCGGGTTGGGGTGGCGCCACGGTGGCGCCGATGATCGCCGCGCATTTTACGCCGCTGAGCGTTGGCGTCCAGTGACCGACCGTCGCAGCGGAGGGCGCGGCTACCGGGTAGTGTCGGCGATATAGCGGGCGATCATCAGGTCGAGGTGGGCGCCGCCACCATTCTTGAACAGGGTGATATCGGCCTCGTTCTGTCGGCCCCCACGTCCGCTGAGCAGATCGTAGAAGTCGCCAAGGACGTCCTCCTCGGCGATGACACCGGCGGCGAGGGGGATCTTCAGCTCGCCGATGTGGCCGAGCGTGGTCTCGCGGCTGTCCACGAACAGCCGGGCTTTCTGCAGCAGCGTATCGTCCGCTTCCCGCATGTCAGCCTTGAACGCGCCGATCAGGTCGACGTGCGTGCCCGGCGCGATCCACTCGCCCCGGAGGAACGGGGTTCGCGCCATGGTGGCGCTGGCGATGATATCCGCCGACCTTGCCGCCGCTTCCAGGTCGCTCACCGCGGCCACGTTCAGACCGCGAGCTTCACAGGCGCCGGCGAGTGCTCGCGCCTTGTCGTGGGTCCGGTTCCACAGGCTGATGCGTTCGAGGCCGGGGAACAGGGCGGTATAGGCGTCGATCAGGCTGGCCGCGACCTTGCCGGCACCGCAGACGAGCAGATTGCGGCTATCCCGGCGGGCCAACAGCAGCGCGCCCAGCACGGAGTCGCTGGCCGTCTTGATCTCGGTGACCAGCCGGCTCTCGATGATCGCCTGCAACCGGCCATCATCCGGGGCGAAATAGAGCATGGCGCCCTGGACGGTATCCAGGCCGCGGGCGGCATTGCCGTCGAAGACGGTGACCGCCTTGGCGCCATAGCCGATACCGGGGATGAAACAGGAGCGATTGAGCAGGGTCTTGTCGGCCGGTCCAAGAAAAGTATCGTCGATTTCCGGCCTTGCGGCTCGATGGCCCTGCTTCAGGGCCTCGACGGCTTCGGCCCAGAAAAGTCGCTCTCTCGCTTCTTGATACGTTATCTGTCGAATCATGCCTGCCTCGTATCCTCGTTGACGTCAGTTGTTCCACTCGCTGGGTTTGAAAGCCAGATCGGTACATACCCAGAAAACCACCGCATCTTCTTCCGATCCTTTCAGACAAGCGTGGCCCATGGAGCTGTCGATGTAGGCGCAGTCGCCCTCGTTGAGAACCACGGGACTATAGAACTCGGTGTGCAGAACAACCTGGCCCTTGACCACGAAGAGCGTCTCCTCTCCCTCGTGAGAGAACAGGCCGTCCGCTCGGGCGCTGGTTCCGCGAATCTCCGTCATTTCTTTGGCGTGAACCGTCGCGATCATCGGGCACATCTTCTTGTTCGTCAGTTCGGAACAGAGAAAGCGATAGTCGTGCGAGCCAATGGAATGGCCGATGCCTTCACCGTTGCGGGTAATCGAGCGCCGCGTCTTGGGTAACGCATCCACCTGGGGCTGGATCAGTTCCGCAGGCTCCACCTCCAGCCCTTTGGCGAGACGGAGAAGGCTCGCATAACTGGGTGAGATCGCTCCGCGTTCGATCTTGGATACGGTCGAGGCGCGCAGGCCGCAGCGCTGTTCCAATTCACTAAGTGTCAACGCCTTATCTCGGCGTATCTGTTTGATACGTTCGCCTAGTCGAGCCGAGCTTAGTTTGTCATCTACTTCCGTCACTCGCTCATCTCCCTGGAGGTGCGATGTGGCATCACATGGAACTCATACAGCAATCGCTATTCAGCATGCACAGAATGTTAAAGACTTGCCAAGATGTCAGTCATGTGCAATATATGACATATGTGTCTTATAAGACAATTTTTGGAGCATGTGTGGCATGAAGATCCAGGCGCTCAATATTTTTTTGCTGGAAGTTCCTCTGGGAGGGCAGATCTTCAATCCGCGCATCCTCTGGCATCGGAAACAGTCTGTGCTGGTTCGTCTGGTCACTGAAGAGGGCGTCGAGGGATGGGGCGAGTGCTGGTGCTTCGATAATTCCGCCGACGCATTGATCCGCTTTCTGCAGAGCGAAATTCGGCCCCGCGTGCTCGGCGCTGATGCCAACGATCCCGCTGGGCTGTGGCAAGACCTATGGTCGATGGCTTCGCTCAATGGTCGTCACGGCATGATGGCGGCGGCCTTGAGCGGGGTCGATATCGCGCTGCACGACGTGCTTGGCAAGCGCACGGGACGCGCGCTGGGGGCGGCGATCTCCATAGAGCCACTGCGCGATCGAATCCCGGTCTATGCCAGTGGCGGGCTCTATCGCAAGGACGATGCGCCCGTTCGGCTGGCCGACGAAATGCGCTGCTACGTCGCGGCGGGGCACAACCGCATCAAGATGAAAATCGGGGCTTTGGCCTTCGAACAGGACGTCGCGCGTGTCAGAGCCGTCAGAGAAGCCGTCGGACCGGATGTCGGGCTGATCGTCGATGCCGTATACAGCCTGGACAGGGCGCGGGCGGAAAAATGGCTCGGTGTATGGCGCGAGTTCGATGTAGAGGCGGTTCAGGCTCCCTTTCCCACTCACTGCTGGGAGGAGATGCGCTGGCTCAATCGTGACTGCGGCGTACCGGTCATGGTGTTCGAGGCCGAGTCGCGCTTCGAGATATTTCGCGCACTGTTGGAGTTCGAAGCGATCGGCGCGCTGCAGTTTTCGCCTATCGCCGTCGGCGGCATTACCGCTGCCAGGCGACTGATCGCTCTGGCGAGCGACTACCGCTGCGACGTCTCGTTGCAGTGCTCTTCGACCTGGCTTACCGAAAAAGTGGCGCTGGAGATCGCGCGAGGTCATTCACAGGTCCGTCACGTGGAGTTACACACGCTTCACACCGCGCTCTTCGATCAGACTGCTGCCGGAGAACTTCAGGTACGTGACGGTCAGCTGTCGTTGGCATCCTGTGTCGGCCTTGGCGTCTCGCCGGACGTTTCGCGCCTGCTCTGCGTCGATGAGCAGCTCCCCGATATGCAAAAGATTCCTACACCCAATGGCCACCTGCGTCGCGTCGGCGACTAGACCGTTGGTCGACGGCGAAAATCGCCAACCTTCAAAAACAAAGAGGTAGATATCGTGAAATACGCGAAAACGATTCTGTCAGCTGCCGTCGCCTCGCTGTCGATCGCTTCTGCATCCGGCGCTACCTGGCCGGAGCGTCCGGTCAGCATCGTGGTGCCGTTCAAGGCTGGCGGCTCCAGCGATCTCGTCGCACGTAGTTTTGCAGCGGCCATTAACGAGCAGCAACTGCTCTCCGAGCCGCTCAACGTGGTCAATGTCGGCGGCCACTCCTCCGTCGGTGCAAGACGCGTCATGGACGCCAAGCCGGATGGCTATGAATTCCTGGTCCACGAGACCGGGCTGATCGGTGCGCAGGCCGCGGGAATCACCAATTTCGGTTATGAAGACTTCAAGCCCGTTGCCCTGACCGGCGAGAACTGCATGGCCATTCTGGTGCGCAAGGATTCGGGCTACGACAGCCTGCAGGCTCTGCTGACCGCTGCTGCCGACAAATCCAACCCGGTGGTGTTTGGCGTCAATATCGGCGGGCTGAACCACATGTCCGGCATCATGCTCGAGAATCACTCGGACGCGGATTTCCGCTTCGCTCAGGTCGGTGGCTCAGCCGACAACTTTGCGGCACTGACCGGGGGCCAGATCGACGTGGCTTCCGTGGGGGCCGCCGGGGCCAAGAACTTTACGCTGACCGAGGATGGTCAACTGGCCGACGACAGCCAGGTCAAGGCGATCGCCCTGTTGGACGATGAGCCTGACGATCGTTTGCCCGGGGTGCCTACGGCCCGTTCTCAAGGTACCGATGTCAGCTTCTGCTTCGGTAACTACTGGCTGGCACCCAAGGACACGCCCGACGAGATCGTTGATGCCTTCGCCGATGCGCTCGAGGCCGCCTCTCAAAGCGACCGTATTAAGACCTACTACGACGATACCCTGACCAAGCCGATCTTTCTCCGTGGTGAAGCGTTCCGTAAGTATCTCGACGAGCAGGCCGATATCGTCGGACCCGTCGCCAGGCAGGCGACTGCGCGCTAACGAGGAAACGTGCTGCCTGCGAGACGAGAGGCGTGTCGCGCCGCTCTTTCGCGCTTCCCTAACGCTTGCGAAAGAGAGGCGTCGTAATGGATCGAAGACTGGAGTGGTTTATCACGATGCTCATCGGCATCGTCGGTGTCATTGGTTGCTGGAGCGCGCTGCAGATCGGCGGCTTCGCATTCGACCCCCTTGGCTCCAGAGCCGTGCCCCTGGGGGTATCCGTGCTCATGATCGGCCTTTGTGTCGTGCAGGCAGGTAAATGGTTGCTTCCCAGAGCACCTGCCGTTTCCGCGACCGGTGCGCCCGTTGATATCGAGAAAAGCGATATGAAGGAGGACACCCTGGCGCAAGTTGGCGAGTCTGTAGAGGATATTTTCGAGGCGAGGCAACTGCTGGCGCCACTTGGCATGCTGACGTTATGCCTCGGTTTCATCTGGCTGGTATTTCTCGAGCGCTTTCCGATTTCGCTGGTCACGACCGCCTTTGTGGTCGTGGCAGCTCAGTTGTTGCCGATGCCGAATCGTCGCCGCGGCACATTGATCGCGCTAATGCTGGGTGTGGTGCTGGGGTTTGGTGCCGAATGGCTTTTCACGCAAGTTTTTTTCGTCGATCTTCCGGCGCTGGGGTGATGTGATGGACGGTTTGCTGACGGCTTTCTGGTTTACCTTGCAGCCCGCAGCCCTTGGTCTGATGCTGTTGGGTGTCTCGGCTGGGGTATTCGTAGGGGCGATCCCCGGATTGAGTGGCACGATGCTCATAGCACTATGTCTGCCGCTGACCTTCTTCATGACGCCGGAAATGGCGATCGTGCTGCTCATTTCGATCTACATCGGCGCCATCAGCGGCGGATTGATCACGGCGACGCTGCTCAAGATGCCGGGTACCGAAGCCGCGATCATGACGACACTGGATGGCTACCCCATGGCCAGGGCGGGTCGCCCGGGGCGCGCGCTCGGCCTGGGAATTGGTAGTTCGTTCGTCGGCGGTTTGATCTCCTGGGTGGCCCTGGTCCTGCTGACCAAGCCGCTTTCGATCTGGGCGACCAAATTCACCGCTTTCAACTATTTCGCGCTGATCGTCATGGCACTGGTGCTGATCGCGATCATCACCGAGGGATCGTTCCTGAAGGGCATCATCGCGGCACTACTGGGCGCGCTGCTCGCGGTGCCGGGAATCGATCCTTCCTCCGGGACGCCGCGACTGACGTTCGATCTGGTGGCGCTCAATGGCGGCATCGATCCTATCCCCATGTTCATCGGGCTCTTCGCCCTGGGCACCGCATTCACCGATCTGCTTAAGCCCAAGAAAGAGGGCGAAGGGCTCTCCACGAGCTACCGCGGCGTGATCATGGGGGTGAAGGATTATCTGCGCCATGGTGCCAACCTGCTGCGCTCTTCCGTACTGGGAACCTGGATTGGCCTGTTGCCGGGTGTCGGGGCAATCATCGGTTCGATGGTGGCTTACTCGACTACCAAGGCGCTGTCGAAAACACCGGAAAAGTTCGGCACCGGCTGCGAAGCGGGAATCGTTTCATCGGAGTCCGCCAACAATGCCACCATCGGCGGTGCCATGATTCCGCTTATTGCGCTCGGCCTGCCGGGAAGTCTGAACAATGTGCTGTTGCTGGCGGCGCTGTTGATCCATTCGATTCAGCCGGGGCCGCTGCTGTTCGTCAACAATCCCGAGCTTGTCTACATTCTGATGGCGGCTTTTTTCTGCGCCAATATCATCATGTACTTCGTCATGGTAGGCAGCGTTAGATGGGTTTCCCGGATCAGCCAGATTCCCGGCTACATTTTATTCCCCATCATCGTATTCTTCTGCCTGGTGGGCGGGTACGCTTACGGTAATTCCGTTGCCGACGTGTGGATGCTGCTCAGTTTCGCGGTGATCGGTTTTCTGCTGGATCTGGGCGGTTTCCCCAAGGGGCCGCTGGCGATCAGTTTTATCCTGACGCCCATGGCAGAACAGAAGTTGCGCTCGGGGTTGCAGATTGCCGGTGGTGACTGGTCGGGGCTGTATACGGAACCTTTGACGCTGATCATGCTGTTGATGGCGCTCGCCATGTTGCTGATCCCCAATCTGGGGCCGAAACTTTCACGCAGGCGAAAGCGTGCGCTCGACAAGATCGGTTCGCCGACGCCAAAAGAGTGACCGCCAATGTTCATTCGTTGGCGATGGAGCTTTCCACGATCTCGGTCACGACTTCGGTCTTGACCGAGTTGGCGATGAAGCAGCCCCGGTGGGCCTGGTGGTGCATCGTCTCGAGCTGTTCAGGCGTCGGTCGGCGCTCACCGGAGAACGTCACCGCCGGGCGCAGCGTGACCCGCGTCATCGCCAACTGGCCGGCGTCATTCTGTTCCAGCACGCCGACGGCACTGTCCTCGTAGCGCTCGACGACGAAGCGTCGTTTGGCAACGATACCGAGAAACACCAGCATATGGCAGCTGGAGAGCGCCGCGACGAAGGCTTCTTCGGGATCGACGTTGGCCTCGATCGAGTAGGGGAGAGGGACGATATGAGGGGAGGCAGAGGCGGCAACGGTGACACCACCGTCGAAGTGCCATTCGTGCCCCCGGCTATAGCGACCGTCGGTGAATCCCTCCGTCGGCTGGCGCCGCCAGCGTATGGTGGCCGTGTAGTGGGACATGGCACTCTCCTTTCTAGTCGATCCCGCTGAGAATCGTGGCGTCGGCGACAGTGTGCCCGTACTCGCCGCGAAGGCCCTGGAAGATCGCCTCGCGCTCCTCTCTCGGTTTGTGCTGGCTCGCCTTGCGCTTGCCCTCCATGCGCTCGACGGTCAGCTCGACACCGATGATGGCACGACACATCCCCGCAATGAAGTCATCCGGCGCGTCGTCGATCGACCAGGGAACGGGTCGACCACGTTCGAAGCGGCGGGTCAGCACACCCGTCAGTTCGCGTAGCCAGGATGGATCATCGATCAGGCGCAGGCGACCGCGAACGTGCACGACCTGATAGTTCCAGGTCGGGACCACCCTGCCGTGCTCGCGCTTGGCCGGATACCAGCTTGGCGATACGTAGGCCTGCGGACCATGGAAGATGGCCAGGGCGGGGAGGGTGGAGACCTTGGCACCCGGTGTGTCGGCCAGCGGGTTGGCGCGCGAGATATGGCCGCGCAGTCGACGAGGCGTCGACTCGCCGCCGGCGGTCTCGAGCAGCAGCGGCAGGTGATCGGCCTCGAAGCCGCCGTCGCGCCCCGGCGTAATCAGGGTCGCGAACGGGGCCTGGTCGATGGCTCTCTCCATTGCTGCGGTATCGTCGAGGCGAAACGAATTCGGCTGGTACACGATTCAGCCTCCGTCGGAAGAGAGGGTCGCCGTCACTTCGGCCAGCGACTGGCGCTGGCGCCCCGCGGCATCGAAGTTGTCCGGCGAGAGCCAGCGGCGATGGCTCTCGCGGATGGCCGGCCACTCGTCGTCGACGATCGAGAACCAGGCGGTGTCGCGATTGCGTCCATTGACCACCCGGTGCTGGCGGAAGATGCCCTCGAGACGGAAGCCCAGCCGCTCGGCCGCGCGACGGGAAGGGGCATTGAGGGCGTCGCATTTCCACTCCACGCGACGGTAGCCGAGCTCGAAGGCGTGTCGAATCAGCAACATCAACGCTTCGCTGGAGATCGGCGTCCGTGCCATGCGCGGCGAGAAGTTGAGATGACCGATCTCGAGCGCGCCGTCGGCCGGGACGATGCGCAGGTAGGTGGCCATGCCCACGGCGCGATCCTCGGCCGGATCGATGGTGGCGTAGCAGACCGGATCGCTGTCGCGACTCATCATCTCCAGCCAGCGCTCGCACCCCGCCCGATCGTCGAAGGCACGGCCGCCCAGGTAGGTCCAGCGTGCCTTGGCCTCGCGATCGTTGGCGATGTCGGGGTCGGGCATCTGCCACGCCTGCCATAGCGATGGCGCATGCCGACCTGGATCGAGCGGCTCCAGACGACAGAAGCGTCCTTCCAGGACGGTCGGGTCCGGAAAAGGTGGCTCGCGCCAGTTCGGGATGTCGCTGCCCACGGGCTGGCCGTACGCATTGGTGGTCGGTTTCATGATCTGTCTCAGCAGCCACAGGAGGTGAGTGTATGGTCTCGCAGGCTGCCGGCACTGGGGCCGGTGGCAACCGGATGACCGTCGCGCTTCCAGAAGTCCAGGCCGCCGAGTAGCTCCTTGACCTTCAGCCCCGCGCTGGCGAGTTTGAAGGCGCCCCAGGTGGAGCCGTTGCAACCGATGCCGTCGCAATAGCTGATGTAGACGCGCGAACGGTCCAGCGATGCCAATCGCTCTGCCGTCATCTCGACATGGGGGAGGCTGATCGCGCCAGGGATGTGACCGGCAAGGTAGTGATCGTGACGCCGGGTATCGATGACGATGATCTCCTCGATGCCGTTGGCGAGATCCATCGCCAGATCCCAGGCATCGGTATGAAACCTGAGCTTGTCGCGCATGGCGGAAGCGCTCTGCTCGGGGGTGGCAGGCGGAACATCGAGTACGAGTGAGGTCGCGGTCATTGAGAGCTCCCGGCGGTTCAGACAGTCAACAGAAAGGTGTGGAAGGCATCGTCGCGTTGCCAGCCGAGCGCGCGGTAGCGGGACTGGGCGGCGGCGTTCTCGACCTGGGTGCGCAGCATCAGCTGGGCAATGCCGTGTTCGGATGCCAGCTCCCTGGCGGCCTGCAGCAGGGCGCTGCCGATGCCGCGGCAACGAGCCTCGGGGACGACGAAGAGGTCGTTGAGAATCCAGCGCGAGCCGAGGGTGGTCGTCGAAGGTATCGGGAACAGCTGGGCGAAGCCGACGGCCGTATCGCCGGTGTCGTAAGCCACCAGCAGGTGAGCGTCTCCGCGCCGGTCGCGTTCGCCCAGAAAGGCCCGGGCGCCCTCGAGGTCGCTGGGCTGCCGGTAGAACTGGCGGTAGCCATCGACCAGCGGCGCGATGGCGTCGATCTCTTCTGGGGTGGCGATGCGGATGTCGGTCATGGTGGGCCTCCAACAGGATTGACGTGACTTGGCAGTAGTCTGGCGGCATGCTGGTCCTTCGATAAGAGCCAGTTGTTGCAATAACGAGGGGACCAGTGACACAACCCAATGTGCATCGCCCGTGGATCGTCGAAGCGTTGACGATGCGCCTCGCCACGCCCTCTTCGTTGACCCTGACCCAGCGCCTGTACCAGTCGCTGAGAGACTGGATCCAGCAGGGAGAGCTCAGGCCGGGTAGCGCGCTGCCGTCGTCGCGGCAACTGGCGCGCGAGCTCGGCCTGGGCCGCAATACCGTGCTGGGGGCGGTCGATCGATTGACCGCCGAGGGCTTCCTCGAGACTCGGCCCGGTGCGGGTGTCTTCGTCGCCGAGTGGGGCGCGGCGGTAGTGGCGGGGAGGCGTCCGGTGCCGGAGCGGACGGCCGTATCGGCGACACTCTCCGCCCGAGGCCAGCGCGTTCTCGATATCAGCGGCCTGCTGAGCGAGCGTCACACCGCCTTCGCGCCGGGGGTGCCGGCACTCGACCGGTTCCCGCGTGAGCGCTGGCAGCGGCTGCTGCGTCGTCACCAGCAGCGGGCGCCGCTGGAGTGGCACGACTATCAGCATCGGGGAGGCGTGCCGGCACTTCGCGAGGCGCTCTGCGACTATCTGCGGCTGTCGCGATCGGTACGCTGTCGGCCCGATCAGATTCTGGTGACTCAGGGTGCCCAGCAGGGCTTCGAGCTGATCGCCCGGTTGCTTGCCGATACGGGGGAGACGGTCTGGATGGAGGAGCCCGGCTACGGCGGTGCGCACGCCTGCTTCCTCGCCGCCGGACTCGACATCGTGTCGGTCCCGGTGGATGACGAGGGCATGGCGATCGCGGCCCTGCCATTTTCGGTGGCGACGCCTCGACTGATCTACGTGACGCCCTCGCACCAGTATCCCAGCGGCGTGACGATGAGTCTCAAGCGACGCACGGCGCTGATCGAAGCGGCCCAGCGTCACGGCGCCTGGGTCATCGAGGATGACTACGACAGCGAGTTCCGCTATGCCAGCGCGCCGATCGCCTCGCTACAGGGGCTCGTCGACGATGCGCCGGTCATCTACGTGGGCACCTTCAGCAAGGTGATGTATCCCGGCCTGCGATTGGGTTATCTGGTGCTGCCGGACCTGCTGGTCGAGCCGTTCCGGCGGGCCAATGCACGACTCCACCGCGAGGGTCAGTACGTGGCCCAGGCCGCGCTGGCGGCGTTCATTACCGAAGGGCACTTCGCGCGCCACGTCTCGCGGATGCGGGAACTCTATCGGCAACGCCAGGCTGCCCTGCGCCATGCCCTGGCGCCGGCTGTGGCGAAGGGCCTCGGGCTTTCGGCGGGAACGGCGGGCATGCACCTGGTCGCCGAGCTGGAGAACCCGGCGCTGGAGGCCGAACTGGTCGCCCGGGCGGAGCAGGCGGGAATTCTACTGTCGCCGCTATCACGCTATTTCCTGCGCTCCCCCGCTCGGCCAGGCCTGGTGCTGGGTTATGCCGGCGCCACCGACATCGAGATCGCTTCCGCTGGCCGCTGGCTGAGCGACGCCTGGTGCGCGCTGGCTTCTCGTGACGAGCCTTAGCCCGCGAGATCTTTGCCGGGACCTGGCTCAGGCGTCACCCTCTCCCTCGGAGTCGTCGCTGGGCCCCGGGGCCCTGGATGGCCGGTGTCTGTCGCCGGAAGATCGGGAGGCGCCGTTGTCGTCACCCGATTCTCGTTCACGATGGACCCGGGTCCCGCCTCGCTCACCATCCTCGCGATCCAGGCCCTCGGGAAGATAGAGCCGAGACGTCGGCAGGGCCAAACAGGCGCCGTGCTGGTCGATGATGTCGCGAATCTTGAGCAGGATGCCCTGCTTGATCTCGTGGAATCGCTGCCAATCCGTCTCGCGGGTGAAGGCGTAGATCATGATGTCCAGAGAGTACTGACCGTAGGTGACGAAATTGACCGTGATCAGCTCGTCCTGATTGATCTCCTCGTGCTGCTGCAGCAGGTCGCGGATATCGTGGGTGATGTTCTCGATCTTGCCGATATCCTGGTAGCGGATGCCGATGGTCTCCCACAGGCGGCGGCTGACCATCCGCGTCGGGGTCTCGACCGAAATCTGGCTGAACCAGGCATTGGGGACATAAAGCGGCGGACCGGCGAAGGTTCGCACGGTGGTAAGGCGCCAGCCGATATCCTCGACGATGCCCTCGATCTGGCGCTCGGGCGAGCGGATCCAGTCGCCGACCACGAAGGGCTTGTCCAGGTGGACCACCATGCCGCCGAAGAAATTGGCGATCACATCCCGCGCGGCGAAACCGATGACCAGGCCGCCGAACCCGCCCATCGCGAGGATGCTCGACATCGATACGCCCAGAATCTGCAGCCCGATCAGCAGCAGCGTGACGATCAGCACGGCACCGACGATCTTGGTCAGCGCCGATGCCGAGGTCGGGTCGACGGGCTTGGCGTGGCACTTGACCGGCGGGAACACCAGCCGTTGCTCCAGCCGCCGGAACAGGCGAATGCCGCCCCAGCCGACGAGCAGGAGCGTGATCAGTGCGCCGAGACGCGATAACACGGCCGTCAGTCGCTCGATCTCGAAGTGCGCGCCGATGATTCCCAGGCCGACCATCAAGGCCGTGATCCAGACCCACCAGCGCAGTGGCAGACGCAGACCATGGAGAATGGGGTCGTCCCAGCGGCGGGGCGAGTCGCACAGGCGACGCTCCATCCGGTTGAGCGTGAAGTGCAGCACGAGATCGATGATGACAGCGGCAAGGAGAATCAGTGCCGGCAGCGCGATCCATCCAGGAATGTGGAGCCACTGGCCGAGCGCATCCTGCGACTGGCTGAAGAGATGGGTGGCGCTATCGGAAATTTCCATTCACCTGCTTTCTTGTTCGCAACTCGCGGCGGCATGGCGCTGCGAAGGGATGGATGGGCACGCCCGGAAGTCGCGGGCGGTGCATCGAATGGAGAAAAGCGTAGCGGGGCGCCGGGGTGTGGTCCACTCGCGTACCGAGTCGACCACGGGATCGGTGTCACTGCAGGCAGCAGCGTTTGGCTTTCTTGCCGCTTCCACACGGGCAGGGGGCGTTGCGCGACGGGCTGTCGGCGGGCGGTGGGTCGATGATGCCATCGACATAGAGCCAATTGCCGCGATGACGGCGGAAGCGGGAGCGCTCGTGAAGGGGCTGGTCCGGTCCGGAGGGGACGGCACGCCGGGGACGAAAGCGGGCCTTGAATTCGACGGTGGCCCTCGCACCGGCGGTGCGGACGTCGACGATCTCGAGCCCCAGCCATTGCTGGTCTCGCTGGTCGAGCGCGGCGCTCGTCAGGGTCGGGTCGAGCGCGCCTGGGTCCCAGGTGCTGACCAGATAGCCGCCCAGCCCGCCCAGCGCAAAAGCCGTATAGCGGGAGCGCATCAGCGCCTCCGGCGTCGGAGCGGCTTGCTCCAGGCGATGGTAGATCCCGCAGCAGCGATCGTATGACCGGCCACTGCCGCAGGGGCAGGAGAGGGCGTCTGGTGCTTCGGTGACTGTGGTTGGAACATTCATTTGGGTAAACTACGCTATCATTTGTCTCTGAATGTTAATGGTGCGCTGCGCTTTGGATGAAGTTGTGGTAAAAGAGCGGCGCCGATTGTCAGAACCATCGTCAAGCCAGAACCAATGCCAAGTCACTCGACATGTGGGTCGACCACCTATGTTTCTCGACGAGTTCCATTCTACCGACGCGGACCGTATCTGTATCACGGCGGAGCAGGCCAGTCGGTTCGCGCGACAGATCGCGGGTGATTACAACCCGATTCACGACCCCTGTGCGCGCCGTTTCTGCGTCCCCGGCGACCTACTGTTTGCGCTGGTCCTGTCCCGCTATGGATTGTCCCAGCATATGACCTTCCATTTCTGCGGCATGGTGGGAGATCGCGTGGCGCTGAGCTTCCTCGAGGATGAATCGGGCACCGTCAGTGTCGTGGATGAGAACCGCAAGCGGTATCTGAGCGTCAAGCGCAGCGGCTGGACGATCCGCGACCCCTCCACGGTGGAGACTTTCACCCGTCGCTACGTCGCCTTCTCGGGTCGCAACTTCCCGCACTACCTCAAGCCGCTGCTCGAGGAGAAGGGCGTGATGTTCAATCCCCGTCGGCCGCTGGTGATCTACGACAGCATGGGGTTCTCGCTCGAGAATCACGACCCCTGCGATCTGGATCTCGACTTCGCCGGTGCCAATCTGGATGTGAAAGGCAAGCGCGGAGAGGCGCATCTCGAGTTTCGCATGAGTTGCAATGGCCACGACGTGGGTATCGGTTCCAAGAAACTCGTGATCAGCGGTCTGCAGGATTACGACGCGGAAAAGATGGACACCTTCGTGACCAATTTCGCTCAATTGAAAGCCGCCAACCCCTGCTCGGCCTGACACCGGGATTCGAGCTGCACGCCAGCGCCCCCTCCAGGTGGCGATCGATGTCACATCGAACCGGGCGATTCGCGTTTTAGCGGCCAAACCGCCGATAATGTCATTCACTTTGATCCCGCCGCAGCCCGGTGGCTGTCGGCGTGGGCCGTTCACGTGAATGGGACTCGTCGTGAAAGAACACGTTACGCCGTTTCAGTTTTTTATCCTGGCGCTCTCTTTCTATGTCCTTGGCGCCATGCTCGCCGACATATTCCTTGATTTGCCCCCCGAGATCAGCCGGCTCTTCGGCTATCTGGATTACCTTGTCTGCTTCTTCTTCTTCGTCGACTTCTGCCAGCGGTTCTACCGGGCGCCCAGCAAATGGCGCTACATGCGGTGGGGGTGGCTGGATCTGCTGGCGTGCATCCCCGCGGGCTGGCTCCAGGCGGCGCGCCTGATGCGAGTCGTTCAAGTCATTCGCGTGCTGCGTGCGGTGCGATCGCTGGAGCTGATCTGGCAACTGCTATTCCGCAATCGCGCCCAGGGGGTGCTGGCTTCGGCCGCGACCGCCACCGTCCTGTTGGTGATTTTCGGCGCGATGACGGTGCTGATGGTGGAATCCCCGGATCCCCACAGTCCGATCAATACCGCCGAGGAGGCGCTGTGGTGGGCGGTGGTGACCGTCACCACGGTGGGCTACGGCGATTACTACCCGGTCACGACGATGGGACGGGTGGTTGCCGTGATGCTGATGGTCTGTGGCGTCGGCCTGTTCGGCAGTTTCGCCGCCTACGTCAGTTCGCTGTTCGTCGAGGACCAGGGCGAATCCGAGTCACGCCAGCATCAGGCAAACCGGCGGATGATGCGCCATATGATCGAGCAGGTAAGCGAGCTTCGGGAGGAGATCGATTCGCTGCGACAGGAACTTCGCGATCATCGCCAGGAATTGGCCGAGCGCCATGAGCGCGGCGATAGTGCGGATCGATGAGCTCGATTGGGAGAGTCCATTGCCAGAAAAATATAAGGGTGCTAATATATTTTCATCGAATGCAGATGCTTTGCAGCAGTCGTTCGAGTCGCGTCTCCTAGTAACACCCCGCCTCGCCCGCGCATCCCCCCTCTTGCGCGGGCTTTTTTTGTTCCGGCGCTACCGAAAGCCCGCGATTACCAGCCCTTGTAGGGCAGGAACTTGCCGCTCATGGTAACCACGACCCGGTCGCCCTTGGGATTCTCCTCCCGTTCGACTTCCATCTCGAAGTCGATGGCACTCATGATACCGTCGCCAAACTTCTCCTGAATGACATCCTTGAGTGTGGGACCGTAGACGCCGACGATTTCGTAAAGCCGGTAGATCAGCGGGTCCTGCGGAATGGCGCCGTCCCACGTCTTGGTGGGAAAGGCTTCCAGGGCTCTCGCCACGTCATCGCCGAGTTCCAGCGCATCGGCGATCTTGCGCGCGGTTTCTGGCGGGGCGCTGTTCATGCCGTAGCAGGCCGAAGCGATCCAGACCGGCGAGTGACCGGTCATCTCGCCCAGCGACTCCCAGCTCAATCCCTTGCGCGCCTTGGCGGCCATCAGCGTGTGGTGCATTTCCAGCTTGTCCATGGGTCAGTCTCTCCATCTTGGTATCGATAGGGCATCCCGCGGATGCCCCGGCATGTATTGATCGGCTCCCGTTCGCGTCGCGGCCGACATCAAGTCGTGCTCAGGCCAGGTCCCGCTTGGGTCCGGTCTTGACGTGGGTGGCGTAGAGCGTGAGTCCGGTGAAGGCGAGCCCGCCGGCCAGGTTGCCCAGCACTGTCGGTATCTCGTTCCACCACAGGTAGTCCATGATCGAGAAGCCGCCGCCCATGATCATCGCCGAGGGAAACAGGAACATGTTGACGATCGAGTGCTCGAAGCCCATGTAGAAGAACAGCATGATCGGCATCCACATCGCGATCACCTTGCCGCTGACGGAGGTCGAGACCATCGCTCCGACCACGCCCATCGAGACCATCCAGTTGCAGAGCATGCCGCGGATGAAGATGGTCGCCCAGCCGGCGACGCCGTACTCGGCGTAGCCCAGCGTGCGCGATTCGCCGATCCCGGCGATCTTCTCTCCCACGACGCCCGGGCCGATGGAGAAGCCGTAGGTGAAGATGAACGCCATCATGAAGGCAACGGTCAGCGCCCCGCCCAGATTGCCGAGAAACACCCAGCCCCAGTTGCGCAGCACACGATTGAGCGTCACGCCCTGACGTCGGTCCAGCAGGGCCAGTGGCGTCAGCATGAACACGCCGGTCAGTAGATCGAAGCCCATCAGATAGAGCATCACGAACCCCACCGGGAACAGGATCGCGCCCACCAGTGGCTGGCCGGTCTGCACGGTGATGGTAATGGCAAACGCCGCCGCCAGCGCCAGGATCGCGCCGGCCATGTAGGCGCGAATTATCGTGTCACGGGTGGACATGAATATCTTGGATTCACCGGCATCGACCATTTTGGTGGTGAATTCGGCAGGGAGTAGATAGGACATGACGCTTTCCTCGATTGTGATTGTGTATGAAGCGTTATTGCTCGTCTTTCGGGACAGGAGTCGATCGGGGTCGCCGGGGTTCGGCGGCCTTTCCGGCCAGGCCGGGTCAGGTCCGGCCGGCCGCCGCCTCTGCCAGCAGCACCACGTCGTCGCCCTCGAGGGCGACCGGCCAGCAGCGCAGGCGCTGGTCGGGGGCCTCCAGGCACTGGCCATCTCGCAGTCGAAAATGCTGCTTGTAGATCGGTGAGGCCACCACCGGTTCGCCTCCCAGGTCGCCGACGATGCCGCGGCCGATCACGTTGGCGCCGGAGAACGGATCGCGATTGTCGAGCGCATAGAGCCCATCGGAAGTGATCGGCGAGGCGAAAGGCGCTCCCGCGACTTCGGACGAGTCGGGAGACGCTTGCCCCGCGCTCCCGGGCGGGTGAGCCAGTAGGAAGATCGCTATCTGGTGGCCCTGGTGCCAGGCGACGATGCCGGAGTTGGCGACAAGATCTTGCCGCGAGCAGAGGCGGATCCGGGCTTCGGTCCCGGGTGCGATGGCCGTGCCGCTCATGACGTCACCTCCACGGCCAGTCTGGCGATCTCTTCCGGACGCGCCGGTCGCGGCTGGTTCCGCTCGGAAACGGCGATGATGTCCGGGTCGCTGCGCTTGTCGTTGACGAAGGTGCGAAAGCGTTTGAGCTTCTCCGGATCCTTGAGCGCATTGGCCCACTCGCACTCGTACTGGTCGACCACGTGCTGCATCTGCGCCTCCAGTTCGCCGCCCAGGCCGAGACTGTCCTCGAGGATCACCTGCTTGAGATAGTCGAGGCCTCCGTCGAGGTTCTCCCGCCATACCGAGGTGCGCTGCAGGCGGTCGGCGGTGCGGATGTAGAACATCAGAAAGCGGTCGATGGTCTTCAGCAGCGTGTCGTCGTCGAGATCGGTGGCGAACAGCTCCGCATGGCGCGGGCGCATGCCGCCATTACCGCAGACGAAGAGATTCCAGCCGTGCTCGGTGGCGATCACGCCGACATCCTTGCTCTGGGCTTCCGCGCATTCTCGCGTGCAGCCGGAGACGGCGAACTTGAGCTTGTGCGGCGAGCGCAGCCCCTTGTAGCGATTCTCGATGATCAGCGCCATGGCCACGCTATCCTGGACGCCATAGCGACACCAAGTATTGCCGACACAGGATTTCACCGTCCGCGTGGACTTGCCGTAGGCGTGGCCGGTCTCGAATCCGGCGTCGATCAGCTCGCTCCAGATCTCCGGCAGCTCGTGCAACTGAGCGCCGAACAGGTCGATGCGCTGGCCGCCGGTGATCTTGGTATACAGATCGTACTTCTTGGCCACGGCGCCGATGGCGATCAGCTTGTCCGGGGTGATCTCGCCACCGGGGATGCGCGGTACCACGGAGTAGGTGCCGTTCTTCTGCATATTGGCCATGAAGGTGTCGTTGGTGTCCTGCAGCGGCACCAGAGAGGGGCTGGTGATCGACTCGTTCCAGCACGAGGCGAGAATCGAGGCCACCGCCGGCTTGCAGATATCGCAGCCGAGCTGGCCCTTGCCGTGGCGGGCAAGCAGCGCCTCGAAACTGCGAAGGCCCTCGACGCGAATGATTCCGTAGAGTTCCTGGCGGGTATGGGCGAAGTGCTCGCAAAGGCTGCGGTCGACCTCGATGCCGCGGCGCTCGAGTTCATGCTCGAAGACCTGCTTGAGCAGGGCGGTGCAGCCACCGCAGCCGGTGCTCGCCTTCGTCTCCGCCTTGAGCGTGCCGAGATCGCTGCAACCGCCCTCGACCGTCTGGCAGATCGCGCTCTTGGAGACGTTATGGCACGAGCAGATCGTCGCGGTCTCCGGCAGCGCGTCGGCACCCAGCAGTGGTGCGCCTTCGCCCTGGGGCAGGATCAGGCTGGCGGGATCGGCGGGCAGTCCGATGCCGTTCTGCACGTACTGCAGCAGGGTGTCGTAGTAGCTGTTGTCGCCCACCAGCACGGCGCCGATCGCCCGCCTGCCGTCGGCGGAGACGACCAGACGACGATAGCCGTGGCCGGCTTCATCGATGAAGCGGTAACTCACGGCGCCTTCGGTGGCGGCGTGGGCATCGCCGATCGAGCCCACGTCGACGCCGAGCAGTTTGAGCTTGGTCGACATGTCGGCGCCGCTGAACGGCTCGCAGGTGCCGGTCAAGCAGCCGGCGACGGTGCGCGCCATGGTGTAGCCCGGCGCGACCAGACCGAAGGTCCGGTCGTTCCAGAGTGCACATTCGCCGATGGCGAAGATATCCGGATCGGAGGTACGGCAGGTGTCGTCGATGATGATGCCGCCGCGCTCGCCGATCTCGAGCCCGCACTCCCGTGCCAGCCGGTCCTGTGGGCGGATGCCGGCGGAGAAGACGATCATGTCGGTCTCGAGCCACTCGCCGTCGGCGAAATTCATGCGGTAGCGGTGGGCTTCACCCGCGATGATCTCGGTCGTGGCGCGCTCGAGATGGATCTTCACACCCAGCGCCTCTATCTGCTGTCGCAGCGCTGCTCCGCCTTCGGTATCCAGTTGCACCGGCATCAGCCGGGGCGCGAATTCGACGATATGGGCTTCGAGCCCCAGCGATCTGAGCGCATTGGCCGCCTCGAGGCCAAGCAGACCGCCGCCGACGACGACGCCGCGTCGAGTTTCCCGTGCCGAAAGCGATTCGGCGGCATCGCGAATGCGGTCGAGATCGTCGAGGGTGCGATAGACCAGCGCCGCGTGGCTCTCCTTGGCCTCTTCCGGAGTGGGAATCGGCGGCACGAACGGGAAGGAGCCGGTGGCCAGCACCAACTGGTCGAAAGGATATTCGCCGCGGGTGGTGGTGACGAGACGTGCGTCGCGATCGATCGCAGTGACAGCCTCGTCCAGATGCAGCTCGATCCCGTTGAGATCGCAATAGTCGGCCTCGCTCAGCGACAGTGAATTCGCGTCTCGACCGTCGAAGTACTCCGACAGGTGCACGCGGTCGTAGGCACGATGACGCTCCTCGCCGAAAACGGTTACCGCGAACCGGCGATGGGCGTCCTGCTCGATCAGCCGCTCCAGCAAGTGGTGACCGACCATGCCGTTGCCGATCACGACCAGGCGGGGCAGAGCGCCATGGCTGCGGGTCGCGGTCGACGTGTCCGCGTCGATATCGGGAGTGTTCATGCGGCCTCCTCTCGTTCGTTGGGCTTGAATGGCAAGGTGGTGGCGAGCCATACAACGCAAAAAGGCGCCTGATGACACGAAGCGTTGGCTTCGCGGCATCAGGCGCCTTTGCCTGAATTCTGTTTCCGTCAAACGGGATACCCGGAACCCACCCGTCCGGGTCTGCGGCCGTCGCGCGACATCGATCCGGCGCGCGGCTGGCGATGACCGCCGTTGGTCACTGCCTGTAGTCCGTCAAGCGAATGTCATGCCAGTCGGCGAATCCTGCGATGGATTTCAAGGTGTTGGGTCAATGCTGACTGCCACGGTGCGTACCAGTCTCCCGCGCTGGTGAACACCGATGGTGCAAGGCGGGTGACTTCTGCACCAGGAACTCCCGCCGCGACGCCACACCGCGGTGATGCGGATGGGGAATGGGGCTGGACGGGGGAGACAGGTGACTGTCTGGAAAGGTAAAGGCGATTGTTGGCCCTGAAATTGCCCAATGATGGATGAATCGAAACGCCGACAAGGCGGTGGTCGGATGCCAAAGAGGGTGTCGGGCCGGAGTGCAGGAGCGAGGCACGAACCGTGTCATCGGCTGCGGAAGAGACAGTTGAAGTGTCGGTCCTCTCTGGGCCGACGGCAGGCAAAGAGGCCTGACTCACCCATGGCGGTGAGTCGGGCCTCTTTGCGTTCGAGCGCGGCCTCTCTTCAGGTGACAGGCGTAGCGCTCTGCCTCGCCCGGTTACACGATTCGCGTCAACCCGATTGGAAATTGCCGTTGGAAGAGGAGTCTGCCGATGCCAGCCTGTCATCCGAGTCGTATCCCGATTCATCATCCCACTCATCGATCCAGGCGGGAATGGGCGCCTGGCTCGACCGGTTGGATGGCACGCATGCGGCAAACGGCCCAGCAGTGGCTCTTCGCCGCCATGGACGCCAAGGGCCGTATTGGTGCAGTTGGGCAGCGTAACTGCCGGGTCTCGCTGGTGGGGGCGGGCCCGGGCTCGGCTGATCTGCTGACCGTTCGTGCGCTGCGGCGCATCGAGTCAGCACAAGCGGTAGTCTATGATCGCCTGGTCGGCGCCGAGATCCTCGCCTTGTTACCGAAAGGGTGCGAACGCTACTACGTCGGCAAGGCGAAGGGCGATCACAGCGTGCCGCAGGCGGAAATCGGCGATCTGATGGTGAGACTCGCCGCCGAGGGCAAACGCGTGGTGCGACTCAAGGGCGGCGATCCGGGGATCTTCGGGCGCATGGGCGAAGAGCTAGCCGCGCTCGCCGATGCCGGTATCGACAGCGAGATCGTGCCCGGCATCACGGCCGCTTCCGGCGCCGCGGCGGCGTTGGGGCTGCCGTTGACCGATCGTGCCCACGCCCAGCGCTTGCGTTTCATTACCGCCCGACAGTGCAGCGACGAGGCGATGCCCGACTGGACGACGCTTGCCCACCGAGATGAGACACTGGTCTTCTACATGGGGCTCGACCGCCTCGAGATGATCTGTGAAGGCCTGACCGGTGCCGGCCTTCCGGCCGAGTGGCCTGTGATGCTGGTCGCCAATGCTTCGCTACCCGAGCAGCAGGCGCTCATCGGTACGCTGGCGGACATGCCTCGGAGGCTCGCCGCCAACCCGTTGCCCTCGCCTTGCCTGGTCGTGGTCGGCAGCATCGTCGACATGGCCCAGGCCACCATCCGTGCGTCGATCCCGATCGATGCCGACCTTTGACTGGGCAGCCTCGGGTCGGCGGCGTAGACTTCGCCACTTTCCAGATGTCGAGGGTCTACACGTGAGTCAACTACCAGCCTGCCCGCAGTGCGGGTCAGAATATACCTATGCCGACAACCTGCTATTCATCTGCCCCGAGTGCGCCCATGAATGGTCCAGCGTGGCGACTGCCGATAGTGAGAACGATGAACGGACGGTCACTGACGCGCACGGCACCCCGCTTGCCGACGGCGACAGCGTGACCGTGATCAAGGATCTGAAGATCAAGGGGTCTTCACAGGTCGTGAAAGTGGGCACCAAGGTCAAGAGCATCCGCCTGGTCGATGGCGATCACGATATCGACTGCAAGATCGACGGGATTGGCGCCATGAAGCTCAAGTCCGAGTTCGTCAAGAAGGCCTGACATCGAATCGACGCCAGCTCGGGCGTTGGACCTATCGGGCTTCTCTAGCCGTCGATCGACTTGGGATTCAGCATCACGGGTGGGGCCATGATGGACTGGAAGATCTCTCGGTTGGACCGCGCTGACACGCTTGGCATCGAAACGGTATCGCGTTGGACCTTCGACGCCTGGGGCGGACTCCACCCGCACACGACGTTCGACGAATGGCGGGACGACACCCGCGAGGATTGCGGTGCCAGAGGCGTACCTTCGGTATTCGCGGCCATGAACGATGGCGAGCCGATAGCTACCGCGAGCCTGACCGTCAGCGACATGAGCAGTCGGCCCCTCATGGGGCCTTGGCTCGCCTCCGTTTTCGTCCTGCCGGCTTGGCGCGGCCGCGGTATCGCCTCGGCATTGGTGGCGACGGTGGAGACCGAGGCCCGGGAAGCGGATTGTCGGCGACTTTATCTCTACACACCCGACCAGGTGGCGTTTTACGCGCGTCTGGGCTGGGTGCCCTTCGAATCCGTGATTTATCGTGGCGAACGCGTCACGTTGATGCACCAGGACCTCTGAAAAGACCAGAATCGCCGTTATCGACGAGGTTCAACAACATAAGCTCGATCCCGTGATGCACGGCGATGGGAGCGCGAGCGGACGGAGCCTCAGGCCGGTGCAACGCCCCCGGCCACTGCACCGACAGCGTCTGGCGGGTGGTTCGAGGCCCTGGTTCAGGCTCGCCTGGGTTCAGACCCGCTTCGCGGAGAGCATCTCGACCAGGTCGATCACGTTCTGCGCCACCTCGATCAGCGGCTTGCTCTGATCCATGGCGGTCTTGCGCAACAGCCGGTAAGCCTCGTCTTCGGACAGCTGCTGATGGGTCATCAGCAGGCCCTTGGCGCGATCGATCCGCTTGCGGTCGCGCAGGCTCCTGCGAGTGCTTTCGAGTTCGTCGCTGATCTGCTGGAGCCTGGCGTTCTGCAGCTGTACCAGCCCGATCAGCGAGCGGCTGAAGCGTGAATCCATCGCACTGGCGGTCAGCGCGCCGAGACTCGAGGCCTGATCCGCGTCCGGCGCATCCAGCAGCAGCTTCACCGGGGCCACCCACCGCTCACCGCTCAGCGCATCCTGCAGACCCGAGGCATTGTCGATATCGCGCTCGGTCTGGGCGATACGCTCCCGGCAACTCCGTTGAAGCTCTTCCACCAGACGATCTTCGATCCCCTTCATGGCGTCGATCCGCTGCGTGGCGATGGCATACCACTGCTCGCCCGGGTCGTCGAGATCGTCGGGGAGTGGCGCATCCAGTGTCGCCAGTTCACGCAGCCGAACGATGGCGGTATGGATCGGCTGGTCCAGCTCATGGCGCCAGCGAGAGATCAGGTCGGCGCTGGCAAACTCGGCGAAGGTCTCGAAGCAGCGGTGCTGGGCATCGATCAGTTGCCGCATCGTGTGGCGGTGAGCTTCATCGAAGGCGCCCGAGGTGAAGCCGAAGGCGCCGCAGGCGCGCTCCTGCCCGGCCAGCTCCTTGCCCTGAATGAAGTGAAACAGGCAGACCAGCACGCGGGTGATTTCGGCGTCACTGGCCGTGTCCGCGGCTTCGAAGATGACCGACAGCAGATTGCTGATCAGCCGATTGAACAACCGCACGGCGTCGTCCGCGGTCAGGCGTTGCGCGTCGATATCGAGACGGATGCCGGGGAGGGCGTCGAGTCCCTGCCAGACCGCCGCGACCCGGGTCAGCAGACGGGCGCTGGCGAGCCGGTGCGAGATTCGGTCTGCCTCGTTCGGTGTCGCCCACTCCTCCAGGCGCTGGCGCAGCGTGGTCTCGGCCTGAAGGCTGTCGGCGATGCGCTGGTGCCGCTGCCTGGTGAAGCGCAGGCCACCTGAACCGAGATAGATGCTGGAGGCGCCTCGCTCACGTTGCAGGGCATGGACGAAACGAGTGATATCGCCGACGACGGCGGCGGTTTCCGCCAGGCCAGTCAGCTGTTCGATCTCGGAAATCTTGGCCGCGCGCAACAGTCGGTCGATCGCGTTCATGGGTCACGGAGCCTTACTGTCGGATTATTGTTATCGACGCCAGCACGGCAAGGCGCTGCCGGCGCAGTCGCGATGGCCTGCTCTACCAAGGTCGTAAATGACTCTACCGCGTACGCCGGGAAGGCGCACGCGGTCAGCGCGTTGAGATGACAGGAGACGGCGAGCCGGATCGATCATTGCTGAAGCGACACGGCGCGCGATGCGATCGATGGCGGGAGAGCCGGCGGGCGCCGGCCCGATCAATTATCCCTGGAGCGGACTTCGTATTCGCCGTCGAGCACCCGCTGAGAGCGCCCGGTAGCGGCCTCACCGCCATGGTCGGCGCTGCCGCCGGCGTATTGCGCCCGGGAGGCACGTACCTGTTCTGCGCGTTTTTTCATCCGGTGGCGAAGAAACGGTAGCATGGCCCAGCCGATGACGAGGAAGAACAGCCCCAGCAGGGTGCCAATGATCAGCATGGCGCCGAACAGTAGCCAGGTCAGCAACAGTCGAATCCCGCTGGCCCCCTGGCTGGGGCGGGTCTGCTGAACGCGCTCGCGCCACTGCTGGGCGGCACGCCAGGCGGCGTTGTCGTTCTGGCGGTTGTCGGTCATCCGTTTTCACTCCCGCTGTCGAGATGCTCGGAATTC
Source organism: Salinicola lusitanus (assembly GCF_038648475.1). Classification (NCBI taxonomy): domain Bacteria; kingdom Pseudomonadati; phylum Pseudomonadota; class Gammaproteobacteria; order Oceanospirillales; family Halomonadaceae; genus Salinicola; species Salinicola lusitanus. Next base: position 4,642,161 of record NZ_CP151919.1, on the reverse strand, counting down.
AGCTCATCGCGGTGCAGGTCGAGTTCGAACTGCGCTTGCTGCGCATTGTAGCCCTCGATCTCGACGTGCCCATTACTATCGACCTCGAGCTCCGCAAAATGTTGCATTCCACCGGCCCGGGCCTTGGAGAGTGCCGCGTCGAGCTCCTCTCTGGTCAGTCCCCAGTCCGGAGCGATCGACTTCCGCTGACTCTCTCGCGTCAGCGTCCCATCGTTCAGCGTCATCGACACGTCGAGTTCCCAGCCATCGGCGCGCCAGCCCTCGATCTCGAAACGGTTGTCATCGTGATCGGCGTCCAGTTTCTCGTAGCGATTGAAACCGTAATCCTCTGCGCTGTTGAGCAGCCTCTCCAACTGACCGTAGGAGAGCGGGGTGTCGTCGGCCAGGGCGTTGACGCCGAAACCTCCGCCAAGGGCGACGGCAGGGAGTAGCCATAAGCGATTTTTCATCACGTACCTCCTGAGTGACCGTTTCCGGAAGACGCGGGTCGCGTCTGTCGAACGTGGTCGACACTGTCATCCGTTATACGCGCGCAGACCTTGCGTCGAACTGACGGTGACATTCATATTGCGTTAATCGCCCCTCGACGGCCGATAGGGATGGTGCTCGTCCGGCCGGATGTTCATGTCGGATTCATGGCAATTACGGCACACTGGCGACATGAAACTTCGCAACCTCCTCGTGCTGTTGATCGTGACCCTGCCATTGATGATGAGCGGGGCACTGGTGCCTGCGAGCGCCGACGGCGACAATTGGCGGGATCTCCACAAGGAGGTCAAGGAAGGCCACCTGGTCGGTATCGACGAGATCATGGACTGGCTGGAAGCCCGCTACGAAGGACAGATTCTCGAGGTCGAACTGGAGCAGGAGGATGGCCGGATCGAGTACGAGGTGGAGATGATCGGGCCCCAGGGGCAGGTGGTGGAGTTCGAGTTCGATGCAACCAGTGGCGAGCTGCTGAGCGTCGAGGGAGTCAATATCGAGGCGATGAAGAAGTCGCCGTGAACGATTGTCGTCGCACGTCGCCGCGGAGCAGCGACGGTGGATGAGCCTGGAACCGGGGAGTCGGTAATGAAGGTATTGTTGGTCGAGGACGATGCGGCGCTCGCCGAGGCGCTGGCCGATGCCCTTGCCGAGGCCGGGTTGCTGATCGAGTCGACCACCACCGGGCGGGAGGCCGACTTCCTGGTCCGCACCGAACGCTACGATGCGATCATCCTGGATTTGGGACTGCCCGATGGCGATGGCACCCGCTGGCTCTCCCAGTGGCGGGAGGACGACATCGATCTGCCGGTGCTGGTCCTGACGGCACGGGAGCGCTGGTCCGACAAGGCCGCGGGCTTTTCCGCCGGCGCCGATGACTACGTGGTCAAGCCGTTCGAGACCGCCGAAGTGCTGTTCCGCCTGCGCGCGCTGGTCCGGCGCAGCCATGGCCATGCCCATCCCGTGATCCGGGTGGGGGAGCTGACCCTGGACACCCACTCCGGCAGCGTCTCGCTGGCGGGCCGCCCCATTACGTTGACCGCTCAGGAGTCCCGGCTGCTCTCCTACCTGATGCACGCCTCTCCACGCATCGTCAGTCGGGCCGAACTGGTCGAGCACGTCTACAACCGCGACCATGAGCCCGACTCCAACGTCATCGACGTGCAGATCAGTCGCTTGCGACGCAAGTTCGGTCGCGCCCGGATCGAGACGCTTCGAGGCCAGGGCTACCGTCTGGTCGATCTCGAGGCCGATACTTGAAGCGTTGGCGACCCCGCTGGATTCTCCACCTGGGCGAACGTCTGCGCCTGGCGCCATTGGGGGCACGTCTGCTGGTGGCGTCACTGCTTCTGGTCATCGTGCTGCTCCCGCTGGCCGGTGTCGGGCTGAGTTACAATTTTCGCCAATCCGCCACCGCCTCTTTCGACAGCCGGCTCGAATCCCAGCTCAATGCCCTGCTGGCCGGGATTCAGGTCGACAGTGTCGGTCAGCGCCTGCACCTCAATCGCTCGCTGGGCGACGCTCGCTTCGACCGCGTCTACTCCGGTTGGTACTGGCAGGTGAGCGATGGGGGCGATCTCACCATGACGTCGCGCTCGCTGTGGGACCAGCGGCTGCCCATCCCCGGCCACCACAACGGGATCAATATCTATGAAGTCAAAGGCCCGCGAGACGACGCGCTGCGCATGATCGAGCGCGATCTCCGCTTGCCTGGCTACAGCGATGTCATCCATGTGGCGCTGGCAGGTTCGACCGCCGAGCTGGATCACGAGGTCGGGCGCTTCGAGCGCCTGCTGATCCTGTCGCTGGCCGCCTTCGGGGTGCTGCTGCTCGCGGGGCTGGCGCTTCAGATGCGCTGGGGGCTCGCGCCACTGAGACGCATGTCGGCCAACCTGCAGTCGGTGGAGGAGGGCGAGAGCGAGCGGCTGGACACGCAGTTGCCGATGGAGCTCAAGGAACTGGCGCTGGCCATGAACGGCGTGCTCGAGCGCGATCGGCGCTTGATCGAGCGAGGCCGCGCGGCGGCCGGCAATCTGGCGCACGCGCTGAAGACGCCGGTCAGCGTGCTGAAGACCTTGTCGGAGCGCTTCCCCGAGGAGCAGCGCAGGCCCATCAACACCGAGCTGACGCGCATCGATGACGCGGTGCGTCATCATCTGGCGCGAGCCTCGGCGGCGGGCGGCGTGGCATTCTCGGGGCGTGTGGCGATCGGTGACGCGATCGCCCCGGTGGTGCAGGGGTTGGCCAGGCTCGCGGAGCGTCGTGGCGTGCGGTTCGATGCCGATATCGATCCCAGGGCGGCGGCGCGTATCGACCCGCAGGATATCCAGGAGCTCACCGGCAATCTGCTGGAGAATGCGCTGCGCTGGGCAAGCACCAGGGTCTCGTTCACGGTCTCCCAGGTACCCCAGGGAGTTCGCCTGCGTATCGAGGACGACGGTCCGGGAATGACGCGTGCCCAGGGTGAGTCGGCGCTGGCGCGGGGCGTGCGCCTGGATGCCCGCGGCTCCGGCTCCGGGTTGGGACTGTCGATCGTCGAGGATCTGATGATGCTTTACGGTGGCACCCTGCGCCTCGAGCGAGCGGCGCTGGGCGGGCTGGCGGCCGATGTCTGGTTGCCCGCGTCACCGGTCTCCGCCCAGGTCGGCAATGCTGCCGGCCCGACATCGGCACCCGACTGATCGTCTTCCGCTCGATCCTCGCGGCAGCCGTGCCCGGCCCGCGGGCCTGTCACCAGGTACGCAGCTGGCCTCGTACCACGGTTCGGAATCCGCGCTGGTCCGGTGACTGGATCGCCGCCAATGCCAGCTGCAGCGCCTGCTGGGCAATTTCCGGCAAATTGTGGTGAATGCAGGGGATATGCACCCCGAACACGTCGCTATGCTCGATGTCGTCGATGCTGAACAATTGGACGTCTCGCTGTGGCACGACGCCCTGTTCGTGACAGAGCTTCAGCACCGCCATGGTGATCTGGTTGTTGGCCCCGATGATCGCCTCTGGCCAGGAGTGGTCGCGCAGATAGTCGCGTAGCGCCAGATAGGCGGGCTCGAAGCTGAAATCGCTGTAGATCACCTCGAGCGATACCGGTCGGCTGCCGATCGCTTCACGCAGCCCGGACATTCGCCCGATCGAGACCATCGAGTCGGCCGGGCCCGACACGGCGAGCAGCTGCGTCAATCCCTTCTCCAGGCAGTAGCGCCCGGCCTGATAACCGCAGTCGAGATTGTCGATGTAGACGCCGCCGTAATGCGCGGCCTTGAGCTCGCGGTCGACCAGTACCACCGGAATCCTCGCCGCCTCCAGGCGATCCAGGTAGGCCGGATGATAGTCGATGTCCGAGGAGATGACCGACAGGATGACGGCATCGACGGAGAATTCGATCAACTTGCCGATCGCCTCGTCTTCCAGCGTTTCCGACTCGTAGGAGTCGAACACCAGCACCGTATAGCCCCGGGCTCTGGCGGCCAGAGTGATCTCCCGCGTCATCCGGCCGAAGAACGGGTTGCTCATGTTGGGGTTGACCACACCCAGCGTTCGCGTGATCGCGGGATCGCGATTGGCCGTCTGCGACTGCGGCACGTAATTGAGTTCACGGGCGATTCGCAATATCTGACTACGGGTCTCGGCGTGCACCTTCTCCGGCGAAGAGAAGGTCCGCGAGACGGTAATCTTGCTGACCCCGGCCTGTCGGGCAATATCTTCGAGCGTGGTTCGAGGCATCGACCTCATCTCCCTGGTGATACTCGTGATTTTCGACTGTCGAGAACGTGGCCGGCAAGCCGGCGACCTCTCCCGGTGCAGTGACGATCATGAGCATCTAATATCATTTTGTGTCATTTCATAACATCGATATTGTCCGCGAGGGACTGGTTTTTCTCTACTACTTAGGTCTATTTGGGGCATTAAACATTGGTCTAATATTTTTCAATATATTGATTTTAAAAGATAAATTAAAATTCAGCCGGCTTGATTCCTTCAGTGTTAACGCTATGATTTCCTCTTGATGTCATGTGCGTCAGGGCAGGCATCCATGAGTGCACGGTCGATCCTCTTCATCACAACGCCAGCCTGGGTAGATCGGGTCGGATCGTATCCGTGGGATCGTTCGATGCTCGGCGCGATAGCCGTCGAATATGACCGCCGTCGAAAACATAGCAATAACGAGCGCTACGAGAGGAATTCCAGATGAGACTTGCCTTGTTCATTTCAGGTGTCGGGATCGCAGGCTTGAGTGTCTGCTCCGTCGCCATGGCACAGAGCACGGAAATCACCGTCGCCACGGTGAACAACCCCGACATGGTGACCATGCAGAGCATGATGTCGGCGTTCAACGACGCGCATCCGGATATCAAGGTCAACTGGGTGACGCTACCGGAAAACGAGTTGCGGCAGAAGGTCACGACCGATATCGCCAGCGGGGCCGGCCAGTACGACGTGGTCACCGTGAGCAACTACGAGACGCCGATCTGGGCGCAGAACGACTGGCTGACGCCGATGGAGAACCTGCCCGAGAGCTATGACGTCGATGATCTGCTCAAGCCGGTCAAGGATGGCCTGTCGGTCGACGGCACGCTCTACGCCTTGCCGTTCTATGCGGAATCCTCGGTGACCTACTACCGCAAGGATCTGTTCGAGAAGGCCGGGATCGAGATGCCGGACAAGCCGACCTGGAGCCAGGTCGAGGAGTTCGCCTCCAAGATTCATTCGCCCTCGGATGGCGTCTATGGCATCTGTCTGCGCGGACTGCCCGGATGGGGGCAGAACATGGCGCTGTTCGGCACCATGGTCAACAGCTTCGGCGGTCGCTGGTTCGACATGGACTGGAAACCGCAGCTGACCAGCGAAGAGTGGAAGAACGCGGCCCACGCCTATGTCGATCTGCTCAACAACTATGGTCCTCCGGGCGTGACCTCCAACGGCTTCACCGAATCCGAGACGCTGTTCGCCAATGGCCAGTGCGGGATGTGGGTGGATTCCACCGTCGCGGCGAGCTATGTGAGCGACCCGAAAACCTCGCAGGTCGCCGACAAGGTGGGCTTCGCTCAGGCGCCTTACGAGACGACGGAGAAAGGCTCCAACTGGCTGTTCACCTGGGCGCTGGCGGTGCCGCAGTCCTCCAAGCATCAGGACGCGGCGAAGACCTTCGTCGACTGGGCGACTTCCAAGGACTACATCCAGGCCGTGGCTGATGACAAGGGCTGGCTGGCCGTTCCGCCGGGAACGCGCCAATCGACCTATGCCAGCGAGGATTACGTCAAGGCAGCACCGTTCGCGCCGCTGGTCGAGACGGCGATCAAGAGCGCCAGTCCGAACGACCCCAGCGCGCAGGAAGTGCCCTATACCGGCGTGCAGTTCGTCACCATTCCGCAGTTCCAGGCGATCGGGACACGGGTCGGCCAGCTGATGGCGGCGATGCTGTCCGGTCAGAGCAGCGTCGATGAAGCGCTGCAGCAGGGGCAGACCTTCACCGACCGCATCATGCAGCAGACCGGCAAACCGCAGTAAGCGATTCGCCACGGACACCGCCGAGCCGCCATGGCGATCGGCGGTGTCGCTGCGCAAGTCGGACCAGTGGTTGCATGACGCAATCCAAAGCCACGGGAATCACGCATGAAAGCCATTTCTCGAACCGCCTCGACCACCGCGCCATCCGCCGAAGAGGCCGGTGCGCGCTCGTTCGCTCGCACGACGCGACTGCTGATGGCGCCGGCGGTCATCTTCCTGCTGATCTGGATGCTCGTGCCGCTGGCAATGACCATCTATTACTCGTTTCAGCAGTACAACCTGATCATGCCGATGTACAACGGCTTCGCCGGGTTGACCAATTTCACCATCCTGTTGAGCGATCCCACCTTCTGGAAATCGCTGGCCAACACCCTGATCATCGTCGGGGCCAGCCTGGTCATCACGGTCTGCCTGGGCCTGGCGCTGGCGCTGCTTTTCAACCGGACCTTCGTCGGCCGAGGCGTGGCGCGCACGCTGGCGGTCGCGCCGTTCTTCGTGATGCCGGTCGTGACCGGGCTGATCTGGAAGAACATGTTGTTCCATCCGGTCTACGGCCTGTTCGCCTGGGTGGCTCGACAACTGGGGCTGGAGCCGATCGACTGGCTCGCCCACTATCCGATGCTGTCGGTGATCATCATGATCACCTGGGAATGGACTCCGTTCGCGTTGCTGGTGCTGCTGACCGGCCTGCAGTCGCTGCCGGAAGACCAGATCGAGGCGGCCAAGCTCGATGGCGCCAGTGCCTGGCAGGAGTTCCGCCATATCGTGATTCCCCACCTGGGGCAGGTGCTGTACGTCGTGGTGATGCTTGAGAGCATCTTCTTCCTGACCTCGTTCGCGGAGATCTACACCACCACTGGCGGCGGCCCCGGCACCGCCACGACCAACCTGCCGTACTACATCTTCCAGACCGTGTTCCAGCAGAACGACATCGGCATCGCCTCGGCGGCCGCCATCGGCGCCGTGATCCTGGCGAACATCTTCGCCATCATGCTGATTCGCTTCATTGCCGGGAACCTCAACGCGGGAGCCGCACGATGAATTCGAACCGGTTTGCCAACGGTGCCCTGGGCGTACTCGCGTGGGGCGTGGCACTGCTGATCTTCTTCCCGATCCTGTGGCTGCTGCTGACCTCGTTCAAGACCGAGCAGCAGGCCTTCACGGTGGTGCCGAACTTCTTCTTCTCGCCGACGCTGGAGAGTTTCAAGATGGCCCTGGCGCAGGGCAGCGGTTACTGGCACTACGCCTGGAACTCCGCGCTGACCGCCGTCGCCTCGACCGTCATCGGGCTGGCGCTGGCGGTGCCGGCCGCCTATGCGATGGCGTTCTATCCCAACAAGCGCACCGACTTCCTGCTGGTATGGATGGTCTCGACCAAGTTCATCCCGGCGGTGGGCGTGCTGATCCCGATCTACCTGGTCTACAGCGCGGTCGGGCTGCTGGACAACGCGTTGGGGCTGACGCTGCTGTTCACCGCCATGAACCTGCCGATCATCGTCTGGATGGTCTACTCCTACTTCCGCGACATTCCCAAGGATATCGTCGAGGCCGCCGACATCGACGGCGCTAGCATCATGCAGACGCTGTTCAAGGTGGTGCTGCCGCTGGCGCTGCCCGGGCTGGCCTCGACGGGGCTGCTGGCGCTGATCCTGGCCTGGAACGAGTCGTTCTGGAGCATCACCATGACCGACCATAGCGCGGCGACGCTGGCGGTCTACATTGCCTCGTTCAAGAGTGCCGAGGGGCTGTTCTGGGCCAAGATGTCCGCCGCCTCCGTGCTGGCGATCGCGCCGATCATCGTGCTCGGCTGGTTCACGCAACGCCAGATGGTCAGAGGCCTGACTTTCGGCGCCGTCAAATGACCGGCGATCGTGCTGGTAACGGATTTCCTATAGAGGGTTAACGACATGGCTATCGTCGAACTCAAGAACGTCGCCAAGAATTATGGTTCGCAACTCAAGGGCGCCAGCAGCAGCAACGCCGTCGACGACTTCAACCTGGTCACGCGTGACGGCGAGTTCGTGGTCCTGGTGGGGCCGTCGGGCTGCGGCAAGTCGACCACCATGCGCATGATCGCCGGGCTCGAGCGCAATACCGAAGGCGAAATCCTGATCGGCGGCCGGGATGTCAGTCAGGTGCCGCCCAAGGAGCGCGACATTGCGATGGTGTTCCAGAGCTACGCGCTCTACCCGCACATGAGCGTGGCCGAGAACATGGCGTTCAGCCTGCGGTTGAAGAAACGCCCCGCCGAGGAGATCAAGCAGAAGATCGACGAGGCGGCCCAGACGCTCGGCATCCAGCATCTGCTCGAACGCAAGCCGCGCGAACTCTCCGGCGGGCAACGTCAGCGTGTCGCGCTGGGTAGGGCGATCGTGCGCGATCCGCAGGTGTTCCTGATGGACGAGCCGCTCTCCAACCTGGATGCCAAGTTGCGCGTCGACATGCGTGCCGAGATCGTCAAGCTGCACAAGCGTCTCAAGGTCACCACCTTCTACGTCACCCACGATCAGGTCGAGGCGATGACCATGGGCGAACGTATCGTGGTGATGAAGGATGGCAAGATCCAGCAGATCGACACGCCGATCAATCTCTACGAGTTCCCGGCCAACCGCTTCGTGGCCGGCTTCATCGGCAACCCTTCGATGAACTTCCTGCCCGCCAGGCATGTCGATGGGGTCGTGAGTGGAGATGGCTATCGGCTCTCTTTGGACGCTGCCCACCGAGCCACCATGGCATCGCGGGGCGGGGCGGACGTCTGGGCCGGTATCCGCCCGGAACATCTCCGCTTGAGCGACGCGGCGGCCACCAATCGCATCGAGGGAACGGTGGATGTCGTCGAGACGCTGGGGGCGGTGACCATGGTGCAGTTGAGCGTGGGCGAACACGCCGTTTCGGCACAGCTCCCGGGCCATCGGAAGGTGCAGCTCGGCGACACGCTGACGCTGACCTGCGACAGCGACAAGCTGCATCTTTTCGACAGCGAGAGCGAACTGGCCATTGCCCGCGAGTCGACGGCAGCGCCTTCGGCTGCGGAAGCCTGACCGATACCGTGGCCTGTGCGATGGATCACCCACGGCAGTGACTTTTTCAGGAGAAACACTATGGCATCGTTGAATTCGGCGGCGCTCGACCAACTCGACAGCAGCGTCGCCAAGCCGTCCTACGACCGGGCCCAGGTCACGCCCGGCATCGTGCACTTCGGTGTCGGCGGTTTCCATCGCGCCCACCAGGCGATGTATCTCGACGACCTCATGAATCGGGGCGAGGCGCTGGACTGGGGGATCGTCGGCGTCGGGGTGATGCCTGGCGACCGTCGCATGCAGGTGGCACTCTCCGCCCAGGATCATCTCTATACCCTGGTGATCAAGCATCCCGAGGGCGAATACCAGGCGCGAGTGATCGGTTCGATCATCGACTATCGCTACGCCCCGGACGACATCGAAGGCACCCTGGAGCTGCTGGCGGATCCGAAGATTCGCATCGTCTCGCTGACGGTGACCGAAGGCGGCTACAACTTCCACCACGTCACTGGCGAGTTCGATCTCGGTAACGCCGATGTCGAGCACGATCTGGCCTCGCCGAAGACGCCCAGGACCACTTTCGGGATCGTGGCCGAGGCGTTGGCGCGACGTCGCGAGCGGGGCATCGAGCCGTTCACGGTGATGTCCTGCGACAACATCCAGGGCAACGGCGAAGTCGCCCACAAGATGTTCGTGGCCTATGCCCGGGCGCGGGACGTGGAACTGGGCGACTGGATCGATGCCAACGTCCACTTCCCCAACTCGATGGTCGATCGCATCACGCCGGTGACCACCGATGCCGACATCGAAGAGATCGGAAGCCGCTTCGGTATCGAGGATCGCTGGCCGGTGGTGTGCGAGCCATTCACCCAGTGGGTGCTGGAGGATCATTTCAACGCGGGCCGCCCGGCCTACGACCAGGTTGGCGTGCAACTGGTCGAAGACGTCATGCCCTACGAACTGATGAAGCTGCGCCTGCTCAACGCCAGCCATCAGGCGCTGACCTATTTCGGCTACCTGGCCGGCTACCGCTACGCCCATGAGGTGTGCCAGGACCCGCTGTTCGTAGACTTTCTGCTCGACTACATGAACCGCGAGGGCACGCCGACGCTGCGTCCGGTGCCGGGGGTCGATCTCGACGACTACAAGCGGACCCTGATCGCGCGTTTCGCCAATCCGGAGATCAAGGATACCCTGGCGCGACTCTGCGCCGAGAGCTCGGATCGCATTCCCAAGTGGCTGCTGCCGGTGATCCGGGAGCAGTTGGCCCAGGGAGGAGAGATCCATCGAAGCGCGGCGGTCGTTGCAAGCTGGGCGCGTTATGCGGAGGGGGCCGACGAGCAGGGCGAGCCGATCACGGTGGTCGACCGGCTCAAGGACGAACTGATGGCGATCGCCAAGCGCAACCGCGACCAGCCGACCGCGTTCATCGAGAACCGTCAGCTGTTCGGGGACCTGGCCGATGACGAACGGTTCCGCTCGGCCTATCTCGATGCGCTGGATCGTCTCTATCGTGATGGCGCCCGGGCCTGCGTCGAGCATCTCGTCGCCAGTTGACCCCCGCGGTCGACAGGGTGAGGGCGGCACTGGCGCCGGCCTCGACGGAACTGATCAAGGGATGGATGTGATGTATATCGGCGTGGATTGTGGCACCCAGAGCACCAAGGTGGTGGTGGTCGATGGCAGCGACGGTCGCATCGTCGGCGAGGCCTCGCGACCCCACAAGCTGGAGCAGGGCGACCATGGGCGGCGGGAACAGCGGGTCGAGGAGTGGACCGAGGCGTTCCGTGGCGCGCTCGATGAGGCGCTGAAGGATGCCGGCGTCGGCGCGGAGGCCATTCGCGCGATCGGTGTCTCCGGCCAGCAGCACGGCATGGTGGCTCTCGACGAGGATGGCGTACCGGTACACCCGGCCAAGCTCTGGAACGACACCGAGACCGCGGAGTGGAACGAGCGACTGATCGACCGGCTCGGTGGCGAGCAGGGCTGCATCGACAAGCTGGGCCTGGTGCTGCAGACCGGCTATACCGCCTCGAAGGTCGCCTGGCTGCGCGAGACCCATCCGCAGGCCTACCGCCGGATCGCCATGCTGCTGTTGCCCCACGACTACCTCAACTTCTGGCTGACCGGCGAGCGCGTGGCCGAACCGGGCGATGCCTCCGGTACCGGCTACTTCGATACGCGGGCGCGGACCTGGCGGCGCGATGCGTTCGAGATCATCGCCCCGGAGCTCGACTTCGACAGCGTGCTGCCCCGACTGATCGACTCCCGCGAGGCGGTGGGCAAGGTGCGGCCGGCGCTGGCCCGTGAGCTGGGCCTCAGCGACGACGTCATCGTCTCCAGCGGCGGCGGCGACAACATGATGGGCGCCATCGGCACCGGCAACATCGAGCCGGGCCGGGTCACGATCAGTCTCGGCACCTCAGGCACCATCGCCGTTCACTCTGGCGAAGCGGTGGTGCCGGAAAACGCCATGGTGGCCAACTTTTGTGCCAGTCACGGCGGCTGGCTGCCGCTGATCTGCACCATGAACGTGACTTCGGCCACGACCACGCTGCGGGAATTGGTCGGGCTCGACATCGACGGGTTCAACCGCGCCGTGGCCAAGGCGGAACCGGGCGCGGGCGGCATCACGCTGCTGCCTTTCTTCAGCGGTGAGCGTGTGCCGGCGCTGCCGCAGGCGCAGGCCAGCATGAGCGGCATGACCAGCTTCAACACCACGCCGGAAAACCTGTGTCGCGCGGCGGTCGAGAGCGCCACGTTCGGGTTGCGCTACGGGCTCGAGCTGCTCGGCTCGCTGGCGAGCGAGGCGACCCAGATTCGTCTCGTCGGGGGTGGTGCGAAGAGTCCGGTCTGGCGTCAGATCGTCGCCGACGTGCTCGATCTCGAGGTGGTATGCCCGGAAGTCACCGAAGCCGCCGCCTTCGGCGGCGCCATCCAGGCACGCTGGTGCGACGATCGCGACTCCGAGGTGGCACTGGAAGAGCTGTGCCGGGATTGGGTACGGCTGGACCAAGACACCCTGACCCGGCCACGGCCGGAAGTGGTCGCCAGCTACGACGGCATCTACCGGCGCTATCGTGAGGCGCTGAGCCGGGAGTATGGCATCGCCTGAGGCTCGCTCATTGCGGTAAGGGGGAGGGCATTGAAATCATCGCCTCTCCCCCTCATAAGACAGAACAGGTGCGGTGATTTTCCGCTGGAATTCCAACTTGCCAGGCCCTCCGTCCAACCAGGATCGACCCTGATCGTCGATCGCCGGAAACACGCCATGTGGCACGGCGATGACCACGTATCGGTGTTATGCTTTCAGAATCAGGATTGCGACGGGATGCAATCACACGCCACAACGATGGAGCGATTCATGACACAGCAACTCGACTCTCTCAAACAGCTTTCCATGGTGGTTGCCGATACCGGCGACCTGGATGCCATTCGTCGCTATCAGCCGCACGATGCGACCACCAACCCCTCCCTGATCCTCAAGGCTTTCGATCTCGAGGGTTACCAGGCGCTGATCGACGAGACACTGGCGGCGGTCAAGTCCGACATCAGCGATGTCGACGCCCGCGTCGAGGAAGCCGTGGACCGCCTATCGGTGGCTATCGGTACCGAGATCACCAAGCTGGTGCCCGGACGGGTCTCCACCGAGGTGGCGGCCAAGCTCTCGTTCGACGAGCAGGCCAGCATCGACAAGGCGCATCACCTGATCGATCTCTACGAGAAGCAGGGGGTCTCCAAGGATCGGGTGCTGATCAAGCTGGCCTCGACCTGGGAAGGCATCCGTGCCGCTGAAAAGCTCGAGAAGGAGGGCATCAACTGCAACCTGACGCTGCTGTTCTCCGATGCCCAGGCCCGGGCCTGCTTCGAGGCTGGCGTCTACCTGATCTCGCCCTTCGTCGGTCGTGTCACCGACTGGTACAAGAAGGCCACCGGCACCGAATCCTATGCGCCGGACGAGGACCCGGGCGTCAAGTTCGTGCGCGGCGTGTGCGACTACGCCAGCCAGTATGGCTACGACACCGTAGTCATGGGTGCCAGCTTCCGCAACACCGACCAGATCCGGGCGCTGGCCGGCTGCAACCGCCTCACCATCTCGCCGGCGCTGCTCGAGGAACTCGCCTCCACGGACGGCGAAGTGACGCGCAAGATCACCGATCAGGGTAGCGGCGCCAAGCGTCTCGACCCGATCGGCGAAGCGCAGTTCCGCTGGGAGCACAACGAGGACGCCATGGCCACCGAGAAGCTGGCCGAAGGTATTCGCACCTTCGCCGCCGACCAGAAGAAGCTGGAAGGTCTGCTGGCCAAGCGATTGGGCTGAGTCTTTTCTTTCAAGCTCGATGCAGAGACACCCGGCTATATGCCGGGTGTTTTTTTATTGATGGACCGGGCTTGGCTGATTCCCGAGTGAAGAGTGCGTCACTGATCGTGAATCAGCCATCCTCACCGCTGATTGACGAGGGGGCTTAACGCTCGCCCCCTCGCCGCTCCCCCTCTACTGGCGTCGCAAGACCGCGAAACCCGGTATGAGAATGCGCCTGCGCTCCGGGTCGGCGCGCACGGACATCCTTGTCCTGGCGCGCCTCGCGCGACATCCATGTCGCGCGACCCGGCTTAGCGCTTCTCATCCCGCGCGGTCTTGGAGACGCCGGGTAAATTCCAGCCTTATTCGATGTACGGTGAGGATCGCTAATTCAAGATCATTGAAGCTCGCGACAGCAAGCCACTGCGTGAGTCGGTTACGTCTTACTCCACACATCCGCCAGAATCTCGTAGGACTTCACCCGCTGGGCGTGGTCGTAACAGTCGGTGTTGACCATGATCTCGTCGGCCCCGGTACGGTCCAGCAGCTCGTCCAGTTGCTGGCGTACGCTCTCGGGCCCGCCGACGACGGCGGCTCCGAGATTCTGGGCGACCATGGCCTGCTCCTGGGGCGACCAGTCGAGATGCTCCACCGGTGGCTGGGTCCGCGTACTCTTGCCGCGGATCAGGTTGAGGAACTTCTGCTGCTGGGTGGAGGCGAGGAAGCGGGCGCGCTCGTCGGTATCGGCGGCGATCAGCGGAATCCCGATCATCGCGTGAGGCTTGTCGAGCACCCCCGGCTGGAAGCCTTCGCGATAGAGATGCAGGGCCTCGATCATGTAACCGGGGGCGAACTGACCGGCGAAGGCGAACGGCAGCCCGAGCCTGGCCGCGAGCTGCGCGCTGTAGCCGCTGGAACCGAGCAGCCAGATCGGCACATGGGTGCCTTCGCCGGGAATCGCCCGCACCCGCTGGCCGGGTACGGTATCGCCCAGGTAGCGGCGGAGTTCGTCGAGACGATCGGGGAAATCGTTGACCCCGGCGCGCGGGTCGCGACGCATGGCCTGCATGGTGATGCCGTCGGAGCCCGGGGCACGGCCGAGGCCGAGATCGATACGCTCCGGGTAGAGCGTCGCCAGCGTGCCGAACTGCTCGGCGATCGCCAGCGGCGGATGATTGGGCAGCATGATCCCGCCGCTGCCGATGCGCATGGTCGAGGTCGCCCCGGCGATATGACCGATCAGCACGCTGGTCGCCGCGCTGGCGATACCGTCGATATTGTGGTGCTCGGCCAGCCAGTAGCGGTTGTAGCCCAGGCGCTCGGTCTGCTGGGCCAGGTCGACGCTATGGCGGAACGTCTCCGCTGCGGTGCCGTCGCGCGTGATCGGCGCCAGATCCAGTACCGAGAGAGGAGTATCAGCGAGTCGTGACATGAGCGTTCCCTTCAGGAAATGGATGGGCGCTCGTTAGCGCCCTCATGATCTCCATCATGAGGGCTGTTGCGATGAATGCAACCGATACCCGCTGTCGATCTCCACGCTGTGCCGGATTGCTCGGACGTTAGCGCGAGGCCGCTGCGTCTAGATCTCCTGCAGCAGTGCCTGAATGTCTTGACGACGTCCGGCATCGGCCGTCTCCCGGCCGGGCCGCGGCGCGGCGGCCATCGCTTTCTCGAGTGCCTGCCGGGCCTGCGCGTCGTCGCCCTCGTCGTGAAGGAATTGGGCCCAGAAGTAGTTGCTGTCGATCCCGTCGGGATTGAGGTTCAACCCTTTCTGCAGCAGCTCGCGCGCCTTGTCGTCGTCGCCGAAGCTCAGGGGCCAGCCGGGGACCTGGTGATAGAGGGTGCCCAGGCTGGTATAGGCCGATCCGTCCAGCGCCGTCGGATCGATCGATATCGCCCGCTCGAACTCGGAGCGCGCCTCCTTGACCAGGGAGAGTGCGCCCAGGCCACCCTCCGCACCCGCCTGGGAGCCTCGGATGATGCCTGCCCAGGTGTGCAGCGCCGCGCTATCGGGTTGCGCCTTGAGCAAGGCCTGAGCGCGCTGGTAGAGCTGATCGAAGGCGTCGGCACGCCGCGCTTCCGGCGTCTTGTACTGGATATTGGCCCAGCGGCTCTGGAGCTCGTGCAGACCCGCGGCGACCGCGGTCGCCGATGCCGCGCTCGATGCCGTCGGGGATTCGGCCGCCAGGGCGAGCGGGCTGCCGGCAAGCGCGATTCCCGACATGGTGGCAAGCGCGGTGGCGAGCATCAGCACCTTCATGGATCGGTATGCTGTCATGGTGATCTCCGTGTACGGATCATGGCGAGGGGGAGGGGCGACGTGCATGCTGCTGGATCGTCGGGAGCCGTTTCCTGAGTGCGCGGTCGACGATGCCGGGTAGGATCCCGTTCAACTTGACCAGCAGGCACTCCGGCCAACCGAGTTGCCGATCACGAGCCTGCGCCTCGATGCCGCGAATCACCCTTGCCGCGACCTGGGCAGGTTCGTCCACGTGGTTGCCCAGTTCGGTATTGAGGGCATCGGCGCGGTCGCTGTTCATGCCGGTTCGGGTGGCCCGAGGCGAGATGTGAAGCACCTGGACCGGGGTGTCGGCCAGTTCCCGGCGCAGTGCCTGGCTGAATCCGCGCAGGGCGAACTTGGTCGTGCAGTAGGCGGTGTAGCCGGGGTGCCCGATGGCGCCGAACGCGGAACCGAGGTTGACGATCCAGGCGCTGTTCTCGTGCAGCAGTCGCGGTAGCAGCGCTTGCGTGAGCAGCAGGGTGGCGGTCACGTTGAGTTCCACCATCGACGAGATCGCTGCCGGGGACTGCTCGTCGAACAGGCCGAAGTGATTGACGCCGGCGGCGTTGATCAGCATGTCGATACGCGTCTCTTCCGCGGTCTCGACCACCCGGCGACGATCCTCGGACGTCGTCAGGTCCGCGGACAGCGTGCGTATGCGCTCTGGCGCCAGCGCTGCCAGCGCTTTCAGGACGCTGGCGTTACGCCCCACGATCAGCAGCCGTGCGCCGCGCTGTGCCAGCAGGGTCACCAGTTCACGTCCGATACCGCCGCTGGCGCCGGTGATCAGGATGCGGCGATCAGACCAGCGCATGGCTCAGGCCCTCGTGGCTGACGGCGTCGTCGGCGTCCTGGCGGAGGTTGCGGAACATGGCACCGTAGAGGCGGTAGACCATGTTGGCGGCATCGATGATGGCCTGGAGGTCGGCGGGGTCTTCGAGCCGGTTGATCTGCTCCTCGAAGAACGCCAGATGGCCGATATCGAGGCTGCCGTGGGATTCGAGATAGCGGAAGGCGTTGGCCGGAAGGCCCGCGCGGTCTCGCATCTGCTCGGCGGCCTGGGTGGCGATGGCGGTGCTGGTGCCTTCCAATACGTGCACCATGCCGAAGAAGCCGACCGGATTGTCGTAGGCGATCACGTCACGGACGTAGCGCACCATCAGTTCGGTCGCCGGCGCCGGGGTCGCGCTGGCGACCGCCTCGGCATCGCCGCCCAGGGCTCGAATGTCGTCCAGGATCCACTCCTGGTGGCCGTACTCCTCCTCGATGTACTCGACCAGCGCGCCACGCAACCACTCGAGACGCGGAGGCAGGCGCGCGCCGCAGGCCATCATCAATGGCACCGTCTGTTTGACGTGATGGTAAGCCTGCGCCAGAAACGCCTGATAGATCTCCTGGGTGATGTTGCCCTCCAGCGCCTGGCGAATCACCGGCGTGTCGAGCAGCCATTGGCGATGGCTGGCGGTGGCTTGTTGCAGAGTTTCGTAGTGGGACATGATGTCGTCTCCTCGGACGTGGACGGATGGCCTATGCATCCGCCGATGGATGTAACGGGCTGGTCAGCCAGGTGTGGTAATGCGCGTTCAGGGCGTCACGGCGCAGCCGACCATTGGCAGTCGCCAGACCGTTCTGCGCGGTGAAGGGAGTGCTGCGTTGCCACAGCGAGACACGCGCGTAATCGGGCAATCGGGCATTGGCGCTGGCCACGGCGTCCTCGATCTGGCGATCGTTGACCCAGTCGCCCCGCGGTACCAGCAAGGCACGGTTGAAAGACTGTGCTTCACCGCTTACCCAGGCCTGGGCAATCGCGGGTTCGGCGGTCAGTTCGGCTTCGACCCAGGCCGGATCGACATTGCGTCCGTAGGCGGTGATGAATACCTGACGACGACGGCCCTTGAGTCTCAGCGCATCGCCGTCCCACTGCCCCAGATCGCCGGTGGGCCAGACGGTCGGCGCCGGCGCGCTGTCACCCAGATAGCCCAGCATCACATTGCCCTGGACCAGAACCTCGCCGTCGTCGGCCAGTCTGACCTCGACGTGAGGCAGGGGGCGTCCGACGCTGCCGGGATGCCGTTCACCGGGACGGTTGAGCGTGACCACGGAGGCGCACTCGGAGAGGCCGTAGCCCTCGAATACCGGCCAACCGGCGGCTTCCGCGCGCGCCAGCAGCGCTGGCGACACCGTGGCCCCGCCGACGGCGAAGAAGCGGCCAAAGCCGATGGGGGCATCGCCTTGCCGGGTGAGTAGCGCCGACAGCAACTGCGGCACCAGAATCAGGCTGTCCGGCGCCTGGCGACTGATGACCCGCCAGCCACTGGCACTGTCGAAGCCGCTGGCGCCCTGCCAGCCCAGGGCGGCCAGCGATGGCAGGCTGATACTGCCCCCGAGCCATAGCGGCGCATAGATGCCGCCGATGTTTTCCAGCAGCGTCGCCAGCGGGAGTACCGCCAGGTGACGGCGCACGTCGACGCTAGCGGCGATACCGGCGAGACTCTCGGCGACCGTGAGCTGATTGTCGCTGCTCAGACAGACCCCTTTTGGCGTACCACTGGTGCCCGAGGTGAAGGTGATCTTGTGGGTGCCCGCGGGCAGCTTCGGCGGTGGCGAGACACCGCGACGCCGCCAGAGCATGGCGTCGGCATCCGGGGTGGCATCGAAGCCCAGTACGCTCGCCAGTGATCCGGGGCCGATCAGGGTATCGATACCGGCCTGGTCAACCAGATGGGTCAACTGCGCCGGGGTGAAGAAGCCTGGCAATGGCACGTTGACGATGGCTTCCTGCATCATCGCCAGATCCCACAGCGCCCAGTCGATGCCATTGTCCAGCGCCAACCCCACACGTTGGCTGCCGAGCCGGCGCAGCTGCCGTGCCCGGGAGTCGACGAGCGGCATCAGGTCGCCGTAGCGGATTGACCGGGTTTCATCCTCCAGGGCGATGCGGTTCGCATCCTCGTTTCCCAGCGCCCGGAGATGGTCCAGAAAGCGCTCACGCATGATCGATGTCCTTGAGATGCGGGGCCGCGGCTGGCACGGTGGTGGTGGTGGAGCGGCCGTGGCTCGGGGTGAGACGGTGCCAGGCGGCGATCAGGTCGCCACCCATGACCCAGGGCCGATGCAGGTAGTAGTTGCCCCAATCGCCTTGGGTGTCGCCCAGCCGGGCCGGATCGGCGTCCGCCAGACGGTGAACGTCGAGACCGAGGCGTCGAAAACCGTTGCGCACCGTCGCCGTCGCGGTGAATGCCAGCCAGCGGCACTCCTCGGCGACGAGCGAATCGATCAGGGCGCGAATCAGCGCGACCGTCATGCCCGGGCGGCGTGCCGCCAGGTTGCCGATCTCTGCCAGTGCGGTGCGCTCCACCGGCTGCTCCAGCACCGCGGAGAGCGCCTGCTCGATGGGCGTTTCCAGGTAGCACTCGAGAAAGAGCGGGGAGGCGTCGGCGCGACGGACGCCCACGGCAGCCTGCAATTCATCGCGCTCCCAGAGCCCGTAGAGTCGTGGCGCGAACTGGCCGATCGACGCACCATGCTGCTGCCGGTAGGTGTCGGCGATGAAGTTCTCGAGCGTGGCGCGCTCCCGGTCGCCGCGGCTTTCACGCCATACGGTGTTCGCTGCTGAAGCAGGTAAACCCGACATCGATAGCCCTCCGACAAGTTGACGGAGGCTAGATTGAGGGGCAGGGGCTTAACGAAGTCTTACGCTGGAACCCGGTGGGGGAATCTTTCGCCCCGTCCGGACCAGGCGCTCGGCCGGGGCTTCCGCAGAGCGCGGCGGGGTCGTCTACACTATTGACGTCGAAGGAAATCAGCACAATCAAAAGGGGACGACATGCCTAAACTCGGCAAGCAAGGCGTATTCATCGTCTCGGCGGTGGTGATCGCGGCGATCGTGGCCATAGGCGCGATTTTCCCGACAGGATTTGGAAATATCGCCAATGCGGCACTGGGGGCGACAACACATTACTTCGGGTGGTTCTACCTGATTTCCGTGTTCGGATTCGTCATTTTTCTGGTCGGCTTGGCGTTCAGCAAGTACGGCAAGATTCGCCTGGGGCCACAGGACAGCAAACCGACTTACGGTTTCTTTTCATGGGTCAGCATGCTGCTCGCGGCGGGCTTCGGGGTCGGCCTGGTGTTCTACGGCATGGCGGAGCCCATGACGCACTACATGACGCCACCCTATGGTGACGTGGAACCGGAATCCGCCGAATCGGCTCGTTACGCGATTCAGTACGCTTTCTTCAACTGGGGGATTCACCAGTGGGCGGCGTTTTCGGTCGTCGGTCTGATCATCGCCTACTACCAGTTTCGCAAGGGCCAGGCGGGCATGGTCTCCAACGTACTCTCGTCGGTCACCGCGAAACGCCCGAAGTTGCGCCGTCTCGGGCCGGTCCTCGATATCT
Source organism: Salinicola lusitanus (assembly GCF_038648475.1). NCBI lineage: Bacteria > Pseudomonadati > Pseudomonadota > Gammaproteobacteria > Oceanospirillales > Halomonadaceae > Salinicola > Salinicola lusitanus. The sequence continues at coordinate 4,622,169 of NZ_CP151919.1, read as the reverse complement.
TCGCGGTCGTCGCAACGGTGATGGGCGTGGCGACCTCCATCGGCTTGGCGGTACTGCAGATCAATGGTGGCCTGCACTCGGTGTTCGATGTGCCGGAAAACATGATGTGGCAGTTCATCATCATGGGCGCGATGTTCATCTGCTACATGATCTCGGCCACATCGGGCCTCGACAAGGGCATCAAGAACCTGTCCAACCTCAACCTGATCATCTGCTTCGCACTGATGTTCTACGTCCTGTTCACGGGGCCTACCATCGCGATTCTCGAGACCATCACGCTGGGCATCGGCGACTACCTGCAGAACTTCATCGGCATGAGTCTGCGGATGTCGCCCTACGATGACAGTCAGTGGGCCTCGAACTGGACCATCTTCTACTGGGCCTGGGTCATTGCCTGGTCGCCGTTCGTGGGGACGTTCGTGGCGCGAATCTCGCGCGGGCGAACCATCAAGCAGTATGTTTTCGGGGTGCTCGTGGTGCCGCCGCTGCTGGCTTGCCTGTGGATCGGGGTCTTCGGTGGTGCCGCCATTCAGATGGAGATGAACAGCGATGCGGGTCTTGCCCAGGCAACGGCGGACAATATCACCTCGGCGCTGTTCCGCATGTTCGACCTGATGCCGTTCTCGAACGTACTGTCGGTCGTCGCACTCTGCCTGATCTTCATCTTCCTGGTGACCTCGGCGGACTCGGCGACCTACATCGTGTCGCAGATGACGGACAACGGCTCGCTCAATCCGCCGCTGATGAAACGTATCATCTGGGGGGTACTGATCGCGGCGATCTGCCTGACGCTGCTCTCCGCCGGTGGCGAGAACGGACTGAAAGGGCTGCAATCGGCCTCGGTGCTGGCGGCGTTGCCCTTCACCTTCATTCTCTACGGGATGATATTCGTGACGTTGAAGGAGCTGCGCGCCGATCGCAAGGCGATGCTGACCGCACTCTATCGGCGCCATAGCGATACCCCGGTCGGGGCCGACGCCTTCGAGGCCGAGGAGCTGGGCGAAGAAGATCGCTATCGGCGTGCCCCCGACGTCAAGAACCGGCGCATCAATCCGCGCTGATCGTCGGCGTGGGGAGTCCCGGCCCCGGTCTGCAAGGACCGGGGCCGTTTTCGTCGCTGGATCGGAACGGCGGGAACGCACGGGGGAGCGCCGAGCGAATCTGGCGCCGGTGGCGAAAAATCGTGAACCAGCCTAATTTGTGACTGGATTTCATCTTCATGCCGCCGTTAATAAGATGATAAAGCCTTGCGGAGCTCATCCATGCCACCGGCCTTGAAGTCTTCCCGACGACCGCGTCATGGCGCCACTCGCCGCGGCGTGGCGTCTGCCGATTCCAGGATCGATCGATGGCTCGATGCGCTGGTCAGCCTGTTCGTGGTCACGGCACTGATCGTCGGCGGCGCGGCGCTGCTTGTCACCCTGCTGTTCTGAACCGCTCGAGGTCGGCTCGGCTCCGACCTGCCATCCCCAGGTCTTCCGCGCGGAGCCCGCGCCGGCAACACCCTGTCGCGAGATTTGCTAGCCCTCGCGGCGTCTGACCTGCAGGCGTTGCATTGACGCCACCAGATCGTTGAACCGTTCCCCCTGAACCTGCACATGCGCCTTGATCGCGGCCTCGGCAGCGTCGGCCTCGCCTCGCTCCAGCGCCGCCATGATGGCCTCGTGCTCGTCGAAACTGCTGGCGAGGCGGTGGCGGGCGTGAAGTTGCAGGCGACGATAGGGTTTCAGGATGGCATGCAGGCGGGCCGCTTCCTGGGTAAGAAAGTCGTTGTGGCTGGCTTCGTAGATCAGATGATGGAAGATGCCGTTTTCGTAGTAGTAGCCATCGGCGTCTCCCGAACGCATGCACGCCCGGCAGGCCGCCTGGGCGCGATGCAGTGCCGCCAGCTCTTCGGGGGTGGCGCGTCGCGCCGCCAGCCGAGCGCACATGCCCTCCAGTTCCGCCATGACCTCGAATCGCTCGACCAGCTCGGTGACGCTCAGTTGAGCGACGAAGGTGCCGCGCTTCGGCAGGACGCGCACCATGCCCGACGCCGCCAGTTGCTGCAGTGCTTCGCGAATCGGGGTGCGCGAGCAGTCGTACTCCCTGGCCAGAGCTTCCGGGTCCAGTCTGTCCCCCGGCGCGTAATGGCCGTCGACGATGGCATCCTCGAGCAGGTCGCGAAGCCGCTGGGCATGCGGGATGCGGGCCATATTAGACTTTCTCCTATGTTGACACCCGGTCGGCGGGGGCATAACTGTTATATATAACAGAGCGATGACATGTATGTTAACTGCCGGTTGCCGATTCGCGCGATCGGATGGGGTTCCGGCCCGCTGTCTCGCTCCGTTCACGCTCACCGGCGACGTCGCGCGGCACCGGTGGAAGCTTCAGTCTCCGATCCGAGAGGGACGGCATGAACGTCAACATGAATTTTCTGCAGGATCTGCTCTCCAGTATCGGCCGCCGAACCCGAGGCCAGTACCTGTTCGGTGGCAAGGACGGCGACAAGCCGAGCAGTCTGGCGAGATTGACCTCGGTGTGCGAGACGCTGATGCACCCCGGCGGTGAAGCCTCGCAGATCCTGATCGCCCAGGAGGCGCTGGAGCGCTACGCCTCGCTGGATGACAGCGACCGTGTCGCATTTTTCCAACTGCTGGGGGAGCGCTACGCCGCCGAGCCCGATGCCATCCATCAAGCCTATGCGGCGTATCGCGATACTGGGGACAACGCCAGTCTGCAGCGGCTGTTCTCCGCCTGCGAGCCGCGACGACAGCATCTGCTGCGCCGACTGAATCTGTGCCCCGGCGGCACCTACGAACTGGTCAAGATGCGCGCGGACCTGTTGCGCTGTCTCAAGACCCACCCCGAGCTGGCGCCGCTGGACGCCGACTTCGAGCACCTGTTCGCCTCGTGGTTCAATCGCGGTTTTCTGGTGCTCGAGAGCATCGACTGGAACACACCCGCGGCGGTGCTCGAGAAGATCATTCACTACGAGGCGGTGCACGCGATCGGCGACTGGTCGGACCTGCGCCGCCGCCTGGACCCGGAGGACCGTCACTGTTACGCCTTCTTTCACCCGGCCACGGGAGACGAGCCGCTGATCTTCGTCGAAGTGGCGCTGTGCAAGGGCATTCCCAACAGTATCCAGACGATCCTCGAAGGGGGCGACGACGTGCGCCCGGAAGAGGCCGATACGGCCGCGTTCTACAGCATCAGCAACTGCCAGGCTGGCCTGCGGGGTATCTCGTTCGGCAACTTCCTGATCAAGCAGGTGGTTCAGGAGCTCAAGCGCGAACTGCCCAACCTGGAGAAGTTCGTGACGCTGTCGCCGGTGCCGGGTTTTGCCAAGTGGTTGGCGGCCGAGCGTGAAAGCGGCGCCTGCCAGCTGAGCGATGAGGTCGCAGACGGTCTGGATGCCGAAGGCTGGGTCGAGAACCCCAAACTGCGCGAGAAACTCACGCCGGAGGTGCGCGGCCTGGCGGCGCATTACCTGATCGACGCCAAGCGCGACAATGGCCTGCCGTTGGACCCGGTCGCTCGCTTTCATCTGGGCAATGGCGCCAGTCTCCATCGCCTCAACTGGCCCGGCGACACGTCCGAGAACGGCCGCCGCCAGTCCCACGGCCTGATGGTCAACTATCTCTACGAGCTCGACCGGATCGAGCAGAACCACGAAGCGTTCAGTCGCGAGGGCACGGTGGTCTGCACCAGCGACATCCGTCGCGATGCCAAGCAGGGGCGCTCACGTTGCCGTCATGGCTCCCGCACCGACGCCTGATCGGTCGCGTATTCAAAGCAGGAGAGGTGGAATGAATCACAACTTGTATCTGCAGTTTTCGGGTAACTTCGAGCGCGATCCCGACAAGGTACTGATCGACACGCCGAGTGGCGAGACGTATCGCTATCGCGACGTGCTGTCCACATCGCGGCGGCTGGCGCGGGTGTTGCTCGATCTCGGGGTCGAGCGGGGCGATCGGGTCGTCGTCCAGGTCGACAAGAGCCCGCAGGCGATCATGCTCTATCTGGCCTGTCTGCAGACGGGGGCCGTCTATCTGCCGCTCAACACCGCCTACACCGAAGCCGAGGTCGAGTACTTCCTGACCGACGCCGAGCCGCGGCTCTATGTGTGTCGTCCGGCCGATGTCGAGACCGCACGGGAGCTGGCGCGACGCTGCGGTGTGCCGGCCGTCGAGAGTTTGGGCAGCGAGGCGGATGGATCTCTGATGGAGCTGACAGCGCGCGCCGAGGAGGAGACGAGCATTGTCGAACTCGCAGCCGATGAGCTCGCGTCGATTCTCTACACCTCCGGCACCACCGGGCGCTCCAAGGGGGCGATGCTCAGCCACGGCAATCTGGCGGCCAACAGCCAGGCGCTGGCGCAGACCTGGCACTTCAGCGCCGATGATCATCTGCTGCATGCGCTGCCCATCTTCCATACCCACGGGTTGTTCGTGGCGTGCAATATCGTCCTGACCGTGGGCGCGTCGATGACCTTCCTGCCCAAGCTCGACCCCGAGCAACTGCTCGACCTGATGCCGCGGGCGACGGTGCTGATGGGCGTGCCGACCTTCTACACCCGCCTGCTCGCCAGCCCGCGCCTGGACCGGACGACGACCGCCAACATGCGGCTGTTCGTCTCCGGTTCCGCGCCGCTGCTGGCGGAAACCCATCGCGAATTCTCCGAGCGAACCGGGCACGCCATTCTCGAGCGCTACGGCATGACCGAAACCAACATGAACACCTCCAACCCCTACGACGGCGAGCGCCGCCCGGGCACGGTCGGTTTCGCGCTGCCGGGCAGCGAGGTACGTATCACCGACCGCGAGAGCGGCAAGACTCTGGCGGCCGGGGAGACGGGACTGGTGGAGGTTCGCGGCCCGAACGTCTTCCAGGGCTATTGGCGCATGCCGGAAAAGACCGCCACCGAGTTCCGCGGCGACGGTTTCTTCATTACCGGCGATCTCGGCCTGATCGATGCGGATGGCTACCTGCAGATCGTCGGGCGCGACAAGGATCTGGTGATCTCCGGCGGCTACAACGTCTATCCGAAAGAGATCGAGCAGTGGATCGACGAGATGCCGCAGGTCGCCGAGTCGGCCGTCATCGGCGTGGCCCATCCCGATCTCGGCGAGGGCGTGACTGCCGCAGTGGTGCTGAAACCCGGCGAGTCGCTCGACGAATCCCAGGTGCTGGCGGCGCTCGAAGACAAGGTGGCTCGCTACAAGCAGCCCAAGCGCGTGTTCTTCATCGACAGCCTGCCGCGCAATGTCATGGGCAAGGTGCAGAAGAACGCACTGCGCGACCGTTATGCCGATATCTACCGTAGTGCCGAAACGGTCGGCAAGTAGCCTGTCGTTTCACTGATGGCCCCGCCGCGTGGGTAACGCGGCACCACAGCCACGCGTGAGTGGCTGTCTCGACACACGCCAAGCTCCGATAACCGGGCTAATCATGACCATTCTCGACAATAACGCCCCATGAGGTGATAACGATGGTGATTTACGGTGTAGCACTCCTGGCCGGCTGCATGCTGGCCGGGCTGATCATCGGCGACGTACTCGGCCAGATGCTGGGAATCGATGCCAACCTGGGTGGCGTGGGTATCGCCATGCTGCTGCTGATCTTCGTGACCGGATATCTCAAGGATCGCGGCAAGCTGCCGGAAACGACCGAAAGTGGCATCAACTTCTGGAACGCGATGTACATTCCCATCGTCGTCGCTATGGCGGCGAGCCAGAACGTGGCCGCGGCCTTCAGCGGTGGCATGGTGGCGATTCTCGCCGGCGTCCTGGCGGTGGTGCTGGGGCTGGCGCTGGTACCGGTGCTGACCGGCAAGAAAGTCGACGACGCGAGCCCGCTCGAGTCGGCCCCGACCACCCCTAGCGGCCACTGAGAGAGGATACCGACATGAACGACTCCATCGTCTCCCTGGTCGACAAGTATCACCTGATCGCTGCGTTTGCAGTGGTCGGTCTGACCATGTACATCGCCTATTGGCTGAGTCGGCATCTGACCGCTGGGCGCCTGCACGGCTCGGCGATCGCGATCATCATCGGCCTGGCACTGGCGTACGTCGGTGGCGTGTCCACCGGCGGCAGCAAGGGGCTCTCCGACGTCACGCTGTTTTCCGGCCTCGGCCTGATGGGGGGCGGCATGCTGCGGGACCTGGCGATCATCGCCACCGCCTATGGCGTGCGTTTTCAGGAGATCAAGAAAGCTGGCCTGCGCGGCGTGATCGCACTGTTCCTCGGCGTGCTGGTGTCGTTCGTCGCCGGTGCCGCCGTGGCGATCGGCTTCGGCTACACCGACCCGGTGGACATCACCACCATTGCGGCCGGCGCGGTGACCTACATCGTCGGGCCGGTGACCGGTGCCACCCTGGGCGCGAGTTCGGAGGTGATCGCGCTGTCGATCGCCGCCGGTCTGGTGAAATCGATTCTCACCATGATCGCGACACCGTTGACGGCCAGATTGATCGGCCTGGACAATCCGCGCTCGGCGATGATTTTCGGTGGCCTGATCGGTACCACCAGTGGCGTGGCCGCTGGCCTGGCCGCCACTGACGCGCGCCTGGTGCCCTACGGGGCGATGACCGCGACGTTCTACACCGGGCTCGGCATCCTGCTGGCGCCGACGGTGCTGTTTCTGGCCGTACGCGCGATCTTCTGAGACAAGGGTGGCCGGCGGGAGCCGGCCGCTCCACTAAGGCGACGAGAACGCCCGGTTGAGACACCTGCCCGGGCGGGACGCCGGGACCGGAGCGATGGCGACGCAGCCTCGACCCGCGGACTTGGCCTGATAGAGTGCCAGGTCGATCTCCTCCAGCAATCCCTTGGAAGTCTGGTGGCGGTGTTCGCCGACACCCGCGGAGAAGCTGACGCGCAGGTCCAGTGTACTCAAGGCTTGATGGCGGAGCTGGCCCAGCACACGGTTCACCGTCGCCTGTGCCGAAAAGCGGTCGATGCCCGGCAGGATCATCAGGAACTCCTCTCCGCCCCAGCGAATCAGGGTGTCGCTGGAGCGCAGCGCGCCGGCAACGAAATGGCTGAACTCCCTCAGCACCGTGTCGCCGACGGCGTGGCCATAGCGATCGTTGATCGCCTTGAAGTGATCCAGATCCAGCATCGCGACGGAGATCCTGTCGCCAACCCGCTTGCCGCGCTCCAGCGCCTGCTCGAGCAACTCCCCGCCCATGCGACGGTTGTGCAGACCTGTGAGGTCGTCGCGTGTCGCCAGATACTCGAGACGCCGGTTTTTCTCTTCCAGCCGACGTTCGACGTCGCGCCGCTGGGTGATGTCGACCAGAAAGGCGACTCGCTGGGGGTTGCCCCGTTCGTCACGGCTGACCGTGTCCTCGAGCATCACGGTGCGGGGGGTACCGTCGTGAAGCCTCACCTCCAGCGAGTGGCGCTGGTTCAAGGCATGGGGAAAGCTGGCGGCATGCCGTTTTTCCGCGGCCTGTCGACTCTGCGGGGGTAGCAGCTTGCGAAAGTGGGCGTTGAGCAGTTCGTTTTCCGCGTAGCCGAAGAACTCGCAGAACGCGCGATTGACCTGGCGCAGATATCCGCCCGCATCGATCGTGCACACGCCCATGGGCAGGTTCTCGAGGATCTGACGCAGTTGGGGCTGGTGCCGGGGCAGCAGGTTTGCCGTGGCGTCGTCAGCGGCCACCTCGCCGATGGCGATCAAGACGTGGCGTGAGGACTCGGTATCGCCAGGCGCCCCGAGCGAGGAAACCTTGAGCTTCACGGCCAGCGGTGGCTGACGGTGCTGGCGGATGTAGAAACTGTGCCATTGTCGTGAATCGTCGACGGCGACACTCAGCAGGGCGGGGTGATCCCGGCCCGCGGCCGGATGCCGTCCGGCATCGAGCCACTGCCAGGGGTCGGCCATGGGGAAGCGGTCGTCCAGTCGCAACTGGCGTTTTGCCGTTGCATTGGCGTCGACCAGTAGCGGTACGCCGCTGTCGAGCCGGTAGATCAGTGCCGCGATATCCAGCGTGTCCAGACCATCCGGCGTCGAGGGACGCGCCTGTCGTGACAATCGTCTTTTCGATGCAACCATGAGCCAGGGTACCGTGAGTTCCTACGGTGAATAGAGCTGCCGAGCGTCCTGCGACGGTCAGTACCGTCCCTTGACCAGCGCGAAGCGCGAGTCCGGGCAGACGGGTAGCCGTTCCGCGACCGGCCGGGCAAACCAGTATCCCTGCTGCCTTGCAATACCGTGCCGATAGAGCCAGCGAGCCTCTTCCAAGGTCTCGATGCCCTCGGCGACCAGCTTGATGTCGAGATGGCGCGCCAGGTCGACGAGATGGCGGATCACGATCTGTTTTCGGGGTGAGGCATCGATGTCGCTGATCAACTGGCGGTCGATCTTCAGCATGTCGGGCGAGATCTCGGCCAGCAGATCGAGGTTGGCGTAGCCGGTGCCGAAGTCGTCGAGTGCCGTCTTCATGCCCATGGCACGGTAGCTGGCCACGATTTTCTGCAGGTGGCGCCGATCCGTGACGCTCTCGCTTTCGACGATCTCGAAACATAGTCGACTGACCGGCCATCCGACGCGCTCGGCAGCTGCCAGCGTCGCCTGGATACAGGCTTCGGGTTCATAGACGGCGTTGGGCAGAAAATTGATCGACAGCACGCCCCGCGCGTTCAGCCGATGGGCGATTTCGATCGCCTTGACACGACAGGCCTGATCGAAACGATAGCGTGTCCTGTCATCGACCTTGGCCAGCACGGCTGCGGCGGACTCTCCCTCGGGACCTCTGACGAGGGCTTCGTAGCCATAGACGCGGCCCTCGTCGATGTCGACGAGCGGCTGGAATGCCATGGTGAAATCGAAATCCAGCGGCGCATCGCAGCGTCCGCAGACGTTATCGTGTCTGGCGCAACCCGGCATTGTTGTCCTCCCTGACGACATGCACTGCCATGATGAGCCTTGCCAGCAACGCACTCCATTGCGGTCCTGACAAGTTAACTAAGCTTAGAATAGATGACTATGATCGAATAGCAGTGATTTGGTAGGTAAGTGTGAATCCTGATGCGAGGATCGTCGCAGATCGCCGACGGTCGTGCCGCCTGGAAAAGACACTCTCGAGTACTACCGCCCGATGACGACTCTCTTTCCCAATTCGCGAGGTCTATGAAACCGTCTCCGGCTACCCTCTTCTATATTTTGCTGATCGCGCTGGGCGTCGCGCTGGATAAAGGCGTCTGGCAGATCCCGCGGGAGTGGAATCCGCTGGCGCCACTGGTCGTCAGCGACCCCGTGACGCCAGTCACTCGCTGGAAGCTGAAGGCGCTCTCCGGAGATCGCGACGCCTGTCTGGCGGCGCTCGATACCGCCCCCGACATTCGTTACGCCCCGCTGGCGGACTACACGCCGGTCGCCGGCTGTCCGTTGGAGAACGTGGTGCGCGTAAATCACACCCAGGTCCGGTTCAATGCCAGTTTCGTCGCCAGTTGCCCCCTGGCCCTGGCCTGGACCATGTTCGAGCAGCACGAGCTGCAACCGCTGTCGCAGCGGATCTTCGGCGAGCGGGTCGCCAGCGTCCGCCACTATGGCTCCTTCGCCTGTCGCAACATCTATCACCGGGAGAACGCGAGACGAAGCGAGCACGCCACGGCGTCGGCGCTGGACGTCGCCGCCTTCGGGCTGGAGGATGGTCGCAGCATCAGCGTGCTCGACGATTGGCGGGACGGCGGTGAACGCGGCCGGTTCCTCGAGGAGGCCCAGAAGGGTGCCTGCCACTACTTCGGGACCACCTTGGGGCCCGACTACAATGCCGCCCATGCCAACCATTTTCATCTCGGCATGCGAGGTATCTCGTTCTGTCGCTAATCGGTCCGCTCGACGCCTTCGCTGGCTTCGGTCATGACAAAAACCTCGCGGGGACCTAAGGTTGTCGGTATCTCTCGCGGATGCGCTTGTCATCGATAGTGACGGGGCGTTCGCTGCCGCCCGATCCTGTTTTTCCACCGAGAGGAGTAGTCCATGCGTCTGACCATCAAGGGTGTCGAGGAGGGCAAACCGATCCCGGCGACCTTCGCTTTTGCCGTCCCGGATCCGGAGCAGCACATGCGCCTCAGCGACAATCGCAATCCGGAAGTGCGCTGGCTGGACGCGCCATCGGGGACGCGAAGCTTCGTGATGCTGGTGACCGACCCCGACGTTCCCGGCGTGGCGGATGACGTCAACCAGGAGGGCAAGACGTTGCCGCCGGAACTGCCGCGAGTCGACTTCTATCATTGGGTGCTGGTCGACATCCCGGCGGAAGTCAACCTGCTGGAGGAAGGCGAGATGGCCGACGGCGTGGTGCCCAAGGGGAAACCGCCGGGGCAGACCGCCAAGGGGATCAGCGGCATCAACGGCTACACCGGTTTCCTGGCCGGCGATCCCGACATGGCGGGTGTCTACGGTGGCTACGACGGTCCCTGTCCGCCGTGGAACGACGAGATCGTCCACCGCTACACGTTCAGCCTGTTCGCGCTGGACATCCCCACGCTGGGGCTGGCGGGCGAGTTCACCGGTGAACAGGTCCGCGAGGCGATGGCCGGTCACGTCCTGGCCGAATCCAGCGTCACCGGGACCTATACGCTCAACCCGGACCTGCGCTGAGTCGTCATGGCGTCGTCACCCCACCCGGCGACGCTGCGCCGTGCGATCCTGGCCATGGCCGAATCGCGCGGTTCCGCCAAGACCTTCTGTCCCTCGGAAGTGGCGCGCCAGTTGGATGACGACTGGCGCCCCCTGATGGCGCCGATACGGGCCAGTTCGCGCGAGCTGGCCCGCGAGGGGCGTCTCGCTGTGCTCCAGCGGGGACGGGCACTGTCGCCGGAAGAGGCTTGGCGCGGGGCGATCCGGCTGCAGTTGCCGGCCGATCGCGATGGATGACGACGCGCGAGGTGTCCGCCGCACCGGCGTCGGCATGATGGTGCTGTTCTGGGTGCTCCTGCTGCTGTTGGCGGGCTGGTGGTTTCGTGGAGTGGAACAGCGGCGTAGTCATCCCAACGCGGAACTGGCGACCGCGACGTTCGAGCATCAGGCGCCGGTCACCCTGGAGCGCAATGCGCAGGGCCACTTCGTGGCGCCGGGGGAGGTCGATGGCCAGGCGGTGACGTTCCTGATCGATACCGGCGCCACCTACGTCTCGCTTTCGCAGTCTCTCGCCCGCACCTTGCAGATCGAACCTGGGCCGGAGGTCATGTTTACCACGGCCAACGGTCGCGTCAGCGGCAATCTGGCCACGCTGGAGAGTGTGAGGCTGGGAGGGCTGACCGCCCGACAGGTGCCCGGTTCGATCCATGCGGGTATCGGCGACGACGTGGTGCTGCTCGGCATGAGCTTTCTGGGCCGGTTCGATATTCAGATACGCGGCAGTCAGATGATCGTCGGCCCGCCAGACCCTTGATTTGAGCCATACTGGGAATTCGGCGGTACTGGAAAAAGATCCCCGGACTCGAGCGACATCGATGTCCCCACGGGGAGAGCTTGCCAGCGAGGGGAGTGCCATCGACATGAGCGCACGCAAACCGTATCGGCTCGCTGCCTGGGTGCTGGGCGCCGTCATGGTGGTCGTGGGCCTGATCCTGGTCGTGGGCGGGGGCTGGCTGATCGTCCTGCGGGGCAGCGGTTACTATCTGCTCGCCGGTCTCGGCCTCCTGGCCAGTGGCGGGCTGCTGATTCGTCGCCATCCGGCGGCACTGCTGCTTTACGCGATGGTACTGCTGGCGACGCTGGCCTGGTCGCTGTGGGAGGTGGGATTCGACTGGTGGCAACTGGCGCCGCGGGTCGCGCTGCCCTGCGTGCTCGGGATCGTGCTGCTGTTGCCGTGGTGGAGAAAGCCGGTGGCCTCTCCGCTGGGAAGCGGCGCGCTGGCGCTGGCCGTCGGCCTGACGATCGGGATCGCGGTGGTCGCGCAGTTCATCGCGCCGGGCACCATCGAGGGACGACTCGATCCCGAACGCAGGGCGCAGGTGATCAACGAGGCGCAGGTGGCAGGAGAGAACTGGCCCGCCTACGGCGGCACCAATGCCGGTACCCACTACTCGTCCCTCGACCAGATCACGCCGGCGAATGTCGGCAGGCTCCAGGAAGCCTGGCGCCTTCGAACCGGTGACATCGCGACGTCCACCTCGCCACCGGAGATTACCAACGAGAACACGCCGCTGAAGGTGGGCGACAATCTCTTTCTGTGTACTTCCCATAGCCGAGTGATAGCAGTGTCACCGGAAACCGGCGACGTCCGATGGACCTTCGATCCCGAGCTCAGCAGGATGGGCGCCGACGATTTCTCTGGCTGGGCGCACATGACCTGTCGCGGTGTCGCCTACTACGACGTATCCGATTACGCCGACACGGCGGGGAGTGGCGTCGCGACCGGGGGTGGCGCTGCCGGGAGCGACGAAGGCCCCGTCGCGCCGCGAGTGCCGTCGATTGGCCAGACGGACGTGATGTGCCCGCGACGACTCTTCGTGCCGACGGCCGATGCCAGGCTGATTGCGCTGGACGCCCAGAGCGGCGAGCGTTGTCCCGGTTTCGGGGTCGATGGCGAAGTCGACCTGACGCGCAATATCGGCGATTTCGCGCCCGGCGGTTACTACGCCACGTCGCCGCCGGTGGTCACCGAACACTTGGTCATCATCGGCGGTCACGTCACCGACAACGGCTCCACCGATGAGCCCTCGGGGGTCGTCCGGGCCTACGATGTCGGTACGGGAGAGCTGGTCTGGAACTGGGACAGCGGCAATCCGGAAGCCACCGCTCCCATTGCGCCCGAGGCGACCTACACCCGCAACTCCCCCAATGCCTGGGCGCCGCTCAGCGTCGACGAGCGCCTGGGACTGGTCTATCTGCCGACCGGCAACGCCACGCCGGACCCGTACGGTGCCGATCGCGACGAGAATGACGAGACCTACGGCGCGGCACTGGTGGCGCTGGGTCTCGCCACCGGCGGGGTCCGCTGGCGGCAGCAGTTCGTCCACCACGACCTTTGGGACATGGATACTCCCGCCCAGCCGGTCCTGCTCGACCTCCAGACGCCCGACGGCATGTTGCCGGCGGTGATTCAACCGACCAAGCAGGGCAGCCTCTACGTGCTCGACCGGGGGACCGGGGAGCCGATCGTGCCGATCGAGGAGGTCAAGGCGCCCAGCGGTGCGGTCGAGGGTGACTTCACCGCGGCGACCCAGCCGCGTTCGACACTCAACCTGCTGCCGCCGCCACTCACCGGCAGCGACATGTGGGGCGTCTCGCCGATCGATCAGATGCTGTGCCGCATCCAGTTCCACGCTCTCGACTATCGAGGGCAGTACACGCCGCCGTCGCTGAACGGGAGTCTCGTCTATCCCGGCAATGTCGGCGTTTTCAACTGGAGCGGAGTGGCCGTCGATCCGGCGCGTCAGGCGATGTTCACCAGCCCCAACTATCTCGCCTTCGTCTCGCGTCTGATCCCCCGCGACGGCGAAGACGATCCGGAGGCGTCCGCCAGCGAGCAGGGCGTTCGACCCAATCGAAGGGCGCCATACGCCGTCGAACTGGGGCCGTTCCTGTCGATACTCGGCCTGCCTTGCCAGGCGCCGCCCTGGGGCCAGGTCGCGGGGATCGATCTCGGCAGTCGTGAAGTGGTCTGGCAACATCGCAACGGCACCACGAGAGACAGCATGCCGTTCGACCTGCCGATCCCGTTGGCCGTCGGCGTCCCGGCGCTGGGCGGGCCGATCACCACCGCCGGTGGCGTCAGTTTTCTCAGCGGCACGCTCGATCAATATCTGCGGGCTTACGACCTGACCAGTGGTCGCGAACTCTGGAAAGCCCGGCTCCCCGCAGGCGGACAGGCCACGCCAATGACCTACCGGGGCAGGGACGGCCGCCAGTACGTGGTCGTCACGGCCGGCGGGCACGGGACTTTCGGCTCCCGTATGGGGGACTATGTCGTGGCTTATGCATTGCCTCGGGACGCGCTGCCGTGAGCGAACGGCATGGCGTCATGGTAATGACGGCTTGCGAACTTGTTGCCCGATTGGCAGGCAGGATGAGGCTCGTGACGCTGACGACCAGCGTCAATGTTCAAGGAGAGAATCGATGGTGGCGGGAAATCTTCGGCTCGGCGCTTTGGCGCTGACGGTGACGCTGGTGCTGGCGGGCTGCGAGAGCCTTTCGACGGGATCGTTTCAGATGCCCGATATCTTCGGTGGTGCCGACAGCGATGAAACCGTGGTGAAGCGCCAGATCCCCTTTCCGGCCGACGAGTACGCGAAGCTGGAGAAAAAAGGGACGTCTGCCGTGCAGGGGCGTCTGACCTACGAGACCTCCGCCGGCCAGACGTTGATCGGTGCCGGCGAGACGGTATCGGTAGCGCCCGCGACCCGTTATGCCGCCGAAGCCGCCGACGTGGCGCTCTCGGGGCGCAAGATCGAACCTGCCGACCCACGGGCCCGGGAATACACGCACTACGCCAAGACCGACGACAACGGCTATTTCGTCGTGCGCGGCATCCCCGCCGGTGTCTTCTACGTCGCCGGCAGCGTGTTGCTTCCCGGTGGCAACTCGCGCAGTCCGATCATCATCAAGCAGATCGAACTCGGCGAGGGGCAGACCCGGGATGTGGATTTGAGCCGCTGAGGTCGGCGACGGGAAATGGAGGTCGAGACGGCGCGAGAGACGGGCCGTGAACCGGAGGGGCGAACGATGTTGACGATCTGGGGGCGCGAGAGCTCATACAACGTCCAGAAAGTGCTGTGGCTGGCTGACGAACTGGGACTCGACTACGCCCATCGACCGGCGGGGGGAGAGCAGGGCGGCCTGGACGACGAGGCGTTTCTGGCGATGAATCCCAACGGGCGGATTCCCGTCATCGAAGAGGACGAGACCATCGTCTGGGAAACGCACGCAATCCTTCGCTACCTGGCTTCGGCGCATGGCGGACAGGATTTTCGGCGCGCCTCTCCGGCCGCCCAGTCGCTGATCGATCGCTGGCTCGATTGGTCGTTGTCCGAACTGGAGCCGGCTTTCTTTGGTGGTATCTTCTGGGGCTTCTATCGCACGCCGGGCGACCAGCATGACGATGTCGCCATCGAACGTTCGCTGGCCAAGTGCGACCGGCTCTACCGCCTCCTCGACGAGCGCCTGGCCCAGAGTCCGTTCCTCAGCGGAGATCGGCTGGGATTGGCCGATATTCCGGCCGGCACCACGCTCTACCGTTACTTCGAACTCGAGATACCGCGACCGTCGCTGCCCAACGTGGAAGCGTGGTATCGACGGCTGCAGCAGCGCCCCCACTATCAACGCCACGTCATGCGCCCCTTCGGCGAACTTTACGGACGCCTGACTTACTGATCCCGCGCTAAGAAATTCGCCAGGAGCGACACCCTGCATGGCGTCACGACGGGCATCTTGATGGTGCGCTCCCGGAGGATTCCAACCCAAGGTACTTTGGCCGCCAGCGATACTGGGTTACAAAGGGAACAATTCGGGTATGATGCTGTTTAATTCGCTATGTTCTGTTTTTAAGCGTAGCGTCAGTCTTTGTTTTCGAAGTCGGTTTTCAGAGACAGCAGTATCATGATGGCAAGCCATAATGCAGTTGCGTGAATCGTGATTGCCGTGAGCCGCCACATAATAAATGAATATCGGTATGCAGGGTTTCGAGGCCAACTCAAAGGGATGGATGACAGCTTGGACAGCACTGCACATCAAGATCGCGTATTGATCATCGAAGACGACGAGCGTCTGGCACATCTGACGCGTGAGTATCTGGAGGCCAACGGGTTCCAGGTCGGGCTGGAGCATGATGGCGCGCACGGCGTGGAGCGTATCGTCGAGGAGCAGCCGGACATGGTGATCCTCGATCTGATGCTGCCCGGCGAGGATGGTCTGTCCATCTGCCGGCGGGCGCGACCGCACTATGCCGGCCCCATCCTGATGCTGACCGCGCGCACCGACGACATGGATCAGGTCCTCGGCCTGGAGATGGGCGCCGACGACTACGTGCCCAAGCCGGTTCAGCCCAGGGTTCTGCTGGCGCGCATGAGGGCCTTGATGCGCCGCGCCGACAGCCTGGTCTCCTCCAGTGGAGCGACCCGCCTGACCTTCGACAACCTGGTCATCGACAGCGCCACTCGCGAAGCCTGGCTGGAGGAGGAGCGGGTCGATCTCACCAGCGCCGAGTTCGACCTCCTCTGGCTGCTGGCCGACAACGCCGGCCGCGTGCTGACCCGGGAAGAGATATTTTCCCAGCTGCGCGGCATCAAATACGATGGACAGGATCGCTCCATCGACGTGCGCGTCTCGCGTATTCGTCCCAAGATCGGTGACGACCCCAACCACCCCCATCGCATCAAGACCGTGCGGAGCAAGGGGTATCTATTCGTCAGGGATAGCTGAAGCGAACCGATCACGGTGTCCGCTCGGTTCTCCTGGGCCGTGAAACCGGCAGGTTGCCGGGCTGTTGCGGTCAGTAGCTTCGCGATCACGACTACCGTCGCTCGGCCGGCCACGCCAGGCAGGGGCGATAGGCGAGTCGTCGCGACGCCGGCCGAGCGCGGGGCCACGGGTGCCGCATGGCGGACATCGATCGCCTCCTGCAGCAGGCCCCCGTCTCTTCGCGGAGACGGGCGAAACTAGCCTTCTGGCCATCCACGAAGCCGATTGCCGCGCGAGATTCAACATGCGTCGTTCCTTTACCGACAGCACATTCTTTCGGTTCTACGTGTCGTTGCTGGCGGCGTTGGTCATCACCTTCGCGCTGGTGCTGCTCGGTTTCCTGATGGTCGACAAGGTGCGCCAGGAACATTATCGGGAGAATCTCGTCAGCGGTCCGCTGGCGCTGCTTTCCGATCTCGTCTCTCGCCAACCGTTGGCGCAGCGAAATGACTGGCTGGCATCGATGGCATCGACACTGGGCATGCCGTTGGGGCTGTTCAAGCTCGACGAGCTCTCGCTCAACTACTTCGAGCGAGCCCGCTTGCGCGAGAACCGCCCCGTCATCGAGTCGACCGACAAGGGCTGGCGCTCTCTCTATCAGTTGCCGAACTCCCAATGGGTGCTGGCGGCACGCATCAACAGTCTCAACGAGATGCAGCTGCGCGGCATCACCGAAGTGCTGCGAAGCTGGCTGAGCGGCGAGACGGACGAGATCCAGGCCCGTCGCTTCGAGCGGGTCAAACAGCAGTTCCACGTGCCACTCGGTCTCTACACCGCGCCACCGACGGATGTCGACCCCATCCAGGCGACGCGCCTCGACGCCGGCGAGGTGGTGGTGCGTCTCGAAACGGGCCTCAGCGCGCTCTATATCCACGCCCGAGTCGGCCCGGATCGCTGGTTGCGAATCGGTCCGCTGCCCAGTTTCGAATCGATGCCGCTGTCGCTGGCGCTGGCGCTGCTGATCATGGTGCTCTTGACCCTGGCGGGAGCCATCTATCTCATCGTCTGGAGTGTCGAAGGGCGCGTGGGGCGGCTGGAGCGCGCCGCGACGAGGATTGCCGCCGGGCATCTCAACTCGCGGGTGCGGGTCGACAGCAACGACTTCGTCGGTCGCCTGGGCATGGCGCTCAATGGCATGGCCGCCCAGGTCCAGTCGCTGCTGCGCAGCCAGCAGGAGATGATCCGTGCCGTTTCCCACGAGTTGCGCACGCCGGTGGCCCGCATTCGCTTCGCGGTCCAGATGCTCGAGGATCTCAGCAAGGATGAAAGCGCCCAGCGCCAGCTGGCGGGCATCGACGAGGACATTTCCGAGCTCGACCGGCTGATCGACGAGATCCTCACCTATGCCAAGCTCGACAGCGAGAACGCGCAAGGCGTCACGCTCAAGACGGAGAGCATGGAGTGCCGGGCGGTTGCCTGGCGAGTGCTGGATACGCTGAGCCCGCTGCATCCGCACCTCGAACTCGGCGTCGTCGATGGCGAGGAGCTCGAGGTGGAAGCGGAGCCGCGCTACCTGCAGCGTGCGGTACAGAATCTGGTCGCCAATGCCTGCCGCCATGCCGAATCCCGGGTCATGGTGACGATCCACCGCGAGCCGAGGGCTGTCCGGATCGATGTCGAGGACGATGGTCCGGGGGTGCCGGAAGAGAAGCGGATTGCCATCTTCAAGCCATTCGCCCGGCTGGACGACAGCCGCACCCGCCGCTCCGGCGGCTACGGGCTGGGGCTCTCCATCGTGCAGAAGATCATGGCCTGGCACGGTGGCAATGTCGTGGTCGATCGCAGTGCCAGCCTGGGGGGCGCCCGGTTCAGCTTGCTGCTACCGCTCCATGGGCGGGAGGCGATTCACCCGCTGAACTTCGACGAGGAGGAGTCGTCCTGACGAGCCAGCGCCGGCACGCGCTTCGGCGTCCGCACCGTGGTTCGTGGCTCAGGTGGGCTCCGCGCCCGCCGGCTTGATCCCGTTCAGTACCGCGAACGACGTGTCTCTGGCGGTACGAATGAAGTCCTCCATCCACGGTAGCGCCAGATTCTCCTCCCGGATCGCCGCATACAGCGTGCTCCATACCCCTTCCTTGCCCAGCGGCAGCGCCTTGACGTAGTCGCGCTCCAGATACTCGGTCAGTGCCCAGTTGGGCAGGGCGCAGACGCCGCGCCCGCTGGCTACCAGCTGCATCATCATCACCGTCAGCTCCGCACTGCGGATCTCCTTCGGCCGCACGCTGACCGGGTCCAGAAACTGGGTGAAGACGTCCAGCCGGGAGTGGTCCACCGGGTAGACGATCAGCGTCTCCTCGATCAAGTCCGATGGCTCGACCCAGCTTCGGGTCGCCAGGGCGTGCTGCTTGGCCACTGCCAGCAAGCCTTCGTAGCGGAACAGCGGTTCGTAGTGCACGCCCGGCAGCGGCTCGGGATTGTCGGTGATGACCAGATCGAGAACTTCGCGGGTCAGGCCGGGCAGCAGGTCGAAATTCTGGCCGCTGGGGATGTCGACCTCGACTTCCGGCCAGTGATTGCGAAAGTGGTCGACCGTCGGCATCAGCCACTGAAAGCAGCTGTGGCACTCGATCGCCATGTGCAGGCGCCCTTGTTCGTGTCCCGCCAGCCGAGCCAGGTCCCGCTCCGCCAGACGCAACTGAGGCAGAACCTGTTCGGCCAGTGTCAGCAGGCGCTCCCCGGCGCGCGTGAACGACACCGGACGTGTCTTGCGCGTGAACAGCGGCATGCCGAGACGCGACTCCAGATCCTTGATCTGGTGGGACAGCGCCGATTGGGTCAGGTGGACGCGCTCCGCCGCCTCGACGAGGGAACCGGTATCGCGCAGGGCGATCAGCGTGCGGAGGTGGCGAAGTTCGAGCATGCTATGAATTCTGCTCACGTTGAGGATTAGATAAACGCGTTTGATTCAGGATATATCGCCGGGGACACTGCCCGCCAAGCCATCATCTTCACCATTCTAACCGCTAACTCTGAGAGACCCTACACATGACCACGCCGGTGCATACCCTGGGCTACCCGAGAATCGGTGCCCATCGCGAACTGAAGAAAGCCGTCGAAGCCTACTGGAAAGGCGAACTCGACCGCGATGGACTCGAGCGGGAAGGTACGCGCCTTCGCAAAACGCACTGGCAGGATCAGGTCGATGCAGGCCTGGACCTGGTGACGGTGGGGGACTTCGCCTTTTACGACCAGGTGCTCAACGTCTCGGTGATGATCGGCGCCGTTCCGCCGCGCTTCGGCCGCACCGGCGGCGAGGTCGATCTCGACACCAGCTTTCGGATGGCACGTGGCCGCGCGCCCAGCGGCGAGCCGGCAGCGGCTTGCGAGATGACGAAGTATTTCGATACCAACTACCACTATCTGGTGCCGGAGCTATACCAGGGACAGACGTTTTGCATTGCCAGCGAGCGGCTATTCGACGAGGTCGCGGAAGCCCGGGCCGAAGGCCATCCCGTCAAGGTGGCGCTGACCGGCCCGGTAACCTGGCTGTGGCTGGCCAAGGCCAAGAGCGACGGGCTCGAACGTCTCTCGCTCCTCGACGAGCTCGTCGCGACCTATAGCGACATTCTGGGTCGCCTCGCGAGCGCAGGCGTCGAATGGGTGCAACTCGACGAGCCGGCGCTGGTGCAGGACTTGCCCAGCGACTGGCAGCGCGCCTTCGAATCGGCTTACGCCACGCTCCAGTCGACACCGGTCAAGCTGCTGGTGGCAAGCTACTTCGGCGGGCTCGGCGACAATCTGGGGCTGGCCGTCGCGCTGCCGGTGGAGGGGCTGCACGTGGATGTGGTGCGGGCGCCGCAGCAGCTGAGCGCGGTGCTCGACAGGCTGCCATCCGACAAGGTGCTCTCGGTAGGCGCCATCGATGGCCGCAACATCTGGCGTGCCGATCTCACCCGACTTGCCGGCGAGCTCGCGGACGCCAAGGCTCGCCTGGGCGACCGCCTGTGGCTGGCGCCGAGTTGCTCGCTGCTTCACGTCCCCGTCGACCTGGACAACGAAACCGGACTCGATCCCGAGCTGAAGAGCTGGCTGGCCTTCGCGCGGCAGAAGCTCGGCGAGGTGGTGACGCTCGCCCACGTGCTCGATGGCACCGAGACGGCGACGGATCGCCAGCGGGTGGAGGAGGCCAGCCAGGCCCTGGCGGCGCGCCGAGCGTCGCGGCGCATCCACAAGCCTCGGGTCGCCGAGCGTCTGGCCAAGGTGAGCGCTGCCGACACGCGCCGTGGCAACGTCTACGCGGTACGCGCCAGCGCGCAGCGGGAGCGTCTCGCCCTGCCGCTGTTCCCGACCACGTCGATCGGGTCCTTCCCGCAGACCCAGGAGATTCGCGCGGCACGCCGCGACTTCAAGAAGGGGATCCTCGACCTGGCCGATTACGAAGCCCGCATGCGGGAGGAGATTGCAATGGTCGTCGAGCGCCAGGCGCAGCTCGGGCTCGATGTGCCGGTACACGGCGAGGCCGAGCGTAACGACATGGTCGAGTACTTCGGCGAGCAGCTCGATGGCTTTGCCTTCACCCAGAACGGCTGGGTGCAGAGCTACGGTTCACGCTGCGTCAAGCCGCCGGTGATCTTCGGCGACGTGGAGCGGCCAGCGGCGATGACGGTGCGCTGGAGCCAGTATGCCCAGTCGCTCACCGACAAGCCGATGAAGGGCATGCTGACCGGACCGGTCACCATTCTGCAGTGGTCGTTCGTGCGCGACGACCAGCCGCGCGCCGAGACCTGCCGGCAGATCGCGCTGGCCCTGCGCGATGAAGTCGCCGACCTCGAGCGCGCGGGTATCGCGATCATTCAGATCGACGAGCCTGCACTGCGGGAGGGTCTGCCGCTGCGCCAGGCCGAGTGGCAGGCGTATCTCGACTGGGCGGTGGAGTGCTTCCAGTTGAGCGCTGCCGTCGCCACCGACGAGACCCAGATCCACACCCACATGTGCTACGCCGAGTTCAACGACATCATCGGCGCCATCGCGGCCATGGATGCCGACGTCATCACCATCGAGACCTCGCGTTCGGACATGGAGCTGCTGGATGCGTTCCAGGACTTCGACTACCCCAACGAGATCGGGCCCGGCGTCTACGACATTCACTCGCCGAACATCCCCGAGCGCGCCTGGATGGTCGACCTGATGACCAAGGCTGCGGAGAAGATTGCGCCCGAGCGACTCTGGGTCAATCCGGACTGCGGTCTCAAGACGCGCGGCTGGGCGGAAGTGGAGCCCGCGCTGGCCAACATGGCCGAAGCGGCCCGCGAGCTGCGCAAGCGCTACGCATGAGCGTCGCGCGATGAACGGGTTCATGGTTTGGCCCGCCAGCGCGCCTGGCATGTTAGGCTGAACGTTGCGCCGCGGGGCGATCCCGCGGCGCTTTTTTATGACGGCTATCAGAGGGTGTTCACAAAACAGGCGAGCGAAGACAAGGCAAGGCGAAATTGGACGAGAAAGCGGAATTTACCGGGCGTAAATGAGTACTTTGAGGTCAATTTCAACGCCGCATTGTCGAGCGCAGCCCTTTGGTAAACACTCTCTTCGTGTCCAGACATCTCTCGGGAACCTTGCTCATGCCCAATGCGCTCCAGGCTGGCAAAGACCGCCGCGCCCTCATCCGTCGTTATCGCCCATCGGTTCGCTGGCTGGCCCTGTCGGCCGCGTCGCTGCTGCTCACGGCCTGTGCCGGTGGCGCTCAGCAGGGGGTGAAGTCCACCGCGCCGTCGGCGGGCCTGGCTGCGCTCAAGTCGCCGCTGATGCCGAGTGCCTTCTTCGCCGACGGTGGCGAGACGTTCACTGCCTGGCGCTGTACCCCATCCCAGGATCTGGTCACCACCACGCCCGATGATCGGCGACTGCGGTTGTGGACCGCGCTGGGGGAGACCGAACTGCCGAGCGCCGTGGTGGGCGCCGGCTCCCGCTACCAGCTCGGCGGGGTGTCGTTCTGGCGCCAGGGGCGTGATGCCCGGGTCGAGAGCGATAACGGCCGGCTGGTCTGCACGCTGGCCAGCGAGCGCCAGACGACGACGCGCAAGGCGCATCCCGACACCATCTTCTACGCCAGCGGCAACGAGCCCGGCTGGAACGTCTCGCTGGATCGCAACAGCCATTCGCTGACGCTGGTGTCCGATTATGGCCAGGCTACCGATACGTTCGACTACCGGGTCGCCTCGGTGAAGAACGGAGGCGATGCGCGCATGGTGCTGGTCAGCGACAGCGGCCGATATCCCATGGAACTCGATCTTCGCGCCGGCGCCTGCTTCGATGACATGAGTGGCCAGCCGTGGCCGGTCAAGGTGACGCTGCGCTACGGGGCTCGCGAGTTCCAGGGCTGCGGGCAGGGCGTGGAAGCCAGCCGCTGAGCGACCAGCGCCATGAATGTGAGAACGAACGAAATTGTCGAAAGGTTGATGCTATTTTTAGCGGTTTTCATTTCATGAAGTGCAACGAATAATCCCTGCAACGCTTGCCGCTCATCGACGGCATCTTGGTTGGGTGTGACTTCAATAATGGAGACGGCTTCATGACACGACGTGTTCTTCTCATCACCAGTTCCCTCTTCGGCGAGGCTGGCCAGTCCCGAGCGCTGGCGGCATCGTTCAAGGCCGCCTTGCAGGGGCGGGACGTCGAGTTGACCGAGCGCAACGTGGTGGAGCAGCCGCTGCCCCACCTGACCGGTGCCGAAATGACGAGCTGGATGACCGATCCCTCCGAGCGCAGTGACGAGCAGCGGCAACTGGCTCAGGTGTCCGACGAACTGCTGTCCGAGGTCGATGCCTGCGATGTGCTGGTGCTGGCGGTGCCGCTCTACAATCTGGGCATTCCGAGTCAGCTCAAGTCATGGTTCGATCGTATCCTGCGCGCTGGCAAGACCTTCCAGTACACCGCCAACGGCCCGGTGGGGCTGCTGGAGGGCAAGTCGGCGCTGATTCTGGCCGCCCGCGGGGGCATGTACGCCGGCACCGAGATGGACTCGCAAACGCCACACCTCAGGCACATGCTGGGCCTGATCGGCATCAAGGAGGTCGACGCCATCTACGCCGAAGGCCTTAACATGGGCGACGATCGCAAGCATCAATCCCTGACCGAAGCCAAGCAGGCGATCGGCCACTACGTCGACTCGCATTTCTGATCGTCGGACCTCGTTCCAGCGTCGACCCGAGCCGCCCGCTACCGATGTAGCGGGCGGCTCTCGTTTCAGTCGGGCGCGGTGATCGGCTCGACCTGGGGCGAGGTGATTCGCGCCAGCAGCCGCTGCATGACGGCCCGGTCCGGACGGGCCGAACCCACGCGCTCGCTGGTCACGGGCTGCCACTGGCCGTCATCCCCGCGCTCGGCAATCGAGAAGGTGAACGGGTGGGCACCCGGCACGCCCAGGCGAATGTCGGTGGCCAGGAGCCTCTCTCTGCCCGCCTCGCGGCGGGTTTCGTAACGCAGGAACGAGCCGCTGAACCAGGCGAGGCGCTGGCCATCCCGAGTCCGCTGCGCAGCCCGTCGCCATTCATCCCCCAGTGGCCAGGGTGCCAGCGTCGGCGGGGCATCGCCGTCCAGCAGGCTGACCCAACCTTCGTAGGCCGCGCCGTCATGGATGACGGTGACGCGCCAGAGCAGGGTGGTCAGGGGGGCTGGCTGAACCAGGATGGGGTCGCCGCTCATGCCCCGTTGGGCCAGGAGAGGCGCGAGCCGTTGCTCGACGAACGCCTGGGCCGCCAGGCTGAAACCGATGTAGAGGCATGACAGCCCCAGCATCGCGGCCAGCAGCCGTTGGGTGCTGGGACGTATGGCGAACACGATCACCCCGATCAGCAGGGGAAGCGTGTAGAGCGGGTCGATGATGAACAGGGTGTGCCAACTGATCGGTCGCAGCGGCAGCGGCCACAGCAGCTGGGTGCCATAGGTCGTGAAGGCATCGAGCAACGGATGCGTCGTTAGGCAGAGGGTGAACAGCCACCACCAGTGCTGGAAGGAGGCGATCTCGCGCGTGCGCGACCAGCGTGCGGCGAGCCCGGCGAAAAGCGTCGCGATGCCGGTCAGCACGATCAGCGAGTGACTGAAGCCGCGATGCCGGGTGTAGTCGGCAACGGCGTCGCCATAATCGATCAGCACGTCGAGGTCCGGCAGGGTGCCGAGGGCGGCCCCGATCAGCAGCGCACGCCGGCCGAGTCGAGGCATGACCACGCCGCCGATGGCGGCGCCCAGGCAGGCTTGGGTAACGGAGTCCATACGATGTCCCTATCATGGGCGGTCGAGAGTGACGGCATCTGCCGAACGTCGCAGTGTGTGCGAGGTTGGCCGCCGCGTCGACTCGAACGTAACCAGCGAGGCGTCATTCACCGATCGACGGCGGTGGTCTACCATGGGATGGTCCAACTCACTGACGAATCAGGAACAAATCCATGGAATACCTGCATACGATGGTTCGCGTCGCCGATCTCGACGCGTCGCTGCACTTCTATTGCGACTTGCTGGGCCTGCAGGAGGTGTCACGCAAGGAGAGCGAGAAGGGGCGTTTCACACTGGTTTTCCTGGCCACGCCCAATGACACGCCACGCGCCAAGGCCGAGCAGTCGCCGATGGTCGAGCTGACCTACAACTGGGATCCGGAAACCTACACCGGCGGTCGCAATTTCGGCCACCTGGCCTATCGGGTCGACGATATCTACGCCCTCTGCGAAAAGCTGCAGGCGGGTGGCGTGACCATCAATCGGCCGCCGCGGGACGGACACATGGCTTTCGTGCGCTCTCCCGACGGCATTTCGATCGAACTGCTCCAGAAGGGCGAGGCGCAGGCACCGAAGGAGCCGTGGGCTTCGATGGAAAACACCGGTAGCTGGTGACGCCGTGAATCGCTCGACGCGTATCTTTCTCGGCTGGCTGCTGCTGGTGGCGATCGCTGCCAGCAGCGGCATCCTCGCCCCACCCGGCGAGTGGTATGCGGCGCTGGCCAAGCCGCCCCTGACGCCACCGGATTGGCTGTTTCCGATGGCCTGGACGCTGCTCTACCTGATGATGGCGGTCGCGGCGACGAAAGTGACGCTGGCGGTGCCCCAGGGTGGACGTTGGTCCGCCTTGGCACCGTTCGTGCTGCAACTGGTCGCCAACGGCGTGTGGTCGTGGCTGTTTTTCGCCGCCCACTGGATGCTGATCGGTCTGCTCGACCTGCTGCTGCTGTGGGGGCTGATCGTATGGACGATCGTGACGTTCTCGCGCCATTCACGCTTCGCGGCCGGCTTGCTGGTGCCCTATTTGATATGGGTGAGCTTCGCCGCCTATCTCAACGCGGGCGTACTGATACTCAACGCGCCATGGGACTGATATCGCGCCGTCCCGTGGCCGCCATCGATCGGCGTTATCTCGACAGACCCCTGGAGCCGTCACCATGACCCAGCCGACACGACCGCTGCCTGCCGATATCGAGGCCGCGATGCGCCGCGAGGCGGCCGGGCTCGAGCGGCTGGATCGAGAGGTCTATCACCACTACGATCGTGACCCTCTGGCGCCGATCGTCGGTTTGGGGCCCAGAGAAGCCAAGCTGGCCATCTTCGGCCGCGATCCCGGCAGGAAAGAGGTCGAGATGGGGCAGCCGTTCGTCGGCGCCGGAGGGCAGAAGGTTCGCGACGCGCTCTATCGACATCGCCACGGACGAGCGTTGCCGGATTTCGAATCCTCGCTGGAGGTGGGGGAGGATCTGTTCTGGATCAATACCGTCCCCTACAAGCCGCTGGGCAACAAGGCCTGGCCAATGGCGGTGAAGCGGCGCTTCCAGCCGCTGATAGCGGCACTGCTGGCGCAGCAGTGGTCTGGCGATCAGGTGATCACACTCGGACGGGAAGCCTTCCTGTGGTTCGGTATCGGCCAATCGCGCGAGGTGCGCGATGGGCTGGAGGCTTTCTGGGCCCGCGAGGATCGTTTTACCGCGACCTGTGTCACGGCGCTGACGCTACCGACCGGCGGAACCCGCCACTTCACCCTCGCACCGCTTCCGCACCCCTCGCCGCTCAACCAGCGCTGGTTCAAGCGCTTTCCCGAGCTGCTGGACCGGCGGCTGTCGGCGCTCGGGGCCTGACCGGCTTGGCTAGTCCGGGCGGGCCGCCATACGCCCACTCCCCAGGAACATGATCGCCAGGGCGCCGAACAGGAACATGCCCTGCAGCTCCAGCGTCCATCCCCCCTGGCTATTGAGCGTCCACAGTTGCGACATGTGGACCAGTATCAGTGCCACGATCATGTTGACCGCCATCAGCAACCCGCCAATCCGCGCTTGCCAGCCGACGATCGCCATCAGCGGGGCGACGATCTCGCCGACCAGAACGCCGTAGGCGACGAAGGAGGGGAGGCCCATGCCCGATAGCTGATGGGCAATCCCGTTGAGACTGGTCGGATCCATCAGCTTGCTGATGCCATGCAGCAGTATCAGGACGCCAACGCACAGGCGCAGCAGAAGCTTGCCCAGATCATCGTTTTGCAGGAAGCGCATAGGGAGTTCCGTATTGTCCAAGGTTCCAGTGCCTTATTGGCGCGCATAGGCTAACAGAACTTGCGCTGGATTCGTGGCGCGGGGATATTGGTATCTTTTTGTAAGCGATGGACTACGTTGGCGATGGCGATTCTGACAATGTCCTCTGTCGTCGAAAACGGTGATACTTGTGCCGATTCTTCGGTGAGGGGGGAGCATCGGCCCGCCGGGCCGGGGTTTTTTCTGGCGCTGGCCCGAGCAAAGTGCTCGTAGAAGGGTCCTACCCAAACACAACAACGAGTCGTAAATGCGGAGCCAGTTCTTCTCCCTTTGGCGGAAATGCACCGAAGCGCCCGATTCCCTCCCGGCGGAGCGTCGGAGAAGTTTCGAGATCATGGCCGAGATCTATCTGCTGGCACTATGTGCGCAGTCGATGATCGCGCCTGTGCTGTTTCTCGTCGGCCGCCCGGTCCTCGGTTGGCTCAATCTGGCCTGTCTTGCCGGTTACGTGGTGGCACTGGTGCTGCATCGTCGCCTGTTCGTGGCGACCGCGCTGGCGGTCAAGCTGGGCGCGTTTCTCGTTTTCGTCATTGTCGGTGCCGTCGTCACCGCCAACCAGGCCAGTCTGATCTACTTTCTCCTGTTTGCCGAAGTCGAAATGATGCTTGCCGACCTTCGTCGTCGCACCAAGATCATCGCGACCGGCTGCCTCGTCACGTTTTCTCTTGGTGTCCTCCATCTGCCCCCGTTGCCTGGCGCACCCCGTCAGGCTTCCGGCATCGACATGTTTCTTGCCGAACTGGGTCTGGGGCTGGTCTTCACCATGCTATGCATCGTGATTCTGCGCATGCTGGCGATCACCGACTACCACGAGCATCGCTATCGGCGTGACGCCATGCATGACTCGCTGACGCGGGTGCTCAATCGGCGTGCGATCTTCGAACGGGCCTCCCTCTACTGGAAGACCCATCGCGAGTTTGCCTTGGTGCTAGTGGATGCCGACCGCTTCAAGGAGATCAACGATAACCATGGACACTCTGCCGGCGACGCCGTTCTGCGCCATTTGGCCACCCTGCTGCGGGAGACGCTGCGCAGTGACGACAGCGTCGGGCGGGTCGGCGGGGAGGAGTTCCTGATCCTGTTGCCCGGTGCCGGCAAGCGCCAGGGCATCGAAGCCGCCACGCGCATGCGCAATCGACTGGCGCGCAATCCCTGCCGACTCGACAGTATCGAGCTGCCAGTCACGCTATCGATGGGAATCGCCACTGCCGACGAGGCCCTGCATCTGCGGGAACTGATCGAACTGGCCGATCGGCGACTCTATGCCGCCAAGTCCGCCGGGCGAGATCAAGTGGTGGCCGAGGGGCATGCCGGCGCCGCGACGTCGCGAAACTCGCAGCGCCTCGCCCAGGGGGTCGAGCGGGCGCTGGAGACGGACCGCGTCTGAAGGGAATCGCCGCCGCAGCGCCGGAGGGAAGCGCTTCGTTCCAACCGCGGGCCGGTGAGCGGTCAGTGGGGCAGTGGCAGGCGTGACAGCCCGCGCTGGACGAGCGTCGTCACGCTGGTCGCCACCGGCGTGCACAGGACCCAGGGCAGAGCAAGCAGCGCGATGCTGAGCGCGCCCATGTAGACATCGCTGAACCAGTGCGCGCCGACCATGATCCTGGGGGCGCTCAGCAGCATCACGAAGGCCACGCTCCAGCCGGCCGTGCGGCGATCGGCAAAGCGCAGCATGAATCCGGCGAAGATCATCAACATCAGCCCATGGTCGCCGGGGAAACTGTTCGACGCCGAATCCTTGGTGGGGATCGAGACGATATCCGTCAGGTGGGCGGCATGTTCGAAGAAGCGTGTCGGGCTGGGATGCCCGTAGGTGATCGCCTTGTTGGTGACCACCGCGATGATGCCGGCGGTCAGCAGCATCGTCACGCCGATGCCGAACCAGCGACGCACCCGGTCGGGTCGCGGATCGCGGCGCATGGCGATGGCAAACAGTACGCCCATGACGCCGAACGACGCGGCATCGAAGAAGCGCGTGTTGAGCAGCGCCAGCGTATCGTTCCAGAGTCCGTTCTCGGGGGTGATCCACTGGTTGAAAGCCCAGAAGATTTTGTCGTCCAGGTCGGTCCAGGGTAGCCCGTGGGGTAGTGCCCAACTCAGCAGCAGCGCGAGGCCGGTCAGGTTGAAGGCGATGATGCGTTTGAGATCTATCCGCGTCGGTGTCATGACCAACTCCTTGTTAGTGGCTCGGGCGAAGGCGCCGATAGAGGGTGTCGAATGCCGCTGCCATGGCGCCGATCAGCCGCACGATCCAGGCGTTGCAAAGTACCCAGGGCAGGACCACCAGGGCGATCGCCAGCGATCCCAGGTAGACATCGCTGACCCAGTGCGCGCCGACCATGATTCGCGGCAGCGTGACCAGGCCCGTCAGGGTGACGGCCAGCGCTGCCGTCAGCCGGTCGGCGAAGCGCAGCATGAAGCTGGCGAAGACCATCGCCATCAGCCCGTGATCGCTCGGGAAGCTGTCGGATGCCGAATCCTTGGCGTGGAGCGAGGTGTAATCGCTCAGGAGGTTGACCTGGCCGTGCCACAACGTCGGGCTGGGGCGCACCATCAGCAGGTGCTCGTGCAATAGCGCACCGAGCGTCGCGGCAACGGCGGACATGACCAGGCCAATGGCCAGCCACTTCGGCCACCCGCCGTTGCGGTCGCGAAGCATGGCCATGCACAGAATCCCCAGCAACACGCCGAACAGGATCTTGTCGAACGCGCGGGTGTTGAGAACCGCCAGGAGTTCCGTCCAGTGGGGGTAGACGGGGCCTATGAACTGGTTGAAGAAGAAAAACACGTCGTCGTCCAGCCGGGTCCAGAACAGTACGGTCGGGAGCCACCAACTGATGACCAGCACGAGGGCGAGCAGGTTGTAGAAGAGGATTCGGCGAATATCCATGACGAAGGCTCGGTGTGACTTTTCGCCATTATAATTTAAGCCATACATAAGGAACAGTGTTTCTAAACTGGTCCCGACTCGCCGCCGCTCTTTCCATCGGCTTGAACGAAAAGACGCCGGCCCCTGGGTAGGGCCGGCGCCTGACTCGCGCGAGGTAGAACGTGCCTAGCCGTCGA
Source organism: Salinicola lusitanus (assembly GCF_038648475.1). Taxonomy (NCBI): domain Bacteria; kingdom Pseudomonadati; phylum Pseudomonadota; class Gammaproteobacteria; order Oceanospirillales; family Halomonadaceae; genus Salinicola; species Salinicola lusitanus. The sequence goes on along the minus strand of NZ_CP151919.1, from coordinate 4,592,195 downwards.
GTTCGGCGATCTTGTTGCGCTGCTCGACCAGGTGCTGGCGCGCCGCCAGATACTCCTTGAGCTTGCCGCGCTCCTTCTCGACCACTGCCTCGGGTGCCTTGGCGGTGAAGCTCTCGTTGCCGAGTTTCTTCTCGATGCCGACGATCAGCTTGTCCTGCTTGTCGATCTCCTTGGCCAGCCGCTGCATTTCGGCCTCCTTGTCGATCAGGTCGGCCATCGGTACCAGCACTTCCATGTCGCCCACCAATTGGGTGGCGGACAGGGGCGCCTCGGCCGGATCGTCGAGCCAGGTCACGCTCTCCAGCTTGGCCAGCTTGGCCAGGAACAGCCGGTTGGCGGCGAGGCGCTCGCGGTCGCCGGCGACGCCCTTGGTCAACAGCGCATCCAGCGGCTTGCCGGGGGCGATGTTCATCTCGGCGCGGATGTTGCGCACCGCGACGATCACCCCCTTGAGCCACTCGATGTCGCGAATGGACTGCTCGTCGATGCGCGAGGGGTCCGCCTCCGGCCACGGCTGGATCATCAGGCTCGTCGCTTCCGCGGCGGATGCCGTGCCCGCCAGGGGCGCCACGCGCTGCCAGATCTCTTCGCTGATGAACGGCATCATCGGATGCGCCAGGCGCAGAATCACCTCGAGCACACGTACCAGGGTGCGGCGGGTGCCGCGCTTGGCCTCCGCCGAGGCGTTCTCGTCCCACAGTACCGGCTTGGAGAGCTCCAGATACCAGTCGCAGTACTCGTTCCAGACGAAGTCGTAGAGCGCCTGGGAGGCGTGGTCGAAACGATACTCTTCCAGCGCTCTGGTGACCTGCGCTTCGGTCTGCTGCAGACGGGAGATGATCCAGCGATCCGCCAGCGACAGCGCCACGCTCTCGCCGCCGAGGCCGACATCCTGGTCCTCGGCGTTCATCAGTACGTAACGGGAGGCGTTCCACAGCTTGTTGCAGAAGTTGCGGTAGCCGTCGAGGCGGCCCATGTCGAACTTGATGTCGCGACCGGTGGTGGCCAGCGACAGGAAGGTGTAGCGCAGGGCATCGGTGCCGTGGGCCTCGATGCCCTCCGGGAATTCGGCTCGGGTGGCCTTCTCGATGGCGCGAGCCTTCTGCGGCTGCATCATGTTGCCGGTGCGCTTGGCCACCAGTGTCTCGAGGTCGATGCCGTCGATCAGATCGATGGGATCGAGCACGTTGCCCTTGGACTTGGACATCTTCTGGCCCTGGCTGTCGCGCACCAGGCCGTGGACATAGACGGTCTTGAACGGCACCTGGCCGGTGAAGTGGCCGGTCAGCATGATCATCCGGGCGACCCAGAAGAAGATGATGTCGAAGCCGGTCACCAGTACGCTGGTGGAGTGGAAGGTCTCGAGCTCCGGCGTCTTCTCGGGCCAGCCCAGGGTGCCGAAGGTCCACAGCCCGGAACTGAACCAGGTGTCGAGCACATCGTCGTCCTGGGTCAGGGTCACCCCGTCGGCGATGGCGTACTTCTCGCGGGCCTCCTGCTCGGTGCGGGCGACGAAGATGTTGCCCTCGGCGTCGTACCAGGCGGGAATGCGGTGGCCCCACCACAGCTGGCGGGAGATGCACCAGTCCTGCAGGTCGCGCATCCAGGCGAAGTACATGTTCTCGTAGTTCTTGGGCACGAACTCGATGTCGCCGTTCTCCACCGCTTCGATGGCCGGCTTGGCCAGCTTCTCGACGGCGACGAACCACTGGTCCGTCAGCAGCGGCTCGATCACATCGCCGGAACGGTCGCCGTAGGGCAGGGTGTTGGTGACCGTCTCGATCTGCTCGAGCAGCCCGGCGGCTTCCATGTCGGCGACGATGCGCTCTCGTGCGACGTAGCGATCCAGCCCCGCGTAGGCGGCAGGCAGCGTGACGTCGACGTCCGGCAGCGGACGTCCTTGCAGGTCGAACGCCTCGGCGCGTTCGAGAATGGTCGCGTCCTGCGAGAAGACGTTGATCAGCGCGTGGTCGTGGCGCTTGCCGACCTCGTAGTCGTTGAAGTCGTGGGCCGGGGTGATCTTGACGCAGCCCGAACCCTTCTCCATGTCGGCGTGCTCGTCGGCGATCACCGGGATGCGGCGGCCGACCAGCGGCAGTTCGATGTACTTGCCGATCAGCGACGCATAGCGCGGATCTTCCGGATTGACCGCCACGCCGGTGTCACCCAGCAGCGTCTCCGGACGGGTGGTGGCGACGACCAGGTAGTCCCTGCCGTCGGCGGTGGTGACGCCGTCGGCCAGCGGATAGCGGAAGTGCCAGAACTGGCCCTGCTGCTCGCGGTTCTCCACCTCCAGATCGGAGATCGCGGTATGCAGGGTCGGGTCCCAGTTGACCAGGCGCTTGCCGCGATAGATCAGGCCCTCGTCGAACAGCTTGACGAAGACCTCCTGCACCGCCTTGTAGAAGCCGTCGTCCATGGTGAAGCGTTCGCGGCTCCAGTCGACACTGGCGCCCATGCGGCGCAACTGGCGGGTGATATGGCCGCCGGACTCTTCCTTCCATTCCCAGATCTTGTCGATGAACGCCTCGCGCCCCAGGTCGTGACGCGTCTGACCGGTCTCCGCGGCCAGCTTGCGCTCCACCAGCATCTGGGTGGCGATGCCGGCGTGATCCGTTCCCACCTGCCACAGGGTGTTGTTGCCGCGCATGCGCTTCCAGCGCACCAGCGTGTCCATGATCGTGTCCTGGAAGGCGTGGCCCATGTGCAGGCTGCCGGTCACGTTGGGCGGCGGGATCATGATCGAGAACGGCTCGCCCTGACCGCTCGGGGCGAAACGGTTGTTGGTTTCCCAGCTCTCGTACCAGCGGGTTTCGATCTGATCGGGTTGGTAGGTCTTGTCCATGGCGGCTATATCGGGCTCGGCAATCGGTGTCGATGGCAGTCGCCGCGCCTCGGCTCCCGGGCCGGGATTGCAGGATCCCGGAGCTGGATCGAGGCGTGGCGTCGCGAAAATGGCGGGGATTATAACGCTTGAGCAAGGGTGGCGTCAGGGAGCCGCTTTATTTAGCAACAAAACTCAATCTCCCTGCTCTCGGGACGATAAAGCCGCTTCGTCATACGACTTTAGTCGTATGTGATGGCTGGATAGATGACAGGGAGCATTCGATAGTACATGAACCAGGCAACGGAATATCAGGCTGCAGCGGGCGGCATCGAACGAGAGGCGGGCAGGAGTGACGTCGCACCGCCGGCCGATGGCACGACGCGAAGGGGCGTGTCGCTGCGCCGGCAGCGATGGATCGGCATCGCCGTACTATGGCTGATCCTGATCGCGATGCTGGTCACCAATGCGTTGCAGATGCGTAGTGCGCTGATCGAGGAGCGCGAGAAGCGCATGATGACCGCAGTGGAGATGTCGGTGTCATTGATGGCGCATTACCGGCAGCGCGTCGAACGCGGCGAGATCAGTGACGCCGAGGCACAGGCGCAGGCGTTCGACGCCATTCGGGAGATCCGATTCGAGGGCGGTGACAACTACATCTACGTCTTCGGTGACGATCTGCATATCCGTGCCCATCCCAAGCGTGAGCAGGGCCAGGACGTGTCCAAGGCGACGGACCCCACCGGCAAGCTGATCTTCGTCGATATGATCCAGGCGGCGCGGGCCAGCGGTCAGGGCTTCGTCGACTATCGCTCCAACTTCGCCCGTGGCGCGTCGGCGCAGCCACGCGTTCACTCGTTCGTGGAAGCCTTCAAACCCTGGGGCGTCTACGCGGCCAGTGGTGTCTTCATGGGCGACGTCGACGCTCATGTCATGGCGCAACTGCTGCGTTCGGCACTCGTCAGCCTCGTTGCCGGCGCTCTGGTGACGATCGCTTTCTGGTTCATGATCGCTCGGGTGCTGCGCCGTCTCGGTGGCGAGCCGGCCTACACCGCCGGCGTGGTGGAGCGTATCGCCGGAGGCGATCTGGGTGTCGATATCGCGTTGGATCGTCGGTACGCGCACAGCCTGCTGGGAGATATCCAGCGCATGCGGGATCGCCTGCGAGCGGCCGTGGGGAATATCCAGGCGTCGAGTCTGGACGTTGGCCAGGGCGCCGAGGAGATCGCGGCCGGCAATCAGGAGCTGGCATCGCGCACCGAGGAGCAGGCCGCGGCGCTCCAGCAGACCTCGACCAGCATGGAGGAGATGACCGCGACGACCCGTCACAGCGCTGATAACGCCAAGCGTGCCCGTGCGCTGGTAGAGCTGACCGGAGAGACCTCGCAGACCGGCCAGCGGGCGATTCTCGGCGCGGTGGAGTCGATGCAGGAGATCCGCCAAGGCGCCAGTCAGATCACCGAGATCATCGGCCTGATCGACAACATCGCATTCCAGACCAACATCCTGGCACTGAATGCGTCGGTTGAGGCGGCTCGTGCCGGTGAGCATGGACGCGGTTTCGCGGTGGTGGCCGGTGAGGTGAGGCAGCTGGCCAACCGCTCGGCGACGGCCGCGCAGGATATCAAGCGGTTGATCGAGACCTCCAGCGCGCAGGTGGCCACCGGCGCAACGCGAGTCAACGATGCCAAGGCGCAGATGCAGGAAATCGACGGCCAGATCCGCGAGATCGACACGCTGTTCGACCAGATCGCCAATGCGGCACTGGAGCAGACCGGTGGTATCGAGCAGATCAACGACGCCGTATCCCAGCTAGACCAGACCACTCAGCAGAACGCCGCGCTGGTCGAGCAGACCTCGAGCATGGCGGATGCCCTGCGGGAGCGATCGGTAGCACTGCGCGAGGCGATTCGGATCTTCAAGCTGTAGATCACATCCTCTTCGTGAGGCCGGCGCCAGGCTGGGGCTCACTGCCCCAGCTTGTGCGCCTCGACCCGGTACCCCCGATCCTTGTAGGTCTTCCAGCAGGCGCGCTTGGTGCGCAGCACATCCTGATGCTGGTTGATGATCTCGGCGACGCGCTCCAGCCGCGAGAACCACTCGGGGATCTCGTCGTTCAGGTTGAGCATCGCCTGCACGCCCGGTTCCGGCACGGTTTCCCAGCCGATGGTGACCGGTGGGGCAGGGTCCATCTCGTCTCCCGCGACCCGGTGCGGGACATAGCTATCCTCGCGGAACGTCCACAATAGCTCGTCGAGCTCGCGAGCCATGGCTTCGTCCTGGGTGTGGATATGCAGCTGGTAACCCTTGCGATAGATCGTCTCCGCCAGTCGACAGGCGAAGGTCAGCCGGGCTTCCAGCGTGGTATCCGGCAGGATGTAGAAATCGACTTTGGTCATAAATCCCCTTCGGGGAGCTGTAAGCGGTAAGAGCGGCGCTTCGCGCCTGGAAGCGGGAAGAAAGACAATCTGGGCGACGAGCGACGAGCGACGAGCGACGAGCGACGAGCGACGAGCGACGAGCGACGAGCTACGAGCTAAGAGCTACGAGCTAAGAGCTAAGAGCTAAGAGCTAAGAGCTAAGAGCTAAGAGCCCAGGTTGCGAGTTACCAATGTTACCTGAATCGGCGCCGAGCGAGATGAGTGCTCGCAAGCGAACCCGAGCGATCGAGCGAGCTAGCTTCAGCATCTTCTCGCTGAGTCGGCGCCGAGCGAGATGAGTGGCTAGGTGCGCGGCGCGTGAGGAACGAGATATAACAGGGGTTAGGCGAGGCCCGCACGCGGCGTGCAACAAAGCCAGTCGCTCGCGCAGGCCCGACCTCTTCTAGACGCCGCCGTCGACGTCGATCAGCGCCCCGGTGGTGAACCCGGCTTCGGCCAGCCACAGCACCGCGTTGGCGATCTCTTCCGGCTCGCCGATCCGGCCCATCGGGATCACCTCACCGGCGACATCGGGCTTGTCCGGGTTGCCGCCGCTGGCGTGAATGGTGGTGCGGATCACCCCGGGGCGCACGGTATTGACGCGGATGCCCTCGCCGGCGACCTCCTTGGCCAGGCCTTCGGTCATGGTGTCGATGGCGCCCTTGGAGGCGGCGTAGTCGACGTACTCGCCAGCGCCGCCGAGGTGCGAGGCGGCGGAGCCGACGTTGACGATGGCGCCGCCGTTGCCGCCGTGGCGGGTGGACATGCGCTTGATCGCCTCGCGGGCACAGACGAAGGGCCCGACCACGTTGATCTTCATCATCCGGTCGACACGCGCGAAGCTCATCTCGTCGACGCGGCTGATCTGGTCGACCACCCCGGCGTTGTTGACCAGTACGTCGACCCGGCCCAGCTCACGATCGACCGTCTCGAACATGGCGACGATGGCGGCTTCGTCGACCACGTCGGCCTGAACCGCGATGGCGCGGCCGCCATCGGATTCGATCTCGGCGACCACCTTGTCGGCGGAAGCCTTGTCGCTGCGATAGTTCACGGCCACGGCGTAGCCTTTCTGGGCGGCCATGATCGCGGTAGCGGCGCCAATGCCGCGGCCGGCACCGGTGATGATCATCACGGGTTTCATTGCATCATCCTTTTCATCAATGGGCGTCGAGGCTCTCCAGACGAAGCGACCGCCGGAGGGCGGTCGTTTCGGGACCGGCGAGCGATCCAGTGCTTACAGCAGCTTAGGACGAAACCGGGCCACTCGCATCAGGCCAATTGCATCAGCCAGCCGCGGGTGTCCTCGCTGCGACCGTACTGGATGTCGAGCAGTCGCTTGCGCAGTTTCGCGCTGACCGGCTCCCCATCGGTGGCCGGCGTCACGATCCGGTCTTCCTCGGTCAGCAACTGGCCGATCTGGGTGATCACGGCGGCGGTGCCGCAGGCGAACACCTCGACGATGTCGCCACTGGCGACGCCTTCACGCCACTCGTCGATGCTGATCGGGCGCTCCTCCGGCGTGAGGCCTTCGTCGCGGGCCAGTTCCAGGATCGAGTCGCGGGTGACGCCTTCGAGGATGGTGCCGGTCAGCGCGGGCGTGACCAGACGGCCATCGCGGTAGACGAAGAACAGGTTCATGCCGCCCAGCTCCTCGATCCACTTGTTCTCCGCGGCGTCGAGGAACGCGACCTGGTCGCAGCCATGGGATTCGGCCTCGGCCTGGGCCAGCAGGGAAGCCGCGTAGTTGCCCCCGCACTTGGCGGCGCCGGTACCGCCGGGCGCGGCACGATTGTAGTGCTGGGAGAGCCAGATCGAGACCGGCTTGCCACCGCCCTTGAAATAGGACGCGGCGGGCGAGGCGATCAGGTAGTAGTCGACCTCGGCGGCGGGCTTCACGCCGAGCGACTTGCCGTTGCCGATCATGAACGGACGCAGGTAGAGGCTGCACTCCTCGGTGTCGTTCCGCGGGGTCGGCACCCAGTCGGCATCCTGGGCGACCAGCGTTCTGAGCGATCCGAGGAACGTCTCGTCATCGAGTTCCGGCAGGGCCAGGCGGCGGGCGGAAGCGCGGAAGCGCGCCGCGTTCTTCTCCGGGCGGAAGGTCCAGACCGAGCCGTCGGCATGGCGGTAGGCCTTGATGCCCTCGAAGATCTCCTGGCCGTAGTGCAGCACCGGTGAAGCCGGGTCGATCAGCAGCGGTCCGTAGGGGCGAATCTCGCCACGCTGCCAACCGTCCGACTTGGTCCAGCGTACGTGTACCATATGGTCGGTGAAGTAGCGGCCGAAGCCCGGGTTGGCAAGAATCTCGTTGCGCAGCGTGGCATCGAGAGGGTTGGAGGAAAGGCGGGCTTCGAAACCTGAAGTGGACACTGCGACTTCTCCTGACAGTCCATGATGCCTGACCACGCGAGCGGGGCGGCAGGCGGTCGACGACCTCGGTTGAAAACTGCCCGGGACCCCAGGCAGCGGACCATCCAAATTAGCATGCAAAGCGTTGGTGTGGGTAGTGGCGGATAGCGGCTTATTCCAGCAGCCCTTCCAGGCCTGGCGCCGTGAGGGACGGCTCGAATTCGACGATCTCGTACTCGGCAAGATCGTGGATTTTGAACGGATCCTCGGCCAGGCACGCCTCGAGCGTGGCACGGTCCCCGCGCGCGAGCAGAACGCCACCGGTCCGTGGCACCTTGCGTCCCGATGCCACCACTATCTCGCGCTGATAGGCGTCTTTCAGCCAGGCGATGTGGCCTTCGAGGTGCGCCTCGACCTGGTCGATCGACACCTTGTAGGAGAGCGAAACGATGAACACGTCGGATTTTCCTTGTTGAGAGGGGAGTGTCGGTGATGCTCTGAACGACGAACCGGGCGTGAGTCGCCCGGTTCGTGATTCGGCATTACGCCTCCTGCGTTATCACCCGTTCGCTCTCGCGATCCAGCAGGTAGCGGGTCAGCAGACCCACGGGCCTGCCGGTGGCGCCTTTCTGCTTGCCGCTGTCCCAGGCGGTGCCTGCGATGTCGAGATGCGCCCACGGGTAGCTGTCGGCGAAACGTGACAGGAAGCAGGCTGCGGTGATGCTGCCAGCCGGACGGCCGCCGATATTGGCGAGGTCGGCGAAGTTGGACTCGAGCTGCTGCTGGTAGTCGTCCCACAGTGGCATGTGCCAGGCCCGATCCCAGGAAGCCTCGCCGGCCTCGAGCAGGTCCAGCGCGAGATCGTCATCGTTGGAAAACAGGCCACTGGCGTGATCGCCCAGAGCAATGACGCAGGCACCGGTGAGCGTGGCGATGTCGACGACGCTGGCCGGCGTGAAACGCTCGGCATAGGTCAGGGCGTCACACAGCACCAGCCGGCCTTCGGCGTCGGTATTGAGAATCTCGACGGTCAGCCCCTTGAGCGTGGTGACGATATCGCCTGGCTTGATCGCGCGGCCGTCCGGCATGTTCTCGGCGCTGGCGACGATCGCCACCACGTTGAGCTTCGGCTTCAGCGCGATCACGCTCTTCATGGCGCCGAACACGCTGGCGGCGCCGCACATGTCGAACTTCATCTCGTCCATGCCGGCGCCGGGCTTCAGCGAGATGCCGCCGGTATCGAAGGTGATGCCCTTGCCGACCAGAACGTGGGGCGACTCCTCGGGGTCCTCGGCGCCCTGATACTTCATCACGATCAGCTTCGAGGGTTCCGCGCTGCCGCGGCCGACCGCCAGCAGCGAGTGGGCGCCCAGCGCCTCCAGTTCGGCTTCGTCGAGAATCTCCACCGTCAGCGAACCGGCGGATTCCCCCGCCAGCGTCTCGGCCTGGCCGGCGAGATAGCTCGGGGTGCAGATATTGCCGGGCAGGTTGCCCAGCGTGCGCGCGAGGTTGACGCCATCGCCCAGGGCCGCGCCGACGCGGGCGCCGGCCTTGGCGCCATCGGCCTGGTTGGCCTCCGAGACCAGCAGTTCGATCGTGGCCAACTGCGGCAGGGTCGGCTGGGTGGATTTGCACTCGGTGAAGCGGTAGACGGCGCGAGTGGCGGCCTCCAGCGTCATCTGCGCGTTCCAGGCGGCATCGCGATCCTCGACCTCGGCGTCGGCGAAGGCCACCGCGGCGCTATCCACCGGCAGTTTGGCGAGCGCGGTGAAGGCGCCATCCAGCGCCTTGCGCAGGGCACCTTCATTGAAGGCGTCGCGCTTGCCCAGACCGACCAGCAGCAGTCGCTCGGCGGCCAGCCCCGGCGCGAAAGGAATCAGTTGGACATTGGCCAGCTCCGGGGTGAAATCGCCGCGCTCGATGAGCTGTGCGATCAAGCGCTCGCTGGCGTCATCCAGCTTGGCCGCGACAGACAGCAGTTCGCCATCCTGAAATAGCGGCACCACGAGGCAGGCTGTCTCGACCTTGGCCGGATTGACGGTCAGTACGGAAAATTCCATGTCGTCTCCAATGAACGATTGCGCTGGCTTCACGTCACATGCCTGTCGGCAACGAGACAAGCGAGCGGTGATTCAGGATAATGGCGCCGGGTGAAGGTGCGCGGCAGTGACAGTCAGTCGGGAACGCCATCGCGAACGTTCTCGAGCAGCCAAACCCATCGCCGCCGATGAATGGCCCATCGATGGGCCAGTTTACGCAAAGCCGAAGCGCGTTGCACAAGACGTATCGGTGATTCGTATTCTCGGGACGTAGTGGCGGGCAGCGACCGTTTTCCCGGCAGCAAGTCCGATGGCCTGGGTCGTCCAGTCCGAGCGCAGGGTCGAGCTGCGGCAGGAAGCCAAATCAGGAGTCGAAGTTGATTGTATCCCGTTATTTGACACGCGAGATTCTGCTGACCATGTCGGCGGTGGCCGGCGTGCTGTTGCTGGTGATCATGGGCAGTCGCTTCATTCGCTATTTCACCGACGCGGCCCAGGGCGAACTGCCGCTCAGCGCGCTGGGCACGCTGATGCTGTTCCATATGCCCAGCTTCCTCGAGCTGGTGCTACCGCTGTCGTTCTTCCTCGCGATTCTGCTCGCCTACGGCCAGCTCTATCTGAACAGCGAGATCACCGTGCTGGTCGCCTGCGGCATCAGTCCCAATCGGCTGTTGCAGGTCACCCTGCTGCCGGCGGCGCTGATCGCGGTGCTGGTCGGGCTTTGCAGCCTGTGGCTGACACCGGCGGGTGCCGCTCACAACGAGCGCCTGATCGACGAGCAACAGAGTCAGCTCGATTTCTCGCTGCTGACGCCGGGTCGATTCCAGGATTTCGGCAATGACCGTACCGCCTACACCCAGTCTCTCAACGATGACCGGTCACGCATGCAGAATGTCTTCATCAGCGAGCGCCAGACCGGCGGCAACGGTTCGCCGCAGCAGGTGGTGACGCGGGCCGAGGGTGGCTACCAGACCACCGATCCGGATACCGGCAGCCGCTACTTGGTACTCGAGAATGGCCAGCGCTACAGCGTCGAGCCCGGCAGCCCGGTCGCGGAAAGACTGAAGTTCGGCAGCTACGGCGTTCGTCTGGCGACCGACGATACCGGCGAGGTCGATGTCGACAGCGAGCTGATGAGCACGCCGGAGCTGATCGCCGACGGCGACGACGAGTCCATGGCGCAACTGCAGTGGCGTATCTCCATGCCGCTGATGATTCCCATCCTGACCCTGCTGGCGCTGCCGCTGGCGCGGGTCAACCCGCGCCAGGGGCGCTTCGCCAAGCTGCTGCCGGCGATCTTCCTGCACATCAGCTACCTCAGCCTGCTGCTGGCGGCACAGGACGCGATCGCACGGGGCAGCTTGCCGCCCAGTATCGGCATGTGGCCGATCCATCTGGTCTACCTGGCGCTGGGGCTTTTCCTGATCCGTCGTGACCAGGCACGGGGGGGCCGCTGATGTTGATCGATCGTCTCGACCGTTATATCGCCCGCAACGTGCTCGGCGCGATGCTGGTGGTTCAGGTCATGGTGCTGGGCCTGGACCTGGTGATCTCCTACATCAACGACCTGGGGGACGTCTCGGGCGGTTACACCGCGCTGGATGTGCTGATCTACCTGGTCATGCGGCTGCCCTGGCGTTTCTACGAATACGCCCCCGTTGCGGTGCTGATCGGCGCGCTGGTCGGTCTCGGTGGCATGGCATCCAACAACGAGCTGACGGTGATGCGTGCCTCGGGCCGTTCACTGGGGCGAATCCTGCTGGGCGTGCTCAAGCCGCTGGTACTGGTGATCCTGCTGACCATGGCGATAGGCGAGTTCGTCAGCCCGGCGACCGAGCAGCACGCCGAGGCGTGGCGGCTGGAGCAGTCCGAAGGCTCGGAGGCCGTGCTGTCGCATCGCGGTGGCTGGCAGCGTGAGGGGGATGACTTCTACCGCTTCGGCACCATTCGCGCCGACGATACCCTGATCAACGTCACCAGGTACCACTTCGATGGCCAGCGCCTGGTCGATGCCACCCAGGCAGCGCGAGCGGTATGGGATGGCGACGCCTGGACGCTGGAGGATGTCAGGATCACCCATTTCGAAGATGGCGCGACGCGTGCCGAGACACTGCCCAGCGAGAGCTGGGACACGGCGCTGACGCCGGCGCAGTTGAACCGCCTGCTGCGCCCCCTGGGCAGCCAGCCCATCACCAGTCTCTGGCGATATGCCGACTATCTGCGAGTGCAGGGGCAGGAGGCCACGCAGCCACTGCTCTACTTCTGGCAGAAGAGCCTGCTGCCGGTGACGCTGGCCGGCCTGGTGCTGCTGGCGGCCTCGTTCGTGTTTGGTCCGCTGCGCAGCGTGGCCGCGGGGACGCGTATCTTCTATGGCGTGATCGTCGGCCTGACCTTCAAGTATCTTCAGGACCTGCTGGCGCCGGCGTCGGTGCTGTTCGGCTTCTCGCCTTCGCTGGCGGTAGTGGTGCCGACGGCGGCCTGCTACCTGCTGGGGTTCTGGCTTTTGCGCCGTACCGGCTGAGAGCCACTCCTCGCTCGCTGGCTCGTAAGACAGACTCCTGCAGACATCGTGATCAGGATGAATCACAGGACGCCGCGACCCGAAAGGGCGCGGCGTTCTTGCGTTCGGGGACTATCGCCAGCGGCGGCGGATTCAGGGGTACGGGGGGCGGGGGAGAGCGTGGATGGCGAGCGTCGGCGGCTTCAGGTTGCGTTAAGTCAGCCTCGAGTAATGTCTGGCGAGATGATTTCGATTACGGGTTGAAATTGCCTATGCGAATCATTTACATTTGCTATCACGTTACCAGTGAGGTTTGCCCGTGTACGTCTGTCTCTGTGTAGGGGTCACTGACCGCGATATCGAAAATGCCGTTGCTGACGGCGCCCGCAGCTGGCGTGAAGTTCGCGAGAGCACCGGTTGTGCCGGCCAGTGCGGCAAGTGCGCCTGCACCGGCAAGAGCGTGATGCGCGAGGCGATCAGCCAGGAAATGGCGATGGATCCAGATCTCGCCTACGCGGTCTGAGCGCGACTGGCACCTCCCGTGGCTGCCGCTTCTGCTTGATTACCAACCGATTTCCCTCATCACGCCGTGCTGGCGATGGCTCCGCGATAGCGCGAGTCGTTATCAGCCGCGTTCCCATCTGCCAACGGCTTGCAGATGAGATATTGTCGTAACCTACTGTAATGGTTGTAATTTCTGGATCGCATGGGTGATACTGCCGTCACTGGATCGATGCCGCCCGGCCGGGTGGCGTGGATTCGACGGGAGTGCGTAGCCAGAACGTGCCTCCCCATTCCAGAGACACCATGAGGAGAACACGACAATGAAAGGCGACGCCAAGGTCATCACCTATCTCAACACCGTGCTCGGCAACGAGCTGGTCGCGATCAACCAGTACTTCCTGCACAGCAAGATGTACAAGGACTGGGGACTCAGCGTGCTGGCCAAGTGGGAGTACGAAGAGTCCATCGAAGAGATGCAGCACGCCGACAAGCTGATCGAGCGCATCCTGTTCCTGGAAGGCATCCCCAACCTGCAGGACCTGGGCAAGCTCAACATCGGCGAGAACTGTCAGGAGATGCTCGAGAGCGACCTCAAGATCGAGCACAAGGCGCGCGCCGACCTGCAGGAAGCGATTCCCTACTGCGAATCCGTGCGTGACTACGTCAGCCGCGATCTGTTCATCAAGATTCTCGACGACGAAGAAGAGCACATCGACAAGCTCGAGGCGGAACTGGGCCTGATCGACAAGGTCGGCATCCAGAACTACCTGCAGAAGCACATGTTCACGACGGACAAGGAGTGAGGCGCCGCGCCTGACCAGGCGCACGCTGCAACGAGAAGGCCCCGCTGTCACCGACAGCGGGGCCTTTTTCATTCTGCCTGCTCACGCCTTGGCTGCGGGCAAGGGCGCGGCGGCTGGCGTGAGTGTCGCGAGCGCCCGCCGCCCTAGCAGAGGCTAGCCCAGGTCGTTGACCAGCAGCGCCTCGACCGCCTCGATACGCTTCTTGAGCGTCTCGTCGTCCGCGGCCAGCACCGTCACATGGCCGATTTTGCGGCCCGATCGGGGCGCCTTGCCGTAGTCGTGCCAGCGGGTGCCGGGCACGGCGAGCACGGCGTCGCGCTCCGGGAAGGCGCCGATCACGTTGAGCATCGCGCACGGTGCCAGGCGGGCGGTCTCGCCCAGTGGCAGGCCGGCGACGGCGCGGAGGTGGTTCTCGAACTGGCTGGTCACCGCGCCCTCGATACTCCAGTGGCCGGAGTTGTGGACCCGGGGTGCGATCTCGTTGGCGAGCAGCCCGGCGGCGGTGACGAAGAACTCGAACGCCATCACCCCGACATAATCGAGCTCGTTCATGACCCGGCTGGCGTAGTCCTCGGCCTGGGCCTGCAGCGGATGCGCGATCTGCGGCACCGAGCAGTGCAGGATGCCCTGGCGATGCGCGTTGCGCACCACCGGCCAGTGGCGGATCTCGCCGTCGCGGCCGCGCACGGCAATCACCGAGATCTCATGGTCGAAGTCGATGAAACCCTCGAGGATCAACGGCACGCCGCCGAGTTCATCGAAGGTGCCGGCGACCTCTTCCGGCGCGCGCAGCACCTTCTGGCCCTTGCCGTCGTAGCCCAGGGTTCGGGTCTTGATCACCACCGGCAGGCCGATCTCGGCCACTGCGGTATCGAGGTCGGCCTGGCTGTCGATCCGGGCGATGGGCGGCACGTCGATATCCAGCGAACGGAACAGCGACTTCTCGAGCCAGCGATCCCTTGCCGTGGCCAGCGCCGAGGCGGGCGGATAGGCGGGACGGCGCTCGGCCAGCCGTTCGACCGCCTCGGCCGGCACGTTCTCGAATTCGAAGGTGATGGCGTCACAGCTGGCGGTCAGCGTGTTCAACGCCTCCGGGTCCTGCCAGTCGGCCTGCAGGTGCTGGCCGTGGACGGCGGCACACGGCTCGCTGCCGGGGTCGAGGAAGGTGAAGCGAAGATCCAGTGGCGCGCCCGCCTGGGCGAGCATGCGGCCGAGCTGGCCGCCGCCGACGATACCGATTCTCATGAGGGCTCCTGATCTGCGGGTCGAGGATCGGGGTTGTCGAGCACCTGTTGCGTCTGTTCGGCGCGAAAGGCCTCCAGCGCCTCGCGGATGCGCTCGTCGTGGTTGGCCAGCATGGCGGCGGCGAGTAGGGCGGCGTTGATCGCCCCGGCGCGGCCGATCGCCAGCGTCGCGGTGGGAATGCCGGCCGGCATCTGGACGATGGAGAGCAGCGAGTCGACCCCGGAGAGCGTGCTCGACTTCACCGGCACGCCCAGCACCGGCAGGCGCGTCTTGGCGGCGCACATGCCCGGCAGATGGGCCGCGCCGCCGGCGCCGGCGATGATCACTTCCAGGCCCCGGTCGGCAGCGGTCTCGGCGTATTCGAACAGCAGGTCCGGCGTGCGGTGGGCGGAGACCACCTTGGTTTCATGCTCGATACCCAGCTTTTCGAGGGTCTCGACGGTATGGCAGAGAGTCGACCAGTCCGACTTCGAACCCATGATCACGCCGACGCGTACGCTCATGCTTCCTCCCGTGGGAAATGATTCGCCGGCCCCCGTTGTGGCTACCACCGTGTGGAATCGTCGGGCCGTCGCTTGGAAAGCAGCGAATTGTACGGGAATACGCAAAATCGATCAGCCGTAAAATCGTTCCTGCGGGGAAACCATCATCTTTCAGGCAGCGTTTAGCGGAATGCTTTCTCCAGCGCGAAGCGTGCCACCGGTTCGTCGCTGACGCTGACCTGTTCGCAGAACATGGCGAGCGGGCGCACCCACAGCCCGTAGTCGCCGTAGAGCGCGCGGTAGACCACCAGCCACTCCTCGGTCTCGCTGTGTTGGGCGACGTCGAGTACCTCGTAGAGCTGGCCCTTGTAGTGACGGTAGATGCCCGGGACCGGCTTGTGATGTTCACTCATGGGGGGCCTCCTGGGTGTCGATTGACGGTTCTGCCGATGTGCGGGTCGTCTCCGTCGACGCTAGCGCCTCCGCCGGGGCGGCAGAGCGTTCCGCCCTGGCGGCGAGCCGGGTCAGCACGCGCCCGGCCGCCACGAAGCCGAAGGTGCCGGTGACCACGCTGACCGCGCCGAAGCCGGCGGCGCAGTCGAGCCGCGTGGATTCACCCGGCGCAGGCTTCTGCAGGCAGACCTCGCCATCCTCGCCGGGATAGACGAGCTGCTCGTCCGAATAGACGCACTCGACGCCGAAGCGACGCTTGGGGTTGCGCGAGAAGCCGAAATCCCGGCGCAGCTTCGAGCGCACCTTGGCCAGCAGCGGGTCGTGTTCGGTACGGGTGAGATCGGCGACCCGCACGCGGGTCGGATCGCTCTGGCCGCCGGCGCCGCCGGTCACGGTGATCGGCAACTTGTGGCGGTTGCAGTAGTGGATCAGCGCCGCCTTGGCGCCGACGTGATCGATGGCGTCGATCACGTGGTCGGCGTCGGCGGGGATGCGTTCGGCGAGGTTGGTCGGGGTGATGAAGGCTTCCTCGGCGACCACCTCGATGCCCGGCCAGATCGCGCGGCAGCGCTCGGCCAGCACCGCCACCTTGGGCTTGCCGATCTGGCCGTCCAGGGCGTGGAGCTGGCGATTGACGTTGGAGACGCAGACATCGTCCAGGTCGATCAGGGTGAGCTTGCCGATACCGGAGCGCGCCAGCGCCTCGGCACTCCAGCTGCCGACACCGCCCACGCCGATCACCACCACGTGGGCGCGACGAAAGGCGCTGGCCGCACGGGTGCCGTAGAGGCGCCGAATACCGCCGAAGCGGAAATCGTAGTCGTCACGCAGGCCGTCGTCGCCGGATTCGGGGGCGTCCTGAAGAGTCTTGGCGTCGTCGCTCATGGGATCTCGATCATGAAAGGGCATCGCTCGGTTCGGCTGGCGTCATGCTTTCGCCGGGCGTCTGCCACTGGGCGTCGTTTCGTGTCAGGTGCGCCTGCCAGCCGAACCGGACGAGCAGGGCGGAGAAATGGTCGTCAGGGGCCGCTTCCAGCGTCAGTCGGCGACCCTCGAACGGGTGTGTCAGCGTCAATTGTACGCTGGACAACAGCAGATGCGGACAATCCAGGTGATCGCGGAAGTAGCGGTTGTGGGTGCCCTTGCCGTGCTTGGCGTCGTTGATGATCGGGTGACCGCAGCGCGCCAGATGGCGACGGATCTGGTGGCGACGCCCCGTTTCCGGCCGCGCTTCCATCAGCGAGTAGCGCGACTGCGGATAGCGGTCGATCGCCACCGGAAGTTCTGCCGTCGCCAGGCGCCGGAAATGGGTCAGCGCCGCCTGCGCCGGCATCTCCGCCTTGGGTCGGATTCCATCCTCCTCACGCAGCGGGGCGTCGATGCTGATCGCTTCCGGCCCCCAGCCGCGAACCACGGCCAGATAGCGCTTGGTCACCTGCTGCTCGATGAAGGAGCGCGTCAATGCCGCGGCTGCCTCGCTGTCCAGCGCGAACAGCAGTATGCCTCCGGTGGGTCGGTCCAGCCGGTGGACCGGATAGACGTGCTGGCCGAGCTGGTCGCGCAGCGTCTGCATCACGAACCGGGTTTCGCCGCGGGCCAGCGCCGTGCGATGCACCAGCATCCCCGGCGGTTTGGCCACGGCGATCAGCCGCGCATCGCGGTAGATCACCGCCAGCGGCGCCGGGCGCGCGGTCGTGGCAAGTGTCGCGGTCATGAAACGGCTCGCAAAGCGGAACGGGTCGCTATTGTCGGGGCTGGGCCGGGGTATCTCAAGGGGCCCGTCGACCGCTGCCCAGGAGCGAGGGCCGCGTGGCTTTTGCCGGCGGCGGATGTCCGCGGCGCCATCCCATGCTAGCCTCGCTGAAGTTCCAGCCCGAAGGGAGGCGTACGGCGTCATGAGTGATCACACCAAACCCCATCTGGTGGTGCTGACCGGTGCCGGCATCAGCGCCGAGAGCGGCCTCAGAACCTTCCGCGACGGCGACGGCCTGTGGGAAAACCATCGTGTCGAGGATGTGGCAACGCCCGAAGCCTGGGCGCGTGACCCGGAAACCGTGCTGCGCTTCTACGACGAGCGCCGCGAGCAGACCCGCCGGGCGCGCCCCAACGCCGCCCACCTGGCACTGGCCGAGCTCGAGGCGGCGGGGTTTCGGGTCAGCGTGGTCACCCAGAATATCGACGACCTGCACGAGCGCGCCGGTTCCCGCCACGTACTGCACCTGCACGGCGAGATTCGGTTGGCGCGCTCGTCCGTCGATGCCAATCTGCGCTATCCGGTGGAGGAGATCTCGCCCCGAGGCACCATCGCGATCGGCGATCTGTGCGACAAGGGCAGCCAGTTGCGCCCGGACGTGGTCTGGTTCGGCGAGGCGGTGCCGCGCTACGCCGAAGCCTGCGATATCGTCGCCGAGGCCGATGCGCTGCTGGTGGTCGGCACCTCGCTGGCGGTGATGCCGGCGGCGCTGCTGCTGGAACAGGCCCCGCTGGAGGCGCCGTGCTGGCTGGTCGATCCCCACGCCCGCGACCTGGCGCCGCCCGGCGTCAGCCCCGTTGCGGAACCGGCCAGCCAGGGCGTGCCGGCGCTGGCGGCACGGTGGCGAGAGCAGGGCGGTTTCGGCGACTGAATCCCCAGCGGCTTGCCGACCGGGGGCGGGAAACCGCGGCATCTGCCGCCTTTTGCCTATTTAGTCACGGCTCGCGGTACGGCAGAATAGCGCGCCCGGTCGATATCGAAACCGTGGCTTCTTTTCGTATCGATCCCGACAGAGCCGCTCGAGCGGCCCCGGCTTGCCCCATCGGCGAGTCACACCATCGCTAGGACACATCATCATGTTTGAACGCATCAACCGGTTGTTCCCGGTCTGGGCCGTCTTGCTGGCCGTCATCGCCGCCTTCGAGCCGCAGCTGTTCGTCGGGCTGAAAGCGGATATCAAGACGCTGCTCGTGGTGATCATGTTCGCCATGGGCCTGACCCTGACCCGCGAGGACTTCGCCCGCGTGATCAAGGCGCCCAAGCCGATCGCCGTCGGCGTGGTGCTGCAGTTCCTGATCATGCCGGTGGCCGCGCTGCTGGTGTCCCGTGTGCTGGGCCTGAGCCCGGAGCTGACCACCGGGATGATCCTGGTCGGCGCCACCGCCGGGGGCACCTCCTCCAACGTGATGACCTGGCTCGCCGGCGGCCAGGTGGCGCTGTCGGTCTCGATGACCATGGTTTCCACCGTGATCTCGGTCGTCGCCACGCCGTTCATCACCTGGCTGCTGGTCGGCCAGACCATCGACGTGCCGGTTCTGGGCATGCTGATGAGCATCGCGCAACTGGTGATCGCGCCGATTGCGCTGGGGGTCGTCGTCCACCATCTGCTGGGGGCACGGATCCGCAAGATCGAGTCGGCCCTGGCGACGCTGGCCATGGCCGCCATCGTGCTGATCATCGCCATCGTGGTCGCGCTCAACGCCGGCAACCTGGCAACGCTGGGGCCGATCGTGGCGATCGCCGTCATCGCCCACAACAGCATCGGCCTCGCCGGTGGCTACTGGCTGAGCCGCGCGCTGGGCTTCGATATCCGTACCGCGCGCACCATCGCCTTCGAGGTGGGACTGCAGAATTCCGGGCTGGCGGTCACCCTCGCCAACCAGTTCTTCACCGCCGGCGCGGCGCTGCCGGGAGCACTGTTCTCGGTCTGGCACAACGTTTCCGGCTCGGTGCTGGCGGGATACTGGAAGCAGCGCGGCGTTCCCGCCCACGGTGAATCGGGCAAGACGAGCGAGAGCCTCGGCCGCTGAGAGGGTGTTTACAAATCCGCCGAGCGCAGGGATTTTGTAGACACCCTCTGAGGGATTGATACAGATCTTTCCTCGATTGCGGGTCCGAGCCAGCGGGGCGAAGTGCTAGAATGCGCGCCCCGCTTTTTTGTGCAGAGACCGCCGAGCCATGCGTAACGATGCCGACCTGACGACCGACAATCGGTCGCCGAGCGAGAATGACGCGCCGAACGCCGCCCCCCGTCGTGAACCGGCGGCCGGAGAAGCGCTCCCGCCGCGTCGCGAGTTCAAGGCCCGCGGCAGCTTCGTCGAGCGCTGCGAGGGCTGTCGTCTGCCAGCGCTCAATTGCCTCTGCCCCTACCGGGTGACGGCGACCAGCGACGCCCAGGTATGGCTGCTGACTCATCCCTACGAGCACAACAAGCCCACCAATACCGGCCGACTGATCGCCGACGTATTGCCGCAGACCGAGACCTTCACCTGGTATCGCACCGCCCCGGAGGCGCGCCTGCTCGAGTTGCTGGCGGATCGGCGCTACGTGCCGTTCGTGGTCTTCCCCGACGACCAGCCCGACTATCAGCATCGCGTGGTCGACGAGCGGGCGGTGGTCGGCGCCAAGCAGGACGGCTTCATCCCCGTGTTCATCCTGCTCGACGGGACCTGGCGTCAGGCGCGGCGCATCTTCCGCAAGAGCCCGTATCTGGAAAACCTGCCGGTATTGCCGCTCCATACGGATCGTCTGACCCGCTATCGGCTTCGCAAGCCGGCCTCGGCCGCGCATCTCTGCACCGCCGAGGTCGCCGCCGAGCTGCTGCGCAAGACCGGCGACGTCAACGCCGCCAACGTGCTCGACGACTACTTCGACGCCTTCAACGAAAGCTACGCCGCAAGCCGCTTCTATCACAAGATCGAAAAGCCCAATGCCGCCATGCAGCGGCTGCTCGACCGACGGGCCTTCGGCGTCAGCTACGTCTGATCCCGTCCGCTGTCTGCCAGCGCGCCTCGCGCCCGGAATAGCGACCGACGCGAGGCCAGCGCCGAACCCCATGCGTCACGCATCCTCTCTAGCGGCGCCGTCTGCAAGCGTTCGTCATATTTGATGTAGTGTTATGATATAACGTATTGTTCAATGGCGTTTTCGATCTTCGTCTGTTCACAAGAGAGAGTCACTTCATGAAATTGTTGTCAGCGCACAGCGCGGGTGTGGTGGTCGTCGGCGTATTGGCGATGGGGAGCTATTCCGCGGTCATGGCGGATCACGACCACGATCATGGCCATGGCCATGGCCATGACCACGACCATGCCCATGACCACGGCCAGGACAAGGACGTCAACGCCGGCTACTTCGACGACGACCAGGTCGAGGATCGACAGCTCTCCGACTGGGAAGGGGACTGGCAGTCCGTCTATCCCTACCTGCAGGACGGCACCCTCGACCCGGTGTTCGCTCACAAGGCAGCGCATGGCGACAAGACGGCGGCCGAATACAAGGCCTACTACGAGAAGGGCTACCAGACCGACGTAAATCGGATCGTCATCGACGGCGACGATGTCACCTTCTACGAAGGGGACGAGGCGCATACTGGCGAGTACGTCTACGACGGCTATGAGATCCTGACCTATGAAGCCGGCAATCGAGGCGTGCGCTACATCTTCGAGCGAGAAGCCGGCGACGAGGAAGCGCCGAAATACTTCCAGTTCAGCGACCACACCATCGCGCCCAACGATGCGGACCACTACCACCTCTACATGGGCGACGACCGAGAAGCACTGCTCGAGGAGGTCACCAACTGGCCGACCTACTATCCCTCCGACCTGAGCGGCAAGGAGATCGCCGAAGAGATGATGGCGCACTAAGCGCTGTCCGAAGACTGGCTGCGCTCAACCCCATTGCGTTAAAAACCGGTTCTTCGCTCGCCGACTTTTCAGACAAAGCCTAATCGCCGATTCGGGCCTCCGTCGCACTCGCATCGGAGGCCCGAGCAATGTTATCTTCTGCGCCGTGCGCCCGAATAGCTCAATTGGATAGAGTACCGGCCTTCGAAGCCGTGGGTTGCAGGTTCGAGTCCTGCTTCGGGCGCCAGTTCCTCATCTTCCTCGTCGACGACTTCTCTCGCGAGCTGCCGACATGCAGCGATATTCGAGACGCTCTCTTTCCCGCCGTTCCTCGTCATTTCCGGTTCATGCGGTAACCTCGTGGTATCGCGTGTGCTCTACCGCCTGTTCGCACTCGAGCGCGATACCAGGACGTCACTGGCCGCCCGCCGGATCGAGAAACCCGGTCTGTACCCCGAAGCTGAAACCTTGGGCGAGGCAGGCGTGGCCGGTGCAAGCCACCAAGCGCATACAGGTGACTTACGGCTCCGGCATGCCGGGGGTGGTCAGGCTGAACTGACGGGCCTCGTCGAGCAGCCAATCGATGAACTCGCGAATACCTTCCGGTGGCTTGCCGTTGTCGGGAATGACCAGCTCATACCGGAACGGAGACGGCAGCATCCATCGATCGCCGAACGGGCAGGTCAGGATGCCGCTGACCAGGCGATCCGCTACCACCGGCAGGCTGGCGAGGATCAGGCCGCGACCGGCGATGACCTGATCCAGAGCGAGGCCATACAGCGAGTAGTGACGCAAGGTTGGAAGCGGCTGCCCGGCCAGGCCCGCCGCGGCAAACCAGTCTCTCCAGTTCGGAAAGCCGCCACTCCCCGACGTCGACCAGCAGACATCGAACAGGGTGTGTGCCAGCAGGTCGTGTGGCTGTTCGATGGGCCGGTGGTCGAGCAATGTCGGCGAGCAGACCGGGACCAGTACATCCCCGAACAGTGGCAGCGTACTGACGCCGGGCCAGGGAGGCCGGCCGTAGCGCAGCGCCAGACGGGCGTCCGTATCGTGCCAACTGGGTTCGCTGAGCGCCTGGCTGGCGTCGATCGAAATCTCCAGTTGGCGATGACGGAGTTCGAAATCGGCCAACCGTGGCAGCAGCCACAGCTGGGTGAAAGAGGGCGGTGCGCTGAGCAGCAGGCGAGTGATGTCAGGCGTGATATTGGCGATCGCTTCCATGCCGGCCGCGATACGGGCCAGACCGGCATCGACATCCTCGGCGAGGCGTCTTCCGGCGGCCGTGGTTCTGACACCGTTGGCATGGCGCTCGAACAGCGTCACCGCCAGACGCTCCTCGAGCTGCTTGATCTGACGGCTGACCGCCCCAGGCGTGACTCCAAGTCGGTCTGCCGCCACCTTGAAGCTGCCCTCGCGAGAGGCTGCTGCAAAGGCACGCAGGCCATTGAGAGGCAGGCGTTCGATCTTCATGAGTTGAGTTTTCCTGAGTCTGGCCCTGCAAGATAATCGCTTGGCGGCCCAGGCGGCAAATGGTCCACTTCGATCGGATTCATCGAGTTTCCAGGCACGGTGCAGATATCGCCGATGCCTGTGTGAGCCGTACCGAGGGAGAGGCCCCATGTCTTGTTCTTCCGCATCATCCACAGCCGCAACGGCGTTACCGACGCGTCGTGCCATCGATGTGCCGGCCGGTGCGGCCATGGTGCTGTTCTGTGTGGCGCTGGGCCTGCAGCAGGTGGCGATCAAATCGGCAGCGGCGGACATTGCGCCGCTGACTCAGATCGCGCTGCGTTCGATGCTGGCGGCCATTCTCATATGGGGGCTGGCGGCCCTGCGAGGCATCCAGTGGCGTGATTTCGTGGCGGGCCTCGGGCCGGGGATACTGGTTGGTCTGGGCTTTACCTTCGAGTTCGTGTTCGTGGCGTTGGGACTCCACTACACCACCGCATCTCACATGTCGGTCTTCCTGTATACCGCGCCGGTATTCGCGGGCCTTGGGCTGCATTTCCTGGTACCTGGAGAACAGCTGGCCAAGCGCCAGTGGTGGGGCATGGCGCTGGCCTTTGCGGGCCTGGTGCTCGCCATGGCGCCCAGCGGCGAGGGCGCGAATGCGGGTGCCATGTTGGTGGGGGATATCTTCGGGCTGCTGGCGGGCATGAGTTGGGCGGCCACGACGTTGGTGCTGCGGCGTACCTCGCTGTCGGAGGCGCCGCCGCTGCAGACCCAAGGTTATCAACTGCTGACCGCGGGCGTGCTGTTGTTGCCGGTGGCGCTGTTCAGCGGCGATCTCGCGGCGATACGATTCAGCTGGATCGCCGTTACCAGCCTGGCCTTCCAGACGCTGGTGATCTCCTGCGCGGCCCTGCTGCTGTGGTTCGCGCTACTGCGCCGGTACTGGGCATCGCAGTTGGGGGTGTTCTCGTTTCTGTCGCCCATCTTCGGGGTGATGTTTGGCGCGCTACTGCTTGATGAACCGTTGACCGTCAGTTTCCTGGTCGGCGGAGCCATGCTGTTGGCTGGGATCGTCACTGTCTCCCGTGGCTAAACCTCAATGACATCGTTCGCGGCTCGCTTCGCTCGACGGCCAGGCATTCATGACGAGCCACCACTGAAAACGCTGAGGCTTAGATCCACGAAGCTACGAACTTTAGGGTCCATGTAGCGACTCGATGCGAACACGGCGTGTACAGGAGCCGGTACCTCGGCCCAGCCGGGCAGTACGCAAGACAAGGCTCCATCCGTTACGTACGGCTCAGCTATGAAACAGGGCAATTGAGCGATTCCCAGCCCCGCAAGCGCCAGGTTTTTCGCTGCGATAGTGTTGTTGACCGCACAGCGCGGCGATGACATGACTCTTTCCACGCTTGAACCGTTTACCAAGGTCCAGTTGGAGCGGCCACGCGTCCTTTTCATGATCAGATCGTGATGCTTCAGGTCCTCGACTGCCGAGAGCGTTGGCCCGCGTCTCAGGTAATCGGGCGATGCATACAGCCCGTAGGCCACCTCGCCGAGCCTGCGCGCCGAGAGCCCAGAATCTTCGAGTTCGCCGACGCGGACCGCGACATCGAACCCTTCATGAATGAGGTCGACCAGGCGGTTGGTGTATTCCGCCTCCACCGTGACTTTCGGAGATTGCCTCAGGAACGCCGCGATCCAGTCGTCTACCACCATTGGCCCAAATTCAGAGCCAGCCGTTACCTTGAGCAGGCCCTTGGGTTCCTTAGTCTGTTGAGCCACCGCAGCCTCCGCTGCCTCGGCGGCGGTCAGGATGCACACGGCGCGCTCGAAGTAGTCACGCCCGACCTCGGTCACGCTGAGGCGACGTGTCGAGCGGGTCAGGAGTTGTGCGCCAAGCTTCTTTTCCATGCGCCGGACGATGCGGCTGGCACGCGCCTTGTCGGTGCCCAGCCGCTCCGCTGCCGCAGTGAAGGAGCCATCGGTCACTACCGCTGCGAAGACTCGCATCTCCGCTAGATCGATTGATGTGTTCATGGACAACAGTATTTGTGATTTGGCGCTATTTATCAATCAGAGAGGCGGATCTAGAGTGCGATCCGGGCAACACGTCATTCTCATAGAAGGAATAGATAAGATGAAGCAGACCATTGGAATCATCGGCGCCGGGCTCGTGGGCAAGGCCGTCGCGCGCTTGGCCGTTGCGGCGGGATACCACGTCGTGGTCAGCAATTCGCGTGGCCCTGACTCGCTCTCCGGGCTAGTCAAGGAGCTCGGCCCGCTCGCACGCGCCGGGACGGTCGAAGAGGCGATCGCAGCGGGGGATATCGTCTCGCTCGCAATCCCCCTGGCGACATTCGAGAAGTTACCTGCTGTCAATCTCGTCGGTAAGATCGTTCTCGATCAGACGAACTATTATCCTGGCATGGGCGGATTCCGCCGGGAGGACCTCGACAAGGGGGAGTTGACGTCGAGTGAGCTCATGCAGCGACACCTTCTCGGCGCGAAGCTGGTCAAGGGACTTCACAACCTCAGTTGGATCCACATGCAGAGTAATGCCCGGCCCAAGGGCGATGCCGATCGCACGGCCCTACCCATCGCTGGCGACGACGCTGCCGCCATGAAGGCCGTGACACGTTTCATCGAGGAAATTGGCTACGATGTCGTTGACGCCGGCTCGCTCGTGGAAAGCTGGCGCATCGAACCCGGTACGCCGATCTATTTCTGGCGTTATGCTCCTGTCGTTCCAGAGGGCATTTCGAGCGATGAAGCTAAAAGAATCTATCAGCGACGCGGCGAGCCCGTTACCCCAGAAGAGGCTCGACAGCTCATCAATGAAGCGGTACGCCCGTCTCCGATCGGCGGAACCTTGGAGGGGATGCCACAGGTCCATGTGGACTTGTTCCTGGAACAGGCCAGCGCCGATACCGTCAAGCAGTAAAACTCTCTACCTCGGGCGCCCAACCAGTGGTGCCCGATGCTCCATTCGGGCCAGTCAGACTGGGCTCAGGCGCGAGGCGAAACGCCGCGCGGATCTTCACCATCAAGGAGTGATACTCATGCAAGGCGGTAAGCAACCCAACCCCGATCACCCCATCACCGTTGAACCCGCGCTAGAAAGGGTCACCGTGCGAATAGACGACATTATCCTCGCGGAAAGTACGGATGCTCTGATCCTTCGTGAGGCCAGCTTGCCGCCAGTCATCTATATACCGCGTAACGATGTAGCGATGCAGGAACTTCGTGCTAGCGAGACGCTCACTCATTGTCCTTTCAAGGGAGACGCAAGTTATTTCAGCGCGCGCCATGGTGGCACTAAAGATATCGCTTGGTCGTATGAGGATCCTTTCGATCCTATGCTGATAATCAAGGATCACCTCGCTTTCTATCCAGACCGCGTTGATTCCATAGAATCAACGCCGTGCTAACCCACGTAGCAGCCGAATCCGTTCCTCGATCAGGTACTTGTCGCGATACCACCAGGCAGTCGAGCCTAGAGACCAGGCACCTTACTGTTGATGACCGATGACAGCTCTCCGCATGGATGCTTTGGTATGCCCGACATCAGCCACCCCACCTTGGCCACGCTCGAATAGCCAATCGAGCGTTTGAGCCCACGAACCTCAGTCCCTCTTCCAAACCAAAGCATGCGACCGGCGTTCGCTTTGTCGATGTTTAACGGCTCAGGAACCGTCATGTGCGTCCTGGCCATGACGGCTGGGTGTTTGGCTCAATCTATTGATGTCTTCATGGGCAACAGTGTGTCGTTTTCGATGCTATTTATCGATATTAATGTCGTGCCTAAAGTGTGCCTACCCGGAAAAAACAGGAAGCGGAAGCCGCAATGAAGATAGGGATTCTGAACGCTGGCAACATCGGCAGCCGGCTCGCACGGGCCTGGGCGGCCGCAGGCCATGATCTCGTTATTGCCAAGGATGGAAAGGATCGCAAGATCGCCCCCCTACTCACTGAACTAGGTGACAAGGCTCGGCTCGGTACGGCCCGTGAGGCTGCCGAGTTCGGCGAGGCCGTTCTGTTCTCCATTTACTGGCCACGAGTCGAGGCGATTGTGGGCGAAGTCGGCGATGCGCTAGATGGAAAGGTCGTGATAGAGACTATGAATCCGCTTGGCGTCACCGCCGACTTCGTGCATTTCCATGATCTGGAGTTCATGCGCGACAACTCGACCTCGGAGGATCTGCAGCGGCGGCTGCCAAGGGCTCGGATCGTCAAGGCATTCAATCTGTTGGCGGCTCCGGCGCTGGAAGCGGCGGCATGGGCGTCATCGCCAGTCGAGCCGAGCATTTTCTACGCGAGTGATGACCCCAGCGCTGGGAAGGTCACCCGTGAGCTCATCAGCGACGCTGGGTTCAAGCCTGTCAACACCGGCCCTCTCAAGGGGGCCCGGCAACTGGAACAACTCGGCGTGCTCCTGCACCACGTAGCAAACCATGAATACGGCGGAGACATCGACCTGGTTCGCCTCGCCCCCGCAGTGATCGAAGCTAACCCTGGCCCGATCGTGCGCGAACGGCTCGACTGACATGCCGAGCAATCTGATCCGCAAGATCACCGAATTCGCTTTTGGCTCAACAAAGGATAATCACATGTCGCTGCCGCTGAGTGGACAAACTGCCCTCGTAACCGGAGGGTCCAAGGGCATTGGTCGGGCGATAGCGGAGCGTCTAGCCGCTGACGGTGCAACCGTCGCCCTGACCTACAACTCGAGCAAGGCAGGTGCAGACGAGGCCGTCGCCGCCATCGAGCAGGCTGGTGGCCACGCCTTCGCGCTGAAAGTCGAATTGCTTGACGCCTCCACCATTGCACCGCTCTTCGAACAACTCGACGCCGAACTGACAAAACGCTATGGCAGCAAAACCATCGATATCGTGGTCAACAATGCCGGTGGTTCTGGTTTCGGCGGTCTGGAAACCGCGACGCTCGAGAGCTTCGACGCCATGTTCGGCGTCTTCGTTCGTGCGCCTTTCTTCATCGTTCAGGCTGCGCTGAGTCGTTTGGCCGATGGCGGACGTGTCATCAATGTGTCGTCCGCTTTCGCCACCCGTCCCTCGCCAATGGCATCGATGTACTCGATGGCCAAGGGAAGCATCAACACGTTCACCCATTCTCTTGCGATGGAACTGGGGCCTCGCGGTATCACGGCGAATGCCGTAGCCCCCGGCTGGACACGCACCGACATGAATGCGGCCGTCCGCGAAAGCGCCGAAATGGTGAGCGTCATCGAAGCCGACACCGCACTGAAACGCTTTGGCGAACCGTCGGACATCGCTGCTGTCGTGGCTTTTCTCGCCTCGGAAGAGGGGCGCTGGGTGACTGGGCAGGTGATCGAAGCTAGCGGCGGTTACAAGCTCTGATTCCATTTGCCCATCCGTTCACTCTTGGGCAGATGAATGTATTCGCCGTGTCCCTGACCAGCCCGCTTTTCGCCACGCCCCTCACGCCTCGCCCGAGACCTGCCAAGCCGAATGCAGAAAGGGCGCCGCAATGGCCAGGCCGACGATCGCGTTAGGCCAGCGCGAGCAAACTGGGGCGTTTCATGCCGCGCCGACGGCGCTATTCGGCGGGATAGAGACCAATCTTGGCAACAACGCAGCGTACATGGAGCATCACTTCCAGGTGCGCACTGACGACGCCTATTGCCTCGATATGCAGACCCGACAAAGAGCTCCTCCCGTTGGCGTTGGAACGTTGGAAGCTGGGACGAGATGCATTTTAGAACCAGGCACTATCGGCCATGGTCCTCTCGTATGATGAATAGGGACTCAACTCTGAACGAAAGCCCAGGAGACCGCCCCGATCATCAGCAGTGCGAAGGTAAGGCGGAGCAATCGGGAGAAGAGAGGGTGCTGCACGAGCGGCCGAATGGCGCCACCGACGCACATCCAGAAGATATTGGTGAAGACGGCAACCGCCAGGCAAACCCCCATGGTGGCAACGTAAGCGATAGCCGTCGGCGATAGCGGCAGTAAGAACTGAGAGTAGATCACCAGTAACACCGCGTAGGACTTGGGGTTGAGCACATTGAGGAGAACCCCATCGCGCATCGTCAGGCGGGCGCCTTCGGCTGCGTTGATGTCGAGTGGCGTGGACGCAATGCGGTAGGCGAGGTAGAGCACGTAGAGCCCGCCCACGATTTGCAGCGTCAGCTTTGCACTGGGCCAGGCCGCCAGTAGCGCTGCCAGGCCCAGGGCCGCGGCCACCATCGAGATCGCCAGCCCGGTCAGAATGCCCGCATAGAGCGAGAGCGTCTTGCGGACGCCAAAGGTAGCGGATGTCGCCACGATGGTCATTGGCCCCGGCCCCGGGGATCCGAACAAGAGCATGGCCGTGATAGCGAGTGTGGCGACTTGCGACATGAGCCTCTTCATCTCCGAATACGCTCTTCTCAGAGCGATAGCGACCGCAACATGCTAGCCCCGTTACGGAACCGATCAGTACCGTTTGCGTTAAACGGTACTGATCATTACCATTCACTGTCAAGATCGTAGAGAGGAGCAGCCATGCCGATACAGGCTCGTGAACGACTGATAGCGACGGCGGAAGCGCTTTTCTATCAACGAGGCATCAATACGGTCGGCATCAGCGAGTTGATAGAAACCTCCGGCGTGGGACGCGCGTCGTTCTATCGTCACTTCGACAGCAAGGATGCGCTGGTCCATGCCGTGCTACGTCACCGCAATGAGATCGCCCTAGCATCACTCGAGGCAGGTCTCGCCGCCAATGACAGCTCGCCCCTCGGTGTGTTCGATGTCATCGCAGAGCGCTACGGACAAGCCGACTTTCGAGGCTGTGCCTTCATCAACGCCATGGTGGAAGCCGCCGACCGTGGCAGCGAGACCCATCGCATCGCCAGAGAGCACAAGCTGGCGCAGATACGGATCATCGCTCGAGTGCTCGAGCAAGCCGGCCACTCACCGAGTCACGAACTCGCCTGCGACTTTCAACTGCTTATCGATGGTGCCGTCATGGGCGTGCTACGAGAGGGCAATCTCGAGCCTGTCGAGCGAGCCAAGCAGATAGCGGCCAGACTGCTGCCACCTCTTCGGACATGACCTCGTCCGTCACGGAGAGACCCGGCGTAGTGCCCTAACCCCGGCCCCCCCCCTCTCTCCCGGTGAGCGAACGAGGGGCGTTGCGACTACCCTGAATCCGTGCCAATCACGGACAAGGATGGGGCGTGATGTTTGAACGGTTTCAGTTGGAGAGGGTAGCGCTGTCAGAAGCGACCTTGAGAGTGCGGTATGGCGGATCCGGACCGCCGATCCTGTTGTTGCATGGCCATCCGCGGACGCACACGACCTGGCACCGCGTGGCGCCGCTACTGACCGCTCATCACACCGTTGTCTGCCCCGACCTGAGAGGGTTCGGAGAGTCCTCCAAGCCCGCCGACACACCCGACCACTCCGGATCGTCCAAACGCGCCAAGGCGCGGGACTGCATCGAGCTGATGCGGCACCTCGGCTTCGACCGCTTCTCCATCGTCGGCCACGACCGAGGCAGTTACACGGCCTTCCGCACGGCGATGGATCATCCCGAGGCTATCGAAAAAGCCGTCATTCTCGATGGCGTGCCGATTCTCGAGGCGCTGGAACGGTGCGATGCGCGATTCGCCACCGAGTGGTGGCACTGGTTCTTTTTCGCGCAGTTTGAAAAGCCAGAGCGAGCCGTCCTGGCCGATCCGGATGCCTGGTACGGCGGCGATCCCGAAGCGATGGGGAAAGCGTCATTCGCCGACTTCCATAGAGCCATTCACGATCCCGCAACTGTCCACGGCATGATCGAGGATTACCGCGCCGGCCTGAGCGTGGATCACCTGCACGACCGCGAGGACCGCGAGCAGGGGAGACGGATCCAGTGCCCGGCCATGGTGCTGTGGTCATTACGTGACGACCTGGAACGGCTCTATGGCGACGTGCTGGAGGTGTGGCGTCCCTGGACGACATCGCTAGTGGGGCATGGGCTCGACTGTGGCCATCATATGGCTGAGGAAGCGCCGGAGGCGCTGGCCAGCGCGCTCCTCGACTTCTTCCAAGGCAATGCCGACTCCGCCTCATTGACAACATGACGAGCGGGGCGTGCGGGCAGGTCGACCGCAAAATCATTGAGTCGCTGTCGCGGAAAGTGGGTGGCCACGCCGCTGTGGCCATCATCTTGCCGCAACCCGCCAGCGCGCTGTCGACTCCCCGCCCCGCCTGCGCTAAATGGGCCGGTTTTGATGCAGCGTTGCAAGTGGCGCCAAGCCGCACCAGCACTGGGGCGGCGGAGCGATTAGAGGCCCGGAAAAACGATGCAAAATGATGCATTTTGTACCGGCCCGACTAAAGGTGGGTGTATTAGATAGAGAATTGAAATGGAATGTGGCAGATTGATACAAATAGTATTCCTGATAGGGCTTGAGAGGTCTACCGGGTTTCGCACTTGATGGTATGCAGGCAAAGGCAGCGAACTTGTTTGTTAGTGTTATTTCGCAGTCTGTATTAGGGGGCGACTTAAAATCAGGTGGTTAGATTGCAGCATAAGAATGTTAGGTGCGCACGCTCGTTCACGTGAGAAACGCGTCTGTTACCCAATACCTGTTATATCTGAGGACTAAGCATGGGAGCAATTTGGTTTGATAAGCATGATTTTGCCGACCACCTCCATGAGATCGTTGGCTATAAATCCGGTGTCGCCGCTTCAATTGAACATATGTGCGATCTGCTTGGCGGTACAGGGTTTGATGACGAAATTGTTTCTTCTGAGGAACACGGGATTCGAATTAGATCCGAAGATTATGACTCACTCTATTACATGCTTCTACATAAGGTGGGAGTTACCGACAAGCCGTTAGATGGGATATTTGAGATATTTAAAATATCGAGGGAATTAGAGCGTAGAAATGGTGCCGAATTCGCTCACTCTATTCATGATATTTATCATCGACATATAGAGATCGAAAGGAAGAACGCCGTCCATGAGGGAAGAAAATCATTAAGCCCAGAAGGAATGATGAGAGAAGCTGCCCAGGTTCACGGAAAGGCAGGCTTAGATTCAATTGTGTTGTTGATCCAAGTGTATGATGATTTGATGAGGCATAGCCCGTTTACTGCAATGAAGTTTCACCAGTACACTAATATTGTAAATTTGGAAGATTTGTTTGAGCAGTACAATCCAGTTGCAGAGAAGGGCGCATTCCTTGATCAGCGCTTTATAGACTTTCTTTCAAATAATTTTCACAAGTTGGGTGAGATTCATTGGAGAAAATTCGAGGAGTTGACTGCTGAGTGTTTTCGACGATTTGGCTACAATGTTGACCTGGGGCCGGGAAGTAATGACGATGGTGTTGATTTAAGAGTGTGGAATAACGAAAAAGATGGAACTCCCGAGTTTATTATTCAGTGCAAGAGAGTTAAATCAAAAATTGACAAGGTGACAATTAAAGGATTGTACGCCGATGTATTGCAGGAAGGATGTAAGCTCGGAGTGCTTGTAACATCTTGTGAATTTAGCGTAGGGGCTCGTTCCACAATAGAAGCCCGGAGCTACCCCATAGAAGAAGTAAATAGAGGCAGCATTACCAATTGGCTCCGAGAGCTCAGAACTCCGGGAACGGGAATAGTACGTGTATAGAGCTATAAGATATAACAATCGTAAGCACGCAGTACAATTTCCCGCACCGTTTCAGGTTATCCGGTGTTGCGGGCATTAATCAACAAAAAGGAAAGTTCATGCGTTGGTCATTAGTTGTTGTCGGCTTAATTACATTTGTGGCGATCATTGTCGGCCCTTTCGTTATTCAAGGCAATAGTGTGGCTCAGGCACTATTTGGGCTAATCACTACGGCAATCGCTGCTGGCATTGGTGTATGGGCCAGTTGGGTATATTCGAGAAACGCTGACAAGGAACGTTTAACAAGATACGGGCTATTGGCATGGCGCAACATTGATGCACTTTCCGTAAAATTGAGGCAACAAATGCAGAGCGGTCCAGCTCGCGCAGAGGTCCTTGAGTCATGGCTGCTAGACATAGATAGTGCCAAGTGGGCTTGGCGAGACTTAATGCGAGAAGTCTTTGAATTGCAGGAGCGGCTAACCCTCGAAACAGAAGAGGTTGCGCTAGAGTACAAGCAGAAAATTGGTGCAGCCGCAGACCAAGACGAAAGAATAAAGCTCGAA
The DNA here is from genome assembly GCF_038648475.1 of Salinicola lusitanus. Lineage (NCBI taxonomy): Bacteria > Pseudomonadati > Pseudomonadota > Gammaproteobacteria > Oceanospirillales > Halomonadaceae > Salinicola > Salinicola lusitanus. The sequence continues at coordinate 4,559,345 of NZ_CP151919.1, read as the reverse complement.
AATGAGTTCCGTCTTGCCCTAGCAAGAATTCGAAACCGGGCGCCGTTGCCAATTAATGAGCGTGAACTCATCGCCTGTCCGAACTGTGGTTCAGAGGTCAGCACGTCGCTGGGCTCCGAGAATGGATCAACAGCATGGCCAGAGTGCGATGGATGTGGGGCGTTGTTTCCTGTCCATCGAAAGAACGATGGGGAAGTTTCTGTAAATTCCGATGCTGCTAAACTGCCTGTACGGAGGAATTGTCCTGGGTGTCAAACGCAATTAATGTGGCGCATTCCCACAATGAAAAAAGTACATTTCTTGTTCACTTGCCCTGATTGTGATTCTTCCATTCAGTGTGATGGAAGTGCCCGCAACTTCACCGCTGATATTCAACCGCGTGACTAACAATCGGCTGTACAGCGACCGTTTTCCGCCGCTTCGTGGCTCCAAACCGGCACGTGAGCCGGGCGTTATATCAGCTTTGACTCTACATCGACTTATGGTCCTAACCCCCTGGAGGCGAGCTATCGTACAGGGGGAGGTAAGACCCTCCGATTTAATTTTATGGCATACCTAATGGCATTGATCTATTTTTCTACGACGTCTTAATCCTTTTAAATTATATATTTAGGACGTTTTTATAATCCTGCTTCGGCCTCGTCCGACTGCCCGTCAGCCGCTCTCAAACTTAGTCCACTGCTATTCGGCCTTATCCAATATTGGTAGATGAATTCAGAATGAAATGGACAGTGTTGTTAGGTGCTAGGCGTTTGGAAAGTGAGTGCCCAGCCTTTAAAGTTCAATTTTCGAGGTGCATTTTATTTCTTCCATCGGGATTTCGGTTTTGACGCTCTGAACGATATTCAGGTTAGTAAGATGCTGCATCTGAAATTCCCGGTAGGCGGTCAAGTCTTCGACGGCCACTCTTAGTAGAAAGTCACAGTCACCCGCCATCAGGTGGCACTCCAGAACCTGTGGCATCTCCTTCACCAGTTCGATGAACTGGTTGACCGTTTCTTTGTCTTGACCGGTCAGCCACACACGCGTGAAGACACTCACACCGATGCCGACTTTCGCGCTATTCAGCAGTGCGGCATAGCCGCGAATGACGCCGGCTTCTTCCAGTAGGCGCACTCTGCGCAAACAGGTTGAGGGGGAGAGCCCGATACGCTTGGCGAGCTCCAGGTTTTGCACGCGGCCGTCTCGCTGCAGTGCATTGAGGATCCGCCTGTCCGTCTTGTCGAGTGGGTATGGTTTTGAATTCAATTTATCCCTCTCTATTTGAAATCCTATGCCAGGATATACCGGTTTTATAGCGCATAAAAAATCAAATTTCGTGCTCGGGTCGATAGGATGGATATGCATTCACTATCGACGAGAACGCTTATGCACTCGGGATCTGCAGTAGAGACACGCCGTTGGGGAGAGCTAAAGCGGGGGGGCAAGCATGCGCTTCCCGTCATTATCGGTCTGGTTCCATTGGCGCTGGTACTGGGCGCGCAAGCGAGTCAGAAGGGAATGAGCATCGCCGAGGTGTCGTTGATGACCGCGCTCAACTACGCCGGCGGATCCGAGTTCGCGGCGGTCGAGCTGTGGTCCTCGTCACCGGATATCGCTCTGATCGTGGCAATGACATTCTTGATCAACAGTCGTCACATCGTGATGGGGGCCACGCTGGCTCCTCTGCTGAAACATCTGCCTTACCGCAAGACGGTGCCTGCTCTTTTCTTCATGTGTGATGAGAGCTGGGCGATGGGGCTTACCGATACAAGAAGTTCGTCGCGACCCCTATCTTTCAGCTTCCACTATTATCTGGGTGTTGCGCTGCTGCTCTGGTTCAACTGGGTGGCTTTTACCTCCGTTGGTGCGCTGATCGGCCCAGCCTTGAGCGATATCCGGGGCTGGGGTTTCGACATGGTGTTTCCTGCCGTATTCCTCGTATTGATGAGAGGCATGTGCAGAGGGCGTAGCTCCGCATTGCCTTGGGTGACCAGTCTATTGGTCGCTTTAGGGGCGTGGTTATGGCTACCCCAGGGATGGTACGTCCCGGCTGGGGCGACTGGCGGATTATTGGTGGCATATCTGTCGGGGGGCGAACGCTGATGGTCTCGGTCGATGCGGCGTTGACGATAGCTCTCATGGGGCTAGCCACTTATTCCACTCGCCTGATCGGCTTCTTGGCGGTCAGTCGTCTGGTATTGAATACCAGAGCGACTCGCGTCATGGAAGTTGCTCCCGGCTGCGTGCTCATCACGGTAATAGCACCTCGATTCGTCACCGGGGATATGGGTGAGTTGCTGGCACTGGCGATTACCGTGCTGGCAGCCATCCGCTTTTCGCTGCTTTCCACGGTCATGATCAGTGTGATCTCGACGGGTTTGTTGCGACACCTCCTGGGCTAGGCATGCACACGTTCTGGAAGTTCGACGGTCTGGTTGGCCCGGTAGTCGAACCGCCGCTAAAATCTCAACCCCGCCGCAGCAGCGATCGCCACCGCGAGGGCGTCATGCCAAAGGCGCGACCGAAGGCGCGGGTCATGTGGCTCTGGTCGGCGAATCCCGCCAAGAGCGCCGCTTCGCTCAGGCTGATGCCGGTGGCGATGCACTGCCTGGCGAGATCCAGCCGACGTAGCGTGAGGTAGCGATAGGGGCTGGTGCCGAACAGCGCGCGGAAGTCGCGGGAGAGCGTCCAGCGCTCCTGGCCGGATATCGACTCGAGATCGTCCAGCGTCACGCCCTCTTGAGTGCGGGCATCGAGATAGTCCCGAACCCGGCTTGCCGCGCGGTAGTCGGGTGTCGTTCGCGAGCGGGCGATCCGGGTATCGCTGTTGGCTTCCAGCACGGCGGCCAGGTCGGCAATGCCGTTCTCCTCCTCGAGCGCATCCAGAGGCGCCTCGACCGAGGTCAGGAGAAAGCGGACGGCGTCCCTCAATCGCGGGTCCGTCGACAGGCCGCCGGCAATGTGGGGCAGGGTCCTGCCGCCCAGCGCGGTCTGGATCAGCGCCGGGGCGATGTAGAGCATGCGGTAGTGAAACCCGTGCTCGTCGCCGGCGTGGCCATCGTGAGCCTCGTCCGGGTGGAGCACCATGACGGTGCCGGGCAGGCTGTGCCGATAGTCGCGCCGGTAGTGGAAGCTCTGCACCCCATCCAGCGTGATGCCGATGGCGAAGGTGTCGTGGCGGTGGGTGTCGTAGGCATGACCCTGAAAGCGCGCCTCCAGACGCTCGATACGAGAAGGCGAGCCCACGATGCACCAGTCGGCACTGTTATCGGCCATGGCGATTCCTGTCATAGCAGCGGTGCGACAACGTAATCGAAGAACATCATCGCTGCGACCACGACGAGCAGAATCGCCATGATCCGGTTGCAGAGTCGAAAGTATCTCGGTTGATGGATCTGCTTGCCAACGATCTTGCCTGCCCAGAAGTAGAGCGCGGGAGCACCGCCGCCGCCCAGCGCGATGAGCGCCGAACAGCCGATCAACGCTGTGCCGGTGATTCCTCTGCCCGGGAGCATCACCGTAGTGATCGGGATGACGACGAGTGAGTTCTTCGGGTTGAGCAGTTGCATGAAGAATCCATTGGCGAAGCTCAACCGCCCTGAACGTAGACCTTCCCATCCCCGGTCGTCGTCGGGGTCGAGGTGAATACCTTGAACGCCAGGTAGAGAATATAGGCGCTGCCGGCCAGCGCGATGTAGGGGACCAGGTCCCGGACAATCAGGATCTGGCCCGCGAAACCGATCACGGCGAACCAGCAGAAGATCGCCAGTGCCACGCCGGCGAAGAACCCCCACGTCTTCCTGAGCGAAGCGCTCAGCCCCTCGTTCAGGCTCAGCAGGTTCACCGGGCCGGGCGTGTACATCACGGTGAACGCGTACAAAACGATCTCCATCTCTCTGCCTCATCGATGATCAGTTCCGGTTGGGTCGATAGGCTAGAGCGTTGAAGGCGGCGAATCTTGAACGATCCTGCAGCGGACGTTTCTCGCCTTGTGGCGGTCTGCAGTCCGTTGATAAGGATCGTTTCTCCATGGCGCTGGAGGCATCACCAGTCCCGCTCCGACCTCGCTGCCTGGGTGCGAATTCGTCACGCCGTGATCCCCCGACGGGGACGGCTCGAAATGATTACACTGCGAGGATCGACCTGCCGAGAGGGATTCCATGCACTTATACGTCGTGCGGCACGGGGAAACCTGGGCCAATGCCGAACAACGTTACCTTGGAGCCCTTGATCCAGAACTGACCGTTCTGGGTCGGCAGCAGGCCGAGGCGCTTGGTGGGCGATTGCCGGAAGCACTCGACGTCATCATTGTTTCACCGAAGCTGAGGGCCAGGGAAACGGCCATGATCCTGAATGAGGAGCGAGGGCTTCCCGTCGAGATAATGGACTGCTTCCGAGAGCGAAGCGTTGGCGTTTTCGAAGGGCTGACTCAAGCCGAGGCGAGGGAGAGATACCCGGGGCTCTGGGCAAGGAACATCACTCGCCAATGGGATGCCGCGCCAGATGGCGGTGAGTCAATTCATGAGATTGTGGCGCGAGTTCGCGGCGGCTTGTCCGAGCTGGCATCGAGATATCCCACGAACAATATCTTGCTCGTGGCACACGGTGTCGTTGCCAAGGTGATCCGGGCACTGTCCAAGGGCGATTTCTCGGATTTCTACGACTGGAAGCTCTCGAACGGCAGCATGCTGGCCCTGGAGAATTTCTCGATGACGGTTTCCGATACTGATGCGCTAGGGATCTCGCTGCCGCCATCGTGACGTGTCGTGGTGGTCAAAGCCCGGTACGGCGAAACCCGAATGCAAGGCGTGGAATGTTATGACTCATGAGCCGCATCGAATGTTATTACGCTATCTCGCGACATTGAGCGAGGCTGAGCGTCTTTCGATACCCGCGATAGGCGCCGAGCATTTTTGTGATAACGAAGTCGATGCCAATGCCTGCGCGCATCTGGTCGCCACAGGCATCAAGCGAGCGAGCTGCGGGTTGCTGAAGTCCTATCAGGTCGAGGGGGAGGACTTGCCTGTGGCTGGCAAGTTGACCGTTGTCCTCGATTGGCGCCAGTGGCCAGTGTGTATCGTCAGGACGACGGACGTCCAGATCGCGCCCTTCGATCGAGTCCCGGAGGAGTTTGCCTATCTCGAAGGGGAAGGGGACCGAACCTATGAAGGATGGAGGCGGGCTCATATCCAGTTCTTCGAAAGAGAAGCCGAACGGCTCGGCGATACATTTAACTTCGATAGCGCCGTGGTCTTGGAGCGCTTCGAAAAAGTCTTCCCCTGAAGCGGGCAATTCGGCATTGGTCAAATTGCCAGCCCGCGAGGCGCGGCGCACACTCTCTGTCCAATCGGCCATTCGGTCCTTCGCCTGCAGGGATGCGTCGTCAATGTCGAAACGCTCGTGAATCTCGAAACGATTTTTATCATCGCCTTTGCCTACCTGGTGGCGGCCTTCGTCAAGGGTGCCACTGGCCTCGGCTTTTCGACCTCCGCGCTGCCCATCCTGGCGTTGGGCCTGGGGCTGAAGTCGGGGATGCCGCTGGTGATCATCCCTTCGCTGGTCAGCAATCTCATCGTGATGCGGCAGGCGGGGCACTTCGGCGAGACGCTGCGGCGCTTCTGGCCGATGTTCCTGGCGACCGTTCCCGGCCTGCTGCTCGGTCTCGCCGTGCTAGATCTCATCGATAGTCTCGTGGCCGGCGCGATACTCGGCGTCGTGCTGATCGTCTACGGGGCGTTCACGCTGTTTCGCCCCGGGCGGCCGCTATCGGATCGGTTGGGGCGCAAGCTGGCACCGGTCTCGGGATTCCTGACGGGACTGGTGAACGGCACGACCGGCTCGCAGGTGATGCCGATTCTGCCGTTCCTGCTGGCGCTGCGGCTCGATCCGAAACGGTTCATCCAGGCGATCAATATCTCCTTCACGCTGTCGAGCCTGATCATGGCGCTGGGGCTGGCGAAGCTCGGCCTGATGACGGCAGATTCGATCTGGATTTCGCTGGCGGGGCTGGTGCCGGTCTTCGTCGGCACCCGGCTTGGCGGGGCCGTGCGCCAGCGCATGGGCGCCGAATCCTTCCGCAAGGTGGTCCTCATGATGCTGATCGTCTTCGGCGTGGTGCTGGTGGGCAAGACCGCGCTGGGGTAATTCGCGCAGTGCGAGGGGCTGCCGCGCCGGGTGGACCGGCGGCGGCAGCGCGGTTGCAGTGCTCGGCTAGTTTTTCAGCGTCGCATCGCGGCTCTGGATCAGGTTCGAGTAGTGGGGCAGGTGATTGGCAAGAATGCCGCCGAAGCCCTCGATGTCGTTACGCCAGTCGCGGTGCAGTTCGCCGGCGACCGAGAACCAGTTCATCAACTGCACGCCGGCCTGGGACATGCGGCTCCACGCGGCGTCGCGCACGGTCGTGTTGAAGGTGCCGGAAGCATCGGTGACGACGAAGACCTCGTAGCCTGCTTCGCGCGCGGCCAGGGCCGGGAAGGCGACGCAGACATCGGTGACCACGCCGGCGATCAACAGCTGCTTCTTGCCGGTATCCTTGACGGCCTGGACGAACTCCTCGTTATCCCAGGCGTTGATCTGGCCGGGGCGGGCGATATAGGCCGCACCGGGGAACTTCGCCTTCAGTTCCGGCACCAACGGGCCGTTGGGACCATCCTCGAAGCTGGTGGTCAGGATCGTCGGCAGGTCGAAGAACTCGGCGATATCGGCAAGCGCCATCACGTTGTTCTTGAACTCGTCGGGACCGAAGTCGCGAACCAGCGACAGCAGGCCGGCCTGGTGATCGATCATCAGCACGGCGACATCGTTCTTGTCGAGTCTCTGGTAGGAATAGGCCATCACGCATCTCCTTCTTTTGGGAAGCGACGGGATATCGGCGTCGATATCCCGCGAGTTATCGGGCGCTCCCGAGAGCACCCGAATCCTTTACGCCGTGGCGCCGAACTTGCCGGCCTGGAACTGGCGGATCGACTCCTCGATCTCCTCGTTCGAGTTCATGACGAACGGTCCGTAACCGACGACGGGTTCGTCGATCGGCTCACCGGTCAGCACCAGCAGCTTGGCGTCGTTGTTGGCCTCGACCACGATCTCGCGGCCCTCGCGCGCGAACAGGGCGAGCTCGGCATCGCGGACGATCTTGGTGCCGTTGAGCTGCACGGTGCCGCTGAGCACGACGATCATCGTGGTGTGGCCCTCCGGCACGTCGAGCGTGGTGGCGCCGCCCTGGTTCAGACGCAGGTCCCAGACGTTGACCGGGCTGAACGTTCGCGCCGGCCCACGCTTCCCGGCGACTTCACCGGCAATCACCGCCAACTGTCCCGCGCCTTCCGCCAGTTCGAGGCGGGGGATCTCGGCGGCCTTCAGCGACTGATACGCCGGGGGCGCCGACTTGTCCGCGGCCGCCAGGTTCACCCACAGCTGGACCACTTCGAAGCGCCCGCCGCGCTCGGTGAACGCCGGGGAGTGGAACTCCTCGTGGATGATGCCGCTGCCGGCGGTCATCCACTGGACATCGCCTGGGCCGATGACGCCGCCGCTGCCGGTGGAGTCCCGATGCTCGACTTCGCCCTCGTAGACGATGGTCACCGTCTCGAAGCCGCGATGGGGGTGGGCCCCGACCCCGCGTGGCTTGACCGCCGGCTTGAACTCTTTCGGCCCGGCGTAATCGAGCATCAGAAACGGCGTGACGTGATGCGCGCCCAGGCGTTCGTAGGTGAACAGCGAGCGCACGGGAAAGCCGTTGCCGACCCAGTGGGCTCGAGGCGCGGAGTAGATACCGGTGATGTTTTTCATCCTGACCTCCCGTCTTTCGATGATTCCTCGGGCGATGCGTCACCCATTATCCGGCCGTGTCGAAGGCAGGCGGTGATGGGCTGAATCGATAGATCGAATTTACAGGTAGGACATTCGAGTGATTAGCGGGGTAAAATCCAACGCAGCGTCTCACTCATGGAACGATCATATGCAGGACCTCAACGACCTCTACTACTTCGTCCAGGTGGTGGAGCATGGCGGCTTCGCACCGGCGAGCCGGGCGATCGGGGTGCCGAAGTCCAAGCTGAGCCGGCGCGTGGCCGAACTCGAGGCTCGCATCGGCGTGCGCCTGATCCACCGCACCACGCGCAGCCTAGCCGTCACCGACCTGGGGCGGGCTTACTACGATCACTGCGCCGCCATGGTGGTGGAGGCCGAGGCGGCCCAGGAGACCATCGACCGCTCGATCTCCGAACCCCAGGGATTGGTGCGGATGAGCTGCCCGCCGGGGCTGCTCTGCTTCATCGTGGGTGACTTGCTCACCGCGTTCATGGCGAGGCATCCGCTGGTCCGGGTCGAGCTGGAGGCGAGTGGCCGGCGCGTGGACGTGGTCCGCGAGGGGTTCGATTTGGCGATTCGGGTGAGATTCCCGCCCATCGAGGACAGCGATCTCAGCCAGCGCGTGCTCTCCCGCAGCCCGCAGCGCCTGATGGCGTCGCCCGCGCTGTTCGAGCGTTTCGCCCGCCCGGCGGTGCCGGGGGATCTCCACGGCTTGCCGTCCCTCGACTGGGAGCGGCCGGGCACGGGCCATACCTGGTGCCTCGAAGGGCCGGATGGGGTGAGCACGCTGATCGATCATCGCCCGCGACTGGTGACCGATGACATGGTCACCCTGCGCCGCGCGGCCCTGGCGGGCCTGGGGGTCGTGCAGCTGCCGATGCTGGTGGCGGGGCCGGACATCGCCGAGGGCAGTCTCGTGGATGTGCTACCGAGCTGGGTGCCCCGCGATGGCGTGGTCCAGGCGATCTTCCCGTCGCGCCGTGGCCTGCTGCCGGCCGTGCGCCAGTTGATCGACTTCCTGGCCGACAACTTCGGCCAGGAGGATGTCACCACGCGGATTTCCGCGTCGGCACAGCCCGGGCATGACGCCGGGCGCTGAGTCGTCTCGTCGTCAGCGCTTCAGAAACTCGATGACCAGGCGGGCAATCTCTTCCGGCCGGTCCTCAGGTGAAAAGTGACCGCACCCCTCGAGGACGCTGAGATCCGACCCCGGTATGTCGGCGTGCAGCCGATGGGCGTAATCGACGCTCTGCCAGGCGTCCTCCGCGCCCCAGATCAGCTTGACCGGCATTCTCCCGAGCTCCGGCAGCCGGGCGGCGACCTCCGTGGTGTGCTTCGGGTCGTAGTGGCGTATCTGATGCTGGAACAGGCTGGCCTGGCCGATGGGCCCGCTGATGAAGTCGAGGTAGGTCGCGAGCGCGGATGCCTCGAGGCGCCGCGGGTCGTGGACCGCGGTCAACAGCCATTCCCGGAAGTGCGCGCGGTGTTCGTCGTCGGGCACCTTGATCAGTCGCTCCAGCCCCGCGGCCATCTGCTGGCGGGTTCTGGGCGAGGGATAGCTGGCGTAGCTGACGACATCGATCAGTGTCAGCGACCGCAAGCGATGCGGGTGAAACACGCCGAGGCGCTGGGCGATGCCGCCACCGAAGTCGTGGGCCACGATATGTGCCGCCTCCAGCCCCCAGTGGTCCATCAGGGCCTCCAGCACCGGGACCTGGGCGGAGATCGAGGTATCGACCGATGGATCCCGGGGGCGCTCGGAGTGGCCGTAACCCAGCAGGTCGAAGAGATGGACGCGATAGCCGGCCTCGACCAGCCGGGGCAGGACGTCACGCCAGATCAGGGAGGAGGAGGGCGTGCCGTGCAGCAGCACGATGGGCTCGCCCTGTCCGTAGACGCCGTGGGCGATACGCTGGCCATCGATCAATACATTGTCGGTCGCGATCGGGTTCATGGTTCGGCTCCGCATTGGGTGGGTGTCGATGAGCTTGCGAAAACTTCTCGCATGACACAAATGCGTTATATGATGAAAACCATCTATTTTTGTCATGAGATGGGTCGCCGCTATCGTGGCCGGGACCCGCAGGTCGAGGAGCGGAAAACGTGAGCGCGAGGCTGGAGCTAGGAGCGCTGCAGGCGCTGGCAGCGATCGTGGAGACGGGCGGGATCACGCGGGCGGCGCAGTCGTTGGCGCTGTCCCAGTCGGCGATCTCCCACAAGATCCGCCGGCTGGAGATGGCGATCGGCTGCGAGCTGCTGACTAGGCGCAGCGGGGCGAGTCTGTTGACGCCGGAAGGCGAGAAGCTGCTGGGCTATGCCCGGCGCATTCTGGATCTGCACGACGAGGCGGTCTCCTCCCTGGGAACGGAGCCATTGCGCGGAACGGTTAGGCTCGGCGTGACCGAGGATACGACCAGCGGCGGCGTGGCCCGTATCCTGGGGCGATTCGCCCGACGGCATCCGGACGTCGCGGTGCGGACCCACGTCGGCCAGAGTCTCTCCCTGGAGGGGCAGCTCGACCGGGGCGAGATCGACGTCGGCTTCATGCAGGTGTTCGAGCATCGCCAGCGAGCGTCCGACACCGTCGTCGCCAGAGAGCCGCTGCACTGGGTGAAGTCCCGGGACTGGAGCCTGGACATGACCCGCTCGATTCCGTTCGTCGCCTTCGATGACGACTGTTTCTATCGCCGGTGGGCGATGGAGGCGGGGCAGGCGAGCTCCCCGGGACTGACGACCGTCATGACCTGCGCGAGCATTGCCGGCGTGAAGTCGGCAGTGCTCTCGGGGTTGGGCGTGACGCTGTTGAACCGCCGCCATGTGACGCCGGAGATGGAGGTGGTGCAGGCGCCGTTTCCCGAGCCGCCGCCGATCGTCTATCTCCTCCGCACCGGGCGACAGCGTCACTCGAGTGCGGTTCGCGGCCTGGTCAGCGCGATAACCGAAGAGGTGGAGACGCCCGCGGTTCCGGGGTGAGGTGGTCACGACTGGCGAGCCGGGCGGCGGGGGAAAGCCGGGTTGCGATGCGCTGGAAAATGAGGACGTTAGGCCGAGATGGCAAGATTTTCGTCTTACGACCAACACACCTGTTGACTATCCGTCCATGACGGCGCAGACTGGCGATCAGTTGGTTAGCAAGTCGCATATTGTCAGTTGCACTCGAATCATTCGGTAGCCTGGTTATATCCCCTTGTTTTACCCACTACATCGGGTAGCACCCGGCAATCGTAATTACGCGCTAAGCGCATAAGGAATTCGGAACATGGCAACTGGCACAGTTAAGTGGTTCAACGACACTAAAGGCTTTGGCTTCATCTCTCCGGCAGACGGTGGCGACGACCTGTTCGCACACTTCTCCGAGATCCAAGCCGACGGCTTCAAGTCTCTGCAGGACGGTCAGGAAGTTTCTTTCGACGTCACTCAGGGCAAAAAAGGTCTTCAGGCTGCTAACATCAAGCCGCTCTAAGACTTTCGGTAGATCCATCGCCCTAGCGCGATAGAGATTCCAGCACCAAGGCCCGCTAACGCGGGCCTTGGTGTTTTTGTGTCTGCAGTCGGTGAACATGGGGCTGGAACGTTTCGTAGCGATCGTTGCGCCCTCCAGGAGGTCTCATGCCCAATCTCCGTCACCCGGCGGCTCCCCGAGTCAATCATGTCGGTTTCAGCGTTCGCTCTCTGGAATCATCGATACGGTTCTGGTGCGAATGTTTCGGTGCCACGCTGGTTCGCCAAGGCGAGATGTCCGGCTCGTTTCTCTCCCATGTGACCGGTGCGCCAGATACGACCGTGAAAATGGCCATCGTCGACATCGATGGCTTTCCTGTCGAGCTGCTGGAGTATGTACTTGAAGCCGAGGCTCCACGCAGCGGCGGTTACAGCCAGGGAGTGGCTCATCTCGCGCTCGATGTCGACGACATCGAGGCCACTCTCGGCAGCGTCGGCCTTCACGGCTGGCAGGCGCAGGGCGAGGTGCAGACCATACCGGCAGGTGAGAAGAAAGGAACGAAGGTGATGTATATCGTCGGGCCGGATGGTTGCGTCGTCGAGTTGATGCAGCCACCAACAGGATTCGCCGAGTGATGGAACTGCAGTGCGACTGCGGTAACGTCAGGCTCTTCGCCCCCGAGCCGTCGCAGGTGACTTGCTGCAATTGCGGAATCTGTCGGCGCTACATGGCGCTTTGGGGCTATTTTCGCCTTGATGAGGTCGAGGTCGTCACTGGCGCGGCGGGCAGGGCGTCGTATCAGCGTGATGACCGGGAGATCGAGTTCCTGCGGTGCGCCGCGTGCGGCTGCGTGACGCATTACCAGACGCTGGCGGGTGACCCCGACCCCATCGTGGCGGTCAATTTCCGGTTGGCGGAAACGCTGCCTCATGGGGTGACGACGCGCTACGCCGATAACGCGATGCGTTGAAGGGAGCGGGAGCCGCTCCCGGCTGGATGTCACGGCCGCTGGCGCGGCCGTGACGTGTGCTGCCCGGCCCGCGATTCAGCTCTGGCGACGCGATGTCACGCTGCCGAAGCGACGCTTGAACTGTGCGGCACGGCCCTCGGTGCCGACCTCGCGCTGCTTGCCGGTGTAGAACGGGTGGGATGCCGATGAGATATCGAGGTGGACGAGAGGGTAGGTATTGCCATCTTCCCACTCGATGGTCTCGCCGGAGGTCATGGTCGAGCCAATCTTGAAGTACTGATTGACGCTGGTGTCGTGGAAGATCACCTGACGATATTCGGGGTGGATGCCGGCTTTCATGGACTTCTCCGTTCGGTTGATTTTGTAATGTTATTACATTTCTCGAGGATGAGGCAATCGACTGCGTCACGGCGACGCATCGCCCGCCGCGCCTGTGCGAAACATGGCGGGATCCGCTATCATCGGCTTTCCCCCGCCGGCCAGACGCTCTCTCCATGCACAATCTCTATATCCCCGTCGTTGCCATCCTGCTGGCGTTCGCCATCATCTTCGGCGGGCAGGCCCTGTCGGACAGCCAGGTCGATGACGACATCAAGTCCCTGATCGCTAGCCAACTGGGTGGCGAAGACGAGATCGAGCTGCAGGCGACGAGAGAGATCCAGAAGGGTTACGGCGTTTGCGGCGAGTATCGTGTGGCGGGCCCGGACCAATCCTTCTCGCCGTTCTACTACAGCAAGGTCAACGAGCGCGTGACGCTGGGCGCCGAATCCGAGCGGTATCGGCGCCACTGCGGCAACTGAACGGCAGGTTCAAATCTGCTGAAATCGCTCGATGCGCTCCCGGATGGCGTTCTCGGGGCCGATGAGATCCAGCAGGTCCGATTCGGTCAGGCCGATGTGCTGATGACCGCGAGCGATCGAGGTGTAGTTTTCCCCCTCCCGAATCGCCTCTTCGACCAGCAGCGAAAGCTCCTTGCGATCATCAAGCGAGGCGGGGTCGTAGCTCTGGCGTGCCCGCTGGAACTGGTTGGCCTGTTCCCTGCGACAGCGCTGCAGCAGACTCTCGGTGATGAACGGTGTGCTTTTCATGGACCTTACCCCATCGGCGGCGAAATTCCCCTTGAGATTAGAACCGTTTCGAAGGCCGTCACCATTGGCATTTTGGTGTAGAGCAGCACCTGAATTAGTGATGGTGAATTTGCGGTATTAGACCAAGGTCGGTAGGGTGGCGCGCTTCATGCCCAAAGAATCCTCCCTCTGATATGACCTCCGACACCAACGTGCCATCGACGCAGGGTGGCCGTTTTGGCGATCCCGTCGTGCTTGTGCTGACCATCGGCTTCATCCTGATCTTTCTGGCGGCATCGGCGGTGGCGCCGGATACCGTCGCCCGAGTGATCGATATCGGCTTCACCTGGTCGGCTAGAACCTTCGGCAGCCTGTTCCAGTGGCTGATGCTGCTGACCTTCTTCATCGCCATCGGCGTGGCGCTCTCCCCGGCCGGGCGGGCGCGAATCGGGTCCCAGGAGCGGCCCGACATGAGTACCTTCCGGTGGGTGTCGATCATTCTGTGCACGCTGCTGGCGGGAGGCGGCGTCTTCTTTGCCGCCGGTGAGCCGATCTATCACTTCGTGGTCACGCCGCCGGCTTTCGACTCCCAGCCCGGCACCGCCGAGGCCGTACCCAACGCCTTGGCCCAGGCCTTCTTCCATTGGGGATTCACCGGCTGGGCGATTCTCGGCACCTTGCCGGTCGCGATCCTCTCGCACCAGCATTACCAGCGCGGCATGCCGCTTCAGCCACGAACGCTGCTGGCACCGGTACTCGGTGACCGCCTGGTGCGCGGCTTCCTCGGTGGCGTCGTCGACGCCATCTGCGCGATCGCCGTCACCGCAGGCACGGTCGGGCCGCTGGGTTTCCTGGCGACCCAGGTCAGCTTCGGTCTCCACGACCTGTTCGGCTTTCCGCGCGGCTATGAGGTGCAGTTGGGGATCCTGGCGGCGCTGGGGGCGATCTACGTGACGTCGGCGGTGACCGGTATCGACCGTGGTATTCAGGTGCTGAGTCGCTTGAACGTCATTCTGGCCATGGTGATCGGTGCCATCATCCTGCTGTTCGGGCCGACCCAGTTTCTGGTCGATAGCTGGTTCCAGGGCTTCGGCACCTATCTCGGCCATTTCTTCGAGATGTCGACCATGACCACGGTGACTGCCTCGCCGAGCTGGATGAAGTGGTGGACGGTCTTCTTCTTTGCCTGGTTCGTCGGCTTCGCACCGCCCATGGCGATCTTCGTCACCCGGATCTCCCGCGGGCGCACGGTGCGCGAGATGATCATCGCCACGGCGGTCATGGCGCCGGTGGTCACCACCGTCTGGTTCACCTTGCTGGGTGGTTCCGGCATCTTCTACGAGCTTCAGGGCGCGATCGACCTCAGCCAGCCGCTGCAGAACTTCCAGTTCGACGTGGCGACGTTGACCGTGGCCCAGGCGCTGCCGGGAGGTGTCTGGATGGCGCTGGCCGTGCTGGTGCTGACCACGGTGTTCGTGGCGACCACCGGGGACTCGATGAGCTATGCCGTGTCCGTCGTCTGTGCCGGCAACGACAATCCTGGCTCGGCGCTACGCGCGTTCTGGGGGATCGTCTTCGCGCTGATGGCGGCGATACTGCTGGGCATGGGCGAGGGGCAGGTCAGCGTGCTCCAGCAGTTCCTGGTGATCCCCGCCGTGCCGGTGGCGATGCTGCTGGTGCCGACACTGTGGCACGGGCCCAAGGCGGCCTATGCGATGGCCAGGGCGCAAGGCGTGCTGGACGACTCGCCAACGACTCGCCCGATGCCCTGAAGCCGGGCCGATCCCCCAACGACGACGCCCCCGACGGATTGCTCCGTCGGGGGCGTTGCCATTTCACCGCGGCACTTTGCCATGGCTGCCATGGCGGCGGCGCGGTCCTATCGCCACTGGCTCAGACGGCGACGGTTTGATCCGCCGAGTGCGTCTCCAGACGGCCCTGGCTGCCGTTGATCGGGATCTGGCGCGGGCGCTGCTCTTCCGGCACCACCCGCAGCAGGTCGACGATCAGCAGCCCGTTCTCGAGCCGGGCGCCCTGGACCTCGATGTTCTCGTCGAGGCGGAACGACAGCTTGAACGCGCGCTGGGCGATACCCTGGTGCAGGTACTGCACCTTGTCGTCCTGCTGGCGATCGCCCTTGCCGGCAGTGATCGTGAGCACACGCTTTTCGACGTTGACGTCGAGTTCCTGCTCGGCAAATCCGGCCGTGGCCACGGCGATGCGGTAGTCGTTCTCGCCATACTTCTCGACGTTGTAGGGCGGATAGCTGGGCACGTCGTTCTGCATCGCGGTCTCGAACAGATCGTTGAGCCTGTCGAAACCGATGGAACGGCGGAACAGCGGAGAAAGAGACATCGTATTCATGGTGCAACCTCCTGAATGACAGCGAAGTCTTGGGGGCCCGGGCCTATCCCGGGTCACCGCTCGCGGACCCGCTCGGCGGCGTCCGCTGTCGAGGGGATGACGCATGCAAGATGCCGTCTGCCAGTCGGCTCCCTCTCGACATTATGTTAAATAGGGTCGCCCAGACGGCTTTCAAGGGGGGAGTGCATCACGTGGCGAGATTTTTTATCTCCCGCGCCCGGCCCCGCTATCAGCGGTCTCGGCGGTACCCGGAGCAGAGAATGGTGGCGGTCGGACGGCTTTCAAGAGGGGGGGAGAAGAAGAGTGGGCCTGCGTGGCAGGTGTGATGAGCGCACGCGCGGGGAGGCGCCATTTCGGCCCAGCGTGAGAGACTTTCCGCTTTGCTGGCCAATAACCCTGCGGGCTGAACGGCCCCGCTGGCGCGTGCTCGGCTCGCGGAGGACGAGCCGAGCACCCCGGCCTAGCCCAGCAGTTGCCCGGCGATGCGCAGGCCAGCGACCCAGGTGGCGATGGCGGAACCCAGGCTCGAGAGCAGAAAGACCAGCAGGGTGCGGGCGACGCGGTTGCGCCACCAGCCGCGCCAGTGGCTGACATCGCTGCGCAGGCGCGAGAAGTCGCCGACAGTGGGGCGGCGGAAGTAGAGTTCGACCCCGGCGGTGACGAAGCCGACGCCGATGGTCGGGTTGAGCGAGGTGAGCGGGGCGCCGACGAAGGCGGCGGCGATCGTCAGCGGATGACCCAGGGCGATCAGCGCCCCCAGCGCCGAGAAGCTGCCGTTGATCAGCACCCATTCGCCCACCAGTGACCAGCCGAAGGCGGTATCGCGGCTGAAGCCGATGGCGAAGCCGGTCAGCACCAGGGCGACGATCACCCACGGGATCGCTTTCCACCAGCGCGCGCGGGGCGCGGTCGACTCCAGATTGGCGCGCTCCTGGATCACGCTGTCCAGCTCGGGCGGATGCTGGTTCAGGGTCTCGAGGTGGGCCTTCATGCCCTTGAGGTGGCCGGCGCCGATCACTACCAGCACGCGCTGGGTCCCGCCCTCCGGTAGTTCTTCCACCAGCCTGAGCGCCATGTAGCGGTCACGCTCGGTGATCAGGGGTTCGTACAAGGTCTGGGACTGCTCGGCGAATTCGGCGAAGGTGGACTCGAGCACGTCGCCCTGCTTGAGCTTCTCGATCTCCTCGCTGGAGACCTTCTGCCGCGACAGCACGCTGCCGAGCAGACCGGATATCAGGCTGAAGCGCTTGTACCACGGCACGTTCTGGTAGATGCGCTTGAGGGTGACGCCGATCTCGCGATCGATCAGATAGAGCGGCAGGCCGGCCCGTTGGGTCTCCTTGACCGCCGTGCGCATCTCCGCACCGGGTTCGATCCCCGACTGCTCCGCCACCCGTTGCTGGAAGGCGCCGAGCGCCAGGCTGGCGGCAACCATGCCGGCCTTGCCCTGCTTGAGAACCTGGAACAGGTCGAGCTTGGCCATGGCGTTGGGCTGGACCAGGCTCTGATGGCGCGAGGTGCAGAGCTCGATCGCGACGGCATCGAACTCGCCGGAGCGGATCAGCTCGCGCACCTCGTCGGCGCTGGTCTGGGAAACGTGGGCAGTGCCCAGCAGGGTCAAGTGGTGGGCGGCGAGATCCACGGTCTCGCGAGGTCCGGCGGCGTTGTCGGGCATCAAGGGGGCAATCCAAGGCTTAGGAAGAGAGTTGCCCCATATTGCACGTCACGTCGCCGATTCCAAGCCGTTGACAGCGAAAAACGTCAGTCGCGGTCAACGGCGGCCCTGCTCGACGGTCGATCACTCGCCGGCAAGGCGCTCCTGGGCACGCGGTGAACGGCACGCGGCGGCGGTGAACAGCACGTCGGTGGAGGAGTTGAGTGCGGTTTCGGTGGAGTCCTGGATCACGCTGATGACGAAGCCGATCGCTACCACCTGCATGGCGACGTCCGCCGAGATCCCGAACAGGCTGGCCGCCATCGGTATCAGCAGCAGCGAGCCGCCGGCGACGCCGGAGACGCCGCAGGCCGCCAGCGCCGAAACGACGCAGAGCAGCAGCGCGGTGGCGAAATCCACGTCGATTCCCAGGGTGTTGGCGGCCGCCAGTGTCATCACCGTGATGGTGATCGCGGCGCCTGACATGTTGATCGTGGCGCCCAGCGGGATCGAGACGGAGTAGGTGTCGGCGTGCAGGTCGAGGCGCTTGCACAACTCCATGTTGACCGGAATGTTGGCCGCGCTGCTGCGGGTGAAGAAGGCGGTGATGGCGCTGCCGCGCAGGCAGGTAAAGACCAGCGGGTAGGGATTGCGGCGCGTGTAGAGAAACACGATCAGCGGATTGCTCACCAGTGCCACGAAGGCCATGCAGCCCAGCAGTACCGCGAGCAGCTGGGCGTAGTCGGCCAGCGCGCTCATGCCGGTGGAGGCGAAGGTGTTGGCGACCAGCCCGAAGATGCCCAGCGGGGCGAGCCGGATCACCCAGCGGACCAGGCCAGAAACCGCATCCGAGAGATCGGCCAGCGACCGCCGCGTGGTGTCGCTGGCGCGACGCAGCAGCAGGCCGAGCCCGACGGCCCAGGCCAGGATGCCGATGAAGTTGGCATCGGTCAGGGCGTGGATGGGATTGTCCACCGCGCTCATGGCCAGGTTGCGCAGGATCTCGGCGACGCCGGTCGGCGGCGTGCCATCGGCCCGCGGGGCGTCGATGATCAGCGAGGTCGGGAACAGGAAGCTCGCCGCCACCGCGATCAGCGCGGCAGCCAGCGTGCCGGTCAGGTAGAGCATCAGGACGCCGCGCACCTGGGTCGGCTGGCCACGCTGGTGGCTGGCGATGGCCGCCATCACCAGCACGAAGACCAGCACCGGGGCGACGGCCTTGAGCGCGCCGATGAACAGGTCGCCGAGGATGGCCACCGATGGCGCGATCGACGGCGCCAGGGTGGCGAGGAGCAGGCCGGCCGCGATCCCGATCAGGATCTGGGGAATGAGCCCGATGCGGGGCAGAAGCGAGGACGCGGTGCGGGTGTCGGAACTGGCGGACATGACTCTCTCTTGGGTTGCCGAGGTGGCGGCGTGGCCGCGAAGGGCGGCATTCTACCACCGCTCTCCCGGTCGAACTCGTCGAAAATCCTGTCGCTGGCTCAACCTTTAGTGTCATTCACCGATGATTGGCCGAGCGGATGGTAAAAAAATGATTTGCCTTGGGTAAGCGAGAGAGATTGTTCGCGAATGACCGGTCAGCGTCGCCAGAATGCCGGGGTGAACAGCACTAGGATGGTGAAGATCTCCAGTCTTCCCAGCATCATCGCCAGCACCAGGATCCACTTGGCGGCGCTGGGAATGTCGCCGTAGTCGGTCGAGACATCACCCAGTCCCGGGCCCAGGTTGTTGAGCGCCGAGCCGATCGCCGACCACGCCGTCACCTGATCGAGGCCGGTGGCCAGCAGCGCCAGCAGCATCACCACGAACAGCATCATGTAGACGGAGAAGAAGCCCCAGACGGCTTCGGCGACACCCTCGGAGATGCGCATCTTGCCGACCTTGACGGCAAACACGGCGTTGGGATGGATCAGCCGGTGAATCTCGCGGATGCCCTGCTTCAGAACCAGCAGAATGCGGATCACCTTCATGCCGCCCCCCGCCGACCCGGAGCAGGCGCCGACGAAGGCCGCCATGAACAGCATGATCGGCAGCACCCCCGGCCACAGGGTGAAATCGGCCACGCTGAAGCCGGATGTCGTCGCCACCGAAACGGCTTCGAACAGCCCGTGTCGAATGCCGGTGGCGTCATGATAGGTACCGGTGGCGAACAGGGTGATGACGGTGATCGCGATCAGGATGCCGAGAAACGTGACGAAGAACCGGAACTCCGGGTCGCGGATGTACTGCAGCAGGCGCCGTTCCCGCCATACCGCGAAGTGCAGACCGAAACTGACCGAGGAGACGATCATGAAGAAGACGCAGATCATCTCGATGGTGGCACTATCGAAGTGCGAGATGCTGGCGTCGTAGGTGGAGAACCCGCCGACGGCCACGGTGGCGAAGCTGTGGCCGATGGCGTCGAACCAGTTCATGCCCGCTAGCCAGTAGGCCAGCGCGCAGACGACGGTCAGGATCACGTAGATGTACCACAGTGCCTTGGCCGTCTCGGTGATCCGCGGGGTCAGCTTGGAGTCCTTCAGCGGGCCGGGGATCTCGGTCCGATAGAGCTGCATGCCGCCGATGCCCAGTGTCGGCAGAATCGCTACCGCGAGTACCACGATCCCCATCCCGCCCAGCCACTGCAGCTGCTGGCGGTAGAAGCGGATCGAGGCGGGCAGGTGATCGATGCCGCTGAGCACGGTGGCGCCGGTGGTCGTGAGTCCGGAGAAGGATTCGAACACGGCGTCGGTGAACGACATCGACGGCGCATCGGAGACCATGAACGGGATCGTGCCGAACAGCCCGAGCACGCTCCAGAACAGCACGGTGATGATGAAGCCGTCACGGGTACGCAGTTCGCGCTTGGCACGCCGGTTGGGCCAGTAGAGCAGCGCACCGGTGATGACCGAGATCGCCATGCCGGCGCCGAAGGCGTGCCAGTTGCCGTCGTGGAAGATTCGCGCGATCACCATCGGCGGCACCATGGTCAGGCTGAACAGCATCAGCAGCAGGCCGACGATGCGGAGAATGACCAGTAGGCTCACGCGGCGTCCCCCACCGGTCGGGACGGGCAGGCGGTGTCGGATGAATGGACCATCAGAAGAAAGTCAGGCCGACCTGGAACAGCCGCTCGACGTCACGGATGCGTCGCTTGTCGATCACGAACAGGATCAGGTGATCGCCGCTCTCGATCATGACATCGTCGTGGGCGATCAGCACTTCCTTGCCGCGCACGATGGCGCCGATGCTGGTGCCGCTGGGCAGGTCGACCTCGCCGATGGTGCGCCCGACCACCCGGGAGGAGCGCTTGTCGCCGTGAGCGATCGCCTCGATCGCTTCGGCGGCGCCGCGGCGCAGCGAGTGGACGTTGACGATATCGCCACGACGAACGTGGGTGAGCAGGCTGCCGATGGTGGTCTGCTGGGGAGAGATCGCGATGTCGATCTCGCCGCCCTGGACTAGGTCCACGTAAGCGGCATTGTTGATCAGGGTGAGTACCTTCTTGGCACCCAGACGCTTGGCCAGCATCGACGACATGATGTTGACCTCGTCGTCGTTGGTGAGCGCGCAGTAGATATCGCAGTCTTCGATGTTCTCCTCGAGCATCAGCCGCTTGCTGGTGGCGCTGCCGTGGAGCACCACGGTACGGTCGAGCTTCTCGGAGAGCGCGCCGCAGCGGTTGAGGTCATGTTCGATGATCTTGACCTGATGCTTGTGCTCCAGCGTCTCTGCCAGGCGCTCGCCGATGTTGCCGCCGCCGGCAATCAGCACGCGCCGGAAGTCGCGGTCGACCTTGCGTAGCTCCCCCATCACGGTGCGGATATCGCGCCGTGCGGCAATGAAGAACACTTCGTCGTCGGCCTCGATGACGGTGTCACCGGTGGGGATGATCGGCCGGTCGCGACGGTAGATCGCCGCCACGCGAGTATCGATATTGGGCATGTGGCGACGCAGGAAGCCGAGTTCCTGGCCCACCAGCGGGCCGCCGTAGTAGGCCTTGACCGCCACCAGCTGGGCCAGGCCGCCGGCGAAATCGAGCACCTGCAGCGCCCCAGGGTACTCGATCAACCGGCGGATGTGATCGGTGACCACCTGCTCGGGGCTGATCAGCACGTCCACCGGGATGGCGTCGTTGGAGAACAGGCTCTTGCGCGTCAGGTAGGCGGTGGAGCGTACGCGACCGATCTTGGTCGGCGTGCGAAACAGCGTGTGCGCCACCTGACAGGCGACCATGTTGATCTCGTCGGAGCTGGTCACCGCAATCAGCATGTCGGCGTCTTCACCGCCGGCCTGACGCAGAATGTTGGGGTAGGACGCGGTACCGATCACCGTGCGGATGTCGAGCCGATTCTGCAGCTCTCGCAGCCGCTCCTCGTTGATATCCACCACCGTGATGTCGTTCTCTTCATTGGCCAGATGTTCTGCCAACGTACCGCCGACCTGACCGGCACCCAGAATAATAATTTTCATGCCAAACCATCACGGAAATACAGCGTACCGCCTGCCAGTTTACCCGGCCCCGGAGGATCGGAGTGCAACCCGCCCGGCACCGAAATCAGCGCGTAGCATAACGAGCCGGGCCACCGATTGACAGGACCGCGGACGAGATCCCGCCCGCGATCATAGGCCGCGCCGATCAATCCAGCGAGACGCCGACCTTGATGGTCACCTGCCAGTGGGCCAGCTTGTCATCCTCGAGATGGCCGCGCGTCTCGGTGACCTCGAACCAGCGCATGCCGTGCAGCGTCTTGCTGGCTTTCTGCAGCGCGTTCTGGACGGCATCCTCGATGCTGGTGGGAGAAGAACCGGTCAGTTCGATCTGCTTGTAGACGTGGTCGCTCATGAGACAGCTCCTTGGTTGAGAAGGCCCCGGCGATCGCCACCGGTGGCCGGAAGCCCCTGGAATCCATGGGGCATCGGGAAATTCCTCGGGTCCTGGCAATGGCTCAGGCGTCGACGACGGTGATGCCCAGGGCCGAGAGCCGTTGCCGGGTGTCGTCGTCGGTTTCGAAAGTGACGGGACGCGTCAGCGGCCAGAGAAAATGGGTGTTGAAGCCCGCCGCTACCGCGTCCTCGGCGGTCCACAGCACGCAGACGTCCCGGGCCAGGCCGCAGAGATAGACGTCGGTGACGCGGCGGTCGCGAAGCCAGCCGGCCAGCCCGGTGGCGGGGCGATGACCGTCGGGGCCGACGTTGTTGCGAAACGCGCTGTAGGAGTCGATGCCGGGATCGGTTCCCTTGCGGATGATCGCATCGCAGCACGACCAGTCGATGGCCGGGTGCAGCGCCGCGCCTTCGGTGCGCTGAATGCAGTGATCCGGCCATAGCGTCTGGGAGTGGCCGTAGAGCTCGATCGCCTCGAACGGCTGGTGCGGTGGATGGCTGGACGCGAACGAGACGTGCCTGGTCGGATGCCAGTCCTGGGTTGCCACCACGTGGGCGAAGGCGTGCTGGGACAGCAGCCACTCCAGTCCCAGCAGGATCTGGTCGCCCTCGGCGCAGGCCAGCGCGCCACCGGGCATGAAGTCCGGCTGGACGTCGACGACGATCAGAGCGCTGTGAGGGGAGACGCCTCCGAGCGCCAGCCCGGCGGGCTGCGTCTCGGTGATCGGCGTCTCGCTGGTCTGCGTCCCGCTGGTCTGTGTAGTATCGATGACCTCGTTGTCAGGCACGACGGGTGCTTCCCGAGTGGCGGATTCGTCCTCAGTATCGAAGGCGGGCGAGGATGTCGCAAGTGCGCCACCCCCCCGATGCAGCGTGGTGCAGATCGGAGCATCGCACTGCCCCGCCGGCGTGGCGGTCGAGGCGAGTGGGCGGCGGAGGGGCGGTCAGACGCGCTTGCGCAGCCGGGCGTAGAAGAAGCCGTCGTGGCCGGCCGGGGTGGGCAGCAGCTGCCGGCCGTGGCCGCTTGGCCGGCCCCAGTCGAGCTCGCGGGGCATGTCGGCGTCGGCCTCCGGCGTGCGTGCCAGGAAGGCGTCGATCTGGGCTTCGTTTTCCGCCGGCAGCACCGAGCAGGTGGCGTAGAGCAGGACACCGCCCGGCGCGAGCTTGCTCCACAGCGTATCCAGCAGGCGCGATTGCAGCGCCGCCAGTTCGGCGATGTCGCTGTGGCGACGGGTCAGCTTGATATCCGGATGGCGCCGAATCACGCCGGTACCCGAGCAGGGGGCGTCGAGCAGGATCGCGTCGAACGGCTGGCCGTCCCACCAGCCGCTATCCGCCTCTGCGCGGCTGGCATCGGCGGCATGAAGGCGGGCTTCCAGCCCCAGTCGCTGCAGCGTCGACGAGACCCGCTTCAGGCGGGCCGGGTCGACGTCCAGTGCAGTGAGCTCGGTGTCGAAACGTTCCAGCAGGTGAGCGCTCTTGCCGCCCGGAGCGCTGCAGGCATCCAGAACCCGCCTGGTGGCGTCGCCTGCCAGCGCCGGTGCCAGCAGGTCGGCGCACAGCTGGGCCGATTCGTCCTGGACGCTGACGTCGCCGTCGGCGAAGCCGGGCAGTTGGGACACGTCGCAGGCGGTGGTCAGTCGGACGCCATCTGCGGCGAATTCGCAGGGTACTGCGTCGAGCCCGGCCGTCTCGAGCCGCTTCAGGTAAGCCTCGCGAGTGACGCGACGCCGGTTGACGCGCAGCGTCATCGGCCCCGCGTCGTTGTTGGCCGCGCAGATCGCACGCCAGTCGTCGGGCCAGGCGTCGCGAAACTCCAGCAGCAGCCAGGGGGGATGCCACAGGGCGACCGGCGCGTCCTTGTCCACCTTCGCCTGCAGGGCCACCGACTCGCGCTGGAACCGGCGCAGGCAGCCGTTGAGCACCTTCGTCGCCCACGCCTTGCCGAGCGCGCGCGCGGCGCCCGCCGTCTCGCTGACGGCGGCATGAGGCGGTACCCGCATGTGGAGAAGCTGGTACAGCCCGATCAGCAGCAGTGCCTGAATGTCGGTGTCGCGCTGCTTCATGGGCTGACGCAGCAGCTGGCCGGCCAGGGCATCGAGGCGGGGATGGGCGCGGCAGACACCGTAGCAGAGTGCCTTGACGAAGCCTCGGTCGCGCTCCTTGATCACGCTGGCGGCGAGGTCGGCATCGAGACCGGAGAGCGACCCCTTGCCGTCGAGTACCGGTACCAGCAGTCGCGCGGCAAAGGCGCGGGTATCGCCAGGATTCATCGGTCGGCTTCCTTGGGCTGGCCCAGGCGCTGGCCGGGGCTGAGACGAGGGTGGTTGGCGTTGAGCAGATCGCGGGCCGCGAGTGGCTTGCCGCCCGGCATCTGCAATCGGGTCACGCGCAGCACGTCGCGGCCGTCGACGCCGCAGGCGATGCGCAGTGCCTCGCCGTCCGGCGCCAGCAGGGTTCCAGGCTCGGCATCTCCCTCGCCGGGTCCGGTATCCGGCACGGCGAACCATAGCCGCAACGGCTCGCCGTCGAGCCGGGTCCAGGCCACGGGCCACGGATTGAAGGCGCGAATCCGGCGGGACAGTGCCGCCGCCGGCTGGCGGAAATCGAGCTCCGCTTCCGGCTTCGAGAGCTTGCTGGCGTAGGTGACGCCGGTCGCCGGTTGCGGCGTGGGGCTCAGGCTGCCCTCGGCCAGCGCGTCGACGCCCTCGACCAGTGTCCGGCCGCCGAGCTCGGCAAGGCGGTCATGAAGATCGCCACCGGTGGTGGCGTCATCGATGGGCGTGCGTTCGATCAGCAGCATGTCGCCGGTGTCGAGACCGGCATCCATCTGCATCAGGGTGATACCGCTCTCGCTGTCGCCGGCCTCGATGGCGCGCTGGATCGGCGCCGCGCCGCGCCAGCGCGGCAGCAACGAGGCGTGCACGTTGAGGCAGCCGAGCCGGGGCGTGTCGAGTACCGCCTGGGGCAGCAGCAGGCCGTAGGCGACGACGATCATCACGTCCGCCTCGAACTCGGCCAGCCGCCGCTGGGCCGCCTCGTCCTTGAGACTGAGCGGCTGCTCCACCGGCAGATCGTGTTGCTCGGCGAGACGCTTGACCGGGCTGGGCGTGAGCTTGCGGCCGCGCCCGGCGGGGCGATCCGGCTGGGTATAGACGCCGACTACCTGATGGCGGGAGGCGAGCAGCGCTTTCAGGCTCTCGGCGGCGAAGTCGGGCGTGCCGGCGAAGACGATCCGCAGCGACTGCCCTTCAACACGGTGACGCATTCGATAGGTTCCCGATGAGTGATGCTTGAAGATGAACGATGCCCGCGAATGACGAAGGCCGGCGTCGCGGGGACGGCCGGCCTTTGCAAGTCCGGGGAGCGGTCAGGCAGGCGATCAGGCTTCCTGCTTCTGGCGCTTCTGCATCTTCTTGAGAATGCGGTCGCGCTTGAGCGGCGACAGATAGTCGACGAACAGGACGCCTTCCAGGTGATCGCACTCATGCTGGATGCAGTGGGCCAGCAGGCCGTCGGCGTCCAGTTCGTAGGCGTTGCCGTCGCGATCGGTCGCCTTGAGATGAACGCGCAGCGCCCGCGGCACTTCGGCGTAGTAGTCGGGGATCGACAGGCAGCCTTCCTGCAGCGGCTCGCGCTCGTCGTCCAGCGGCTCGTAGCTCGGGTTGATCAGCACCAGCGGATCGTTGCGGTCGTCGCTGACGTCCATGACGATCACGCGCTGGTGAACGTCGATCTGCGTCGCTGCCAGGCCGATGCCGGAGGCGTCGTACATCGTTGCCAGCATGTCGTCGACCAGGGTGCGGATCTCGTCGTCGACGTGATCCACCGGGGTGGCCTTGGTGCGAAGGCGCGGATCGGGGTACTGGAGAATGGTTCTGATGGCCATAGTCGTTTTGCGTGCCTATCGGCATGAGTGACGTGATCTCCCTATTGTAGATCGCCAGCGCTGGCGGGGAAACCGCCGTGCCGGTTCGACGCCGCGGACGGCGATCGCGGGGCGCCGAACGCTCAAGTCCGGCGGGGTGGCGCCGATCTATGCAGCAATACCTCGAGGTAATCACCGGTGGGACGACGATAATGATCAGTCTGGAGGGGCCGAGGCCACACCGCTGCCGTGCCATGATGTGGCGCTGGCTGCTGGTCGGCGGCCTTGGCGTGATGGCAGTGTTTTCGAACCCGGTATGGGCGTTGTCGCTCAAGGCGGACGCGCCGGCCCACTATACGGTGCGCGAGGGCGACACGCTGTGGGGCATCGCCTCGCGATTTCTCGACTCGCCGTGGCAGTGGCAGGCGCTGTGGCGGCACAACCCGCAGATCGCCTCGCCGCAGAAACTCTATCCGGGCGATGTGCTCAGCCTCGATGCCGGCGCGGCCGGTGCGCCCCGGCTGTCGCTGGAGCGCGGGCGCGGCCAGACGGTTCGGCTCTCGCCCGGTGTCCGCCGGGCGCCGACACGGGATGCCGTGCCGGGACTGCCGCTGGATCGCATCAAGGTCTTCCTCGATGCCTATCAGATCGTCGATCCCGCCATTCTCGAGGATGCACCGACGGTCGTTGCCGGACAGTCGCAGCGGCTGCTGAGTGGTGCCGGTGACAGGCTGTATGCCCATGGCGCTCTGCCGGCTGCAGGTGCGACGCTGGGGGTCTATCGTCCCGGTACCGACTACCGGATTCCACGCTCGACCGGCGCGCCCCGGCAGGCAGCACGGCAACCGGATGTCGGAACGACGCCGGGTCAGGAGGACCTCGCCGGGACGCTGCGCGGGCTGGAGCTGCGCCGGCTCGGACACGTGAAAGTGATTCGAAACGTGGAAGATGTCGGTGAACTGGAGGTGCTGGACGCCGTTCAGGAGATCCGCAGTGGCGACTATCTGCTGGCGCTGACCGAGGGCGGCATCGCGACTCGGTTCGAGCCTCGAGCACCGGACACGCCGGTGGAGGCGACGATTCTGTCCGTTCCGGCCGGGGTGCGTTTCATCGGTCGCTACGACGTGGTGGCGATCGACCGTGGCAGTGCGGACGGACTCGAGGCCGGCCATGTGCTGCAGGCGATGCGTCAGGGCGAACGCGTGCAC
Organism: Salinicola lusitanus; assembly: GCF_038648475.1. Classification (NCBI taxonomy): domain Bacteria; kingdom Pseudomonadati; phylum Pseudomonadota; class Gammaproteobacteria; order Oceanospirillales; family Halomonadaceae; genus Salinicola; species Salinicola lusitanus. The sequence continues at coordinate 4,532,112 of NZ_CP151919.1, read as the reverse complement.
GACGATAGCCGCGATACCTGGGTGAAGCTGCCGGACACCGAGGCGGGCGCGGTGATGGTCTTTCGCGTCTTCGATCACTTGAGCTACGCCCTGGTCATGCGGGCGTCCCAGCCGCTGGCGGTGGGCGACCGCCTCGTCGTGCCGCGCGATCTTCGCGAGGCGGTGGCCATGGGAGGAGCGCCTTGAGCGCGGTGCCGCTGACAACGGCGTGGCGTCACACCGGCAGGTGCCGGCAGTGAGCCCGACGCTGCGCGACTGGTTGGCGTTGAGCGCGCTGCCCGGCCTGGGCCCGGTTCGTCTGGCACCGCTGCTGCGTCGCTGGCGTGAGGGAGGCGACATGGCGTGGCCGCAGGGGTGGCTGGCGGCACTGCCCGCCAATCTGGCCCAGCCGCTGCGGCTGTGGCTGGAGCACCCCTCGCGTAGCCCGCTGACACCGGCGGTCGACGCGGCGCTCGAGTGGGAGCGCGCCGATTCGCGGCGGCATCTGCTCCATCCGGGGCATCCGGCCTGGCCCGAACTGCTGACCCAGTTGCCGGATCCGCCGACGGTGCTCTGGGCCAAGGGCGAGCTCTCGATACTGTCGCAGCCCGCCATCGCGATGGTCGGCACTCGCCGACCCACGCGGGAGGGGCAGGACAATGCGGTGCGGTTCGCCCGGGAACTGGTCGCCAGGGGATTCTGTATCGCCAGCGGCATGGCGCTGGGTATCGACGGTGCCGCACAGCGTGCGGCACTGGAGGCCGGCGGCGCAACCATCGGCGTGCTCGGCTGTGGAGTGGATGTGGTCTATCCGCCACGCCATGCCGCGCTCTTCCGGGAACTGTGGGAAGGCGAGGGGCTGCTGATCTCCGAACATCCGCCGGAGACGCGGGCCCATCCGCGTTTCTTTCCTCGCCGCAACCGGCTGATCACGGGGCTGTCCCAAGGCGTGCTGGTCGTGGAGGCCGCGGAGAAGAGCGGCTCGCTGGTGAGCGCGCGGCTGGCGCTGGAGCAGAACCGGGAGGTGTTCGCGATACCGGGATCGATCCACAACCCCCAGTCCGAGGGCTGCCTGCGCCTGATTCGTCAGGGCGAGGCTGCGCTGGTGCGTCACATAGAGGATATCGTGGGCGATCTCTCGCCCTGGCAGGTGCCGGTGTCTGCCCCCGATGCTGCCATCCCGACCGCGCATACGATGGATTCGCCGGGCCGACCGCCACGCCAGCGTCCGGCTGGGCCCAGGCCGGCGACGAACGCCCGCCCGGCGCCGCCGAACGGAGCGGCGGCGACCGAGATGCCGACATCGCCGCTGCTGGCTGCACTCAGCGATGCGCCGACGCCGGTGGATCTGCTGGTCGACCTGACCGGGCTGTCCGTCGCCGACGTCCAGTTGGGGCTGCTCGAACTCGAACTCGATGGCTGGGTCGCCCAGACCACGGGCGGCTGGGTCAGAAGAGGGCGTTGACGCCCGCCACACTCGCCGCCCGGGCAACGCTTCAGCGGGTCGGCCCGCCCCACGCCTCGAGGTGGTTGCGGCGGGCACGGGATTTCTGCTCGTCGCTCAGGCTCCAGTCCCCGCCGTAGATCGCTTCCTCCCACGCGCCGTAGGCCGGATTGGGCAGCACGATGTAGCGGCTGCCGAAAGCGTCGGCCTGGGCGTTGGCGGCGGCACGTCGCGCCGCGGCGCTCTCGCGGTCGAACCCCTGGGAGAAGTCGCCCAGATTGTCACCCATCAGCAGCACGACCCAGTGCGACTGCGCGACGCGCTGGCGCCTGGACGTCTTGTCGCTCGAGTCGGTACGCGGCAGGAAATGCTCGTGGTCGGCGTCGGGGAACCCGACCTGACGCAGGTTGCGCAGCGTCGCCTCCGTCTCGTCGTCGCGGCGGTTGGTGACGTAGAAGACCTCTACCCCCCGCGAGGCGGCATAATCGAGAAAGGACCTCGCTCCCGGCATCGGTGCCGCGCTGGCCCGCTCCACCCACTGGTGCCAGCTATCGCTGGCGTAATTCTCGTCATTGGCGATCAGCCACGCCTCGTAGGGGCTGTTGTCGAGCACCGTCTCGTCGACGTCGACGATGATCGCCGGCGGGCGCTGCGTCTGGCTGCCGGCGGCGGCCAGCGCGCGATCCAGGTTCATGCGGGCGAGATTGAAGGCCTGGTGGCTCAGCGCAGCGTACTCGCCGGAGGATTGCATCCAGGCCGTCGCCATCACCAGCTCGTCAGCGAGAGAGGCCTGCGGGGCGGGCGGTTGGGCCGGCTGCTGGGCGCAGGCGGCGAGACCGCCGGTCAGCGCCAGTGAGAGCAGTATCGGGGGCAGCGGTGAGCGAGGCATTGGCGGTTCCTTGATTGTCCGGTCCGATGGAGAAGTACCCGATTTCTCAATATGGCCGCCGACGCGGGCATTCGCCACCTCGAGCGCGCCTGGGTGCGACGTTGGCGCACGGCCCGGCGGCTTGTCGGCGTGTTAGAATTCGGGCCATGGGCAGCGGCTCGACTGTCGTGGAACCGGCAGTCGGGCTTTGGTGAAAGCCAGGCCCGGATGCTAGTGGAAGAGAGACCCAGGTTTTCGTGGAAGAGAGACCCAGATGCGTCAAGATTTCTCGGCTGCCGTCTCCTCCCTTCGGCAGGGGGGAATCATCGCCTATCCGACCGAAGGGGTATGGGGGCTCGGCTGCGACCCGGACGACGATCGGGCGCTGGCATCGCTGATCGCGCTCAAGGGGCGCGCCAGCGAAAAGGGCCTGATCCTGATCGCCGGTGACATCCGGCAGCTTTCTGAGTGGCTCGAGGGCATCGACGAGCGAGCCCGCCAACGCCTTCTCGAGACCTGGCCAGGGCCCCATACCTGGCTGATACCCGATAACGGGCGGGCCAGACCGCTGCTGCGTGGGGAGCATTCCACGCTGGCGGTTCGGGTCAGCGACCATCCGCTGGTGCAGGAGTTGTGCGCCGCCTGGGGTGGACCCCTGGTGTCGACATCGGCCAATCGTGCCGGTGAAGCGCCGGCGATGAGCGCCGATGAGGTGCGTGAAACATTCGGCGAGGCGTTGGGCGCGATCGTCGATGGACCACTCGGTGGACGCGACCGGCCCAGCACCATCCGCGATCTGACGACCGGGCGGCTGCTGCGCGCCTGAAAGGGCCAAGTCGCACGCAGCCGCCGTGCCGATACACCCCGAATCCCTATTCTCCGGACCGAAGGAAAGACGACCGTGGCACATTCCCACCTCGAAAGCGTCAAGGACTATCTGCTCACGCTGCAGGACTCACTTTGCGACTCGCTGGCCGCGCTCGACGGTGGTGGGCGATTCCGCGAGGAGAGCTGGGAGCGCGCCGAAGGGGGCGGCGGGCGTTCGCGGGTGATCGAGGAGGGCGCGCTGTTCGAGAAGGGCGGCGTCAACTTCTCGCATGTCCACGGTGAAAAACTGCCGCCCTCGGCGAGTGTCGCGCGTCCGGAGCTGGCGGGGCGCAGCTTCCACGCGGTGGGAGTCTCGTGGGTACTGCACCCGCGCAATCCGCACGTGCCGACCGTGCACGGCAACGTGCGATTCTTCATCGCCGACAAGGCGGGCGAAGAACCGGTATGGTGGTTCGGCGGCGGTTACGACCTGACCCCTTACTACCCCAGTCTCGAGGACACGAAACACTGGCACCGGGTCGCCGCCAAGGCCTGCGAGCCGTTCGGCGAGTCGGTGTACCCCCGCTTCAAGACTTGGTGCGACGAGTACTTCACGCTCAAGCATCGCGACGAGACCCGGGGGGTCGGCGGACTGTTCTTCGATGACCTCAACGAATGGCCGTTCGAGACCTGCTTTGCTTTCCAGCGGTCAGTGGGAGACAGCTTCCTGGAAGCGTTCGTGCCGATCGCCGAACGCCGTCGCGAGACACCGTTCGGGGAGCGGGAGCGGGAGTTCCAGTCCTACCGTCGGGGCCGTTACGTCGAGTTCAATCTGGTCTGGGACCGGGGCACCCTGTTCGGTTTGCAGAGCGGCGGGCGGACCGAGTCGATCCTGATGTCGATGCCGCCGCTGGCGCGCTGGCAATACCAGTGGGCGCCGCAGCCGGGCTCCGAGGAAGCGCGTCTGCTCGCCTATCTCCAACCCCGCGACTGGCTGAATACCACCGAGGAACCGTTACCCCAATGACCGACCGCTATGCCGTTTTCGGCCACCCCATTGGCCACTCGAAATCGCCACGCATTCACGCCGCCTTCGCCGAACAGACCGGCCAGAAGCTGTGTTACGACGCTATCGAGGCTCCCGTGAACGGATTCGCGGGGGCCTGGCAGGCGTTCGTCGATGCCGGCGGCCGCGGGGGCAACGTGACCGTGCCGTTCAAGCAAGAAGCCTTTGCGTTGGCCGAGGTGCTGTCGCCGAGAGCCCAGCTTGCCGGTGCGGTGAACACGCTGCTGATAGGCGAGGATGGGCGATTGCACGGCGATACCACCGACGGTGTCGGCCTGGTCCGCGACCTGGACGCCCACGCTGCGCCGCTCACCGGTGCGCGGGTCTTGTTGCTCGGCGCGGGAGGGGCCTCGCGCGGGGTGATCGAGCCGCTGCTGGAGGCCGGGATCGCGACGTTGACGGTGGCCAACCGCACCGTGTCGAAGGCCGAGGCGCTGGCGGCGCTGTTCGTCGGCAAGGGTGATGTCACCGGCTGCGGCTTCGATCGCATCGAGGGTCCGTTCGATCTGGTGGTCAATGCCACCAGCGCCAGTCTTGCCGGCGACCTGCCACCATTGCCGGATCACCTTTTCGCGGCGGATGGCCTGGCCTACGACATGATGTACGCCGCCGAGCCGACCGTCTTCCTGCGCTGGGCCGCCGAGCGGGGCGCGCGGTCGGTGGATGGGCTTGGCATGCTGATCGAGCAGGCTGCCGAGTCCTTCTGGCTGTGGCGTCAGGTGCGCCCGGATACCGCGCCGTTGCGGGAGCTGCTGAGGCGGGAGTTGTAGCTAGGGCTTTGGCGAGGCAACGAATTCGAGCAGGATCAGCTTACCACTGGCCGAGTCTCAACGATGCTTTGGCTCATGAATGCGAGGGGCAAGCCCCTCGCGCTCCCCTTTTTGACGCCCCAGACGACGAAAACCCGAACGCCACTCTCCTCTCCCGTGCGCGGGTCGGCGCGAAAGGGCATCCCTGCCCAACGCGCCGCTTGCGCCATCCATGACGCAAGACCCGGCACGGGTGACTGTCGTCCAGCGTCGTCTGGAAGGCGTCATTGGGTGGAGACCCCGAGCGTATTGGCTCTTGCCGGGAGACCGAACGCGAGAGGATCAAGCTTTGCAGTTGGGTCGCTTGCCGTTGGCCTTGGCCCGTTCGTAGCGCGACTGGGCCTCGCTGAGGCGATTGTGCAGGCCTTCCATCCGCTGCGAGTTGCTGGGGTGGGTGGACATCCAGGCCGGCGGCTCGCCCTGGCTGTTGGCCGACATGTTCTGCCACAGCTGAATGCTGGCGCTGGGGTCGAACCCGGCATCGGCCATCAGGTCCAGCCCTACCAGGTCGGCTTCCGACTCCTGCTGGCGCGAGAATGGCAGAATCACGCCGTATTGCGCACCCGCCCCCAGCAGCCCCATCACCTGCTCGCCACCCGCGCCTTGCAGGCCTGCCACCGTCTGCAGTACGGAGAGCCCGCTCTGCGTCGCTGCCTGGGTGGAAACGCGCTCGTTGGCGTGATGCGCCAGCACATGACCGACCTCGTGGCCGATGACCGCAGCCAACTGGTCCTGGTTGGTGGCGACGTCGAGCAGCCCGGTGTTGACACCGATATAGCCGCCCGGCAGGGCGAAGGCGTTGGCGGTGTCGTCCTTGAACAGCTTGACCTCCCACTCGGAGATACCGGCACTGGCGGGGACCTCGGCGGTGATCGCTTTCGCCACGCACTGCACGTAGTTGGCCTGGGCGCCACTGACCGTGGGCAGCTCCTGCTGGTACTGGGCGAAGCTCTGCTGGCCCATCTGCGCCAGCTCGTCGTCGGAGTAGAAGGCCAACTGGTTGCGGCCCATCGGCGAGGTGCTGCAGGCGCTCAGCAGGGCGGCGAGGCCGAGGGCGCCAATCAGCCGGGGGGAAGGTCTTCCTGACATGATGGTCTCCGAAACTCTCTGGTCATAGGTTGTTGGGGGTGCCGATTGGCCCAAGATACCCGGCCTGGCAGGGCGGTCAAGCCGACGGGGCTTGCTGGCCGCCGTCGGCGGGTTCACCGATGTCCAGGGTCAGGGTCGGCGCCGTGACGATGCCGTCGAGCGCGGCCGGCAGTGTGGGCGTCAGCGTCAGTTGGCTGCCTGTCGGCAGCTCGCCGGCGCGACTCAACCGTCGGGCGAGCGAGAGCAGGGACGACACGCGATCGGCCCTGGACGAGAGTGCGTCGAGGCCTTCCGGCTCCAGCGAGACCGGCAGGGTGACGGTCGCGGGCTCGCCGCCGGTCAGCGAAATCGGCTCGGTGACTTCGCCGGCGGCGGGTTCCGCGCCGGGCACCTGGAGCTGCCAGTCGAAGCCCTGCAGCGTGACCGACGGCGTCCCCGCCGGCAGCACCATCGCCAGCGGCAGATCGACGTTCACCGGCAGGCCGGCCAGCGCCAGCCCCGAACTCAGCAGCGTCAATTCGTCGATGCCTTCCAGGCCGGGCGAGAAGTGGTAGTTGCCGATGCGCACGTTCTCGACGCCCATCGACGACAGCGCGATTCGTCCCAGCATGAAGCCGACCTGGGGGAGCGCCAGGCAGCCGGTGAGCGAAGTCACCAGGATCGATGCGGCGAGCCAGCGGAAGCGAAACGCCATCGTCACTCCTTGAAATGAGCCATGGGAAACGTCTGGGTGAGCGGCGGTGCCGAATCGGTACTCCCAGGCCGAAAATGCGGGTCGACCGAGGGCCGCGACTGGACCCGAGGGGCCAGCCGGCACAAGATACTCCGTTTCCGGCAGCCTGCAATCCTCCGGGAAGATCGATTTCCATCGTTACTTTCCCCCACTCTTAGAGCCCGTTGCCGGAATCGTCTGACCCTGTTCGTTTCAAGGAGAGTCGAGGATGGATGGTGATTTGGCGCTACGTCTGAGCCGTTTACTGGATCGTGTCGAGGGATGGCTGCCCGAGCAGCCGCCTGCCATCGACTGGGCGCGTGATGTCGCGGCCCTGTGGCAATCCCACCCGCTCGGCGGACAGCTGGTCGCGGTATCGCCGCGTGATAGCGTCCGGCTGGAGGATCTGATCGGGGTCGAGCGCCAGAAGCGCGCCTTGCTGGAGAACACCCGAGCGTTTCTCCAAGGCTACCCCGCCAACCATGCCTTGCTGTGGGGCGCGCGGGGCAGCGGCAAGTCGTCGATGGTGCGCGCCCTGCTCAATACGCTGTCCGGCGAGGGGCTCCGCCTGATCCAGGTCGATCGTCACGATCTGGTCGCGCTGCCGATCCTGGTGCAGCGGTTGCGGGATCGGTCGGAACGATTCGTCGTCTACTGCGACGATCTGTCGTTCGAGGGCAGCGACGATGCCTATAAGGCGTTGAAGAGCGTGCTCGATGGCACGCTGACCGGGCCGCCGGAGAATGTGCTGCTCTATGCCACGTCGAATCGTCGGCACCTATTGCCGGAGTCGATGGCCGACAATCAGGAGACGCACCTGGTCGATGGCGAGTTGCACCATGGCGATGCCGTGGAGGAAAAAATCTCGCTGTCGGATCGTTTCGGCCTGTGGCTGGCGTTTCACCCGTTCGACCAGCAATCCTACCTCGAGGCCTGCCGCCATTGGGTCGCCCATCTGGGAGGAGACGGTGCCTGGAGCGAGGCGGCCCGTGCCGACGCGGTGCGCTATGCCACGCTGCGCGGCGTGCGCAGCGGTCGTGCCGCGTGGCAATTCGCCTGCCAGTGGGTCGGTTCGCAATCCATTCAACGGCCAACGGCGTAAGCGAATGCGTTATCCTCATGAAAAAGCATGAGTCATTTCATGCTTTGCTTGGGAACCGTTCATGAGGAGACAGACGGGTGAAGGTCTCTCGCTTACCGACATGGTTGATTGTCCTGGGCAGCATCCTGCTGACGCTGTTCTTCGGTTGGATGTTGTTGCAGGCGTTGTTCAATGATCGTGAGGCCTTTTCCCGGGACCTGAATTTCCAGTCTCAGGAACAGGGAATCACCATCAATGCTTCGCGTGCCGGGCTCGAACGTCGAGTCCAGCTGCTGGCGACCACGCTGGTCGCCAATCCGGTCGTTCGCGGACTCATGGCCCAGGCGACGGGCCCCGTCTCGCTAGCTCGGCTGCAGGCGATCCGGACCCGACTTCGCGAGAATCTCGCTCCCTACTGGAGGGCGCTGGAAGCGGGCAATGCGCTGGAACTCAACCTCTTCCTGCCCGGTGACGACGACGCGAGTCCTTTCCTGAGCCTGCAGTCGCATGACGCGTCCCCGGTCTCCGGGGACAGCGACTATCTGTTACGGCGGAGCCTGGAAACGCGAGAGGCGGTCTACGGCATCGAGTTCGACGGTTCCCGAGCGACCACGGCTGGTGTCGCGCCGATCTTCGGACCCGAGGACGAGAAGAGCGATACGCTCGTCGGGCTTCTCGAGGTGGAGTTTGCCGTGGTGCCCGACGTCGCCAGGCTCTCCGGTCAACTGAATAGCGGTGTCGCGGTGCTTTCCCGAGAGGGCGATATCGATGGGGCCGTACCCCGGTGGCGGGTGACCAAGCGCTCGAACGCGCTGATCGATGACTGGTTGTCCGGCACCCAGATGCCGGTGGTGCAAGACCGCGCGAACTGGTCCGTGGTCGAGGGCGATGACGGACGCGGCTATCTGTTGACGCTGGTCCCGCTGAGCCAATCCGGGGACGACAGCTCGCGAGCGATCGCGGCGGTGGCGGTCTGGAAAGATATCACGACGCAACTCGAGCATCGCGATGCGCTGATCATCAGCACCTGGCTGCGCTGGGGGGTGGCGTGGCTGATCGCCGAGGCCTGCCTGCTGCTACTGCTGTGGGGCACGCGTCGTGTGACCCGTGACACCATGCTTCGTCATCAGCAGCGGCTCGAGGGCCAGAAATCGACCCTGGAGTCCCTCAACCAGCGCCTCGAGGCACAGAAGGAGACGCTGCAGACCCTCAACGATATCGCAGCCTTCCAGGAAACCTCTTTCCAGCGTCTGGTGGAAAAGGCGCTGCAGGCAGGTGCCGAGCATCTTGGGATGCCATTTGCCGTTGCCAACCGTATCGAGGGTGAGGATTATCTGATCCAGGCCGCCTACTCCATCGATCAGCGGTTCGAGCCGGGACAGCACCTGAAGACCAGCGACACGTTCTGTGAATTGACCATGGCCAGTGCCGACGTCGTCGCCTTCGCCGATGCCGACACCGATGGCTTCGGCGAGCACCGCTGCCGTTTGCGTTACTCGCTCAAGAGCTATATCGGTGCCCCTATCTGGGTACATGGGCAGCGCTACGGGGCCTTGGCCTTCAGCAGCGATCGGCCGCATCCCCGTCGATTCGACGAAGTCGACAAGGAGTTCGTGCGCCTGCTGGCGCGTTGGGTCGGTGCCACGCTGATGCGCTGGCACGAAGTCGAAGCGCGGGAGGAGTTGAGCAAGCGGCTGCGCAAGATTGCCTCCCAGACCCCCGGGATGATCTATCAGTATCGGGTCGATGCCGATGGGCGGCCCTCGTTTCCCTACGCCAGTGACGCGATCAAGGCGTTCTACGGGATCACCCCCGAGCAGGCGGCACAGGACTCCTCCGCGGTCATCGAGGCGATCCTGGAAGAGGATCGGGAGATGGTTCTGCGGTCTATCACCGAGTCGAGGGAGAATCTGACTCCATGGCAGTGTGAGTATCGCATTCTGCATCCCGATGGTCGGGTCATCTGGCTTGCCGGCCAGTCGATCCCCGAGCGGGAGGACGATGGCGGGACGATATGGCACGGCTTCCTCCACGACGTGACCGAGCGCAAGCGCGACGAGCGTCTCAAGGGCGAGTTCATCTCCACCGTCAGTCATGAGCTACGCACGCCGCTGACCTCGATTTCCGGTGCGCTGGGGTTGATTCAGGGCGGCGCGCTCGGAACACCGCCGGATGCGATGCGTGGGATGCTGAAGACCGCCCACAGCAATTCCCAGCGCCTGATCCTGCTGATCAACGATCTGCTCGACATGGAGAAACTGGTCGCCGGCAAGATGACGTTCCAGATGCAGGAACAGCCGCTGATGCCACTGGTCGACCAGGCGATCGAGGCCAACCAGGCTTACGCCGACCAGTTCCAGACTCGCTATGTGGTGACCGATCGCATGGATCGCGCGAGTGTCAACGTCGATCCGATGCGCCTTCAGCAGGTGATGAGCAATCTGCTCTCCAACGCGGCGAAGTTCTCTCCACCGCACACCCAGGTCGAAATTCGGGTAGAGCCGATCGGTGACCGGGTAAGAGTCAGCATCATCGACCACGGCCCGGGCATTCCCGCCGAGTTTCACGATCGCATCTTCCAGAAGTTCTCCCAGGCCGACGGCTCCACCACGCGCAAGCAGGGCGGGACCGGGCTGGGCCTTGCCATCACGCGTGAGCTCATCGAGCGGATGCGAGGGTCGATCAACTTCTTCTCGGAAGCCGGGCAGGGCGCCTGTTTCTTCTTCGAGCTGCCCTGCACGGAGATGGCTCAGGCGCCCGAGTCCAGAGTGTCAGTGGAAGCGTCGCCAGCGCCTGTCGACGGCCACGAGATCGAAACCACCGGATCCCGGCTGCTGATCGTCGAGGACGATCCGGACACGGCAGTGCTGCTGGCCACACTGGTCAGGCACTGGGGCTATCAGGCCGAAACCGCGCACACCATTGGCGAAGCCCTGAAATGGCTCGAGCGCCGAAGCTTCGATGCCATCACCCTCGATCTGCTGCTGCCGGACGGCAACGGCCTGACGCTGCTGCGTCAACTGCGCGAGCAACCGCGCACCCGCGAGTTGCCGGTGTTGATCGTCTCGGCGGCGGCGGAAGAGGGGGCGCTGGAGATCGGCGGCCGCCTGGATGCCGTCGATTGGCTGGCCAAACCGCTCGACGAGAAGCGGCTGGCTGGCGCACTGCAAAGTTCGCTGAGTCTGAAGCCCCAGCGCGAGCGTATCCTGCATGTCGAGAGCGATGCCGAGCTGACTCACCGCGTGGCGCAACAGATCGCTCCCAGCATGACGCTGGATGTGGCGCGTTCGCTGCAGGAAGCGCGCTATCTGCTCGACAGCCATGACTACGGCTTGATATCGCTGGATCTCACCGGGCCGCAATCGCCCGGCTGGGAGATCATTCCGATGCTGAGCCAATTGGCCCGCCAGCCGGCTGTCATCATCCTGTCCGAGGAGGCGCTGGCACCGACGCTGCTGGGACGAATGGATACGGCGATCGCCAAGCCCGGTCTCTCTGCCGAGGCGCTCATGGAAGCCTTCGGTCGTCAGCTTCGGGGCGGTGCTACGCCGTCGGACAATCAAAACGAGGAAACCCGCTGAGATGAAACCTCTCCAACGGATTCTGCATGTCGAGGACGATATCTCGATCCAGGAGGTGGCCAAGGTCGCGCTCGAGATCGTCGGCGGCTTCGAGGTCCGCAGCTGCGATGACGGCCAGTCTGCGCTTTCATGTGCCGATGAATGGCAGCCGGATCTGGTCCTGCTCGACGTGATGATGCCGGGCATCGACGGCCCCACCACGCTGACCCGGTTGCGGGAACAGGCGTCGACACAATCGATTCCGGTCATCTTCATGACGGCCAAGGTCCAGCCCAGCGAGATCGAGCATTACCGCGCCATCGGCGCCCTGGATGTGGTCATCAAACCATTCGATCCCATGATGCTATCGACGCAGTTGCGGGAGATCTGGGAGCGATCCCATGCAGGATAGTGACATACAGGCGCGGCTGGCGGCGCTCAAGGCACAATACAGTCAGCGTCTCGGCGAGGACCTGCAGACCCTCACCGCTCAGGCACGCGAGCTCAGCGCGCGCCAGAGCGGACTCGATCCGGCGATGCTCGAGGTACTGAAACAGGGTCTGCATCGGATCGCGGGCTCCGCGGGGACGTTCGGTTATCCCGAGTTGAGCCGCGATGCCCGTGAAATGGAGATGTGGCTTCAGACCGTGATCGAGAGCGCGGCTGCGCCCACGCCGCCGATGCTCTCGGCGCTGCACGACCGCCTTCGGGACAGCTATCGTCTGCTCGCCACCACCGCTGCAGCGGCCGTCGCCGAGCCGCAAGCCGGCTATGACCTCGCCAGCGGCGATCGGCCCATTCGGATCGCGGTCATGGCGGATGGCGAGACCGACGCCCTGGTCCATTCATTGACCGGATTCGGCTACGACTGCCGCGCGCTCTCGGCGGAGAGGTCGTTTCGTGAGTGGCAGCCGGACGTCGCGATCGTCGACACGGCCCGGGTCGACAGCGTCACCTGGCGCGATCGTATCGCCGACATGCCGCAGGCGATGCTGATACTGCTGAGCGACGACACCGGGTTCGATGCTCGTCTCCAGGCGGTTCGTGACGGGGCTCACGGCTTCTTTGCCCATCCCGTCGATGTGCCTTCGCTGGAGCGCCATCTCCGCCAGTTGGTCAACCTTCCGCAGCAGGATCCCTACCGGGTGCTGATCGTCGACGACGACCTCGAGCTCGCCGAGCATTTTCGCCTGACCTTGAAGGGCGCCGGGATCGAGTCCCGGGTCATCACCGCGCCCCGCGACGTGTTGCGGGGCCTGCGCGATTTCGTGCCCGATCTGGTACTGATCGACATCAACATGCCGGGGTGCTCCGGACCGGAACTGGCGCGCCTCATTCGCTTCGACGACGACTGGCTGCGAATTCCACTGGTCTATCTGTCGGCGGAATCCGACGTCCACCGCCAGGCGCAGGCCCTGGCCCAGGCCGGTGACGACTTTCTGGTCAAGCCGATCGCGGACGTGGCGCTGGTGGCTGCGGTCACGGCGAGGGCACAGCGCTCCCGGCAGCTCAGTCTGGCATTGGCCCGTGATGGCCTGACCGGCCTGATCAAGCACCCGGCGATCAAGGAATTGATCGAGATCGAACAGGCGCGCTCCGAGCGTACCGGCTCGGAGGCCTGCGTGGTGATGATCGACATCGATCGCTTCAAGTCGATCAACGATACCTACGGTCATGGCACCGGCGACTATGTCATTCGCCTGCTCGCCAACCTGCTGCGCCAGCGGCTGCGCCGGGTCGATCATGTCGGCCGCTACGGCGGCGAGGAGTTCGTGGCGGTGTTGCCCTCGTGCTCGCTGGAGCACGCTCGCGAAGCGATCGAGCGTATCCGGGTCAGTTTCTCTCAGCTCGAGTGCGTGGCAGCGAGGGAGACCTTCAACGTCACATTCAGTGCGGGGGTGGCGAGTACGCTCGACTGGCAACCCGCCGAGGCGCTGCTCGAGGCCGCCGACCGTGCGATGTACGACGCCAAGCAGGGGGGAAGGAATCAGACCCGGGTCGCCGTTGCCCCGTGACCAGCGACGGCGTCGCGGCGGCGAGGAACGGCGCGGGCGCCGCTGGCCTCGCCAGGCAGGTCAGCGGCGGTTCTTTCTCGCCTCGCGGGTGCGGCTCAACTGGCGCTCGCGGGCCTTTTCCCGGTCGCTGGCGCCAGCCTGGTTGTCGTAGGGGTTGTTGCCCGAACGGAACTCGAATCGGATTGGCGTACCTCGGACTTTCAACACCTTGCGGAAGGTGTTGGTGAGGTAGCGTCGGTAGGCTTCCGGCAACGACGAGGTCTGGTTGCCGTGGACGACGATGATCGGCGGGTTGCTGCCCCCCTGGTGGGCCATGCGCAGCTTGATCCGGCGGCCATTGATCATCGGCGGCTGATGCTCGCTGACGGCATCCTGCAGGATCGAGGTCAGCCGGTTGGTCGACCAGTGGCTGTTGGCGCTGTCGAAGGCCTTGTCGACCGACTTGTAGAGGTCGCCGACGCCGGTGCCGTGCAGGGCCGAGATGAAGTGCAGCTCGGCGTAGTCGGCAAACCCGAGCCGGCGCTTGATGTCCGAGCGCATCTTGTCGCGGGCTTCCCCTTCCAGGCCATCCCACTTGTTGACCGCCAGCACCAGCGCGCGCCCACTGCTGAGCACGTAGTCGAGCAGGTGCATGTCCTGCTCCACCAGGCCGGTGCGGGCGTCCAGCACCATGATCGCGACGTGGCACTCCTTGATCGCCTCGAGCGTCTTGATGATCGAGAACTTCTCGGCGATCAGGCTGACATTCTTGCGCCGCCGCACACCCGCGGTATCGACCAGCACGTAAGGCTTGCCGCGCCGCTCGAAAGGCACTTCGATGGCGTCGCGGGTGGTGCCGGCCTCGTCGAACACGACCACGCGCTCCTCGCCCAGCATGCGGTTGACCAGCGTCGACTTGCCGACGTTGGGGCGACCGATGACGCCGATGTGAATGCCGGGATGATAGCCGGCCGGGCCGGCGTTGGGGTCGCGCTCGGGGAACGGCTCCAGCACCTCGTCGATCAGCGTGGTGACGTTGCGTCCGTGGGAGGCGGCGATCGGTCGCGGATCGCCCAGGCCGAGCGCCCAGAAATCGGCCATCGCGGTCTGCTCTTCGAGGCCATCGGTCTTGTTCACCACCAGCCAGGTCTTCTTCTGGTTGACGCGCAGGTGGTTGGCGATCGCCTGGTCGGCCGGCATCAGCCCGGCACGCCCGTCGACCATGAACAGCACGATATCGGCCTCGTCGATGGCGGTCAGCGACTGCTCCGCCATGGCCGCGTCGATACCCTGCTCGTCACCGCTGATGCCGCCGGTGTCGATCACGGTGTAGGTCTTGTCGCCGAGCTGGCCGCTGCCGTACTTGCGGTCGCGGGTCAGGCCGGGGAAATCGGCCACCAGCGCGTCGCGGGTACGTGTCAGGCGATTGAAAAGCGTCGACTTGCCGACGTTGGGTCGGCCAACCAGGGCGATAACGGGGTTCATGGCGATTCGCAAAAAGGCGGTGACAAGGTGGACGGCCGGCGGGAGGGGCTGCGAGGAAGCCCGGTACGACCGCTTGATAGCCGGTCATTCTAGCACGCGAACAGCGGGAAGTCCGAGCCGGGCGGTTCCATTCTTCCCAACGCAATCGGCCCCGCTCAGGCGGGGCCGATTGGCAGAGCGCGGTGCCGGTCAGTTCTGATCGGAGAGCGTCTTCAGGTCGTACGCAACCAGGGTGCCATCGTTGCCAAGGGCATAGAGACGACGGTCGCCGGTCAGCAGGGGCAGCGACAGGCCGTCGCCACCCAAGTGGATGCGTCCGCTCATCTCGCCGGTCGACGCGTCGATGAGATGGATGTAGCCCTGGTAGTCGCCCACCGCAATGTTGCCGTCGACGAACGAGGGGGCGGTCAGCGAGCGGCCTTCCAGGGTATCGGAATCCCACATTACACGGCCGGTGTCGGCGTCGATCGCGATCACGTGGCTGGCCGCGTTGACCGTGAACAGGTAGTTGCCGACCACCAATGGTGTCAGGTAGCTGGACTCCTCGTGTTCCCACAGCACCTTGCCGGAGGTGGCTTCCAGCGCCAGCAGGCGGCCGTTGTAGCTGGTCACGAACAGCCGGCCATCCGGGGTCAGTACCGGCTGGCCGTCTAGGTCGACGAGCTGATCGACCTCGGTCCGTCCCTTGGGCACGGCGACGCGCATGTCCCACAGCGGCTGGCCGCTGCGGTTGTCCAGCGTCACCAGGCGGCCGTTGGCGAAGCCGGCGAAGGAGACCGGCTCGATGACCCGGGGCGCGCCGGTACCGCGCAGCGTCAGTGCCGGCTGGGAGCTGGAGTAGACCCATTTCTCGTTGCCGGTCAGGCGGTCGAGGGCGGTGACCGCACCGTCGACGCTCTGGGCCACTACCAGCTCGCTATTGACCTGGGGCGCGGCCAGCACCTCGCTGGAGACCCGCGATTTCCAGTCGATGCTGCCGTCTCGCCGATCCACCGCCAGCACCTCGCCATTGCGAGTGCCGAGGTAGAGACGCCCGCCGTCGGCGCCGATGCCGCTGGAGATGGGCGTTCCCAGCTTGACGTCCCATTGGGTATCGCCGCTGTCGGTATCGATCGCCCGCAGGTCGCCGGTTTCGTCGACGGCATACAGGGTTCCGTCATCGACGATCGGCGTGAGCGGATAGCGGGCGCGGCCGAGCCCTTCGCCGATGCCCTGATCCCAGCGCTCCTCGAGGCTGACCTTGGGCGTGAAGTCCTGAAGCTCCTTGGGCGGATATTGCGGTTCGACGCTACCGGCACAACCGGCCAGCAGCGTGGCGGTCAGGCCCAGGGGCAGAAGTAGGTGAGTCAGTTTCATCAGGTGGCGTCCTCCACACCGAGATCGTCTAGCTTGAGCTGAAGGCCGTAGATCGTCTGGTCAGCATCCTGGGCCAGGCTTTGCGCCTGTTGATAGGCCTTGCGCGCGTCGTCCGGGCGTTCCAGCGCGACGAAGGCGTCGCCGAGAACGTTCTGGCGCTGCGCCTCGAGTGCGCCGGGCACGGCGTCCTTCAGGGTCTCCAGCGCCGCTTCGGGGTTGTCGCTGGCGATCTGGAGACGGGCCAGGTCGATGCGCGCCAGGCCCTTCATGTAGGGGCGGTCACTGTCGGCGACGACATCGTCGAGCGCCTGGCGAGCGCGGTCGGTATCGTCGGCACCGATGGCGATCTTGGCTTCCAGCAGCCCGGCCAGGTCGGCGTAGAGGGTGCTGCCATGATCGCTTTGCAGGCCATCCGCCAGGGTGAAGGCCTGTGTCCGCGCGTTGTCGTCGAGCGTGTCGCTGCTGGCGATGGCGATCAGCTGCTGATAGGCGTTGGACGCCTCGGCGGACTGGCCTTCCTCATAGCGCTGCCAGGCATGCCAGCCAAAGACGCCGGCGGCGGCGACGGCAATCCCCACCAGCAGCGCGCTGCCGTTCGACTTCCACCACTGTTTGATCGCGTCCAGCTGCTCTTCTTCGGTCCTAAGCTCCGCCACGGGCGGTCTCCTTCTGCGTTCGTCGGCAGTCATGCGGCTGCCGGTACCCGTTCAGGCTTCAGGTGAACTGGCGGTCCAGCCAAGCAATGGCGTCGTCCAGTTCGAGTGTCTGCTGCTCGCCATCTTCGCGCAGCGGCTTGATTGTCAGGCAGCCCTTTTCGATCTCGTCTTCGCCGAGGATCAGCGCGACGCTGGCGCCGCTGCGATCGGCGCGACGAATCTGGCTCTTGAAGCTGCCGCCGCCGCAGTGTACCTGAAGTCGCAGCGCCGGCAGAGCATCGCGCAGGCGCTCGCCGAGTCCTATCGCGTTGCGCTCCGCCGAGTCGCCCATCGCCAATAGGTAGGCGTCGGCGCCACCGTGGGCCTCCGCCGGAATCAGGTCGAGCGTATCGAGCAGCAGCATGAGGCGCTCGAGGCCGATGGCGAAGCCGACACCCGGCGTCGGTTTGCCGCCGAGCTGCTCGACCAGGCCGTCGTAGCGCCCGCCGCCGCAGACGGTGCCCTGGCTGCCGAGGGCGGTGGTGGTCCACTCGAACACGGTGCGTGAATAGTAGTCGAGCCCGCGGACCAGCCGGGGGTTGATGCGATAGGCCACGCCGGCGGCATCGAGCGTCGATTTCAACTGCTCGAAATGCTGGCGGGAGGCGTCGTCCAGGTGGTCGAGCAACTGCGGTGCCCCGGCCAGCATCTCGGCCATGGCGGGATTCTTGGAGTCCAGAATTCGCAGCGGATTGGTCGTCAGCCGACGCTGGGAATCCTCATCGAGCACCTCGCGATGGGCCTCGAAATAGGCGACCAGAGAGTCGCGATAGGCGGCGCGGGCTTCCGGCGTGCCCAGCGAATTGAGCTCGAGCGTGACGTGTTCCGCCATGCCGAGCTGGCGCCAGAGGCGAGCGGAGAGCAGGATGATCTCGGCGTCGATATCGGGGCCAGCCATGCCGTAGGCCTCGATGCCGATCTGGTGGAACTGGCGGTAGCGACCCTTCTGCGGGCGCTCGTAGCGGAACATCGGACCCATGTACCAGAGCCGCTGGGTCTGGTTGTGGAGCAGGCCATGCTCCATCGCCGCCCGCACCACGGCGGCGGTATTTTCCGGGCGCAACGTTAGGCTTTCGCCATTGCGGTCGTCGAAGGTGTACATCTCCTTCTCGACCACGTCCGTCGCCTCGCCGATGGAGCGGGCGAACAGGGCGGTCTGCTCGACGATCGGGGTGCGGATCTCGCGGTAATCGTAGCGGTCCACCAGCGAGCGCAGCTGGCGCTCGAGATACTGCCACGCGGGCGACCGATCCGGCAGCAGATCGTTCATGCCGCGAATGGCCTGGATTTTGTTGCTCAACTGACACTCCTGCCTATAGCAAAACGCCACAGGCACCCGCCTGGGCGTTCGTCGGTTACTCTCTGATGATGGGCCGCGAGGCGTCAAGCCTCGCGCTCATGCGTGGGAGCTCGGGGACGCTGGATTCACGCCTCGCGGGCAATCAGGGCGTCAGCGCGGCTCTCTTTCTCTTTTGCCTTCTCGCGGATCAGCGCTTCGAGATCGTCGACGAGATGATCGTTACGCAGCTTGCTCGCCGGCTTGCCATCGATGTAGACCAGGTTGGCCGGGCTGCCGCCGGTGAGGCCGATGTCGGTCTCCTTGGCTTCGCCGGGGCCATTGACCACGCAGCCGATGACCGAGACGTTCAGCGGCGTCATGATGTCCTCGAGGCGCTCCTCCAGGGCATTCATGGTGGCGATGACGTCGAAATTCTGACGAGAACAGCTGGGGCAGGCGATGAAGTTGATGCCCTTGGCGCGCAGCTTGAGGCTCTTCAGCATGTCGAAGCCGACCTTGATCTCCTCCACCGGATCGGCGGCCAGCGAGACGCGGATGGTGTCGCCGATGCCATCCATCAGCAGCATGCCGAGGCCGATGGAGGACTTCACCGTGCCGGAGCGCAGACCGCCGGCCTCGGTGATGCCCAGATGCAGCGGCTGCTCGATCTGCTTGGCCAGCAGCCGGTAGGCGGCCACGGCCATGAACACGTCGCTGGCCTTGACGCTGACCTTGAAGTCGGGGAAATCGAGCCGGTCGAGATGATCGATGTGGCGCATGGCCGACTCGACCAGCGCCTCCGGGGTCGGTTCGCCATACTTCTTCTGCAGATCCTTCTCCAGCGAGCCGGCGTTGACGCCGATCCGGATCGGGATGCCGTGGTGGCGTGCCGCGTCGACCACCGCCCGCACCCGATCCTCGCGCCCGATATTGCCGGGGTTGATGCGCAGGCAGTCGACGCCGAGCTCGGCCACCCGCAGGGCGATCTTGTAATCGAAATGGATATCGGCCACCAGCGGAACGCTGACCTGGCGCTTGATCTTGCCGAAGGCTTCGGCGGCATCCATGTCCGGTACCGAGACACGCACGATGTCGGCGCCGGCCTGTTGAAGGCGCTGGATCTGCGCGACGGTGGCGGCGACGTCGTTGGTGTCGGTGTTGGTCATGCTCTGGACGGCGATCGGGGCGCCGCCTCCGACGGGGACGTCACCGACGTGGATCCGTCGGGAGGCGCGGCGGGTGATCGGAGATGGCATATTCATGGCGCTTCTCAGTCTCCCAGGGTAAAGCGAGCGACGTTGTTGCCGCCCGTGTATTGGCTCAGATCGACCGATTCACCGCGATATCGAAGCGTCACGCCGCTGGCGTTGCCGATGGTCAGCCGGAAGGGGGGATCTCCCTCCGCGCTCGCCTGGCTGCCGGCGGACTGCAGACCGCTGAAAATTCGGTCGTCGTTGGCATCATATATCTCGGTCCATGACTCTTGGTTGAAAGTCAGGGAGAGCGTGTTGGCGCTGGCCGCGGCTGGCGTTGTCTCGTCATTTGCCGGCGCCGTGGTGGACGCGACCAGATCGTTGGCCGTCGAGCCGACCTGCTGGGCCTGACGTTCGTCACCGCTCGGCGGCGTCGTCTCCGCCGAGGCGGAAACGCCGGTGCCATCGCCCGCACCGCTGTCCGTGGCGCCGACGCCGTCCGTCGAAGCGTCCGCCCCGGCTGTCGGCGTGTCCTGCTGCGTGGGCAGCGGCGGTAGTTGGGTATCGGTGTTGGGCGTCATCGCCGAACTGTCCGTCGCCGGCGCCTGGGCAGAAACGCCAGCGCCGTCATCGTTGAGACGGTCGACGGCGATCGGGCTGTCGTCGCTGCCGCCACCGAAGATATCGTTGCCCTCGCGGCTCTGCCACCACAGCAGTGTCAGAGAGATCAGGCCGATGATGACCAGCAGCGTGAACAGGCGGAAGATCCAGGCGCCAACCCGGGAGGGCGGGCGGGCGGTGTGCACTGGGGCCAGTTTTCGTTCCATGTCGCCGCGGCCGTGCTTGGCGTCGTAGGCCCCGACGACCCGAGTCTCGTCGAGCCCCAGCAAGCGCGCGTAGGCTCGCACGTAACCCCGGCGATAGGCAGCGATGGGCACCTGATCGAAGCGATCCTCCTCGAGACCCGCGACGACGATCGGCCTCAGATTCAGCTGCAGCGCGACGTCCTCGAGACTCAGTCCCTGGCGTTCGCGCTCGCCTTGGAGCATGTCACCCGCCGTTTCGGAAGCGTGGCCGGGTGCGTCGTGTTGCTTGGTCGATGATTCGTTCATTTCGCTCATTGGCGAAAATCCTTCTGATCTTTTCCCGAGCAGGGCTCGAGTACGGGGTCTGTTGGCCTCAGGCGCCGCTCAACTGCTGGCGGTAAAAGGCAGCACGTGCCGAATCCCCCTGGGCGCTGGCGATCTCGCTGGCCAGGCGCAGGCTGTCGGCGTTGGTGCCAGCCACGGTGAAATAACGCTGCAGGCGTTCCCAGGCACGTTCGTTGTTACCCTGCGTATGATCGATGCGAGCCAGAGCCAGCAGGCTACGTGCGTCGCGCGCATCGATATCTAGCGCGCGCTCGTAATACTGGCGAGCTGCAGTCGCATCGCCGCTGGCCATCTCGCACTGGCCCAGATTCGCAAAGAGCTGGGCTCGGTTGGTATAGGTGATATCGTCGCTGGCGACGCGCAGTTGCTCGCATGCCTTGGCGTACTCGCCGCGCTGATACAGCAGCGCGGCGTAGTTGTTACGGATGCGCGTGGCCTTGGGGGCGGCCCCCAGGGCCTGCTGAAAGAACCGATCCGCCAGATCGAGGTCGTTCTGGCGCTGGTAGAGTAGTGCCAGCCCCTCCAGCGCGCCGCTGTCCCGGGGATCCAGATTCAGCGCATGCTCAAGAGCCTGCTGCGCGCGCGGCATGTTGCCCTCGGCGAGATAGGCCTTGCCAAGTCTCGTGTAGGCCGCGGCCGCATCCTCCGGGCTATCCTGTCTGGGGCCGTTCGACGACACCGCCGTGGCGCAGCCGCCCAATAGACACACCAACCCCAGCGCGATACATAGCGGCCGTATCGAAAAGGGACGAGATTGGCGAGTCATTCACGGCTCTCCCACGTTTACGGGATGGCGACAATCCGAAGGTCGAATCCCGAGCAACTGATAACAAAGCGGTTTTGGGGCTCCCATCAAAGCGCCGGACCGGAGCGAAGTCAAGGTGACGCCCGTCCGACGCCAGGCCGATCGGAAGGCGCCCGGTCGTCTCCGGAGAGCTGGCCCTGCCGCTGAGCGCGACAATTCAGTCGGCGTCCAGCTGGATCGACTGGATGTAGCGCTCGTGGCGCTTGGTGCGATCCTTGACCTTGCCCACCAGCTGGCCGCACGCCGCATCGATGTCGTCGCCGCGGGTCGTGCGTACCATCGCGGTGTGGCCGAGCTCGTAGAGCCAGCTCTGGAAGCGCATGACCTGATTGCGCGATGGCTTCTCGTACCCCGAGTGGGGGAACGGGTTGAAAGGAATCAGGTTGATCTTGCACGGCAGTTCGTCGAGCAGTGCGACGAGCTCCTGCGCATGGACCTGCTGATCGTTGACGTCCTTGATCAGGGTGTACTCGATCGTGATGTGGCGCGCGTCGCCGCACTTGGCGAGATAGCGCTGACACGAGTCGAGCAGCTTGCGAATGTTGTACTTGCGATTGAGCGGTACCAGCTCGTTGCGCAGCTCGTCGTTGGCCGCGTGCAGCGAGATGGCGAGACTCACGTCGATGTCGTCGCCCAGCTTGTCGATCATCGGTACCACGCCGGAGGTGGAGAGCGTCACCCGGCGCTTGGAGAGACCGTAGGCGTTGTCGTCGAGCATCAGCTTCATCGACGGCACCACGTTGTCGTAATTGAGCAGCGGCTCGCCCATCCCCATCATCACCACGTTGGTGATGGCTCGTCGTCCATCCGGTGCGCTCATGCGGCCGCCGGCTCGCTGCTGAGCGACCCACACCTGGCCGATGATCTCGGCGCTGGTCAGGTTGCGCTGGAAGCCCTGCTTGCCGGTGGAGCAGAAGCTGCAGTCCAGCGAGCAGCCGACCTGCGACGACACGCAGAGCGTGCGGCGCGTGCCGCTATCGGCCGGAATCAGCACGGTTTCGACATAGCTGCCATCCTCGACCTCGAGCACCCACTTGCGGGTGCCGTCGCTGGAGGTCCCTTCGTAGACCACGCTCGGGCCACGGATCTCGGCGTGTTCCTCCAGTCGGGCACGCAACGGCTTGGAGAGGTTGGTCATCGACTCGAAGTCGTCGCAACCTTCCTGATGGATCCATTTCATGACCTGGGCGGCGCGAAACTTCTTCTCGCCCAGAGAGACGAAGAACGCCTCCATCTGCTCGCGAGAGAGCCCCAGGAGATTGGTGCGGGGGGTGGCGGTAGCAGCGCTCATAGCAACGGCATCGGCTCGAGAGTGGCGGGGTGTCCGGAGACAGGGGTGACCGACCGGCGGGAGAGGCCGGTCGGTCGACGAATCAGCTGCGCGGGCAGAGTTCGTTATCCTGGAAGAAATAGCTGATCTCGCGCGCGGCGGACTCCGGTGCATCGGAACCGTGCGCGGCGTTGGCATCGATGGACGATGCGAAATCGGCGCGGATGGTACCCGGTGCGGCTTCCTTCGGGTTGGTGGCGCCCATCAGCTCGCGGTTCTTGGCGATCGCGCCCTCGCCTTCGAGGACCTGGACCATCACCGGGCCGGAGGTCATGAAGCTGACTAGGTCGGCGAAGAAGCCCCGCTCCTTGTGCTCGGCGTAGAAGCCTTCGGCCTGCTCCTTGGAGAGATGCAGCATCTTGGCGCCAACGATCTGCAGCCCGGCTTTCTCGAACCGGCTGTAGATGTCGCCGATCACGTTCTTGGCAACGGCATCGGGCTTGATGATGGAAAGCGTACGCTCGGTGGCCATGACTTCGGTCTCCTGGCTGTGGTGAATCGATCGCGATCATCGCGAACGAAAAAAGGGGTGAAGATGCGAGACGACGCGCCTCCAACCGATCGTGTCGTTAGATGGCGCGCCGTCCGAAATCGTCGCTGGCCGGGGTGGCGGATGCCTGCGGGTACCGCGCGCCAGCCGAAAAATCGCGCCATTGTAGCGCAAGCCCGCGGGCTACGCATCCCGGCCGTCACCGCGCCGGGGCCACGGCGAGAGGGGGGGCGGGGGAGGTTAGACGTTGAAGCTTTCGCCACAGCCGCATTCGTCGGTCACATTGGGATTGTTGAAGCGGAAGAAGCGGTTGAGTCCTTCACTGACGTAGTCGACTTCGGTGCCGTCGAGGATCGCCAGCGCGTCCTTGTCCACCAGCACCTTGACGCCGCGCTCCTCGAACGCGACATCTCCGTCACGCAGGTCGTCGGCGATGTCGAGCACGTAACTGTAGCCGGAGCAGCCGCTCGGCTTGACTGCCACCCGCAGCCCCAGGCCGCTGCCACGCTCCTCGAGGACGTGACGGATCTGGGTGGCGGCGGATTCACTGATGGTGATGTTCTGCATGCTATCTCTCCTTGCCAAACGGGAGTGGCGCAGACGCCACTCCCCTAGCGATGATTCAGGGCGGCGGATTGCGACGGTTGACGCAGCCCGCTCAGGGCACGGCGTATGTCGGCCACGGCCGCATCGATCTCGTCGATGGTGGTGAACCGGCCAAAGCTGAAGCGGATCGAGGCGAGCGCCTGGACGTGGGGCACGCCGATCCCCTTGAGCACGTAGGAGGGCTCCACGCTGGCCGAGTTGCAGGCCGACCCGGTGGAGACCGCGAGTCCGCGCAGCGCCATCAGCAGCGATTCACCGTCGACCCCGTCGAAGGCGAGATTGACGATGTTGGGGACGGAGCGATCCAGCGGCGAGTGGTTGTGGATGCCGCCACAGTCGGCCAGCCCATCGAGGAACCGCCGACGCAGTGCACGGGCGTGCTCGCCGTCGGCATCGCCCTCGTCGCGTGCCAGCGCGAAGGCCTCACCCATGCCCACGATCTGATGCGTAGGCAGGGTGCCGGAGCGCATGCCACGCTCGTGACCGCCGCCGTGGATCAGCGCCTCGATGCGCAGATCCGGGTCGCGGCGCACGTAGAGGGCGCCGATGCCCTTGGGGCCGTATACCTTGTGCGCCGATAGCGACATCAGGTCGATCCCCATCGCGCCCACATCCAGCGACAGTCGCCCGGTGGCCTGGGCGGCATCGACATGAAAGCGCGCACCGAACTCGTGGGCAACGGCCGCCAGGCCGGTGAGATCGTTGACGCTGCCCAGTTCGTTGTTGACCGCCATCAGCGAGACCAGCACGGTGTCGTCGCGCATCGCCTCGCGCAGCTGCGCGGGCGTGACCCGGCCATCCGCTCCCGGGGTCAGCCAGGTGACCTCGAAGCCTTCCGCTTCCAGCGCGAGCGCAGTATCCACGATCGCCTTGTGTTCGATGATCGAGGTCACCATGTGGCGACCGCGGCCGCGGTTGGCCCGCATGAAACCGGTCAGCGCCAGATTGTCCGCCTCGGTGGCACCGGAGGTCCAGACGATCTCCCGCGGGTCCGCGGCGATCAGGTCGGCGACCTGGCGGCGGGCATTCTCCACCGCCTGTTCGGCCAGCCATCCGGGCATGTGGCTGCGCGACGCCGGGTTGGCGAAGACCCCGTCCAGCGTCAGATGACGCATCATCTGCTCGGCCACCCTCGGATCGGTAGGGGTGGTGGCGGCGTAATCGAGATAAATCGGAGCGCTCATGGCACGGAGGATCTCTGGCTATCGGTCGAAATGGAGTCGGATACGTTACGCCGAAGTGTAGTCGCTGGATAACCTGACTAGCGCGACGACACGGCAATCGTGGCGACGTCGTCGGCGAAAGCGCTCACCTCGGGTTCGGGGCGAGTGGCGCTGCGAGCCTGTTCCCGGCGTACCAGCTCCTGCAGGCTGATATCGCTCAGGAAACGCTGGATTTCGTCCGACAGGTCGCACCACAGATGATGCGTGATGCACTTGCTGCCCTGATGGCAATCCGCCTGGCCCTGGCAGCGAGTGGCGTCCACCGACTCGTTGACCGCATCGATCACACCCGCCACGGAAATCTCCGCCGGAGCACGACCCAGCAGGTAGCCGCCACCCGGACCGCGCACGCTGCTGACGAGCTTGGCCCGTCGCAGGCGGGCGAAAAGCTGCTCCAGATAGGAGAGCGAGATGTCCTGGCGCTTGGAGATATCCGCCAGACATACCGGCCCCTGATCGGCGTTGAGGGCCAGATCGAGCATGGCGGTCACGGCATAGCGGCCTTTGGTGGTCAAACGCATCGGCGGGTATCGGCTGTCGCTGCATCGGTGCCGGCATTATGGAAAAACCCAGTAAGACGGTCAACCATTCAGGTGAGGGTGGCCGAGCACCGCGCGGCCACCGGATCGATCTCGTGCGGCGGGATCAGGAGCGGTCGCGCAGGCGCTTGTCGATCGAACCGAGAATGCCGCGCAGGATGTTCATCTCCATCGAATCGAGATGGGCGCGCAGGAACAGCCGGCGCAGGCGTGCCATCAACTGGCGGGGGTTGTCCGGGTCGTGAAACTCGATTGCCGTCAGCGTGCGCTCGAGATGGACGAAGAAACGCTCGAGATCGGCGTGGGTCGCCGGCGGGTTGTCCCACGCGACGCCGAAGGGCTGATCCGTCTCGCTGGCCGGCGGCGCGGCGGCCTCTTCGGTGGCCTCTTCGGTGGCCAGATAGGCCTGGCGGCATTCGTAGGCGAGCACCTGTACGGCCGCGGCCAGGTTCAACGAGCTGAAATCGGGGTTGGTCGGGATGTGCACGTGCTGATGGCAGCGCTGCAGCTCGGCGTTGGTCAGCCCGGTATCCTCGCGACCGAACACCAGCGCGAGGCGGGCGCCATCGGGGGCCAGCGCTTGCGGCAGACTCTCCGCCAGGGCCCGTGGGCTGACCATCGGCCAGGGTAGATGGCGCGAGCGCGCACTGGCGCCGACCACCAGGGTGCAGTCGGCGACGGCGGCTTCGAGCGCGTCGAATTGTCGCGCGGCGTCGACCAGGGTATTGGCGCCGGAGGCTCGCGAGTACGCTTCCTGGTCCCAGGGATCGCAACGTGGGGTGACCAGGGCAAGGTCTTCGAGGCCCATGTTGCGCATGGCGCGTGCGGCGGCACCGATATTGCCGGGGTGGCTGGTACCAATGAGGACGATACGGATTCGGTCGAGCATAGGGAAGGCGGACATCAGGCAGTGTGGGCAACCGGGGAAAACGCGCAGTCTAGCATGACTGGAGAGGCACGCTTCTGCTAGACTGCGCGGCGTTCTTTAACAGCTTCCGACACCCCAAGGCCAGATCCATGCATCCGATGGTTCAATATGCGCTGCGTGCCGCTCGCAGCGCCGCTGAGCAATTCGTTCGTATCCGTGACCGTCTCGAGGTCAACCATGACGAGCAGGCGACCGTCAGTCTGCTCGAGGACACGGCACGCAATGCGGAGACGCTGATCGTGCATCAGCTCACCCGCGGTTATCCGCAGCACGGTATTTCCGGACGCTATACCCCGTATCGCGAGGGGAAGGGCGCCGACAAGGAGACCGTGTGGCACATCGAGCCGATCCACGGCGAGTCCAATCTCGGTGTGGCGAGTCGGCAGTTCGCGATTTCGATGGTGTGCCTGGTCAAGGGGCGTCCGGAACACGCGGTGATCGTATCGCCGTTCAGCGATGACGAGTTCCTGATCAGTCGCGGTCGCGGCGCCCAGGGCAACGGCAAGCGCCTGCGCGCTTCCAAGGCGGTTTCCGTCACCGGTGCCAGAGTTGCGATGGCCTGGCCGTCCCAGGAAGCCCGCTCGCACTGGTTGCCGCAATATCTCAACGTGGTCGAACGGCTCGGCCCGCAGCTCGATACCCTGACCGGCTCCGGCTGTGCCTTGCTCGACATGATCGAATTCGCCGCCGGCCGCGTCGATGCGGTATTCGTGCTCGGCCTCGAAGAGCAGGACCGCCTGGTCGGTTCGCTGCTGCTGAAGGAAGCCGGTGCCTTGACAGGCGCCATCGACGGCTCGCCCAGCGTCGAGGATGGCGGCAGCCTGATGGCCGCCGGCCCGCGCCTCTACAAGGCGCTGGCACAGCAGTTGAAAGCGGGCGTCTGAGACGTCGGGCGCCAGGCGCTGCTGAAACAGAGACACCCCGCCGGTTCTGCCGGCGGGGTGTCTTTGTTTATGGCTGGTGTTTATGTTCCGTGTCGATGGTTCGGGCTGCTGAAGGGGGCTGCGTCGTTCTGCGCTGAGTTGTTCCGCGCTGGGGGTAAGGGGCGCCGGATAGGGCGCCCCGGCGCTCAGATACGCTTGCCCAGATTCACGAACAGCGTGCTGGTGCGCGCATTGTCGGGATCGACGCTGGCACCGAGCTGGGTGTCGAGGCCCCAGAGCGTGGCCCGCGCGCCGACGTTGACCTCGACATAGTCACGGTCGAAGGTGAGCTTGGGCACGCGATAGTCGCCCAGCTGCGGCAGGCTCTGCAGGGTCGCCGCGACCCCTTCGCTCTCTTCGAACTCATGGTTGTAGGTGAGCTGCAGGTAGGGGTTGAGCGTCGGCCCGTGGCGGCGGATCTGCCAGCCGACCCGGCCCACCAGCGAATCGATCTCCTGGTCGGGATAGCTCAGCGAGGTCGATGCCTGCCCCTCTTCGTCATAGCCATCGAGCTTGACCCGCTGCCAGGTCACTCCGGCGATCGGCCCGGTGCGCACGTCGCCCTCGGGAATC
Source organism: Salinicola lusitanus (assembly GCF_038648475.1). Lineage (NCBI taxonomy): Bacteria > Pseudomonadati > Pseudomonadota > Gammaproteobacteria > Oceanospirillales > Halomonadaceae > Salinicola > Salinicola lusitanus. The sequence continues at coordinate 4,504,127 of NZ_CP151919.1, read as the reverse complement.
GCGAAGGCGCGGAACTCGTAGCCGGCGTTGAGCGCGGCGGTCAGGTTGCTGCCCTCCGGCGAGCCACGGTGGTGGCGGGTCGCGCTGCCGAGCTGCACTTCGCGGTCGATGTCGTAGTCGAGCCAGCTGTAGCTGAGCTGGGCATTGACCCAGGCGCTGTCGGCGTACCAGCCGGAGAAGAGGCCGACGGTGGTGTCCTTGCGCTGAAAGTCGCCGCGGCCATCGCCGAAGTCGGCATCCTGATCGCCGTAGCCGACGAACCCGCCCAGTACCAGCCCGTCCCGATACCAGTCCACCCCGAACAGTCCCGCCGGCATGCTGGCGTCATACAGATCGCCGGAGTCGAGCTGCTGGTGCTCGGCGCGCAGATCGCCCCACCAGCGCAGGCCGTTGGCCAGTGGCACCGCATCGAGATGCTCGGCGACCCGATTGGCCCGCGAGCGTCCGCTGAGAACCGCCGAATGGGTCAGCAACTGCTGCTGCTGCGGGGCTTCGAGCAGCGAGATCACGTACTCGCCGATGATCCGGTGGGTGGCGGTGGTGGGGTGGACGTCGTCGGCGAACACATAGCTTTCGTCGGCGCCGGGGGCGACCAGGGTATCGGGTGTGCACAGCGGCAGCGTCTGGGTACAGGCGCGGTCGGTGACATTGGTGAAGCCGTAGGCGGCGGGCTCGGCGACCACCTCCTGCAGCAGGCCGAAGGTATCCACCGGGATCACTTTGGCGCCGCTGGCGGCGACCGCGGCGTAGAGCGCGCTGTTGTACTGGCTCGCCAGCGCGGTGGCGCCGGCGCTGGTGGCAGGGTCGCCATTGAAGCGCGGCGTCAGGCCGAAGTCGGGAATGTTGAACAGCAGCACATGGCGCGCACCGGCCCCTTCCAGCGTGGCGAGAATCCCGGCGGTGCCGGTGACCGCGGTGGTGATGGTGCTCTGGGCGTCGGCACCCCCGGCCACCGCGAACAGATCGTTGGCACCGCCCCAGACGGCGTAGAGGGCATCGCCATCGGCCACGCCGCCGGTGCTGGCGAGGTAGGTCGCGACCTGCTCGCCGAGGGCGGGTGCCGCACCGAACGGGGTCGCCGCCGGGGTGGTCACCCGGGCGCCGCCGGCGGCGTAGTCGTTGCCGCCGACATTGCTGGGCTGGGCGTTGCTGGCGTAGTGGCCGGCGACCCGCTCGGCCCATACCGGCCCGGGGTTGGTGGTGAAGCGGCCGATGAACGCCTGCTGGCTCGGCGTCAGCGAGAGCGCGCTGCCGATGGCGCCTCGATAGTAGCCGCTGTCGCTCAGGCTATCGCCGAAGAAGACGGTGTCGTCGAAGGTGTCATGGAAGCTGGAGGCGGCCAGCGCCGGGAGCGGCAGGGCGCTGGCCCCGACGATCACCCCCAGCGCCAGTTGCCGAGAGCGCGGCATTGGCATGGTATCGATCCCTTGTGAGCTGTTGTCATGGCTCGTCGGGGTGCATGCCGGCCGCGCGGTAGGAAAGAAGGGCGACGAGCGGTTCTCGAACGAGCGTTTACGTTATGACACAGCGCCGCCGCCGCGGCTGTAAGAGAAAGGTCGCATGACACCCCGGGCTGGCGGTTCTGCGAGGCGCTGATGCCGCCGTTGAAGGCGAGTGTGCGACCCGATGCGCCAGCATGGCGGTTCCAACACTCCGTCGGTGGCTGTCGGCGGCGTGTTGTCGTGGGTGGCGGGGTCTGGCTCGTAGCGCTTTCAGGAGGCGACTCTCTAGCGACGAGCGACACCCGGCAGAATACAGAGCATCTCGAACAGCAGGTTGGCCGCGACCACCGCGGTCTGACCGTGGGCATCGTAGGGAGGGGAGACCTCGACCAGGTCGCAGCCGACGATATCCAGGCCGTGGCAGCCGCGGATGATCTCCAGTGCCTGGGGAATGGTCAGCCCGCCGATCTCGACGGTGCCGGTGCCCGGGGCGTAGGCGGGGTCGAGGCTGTCGATGTCGAAGCTCAGATAGACCGGGCCACCGCCGACCTTGGCCCGAATCTCTGCCATCAGCGGTGTCAGGCTCCGGTGCCAGCACGCTTCTGCCGGCACTACGCGGAAGCCCTGTGCACGCCCCCAGTCGAACTCGTCGGCGGCGTAGCCGGTGCCGCGCAGGCCGATCTGAGCGACCCGGTTCGTATCCAGAAGGCCCTCCTCGACCGCACGGCGGAAGGGGGTGCCGTGGGCGATCTGCTCGCCGAACATCTGGTCGTTGATATCGGCATGGGCGTCGACGTGGATCAGTCCCACCGGGCCGTGCTTCTTGGCCATGGCACGCAGAATCGGCAGGGCGATGGTGTGGTCGCCGCCCAGGGTCAGCGGGATGACGTCGTGCTTCAGCAGCTCGTCGTAATAGCGCTCGATGATGGCGACGCTCTTCTTGAGATCGAAGGTATTGATCGGCACATCGCCGATGTCCGCGATCTGCAGGCTCTCGAAGGGCGCGGCGCGGGTCGCCATGTTGAACGGCCGTAGCATGCGCGACTCGTCGCGGATCTGGCGCGGGCCGAAGCGGGTGCCGGGACGGTTGGAGGTGCCGATGTCCAGCGGGATGCCGACGAAGCAGGCGTCGAGTCCCGTGGCATCCTTCTGTGTCGGCAGCCGCATCATGGTGGCCGGACCGCCGAAGCGTGGCATTTCATTGCCACCCAGCGGCTGGTTCAAGGGTGATGCATCCGGATGTGTAAGGGTCATGCGCGTTCTCTCCTGCGGCGGCACGCGGGTGCTGCCATCTCTTGTGTCATGCGTCGGCCGGTGTCGACTCGAGTCCGATGAAGCGCTGGAGGCGTGCGTCCGAGCCGTGGCGAATGGCTGAGGGCGAGGCGTCGGCCTGCACTTCGCCATGCTCCATGAACACCACGCGGTCGGCGATCGAGAGCGCGAACTCCATCTCATGGGTCACGATCAGCATCGTCATGCCCTCTTCCGCCAGATCGCGGATGACCTTGAGCACGTCGCCGACCAGCTCCGGGTCGAGCGCCGAGGTCGGCTCGTCGAACAACATGATGTCGGGCTGCATGGCCAGTGCGCGGGCGATGGCCACGCGTTGCTGCTGGCCGCCGGAGAGCTGGTGCGGATACTTGTCGGCGTGTGCCAGCAGGCCGACCTTGTCCAGCAGCGCGAGCGCCGTGTCGCGTTTGGCGGCGCCCCCGCCCATGGTGTGATAGCGCGGCCCCATCAGGATGTTGTCGACGATGGTGCGATGGGGAAACAGATTGAAGCCCTGGAACACCATGCCCACGCGGTGGATGTCGGCGCGGAAGCTGGCCGACTGACGCTCCCCTGCCTTGAGGAAACTCTCGCCGAAGAGCACGATCTCACCGCCATCCAGCGGCTCGAGGCCATTGACGGTCCGGATCAGCGAGGTCTTGCCGCTACCGGAGGGACCGATGATCGCGATCACCTCGCCGGCGCCGACCTGGACGTCGATCCCCTTGAGCACCTCATGGTCGCCGTAGCGCTTGTGAATATCGCGCAACTGCAGGGCGGGTGGCTGCCCTGCGCCGAGTGCTGCGCTGGCGGGCTGCGGTGGCAGGGGGAGCTGGTCACGGATCTTCTCCACCTGGAGGTCGCTCAGGGTCGGCGCACGGCGCTTCTGCAGGTCGAGATGGCGCTCTAGCCACTGCAACAGCCAGCCGACCACGGTGACGATCATCACGTAGTAGATCGCCACCGCTGCCAGTGTCTCCAGGACCAGGAAATTGGAGGCATAGAGACGCTGGCCGACCAGCAGGATCTCCGTCAGCGAGATCACCGACACCAGCGATGTCAGCTTGACGATGGTGATGTATTCGTTGGTCAACGTCGGCAGCGCGATGCGAAACGCCTGCGGCAGGACGACCAGTCGCTGCATGCCGAGGGGGCGAATGCCGAGCGCGCGAGCCGCCTCGCGCTGCCCTTGGGGTACCGAAAGCAGGCCGCCGCGGTGGATCTCCGCCATGTAGGCGGCTTCGGTGAGAATCAGCGAGATCAGGCCGGCATAGAACGGCTGTGACAGCACTCCCCGCAGCGAGGGCAGCAACTGAGGCAGGTTGTAGACGAAGATCAGCAGCACCAGCAGCGGCACGCTGCGGAAGAACCAGATGTAGAGCGAGACCGGCCAGCGCAGCCATGTATGCCGGGACTGTTTGGCCAGGGCAAGCACGAAACCGATAGCCATGCCGATGAGCCAGGAGAGCAGGCTCAACTGGATGACGGTCACGCAGGCTCGCCAGAAATCGCCTACGGAGAAGAGCGACAGGAAGTAGGGCCAATCGAATGGCATCAGCGACCTCGAAAACGGTCAGGGGGAGTCGACTGCCGGCGACGGAGCCGCCGGCACGCGGCGAAGGTCAGGCGGCTTCCAGGTTGTAGCGTTCGAGCAGTTCGCGGTATTCGTCGGTCTGCTTGAATGCCTTCACCGTCGCCTCGAGCGCATCGTAGAGCGCGTCGTTGCCCTTCTTGACGTAAATGCCCAGCGTTTCCGGGTAGATCGCCTGATCCGAAGTGATCTCGATGCGTCCACGTGACTTGTCGACGATCGAGTGCGCGGCGCTGAGAATCTCCATGTGTGCCTGGATGTTGCCGGACAGCAGTGCCTGCGAGGTTTCCGAACTGGTCGGGAATTCGCGGATGTCGATCGGCCCTTCACCGTTGGCCTCACAGTAGCGGGTCGAGAGCTCGTTGAGCTTGGCGACCCAGGAGGTGCCCTGCTGCAGGCCGACCGTCAGGCCGCAGAGATCCTCCGGCTCTGCGGGTCGGCCATCACTGGTGGCAGTCACCATGATCGCGGCGCCGGTCTTGGCATAGGGGATGGCATCCGCCTGCTTGGTACGATCGGGCAGGATGTACATGCCGGAAATGATGGTGTCGAAGCGACCACTGTTGAGACCCAGGATCAGGTTGGGAAAGCGGGTGTCGAAATAGTCGACTTTCAGATCCAGGCGCTCGGCGAGCGCTTCGGCGACTTCTGGGTCGAAGCCGACCACCTTATCGCCGTCGTAGGACTCGAACGGCGGATAGGCGATCTCCATGCCCACGGTCAGGACGCCGTCGTTCAGCGTCGGTGGCGTCTCGAACGCCTGGCTCGGCCCGGCAGCGAGCAGGCCGAGTAGACCGGCGCTCAGGGCAGAGAGGGTCGTCTTGCGAATATCGAGTGTCATGGCAGCGGTTCCTATTGGGCTTGTTGTTGGCGATGGGGCCTGCGTTGTCTGTCTAGCGCGCGGTGATGGTCGAGGTGCTCGACATGGCGAGGGCGTTATGGCGCTCGCTACGCGTGCCGCCGATGTCGGTGGCTACTCCTCGGTCGACGCGTGCTTGAGGTGGCCGAAGCTCGATGGCTTGCGCGAGCCTTCCGGCAGCGTCAGCTCGCCATTGGCGACCTTGCGCTGCAGATAGCGATAGGTCTGTAGCGCCTGGCTCCACATGTGGTCGCCAACGGCGACCGCGTCGTAGCTGTTACTGTCTTCGGCGAACTGCGGCAGCGGCTTCACCTGGGTGTGGTAGTCGCAGGCGTAGAACAGCGGGAACGAGTAGCGCTCCTCCTTGACGCTGCGCACGCGGTGCGCCGTGGCGACGAAAGCGCCGTTGGTCATGATCTCCAGCATGTCGCCGATATTGACCACGAAGCCGTTGTCGACCGGCGGGGCGTCGACCCATTCGCCGAGATCGTTCATCACCTCCAGACCCGGAGTGCGCGAGTAAAGTATGGTGAAACACTCGTAGTCGGTATGGGCGCCGATGCCGGGGGCATCCTGGGCCTTGCCGTCGAACGGGTAGTGGATCAGGCGCAGCTTGGACGGCGGTGCCGTGACCAGCGATTCGAAGTAGTCCTCGGGCAACCCCAGCGCCAGCGCGAAACCGTGGAAGAGGCGCGTGCCGAGGGCGAAGACCGCATCGTAGTAGGCTTTGACCGCCTCCTGGAAACCCGCCAGCGGTGGCCACTCGTTGGGGCCGATCAGTGGCGTGCCGGCGACGTATAGCGGGTGGTCCTCACCGACGTCGAAGCCGACATCGAAGGCTTCCTTGTGGTCGGTTTTCTTGGAGTAGACCTCTTCGCCCTCGGGCACGAATCCCTTGTGGCTGCGGGAACGGCCGATGTACTGCTGCATCTTGGCCTCGAGCGGTTGGTCGAAGTAGCGATGAGCGGCGTCGTGCAGGCCGTCGATCAAGACCGGGTCGATACCGTGGCCGACGATATGCAGAAAGCCGACGTTGCTGGCGGCATCGCCCAGGGCCTCGGCCACGGCTTGACGTTCGGCCAGCTGCTCGCTGAACAGGCCACTGATGTCGATCACGGGAATTTCGGTGAAGCGCTTGAGATTGTCGTTGTCGGTCATGCCAGGCTCCTTGTCGAATCAGAAACTTTGGGACCACTGTGCAAAGTGGCGACGCTCGCAATCGGCCATCCAGCGGTTCAGTTGCCACAGGTCGGCGACCGGCGCGTCGGTGAAGGGAAGATGGTGGAGGTAGCCGTCGACGCCGAACTCCGGGGTCAGGGTGGTGACCGCGTGGCCGGCGCGGCGCTGGGCCTCCCAGATCGCTGCCCAGTGCTGCTGGTGAAACGCCAGCGTCTCGGCGTACTCCGGCGCGGCTGGATGAGGCACCTGCGGCCCTTGGTCGTAGCCGACCCGAGCCTGGACATGGTGCACACGCTCGATGAACGGCGTGAGGTCGTCGCACGGATCATCGAGCAGGCGCTCGCAGGTCACCACCCAATGGCTGATGTCGCTGGTAAAGCGCAGATCCGGCAGTTGCGCGATGAGATCGAGCGTGATCCACGGGCTGTAGAGCGAGCGCGCACGATGGGTCTCGAATAAACAGGTCAGCCCGCTGGCACTGGCGATCTCCAGCGCACGGCCGAAGAAGTCGACCTGTTGCGCCAGCGGCCAACGATCATTGCCCGCCAGGACGTTGACGAAGCGAGGCTCCAGCGCCTGCATCTGTCGAAGCTGGCACTCGAGATCGTCGAGATGCTGCCGCGGGGTATGCGCCTGTTGGGGCAGCACCGGTGCCGAGGTAAAGAGAATGCCGATGTAAGGCAGGCTATATGTGCGGAGGAAACGCGCGAAAGCGCAGCGCTCGCGCTCGTCCTGCGGCATGCGCGCCTCCAGGCCGTCGAAGCCGGCGGCTCGGGCTTCGCGGGCGGCCTGCTCCCAGGTGCCCTGAAAGCCCCACAGCGAACGAAAGGTTTCCAGTTTGAAATCGTCGTTCAAGGATCGCTCCGTGATTGTCGTTGTGAGCGTATGTCCTAAGACTAAAGCATAAAGCGTGCCAACCTTAACCTGCTGATTCTTCGTACTTGCCCCCGCGCGTTGATGCGTTTTTGTATCGATATCTTGCCGCTTTCGATTCATTAACGTATCAATGATGCAAATTCGAATCGGAGACGACGATGATCGAGGCCCAGGCGGACCGTGCCACCCTGGGGGCCATGGTCCAGACCGCCCAGGACCATCTGTTCGTGGTCGATGCGGCGGGGCGCATCCTCGATGTCAGCCCCGGCGCCGCGACGGTCTATGGCATGCCACGGGAGGCGCTGTGCGCGACCACCGTGCAGGCGCTGCAGGCCAGCGGCGTGCTCTCGCCCTCGGTCTCGCTCGAAGTGATCCGCACCGGCCAGCCGGCGCAGCTGATGCAGCGCACCGGCACCGGCCGTCAGGTGATCGCCGAGGCGCATCCGGTCTATGTCGACGGGCGCCTGGTGCGAGTAATCAGCCGCTCGCGGGATCTCACCGATCTGCGTCTGCTGCAGGACGAGTACGCGCTGCTCCAGCAGCGCTTCACCGAGCATCTCAAGCGCCACCACGAGGCGCCGGCGGAGACCCCCGTCGAGGCCGGCGAGCTGGTGGTCAAGAGCCGCCTGATGCGCGAGATCACTCAACTGCTCAAGCGCAGCGCGCCGACCGATGCCACGGTGCTGATGCTGGGGGAGTCGGGGGTGGGCAAGACCGCCTTCGCGCGCCAGTTGCACCGCTGGAGCCGTCGCTGCGATGGCGCCTTCGTCGACGTCAACTGTGCGGCGATCCCCGAGTCGCTGTTCGAGTCGGAGATGTTCGGCTACCAGCCCGGCGCCTTCAGTGGCGCGGCGCGACAGGGCAAGGCGGGGCTGCTGGAGCAGGCGCACGACGGCACCCTGTTCCTCGACGAGATCGGTGAGCTGCCGCTGACCATGCAGTCCAAGCTGCTCAAGGTGATCCAGGATGGCTCGCTCACCCGGCTCGGCGACACCCGTTCGCGGCGGGTCGACTTCCGCCTGGTGGTGGCGACCAACCGCGATCTGGCGCGACAGGTGGAGGAGGGCGCCTTCCGGCTCGATCTCTACTACCGGCTCAACGTGATCCCGGTGACCCTGCCGCCGCTGCGCGAGCGCCGCGAAGAGATCCGTGGGCTGGCGGAGCGCCAGCTGGAACGGCTCAACCGCCGCTACGGCGATGACAAGATGCTCCACCCGCGGGCCTGGGCCGAGCTGATGAGCGCCGAGTGGCCGGGCAACGTGCGTGAGCTGGAGAACTGGCTGGAGCGCGCCTGGCTGGCGGCGGAGGGCAGTGTGATCGGCGGCCCGGCGGGCGCCGAGCCGGGCAGTGCCGGGGTGCCGCCATCGCAGCATCCGACGGAGCCGGCGAGCGGCGCGCTGCTGGGCGAGGGCGAAGGGTTGAAGGCCGCGCTGGCGGCCCATGAGCGGCGTATTCTGGCCCAGCTCGCCCAGACCCACGGCTCGACCTACGCGCTGGCCGAGCGCCTCGGCATCAGCCAGCCCAGCGTGGTGCGCAAGCTGAAGCGCTATGCCATCACTCTGGGGCGTGAGCGGGCGGAAAGTTGAACGCCCTTGCTGTCATCGACAAGGGCGCATCGATAAGGATGCCTAGCGGTCAGGGTGCTGGCCGGTATAGCGGGCGATCAGCCGCGGATTGCCGTAGCCCCAGCGCTCCGCCTCGCTGGGGGCGTCCGGCGCCTCGTCGTCGTGCAGCCACTCGCGCCAGCTGGCGACCAGCAGGGCCATCAGCACCGGCCCCACGAACAGCCCCACCAGCCCCATGGTCTTCACCCCGCCCACCAGGCCGAAGAAGGTGGGCAGGAAGGGCAGCTTGATCGGCCCGCCGACCAGCCGCGGGCGCAGCGTCTTGTCGACCACGAACAGCTCGATTGCGCCCCACAGGAACAGCCCGATGCCGTTGGGCAGGTGGCCGGTGGCGATCAGATAGAGCGAGACCAGCGTGAAGGTGAGCGGGGCACCGCCGGGGACCAGCGCCATGAAGGCGGTGATCACCCCGAGCACCACCGGCGACTGTACCCCGGCGATCCAGTAGGCGGTGCCCAGCACCAACCCTTCGCCGAGGGCGATCAGGCCCATGCCGACCACGGTCGAACTGATGGTCGCCGGCACCACCCGCGAGAAGCGCTGCCAGCGCGCCGGCAGGATGCGCTCGCCGACGATATCCAGCTGGCGCGCCATGCCCACCCCATCGCGGTAGAGAAAGAACAGCGTGATCAGCATGAACAGCAGGGTGAGCGCGAGATGCACCGCGTTGCTGCCGAGCGCCAGCACCCAGCGCGAGATATTGCCGATGTGCTCGCCACCCACCAGTTGGAGATAGGACTCCAGCGCATGCGGTTCGGCCAGATAGGTCTGCCACTGTTCGTGGACCCAACTGCCGATCCCCGGCAGCTCGGCGGCCCAGCCCGGCGCAGGAATGCCGTGCTGGTTGGCGGCCAGCAGCCAGCCGATCCAGCCCTTGAGCTCCTGGAAGGCGTAGGTGCAGGCCATCACGATGGGAATCACCAGACACAGGATGATCAGCACCAGGGCGATGCTCGCGGCCAGGGTGCGACGCTGGCCGCAGCGCGCCAGCAGCCAGCGGTAGAGCGGCCAGCTGGCGACACAGATGATCAGCGCGGCGAGCACCGGAATCAGGAAATCGATGAAGAAGTAGACGCCGGCGATCATCACCAGCACCAGCAGCCAGCGGGCGACGCTGGAATCGGCAAAGATAGGAGCCATGGATCTCCCTGATGGCAAGCGTGGAAGGCGACTCATCATACCCCAGCTCGGCGCGCTGGCGTCGAGTCTCGAACGCGGCTACGGCCAAGGATGAGGACGGTATGGGGTGACGAGAATTCTGGGCCTGGGGAGGCGGCAACGTAGAACGACAATGTAAAAGGCCTCTCCGGGGAGAGGCCTTGGATCCAACATGTGTCTCGGCGGGGCTCAGGGCAGCTCCTCTTCGCCCTCGACGTTCTCCTTCTTCACCGGGATCAGATCCTGGCGCTCCAGCTTGAAAACGATCAGCAGCGCTGCCGCCACATAGATCGAGGAGAAAGTACCGGCGACGATCCCCAGGATCAGCGAGATCGAGAAGTTGTGGATCATGTCGCCGCCGAGGAAGAACAGCGCGAACAGCACCAGCAAGGTGGTGCCCGAGGTCGCCAGGGTGCGTGACAGGGTCTGGTTGATCGCCTCGTTGAAGATCTGGGCCAGATCGTCGCTGCGCGACAGCCGGATGTTCTCGCGAATTCGGTCGTAGACGATGATGGTGTCGTTGAGCGAATAGCCGATGACCGCCATGATCCCGGCCAGCACGGTGAGGTCGAACTCCCACTGGAACAGCGCGAACAGTCCCAGCACGATCAGCACGTCATGCCCCAGCGAGATGATCGCGCAGAGGGCGAACTTGTACTGGAAGCGGAAGGCGACGTAGACCGCGACGCCAGCCAGCGCGATCAGCATGCCCAGACCGCTCTGGTCACGCAGCTGATCGCCGACCTGGGCGCCGACGAACTCGGCGCGAACCAGATCGATCTGGGCACCGCCACTGCTCAGTGCGGAGACGACCTGATTGCCGACGTCGTTATCGAACGTCTGCTGCAACCGAACCAGAATCTCGTCGGTAGCGCCGAAGGTCTGGACCTGGAAATTCTCGAATCCGCTGTTGGCCAGCAGGGTGCGGATATCATCCAGTGACGGCGCCACGGCGTAGTGGAGCTCGACCACGGTGCCGCCGGTGAAATCGAGGCCGAGATTGAGATGCAGGATGGCGAGGGCCGCTATCGATACGATCGTCAGCACGATCGAGACGATGAAAGCGATGCGGCGTTTGCCCATGAAATCGAGTTGGCGCATTGCTCGCGTCTCCTAGATCCAGAGTTTCTTCACCGGCTTGCCGCCGATGGAGAGATTGACGAGGGCACGCGACACCAGGATGCCGGTGAACATCGACGTGAGAATCCCGAGCGACAGCGTGACGGCGAAGCCCTTGATCGGGCCGGTGCCGATCGAGAACAGCACCACCGCCACCAGCAGGGTGGTGAGGTTGGCGTCGACGATCGAGGTGAAGGCGCGACCGTAGCCTGCATGAATCGCCTGCTGTGCCGGCGTCTTGCGCCTGAGCTCCTCGCGTATGCGTTCATAGATCAGGACGTTGGCATCCACCGCCATGCCCAGCGTCAGCACGATACCGGCGATGCCGGGCAGCGTTAGGGTCGCGCCGAGCAGCGACATGGCCGCGATCAGCAGCACCAGGTTGACCGCCAGCGCGGCATTGGCAATGACGCCGAACGCCTTGTAGCGAATCAGCATGAAGGCGATGACGAGCAGCCCGCCGACGATCACCGAGAAGATGCCGCGCTGGATGTTCTGCGCGCCCAGGCTGGGGCCGATGGTGCGCTCCTGCACGAAGTAGATCGGTGCGGCGAGGGAGCCAGAGCGCAGCAGCAGCGCCAACTCGCTGGCCTCGGTGGGGGAGTCGAGGCCGGTGATGCGGAAGCGGTTGCTCAGCGCGCTCTGCACGGTTGCCAGGCTGATGATGCTGCGGCTGGTCGTCGGGATACGCTCCTCGACCTGCTTTCCACCCCGGGTGACCGTGCGAGTCTCCGTGCTGTGGTCGATGTACAGCACTGCCATGTTGCGGCCGATGTTGGTGCGGGTGGCCTGGTTCATCAGCGAGCCGCCGGTACCATCCAGGTTGATGTTGACCTGCGGGCGGCCGTTCTGGTCGAAGCCCTGGCTGGCGCTGGAGACGCGGTCGCCGGTAATGATCACGTCGCGCGACAGGGTGGCGGTGCGCTGCGGATCATTGCGGAACGGGAAGGTCTCCGTCTCGGAATCCGGGGCGTCCGGACGGGCCTCGAGCCGGAACTCCAGGTTCGCCGTGGCCCCCACGATACGCTTGGCCTCGGCGGTGTCCTGCACGCCCGGCAGTTCGACCACGATACGGCTCGGACCCTGGCGCTGCACCAGCGGCTCGGAGACGCCGAGTTCGTTGACACGATTACGGATCGTGGTCAGGTTCTGCTGGACCGCGTAATCCTGAATGTCCTTGATCGCCTGCTCGGTCAGCGTCATGTCGAGGAAGGCGCGACGCCCCTCGTCACGGTTCTCGAACTGGAATTCATTGAATGTCTGGCTGATCTGGGCGCGCGCGGCGTCACGATCTTCGGCATTGGCGAATTCCAGATGCAGGGCGTTGTCGTCGACGTCGGTGGAGCGGTAACGGATGCGCTGATCGCGGAGATCGGCGCGAATCGCGCTGGCCGTGGCTTCCAGGCGCTGCTTGACGGCCGCCTCCATGTCGACCTCGAGCAGGAAATGCACCCCGCCGCGAAGGTCGAGACCGAGCTTCATCGGCGTCGCCGAAAGGCTGGTCAGCCAGGATGGCGTGGAGTCTGCCAGGTTGAGCGCCACGGTGTAATCGTTGTCGAGTAGGTTGTCGACCACGTCACGGGCGGGAAGCTGCTGTTCGGCATTACTCAGCCGAATCAGGGCGGTGTTATTGCCAGTCATCGCTGCCGACTTGACCTGGATATCGTCGTCGGACAGCGCCTGGGTAACACGGTCGAGCTGCTGACTGTCCAGAGAACCGTTGGTGGTACTGATCTGGACGGCGGGATCCTGTGGGTAAAGATTGGGTAACGCGTAGATGACGCCAACCACACAGACGATGAGTATCAGCAGATACTTCCACAGGGGGTAACGATTGAGCATGGAAGCCCTGTCCTTTCAATCAATGACGATCGAGGCGATGACCGTCGTGCGAAGAGTGTCGCGGGAAGAGATGGCTGCCGACGGGAGAGCCGGCAGCCAGGAGAGTTACAGCGACTTCAACGTGCCTTTGGGAAGAACGGAGGCTACCGCGCTCTTCTGAACGCTGACGACCGTGCCCTCGGCGATCTCCATGCTGATGAAGTCGTCGGTCACGTTGGTGATGCGGCCGAGCAGCCCGCCACCGATCACGATCTCGTCACCCTTGGACAGGTTGTTGACCAGCTTCTTGTGCTCCTTCGCGCGCTTGGACTGCGGACGCCACAGCAGGAAGTAGAAGATCAACACGAAGCCGACCAGCATGATGATCTGGGCAATACCACCGCCGGCAGGGCCGCCCGCATCCTGGGCGTGAGCCGCAGGGATGAAAAAGTCCAGCATGGATGTTTCTCCGAAGGTTGTGTGAGGAAAAGGTCGTGTAATGAAACGGTTACTCGGGTGAGACTGACGAACGGCAGATCATCGATGTGCCGGTCTGGATCGCGTCAATCGACCCTGGGCGGCTCGGGCAGTCCGCGTCGCCGGTAGAATTGTGCTACGAAGTCGGCCAATGTACCCGCTTCGATAGCCCCGCGCAAACCCGCCATCAGGCGCTGGTAGTAGCGCAGATTATGAATCGTATTGAGCATCGATCCGAGCATTTCCCCGCAGCGATCGAGGTGATGCAGATAGCCGCGCGAGAAGTGCTGGCAGGTATAGCAGTCACAATCCGCTTCCAGCGGATTGATGTCGTGGCGATGGCTGGCGTTACGAATCTTGACGGTTCCGTCGGCAGTGAAGAGATGCCCGTTGCGGGCGTTGCGGGTCGGCATCACGCAGTCGAACATGTCGATCCCGCGGCGCACGCCTTCGACCAGATCCTCGGGCTTGCCCACGCCCATCAGGTAGCGGGGCTTGTCCTCCGGCATCCAGGTCGGCAGGTAATCCAGCACGCCGATCATCTCTTCCTTGGGTTCGCCCACCGACAGGCCGCCGATCGCCAGCCCGTCGAAGCCGATCTCCAGCAGACCCTCGAGCGAGCGCTTGCGCAGATCGGGGTACATGCCGCCCTGGACGATGCCGAACAGCGCTGACGGTGAGTCGCCATGGGCCTCGCGCGAGCGCTTGGCCCAGCGCAGCGAGAGCTCCATCGACTTCTGCGCCTCCTGCTCGGTAGCGGGGTAGGGGGTGCACTCGTCGAAGATCATCACGATGTCGGAGCCCAGCGAACGCTGGACCGCCATCGACTCCTCCGGGCCCATGAACACCTTGGCGCCGTCCACCGGCGAGCGGAAGTGCACGCCCTGCTCGGTGATCTTGCGCATGGCGCCGAGCGAGAAAACCTGAAAGCCCCCGGAGTCGGTCAGGATAGGTTTGTGCCATTGCGAAAAGTCGTGCAGGTCACCATGACCTTCGATCACTTCGGTGCCGGGACGCAGCCAGAGGTGGAAGGTATTGCCGAGAATGATCTCGGCGCCGATCGCTTCGACATCCTTGGGCGTCATCCCCTTGACCGTGCCGTAGGTGCCCACCGGCATGAAGGCTGGGGTCTCCACCGTGCCGCGTGGGAAGGTCAAACGACCCCGGCGGGCGCGACCTTCCTGCGCCAGCCGCTCGAATTTCATGAAGGACTCGTCTCGCATGGTGTCTCTCTTCTTTTCAACGCGCCCGAAGCCGCGCGCAAAGCATTTGGCTGTTCCAACGCGCCCGAAGCCGCGCGCAAAGCATTTGTCTGTTCCAACGCGCCCGAAGCCGCGCGCAGAGCATTTGTCTGTTCCGACTCCGACGCGCCTGAAGCCGCGCGCAGAGCATTTGTCTGTTCCGACTCCGACGCGCCTGAAGCCGCGCGCAATGCTCGTGACCGGGGTACGTGCAAAGCGTGTCCTGATCAGTCGGGTCGACGGGTCAGGTACATCGCATCGCCATAACTGAAGAAGCGGTACTGCCCGGCGACGGCTTGCTGATAGGCGTGCATGACCGCGTCGTAACCGGCGAAGGAGGAGACCAGCATCAGTAGCGTCGACTCCGGCAGGTGGAAGTTGGTGACCAGGGCATCCACGCAGCGCCAGCGATAGCCGGGATAGATGAAGATATCGGTCTCGCCGCGGTAGGGAGCCAGGCGTCCATCTTCCTGACTGGCGCTCTCCAGGCAGCGCACGCTGGTGGTGCCGATGGCGACGACCTTGTTGCCCATGGCATGGGCGCGATTGACGCTGGCGCAGACCTGCTCGTCGACCTCCAGCCATTCGCTGTGCATAAGGTGCTCGCGGATGTCGTCGACGCGTACCGGCTGAAAGGTGCCGGCGCCCACATGCAGGGTGACGAAGGCGATCTCGACCCCCTTGGCACGCAGCGCCTCCATCATCGCCTCGTCGAAGTGCAGGCCGGCGGTGGGCGCGGCGACTGCTCCCTCGTGGCGGGCGTAGACGGTCTGGTAGCGCTCGCGGTCGGCGAGTTCGTCCTCGCGGGTGATATAGGGCGGCAGCGGCATATGGCCGTGCTGTTCGAGTAGCGCGATCAGCGGCGTCTCGCCGAGGAAGCGCAGCTCGAACAGAGCGTCCTGCCGGCCTTCCACCACGGCGTGAATACCGCCCTCGAAGATCAGCTCGGTGCCCGGCTTCGGCGACTTGCTGGCGCGCAGATGCGCCAGTCCGCGATGGGCATCCAGCGGTCGCTCCAGCAGCATCTCCACCTTGCCGCCACTGGCTTTCTGGCCGAACAGGCGTGCCGGGATCACCCGGGTGTCGTTGAACACCACCACGTCGCCGGGCTCGAGCCGAGCCAACAGGTCGGGGAATCTAGCATGCTCCAGCGCGCCGGAGTCACCGTCGACGCATAGCAGCCGACAGTCGGTGCGCTGTTCGGAAGGGTAACGAGCGATCAACTCGTCGGGCAGATCAAAATGGAAATCGGCGCGCTGCATGGCGTAGGTCGCGTATCGGTAGAGTCTGGATGGACGGGTGGCATCTGAAAGGGCGCCATCATAAAGCACGCGGCCGATTAAGTCAGCGTGATGATTGACGCCGGGCCGGGCGTCCGTATAATGCGTCTCCGCTGCCGGCGTGGCGGAATTGGTAGACGCAGCGGATTCAAAATCCGCCGCTGGAAACAGTGTGTCGGTTCGAGTCCGACCGCCGGCACCATCCGCAAAATCAGTACCTTGGCGTTACCCCCTCCTTCCTCGTTTTACCTTCGTTTCAATGCTTGGTCGCAGTTTGGTCGCAGAACGCCGCGCCAAAGGTCGGCAACCGTGCGCCGATGTCGTCCAGCCCCTGGTAGAACAGGTGGGCGTAGCGCATTGTCATCGTAAATGCCTGGTGTCCCTGGATCTTTTACAGCGTAACACGCAACCGCCATTCATCATGAAATGGCTGGCACAAAGGTGTGGCGTATGACGTGAGCTCGCTGTCCCTTGGGTAACTGAATTCCCGCGCCTTTATGGCCTCCGAGATGTGCGCACTCAGGAGTGAATGAGGGAAAAAAAGGCCCGATAAGCGTCACCAGGGGAGATGACTGACTTGCGGGCCGGAAAAGATCGCTTCCTGTGGAAGGCGACCATGAACGCGGTGAAGGCAGAGTCTCCTAATAAAGTTAACTTCGGCCTAGTGTCAGGATTGTCGCCGTTTTGCGTCGCCTAGGCAAATAAAAAAACGCTATAAATTAGAATTAACGCAATTTTTGGCAATACTTTAGTCGCGTAAATAAGTGAAATCGATTTCATTCGACGGGTCGCGAAAAAAGTTTGTAAATATGTAGTGTCAGGATTACAAAAACCCGCGCTGGACATAAGGCTTGGTGAGCCTTACGCCGGTGCGGGCGGGTGATGCGTCTACTGATCGAGTCAGGACGTTATTATCGACATAGCGTCGTTCATGGTCGCTATATGTCGGTGCAAGCCTATTGATGGCCTTGGCGGATCTTGATTCGAAAGAACGTTCCGAAGGACAGAATACCGATGCACCAGTTGATAGTAGTCCTGCTTTTGGGAAAAGGAAAATAACCTTTGTTCAACAAATTGGTTTAGATGAATGCATCTGCTGACTCACATATGACTTTGCAGCAAGAGAAACCGGGCCATGAAAATCCGTCAGTGATGAAGGTTTGCCATATCGGGTCGAAGCGGTCACAGGGAAGCGACCGGACCTGAAAATCCTGGTGTGTATCAGCGCCGAGTGATGTTTCCAGATGTATAGTAGAAGATGCTATTCAGTTGATGCTCGAAGACGACGCTTCCTCCGGAAATCGGGTAGGAGATCGCCGATCCATGACATTTCATCGACTGGAGGTATGCAGTGGTCAGGAGAGCGATGTCGACCACGCGGCTCATTGTATCTGCCGATATTATTGCCATGGGTAGATGGTGCGGTTGGATTTGCCGTGCAATAAGGAGGGAAAGAGTGGTGGCCAAAAAATGACCCAAAAGGCATCACGGAAAATGTGAGCCCATGGGCCAGGAAAGATCGCTTTGATGGCGACCATGAACTCCGTTGCCGTTGCGAGTGTGTCTTGCATTCTCGCTCTCGCAGTGTGTGCAGCCATTGTCGCTGTTTTGCGTCAGAATGAGTAAGCAAGAAATGCAGTCAAACGTTATTTTTTGAGTCCGCGGGACACAAAAAGACGCTCAGAGGGACTTTTGGTTACAAAGTGTCTTGCAATCGCTGCTTCCGTCGAAGGGGGGCGAGGGCGTAAAAAACCCGCGAATGCCGGATGGAAGCGTGAGCGTCGTTGGCATCGCGGGTCGGGCGGCTTCAAGATCTGAAGCGGGATGCGGCTGGAGCCCCTCTGAGGTTCATGGTCGCTGAATGGGTAACTGTCCGGCAGACGATCGCCTGCGCCAGTTATCTGGTTCGCTATTTTTTATGGCATCCCGCTGATGAAAGTATGGGGTAACCGAGAGCGTGTCAATCGGGCGGTGCCGAGGCGGAGGCTGGTCGAAGGTAGAGCGTCATTCCATTGTCGGCGCATGTCGACAGGTCGGGGCGAAGACGGAGCGTCGGCCAGTTGTTGCCCTGTATGACCCTGGGCGGTTTCTGCTCCCGTATGCGTGCGCTATGACGTGGTGGGCTTTTCCATCCTGTGAGTGCAGGTTCTATTAATACCGGCCCTGTGAATACTGGCCCTGTGAATACCTGCAAGCCATTGATTGTCTGGGCGTCGTTCCTCGGCCCTGTAAATGACGTTGGATTCTAAGCGATCGCGGTTCCTCGCTTGCTACGACTTTAGCCGGTGGCTAAATGACGCACTCCATCTGCGTAGCCTGGCTGATCACGAGGTTGCTATGATGCGAGATCGAGAAACATGGAGTGAAGAGCATGCTGAGCGTATTGACGTTCTTTCTGATTTTCCTGGGCGTTGCCATTTCCGTCTATCAGGTCTACGACATTTATTACGCTCAGAACTTTGAAGACGATGAACGTCAAGCGAGCCGTGAAACGCCGCTTGGTCAGCTCTCCCGACAGGCCGAGCGATATGCGGCCACTGGCGAATCCCAACGATTGCTGGATACTGCGAGCCGTTTTTTCGGTGCGCACCTCAACCCGCATCTCATCCTCTCCGCGGCGAAGCTTCCCAACGCGTCTCGATACCTGGGCGCGTTGCTTCGCCGTCGCCGGCGTATTCTCTTCAACGGCCAGCCCCGCGTACGCCATCTCCTGGCGTGGAAGACCGATCTTCCGCGCAAGGATAGTCGTCCTTTATTGCTGAGCCTGGTGCTGGTCAACTGCCTTGTGGTCATGTTTCTGGGCGGGCTGAGTCTCTATACCGTCGTTTATCGCGTATCCCTCGATTCGTTGGCCTGGGCGAACAGTGATTGGATACTGATGCTGCTTATCTACCTCGTGATCGTCATGACCCATGGTATTTCCCGGCTCGACAGCTACCTGCACGACCTCTACCTGATCGGCGCCCTGAACCGGGCTGGATGACCGTGGTTCCCGGGGGCAGGTCCCGGGTCGGCCGCTAGCTCGACTCCGCTTCTCGCTCGAGAAGGTTCCAGATACCGGGGCCGCTGGTTTCCAGGCTGTTGAGGAGCTCCATGTGTTCTGTTGCCTTGGCCTCATGGTGGTGCACGCCGACGGTCTGGTTGCCGTGATGGGTGTCGGTGACTATGAAGTGCTGATGTAGCGTGCCGGCCTGCTTGATCTTTACGATATAGCGCCTGAACATCCCGCCCCTCGCGCATGCTTGTAGTTAATAAAATTCTAATATTTCTTCCCAGGCGTTCAAGTCGGATTTCGGTATCTCGGGGCCAGCGACCCACGGGGCAGCCGTGTCGAGTCGAGGGTGACTCGCGGCAGGCGCTTCGTTGTCGACGGGAGCGGTTCGTCGAGAAGCTTTCTCGCGCGCGTTTACCTCGGCTATCTAACCGATGTTATGTAACTTGCCTGTCTAACATGCTGTCATGCTTGAAAAATTCAAGAAGGCGAAGGCATGGGTCAGCAGGAAGGCTGTATTGCCCGACATTTTAGTCACTATGGGAAACTCTCGGAAAATGATCGGCGCCAGCTCGATGCTCTGGAAGGCTCCTCCACGCGCGTCGTCAAGGGACAAGTGCTCTGGCACGAAGGCGACAATGCGCGAGATTTCTGTACCTTGCAGGATGGATGGGCTTACTCGTTTCGCCATCTAAAGGGTGGCACCCGTCATATTCTGGAGATATACCTGCCCGGCGACGTCATCGGGCTACATGAATTCCCGTTCAAGCAACGACTCTCCAGCGTGGTCATGCTCGAAGATGGCGAGATTCTATCGGTAGCCAACCGGCAGCTTCTCAAGCTGTTTCGTGAATCCACTCGCCTCACTTCGGCATGCTTTGCGGTCTGCTCATATCAGCAGGCGGTGCTGAGCCAGAGATTGGTCCATCTTTCCCGCCGGAGTGCTCGCCAGCGGGTGGCGTATCTGTTGCTCGAGATAGGCTGCCGGCTGCGGCGCAACGATGAAAGCGCACGAGAGCACTTTCGTTTGCCGCTATCCCAGCAGCATCTCGCGGATGCGCTGGGGCTGTCCCCGGTGCATGTCAGTCGTACGTTGACGGCGTTTCGTCAGGAAGGGCTGCTCAGGCTGGCTCGTGGCTGGGTACATATGCTCGATATGCCGGCGTTGGCCAGCGAGGGTGGCGTTGCCGGCTGTCTGCAGGATCACGTCGTGCCCACGATTTGAACGCAGGGTGTCTATCCATCGATGACTCGGCTCGCAAACTGCCAAGCGTCTTCGATGGTCCGAGAGACGAGCTGTGGACAAGCGCCGCCAGCCAACCGCAAGGCGAAAAAAAGCCGCTCTCATCGATGAAGAGAGCGAGCCGAGATGAAGCCAGGTGTCTCGGGACCCACTAGACCGCGGCGCGGCGCGAGGCGCGGCTCAAAGCGCTGGTCATCTCGATCGCCATGGTCAGGTCCGCCAGCTCCCGAGGGGAAAACGCGTTCAGCGCCAGCTTGCGAGTCGTCGGGTTGGCAGGGCGGAAATGGGTGAAGGACTCACACCACGCCAGCGCCGCTTTCTCCCGCTCGTCGAACTCGTCGGATTCAGCCCAGGCCGTCAACGCCTTGAGCTTGCTGGGTGAGATGCCCAGAGCTTCGGCCTGTTCGCGACGGAAATGGGTGCAGCTGAGGCAACCGTTGATCTGCGAGGCACGCAACTCGGCCAGGCAGCGAATGGAGGGATCCAGTGAGCAGGCGTGTAGCGACCTGGCGGATTTGTCGATGTTCTCGACATCGATCGTTTGCCACTTGTCAGCGTTCATCTCGGTCTCCTGAGTTCAGGTATCCTGCGATTAAACGACTATCGTTCTCAATTTTCCACAGCTTCGATTATAAAGTTCAATGACGGTTAAAGATTGAAACTATGGTTTGGTTGGGAACGCTCAGGAAACGCCCCGCCGAGCGAGGCGTTTCCGTGATTCAGCGCCGGCTGATCAGCAATCCGAGCATGGCGCCCGCCAGTGTGGCAACGCCGATGCTCGACCATGGGTGCTCGCGTACGTAGCGGTCGCAATCGTCCAGCGACTGGTTGGCGGAGTGCTTGAAGCGGCGGTTGCGGCGGCGTGCTTCGGCTGCCATGCGAGCGTACTGCTCCTCGCTTTTCATTCGCGCTTCCTCGATCGCGTCCTGCGCGTCATCTCGCAGGTCGTGCCCCAACGCCTGACCCTGCTCGCCGATATCGTGCAGGTCGTCGCGGATGCGGTCCGTTCGGGCCTGCCGGTCTTCACGCTTGAATAGGCTCATGTTTCACCTCCCTGATGGATGGGCCTGAGTGCGTATGACAGCGTAGCCGTTGTGAAGTGCCTGCGCCGGTGGAATTATCCGGAGTCCTCAAATAGCCTCATGGCGGGCGGTCCTCGTCCGAAACGTCCGGTATAGTCGGCCAGCGGATATCACTGGTGGAAATGGGAAGAAGACGTGTCGTTGCAACTCTGGTTATCTCTGCTGGCGATCTGCGCCCTCGGCGCCATGTCTCCCGGTCCCAGCCTGGCCATGGTGATGCAGAATACGCTGGGCGGCGGGCGCAGCTGCGGCGTGATCGCCGGGATCACCCACGCGGCGGGTGTCGGTCTCTATGCGGGGGTGACGGTACTGGGGCTGGCGGCGGTTATCGTTCACCAGCCCTGGCTCTATCGGCTGGTGACCTGGGGCGGGGCTTGCTATCTGGCGTGGATGGGCGTCCAGGCGTTGCGGGCCGGCGGCAGCGACGGCTTCGGCATGAGCCATCGAAGCAGCGATTGGCGACGCGCCATGCGCGATGGCCTGTTGGTGGCGCTGGGCAATCCCAAGTTGATCGTGTTCTTCGTCGCGTTGTTGAGTCAGTTCGTCAGCGCCGACCTGAGCGTGGCGGGGCGCTGGTTGATCGTCGCGACCGCGACCCTGGTGGATGGCAGTTGGTACGTGCTGGTGGCACTGCTGCTCTCCCATTCCCGCGTGCTGCCATGGTTGCAGCGGCACGCGGCTTGGATTCATCGGCTGACGGGGCTCGTCCTGCTCGGTCTGGCCGCTCGCGTGGCGCTGGGTTGAGCATCGCCGCCGTCGGCGACCGTTCACGCCTCCAGGCGCTCGAGAATCGTCGCCACGGGGGCGTCGGCGGGGAGAACGCCGAAGATCGGCGACGCATTTGCCAGCCTGGTGGCGCAGAACGTGTCGGCGATGGCCTGGGGCGCATGTCGAATCAGCATCGCGGCTTGCAGCGTCTGGGCCATGGCCTGGGCTAGCCAGCGTGCCTCGGCCTGCAGCTGTTCGGGGCCTGCCGTCAGCCGCTCGTCGAGCGCCTCGATGGCGGCGTCGAAAGCCGCATGGTGGCCTCGGGCCAGGCTCAGCTCCTGCCGCAACGCCTCGATGCTGGCCGGGTGGCGATCCAGGATGCGCAGCACGTCCAGACAGATCACATTGCCGGAGCCTTCCCAGATCGAGTTGACCGGCGCCTCGCGATAGAGCCTTGCCAGTGGTGCCTCCTCGACGTAACCGATGCCGCCGAGACACTCCATCGCCTCGGCCATGAACGCGGGGCCGCGCTTGTTGTGCCAGAACTTGGCCAGCGCCGGGAGCAGCCTCGCCAGCGCGGCTTCATGCTCGTCGCTCCGGGATCGGTCCATGGCGCGTGCGCCTCGCATCGCCAGCATCAGGCTGGCCTCGGTCTCGATCTCGAGATCGGCGACGACGCGCTGCATCAGCGGCTGATCGGCCAGCCGCCGGTCGAAGGCTCGGCGCCCCTTCACGTGGCACCAGACCTCACTCACGGCCTGACGCATCATGCCCGCCGGAGCGGTAGCGGCATCGAGCCGTGTCTGCTGCACCATTTCCAGTATCGCCGGTATGCCCCGGCCAGGCTCGCCGACGAGTTGCGCCCAGGCACCGGCATATTCGATCTCCGCCGAGGCATTGGCACGATTGCCGCACTTGTCCTTGAGCCGCTGGATCTCGATGGCGTTTCTCCGGGCATCCGGGGTGAAGCGCGGTGCCAGGAAGCAGGACAGGCCGTCATCGGTCTGAGCCAGGGTGAGGAAAGCGTCCGACATCGGCGCGCTGCAGAACCACTTGTGGCCGTCGAGCCGATACCACTCGCCGGTACCGGGCGAGGCCACCGGCGACGCCCGAGTGCTGTTGCGGCGCACGTCGCTGCCTCCCTGCTTTTCGGTCATCGCCATGCCGAAGGTGTTGGTGCGCTTGTGCTCGGCCGGGATGGCGGCGGCGTCATACGCTCGGCCCATGAGCCGTTCTCGCCATGCCTCGCCACCTTGCAACTGGCGCAGTACCGGCATGGCGGCGTGGGTCATGGTGATCGGGCAGCAGAAGCCCGGTTCGGCCTGGGTCAGCAGATAGAGCCCGGCGACGTGGGCTTGATGCCCACCGTCATGCTCCTGCTCCCAGGCGACGGCGTGCCAGCCGTCCTCGATAGCGAGTGCCATCAGGGCGTGGTAGGCGGGATGATATTCGACCTCGTCCAGGCGGCGGCCATAACGGTCGAAGGCATGGAGCGTAGGAGGGTAGCGGTCGGCCTGTTCACCCCAACGCTCCACCTCGGCGGTCCCGAGTTTTTGCCCCAGGGGAGCCAGGCGCTCGCCGACCCAGGCCGGTGCGAAGTGAGATAGCGTCTCCCGCAGGGGGCGATCGTCTCTCCACGGATCGCGACGTGGGCCCGCGGTAGGCTGATTCTCGACGCGGTGCGTGGTCAGGTCTTGGCGTGGTGCGTAGTCGGCCATCAGCTTCCTCCAGGGTGGCTGATTCGAGCATAGACCGGGCGTTCGCCGCTGTGTTTTGCATTCGACCATTGCGGCATGGGGCAGGGCAATGCGCGCTATCGGTGAGCCGTGCCCGGTCGGTCACGTGATACGCTGCTTTTCCGTTTCTCGACTGGCAGACATCCCATGAGCGACATCGTCATCGCCGACGAGCAGGTTCAACTCGTCGATCCCCGCAATCGGCCGTGCGGTAGTGCTTCGCGGGCCATGATGCGGCGCCTGGGCTGCTGGCACAGGGCGACTTACATCGTCGTGCGCAACGCCCGCGGCGAGATCTGCGTGCAGGAACGTACGCCGATCAAGGAGACACACCCGGGCTGGTTCGATCTGGCCGCCGGTGGTGTCGTGAGCGCGGGCGAGGCCCCCATGCCGGCTGCGCGGCGGGAGCTGTTCGAGGAGCTTGGCATTCGCGGTGTCGAGTTGATGGCCGGCGGTGAGTTCGTGTTCCAGGAGGCCAGCTTGAAGCTGTACGGCAGTCTCTACTGGGTCGATTACGATGGACCGCTGCGATTGCAGCCGGAGGAAGTGGCCGCCGTGTGCTGGCTGCCGATCTCGGAGGCGTTGTCGCTGGACAAAGCGACGCCGGACACGCGCATGGCGCTGGCGAGAGCCATCGAGCTCGATCACTGGTGAACGGGCGTCCAGCGTGGCACTCTGCGGAGCGGGAGCGATGCGCCTAGGGGCGTGACGCGGTTCCGCCGACTTGAACTTGGTGTTCTCGGATCGATTCATCCATGTCGTTATATACGCAAGACTGCCGGACCCCGTCCGGCGAATCCTTCAATCTGCGTGCGCTGCGTGGCCAGGTATTGTTGATCGTCAATGTCGCCAGCCGCTGCGGTTTCACGCCGCAAATGGAGGGATTGGAGAAGCTCTATCAGGAGTACCGGGATCAGGGTTTCACGGTGCTCGCGTTCCCCTGTAACCAGTTCGGACGCCAGTCGCCGGAGTCGTCGGCCGGATTCGGCGCCTTTTGCGAACGGCGCTATGCGGTGACGTTCCCGCTGATGGAGAAGGTCAAGGTCAATGGGCGTGAAGCGCACCCGCTGTTCGTCCATCTGCGCCGTCAGGCGCCCGGGGTGCTCGGCAGCACGCCGGTCAAATGGAATTTCACCAAGTTCCTGGTGGGGCGGGACGGACAGGTGATCAGACGCTTCGGGCCGCGTGCCGTGCCTCGCTCGCTGCGCGGTGCCATCGAGGAGGCGCTGGAGACGCCGTTTTCGGCGTGAGTCCGTTCTCTAGCCCGGCGGTCTCTCGCCACGCGCGACCATGACCCGCACGCCCAGTTCGTTGAAGCGCGGTCGGCTCATCATCGTCGTCAGGCCCGAGAACAGCGACCAAGTCGCCTTGCGCCATCCTCGCAGCTTGCGATTGTGGCGGACCAGTCGCGTCAGCAGTTCGGTCTCGTCGAAGGCCCGCCATTCGCCGGCCATAGAGAGCTGGTAGCGAGCCATGACCGGTGACATCTCCAGGCGATAGACCCACTCCAGCTGCTGCAGCGTCAGGTGGCTGGCATCGATCTCGCGAATCATGCGAGCGAAGTCCGACTCCCTGGGCTCCCGCTCGAGCCATAGTGGCGAGAGTGCCAGCCAGAGCGCGCCACGCCGGATGACCAGCTCCTCGATCTCTTGTTCGTGGGCCATGGGGCTTTCTCTACGCTCTGGGTGGGTTCGACTCGCGGGCGAGTCATCTTCGAATAGACTGGCGAGAGAGACAAGTCCGGCGCCGAGGAAGGCCGGGAGCGGCATGCGGTGCCCGGGCTCGGCAGGAACCGGAGGGGGAGGGCTCATGCGAGTTCGCTCCCGCTTTCGCCACCCTGCTAGAATGCGCCCGACAAGCTTTCGCTCAATGCCACCTCCCGGCACGCTTCGCCGGGGCTTTCGTTCCGCTGTAGAAGACGAGGTTAGACGTGATCATCAAGCCCAAGGTTCGCGGTTTCATCTGTACCACGACGCATCCGCTCGGCTGCGAGCGCAACGTACTCGAACAGATCGAGACCACCCGCGCCAACCTGAGCGGCGACCAGGCGGGGCCGCGCAACGTGCTCGTCATCGGTGCCTCCAGCGGTTATGGGCTGGCGGCCCGCATCACCGCGGCTTTCGGCTACGGCGCCGACACGCTGGGCGTGTTCTTCGAGAAGCCGGCGACCGAGAGCAAGCCCGGTACGGCGGGATGGTACAACTCGGCCGCCTTCGACAAGTTCGCCAAGGCCGAGGGGCTATACAGCAAGTCGATCAACGGCGATGCGTTTTCCCACGAGGTGCGTGACAAGGCGATCGAACTGATCCGCGAGGACATGGGGCAGATCGATCTGGTGATCTATTCGCTGGCCTCGCCGGTGCGCAAGCTGCCGGATAGCGGAGAACTCAAGCGCTCCAGCCTCAAGCCGATCGGCGAGACCTACACCGCGACGGCCATCGATACCAACAAGGATGCGATCATCCAGGCTTCCGTCGAGCCGGCCACCGAGCAGGAAGTGGCTGATACCATCGAGGTGATGGGCGGCCAGGATTGGGAGCTGTGGATGGATGCGCTGGACAAGGCGGGCGTGCTGGCGCCGGGTGCCAAGTCGGTGGCGTTCAGCTACATCGGTACCGACATCACCTGGCCGATCTACTGGCACGGTGCCCTCGGCAAGGCGAAAGAGGACCTGGATCGCGCTGCCGGCGAGATCGACTCGCGCCTCAAGGCCAGCGGTGGCGGGGCCAACGTGGCCGTGCTCAAGTCCGTGGTCACCCAGGCCAGCGCCGCGATCCCGGTGATGCCGCTCTATATCTCCATGGTCTACAAGGTCATGAAGGAGCAGGGTGTCCACGAGGGCACCATCGATCAGCTCAATCGCCTGTTCGGCGAGCGTCTCTACGCCGACGGCGAGCCCGAGTTGGATGAGGCCGGGCGCCTGCGCCTGGATGACTGGGAACTGCGCGACGATATCCAGCAGGCGTGCAAGGATCTCTGGCCGCAGGTGACCAGCGACAACCTGTTTGCGCTGACCGACTACGCCGGCTACAAGCACGAGTTCCTCAAGCTGTTCGGCTTCGAACGCGACGACGTGGATTACGACGCCGACGTCGACCCGAAGGTCGAATTCGACGTCGTTCAAGTCTGATTCCGACGCGCCACCGCATGAACCGTCGATCATGAACGTCAGCGACACCCCGCGCCGAGTGGGGTTCGTGATGTTGCCCGGCTTCTCGCTGCTGGCGCAGGCTTGCGCGATCGAGCCGTTGATCGTCGCGAACACGCTCTCGGGGCGACGGCTCTACGCCGCCACGACCTTCGGCATCGACGGTCGAGCGGTAAAGAGCGTGGCCCAGCTGTCATTCTCGCCGGAGAGCGTCGCCGGGAGTGATGCGCGCCACCTCGATATGCTGTTCGTCTGCGCCCCCGCGCCCGATGGCGCGGGGGCCGTGGAGGAGAGTGGCGAGACGCTGATTCACTGGCTGCATCGTCTGGCCAGCCGTGGCGTGATGCTGGGCGGCATCGCCGGCGGAACCCACTGGCTCGCCAGGGCGGGTGTGATGGATGGTTATCGGGCCTCGATTCCCTACGCCAGTGCCGACGCGTTCACGCGAACGTTTCCAAAGATCCACGTTTCTCACCAGTTGTTCGAGATCGACCGCGACCGCCTTTCCTGTGGCGGGGGGACGGCGGCAATGGACATGCTGATGACGCTGATCGGTCAGCAGCAGGGAGCGGGGCTGGCGCAGCGAATCTCCGAGCACTTCGTCTGCGAGCGTATCCGCATGGCCGACGAGCCGCAGCAGACGTCGCTGCGTTCACGGCTTGGCCATGCGCCGCAGAGCCTGGTGGACGCCGTGGCACTGATGGAGGCCAACATCGAAGAGCCGTTGACCACGCATGAGCTCTCGGCCCATCTGGGGATATCCCGGCGACAACTGGAGCGACTGTTCAAGAAGCATCTCCAGGCCGTGCCCAGCCGCTACTATCTCAACCTGCGCCTCCAGCGGGCGCGCAAGCTGCTGCGCGAGAGCGATCAGGCGGTGGGGGAGATCGCGTTGGCTCACGGCTTTTCGTCGGGGGCGCATTTCTCGACGGCCTATCGCCACCATTTCGGCATCAGCCCCAGAGACGAGCGGCTAGGCCTGGCTGCACAAGCGACATGATCTCGAAGGAGCTTGCAGGATGAGGATCGACGATCACTGGCTCGACACGGCTAGGCGAGTGGCGTCACCCAACGCCAACGCGCGGCCGCAGGGGGAGGTGTCCGCAGTGGTCCTGCACGGGATCAGCCTCCCCCCGGGGGTGTTCGGCGGCGATGCCATCGAGCGGCTGTTCACCAATACACTGGACCCCGACGCTCACCCCGCTTTCGGCGCGATTGCCGCGCTGCGGGTGTCGGCGCACCTGCTGGTCCGGCGCGACGGCGAGTGTGTGCAGTTCGTTCCCTTCGATCGCCGCGCCTGGCATGCCGGCAAGTCCCGATGGCACGACGGCGGGCGTCTACGCGAAGGGCTCAACGATTTCACCATCGGTATCGAGCTCGAAGGCGCCGATGAAGTGCCCTACCGGGAGGCCCAGTATCGCGTACTGGCCGAGGTGTTGCAGGCGCTGGCAAGAGACTATCCGCCAATCACCACCGAACGGATCACCGGACATGGGTACATCGCGCCGCTGCGCAAGACCGATCCGGGCCCGGCGTTCGATTGGGCTTATCTGCGTCGCTGCCTGACAGCGACGGTTTGAGTGCTACGCTCAAGGGTGGCGCGAGCCTGTAGCTTGACTACACCAACCGAGACTCCCGGTGGGGCGTCACGAATGGCGACTAAGCGACTGATGTCACGGCATTTGGGCATTGCCACCAGGAGGATCGAAGCGTCTGCGAATTGGCAGATGAGGGCGTTTGCGGTATCTTCTTCGCCTGATTTCCCGCGTCCCGCACGCCCGCTGTAATTCAGTTACAGCCAAAAAATCTCGGAAAGCGGCCCCAAAAGAGCCGCGCCCGCACCGAAGAGCGCATATTCCCAAGCCCCGCTGCGGCTACCCGCCATGGCCGGGCGAATGGCAAACCTTTTCCCATTCGGAGAGTTGTCTATGAGTCTGGAGACACGAGAAGATCTCGATCCGGTCGAGACCACGGAGTGGTTGGATTCCCTGGCCTCGGTTGTCGAGCATGAGGGCGAAGAGCGCGCTCGGTACATCCTGACCCGGTTGGCGGACCGTCTGCGTCGTGACGGCTCTTCACCGCCGTTTTCCGGGACTACGCCGCACCGCAACACCATTCCCGTCCATCGTGAAGCCAAGATGCCCGGCGACATGTTCATCGAGCGCAAGATCCGCTCGGCGATTCGCTGGAATGCCATGGTGCAGGTTCTGCGGGCGAACAAGAAGCACAAGGGCCTGGGCGGTCATATCGCCAGCTATCAGTCCAGTGCCACGCTCTACGAAGTGGGTTTCAACCATTTCTTCCGGGCCGACAACGGTGACCACAAGGGCGACCTGCTCTATATCCAGGGGCACGTGACGCCGGGCATCTACGCGCGCTCGTTTCTCGAGGGCCGCCTGACCCAGGAGCAGATGGACAACTTCCGCCAGGAAGTGGACGGCGACGCGCTGCCATCCTATCCGCACCCTTACCTGATGCCGGACTACTGGCAGTTCCCCACCGTCTCGATGGGGCTCGGGCCGATCCAGTCGATCTACCAGGCCCACGTGATGAAGTACCTGCACTCACGTGAACTGGAGGACATGAAGGACCGCAAGGTCTGGGCGTTCCTCGGCGACGGCGAGTGCGACGAGCCGGAGTCCCTCGGCGCGCTGCACCTGGCCAGCCGCGAGAAGCTCGACAACCTGATCTTCGTCATCAACTGCAACCTGCAGCGTCTCGACGGCCCGGTACGCGGT
Source organism: Salinicola lusitanus (assembly GCF_038648475.1). Classification (NCBI taxonomy): domain Bacteria; kingdom Pseudomonadati; phylum Pseudomonadota; class Gammaproteobacteria; order Oceanospirillales; family Halomonadaceae; genus Salinicola; species Salinicola lusitanus. The sequence goes on along the minus strand of NZ_CP151919.1, from coordinate 4,474,543 downwards.
AACTCGCGCGTGATCGACGAGCTCGAAGGCGTGTTCCGCGGCGCCGGTTGGAATGTCATCAAGGTCGTCTGGGGCGGCCTGTGGGACCCGCTGTTCGAGAAAGACACCAAGGGCATGCTGCAGAAGCGCATGGACGAGGCGGTCGACGGCGAGTATCAGAACTACAAGGCGCAGGGCGGGGCCTACACGCGCAAGGAGTTCTTCGGCAAGTACGAAGAGACTGCCGAGATGGTCAAGGAGTACTCCGACGAGGAGGTCTTCCGTCTCAACCGCGGTGGCCACGATCCGCAGAAGGTCTACGCGGCGTACCACGAGGCGGTCAACAACGCCAATGGGCGTCCCACCGTGATCCTGGCGCACACCGTCAAGGGCTACGGCATGGGTGGCGGCCACGGCGAAGCCGACATGGAAGCCCATCAGATCAAGTCGATGGACGTCGACGCCCTCAAGGCGTTCCGTGACCGCTTCGGCATCCCGGTCTCCGACAAGCAGATCGAGAGCGGCGATATTCCGTACTACAAGCCCGAGGACGACAGTCCGGAGATGAAGTACATGCATCTCCAGCGCGAGCGGCTGGGTGGCTTCCTGCCGGCGCGCAAGGCCGACTTCGAGGCGATGGAGATCCCCGGTCTCGACGACAAGATGTTCGCGACCCAGATGAAGGGCTCCGGCGACCGCGAAGTCTCCACCACCATGTCCTTCGTGCGCGTCCTCAACGGCCTGGTCAAGCACAAGCAGCTGGGCGCCCGTATCGTGCCGATCATCCCGGATGAAGCGCGCACCTTCGGGATGGAAGGGATGTTCCGGCAGCTCGGTATCTACGCCGCGGAAGGCCAGAAGTACGAGCCGATGGATGCCGGCCAGATCATGTACTACCGCGAGGACAAGAAAGGCCAGATCCTCGAGGAGGGCATCACCGAGGCGGGTTCGATGTCGGCGTGGATCGCGGCCGCGACCTCCTACGCCAACCACCATCTGCCGCTGATCCCGTTCTACATCTACTATTCGATGTTCGGTTATCAGCGAATCGGCGACCTGGTCTGGGCGGCCGGCGATCTCCAGGCGCGTGGCTTCATGGTCGGCGGCACCGCCGGTCGTACCACCATCAATGGCGAAGGCCTGCAGCACCAGGATGGCCACAGCCATATCCTGATGTCGACCGTGCCGACCTGCCGGGCCTACGACCCGACCTACGGGCACGAACTGGCCGTCATCGTGCAGGATGGCTTGAAGCGGATGTTCCAGGACAAGGAGAACTGCTTCTACTATCTGACGGTGATGAACGAGAACTACTCGCATCCGGAAATGCCGGAAGGCAGCGAGGAGGGCATCGTTCGCGGCATGTACCGCCTGCACGAAGGCAAGGCGGCCGGCAAGAAGAAGCAGCCGCGGGTCCAGCTCATGGGCAGTGGCACCATCCTCCGCGAGGTCGAGGCGGCTGCCGAAATGCTGGCGGAAGAGCATGGCGTGATCGCCGATGTCTGGAGCGTGACCAGCTTCAACGAGCTGCGTCGCGAAGCGCTCGAATACGATCGTCAGCAGTTCCTCGACTACGATGAGAAGCGCGAGAAGCCTTGGGTGGTCCAGCAGCTCGAGGGGGCCGAGGGTCCGGTCATCGCATCGACGGACTACATGAAGCTGTATGCCGACCAGATCCGCGCCTGGGTGCCCAACGACTTCCACGTGCTCGGTACCGATGGTTTCGGACGTTCCGACACCCGCGAAGCGCTGCGCCGCTTCTTCGAGGTCGACCGCTACTACGTGACGATTCAGGCGCTGCGTGCATTGGTCAAACGGGGCGAGCTCGAGGCCAAGGTCGTCAACGATGCCATGAAGAAGTACGGCATCGACCCCGCCAAGCCCAGCCCGCTGGTGTCTTGAGTCGACGGACCACGTCAGGGTGCCGTCGCCGGCTGAGAGCGACGGCCAGAATACCTGAATTAGCCGACCTCGCCCGCGGGGCGGGTCGGCAGATGATTAAAGGAGCGCGACCTTGAGTAGCGAAATCATCAAAGTTCCCGACATCGGCGGCAGCGACGATGTCGAAATCATCGAGATTGCGGTGAGCGTCGGCGATGTCATCTCCGCCGAAGACACCATGATCACGCTGGAGTCGGACAAGGCCAGCATGGATGTCCCCGCGCCGAAAGGCGGCAAGGTGGTCAAGATTCTGGTCAAGGAAGGCGACACCGTCTCCGAGGGCGACGACATCCTGGAGCTGGAAGCCGAGGGCGAAGGCGAGGATGAGCCGGAAGCCTCATCCGATGACGACGCCTCCGACGACGCGGCCCCGCAGGATGACGCCGAGTCGCAGGAGAAGGACGAGCCCGAGAAGGCCGCGCCGAAGAAGAAATCCTCCGGCGGGGGCAAGCGCACCGTCGAAGTGAAGGTGCCGGACATTGGCGGTGGCGATGGCGTCGAGATCATCGAGGTGGCCGTCAGCGAGGGCGACGAGATCAGCGAGGAGGACACCCTGATCACGCTCGAGTCCGACAAGGCCTCCATGGACGTGCCCAGTCCCTACAGTGGCAAGATCGTGTCGCTCTCGATCAAGGAGGGCGATAGCGTCTCCGAAGGCGACCTGATCGGCACCATGGAGATCGCCGGCGAGGGCGACGACACGGAAGACGATGCCCCGGCGGCGGACGATGCCGAAGCGCCGGGCGCCGACGACGGCGCCGATACCGACGAAGACAGCGCCGACGAAGAGGGTGACGACGAAGACGCCGACGACAGCGCAGGCGGTCGTCAGGAGATTCGCGTGCCGGATATCGGCGGCAGCGAAGGCGTCGAGATCATCGAAGTCGCGATCAGCGAAGGCGACGAGATCGACAAGGAAGACACCTTGATCACGCTGGAGTCCGACAAGGCCTCCATGGACGTGCCCAGCCCGGTCAAGGGCAAGGTGGTCGAACTGGCGGTCAAGGAGGGCGACAGCGTCTCCGAGGGCGACCTGATCGGCTACGTCGAAGTCGCTGGCCAGTCGGGTGGCAAGAAGAAGGCGGCCAAGACCGGTGGTGACGCGAGCAAGTCCGGATCGAAGGCGCCCAAGAGCGAGGCCCGAAAGGACGGGGCCAAGAAGGACGATGCCAAGGCGTCGGCCGACTCGCGGGCACAGCGGCAGCCCAGCGGCGAGCCGAGCCCGGAAGCGCGCGAGAAGCATGGCGATGACAAGACCGCCGGTGCCCATGTGCATGCCGGTCCGGCGGTCCGCAAGCTGGCTCGCGAGCTGGGTGTCGATCTCGGTGAAGTCAAGGGCTCCGGTCCCAAGGGGCGGATCCTGAAGGACGACGTCGACGGTTTCGTCAAGCAAGTGATGAAAGCGCGCAAGAACGGTGGTGCTTCGGCACCTGCGGCCGCTTCCGGTGGCGCGGGCATTCCGCAGGTGCCGGCGATCGACTTCAGTCAGTTCGGCGAGATCGAAGAGAAGCCGATGAGCCGTCTGATGAAGGCGGGCGCCAACAACCTGCACCGCAGCTGGCTCAACGTGCCTCACGTCACCCAGTTCGACGAAGCGGACATCACCGAGCTCGAGGCCTTCCGCAAGTCGATGAAGGCGGAGGCCGAGTCCCAGGGCGCCAAGCTGACGCCGCTGCCGTTCATGATCAAGGCGTGTGCCTATGCGCTGCGCAAGTTCCCGCAGTTCAACTCGAGCCTGCACCCGGATGGCGACAAGCTGATCGTCAAGCACTACGTGCACATCGGGGTGGCGGTCGATACTCCGGACGGGCTGATGGTGCCGGTGATCCGCGATGCCGACAAGAAGTCGCTGATCGATCTGGCCAAGGAGTCGGTCGAGCTGGCCAAGAAGGCGCAGAACAAGAAGCTGTCCCGAGAGGAGATGAGCGGCGCCAGCTTCACCATCTCGAGCCTCGGCTCGATCGGTGGCACGGCCTTCACGCCCATCGTCAATACGCCGGAAGTGGCCATTCTTGGCGTCTCCAAGTCGTCGATGAAGCCGGTCTGGAACGGCAGCGAGTTCGAGCCGCGCTTGATGCTGCCGCTGTCGCTCTCCTACGACCACCGTGCGGTCAACGGTGCCGACGCGGCGCGTTTCACCGCTTTCCTGGCACAGGTGCTGACCGATATCCGGCGCATGCTGGTCTGATGCGGCGGTCCGCTCGATCCAAACCAACGGCTCCTTCGGGGGCCGTTGGCGTTTGTTGCCCTGTGATCAGGTCTCGTCGGCGCCCCCGGTAGCGGCGCGTCGATCCAGGCGAGTCTTGTGCGCTACCCGATCGGCAGGTATCGTCATGAGCCATTGACGGTGTCGTCTGCGTTGAGTTCTCAACGCCGTTGACCGGTCCGACAACCGATGCGATTCACGAAGGAGCAGTTATCAATGCGTTTGATCCTCTTGGGCGCCCCCGGCGCTGGCAAGGGTACCCAAGCCCAGTTCATCTGCGAGCATTTCCATATCCCGCAGATTTCCACCGGCGACATGCTGCGTGCCGCGGTCAAGGAGGGAAGTGAGCTGGGGGTCAAGGTCAAGGAGACCATGAACAGCGGTGCTCTGGTATCGGATGATCTGATCATCGCACTGGTCAAGGAACGCATCTCCCAGCCCGACTGCGCCAACGGCTTCCTGTTCGACGGCTTCCCGCGCACGCTCCCGCAGGCGGATGCGATGAAGGACGCCGGCATCAAGCTGGACCACGTGGTGGAGATCGCCGTCGACGACGAAGAGATCGTCAACCGGCTCTCCGGGCGTCGCGTCCACCCGGACTCCGGACGTGTCTACCATGTCGACTACAAGCCGCCGCGGGAAGAAGGCAAGGACGACGTCACCGGCGAGCCGCTGATCCAGCGTGACGACGACAGCGAGAAGACCGTGCGCCATCGTCTCTCGGTCTACCACGACCAGACCGAGCCGCTGGTCGGTTACTACCGCGAGTGGGCGGCCGAGGATGCCGAAGCCGCGCCGGAGTATCACCGTATCGCCGGCGTTGGCAGCGTCGACGAGATCCGAGAGCAGGTCCTCGCCGCGCTGAAGGGCTGACCCGCCGACGACCCACTGATCATCCCGAATGGCTCCGCCTCCTGGCGGAGCCATCGTTTTGACATCGCGATGGCGCTATACTCGCCACCTCCTTGATGCTGCCATTCCCCGGGAAACCGATGCCGACGTTGCTGGCGCTGGACGCCTCCTCTACTGCCTGCTCCTGCGCGCTGATATGGAATCACCAGATCGTTCAGCGTTTCGAGATTGCCCCCCGTGAACACACCCGGCTGCTGCTGCCGATGATCGACGAGGTGCTGGCGGAAGCCGGCGTGACCCTGGCCCAGCTCGACGCGATCGCCTATGGCCATGGCCCGGGTTCGTTCACCGGCCTGCGAATCGCCGCTGGCATCGCCCAGGGGCTCGCCTACGGCGCCGACCTGCCGCTGATCGGCGTTTCCACCCTGGAAGCCCTGGCGCTCGCGGCTCACCGCAAATGGCACGCCCGGCACGTCATCGCCGCCCTCGACGCCCGCATGGACGAGATCTATGTCGCGGCCTATCACTGCCATGACGGCGCCTTGACCGTGGCGCTCGAGCCACGCGTCATGCCGCCTTCGCGATTGCGTCTGCCCGACACGGATCGCGATATCGAGTGGCTGGGGATAGGCAGCGGTTGGCAACTTTTGTCTAATATACCTGTCGATGTACAGGTTGCATTGCCGCAAACCCTCCCCGACGAACTACCGGCGGCGGAGGATCTCGTACGTCTGGCCGCCACATCATGGGAGCGTGGCGCGCGCGGCAGCGCGCCTCACGAGGTAATTCCCGTCTATCTGCGTAATGAGGTGGCGTGGCGTAAGGCGTGAAAGATCGAGGTCCACGATGGCGACCTCCTCGAACAAGGATATCGAAAGAAAATGGATGTTTTGCAACTGGCCGCACTCGCCATCATCCAGGGTTTGACGGAATTCCTGCCCATCTCCTCTTCCGCACATCTGATTTTGCCCTCCCAGCTCTTCGGCTGGTCCGATCAGGGGCTGGCCTTCGACGTGGCAGTCCATATCGGCTCTCTGGGCGCCGTGCTGTTCGCGTTTCGACATGAAGTCTGGCGTATTCTCCACGCCTGGTTCACCCAGTTCGGCGAGCGGGGGCAGACGCCGGAGAGCCGCCTCGGGTGGGCGATCATCGTCGGTACCATTCCGGCGGTCATCTTCGGGCTGTTGATCGAGGATTGGGTCGAGAGCGCGGGGCGCTCCGTGCTGGTGATCGCGACGACGACGATCGTTTTCGGCGTATTGCTGGGTATCGCCGACAAGCGGGGCTCCCGGATACGCCCGATCGAAACGATGTCACTCAAGACGGCGCTGTTGATCGGTCTCGCCCAGGCCATTGCCTTGATTCCCGGCACCTCTCGCTCGGGAATCACCATGACGGCGGCCCTGATGCTCGGTTTCACCCGCCAGGCGGCGGCGCGTTTCTCGTTCCTGTTGTCGATTCCGCTGATTCTGGCGGCGGGCTCGTTGAAAGGCGTGGAGCTGGTCCAGGCGGGCACTACGACGCAGTGGCACGAGATCTTTCTGGGAGTGGCGTTCTCGTTCGTGGCGGCCTGGCTCTGTATCAGGCTGTTCCTGGTCGCGCTGGACAAGATCGGCATGATGCCTTTCGTGATCTACCGACTGCTGCTGGGTATCGCCCTGTTCGTATGGGCGACATGAGCGAGGCGGCCCCGCCGCTGATCGTGGTCGGGGAGGCGCTGGTCGATCTGGCCGCGCGCTACGGCCTGCCCTGGGCCGCCTCGGCACCTGCCGAGGGGCTGGTTCTGCAGCGCGCCGGGCAAGGGCTCGAGATCGCCGGTGACACCAAGCGTTACGGTCTTCCGGTCCGGGCCGATTTCGTCTCCGGCGCGGCGGCGCATCGGCGACGCTACGGCGGCGGCCGCGGACAGCTGGTGGCGCGCGCCTGCGGATTCGGCCAGGGCGTGACGCCGCGGGTCGTCGATGCCACGGCCGGCCTGGGCCGGGACGCCTTCGTGCTGGCGTCGCTGGGAGCCGAGGTATTGATGATCGAGCGGGTGGCGGCGATCCATGCGCTGCTGGAGGCCGCCCTGTCGCAAGCGCTGGCGGACGATGAGGTGGCGGAGATCGCCGGGCGACTGTCGTTGCGCCACGCCGATAGCGCGGCCGGACTGGCGGCGGCGGTCGGCGGCTGGCCGCAGGAGCCCCAGGTGGTGCATCTCGATCCGATGTTCCCGCACCGGGAGAAGTCGGCGTTGGTCAAAAAGGAGATGCGACTGTTCCGGGATCTGGCGGGTGGGGATGACGACGCCCCGCGCCTGCTGGAGGCGGCGCTGGATGTCGCCACGCATCGGGTGGTGGTCAAGCGTCCGCGGAAGGCTCCGCCGATCGATGGCCCCGCGCCGAAGCATGTGCTGGAGGGAAAGACGAGCCGCTACGACCTTTATGTGCACCGGTCACTGAAGCGCTGAGCCGGCGCCGAGGCGCCGGGCAGAGCCCGGCGCGCCAATATCGACCGTGCACCGTTACTGGCGTTTCAACGTCATGTCGGCTCCGGACTGGATCGACTGCATGTGCGTGTCGAGGACTTCCAGATCGCCGTTGTCGAGCGGCCGCAGGTAATAGATCGTGTTGCCGCCAGCGCCCTTGAGCTCGTAGATCGTCGGCATCTGTTGCGGTCCGGCGTCCTTCAGCACCAGGAAATTGCCCTGGGTCGTCATGGGCTCGTCACTGCGCCCCTGGTAGAGGCTGTTCAGTACATAGGCCCCGCCGGTGTCATCCATGTTCATCATCTCCAGGTCGACCTGGATGCCCGAGCAGTCGGCGCAAGGCAGAACGCCTTCATACTCACCGGCCGCCTTCTCGTACGGCGAGGGCGGCGTGCTGGAGCACCCCGCCAGGACCAGCGCCAAGCCCAACAATCCTGCACCCATCCATTCTGGCTTACGCATTGCTTATTCCTTTTTTAGCAAAATGCGATTTTCAGTATAGTGCGAAAATCCGGTGGCGAGCGTGTCGGGCTCAATCGCCGGTCTGGCAGGGCACCACGGCATCGCGCCGACGTCGGAACAGGATCATCCAGAGCGCAACGCCGATCAGCGAGCCGCCGATGGCATGCGCCCAGGTCACCTGCTCGCCCAGGAAGAGTGCGCCCCAGAGTACGCCGAACGCGGGCACCAGCATGGTGACCGTGAGCGGCTTGACCGGTCCGAGATCTTCGACGAGCCGGAAATAGAGAAGGTAGGCCAACGAGGTGCAGGCGAGCCCCAGCGCTAGCATCGCCCACCAGACGCCGCTGTCGGTCCAGGCAATGGCCTGGTGTGTCAGTGTCAGCTGGCCGAGCATGAAGGGCGCCAGCAGCAGCGTTGCGCCGACCTGCGAGCCCATGGCGATCAGGCGCGAGTCCAGGCCGCCGCGATCGGCCACCCAGCGCTTGACGATGAACCCGCCCAGCCCGTAGCAGACCGCGGCAGTCAGGCAGGCGGCGGCGCCAATGAGCAGGCCGCCATCGATCCGGACGGGCCCCGCGCCCACCAGGACGCCGACACCCAGCATGCCCGCCGCGACACCGACCAGCCGATCTCTCGTCAACGGCTCGTGAAACAGCGTGGCGCCGAGGATCACCCCCATCAGCGGCGTCGAGGCGTTGAGCATCGCGGAATAGCCGGCAGGCAGGTACTGCGCGGCGATGCAGAACATGCCGAACGGGATACCGGAGTTGATCATGCCGATCGCCAGCACTGCTCCGAGCTTGCCGTCGAAGCGCCAACGCACGCGCAGTAGCGCCAGGATCGCCACCAGTCCCGCCGCACCGAGCAGCACGCGGAAGAACGCCGTGGGGAAGGCCCCCAGCGCCGGGGTGGCGATGCGCATGAACAGGAAACTGGCGCCCCATAGCGCCGATAGCAGAAGCAGACGACCAAGCGAGAGTAGTGGCATGCTGAACAGGCTCCGGGAGTGATCGGTGCGTAGCGTAAACCGCTCCTGCGCCGAAGTCCGGCGGTTTTCGGAACTCATGGGTTTTGTCGAGATCCTCTAAGCCAACTATGCTCAGGTGTCAGCGGAATGATTCCGCTGCGGCAACGGCAATCAAGGAGATCGAGATGTACGAAGATCAAGTGAAAGGACGCACCGAGGAGCTCAAGGGTCATGCTCAGGAAACGGTCGGTGGCTTGACCGAAGATGACAATCTCCGCCGCGAGGGCAAGGCCAGGCAGGCCGCCGGCAAATTGCAGGCCAACTATGGCGAGAAGCTCGATGACGTGCGTGAAGCGACGGTGAAGAACCCGATCAGCGCCTTGGCGATCGCCGGTGGTGTCGGTGTGTTCCTGGGGATTCTGCTCGGCCGACGTTGATGACTTCCTGAACGTGCCGAAGAACGCATCTCGACCCCGGCAGCAGGCCGGGGTCGTCGTGTCTGCCGGTAACGACCGCTGACGTCGGCCACGATCATCAGGCCCGCCTGGCTTGCGGCATGTCCCGCGAGACGCGACAGTCTGTTCGGCATTCATTCATGGGCTATCGTTTTGTCGACTCCTCTCATCTATCTCGCTGCGGCGTTGGCGGAAATCGCGGGTTGTTTCGCGTTCTGGGCGTGGTGGCGATCGGGCAGTTCCGCATTGTGGTTGGCCCCGGGGGCCATCAGCCTGGGGCTGTTCGCGTGGCTGCTGACGCTGGTGGACAGTGATTATGCCGGACGTGCCTACGCCGCTTACGGCGGTGTCTACATCGTCACCTCGGTATTGTGGTTATGGCTCGTCGAGCACCGCCTGCCCGACCGCTGGGATGTGACGGGGGCGGCGATCTGCCTGGTCGGCGCCGGCGTCATACTGTTCGGGCCTCGCGGTTGAGGGTGTCACACGAGGGCGGGATGGCGGAGCGCGCTGTTTCGTCTGATGGTAACGAATCCCTCCTAACATCGACCGGGATTTGACGCGAAAAAGTCTTGAGGCCAGTCTCTGACGAGGTCATCATCTGCGACCTCTCGCCGGTTCCCAGGGACGGTACGAGAGACCAAGACCGGGGTGGCATCGGGTCGGGGTGCGCTGAATCTTATGAGACGTTAGTTGCCCACTACCGATAAGACCTTATCACTGTTGACTTTTCCCGATCTGGAAGCGAATTCATGAGCAAAGTCCTGATTGTTGGTGCCGGTGGCGTCGGTGGCGTAGTCACCCACAAGTGCGCACAGCATCCCGAAGTATTCAGCGAGATCTGTCTCGCCAGCCGCAACGAAGCCAAGTGCAAGGCCATCGCCGAGCAACTGCCGCGTTCGATCCAGACCGCTCAGGTCGACGCTGACAGCGTCGAAGCGCTGGTCGCGCTGATCGAGTCGTTCAAGCCGGATATCCTGATTCACGTGGCACTGCCTTATCAGGATCTCACCATCATGGAAGCCTGCCTCCAGACCGGCGTGCCCTATCTGGACACCGCCAACTACGAGCATCCGGACGAGGCCAAGTTCGAATACAAGGAGCAGTGGGCGTTCCAGGATCGTTATGCCAAGGCGGGTGCAATGGCCACGCTGGGCTGTGGCTTCGACCCGGGCATGACCAATATCTATTGCGCCTACGGCCAGAAGAACCTGTTCGACGAGATCCACCGGATCGATATCCTGGATGCCAACGGCGGCGATCACGGCTACCCGTTCGCCACCAACTTCAACCCGGAAATCAACATTCGCGAGATCACCGCGAACGGCCGTTACTGGGAGAAGGGCGAGTGGGTCGAGACGCCGCCGCTGGCCGAGAAGCGCAAGTTCGACTTCGACGGCATCGGCGAGAAGGAGATGTATCTGCTCTATCACGAAGAGCTGGAATCGTTGTCCCAGAACATCAAGGGCCTGGAGCGCATTCGCTTCTGGATGACCTTCTCGGAGAAGTACATCACGCACCTCAAGGTGCTCGAGAACGTCGGCATGACCCGTATCGAGCCGATCCAGGTCGAGGGAGTCGAGATCTCCCCGCTGCAGTTCCTGAAGCAGGTACTGCCGGACCCGGCATCCCTCGGCCCGCGCACCAAGGGCAAGACCAACATCGGCGTCATTCTCGACGGCATCAAGGATGGCAAGCGTCGCAAGGTGTACATCTACAACATCTGCGATCACGAGAAGTGCTACGCCGAAGTCCAGTCCCAGGCGATCTCCTACACCACCGGCGTGCCGGCGGTGACCGGTGCGATGCTGATGCTGGAAGGCATCTGGAAGGGCGAGGGGGTGTTCAACGTCGAGCAGCTCGATCCCGACCCGTTCATGGCGCGCATCGGTGAGATGGGGTTGCCGTGGCAGATGGTCGAGCTCGATCCTGACCAGGATCCACTGGCCTGATGGCGACGCACGACACCGGCCACTCGCTCGACGCGGCGCCGTTCGATGTCGGCGCCTGCCCGTCGCCGGCGTACGTGGTGGATGACGCGCTGTTGCGGCGCAATCTGGAGCTGCTGGGGCGGGTGCAGGCCGAGAGCGGTGCCAGGATTCTGCTGGCGCTGAAAGGCTTCGCCATGTGGAACACCTTCCCGCTGGTGAGTCAGTACCTGGTGGGGACGACCGCCAGTGGGCAGGACGAGGCGCGCCTGGGCGCCGAGACGTTCGGTGGTGAAGTCCATGTCTATTCTCCGGCGTTCACCGCGCCGGAGATGGAGGTGGTCCTGCGTTACGCCGATCACCTGAGTTTCAATTCGCCGAGCCAGTGGCGGCATTTCCGCGAGACGGTCAGGGCCGCGCCGCGCCGCGTCTCCTGCGGGCTGCGGGTCAATCCCGAACACTCCACCGGTGAAGTGGCGCTCTATGATCCCTGCGCGCCGGGTTCGCGCCTTGGCACCCGGGCGGTCGATCTGTCGCCGGCAGACGTCGAGGGGCTGGAAGGCCTGCATTTCCACGCGCTCTGCGAGCAGAACAGCGATGCGCTGGAAGCGACGCTGGCGGCGTTCGAGGCCAGATTCGGGCAGTATCTGGCCGGCCTGCGCTGGGTCAACTTCGGCGGCGGACATCACATCACTCGTGCCGATTACGATGTCGAACGCCTGGTGCGGGTGATCCGTGACTTCAAGGCGCGTCATCCCCATCTCGAGGTCTATCTCGAGCCGGGCGAAGCGATCGCGCTGAACACCGGCTATCTCGTCTGCAGCGTGCTGGATATCGTCGACAACGATGGTCCCATCGCGATCCTGGACACCTCGGCGACGGCGCACATGCCGGACGTGCTGGAGATGCCCTACCGTCCCGAGATCATCGGCGGCGCCAAGCCCGGCGAGAAAGCCCATACTTACCGCCTCGGCGGAACGACCTGCCTGGCCGGCGACGTGATCGGTGATTACGCCTTCGACCGGCCGCTCGAGATCGGCGACCGGCTGGTGTTCACCGACATGGCACACTACACCATGGTCAAGACCACCACCTTCAACGGCATTCGGCTGCCGGCGATCTGCCGGATCGACGAGACAAGCCGCGAGGTGCGAACCGTCAGGACCTTCGGCTACGTGGACTACATGCAGCGCTTGAGTTGATGGGCCAGATGTCGGCCCTGATGACAATGCCCCGCGCCGCGGGGCATTTTTCATGGTCGGCTGGGTGTGCGCTGCGCCGGCGAGAAAGGTGGCGCTGACTGGTATTGGGTGATGATATCCAGCAGCTCCTGTCCAAACCCGGGCAGGGCATGGTCGTCGCGAATCAGGATGCTGCGTTCACGGTATGCCCAGGCGTCGCTCAGGTGACGCACGCTCAAGCGCATGTGGCCTCGATAACGAAGCGCGCAGGACTCTGGAATGATACCCACCCCGACGCCGGCCTCGATCATGCGGCACGCCGATTCGAAACCGAATACCTGGATTCTGACCGGCAGTGGCTTGCCCAGCTCCAGCGCCTTCATCTCCAGATAATGAAACAGCGTGCTGCCCTCGTGCAGCGTGACATGCGGGTAATCCAGCGCATCCTCGTAGGTGACCTCCTCGCGCTCGGCCAGGGGGTGATCGAGTGGTGTCGCCAGCACCAGCCTGTCCTGGCTGAAAGGCAGCGTCTTCAGTCGCGAGGGCACCTCGACGCCCACCATGATGCCCAGAATGCCCATGTCGGCGGTGCCGTCGAGCACACCGCGGACGATATCGCTGGTCATTCGTTCTTGGAGGTCCACGGTGATGCCGGGGCGTGCGGCGAGAAAATCGGCCAGCACCTCGGGCATGAATTCGATCACTGCGGTGGTGTTGGCGAAGATCCGCAGATGTCCGGCAGCGTCGCTGGCATAGCCGGAGAACTCGCTCTTCACACGCTCGACCTGGCGCAGGATGAGATGGGCGTGCTGCAGCAGCCGCTCCCCGGCCGGGGTCAGCTCGACACCCTGGCTGCTCCGGTAGAACAGACGACTTTCCAGTTGTGCCTCCAGCGACTTGACCCGACCGCTGACCGCCGCCGTCGACAGATGCGCGCGCTGTGCGCCGGCCGTCAGGCTCCTAGCTTCCGCCACGTGGACGAAGATACGCAGGTCCGCCAGATCGAAATGCATTGGGATCGGTTCCTTCGGTGCGACGCATGACAGTGAGGCGCTGAGTGTGTACTCCCGTGGCGGGCGGGACGTCACTAAGTCGATTCGACGACGCATCCAAGCCTATTTTGGGATTTTGCCCTCCGGGCACCCGCCACCGGTTGCCCTGGCGTTTGTAATGGCCTAAATCTGGGCCGTTACGGCTTGCTACATGCGAGGGGATGCCATGAGATTACTACTTCACCCCGGTCATGCGAAGTGCGGTTCGACCAGCATTCAGCGGGCGATCATCCGCAATCGCCCGGGACTGGCCGACAATCGGGTCGTCGTGCCCGATCCGCACCTTCGCCTGCCCGGCGATGCCGGGTTCGATCCCCATGGCGAAACCCCACGCGAGTTCTTTCGACAGGTCATGGAGAATGGTGGAGACACGACGTCTCTGCGCTCGCGCCTGGCGTCCTGGCAGGAGTCGCCACTGTGGCGGGACGCGACCTTCGTGATCTCCGCGGAGAACCTCATCAACCATCTGATGGGGCCGATCGGGGAGGGCATTCATCGGGTGCTCGCCGAATACTTCGACGACGTCCAGGTGATCTATTACATTCGCCGGCAGGATGACTATCTGCTCTCCGCCTGGCAGCAGTGGGGGTTCAAGGAGGGCAAGTCATTCGCGGAATATAGCCAGGAGGCGTTGCGCCGGGCCAACCCACACTACCTGGCGGTCGGGCAGGCTTTCGGCAGGCTCTATGGGGCCGCTCATGTGACGGTGAGACCGCTGCAGGCGGAGGCGCTACGAGGAGGAGAGCTGCTGACGGACTTCTTCGCCCATTTGGTGGAGGACCCGTCGACGCTCTCTTTCAACCAGGATCGAAGCAATCTCAGTCTGAATCCCTTTTTCTGCGAGATTCTCGCCGGCTATCAAGGGCTCTTCCGCGATATCCATGATGACAGGCTGAAGCAACGGCTGATCAGGACGCTGGGCGCCGGCAACGAGCTGTTCCAGCGTGAGAGGGATTTCATGGACCCGGAGATGGCTCGACGCATCATGGCGCATCACCGCGAGGAGAATGCTCGGCTTCAGCAGCAGTTCTTCCCGCACGTGCCGTTCGAGGCCGTCTTTGGTGACCGTGATGCAGGGGAGTCGGATCCAGCCGTGCGGGGGCGCCTATCCCGGGACCGGGCCGAGCAACTGCAGAGGCGTGTGATCCGAGACCTGCTCGAACTGCTGCAGTCGATGCCGGAGGGGGCGAGATCGCCGGCCTGACGGCTCGACCAGCCGCTCAGCGCAGTTGACTGTCCTTGCTGCCACGGCGATTGTAGCCGGCACGATGCGTCTGGTGGCGATCCGCTTCGGCCTGGCAAGCGATACACAACCGAACGCCGGGCACGGCCTGGCGGCGCGCTTCCGGGATCGGCGCCTCGCACTCCTCGCACACCGCCAGGCTGGGCCCGGCTCGCTGCAGCCGCAGTCGCGCTTCCTGGATACCGTCTTCCACGGTGCTGTCGATCTGCTCCTGAACCGCACCGTCTTTTGCCCAGCCGCTGGCCATGCGCTCTCTCCTTCGGGAACCTCTCCCGTGATGATCTCACAGCATGGTGGTGACCCTGGTGTCTCGCAAGTCCTGCGTGTGAATTGACGGCCCAGGCCGAGGGTCAGTCGAAGTCGACGAATTCGTGGGGCGCCTGTGTCGCGTGCCGGTGCGGGGTCTCATGTACGCAGATCACCCGACACTTGGCAACGTGGGTCACCTTGTGGGAGACGCTACCGATCATCAGACCCTTGAACTGGCCGACGCCTCGGCTGCCCATCACGATCGCGTCCACGTCCAGTCGCTCGGCTTCGGCAACGATCGTGCGGGCCGGCGAGCCCTGCTTGACCAGTGTGTCGAATTCGCCGTTGTAACCGGGAAAAGAGGGGAGCGTATCCAGCGCCACGTCCAGGATGGCGTGACCTTCGCGGAGCGCGGTGTCCACCGAAGCCGCCTTGATCGCCGCTTCGACGCTCAGCAACTCGCCGCGGTGCAGCTGGGGATAGGGGTCGCGGACATTCAGGAGATACAGCTTGCCCTGAACCGGTGCTGCCAGTTGGCAGGCGACATTGAGCGCGACATGGGAGTCCTCGGAACCATCGATGGGGACCAGCAGAGACTTGAACATGGCAACCTCCCAAAGGTGAAGGGAACCAGCGGAAGCGCTCCAGGGGCCGCACCGTCTCCGGTCGCCTGCGGCCGTTGACGTGTCACGACTCGTCGAATCGCTCGTCGACCCTCAACATAGGCCAGTTCCGGGGTGGATCATAGTGGCTGAATGTCGCATGCCTCGTCCTACCCGCACCCCGTGGCCGTCGGTGGCGACTTCATTGGTCGGCGCCGACACGAGGCTCGGTCGCGACGTCATCCAGCCAGTCGTGGGGGCCGACGCTGTCGATCACGCGCAGGCGTCCACCGCTGGTCTCCGGAGCCAGGTGCGCGTCGGTGGCGACCAGCACGGTGCCGGGGGCGAGCAGGGGCAACACCTTCTGCTTGAAACCGTCCGGCACGACGACCTGATTGACCAGATCGGCCGGTACCCGCTGGCCGGCCGTACTCTCGTAACCCGGTACGCCGATCGCGATCCAGGTGGGCATCGGCAGTGCCCGGTTGTCTCTTCCGGGGCTCGTGTGAGCGCTCTGTTGCGAGGTCGGGGGATGGAAATGCCCTTCGACGATATAGGCGCGGGTCCCGGTCACGGTATCCGAACGAGCTAGCTCGACACGGGAGCGGCCGACCTCGACGCCGTTGCGATAGACCACGATCATGCGGTCACTGCGGCTCAGCACCATCGAAACCGGCCCCGCGGCGGGGGGATCCATGGCCCAGCGCCAGCTACTGCCACTGGCCAGTTGGGGCATGCCGGCATCGGCGCCGGTATGCGCATCGATCGGACTCAATGGGCCGGGGTGAACGAGGGAAACCGGCGCCTGACCTTCCTGGGCCACGACCACGGTCATCCCGAGGTTCGAGGCGTCGAACAGCAGGCGGGCGAACTCGGTGGGCAGGTGGACGCAGCCGTGGGACTCCGGGTAGCCCGGCAAGCCGCCGGCATGCAGTGCCACGCCGTCCCAGGTCAATCGCTGCTGGTAGGGCATCGGTGCGTTGCCATAGAGATTGGAGCGGTGATCCTTGTCCTTCTGCAGCACGGTGAAGACACCCGTAGGCGTCTCATAGCCGGGGCGACCGCTGCTGATCGTGCTCACGCCGATCAGGATGCCGTTGCGATAGACGTAGGCCCGCTGCTCGGCCAGGCTGACGACAACGGCCATCGGCCCGGCCCGCTCGTCATCGCCACCCCAGATCCAGGCGCCGGGAGGCAGTCGGTCGAGCGGGGAATCAATAGGGCTCGATTGCTTGTCGCCCCAGAAAGGCACGGCAAAACTGGCCGGCGAGGCCAGCATGGCAAGGCTCAACAGTAGCGTGAATCCCAGCCGCAGCATTGGGGAACTCCCTGACGACTGCCGGTTCTCTTCTCGTCATCGACGCCCGGCACCCTATCAATGTCGCCTCTGCGGGGGAACCTGGCAAGGTCCGGAAACCGGCGTCCCGTGGAGATCGTTCAGCGCACGCCGAGCCAGCGATGCTCGTGAACGTTTTGCGCGACCCGGGCCTGCCCGCACCGGGCCAGCGCGGAACGCATCAGCCACTCGCGCTCGGGATAGTAGGAGAACACGAACTGACCCTCCTTCAGCACGTCGATCACGCCATCGGCGATGCCGGGGCGCAGGGCGGGGCACCCCCAACTGCGACCCAGCCGGCCCTGCGCCTCGCCGGCTGCCGGGTCCACGTAGTCAGCGCCATGGATGACGATCGCGCGGCTCATCGCCGCATCGTTGAAGCCGGGTTCCAGGCCCTCCATGCGCAGGGAGTAGCCGTTTTTGCCTTCATAGGTCTGGCCGGTCAGAAACAGGCCCAGGCTGGAGGCGTGAGAGCCTTCTTGGTTGGAGAAGTGGTCCGGGATGTCTCCGCCCGAGCCCTGGCCATGCGCCACCACCTCTCGATAGAGGAGCGTGTTGCGGGCCAGATCGAAGACCCAGAGACGTGGCGTCAGTGAAGAGCGGCTGTAGTCGATGATTGCCAGGCGCCGGGCGTTCTCTCCCACGCCGTGCTGCTGCGCGCATTGCATGATCCCCAGGCCGAGGGCGAGGACGTCGGGATCGGCGTCCGGGGCCAGTCGATCGAGTGAGGCCGCCGTCGGCTGATATCTCACGTCGGCGCGTGCCAGCAGGTCGGGAGCGGTCGATGACGTTGCCGCCATCGCGGGGGAGATCGCTGCCAGCAGGCTCGGCGAGGCGATGAGGAGGAGTGCCACGAGAGTCTTGAACATTGACGGTGTGGGCGAGGTGGCTGGAAAGGCGCCAGCATGCTTGAGAAGTCCCATCGAGACAAGCGCCGCCACCACCACTAAAGTCTAGATGTAATGTGCGGGCCTTATTCGTAAATTGGCGCGCTCTATCGAATTGCGGATCCTGCGGGTCCGTGTCGTACCTGCCGGATGCCCACAAGGCGTCTTTCCAGCACCAGGGGCCCTAGATGATTACATTCATTGGATCGATCCTACTGTTGATAGTGGGCTACTTCACGTATGGAAAATTCGTGGAGCGGGTGTTCGTCACCGATCGCAAGCGACGCACGCCGGCGTTCACCATGCGTGACAACATCGACTACGTGCCGATGAACACCACGCGGAATTCGCTGATTCAACTGCTCAATATCGCGGGGGTCGGACCCATCTTCGGACCGATTCTCGGCGCGCTCTACGGTCCGGTGGCGTTCGTTTGGATCGTCGTCGGCTGTATCTTCGCCGGCGCGGTGCACGACTATCTCACCGGCATGATCTCGATCCGCAATCATGGCGCTCACCTGCCGCAGCTGGCGGGCAAGTTCCTGGGCAGGGTGATGAAGCACGTCGTCAACGGCTTCGCCATCCTGCTGCTGCTGCTGGTGGGTACCGTCTTCGTGACCTCGCCGGCGGCGCTGCTCGCCAACATGACGCCGTTGTCGATCACGCTGATCACGCTGGTGATCTTCGCCTATTATCTGCTGGCGACGCTGCTGCCGATCGATAAGGTGATCGGTCGCATCTACCCTTATTTCGGCGCGCTGCTGCTGTTCAGCGCGTTGGGTATCGGCCTGGGCATGATCTTCACCGGCGCGCCGATTCCCGAGCTCTCGTTCCAGAACATGCATCCCCAGGGTGCACCGATCTTCCCGCTGCTGTTCCTGACCATCTCCTGCGGCGCGCTGTCCGGTTTTCATGCGACCCAGACGCCGATCATCTCCCGCACCACGGAGAACGAGAGCAACGGTCGCAAGATCTTCTACGGCATGATGATCACCGAAGGCGTCATCGCGATGATCTGGGCGGCGGCGGCGATGAGCCTGTTCCACGGCGATCACACGCTATCCGACGTCCTGGCAGCCGGCGGCCCGGCCGCCGTGGTCAGCGAAGTCTCCACCACCATGCTGGGCGCCATCGGCGGTACGCTGGCCATTCTCGGCGTGATCGTGTTGCCGATCACCTCCGGCGACACGGCTTTCCGCAGCGCGCGCATGATCATCGCCGACTACCTGAAGGTCGACCAGCGCCCCATCGTCAAGCGCCTGCTGATCGCCGCGCCGCTGTTCGTGGTCTCCTACGCGCTGACCCATATGGACTTCACGCTGCTGTGGCGCTACTTCTCCTGGGCCAACCAGACCACGGCCGTCATCGCGCTGTGGGTCGCGACCATGTATCTGGTGCTGGCACGCAAGCCGCACCTGATCACCTCGATCCCGGCGACGTTCATGACCATGGCGACCTTCACCTATCTCGCCTACGCGCCGATCGGCTTCGGTCTCTCGCTGCAGATGAGCTACGTGGTGGCGGCGATCGGTACGCTGATCTGCATCGCGTTGTTCATGAAACGGGTACGTCGCCTGAGCGGCGGCCTGTTTGCCGTCGACGAGCCGGAAGTGCCGGCCCACCTGAACGGCAAGAGGGGAGAAGCGCTGGCGACGAGCTGAGTGCCAACGTTTCGCTCGTGGTAGACCTGCAAAGCAAACGGGCCCGTGCCAATGGCACGGGCCCGTTTCTTTGGGTGATGCGACGGCGGTGAAACCGGCTCGATACCTTCGAGCCGGTGCGCCGATCAGGAAGCCTGGTAGAGCTTGCTCAATGCCGCGTTCAGCGTCTTGCTGGGCCGCATCGCTTCGCTCACCAGCTTGCCATCGGGGTGGAAGTAGCCCTTGATGTCCACCGGCTTGCCCTGGACGGCGTTCAGCTCGTCGACGATCGCCTTCTCGTTGTCGCTGAGCGTCTTGGCGATCTCCTCGAACAGTGATTTCAGCTCGCCATCTTCGGTCTGGGCGGCCAGCTCTTTTGCCCAGTAGAGCGCCAGATAGAAGTGGCTGCCACGGTTGTCGAGCTCGCCGACCTTGCGCTTGGGCGACTTGTCGCTGTCGAGAAACTCGCCGTTGGCCTTGTCCAGCGTCGCCGACAGGATGCTGGCACGGGCGTTGTCGAAGGTGCTGCCGAGATGCTCGAGGGAAGCCGCGAGGGCCAGGAACTCACCCAGTGAATCCCAGCGCAGGTGGTTCTCCTCCAGGAACTGCTGGACGTGCTTCGGCGCGGAGCCGCCGGCACCGGTCTCGAACAGGCCGCCGCCGTTCATCAGCGGCACGATGGAGAGCATCTTGGCGCTGGTGCCGAGTTCCATGATCGGGAACAGGTCGGTCAGATAGTCGCGCAACACGTTACCGGTGACGGAGATGGTGTCTTCGCCTTTGCGGATGCGCTCCAGCGACACCTTCATCGCTTCCACCGGCGCGAGGATACGGATATCCAGGCCGTCGGTATCGTGATCCTTGAGGTAGGTCTCGACCTTCTCGATCAGTTTGGCGTCGTGGGCGCGGTTGGCGTCGAGCCAGAAGATCGCCGGCGAACCGCTTTCACGGGCGCGATTGACGGCCAGCTTGACCCAATCCTTGATCGGCGCATCCTTGGTCTGGCACATCCGCCAGATGTCGCCGGCCTCGACGTCATGGCGGAACAGCGTCTGGCCGTTCTCGTCGGTGACGACGACGGTGCCATCGGCCGGGATGTGGAAGGTCTTGTCGTGAGAGCCGTACTCCTCGGCCTTCTGTGCCATCAGGCCGACGTTGGGCACGCTTCCCATGGTGGTCGGGTCGAAGGCGCCATGCTGCTTGCAGTCCTCGATCACGGTCTGGTAGATGGTCGCGTAGCAGCGATCCGGAATCACCGCCTTGGCATCGTGCAGGGCGTCGTCGGTGCCCCACATCTTGCCGGAATCGCGGATCATCGCCGGCATGGAGGCGTCGATGATCACGTCACTCGGCACGTGCAGGTTGGTGATGCCCTTGTGGGAGTTGACCATCGCCAGTGCCGGGCGCTCCTGGTAGAGCGCGTCGATGTCGGCCTTGATCGCATCCCGCTGTTCGCTCGGCAGTTTCTCGATCGCGCTGTAGAGATCGCCGATACCGCTGCTGGAGTTGAAACCGGCCAGTTTCAGCGCCTCGGCGTGCTTCTCCAGCGCCTCCTTGTAGAACTCCTCGACCACGATGCCGAACATGATCGGGTCGGAGACCTTCATCATGGTCGCCTTCAGGTGCAGCGAGAACAGCACGCCGCGCTTCTTGGCATCCTTGATCTCGCTGTCGATGAAGTTGCGCAGGCGACGGCTGCTCATGCTCGCGGCGTCGACGACTTCGCTCTCCTTGACGGCGAGGCCTTCTTTCAAGGTGATATGGGTACCGTCTTTCTGCTGCAGTTCGATCTTCAGCTTGCCGGCGTTGGCGATCACGGCGGACTGCTCGCTGCCGTAGAAGTCGCCTTCGCTCATGTGGGCGACGTGAGACTGGGAGTCGCTGCTCCACTCACCCATGCGATGCGGGTACTTGCGGGCATAGTTCTTGACCGACTTGGGCGCGCGACGATCGGAGTTGCCCTCGCGCAGCACCGGGTTGACCGCGCTACCCTTGGCCTTGTCGTAAGCTGCCTTGATCGCCTTTTCGTCATCGTTCTTGGGCTCTTCCGGATAGTCCGGCAGCGGATAGCCCTGGCCCTGCAGTTCCTTGATGGTCGCCTTGAGCTGCGGCCCCGAAGCGCTGATGTTGGGCAGCTTGATGATGTTGGCTTCCGGCGTCGTCGCGAGTTGTCCGAGTTCGGCCAGATCGTCGCTGACGCGCTGCTCGTCGCTCAGCAGATCGGGGAACTGGGCCAGAACGCGAGCGGCGAGAGAGATGTCGCGGGTTTCGACCGTGATGCCGGCGGTGCCGGTGAAGGCCTCGATGATCGGCAGCAGAGAGTAGGTGGCCAGAGCCGGGGCTTCGTCGGTCAGGGTATAGATGATCTTCGGCGTATTGGGCATGTCTGTTCGTTAACCTCTCTTTGGCAATGACACGAAGTGTCGAGTGCGTGCGGAAACTCGAGTGCGCGGCGCGCCGTTCCGGTTCGAAACGTCTGCGCTCGACGCCGTCCTCTGTCGGTCACCCGATGCTTTTTCGAGTCCTGGACGTGATATCCGCCTGAACGTCGGCTTCTGGCGCCCCGGATGTCCGGCACTCGGACTGAAATCGGTCGCGGCGACGGTGCGTGAAAGTTGTCGACAACCCGCGGTCGCGACCGAGTATACCAGCGGTGGGTGACCAGCGCATTCACGTGACCCGGTAGCGGACCGGCGATCACGGCTGTTCGAACGATACGATCTCCACCCAGTTCGTCTTGCGGCCGGTGGCGACATCGTTGACATGGCTCAGCTTGCCGCTGGCCGCTTCGATGCGATAGAGCGACAGGTGATCGCTCAGTTCGCCGGCGGCTACCAGGTAACGCCCGACGGGATCGATCCCGAACCCCCGGGGCTGTGTCACGGTAGGCCGGGTGCCGACGAAGTGGAGCTCGCCGGAATCCGGGTTGGCGCGCAGCGTGCTCAGGGTGCTGCCGGTGCGCTCGGAGAGGTAGAGATAGCGCCCGTCGGGCGTGACGTGCAGATCGGCGGCCCAGATACGAGGGGTGTCGTCCCCGTCGGGAATCTCCTCCCGGGGCATGCCCGGCGCGAGGCCGTGGCCCTCGGGCAACCCCTGGCAGACGCCGACCCGGCTCAGCGTGCCGCTGTCGGCATCCAGCGCGAAGGTCGTTACCGTGGCGTCGAACTCTCCCAGTACGTAGACGAATCGCCCGTTCGGCGAAAAGACGAAATGGCGGGGGCCGGAACCGGTCGCGGTTTCGGCGACGGCCGGCTCGTTGGGAGCGAGCGCGCCGTCGGCGAAGTAGAACTGGGCCAGCTGGTCATCGCCCAGGTTGGTGGCAAGAACGTGGTGATTGTCGGGGGTCGTCTGGATGGCATGCGCGCGGCTGCCGGTGCCAAGCGTCTGGGTGGCATCTCCGGCGACGCCGTTGGCATCGATGGGGCTGACGCTGACCAGATCGCCGCCGTAGGAGGCGGCCAGCAGGTAACGACCGGCGCGGTCGGTGGCGATGTAGGCCATGCTGCCGTAGAGCGCGCCACTGCCCAGCGGCGTCAACTCCCCGCTGCTGGCTTCGATGCGATAGCTCAGCACCCGCAATGGATCACTGCGGACCGCTGCGTAGAGATACTGCCGATCGGGACTGACGGCCAGCGGCATCACATTGTCGGCTGCCTCCGTGGTAGCGAGCGGGATCAGTTGGTCGGCGCTCCGATCCAGCCGGTAACTGCCAATGGTTCCATCGCCGGCATTGGCGACGTAGACGACGGTATCGAGCGCGGGGGCGGTGGGGGGCATGAGGCGTTCCTGAACGGTTGAAAGAGGTCGTGCGACAGTGACGCCGTCCCGGCGCGTGTTGACCGGCGGCCCGGTGACGACGAATGGCAGAAAGACGAGGTTCCGTTTTAGCATCGGCCACCTGGTGGCGTCGATTGCCGATAGGTCGATCCGCCGCCCTCAGCGCTCGGCGTCCAGTCGGCTCTGCAGCAGCTTGAGAATGGCACGCTCGTCGGGGCCGATCAGTTCGTCATCCTTTGCCAGTTCAGTCTCCACCAGCTTGCGGAAATGCTCCAGCGTCCGGCCGTCGAGGTAGCTCTCGACGACACGCGGGTCGATATAGCTCGCCTTGGCGATGCTAGGCGTGTTGCCCAGCATCTTGGCAACCCGTTCGACGGCCTGGCGAACGTTGCCCTGGCTTGTCTTGTCGTTGTCGCCGGGCCCCAGCTCCTCCAGTGCCAGTGCCGCGATCGAGGTCCCCGCCCAGGTCCGAAAATCCTTGGCGCTGAAGCGTTCGCCCATCACCTCGTGGATGTAGTCGTTGAGGTCGTGGCTATCGACCTTGACCTTGTGGCCTTCGTCATCGAAGTATTTGAAGATTTCGTAGCCGGGGATGTCATCGAGCTCGCTGACGATCGTCGCCAGGCGCTCATCTTCGACGACACGATGCTGTTCCTGTCCGCTCTTGCCTCGGTAATCGAAGATCAGCTCGTCACCGTCGATGGTCAGATGCTTCGAGCGCATGGTCGTCAGGCCGTAGGAGTCGTTCTCTTCACGGTAGCGCTCGCTGCCGGGCCGGAAGTAGGCGCTATCGATCAACCTGACCATGCAGGCGAGGACCTTTTCCCGTGGCATGCCGTCGAGTAGCAGGTGCTGGCCGGTCACGCGTCGCATCGGCGTCAGGCGCTGGGCGAACTCGACGATTCGGTCGAATTTCAGTATCTCGCGCTTCTGTCGCCACTTGGCGTTGTAGATGTACTGCTTTCGGCCGGCGCTGTCGCGTCCCGTGGCATGGATGTGGTGACGCTTGTCGAGCACGATCTCGACCTCCTGCCAGGCCGGTGGAATGGCCAGCGATGCGATCCAGTCGCGCCACGCCTTGTCCTTGAGTGTCTTGCCATCGTCCAGGCGGTAGGTGAAGCCCTTGCCGCAACGGTGGCGGGTGACTCGCTTCGGGGTTCTGGCAGTCATGGCAAACTCCTTTTGCCGAAACCGATCATCGGTGTTGCCCGCCGTCATTGGCGTGGCAGATTCGAGATCAGGATAGACCAGCGCCGTCAAAACACTCGGTGCACGCCGGTTTGACCTAGACTGAGCGGATTCTGATTCAGGGACGGGAGTGGCGAGATGGTAGGACGTTTTCGGTGGGTGTGGCGCCTGCTACACCGATCCTTGTGGTATCGCGCCACGCTGTTCTCGTTGGGCGGAGTGCTCACGGCACTCGTCGCCTGGTTGGCGTCGCCCTGGCTGGATGTTCCCTCGGCCGTCAGCATCGGTGCACGATCGGTGGATAGCATCCTCAATATCATCGCCTCCAGCATGCTGGCGGTAACCACTTTCTCGCTGAGCGCGATGGTAACGGCCTATGGCTCGGCGACCAGCAACGTCAGCCCGCGGGCAACACTGCTACTGATCGAGGATCGCATCACGCAGAATACCCTGGCCACGTTCATCGGTGCGTTTCTCTTCAGCCTGGTCGGCATCATCGCCCTGGCCGCCGGCGTCTACGACGAAGACGGCCGCACGCTGCTGTTCGCCGCGACGATCGTGGTCATCGTGCTGGTGGTCTATCAACTGATCAAGTGGGCCGGTTATCTGACGCGGTTGGGCCGTGTGCGAGACACCATCGCCAAGGTCGAGCGCGCGGCGAGCGACGCCCTCCAGTCTCGCATCGAGAACCCCTATCTCGGTGGTCAGGCAATGCCGGCGCACAGCCGGCCGGAGCTGCATCCCGTTCGTGCCGGCGAGGTCGGCTACGTTCAGCACATCGACATGCCGCTGCTCGATTCGTTGGCGACCAACGAGCGAGAAGCGATCTACGTGCAGGTGCTGCCGGGAAAGTTCGTCGATAGTGGCGTCGTACTGGCGACGAGCGGCGAGACCAGCGATGAGCGGACCAGGAAAATCCGTACCGCTTTCACCATTGGCCCGTCGCGGCGCTTCGAGCAGGATCCGCGCTTCGGCATCATCGTACTGGCCGAAGTTGCCTCCAAGGCGCTCTCGCCGGGTATCAACGACCCGGGCACCGCCATCGACGTGATCGGCTGCGGGGTCCGCGTACTGACTCCCTGGATGAGACATGCGGCCGACGGTATCGATGAAGCCGAACAGCCTGCGGCCCATGTCTTCGTCGAGCCACTCTCGACGGCCGACGTGTTCGACGACTTCTTTACACCGATTGCCCGGGACGGGGCCTCCACGGTGGAGATCGGGATCCGGCTGCAGAAGGCCTTGAGCGCGCTGGCGGCGGTCGGTGACGAGCGCTCCAAGCGTCTCGTCAACGACCACCGCGAACTGCTGCTCAAGCGCTTCGATCAGGGCCTGACGCTGGAAGACGATCGTCAGCGGGTCAGACGCGCGGCCAGCGACTGACCCCGGGGCCCGCTCAGTTCAGGCCGAGCAGGCCGCGAAGCGTCGACAGGTCCTCGGCGAGTACCGTCACCGGCCCGGTCAGGGCCCGGCGATCGGCATCGCTGACCTCGTCGTAGGATTCGAAGCCTGCGCTGGGATCGTCGGCGTCCAGGCGATAGTCGGCCAGGGTCTCTTCCACGTCGTCGAAGTTGGCCTGGACGCGTTCGACGAAGTCGGGGTCCTCCTGCGCGGCCAACGGCTTGAACAGCTCGAAGATCTCCCGCGCGCCGTCGACGTTGCCCTGAAAGTCCCACAGGTCGGTACGGCTGTAGCGATCCTCCTCGCCGGATACCTTGGTCGCCGCAACCTCTTCCATCAATGCGGCAGCGCCGCCGACGACCGTCTCCGGCGGGAAGGTCAGGCCCTGGACGCGACTGTCCAGGTCGTTGACGTCATCCATCAGGCCCTGGGCGTACTTCTCCATGCCGTCGGTGCTGTGATCGTGAAACAGGGCGTACTCGAGACGGTGGAAACCGGTGAAGTCGGGATCCTCGACGCCTTTCTCGTAGTCGTCCTCCCGCGCGTCGATGCTGGCGTCGAGATCGGCGAACAGCTCGGCGATCGGCTCGATGCGCTCGTAGTAGACCCGGGTCGGAGCGTACAGCGCCTGCGCCTTCTCGACGTCACCGGCCTCGATGGCGGCGGTGAAATCCCGGGTGTGGCTGACCAACTGCTCCAGATTGTCGAGCACGTAGAGCTTGTAGTCGGCGACCGGGCCGACCAGCGCTTCCGGAGCGACTGCGGCCTGGGCTGCCGGAGCCGCGAGCAGGGCGGTGATAGGCGCGAGCGGGAGTAGCGCGAAAGCGCCGGTCGCGATCCACTGTCGAGTTTTCTTCATTGTCTGCCTCCGTTGAATGATCCGAGTGCCAGTCGGCGGTCGTGCCTCGTCGGCTCGTCGTCGCGAGCGCGATGGTTGTTGCTGTCCATTCGTTTTGTCCGACGCCTGCTGTCCGTACCCAACCGGCTCAGGCCGAGGCGGCCAGCAGGCCACTGCCCAGGAAATCGTTGGCGTCCCGCGCCCCGGGCAGCACGAAGAAGTAGCCGCCGCCCACCGGCTTGATGTACTCCTCCAGCGGCTCGCCGTCGAGGCGATGCTGGACGGTGATGAATCCCGCCTCCAGGTCCGCCTGGAAGCAGAGGAACAGCAGCCCCATATCGAGCTGTCCATTGGCCTCGACGCCATTGGAGTAGTTGAACGGCCGCCGCAGGATGCGATTTTTCTCGGTGGCGGGCGTACGCGGATTGGCCAGCCGGATATGGGCGTCGAGCGGGGTGATCTCGCCCTCCGGATCCCGCCCGTAGTCGGGGACGTCCTGCTCCTTGCCCTCCGTGCTATCCCCGGAGAGCGGCGCACCGCTCATCTTGCGACGACCGAAGATCATTTCCTGCTCCTGCAGTGGCGTGCGGTCCCAGCGCTCGACGAAGTTGCGGATGATGCGCGCCGCGAGATAGCTGCCACCGCGAGCCCAGGCCGGTTCGTCATGATCCCCGCCGACCCACACCAGCTCGTCCATCAGCGCGTCGTCGTCGCCATCGGGATTGGCGGAGCCGTCGCGGAAGCCGAGGAAATTGCGGGCGCTGCCGTCGCTGTCGCCTGGCGCAGGCGGCAGCAGCGGCACGGTGCCTTCCTGCTTCCAGCGCACCATCAGCAACCCCGGCGTATTCTTGATGATGTCGCGCAACGCGTGATAGCCGGTGTCCAGGGTGTTGGCGCAGATCTGGAGTGCCAGGTCGCCATGGCAGCGCGCGGCATCCAGGGCGTCGTTGGGGAAGCCCTCCATGCGCTGCAGGCGCTTCGGCCGGGCGCCCGCCAGGCCGAAACGCTGATCGAACAGGGAGTCGCCCACCGCGAGGGTCATGGTCAAGCCGTCAGGGGCGACCACCGGGCCCAGGATGCCGGAGTCCGGCGGCGGGAACAGCGGGTTCCGCTCGGGAATGCTGCCGCCCTGGGTCAGAAAGGCCATCCGCTCGGTCAGTATCTTCAGCAGCCTTTCCAGATCGTCTCGATCCCGCGCCAGCACGTCGAACGCGACCAGCATGCCGGTGGCCGGGCGCGGGGTGACGATGCCCTGCTGATGATGGCCGTAGAAGGGATAGCGCAGTTGCGAGTCCTGCTCCTGCGGCGCGCTGGTGACATCCTGGCCGTGTCCGGTGGCAGCCAAGGCCCGGGCCGGGCAGGCGCCACCGAGCCCGATCCCGCCCAGCCCCAGGCCCAGGCCGGCCAAGCCGGCGCCCTTGAGGAAGCGGCGGCGTTCACGGTGGGCGGGCGTGGACGCGTCGGACTGGGCGAGTGCTGGCTGGGAACGGTCTGTCCGGCGATGAAAGGGACAGCCTGAATGACGATCGAACTGACTCATGAGCGATGACCGAGGTCGATTAACCTTTCAGGGTGAGGGTTTGGTTGATGCCGGCGAGCGAGTCGGCCAGGGCGCTGGCCGCCTGCAGCAGGCCCCCGGCGGCGACGCCGTCTGGCGTCGACGCGTCGGCCGCCGGAAGATCCCGCTGTAGCGTGCTCAGGTTGGCCTCCAGCGTCTGCAGGGTGGCGGGAGACTGACGCTCCAGGAGCGGTGCCAGCAGCGAGACGATCTTGTTGGCCCCTTCGGTCAGGGAGACGAGATCGGCAAGGTCTGGGCCCGCGACGGCGCTCTCGCCACGATGGTGGTCGAGCCACGCCTCCAGCACGCGCGACGTCCCGTCCGCCAGCTGGGCCGGCGGGATCGAGGCGTGCTTCAGCCGTTCGCTGAGCGTGTCCACATCGGCCAGCAGTTGCGCGGCAACCGGCGCCAGGCCGGCGGTATCCTGCCGCTCGAACAGGCCGTAAGCGAGCCGATGGAAGCCGACGAAGGCAGGGTCGGCCTCGCGCCGTTCGAAGTCGTCGGCGCGCGCATTGAGGCGCTGATCGATATCGCTGTAGAGCCCGATGGGCATGGCCAGATGCAGATCGGCGCGACGCGCTTCCCGATAGGCACGGTGGGCGGCATCAAGATCGCCGGCACCGATCGCATCGCGCAGCTCGACGGCACTGGCGCGGAGCTTGCGCAACTGCAGCGTGGTATAGACGCGGTACTCGGCCAGCGCGCCCACGAAAGCGGTTGCCGGAAGGGTGGACGCCGGAGCGCTCGAATCGCCGGCGACGACATGCAGGGTGCCGCGTGGATTGCTGAGCAGGCCGCACGTCATGACGTAATCACCCGCCTTCAACGTCGCCGTCAGCGGCTGGCGCAGGCCGGGTGCGATGTTCTCCCGCTCCGCAAGCACCATCACGCCGTCGATGATCTCCCACTCGATGGCCCGGTTCGACCGGTTGACCACGGTGAACGTGCGCTGTCCGGCGGGCACTTCCAGTCGGTTGGGCTCGCAACCGCTGGCGGTCACCTCGACGACCTGGCCGTCGTCGCCGACCGGATTGACGGCCCGCAGCGAGAGCGTGAAAACGCCCAGGGCAACCAGCATCAGTAGAAACGACAACGCCATCCCCAAGCGCAGGACGCGAGAGGAGGGCGGCGCGACGGACGTGGCCTGTGACATGGCTCAGGCTCTCCCGTGCCGGGGCTGGGTCGCTGCCGAGGCTCGGGGCGATGACGGACCAAGCCACAGCAGCCACGACGCGACGGCCAGATAGCCGATATAAGCGATGACTTCACTCACCGTGGGGGCCGGCTGGTAGCCGAAGATGCCCGAGAACAACGACCCCAATGGCGTATCCAGCGGCAGACGATCGCTCAGGTCGAAAACCACACCCTGGGCGTGATTCCAGAGACCCGCTTCATGCAGCGCGCGCACCGAGCCGGCGAACAGCCCTGCCGCGACCAGCAGGATGAACAGGCCGGTAAGACGGAAGAAGTGCGCCAGTGGTAGCTTCAAGCTGCCACGGTAGAGAGCCAGGCCGGCGACAGCCGCGACGACCAGCCCCAGCAGCGCGCCCAGAGGCGCCGCCGAGCTGCTGCTCTGCTGGAACACTGCCAGCAGAAAGAAGATCGATTCCAGTCCCTCACGCGCCACGGCGAGAAAGACCATGCCGATCAGCGCGTAGGTGTGACGTCTACCGCTGCCGAACGCCCGGTCCAGCGACCGGGTGAGCTCCCGCCGCATGCCGCTGGCGGCGCGTCGCATCCACATCACCATCCAGGTCAGCACACCGACAGCGAGGAAGCCGACCAGTGCCTCGAACAGCTCCTGTTGACGCTGCGGGAACTCGGCACTGGCGAACTGCAGTCCCGCGCCGACGAACAGGGCCAGCGCGGTGGCCAGGAAAATGCCGATCCACACGGCGGGCATCCAGGCGCCACGGCCGGTCTGACGGAGATAGCTGGCGATGATGCCGACGACCAGGGCCGCTTCCAGCCCTTCTCTCAACATGATCAGAAAGGGTACCAACATGACGGAGATCCAGTGGCGAATCGCGGTGAACGATGATCAGACGATAATGGGTGAAACGGTGTGAATGATACTTGTTATCACCTTCGTTCGGTAACACTTTTTCACGTTCCGTTCGAATCGCGACATCGACGTAGCTGGAGTAGGATAATCTGTTCTAAAAACGACATCGGGGTGCCTAATGGCGATGGCGGTGTCGCGCAGAGATAAAAACGCATGCGTCGCCTAGTCACAGGGATTACAGTCGAGACAGGCCGGTAGAGACGCCGACAAGCCACGTGACGGTCGCTGTCGAGCGCCGTTCGACATCGACGAAGTCGCCGTGGAAAGAGAGCGACAGACGCCAGGGAACCGCAATAACAATAACCGCCGAACCATCCTTGGAGGAGACATGACATGGCAATCACCCCCGCTCGTGGTAGCACCCCCACCCCCGCCGGCGCCGTGCCCGAACCGCAGACGCTTGGCTTCCTGCTGCTGGAAGATTTCACCCTGATTTCCTTGGCATCGGCCATCGAGCCGTTGCGCATGGCCAACCAGCTTGCCGGACGCGAGCTCTATCGCTGGTATGTGATGACCATGGATGGCGCTCCCGTTCGAGCGAGTGATGGCATGCAGGTGACGCCGGATGCCAGCGCCCATTCGCCGCTGCGGCTGGACTGGCTGGTGGTGTGCGGCGGGGTTGCGCCACAGCGCTCGGTGACGCCGGCCCTGCTGACCTGGCTGCAGAGTCGTCAGCGCCAGCTGCGGCGGGTGGGGTCTGTCTGTACCGGCAGTTGGGCGCTGGCCCAGGCGGGGCTGCTCAACGGTTACGATGCCAGTATCCACTGGGAGTGTCTGGCCGCGATCCAGGAAGCGTATCCGCGTACCGCGTGGAGCACGCGGCTATTCTCGATCGACCGCGACCGCTTCACGGCCTCGGGCGGCACGGCACCGCTGGACATGATGCTCAATCTGATCGGGCGCGACCATGGTCGCGAGCTGTCGGCGGCCATCTCCGAGATGTTCATCTACGAGCGGGTTCGCGGCGAGGAGGACCAGCAGCGGGTGCCGCTCAAGCATGTGCTCGGCACCACCCAGCCGAAGCTGCTCGAGATCGTGGCGTTGATGGAAGCCAATATCGAGGAGCCGATCGAGCTCGACGAGCTGGCCAGCTACGTGGATGTCTCCCGGCGCCAGCTCGAGCGGCTGTTCCAGCGTCATCTGCACTGCTCGCCGTCGCGCTACTATCTCAAGTTGCGGCTGACGCGGGCCAGGCAACTGCTCAAGCAGACACCGTTGCCGATCATCGAGATCGCTTCCGCCTGTGGCTTCGTCTCCACCCCCCACTTCTCCAAGTGCTATCGCGAGTACTTTGGCACGCCGCCGCGCGAGGATCGGGGCGAGACCCTGAAGATTCGTCGACTGGAGCCTGCGGCGATCCCGCTGGCGGGCAACGATTCGCTGATGCAGTCCAGCAGTGCAACGGTGGCGCTGAGCCACGCCAGGGGAGAACCGACCTACGCCAGTATCGCGCTGGGCTGAGCGAGGCGGCTCTCACTTCCGGATCGGGCGGCCCTTGTGCCGCCCGTTGTCGTTGCGCGGTCAACTGCCGCGACGCCTGGTCCCGGCCCCCGGACAGAGACTAGATGACGACTCTGGCCACGATCACCACGATCCCGAACGTGAGCACCCCGCCTATCACCGGCCAACCCAGCGAACGGGTTCTACGCCAGACGACGAGGGTGACGCCCAGTCCGACGATCGTCGCCAGCCAGCCCGCAGGGTCGGGCGTGCGCGGCATCAGCGAGACCCCCAGAACGGCAGCGATCATCATCGGCCCCAGCACCACCAGCCACTTTGGCAGGGCATCGACGGCGGCATCTCCATCGCGACGTTTCAGGCGCCGCTGCATCCAGAGCAGTGGCAGCAGTCGGATCAGATAGGTGCCCAGCGCAGCCACGGCCATGCCAAGCCAGAGTTCAAGGCTCATCGGCGTTTCCCTCCCCCCGTTGCGGCTGTCTCCGGCAGCCGAACCAGATAGAAGCAGAGCGCCCCGCAGGCGGCAGCCAGCGGGATCCCGATATTGGTCAGCCCGGTCAGGGTGCAGAGCAGGGCAGCGACGATACTGATACCGAGCGCGAGCGCCCAGCGCCTGGAGGTGATGCGCGGCACGAGCAACACCAGAAACAGTGCCGGCAGCGCAAACGGCATCACCTCACTCAGCAGGGGCCAGCGGCGGGTCAGCCACTCGCCGGCGACGGCGCCCAGCAACGAGCCGGCGATCCAACTGAGCCAGGCCAGCAGGGCGGCGCCGAAAAACCAGCCCATCCGGCTTGCTGCCGGCAGTTGCGGCAGGCGGCTGTGGGCCAGGGCGAAGACCTGATCGGTCAAGCCATGCATCAACCATGGCCACCAGCGACTCTTCGGCAGCCAGGGCGCGAGATTGGGGGCGTAGACGACATGGCGCACGTTGATCAGCAGTGTCAGCGCCACGGTCAGCCACAGCGGTGAGCCGCTGGCGATCATGCCGACGAACAGGAACTGCGACGCCCCGGCATAGATCAGGGCCGAGATCGCCAGGGTCTCGACCGTGCTGAACCCCGCCTGAGTGGAGATCAGTCCGAACGAGACGGCCACCGGGATGTATCCGCCCAGCAGAGGTACCGCTTCACGGACGCCGATCAACCACGCGTTCGGGGATGGGGGCATGTCGGTATCAGCCATTCGATGTCTCTCCCCTGGCGTAGACGATGGTGACCAGTAGCGTCGCGCCCATGTCGCTGGCGCGATAGTCGTGCGCTCGATCGGCAGCGAATGTGAAGACCTCCCCGGCGGCAAGCTGGTGCGGCGTTCCCGGCGGCCCTACCGATATCCGGCCCTCGACGACCTGCAAGGTTTCCCGGGTGCCTGGTGGGTGAGGTTCTGACTGTCGAGCCGCTCCGGGGGCGCAGCGCATCAGGTAGACATCGACGGCCGGCTCGTCGTGACGCTGATGATGACTCTGCTCGATCAGGCGCACGCTGACGCCATTCTCTTCCACCGGTGTCGCGACGGGGGCTACCAGAGTGCCGAACGGTACCCCCAGCTGCTTCGCCAGGCGCCACAGCGTGTCGATGGTCGGGTTGCCGCTCCCCTGCTCGAGGCGGGACAGGTTCGACTTGGCGATTCCCGCCCGAGCCGCCAACTGCGTCAGTGACAGGCCCTGGGCCTGACGCAGCGCTTGAAGATGCCTTCCCAGAGTTTCCAGCGCGATCTCGTCCATGAGCGAAAGGGTCCAATCGTTCTTTATATGGAGCGTTCTATATAAAGAACACCTTGACGTCAATCACGCTGCCGCTCGGCGGTTTTCGCAGCCGGGAGGCTGTCGCAGGCAGACAAGCGGGCGTGGCGCAATCGGAACACTGGGATTCGCTTTCGGTCGCCGAGGGGAGGGAGGCCGGGGATATGCTGCGCGGAACAATCGTTTTCGGGCTTCCGGTCAACTGCCGCGACGGCTGCCGAAGGCGCACAAAACCCAGGAGGATTTCCGCATGTCGACCTCATCCGTGCACGACGATGCCATCATCATCGACGGCCTGATCATTGCCAAATGGGACCGCGCCCTGTTCGAGGACATGCGCAAGGGCGGCCTGACCGCGGCCAACTGTACGGTGTCGGTATGGGAGGACTTCGAATCCACCGTCGACAACATCGTCGCCGTCAACCAGCTGATGCGCGACAACGCCGAGCTGGTGCGCCCGGTACACACCACTCGCGACATCGCCCGGGCCAAGGAGGAGGGCAAGACCGGCATCATCCTCGGTTTCCAGAACGCCTACGCCTTCGAGGACAAGCTGGGCTACATCGAGATCTTCAAGAAGCTCGGCGTGGGCATCACCCAGCTCTGCTACAACACCCAGAACCTGGTTGGTACCGGCTGCTACGAGCGCGACGGTGGCCTCTCCGGCTACGGCCGCGAGGTGATCGCGGAGATGAACCGGGTCGGCATGATGTGCGACCTCTCCCACGTCGGCTCGAAGACCTCGGAGGAAATCATCCTCGAGTCGAGCAAGCCGGTCTGCTACTCCCACTGCCTGCCCAGCGGGCTCAAGGAGCATCCGCGCAACAAGTCCGACGAGGAGCTCAAGTTCATCGCCGACCACGGCGGCTTCGTCGGGGTGACCATGTTCACGCCCTTCCTCAAGGCGGGCGTCAACGCCACCGTCGAGGATTACGTCGAGGCGATCGTCTACATCATGAACATCGTCGGCGAGGATGCCATCGGCATCGGTACCGACTTCACCCAGGGCCAGGACGAAGCCTTCTTCGAGTGGCTGACCCACGACAAGGGCTACGCCCGCCGCCTGACCCGCTTCGGCGAGATCATCAATCCCAAGGGCATCCGCACCATCGGCGAGTTTCCCAACCTGACCCAGGCGCTGCTGGACCACGGCCTGTCCGAGTCGGTGGTGCGCAAGATCATGGGCGAGAACTGGGTGCGGACGTTAAAGGATGTCTGGGGGGAATGATCGGCTACGAGCTTCGAGTCCCGAGCGATGAGCAGGTTCTCGAATCTCGCGGCGTTTGGCGCTCGATTAACGGCAATCCGCACAATCCTGCTCGTAGCTCGTAGCTCGTAGCTCGTAGCTCGTAGCTCGTAGCTCGTAGCTCGTAGCTCGTAGCTCTTAGCTCGTAGCTCGTAGCCAGAGAACAATTTTTGAGGTAATCGATATGACCC
This sequence comes from Salinicola lusitanus, assembly GCF_038648475.1. Taxonomy (NCBI): domain Bacteria; kingdom Pseudomonadati; phylum Pseudomonadota; class Gammaproteobacteria; order Oceanospirillales; family Halomonadaceae; genus Salinicola; species Salinicola lusitanus. The sequence goes on along the minus strand of NZ_CP151919.1, from coordinate 4,439,633 downwards.
AGATGGCTCCCGAACTGCCGATCAACGTCGATAGCGACACCGGTGTCTGGACCACCGATGCGCTGCCGATGCTCTACGTGCCGCGCCACTTCTTCATCAACAACCACGTCGCCGTCGAGGAGGCGCTGGGGGTCGAGGCCTACGCCAGGATCCTCTACGACGCCGGCTACAAGTCCGCCTGGCACTGGTGCGAGAAGGAGGCCGAGCTGCACGGTCTCGAGGGCGTGGCGGTCTTCGAGCACTACATGAAACGGCTGTCGCAGCGCGGCTGGGGGCTGTTCATCACCGAAGCGATCGATCTCGACGCCGGCACCGCCAAGGTGCGGCTGGAGCACTCCTGCTTCGTCTACCAGTTGGGCAAGACCGGCAAGAAGGAAGAGTACATGTTCACCGGCTGGTTCGCCGGTGCCATGGACCAGATTCTAGAGGCCCGCGGCAGCAGCCTGCGGACCCGTGCCGAGCAGACCCAGAGCGGGGCCGAGGCGGGCTGCGAGGTCGGCTACTTCGTTGTGCGCCCTAAATAAAAACGCCGCTTGAGTGGCATTCGATAACGCATAGACCGTTGAGTGAGAGGTCGATACGAAAACTTGACGAGCGATGCTCAGACAAGGCGGACGGCAGCGACTCGACGCTGACCGTCATTGAAGAACGGCGGGCTGGATGAGTATGGCTCGCTGTCGTTCAACGCCGTGTGAGTGAGCGCTGGCGGTTTTCGTGCGAGCCCGAGGAGAGCGACATGGCGCATGAAGCACTATTCAAACCGATCCAGATCGGCAAGTTGACCATCCGCAATCGCGTGGTGAGCACCGCCCACGCCGAGGTCCACGCCACCGACGGCGGCATGACCACGGATCGCTACGTCAGATACTACGAAGAGAAGTCCAAGGGCGGTTGCGGGCTCTGCATCTGCGGCGGCTCCTCGCCGGTCTCCATCGACAGCCCGCAGCAGTGGTGGAGTTCGGTCAACGTCTCCACCGATCGCATCATTCCCTACTTCCAGAATCTTGCCGACGCCGTTCACAAGCATGGCGGCAAGATCATGATCCAGATCACTCATATGGGACGGCGCTCGCGCTGGGACGGCCACAACTGGTCGACCCTGCTGTCGCCTTCCGGCATTCGTGAGCCGGTCCACCGCGCCACCTGCAAGACCATCGAAGAGGAGGAGATCTGGCGCATCATCGGTGATTTCGCCCAGGGCGCGCGGCGGGTCAAGGAGGGCGGGCTGGACGGCTGCGAGCTCTCCGCGGTCCACCAGCACCTGATCGACCAGTTCTGGAGCCCACGCGTCAACAAGCGTACCGACCAGTGGGGCGGCAGCTTCGAGAATCGCATGCGCTTCGGCATGGAGGTGCTCAAGGCGGTGCGTGCCGAAGTCGGCGACGACTTCTGCGTCGGCATGCGTATCTGCGGCGACGAGTTCCATCCGGATGGCCTGTCCCATGACGACATGAAGCAGATCGCCGCCTACTACGATGCCACCGGCATGGTCGACTTCTTCGGCGTGATCGGCTCCGGCTGCGATACCCACGACACCCTCGCCAACGTTATCCCCAACATGTCCTACCCGCCGGAGCCGTTTCTGCACCTGGCCGCGGGGATCAAGGAGGTGGTCTCGGTTCCGGTCATCCACGCCCAGAACATCAAGGATCCGACCCAGGCCGAGCGCATCCTCGAGGGCGGCTACGTCGACCTGGTGGGAATGACCCGGGCGCATATCGCCGACCCCCACATCATCGCCAAGATCAAGGCGGGGCAGACCGACCAGATCCGCCAGTGCGTTGGCGCCAACTACTGCATCGACCGTCAGTACCAGGGGCTCGACGTGCTCTGCATCCAGAACGCGGCGACCTCGCGGGAGTACATGGGGCTGCCGCATATCATCGAGAAGAGTACCGGCCCCACGCGCAAGGTGGTGGTGGTCGGCGGCGGGCCCGGCGGCATGGAAGCGGCGCGGGTGGCGGCGGAGCGCGGCCACGACGTGACCCTGTTCGAGGCCGAACCGCAGCTCGGCGGCCAGATCACGCTGGCGGCCAAGGCACCGCAGCGCGACCAGATCGCCGGTATCACCCGCTGGTACGAGATGGAGCTGGCGCGCCTCGGCGTCGAGATCAAGCTCGAGAGCCGCGCCGACGACGCGATGATTCGCGACCTGCAGCCGGACGTGGTGGTGCTGGCCAACGGCGGCCATCCGTTCCTCGAGCAGGTGCCCGAGTGGGGCTACTCGGACAACCCTGACGAGACCCTGGTGGTCAGCAGCTGGGACATCCTCGGCGGCAAGGTCGAGCCGGGCAAGAACGTGCTGGTCTACGACACCATGTGCGAGTTCAGCGGCATGTCCACCGCCGACTATCTCGCCAGCAAGGGCGCCACGGTGGAGATCGTCACCGACGACACCAAGCCTGGCGTGGCGATCGGTGGCACCACCTTCCCGACCTACTATCGCAGCCTCTATCAGCAGTCGGTGGTGATGACCGGCGACCTGGGACTGCACAAGGTCTATCGCGAAGGTGACAAGCTGGTGGCACTGTTCGAGAACGAGTACACCGGCGAGCACGAGGAGCGGGTGGTCGACCAGGTCGTGATCGAGAACGGCGTGCGTCCGGACGAGTCGCTCTACTACGCGCTCAAGGAGCGTTCGCGCAACAAGGGGCAGATCGATCTCGAGGCGCTCTACGCGGCGACGGCGCAGCCGACCCTGGCCGAGAGCGGCGAGTTCGCGCTGTTCCGGCTGGGGGACTGCGTGGCGCAGCGCAATACGCATGCGGCGATCTATGATGCGCTCCGCCTCTGCAAGGATCTGTGAGGGGAACGGACTGCGCTCGACGATACGGCGTTGAATTACTCGTCGCCATGCTCATGGACAACCGCGTCCACTTTGCTGGCTCCTCACAATTCGCCTGGTCTCGTCCTCGCTCGTAGCCGTTCCATGTCGAAGGAGAGGCAGGGCATTGCTGGCGGCAAGTGTTGAAACGACCGACGTCAGCGACTTTTTTTGGAGAAGCACCATGTTGCAGACGCTACTCCCCATTCTGATCTTTGCCGCGCTGGCGGTGGGTGCGGCGGGCGCGGTGCGCCGCATCCGGCTGTGGCGCCAGGGCCAACGCACGCCGATGCGTTGGTATCGGCTCGTGCTGATGCCCAAGCGCTATCTCAACGACCTGCACCATGTGGTCGCCCGCGACAAGGCGATCGCCCACACCCACGTGGCCACCGCCGGGGGCTTCGTCGCCGCCATGGCGCTGGCGCTGGTGGTCCACGGCTTCGGCTGGCGCAACCCGATCCTCGGCGGGCTGCTGCTGGCGGCGAGCCTGTGCATGTTCATCGGCGCCCTGGCGGTCAACCGGCGGCGCATCGATCCGCCGGCCAAACTCTCCAAGGGGCCGTGGCAGCGGCTGTCGAAGAGCCTGCTGGCCTACTCGGTGGGCATGTTCCTGGTCAGCCTGCCGCTGGTGGGCGTGGCGCCGACCCTGCTGGGTGGCGGCGTGCTGGCCATCGTCCTGTCGGCCGTGCTGGTCTGGGGCCTGCTGGAGATGGTGGTCGGCATGGGCTGGGGCGGGCCGATGAAGCACGCCTTCGCCGGCTCCTTCCATCTGGCCTTCCATCGGCGCCCCGAGCGGTTCGACGACAATCACGCGGATGCCGGCCATGACGTTCATCGTGGCAGCCGCTCCACCGCACTCTTCCCGCTGGATCTCACGGCGAAGACGCTCGGCGTGGAGAAGCCCGCCGACTTCCAGTGGGAGCAGCTGCTCGGGTTCGACGCCTGCGTCCAGTGCGGCCGCTGCCAGAACGTCTGCCCGGCCTACGCCGCCGGGCAGCCGCTCAACCCCAAGAAGCTGATCCAGGACATGGTCGTGGGCATGGCCGGCGGCAGCGATGCTCGCTACGCCGGCTCCGGCTATCCCGGGATCGAGGTCGGCAAGCACCATGGCGGGCCGAATGCGCCGATCGTGCCGCAACTGGTCGAGGCCCAGACGCTGTGGGCCTGCACGACGTGTCGCGCCTGCGTCGAGGAGTGCCCGATGATGATCGAGCACGTCGACGCCATCGTCGACATGCGCCGCTTCATCACCCTGGAGAAGGGCGAGACCCCGGAGAAGGGCGCGGCGGCGATCGACAACCTGATCGCCACCGACAATCCCGGCGGGCTCGACAACGCCTCGCGCCTGGACTGGGCGGCGGATCTGGAGATGCCGCGTATCCAGGATCGCCCCGAAGGGGTCGACGTGCTGCTGTGGCTGGGCGACGGCGCCTTCGACATGCGCAACCAGCGCACCCTGCGCGCCCTGGTCAAGATCCTGCGCGCTGGTGGTGTGGACTTCGCCGTGCTGGGTGACGAAGAGCGCGACAGCGGCGACGTCGCCCGGCGCCTGGGCGACGAGGCGACCTTCCAGCGCCTCGCCGAGCGCAATATCGCCACGCTGTCGCGCTATCGCTTCCAGCGCATCGTCACCGCCGACCCGCACAGCTTCCACGTGCTGGGCCGTGAATACGGCGCCTTTGGCGGGGACTACCGGGTGCTCCACCACTCGACCTTCATCGCCGAGCTGTTCGATGGCGGTCGCATCAGCGTGGAAGCTCCGGCCCAGGCCGAGACCGTCACCTACCACGATCCCTGCTATCTGGGCCGCTACAACGGGGAATTCGCCGCGCCACGTCAGGTGCTCGCCGCCCTCGGGCTGGAAGTCGCCGAGATGGAGCGCTCAGGCTACCGCTCGCGCTGCTGCGGTGGAGGCGGCGGTGCCGCGCTCTCCGACGTGCCCGGCAAGGCGCGTATTCCCGACATGCGCATGGAGGATGTGCGCGAGACCGGGGCGACCACCGTCGCCGTGGCCTGCCCCCAGTGCACCGCGATGCTCGAGGGTGTGGTCGAGCCGCGCCCGCGCATTCTCGATATCGCCGAGATGGTCGCCGCCGCGCTGGTGGAGCCGGCCGCGGCATCGACCACGCGTACCAGCACCGAAGCGCCTGAGGAGGTCCCGGCATGAGTGTCAGACGAATCGACCCGCACGCCGAACGCGCCCGGCGCAATCGGCTGCACCCGCGCCATCATGAGTTCGCGCGTCCGGCCTGGCGCTGGACCAGCGCCGACGGGGTGACGCGCGTCAATCCCCATGCCCTTGGCGCCATCGGCCCCAACGGCGTCAAGCGCATCGACCGCAGCGGCGCCTCGGTGGAGGCGAACCCGGCGGCGGCTTCGACGAGCGCGGAACCGGCGCGGCGTCAGATCGTCCTCGATCAGCCGTTGGGCCATATCGTGGTCGTGCCGGAGCTGCCGGAAGGGCGGCTCAACGATCATGACCGAGACCTGTTCGGCCTCGCCCGTCAACTCGCCGACGGCCATGACCTGGCGGTGACGGCCGTGACTTTCCTCGGCGGTGTCGCCGGCTTCGAGGAGGCCGGCGCGGACCGCGTCGTCGATCTCTCCGCGAGAGCCGGTAGCGGTTACGACCCGGTATCGCGGCTGGCGGCGCTCGTCGATGTCGAAGCGGGACTGGCTCCCCGGCACTGGATCTTCGCCGATTCGCTGCCGGATGGCGGCGACCTGGGCCGGCGGCTGGCGGCGCGTCTCTCGAATCAGGGCGCGAACCATGGCGCGGGCGGTGCCCGCCCGGCGACCCGGGTCTGGCAGCTCAGCGAGGGCAAGACGCTCTCTCGGGCGGGGGATCGCCAGGACATCCTGCGCGACGTCGCCCGTGTGCTGCTGGCGCTGCCGGAGTGTGCCGAGCCGGTCAGCGAGACGCTCCACGAGGCTCGGCCGATCGATCTCGAAGCACTGGCTGAAACGCCTCGCCAGGCCGAGGTGACTACGGCGGCCGCCGGTATGGTCGACCGCGGCCGCGTCGCCGTCGACCCCCAGGAGATCCCGCTCGCCCAGGCACCGTTCATTCTCTCCGCCGGGCGCGGGGTGTCGGACTGGGAAGGCTATCACCACGCCGCCCGCGTGCTGGGCGCCAGCGAGGGTGCCTCCCGGGTGGCGGTGGACGACGGCTACATGCCGCGCCCGCGCCAGGTCGGTGCCACCGGCACCTTCGTCACCGCGAGCTGCTACGTCGCCGTGGGGATCTCCGGGGCGGTCCAGCACCTGCAGGGCATCGCCAAGTGCCAGCGTGTGATCGCGATCAACAACGACCCGAGCTGCGACATGGTCAAGCGTGCCGACCTGGCGCTGATCGCCGACGGCGACGCGGTGCTGGCGGCGGTCTGCAGGCGGCTCGGCCAGCCGCGAGAGCAAACCGGTTCGGATGGGTCGTGGACGGATGAGGAGTCTCGACATGCCGCAGCCTGAACCCCGAGACACCGCGAAAATGCCCCAGCGGGTGAAGACGGCGGCGCTGGTGTCGAGCGGCCGCCACCCGGTCTCAGGGCGCGCCGGGCGCGCCCGCGAGGACGCCCGCGCCGTCGAGATGGGGCTGTCTCTGGTCGGCGCCGACCTGTCGCTGGCCCACGCCGGCGACCCGGAACAGGCTTCGCTGCGGGAGTCCCTGCAAGGATATCTGGGGATGTATCACGGCCTCGACGATGACCGGGATGGGCAGCTGTCGCTCTTGCCGCTGGGTGAGGGCGGGGATGCGGTGCCGCTGCTGGCGGCGTGGCTCGAGCGCAGTGGCGTGAGACTGGCGTTGACCGGCCAGCGCGCCGAGTGCGGCGAAGGCTCGGGCATGGTCGGCTACCTGCTGGCCGAACGGCTGGGCTGGGCAATCGCCACCGGCGTCGCCGCCATCGAACATTGCGACGGGGAGCGCGTGACGGTGCTGCAGGCGCTACCCCAGGGCCAGCGTCGGCGACTCGAAGTCCGTCTGCCGTGTCTGATTGCGGTGGACGCTGTCGCCGAGGCGCCGCGTCAGAGCGCCTTCGGTCCGGCGCGACGCGGACGCATCGATATCGTCGACGATCTGCTGCCACCGGACGAGTCGCCCCTCGACGCCGACAGCGCGGACTGGCACTGGCAGCCGGCCCGCGCGCGACCCAAGCGCCTCAAGGTGGTGAAATCGACCAATGCGCGGGATCGTTTCAAGGCGGCCGCGGCCAAGTCCTCCGCGTCCGGTGGTCAGGTGCTGACCGACCTCTCGCCGGAGGAGGCCGCCGAGAAGCTGATCGATTATCTGCGGGCGGAGAAGATCCTCGCGCAGGACGATCAGTAGTCCATCAGCCGAGGCATCCGCTCCGATAGCCGCTGGCCGCCGAGCACGATGCGCGCCGGATCGACGGCGTGAAAGCGACCGTCGCGAAAGTGCTCGGCGTGGTGGGCGTCGAACGCGACCAGCGGTTTCAGGTCGGTACGCTTCGACTCGGGCAGCATCATCAGCGTCAGGTTGTCGAGAATCAGGTGGCTGCCGTCGTCCTTACGGTAGCGCAGTACCGCATGATAGGTCGGGGTGAGGGTGTCGTCGGCGGCGAGAAAATCCAGGCGTGACACCGGGGTGCCCGCCTGGATCAGGATCTGATACTTGGCGATGGCGAAGTCCTCGCAGTCGCCGTAGCCATCACGGACCAGGCGATCGAAGCCCTTCCAGGTATCCACCTTCTCGAACTGCTGGCGGGCGGCGTTATTGATCACGCGATTGACGAAAGCCAGCCGGTCCTCGCCCCGACGATGGCTGGCCTGGGCCACGAACTCCTCCCGGGTGAGTGTCACGGCCGTGGCGCCGGGATCGTCCCAGTAGGTAAAGGCAGCGGCGTGGGCCGTCGTCGGCAGTGCCGCAAACAGCAGACAGGCCAGGCGCCGAAGACGGGGGAAGGGAAAAGCGATCGCGGGCATGCGTCTCCATGAGTGGCACCGAACTTCGTGAAACCGACATGGCGACGTTTCGGGTATCGACGCAGCCTGTCACGATGCGATAGATAATAGAACATGCGGCCGGCCCGAGGGCCATGCCCTGGTCGCGACTTGCAAGGCAACATTGTCGAACGGAGGTGGATCATGATGATCGTCGATCTCATCGATGGCGAGGACTTTCGTCAACGGCTGGTCTCGCTGGGGGTGCGTATCCCCGAGGAGGCGTGCCCGGAGAGCTGCGCGCGGCTGGCGGCGGGATGTCATCGTGCGCGAGGCGTCGAGGGGCTGGAGCCCGCCATTCGCGATCTGATGCAGCACACCGATGTGATGCTGCCATCCGTTCGCGAAGCGATCGAACGTCATCTGCTGCCCCTCTTCGGTACTCCCTGAGGCCTTGGGCAACGCTGCATGTCGAAGCGGTGGCTCCGGTCGCGGCGATCGAGTCGAGCGGCGATGCCCTAGCGGTCCATCCGGTGTCGGATCCGACCCGTGGCGGCAACGGCAGCGGCGCCGTGGATTTCGAAGCGCAGTTCGATGCGCTCTTGCGGATCGTTTTTGACGAACCGGTGATCATGGAGTGCCTGCCGCCGACGCACGACTCCGTTTCGCCGGTGTCGAGCGAGGGCAACCGCCGCGTTCTGGAGGACGAACTCTCGCGCTCGCGGGAGATCTGGCGTGGCTACTCCTCCGCTCACCGTTGAGCGCTTCAGAGCCGCCGCAATCCCCACATGAAGTAGACGCCGCCGATCAACGCGGCGATCAGGCCCGCCGGCAGTTGATAGGGGAAAAACAGATTCCTGCCCAACCAATCGGCGGTCACCATGACCAGCATCCCCAGCAGACCGGCGCCGAGCATCTGATGCCTGGCGCCGTGGAATCCCATCAGGCGCGCCATGTGCGGGGCCATCAGGCCGACGAAGGAGAGTGGCCCGATGACCAGGGTCGCGGCGACGGTGAGCAGGGCGACCAATGCCAACAGCACCAGTCGGCTGCGATCCACGTCGACGCCGAGCGCCTTGGCGGTGGGCGCGCCCAACGGCAGCAGCGTCAGCCAGCGCTGCAGAGGTAGCGTCAGCGCCAGCAGGAGAAGGGCGATGGCCACGATCCAGCCGCTCGAAGTCAGGCTGGCATAGTAGGTCGACCCACCCAGCCACGAGAGCAACTGTTGCGCCCTGGGATCCTCGCTGGCCAGCACGATGGCGCGCATGGCGTCCAGCAGCGACGAGATGGCGATGCCGGTCAGCAGTAGCCGCTCCGGTGCGAAGCCACTGCGGCGGTTGCAGACGATCAGGACCAGTAGCGCTACCGTGGCCCCGCTGAAGCCCATGACCGAACCGCTCAGTGGCGCGATGCCGAGCGGCAGCAGCATCAGCGCGATCACGCCGATCGCGACGCCGGCACTGATGCCGAGGACCTCGGGACTGGCCATGGGGTTGCCGGTCATCCGCTGCAGCAGGGTGCCGGCGATGGCCAGCATCAGCCCCGCCGCCGCGGCCGTGGCCACTCGCGGCAACCGCCAGTCGACGATGAGCGACAGGTCACCCGTGCCTGCCACGCTGGGATAGAGGGTGTGGCTGTCGAGCATGAAGCCGACAAGCAGCGCCAGCGCGCAGGCAGCGACCGTCAAGCCCGCCAGCGCCCACAGGCGGAGGTGTGGCCGTGCCAGGCGTGGCATGGTCAGCCCCGTGCTGGGCGTCGGCCGTGATCCACCGACCCGCAGGCGCGGCAACAGCCACAGCAGCAGTGGGGCACCCAGCGCCGCCGTCATGGCGCCGGTCGGCAGTAACGAAGCAGTGAACGGAGACAGCTGTTGAACGGCGAGATCCGTCACCGCGAGCAGAAGAGCCCCCAGAATCATCGACCAGACGAGCCGTTGGGGTAGCGTGCGGGCGCCGGAGAGCCTTGCGATGGCCGGCGATGCGAGGCCGATGAAACCGATCAGGCCGATGGCGCTGACCACGCAGGCGGTCATGAATATCCCCAGGCCCAGGCCGGCGATGCGCAGCTTGCGCAGCGAGATCCCCAGACTCTTGGCGCCCTCTTCTTCGAGATCGAGCAGTGCCAGCGGCCGCAGCAGCAGCAGTGCCACCACCACCACGATACCCAGGCGCAGCAGCAGGAAACGGGTGTCGTGCCAGCTATCCTGGGCCAGTGCTCCCGATCCCCAGATGAACAGCCCCGACAGGCTCTCCTGGTGAAACAGCAGCAGTGCACTGTTGATCGCGCTGAAATAGAGGCCGACCACCATCCCGGAGAGCACCACCACCATCGGCGCCAGGCGTCGCTTCCAGGAGAGCGCGAAGACCAGCAGCATCGCCACGATGCCGCCGGCCAGAGCGATCCACTCCCTCCCGGCCAGCATCCAGCTCGGCGCCCACAGCGTCGCGACGACCAGCGCCAGCTGCGCACCGCTGGTGACGCCGAGCGTCGCCGGCGAGGCCAGTGGATTGCGCAACACCTGCTGCATCAGGCAACCCGCCAGGGCCAGGGCCGCTCCGCCCAGCAGCGCGACCAGCAGCCTCGGCACGAAGGTGTAATGCATCACGATCTGACGGATCTGGTCATCGTCGGGGGCAACGATGGATTGCCACCAGAACCCGGAAAGATCACCGAACCGGGTATGCAGGGTCGCAGCTGCCAGGCCGACCGCCAGCAGCAGCAGGGCGAGGGCGAACCAGGCGGGGGAGCGCCTGCGAAGCGTCACGGCGCCTGATCCTCGACGGAAGAGACGGTAGACGTATCGGCGGTGGGGGGCTGGGTGGCGACATCGACCAGCGAACGGGCCAAGCGCTGCAGCGAAATCAGGCCCCCGTAAGGCCAGACGGGGTCGATGAAGCTCACCCGCCCCGCGCGGACCGCCGGCAGGTGCTGCCAGATCTGATTGTCGCCCAGGGCCTCTTCGACGCCGCGGGGATAGGGCTTGATGACGACGATGCGCGCCTCTGGCCTCTCCGCGAGGCGATCGATCGGGATGCTGGCATAGCCCCAGGCATTGGTCGGGCCGGTCCAGGCATTGGTGAGGCCGGTGCGGGAGAACAGCGTGCCCACCATATTGCCCTGGCCGAATACGCGGACGTGCTGAGCATCGCTGAACTGCACCAGGTAGAGGGGTGTCTTCGCTCCTCGCAGGGCCCGAGCGGCGTGTGCGAGAACGGCATCGGTTTCGGCGATCAGGGCCTCGGCCTGCGGCTGCCGGCCGGTCAGTCTCGCGATCTCGCGAGTCATCGCCAGCGTCGCCTCGTAATAGGGCCGATCGGTGTAGAAGTTGTCGATCATCCTCACCGGCATCAGACGCTCCAGACGGGCGTTGTCGCGGGAGAACAGGGCGCTCGTCAGCAGCAGGTCGGGGGGATCCTGGGCCAGCAGCTCGAGGTTGGGCTCGTTGCGCAGACCCATGTCCAGCGTCGAATCGGGGATCGCTGGCGCCTTGACCCAGGCGTTGTAGTTGGGGATGTCCGATACCGCGTAGGGTTCGACGCCCAGGGCGACGAGGGTCTCGACGACGGTCCAGTTGGCGGCCGCGATTCGCGGCGGCTTCGAATCGGCGTCCGCCGGCGCGGTGCTCATCCCCAGCAGCACGGCAACCGCAAGTGCGAGGAGAGCGGGAAAAGAGCGAACACGCGGCAAAGTGACGGTTTCCTGGCGACGGGAACAAGTGGCACGGCGCTCATTCGGACAGCAACGCGGCGCCGGATGATGCGGCTACGGGCGGTGATGGTAGATCGAATGACAATCGTTATCAATAAAGAGCGGGGCTTGACGATTCGAGATTCTTGTACACATAAGAAGCGTTCTCATTTTCATTTTGTCGATGTGCGTATAGAATGCCGCGGAATATCTCTTTTCCTCAGACCGACGCGCGTCCCACCGGCTCTCGGTCCACTGCTTCTGTCGTCAGGCCAAAACAGGTTCAACAACATGACATCAGGGAACTCATCATCGGGAAATTGTCGCCAGGCCTATCGCCTGATGACATTCGTGACCATCAGCGCTGTACCACTGGCGTCACCTGCCTGGGCTCAGAGCAATGGCGATACGCAGGCATTGAATACGGTAACGGTGACGAGTACTGCGCCGACCTATGGCGATACGCCCCCGCCGGCTTTTGCCGGTGGCCAGATCGCCGCGGGTGGACGTGTCGGCCTGCTGGGTGAAAAGGATGCGATGGACATCCCCTTCAGCGTGACCAGCTACACCAGCGAATTGATCGAGAATCAGCAGTCGCAGACCCTGGGCGATACGCTGCAGAACGACGCTTCTGTCAGCGTGGGGCAGGGTTACGGCATCTACGGTGAAGCGTTCAAGATCCGCGGCTTCAATCTGACCGGCGACGATGTGGCCTACGGTGGCCTCTACGGCGTGCTGCCACGCCAGCTCATCAACAGCGACATTGCCGAACGGATAGAGGTGTTCAAGGGGGCCAGCGCCTTCACCTCCGGTATTCCCATCGGAGGCAACGGAGGCATCGGCGGCACCGTCAATATCGAGCCCAAGCACGCGGATAATGAGCCGATGCTAAAGCTCTCCAGCGGCTATCGTTCCGACAGCTACGGTGAGGTTGGTGTCGATGCGAGCCGGCGCTTCGGTGACCAGAAACAGTGGGGCGCGCGGGTCAGTGCGGTCCGTGGCCGCGGCGATACCGCCATCGATGACGAGAGCCAGCGCGACACCTCGGTCGTCGTCGGCCTCGACTATCGTGGCGAGCGTGGACGCGTGCTGTTCGATGTCGGTCACCAGAAATCGACGCTGGAGGGTGCTCGCTCGAGTCTCTACACCGGGGCGGCGACGGAAGTGCCCTCGGTGCCGGACGCCTCCTCGAACTACACGCCCGCCTTCGGGGGCTCCGAGCTCGAGACCAATTTCGGTATGGTGCGAGGGGAGTACGACCTGAACAATGATTGGACCGCTTTTGCGGCGCTCGGCGGGAACCGCACCATCGAGAATATCGTCTCGGCGAACCCGAGATTGACCGATGACAACGGCAACGCCAGCGTCAACGATTTCGAGACCGGCAACCACATCGATAACTTCGCCAGTCAGGCGGGTGTCCGCGGTTATGTCCTCACCGGCCCGGTGAGCCACGATGTGACCCTTGGCTACTCCAGCGCTTACCGCAAGTTCGATACGGACTGGAGCTTCCTGGCGGCGGGCACGACCAATATTTACGATCCCCAGGATCTGTCGCGACCAGAAGGCGACCCTTTTGTGGGAGGCAGCGTGACGCGAACCCGGTCTCAAGGTGTCACCTTGAGCGATACGCTCGGTTTCCTGAATGATCGGGTACTGCTGACCCTGGGCGCCCGCTATCAGGAGCTGGAAGTCGACGAGCGTCCCAACGATGGCGATAACAATCGTTATGCCGACCGCCGAGTCACTCCGGCGGTGGGCGTCGTATTCAAGGCGAATCCCAATATTTCGCTCTACGCCAACTATGTCGAAGCGCTGCAGGATGGGGGCACCGTCACCGATACCACGGCCTCGAACTATGGCGAGTATCTGGGCATCGCCCACGCCAAGCAGTATGAAGTGGGGACCAAGTTCGATTATGGCAACGTGGGCGGCGGCATCAGTCTGTTTCAGATCAAGCTACCGACGGCAGCCGTGGTCGATGGTGTCGGCAATCTCGATAACGAGCAGCGCAACCGAGGCCTCGAGCTCAGCCTTTACGGCGAACCCCTCGATGGTCTGCGCCTGTTCAGCAGCGCTACCTGGATCGATGCCGAACTGACCAAGACCCAGGACGGCACCGAGGGTAATGATGCGACAGGCGTGCCCGAGTATCGCTTCGTGCTGGGCAGCGAGTGGGATGTGCCACATGTCGATCGCCTCACTGCGACGGGGCGTGTCATTCATACCGGTTCGCAGTATGCCGATACCGCGAACAATCTCGAATTGGACCCGTGGACGCGACTTGACCTTGGCATGCGCTACACCATGCCGATCGGTGGCGCGGACTGGATTTGGCGTGCCGGTATCGACAACGTCACCGACGAGGATTACTGGGCCGGCGCTTCCACGGCCTTTGCCGGCTATCTGATCCAGGGTGAGCCGCGGACGTTCAAGCTGTCGGCGACGGTGGAGTTCTAGTTCGCGGATATCATGGCTATCAGCAAAAAGGCGCCTCCCAGGGGAGGCGCCTTTTTCATGGGTGGATGACCCGGAAAGCGTGGATTGCGCGCTGTCCAGTGGTGCCTCGACTACTGCGAGGCGACCTGCAACTGAGGCGATGCCTCGACGCCGAGATTGGCCCGCAGCGTCTCGCTGTACCAGTTGACGAAGTCGATCACGCCGAACTCGTAGGTCTTGGAGTAGGGGCCTGGCTGATAGGCGCGTGAATTGATCCCGAGCTGGTTCTCCTCGGCCAGGCGGCGGTCCTGATCATTGGTGGCGTCCCAGACCTGGCGGAGACGTTCGGGGTCGTAGTCGACGCCTTCCACGGCATCCTTGTGCACCAGCCACTTGGTGGTGACCAGGGTCTCCTGCGGGCCGAGTGGCAGCACCCGGAACACCACCGCGTGATCGCCCATGAAGTGGTTCCACGAATTGGGCAGGTGCAGGATACGCAGCGAGCCCATGTCCGCATTGGGTATATGGCCCATCAGCTTGTTGCAGCCTGGCTTGCCATCCATGGTCATCGAGACGATGCCGTCGATCAGCGGCGTGCGGGTGAGGCGATTGCGCTTGCCGAACCGGGCCAACTGCCACGGTACCTCGCAGGCGGTCCAGTCGGCCTGCTTGCGGGCGACCAGGTCACGGTACTCGCCGGTGGAACGGGGGTCGTCGGTATCGTCGAACTCGATCAGCGAGTTGAGCAGTTCGGGATGGGCGCCGTTGCAGTGGTAGCACTCGCGATTGTTCTCGAGCACCAGCTTCCAGTTGGCGCGTTCGACGATGTTGGACTCCACCGCGACCTTGACGTTGTCCATGTCGTAGGGCGACAGGTAGTGTTCCAGAGATACCAGGAAGTCGTCGATCGGCTCCGGGTCCTCGCTCAGGTTGACGAACACGAAGCCGCCGGCGCTCTTCACTGCCACGGGCTTGAGACCGTAGGCGCTCATGTCGAAATCGGCGCCCATGTCGCTGCCGGCGAACAGCAGCCGGCCGTCGAGCTCGTAGGTCCACTGGTGGTAGGGGCAGACCAGCTTGGCGACCTTGCCCTTGTCCTTGAGACACAACCGGGATCCGCGGTGGCGGCAGACATTGTGAAACGCCTGGATGCGATTCTCGGCACCACGCACCACGATGATCGAGTTGCTGCCGATCTCGATCTTGAAGAAGTTGCCCTTGGCGGGGATCTCGCAGCTCATGCCGGCGAACAGCCACTGCTTCTCGAACACTTCCTCCATGTCCAGCGCGAACAGTCGCGAGTCGTTGTAGAACGGCTGGGGCAGCGAGAACGTCGGGTCACGCTGGTCCAGCATTTCCGCCACGGCGGCGCGAGTCTCGGCAAGTGAACCCTCCAGACTGTCGCGTGGAAGTGGTGACATGGTCGCATCCTCATCGATAACAGGTGTGGGTCTTCCCGAACATGACCGCGGGAACGACCGGGTGGAGTGGCTATTGTGGTGTCGATTTTAAGCTGTCGGTCTGACTTTCGGCGAGTGTCGCTCAGGTGCTGGTGATGAAATTGTCCAGCCGCGACACTCGTCGATGCCAGGCCGACCGCCGACCACAATTGCTCACCGGGGCGTCACACGTTGACACCGGGTCGGCGATGACGTCGCGCGGCTGTCACAGGGCGTCATTTTTCGTACCGGCAGCGCCGTTTTACCGGTGGCTGGGGGTGGTTGACATGCCCGTGTCGTTGATAGGCAAGTCGGTCCGCGTCGGCGTGCGCAGAATCCGCTGAGAACGGTAATTCACCGGAAGCGGCTGAGCGGATTGGCATTCTCGCCCTGGCCATTTCCCCGATCGAGTGCGGTGACGATGGAATTCTTCAATCCGGTCAATACCCAAACCTGGACCAACGGCCGACATCAGGTACGGTGCGTCAAGGTGATTCAGGAAACCTGGAACGTGCGAACGTTCTGTTTTATGGCCGACCAGCCGGTGATGTTCTTCTTCAAGCCGGGACAGTTCGTCACGCTGGAGCTTGAGATCGCCGGCCAGCCGGTAATGCGTTCCTACACGATCTCCAGTTCCCCCTCGATCCCCTACAGCTTCTCGATCACCGTCAAGCGGCTGCCAGGGGGGCAGGTCTCCAACTGGTTGCACGACAATCTCAAGATCGGTGACCCGATGGTGGTTCACGGGCCGGTCGGCGATTTCAACGTCATCGATCATCCGGCGGAGAAAGTGCTGATGCTCTCCGGCGGTGTCGGCATCACGCCGCTGATGTCGATGACGCGCTGGTTCTTCGATACCAATGCTGCCGTGGATCTCGAGTTCATCCACTGTGCCCAGGCGCCCAACGACATCATCTACCACCGTGAACTGGTCCACATGTTCTCGCGGCTGCCGGAGTTCCGCCTGCATATCGTCTGCGAGCGCAGCGACGAGCTCAGCCAGGCCTGGTCCGGTTTTCGAGGCTATCTGACGAGGCAGATGCTGACGCTGATGGCGCCGGACTATCTCGAAAGGGAAGTGTTCTGTTGCGGGCCGGCGCCCTTCATGAAGGCGGTGCGCCAGGTGCTGCAGGAAGATGGCTTCGACATGTCGAGCTACCACCAGGAGTCCTTCGGCGCGACGCCGTTGAGCGTTCAGGAGGATGTGCTGGAACTCGCCGAGCAGGCCGAGGCCGATGCCGAGGAAGTCGATACGGCGACGCTGATACCAGTGGAATTCACCGGCAGTGGCAAGAGTATCCGCGTCAGTGAAAACGACACCATTCACTCGGCTGCCGCCAAGCTTGGATTGCACATTCCCAAGGCCTGCGGGATGGGAATCTGCGGCACTTGCCGGGTCATGAAGCTGGAAGGCGAAGTCGAGATGGAGCACAACGGCGGCATTACCGAGGAGGACGAAGCGGAAGGTTTCATCCTGTCGTGCTGTTCGAAGCCGCGGGGAAAAGTCGTCATCGATTTCTGAGCCACGAGCCACGAGCCACGAGCCACGAGCCACGAGCCACGAGCCACGAGCCACGAGCCACGAGCCACGAGCCACGAGCAAAGCGCTGCAAGTGTTAGACCTTTGGACCTGACGACTGTCGTCGCGGCGTCATTCGATGGCGTGAAGAGACCGTTTCGACGTCGATGTAACTCCTAGTCTGGTCTCGCGCCTTCATGCGATGTCGTCGCCAGAGCGGCACGACACAAGGCATTCCGAGATCAGACCCAGGAGTCCACGCCATGTCTTCATCCGCCAACCGAGGCGTCGTCTTTCGCGGTGCCGGCAAGGTCGCCGTCGAGAGTATTCCCTTCCCCGAACTGGCGCTCGGCAGCCGCCAGTGTCACCACGGCGTCATTCTCAAGATATTGACCACCAACATCTGCGGCAGCGACCAGCACATGGTGCGTGGCCGAACCACCGCGCCGGAAGGGCTGGTGCTCGGCCACGAGATCACCGGCGAGGTGATCGAGTGCGGCCGCGATGTCGAGTTCATCAAGAAGGGCGACATCGTCTCGGTGCCGTTCAACGTGGCCTGCGGCCGCTGTCGCAACTGCAAGCGCGGCGATACCCATATCTGCCTGCACGTCAACGGTGACCGCGCCGGTGGTGCCTACGGCTATGTCGATATGGGCGGTTGGGTCGGCGGTCAGGCCGAGTACGTGATGGTGCCCTATGCCGACTTCCAACTGCTCGTCTTTCCCGACAAGGAGCAGGCGATGGAAAAGATCCTCGATCTCACCATGCTCTCGGACATCTTCCCCACCGGCTTCCACGGCTGCGTGACCGCCGGTGTCCAGCCCGGGTCGACGGTCTATATCGCCGGTGCGGGTCCGGTAGGGCTGGCCGCCGCCGTCTCCGCTCAACTGCTGGGTGCGGCCTGTGTCATCGTCGGCGACATGAACGACAAGCGTCTTGATCAGGCGCGCAGCTTCGGCTGCGTCGGGCTCGACCTGAAGCAGGATGCCAGCATGTCGGAGCTGATCGAATCGGTCCTCGGCGTGCCGGAGGTCGATGCGGCGGTCGATGCGGTGGGATTCGAGGCCAACTGCCATGGCCACAACCATTCTCATGAGCAGCCGGCCACCGTGCTCAACGCCACCATGGAGATCACCCAGGCCGGTGGTCGGGTCGGCATTCCAGGGCTCTACGTCACCGAAGATCCGGGCGCCGAGAGCGAAGACGCCAAGCACGGCAATATCTCGATGAAGTTCGGTCTCGGCTGGGCCAAGGCGATGTCGTTCCACACCGGTCAGACACCGGCCATGCGCTATCAGCGCCAGTTGATGCAGGCGATCCTTCACGACAGGGTACAGATCGGCAAGGCGGTGAACGTGCAGACCATCTCGCTCGACGAGGCGCCCCAAGGGTACGCCGACTTCGATGGCGGCGCGGCGAAGAAATTCGTCATCGATCCGCATGGGACGCTCAAATAGCCACGAGCCACGAGTAGCGCCGGTTCCGGGGCGCTGTCAGAAGAGCCGGCGATGCCTTGGGGCATCGCCGGCTCTTTTTCGTTGGCTGGGCCAGCGAAAGGCAGCAGAATCGAGTCATTCCGATCGTCCGACAGGAACCCGACCGAGACCGATGATGACAGAGCCGACCCCGAATCTGCCGCGCTGCGCCTGGGCGCAGACGCATCCACTGAATGCCGAGTACCACGACGAGGAGTGGGGCGTACCGGAGTACGACAGCCGCGCGCTGTGGGAAAAGTTGATCCTCGATGGATTCCAGGCGGGACTCTCCTGGCTGACCATCCTCAAGAAGCGTGACGCCTTCCGCGAGGCCTTCGAGGGCTTCGATCCCGTCAGAATCGCCGACTATGACGAGCATGACATCGAGCGTCTGATGGGCAACGCCGGCATCATCCGTTCCCGATCCAAGATCGAGGCGACCCTCGGCAATGCCCGGGCCTACCTCGCCATGCAGGACAACGGCGAGGATTTCTCCGAGTTCCTGTGGGGCATGGTCGGCGGCCGGCCGATCCAGCGGGACTTCGAGCGCGATGGGCCGGTCCCCACCCAGACGCCGCTATCCCTGGAGATTTCCAAGGCGCTCAAGAAGCGTGGGTTCAAGTTCGTCGGTCCGGTCATCGTCTATGCCTGGATGCAGGCCGTCGGCATGGTCAACGACCACGCCGACGATTGCCATCGCCGCAAGCCGGTGGCGGCGATGGGCTGATCGCCGCCACCGGACCGGGCTGCCTCGCGGCAGGCTCAGTCCAGGCGTCCATCGAACAGCTCGCGAAACGCGGCATAGCGCTTCTCATGCATGTCACGCGCTGCCGGGTCGGGCTCGAGTACGCCCTCGCCAGGCGCGAGTGCACGGGCCACGGCCAGCAGATCGCCATCGCGCCACGGCGCCATGGCGGCCACGGCGACCCCCAGCAGCACGGGCTCCGGTGCCTCCGACAGCATCACGCGGCAGCCGGTGCCATCGGCGTAGAGCTTGCGCAGCAGGGGGGAGCGGTTGTGGCCGCCGCTGAGGTGGAGCGTGTCGATGGCGTAACCGTTGGCGTTCATGCGCTCGATGATCGCCCGCGTTCCGTAGACCAGTGCCGTCGCGGCGGCCCAGTACACCTTGATGAAGGTCTCCGTGGGGGATTCCAGCGTGAGGCCGACGATGGCGCCACGAATGTCGGGGTCAGCCAGCGGTGAACGATTGCCTATGAAGTCCGGGCGAACGTGAAGGTCCGGTGCCGGATCGCCTGTTGCAAGTCGTTCCAGCAGCAGTTCCGAGAGGGCGCCGTGGGGATCGTCGCCAAACTCGCTACCCGCGCTGAACAGGTCGACGATATGGTCCAGCAGGGCGCCGGTCAGGCTCTGGCCCCCCTCGTTGGCGACGAATCCGTCGCACAGGGCACCCGGATAGGGGCCCCAGACGCCGGGGACCTCGCGACGTTCCGGCTGGGCACCGATATGACAGGTCGAGGTGCCGGCAATCACCGCCAGCCGATGCGCCGAGTGCGCGTCGAGGCTGCGCCCCAGCGTGCCCATGGCGCCGGCATAGGCGTCGATCATGCCCACGGCAAACAGACAGTCGGTGGTGAGGCCGAGCTCGGCCGCGGCCTTCTCGCTCAGTCGCCCCAGCGGTTCGCCCACGGCGGCGGCGCGATCGGGCAGCGCCGCGCGCTCGAGGACGTCCGTCATGTCGATCTGGGCGAGGAATTCCCGATCCCAGCCGCGGTTCGGGCGCGGATCGAAGGTCCATTTGCAGGCCAGCGTGCAGACCGAACGGCGATCGATGCCGGTGCAGTGATAGCCCAGCCAGTCGCCGAGGTCACCGGCGTAACCGATGTTGTCGTAGAGTTCCGGTCGGTTGCGCTTGAGCCACATCAGCTTGGGCATCTGCATCTCCGGCGACATCACTCCGCCGAGATTGGCCAGTGGTGCAGCCTGGGTCGCGGTACAGATCGACGCCTCGGCCGTCGCCCGATGATCCATCCAGACGATGATGTTCCAGGACTCGTCGCCCGGCGATAGCGTCAACGGCTCATGCTGACGGTCGAGCAGCGCCAGTGAACAGGTCGCGCTGACCGACATGCCCTTGACCTGGGCCGGCTCGATGTCCGCCTGCTGGACCGCGCGGCGGGTGGCGTCGCAGACGGCTCGCCAGATATCGGTGGTGCTCTGCTCGACATGGTGTTCGAGAGGACGATGAATGGCGATCGGTGCCTTCGCCTCGCCCAGCAGTTCGCCGCGATCATCGAAGACCCCGACGCGGGCGCTGCCGGTGCCGATGTCGACGCCCAGTGAATAAACGGTATGGGACATGGTTGACCTGTTCATGAGCGTTTGAGAAAGGGCATGCGCAGCGTCATCACGACGATCAGGAACGCGCCCCAGACGGCGGTGGCGAGATGCTGGCTGGCGCCCATCAGGTTCATGCCCGAGGCGATCACCTGGAGGCTCATCAACCCGAGCACCAGTGGCAGCACGCGCCCGAAGCCGCCGAACGGATTGGCACCGGCGAGGAAACAGGCCAGTACCGTGATCAGCAGGTAGCTCTCGCCATGGCCCACGCGGACGGAGTTGAACCGTGCCAGCATCACCATGCCGGCGATCGCGGCCAGCAACCCGGAGAGGGTGTAGAGCACGATCAGCACGCGGCGCACGTCGATACCCGAGTACTCGGTGGCACGCAGGTTGGAACCGATCATGTGGATCGAGAACCCGGTGCGCGTGAACTGCATGAAGTAGGCGAGCCCGCCGGCGGTCAGCAGGAAGATCAGCATCGGGATGGGGATACCGATCAGGGTGCCGCTGCCGAGCCACTGAAAACCGGCCGGCATGCCGGAGATGCCGCCGCCACGGGTCAGGAACTCACCCAGCCCCTGGAGGAAGATCATCGCGCCCAGCGAGACCAGAATCGGATGGGCGCCAACCCGCGCGACAATGACGCCGATCAGCAAGCCGGCTGCACTGCCGACGGCGAGACCGGCGCCGATACCCGCGACCATGCCGAGCACGCCAGCGTCGCCGAGGGCATTCTGCACCAGCCAGGCGGTGGTCAGCCCCGCGATATTGGCGGTGAAGGTCACCGCGAGGTTGAGACCGCCGGAGATGATCGGCACGAGCATGGCCAGGGAGAGCAGACCGAGCTCCGGAAGTTGCACGGCCATCGAGCGCACATTGACCGCACTCAGAAAGCCCGGCGCCATCAGGGCGAAGAATGAGACGCTCGCCACGAGCAGCAGCGCCATGATCCCGATCTCGAGCGTGTCGGCGCCGAAACGGAGGGCGTGACGGGGGGCTGATACGGAACTCATGAGCGTGCCTCCTGGGAAATCGGGCGACGGGGCAGCAGCTTGTCGAGGTTGCTGCAGGTGATCGCGGCGAGAATGATGAAGCCGACGATCATGCGGAAGGCATAAGGTGTCACGCCAAGGAGATTGAGCCCGTTCTGCACCACGGCCAGCAGCAGCACGCCCAGCAGCGCCCCGGTCACCGAGCCGCGTCCGCCACCGAGCGTCGCACCGCCGAGGACCACGGCCGCGAGAATCGGCAGCTCCTGGCCGATCAGCGCGTTGGGGACCACTTCCTGCACGATGTGGGCCTGCATCAGCCCGGCGACGCCGGCGCAGAGACCCAGCCAACCGTAGGCGAAGGCGTGGATCATTCCCACCCGCACCCCGGAGCGCCTGGCCGCTTCCGGGCTGGAGCCGAAGCCGTAGATGGCCCGGCCGAATCCGGTCCGGGTGAGGATGAATCCGGTGGCAAGGCTCATCACCACCATCACCGCCACGGGGAGATAGAGCGTCGCGCTGCCTCGCGAGGCGGGCAGGTCGATCAGCGGGACCGAATAGTAGAGCCAGTCGGGGACGTCGTAGATCGACACGCCGCCGGTGAAGACCATCAGCAGGCCGAAGTAGAGGTTGAAGGTGCCGATGGTGACGATGATCGAGACGATACGGAAACGGTGAATCAGGAAGGCGTTGACCAGGCCGAGCAGACTACCCACGGCCATCGACAGGAGGATGCCAAGCATCCAGTTGCCGCCGCCCAGGTGATCCAGCAGTAGCGTCATGACCACGTACTGCACCACCGAGGCCGCCACCGCGAACGAGATGTCGATGCCGCCGGCGATGAGCACCACCACCAGCCCGACGGCGAAGATCATGTTCACGGACTGGTTGTTGAGCAGGTCGAACAGATTCTGCGTCGTCAGAAAGGTATCCGTGGTCACACCCAGGATGAGACAGAGCGCGACGATGATCGCGGCCAGCACGCCCTCGGTGCCGAGGTGCAGTCTACGCATTGATGATCTCCTCGAGGGATGCCTCGGTGGTGGCATTAGGCGTGAGCTCGCGGCTGACTCGGCCCGCCTTGAGGACCACGACGCGGTCCGAATTCATCCAGATTTCGCCGGCCTCGTCCGAGATGAGGATGATCGACATGCCCTCGTCGGCCAGTTGGCGAATGATCTCGAAGATGCCCGCCTTGGCGCCGACATCGACGCCCACCGTGGGGCAGTCGAGAATCAGCACGTCAGGCTTGGTCGCCAGCCACTTGGCCAGCACGATCCGCTGCTGGTTGCCCCCGGAGAGGGAGGAGACCGCGAGTTCGGCGTCGCTGACCTTGGTGCCGAGACGCTGGATCCACTCGGCGGTCAGCTCGCGAAGACGTCGCGGGGAGAGGAAGCCCCGTGGCTTCTCCAGTTCGTCCAGTACCGTCACGGCGGTATTCATGTTGATCGACTGATTCTGGACCAGTCCCAGATGCAGGCGGTCCTCGGAGACGTAGGCGATGCCGTTGCGGATCGCGTCCCGATTGGAGCGCAGCGTCAGCGGCTTGCCGTTCTTGAGTAGCTCGCCGCCGGTGGGGCGATTCATGCCGAACAGAACGTGGGCCAGCTCTGTCCGTCCCGCACCCAGCAGCCCGGTGAGACCCAGTATCTCGCCGCGATGCAGCGTCAGCGAAACCTCCTCGAACTCGCCGGTGCGGCTCAGATTGCGCAGTTCGAGTACCGGCTCGCCCGCGCAGGCGGCTTGGCGCGGAGTGAGTGTCAGCTCGCGGCCGGTCATCAATTGCGACAGCCGGGTCTGGGTCATGCCCTCGGTGGAATAGGTCCCGACCAGGGCGCCGTTGCGCAGCACGGTCACTCGCTGACAGACCGCCAGCACCTCCGACAGCCGGTGACTGACGAAGACGATGGAGATTCCCTGAGCCGAGAGCGAGCGGGTGATTTCCAGCAGGGTCTGTACTTCGTTGCGGGTCAGCGAAGCCGTGGGCTCGTCCATGAACACGATTCGAGCCCCGGCGCGCAGGACCCGGCAGATCGCCACCAACTGACGTCGCGCGATGGAGAGATCCTCGACCCGGGCATCGGGGTCGAGGGGGACTCCGAGTCGTTCGATCACCCCACGCGCCTCGCTGCGAGCGGCTCGGCGGGAGAGCGGTCGAAAAGGGCTGGCCACGTAATCGTCGAAGACGATGTTCTCGGCAACGCTCAGGTGCGGGAACAGGGCCAGATCCTGCCAGATGACGTGGATCCCGAGCGCGCGAGCGTCGTGAGGGGTGATACGGCTCACGGCGGTGGCATTGCCGAACGAGAAGGTCGCCCCCGCTTCCGGTGTGTAGACGCCGTTGAGTATCTTGATCAACGTGCTCTTGCCGCAGCCGTTCTCGCCGGCGAGGCAGAGTACCTCGCCACGACGAAGCTCGAAGGAGACGTCATCGAGTACCCGGCTCTGGCCGAATACCTTGCTGACGCGCTCCGCCCGTAGTGCGATGTCATCCATCGCTGTCTCTCCCGGAAGGCAAGATGAAGGAAGGCCGCGCGGGTATCGCGCGGCGATGACGGTCGAAGCGCTTCAAAGGCCGAGTTCGGCCAGTTGATCGACCGTCTCCTCGTTCAGCTCCAGCGGCTTGGAGGCGAACAGGGTATGACCGTCGAGGCGGACCTTGCCCAGTACCGGCAGGTCGTCGCCATCGGCGATCTCGCCACCTTCGTAGAGTCTGTCGCCCAGCGCGACGAAGGCCTTGCCGGCTTCCAGCGGGCTCCACTGGAAACCGCCGGTAATGACGCCCTCGTGGACCAGGCGGCGCCCCTGCCCGGGGGAGAACAGGCCCATGACCTTGATGTCTCCGGCCAGGCCCCGCTCCTTGACGGCTCGTGCCGCACCGATGGTGCCCTGGCTGCCGAAGGACATGATGCCGGCCAGGTCAGGGTGGGCGCGGATCAGATCCAGGGTGGTATTGCGGCTGTCGTCGACGCTCTCGGCGACACCGAAGCGATCGGCGGCCTGCTTCATGTCCGGGCAGTTCTGATCGAGCCATTGAATGGCGGCATCGGCCCAGGCGTTGTGGGCCGGCACGTTGAGTCCGCCGACGTAGACGGCATAGGAACCTTCGCAGCCGGTGGTGTCGGCGAGCAGCTTGGCGTGCTCTTCACCCAACTGCTGGGCGGAGATCATCTCGAAGTCGTAGTCGATGTTCTCGGAGTCGGGACTTTCATGCGTGAGGACGATGATGCCCTGGTCGCGGGCCTTCTTGAGCACCGGCTCCAGCACTTCGCGATCATTGGGGACCACACCGATGACATCCACGCCACGAGCGATGAGATCCTCCACCGCGCGCACCTGCAGCGCGGGGTCGGCGCTGGTGGGGCCGATCATGTAGGCATCGACGCCGAGCTCATCGCCCATCTCCTCGATGCCTTGCTCCATGGCGTTGAACCAGGGAATCCCGCCGACCTTGGCCACGACCGCAATGGTGGGTTTGTCTTGAGCCTGCGCCACGCCGGCACTGCCGATGACGCCCGCGATAACGGTCGCGGCGAGATAGAAGTTGCGTTTCATGATCGGTTCCCCGTCGTTGGTGGTCCGATAGCGCAGCCCGGTCGAGGGGTCTTGACCAAAGTCGGTTATGAATGCGCAATCGGTTGTGCAACTATTCGTTTCTGCATCGTCCGGGTCAATGCGACTTTTGATCTACCGAAGGGGAGGGCCCAAGTGTCGAGCGAGCAATCCAGAAAGCTGACGATCTACGATCTCGCCAAGCTGGCGAACTCCTCGCCGAGTACCGTCAGCGCCGTCTTGAACGGTACGTGGCAGCGGCGTCGGATCAGCCGCAAGCTGGCCAAGCGAATCCTCGAGCTGGCCGAGCGCGAGGGATACTCGACCAACATGCAGGCGCGGGCGCTGCGCCGCGATCGCTCCGGCATTCTCGGCATGATCCTGCCGCTCTACGACAACCGCTATTTCAGTTCGATTGCCCAGGTATTCGAGGCGGAGGCGCGCCGGCGGGGTATTTTCACCATCGTCTCCTGCACCAATCGCGATCCGGCGCAGGAGCGCGAGGCGGCCAGGATGATGTTGGCCTACCGCGTCGAACATCTGATCTGTACCGGAGCAACGGACCCGGACGCCATCGCCGAAATGTGCGGTGCTGCGGGGATCGCCAGCCTCAACCTCGACCTGCCCGGCACGACCGCGCCGTCGGTCATCTCCGCCAATCGCGAGGGTGCGCGCCGGCTGACGGATGCGCTGCTCGACCGGCTCGAGGCGCGGCGAGCCGACGCGGCGCGGGTGCTGTTCATCGGGGGGCGAGCCGAGGACCACAACACCCGAGAGCGTATCGAAGGCTTTCGCCAGGCCCGTGAGAGGCGCGGTCTGGCCATGGAGCCGGCGGATATCGTCCCCTGCGATTATGCCGCCGAGAAGGCCCAGGCAGCGCTCGAGGCTTACGTCGTTCGTGAGGGCCGGTTGCCCGCCGCGATGTTCGTCAATTCCACGATCTCGCTGGAAGGTATCGTCCGCTGGCTGCGCCTGGGGGGGCATGACGTGAACGACATCATCATGGGCTGCTTCGACTGGGACCCGCTGGCGGCTGCCTTCCATCCGCGCCTGATCATGATGCGTCAGGACGTTCCCACGATGATCGCGCGTCTCTTCGACTGGATCGACGTTCCGCCCGAGGATCCGGCGAGCCGCCTGGAGGTCATGCCGGAGATCGTCGGCGACCCTGCGCAAGCCCGGGTCGCCGGATAGCCGCTATTTCTTCTCTCTACGTCACGTCGGTCGGTCGTCCTCTCGAGCGAGAGGGGTGGGCTCTGTCGTGAATCGCAATGTCATGTCGCAAACACGCCCAATCGTGACGTCGCAGCGCATCATGCCCCCCTAGGTGGACGATACCATCGCGGAAAATCACCGCACGCCGACCGCGTGTCGCCACGGCGACGAGCGACGTAGAGAGGGTCCCCATGCAACGTTATTCCGGTTTCAGCCTGGTCAAGCACGCGCTCAGTCATCACGAGAACTGGCAGCGCCACTGGCGTAACCCCACCCCCAAGAAGCGCTACGACGTGATCATCGTCGGCGGTGGCGGCCACGGTCTGGCGACGGCCTACTATCTGGCCAAGGAGTTCGGCGTCACCAATGTGGCGGTGATCGAGAAGGGCTGGCTGGGCGGCGGCAATACCGCGCGCAACACCACCATCGTGCGCTCCAACTATCTGTGGGACGAGGCGGCGCAGCTCTACAACCACTCTCTCGATCTGTGGAAGGGGCTGTCCCAGGATCTCAACTACAACGTGATGTTCTCGCAGCGCGGCGTGCTCAACCTGGCGCACACCCTGCAGGACATGCGTGACGTGCAGCGCCGGGTCAATGCCAACCGCCTCAACGGCATCGACAGCGAGGTGGTGACGCCCGAGCAGATCAAGGAGATCGAGCCGGCGCTGGACATCTCCAAGAGCGCGCGTTACCCGATCATGGGCGCCTCGTGGCAGAAGAGTGCCGGGGTCGCGCGTCATGACGCCGTGGCCTGGGGCTTTGCCCGCGGCGCCGATGCCCTGGGTGTCGATCTGCTGCAGAACACCGAGGTGACCGGCTTCAAGATCCGCGATGGCCAGGTCTACGGTGTGCATACCAACCGCGGCGATATCGAAGCGCACACGGTCGGCTGCGTAGCCGCGGGCAACTCGGGCGTGCTGGCCAAGATGGCCGGGCTCAAGCTGCCGCTGGAGTCGCATCCGTTGCAGGCGCTGGTCTCCGAGCCGCTCAAGCCGATTCTCAACACCGTCACCATGTCCAACCACGTGCACGGCTACGTCAGCCAGTCCGACAAGGGCGATCTGGTGATCGGCGCGGGGATCGACGGCTATCTCGGTTACGGGCAGCGCGGCAGCTTCCCCACCATCGAGCACACCCTGCAGGCGATCGTCGAGATGTTCCCGATGTTCTCGCGGGTGCGCATGAACCGGCAGTGGGGCGGCATCGTCGATACCTGCCCCGACGCCTGCCCGATCCTGTCCAAGACCCAGGTCAAGGGACTCTATTTCAACTGCGGCTGGGGCACCGGCGGCTTCAAGGCCACCCCCGGCTCCGGACACGTTTTCGCAGCCAGTCTGGCTAAAGGGGAAATGCACCCCATCGCGGCGCCGTTCTCCATCGACCGGTTCCATACCGGCGCCTTGATCGATGAGCATGGCGCCGCCGGCGTGGCGCACTGAGGGTACGAATGCCTGCGCGAGCGAATCGCTGCGTTACGCGGTACTCGGACATTCGCCTAATCCCGCGTTATGTCTCTTGTCCTGCGTGCCGTGTGCCTTGCGCTTCATCTCGCTCGGCAATTTGTACAGGGACTGCTCGTAACAAGTCCAAATCGGAGTAAACAACATGTTTCATATCTTCTGTCCCTACTGCCAGGAGTACCGCGAGGAAGAGGAGTTCCATCCCAGCGGTCAGGCACACCTTGTTCGTCCGGCCGATCCCGCCAGCGTGAGCGACGAGGAGTGGGGGGACTACCTGTTCTTCCGTGACAACCCGCGCGGCATCCACCACGAGATGTGGGTGCACCGGCTGGGCTGTCGCAAGTTCTTCAATATCACTCGCGACACCGCGAGCTACGAGATTCTCGAGACCTATCGCATGGGCGAGCAGCCGAGCATCACCGCCGCCAACGCCGAGGTGCGCCGCGAGCAGGGCGTGCAGACCGCCGACGGCGGCTGGCAGACCGTGGGCGCGCGTCCCGAGAATAGCCGGCTCAACGAGGAGACGCCGTCATGACCCAGTCCAATCGTCTCAATCAGGGCGGGCGCATCGACCGCTCGCGGCGGCTGTCGTTCACCTTCAACGGCCAGCAATACATGGGCTTCGCCGGGGACACCCTGGCTTCCGCGCTGCTGGCCAATGGGGTGGATGTCGTCAACCGCAGCTTCAAGTATTCGCGTCCGCGCGGAATCGCCGCCGCCGGGCCGGAAGAGCCCAACGCCATCGTTCAGCTCGGCGCCAGCGAGGCCGCCCAGGTGCCCAACGTGCGTGCCACCCAGCAGGCGCTGTATGACGGCCTGGTGGCGCGGGGCACCAACGGTTGGCCCAGCGTGCAGCGCGACGTGATGGGCTGGGTCGGCAAACTGGGTGGCAGCTTCATGCCGCCGGGCTTCTACTACAAGACGTTCATGGCCCCGGCCTCGATGTGGATGACCTACGAGAAGTTCATCCGCAAGGGCGCCGGTCTCGGCCGCGCGCCCACCGAAGCCGACCCGGATATCTACGATCATTTCAATCAGCACTGCGACGTGCTGGTGATCGGCGCCGGCCCCGCCGGGCTTTCCGCCGCGCTCTCCGCCGCGCGTGCCGGTGCGCGGGTGATCCTGTGCGACGAGCAGGAGGAGATGGGCGGTTCGCTGCTCGATAGCCGTGAATCCATCGACGGCGCTCCTGCCAGCGCCTGGGCCGAACAGGTGGTGGCCGAGCTCGCCGGCCTGGATAACGTCACACTGCTGCCGCGGACCACCGCCAACGGCTATCACGACCACAACTTCGTCACCCTGCACGAGCGGCGGACCGAGCACCTCGCCGATACCGCCGCGGGTGCCGGTCGCGAGGGTGAAGTGCGCGCACGGCTGCACCGAGTGCGCGCCGGCCGCGTGGTACTGGCCAGCGGCAGCCACGAGCGCCCGCTGGTCTATGCCAACAACGATGTGCCCGGCAATCTGGTGGCGGGGGCGGTCTCTGTCTATATCCGCCGCTATGGGGTGGTGCCGGGGCAGCGGCTGGTGCTCTCCACCAACAACGACCACGCCTACCGCGCGGCGCTGGACTGGCAAGAGGCCGGCCGTGAGGTGGTCGCGGTGGTCGACTCGCGGGCCAAGCCGGACGGCGATCTGGTCAAGCAGGCCCGCGACGCCGGTATCCGCGTCATCACCGGTAGCGCCGTGATGGAGGCCACCGGCAGCCAGCGCGTCAGCGGTGCCAAGGTGGTGGCGATCGACACCGAGCGCTTCGTGGTGACCGGCAAGGTCGAGACGCTCGAGTGCGATACCATCGCCAGCTCCGGCGGCTACAGCCCGGTGGTCCACCTGGCCTCGCACACCGGCAAGCGCCCGCAGTGGCGCGACGACCTGCTCGGCTTCGTGCCCGGCGAGGTCAAGGGCATGCATTTTGCCGGCGGCGTCCATGGCGTCTATGCCCTTGGCGAGACGCTCACCGACGGCGCGGATGTGGGTGCCGAGGCGGCCCGAGCGGCGGGCTTCGAGGAGGCCGCGGCGATCGCCGTACCCGACGTCGCGGTGCGCCAGGAGTCGCCGACCAGCGCGCTCTATCAGATCCCCCACGAGAAGCCGCCGCTGCGCGCGCCCAAGCAGTTCGTCGATCTGCAGAACGATGTCACCGCAGCCGCCGTGGAGCTGGCGACCCGCGAGGGCTTCGAGTCGATCGAGCACGTCAAGCGCTACACCGCGCTGGGCTTCGGCACCGACCAGGGCAAGCTGGGTAACATCAACGGCATGGCGATCGCCGCGCGCTGTCTCAATCGCTCGATTCCCGAGGTGGGAACCACGGTCTTCCGTCCCAACTACACCCCGGTCAGCTTCGGTGCCATCGTCGGCCGCCACTGTCGCGATCTGTTCGATCCCGAGCGCTATACCGCGCTGCACCAGTGGCACGTGGAGCACGGCGCCGAGTTCGAGGATGTCGGCCAGTGGAAGCGCCCCTGGTATTTTCCACAGAAACGCCGCGCCGACGGTCAAGATCGTCTGGAGACGATGCATGAAGCGGTGGCGCGCGAGTGCCTCGCGGTGCGCCGCGGCGTGGGTATCCTCGACGCCTCGACCCTGGGCAAGATCGACATCCAGGGGCCGGATGCGCGTGAGTTCCTGGGCCGGGTCTACACCAACAAGTGGGCCAAGCTGGCACCGGGGCGCGTGCGCTACGGGCTGATGTGCAAAGACGACGGCATGCTGATGGACGATGGGACTACCAGCTGCCTGGCCGAAAATCACTTCCTGATGACCACCACCACTGGCGGCGCCGCCGGCGTGCTGGAGTGGCTGGAGCTGTGGCACCAGACCGAATGGCCGGAACTGCAGGTCTACTTCAATTCGGTCACCGACCACTGGGCGACCATGACCGTGACCGGTCCGGACGCGCGCAAGCTGATGTCGGAAGTGACCGATATCGACCTCGACCGTGAGCAGTTCAAGTTCATGGACTGGAAGGAGGGCAAGGTCGCCGGCGTCCCCGCGCGGGTGTTCCGTATCTCCTTCACTGGCGAGCTGGCGTTCGAGATCAACGTCCAGGCCAACTACGCCATGCACGTGTGGAAGGCGCTCTTCGCCCACGGCGAGAAGTACGACCTCACGCCCTACGGCACCGAGACCATGCACGTGCTGCGTGCCGAGAAGGGGCTGATCATCGCCGGTCAGGACACCGACGGCTCGGTGACCCCGGAGGATCTGGGCATGCACTGGGCGGTGGGTTACGACAAACCGTTCTCGTGGATCGGCCAGCGCGCGCTGACGCGTCCGGACACCGCCCGCGAGGATCGCAAGCAGCTGGTGGGGCTCAAGCCCAAGGACCCCAAGGTGGTCCTCGAGGAGGGGGCGCAGATCGTGCTCGACCCCGAGCAGAAGATTCCCATGACCATGATGGGCCACGTCACCTCGAGCTATTACAGCCCGGTACTGGAGAGCGGCTTCGCGCTGGCGGTGCTCAAGGGCGGACGCAACCGGATGGGCGAGACCGTCTATCTGCCGATGTCCGACGGCACTGTCCACCAGGCCGAAGTCGTGAGTACCGTCTTCATCGATCCCAAGGGAGAGCGCCAGAATGTCTGAAGCCCATTCCGAAGCCAGTGTCGGCAACGCTGCCACTTTCGACACGCATCCGGGCGCCGACGCCGGCGTCATCCCCGAATCGCCGCTGCAGTGGAGCCGAGTGCAGGGGCACGTCACCGAGGAGGGGGGCGCCGCCGAGCAGATCCGGGTGGTCGAACGGCCATTCCTCGGTCATCTGGTACTGCGCGGTGGGGCCATCACCCTCGACGAGGCGGTGCGCGCCGAACTCGGCGTGAGCCTGCCGGGCAAGCCGCTGGGGCTGGTGCTCGACGCCGAGGGTAGCCGTTCGGTGCAGTGGGTCTCGCCGGACGAGTGGCTGGTGATCGTGCCCGCCGGCGAGGAGTTCGAGCTGGAGAATCGGCTGCGTGCGCGGCTGGGGGATGCCCACTTCGCCATCGTCAACGTCGGCGGCGGCCAGACCCTGCTGGAGCTCTCCGGCGAGAAGGCGCGTGAGCTGCTGATGAAGTCGGTCACCTACGATGTCCACGAGCATGGGCTGCCGGTGGGCAAGGCGGTAGGCACCGTCTTCGCCAAGACCAGCGTGGTGCTGCGGCGTCCCAGCGAAGAACGCTTCGAGCTGGTGATACGGCGCAGCTTCGCCGACTACTGCGTGCGCTGGCTGCGGGATGCCGGGCGCGAGTACGGGCTGCGCGTGGCATCCGCGTCGCCCTGATCATCGATAGCCCCCGCCATGGCGGGGGCCAGGCCTGGCGGGAGCCAACATGCACTCTGAAAACAACAGCTGGATTCTGTCCGCCCAGTGCCCCAGTCGTCTGGGCACGGTGGACGTGGTGACCCGCTTCCTCAAGGAGCAGGGCTGCTATATCACCGAGCTGCACTCCTTCGACGACTATCGCGGCGGGCAGTTCTTCATCCGCGCGGCCTTTCTGCCGGAGCAGGCCGATTTCGATGGCGACGGCTTCCGCGAGCAGTTCACCGCGCGGGCGTCGGCCTTCGACATGCAGTTCGAGCTGACTCCGCCGGACTATCGCCTGCCGGTGGTGATCATGGTCTCCAAGACCGACCACTGCCTCAACGATCTGCTCTATCGCTATCGCACCGGGCAACTGGCGATCGACGTCCGCGCCATCGTCTCCAACCATCCGGATCTGGAGCCGCTGGCGGCGTGGCACGGGCTGCCCTATCACCATCTGCCGATCACTCCGGAGACCAAGGCGGAGCAGGAGGCCGAGGTGCGCCGGGTGGTCGAGGAGAGCGGGGCCGAGTTGGTGGTCCTGGCGCGCTACATGCAGGTGCTATCCCCCGAGCTGTGCCACCACTTCGCCGGCCGCGCGATCAACATCCACCACTCGCTGCTGCCCGGCTTCAAGGGTGCCAAGCCCTACCACCAGGCCTACGAGAAGGGCGTGAAGCTGGTCGGCGCCACCGCCCACTACATCAACGACGATCTCGACGAGGGCCCGATCATCGCCCAGGGCGTCGAGGCGGTCGACCACGCTCACTATCCCGAGGATCTGGTGGCGCGCGGACGCGACATCGAGTGTCTGACCCTGGCGCGGGCGGTGCGCTATCACCTGCAGAAGCGCGTCTTCCTGCACGCCGGAAGAACCGTGGTATTGACGGGGTGATCCGGCCGCCCGTTTGCCGTGTCGCGCGATACCTTCTATACCGATAGGCGCGAGGAAGCGGGAAGCTTCCCCGCTCCCTCCGGGGAGTGTCATCATTCGACGCAAGGAGTCAGTCATGCGGCTATCTTCATTGGCGGGTCGTCTCGCCATCCTCTGTGTCCTTGGTGGCGTTGGTTCTAGCGGCGTCGCCATGGCGCAATCCGACGATTCACCGCCATCCGATGACGCCCATCGAAACCCGGAGATGCAAGCCGACACCCGGGAGGGGCAGAACCAGGGCGCCTCCGCGCAGTACGAGATGAGTGGCGAAGAGACGCGATCCGGTGACGACGTGGACGACGGCGATCCCGGAAAAGCGTCATCACGGGGGGAGCTGATGAAGGGAACGCTTCAGTACGAACGTTCGCCCGACAGTACTTCGTCTACCCCCTGAGCTTGACGCGATTTTCGACAGGAATCGACGTCGACGGGCTTGTGTCGTCCGCTGCTTGCAGACACAATGCGCTCAGCACGGAAGGGGAGTATTCCGCCGCCGGCGCGTCAGGCGCCGCCGGTCGATGATTTCGTCAGCACGGGCCACATTGCCCCGGAATCATCGGTTGCCACGGCCGCTTACGTAGCCGCAGGCAGCGGGAGAGACTTTCGGTGACGTTCACCGTCTACCGGAGGTTCCTCTATGCACGTACCCGTCTGGGTCTGGCTGGCGACTGTCGCCGGCATCGCCGCACTCTTCATCTTCGATTTCTACGCCCATGTGCGTAAGCCTCACGATCCCACCTTCAAGGAAGCGGCCTGGTGGTCGGTCTTCTTCATCGCGCTGGCGATAATCTTCGGTGGCGGTCTATGGTGGATCTGGGGCGCGCAGCATGGCGCCGAGTATTTTGCGGGTTTCATCACCGAGAAGAGTCTGTCGGTCGATAACCTGTTCGTCTTCCTGATCATCATGTCCAAGTTCGCGGTACCGCGCGCCTACCAGCAGAAGGCGCTGTTGATCGGCATCGTGATTGCGCTGATCCTGCGCGGTATCTTCATCGCGGTCGGTGCCGCTGCCATCGCGCAGTTCAGCTGGGTTTTCTATCTTTTCGGCTTTTTCCTGCTCTACACGGCGATTCAGCTGGTGCGTGAGGGCGCGGGCGGTCATGACGAGAACGAGGAGTACGAACCCAATGCCATCGTACGCTGGATCCAGCAGCGTCTACCGGCCACCGACGAGTTCGACCGCGATCGCCTGCTGACGGTCAAGAACGGCAAGCGTCTGGTGACCCCGCTGTTCATGGTGGTGGTGGCGCTGGGGATGACCGATGTGCTGTTCGCACTGGACTCGATTCCGGCGATCTACGGGCTGACCAAGGAGCCCTATATCGTCTTCACCACCAACGCCTTCGCGCTGCTCGGTCTGCTCCAGCTCTACTTCCTGCTCGGCGGCCTGCTGACCCGACTGGTCTATCTCAGCCTGGGGCTGTCGTTCATCCTGGCCTTCATCGGGGTCAAGCTGATCATCGAGGCGATGCATACCAACAGCCTGCCGTTCATCAACGATGGCCAGCCGCTGCATCTGGTGCCGGAAATCCCGATCTGGCTCTCCATGTCGATCATTCTCGGCACCCTGGTGGTCACCACCGTCGCCAGCCTGGTCAAAAGCCGACATCTGAAGTCGGCGACGTCTCACCAGGAGTGACATCGCCGTAGATCCGATGCAGTAGATCCCGCACTCCCGCCATGGGAATCGCGGCTTCCGGCCCGGGCGGGAACATGCCGGGCCGAAAGCCGTTATCGAGGAATCCCCGTAGCAGCGCCGGATCGTCGCTGATCACATGCATCGGTACATCCTTGCCGGGGCTGCCGCCGATGATGGCCGGTGCGGCCTGGTGGTCGCCGAGGATCATCATCAGGGCATGATCGCCGCCGGGCAGGTTCCCGCCCAGGTAGCGCCGGGCGAAGCCGGTGGCTGCCTGCAGCGAGTAGTCGATGGCCGGAGCGTAGTTCCGGCGCATCGCCTCGGTGTCCTGCCACAGCGAGGCGTAGTCGTCGCCCGCGCCTCTCCAGCGATCGAAAACCCGGCCGTCGCCGACCGTCGACCAATCCTCGATCACGTCGATGACCGGCGACCACGGGGCGTGGCTGGATAGCGTCGCCAGTTCGGTAAAGCTCGGCCCTTGGTGGCGTGACAGCGCATAATCCTCGACCCGCTGCCAGGTGAACTGGTCCGGCATGCTGGCCCAGCCCATCGAGGGGCCTTGATAGCCCATGCTCTCGGCGGTGTGGATTTCGTCGTAGCCGTAGAGGTCACCTTCGGGCCAATCCCGGATGATGCCCGGCATGATGGCGATGGTGGTGTGCCCGGTCGCCTTGAAATCGTCGATCAGGGTCGAATGGGGGCTGTTGATCATCAGCTCGAACCGCAGTTGAGAGGTGACCGGCAGGCCACTGGCGAAAGTGGCGTGATTGAGCCAGGACTGGCCGCCGAGCGTGGCGGCGGTGACGCGCCCGGTGACGACCGACAGGCCGGCGGCGCCGAGTTGATGCTCTATCGTCTCCAGGCGTGGGCGAAGCTCGGCCTTGAACGGTTCCCGCTCGATGGCCGCGACGCCGTAGGACTCGATGAAGCCCAGAATGACATCGGTGTTGGCCAAGCCGGGGAGCGCCTGGCCGTCGGGCGCCGCATAGGCGTGGTCGTCGTCGTACAGCTGGCGCCCGAACGTCGCCATCGCCTGGCGTGTCTCCTGGGCTCGCTGCCATTCGAACATGACGAAGCTGGCGGCGGGGTGGCCGAGCCTGGTAATCCCGGCCGGAGCGTTGCCCATGGATACGGCATTGACGACCGCCAGGCCGATACCGCTCGTCAGGACCAGCAGCAGCGCCAGCGCGCGTGGCGTATTGCGGGCGTGGAAGCCGCGCAGCAGGCGTGCCAGCAAGAGGCCGGTGGCGAACGCGGCGAGGCCGGCGGCCGACAAGCCTGCGACGGCCAGTGGCAGGCCGAGATTGGTGACGATCAGCTCGATCAGGATGGGGATCAGCTTGATGTCGGTGTAGAGATTCAGCGATCGACCCTGCATGGTCTGTGTCAGGGCGTCGCCGGCGGCACCGAAGACGATCGCCAGCGCGAACAGGACGACCAGTCCGGATAGCCAGCGCCGCCAGCGCGAGGGGGGCAGCAGGGCGAGCAGACCGACGATGAGCGGTGCCTCGAGCGCGATCCAGTGGCGTGGTGGAAACCCCGCCCAAGGGAGTTCCGGTGTCAGCAGCAGGACGTTGAGCAACGAGAGGGCCAGCACCAGGTGCCAGCGAGGCGCCTGGGGAAGAGAGAACGTCATGGCTCGTCCTTGAGTCGGGTCGGGCGATTCGGGGTCGGCATGGCTTTGACCTGCGTTCGTCGGGTGGGCGTGAAGCGAATCCGTTCATCAACCTACGCAGCGCGCAAGGTTTCGGATGGCACGTTAAACTGAGTGGTCAGAATTTCGAACCCTAACCGGGCCAACCAGGCGACGAGGACGATCCAACATGGCAGCTGCGCGCGAGTTGATCATTGAACCATCGAACGGAAAAAAGGCCGATGCCTGTGTCATTCTGCTTCACGGGTTGGGGGCCGATGGTCATGACTTCGAGCCGCTGGTGCCGGCGCTGGCGTTGCCGGAGTCGCTGGCCGTGCGTTTCGTGCTGCCCCATGCCCCGCAACTGCCGGTGACGGTCAACGGGGGAATGACGATGTCGGCATGGTACGACATTCTCGAGATGAATCTCGGCCGCCGGGTCGATGTGGAGCAACTGCGGGCTTCCGCCGAGCGGGTCCACGGACTGGTCGAGGACCAGGTCGCCGACGGGATCGACAGTCGGCGAATCGTGATCGCCGGCTTCTCGCAGGGGGGCGCGGTGGCCTACGAGGCGGCGCTTTCCTGCGCCCGACCGCTGGCCGGGTTACTGGCGCTGTCGACCTACTTCGCCACCGCCGACAGCATCGATCTGGCAGACGACAACCGCCACCTGCCCATCGAAGTGCACCACGGCTCGGCCGATCCGGTCGTCCCCGAATCCCTGGGGCGCGAGGGCGCCGAGAAGGTCGAGTCGCTAGGTTACCCGGTCAACTACCGCACCTACGAAATGGGGCACAGCCTATGCCCCGAGCAGGCGCGCGACATCACCGACTGGCTGGTCGCCACATTTCGATGACGGGGGGGCGTCATGAACAGCATGGATAGCCTGGACCAGAGGGAAAACGACCGGCGTCTCTCCAGCCCCGCCGCCCGGCGTAATCGCGAGCCGATTCTCGCGGTCCTGCGCTCGGCACTGCCGAGCGCGGGGCGGGTGCTGGAGATCGCCAGCGGCAGTGGCGAGCACGCGGTCTATTTTGCCCGTCACCTGGCGCCGCTGTGCTGGCAGCCGACGGATTCCAGCGAGACCGCGCTGGCCTCGATCGCTGCCTGGCGGGAGAGCGAGGCACTGGATAACCTGGCGGCGCCGGTTCGCCTGGACGTCACCGGACACTGGCCGGTGTTGCCGGATCTTGCGGCCATGGTCTGTATCAACCTGCTGCATATCTCGCCCTGGGCGGCCAGCGAGGCGCTGTTCGCCGCAGCCGGGCGCCAGCTTCCCGCGGGCGGCGCGCTGATCGTCTATGGCCCTTTTCGGCGCCATGGCGAGCATACTGCGCCCAGCAATGCGGCGTTCGATGACGAGCTGCGGGCGCGTGACCCACGCTGGGGGATTCGTGATCTCGACACGGTCGAGCGGTTGGCCGGGGACAGCGGCCTGAAGCGCGACGCCGTTCACGAATTGCCGGCGAACAACCTCTGTGTCGTCTGGCGGCGCTGACGCCCACGGCGATCCGGGGCCGAAAGCGGGAGATGTCGCCGCAATACGCCGTAACTCGACTACACTGGATGCAGACCTTCAACGGCCGACAAGGAGTGATGCCGTGTCAGACTTCTCCGAAGAGTTTCGTATGCCCAAGGGTTGCCCCAATTGCGGCAACCACATGATGAAGGTCTCCCAGGCCAAATCCGCGGATGACCTGGTCTACTGCACCTCCTGCAACACGGAAGTCTGTGCCTGGGAGGAGGCCGAGCGCATCATGGCGGAGACGCCGCGCAGCGAGTCCGAGCAGCTGATCGAGGACGTGATGAACAACAAGAAGCCGTCCACTGACGACGATCGATAGCAGTTCGTCCGTGTCCAGACGACGACACCCCGACCATGGCCGGGGTGTTTTGCGTTGGGGGGGACGAGAGGCGAAGGAGCGCTACAGCAGCTCCTCTGCCGCCAGGGCGAGTCGGGAGCGCTCGACGCTTCTCAGCGTGATATGGCCGGCATGGGGCCAGTCGCGGAAGCGTTCCACGACCGCTGCCATGCCGCAGGTGTTGGCGGTGAGGTAGGGCGTGTCGATCTGGCCCACGTTGCCCAGACAGACGATCTTGGTATTGCGTCCAGCGCGCGTCACCAATGACTTGAGCTGCTTGGGCGTGAAGTTCTGGGCCTCGTCGATGATCAGGAAGGTATCGTTGAGCGTTCGCCCGCGCATGAAGGTAGGCGAGCGGATCTGCACGCGGGAGCCGATCAACTGGCGGGTCGCGCCATCGTTCCAGCTCGAGGAGCCCTCGCGCTCATCGCGCAGCAGGTTATCCATGTTGTCGTGGAAGGCGCCCATCCATGGCGACATCTTCTCTTCCTCGGTGCCCGGCAGGAAGCCGATGTCTTCTCCCATCGGGATCGGCGCCCGGGTAAAGACGATGCGTTCGAACTGCTTGCCATCCAGCGTCTGCTGCAGGGCGGCGGCCAGGGTCATGAAGGTCTTGCCGGTGCCGGCACTGCCCGCCAGGGTGAGAAAGTCGATGGTCGGATCCATCAGCAGGTTGAGGGCGAAGTTCTGGCGGCTGTCGTGGGCATGTACGCCCCAGACGCCGCCATGATGGCGATAGTTGGTCAACAGTTGCAGCGTGGCCTTGCGTGGGCCATGGGTGCGGACGATGGCCTCGAATTCGGCGCCGTTGTCGC
Source organism: Salinicola lusitanus (assembly GCF_038648475.1). Classification (NCBI taxonomy): domain Bacteria; kingdom Pseudomonadati; phylum Pseudomonadota; class Gammaproteobacteria; order Oceanospirillales; family Halomonadaceae; genus Salinicola; species Salinicola lusitanus. The sequence continues at coordinate 4,400,669 of NZ_CP151919.1, read as the reverse complement.
TGTCCGATACCAGCATGCCCACGTGCCAGTCCTCGGGAATGCTGCCTTCCAGATGGTAGAGGGTGTGGCCATCGGTGCGTTCGACCATGACCTCGACGTCCAGCGACTCCCACAGGCTGCGTCCGTCGCGGCCGGCATCGGCGTAGACCTTGGCCCCCTCGATCATGGCGTCGAGGTCATCGAACGCCTTGTCGTTGAGGTAGTCCTCGACCGGCACGTTCAGCGCGGTCGCCTTGACACGCAGGTTGATGTCCTTGGTCACCAGCGTGACGGAGGCATCGGGTCTTTCGTCGCGTAGCCGGCAGGTCTCGGCCAGGATGCGGTTGTCGGGGGAGTTTTCCAGCGTCTCCAGCGGCGCCAGATCCTGATAGCACAGGAAGCGCAGGCGGCCGGCGGGACCACCGGTGACGCGCGGGATGGGAATGCCTTGCTGAATTTCTTCCGGTGTGACGTGGGCGGTGAGGTCGGAGAGGGTGCGGCTGATCTGTCTTGCCGTGCGCGCGATCTCGCGCATGCCGTTCTTGTGTTTGTCCAGTTCCTCGAGGACCGTCATGGGGATGACGACATCGTGCTCCTCGAAATGGTAAAGGGCTGCTGGGTCGTGGATCAGGACATTGGTGTCCAGTACGTAGAGCCTGTTCGCTTTCTTGTCGATTCGCACCATCGGCAAAAGCACTCCTGTGAGTTCAAGGCTACTCGACCCTGACAGAGTGCGGTGACAGAACGGTGTCGCCCTGATTCACTCCGCCAGTGCCACTCTCGGTTGGCTGTAAAGACTGTGTCGGCTTTACCTCTCTGACGGATGAAGTCACCACCAGAATGGCCTGATGTGGTCAAAAGTGCCACCCCCAATTTGAGGCATCGGGTGCAAAAAGCGGCTGTGGCTTTCATCGAGGTGGTGCCGGCCATCTCGGTCCGGCGATCGTTGCGGAATGGCGGCAACAAAAAAGCCCCGCCTTGGCGGGGCTTTGGACGGCAATGACGTCGACTAGATGTTGTCGTCGCCGTCGTCGTTCTTCTTGACGGAGACCTGGGCGATCGCCGGTTCGTTGTCGCCGCTCTGATCCAGCTTCGCCAGCAGGTTTTCCGATTCGCGCTTGAAGGCGGCCAGGGCATCGCCTCGGAGGCTCTGTGACTCCGGCAGTTTCACGCGCATGGCGTCGACCTGATGGTTGTTGACCAGTACTTCGTAGTGAAGATGAGGGCCGGTGACACGGCCGGTGCTGCCTGAAAGGGCAATCTTTTCACCCATCTTGACGTGTTCGCCGGGCTTGACCAGCGCCTTGCTGAGGTGCAGATAACGGGTCACGTAGCCGTTGTCATGGCGGATCACGATATAGCGCCCCGCGATCGGGTGATTGACCACCCGCTCGACGATGCCATCCGCCGGGGCGTCGATGGGCGTACCCGTGCGCATGGCGAAGTCGGTGCCTTTGTGCGGGCTGATGCGCCCCGTGACCGGGTGATGACGGCGCAGGTTGAACGGTGAGCTGATGCGGTAGTGACCCTGGAAGGGGTAACGGTCGAACGCGGGGTCGAGACTGTTGCCGTCAGGAGTGTAGAAGTGGTCGTCAGCGCCGTTGCGGACCACCGTCAGATTCATGCGCTGGCCTTCGTACTCGGCGGCCAGCACCTTGGAGTCCATGGAGTGGCCGTCGATCATGTCGGACTCGACCAGTACCCGAAACTGGTCGCCCGCACGGGCGTCGCGACGAAAGTCGAGTTTCTTCGAAAGCACGTTGATCAGTTCCGACACCTCGGCGCTGGATAGCCCCGTCGACTGAGCCGAGAGTGCGAAAGAGCCGTTGACCGTGCCGCTGAACATCCGCTGGGCGGCTTCGCCGGTCTTCTCGATCGGCGAGTAGGCGAAGTCGGCCGCCTCGTCGTCACGCTGGATCAGATAGCCCTCGCGGGGATCCTTCATGACCCGTAGCGCCAGTAATTGGCCATGTTCGTCGAGCTTGTAGTCGAAACTGTGCCCGACCCGCCAGCGGGTGAGGACCTTCTTGTCCGGCACCGTGTTGAGGATCTGCATGACGTCGCTGTACGCCAGGCCCAGCGTCCGCTCGGCGGTGAGCGCGAAGGAGTCGCCGTTCTGGATGGTGTAGCTCTGCCATTCCGGGGTATAGGTCTCGCGGGCGGCGATTTCGTCGCCCAATTCCGTGTTGCCGGAGGGATCGAGAGAGTTATCGAAGGACCAGTCCTCGTAAGAGGTGCCTCCAATGCTGTCATCGTCTTCGTCGGTCGCCGAGTAGGCGTCACCCACGGGCAGTTGCACCGCCAGTTTCTTGACGCTGGGTTCGACCGTCGGTTTGATGATCGGAGAGATCGCCTGGGCTGGCTGCTGGGGCGCGTCGTCGGCCTGTGCTTCGGGTACCAGATCGAGGCGCATTACCTCCAACGGCTTGAGTTGCGCCAGCGGAATCTCTTTCGACAGATCTCCGAGAGAGAAGGCATCGGAGCCCGCCTCTTTTGGCGCCGCCGAGTTGACGATCGACTGGGAAATCGTGGTCGTCGTCGCCAGGGGGAGCTGCTTTTGTGCGTCCTCGGTGTCACCGAAAACGCCGATAATCTTTTGCGTGCCCAGCACGGTGACCATGGTGGCGACCGGCAACAATAATACTTTGTGCGTGCGGGGCAGCGAATGGAATATTCGCAACATGAAGATGAAGGCCCGGGTAAAAAAGGATGACAAATTTAAATAAAGGCCGGGGAAAGATACCCCAAGGTAGTATTAATTGCCTAGTCTGTATTTAAATACAGTACGCCGGCTCCCGTCACGCGGAGGATGTGGGCGACGAGGACGTAGGTCGCCAGACGTCATGTCAAGACGTCGGGCGTAAGCTTGTGTAAGGTGATGGTGCATGTTGTTGCACTGAGATGGTGCCGTTAAAAGTCTTGTTTTATTGGAAAATATTTTATCGTAAAACTTTTGTACGGCTTTTATTGGCCGATAAGATTGCGTCAGCGGCGTCAGTTTTCGCGATGGATTGGCGCGCAAAACGTCGGAGCCTAGACGGCGATTTCTCACGCGAATGGCAAATGTGGAAATGTAGAGAGCTCAGCTGTAGAGACCATTCCTCTGACACGGGATGTGTGGGCCAACGGGGGAGGAGTCATGCCGAAAGTGACGTTGCTACAGTGGCAGATGCTGGCGGCGGTAGCCGATCACGGTGGATTTGCCAAGGCGGCCGATGTCGTTCATCGAAGCCCCTCGACGCTCAATCACGCGATTCACAAGATCGAGGAGCAGTTGGGTGTGGTGCTGTTCGAGCCAAAGGGTCGCCAGGTCGTTCTCACCGAAGCCGGCCGGCTACTACTGAGACGGGCGCGACAATTGATCGAGAATGCTGCCTCGCTGGAAGACGTCGCCGAGCGTCTCGCAGGCGGGCTGGAGGCGGAAATTTCCCTGGCCGTGGATCAGATATTCCCGGCGGATCCCCTTGCGGAGGCGTTGACCCGATTCTCGGAGGCTTTTCCCCACGTTCGCGTCCAACTGCACGAAACCGTTCTCAACGGCGCTGTAGAGATGTTGTACGAGGGGCGGGCGGATCTCGCCATCTCGGCAATCGACGCTCAGGGTTTCCTGGGGCAGCCGGTCGTCGACGTGGCTTTCATCGCAGTCGCCCATCCGGAGCATCCGCTGCACCGATTGCAGCGCGAGCTGGATCTGCGGGATCTGGAGCGATATCGGCAACTGGTGACGCGGGACTCCGCCGTCCGCCATCGACTGGATGCCGGTTGGTTGAAGGCCGAGCAGCGATGGACGCTGAGCCATCTGTCCACCACCATCGACATGCTGGAGCGCGGGCTGGGGTTTGCCTGGGTGCCCGAGCCACGCATCCATAGGGCGTTGCAGCAGGGCCGGCTGAAGGCGCTGCCGCTGCGGGCGGGCGGCGTGAGGCGGGTATCGCTCCAGATGATCTACCGGGATATCGATGGCGCCGGTCCGGCCACGCGCGCCCTGGCCGACGAGCTGATGGCGAGCGTGGCGGCCACCTGTCCCCGCGAGTCGTTGCCTTCGGTACCCCATTCATCGATGTAGACGAATGACTGGGCCGAGTTATTGCGCTGGATCTTCAACGGCCGGGATCTATGCTGCTCTTGGCACGTCGTGGGACACCGAATCAACAGGAGAGCGTCATGGGATTGCTGGTCGACGGAAAATGGCAGGATCGCTGGTACGACACCGAAAGCCATGGCGGGGAGTTCGTTCGCGAGTCCGCCAAGCTGCGCGATTGGATCACGCCGACCGGCGCACCCGGCCCGGATGGCCAGCGGGGGCTGGCGGCGGAGGCCGGGCGTTACCACCTCTACGTGTCGCTGGCGTGTCCGTGGGCACATCGCGCCCTGATCATGCGCAAGCTCAAGGGATTGGAGGCGCTGGTCGGTGTCTCCCACACCAGTCCTCTGATGCTGGATCAGGGTTGGTCCTATCGAGTCGATGAAGGGTCCAGTGGCGATAGCGTCAATCATGTCGATTACCATCATCAGCTCTATACCCTGACCGACTCGAACTACACGGGGCGGGTGACGGTTCCGGCGTTGTGGGATCGGCAAGAGCGGCGGATCGTCAACAACGAGTCCGCGGAGATCGTGCGGATGCTGAATACGGCGTTCGACGGCCTGACCGGCAATCGCCTGGATTTCTATCCCGACGATCTGCGCGATGTCATCGATGCCGTCAATGCCGATGTCTACGACCACGTCAACAACGGTGTCTACAAGGCTGGCTTTGCCACCGAGCAGGGCGTCTACGAAAAGCACTTCGCGGCGTTGTTCGACTGCCTCGATCGATTGGAGTCGCGTCTCGCCGGGCAGCGCTACCTGGCGGGCGAGTGGCTGACGGAAGCCGACATCCGGCTATTCACCACGCTGGTTCGCTTCGATGCGGTCTATCATGGCCACTTCAAGTGCAACCGGCAGCGCATCGCGGACTTTCCGAATCTGTCGAACTACCTGCGTGAGCTCTACCAGTGGCCGGGCATTCGTGACACGGTCGACTTCGACCATATCAAGCGCCACTACTATTACAGCCATCCGACGATCAACCCGACCCGCATCGTGCCCGTGGGACCTTCACTGGCGCTGGATGCGCCGCATGATCGCGACCGGCTGACGGGGCGCGGAGTCCGCGGCGGCGAATGAAGGGGGCGCTGCCGGGTCCGGGTTCGCCCCGTTGAAGGTGGCGAACCCGCTAGACTCGAGCGTGGCGTTGCAGCCAGCGGTCCAGCGCGTTGGCGAACGTCCGGCGATCGCCATCGGTATAGGCGTTGGGCCCCTGGGTGTGTTCCCCGCTGGCGCGCAGCGTCTCCATGAAGTCGCGCATCTGTACGCGCGACTTGATGTTGTCGAGCGTCAGGTCCTCGCCGCGAGTGGTCATGACCATCGCCCCCCGCTCGATGACCTCCTGTGCCAGAGGAAGGTCGCTGGTAACGACGAGGTCGCCCTTGGTGACGGCATCGACGATCTCGTTGTCCGCGGCATCGAAGCCATGCGCCACGGTGCGCGACTTGACCCAAGGCGAAGGCGGCAACGGCAACGCATGATTGGCCACCATCCAGGTTCGGGTCTGGGTGCGTTCGGCGGCGCGAATGATGATGTCACGGGCAACGCGCGGGCAGGCGTCGGCGTCGATCCAGAGAGTGGGCTTGGGTGTCGGCATGGCGATGACGCTCGGCTGGATGGGGAAGAAGTGGCGCGCAGTCTACGGTTTTTGCCGCCAGGCTTCACCCGAGGCCACGTCTATCCATCGGGGTTTTCGGTAGGATTTTTACGTTCCGGTGGTGAAACGTCTACGCCGATGGTATAGTAGCGCCTCCTCGCATGTGTTGACCCCACCATCCTGCCGATATGTCTGTAATCGACGCCATCGACCCGTGAGTCGATGCCCAGCACCGGACGTATCTCGTACATGACGCACGGCCACGCCGTTTTTCGCGTCCGGATGCAACGATGGAGCGCCTCAATCGGTTGATGTATTACGCAACCGGGCGCATCAAGGTCGCCACATACGCTATCGCTTTCGAATCCGCTGGCGAGAAGCGCAATGCCTGGTGCGACCGGCATTCAGTGGTGATCACGCCACCAATGCCATGACATTTTCGCCGGTGCCCACCGGCCACTCCAAGGTGTGAAATGACCTCGACTGTTACTGCTTCGCCTAGCTTTGGCGATCTGGCTCTGTTGCCGGAAGTACTGACCGCCCTCGAAACGTTGGGCTATGAAATCCCGTCGCCGATCCAGTCGCAGACTATCCCTGCGCTGCTGGAAGGTCGCGACATGCTGGGCCAGGCGCAGACCGGCACCGGCAAGACCGCGGCGTTCGCGCTGCCTTTACTGAGCCGTCTCGATCTCGGCCGGCGTGAACCGCAAGTCCTGGTGCTGGCGCCGACCCGCGAGCTGGCGCAGCAAGTTGCCGTATCCTTCTCCAAGTACGGCCAGAATCTGAAAGGCCTGGAAATCGCGACGCTTTGCGGTGGCCAGGATTACCGCGAGCAGCTGTCGGCGTTGAAGCGTGGCGCCCAGGTCGTCGTGGGGACACCGGGGCGGATCATCGATCACCTCGACCGTGGCAGCCTCAAGTTGGACGGCCTGTCGGCGCTGGTGCTCGACGAAGCCGACGAGATGCTGCGCATGGGCTTCATCGACGACGTCAAGCGCGTGGTCGCCGATACGCCCAAGAACGCCCAGCGCGTCTTCTTCTCGGCCACGCTGCCGAGCGAGATCGAGCGTATCGTCAACCGCTACCTGGTCGATCCGGTCAAGGTCGCGATCGAATCCAAGGTCAGCACCGGCGAGAACATCGAACAGCGCGTGGTGCGGGTCGAAGGCCCCAGCAAGCTGGAAGCTCTGGCGCGTATCTTCGAAGTCGAGACGGTCGATGCCGCCATCGTGTTCGTGCGCACCCGTGCCGCCTGTACCACGCTGGTGGAGCAGCTGACTGCCCGCGGCGTCAACGCTGCCGGTCTCTCCGGCGATCTCGACCAGAGCCTGCGTGAGCGTACCGTGACGCGTCTCAAGCGGGGCAAGGTCGATGTGCTGGTGGCCACCGACGTGGCGGCGCGTGGTCTGGACGTTCCGCGGATCACTCATGTGATCAACTACGATCTGCCGCAGGATTCCGAGGCCTACATTCACCGTATCGGCCGTACCGGCCGTGCAGGCCGCAACGGTGTCGCCATCACCTTCGCCGGCGGTCGCGAGACCCGCAAGGTGCGCTGGGTCGAGCAGGCGACCGGTCAGGCCATGACCGAGATGCCGCTGCCCGACGAGGCCGCCATCCGCGCTCATCGCGACACGCAGTTCAGTGCGCGTCTGCGCGAGATGCTCGAGGCCGGTAGCGATCATCAGCGTGCGCTGATCGAGAAGCTGGTCGAAGAGGGTCACGATCCGATCGATCTGGCGGCGGCACTGGCAACGCTGGCGCGTGCCGGCGAAGCGCCGATCGGCCGCATCACCAGTTCACCTTCGCGCCGTGACAGCGGTCGCGACGGTGGCCGCGATGGCGGTAGCCGTGGTGAGCGCGGTGCCCCGCGCCGTCGCGACAGCGCGCCGCGCGAAGGCATGACTCGCTACCGGGTCTCCGTCGGTCACAAGGATGGCGTCAAGCCGGGACAGCTGGTCGGCGCACTCGCCAACGAAGGGGGCATCGAGGGTGGTCGCATCGGCCGCATCGATATTCGCAACGCCTTCTCCGTGGTCGAGCTGCCGAGCGGACTGCCTTCCTCGATTCTGGCCAAGATGTCACGCGCCCGGGTCGGTGGACGTTCGCTGGAAATCTCGGAAGACCAGGGTGCGCCCGAGCGTGCACCGCGTCGCCGCACCGATGGCGAGGCACCGGTTCGCCGCTCGCGCGCCTGATCGGTAGACGCTGTACCGCCAGCCGAGCCCATTGCTCCGCTGGCGTCGAAACGCCGCCCACTTCGTGGGCGGCGTTTTCGTTGGTGCCGCCATCAAAACGCGGTCTCCCAGGGGGCCGAAAGCCGATGCTGTCCCCCAGATTCGAGGCAGGACCTAGGTCTGACAGTCGGTGACGGTCTTTGTATGCAATACTCGTTCTTGCTGAATCGTGGCACGTTCCCGATTCAGGTCCACCGAAAACGTGGCGGGATCAGTTCGATGACCAAGACGCTCAAGGATCAACTCTACGAGGCCCTGCTGCGCAGCATGGCCAGTGGCCATCTGGAGCCCGGCCTGGTGCTGCTCGAGGGCAACATCGCCGATATCTTCGGGATGAGCCGTTCGCCGGTGCGCCAGACCCTGGGGCGGCTGCACGACGAGGGCGCCATCAGCCGTTTCGACGGCCGCGGGTTCCTGGTGGGGCGGGCACCGGGGAGTATCGTGCGCCGCTCGCTGACGGCGGCCGATTTCCGGGCCGCAGGCGGCCGCGCCTCCGTCAAGCGGACGGACTCCTGGCGCGCGCTGGCGGAACGGGTCGAGCACGACGTCGTCCTCTGCTCGATGAAAGGCCGACTCGAGCTCAACGAGCTGCAACTGGCCAAGTCACTGGGTGTCAGCCGCGCCACGACCTACCGCATTCTGCTGCAGCTGCAGTCTCTCGGTGTCGTCGAGAAGGTCAAGTACAGTAGCTGGAACGTGGTGCCGCTGGACGACGATCGACTGCATCAACTCTACGATGCGCGGCGTCAGCTGGAGCCGTTCATGATCGCGCGGGCCTGCGAGCGAATCGCGGACAAGGCGATTCAGCGCTATCTGGATCGCCTGGATCAAGCCCAGGCCAGCTACCCTCGAATCGAGGCCAGCCAGCTCGATGCGCTGGAGAACGACCTGCATCACGAGGCGCTGGAGCAGGGCGGCAACGCCGAGATCCTGACCATGCTTCAGCGCACCCGGCCGATCCTGCTGATCAGCAAGCATCTGCTGGGAGGCGAGATCGAACTGCCGCCGGGCGACCCTTTCTTCGCTGCACATCGGCAGGTCTTCGAAGCGATGCAGCAGCGGCGCGCCGCGCAGGCCAGCGACGCACTTCACCGGCACATCAGGGACTCCGAGGCACTGGTCCAGGAACGCCTGGCCAACTTCCGGCATGCCGGCGAACTGAGGGAGCCTGGGTATCTGCGCTGGTTGAGCCAGCGCTGACCGGGCAGGTCGCCGGCTGCCCGACGTGTCGTGAGCTCAATCGACCGGCATCCCGTTTCGTCGGCGCAACTCCCGGATCAGCGCGCTGTGATCCAGCTCGCCATCGCCGTTCGCCAGCATGTCGCCGAACAGCGCATCGGCCTGACGGCTCATGGGAAGGTCGAGCGACAGGCGAGCCATCTGCGCCATCGCCGTCTGGGTGTCCTTGTGTTGCCACTTCGCGGCACCGCCGGGCAGGAAACTCTCCTCCAGCATGCGCTGGCCGTGAACCTCGAGAATGGTCGAGTCGGCGAAACCGCCCATCAACGCCTGACGCACCTGCGCGGGATCGGCCCCGCCACGCTCCACCAGCAGCAGCGCCTCGGCCACGGTGGCGATGGTGTTGGCCACGATCATCTGGTTGGCGAGCTTGGCGAGCTGGCCGCTCCCGGCGGGCCCGACATGGGTGGGGCGACCAAGGGTTGCCAGCAGCGGGCGATGGCATTCGAAAACGGATGCCTCGCCACCGACCATGATCGCCAGCGTGCCCTCGATGGCGCCGCGCTCCCCGCCGGAGACCGGTGCGTCGAGGTAGTCGACACCGTGGAGGCCGGCGGCGTCCGCCTGCCCCTTGGCGGTCTCCACCGGGATCGAGCTCATCACGATCAGGCAACTGCCGGGCCGCATCGCGGCGATGATGCCGGTTTCGCCCAACAGGATCTCGTCGCAGACGGGGCCCGCGCTCAGCATCACGATGACCACATCGGCATCGTGGACGGCCGCCTCGGGGGATGGAGCCGCGACCACGCCGGCGGCCTGCAGCGGTGCCAGCTTGTCGGGCGTGCGGTTCCAGGCCCGGACGCGATGACCGACATCCGCCAGGCGGGCCGCCATGGGGGCCCCCATGATGCCGGTTCCGAGAAAGCCGACGGTCTGGACATCCTCTAGGTGACGATCTTTCTCGACAGGGGAATCTTGCATGAGTCGCTTCCTGAAAGAAGTGTGCGCGGGCGGGGCCGATTCATTCGACGGGGCGGGGCAGAATCCGGCCAGGGGAGATCAGGTAACGGGGGTCCAGAAGCCGCTTCAGGCCGCGCATGATGTCGTATTCCGGCTCGGACAGCGTCTCCAGGAAGGCGGTCTGCTTGAAGCGGCCGATGCCATGCTCGGCGCTGATGCTGCCATCGAAGTCGGCGACGATCTCGAACAGGCGCTCCTCCAGCTCATGCAGCAGCGACGAGCGCTCGTCGGGGCCGAGCTCCGGGGGCGGCAGGATGTTGAAGTGCAGATTGCCGTCGCCGATATGGCCGTAGGCGATGATCGTCGCTTGCGGGCACAATGTCCCGATCTCCTCGGTGGCGCGCTCGTGAAAGGTGTTCAACGAGGAGATCGGCAGCGAGACGTCGGTGCGCAGGTGCTCGCCACGATTGCGCTGGCCTTCCAGCATGGCTTCGCGAATGCGCCAGAGATTGCCGGCCTGCGCCTCGCTGGTGGCCAGCACTCCATCGGTCAGCCGGCCGGTCTCGAGCCCGCGCTCGAACAGGCTCTCGATCATGCTGTCCAGGTCCGCCGGTCCACTGGCGCTGGCTTCCATCAAGACGTAATAGGGCGCCGGTGCGTCCAGCGGGTCGCGCAGGTCGGGGGCGGCCTCCATGGCGAGTTCGAGGCAGGTGCGCGGCACCAGCTCGAAGGCGGTCAGCAGGTCGCAGCAACTGCGTCGCGCCAGCGCGTAGAGTTCGAGCACGGCAGCCACGCTGGGGCAGGCCAGCAGCGCGCTGCGACTGACCTGGGGGCGGGGAAACAGCTTGAGGACCGCCCCGGTCACGATGCCGAGCGTGCCCTCCGCACCGATGAACAGCTGCTTGAGATCGTAGCCCGTGTTGTCCTTGTGCAGCGCTTTCATGCCGTTGTAGATCCGACCATCCGGCAGCACCACCTCCAGCCCCAGGACCAGCTGTCGCATCATGCCGTAACGCAGCACGTTGAGGCCGCCGGCGTTGGTCGAGACGTTGCCGCCGATCTGGCAGCTGCCCTGGGCACCCAGCGAGAGCGGAAAATCGCAATCCACCGCCTCGGCGGCATCCTTGACCGACTGCAGCACGCAGCCGCCATCCACGCTCATGGTGAAATTGATCGGATCGACGTCGCGGACCGCCGTCATCCGCTCGAGACTGACGACCAGTTCCGGCCGCTCGCCATCGGGCAGGGCGCCGCCCACCAGGCCGCTGTGCCCCCCCTGGGGCACCAGCGGGATGTCGTGTCGATGACAGTAGCGCACCACGTCGGCCACCTGGCGCGTCGTCGCCGGCCGCGCCACTGCCAGGGGGGCGCCACCACGGTAGCCCGGCCAGTCGACGCAATAGCGCGCCATGTCATCGATGTCGGTCAGCAACCCCCCCTGGCCCAGCATCACGGCCAGCTCGTCGATCAGCGTGGCTTGAATGGTCATGCATCACCTCTCGAAACGTTATCGAAGCCACTCATCGTCGTCGAAACCGGCTGGCATCAGCGATACCAGAGGACGACCTGAGGAAAGAGCAGGAACAGCACCAGCAGGCCGATCAAGGTGAAGTAGAAGGGGAGCAGGCTCTTGACCAGGCTCTCCATGCCGACCTTGCCGACGCCGCAGCCGACGTAGAGCACCGTACCCACGGGAGGCGTGATCAGGCCGATCCCCAGGATGAACGACATCAGCACCCCGAAATAGACCGGGTCGATGCCCAGCTTGACCACCACCGGCGTCATCAGCGGCGCCAGGATCACCATCGCCGGCGTCAGATCCATGAAGAAGCCGACGATCAGCAGGAAACCCGACAGGATCAGCAGCAGCAGGAGCTTGTTCTCGGTGATCGCGGACAGGCTGACCACCAGTTGCTGCGGGATCATGTTGGCGGTGAGCAGCCAGGCGAGAACGCTGGCGAAGGCCAGCAGCAGCATCACCACGCCGGTCAGTTTGCCGGTGGCGATACAGAGCTCGAAGAAACGTTTCAGCGTCAGGCTACGGTAGATGAAGAAAGAGACCGCGAAGGCGTAGACCAGCGCGATCGCCGCGCTCTCCGTCGGGGTGAAGACGCCGGACAGGATCCCGCCGACGATGATCACCGGCAGCAGCAGCGCCAGCAGCGCTTCCTTCAACGCGGCGAACAGCTCGGGCACCGAGAAGGGCTGGCCGCGGCCGTTCTTGCGCGACTGGACGTAGGTGGTGACCGCCAGCCCCAGCGTGATCAGGATGCCCGGTACGATACCCGCCATGAACAGCTGCGAGATCGATGTGTTGGTGACCACGCCGAACAGGATCATCGGGATCGAGGGCGGGATGATGATGCCGACGACCGAGGCGGCCACCACGATCGCCGTCGCCAGCGGTGCGCTGTAGCGATGCTGCTTCATCGGCTCGATCATCATGCTGCCGACGGCGGAAGCGTCGGCCACGGCCGAGCCGCTGATGCCGCCGAAGAACATCGATGTCAGCACCGCGACCTGGCCCAGGCCGCCGGCCACGAACCCGACCAGGGCGCTGGCCAGTCGCACCAGGCGGGTGGCGATGCCGCCGGCGCTCATGACTTCCCCGACCAGGATGAACAGCGGGATGGCCAGCAGCGGAAAGGAGTCCAGGCCGTTGACCGCCTGGGCCACGATCGGCGAGAGCGCGTAGCCGGACTCGAAGAAGATGAACAGGCTGATGGCCGCGAGACCGAACGAGATCGGCATGCCGATGACGATACAGATGGCCAGCCCTATCAGAATGCTCCACAGGATCATGATGTCTTGCTCCGGAACAGGGAGAACAGGGCGATGGTGTTGGCGATGATCGTCAGGATCGCCATCACCGGCATGGCGCTGTACAGGAACGTCTGGGGTATGCCCAGCATCGGCGTGGCGCTGGTATAGCCCGAGATGACGTCATTGAAGCCCAGCAGGATGCAGATACAGACGATGTAGACGATGGCGATGCTCAGCAGCACGGCGGCCTTGCGCAGTCCGGCGGGCGCCTTGTCGCGGAAGAAGGTGACCGCCACGTGCTCGTTGCCGAGACTGCCAACGCCGGCGCCGAGCAGCACCAGCCAGATGAACAGCACCCGGGAGAGTTCCTCGGCCCAGGTGTAGGAATAGTTGAGAACGAAGCGGCCAAAGACGTTGGCCGTGACGCAGAACACCACGCCCAGCACCAGTAGCCCGGCAGCGATTTCCAGCGTTTGGCGTAGCCAGCCCAGGAGACCCCGGGCGGAAGGCGAGTGGGCACTCATCATGACCTCCGTGATCACGCACTCGCCGCAGGCGCGAGTCGGCGCCTGCGGCGAACCGGTACTTACTGAGCCTGGGACTCAGCGCGAATACGGTCGATCAAGTCGCCGCCGATCTTGTCACGCCAGTCGTCGTAGACTGGTGCCAGATCTTCCTGGAAGGTCGCGATCTGCTCGGGCGTCAGTTCGGTGATCTGCATGCCCTGTTCCTTCAACTCCTGCTTGATCTGGTCATTGAGCGTTCGGCTGACCTGGCGCTCGTAGTCGCCCATCTGCTTGGCCGCCTCGCGCAGCAGCTGCTGATAGCTCTCCGGCAGCCGGTTCCAGAAGCGCTCGGACACCAGGGTGATGAACGGCGTGTAGACGTGGTTGGTCTCGGTCGCGTACTGCTGCACTTCATTGAACTTGGAGGATTCGATGGTGATCCACGGGTTCTCCTGGCCGTCGACGACACCCTGCTCAAGCGCGGTGAACAGTTCGGCGAAGGACATCGGGGTCGGGTTGGCGCCGAGCGTGCGCCAGATATCCAGATGGATCGGGTTCTGCATGGTCCTGACCTTCAAGCCATCCAGGTCCGAGGGGGAAGTCACCGCCAGCTTGCTGTTGGTCAACTGGCGATAGCCGTTCTCGGCCCAGCCGATCGCCACCAGTCCCTTCGTCGAGGCGTCCTTCAGCATCTGCTGACCGATATCCCCGTCCAGTACCTTGTCGGCGATTTCCGGGGTCGGGAACAGGAACGGCAGGTCGAAGACGGCAAACTGCGGGAACATGCTGACCATGGGGGAGGTCGATGGCGCCGTCATCTCCAGCGTGCCGGCCTGCAGCGCGCTGACCGACTGCAGGTCGTCGCCCAGCTGCGCGCTATGGAACGTCTGCACCTGGATATGACCGTCGCTGCGCTGCTCGACGATCTTCTTGAAATACTCCAGGCCGCGATACTGCGCGCTGGACTGGGTCAGGCCGATGTTGAACTTGAGGTTGTAGTCGTTGCCGTCGCCCTCGACGACATCACCGGTGACTTCCGGGATTGGCGGCATCTCGGTCGCCGCCACGGCAGAAAGGCTGGTCAGACCGAGGACCGTCGCCACCATCAGCGTCGTCAACCGGGAACGGGTCCGTCTATGGCGTGTCGTGTGGGGGAAGGATGTGATTGTTGTCATCTTCGGCTCCATAACGTTGTTGGTGCTTATCGCGTGAGTGGCATGAATCGCGTGAGTGACTTGCGGCATGGCGACGCCCGCGTTGGCGACGTCCGAATGCTCTGGGTGGCGGGCGTCCGGCGCACGAGGCTACTGCTGCCAGGCGCTGCCGCCGGGAAACCGGTGGGCATCGAGCGAGCTGGCTTTCATGGTGACGCTGTAGCCGGCGGCATCGGGTAGCTGATAGTGCCCGCGATCGATCCTGACCGGGTCGATGAAATGGTCGTGCAGATGGTCGACGTACTCGAGCAGGCGACCCTCGAGCGAACCGGAAACGGCGATGTAGTCGAACATGGAGATGTGCTGGGTGTATTCGCACAGGCCCACGCCACCGCCGTGGGGGCAGACCGGGATGTCATACTTCGCGGCCATCAGCAGCACCACGAGCACCTCGTTGAGTCCACCCAGGCGGGCGGCATCCAGCTGGCAGAAATCGATGGCGTCTGCCTGGAAGAGCTGCTTGAACATCACCCGGTTGTGGCAGTGCTCGCCGGTAGCGACACCGATCGGCGACAGCCGATGACGAATCTCGGCGTGACCGAGCACGTCGTCCGGACTGGTCGGCTCCTCGATCCAGTGTGGCCGGAACTCGGCCAGCCGACGCATGTTGGCGATCGCCTCGTCGACGTCCCACATCTGATTGGCGTCCATCATCAACAGCCGCTCCTCGCCGATCTCCTCGCGCAGGATGCGGGCCCGCCGTCGATCCTCCTCGATGTCGCCGCCGACCTTCTGCTTGAAGTGCTCCCAGCCATCGCTGATCGCCTGGCGGCACAGCGACCGCATCTTCTCCTCGGAGTAGCCCAGCCAGCCGGCCGAGGTGGTGTAGCCGGGGTAGCCGTGCTCGCGCAGGTGGGCCTCGCGTTGGGCCTTGGTCGGCGCCTGGCGGCGCAGCAGGCCGATCGCTTCTTCCGGCGTCAGCGCATCGGTCACGAAGCGGAAATCGAGACAGCGGACCAGCTCCTCTGGCGTCATGTCGGCCAGCAGCTTCCACACCGGCTTGCCTTCCCGCTTGGCCCACAGATCCCAGATCGCGTTGATCATCGCCGAGCAGGCCAGATGAATGACGCCCTTTTCCGGCCCCAGCCAGCGCAACTGGCTGTCCCCGCTGGTGAGTTCCCGCCAGTAAGCGCCCATGTCGGCGGTGATGTCCGACAGCGAACGCCCCTCCAGGCGCGTTGCCAGCGATTCGACGGCGGTCACGCAGATCTCGTTGCCGCGGCCGATGGTGAAGGTCAGGCCGTGGCCGGTAATGCCGTCATCGGCATCGGTGTGCAGAATGACATAGGTGGCTGAATAGTCCGGCGCGGCGTTCATCGCATCCGATCCGTCCAGCTCGCGGGAGGTCGGAAAGCGAATGTCCTGAACTTCGACGCGTTGAATCGTGGGCATGCCGAGAAGATTCCTTGCCTGGAGAGTATGGGATGGAGAGTGGGTACCCTCGACGACTTTCAATACCGGAAAGTCACCCTGTTTTTTGTCTTCTATTTTTCAAAAATAAAAAACGTCATTTGGGAATATCCGTCGAAAGTACGAGCCATCTTTCGTGGGTCATTCGGTAGCCTAATCGGCGCTCGAGATCGGTGGCTAATCGTTTTTTTTGCAACCCCGATAACCGAGGGTTATTGTTTTTGACCAAAGGATTATACGGGGTGGTATTGATGTCCAACGATAGTCGTATTCACGTCAAGGGCTGGTTGCGAATCAAGCATCTCGTACTGCTCGTCACGCTAGACGAAAGTCGCAATCTTCACGCCACGTCTCGCCATATGAACATGAGTCAGCCTGCGGCCAGCAAGATGCTGAAGGACATCGAGACCTTCTTCGGCATGACGCTTTTCTATCGTCAGCCTCGCCACATGGAGATCACCGACGCCGGGCGGTTGCTGGTGCGCTACGCCCGCAGCATCCTCAACGACACCGACCGCCTGATCGACGATCTGGTATCGCTGCGGGAGGGGGGGTACGGCAAGCTCGTCATCGGCTCGGTGCCGGGCGCGGCACCGCTGTTGCTGCCCAAGGCGATCACCTCGATCAAGGCGCGACGCCCACAGCTGGCGGTGAGCCTGTTCGAGAACTCCAGCGACCGGCTGCTGGCGGACCTGGAGTACAAGCGCCTGGACGTGGTGCTCGGGCGAGTCACGGAGCACGCCCAGCATCATCTGTTCGACTTCATGCCCCTGCAGGCGGAGCCCGTCTCGATCGTGGTCAGGGCGGAGCACCCGCTGTGCCAACGTCTCCCCGGGCTCGGCGAGATCGTGCGCTGGCCCTGGGTCCTGCATCCCATGAGCAGCCCGATGCGGGGCCTGTTCGAAGTCGCTCTGGCCGAAGCCGGCGTGTCGTCGCCCCGCAACGTGGTGGAAACCACGTCGACACAGACGACGCTGCAACTGGTGAGCTCATCGGACGCCATTGCGCTGCTGCCGACGTCGGTGCTCAAGACCGCGATCTCGGCGGGTAAATTCACCGCGCTACCGCTGGTGATCGGCGAGCCGCTGGGCTATTACGGCGTCCTGACCCGCAAGGGGGAAGAGATATCGGACGTGGTCGGCGAGTTCATCGATATCCTGTTGATGCGCGACGACGCCTGAGCGCCGCCGGCTCGGCGGCGGCACTCGCTGCGTTCTCGCGATGGGCGGTGTGTTCGTGATCGATGTCAGCGCTGGCCGAGGTGGGCCAGTAGCGCGCGAATACCGAAGGTCCAGGGGGGAAGCCGATCGCTGCGATCGACGACATTGGTCAGCGCGCCCAGCCTGGACGTCGAGATCGTCACCCGGTCGCCCACGTGGTGGGTGAAGCCCTGGCCCTCGCCATCCCGATCCTGGATCGGCGAGAACATGGTGCCGAGGAACAGCATGAAGCCGTCGGGATACTGATGGTGCGCACCGTAGGTCTGCGCGACCAGGTCGAGCGGATCGCGGCTGATCTCGCGCATGTCGCTCTCGCCCTCCAGCACGAAGTCGTCGTCCGCCCCCTCGATGCGCAGCGAGACCCGGGCGTTGCGGACATCGTCGATGCCGAAGTGCTCATCGAAGAGGCGAATGAAGGGGCCGATCGAGCAGGAGGCGTTGTTGTCCTTCGCCTTGCCCAGCAGCAGGGCACTGCGGCCCTCGATGTCGCGCAGGTTGACGTCATTGCCCAGGGTCGCGCCGCGGACCTGGCCCTCGGCGTCCACCGCCAGCACGATCTCCGGCTCCGGATTGTTCCATTGGGACGCGGGGTGCAGGCCGACCCGCGCACCATGGCCGACGGCCGACAGCGGCTGCGCCTTGGAGAACACCTCGGCGTCGGGGCCGATCCCCACTTCCATGTACTGCGACCAGCCGCCACGTGCCTGCAATTCGGTCTTGAGTGCCATCGCTTCCGCCGAGCCGGGCTCGATCCGCGACAGGTCGCCACCGATCAGCGCCTGGATCTCCTCGCGCAGTTCGGCGGCACGTTTGAGGTCGCCACCGGCCTGCTCCTCGATGACCCGTTCCAGCAGGCTGACGGCGAACGTCACGCCGCAGGCCTTGATCGCCTGCACGTCGCAGGGGGCCAGCAGGTAGGGGGACTTCGGCGTATCGGCCACGCTGTTGGCCAGGATCTCGTCGAGCGTGCCGATGCTATCGCCCGGCGCTTCGCGCACGAGCCAGGTCGCGTCTTCGCGCTCCAGCAGGTCGGCCATGGTGGCCACGTGGCGGGAGAGATCGACCAGCGTATCGCCGCGCAGCGCCACCGGCGCCGGCCCGGACCGGCCGCCGGCGCTCTTCAGCCAGACGCGACCCACCAGCAGAGCGCGATCGGCATCGTCGGGCAGGCAGTACCCGGCCTGGCGCTGCGGGGAAACGGAGTCGGAATCGTTGAATGGGGCCATGTCGCGGTGAGCTCCTGTCGAGTCGAGAGAAAGTGGGGTGGCATCAGCCGAACGCGGTACTGCCCGATAGCGACGAGTCTGCCACGGCCTCGCGCATCGCCTCCACCACGTCCGATGGCAGTGGAATGCCGTTGTCCAGATAGTCCCGGCGACGGGCGAGGCCGGACTGACCCGGCAGGCGGACCGGTCGATCGGGATCGCGTGGCCGGCTGCCGAGGCAGCGTCTGGCGAGATGGTCGGTCTCGTCGAGGAAGGGTTCCACGCCACCGAAACGGGCCGGATCGATCACCATGACCATCACCGACGCGCCCCAGCCTTCCGGGGCGTCCTTGCGGCCATAGCCGGAAAGGGCCGAGGTCAAGGCTTCGACCATCAGCCCCAGCGCGAATCCCTTGTGACCGAAGGCGAGTTCGCCCAGGGGCAGAATGCTTCCCTCCGGGGAGGCGAAATAGTCCTCGGGGTCGTCGCTGATCTCGCCGTGACCAGTGAGAATCGCCGGGTGGTCGAGCCTGTCGCCGGCGGCACGGGTCTTGGCCACGGTGCCGTTGGTGATGGTCGACATGCTGACGTCGATCAGAAGCGGCTGCTCGCGTCCCGGGATACCGATGGCCAACGGGTTCGGCGTGTAGACCCGATCCAGGCCGCCGAACGGTGCGACCGAGGCGACCGCCGGGTCCGAGGTCAATATCAGCGGAACCAGATTGGCCTCGACCAGCGGCTGGAGGTACGCCGCCAGGCATGCGATGTGATGGGAGCGCTTGAGACTGACCATGCCGATCCCGAAGGTGGCGGCGGCGTCGCGGCAGTGATCCAGCGCCCGTTGCACCAGGTACGGTCCCAGCAGGTAGTGGCCGTCGAACAGCGCCGCGACCGGGCTGTTCTCCTGGATCTCGAGCCGGCTGTGGTCGCCGCTGGCATGTCCCGCCTTGAGGTCCTTGAGATAACCGTTGGCCAGCTTCACGCCATGGGTATGGTGACCGAGCAGGTCGCCCTCGACCAGAATCCTTGCGGTGGTTTCCGCCACTTCCGGCGAGGCGCCGTTCTCGGTGAAGAGCGTGGCCAGGGTGGTGCGCAGGTCGGCTGCATCGTAGCGTGTCATGAGGACCTCGGCTTGTGACTGGATTGTGGCGAGCTGCGCAGCCGGCGGACCAGCCGGATCAACGAGGGCAGCAGCCAGATCAGGATGACCAGCGCGCCGAGGGCGGCGCTGATCGGCCGTTCGAAGAAGGCCAGCAGATCGCCGTTGGATTTCAGCATCGAACTCATGAAGCTGTTCTCCAGCGTGCCGCCGAGCACCAGGCCCAGGATCGCCGGTGCCATGGGGAAGTCATTGCGGGCCAGCACGAAGGCCACCATCCCGATGATCAGCATGATCCAGATATCGGTGATCGAATTGTTGATGGCGAAGGCGCCGACGATGCAGAAGCTGAGAATCACCGGCATCAGCAGCTTGCGTGGAGTCAGGATGAACACCTTGGAGGCGCGGATGGCGAGGTAGCCGATCGGCAGCATGATCAGGTTGGCGACGAAGAACACCGTGAACAGCGCATAGACCTGGCCGCCGCCGTTCATGAAGATCGTCGGCCCCGGATTCATGCCCTTCATGTAGAGCACGCCGATGACGATGGCGGTGATGGTGTCGCCGGGGATGCCGAACACCAGCGCCGGTACCCAGGCACCGCTGATGCCGGAGTTGTTGGCGGAGCTGGCGTCGACGATGCCTTCGATATGGCCGGTGCCATATTTCTCCTTCTCCTTGGAGCGGCTCTTGCCCAGCGCGTAGGCGATCCACGCCGCGATATCCGCACCCGCGCCGGGCAGCGCGCCGATCAGCGTGCCCAGCGAACTGCCGCGAAGGACGTTGCGCCAGTAGGTCTTGACGTGCTTTGGCGCGCCGGCGAACACGCTGTCCTTGGCCATCACCGGGACGCTGCGCGCCTCGGCCCGCGAGCCGTAGAACATCATGATCTCGTTGAGCGCGAACATGCCGATCATCACCGGGATGAAATTGATGCCGGCCATCAGGTCGGGGACGCCGAAGGTGAAGCGCGGCGCGCCACTCATCATGTCCAGACCGACCGTGGAGAGCAGCAGGCCGACGGTCAACGACAGGAACGCTTTGACCCGGGAACCGATGGCGATGAAGATCGAGCTGCTCAGGCCCAGTAGGGCGAGCCAGAAGTATTCGAACGAGCTGAAATTGAGCGCCATTTCGGCCAGCGAGGGGGAGACGAACACCAGTACCAAGGTGCCGAACAGCCCGCCGATGACGGAGCAGACCAGGTTGGTACCCAGCGTTTCCCGGGCGCGGCCCTTCTGGGCGAGACGATAGGACTCGCCGACATAAGCGGCGGAAGCCGGGGTGCCGGGAATGTTGAGATAGGTGCCGGGTATGTCACCGGCGAAGATCGCCATGGCCGAGGTGGCCACGATGGCGGCAATGGCCGGGGTGGCATCCATGTAGAACGTGATCGGCACCAGCAGCGCTACCGCCATGGTGGCGGTCAGGCCGGGAATGGCGCCCACGAAGAGTCCGAAGACGGCCGCCGCGACGATGACCAGCATCGTCTGGACGTTGAACACCATTGCCAGGCCTTGCAGAAAGGAGTCCATGGGCAATCACCAGGCTAGGGTAGGATTTGAGACAGCAGGGTGCCTTCCGGCAGCGGAATCAGCAGATAGCGTGAGAACAGCAGGTAGATCGCCGTCGCGACGACCAGCGACACGATCAGCGAGAGCCACGGTCTGGCGCCGCGCAGCAGCATCAGAATCAGCATGCTCACCGCCATGCACAAGGGCGCGCCCAGCCACTCGCTGGCGAGGATATAGAAGACGATCAGCGCACAGGGCAGCAGCGAGATCAGCAGGCCGCGGTAATCGTATCGTGGTGTCTGGGCACGGGGGCCGGCGAACGCGATCCTGAGTTGGCCCACCCGGGTCAGTGCCAGCACCAGTCCGCCGATCACCATGCCCCCGCCGATCAGCGAGGGAAACAGCGAGGGGCCGAACTGGAGTGTCGGCATGGTTGGGTAGGTCTGGGCGACGGCGATGACCACGCCGCCGCCGATCACGAATGCCAGCCCGAGCAGGAAGTCTCTCATGCAGTCATCTCCCGTTCGGGTCGCTGGATCACTTGGCCAGTCCCACCTGCTCGACGATCTTGCCGAAGCGTTCGTCCTGCTCGGCCATGAACTGGCCGAAATCGTCCGCCCCGCGCCACTCGGTGCCGAAGCCCTGCTTGGCCATGAAGTTCTGGTAGGTGTCACTGTTGTAGGCGGCCTCGATGGCCGTCTCCAGGGTCTTCACGACCTCCGGGTCCATCCCCTTGGGGCCGGCGATGCCGCGCCACTCACCGATGGTGTAATCGCTACCGATCGCCTCCTTCAGCGTGGGGACGTCGGGGAAGCTCGCGAGCCGCTCCGGCGCCATGATCGCCAGGCTTTTGGCCTTGCCGGCCTCGATCATCGAGCGGCCTTCGGGAACCGAGCTGGGCACGATGTCGATGCTACCCGCCGCCATCTCGGTCATCGCCGGCGCGGCGCCCTGGCTGGGAATCCAGGAGACACGGTCGGCTTCCATACCCTGGTCCAGCAGGAAGCCGGCGAAGGCCAGGTGCCACACGCCGCCCTGGCCGGTGCCGGACGCGGTGTAAGTTCGCGCGGGCTCGGCCCCGATCTTGTCGACCAGCGACTGGACCGAGTCGAAGGGGCCATCCGCGGCCACCTGTATGCCGGCGTAGTCGTAGTTGATCTGGGCAATGGGGGTGTAGTCCTTGTAGGTCAGCTGCGTCAGCCCCTGCCAGTGCATCATGTTGATCTCGCCGGTGATCAGGCCAAGCGTGTAGCCATCGGGCTTGGCCATGGCCATGGCAGTGTGTCCCACCACGCCGCTACCGCCGGTTCGGTTGACCACGTTGACGGTCTGCCCCAGCTCCTCCTCCAGCGCGGCGGCGATGGTCCGCGCAGTTGCATCGGTGCCGCCGCCAGCCGCCCAGGGGACGATCAGCGTGATCGGCTTTTCGGGATAGTCGGCCAGTGCCGGCAGCGGCAGCAGCAGGGACAATCCCAGTAATCCAGCGAGATGACGCTTGTTGATGGATGTCTTCATGGCGTGTCTCCTTGGGGAGGGGTGTTGTTGGCGTTTTGGTTTTTTTACCGCCACGTAATCGGTCTGTCGCTCACTGAAACTATGGTTTATGACCATTGAGTGCAATAAACGTATTGGCTAGACATTGGTATAATAGTCATCAATCGGCGCTGCAGAATGGACGCATGGACGGCAACAGACCATGCTCCGACCAGCGCTCTTTTTATCTCCATTTTCAACATCATCGGTCAAAAAACCGATAGCGTGAGGTCAGCGACCGAGATCCTTTGAGATGCAGATTACGCCGGTTGGCGGCCAACGTATTTGCTGCGAAAGTCTATGTTGTACTTATTTTTTATATGTTCAACATATGCCAGTGATGATAAATGGTGGTCGCTGTGCCGCAGTGGCACAAGGCCCGCGCGGCGACGATGCACGATTTGCTGCCAGGGGGGCCGCCGGGACGTTGGCGACAGTGACCGATGATCGATGCAAGGAGAGTGCCGATGCGCCTGATTCAGTGCCTGAACGATGACCGCCTGACCGTGGCAATGGTCGTCGACGAACATGAGGTCCAGGTCGTCGATGGCGACGAGGGTGTCTACGGTCTGGCCAAGCGCGCCATCGCCGACGGCGACTCATTGACCACCGTGGTCGAGGCTGCATTGACCGAAACCCGGCTCGACTACGCCAGGCTGGTCGAGGAGCGCCGGTTGTTGCCGCCGTTGACCCATCCAGACCCGGCGCACTGTCTGGTGACCGGGACCGGATTGACGCACCTGGGCAGCGCCGATACGCGCTCGGCGATGCACGCCGCCGCCATGCAGCCGTCCGACAAGGTCGACGAAAGCGAGTTGACCGATTCGATGCGCATGTTCCGCATGGGCGTGGAAGCCGGCAAGCCGAGCGCGGGCGAGGTGGGGCCGCAGCCGGAGTGGTTCTACAAGGGAGACGGCGACTGCGTGGTCGCGCCGGAAACCGAGATCCCCAGCCCATCGTTCGCCCAAGATGCCGGGGAGGAGCCGGAGCTGGCCGGCCTCTACGTCGTCGGCAGGGACGGCCAGCCTTGGCGGGTCGGCTATGCCATCGGCAACGAATTCTCCGACCATGTCACCGAGCGCTTCAATTACCTGTGGCTGGCGCACTCCAAGCTGCGCGCCTGCAGCTTCGGGCCGGAACTCTTCGTCGGCGAGCTGCCGGCCAACCTCGAGGGCACCAGCCGCATCGTCCGCGACGGCCGTACCTTGTGGGAAAAGCCGTTCCTGACCGGCGAGGGCAACATGGCCCACAGTCTCGCCAATCTCGAACATCACCACTTCAAGTATCGCAATTTCCGCCGCCCGGGAGATGTCCACGTGCACTTCTTCGGGACCGCGACGCTGAGCTTCGCCGACAAGATCGTCGTCGAACCGGGCGACCGCTACGAGATCGACCTGCCAGCGCTGGGCCGCCCCCTGCGCAACGTGCTCGGCAGCGAGGACGATTTCGGCTACTCGGCCGCCAAGGCGCTCTGACCCCTTCGTGACGACACGACGTACCGGACTGGCCGCCAGGGCCGTCGCGTCGTCGAATCCCCCATGCATGACGACGCTCCGGTTGCCCGACCTGTGGCCGCCGGATCCGCCCGTTCTGGAGTCCTGATCATGAGCGAACGTCCCCGCCGAACCGCCGACCAACTGCGTTCGCGCTGGTGGTTCGACAACCCCGACCACGCTGGAACCACGGCGCTCTGCCTGGAGCGCTACATGAACTACGGCATCACGCTGGAAGAGCTCTCCTCCGGCAAGCCGATCATCGGCATCGCCCAGTCCGGCTCCGACCTGACGCCTTGCAACCGGCATCACATCCAGCTGGTGGAGCGGGTCAAGGCCGGCATCCGCGCGGCGGGCGGCGTCCCGTTCGAGTTCCCGCTGCATCCGATCCACGAGAACGTGCGTCGACCGACGGCGGCACTGGATCGCAATCTTGCCTACCTGGGGCTGGTCGAGGTGTTGCACGGCTACCCGCTCGATGGCGTGCTGCTGACCACTGGCTGCGACAAGACCACGCCAGCCTGCCTGATGGCCGCCGCCACCGCCGATATCCCGGCGATCGTGCTCTCCGGTGGGCCGATGCTCAACGGCTGGCGCGGCAAGGAGAGGGTCGGTTCCGGTACCATCGTGTGGGAGTTGCGCAAGCGCCTCGCCACCGGCGAGATCGACTACCCCGAATTCCTGGCCCGGATCGCCGACTCGGCCCCGTCGGTGGGGCACTGCAACACCATGGGAACGGCCTCGACCATGAACTCCATGGCCGAGGCGCTGGGCATGAGCCTGCCCGGCTCGGCGATGATCCCCGCGCCCTACAAGGAGCGGCCGATGGTCGCCTATGAGACCGGCGCAAGGATCGTCGAGATGGTGTGGGAGGACCTGCGTCCGAGCGACATCCTCACTCGGGAAGCGTTCGAGAACGCCATCGTCGTCTGCTCCGCGCTGGGTGGCTCCAGCAATGCGCCCGTGCATATCAACGCCATCGCCCGGCACGCCGGGATCGAGCTCACCAACGATGACTGGCAACGCCTCGGGCATGCCATACCGCTGCTTGCCAACGTGATGCCGGCCGGTGCCTATCTCGGCGAGGAGTTCTTCCGCGCCGGTGGCGTGCCGGCGGTGGTTCACGAACTGCTGACGGCGGGGCGGCTCCACGGTGACGCACTGACGGTCAACGGCCAGACGCTCCGCGCCAACTGCTTCGGTCGCGAGACCCAGGATGACGACGTGATCCGGCGCTACGCCGATCCGCTGGTCGAGTCGGCGGGCTTCCTCAACCTCAAGGGCAACCTGTTCGACTCCGCGCTGATGAAGACCAGCGTCATTTCCCATGACTTTCGCCGCCGCTATCTCTCCAGGCCGGAGGACCCGGAGGCGTTCGAGGGCAAGGTCGCTGTCTTCGACGGCTCCGAGGACTACCATGCGCGCATCGACGACCCGGCGCTGGACATCGACGAGAACACCATCCTGGTGATGCGCGGCGCCGGCCCGGTGGGGCACCCCGGCGGCGCCGAGGTGGTCAACATGCAGCCGCCGGAAGCGTTGATCAAGCGGGGCATCGACTCGCTGCCGTGCCTCGGTGACGGGCGCCAGTCGGGCACTTCCGGGTCGCCCTCGATTCTCAACGCCTCGCCGGAAGCGGCGACCGGTGGCGGGCTGGCACTGCTTGAAACCGGCGACAGGATCCGTATCGATCTCAAGCGTGGCGAAGCCAATCTGCTGATCGACGATGAAGAACTGGCGGCGCGACGCGCCCGGCTCGAGGCCAGCGGCGGTTATCCCTACCGCGATCATCAGACCCCATGGCAGGAGATCCAGCGCTCGATGGTCGAGCCGCTCGACCGCGGCATGACCCTGGCGCCGGCGACCAAGTACCGGGCCATCGCCTGGGATCTGCCGCGGGACAATCACTGAGCTACGAGCTACGAGCTACGAGCTACGAGCTACGAGCCACGAGCCACGAGCCACGAGCCAAGAGCGACGAGCGACGAGCGACGAGCCACGAGCCACGAGCCAAGAGCCACGAGCGAAGGCGAGCCTCGGGCTCTCCAGAGAGCGGCGCTAGCCTGGAAGCGCTAGAGACAGAGGTGCGTCTCGGAGCGTTTCGACCAAGATAGCCGCGTCTTCGGGCGCCTTGAAAAGCCCCCGGACAGGCGCGGCTTCGAGCGCCCTAATAAAGCTCGCGGACAGGCGCGGCTTCGGGCGCCCTAAAAAGTCCCCGGATAGGCGCCACCATCGAGCAGCACGTTCTGGCCGGTCATGTAGGCGGCTTGCTGGCTGCAGAGGAAGGCGCAGACGTCACCGAACTCCTCGGGCTTGCCGAAGCGGCCGGCGGGGATCGCTGCCGCCCGGTCACCGGCGACCTCCTCGGCGTCGCGTCCGGCCTTGGTGGCCGCTCGCTCGATGTTGCCGCGCAGACGCTGGGTGTCGAAGCTCCCCGGCAACAGGTTGTTGATGGTGACATTGCGGCTGGCGAGGCGCGACTGGCGGGCCGTGCCGGCGACGAATCCGGTTAGCCCGCTGCGGGCGCCGTTGGATAGCCCGAGCACGTCGATCGGCGCTTTCACCGCCGACGAGGTGATATTGACGATGCGACCGAAGCCGCGCTCCGCCATGCCGTCGACGCAGGCCTGGATCAGCGCGATGGGCGCGAGCATGTTGGCATCCAGCGCGGCGATCCAGTCGTCCCGCGACCAGTCGCGGAAATCGCCCGGGGGCGGTCCGCCGTTGTTGTTGATCAGGATATCGACCTGGGGTACGGCGGAAAGCAGGGCCTGCCGAGTGGCCGGGTCGCCGATATCGCCCGCGATCGCGCGTACCTCGATCGCCGCGTTCATCCGGCGCAGCTCCTCCGCCACCGCCTCGAGGGCCTCCTGGCGGCGCGAATTGATGACCAGATTGACGCCTTCTCTCGCCAAGGCGATGGCGCACCCCTTGCCCAACCCCTGGCTGGCGGCGCAGACGATGGCCCAGCGGCCGTTGATGCCTAGATCCATGGAACCTCCTGATCATGCGGTGAGGGTAAATTGCGCGGGCAGTACCGAGTTATCCGTCGCCCAGCGCTTCGGGTATCTCTCCCAGTAGCGTGTCCGGCATCTCGATGCCAAGCGCGGCGGCGGTGCCTTCCAATACGGCCACCGAGGCGAAGAAGGCGTCCCGTGGGCGACGGGTGCGAATGCACTCCATCAGCTCGCGATGGCGTTCCAGGCTCTCCTCGGGATCACTGGCGCTGACGTTGGAGGTCTCCACCAGCAGGTGAATCGAGGGCTTCAGGATGTGCGAGAGCTGGGTCCAGACGATGTTGTGAGTCGCCTTGAAGATGGCGACGTGGAAGGCCACGTCGCAGTCGCTATGCAGGCGGGCGCGGTGACCGGTATCCACTGGCTCGCGCAGATGCTGGCCCATGCCCTCGAAGGCTTCCTCGATCGCCACCAGATCCCTCGCCGTGGCGCGCTTGGCCGCGGTCATCGCCACGTAGGGTTCGACGTCGAATCGGAACGCCAGGATCTCGCGCTGGATACCCGGAATGGGAGTGGCGAACCGGACCATCCAGTCGGTGACCTGGGGATCGAGGATATTCCATTCGGCGTAGGGGCGAACGCGGGAACCGTATCCGGAAATGCGCTCGATGATGCCGGCGTCCACCAGTTGACGCAGATCGCTGCGCACGGCCGAACGATTGAGCGCAAACCGTTCGCAGAGATCGATCTCCTTGGGCACGAAGTCGCCGGGCTGGTAGCGGCCGGCGAAGATCTCGCGTACCAGCGCTTCGGAGACGCTGATGCGCTTGGCGGCGGGGGGCGTTGGCTTGTCCGACACGAAGGAAAGTCTCGACTCACGGTGTCATGGAGAAATATGTTCAACATATTTCGGCGCAACGCCATCTTACCCGCCTGATCGACGGCGAAGCGACTGACAATGGCCGACATACGGCCATGGTCTTATCCGGCAGCGTCCTCTCCTGGCTTTCAGCGGCGTTCAAAATACCCAGTTGGGCAGTGTCAGCGAGATCGCGGGGACGAAGGTAACCACCAGCAGCAGCGCCACCAGCAGCAGCCAGTAGGGCAGGATGGCGCGAATGAAGGCGCCGATCGAGACGCCGGTGATCGAGCAGGTGGTGAACATCACCGTCCCCAGCGGCGGCGTGATCGTGCCGATCGAGGCGTTGAGGATGAAGACGATGCCGAAGTGGACCGGGTCGATGCCGAACTGGGCGGCGACCGGCGCCAGCAGCGGCGACAGCACGATCAGGATGGCGTTGCCCTCGAGGAACATGCCCAGGATCAGCAGCAGCAGGTTGGCGATCAGCAGGAAGGCGACCGCGCTGCCGACGCCCGAAGAGAGCATCAGCGCGATCTGCTGCGGAATCTGCTCCCAGGTGAGCACGCGGGCGAAGCCCGACGCCACGGCAATGATGAAGAGCACGTTGACCGAGGCCATCAGCGATTCGCGGGTGGCCACGGCGACGCTGCCGAGCCCCATCTGGCGGTAGACGAACAGCCCCACGATCAGCGCGTAGAGCACCGCCATGGCGCCCGCCTCGGTGGGCGTGAACACCCCGATCCGGATACCGCCGATCACCACCACCGGCAGCAGCAGGGCGATGATCCCGGCGCGTGTCACGCTGATCCATTCGTGACGCGATACGCGTTCGCGGCGCGGTTTCTGGTAGCCGAGCCGCCGGCACTGGATCGACACCAGCACCATCATGGCGACCGCCATCAGCACGCCGGGGACGACGCCGGCCAGGAACAGCCGGCCGATCGAGACGTTGTTGACGTAGCCGTAGACGATCAGCGCGATGCCCGGCGGTATGGTCGAGGTGATCAGCGACGACGAGGCGGTGATCGCACTGGAGAACGCCTTGGGGTAGCCGGCCCTGGTCATGCTCGGCACCAGCAGCTTGGCGTTCATCGCCGCGTCGGCGATGTTGGAACCGGAGAGCCCGCCCATGAAGGTGCTCAGCAGCACGTTGGCCTGGGCCAGCCCGCCGTGCAGGCGGCGGGTCATCAGCTCGGCCAGCTTGAGCAGACGCTCGGTGATACCGGAGTGGTTCATGAACACCCCGGCCATGATGAAGAACGGAATCGCCAGCAGCGAGATCGACTCCAGCCCGCCGGCGAGGCGCTGGATCAGCGTCACCATGGGCTGGTCGGCACCGATCAGGAAATAGGCCAGGCTCGACGCGAACAGCGCGAAGGCCACCGGCGTGCCCAGGCAGAACAGGATGAAGAGCGCGACGAGCGCAATGCCAACGGCCATCGATATCACTCCTTGGTGTTCAAGACATCGGCGGTTTCGACGTCGGCGATCGCGTCCGATGACGCCACGCCACGATCATCGGTGATCAGGCGCACCAGCCCGTGGTAGAGCATCATGGCGGCGCTGATGGGGATGGCGACATGGATCCAGGTGTAGGGGATCTGCAGCATCGGGGTGCTGCGAAAACGCGAGAAGGGCAGCAGTTCCAACCCCCAGTAGAGCATCGCCAGGGCACACAGCATGACGATGCCGACATTGAAGAGCCGGGTATTCCAGCGGCGCAGCCTGGGCGGCAGCTTGTCGCCCAGCAGCCCGATCAGGACGTGCTCGTTGCGACGCACCAGGGCGCTGGCGCCGAGAAAGGTCGCCCACACCATCAGCAACTGCAGGATCTCCTCGCTCCAGGCCAGCGGAGACGAGAACAGATAGCGCATGAAGACATTGGCGATCGCCACCACGAACAGCCCGAACAGCGCCAGGCTGGCGATCACCTCATCGAGCCGCATCAGGCGGTCGAGCGCCTTGAAAAGCGTTTGCATGGATTTCAACCCTTGGGACGTGAGCGACAGCCACGTTGCAGCGTTGATCAGAGCAGGATCGATTGCCGAGCGAGATGAAGCGGCTATGTTCGTTCCCTACGAACAACCGCACTTCCCACATCCATGTGGGTCGCAAGGCGCGGAGCGCAGACTCGTAGCGCAGCGGAGAGAACGCCCGCCGGGCGGCCCGTGAGGGCGAGTTGCCGAAGGCTACGAGTCACACGAGACATAACGGGGTGTTAGGCGAGGGCTTCGAGCCCCGCGCAACGCCGCGATTCGCTCGCGCAGGCATCGATACTAGTCGTTGATGATGTTGCTGACCCGCTGATATAGCCCTTCGCTCCACTGCGGGAACGCCTTGGGAATCTCTTCCTGGGCGCGCTCGCGGAACGGGGCGGTATCCACCTCGTGGACCTGAACACCGGCATCCTCGAGTTGCTGAAGCGACTTCTCGGTCTGCTCCTCGACCAGGGTTCGCAGGTTCTGGGCCATCTCCTGACCGGTCTCGGTGAGGATCTTCTGGTCCTCGGGGCTCAACTGCTGCCAGAACGCCTCGCCGGTGACGAAGGGCGCGACGGTATGCATGTGCGAGGTGAGGTTGAGGTTCTTGACCACTTCATAGAACTTGCCGCCATAGAGCACCGGCAGCGGATTCTCGACGCCGTCGACCAGGCCCTGGGCCAGGGAGGGGTAGACGTCTCCCAGTGACATCGGCGTGGGCACCGCGCCCATCGCCTTGATCGCGGCGACGTACATCGGCGAGTTCTGAACCCGGATCTTGACCCCGGCCAGGTCTTCCGGCGTGGCCACCGGCTCGCGGGATAGCAGTTGGCGCACGCCGTAGACGGTATTGGGAATCACGATGTGATAGCCGGCGGCTTCGACCTTCTTCTCCTGCTCGGCGAACCAGTCGGAATCGAACACCTTGAGCTTGCTGTCGAAATCCGTGGCCAGATAGGGCGCGTCCAGCACGGCGAGGTCCGGTACCGAACTGATGAAGTTGGAGTAGGCGGTGATGGTGATCAGCGGCGAGCCGAAGCGGGCCTGTTCCATTACTTCGGTTTCGCCGCCGAGCTGGCTGGCGGGAAACGCCTTCAGCGTCAACTCGCCACCACTCGCTTCCGCGACCTCTTTCGCCCAGGCCTTGACCGCCACGTCGACCGGCTCGCCCGGCTGGTTGCCGTAGGCGACGCGGATCTCGGTGGCCGCCTGGGCCACGCCCGTCAGGGCGACGGTGGAAAGGCCCGCCAGGGCGAGCGAGGCGGTCAAGCGGAAGAATCTTTGAGTCAACATGAGCGTGCTCCGGGTGTTGTCGATCAGTCGGTCGTGGTGGATCGGTCGTGTGTCTTCGGCAAGGGGCGCTTTCGTCATGACAGGGCCTCGTCGAGCCTGGGTGTGGGACGCCCCTGCAGGTGCGCCTTCTCCGCCACCGGGCGCAGGCGGCGTTCCAGCTTGCTCGCGTGGTACTGGGCGATATCCGCCAGGCGGTGGTCGAGAAAGGGGTTGGCGAAGCGCTCCAGGGTGACGTCGCGGTAGCGTTCGAGTTCGTTCAGCGGCAGCGCGGCGGCAAGCGTCGGCAGCACCTCATCGTCGAGCAGCGCGCGCAGCGGCTCGCCGAGCTCGGGGCGCGCCATCGCCTCGCGCACGAACTCCACCGGCCGGTCGGCACGCTGCCAGCGGTCGACCAGATAGGTGTGGGCGAGATTGAGGATGTGCAGCTTGCACATCGACTGCGGCCCCAGATCGTCGACGATCTGGACATCCGGGTGGTGGCAGGGAATCGCCAGGCCGGGTCGGCGCTGGATGGCCCAGAGCGCGTAGGGTTCGGCGATGGCACCCAGTGGCTCCAGCGGTGCCGAGACGATGCGATCCACCAGCGTGTCGGCCCAGACGCAGCGGTGGTCGAGCCAGTCGATGAATGCCTCGCTGTCGCGGGAGGAGTCGCCGTCGCGGCGGGCCATCGCCGTCACCAGCGATTTCAAGCGGCTGGCGTTGTGCTCGACCAGCTCGCAGGGCAGGATCGTCAGCCCGTCGCGATCGGCGTCGAAGCGTGCCCGCAGCAGCTGCGTCAATTTGCCGGGGAAGCTCGCCGGCACGCTGGCAAGGCTCGAGTCGTTGCCAACGTCGTAACCGTTGTCGGCGGTGTTGGAGACGATGATACGGGCGTGCTCGACCACGTGGCGCTTGAGCGCATCCCACTGTTCGGCGGCGATCAGGCAGCCGGCGACGCTGTCGACCACCTGCTCGCGATCGATGGTCGCGCCGTCACGGCGGCCACGAATCCACACCGGATAGCGGCGCTGCTCGGCCAGCAGGCGCGCCTTGCGCTTGCCTTCCTCCCGGGTCGAACTCTGCACCACCACGATGCGCTCGTCGCTCTCTCCGCGCTCCAGTGATTCCGAGACCAGGGCATCGACATGGGCGAGCAGGAAACGTCCGGTGCCAAACTGGACGATACCGGCGTCGCGGTAGTCGTTCGAGTGGCTGGTGGTCGTCATAGCGACACCCCGCGCTTCCAGGGAATGAAGTCGTGCTGGGAGAGGCGCTGGGCGTGTGACTGGTGACGCCCCGAGGCGACCTCGATGCACAGTGTCAGCAGTGCTTCCGCCAGTTCGTCGATGCTGCGTTCGCCGCGCACGATGGGGCCGGCGTCGAAATCGATGATGTCGCGCATGCGTGCCGCCAGCTCGCTGTTGCTGGCGATCTTGAGCACCGGCGCCACCGGATTGCCGGTGGGGGTGCCGAGCCCGGTGGTGAAGAGGATCAGGTTGGCGCCGGAGCCGGCCAGGGCGGTGGTCGATTCGACATCGTTGCCCGGCGTGCAGAGCAGGCTGAGCCCGGGGCGCCGGTGGGGCTCGGTGTAGTCGAGCACGTCGACCACCGGGCCATCGCCGCCTTTCTTGGCTGCGCCGGCGGACTTCATCGCGTCGGTGATCAGGCCGTCGCGGATGTTGCCCGGCGAGGGATTCATCGAGAAATCGGCGCCCACCGCCGCGGCGTGGCGCTGATAGGCCTGCATCAGATCGCGGAAGCGTCCGGCGACATCCGTGTCGGTACAGCGGGCAACCAGCTCATGCTCGACCCCGCACAGCTCCGGGAATTCGGCGAGAATGCCGCTGCCGCCCAGTGCCACCAGGCGATCGACCACGGCGCCCACCAGCGGGTTGGCGGAGATCCCGGAGAAGCCGTCGGAGCCGCCGCACTCGACCCCGAGTATGAGCTTGGCCAGCGGCGCCGGCTGGCGCTGAATGCGATCGGCGGCCGCCAGGCCGTCGAAGATCGACTGCAGCGCGTTGCGGATCAGGGCCTCCTCGCTGGGTGACGACTGCTGATCGAAATAGTCCACCGTTCGCAGCTGCTGCGGGTCGCGCCGGGCTACCGCCGCCTTGAGCATCGGGATCTGCGCCTTCTGACAGCCGAGACTCAGCACCGTCGCCCCGGCCACGTTGGGGTGGCAGATATAGCCGGCCAGCAGCTGGCACAGCGCCTCGGCATCGTCGTCGGTGCCGCCGCAGCCCAGGGTATGGGTCAGGAAGCGCACGCCGTCGACATTGGGAAAGCGCCTTGGCGCCTGCGATTCGAAAGGGTCGCCGAGCGAGTCATCGAGCCTCCCGTCCAGCATCTGCCGCGCCATGCGCTTGTAATCGCGGTAAGGGTCGTCGCCCAGGGCATCGGCGACACACTGGCGCAGTACCTCGATATTGCGGTTCTCGCAGAACACCAGCGGGATCACCAGCCAGACGTTGGCGGTGCCGACGCTGCCGTCGGGGCGATGGAAGCCGTCGAAGGTCGTGCCCTGAAAGCGCGCCACGTCCGGCGGCGTCCAGCTCTTGCTGGCGGGCTGGACGTCATCGCTCTCCGTGGCATGGGCAAGGTTGTCCACGCCGATGACACCGCCCAGGGGAATGGCTTGCGTCGCCTTGCCCACGGTGACGCCGTACAGGGTGACGATATCCCCCGGTGAAAGCGCCTCGAGCGTGAACTTGTGCTTGTGGCGGACATGGTCGGCGAGGGCGATATCGCGGTCGTCGACCACGACCCGGCGGCCGGCGGGCAGGTCGGTCAGCGCCACCGCCACGTTGTCGTCGGGGTGGATGCGCAGGGTGATCCGGGGCGGGCTGTCGGTGCCGATGGTCTCCAGACGTGTATCGCTCATGATTCGACCCTCCCGGGTTCGGCATCCAGCGTCACCATCGCCTTGACCACGCCACTGTCGGGCGCGCACCACTGGGGCATCAACGTCGGCAGTTCCTGGAGTCGGCCGCGGTGGGTGATCAACGGTTCGGTGAGGAGATCGCCACTGGCCATCAGATGGGTGACGGTCTCGAAATCCTCGCGTGTGGCGTTGCGGCTGCCCAGCAGTGAGAGCTCCTTCTTGTGGAACTCCGGGTCGCTGAAGCGGATCTCTGCCTTGACCACGCTGACCAGGACGTAGCGCCCGCCGTGGCCGACGAAGTCGAAGCCCCGGTTCATGGCCGCCGGGTTGCCGGTGGCGTCGAAAACCACGTCGGCCAGCGCACCGTCGTTGAACCTCTCGATCTCGACGCTCACGTCATCCTCGACGGCGTGCCAGACGGCATCGGCACCGAGCGCGTCTCGGCAGAGCGCCAGGCGGTCGCGATTGGTGTCGACCATCGCCACCCGGGCGCCGCGACTCCTGGCGACCTGCAGTATGCCGATACCGATCGGGCCGGCGCCGACCACTACCACCAGCTCGTCGGCGGCGACCTGGGCGCGGCGCACGGCGTGGGCGCCGATGGCCTGGCACTCGACCAGGGCCAGCGCCTCGGCTGACAGTCCGGGCACCGGCACCAGATGGGATGCCGGGACGTTGAGCGTCTGCGCCATGCCACCGTCGCGATGCACGCCGATCACCTCGAGCGCCTGGCAGCAGTTGGTGCGGCCCTGGCGACAGGCGCGGCACTCGCCGCAGTGCAGATAGGGGATGACGTAGACCGCCTGGCCGACCAGCGTCGGGTCGACGTCGGCGGCCACCGCGACCACCTCGCCGCCCAGCTCGTGGCCGAGCACGCGAGGGTAGTCGAAGTAGGGCTGATTGCCGCCGAAGGCGTGGATATCGGTGCCGCAGATGCCGATACGGCGGATGGCGACACGCGCTTCGCCTGGCGCCAGCGGTGGCGTCGGGCGCTCGACCAGCGCCATCTCGCCGGGGCGCGAACAGACGACGACTTGCATGCGGATTCTCCTGCAGATGAGGGGTTTCGGCCTAAAGGTCAGGCCAATCGGCGTGCAGGCCGCCCTCCAGAATCAGGGAAGGCGGCGCCGCGCGCGGGGCGCTCAGCTCTCGACGCAGCGCTGCTGCTGTTCGCCCAGCCCCTCGATGCCCAGGCGCATGGTCTGACCCGGTTTGAGGAAGACTTTCGGGTTCTGACCCATGCCGACGCCCGGGGGTGTGCCGGTGGAGATCACGTCACCCGGCTGCAGGCTCATGAAACGGCTGAGATAGGCGACCAGGTGGGCGACCCCGTAGACCATCGTCTGGGTCGAGCCATCCTGGTAGCGCTTGCCGTCGACCTCGAGCCACATGTCGAGGTTCTGCGGGTCGCTGATCTCGTCGCGGGTGACCAGCCACGGGCCGAGCGGGCCGAAGGTGTCGCAGCCCTTGCCCTTGTCCCAGGTGCCGCTGCGCTCGAGCTGATACTCGCGCTCGGAGACGTCGTTGACCACGCAGAAGCCGGCGACGTGGCTCATGGCATCGGCTTCGTCGATATAGCGCCCACCCTTGCCGATCACCACGCCCAGCTCCACTTCCCAATCGGTCTTCTCGGAGCCGCGGGGGATCTCGACGTCGTCATTGGGGCCGCAGATGGCGCTGGTCCACTTGTTGAACACCACCGGCTCGGCGGGCACTTCGGCGCCGGTCTCGGCGGCGTGATCGGAGTAGTTGAGACCGATGCAGATGAACTTGCCGACTCGGCCGACGCAGGGGCCGAGTCGCGTATCGGCGGAGACTTCCGGCAGGCTGGCGGTGTCGATCTGTGCCAGCCGGGCCAGGCCCGAGTCGGAGAGCATGTCGCCGGCGATATCGTCGATCTGGCCGGAGAGATCGCGAACGACCCCGTTGGCATCGACCAGACCGGGCTTTTCCTGACCCTTGGGGCCGTGGCGTAGCAGTTTCATGCTATTTCCTTTTCTGTATGCGTTAGCGAATAGAGTCTATTCGGGAGCTACGAGCTACGAGCTACGAGCTACGAGCTACGAGCTACGAGGGGTGCGATCAATTCGACCAGCCACCATCGATCATCTGAACCGTGCCGGTGATGAAGCCGGCCTCGTCGCTGGCCAGGTGCGTCGCCAGCGCGGCGATCTCCTCCACCTTGCCCAGCCGACCCATAGGCTGGCGGGCGATGAACTCGGCAAACACCTCGTCGTTGGTGCGGCCTTGCCGGCGCGCCTGCTCGGCGACCCGCTCCCGCAGGGAAGGGGAGTCGACGGTGCCGGGGCAGATGGCGTTGCAGCGGATGCCGCGGGTCATGTAGTCGGCGGCGACGGATTTGGTCAACCCGATCACCGCGGCCTTGGTGGTGCCGTAGGCGAAGCGGTTGACCACCCCCTTGGCGCTGGAGGCGAGCGAGGCCATGTTGATGATGCTGCCGCCGCCGTTGTCCAGCATCGCCGGCAGGGCGGCCCGTATGGTGTAGAACATGGAGTCGACGTTGAGGCGCTGAGCGAAGCGCCACTGGGCGTCGTCGCACTCGAGGATCGAGCCGCTCGGCACGGTACCGGCGCAGTTGAACAGGATCTCCAGCGGCGGCAGCGACTCGATCAACTCCCGCACGGCTTCGGCATCGGTGACGTCCAGCGCGTGGCACTGGGCGCCGGTCAATCCTTCCAACTTGGCGGGGTCGATGTCGGTGGCGATCACGCGGGCGCCCTCGGCCAGAAAACGCTCGACGGTGGCACGGCCGATCCCCTGGCCGGCAGCGGTAATCAAGGCGGTTTTGTGGGCGAGTCGCATGGCGCTGGTTCCTGTGGTGTGATCGAGTCGACTTTTTGATTCCAGGGCCTGTGTCGGTTCTAATGTCTAAAGGCCTGACCATTGGTCCGAGTATTATCCTTTGCGGAAACGCCCCGCAAATCGCCAAACGTCTAATAAGCCGCCGAAAGCCGCTGGTAGCGTTGCCATTTGCGACCAATGTCTATGCGCTGCCCGAGAAGTGGCCGCGTTCGCCGCTGCGACGTTGACACTCGGGAAGACGCAGGCCGTCAATGCTTCACGCAGGGTCAAGTTCGTCCTGCTCATGAAACCGGGAGATCGATGGATGCCGATCCAGACCATTCGCGCACAGCGGCTCTATCGCCAGATTGCCGACCAGTTGCTGGTGCTGATCCGCCAGGGGGAGTTCCCGCCGGGCAGCCTGTTGCCGCCGGAGCGTGACCTGGCGCAGCAGTTGGGGGTCAGTCGGGCGTCGGTGCGGGAGGCGCTGATCGCGCTGGAGGTCATCGGCCAGGTGGAGGTGCGCGTCGGCCACGGCGTGCTGGTGCTGGAGCGCCACGAGGAGGTGGGCAGCTCGGTGATGAGCGCGGCCCGGCGCCAGGAAGGATGGGCGCTGGATCCGGAATTCGCCAGCGAGATCGAACTCGATCTTGACCAGGAAATTCCGCCGTTCTCGCTGCTGCAGGCGAGACGCTATCTCGAGCCCGAGACGGCGGCGCTGGCGGCGCTGAATGCCAGCGACGAGGACCTCGCCGCGATGCGCGCCGCCTATGCGCGCAATGTCGAGGACAACCGCCACGGTGGCCGCAACCAGGCCGGCGATCGGCTTCTGCATATCCGTATCGCCGAGGCGTCGGGCAACGCGGCCTATGCCATGACCCTCAAGCATCTGCTCGGTCACCAGTACGGCAAGATGTTTCGCCGTCTCCAGGAACTGTTCATGGAGACCGACATGCCGCGCCAGTCGCAGGATGATCACCAGCGCATCCTGGCAGCGATCGAGAGTCGCGATCCCGACGCGGCGAGGAAGGCGATGGAAGTGCACCTGGACCATGTGCTGAGAGTGTTCTTCGATGCCTGACCGGCTGGCGGACGAGTCAGTATAGTTTCCCCCGTTTCACGGGGACCCGGTGCTATTGAGACGGCCCTCCGGTGATGCGGTCACCGGCCAGCCGCCCTGGCGAATCGCCGGGCAGCCGGCCACGTCTCGATTGTAGATGTAGAGCCAGGCCGGGCCGAAGGCGGTGGCATGGACGGCGCGATCGTAGTCGCCGGATTGCGGTCGTCTTACCCGGTAGTCTTCCAGGCGGTCGAGGCGTTTCAGGCCGGCCGCGTCGACGCGAAACACTTCGATCTCCACCCCTCGAGAAGGCTCGGCCTTGGCTCCCGGATAGGGGCCGATATCGTAGAGTGTCGCCGTGGTGATGACGTCCTCGCCGACGAAGTCGGCACCGTCGAGCCAGTGATGGTTGCGCAGCCCGCGTTTCAGCGTGCCGTAGACGGCCACCAGTGCGGTGCGGCGGACGGCGAGGGCAGGCGTGTGCATGAATCCGGTCTCCTTGTCCGGCACGAACGAGCGAGGGCAGCGTTCAACGCGCCATCCGCTCGCCCAGCCGTTGCATGAAGCGATCGCCGGCCTCGAGCTGGTCGATCTCGATATATTCGTCGGGCTGGTGGGCCTGTTCGATGCTTCCCGGGCCGCACACGACGGTCGGCAGGCCGGCGCGCTGGAACTGCCCTCCCTCGGTGGCGTAGGCGACGCCGCCGGTGTCGGCGCTCGGATCGTCGAGACACTCGCGGCAGAGGGCGAGGGCGGGGGCGTTGTCGCGATCGGCCAGCGCCGGCACGGTATCGACCAGTTGCTCGGTGACGATGCTGAGCTCCGGTGCGCGCTCTCGCAGCTCGGCTTCCAGCGCCTTGGCGTAGCGCTCGAAACGGGCGAAGAGCGCCTCGAAGCCATCGCTGGGCAAGTGGCGGATCTCCCAGTCGAACTGGCAGTGCCGCGCCATGATGTTGATCGCGGTCCCGCCCTCGATCAGGCCGACATGCAGGCTCGAGTGCTGGACGTTGAAGACGTGTTCCAGCGCTCCTTCGTCGACCAGCTCCTGCATGATCGCCTCGATCTTCGTCACCAGCCTGGCGGCCACGTGGATCGCCGACATCCCCTGGTTGATCTGGCTGGAGTGCGACTCCCGGCCGGTCACCGTGGTGCGCAGGGTGGTGATTCCCTTCTGCGCCACGATCGGTTGCATCGAGGTGGGCTCGCCGATGATCACCGCGCCGGGCAACGGCTCATCCGCCATCAGTCGTTCGATCATTGCCGGCGCGCCGAGACAGCCGATCTCCTCATCGTAGGAGAAGGCCAGATAGATCGGTCGCGCGAGATCGAGGGCCTGCCAGGCGGGCACCTGCGCCAGGGCGCAGGCGAGAAAACCCTTCATGTCGCAGCTACCGCGGCCGTAGAGCCGGCCGTCCTGCCTCTCCGTCAGGGTGAACGGGTCGCTGGTCCACGGTTGACCGTCGACCGGCACCACGTCGGTATGACCGGAAAGCACCACGCCGCCCTCCACCGCCGGACCGATGCGCGCCAGCAGGTTGGACTTGCTGCCATCGACGTTGGTGATGCGCTGGGCCGGCACGCGGTGAGCGGCGAGATAGCGTTCGACGAAATCGATCAGCTCGAGATTCGAGTGTCGGGAGACGGTATCGAAGCCGATCAGGGAGGCCAGCAGGTCGCGGGAGGTGGTCATCGCATGCTCCGGTCCACCAGCGTGGACCACGGTTCGGTGGGTGGGCCCACAGAATAGCGGCTATCCTTCCTCGGCAACAAATTCCCCAAGCGGTGCGGCGAACGGAGCCATGGCACTCGGCTTGGGAGGCTTGGCGTTCGATCGTTTCGCTGCTCGCGGCGTAAAAAATGCAACGTCCCGGCCGTGGCATCGCTCCCTGACGCGGGCTAGCCTGAAAGGCGTTTCGTCGCGAAACCCCTGTTCCTCAAGGAGTGTTCCCATGAGCAAAGTGCTGGTGTTGTATTACTCGAGCTATGGCCATGTCGAGACGCTGGCCAAGGCGATCGCCGAAGGCGCCGGCGGCGTCGGCGGCACCCAGGTAGACGTGCGCCGGGTGTCCGAGCTGGTCCCCGATGAAGTGGCCGAGCAGTCGGGTTACAAGACCGATCAGGATGCACCGGTGATCGAGAGCCCCGACGCGCTGGCCGACTACGACGCGATCATCGTCGGTACGCCGACCCGGTTCGGCAACATGGCCTCGCAGATGCGCAATTTCTGGGACATGACCGGCGGCCTGTGGGCCCAGGGCAAGCTGATCGGCAAGGTCGGCAGCGCCTTCGTCTCCACCGCGAGCCAGCACGGTGGCCAGGAGACCACCTTGACCTCGATCCATACCACGCTGCTGCATCACGGCATGGTGATCGCCGGTGTGCCCTACAGCTGCGCCGGGCTCACCAACATGAGCGAGATCACCGGTGGCACGCCCTATGGTGCCTCTACCCTGGCGGGGGCCGACGGCAGCCGCACACCCAGCGAGAACGAGCTGGAGATCGCCCGCTTCCAGGGCAAGCACGTCGCCGAGCTGGCGGCCAAGCTCGCCGGCTGAGGCCGGTCGGCCAAGGCCCTTTTCCCCGGGCCGACCAACGAGAGCCGCTGATCTCATCGAGGTCAGCGGCTTTTTCCTGGGCGATAGTCGAACTCGTGAAAATCCGCCGCGAGGCCGGCCCCGGAGAGATCCTGGGCGCAGAGGCCGACGAAGGTACCGGTGAAGCGGATGTAGTCCGGGTCGTCGTCGCACAGATGGGAGATGTCGAGGGGGTCGCCGATCGGTTGCCAATCGATAGCATCGGCGTGTCGATCCGGATCGCTCTGCGCATCGCCCGGCGCATGGAAGAAACGCAGCTTTTCGCGCTCCAGGCGCGCCATCAGGCGCACGTCACCCGCCATCAGAGGGACATCGGCGGTCAGCGGCTCGTCGTAGACCCCGTGGCGCGAGACGACGATACCGAGGCAACGGCCCAGCGTCTCCTCCCAGGTCACCCTCAGATAGACATAATCCTTGGTGTCGTAGTAGAGGATCAGCCCCGCCATCTGCTGGAAATGCTCGGGGTCGAAGGAGAGGCGTGTCTCCACCTCCACGTCGAGATGGGTCA
This sequence comes from Salinicola lusitanus, assembly GCF_038648475.1. NCBI lineage: Bacteria > Pseudomonadati > Pseudomonadota > Gammaproteobacteria > Oceanospirillales > Halomonadaceae > Salinicola > Salinicola lusitanus. The sequence goes on along the minus strand of NZ_CP151919.1, from coordinate 4,359,753 downwards.
GGCGCCTGGCCAGCAGGCTCTGCCGGTGGGTCGACTGCATCGACTCGCCGCCCTTGAGTCGCAGACAGCCCGGGCGCTCGGTCAGCGACATCCAGGTGTCGTCGAACGGCCGGCGCAGACTCTGCCAGTAACGGTGGAGGCCAGGACTCTCGAAGGTGTCGTGATCCGGCTCGGCCGGGGGCGGCTGCCAGTGAAGGTCCGGGCCGGCCACCCGGTGGCTGGGGTAGGGGCCGCCCTCGATGCGAAGCCAGTCATCCTCGGTCCAGACGCAGCGCTGCAGGGCGGTTTCGCGCCCCAGCATGCAGCGCCCGGCGACGACCGGGCGGGCACAGAGGTGGGCGCAGTACCACTCGCCTTCGGCGGTTTCCACCAGACTGCCATGGCCGGCCTTCTGCAACTGATCGCTCGCATTCGGGTTCGAGGTGAGCACCGGGTTGGTCGGGTCGACCTCGTAAGGACCGGTCAACTCGCGCGAGCGGGCCACCGTCATGGCATGACCGTAGCCGGTACCGCCCTCGGCGGTGACCAGGTAGTAGTAGCCGTTTCGCCGATAGAGGTGCGGGGCCTCGGTGACGCCCAGAGACGTCCCCCGAAAGATATTGTGCATGGGCCCGGTGAGCTGCTGGCGTTCGATGTCGTAGCGCTGCAAGGCGATACCGGCGAAGGCATTCCGGCCCTTGCGGAAATCCCAGATCATGTTGAGCAGCCAACTGCTGCCGTCATCGTCGTGGAACAGCGAGGGGTCGAAGCCACTGCTGTTGAGAGGAGTCGGTTCCGACCAGGGGCCTTCGATCCGCTCGGCGCTGACCAGGTAGTTGTGGGTATCCTTGAACGCGCCGCGGCGACTCTTGACATCGGTGTAGATCAGATGGAAGCGGCCATGCGCGTAGCTCAGGCACGGTGCCCATACGCCGCCGGAATCGATATCGCCGATCATGTCCAGCTGCGAGCGCCGGTCGAGGGGCGAGGGCAACTGGCGCCACTGGGCCAAATCCCGGGAGTGATAGAGGGCGACGCCGGGAAACCATTCGAAGGTCGAGGTGGCGATGTAGTAGTCGTCGCCGACCCGGAGTATCGACGGGTCCGGATGAAAGCCGGGCAGGATGGGGTTGGCAATGAGGGACATGCGGTCTCCTGTCGCGACGGGGTTCAGCGTTTGGCGGCGAGATCGGCGACGATGGCCGGATAGCGCTTGTCGAGGTCGTAGAACAGCATCAGCACGATCATCAGTGCGCAGAGGCCCATCGGCAGATAGACGAACAGCGTCTGGATCGCCAACAGTGCGGTGTCGCTCTGCTCGCCGCCACCGCCGACATAGCCGCCGAAGGCCAGTATCCATCCCAGCAGTGCGGTACCCAGCCCGCTACCGATCTTGATGCCCATGCTGCCGCCGCTGTAGACCATGCCCTCGTTACGAATCCCGGTCTTCCACTCCCCGTACTCGATGGTGTCGCCCAGCAGCGCGAACATGCTGCCGTTGATCGGTGCCTTGCCGAGCCCGCGGATGACGGTGCCGGCGACGATCAGGTAGACGTTGCCGAGGTCGATCAGCATGACGCCGTAGCCAACCAGGGTGATCAGCTCGCCGACGATGATCGCGTTGCGCTTGCCGTAGCGCTTGGTGATCGGCGCCACGAATGCCATGCCTGCCAGGATGAAGACGATGTAGGCGGTGGTGATGACGCCCACCAGCCAGGTATCGTCGAGCAGGTACTGGGCGTAGTAGACGACCGCCCCGGAGTTGAGCGCGTTGAAGATATAGGTGATCAGGATGAACAGCGTGGCCAGCGCCCAGTAGCGGTTCTTGCCGAGGGTGCGCAGGCTCTGCTTCAGGGGAACCGGCGCCTGGCGTCGTTTCTCGTCGGCCGGCTGGACCCGCTCGCGGGTGCTCTTGAAGGTGAACAGGAACAGTCCCGTGCCGATGGTGCCGAAGATCGCGAAGGTGACGATCCATCCCGTCTGGCCGCCGCCGAACAGCGTGGCGACCGGCAGCGTCAGGTTGCTGACCAGCAGCACGCCGATCAGCGCCAGGCTCATGCGAAAGACGTTGAGCAGCGAGCGCTGATACTGGTCTTGGGTGATCAGCGAGTTGAGCGTGCCGTAGGGTACGTTGAGGCCGGTATAGACCAGGCATACCAGGTTATAGGTCACCGCGATGTAGACCGTCTGCCAGAACGGCGAGACATCGGGTACCGCGAACAGCAGCACCGCCGAGACCGCGAATGGTACCGCCAGCCACAGCAGCCAGGGCCTGGCCTTGCCGTGTCGCGATGTGGTCTTGTCGATCACGTAGCCCATGGCGATGTCCGAGACACCGTCGAACACGCGCGAAAACAGCATGATAGAGCCGATGATACCGGCGGCGACGCCGATCACGTCGGTGTAGTAGTAGACGATGAAGATGCTCATCGCCTGCCAGATGAAATTGCTGGCCAGATCCCCGCAGCCGTAGCCGATCCGCTCCATCAGCGGCACGACGGCAGCAGGATCGTGGGCTGACCCTGGGGGTGGCTCTGTGTTGCTTGTCTCTGGGGCGCTTGTCGCCAGCGTGCTTGTCTCGCTCGTCATTGTCACCTCGCTACCTGCGATGGTCGTCGCGGCTCTCGACCGGGCCGCGACGACCATCCTCTTTGCGTGAGTCGTCGCCTTACTCGTAGGCCATCTCCTCGAGCTCCTTGCCGTTGGTTTCGCGGACGAAGCGGGCGACGAAGATGGCCGAGATCAACGCGCAGAGGGCGTAGAAGCCGTAGGCACCGGTCAGGCCGATCGACGCCAGCATGATCGGGAAGGTCATGGTGATGGCGAAGTTGGCGACCCACTGGAACAGACCGGCGATGGCCAGGCCCGAGCCGCGTACCTGGTTGGGGAACATCTCGCCGAGCATGACCCACATCACCGGGCCCCAGGAGACGTTGAAGAAGAAGACGTAGACGTTGGCGGCGATCAGCGCGAGAACGCCATTACCCGGGGAGAGCGCCAGGCTGCCATTGACCATGTCGGCAGTCGAGAAGGCGTAGACCAGCAGCGCCAGGGTGACCGTCATGCCCACGGAGCCGCCCCACAGCAGCGGCTTGCGTCCGATCCGATCGATCAGGCCGATGGTGACCAGGCAGGCGGCGATGCTGACGGCCCCACTGATCACGTTGATCATCAGCGCATCGCTCTCGGAAAAACCGACCGCCTGCCACAGCACGGCGCCGTAGTAGAACACCACGTTGATCCCCACCAGCTGCTGGAACACCGCCAGGCCGATGCCGATCCAGACCAGTTTCAGCACCTTGCCGGTCTGCGGGTTGATCAGATCGGAGAGTCGCGGCTGGTGACGGCTGGAGAGCGAGGCGCGGATATCGGCCAGACGCTTGTGGGTACCGGCTTCGTCGTAGACCAGGCGGAGGACCCGCTCGGCCTTGTCGTGGCGTCCGGCGCTGACCAGAAAGCGGGGGCTTTCCGGAATGAACATCAGCGCGATCAGGAAGATGCCCGCCGGGATCAGCTCCATCCAGAACATGCAGCGCCACGCCTCGAAGCCGAACCACAGCGGCGCGGTGGAGCTGCCGGCGACATTGGCCAGGATGTAGTTGTTGAGAAAGGAGAAGAACAGCCCGCCGATGATCGCCACCTGCTGGATGGTCGCCAGTCGACCGCGCAGGTGGGACGGGGCGATCTCGCTGATATAGGCCGGCGACATCACGCTGGCCGCGCCCACCGCCAGGCCGCCCAGGACGCGATAGATCACGAACTCCAGCGAGCCCCCGGCGATACCCGAGCCCCAGGCACTGATGATGAAGAAGACGGCGGATACCAGCAGCAGCGTGCGGCGGCCGAACCGGTCCGCCAGGCGGCCGGCGAAGAAAGCGCCGACGGCGCAGCCGAGCAGCATCGAGGCGACATTGAAGCCGGTGCCGACGCTCTGCGACTGGAAGGCCTGCTGAAGGCCGTCGACGGTACCGTTGATGACGCCGCTGTCGAAGCCGAACAGAAAGCCGCCGATGGCGGCGACGCAACAGGTGAGCAGAACCACGACAGGGCGTTGTGAAGCAACTTGAGTTGGCATTGTGAAGCTCCGTTGGTGTGTCGAGGAGGGTGCTGGAGGGCTCGCGATCAGAGCCAGCCGGCGTCGACCCAGTAGTTGTGCGCGGTGCAGGCGGCCGCGTCATCCGAGGCGAGGAACAGCACCATGGCGGCCACGTGATGGGGATGGATCCGCACCTTGAGCTTCTGCTCGGCGACGATCTGGGCTTCGTCCTCGGGGCCGTACCAGCGGGACTGACGCGGTGTCTTGACGTTGCCGGGAATCACGCAGTTGACGCGGATTCCGTCGCCGCCCAGCTCGCTCGCCAGGGCCCGGGTCATGCCCTCGATGCCGGCCTTGGCGGTTTCGTAGAGCAGCATGCCGGGCTGGCCCAGGTGCCAGCTGATCGAGCCCAGGTTGACGATAACGCCCTGCCCACGGCGGCGCATGGCAGGAGCGACCTCGCGGGCGGCCAGCGCCAGGTGGCGCAGATTGACGTTCATGCGGTCGTCCCAGTACTCGGGCGTGACATCCTCGAGCCGATGGCGGTCGTCGTTGGCGGCGTTGTTGACCAGCACATCGATCTCGCCGATGCCGGCCAGCGTCGCGATCAACGCCTCGGCATCGGTGAGGTCGCAGCGATGAAAATGGACCCGTTCGCCCAGCTCGCTCGCCAGCGCCTCGGCGTCATCGAGGATATCGATGAAATGAACCTGGGCTTGCTGTGCGGCGAAGGCGCGTACCAGGCCCGCCCCGATGCCGGACCCGCCGCCGGTGACGACGACGCGCTTGCTGGCGAGACTGGGGTAGATGGCTGACGGCATGATGTCTCTCAGTGGTTAGTAAATACTGTTAACTAAATATTGCGGCAGCATGCGCGCTCGGCGGACCCGCTGCCATTGGTCATTGGTGTTAAGACTTAGGTCGTGACGAGAGGGGCACCTTCGGTGGGAGCCGACCGGCTTTGGTATAGTCGCGGCATCCACCGCCACCCGACGTTGCCACCAGCCAATGCACAATGCGTTCACGCCGCACACCTCCGGCGATCTCAACTACCTCAAGAGCCTCAACCGCAGCACGATCCTGAGCACCGTGCGCCGCAGCCCCGGGTTGTCACGGGCGGATATCGCGCTGCGAACCGGCTTGACCAAGGCCACGGTGGGCAGCGTGGTGCAGGCGCTGGTCGAGCGGGGGTGGCTGCGTGAGGGGGAACTCCACTCGCGTGGCGGCGGGCGGCCGGGGCGGGCGCTCTATCTGGATGGCGAGCGCCACTGCATGCTGGGGGCCGAGGTCGGGGTGAAGGGGCTGCGGCTGGTCGCGTGCAATCTGCTTGGAGTCGTCCTGGCGAGCATTCACCAGGAGGAGCCGCCCACCGACCCTGCCACGACCGCGAAGCGGCTGGCGGCGCTGCTGGTGCAACTGCGTCAGGCACCCGGCATCGCGGACCGTCGCTGCCTCGGATTAGGAGTCGCGGTGCCGGGCCCAGTCTCGCCCAAGGCGCCGATTCTCAGCCTGGCACCCAATCTGGGCTGGGTGGATATCGACTTCCTGGCGCTGCTGCGCGAGCAACCGGATCTGCCGGATGGGGTATGGCTGCTGGACAACGAGGCCAACGCCGCTGCCTTCGGCGAGTTCTATTTCTTCGAGGGCGTGCCCCCTGAGTCGATCGCCTACATCAGCGCCGGCAGCGGCATCGGCTGCGGCGTGGTCAGCGGCGAGCACTTCCCGCTGGTGCCGCGGGGCCACCAGGGGCTGGTCGGGGAGATCGGGCATACCGTGATACAGCCGGGAGGCGCGCTCTGCCACTGCGGCAATCACGGTTGTGCGGAGACGCTGGTCAGTGGATGGGCGCTACGCGAGGCGTTGCACGTCGACATCGACGCCAGTCTCAGCCACGCGGTTCTGACCCGGGCCGAGGATGGCGAGGTCCAGGCCGTGATGAAGCGAGCCGGCGAAGCGCTGGGGCTGCTGATGCTCAACCTGCACCACACCCTCAATCCGTCGATGCTGATTCTGGGAGGGTCGCTGATGAAACTGGGCGAGAGCCTGACCGGGCCGGCGCTGGCCTACTTTGGGACTCACCAGAACGATCTGCTCCGGCAGTCCCAGACGGTGCCCGTCAAGGTGATCGGCGACAGCACCTACGTGGCCGCCAGAGGCGCCGCCGCCCAGGTCATGGCCCGGGCGGCGATCGAGGTCTGAGCCGGGTCAGAGCAGCCCGATCAGGTAGGCGAAGGCCAGCATCACCAGGCTGAAGAGCCACAGCAGGAAGAAGGAGTAGCGGATATGGCGGCCCATCTCCGCGCCGGCCAGGCCGAGCGCCAGCCACATGGCGGGGGAGAACGGGCTGATCATCTTGCCGACGTTGTTGCCGATCGTCATGGCGTAGACCACGCTGTCGGCGGCGACGCCCTGGGTCGACGCGACCTGCTCGACCACCGGTAGCAGCGCGAAGTAGTAGGCATCGGTGCTGGTCAGCATGTCCAGCGGTACGCCGAAGACACCGATCACCAGATGCAGATAGGGCACCATGGCGTGGGGCAGGACATGGGCCAGGTCGGTGGCGATCGACTCGAGCATGCCGGTACCCGAGAGGATCCCCAGAAAGGCGCCAGCGGCACTGATGATCGACGCCATCAGCAGGGCGCCGGGCGCGTGCGCCTTGATGCGCTCCATCTGCGCTTTGGGCTTGGGGTAGTTGGCCAGCAGCACGATACCGAGGGCCAGCATGAACATGTAGGCGGGCGGCATGATGCCGGAGGCGAGTACGCCGATGGTGGCGACGGCGATGGCCAGGTTGAGCCAGAAGCGGGGCGGCAGCGCCTTGCCGTTGTGGGCATCGGCCACGGCGTGTTCCGGCGAGGCCTGATCGGCCTGGGCGGGCAACCGCTTGATCCGACCCTGTTCGCGCAGGCCGAGGAGCGCGGCGAAGATCATCAGGATGACGAAGCCGGCGATCTGCACCGGCAGCAGGTCACGCCACAGCTCGGTGGGGCTGATGCCGGTGACGGCGGCGGCGCGGCCGATCGGGCCCGCCCAGGGGACGAGGTTCATGATGCCGATGCTCGCCGAGACGATCAGCAGCAGCAGGTAAGGGCTCATGCGCAGGCGCTGGTAGAGCGGCAGCAGTGCGGGGATGGAGATCAGAAAGGTGGAGGCGCCGGAGCCATCGAGATGGGCGATGGTGCCGATCACGCCGGTACCCATGGCGACGGCGATCACATTGCCGCGGGTGAACGCCACCACGCGGTTGATCAAGGGGTCGAACAGGCCGACATCCTGGAGTACGCCGAAGAAGAGGATGGCGAAGATGAACATCACCGCCACATTGGCGACGTCCTGCAGTCCCGACTCGAAGAAACCGGCAATGTCGGCCGGCCCGAAGCCGGCGATCAGCGCGCCGATCAACGGCACCATCGACAGCGCAATGATCGGCGTGACGCGCTCGGTAAGCAGTAGCGCCACAATGGCAATGATGATGCCAAGGCCAATGATCGTGAGCAAGAATCACCTCCGCGAAATGGCATGCCTCACCGGAAATGGTGCAGCATGAAATGACGATGCGGCGGGATGGTAGGCAGAGCCTTTTCTTTGAGGCAACTCTTACAAAAATGTAAAAATTACTGATTTGTAAGGGTTTTGCGGTTCTCTTATGGAGCCGGTGCGACGAGAATCATCGGCAATCGTCGTTGTAATTCCTGAGAAATTCAGCGCTGGGTGGTCTCTTCGAGATGCCATGAACCTTTCCGATCGGAAAGGTTCATGGCTTTCGTTTGTCATCGATTTATAGACCAAAGTCTAATCGGGTGGTGGCCGGTCGTGTCGCCCGAGAAACGGCGTTCATGCGCGCCGGATCACGAGTTGACTGGCACCGTTGCCCCTGGGTTCCACTCGAATCTGCAGCGGGATCCGCTCGTGCATCTCCTGCACGTGGGAGATCACGCCGACGCGGCGGCCCTGGGCCTGCAGGCCATCGAGGGCATCCATCGCCAGCGCCAGCGACGCCGGGTCGAGGCTGCCGAAGCCCTCGTCGATGAACAGCGACTCGATCGCCAGCTGGTGCGAGGCCATCGAGGCCAGCCCCAGCGCCAGCGCCAGCGACACCAGGAAGGTCTCGCCGCCGGAGAGCGAGTGCACCGAGCGCCGCTCGTCGGCCATGTCGCCATCGATCACCAGAATGCCCAGCTCGCTGCCGCCGCGTTCCAGGCGGTAGCGCGGGGTCAGCGCGCGCAGGTGCTGGTTGGCGTGGGTCAACAGATGGTCGAGGTTGTAGGCTTGGGCGATGCGCCGGAAGCGCTTGCCGTCGGCGCTGCCGATCAGGCCGTTGATCCGCTCCCAGCGCTGCACTTCCTGCGCTGCGGCTTCGCGCTGGCGCGCCCCCTCCTGCTGTACCTGGCGCCGGCGGTCATCCTCGGCGAGCTGCTGCTGGGCGGTGTCGCGACGCTGCTGCTGGGCCTGCCATTCGCTCTCCAGCGCCTGCAGGCGCTCGCGCTGGGCGGCGTGGCGCGCGCTCAGCACATCTTCGTGCTCGGTATCGAGCAGCCGCGCCTCGGGAGTCTCTGGTAGTAGCAGACGGCGCTGCTCGATCAGGGCGCGGCGGCGCTCCTCGACCGCGACCCGGGCCGCGTCGCGCTCGCGCTCGCGCCGTTCGCAGGTCTCGCGCAGCTGGCGATGCGCGGTTTCGGTGTAGCCCAGCAGGGTCTCCAGCCGCGCCTCGTCGAGCTCGGGCTGGGTGCGTCGCCACGCTTGCCAGGCGTGATCGAGCTCGGCGTGGGTTGTCTGTTCCTCCTGCTGGCGCTGGGCCAGATCGGCGATCTGCTGGGTCAGCCGCGTGTGGGTATTCTCCAGGATCTGCCACTGCGCCTGGCGCGCTTCCCACTGCTGCTGCGCCTGCTGGCGCTGCGCCTCCAGCGCGGCCTGCCAGGCCTGGGCCGAGGCGTGCTCGCCCAGCGCCGCGCCGAGTGCCTGGCGCGTGCGCGTCAGCGCCTGCTCCAGCTCCGGCAGGGCGGCGGCGAGGCTTTCCAGGCGCGTCTGGTCGAGGGCCTGGCGTGTCTCCCGCTTGCCCAGTTCCAGGGCCAGGCTCTGGTGCTGACGTTCGAGCGGGTCCAGAGTGCGCTCGATGGTGTCGAGCCGCTGCAGCCGCTCGCTGGCCTGCTGGCGCTCACTCAGCGTCTGCTCGCGCTGGTGCTGCAGCCACTCGCCGGGTTGCTCGGCGATGCTCAGCTCGGTGCTCAGCGGGTGGTCGGCCAGGGCTCTGGCGGCGGCCTCGCGGGCCGGCGCTAGCGCTTGCTGGCGCTGCTCGGCAGCCAGCAGCGTCTGACGGCAGCTGCGCCACTCGACGCTCAGCTCTTGATGCTGCTCGCGGGCGGCCGCCACGCGCTGGGCCTCCTGGTCGAGCTGTTGGCGCTCCTGGGCTTCGATGCTGGCGACCAGCGCTTCCCCCGGATGCGCCGGCGGCGCGTCGCGGTAGGGGTGATCGGTGGCACCACACACCGGGCACGGTATCTCTTCACGCAGCTGCTGGCGTAGCCGCGCGACCTCGTCGCTGCGCGCGGCGCGGGCGCTCTCGATCTGTTCGCCGATCTGGGCCTGGCGCTGCTCGGCGGCGGTGAGATCGCGCTTGGCCTGATGACCCGCCTGTTCGAGCTGGGTCAGCCGCTCGCGGCTCTCGGTGAGCTGCTGCTGCAGCGTCGCCTGCTCGTGATCCAGACGTTCGCGTTCGCGCCACGCTTGGGTCAGACCGTCAAGGGCGTCTAGCCGCGCCTGGGCCTTGTCTCGCGCCTGATTGAGGGCGGCGCGCAGATCGGCGGCGGTGGTCTGTGCGGTGGCCGTTTCCAGCAGCGTGGCCAGATGTTGGCGCTGGGCCTCGATCTGCTGTGCCTGCTCGGCCATCTGCTGCTGCAGCTGCGTCTGCTGCTGTGCGCTCTCGGCGGCGGCGGCGGTGAGTTGCGTCTGCTCCGCGCGCTGCTGGTCGCACTGCTGCTGGAGCCGCGCGCGCTCGCTCTCGAGCTCGCGCGCCTGGGCCAGCTGGGGCTGGGCGTCGCGCAGCGCCGCGGCGGTGCGCTCGCGGGCGGCGTTGGCGGTTTCCAGCTCGGGTGCGAGGGTCCGGCGTTCGCCGTCGCAGCGCTCTAGCGCGGTGCGCGCTTCGCTTAGCTGCTGCTCACGCCGGGCCAGGGTCTCGGCCAGGCTGCGGCGCTGGCGGGCACGCTCGCGCCAGGGAGCAATGGCGTCGAGCTGGGCGAGGGTATGGCGCTCGGCCTGGGCGGCGGTGATCTCTGTCTCGGCCGCCTGCAGGGCGGTCTCGGCCTGCTGCCAGTCGGCGCTCAACCGGGCCTGGCGTTCGAGCTCGGTGCCCTCGCTACGCAGCCGCTCGCGCCGGGTCTGCAGGGCGTCCAGGGCCTGCTGCTGTGATGCGGCCTCGCGCTCCAGGTCGGCGCGGGCCTCGGTGTCCGCCGGCAGGGCGTCGGCGAGGCGTGCCTCGATCGCCTCCAGCGCGCCTCTGGCCGTGCGCGTGCGCTGGAAGGCGGCGCGCGAGATGGCGGAGTAGTGCTGGGTATCGGTGAGCCGCTCCAGCAGTTCGCTGCGGGCGTTGTCGTCGGCCTTGAGAAAGGCGGCGAACTCGCTCTGGGCGAGCAGCACGGCGCGGGTGAACTGGTCGAAGTTGAGTCCCAGCCGCTCCGGCAGCAGGCGGTCGAATTCGCGCTTCTGTGCCGTCAGCAGCTGGTTGGCGTCGAGATCGGTGAGCGACTGCTCGACCTTCTGCAGGCTGCCGTCGAGCTTGTCGCGGGCCCGGCGCACGCCCCAACGGGCGCGGTAGCGGCGGCCGTCGCGGCCGACGAAATCGACCTCGGCGAAGCCGCTGGCGCAGCCACGGCGCAGCAGGGTACGGGCATCGGCGGTGGTCAGGGTGTCGCGGCCCACATCGGCGATCTGGGAGTCGCGCACCGGCGCCTGGCGCAGTCGCGGCGTGCTGCCATAGAGCGCCAGGCAGAGCGCATCGAGCAGGGTGCTCTTGCCGGCGCCGGTGGGGCCGGTGATGGCGTAGAGCCCCTGGTCGGCGAGCGGGGCGGTGGTGAAATCGAGCTCGTGGCGTCCGGCCAGCGAGGCCAGGTTCTCCAGCCGGATGGCGAGTATCTTCATGTGTCGGGCTCCGCGTCCTGTACCTCCTGCACCAGGGTGGCGAAATCCCGCGCCACCGCTTCCGGCGGTGTCTCGCCATACTCGGCCTGCCAGCGGCGGGCGAAGATCTCCTGGGGGGTGAGGCTGTCGAGATCGACCGCGCCGCTGCCCGCGGTGTCGCCCCCGGCGTTGGGGTAGTGGCTGTGAATGCGCAAGAGCCGCAGCGGCTTGTCGGCGATCGCCGCCTCGATCCGGGCGCGCAGATCGGGCTGCGGCGTCTCGAGCGCCACGCGCACCTCCAGCCACGGCCAGCGCTCCCGCGGCAGCGCCTCCCCGGTGGTGGGTTCGGGCTGCCACGCCGACAGCTCGGCCTCGACCGCCTCGACGCTGCCCGGGCCGATGCGTTCCAGCGCCACGTGGCGGGGTATCGGCAGGCTCTCGACGGTGTCGAGTTCGGCCCCGTTCAGGCTCACTTCGAGCACCTGGTGCGGGTAGTGGCTCTCGCTGAAATCCAGCGGCAGCGGCGAACCGCTGTAGCGGATGCGTGGCTCGCCCACCTGCTGTGGCCGGTGGAGATGACCCAGCGCCACATAGGCGATCGAGGGCGGAAAGAGCGCGGCGGAGATCGCCTCCTCGCCGCCGATCACGATCGGCCGTTCGCTCGCCTCGGAGACGGCCGCGCCCTGCAGATGGGCGTGGCTCATTGCCACCAGCGCCTGGCCCGGTTCGCGGCGGGCCTCGGCGGCTGCGACCAGCTCGCGGTGCACGCGGGCGATGCCGTCGCGGTAGTCGTCGATATCGCCGCCGGTGACCTCGGCCGGGCGCAGGAAGGGCAGCGCCAGGCACCAGGCGCGAATCTTCCCGCTGGTGTCGGGCAGCGGCACCAGCAGGTGCTCGCTGTCGAGCCTGCCATCCTCGAGCCAGTGCACCCGCCCCAGGGCATGGGTCTTGAGCCGCTTCATCAGCGGCGCCGGCAGTTCGATGCGCGAACCGCTGTCGTGGTTGCCGGCGATCATCACGGTCTCCAGCGCCGGCAGGGCGGCGTGGGCGGCGACGATGAAGTCGTAGAGCAGTTCCTGGGCCCGCAGCGAGGGGTTGACCACATCGAAGATGTCACCGGCGATCAGCAGCGCATCGGGCTGGCGCTCGACGAGCGTCGCCAGCAGCCAGTCGAGAAAGGCGCGCTGTTCGACATGGCGCTCCTGGCCATGGAAGGACTGGCCCAGGTGCCAGTCGGCGGTGTGGAAGAATTTCACGATGTGGCGCCTTGTGACGTCTGAGAGAGTGAAGCGGAAAAAGCGACGCCAAGTGTAACGCGACGATCGCCTCGGAGAAGATCGGCAGCGGAAAAGAACGACCATGGGAGGATCGAAGGTGCGCTGCATTGGAGAGACGTGGACGCCATGACTAGGCTTCTGGACGTCGACAGCACGGGAGGGCAAGACGGCGATGGCACTACATGACTGGAATCTGACGCCGGAGGCGGCGATCGCCCTGCAGAAGCGGCTGGCACCGAGCGTCAGGCGCGAGGATACGCTGGGCGAGGTGGGCCTGATCGCCGGCATGGATATCGGCTTCGAAGATGGCGGGGAGACCACCCGCGCGGCGCTGGTGCTGCTGGAGTGGCCGTCGCTCACGCTGGTGGAGCAGGTGGTGCATCGCGAGCCGACGCGCATGCCCTATGTGCCGGGGCTGCTGTCGTTTCGCGAGATACCGGCGGCGCTGGGAGCGTTCGAGCAGTTGTCGCAGCGCCCGGATCTGATCATGGTCGACGGCCAGGGCATCGCCCATCCGCGCCGTCTGGGCATCGCCTCGCACCTGGGGCTGTGGCTCGATCTGCCGACCATCGGCGTGGGCAAGAGCCGGCTGTGCGGCCAGTTCGGCGAGGTGCCGTCGGCCAAGGGGGAGTGGGCGCCGCTGACCGACCGGCGGCGCGAAGAGGATCCGAGCGACGTCAGTGTCGATGCGCGCGGCCGGGTCACCATCGGCGCGGTGCTGCGCTCGCGGGAGGGGGTGAAGCCGCTGTTCGTGTCGCCGGGGCACCGGCTCTCTCTGCCCACCGCGGTCGACTGGGTGGTGCGCTGCCTGGGTCGGACCAAGCTGCCGGAACCGACCCGGCTGGCGGATCGGCTGGCATCGAGGAAGGGCGAGGTGGCGCTCAGCGGGCAGCTATCGCTGTGAGTCGAGGGGCCGGCCCTGCACCGGTCCCGGCATCACGCCTTCTCCTGTATCTCCTCCAGGCTCCGACCGCTGCCGGTTTCCGGCAGATAGAAGGTGACGAACAGCCACGCCAGGACGCCGACGCCGGCAAACAGGAAGAAACTCAGTGAGGCGCTGTAATCCAGCAGGGAGGGGAAGGCCTGCCCCACGACGAAATTGGCCAGCCAGTTGAGCACCAGAATCAGTCCGGCCGCCGTGCCGCGAATCGACGAGGGAAAAAGCTCCGAAATCACCACCCGCACGCAGACCCCCCAGGAGAGCGCAAAGGCCGCAAAGAAGAGCATCATGCCCAGCAGGTTGATCCAGGCACCCGTCATGGACGGTGCCGGCTGCAGCGCGGCATAGAGCCCCAGCAGCCCCATGGTGCAGAGCATGACGAGGGCGCCCATGCCCATCAGGCGCTTGCGCGAGAAGCGGTCCATGATCAGCACGCCGATGATCGTGAATACCAGATTGACCACGCCAATGCCGAGGTTGGCGGTCACCGCGGCAGCGTCGCCGAAACCGGCGCGGGAGAGCGTCGTCGGGGCGTAGTAGATGATCGAATTGACGCCAATGAACTGAACCAGAATCGCCACGGCGGCGGCGGCCAGCGAGGCCGAACGTAGCCTGGGCGCCAGCATCTGCTTGATCACCGAACTCTTGGCGGGGCCGTTGATGGTGCCGGCACGATGGGCTCTGACCAGCTCATCGAGTTCGGTATCGACCTCGTGTGACGCTCGACCCAGCATCGTGAGCGCCCGGCGCGCCGCCTCGAGGCGGTCGCGCATGACCAGCCAGCGTGGCGTTTCGGGCATGAAGGCCAGCCCGATGAGCAGGGCAATGGCCGGGATGGCGGAGAGACCGATCATCCAGCGCCAGGCATGGAAGGGCTGCAGGGCGTAGCCCACCAGATAGGCCAGCAGGATGCCCGAGACTACCATCAGCTGGCCCATGGCACCGACTCGCCCGCGCAGGTGGGTCGGTGCCACCTCCACCAGGTAGACCGAGACCACCACTGCCGAGGCGCCCACGCCCAGCCCCATGATCATGCGCGCCGCGATCAGCGACTCGACGTTGGGGGCGAGCGCGGCGACCACGCCGCTGAGGGCAAAAATCACGCCAGTGAGTATCAGCGCCGGCTTGCGCCCGAGACGGTCGGACAACCAGCCCGCCACGCCGACCCCGAGGGTGGCACCGAACAGAATGGAGCTGACCACCAGCCCCCGGGTGATCGTATCCAGGGCGAAGTCCTGTTCGATCGAGAGCAGTGCCACGCCGATGATGCCCAGGTCGTAGCCAAAGAGCAGTTCGGCCAGCGCCCCCAGGCCGAAGATCACGAGGGGAGAGCGTGCCCCGGCGGTGCCGGGCAGTGTCGTCGAGTCGCTCATGAGGAGGCTCCCGAGGCGGGTGGCTTGGCGCTCGCGGCGAGCGGCGGCAGGGCGTCCAGGGTGCGCGTACGGCGTGCGGGGGGCGCTATCGGGCCCTCGAGCAGCGGGTCCCGGGTATCGTTCATCCACGCCTCCAGGGCCTTCGAAAGCCGGGCCTGTACCTCTGCATAGGCGGGCTGATCGAACACATTGTTGAGCTCGTAGGGATCGCTGCGACGGTCGTACAGCTCGATCATGTCGCGCGCTTCCAGGTGGGCATCACCCATCCCCTGGCGGGTCGAGCTGTGCTCCAGATCCAGCGACAGCGCCAGCTTCGGCCCCGGGGTGAAGTTGCGGATCAGGGCGAAGTCCCGGGTGCGTACGGCGCGCTTGGGGTCGTAATTGTCGTGATAGGTCTTCTCGGTGAAGATCATCCGCTCCTCTGCGGCCATGGTGTCGCCGGCCACGAGCAGGGGCAGCAGCGAGCGCCCTTCCAGTGACGGATTGGCCGGGCCGCCGGCCACCTCGAGCAGGGTAGGCAGGATGTCGACATGGCTGGCGATGCTGTCGACCCGGGCCGGCGCCTCGCCCCAGGCGCCGGGCGTGCGCACCAGCAGGCTGACCCCGGTGCCGGCGTCATACAGGGTGCTCTTGGCGCGTGGGAATGCCGTGCCGTGATCGGTGGTGAAGATGATCAGGGTATTGGCGGGATCGAGGCTCGCGTCCAGCGCTTCGAACAGCCGCCCCATGGCCTGGTCCAGCTGCTGGATCGAACCGTGGAATGCCGCGATATCCTGGCGTGTCTCGGGCGTGTCCGGCAAGAAGGCCGGCACCTCGACCGTGGCAGGGTCCGCCGGGGTGTAATCGGTTTCCGGCCATGGGCGATGCACCTCCCACACGCCGATCGCCGCAAACAGTGGGGCACGCGCCTCGCGCGGTGGCTGGGCGGAGAGCCAGCTTCGGGCCGCGTCCACGACCTGGTGGGCACGGGGGAGAAAACCGGCCCCTGCGACCTCGTCGTACCCCAGCACATCCGGATCGACGTGCTCGTGCTGTAGCCCGATGAGGGTGGAGCGATAGCCCTGCGCGCGCAGGTGCTCCGGCGCCGTCAGGACATTTTCGCGATACCGCCAGGCATCGTGCGCCAGGCCCTGGATGCCGTTGCGGTGCGGTGACAGGCCGGTGAAGAGCGCGCCCCGAGCCGGCGAGCAGAGCGGGGCGGCCGCGTGGGCGTTGTCGAACACCGTCGCATGCTGCGCGAAGCGCGCTAGACAAGGGCTCGGTACGGAGGACATGCCGTAACAGGAGAGCCAGCGGCCCAGGTCGTGGCAGTGAATCAGAACGATGTCCGGACGTGTGCCGTCAGGCGCTGTCATGAGACGCTCCAATCAGTGGTTGGTAGATCGATCTACCTGGCACGCTATGGAGTCATGAGGGATCTCGCAATTAGACCTTTGTCTGGCGTCTCGTGGTCAACGTGACGGCCGCAGTAAGTTCGCTCGCACCTTCACGATCTGGCCGGTTATCGCAGAGTGACAGCGACAGACGATCGCCTGAGCCTGGGAGTCAGTCCTTCGTCTGGCGTGTCGTTGTCAACGTGACGGCCGCAGGAAGCTCGCTCGCACCCTCACGATCTGGCCGGTTATCGCAGAGTGACAGCGGCAGACGATCGCCTGAGCCCGGGAGTCAGGCCTTTGTCTGGCGTGTCGTTTTAAACGTGGCAACCGCAGGACGCTCGCACCACCAGCACCGGGTCGAGACGCTGCTCCTGCGGTATCTCCTGCTTGTCGAGCAGCGCCAGGATGCGCCGGGCAGCCAGCGCTCCCATCTCCTCGGGGCCGACCGTGACGGTGGTCAGCGGTGGGTCATAGAGAGCGGACTCTTCCAGGCCGTCGAAGCCGATGATGGGCCAGGGGATATGGCCGTATCGCTGACGACAGGCCGCAATCAGGGCGAAGGCGATGATGTCGCTGTGGCAGATCACGCCATCGGTGGAGATATCGCTATCCAGCCAGCGTTCGGCCAGCTGCAGGCCGCCCTGGACACTGGCATGCCCCGTCATGCTGGCCACCAGGTGTCCGCCAGCCGCCTCGATGGCCTGTTCGACGCCCTGCATCCTTTCCGAGCGCACCGAGGCGCCTTCCGGCCCCCCCAGATAGACCAGGCGGCGACAGTCGTGGACCTGACTCAGGTGTTCGGCGGCGAGCGCGCCACCGCGCGTGTCGTTCTGCCCGATCCAGGCGGTGTCGGCATGTGGCCGACGCGTGAGTGCCAGGTTGGGCCAGTAGCCGTTCGGCAACCGCGCTGCGTCCTCGCAACGATCCGCCGACGTCGGTACATGCACAAGCGCATCGACCGGCATCTCGCGCATCGACCGAATCAGGGAGCGCTCGCGTTCGGGGCTGTCGAAGGTATTGGCGAGCATGGTCAGATAGCCCGCCTCGGCCAGGGTCTGCTCGAAATGTACCGCCATGGCGGCGTGAAAGGGGTTGGAGAGCTGCGTGACCAGCAGGCCGACGACGCCGCTGCGCTGTTCGCGCAGGGCCGCCGCGCCACGGTGATAGACATAGCCCAGGTTCTGCATGACCTGCTGGACATGGGCCCGGGTCTCGGCGCTGATACGCCCCTCACCGCGAACCACCAGCGACGCCGTGGCACGCGAGACGCCGGCGTGGGCGGCGACTTGGCTCAAGGTCACTCGTTTCATGTCCCTGCCTTCCATGGAGTGTGAATGGGTGTCTCGGCGCTTGACGCCATCGCCGCGTCGATGTGCAGTGGCGGATTTCCTGACGCCATTGTACGGTCGTGGCGTACCCTGTGTACCGCTGCAAGCCTATCTGCCTGGAAACCATCATGACCTCGAGGCCTTCTTCACCCTGCTGCGCAGCCTCGCGCCCGCAGGGGACCATGGAACGCACGACAACCGCTGTCGTGCCGCGTCGATCCGCTGCCGATACGCGCGGCATGTGCTCCCTGCCGGGGGGGCGATTTCTGATGGGTACCGATGAGGCGGACGGCTTCCCGCAGGATGGCGAGGGGCCCATAAGGGAGGTCGGCCTCGCGCCGTTCTTGATCGACGCCTGTGCTGTCAGCAACGACGCCTTCGCCGAGTTCGTGCGGGTCACGGGCTATCTCACGGATGCGGAGCACTTCGGCTGGTCGTTCGTGTTCGAGGGCTTGGTCGCCCAGCCCGATCCCGAGCAGGTGGTGGGCAGCGTGCCGGGCACCCCCTGGTGGCTGGCGGTCAGGGACGCCTGCTGGCATCGGCCCGAGGGGCAGGGGAGTTCACTGGCGGGGCGGGGCGACCATCCGGTGGTCCACGTCTCGCACAATGACGCATTGGCGTACTGCCGCTGGGCCGGCAAGCGCCTGCCGAGCGAGGCCGAGTGGGAGTTCATGGCGCGAGGCGGCCTGCACCAGCAGCGCTACCCCTGGGGGAATGAGCTGATGCCCGGCGGGCAGCACCGCTGCAATATCTGGCAGGGCGAGTTCCCGACATGCAATACCGGTGAAGATGGCTTCATGGGCACCTGCCCGGTCGATGCGTTTGCGCCCAACGGCTACGGTATCTTCAACGCCAGCGGCAACGTCTGGGAGTGGTGTGCCGACTGGTTTGGCGTCGATCACACCACGCCCGTGCCGACCGACCCTGTCGGGCCGGCAAGTGGCCAGAGTCGGGTCATGCGCGGCGGCTCCTATCTGTGTCATGCCTCCTACTGCAACCGCTACAGGGTGGCGGCGCGTACCCGCAACACGCCGGACTCCTCCTCGGGCAATATCGGCTTTCGCTGCGCGCTCTCCCTTTGATCGGCGGCGTCCGGCCTACCAGCAGCGGCACCTGGCGCATGCGTTCTCGGCGCGGGGCTAGACGATATCCAGCGATACCGGCTCACGGGGCGCCGGGAAGGCGTCATCGAGCCGGGTGAGATCGTCGTCGTCGAGGGCGATGTTCAAGGCGTCAGCATTGGCGTCGACGTGGGCCAGGGTCGACGCCTTGGGAATGGCGACGACGGATCTTGGCCCCTCGCGGTGGCCGCCGACGGGGCGAATGGTCCAGGCCAGCAGGATCTGGGCGGCGCTGGCGCCATGCTTGTCGGCGATCTCGTTGACCACCGTGGAGGAGAGCAGCTTGGCGCGCAGTCGGCCGCCCTGGGCAAGCGGACAGTAGGCCATGACCGGGATATGGTGATCCTGCATCCAGGGAATCACGTCGACCTCGATGCCGCGGGAACCGAGGTGGTAGAGCACCTGGTTGGTCGCGCAGTCGGCGGCGGCCGGCAGCGCCTCCATGGCCCTGAGATTGCCGGCATCGAAGTTGGAAACGCCGAACCGGCGAATCTTGCCCTGATCGCGCAGCCGCTCGAACGCCTCGAAGGTCTCTTCCAGGGGAATGCCGCCGGGCCAGTGCAGCAGGTAGAGATCGATCGATTCGATCCCCAGCCGCTCGAGGCTGCCTTCGCAGGCGGCGATGGCGCTGTCCCGGCCGGCGTTCCAGGGGTAGACCTTGGAGACCACGAAGGCGTCGTCGCGACGATCGCGTATCGCCTCGCCGACGACCTCCTCGGCACCGCCGTCGCCATACATCTCGGCCGTATCGATCAGCGTCAGGCCCAGGTCCAGGCCGTGGCGCAGCGCCGCCACCTCCTGCTGGCGCGGCACCCGATTCTCGCCCATGTACCAGGTTCCCTGGCCGATCGCCGGCAAGGCGACCGATGGGGCGTTCCGGCATTCGGGCAATTCGATCCGTGGTGTCTGCCGTGGCATGGAAAACTCCCTGTCGGTTGAGGCACTACTGTTATGCTGGTCGCCACTCGCGAGTTTCGCAAACCCCTTTGTCGACAACCGTGTAACGTTGCTCGACTGATGTGACCCCTCCGTTGGTTTCCTGTTAACGCCTTCGCGGTGAGGGTGAACGTCTCGCGGTCATCGTCCACCGGTCTCAGGAGAATCGCCATCGAACCGTCTGCGCTCAATCGGACCCGGGCCTGGGTCGAATCCTTCGTCGTGGCCCACGATATCTGTCCCTTTGCCGGGCGCGAGATGCGCCGGGGTGCCATTCACTACGCCTTGGCCGAGGCCAGCGACCTGGAAGGGCTGCTCCACGAGCTGGTGGCCGAATGCCGGCGTCTCGATGCGGACGCCGATATTGCCACCACGCTGCTGATCGCGCCTGAGGGCATGGATGACTTCGACGACTATCTGGACTGGCTCGAGCTGGCCGAGCGGCTGCTGGAAGATCAGGGCTATGTCGGCATCTATCAGTTGGCCAGTTTCCACCCGGACTATGTGTTCGAGGGCGTCGAGGCGACCGATCCCGCCAACGCCACCAACCGTTCCCCCTTGCCGATGCTGCACATCCTGCGGGAGGCCGAGCTCGAGCGGGCGATCGCGCACCATGCCGACCCAGAGGGTATTCCCGAGCGCAACATGGCGCTGTTGCGCGAACCCGGCTCTCCAGCCCTGGCGAGATCCCGAGAGTTGCTGGACCGATCGTCCGGCGAGCCCGGCGAATAGGCTATGCTGATCGGTGGCGCCGATGTCGTCCGATATCGCGCTCACGGTTTTCCATCGTACCGTCTTTGAATCGTTCCTTTCGGAGAGACCATCATGCAGAGCGTGACGCGAGGCGGCGTGGCCGTCGAGGTTGGCGGTGACTTCCCCACCGTTGGCGACAGAGCCCCCGACTTTACCCTGACCAATGCCGAGCTCGAGGAGGTGTCGCTGGCGGACTTCTCCGGCCGATCCAAGGTGCTCAACATCATTCCCAGCGTCGATACCAAGACCTGCGCGATGTCCACGCGCAAGTTCAACGAGTACGCCAGCGGGCTCGACAACACCGTGGTACTGGTGGTGTCGGCGGACCTGCCGTTTGCGCAGAGCCGATTCTGCGGCGCCGAGGGCCTGGATCGCGTCGTCACGCTCTCCAGCTTCCGCCATCCCGAGTTCCGCGAAAGCTACGGTGTCGCGCTGCAGAGCGGGGCCATGGCCGGACTGTGCGCCCGCGCGGTGATCGTGCTGGACGAGCAGGACAGGGTCGTGCACGCCGAACTGGTCAGCGAGATCAAGAACGAGCCCGACTACGATGCAGCGCTGGCGGCCCTGAAGGGGTGAAGGGTGAGACGGCGGGGATGACCTTCGAGCAATGTGGTCTACACTGATCGTCGCCCATCCACTGTGATGGTCGATTGCATCGAAACGTCACATCAAACCAGAAGGAGCTGACGATGACGATCAAGAAATCCGGATCCGCCGAATGGAAGGGTAGCCTGAAGAAGGGCAAGGGCGTCGTGTCCACCGAGAGTGGCGCGCTCAAGCAGAATCCCTACGGTTTCAATACCCGTTTCGAGGGCCAGCCGGGCACCAACCCCGAAGAGCTGATCGCCTCTGCCCATGCCAGCTGTTTCTCGATGGCGCTGTCGATGATGCTGGGCGAGGAGGGCATCGAGCCCGATAGCATCAAGACCGACGCGACCGTGATCATGGAGCAGGACGACAGCGGCTTCACCATCACCGAAGTCCAGCTCAAGACCGTGGCCAAGATTCCGGGTGCCGATCAGGCGACCTTCGACAGCGCCGCCCAGAAGGCCAAGGAAGGGTGCCCGATCTCCAAATTGCTGAATGCCAAGATCTCGCTGGACGCCAAGCTGGAAAGCTGAGCGTCGGCGACGGGAAGAACCGGCCCTCGAGGCCGGTTTTTTTTGCGCCGGGGTGCGGCTCGCGCCCCGGCGTGCCGCTGACGGAACTGGCAAAGTCTGGTAATGTCGTGGCCCCTTCATGCGCCGGGCGGCATCCTCTGTCGAGCATCCGTGACGCACGTTGGCTACCGGACAACTGCACGTTTCAACGCCTCAGAAAAAGAACATGGCCATGGCTAACGCACCACAATACGATGCGGCTCCGTCGCGTCCCTTGTCACGCGGTGACATCAAGGTCCTGTCGCTATCCGCCCTGGGTGGCGCGCTGGAGTTCTACGATTTCATCATCTTCGTCTACTTTGCCACGGTGATCGGGCACCTGTTCTTCCCGCCCGACATGCCGGAGTGGCTGCGCATGGTCCAGACCTACGGTATCTTCGCCGCCGGCTATCTGGCGCGGCCGCTGGGCGGCATCATCATGGCGCACTTCGGCGACCTGCTGGGCCGCAAGCGGATGTTCACGCTGTCGATCTTCCTGATGTCGGTGCCGACGCTGCTGATCGGCTGCCTGCCGACCTACGACACCATCGGCTACCTGGCGCCACTGCTGCTGGTGCTGATGCGTATCCTGCAGGGCGCGGCGGTGGGCGGCGAGGTCCCCGGCGCCTGGGTGTTCGTGACCGAGCACGTCTCGCGCAAGGACGTGGGCCTGGCCTGCGGCACGCTGGCTTCCGGGCTGGTTGCCGGCATCCTGATCGGGTCGGTGATCTCGGCGTTCCTGAAGTCGTACTACACGCCGGAGGAGATGAACGCCTACGGCTGGCGGGTGCCGTTCCTGATCGGTGGCGTCTTCGGTTTCCTGGCAGTCTATCTGCGCCGTTACCTGGAAGAGACGCCGGTGTTCGCCGAGATGCGCGCCAAGAAAGCGCTCTCCGACGGTCTGCCGGTCAAGCGCGTGCTCAGCCGCCACCTGGACAGCGTCGTACTGTCGATGGCGGTGACCTGGATTCTCACCGGCGCGGTGGTGGTGGTGGTGCTGATGACGCCGAGCCTGCTGCAGACGCTCTACGGCATCGACGCCTCGCTGGCCAATGTCTGGGCCATCGTCTGCGTGATCATCGGCTGCGTGGTCTCGGGCTGGTGCTGCGATCGTCTCGGCAGCGGGATCACGATCATCGTTTGGAGCCTGCTGCTGGGCGTCGGCTACTGGGTGATGATGCATACGGTGCCGACCCGTCCCGATCAACTGACGCCGCTCTACTGCCTGGCCGGGTTCGGCGTCGGCATCGTCGGCGTGGTACCCACCATTGCGGTCAAGTCGTTCCCGGCAGCGGTGCGATTCTCGGGCCTGTCGTTCTCCTACAACGTCGCCTATGCGATCTTCGGCGGTTTTACCCCGGTGGTGGTGTCGACGTTGATGGCCAGTCATCCCGCCGCGCCGGCCTACTATATCGCCGCACTGGCGACGCTCGGCGTGGTGATCGGCCTGTTCCTGCTGCGCGCGCCAAGCGGGCAGCGCCTGGCGTTGATGCAGAACTGATTCCGCGGCGGTCTCGCGCCTGACCGGGCGGCGGCCATTGGGGCCGGAAACCCGGTGGCCGTGACGACCGCCTGTCGACCGATAGCCAAGACGGCGCCACCCGCGGGTGGCGTCTTTCGTGGAAGAGACCGTGGCCCATACACCGTTATCCGACAATGCTACCGGCGCGAGCGCCAACCGGCCTCTATCGCGAGGCGACGTCAAGACGCTGTCGCTCTCCGCGCTCGGGGGCGCGCTGGAGTTCTACGACTTCATCATCTTCGTCTACTTCGCCACGGTGATCGGGCAACTGTTCTTCCCGCCGGACATGCCGGAGTGGCTGCGCCAGACCCAGACCTTCGGCATCTTCGCCGCCGGCTATCTGGTGCGTCCCCTGGGCGGCATCGTGATGGCCCACTTCGGCGACCTGCTGGGGCGCAAGCGGATGTTCACGTTGTCGATCTTGCTGATGGCACTGCCGACGCTGGCGATCGGTTGCCTGCCGACCTACCACACCATCGGCTATCTGGCGCCGCTGCTGCTGGTCCTGTTGCGCATGCTCCAGGGGGCGGCCGTGGGTGGCGAGGTGCCCGGCGCCTGGGTGTTCGTCACCGAGCATGTCCAGCGTCGTCATGTCGGGCTTGCCTGCGGCACGCTGTCGGCGGGGCTGGCGGCGGGGATCCTGATCGGTTCGCTGGTGTCGGCGGCGATGAAATCGCACTACTCGGCCGGCGAGCTGGCCGAAGGGGCGTGGCGAATCCCGTTCGTGATCGGTGGGGGCTTCGGGTTGATCGCGGTCTACCTGCGTCGCTGGCTGCGCGAGACCCCGGTCTTCGCCGAGATGCGCGAGCGCCGGGCGCTGGCTGCCGAGCTGCCGGTCAAGGCGGTACTTCGCGACCACCTGGGCGGCGTACTGCTGGCCATGGCTGTCAGCTGGATCCTG
Source organism: Salinicola lusitanus (assembly GCF_038648475.1). Classification (NCBI taxonomy): domain Bacteria; kingdom Pseudomonadati; phylum Pseudomonadota; class Gammaproteobacteria; order Oceanospirillales; family Halomonadaceae; genus Salinicola; species Salinicola lusitanus. The sequence continues at coordinate 4,335,956 of NZ_CP151919.1, read as the reverse complement.
ACCGCGGCCATCGTCGTGGTGATGTTGATGACGCCGCCGCTGCTGGCGGCGCAGTACGCCGGGCTGGACGCCTCGCTGGCCAACGTGGTGGCGATCCTGTGTCTGATCGTGGGCTGCGTGGTCGCCGGCTGGTGCGCCGACCGTTTCGGCAGCGGCGCGACCCTGATCGGCTGGAGCGCACTGCTGGGCGCGAGCTACTGGCTGATGATGAGTGTCGTCGGCCAGCGCCCCGACCAGTTGATGCCGCTCTACGCCCTGGCCGGCTTCGCGGTGGGAATCACCGGCGCCATCCCGGCGGCGGCGGTCAAGGCGTTCCCGGCGGCGGTCCGGTTCAGCGGGCTGTCGTTCTCCTACAACGTTGCCTATGCGGTATTCGGCGGCTTCACACCGATCATCGTCACCACGCTGATGCGCTGGTACCCGATGTCGCCGGCGATCTATGTCGCCGCGCTATCGGTGATGGGTATCCTCATCGGCCTGTTTCTGCTGCGCACGCCTGCCGGGCGCCGGCTGGCGGTCATGCCGTCGTAGCCGAAGGGGCCTGGAGCTTCGATGACACCCCGTCGCGCCTCGTGTGCGCCGGGTGTCTTGCATCGAGCGGCGGCCTGAGCACTACCGCCGTATCGGGTCGGTCGACGCGAACGTCCGAGGCCGCTTTCTCGGAAACGGGATCTCCCTGCTTTCAGACCGTTCGATGATGTAGCGGTCGACCGACACGCTCTGTTCGCGCCCCGAAACACGCGAGCGAACCATGGCCGGTGTCCTGACCAGCCAGTCGAAGCGGTATCGCTTCGAGCAGCCGACTTGGCGACAGGGTCGAAGACCACCCGGGAAGAGATCGTCGAGCCGTTCGCCCGCGCCTTTCGGCAGCCGCCGACGAAGCGATCGATCCGCGACTTCGACGCCACCCCGGACCCGCCGCATGATGGGCAGATCGAGCAGCTCTTCTCTAGCTTCTCCGATGGTTCTTTCCCGCCGCCCCACGTCTTCTGCGGCCAGCACCTGCTGGTCTGTCACCTGCTGCTGGAGTGTCTGTGTCGGATTTACCTGGAGCGCTCCATTCGCCAAGACCAGGCCATCACCTTGCGCCTGAAGCGGTGTGAGTGGCTTGGTGGCCCGCAATACCTGGCGTGCCCGCCTAGCGCCGAAAAGTCACCATCTCGATCAGAACCGTTTCCTCTAGCCGACCAGGAGACCGTTGCCGGGATGGCCAGCGCATGGCGCTCTTCGGCACGACGTGAACAGCGAGGGCGGGGGATAGGGGGCAGTGTGGCTTGAAGGAGGTAAATCGTTCAAAAGTGACCGGTTTCCACTCCATACGACGAGAAAGGCCGGCTTCGTCTCGCAGCAGACCGTGCGCGCGAGACGAGTGGAGTTCTCGAGCCTGGCACCAGTGCAAGATCACAAGCTCCCTCCCGCTCTGCTCAGCCGCTGCCGGCGGTTGAGTCTCACCCATGCAGGAACGGCTACCGAAGAGGCCAGCGTTCAGGTTCTCGCTATCCGGACGCTTCAGGCCTGGGCCGAGGGACGCGGGCTGGGGGTGGTTCATGCCATCTTTCTTGCCTTCGTGGCACTCATATCCTGGCCCGGCCTCAGGTGGAAATTACTTATCCGATAACGACGGCTCTCAAAAAATTCTTGACACTCAGTGGCGCATGCCTCAGGTTTTTTACATGCAAGTGTAAAAATATATTGGGGTAAAAAATGGATGAGGCCGATGTGTCACCAAGCAGTGATCGACGCGCGCGAAAAAAGCAGATGCAGCGAGCGGAGATCTTGCGAGCGGCTATCGCTCTGCTGCGCAAGGAGAGCTTCGAACAGACCAGAATGGAAGACATTGCCGAGAGGGCTGATGTCTCGCTCAAGACCGTTTACAACTATTTCCCTACCAAGAACTCCGTGCTGCTGGCGATCCTTGCCAACGATCGAAAACGTCTTTCACAAGCGTATGAGGCTGTCGCCGACAACCCGCCCGACGATCTTGCCGAAGCACTGGCACAACTCATGTACGCCGACATCGGCGACGTGACGACGCCCCAGGAGAAGTCGCTGTGGCGCGATATGCTTGCCGCGGAGTTTCGGGCAAACAGCGAAGCGTCCGAAGAGATTGATCAGAATAGAGAGGTCTTCAAAACGTTCACGCGCCGCATTCTGCGACATTTTCGGACCCGGAATAGCCTGGGTGAGAACGTCGACGAGGGCGTGGCAGCAGATATTGTCTACGCGCTGCTGATGTACGATTTTCGGGAATATTGCGCTCGCTCGAACATGACCCCCGATGATTTTCTTCAACTCGCGCGGCAGCGAACACGGCTACTTGTCGCAGGATGGGGCACTTGAATAACGGCAGGTATGACACTCCGACATGTCGTGAAACGGAGCACTGATTTCCAGCGGTTCCAGCACCATGGCAAACCACGAAGGTGGATTTAGCAAAATGATATCTAACAAGATGATAAAGATGGCTGTTGAGGTCGGGGGGACATTTACCGACCTGATCTGGATCGAAGAGGGAAAGGTGAAAAGCCAGAAGGTTCCCTCGACGCCGGAGGACGCCTCGGAGGGCGTGATCTCCGGTCTGCAGGTGGCGCTGGGTGAGGATCTCTCCAAGATGTCTGAGCTCTGTCACGGTTCGACCGTGGCCACGAATGCCATCATCGAACGGCGCGGGTGTCGCGCCGCACTCGTGACGACACGTGGCTTCAGAGATGTTCTGGAGTTGCAGCGCCAGCTTCGCGCCAACGTCTACGCGATTGCCTGCGAAAAGCCACAGCCGCTGATTCCCTTGAGTCGCTCGATCGAGGTTCCCGAGCGACTGGATGCGCATGGTGAGGTTGTCGAGTCGCTGGATGAAGCCTCCCTGATCGACGCGGTCGAAGCGCTCATCGAGCGCGAGTCGCCCGAGGCCATCGCAGTCTGCTTGCTCCACTCCTATCTCAATCCGCGGCACGAAGACAGGGTCCGTGTCCTTCTGGCCGAGCGTTTCCCCGATCTGCCGGTCATTCTGTCATCGGATGTCTTGCCAACGTTCCGTGAATACGAGCGCGCGTCCACGACCGCCATGGCCGCTTACCTGGCACCCCTGGTAGGCCGGTATATCGGCCGCCTCGAGCGCCACATGGCGGAACATGCCCCGCAGAGCGATCTCTTCCTCATGCAGTCTTCCGGCGGCGTGCTGCCGGTAGGCGGTTCCCTCGACTGCGGTGTTCACATGCTCAATTCCGGGCCTGCGGCGGGAGTCATCGGTGCGGTCCGGGTGGCGGAGGTGGTCGGCGATACCGACGTCATCACGCTCGATATCGGTGGGACGAGTTCCGACATTGCGCTGATCCGCAACGGTATGGCCGGTGTCACGGCTGAAACGGATGTCAACGGACTGCCGGTGGGGCTGCCGAGCACCGATATCGCCAATATCGGCGCCGGCGGCGGGAGCCTCGGCTATGTCGACCGCGGGGGAATGCTGAAGGTGGGACCGCGCTCGGCTGGCGCCCGACCTGGGCCCGCGTCATACGGCCACGGCGGAACGGATCCGGCGATCACGGACGCCCTCGTGGAACTCGGCTGGATCCGGTCTCACCGGTTTCTCGGTGGCAAGATGACGCTGCACCCCGACCGCGCCAGCGAAGCCCTTGCGACGCTGGGTTCGTCGGCTTCGGAGTCGGCCCAAGCCATGATCGATATCGCGATTGCCCATATCGGCCAGGGTATCCGCCTCGTTTCAGTCCAGCGCGGCCACGACGCGAAGAACTTCGCGCTCTACGGCTATGGCGGTATGGGGCCAATGATGAGCGCTCTGGCGGCGGAGGAGCTCAAGATCGGGCGTGTGGTCATTCCGCCCCATCCCGGACTGTTCTCGGCGCTCGGCCTGCTCGTGTCGGACCTGAAGCGCATCTATCGCGAGACCCATCTGATGAAGGTGGACGAGCACGCGGCCGAGCGCGTGGCGGCATCCTTCGTGAGAATGCGGGAGCGTGCGGTCGAGGAGTTCACCCGCCTCGGTCGCCATCATGACGAGCTGGTTTTCGACCATGCCCTGGAGATGCGCTATCTGGGCCAAGGGTTCGAGCTTCTGACGGAGATCGACCTGGAAACGCTTGCTGCGCAGGGTCAGGCCTATCTCGAGCGGCTCTTCCGTGAGACACACATGGCACGCTACGGCTCGGTTTCACGCGACCCCGTGGAGATCGTCACATTGCGACTCGTCGCGCAGATACCCGCCGATGGCGACACCCTGCAGGAACTGACTCGCGGCCCCTCCGGCGATGTCTCTCCCGAGATCGAAGAGTTTGCGGTGACGTTCCGCGGCGTCCGAACGCCGTGTCAGTTTGCCTGGCGCGCATCGCTGCCGAAGGGCCACGTCCTGCATGGGCCGGCAATCGTGGAGGAGCCAACTGCCACCACGCTCGTACCGCCGGCATGGCGTGCGACTGTACACGAGACCGGATCGTTGATCCTCGAAAAGGAGACCCAGGCATGAGCACGTCGAGCGCAAGCGACCACGCCCTGTTCAGCATCATCAGCAACGGTCTGCACGGAATCGCGCAGGAGATGGGAGAGAAACTGGTTCGGTCAGCCTATTCCACCATCATCCGCGAGGCGAGGGACTGTTCGACCTCGCTGCTGGACCGCAATGGACGGATTCTGGCGCAGGCCCAGTTCTGCCCGATCCACATGAACTCGTTCGGCAAGGTGTTCGAGGCTTTCGCCAAGCGCTATGACCTGTCAACCATAGGCCCCGGCGAAGGGCTGATCACCAACGATCCGTACAGCGGCGCCCAGCACCTGAATGACTTCGTGCTGTTCACTCCGATCATCTACAACGGGGAAGTCGTCGCCTTCAGCGCGTCGATCGGCCATCACATCGATGTCGGCGGCGGTGCTGCGGGCCCGAATGCCGGTGCATCGGACGTCTTCTCGGAAGGTCTGCGAATCCCGCTTTCGCGCTTCGACATCGAGCGCGATCTCGGCGACGGTCTGCTGGAGCAGTTCATTCGTCTCAATGTGCGAGCGCCCGATCAGGTCATGGGCGATGTCTATGCACAGTTGGCCGCCAACCGGACAGGGCAGCAGCGCTTCGCCGAAATGCTCGAGCAGTTTGGCGAGGAGACCGTGCTCAGCGCGGGCGCGGGACTGCAGGATTATTCGGAACGACTGGCACGCGAGGGGATTCGCAGCATTCCCGATGGCGTCTACGAAGCGGAAGACTTCGTGGACGACAACGGTTTTACCGACGAGCCGCTGCGCGTCGCCGTCAGGATCACGATTAGCGGCGACGCCGTCGAGATCGATTTCGAGGGGAGCTCCCCGCAGTCGAAGGGCATCATCAACTCTCCGTTGGCCTCGACGATCTCCGCTGCCTACGGGGCCTTCGCCATTCTGCTCGGCGGTGGACAGATCCCGGTGAATGACGGGCTGTATCGGCCGATCAGGCGTATCGACGTGCCGCACGGCTCGTTCCTGAACCCGAGCCAACCGGTCGCGGTCCGCGCCCGCAATACCGCCTGTCATCGCATCTACAACGCCATCATGCGAGCAATGTCAGACGTCGCGCCCGACCGAGTGCTGGCTGCCGGTCACGATACGACAAACGCCATTGGCATGGGCCACATGGGGCCCGACCGCTATCGCGTCTACATGGAGGTGGTCGGCGGCGGTTGGGGAGCCTCTGCTGGCGCTGACGGGGCCGATGTCGTGGACGGATTTGTCGGAAACTGCTCGAACGTGCCGATCGAGAGTCTGGAGATCGACTATCCCTTCATGCGCATCGAGGAGTATGCGCTGCGTCGCGGCTCCGCGGGAGCCGGTGCTCATCGGGGCGGTATGGGGGCACGGCGCATCTACCAGATCCTCGATGATGACGTGACCTTCAATTGCTACTCCGATCGCTTCAAGTTCCGGCCCTGGGGTCTGCATGGCGGAAAGCCAGGCGCAAACTCGCGGTTTTTCGTGGAGCGTGACGGCGCGTCCATCGACTTGCCTTCCAAGGGCAATATCGTCCTTCGCCGCGGCGACCGATTGGTAATCGAGACCGCTGGCGGCGGCGGCTTCGGTGACCCCGCCCAGAGGGAGGGAGAGCGGCTCTCGCGGGATGCAGTGGAAGGTGCGCTCGCCTCTGCGTAGGAGGTCTGTCGCCCCGGGCCGGTCCGGCGCCGGACACGCTTGATAGCGGCGCCTGACTCCCGACCCAAGCAGCAAGAACTCAGTACAACAACGAAAAGGGTACCCTATGAGACGTTTTTGCGGAGTCCTCCTCATCAGCTTGTTCAGCGTCGCGGCGGCTCCCGCTTCGGCGACCGAGATCACGGCCAGTACCTGGTTTCCGGATACCTATCCGTTGGTCAGGAACGGTTACTTCGCCCTGGCCAAGACGCTGGATCAGAAATCTCATGGTGCCCTCACCATGCAAGTCTACACGGGCGACTCGGTGCTCCCGCCCGGCGCTCATCTATCGGGTCTCCGTGACGGGATTGTGGACATGACCTATCACGCGGGAACCTATACGCCCTCGGACCTCCCGGCAGACAACGTGCTCGCTGCGCTGGGCATCTCGTTCAATGACAGCATGGTGCTGACGGCCGCCGTTGCCGACTTCTACTTGAACGATAAGCAGATGCAGGCCATGTTCCGCAAGCAGGGCATTGTCTTCCTTGGTAGCTATGCCTCGCCCTCTTATGCCCTGATATGCACCACGCCCGTCGTCTCGATCGAGGACATCGCCGGCAAGAAGATCAGGCTGCCGAGTCCGGTGCATGCTGCCTGGGCCTCTTCCGTGCAGGCGGTGCCAGTGAATGTACCTTCGTCCGAGATGTTCACCGGCCTCGACAGGGGGCAGCTCGACTGTGCCGCCAACTCGCCCAACGATCTGAAGACGCGCTCCCTCTGGGACGTGGCGAAGGAGGTAACGCTGCTGGATCTCGGGCAGTACTTTGCCGGTTGGCAGTACGCCATGAATGAAGCGGCGTGGTCCCGCCTTTCGGAGGAGGAGCGGCAACTCCTGATAGACACTATCTCCGACAATCTCGTCGTGATGACGGAGGCCTTCGAGCAGTCGGCCGACGAGGCCCTCGCCGAGGCCAAGGATCATGGCGTGACGATCCACGAGCCGGACGACAGCCTCAAAGGGGAACTGGATCGGTTCATCGCTTCGGATGTCAACGAGATGGCCCTGGATGTGGCGAAACGTCTCGATGTCGACGATCCCGACGCGCTGATCGACAGATTCGAGCAGACCTACGAGAAGTGGGAGCATCTGCTGGCAGATGTGGATAGGGATGACACCGACGCGCTGCAGAAGATCTTCCACGATCAAATCTACAGCAAGGTCGACGTGTCGACCTATGGTCTCTACGGGAGTTCGCAGGAGCCGCCGGGAGGGAGCACGCCATGATTCTGCGATTGATCAGGCATCTCGCCAATCTGCTGGCCGCGCTCGCGCTGGTAAGCCTCTTTCTCATGATGCTCCAGACTGTGGTTGACGTGCTGGCAAGCAATCTTTCCGGTCGCCCGATACCCGGAAACCTCGAAATCATCTCCGTTTATCACATGGTGCTCGTCGTCTTTCTTCCACTCGCCTTTGTCGAGAAAAAGAACGAGCACATCTCGGTGGATCTCGTCTATCAGATGCTGCCAAGCCGATTGCAGCGGTGGGTCCTGGTGGCTGGATACCTCGTCACGGCGACCTTTCTTGGGCTTCTGGCCTGGCAGACTTGGGCAGATGCCATGCGGTCCTACCAACTCAACGAGATGATGATGGGCGCGGTCTACGTCACGATATGGCCAGCGAAACTGGCCCTGCCGGTCGGCTTTTCCGCCATGCTCCTCATGGTTCTCGCGAACGCTTATCAAGCGGCGACTGAGCCGGATTTCGACCCATCGCCAGTGTCGTCCGATGAAGTCGGCAGCTGACAAGGTAGATCAATGGACAACCTGACGATTGGCTTTCTAGGCTTGGGTGTCGCGCTCATCCTGCTGCTTTTACGCGTCCAGATCGGTGTCGTTCTTGGACTGGTATCGTTCATCGGCATCGGTGTTTTGCTCAACACACGAGCAGCATGGGGCATGCTTACCGCGATCCCGTTCAACCTCGTGGGCGACTGGAACTTGACGGCTATCCCCATGTTCCTCCTCATGGGATTCATCGCCTCGGAAACCGGAATTTCCACAGGGCTTTTCCGTGCGATGCGAATCCTGCTCGCCTGGCTTCCGGGCGGGTTGGCCGTATCGAGTGTAGGAGCCTGCGCGATGCTCTCCGCGGCGTCAGGCTCCAGCGTTGCCACCTCTTCGGCCTTCGCGCGCATTGCCACACCGGAGATGCTTCGCTACCGCTACGATCCCGGGCTTGCGACCGGCGTCATCGCGGCCGCCGGCACGCTGGGTTCACTCATACCGCCGAGCATTCTGCTGGTGCTGTACGGGTATCTCGCCGAGATCTCGATTGCCAAGCTATTCATGGCCGGCTTTCTGCCAGGCCTTCTTTCGGCCATGATGTTCATCGCGATGATCGTCATCCGTTGTTCACTCAACCCTAACTTGGCGCCCGCTGTCACCGAAACCTTCACCCGGCGCGACCTGGTGGATGCGTTGAAGGAGGTCTGGGCGTTGCCGACCATCGTTGTCGTGGTTCTTGCCGGTATCTTCACCGGTCTCTTCAGTCCCACGGAGGCAGGCGCTATTGGTGCGGCGCTCGCCATCGCACTGGGTGCGATGCGGCGTTCCCTTACATGGAAGTCGTTGACTCGAAGTGGGCTTGCGACGCTGTCCAGCACCGCTGGCATTTTCATGGTGGTCATCGGGACGACGTTGCTCGGCAAATTCATGACGTTGAGCGGCGTGCCGAACTACATCGCATCCTCGCTATTGTCCTTCGGCTCCAGCGATCTTGCCATCATCCTGATGGTCGCCATACTTTATCTCATTCTTGGATGTTTCCTCGATTCCATCGGCATCTTGCTTCTGACCATGCCGATTATCTTGCCTGTGGCGCAGGAAGCTGGCGTCGAGCTGCTTTATTTCGGCGTCATTCTGGTGAAGCTTCTGGAGATAGGCCTCGTTACCCCACCCGTGGGTCTCAATGTCTACATCGTAAAGGCAGCGCTCGGTAAAAGGGTGCCGCTCACGGCGATCTTCCGTGGCGTCGGCTGGTTCGTCGCTGTCGATTTGATCACGCTACTTCTGCTGATCACTTTCCCGATGATCAGTCTGTACCTGCCATCGTTGGCACCCCACTAGGCAGGCGTTCCCAAGTGTCGATAAACGGTCCCCCTCGTTCATGCGCCGGCCAACCATGGCGAGTGCTGCCTAGTGCCTGGCGCATGAATCTCATCGTGGCCGGGTGTCACCGAGCCCAGCCCGGCCAGCGTAGGAGTCAACTGATGACGACAGAGCTTTACATCGACGGCGCCTTTGTTGCGCCACGCAAAGGCGCCACTCTAGCGGCAATCGATCCGGCCACCGAGCAAGAGTTTGCGCGGATTGCCGCGGGCCAGGATGAAGACGTGGATCGTGCTGTGCGAGCGGCACGTACGGCATTTGACAGTGGTAAATGGTCCGATCTGGCGGCTTCCGATAGGGCAAGCGTGCTGCGCCAGGTCGCTGCGGGCATCCGAGCCCAGCTAAAGGAGATCGCTGCTCTGGAAACTCGGGACAATGGCAAGCCACTACCCGAGTCCGAGTGGGATATCGCGGATGCCGCTTTCTGCTTCGATTACTACGCCGATCTCGCGGAAGAAGTCGCCGCAAAGGGTGTCGACCAGGTGGACGTAGGCGATCCGCGCTTCGATAGCCGCATCTGGCGCGAGCCAGTGGGAGTTGTGGCCGCCATTACGCCGTGGAATTTCCCTATGCTCATGGCGGTATGGAAAGTGGCACCGGCGTTGGCGGCAGGCTGTTCGGTGGTTCTGAAGCCATCCGAATTGTGCTCGATGTCCTGCGTGGAGTTGGCAAAGATTATCCATGAAGCGGGTGTCCCAGCCGGAGTCTTCAACCTCATCACTGGATTCGGACCCGAGGCCGGTGCTCCGCTCTCCGAACATCCGTTGGTGGACAAGATCGCCTTTACCGGTTCCATCCCCACCGGTCGTAAGGTAATGCATGCCGCGTCCCTGAGTATCCGCAACGTTTCCTTGGAACTGGGCGGAAAGTCGCCCTTCATCGTCTTTGCCGACTGTGACATCGACAAGGCGGTAGAGTGGATCCTTTTCGGAATCTTCTGGAACAAGGGCGAGGTCTGTTCGGCAACCTCCCGAGTGCTGATCGAGAAGAGCCTTTATCCCCGGATGGTGGAGCGGGTCGCAGAAGAGGCCAGGAAAATCACGATCGGTGCAGGCGACCGGGAGGGCGTCAAGCTCGGCCCCATCGTGTCGAAGAGCCAATATGACAAGGTCTTGGGCTTTCTCGATCGCGCTCGAAGCAGCGGTGCGCGACTGGTAACCGGAGGAGGCCGGCCCGACGGCTTGCCAACGGGCTACTTCATCGCACCGACGATCTATGCCGACGTGCCGCTCGAGGCGGAAATCTGGCAGCAGGAAATCTTCGGTCCTGTGGTCTGCATCAATCCCTTCGAAACGGACGAGGAGGCGATCCGTATTGCCAATGATGGCCCCTACGGACTTGCCGGTGCGGTGATGTCCGACGACCTGGCGCGGTGTGACCGGGTGGCGGCCAAACTGCGCGCCGGCATCATTTGGATCAACTGTTCCCAGCCAACCTTCGCCCAAGCGCCTTGGGGGGGATACAAGAGTTCCGGTGTGGGCCGGGAACTGGGTGAGGCCGGATTCCACGCTTACCTCGAGACGAAACAGGTAACACGATTTGATCATAGAGAAGAGTGGGGTTGGTATCTGGACAAGGGGAGGGGCAATGACTCGGACGCCTCAGGTGGCGGATACCTTGACTGACGCGGCCAGAGGATCACAGGTATTTCCTCGAGCCAATCTATACCAGGAATTTGCGGATTTGGGCTGTTCCAGAGCCGAAGCTCGGTCGGCATAGGAGGGCCGCTGGATGGAAGGAATCAACCGATTTTCTGATGCCGATCGGACGCCTGTCTGGCTGGAGACCATTCTGGAGAGCGATCTCGCCTCGCCGCCAACGACCGATGTCCGTTGTGATCTCGCGGTCATCGGTGGCGGGTTCACGGGCCTCTGGGTGGCACTCAAGGCGCGCGAGCGCTGGCCAGATGCGCGTATCGTCATATTGGAGGCCACGCGTTGCGGTGCTGCGGCAAGCGGCCGGAACGGCGGTTTCTGCGCGCCCAGTATTTCCCACGGTGTCGCCAACGCCTTGGCGCGCTGGCCCAAAGAGGCCGAAACCCTGATTCGCCTGGGTTACGAGAACCTCGACGGATTAGAGGAAGATCTCACGAGGTACGGGATCGACTGCGAATTCGAGCGCGAGGGCAAGCTCAACGTCGCTGCCACTCCGTGGCAGGCGGAAGGGCTGAAAGCGATGCGTGACGTCTACGCGCGCTTCGGTATCGAGAGCCATTATCTCGAGGGCGATGCTCTGGATGAAAAGTTCAAGAGCCCGAGATATCAGGCAGGACTCTACGAGCCCAATTATGCACTAGTGAACCCCATGAAGCTGGTCGCGGGTCTGCGGCAGGCCTGTCTCGATCGCGGTATCGTCCTTCATGAGGACACGCCTGTCACATCGCTCGACAATGCTGCATCGGGCGTACGGCTGACCACGCCACAGGCGGTCGTGTCCGCCAGGCAGTCGGTGATGGCGACGAATGCCGCGATGCCGCTTCTCAGGCGCTTTCGGATGTCGATCATCCCTATTTTTGACTACACGCTGGTCACCGAGCCGCTTTCCGACGAACAGCTCGTGGCCATTGGCTGGCGCGGGCGCCATGGCGTAGCCGATAGCGGCAACCAGTTTCATTACTGCCGCAAGACGGCGGACAACCGGATTCTCTGGGGCGGATTTGACGCGATCTACCATTATGGCAGCCGTCGGGATCGCGAGCTCCTGCATCGTCCCGAGAGTTACGCGCGTCTGGAAGCGAACTTCGACGAGGCTTTCCCGGCGCTATCGGATCTATCCTTCAGTCATGCCTGGGGAGGGATCGTCGATACCTCCGCACGCACCACGTTCTTTGCCGGCACCGCGCTAGGGGGGCGACTGGCCTACGCGCTTGGCTTTACCGGCCAAGGCGTTTCGGCCTCGCGTTTTGCCGCGCTGGCGATGCTTGACATGCTGGAAGGCAGACGCACGGAACGCACGGACTTGCGGATGCTGCGCAGCTGGGTCGTACCCTTTCCCCCCGAACCGTTCCGATCCTTGGCGATCCAACGCGTTCAAAAGGATCTCGCTCAGGAAGACCGCACGGGACGCCGCTCACTCTTGCTACGTACACTGAACCGTTTCGGGGTCGGCTTTGATTCCTGACACCTCGATAAGGAAGACAGGCCAGGATAGGGGCTTCGCCTGCCAAGGCCCTTGGCCACTCCTGCTGGAGCGACCTGGCCCCGGGCGCGCTACTGGAGGTGGTCGTCACGGCGGTCAAGTGATCGACCGTCACTCCCCGGGGCTCTGTCTCGGGGTGTCAGCTCCCAGCCGGGCCGCATCCACCAGCGCCCGGATCAGCCGTTGTTGCGAGCGGCTGAAGAGCAGGAACTCCGGATGCCACTGCACGCCGATGAGAAAGGGGTGGCGGTCGCTCTCGATCGCCTGCACCAGGTCGTCGCGGTCATGGGCGACCACCTTCAGGCCGTCCCCAGGCCGATCCACCGCCTGGTGATGCAGGCTGTTCACATGGCAGTAGCGGCGGTTGAGAATGTCGGCCAACTGGCTGAACGGTTCGATCTCGATGCGCTTGCGTGGCAGCACCATGCGTCGGTTCTTGATGTGACGATAGGTCGTCTGGATGTCCTCGATCAGGCTGCCACCGCAGTGGATGTTGATGATCTGGGCGCCACGGCAGATGCCCAGGATCGGTATCCGCTCCGGTAGATAGCGGGCCAGCAGTTCGAGTTCGAGTTCGTCGCGGGCGGGGTCGATACGCACGTCGAGTTGCATCTCGCCGCCGTAGCGCTGGGCGCCGATATCGTCGCCTCCGCCGATGATCAGGCCGTCCACCGGCCGTTGCAGCGGGCGGGCGGGCGAAATCCGCAGCGGCCTGCCCCCGGCGCGCCAGACCGAGACCCAGTCGCACCACCAGGCCAGGAAGCTCTTGTGGTCCGAGGTCGTGATACCGATCAGCGGTCGGCCGGTCACCCGGGGCGACCCGACTCGCCGTCTGCGATCGGAGCGGGCGCGCGTCCAGCCCATCAATGGCGCATCCAGTGGCGTAGCGAGTCCAGCCAGCGGCTCAGGGTCGGCTGGGCGAGGTGGACGCGGTAGGCGGCGCTGCGCTCCGCCAGCCGGTCCGGGTCGGCGGCCAGGCGCTCGACTTCGGCCCAGCGATTCCACTCGACGCTCACGCCCCACTCGGGATCGGAGAGCGAGGCATTGGGAAGGCGGTAGTGATAGGTCGGCCGGGGTTTGACCAGCGTCTCCCGGAGCAGCGCATTGGGGTGGTCGGGCATCAGCCAGGCGAACAGCGGCAGCAGATCCAGCTCCCGGTTGCGGGTCGGATTGGCGACCAGGTAGTCGTCGATCAGCGTCTGCAGCGTGGGGGCGTAGTCCGGCGCCAGTATCCGGCGGGTGTAGTCGCTGTGGAACGGCCGGGTGTGCGGCAGCATGTCCCGCGTCACGTCCACGACGATCTCGTCGCGCAGCCAGTCGGCGAGTATCAGATAGGCGCGCAGGTAGGCCACCACGCTCTCGACGTCGGGAGAGGGGATTTCCGGGTTGAGGTGGAGACCGAAGCCATACAGCAGGCTGGCATCGGTGCCTTCCGCCCCATGCCGGCGCAGCGCCGCGAACAGCTCGTCCAGGCGCTCCAGTTCGTGCCAGGGAATCGGCGGGCAGACGATCTCCGTCGGCACCAGGCCCGCCACCATGTCGCCAAGCCATTCGCGGGTGCGGCTGTGCAGGCTGGCACGCAGGTGCTCGCCGATCCCGGGCGGCTGGCCGTCGACGGCGCGGGCGCGGTCGAGCAAGCGCTCGTCGGGGTGAACGTACTTGCTGTCCAGTTCGACATGGAAGACGCCCCATGGGGTCCCGGTGACCTGGAGGCGATGCGCGCTATGCTGCTCGACGCGACCGCCGAACGTCATCTCGACCAGACGTGCTGCCTGGATGGGGCCGATACCGGCGAACTCGATCTCGACACCGACCCGGCGCGGCTGACCGTCGGCATTGGTGGTGTACGTTGGCGCGGTGAGAGTCACGATAGGCTCCTTGCCGATTGCTGTCGCCCTCAGGCTGTCGTCTGGATGAGCGTCGGATGCGCGCCGGAAAACTCGGCAACGGCGTTGGCAGAGCAGTGATTCGGAGAGTTAAGCCTAGCAGTCCTGGCGGGGGATGACATTCATCCCCAGTGGGTCAGGATGACGCCCCCGAGGATCAGCCCGCCGGCGAGCAGCCGCTCGCGACGCAACGGCTCCTTCAGCCAGATCACGCCGATGGCGATGGCGAACAGCACGCTGGTCTCGCGCAAGGCCGCGACCAGCGCGATCGGTGCCTGGGTCATGGCCCAGATGGTGATGCCGTAGGCGCCGAGGGAGAGCGCGCCGCCGATCAGACCGACCCGCCAGTGACGGCTCAGTTCGGGTAGCGCTCGAACGCCGCGCATGGCCACCAGCGCCAGCAGCATGCCGAAGCCGTCGAGCAGGAACAGCCAGATCACGTAGCCGATCGCGTCGCCGTTGGCGCGAGCGCCGCTGCCATCGGCCAGGGTGTAGCCGGCGATGAAGGCGGAGGTCGTCAGGGCATTGACCAGCGAGGCGCGTTCCAGGCGTGGCCCCTTGCCGCCTCTAAAGGCCATGCACAGGATGCCGAGGACCAGCACCGCGATTCCCGTATAGCCGATCCACGAGGGATTCTCGCTGAGCGCGAAGACGCCGACCAGCGTCACCAGCAGGGGCGCGCAGCCCCTGGCGATCGGGTAGATCTGGCCGAGATCGCCGACCCGGTAGGCGCGGGCCAGGAAGATGTTGTAGCCGATATGCAGAACCGCCGATACCGCCAACCACGGCCAGGCTTCCGCTTGCGGCAGCGGCACGAAGGCGACGCCGGCGAGGGCGATCACGGCGCAGGCGGCCTGAATCAGCGAGATGCTCAGCAGCCGGTCCAGTCCGACCTTGACCAGCGCATTCCAACTGGCGTGCATCAGGGCGCCGGCCAGCACGGCGAGGAAGACGGGCGTCGTCAACGCGAATCCTTAATCACAGCGAGTAGGCGAGGGCAATAACGGCACGCTCGTCATTCGATTGTCACATCTTGCCACAGGCTTCAGGTGATCGTCGCCCTGCGCCACGGTAGGATGGCACGACCATGGATCGGTGCTCATCGGTCCCCGTCGCCCCGTGAATCCCGGAGAACGGATGTTCAGCGTCCTGCATGCCAATCATCTCGAAGACCTGCACGACCTGGCACTGGCGCTGATCAAGCGCCATCGGCTGCCGCCACTGACCCCGGAGACCTTCCTGGTGCAGTCCAACGGCATGGCCCAGTGGTTGCGCCTGTCGCTGGCCGAAGCCGATGGCATCGCCGCTTCGGTGGATTTCCCGCTGCCCTCGAGCTTCGTCTGGCGTGCCTATCGCGCGGTGCTCGAACAGGCCGGTGGGGAGGGCGAGGGGCAGTCGATTCCGCTGCACTCGCCGTTCGACAAGCGACCGCTGGCCTGGCGCATCTTCCGACTGCTGGAGGGCGCGGTCGCCGCGGCGCCGGTCGTTTTCGCGCCGCTCGCCCACTACCTGGGCGCCGGGCCGGATGGTGCGGTGCCAGACGATGCGCGGGCCGAACCCGGTAACGGGGACCGCTCGACGGCGGGTGCGCAGCGCCTGGCGGCCGAGCAGGCGGAGCGCAAGCGCTGGCAACTGGCGGTCCGTCTGGCGGACCTGTTCGACCAGTACCTCAACTACCGGCCGGACTGGCTGGCGGCCTGGGAAGCGGGGGAGGAGTCGCCCCGTGACCTGCCCGCCGATCAGCGCTGGCAGCCGGCGCTGTGGCGGGCGCTGATCGATGACGCCGGGCCGGACGAGCGGGCGTTTCACCGCGCCAACCTGCACGGCCGTTTCCTGCACGCCGCCAGGCGACTGCGGAGCTGCCCGAAGGTATTGCCGCCGAGGATCTTCGTCTTCGGTATCTCGGCGCTGCCGTCGCAGACGCTGGAGGCGCTGCATGCGCTCTCCGGTGTCATCGATGTCTTTCTGATGATCACCAACCCCTGCCGCCACTACTGGGGGGACATCGTCTCCGACCGCGAGGCGATCAAGCGTGCCGGGCGGCTCTCCGCCGGGGCGGTGGCGCGCCAGCAGGCCCGCCACCCCGAAGCGCCCTGGCTCGAAGCGCTGGACGAGGAGGCGCTGCATCTCCAGGCCAACCCGCTGCTGGCCGCCTGGGGTGCCCAGGGGCGCGACTTCATCGTCGGTCTCTACGAGTTCGAGAGCCAGGATGGTGGTTTCGACGTCGAGACCGATCTCTTTCGCGACCCGGCGGCGGACGATGAAGCGGATGCCGCACGAGCGCCGCTGCTCAACCAGTTGCAGCAGGACATCCTCGATCTCAGACATCCGGGGGAGCGAGCCCGGGAGAGCGGTAAACGCACGATCGCGGCGAACGACGCCTCGCTGTCGCTGTTCAGCGTGCACTCGCCCCTGCGCGAGGTCGAAGTGCTGCACGACCGGCTGCTGGCGGCCTTCGAGGAGGCCAGCGCCCGGGGGGCGCCGCTGCGACCGCGGGACATCCTGGTGATGGTGCCGGAGATCGACGTCTACGCCCCCTATATCGAAGCGGTCTTCGGCCGGCTGCCCGCCGACGATCCGCGCCATATCCCCTTCACCATCGCCGACCAGGTTGCCAGTGAAGCGCATCCGATGATGGTGCTGATCCTGGCGCTGCTGGAACTGCCCGAGCGGCGGCTGGGGGTGAGCGAACTGCTCGATGCGCTCGATGTGCCGGCGTTTCGGGCCCGTTTCGCCATCGACGAAGCCGAATTGCCGCGCCTGCGGCGGTGGCTTTCGGAGAGCGGCGTGCGCTGGGGGCTCTCGGGCGCGCATCGCCAGGCGCTCGGGTTCCCGGCGCTGCATGAGAACAGCTGGGCGTTCGGGCTGGAACGCATGCTGCTGGGCTATTCAACCGGCCCGCTGCCGTCGGGGTCCACCGGCCCGCTGCCGCCGGGCGGGGGCAATGTGTCGATACCCGCTGACGCTGCCTGGCAGTTCGATGCCATCGTGCCCTACGACGAGGTGGGCGGGTTGGAGGCGGACCTGGCGGGCCGGCTCGCCGAGCTGATGCAGATCGTGGCCGCCCAGTGCGAGGCCCTGAGCGGGTCCGCCACGCCGGGCGACTGGCTGATGCGACTGCAATCGCTGATGGAGGCGCTGTTCGCGCCGACGGCACTGGACGAGCACGATGTGCTGGCGCGGGTGGACCAGGCGCTGGGCCGCTGGCAGCAGAGCTGCGAGCTGGCCTCGTTCTCGCAGCCGATCGGCCTGGCGGTGGTGCGTGACGCCCTCAGGGCCGAGCTCGACGACGGTGGCCTGGCCCAGCGCTTCCTGGCCGGCAAGGTCAATTTCGCCACGCTGATGCCGATGCGTGCCATCCCGTTCCGGCAGGTCTACCTGCTG
Source organism: Salinicola lusitanus (assembly GCF_038648475.1). Classification (NCBI taxonomy): domain Bacteria; kingdom Pseudomonadati; phylum Pseudomonadota; class Gammaproteobacteria; order Oceanospirillales; family Halomonadaceae; genus Salinicola; species Salinicola lusitanus. Next base: position 4,318,278 of record NZ_CP151919.1, on the reverse strand, counting down.
GGGATGAACGACGGCGCCTATCCGCGAACGCGCCAGCCCCAGGACTTCGACCTGATGGCACAGCGCCCGCGCCCGGGGGATCGTTCGCGCCGCGACGATGACCGCTACCTGCTGCTCGAGGCGCTGCTCTCCGCCCGCGAGCGGCTGACACTCTCCTGGGTCGGCTTCGACCAGCGCGACAACACGCCACGACCGCCCTCGGTGCTGATCGGCGAGCTGCTGGATACGCTCGAGCAGGGCTGGCGTCCGGCCGGCCATCCGGGGGATGGCCCGGCGGTGGACGACGAGACGGCGCTGGCGGCACGGCTGATCGAGGCCCACCCGCTGCAACCGTTTTCGCGTCGCTACTTCCAGGCCGACGATCCACGCTACACCTTCGATGCCAGCTGGGCGCCATTGCACGACACCCGCGACGATGCCGAACGGGACACCGGGCAGAACGTCACCGAGCCGGCTCCACCCCAGCCGCCGGGGGAAGCGCTGGGGTTGGCCGACCTGCAGCGACTGCTGCGCCGGCCCTGGAGCGTCTATCTCGGCCGCCTGGGCGTGCGATTCCAGGATGCCGAAGTCCCCGACGAGGATAGCGAGCCTTTCGTCCTCGATGCGCTGGAGGACCACACCGTCAAACGCGAACTGCTGGAGGCCGGGCGCCGTGGCGAACCGCTGGTGCAGATGGCGGACCGGCTGCGTCTGACGGGGCGGCTGCCGGCGGCCGGCTTTGGCCTGGCCACCATCGAGCCGACGCTGAAACGGCTGGAGACGCAGCTGGAGACCTGGCGACGATTGACCGCGACCGCCAGCGAGCGGGAGCCGCCACTGCTGCATTTCGAGGCAGCAGCTGCCGACGACGTGCCGTCGCTGGCGCTGGAGGCGCGCGTCGACGGGCTGTTCACGGACGCGCAAGGCGGCTGCCAATTGATGACGCTGGAAACCAGCCATTTCGGTCACTTCAAGCCCGAGGGCGACGGCCCGTGGAAGAAGCTCGGCAAGCCGCATCGACTCCATGCCGGCTATCTGCGCTGGCTGCTGGTCAATGCGGCTGGCGAGGCGTCGTGTCACTGGACGGCGATCTTCGAGGATCGCTGTCTCGATTTCCCGCCGCTGGAACGGCTCGAGGCGAGGCGGCGACTGACAGCGTGGTTGGCGAGCTGGTGGCGGGCCTGGTGCAAGCCGCTGCCGGCCTCGGGGGAGCTGGTCCGCACGCTGTGGGGCCAGTGCCGTGCCGAGACGCTGCAAGCCCTGGCCGCGGGAGAGGCGCCCGAACCGGCATTGCGGGAGCGTCTCGCCGCGGACTACGAGGCGGGCAACTACCAGGTCGCGGCGCTGGTCCAGCGAGAGGGCGGTCTGGGTCAGCTCTGGCGCGACTTCGAGGCGTTCGAGGCGGCCGGCGGCGTGGCCGAGAGCGTCCGCCACTACCAGCCGCTGCTGGAGGCGATGCGCCAGGCCTCGCAGCGCATTCATCTCTCGAGGGGCGACTCATGACCGACAGCCGCGACCGCGCCGATGCCGCGATGGACGAGAGGGTCGTGCCGCTGGCGCTCGACGGCCTGCCGTTGACCGGGCGGCATCTGATCGAGGCCAGTGCCGGCACCGGCAAGACCTTCACCCTGGCGGCACTCTACGTTCGGCTGGTGCTGGGGCCGCTACCGGGCCGCGAGACGGTGGATTTCCCGCGTCCGTTGACGCCGCCGGAGATTCTGGTGGTGACCTTCACCGAGGCCGCCACCGCCGAGCTGCGTGGACGTATCCGCGCGCGCCTCAAGCAGGCCCGCGACTGGTTGCTGGTCAACCCAGAGGACCGCGCCGACCCGGTGTTGGCGACCTTGCTGGCACCGCTGGTGGCAGCCGGAGAGACCGCCTGCCGCGGTGGAGCCAAGCGGCTGGACCAGGCCGCGCGCCTGATGGACGAGGCAGCGATCTTCACCATTCACGGCTTCTGCCAGCGGATGCTGACCCGCCACGCCTTCGACGCCGGGGCGCGGTTCTCCGCCGAACTGCTGCAGGACGGACAGACGCTGCTGGCCCGAACGGTGGAAGATTACTGGCGTTGCGAGTTCTATCCGCTCGACGAGCGCTGGCAGCGTCAGATCCGCTCGCGCTGGAGCGGACCGGATGCCCTGGCGACCGCGTTGCGGCCATTGCTGAAGGATGGCGAGCCACAGCCGCTGTGGGTGGACGGCGAGGCGGTATCGGCGCCGACATCGCTGGCGGCGCTGCTGGGCGGCTTCGAGCGTGAGATGGAGCGCCGCCAGGAGATCGAGTCCGCTCTGCACGCGCACTGGGATGAGGATGCGATCCGCCAGACGCTGCAGGCGGCGTTCGACGCCGACGCGCTGAAGAAGAACAGCTACAAGCCGGAAGAGCTCGAGGCTCGCGTTGCCGGTTTCCGGAGCTGGCTCGAACAGGAGACCTTCGACAAGGCGGACGACGTCACCGACAGCAGCGGGCGTTTCTGGCTCAGCCAGGAGAAGCTGGCGGGCGCGACGAAGAAGAACGCGGCGGTGCCCGAGCATCCGTTCTTCGGCTGGCTGGATCGGCTCGCCGAGGCCGGCACGCCATTCGATGCGATTGCCTCCCAGGTGCTGGTGCACGCCCGTGACCGAATCGCGATAGCGTTCGCGGAGGAGAAGCGGCGCCGCGGACTGTGGGAGTTCTCGGACCTGCTCAACGATCTCGACGCCGCCCTGACGCCGGGCAGTAACGGTGGCGATGCCGCGCTGCGGCTGGCCGCGCGCATCCGCCAGGAACTGCCGGTGGCGCTGATCGACGAGTTCCAGGATACCGATCCGGTCCAGTACCGAATCTTCTCGCGGATCTATCGGGCGCCGGAGAGCGACCCGGCCACCACCGCACTGCTGATGATCGGGGATCCCAAGCAGGCGATCTACGCCTTTCGTGGTGCCGACATCCACACCTACCTGCGCGCGCGTCGGGCCACGCCGAGCCGCTTCACGCTAATGCGCAACTTCCGTTCGACACAGGCCATGGTCGAGGCCACCAACGCGCTGTTCCAGCGTCACCCCCAGCCGTTCGGCAGCGACGAGATACCGTTCGTGGCGATCGACTCCCAGCCCAAGCCGACGCGGCTGGTCGATCGAGAAGGTGGGCCGGTGGCCGCGCTGGGGGTGTGGTGGCCGGATACCGAGCGCTACAGCCAGGGCGATTATCAGGCGACGATGGCGTCGGCGACCCGGGCCGAGGTCCAGCGGCTGCTGGAGGGCGAGTGGCGCTTCGCCGGCGCCACCGGCGAGCGTGCGGTCCAGCCGGCCGATATCGCCATCCTGGTGCGTAATGGGCCGGAAGCGCTCAAGGTGCGACGGGCGCTCGCCGACGGCGGGATCCGTAGCGTCTACCTCAGCGAGAAGTCGAGCGTGTTCGACACCCCGCAGGCGTTCGAGCTGTTGCAGCTGTTCGAGGCGGTGGCCCAGCCGCGCCAGGATGCCCGACTCAAGGCGGCACTGGCGACCCAGTTGCTCAACGATTCGCCGCGGGCCCTGGAAGCGCTGCTGGCCGACGAGCTGGCGTGGGAGCGCGAGGTCGAGCGCTTCGGCGACTACCATCGCCAGTGGCAACGGCGCGGCGTACTGCCCATGTTGCGCAGGGTGATGCAGGATTTCCGTGTCGCCGAACGGCTCGCCCAGCGCGTCGACGGCGAGCGGGCGTTGACCGATCTGCTCCATCTCGGTGAGCTTGCCCAGAACGCCCAGCAGCGGCTCGACGGTGAACAGGCGCTGCTGCGCTGGTGGCACCGGGCGCTGCAGGAGGGCGTCGCGACCCTGGACAGCCAGGCGCTCAGCCAGCGGCTGGAGAGCGACGAGGATCTGGTCCGGGTGGTCACCGTGCACAAGTCCAAGGGCCTCGAGTACCCCATCGTCCTGCTGCCGTTCGTCTGCTCCCACCGGCCGGCGGAGCCGGATCGCCGGACCGGACTGCTGGCGTTGAGGCCGCCCGGGGGCGAGGGCAGCGTGCTGGTGGCCGCGCCCGATGACGACCACAAGCGAGAGGCCGAGCTGGCGCGCCTAGACGAGGATGTCCGCCTGCTCTATGTCGCCTTGACCCGTGCCGCCTACGCCTGTCGCCTGGGGGTCGCCCATGTCGGTCGCGGGCGGGGCCAGGGCGGCTGCCTGCACGAGACCGCGCTGGGCCGGCTGTTGGGCAGCGCGCAGACGGACGATGGTGCGGCGCTGCTGGATCGGCTGCGGCAGGGCCAGCGCGACGGCTGGCTGGCGGTCGAGCCGCTGCCCGAACCGCCGGATCACCGGCTGCGAGCGGCGATGGCCGCCCCGGAGACCAAACCGGCGCGGATCTTCGACGGCGAGATCGACGATGACTGGTGGATCGCCTCCTACACCTCGCTGATAGCGGATGCCCGTCGCACCGTGGGCGAGGAGGAGGAGGCGTGGAACGGCGACGACACCGGCGATGGTGGGGGCGAGGATGCGGTCGCGGCCAGCGAGGACCTGCCGGCGACGCTGGACATCGAGGTCAGCGGCGAGCGGGATCCGGTACCGCGGCCCAGTATCCGTGCGCTGTTCGATTTCCCGCGGGGGCCACGCCCGGGAACCTTCCTGCACGGCTTGCTGGAAACGCTCGACTTCGATCGCCTGGACGAGCCCGGCTATGCCGTGGCGCTGCGCCGGGAGATCGACCGCCGTCTGGCGACCAGCGGATTCGATGCCGAGTGGGCGCCGCTGTTGCAGGCGCTGCTGCTGGAGCGGCTGCGCTCGCCATTGATGGCCGTCGACGGCCACTCGGTGCGCCTCGATCGCCTCGAGTCATGGCGGCCCGAGCTCGAGTTCTGGCTGCCGGCATCGGCAGCCTGGAGCGAGCCGCTGGACCGTCTCGTCTCACGGCTGGAGCCGCTGCCCGGCCGGCGTCCCCGGCTGGCGCCGCGCAAGCTCAACGGCATGCTCAAGGGCTATATCGACCTTGTCTTCGAGTCGGGAGGGCGCTGGTACGTGCTCGACTGGAAATCCAATCATCTGGGCGATACGCCGGACGACTACCAGGGCGAGCGCCTGGCCGCGGCGATGGTGGATCACCGCTACGACCTGCAGTACGTACTCTACGTGCTGGCGCTACACCGCCTGCTCGAGTCGCGGCTGGAGAATTACGATTACGACCGGCACATGGGCGGCGCCTGCTACGTCTTCCTGCGGGGACTTTCCGAGGCGTCGCTCTCCAAGGCGCCGCTCTCCATGGCGCCCGAAGATGCGCCGTTCTCCAAGGCGCCCGAAGATGCGCCACTCTCCAAGGCGCCCGAAGACGTGCCGCTCTCCAAGGCGCCCGAGGATGCGCCTGAGTCTGCCATGGCGGCCCAAGACGCGTTCGAGTCTGGCATGGTGTCCGAAGTCGCGCCCGGGGTGTTCCACCGGCGCCCGTCGCGGGCGCTGATCGAGGCGCTGGACGCGTGGCTCCAGGGTGACGCCGGGCCGGCCGGCGCGCTGCTGCGACAATCCAGGGAGATTCCGGCATGAACCGCCGACCGTCGACCACGCCTTCGAATCGGAACGTTCGCCCCGGCTCGCCGGGCGAGGGCCAGTTCTCGCTGGCCCTGGATGGTGACGATACCGCGGCGTCGCCGACCGCCGCTGCGCTCACCCGCGAGACCCTGTTGACGGCGCTGTCGCTGTGGGTGGCGCTGGGCTGGCTGCGCCAGCTCGACCGCCACTTCGCGCTCTTCCTGCTCGAACGCGATCCCGCCGCCGATCCGCTGGTCGGCCTGGCTGCAGCGCTGGTCAGCCATCAGGTGGGCCGGGGCCATGTCTGCCTGTCGCTGGCCCGGGTGCTGGACGCGCCGCGCTCCGCGCTGTCGTTGCCGCCTCTGGAGAACGCGGGCGAGCACGAGTCGGCGGAGGCGGTGGTGCTGCCGGAATTCCTGCTCGACCCGGTCACGCCGGCGCAATGGCTTGCCGCGTTGATCGAATCCTCCACCGTTGCCGAGGCGACGGCGGCGGAGGGGCTCGCCACGCCGCTGGTCGTGGACGGCGACCGGGTCTACCTGCGCCGATACTGGCAGGCCGAGAGCGGGGTGGCGGCGCGGCTGCGCCAGCGCCTGGGGCCACCACTGGCGGTTGCCGAGGAGCTGGCCGGGCGGCTGCAGGCCCTGTTCGCCGGCAATCGGCGCGAGGAGGGCGAACCCGACTGGCAGCGCGTGGCGTGCGCCCTGGCGTTGCGGCAGCGGCTGACGATCATCTCCGGCGGGCCCGGGACCGGCAAGACCACCACCGTGACTCGACTGCTGGCGCTGCTGCAGGAGCAGTCGTTGTCGGGTGACGGCGAGCCGCTTCGGATACGGCTGGCCGCGCCCACCGGCAAGGCGGCCGCCCGGCTATCGGAATCGATCGCGGGGGCGGTCGGCCGGCTGGAGGTCTCCGATGCCGTGCGCGCCGCCATACCCCAGGAGGCGCAGACGCTCCACCGGCTGCTGGGGGCGCGCCCGGACACGCGCCATTTTCGCCATCATCGCGAGGCGCCGCTGAGCCTCGACCTGCTGGTGGTGGACGAGGCCTCGATGGTCGATCTCGAGATGATGGCGGCGCTGCTCGACGCGATGCCGGCGAAGGCCCGCCTGATCCTGCTCGGCGACAAGGATCAACTGGCTTCGGTGGAGGCGGGTTCGGTGCTGGGCGACCTGTGCGCGGGGGCCGGCGACGCCGGTTACTCCGAGGCGACGCGCGACTATCTTCAGGCGATCGCGGGCGAGCCGTTGCCCGTGGCTGCCGTGACCAATCCGCTGGCCGATCACGTGGCCATGCTGCGCCGGAGCTTCCGTTTCCGGGCGGACAGTGGCATCGGGGCCCTCGCCAGGGCCGCCAACGCCGGCGACGGCCGCGAGTTCACGCGGCTGCTGGCGGCAGGTTTCGAGGATGTGGAGACGCTGGACATCGACACGGCGGCATTCGAGCGGGCCGTGGTGACCGGCTACCGGCCGCTGTTCGAGGCGCTGAGTGGCGGGGCGGACGTGGCATCGATTCTTGCCCTGCAGGGCCGCTTCCAGGTGCTGTGTGCCCTGCGTCGCGGGCCCTGGGGTGTCGAGGGGCTGAACGAACGTATCGCCCGGGCGCTGTGGCAGCAGGGCTGGATATCGCGCACCGAAGGGTGGTTCGCCGGGCGCCCGGTGATGGTGACCCACAACGACCCCCAGTTGGGTCTCTACAACGGCGATCTGGGGCTGACGTTGGCCGATGACGCCGGCCGGCTGCGGGTCTGTTTCCCGCAGGGCGACGGTATCCGCCAGGTACTGCCGTCGCGGCTCGATGCCGCGGCGACGGCATTCGCGATGACCGTGCACAAATCCCAGGGATCGGAGTTCGAGCACGTCCTGTTCGCACTGCCGGCGCGGGCCAATCCGATCGTCACCCGGGAGCTGATCTACACTGGCATCACGCGAGCCCGCTCGCGACTGACCCTGGCGCAGGGCGGCAACCACGAGCGGACGTTACGCGAGGCGATCGCCCGGCGGGTGGTCAGGGATAGCGCGATCGCGGAGCGGCTGCTGGGCTCGCCGGCGCCATCGACGTCAAGCGGTTCGTCAGGGAGTGAAACATGAGTGTCTACCAGTGGCAGGAGCTGACCACGACGGAGATGGCCGAACTGGTCGACGCGGGGACGGTGGCGGTGCTGCCGCTGGCGGCGATCGAGCAGCACGGTGCGCATCTGCCGCTCTCTACCGACCTGGACATCGGGCTGGGCCTGCTCGAGGCGGCGACGACAAGACTCGCGCCGGATCGGAACGTGATCCTGCTGCCGCCGCTGGCGCTGGGCTCGAGCCTGGAACACGCCGGATTCACGGGCACGTTGAGCCTGCTGCCGGAGACGGCGATCGCGGTCATCGAGGCGCTGGGCGAGGCGGTGAGCCGCGCCGGCATTCGCCGTCTGGTGCTATTCAACAGCCACGGCGGCAACAAGGCGGTCATCGACCTGGCAGCGCTCAAGCTGCGCGCGAGGCACGCCATGCTGGTGGTCAAGGCCAACTACTTCCGCTTTGCGCCCCCGGCGCAGGCGCTTCCCGCCGAGGAGCTCCGCCATGGCCTGCATGGCGGTGCGCTGGAGACGTCGATGATGCTATATCTCGCCCCGGACAAGGTTCGCATCGCCCGGCTGGCCGATGCGGTCTCCGAGGGGCGAATCCGCGAGCAGGCCGGATCGACCCTGGGGCCGGAGGGGGACGCCGGCTACGCCTGGCTGGCGCAGGATCTCCACGCCAGCGGGGTGACCGGCAATGCAACCCTGGCCGATGCCGAGACCGGTCGTCGGCTGGTCGACCATTTCGGCGCCCGGCTGGCGCAGGTGATCGAGGAGGCGGGGACATTCGATCTCGCCACCTTGCGCCACGCCCATCCGGCGTCGGGGTGACGCTCAGCGCGCCACCGGACGCCTGAAAGGCGTGGCAGATTCGTCCTCGCCGTCGTCGAGGACCTCTTCCAGCCAGTGGCCGGCGCGCTTGGCCTTGGCGTCCAGGTAGCGTCGGTTCTGCTTGGTCAGCTTGCCGTAGATGCCGCGACGGTTGACCACCTCGACGCCGCCCTGGTCCATGGCGGCGATCTTCTCGGGGTTGTTGGTCAACAGTTCGATCCGCGCGATCTCGAGCTGCTCGAGCATCTCCAGCGCGACTTCGTAGGTTCGCTCGTCCTCGCCGAACCCGAGTACCTGGTCGGCGTCGACCGTATCCAGGCCGCCATCCTGCAGGGTGTAGGCGCGCAGCTTGTTGGCCAGCCCGATGCCGCGGCCCTCCTGGGCGAGATAGAGCAGCACGCCGCCGCCGCGTTCGTCGATGGTGCGCACGCTCTCGCGCAGCTGCTCGCCGCAGTCGCAGCGCAAACTGCCGAAGAGGTCCCCGGTGAGGCAGGCCGAATGAAGACGCACCGGCACCGCATCGCTCCATTCGGCGCGATCGCCGATCACGATCGCGATGTGCTCGCGCATGCCGTCGGCCTCCCGGAACATGACGAATTTCGCGCGTTCGGCGTGGGACAGCGGGATCTCCGCGTCGCTGGTGCGTTTGAGGAAGCGTGACCGGCTTTCGGCGTAGGCGTCGATCTGCTCGGCGGCGACCGCCAGAACCGTACCCTCCGCGACCAGCGCCTCGACCTGGGCGCGCTGTGCCTGGCTGACCTCGGCGACCACGGCCGCGGGGATCAGCAGGCCGATCCGCATCAGATCCAGTGCCGCCTCGCTCGCCGGGGCGGCGGCGACGGGCTGGCGATCCACGGGCAGCCGCTGCGTCTCGTCGCTGGCCCAGGCGACGATGGCGTGGGCGCCGTCGCCGGGAACGACCGGCACCAGCCCCACGCGGGGGCCGAAGTCGATGCCCAGCCGTGCCAGGCGATGGCGGGTCAGCGCCAGGGCGGCCGGGTTGCCGGCGAGCGCCGGCAATGCCGTCAGTGCCTCGTCGTCGCAGCCCTCGAGCGGGTGGACCACCACGTCGCCGCTGGCGGCCCGCACGAGCACCGGGAGGCCGCGTCGCAGATCGAATATCGCGCGCTCTACCTGTCGCATGATCGTCTCCTTATCCTGTCGTCCATGATCAGTCTCATCTGTGATCGCTCTCCGTGATCGGCACCCGAGGCCCGGGGTGGGGGGATCGGCGGGGTGAGCCGGAATGATGGCGCCCACCGCCGAACGCTCTCCGCGCCAAGGGCGATCTTTGCTACGCTGTGATGCCGTCTGGCCAAGGAATGACCGTGACTGCCTCGTCCGATAATCCCGCCCACGCCGTTACATCCTCCGTGTCCGTCGTCCTGGCCTGGCGCTGGCTTCGCCAGGTGGCGGCCCTGACCCGTGACGACACGTTCGACGGGACCGTCGTCGATGGGCATCGTCGCCTGGAAGTCGACGCCGACGGCGACTGGCGCTGCAACCATCCGGTCGGCGAGGAGGCCGGGCAACTGCTGTCGATCTGGTTGCCGTGGTGCACGACCTCGGTGCGCCGGGGGCCATGCGTCATCGCCCAGTTGGGCCAGAGCCTGGATGGCCGTATCGCGACGGTCACCGGGGCTTCCCATTACGTGACCGGAAAGCCGAGCCTGGTCCACCTGCATCGAATGCGGGCGCTGGTCGACGCGGTCGTCGTCGGTGCCGGTACGGTCGACGCCGACGACCCGCAGTTGACCGTGCGCCATGTCGAGGGCGACAACCCGCTGCGGGTGGTGCTCGATCCGCGAGGGCGGGTACCGGCCGACCGCCACGTCTTCCGCCAGTCGGCGGCGCCGACCTGGCATCTCGTCAACGAGGGCGTCGAGGGCCACGGGCTCGCGGCGCATGTCAGCGTCAAGTCGTTGCCGCCGGAGGCGACGGGCTTCGATCCCGCGAGGGTTCTGGCGCTGCTGGCCGAGCAGGGCCATCGTCGGATCCTGATCGAAGGTGGCGGGCTGACGATTTCCCGCTTTCTCGAGGCGGACTGTCTCGATCGCTTGCACAGTGTCGTCGCCCCCATGCTGATCGGATCCGGCCGTCCCGCGCTGACGCTGCCGGAGATCGAGACGCTGGATGTGGCGTTGCGGCCAGCCTGTCGCCATTTTTGCCTCGGCCGGGACATGCTGTTCGATCTCGACCTGCGTGATCGAACGCCAGCGGTGTCCTGATCTCATCAAGGATGCCCCTCCGATGCCAGCTTGCGGCGAAGCGAGACTACCTGGCTCGCCCGGCGGTCCCACAGCAGCACTCCCAATCCCGGCAGGCTGGCGGCGAGCACGAGCAGGCCGTAGGCCACCGACAGCGCGACGCCCTCCTGGGCCGGCAGGCCGGCCAGGGGCCAGATCAACGCGGCGGCTCCTTCCCGTAGCCCCCAACCGGCGACGGTCAAGGGGATCGCCATGGCCATCAGCAGGGGCGGGATCAGCGGCAGCAGCTGTGAGACCGGCCGCTGGAGGCCGAGGGCCTGGGCGGCGCAGAGAAAGACCGCGACGTAGGTGGCGATGACCAGCAGCGAGCTGACCAGTTGGGCGGGCCATACCGACGCCGTCAGCAACGCCCGCCTGACGTCCCGGCCGAAGGTTGCCAGAGCCGTCCCGGGTCGTCGCTTCGAGACGCCGATGATGACGCCGACCAGCAGCAGTACCGCCAGCAGCAGCCATGCCAGGGTCGTCGTCCAGGGTTGCCATGCCCGAGCGATCCCGTGGCGTAGCGCCGGCGAGAGCGAGACGGCGGCGACCGCCACCAGCAGCAGCGCCACCTGGCCGGAGGCCCGCTCGATGATCACGGCACGCACCGCCGGTCCTGATGGCGATCGCTGACTGCCAGCGGCGTTCGTCGGGGCGTTGCCGTGACGCCAGGCCCGAGCCGCGTCCCCCAGGACACCGCCCGGCAGTACCTGATTCAGGAAGGTGGCCAGGTAGTACTCACGAATGGCCGTGGGCCAGCGCAGCGCGATGCCGACCCGGTGGGCGGTCATTCGCCAGCGCCAGGCCGAGATCGCGATCTGGGGAAGGCCAAGCAGGACCGCAAGCACAACCCAGGCTGGCGACAGCGCCGTGAGCCTCTCCAGCAACTGGCCGGTATCCAGCCTCCACGCCAGTACGCCCAGCAGCGCCAGCGTCACGGCCAGCCGCAGCCACGGCGACAGCCACCGATTCACGCTCGCGCTCCCGGGTGCGTTGCATCGGCCGGGGTCGCCAGCAGGTCCCGATGACCCACGGTCAAGGTCACCCGGCCACGCCGCAGGTCGTCGAGATGGCGGCCATGCCACTGGTCGACGCGGTCCCGCTGCTGTGGCAGATGCTCGTGAAGCGCCTGGCGCCAGCCCGCCATCAGCGCTTCGGCGAGAGGCTGCGACTCCGGCCCGAGTCGCCAGGGGGAGGCGGCTTCACGGATATGGTAGCCGCGACGGTGGAAGCTCTCGCGAAGTCTACGGGGAGCCTCACCGCCTACCGCCGGGCCACCCCCCTTGTCGCGATGCTGGTGGGCCTGCAGCGCGGCGAGCATGAAGCGATCGTCGTCGTCGTAGAGCGCGCTGCCGCTGGCATCGTGGAACCGGATCAGGCCATCGATACTGAGCGCGAACAGCACCGCACAGCCGCTACGCTGGCAGGCATCGGCCATTGCCTCGAGGGCGTCGGCCGTCAGCAGGTCGAACAGCGCCGAGGCGGTGACCAGATCGGCGCCTTCCAGGCCGTGTTGCCAGGCCGTCGTCAGGCTCAGTTGATCGGTCTCGAGATGGATCGGCTGGCCGTCGGCACTCGCCAGCGACTCGCAACGCTGTCGGGCCTGGGCCAGCAGCCCGGCGTCGTGATCGATCAGCCGCCACTGCTGGGCGCCCTGCAGGCGCGGGGCCAGATAGCGCAGATTGGAGCCGCTGCCGCAGCCCAGGTCGACCACGGTACGCCGTGTCTCGAACGGCCGGGTGTCCTGCGCCGGGTTCGTTGCGGCGCGGCGCACCAGCCACTGGTCTGCGGCGTGGGTGAGCTGGGCATCGCGTGCCCTGTGATCGGCGGGCTCCCTCAGCGTCAGCCATTGATCGCTGAACAGCGCGTCGGTGGCGGGGGGCGTCGAGGTCGGCATCAGCGCGTTGCCTCTCTCGTGTCCGAGCGCTTCAGGGCCTGACCGAAGGCGGCGGCGGCGGCGTGCCAGTCGGCCAGGGTATCGCGACACGCTCTGGCCCCCTCCCGGCAGCGCTGGTAGGTCTCCGGATCTTCCAGCATGCGTTCGAGCGCGTCACGCAGCGCCACCACGTCTCCCGGCGCCACCTTGATACCGGCGCCGTCGGGCAGCGTATGGGCCAGGGCGCCGCCCGTCGTGGTGACGACCGGTAGGCCGTGGGCGAGCGCTTCGGTGACCACCATGCCGTAGCCTTCGTAGTGCGAGGGCAGCACGAAGAGATCGGCTTGCCGGTAATGCTCGGACAGGCGCTCGGCGGGCTGCGAGCCCAGTAGCCGGATACGTTCGCCCAACTGGTGTTCGTCGATGATCTCGCGCACCTTGGCGACGTAGGTGTCGGCTCGGTCCAGCGCGCCGATCAGATCGCACTGCCACGGCAGCGCGGTCAGGCCTGCCAGCGCTTCGACCAGCAGATCCTGGCCCTTGCGCGGCGTCACCGTTGCAATGCACAGCAGGCGAGGCGTGCCGCTGCCGTCGCCGCTCGCCAGGGAACCGGGCTCGACGCCAGGCTCGATGACCGCGATCTTGTCGGCCGGTACCTGGAAGTCGCGAAGCCGACGAGCGGTGAAGACGCTGGTGACGATGACGCTCCCCGCTGCAGCCAGGGCGCGGGTCTCGCTGATGCGGAAGCGCTGCTGCTCCGGTGCGCCCAGGCCGGTTTCGTCGGCGAGGGGATGGTGCACCAGTGCGGTGATGGATAGCCGCGACGCGTGACGCTCGACGATGGCCGGTAGCCCGCCCATGGCAAGCCCGTCGATCACGGCCCGACTGCCGTCCGCCAGTGCGGTCAAGGCGCTGTCCAGGGCGTGGGCGGCGACGGCGTCCGGCTCGGGAAAGCGCCCCTCGAGCCCGATCACGTCGATGGTCCAGCCGGTGGCGCGCAGCGCCTCGACGATTCGCGCATCGTAGACGTAGCCACCGGTCAACTGGCCGGGGTCGCCGGCGACGATCAGCGTGAAGTCGCTCATAACCCCCCTTCGTAGCTCGCCCAGGCCACGTGGGACTCGTGCAGGGTCACGGTCAGGGCAGTGAGATGGCGGCCGCCGTCACCCAGCTCACCCTCGCGGATGGCGTGGGAGAGTCGGTCGAATACGACCTTGGCCATGAATTCGGTGGTGGTGTTGCGGCCCTTGAATTCGCCGATCTCGTCGAGGTTGCCCAGGGTGAATTCTCCGAGTACGCGCTTCAGCGTTTCGCTGGCCAGACCGATATCGACGACGAGATCGTCTTGGTCGAGTTCGGGACGCTTGAAGGTGGCGTCGACCACGTACGTCGCACCGTGAAGCTTCTGCGCCGGGCCGAAGGTTTCACTATTGAAGCTGTGGGCGATCATCATGTGATCGCGAACGGTCAGGCTGAACATTCCTCTCGCTCCTTGCTGAGTTGGCCGTATGGGGCCGTTGCCGAATTTGCGTCTTGCTGTCCCTGGCGGCGAATTCGCCCGGCGCAGCCTGCGATACCGGGCCGGTATCATGAGGTACGTCGCGTCAGCCGTAGCGGATGCGCTGGCAGAGCGTATCGTCGTCGCGCTGACTCAGTCGCTTGAGCGTTTCGGGGAGATCCCGGAAATGGCTTTCTCCGCTGATCAGCACGTCCAGACAGTCGTGATCGAGCAGCGCCAGCGCCAGCGCCAGTCGCCGCTGGTGATTCCAGCGAGGGCGGTGTCCGGGCGATACGCTGCCGACCTGGCTGGAGCGCAACGTCAGACGGCGGGCGTGAAACGCCTCGCCGAGCGGCAGGTTGACCTCGCGGCTGCCGTACCAGCTCATTTCCAGTACGGTGGCCTCGAACCCCGCCAGTGAGAGGGCACTCTGCAGGCCGGCATTCGACGCGCTGGCGTGCACGACCAGGTCCTGTTCGGCCTCGGCGGTTTCGGGGGTGTGGAAGTCCACTCCCAGCGCCTCGCCGAGGAAGCGCTTGCGCTCGTCGATATCGATCAACTGGACGCGGGTCCCCGGCAATCGGGCGCAGAGCCAGGCCACCAGGGCACCGACGACGCCGGCGCCGACGACGCTGATCCGGTCGCCGATTCCTGGCGCCGCGTCCCACAGGGCGTTGAGCGCCGTTTCCATGTTGGCGCCGAGTATCGCGCGCTGCGGGGGCACGCCGGGCGGCAGCGGCACGACGTCGTCGACGCCGACCCGATAGTGGGTCTGGTGAGGGTGAAGGCAGTAGACGTAGCGCCCGTGCCAGTCATGCGCGCCCTGCTCGACGACGCCGACATTGGAGTAGCCGTACTTGACCGGGCCGGGGAACTCGCCGCTTTGAAAGGGCGCCCGCATCCGCTGGTATTCACTTGCCGGTACCTGGCCATTGAAGACCAGCGTCTCGCTGCCCCGGCTGATGGCGGAGTAACAGGTGCGGATCATCAAGTCGCCGCTGACACTCAGCTCGGCCTGGCGAATTTCGCCGTTACCGTTGCCGAGAGACCAGAAGGCGTGAGCGTAAGGCGTCGTCATTGCGGTATCCGTTCCTTGAGGGCAGATCGGGGTGGCGGCTCGTCGTCCTGCTGACAGTATGGCAGAGTGTGACGAATTGGAATTGTACAAATGGTGTACAATAATAAATCAATGAACAAGATTTGCTCGCTCCGATGGCGCCGTCGGGAGGCTGCCGGGGCGAAGTGGGCGGCCTGGAAGTCGGCCAGCTCTCGGCGTTGCTGGCCCCGTCGGTCGCCACGGTGACCCGTCACTCTCGCAAATCGGTCAAACTGCATCCAAACTTGTACCGGTAGCGTATCGGTTGGGGAAGGGCATCGCGATCCAGCGTCACGACAGGTCGGGGTGCGAGCCATCATCAGGGAGGAGGTCGCCGATGCGACACTCATCGACACGTATCTCGGCAGCGGTTTCCCGGCGGGGCAGATCCCTGCGCGGCTGGGTCGAGATGGCCGCGGGGCTCGCCATGGTCGGCCTGCTCACCGAGTGGGTGCACTGGGCTTTCTCGGCGCCCTCGGGCCTGCGTCTCACGGCCGGCGGCATTTATCTGGCGATCGCCACGGCAGTGCTCTGGGCCTGGCCAGCCTCGCGGCAGGGGCTCGGCTGGGCGAACCGTGTCACCCTGCTCCGAGCGGTGCTGATCGCGGTCGTCGCTGGCGTCGTGGTCTATCCAGATTTCATCCAGCGCCACGCCGAAGGGATCGCGGCGTTGTCGTTGCTGGCACTGGCCCTCGACGGGATCGATGGTTGGGTGGCGCGGCGAACTGGCTCGTCGAGCGCCTTCGGCGCGCGATTCGATATGGAGCTGGACGCGTTTTTCATCGTCGTGCTGTGCGTGGCGTTGATCGCCCTGGACAAGGTGGGGGCCTGGATCCTGGTCATCGGGCTGGCCCGCTATGTATTTCTGGTGGCCGGGTTCTACTCGCCGTGGCTCAATCGCGCCCTGCCCGAGAGCTATTTCCGCAAGACGGTTTGCGTCTGGCAGGTGTCGACGTTGATGGTCTGCCTGCTCCCCTTCGTCGAATCGTCGTGGGCGACCGCTTTCACATCGGTCGCGGCACTGCTGCTGGTCCTCTCGTTCGGTCGGGACATCGTCTGGCTCTGGCATCGGCGTCCTGCCGGCGACATCGAGCTGTGAGCGGCACCGCCGTCTCGCGCGATATTTTGGTCGATTTCCCCGCAAGGAGGCCGTCATGAGACGCGCTTGGCTGAATCTTCTCCCCGCGCTGGTGCTGCTGGCGTCGCCGCCGGCAAGCGCCGAGCCGCAGCACTTCGATATCGATCCCGAACACTTCTCCATCGCGTTCATGGTGGATCATCTGGGTTACGAGAACCTGCTTGGACAGTTCCTGGAGGGCGAGGGCACTTTCGTCTATGACCGGGAGGCGCAGAGGTTGATCTCGGCAGAGGTCACGATCCAGTCCACCAGCGTCTTCACCAATCTCGGGGCTCGCGACGAGCATCTGCGGGGACGCGACTTTCTGGACGCGGGCAGTCATCCGCGGATACATTTCGTGGCCACGGATTTCGAGCCCTCCTCCCCGACGACCGGTACGCTGAATGGCAAACTCACGCTGCTGGGGCGTACCGAGCCGGTCACGCTGGACGTCACGTTGAACCGGGAGGCTGTCTATCCGTTCGGGCACAAGCGGCCCACGCTGGGATTGTCGGTCCGTGGCGCTCTCGATCGCAGTGACTGGGGGATGGATTACGGCGTCGACAACGGTATGGTCGGTGATCATGTGACGCTGATCTTCGAGCTGGAAGCGATCCAGCGGGATGCCCCCTCCCGCTGACGTGAGGGTTTCACGATCTCGTCACTACCGACCCAACCATTGTCAAGGATTGTCATGGCGCAGGAAGCCTTCACCCTCGTCGGCGAGCGAATCGAACCGGGCACGCGCCGGCAGGTCGATGTCCCGGTGGCCAAGCTCTATACCCACGCCCCGATGCATATTCCGGTAGAGGTAGTCCACGGCCGCCAGCCTGGCCCGGTGTTGCTGGTCTGCGGCGCGATTCACGGCGACGAGCTCAACGGCGTCGAGATCGTGCGCCGGCTGTTACGGCTGCCGAACCTGTCGCGATTGCGCGGGACCCTGATCGCCGTACCCGTCGTCAATGTCTTCGGCTTCGTCCAGCAGTCGCGCTACCTGCCGGACCGGCGCGACCTCAATCGCTGCTTCCCGGGAAGTGAGGGCGGGTCGCTGGGCTCTCGCATCGCCGCGCTGATGCGGGAGGAGATGGTCGATCGGGCCACTCACATCATCGACTTGCACACCGGTGCCATTCACCGCACCAACCTGCCCCAGATTCGTTCCCAACTGCGCCAGAACCGCGAAACCCAGGCCATGGCCGAGGCGTTCGGCGTACCGGTGATCCTCAATGCAGAGCTTCGCGAGGGGAGCCTGCGCGAATACGCCCAGAATCGTGGCGTCCCCGTGCTCACCTACGAGGCTGGCGAGGCGCTGCGCTTCGACGAGTGGGCGATCGCGCCCGGCGTGAGGGGGATCCGGCGTGTGATGCGCCTGATCGGCATGCTGCCGGCCGACAGCCGCCGACGCACGCCGCCCCCCGCCGAAGTGGCCAACGGTTCGAGCTGGGCCAGGGCGCCCATCGATGGCATTCTGAGGCCGCGCGTCAGACTGGGCGCGCGGGTCGCCAAGCATCAGTCGCTGGGCGTGGTGGCCGATCCTTTCGGCAACGATGAGGCGCCGGTCGTGGCCAATGCCGATGGCATCGTCATCGGCATGAGCAACCTGCCGCTGGTCAACGAGGGCGAGGCGCTGTTTCACGTCGCCCGCTACCAGGAGATCGACGATGTCGAGAACGCGGTGGAGAGCTTCCAGTCGCGTTACGAGACGACCGGCTTCTAGGCGCGCTCCCGGGCCGGCTCGGCCAGCCGACGCTCGTCGACCAGGCCGATGGCGTCATCGTAGACGCTGATACCGGCACCCTCCTTGTGGGCGCTTTCCGACAGATAGCGCCGGAAGCGCCTGCCGCCGGCACAGCCCTGGAACAGTCCCAGCAGATGCCGGGTGATATGGTTGAGCTTGACGCCTTCGGCCAGCCGTTCCATCACGTAGGGACGAAAGGCCCGCGCCGCCTCGTGGCGGCTGGTGGCCGGCGGCTCGACACCGTAGAGGGTGCTGTCGACATCGGCCAGCAGCCACGGATTCTGGTAGGCCTCCCGACCGATCATCACGCTATCCGCGCCAGCGTCGAGATGCCCCCTGCAGGCTTCCAGCGTCTTGATACCGCCATTGATCCCGATGTGCAGTTCGGGGTGCTGTGCCTTGAGTCGGTAAATGCGGGGATAGTTGAGCGGCGGGACGTCGCGATTTTCCTTGGGGGAGAGTCCCTGGAGCCACGCCTTGCGGGCGTGCACGATGAAGGTATCGCAGCCGGCGTCGGCGACCCGATCGATGAAGCGCTCGAGATCGGCATCTTCGTCCTGGTCGTCGATCCCGATGCGACATTTCACCGTGACGGGAATCGATACCGCGCGGCGCATGGCGGCGACGGCTTCGGCCACCTTGTCGGGATAACCCATCAGGCAGGCGCCGATCAGGTTGTTCTGCACCCGATCGCTCGGACAGCCCACGTTGAGATTGACCTCGTCGTAGCCCCACGCTTCGGCGATGGCCGCGCATTCGGCCAGTTCACCGGGATCGCTGCCACCCAATTGCAGCGCCAGCGGATGCTCTACGGCGTCGTAACCCAGGAAACGCTCCCGCGGCGAGCCATGCAGAATCGCGCCGGTGGTGACCATCTCCGTATACAGCAGTGCGCGGCGGGTCAGACAGCGGGCGAAGGCACGGTAGTCCCGGGTGGTCCAGTCCATCATCGGCGCGACGGAGAAAGTCCTATCCAACGCAGGCCGCGTGGTTGTAGCGTTTCCGCGGTTTGTGGCGTTTTCGGTCATAGCCATAACTGGTAATATTTACAGTGGTTTTGCCGCGTTTTGCGTGTCGTGTTGTCACAAATCTGGCACCGCGCGGCATCCGGATTTGTCACATTCCGGGAGGGGGCTGTGGCCACCATCGTCAAGCGGCAAAAGAAGGGCGGCAGTTTCTCATACCTGGCTCGGATCCGCATCGCCCACCGAGGGAGCGGGGATTATACAGAGTCGCGGACCTTCCCGCGCAAGGCGATGACTGAAGAGTGGGCCAAGCGCCGAGAACTGGAGCTCAGCGCGCCGTCCTTCTCGATGCGGTGCGCCGACATGGGTGGATCCAGCCAAGGCCGGGTTCGGGCGACACAGCGATCACGGGTATCCTCGTTCATCACGGTGCCCGCCAGGCTCTGCCGAAAGGGTTTTTCGAGCGGGCGTTCAACGGGCCATCACGGGCTTGACCTCAAGTAAAGTCGAGGAATTACGCTGCGCTCGTCGTTCAGAGGAGCTCCATCATGTCAGCTATCGTTCCACTCTCCGGCCAGGCGATGGCCAACGTCGATCTACCAGCCTATTTGAAGCGTATCGGACTCTCGGGTGCTCTGTCCCCGACGCTGGGGACGCTGCGTTCCATCGTTGCCCATCACATGGCCTCCATTCCCTTCGAGGCTATCGATGTATTGCTGGGGCGGGAGATATCACTCGATCCGAACGCCGTCGATGACAAGATGCTTCGTCGACGACGGGGAGGCTACTGTTTCGAACACACCAACCTGCTGCAGCGTGTGCTGCAAGCGCTGGGGTACTCGGTGGAAACCCATCTGGCCCGGGTGTGGGTCGGCCACGAGCTGGAAGGCCCCGCCCCGGCAGCGACACACGCATCCTTGAAAGTGGTGGTGGACGACGCCCTGTGGTTGGTGGATGTCGGTTTCGGCAGTTTCATGCCCAATGAGCCGCTCCTTTGGCAGCCGGAGCGTTCCCAGCAGTATGCCTACGGCGCTTATCGGCTGCGCAAGACGATGAGCGGCTTCATGGTCGAGTCACATCATGATCACGCCTGGCAGGCCCTGTACGAGATTCTCGATTTTCCCTGGGAGCCCATCGATTACCAGATGGCCAACCACTACGTGTCCCGCCACCAGAAATCACACTTTCGCAGTCGGTTGATGGTAGCGATAACCACACCCGAAGCGCGTTATACCTTGGCGAGCAATCGGTTGAAGGTGGCACGGGTGACGGGAGAGGTCGAAGAGCGCTACCTCTCGGTCGAGGAGATGATCGACATCCTTGGCGAACGATTCGGATTGAATGTCGAATCCTGCTGGAATCCGGTACTGGAGCGCATCGTCGCTTCAGCACAGAACCAGGATGAAGCCGCGTCTCCATGAGCAAGATGGGAGCGTACCCGTGCCAGGCGTCGTCTTTGGAAGGACCATCACGCCAGCCGCGCGAGAGGCCAGTGCCCGCGTGCGCGGTGCTCATGGCTTGACCTATCGATTCTGGCGATAGTCGCTTTCGAGGTTTTCGATTCGCATGCTAACTTTCTCGTTCCCATAATGGCGTTAACGGTCAAGGCCAAAGGGCCAACCGAAGAAAGAAAACGAAAAAAGCCATTGGAGAACGAATCATGAAAACCGCCATTCTTGCCGCAATCGCACTGGCCATCGCGCTGCCCGCTGCCGCTCAGGCCAATAGCGCTCAGGCCGAAGAAGCTTTTGCCAGCCAGCATCAGGCACTGAACGCCCAGCAAACTTCCGAGTTCCAGGCGCTGCCGACCCAGTATCGTGTCAACCCGGTCAATGGTGGCCACAGCGCCGCCGCCGACGAGGCCTTGACCTATGTCTCCGTCAGCACCATGCACGCTACCGATATCCCGGCGGGTAATGAAGGCCTGATCGGTGGCGGGCAGAGCGTCGCTGCCGCCCAGGCGCTGCAGAGTGTTGGCCAGCCAACGGATCGCGGCCATGTCGAAATGACGTTTGCCAGCATCGACTGAGCGTCAATCAGGATCGCAATCGCAGAACATTCTGTCTCGCGCCTCGAGAGTTCGGGGCGCCTTCGAGAGGCCTTCCGTCGTCTCCAACCTCCCTGGCCATCCCCCTGGCCGGGGTTTTTTCTGTCCCGCCGGTCTGGTTTCAACGCGCCGTCGAGCGGGTTTGCGCTGGTACTGGACGGCGGAATCTGGTTGCGATGTCCTCGGACGGAGGCGACTTGCGGATCGAGACGTTCAGGCCAGGCGCGGCGCTTTCGGGGCGCACGGCGCCAAGTCCGGGGCGTCGAGTTCAAGTCATCGGGACGCTGGCCGATAGAACAGTCACCAGACGGTCAGGGGTGCGAGTTCAGTGCCGGTAACCGAGCGGATGCCGATGTCGGTTCGTATCCGCTATGGGTTTGTGTCGCTTCCCTGCGACGACTTCGACCTGGTGCATATGGCGTCTCTTTCCGTGTGCCACCGGGTCGCTTTTTCGTCCACACTTCGTCCCGTCACGCCGACCAGAAAGCGTTTGCCGGGCTCATCCTCATGGCAGAAAACCGACAGCCCGGCTGCATTACCGAGGTACCGATCTGGCTCGGGTTATCGCGCGGGAGAGCGGAAACAGGTGGAAAGCGGGGAGATGATCATTGATTGATGGTCGGTAGCAAATCGGAAGATGGTGCCCGGAGTCGGGCTCGAACCGACACGGTGTTGCCACCGAGGGATTTTAAGTCCCTTGCGTCTACCAATTTCGCCATCCGGGCTGGACGCATTCGGCTACTTTATTCCGGAGGCCTTTGCTCAGGCAGGGCGCCGGTGGCCGAGTATGGCGATCGAATCATGAAGGATTCACCGCCGAGAAGAAGTGGAGGCTGGAGTCGGAATCGAACCGGCGTACACGGAGTTGCAGTCCGCTGCATAACCACTCTGCCATCCAGCCTTTTGTCGATTTACTGCAGATCTGTCTTTCGAACTGTCATTACTATGACAATTCGCGTCGAATCGGCAGGATCGAGATTCGTGTTTGGAGCGGGAAAGGAGATCGACCGGGCTGGCGTTCCAGCTCCCGATCTTCGCTTACCGTTTCCATGACACTTCGTGTTTGGAGCGGGAAAGGAGATTCGAACTCCCGACCCTCGCCTTGGCAAGGCGATGCTCTACCACTGAGCTATTCCCGCTGAACACGCGTCGCATTATAAGGATAAGTGCGTACCTGTCAAACGCTTATGTCACTTTTCGCTTATAGCGAGCGGGTGAGTTCCGGCCACGCCGCCCTGAGATACTGGATCATCGACCACAGGGTCAGGCTGGCCGCTGCATAGAGCAGCACGATGCCGATGTTGGCAATCGGGGAGAGCGGCGGGAAGCCCAGAAGCAGCAGTAGCGAGATCATCTGCAGCGTGGTCTTCGACTTGCCGATCCAGGAGACCGCAACTCGCTTGCGCTGTCCGATCTCCGCCATCCACTCGCGCAGCGCGGATATCACGATCTCGCGGCCGATGATGACCAGTGCCGGCAGCGTCAGCCAGAACGCCTCGTAGCGCTCGATCAGCAGCGCCAGGGCGACGGCGACCATGACCTTGTCCGCGACGGGATCCAGAAAAGCGCCGAACGGCGTGCTCTGGTCCCAGCGCCTGGCGAGGTAACCGTCCAGCCAGTCGGTGATGGCCGCCAGCCCGAACAGGGCTGCTGTCACCAGCAGGCTCCAGGCGTAGGGCAAGTAGAACAACACCACCATTAGCGGGATGAACACGATTCTTGCCAGGGTGAGCATATTGGGAATGTTCATCGTGCCGCTAGCGTCCTTACTGGGAAATGAGAGTCGGGCATTTTACGCCTGCTATGTGCGCTCATCCATGGAGCGCCTGATGTATGGTGGCTGCCATCTGCTCGTTGATGCCCGGAACGCGGGAAAGATCGTCTCGGGTTGCCTTGCGCACGCCTTGCAGGCCGCCGAAGAAGCGTAACAGCTCTCGGCGACGTTTCGGGCCAACGCCGGGAATATCCTGCAGCGAGGAGGTACGACGCTGCTTGTCACGGCGCTGACGGTGGCCGGTAATCGCGAAGCGGTGGGCCTCGTCGCGAATGTGCTGGATCAGATGGAGTGCCGGTGAACTGGTATCGAGGTTGAGGGTGCGGTCCACCGTCTCGATGAACAGCGTCTCCAGACCGGCCTTCCGGGTCGTTCCCTTGGCGACGCCGATCAGCGCGACATCGACGACTTCCAGTTCGGCCAGTACCTCCCGGGCCATGTTCAACTGGCCCTTGCCGCCATCGACGATCAGGATGTCGGGCAGCTTGCCTTCACCTTTCTGCAGTCGCTTGAAGCGTCGGGTCAGGGCCTGGCGCATCGCCGCGTAATCGTCACCTGCGGCTACCCCTTCGATGTTGAAGCGTCGGTAGTCGGATTTGGCCGGACCATTCTGGTCGAACACGACGCAGGATGCCACGGTCGCTTCGCCGTGGCTGTGGCTGATATCGAAGCACTCGAGCCGGGCGGGGGCGACCGGTACATCCAGCGCCTGGCGCAGCGACTCGAAACGCTTGCCCAACTGGCTGCGGTTGGCGAGCTGGGTCGCCAAGTGCTGCTCGGCGTTGGTGATGGCCAGCCGGCGCCACTGGGCGCGATGGCCCCGCACTTGAGACGCGACCCGAATGCGCCGACCGGCGTGCTCGCTCAGTGCCGATTGCAGCAACTCGCTGTCGGTCAACGGGTGCGAGGCGATGATCTCGAGCGGGATCTCCTTGGATTGGCCGAGATAGAACTGGCTGACGAACTCGCTGAGCAGCTCCTCGGCCCCCAGGTCCAGGCCATTGTCGGGCTGGTGATGACGCGCGCCCATCATGCGACCCTGGCGAATCGACAGGACGCTGATACAGAGCCCGCCGGGTTGTTCGGCCAGGGCAAAAATGTCGGCATCGCCATCGGCATTATCGACGAACTGCTTCTCCTGCAGTCGGCGCAGTTGCTGGATCTGGTCGCGCAAGCGTGCCGCTTCCTCGAAGTCGAGCGCATCGCTGGCACGCTCCATGCTTGCGGTAAGTTGCTGGGTCACCTGCTCGCTGCGCCCCTCGAGGCACATCACGGCGTGCTCGATATCCTGGCGATAGTCGGCTTCGCTGATGTAATCGACACAGGGGGCGCTGCAACGTTTGATCTGGTATTGCAGGCACGGTCGGTGCCGGTGTGCGAACACGCTGTCTTCACAGTTGCGGATGCGAAATATCTTCTGCATCAGCGAGAGGCTCTCGCGTACCGCAGTCGAGCTCGGGTAGGGGCCGAGATAACGGCCGTCGCGTCGCTTCTGGCGGACGCGCTTGAACTCGAGCGCGGGGTAGGCGTGCCGATCGGTAACGAAGACGTAGGGGTAGGACTTATCGTCGCGCAGCAGAATGTTGTAAGGCGGCCGCAGCTCCTTGATCAGGGTCTGCTCCAGCAGCAGGGCCTCGGTCTCGCTGCGGGTGACCGTGATCTGGATGTCCTGAATGCGTGCCACGAGCGCCTGGGTCTTGGTATTCAAGGCGCCGCGGAAGTAACTGGCGAGTCGCGGTTTCAGGCGCTTGGCCTTGCCGACGTAGAGCACGTTGGCCTGTTCGTCGAGCATGCGGTAGACGCCCGGCGACTCCGAGACCGATTTCAGGAAGTGCTTGGCGTCGAAGCGCGATGGGGTATCGATCGAGAGTTCGCTCATGCCCCGAGTATATCAAAGTCCCATACGAGCACGGTGGGCTCCATGCATTTCCAGCGCACTCGATTTGTCTTCACGATTTGGGTTCGAAACCGTCCAGCAGGCCATGCCGAAGGCCGAGGTGCGTCAACTCCACATCGGACTGCACTTTCAACTTGTCGAATATCCGGTAGCGGTAGGTGTTCACCGTCTTGGGGCTCAGGCAGAGCTGCTCCGAGATACGGCTGACCTTGTGACAGTGAATGATCATGGTCGCGATCTGCAGCTCACGATGGGAGAGCTGGTCGAATGGGCTCTGACGGCCCTCGCTGCGGGCCAGCACCACGCGTTGGGCGATGTCCGGGCTGATGAAGCGCTTCCCCTCCGCGACCCGGCGCACGGCCTCGATCATCAGATCCAGTTCGGTGCCCTTGCTGATGAAGCCGGTGACGCCGGAATCTATCAAGCGTTGCGCCGTGCTCTCCTCGACATGCCCTGTCAGTACGATGATCCGGGTGTCGGGCTGAGTCTTGAGGAGTTTCAGAATGGTCTCCAGACCGCCGATTCCCGGCATCCGAATGTCGATCATCGCGATATCCGGCGCATGTTCCCGGCAGCTCTGTAACGCACTTTCTCCGCTGTCGGCTTCGGCAACGACCTCGATGTCGGGTTCGCTGGCCATGACGCGCGCGATGCTCGTGCGAACCAGATGGTGATCGTCGGCTACTAATACCCTGATCAAGATGACTCCTGGATTCCCGCTGCCCCTGAAGGCCCTGCCGTCGACTGCTGTGCCAGCGGCCGGCGGCGAGCCTTCTTTATAATTGGTGTTGCGCTCTCATTCCACGAGCCGGCGAAAGCCTGAACAACGCCAATATCTTTATCATCGGAACCTGTCCGTTTACGAAGGGAAGTTCCACTTCCGCGCTGTCAAGTAGTGTGACATGTTCTTGGACCAAATACTCCATGTTCGGCGGTGAATTTGCGACCGACAAAGTCTTGCGCCGACCCGCTTCCATGGCGGTCGCCACGACACCGACAGGGTTGCCTCTTGATGAGCAGGGCTTGACCTGAGGGAAGGGGGCTTTTATAGTGCGTCGCGTCCATCAGGGCAGCATGTTTTTGGGGCCTTAGCTCAGCTGGGAGAGCGCAACACTGGCAGTGTTGAGGTCAGCGGTTCGATCCCGCTAGGCTCCACCATATTCTCCATGAAAAAGCCGCTTGTCACGATCAGTGAAAGCGGCTTTTTCATGCCTGAAACCGCGATATCCCTGCCCAATTCCGGCAGTGCCCCCCCAAGCCTCCTGACCGGGTGCACCGGTTGACCGGTGTCTCTCCTCCTCGGGAATGAATTGGTCCGCTTGATGGTGGCTCCTTATCCATTTGATGGCGTGTGCCTCTCGCACAATGTGCCAGATGGCCAGCGGGTATCGGTGACCGCTTCTGATTGGCCGTGATGGTTTGGGGGGGAGGATGCGAGAGTTCGTTTTCGATGTTGTGATCCGGCCGGCGGCAATGTCCCGACGACGCTGGGAAGCACTGGTGCCCGCGTTGCCTGGTCTGGTGGTCGAAGCCTCGTCCGACATGGAGGCTTTCGAAGGATTACAGATGCAGCTCGTTCCTTTTCTGGCCGAGCGGCTCGCCAGTGGCGAAGGCATACCAATGCAATCCCGAATCGGCCACTACATGGATCGCTATGGCCTGGTTTTCTGGCAGTTCCTGCGAGTCCAGCTGGGCCCAAGACGGTCGGGCCAGTCGGCGGTCGAGCCCATCTTTCCCGACATCGACGACTTGTTGATGGATCTCGATACGGGCGTCCACGAGGAGTAACCCGCTACCCGGACGCCGAACCACGCCTCTGGATGAGATGTCGCGGCTCAGAAGGGGCGGTAGATACCCGGCCGCGATGCCCGGCAGGGCGGCGTTGACAGTGATCGGCGCTCCACGGCACTATACGGCCCATGAACATGAATCCGACGCACAGACCGAACCAGTGGTGGTGGCGCCTTTGATCCAAGGGCGGCATGCCGACGTCTGTAGAAAATGCCGTCCCTCGGGGCGGCATTTTTCGTTTGTCTGCTGCGCTTCGTGGGGTTTGGCATAGGTGGAATGATCGACTTGGGTAATCACCTGGGTAAGCAATCACGGCCTTTACTCGATCTAGTATGAATATCAGGAGCTTGCACCATGTCAGTCCTCATGATCGACAATTACGACAGCTTCACCTTCAACATCGTCCAGTACCTGGGAGAGTTGGGGGCAAATGTCGTGACCGTGCGCAACGACGAGACGGATATTGCCGGCCTCGAGCGGCACGAGCCGAGCCATCTGGTGGTGTCGCCCGGTCCGTGCACGCCCAATGAAGCCGGGATCGCCATGGAGGCGATCCGTCACTTTGCCGGCAGGATTCCGATACTGGGTGTCTGCCTGGGGCACCAGGCCATCGGCCAGGTCTACGGCGGCGACGTGGTGCGCGCGCCGCAGGTGATGCATGGCAAGACGTCCCGCGTTCGTCACCACGGTGAAGGGGTTTTCGAGGGCCTCGAGGATCCGCTCGAGGTGACCCGGTATCACTCGCTGGTCGTGGATGCCACGACGCTGCCCGACTGTCTCGAAGTCACCGCCTGGGTCGGCGACGACGATCCGACGCCAGGATTGATCATGGGCTTGAAGCACAAGACGCTGGATATCGAAGGGGTGCAGTTTCATCCCGAATCGATTCTGTCTCGCCAAGGTCACGAGCTGCTGGCGAATTTCCTCAAACGACGCGGCTAACTGGAACAGGCGAGGAGTCAACATGCAAATGCGGGATGCCATTGGCGCGGTCATGCGTCGCCAGGACCTCAGCTATGAGGATACTCACGCCATCATGCAGGCGATCATGACGGGGGAGGCCACCGAAGCGCAGATCGGCGGCTTTCTGATCGGCCTGGCGATGAAAGGCGAAACCGCCGACGAGATCACGGCGGCGGCGCAAGTCATGCGTGAGCTGATGCAGCCGGTATCGATCGACTGCGACAATGTTGTCGATATCGTCGGCACCGGCGGCGATGGCGCCAACCTCTTCAACATCTCCACCGCATCGAGTTTCGTCGTCGCGGCTGCCGGCGGCCACGTCGCCAAGCACGGCAACCGCGGCGTCTCCTCTTCAGCCGGCAGCGCGGATCTGTTCGACGTCGCGGGGATCTATCTCGACCTCGACGCCGCGACCATCGCCCGCTGTATCGAGCAGGTGGGCGTCGGATTCATGTTCGCGCCGCGTCACCACCAGGCGATGCGTCATGCCATCGGCCCGCGCCGGGAGATGGGGGTGCGCACGGTCTTCAACATTCTGGGGCCTTTGACCAACCCGGCGGGCGCCCCCAACCAGCTGCTGGGTGTCTACGCGCCCCATCTCGTGCCGCTGGTGGCGCAATCGCTACGCAAGCTGGGCAGCCGGCACGTGCTGGTCGTTCATGCCGAGGATGGTCTGGACGAAATCTCGGTGGCGGCGCCGACCCGGGTGGCCGAACTTCGCGATGGCGAGATCCGCGAATACACGATCACTCCCGAGTCGCTGGGCATCGAGCGTCAATCGCTCGAATCGCTGAAGGTCGTGACCGCCGAGGACAGCCTCAAGCTGGTCAAGGAGGCGCTGGTGGGCAAGGGCGTGGCCGGCGATATCGTCGCGCTCAACGCGGGGGCGGCGCTGTTTGCCGCTGGCATCGCCGATTCGCTGAAAGAGGGCGTGTTGATGGCCCAGGACGCCCAGGCTTCCAAACTGCCGCTGGAGAAGCTCAAGGAGCTTTCCGATTTCACTCGTGTCTTCGCCGAGTGAGCTCTCGCCGAACAATGCCAACAGGAACCGCTACATGACCGATGTCGCCGATAGTGAACTGCCGACCATCCTGGCCAAGATACTGGCGCGCAAGCGCGAGGAGATTGCCGAGCGCCGACCTGTCGTCAGCGAGCAGGCGTGGCTGGAGCGGGCGAAATCCCAGGCGGCGCCACGAGGTTTCGTGGCCGCCCTCGATGCCTGTATCGAGGGCGGTGACCCCGCCGTCATCGCCGAGATCAAGAAGGCGTCGCCCTCCAAGGGTGTCATTCGCGAAGACTTTCGACCCGCGGAGATCGCGGTCGACTATGCCGCGGCAGGCGCGAGCTGCCTGTCGGTACTGACGGACGCCGACTATTTTCAGGGTCACGAGGATCACTTGATTGCCGTGCGCGATGCCTGCGAGCTGCCGGTGATCCGCAAGGATTTCATCATCGACGGCTATCAGGTCGCGGAAGCTCGAGGCATCGGTGCCGACTGTATCCTGTTGATCGTGGCGGCGCTGAGCGATGGTCAGCTCAAGGATCTCCATCAGCAGGCTACGGCGCTGGGCATGGACGTGCTGGTGGAGGTGCACGACATCTTCGAGCTCGAGCGGGCGCTGATGCTGGATCTGCCGCTGGTGGGCATCAACAACCGCGATCTGCGCACGTTCGAGACCTCGCTGAATACCACCTTCGAACTGCTGAAGCGGATCCCTCAGGGCGTCACGGTCGTCACCGAGTCCGGCATCCACAGCCGTGACGATGTCGAACGGATGCGGGAGTTCGACGTCAACGCCTTTCTGGTGGGCGAGGCGTTCATGCGCGAGGAAGAGCCCGGTAGCGCGTTGCGCCGGATGTTTTTCTAGCCGCTGACGACGTCGTCGCCGGCATTCGAGCGCCGCTCCCCGAGACCGGGGAGCGGCGCTTTGCATCGGTGGGGACCAAGGGTCGCCACTTGACTGGAGCGATCAGAACTCGGGCGAGTCGGGGAAGATCAAGCTGATCAGGGTATCGCCCGCTTTCGGATTGAGCGGCTTGGCCGAGGTGGCGATGCGGATGCGGCCGCTGGCGGAGAGCGTGAACAGCGTCAACAGCCGGTCCTGATGGATGC
Source organism: Salinicola lusitanus (assembly GCF_038648475.1). NCBI lineage: Bacteria > Pseudomonadati > Pseudomonadota > Gammaproteobacteria > Oceanospirillales > Halomonadaceae > Salinicola > Salinicola lusitanus. Next base: position 4,288,799 of record NZ_CP151919.1, on the reverse strand, counting down.
GACGGTAATCCTCGATGTCGAAGTTGTCGCTGATCTTGGCGTGGCGCATCACCGCGCCCTGGCCGATCAGGCTGGAGAGGCGGGTGAAGGTGGTGTGGCCGTCGAACAGCAGCGGCAGGTGGGCCAGCGCCTGCTGATGGTGGCGACGGGCGTTGCGGGAGGATTCCACCGCCAGTCGAAAGACGTTGCCGTGACCGAGAGTATGTTCGAAGTGCAGTGCGGCGAGATTGTTGAGCTCGCGGTAGGGCGACAGCGGCAGTAGATGACCGATGCCCGTCAGCCCCAGATGCTGGGCGGCATGCTCCGACAGCGGGTTGCCGTAGTAGGTAGGGAGGCTGGCCATCCGCGCCTCCTGAATCGCATCCCAGTTGTGGTCGCACAGTCGCACCGCGAAGCCGGCTTCCTGCAGCGCGCTGCCAAAGGCTCGCGCCACCGGATTGGCGCCGATGATCAGGAAGCCCGACGCCGTTGGCGCGTCCACCTTCAGAAACCGAGCCAGCGGACGCGAGAACAGGCTCTGCACCACCACGGTACTGATGATCACCAGGAAGGTGATCGGGACCAGCAGCTCCGCGCCCGGCACGTCCAGCGCCTCGAGCCGGATCGCGAACAGCGAGGCCACCGCCGCGGCGACGATGCCGCGGGGGGAGAGCCAGGCCAGCAGTGCCTTCTCCCGCCAGTTGAGCGAACTCCCCCAGGTACAGACCCACACCGCCAGCGGTCGCGCGACCCACACCAGCACGGCCAGGAACGCCCACGCCTCCCACGACAGCAGACCCAGTTGTGCCAGGCTCAGCCGCGCTGCCAGCAGGATGAACAGTCCCGAGATGAGCAGGATCGACAGCGTCTCCTTGAACTCCAGGATCGGCTGCGTCGGCACCCCGCGCATATTGGCCATCCATACGCCCATGACGGTGACGGTCAGCAGGCCGGACTCGTGGAACAGCAGGTTCGAGGCAGTGAACAGCGTCAGCATGATCATCAGGGTGCCGAAGCTGTGCAGGCGCTGCGGCAGCCAGTAGTGGCGCAGCACGCTGCCCCACAGATAGCCGCCCGCCGTCCCCAGGCCGAAGCCGATCACCGCGGTCTGGGCAAAGCTCACCAGGGTGTGGGTCGCTGCGCCATTGGAGAGCCCCAGCGCGACGAACTCGTAGACGAGGACCGCGCCGATGGCGCCGATCGGATCGATCAGGATGCCTTCCCAGCGCAGGATCTGGCTGACGTGCTCACGCGCTCGCAGCGACTGCAGCAGCGGCAGGACCACCGTCGGTCCGGTCACGACCAGTAGCGCGCCTAGGACGCTGGCCATCTCCCAGGAGAGTCCGAGGATCAGGTGCGCGGCCACGATGGCCAGCAGCGCGGTGATCAACGCACCCCAGGTCACCAGCCTGCTGACGGTGCGGCCGTGGCCCCGCAGCTCCCGGAAGTCGAGGGTCAATGCGCCCTCGAACAGGATCACCGCGACCGCCAGGGAGACCAGCGGAAACAGCAGGTCGCCGAGCACCGCATCGGGGTCGAGCACCCCGGTGATCGGCCCGGCGGCGATACCGGCGATCAGCAGCGGGAGGATGGCCGGCACCCGGATCTGCCAGGCGAGCCATTGGCAGCCCAGCGCCAGCAGGCCGATGCCGGTCAGGGCAAGGGCGGCGTTTTCCATGGAGTCTCTCCGGTGCGTGGCAAAAGGCGCGCAGACTAGCGGCGGCACTGCATGGATGCAATGCCGAATCGTGAGCCGGAGGGGGTTCAGGGTGTGACGAGTTGTCGCCGGGCCCAGGCGACGATGTCCGCCTGCCCCATGGCGCCCGCCTGGCGCGCGATCTCGCGGCCGCCGCGGAACAGGATCAGCGTCGGGATGCTGCGGATGCCGAAGCGCGATGCAATGTCGGTGGCCGCTTCGGTATCCAGCTTGGCCAGGCGCAGGTGGGGCTCGAGCTCGCCCGCGGCCTTGGCGAACCCCGGCGCCATCGCCTTGCAGGGGCCGCACCAGTCGGCCCAGAAATCGACCAGCAGCGGTAGATCGCTGCGCGACAGGTGGCGGTCGAAGTTGGCGGAGTCCAGCGCCAGTGGCTCGCCGGTGAACAGCGCGTTGTGGCACTGTCCGCAGCGGGGAGCTTCCGTCAGGCGCACGCTGGCGACGCGATTGACGGCATGGCAATGGGGGCAGACGAGGTGAAGCGTGTCGGACATGATGTAACGGGCTCCGGATGAAAGGTTTGCCGCCGAACCTGGAGGAAGCGGAGCGCGGCGGCTCGGGTGGTCGGCGGCCGTTGAGTCATGCGGTTGCAGGGTACCGCTTCAGACGGTCTCGTGGCCGGTGATTCGGGGCGTCATCGCAATGGCCAGAACGACAACCCCGCTGCACTCGGGTGCCGCAACCTCAGCGCAGCGTGATCAGTCGGCCGCCATAGCCGATGAAGACGGCGCCAGCGCAACGCTCGATCCAGTGCCGTGTGCGCCGATACAGGGCGCGCAGGCGCGGCGTGGTGGAGGCGAGTGCGATCAGGCTGTACCAGCACACGGAGATCGTCAGCATCGCGCCGATACAGACGATGCCCATCCACATCGGGGCATGGGCCGGCAGCGTCGAGGCGAACAGGCTGCTCACGAACAGCGCCGTCTTCGGGTTCGACGCGCCGGTGAGCAGACCCCGGCGATAGACCTGGCCGTCGGGCAGCACGAGATGCCTATGGGGCGTGTCATCGCCTGGGCCACGGAAGCTATGCAGAATCAGTCGGCTACCGAGAAACAGAAGATAGGCGCCACCGAACAGCTTGAGCGTGAGGTAGAGCCACGGCGCCAGCGCAAACAGCAGTGCAATGCCGAAGTAGCCGAACAGCCCCCAGGCGAAGGTGCCCGAGGCGAGCCCGGCGACGGCGATCATCGCCGCCCGGCGTCCGTGGACGATCCCGGTCTGCAGCGTCAGGAAGAAGTTAGGCCCCGGGGTGACGGCAGCCACTGTCCAGATGGCGATGAAATTGATCAGGATCCAACTGCTCGACATGAAGCGCGCTCCTATCTAGAACGTGAAGCGACCGGGCATGAGTCGGCCAAGTATGGCACGGGATCAATGCCGCAGGCATTCGCCAATGGCTTATCCGCCCGGTCTCGTCGTCACGAGGCGGCGCCGGCGATCCTGACGCGCTTCAGCAAAGCCTGCAGTGGGTGGGGCAACGCCTGATCGGAGAGCCGCTTGACCTGGCTGCGGCAGGAGTAGCCCGTCGCCAGCAGCCGGCCGGTGTTGGCCTGGTTCTCGACCGGCTCGCGCCACGAGAGGTCGTAGATCGTCTCCGAGGTCTGGCGGTGACGCGCCTCGTGGCCATAGGTGCCGGACATGCCGCAGCAGCCGGTGTCGACCAGCTCCAGCGCGAGGCCGAAGCGCTCGAACAGCTGCTGCCAGCCCCTGGGGCTGCCCGGAGCGTTGGTCTTCTCGGTGCAGTGACTCAGTAGGCGGTAGCCGGGATCGACCTGGTCGATGCGCTCGCTGCTCCAGCCCTGCGGCAGGACCGATCGCCCCAGCGATAGCAACCACTCCTGCAGCAACAGCACCTCCGGCACCGCCTGCGGCCCGAGTGTCTTGACGTACTCCTGGCGATAGGTGAGCGTCATCGCCGGATCGATGCCCACCAGCGGTACGCCGAAGCGCGACAGCGCCCTGAGCCGGTCGGCCTGCCGCTCGGCGACCCGCTCGAAGCGGCCGAGAAATCCCTGCACGTGCAGCGGCTTGCCGTTGGGCCCGAACGGGGCCACGAAGACCCGGATGTCGAGGCGTGCCAGCAGTTCGACGACATCCATCACCAGCCGCGACTCGAAATGGCTGGTGAAGGCGTCCTGCACCAGCACCACGCTGCGGCTTTTCTGGTGCGCCGTCAGCCGGCCCAGCGTCAGCGGCGTGGCTTCGGCAATGCCCCAGGCATCGAGCGTCTTGTCGAGTCTGGCGCGGGAGAGTCTCGGGCTGTCGACGATGCCGAGGCCGCTGGCCAGGAAGCGGTCGACCAGCCGGTTGCCGAGCAGCGCGTTGTAGAGCGGCGCCACCGAGCGAAGGTGCGGCACCACGAACTCGAGCCCGCCGATCAGGTAGTCGCGCAGCGGTCGCCCATAGCGGCTGTGGTAGCTTTCGAGAAAGCGGGCGCGGAAGTCGGGCACGTCGACCTTGATCGGGCACTGGCCGGCGCAGGACTTGCACGCCAGGCAGCCGGCCATGGCGTCGTAGACCTGGTGGGAGAAGTCGGTCTCGCCGCGCTGCCGGGCAATCGCCCGCCCGATCTTGCCGGGCTGGGCCAGCAGCCAGGCGCCGAGGCCGTTGCGGCGCTGGGCCCGGCTCACCTCGGTCACGTCCACCCCGGCTTCGCCCTGGCGGCGTAGCCACTCGCGCATCAGGCTGGCGCGGCCCTTCGGCGAGTGCACCCGCTCGCGGGTCGCCTTCCACGACGGGCACATGGCATCGTCGGGATCGTAGTTGTAGCAGGCACCGTTGCCGTTGCAGTAGACCGCGCTGGCGTTCTCCTGCCACACCCGCTCGTCGATCTGGCGGTCCAGCTCGCCGCGGGTGGTCACTCCGTCGATGGTCAGAAGCCCGGGGTCGTGACCATCGACGATGCCGGTAGTGCCTTCCGCCAGCGGGGTCGCGATCTTGCCCGGATTGAACTGGTTGTACGGATCGAAGGCGGCCTTGACCCGCTGCAGCGCCGGATAGAGCTCGCCGAAGAAGCGCGGCGAGTACTCGGACCGGACCCCCTTGCCGTGCTCGCCCCACAGCAGCCCGCCGTAACGCTGGGTGAGTGCCGCCACCTCGTCGGAGATCTCGCGGATCAGGCGCGCCTGATCCGGATCCTTCATGTCGATGGCCGGGCGAACATGGAGCACGCCGGCATCGACATGGCCGAACATGCCGTACGCCAGGCCGCGTGCGTCCAGCAATTGGCGGAACTCGCCGATATAGTCGGCCAGGCATTCCGGCGGTACCGCCGTGTCCTCCACGAACGGGATCGGACGCTGTTCGCCGCGGGCGTTGCCGAGCAGTCCCACCGCCCGTTTGCGCATGGCATAGACCCGGCCGATCTGCGCACGGCCCTCGGCCAGAGTGTAGCCGAGCCGCTCGACGCTGGTGTCCGCGCCCAGGTGATCGGTGAAGGCGCGTACCCGCTCGGCCAGCCGGGCCGGATCGTCGTCGTTGAACTCGACCAGGTTGATGCCACGAATCGGCGTCCCGCGCTCGCCGCTGTCAGCGACGGAGGCAGGGAAGAATTCCGCCACGCTATCCCAGACGAAATCCTCCATCGCCAGCGTCAGCACGTGGTCGTCGATGGTCTCGATCGAGGTCGGATCGCCTACCGACATCAGCGCCTTGGCATCGCGCAGCGCCTCCATGAAACCCGCGTAGCGCACGTTGACCAGGGTCGAGTGCCGGGGAAGCGGCAGGACATTGAGCGTGGCCTCGTTGAGCAGCGCCAACGAACCTTCCGATCCGCACAGCACGCTGTTGAGGTCGAAGTGCCCCTGGTCGTCGACCAGATGGGCCAGGTCGTAGCCGGTCAGGCAGCGATTGAGCGGCGGGAAGATGGCATCGATCCGCTCGCGTTCGGCGTCGGCGATGCCGCTGACCGCGCGATGGATCTCGCCGATCCGGTCCTGACGCTGGCATGCGCTAGTCAGCGCGGCGGCGTCCAGCGGTCGACTCTCGAACCGTTCGCCACCGGGTACCACGACATCGAGCGCGAGGACGTGGTCGCGGGTCTTGCCATACTCGCAGCTGCCCTGGCCGCTGGCGTCGGTGGAGATCATGCCGCCGATGGTGGCGCGGTTGGAGGTGGAGAGTTCCGGGGCGAAGAACAGCCCGTGGGGCTTGAGTGCGGCGTTGAGCTGATCCTTGACCACCCCGGCCTGGACGCGCACGCGGCGGTTCTCGACGTCGATCTCGACGATCCGGTTCATGTGGCGGGAGACATCCACCACCAGGCCGTCGGTCAGCGACTGGCCGTTGGTGCCGGTGCCGCCCCCACGGGGCGCGAGCGCGATGTCGCGATACGCCTCCTGGGCCATGAGCCGGGCGATCCGCTGGAGGTCGGCGGCATCGCGAGGATAAAGGACTGCCATCGGCAGACGCTGATAGATCGAGTTGTCGGTAGCCAGTACGGTGCGGTTGGCGGCATCGTCGGCGATATCGCCGCTGAAGCCGGCCGTCGCCAGCTCGGCGAGGAATCGGCGATAGCGCTCGGGCAGCGTCAGTTCCGCGCTGTTCGGGTCGAGGCGTGTCATCATTGTCATGTATCAAGCCATCACGTCGGGCCGGTCAGACGGCCTTCATCGGATGGCGATCCATCCGATGGGTTATCGATTGCCGGCGCCGCGGGCATGGCGGGAGCCGGTTCATGGCGCCACGGGCGCTCGGGGGGCCACAGTCTAGCGTGCCAGGCGGCGATGTGGCACGAATCCCTTGAGGCGCATGGTGCCGGGGAGGGGTTTTCCCTACAATATTCCCCTCGCAAAGAATGACCATCAACACGTTCGTCTGTCGTCGTGCGTCTTCGGTCGATTCCTGTCGTCACGGTCTTCGATTTCAACCAACGGAATTTCGTCATGCTCGATCCCAAGCTGTTGCGCAGCGATCCGCAGTTAGTCGCCCAGCGCCTGGCCCTGCGGGGCTTCACTCTCGACATCGCGCAGCTCGAGTCGCTCGAGTCCCGCCGTCGCGAGCTGCAGACGCGGACCGAGCAGTTGCAGAACGAGCGTAACGTGCGTTCCAAGTCTATCGGCAAGGCCAAGGCCGCCGGCGAGGACATCCAGCCGCTGCTGGCGGAGGTGGGCCAGCTCGGCGACGATCTCGATGCCGCCAAGCGCGAGCTCGGCGAGGTGCAGCAGGCCTGGGAGGATCTTGTCGCGGGGCTGCCCAACCTGCCCCATGAAGACGTGCCGCAGGGCGCGGACGAGAGCGACAATGTCGAGCTGCACCGCTGGGGCGCCCCGCGCGAATTCGATTTCGAGGTGCGTGACCACGTCGATCTCGGGGCCCGATTCGGTTATCTCGACTTCGAGCTGGCGACCAAGCTCACCGGCTCGCGTTTCGCCGTGATGCGCGGGCCGATCGCCCGGCTGCATCGGGCGCTGGCGCAGTTCATGCTCGACACCCAGACCCGGGACCACGGCTACGAAGAGTGCTACGTGCCCTACATGGTCAACGCCGAGACGCTGACCGGAACGGGCCAACTGCCCAAGTTCGGCGAGGATCTGTTCAAGCTCGGCGACAGCGACTACTACCTGATCCCCACCGCCGAGGTGCCGCTGACCAACTTCGTCCGCGACGAGATCCTCGAGCACGATGCGCTGCCGCTGAAGCTGACCGCCCACACGCCGTGCTTCCGGAGCGAGGCGGGTGCCTACGGCCGGGATACGCGCGGGATGATCCGCCAGCACCAGTTCGACAAGGTCGAAATGGTGCAGGTGGTCGACCCCGAGACCAGCTACGAGGCGCTGGAGGTGATGCGCGGTCACGCCGAGGCGATCCTGCAGGCGCTGGAGCTGCCGTATCGCGTGGTGACCTTGTGTACTGGCGACATGGGCGCCAGCGCGACCAAGACCTACGATCTTGAAGTGTGGTTGCCGAGCCAGCAGACCTATCGCGAGATCTCCTCGGTCTCCAACTGCGAGGATTTCCAGGCGCGGCGGATGCAGGCGCGCTTCCGCAGCCCCGGGCAGAAGAAGCCGCAGCTGGTACACACCCTGAATGGCTCCGGGCTGGCGGTAGGGCGCTGCCTGCTGGCGGTGCTGGAAAACTACCAGAACGCCGACGGCAGCGTGGACGTGCCGGCGGCGCTGTCGCCCTACATGGGCGGCTTGACGCGTCTCAACGTCGCGTAGATGGGGCGTGTGCCCTGGTCAATGGAGGGTGACCAGGGCACGTTTGGTTATAACCCTAAAAAAAAGCGTTCCTTCGTTTGCCGGTGTCGTGCTCTTACACTTTCGCTATAAGCATGATGTCGTTTTCGGCTTTTCGATCTAAGGCCGATCCTTCCCACTTCTATGACGGCTCGATTCTTGACCGACTCCCTGACTCTGCAGTACGACCCGATGCAGCTCGACGTGCACCTGATCGGTGGCGGCAGCGAGACGCTGGCGCTGGCTCAGCGTGTCGCCGGGCTGATGCCGCGGGTGACCGTGCATGCCGGCTCGACGATGCCGGCGCTGGCAGCGCTTTGCCAGAGCCAGGGCTGGGCGGTGCGCAGCGACGAGCCGCTGCCGCGGGCTGGCCAGCTATGGCTCGTAGCCAGTGGCGACGCCGCGCGTGATCATCAGGTGGCCACGCGGGCGCGGGAGGCCGGTGTGGCGGTCTTCGTGCCGTCGCATCCGGCGCTTTGCAGTGTGCGCCTGCCGCCACGGGTAACCACTCGGGACGCGGCCGAGAACGCGGCAGGGCTGGCGCCGGAGAGCTGGCGACGCGGCCACGTCTCGCTGGTCGGGGCCGGGCCGGGGGATCCGGAGCTGCTGACGCTGAAAGCCCTGAGGCAGCTGCAGCAGGCGGATATCGTCATCCATGACCGGCTGGTCAGCCAGGAGATCCTGGCCCTGGCCAGGCCCGATGCCAGGCGTTTCTACGTCGGCAAGGCGCGGTCCCGGCACAGTGTGCCCCAGGAGGGCATCAACCAGGCGCTGGTCGATTGGGCCAGGGCGGGTAATCGGGTGGTTCGGCTGAAGGGCGGCGATCCGTTCATCTTCGGTCGTGGCGGGGAAGAGCTCGAGGCGCTGGTCGCCGCCGGGATCGAATTCGATGTCGTGCCGGGGATTACCGCCGCTTCCGGCTGTGCGGCCTATGCCGGTCTGCCGCTGACCCATCGCGACCACGCCCAATCGGTGCGTTTCGTCACCGGCCATCTCAAGAACGGCAGTTGCGATCTCGACTGGCCGGCGCTGGCCCGCGGCGGTCAGACCCTGGTCTTCTACATGGGCCTGGGTGCGCTGACGCTGATTCGCGAACGGCTGGTGGCACATGGGCTGGAAGCGGACACCCCGCTGGCGCTGATCGAGCAGGGCACCACCGCCAATCAGCGCGTGCATCTGGGCACGCTGGCACGGCTGCCGGATAGCCTCGCCGGGCACCAGCCCCGACCGCCGACGCTGATCGTCGTCGGCAGCGTGGTCGAGTTGGCCTCGCGTCTCGACTGGTTCAAGCCGACCGATAGCGGCAGCCTGGGCTGGGTCGAGGGCAAGCACCCCACACCGCTCTCCAAGGCCGACAGCGCCTGAAGCCAGCCGCCGGCGGCGACCCCGGCACTCGGGGTTCACGAGGCGCGATGGCTGGTCTTTTCTCCCTCTGGTCGACACTTGCGACGTTTCCATCGATAGATCAACCGGATAGCGGCCAAACCGTCGTTGACGCCATGTTGCGGCGCTTCGACAATGAGAGCTCGCGACGGGGAGAGGCGCATGAACGTTGAGCAGTTGGATATCCGTGGCCACATGGCGCAGTTCGCGCCGTTCGACGATCTTCCCGATGCGCTGCTCGATCGCATCGCCGGAGAGGTCGAAATCCGCTATTTCCAGGCCGGCAGCGAACTGCTGGTCAAGGATGAGCAGGTCGAAGCGCTGTGGTACATCCGCAGCGGGGCGGTGGAGATGTACCAGCGCAGCGGCCGGCTGTTCAATCGCCTGAGCGAAGGCGACATCTTCGGTTACTCGGATCTGCTGCGCAGCAACCGTCGGGTGCGCTACCCGGTCAGCGCCATCGAGGACACGCTGATCTATTTCATCCCCGGCGATGTGTTCGAGGCGATCTGCGAGGAGGACGACGACTTCGCCGAGTTCGTGGAGACCGGTGGCCAGCGTCTCAAGGTGACGGTGGAACAGCAGCGCGACGACAGCGGCCTGATGACGACCCGGGTGCGCAAGCTGATCAGCCGGCAGCCGCAGATGGTCGAAGCCTCCATGTCCCTGCAGCAGGCGGCCCGGCAGATGCGCGATGCCAACGTCACCTGCGTGCTGGTGGTCGATGTCACCGAAACTCATTCCGCCTATACCTTCACCGGCCCCGACGGCCGGCACTGGCAGCTCAACGGCATTCTGACCGACCGCGATTTCTGCACCCGGGTGCTGGCGGAGGGCAAATCGGCCCAGACCCCGGTGGGCGAGGTCATGTCGCGGAGAGTCATCGTCATCCAGTCCGATGAATCGGTCTACGAGGCGATGCTGTGCATGTTGCGCAATCAGGTTCACCACCTGCCGGTACTGCACCGTCGTCAGCCGGTCGGCGTATTGCACCTCTCCGATATCGTTCGCCACGAGACCCACAGCAGCCTGTTCCTGGTCAACAACATCTTCGTTCAGAACACGCCCGAGCAATTGGCACGGCTGGCGCCGGAGGTGGGCACGGGGTTCGTGCGCATGGTCGCCGACGGCGCCAACTCCGAGATGGTCTGCCGGGCGCTGGCGACGATCGGACGGGCGTTCACGCAGCGCCTGATCGAGTTGGCGGAGGCCGAGCTGGGCCCGGCACCGGTGCCCTACTGCTTCATGGTGCTGGGATCGATGGCGCGGGAGGAGCCCACCATCAATGCCGATCAGGACAACGCGCTGGTTCTTCATGACGACTACGACCCCGAGCAGCATGGAGAGTATTTCGAGGCGCTGGCGAGGTTCGTCTGCGACGGCCTGGACGCCTGCGGCTATCCGTACTGCAAGGGCGACGTGATGGCGACCAATCCGCGCTGGCGAAAGCCGCTGCAGGTGTGGAAACGCTATTTCACCGAGTGGATGGACGAACCCAACGGCGAGCGGCTGCTGCATAGCTCCATCTTCTTCGACCTGGCGCCGGTGCATGGCGAGACGCCCATGGTCGAAGCGTTGCAGGACCTGATCGCCGAGTTGGCACCGCAGCGGCCGGTCTTCCTGGCCGCATTGGCGCGCAACGCCAAGAATCGCACGCCGCCGCTGGGATTCTTCCGGCAGTTCGTCATGGAGCAGGATGGCGAACACCGCAAGTCGATCAACCTCAAGCGCCGGGGAACCGCGCCGCTGACCGATCTGGTGCGCGTGCATGCGCTGGCCTGCGGCTCCAAGGCGCAGAACAGCTTTGCCCGCCTCGATGACATCGCCCAGACCAAACTGCTGGCCGATGGCGTCACCGAGCGTCTGCGTTACGCCTTCGAGTTCATGTCGATGGTCCGTATTCGCCATCAGGCCGATGCGATCGAGCGGGGCGTCGAGCCCGACAACAGCGTCGACCCCGAGAACATCGGCAGCCGTGAACGGCACCATCTGAAGGATGCCTTCGAGGCGATCAGCAACGCTCAGAAATTCCTCTCCTTCCGCTATACCATGCCGTCCCGGTCGGGTTCCTCCAGGACGAGCGGTGGCTCCGAAGAGCAGCGGAGCCGCCGATGACCTTCCGTGCCGGCGCAAGAAGGCCGTCCCAGCCGACCTGGCCGGACTACATGGCCTCCCGCGCGAAGCAGGCTCGCGAATCCCGGTTGGCCGATTTCTTCACCCGGGGAACGCTCGACCCGGACACCCCGATCGGCCAGGCGCCGCTGGTCGCGATGGACTTCGAGACCACTGGCCTGGATAGCAGCCGCCACGACATCGTCAGCGTCGGGGTGATGCCGTTCACCTTGTCCCGAATCCGCCCGGCGGACGGCCGCTACTGGGTGCTGTCGCCGCGCCGCAAGCTCAGCGACGAATCGGTGGCCTTTCACCACATCACCCATGCCGAGGTGGCGGGCGCCCCCGATTTCGCGGCGATCATCGATGAGCTGCTGGCCTTGCTCGCCGGCCGGCTGGTCGTCGTGCACTATCGCCAGCTGGAGCGAACGTTCCTCGACGCGGCGGTACGCGAGCGGTTGGGTGAGGGTCTGCTGATGCCGATGATCGATACCATGTCGCTGGAAGCGCGGATTCACCGCCAGTCGTGGTGGGCAAGGCTGCGTCGCTGGGCGGGACGGCCGATGGCGTCGATTCGGTTGCACGAGAGTCGCCAGCGCTATCATCTCCCGGCGTACACCGGGCACCATGCGCTGGTCGATTCGCTGGCGACGGCGGAGCTGTTGCAGGCGCAGGTTCTTTACCATTACGACTGGGAGACCCCGGTCGGTGCGCTGTGGCGCTGACCCGGACCGGGCAGGGCGATCCTGGCGGCGGATGCAAAAAAAGGGCGGCTCTCTGAGCCGCCCTTTTTTCGTGATCCATCTTCCGGGGAGAAGTCGTCAGCCGCGAGGCTCGGACCGCAAGCCCTGGATAATGGCGTAGCACGCTGCCAGCAGAACGATCGTGAACGGCAGGCCGGTAGTGATGACCGCCGCCTGCAGCGCCGTCAAGCCGCCACCCAGCAGCAGCGCAATGGCGATCGCACCCTCGATCAAGGCCCAGAACACGCGCTGCGGCGTCGGTGCGTCGACCTTGCCGCCGGCGGTGATCGAGTCGATGACCAGCGAACCGGAGTCGGACGAGGTGATGAAGAACACCATGACCAGGATGATGCCGACGAACGACGTGATGGAAGTCAACGGCAACTGGCCCAGCATGGTGAACAGCTGCAGTGGCAATTCGGCGTTCTTGACGCCCTGGAAGCCGTCGCTGACCAGCTGGTTGATGGCGGTATCGCCGAAGGCGGTCATCCACAGCACGGAGACGATGGTCGGCACCAGCAGTACGGCGATCAGGAATTCGCGCACCGTGCGACCGCGGCTGACGCGAGCGATGAACATGCCGACGAACGGTGACCAGGAGATCCACCAGGCCCAGTAGAAGGCCGTCCAGCCATGCACGAAGTTGCTGTCTTCACGGCCGAACGGGTTGGAAAGCGCCGGCAGATTCTTGAGGTACGACCCCATGTTCTCGACGAAGCCGGTGGCGATCAGCAGGGTCGGGCCGACGAAGATCACGAACAGCAGCAGCAGGAACGCGAGCGCCATGTTGATCTGGGACAGGCGTTGCACGCCCTTGTCGACACCCAGCATGACCGACATGAGCGCGACCAGTGTGATGCCGATGATCAGCAGCACCATGGTGACATCGTTGTTGGGCGTACCGAAAAGATAGTTGAGGCCGGCCGACGCCTGCGACGCACCGAGGCCCAAGGATGTCGCGAGGCCGAACAAGGTCGCGAATACGGCCAGGATATCGATGATGTGCCCCGGCCAGCCCCAGATCCGCTCACCCAGAATGGGGTAGAAGATCGAGCGCATGGTCAGCGGCAGGCCCTTGTTGAAGGAGAACAGCGCCAGCGACAGGGCGACAACCGCGTAAATCCCCCACGGGTGCAGGCCCCAATGGAAAATCGTGGCTGCCATGGCCAGCGACTGCGCTGCGGCCTGGTCGCCCTGGGCACCCCCCAGCGGCGCCCACGAGTCGCCGGTGATGGAGGTATCGAAGTGGGTCATGGGCTCGGAGACGCCATAGAACATCAGCCCGATACCCATGCCCGCCGCGAACAGCATGGCGAACCAGCCGGCATAGCTGAAATCGGGTTTGGCGTGCAGACCGCCGATCCTGACCTTGCCCAGCGGGGTGAAGATCAGCACCACCGACAGCAGCACGAAGATGTTGGCGGCGAACAGGAACAGCCAGCTCAAATGATCGGTCAGGAAGCTCTTCGCACCGTTGAAGATCGGACCCATCTGCTCCGGCAATGCCAGAGTGATGATGACGAAGAACAGGATCAGCAGGGACGAGACCGAAAAGACCTTGCCATGCAGATCGACGTTGAGACCAAACTTGCTGGTCTGAATATTGTCCTGGCCAATCACATAATCGGTGTCGATGAGATTGGCGGGACCCTCGGGAGCCGGTATGCCCTCCTGCGGCGCATCCGGCTGATTGTTGGCGTCTTGAGCCACTAGCCGTCTCCATTGTTTGATGAGTCAGTTCGAGGTCGCCCTCGCGTGGCGACGATTCCCTTGCGCTCCCTTGCGTCGTCCGGGCGTCTTGCCAGGCTGTGCCACCCGGTCGAGGCAGAGCACATAGTCTGGCGTATCCGCGGGAACACGCAAGTTTCCCAATTATCCTGAATCAAGTTGGTGCGTCCAACCGTCTCGGCGAGAATCCGCAAGTTTCCCATCGAGGGTCTCGCGACAATAGCCGCTTTCCCTTGCTGATTCTGTTCTGGCGACGACGCGAAGAGTAGACCAAGGTCAGAGTGAAACGCGCCGGCATTATCGCTTACAGTCGCAGGCATATTTAAACGAATGTTTGAATTCTTGAGGGGGTCGAATGGCAGACTATCGCGCGCCGCTTACGGACATGCGGTTCGTCCGTGAAGAGGTGTTCCGGGCCGAACAGGAGTGGCAGGCCATGTCGGCGACCGCCGATTTCAATGCCGAACTCGCCGATGCCGTGCTCGAGGAAGCGGCTCGTCTGGTCGAAGCGGAGCTGTTCCCGCTCAATCAGCGTGGAGACCAAGAAGGCTGCGTGATGTCGGATGGCGCGGTGACCACACCGGGCGGTTTTCGCCAGGCTTTCGCGGAGCTGGCGCGGGGCGGATGGTGCGGGCTCGGCGGCAATCCTGCCCATGGTGGACAGGGCCTGCCCAAATTGCTGACCCAGTCCTTCGACGAACTGCTCTACGCCAGCAATACCGGCTTCGCGTTATACCTGACGCTCAACAACGGTGCCGGCCTGTTGCTCGACGCCTACGCCGACGAGGCGGTCAAGACCCGCTATCTTCCGCGGCTCTACGCCGGTGAGTGGCTGGGCACCATGTGCCTGACCGAACCGCACTGCGGCACCGATCTCGGCTTGATCAAGACGCGGGCAGTGCCGAGCGATGATGGCCGTTACTCGGTGACCGGCAGCAAGATCTGGATCACCGGCGGTGAGCACGATCTGACCGACAATATCGTCCATTTGGTGCTGGCCAAGCTGCCGGATGCGCCGCCGGGCGCCAAGGGCATCTCGCTGTTCCTGGTTCCCAAGCGCCGGGTGCTGGAAGACGGTTCGCTGGGAGAGGCGAACGGCGTTGTCTGCGGTGGCCTCGAGCACAAGATGGGCATCAACGGCAGCGCGACCTGCGTGATGCATTTCGAGGGCGCCGAGGGCGTGCTGATCGGTGAACCCCACCAGGGGCTGGCGGCGATGTTCACGATGATGAATTACGAACGACTCTCGATCGGCATACAGGGTCTGGGCCTGGGCGACGTCGCCTACCAGAGCGCCATCGCCTTCGCCCGCGAGCGTCGCCAGAGCCGGGCCCCGGGTGGTGCCGCCGAGCCCGACCAGGCCGCCGATCCGATCCTGGTTCATCCCGATGTGCGACGCATGGCACTCAACGCCCGTGCCTGGAACGAGGGCGGCCGTCTGTTTGCCGCCTGTGTCGCCCGTGAACTCGATCGTGCCAAGTATCATTCCGATCGCGAAGTTCGCGAGGCGGCCGACGAACTGGTCGCGCTGCTCACCCCGGTGGCCAAGGCGTTTCTGACCGACCGGGGCTTTGCGACCACGGTCGAGGCGCAGCAGATCTATGGCGGCAGCGGTTACTGCGTCGAATGGGGCGCCGAGCAGTACGTGCGTGATGCGCGAATCGCGATGATCTACGAGGGCACCAACGGCATTCAGGCCATGGATCTGATCGGCCGCAAGCTGACGCGCAACCAGGGGGCTTATGTCGAGCGTCTTGCCGATCGGATCAGGACGGAGCTCGAGAACGATGATATCGATGCGCCTGACGTGCATCCGTTCCGGGAGGCGCTCGAGCGTGAGTTGATTCGGCTCGAGCGAGTCACCGCGGCGGTGATCGACGCCGCCAGCAAGGACGCGGCGGCGGCTGGGGCGGCCGCCAATGATTACCTGCATCTGCTCGGCTACGCGGTCTACAGCTGGTTGTGGTGGAAGGCGGCCGGCGCGGCCCAGCGCGGCCTGACCCGACAAGGGCCGTCCGGTGAGGATTTCTATCGGGCGAAGTTGATCGTGGGGCAGCATTTTCTGACTCGCCAGCTACCCCATTCCGAGGCGTTGGAGCGCCAGATAGCGGCGGGGCCGTCGGGGCTGATGGCGCTGGAACGGGACTGGTTCTGACGTCACCTTGGGGGTCGATCCTGGTTATCGGGCCAGGCCGCACCAACGCAGAGCGACACCTGCTCGCGCGCGAGTTTCATGCGCAGCAATGGTGCGAGCCGAGGCGCTTGAGGGGGGCTGGCGCGCCTTTTGCGGAAATCGCCTCTGATTCTTCGATCTTTTTTTGCACCAAATCGTTGCCGTTGACCGAAGTTCTCGCTCTTTTTTCTGGTTTTTGTATACAAGGTTGAGGTGGTGAAAGTTTAGGGCACGAAAAATGCATGGGGTTTTCCGATCGATGGCTACGCCGTCACGGGCGAGCATTCCCGATCATCAGGGGATCATGACCAGGAGAATCCGATGACAACAACATCCCTTCGCAAGTTGATTGCCGGTTCCAGCATCGCGCTGGGGCTGGCCGGTTTCGGTACCGCCGCGGTGGCCCAGGACGAGGGCCCGATCCGGGTCGGCATCCTGCATTCGCTCTCCGGCACCATGGCGATCAGCGAGTCGACGCTGAAAGACGAGATGCTGATGCTGATCGCCAAGCAGAACGAGGCCGGTGGGCTGCTGGGTCGCAAGCTCGAACCGGTGGTCATGGATCCGGCCTCGGACTGGTCGCTCTATGCCGAGCAGGCGCGCGACATGCTGACCGGCGATGATCGCGTCGACGTCATCTTCGGCAACTGGACGTCGGCGTCCCGCAAGGCGGTGCTGCCGGTGGTCGAGGAACTCAACGGGCTGCTGTTCTATCCGGTGCAGTACGAGGGCGAGGAGTCCTCCGAGAACATCTTCTACACCGGCGCGGCACCCAACCAGCAGGCGATCCCTGCTGTCGACTACCTGATGGGTCAAGGCGTCGAGCGCTGGGCGCTGCTGGGAACCGACTACGTCTATCCGCGCACCACCAACAAGATTCTGGAAGCGTATCTCAAGGCCAATGGCGTCGCCGCCGCCGACATCATGATCAACTACACGCCGTTCGGCTTCAGCGATTGGCAGTCGATCGTCTCCCAGGTCAAGGATTTCGGCAGCCAGGGCAAGAAGACCGCGGTGGTGTCGACCATCAATGGCGACGCCAACGTGCCGTTCTACAACGAACTCGCCAACCAGGGTATCTCGGCGGGAGACATCCCGGTGGTGGCGTTCTCCGTCGGCGAGCAGGAACTGACCGGTATCGACACCGCGCCGCTGGTCGGCCACATGGCGGCGTGGAACTACTTCATGAGCGTCGACAGTGATGCCAACTACGACTTCATCGATGATTGGGTCGCTTACACCGGCAACGACCAGGCGGTGACCAACGATCCGATGGAAGCGCACTTCATCGGCTTCAACATGTGGCTAGAGGCCGTCGAGCAAGCGGGGACCACCGATGTCGACGCGGTCAAGGATTCGATCATCGGCGTCACCGTGCCCAATCTGTCCGGCGGTGCGTCGACCATGATGCCCAACCACCACATCACCAAACCGGTGATGATCGGCGAGATCCAGAATGACGGCCAGTTCAGCGTGGTCTGGCGAACGCCGACGACCGTTGCCGGGGATGCCTGGTCCGACTATCTGCCGGAATCCAAGAACCTGATCAGCGACTGGCGGGCACCGCTGCGCTGCGGCAAGCTCGACGTCGAAAGCATGCAGTGCCAGGACGGTCCCGGCGCCGACTAAATCAGACCGGTTCGACACCGGTGTCCGCCCGGGCATCGGTGTCGCTCGTTTGGCCCGGCGATAGAACGCGTCCGAGGACGATCCCATGAGAGCCACCGTAGAACATGACGGCCGCGCCCCGACGCGCAGGCCGACGATCACCGTGCTGCTGTGCCTGCTGATGGCATGGAGCCTGAGCATCATCAGTCAAGGCGCTTTCGCCGCGACCTCCAGTGAGCCGCGAGCGCTGCTCGAAGCGCTGGATACCGGCAATTTCCAAGCCAAGGGGGCGGCCGCGCAGGCAATCGCCGAGAGTGACGCCGAGCAGAAGACGCGCTGGTTGCAGGCGCTGCTGGATGGCCGTCTCGGCAAGGAGCGTCGTGGCGATCGCTTTTATATCGTCACCGACGATAGCGGCCGCGAATGGCCGATCATCGACGCGATTACCTTCGAGGATGCCGGCACCGGCACCCGACGCACGGTCGATATCTTCAAGATCAACAACGATCTGCGTGCCCAGCTCGAGGGGCTGATCGCGTCGCTGTCGCTGAGCGCGGGCGATGAAGCGTCGCGTCTCTCGGCGGCGCGGCGATTGATCGGAGAGATCACCGAGGACAATGTCGCCAGTGTTCGCCGGATGCGCGACGAGGAGGAGAGCGACGCCGTTCGCCAGCCGCTCGATGTCGCGCTGGCGCTCTACGACGTGCAGAACGGCGACGCCGAGGCGCTCGACACGCTGCGCGGCAATCTCGATACGCGGGTGCGTAACACGCTGGTGCCGATCGCTGCGGGCGACTCGCCCCTGGCGGCCGAGGCGCAATCGGTACTTGGCGGCATCGAGAGCAAGCGCGCCTGGTACGACCGCGCGCAGACGCTGTTCTTCGGCCTGAGCGCCGGTTCGATTCTGGTGCTCGCGGCCATCGGCCTGGCAATCACCTTCGGTGTCATGGGCGTGATCAACATGGCCCACGGCGAGCTGATCATGATCGGCGCCTACACCACCTGGCTGATCCAGCAGGCGCTGCCCGGCCAGCCCGGGTTGGCGCTGGCGCTCGCCATCCCCGGTGGATTTCTGGTCGCCGGGGCGTTCGGCGTAGTGATCGAGCGCACCGTGATCCGCTTTCTGAAGGGCCGCCCGCTGGAGACGCTGCTGGCGACATTCGGCCTCAGCCTGATCCTGCAGCAGCTGGTGCGCAGCGTGTTTTCGCCGCTCAACCGCCGAGTGACCTCGCCGGAGTGGCTGCAGGGCGCCTGGCAGATCAACGAGGCGCTCGCCTTTACGCTCAACCGGCTTGGCGTGCTGCTGTTCTGCCTGGCCGTGTTCGCCGCACTGTGGGCGCTGATGCGCTTCACCCGCCTCGGGCTAGAGGTGCGCGCGGTTACCCAGAACCGTGCCATGGCGAGGGCGATGGGCGTGCGCGCCACGCGCGTCGACATGCTCACGTTCGGCCTCGGCGCGGGCGTCGCGGGGCTCGCCGGCGTGGCGCTGTCGCAGCTGACCAACGTCGGTCCCAACCTGGGCCAGAGCTATATCGTCGACTCCTTCCTGGTCGTCGTCTTCGGCGGCGTCGGCAATCTGTGGGGAACGCTGGTGGCGGGCATGTCGCTGGGCGTGATCAACCAGGTGCTGCAGCCCTGGGTCGGCGCGGTGCTGGCCAAGATCATCGTGCTGGTCGGCGTGATCCTGTTCATCCAGAAGCGCCCGCAGGGCATCTTCGCACCCAAGGGGCGGACCTCATGACGACCCAAGCCACCTTGCCCAGCCGCGATCGGTCGCGCCAGGCGTTCCTCTCCCGCTCGACGCTGGTGACCAGCCTGGCGCTGATCGTCGGCATGCTGCTCGTGCTGATCCTCAACGCCCTGCCGGCGTCGAACGCGCTGCACGTCAGCGGGGCGACCGTCGCACTGCTGGGCAAGTATTTCACCTACATGCTGCTGGCACTCGCCGTGGACCTGATCTGGGGCTATCTCGGTATTCTGAGCCTCGGCCACGGCGCCTTCTTCGCCTTGGGCGGGTACGCCATGGGGCTCTATCTCAACGCGCAGACCTCGGTATTGCCGGGCTGGCAGGCGATGATGACCTACTTCCCGGTGGCGGCACTCATGGTCCTGCTGGCACCGGGTCTGCTCGCTCTGGTCTTCGGCTGGCTGGCGTTTCGCTCCCGGGTCACCGGCGTCTACTTCTCGATCATTACCCAGGCGCTGACCTTCGCGCTGATGCTCGCGTTCAATCGCAACGAGATGGGGCTTGGCGGCAGTACCGGCCTCACGCGCTTCTACGAGCTGCTGGGCTTTTCCCTGAGCAGCGAAGGCATGACCGTGGCGCTGTTCCTGGCCTCCGGTATTGCCGTGTTGCTGGCGTTCTGGCTGTGCCGGGCGATCACCGTCTCGCGGCTGGGTCGGGTCAGCCTGGCGACGCGGGATGCCGAAGCGCGAGTGCGTTTCATCGGCTATCGGGTCGATCACGTCAAGCTGGCGCTGTTCGTGGTGTCGGCGATGATCGCCGGCGTTGCCGGGGCGCTCTATGTGCCGCAGGTCGGCATCATCAACCCCAGCACCTTCGCGCCGCTGTTCTCCATCGAGGTCGTGGTGTGGGTTGCCCTGGGCGGTCGCGCGACGCTCTACGGCGCCCTGCTCGGTGCGCTGGTGGTCAACTATCTGAAGACGGTGCTGACGGGGGCGATGCCGGACGCCTGGCTGTTCATTCTTGGCGCGCTGTTCGTGCTGGTGACGATGGTGTTGCCTCAGGGCATCGCCGGGGTGATCGCGAAGTGGCGGGGTCGGCGGCGCGCAGCGGTGCGGCCTGGGCAGAGGGAGGCAAGCGCATGAGCGGTGTGGAGAGTGCCCGCTTCGGCCGGCTGCGCGAGCTGGCCCGGCCAGACCGGGTGTTCGACTTCATGGCCCCGGCCCAGTCGCCGGTGGACGTGCGTCATGGACCGATCCTCTATCTCGAGGACGTCAGCGTCAGTTTCGATGGCTTCCAGGCCATCAACGGCTTGAATCTGACCATCGACGATGGCGAGCTGCGCTGCATCATCGGCCCGAACGGGGCCGGCAAGACGACGATGATGGACATCATTACCGGCAAGACACGTCCCGACACCGGCCAGGTCTGGTTCGGCAGCCGCCACAACCTGCTGGCCCTGGACGAGCCGCAGATCGCCAATCTCGGCATCGGCCGCAAGTTCCAGAAACCGACGGTGTTCGAAGCGCTCGACGTGACCGAGAACCTGGAGCTGGCGATGGCGGGTGAGCGGCGAGTCTGGAAAACGCTGCTGGCGCGGCTCGACCACGAAGGGCAGGCGCGGATCGACGAGGTGCTCGAGACGATCGGGCTGAGCGAGGAGCGTTATCGTCTTGCCGGCGTGCTCTCCCATGGCCAGAAACAGTGGCTCGAGATCGGCATGCTGCTGATGCAGCGGCCGCGGCTGCTGCTGGTGGACGAGCCCGTGGCCGGCATGACCGAACCGGAAATGCACCGCACCGCCGAACTGATGACGCACCTTGCCGGCCAGCAGTCGGTGGTCGTGGTCGAGCACGACATGGGCTTTGTGCGTTCGATCGCGCGGCAGGTCACGGTGCTGCATCAGGGGAGTGTCCTGGCCGAGGGCACCATGGATGAGGTGTCGAACGACCCGCGGGTGATCGAGGTCTATCTCGGCGGTGACGAGGAGTCGGCCTGATGCTGAGCGTGGAAAACCTGAACCAGTACTATGGCGAAAGTCATATACTGCGCGATCTCACCCTGGACGTGCCCGCGGGTCGCTGTACCTGCGTGATGGGGCGCAACGGGGTCGGCAAGACGACGCTGTTGAAGACGATCATGGGCGAGGTTGCCGCCCGTGGTGGCAGCGTTCGCTTCGACGGCGAGGATCTGCTCAAGCGCCGCCCCGAGGCTCGCGCGGGCCTGGGCATCGGCTATGTGCCCCAGGGGCGCCAGATATTCGCCACCCTGAGCGTGGAGGAGAATCTCAAGATCGGGCTGCCGTCGCGGCGCGTTCGTGACGGGGAAAAAAGGGTCGGCAAGATTCCCGAGCGCATCTACGAGCTATTTCCGGTGCTCAAGGAGATGCGCTATCGTCGAGGTGGCGATCTTTCCGGCGGGCAGCAGCAGCAGCTGGCGATCGGACGAGCGCTGGTGCTCGACCCCCGTCTGCTGATCCTCGACGAGCCGGGCGAGGGTATCCAGCCCAACATCGTCGCTCAGATCGGGGAGGTCATTCGCAAGCTGAATCGCGAGGATGGCCTGACGGTGCTGTTGGTCGAGCAGAAATTGCCGTTCGCGCGTCGCTACGCCGATGGCTTCGTGATCATGGATCGGGGGCAGAAGGTGGCCGAGGGAGATATCGGATCATTGAGCGACGACCTGATCAAGCGACATCTAACGGTATGACGGCCGAGATCTCCAGACCGTTGCAACGGACGGTATCACCGGCGCCGGCGGATTCCGGGCACCGTTTCGATGCCGGGCGCCGCTGGGATGCCTCGCTGTCGTTGGCGTTCGCGTCGCGCTCCCATGGTCGGGAAGGCGCGGCTCGAACGCGCTTGGTCCGGGCGCGGCACCATGGGCCGCTAAGGGTCCAGCGGCCGTTCTATCCGGAGCCGCACCAGGTCGGCCGAGTCGACCCCTGTCACGTCTATCTGCTGCACCCGCCAGGGGGCCTGGTCAGCGGCGATGCGTTGACGGTCGACATCCGGGTCGAGCCTTCTGCCCATGCCGTGCTCACCACGCCGGCGGCGACCAAGCTCTACCGCGCGGACAGCCACGCCGTCGCCTGGTCGCAGACCAATCGATTCGCCGTCGAGGACGATGGTCTTCTCGAGTGGCTGCCCCAGGAGACCATCGGTTTCGATGGCTCGCGAGGCGAGCAGCTCACCGAGATCGCCTTGCAGGGCAGCGCCCGCTGCCTGGGGTGGGAAATCATGGCGTTGGGGCGCCCGGCGAGCCAGCTGCCGTTCGAGAGCGGCCGCATCGAGCAGCGCTTTCGACTGAGCCGGGATGGCCGGCCGCTGTGGCTCGAGCGCCAGCCGCTGGATCCGGCGCACCGGCGATTCGTCGGGCGTTGGGGGCAGGGCGGCGCGACGGTCCAGGCCACGCTGTGGGCGGCGGGAGTGGAGGATGCCGGCGGAGCGGTCGGTGCCCTCAGAGCGGCACTGCCGGCGCGGCCAAACTGGGCGGTGACGCAGCGTCACGGTGTGCTGCTGCTGCGCTATCTGGGCAGCTCCCGCAACGAAGCCTGGGATCTGTGCTGCGCTGCCTGGCACGTGCTTCGACCCTTGCTGGCCGGTCGGGGCGTTTGCGAGCCGCGCATCTGGCGGACTTGACGACCCCGTGGATAGCCCCGTTCGCGGCACATCGAAGCCGGCGTTTGCCCGGCAGCAGGGCCGAAAGACCGAACTTTGAACAACGCGCAAGAGCCAGGGAGCCGTCGCGATGGAATTGACCCCGAGAGACAAAGACAAGCTGATGCTGTTCAGCGCCGCCCAACTGGCCGAGCGGCGGCGCGCCCGTGGGCTCAAGCTCAACTATCCGGAAGCGATGGCGCTGATCAGTTTCGAGATTCTGGAAGGCGCGCGGGATGGCAGGAGCGTGGCCGACCTGATGGGATATGGGCGCGAAATACTGACGCGGGAAGACGTCATGGACGGGGTGGCCGACATGATTCACGAGGTGCAGGTCGAAGCGACATTCCCGGACGGCACCAAACTCGTCACGGTTCACGATCCCATCGTCTGACGCGGCGCTTCCGGGCCGGGCGGTGTCGGCGCGGTTTCGCATGCTGCCGGTCGGCCAACGTCGACGGCCTTGCCATGAGCCGTCCGGGTGCCGTCCCGGCGAAGAACAATCGACAACAAGGGAAAATCGATGATTCCCGGTGAAACGCAGATTCAGGATGGCGAGATCGAGCTCAATGCGGGTCTCGAGACGATCACGCTGGCGGTGGCCAATACCGGTGACCGGCCGGTCCAGGTCGGCTCCCACTACCACTTCGCGGAGACCAACCCGGCGCTGGTTTTCGACCGCACCATCGCGCGTGGCTATCGTCTCGATGTGCCGGCCGGTTCGGCGATTCGCTTCGAGCCGGGCCAGAGTCGCGAGGTGACCCTGGTGCCCTATGCCGGCGCGCGTCGGATCTACGGTTTCCGCGGCGAGGTGATGGGGGCGCTGCCCACTGCCGCGCCAGGGGCGCCTGACGACAATGGCGATCAAGGGGGAACGAACTGATGGTGACGATTACCCGGCAGGCGTACGCGGACATGTACGGCCCCACCGTCGGCGATCGCGTGCGCCTGGGCGACACCGAACTGTGGATCGAGGTCGAGCGCGACGCGACGGTCTACGGCGACGAGGTCAAGTTCGGCGGTGGCAAGGTCATTCGGGACGGGATGGGCCAGAGCCAGCGCGTGGATGACAGTGTCATGGATACCGTCATCACCAACGCGCTGATCCTCGACTGGTGGGGGGTGGTGAAGGCGGATGTCGGCCTGCAGCAAGGCCGGATCGCCGCCATCGGCAAGGCCGGCAATCCGGACGTCCAGCCTGGCGTCGACATCGTCATCGGGCCGGGCACGGAGATCATCGCGGGGGAGGGCAAGATCCTCACCGCCGGCGGTATCGATGCACACATCCACTTCATCTGCCCGCAGCAGGTCGAAGAAGCCTTGATGAGCGGCGTCACCACCATGCTCGGCGGCGGTACCGGTCCGGCGACCGGCACCAATGCCACCACCTGTACCCCCGGCGAGTGGCATCTCGCCAGGATGTTGCAGGCGATCGACACCCTGCCGATGAACATCGGCCTGCTCGGCAAGGGCAACGCCAGCCTGCCGGAGGCGCTGGAAGCGCAGATCGTCGCCGGAGCGATCGGGCTCAAGTTGCACGAAGACTGGGGAACGACACCGGCGTCGATCGACAACTGCCTGAGCGTGGCGGAGCGCTACGACATCCAGGTCGCGATTCATACCGACACGCTCAACGAGTCCGGCTTCGTCGAGGATACGATCGCCGCGTTCAAGGAGCGCGGCATCCACACCTATCACACCGAAGGTGCCGGCGGGGGTCACGCCCCCGACATCATCACCGCCTGCTCGAAGGATTACGTGCTGCCGTCGTCGACCAATCCGACCCGGCCTTACACGGTCAATACCATCGACGAGCATCTCGACATGCTGATGGTGTGCCACCACCTCGATCCGAACATCCCGGAAGACGTGGCGTTTGCCGATTCCCGCATTCGTCGCGAGACCATCGCCGCCGAGGATATCCTCCACGACATGGGCGTGATCTCGATGATCTCGTCGGACTCCCAGGCCATGGGGCGGGTGGGAGAGGTGGTCTGCCGTACCTGGCAGACCGCACACAAGATGAAGGTGCAGCGCGGCCTGCTGCCGGAAGATGCGGCGCTGGGCGCGGACAACTTTCGCGCCCGCCGCTATATCGCCAAGTACACCATCAACCCGGCATTGACCCACGGCATCGCCCACGAGGTCGGCTCGGTGGAAGTCGGCAAACTGGCCGACCTGGTGCTGTGGAGCCCGGCGTTCTTCGGCGTCAAACCGGCGTTGATCGTCAAGGGCGGCATGATCGCGGCGGCGCCGATGGGCGATGCCAACGCGTCGATCCCCACACCGCAGCCAGTGCATTACCGGCCGATGTTCGGCGCCTTTGGCAAGGCGGCCAGCGCGACCCGCTTCAGCTTCGTCAGCCAGGCCGCGCTGGATGCCGGGATCAAGGAGCGCCTGGGTCTGGAGAGCATGCTGTCGGCGGTCAGGAACGTACGGGGCGTTCGCAAGTCGGACATGAAGCTCAACGACGCCTGTCCGCATCTGGAGGTCGATCCGCAAACCTACGAGGTGCGCGCCGACGGCGAGCTCTTGACCTGTGAGCCGGCCTTCGAGTTACCGCTGGCCCAGCGTTATCATCTTTTTTGATTCGACTATTCATCCGCCGGCCGGGCTCGTTTTCGGTTATCTATGTCGAGGTCATCTCGAGTCCGGTAGCGGCTATCACGAGGCAGATAGACATGTGGAAATTGATTGAACGGCTGGAGGCGACGTCCGACGCTATCGCCATCGACAGCGTGACGTTGCCGTTCGAGCTGCGAATGCGCGGCCGACTCAAGGCGACCAGCGACCGGGGCCACGAGATCGGCATTTTCCTCGATCGCGGCCCGGTGCTGCGCGATGGGGCCTTACTGCGTGCCGAAAGCGGCGAGGTGATCGAAGTTCTCGCTGCCGCGGAACCGGTGGTGACGGCGAAGGTGCCGCTCGGGCTGGCATTGGCGAGGCTCTGCTATCACCTGGGCAATCGTCACGTTCAGTTGGCGATCGGCACGGCCGGCGAGTGTGGCTGGGTGCGTTTTCCGCCGGATCATGTGCTGGAAACCCTGGCAGTGAGGCTGGGAGCGACGCTCGAGCATCACCAGGCGCCGTTCGACCCCGAGCCGGGCGCGTATGCCGAGGGCGAGGGGGCTCGCCATGGACACGCCCACTCCCATGCTCACGGTCATTCCCACGGCCACGGCCACGACCATTCCCACGATCACGACGCTGTCGGGAACCTCGGCCAGGTCTATGACTTCCAGCAGCATCTCTCGTACCGCCATGGCCACAAGCAGGAGCGTTGAGACTTGATCACCGAGTCGACGCGCGACCCGCTGGCCCTGCTGGGGCTGATGCAGCTGATCAGCCCGGCGCTGCCGATCGGCGCCTTCGCCTGGTCACAGGGGTTGGAGAGCGCCTTCGAGCTTGACTGGGTAGGTGACGAGGAGAGCCTCGGCGAGTGGTTGTCGGGTGTTCTCGACGATGGCCTGACACGTTGCGAGTTGCCGGTGCTGGGCAGGTTGCAGGGCGCCTGGAACACTGGCGACCGCGAGACGCTGCAGGTCTGGAACGACTGGCTTCGGGCCAATCGGGAAACCCAGGAACTGGCGGACGAGGACGTGCGTCTGGGGCAGGCGCTTGCGCGTCTGCTGGGGGACCTGGCGCTGCTGCCCGAAGATGGCTGGCTGCCCCAGCGTCCGGCGTACGTCACCCTGTTTGCCTGGGTGGCGCATCGACGAGGGATCGGCATCGAGGATGCCCAGCTCGGCTTCGCATGGGCCTGGCTCGAGAACCAGCTGGCCGCCGCCTGCAAGGCGCTGCCGCTGGGCCAGACCGCGGCACAGCGGCTGGTCGAGCGGCTGCGACCCGAACTGGTGAGCGCAGTCGAGACCGCCAACCGGCTGCACGACGAGGCGCTCGGTCCCATCCTGCCGGGACTGGCCCTGGCGAGTGCGCTGCATGAAACACAGTATTCGCGTCTGTTTCGCAGTTGAGATATTGGAAGGAGAGGAAAGCGATGAAGCATTGTCTACGCGTGGGGGTCGGCGGGCCGGTGGGTTCCGGCAAGACGGCACTTCTCAAGCAGCTCTGTCTGGCGCTGCGTGAACACTACGATATCGCGGTGGTGACCAACGACATCTATACCCGGGAAGATGCCGACTTCCTGCTGCGTCACGATGCACTGGCCGCCGACCGTATCATCGGCGTGGAAACCGGCGGCTGTCCCCACACGGCGATCCGCGAGGATGCCTCGATGAATCTCGCGGCGATCGACGACCTGCACGCCCTCCATCCCGATCTGGAGCTGGTGCTGGTGGAGTCCGGTGGCGACAACCTGGCTGCCACTTTCAGTCCCGAGCTCTCGGATCTGACGCTCTACGTCATCGACGTCTCGGCTGGCGACAAGATCCCGCGCAAGGGCGGCCCCGGAATCACCAAGTCGGACCTGCTGATCATCAACAAGATCGACATCGCCGACTACGTCCATGCCTCCCTCGAAGTGATGGAGCGCGATGCCAAGAAGATGCGTGGCGAGCGTCCCTTCGTCTTCACCAACCTGCATGACGGGGTCGGTGTCGAGACCATCGTTCGTTTCATCCTCGATCGGGGGATGCTGCCGGAGCGGCGCGGCGAAGAACGACGTGCCATCCAGGACCAGCAACTGCTGACAGCCAACTGATCTCTCATCCGTTACCTGCAAGGAGATTCGTCATGACCGCATCCACTCCCCCGGCTCGTGGCCTGGCCTGGCTCTCCGCACCGCTCTTGCTGCTGGTCGGCTCGGCGGCCATGGCGCATCCCGGCGCGCTACCGCATACCCATGGCGGCAGTCTCCTGGCCGGGCTGATGCATCCGTTGACGGGTCTCGACCATCTGCTCGCCATGCTGGCAATCGGCTTGTGGAGCTGCCGCCAGTCCCCGACGTTGTGCCGGGCCATGCCGCTGCTGATTGCCCTGGGCATGATCGCGGGGGCGGGACTGGCCTGGGCCGGCGTGCCGCTGCTCGGCGTCGAATTCGGCATCGCCTCCAGCGTCCTGCTGGCGGGCGTGATGCTGGCCTGTCTGGTCAAGCTGCCCACCGCGGTTGGCGGCACCCTGGTCTTTGCCTTCATCCTGTTGCATGGCCATGCTCACGGCAGCGAGCTGGCACCCGGGGCATCGGCACTGCTCTACGCCGTTGGCTTCGTCATCGCCAGCGTCGCTATCACCCTGGTCGGCCGTCTGGTCGGCAACTGGCTGATGCAGCGTGACAGCCGCTGGCTTCGCGGTATCGGTGCCGTCATTGCCGCTGCGGGTGGGGCGCTGTTGTTGGGGTGAGAGCGCAAGGGGCACTGCATCCGTTTCCAGAACAGCGGCGTATACAGGGATAGACGGCCACCACCGTCATGTTAGGGAAGACCCAGGAGCGCGACGCCGCGTTCGATCATGGAAACCCGCAGGAGCCCCTCATGAAAATCTCCATCCGTCACCGTTTCGGTATCGCTACCGGTTTGATGTTGGCCGTATTGAGCGGTGCAGCCATGGCGCAGACCGCCATGGACGATAGTGCGCCCAACAGCAGCAGCGATCAGATGGGAATGGCAAGCAAGGACAGCACCAACCGCGATGCGATGGTGAACGGCATGCCGTCGTCGCCGCAGAAGTCCGCCCTTGGTTCTGCCATGGATGACAGTGCGCCCAACAGCAGCAGCGATCAGATGGGAATGGCGAGCAAGGACAGCGCCAATCGTGACGGGATGGTGAAAGGCATGCCCCATCGGGGCGACGCTGCCCCCATGTCTCCGACGATGGACAACAGCGCCCCCTTGAGTGGCAGCGATCAGGACGGCGCCGCTGGCAAGGACTCCGTCAATCGCCAACCTCTCAACACGGGGCCGGCTCAATAAGCGGGACCCAGAGTTCGTGCGATGACCCCCGTCTCGTTCTTTCGAGATAGGCTTATCGATCGTTTGAGACCGCCACGGCGGTCTTTTTTGTGGCCCGCCATCCCTGGCGGCCACCCTTCGGGCCGCCCATGGCGTCAAAAACCGCTCCCGACGGTTTGTTGTGGCCTGCCATCCCTGGCGGCCACCCTTCGGGCCGCCCGAGGCGTCAAAAACCGCTCCCGACGGTTTGTTGTGGCCTGCCATCCCTGGCGGCCACCCTTCGGGCCGCCCGAGGCGTCAAAAACCGCTCCCGACGGTTTGTTGTACGCCGCCGTTGGTGGCTTGCCGGCCCCGGCAGCGAATCGGTCAGGTTCCGCTCCGTGGGTGCCTGACCCGACGATAGCCGGCATTGATGAAGCAGTAGCCCCCGTACGCCATCAGGCCGACCGCGGCGGCGCCCAGAAGCCAGTCGCCGAAGGGTTGGTGGGCCAGCAGGTTGAGCGCGGCGCCCAGGCCTTGGGCATCACTGGGCGACAGGTGCCAGGCTGCCAGTGCGATCAGACTGCCTATCAGGACGAAGGTGACGCCACGGGCTGCGAGACCGAGGCGCGCGATCGCCTCGAGCAGTGGCAGCGGCGGGTTGGGCCGGCTGTCCAGGTGCCAGTTCTTGCGATAGGAACGCCGCCAGGCGCGCACCATCTGGTGGATGCCGACGCCGATGAAGATGACGCCGAGCATGACCAGTAACCAGCGTCCGCCGGGAATGCCCAGCACCCGTTCGGTATGCTGTGAGGTCCCGCCCCCCTGGCCCTGGGCCAGGCTCTGAAAGACCAGAGTGGCACACCGCCAGGCCAGCGTGGCATACAAGCCGCCGCTGACCGCGAACCCCAGACGTTGTATCCATCCCTGCCAGTCGTTGCCCTTGCGCTCCGTGTCCAAAATCGCCTGAGCCAGGCGCCACAACACATAGGCGACGAGCCCCAGCCCCAGCAGCGCCAGTAGCGCACGCCCGAACGGCCACAGCGCGATCTTGCGAATGACGTCGGAAGCGCCGCTCTCGCTGCCCCCCAAGCCTATCGCCGTCAGCAGCGCGAGCCAGCCGATGGTGAGGTAGATCATGCCTTTGGCGACATAGCCCGCCGAAGCCGTGTGCCGCAATCCATCCCGTAGGCTAACGTGGTTTCGCTTCATGCTGTTCCTTGTGATTGGCCGGATACTAGCCTAGAAGAGAAAGCGGTTTCGCGACACGTCGCCAGGGGGAAGTCGTTGCCCGGGGCGGGGCGGTCAGCTCTTGTTTGCCGCCAGGATCTTGCGCAGGAACTGCTGGGTACGCTCGTCCTTGGGATGGCTGAACAGCTCCGAGGGAGGTGCCTGCTCGATGATGCCGCCCTGATCCATGAACACCACCCGATCGGCGACCTCGCGAGCGAACTGCATCTCGTGAGTGACGACGATCATCGTCTGGTGCTCGGCTGCAAGCTGCTTCATCAGTCCGAGTACTTCTTCCACCCACTGCGGGTCCAGCGAGGATGTCGGTTCGTCGAACAGGATGACCTCGGCATTGGCGGCCATGGCCCGGCCGATGCCCACGCGCTGCTGCTGTCCGCCGGAGAGCGCGGCGGGGTAGGCATCGGCCTTGTCGGCCAGCCCGATGCGCCCGAGAATCTCCCTTGCCCTGGCGTACGCCTCGCGCTTGGCGATGCCATCGACCACGATCATGCCTTCGGCAATGTTCTGAAGGGCGGTCTTGTTGGCGAAGAGAGCATAGTTCTGGAATACGAAGGCGGTACGCCGCCGCAGGGCGAGGATCTGGTCACGCGTCGCGGTCGTGGCATCGAGGCTGAGATCGCCGACGGTCAGTTGGCCGGCATCAGGCGTCTCCAGGAAATTGATGCAGCGCAGCAGTGTGGATTTGCCGGTGCCCGAGGGGCCGACGATCACGATGATCTCGCCGCGCTCGAGCTGAAGATCGACGTCGTCGAAGACGATGTGACTGCCGAACTGCTTGCGGATGCCCTTGAGTTCTATCATCGCTGATACGCCCGGTTGAGTCGTTGTTCCAGCCATTTCTGGACCCAGGAAAGTGCCTCGACCACGATCCAGTAGATGACCGCCACGACCAGAAAGGCCTCGAAGTAGAGAAAGCTGCCAGCGGCTTCCTTCTGGGTGGCACCCATCAGCTCGGTGACGCCGAGCGTGAACGCCAGCGAGGTCGACTTGATCATGTCGATGAAATAGTTCATCAACGTCGGCGTTGCCACCCGGGTCG
Organism: Salinicola lusitanus; assembly: GCF_038648475.1. Lineage (NCBI taxonomy): Bacteria > Pseudomonadati > Pseudomonadota > Gammaproteobacteria > Oceanospirillales > Halomonadaceae > Salinicola > Salinicola lusitanus. Next base: position 4,257,722 of record NZ_CP151919.1, on the reverse strand, counting down.
CCTGGGGCAACACGATGCGACGCATCAGTTGTGCCCGGGTCATGCCGATCGACAGGGCGGCTTCGGTCTGGCTACGATCGATCCCCACGATGGCCGCACGGATCGACTCCGCCATGTAGGCCGAGAAGTGGAGCGTCAGTCCGAGAATGGTGGCGGTAACGCCGTTGATCGCGACGAGGAACGTCAAGACCTGCGGTAGCCCGTAATAGAACAGGAACAGTTGCACCAGCAGCGGCGTACCTCGGAAGAACGAGATGAACAGCAGTGCGAAGGCGTTGAGGCCCGGCACGCGACTGACCCGGATGACCGCCAGCAGGCAGGCGAGCACCAGCGCACAGGCCATGCCGGCCGCCGCCATCTCCAGCGTCAGTGGCAGGTAGCTGAGAAGAATGGGCACCAGGCCCAGCATGTAGTCGATATCGAGTGCGTGCATGACGTTTGGCTCAGGGCTGGGCGCTCCGCGGTTGGCGAGCTCGGATAACGGAAAGGCCCATGACGCCTGTCGGCGTCATGGGCCATCACTGTGAGCATCGATCAGGGCTGGGTAATGTCGCTGCCGAACCACTTCTCTGAAATGTCTCTCAGCTGGCCGCTATCACGCAGTTGCGCGAGTGCGTCGTTGATACGTTTCTGGAGAGCCTTGCCGTCCGCGTCGTCGCGGAAGGGGTAGGCGTTCTCGATCCGGGAGAAGGGCTGTCCGGCCAGTTGCAGCGGCAACGGCTTGTCCTTGATTACCTGGGTAGCGCTGACACGGTCCATGACGAAGGCATCGGCACGGCCCAGTGCCACATCCTGCTCGATGTTGGAGTCGTAGGTCTTGATGTCGATATCATCGGCGTATGGTAGCTCGTCCAGCAGCTGCTCGTAGTTGGAGCCGAGGTTTACCGCGACCGTCTTGCCCTTGAGATCCTCGACCCCATGGATGGCGTCGTTGCCCTTGCGAACCACCACCTGGGCGCCGTCGTAGACGTAGGGCTGGCTGAAAAGATACTTCTTCTGGCGCTCCGGCGTGATGGTGATCTGGTTGGCGATGGTATCGATGCGGTTGGAGTCCAGCATACCCGCCAGACCGGAAAAGCTGGCCGTGACGAACTCGACGTCGTCGCCGGTGATCTCGCCGATCGCATTCATGAGATCGACTTCGAACCCCTTGAGTTGATCGTGCTCGACGTAGGTGAAAGGGTAGTAGCCTCCCGACATGCCCACTCTCAAGGTATCCGCCTGTGCCAGGGTTGCACCGGTCAGCCCCAGCGCGAGAGACAGTGTGGCCAGCCGAAGAGACGCCATTGAAATCGATCGTATTGTCATGAGCGAAAAGATTCCCGGAGAAGGTGGTGAGGAGATCCGGCTTTGCACGCGCCGAATTTGGCAACAGGATAGCCCAGTTTTGAAATTGGTAATAAGAAAAATAATTTATATATCCTTTTGTTTTACGCTATCGCTGGTTTCCGGAAACCGTACCCATCGACGGATGGCGCGTTCATGAAAGGCGCAGTGAGCTGGATCCCGCTCGGCGAACGAGATCAATCTATACTTGGCTTTGCCGTTTGTACTGTATTGATCTAACATTTGCGCGATTCTTTCTGTGAAGGCTGCCGCAGGGACGTGACCAAGGGATGTGCGCTTCGCGTTGGTTAGTGGCAGGGGCCAGGGAATGAGCCGACAGGCTCAGGAGCGCGGAAAGTTTCGGCGCATGACCGTCAGCGATGTCATGCGGCCTCTTTCGCCTCCGGCGTTGGGGTTCATGGCGCAGGGGGTAAGTGTCTCGGGGAAGCCGGCGTCCTTCCGTCGGTTTCCCACCTCGATTTCGATATCAGCCGAGTGTCTCTTCCGCTGCGCGGCCACAGGACGCCATGCGGGGCCCTTCCGCACGCCCGCTTCCAGAATCATCACCTTCACCCGGAATGGGCTCTATTTGAAAAAGCTTGACGGGTCGACAACTCTTGTATAACTTTGAGTTCGTTAGCTGACTTACCGCACCCAAGGATGGGTTGAAGGATGTCAAAGGTGAGTCGGAGTCGCAGTCAGGGACGACTGTCAGCCCGTTGGATTCAGGGAGATGAAGACAGGGCTCAAGCATTACCGTGAACTCGCTCCGTCAGGATGACGAAGACAGGGCAGGATGCCTGGGTTCGGCGGTTGATTTAAAGGCGGGCCGAGAGGCCCGCCTTTCGTGTTTCTGCTCACCGGTCGAGTCGACGGCGCTGGTGCCACAAACTGGGTTATATCGCCCGCCAGGTTTCTCCTCTACATTGGCGCCTTTGCGATCCCAGCAGGCAGGAGCCGATCCCGACCATGGAGTGGTTGTCGGAACACAGCAAGGCGATAACCGCCGTCACCAGCATATTGACGCTGTTCGTGTGGTTCTTCTACGCCCAGATTCTCTATCGGAATTTCGCCCGTACCCGGCGTCCTCGCATCATCATCAATCGCGGCCACGGCAACGATCTGACGTCGCTGTGCCTGATCAGCAACATGAGTTCCGAGCCGATCTTTCTCGAACACATCATCGTGACGCTACACACCAGTCGAGGGTCGTTGACCCAGGACATGATCGACTGCGAAGGCGATCGTCATCCGGATGGTAAGGCATCGCCAGGTTCAGCGGGTACGGACTCCGGGGAAGGAGGGGAGAGGCTGGAGTCGAGCCAGGGCCCCATGCCTTGCGGAAGCTTCAGTCACGTCGGCACCTTCGAGACCATCTTGCAGCGCTTGTGCAGGACCCATGACCTGACGCTCGAGCACGACCGTCCCACGGACGACATCGTTTTCCACTTTCTCGATATTCGCGTCGTCGCGATCTACGGCAGTGAGGACCATCCGATCGGGGCCGAGCGTCGCTTCCGTCTTCATATGACGGACGACAAGGCCTGCACGCTGGCTCCCGTCTCGGTCGATACCAAGCGCTATGCCAGTCGGCTTCAGCGGTGGCGCGTCAGGCAGTGGGTCCGTCGACTCGACGGCTGAGTCGTTGCTGATAACTGGAGGGCGACCGACCGCGCGTTGCCGCAACGGCGCATGCGTTCACCGCGCCATCCAGCCCGAGCCGGGATCGGATAGAATCCGTTCGGAAAATATAAGCTATTGATCTTGGGGCTATTCGATGGTGCGGATGGGGAGACTCGAACTCCCACACCTTTCGGCACTAGAACCTAAATCTAGCGTGTCTACCAATTCCACCACATCCGCATTCTGACAGGCGCGCTCATTGTACTGTCGCCTTGATCGATGTCAATCGTTGCGCCCTGGGCGTCGCTCGGCGGCCGCGCCCGCTTCAGTTTTCATCGCCGTGGTCGACATGATGATTGAACGGGGCGAGGAAACGTCGATGCTGCGATGCCTGGAGATCCTGTGGCCGTTGACCCGCAAGTCGCTGGACGGGATCGGCGCGCAACTGAAGAGAGCGCTGCCGGGCTACTGCGCCTTCTGCAGTGCCGCCGCCGAGGAGGGGCTGCCCTGGTGCTCCGACTGTTTCTCGGACATGCCCTGGAATCAGGAGGTCTGTGAACTCTGCGCCGAGCCGCTGCCGACCACGCATGCCGGGACGCTTCGTCCGCGCCAGTGTGGGCGCTGCCTGAAACATCGGCCGCAGCAGACCGCGTCATGGGTGCCACTACGTTACGAGTCACGGGTGACGCGTCTGGTTCGGCGCTACAAGTTCGCGGCGGACCCGCGGGCAGGAGAGGTATTGGTACAGCTGATGCTGGCATCGCTGGATCGCGCTCCCGAGCTGGGAAGCGCCATGATCGGTGTGCCGGGACAGCATGAGCGCACGCGGGAGCGCGGGTTCGACCACACCGCCTGGTTGACCGGACGCCTGGCGGCACGATTGGCGCTACCGGTCATCGCGGCCGAGCGGATTCGGGAGGCCCCTTCTCAGCGGGGATTGGACCGGCTCTCCCGGCGACGCAACGTGACGCGCGCGTTCGTCATCAATCGATCGTTGCCGGCCGCGGTCACCATCGTCGACGATGTCATGACGACCGGCGCCACGCTGGATTCGCTGGCCAGTGCCTGTCGAGAGGCCGGTGCCGAGAAGATCACGGCGCTGGCTTTCGCACGTACTCCGTCGGCGCGAATCTGATAGCATGCGCGCAAGCCTGCCGCTGCTAGCCGAGGTTCGTATGAGCGCTGATTCCCTGCATCCGTTCGAGAGGCTGACGCCACAGCTCGTGGTCGAGGCTGTCGAGTCTCTCGGGCTCTGGTTGCCCGGCGAGCCGTTCGCCCTCAACAGCTACGAGAACCGGGTCTATTCGCTGACCGATGACGACCGCCGACGCTGGGTGGTGAAATTCTACCGGCCAGCGCGCTGGAGCGATGAGCAGATTCTCGAAGAGCACGCTTTCCTCCTGGCGCTCGCGGCGGCGTCGGTCTCGGTCGGCGCCCCCTGGGAGAGCGCCGAGGGCAAGACGCTGCACTATTTCGAGGGTTTTCGCTTCGCGCTGTTTGCGCATGTGGTCGGCCAGGCGCCGGAGCTCGATAATCCCTCCCATCTATTTGCGCTCGGCGAGCTGATTGGCCAGGTCCACGAGGTCGGTGCCCGCGAACCCTTCCGCCACCGGCGGCGGCTCGACCTGAACGCCATGGTCGACGAAAGCCGGCGCTGTGTCCTCGAGGCTCGCTGGCTGGATACGCGGCAGCGGCGCCTCTATGGCCAGGTCATCGACGCCCTGGTACCGCTGATGGCGGACCACGCCTGGCCCGATAGCGCGCTCCAGCGCGTTCACGGCGATTGCCACCTCGGCAACATGCTGGGCCGGGACGAACGGTTTTCTCTGGTCGACTTCGACGACTGTCTGATGGCACCGGCGGTGCAGGATCTCTGGATGCTGCTGACCGCCCAGGCGCCGGGGGAGTGGCAGATGCAACTGTCCGAGATCATCGAAGGCTACGAGATGAGCCGGGAGTTCGATCGGCGCCAGCTCGACTGGATCGAGACCCTGCGCACGCTGCGCCTGATTCGCCACAGCGCCTGGGTGACGGCGCGCTGGGAGGATCCCGCCTTTCCCCGGGCGTTTCCCTACGTTGCCGAGAGCGGATACTGGGATCAGCACATCCGTCATCTGGAGCAGCAGCGTGTGACACTCGATTCGCCGCGCTGGCTTGCCTGAACCGGTCATTAGTCGGTGCCGAGATAGTGGTGTCGGTGCAGTTTCGCTAGAATCGGCCCTCACCGAGAGTGAGGCCGGGGCGGTCGCGGCGGCGAGCGCGTTCGATCGATGATAACGATAGACAAGGCAGCAACATGACAGAGCAACTGGCAGGCCATTATCACGGTATTCTGGAAAAGCTGGGGGAGGATCCTCAGCGTGAAGGCCTGCGCGACACCCCGATGCGTGCCGCCAAGGCGATGCAGTTCTTGACCCAGGGTTACAGCCAATCGCTGGATGAACTGGTCAACGGTGCCGTCTTCGCCTCCGACACGGACGAAATGGTGCTGGTGAAGGACATCGAGATGTACTCGATGTGCGAGCATCACGTGCTGCCCTTCATCGGCAAGTGCCATATTGCCTACCTGCCCCAGGGCAAAGTGCTGGGGCTGTCGAAATTCGCGCGAATCGTCGACATGTACGCGCGTCGCCTGCAGATTCAGGAACATCTGACCCGACAGATTGCGGAAGCGGTAATGCAGGTGACCCAGGCGCGCGGTGTCGGCGTGGTGATCGAGGCCCAGCACATGTGCATGATGATGCGAGGGGTCGAAAAGCAGAACTCCAGCATGAAGACCTCGGTGATGTTGGGTAGCTTTCGCAAGAATCAGACCACGCGCCAGGAGTTCCTGATGCTGGTCAACGGCCGCTGAGAAACGGACTGCCTGACCCCGGGCGGGCTCCCGGCAACCGGTTCCGTATGGATAGCAAGGACAGCAGGATGGACGGTCGTCTTTCCCATTTCGACGATGAAGCGCAGCTCGGAGAGATCGAGTCCAGCGATGGCAAGCGCTACCCCTTCGACTTCTCCCAATGGCGCGGTCGTGGCCTGCCGAGCGCCGGAACGCCGGTGCGCTTCGAACTCCGCGACGGTCGGGCCATTCAGGTGTTCAATCACCCCGAGGCGCAGCGACGCGCCAGCACCATCCGTGGCGTTGACGGCAAGACCCGGCGCAAGGTGCTTTCGCACTGGGCGCTGGCCGCTTTCGTGGTGGCCGTCGCCGGCGTGAGTGCGGGGCGCTATGCGCCGGTGGTGGAAGCGGTGGCGATCGTGCTGGCGTGGCTGGGCCTGCGCCACGTGCATCGCGAACCCCAGCGCCTGACCGGGCAGTGGCTGAACGGTATCGCCATCGTGGTGGCCGTAGGCGTGACTCTGTGGTCCCAGTGGTGGTGAGCGCGCTCGCTTCGCGTTGGTGACTGGCCTCCGGCGTTGGCACGGCTTGCCCCGACGTTCGGCAGCGAGAGGGCGTGAATGTGACTGGCACGAGTGCCGTTAACGCGCCATCCTGTCCAGTACAACCGTGGCGGCTGACTCGTTTTCACCGGCGCCAGCCAGGACCGATCGCGTGGCACGCCGTTCCGTGGCAACGGTCGGGCGGATAGGGGGCATGCCCGCTATCGGCAAGCACATCCAGGAAGGAGTGAATCATGCAATCCGTTAAAGAGAGTGCGCTGTTCAGGCCCTTTGCCTACATCGACGGCAACTGGGTCGCTGCCGACAGCGGCGAGCAGATCGATGTCGACAACCCTGCCAGCGGCGAGATTCTCGGGCGCATGCCGCGCCTGGGGAGAGCCGAGACCGAGCGCGCCATTGAGGCCGCCGAGGCGGCACTGCCGGGCTGGCGCAATCACACGGCGCTGGAGCGTGCCGATATCCTGATGAAGTGGTACGAGCTGATGCTCGAGCACAAGGATGAGCTGGCCGCGATCATGACCGCCGAGCAGGGCAAGCCGGTCAAGGAGGCGGCGGGCGAGATCGTCTACGCCGCGAGCTTCATGCGCTGGTTCGCCGAAGAGGCTCGTCGTATCTATGGCGACACCATTCCTGCCGCCAACACCCGGCAGCGGATCGTCGTCACCAAGCAGCCGGTGGGCGTCGTCGGCGCCATCACGCCTTGGAACTTCCCCTCATCGATGATCACCCGCAAGGCCGCCGCCGCGCTGGCGGCCGGCTGCACCATCGTGATCAAGCCTGCCAGCCAGACCCCGTTCTCGGCGACAGCGCTGGCCGCGTTGGCCGAACAGGCCGGTGTGCCGCGTGGCGTCTTCAACGTGGTGCCGGGCAAGGCCAGCGAGATCGCCAAGGCAATGACAGAGTCGTCCGTGGTGCGCAAGGTCACCTTCACCGGCTCCACCGAGGTCGGGAGTTCATTGATGGCCGGCGCTGCCCAGCATATCCAGAAGATTTCGCTGGAGCTCGGCGGCAATGCGCCTTTCCTGGTGTTCGAGGACGCCGACCTGGACGCCGCGGTCGAAGGCGCCATCGCCTCCAAGTTCCGCAATGCCGGCCAGACCTGCGTCTGCACCAACCGCTTCCTGGTCCAGTCCAGCGTGATCAACGCCTTCAGCGAGAAGCTCGCGGCGGCGATGAACAGTGAACTGAAGGTCGGAGACGGTTTCGAGGAAGGGATCAATATCGGGCCGCTGATCGATGAAGATGCGGTGGCCAAAGTGAGTGAGCACGTCAAGGATGCCACTGACAAGGGTGCCCAGTTGCTGCTCGGCGGCCACGAGCACTCCCTCGGCGGGCGCTTCTTCTCGCCCACGCTGATCAGCCACGCCACCCCGGAGATGAAGGTGGCGCACGAGGAGACGTTCGGCCCGCTGGCAGCGGTGTTCCCGTTCGAGACCGAGGAGGAGGCCGTGCGGCTGGCCAACGACACCCAGTTCGGGCTGGCGTCCTATTTCTACTCGAAGGACCTGGGGCGCGTATGGCGGGTCGCCGAGGCACTCGAGTACGGCATGGTCGGCATCAACACCGGGCTGATCTCCAACGCCAGCGCGCCCTTCGGCGGCGTCAAGGCGTCCGGGCTGGGCCGCGAAGGCTCCAAGTACGGGCTCGACGAGTATCTCGAGACCAAGTACCTCTGCATCGATCTGGGCGAACAACCAGACTGAGCTTCGAGCTTCGAGCTTCGAGCTTCGAGCTTCGAGCTTCGAGCTTCGAGCTTCGAGCTTCGAACGAAGAACGCCAGCGACATTGTCGCTGGCGTTCTTCGTCTTGCGGTCAGGCTATTTTTCGCGGTTCGCGGTTCGCGGTTCGCGGTTCGCGGTTCGCGGCTCAGTGCCGGAAGTGGCGCATACCGGTGAACACCATCGCGATGCCTGCCTCGTTGGCCGCGGCAATCACTTCCTCGTCGCGCATCGATCCACCGGGCTGGATGACGGCAGTGATGCCGGCGGCGGCGGCGTTGTCCAGGCCGTCGCGGAAGGGGAAGAACGCATCCGATGCCATGACCGAGCCGGTCACCGCCAGGCCCGCCTGCTCGGCCTTGATCGCCGCGATACGCGCTGAATTGACGCGGCTCATCTGGCCGGCGCCAACGCCCACGGTCTGGCGATTCCTGGCGTAGACGATCGCATTGGACTTGACGAACTTGGCGACTTTCCAGGCGAACACCAGGTCGTTCAGCTCCTGTTCGGTGGGGGCGCGCCGGGTGACGACCTTGAGGTCATCCGCGCCGATCATGCCGGTATCGCGGCTCTGGACCAGGAGACCGCCGTTGACGCGCTTGTAGTCCCACCCATCGCCAGTCTTCGCCGGCAGCTCCCCGCATTCGAGCAGGCGCACATTGGTCTTGCTGGCGACTGCCTCGCGGGCCTCGGCAGAGATGCGCGGTGCGATGATCACCTCGACGAACTGGCGGGCGACGATGGCGCTGGCGGTATCGCCATCCAGCTCCCGGTTGAAGGCGATGATGCCGCCGAAAGCGGATTCGCTGTCGGTCTCGAAGGCCAGGTCGTAGGCCTTGCGGATACCACCCTCGTCTTCCGGAACCACCGCCACGCCGCACGGGTTGGCGTGCTTGACGATCACGCAGGCCGGTTTGGTGAACGACTTGACGCACTCCAGCGCGGCGTCGGTATCGGCGACATTGTTGAAGGAGAGCGCCTTGCCCTGGAGCTGGCTGGCGGTGGCGATGCTGGCCTCGCTGCTCTCCGGCTCGACGTAGAAGGCCGCCTTCTGATGCGGGTTCTCGCCGTAGCGCATGCCCTGCTTCTTGGTGAACTGCAGCGACAGCGTGCGCGGGAAGTCGGGCTCGCCGCTGCCCACCCGCTGGCCGAAATAGTTGGCGATGGCGGCGTCGTAGGCGGCGGTGTGCTCGAACGCCTTGACCGCCAGGTCGAAGCGGGTCTTGTGACTGACGCCGCCGTCGTGGCTGGCCATGTCCTTCAGCACCCGCGAGTAGTCCTCGGCGCTGACCACGATCGTGGTGTGCTCGTGGTTCTTGGCGCAAGCCCGAACCATCGTCGGTCCGCCGATGTCGATGTTCTCGACGGCGTCCTCCAGGGTGCAGTCCGGATTGGCCACCGTCTGCGTGAAGGGGTAGAGGTTGACGACCACCATGTCGATCGGGTCGATGCCATGCTCCGCCATGACCGCGTCATCCTGGCCGCGACGTCCGAGAATGCCGCCATGAATCTTGGGATGCAGCGTCTTGACGCGCCCATCCATGATCTCCGGAAAGCCGGTGTGCTCGGAGACTTCGACGACCGCGATACCGTTCTCGTGCAGCAGGCGATAGGTACCGCCGGTCGACAGCAGCTCGACGCCAAGCGAGGTCAGCTCGCGAGCGAATTCGACGACGCCGGTCTTGTCGGACACGCTGAGCAGGGCGCGACGGACGGCGCGGGGGGCGGTAGAAGCAGGGGGTTGAGACATGCCAGTCCACTCTTGTGCGATGAGACGGCAGGCGCAGCCAGGAGACTCTCGAGTCGGCGGCGGCGTCGCGCGTCCAGGTGGCGCTTCGCTCGGGCGAAGCGAGAGAGAATTTACATCAGATCGTACTGCTTGAGCTTCTTGCGCAACGTGCCGCGATTGAGACCGAGCAGCTCGGCGGCTCGGGTCTGATTGCCTTCGACGTTGCGCATCACGACTTCGAGGAGCGGTGCCTCGACCTCCGCCAGCACCATCCCGTAGAGGTTGGATACGGATTCACCCTCGAGATGGGAGAAGTAGCGCTCCATGACGCGCTCGACGCACTCTCGGAGAGTCGTGTGAGATAGCGCGTCGGGCATCTGGAGGGAGTCGGCCTCCGCGGTTGACTCACCATCGAGAGCTAAAGGTTGCCGGCTATTCATGCTGCGTGGATTCCGTTACCGATCGCGGCGGCGTCACCGCGAAAGAGTTCATGAAGAAACTCGAATTGTTGTTCGGCCTGCTCGAGACGATTGAAGCGGGAGCGGTATGCCCGGCTGGGATCGTGCGAGGCGAGATACCAGCCGACGTGCTTGCGAGCCACCCGGACGCCGAGATAGTCGCCATAGTGCTCGTGCAGGGCACGCAGGTGGCGCCCCATGGTGCTGGCGATCTCGTCCGCGCTCGGTGGGGCGTGCTCACGGCCGGTACGCAGGTAGTGCTCGATCTCCCGGAACAGCCATGGGTTGCCCTGGGCACCGCGCCCCACCATCACGGCATCGGCACCGGTGTAGGCGAGCACTTCGGCAGCGCGCTGCGGCGTGGTCACGTCGCCGTTGGCGAAGACCGGTATCGATACGCGCTGCTTGATCGCGGCGATGGTGTCGTACTCCGCGGCGCCGGTATAGCGCTGCTCGCGGGTTCGGCCATGGATGGCCAGGGCCGCGATGCCGGCGTCCTCGGCGAGGCTGGCGACACGCTGCGCATTGCGGGTCTCGGCACACCAGCCGGTGCGAATCTTCAGCGTGACCGGGATGTCCACCGCCGCGACCACGGCCCCCAGGATATCGGCTACCAGGCGTTCGTCCCGCAGCAGCGCGGATCCCGCCGCCTTGTTGCAGACCTTCTTGGCCGGACAACCCATGTTGATGTCGATGATTTCGGCGCCGGCTTCGGCATTGAGCCGTGCCGCCTCGGCGAGCATCTGCGGGTCGCCGCCGGCGATCTGCACCGATCTCGGCCCCGGCTCGCCGCGATGGATCATGCGCTGCCGGGATTTCCGGGTGTGCCAGAGCCGGCTGTCGGCGGTGACCATTTCGGACACCACGAGACCTGCGCCCAGCTCGCGACAAAGCTGGCGAAAAGGGCGGTCGGTCACCCCGGCCATGGGGGCCAGGATCACGCGATTGGGTAGCGTGTGATGGCCGATGCGGGGTAACGGGCGATCGGTCTGCGGTGACACGGAATCACGCATCGTTACAGGGGCTCAGGCAAAACGGGGAGGCTATGATACCGGTCACCCCGGGTTTGTTGAAGCGCTGTTTGCCGACTCACGACCTAAGCCGCAAAGCGCGCCGGGAGTGCATGAACGCCGTTCAGGTCAGGCCGCTCGGGCATGAAATCGAGCAGCGAGGGGCTTGCGGCGGACCGGACGAGCGACACTCAGGCCGCGCGATGCCCGGTGAGCAGCACCCAGCCTTCCCGCTCGCGGGGCTCGTCCATCGACAGGCCCTGGGCCCGGTAGGCGTCCAGCACGGTATCCGCCTGGGTGGCCAGAATGCCGGAGAGGGCCAGGTGGCCACCGGATTTGACCCGCTCGGCGATCGTCGCCGCCATGTCGACCAGGGGGCCGGCGAGGATATTGGCGACGACCACGTCGAACTGGCCCTGTCCGATCCTTTCCGGATAGTCCAGGATCAGGCGGGACTCATCGATTTGGTTGCGTTCGGCGTTGTCCCGGCTCGCCTGCAGCGCCTGGGGGTCGATATCGACACCGACGGCGGTGTCGGCACCGAGCTTGAGCGCGGCGATCGCTAGAATGCCGGAACCACAGCCGTAATCCAGCACCTGTCGCTGTGCGACATCCTGGGCGTCGAGCCAGCCGAGGCAGAGCGCCGTGGTGGGGTGCGTACCGGTGCCGAAAGCGAGGCCGGGATCGAGCAGCAGGTTGACGGCATCGGGGTCCGGGGCCTGGTGCCAACTGGGCACGATCCACAACCGGTGACCCATTTGCAGGGGCTCGAAGCCATCCATCCACTCCCGCTCCCAGTCGCGATCGGCCAACAGTTCGTACTCGATCTGCGGGGCGGGGTCGTCGGGAGATCCCTCGGACCAGGCTCGCTGGACACGCTCGATCATCGCCTCGACGCCGGGAAGATCGTCGTAGAGGCCGGTAAGTACCGTCTCTCGCCACAGCGGCGTGGTTCCCCGGTCGGGCTCGAAGAGCGGCTCGTCGTGAGCGTCCTGCAGGGTGATCGCGCTGGCACCCTCGGCTAGCAGCAGCTCTTCCAGCCACTCGGCCTGCTCGGGGGCGATGGATGCCTTGAGTTGTAGCCACGCCATGGGTCGCTCTCCGGAATGATGATGGTGACGAAAACGGGGCGGGCTATCGCTGGATAGACCGCCCCGCCGGGATGGGCTCGGGTTCAGCTCAGCCCGAGCTTTTTCTCCAGATAGTGGATGTTGACACCCCCGCGCTGGAAGGCGCTATCGCGAACCAGATCCTTCTGCAGGTCGATATTGGTCTTGATGCCCTCGACCAGCAGTTCGTCGAGTGCGTTTCGCATCCGGATCAGGGCGATATCCCGATCCGCGCCCCAGGTGATCAGCTTGCCGATCAGCGAATCGTAGTAGGGCGGTACGCTATAGCCGGTATAGATGTGGGAGTCCATGCGCACGCCCAGGCCGCCGGGCGGGTGATAGAGGTCGATCTTGCCGGGGGAGGGCATGAAGGTGCGTGAGTCCTCGGCATTGATGCGACACTCGAACGCATGGCCGCGAAGCTCGACATCGGACTGCTTGATCGACAGCGGCTGACCGCAGGCGATACGCAACTGCTCCTTGACGATATCGACGCCAGTGACCATCTCCGTCACGGGATGCTCCACCTGGACCCGGGTGTTCATCTCGATGAAGAAGAACTCGCCGTTCTCGTAGAGGAACTCGAAGGTCCCCGCGCCCCGGTAGTTGATCTCGATACAGGCATCGGTGCACGACTTCAGCACCTTGGCGCGCGCCTCGGGATCCAGGTGCGGTGCCGGCGCTTCCTCGAGCACCTTCTGGTGACGACGCTGAAGGGAGCAGTCACGGTCGTAGAGGTGGATGGCATTGCCCTGGCCGTCGGCCAGCACCTGTACCTCGACGTGGCGGGGGTTCTCGAGGAACTTCTCCATATAGACGGTGCCGTCGCCGAACGCTGCCGCCGCCTCCGAACGGGTCACGCTGGCTGCCTTGGCGACCTCGTCGTCGTTGCGCACGACGCGCATGCCGCGACCGCCGCCGCCGGCTGCCGCCTTGATGATCACCGGATAGCCGATGCGACCGGCGATGCGGCGAATCTCGGCGTCGTCGTCCGGCAGCGGGCCATCGGAGCCTGGCACCGTCGGCACGCCGGCGGCCTTCATGGCGTTGATCGCGCTGACCTTGTCACCCATGAGGCGGATGGTTTCCGCCCGCGGCCCGACGAAGGTGAAGCCGGAGCGCTCGACCTGCTCGGCAAAGTTGGCGTTCTCGGACAGAAAGCCGTAACCGGGGTGGATGGCGCTCGAGTCGGTGACTTCCGCCGCGCTGATCAGGGCGGGAATATTGAGATAGGACTGTGCCGAGGCGGCGGGGCCGATACAGACGGCCTCGTCTGCCAGGCGCACGTGCATCAGTTCCCGGTCGGCCTTGGAATGAACCGCGACGGTCTTGATCCCCAGTTCCTTGCAGGCGCGCAGGACACGGAGGGCGATCTCGCCGCGGTTGGCGATGAGTACCTTGTCCAACATGATGGTTTCGCTCGTGTGGCCTTAGTTGATGATGATCATCGGCTGGTCGAACTCGACCGGCTCGCCATCCTCGACCAGGATCGCTTCGATCACGCCATCCTTGTCGGCTTCGATCTGGTTCATCATCTTCATCGCTTCGACGATACAAACGGTATCGCCCTTCTTGACGCTCTGGCCGACTTCGACGAATGCCTTGGCGCCCGGCGCCGGCGACCGATAGAAGGTTCCGACCATGGGGGAGGTCACGGCGTGGCCCGTGGGCTGCACGGGGCCCGGCTCTGCAGGATCCGGGGCCGGCGTGGCCACCGGGCCGGGCCCTTGGGCCGCCGGTGCCATGGACTGCGGCATGTACATCGGCTGCTGCATGGCACCGAAGCCATTGGGATGACGGCTGATGCGAACCGACTCCTCGCCTTCCTGGATTTCGATTTCGCTGATGTTGGACTCTTCCAGGAGTTCGATGAGTTTCTTGACCTTGCGTATATCCATGGCGATGTCTCGGGTTGGTTGAATGTGAAAGTTGACGGTGACGGTGTCTTTTCAGCGAGTGTTCACGGGCGAGAAGGGCGTCAGTTGCGACCCAACTGCGAGAGTGCGGCTTCCAACGCGAGGGTGTAGCTCTCGGCACCGAATCCGGCAATGACGCCTCGGGCGACATCGGTGAAATAGGAGTGGGCGCGGAAAGGCTCCCGTGCGTGCACGTTGGAGAGGTGCAGTTCGATGAACGGGATATCGACGCCGGTCAGCGCATCGCGCAACGCCACGCTGGTGTGCGTGAAAGCGGCCGGGTTGAGCAGGATGAAATCGATGTTCTCCTGCCGGGCGCGGTGCACGCGCTCGACCAGCTCGTGTTCGGCGTTGGATTGCAGCCACTCGAGTTGATGGCCGGCGCTCAGGGCCCGCTCGGTCAGGCGCACCCGGATATCCTCCAGCGTGGTCGTGCCATATACCGACGGCTCGCGAGTGCCGAGCAGATTCAGGTTGGGACCATTGAGAACCAGGAGTCTAGCCATGACAGTCCTTGCGCTGTTAACCCGTTCGTGAATTGCCGAGATCGCGTCACTTTGCTGCAAGATGGCGTCGTCGGCGCACCGTTTTTCGTTGGTGTCGAAGTTTGCCGAAAAAGACTGAGAGTGTCCACCCTGACCATCGAACGATGTTCGGTAATGCATGATCTCGGATCTCGGATCTCGGATCACGAGCCATGGGCCGCGAGCGGCTTGCCACCGTTCAAGAGTCTCGCGGCGGGCCGACAGGCCCGTCGTCCCGCAGCCGTTGCTGTACTGCTTCCAGGTGACTGGCCAGTGCCGGGGCATCGATCTCGCCCTGAACGCGAGCGTCGTGGAGCTCCTGCCCGCCGGCGAAGAACAGCAGCCCCGGTGGGCCGAACAGGCCGTAGCGGTCGAGCAGGTCTCGGCTGGCGGCCACGTCCCGGGTCACATCGGCGCGGAGCAGGGTGAAGTCGGCCAGGCGTTCGGCCACCGCTGGCGCGGGGAATACCCGCTGCTCCATCACCTTGCACGAGATGCACCAGTCGGCGCTGACGTCGACCATGACCGGCCGCCCCGCGGCGCGGGCCGAGGCCAGCGCCGCATCGAGCTGATCGAGATCGTCGACGGTCTGGAAGGCGGGGCGCGTCACGTCGGCAGCCGCCCGGGCATCCGTTCCGGCCAGGGGCCGCAGCGGGTCGCCGCCGCCCTGGGCCGCGCCCCATATCATCGCCGTGCCCCAGACCAGCAGCGCCCAGCCCGCTGCCTGGCGTGCCCGTGGCCAGCCGGCAGTGGTCCGCATGTCCAGAGCGCCGAGTGCCAGCGCGCATCCCAGCGTCAACGCGCCCCACAGCAGCAGGCCGACAGGGCCCGGCAGCAAGCGTTCGATCAGCCAGATGGCGACGCCGAGCAGCATCACGCCGAATACTGCCTTGACGCCCTGCATCCAGGCGCCGGTACGCGGCAACCACTGTCCACCAAAGGTGCCGACCAGAATCAGCGGCACGCCCATCCCCAGCGCCAGTGCCAGCAGCGCCAACGCGCCGCCCAGCGTTTCGCCGGTGGTCGAGATGAAGACCAGCGCGCCGGCCAAGGGTGCGGAAACGCACGGCGACACTACCAGTACCGACAGGGCGCCGGCCGCTGCCAGGCCCGCCGGGCCGCTGCGCTGGAGCCGGTTCTGCCAGGCGTCGACCCGCTGGCCGATCGCGCTGGGCAGGCGCAGGTCGAAAGCGCCGAACATCGCGATCGCGAACAGCGCGAACAGCAACGCGAAAGGGATCAGGACCCAGCCCGACTGGAGCCGGGCCTGCAGATTGAGCGAGGCGCCGAACATGCCCATCAGGGTGCCGAGCAGGGTGAAGGTCACGGCCATGCCGGCAACGTAGCTCGCCGACAGTGCCAGTGCGCGCCCGCGTCGGGCGTTCTGGCCCACGATGATGGCGGTCAGGATCGGCAGCATGGGTAGCACGCAGGGGGTGAAGGTCAGCCCCAGCCCGGCGAGGAAGAAGAGACCCAGCGCACTCAGGCCGATGCCCGCGTCGAGCAGTGATCGGAACCGGCCGTCGGCACTGGCATGGGCGAGCGTCGGTGCGTCGCCGGCGGAAGGTATCGGGGCCGGGGTCGACCGGATGCTATCGGGGGGGCTGGCCGGGTTGGCCAGCGGAGCGTCATCGCCGGATCCCGGGAACGGATTGCCGGCGGCCTGTTCGATCGGCGACGACTTGGCATCACGGGTCGCGTCGGTATATGCCGCTGGCGGTGGGCCGGCCTTGGCCTCCAGCGTCCAGTGTTCGGGGGGGTAACAGAGTCCGGCGTCGGCGCACCCCTGGAAGGTGAGGGTGACGGGGATCGAACCTCCGGTATCGGCGGCGTCCTCGACCTTCGATAGCGGTGCGCTGATCTCGACCTGGTCGTGGAAGACATGCACGTCGCCCAGATACGGGTCGTGCTTGAACTCTCCCGGCGGCAGCTCGAGCGTGCCCAGCGTCACGCCGGGCTGGCGGCTCTCCAGCGCAAAGCGGTGACGATAGAGATAGTGGCCGGGTTCATTGCGGATGCCGACATAGACGCGCTCATCGTCATGCCAAGCGTAAGCGTGGAACGCCTGGTCGACGGCCAGAAACTGCGCGTTGCCCTGGGCGAACAGGGGCTGGCGCTCCCGTTGGAGGAGATCGGCGTGGGCGGCGCCCAGCGGTGCCGACAGACAGCAGCAAAACAGCAAAACCAACCGGTAGAAACGCGACATGCTCTAATGGGTATCCCGACGACGAATGAGGCTTGGCCCTGACGAGCTGGGCGGTGGTGACAAAGCCGCGTGAAACGACGCGTCTTTCGATCGCTTGGTGACGGAAAAGTGCCATCGATCGCGTCGGTGGGCCAGGCCCGGCATGCAGCGAAAGGCGGGCTGCGCGTCACGGGGAGCATGATAGGATAGAGTCATATCGTCTCCCAACCCGTTTCCGGTCGGGCCTGGCTGCCGCAGGCGGCCTTTCTCGACATGATTTCCAACCTCCCGAAATGACAAGGATCGTCCATGGCTCTATTTCGCAGGAACAAGGCGCCACTGTCGCGTACCGAGGTTCTCGAGACGCCCCAGTACGGCTGGATCTGGAAGCCGCTGGTGGCACTGGTCGTCATCTACCTGCTGGTCTGTATCGTGCTCGGTATCTGGTGGAGCTGGACGCCCGCGCCCACGGACCCGAGACAGGCGGTCGAGATGCAGCGGGGCTTCCCCCAGAGTGTCGATACCGGCGGAGAGGCGCAACCGGTGCCGCCTGGCGAAGCCTTGCTGGCCACCAATATCTCGATTCTCGATACGCTGCTCCACAAGCCTGGCGGCTACCTGCGCAATGACGTCATGCCCCCGGGATTGTGGCTCGACAACATGCCCAACTGGGAGAAGGGCGTCACGCGGCAGGTTCGCGACGCGGTCGCCATGCTGGGCGGTGCGTTGAGCGTCGGCAGTGCGCCGTTGAACCAGGCCAACGAGTCGCTTGGCGGCGATCTGGACAGCTGGCGCTGGCCGGCGTCCGAGACCCTGCTGAAATCGGCGCGCAACAACCTGGGCGAAGCCTTCACCGCACTGGAAAACAGTGCCGGGCCGGGCGCCCCGACCCAGGATGCGGCCGCCTCGACCGAGCCGGCGGCAGCGCCCGACTCCTCCGCGCTGGCGGAGTGGCTGGGCCAGGTCCAGCAGCGGCTGCAGACCCAGACCCAGCACCTGGCCGCCAACGTCGGCCAGTCGCCGAATGGCGACCAGCAGACGGACAGTACGCCCTGGCTTCGCATCGACAACGTGTTCTTCGAGGCGCGCGGCACCACCTGGGCGCTGGCGCAACTGCTGCAGGCCGCCAGGATCGACTATGCCGACGTGATCGAGAGCAGCGGCGTCGGTGGCGATTTCGACCAGCTGGTGGCGGAGCTGGAGAGCTCTCAGGCCCGCGTCTGGAGCCCGGTGATCCTCAATGGCTCCGGATTTGGACTATTCGCCAACCACTCGCTGATGATGGCCAACTACACGGTGCGGGCTTCCCAACTCGTCGAGAAGATCCGCAATCAGCTCTGATCGCCGGGTCCCAGAGGGTGTTTACAAATTCGACGAGCGAAGGCAAGAGAAGGCGAAATCGGTCGAAAAAAGGACCGGGCTGGCGTTCCAGTTGACACGGGGTAAATGAGCATTTTGACCGGGCTCGCGTACGAGGCCGATTTCAACGCCGTATCGCCGAGCGCAGGCATTTTGTAAACACTCCCTCAGAGCCTGCGCCACAACGTCAAACGCCGCCCCGGGCTGGATGCCGGGGCGGCGTTTTTCGTCAGTGCCGCGAACGGAGGCCCGAGGGCGTGACGCTTACTCGTTCTCGTAGGCGCTGACGGCTTTCTCGATCGCCTTGCGGGCGGCGTCGGCGCCGTCCCATGAGTCGATCTTGACCCACTTGCCCTTCTCGAGATCCTTGTAGTTCTCGAAGAAGTGGGCGATCTGCTGACGCAGCAGCTCCGGCAGGTCGGTGACCTCATGCACGTCGTCGTAGAGCGCGCTCAGTTTCTCGTGGGGCACGCAGACCAGCTTGGCGTCCTCGCCGGCTTCGTCCGACATGTTGAGCACACCCACCGGGCGGGCGCGGATCACGCTGCCGGGCTGGACCGGGTAGGGCGTGACCACCAGCGCGTCGAGGGGGTCGCCATCATCGGCCAGGGTGTTCGGGATGAAACCGTAGTTGGCCGGATAGAACATCGGGGTGGCCATGAAGCGGTCGACCACCAGCGCGTCCATCTCCTTGTCGATTTCATACTTGATCGGCGCGTGGTTGGCGGGAATCTCGATCGCCACGTACACGTCGTTGGGGAGATCCTTTCCGGCGGGAATCTTGTCGAAACTCATCGTTGAGTCCTTGCGGTTTGCAGGTTGAACACCAGCGGGCGAAAATCCGGGGAATTATACGAATAGGCTAGGCCGATTACCAACCCGGGCCAAGAACCGCCATCCGAAAACCTCGACGCGGAGACGCCGATGTCACCGGAGGTGTCGGTCCCGGGACAGGAGCATCCGTCGCCTTCGTCGATCAACCGGGAGAAAGCCGTTGTCGAAAAGCTCACTGTCATTGACCTACGGTCAGGCCTTCGTCGCACCGGATCTGCATCGTCATCGTAGCTCGATGTCGGTTCAGATTCCCCAGGGCGAGCAGCTGGTCTCCAAGGGTGGCTGTGCGCTGATCAGCGACTCCACCTGGCGCAACTCGATCGCCAAGCAGGCCGGCGATCTCAGTGTGCGGGGATTCCTCGCCGACTACTACTCGACTCCCGAGCACTGGGACATCAAGACCTCCGCGACCCGCGTACTGCGTGCCCTGAACAGCTGGTGTCACAGCCAGAGCGGTTATATCGAAGGGGGGAGTTACATCTGCTCGCTGTCGGCGATGATCTTCCATCAGCACGACGCTCACCTGTTCCACATGGGCGATACCCTGGTCTACCGCATCCGGGGCGCGGAGTTCGAGCAACTGACCCGGGATCACGTCACCGACCTGGGCGGGTATCGCTACCCCTCCCGGGCGCTGGGGATGGATGGCCACGTGGACATCGACTACTCGACCTTTTCGCTCAAGCAGGGCGATCTGTTCCTGTTCATGACCCAGGCGGTCCGCGGCACCCTGGTGCCGTCGGAGTACGTGCAACTGATCCGGGCCGATGTCAGCGATCTGGACGCCGCCTGCGAGCGGCTTGCCGAGGCGGCCAACCAGCGGGCGATCGAGCGCGGCTACAACGCCAACCAGTTCTGTTTTCAGCTGGTACGTGTCGACCGGCTCTCGGACGACGAACCGGACGAGCCGCCGCGGGTCTATCACCATCTGCCGGTGCCGCCGGAGCTGGCCAAGGGCGAACGGCTCGACGGCCTGGAGATCGTCGATGTGCTCTCCCGGACCGCCAAGGCGCGGCTCTACCGGGTGCGCGATGTGCGCAGCGGCCGCGAGATGGTGATGAAAGCGCCCAGCCCCGAGCTCTCCACGCGCAACGTCTATCTCGAGCACTTCGGCTTGCAGCAGTGGGTTGTCGAAAGGGTCAACTCGCCGTTCGTGGTCAAGGTGATGGAGCCGGCTCGGCCCCGCCGTTATCTCTACTATCTGATGAGCTACGTCGATGGCGAGACGCTGACCGAGTGGCTGGGACGGCACCCCCAGGCCAGTCTCGAGCAGCGTCTCGAGATCGCGCGGCAACTGGTCAAGGCCGTGCAGGCGCTACACCGCCACGACGTGCTGCACCAGCACATTCACCCCGACAACATCCTGATCGACCGGCATGGCAACCTGCTGCTGACCGATTTCGGCGCCTGCCACAAGCGCGAGGGCGACGCCCTGGGCGAGGCACGTCAACTCGCGCGTCAGGTCGGGCTGACCGAACACAGCGCGCCGGAGTATGCGCTGGACACCGAGGTCGGTCGGCGCAGCGACCAGTATTCATTGGCTTCCACCATCTACTGGATGCTCACCGGCCACCTGCCTTATACCCTCCTGCCCAATCATCTGCGTAGCCATACCGACCTGGAGCAGATGACCTATCGCCGCGCACAGTTGAGCAACCCGGCGATCAGCGGCGATCTCGACGACGCGCTGCGCCGCTCGCTCGATCCGCTGCGGGCGCTGAGGTTCCGCCGGATCACGGAGCTTGCCTACCATCTCCGTCCCGCACCGAAAGGCGACGAAGAGGGGCGGCGGCCGTGGCGGGAGCCGGCTAACGTGTGGCAGGCCATCGCCACCGTGCTGCTGCTGCTGCTGATCCTGTCCTGGTGGCTGAAGTAGTCGCTCTCGATGGGTCGGGCGACGAGGTCGGAGCGCGGGGAGTGCGGTTGCCCGCCAAGAGAGAGGGCGCCGTGACGGCGCCCTCGACAATGGCATGCTGTGATGGCTCGTCTCGTCCGCTAAGGCATTCCCAGCCAGTTCGGCAGGCCGAGCGAGAGGAAGGGCACGTAGGTCACCAGTAGCAGGAAGCCCAGCAGCAGGAACAGCCAAGGCGTTGCGGCCCGGATCGTGCGGGTCAGCGGCATGCCGGTGACGGCCGACGCCACGAACAGGTTCAGGCCCACCGGTGGCGTCACCAGGCCGATCTCCATGTTGACCACCATGATGATGCCGAAGTGGATCGGGTCGATGCCCAGTTGGGTGGCGACCGGAAACAGGATCGGGGCCAGGATCAGGATGATCGCCGACGGCTCCATGAACGACCCCGCCACCAGCAGCACGATATTCACCACCAGCAGGAAGGTGATCGGCGAGAAACCCTGCTCGACGACCCAGGCCGTGATGGTCTGCGGGATCTGCTCCGTGGTCAGGACATGGGCGAACAGCATCGCGTTGGCGATGATGAACATCAGCACCACCGAGAGCTTGGCGGCGTCGAGCAGCACGCCGGGACACTGCCTGAGGGTGATGTCGCGATAGACGAACAGCGCGACGAAACCGGCATAGACCGCGGCCACGGCAGCGGCTTCGGTGGGCGTGAAGAACCCGCCGTAGATACCGCCCAGCACGATCACGATGGTCAGCAATCCCCAGCTCGCCTTGCGGGCGGTGGCGAGGAACTCGCCGACCGACGGCCGCGGCAGCGCCGGCATCTTCTTGATCCGCGCGACGATGTAGATCGCGACCATCAGGATCAGGCCCAGCAACAGGCCGGGCACGATGCCCGCGACGAAGATCTTGCCGACGGAGCTTTCGGTGACCGTGGCGTAGACCACCATCACGATCGAGGGGGGGATCAGGATGCCCAGGGTGCCGGCGTTGCAGACGATGCCGGTGGCGAAATCCTTGGTGTAGCCGGAACGCGCCATCCCGGCGATGACCACCGAACCGACGGCAGCGACCGTGGCCGGGGAGGAACCCGAAAGGGCCGCGAACATCACGCAGGCGAGCACCGAGGCGATTGCCAGGCCGCCGCGGATATGGCCGACGCAGGCATTGGCGAAATTGATCAGGCGTTTCGCCACGCCGCCGCTGGTCATGAAGGCGCCGGCGAGGATGAAGAACGGGATCGCCAGCAGGGTGTAATGTTCGGAGGTCTCGAACAGCTTGATGGCCAGCGAGCTCAGCGAATCCTGGCTGAACAGCATGATGGTTAGCGAGCTGGCGATGCCCAGCGAGAACGCGATCGGCACGTTGAGGAAGAGCAGGCCGAAGAGCACCACGAACAGAAAGGCGATGGTCATGTCGGCTTCTCCTCAGTGCCGGCTTCGTCCTGGAGCTTCAGGGCGTCGGTGGACTCGTTGCTCAGTTCCATGGTGATCTGCTGGCCGCGCAGCATCCGGATCAGCACCTCGATCAGGCGGATCAGCACCAGGGTGAAGCCGACCGGCACGATGATCGTGATGTGCCACTGCAGAACCCCGTACTGGTCGAGATCCTCGGCACCGATGCCGGCCCGCATCAGCGCCATGACCCAGCTGTAACTGGAGACGGCGAACAGCGCGGTATAGGCGATACAGATCAGGCAGGTGATGATGCCAACCCCACGTCGCGCACGCTCCGGCAGCAGTCTGACGATCAGATCGACGCCGATGTTGGCGCCGATGCGCACGATGTAGGCGATCCCCAGGAAGATCAGCCAGGCGAAGCACGCCTTGGTCAGGGCGATGCTCCAGGTCATCTCCTGGGCCAGGTCGATGATGAAATCGCCAATCGCGAAGAGCGGCGTTTCCGCGAACGGAAACAGATCCGCTGCATCATAGAAGACGGTATAGAGGTTATTGACCATCACGTAGCTGAAGGTCACCAAGGTCATGAGGGCGAGGAGGAAGGCCACCAGGCCCTCCTCCAGATGCGCCCAGGCACGCAGGAAACGTGTCATGGTCGGCTCGGTTACTGGGAGGTTTCAGATTGGGCGGTATCGGACTGATTGGCGCCCTGGGCAGCCTCGATCAGGTCTTTACCGATGTCGTCCTGGAACATCTTCCATACCGGACGAACCGCTTCGCGCCAGTCTTCGCGCTCTTCCGGCGTCAACTGGATGATCTCGCTGGTGCCGGCGTCGATGATCGACTGCTTGGCTTGCTGGTTGAGGTCGTAGGCCTGCTGGTTCACCTTCGTGGTGACGTCGGCGAGAATCTCTTCCAGCTGGCTGCGGATATCGTCCGGCAGTCCGTTCCAGAAGTCGGCGTTGGTGATCACCATGTAGTCGATGATGCCGTGGTTGGACTCGGTGATGTAGGGCTGCACTTCGTGCATCTTCTGGCTATAGATGTTCGACCAGGTGTTCTCCTGACCGTTGACCACCCCGGTCTGCAGCGCCTGGTACACCTCGCCGAAGCTCATCTTGCGGGGAACGGCGCGGAGCACCTTGAACTGCTCGTCGAGCACGTCGGAAGCCTGTACGCGGAACTTGAGGCCGCGGGCATCCTTGGGTTCGCGCAGCGGCTTGTTGGCAGAGAGTTGCTTCATGCCGTTGTGCCAATAGGCCAGCCCCTGGATGTTGCGATCCTGCATCGAGTCGAGCAGGCCCTGGCCGGCGTCGGAATGCTGGAAGCGGTCGACGGCATTGATGTCGTCGAACAGGAACGGGAGGTCGTAGAGCTGCAGGCTGGGGCTGTACTGCTCGAACTTGGCGAGCGAAGGGGCCAGCATCTGCACGTCGCCGAGCAGCAATGCTTCCATCTCCTTGCCATCGCCGTAGAGCGATGAGTTGGGATAGACCTCGACCTTGACCCGGTCGCCGAGCTTCTCCTTCACTTCCTCGGCGAACATCTTCGCGCCCTGGCCCTTGGGCGTGTTCTCGGCCACGACGTGGGAGAACTTGATGACGATGGGATCCTGCGCCTGAGCAGTCGCAACGCCACCCATCAGGATGGCAACTCCGATCGCGCCAAATACTGTTTTTGGATTGATGAGGGACATGGCATTTCACTCCTGGGTTTGTTCTGTCGTCTTGGCGTCTGTCATAACGCCTTATTAGCGATGCCAGGCGGAGTATGCGGATAATTATCTCGATTCGTATATTCAACCTTCGGCGGGACTCGGGACCATTAGGGCGATAAAGATAACGTTTTTCTCTGGTTTAAAAAGTTTAAAAAGTCGGAGCTGGAAAGTTGGAGAGTGCCGGTTTTGATATGATGTCAAAAACATAAATTCTATTGAATTCAAATAGTAATGTTATTTTCATGAATTCTTTGAAGTGCAGATCATAGCCCGTCGTCGACGGAATTTCATGCTCAATCATCGTCGCAGGATCGCGGCTATTCCGGCAGGTTGCCGCGGCAGTCAAGCTCGAGGTCACAGAAGTTAACGTGGACCATCGTCGCCAGGACAGCGAGATTGCACGAGCTGGCGGCACGCTGGTAATGCTCGCCGCCAACTGTTTCGGTTAGGGTCTTTCAGCCCCGGTCGGCACTGGCGACGAGCCGTCGGGCGCGGGCCATGACCGGCGCGTCGATCATCTGGCCGTCTATCTGCCCGGCTCCGGCGTCCTGCTCGGCCGCTGCGATCACGCGCTTCGCCCAGGCCAATTGGTCGGCGGTAGGCAGAAACGTGTCGTTGACCACCGTGACCTGGCTCGGATGGATACAGAGCATGCCGGCAAAGCCCATCTCGACGGCGCGCCTGGCGGCGCGCTGGATGACGCCCATGTCGCGGAATTCGGGATGCACGGTCTCGATGGGGGCCGCGAGTCCGGCCAGGCGCGACTGCAGGATGATCTGATAGCGTGCCTGGTCCAGCATCCCGTTCCCCCCTTCGCTACCCGGCTCGATGCCAAGGTCCAGGCTGAGATCCAGTGCGCCGAAGCTCAACTGGACGACACCCTCGACCCGCGCCAGCTTTCCCAGATGGTCCAGGCCCTTGGCGCTCTCGATCAGCGGAATCATCGGGTAGCCGAGTGCCTCCACCTGGGCCAGACTCCTGGTGCTTTCCGCTTTGGGAACGACGAGCCCGGCGATGCCCGGCCGGTCACGGCATAACGCGAGATCCTCGAGAAAATCATCGGTGTCCGCGGCATTGATCCGCACCCAGACGGTGCCCGGCGATGCAGTCTCGAGAAAGTCACCCAGCGCCCGACGGGCCATAGGTTTCACTGCTGGCGCGACCGCATCCTCCAGATCGACGATAACGATGTCGGCGCCGCTGGCCAGCGCCTTGGGAATGCGCTCGGGGCGATTGGCCGGCACGAACAGGGCCGAGCGAGGTGGGTTGGTCAAGGTCATGAGCCGATTCCTTGCGGTGGCGAATGCGTGGTGGATGAATGGCTGCGTGAGCGATGGATGGCGGGTGTCAGCCGGTCTTCAGGCGGTACCCGTCAGATCGTACCGGCCTGGCGCAGGGTGTTCACCTGCTCGTCGGCGTAGCCCAACTGCCTGAGGATAGTCGCGCTGTGTTCGCCCAATGCGGGGACCGCGTCCATGCGTGGCTCGTACGCTGCATTGCGTCCGGGCGGCAACGCTGCCGGCACCTGCCCGCCAGGGGTGATCACGTCGCGCCAGCGATCTCTCGCGGCCAACTGCGGATGGTTCCACACACCGGCCATGTCGTTGACGTGGGCATTGGCAATCTGGGCCTGATCGAGACGGGCGATCACCTGCTCCGCCGTGAGTTCGGCGAAGACCGTGTCGATCAGCTCGCGCAGGGCGGCGCGATTGGCCGAGCGCTTGAAGTTGGCATCGAAGCGCTCGTCCGCGGCCAGCGCAGGCTGTTCCATCACCTTCTCGCAGAACAGCTGCCACTCGCGCTCGTTCTGCAGACCCAGCATGACCGTGCCGCCGTCGCCGGTCGGGAAGGGGCCATAGGGGTAGATCGTGGAGTGGGACGCGCCGGCGCGAGGCGGTGGTGTGGCGCCGTCGAAGGCGTAGTACATCGGATAACCCATCCACTCGACCAGGCTCTCCAGCATCGAGACATCGATGTGCGAGCCCTCGCCGGTTCGCCCGCGAAGCAGCAGCGCGGCAAGGATGTTGCTGTAGGCGTACATGCCGGCGGCGATATCGGCGACCGAACAGCCCGCCTTGGCCATGGCATCGGGTTCCGGGCCGCCGGTGACGGAGAGAAATCCTGCCTCGCTCTGGATCAGCAGGTCGTACGCCTTCTTGGCCTCGTAGGGGCCGCCTTCACCATAGCCGGAGATGTCGCACACGATCAGCCTGGGGAAGCGCGCGTGCAATGCATCAAAGCCGAGCCCCATTCGGGCAGCGGCGCCGGGCGCCAGGTTCTGCACCAGCACGTCCGCCTCGCCGAGCAGATCGTCGAGAATCGGCGCGGCAGCCTCGTGCTTGAGGTTGAGCGTCAGGCTCTCCTTCGACCGGTTGGTCCAAACGAAGTGCGACGACAGGCCGTGAACCCGCTCATCGTAACCGCGGGCGAAATCGCCGACACCGGGGCGTTCGACCTTGATCACCCGAGCCCCCTGGTCGGCGAGCTGGCGGGTACAGAAGGGCGCGGCGATGGCGTGTTCCAGGCTGACGACGGTAATGCCATCCAGCGGACGAGGCGGTTGAGCAGTCATGAGGGATCCTGTTCGCGAAATGGAGATGCGATGCCGGCGGGTCGCCGGCTCACAGCAGTGGCTCGAGGCGTGCCACCGAGGGCAGGTGCCAGGCGTGGGCGATCAGCCTGACGACTTCGTCATCGTCGGCGGCACCCGAGAAGGTCACGAGGCGGCGGAACTTCGCCTCCAGCTCTTCCCGGCTCAGGGTGTTGCCCGGATCGCCCTTGGGTTCATCGATGGCCGCGCTCAAGCGGCGGCCGTCGCGGGTCGTGACCTCGACCCGACCCAGCCAACGTCGGGGGTAGGCCTCATCCACCTCCGGGTCCAGTACCATCGACACACGCTGGCGGAAACTGGCCACCGCCTCGTCCTGCAGGGCGTGATCCCGGAAGCTGGCCAGGCTGGCGTCGCCATGAACCGCGATCAACCCCAGCACGCTCCCCATCGAAAACTTGGCCTGATGAATGGTGCGCGGGTCGACCACCGGTCCGAGCACGTCGATCGCCGCCTGATGGACTCTCGCCGTGACGCTCTCGATGGCGTCGTGGGTCAGCGCTTCTCGCTGCATCAATGCCAGCAGGGCGTCCGCCGCCGGGTGCGTATGCCGGCAGGAAGCATGGAACTTGAACGACGTCTCGACCAGCGCCCAGCGCTCGCCGAGACGATCCGTCAGCCGGCTCGGATCGGCATCGGTCGACATCCCGGCAGCCATTCCCTGGGGGCCGTCGAGAATATGCCTGGCACCGGTTAGGCCGCTGTGGGTCATGTAGGCGGCAAGGAGACCATCGGAGGCTGCCTTGGCCGTGTGCAACTGCTTGGAATCGGCGGCGTCGCGCAGAAATTCCCATAGCCCCGCCGCCTGGGTGCCGGCGTTGCCGAGCAGGTTCACGAAACCGTCGGTGTCGAGTTCCATGAGCTTGCCTGCGGCCACGGCGGCGGCCAGCGTCCCGGCGGTGCCGGTGGTATGGAAGACACGGTAGTGGGAGCGACCCAGAAACTCGCCGATCCGAATGCCCGCTTCGTAACCGGCCACGGCGGCGGTGATCAGCGCCTCGCCGCTGCTGCCCAGGTCCTGGGCGGTGGCGAGGGCGGCAGGAAAGACCACGGTCGCCGGGTGAAGCACCGAGCTGTTGTGCAGATCGTCCTGCTCGACCACATGCGAGGCGGCCGCGTTGACGAGGGCGGCGAAGTGCGGCGACGTCATGCGCCGGTCGGTCAACTGCTGGCAGCCTCCATCACTCGGCCCCATGAGTTGGCTGTACTGCTCGAACAGCGGGATCGGTGCGTGGTTCTTGCCGGCCAACGCCGAGCCCAGCCAGTCCAGGTAGTAGGCCTGGCAGCGCTCGACGACCGCTTGCGGGATGTGGGCGTAACTAAGCTCGGCCAGAAAGCCTGCCAGTTCTCGCGTTCGATCATGGGACAGGTCATTCATTGCCAGGCTCCTCCATGCGATTGGCGATCTCGATCAGGTTGCCGTCAGGGTCGCGAACGTAGACGGAACGGATCGGGCCGGTGGCGCCGGTCCGATCCACCGGACCTTCGATGATCGTGATCTGTTCGGTCTCGAGGTGGGTGATCACCTGCTCCAGTGGTGTGTCGCTGAGGAAACAGAGATCCGCCGAACCCGGCACGGGGCGATGCGCCTTGGGTTCGAATTCCTGGCCGTGACGGTGCAGGTTGATCTTCTGCTGGCCGAAGACGAGCGCGCTACGCCCGTTGCCGAAGGCGATCCGCTTCATCCCCAGCGCACGACCGTAGAAATCGCAGGTCGCATCGATATCGGCGACCGTCAGCACCAGATGATCCAGCTGTGAGATCTTCATGGGTAACCTCAGAACGAGCGTGGCAGGTCGAGCAAGTGCTCTGCGACGTAGGAGAGGATGAGGTTGGTGGAGATCGGAGCGACCTGGTAGAGGCGAGTCTCGCGAAACTTGCGCTCGACGTCGTACTCGGTGGCGAAGCCGAAGCCGCCGTGGGTCTGCAGGCAGACATTGGCCGCCTCCCACGAGGCCTTGGCCGCCAGGTACTTCGCCATGTTGGCGCTGGCCCCGGCCGGCAGACCGGCATCGAACTCCTGGCAGGCACGCCAGCGCATCAGATCGGCGGCTTCCACCTCGATATGGGCCTCGGCGATGGGGAACTGCACCCCCTGGTTCTGACCGATCGGGCGATCGAACACGACGCGCTCGTTGGCGTAACGGCTGGCCTTGTCGATGAACCAGCGGCCGTCGCCAATGCACTCCGCCGCGATCAGGGTGCGTTCGGCGTTGAGGCCGTCGAGAATGTAGCGGAAGCCCTTGCCCTCCTCGCCGATCAGGCTATCCGCCGGCAGCTCGAGATTGTCGAAGAACAGCTCGTTGGTCTCGTGGCCGACCATGTTGTCGATCGGCTGGACCGTCATGCCATTGGCGATTGCCTGATGCAGGTCGACCAGGAAGATCGACATCCCCTCGGACTTGCGCTTGACCTCGGCCAGCGGCGTCGTGCGCGCCAGCAGAATCATCAGGTCAGAGTGTTGAATCCGCGAGATCCACACCTTCTGGCCGTTGATCACGTACTTGTCGCCGCGCTTGACGGCCGTGGTCTTGATCTTGGTGGTGTCGGTGCCGGTGGTGGGCTCGGTGACGCCCATCGACTGCAGGCGAAGCTCGCCGCTGGCCAGCCTGGGCAGGATGGCGGCTTTCTGCGCCTCGCTGCCATGCTTGAGCAGCGTCGCCATGTTGTACATCTGGCCGTGAACGAAGCCGGCATTGCCGCCGCAGCGGTTGACCTCCTCCAGAATCACGCTGGCTTCCGCCAGACCCAGACCCGAGCCGCCGAACGCCTCGGGGATCATCGCACCGAGCCAGCCGGCTTCGGTCAGCTCGGTGACGAACTGCTCGGGGAAGCCCTGGGCCTTGTCGATGTCGCGCCAATACTCGCCATCATATTGCTGGCACAGGCTGCGAACGCCGTCGCGGATCGCTTCCAGCGCCTCGTGGTCGATGGGGTTGAGGCTCATGCTCGAGACTCCTGGTCTTCAATGTCGTGGAATTCAACCGTGGCGCGATGGGCCGGCCCGTCGTCGTTGCCGGCGGTCAGCTCGGCCGTGCCGTGGTCGGTGATCCGGCCGGTGGTACGAAACGGCTTGTCGGCGATCAGCGGACGCAGGCCGCGATACTGCATGCGCGTCGGGCGCAGTTGGGGATTGGCGTCGCAGAACGCCTGCAGTTGCAGCGTCGCGATCAGCGGGCCATGGACTACCAGCCCCGGATAACCCTCGGTCCCGGTGACATACGGCCAGTCGTAATGAATCCGGTGGCCATTGAAGGTGACCGCCGAGTAGCGGAACAGCAGCACCGGGTCGGGGTCGAGGGTCTGCGACCAGTCGGCTTCCGGCATCGGCTCGTCGAGCGACAGTTTCGGCGGAGAAGGCTGGCGATAGACGATATCCTGGGCTTCGCGAATGGCGAGCTCACCAGCCTGGGAGTAGTCGTGCTGTACCGTCACGAACAGCAGCGAGCCGGTGCGGCCGTGCTTCTCCTGAATATCGGTCACGGTGGAGACGCGCTGTGCTTCGATACCCACTTTCAATGGAGTGAGAAACTCGACGCGGCCACCGGCCCACATCCGGTTGCGGTTGTCCGCCGGCGGCAGGAAACCGCCACGGGTCGGATGACCATCACCGCCGAGCTGCGCACCGGGGAGCGGATTCTGGAAAAACGCCCAGTGCCACAAGGGGGGCAGGGGCTCGCCTGGTTCTGGGCAGGGTCTGCTGAACGTCGCCGCGACCCTGGCAACCAGGGCGCTATCGAGACGATCCGTGCTCTGCTCGCGGTTGCCTAGCCACCGCTGGAGCGTCTCTTGGGACAGATTGTCGGGCATGACGCGATTTACCAATCTGGGGAGGTATCGCCAGCATGGCCGGACTCGATATCGGGGGAAATCTGTCTTTCGTGGCAGGGGGCTTTGGTTTCGCTGAATACGACTTTGGTGGATGACCGTCGCGCGCCGAATGGCAGACGTCCCCGACGGCACGCTCGGCCGCCGGGGACGCTATCGTCTTGCTACGCTGCTGACTCAGCTCAGCGCGTAAGCGAATTCCCCCTGGTCGTCGAGGCTGACCGTCAGTTTCTCGATTGCCTCGCCATTGGCCATCTTGTCCAGCACCTGGGCGGCGACGGTCGGCATCAGGCTGCCGGAGAGGATGTTGTCGATATTGCGTGCGCCGCTGTCACTGTCGGTGCAGCGCTCGGCGACGGCTTCGATGATCGCCGGGTCGTACTCGAACTCGGCGCGATGGTTGTATTCGAAGCGGTGCTTGATGCGGTCGAGCTTGAGCCGCACGATGTTGTGCAGAATCTCTTTCTGCACCGGGTAGTAGGGAATGATGTTCAACCGGCCCAGGAACGCCGGCTTGAACACGCCGTTGAGCTGATCGCGCAGGCTTTCGACGATCGCATCCGGCGCGGGCAGGGACTCGACGCCCAGGCACTGCTGCATGATGTCGTCGGTGCCGACGTTGGAGGTGAGCAGGATCACCGTGTTGCGGAAATTGATCTCGCGACCTTCGCCATCGTCCAGCACGCCCTTGTCGAACACCTGGAAGAACAGCTCCAGCACGTCCGGGTGGGCTTTCTCCACTTCGTCCAGCAGCACCACGCTGTAGGGCTTGCGGCGCACCGCTTCGGTCAGCACGCCGCCCTCGCCGTAGCCGACGTAGCCGGGGGGCGAGCCCTTGAGGCTGGAGACGGTGTGCGCTTCCTGGTACTCGGACATGTTGATAGTGATGACGTTACGCTCGCCACCGTAGAGGGTGTCGGCCAGCGATAGCGCGGTTTCGGTCTTGCCGACGCCGCTGGGGCCGAGCAGCAGGAAGACCCCGATCGGCTTGTTGGGGTCCTCCATCCGCGCCCGCGAGATTGCGATGCGCTTGCCGATCTCGGCGAGGGCGTGATCCTGGCCCAGCACGCGCTCGCCGAGCAGTTCGGGCAGGCGCTGCACGGTGGCGATCTCGTCACGCATCATCTTGCCGAGTGGAATGCCGGTCCAGTTGGAGATCACCTCGGCGATCACGTTGCCGTCGACATGGCCGTGCACCAGCGAGTGCTCGCCCTGAATCGCGGCCAGCTCCCGCCGGACCTCGCCGATCTGCCGGCTCAGCGCGTCGCCATCGCCATCCTGCTGGCCGGCCTCGATGGATTCGCGCTCTGCCTCCAACCCCTTGAGGCGCGTCACGATCTCCTGCTCGCGCTCCCAGCGTGCGCTGAGATCGTCGATCTCGCTGCGGGTCGCGGTGAGCTGTTCGTCGAGCGCGGTGAGGGTTTCCGCATGATCGCTGCCTTCGCGCTGTTCGCGCTGGAGAACGGCGATCTCGCTGTTGAGATTGTCGACGCGACGATGGGCGTCCTCCAGCGCCGCCGGCTGCGAGGACTGCGCCAGGGCGACCCGGGCGCAGGCGGTGTCGAGCACGCTGACGGCCTTGTCCGGCAGTTGGCGGCCGGTGATATAGCGGTGCGACAGGCGAACGGCCTGGACGATGGCATCGTCGAGAATGGTCACCTTGTGATGATCCTGCATCCGTTCGTTCAGGCCGCGCAGCATGTTGATGGCCACCGGCTCGGCCGGCTCCTCGACCTTGACCACCTGAAAGCGACGGGCCAGCGCCGCGTCCTTCTCGAAGTACTTCTTGTACTCCGCCCAGGTGGTGGCGGCGATGGTGCGCAGTTCGCCGCGCGCCAGCGCCGGCTTGAGCAGGTTGGCGGCATCGCCCTGGCCGGCCTGTCCGCCGCTGCCGATCAGGGTATGGGCCTCGTCGATGAACAGGATGATCGGATGCAGGCTGCGCTTGGTCTCCTCGATCACGTTCTTGAGTCGGCTCTCGAACTCGCCCTTGACCCCGGCGCCGGCTTGCAGGAGCCCCAGGTCGAGGGTGCGCAGCTCGACGTTCTTGAGCGGCGGTGGCACATCGCCGTTGACGATGCGCAGTGCCAGACCTTCCACCACGGCGGTCTTGCCGACACCCGCTTCGCCGGTGAGGATCGGGTTGTTCTGGCGGCGTCGGGTGAGGATGTCCACCATCTGGCGCACCTCCTCCTCGCGGCCGAGCACCGGATCGATGCGACCGGCGCGGGCATTGCCGGTCAGGTCGATGGTGTACTGGTCCAGCGCCGGGGTCTTGCTCTTGCCGGGGCGCCCGCCGCCGGACCGGGTGTCCGAGGAGTGGCCGGCGCTCTGGCTCGGGCCACTGGCGTTCGTCCCCTCGCCGAGCGGGCGCACGTGTTGATCTTCGCTGCTGCCGCCGATCAGGTCGTCGAGATGTGCCTGCAGGTCGTCGACATTGATCCGCTCGAGCTCACGGGCACCATCCAGCAATACCCGGCGCAGTTCGTCGTCCTTGAGCAGCGCCAGCAGCAGGTGGCCACCGCGAATCTGGGCCTCGCCGTGATCGATCGAGGCGATCACCCAGGCGCGCTCGATCAGCCGGGTGATGCGCGGCGACAGGGCGGGCGTTCGGGTATTGCCGGTCTTGAAGGTCGAGACCGTCTCCTCGAGCTGCGTCGCCAGGCGATCGAGCGACACGTCGTAGTGCCGGGCGATGCGCAGGAAGTCGTTGTCGTCGCTGTCGAGCAGCTTGAGCAGCAGGTGCTCGATATCGACGTCGTACTGGCGCTCGGCCAGGCACAGTGCCGCTGCGCCTTCGGTGGCTTCGCGGCAGGGATCGTTGAGCTTGTCGAAAAGGGATTTGAGACTCACGCCGTGGCTCCGTCGTAGGGAATGTCGAAGAGTGCATGGCCGTGGGAGGCGGCCGGTCGGTCGGCGGGTTGGAGCCAACCCAGCCGCCCCAGGTGGATACTGCCCCCCGCACCCAGTTGGGGGGCGGGAATGCTGTGCCTGTCGAGAATCAACTCGATCTCGAAGTCGAGTTCGATGCCGGCGTAGAAACGCACCAGCTTGATCAGCTTCCGGTGCGCTTCGGTGTCCGGCAGTAGCGAACGGTAGGCGCTCAGGCTCAGCGGCCCGAACGAGACGCGAAAGGCGGATTGATAGTCACGCACCCGGGTGCCGGCCACGGCACTCTCCCCGAGCCTGGCATTGGCCTGGCCGAGGCGGGTGTACTGCGCCGGATCGAGGCGTATCCAGCGGCCAGCGAACGAGTCGACCCGGCAGGGCAGCTGGAAGGTGTACTCCAGGATCGACTGCAGGTTGCTCGGATTGCGCGGCCGCTGCGACCACAGCCCGGAAAACCAGCTGAACAGGTCACGGCGCAGCGAGCCGGGCGCGGCGTCGCGGGCGAGACTCTTCTCCAGCGTGGTGGGCGTGAAACCCACCAGGTGCAGCAGCCACTCCTCGAAGTCCGCGCTGCCCTTGCGCTCGTATTCGATATGGAAGCGGTACTTCTGCCACGCCTCGTAGAACAGCGCCGTCATGCGGTGCGAGAAGAAATCCATGAACGCATGGGCGGCATCGTCGCGCTTCTCGATATGGCGGTTGATCAGCAGTTCGGTGTAGGGGCGCGGCAGGACGCCGGACGGCCCCACCAGCCCCATGAACGTGACCTGGATCTCGCTCAGCGGATCGCCGCTGGCGGAACGGACCTTGTCGCTCTCGAAGGAGAGGTCGCTGATCTCGCTGGGCGGGAAGTTCAGCGAGAGCAGCGAGCGAAACCGCAACGGGTCCTGATGGGGGCGGTTTTCGGGATCGATACGCCCGGTGCGGCTGTAGTGCAGCCGCAGCAGGCGCACGAGCTGGAAGAACCCGAATCGCCAGGGCTCGGCGCGGGCCTGATCGATCAGACCAGGGGCTGAGTACCGGTTCTCGGCTTCCATTGGGCGACTCGCTGTTCGCGCTGACGAGAGCGCAGGGTGAGTTGGGTGAAGCTGTTGAGGCTGCAGTACTGGCCGAAGAAGTGGTCCAGCACCATGCCGAACAGGTAGATACCGCTACCGGTGAACTGGCTTTCGTCGAGCTCCAGGGTGATGCCGGTGCCGCGCACGAAGGCGGGGCGCGGATGACCGATGCGCGTCATCACCGGTTCGCTCGCGATCGAGGCGATGCCGTTGATCTGCTTGCGGATCGCCGAAGCCTGGCGATAGTTGTAGAGCGTCAGCAGCTCCATCAGCGCTTCGCGGCCGTCGGAGACCAGCGACAGATGGTTGAGCGACAGGTGCGAGACCAGGCGCCAGATCAGGCCCTTGCCCATGGGCGGGCGTACCGGCGCCGTCGGCTTGCGCAGGCAGCGGATCTGCTGCACCACCTGCTCGCGTTCGAGGGTGAAATCCCCCTGCGGATGGCCGAAGGTCATCAACTGCGGGAGGTCGCGATTGCTGCAGGTGAGCTTGAGGCTCAGGGTGTCGCTGCTGGCGTCGAGCATCTCCAGTTCGCGATCGACCACCCTAAGGCGCATTTCGGTGCCCGGGTCGCGGGCGTTTTCCGAGGCGACCCGCCGCGCGATCCAGTAGCTCTGGCGGGCCTGCTTTTCACTGTCCCGCGGTTCGAAGAAGGGCAGGCAGGGCGCGACCTCGTCCTGCATCGCGGTGCGAATGACCCGCGTGATCTCGTCGATCGAGACGATCTCGGTGGAACGGGAGTGGCGCACGTCCGGCACCACCGGATATTCATGGCGCGTGTGGCTGAGCTTGATCGGTTCGGCCTGCTGCGGGAACAGGTTGACCACCGGGGTGCAGCCGAGACGGAAATTGTGGCGCCCCACGGTCTGCGCCAGCCGGGCGAGACGCTCGTGCTGATCGTAGTCGCGGAACAGGAAGTGAATCTGGATCTGGGTCACCGGCTTGCCGGCGAGGGGGCGGGCCAGGCCGTTCAGGTCGAAGAACAGGAATTTCTCGGGAAAGGTGAAGTACTCGTGAAGCAGGCGGTAGCCCAGGAACGATCGCTCGGAGTAGTCGATCAGCCCTTCGTCGTGACCGAAGCCGACCGGGGTGATGGCATCCGGTGCCAACCCGATCTCGCGCTGCTGGCCGGCATCGACGAAACTGACCGAGATTCGCGCCACGTTGTTGAACAGCAGCTCGTAGAGCGGGTGCATGAGTGTGCCTTCCCCGTCGAGGAAGAATCTCAGGCGATCCATGCCCAGCTTGCCGAAATCGGTGTTGCCGAGGCTCTCGAGCGACAAGGTCAGCTTGGCGACGTTGTCGTTGCCGTGGGCATTGAACGACGAGCGCTCCAGCCGGGTCAGTTCGGCGCCGCTCACCGCCACCGGCCAGACATCCACCGGGTAGCAGGTGCGGAAGCGGCAGAAGGAGTCCTCCACCGGGCGTGAGTGCAGCGCCGTATGCCGGGGCAGGTGATACGCGCCGGTCAGGGAGGTCTGTGCCCCCGGGTCGAACTCGACGATCGACAGTGCCGGTGTCGGACGCAGGTAGTGCGGGTAGAGCACGTCGAGAAACGCCTCGACGATCTCGGGAAAGTCGTCGTCGAGTTTCTTGTGAACCCGGGCGCTGAGGAAGGCGAAGGACTCGATCATCCGCTCCGCGTGGGGATCCTCGCAGTAGTCCCCCTCGAGCAGCAGTCGCGAGGCGATTTTCGGATACCGTTGAGCGAACTCCTGACCCAGAAAACGCAGGTGGGAGAGTTCCTTCTCGTAGTAGGGCAGCAGGTCGTCGAGCATCAGATCAGGTTCTGCACCTTGTATTGGCGAGTGTTGACTTGCAGTATGGCATCGAAGGCCACGCGCTGGCTCGCTTCGCTCAGCGACAGCACGGCTTCGATGCGGAACTGGAGAATACGGTCGTGGCTGTCCTGGTTGAGCAGTTGCACGCGCACGCTGCTGAAGCGCTTGTCGCCCTGTTCGATGGTGCGTTCGAGCTGGCGCTGGATCAGCCGGCGATCCTCGGTGCTGCGGACGCCACGGCTGATGAAGTCCGGCAGGCCGTAGTCGAGCAGGGTGCCCTGCAGTGACGGCCAGCCATCCAGCCCGTCGGCCACCAGCTCCCGGCGGGTGTTGACCAGGAGTTCGAGATCGCGCACCACCGAGCTCTTGTAGTCGGCCAGCGAACAGCGATGGCCGGGTTGCGCTTCGGTCGAGTGCTGCGGCTCATCGTCGAGTAGACGGTCGAGCAGGGTCGGAACCATCTGCAAGGGTTCGCTCATCTCATCCTCATCTCACGATGGATCGTGGCGGCGTCGTCCCGCGCGCCGCGCTTCCCGGATATCGCCTCGGATTCGCCGGCGGGCATCGGTACTTGACCGCTGCCCGCCTTCGGTCGTGCGGATCAGGAGCCGCGAGTGGACTGCGGCAGTTCCGACACCAGCCGCAGCGACGCGGTCAGCTCATCGAGCTGGTAGTGCGGCCGCAGGAAGGTGACCGCCTTGTAGGCGCCGGGCTTGCCGGGGACCTCGGCGACTTCCACGCGCGCTTCGCGCAGCGGGTACTTGGCCTTGGCTTCCTGGCCGGCGTTGTCGTCCAGCAGTACGTACTGCGACAGCCATTCGTTGAGGTAATCCTCCACGTTCTGGCGCGAGGCGAAGCTGCCGACCTTGTCGCGCATGATCGCCTTCATGAAGTGAGCGATGCGCGAGGTGGCGAAGATGTACTGCAACTGCGAGGAGAGGCGCGCATTGGCGTTGGCCACGTCGGTGTTGTACTGCTTGGGCAACTGAGCGGACTGGGTGCCGAAGAAGGCGGCGTAGTCGGTACCCTTGCAGTGCACCAGCGGGATGAAGCCCAGGTCGGAGAGCTCCTTCTCGCGGCGGTCGGTGATCGAGATCTCGGTGGGGCACTTCAATGCCACCTCGCCGTCGTCGGTCTGGAAGGTGTGGGTTGGCAGGTCCTCGACCAGGCCGCCGCCCTCGACGCCACGGATCGCGACGCACCAGCCGTACTTGGAGAACGCATCGGTGACCCGCGCGCCCATGGTGTAGGCGGCGTTCATCCACAGGTACTTGTTGTGGTCGCGGCCGTCGACGCTCTCGGTGAAGTTGAACTCCTCCACCGGCGTGGTTTCCTCGCCGTAGGGCAGGCGGCCGAGCACGTGGGGCAGCGTCAGGCCGACGTAGCGGGCATCTTCCGAATTGCGGAAGGACTTCCACTTGGCGTATTCGACGGTATCGAAGATCTTGGAGAGATCCCGCGGCCCGGTCATGTCGGTGAACGAATCCCAGCCGAACAGCTCCGGCGAGGCCGAGGAGATGAACGGCGCATGCGCCGCCGCCGCCACATGGGAAACCTGCTCCAGCAGGTACATGTCCTGCGGATGGCGGCCGAACTCGTAGTCGCCGATCATCATGCCGAAAGGGGCGCCGCCGAAGGTGCCGTACTCTTCCTCGTAGACCTTCTTGAACAGCGCGCTCTGGTCGAACTCGGAGGCCGACTTGAGATCCTTGACCAGGTCCTTCTTGGACGCGTTCAACATGTGGATCTTCATGTTGGTGCTGGTCTCGGACTGGTCGGTCAGATACTTGAGGCCACGCCAGGACGCTTCGAGCTGCTGGAATTCGCTGGCGTGCATGACCTCGTTCAACTGATCCGACAGCAGCGAGTCGATCTCGGCGATACGCGAGTCGAGCACCGCGATCAGGTCCTTGCTCGGGGTGACCTCTCCCTCCAGCACCTGATTGACCAGTTCGTCGATCAGGTCACGGGTACGGGTGCGCTCGGTCTCCGAGCGGGCCACGCGGCTCTCGGAGATGATGCTGTCCAGCAGTGAAGTCTCCGGCGCGAAGACTTCCTGGGTTTCGGTCTGTGACGTGTTGTCGGTCTGATTGTCGGCCATGGAAGACTCCCGTTATTCCTTGTCGCTCTGCGGTTTCGCAGCGGCTTCACGACCCAGCTCTTCACCCAGGGCCTGGAGCTTGTCGGTGTTCTGCAGCACGTCCATCAACAGCTCTTCGAGCTTGTCGTTGCCACCCATCTTGTTGCGCAGATCGGCCAGCTTGTTGCGAACCTCCAGCAGCTTGCGCAGCGGCTCGACCTGGCGCACGACTTCCTGCGGCTCGAAATCCTCCATCCGCTTGAAGTTGAGCTCGACCGGCAACTGCGAGCCGTCGTTGGCGAGAGTGTTGTCGACGCGGTAGCTCAAGCGCGGCTTGACGCCCTTCATGACGCTGTCGAAGTTGTCGCGGTCGACATTGACGAACTTGCGGTCCTTCAGCCGCGGCAGTGGCTCGAGCGGGTTGCCCGAATAGTCACCCATGACGCCGACCACGAACGGCAGTTCTTTCTTCTCGATGCTGTCGCCGATCTCGACGTCGTAGGTCAGGTGAACTCGCGGTGCCCTGACGCGCGACAGCTTGTGTTGAGTACTTTCGTTCTTGGCCATGAAAGGATCCTCCCTTGAGATGGCGGCTTCGTTGGGGTTCGAACGGGTCGTGCCCGGGTTGCGCCTCGCGGTCAGGCGGACGGCGCCTCCCTGACGGCGGATATCAGTTGCTCCCGCAGGTCGTCCTGCATGGCATCGATCGCATCTTCGGAGATCAGCTCTTCGAAGCTGCGGCTTCCGGAGATTTCGGTGCTGTGGCGGATCACGTCGTCTGCCGGCAGGGTCGAGGCGACCGGCGAGCTGATCACGCAGAAAGGTAGCTCGCCGAAATCGTCCAGTTGCTGGAAGCCGACCGGGAAGC
Organism: Salinicola lusitanus; assembly: GCF_038648475.1. NCBI lineage: Bacteria > Pseudomonadati > Pseudomonadota > Gammaproteobacteria > Oceanospirillales > Halomonadaceae > Salinicola > Salinicola lusitanus. Next base: position 4,218,442 of record NZ_CP151919.1, on the reverse strand, counting down.
GCAGCCCCTTGAACAGGCGACCCAGGCCGGCGGCGCGGCTGAAGCAGTGGAACAGCATCAGGTAGTGCACCACGAAACGGTGCAGCTCCGAGCCGCTGCGATTGGGGTCGCGGACGACCTGACGAAAGCGGCTCAAGTCGAATGACGAGTAACCCACCACCCAGCGTGCAGGACTGGTCACGCGCACCGTGCTGCCGCCCGGCAGGTCATGGTCGTACTCGAGTGGGAAGAGCTCAGGCGTGGAGTTGATGATGTTGAGCGGTACCTCGAGCTCGTTCATCAGGTTGAACGGACGCTGCGCCGCATGCTTGTCGAACAGGGTGCGGAACTCCTTGAAGTGATGCTGAGTCTCCCGGCCGCTACCGCGGGGCGCCCCCTGCAGGTACTCGCCGAACAGCGGTTGGGGTCGCACCAGTGGCGCCAAGGTCGTGAGATAGTCCGCTGCCTGCGCCTTGAGCGAATCCGACACCACTCGCGTCTGCTTGCGCGAGCGGATGAAGCTATCAACATCGAAGGACTGCGTCATGATCGATTCCCGGTGCGACGTCATATCGTCGAGATGGACTTGGCGTCGATTGGGTTATCGAGGCCAGTCGTGTCATTCCATTGAACATCGGCTCGCGACCCATTGTGCCGAGGACGCCGAAAGACTCAATAGATTGACGATCAAGATTCTACCCGGTAACAGAAATCGCAAAGTATTGTATCGGAGAATCGAGACGGTGCTCCGAGGTTATCTGCTATTAATGTTGTAGGTGATCTCTTACATCTCGTGTAATTAAAGGTTATTTCATCACTCTAGCACGAGTGGTGATTCAATTGTCCTTATCCGTCTCCGCCGCGGGGGATAGATCCGGGGTCAACAGTTCGAGGGCCACGCTCTTGCCTTCATCGTCGATGGCCGGCATGCCCTGATCCGTCAGCGGCTGCAGATTGCCGTTGTCCATTCTGACGTAGGCACGCGCATCGCCCACCTCTGGCCTGAGCACATAAAGCTGCCGTTCGAAGTCGTTAATATCTTGATTTTTGGACCATTTTCCCCAGGTCGAGTTGACTCTCTCTCCTCCGGGCGCGTCGATCTTGACCTCGTGCAGGTAGAAACCCTGGGGGGCTCCGGTAATGGCATCACGCTGCAATATCAGGTCGGTCTTGATCCCGCGGCAATCATTGCAGGGCAGGGTGCCTTCGAAGCGTTCGGTAGCCTTGACATAATTGACCTTGGATTGAGGGCCGGCTGCGCAAGCACTCAACAATAGGCAAGCCGCGACCGAAGCCCATTTGACGGACTGTGCTTTCATGTGTCGATCTCAAACTTTTTGTAAATAAATGTTTCTGAGTAAGCTAATGTTAAATTCGACGCTTATTATAGCCATTAAATCTGGTAGGGTGTGTGGCGAACGAGACAAATTGATGCCAAATCTTCTTTGGCATTCAGGCTTCGTGAGCTTTCTCGGGACTAAATAATAGAGTGAATGAGACGGCAATGATGGCGTCCGTACGCGTTTTGGTAGTGGGTTTATGCGTGGCTCTGCTGGCGGGTTGCGGCGTGGCCGATCGTGTCGGCAACCGCTTCGGTGATACCTGGGCGGGAGATCTGTTCGGCAACCAGGAGCGGGTGCGAGTCACCATCGATAGCGACGAATCGGTCAACCCGGATGTCAATGGCGAGCCGTTGTCCGTCGTCGTCAGAATCTACCAGCTGAGCGAGCAGGCTCCCTTCGCCACAGCCTCGCCACGTCAGCTGTGGAGCGAGGGCGAGAGCGTGCTGGGAAACACTCTGTTGTCCCAGCGTGAAGTGACTCTGCTGCCGGGTGAGCAGAAGGTGGACGTCGCCGCCCTGGCGCCCAATACCCAGTTCGTCGGTATTGCCGCCTTTTTCCGAAATGTCGTCGGTGACAACTGGCACGTGGTCTTCGACGCCGAAGAGCTCAGGAACGACGGCCTGTTGAGCGCCTCGGAAGGTGTCCGGCTGCGCCTCCTCGATGATCGCGTCGAAGTCGAGCGTGGTCACGATCTGCTCGGCCGGTAATCCTTCCGGCGTCGGGCCGGCAGCCAGTGGAGCTTGTGATTCGGAGGACGGCCGCGCAGCGGGCGTCAGTATTCAGAGGCACGGGACAGGGACGTGAACAAACACAACCGCATCATGTGGTCGGAAGGGATGTTCCTTCTGCCCCAGCATTTTCAGTACCAGGACGAATTCCATCAGCGCCAGCAGGCCGAGTCGCGCCAGGTCCAGCACCCGTTCCAGTGGGGGGTGCAGGAGATCGCCTTCGACGAGGGTGCGCTCGAGCAGGGCACACTGCGGTTGAGCCGCCTCAAGCTGGTCTTTCCCGACGGTACCTTGCTTGATGCGCCTCAGCACGATCCGCTTCCGCCAGGGCGAAGTCTCGACGAGCTGGCGCGCAATGGAGAGGTCAGGATATTCGCCGCGTTGCGCACGCTCGAACCGTGGTCGCCAAGTTATCTCGATCAGGACGCCCCGCGCCACGGCGGGCGCCGTTATGTCCAGCGCTTCGAGACGCGGCCCGATCTCAACGAGGGCTCGCTGGAGAACGAGCTGGGCACGCTCGAACTCAACGCCACCCTGTTGATGGAAGGGGACAGCCTGGATGGTTTCACCCACTGTCCGATCGCGCTGCTCAAGCGCAACGCCGCCGGTGGCTTCAATCTCGAAAGCGAACGCTTCATGCCGCCGGCACTGCATATCGATTCCGTCGCGCTGCCTTTCGATATCGCCAATCGCCTGATCGGCATGCTGCAGGCGCGAAGCGAGGCGCTTTCCGGCCGTCGCCGCGAGCGTGCCGACCAGGTGGCGGAGTTCGGCTCCAGCGATGTCACCCTGTTCTGGCTGCTTTACACCATCAATCGTGCCTACCCGCAGCTGGCGCACCTGCTGGCGCATCCGCGGCTGCATCCCGAAACGCTCTATCGCTTTCTGGCCGAATTCGCCGCCAGCCTGATGACGTTCTCCATGTCCCACAAGCTGGGGGACATCCCGGACTACGATCATCGTGATCCGGCGCCGGCCTTGCTGGGGCTGGAAAGCGTGGTGCGGGAGTTGCTCGAGATCGTGGTGCCCAACCAGTACATTCCGATCCCCCTCGAGCAGACGCGACCTTCCTACTATGTCGGGCGGCTCAATGACGCTCGGCTCAAGAACGCCGACTTCTACATCAGCGTCCACGCCGACATGCCCGGCGCGCAGATCCTCGAACTGGTGCCTCGCGCCTTCAAGGTCGGATCGCCGGAGGATATCGAGGTGGTGGTCAACACCGCGATGCCGGGCGGTACCTTGACGCACGCCTCCCGCATGCCCAGCGCGATCCCGGTGCGGCTGGACAACCACTATTTCGCGCTCGAACCCCATGGCGCCGTTTACGAACGGATGATGGACGCCCAGGCGATCGCCTTTTACGTCCCCAGCGGATTCAAGAATCTCAGCATTGAACTGATGGCGGTAATGAAATGACCGAAGCCCTTGCTCATCCCTCCGAGATCGCCGAGCCCCAAACGCTCAAGACACTGTCGCGCGACTTCATCTCCATGGTCCTGATGGTGCGCCGCGGCCAGCAGGCCGAAAGCGTCGAGCGCTTTCTCGAACGTGTCGATCAGTGGTTGCGCGAATTCGAGGAGAAGGCCAGGGCCGAGAATTACAGCGCCGATGCGGTGAAGGACGCCCAGTACGCACTCTGCGCCTTCCTCGACGAGAGCGTGCTCAAGGGCGGGGTGGGCAACATTCGCGAGCATGTCGAGCTGCACCCGTTCCAGTACCGCTACTTCGGTGTGCATCTCGCTGGCGAAGGCTTCTATGACCGTCTCGACAGTCTGCGCAGCGACGTGCGCGCCAACCTGGACGTGCTCGAGGTCTACCACCTCTGTCTCGCGCTCGGTTTCGAAGGCAAGTACAGCCTGGAGAACCGGGACCAGCTGCGTTACATCGCCAACACGCTGGGGCAGGACATCGCCCGTTATCGACAGCAGAGCGACGAGCGCAACGAAAGCTGGAAGCTGCCGGATCAGGTTGGCCAGCTGTTGCGCTACGAGATCCCGTTGTGGGTCTATCTGCTGGGGATCGTGCTGGTCTGCCTGATCGTCTACGGCGGACTGCGCTGGTGGCTGGGCAGCGAGACCGATTCGCTGATCGAGCAGATTCGGCAGCTTTTCAATTCCACCCGCTGACGAGCGAGTCTGACGATGCGTTTTCTTCGATTCCTGCGCTCGCTGAAAGGCTTCTGGCCGCTCTCCATCGTACTGCTGTTGATGGGGCTGGCACTTTGCGTACTGATCCTGCCTCTGCTGACGCAAGAGCGCGAGCTCATCTTCATTGCCATGGCGCTGGTGACCGCAGTGTGGTTGCTGGTCGTGGTCATGCGTCAATATCATCGCATCCGCGCCGAGCGCAGTATCGAGAACCTGGTCGAGCTGGAGGTGCACCGCGAAGCGGCCGAAAGCGAATCCGGCGACTACCAGATCCTCAGCGACCGCCTCAAGCACGCCATGGCGATGCAGCGCGCGGCGCGTTCGGTGGATGGCGGCAAGGCGTCGCTCTACGAACTGCCGTGGTATCTGGTGATCGGCATGGCAGCCTCGGGCAAGACCTCTCTGCTGACCCGTTCGTCGCTGGCGGCGACCATGGCCGGTGGCAGCAATCTCTCCGCGGTCAGCGGGACACAGCACTGCGACTGGTACTTCAGTCGCGAGGCGGTGATGGTCGATACCGCCGGGCGCTACCTGGTCGAGGATCGGCCGGCCAGCGAGTTCGCCGACTTCCTCAAGACCCTGCGCAAGCAGCGTCGCAAGCCGGCGATCAACGGGCTGGTGCTGGTCGTCAGCCTGCCCGAGCTGCTCGAGCAGTCGCGGCAGGAGGCTCATGCCCTTGCCGAGCAGCTGGTGAGTCGGGTGGTGGAGTATCGTCGTTGCCTGGGGATCAATCCCCCCGTCTACCTCTTCTTCAGCAAGACGGACCTGTTGCCCGGCTTCACCCGCACCTTCGAGGTGCTGGACGCCACCGAACGCCAGCGTCCTTGGGGGCTGACCTTCTCTCTGGAGGAGCTGCGTCGCGAGGGTGTGATCAGCGCTTTCCAGCGGCGCTTCCCGAAGTTGGTGGCGACACTACGTCAACGCGTCGACCGGCGAGTGATCGAAGAGGGCACCGAGGCAGACAGCGAACTGCTGCGCTTCCCCGACTACTTCGCCGAGCTGCTGGGCGTCCTGAGCGACTTCCTCGAGCAGTTCGACATTCCGCAGCAGGGCGAGCAGGCGCCGGTATTGCGAGGCCTCTATTTCACCAGCGCCTTGCAGACCGGGCCCGCGCTGCCCGCGTTGCTGGACGACCAGACCCGCGCCGAGTTCGCGCTGGCGCCGGGCGAGACCGACACAGCTGCATCGCGTGGCGGAGAGAAGAGCTACTTCATCACCGATACCTTTCGCGAGGTGGTCTTCCCCGACCGCAACCTGAGTCTCTACTACTCGCAACGGGGCGAGCGGCGCACCCTGCCGACATTCATGATCGGCGCCCTGGGCGCGCTGGGCGTTGCCGCCATCGCCGCCCAGGGCTGGTCGGCCTACAACAACAAGTTGTGGGTCGATCATATCCAGCACCGTCTGGACGAGATCATGGCCGGCAACAGCACCGGCCGCCTGAAGCCCCATGAACGCCGCGAGCTGCTTGGCGACCTGGAGCAGCAGCTGGCCGCCATCGAGCGGCATCGAGAGAACGGTGTGCCCCTCAAGCTGGACCTGGGGCTCTATCAGGGTGGAGCCCTGCGAGAACCGTTGAAACAGGCCTGGTCGGACCTGCTGCGCGAGGATGTCCTCCAGCCGCTGGCGTGGAGACTGACCCGGCAGCTGCGCTCTCTGGACAGTTTCGATACGCCGGGTGGTAACATCGATACCACTGGCGCCGAGGTCGAGCCGCAGGCCAATACCGGGCAGGATGCCGGCGCGATGGAAGAGCGTGGCCAGGCGATCGGTCGCGACGCCATGGATCGGATGCGGGAACGCTCCACCTCGCGGCCCACGCTGGGTAGCGTGCCGACCAGCGCCTCGGAACTGGGTAGTCGGGCCCGCGGCGAACTGCGCTCGCGAACCACGGACAGCGCCAGGGATGCCTGGTACTCCGCACGCAGCAACGCGGAGACCGAACTCGAAGAAGGGTTGCGTGAACGCACCAGCACGCTGGGGAGCGCCGTGGGTGACGGCGATGGCGACGAGTCGACGCTGGCGCTGTCCGGCGAACGAGGGCCCTCGCTGTCCGAGGAGATGCTGACCCGATTGAGCCAGGAGGACGTCGAGCAGCTGATCGAGAGCTACTCCTCGCTCAAGCTCTACCTGATTCTGACCGATCCGGCGGCACACCAGGACCAGGGCGATTTCGTGGCGTCGGCCCTGCCGCGGCTGTGGCAGGAGACGGCGCGTCGCCGCGGGCTGTCACGCTCCCGCGAGAGCATCATGGACAACGCCGCGCTCTACGTGCACTACCTGCAGCAAGGAACGGCACCGGCGCTCGAGCGCGATGAGAGCCTGGTCGCCGATAGTCGTGAGCGTCTCAACGCCTTCCTGATCGACAGCAGCCTGGTGGACCGCGAGTACCTGCGCTATCAGCTCGACGTCGAGGAGCGCTACGATCCGCTGACGCTGTCCAGGATGGCGCCGGAGATGTCCGGTCGGCTGTTCTACTCCAGTCGCGCGGTACCCGCTTTCTATACCCGTCAGGTCTGGGACGAGTACCTTCGCCCGGCGATCATTCAGACCGTCTCCGGCGATCTGCAGCGCGAGTCCGACTGGGTTCTCGATGACGAGGACGTCGACGATGCCGTCCAGTCCAAGGCGCGTTTCGTCAGTCAGTTGATGGCGCGCTACAAGCGCGATTACGCCATCGCCTGGGAGCGCTTTCTCGGCAACACCCATGTCTCCCGCTTCGATACGCTCGATCAGGCCAGTGACCGGCTGGCCGCATTGAGCGACCTGCAGGGGTCGCCGCTGCGACAGGTGCTGGAGGCGGTCAAGGCCAACACCGGCTGGGATGACCCCAAGGCGACCGACGAAGAAGGTCAGGCCGCCGGCAAGGCCCAGGACCAGAGTTTCTGGGGACGCGTGATGAGCGTCTTCGATGGCAGTGGCGGCAATGGGCCGGCGGTGGATCTGGCGACGTTGCCACGAATCAACGATGGCGCGCTGGCGCGCCACTTCCAGCCGGTGACGCGAATGCTCTCGGCGGACGAGGCGACGGGAAGCGACAACTCCGTTCTCAACCAGTACCTGCTCGACCTGCGTCAGCTCAAGGTCCGGGTCGACAACGTCCGTAGCGCCCAGGACGTGGGTCGCAGCAGCAAGTCACTGATCATGGCCACGCTCTCGGGCCAGCCTACCGAGATCAACGGGCTGCGCAACTTCGTGGCCTCCCGGGTCGATACCTCGCGGTCGCCGCTGGTGCAGGCGCTGGAGCCACTGTTCCGGGTGCCGGTCGAAGACACCTGGGCCGCGCTCAACGAACCTGCCAGGAATCAACTCAACGCCGCCTGGGACGACAAGATCGTCACTCCCTGGGATCAGATGGTGGCTGGCCGGTATCCGGTCAGCGACTCGGTCAATGAAGCTTCGGTGCGGGACCTGGAGTATTTCATCGACCCGGATCAGGGCGCACTTTCCCAGTTCCGCCAGAACGAGATCGGCGATCTCGCCGGCTCGGGCAGTGGGCAGCGCTCGCCGATGGTCGATCCGCGCATGCTCTCCAGTATCGACGACGCGACGGCGCTGGGCCGGGTCATCGACAGCCTCTCGGATCTGCGCAACGGCTTCGAGCTACAGATGAACCCGACGGCGGGGCTGACCGATATCATCCTGACGCTCGATGGTCAGCGGCTGCACTACCGCAACAACACCCAGTCCTGGGAGCGGCTGACCTGGCCGGGCGATGGCGAATCCTTCGGTGCGCGCATGGATATCATCAATCGAAACGGTCAGCGTCACACCGTCTTCGATTACCCCAACCGGTGGGGATTCCTGCGCATGATCGAGAGCGCCCATATCACCCCGATCGACAGCGCCCGTCAGCGCTTCAGCTGGCGAACCTACATGGGAACCGTGAGCTTTGACGTCCGTAACTTCGGTGGTGTGCAGATATCGGATCTAAAGCGGATCAAGTCTCTGAACATTCCATCAATGGGCCGGTGACGACAGGGTGGTGAAGGAGTGGCACAGGCGATGAGAAAGGGGTCTGCATGATCGGCTGCTTTGGCAAGATTCCCTCGAAAGCCGATTTCGTGGGGGTGAACGCCGCCGGCACGGTGATCCAGGAGCTCGATCAGTGGCTGCAGAGCGCGCTGGTTCGATTTCTGGATCACGAGGACTGGATGCATCGCTTCGATGCGCTGCCGGTCTGCTTCTTTCACTATCACGCGCGCAACGGCAGCGATGTGATGGGCGCGATGATCAGCTCCGCCGATGCTTCCGGGCGCCGTTATCCGTTTTTCATCTTTCAGCTGTTGAAAGGGGAAGGGCGGCCATCGGTGCTGCCGTTCCTGCATACGCTGGGTGAGATCTTCGCCGGCCAGGCGCGACAGATCCTGACCGACTCGGTGCACGGTCAGACGCCGATCGACCCGGCCGTCGCGATCAAGGAGATGCGGCTCTGGAACGACCAGGACCTGGCGCTCTATCAGCGTATCCACGAGCGATTCCTGCAGGATTACAGCTTCGACGACATCGCTCGGGCGCTGGAGTGGGGCTGGCCGGAATTCATCGCCGGCGCTTGCCTGCATCGTCTGCACTACGCGCTGGAGAGCTGGGAAGCGGGCAGCACGCTGGCGGTGCTGTTGCCGCTGCCTGCCGAGCGCGGACTGAAACGCCCGGTGGCGGATCTGTGGCAGCAGTGGCTGGGCAGCGCCTGCCGGGGAGGGGCACCGGTCATGAGTCTGCTGATCGATGACTTCATGCGCCCGCGCCTGCTGCTGATGCCTGCCTGGCATAGCGCGGAGGCGTTTTTCGAAGTGCTCTCGAACCCCGATGATCGGCGCCTGTGCATTGACGTGCTGGCGCCGTTCGCCGACGACGAACCACACCCGGGGACCTTGCCGCTGCCGGACACCCGGCTGAACTTGGCCGATTTCATGACTCGTTTTCCACGCGGCCACCAGGCGCCGTGAGCGAGCTAGATTGAGCAGATGTGCTAATGAAACGTATGAAACTCGCCTATCTGAAATACGCCTTCTTCAAGTATCAGCCCTATATCCTCGGGCTGCTGTTCTTCGCTGCCATCTTCCTGGTCTGGCGGCTGGGCGTGGCATTCGGTTTCTCGTCCCTGGCCAGCCTGCTGGCGGGGATCGTCCTGTTCCTGCTGGTATCGGCGATCTACGTGCTGCTGCTTTACCGCGGCGTGGGCCAGAAACGCAATCTGGAACACCTGCTGATGGAGGATGCCGATGCCGCCGTGCTGGATGCCAGTCCGCAGGATCGGGAAGAGATCAGCCTGCTGCGGGAGCGGCTGCTCAAGACCATCGAGCGTCTGAAGAAAAGCGGTCGTGGGAAGGGCAGGAACGGCAAGGACGCGCTCTATGCGCTGCCGTGGTACATGATCGTCGGCCAGCCCGCGGCCGGCAAGAGCACCATGGTCTATCAGTCCGGTCTCAACTTCCCCTTCGCCGAACGGGAAAATGCGCGCGTCGCCGGTATGGGCGGGACCCGTCACTGCGACTGGTTCTTCAGCTCCGACGCCATCCTGCTGGATACCGCGGGCCGGTACATGAACAGCGAAGAGGAGGCCGGCAAATGGAAAGGGTTCCTGTCGCTGCTGAAGCAGCATCGGCGGCGCTGCCCGCTCAACGGCCTGATCGTCGCGGTCAATATCAGCGACGTCGTCCAGGTCAGCGACGCCCAGCGCAACAATCTGGCTCGGCGCCTGCGAGAGCGGATCCAGGAGGCGCGGGAGCATCTGGAAGCGCGCTTGCCGATCTATCTGGTGTTCACCAAGTGCGATCTGATCGAAGGGTTCACGACGTTCTTCGAACGTCTCGACCCGCAGCGCCAGAGTGATGTGCTGGGGCATACGTTCCCGCACCAGCAGCCCAGCGACGTGAACTGGAGCCAGCAGTTCGATGCCGCTCTGGAGGGTCTCTGCCGCCACTGGCAGCGGATGGGAGACGATGAGATCGTCCAGCGGGACATCGTCGATACGCGGCGGGACGTCGCCGCGTTTCGGTTCCCCCTCGAACTGGCCGCCCTGCGCGAACCGCTGGCCCGATTCGTCGAAGCGCTGACCAACGCCAATCCTTACCAGAGTGCGCCCTTGCTGCGCGGCTTCTATTTCGTCAGCGCGCTGCAAGGGGGAGATGTCATCGAGGGCGAGCACGCCGGGCGTGTCGGCCGCCATTTTTCCCTGGCCCGGCCCGAAGCGCTGACCGGCGAGCAGACCCAGCATCCGTTCTTCATCGCCAACCTGTTTCGCAAGGTCATCATCGCCGACCAGCATCTTGCCGGACTCTATGCGAGCGACGTCCGAGGCCGTCGCCGCAAACTGCGCTGGACGCTGGTCGCAGGGCTGATCGGCGCCCTCTGCTGCGGGCTATGGATCACCTCCGCCATGCGCAACCACGGCGAGATCGAGGCGATGTCGGGAACCTTCGCCGACGCCGTCGAGCAGGATGACAGCCATCCGTCACAGTATGCGCGATGGTCGAGCCTGGATGCGCTCAGAGAGTGGGGCAGCCACTACTATCAGCGTCGCCAAGGCGAGGGCGTGCCCTGGTCCATGGGCTGGGGGCTCTATCAGGGAGATCGAATCGAGCCGGCCATTCGCGAGCGCTACTTCGATCAACTGCAGCCGGTGATGCTGGAGCCGGTGGAGCAGAACCTGACGCGCTCCCTGTTCACCCTGACCACCATCGATGTCTATCGTCGCAACAGCGACGAACTGCACGCCGTCGAGGGGCCGGAGACCGTCGCGCCCTACGCACGACCCCGTGACAACAGTGCGGAGTCGCTGGCCAAGTTCGGCCGCTCCACCCTGGACACCTATCTGATGATGTCCGACATCGATCGTGGCGACATCGATTCGGACACGCTGCGGGCCCGATTGCCGGCGTTCTGGTATCCCGCGATCCAGCAGCGGACCGGTACCGAGATCGACGAGGACCAGGCGGACTATCGTTACGCCGGGCGCCAGCTCGACTTCTACAGTCGACAGGTCCATGAGAGCGATGTGCCGCGAATCTCCGCCAACGCCTTCCTGGTCTCCAGCAGTCGCAATTACATCGACAGCCTGCTGGAGCAGACGTTGACCAGTTCCGAGACCATCGTGCTGGAGTCCGACACGCTCTTCGCTTTCGGGCGCGGCGACTACGCCGGGTTGCAGGCCGCGGGCCAGAAGGAACTGGACGAGCTGGCCGAGCGGCTGCTCAACACGCAGGACCTGGGGCAGATTCTGATCACCGGCCACGCCGACCCGATCGGCAACGAGCGGGCCAACCAGCAGCTCTCGCTGCAGCGCGCCATGACGATTCGTCAGTACCTGATCGGCAAAGGGGTCCCTGCGGGGCTGATCGAAGCCAAAGGGGCGGGGAGCGAGCGTCCGCTGGTGACCTGTGACCGCAGTCAGCCGCGTGCGCAGCTCATCGACTGCCTGGCGCCCAATCGGCGGGTCGAGATCGAGGTCAGGAAGCAGGAGTGAGCGATATTGCCGTCAATCGCGGATGCTTTATTGTAACGAATTGAATCAAATGTATTTAAATGTGTTCATTGCCTTTAAAGTTTAAGAAGGCCCTATATAATCTGGGTTAATCGACATTTTGTGAGGAATTGCATCGGCCGGCGTCATTTGGAAACATCTCGATCATGTAGGAAATTGGATGTTAATGGTGTCGCCGATTTCCTACAGATTAGGGGTTTTAGATGACGGAAAATCCTGTCGTAAAACGGCAGGTTCTGTCCGATGTGGAATAATTCATCATTATAAACAGTCGGTTGATTCGATCATGGATATCTTTCGTCTTCATGGCGCAGGGCGATAGATTGGCAAAGAGATGCCGCTCGTGAGAATGGGCCTAGGCCGATCTTATGCATGAGGGTGTCTTCCTGTAGGTGAAAAACTAGGAGAACTTAGCAAAATGGCTTTTGACGCATATCTCAAAATCGATGGCATCCCCGGTGAAAGTCTGGACGACAAGCACCCGGATTGGATCGAACTGAAGAGCTTCGACTTTGGTGCTAGTCAGGCGACTTCTGCAACGGCTAGCTCTTCCGGTGGCGCTTCTGCAGAACGCGTCAATCTGAGCGAATTCCGTATTCAGAAGTTCGTCGACAAGGCCTCTGCCAAGCTGTTCGAATCCTGCTGCAAGGGGCAGCACATCAAGGAAGTGGTGCTGCACGTCAACCGCGCGGGTGGCGACAAGGTCCGCTACATGGAGATCAAGCTCGAGGAAGTGATCGTCTCTTCCACCGAGATGGAAGGTACTTCCACCTCGACTGGCTTCGAGCAGAGCGATAACGAAGATCGTCACGATCTGCCGTACGAGACCGTCAAGTTCAACTACGCGCGGATCAAGATCACCTACACCCAGCAGAAACGTTCCGACGGCCAGGGTGGCGGTAATGTCGCGGGTGGCTGGGATCGCACGCGCAACAAGGTCTACGCCTGATCTTGTCCTGCCGCCCTACGGGGCGGTTCAACGACATACCCATCGGCCGTGGCGGCGGAAGGTGGGTATGTTGCCGGTCGGCCTGATCCTGACAATGTCCCGCGCGTTGGGAGGGCTGGCCGGCTACAGCCGGAGTGCCGTTGGTTGACCCAGGCAGGGCGAGCCCTTTCTGCGTGAGCCAATGCCGTCGCTGGCTGGACGACGCCGGCGTCCGTCGCGACGCGAAATGATCATGAGGTCGAAGATATGGATCAACTCGGCGAACTCTCCATCGATGCGCTTCTCGCGCCCATCGAGGGCGGTAGCCATGGGGGTGGTGGGGAAGACCTGACCTTTTCGATACTGTTCGACGAGATCAAGGAAGCGCGTCGAGCGGACCCCACCTATCTTCCCCAGGGCGAGTGGCAGACCGAACTCAAGCAGTCCGACTGGGGGCAGGTGATCAATCTGGCCAGTACCGCGCTGGAGACCCAGAGCAAGGACCTGCAACTGGCGGCCTGGCTGTGTGAAGGGCTGGTGCATCGCGAGGGCTTCGACGGCATGCGCTTCGGACTGACTCTCACCGCGCGCCTGCTGAACGACTACTGGGAGACGCTCTATCCCGAGCTCGACGAAGAGGATCTCGACGAGCGCGCGGCCCGCCTGGCTTGGCTCGGCGATACCCTGGTCAATGTCGTGCGGTCGTTGCCACTGGTCGCCGGCGAGGGGTACAGCCTCGCGGACTACGACGAATCCCGCCAGGTCGAGAACCAGGCTCGCAATGATCCGGATGCCATGGATCGGGCGCTGGGCGAGGGCAAGATCAACGATGAGATATTCCAGCGCTCGGTGGTGCTCAGCAGCACCGAGTTTCTGCAGGAGCGCCACACCTCGATCGCCGCCTCGCTGGTGTCGCTGGCGCAACTGGATCAGACAAGTGACGAGCGCTTCGGCCGTGATGCCCCGAGTTTCTCCTCGCTCGAGAAAGTGCTGGTCCAGTGCCGCGACCTGACCGAGAAGCTGCTCCGGGACCGGGGTGCCGGTGTCGCGGTCGAGGAGGAGGCCGCAGCCATCGCCGAAGCGGAAGCCGAGGCCCCGGGGCGCGTCGAGCCCAGTTTTACCCCGCCTGCCACCGAGCCTGCCGGCCAGCTGCGCACCAAGCCCAACAGTCGTGACGAGGCTTTCGAGATGCTCAACGGCGTCGCCCGTTACTTCAAGGAGCGCGAGCCGCACAGCCCGGTGCCTTACCTGATCGAACGGGCGGTGAAGTGGGGCCGTATGCCGCTCGAAGAGTGGCTCAAGGATGTGATCAAGGACAACGGCGTGATCGACAACATCCGCGACACCCTGGGTACGCAGCCCAAGGATGATGACTATTGACCATGTCTCGAGCCTCGATTTTCGATCTGCTCCACCAACGCCAGCAGTCTCCGGAACCGGTTGAAGAGGTCAGCTCTGCCCGGAGCGACTATCGCGTCGACAGACTGCGGCTCCTCGACGGCGTGGCGTTGACCGCATCCGGCTTCGTGGGTGCCGGCGCGGTGCCCGCCGCACAGTCGCCAGCGCTGTCTCCCTCGCTCCATGGTCCGGACGGCTTTCGCCTGCTGGTGCACCGGGTCGCCGATGTCACGCCTATCCAGGAGCCTCGGCTGGGCCGGCTGGAAGCCAAGGCATTACGGCTTCATGAGCTGATACAGACGATCGTGATCGAGGCGCTGATGATGCTCGAGGCGCTACCGGAAGAAGCCGCCTTCGATGTGGTGCTGACGGCGCCACTGCGCTCCCCCGAAGCGACCGCCATCGTCGTCGAGCGTCTGCGGGCCGCCATCGTCGAGACACAATACGCCTCGGCACTGGGCGAGATACATCACGCCACGCGAGGCGGCGACCCGCATACCCTGGTGGGCGTTGGCGATGACGGCGGCATGCCCTATGTCCTGTGGATCAGTGCGGACTCTCTGCTCAACGATACGGACGTCGCCGCGTTGCAGCATCGTCGGGTCCTGGGTCGCTCCTCGAACAGCCCGGGACTTTACGTGGGAGAAGGCGTCGCGGCGCTGCTGATCCAGCGGCTGCTGCCCGAAGATGCCGGCTTCGATATCGGTTGGCGAGTCGACACCGGTAGCGTCCGCGATCATCCCGCCCGGTCGGCTCAACGTGATCATGCCAAGCGCCAGGCGCTGCTCGCGCTGTTGAAGGACGCCTGGCCTGCGTCTGCGGCCTCGGACGCTGGCCAGGCCGAGGGGGCGGATACGCCTGTCGACGGCGCGAGCGCTGCCCCGGCACGGGTCGTCATCGATGCCATGGGGCTGCCCGGCAGGGCAGTGGAGATCGGCAGTGCGTTGATCGAGCGCTGGCCGGAGATCGACATGATCGACGACGGCGCGGGGGTCGATCAGTTCTGTGGCTGGCCCGGCGAGGCGGTGACGGCGATGGCACTGGTACTGGCGATGGCACCGCTCTCGCCGCTGGACAGCGCGGTCGTGATCCGCGTGGAAGACGAGACCCGCTCAACGGTATGGCGCTTGCGATCCTGCGCGGCCGAAACCGCGCAGGACGAAGATCATTCGTGACCGCTGTCACCGTTGTGTGAAGAGATCAGCGAGGCACCGCAGGCGGTCTTGTGGCCATGCAGGGCAACCGGCTTGCCGTTGATCTTCATGGTCGGATGACCCTCGACGATGGCGTTGGTGCTGCCGTGACCGTCTTTCGGGCAGGTGACCTTGTCGCCGAGACAGGCAA
Organism: Salinicola lusitanus; assembly: GCF_038648475.1. NCBI lineage: Bacteria > Pseudomonadati > Pseudomonadota > Gammaproteobacteria > Oceanospirillales > Halomonadaceae > Salinicola > Salinicola lusitanus. The sequence continues at coordinate 4,203,089 of NZ_CP151919.1, read as the reverse complement.
CCGGTTTGCCGTCGATCAGATAGTTGCTCTGTGCGGTAATGACTTTGCCACCGTGGCTGGTGGCGTCACCGAGTACAACGATGCCTTTCATCGATCCGGGCTTCCTGGCAAGTGTGAGAGGTCGAGTCCGGCCAAGCGGGCTCATCAACGAGCGTTAATTTAGCCATCGACACCGTGGCGGTACAAGCAGCGGGTGGTGTGATGGCGGAGAGGTCAAGATGGCAGAGACGACACTGGATAGCTTACTCGACACCTTCGATATCGACCTGTCGCAGTCCCAGCGGCTGCTGACGCTCGACCTGGCCGGAACGTCGTTCATTCCTCACCGGCTGGTGGGCGAGGAGCGGGTCAGCGAGCCCTTCACCTATACACTGGATTGCGTCTCCCAGCAGGGCGATATCGAACTCAAGATGTTGATGGCCCAGCCGGCCCGGCTCTCGATCTTGCAGGCGGACGGCAGCTATCGCCCGCTGCACGGCCTGGTCTCCGAGGCCGCGCTGCTGGGCGAGGACGGCGGCGTCACCTACTACCAACTCACCCTGGTGCCGTGGCTCAAGATGCTCGAGCTGGGCCGTGACAGTAGAATCTTCCAGGATCGCAGCGTCGTCGATGTCCTCACCGCGGTGTTCGACGGTCATGAACTGGCCAAGGGGCGCTACCGCTTCGATCTGCGTCGTGATTACCCGGCCCGCAGCTACTGCGTGCAGTATCGCGAGAGCGATCTGAACTTCGTTAGCCGCCTCTGCGAGGAAGAAGGTCTCTTTTACTACGCCGAATTCGCGGGCGAAGACGACGACTATGCTGGCCACCGCATCGTCATCACCGACGATGTCGACACCACCCAGCCGGTCAGCCCCCAGGCGATCCGCTTCCACCGCCAGGCGGCCACCGAGCGCGAGGACGCGCTGACACAGTGGGGCGGCGTGCGCAGCCAGCAGCCCACCCGGGTCAGCGTCGGTACCTTCGACTACAAGCAGCCCTCACTGACCAAGCGCACCGGACTCGACACCCTCAGCGATCAGGGCAACCTGCCGCAGACCGAACTCTACGACTACGCCGGCGAGTACTACTACCACGGCTATGCGCGCGGTGAACGGCTGACCGAGAATCGTCTGGAAGCGCATGAGTCCCGCGCCAAGCGCTTCCGTGGCAGCGGCGGCGCTCGCCAGCTCCAGGCCGGGCGCTGGTTCGAACTCACCCAGCACCCGCTGCACGACACGGGGGGCGAAGAAGAGCGTCAGTTCCTGCTGCTCGGGGTGACCGTGCACGCCGAGAATGCGCTACCGGTCTCGGCCCAGCTCCAGGCGCTGCCGGGCAGCCTGCAGCCTCAGCTCGACGCTGCCAAGAAAGCGCACGGTCTCGAGAGTGATACCGCAGACCCTACTGGCGAGCGTCTCTCCGACTACATGAGTGGCGGCACCGGCCATTTTCTGGTCGATCTCGAAGCGCAGCGGCGCAGCCAGCCCTACCGCCATCCGCTGACCCACCGCCGCCCGGTGATCGGCGGGCCGCAGACCGCCACCGTGGTCGGCCCGGCCAACGAGGAGATCCACACCGATCACCTCAACCGGGTGCGCGTCCAGTTCCACTGGGACCGCCAGGGTCAGCACGATGAAAACGCCAGCGTCTGGCTGCGGGTCTCCCAGCCCAACGCCGGCGCCGGCTGGGGCGGGGTGTTCGTGCCGCGTATCGGCCAGGAAGTGCTGGTCGACTTCCTCGAAGGCGATGCCGACCGCCCGCTGATCACCGGCCGGGTCTACAACGGCGAGCAGACCCCCGACTGGCACAGCCACGGCCTGCTCTCCGGGTTCAAGAGCAAGTCCTACCGCGGCAGCAAGTACAACGAACTCGTCTTCGACGACGCCACCGACCAGGAGCGCGTTCGCCTCAACTCCGAAGCCGAGAAGAGCCAGCTCAACCTCGGCTACCTGATCCACCAGACCGGCAACACCCGCGGCGCCTTCCGCGGCACCGGGTTCGAGCTGCGCACCGACGCCTACGGCGCCATCCGCGCCAACCAGGGGCTCTACCTCACCAGTTGGGGCCAGCTCGGCGCCAGCGGCGACCAGCTCGACCTCACCCCGGCCAAGCAGCAGCTCGACAGCGCCTACAACCTCACCGACAGCCTCAGCCAGAGTGCGGCGGACCACAACGCCGACGCCCTCGATGCCCGCGAGCATCTCAAGCAGGCAGGCGAAGACGCCGACGACACCTACGGCAATAGCGAACAGCTTGCGGATGCCAAGCAAGATAACGCCCGCGGCGCCACCGACAGCGGCGGCCGCGGCGAAGCGGCGCGGATGAAAGCGCCCTGGCTGCATATGGCCTCGCCCGCCGGCATCACCATGAGCACGCCGGAATCGACCCACCTAGCCCAGGGGCGTTCGCTGAGTGTCTCCAGCGGCGAGGACGTCAATGTCGCCACCGGCAAGAGCCTGGTCGCCTCGATCTCCGAGAAGCTCTCGCTGTTCGTGCAGAAGGCCGGGATCAAGCTGTTTGCCGCGCGGGGCAAGGTGGATATCCAGGCGCAGTCGGACAACCTGGAAGCCACCGCCCGCCGCGACCTCAACGTTACCTCCAGCGATCAGAAAATCGACCTGGCCGCCGCCAAGGAGATTCTGCTGGTCAGCGGCGGCGCCTATGTGCGCATCAAGGGCGGCGATATCGAGCTGCACGCCCCCGGCAAGGTCACCGTCAAGGGCGCGACGAAGAGTTTTGGGGGGCCGGCGAGCCTGGAGGGCGATTTGCCGGAGTTGCCGGAAGGCGAAGATGTGCTTTGTGCCAGCAAGAGCCAGGCTGCGGCAAGCAGCGGTGACGGTAGCGTGGAAGGCTAGCGGTGCGCAGCGTGAGCGACCCGGCGTGGATGGCCGAGGCCAATGAGGCCGCCAGGGAGGGGCGGCTTTACCGCCTGGTGGACCCTTCGGAGTCGCCAGACTGGACGCTGAGCGGCGAGGCTCGCCAGCGAGCGACGCTGATTCGCCACCCGCTCCTGGCCCAGACCCCGGCCCAGCGTCTCTATCTCGAACGGATAGATCAACATCGCGTCGCGGCGCTGGCGTCGCAACTCGATCACCAGCGCGCCGAGCGTGGTGCTGGGCTGCTCGGCCCAGTGCCGCTCTGCGGCTGGCTGATTTCTCACCATGCCAGCACCAGTGTTGCCACCTATCTCGGCCGCCAGCTCAAGCAGATGACGCCGGAAGGGAAGCCAGCCCTGCTGCGCTTCTACGACCCCCGGGTACTGGAGCACCTGCCGCGCATTCTCGAGCGCTGGCAGCTCTCGGCGCTGCTGGGGCCCATCGACCGCTGGGTCTATCTCGATACCGAGCTGCAGCTGCGCGCTCTCGACCCACACGGAGAGGTGCGCCGGCTCGGCGGCCTGAAACCCAGCGCCGAGCAGTGGCGGGCCATACAGCGCATCGGCCCGATCAATCGTTGCCGGGAGCTCTATCGCACGCTCCCTGGCTCGGCGGGACTCTCGGTAGCGCCCGCGAACAGCGTCGACGGCTTGTTGGTCGCCGCGTACGACCTCGGGCTGCGAGACCGAGCAGACGTGGCCACCTTCGTCCTTCACGGGCTGACCACGCGAACCGATTTTCATCGCCACCCGATCATGCAGGCGCTGCTGGGCCGTCTGGGCGGACGGTTGAATTACATTGGATTGTCGAATCAGCTTTCAGACGCTGACTGGGAAGCGATATCGGACATGGGGGAGATGACATAGTATGACCGCACCATCTCAAGCGAGCGCTCACGCAGCGGAAAATGAGGCGGCGGGCCAGGAGAGCGGGAGCTGCCAGTTCTGTGAACGCAAGGGACTACCGATCCTTCCCGTGCGCTACGCTGTCTGCCAGCGTAACGACCGCAATGGCGATATACCGGAACTCGAGACCTCGAGAATCCAGGAGTTCACCGACATCCTGCTGGACAAGAGTCTGGTAGGCGGCGAAGAGCAGGCGAGAAGCGTGCCTGACGAGGTCAGGGCGGAGCTTACGCAGAGCACCGGCAATCAGGTCAACAAGTACATTCTGCGTCAGCTACGCCAGGGGTATCTCTACTTCTACGACCAGGACAATACAGACGGGAATTATTGGTACGCCTACGCGATCACGAGCGATGGCAAGTACTATCAGTTCCCGGTGCTGCAGCCGCCCGCGCTGGACGACATCAAGTTTCCCGACAGCTGCAAGAACAAGCCCGGCGATGTCCTGGATGCGTCTATCGTCACCCTGCCGTTTCCCGAGAAATCGGGCACGCTTTACTACGCCTTCAGCGAACACCCCTGGCCCAACGCCCACATCCGGATGATCGGCAGTGATGAGGCGTGGCGTCAGGACCACATGCAGCAGGTGAACATCCCAGCATGGGTGGGGGGGCAGCGGCAATCTTGCGCTTTTGGCATCGATGAGCTGGAGAAAGTCGCCGAGTACAGCGCGGCGGCAGAAAGTCTGGATGAACAGTTCTGGTCCAGCGGCCCGACGCGACCGCTGTATGAGCCCGACGAACTCAGGAACGCCATGCAACGCCGGCTCGACCATGCCGGCAGTGAATACCAGGGCAAGGGGCTCATTCTCGCGGTCAAGGACGAAATCGGCATCATTGATGAGTTGAACGCCTATCGGCATCAGGCGTTGGCCAGCGTCGAAGCGTTCTTCTACAACAAGGAAGAAGAGGATGACGAGGCGCAGATACACAATGTGCGTCGTCGCAAGCTGCTCTGCATGCAGGCCATCGATGCCTTTCAAAAGCGCTTCGAACAGGGCTACAGGGCCCAGCAGCAAGCGGATGCGGATAAAGCCGTCGAGGATGCCAAAAAAGCCAGGGATGAGTTTGTCGAGAAAAATCGCGAGATTTTAGATCAGGGGCCATCCCCTGCTCATACGTTCGAGTTCGCCGAGCGGAGCCGCTTGAATAGTGCCGTCGAGCAGGCGCAACGGGAACGCGACGAGCTGTTCCAAGTGTCCGATGAAGATAAAGCCGAAAGAAAGCGGTTGGAAGACGAGCTGAATGAGCTGAATTCTTCTCGTGTGCAAGGCCCTGGCAGCCAGATGAGAAAGACGGAGCTGCGTAACCGCATCAATCGTTTGAAATCTGATGCGGAGTTGGCTAGCGAGCAGCACTTGGATCAGTTGCACCGCATGTACGATGTCGATGCACTCACTGCCTTCAAGCAGGCCTACGAGGACAATACGGCACATTGCCAGAGTCTGGCCGCCGTATTCGACGATGACTATGCGATCTGGGCGAAGCATGGTTTACCCGCCGTGATTGGACGTTATAGCCAGTCCGACTACTGGACCGGGCTAGGGCTCAGTGGCCTGATTAGCAATGCACTGCGTGGCGGTATCATGTCGCCTTCCAGTGGTGGCTTATGGAAGCTGTTGGCCGATGACCTCGAGTCGAGTGAGTCGCCGCTACTCGCCGCGCTCTTTGCCAATGACAAAGAACTGATCATGCAGGCCCGAGAGCGTTTAGGTAGCTTGCCCGCTGGGACAAAGCTATCGGCGCAGACGCTTAAGTCCTGGGGGGAGCGCTTTCAGCAGGCACGTGAACGTACGCAGAAGCCTGACGGGCGCGCGCCAACAAGCGACCAGATCATCAACCGTTGGCGCCCGATTCAGGATCTACTGGCAACGACGATCGGCAACTCCATCGCCTCGCTGGTACTGTACCGAGCCGCTGGTGTGCCCGCGCCGGACTATAAGCCGGCGCTGTCGCAGTTCGTGCGTTATCACCAACTGGCCTTCATGGCCGATCCGCAAGCACTGGACGGTGAGCAGCCGGCGCCCACTCTGGTCGAGAGGGAGGTCAAACTCTCCGAACTCTATCAGTGGCTACGCGCCGTCTCGCAAGCGAGTGCCCAAAAGCCGAATCAAGGTGCCGATACCAGCGAGGCAATGAAGTCTCTGGATGGGATGGTCGGCAACTTTTCCGCGCCGATGGCCGATAGCGACAGAACGGTGCGCATTGCCTTGCCGGTTTACGTGGATATCAAAGCGGTGACGGGGGGGAGTGGCGAACCTCCCGCCCTGCCAGGCAGCTATACGCCGGAGGATGAACAGCAGCGCCTGGGTGATCTGGCGCAGAACGCCCGCGATATCGGCAACACCCTGCTCAGCGCACACAAGGGCAGTGGCCAGGTCGCCGGTGCGTGCCTGGTGCTATGGAGCCTGATCGTCTCCTGGCAAGAAGGCGCCTTCGTGGACGATGAGGAGGGCGCTGACTGGAGCAAGATCATCGGCTCGGGTGTCAGCGTGGCCAGTGGCGCGATGGCGGGGATCGAAGGCTACCACAAGATCCGCATGGCGAGCCTGGGCCTATCGACGGAAGGCGCGGTGATCGGTGGGATTAAATGGGCCTTTGTCAGTGACGTGCTCGGCGCGGCGGGTGGCATGATCTCGATCTGGGATGGCCTGAAGAAGTTGACGGAAGCCAACGAGGCCAACAAGACAGGCCAGAGTCTTACCGGCCACTATGGCATGATCGTGGGCGGGGTTGGGGTTATCGCCGGTATTGCCTCTATCGTCGTGATCAGTGCGAGTACGGGTGTCGGGCTCGTCGTAGGCGTGTTTTTTGGGATTTTGACGCTACTGCTGGGTTATGCATTCGTGGCCATGGTGTCCCCGGCGGTGCAGATGTGGGTGAACCGCAGCATTCTCGGTAAGCCATCGGAACGAGAAGATATGCAGGTTCTGCCGTTCGACGATATGGCGTCCGAGCAAAGTTCGCTGGAAATGGTTTTCCAAGGGGTGTTGGTAGAACTGTCTTGGTCGCCGGTGAGGCCGGATACAAATCAATATGTTGAGTCTCCTTATGATATTGATATGGATGGTTTGAAAGCGGCCACTGAAGAAGCTTTGGGGAAAGTTGAAGTAAATGTGAAGGTCGCCTTTCCGGACGTAAGAGGCATTGTTTTTGACGTTGCGCTGTCTAATAAAATGTCAGGTGAGGTTTTTTTTGATTGGACATATCGGCTTGTTGGAACTGACTCGGCAACGGGCGGCGGATTAAGCCAGCCATCTTATAGTTCCGGCGGAACTAAGCCTGATCTGGTTGAATCTAAGGGTGATCTTAATTTTGAATGGAGCGATGAGTTGTCTAAAGCTTTAGCTGGGGATAGGGTTACCTTTGAAGTGTCTTTCTATAAGGCTGTGGGACAAAGTGCTATGATGCGTTACTCAGATGCGTTTGTTTTGGAGTTTTGACAGTGAAAAAGATTGCTTTTATTTTTGCCCTTTTTGTGTTTTCTTCGATTGCTTCTGCAGATGTCCTTTTTCAAGACCCGGAAGGCTTCGAACTTGATAAAAAATATCGAAGTATGGAGTCTTCTGACATTATTAGAGATGAAGGCGCGGAAGATAAAGAGCTTGAGTATATCTCGGCACTTCTGTACTTGAAGGGGGATGAGCGCCTTAGAGTGGAAAAGGACTGTAAAGCTGCAGTCTCTTTGCTCAACGACGTTTGGAATAATGGTGGTGCTGACGCAGGGTATACTCTTTCTACCATGTATTACAAAGGAGAGTGCGTTGATAAGGATTCTGGAGAGGCTAAGCGGCTGCTAGTAGAGTCTGCTAAGAAAGGGTATTTATTAGCTCAGCGTGAGCTAGGCCGTTCCTACTGGGGGAGAGGTCAGTTGAATGCTTTTCCTAAGAATATGGAAAAAGCTATTTTTTGGTTGAAGAGGGCAGGTGAATCCGGCGATGGTGTCTCGTCTGCCAATTTGTCTTATATATATCTTAAGGGGCTTGGTGTTAAGAAGGATGCGGAGAAATCCTTTGCTTGGAGGAAAAGGGCTGCTTTTTCATCGGATAGCTATGGAGGCGGGATAGGCGGTTTTTTGCCTCTTGCTGAATATTATGAAAAAGGGATCGGTACAAACTTAGATCTTGTTCAAGCCTATAAGTACTACGATCTTAGCGGCTCTGCGGGTGTCAAGGATAAACAGCGTATTGCAAAGGAAATGACCCAAGAGCAGATCGACGAAGCTCTTCGTCAGTCCAAAGAGTGGCAGAAAGAGCATAATGTTAAGATCGGCGGTGGCTCTATTCGTCAAGCCAACTAACGCTAGGTGCTGATGTGTTGCCAGTATGATATATGGCCTTCTAATAAAAAACCCATGGCATTGACCATGGGTTTTTTATTGGGTTCTCGCCGGCATTGCTTCGATCGTCGTGATCAGCGCGAGCACGGGTGTCGGGCTCGTCGTAGGCGTGTTTTTCGGGATTCTGACGCTACTGCTGGGTTATGCATTTGTGGCCATGGTGTCCCCGGCGGTGCAGATGTGGGTGAACCGCAGCATTCTCGGTAAGCCATCGGAACGAGAAGATATGCAGGTTCTGCCGTTCGACGATATGGCGTCCGAGCAAAGTTCGCTGGAGATGGTGTTTGAGGGGGTCTTGGTGGAGTTTTCGTGGAGCCGTGTTGTTTCTGGCTCTAATGATACTGGTGTCAGTAATGGCTTGCTGGGATTTAGTACTAGCGATGTTGTCGATATGTCTGCATCAAGAAGAAATCTGTTGAGGATTACTATAAAAATAAGTTTGCCAGCCCTTCGAACTGTTGATTTGGAGGCTCGTTTAAGAGTTTCTGAAACGAGGGATTATGTTTTTGATTGGCGTTACAAAAAGGTTGAGGGTGGCGATCAAATGTTGCCCGCTTCAGGAGGTTCGCACTCACAAGGCGTACACCTTTCTGATCAACCTGCTTTTGAATATATTGATGAATCATACGTTCTGGAGTGGCAGGGCGATTATTCAATAGATGAAGTTGGAGATAAGGCTGAGTTGAGTGTCCTCGTGGGGGACGCGAGCTTGGGCTTTATGAAGCGTGATATATTGGAGATGAGGCTGGGTTAATGAAAAATCTTTTTGTTTTTGTTTTTATTGCGTTGTCTGTGTTTGCGCGATCTGCATATGCGGAAGTTTTTTTCAGGATCCCACTGGAAGGTCGCTTAATGAAGCGTATGACGACCTGACTATAGAGAGCCTGAAGTCTGCAGATGGTGCCAATGAGTACAAATACAAATATATGTTGGGGTTGCTTTATGTAAAAGGAGATGATGAACTTGGTGTTGCAAAAAACTGTGATAAAGCAGTTGGCTTGTTAAAGGAAGCATGGCAGGCTGATGTGGTTGATGCTGGCTATACCCTTGCAACCATGTATTACTATGGCGTCTGCGTAAGTAAGAATCTAGATGAGGTGAGACAGCTTGCCACCGAGACAGCAGAAGAAGGCTACATTCTCTCCCAAAGAATGCTTGGTAGAGCCTACTGGGGGCGTGATTGGCAGGGTCTGTATTCTAAAAACATGAATAAGGCCGTTTTTTGGTTAAGCAAGGCTGGTGAGGCAGGTGATACTCAGTCTGCTGGTAATCTTTCCTATCTTTACCGCAAGGGTGTTGGTGTGGGAGTGGATGAGGCAAAATCTTTTTATTGGGCCAAAAAATCGGCGTGTTCTAAATTTGAGCCGGGGCAGATAATAAACTTCCCTTACCTGGCTGAGTATTACGATAAAGGGATAGGAGTGGATAGGGATCTTGTGAAAGCCTATAAGTACTATGACTTGAGTGGAAGTGCTGGCGTTGATGATAAAAAGCGCATTGCCAAGGAAATGACTCAAGAGCAGATCGACGAAGCTCTCCGTCAGTCCAAAGAATGGCAGGAAGAGCACAACGTTCAGGTTGGCGGTGGTTTTATTCGTCGCGCCAACTGAAGCTTTCGCGTAGGTGCTGGTGTGTGGTGATAAGTCATAATCTGGCGCCAGCCTGTCCGACGCTAAGGGGTGGTTTTCTATGCCGGTTCAAGAGAATTCAGATCAGGCTTTTTACGCCAAGGTCCCCTCGCTTATCGCGCTTTGCGGCGGGGGTGGATTATTGCTCGCGTCGCTGGTGGCGATCTCCAGCTCGCCGGTTTTTCCAGGGGCTCCGATCCTCGTCGCTTGTGCCCTGATCGTGGCCGGGCTCTGGTTCCAGTTCAATCCGATCGTCCGGCTCACGGAGGATGATGTCTCGGTCAAGCTGGCGATCATCCGCCCGCGTACGACCCTTGCGCTCGACCAGATAGCGCGTGTTGAAGCGACCCCGCGCGAGTGTGTGCTTTACTACCGCAAAGCCAGTTCCGGTGAAGGCAAGCTCAAGATCCCGCTCAAGAGCCTGGCCAAGGAGGATCGCGAGAGGTGTGCGCTTGCCTTGCGGCAGCGGGTGCAGACCGAGGCGGCCTAGGCCACCAACATGCAAAAGCCCATGGCCAAGGCCATGGGCTTTTTCGTTGGTGCTGGCTGGTTGATCGAGCGTTGGCTCAGGCTTCGTCCAGCTTCTGCTTGAGCAGGCCGTTGACCTGCTGCGGGTTGGCGGTGCCGCGGGAGGCCTTCATCACCTGGCCGACGAAGTAGCCGATCATCTTGCCGCGCTTCTCCGGGTCGGCGTCGCGGTACTGGGCGACCTGCACCGGGCTGTCCGCGATGACCTGGTCGATCATCGCTTCGATGGCACCGGTGTCGGTGACCTGCTTGAGCCCGCGGGTGTCGATGATCTCGTCGGCGCTCTGGCCTTCGTTGTTCCACAGCGCGGCGAAGACCTGCTTGGCCGCCTTGCCGTTGATGGTGTCGTCGAGCACGCGGCTGACCAGGCCGCCGAGCTGCTCCGGGGTGACCGGGCTGTTGCTGATATCGATGTTCTCGCGGTTGAGATGCCCGGAGAGCTCGCCCTGGACCCAGTTGGCCGCCTGCTTGGCATCGCCGCAGACGGCCAGCACGGCCTCGAAATACTCGGCCATCGGGCGGGTCGAGGAGAGCACGCCGGCATCATAGGCCGAGAGCCCGAGGCTGGTCTCGAAGCGGTGACGCTTCTCGGTGGGCAGCTCCGGCAGGGTCGCGCGCTGGTGTTCGATATAGGCGCTATCGAGCATCACCGGCAGCAGATCGGGGCAGGGGAAGTAACGATAGTCGTTGGCTTCCTCCTTGGTACGCATGCTGCGGGTCTCGTCCTGGTCCGGATCGTAGAGCCGCGTCTCCTGGACGACCTTGCCGCCATCCTCGATCAGCTCGATCTGGCGCTCGACCTCGAATTCGATCGCGCGCTCGACGAAGCGGAACGAGTTGACGTTCTTGATCTCGGCACGGGTGCCCAGCGTTTCCTGGCCCTTGGGGCGCACCGAGACGTTGACGTCGCAGCGCATTGAGCCCTCGGCCATGTTGCCGTCGGAGATGCCCAGATAGGTGACGATGGCGTGAATCGCACGAATGTAGGCGACCGCTTCCTTGGCCGAGCGCATGTCGGGTTCGGAGACGATCTCCAGCAGCGGCGTGCCGGCACGGTTGAGATCGATGCCGCTCATGCCGTGGAAGTCTTCGTGCAGTGACTTGCCGGCGTCCTCTTCCAAGTGGGCGTGGTGGATGCGGATCCGCTTGCGCACCTCGTCGTCCAGCACGATCTCGACTTCCCCCTTGCCGACGATGGGCTGGGCCATCTGGCTGGTCTGATAGCCCTTGGGCAGGTCGGGGTAGAAGTAATTCTTGCGCTCGAACAGCGAGGTCTCGGGGATCTCGGCGTTGATCGCCAGGCCGAACTGAACGGCCATTGCCACAGCGCCTTCATTGAGCACCGGCAGCACGCCGGGCAGGCCCAGATCGATGGCGCAGGCCTGGGTGTTGGGCTCGGCGCCGAACGCGGTGGAGGCGCCGGAAAAGATCTTGGATTGGGTGGCGAGCTGGACATGGACCTCCAACCCGATGACGGTTTCCCACTGCATTAGGTTGTCTCCTGATCGGTCGGATGCCGACGGTGCCAGTCCGTCGCCTGCTGGAACTGATGCGCCACGTTGAGCAGTTGGCCCTCGGCGAAGTGCTGGCCGAGAATCTGGAGGCCGATCGGCCGGTGGCCCTGGCCGGAGAAACCGGCCGGCACGCTGATGCCCGGGATACCGGCCAGGTTGATGGCGATGGTGTAGATGTCCTGCAGATACATCGAGACCGGATCTTTCTTGGCGCCGAGATCGAACGCCGGGGTCGGCGCGGCCGGGCCCATCAGCACGTCGACTTCCTCGAAGGCGTCCATGAAGTCCTGGCGGATCAGGCGGCGGACCTGCTGCGCCTTGCGGTAGTAGGCGTCGAAGAAGCCTTCCGACAAGGTGTGGGTGCCGATCAGGATACGGCGCTTGACCTCGTCGCCGAAGCCCTCGGCGCGCGAGCGCTTGTAGAGATCCTCTAGATCGACCGGGTTGTCGCAGCGGTGACCGAAGCGCACGCCGTCGTAGCGTGAGAGATTCGAGGAGGCTTCCGCCGGGGCGATCACATAGTAGGCCGGCACCGCCAGGTGGGTATGCGGCAGGCTGACCTCGCACACCTTGGCGCCCAGGGATTCGTAGACCCGGATCGCTTCGCGGATGGCGCTTTCGACCTCCGCGTCCAGGCCGTCACCGAAGTACTCCTTGGGCAGTCCGATCTTGAGTCCGTCCAGCGGCGCGTCCAGCTCGGCCAGATAGTCCGGCACCACCCGGGCGACGCTGGTGGAGTCACGCAGGTCGTGGCCGGCGATGGCGCCGAGCAGGTGGGCGCAATCCTCCGCGCTGCGGGCCATCGGCCCGCCCTGGTCGAGGCTCGAGGCGAACGCGACCATGCCGTAGCGGGAGACCCGGCCATAGGTCGGCTTGAGCCCGGTGATGCCGCAGAAGGCGGCCGGCTGGCGAATCGAGCCGCCGGTATCGGTGCCCAGCGCGGCAGGCGCGAAGCCGGCCGCGACGGCGGCGGCGCTGCCACCGGAGGAGCCGCCGGGGACGGCGGTGTGGTCCCAGGGGTTCTTGACCGGGCCATAGAAGCTGTTTTCGTTGGACGAGCCCATGGCGAACTCGTCCATGTTGGTCTTGCCGAGGCTGATCATGCCGGCGGCCTGGAGCTTCTCGACCACCGTGGCGTTGTAGGGCGCCTGGAAGTTGTCGAGCATCTTCGAACCGCAACTGGTACGGATGCCCTGGGTGCAGAAGATATCCTTGATCGCCAGCGGCAGGCCGGCAAGCGGGCGCGACTCGCCCTTGGCGCGGGCCTGGTCGGCGGTATCGGCAGCAGCGAGGGCCTGATCGCGAGTGACGGTGACGAAGCTGTTGATTTCGCCATCCAGGCGCTCGATACGGTCGAGCAGGCTGGTGGTCAGCTCTCGGCTGGAAAAGTCGCCGGCTTTTAGGCCCTTGGCGAGTTCCGTGAGCGTCATATGATGCATGGGGTCGATATTCCCTGAGTCAGATCGCTATGCGGGATGAAATGACGGCAATTGTCGCTCTCATCGATAAACGACGTCGGACGTGCTCGACGATGTCGAACTTAGTCGACTCTCTAAAGCGCCCTGAAGTCTAAAGTGTCCTGAAATGTCGAACTTATTCGACGACACGCGGTACCAGATAGAGGCCCTCGGCGGTCTCCGGCGCGCAGGCCTGGAAGGCGTCGCGCTGATTGGTCTCGGTGACCTCGTCCGGGCGCAGGCGCTGGGTGGTGTCGAGCGGGTGGGAGAGGGGCGCGATGCCATCGGTGTCCACCGCCTGCAAGCGATCGACCATTTCCAGGATCCGGGTCAGGTCGTCGACATAGCCGGCCGCTTCGGCATCGCTGTTGAGTCCCAGGCGAGCCAGATGCGCGGCGCGCAGCACGTCCGCATGTTCGATTGCCATGTAGAAAAGGTCCTCTGGTTGAGACATCGCGTCGTGAATGGCGGTGAGACCGAATCGCCGAAACCTCTACCCAAAGGGCCAGTCCCGAACCTCGGGATGTCGGAAATCGGAGACGATCATCGCGCTAAAACTTCGCGATACTGTTCATGCCAAGAAATGGAGGAGACATTATCATATTAACGCCCCATCTGGCAGGCTTGCGCTTGCTGCTTTACCCCCACGGTGATACCGTTTGCGTCCGCACAGGGTTCCGGTCTGGACTAGGTAAAAGTTTCCATGTTTAAACGTTTACGGGGGCTGTTCTCGAGCGATCTGTCGATCGATCTGGGGACCGCCAACACGCTGATTTACGTCCGCGGTCGCGGGATCGTCCTGGACGAACCCTCCGTCGTGGCGATTCGCCAATCCGGCAACATGCGTAGTGTTGCGGCTGTCGGTCTCGACGCCAAACGGATGCTGGGGCGTACGCCCGGTAACATTACCGCCATCCGTCCGATGAAGGATGGCGTGATCGCCGATTTCACCGTTACCGAGCAGATGCTGCAGCACTTCATCCGCAAAGTTCATCAAAGCACCTTTTTGACGCCCAGCCCGCGCGTGCTGGTGTGCGTTCCCTGCATGTCCACGCAGGTCGAGCGCCGCGCGATCAAGGAGTCCGCCGAGGGTGCCGGCGCACGGGATGTCTACCTGATCGAGGAGCCTATGGCTGCCGCGATCGGTGCCGGCCTGCCGGTCGAGGAGGCGCAGGGTTCCATGGTCGTCGACATCGGTGGCGGCACCACCGAGATCGCGATCATCTCGCTCAATGGCGTGGTCTACTCCGAATCCGTGCGGGTGGGTGGCGACCGCTTCGACGAGGCGATCACCTCCTATGTGCGTCGCCACTACGGCAGTCTGATCGGCGAGGCGACGGCGGAGCGGATCAAGGAGGAGGTGGGCTGCGCCTATCCGGGCGGCGAGCTGCGCGAGATCGACGTTCGCGGGCGCAACCTGGCCGAGGGCATTCCCCGCAGCTTCACGCTCAATTCCCACGAGATCCTCGATGCGCTGCAGGAGCCGTTGGCTTCCATCGTCGCGGCGGTCAAGAGCGCCCTGGAGCAGTCCCCGCCGGAACTGGCCTCCGACATCGCCGAGCGTGGCCTGGTGCTGACCGGCGGTGGCGCGTTGCTGCGTGATATCGACAAGCTGATCGCCGAGGAGACCGGCCTGCCGGTCATCATCGCCGAGGATCCGCTCACCTGCGTTGCTCGGGGTGGCGGCAAGGCGCTCGAGATGATCGATCAGCATACCTTCGAACTGCTCTCCAGCGATTGAGGCCAGCCGCGACGGATGAGGCCGCCGAGCGGCACCTTCCGTCTTCGGTAGGTGGGGGTGAGGCCTATCAAACCGCTGTTTTCCTACGGCCCGATACCCACGTACCGCATGCTGCTGTGTGCGGTACTGGCGTTCGGGCTGATGTTTGCCGAACACCGCTTCAGCGCGGTGGAAACGGCACGTTCCCATATGACCTCGATCGTGGCGCCGATCCAGTGGCTGGTCGCGCTGCCTAGCGAGGGTGTGCGCTGGGGCGCCATGGCGATCTCCGACCAGCAGGCGCTGATCGACGAGAACGGGCGCCTGCGCGAGCAACTGCTGACGCTCTCCAACCGGGTGCAGCGCATGGCGAGCCTGACCGCCGAGAACATCCACCTGCGCGAACTGCTCAACGCTCCGAATCCCGCCGACGTGCCCTATATCACCGCCGAGCTGCTATCGCTGGACTCCGACCCGTTCACCCAGCAGATGGTGATCAACCGAGGGCGGCGCGATAGCGTCTACATCGGCCAACCGGTGATGGACGCCTCGGGCCTGATCGGCCAGGTGGTCTCCGTCTCCGCCTATACCAGTCGCGTGCTGATGGTGGCCGATGCCAACCATGCGGTGCCGGTGGAGATCAATCGCAACGGTTTGCGTTTCATCGCCCAGGGCACCGGCCAGCTCGATTCGCTCAACATTCCCAGCGTGCCGGCGACGGCGGATATTCGCGAGGGCGATCTGCTGGTGACATCCGGACTGGGCGGGCGTTTCCCTCAGGGCTATCCGGTCGCGCGTGTCGTCGACGTCAAGCGCGAGTCGAGTCAGGCGTTCATGGAAGTCTCGGCGGAGCCGATCTCCCAGCCGGAGCGCTCGCGCTATTTCCTGCTGCTGTTTCCGCCCGAGCGACCCGAGGAGAGCTTGAGCGCGCCGGAACGCATGGCTCGCCAGGTGGTGTGGCCGGGTGATCCCGGTCATCCCGATACCAACCGGATCAATGAAGACGCGTTGACCGCAGCGCTGACACTGCAGTCCACGGAGCAGGAGTAGCCATGGGTCCGTTCGGTTATCTCTTCGTCTGGTTCACGCTGCTGTTGGCACTCTGCCTGCAGGTGATGCCGCTGCCGGATGCCTGGCTGGTGTGGCGACCGGACTGGCTGGGTGTGCTGCTGGCCTACTGGTGTGTCGCCACCCCGCAACGCGTGGGCGTGCTGCATGGCTTCGTGCTGGGCCTGATGCTCGACCTGATCGAGGGCGCACCGCTGGGGCAGAATGCCCTGGTGCTGTCGCTGCTTGCCTATCTCTTCCTGCTGCTCTATCAGCGTTTCCGCGTCTATTCGATCTGGCAGCAGGCCGTGCTGGTCTTCATTCTGCTGGGTATCGCGCAACTGGTCGAACAGTGGCTGCGCACGATCTTCGGCCCGATCTCCGTCAGCCTCGAGTTCCTGCTGCCGGCACTGATCGGAGCGCTGCTCTGGCCGTGGCTATTCACCATGATGCAGGTGGTGCGTCGCCGGTTGGGCATCGGGTAGCCGTCGCAGCGGCCATTCGCGACCACGCTGCGGCGTGACCGGCGCTCTTCCCGACCGGTGGCGGCATGCCGACGGCCGGTGACTTCCCAGCTCCCTCGGAGGATTTGCCCATGAATGCCGCTTCCCGCGCCGACCCCGTCCTGCGCCTGGCATCGGCGTCGCCGCGTCGGCGCGAGCTGCTGGCGTCGATCGGCGTCACGGTCGAGGTCGTGCCGACCGACATCGACGAGTCCCGGCTGGAGGAAGAGTCGCCGGAGCGCTTCGTCTCCCGCCTAGCTCGCCAGAAGGCCGAGGCGGGCCATGTGGGCAGTGCGTTGCCCACCTTGGGCGCCGACACCGTCGTGGTCTGCGACGACGCCATCTTCGGCAAGCCGGCAGATCAAGCCCACGCCCGCGAGATGTTGATGATGCTGTCCGGACGGGAGCACCGGGTACTGTCCGCGGTGGCCGTGCTGGGCCCTCGGGGGCTGGTCGAGAGCCGGGTCTCCACCCGCGTGGTGATGCGTCGCATCGACGAGGCGGAAGCGTCGGCCTACTGGGCAACCGGGGAGCCGCTGGACAAGGCGGGCGGCTACGCGATTCAGGGCCTGGCATCGATCTTCGTCGACCAATTGGTGGGGAGCTACTCCGCCGTGGTGGGTCTGCCGCTTGCCGAGACCGCGGCCCTGCTACGCGGGCAAGGTGTCCCGCTGTGGGGTGGCGCGTTGGCGGATGGCGGGCCGGGCGATCTTCCCTCGTGACGGGGCGCCTTATGAGAGAACGGGCGGCTGTGCCATAATTCCCATGAGGCTGGCGCCGCTGGCCCCGGCAAGGGATGTCGCCGGCGTGCTCGAACCACCTGCAACAAGGATGCCCGCATGAGCGGTGAGGTACTGATCAATCTGACGCCGATGGAAACGCGGGTGGCCGTGGTGGAAAACGGCGTGCTGCAGGAAGCCTTCATCGAGCGTAGCCGTCGCCGGGGCATCGTCGGCAATATCTACAAGGGCAAGGTCGTGCGGGTCCTTCCGGGCATGCAGGCCGCCTTCATCGATATCGGCCTCGAGCGGGCCGCCTTCATTCACGTCAACGAAGTACTCCCTCCCGATGCCCCGCACGAGGAGCCGGCGTCGATCAGCCATCTGCTGCACGCCGGGCAGTCGCTGATCGTCCAGGTCACCAAGGACCCGATCGGTTCGAAGGGGGCGCGGTTGACCACGCATCTCTCCATTCCCTCCCGCTATCTCGTCTATATGCCGGATTCCCCCCATGTCGGCGTCTCCCAGCGGATCGAGGACGAGGCCGAGCGCGAACGATTGAAGGCGCTGGTCGAGAGCGGCAAGGCGGAGCTGCCGTCAGGCGACAGCGGGGGCTTCATCATTCGCACGGCGGCCGAGGGCGTGGGGCGAGAGGAGCTGTTCGCCGACATGGTCTTCCTGCAGCGGCTGTGGCAGAAGGTGGCCGAGCGGCGTACCACGGCCGAGGTCTCCACCCCGATCTACGACGATCTTCCACTGTTCATCCGTACGCTACGCGACGTGATGCGTGACCAGATCGAGAAGGTGCGCATCGACTCCCGCGAGAACTACTTCAAGCTCAAGGAGTTCGCCCGGGAGTTCATGCCGACCATGGAGTCGCGGATCGAATACTACCCCGGCGAGCGGCCGATCTTCGATCTCTACAGCGTCGAGGACGAGATCCAGAAGGCATTGGGGCGCAAGGTACAGCTCAAGTCCGGCGGTTATCTGGTCATCGACCAGACCGAGGCGATGACCACCATCGACGTCAATACCGGCGGCTATGTCGGCCATCGCAATCTCGAAGAGACCATCTTCAAGACCAACCTCGAAGCCGCGACCGCCATCGCCCGCCAGCTGCGGCTGCGCAATCTCGGCGGCATCATCATCATCGACTTCATCGACATGGAGGAGCTGGAGCACCAGCGCCAGGTGCTGCGGGTGCTCGAGAAGTCGCTGGAGCGGGACCATGCCAAGAACAAGCTGACCGGCGTTACCGAACTGGGCCTGGTGCAGCTGACCCGCAAGCGTACCCGCGAGAGTCTCGAGCAGACACTGTGCGAGCCCTGCCCGACCTGCCTGGGGCGGGGGTCGCTGAAGACCCCGGAAACGATCTGCTACGAGATCTTCCGCGAGATCCTGCGCGAGGAGCGTGCCTATTCGCCGGAGACCTACATGGTGCTGGCCGCCCAGTCGGTGGTCGATCGGTTGCTCGACGAGGAGTCCGCTGCGGTGGCCGATCTCGAATCCTTCATTGGCAAGACGATCCGGTTCCAGGTCGAGGCGCATTACTCCCAGGAACAGTACGACATCGTGCTGATGTGAACCGATGAGTCGTCCCCGAATGACTCGGTTGCGTGCCTCCTGGCGCTGGCTGCTGACGCTGGTCGCCCTCGTTGCCATCATCGTCGCCGTGCTTTCGAGCGGCGTTCGGCTGGCGGCCTGGCAGATCGATCGGCTGAGCCCCTGGCTGACCTCGGTCGTGGAAGACCAGTTGCAGGCCAGTGCCCGGCTCGGTCACCTCGCCCTGACGGTCCATCGATTGAATCCCCGCCTGACGTTGAATGACTTGCGACTCGAGACCCATGACGGTCAGCCGCTGCTGGGCATCGATCACGCCGCCGGGCGGCTCGAGACGCTGGCAAGCTGGCGGTTGGGCGCGCCGGTCCTGCGGGGGGCGGAGATCGAGGGGCTGACGCTGCATCTCTATCAGGCTGCCGACGGCCGATGGGCCTGGCCGGATGGTGCAGGCAGCCGCTGGTTCGGTGGCACCGACGACTCCTCGTCTTCGTCGCTCGATATCGACGGCTGGCTGCGGATGCTGGCGCGCCAGCAGGCCCGGCTCGAGAACGTCACGCTGGTCCTGCATGGCGAGCGCGAGCAGGCCAGCGTCTCGGTTTCGCAACTGATGCTGGCCAGCCGGAACGGCCAGGCCTCGATCCAGGCGACGCTCAGCGCCGGGGAGAAAGAGGCGGGACACCTTCATCTGGCGATCGAGAGCGGCGGTGAGTCGCAACCAGGGGACGGTGGCACCGACGATCACCCCGAGGCTCGCTTCGCCGGAGAGCTTGATCTGGGCGCGCTATCGCCGTCACTGGCCGCATTGAGCTCGGGCTACCCCAAGGGGGTCGGGAAGGTCGAGGGCGAGGCGTCGCTGGCCGGCGAGTGGCGCGACGGCGGACTGCGCCAGGGCCGGCTCTCACTCGACGTACCCAGGTTGCAGGTCAATGACACCCGCAACGAGGTTTCCGAGACGCTGCGTGGGCTCGGCTTCGAGGCGGGATTGGACCGCGACTCCCAGGGTGGCTGGAGAGCCTGGTTGGATGACCTGCGGGTCTCCCATGCCGGCTTGGCAGCGGTGGACTGGCCACAGCAGTTGCAGGCCCAGTCCACCGAGAATGGCTGGCGGCTGCGCAGCGCACCGTTCGATCTGGCCGGCATGACCGACTATTTGCGCTATCTGCCAATGCCGTTCGAGCTCGCTCAGACGCTGATCCAGTTGAACCCCCGCGGCCACGTCGCCGGTCTGGAAGTCGGGCGGGAAAACGGTGAATGGTACGCCCAGAGTGCGCTCGAGAACGCTGCGGTAACCGCCTGGAACGAGATTCCCGGCGGCGGCCCCGCGGACGCCTGGATCAGCTATCGTGGGCGTGGAGGCACGGTCTCCTTCGCCGCCGGTGAGGCGGCGCAATTCTCGATTCCGATGGTTTACGCCGACCCGCTGGATCTCTCCCGCGCCAGCGGCCAGATCGACTTCGAACTGACCCGCCAGGGTGCCGTGGTCAGCGGCGAGAACCTCAAGGCGGGATGGCGGGGTGCAACCGCCACTGGGCGATTCGGGCTGACGCTCTACGATGACCAGGACAAGCCCGGTACCTTCCTACTGGATCTCGATTTCGCCAATGCCGATGCCCGAAACTCGCGAGTGCTGTCGTGGCTGCCTACCCGCGTGATCGACGACGAGCAATTACGGGAATGGTTCGGCGGCGACATCGGCGGCATCGTCGAGCGGGGCAAGCTGGGACTCTCCGTCACGCTGAGCGACAAGGAAGCGCCGGAGGGGCAGATGTTCGTCAACCCGGACGACTATCTCAAGCTGTCGCTGGACGTGGCCGACGGGCGCCTCCAGTACGCGCCCGAGTGGCCCGCGCTGGAGAAGGTCTATGGCCACCTGCAGATGGACAACATGGACCTGGACGCGAACATCACACACGCCACCAGCCATGGCCTCACGACCCGCAATGCCAGTGTCGTGCTGGACGACAAGACGCTGCACGTCGAGGGTGATGTCAACGGCAGCACCGCCGGCGTGCTGGATTTTCTCGCCCACGCCCCGCTGGACACCATGAGTGAGACCTTCGGCCTTTGGCAGAGCGAGGGCTCGGTCAGTGCCAATCTCCGTATCGATATGCCGATGGACGAGGGCAGCGACGTCGAGACCGACATGGCGGTCGACGTCCAGGGCCGGGTCGATGCTAAGTCATTGACGTTCCCCGAGCTGCAACTGACGCTCGGTGGCGTCAACGGCGACCTGCGCTATCGGCGCGACAACGGCGAGGACTATGTCACCGGAGAGCTGGGGGCGCGGGCTTTCGAGGGGCCGGTGCTGGCGCACTTCAATATCGGCGGTCGCCAGCGCGGCCCCAGCGGCATTGCCCTCGAGGGCAGAGCGCTGGGGCGGGGACTGCTGGATTGGGCCGGCCTGTCTCGCGTCGGCGGCCTGTTGAGCGGCTTCTTCCCCTATCGCGCCAACTTGACGTTCGACGAACAGGACAACGCCAGCCTCACGGTGCGAAGCGATCTCGAGAGCCTGGGGATCGCACTGCCGCCGCCGTTCGGGAAGTCGCCTTCTTCGAGCGAGTCGTTGGCGATCGATGCCGATATCGCCGCCGGCACCGGTCGGGTGACGCTGGGTAGCTGGGGGCACGCGCGCTGGCGCACCGTGGGCGATCAGGTCCAGGGACAGGTGTGGCTGGAAGGGTGGCCGGGCGAACAGGCCGCTTGGCCCAGCGAGCCCGGCTGGTACGTATTGTGGCGCCCGAACCGGATCGATACCCAGCGCTGGGTACAGGCCCTGAGCGGACTCGAAGCCGCCGATTCGGCACCTGATACGGAGGGTGGTGTTCCAACGACCCTCGAGGACGATGTTGGCGATCCCGAGGCGAAGCCCGTCAAGGATGGCGGCGGTCTCAAGCGCATTGCGCTATCGACGCCGTGCATCCTGGTGGAAGGGCGCTGTCTCGGTGGCTTGCAGGCCGATGCCTCGCCGCTGTCGAACGGCTGGCAACTGTCGCTCGCCGGCGAGATCGCCGCGGGCAAGGCCAGTTGGCAGCCGGATGCCGCGATGCCGATCGATATCGACCTGCAACGTCTCAACCTGGATGCGTTGACCCCCAAGGAGGGGGCGGACCAGGGCCAGACGTCGAGCCTGATGGAGGAGATCGAGACCGCCCCCCATCCAGCGGCGATCCCCTCGGGTCTCGCCAAAGTGCCGGCGGGTCGCGTGCGGGTTGCACAGTTCGAGCGTCAGGGGCAGCAGTTCGGGCCGCTGGAGGCGACCTGGCATGCCGATGACCGGCAACTCGCCGTCGAGCCGCTGAGTCTGACCCTGGGAGCGCTGAAGCTGTCCGGGTCGCTCGAGTGGCAAGCCTCCGGGGAGGCAAGCTTGAGCCGGGCTCAGGTGAAAGCCACGGGTGGCAACGTGGGGAGTGCCTTCCAGGCGCTGGGCCAGCAGGTGCCGGTCACCAGCGAGAGCGCGGACGCCGATTTGCAACTCTCCTGGCCGGGGGCGCCATGGCAGTTCGCCTTGCCGCTGTCGACCGGACGGGTTCAGGCGACCCTCGAGAATGGCCGACTACGCCAGATTCACTCCTCGGGGGCCAAGCTGGTCGGCCTGTTCAACCTGGACAACGTGCTGCGCCGTCTGCAACTGGACTTTTCCGACGTCACGAGCGGCGGTACGGCTTTCAATAGCATCGAGGGCAGCGCTACGCTGTACAATGGCCGATTGCAGACCGAGGGGCCGATCGTCGTCGACGGTACCGCCACTCGGTTCACGCTCTCCGGCAGCGTCGATCTCAATCGGCAGACGCTGGACCAGCGCCTCGGGATCACCGTGCCCGTCAGCCAGAACCTGCCGCTGGTCGCGGTCATGGCCGGCGCTCCGCAGGTCGGTATCGGCCTCTTCGTCGTCGATCAGCTGTTCGGCCGCTGGCTGGATCGCGCGACGCAGATTTACTATCGCATCGAGGGCCCCTGGTCCTCGCCGAACATCAACCTGGAAAGTGCCCAATGACACTGAGTCCGATGAAACAGACGAGTGGCGACGCTCTCGAGCAGGCGTCGACGCTGTTGCTGGCGCCCGGCGGGCTGGACGTCGAATCGCTGAGCGTTGGCCTTGGCCACGCCATGGGCGCCGGTATCGACTACGCCGATCTCTTCTTCCAGCGCACCTGGCACGAGATGTGGGTGCTGGAGGATGGCGAGGTCAAGGATGCCAGCTACAACATCGATGGGGGCGTCGGCGTGCGCTCGCTCTCCGGCGAGAAGACCGGCTTCGCCTACTCGAGCCAGATCAGCCCGGACGCGCTGCTGGACACCGGGCGCACCGCGTCCGGCATCGCGCGCAGCGGCGACCGGCGTGAACCGGCACCGATTCAGGTCGCCGCCGCGACGTCTCGCTACCAGGGTATCGATCCGCTGAGCGGGCTGAGTGCCGAGGAGAAGATCGCGATGCTCAAGCAGGCGGATCGCGTGGCGCGCGCCGCCGATCCCGCGGTGACCCAGGTCAGCGCGTCGTTGACCGGGGTGCACGAGGTGGTGCTCGTCTGTGCCAGCGACGGCACGCTGGCCGCCGACATCCGTCCGCTGGTGCGGTTCAACGTCAACGTGATCGTCGCCAGGAATGGGCGTCGCGAGCGCGGCAGCGCTGGCGGTGGCGGCCGCTATTCCATGCAGCGTCTGCGAGACGAGAACGTTGCCGACGCCTATGCCAAGGAAGCGGTGCGGCAGGCGCTGGTGAATCTGGAGGCGGTCGCCGCGCCGGCCGGACAGATGCCGGTGGTGCTGGCCAACGGCTGGCCGGGCATCCTGCTGCATGAAGCGGTGGGCCACGGTCTGGAAGGGGATTTCAATCGCAAGGGCAGCTCCTCCTTCTCCGGCCGCCTGGGTCAACGGGTGGCGGCCAAGGGCGTCACTGTCGTCGACGATGCCACGCTCGACGACTGTCGCGGCTCACTGAGCATCGACGACGAGGGAACGCCGGGCCAGTACACGCCGTTGATCGAGGATGGCATTCTCACCGGCTACATGCAGGACAAGCTCAATGCGCGGCTGATGGGCATGCAGCCCACCGGCAACGCGCGGCGCGAATCCTACGCTCATGTCACCATGCCCCGCATGACCAATACCTACATGCTGGCGGGGCGGGACGATCCGGAAGAGATCGTCAAGAGCGTCAAGCGGGGTATCTACGCGGTCAGCTTCGGCGGTGGTCAGGTCGATATCACTTCCGGCAAGTTCGTGTTCTCGGCCTCCGAAGCGTATCTGATCGAGGACGGCAAGATCACCGCGCCGGTCAAGGGCGCCACGCTGATCGGCAATGGCCCCGAAGCGATGTCGCATGTCTCGATGATCGGTAACGACATGGCGCTGGACAGCGGTATCGGGGTCTGCGGCAAGGAGGGCCAAGGGGTGCCGGTCGGCGTCGGTCAGCCGACCCTGAAGCTGGACGAGATCACCGTCGGTGGCACGGCGTCATAGCCACGCGCCAGGCGTTGCGTGATCTGGCGACAGGCGAGCCCAGGTTGGCTGCCCGCGGTTCAGAGCCCGGCAGTGTCACGAATCAGCTGGAACAGCTTGCGGGAGCTGGCGGGCGGCTTGTTCCGCGCTCTCTCGCTTCGGGCGTTGCGGATCAACTGGCGCAGCGCTTGGCGGTCGACATGGGGATGCGTTTCGATGAAGGGTTCCAGGGCGGCATCGTCCTCGATGAGCTGGTCGCGAAGCCGTTCGAGACGGTGGAACGCGGCGTTGCGCTGGACGTGCTCCTGGTCGATCTCCTCGAAGGCGGCCCGGATCGCCTCGCGGTCCTCCTTGCGCATGATCTTGCCGACGTACTGCATGTGGCGACGGCGTCCTTCGTGGGAGCGGATGCGACCGGTCTCCTCGACGGCAGCGAGCATTTCGTCGGAGAGCGGCAGCCGCGCGCGCACGGCGGGGTCCAGTGCGATGATGCGCTCGCCGAGTGCCTGCAGCTCCTGCATCTCCCGCTTGATCTGGCTCTTGCTGGGAGGTGCGTCGTGATCGAAAGCCGTATCGTTGTCCGAATCGTTAGCCATGGTTTACCCAATGCGTCGAGTGAGGGCCGTAGTATATCAGCGCGACCCGCCTCGCCAACGCTTCTTGTCAGCCAGGCGTGGATACATAGCGCCCCGCCCAAGGCCCGAATTGATCCAGGCTCCGTTCGATCGGCGTGTCCGATGAGCGGAGTTTCAAGCATCAGGAGTCTCAGATGAGTCAAGCTTTCAACGCCGAGGCACAGCAATCGCGCCTCGAGGAGCGCGCCGGCATGGCGCTGGAACTCGCCAGGCAACTTGGCGCAGACGCCTGCGAAGTCGGTGCCAGCGTCGACCAGGGGTTGGGCGTGAGCGTGCGCCTGGGCGAGATCGAAACGGTGGAGCTCTCTCGCGATCAAGGTATCGCGGTCACCGTCTACGTGGGCAACCGCAAGGGCAATGCTTCCTCCTCGGACGCCGGGGACGCCTCGATTCGGGCGGTGGTCGAGAAGGCGATCTCGATCGCGCGCTACACCGGCGAGGACCCGGCTTCGGGGCTCGCCGACGCAGCGCTCATGGCGACCGAGCTGCCGGATCTCGACCTCCATCACCCGTGGGCGCTGAGCACCGATCAGGCGGTCGAGCTGGCGCTGCGCTGCGAAAGCGCGGGCCGTGATCAAGCTGGCATCACCAACTCCGAAGGTGCCAGCCTCTCTTCCTCGGAAGTGGTCACGGTCTATGCCAACAGCCATGGCTTTCTGGGCAGCAAGCGCGGCACTCGCCACTCCCTTTCCTGCCTGCTGATCGGCGGTAGCGGCGACGGCATGCAGCGCGATCACGATTTCACCACGGCGCGCAAGGCCAGTGATCTGGCGACTCCGGAGTCGGTGGGTGTCAGCGCTGCCGAGCGGACCCTGAGCCGGCTGGGCGGGCAGCGGCCCAAAACCGGCCGGTTCCCGGTGCTGCTGGCGCCGGACATGGCGCGCGGGTTGGTCGGCAACCTGCTCAACAGCATCGCCGGCGGGGCGCTCTATCGCGAATCGTCGTTTCTCTGCGACCAGCTCGGCGAGACGCTGTTCCCAGAGTGGTTCACCCTAGGTGAGCATCCGCGCGAGGTCGGTGGCATGGCGAGCGCCGCCTTCGATGGTGACGGCGTCGCCACCCGGGACAACGTCTTCATCGATCGCGGCAGGCTGGCGAGTTACATGCTGGCGGCCTACAGCGCTCGTCGGCTGGGCCTCCAGACCACCGGCAACGCCGGCGGGGCGCGCAATGTTCGGATTCAGGCGCCGACCTCTTCTCTTGAGCAGTTGATGCAGCAGATGGGCACGGGAGTGATGGTGACCGAGATGATGGGCCAGGGGCTCAATCCGGTAACCGGTGATTACTCGCGAGGCGCGGCGGGTTTCTGGGTAGAGAACGGCCGGATATCCCACCCGGTGGAGGAGTTCACCGTAGCCGGCAACCTGCGCGAGATGTTCTCCGGCCTCCAGGGCGTCGGCGACGACATCGATCGACGGGGAAGCATCCAGACCGGCAGCTGGTTGATCGACTCGATGACCATCGCGGGGCAGTAAGCGCGAGCTACGAGCTACGAGCCACGAGCCACGAGCTACGAGCCAACGAGCCACGAGCTACGAGCCACGAGCCACGAGCCACGAGCTACGAGCTACGAGCCACGAGCCACGAGCCACGAGCTACGAGCTACGAGCTACGAGCTACGAGCTACGAGCTACGAGCTACGAGCTACGAGCTACGAGCTACGAGCTACGAGCTACGAGCTACGAGCTACGAGCTACGAGCTACGAGCTACGAGCTACGAAAAAACCAGCGACGTTCGTCGCTGGTTTTTTCTTTACGGCGGACTGGATGCTGATTTTCGCGGCTCGCGGCTCGCGGCTCGCGGCTCGCGGCTTCAGGCGTCGAAGCGATCCTTGACATAGGTGATCTCGGTGCGGCCATGCGGGGCGGGAGCGCCATCCTCGCCGAGATTCACGAAGATCATCCTGTCGATCGTCAGGATGCTCTTGCGGGTTATCTTGTTGCGGACGTGGCACTCCAGGGTGATGGAGCTGGTGCCGAAGCGGGTGGCGGTGATGCCCAGCTCGATGATGTCGCCCTGCCGGGCACTGGAGACGAAGTTGATCTCGGAGATGTATTTCGTCACCACCTGGGCGTTGCCCAGCTGAATGATGGCGTAGATGGCCGCCTCCTCGTCGATCCAGCGCAACAGGCTGCCACCGAAGAGTGACCCGTTGGGGTTGAGATCCTCGGGCTTGATCCACTTGCGGGTGTGGAAGTTCATCTGCTGCTCCTTGGCTGGCGGGCGCTCGCGCCTTGGGGATACGTTGCCACGGTGTCGTTACAGATAGAACGCCGTCGCCAATCCGAGGAAGGCGACGAAGCCGACCACGTCGGTGATGGTCGTCAACAGCACGCCGCCGGACAGGGCCGGATCGATCTTGAACTTTTTCAGCATCACCGGGATCAGGGTGCCTGCGAGCGTGGCGACGGTCAGGTTGATGACCATCGCCATGGCGATGATCTCGCCGAGCCGAATGTCATCGAAGCGGAACACCGACATCGCGCCCACGACGACGGCCCAGATCAGTCCGTTGGTCATGCCGACGAGCAGTTCGCGAATCAGCAGCCAACGGACATTGGCGCCCGAGACGTGGCCCAGCGCAATACCCCGGATCAGGACGGTCAGGGTCTGGGAGCCGGCGATACCGCCCATGCTGGAAACGATCGGCATCAACACGGCCAGCGCGGCGATCTGCTGAATGGTGTCCTCGAAGAAACCGATGGCGATGGAGACGATCGTCGCCGCGACCAGGTTGATGCCGAGCCATACCGCACGGCGGCGGCTCGTCCTCAGCGCGGGGGCGAAGGTGTCTTCGTCCTCGTCGAGACCGGCCATGCTCATGACCTGGTGCTGGGCATCCTCCCGGATCACATCGACCACATCGTCGATGGTGATGCGGCCGAGCAGCTTGCCATCGATGCCGACGACCGGTGCCGAGATCAAGTCGTGCTTCTGGAACAGCGTCGCCACGTCGCTGTCCGAGGCGGTCGCCTGAATGGCGTGGAAGTCGGTCTGCATCACTTCGCGAACCAGGACCGAGACATCCGATACCAGCAGGCGGTTGATCGACAGGATCCCGATCAGCTCGTCGCGACGCGTGACCACCAGCAGGGTGTCGGTGGCATCCGGCAGGCGCTCGTGGCGACGCAGGTAGCGGAGAACGACATCCAGCGTGATATCCGGGCGGATGGTGATCGCATCCGGGTTCATCAGGCCGCCGGCGGTGTCTTCCGGATAGGAGAGCACCGCTTCGACGCGTTGACGCTCCTGCGCCTCCATGGACTGGAGGACTTCCTGAATGACGGTGTTGGGCAGCTGCTGGAGCAGGTCGGCGAGGTCGTCGACGTCGAGCCCCTCGGTCGCTGTCAGCAGCTCTTCCGCATCCATGCGGTTGAGGAATTCGAGCTGGACGTCGTCGCCCAGATACTGCAGCACGTCGCCGTGTAGCTCGGGGTCCAGCAAGCCCCACAGGATCTCGCGCTCCTTGGGCGGCGTGGATTCGAGCAGGTGGGCGACATCCACCGGCGCCAAGCCACGGTTGAGCATGCGCCGCGCCTGATCCAGCGCGCCGCTCTCGAGGGCTTGGTTGAGCTTGGCCAGCCGTGGCTGCAGTTTTTCGGGATTGTTGCTCATCCTGAACGGTCATCCTTGAACGACTGGCGATAGGGTGAGCATTCTACCATCGTCGAGGCGCATGACGAGGATGGAAAACGCTGTTCACAAATAAGGCGGGTTACTCGTCCTCGTGAAAACGAGCGTCGAACAGCCCGACGATGGCGTCCATGGCGATCTCCTCGTCTGCGCCTTCGGTAACGACCACCAGCTCGGTGCCACAAGGGGCGGCGAGCATCAGCAGCGACATGATGTTGGCGGCGTCTGCCTGGCGGTTACCGTGATAGATCGCGACGCGTACGTCGAAGGGTTGGCAGCACTGCACCAGCTTGGTGGCGGCACGGGCATGCAGCCCGCGGCGGTTGGTCAGGCGAAGTTCACGTGTCGGCATCGCGCTCTGGGGATCCTGCGTTTCCTGTTGGTGCCGATGGCTGCGCTGCTGAGTCGCTCGAGAGAGCGGTATGAATGCCCAGCTCACGATGGCGCAGTCGAATATCGGCGTCGTCGTGGTGAAAATGGCGTGCCAGTCGCTCGATCAGATAGACCGAGCGGTGTTGGCCGCCGGTACAGCCGATGGCGACCGTCAGGTAGCTGCGATGACTGGCCAGGTAGGATGGCAACCAGCGATCGAGCCAGCCATGGATATCCTCCGCCAGGGCATGGACATCGGGGTAAGACTCCAGGAACTCGATGATCGAGGCATCGCGGCCGTCGTAGGCGCGCAGCCCGGGGTCCCAGAACGGGTTGGGCAGGCAGCGGGCGTCGAACACCATGTCGGCGTCCAGCGGCACGCCCCGTTTGAAGCCGAACGACTCGAAGGTCAGGGTCAGGCGGCCGCCGGTATGCCTGGCCACCTGTTCGCCGATCCGGGCCCGGAGGTCGTGCACCGAGAGCCCCTGGGTGTCGATGACCAGGTCGGCCACGCGGCGAATCGGCGCGAGATAGCTTTGCTCGTGATCGATGGCCTCGGCCAGGGTCATGTCATTGCCGCGGGTCAGCGGGTGACGTCGGCGAGTGGCCGAGTAGCGCTCGAGCAGGATCTTGGCGTCGGCGGTGAGATAGACGACTTGAGTATCGATGCCTCGCTCGCGTACCGCCTCCAGCAGGATGGGGAAACGCTCCAGCGATTCCGGCAGGTTGCGTGCGTCGATGCTGACCGCCACGTTGGGGCGGGAGGGCGGCGCGCTGCGCAGCTCGTCGATCAGCGGTGCCAGCAGGTTGGCCGGGAGGTTGTCGATGGCATAGTAGCCAAGATCCTCGAGCGCCTGCAGTGCGATCGATTTCCCCGAGCCCGAGCGGCCGCTGATGATGACGAGTTGCATCGCTTATCCGTCGTCGCTGTCACGGTGATGGCGGATGGCATCGACGAGCGCGTCGTACAACGCCCGCTGCGAGTCGGCCTGACGCAACTGCTGCCGAACGCTGCTCTGATTCATGATGCCGGCAACTTCCGCCAGCAGCGACAGATGCGCATCATCCGCCTCTTCCGGCACCAGCAGCACGAAAACCAGATCCACCGGCTCGCCGTCGATGGCATCGAAGTCGATGGCGTCTTCCAGGCGCATGAATCCCGCGATCGGCCCTTTGCAATGCGGACTGCGGGCATGGGGGATGGCAACGCCGTTGCCGATCCCCGTGCTGCCCAGTCGCTCGCGACCGATCAGGCGGCTGAAGACCTCATGGCTATCCAGACTGGGTGTATTCTGGGCGATGAAGGTGCTGAAGAATTCCAGCAGACGTTTTTTGCTGCCCCCCGTGACCTCGAACAGAGTTCGCTCGGGGGGCAGAATGCTTTCCAGTGTCATCATCAGGCGTCAGCGGGCGCCTGCGCCTTGGGCGCGGGCTTGTGCCTTCTCTTTGTGTTTGACCAGTTGGCGGTCGAGTTTGTCGGCCAGTGAATCGATGGCGGCATACATGTCGGTGTCGCTGGCTTCGGCGTGTAGATCGCCGCCTGCTGCGTGCAGGGTACAGGCTGCCTGCTGGCGTTCCTTCTCGACACTCAGGGTGACCTGGACATTGGTGATGTTGTCGTAGTGACGCTCCAAACGAACGAGTTTCTCTCCGACGTAGTCCCGGAGGGCGTCGGTCAGCTCGACATGGTGGCCGGTAACGTTCACTTGCATGACACACTCCTGTTGCGGCAGATGGCACTTCTGATTGTAACCCTTTTCAGGGGACTGCAAAGGCATCGTGATCGATCTGATTCGGAATGGCGAGTCTTGACGGGTTTCGGAGCCCTGTATCAGGCCAGACGCTTGCGCTCGCTGGAGGACGGAATGCCCATGGCTTCGCGATATTTGGCCACGGTGCGTCTGGCCACACTGATATCGGACTGGGCCAGCAATTCGACCAGTTTGCTGTCCGACAGCGGCTTGCGAGGGGATTCGTCGCCAATGAATTTCTTGATGCGAGCGCGGATGGCGGTACTCGAATAGCTATCGCCTTCGCCGCCCTGGCCGCCGACCTGGCTCGAGAAAAAATATTTCAGCTCGAATACGCCGCGTGGCGTGTGAATGTACTTCTGGGTCGTGACGCGGGAGATCGTCGATTCATGCATGTCGACGCTGCGGGCGATATCGGCCAGGATCAGGGGTTTCATCGCTTCTTCACCGCGCTCGAGGAACCCGATCTGGCGCGACATGATCTCTCGGCCCACCTTGAGCAGGGTATCGTTGCGACTGGAGAGACTCTTGATCAGCCAGCGGGCTTCCTGCAGGTGCTGGCGCAGGAAGGTGTTGTCATCGCTCTTGTCTGCCCGCTTGATCAGGGCGGCGTAGTCGGGCTGAATGCGCAGGCGCGGCAGGGTTTCGGCATTGAGTTCGATACGCCAGCCATCGCGAGAGGGGGTGGCAACCAGATCGGGAACCACGTAATCGTCGTGACTGGTATCAAAGCGCTGCCCCGGGCGCGGCTCCAGCGTCCGGATCAGGGCGATGACGCTGTCGAGTTCGTTCTCCTCGAGGCGCAGGCGACGCTTGAGCAGTCGCCGGTCGTTGCCGGCCAGCGCCTCGAGGAACTGGCGCACCAGGCGCTTGGCCTGGGGTAGCAGCGGCGTGTCGTCGTCCAGCGTGCCGAGTTGAAGCAGCAGGCACTCGCGCAGATTGCGAGCGCCGACGCCGGTCGGATCGAACTGCTGCAGGCGCATGAGCATGTGCTCGAGATCGGCCATGCTGACGCTCTCCCTGCGCTGCTCGCGCAGACTCGTCGCCAGCTCGTCCAGCGAGCCCACCAGGTAGCCGTCGTCGTTGACGGCGTCGATCAGGCACTCCCCGAGCGCGCGCTCGCGCTCGTCGAAATCTCCCATGGCCAGTTGCCAGAGGAGATGATCCTGGAGGGTGGTCACGGCGGCGTTGCGGTCGAAGTCCGGCGCTTCTTCGCTGGCGCTGCCCGACGAGCTGGCATGGGCGTCCTGGTAGGTATCGCTCCAGTCGCTGTCGAGGGCCAGTTCGTCGGGAATGTCACTGGCCCACTCGTCTTCCGTGGCGTCCTGAGTTTCCTGCTCCGAGTAGGGCTCTTCCATCTCCAGCATGGGGTTGGATTCGAGCGCCTGCTGGATTTCCTGGCGGAGGTCGAGCGTCGACAGCTGGAGCAGTTGAATGGCCTGCTGGAGCTGAGGCGTCATGGTCAACTGCGTGCCGACCCTGAGTTGCAGCGAGGGCTTCATGGACATGGAGAAACGATCGTCACAATCAACGGTGGAAGGCTTACGTTACTGGCTGCGGTGACGAGATGCAACGTTTCATGCAAGAAACATGCCATCGGTGCGGATGCCTGGTATGGCTGCCGATGGCATGACGGGGGAGAGGCGACTACAGGCGAAACTCGTGGCCGAGATAGACCTCGCGGACGCGCTGGTTTTCGAGAATGGCCTGGGGCCGGCCCTCGGCGATGATCTGGCCGTCGCCGACGATGTAGGCATTATCGCAGATGTCGAGCGTCTCGCGCACGTTGTGATCGGTGATCAGGACGCCGATCTCGCGGTCGCGCAGCTGGCGGATGATGCTCTTGATGTCACCGACCGAGATGGGGTCGACACCGGCGAACGGTTCGTCGAGCAGCACGAAGGCCGGCTCGGTGGCCAGGGCACGGGCGATCTCGACCCGCCGCCGCTCGCCGCCGGACAGGCTCATGCCCAGGTTGTCGCGAATGTGATCGACGTGGAAGTCGCCGAGCAGCTGTTCCAGCCGCTCGCGTCGCCCGGCACGATCCAGGTCCTTGCGCGTCTCGAGGATGGCCATGATGTTGTCGGCAACGCTCAGCTTGCGGAAGATCGAGGCTTCCTGCGGCAGATAGCCGATACCGGCTCGCGCCCGGTCGTGCATCGGTGCGCGGCTGAGATCCATGTCGTCGATATGGACGCTGCCGGCATCGGACTTGACCAGGCCGACGATCATGTAGAAGGAGGTGGTCTTGCCGGCGCCATTCGGCCCCAGCAGGCCGACAATGCTGCCTTGCCGCAGCGTCAGGCTGAAGTCGTGGACGACTCGGCGTCCCTTGTAGCTCTTGGCAAGGTTGGCGGCCGTTAGCGTTTTCATGAATACGATCCTTGTGGCTGCGCGCCGGATATGGTGTCGGCGATCACGCCCCCACGCGGCGGCTCGAGGCCGTGCCGGGTCAGGGTTTGAGCGTTACTGGGACGAGTCACGCGGCGTGAGGGTCATGCGGACGCGGCCGTCACCGCTCCCGTCGCTGTTCTGGGCGGAACGGGCCTGGACGCGTCGCGAGTCGAGATAATACTCGACATAGGCACCGTCGAAGGTGTCGCCGGCCTGATGAAGCTCCGCGTTACCGATCAGTTCCACGCGTCGTTGGGCCGCGTGATAGACCACGGTATCGCCCCAGCCCTTGACGATCTCCTGGTCGGGGGACGGCTTCTGTTCGAGGTAGGCGCGCTCGCCGCCGCCGCCCTTGGCGGTGACCAGGCTGACCTGGCCGTTGTTGCCGCGCTGGATGTCGACGCGTGCGGCCTTGAGATGCATGCTGCCTTGCTGCAGGTCGACGCCACCCGTATAGACGGCGGTGCCCTGACGGTCGTCCAGCTCGAGTTGATCGGCGGCGATCTCGATCGGTGCACTGGCATCGCTTTCCAGCGCGATGGTTGGAAAACTGGTGAAACCCAGCGCGGTCAGCACCAGGAGTTGGCCGATTTCTCGCCTCATGATCCTTGATCCTCAGATTGCTGTGGCAGGCGCCCCTGCACGTTGTCGGTCAAACGCATACGATCTTCGTTGATCCAGGCATCGAAGCGATCCCCGCGCATGGTCTGATTATGCTGGCGCAACACGGAGGGTGTGTCACTCCAGGCGTGGGCCTCGCGGTTGTCGTAGTGCAGCGTCTGCGTTTCCAGGCTCCACGCCTGCTCTGGCTGAACCAGGCGGGCGTCGCCCTCTAGCGTCAACTGCTCTCCGCTGCGGCTCAGTTGCCCCGTCTGACTGGTCACCTGCCACTGGCGTTGCTGGTCGTCGGTCAGGTAGCCGTGGGGCGCCTCGGTGCGGATGATGTCGTCGGAGGGCGTGTGCACCAGGCGTGGCGTTTCCAGCCGCTGATAGGCGCGCCCCCGTTCGTCGAAGCGCGTCATGCTGGCATCCTCGAGATAGTAGTCGGGCTCGCCGACCGTATTGCCGATGACGGGCTCCTGACCGTTCTCGCCGCGCTGGTCCAGGTAGGTCAGACCGCCCCCCAGGACCAGCAACAGGACCAGCAGGCCGAGGCGGCGCCACCAGGGAGACTGGAATCTGACTGTCTTGGCCACGTTATCTCCTTGTGGTGAGTGTGGTGAGTGTGGTGATCGGGGCCCATGTCCGCCATCGGCTGGAGTGGGCTCGAGTCTCGGTGGAGCCGGCCTCGGCCGGGGTCTCAAATGACGCCGCTTCGCAGCAGATCATGCATGTGCAGGGCGCCGACGGGGGCGCCGTTCTCGACCACCGCCAGGGCGGTAATCCGATTATCCTCCATGATCCTCACGGCCTCCGCCGCCAGCATATCGGGCGAGGCCGTCTTGCCGCCGCGGGTCATGACGTCATCCACGCACAGCAGCGCGAAATCGCCGCGCTGGTCGAGGGTTCGGCGCAAATCGCCATCGGTATAGACACCGACCAGCATGCCGCGTTCATCGACGACGCAGGTAAACCCCATTCCCTTGAGAGTCATCTCCAGCAGCGCCTCTCGCAATGGGCTGCCGGTCGGTACGCTGGGGAGCCGGTGACCCTCGTGCATGAGATCCGCGACGCGCAGCAGCAGCCGCTTGCCAAGGGTGCCGCCAGGGTGCGACAGCGCGAAGTCCTCGGCGCTGAAT
The DNA here is from genome assembly GCF_038648475.1 of Salinicola lusitanus. Lineage (NCBI taxonomy): Bacteria > Pseudomonadati > Pseudomonadota > Gammaproteobacteria > Oceanospirillales > Halomonadaceae > Salinicola > Salinicola lusitanus. Next base: position 4,168,351 of record NZ_CP151919.1, on the reverse strand, counting down.
CCCCGTGCTTCCAGCAGCGCCAGCGCCAGCGCATCTCCCATCGCCAGCGCGGCGGTGGTGGAGGAGGTCGGTGCCAGGTCGTGGGGACAGGCTTCGCGAGAGACGCCGACATCGATATGGACGTCGCTGTAGCGGGCCAGCGTGGAGCCGGGTCGTCCGGTGAGGCTGACCAGCGGCGCGCCGAGACGCTTGAACAGCGGAAGCAGGTCGGTGATCTCCTGAGTCTCGCCCGAATTGGAGAGGGCGATGACGACATCGTCGCCGGTGATCATGCCGAGATCGCCGTGACTGGCTTCGCCCGGATGGACGTAGAAAGAGGGCGAGCCGGTGCTGGCGAAGGTCGCTGCCAGCTTGCGTGCGATGTGCCCCGACTTGCCCATGCCGGTGACGATCAACCGGCCGCGACAGGCGAGCAGCAGCTTGCAGGCGTCATCGAAGCAGTCGTCGAGCTTCGCCACGAGCTCCCCGATGGCTTGTTGCTCCAGGGTCAAGGTGCGCCTGGCGCTGGCGCGGAAATCTAGCGCGGCGATGTCGCTCATGGTCTCGGCAATGGCTCCCCGATGGTGATGAAAGAGACGGAGAAATCGTTCATGGCCTCGGACTCCGTCTGACCGCTAGTGTGCGTCGGATGTCCGAAACGCCTGCAGTAACGGCAGTATACCTTTGATCGGTCGGTGATTCGTCCCTCCCACGCGGGTGATTTTCACCGCCCGAGAGTGATTGCTGGTCGCTGACGCCAAGGTTAGGATACAATGTTCGATAATTGATCTCATTAGCTTGGTGGATGCTGCATGGACGATCCGATTATGGTCGAGGTCAAGGATCTGCACTTCTCTCGCGGCAACACCGACATCTTCCGCGGTGTCGATCTGCAGATTCCGCTCGGCAAGATTACCGCCATCATGGGGCCCAGCGGGACCGGCAAGACGACCCTGCTGAAACTGATCGGCGGCCAGCTGGCGCCGGATCGTGGCCAGATCCTCATCGACGGCCAGGACGTACACAAGCTGTCCCGGCGCTCGCTCTTCAAGCTGCGTCGTCGAATGGGCATGCTGTTTCAGAGTGGCGCGCTGTTCTCGGATCTCGACGTTTTCGAGAATGTCGCCTTTCCGCTGCGCATCCATACCGAACTCCCGAATGCCATGATCCGCGACATCGTGCTGATGAAGCTCCAGGCAGTGGGTTTGCGTGGTGCCAGGCACCTGATGCCGTCGGAGCTGTCCGGCGGGATGGCCAGACGTGTGGCACTGGCGCGGGCGGTGGCGCTGGATCCGGACCTGGTGCTCTACGACGAACCGTTCGTGGGGCAGGACCCGATCTCGATGGGTGTGCTGGTGCAGCTGATCAAGAAGGTCAACCTGGCGCTGGGGTTGACGGCTATCGTGGTCTCTCACGATATCAAGGAGACGCTGTCGATTGCGGATTACGTCTATATCATCGCCGATGGGCTGGTCATGGCGCATGGCACGCCGCAGACGCTGGACGTCAACGACGACGCTCACGTGAAGCAGTTCGTGCATGGCGAGCCCGACGGTCCGGTACCGTTCCACTATCCTGCGCCGGACTTCTTCGATGACATCCTGGCGCCGGCGGGACAGTTCTCATGACGCGATATCTCACGGCGCTGGGCCGCGCCACGCTCGATACCCTGAGCTCGATAGGAAGAGCGGGGCTGTTCCTGGTCCAGTCGATCTTCTGCCTGCCCTCTCGCGAGGGGTTCCACCTCTGGCTTCGTCAGATGCACTTCGTCGGCGTGATGTCGGTGGCGATCGTACTGGTGTCCGGGCTGTTCATCGGCATGGTGCTGGCGCTGCAGGGGTTCACCATCCTGGTCGGGTTCGGCGCCGACGAGGCGCTGGGCCAGATGGTGGCGCTCTCCCTCGTCCGCGAGCTGGCACCGGTCGTGGCGGCGTTGCTGTTTGCCGGCCGTGCCGGCTCGGCGCTCACCGCCGAGATCGGTCTGATGAAAGCGACCGAGCAGCTCACCAGCATGGAGATGATCGGTGTCGATCCGTTGCGCCGGATCGTCGCGCCCCGGCTCTGGGCCGGCTTCGTCTCGCTGCCGATACTCACGGTGATCTTCGGTGTGGTCGGTATCTGGGGTGGTTATCTGGTCGGTGTCGAATGGCTTGGCGTCTACGCCGGCTCCTACTGGAGCAACATGCAGGACAGCGTCAATTTCTTCGATGATGTGCTCAACGGCATGGTCAAGAGTCTGGTGTTCGGGCTGGTCGTGACCTGGATTGCGGTATTCCAGGGTTATGACCTGATCCCCACCTCGGAAGGTATTTCGCGCGCGACCACCCGCACGGTGGTCTACGCCTCGTTGGCGGTATTGGGCCTCGATTTCGTGCTCACCGCGCTGATGTTTGGAGATCTCGGATGAAGCGCAACAGCTGGTTGGAACTGGGCGTCGGCATTTTTATGCTGGCAGGCATTCTCGGTCTGGTGTTTCTCGGGCTTCGGGTGAGCGGGCTGGGGGTGGGCGTCCCCAGTAACACTTTCACGTTGACCGCGAATTTTGCCAACATCGGCGGGCTGCGTCCCCAGGCCAAGGTCACCATGTCCGGGGTGCGCGTGGGGCAGGTCACCGACATCCAGCTCGACCCCAAGTGGTTCGATGCCAAGGTCACCATGGAGCTGGACTCGCAGTACGATGGCAAACTCTCCGATGACACCACGGCAGCCATCCTGACGTCCGGGCTGCTGGGCGAGCAGTATATCGGTCTGACCGTGGGGGGCGCGCCCGACATGCTCCATGACGGTGACGTCATTCACGATACCCAGCAGGCACTGGTGCTGGAGGATCTCATTCAACAGTTCGTGTCGAACATGGCCAAGTGAGCCGGAAGAACGTAATCGCAGACAAGGAGTCGATGATGAAAATGACCTTCGCACGTAACGCCTCGAGTGCTCCGGGGCGTGACACCGGGATGCGCGGTGTCTGGATGGCGGCGCTGACGATCGTCGCTATGTGTCTGGCGAGCATCGCCACCCCGGCCCAGGCCCAGCAGTCGCCAACCCAGGTGATCCAGCAGAGTGTCGACTCCCTGATGTCCGAGCTCGAGGGCAAGAAGGACTACTACGCCCAGCATGAGGGCGAGTTGGCCAAGCTCGTCGACACCAACATGGCGGAAGTGGCGGATTTCCGTTACATCGGCGCCAGCGTGATGGGGCGCTATTTCCGCGCCGCAACGCCGGAGCAGCGCTCACGGTTCGTCACGGTGTTCCGCAAGACCCTGATCGACACTTACGCCAAGGGGCTGGTCACCTTCGATTATCAGACACTGCGCGTGAAAGATAGCGAAGACGCGGGCCGTTACGACGATCAGGCCTCGGTGCCCATGGAGGTGATTTCCACCAATGGCCAGAGCTATCCGGTCAACTTCACACTGCGTCAGAGCGACGGCCAGTGGAAGGTGATCAACGTCATCGTCAACGGCATCAATCTGGGGCTGACGTTCCGCAACCAGTTCGATCAGGCGATGCGCGACAACAATCGGGACATCGATACCGTGATCAACAACTGGGCGCCGGCAGTCGGGACCGACGAGCTGGAGCAGGGCGGCGACGCGTGAGTGTCCTGCTGGAGCGCGAGGACGCCACGCTCGAGGTCGTCGACGGTAACGCGCTGACGATCCGTGGCGAAGCGGATTTCGACAGTGCCGGCCCGCTTGCTCAGGCGGGCCGGCACTGGCTGGCGGAGCTGCCGGCCCAAGCCGAGGTCTCCTTCGACCTGACGGGCGTGCAGGTGGCCAGCAGCGCCGTTCTCAGCGTGCTGTTGGTCTGGATGCGCAGCGTCAGCCGGCACTCGTTGAACCTCAGGCGCGTGGCGCTCTCCCTGCCGCTGCAGCGACTGGTGGACATCACCGAACTGGCGCCGCTGCTGGCGACTACCGAAACGACCTGTGTCGAGCCGGCCCCGGCGCGACACTGACCCCTCGAGGCGCCTCGCCGACCGCGATCGACTTGCGCCGTTTTTGCCCATCGCCAAGATCGCCAAGACGGGGCGCTTTCCGCTACCATGTGGCGCTTTCCCTGCGCATCCTGCGCAGCAGTCACAAGGGAGCCCGATGTCATGCAACCCAGCGATGTCAAAAGCCGCCTCGAAAGTCAGATCGACGGCTGTGAATTCCATATCCAGGGCGAAGGCTGCAACTTCCAGGTGATCGCCGTGGGCGACGTCTTCGATGGCATGAGTCCGGTCAAGCGTCAGCAGCTGATCTACGGCGCGCTGTCGGACGAGATCGCCTCCGGCGCACTCCACGCCATCAGCATCAAGACGTTCACTCCCGCCCAGTGGGAGTCGGCGCCGGAAAACCTCGGTGCCTGAGCTCCTGTCCGGCCTCTCGGGCCGGTCGTCTCTCTCGATTCTATAGCGAACCTTCATGGACAAGCTGATCATTACCGGTAACGGGCCGCTAGACGGCGAAGTCTGGGCCAGTGGTGCCAAGAACTCGGCGCTGCCGATACTGGCGGCGACGCTGCTCGCCGACGAACCCGTCACCATCGGCAACCTGCCGCATCTTCAGGACATCACCACGACACTCGAGCTGCTCGGCCGCATGGGCATCGAGCCGGTCATGGGCGAGAAAATGAGTATCCAGATCGATGGCTCGCAGGTGCGCGATTGTCATGCCCCCTACGAGCTGGTCAAGAAGATGCGCGCCTCGATCTTGGTGCTCGGGCCGCTGCTGGCCCACTTCGGCAAGGCCGACGTGTCGCTGCCCGGCGGCTGTGCCATCGGCTCCCGCCCGGTCGATCTGCACATCCGTGGGCTCGAGGCGATGGGCGCGGAGATCACCGTCGAAGGGGGGTACATTCGCGCCCGCGTCGATGGTCGTCTCAAGGGCGCCACGATCTTCTTCGATACCGTGACGGTGACCGGTACCGAGAACCTGCTGATGGCCGCCACGCTGGCCGAAGGGACCACGGTGCTGGAAAACGCCGCCCGTGAGCCGGAAGTCGTCGATCTGGCCGAGTGCCTGATCGCCATGGGCGCCAATATCCGCGGCCAGGGGACCGATACCATTACGGTCGAGGGCGTCGAGCGTCTCCATGGCTGTCACTACGACGTGATGCCGGACCGCATCGAAACCGGCACCTTCCTGGTCGCTGCCGCTGCCACCGGCGGGCGCGTGCGGGTGCGCAAGACACGGGCCGACATCATGGAGGCCGTGCTGGCCAAGCTCGAGGAGGCCGGCGCCACCCTGACCACGGGAGACGACTGGATCGAGCTCGACATGGGCGGACGCCGGCCCAGGGCCGTGAATCTGCGCACCGCGCCGTACCCGGCCTTCCCGACCGACATGCAGGCCCAGTTCGTGGCGCTGAACGCGGTAGCCGAGGGCACCGGCACGGTCGTCGAGACCATCTTCGAAAACCGCTTCATGCACGTGCAGGAGCTCAATCGGATGGGGGCGCATATCGCGCTCGAGGGCAACACCGCCGTGGTGACCGGCGTCGAGAAGCTGTCCGGCGCGCCGGTGATGGCGACCGACCTGCGGGCGTCGGCGAGCCTGGTGGTGGCGGCGATGGTGGCCCAGGGCGAGACGATGGTGGACCGGATCTACCATATCGATCGTGGCTACGAGTGTATCGAAGAGAAACTGCAGCTCCTGGGTGCGCGCATTCGTCGCGTGCCGGGCTAGCCGGGTGTAGAGATACCATGAGCAATCAACTGATCCTGGCGCTATCCAAGGGCCGTATCCTCGAAGAGACCTTGCCACTGCTGGCGGACGCGGGCATCACGCCGGCGGACGATTTCGGCAAGAGTCGCAAGCTGCTGTTCGACACCAATCTGCCCGACGTCAAGCTGGTGGTCATCCGGGCGGTGGACGTGCCGACCTATGTGCAACTGGGGGCAGCCGATCTCGGTGTCGCCGGCAAGGACGTACTGCTCGAGCACGGCGCCGAGGGGCTTTACGAGCCACTCGACCTGGGGATCTCGCGCTGCCGGCTGATGACGGCGGGTATCGTGGGCGCCCAGCCCGCGCGGGCCAGGCGTCGTGTGGCGACCAAGTTCGTCAACGTGGCGCGTCGTTACTACGCGGAGCAGGGCATCCAGGCCGAGGTGATCAAGCTGTACGGTGCGATGGAGCTGGCGCCGCTGATGAACCTGGCCGACGAGATCGTCGATATCGTCGACACCGGCAACACCCTGCGCGCCAACGGCATGGAACCCCGCGAGCTGATCGAGAGCATCAGCACCAGGCTGGTGGTCAACAAGGCGTCGATGACGATGAAGCACGAGCGACTCAAGCCGCTGATCGAGCGTCTGCGTCACGCGGTGAGCGCACGGACCGCCGCTTGAGCTGCGGCTCCGTGAGCGAGTCCTGGGCCGCATGAACGCCGTCGGCGGCGTCACGGTCGCGATCGCACGTAGAGAGAACCAATGATGAGCCAAACGACTACCATTGCCCGCCTCGCCACTCGGGACGCTGACTTCGACGCGCGCCTCGATGCGCTACTGGCCTGGGAAGGGGTTTCCGATCATGAAATCTCGGCCCGCGTCGCGGAGATCATCGACGCCGTTCGTCGGCGCGGCGATGCGGCGTTGATCGAATATACCAATCGCTTCGACCGGCTCGCCGCCACGGCCATGTCCGAACTGACGATCGGGGCCGAGCGTCTGGAGGCGGCGTTCGCGTCGATCCCTGCGGACCAGCGCGAGGCGCTGCAACACGCGGCGGAGCGTATTCGGAGCTATCACGAGCGCCAGAAGCCGGAATCCTGGCAGTACCATGAGTCGGACGGCACCATGCTGGGTCAGAAAGTGTCGGCGCTCGATCGCGTCGGCATCTACGTGCCGGGCGGCAAAGCGGCCTATCCCTCCTCGGTGCTGATGAATGCGCTGCCGGCCCATGTGGCCGGCGTGCGCGAGATCGTGATGGTCGTGCCGACGCCGGACGGCGTGGTCAATGAGCTGGTGCTGGCTGCTGCCCATCTCGCTGGCGTCGACCGGGTCTTCACGCTGGGCGGCGCCCAGGCCGTTGCCGCCCTGGCTTACGGTACCGAGAGCGTGCCCAGGGTCGACAAGATCGTCGGGCCCGGCAACATCTACGTGGCGACCGCCAAGCGGGCCGTCTTCGGTCAGGTCGGCATCGACATGATCGCCGGGCCCTCCGAGATACTGGTGGTTTCCGACGCCGGTACCGATCCGGACTGGCTGGCGATGGATCTGTTTTCCCAGGCCGAGCACGACGAAGATGCCCAGGCCATTCTGGTGGCCTGGGATGCCGGACACCTCGAGGCTGTCCTGGCTTCCATCGAGCGGCTGCTGCCGACCATGGAGCGGGAGGCGATCATTCGCGAGTCGCTGGCGAGGCGGGGAGCGCTGATCCTCTGTGAGGGGCCCGACCAGGCGGTCGAGCTGATCAACCGCATCGCGCCCGAACATCTGGAGCTGTCCGTGGAGTCCCCCGAGGAGATGGTGGAGGGCGTGCGTCACGCCGGTGCCATCTTCATGGGGCGCCACACGGCGGAGGTGCTCGGTGACTACTGCGCCGGCCCCAACCATGTGTTGCCGACCTCCGGTACGGCGCGTTTCTCCTCTCCGCTGGGTGTCTACGACTTCCAGAAGCGCTCGTCGCTGATCCAGTGTTCTCCAGCGGGCGCCGATACGCTGGGCCGGACCGCATCGGTCTTGGCGCGGGGAGAGTCCTTGACGGCCCACGCCCGCTCGGCGGAGAACCGCCTCAAGCGCTGAAGAGCGGGCATCGGATCGGGTCCGTGGAGAGAGACGATCGCCGCCCCTTGGGCGGCGATCGTCGTTGGGTGGCGGCTAGCGGGCGCCGGAATCGCCGTCGGCGCCGGGCGTCTCGGATGCGCCCGAATCCTGGGTGGCCTGGGCCCTTTTGGCTGCGTCGTCGTTGCCCTGGGTCGGTGGCGGGCGCTCGCCGACCTTCAGCGTCACCTGGCGTTTCTCGCCCCCCCGCACGATGGTCAATGGCAGCTCCGTGCCGGGGGGGATCTCGGCGATATCCACCTGGGTCTCCCGCGGATCGAGAATCGGCTTGCCGTCGATGGCGAGCAGGATGTCTCCGGGGCGCAGCCCGGCCTCGTCGCCGGGCCCGCCCGATACGACGTTGGCCACGATGACGCCGCTCAGGGTCTTGAGGCCGAACGACGACGCCAGGTCCGGCGTCATCTGTTGGGCGTCGATCCCCAGCCAGCCCCGGATGACGCGGCCCTGGGTCACGATGTCGTTCAGAATGCTGCGTGCCAGATTGGCAGGTATCGCGAAACCGATGCCCTGGGAGCCCCCGGAGCGGGAAAATATCGCCGTGTTGATGCCGATCAGCGAGCCGTTGGTGTCCACCAGCGCGCCGCCGGAGTTGCCCGGGTTGATCGCGGCATCGGTCTGAATGAAGTCCTCGTAGCGGCTGAGGCCGAGATGATCGCGTCCGGTCGCGCTGATGATCCCCATGGTCACCGTCTGGCCGACACCGAAGGGGTTGCCGATGGCCAGGGTGACGTCGCCAATGGCGATCTTCTCCGAATCGCTCAGCTTGATGACCGGCAGATTGTCGAGGTCGATCTTGAGGACCGCCAGATCGCTATCGGGGTCGGTGCCGATCACCTGGGCGATGGCTTCACGGCCATCGCGGAGGGCCACCTGGATCTCGTCCGCGTCGTTGATGACGTGATTGTTGGTGAGGATATAGCCCTCTTCGCTGACCACCACCCCCGAGCCGAGACTCGACAGCATGCGCTGGCGCTGCGGCACGTTCTTGCCATAGAACTGGCGGAAGAACGGGTCCGACATCAGCGGGTGCTGGCCGGTGTCGACGACGCGCGACGAATAGACGTTGACGACGGCCGGGGCGGCGCGATTGACAGCCTGGGAGTAGCTGACGGGCCCTTCCTGGCGATTGAGCGATGGCGCATCGATGACACCCGGCCGGGCGCGTTCCGAGGTCGCGGATTTGACGCTCGCCGTACCGGCTGACATATCGCTGGCGGTTCGGTCTCGACCCAGCAGCGACGGAAAGGCGTAGAGCAGGACGACGGCGATCAGAATGCCGCATAGGGCGGGCCACAGATAGGCGGCTAGGTGGCGGCGCATGTGCTGGGTCCTTAGACTGAAAATCTGAGCGACTTCGCCACATCTGGCAGCGCTGCAGTGATCGAGGCGGCCGTGGCTACGCCGATGGAGCCGGAGCGGGATCGATGAGAGTACGATACGCTCGATGGCGCGGTGCGCAGTGCCTGGCACGATGGCGGTACGGACTAAAAGTGTAACATTCACCAAGGCTTTGCGCTGGGAGACAGTATGATTTCGCGGCAGATTCTCCTGGAGGCGGTCGATACGGAGCTGGATATCGACGCGTTCAAGGATTACACCGTCAATGGATTGCAGGTCGAGGGGCGGGACCGGATCGAGCGTGTCCTGACCGGCGTCACGGCGTGCCAGGCGTTACTCGACGAGGCGGTGGCCTGGAACGCCGATGCCGTGCTGGTCCATCACGGCTATTTCTGGAAAAACGAGCCGGTCAGCGTGACCGGCATGAAGCATCGGCGTCTGGCTACCTTGTTGAGTAACGACATCAATCTGCTGGCTTACCACCTGCCGCTGGACGCCCACGTCTCGATGGGCAACAACGCTTGCCTGGGGCAGCGTCTGGGGTTCGAGGTGGAACGCTGTCTCGATGGAGAGCTGGGCCGGGGGCTGCTGTGGATGGGCGCGCCGCAAGCCGAGCTGGACAGTAGCGCCCTGGCGGGGCTCGTCGAGCGCGCTCTGGGTCGGACGCCAACCCTGATAGAGGGGGGTTCCGGCGTCATAAGACGGGTGGCCTGGTGTACGGGAGGCGCTCAGGACATGTTGCCAATGGCCGCCGAGGCGGGTGCCGATGCCTTCATCTCCGGTGAAATCTCCGAGCGCACCACGCACATGGCGAGAGAGATGGGGGTGACCTATCTGGCAGCAGGCCACCACGCCACCGAGCGCGATGGTATCCAGGCGCTCGGCAACTGGCTGGCGGAACGTTTCGGTATCGAGCACCGATTCGTGGACATCGACAATCCGGCTTGAGGGGAGGGGTGGCAGCCGCCGGAACCCGGTGGGCTCCGGCGGCCTTCGACCGTTCAGTAGCGGGGAGGCTGTGGAGCGGTGTCCTGCTGTTCGGTGGTTCTGCGCTGCCGGACGCCATAATCTTCGGCCAGCGTGCCGCCGGTACCGTCGGCGTAGTCGCGCGGCACCTGGGGCAGGTCGACCTCTTCGGCCTCTTCCTGACTGCCATGCAATCGACGTTTCAGCTTGAGATCGTCGACCAGCTTGTCCGCACCCTGGATCAGGTGCTGTTCGAGATCATGGCTCTGGCGCTGAATGCTCGAGGCCAGATCGGCGACTTTGGCGAAGTGATCGTTCAGCGCATCCTTGACCTGATTGAGCTCCAGCTCCGTCTCGGCCAGACGCTGACGCACTTTCTGGTTGCGGGCGACATTGGCGTTCAGCAGGTGGTAACAAAGGGCGCCGATACCGATGCCCGCCAGGAAGCAGGCGATTGCCAGGATCCAGTCGATATTGCTTTCGTTCACAGTGCGCTCCTCGTCGTCGTGCCCGGCACGACCTGTCTCAAAGACCCTTACTTAAGGTCGGTGCGGTGCCATTATATCGACCCGCTCGGCTCTCGGGTCAAACCTTGCCTGTCTGCCCGGCACTGTCAAGACTTTCGTCGGAGAGTATAATCCCGCCACTTGTTTCGAACCGAGGTCACGATACCGCCATGAGTTCATCCCATGCCGCGACGTCCCATCAAGGCGCCATGACGCCAATGTCGCGTTATCGCGCGGATCTGGAGCGCGATGACTTCAGTCACGACGCCGCGCAGGAAAACGCCGTCAAGCATCTGCAGCGTCTGTACGACGATCTGCAGCGGACCCCGGCGCCCAAGCCCTCCACGCCCGGAGAGTCCAAGCTCTCGAAGGTGGCGGGACTGTTCGGCAAGCGCAAGGCCGCCGAACCCGAGGCGCCCGCCAGGCCTGCGGTCATGGGGCTCTACTTCTGGGGCGGCGTCGGTCGTGGCAAGACCTACCTGGTCGACGTGTTCTACGAGTCGTTGCCTTTCGAGCGCAAGATGCGCACGCATTTCAACCGCTTCATGCAGCGAGTGCATCGCGAACTCGAGATCCACAAGGGGGAGAAGAACCCGTTGACCCAGATCGCGGCCACCTTCGCCAGCGAGGCTCGGGTCATCTGCTTCGATGAGTTCTACGTCAAGGACATCACCGATGCGATGATTCTCGGCAACTTGATGGAGGCGTTGTTCGCGCAGGGGGTCGTGCTGGTGGCGACCTCCAACATCGTGCCGGACGATCTCTACAAGGATGGCCTGCAGCGAGCGCGCTTCCTGCCGGCGATCGATCTGCTCAAGCGTCATTGCGAGGTGGTCAACGTCGATTCCGGGGTGGATTACCGCCTTCGCACCCTGGAGCAGGTGGAGATATTCCACTCGCCGCTCGACGCCGAGGCCGAGCAGCTGCTGGCGAAGAGCTTCCGCTCGGTTGCCGGCAGCGAAGGGCGCGAGAATGCCACGCTGGCGATCAACCACCGGGAGCTCAAGACCCGTCGTCTGCACGAGGGCGTGGTGTGGTTCGATTTCAAGGTGCTCTGCGATGGGCCTCGCAGCCAGAACGACTATATCGAGCTGTCGCGGGAATTCCATACCGTGCTGGTTTCCGACGTGCCGCGCATGGGGGCCGGAACCGACGATCAGGCGCGGCGGTTCATCAGCATGGTCGACGAGTTCTATGACCGCGCGGTCAAGCTGCTGCTCTCCGCCGAGACCGAGGTCGAGTCGCTTTACACCGGGGGCAATCTGAGCTTCGAGTTCGAGCGCACGCTGTCGCGCCTTCAGGAGATGCAGTCCCGGGACTACCTGGCGCTGGCGCACAAGCCCTGAATGGCGCGCGCCGCGGGCGAGCGCCAATGTCGCGACGATACTGGTCTTTCCTCGCACATTGTGCGCGTGTACAATGCGCGCTCTTCGATCCGTTGTCCTCCTGTCGGTAGTCGTTCATCGGCTTTCGATCGTGGTGGCAACCCAAGAAAAATAGGGATGGCCGAGAAGCCTGTGCTTCGACGCCCAAATACGCTTATTTGGTGAAACACTCATGAAGACGTTCAGTGCCAAGCCGCACACCGTGCAGCGCGACTGGTATGTCGTTGATGCTTCGGGCAAGACGCTCGGTCGTCTGGCGACGGAAATCGCGCGCCGCCTGCGTGGCAAACACAAGCCGGAATACACCCCGCACGTCGATACCGGCGATTACATCGTCGTCGTCAACGCCGAGAAGGTGCACGTCACCGGCAACAAGGCGCAAGCCAAGAACTACTACCGTCACACCGGTTACCCGGGCGGTCTGCGCACCATGTCGTTCGAGAAACTGATCGACCACGCGCCGGAGCGCATCATCGAAGGCGCCGTCAAGGGCATGCTGCCCAAGGGGCCGCTGGGTCGTGCCATGCACGCCAAGCTCAAGGTGTATGCCGGTACCGAGCATCCGCACGCCGCGCAGCAGCCGCAAGAACTGAACATCTGAGGGTAACCGTCATGGCACAACAGTATTACGGCACCGGGCGTCGCAAGACTTCTACCGCTCGCGTGTTTCTCAAGCCGGGCACCGGCAAGATCACCGTCAACGACCGCGAGCTGGGTGAGTTCTTCGGCCGCGTCACCGCACAGATGGTCGTGCGTCAGCCGCTGGAGCTGACCGAGACCACTGGCCAGTTCGACGTCTACGTCACGGTCAAGGGTGGCGGTGGCTCCGCTCAGGCCGGCGCGATTCGCCACGGCATCACGCGCGCGCTGATGGAGTACAACGAAGAGCTGCGCCGTCCGCTGCGTGCGGCGGGTTACGTGACCCGTGACGCTCGTGAAGTCGAGCGTAAGAAAGTGGGTCTGCGCAAAGCACGTCGTCGTCCGCAGTTCTCCAAGCGCTGATCCCACGGGATTCGCATCTGCGCACAGCGCCCGGCTTATCCAGTCGGGCGTTTTGCTGTTGGTACGTGGTGCAGGGGTGTTGTGGCTCTCCGTGGCGATGGTTGGCGCCCAGCGGGGTTGCCCGTCGTGTTACCATTGGTCGTTGAATTAATGCGAGGAAAGTTTCATGGGTGTAGTGGCCAAGCGATCGTCGATGATCTTTTACTCCGGTAGTGATGATCATTTCAGCCATCGCGTCAGAATCGTGCTGGCGGAAAAGGGCGTGGCCGTCGATATCCTGGACGTCTCGGCCGATGAGCATAACGCCGAATTGGCCGATCTGAATCCGTACAACAGCGTGCCCACGCTGCTCGATCGTGACCTGGTGCTGTACGAATCCAAGGTCATGATGGAGTACCTGGATGAGCGTTTCCCGCATCCGCCCCTATTGCCGGTCTACCCGGTGGCGCGTGCGCAGAGCCGCCTCTGGATGCATCGCATCGAGCGCGAGTGGTGTCCGCTGGTCGAGCAGATTCAGCAGGGGCCCAAGAAGGATGCCGACAAGGCTCGTAAGGAGTTGCGTGAGAGCCTGACCGGGATTTCACCAATTTTCGAAGACATGCCATATTTCATGAGTGAAGAGTTCACGCTGGTGGACTGCTGCATTGCGCCGATTCTCTGGCGTCTCCCGGCGCTGGGTGTCGAACTGCCGGAAAAGCAGATCGCCCCGTTGATAAGCTACATGGAACGTGTCTTCGCGCGGGATGCCTTCAAGGTGGCGCTGTCCGAAACCGAACGTGAGATGCGTAGCTGAGGCGACTCCGCCGCAAGCTGCCCGAGAGGAGTTGACATGCTGACTAGCCGTCCCTATCTGGCGAGAGCCCTTTATGAATGGCTGCTGGACAACGAGCAGACCCCCTATATCGTGGTGGATGCTGGAAAGCCCGATGTCCGGGTGCCGCAGCAGTTCGTGCAGAATGGTCAGATTGTACTGAACATCGCACCGGCCGCCGTGCGCGACCTGGCGATCGATAATGCGGCAGTCACTTTCGGGGCGCGCTTCAGCGGACAGCCGATGCAGGTCGTGGTGCCCATGGATGCTCTGATCGCAATCTATGCGCGTGAAAATGGCGTCGGCATGGTGTTTGGTCAGGAGCCGGTCATGCCGAGCTTCTCCAGCGAGGAGGAGGCGGCACTGGAAGAGGAGGGGCGGCCGACGCTCGAGAGCGTCGAGAGTCGCTCTGATGACGATACCGCCACATCACCAGAGCCGGCCGCCACCAAGGATGACGATGCACCCGGTCGTCCCGAGAAAGGCAAGCCGTCACTGCGCATCGTCAAGTAGCGGGACCCTTGTTCGACGGGCCCACTTGGGTACCGTAGAGCCGCTGCCGGAGATCCCTCGGCAGCGGCTTTTTTACGCCTGGAGTGAGGGTCAGTTGAGGTATTCGAAGACCTTGACGATGCGCTGGACACCGCCCACGCCGGACGCAGCGGCGGTGGCTTCGCTAGCCTGCTGCTGGGTCACCAGCCCCATCATGTAGACCGTTCCGTTCTCGGTGATCACGCGAATCAGATTGGCATCGAGATCCTCGTTGGCGACCAGATTGGCCTTGATGCGCCCAGTGATCCAGGTGTCGGTCATGCGCTGGCTGACCGGCGTGTTGGCGGACACCATCAGTTCGTTGTGCACTTGCCGCACGCTACGCACGTCGCGGGCGATCTCGGTGGCGCGCTGCTTGAGTTCCTCGCTGGGCACCTGGCCGGTCAGGAGGACGTTGCTGTTATAGCTGTCCACGTTGACGTGGGCATCACCATACCGTGCATCCGCCGCGTTGAGGGCATTGAAGATCTTGCTCTGGATGTTGCTGTCTTCGACCTTGGCGCCAGGGGTGCGCTCGGCGTAGTTCTCCTGCTGGCCGCCGGTGGCGCATCCGCCCAGTGTCAGCAGGCCGATCAGGCATGAGGAAACGATCAGTGTCTTCTTCATAAGGCTCACTCGTTGCTGCCAAAAAGCTGTTGGTCGATCAGATCACACAAACAGTGGATGACCAAGAGGTGGACCTCCTGAATGCGTGCGGTGGAAGTGGCGGGAACGCGAATTTCGCAATCCTCCTGCCCCAGCAGGGACGCCATGTCGCCGCCATCCCTCCCGGTCAACGCGACGACGCTCATCTCGCGATCGTGCGCGGCTTGGATCGCCTGCACCACGTTGGCGGAGTTGCCGCTGGTGGAGATGGCCAGCAGGATATCGCCCGGCTGGCCGAGGGCACGAATCTGCTTCGAGAAGACATCATTGTAGCTGTAGTCGTTGGCGATCGAGGTCAGCGTCGAGGTGTCGGTGGTCAGCGCCAGTGCCGGCAGGCTGGGGCGTTCCCGTTCGAAGCGGTTGAGGAGCTCCGAGGAGAAGTGCTGGCTGTCGCCGGCGCTGCCCCCGTTGCCGCAGGCCAGGATCTTGCCTTCGCTGACCAGGCACTGGACCATCATCTGGCTGGCGACCTCGATGAAGGGCGGCAGGACTTCGCTGGCGTAAGTCTTGGTGTCGATGCTGGCGTTGAACAGGTCGAGTATGCGTGCTTGAAAATCCATGAGATGCCTATTGAGCGGTCAATATGCGTCGAAGGCGGCCCGAATCCAGTCGAATTCGAGTGCGGGCAGGCTTCCGGTCACGCCGACGACGTCGAAGCGGCAGGGGCATGATAGCCCGTGTGCATGAAGATAAAAACGCGCGGCCTTGATGATGCGCCGCTGCTTGGCGGGAGTGATCGTCTCGGCCGGGTGGCCGTAGTCGGACCTGCGGCGATGGCGGACCTCCACGAATACCAGATTTTCGCCATCGCGCATGATGAGGTCGATCTCGCCGCCTTTGGCATGCTGGTTGCTGGCGACCAGTGTCAGCCCGCGCGTTTCGAGCCAGCGGGCAGCGGCCTGTTCGACCTGCTGCCCAAGTTGACGCCGGTTATTGGGTGCCGTCATCTTTGGCGTCCAGCGCGAAACCGTTGAGGTCGGCGTTGGAGGCCCCTTGGCTTCCCTGCGACGGCCCGCTGTCGTTGGAAGTCGAGGGAGAGCGGGTCGGGGCTGAGGCGGGTGCCGTCAGCAGGGGCTGCGGCGTGCCGGACTGGAACACCGCCCACGGCAGCGTGCGCTGGATGCGGCCGTCGTCGCGCGCCTGCAGCGTACCCGTCGCACCGAAGATCTGCGTGTTCGGCAGCGCCTGAATCAGCGGCAGGCGGCGGGCCAGCTCGTAGGCGTCGACGCCCATGGCGTTGAGCTTGAGCAGGCCCGGATCGTTCTCGCCTGCCAGTTGCTGGTAGGTGGAGACGAACGGTAGCGCATCGGTGCCGCCCACGGCGGCATCCGGGATCATCCACGGGATATCGACGAACTGCACGCCGTCGAGATCGTGATCGGCGCGCGGCTGCGGGATGCCTTCATAGAGATGTGACGTGGCATATACCGGAAGGTCGCCGGCGTAGTAGAAATCCAGCGTCGGCGGGACCTGGCGAGCGTAGCTGGGCAGTGCGAGCAGGAACAGCATGTCCATGCTCGAGGGGTCGCTGTTCAGGAGCTTGCGGACCGCGGTGGCGACGGAGCCCGAAGGGTCGTAACTGACCACCGAGGCCACCGTTCCGCCTTCACCCTCCCAGTTGTTGCGAAACGCCGCCAGTACCCGCGACCCCCATTCGTTGTCGGGGATCATGATGCCAGCGCGACGGCGTCCGTCGAGATGGGCGCGGTGAGCGACCTGGCGCGCCTCGTCCTCGGCGGACAGGCCGTACTGGAACAGGTTGGTCGCCTGATCCCGGGGATGTTCGCCGTAATTCAGTGCGAGGGTGGGGAGCGGAACGCTGCTGCGGGTCTCGAGTTCGCTCACCTTGTCCTTGTCGAGTGGGCCGATGACCGCCTGGGCGCCGCTCATGGTGGCCTGAGCGTAGAGGGCATCGATGTTCTGCTGGCTGGAGTCGACGAAGGTCAGGCGCGGGGTTCGCTCTCCCTGGTTTTGGGCATCGCTGGCGCGAGTCTCCAGGCCCTGGCGAATGGCCGATGCGATGTTGGCCAGCGGGCCGCTGTTCGGCAGGAATACGGCGATCTGACTGATTTCATTGCCTTCGATCTGGCGTAGTGCCGACAGGTCCTGCGGGAGTCGCCGATTGGCAGGATGGTCCGGGTAGCGGCTGCGCCACTGGTCCAGGCGGTCGAACAGATTGGAGATGTCACCGCCGCTGGTGCGATAGAGCCGAGCGAGATCGACCCAGCCCTGGGTGATCGGATCGCCATTCGTCGCGGCCAGTGCATCGAGTGCCGTGGGGCTCAGACTCGAGAGGGGTTTCCAGATGTCGTCATTCAGCTCGTAGGGCGCGTTCTCCCGCTGCAGATCGATCAGCAGCCGGGCCGCGGCCTCGGGTTCGCCGATCATCTCCAGCGCAAGGCCACGGCGGTAGCGTAGCGTCTGGCGGTCGTCGGTGGAGAGGTTGGCCTGGGTGTCGAGAATGTCGGTTGCCCGGATCGCGCTCCAGCCATCCTCCTCGGCCAGTGCGCTGTCGGATAGCACCAGTGCCCAGCGGGTGCGTTGCGCGTCATCGAGCTGGGTGCTGTCGATCTGGCCGGCGATCTGGAGCGCCTGCGCCGTATCGCCCTGGCGTGCTAGGATATCCGCCGCCTCGAGCCGGGACGCGGCGGCCTGAGGGCCGCTCTGGCTGTTGGCCTGCTCGAGCAGCTCCTGCGCGCTGGGGCCGCTGACGCCTTGCATCATGCTCTGGCCCGCACAGCCTGCCAGTATCAGGGTTGCCATCAGTGGCAGTAGAAGTCGCCGCAGCGCGTAACGCATAGTGTCGTTCCCTTTACGTGTGAGTGGTCGCGCGCGATCGATAGCGATTCTGGATGCTCCGGTCGTCGATGACCGGGTTTCGAGGCGCCGACCCGTTCCCGTTCCGCTGGAGGCTGCTGCAGTCCGGCGGCCGGTGACCGCCCGCCGCTGCCTTGCGGAGGCTTCCTTGATGAGTTGAGCACCGACGCCACCGCTGGCGGTCATCGATCTCTGAATGCACGTTAATCCGGATGGTACCGAATGAGCGAGACAAAGGAAGGCGTATTGTACGTGGTCGCCACGCCGATTGGGAATCTCGAGGATCTGAGCGCGAGGGCCGGGCGCGTCCTGGCGGAGGTCGATGCGATTGCCGCAGAAGACACGCGTCACACCCAGCGTCTGCTTCGGCACCTGGGCGTCGAGCGTCCGCTGATTTCGCTGCACGAGCACAACGAGACGGCTCGTGTGGATCAGCTGCGAAGACGTCTTCTCCGCGGCGAGCAATTGGCGCTGGTGAGCGATGCCGGGACGCCGCTGATCTCCGATCCGGGGTTCGTGCTGGTCAGGGAACTTCGCCGTTCCGGCTGCCGGGTCGTGCCGGTCCCCGGTCCCTGCGCGCTGGTTGCCGCGCTGAGTGCTGCCGGTCTGCCCACGGACAGGTTCACCTTCGAGGGGTTTCTGCCGGCCAAGTCCGGGGCGCGCCGGAAGCGGCTGGAGGCGGGCGCCTGGCGGGAAGAGACGCGTGTGTTCTACGAATCCCCTCACCGGATTCGCGATCTGCTGGATGATCTTGCCGCGGTGGTCGGCGAGCGCCAGGTGGTGCTGGCGCGTGAGCTGACCAAGACCTTCGAGACCCTGCTGGAGGGGTCGGCCAGCGAGTTGCTGGCGATCATGGATGCCGATCCCGACCAGGCGCGGGGCGAGTTCGTGGTGATGCTGGCGGGGTCGCCGCCGAAGGAGGCGTCCGCCGACGATGCCGAGGGCGAGGTCCTGCTTCGCGCATTGCTGGCGGAAGAAGTGGCGGTCAAGAGCGCGGCGGCGATCGCGGTCCGGTTGCTGGGCGGGCGGCGCAAGCACTGGTACCAGATGGCGCTGTCGATCAAGTCGGAGGCCTGAGCCAGCACCGTCCCGTTGCCGGGATTCGGGCGTCGATCTCGTTGTCGCCAGCGCCGAATCGGTGTCGGTGTCTGGAGACGGTTTGTCGGCGGTGACAAAAGCTTTTGCACGACTCGTCAATGCTGCCTTGAGAGGGTCTCGGGGGGCTGTTATTCTTGCGCGCTTGGGAGTCGGCCAGACAGTCGCCGCCGGCATGTCCGGGGGAGGAAAGTCCGGGCTCCATAGGGCGAGGTGCCAGGTAACGCCTGGGCGGCGCAAGCCGACGGCTAGTGCAGCAGAGAGTAGACCGCCTAAGCAGCGATTCGCTGCCGGTAAGGGTGAAAGGGTGCGGTAAGAGCGCACCGCGCGCCTGGCAACAGTGCGTGGCATGGTAAACCCCACCTGGAGCAAGACCAAATAGGGATCCTTTGGCGCGGCCCGCGCTGGATCCGGGTAGGTTGCTCGAGAAACGTGGCGACGCGTTTCCTAGATGAATGACTGTCTTAGACAGAACCCGGCTTATCGGCCGACTCCCTCTCCGATTTTTTGCCGTTCAACACCGAGACACGCATGCTGCACCGCGACAAGGCTCCACAGGCACCCCAGGGCGGTGCGGCGAATCGTTCCGACTTTCGCCACACCAGCGTGTTGCTCGACGGTGCGGTGGACGCACTCGTGCAGTCATCCTCTGGTGTCTATCTCGATGGTACCTTCGGGCGTGGAGGACACTCCCGAGCGATTCTCTCGCGACTCGATGACCAGGGTCGGCTGATCGCGATCGATCGCGATCCCGCCGCGCTGGCCGTCGCCGCCGAAATCGACGACTCACGCCTGACGGTGTGTCGTGGCGTGTTCGCCGAACTGGACAGGCATGCCGAGGCGTGCGGCGTTTCAGGCCAGTTGAACGGTATTCTGCTCGATGTCGGCGTCTCCTCTCCCCAACTGGACGACCCCGGTCGCGGATTCAGCTTTCTGCGCGACGGGCCGCTGGATATGCGCATGGATCCGACCTCGGGAACCAGCGCGGCCGAGTGGATCGCGCGTACCAACGACCAGGAGATGGCGCGGGTCTTCAAGACCTACGGCGAAGAGCGTTTCGCCAAACGAATCGCGCGCGCCATCGTCGCCGCGCGTCAGGAGACGCCGATCGTCGGCACCCACCAACTGGCCGAAATCGTCAAGGCGGCCCATCCCGCATGGGAGAAGGGGAAGCACCCCGCGACCCGCGTGTTCCAGGCCATTCGCATTCATCTCAACGACGAGCTGGAGCAACTGACCCGCGCGCTGGATGTGGCCCTTGAGTCGCTGGCGGTGGGAGGGCGGCTGGTCGTCATCAGTTTCCATTCGCTGGAGGATCGACTGGTCAAGCGGTTCATCCGGGATCAGTCGAGAGGCGATACGCACTTGCCCCGCGGCATGCCGGTACGCGAGGATCAACTTCACAAGCGGCTCAAGCCGGTAGGCAAGGCGATGCGTGCCAGCGATAGCGAGGTCGACGCCAATCCTCGCGCACGCAGCGCCGTCATGCGCGTCGCCGAGAAGCTGGAATAGGGAGCAACATGGCCGTTCAAGGACGACGCAATGGGTTGGGAGTGGGCAACTGGCCATTCGCTCGACGCCTGGACCTGCGTTCCGCTTTGCTGGGCATGGTCATCATCGCGCTGCTGATAACGGCGCTGGCCATCATCAGCACCTCTCACCTGACCCGGGTCCAGTACGCGCGACTGCAGAAGCTGGAGAACCAGCGCGACTCGCTACAGACCGAATGGGGACGGCTGCTGCTCGAGGAGAGTACCTGGTCCTCTCCGGCCCGGATCGAGTCACTGGCCAGTAAACGGCTGGACATGCGTGTCCCCAGTGTCGATGAAGTGAAGGTGATTCATCCATGAGTGCGTCCAGACGCGCTGCGACAGCCAGGACTCGCCGGCCGGATGCCCCCCTGGGCGCCGGGCGCTACTGGTTCATGCTGTTGGTCATCCTCGTCGCGCTATCCGCGCTTGTCGGCCGAGTGGTCTATCTCCAGGTCATCGATCGCAGTTTCCTCCAGAACCAGGGGGATGCTCGGACCCTGCGCGTCGAGACCATCGGCGCTCACCGCGGCATGATCAGCGACCGCAACGGCGATCCTCTGGCCATTTCCACACCGGTGATCACGCTGTGGGCGAACCCTCAGGAGCTGCCGAAGGATCCGATCCAGCAGACGCTGTTGGCCAAGGCGCTCAAGGTGGATCCCGGGCAGTTGCAGGATCGCATTTCCCGCTACTCGGACCACGAATTCATGTACCTGCGTCGCCAGCTGACGCCCGCCGCTGCCAAGCCGGCGCTGGATCTGCAGATGCCTGGGGTCTATTCGCGTGACGAGTACAAGCGCTATTACCCGGCGGGGGAAGTGGCGGCGCAGCTCGTCGGCGTGACCAATGTCGACGACAAGGGACAGGAAGGGCTCGAGCTCGCCTACAACCGCTATCTGACCGGCCAGCCGGGCAAGCGTCGGGTGCTGAAGGATCGCAAGGGGCATCTGGTTCGTGATCTCCACCTGATTGACGAGGCCAAGCCGGGGGGCGACCTGACGCTGTCGATCGACCTGCGCCTGCAGTACATGGCTTATCGTGAACTGGCGGCGGGAATCCGCAACAACGACGCCGATGGCGGTTCGTTGGTCATGCTGGATGCGCGTACCGGCGAAGTGCTGGCGATGGCCAACCTGCCCTCCTATAACCCCAACAATCGCAGTGACGTCGACGTCCGTGGGCTGCGCAACCAGGCCATCACCGATGCGATCGAGCCTGGGTCGGTGATGAAGCCGCTCGCCATGTCGGCGGCACTCGCTTCCGACAAGTTCACGCCGGAGAGCATCATCGACACCTCGCCGGGCTGGATGGTGGTGGATGGCTATACCATTCGCGATTTCCGTAACTACGGCAAGTTGTCACCAGCCGGCATCCTGCTTCACTCATCGAACATCGGCATGTCCCACATCGCGCTGGAGTTGCCCAAGGACGCGATCTGGAATCGCTATCGCGAACTCGGCCTGGGCCAGTCGCCCGGCACCGGATTTCCTGGCGAAAATAGCGGTAGCCTGCCATCGCCGACCAATCTGCCGCGCAGCGCCCAGGCGGCGATGGCCTACGGCTACGGCGTTGCCGTGACGCCGCTGCAGCTGGCCAGCGCCTATACCGCCATCGCCAACGATGGCAAGCGGCTTTCTCCCTCGCTGCTCAAGCTCAACGGCGAGCCGGAGAGCGAGCAGGTGATCTCGGCCACGGTGGCGCACGAGCTACTGGCGATGATGGAAAAGATCGTGCAGCCCAACGCCGGTGGCCATCTGGCGATGGTTCCCGGCTACCAGATCGCGGGCAAGACCGGCACCGTGCGCAAGGTTACCAGTACCGGCTATCAGGAGACCGAGTACCGGGGGCTGTTTGCCGGTATTGCCCCGGCCTCGAATCCGCGTATCGTCACCGTGGTGATGATCGACAATCCCAAGAAGGGCGACTACTACGGTGGCCTGGTCGCCGCTCCCGTCTTCAGCCGCGTCGTTGGCAGCGCCTTGCGTCTGCTCGACGTGCCGCCCGATGCGCCGCAGAAGGAAACCGCGCCATGAGAATCGATGCCGCGCGGCTCGCGACCGCGCTGACCGAGCTATGGCCCGATGTCGCCGCGTCTTCGGATGAGCCTGCGCCGCCCGAGCGACTCGCCGCCTGGCTTTCGGCGACAGCCGAAGTGACGCTGACGCAGGATAGTCGGCAGGTCGAGCAGGGCGACCTGTTCCTGGCGGTGCCGGGTGTCAGTGTCGATGGACGCGAGTTCATCTCCAGGGCGCTCGATGCCGGGGCCACCGGCGTGCTCTGCGAGGCCGAAGGGCTGGCGGAAGAGTGGGCCGCCGACGAGCGCGTTCTCGCCCTGCCCGGATTGACGTCCCGGTTGGCCGCGCTGGGTCGACGGCTTTTTGCGGTGCCGGAGTCGCTGCAACTGGTTGGTGTCACCGGTACCAACGGCAAGAGTTCGGTCACGTACTACATCGCGACGCTGCTGGAAGCCCTCGGCACTCCGGCTGCGGTGATCGGTACGCTGGGATACGGCCGACCCGGCGACGTTCGCGCCGCGGTGCAGACCACCCCAGGCCCGCTGGCCCTGCAGCAGATGCTCGGCGAGCTGGCCAGCGACGGGGTCGAGATCGTTGCCATGGAGGTGTCATCGCACGCGCTGGCCCAAGAGCGACTCGGTGATACCCGAGTGGATGCCGCGGTCTTCACCAACCTGAGTCGCGATCACCTGGACTATCACGACAGCATGGCGGCCTACGCCGCCGCCAAGGCCCGGCTGTTCAGGCGGGGCTCGGTTCGGCTGGCCGTGGTCAATGGTGACGATCCCTTGGCTCGCCTGATGCTGGCGGGGCTGCCGAACGGTACTCGGGTCCTGGCGACCGGCGGCGGCGAGGCCACCACGTTGCGCGTCGTCGATTGCGAAGCGCTTCCCAACGGTCTGCGCGCCATTGTCGCCACGCCGGAGAACGAAGGTGTCCTCGAACTGGCGTTGATGGGGCGCTTCAACCTCGACAACGCGCTGCTGGCGATCGCCACGCTCCATGGCCTGGGCTATCCCCTGGCATCTCTCTGGCAAGCCGCCTCCGCGCTCCAGCCGGTGCCGGGGCGTATGCAACGGCTGCCGCGAGACGACGCCGGCAAGGCGCCGGTGGTGGTCGTGGATTATGCCCACACGCCGGCTGCGCTGGAGAATGCGCTTTCCGCGCTGCGTGACCATCTGCCGGGCCGCCAAGGCAGCGCCCTGTGGTGCGTGTTCGGTTGTGGCGGGGACCGTGACAGCGGCAAGCGTCCCCTGATGGCGGCCATCGCCGAGAAGCTGGCCGATCGCATCGTCGTCACCGACGACAATCCTCGGAGCGAAGACCCGCAAGCCATTCGCGACCAGATTGCGGCCGGGCTATCGCCGGAAGCTCGGGCGGAGAGCTTGTCGGTGGAGGGGCGGGAAGCGGCGATCGAGCGGGTTGTCGCGGCGGCGGGAGACGAGGATATCGTGCTGATCGCGGGCAAGGGCCACGAGGATTACCAGGAGATCGCCGGTATCCGCCAGCCGTTCAGCGATGTCGAGGTGGCGAGCCGTTGCCTTCGCCTGCGGGAGACGTCCGCATGAGCGATAGACTCAGTGGCGTTGCGGCGCGCCTCGGTGCCGATCTGGCGGGCGTCGACGCCGAGGTGCTCCGGGTCGTCACCGACACCCGCGCGCTGCTGCCTGGCGATCTGCTGGTGGCGCTGCAGGGTGACCGTTTCGATGCCCACGATTTTCTTGCCCAGGCGCGTGAAAAAGGGGCGGTGGGGGCTGTCGTCTCACGTCCGGTCGCCGATCCCCTGGCCCAGATTCAGGTGCCCGATACTCGGCTCGCGCTGGGGTTGCTGGCGCGGGCGCACCGGCTCGAGTGGGGTGGCAAGCTGGTTGCGGTGACCGGCAACAGCGGCAAGACCACGGTCAAGGAGATGCTGGCATCGATTCTGTCGCGACGAGCGCCGACGCTGGCCACCCGCGGCAATCTCAACAATGACATCGGCGCGCCGCTGACGCTGCTCGAACTTGGCGCCGAACACCGCTACGCGGCCGTCGAGCTGGGTGCCAATCATCTCGGCGAGATTGCCTGGACCACCGCGCTGGCCAAGCCGCAGGTGGCGATCATTACCAATGTCACCGGGGCCCATGTCGGCGAATTTGGCGGCATGGGCCAGATCGCTCAGGCCAAGGGAGAGATTCTCGCTGGCCTGGCCGCGGATGGCTGCGCGGTCCTCGATCGGGAGGAGCGCTATTTTCCGGTATGGCGAGCCCTGGCGGGACGTGCCCGAGTGATCGACTTCGGCATCGAGAGCGACGCCAGCGTCACCGCCCGTGATCTGGTGTGCGATGCGGGTGGGCGTTATGCTTTCACGCTTTCTCTGCCGGGCGAGACATCGGTCCGCGTCTCGCTGGCCTTGATGGGGCGACACAATGTGCGCAACGCGCTGGCCGCGGCAGCCGCGGCACAGGCGCTGGGGCTCCATGCCGCGGAGATCGTGGCCGGGCTCGAGGCGTGTCGGAGCATGCCGGGGCGCATGCAGGTGATCGATGGGGTGCGTGATAGCCGCCTGATCGACGACACCTACAACGCCAACCCCGGCGCCATGCGCGCGGCACTCGAGACCCTGGCATCACTGCCGGCGCCGCGCTGGTGTTTCCTCGGCCCCATGGGCGAGATGGGCGCCGAGAGCGAGCGTCTGCACGCCGAGATCGGTCAGTTGGCGAGCGAGCTCGAACTCGATTTTCTCGGCACGTACGGCGAACCCGCCCGTGCCGCAGCGGAGGCTTTCGGCAACGAAGGCCGTCATTTCGATGACTGGGCGACGCTAGAGCGTTTCGCCCAGGATCAGCTTCCTTCCCGGGCCAGCGTACTGGTCAAGGGTTCTCGCAGTGCCGGCATGGAACGACTCGTTGCCGTACTGCGTGATGATGCCTCAAGGTGAATCTGACTCATGCTGCTTTTTCTGGCTGAACTGCTTACCCATTTTCAAAGTGCTTTCAATGTTTTTGGCTATCTGACCCTGCGCGTGATCCTGGGCACGTTGACGGCGTTGTTTCTCAGTCTGTGGATGGGACCGCAGATGATTCGCCGCCTGGTCGAACGCCAGATCGGCCAGGCCGTGAGGGACGATGGCCCCCAGTCCCACCTGTCCAAGGCGGGAACACCGACCATGGGCGGGGCGTTGATCCTGATCTCCATCGCGATCAGCACGCTGCTGTGGGGCGACCTGACCAACCATTACGTGTGGCTGGTACTGGCGGTCACGCTGGGTTTCGGCGCGATCGGCTGGGTCGACGACTTTCGCAAGGTGGTGGAGAAGAATCCGCGCGGCCTGCCGGCCCGCTGGAAATATTTCTGGCAGTCGGTGATCGGTCTCGGCGCGTCCCTGGTTCTCTATTTCACCGCGGCGAGTCCGGTGGAGACCAGTCTGATCGTGCCGCTGTTCAAGGACGTGGTGATCCCGCTGGGCCTGTTCTACATCGTGTTGAGCTATCTGGTCATCGTCGGTAGCTCCAATGCGGTCAACCTGACCGATGGTCTCGACGGCTTGGCGATCATGCCGACGGTACTGGTCTCCATGGGGCTGGCGGTCTTCGCCTACGCCAGCGGCAACGCGCTCTTCGCCAACTACCTGCATATACCCGAGGTGCCGGGGGCCGGCGAACTGGCCGTGTTCTGCGGCACCATCGCCGGGGCCGGCCTCGGGTTTCTGTGGTTCAACACCTATCCCGCCCAGGTGTTCATGGGTGACGTCGGTGCGCTGGCATTGGGCGCTGCGCTGGGCATCGTCGCCGTCATCGTGCGCCAGGAGATCGTCCTGTTCATCATGGGGGGCGTCTTCGTCATGGAGACGGTGTCGGTCATCCTGCAGGTGGGGTCCTACAAGCTCACCGGTCGGCGCATCTTCCGCATGGCGCCGCTGCACCACCATTTCGAGCTGAAGGGGTGGCCGGAGCCCCGGGTCATCGTGCGTTTCTGGATCGTCACCGTCATGCTGGTCCTGCTGGGGCTGGCGACATTGAAGCTGCGTTGAAGCCATGACCGATCCGCTCTCTGTCGATTCGGCTGGCTCTGCTCCGGGAGCCCCTTCCACCGCGGGGAGGCCGTCGACCCTGGTGGTCGGGCTAGGGATCTCCGGTCGTGCGATCGCCCGATTCCTGGCTCGCCGTGGCGAGCGATTCATGGTCGCCGATACCCGCGCCGCGCCGCCGGGACTCGAGGCTTTCCGCGCGGCCCATCCGGCGGTCGAACTTCACCTGGGCAGCCTCGAGTCGCTGGACCTGGAGGCATTCGCCGAAATCGTCGTCAGTCCCGGCGTCGATCTCGAGCGCGCCGGCCTGGGTGTCGTCCGGGATCGTGTCGTCGGTGAGATATCTCTCTTCGCACGGCACTGCGAGGCGCCGATCGTCGCCATCACCGGCTCGAATGCCAAGTCGACCGTGACCACACTGGTGGGTGAGATGGCGCGGCAGGCGGGTAGGCGCGTCGCGGTCGGTGGCAATCTCGGGGATGCCGCGCTGGATCTGCTGATCGATCACCAGGAGGCGGAGCTGTTCGTGCTGGAGCTGTCGAGCTTTCAACTGGAAACGCTCGCCGGATTGGGGGCGGCCTGCGCGGCGTTTCTGAATCTCTCGGCGGATCACCTCGATCGCCATGGCGACATGGCTGGCTACCGCCGGGCCAAGGCGCGGATCTTCGAGGGCGCCGCGCATGCCGTCGTCAACGCGGATGATGCGGCCACCTGGCCGGAGCAGGCGTCGTTGAGCTGCGAGCGTTTCACCACGCATTCTCCCAATGAAGGCGAGTGGGGGATCTCGGCGGTGGCGGGCGAGGCCGGCGAGTGGCTTTGCCATGGCCGCGAGCCGCTGATGCCGGTCGGCGAATTGCGTCTGGCGGGGCGTCACAACCAGGCCAATGCGCTGGCAGCGATGGCGATCGGGCATGTCATCGGGATCTCCCGGGAGGTGATGCGGAGCGTCCTTACCGGTTTCGCCGGCCTGCCGCACCGTGGCGAGATCGTCGCCGAGCGCAATGGGGTGTGCTGGATCAACGACTCCAAAGGCACTAACGTGGGCGCGACCCTGGCGGCGATCGCCGGCGTCGGGCAGACGCTGACCGGCAAGCTGGTCTGGTTGGGTGGTGGGGTCGGCAAAGGCGCCGACTTCACGCCGCTGGCCGAACCGTTGGCACACTATGCGCGGGAAGCGATCGTCTTCGGTCAGGATGCGTCGCAGTTGGCGGCCGCGCTCGAACCGCAAGTCGCCATCTGGCGGGTCGGTACGCTGGCAGAAGCCATGCGGCGCGCAGCGGCGATCGCCGAGCCGGGGGACTGCGTACTGCTGTCGCCCGCCTGCGCGAGTCTCGACCAGTTCCCCAACTACCTGGCGCGCGGCGAGGCGTTCCGCGCCCTGCTGGATCAAGGACCGCTCGGACAAGGGCAGGAAGCCGCATGCTGAAGGCCATGATGAAGACGTCCCAGGCGCGATTGACCACCAAGCATCAGTCGTTCGACGGCTGGCTGCTGCTGGCGACGCTGTCGCTGATGCTGATCGGCTGGGTGATGGTGACCTCGGCATCTACCGAGATCGCCGCGAGCCTGACCGGCAACCCCTACTATTTCAGTATTCGTCACGGCATCTTCGTGCTCGCCGCGATCGGTGTCGGCCTCGTCGCCGTGCGCCTGCCTCTGGACTGGTGGCGGCAGAAAGGCCCGATGATGCTGATCGTGGCACTGCTGCTGCTGTTCGTCGTGCTGATCGTCGGCCGTGAAATCAACGGCAGCCGGCGCTGGATTCCGCTCGGCATCATCAATATCCAGGCCTCGGAAGTCGCCAAGCTGTGCCTGATCGTCTATATCGCCGGCTATCTGGAGCGTTACCTGCCGGACGTGCGTCGCACCTGGGGCGCCTTCATGCGGCCGCTGGCGGTGATGGCCCTGATCGGCTTTCTGCTGATCCTCGAGCCGGACTATGGCGCCGTCGTCGTGTTGACCGGCTGCGTCATGGGCATGTTGCTGCTCTCCGGCGCGCCGCTGTGGCGATTTCTGCTGATTCTGGCCGTGGTGGGGTCGGGTGCCGTCATGCTGGCGGTGGCGGAACCTTATCGTTTGCAGCGTATCACCAGCTTTGCCAACCCCTGGGCGGATCAGTACAACACCGGCTATCAGCTGACCCAGGCGCTGATCGCCTTCGGGCGGGGGCACTGGTTCGGTCTGGGGCTGGGCAACAGTGTCCAGAAACTGTTCTACCTGCCGGAGGCGCACACCGACTTCGTGTTTGCCGTGCTGGCCGAGGAGCTGGGTCTGTTCGGGGCCATGGCGGTGATCCTGCTTTTCGCCCTGCTGGTCTTTCGAGCCTTCAGGATCGGGCGCAAGGCGGAATTGATCGGTATCCCGTTCGCGGCCTACCTCTGTTACGGCATTGCGTTGGTCATCGGCGCCCAGGCATTCATCAACATCTCCGTGAGCTCGGGTATGTTGCCGACGAAAGGGTTGACGCTGCCACTCCTGAGTTACGGCGGGTCGAGTCTCATCATCAGTGGCGTCATGATGGCCATCCTGTTTCGCGTCGACGCGGAGGTCAGGCGGCTGCAGCGCCGAGCGGAGCCCAAGGCCGGGCCCGCTGCACAGCCAGGCCCCCAGGCCGAGGAGTCGACCCCATGAGTGCTGCACGGCGCGTTCTGATCATGGCGGGCGGTACCGGTGGGCACGTCGTGCCCGCGCTCTCGCTGGCCAGGGCCCTGCGTGAGCGCGGGGTGACGGTCGAGTGGCTGGGGAGTCCCCGGGGCATCGAGAACCGTCTCGTTCCCGCTGCCGACATCCCGTTGCATCGCATTGCGGTTTCCGGGTTGCGGGGCAATGGCCTGAGTGGCTGGCTGGCGATTCCGTGGCGGTTGAGTCGCGCGATCTGGCAGGCCCGGCGGGTGATACAGCGCTTCGACCCGCAACTCGTCGTCGGACTTGGCGGTTTCGCCAGTGGCCCCGGAGGCCTGGCTGCGCGTCTGAGCGGGAAGCCGCTGGTGGTGCACGAGCAGAACGCCATTGCCGGATTGACCAATCGATCCCTGGCGCATCTGGCGACGCGGGTCTACGCCGCCTTCCCTGGTGCCTTCCCGTCGGCCAAGGCCGAGGTGGTCGGCAACCCGGTGCGCGACGACATCGCACAGCTGGGGGAGACGCCCCGGACGGACGAGCAGATGGCCGACCGGCCGTTGCGACTGCTGGTCCTGGGGGGGTCCCTCGGGGCACAGTCCCTCAATCAGAAGCTGCCCGTCGCGTTGGCGGGGCTGGATCCCGCACGGCGCCCGCAGGTGCGTCATCAGGCAGGGCGCGACAAGGATGACGTGACGCGGGAGGCCTATCGAGCGGCGGGCGTCGAGGCCGAGGTGAGCGCTTTCATCGACGACATGGCTGTCGCCTACGACTGGGCGGACGTCATCGTCTGTCGAGCGGGCGCCCTGACCATCGCCGAACTCTCCGCGGCGGCCAAGCCCGCCCTGCTGGTGCCGTTCCCGCACGCCGTCGATGATCACCAGACCCATAACGCGCGTCACCTCGTCGAAGCCGGTGGCGCGGAATTGATACAGCAGGCCGAGCTCACCCCTGAACGCTTACAGGCGGTGCTCGAGTCACTTTTGCAGCCTGTCGTGCTGGCGAGAATGGCGGTTCAGGCACGTCGGGTTGCCCACCTCGATGCCGTCGAGCGCCTGGTAGACGGCTGCATGGAGATCGGTTTTGAGCGATAGCATTCAGACGCGTCCGGCGCGATCGCATCTCGGCATGCGACGCATCCGAGGCATTCATTTCGTCGGCATCGGCGGGGCTGGGATGTGCGGCATCGCCGAGGTGCTGGCCAACGAAGGCTACGAAGTCAGTGGCAGTGATCTGAGGGAGTCGGCGGTCACCCACCATCTGCGTGACTGTGGCATCCGTGTCGCCATCGGCCATGCGGCGGTCAACGCCGAAGGTGCCAACGTGATCGTGGTATCGACGGCGGTCGACCCGACCAACCCCGAAATCCAGTGGGCGCGCGAGCACCGCGTGCCGGTGGTGCGTCGTGCCGAGATGCTCGCCGAGCTGATGCGCTTCCGTCACGGTATCGCCGTTGCCGGCACCCACGGCAAGACCACGACCACGAGCCTGCTGTCGACGCTGTTCGCCGAGGCGGGGCTCGATCCGACGTTCGTCATCGGCGGCAAGCTGACCAGTGCGGGAACCAACGCCCGCCTGGGCGCCGGGGACTTCCTCGTTGCCGAGGCCGACGAGTCCGATGCTTCGTTCCTGCATCTGCAGCCGATGACGGCGATCGTGACGAATATCGACGCCGACCATATGGCGACTTACGACGGCGATTTTTCCCGGTTGAAGACGACCTTCATCGAATTCCTGCACAATCTGCCTTTCTACGGTCGGGCCGTGCTCTGCCTCGACGATGACAACGTACGGGAATTGCTGCCGCAGGTTCAGCGCCAATTCGTCACTTACGGGTTCAGCGAAGACGCCGATTATCGTATTCGGGACTTCGAACAGACCGCCGATACCATTCGGTTCGTCGCCGAACGTCCCGCCGATTTCGCGGCGCTGGCCATCACCCTGTCGATGCCGGGCACCCATAACGCCCTGAACGCGCTCGCGGCGATCGCGGTGGCCACCGACGCTGGTATCGGCGACGACGATATCGTCAGGGGCCTTGCCTCGTTCGGCGGGGTCGGTCGCCGTTTCCAGGTCCACGGCCACTATCCGTTGCCGCAGGGCGGCGAGGTGATGCTGGTGGACGATTACGGCCACCACCCGCGCGAAGTCGAGATGGTGATTCGCGCCGTTCGTGCCGGCTGGCCGCAGCGTCGGCTGGTGATGATCTATCAGCCTCATCGCTATACCCGCACGCGAGACCTCTACGAAGACTTCGTCAGGGTGCTTTCCGGTGTCGATACCCTGTTGCTGCTCGACGTGTACAGCGCCGGCGAGGCACCGATTCCCGGCGCGGAAGGAAAGATGTTGGCGGGCTCGATTCGCCAGCGTGGTCAGGTCGATCCGTTATTCATCGAGGAGAAGTCGGCGTTGCCGGGGATCCTCGCACGCGTGCTGCGCCCTGGCGACATCCTGATCACCCAGGGGGCCGGTGACATCGGCGGTATTGCCCAAGGGCTCGCGCATTGTGCGCTCAAGCTCGACGAGGTGGTCCTTTGAGGCTAATGGTCTTGCCGGAAGAGAGCGGGTGCGTCATGGCGCGACCGAAGCGTTGCGAGCGGTGCGGGGCCGAGGCCTCGGCAGGGCGGGCGTCATGAACTCCAGCGCGCGGGGTACGCTGCTCGGCATACTCATGATCGTCGTCCTCATCGGTGCCGGCGGCAGGGCATTGTGGTTGTGGCTGGACAAGCCGATCGCCCGGGTTTCGATCAGCGGTGACCTGAACTACGTCAGTGCCGCTTATTTGCAGAAAGAGCTGGCCCCTCTGGTGCGCGGCCATACCTGGCTCTCCCTCTCCTTGAGCGACCTGCGCACCGAAGCGCGCAAGATTGGCTGGCTGCGGGAAGTCACCGTCTCTCGCGAGTGGCCCAACACCCTGCGCTTCGTGCTTTACGAGCAGGATCCCGTGGCGCGCTGGAACGACGAACTGCTGCTGAACAACCGTGGGCAGCCGTTCTCGCCGGGGCCGGTCAGCGATCTTGGGCGTCGTCTTCCCGATCTCGGTGGGCCCGATGGGACGGGGCGCGAAGTCCTGGGTTACTACGACTCCCTGCGCCGTACCCTTTCCGACCTTGGCCTTTCGATCACGCAGTTGAGGCTCGAGCCACGCGGCGCCTGGCGCTTTCAGATCAATGATGGTGTCTGGGTTATTCTCGGCCGGACGGACTTGGACGCGCGATTGGCTCGTTTTATTGCCGCATGGAAACGACAGTTGGGACAGGAGGCGTCGCAGATACGCTACATCGATCTTCGTTATCCCAATGGCGTCTCGGTGGCGAGACACGGCGAAACGGCCGCCGACTCCAACCACTAGGTCGGTGCCATCCGGGGCTGGAAGTCGCGCTGGATCCCGCGGCTGGCGCCGCTTCCGGCATCGCGATCTGAGAAGATGAGGGTGCCGCGAGCGATGGCTTCTTACCCTCCGGACTGTGCGCTTAACCCCTGCTATCGCCGAAGGGCCGCTGTTTTCACACCGGGTTAATAGCGGCCACACTCCTTCCTTATTTCCCTTTTAAAGAAAAAGGGCTTAATGTGGCTTTTGTTTCAGCAATGGGCTGGTGAAAAGGGTCGTCTTGTTCCTATAATAAGCACGAATCTTTGTTGGCCCATTTTTATCCGGTTTATCGGTGAAGTTTGAGGAGCGACCCCGACCTATGGCAGGACAATCCAACGCTTCCAATATGGTGGTCGGGCTGGATATCGGAACATCCAAGGTGGTCGCCATCGTGGGGCAACCCACCGATGATGGCGGGTTGGAAATTGCCGGGATTGGTTCACACCCCTCGCGTGGCATGAAAAAGGGTGTCGTGATCAATATCGAATCAACCGTTCAGTCGATTCAGCGCGCCGTGGAAGAAGCCGAGCTGATGGCAGGCTGCGACATCCATTCGGTCTACGTCGGTATCGCTGGCAGCCACATCAGTTCGATGAATTCCGATGGCGTCGTGGCGATCAAGGAGCGGGAAGTCGCGCCTGCCGACATCGATCGTGTCATCGATTCCGCCCGTGCACGCGCCATTTCCGAAGGGCAGCGCGTGCTGCACGTGATCCCCCAGGAGTTCGCCATCGATACCCAGGAGGGTATTCGCGAGCCGCTGGGGATGTCTGGCGTTCGCCTCGAAGCTCGCGTTCACCTGGTGACTGCCGCGATGAACGCCGTCCAGAACATCGAGAAGTGCGTTCGCCGCTGTGGCCTGGAAGTGGATGACATCATTCTCGAACAGCTGGCCTCCAGCCACGCGGTGCTGACCGAGGACGAGCGGGAGCTCGGCGTGTGCATGGTCGATATCGGTGGCGGGACGACCGATATCGCCGTCTTTACCGAGGGCGCCATTCGGCACACCGCCGTGATTCCGATCGCCGGCGATCAGGTGACCAACGATATCGCCATGGCGCTTCGCACGCCGACTCAGTACGCCGAGGACATCAAGGTCAAATACGCCTGTGCGCTGACGCAACTGGCGAGCAGCGACGAAATGATCAAGGTCCCGAGCGTTGGCGACCGGCCGGCTCGGGATCTCTCCCGGCAGGCTCTGGCGGAAGTCGTGGAACCACGTTACGAAGAGCTCTTCACGCTGGTGCGCGAGGAGCTTCGTCGCAGTGGCTACGAAGACCTCGTGGCGGCTGGGATCGTATTGACGGGGGGCACCTCTCGAATGGAGGGGGTGGTCGAGCTGGCGGAAGAGATATTCCACATGCCGGTCCGCATCGCTTGCCCATACAACGTCCGTGGCTTGGCGGATGTGGTACGTAACCCGATTTATTCGACGGGGGTAGGTTTGCTACTCTACGGAATGAAAGACGCCAAGCACTCTCGCGCAGTATCAGCCCAGCCTCTAAGGGAAGACTCACTTCCCCGGCGCGCAACCAGGGATGAGGTTTCGACGCTGGAGCGACTCAAAGGCTGGTTTAAAGGAAATTTCTGACAGGCCGCAAGCGGTCTTGGAGACGGGGCAATGTTCGAACTGGTAGATAACGCACCTTCTAGTAGTGCAGTCATCAAAGTCATCGGTGTCGGCGGCGGCGGCGGCAACGCCGTCAACCACATGGTCGAGAGTAACATCGAAGGCGTCGAGTTCATCTGCGCCAACACCGATGCTCAGGCGCTCAAGCGCGTGGCGGCCAAGACCGTTCTTCAACTGGGTGGCGAGATCACCAAGGGCTTGGGGGCCGGGGCGAACCCCGATGTCGGCCGCCAGGCAGCCATGGAGGATCGTGACCGCATCGCCGAGATGCTCCAGGGCGCGGACATGATCTTCATCACCGCCGGCATGGGCGGCGGCACCGGTACCGGTGGAGCGCCCGTGGTCGCTCAGGTGGCCAAGGAACTCGGCATTCTGACTGTCGCCGTCGTCACTCGTCCGTTCCCGTTCGAAGGGCCGAAGCGCATGCGCGCGGCCGAAGAGGGGATGAAGGAACTTTCCGAGTACGTCGATTCGCTGATCACCATCCCCAACGAAAAGCTGCTCTCGGTGCTGGGCAAGAATGCCAGCCTGCTGACCGCTTTCAGTGCCGCCAACGATGTGCTGCTGGGGGCGGTTCAGGGTATCGCCGAGCTGATCACCAGCCCGGGTATCATCAACGTCGACTTCGCCGACGTGCGCACGGTGATGTCCGAGATGGGGATGGCGATGATGGGGACCGGTGCCGCGACGGGGGAAAATCGTGCCCGGGAAGCCGCCGAGAAAGCCATTCGCAGCCCGCTCCTCGAAGATATCGATCTGCACGGTGCGCGAGGCATTCTGGTCAACATCACCGCCGGTCCGGATCTCTCCATCGGTGAATTCAACGATGTGGGCGCGACCGTTCAGGAGTTCGCTTCCCAGGACGCCACTATCGTGGTGGGTACCGCCATCGATATGGAAATGTCCGACGAACTGCGGGTAACCGTCGTCGCTGCGGGACTGGATGCCCAGAAGGAGAAGGCCGTTCCCCGTGAAACGGCGGCTTCGCGTCCGGAAACGACCGATTACCGCAAGCTTCAGCAGCCGGCCGTCATGCGTCAGCAGGCCGCGCGCGCGGAGCAGGAGGCCGCGGCGAAGAAGTCCCAGCAGGAGAAGCGCAAGACGTCGGATATGGACGACTATCTCGACATCCCGGCTTTCTTGCGTCGTCAGGCGGATTGATAGACTAATTGACTGCCCATCATCATTTTGTCACATCGATATGGTTGGTGGGCCCATGGTTTGGTGTTATAGTGAACACCGTTTCCAAACCATTTGACTGTCAGGTCGATGCCCATGATCAAACAACGAACGCTGCAGAACACGATCCGCGCCACTGGCGTAGGACTCCATTCCGGAGAAAAAGTGTATCTGACACTGCGTCCCGCGGCGCCCAATACGGGCATCGTCTTCGTGCGCACCGACCTCGATCCGATGGTGCATATCCCGGCACACGCCGAAAGCGTTACCGACACCAATCTCTGCACGGCGCTGTCCAAGGATGGCGTCAAGGTCGCCACTGTCGAGCATCTGATGTCGGCATTCGCCGGCCTGGGTATCGACAACGCCTACGTTGAATTGAGTGCCCCCGAAGTGCCGATCATGGATGGCAGCGCCGGTCCGTTCGTCTTTCTGATCCAGTCGGCGGGTATCGCCGAACAGTCGGCGCCGAAGCAGTTCATCCGTATCAAGCGCGAAGTGACCGTCAACGACGATGGCAAGCAGGCGACGTTCCTGCCCCACGACGGATTCAAGGTCAGTTTCGCGATCGATTTCGATCACCCCGTCTTCGAGCAGCAGAAGCAGACCGCGACGGTCGATTTCTCCACGACTTCCTTCGTCAAGGAGGTGTCGCGAGCGCGCACGTTCGGTTTCATGCGCGACCTGGAGTTCCTGCGCTCGCAGAACCTGGCGCTGGGGGGCAGTCTCGACAACGCCATCGTCGTCGACGACTACCGCATCGTGAACCAGGATGGCCTTCGCTACGACGATGAGTTCGTCAAGCACAAGATGCTCGATGCGATCGGCGACCTCTATCAGCTCGGCTACAGCCTGATCGGTGAGTTCCGGGGCTACAAGTCCGGCCATGGACTCAACAATCAGCTCTGCCGTGAGTTGCTGGCCCACCCGGAGGCTTACGAGATCGTGACTTTCGAGGAGACCTCGCAATCGGCGCCGATCTCCTACGCCGCCCCAGCCATGGCTTGAGCCTTCCCGAGAGCTTCGGCTCTTGTCGCTGAATTAGACGCCGATCCCAGGATCGGCGTCGTCGTTTGTGGACGGCGAATGCTTCGGTGCCTAGTCAGTCAGCGCGATGGCGGGGATGAGCGTGCGCTCCGGTTCAGGTCGCGGAGTCGTCGTTCGATTCCGGTGTGATCTGGGCGTGTGAGGCCAGGCGATTCAGCGAGCGCTTTAGCGGAGAGTCTTCCAGGCCCTCCGCGCAGTGGGACAGGGCGTCGGCGCCGGCCGGCGACAGTCGACGCGTCTGCCGTGGTAGCGCCTTGACCGGCCGGATCGGGCGCACCTTCAGCGAGAATTTCATGACCGCCTCGAACCCGGGCAGTTGATGCAGCAACGCCAGCAGGCGAGGCTGTTCGTAACGCAGCCACGTCAACCAGGCGGCGCGGTCGGTGATCAGCGTCAGCACGCCGTTGCGGTAGCCGCCGACATAGAGATGCTCGGCCACGTCCGGTGGGAGTTGCCGTCTCAGGTGGTTCTGGGCGCGTTCGATCAACGTCGCCATGCGCATCACGTCGCCCAATCCCCCCGGTTGCTCAAGGAGTCGGGAAACGGGCTGGGCTCGTAAACGCTTAGCCTTTATACTCATCGGCTTGCACGCGGTGGGGAAAGACCCGCTAAACCTATCACGGCGCGGAGTTCGTCGACAGCATGACTTCGGTCAAAGCGCAGTCCGGTCAGCGTGGCGCCATCTGGCGCCCCCGGCAGCGAGCCCATTGGTGGCTGGCCAGTGTGCTGGTCGGCTGCCTGCTGCCTGCGGGCTTGATGCATGCCGAGGCGATGCGGCTGGCCGAGCGCCTGACGCAAGTCTACCTGATGGCCCCGGAGGCCATTCGGGCCGAGTCCCGGCGGGTCGCGCGCATCGCCGCCAAGCGCCCCCTGCATCCGCGCACCATGGCCCCCTTGCCGCAGCCGAAGCGAGCCCACCTCGAACCCCTGGTTGTCCCCAGCGCCGCCCTGGACGTCCTGTCCCGCCGAGGCCCGCCCGTGCCTGCCTGATGACCGCTATCGCTATCTCATCATCACCGGTAGCCGGTGCCGACTTCGTCGTCGCATGGCTGCCTCAGGGGCACGCAGGAATAGATCATGTTGAATGCAATACTACACAAGCTGGTCGGGTCCAAGAACGACCGCGACGTCAAGCGCATGCGCAAGCAGGTCGCGGCGATCAACGAGCTGGAAGCCCAGTTCGAAGCGCTCGATGACACGGCACTCAAGGCCAAGACCGCCGAGTTTCGCCGACGCCTGGCCGATGGCGAGAAGCACGAATCCCTGCTGCCGGAAGCGTTCGCTACCGTCCGCGAGGCGAGCAAGCGCGTCCTCGGCATGCGTCATTTCGATGTCCAGATGGTTGGCGGCATGGCGCTGCACGAGGGCCGGATTGCCGAGATGAAGACCGGTGAGGGCAAGACCCTGGTCGGGACGTTGTCGGTCTACTTCAACGCGCTGCTGGAGAAAGGCGTGCATGTGGTCACGGTCAACGACTATCTGGCCAGCCGCGACGCCAACTGGATGCGCCCGCTCTACGAATTCCTCGGCCTGAGTGTCGGGGTCATCGCCTCCGGCCAGCCGAACGAGGAGAAGAAGCAGGCTTATGCCTGCGATATCACCTACGGGACCAACAACGAGTACGGCTTCGACTATCTGCGCGACAACATGGCCTTCTCGCTGCAGGACAAGGTCCAGCGACCGCTCCACTACGCGATCATCGACGAGGTCGACTCGATCCTGATCGATGAAGCGCGCACGCCGCTGATCATCTCCGGCCCGGTGGAGGAGAACGTCGAGCTCTACCGCACGATTCACGCGCTCTCCAAGCAGCTCAATCAGTGTACCGACGAAGAGGACCCGACCACCGGCGATTTCCTGATCGACGAAAAGCAGAAGCAGGTGGAGTTGACCGAGGAGGGCCACCAGCAGGTCGAGCAGTTGATGCGGGAGGCGGGCCTGCTCAAGTCGGAAGACTCGCTTTACGCGGTCCAGAATCTCGGGCTGCTGCAGCATATCCATTCGGCGCTGCGGGCTCGTTGCCTCTACCATCGCGATGTCGACTACATCGTCTCGGACGGCAACGTGGTGATCGTCGACGAGCACACCGGTCGTACCATGCCCGGGCGCCGCTGGTCGGAAGGTCTGCATCAGGCGGTGGAGGCCAAGGAGGGGGTGACGATCCAGCGCGAGAGCCAGACGCTGGCATCCACCACCTTCCAGAACTATTTCCGCCTCTACGAGAAACTGGCCGGGATGACCGGTACTGCCGATACCGAGGCCTTCGAGTTCAACCATATCTACGGCCTCGACGTGCTGGTGATCCCCACCAACCGTCCGTTGGCGCGCCAGGATCTGAACGATCTGGTCTATCTGAGCGCCGAGGAGAAGTACGCCGCGATCATCGAGGACGTCAACACCCAGCGCGAGGCCAAGCGGCCGGTGCTGGTGGGTACCGCGTCCATCGAGACCTCGGAGTATCTCTCCAAGCTGATGCAGGCGAAGCAGATTCCTCACAACGTCCTCAACGCCAAGCAGCACGACAGCGAGGCCGAGATCATTGCCCAGGCGGGTCGCCCCGGTGCCGTCACGCTGGCCACCAACATGGCGGGCCGGGGTACCGATATCGTGCTCGGCGGCAACTGGGAAGCGGAAGTCGCCAGGCTCGAGGACCCCAGCGAGGCGCAGATCGAAGCGATCAAGGCTGAGTGGCAGCAGCGCCACGATGCCGTGCTCGAGGCCGGTGGCCTTCACGTGATCGGCTCCGAGCGGCACGAATCGCGGCGGATCGACAACCAGCTGCGTGGCCGCGCCGGGCGTCAGGGGGATCCGGGCTCGACGCGGTTCTTCCTGTCGCTGGAAGACAGCCTCATGCGGCTGTTCGGCTCCGACCGGGTGCAACGCCTGATGGGCGCGCTCGGGCTCGAGGAGGGCGAAGCCATCGAGCACAAGATGGTCTCCAACGCGGTCGAGCGGGCGCAGAAGAAGGTCGAAGGCCGCAACTTCGACATCCGTAAGCAGCTGCTGGAGTACGACGATGTCTCCAACGACCAGCGCCGGGTCATCTACGAGCAGCGGGACGACATCCTCGCCGCCGACGAGATCTCCGACAATGTCGCCAGCATCCGCGACGAAGTGCTCGAGCAGACGATCTCCGACTACGTGCCGCCGCAGAGCCTGCCGGAGCAGTGGGAACTGGCGGGGCTGCAGGATCAGCTCAAGCAGGAGTTCAATATCGACCTGCCGCTGGTGCAGTGGGCGGAAGAGGACGACAACTTCAACGAGGAGGTGCTGCGCCAGCGCCTGCTGGACCAGCATCGGGGGCAGTATCGCGCCAAGGTCGATGCGATCGGTGTCGACATGATGCAGCGCTTCGAGAAGCAGGTCATGCTGCAGGTGCTGGATACGCGCTGGAAGGAGCATCTGCAGTCGATGGATCATCTTCGTCGGGGTATCCACCTGCGCGGCTACGCCCAGAAGAACCCGAAGCAGGAGTACAAGCGCGAAGCCTTCGAGCTGTTCCAGTCCCTGCTCTACAACATCAAGCATGACGTCACCCGCATCCTGAGCCACGTGCAGGTGCGTCGCCAGGAAGAGGTCGAGGACCTGGAGCGTCAGCGTCGCGAAGCGCTCGAGCGGGAGAAGGCGGCCAGCCAGTCCGTCCATGAGGACGCGGTCGCCGCTGCCCAGCAGACGGCCGAAGGGGCGGAAGCGGAGACGGAAGCCGCGCCGGCCGAGGATGGTGCCCAGCCGGTTCGCCGTGAAGGCCCGAAGGTCGGACGCAACGATCCTTGCCCGTGCGGTTCCGGCAAGAAGTACAAGCAGTGCCATGGTGCGCTGAGCTGAGAATGGCCAAGGGCACGGGCAGGGTCCGTGCTCGCCGAGGAGAATGGAATGGCCGTAGGTAAATCACAGTTTCCCCGGATGCCGGCGCTCGAGGGTGTGCGCCTGGGTACCGCGATGGCGGGTATCAAGAAGCCGGACCGGCGCGATCTGGTCGTGATCGAGGTGCCCGAGGGCGCCTCCGTCGCTGCCACGTTCACCCGCAACGCATTCTGCGCCGCACCCGTGCACGTCGCTCGGGATCACCTGCAGCAGACGACGCCACGTTTCCTGCTGATCAATACCGGCAATGCCAATGCGGGCACCGGCGCGAAGGGGCTTGACGATGCCGAGGCATGCTGCCGCGCCCTGGCGGCGCTGGCCGGCGTCGAGAGCCAGCACGTGCTGCCGTTCTCGACCGGGGTGATCGGAGAGCCGCTGCCGGTGAGTCGGATCACGGACGCGCTGTCCGCCGCCTTGGCCGCGCGGGATGCCGAGGGCTGGGCGCTCGCCGCCGAGGGCATCATGACCACCGATACCCGCATCAAGGGCGCGTCGGCCCAGGTCGAGCTCGGCGGTGGCACGGTCACTATAAATGGCATCAGCAAGGGCTCCGGCATGATCCAGCCCAACATGGCGACCATGCTCGGTTTCGTTGCCTGCGATGCGGCGATCGATCAGGAGCGGCTCCAGCAGTGGCTGCGCGAGGCGGTGCAGGTCTCCTTCAACTCGATCACCGTCGATTCGGATACCTCCACCAACGACGCTTGCACCCTGATCGCCACCGGTCGCGGTCCGCGCATTGAGTCGGCCGACGATGAGCGCCGGTTCCGCGACGCGCTGACATCGGTGCTCGTCGAGCTGGCGCAGGCGATTATCCGCGATGGAGAGGGGGCGACCAAGTTCGTCACGCTGCAGGTCGAGCAGGCGGAGAGCGTCGACGAGGCGCGGGCGGTGGCGTTCACCGTCGCCCATTCGCCGCTGGTCAAGACCGCGCTCTACGCGAGCGATGCCAACTGGGGTCGAATCCTGGCTGCCGTCGGGCGTGCGCCGGTGAAGGATCTGGATGTCGAGCGCGTCATCATCGATCTCGGTGGAGAACGCCTGGTGGAGCATGGCGGTCGCGCCGACAGCTACACGGAAGAGGTGGGGAGTCGGGTGATGGCGCAGGAAGAGATCGTCATTCGCATTCGCCTCGGTCGCGGCGATGCCAGCGCCACGATCTGGACATCGGACCTGTCCCACGATTACGTATCGATCAACGCGGATTACCGCAGTTGAACGCTTTCTGACGGAGAGCGCTATCCCGAAGCCGGATATCGCCGTCAAACACTGAAGTGGTGCGAGAGACTTAGCAAGATGATCAAGAGACGGGTCCATGTAGCGGCTGCCGCCGTCATCCGAGGCGACGGGCGAGTGCTGATTGCCAGGCGTCCGGCGACGGTCGACCAGGGCGGTCTGTGGGAATTCCCGGGGGGCAAGCTTGCCCCCTACGAGACCGGCTTCGAGGCGCTCAAGCGGGAGCTGAGCGAAGAGCTCGGCATCCAGATCCTGCGCGCCCAGCCGCTGATTCGCGTGCATCACGAATACGCCGACAAGCACATCCTGCTGGATGTCTGGCAGGTGCGCGAGTACGAAGGCGACCCGTACGGGAGAGAAGGGCAACCGGTGCGCTGGGTCGAGGTCGACGATCTGACCAGTTACGCCTTTCCGGCGGCCAATCTGCCGATTCTGCGCGCGGTGGCGCTGCCCCAGGAGTATCTCATCACCGCTGAGGAGGCGGACGACGCCGTCTTTCTCGACCGGCTCGAGCGTGCTCTGAAAGAGGACAATATTCGTCTGGTGCAGTTGCGTGCCAAGGGGCTCGATGATGCTGCCTACCAGGCCCGCGCCGAGAAGACCCTGGCGCTCTGCCGCCGCCATGGTGCCAAGTTGCTGCTCAACGCCGACCCCGAGTGGCTGCAGCGGGTCGATGCCGACGGTATCCATCTGACCAGTGCCAGGCTGATGGAGCTCAAGCGGCGCCCGGTCCCCAGCGACAAGTGGTTGGGCGCCTCGACGCATGGTGAGGAGCAACTGACCCAGGCCGGGCAGATCGACTGCGACTTCGTCACCCTCTCGCCGCTGGCGCCGACCCCGTCGCACCCGGAGGCGGTGACGATCGGGTGGCACGATTTCCAGCAGATGGTGGAGATGGCGGCGATGCCGGTCTTCGCGTTGGGCGGGATGACGCGTCACCATGCGAATCAGGCGCGGGCCGTCGGGGCCCAGGGCATCGCATCGATTCGCGATTTCTGGCGTAACGACTCCTGAGCCACGAGCCACGAGCCACGAGCTAAGAGCTAAGAGCTAAGAGCTACGAGCTACGAGCTAAGAGCTAAGAGCTAAGAGCTAAGAGCTACGAGCTACGAGCTAAGAGCTACGAGCCAAAAACGAGGACGCCGCACCCATTGGGTGCGGCGTCCTCGTTTTTGGCCACAGGAATGACCCTGTAGCGAGCGTCGGCGCTCAATGCGCGCGCCGGCTACTCGCCACGTTCGAGCCGGTCGATGAGCTCGTCGAGTTCGGTTTCATCCATGTGCGGTTCGCCCGGAATACGGTGGGAGCCATCCGCCCAGGCACCCAGGTCGATCAGCTTGCAGCGCTTGGAACAGAATGGCCGGTAGGCGTTGTCGGTCGTCCAGGCCACCGGTTGCTGGCACTGGGGGCAGGGGACGGTCAGCCCCTTGCCGGCGACGTTGTCGTTGCTTGGATCGTTGGATCGAGTCATGGGGGATATCGTGTCGGTGGCTAACGTGTCGAAGGCCTGGGCGCCGGAGCACCCTCATCCCGCTGGAGCGTGCAACTGACGGTACTTGGCATCCAGTCGAGCGACCTGATCGAGCAAATGTCGTCGAGTACTGCCATTGTCGATGACGTCGTCGGCCGCTGCAAGGCGGCGCTCCCGGGAGCTTTGGGCGGACAGGATGGACTCCACCTGGCGCCGGTCGACCCCATCCCGGGCCAAGGTGCGCTCGATCTGAATCTCCCTGGGAACGTCCACGACCAGAATCCGGTCGACCAGTTCATGCTGACTCGATTCGATCAGTAGCGGCGACACCAGCAGGCAGTAGGGGGCGCCGGCAGCGCGCAGCCGCGCCAGGTGGGCCAGCAGTCGTTGACGGATGCGCGGGTGAGTCTCCCCCTCCAGCCAGCGGCGTTCGGCTGCATCGTCGAAGATCCGGGTGCGCAGCGCGCGGCGATCGAGGGTGCCATCCTGCTGGAGGATGGCGTCGCCGTAGCGTTCGACGATGGCCGCCAGCGCGGGCTCGCCAGGCATCACGACCTCACGGGCAACATGGTCGGCGTCTATCCAGCCGATGCCCAGGGCGCCGAAGGCGTCGGCGACGGCGCTCTTGCCGGAGCCGATCCCGCCGGTGAGTCCCACCACCATGGTTTCGTGCATGGTCTCCTGCGCCTTGACTGTCATGGTCACCCCCAGCTTCCCAGCAACAGGTTGCGGTAGGCCGCCAGCAGCGGTTCGCCCACCAGCAGCACGATCCACCCGGCGAGCGCGATATAGGGGCCGAAGGGCATTGCCTGGTTACGCTCCTGTCGTTGAGTGGCGATCAATGTCACGCCGACGACCGCGCCGACCCCGGCCGAGAGCAGCAGCAGCAGCGGCAGGCTTTGCCAGCCGAGCCAGGCACCGAGGGCAGCCATCAGCTTGAAGTCGCCATAGCCCATGCCCTCCTTGCCGGTGGTCAGCTTGAACAACCAGTAGACCGACCACAGCGAGAGATATCCGGCGACGGCACCCAACACGGCGCTCTCCAGCATCCATGGCGCGAACAGCCATTGATAGAGCAGGCCAGCCCAGAGCAGCGGCAGGGTCAGCGCATCCGGCAGCAGTTGAGTGCGCCAATCGATGACCGCCCCGGCCAGCAGCGTCAGGCAGGCGCCGACCAGCCACAGGCTCTGCCAGCTGGCCCCGTGTATGCCGATGGCCGTCACCGCCAGCATCGCCGCGGTCAGCTCGACCAGTGGATACTGCACGCTGATCGATGTGCCGCATGCCGCGCAACGGCCCCGGCGCTTGAGCCAGCCGATCAGCGGCAGATTGTCGTGCCAGGCAATGAAGTGCCCACAGCCGGGGCAGTGCGATCTTGGCGTCGCCAGATTGTAGCGCTGGCTGGTCTCGGTGGGCTGCTCCAGTGCCGCCAGCGCTTCCGCGCGCCAGCGCCGCATCAGCATGACCGGCAGCCGCACGATGACGACATTGAGAAAGCTGCCAAGCGCCGCGCCGAATAGAAACGCCA
Source organism: Salinicola lusitanus (assembly GCF_038648475.1). Classification (NCBI taxonomy): domain Bacteria; kingdom Pseudomonadati; phylum Pseudomonadota; class Gammaproteobacteria; order Oceanospirillales; family Halomonadaceae; genus Salinicola; species Salinicola lusitanus. The sequence continues at coordinate 4,123,984 of NZ_CP151919.1, read as the reverse complement.
GCGGCCAGAGAATCAGAGGGGGAAGGTCGGACAACGGAGACTCCACGGACATCGAATAACTAGTCAGCGCTAAGGGTAACGTAACCATTCGCTGACCGCTTTGGTCATGAGGATTCGTTTGATGGATTACGCAAACGCTCAGGAACGCGGAGAGCGCAGCCCGTTCGTACCTAAATGGCTGAGCCCATCTGGAAAATGGGCAAATACATCGACACGACCAGCCCACCCACCATCGTTCCCAGTACCACCAGGATGAAGGGTTCCAGCAGCGACGTCAGCGCGTCGACCTGGTTGTCGACCTCTTCCTCGTAGAACTCCGCCACCTTGTCGAGCATGGTATCCAGCTCGCCGGCTTCCTCGCCGATGCTCACCATCTGGACCGCCATGATGGGGAAAATTCGGGTCCGACGCATGGCGAAGTTGAGCTGCTGCCCCGTCCCCACGTCTTCGCGGATACTGGCGATGGCGCGCTGGTGAACGCGGTTCCCGGTGGCCCCGGCGGCGGTCTCCAGCGCTTCCACCAGCGGAATGCCGGCATTGAACGTGGTGGCCAGGGTCCGCGAGAAGCGGGCGATCGATCCCTTGTCGACGATGTTGCCGAGCACCGGCAGCTTGAGCACCAGTTGATGGGCGCGATAGGCGAAGGTGGGGGAACGCTTCATGGCCTGGCGCAGGCCGAGAAAGATCGCCGTCGCGGCGAGAATGGCCTGCCACCAGTAAGCCTGGGTCAGTTGGGACAGGTGTACGGTGAATTGGGTGAAGGCCGGGAGCTCGGCGCCGAAGCCCTGGAACAGGCTCTCGAACTGCGGTACGACCTTCACCAGCAGCAGCGCGGTGACGCCGATGCCGACCAGGACCACGGCGGTCGGATAGTAGAGCGCCTTCTTGACCCGGCCCTTGAGCGTCTCGATCTTCTCGCGATAACTGGCCACGCGCTCGAGCATCTTGTCCAGGGCACCCGACTGCTCGCCGGCGGCGACCATGTTGACGAACATGCGATCGAAGCGGGAGGGGTGCTTGGCCAGGGCCTCCGAGAAACTGGAACCGGCGCTGATATCGTTGGCCAGCGTCTCCACCAGGTTTCGCATCGCGGGATTCTTGAGCGTCTCGGCGACAACCTTGCAGCCCTGGAGTAGCGGCACGCCGGCCCGGATCATGGTCGCCAGTTGACGGGAAAAAAGCGTGATGTCGCGGGCCTTGATTCGCCCCAGTCCGAACATCCCCGTCTTGCGGGTGATGCGCTTGACGATGATCCTCTGGCGCGTCAGCTCCTTGCGGACCTCGTCGATATCGGAGGCAATGAGTTCACCGGCTACGCTCTCCCCGCGCAGGTTCTTGCCGCGCCACCGCCAGCGGTGCATCACCACCCGTCGCGGCGCCTTGGGGGCTTTCACTGTCTTGGCTGACTTGAGGGTCGTCGCCATGATCGCTTCCTGTCTGGTAAATCGGGCGTCAGTCGGTGCCTTTAGTCCGTCGTTACGCGGTTGATCTCCTCGAGGCTGGTCAGGCCCTGGAGAACCTTGTCGAGCCCGCTCTGGCGCAGCCCCGCATGACCGGCATCCCGAGCTGCGCGGGCCAGTTCGAGGGCATGGCTGTCCGCCATGATCATCCGGCTCATCGCCTCGCTGACCGGCACGACCTCGTAGATACCGATTCGACCCTTGTAGCCCAGCGTGCAGTGATCGCACCCCACCGCGCGGTAGAGGGTGGCGCCTGCCAGTCGCTCGGCTGAGACGCCTTCCCGGTGCAGCACTTCGGCAGGAATCTCCGCCGGCGTCTTGCAGCGCGGGCACAGCAGTCGCGCCAGGCGCTGGGCAATGATCAGCGATACCGAACTGGCGATATTGAAGCTGGCGACGCCCATGTTGCGCAGGCGGGTCAGCGTTTCGGCGGCCGAGTTGGTGTGCAGGGTCGAGAGCACCAGGTGGCCGGTCTGGGCCGCCTTGACCGCGATCTCGGCGGTCTCCAGGTCGCGAATCTCGCCGACCATCACCACGTCCGGGTCCTGGCGCAGGAAAGCGCGAAGGGCGCTGGCGAAGTCGAGACCGATACGCGGCTGCACGTTGACCTGATTGACGCCGGGAACCTTGAGCTCCACCGGGTCTTCCGCGGTCGAGATATTGCGCTCCTCGGTATTGAGCAGATTGATACCGGTGTAGAGCGTCACCGTCTTGCCGCTACCGGTGGGGCCGGTGACCAGGATCATGCCCTGGGGCTCGGCCAGCGCGGCCTCGAACAGCCGACGCTGATCGGGAGCGAAGCCCAGTGCGTCGATGCCGAAGCTGGCGGTCTCGGCATCCAGCAGACGCAGCACGATCTTCTCGCCGAAAACGGTGGGCAGCGTATTGACGCGGAAGTCCATGGCACGCTTGGCATCGAGCCGGATCTTCATCGCGCCGTCCTGGGGCAGGCGGCGTTCGGAGATATCCAGGCGTGCCATCACCTTGAGTCGCGCAGCCAGGCGGGTGCGCAGGTTGAGCGGGGGGCGCGCGATCTCGACCAGCATGCCATCGACCCGAAAGCGGATCCGATAGCTGGACTCGTAGGGCTCGAAGTGAATGTCGGACGCGCCGCGATGGATGGCGTCCCGCAGGATCTTGTTGACGAAACGAACCACCGGCTCATCGTCGTCGCCGCCCTTGTCGAAGGCGGCGGCCTCGTTTTCCAGATCCGCTTCGCTGGTATCCAGCGTCAGGGCCTCGCTGGCCTCCCCGAGCGCCTCCAGCATGCCGGAGGTCTCGTGGTTCTGATAGCGCTTGGCCAGCGCCCGTTCCAACTGATCGAATGGCACCAGCACGCCCTCGATCGCCAGCCCGGTGGTGAACTGCAGCTCGTCCAGACTGGCCAAGGTGGCGGGAAACGCGATCGCTACGGTCAGTCGCCGGTGGTCGCGGGCCAGCGGCAGCACCTGGAAGCGGCGAATGACCTTGTCCGCCACCGGTTCGATGACCGGGAGCTGATCCCAGTCGATCTGCTTCAAATCCAGGAATGGCAAGCCGTACTCGCGAGCCGCCAGCACGCTGGCCTGGCGGGCATCGATCCGGCCCTCTCTCACCAGGAACTCCAGTAGCGTCAATTGCCTCTTTTCGGCCTCGCGGAACGCCTGCTCGCAAGCCTCGGCGCTGATCAATCCCTGCTCGACGAAGCGCTGGGCGAGCCCGCTCTGCGCGCGGGAGGGTATGGCGTCCGGCATGGAAAGGCACCCCTTGAATGACGATGTGAGCAGCGGAATCGACCGCTCAAGGAGGGCGGTTGAGCGAGCGACGACGACCGGCAACGCAGGGCCACGAAGAGTAGGCATCACGGCCGGGATGACGGTGATATCGGCTCGAGGCCATTTTTCTTTAAGTATCCTTCGCGATCTGCCGATAAGTCGACTGAAGTGTCACCAAGAGTAACTTTGCGTGTCGTCGTGTGTATGGCGGCTAGCAGCCGCGAGCGACCATGGCGGGTCGGGGGCTGGGGGCCGGCGAGTGCGCGGTACGCAACGCAAGGGGACGTCCGGTGGGCGGCGCAGATGGCGCCCATCCCACCGGCTCAACATTGGCAAGAGCAGGGAACCATGATGCAGCAGAATCCGAAAACACCAATTCGCCGGCAGGGCGGCTTCACCCTGATCGAACTCATGATCGTCGTCGCGATCATCGGCATCCTCGCCGCCATCGCGATCCCGCAGTACCAGAACTATGTTGCGAGATCCCAGTTCTCTGAAGCCCATAGCATGCTCGGCGGAGCCAAGATTAGTATCCAGCAGCAAGTCGATAGAGGGGAAAGTTATACTATTACCAATGAAGATGGCGCTACATCTGATGCCAGCCGTCTTGGTATTTCTACGCAAGGTTCTTATGGCGCAATTACGTCAGGTAGTTGGAATGGTTCGGGGAACGCAACTGTAGAATATAAATTTGGTTCTGGAGCCGGCGCTACGGCGAATTCAAACATTTCTACAAAAACAGTCACTTACACTTATTATCCTGCAACAGGGGTATGGGAGTGTGGAACGACAGTCGCTGAACAGTACGCAAGTAGTTGTACTGTCACAGCCGAATAAATAATTGGCCGGCGAATGCCGGCCTTGTTCTTCTTCCAGCTTCCAGCTCGCGGCTTAAAGCTCAATAAAGCGCCTTCTCCTCCCCCACGACCTCACGCAACACCTCAAGGAACAGCCGATCCGCCTCCGAGTGCTCGCTCGGGTCTTCCGGAATGTGCACGCTGGTGGTGTCCGAAATCTCGTTGGCGATGGTCGCCCAGGCTTTGGGATCGTTGCTGCCATCGGAGTGACGCTTGGCGATGGCCAGCGAGTTCTCGAGGATGCCGGGCTCCTGCAGCAGCTTCTTGATGAAGGCGCGCAGCTCCTGGATGACGCGGTTTTTCTGCATTTCCGAGGCGGAACTCATGGACGACTCTCCTGTGGTGGGCGGCGCGGGCGGTGTCGGGGGCGGCGTATCGCCAAGCCTCCGTGCCCAGGCGTTCTGATGGCGCCACCATAGCATATCTCGCCGCATCGCCAGAGGCTGCGGGGCTTGGCTGCGGGATGTAGCGGTCGTCACGCCGGCGAGCGCTTTCCGGTGGTGTTTCTTCACGCCGAGGCGAGGGCGGAGCAGAGCCGTGCCGGCGAAGAGAAAAGCGGGCAAGGCCGTGTCTTGCGCCGCGTGATGGCCTATCATCGCTGCGATTTATTCGTCGCGACGGGGAGGTCTCCTGCGGGCGGAGGGATCGGACTCGAGTGGACGGAACCGGGAGGAAGTCTTGCGAGACGCCAAGCCGATTTTCAAGATTCTGGCGCTGCTGTTGATCGTTTTGGCACTGTTCATGGTGCCGCCGGTGATCCTGCTGGGGCTGGAGAACGATCCCGATCTATGGGCATTTCTCAAGTCGATGGCGGTCGTCGCGGTGGTCTCGGGTTCGCTGCTGGCTTGGACGTGGCAGACGGCGGTCGAGTTGAAGACGCGTCACATGTTCATCCTGACCACCTCCAGCTGGGCGGTGATCAGCGCCTTCGCCAGCCTGCCGCTGGTGCTGGGGGCGCCGCAGCTGTCGTTCACCGACGCGGTGTTCGAGTCGGTCTCCGCCATCACCACCACCGGCTCCACCGTGCTCTCCGGCATCGATAACCTCTCCGACGGTCTCAAGCTGTGGCGCGGATTGATGCAGTGGCTGGGCGGGATCGGGATCATCGTGATGGCGATCGCGATTCTGCCGTTCCTGAAGGTCGGCGGTATGCGCCTGTTCCAGACCGAGTCGTCCGACTGGTCGGACAAGGTGCTGCCCCGGGCCGGCGGCATCGCCAAGGCGTCCACGGTCATCTATCTCGGTCTCACGCTGGCGGCGATCCTGAGCTATCGGCTGGCGGGCATGGGCACGCTGGATGCCATCGTCCATGCCATGAGTTCGGTCTCCACCGGTGGCTTCGCCAACTACGACGCCTCGTTCGGCATCTATCACGATCGACCGCTGATTCTGTGGCTGGGCTGTCTGTTCATGCTGGGCGGGGCGTTGCCGTTCGTGCTCTATATCCGGCTGCTGCGCGACAGTCGCGGTGCGCTGTGGCAGGACCAGCAGGTGCGGGGGCTCGTCGGGCTGCTGCTCGTGGTGATCGCGACGCTGACACTCTACCGAGTCCTGGCCTTCTCGGATGCGCCTTTTCAGGCGCTGACGGATGTCGCCTTCAACGTGATCTCGGTGGTGACGACCACCGGCTACGCCAGCGCCGACTACACCCAGTGGGGGCCGCTGGCCGTCACCACGTTCTTCTTCATTACCTTCGTCGGCGGTTGCAGCGGCTCGACCAGTGGCGGCATGAAGATCTTCCGGTTCCAGATCGGAGGGCTGTTGCTGGCCAACCAGTTACGCTATCTGGTGCATCCCAGTGGCGTATTCGCCCAGCGCTACAACGGCCGGCCGCTCAACGACGAGGTGGTGCGCGCGGTCATCGCCTTCTCGTTCTTCTTCTTTCTCACCGTGGCGGTGCTGGCGCTGGCGCTGGCCGCGCTGGGGCTCGACATGGTGACCGCGATTACCGGCGCGGCCACCGCCCTGGCCAATGTCGGGCCGGGACTGGGGAACACCATTGGCCCCGCCGGCAACTTCGCCTCGCTGCCGGACGCCGCCAAATGGCTGCTTTCCCTCGGCATGCTGATGGGGCGCCTCGAGATCCTCACGGTGCTGGTGCTGATGACGCCGTTCTTCTGGCGCAAGTAGCGGTGGGGCGGGATGTCATCGGCTGCCTCGGTCGGTCGAGGCGAGACGACGCTTGAGGCGGGGCAGCAACCGCCGCTTCCAGGTGTGCTGCAGGCCTTTCATCCAGGTCGGCTTGCGCCGCAGCCGCGCCTCCTTTCTGGCGCAAGTAGCGGTGGGGCGGGATGTCATCGGCTGCTTCGGTCGGTCGAGGCGAGACGACGCTTGAGGCGGGGCAGCAACCGCCGCTTCCAGGTGTGCTGCAGGCCTTTCATCCAGGTCGGCTTGCGCCGCAGCCGCGCCTCCTTCGGTGTCAGCGCCTCGCCGGTCAGGCGGGTCTTGAACTTGAGCCCGCCGGCGATATCGCTGCGCTGCAGGGGACGAAGCAGGAACCGGAGAAGTCGACCGCCGGGCAGGTAGAGCGCCGCGGCGAAATCGATCAGCACCACGCGACCCCGGCTCATGATGATATTGGAGCCGCGCACGTCGTTGTGGACGATCGAACTGCGGTGGAGTGCGGCCAGGGCAGCCATCAGCTGGACGAAAACCGCCGGGTTGGCAGGGTCGGCCGCATCGCTCAGCAGCTCGCCGGGCACATACTCCAGCAGCAGCGAGAGCCTGCCGACCTGGCCAACCACCCTGGGCGCATGGGGCCAATGACGGAGGCGTTCCAGCATTCGGGCCTCGTGGTGCAGCAGCAGACGCGCCGGAATTGCCTGCCAGCTACCGGCATAGCGGCTGTAATCCTTGCGGATGACCGGTTCTCCCGCGTGAACGTCGAGGTAGACATCGGCCTTGAGCAGCCCGCCGCCCTGCTGGAGGGTGGTGGGCCTGATGGGGGCAGGCGCCGGTGGCGGCAATGCTTCAGGCGGCGGAGCGAGCGACCCGACGGCATCGGGTGCCGTGACCGGGGTTACGGTGACGGAATCGGGAGCAGAGTTCATGGGCAGAACGTGAATACGCTAATTAGCAGGCTAAATTTAAGCGTATTTTAAGAAACATTCCGCGCTTGCGCCAGTGGCTGGCAGCAGCGATACCGGCCGGGCGGATGCGGCCAGCCGGCGACACCCGCTGGGCAGGAGTCGCTGTAGCGAGAGAGCCTGGACGCCCATGAGCCCGCTTTGGAGCCGGGCGCCGCCCTCGACAGATGGGCGTCAGTAGAGAGGGAGGGTCCCGGCCGAGGCCGGGACGATGTGATCCTGGTGCCGGCGTCTCAGGCGTCGTGACGCTGGGCTTTGCCGGCTCGATTCAGGATCGGATTGGCGTACTGCAATAGCCACCAGCGCTGCAGCGGCTCGGGGACGGCCGCGAGCTGGTTGCGGAACTGCTCGCGATCGCCGGGTGTCACGCCAGTCAAATCCACCAGTTCCGGGGCTGCCCCGGTCTCCGCCAGGGCGAGCTGGTGGCTGGGAAAGGTCGGATAGTTCTCCAGCACCTGACGGTCGATCTCGTCGGCCACCTCGTCGGCAGTGCCAAAGTCGGCCGCTAGCGGCGTCCCGAACACCAGCTTGACCCGGCCCTTGTTGCCGGTGATGCCGGAGACGATCGAGAAGATGTCCTCGAACTCCACCTTCCGGTAGGTGCCGTCGGTCTCCTTGGCCTGCAACTCGCGGGCCTTGTTGATCGCGCAGGGATCGTACTCGTAGCTGATCGACACGGGGACGATCTTGAGTTCGCGTACCGCGCTGCCGATATCGCTATCGCCTTCTTCCAGGCGGCGTGCCATGCAGAGCATCTTGACGATGGCGCTATCGGTTCGATCGACACCGTCCTTGGCCCGCCCTTCGCGCTGGGCCAGCCACACCGAGTGGTTGTCGTCGGTGATCGAGTGGCGAATGTAGCCCGAGAGCGACTGATAGGCCGCCAGCATCGCCCGCTTGCCCTTGATCGAGCGCGGCACGATGAAACTCTTGTTGAGCCGCATCAGATCGGTGACGAAGGGTTTCTGCAGCAGGTTGTCGCCGATGGCGATGCGCACGGTGTCGTGGCCCGCGAGGTAGAGCGCGTAGTTGACGAAGGCCGGGTCGAGGGCGATGTCCCGGTGGTTGCCGATGAACAGGTAGGCCTGATCCGGATCCAGCCGCTCCAGGCCCTCGACATCGAAGCCCTGGGTCGTGCGACTGATCATGTGGGCCATGTAGTCGGCGATGCGCAACTGGAAGTCACGCACGGTGGTCACGCCACGCATCTCACGCTGCAGCCGGAAGCTGGCGAGCATGCGCGCCAGCGGCGGGGCGAAGCGTGCCAACCGCGGCAAGCGGTAGCGGGTGATCGCATCCAGTAGCTCGCTGTCGTGGGCGAGGCGGGCCAGCACGGCCTCGACCTCTTCGTCGTGATAGGGACGAATGTCGGCGAACCGGTCGAGATCGATCGCCGCCTCGGCGCTGTGTGGATTCACGGTCATGCCACTACTGCCGGGGTCGGTGCTCTTGAGGGTATCGGGATGAAGCGTCATGGCGTCGGTGCTGCCGGATCGGCTTCGCCGCCCAGCCATTCGATCAGTTGGTCGACGAAAGTCGCCAGCGTCTGCGACATCAGTGCGAAGTCGGTTTCCAGGGAGACGATCGGGTCGTCGCCGTCGTCACTCTGGCTGGCTTCGTCCAGCAGGGCATCGTCGAACTTGAGAGACTTGAGCGCCAGGTCGTCGTGCAACATGGCACGAAGCTGACCCTCGCTGCCGAGGCTGAGCTGGCTGGCCTGCCGTCCGTTCTCCAGCAGCGACTGGATCTCCTCGCTGTCGAGGTCGACCTGGCGCGCGCGCAGGACACCTTCGTCTTCGGCCGCGCGCAGCTCCACCTGGTCGCCGAGCATCAGGCTGGCGGGGCGGCTGGCGGGGTCGCTCAACCACTGGGTCATGCCGCGAGAGGGCGGCGTCTTAGTGGCCAATGGCGTCACCTTCAACGAGCCGAGCGTCTGGCGCAGCAGGTCCAGCACCTCCTCGGCGCGCTTGCGGCTGGAAGCGTTGATGCCGATCAGGCGCTTGCGGGTGTCCCACCACAATTCCACGCGCTGGGTGCGGGTGAATGCCTGGGGCAGCAGCTCCTCCATCACCTGTTCCTTGAGCAGCTGTCGCTCACGGCGCGATAGCGGCTGGCCTTCGGCCTGCTCGCGCGCCTCACTGCGTTCGTTGACCTCATCATTGACCACGGCCGCCGGCAGCAAGCGCTCCTGGCGCAGCATCGACAGCAGTCGATGTCCCTGAACCTCATGGGCGCGCTGATCGCTGCGACGGCCCGCCGGCGCACTCCAGCCAACCCGGCGCGCCTCGCGCGGGGAGACGGGGCGAAACGCGAATTCTGCCAGTGCGGTTTCCAGATCCTCTAGGGGGAGAACCTCGACGTCATGGCAGCGATACAGATGACAGTGCTTGAACCACATGCGCCCGCTCCGTTTGAAAGGAGGCATATTATGTCGAAACGACCCAGGTGTTACCACCGAGGTCGATCGTTGATGTTTGCGCGACTGTTTCAAACGGGCGTATGTTTTGGGCTGCGAGCGACAGACGATCGGCAACTGAACGGACGTAGGCGTCGCCTTGCCGCCGCGGCGTCTACAACCGTCATCACGGAGGTTTGCATGGATTCACGTATCACGGTAACCGAGGTTCGCGTCCGGGGCTTTCATCTCGACGGCTACGGTCACGTCAATCATGCCCGCTATCTCGAGTTTCTCGAGGAGGGGCGCTGGGCCTACGTCGATGCCCATCCCGAATTCGCCGACGGGTTGGCCCGGGGCGTGGCGCTGGTCGCGGTCAATCTCAATATCGACTACCGGCGCGCCGCCGTCATGAACGACGACCTCAAGGTCGAGACCTGCCTGACTCGCATCGGTGGGCGCAGCGGTGTCGTAGGGCATCGGATAACGCACCTCGGCAGCGGTGAGCTGGTAGCGGCCGCCACGCTGACATTCGTGCTGCTCGATCAGCAGAGTGGCCAGGTGGTCCCGATGGAGGGAGCGTGGGCAGAGCGATTGGGACCGTTGGTGGTGGATGTACCCGAAGGGAAGTAGAAAAGCCGGTCAAAGCACGTCAACGCCTGCCTTTAAAGCCCCTGAAATGGTATGATCCCGTGATTGTGCGGCCAAGTGACTTGGCCGCCTTGCCGGGGCTTTATTAACGCTGCCACGGCCGGACGCCGGTCGTGGCAGCGGTGCAAAGGATTTGACGACCCATGGGTGATATCGCCAGAGAAATTCTGCCAGTCAACATCGAGGATGAGCTCAAGCAGTCCTACCTGGACTATGCGATGAGCGTCATTATCGGGCGCGCGCTTCCCGACGTCCGCGATGGCTTGAAGCCGGTCCACCGTCGCGTGCTCTACGCGATGCACGAACTCGGCAATGACTGGAACAAGCCATACAAGAAGTCGGCGCGTGTGGTCGGCGACGTGATCGGTAAATATCACCCCCACGGCGACAGTGCGGTCTACGACACCATCGTGCGAATGGCGCAGCATTTCTCGATGCGCCACGTGCTGGTCGACGGCCAGGGCAACTTCGGCTCCATCGATGGCGACAACGCCGCAGCGATGCGTTACACCGAAGTGCGCATGGCGCGCCTCTCCCACGAGCTGCTGGCGGATCTCGAGAAGGACACCGTCGACTGGGTCGACAACTACGACGGCACCGAACGGATCCCCGAAGTGCTGCCGACCAAGGTGCCGAACCTGCTGATCAACGGTGCATCGGGTATCGCGGTCGGCATGGCGACGAACATCCCGCCGCACAACATGGTGGAAGTGATCAACGGCTGTCTGGCCCTGATCGACGACTACACCCTGACGGTCGACGACCTGATGGAGTACATCCCCGGCCCCGATTTCCCCACCGCCGGCATCATCAACGGCCGTGCCGGCATTCTCGAGGCGTATCGCACCGGCCGCGGCCGCATCTACGTGCGGGCCAAGCATACCGTCGAGTTCGACAAGAAGAGCGGTCGCGACCATATCGTCATCACCGAGCTGCCTTACCAGGTCAACAAGGCGCGCCTGATCGAGAAGATCGCCGAGCTGGTCAAGGAGAAGCGGGTCGAGGGCATCGCCGAACTGCGTGACGAGTCCGACAAGGAAGGGTTGCGCGTGGTCATCGAGATCAAGCGTGGCGAATCGGGCGATGTCGTCGTCAACAACCTGTTCGCGCACACCCAGCTCGAGAACGTTTTCGGGATCAACATCGTTGCGCTGGACGACGGTCAGCCCAAGACGCTCAATCTCAAGCAACTGCTCGAGGCTTTCGTCCGTCACCGGCGTGAGGTCGTTACCCGTCGCACGCTGTACGAACTCCGCAAGGCCCGCGAGCGTGGCCATCTGCTCGAAGGCCTGACGGTCGCGATCTCCAACATCGACGAGGTGATCGAGCTGATCAAGGCCTCGCCCAATGCCGCCGAAGCCAAGGACAAGCTGCTCGCTCGCGACTGGCAGCCGGGCCAGGTCACCGGCATGCTCGAGCGTGCCGGGGCGACCTCGTGCAAGCCGGAGGATCTCGAAGAGGGCTACGGGCTGTCCGACGACAGCGCCATGTACCGACTGTCTCCGGCCCAGGCCCAGGCGATCCTCGAGTTGCGTCTGCATCGTCTGACCGGACTCGAGACCGAGAAGCTGCTCGACGAATACCTGAGCATTCTCGAGAAGATCGCCGAGCTCAACCATATTCTGGCCTCGCCGGATCGCCTGCTCGAGGTCATCCGCGAAGAGCTGGAGGCGATCCGCGACCAGTACGGCAACGAGCGCAAGACGGAGATTCACACCAGTCGTCTCGACCTCTCCATGGAGGATCTGATCGCCGAGGAGGACATGGTGGTCACGCTCTCCCGTGGCGGCTACGCCAAGACCCAGCCGATCACCGACTACCAGGCGCAGAAGCGGGGCGGGCGCGGCAAGTCGGCGACCAGCATGAAGGACGAGGACGTCATCGAGCATCTGGTGGTCGCCTCGACCCACGACACCATGCTGCTGTTCTCCAACCGCGGCAAGGTCTACTGGCTCAAGACCTACGAAATGCCCAACGCCAGCCGCGGCTCGCGAGGCAAGCCGCTGGTCAACCTGCTGCCGCTGGATGCCGGCGAGTCGATCAACGCCATTCTGCCGGTGCGGGACTACAACCCCGACAGCTACATCTTCTTTGCCACTGCCAGCGGCACGGTCAAGCGGACCTCGCTGGATCAGTTCTCGCGGCCGCGCAGCGTGGGGCTGATCGCCATCGATATCGACGAGGGCGATCGCCTCGTCGGCGCCGCGATCACCTCCGGGTCGGATCACGTCATGCTGCTGTCGTCCAACGGCAAGGCGATCCGCTTCGAGGAGGGCAATGTCCGCGCCATGGGGCGTACCGCCCGCGGCGTTCGCGGCATGCGCCTGCTCGATGGCGCCGAGGTGATCAGCCTGATCATCCCGCAGAGCCAGACCATCGACGCCAATGCCGATGCCGAAGCCGACAATCAGGCCGATGCCGAGAACGACGGCAGCAATGGCAACGACGAGCAGATCTACATTCTGACCGCATCGGAGAACGGCTATGGCAAGCGCACCCGGCTCGAGGAGTTCCCGATTCGTGGGCGCGGCGGCCAGGGCGTGATCGCGATGCAGACCACGGCGCGCAACGGCTCGCTGGTGGCGGCGATGCAGGTGCGCTCGAGCGACGAGATGATGCTGATCACCGATCGCGGCACGCTGGTCCGTACCCGGGTCGCCGAAGTCTCGATCAGTTCGCGCAACACCCAGGGCGTGACGCTGATCCGCACGGGTGACGACGAGCGCCTGGTCAAGACGGTGCGTGTCGACGAGCCCCAAGAGGACGAACTGACCGAGGACGAGCTGGCTGAAGCGGGCGGCGACGAGAACGGCAACATCGATTCCGACGCCGAGTCGAATGTTGACAAGGCCGATGACGCTCCCGGCGACGAAGCGGGCGACGCCAGGTCGGAAGACGAGTGAGCAAGGACCGCGCCGGCCTACCGGGTCGGCGCGGTCGACAGCAACGTTCTCCGCGGTGGTCGTTCGTCGATGATGGCCGTTCAGGGCAGTCACCGTGGTTGGCAATGATTCAGATCCAGGAACCCAGGCAATGAGACGTCTGCATAATTTCTGTGCGGGTCCGGCGGCGATGCCGACCGCCGTTTTGGAGCGCGCTCGCGAGGAGATGCTCGACTACCGAGGGCAGGGTCTCTCGGTGATGGAGATGAGCCACCGCAGCCCGACGTTCGAGGCGATCGCGGCCCAGGCCGAGCGGGATCTGCGCGATCTGCTGGCGATTCCCGACAACTACCGCGTGCTGTTCATGCAGGGTGGCGCCACCCTGCAGTTCGCCTGCGTACCGCTCAACCTGCTGGGGCCGGGCGGCACCCCGAACTACCTGGATACCGGGATCTGGTCCGGCAAGGCGATCAAGGAGGCGAATCATCTCGCCAGCGCACACGTCGCGGGCTCGACGCAGGGTAATGGCTACGTCCATGTGCCGCGTCCGGACGAGATCGCGCTGTCGGCCGATGCCGCCTACCTGCATTACTGCCACAACGAGACCATCGGTGGCCTGGCCTACGACTACGTGCCTGAGGTGGACGTGCCGCTGGTCTGCGACATGTCTTCGTCGATCCTCTCCGCGCCGCTCGACGTGAGCCGGTATGGGGTCATCTACGCCGGGGCCCAGAAGAACATCGGACCCGCCGGGATCACCGTCGTCATCGTCCGCGATGATCTGCTCGAGCGCGCCCTGCCGCAGACGCCTTCGCTGCTGGGCTGGAAGGTGTATGCCGACAACGACTCCATGATCAACACGCCGCCGACCTATGCCTGGTATCTGGCTGGCCTGGTGTTTCAGTGGCTCAAGCAGGACGTTGGCGGTCTGGCCGAGATGGAGGCGATCAACCGGCGCAAGTGCGAGTCGCTCTACGCGGCGATCGACGCCAGCGATTTCTACGCCAACCCCATCGATCCGACCAACCGCTCGATCATGAACGTGCCATTCACCCTGGCCGACGAATCGCTGAATTCGGCGTTCCTCGAGGAGGCGGAGTCGGAAGGGCTGCTGAATCTCAAGGGGCATCGCAGCGTCGGCGGTATGCGGGCCAGCCTCTATAACGCCGTCAGCGAGGCCGACGTTCAGGCGCTGATCACTTTCATGCGGGATTTCGAGCGCCGCCGTGGTTGATGAGCGGAGCTTCACCCAACGACATCACCCTACAGTCATCAGGATACGGTCATGAGTGACTCTTCGAATTCGCCGCTGGACCTGGCTGCACTCCGGCAGCGCATCGACACCATCGACAGCGAATTGATGCGCCTGATCAGCGAGCGTGCCGAGTGCGCCGCCCAGGTGGCTCACGTCAAGACCGCTGACGACCCCGATGCCGTCTTCTATCGCCCGGAGCGCGAGGCGCAGGTGCTGCGCCGGGTGATGGAGGAGAATCCCGGGCCGCTTCACCGCGAGGAGATGGCCAGGCTCTTTCGCGAGATCATGTCCGCCTGTCTGGCGCTGGAAAAGCCGATCAAGGTCGCCTACCTGGGGCCGGAAGGCACCTTCACCCAGCAGGCGGCGCTCAAGCATTTCGGCCACAGCGCCATCAGCTTGCCGATGGCGGCCATCGACGAAGTGTTCCGTGAAGTCGAGGCGGGCGCGGTCAACTACGGCGTGGTGCCGGTGGAGAACTCCACCGAGGGTGTGGTCAACAACACCTTGGATTCGTTCATGGACTCCGGCCTGCACATCAGCGGGGAGGTGGTGCTGCGGATCCACCACCATCTGCTGATGTCGAGCATCACCCGGCAGGACAAGATATCCCGGATCTACTCCCATCCCCAGTCCTTTGCCCAGTGTCGCAAGTGGCTGGATGCCCACTACCCCCACGCCGAGCGCGTTGCGGTATCCTCCAACGCCGAGGCGGCGCGCCTGGTCAAGACCGAGTGGCACAGCGCGGCGATCGCCGGCGACATGGCGGCGCAGCTCTACGGGCTCGACCATGTCGCGGAGAAGATCGAGGACCGCCCCGACAACTCCACGCGATTCCTGATCATCGGCAACGAGTCGGTGCCGCCGTCGGGCACCGACAAGACCTCGGTGGTGGTCGCCATGCGCAACGAACCCGGCGCGTTGCATGCGCTGCTCGAGCCGTTTCACCGCCACCATGTCGACATGACCCGCCTCGAGACGCGCCCGTCGCGCACTGGCGCGTGGAACTACGTGTTCTTCATCGACTTCAAGGGGCATGTCGACCAGCCCGAGATCGCGAGCGTGCTCGAAGAGGTGCGCAGCGGCGCGCAGGATATGAAGGTGCTGGGTTCCTACCCGGTGGGCGTGCTTTAGGATGGGGGAGAGCGAGACAACGTCAGCGGATCCCACGGTACTGATCGTAGGACTGGGGATGATCGGCGGCTCGCTGGCCGCGGCGCTCAAGTCCAGCGGCTATGACGGGCGGATCCTGGCCTGCGATCCCAACGTCGAGGAGATCGCCGTCGGCCTCGAGATGGGGGTGATCGACGACGGGGGGCGCGATCTCGCCGCGCTGGTCGCCCAGAGCGGCCTCGTCGTGGTGGCAGTGCCGGTGCTGGCCATGCGCCGGGTCTTCGAGCAGCTGGCGCCGGTCCTCGGCGAGCGCGTGCTGACCGATGTCGGGAGTACCAAGCGCCGCGTCTGCGAGGCGGCGCGGGAAGCTTTCGGCCGGCTGCCGGCCAATTTCGTCCCGGGCCACCCCATCGCCGGTTCCGAAAAGAGCGGCGTGGCTGCGGCCAATCCGGCGCTCTATCGTCATCACAAGGTCATCCTGACGCCGGAGGCTGACACCACGCCGACGGCCGTCGCCGTGGTGCGGGGATTGTGGCAGCGCTGTGGCGCGGAAGTGCTCGAGATGCCGGTTGACCGGCACGATCAGGTGCTGGCGCGAACCAGCCATCTGCCGCATCTGCTGGCGTTCTCGCTGGTCGACACGCTGGCCCGCCAGGACGAACGGCTGGATATCTTCCGCTACGCCGCCGGCGGGTTTCGAGATTTTACCCGCATCGCCGGTAGCGATCCGGTGATGTGGCGCGATATCTTCACCGCCAACCGCGATGCGCTGCTGGATGCGCTGGATGATTTCGAGACCGGCCTGGGGCGATTGCGCGCGGCCGTCGAGCAGGGCGACAGCGACGCCATGCTGGGCACGTTCGATCGCGCCAGTCATGCCAGGCACTATTTTGAAACGCTGTTGAATCAGACGAGTTATCAGACCATGGAAGCACGACAGGTTCAGTATCGGGTATCGCCCGGCGGTTCGGTCAAGGGCCGGATTCGCGTTCCCGGCGACAAGTCCATCTCCCACCGCTCGATCATGCTCGGTGCCCTGGCCAACGGTGTTACCGAGGTCAAGGGCTTTCTCGAAGGCGAGGACAGCCTGGCGACGCTGCAGGCGTTTCGCGACATGGGCGTCGCCATCGAAGGGCCGCATCAGGGCCGGGTGACGATCCATGGCGTGGGCCTGCACGGGCTGAAAAAGCCGGCCGGTCCGATCTACGTGGGGAACTCCGGCACTGCCATGCGGCTGTTCGCCGGCCTGTTGGCGGGGCAGGCCTTCGATACCGAACTGACCGGCGATGCCTCGCTGACCAAGCGTCCCATGGCCCGGGTGGCCGATCCGCTGCGGCTGATGGGAGCAAGGATCGATACCGCCGAGGGGGGGCGTCCGCCGCTCAGGATCCACGGTGGCCAGCCGCTGAAGGGCATCCATTACGACATGCCGATGGCCAGCGCCCAGGTCAAGTCCTGCCTGCTGCTGGCGGGGCTCTACGCCGAGGGCGAGACCCGGGTCCGCGAGCCGGCCCCCACCCGGGACCATACCGAACGCATGCTCAACGGCTTCGGCTACAAGGTCGATCGCGATGGCGACCTGGCGACGCTGCAGGGCGGCGGCGAACTGACCAGCGCACCCATCGACGTGCCGTCCGATATCTCTTCTGCCACCTTCTTCCTGGTGGCGGCAGCGATCACGCCGGGCTCCGATCTGGTGCTCGAGCATGTCGGGGTCAATCCGACCCGGATCGGGGTGATCAACATTCTCAAGGCAATGGGTGCCGATCTGCGCCTGGAAAATCCGCGTGAGGTGGGCGGCGAGCCGGTGGCCGACCTGCATATCCGTTATGCGCCGCTCAAGGGGATCGACATTCCCGTCGACCAGGTGCCGCTGGCGATCGACGAATTTCCGGCGCTGTTCGTCGCCGCGGCCAACGCCGAGGGCACCACCCGGCTGCGCGGCGCCGAGGAGCTCAGGGTCAAGGAGTCCGACCGGATCCAGGCGATGGCCGATGGCCTCGATATCCTGGGGGTCGAGACCACCGTCTACGACGACGGCATCGACGTGGTCGGCAAGTCCGGCGATGGTCCCAGTTACCAGGGCGGACAGGTGGACAGTCTCGGCGACCACCGCATCGCCATGGCCTTCACCGTCGCCGCCTTGCGGGCCGACGGGCCGATAGCGATCGACGACTGCGCCAACGTGGCGACCTCGTTCCCCGGTTTCGTCGCGCTGGCCAACAAGGTGGGGCTTGAACTGACGGAGGTATCGGCATGACGACACTGGCGCCGGTCTTGACCATCGATGGCCCGGGCGGGGCCGGGAAGGGAACGATCAGTCGAATGATCGCCGAGCACATGGGCTGGCACCTGCTCGACTCCGGCGCCCTCTATCGCCTGACCGCACTGGCGGCGATGCGCAACGGCGTGGCCGTCGACGATGCCGAGGCGCTCTCCGTGCAGGCGCAGGCGCTCGACGTGGTGTTCGCCGTCGAGGATGGGGCGATGCAGATCCTGCTGGAAGGCGACGACGTGACCACGGCGATTCGCAGTGAAAGCGTCGGCAATGCGGCTTCCCAGGTGGCGGCGCTGCCGCCGGTCCGCGCCGCGCTGCTCCAGCGCCAGCGTGACTTCTGCAAGACGCCGGGGCTGGTCGCCGACGGACGTGATATGGGGACCGTGGTATTTCCCGACGCACCGCTCAAGATCTATCTCACCGCCTCCGCCGAAGAGCGGGCGCGGCGACGTCTGCTGCAATTGCAGCAGGCAGGTGAAGATGCTAGACTCTCGACCCTTTTGGAAGAAATCCAAGCGCGCGACGCGCGCGATATGCAGCGCTCGGTCGCCCCGCTCAAGCCCGCTGAAGATGCGGTAGAGCTGGACACCACGCAGCTGGATATACCGGAAGTCGTGGAGCGTATCGAAACGCTGCTCGCCGAACGAAAGCTGGCCTGAAGCCTACCGGTTTCAGTCCCGCTTCCCGGCAGAAGCCGACGACGCACTTCCGCTCCCGGGGCCCCTGGCAAGATGTCATGACGTGCAACGACCCGACTGAAAAGTCGCTGCAGGTCGAACCAGCGCCAACATCCCCAGGGATATGTCGATAAGGCCCGTGCTCGCTGGTGGTACGGAGGAAGACGGTTTGACCGTCATCAACGTTGATCACGTAGGAATCACATGAGCGAAAGCTTTGCTGAGTTGTTTGAACAGTCTCTCCAGGACATCAACATGGAACCCGGTGCCATCGTCATGGCGACCGTGGTTGACATCGAAGGCGACTGGATCACCGTCAACGCCGGTCTGAAGTCCGAGGGGCAGATCCCCGCGGCGCAGTTCCGCGACGACAATGGCGAAATGACCATTGCGGTCGGTGACGAAGTCAAGGTCGCGCTGGAAGCCGTCGAAGACGGGTTCGGTGAGACCCGCCTGTCACGCGAGAAGGCCAAGCGCGCCGAAGCGTGGAAGGAACTGGAAGCGGCCTTCGAGAAGGACGAGATCGTCAAGGGCGTGATCAACGGCAAGGTCAAGGGCGGCTTTACCGTCGACGTCTCCTCCATCCGCGCCTTCCTGCCGGGCTCGCTGGTCGACGTGCGTCCGGTACGCGACACTGCGCACCTGGAACACAAAGAGCTGGACTTCAAGGTCATCAAGCTCGACCCGAAACGCAACAACGTCGTCGTTTCTCGCCGTGCCGTTCTCGAAGCCGAGAACAGCGCCGAGCGTGAAGCGCTGCTGGCGACTCTGCAGGAAGGCCAGCAGATCAACGGTATCGTCAAGAACCTCACCGACTACGGCGCGTTCGTCGACCTCGGTGGCGTCGATGGCCTGCTGCACATCACCGACATGGCCTGGAAGCGAATCAAGCATCCGAGCGAAATCGTGGCTGTCGGCGACGAGATCAACGTCAAGGTTCTCAAGTTCGATCGCGAGCGCAATCGCGTATCGCTGGGCCTGAAGCAGCTGGGCGAAGATCCGTGGGTCAACATCGTCGACCGTTATCCGGAAGGCATGAAGGTCAACGCCCGCGTCACCAATCTGACCGACTACGGCTGCTTTGCCGAGCTGGAAGAGGGTGTCGAAGGTCTGGTTCACGTCTCCGAAATGGACTGGACCAACAAGAACATCCATCCGTCCAAGGTGGTTCAGGTCGGTGACGAAGTCGAAGTCATGGTTCTCGACATCGACGAAGAGCGTCGTCGTATCTCCCTGGGTATCAAGCAGTGCACCACCAACCCGTGGGAAGACTTCAGCGGCCGCTACAACAAGGGCGACCGCGTTGCCGGTACCATCAAGTCGATCACCGATTTCGGTATCTTCATCGGCCTGGAAGGCGGCATCGACGGTCTGGTTCACCTCTCCGACATCTCCTGGAGCGAGACCGGCGAAGAAGCCGTTCGCCAGTTCAAGAAGGGCGATGAAGCGGAAGCGGTCATCCTGTCGATCGACCCGGAGCGTGAGCGCATCTCGCTGGGCATCAAGCAGCTCGAGTCCGATCCGGTCTCCGAGTTCCTGGCTGTCAACGACAAGGGTGCCGTGGTCACTGGCCGCATCATCGAAGTCGATGCCAAGGAAGCCCATGTCGAGCTGGCGACTGATGTCGTGGCCGTGCTCAAGGCGTCCGAGATCAGTGCCGATCGTGTCGAAGACGCTCGCAACGTGCTGAACGAAGGCGACAGCGTCGAAGCCAAGATCGTCAACGTGGATCGCAAGAGCCGCGTCATCAACCTGTCCATCAAAGCCAAGGACCAGGTCGATACCCGTCGCAACATGGGTAAACTGCGCGATCAGGACGTCGAGCCCAACGGCCCGACCACCATTGGTGATCTGATCAAGCAGCAGATGGGCCAGGACTGATCCTTCGGATTCGGTCTTCCCATGAAAAACAGCGCCTTCGGGCGCTGTTTTTTTATGTCTGTCACTCGCTGATCGGTAGGGCGGTGATGGCGCCTCTCCGCGTGCGACGACGAACGCCTTTCAAAAAGCCGGTAGACGATAGTGGGCTTCTCCGGCGGCGGGGTGTCGCGAGGGCGCTGTGAACCCCTCCTTGGGCGCTACCTTTGCCATCCCTGGCAAAGGACCCTCGCTTTACCCTGCCCCCCGGCGCCCTTCGTCAAAGGGTTTGGAAAATCGTCACAGGATTGGGTACGAGCGCTTAGCGCTTCAGCCAGCCGCGCCAGCCTCGTCCGCTCTGTGTCGCGCCCGGGGTCGCAGCGTGGTGGCCGGAGAGCTCAGCGATGGCCTGCTTGAGCGGTTGGGTGATGGCATCCAGATGGTAGCTGCAGAGCGAGGGATCCAGTGCCGCCGGGCACTGCGCCATCAGCAGGCCGCAGTGGTAGGTAGCGACGTCCAGCGAGGCGTGCACCGGCGGGAAGGGGGAGGCCTCTTCGCGGCAGCGCTTGAGCTCGCGCAGCAGCATCTTCAGCATCTCGGCGTCTAGCCAGCACGGCGCTGCCGAGGGGGTGGCGGCGGGTAGCGATTGGCGCACGGCCTGAAAGGAGACCAGCAGAAAGACGCAGGTGTAGTGGAGTCGGGAGCGCTCTGAATGCATGGTTCACCATCACTCTGTTGATGAGAGTGATTACCATTCTCTATGGCTTGGATGTCCGTGTCAAAGTCTGTCGTCAATCGTGGCGTTCGAGCGCATTGAGCACGCCACGCAGAATCGACAGCTCCTTGCGACTCGGCTCGGCACGGGTGAACAGGGCACGCAGATGAGCCTCGGTCCGGGCGTGGGGTTGGGTCAGGAACCCGGCGCTCTCCAGGGCCCGGTGCAGGTGGGCGTAGAAGTGATCCAGCTGCTCCATCGTCGGATAAGGGCCGCTGGCCTTGGGCATCTGCCGCGCTTCCCCCTGGATGCGGGATTGTCGGAACGCCTCGTAGGCGACGATCTGCACGGCCTGGGAGAGGTTGAGCACGCCATAGTCCGGGTTGGCAGGGATGTTCAACTGATGCGTGCAGTGCCCGATCTCCTCGTTGGTCAAGCCATATCGCTCCCGCCCGAAGACGATGGCGACCGGCCCCTCCGGCAGGCGACGCCAGAGTTCGGCGGCCATCTGCTCCGGTTCGTGGTAGCAGGGCAGCGGCAGGCTGCGCAGGCGGGCGCTGGCGCCGATGACTTGTACGCAGTCGCCAATCGCCGCCGGCAGGGAGTCGACGACGCGGCAGCCCTCGACGAGGTCGGCGGCGCCGGCGGCGAGCCGCGTCGCCTCCTCATCGGGAAACTGGCGTGGAGCGACCAGCACCAGGTCGCTGAGGCCCATGGTCTTCATCGCGCGCGCGCTGGCACCGATATTGCCGGGGTGGAACGTCTGGACGAGAACGATGCGAATGCGATCCAGCATGCGCGAAAAACTCCTGGGGGCAAGAAGAATTCAGGGTGTCGGCGACTGCCTCCGGGCGGGCCGAAGGCCAGGCCGACTCGACGACAGAACCAAAAAAAGCCCCGCCAGAAGGCGGGGCTTTCCATGATACCTGAAAGGATCAGGCGATGGCGGGGCAGTGATTACATCATGCCGCCCATGCCACCCATGCCGCCCATGTCCGGAGCGCCGCCACCTGCCGGTGCGTCTTCCGGATCTTCGGCCACCATCGCTTCGGTGGTGATCATCAGGCCGGCGACGGAAGCCGCGGACTGCAGCGCGGTGCGGGTCACCTTGGCCGGATCGAGGACGCCCATTTCGAACAGGTCGCCGTACTCGCCGGTCTGTGCGTTGTAGCCGAAGTTGCCTTCGCCTTCCTTGACGCGATTGACGATGACGGAGGCTTCTTCGCCAGCGTTGGTGACGATCTGACGCAGCGGGGACTCCATGGCGCGAAGCGCGATGGCGATACCGTGAGTCTGGTCTTCGTTGTCACCGGTCAGGCCCTGGATCAGGGTCAGGACGCGGACCATGGCGGTACCGCCACCAGGCACGACACCTTCCTCGACCGCGGCGCGAGTGGAGTGCAGCGCATCTTCGACGCGCGCCTTCTTCTCTTTCATCTCGAACTCGGTCGCCGCACCGACGCGGATCACGGCAACACCGCCCGCCAGCTTGGCGACACGCTCTTGGAGCTTCTCACGATCGTAATCGGAGGAAGTCTCCTCGATCTGCGCACGGATCTGCGCGACGCGCGACTCGATGTCGGACTCGACGCCAGCACCATCGATGATGGTGGTGTTTTCCTTGGACATGGTGATGCGCTTGGCGCTGCCCAGGTGGTCGAGGTTGGCCTGCTCGAGGCTGAGGCCGACTTCTTCGGAGATCACGGTGCCGCCGGTCAGGATCGCGATGTCCTGCAGCATCGCCTTGCGACGATCGCCGAAACCGGGTGCCTTGGCCGCAGCCACCTTGACGATGCCGCGCATGTTGTTGACGACCAGAGTCGCCAGCGCTTCGCCTTCGATATCTTCCGCGATGATCGCCAGCGGCTTGCCGGCCTTGGCGACGGCTTCCAGCACCGGCAGCAGTTCGCGGATGTTCGAGACTTTCTTGTCGACCAGCAGGAGATACGGGTCTTCGAGCTCGACCGCCATCGTGTCCTGGTTGGTCACGAAGTACGGGGAGAGGTAGCCACGATCGAACTGCATCCCTTCGACCACTTCCAGCTCGTCTTCGAAGCCGCGACCTTCATCGACGGTGATGACGCCTTCCTTGCCGACTTTCTCCATCGCCTCGGCGATGATCTCACCGATGCGCGCGTCGCCGTTGGCGGAGATGGTGCCGACCTGAGCGATCGCCTTGGCGTCGGTGCAGGGCACGGAAAGCGCCTGGATGTGCTTGACGGCCTCGATGACGGCCTTGTCGATGCCGCGCTTGAGATCCATCGGATTCATGCCGGCAGCGACGCCTTTCAGACCTTCGTTGACGATGGACTGAGCCAGAACGGTGGCGGTGGTGGTGCCGTCACCCGCGGCATCGGAAGTCTTGGAGGCGACTTCCTTGACCATCTGGGCGCCCATGTTCTCGAACTTGTCCTTCAGCTCGATTTCCTTGGCCACGGAGACGCCGTCCTTGGTGACGGTGGGCGAGCCGAAGGATTTTTCCAGCACGACGTTACGGCCTTTCGGTCCGAGTGTCGCCTTGACTGCATCAGCGAGAACGTTGACGCCACGTGCCATGCGCTTGCGAGCATCATCAGAGAACTTGACTTGTTTAGCTGCCATTGTTCGATCTTCCTAATGTAATGCGTGAAATCTTGATGAATCGTCGAGCTTCGGCCGATCAGCCTTCGACGACGGCCAGAATGTCGCTTTCGCTCATGATCAGGACTTCTTCACCGTCGACCTTCTGCTTTTCGACGCCGAAGCCTTCCTTGAAAATCACGGTGTCGCCAACCTTGACGTCCAGTGCGCGAACTTCGCCGCTCTCGAGGATGCGACCGTTGCCCACTGCCAGGACTTCACCGCGCGTCGGCTTCTCCTGGGCACTGCCCGGAAGCACGATGCCGCCAGCAGTTTTCTGCTCTTCTTCTTTGCGACGTACGATGACGCGATCGTGCAAGGGACGGATTTTCATTGCTCACGTTCTCCTGATGGTTGCATGTTACAAATGCACGTTCCCACATGAGCCTGGCTCAAGGGGCGAAGGCTTTCGCCTTCCGGTTAATGGGCCTGACGGCCTAAAACTGTCGCTGCTGCCTTGATTGGGTCTGGCCAGCCGGTTTCAAGGGGGCGGCCTGAAAATTTTATCGCCCGGCGGGGCTTCAACGTTCCTTGCCGAGATACTCGCCCTCGATGGGGTCGGTATCAGCGCTGCTGGCGGTACTGTCCGAATCGCGCCGATGGGCATCCCAGTCGCCGGGGATTTCGGCACCCTTCGGGCCAGCGCCTCGGCTGCCTCGGGTGGACCAGCGACGCATCAGCTGACCGCTGCCGGGGGCCAGGCATATTAGACCCACGATATCGGAAAGAAAACCGGGTGCTATCAGCAGGATGCCAGCCAATACGAATGACGCCCCCGCCAGGATTTCGTCCGAGGGAATTTCACCGGCTGCCATGCGGGCACGGGCTCGCTGAAGCGTCAGCAGGCTCTCACGGCGAATGAGATGAATACCGAGGGCGCCACTGGCGACAATCCACACCAGGCTGGCCAGCAGGCCTATTTTTGCGCCCAGGGTAAAGAGCACGGCGAAGTCCGCGATCGCGAATAGGGCGACGAGGATGAGCAGGGGCATGATGTCTCCGTCGTTGACGCTGCCTGACTTGGCAAGATGGAGACGAATGGGGGAATTGCAACCGTTTGCCACCCCGGAGCCGACGAGCCGCCGGCCCCGGAGCAGGGCTCAAAACGTCGCACTGTCGGCGAGATTGGCCACCGTGGCGTTGCCGATTCCGTCGATGCGAGTCAGGTCTTCCAGGCTCTCGTAGTTGCCATTGGCTTCCCGGTCGTCGACGATCGCTTGTGCCTTGACTGCACCGATCCCGGGTAGCGTCGTCAACGTCTCGACCGACGCCTCGTTGATGTTGACGGGCGTATCCTGAGCTAGCGCCGGGAGGGCGGCGAAGCTGAACAGCGAGAACAGCACGGCTTGGAGCAGCGTCTTCATGAGCATCTCTCTCGGTTGCAGTGAGTGAAAGCTGGCCTCGTGACCGGCCATCACTCTCAGGTATCGACGCTGCGTCACGATTTTTTATCGGAAAAAAGCGATCATTCCTGTCAGCCAATTTCTACTCAATCTCGCTAAAGTAGCTGGCGCGGATGTGGCAGGAGGGCCCTATCCATTGCCGGGTCAGGTATACTCCCGCCCGAATTCGACTGCAGGAGACGACCCATGCCCGCCCCGGAATCGCCGCTCATCATTGCGCTCGACTACCCCGACCTGGCTGCGGCGCTGCAACTGGCCGACGCGCTCGACCCCGCCCGTTGCCGGGTCAAGGTCGGCAAGGAGTTGTTCACCCGTGCGGGACCTGGGGCCGTCGAGGCGCTCCACCAGCGGGGTTTCGAGGTCTTCCTGGACCTGAAGTTTCACGACATCCCCAATACCGCCGCCGGTGCGGTGGAGGCTGCCGCCGATCTGGGCGTGTGGATGGTCAACGTACACGCTGCCGGCGGTCGCCGGATGATGGAGGCGAGCGCCGAGCGATTGGCGAAACGCGGGCTCGGGACGCAGCTCATCGCGGTCACCGTGCTGACCAGCATGACGGATGACGAACTCCAGGAAACCGGCGTCGCCGGCAGTGCCCTGTCTCAGGTCGAGCGCCTGGCCAGGCTAGCCCAGGAAAGTGGACTGGATGGGGTGGTCTGCTCGGCGCGCGAGAGCGCCCGGCTGCGTGAGCTGTGTGGGGCGGGTTTTCTCAAGGTGACGCCGGGGATTCGCCCCGCCAGCGCGGAGCAGGGGGATCAGCGGCGGGTGATGACCCCCGATGCCGCGATGGCCGCCGGCAGCACGCACCTGGTCATCGGCCGGGCCGTGACCCAGGCGGCCGATCCGATGGCGGCGCTGGCCGATATCGAGCTCTCCCTGGCAGGCAGGTCGTGATCATTCACCTTCCAGGCCCGTTACCGGTTTGCTGGTACCCCAGCTGCGACAGCGGGGACACTGCCAGTGCAGCTGTTCGGCTCCGAAGCCGCAGCGCTGGCAGCGATGCCTCGGGCGGGTGCTCAGCAATTGCCGGGTGTGCTGCTTGAGCAGCTCCAGCCGATCCCGCTCGGCGGGATCGCTATCGTCCAGATAGAGGTCCATCAGGTAGTCGACGCCACGCAGGCTGGGGTGGTCGCGCAACTGATCGCTGACGAACGCGCAGGCGATCTCCGTGCCCTGGCGGTGTCTTAGCGTGTCCGCAGCCATCATCACCACCGAGGTCTGGGGGTCGTGTTGCAACTGCTTCTCCAGAAATTGCCACCAGCCGTCCTCGTCATCGAGTAGACGGTAGGCATTGCGCAGCGGTTCCAGCACGATAGTGGTAAAACTCGGATCCTGCTCGGGAATTCGCTGCCAGCATCGGGCCGCGTCGCGATAGTGGCCGATATCCCACTCGAGCTGGCCCAGCATCCAGTTGGCGCGAACGCAGCGTTCATCGGTATGCAGTGCCTGTTTCAAGGCCTTTCTGGCCAGTGACGGACTGCTCTCGATGCGGTGCCTACTGGCCAGCTCGCAGTGCCAGTGCGCCGCCGCCCGCCGGATGTCGGGGTCCTGACGCACCAGTTGTGGCTGGGCGGTGTCGAGAGCCTGGGCCCACTCCTTTTCCCGCTCGAACAGGTCGACGAGCAGGCGTTTGGCGGCGAGCTTCTGCGCGTCGTCGACCTGGCTCTTCTGCAGTGACAGGAGTAGCCGCTCGGCTCGGTCGAGCAGCCCGAGGGTGAGGAAGTCGCGCGAGAGCTCCAGCTGGACCTGGCCGCTCTGGGCGTTGGACAGTGCCGGCCGGGCGAGCAGATTCTGGTGGATGCGGACGGCGCGATCGGCTTCGCCGCGCGACCGGTAGAGATTGCCCAGGGCGATATGCGTCTCGACCGTGTCGCTGTTGACTTCCAGCGCCTGGGTGAAGGTCTCGATGGCGCGGTCCGGCTGCTCGTTGAGCAGATAGTTGAGGCCAACGAAATAGTCCTTCGGCAGGGTGCCGCTCGGCATTTCGGGGCGTGGCCGACGCCGGCCGCGCCCCGCTGATTCCCAGCGCCCCAGCAACCAGCCGATGGCGATGGCTGCCACCAGCAACGCCAGCAGCAGAGGATCGCTCATTCAGGTGCTTTCCTTGAACTCCTGCGTCCGTAGACGATCGAGTTCTTTGCGCTGTTGCTGATTGTGACGCTGGGCCCGGGTCAACAGGGTTCTCAGACGAAGATACATCCCTGTCATTGCCAGCATGCCGAGAATCACGCCACAAGCCAGGGCAACCAGAAGCCATAGCGACAACGAAGCGGGGGGAAGCTGGACCCAGATCAAGTCCAGTGGCAGCGGCTGTTGGTTGTTGACGGCAAACAGGATGCCGAGCAGCAGCACGACGATCAGGATGATGGCGAGAATGACGCCTTTGAGCCAGCGCATAGTAATTCCTGGTGACGCACCGCGACGGTCCGGTCGTGATCGGTCGTCGCGATGGCAGCCGTCGAATCGGGCGACGGATGCAATGACTGGGGAGATCAATAGCCCAGCGCGCGGCTGGCATTGACCTGTTCGCGTAGTTCCTTGCCCGGCTTGAAGTGCGGGACGTATTTTCCGTCGAGGTCGACGGGGTCGCCGGTCTTGGGGTTGCGTCCGGTCCTGGGCTCGCGAAAGTGCAGCGAGAAGCTGCCGAATCCGCGAATTTCCACGCGCCCGCCGTCCGCCAGGGCGTTGGTGATATCATCGAGAATGACGCGCACCGCCGCTTCGACTTCCTTCGCCGATAACTCGGGGCGACGGGTGGCGATCTGTTCGATCAATTCAGACTTTGTCATCGACATTCTCCGTGAGGCCTCTGCCTGGCGGCCAAGAACCGCGTAATGGGCGTCCGACGTCTGTTATTGTCGTTTCAGCATACTTCGCAACTTTCGAGAAAACAACGCATTAGCCGGGTGAGCCGGATGACTGAATAGTGACCGGCAGTTCACTCGGGTATAGTGCTGTGCATTGCAGTCATTCAGCACATCGGATCGAGGGTAGTCCATGTCAGACAACGAAGATGTCACGCGACGACGGCTTTACTGGCATTCACGACGTGGCATGTGGGAGCTGGATCTGCTGCTGATGCCGTTTCTCGAGGAGCGCTACGACCAACTGACGCCTTCGGACCAGGTGCTGTACCGGGAGTTGCTGGCCAACGAGGACCAGGATCTCTTCACCTGGCTGATGCGGCGCGAGTGGCCAGAGAACGCCGAGCTGCGGCGTCTCGTCAAGATGATCGTCGAACATGCCGAGACCACTGACAACAGTCGTCGTCAGGCGCTCTAGGCTGTCGCTGACTTGCCAGGGGCTGTCGGCACTGGCCTTGTCCGGCTACGCCGGGTGGTGGGTCGACTGGCGGCTGGCCGTATCGATATCGCTGATCGGGCTGGCATTCGCCGGCCGACAGTTTCTCTCGACGCCGAGACGGCGCTATCTGCGATGCATGATGGCCGGGGAGAGGACGGTCTGGGAGTATTCGGCCGATGCCCGGGTGTGGCAGCCGTCCCCGTGCCGGCTGGTGCGCCTTGGACCGCTGCTGTCGGCGGTCGATCTCTCCGGCCGACGTCTGTGGTTGTGGCCCGATAGTGGCGATGCACACTCGCTGCGTCGTCTGCGCGAGACGCTAGCCAGTCAAGCCGAGTGACCGGATCCTGCACGCCAAACGTGAAACGGCCCCACCGGCTTGACGCTGGCGGGGCCGTCGTGGTCACACTGGCGTTCAGCGGCGGCCGACGAAGAATCCGATGGCAAACCCGGCCAGCGCGGCGACGCCGATGCTGCTCCAGGCATTACGGTGAATGTAATCGTCGGTCTCGCGCCAGGCTTCTTCCGCATGCTCTGCCAACTCGTGGCTGACATCGTCCGCCCGATGCCTCGCGCGTTCCAGGCCTTGACGGCCTCGGCGCTTGGCGTCGCGGTAATAGTTCCGGCTCTCTTCCCGATAGTTGCGGCTCATGGATCATCCTTAATCGTTGGTCGATGATGGTGGTTCAGAACAGGAGATTCGTCCTGTCGGTTCGAGCTGTCAACGCCGGCTCAATATCAGCGTCAGCAAGGCGCCGCCCAGCGCGGCGATACCGACGCTCTGCCAGGGCTTGCGTTGGACGAAGTCGTCGCAGCTCTGGCAGGTGTCGTTGATCTGCTCGTCCAGGCGCTGGCGCGAACGATCCGCCCAGCTGTGCTGGGGAAAATAGGCGGCAGCGTGGGGGGACGGCTCGTCGATGCTCTCCTCGAGAGGGTCGTCCCGCGATGCCAGTGCAGGCTCCTCCCGGATTGGATCGTCCCCCAGGCGAGGCGCACGCTCGGCGGCCGCTGCCATATCTTCATCGATACGGCTGGCCTCGCCTTCCTTGTCGTCACGATGGAACAGGCTCATGTTCATCCTCCGGTTCGGTGAAACGGCCTCCCTACGATTCCCGCGACAGCGTCATGTCTGGCATGGGCGTCGCTACAGAAGTGTAGTTGCATTTCCATGACTCGCTAGGACCTTTCCTGCGTCGACGCGTCGAGATTCAGCTCTCGCTCCAGTCGCTGACTGACATCGCCGGGTGAGCCGGTCCGTCGCGCGAGCATGTCATAGGCGACCGGGACGACGAACAGCGTCAACAGCGTGGCAACGGCGACCCCGCAGAAAATCACGGTGCCGATGACGATGCGCGATTCGGCGCCCGGGCCGAAGGCCAGAATCAACGGTATCGCGCCAGCCATGGTGGTGACGGTGGTCATCAGTATCGGTCGCAGCCGTGTCACGGCCGCCTCGACCAGCGCATCCGAGAACGGCGCTCCCTCGTCGCGCAGTTGGTTGGCGAACTCGACGATCAGAATGCCGTTCTTGGCCGCCAGCCCCACCAGTACGACCAGCCCCACCTGGCTGTAGATGTTGAGAGATTGGCCGCTGGCCCAGAGGCCAAGCAGGGCACCGCTGATCGCCAGCGGCACCGTGAACATGATGACCAGCGGATGGATGAAGCTCTCGAACTGGGCCGCCAGGACCAGGAACACCACGACGATGCCCAGCAGGAGCAGAAAGGCGGTGGCGCCGCTGGCCTCCTGGTAATCGCGCGAGGGGCCCTTGTAGTCGATGACCGCCTCGCTGGGCAGCTCCTCGGCGGCGATCCGCTGGAGGTAGGCGAGCGCGTCACCCATGGCGGTACCGCTCTGGAGGTTGGCCTCCAGCGTTATGGCGCGCATCCGGTTGAATCGATTTAGTTCGCTGGCACCCGCGAATTCGGAGATGGAGACCAGACTCGCCAGTGGAATCAGCTCGCCGCTGACCGCCGAACGGACCTGCACGTTGTCCAGCGTACTCGGCGCTCGCTGGCGCTCGCGCTCCCCCTCGAGGATGACGTCGTACTCCTCCCCGTTATCGACGTAGGTGGTGACGTTGCGGCCGCCGAACAGTGTCTCGAGGGTGTTGCCGATGGTGCTGACGGTCACGCCCAGGGCGGCTGCGCGGTTGTAGTCGATCCGGATGCGGAGCTGTGGCTGGGTCTCCTTGTAGTCGCTGTCCACCGCCTCGAGCCCCACGTTACCGTCCTCGCGGATACGCTCGAGTAGACGGTCGCGCCAGTCGACCAGCTGCTCGTATGTACTGCCGCCGATCACGAACTGGATCGGCTTCTCGACTCTGCCGCCGAAGCCCTGGCGCATGACCGGCGTGGCGGTGACGCCGGGAAGATCGTCAAGGCGCTGCCTGACATCGGCCATGATGTCCCACGCCGAACGCCGGTCGCCCCAGTCGTTGAGGGTGACGATGGCCATGCCGTCGTTGAAATTCTCGACATTGCCGAAGCCACGCGGGCCACGAATCGACACCTGGTTGATATCGCCGGCGTCGACCAGGGACATCAAGCGGGTCTCTATCTCGTCGTAGTAATCCTGCATGTAATGGAAGGTCGCGCCGGGCGGCCCCTCGATCAGCACGAAAAAGGCGCCACGGTCCTCCCGGGGGGTGTACTCGTTGGGCAACTGCTGGAACAGCCAGGCGGTAAGGGCCAGGACGAGGGCAAACAGGCCGACCATGAACCAGCGGAAGCGCAGCGCCCGGCTTAGCCAGCGCCGGTAGATCGTCTGCGAACGGTCCAGCAGCCACTGCACGCCGCGGCTGATGCGGCTCTCGTGCATGCTCGGGTTGAGCAGCTTCGAACACAGCATCGGTGCCAGCGACAGCGCGACCAGGCAGGAGAGCCCGACGGCGGCGGCGAGGGTCAGGGCAAACTCCGAGAACAGGCGCCCGATATCCCCCTGCAGCAGGCTCAACGGAATGAATACCGTGATTAGCACCAGGGTGGTGGCGATCACCGCAAAGCCGATCTGACGCGTACCGCGATAGGCCGCCACCAGGGGCGTTTCGCGATGGACCACCATGCGCCGGTGGACGTTCTCGATGACCACGATCGCGTCGTCGACGACCAGACCGATCGCCAGGACCAGCGCCAGCAAGGTCAGCAGATTCAGGGTGAAGCCGAACAGGGCCAGGAAGATGAAGGTGCCGATCAGCGATATCGGTACCGTCACCGCTGGCACCAGGGTCGTGCGCACGTTGCCCAGAAAGAGAAAGATCACCACCACCACCAATCCCATGGCGATGAACAAGGTGGCTGCGACCTCGTGCAGGGCACCTGACACGAACACCGAGGAATCGAAGTTGAGCGACAGCTGCATGCCGTCCGGCAGCGTCGGCTGCAGCCGGGCCATTTCCGCCTTGGCGCCGTTGGCGACCTCCAGCACGCTGGCGGTCGACTGCTTGATCATGCCCAGGCCGACCATGGGGACTTCGTTGCCGCGATAGAGCGAACGCTCCTCGACCGAGCCGACCTCCACCCGGGCGACGTCGGCCAGCCGCACCAGATAACCGTCGTCTCCTCGCGCGATCACCAGGTTCTGGAAGTCGGCGGCAGTGGTGAAACTGCGGGGGATGCGCAGCGTGAACTGGCGGTCGCGGGATTCGAGAAAGCCGGCCGGCAGCTCGACGTTTTCGTTCTGGAGCGCATCGGCGACATCATCGACCGTCAGCTGCCGCGCGGCCAGGGCGTTGCGATCGAGCCAGACCCGCATCGCATACTCCTTGCCGCCGCTCAGGCGAACCCGAGCCACACCGTTCTGGGTCGAGAAGCGGTCGACGAGATAGCGATTGGCGTAATCGGTGAGTTCCGGGATGGTATAGCCCTCGCCGGAGAGCGACAGCCAGATGATGACATCGTCGCTGCTGTCGCTCTTCTCGATCTCCGGAGGTTCGGCCTGGTCGGGCAGGTTGTCGGCCACCGACGAGATGCGGTCGCGGATATCGTTGGCGGCACCGTCGATGTCTCGATCCAGCGAGAATTCGACGTCGATCTCCGATTCGCCGTCGGCGCTGCTGGACTCGATCGAGACGATACCCTCGATACCGGCGATGCGGTCCTCCAGCAGTTGGGTGATCCGGGTCTCGACCACGCTGGCGGAGGCGCCGGGGTAGTTGGTCTCGATGCTGACGATGGGCGGGTCGATCGCCGGATACTCCTGCAGCGGCAGGCGCTCCATGGCCAGCAGGCCGAAGGCGATCAGCAGTAGCGAGACGACCGTCGCGAAAACCGGGCGGCGAATCGATAGATCGGAAATTCGCATCAGTCGCTCGCCCGGGATTCGGTGGCGCGGCGCTGACGCTCCAGCACATCCCTGATGTCACCCTCGCCGACATTTTCCGCGACCAGCTCGACCGGATCCCCCTCGCGTACCTTGAGCGTGCCGTGGGTCACGATCCGCTGCCCGCCATCGAGCCCCGCGATGATCTCGACTTCCCCCTGTCGGCGTTCGCCGGTGGTGACCTCCCGGCGCGTCACATGGGCCGGCTGACCCGGTTCGATCAGCCAGACCGTCTGGCGTTCGCCATCCGGAACCAGCGCGCTTTCCGGGATCGTCAACGCCTCGCGCGCGGGCTGGTTCAACTGCACTTCCATCAGCATGCCCGGCAGCAGCCGGCCGTCGGGATTGGGCAGGTTGGCGCGGACCACCAGGCTGCGCGAAATGGGATCGATACGCGTGCCGAGGGTCGCGACCTCGGCGCGGAAGACCTGGTCCGGATAGCTCGGTGTCGTGGCGCTGAGTGTCAGGCCGGGGTGGAGCACCGACAGCAGCGTCGCCGGGACGGTGAAGTCGAGCTTCATGGTGTCCAGCTTGTCGAGCGTGACCAGCTCGGTGCCGGGGGTGACCAGGGCGCCCACGCTGATCTCGCGCAACCCCACCGTGCCCGCGAAGGGGGCCTGCAGGCGGTGATCGGCGAGTCGCGCGCGGATGGCATCGATCTCGGCCTCGCTCTGCTTGACCAGTGCGGCATTGTCCTCGAGCGTGGCGCGGACCCCCAGGTTGCGATCCTGGAGCTGCTGGGCCCGGTTGAGCGCACTCCGGCGTTGGCCCAGTAGCGCCTGGGCGGCGCGCAGCTCGGCCTGAGCCTGGGCGTCGTCGAGCTGCACCAGCCACTGGTTGGCTGCTACCTCGTCGCCGTCCTCGAAATTGAGCGCGCTGACGGTGCCGGTGAGCGTGGAGGAGAGGGTGACGCTCTCGTCGGCTCTCAAGGTTCCCAGCGCCTCCACGGGGTCCTGCCAGGTCGAAGCCATGACCGTGGCGCCGATCACGGCGACAGGCGGCGTCTCCTGGGCGCTCGCGGGGGGCGGGCCCGGCAACCATGTCGCTATCGCGCAGAGGGCCAGGGCCAGCAGGGGCGGTAGGCGGGTTTCGCGTCCGAGCGTGAAGCGCTCACGAGCTGCCGAATTCGTTGTCATGATTGGCGGATATCTTGTCAGCGTTGCGTTGGGCGGGCGAGTGCGCGCCACTCGTTAGTACCTGAACGACCGGCGAATGAAAAGGGCATCTCGAAAAACGCCTCTGTTAGAATGCCTACCCATTCAGTGAGGCAAGTGCGGTGCGGAGATGAAAACCTACGACGTGGTCATTATCGGCGCTGGCGCAGCGGGGCTGATGTGCGCGCTGACCGCGGGCTACCGCGGCCTTCGCGTGCGAGTCGTCGATCATGCCAGCAAGGCGGGAAAGAAGATTCTGATGTCCGGCGGTGGGCGCTGCAATTTCACCAATCTCGCCACCACGCCGGCACATTTCTTCTCGCGCAATCCGCACTTCTCGATTTCGGCGCTGAAACGCTACACGCCGCACCATTTCGTCGAACTGGTCGAGCGGCATGGCGTCGAGTACGTCGAGAAGGCGCCTGGCCAGCTGTTCTGCGCGCAGTCGGCGAAGGAGATCGTCTCGCTGCTGCTGACCGAGTGCGAGTGGGCAGGCGTGGAAGTCTCGCTCTCCACCACGGTAGGGAGGGTCGAGCGCCTGGGTGAAGGGATGCAGCTGGAGATAGATGGCCGCGGGGTGGCAGCGGGGGCCGTGGTCGTCGCCACCGGAGGCCTCTCCGTCCCGACGCTCGGCGCCAGCGGCTTCGGCTACGATCTGGCGCGCCAGTTCGGGCTGGCCGTGACCGAGACGCGGGCGGCACTGGTGCCATTCACGGTGACGTCGCAATGGAAGGCGTCACTGGCCTCGCTCTCCGGCCTCTCCTGTCCCGTTGTTGCCAGTTGCGGCGACGGCGCCTACCGTGAGCCGTTGCTGTTCACCCATCGCGGTCTGTCCGGGCCGGCAATGCTCCAGGCCTCGAGCCACTGGCTGCCGGGCATGCCGGTGGCGATCGACTGGCTGCCCTCTACCCCGGTTGCGGAGACCCTGGCCGACCTGCGTCGACGCGTGCCGCGGCGACGGCTGGGTAGCTGGCTGGGCGAACTGCTGCCCAAGCGTCTCTCCCAGGCGCTGATCGAGTGGCAGGGGTGGCAGGACCGGCCGTTGGCCGAGCTCTCCAACGCCGATATCGATGCCGTGGCGAGCGGTCTCGGGGCCTGGCAGTTCAAGCCGGCGGGCACGGAGGGGTGGCGCACCGCGGAGGTCACCATGGGCGGCGTCGACACGGCTGCGGTGTCGTCGAAGACCTTCGCCGTCGACGCGCTCCCCCAGCTCTACTTCATCGGTGAGGTGCTGGACGTCACCGGCCAGCTGGGTGGTTTCAACTTCCAGTGGGCCTGGTCGTCCGGCGTGGCCTGCGGCCAGGCGATTTGAGCCCGAACGAAAGATGGCCACTGAGTGCAGTGGCCATCCGGTTCGGCTGACAGAGACAGCGCGACGGATCGCTAGCGGTTTCTCCCGCGGGTCGCCCGATAGAGCGCCCGGCCGCGGTTGTACATCATGAATCCGGTCAGCGCTCGCCTGAACAGTCGCCCGGTCGACCGTGGCTTGCGCGCACTGCGCATCGCCAGCAACCCCCCGGCCGCCATCAACGGAACGCGCCAACTCATCAGCTTGTCCCAGGCGTTGTCGATCGGCGCCGTGGCATCGCGCCACTCCCGCATGGCGGCGGTCATGTCCAGGCGTTGCTGGAGGATCTCGTCCTCCAGCTCGTCCAGCTGCTGTTGTCGCGAACGTTCAGTCATGAGAGCTCCCCAATGCCTGGCGGTCGCGATCGAGGTGATGCAGGGTGGCGGCCATCAGCTTGCGCTGCTTGGCGACCCGCTTGGCGGAGAAGATCAAGATGCCTGACAGGACGAAGAGCGCCGCCGAGCAGATACCGATCGCCTGCAGACGGTGCTCTTCCCAGTAGACCACCACAACCAACAGCAGCAGCATCCCGATCGCGAACGACAGCACGATAAGCCCTGCGCCAGCCAGCAGCAGAAGCGTCAGCATCCGGTCGCGCTCCGCCTCCCACTCGACCACTGCCAGGCGCAGTCGCGTCTGGCCGGTGGCGATGAGGTTGGCGATCAGTCGCCTGGCGGCGGAGATCACGTTTTCAGCCGGCCCTGCCATCAGCGACGTCCCAGCAGCAGTCCCAGAACCACGCCCGCTGCAGCGCCGATACCGATGCTCGTCCAGGGATTTTCGTGCACGTAGCGGTCGGTGGCGTCGACCTGTCCCTTGGCGCTGGAGTAGAGCGCCTCTCCGCGCGCTTCCAGACGTTCGCGCGTGGCATGCAGACGTTGCTGAGCGCGTTCACGCAGTTCGGAGATATTGCTGCGGGAGTCGTCCGCCGTGGCGTGAATCAGCTCCTCGACCGTGTGAGACAGATTGCGCAGATCTTCCTTGAGTTGTTCGGTCGAGGCTTCGCGTTCACGCTCGGGGCCGTTGCCGCCGATAGGTTGCATGGTCATGGTTGTCATCCTTTGACAGTCGAGTGGCATGGGTGAAACAGACAGGCTTCAGCATAGATTGGCAATCTGTCGGCATCAACGCGTACCGGGAATCCCGGCCAAAAAGGTGTTGATGCTGAAGCCAAGGCCGAAGCGTTGCACGTCATGGTTGTAGTCGATCAGGCTCTCCCCGTACCCCTTGTAGTACTGCAGATAACCGCGCACCTTGCCGAACAGCGGGAAGGAGTAGTCGAGCTGCCCCCCGTAGTGCGCCTTGCCTGGGTTGCCACGAACCATCAACGAGACTTCCTGATCCCCGAACGCACGCACCAGGGTTAGGTCCCCGTAGCCGATGTAGTTTTCCAGGTCCGGGTTGTCGTCGTCTTCGGCGTTTTCCGGAATACGCCAGTGCGGGGCGACGCTGAAGGCCCAGTCGCCGCGCTGGAAAATCGTCTCCGCGTAGAGGCGATTCCAGCTGCGCGACAGCGGATCGGAGCGGCCGTTGGACTGGTGTGCGAAGCCGACACGATTGATGGTGTTGGTCCAGCCGAGCACCGTCCAGCTGTTGTCGAAACTGACGAAGCCTTCGGGCTCGTAGTTGGTCTCGCGGAAGGGCGCGGAGGCCTCGGAGTTATAGGCCTGCCACCAGCTGCGCTGGGTATAGGCGAAATAGAGGTCGCCGTTGTCGCCGAAGATGTCGTCGAGCAGTTTGACCTTGAAGCTCAACTGGAACTTGATCTCGGACTTGTCGACGTTGCCCTCCGAGGTGATCTCCCGGAAGTCGGATTCGTCCGGGTTGCTGTTGTAGGTCCAGGGCAGGATGTAGTTGCGACGATAGGTCGTGACCGCCAACGGGTTCTCGGCAGTCTCCGCCTCGAGATTCCGGCGCACTTCCGCCTGTTCGTTCGCTTGCTGGACCGGGTCGCTGCTGGTGCTTGAATCCTGAGCCACTGCCAAGGACGAAGTCACCATCCCGAGGAGAAGAATGCCGGTATGGCGCAGCGAACGAGTGGGCGTCATAAGACTGTCCTGTCAAGATGATCCAATGGGGTGGAAGCAAGATCCGGCTGATGAAAATCAGGCTTCTTTTCGGGTAGTGACGATTTCTAGCATGTCGTCGACTTATTTCAAACTCGGGAGCGCGCTAAGCAACGCCTCGAAACCCACACGCGCTGGCGGTAGACTCCGCTATCGATAGAGGATCGCACCGCTGTGAAGCGGTGGTGGCCGTATGTACGGAGTTGACGAGGAGTCGGCATGTCGGATGACCCGGTCGCGGGTAAGTATTCTGGGCAACCAGGCTTTTCAGCACGAGCACCGTTCAGGCCGGCGGCGCTGCCGTCGGCAACGGCCGCCCGATTGCGCGCCAGCCTGTTGAAAGGGGTCGAGCGTAGCACGTTCCTTGCACTCGTATTGTGCATACTCATGACAAGCGTTGTCGCCTTCGCCCAACAGCCGGACGGTCTGCCCAGCGAAGACGAGCTCAAGGCGCAGCAGCAGAAGCTCGAGAAGATCGACACACCCAGCGAAGCGCAGCAGACGGAGTTGGCTGATCTGCGTGTGGCTCAGCAGACGCTGGCGTCGTTGAAGGCCCTGCGCAAGGACCTGGAGTCGCTCGAGACCTCGGCCCGACAGGCCCCACAGCGTACCCGCGAACTCGAGCGCCAGCTTGCCGGGCTGAGCGACCGGAAGGCGCCCGAGGCCGACGACCTCGACCAGCTCTCCGTGGAGGTCCTGGGCCAGAAGACCACCGAGTCGCTGAATCAGCTCGAGGCGCTGCAGAGCCAGCTGGCATCGATCAACGCCCGGCTGATCAGTGCGGAGACGCTGCCCGAGCGCGCGCAGTCGGCCATCGCCAGCGCGATGAACGATGCCGAGCAGGCGCGGACCCAGCTTCAGACCTCCAGTGACGAGGATTCCCAGGTCCTCGATCCCGCCGAGGCTCGCTATCGGTTGCAACTGGCCTTGGCCGACCTGCAAGCCGAATACCATCGACAGGAACTGGCCAACAACACGGTGCTTCGCGAGCTCGATGTGCAGAGGCGGGACCTGCTTCGACGTCAGGTCGCCATCGAGGAAGCGCGGCTGGACTCGCTGCAGGCAGCGCTCGATCGTCAGCGCCGTGCCGAGTCGGAGAAGGCGGTCGCGGACATCAGCGAGGAGGACGCCAAGGCGATCGCGGCGCACCCGGTGCTTCGCGAGATTCAAAAGACCAACCGCGAGCTCAGCGACCGGCTTCTCGAAGTGACCGACCGGACCAACCAATTGATTCGGCAAGCCATCGATACCCGCTCCCAGCTCGATCGCGTGCGTCAGGTCAAGCGCACGCTCAACGAGCAGATCGAGGCGATTCGTGGCAGCCCGCTGCTGTCGCGCATTCTCAACGAGCAGCGTCGAGCCCTGCCTGACATCAATGCACTGGGCGGTCTGCAGGAGGAGATCGCCGCGACTCGCCTGAGTCAGTTCGATCTGGTCGATCAGCGGGATGCGCTGCGTCACCCCCGGGAGCTGGCCGAGAAAAGCCTGGCAAACACCGATATCGAGGTCACCCCATCGTTGGTCGACTCGCTGGTGAAGCTATTCCAGTCACGCAGCGAAGTGCTCGAGCAGCTGGATCGGGAGTACGGCAACCTGCTGACCGTGGCCATCGATCTCCAGCTCAACCAGGAGCAGCTGGCGGGGCTCTCGACATCGATCCGCGGTGTGATCGAAGAGCAGCTGTTCTGGGTGGCCAGCGCGCGCGCGCTGACCTTCGGTTGGTGGCTTGACGCCCCCGGCGTTCTGGCGAGACAGGTGCGCGGCGGTGAGTGGCGGCCGGCGCTGGCGAGTTTCTGGCAGGTTCCGGACGTCCGGGCCCTGGCCGTGGTCCCCTTGCTGCTGCTGGCGGGGGGGTTGCTGATGCTGAGACGTCGCATCAAGGTTCGGCTGCTCAATCTGCACGAGCAGATCGGCCGGCTCAAGCGTGACACCCAAATGCACACGCCCCGGGCAATCCTCTACAACGCGCTGCTGGCCGCCCATGGTCCGTTGATCCTGGCAGCCGTGGGTGGCGTGCTGAGGCTGGGTAGCGATGATTTCGCCGGGCGTTTGGGAGAATCCCTGTTGCAGCTTGCCCTGGCCTGGGGCGTGCTGGGCTGGGCGCGCAGGCTGCTGGTATCCGACGGCGTGGCGACACGTCATTTCCACTGGTCGGCGGGTTACGTGGCGCGCCTGCGGCGGCTGCTGTTCTGGCTCGGCATCTCGCTGATTCCGGTCATCCTGATCAGCGGGACCTCTCCCGGCAGCCAGGCCGAACTCTCCAGCCGCCCGCTGTTCCTGCTGTCGCTGTTGGCCGGCTTGCTGGCGATGAGCTGGATTCTGGTGCAGTTGATCCTGGCCCACGTGCCCTATTTCGGCCTCAAGCTGTTCCGACTGCTGCTGGGATTGGGGCTGGCGATGGTGCCGCTGGTGCTCGGTGGCCTGATCGTCATGGGCTACGAATACGCCGCCCTGCGTCTGATCGGTCGCTTCATCAATTCGCTCTATATCTTTGGCCTTTGGATCCTGGTCGAGGCGACGGTGGTGCGGGGGCTGGCGGTGGCGCAGCGCCGGCTGGCCTACCGCCGTGCGGTCGCCCGGCGGCGAGCGCAGATACAGGAGGGCGCCGAGGGCGGGCTCGAGGTGGTCGAGGAGCCGCCCCTGGACATGGAGCAGGTCAACCAGCAGTCGCTGCGGCTCTCGAAACTGATTCTGTTCATCGGCTTCACCTTTGCCTTCTACCTGATCTGGTCGGACCTGCTCGAGGTCTTCTCCTATCTCGACCAGGTCAGCGTATGGGAGATCGAGCGGGGGCAGGGCGACGCGGTGACGCTGGATCCGATCACCGTGGCGGATGTGATCATCGCACTGGTCGTGGTGGCGTTGACCATGATGCTGGCACGCAACCTGCCTGGGCTGCTGGAGGTCATGGTGCTCTCCCGGCTGACGCTGAAGCAGGGAAGTGCCTACGCGATCTCGTCGCTGCTCTCCTACACCATCGTCGGGACCGGCGTGGTGATCTCGCTCGGCACGCTCGGGGTCTCCTGGGACAAGCTGCAGTGGCTGGTGGCGGCGCTCGGTGTGGGGCTCGGCTTCGGTCTCCAGGAGATCTTCGCCAACTTCATCTCGGGGCTGATCATCCTGTTCGAGCGTCCGATGCGGATCGGCGACACCATCACGCTAGGCCAGCTCCACGGCTCCGTCAGCCGAATTCGTATCCGTGCCACCACGGTGACCGATTTCGACCGCAAGGAGATCATCATCCCCAACAAGACCTTCGTCACCGACCAGTTGATCAACTGGTCGCTGTCGGACAACGTCACCCGGGTGGTGCTGACCTATGGCGTGGCGCACGGATCGGACCTCGACGAGGTGCATCGCCTGTTGCGCCAGGCCGCGGACGAGAACCGCCGTGTGCTGCGGGATCCCGAGCCGCAGGTGTTCTGCATCAGCTATGGGCCGACCTCGTTCAACTTCGAACTGCGAATCTTCGTCAACGATCTGCTGGATCGACTCTACGCCAGCGACGAGATCAATCGCCGGCTGGACCTGCTGTTCAAGCAACACGGCATTCGTGTGGCGTTCAACCAGATGGACGTGTGGCTGCACGGCGAGAACGGGCAGTCTGCGCGGGTCCAGAGTGCGGATGGAGAGGGGGCGCCGCTGGGGGCCAGCGCTTCTCCGGCCGGCTCGGCTGTCGGCGCTCCCCTGTCCCGCCAGTCCCGCAGTGGCGATGACGGTCATCTGGGTGACGGCGACGTTGGTGGCGCGGGCCCGGATGGCGGCAGCGACGGCGGTGACGGCGGGCGCTGACAGGCGGTCAGCGGCGCAGGGCGTGGAGCAGGAACTCGTGGTTGCCGTCGCCGCCCAGGATCGGGCTCTCCTGCCAATGATCGACCATCAGGCCGTGTGACTGGCAGGCCTGCTGGAGGGTATCGGCCACCGTCGTGTAGAGGGTGGCGTCGCGCACGATCCCTCTGGGGTCGACCTTGCCGGGGCCTACCTCGAACTGCGGTTTGACCAGGGAGTAGAGCTCCCCACCGGCGTGGAGCACCTGGGCGATCTCCGGCAGGATCAGGGTCTGCGAGATGAACGAGACATCCATCACCACGACATCGATGCCGTCCGGGGCGATCCTCTCCAGCTCGGCGAAGGGGAGCCGGCGCGCATTGACGCCCTCCAGACAGGTGACCCTGGCGTCGTTGCGTAGCGAAGCGTCCAGTTGGTCGTGCCCCACCTCGATCCCGATCACCCGCTCGGCGCCGTAGCGCAGCGCGCAGTCGCTGAATCCACCGGTGGATTGGCCAATATCGAGTACGGTGAGGCCGTCGAGGCGGCGTGCCAACGCCTCCAGCAGAGCCTCCAGTTTCAGGCCGGCTCGCGACACATAGCGCTCCTCCGGCGCTTCGGCAATCCGCAGGTCCACGGTATCCGGCAGCTTCTCTCCCGGTTTCAGCGCCACCCGCCATGCGCCGCCTTCGTTGACGCTGACGTAACCCTGGCGAATCAGGCGCTGGGCCCGGGTACGGGAACGGACGTGGGCGGTCACCAGTTGATCGAGTCGGGTCATGAGCGGCTCACTCCGTTGCAGCGTCGGGCAGGGGGGAAGGGTCGGCAAGGGGGCCGTCGGCGTGTGTCGGCCGGTTGTCGAAGGCCTGCTGCCACTGTTCCAGCAGCGTCTGACGCTTGAGCGTGTCCAGCGTCGCCAGCAGGCCCGGACCGATCTGAACCGGTCGGATCGCCTCTCCCAATCGGTCGCGCAGGTCGGCCGCGGTGCCGGCGCCATCGACAGACGGGTGCACGGCCCCCAGCGTGGTCTGGGTGGCGAGCAGGCGTTGCGCCGATGCGCTCAGCAGATAATCGATGAAACGCCGTGCGCTGTCGGGGTGAGGCGCATCCCGCGACATCATGACCAGACGCTGCAGTACCAGGGCGTAGTCCTTGGGCACCACCATCACCAGCTCGGGATGTTCGGCCACATAATCCTGCACGTAGGAGCCGATCAGGTTGTAGCCGATCCAGTAGCGTCCCTGGCTGAGTCCCTCGAGCATGGCGGCGGTGGTGGTTTCCAGAACACTGTGGCTGTTGCCCAGTGCCTCGACCAGGTCCCAGTAGCGGGCGGAGATCCTGGCGTCCTCGATGGCGTAGGTGTAGCCCGCGCCGCTTCGCCGCGGATCGTAGGTGACCACGCGGTGGTCGAGCATCCGGGGATGCTGCCGTAGCAGGCTCAGCAGATCGGCGTGACTTTGCGGTGGCGTCATGTGTCGTGCCAGGTCCCGCCGATAGACCATGACGATCGGCTCGAACGTGAAGCCGAACAGCTCCTGGCGCCAGCGCGCCCAGCTCGGCCAGTCGGCGGCGGCGGTAGAGTCGACCGTGCTCGACAGCCCTTCGTTGGCGAGTTGGTACTGCCAGGGCATCGCGGGGGACATGATTACGTCGGCGCGCGGGGCGTCGCGCTCCTGGAGGACGCGGGCGTGCAGCGCCAGTGTCTCCAGGTTGTGGTAGTCGATCGCGATGTCGGGGTGGCGGCGATGGAAATCGGAGAGCAGCGGCCGAACCTGCGGTGCATCGAGCACGCCGTAGATGGTCAGGGCGCGGGACGGTTCGGTATCCGCGGCGAAGTGCAGAGTCCTCGCCTGCGCCTGAGCCGTCAGCGCGAGCGTCAGTGCCAGCCACACGACGCCGAGGCGTCGGACGCAGCGGGGGAGTCTCAGTGGTCGGTGGGAAAGATCAGAACGACGCATAAGCCAGGGCGCTCGGGGTGGTCGGGATTGGCGGTTTGCAGGAGCAGGCGAGTGTCGTGGGCGCGCGCGATGCTGTCGACGATCGCCAGGCCCAGGCCGGTACCATCGCCCGTTTCCTGGCCACGGTGGAAGGGGCGCAGCACCAGCAGACGCTGGGATTCGGGGATGCCGGGGCCATCGTCGGTGACGATCAGGCGCGTCGGGGCGTCGGTGACCTGCACCGTGATCTGGCGGGCGCCGTAGAGCGCAGCGTTCTCGATCAGGTTGTTCAGCGCCTCTTCCAGTTGCCAGTCGGTCGCCGACACGATGACGGGATGGTCGGGCACTTCGACCCCGAGATCGATGCCGTGACGGTAATGGCGCGCGAATGACTCCCTGACGCAGCGCTGCGCCAGTGCGGCGAGATCGACCGAACGCCTGGCCGGCGCCGCCTCGGGGTTGTTGAGACGGGTCATCGACAGTAGCTGACCGGCCAGTCGCGCCGTCTTGGTGGCGGTGCCGTGCATGGTGACGAGCGCGTCGCGCCACGCCGCCGGCTCCGACTGGCGAATGGCCAGCTCCGCGCGTGCTGAAAGCCCCGCCAGTGGCGTGCGCAACTGGTGAGAGGCATCGCCGATGAAGCGCTCCTGATTGGCCCGGACGCGACGCATTCGCGCCAGTAGTTCGTTCAATGCCTGGCGCAGCTCCGCCAGTTCCCGGGGCAGCGCCAGTTCGAGCGGGGCGAGCGTGCGAGGAT
This sequence comes from Salinicola lusitanus, assembly GCF_038648475.1. Lineage (NCBI taxonomy): Bacteria > Pseudomonadati > Pseudomonadota > Gammaproteobacteria > Oceanospirillales > Halomonadaceae > Salinicola > Salinicola lusitanus. The sequence goes on along the minus strand of NZ_CP151919.1, from coordinate 4,080,335 downwards.
CGCGCTGGCGGATGGCGCGTCTCAGCCGGGTCAACGGTTCCAGCGCGAAGCGGGCCGACAGCAGCACGACCCCCATGGCCAGTACGGCAATGATCACGATATTGACAAGGCTCGCCAGAAACAGCTGGTTGGCCAGTGCCTGTCGCCCCTCACGACTCTGGGCCACCCTGACCTCGAACCGGTCGCTGCGATCCCACCCCTCCAGCCGGGAGCGCAATACCCCCAGGCGCAGCGGCATGCCGCGGGAGAGCACGTCGCCATAGCTCATCTGGCCGACGCCGGCGGGCGGTAGCGAGGGGAGCGAACGATTGCCGGTGACGAAATGGCCCTGGGCATCGTAGAGCGCATAGAACACCCGCTCCTCGGCGTCTGTGGCGAGCATCTCCAGTGCCGAAGGCGGCAGGTCCATCCACAAGCGGCTCTGCTGCCAGCGAACCTGCTCGGCGATGGAGAGCGAGGCGGCGTCGAGCAGCCGGTCGAAGGCGCGGTCGGCGGCCTCGCGAGACGCGAACCAGGCCTGCAGCAGCATGATCGCCACCAGCATGGCCAAGGGACAGAACAGCCAGATCATCAGCCGTCGATAGAGGCTGAGATGCGACAGTCGCCAGCGTCGCACCAGGGTCACTCGGCCTCCAGCAGATAGCCGATGCCCCGGACCGTGCGCAGGGTGACGTCGGAGTCGGCGAGACGCCGGCGCAGACGGTGGACATAGACTTCGATGGCGTTATCCCCGACCGGCTCCCCGGCGAAAGCCTCCTCGAGCAGGCGCGCCTTGTCCACCGGCTCCCCCGCGTAGCGGATCAGGCAAGCGAGCAGGCGGTGTTCCCGCGGCGGCAGCGGCAGGGCGGCGTCCCCCAGGGTGAAGTGCTGGCGATGGCGGTCGAGTCGCAGCGAACCCAGCGAGATCGATTCGCTCTGGTCGTGCTGGCGGCGTCGCAACAGGGCGCGGACCCGCGCTTCCAGCTCGTCCAGCGCGAACGGCTTGGCCAGATAGTCGTCCGCACCCAGGTCGAGCCCCCTGACGCGATCCTCGATGGCGGCTCTCGCGGTCAGGATCAGCACCGGGGTCTGTCGATCGCGCGAGCGCAGTGCCGCCAGCACGTCGAGACCGCTGCGCGTCGGCAGGTTGAGATCCAGGAGAATGAGATCGTAGTCGTGATCGAGCGACAACCGGGCAAGGGCTTCGCCGCCATCGCCTATCCGTTCGATACGTTGATTGTCGACCGCCAGCGTTGCGGTGAGCGTGCTGGCGAGCAGAGGGTCATCCTCTATCAGCATCAACTTCGGTGCCATGGAGAACTCCAGCCGGTGAAGAGGGGGAGGCGCGTGATCCGGGTCGGGCGATTGTAAACGAATCGATTCGCAGGGCATTGAACTTTAGTTGGCTTTTACCGCCCGGCCGTTGACCGTTACAAGGGTTCACCCTAATTTCCGCTGACGGGAACAACGTTCTACCTTACGAAACTGTAAGGTTGGCGTCAGCCACGAATAACTCCGCTCCATCAGCGAGGAGAAGCAAACATGTTTGCAGCCAAGACAATCAAGTGGGTGGCCGCCGCGACGCTGGCCTTGACCGCCAGCAGCGCCATGGCGTTCGAGCCTTCCGGCAAGGTCGAGTGTATCGCGCCCTCCGACCCGGGCGGCGGCTGGGACTTCACCTGCCGTAGCGTGGGTAACGTGCTCGAGGAGCTCAAGCTGGTCCCGGCCAGTGTCCAGACCATCAACATGGCTGGCGCCGGTGGCGGTGTCGCCTTCGCCCATACCGTGAGCAAGCGCAAGGGCGACGACCAGCTGCTGGTGGCCGCTTCAACCGCCACCACCACGCGTCTGGCCCAGAATCAGTTTCCGGGCATGAATGCCGACATGGTCAACTGGATCGGTGCGGTGGGCGCGGACTATGGCGTGATCGCGGTCTCCAAGGATTCGCCTTACCACAACCTCAACGAGTTGATGGATGCGATGAAGCAGGACCCGCGGGCGGTCAAGTTCGCCGGCGGCAGCGCCAATGGCGGCTGGGACCACCTCAAGGTGCTGATCGCGGCCAAGGCGGCCGGGGTCGAGAACCTGCCGCGGATTCCCTATCTCTCCTACAACAACGGCGGCGAAGCGATGACCCAGGTCATCGGCGGTCACGTCGACGCCTTCACCGGTGACGTCACCGAGACCCAGGGCTTCCTGAAGTCCGGCGACCTGCGCGTGCTGGCGGTGCTCTCCGACGAGCGCCTGCCGGGCGACCTGGCCGACATTCCCACCGCCAAGGAGCAGGGCATCGATGCGGTCGGGCCCAACTGGCGCGGCTTCTACATGCCGGCCGACATCGATGACGACGCCAAGCAGTACTGGGTCGATGCCATCGACAAGCTCTATGCCAGCGACCAGTGGAAGAAGGTCATGAAGAGTAACGGCCTGATGCCGTTCCACCCGGACTCCAGCGAGTTCGAAGCCTTCGTCAAGCAGCAGATCCAGGATATCCAGTCGCTCTCCAAGGAAATCGGGCTGATTCAATGAGCAAGTTCAACGACCGCGTCTTCGGCCTGGTCATGCTGGTGATCGCCGTCGCCTACTACTACGGCGCCACCCAGTTTCCGGTCCCCTTCGGGGGATCGGAAGCCGTGGGTCCCGAGACCTTTCCCAAGCTGCTGGCCGTCATCCTCGCGATCTGTAGCCTGTACATGATCGTCAAGCCCGACCCGGACAACCACTGGCCGGTGGCCAGGACCTTCCTGGAGCTGGGCATTGCCGTCGTCGTGCTGATCGCCTACGCGCTGCTGCTTGAGCCGCTCGGGTTCATCCTCTCGACCATGCTCGCCGTCGGCACGCTGTGCTGGCGCATGGGCGCGCGCCCGGTGAAGGCCTATCTCACCGGACTGATCAGTGGCGTGGTGGTGTTCGTGCTGTTCACCTACGGGCTCGAACTGCCGCTGCCGCTCGGCCTGCTGGAGATCCACTGATGGAGACGTTGCACTATCTCTCGCTCGGCTTCGGCGTGGCGCTGCAGCCCGAGAACCTGATGTTCGCCCTGATGGGCTGTTTCATCGGCACCCTGATCGGCGCGCTGCCGGGTCTCGGCCCGGCCAACGGCGTGGCGATCCTGATTCCGCTCGCCTTCACCCTCGGCCTCAAGCCCGAAACGGCGCTGATCATGCTCACCGCGGTCTACGCCGGGGCGATGTACGGCGGACGAATTTCGTCGATCCTGTTGAACATCCCCGGTGACGAACCGGCGATGATGACCTGTCTCGACGGTTATCCAATGGCGCGCCAGGGCAAGGCCGCCGAAGCGCTGGCGATTTCGGCGATCGCCTCGTTCATGGGCAGCTTGATCGCCACCATCGGCCTGATTCTGCTGGCGCCGCTGCTGGCCCGGTTCGCGTTGACGTTCGGCCCGGCCGAGTACTTCGCCCTGTTCGTACTGGCCTTCGCGACGCTTGGCGGTATCACCGGCAAGAACCCGATGAAGACGCTGATGGCGGCAGCCATCGGCTTGATCATCGCCACCGTGGGGATCGATCTCTCCACCGGCACCCAGCGCTACACCTTCAACGTGCTGGAGCTCTACGAAGGGGTCGATTTCATCATCGCCATCGTCGGTCTGTTCGCGGTCTCCGAGCTGCTGTTCTTCATCGAGGAGAAGGCCGGCAAGGGGCGCGAGATGATCAAGGTCAATCCGCTCAAGCTGAAGTGGCGGGAGATCCTGTCGATCATGCCGACCACGCTGCGCGGCGGCGTGCTGGGCTTCATCGCCGGCGTGCTGCCGGGGGCCGGGGCCTCGCTGGGCAGCTTCATCACCTACACCCTGGAGAAGAAGATCGTCGGCAAGAAGGGCTACTTCGGTGAAGGCGACCCGCGCGGTGTCGCCGCCCCGGAGGCCGGCAACAACGGCGCCTCCAGCGGCGCGCTGGTACCCATGCTGACCCTCGGCGTGCCGGGCAGCGGCACCACTGCGGTGCTGCTGGCGATGCTGGTATCGCTCAACATCACCCCCGGGCCGCTGATGTTCACCCAGAACGCCGACCTGGTGTGGGGCGTCATCGCCGCACTGCTGGTGGGCAACTTCATGCTGCTGCTGCTCAACATTCCGCTGGTCGGCGTGTTCGTGAAGATCCTGTCGGTGCCGCCGATGTACCTGCTGCCGATCGTGACCATGGTCGCGTTCGTGGGCATCTACTCGATCAGCCACTCGACCTTCGATCTCTACTTCATGATCGCCTTCGGCGTCGCCGGCTATATCCTGCGCAAGCTGGAGATTCCGCTGGTGCCGGTGATCCTGGGCTTGCTGCTGGGGCCGGAGATGGAGAAGAACCTGCGCCACGCGATGCAGATCTCCGACGGCGACTGGTCGATTCTATGGAGCAGCGGTCTGTCGATCGGGCTGTGGCTGGTGGCGATCATCGGGCTGCTGCTGCCGGTGATCGTGGGGCCGATCCTGCGCAAGCGCATGCAGGCGGCCAAGGAGAAAGTCGGCTGACCATGTCGTAGCCGCGATTCGAGCCCCGTCCGGTGATCCGGCGGGGCTTTTTCGTGGCCGGTCATCTCCTGCCGGGCGAGGGGAGAGCCGTCATCCCGCGGCTGACAGCGGCAGGGCGTACTCTTTCCGCCCGGTCGATGTCTGCCGGTTGTCGCGAGGCGATGACGCTGTTATAGTGCCGCTCGCTCGGCAACGTCTTGATGGAACAGGCTTTGTCGACCTTCGATCTCATCCGTGTCGTCGATGAGTCGAGTTACGGTGGCCCTTACCGGTCCTCCCGCAACGCTAAACCGCAAACCCCGCCAGGCCCGGAAGGGAGCAACGGTAGTGGTGGCCGCGTGTGCCGGGATGTGGCTGGTCGGGGCCGCCTCCATTTCGGGCCCGACATCGATGGCCGCCGTCGATCTCGCGGCGGTCCGAAAGTCGTTCCCTCCTGCCTCGTCACGCTTCTGCCGACCCTGCTAGAATGGTCCGATCACTGTCTCGGATATCGATGCTGGCATCGACGTTTTCGGTCGCGCCCGCACCGTTTCTCACGATCACGTCCAGCCGCGAACCTACCTGCGAGGAGTATCGCGCCGCATGAGTTATCAGGTTCTGGCCCGCAAGTGGCGCCCGCGTACCTTTCACGAACTGATCGGCCAGGAGCATGTCAGCCGTGCGCTGGTCAACGCGCTCGACCAGGGCCGGTTGCACCACGCCTATCTGTTTACCGGTACGCGCGGCGTCGGCAAGACGACGCTGGCCCGGATCCTCGCCAAGTGTCTCAACTGCGAGCAGGGGGTGAGTTCGCAGCCTTGCGGCCAGTGCGAGACCTGTCGCGATATCGACAACGGCCGCTTCGTCGACCTGATCGAGGTCGATGCCGCCTCGCGGACCAAGGTGGAGGACACCCGCGAGCTGCTGGACAACGTTCAGTACGCGCCGACCCAGGGGCGTTACAAGGTGTACCTCATCGACGAGGTGCACATGCTCTCGACGCACAGCTTCAACGCGCTGCTCAAGACGCTGGAAGAGCCGCCGCCGCACGTCAAGTTCCTGCTGGCGACGACGGATCCCCAGAAACTGCCGGTGACGGTGCTGTCGCGCTGCCTGCAGTTCACGCTCAAGAACATGCCGCCGGAGCGGGTCGTCGAGCATCTGACCCGGGTGCTGGAGGCCGAACAGGTCGCTTTCGACCCGCAGGCGCTGTGGCTGCTCGGCAAGGCCGCCGACGGCTCGATGCGCGACGCCATGAGCCTGACCGATCAGGCCATCGCGTTTGGGCAGGGTGAAGTGCGCCGTGAGGATGTGGCCGCCATGCTCGGCACGCTGGATCACGCGCATCTGATTGCCTTGGCCCAGGCCCTGGCGGATGTCGACGCCGAGCGACTGTTGGCGGAGGTGGCGGCACTGGCCGAGCAAGGGCCGGACTTTGCCGGCGTGCTCGACGAGCTGTCCGGGTTGATGCACCGCCTGGCCATCGCCCAGATGGTGCCCTCTGCCCTGGACAATGGCCACGGCGATCGCGAGGAACTGCTGGCACTGGCCGGCCGGTTCACCGCCGAGGACGTCCAGCTCTACTACCAGATCGCCCTGCAGGGGCGCGGCGACATCGACAACGCGCCGGACACGCGTTCGGCGGTCGAGATGACGCTGTTGCGCATGCTGGCCTTCCGCCCCCAGGGGGTGCCGACACCGCCGCAGACCGACCTGCCGCTGCGCGGAAATCCGCAGGGCGAAAATGATGGTGGTCGTGACGCCCAGCGTGAGACGCGCGCAGGCGAGACCGCTGCAGAAGACGCGCGGGCCGATGATCCTGCGCCGGCCGAACCGATGGCATCGGCGGCCAGCACTATGTCCTTGGAATCGGCGGCTCCGGAATCGGTGGCGTCGGGACCGACGCGGGTGAATCCTGAAGAGCCGGCGCCACACGAGCCGCTACCCGCGGTCGATCAACGACCGGTCGAGCCGGTTGCATCGTCCCCGGCCGCCGTCGAGCCGCAGGCGGATGACCGTCCGCCCTGGTCGGTCGATGTCGAGGCACCTGGTGCGCCACGGCAACCGGCGCCAGCGACGGAGGAATCGACGTCATGGGAGCCGCGGGAGGCGGAGTCATTCTCAGCTGCGGATTTCTCCACGCCAGGCGTCGAAGCCGGCGATGTCGGTGCCAGCGGCGGCAGCGGTGTTAGCGGCGATGCCGAATCCGGCCGCGAGATCGATGTCGACAGCGACGCCGATCTGCAGAATGACGCCTACGCCTGGGCGGAGCAGTCGAACGTCTCTGGCGACGAGTCACTGGCGGCGCTTCCCGATAGTCACGACCCGGCGCCGGCCTTGCCGGTCGACCCGAATGCGTCGTCCGCGCACCCGGCCGACATGCCCTCCGAGCGCGATGCCGCCGAGACGCCGCCGGCAGCCGCCAGCGCTGGGGAATCTTCATCTCCGGCGGTCATCGACGAGTCGCCTGACCCCGCCGGGGTAGTCGCCGCGACGACACCATTGACGCATGATCTCTGGCTCGAGCGTTTCGATCGCCTCGACATCGGTGGTCTCACCCGCAACCTCGCGGCGCACTGCGTCATCGACAGCGACGACGGGCACGTGCTTCACGTCACGCTGGACCCCGGGCAGTCGGCGATGCTGTCGGAGCTGCACGTCGATCGGATTACCAAGGCGCTGGCGGGTATCGGTTACGCTCGCCGTCTTGAGGTCAACGTCGCCGAACTGGATGGTTCGCGCGAGACGGCCAAGGCCAGGCGCGACCGAGAGGCTCGCGAGCGTCATGCCCGCGCCGTTGAAGCGCTGCGGGTCGACCCACATATTCAGGAACTGGAAGCGCGCTTCGGCGCCCGTCTGATCGAAGAGAGTGTCACCGCCGACCGCGTGTGACACTTGCCAACGACCCCAGTCTCGAAAATTCCATCTCGAAGGAGTTCGTCATGTTCAAGGGTGGCATGGGTGGCCTGATGAAGCAGGCCCAGGAAATGCAGGAAAAGATGCAGCAGGTGCAGGAAGAGATCGCCCAGATGGAAGTCTCGGGCGAAGCTGGCGCCGGCATGATCAAGGTCACCATGAATGGCCGTCATGACGTCAGCCGGGTCGAGATCGATCCCTCCTTGATGCAGGAAGACAAGGAGCTGCTGGAAGATCTGCTGGCGGCCGCTGTCAACGACGCGTCTCGCAAGGTGGAGAGCCAGTCCAAGGCGAGGATGGAAGAGGTCTCTTCCGGACTCAACCTGCCTCCCGGGATGAAGATGCCGTTCTGATGAGTTTCTCACCGCTGGTCGAGCAACTGCTGGAGAGCCTGCGCGTGCTGCCCGGCGTGGGGCCCAAGACGGCTCAGCGAATGGCGTTGCATCTGCTGGAGCGGGAGCGCGATGGCGGGCGCCGGCTGTCTCAGGCGTTGACCGAGGCGATCGAGCGGGTTGGCTACTGCGAGCGGTGTCGAACCCTGACCGAGGAGACCCTGTGCGGCGTCTGCCAGGATCCGCGTCGCGACTCGGCGCTGCTGTGCGTGGTCGAGTCGCCGGCGGACATGCTGGCGATCGAGCAGGCCGGTGGCTATCGAGGCCAGTACTTCGTCCTGCATGGTCACCTCTCGCCACTCGACGGCATCGGGCCCGACGATATCGGTCTCGACCAGTTGGAAGCACGACTCGCCCAAGAGACCGTCAGCGAGATCATCCTGGCGACCAATCCCACCGTGGAAGGCGAGGCGACCGCGCACTACATCGCGGAGCACCTGGTCGGGCGAGAAGCGAGGCTGTCGCGGCTGGCCTACGGTGTGCCCATGGGTGGCGAGCTGGAGTATGTCGATGGCGGCACGCTCAGCCGGGCATTTCAAGGGCGCCAGCCGTTCTCTTCCGAGTGAAGCCTGGACGCGGCGGGGGCTCCTGCCGCGCCCAGGCTCTCACCTTTCGTATCGCAGGGCCACGTCCGTGGCCGCAAGGAATCTGAATGAGCGTTGACTATTCGCTATGTTGGGTCGACACCCCGGAAGGGTTGCAGGCCGCTTACGAGGTGCTGGCCGAGGCGGATGTCGTGGCGCTGGATACCGAGTTCTTCCGAGAGACCACCTTCTTCCCCGTGCCGGCGTTGATTCAGCTGACGGCTGGAGAAACGGTGTACCTGATCGATCCGCAGGCAGTGGCGGCCAGCGAGGCGTTTCAGCGGTTGCTGGGCGGCGGGCCCTTGAAGCTGATCCACGCCTGTGGCGAGGATCTGGACGTGTTGGCGCTGTGGGCCGGCGTGACGGTGGCGCCGCTGGTCGATACACAGATCGCCGAGTCTTTTCTGGGCAGCGACTCGGCGATCGGTTACCGGCGGCTCGTCGCCCGACGCTGTGACGTCGATCTGCCGAAGGAGGAGACTCGCTCGAACTGGCTGGAACGTCCACTGACGCCAGCTCAGCTCGAATATGCGGCGCTGGACGTGGTGTTCCTTCCCGCCATCTGGGAGGGCCAGTCGCGTGAGCTGGTCGAGCTGGGGCGCGCAGAATGGCTGGAGGAAGAGTGCGCGGCGTTGAGCCGTGGGCACGAGGGGAGCGCCGAGCAATGGTATGCCCGTCACCGTCAGTTGTGGCGGCTGAAGCCGCGCCAGATCGAGGCGTACCGCGAACTCACGGCCTGGCGGGAAGTGGAGATACGTCGTCGCGACGTCCCGCGCGGCTGGCTGGTCAAGGATGCCGTGCTGTTCGCGGTCGCCGAGGCCATGCCGCAGAATCGCTACGAGCTGGCGGCCATCGAAGGCGTCACCCCCAGCCTGGTCAAGCGCGAAGGCGACACCTTGCTGGCACTGGTCAAGACCGCGCAGCACCAGGATGAAGCGGCGCTCTGCGAACCGCTGCCGGTGCCGAACTCGCCCCCGTTCAAGCGTCGCGTCAAGGCGCTGAAGCAGGTCGTCCAGACCCACGCCGAGGCGCTTGGCGTCGCCCCGGAGCGACTCGCCAACCGAGCGGAGATGGAGGCGATCGTCACCGCCCATCTCAAGCGGGAGACGCTGCCATTGCCGACCGGATGGCGCGGGCGCGTGCTGGCGGCCGACTGGGAACGGGCGCTGGCTGAACAGGAGGCAGCGTGATGGACGCCTCCCGGCTGATTTGCGAGGTGGTCAAGAGCCCGCGTCGAGACGAGATGTATCTCTATCTCGACAAGGCCCAGGGCATGGCGCCGGTGCCGCAGGCGCTGCGTGAGCGGTTCGGGCCGCCCATCGCGGTGATGACGCTGCTGCTGAGGGCCGAGCGGCCGTTGGCGCGCGTCGACGTGGTCAAGGTCATGGCGGCGATCCGTGATCAGGGCTTCTATCTGCAGATGCCGCCGGCCAAGGATCCGGAGATGCTGGATCTGTTCACGCCGCGGGGGGAGTGATGAGACGTACCACACCCCCTCGGCGCACGTTCCCAAGGCGAGGGTGCGGCGAGAATCACCGGGGCGGAGGTCGATATGCGTGATCGATTCTGGGAACGCTTTTCCCTCGAGGAGTTGACCCAGCAGGAGTGGGAGGCGCTCTGCGACGGGTGCGGCAAGTGCTGTCTGGTCAAGATGGAAGATGCCGACACGGGCGATGTCGCGACGCTGAACGTGGCCTGCCGGCTGCTGGACATCGGCAGTTGCCGTTGCAGCGACTACGAGAACCGCTTCGAGAAAGTGCCCGAGTGCACCCAGTTGAGCCTGCAGAACCTCGACGAGTTCCACTGGTTGCCCCACAGCTGCGCCTATCGTCGTCTCGCCGAAGGGCGCAAGCTGGCCAGTTGGCATCCGCTACGCAGCGGTGACGATCGTCGCATGCACGAGCGCGGGATGAGCGTGCGCCATTTTGCCGTCAGTGAAACCGATGTCGACGAGGCCGACTACGAGGCCCATATCATCGATATCATCCCGCTCGACGAACAGCGCTGAACGTGAGCGGGTACAGAATCATCATCGACCGATGCGCGTTTTCCGGCGCTACTGCCCGGCGAGTCCCAGCGACCACAGGATGAAGGCATCCTGGCGTGCATTGTCCCGCCAGGCCTTGAATCGGCCCGATGCCCCGCCATGCCCGGCTGCCATGTCGGTGCGCAGCAGTACCGGCCCCCGGGCGCTACCCAATTCGGTCACGCGCGCGTAGAGCTTGGCCGGTTCCCAGTAAGGCACCCGTGAATCGTGCCAGCTCCCCTGCAGCAGCATGCTGGGGTAGGGCTGGGCGGTCAGGTTGTCGAGCGGTGAATAATCACGAATGCGCCGGCGTACGGCGGGCTCGTCCGGATTGCCCCACTCGGTGTACTCCGCCGTGGTGAGGGGGAGGTCGGGATTCTCCATCGTCCGCAGCACGTCGACGAAGGGGACGTCGAGCACGGCGGCGCAGAAGGCTTCTGGCTCCATGTTGAGGCTGGCTCCCACCAGCAGGCCGCCGGCGCTGGCGCCATAGGCCGCTACCCGGTTCGGGTCCGACAGGCCTCCGGCGACCAGCGCATGACGCGCCGCCAGGAAGTCCCTGAAGCTGTTTTCCTTGTGCTCGAGCTTGCCCGCCAGATACCAGGGCTCCCCGCGATCGCCACCGCCGCGCACATGGGCGACCGCGAACGCGACGCCCCGGGAGAGCAGTTCCAGGCGTGCGATCGAGAACCAGGGATCGAGGACCTCGCCGTAGGCGCCATAGCCGTAGAGCAGCGTCGGCATCGGCGCCTTGCCCAGGTCATCGGCTCTGGCGACCACCGAGACAGGGATGCGCTCTCCGTCGTGGCCCTCTGCCCATAGCCTTTGGCAGATCAGGTCCTGGGGCTGAAGATCACCATACAGCGGCTGCGTCTTGAGAACGCGCTGCTCGCCGCTGTCCAGGTCATGTTCGATCCATCGCACCGGCAGGGTGAACGACTCCTCGCGCAGGTGAAGCTTGCGGGTATGGAAGTCGGGTGTGTCACCGAGTGCCAGGCTGCAGGGGGCCTCGGGCAGCGGCAGCCGCGAGCCCGGCAGCGCCCCCGGCCGCGGGGTGCTGTCCTCCGATGACCCGGTATCCGGGAGTTCGATCACGCGCAGGTAGACCTGGGCTTCGTGATGGTCACGCTCGGTGATCACCAGGCCCCAAGCGAAGGCGTCGATGCCCTCCAGGGTGACGTCGTCGCGATGCGGTACCAGGGGGGTCCAGCTCGACGGTCGAGACGTCGGGGCGGTGTCCAGGCGGAAGTGAGAGGCATCGCGATTGTGGAGCACGTAGAAGGTGTCGGCACGGTGATCCAGACCGTATTCGACCCCCGCCTCCCGCGGGCGCACGCACCGGGGCGGGGTGCCGGGTGCATCGGCCGGTATCAGGTGGCATTCGGCAGTGTCCTTGGAGGCCGTCTCCAGGATCAGCCACTGGCGAGAGCGCGTCTTGCCCAGGCCCACCCAGAATTCGACATCGGTTTCCTCGAAGATCTTCTCGCAGTGGTCGTCGCCGGGTCGCAGCAGCCATACGCTGGCGGGGCGCTGCGTGGCGTCGTAGCGGGTGAACAACAGCGTGCGGTTGTCCTCCGCCCATACGAGGTCCGGGCCGATGCGACGACGCAGGCGGGTTGGCTCACCATCCGGTAGCCGTTTCAGGTAGAGGTCGAAGTATTCGTTGCCGCTGACATCCTCGGTCCAGGCAAGCCACTGCTCGTCCGACGAGATCGCCATGTCGCCCAGCTCGAGGAAGTCGTGGGCCTTCGAGCGCGACTCGATGTCCAGCAGCAGTTCCGGTTCGGCCTCTTCGGCGATCGGCTGTCGCCACCACCGTGGATAGTCCGCGTCGCCGGCCGTTTCACTCCAGTAGCGGAAACGCTCCAGCGCCATGGGCAGGCCGACCACCCTGAGTTCCCGCCGCGCCAGATGGCCCTCGTAGAGAGCGTCCTCCAGCGCTGCGAGGGGAGAGAAGAACGCATCGCTCTCGCGATTGGCGGCGCGCAGGAACGCCTTGACCTGAGGGTCGTCGCGTGACTCCAGCCAGTGCCAGTCGGGGTCATCATCACGCCGGAAGTGAACTGCGGGAAGCACTTGGGTCGTCTGCGAGCGGGACATGGGACTATGCGGAATCCTTGCGAGCTGAGGCTGTCGATGAAATGGGCGTCATCTGGCCAGGCCGGGCGCTGGAAGCGGTGTGCCGGGGCCGGGTTCGCGAATCCGCGGAGGCGTGCCCGGAGTGCGGCGACTGGGCGTCGAATCACGCATCCGATGGCGCCGGTGCGGCTGTGCTTTGACTGGTTGGAGTGTACCATGTGGCAAATCGTATGAATCGAGAGTCATGACCATGCTGTTTTCCGATTCGCTGCCGCAGCTCTGGCTGAGTTATGGGGTTCTTTCTCTGATCGTTCTGGTGACCGGCTATCTGGCGGTGCGCTGGATACCGCTGCTACCGCGTCTGATCCTGGTCGGCGTCGTCGCTGGCGGGTTATGGGCGGTGGCGCCGTTCTCGCTGCCGCTGCTGCAGCCGGGGGAGGCCTACTCTGGCCTGGCCCCGGCCATCGTGGTGATGGCGGTCGGGGTCATCCAGCACGATGGCGGTCAGGTCGCCGGCGCGATGCCGCTGCTGCTGGTCGGCGCCGCGCTGGGTGCCGCCCTGGGGCTGGGAGCCTGGCGCCTGCTGCGTCGCCGCCATGACGATACCGGCAGTGGGTCTGGCCACGGCCGGAAAAAGGGGCGGCCGACGGGTGCCGCGGCAAGGGCTCCCGGCAAGCGTGGCGACGCCCACGGCAAGGCGGATGGCCGCCGCGAGCCGGTGGTCAACTGACTCCCCGGTCCGAAGGGCTGTCCAACGATACTACTGGACGAGGATGTCGTGACCTCGTTCTCGGCGTGTGTTTCGACAAGGAAGCGAGAGATGCGTGCGTTGTTGTTGATGGTGATGCTGGCAACGGGGCTCGCCCCGACCTGGGCGCTGGCGCAGTCCGCACCGGACGTGCGGATCGTCGTCGATGTTTCAGGCAGCATGAAGCAGAACGATCCTCAGAACCTGCGGGCCAACGCCCTGGGCTTCGCCGCGGCACTGCTGCCGCCCAGCGCTCGGGGGTCGATCTGGACCTTCGGGACCACGGTCGCCAATCCTCTCCCGAGTGGTACGGTGGCGGACGCCTGGCGGGGTCGCGTGGCCAGCCTCTCGCCGCAGTTGACCGACTATCAACAGTTCACGGATATCGAGCGGGCGCTTCGCCAGGCGGCCGATGCAGCGCCTGACAGCGCCGACCGACATCTGATCCTGCTGACCGATGGCATGGTCGACTTGCCCGCCTCAGGCAGCGACAAGGCGCAGCGAGACAGTGCCTCGCGCCAACGCATCATCAACGAATTGGCGCCGGAGCTTGCCGGGCGTGGCGTCGTCGTCCATGCCATCGCGCTGTCGAACAATGTCGATCTGCCGCTGCTCGAGCAGGTCGCACAGACCACTGGCGGGCTGGCGGCGGTCGCCGATACGCCGGAAGAACTGCTGCGTGCCTTTCTGGATGTCCTCGACCGTATCCTGCCGGGGGACCAGATCCCCATCGACGGGCAGCAGCGGTTCAGCGTCGACGACGATATCGACGAATTCAACGCGCTGCTGTTCCACGCCCCGGGCGTCGATTCTCCGGTGCTGGTGGGTCCGGATGGCCAGCGCTACTCCCGCGGCGACCATCCCGGTGCCGTGGAGTGGCAGAGCAGTGATCGCTACGACCTCGTCACCGTGCCCGATCCGGCCGCCGGTGAATGGCGGATCGAGGGCGATATCGGTGACGATAGCCGTATCGGCATTCATGCCGACACCGTGCTGCGCAGTTCGCCGCTTCCGGCAACGCTCTATCGCGGCTTTTCCACGCCGCTGGATGTCTGGCTGGCGTCGGACGGGGAGGTGCTGGGAGCGGACAGGCGTCCCGACGGGCTCACCGTTCGGGCTGAACTCAAGGACCTGGACGGGGCCGTCCTTGCCGCCACGCCGCTGGAACCGTCGGATAACCACTTTCGCGGCGAACTGCCGGGAGTGGATCAACTCGGCAATGCCCGGCTGACGATCACCGCGCGCAGCGATCGCATGATTCGCCAGCAGGTCCAGACGGTCAACGTGGTGGCTGCACTGAGTGCGGTGCTGAGCGAGGACGGCTCGCAGATCGTCGTGCGTGCCAATCATCCCGACCTGGACGTCAGCAATACCCAGCTCAGTGCAAGCCTTACCGGCAGGTCGCTCGACGTGCGCCAGACCGGGGAGCGGGAGTGGACGATTGCGGTGCCGCAGACCGATCCAGGTCAGTCGCTGCCGGTCACCATCGCCGCCGACGCCCGTGTCGGTGGACGCACGTTGCACTTCGAGCTGCCGGTCGTGCGGCTCAACCCCGAGGCTTCCGTCGGCTTGAGCGGCGCGGATCTCGAACGAGGCATCACCAGCGACTCCCGCCAGCAGGACAATAGCCTGGGTTCTGACGATGGCGATGACTTCACCGATGGGTTGACCGCTTCGCAGATGGCCGATATCGCCGTCGACAAGGCGCAGCAGGGGTGGCGGCTCGCCAGGCCATACGTGGAGACCTACGGGCAGCGACCGGTGACCTGGATCATCATTGCCATCGTCGTGTTGGCGTGGATACTGCTGCGCTGGCGGAGCGCCGTCAGACGGCGGCGACTGGCCCGGCGCGAGGAGCCGTCGATCTAGCCGTCGACGGTGATCTCGCCACGGCCTGTGACGGTCGGGTCGAGCGTCTTACAACCTTGGTGGCAGCGCCTCACCGCCCGGATCCTGTTATAAGAGCGATAACCGTCACGAATCAAGGAGATCCTATGAGCGACAGCGTCAGCCCGTGCATCGAAACGGGAGCGCCGCTGGAGGGCATGGAAGCGTTCGAGTCGATCAACGACATCATCGCCGAGGCGTGCGATCGATTCGCCGACAAGCCTGCCTTCAGTTGCCTGGGTCACACCTTGAGTTATCGGGATGTGGATCGGCTTTCCGGCGATTTCGCTGCCTGGCTCCAGCAGGAGACCGACCTGGAGCCGGGCGATCGCATCGCCATACAGCTGCCCAATGTGCTGCAGTTCCCGGTTGCCGTGTTCGGTGCGCTGCGTGCCGGGCTGGTCGTGGTCAATACCAATCCGCTCTATACCGAGCGCGAGATGCGTCACCAGTTTCGCGATGCCGGTGTCAAGGCGGTCGTGGTGCTGGCGAATATGGCTCACAAGCTGGAAAAAGTACTCGAGCAGACCGACATTCGCCATGTCTACGTAACCGAAATGGCGGATCTGCATCCCTGGCCCAAGCGGATGCTGATCAACCGGGTGGTGCGGCACGTCAAGAAACTGGTGCCATCCTACTCGCTGCCGGACGCGGTCGGTTTTCGACAGGCGCTTGCCGCCGGTCATCGGCATCAGGCCAAGGTGGTCGCCAGCCGCGCAGACGATGTGGCGGCCCTTCAGTACACCGGTGGTACCACCGGCGTCGCCAAGGGCGCCATGCTGACCCACCGCAATCTGATCGCCAACATGCTGCAGACCAAGCAGGTGGTCGGCAGGGCGCTGGTGGAGGGTGAAGAGACGATCATCGCGCCGCTGCCCTGCTATCACATCTATACCTTCACGGTGAACTGCCTGTTCGCGATGGTCACCGGCCAGCACAATATCCTGATCCCCAACCCCCGCGATATCGCCGGCTTCGTCAAGACGCTGTCGAAAACGCCGTTCACGGTCTTCGTGGGGCTCAATACCCTGTTCAACGCGTTGTGCCAGCGCGACGATTTCAAGGCGCTCGATTTCTCGCGCCTCAAGATGACCATCTCCGGCGGCATGGCGCTGACCCAGGTCGTCGCCGAGCGCTGGGAGCAGACCACCGGGCTCGGCATCGTCGAGGGCTATGGTCTGACCGAGACCTCGCCCATCGCGCTGGTCAATCCCCCCGAAGCGCCCCAGATCGGCACCATCGGCAAGCCGGTTCCCGGAACCTCGATCCAGGTCGTCGACGACGACGGTCGCGCCCTGCCGCGCGGCGAGCGTGGCGAACTCTGCGTCAAGGGACCGCAAGTCATGAAAGGGTACTGGAACCGTCCCGAAGATACCGCCAAGACGCTGGATGACGAGGGCTGGCTGCGCACCGGCGACATGGCGATGATTCTCGACGACGGCTACGTCAAGATCGTCGATCGCAAGAAGGACATGATTCTGGTCTCCGGGTTCAACGTCTACCCCAACGAAATAGAGGAAGTGGTGGCGGGGCATCCCGATGTCGTCGAGGCCGCCGCCGTGGGGGTGCCCGACGAGGAGACAGGGGAGGCCGTCAAGCTGTTCGTGGTCGCGCGCAACGAGAGTCTCGATCCGCAGGCGCTGCGGCAGTGGTGCAAGCAGGAGCTGACCGGCTACAAGGTGCCCAAGTTCGTCGAGCTACGAGACGAACTGCCCAAGAGCAACGTCGGCAAGGTGCTGCGACGAGAGCTGCGTGACGAGGCCTCCGGGGATGGGGCCGACGAGGCCGGCAAGGCGGGCGACAAGCCCTCGGCATGAGATCGGTTCCCCCAGGACGTGAGTTGGTCCGCTGACGGCGCTACAATGACGGGTTCGTCACCACTCTGGGTGGCGGCCCGTTCTCGCCGACGTAGAGGATCTCTTGAGCGCTATCGCTTCCCCCTCGCTGCAAGCCCTGAATGACCTGGAAACTCGCCTGGACGGCTGCCTGCTGCGCGATGCCTACGAGCTGCGTCGGCGGCTCCAGCGCCTGGCGCAACGTGCCCGCGACGGCAAGCCGATCGACCGGTCGCTGAAGGAGGTCGAAACGCGACTGGCGTCATCCAGTGAGCTGCTGGCGCGTCGCCAGCGTCAGCCGGTGACGCTGGACTACCCCGCGGCGTTGCCGGTCGCCGCCAAGCGCGAGACCATTCTCGAGGCCCTGCGTGAGCATCAGGTGGTGGTGGTCGCCGGCGAGACCGGCTCCGGCAAGACCACCCAGCTACCCAAGCTCTGCCTGGAGCTGGGGCTGGGGCGGCGTGGCATGATCGGTCACACCCAGCCGCGCCGCCTGGCGGCACGTTCGGTGGCGGCTCGCCTGGCCGAGGAGCTGCAGGTGCCGCTGGGCGAGCAGGTCGGCTATCAGGTGCGCTTCACCGACCAGAGCAGCGACGACACCCTGGTCAAGCTGATGACCGATGGCATCCTGCTGGCCGAGACGCAGCACGACCCGGACCTGATGCGTTATGAAGCGATCATCATCGATGAAGCGCACGAGCGCAGTCTCAACATCGACTTCCTGCTCGGCTATCTCAAGCGCCTGACGGCCCGACGCCCCGACCTCAAGGTGATCATCACCTCGGCGACCATCGACGTCGAGCGGCTCTCCCGGCACTTTGCCGTCGAGCGCAACGGCGAGCTGCGGCCCGCCCCCGTGGTCGAGGTCTCCGGGCGCGCCTATCCGGTCGAGGTGCATTATCGGCCGCTGGTCCGGGAGTCGCGGGACGAGGAGGATCTGACCCTGCAGGAGGGCATTCTGGCGGCGGTCGACGAGGTCGAGCGAATCGAGCGCGAAAAGCGCTGGTACAGCGGCCCGCGGGATATCCTGATCTTTCTGCCGGGCGAACGCGACATTCGCGAGACGGCAGACGTGCTGCGCCGCGCCGAACTCAAGAGTACCGAGATCCTGCCGCTCTACGCGCGGCTCTCCAATGCCGAGCAGAACCGGGTGTTCCAGTCCCACGCCGGCCGGCGCATCGTGCTCTCCACCAACGTGGCCGAGACCTCGTTGACCGTGCCCGGCATACGCTACGTGATCGATCCCGGCCTGGTCCGCATGAGCCGCTACAGCGCGCGCGCCAAGGTCCAGCGTCTGCCGATCGAGCCGGTGAGCCAGGCCAGCGCCGATCAGCGCAAGGGGCGTTGCGGGCGCGTGGCCGAAGGTGTCTGCATCCGGCTCTACAGCGAAGAGGATTTCCTCTCTCGCCCCGAATTCACCGAACCCGAGATCCAGCGCACCAACCTGGCCTCGGTCATTCTGTCGATGCTGTCGCTCAAGCTGGGCGACGTGTTCGATTTCCCGTTCGTCGATGCCCCGGATGCCCGCTTCGTCAAGGATGGCTACCGGCTGCTGTTCGAGTTGGGAGCCGTCGATGACGGCGAGCGCATCACCGCCATCGGGCGGCAGCTGTCCCGGTTGCCGATCGATCCGCGCCTGGCGCGAATGGTACTGGCGGGCGAGCGTTTCCAGTGTCTGCGCGAGGTGCTGATCGTGGTCAGTGCGCTGGCGACGCAGGATCCCCGCGAGCGGCCGGCGGAGAAGCGTCAGGCCGCCGATCAGCGTCACAAGCAGTGGGAGGACCCCAACTCCGACTTCGTCGCCTGGCTCAATCTGTGGCATGGCTTCGATGCCATGCGCGAGACGCTGTCGAGCAATCAACTGCGGCGCTGGTGTCGCGATCAGTATCTGAACTACCTGCGCCTGCGCGAATGGCACGACACCTATCGCCAACTGCGCCAGCTGACCCGCGAGATGAAGTTGGAGCCGTCGAGTGCCGTGCAGTCCGACACCGAGGAGCCGGGTGCGGTGGCGGGAGCGGAACAATCTCCGGCGGAGAAACCTCGGATCGATACCCAGCGTCTGCATCAGGCGCTGTTGTCCGGTCTGCTCTCCAACCTGGGGCAGCTGCAGCCGGAAAGCCGGGAGTTCCTCGGTGCCCGCAACCGGCGTTTCCTGATCCATCCGGCGTCGGGCCTGTCGCGCAAGCCGCCCAAATGGGTGATGGCCGGCGAGATGGTGGAGACCAGTCGTCTGTTCGCGCGTGACGTGGCGAGGATCAAGCCGGAGTGGATCGAGCCGCAGGCCGCGCACCTGATCAAGCACAGCTACAGCGAACCCCACTGGGAGCGCAAGCGGGCCCAGGTGGTGGCGCTGGAGCAGGTAACGCTATTCGGCCTGCCGATCGTTACCGGCCGCCGCGTGGATTACGCCAAGGTGGCGCCGGCGGAAGCCCGGGAGATCTTCCTGCGCCGGGCGCTGGTGGAAGGCGACTACCAGACCCGGGCGGCGTTCTTCGAACACAACCGCGCGATGATGGCGGAAGTGGAGGATCTCGAGGATCGGGCGCGCAAGCGTGACATCCTCGTCGACGAGGAGACGCTGTTCGCCTTCTACGACGAGCGGGTCCCGGCGGACGTCGCCGGCGGACGCAGCTTCGAGAACTGGCGCAAGCAGGCCGAACGTGACACGCCGGATCTGCTCAAGCTCGATAAAGCGGCACTGATGGCGCGCAACGCCGACGACGTCAGCGTCGAGCAGTACCCCGACGAGCTGGTGTTCAACGGCGTGCGCTACCCGCTGAGCTATCACTTCTCGCCGGGGGCGGGCGACGATGGCGTCACCTTGACCGTGCCGGCGGTGATGTTGGCGCAACTTCCGCAGGGACGGCTGAGCTGGCTGGTGCCCGGGCTGCTGCGCGAGAAGTGCATCGCGCTGCTCAAGGCGCTGCCCAAGGCGATGCGTCGACAGGTAGTGCCGATTCCCGACTGGGTCGACGCTGCCTTGGCATCGATGACGCCGGACGAGCGTCCGGTCGAGGAGGCGCTGGGCGAGTTTCTGCGGATCAAGACCGGAACCCGACTGGACCCGTCGGCGTGGCGTCACGACCAGCTCGATCCGCACCTGGTGATGAACTTGCGAGTGGTGGATCACAACGGCGAGGTGCTGGGTGAAGGACGTGATCTGCGCCAACTGCAGACGCGGTTTGGCGAGGCCGCCGCGGCGGGTGCCAAGGCGCTGGCCCAGACGCCGAAAGAGGACGCCGAGCGTCTCGACGACCTGCCCGGAACGCCGCTGCCCGATTCGTGCACGACCCGCCAGGCCGGGATTCAGGTCGAGGTCTATCCGGCGGTAGTGGTGGAGGGCGACGAACTGCGGGTTGCCTGGTTCGACCACGCCGCGCGTGCCGAAGCCGCCCACCGCGACGGTATCGTCAACCTGGCCCGGCGCCGGTTGCCCGACATCGTGCGCTACATCCAGCGCGAACTGCCGGCGCTCAAGCAGTCCGCGCTGCTGTTTGCCAAGGTCGGCAGTCACGAGCAGCTTGCCCGCGATGTGATCGATGCCTGCCTGGCCCAGACCGTGGCGGTCGATCCATTGCCGCGATCGCGGGAGGCGCTCGATGCTCGTCTCGAGCAGTGGCGCGGCGACCTGGTCGGCTACGCCGAGGCGCTGTTGGTCGACCTGCACAAGGCGCTGCAAGGCCATCTGGCAGTGACCAAGGCACTCAAGGGCAACGTCACGCTGGCGCTGGCCCTGACCTACAGTGATCTCAAGGCGCAGATGCAACGCCTCGTCTACCCCGGCTTCGTGCGTGACGCCGGCCCCTGGCTGAAACATTATCCGCGCTACCTGCAGGCGGCCGAGATCCGGCTCGAGAAGGCACCCCGCGACCTGCGGCGGGATCAGCTTTCGATGCAGCAGGTGCAGGCCTGGGAGGAGAGAGTCGATACACGGCGCCAGCAGACCCATCGCGATGGCATCGTCGATGCCGACCTCGTCGAATTCGGCTGGTGGTTGCAGGAGTGGCGAGTCTCGCTGTTCGCCCAGCAGTTGGGCACGCTCGAGAGCGTGTCGGAGAAGCGTCTGGCACGACGCTGGCAGGAGATAACCGGGCAAACCGTGTGATCGGCGGGCTCGAGACACTGCATCCGCCGTCGGCGGGTGTGCGTAATGATGGAGAGCGGCGGATGCCGCGGGAGGTAATAGCCGATGACGCAAGCCGTGATTACCGCGACGGGCCTGTTCACGCCGCCGGATTCGATCAATAACGCCGAACTGGTCGCCAGCTTCAATACCTGGGTCGATGCAGAGAATCTGCGTCACGCGGCGGCGATCGAGCAGGGAGAACGCGAGCCGCTGGCGCACTCCAGCGAAGCCTTCATCCTCAAGGCCTCGGGTATCGAGAGCCGTTACGTGATGGAAGCCGGGGGGATTCTGGATCCGGAGCGCATGCGACCGCGCATCCCACAGCGCGCCAACGATGCGCTGTCGGTCCAGGCGGAGATGGGCGTGGCCGCGGCTCGCCAGGCGCTGGACGAGGCCGGTGTGCGTGCCGATCAGCTCGACCTGATCATCGTCGCCTGCTCCAACCTGCAGCGACCTTATCCGGCGGTCGCGGTGGAGCTACAGGCGGCGTTGGGCGCGGGCGGCTACGCCTTCGACATGAACGTGGCCTGCTCCAGCGCGACTTTCGCCATCGACATGGCCACCAACGCGATCCGTGCCGGCAGCCTGGAGCGGGTGCTGGTGGTCAACCCCGAGATCTGCTCGGCGCATCTCAACTTCCGTGACCGGGACAGCCACTTCATCTTCGGTGACGCCTGTACCGCCATCGTGCTGGAAGCCGACCATCTCGCCCAGGATCGGGAGCACTTCACGGTATTGGGAACGCGGCTGAAGACGCAGTTCTCCAATGCCATTCGCAATAACTTCGGGTTTCTCAATCGTCTTGCCGACGACGGGCGGGATGATCTGGACAAGCTTTTCGTCCAGGAAGGGCGCAAAGTGTTCAAGGAGGTCTGCCCGATGGTCGCTTCGTTGATCCTCGATCATCTGGAGAGCCAGTCGTTGACCGGGGACTCGGTCAGGAAGCTCTGGCTCCACCAGGCCAACCGTCACATGAACGACCTGATCGCGCAGCGTGTGCTGGGCCGCGAGCCCTCGCTGTCGGAAGCGCCGGTGATACTCGACCGCTATGCCAATACCAGTTCGGCGGGATCGATCATTGCGTTTCATCTGCATCGCGACGACCTGCAGGACGGCGACGTGGGGGTGGTGTGTTCCTTCGGTGCGGGCTACAGTGCGGGCAGTGTGATACTGCGTAAAGGGAATGCGTGTTGATGAAATCGATCCATTGGGTGGGCGGCGCCTGTGTCGCCGCGGCGTTGAGCGGTTGTGCCTCGACGGGGGAAGAGTCGAATCCCCAGGATCCGTGGGAGGGTTTCAACCGTGGTGTCTATCAGTTCAACGACACGCTCGATCGCTATGCGCTCAAGCCGATTGCGCAGGGCTATGACACCATCACGCCGGATCCGGTCCAGGATGGTGTCGGCAACTTCTTCTCCAACCTGGGGGAAATCCGCACGGTTTTCAACAGTGTTCTCCAGTGGGAGTGGGGCAATGCCGGCGTCGCATCCGGACGTTTTCTGGTCAATACCGTGCTGGGCGTGGGCGGCGTGCTCGATCCCGCCACGCGCATGGGCCTGGACGAAAACGAGGAAGATTTCGGCCAGACCCTGGGCGTGTGGGGCGTGGGAAGCGGCCCCTATCTGGTGTTGCCGATTCTGGGGCCGAGCACGGTTCGAGACACCAGCGGCCTGCCGGTCGATATGTACACCTATCCGGTCACCTATGTCGAAGACGACAAGTGGCGTTACGGCCTGACCTTCCTGCGCTACGTGGATCTGCGCGCCAGCCTGCTGGACCAGGAGACGTTGATCCAGGGGGATCGCTACAGCTTCATCCGAGACGCTTACCTGCAGCGTCGCCAGTTCGAGGTCACCAACGGCGCGGCCGGCGAGGATCCGTTCGCCAGCGGCGGGTTCGGTGACGATTTCGAATATAGTGAAGACGACTTCGCCGAGTAGACCTGTGTCCAATACGCTGTCGGACGAGCTGCCCGTGATCGGTCTGATCGATCTGCCGGGGCCGGACCGTGAACGCTTGATCGAAGAACTTTCCCGTCTCGACATCGTGGTGCGGGCGGCCGTCTCGGTTTCGGCATTGCCGGCCCATTGCGATCTCGTGGTAGCGCATGTCCGAGCGGTCACGCACGATGGGTGGGAGCGACTGGCCGTCGGACGTCCGACCATCGTCATCAGCGAGAGCCGGCGCGACGACGACCTGCACAAGGCGCTCGATGCCGGGCTGATCGACTACCTGGTCGAACCGCTCAAGCATGTCGACATTCTGCGGCGTTTGATCGAGCGGGCTCTGGAACTGAAACGGCTGTCGCGCGATCACAGCGAGAGCCGGGCCGAGCTCGAGGCGTTGAACGATCGCCTCGAGCGGCATCTCGAGATGCTCCGGGACGACCAGCGGGCGGGCGGGCACGTGCAGCGCAAGCTGCTGCCACCGCCGGGCGTCGTGCACCACGGCGTGCGTTGCGACTACTGGTTCGCGCCTTCGCTCTATCTGTCGGGTGATTTTCTCGATTTTCAGCGCTGTGACGAACGCTACAGTTTCTTCTATTTTGCCGATGTCGCCGGCCACGGCGCCTCTTCCGCCTTCGTCACGGTGTTGCTGAAGTACCTCTGCAATCGCTGGCTGGCCCAGTGGCGAACGCTGCTACCGGAAGCGTTTCCGTCCCGGTGGCTGGGCGAACTCAACCGGGAGTTGCTGGAGACCGGTATCGGCAAGCACGCCACGATCTTTGCCGGCGTGCTGGACCATGAGCGCCGTTTTCTGCACTATGCGCTCGGCGCCCAGTTGCCGATGCCGATTCTCCAGGCAGAGGGACAAAGCGGATACCTGGGGGGAGAGGGGCCCCCGGTCGGGTTGTTTCCCGACGTCGAGTACCCCATCTATGGTTGCCCGTTACCTGAGTCGTTCCGACTCTGGTTCTGCTCCGACGGCATTCTGGAATGTCTGCCGGAGGGGTCATTGAACGCGCGGCTCAAGGAACTCGAGCACCGCACGACACACTGCACCAGCGTCGACGATCTGAGGGAAGGGTTGGCGTTGGGGGATCCCCTGCCGGATGATCTCAGCATGATGACACTGAGTGGTTTCGACCATGATTGAAGGGCGGATAAGAGCGGCCTTCGAGTCGGGCGTATTTGTGCTCAAGCTCTGCGGCGACGTGCGCTTGACGCTATGTGCGACGCTGGACGCCGAGGCGCAACGTCTGGCGGAACTGCCCGGTTTGCGGGCGGTGATGGTCGACCTGCGCGAGGCGACCAACGTCGACTCCACCGCGCTGGGGTTCCTGGCCAAGGTGGCGATGGCCGTGCAGGGGCGTTTGGATGACCCGCCCACGATCATCGCCGAGCACCCGGACGTTCGGCGGATGCTGGACGTCATGGGCTTCGCACGCTATTTCACGCTGCTCGAAGCGCCACTGACCGAGCCGGCGGAGTTGGATGAGCTGCCTCATATCGAGGCCGATGAGCGCGACATCCAGCAGCGGATCCTGGAAGCCCACCGTATCCTCATGCGCATGAGCGAGCACAATCGGCACGAATTCCAACCCTTCGTCGAACTGCTCGAATCGCAGCGCATCGACGCTTCCCCGCACGGTTGAGCCACCCTCGGTCGAGACCCGGCCGTAACGAATGACGAGCGTCGCGACGCGGGTGTCGGCCGTCCGTCGCCCGCGTCGGCGATCCGTGCCATTGACGGGGGGGGCTTCGTGTCGAGGCCGAATCGCCCAGGCCAGGGATGCCCGCCGGGCCGCGAGGTTCTCTTGCGATTCCCTGGGCTATCCCCGTTCGGCGGGGCGAGAGCATTACCAAGGGGCCGGCAGTCGGCGGACATCGAGATCCCTATCCGTGAGACGATCTTGAAGGAGAGCCTGTGACGATCTTGAGTGCCCGGCGGCTGGCGCTGCTGGTGGCTGCCAATACGGCGCTGGCACCGCTGGCGATCGATGCCTACTTGCCGGCGATGCCGGCGCTGGCGTCGTCGATCGGTGCCAGCGTGCACCATACCGAGCTATCGCTGAGCGTCTTTCTGCTCGGATTCGCACTCGGACAGCTGGTCTGCGGTCCGCTGTCGGACCGTTTCGGCCGCAAGCCGATACTGATGATCGGGTTGAGCGTGTTCCTGGTCGCCAGTCTGGCGCTGACCCAGGTCGGCTCGCTGGCGACGCTGTGGGGGTGGCGATTCGTGCAGGCGCTGGGCGGTGGCGCGTGCGTGGTGAACTCCGCCGCCATCGTGCGCGATCGCTTCAGCGGTCGGGAAGCGGCCAAGGTGATGTCGACCATGGTCATGATCCTGATGATGGCGCCACTGGTGGCGCCAGCCATCGGCAGCGCGCTGCTGCACCTGGCGGATTGGTGGTTGATCTTCCTGTTTCTCGCCATCTACGCCGCATTCGTGCTGTGGCTGCTTGGGCGCTATCTCCCCGAGACGCACGGCCGGGATCCGCGAGCACCCTCGGTGCGGCAGATTCTGGGGAACTACGCCAGCGTGCTGCGCCACCGGGAGGCGATGGGCTACATCGGGGCGGTATCGATGTCGTTTGCGGGTATGTTCGCGTTCATCACTGGCTCGCCCTATCTCTATATGGAGCATTACGGTCTCTCGACCACGCTTTATCCCTTCGTCTTCGGCGCCAATATCCTGATCATGGCCTCCTCCAGCCGGCTCAATATCCGGCTGCTGAAGACCCGCACGCCGCAGCAAAACCTGCTGCTGGGCCTTGGGGTCCAGTTGACGGCAGGCGTGCTGCTGGTGGTGATGGTGGCAACGGGGCTGGATTCCATTTTCACGATTGCCCCGCTGATGGTGGTCTTCGTGGGGATGCAGGGGCTGATCAGCCCCAATGCCATGTCCTCGATGCTGGACCACTTCCCCCGCATGAGTGCCACGGCGACGGCGCTGCAGGGCTGTCTGCAGTTCACCTGCGGTGCCGTGTCCGGGGCGCTGGTCGGAGCCTTCGAGCTGGCCAGCGCCTGGCCGACGGTGCTGACGATGCTGGGCGCCACGCTGCTGGGCAACGTCGCGGTGCGAGTGCTGGCTGGACGTGCGCTCAAGCATCGAGCCGCGGCCCCGGACCCGACTCCCTGAGCCGTTACCCGAAGCGGCGCCATCGTTACGCGTTTTGACGCTTGTCATTGAGTTGTCATCCAACCTTGTCATGGTGAGTGCCGCGAAGGTTGTCATCCATGCGCTTAAGGCAGCACCTCGAGAACCATCGACGATTCTGGGGATCCAGCAGATCGTCGGTGGTTTTTTCATTCGGATAATAACGGCTGTCGGAATGATCTTTTTCATCCATGACATGGCTGTCATAAAACTGTCACGGCACTGACGTACGGTGTGCGCTGAGAGTGCTGGCAACCTTCGCAACGTCGTTATCGCTCACGCATCCAAGGTGGAAACAGGATATCGCTATGCTTAAACACGTCTTCGCAACGCTCATTTCCGGATCAATGGTTCTGGGCGCCGCTGGTGTCCAGGCTCAAGACGCCATTACCGGCGCAGGCGCAACCTTCCCGTACCCGGTCTATTCGCAGTGGGCGGACGCCTATCAGGACGAATCCGGCATCGGCCTCAACTATCAGGCCATCGGCTCCGGCGGCGGCATCCAGCAGATTGTCGCCAAGACGGTCACCTTCGGTGCCAGCGACGCCCCGATGACCAAGGAAGAGCTGGACAAGAATGGCCTGATGCAGTGGCCGATGGTCATGGGTGGCGTGGTTGCCGCGTTCCATGTCGAGGGGATCGAGGGCGGTTCGCTCAACCTCGATGGTCCGACACTGGCCGACATCTACCAGGGCAAGATCACCAACTGGGACGATGACGCCATCGCCAAGCTGAACCCGGACATGGACCTGCCCGACACCCAGATCACGCCGGTCTACCGTGCAGAGGGCTCCGGAACCAACTTCCTGTTCACTCACTACCTGTCGCAGGTCAGTCAGGACTTCGCCGACAACGTAGGTGAGGGCAAGTCGGTCGCGTGGCCGGCAGGCGTCGGTGCCAAGGCCAATGCCGGGGTTGCCAGCCAGATCGCCAACACCAATGGTGCGATCGGCTACGTCGAGTATGCCTACGCCGCGCAGAACGACCTGAGCCTGGTGCACCTGAAGAACAAGGCAGACAAGGTCGTCGCACCCAGCATGGATTCGTTCATGGCCGCGGCCGCCAACGCCGACTGGAAGGATGCGCCAGGCATGTATCTGGTGCTGACCAACCAGCCGGGTGACGAAAGCTGGCCGATCACTGGCGCCTCTTTCATCCTGATGCACAAGCAGGTTCAGGACGCGGATGCCGCCAAGCAGGCGCTCAAGTTCTTCGACTGGGCCTACGATAACGGTAACGACATGGCGCAGGATCTGGACTACGTGCCGATGCCGGATAACGTTGCCGACATGGTTCGTGACAGCTGGAGCGAGATCAAGGGCCCGAATGGCGAAGCCGTCTGGACCCAGTGATCCTTGACTGACGTACCGCGACGGCTGGCGGGACAACCGCCTCCGTCGCGGCGCTGTATCAGACGCCGCCCCTGGGCGGTAAGTGGCAAGTGACGAGGAACGAAGATGGCCACCACCAACGCGATTCCCACCAGCGGTCTGGGGCGTCTCAGCGACGCCACTCGCAGGCGGCTGCAACGAAAGGCGCGCATCGATGTGTGGTTCGAGCGCACGTTGTTTGCCTTCGCTTTCGCCGTGTTGCTGCTACTCGGGGCGATCATCGCGTCACTGATGTTCTCCAGCTGGCCCGCGATCCAGCGCTTCGGACTGGACTTCTTCACGGAAAACCGCTGGGCGGCCAATGTCGAAGTCTTCGGTGCACTGCCGGCGATCTACGGCACGCTGCTGACGTCATTCATCGCTATCGTCATCGCCGTGCCGGTCTCGTTCGGCATCGCGATCTTCCTGACCGAGCAGTGTCCAGGGTTCCTGCGCCAGCCGCTGAGCACCCTGATCGAACTGCTGGCGGGAATTCCTTCGATCATCTATGGCATGTGGGGCATGGAGGTGCTGGCGCCACTGCTGCGCACCTGGTTCCCCTCGGTCTTTCCCGCCGGCACCGGTCTGGCGACGGCGGGCATCATTCTGGCGGTGATGATCATTCCCTTCATCACGGCCGTATCACGAGATGTCATCAATACGGTTCCGGCGGTCATGCGCGAATCCGCCTATGGGTTGGGCTGCACGACCTGGGAGGTGACACGACGGGTCATCCTGCCTTCGGTGAAGGGGGGACTGGTCGGCGGCGTCGTGCTGGGACTGGGGCGTGCGCTGGGGGAAACCATGGCGGTGACGTTCGTCATCGGCAACAACCTGTTCCTCAACACCACCCTGACAGGGCAGGGAACCTCGATCGCGGCACTGATCGCCAATCAGTTCTCCGAGTCCGACGGAACCCAGCGCTCGGCGCTGCTGGCGCTGGGTCTGATCCTGTTCCTGATCACCTTTGCGGTGCTGGCCTTCGCCCGGTACCTGTTGCGCAACAGCACCGGTCGCCACGCCTGAGCGGGAGGAGAGAGTCCATGGATATCAATCAAACGCCGCTCTACCGGCGTCGCAAACGCCTCAACCAGCTGGTGATGGTGCTCTGCCAACTGGCGACGGTGATCGGCTTCATCTTTCTCTTCGCAATTCTCTTCACGCTGGTCACCAAGGGGATCGGGGCGATCTCTCCGTCGACGTTCGTCGAGCGCACCCGCATGAACGGCGGGGGCCTGGGCAACGCGATCTGGGGGACCTTCCTCATGACCTGCGCGGCAACGGTGATCGGCACCGTCATCGGCGTGGCCGCCGGTACCTGGCTGGCGGAGTATAGCGGCAAGGGCTTGATGGCCAAGGTAATCCGTTTCATCAACGATATCCTGCTGTCGGCACCTTCGATCATCATCGGCCTGTTCATCTATGCCGTAGTGGTGGTCCCGATGGGCAACTTCTCCGGCTGGGCTGGCGTGCTGGCGTTGACGGTCATCATCGTGCCGGTGGTCATTCGTTCGACAGAGGACATGCTACGGTTGATACCCAACTCGCTGCGGGAAGCCGCGGCCGCGCTGGGGGCCCATCGCTGGTGGATCATCGTCCGAGTCTGTTACAGCGGCGCTCGCGCGGGGATCATGACCGGGATTCTCCTGGGGTTCGCGCGGATCAGCGGCGAGACGGCACCGCTACTGTTCACGTCGCTGAATTCCAATCAGTGGAACTTCTTCGACCTGGGTAGTGAAATGGCCAACCTGCCGATGACCATCTATCAGAACATGACGATCAACGCCTTCATTCCCGATCTGGTCGCGTTGGCCTGGGGCGGGGCCTTGATCCTGACCGCTGCCATTCTGATTCTGAACATTGCGGCGCGCTACTTCTCGCGCCAGCGATCCTGATTTCTAGCTGCGAGACTGCCATGACAGCCGATATTCATCTCGACCAGAAGCGCAACGCCGGCGCCGCTGAAGCGGCTGCCGCCCCGCAGATCGCCACCAAGCTGCGCGTCAACGATCTGAATCTCTTCTATGGGAAGTTCCAGGCGATCAAGAATGTCACCATGGAAATTCCCGAACGCCAGGTGACGGCGTTCATCGGCCCGTCGGGGTGTGGCAAATCCACGTTGATCCGTTGCTTCAATCGGATCCACGATCTCTACGAAGGGATTCGTACCGAGGGGCAGATTCTGCTCGACGAGCACGATATCTATGAGGCTGGGGTCGATCTCAACCTGCTGAGATCTCGTGTCGGCATGGTGTTTCAGAAACCGACGCCGTTCCCGATGTCGGTCTTCGATAACGTCGCCTTCGGTATTCGTCTCTACGAGAAGCTCTCCGCTCGGGATCTCGAGGAGCGAGTGGAGTGGGCGTTGCGCAAGGCGGCACTGTGGAACGAGGTCAAGGACAAGCTCAAGCAGAGCGGTCAGGCGCTCTCGGGCGGCCAGCAGCAACGCTTGTGCATCGCGCGCACCATCGCGGTGAAGCCCGAGGTGATTCTGCTCGACGAGCCGACCTCGGCATTGGATCCGATCTCGACCGGGTATATCGAGGATCTGATCAACGAGCTCAAGAAGGACTACACGATCGTCATCGTCACCCACAATATGCAGCAGGCGGCGCGAATATCCGATATCACCGCGTTCATGTACCTGGGGAGCCTGATCGAGTGTGACGACACCACCAAGATATTCACCCAGCCGCGAGAGTCCCGGACCGAGGATTACATCACCGGTCGCTATGGTTGACCTCCGACCGTCGTAATCTTGCCTGGGACAGGCAGCTGGCGCCCCCGAGTCGACGACTCGGGGGCGCTTGTCGTCAGGCTCGCGGTAAGCCGCTATCTTTCACTCACTTTGCGCCGCAGCAACGTACCCGCCGCGGGATCGTGCTAATGTCGTGGCCCACAGGACGTGACCACCAGGATCTTGCATATGTCGCCCGGACAGGAACCCGCTTTTCGTAACGTTCCCTTCAATCTGATGCTGACGCTGGCATCGCTGACGATCATCATCGCCGGGATACGCGCCGCGGAAAGTCTTATCATCCCGATCCTGCTGTCGTTGTTCGTGGCGGTGATCTGCACCTCGCCGGTCCATTGGCTCTATCGGCGTGGCGTCAACTCCTACGCGGCGGTCCTAATCACGCTGTTGATACTGGGAGGGCTACTGGCTCTGTTCGGCACCTTGCTGGGCAACAGCTTCACGATGTTCATGGATAGCTGGCCCGAGATGCAGAAGCAGCTGGAGGGCCATTATCTGAACCTGCTGGAGTGGCTGGCGAATCAGGGGCTTTCGGTCTCCCCGCAGCAGTTGTCCAACATGGTCGACGACTCCGGAGACCAAAGCTGGCTATCCGGGTTCATCAGTGGTCTCGGTCTGGTGCTGTCCCAGAGTCTGGTCATCCTGCTGATGGTCAATTTCATGCTCTTCGAGACGCTGGATTTCCGTCAGAAGGTGGCCAGGGCGCTGACCAATCCGGGGCCGAGCCTGGAGCGCTTCACCGAGTTCAGCTACAACCTCAAGCGGTATATGGCCGTGAAGACGGCGATCAGCCTGATCACCGGCCTGCTGGTCACTATCTCGGCCTGGCTCGTCGGCGTCGAGTTCGCCCTGCTCTGGGGCGCGCTGGCCTTCATTCTCAACTACATCCCCAACATCGGTTCGGTATTGGCTGCGATACCCCCGGTGTTGCTGACACTGGCGATGCCGGATGGGGGGGTGGTGAAGGCGATGACGTTGGCGGGTGCCTACCTGACCATCAACTTCGTGCTGGGCAATATCATCGAGCCACGGGTCATGGGGCGGACGATGGGGCTCTCGACATTGGTCGCATTCCTGTCGCTGGTGGTCTGGGGCTGGATCCTGGGGCCGGTGGGAATGCTGCTGTCGGTGCCCCTGACAATGACCCTCAAGATTGCCCTCGACAGCCATCCCGAGACGCGCTGGATCGCGAAGATGCTCAGCCCCTCGGAGCGCCGTCGCCGCCATCAGCGCAAGGTTCAGGAAGCGTTGGACGATCTGGAGGAAGAGGTCGAATAGCGCTCAGGGTTCTCCGAATCGGGGCTGCCGGTTGTCTTCAGGCACAAAAAAGCCGCGCTTTTGGAAGCGCGGCCTTGTCGACAGGTGGCGAGGCTCAGCCGTTCTGTTCGAGAAACTGCGTCAGCTGGGACTTGGACTGAGCGCCGACCAGTGACGCCACTTTGGCGCCGGACTTGAACAGCATGACGGTGGGAACGCCACGAACGCCATGTTCGGAGGCGATCTCCGGGGCGTCATCGACGTTGACGCTGACGACCTTGATGTCATCCGCTTTCTCGTCGGCGACTTCGTCGACCACGGGCGCCATCATCTTGCAGGGGCCGCACCAGGGTGCCCAGAACTTGAGCAGCACCGGCTTGTCCGCGTTCAACACCTCTTGCTCGAAATTGGCGGTGGTGACATCGACATTGTTGGACATGACGTTAACTCCTGGAGACATTGCGCTCTTCTCGAGCTTATGGGGGCGATGTTAGCCCTTGCGCAGGGTGCTGGCAAATCCCTGGCTTTATCGGAACGATAGCGCCAGGTTATTAAACGTCCTTTTTTCATATCCAATAATCGTAGCTCCAGCGCCTTCACGCCCCGCGACTTATTGCGTAAAGTGATCGACATCATGTTTTTTATGCCGTTTTGAAGATTCTGGAAGCCACGAGGTTGCTCATGAAGCTCCAACAGTTGCGCTACGTATGGGAAGTGACACGGCATCAGCTCAATGTCTCGGCAACCGCTCAGAGCCTGTTCACGTCACAACCTGGAATTTCCAAGCAGATTCGACTGTTGGAAGACGAGCTAGGGGTAGAGATATTCGCGCGCAGCGGCAAGCATCTGACACGCGTCACGCCGGCAGGGGAGGCGATCGTCGAGCTGGCCGGCAAGGTACTGCGCACGGTCGATGACATCAAGCACGTCGCTCAGGAGCACAGCGACGAACGCCGCGGCAGTCTGGCGATTGCCACGACGCATACGCAGGCGCGTTACGTGCTGCCCAGCGTGATCGGCGAATTCCGTCAGAAGTACCCGGATGTCGCCCTTCACATGCAGCAGGGAACGCCCAAGCAGATCGCCCAGATGGTGAGCGAGGGGACGGCGGATTTCGCGATCTGTACCGAGTCGCTCGAGCTGTTCAACGATCTCGTGCTGCTACCGTGCTATCGCTGGAATCGCTGTGTCCTGGTACCCGAGGGGCACCCTCTGGCGAGCGGTGAATTGACACTCGAACGGGTGGCCGAGCACCCGCTGGTAACCTATGTCTTCGGTTTTACCGGTCGCTCCCAGCTCGACGACGCCTTCAAGTCCCGGGATCTGACGCCCAACGTCGTCCTTACCGCAGCCGATTCCGACGTGATCAAGACCTACGTGCGGCTGGGTCTTGGCATCGGCATTGTCGCCCACATGGCGGTCGATCCGGTGGCCGACAGCGATCTCGTGGCGGTGGATGCCTCGCATCTGTTCGAGAGCTCCACCACCAAGATCGGCATTCGTCGCGGCACCTTCATGCGGACCTACATGTACGACTTCGTCAAACGCATGGCCCCCCACCTGGATCGAGAGACCGTCGAGCGAGCGCTGGCAGCGGGCCCGAGGCACGAGGCCGAGCTGTTCAAGGGAATTCAACTGCCCGTACTTTGAGGGGCGCTTCCCCTGTTTCAGCCTGCCCGAACGTAGAGCGCCCCGCCATCGGCGGGGCGCTCTGCACTATGTACCTGAGTCAATCAGTGCTGCAGGTGCAGCCCACATTCACGCTTGTCCTCGACCTTGGTCGGGTCGAAGTAGTCGAAATTGTTGGGCAGGTCGTGCTGTTGCAGGTACTGGTACATCTGCTTGGCAGTCCAGTGCAGCACGGGCGCCACTTTCAGCAGGCCATCGGCATTGCGCGACAGCGGCTGCATGCGCGAGCGCTCCGGGGTGTCCTCGGCCCTCAGCGCCGTGAACCAGACATCCGGCGCCGTTTCGGCCAGCGCCCGTCGAAATGGTTCCAGCTTGACCTCTTCCGTGAACGCTGCATGCCGTGGGTCGCCGATTTCCGGGGTCGGCCCCTCCACGGACTCCCGATGGGCCCGCGAGCGGTGTGGGTGGTAAATGGTCAGGTTGAGATCGAGCCGCCTGGTCAGCTCCTCGGCGAAGCGGTAGGTCGCGGGCGTGTTGTAGCCGCTGTCCATCCAGATGACGGGGATGTCGGGACGAACGCGGGTGACCAGGTGCAGGATCACGGCCTCGAACGGACGGAAATTGGTGGTGCAGATCGCCTTCTGATCCAGGCCCAGTGCAAACTCGGTGAGGGCCAGAGGATCGTGGCCGATTTCACGATTGAGAGCATCGAGGTCGAACGCCATGGGTGACTCCTTTGGAGGGCTCGCCTGAGTTTCCGACGAGGCGCAGCGAGGATATGTGGGATGGCTGCCACTCTACCAACCCCCTCGAGGCGCCGACCAATACCGTTTGGTTAGGTTTATATATAACCAAATTATCTACATGTCGATGCGAACCGATCTTCTGATTATTAAGCGCCGAGCGAGCGCAGCGCCGAGAGAGGCGTGATGCGTGGCGGCGCGTCCGGCGGCCACTCGACGTGAGCGTCGATGGCGTAGACCTCCCGCAGCCGAGCTGGCGTCAACACCTCCCCCGGCGTTCCGCTGGCGACTTGCCGTCCCGCCTTGATGACCCAGAGATGATCGGCGAAGCGGGCGGCCAGGTTCAGGTCGTGGATGGCCAGAATGACGGTCATCGCTTCCCGGCGCGCCAACCGCTGAAGGTAATCGAGCACCTGCAGTTGATGATGGAGGTCCAAGGCGCTGGTCGGTTCATCGAGCATCAGCAGTGCCGGACGCCGCACGATGGCCTGGGCGATGGCGACGCGCTGACGCTGGCCACCCGACAGTGCGACCAGTTCGCGCTCGGCGAGCGGTTCGAGTTCCAGTGATTTGAGCGCGCGCTCGACGGCCGAGAGCGCCGTGGCGGCAGGCTCTGCCACCTGGGTTCGACGCGCCAGCAGGACGGCCTCGAAGACGCTCAGGGCCGCCTGGGTGCTGGTGTCCTGGGGAAGGTAATAGAGTCGCCGGCTGCGCTGCTCGAGCGATAGTGAATCGAGCCGCTCTTCGGCCAGGAGGATGTGGCCGCAGGCACTCTCGATGCCGGCGATCGCCTTGAGCAGCGTCGACTTCCCCGCGCCGTTGGGTCCGATCAGCGCCGTTATCTCGCCCGGCCTTGCGGTCAGGCCGGAGAGGTCGTGCAGTATCCGGTGTTTCCCCAGCGAACAGTCGAGTCGCTCGATTTGCAGGCTCATCGCCAGTTCTCCTTGCGCGAGCGCAGGATCAGCGAAACGAAGAACGGCAAGCCGATCAGCGCAGTCAGGATGCCGATCGGTAGCAGGATGCCGGGAATGAGCGTCTTCGAGAGGATCGAGGTCACCGAGAGGATCAGTGCGCCGGTCAGCGCGGACATCGGCAGGAAGACGCGTTGATCCTCGCCCACCAGCAGCCGGGCGATATGCGGGCCGACCAGCCCGACGAATCCGATGGTCCCCACGAACGCGACCGCCGTCGCCGACAGCAGCGCGCAGCAGAGCAACATGCGCAAACGCAGCCGGCCGACGTCGATCCCCATGGACTTGGCCTGGGTTTCTCCCAGGCGCAGGGCCGTCAACTGCCATCTGGCCCGAATGAAGATCGGCATGGTGGCGAGCAGGGCCAGGGCGGCCAGGGCGACTTTCCCCCAGCTTGCCTTGTTCAAGCTGCCCAGCGACCAGAACACGAGTTGCTGCAGCGACTCGGCGGAGGCGACGTACTGAAGCATCCCCAGCAAGGCGTTGAAGAAAAACATGATCGCGATACCCATCAGCACCATCGTCTGCACGCTGACCCCCTTCAGCCGGCTCAGCGCCCAGATCATCAGCGACGCGAGCATGGCCAGGGCGAAGGCATTGGCGGTCAGCAGCAGGGTGCCGGCGACGGGCAGGACGCCGAAACCCAGCACGATGGCAAGCGCCGCGCCAAAGCTGGCCGCGGAAGAAATCCCCAGCGTGAAGGGATCGGCGAGAGGATTGTTGAGCAGTGTCTGCATTTCCGCGCCTGCGACGGCAAGACTGGCGCCGACGACGATGGCCATCGTCGCGACCGGCAGTCGGATCTCCCAGACCACCACCTGCAGCACGCGGGAAGCCTCCGACGGCATCGCCAGGGTCTTCACTACGTCGAGTAGCGGGTAGGCGCCTGGCCCGGTGCCGATGTCGATCAGTAGCGACGTCAACGTGGCCATCGCGGTCAGCGCGATCAGCCAGTGCTGACCACGCCGGCGGGAGAGGTAGCGATCGACCGTGGTCTGCGGTGCACTGGCGCGGGGCGAGATCGTCGTGGCTTTCAAGGTGGCTTCATTGTTGGAAGATGGCGTCGGGGAGCGTAAACCAACGGGATGCTATTGGGAATCGTTCTCGGCCTGGTGGCGATCCGTCAGCGCCTGCATCAGCCTCCCGATCTTGGCGAGGGTCTCCCGGTATTCGGCTTCTTCGTCCGAATCCGCGACCAGTCCACCGCCGCCCCAGATGTGCAGGGTATCGCCGTCGGCGACGACGGTGCGTATCGCGATCGAGGTATCCAGATGGCCACGTCGGTCGAGATAGCCCAGGCTGCCGCAGTAGACGCTACGCTGGCTGGGCTCGAGCTCGTCGATGATCTGCATCGCGCGACGCTTGGGGGCGCCGGTGATCGAACCGCCGGGGAAAGCGGCAGCCAGCAGAGCCAGCGGTTGTGCAGGGCTTGCCAGTTCACCGCAAACCACGCTGACCAGATGATGGACATTGGCGTAGCTCTCCAGGCTGCAGAGTTGCGGGACCTTGACGCTGCCGGGGCGGCAGACGCGGCCCAGATCGTTGCGCAGCAGATCGACGATCATGACGTTCTCGGCACGATCCTTGGCGCTCTGCTGGAGCTCCTCTGCCAGCCGCCGGTCCTCGTCGGGGGTCGAGCCGCGGGGTCGAGTCCCCTTGATCGGCCGAGTCTCGACCTGACCGTCGACGACGCCGATGAATCGCTCGGGCGACAGCGAGAGAATGGCCTTGTCGTCCCAGGCGAGGTAGCCGCCGTAGGGCGTGGGCGTGGCGCGGCGAAGGCGGCGATACGCCTGCCAGGTGCTGCCCTCGAAGCGGGCGGTGAAGCGCTGCGCCAGATTGATCTGATAGCAGTCGCCGGCGTGCAGATAGTCGATGACGCGCTGAAAGCGTCTGGCATAGCCGGCGCGATCGATATCGCCGACGAATGGGCCGGTCAGGGCGAAGTCCGGCCGGCTCGGCGTCGCGACCTCGTGCAGCCAACGCATTACCTGCTGGCGGCGTTCGGCGGTCGCGACCAGCCAGCTACGCTGCGCTTCATGATCCTGGATCAGCGCCCAGTCGTAGAGTCCGAGCCTTGCCGAAGGCAGCTTTGGCCCCGGGCGACGATCGACGCGCAATGACGGATGGCCACTCGGATCGCGCGCGGAAGCCAGGGAATAACTCCAGTGACCGATCAGCCCACCGAGAAAGGGCAGGGGGGCAGTTCTGGCGGCGAGGTCGGCCGGCAGGTGGGGTAGCCATTCGGCTTCGGCGTGATCCAGGAGGGCTCGTTGAGCCGCGAACGGCTCGTCCGGCAGGCGTATCGATGGCTCACATCGTACTTGGCCGTCATCGATGGTCAGCGTCGCCAACGGGTCACTGCTGAGAATGTCGAAGCGGCCACCCGGAGCGTCGGGACGGCCGCTGTCCAGCAGCACGGCCCCAGGACGACGATGCAGGTGCTCGAAGAGCGGGCCCGGGTCGGGGGTGTAGGGGAAATCGGCTATCTCGAGCCAGGGTCTCGCGCCAGCCATGAACACCTTTTCCTGACGAATGAACGGCGACTCGGCATCGGCAGCCGCATCTCGGGTTATCGGCAGCAAATGCCGGCCGGCAAGTTTATCGAGAGTCTCGGTGATGAGCGAGGGCTTTGCGCACCCAGCTAACGGCTGCGATTCGACATCGGCAAGGAGGGGAAGGGGACCGACCAGCGTCGGTAGATCCTGGGTAGAAACACTTGATTGTCGACAATATTAGGGATTCTGTTTCCTGAGGTCCGACTAAAGTGCCATATATTGCGCAATTATTACGTTGCCGGGAGGAAAAGTGCCACCTATGATAGGCGTAAGCCCTTTCATTGTTAACAACTTAATGTCTCGATTCCCTACCGATAACCATCAGATCGACACCGAGCTGCCAGCGGTTCGCACCCTGGCCGAGCGGGTGTTTCATCAGCTTCAGCGCGCGATCGTCCGCGGCGAGCTGCCTCCCGGCACCCGTATCACCGAGCCGGAGCTCTCCGCTCACTACGGTATCTCCCGCGGGCCCTTGCGGGAAGCCATGCGGCGGCTGGAAACCTATCGGCTGATCGAGCGCGTGCCGCACGTCGGCGCGCGGGTCGTCAAGCTTTCGATGGACGAGTTGCTGGAGCTGTTCGACGTGCGCGAGGCGCTGGAGAGCATGGCCGCGAGGCTGGCGGCGACGTCGATGACGGCCGAGGAGATCGCGGGCCTGCGCAGCGTTCTCGCCTTTCATGAGCGGCAGGAGGACCTGGCCAGTGGCGAGGCCTACTACCAGCGGGAAGGCGATCTCGACTTCCATTACCGCATCGTGCAGGGCAGCCACAATCGCATGCTGATGACGCTGCTGTGCGATGACCTTTATTACCTGGTGCGGCTCTATCGGACGCAGTTCAGCGCCAAGGGTTCCCGGCCGCAACGCGCCTTCGTCGAGCATCATCGCATCGTCGATGCGATCGAGGCGGGTGACGCCGAGCTCGCCGAGCTGCTGATGCGTCGCCACGTCAGCGCTTCCCGCGAAAACGTCGCCGCCCACTACGCGCAAACGCTGGTGGAAGAACCGGCCTCTTCTTCCCAGACCTCGAGGATCGAATCATGACGTCGCTCACCCCCGGTGCACGCTTTCGGAAGGCGTTGGCCGCCCATCATCCGCTACCCATCGTCGGTGCCATCAATGCCTACAGTGCGATGATGGCCCAGGCGGTGGGTCACCACGCCCTCTACCTCTCCGGTGGCGGTGTCGCCAATGCCTCCCACGGTCTTCCGGATCTGGGCATGACCACGCTCAATGACGTGGTCGAAGACGCTCGTCGCATCACCGCGGCTGCCGAATTGCCTCTGCTGGTGGATATCGATACCGGTTGGGGCGGGGCTCTCAATATCGCCCGCACGATTCGAGAAATGGAGCGGGCCGGCGTGGCGGCCGTTCATCTCGAGGATCAGGTGGCGCAGAAACGCTGCGGGCACCGCCCCAACAAGGAGATCGTTTCGCAGGCGGAGATGGTCGACCGTGTCAAGGCTGCCGTCGATGCCCGACACGATGCGGATTTCTACCTGGTTGCGCGCACCGATGCCTTCCAGAAAGAGGGCCTTGCCGCCGCCGTGGAGCGGGCCAATGCCTGTGTCGAGGCGGGCGCCGACGCCATTTTTGCCGAGGCGGTCCATACCCTGGATGACTACCGGGCGTTCTGCGAGGGCGTCGACGCACCCATCCTGGCCAATATCACCGAGTTCGGTGCCACGCCGCTGTTCACCCAGCAAGAGCTGGCGGAAGTCGGCTGCCGGATGGTGCTCTATCCGCTATCCGCGTTTCGCGCGATGAATGCGGCTGCGTTGACAGTGTATCGGGACATCCATGCCAAGGGACACCAGCGGGACGTCGTGGAGCTGATGCAGACGCGGGACGAACTCTACGAGTTTCTCGACTATCACGCCTATGAACGCAAACTCGATGCGCTTTTTGCGAAGGAAAGCGATCGAGGCGAGTAATAGACAAGGAGGCTTTCATGGCAGAGATGACGAAGAGTACCGGCTTGCGGGGCCAGAGCGCGGGCACCACCGAACTGTGCACGGTCGGAAAAAGCGGTTCGGGACTGACCTATCGCGGCTACGACATCCAGACGCTGGCGGAAAACGCGCGTTTCGAGGAGGTCGCCTATCTACTGCTGAAGGGCACGCTGCCCAACCAGTCGCAGTTGGACGACTACATCGCCCTGCTCCAGCATTCCCGCTCGCTGCCAGAGCCCTTGAAGAGAGTGCTGGAGCAGATCCCGTCGGATGCCCATCCGATGGATGTATTGCGCACCGGCACTTCGATGCTGGGTAACCTGGAGACCGAGCAGCGCATGGAGGATCAGCAGCGCCACGCCGATCGATTGCTGGCCGTCATGCCGTCGATGCTCAACTACTGGTATCGCTACTCTCATCATGGCGAACGCATCGAGACCGAAACGGACGACGTCTCCGTTGGCGGTCATTTTCTGCATCTGCTGCACGGCAAGCCGGCTTCGGACCTGCATGCCAGGGTGATGAATGTCTCGCTGATTCTCTACGCCGAGCACGAGTTCAACGCCTCGACGTTCACGGCACGGGTCTGTGCCTCCACGCTCTCCGATCTGCACAGCTGCGTCACCGGTGCGATTGGCTCGCTGCGCGGGCCGCTGCATGGTGGGGCCAACGAAGCGGCCATGGAGATGATCAGCCGCTGGTCGACGCCGGACGAAGCGGAGCGGCGCCTGCTCGAGATGCTGGAGCGCAAGGAAAAGGTCATGGGTTTCGGTCATGCCATCTATCGCGAGTCCGACCCGCGCAGCGCGATCATCCAGCAGTGGGCGAAACGGTTGGCGGACGACGTGGGCGATACGCATCTCTATGCCGTATCCGAGCGTGTCGAGGCAGTCATGAAAAGGGAGAAGAAGCTGTTCCCCAACGCTGACTTCTATCATGCCAGCGCTTACCACTTCATGGGCATTCCGACGAAGCTGTTCACGCCTATCTTCGTCTGTTCGCGGTTGACCGGGTGGTGCGGGCACATCTTCGAACAGCGCGCCAATAACCGCATCATCCGGCCCAGTGCCGATTACGTCGGCCCGGAAAGACGCGATTGGGTGCCGATCGAGCAGCGCCGGTAACCGCGGCTTCGAGCCATGCGCCATTGATCAACGACAATCCAAGGAAACCTCATGAGCGCCAACGTCGATTTCAACCAGCGCCCTGACTACGATCCGGAGCTTCAGGCCATCGCGGACTATGTGCTCGATTATCGAGTCGACAGTCGGGAGGCGCTGGAGACGGCCCGGCATTGCCTATTGGATACGCTCGGTTGCGGATTGCTGGCATTGCGCTTCCCGGAGTGCACCAAGCATCTTGGGCCGTTGGTGGAGGGGACCGTCGTTCCCAACGGGGCTCGTGTGCCCGGGACCCAGCTTCGGCTCGATCCGGTGAAAGCGGCCTGGGATATCGGCTGCATCATTCGGTGGCTGGACTACAACGATACCTGGCTGGCAGCGGAATGGGGCCATCCGTCGGACAATCTGGGCGGCATCCTGGCGGTTGCCGACCATCTCTCTCAGCAGCGCGTGGCGAAGGGCGAGACGCCGCTGACCCTGCGCCACGTGCTCGAAGCGATGATCATGGCCCATGAGATACAGGGTGTCCTGGCACTGGAGAACTCGTTCAACCGAGTAGGGCTCGATCACGTCATCCTGGTGAAGGTGGCATCGACCGCCGTCGTAGCCAAGTTGATGGGCGCCAATCGTGAGCAGCTGCTTTCGGCACTGTCGCATGCGTTCGTCGACGGACAGAGCCTCCGCACCTACCGTCATGCCCCCAACGCCGGATCGCGCAAGAGCTGGGCGGCAGGAGACGCGACCTCCCGAGCGGTAAGGCTGGCCGACATCGCCATGCGGGGTGAGATGGGCATCCCTGGCGTGCTCACTGCGCCGCAATGGGGCTTCTACGACGTCGCTTTCAGCAAGACCAACAAGGATCAACGGATCAAGCCGGAGGCGGAGCGGAGATTCCGCGTGTCGCAGGCTTATGGCAGCTACGTCATGGAGAACGTGCTGTTCAAGATCAGCTTTCCGGCGGAGTTCCACGCGCAGACAGCGGCTGAGGCTGCGGTGATGCTGCACCCGCAGGTGCGTGATCGTCTCGATGAGATCGAGCGTATCGTCGTCACCACCCATGAGTCGGCCATACGGATCATCTCCAAGGTAGGCGAGCTCGCCAATCCGGCCGATCGTGACCACTGTCTGCAGTACATGATCGCGGTGCCGCTGGCGTTCGGTAATCTGACTGCCGAGCACTACGAGGACGATTTTCATCTTGCGCATCCGATCATCGATCTCCTGCGCGACAAGATGGAGGTCGTCGAAGACGAGCGGTATAGCCGCGAGTATCATCAAGCGGACAAGCGCTCCATTGCCAACGCGGTCCAGGTCTTCTTCAACGATGGAACCTGCACCGAGCTTGTGGAGGTGGAGTATCCCCTGGGACATCGGCGACGTCGGGAAGAGGGAATCCCGCAGCTCAAGGAAAAGCTCCGCCACAATCTGGCAACCCGTTTTCCGGTGCAGCGCTGTGAGCAGATCTTCGAGCTGTACGAAGACGGAGAAAGGTTCGACTCGACGCCGGTGGATGCGTTCCTGGATCTCTGGGTGATCTAGAGACAGATGCACGGGTGGGTGACGGTTTGATGACGCGCAGTCGAAATTTTGGGATTTTTGTTTCCCGACGCTTGCCAAGTGCCGCGGAGAATCGTAAAGTACGCATCCGCTGCCGCCGAGAGAGGTTTTCGGAGGCGGTGAAGAAGAAAGCCAAGCAGTTGATTTGATTGAAATAATCGGTTGACGCGAGGCAGGGGAGACAGGCAGAATGCTCCCGCTTCTTGGCAAGGATCGGCGCCGACAGCAACACGCGACGCCAAGCAGGATTCGACAAAAAAGACGTTGACATCCTCGCCTCGATCCTTAAAATACGCCACTCCTTACGGCGGCCCAGAAAACAAGCGCTGACAAGCACTTGGATTCGAAACGGCAAAGTAAGGCGCTCTTTAACAATCGATCAGGTAATTGATGTGGGCGCTTGTTCTCGCGTGACAGCCAGTCACGACATATCGAGGCAAGCGACTCGTCAAGATTCGTTTGACCTTGAACCAAGTTTGGTCCGCTTTTTTCCTTCGGGAGAAGTAAGGACTATCAGACTTTAAACTGAAGAGTTTGATCATGGCTCAGATTGAACGCTGGCGGCAGGCCTAACACATGCAAGTCGAGCGGCAGCACGGGGAGCTTGCTCCCTGGTGGCGAGCGGCGGACGGGTGAGTAATGCATAGGAATCTGCCCGGTAGTGGGGGATAACGTGGGGAAACCCACGCTAATACCGCATACGTCCTACGGGAGAAAGCGGAGGATCTTCGGACTTCGCGCTATCGGATGAGCCTATGTCGGATTAGCTAGTTGGTAAGGTAACGGCTTACCAAGGCGACGATCCGTAGCTGGTCTGAGAGGATGATCAGCCACACTGGGACTGAGACACGGCCCAGACTCCTACGGGAGGCAGCAGTGGGGAATATTGGACAATGGGCGAAAGCCTGATCCAGCCATGCCGCGTGTGTGAAGAAGGCTTTCGGGTTGTAAAGCACTTTCAGCGAGGAAGAAAGCCTCTGGGTTAATACCCCAGAGGAAGGACATCACTCGCAGAAGAAGCACCGGCTAACTCCGTGCCAGCAGCCGCGGTAATACGGAGGGTGCGAGCGTTAATCGGAATTACTGGGCGTAAAGCGCGCGTAGGTGGCTTGGCACGCCGGTTGTGAAAGCCCCGGGCTCAACCTGGGAACGGCATCCGGAACGGCCAGGCTAGAGTGCAGGAGAGGAAGGTAGAATTCCCGGTGTAGCGGTGAAATGCGTAGAGATCGGGAGGAATACCAGTGGCGAAGGCGGCCTTCTGGCCTGACACTGACACTGAGGTGCGAAAGCGTGGGTAGCAAACAGGATTAGATACCCTGGTAGTCCACGCCGTAAACGATGTCGACTAGCCGTTGGGACCTTTAAGGACTTAGTGGCGCAGTTAACGCGATAAGTCGACCGCCTGGGGAGTACGGCCGCAAGGTTAAAACTCAAATGAATTGACGGGGGCCCGCACAAGCGGTGGAGCATGTGGTTTAATTCGATGCAACGCGAAGAACCTTACCTACCCTTGACATCCAGAGAACTTTCCAGAGATGGATTGGTGCCTTCGGGAACTCTGAGACAGGTGCTGCATGGCTGTCGTCAGCTCGTGTTGTGAAATGTTGGGTTAAGTCCCGTAACGAGCGCAACCCTTGTCCTTATTTGCCAGCGATTCGGTCGGGAACTCTAAGGAGACTGCCGGTGACAAACCGGAGGAAGGTGGGGACGACGTCAAGTCATCATGGCCCTTACGGGTAGGGCTACACACGTGCTACAATGGCCGGTACAAAGGGTTGCGAGACCGCGAGGTGGAGCGAATCCCAGAAAGCCGGCCTCAGTCCGGATCGGAGTCTGCAACTCGACTCCGTGAAGTCGGAATCGCTAGTAATCGTGAATCAGAATGTCACGGTGAATACGTTCCCGGGCCTTGTACACACCGCCCGTCACACCATGGGAGTGGACTGCACCAGAAGTGGTTAGCTTAACCTTCGGGAGAGCGATCACCACGGTGTGGTTCATGACTGGGGTGAAGTCGTAACAAGGTAGCCGTAGGGGAACCTGCGGCTGGATCACCTCCTTAAACGACCAGCTTCACGTGGTTCAAGCGTCCACAATCAATTACCTGATCGGCCAAGAGCAATGACTGTTTGGGTCACGGACCCAGTGGTAAGCCGGGTCTGTAGCTCAGTTGGTTAGAGCGCACCCCTGATAAGGGTGAGGTCGGCAGTTCGAGTCTGCCCAGACCCACCAAATTTTGCCGAATACGGCGTTGCTTTTTCCCTCGTGTAGCAGGCTACACGTCGGCAAAAAGCGCCTTGTCTTCGACAAAATTGCATTTGTCGGGGCCATAGCTCAGCTGGGAGAGCGCCTGCCTTGCACGCAGGAGGTCAGCGGTTCGATCCCGCTTGGCTCCACCATGTCTTTCCTGAGAAATCGCACCACACAGTCATTGAGTTCTAAGCCATCCGCTTCGTCGCGTCATACGCCGGCAAAGTCGATCGCTTAGAGCTTCTGCTCTAAACGCTCTTTAACAATTTGGATCATGCTGACAGTTCTTCTCGCAAGAGAAGAACGAAAGTGATACGTCTCAAGCGTATCCGGCAATTGTCGTTAGACTAATCGCACGACCAGACTCCTTCGGGTTATATGGTCAAGCGATTAAG
Organism: Salinicola lusitanus; assembly: GCF_038648475.1. Lineage (NCBI taxonomy): Bacteria > Pseudomonadati > Pseudomonadota > Gammaproteobacteria > Oceanospirillales > Halomonadaceae > Salinicola > Salinicola lusitanus. The sequence goes on along the minus strand of NZ_CP151919.1, from coordinate 4,035,636 downwards.
CGCACACGGTGGATGCCTTGGCAGCCAGAGGCGATGAAGGACGTTGTAGCCTGCGAAAAGGTTCGGTGAGGTGGCAAACAACCTGCGACCCGGACATGTCCGAATGGGGAAACCCACCCAGCACAAGCTGGGTATCCCACACTGAATCCATAGGTGTTGGGAAGCGAACCGGGAGAACTGAAACATCTAAGTACCCCGAGGAAAAGAAATCAACCGAGATTCCCCCAGTAGCGGCGAGCGAACGGGGAGTAGCCCTTAAGCATGTGACTGGTTAGACGAACGCGCCTGGAAAGGCCGGCCATAGTGGGTGATAGCCCCGTAGTCGAAAACCTGAATGTGTGAAATCGAGTAGGTCGGGGCACGTGAAACCCTGACTGAACATGGGGGGACCATCCTCCAAGGCTAAATACTCCTGGCTGACCGATAGTGAACCAGTACCGTGAGGGAAAGGCGAAAAGAACCCCGGAGAGGGGAGTGAAATAGATCCTGAAACCGTGTGCGTACAAGCAGTGGGAGCCGACTTGTTCGGTGACCGCGTACCTTTTGTATAATGGGTCAGCGACTTATATTCAGTGGCGAGCTTAACCGTATAGGGGAGGCGTAGAGAAATCGAGTCTTAACTGGGCGACCAGTCGCTGGATATAGACCCGAAACCGGGCGATCTATCCATGGCCAGGGTGAAGATTGAGTAACATCAATTGGAGGCCCGAACCCAAGTATGTTGAAAAATGCTGGGATGAGCTGTGGATCGGAGTGAAAGGCTAATCAAGCTCGGAGATAGCTGGTTCTCCTCGAAAGCTATTTAGGTAGCGCCTCACGTATTACCGCCGGGGGTAGAGCACTGTTTCGGCTAGGGGCCCATCCCGGGTTACCAACCCGAGGCAAACTCCGAATACCGGTGAGTAGAGCGTGGGAGACACACGGCGGGTGCTAACGTCCGTCGTGAAAAGGGAAACAACCCAGACCGTCAGCTAAGGCCCCCAAATTCTGGTTAAGTGGGAAACGATGTGGGAAGGCATAGACAGCTAGGAGGTTGGCTTAGAAGCAGCCATCCTTTAAAGAAAGCGTAATAGCTCACTAGTCGAGTCGGCCTGCGCGGAAGATGTAACGGGGCTCAAACCAGATGCCGAAGCTACGGGTTCATCCTCTGGATGAGCGGTAGAGGAGCGTCGTGTAAGTCTGTGAAGGTGTGTTGAGAAGCATGCTGGAGATATCACGAGTGCGAATGCTGACATGAGTAACGACAAGGGGAGTGAAAAACTCCCCCGCCGGAAGACCAAGGTTTTCTGTTCTATGTTAATCAGAGCAGAGTGAGTCGGCCCCTAAGGCGAGGCTGAAAAGCGTAGTCGATGGGAAACGGGTCAATATTCCCGTACCGGATGTGGTTGCGATGGGGGGACGAAGAAGGCTAGGTGAGCCAGGCGTTGGTTGTCCTGGTGAAAGTCAGTAGGCTGAGGACTTAGGCAAATCCGGGTCCTTAAGGCCGAGAGACGAGACGAACGGACTACGGTCCGGAAGTCATCGATGCCACGCTTCCAGGAAAAGCCTCTAAGCTTCAGATCACATGCGACCGTACCCCAAACCGACACAGGTGGTCAGGGTGAGAATCCCAAGGCGCTTGAGAGAACTCGGGTGAAGGAACTAGGCAAAATGGCACCGTAACTTCGGGAGAAGGTGCGCCGGCTTAGGGTGAAGGACTTCGCGTCCCGAGCTCGAACCGGTCGAAGATACCAGGTGGCTGCAACTGTTTATTAAAAACACAGCACTCTGCTAACGCGTAAGCGGACGTATAGGGTGTGACGCCTGCCCGGTGCCGGAAGGTTAATTGATGGTGTTAGCCGTAAGGCGAAGCTCTTGATCGAAGCCCCGGTAAACGGCGGCCGTAACTATAACGGTCCTAAGGTAGCGAAATTCCTTGTCGGGTAAGTTCCGACCTGCACGAATGGCGTAATGATGGCCACGCTGTCTCCACCCGAGACTCAGTGAAATTGAAATCGCAGTGAAGATGCTGTGTACCCGCGGCTAGACGGAAAGACCCCGTGAACCTTTACTATAGCTTCACACTGGACGCTGATGTTGCTTGTGTAGGATAGCTGGGAGGCTTGGAAACCCGGACGCCAGTTCGGGTGGAGCCAACCTTGAAATACCAGCCTGGCATCATTGGCGTTCTAACTTGGCACCGTGATCCGGTGTGAGGACAGTGTGTGGTGGGTAGTTTGACTGGGGCGGTCTCCTCCGAAAGCGTAACGGAGGAGCACGAAGGTACCCTCAGCACGGTTGGAAATCGTGCATTGAGTGCAAGAGCATAAGGGTGCTTAACTGCGAGACAGACACGTCGAGCAGGTACGAAAGTAGGTTCTAGTGATCCGGTGGTTCTGTATGGAAGGGCCATCGCTCAACGGATAAAAGGTACTCCGGGGATAACAGGCTGATACCGCCCAAGAGTTCACATCGACGGCGGTGTTTGGCACCTCGATGTCGGCTCATCACATCCTGGGGCTGAAGTCGGTCCCAAGGGTATGGCTGTTCGCCATTTAAAGTGGTACGCGAGCTGGGTTTAGAACGTCGTGAGACAGTTCGGTCCCTATCTGCCGTGGGCGTTGGAGATTTGAGAAGTGCTGCTCCTAGTACGAGAGGACCGGAGTGGACGCACCTCTGGTGTTCCGGTTGTCACGCCAGTGGCATCGCCGGGTAGCTATGTGCGGACGGGATAACCGCTGAAGGCATCTAAGCGGGAAGCCTCCTTCAAGATGAGATCTCCCTGAGACTTCGAGTCTCCTAAAGGGTCCAGCAAGACTAGCTGGTTGATAGGCACGGTGTGGAAGCGCTGCAAGGCGTTGAGCTAACGTGTACTAATGCCCCGTGAGGCTTGACCATATAACCCCAAGGGGTTTTGGAAAGAGGCGTTGTGGCGAAAGCCGGGACGCGAAGTCGAGCGATTAGTACGACAATGACTGGATACGCGGGCCGAGAAAGAGCCGGCCAAACGAGACGTAGCCGTCAGCATGATCCGAATCAGTTGAAGCGATGCGAGGAAAAGATCGCTTCAGCGTCAGTTTTGCCTGACGACCATAGCGAGTGGGAACCACCTGATCCATGCCGAACTCAGAAGTGAAACCGCTTAGCGCCGATGGTAGTGTGGGGTCTCCCCATGTGAGAGTAGGTCATCGTCAGGCTTCTATACCCAACCCCAGCTTCGAAAGAGGCTGGGGTTTTTTTATGCTGGATTGATGTCGAGCAAGTATCAGGAGCGAGGTGGTTGTGAATCGAGTGCCCAATGAGTGGCTGCTGTATTGCCGAGCCGGTTTCGAGCCGGATCTCGCGGCCGAGGTCACGCAGCGCGCTTCCGAAATCGGCGAGTTCGGGCAGGTGGTCATGGCAGAGACCAATAGCGGTTTCATCCGCTGGCAAAGCCATGACTTTCAGCCCGCGAATAATATCCATCGCGAGCTGCCGCTGAGGTCACTGGTGTTCGCGCGACAGTCACTCGTCGCGTTCGAGCCGCTCGCCCTCTCTCGCGAGGACCGAATCTCGCCCATTGCGAACCTGGTCAAGGAGAGCGGCTGGAATTTCGAGTCGATCTGGCACGAGACCCCGGATACCAACGACGGCAAGGCGCTCGGGCGCTTGGCGAAGTCACTCAGTCGGCCGCTGGAGAGTGCGCTGAAGCGGGGCGGCGGCCTGCGCCGCAAGGCCGGCGGACGAAGGCTGCATCTGTTCTGGCTGGCCGGCAATTCGATCCAGGTGGGGATCAGCTTTCCGGGCAATCGGAGTGATCATCCGGGCGGGATCCTGCGCCTCCGCCATCCGGCCGATGCGCCGAGCCGCTCGACGCTCAAGCTCGAGGAAGCCTGGCATACCTTCGTGCCGAAAGAGGCCTGGGAAGCGCGTCTGCACGACGGCATGCAGGCCGTGGACCTGGGCGCAGCGCCGGGTGGCTGGACCTACCAACTGGTGCGGCGCGGAATGTTCGTGTATGCCATCGACAACGGCCCCATGGCGCCAGGATTGATGGCGACGGGGCAGGTCGAGCATCTGCGCGAAGACGGCTTTGTCTGGGAGCCGCCGTACCGGCTCGACTGGCTGGTATGCGATATCGTCGACAAGCCGATGCGAGTGATCGACATGGTCGAACGCTGGCTGATCAAGCGCTGGTGTCGCGAGGCGATCTTCAACCTCAAGCTGCCGATGAAGAAAAGGTGGGACGAGGTTCGGCGCTGTCTGATACGACTCGAGAATGCGTTGAAGGCGGCGGGCGTGAGCGCTAGCATCGCCTGTCGCCACCTGTATCATGACCGTGAAGAGGTCACCGTCCATGTGAGACTGGATGGATGAACGACGATAGCTTGCGCGAGGCAATCATGAACGACGCTAGGCTCCAGCAAGGGGAAATACTGGATACACGGGGGCTCTACTGTCCGGAGCCGATCATGCTGATGCACAACAAGGTGCGTGACATGGCTACCGGTGACATTCTGGAAGTGCTTGCCACCGATCCCGCGACGACCCGCGACATCCCCAAGTTCTGCAGCTTTTTGGGGCATCGACTCGTCGACCAGAGTCAGGATGGCGACGAATACCGCTATCGCATCCAACTGGGATGAGATAGCGGTAGGGCAGGCCGGTCAGCCGCTTTCCCCTGATCGAGTCAGTTCCCCGGCATCACCATCAGTGCCAGCGCCTCCAGTGTATCCGGGTCTTCGTTTCGGATACGGTTGGCGATATTGCGCTGGAAGAAGTAGAGCGTGCGGTGGCGGCTTCGACCGGGATAGAGGCAGTCGTCCCCCAGCAGAACGGGAAATGACGTGGCCCGTGTGTCGTCGGCCAGCATCGCATCGACTGCCCCATTGCTGTAGAGATGCCACCCGAAGATCTGCTTGAGCTGCCAGGGCTTGCCATCCTCGTCCATGCACAGTGCGTGGGTGCCCTGGGTTTCCGGCAGTTGCTGAGTCAGCGAGACGTCCTGGGTTTCCTCATAATCGAAATAGGCCGCCGCATGCTCCAGCTCGGCAACTTTGTGCTCGGGCGCATCGTGGAATATCTCGTGGGTCTCGGGGTCGCGATAGCCGACGAAATGACCATATTCGGGATCGTCCAGCTCGTGGCAAGGCGCCAGCGATTCCATCCAGGGCACCAGGCCGACGACTTCGTCGTCTTCACGCAGGCCCCACGCCAGCAGCGGCAGGCCGTATAGCGTATCCGGGTCGGAGGCGAGGAAGTAGAGCATCTCCAGACCGTCGAGTTCGGGCGATAGCCGGACCAACCGCTTCCTGGCTCTCAGCCGATGCCTCATGGTTTCCAGATCGATGATCTGCGCGGATCGAGGGGAAAGTGGGACACCCATGGCTACCCTCCTGGTCGGCAATGTCTCGGCTTGAGGCATGACGCCAGTATTAGCATAGCCATGAAGGACATGTTAAGCCCCGCGATAGACTCAATGACGATAATTTCAGCTTTTCGCCAATCGGCGGCTGCCGACACGCCGTAGCCGCCAGGCAAGGAGTCCCGCTGCTGTCGTCAAGCCCGCGTTGAGTCCGATCCAGTAGCCATAGATTCCCAGTGCGTCGAACACACCCTCCATGCCGCGCCCCAGCAGATGGCCGCACCCCAGGCCGACGAGCCAGTAGGAGAACAGCGTGATGCCCATCACCACTCGGGTGTCCTTGTAGCCACGCAGGGCGCCAGCCAGGTTGACCTGGAGCGAATCCGAGATCTGAAACAGCATGGCCAGCAGAATCAGTGACATGGCCAGGGTGCGCACGTCGGCGTTGCTGGTGTAGAGCGACACCGCCGGCGCCGCCAGTAGCCAGATCAGCGCACTGTTGAGCAGCGCCAGCGCCAGGCCGACGCCGACACCGTTCCAGGCCACGAAGCGTGCCTCGGCGGCATCGCCCGCCCCGAGCCGGTTGCTGACCCTGACGGTCAGGGCCATGCTCAACGACAGCGGTAGCATGAACAGTATCGACGTGACGTTGAGGGCGATCTGGTGCGCCGCCACGGTGATCTCGCCGAGGTAGGCGACCAGCAGCGTGATCACGGTAAATAGTGTGACCTCGAAGAAGATGGCCAGGCCGATCGGAAGGCCGATATACAAAAGCTCCGCGATATCCTGTCGACGCGGCGGGGTCGGGGAGGCCCATAGAACCACCGGGGCATAGGCACGGCTGCGAGTGGTGTACCAGATCATTCCCAGGCACATGGCCCACATCGATATGGCGGTCGCGATACCACAGCCGAATGCGCCCAATGCGGGTAGCCGCTGCAGGAAAAGAGGGATCTCGTTGCCGAATAGCCCGACCAGCCCCGGGCCACCATAGATCAACAGAAAATTGCCGGGGATATTGACCGCCAGGCCGACGAGGCTGATCCACAGCGCCGGCCGGGTGTGATGCATGCCGTCGGAGAACGCTCGCAGCGCCTGGTATATCGCGATGGCAGGGATGCCGAAGGCCGCGGCATTCAGGTAGGCGGTAGCCAGGCTGGCGACATCGGCGGGAATCTGCATCAGGCGAAAAATGACGCTGGCGCCCAGCGTCATGGCCAGAGCGCTGAGAACTCCCAAAAATAGCGCCACCCAGAGCGCCTGGTGGACCTTGCCACGGACCTGATCGTGGCTTCCGGCGCCCATTCGATGAGCCACGATGGGAGTGAGCCCCATCAAGGTTCCGGTCATCAGCAGCATCAGCGGCACCCACAAGCTGGCGCCGACGGAGACCGCCGCCAGATCGATGGCGCTGGCTCGGCCCGACATGATGACATCCGAGGCGCTCATGCCTGCCTGAGCCAGTTGCGCGCCGCAGATCGGCAGGCTCAGACGCACGAGGCTTCCGGTTTCTCGGCGGCAGCGGTGAAAACGGCTGACGGTCGACGACACGGGGTGCTCCTTGACCGAACGGACAGGGCGGCGATTCTAGCAGGAGTCGCGGGGGAGCGCTCGGCGGCAGGTGTGAACTTACGTATACTCCGGCGCAGTTCCGGAGGCCCTGATGACACATGACATCGAAGACCTGATCGCGCTGTTCGACGGCATCTTTGCCGATAGCCACCATACTCGACTGGTGCGTGGCGAAGACGAACCCATCTATCTGCCGGCCGATGCCTGTCACGAATATCATCGGATCGTCTTCGCCCACGGCTTTTTCGCCAGCGCACTGCATGAAATCAGCCACTGGTGCATCGCCGGTGAGGCACGACGACAGCTCGAGGATTACGGCTACTGGTACGAGCCCGACGGACGGGATGCCGAGCGACAGGCCGACTTCGAGCGTGTCGAGACCGCGCCCCAGGCACTCGAGTCACTACTCAGCGCCGCGTGTGGCAAGCCGTTCGAGGTCAGTGTCGACAATCTCGATGGGGTCGAAGTGGACCGGGAGGCGTTCAGTGCGAAGGTGGCGGCGAGGGTGGCACGGTATCGAAGCGAGGGGATCCCCCGGCGAGCGCAGGCACTCATCGATGCGCTCGCCATCTTCTACCGCGAGGAGGGTGGACTTCAGACAGCCATCGCCGCGGGACGGCGACGGCTGGAGGCGGGAGGCGCTATGCGTCGCGTTGGACCAGACGCTGATGAAGATAGAGCATGACCTGGACTTCGTGCTCCGGGCGCAGGGGCTCCAGTCCCATCTCCCCGAACAGTTCGCTGCGAGCCCGTGACCAGTCACCCGCATCGAGCTCCGGGTAAAGATTCGCCGCCGGGGCAAGCTCGACGAAGGGATCGACACCGAAATCGTCGAACATCAGCGACAGCGCGGCTTCATCGTCCTGAACGCCCGCCGTGTAGAGCGTCTCGCTGAAATGGTCGTTCTCCAGCTCCCTGAGCACGTCCAGCGGGCTGATGCCAAGATGTCGAAGTTCGTCCAGATCGTAGCCACCGAGGGACAACAGTTCGTCGTTCAGCCATTCATCGTCCGGCTGAATCAGGGTGTGCTTGATCTGACCGTTGGGTAGCGCCCAGGCGATGGCCAATGGCAGCGAATTGTCGTCGCCGGTCTCGACGGCGATGAATCCTGGGTAGTCGGTCATTTGCCAGCGTCCTCGTTCAGCCGAAAGAAGCGCTTGGCCGTCAGCGTGGTTCGGTGTGCCAAATCGGCTTCACTCTCGCCGCGCCAGTGAGCCAGTTCTCTGACTATCCAAGGTAGCAGAGCCGGCTCGTGGCGGCGCCCCTTTATCTTTGCCGGCAGATTGCGCGGCAGCAGATAGGGGCAGTCGGTCTCCACCATCAGCCGCTCGGCGGGGATGTCGGCAACGAACTCACGGAGATGATGACCACGGCGTTCGTCGCTGAGCCAGCCGGTCTGGCCGATGTGCAGGTCCAGGTCGAGATAGCCGTGGAGCGTCTCTCTATCTCCAGTGAAACAGTGGACCACGGCATCGCTGAGGCGGTCTCGCCAGTCACTCAGGATCTCCAGCATGCGCCGGCCGGCGTCGCGCTCGTGAAGAAAGACCGGCAGGCCCGACTCCGCCGCCAGTGCGAGTTGCGCTTCCAGGGCGCGCTCCTGGTCCGCCGGCGAGGAAAAGTTGCGGTGGAAATCGAGACCGCACTCTCCCACGGCGACGACTGATTCGTGGCGATGGAGATGGCGCATGGCTTGCTCCAGCTCGGGACACCAATCGGAGGCATGATGAGGGTGCAGGCCGGCCGTCGAATGAAGGCCGGGGAACCGGGTCGCCAGCCGAGACGCCCTGGTGGCGCCGTCGAGGTCCGCACCGGTGATCACCAGGGTCGTGACATTGGCGTGGGCCGCCCGCGCCAGCGTCGCCTCGAGGTCCTGTTCGAAGCTCTCGTGGGTCAGGTTGGCACCGATATCGACCAGCGGTGACGGCGAGGTGATGCGTAGCGCTTCCGGCAGAGGGGATTCGACGCCGGCGGTTTGCTGCTGTGGCGTGTCGCTCACGCGGCACTCCTTTCAGTCGAGGGGAAGATTATCGGCACACATTGTAAAGCGCCCGGGGCCAAGGGCGAAGCGTGCGCCAATCCATTTCGGCGAGCGCGGGCTGGCAAGGTACAATACGGGCCGACGACAGGTTCAGCCAGAATAGCCACCGGGCTACCCACTTCCGTCATTTCGAAGACTCACGATCGCGAGGTTCCACGTGGCTCTGCTACGCCTTGAACAACTGCAACTGGCCTACGGCCACCATACGCTTCTCGATGGCGCGGACCTGGAGATCGAGAAAGGAGAGCGCCTGGCACTGGTGGGTCGAAACGGTACCGGCAAGTCCACCCTCCTGAAACTGATCTCGGGCGACAATCAGGCCGATGATGGCCATATCTGGCGTGCCCCGGGGCTCAAGATCGGGGTGCTCGAGCAGACCCTGCCGGATGCCGACGAGGCGACGATCTTCGAAGTCGTCGCCCAGGGGCTGCCCGAAACCGGGGAACTGCTGGCCGAGTATCATCGGCTGGTAGCGATGGCCGAACCGGACATGCGACGCCTGGAGACGTTGCAGACACGGCTGGAAGCGCAGGATGGCTGGTCCTTTCACCAGCGCATCGATACCGTCCTGACACGTCTTGGCCTGCCTGCCGACGCCATGATGAGCGGTCTCTCGGGTGGCTGGCGCCGCCGCGTGGCGCTGGCACGGGCGATGGTCTCGGGGCCCGACCTGCTGTTGCTCGACGAGCCCACCAACCATCTCGACATCGATACCATCACTTGGCTCGAGGAGCAGCTGCTGGCATTCGATGGGGCGGTGCTGTTCATTACCCACGACCGCGCCTTCCTGTCGAAGCTGGCGACCACCATTCTGGAGCTCGATCGCGGCCGGCTGGGGCGTTATCCCGGTGACTACGCCACCTATCAGGCCCAGAAGGCGCACGAGCTGGAGGTCGAGGCGCGCGAGCGGGCGGAGTTCGACAAGAAGCTGGCCCAGGAAGAGACCTGGATTCGCCAAGGGATCAAGGCGCGCCGCACCCGTAACGAGGGGCGTGTGCGAGCGCTCGAGAAGATGCGCAACGAGCGTTCCCAGCGTCGTGAACGCCAAGGCAAGGCATCGTTTCAGGTGGACAGCGGCGAGCGTAGCGGCAAGCGTGTCGTCGAGCTGCAGCATGTGACGCAGTATTACGCCGATGCCTGCATTATTCGCGATCTCTCGCTGGAGATTCAGCGCGGCGACCGTATCGGGCTGATCGGTCGCAATGGCGCCGGCAAGACGACGCTGCTCAAGATCCTGCTGGGCGAGCTCGAACCGAGCGAGGGCGGCGTGAGAATGGGCACCAACCTTGCGGTTGCCTATTTCGACCAGTTGCGGGCCGGGCTCGAGCCGAACAAGAGTGTCTATGACAACGTCGCCCAGGGCAGCGACAAGGTGACGGTCGCGGGCAAGGACAAGCACGTCATCAGCTACCTGCAGGATTTCCTGTTCACGCCCGAGCGCGCAAGGCAGCCGGTCAAGGCATTGTCCGGCGGAGAGTCCAATCGTCTGCTGCTGGCCAAGCTCTTCACCCAGCCGGCCAACGTGCTGGTCCTCGACGAGCCGACCAACGACCTCGATGTGGAGACGCTCGAGCTGCTGGAGGAGTTGCTGCTCGATTTCGAGGGAACGCTACTGCTCGTCTCCCACGACCGCGCCTTCATGGACAATGTCGTCACCGACGTACTGGCTTTCGAGGGCGACGGCGTCGTGCGCAGCTACGTGGGCGGTTATAGCGATTGGGTGCGCCAGGGTGGCCGGCTCCCGCCGGCGCCCTGGGAGCTGGCCGAGGCCCGCAAGGCCCAGCAGAAACTGGCCGAGCGCCAGGCTACCCCGAACCAGTCGGCGGAGAAGGCCGACGGCGACAAGCGTCGCCAGAAACTTTCCTACAAGCTGCAGCGCGAGCTGGATACGCTGCCCGCCACGATCGAGACGCTGGAGGCAAGGATTGCCGACTTCGAGTCCAGGATGGGAGCGCCGGACTTCTATCAGCAGGATAGTGAGACAGTGAGTCAGGCCATCGAAGCGCTGTCGGAGACCCAGGCGGAGCTGGATCGGGCCATGGAGCGGTGGATGGAGCTGGAAGCGATGGCGGAAGGCAGCGATTGACGGCTTGGCAGAGCGTCGGCTCACCGCCCGCCGTGGGCGGGCGGTGAGCCGGAGGCATCGGCCTTACTCTTCGGTTTCACCATCCTTGCCGACGCGGACCGCCAGCACGTCGCACTCGGCGCCGTGCAGCACGCCGGTGGACGTCGATCCCAGCAGCAGGGCGAAGCCGTGGCGGCCGTGGGAACCCACGACGATCAGGTCCACGTCGTGGTCCTTGGCGAAGCGCTGGATCTCGGTGTCCGGCATCCCGACCACGATATGCTGATCCTCCCGTGGGATGTCGTAAGGGTCCGAGATATCGGCCAGACGCTGTGTCGCATGTTCGTCGAGCTGGTCCTGAATGCTCGTCAGGTCCATGGGGATGTCGCCACCATAGGCGAACCCCAGAGGCTCCAGCGTATGGATGATCGAGAGCTTGGCCTGGTTGCGGCGTGCGATGGGAATCGCTCGCTCCAGGACCTTGTGCGAATCCTTGGTCAGATCCACGGCAACCAGCACGTGATGGTATTCGTTGCTCATCGGGTAATCCCCCGTCCGGCGAATGAACATGGATAACTGTAAGCGTGCCTCATGAACGGCACAACGCTATTTTCGGCAACGCCTTGCGGTCAGGCGCCGCAGCCGATCATCAGACATGCGTTGGCGTGGTGCAACACGATGTCACCGTGAGGGTACGATGTATCGTTTGATGTTCGGGTTTATAGCGATCTCCAAGAAGCCGAGCGCGAAAGAATAGGAGAATTTATGGCGGTACTGGGGTTTCTGTTGGTCGCGATCCTGCTGATGCTTTCGCCAATGGTGTGGTTGCGGCCAAGCCGCGGCGAGACACTGCGGGGGCAGCTGCGCCGATACGTCAAGGCCAATGGTGGGGAGTTGAACTTCACCAAGGCACCGCTGGCACTGCCAAACGTCGCTCTGACGGGCTATCGACTGCGTTACCCGGGCACGGCGTCGGGTAGTGACTTCACGCTGATACGCAATGACGTTGCCAGTGACGCGCTGGAGGCGGCAACCGCCCAGTGGCGGTGGCGTCAGGCACCGTTGCCGCCACTGGACGCCGAACGGTTGCGGTCGCTCGAGCAGTGGCTGGATGCCTTGCCGAAGGATGCGCTGATCGTCGAATCCGGTCAGTACACGATGTGCGTCTGGTGGCAGGAGGGGATGAGTCTGGAGAGTTTTCAGCAGGATTGGGCAAACTGGTTGGCCATGCGCGACAGGTTGGCCGGGAGCGGGAAGAGGGCCGAAGTGCCCACCAGGCCTCTATGACGGATAGCGCCACCCTCCCGGGTGGCATCGCGATACAGCGGCGCGCGAGCCATCTCGGCGCCGTTATCGAGTCATCAACTGGCCTTGGCCTGCTCGGACTGGCGTTGCAGCTCCAGACCATTCTTCTCGATGCGGTCCAGCATGCCTTCGAAGAGGTCGATCTCGTCCGGCGTGAAGCCACCCAGCATCTCGTCGCGCACTTCGTTGACGATCTTCTCGATCTCTTCCAGCAGCGGTGTCGCCTCGTGGGTCAGATGCAGTCGTTTGGTGCGGCGGTCCTCGGCGCATGGACGACGCTCGATCAGGTTCTGCTCCGCGAGTTGGTCCAGCGTCCGCACCAGTGAGGGGGCTTCCACGCCGATGGCACGCGCCAGATCGCACTGGGCCTGGCCTCCACCCATGTTGCGCAGATTCCAGAGTGTCACCCAGCGTGTCTGAGTCAAGCCCAGTGGTGCCAGGCGTTCATCGATGACGGCGCGCCAGAGTCGCGGCAAACGTGCCAATTTAAAGCCGATATGCTGTGCCATAGCGGATTACCTGAATCGTGAACGTCCTAACATTCTCCAAAGCACCGCAGGATAATGCAAGCCACAATGATTGGCGATTAGTCGTCCTGTTTACCGTCATTTCCTAATACATGGCGAATATTCCACCCGGGGATACCCGGTGGACGCTGAATCCTGCCATCCGCGATCGTCGCGCCGTCGTTCGCCGCCACCGTGAATCGCACGCTGCCGATACGCTGTCCGGTCTGCGTGATGACGTCCACCTGCCAGCGTCCTTCCGGTTCGCCGGAGAAATTCTGCTTGTGGGTCCAGGCCCGGTAGCCCTGATCACGTCCGCCATGGATGACCAGTGCGATGCGCTCGACGACCTGACCGTCATGACGCCAGACGTGATAGATCTTCTCGCGCAGCCCGCGCGGGGCCCGGATCGCCGTATAGACGTAAAGTCCCCGCGAGCGAAGCGCCTGGGGGGTCAGCGTCATGCTGCCGGTGGGCGTCCGGGCCGCCGTATCGAAGCCGGGGGAGAGCGCGCTGCCGGATAACCACAGCGTCGCCGGCGGTATCCAGGTGCGCCCGGTCCAGGCGATGCCGCCCAGAATGATCAGCAAGCCCGCCATGGCGAGCCAGCGAGTGATGCCGCCGGGTCTGATGAGCCCGAGGACGCTGGGCAGACTGAAGAACATCATCGCCAGGATCGCCAGTATCAGGCTCTCGCCGGTGGTCAGGCTCAGCATGATCGGCAGCGTCACCAGCATCACCACGAATACGCACAATGAGTGGAGCAGGAAGTAAAGCCATCGATGTCGATTGGAGAGTCCGAAGTACAGCGGATCGAGAATGGCGAGGATCGAACAGACGATCAGCAGCCCGGTGAACACCGCCTGACCGCTGGTCCAGATGGTGGTGGCGAGGAAGAACGGCAGGCAGAAGAACAGGGTTTCCTGATGCACCATCTGGGCGATGAAAGTCGCCGCCGCGCGAGGCAGGGCCGCGTTTCGCCCCCGCCGCGATAGCCATTTGCTGGCAATGCTTTCGATGATCAACAGGGCCCAGGTCAGCACCAGTCCCAGTGCCAGCAGCCCTCCCAGCCACTGTTGTCGATTGACCAGGAAGAAGCCGAGCAGCCCCAGCACGAACGCGATGGGCGGCCAGGCCCAGTGATAACGGCGTAAACGAGTGACAAGCGGTTCCAGCCGGGCCAGTATCGAGGGCGTCACGGTCTCTTTCACGGCCACGGTCCAGGCTCCTTCGAATCGATTCACGGGGGCCGTCGGGTGAGGATCCTGAGAAGAAGTCCCTGGACCGCCGACGGGCGACACATTCTAGCGGTTGGGAATCGATTTTGCGCGACGGCGCCCAACACGGACTTCTCGACCCCGGCATTGGCGGCGCCAATCTGGGGCTGAAGAGGGTGGAGCGAGACTTTGGTTGAGCTTGACGAGCCCCGACGCGCACCTCAAGCTCTCGATATTCAAACAGTCGTATGATTTGTCCTGTCGCCGATGGCGAGGGACATTTTCGCAGTCATGGCACGGAGGTTTCCCATGCTCTATCAAGGCGATGCCATCCGGGTCGAGGTCCAGGACGGCGGTATAGCGCTTCTGACGCTCGACCTCAAGGATGAAGCGATCAACAAGCTGTCGTCTTCGGTCATTGGCGAGCTGTCGTTGGCCGTCGATGCTCTGGAAGCCGAATCTGGCTTGAAGGGGTTGATCGTCGCCAGCGCCAAGGACGTGTTCATCGTCGGTGCCGATATCACCGAATTTCATGCCATGTTCGCCAAGGACGAGGCGTTCCTGGTCGACATGAACACGCGAATCCACGCACTGTTCAACCGCATCGAAGACCTGCCTTTTCCCACCGTCACCGCACTCAACGGGCTGGCGTTGGGTGGCGGGTGCGAACTTAGCCTGACGACCGATTTCCGTGTCATGGCGGAAACCGCGCAGATCGGGCTGCCCGAGACCAAGCTGGGCATCGTGCCAGGTTGGGGAGGCTGCGTTCGCCTGCCGCGTCTGATCGGTGCCGACAATGCGATCGAGTGGATCGCGGGTGGCTCGCAGAACGATGCCGAAACGGCCTTCAAGGTGGGCGCCGTCGACGATGTCGTGCCCCAGGAAAAACTGATGGCTGCGGCCCGGGACATTCTCGACAAGGCCAATGCCGGTGATTTCGACTACCGCGCTCGTCGTACCGAGAAGGGGTCGCCACTCAAGCTCAACGCGGTCGAGCAGATGATGGCGTTCGAGACCGCCAAGGGCTACGTCGCGGGCAAGGCGGGGCCGCACTATCCTGCACCGATCGAGGCGATCCGGGTCATCCAGAAAGGGGCGGGCGAGGGCCGCGAACGAGCCCAGGCGATCGAAGCCCAGGCGTTTGCAAAGCTTGCCAAGACCGATGTCTGCTACAACCTCGTCGGCCTGTTCATGAACGATCAGGCGGTCAAGAAGAAGGCCAAGCAGTACGAGAAGAGTGCCGGAACGGTGGCCCAGGCCGCCGTGCTCGGCGCCGGCATCATGGGGGGCGGGATCGCCTACCAGAGCGCCTACAAGGGCACGCCCATCCTGATGAAGGACATCAAGCCGGAGGCGATCGAGCTGGGTCTGAAGGAGGCTCGCAAGCTGCTGACCAAACAGCTCGAGCGCGGCAAGCTCAGCCAGACCAAGCTGGCGGAGGTGCTAAGCAACATCCGCCCGACGCTCTCCTACGGCGATTTCGATCACGTCGACCTGGTGGTCGAGGCGGTGGTCGAGAACCCCAAGATCAAGTCCGCGGTACTGGCCGAGGTCGAAGCCAACGTCTCGGAAGAGACCATCCTGGCGTCGAACACTTCGACGATCTCCATCGATCGACTGGCAGCCGATCTCAAGCGGCCGGAAAATTTCTGCGGCATGCACTTCTTCAATCCGGTGCACCGGATGCCGCTGGTCGAGGTCATCCGCGGTGCCAGAACCTCCGATGCCGCCGTTGCCGCGACGGTCGCCTACGCTCGCCAGATGGGCAAGACGCCGATCGTGGTCAACGACTGCCCGGGCTTTCTGGTCAACCGTGTGCTGTTTCCCTACTTCGGTGGCTTCAGCGGCCTGGTCGAGCACGGCGTTGACTTCGAACGCGCCGACAAGATCATGGAGCGCTTCGGCTGGCCGATGGGCCCCGCCTACCTGCTCGATGTCGTCGGCATCGATACGGCCGTTCACGCCAGCGAAGTGATGGCCGAGGGCTTCCCGGATCGCATGGCCCACGAGGGCAAGTCGGCGATCCAGATCATGCTCGACAATCAGCGCCTCGGCCAGAAGAACGGCAAGGGGTTCTACGCCTACGAGGAAGACAAGAAGGGCAAGCCGAAGAAAGTCCACGACGACGAGGCGCACCGGCTGGTGGCCGAGGTCGTTCGGGAGACGCGTGAGCTATCCGACGACGAGGTCATCGCACGAATGATGGTGCCGCTCTGCATGGAGACGGTGCGCTGTCTCGAGGATGGTATCGTCGGCTCGCCGGCCGAGGCGGACATGGCATTGATCTACGGCATCGGCTTCCCGCCGTTTCGCGGCGGCGCGCTGCGCTACATCGACGCGATGGGCGTGGCCGAGTTCGTGGCGGTGGCCGAACGGCTCGCCGACGAGCTGGGTGCGCTGTATGCGCCGACGGTCCGGCTCAGGGAGATGGCCGCCAGCGGCGAGCGTTTCTACCCTGACGCCAGCGATCGCTGAATCCACCACCAATCGGAGTCACAGTCATGAGTTTGAACGCTAGAGATGCCGTGGTGGTCGATGCCGTGCGCTCGCCCATGGCCAAAGCCAGGAACGGCGCCTTCCGTCACGTGCGGGCCGAGAATCTCTCCGCCGCGGTGATGCAGGCGCTGTTCACTCGCAACGACAAGCTCGACCCCGCGGGCGTCGACGACATTCTCTGGGGGTGTGTCAATCAGACCCTCGAGCAGTCGATGAACATTGCACGCAATGCCGCCATCCTGACCGGCATTCCCCGCTCGGTGCCGGCGCAGACCATCAACCGTCTATGCGGCTCGTCGATGAGCGCGCTGCATATCGCGGTAGCCAATATCCGTGCCGACATGGGCGATTGCTATCTGATCGGTGGCGTCGAGCACATGGAACACGTGCCGATGACCCACGGCGTCGACGTCAATCCGGCGGCCAGCAAGACGACCGCCAAGGCGGCTATGATGATGGGGTTGACCGCCGAACTGCTGGGCAAGATGCACGGCGTTACCCGCGAGCAGCAGGATCAGTTCGGGTTGCGCTCCCACCAGCGTGCCAGCGAGGCCAATCGCCTGGGCTATTTCGACAACGAGATCGTGCCGATCGAAGGCCACGATGCGCAGGGTTTCCGCAGCTTGATCAAGCACGACGAAGTGGTGCGAGAAGACGCCACGCTGGAGCAGATGGCTTCGCTCAAGCCGGCGTTCGATCCGAGGAACGGCACCGTCACCGCGGGCACGTCGTCCGCACTCTCGGTCGGCGCTTCGGCGCTGATGGTGATGAGCTACGAGCGGGCCAAGTCGCTGGGGCTGAAGCCTCTTGCCAAGGTGGTATCGACCGGCGTCGCCGGATGCGATGCCTCGATCATGGGTTACGGCCCGGTGCCGGCGTCGCAGAAGGCGCTGAAGGCCGCCGGGCTCCAGATCGGCGATATTCAGACGGTCGAACTCAACGAGGCCTTCGCCGCCCAGTCGATCCCGGTGCTCAAGGATCTCGAACTGCTCGACCGGCTCGACGACGCCGTCAACCTGCACGGTGGCGCCATCGCCCTGGGCCATCCGCTGGGCTGTTCCGGGGCGCGGATCTGCACCACCTTGCTCAACGTGATGCGCCAGCAGGACACCACGCTGGGGCTGGCCACCATGTGCATCGGCATGGGGCAGGGGGTCGCCACGGTCTTCGAGCGCGTATAGGGTTCGAATCCAGGTAGGGGGTTCATCGACCACGGCCGCCTCGCCTATGCGAGGCGGCTTTTTTCGTTGGCCGCTACCCGCCGTTCAGGCGCCAAACTGCAGTTGGCCATCGGCGATTCGGGCCGTGGCCCCATAGCGCCAGGGCAGGTTGTCGCGGCCGTGGCCGATGGGAAGGCCGGCGTAGAGCGGCAGGCCACGGGGAGTCAGCCAGGTGTCGAACAGTGTCTCTATTCTCAGGTCCCCATAAGGGACGCACTCTTCGAAGGTGCCGATACAGACGGCAGCCGCCTCATCCAGCGCGCCGGCGTAAACCAGTTGCCAAAGGTCGCGCTCGAGCCGGTAGAAGGGCTCGCCGACGTCTTCCAGCACCACGATGGCGCCAGGCGGTGCCCGGAACGCCAAGGGGGTGCCGGCAACGCTGGCCAGCGTCGAGAGATTACCACCCACCAGCGGCCCCTCGATGATGGCGGAGGTGGTGGCCGTGATGGGCGTCAACGCCACGCCGTCGGCAGGTCGGCCCTCGAGCAGCGCGAGCAGCGCGCTGAAATCGCGCTGGCTCGCGGCACGCAGGGCGGGGTCATCGGATGTGAGCTTCACGCCCTCCTTCATGACCGGGCCGTGGATCGCCGGCAATCCATGGCGGTGGCACTGATCCAGCAGCACACTGAGGTCGGAGTAACCGATCAACGGCTTGGGCGCCAGCCGGCGCCAGTCGATCTCGGTGGCCAGATGCGCGCAGCCGTAGCCGCCGCGAACGGCCCATATGGCGTCGGTGTCGGGATCGGCGTAGGCCGCGTAGAGCGTCTCGAGGCGGTGGTAGACGTCCCCGGCCAGGTAGCGGTGTCGCTTCTGCAATTGGGCGGGAAAACGCACCTCGATACCGAACTGCCGCAAGGCTTCCTCGGCCTGGTCTAGTATCTCGGGACGGGTGAACGATGCCGGGGCTATCAGGCTGAACGTCATTGACATGGGGAGCGTCGTCGCAGGTTCGTCGAAGGCAAATGGAGCCCGATACGTTACGTCACTGCTGCTCGTGAGGCTACCGGCTCGACCTCCTGAACCGAGTCCGCCTGGGTCACGATGCCGATCAGGGCAGGGTGGAACGCTTCTCCGAGCTCGCGCACCTTCCACGTCGGCCCCGGGAAACCCTCGGCCTATCAGCGCAGCCTCTATCGCATGGCTCGCGACAAGATCCATCCCATGACGACCGGGTCCATCACAACAAGGGCGTTGCCGAACCGGGACTGAGTGCTAGCGACAACGCCGAACGGTCATGGACGATCCGGGCACGCTTTCTGGATCGCCGCTATCCGTCGATCATTCATGGCGTGGGCATGCACGGCGAGACCCCGCTGGTCGCCCACCACATGAATTTCGACCGATTCTCTAAGGACGGTACCCCCGAGCCAGGCATCATGACGTCGGTGGAGAGCGACATCAGGGGAGTGGGAGCAGCTGACGGGGTCAAGCTCGAGGAAGAGGTGCTGATCACCGATACCGGTATCGCGAAATTGTCGCGCTATCCCTGCAGCGACACGCTGTTGGCCGGGTGACAACCTGGGCCGGATCGGAACGGTGCGGCGGTGTCTCGTGTCACGGCCGCTCCGCCAGACGCGCGATCAGTTGATCCATCTCCATCGGGCGTCCCAGGAAGTAGCCCTGGTACTGCTTGACCCCCAGCGTTTGCAGCAGTTGCCACTGCTGCTCGGTCTCCACACCCTCGGCGACGGTTTCCATTCCGAGCAGGTTGCACAGGCCGACGATGCCCGCCAATAGATGGCGTGAACGCTGGTCCGTCTCCAGGTCATGCATGAAACTGCGGTCGATCTTGATGGTGTCGAAGGGAAGTCGCCTGAGATAGCCCAGCGAAGAGTAGCCGGCCCCGAAGTCATCCATCGCCACTCGAAAACCCTGCCGCCTGAGGTGCTCGATCCTGGCTTCCGGTGCCCGCGTGTTCTCCAGGAAGACGGACTCCGTCACCTCCAACTCGATCTGATCGGTGGTGATCCGGTGGCGTTGGCAGGCACGCCGCAGGGTGGCCGCCAAGTCGTCATCCATGACATGCAGCGCAGAAATGTTGACCGCGACTGGCAAGGGCCTGCCGGTGGCGGCGAGAAGCGCAGCGTATTGGGCGGCTCTCTCGATCGCCAGATTCCCCAGCGATGATGCCATGCCGTTGTGTTCCGCCAATGGCACGAATACGCTGGGTGGCACCTGGCCATACTCATCGGTGGTCCAGCGTGCCAGCAGCTCCGCGCCGATCACACAATTGCCACTGTCGAACTTGGGCTGGACGACGAAGTCGAGCGCTTCCTTGGCGATCGCCTCGCGCAGCCGCGAGAGCATCGATATCTGCTCCAGATTGTGATGTTTCAGCTCATGATGGTAGGCGACGATGGCGTTCTTGCCCCTGTCCTTGGCAGCGTACATGGCGACGTCCGCATGCTTGAGAAGAGTCTCGCCGTCGCGACCGTTATCGGGGGCATGGACGATGCCGATGCTGGCGGTGACGCTGATCTGATGGCCGCTGATGACCATGGGATGAGCCAGCGCCTCGAGCAGTCGCCTGGCGATCTTGTCGGCCAGTTGCCCATCGCTGCCCACATCGATCACCACCACGAATTCATCGCCGCCCCAGCGTGCGACCAGATCCTTGCTCCGTAGCGTGGCACGCAGGCGCTTGACCATGATCTTCAGCAGGGTGTCACCCGACTGGTGGCCCAGCGAATCATTGATGTGCTTGAAACCGTCGAGATCGACGAAGAGCAAGGCCAGGCTATGCCCCGGGGTGAGCTGGAGCAGGCGCCGATTCAGGGTCTGCTGAAGCGTCGCCCGATTGGGGAGCTGGGTCAGCGTGTCGATTCTGGCGAGATGCTCCAGCTCTCGCTCGGATCGCTTGCGGGCCGAAATATCGCGCAGGGCGGCGATGTAGTGGGTCTGCCCGGTATCATCCAGCGTGAAATGGCTGAGTGTCAGCTCGACGGGGACAGGGGGCTCTCCATCGACATGAAAGAGCCCTTCGTGATGCTGGGCCCGGTCGCTTCCCGCGATTGCCGCTGGATCGGCTCGCAGGACCTCGGCCTCGATGTAGCGCTGCAGCGCCTGGCCTTGTATCTCGCCTGTCGGTCGACCGCCTAGCTCGATGAAGGCGTCGTTGGTTTCCAGGATGCGCCAGCGCTCGTCCACCACCAGCATCGGATCACGTGACGCTGCGAAGGCGTGAGCTCTCACACTGCTTCGTGCCCGGTGGTCGTGAGTGTCGTCGATGATTTCCCAGGTGCCGGTGGCGATGAGTGGCGCGGCCTCTTCGTTTCTGGCGACCACCGCGCCGCGGACATGCCACCAGGTCTTGGGCTGGCGGGTGTCGGGGCGTATCAGCAGGTCGATCTCATCCTGCTCTCCGCCGTTGATGCGCCGCCAGAGCGTGACCACACGGCGACGTTCGGTCGATGGCATTGTCTTCAACAGCGACCACCAGTCGATCCGCATCTGCTCGTGCGCTTCGACGGTATCGCCCACGGCCGTGCCACACAGGAAGCCACGATCGGGAGAGGACCAGCGCCAGTAGGAGGTCCGGGCGGCTGTCATCGCCTCCAGCAGCCAGCGACGATGAGTCTCGTTCCCGGTCATCGCGCGTTCCGTCGTTACCGAGGTCTTCGGTGTCTCTCCGATCGTTTTTCCGGCATCGGGGAGTTGGTCACTCTGTGGATCGTCATCGATGGGCATGAATTGAGATCTCGATCGCGCTGAATGGCGAAATGCAATCCCGCGGCGTAATGGAGACCGTATCGGCGCATTCAGCGAGAACTTGAAGCCTGGGTGTAGCTCATGCGCTTTTGCCTCCACTCATGATCGCGAGTGCTCCCTTGTCGGGGGCGGACCCTAGAACAGTGCAATGGCGAACAGGCCCAGAACCGCGAGAAAACCCACCACGAAGATTGCCGAACGCAGGGTGGAAAGATCCAGTGCGTAGCACAGGCCGTGGCCGATCCGGGCCAATACGAAAACGATGCAGGCGACGTCCACCAACCAGCCGCCACCCCCCACCGTCGTGGCGGCCACGATGGCGGCGGTGAACAGGGCCAGGGCTTCCCAGGCATTCTGCTGTGCGGCCCACAGACGGGCGCCTTTGCCTTCGATCCGCGCGTACTGCTGGCGCGGGTGGTGGTTGTCGATCTGCCCAAATTCACGCCGTCTGACAGCGCTGCCCCAGAAGGCCAGCCAGAACGGCAGCAGGGCGGTTATCAGCAGGCACCATAGCGGCAGATTCATCACCATCCTCTCGACCGGATCTCATATGCGACGCTACTCCGTCGCTCCTAACCAAGGTAGCAGATCGCTTGCCGGCCGTTGCTCCAGTGTCATCACGATATCGAGAAGCGGATCCACTGCTTGCCGAGCACCGGTTCTATCAACTGGCGATACCTGGTCCCGATTTCGGTGTCGCTGAGGGGATTGGTGGGATTGCCACGAGCCCCGCCGGGCTCGTTGGCCAGCACCCGGCCATCGTCGAGCGTGACAGTGCCATGCGCCCAGCACTCTGCCGAGAATTTCGCATCGTAGTCGTCATGACGATGGACGTGAACGCGGCGAGCCAGGGCCAAATGACGTCGATGGCGCACGTCAGCCACTGGCCGGCGCTGTGGTGGCGGGAGGGTTGCCCTCCTCGACGCGGCCGAGGATGCCGGCGACATCCGTCAAGGTCGATGTATCGAGTCGGCCGACGGCTGCATCGAGATAGGTACGATCCTTGAGATAGAGACATAGCGTCTCGACCAGGCGGATGCGCAGATCGTAGAGCGAGGAGCGCGCATCGAGTACGTCGACCAGGTCCCTCAGGCCCAGCGACTCGCCTCGGATCGCCGCCTGCAGGAACAGGCTGCCCGATTCCACCGAGCGCTGCAGGGCCTCGATCTGGCGCAGGTCGCCTTGCATGCTTCTCAGGCGTTTGCGGACTTCCTGCTTGGCCAGGCGGCTCTCGTTCTCCATCGATGCCGTGCCGGCAAGCGCCGTCAGTTCCCCCTGGCGAATGCTGGCGGTCGTATATCCGCCCTGGTAGAGCGCCAGGTTCATCTCCACGCTGGCGGTCAAGTCGCTGCTGGTTCGCAGCGCATCGTTACTGTCGACATCGCTGTAGCCGACCACCAGGTTGAGCTCGGGATAGCGAGAGGCGCGACGCACGTCAGTGTCGATTCTGGCGACGCGCTGACGCTCGGCGGCCAGCTGGACCTGGGGGTTGTCGCTGGTCAGCGCCAGCCAGCCCTCCAGGGGCATCGACTCCGGAGCGATGGAGAGGTTCTCCGGCGTCTCGATCAGCACCGGATCGAATAGCAGTGGCGTGCCCGTCAGGCGTTCGAGATCGCTCGACGCATTGGCCAGGTCGTTCTCCGCGGAGGTCTGGTCGGCAACGGCCTGATCCAGGCGCGACTGGGACTCCAGCAGGTTGATACGGTCGCCGATACCCAGGTCGTAGGCACGCTGCGCCTGACGCTGCTGAA
Organism: Salinicola lusitanus; assembly: GCF_038648475.1. NCBI lineage: Bacteria > Pseudomonadati > Pseudomonadota > Gammaproteobacteria > Oceanospirillales > Halomonadaceae > Salinicola > Salinicola lusitanus. The sequence goes on along the minus strand of NZ_CP151919.1, from coordinate 4,012,435 downwards.
GCACCAGCGATTCCCGCTGCGCGATCAGCAGCCCCAGCTTGCGCGATGCCTGGTAGGCCTCGAGGTAGGTCTCGATGACCTTGACCGCCAGGTCCCTCTCGGCGACGGCTACCTGCAGCGTCGCGGCGTCCATCTGCGCGCGGGCCTTGCCGACCCGGCGCCAGCGCTCGAGACTGAACAGCGGCTGTGTCATGCGCAGTTCCCAACTGGTATCCCGGGTCTTGCCGGCCACGCGGTCGTCGTAGACTTCGTCCGGATAGTCGTCAGGGTTTTCGGTATAGATGTTGTCGGCATCCGTGTAGCGATAGGCGGCCGTGGCGTCGAGTCGCGGGCGCAGCCCGGCCTCCGCCATCGGCACCTCCTGCGCCACCGACTGGCTGTCCAGACGCTGGCTCTGCAGGCCGCTGTCGTAGCTCAGCGCCAGGGCGACGAGTCGCGGCAGCGACGGTAGCGGCGCCGGGACGGTGGTGGCCGATGCGCCGGTCGACGGCGTGGTCTCCAGTGGCTGGGCATGTGTCGGCGTGGCCAGAGCGACGAGGCATCCGGCCAGGATCCAGGGTCGTATGGATGACATCACTCTTCTCGCATCGCTCTTGCCAGCATGTCGCTGAACGGTTTGAACATGTAGCTGGCAAAGGTGCGATCCCCTGTCTTCAGCATCACTTCCGCCGGCATACCGGCCAGCAGCTGCATCGAAGAGGTCATCTTGGCATGCCCCACGTCGGTCACTCTGATGCGTGCCTTGTAGTAGTGCGTCCGCGTTGCCTCGTCTTCGAAGCTATCCGCCGAGACATGGCTCACTTCGCCCTCGATGACGTTCGAGAGACGCTGGTTGAAGGCGCTGAATCGAATCTCGGCGGGCTGGCCGGCGTGGACATTGTCGATGTCGCGATCGGGAATTCTCGCTTCGACGACGAACGCTTCGTTGGCCGGGACCACCTCCAGGATCGTATCGCCGGAGCGAATGACCGCACCCTGGGTGTGAACCTGCAGGCCGACGACGGTGCCCGAGACAGGGGCCACGATGGCGGTCCGCTGCACCTGGTCGCGCAGGGCGGTTACCCGCTCCTCGGCATCCGTGACCTGGGACTGTACGTCCTTGAGATCCTCGCCCACGCCCTGGTGGTAGTCCTGCAGGCGAATCTCCTTCTGGAAGCCGTTCTCGCTGATCTGCGAGCGCAGCTGCGCCACCTCGGCACTGTGCTGCGCGTTTTCCCCCTGGTACTGGAGCACCTGACGCTCGAGTTCGCGCAGGCGCTGATTGTCCCCCAGCCCCTCCTTGAACAGTGTCCGGTAGTCGGCGGCTTCCCCGGACAGCGAGTTGATCTTGGATTGGTTTACCTGCCGCAGCCGCTCGAGGCCGGCAATCTGCTCCTGCATCTGATGGGCCTTTTCGTCGAGCGCGGAGAGCGCATCCTTCAGCGACTGGCGACGAACCTGGAACAGTCGTTTCTGGACATCGACCACCGCCTGGACGCGAGGAGAGACGTCGCCCAGCAGGGCGTCGGGGAACGTCATGGTGTCGCGATCGCTCTGCTCGGCCAGCAGTCGGACCTCGCTGGCCAGGGCAATGCGGTACTCCGATTCGGCGATGGAGAGTTTGGCCAGCGGCTGGGTATCGTCGAGCACGATCAAGGGATCGCCGGCGCTGACGTGATCGCCATCCGCGACCAGGATGCGCTTGACGATGCCGCCCTCGAAGTGCTGCACCTTCTTGGTCGAGGTCTCGACGGCAACCGACCCTGGTGCGACAACGGCAACCGCAAGGTCGGCGGTCAGCGACCAGAGCACAAATCCGCCAAGCGCGAACACCAGGATTCCCAGACCCCATCGGCGGCTGGCATCGTCACGGGTCGGCAACTGGGCCTTGGGGGCGCCGAGCGAGATCGGTGTGGAAGAGGCTGGCGTCATGGCGTCGGCGGCTCCGGTGACAGGGGCGGGAGAGAAGGGGCGTCGCCGGCGTTGCCGCGGGCGCGCATCCGGATCGAGTGGACGGCGGCGCTGCCCGCCTGCTGGGCGTCCGGGGCTTTCGCCACCGGTTTTCGCGATGGGGCGCAGGAGACCATGCGGCCCTCCTGGAGGACGAGCACACGATCGACATGATCGAGAATGGCCGGCGCGTGGCTGATGATGAATAGCGTGGTGCCCTGGGACTTCAGCTGCCGCAGACAGTGCAGCAGCGCACGCTCGCCACTGGCGTCGAGATTGGCATCGGGCTCGTCGAGCACGACCATAACCGGGTTGCCGTACAGGGCGCGGGCCAGACCAAGGCGCTGGCGCTGCCCACCGGAGAGCACACCGCCGCTGCCGCTGATCTGGGTGTCGTATCCCGCCGACTGGCGAAGGATCATGTCGTGCACGCCGGCCTTCTGCGCTGCCTCGATGACGCGTGTCGGGTCGATGTCACCGAAGCGCGCGATATTCTCGCTGATGCTGCCGTCGAACAGCTCCACGTCCTGCGGCAGATAACCGACGAATGGCCCCAGCCGTTCTCGCGGCCATTGACCGATGTCGGTCCCCCCGATCCTGACGCAGCCGCTCTGAACCGGCCAGACGCCCAGCATGACGCGGGCCAGCGTCGATTTCCCGGCGGCGCTGGGCCCGACGATGGCGATGTGCTCGCCAGGGTTGACGGTCAGGCTGAGCTCCCACAGCGTCGGTAGCGTGTCGCCGGGCGGGGCGGCTGTCACCGCTTCGAGCGCGAGCCGCCCGACAGGAGGCGGCAGCGGCATGCGCTGGGGGTCGCTTGGCACCGCGACGAGTAGCGCCTGGAGTCTGGCGTGTGCCGTGCGTGCCGCGACGAAGCCTTTCCAGCCGCCGATCATCTGGTCGATGGGCGCCAGGGCCCGGCCCATCAGGATGGAGCCGGCGATCATCATGCCGCCGGTCAGGCTGCCCTCGATCACCAGCAAGGCGCCCAGCCCCAGAATCAGCGATTGGAACAGGACCCGCAGCGTCTTCGACACGTTGCTGAGGACACCGGCCCGATCACTGGCGCGTGATTGGTTGACGAGATAGTCGTGGTGCTTCTCCCGCCAGCGGGCGAGGAGGTGGGGGAGCATTCCCATGGCTTGGAGCACCTCGGCGTTGCGCAGGTTGCTTTGGGCCAGATCCTGGGACTGCACGTGTTCGCGATTGGCTTCGTTCAACAGTGACTGGGTGCTCTTCTCGTTGATCCAGGCCAGGGCCAGCAAGATGCCGGCGGCGACGGCGGCAAAGATGCCGAACCACGGATGGAAGAGTGTCAGAATGGCGATATAGACCGGTATCCAGGGCGCGTCGAAGAACGCGAACAACCCGTTCCCGCTCAGGAACTGGCGTAGCGTCGTCAGGTCGTTGAACGGCTGGGCCGAGGGCTTGCCCGACACCAGCAGGGCTCTCTTGAACGTAGCCTGATAAAGACGTTCATTGATCTGCATGTCGAGCCGGTTGCCAACGCGTACCAGGATGCGCGAGCGCACCAGGTCCAGCGAGCCCATCACGACGAACAGAAACACCACGACCAGCGTCAACATCAGCAGGGTTTCGGGACTACGCGTCGTGATGACTCGATCATAGACCTGCAGCATATAAATCGACGGGGCGAGCATCAGCAAGTTGATGAACATGCTGAACAATAAGATGTAAAGAAAGGCACGGCGACTATTGGAGAGTGCCTTTTGAAGATCGGTCTTGTCGTCGGGTTGGGCCACGGTGTTGTCTCTTGTAACGTCAATTTGGAAAGTGGCATCGAAAGGTCCTGTCACGTTTAGCATGCGGAAATTGTGAACAAGTTTACAAGCGCGGTCTCGGCCGGCGTCTCCCGGTTAAATTTGGTTTCTGGTCCGTTTGTGTCTAGTTTTATGTATTTGTTTCAGTTAGTTATTGGTTTCCTGTCTGGCTTTTTCACGTATTCTTTAAAATATGGATCAATAAAAATGGAAATGTTAACCGGCGGGGGCTGCGCATTTTTCATGACAGGCTGGCGTCTGGATTTAATACCTTTTTCTGATATTTCTGGTTGTTGAAAATTTTTGTAATTTCCATTGTTATAGGGCGGCAGGCGAGAAATTGGCAAGTCGATGAAAGTGCGCTGGAAATAGACCGTCGCCAGTGAAAATGCCACGTCTTTCTCGTCAAACTCGTTTCCGGAGTTTGAGAAGTTTCAACTTTGCGCGGACAGCGAGAAACGATAGCTTGCGACCGATAAGACTTTGGTCCTGAGTCTCGTTATTCATATCAACCACGACAGGAACTTCCCGTCAGTCAATTGACGGGACGCCGGCATCGTGTCTGCACGCGCCTGGCGAGCTCCGGTCATCCGAGGCTCGTCACATAACCACCATCACAACGCGTAGGGGCTCTATACATGTTCACGTTATCCATCATCGATGCCCAGACCGGAGCTATCGTCGAGTCGTTGGGGCAGGGTGCGGCCGTGACTCGCGCTCTCCTTGGCGAGGACCACTGGCTCGAGGCGACGCCCATCGGCAGCAGCAGCTTCGATGCCAGCGACGTCGCGGCCGTCTCGCTGACGATAACCGACTCCACGGGCACTCCACTGGAATTGATGGCCACCGAGAGCCCCTACCGGTTCCTCCTGCCCTCGGACCTGGAGCGGGGGCTGACCAATCTGATGCTGGATGCCCAGGACATCGACGGTCAGTTGCTGGCCGGTAGCGAGCAGTCGACGGATATCGAGATCGTCAACGAGCAGGGGTGGTCGGGCAACGTCTTTACCTTGCAGGGTGAGTCGCTGATACCCGACGATGGCACTTCGGTCGCCGATACCGTGATTCGTGACCCAGCCAACCCCGAAACCACGGCCGCCGCCGGGTCCGATGGATTATGGAACGGGTCGAGCGGCCCGGGCTATCTCGACATGGGGGGACAGATAGGGGATGCCGCCCAGTTCGAGGTGCAGGTCGAGACGGCCGGCACCTACGAGCTGGATGTCCGGTATGCCGGCAGCAGTGCCAGCGGCGCCTCGCGTCCGATGTCGGTGCTCGTCGATGGCGTCGCGCAGGGGAACTTGACGTTTCCCTCCACCGGCTCGGGCGTCGCGGGGTGGGAAAACTGGCAGCACGCCACGCTGACCCTGAGTCTGGAGAGCGGGGCCAATGTCATCCGCCTGCAGAACCTGGTGGGGGGTGGGCCCAATATCGATAGCCTGACGCTCACGGCGATAGCCGGGGACGATGCACCGGCGTCACTGATCATCCAGGCTGAAGATACGGAACGGGTTTCCATCGTCGACAGTGGCTCCACCAGCAGCAGCTCCCTGACACGAGTGGTGGATAGCGAGCACCCCGATGCGCTCGGCAATGTGGGAGCGGGGGCCTTGGGTGGGGGCTATGTCGATTTCGGCACCGACGCCGGGGACGCGGTCACCTTTCATGTCGAGCCGGATGAGGTCGGCGTCTATAACGCCACCATTCGTTACGTCAACGGCGGCACGGGGGATCGGCCGCTGCTGGTATCGATCAATGGTGCGGAGCCGACCCTGGTGTCGTTTCCGCCGACCGGTTCCTGGTCCAACTGGAGCGAGGTCAGCGTATCGGTACCTCTCTCGCAGTCAGAGAACACGCTGACCTTGACGCTGCCGTCGGTGGCGCAGGGTGGCGTGGCCAATGGCCCCAATATCGATCAGGTCAGCTTCGACTATGTCGAAGCGCTCCCGGCGGATCCCACACTGGTGTTCTCGATCGAAGGTGAGGCATTGACGATCGACGACGGTTCATCGGCCGCCGATACCGTGGTACGCGATGCCGGCAACCCCGAGCCGACTGGTGGCGGAGCCGACCGGCTCTGGGGGGATTTTACCGGAACCGGTTATCTGGACATGGGCGGCCAGGCCGGCGATGCAGGATCTTTCACAGTCAATGTCGCCAGCGCGGGGTCCTACCTGCTGACGATTCGCTACGCGGCAAGCGGTGCGAACGACAGGCCGATGGCGCTATCGGTCGATGGCGATTTGCAGGGCACCATTGCTTTTCCGTCAACGGGACTCAGTAGCGCGGGCTGGGAGAACTGGACGGAGACCACGGTCCAGATCGAGCTCGGTGCGGGCGACAATCTGGTTCGACTCGCCAACATCGGCAATCTTGGGCCCAACATCGACAACCTGTCGATTCATACGCTGCCCGACAGCGGCGATCCGGGTCCGGAGCCGGGAGACCGGTTCGAGGTCAAGATCAACTTCCAGCCCAGCGGGGCGGCAACACCGGATGGCTACATCGCCGATACCGGGCAGGCCTTCGGGCAGCAGGCCTTGCAGGTCAACGGACAGACGTTTCAGTACGGTTGGGTAACCGCGGCATCGATCGCCGACGGGACCGCCAACGGCACGACGCCGATGGCGATCGCCGGGCAGGATGCCGATGCCCTCGGCAATCGCGCCGGCACGCTGCCCGGGGTCGACCCGCTGCAGGCGACCTATGCCGGCTTCGACAAACCCGGATACAGCCAGGCCGCCGGCTGGGAGATCGAACTGGAAGACGGTTACTACGAGGTCACGATCTCCATCGGCGACAGTGGTGGCGCCTACGACAGCGTCAACCTCATCAACGCCGAGGGCGAAGCGTTCAACACGCCCTTCGCCTCGATGCGACCGGACGGTTTCCCGGCGGACGGAGATCCGACCAACGACAGCGACGGTTATCGCTCCAGCCTGGTCACGCGGATCGTTCAGGTGACCGATGGCCGTCTGACCCTGGATTCGATCGGCGTCGGCAGCGACAACACCGAGATCCAGTACATCGAGATTCAGTCCCTGCCGGATCTGACGCCCGGCGACGATCGTGAAGCCCCGGCGGACTATGCCTTCTTCACCGATCCCAGAGCGGTGGCTGGAGTCGGGCAGCAGCAGGTGGAGGTTCATCTCCAGGCCGACGACGGCACCCTGCCGGTCGGTATCGACCCCACCTCCGACTTCTTCATCGGTATCTCGGTCGTGGAAGGGCGCGGCGGTGCACTGCTGGAGAGTCTCAATGACGGTTCGGTGAAGCTCTTCAACACCGTGACCGGTGAGGCGGTGGCCTTCAACATCAACACGACTGGCGGCTTCGACTCGCTGACCATCTCGCCGGTGGAGGCGCTGGACGAGTACACCAGCTACACGCTGGTGATCGACGGCTTCCAGGATCGCGGCGACAACGAGGATCCCAGCGCCCCGACAAGGGAGTTCCAGAAGTTCACCACGACCTTCGTCACCGGCGCCGAACCTGTCGTCCAGGACAGCGAAGTGGGCTTCGATACGAACGTCGAACTGAACGGTGCCGAAGACGGCGCCTATCTGTTCAGCTCCATTACCATGTCTCCCGACTACACCAAGATCTACGTCTCGACGCTGGGCGGCGAGGTCAAGCGATTCGACGTCGACCCCATCACCGGCGGGCTCTCCAACGAACAGACCCTGGCGCTGGACTATTTCCAGACCGACGCCGGCGCCCGCGGCATCGTCGGCCTGAGCTTCGATCCCACCGATCCCAACGTGCTGTGGGTGACCGACAACTATCCCATCCCGCTGACCGGGCGCGACAACGGCGTGCCGGACTTCAGCGGGCGAGTCAGCAAGATCACCATCGACGACACCGACGCGACGTTCTCCGGTTCGGCGGAAACCTATATCACCGGACTGCCGCGCTCCAACGGGGATCATGTCACCAACAGCTTGGTGTTCCACGCCAATCCGGCGTTCGATGCCGTGACCAACCCCGACGTGCCGCCTTATCTGATGTATGTCTCGCAAGGGGCCAATACCGCCATGGGAGGCGATGACAGCGCTTGGGGAAATCGTCCGGAGCGGCTCCTGAACGCGGGCATACTCGAGATCGATCCCTATCGTGATGCACCGGCGGGGGGCTTCGACGTGTCGACCGAGCCGCTGCCGACGGACGGCTCCAACACCCGCTACGAGGACGACGACGGCGACCTCAAGAACGGCCCCATCGATATGGGGGGCGGCCAGTTCCTGGTCTTTGCCGAGAACGGTACCGCGACGATGCAGGACGCCAACGGCAACGTACTGATCGACTATTACGATCCGTTCGCCTCGGACGCCGTGCTCAAGATCTATGCGACCGGCATCCGCAATGCCTACGATCTGGTCTGGCACTCGAACGGCAACCTGTATGCGCCGACCAACGGCTCCGCCGCCGGTGGCACCACGCCGGACGATCCCTCGACCGCCTACAACGAGGGGCTGATCAACGTCGGTATCGAGGATGACTGGCTGTTCCGCGTGGAGCAGGGCGGATACTACGGGCACCCCAACCCGCTGCACGATGAGTACATCCTCAACGGCGGTAACCCGACCACTGGCACCGATCCCAACGAGACGGACGAGTACGTCGTCGGCACGAACCCCGACAGCAACTACCGACTCGACGACGCCTACTCCTTGGGTACCAATCGCTCGCCCAACGGGGCGATCGAGTACACCAGCAACGTGTTCGGCGCAACGCTCGATGGCAGTCTGCTCTTCGTCGAGTACTCCGGGGGCGACGACATTCGATGGATCTCGCTGGATGAGAACGGCAACGTGTCGAGCGACAACGTGCTACGGGACGTGAACGGCAATGTCATCAAGTATGTCGATCCGCTGGATATCATCGAGAACCCGCTGACCGGCCAGCTCTACCTCATGACCCTCAATCGCAGCACGGGTGAGAGCCAGGTCGTACGCCTGGATCCAGTGCCTGGCGATATCATTGATCCCGGTGAAGGAGATGTCGAATTGACTACTATTGCCACCATCCAGGCCGAGGACGAATCCCTGGCCGTCATCGCCTCCGGCGCCGGTGCCCAGATCGTGATTCGTGATGGAGACACACCGGAACCCACTCCCACCAACCCACCCTACGGCATCCGGCCAGGCGCCTTCGGGATGGACGGCAATACCGACTATAGCGACGGCACCGTGGGCGGCTACGCCGATTTCGGTTCGACCACGGCCGATTTCATCACCTTCGACGTCGATGTGAGCGCCGCCGACGCTGGCGATGCGGTGCTCAGGGTGCGCTACGCCAACGGCGGAACGGGAAACCGGCCACTGGAAGTCTTCGTCAATGACGAGAGCGTGGGGATCTTCGCCTTCGCACCGCCGGTCGGCGTCAGCGGCAACGCGGCCTGGAATACCTGGCAGACGCTGGACATTCCGGCCGAACTGCTGGCTGGCGCCAACTCGGTCCGCTTGCAGGCGATCACCAATACCGGCCCCAACATCGATCAACTGGAAGTCCTGATCGAGGACACGACCCCCGGTTACGCGGTCTACGAGGCCGAGACGGCAGTGCTGCAGGGCGGCGCCATCGTCGTGCCCGAGACCCAGACGGACCGCGATGCATCCGGCTCCGGTTTCGTGGACTTCGTCGGCAGCGGTAACCAGAGCATCACCTGGAACGTGGATGTCGACCAGAGCGGTATCTACGAGGTGGCTTTCCGATACTCGCTGACCACGGGTAAAGCCGACCGTCCCTTGGGATTGACGGTCAATGGCGTCAACTATCCGACCGTCAACTTCCCCGCGGAGAGCCAGACGGTGAGCGACTGGGTCTATCAGACCGTCGAGATGAGCCTGACGAAAGGCAGCAACGCGATCACGGTGATCGCCCCCAACGGCGTCGGGCCCGACATCGATTCGCTGGAGGTGCCCGACGCGCCGCTGGCCAATGCCGGCGCTGGCGAGATCAGTGTGGTCAGCACCGACCCCGCCTTCTTCAGCGACCGCATCGCCTTCAACTATCTCGAGGACAACGATGCCACCAGTTCTTCCCCGGTACCCCGCGAGTACAAGGACAGTGGCTCGGTCATCATCACCAACAACGGTACCGGCGAGCTGTCGATCGGCAGCGTGACGCTGAGTGGTCCCTTCATGCTGGCGGACGCGGATGCGCTGGACGATCTCCGACTGGCACCGGGACAATCCGTCGAAGTGGGCGTGCTCTTCAATCGCGCCGCCTACACGCCACCGGCCAGCAATGCTGCCGATGGCGTGTTCGAAGGCGTGATGACCATTGCCTCGGACGACGTCGACCAGCCGGTGACCGAGATACAGCTGGCCGGTTTCTGGGCGGCACGGGACGAAGGTGGCTGGGAGCCCAACCTCAACGAGATCTGGAGAGTGTTCGGTTTCGGCAATCACATCGATGGACTCTCGACGCTGGATGGCGGCGGTCAGTCGGTGTTGCAGAACTTCGATCTCTACCAGGCCGTCAACGACCAGGAAGTGCTCTCTCGCTACTGGCAGATCGCCGACGGTGTCGAGTCGGCAACGGTCACCCAACTGGCGGCATTGCACGGGTACAGCGGGGCGCTGCTGGCGCTGCACGCGCCTGGCGACAAGTCGGCCCGGACCGCGCTGAGCAATCACGACAGCCTCTACAGCCAGTCGTTCCTGCCGCAAGTTGCCAATGGCGACTACGCGACGGCGACTTTCAATCGGGGCCGGATCCCCGATGGCTGGGCCGGCGACGACATCTTCGGTATCTCGGTCGCCAACCTCTCGACCGATCCGTCGCTCAATCCATCCGGTGGCGGCACGCCGCCGGCGGAGGATGCCGACATCGAGCGTGGCTACACCGTGCGGGTGTTCCAGGCCTACGACACCGCCGGTAACGCCATCGCCAACACCTATTTCGTGGCCATGGATTACACCGGGATCAACTATGACTATAACGACAACGTCTTCCTGATCGAGGGCATTCAGCCGGCAACCCGAACCCCCTTCAACGAGACCGGTACCCCATGGGCCGTCGATCAGGACGGGCTCACGCTGGATGCGGCGCTGTTCGACGAGGGTGCGCCTCATCTGACCTACGAAGATTCCAGCGAGGTCCAGATGGGGACCAATTTCCGCGAAGGCGGGGTGGACATTCGCGGCAATGGCGATGCCATCGGCTGGATCGAGAATGGGGAGTGGGTCGAATACACGCTGGAAGTGGACCAGGCCGGCGTCTACGACCTCTCTTTCCTCTCGGCACTGGGTGCGCAGACCGGCGCGGCACGATCGATCACGGCCACCTTCGACAACGGCGCCGGCGTCTACGAGGTCGCTACCATCGGCGTCGACTTCACGGGGGGATGGAACACCTTCGTCCCGACCGATAGTCAGCAAGTGGCGCTGGAAGCCGGTACCCAGACGCTGCGACTGACGTTCAACGGTGGCTCACAGAACCTGGAGTCGTTCAGCCTCGCGCCCGCCGCCCAGTCTGCCTTCAACGCGTCGGGAACGCCGTGGGCCGTCGAGGATGGGCTGACCTTGAACGCCGGGCTCTACGATGATGGCGGCGCCGAGGTTGCCTACCACGACAGCAGCGAGGAGCAGTTGGGTGTCAACGCCAGGAACGAGGGCGTCGACCTGCGCGACAACGGCAATTCGATCGGCTGGATCGCCGACGGCGAGTGGGTGGAGTACACCATCGACGTCGCCGCTGCGGGGACTTATCAGCTCTCGTTCGCGGCTGCCACGATGTCCAACGGCCGCACCGTCACGGCCAGCGTCGAGCAGGACGGCGCCACCTATACCAGTGCCGCCCCCCATGCCGTGACCAATACCGGAGGATGGAGCAACTATCAGGCCAACAACGGCATCGAACTGGATCTTGCCGCCGGCGAGCAGACGCTCCGGCTGACGTTCAACGGAGGCGCGATGAACCTGCAGTCATTCACGCTGACCCCGGAGAACACGGTGGCGACCGCTTCTCCCATGGCAACGAGGATGGCGAGCGGGGACGATTCGAGCCTGATGCAGACCATGGAGTTCGAAGGGTCTGTCTTCAGCGACGACGTCGCCGTGGCCGGTGTCGACCACCCGGATACGGTGGGTGTTGCCTGACGCGCTCCCCGGGACACCGACAGGCCGGGCACTCGCCCGGCCTGTCGGTGGCTAGCCGGACCGATAGGCGTGGGGCATCTCGGCCAGAATGCCGCGACCGCCGGACAGGGTGAGGGCTAGATCCTGGAGACAGTCCCAGATGGGGAGCGCAATGGCACCCTTGATGGCCAGGTCGATACGCTGGGAGAACAGCAGCAGTTTGTGCAGGCGTCGTTGCGGCAGCCGTTTGAGTGCCTGCTGATAGCCGGGACGGCGCTTCTCGGGAATCATCGGTCGTTGAGCCTTGCAGGCGTGCTCCAGGCTCTGGCCCTGGTCCAGGTGCTGGAAGATCGACAGCAGAATTCTCAGCTCTCGTGTCAACGCCCATAGTATGACGGGCGCCTCGACCCCTTCCTGACGCAGGCCGCGGACGATCCGCACGACTCGGTCGCGATCACCCTTCAGACAGGCGTCGGAAAGCGTGAAGACGTCGTAACGCGCGCTACTCTCCACCCCGTTGGCGATGGCGGCGGCATCGAGACGGGCATTGGGGGGCAGCAGCAGTGCCAGTTTCTGCAGCTCCTGGTCGGCGGCGAGCAGGTTGCCTTCGGTGCGCTCGCCGAGCAGGCGGGCCGCCTCCATGTCCATGCTGAAACCGTAGCGGTTGGCCCGGTCGCGCATCCAGAACCCCAGGCGCTGATGATCCACCGGCCACACCGGAACGAAAAGCCCCAGCTTGTCGAGCGTCTTGAACCACTTGCTCGACTGCGCCTTGCGATCGAGTCGCTGACTGGAGAGCAGCAGCACGTTGTCGCTGTCGCCGGCCTGCTCGGCGTAGGCCTCGAGCGCCTTGCCGCCCTCCTGACCGGGGGACTGTCCTCCGAGTCGAAGTTCGATCAGCTTGCTCGAGGCGAACAGCGAGAGACTGGATGCGGACTCCAGCAACTGCGTCCACTGAAAGCCGGACTCGACGTGCATGACTTCCCGCTCCTCGACGCCTCGCTCGCGGGCGACCCGGCGGACGGTATCGCACGCCTCGAGGTGTATCAGCGGTTCGTCTCCGGCGATCACCACCACCGGCGGCAGGCGCTTGTTGAGCGACTCTTCCAGCTTGTCGGGAAAGACCTTCATGGTGTCTCGAGTGCGTCCAGCCGATCGATCAACTGAGTGGCCGCATCGCGTCGCAACCGTTCGATGGCGTCGGTGCGCGCCTCCTCCCCTGAATAGATGTCATCGGTGGAGAGCAGTACCGTCGTCGACACTTCGAGCTGCTGCTGATTGAGCAGATAGGCGCTGTCCGAGACGCGCTGTACCGAGAACGGGGCGGTCAGGGTGATCGAGGTCTCCCGGCTGCCGGAATCGGATCGCGTCAGTCGATTCTCGCCGATCCGCTCGTCGCCGAGGTTGAGGCGCAGGTCGGCATTCTCGACAACCCGCGTGCCAGCGCTCTCGAGCGAGCGGCGAACTTCCTCGCTGAACGGGGAGATGTTGGCGCTGAGGCTCAGCTCCGGGATGTCCAGGGCCGGCTGATGCAGTCCTCGGAGCTGGAAGCCGCAGCCGGCCAGTACGGTCAGCGATACGGCCATCAGGCCGGCCAGAGCGGTGCGACGCATCATGAAAAGCTCCTGTTTACATGGCGGCACTGCCTTCGCAGTGCCGGGTAGGGTCCAGTGCCGCCCCGAGGGGCAGCCGACGCTATCGGGATAGCGGCCGGCGACACTTCAGTTGGCAACGATATTGACCAGTTTACCGGGGACGACGATCACCTTGCGTACGGTCTTGCCTTCGATATGACGCTGGACGTTCTCCTCGGCCAGGGCCATGGACTCCACGCTATCCTTGTCGGCGTCGGCAGGCACCTCGAGACGCGCCCGGAGCTTGCCGTTGACCTGCACCACCAGCTCCACGCTGGCCTTGACCAGGGCGTCCGCGTCCACCGCCGGCCAGGCCGCGTCGATGACCGGCTCCTGGTGCCCCAGTGACAGCCACAAGGCATGACAGGCATGCGGTGCGATCGGCGCCAGCAGCAATACGCAGGCTTCGACGGCTTCGCGGGTGACGGCGAGACCCTGCGGCGAGGTGTCGTCGAAACGCCCCAGCGCGTTGGTCAGCTCCATCACCGCGGCGATGGCGGTATTGAAGGTGGTCCGGCGGCCGATGTCATCCCCGGCCTTGGCGATGGTCTCGTGGGTCTTGCGACGCAGGTCCTTCTGGGTGTCGTTCAGCTTGGCGGTTTCCAGCGGCTCCGGCGTGCCGGTCGCGACGTGATCGGCGACCAGTTTCCACAGCCGCTTGAGGAAACGATGCGCCCCCTCGACGCCGGAATCCGACCACTCCAGGGATTGTTCCGGTGGGGCGGCGAACATCATGAACAGGCGCACGGTGTCGGCGCCGAAACGGTCGATCATCGCCTGCGGATCGACCCCGTTGTTCTTCGACTTGGACATCTTCTCGATGCCGCCCATCTCCACCGGCTCGCCGTCACTGCCGAGGCGAGCGCGCAGCGGCCGGCCCTTGTCGTCACGCTCGACCTCGACGTCGGCCGGGTTGAACCACTCCTTGCCGCCATTCGCAGTGTCGCGATAGAAGGTCTCGGCGATCACCATCCCCTGGGTCAGCAGACGCTGGAACGGCTCGTCGCTGTGGACCAGCCCCTCGTCGCGCATCAGCTTGTGGAAGAAGCGGGCGTAGAGCAGGTGCAGGATCGCGTGTTCGATACCGCCGATGTAGAGATCCACCGGCAGCCAGTAGTCGGCACGCTTGTCGAGCATCGCTTCCGGGTTGTCGGCGCAGCAGAAGCGGGCGTAGTACCAGGACGACTCCATGAAGGTGTCGAAGGTATCGGTTTCCCGCGTCCAGCCGTCCCCGAGGTCGTAGAATGCCGGCATCTTCTTCAGCGGCGAGCCGGAGGCGTCGACTTCGACTTCCAGCGGCAGTGCCACCGGCAATTCGTCGTCGGTCAGCGGCACGGTCTGCCCCTCGGGGCCATACTTGACCGGAATCGGCGCGCCCCAGTAGCGCTGACGGGCGACGCCCCAGTCGCGCAGGCGGTAGTTGATCTTGGTCTTGCCACGGCCCAGCGATTCCAGCCTGGCCGCGATGGCATCGAACGCGGCTTCGAAGTCGAGCCCATCGAACTCGCCGGAGTTGATCAGGTTGCCGTGCTCGACGAAGGCGGCGGCGGAAAGATCCGGTGCCTGTCCTTCGGCGTCGGCGATGACGGGCTCGATCGGCAGCGTGTACTTGGTAGCGAACTCCCAGTCGCGCTGGTCGTGGGCGGGCACGGCCATGACGGCGCCGGTGCCGTACTCCATCAGCACGAAGTTGGCGACGAAGATCGGCACTCGGCGCCCGGTCAGCGGATGGATGGCCTGGAAACCGGTGTCGCGACCACGTTTCTCCATGGTCGCCAGCTCGGCTTCGGAGTTGCCGCCCTGCTGGCACTCGAGCAGGAACTCGGCCATGGCCGGATCGCCCTCGGCGGCCAGCTTGGCCAGCGGGTGGCCGGCGGCGACGGCGACGTAGGTCACACCAAACAGGGTGTCGGGGCGTGTGGTGTAGACATCGAGGTGCTGATCGAGGCCGGCGACGTCGAAGGAGAGCTCGACGCCGCGGGATCTGCCGATCCAGTTGCGCTGCATGGTCTTGACCTGCTCGGGCCACTCGACCTCGTCGAGATCGGCCAGCAGTTCATCGGCGTAGTCGGTGATCTTCAAGAACCACAGCGGGATCTCCTTGCGCTCGACCCGAGCGCCGGAGCGCCAGCCGCGGCCGTCGATCACCTGCTCGTTGGCGAGCACGGTCTGGTCGACCGGATCCCAGTTGACCGTGGACATCTTCTTGTAGACCACGCCTTTCTCCACCAGCTTGGCGAAGAACCACTGCTCCCAGCGGTAGTAGTCGACGTCGCAGGTGGCGAACTCGCGGTTCCAGTCGTAGGCGAAGCCGAGCGCCTTGAGCTGGCCGCGCATGTAGTCGATGTTCTCGTAGGTCCACTTGCCCGGCGCGACGCGGTTCTTGATCGCCGCATTCTCGGCGGGCATGCCGAAAGCGTCCCAGCCCATCGGCTGCAGCACGTTCTTGCCCTGCATGCGCTGGAAGCGGGTCACCACGTCGCCGATGGTGTAGTTGCGCACATGGCCCATGTGTAGCTTGCCGCTGGGATAAGGGAACATCGACAGGCAGTAGAACTTCTCACGCGCCGAATCCTCGACGGCCTTGAAGCTCTGATGCTGGTTCCAGTATTGCTGGGCGGCGTTTTCGATCGCTTGCGGGTTGTACTGTGCGTCCATCGGTTCGGTCAGGCACCTTGCGTTCGGCGTGTGGGAGCGCCAGAGTCCCCGCGAAAAGCTATACTCATCGCAGACGAAAAGCGCGGGGCCGGCTTGATTTTTCAGGCCCACAAGCATACCCCAGACCCGCTGTTGCAGGTAGGGTCTGGGGGCGAGGCGCTTGCAACGAGGTTCTACAGTACGCAGCACGGCGTTCGACCGACATCGAATTCCGCCAACGCCAGAGAAGGGGATAGCCATGGATGAGCAACAGCCAAGACCCGAGTCGCGTTCGCGTCTCAGTGAGGCCTACGAACGTATTCTGACTCGCCTCAAGGATGGTGGAGGGGAGCTCTCCTGGGAGAGCTTCCAGCACGAGCTCGACGAGGCGGTGGCGTTCGAGTCCGAATTCGAGGAGTTCACCAAGGACGAGATGGCGCTGCTTCGGGCCTGGGTCGAGCGCGACATGCGCGACTTCCGCCAGTTCCTCGCCAAGGGCGGCGAAGGTGTCGCCACCTGGCTGGGCATCGATCTCGACGTGTTGTCGCGCCGGGTCAGCGAGGCGCTGTTCTCGATCGCCGATCGCACCACCATCGACCGGGAGCGCTTCGACGACGACCTCGAGGCGGCCCGGGCCGACTACACGGCCGGCGAGGTGGCGCTGCCGGGGCGCATGAGCTGCGTCCACTGTGGCGCGGTGGTCCTGCTCGACCAGGTGTCACGGCTGGATGCCTGTCACGCCTGTGGCCACCGCTACTTCCAGCGTGATTCGGTGGCCGTCCAGCCCGGTCCCGATCAGGGGCAGCCGTAAGGGAAGGGGCATTGCCGCACGGCTGGCGCGAAACCGGAGGGGCCGGGGAACATTCGGCATCGGCATGAGTCGTAACGGCATTCCACGCTGAAATCGACGAGAGGCCGGATCGTGCCGAAGTCACTACTCAAGTGGCAGCGGGGCCTGCTGACCGCAGGCCTGCTGGCCGGGTCTTGCGGCCCCTTGCAGGCCGATGTGCTGGCCCGGGACGCCGAGTCCATGGCGAGCGCCGGCTGTCCTGGCTGGCTGCCCGAGGCGACGCGCTGCTTTACCGGCCAGGATACCCATGGCGCCTATTACTGGATCGCGATCCCCGACCGCTGGAACCACAAGCTGGTGCTCCATAGCCACGGCGGTCCGCGACCCAACGCGCCTCGACCCGACGATCCGCTCGATATCGATCTACGCCAGTACGACGTGATGGTCAGGGAGGGTTACGCCTGGGCCGGCTCCAGCTACCGGCGGGGTGGCTACGGCGTTCGAATGGCGGCCGAGGATACCGATTACCTGCGCCAGCTTTTCGTCGAGCGCTTCGGTCAGCCCGATCGCATCTACCTCCATGGGCAGTCCTGGGGAGGCAACGTCGCCGCCAAGGCGATGGAGCTCTACGGTACGGATGAGACGGGCCGGCACCGTTACGATGGGGCGTTGCTGACCAGCGGCGTGCTGGGCGGCGGCACCCAGGCCTACCAGTTCCGCGCCGACCTGCGGGCGGTCTACCAGTACTACTGCGCCAATCATCCCTATCCCGGAGAACGCCAATATCCCCTGTGGGAGGGGTTGCCGGAAGGCAGCGACATGACCCCGGAGGCGCTCAATGCCCGAGTCGACGCATGCACCGGCGCCGGGTTGCCGGCCGAGCAGCGTACCCTCGTCCAGCAGCAGACGCTGAACAATATCGTCGATGTCGTGCGGATCCCGCCGAGCACGCTGAAGGCGCACATGCGCTGGTCGACGTTCCTGTTCCAGGACATGGTCGAGCAGCGGCTCGACGGGGCAAGCCCGTTTTCGAACCGCGGCGTGCGCTACCGCGGCTCCAGCAACGACGATGCGCTCAACGCGGGAATCTCACGGTTCGACGAGGATGCCCGGGCGGTCGAGAAGCTGGGCGAGGATGCCGGGCTCACCGGGATGACCGATATTCCCACGGTGACCATGCACGCGATCGACGATCCGATCATCTTCGTGGAGAACGAGTGGCTCTATCGGCGGGCACGCGAGGCTAGCGGGACCGCCGACAGCCTGGTCCAGATCTACACCGACGAAGCGGTGCATAGCAAGCTCTCGACGCCGCAGTACGCCGCCGCACTAGAGGCGCTGGACCGCTGGGTAGAGCGCGACCGCAAGCCCACCCCGGAGGCGATCGCCCGCTATTGCGAGACGCGGGAAGCCAGTGTCTACGATGGAGGCTGCCACTTCGACACGGATTACGAAGTGGCCGACTGGCGGGCAAGAGTCTATGCCCGCCAGCCGTGAGCGCGCGCTTTGCGAGCGAGAGGTCTAGAGGGCGGGTTGCGCGTCCGGCTTGGAGGTTCGCTGCCACTCGGCCTCGTCGGCGTCCAGCGCCCGGTGCGAGGATTCCGGCAGGCGCAGCCCGCCCCACATCGCCAGTAGCGTAATCGCGATGAGATAGAACGCGGGCGACAGGTTGTTGCCGGTGCGCTCGATCAACCAGGTTGCCACCAGCGGCGCGGTACCGCCGAAGATCGTGTAGGAGACGTTGTAGCAGAGCGCCGAGGCGGTATATCGAACGCGCGTCGGGAACTGCTCCGACAGCAGCACCGCCGTGACCACGCCGCAGATCACCGCGCCCACCGCCATCAGCATCGCCCCGATCAGCGACGCCCACCATTCGCCACTGCCGGCCAGGGTGTAGGCGGGGAAGACCGCGCCAATAAGGCACGCCCCGGCGGTCAGGATCGTCCTGCGGCGTCCGACCCGATCGGCGTAGCGCCCGACGAACGGACACAGCGCCGCGGCAAACAGCAGCGCGACGAGGCTGGCCAGCAGTGCGACGGTGCGGGAGGCGTCACCGACCACCTGCATGTAGGTCGTGAAGTAGGTCGTGAACATGTAGAACGACAGCGCCGTCACCGAGATGAAGGCGCTGAGGCTGACGATGGTGGCGCCGTGGGTGCGGACGGTCTCCTTCAGCGGTGCCTGCGGCACGGCATGATGGGCTTTCAGGGCCTGGAAGGCGGGGGATTCATCCAGGCGCAGGCGCATGTAGAGTCCCACCAGCCCCAGCGGCGCCGCGATCAGAAAGGGGACGCGCCAGCCCCAGGCGTTGAGGGCCTGCTCGGACAGCAGGGCACTGATGGCGTAGGTGAGCGCCGCCGCGGTAGCGAAAGCGAGAAAGGTCGAGACCGGCACGAAGCTGCCGTAGCGGGCCTTGCGGGTGCGCGGCGCGTGCTCCATCACGAAGGCGCAGGCGCCGGCATATTCGCCGCCGGCGGAGAAGCCCTGAACGCAGCGGGCCAGCGCCAGCGCCAGCGGAGCGAACAGCCCGACGCTGGCGTAGGTCGGCAACACCCCGATCAGGGTGGTGGCGCCGGCCATCAGCAGCACGGTGACGGAGAGGATACGCTTGCGTCCGATCCTGTCGCCGAGCATGCCGAAGAAGATGCCGCCCAGCGGACGGAGCGCAAAGGATACCGCGAATACCGCGAATGTCTGTAGCAGTGCCAGTGAGTCGTCGCCGGGGGGAAAGAAATGCTGCGCGATGACTACGGCCAGAAAGCCGTAGACGGCGAAGTCGAACCACTCGACGAAATTGCCGATTGCCGACGCCGCGATCACCTTGCGTAGGGTGGCCAGATCGACGTCGGTCGAGGCCGAAGCGGTCGCATTGTTGTTGTTGACCGTTGCCATTGCCAGTCTCCATGGATTTCGAGCGAAGCTCCCAGCCTATGGCGACCGGTGAATGGCTATCGCCATTCAGGCGACGAGAACTGTTCTGGCCACGACGCCTCCTGTGCGGTGGCCCTCACGCCTCCAGCCCCAGCTGTTGCCGGACCCGCTCCAGCGAGTCCGCCTGCAGCCGGCCATAGAGCTCGAACTGGTCGTGGACCGGCCTGCCCAGCGCCAGTTCGAAGGCGCTCTGGTTGGATTCGCTGGCATAGGCCTGATGCTGTGCATCGCCCAGGTTCGACTGAAAGATGCCGGCAGCGCTCACCGGCAGGAAATCCTCGTAGGTGATCGGCGTGGCGTCGATCCAGTCGGCCGCCATGGCGGCGTCGAGCGAGGCGGGCACCGGTTCACCCTCGGCCAGTCGCTGGCGGCCGCTATCGCTGACCCGATAGCGAAAGTAGGCGAGGTCGTCGCGTCGCAGCGTCTGCAGGTCGTCGGGAAACGCCGAGAAGCACTCGCTCAACTGACGCTGATGGGCCGTATTGTCGGCCGCGGTCGGTGCCTGCCGCGAACGGGTCAGCAGCTCGTCGTAGAGCGTCCGGCCCTTGGGCGTCAGCGCCGCACCGCGCTGCTCGATCTCGCCGAAGCGGGCGGTATGGGTGCCATTCTCGTCGCTGGCGGCGAAACGCACCGGCTCTTCCAGCGCCTTGAAGCTGGTCTGGCGCAGCAGGATGGGGCACTCGCGCCGTGGCGGGCCCTCGATGACCGCCTTGGGCGTGATCCCGTAGCTCGGCATCGCGGCCTGGGCGGCGTCGATATCCAGCGTTCGCGGGGTGAGGTGATTGATGTGCGGGCCGCGAAAGCAGACCACGTCGGCCACCAGCCGATGCGCGTCGTGCAGCGCCCGGTAGGTGTCGTGATCGACGGTCGCGTCGCGATGCCAGCGGAACGTCTCGAGGATTTCGCCGACGAAGCGTTCGGCCTGGTCACGGTCGAAACCGCCCTGGCGTTCGCCGATGGCGACCAGCTCCCTGGCGCCGGGCGTGAAGATGTCGCGCTCGGCCAGAATCGCGGCGGCCCGACGGCGCAGCCCGTCCTCTTCGATCAGTTCCAGGCGCAGCAGCGAGGTGAATACCCGGAACGGGTTGCGCTTGAGCGACGCCTCGTCGATGGGCCGGAATGCCGTGGAGTGCACCGGTACGCCGGCCGCCGACAGATCGTAGTAGCTCACCGGGAACATGCCCATCAGTGCGAAGACGCGCCTGAGCATCGACAGCTCGTCAGCGGTGCCCACCCGAATCGCGCCGTGGCGCTCGACGTCCAGGCGAGAGGTCTCGTCGTGGGCACCCAACTGGGCGGCCAGCGCCGGGTCCGCCTCGAGGGCCTTGCGGTTGATGTCGGCGACCAGTTCCAGCAAATCGCCATACTGCGGCACCTCCTGGCGATACATGTCGGACATGGCTTGCGAGAAGGCGCTGCGGATATCGTCGGGGGAGACCAGTGGCAGTGTCATGACGGACTCGATGACCGGAAGTGAAGACCTCCATCCAACGCTATCGGTCTGCCGGAGGCAAGTGGCAAGCCTCGGCTCGGAACCAATCGATAAACGTGCGTCGCATATTGGAAAAGCGGAAGCGAATGTAGGGGGGAAGAGAAAAGAGGGATGAGGGAAAAGGGAAGAGGGAAGCGCGGAGTGGCTGGTGCGGGGGATCGTGTCGAAAAGACGACGCCGCCACCCGCCGGATTCGAGGGGAATCCCGTGGGTGGCGGCCTCGCCGACGGATCGTCTCAAGATGGCTGGCGGGTCCTCCAGACCAGCGCCGGTGCCAGCAGCAGCAGCGAGAGTAGCCAGGTCGGCCAGCTACCGGTGCGCGTGAACGGCGTCAGTCCGGTCATCGGGACGATCTCGCCGACGACGCTGGCAGCCTCGAACTGCGGCGCGCGCTCCCGCAGATGGCCCTGATCGTCGATGATCGCGGTGACGCCGTTGCTGGTGGCGCGGACGACGTAGCGACCGTTCTCGAGCGCTCGCAGGCGTGCCATCTGCAGGTGCTGCAACGGCCCGATCGAGCGGCCGAACCAGGTATCGTTGGAGACCGTCAGCAGGACGTTGGCATCTCGCGCTCGCTCGGCGACCAGGTCCGGGTAGACGATTTCGTAGCAGATGGCGCTGCCGATGGCGACGCCATGGGTCAGGATCGGCGGCTGGGAGTCGGCACCCGCCGCGAAGTCCGACATCGGCAGGTCGAAGAAGTCGATGATCCCGCGAAGCAGGAAATCCAGCGGCAGGAATTCGCCGAACGGCACCAGATGGCTCTTGCGATACTCGCCGCGGACATCGCCGACGCCGGTAATCGCATTGTAGTAGCGCCCGGCCTCGTCACGCTGAACGATACCCGTGAGCAGCGAGGTCTGCGGTGGCAGCGTCGACTGCAGGCGTGCCATGAACAGACGGGCCTGGCGCTCGAACATCGGCAGCGCGGTCTCGGGCCAGACGATGATGTCGACATCGTCGGGTTGCTGGCGGGTCATGCGGGTATAGGTGTTGACGGCGTTGCGCTGTCCTTCGGCGCTCCATTTGGAAAGCTGGGGTAGATTGCCCTGCAGCAGCGCCACCCGCAGCGGATCCGCCGCCGGCGCGGTCCACTGGCCGGGCAGCGCCAGCGGGGCCAGCCAGAGCAGGGCGATGGGGGCGATCGCCCACCAGCGCCGACGGCAGAACTCGACCAGCAGCGTTCCCGTCAGGGCGACGATCAACGACAGCAGGTAGACGCCGCCGACAGGCGCCCACGGCGCCAAGGGGGAGTCGACCTGGGCACTGCCCAGCAGCAGCCAGGGAAAGCCGGTGAAGGCCCAACTGCGAAAGGCTTCCCCCAGCACCCAGACGCCGGCGAAGCTGAGAAAGGCGAGTCGAGGCGCGGTGAAGCGGCGGTAGAGGCCGAAGACGAAGGCGTGGAACAGCGCCAGCGTGGCGACGAACAGCGCCGTCAAAAACAGCGCCAGGGGCACGCCGGTGTAGCCGTAGTCATGGATCGAGACATAGACCCAGGAAGTGCCGGTGCCGAATAGCCCGACGCCGAACAGCCAGCCGCGAAGTGCCGCCTGGCCGACGCTCAGGCGATGCTGGCCGAGGTACATCAGGGCCACCGCGATCGGCCCCAGCCACCACAGATGGAAGGGCGCGAAGGAGAGCGTCGAGAACCCGCCGGCGACCAGTGCAGCGAGATAGCCAGGCCACGGGCGGCGGGCGGAAATCAACGGCTTGGCTTGCAGCATGTCAGGGGCACTCCTTGTGAAAAGTGCCCCTTATATCAAAGTTGCCGCTCAAATGCGCCAGCTGGTTGCGACCCGCGAAGGCGGGATCGATCAGCTCTCGATCTGGCGCGAGGGCTCACTCTCGACCTCGGCCGGCACCGGCTTGGCTTGCAGCAGCCGGATGCGACGGTTGTCGGCATTGAGAACGGTAAACCGCCACGCGCCGAGGTCGGTGTGCTCGTTGCGGCCGGGGAGATGGCCGAAACGCTGCATGATCAGCCCGCCGACGGTATCGAACTCATCATCGGAGAACTCGGTATCGAAGTGGTCGTTGAAGTCCTCGATCGGCGTCAACGCGCGCACGGCGAAGGTACCGTCGCCCATGTCGCGGATGTCTTCCTCTTCATCGGTATCGTGCTCGTCCTCGATATCGCCGACGATCTGCTCGAGGATGTCCTCGATGGTGACGATGCCGGCGGTCCCGCCGTACTCGTCGACCACGATCGCCATGTGGTTGTGGGTATCGCGGAACTCCTTGAGCAGGCTGTTGAGCCGCTTGGACTCCGGTACGAACATCGCCGGGCGCAGCACGTCGCGCAGCTCGAAGGCTTCGCGTTCCTGGCTGTTGCCCTTGAGCAACGGCAGCAGGTCCTTGACCAGCAGGATCCCGAGCACGTCGTCGAGATTGTCATCGGTCACCGGATAGCGAGAGTGCGCGGTTTCCAGGATGACCGGCAGGCAGTCTTCCGGTCGCTGCGCCACGCTGATGGCGGTCACCTGGGAGCGAGGAATCATCACCTCCCGCACCTGCTGGTCGCTGATCTGAAAGGCGCCCTCGATGATGGTCAGTGCATCCTGATCCAGGTTGAGCCGGGGGCCGGCCTCGCGCAGGAAGGTGAGTAGCTCCTCGCGGGAGCTGGGTTCATCGAAATCGCTGGAGAAGGTACTGATGAGTTTTTCAAGCCAGGATCGACTGCCCTGGCTACTCGATCGGTCTTCGCTCATGACTGTGGTCTCTTGTCCTCGGATGACGCACGGAAGGGGGAAGTGATATCGCTCCGGGGTGTCCGGCTGGGTGATGACGACGCCACGGCACGCGCGCACCCGATGACGGGAGGCGTCGAATCGATGATCGATATCCAGAGGGGGCCGTCCGCAATCCGGAGGCGGCCAGGCGGAGGCTCGTCAGGCTGTTCGGCCGTCGGGGCCGGGGTCTCGCTTGATCGTTCCCAGTGAGGGCAGGAAGATCTCGTCGGTGTCGGCATGGCACTGAGTGTCGGAGTTGGGTGTCGAAATCTAGGCATCGGGTATCGGATCGGTGTCGCGATAGGGGTCCGCAATGCCGAACCGGGCGAGTAGCGCACGCTCCAGCGCCTCCATTCGCTCGGCTTCCTCGTCATCTATATGGTCATAGCCGAGCAAATGCAAGCCGCCATGTATTACCAGATGGGCGTAGTGGTCATGGGTTGACTTGCCCTGTTCCCGCGCTTCACGCACCACGATCTCGTGGCAGATGACCAGATCGCCGAGCAGCGGGAGCTCGATCCCGGGAGGGGCTTCGAACGGGAAGGAGAGCACGTTGGTCGGGCTATCCTTCCCTCGGTAGGCGTGATTGAGCTGCCGGCTCTCGTCGCATTCGACGAAGCGGACGGTCAATTCGCTGCGCGAATCCGCCTCGTGCTCGAGCACTGCCGTCATCCAGAGCTCGAGGTCGGCCGCCTCGGGCAATTCGGTTTCGGCCTCGTCGCCGACGGCGACCTGGCGGTCGATCTCGAGGGTCATGAGTCGTCGTGATCCCGCTGGGTCTCGGCATCGAGACGCGCCTGGCGGCGATCCTCGCGACGCTGTCGCTGGGCCGCTTCCTCCGTCGCCTCGTGGATGTCGTAGGCCTCGATGATCCGCTGCACCAGCGGATGGCGGACGACGTCCTTGGGCGCGAACTGGGTGATGCCGATACCGGCGGTATCGCGCAGCACCTCGAGGACGTGGATCAGCCCCGAGCTCGAACCACGCGGCAGATCGACCTGCGTCGCGTCGCCGGTGATGACGGCGGTCGAGCCGAAGCCGATGCGCGTCAGGAACATCTTCATCTGCTCGCGCGTGGTGTTCTGGCTCTCGTCGAGGATGATGAAGGCGTTGTTGAGCGTGCGTCCGCGCATGTAGGCCAGCGGCGCGATTTCGATGATCTGGCGCTCGATCAGCTTGTTGACGTGCTCGAAGCCCAGCATCTCGTAGAGGGCGTCGTAGAGCGGGCGCAGATAGGGATCGATCTTCTGGGCCAGGTCGCCGGGCAGGAAGCCGAGCTTCTCGCCGGCCTCGACGGCCGGGCGTACCAGCAGGATGCGCCTCACTTCCTGGCGGTTCAGCGCTTCGACCGCCGCTGCCACCGCGAGATAGGTCTTGCCGGTGCCTGCCGGGCCGATGCCGAAATTGATGTCGTGGCGGCGAATGCTGGCGACATAACCCTGCTGGTTGAAGCCGCGCGGCTTGATCAGCGTCCGCGGCGTGCGAATCAGCAGGCCGCCGGCTTCGATATCGCCGGTCTCCTCCTCCATCGCCTCGATGCCCGATTCCTGCAGGTAGAGGTGGACCGTGTCCGGCGTCAGCTCGTCGGCTTCGGTCTCGCGATAGAGATGCTCGAGCACGTTCGCCGCCGCCTTGACGCCGGCATCCGGGCCTGCGAGCTGAAAGACGTTGCCGCGATTGCGCAGGGTCACGCCCATGCGCGCTTCGACGAGCTTCAGGTGCTCATCGCGCTGGCCACAGAGATTGGCCAGACGCATGGGGTCGTTGGGTTCGAGTGTCAGGGACACGATGCGGTTGTCGGACTGCTGGTCTTGGGTCAACGCAAAGAGATCCGTTGGAGTGGGAAAGTGTCGTCAGCTTACTGCGCCGCTTCCGGTCGGGGCAATGATCGTGATCAAGTCGGTTCGATATCGCTCGGCCGGGATGATCCGGAGCGACGGGCGATGCGAGAACGGCGGCCGGGTCGAGGAAAGGCGGGACGGCCGCGCCTTCCCTCCCGTCGGGTCAATGTCGCTGAGGGGAAGCCAGCTCGCCGCGCAGCGAGTTGGGCAGTGCTTCGGTAATGGTGACATCGACGAAGTAGCCGATCAGCGAGGTCGGATCCTCGGCCCGGAAATTGACGACGCGGTTGTTCTCGGTCCGTCCCGACAGTTGCCCGGGGTCCTTGGGCGAGAAGCCGGTCACCAGAATCCGCTCGCGGTTGCCGACCATGCGCCGGCTGATCTGCTGGGTCTGCTGGTTGAGTCGGTCCTGCAGGATCGCCAGGCGCTGCTTCTTGGTCTCCTGCGTCGTCTCGTCCGGCAGGCTGGAGGCGGGCGTACCGGGACGTTTCGAGTAGATGAAGCTGAACGACGCATCGAAGCCGATCCGATGGATCAGGTCCATGGTGTCCTCGAAGTCGGCGTCGGTCTCGCCGGGGAAGCCGATGATGAAGTCCGAGGAGAAGCTGATGTCCGGGCGCAGGGCGCGAATGCGCTCGAGCTTGTCGATGTACATGTCACGGCCGTGCCCGCGCTTCATCGCGGCCAGGATACGATCCGAGCCCGACTGCACCGGCAGATGGAGGTGGCTGACCAGCTCCGGGATCTCGCCGTAGGCCTCGATCAGGCTGTCGGAGAATTCGACCGGGTGCGAGGTGGTGAAGCGGATACGGTCGATGCCGTCCACCGCCGCCACGCAGGCGATCAGTTCCGCCAGATCGATCTCGTCGCCACTCGCGTCGAGTCCGCGGTAGGCATTGACGTTCTGGCCCAGCAGGTTGATTTCGCGAACGCCCTGGTCGGCTAGATGCACGACCTCTTCCATCACCGACTCGAAGGGGCGCGAGACCTCTTCGCCCCGGGTGTAGGGGACGACGCAGAAGGTGCAGTACTTGGAGCAGCCTTCCATGATCGAGACGAAGGCGGTGGCACCGTCGGATTTCGGCTTGGGCAGGTGGTCGAACTTCTCGATCTCGGGGAAGGTGACGTCCACCGTCTGGATCGGCGTCGCGCTCTTGCTGCGCGCGTCGAGCATGGTCGGCAGCCGGTGCAGGGTCTGGGGGCCGAACACCATGTCGACATGCGGTGCGCGCTTGCGGATGTTCTCGCCTTCCTGGCTGGCCACGCAGCCGCCCACGCCGATGACCAGGTCCGGATTCGCGGCCTTCAGCTTTTTCCAGCGCCCGAGCTGGTGAAACACCTTCTCCTGGGCCTTTTCGCGAATCGAACAGGTGTTGAGCAGGATGACGTCGGCCTCACCCTCCTTGTCGGTGAGTTCCAGACGATGAGATTCGCCGAGCAGGTCCGCGATACGGGCGGAGTCGTACTCGTTCATCTGACAGCCGTGGGTCTTGATGAACAGCTTCTTCGTCATAGGTTGCGTTGCTGCGGCCATGCGCGCGTCACCGATGCCCCGTGGAGGATGAGAAAAATAAGTCGCCGGAACCGGCTGCCGGCGTGGAGTCGCTGCCGGGCCGTGCTTCCTCGAGAACGCGGCATTATACGGGCGATGGAGCGATACAGCCAACCCGTGTCGCTCGCATGGTGTGGCGGCTGTGGTACCCTTGCGCCTATTTGCGACGCCATGGTCCGGGAACGAATGCTCGTGAGCGTGGCCGATGTTATCGAGAGAGCCGTTCGTCTATGCCCAGCAAGCCGATCTATCGGGTAGTGTTTCACAATCAGGGTGAGGTGTGGGAACTCTACGCCAGGGAGATCTTCCAAAGCGATCTGTGGGGATTCATCGAGGTCGAGTCTTTCGTGTTCGAGGATCAGTCCAAGGTGGTGGTCGATCCCGGCGCGGAAAAACTGCGCCGAACCTTCGATGGCGTCAATCGCAGCTACATACCCTACAGTGCGATCGTGCGTATCGACGAGGTGGAGCGAGGAGGCGTGGCCAAGGCGGTCAAGGCCGAAGGCAACGTGACCGAGTTTCCCCGGCCCATGGCCTGGCCCCCCAGGGACGATGGTTGAGACGGCAACTCGAAACCTCATGAATTGGTTAGTTTTTCATCAGTTTGTCGCGAATGCCGGGGTAGCCGGCGAATGGCGCCACTGTTACGCAAGTTGTCCAAATGGTTATCCACAGAAAGTGTGGATGACTGAATCACCGCCCTCGCAGGACGCGAGGTGTGGTCTCATCGTCGCCCGATTCATCGTTGCGTGAAGAGATGCCCAACCGTTATCGATTAGCCACTTAAGATCACGACGATATGTTGAAAATCCGAAATCTAGTCATGGGCTGTGCCTTGAGCGCCGCCCTGTTCTCCGCTTCCGCCATGGCGCAGGATGGCCATTGGGTCAGCGATTCCCTGACCACTTTCGTGCGCAGCGGCCCGACCGACGGCTATCGTATCGTCGGGACGCTCACCAGTGGCGATCCCGTGACGGTGCTGCAGACCCAGGGGGACTACACCCAGGTCCGCGGGCCGGATGGCGACGAGGTGTGGGTACAGTCCCAGTTCATCCAGGATCAGCCCAGCGCCCAGCAGCAACTGCCGGCGCTGCAGAAGAAGGTCGATCAGTTGACCACGCGTCTCGACGGCATCGACGACGAGTGGAACCAGCGGGTCGCCGATATGCGCAACGACCTGAAGGACCGCCAGGCGCAGGTCGATGAGCTTCAGGCTACCAACAACCAGCTCAACCAGGCCTACTCCCAGGCGGAAAGCAAGATGCGCGAGATGCAGGCGCGTCTGGATACCCAGGAGGAGGATCTGCTGATGCGCTACTTCATGTACGGTGGCGGTGTCGCCGGGGCGGGCCTGATTCTGGGGTTGATCGTCCCGCATCTGCCGCGCCGCCGTCGCAAGCGCGACCGCTGGTTCTGAGTTTCCGAAGGGGAACGGCATGAGTGGGGCGGACTGGCTGGAGCGCTGGCGCCAGGGACGCATCGGATTCCATCTCCAGGCGCCGCACCCGGCACTGGAGGGGTTCTGGGGTCGGCTCGAGTTGCGTGCCGGCGCCAAGGTGCTGGTGCCGCTGTGCGGCAAGAGTCAGGACATGCGCTGGCTGGTCGAGCGCGGCAATCCGGTGCTGGGAATCGAGCTGTCGCCGCTGGCCATCGAACAGTTCGTGGCGGAAGAGCCGTGCAGCGCGGGGAAGAGGCGGACGGCGCTACGCTATCGCCAATCCGGCTTCGAGTGTACCCGCCTGGGGCGTATCGAGCTGTGGTGTGGCGATTTCTTCCATTTCCAGGTGGAGCAGGCCGCCGAGCTCGCCGGTTTCTACGACCGGGCCGCGCTGATCGCGCTGCCACCCGCCACGCGTCAACGCTACGCCCACCATCTGGCGCAGCTGTTGCTGCCCGGCACGCGCGGGCTGCTGATCACCCTGACCCATGACGACCCCTGCCGCGGCCCGCCATTCAGCGTGACTCATGCCGAGGTCGAGGCGTTGATGGCGCCGAACTTCGAGTTGGTGCTCTGCGATGTCGCCACCGCCGCCGATGGTCTGGTCGAGAGCGTCTGGCAACTGACCCGACGCGGCCCTGTCCGTCAGGCGCATTCCAACCGCTCCCGCGACGAACACCCGTAAACGACGAACCGCCTGCCACGTTACCGTGACAGGCGGTTCGTCGTTCCGGCCGCCGCGCCGCTGAGGCGCTCTCCCGGGGAGGGTCAGCGGGCCAGCAGGTTGGCCAGCTGCTGATCGCGGAACGTCCGGTCCAGGGCATTGCTCAACAGCTCGCTGACCATGCGATTGTTGGTATCCCAGTCCGGCTTGAGCGCGTAGCTCTGTGAGCGCTTGGCGGTGTAGCGACCGGTGTAGGTGTTGCCACCGTTATCGACTTCTGCCTGGATGATCGCCTGCAACTGGGAGGCGCCCAGCAGCGGCTGCTCGGCGGTACCGCGAGCGTAGTTCAGCTCCGACAGGGTCAGCGTCAGGGCGGGGCCGCCGCTGTTCTGGCTGGTCGGGTTGAATCCCATGCTGCGCAGGGCGTTCTCGGCCTGAGCTCGAATCTTGGGAATCACGTCGTGGGCTTCGACGGTGATCGTCGAGGTCGCCGAGGCCGTTCCCGAACGGGTGCCGATGACGCTGCTGTCTCGTCCGTCGACCACTTCCAGGGCGACCGACTGCCCGTTGCCGGTGTGCGGGAAGTCGCCGCTCACCTTGGGATTCACGGACAGGATCTGGGGACTCTGCGCGCACGCCGTCAGCAGGCCGAGCAGCAGCATGGTGGCCGTGCACTTGAGTGCAAACCATTGACGCATAACGGTGAACCTCTCGAATCATGGGAACGGACAGGCCCATTATAGACACCGCTCGTCCGTTTCCGGAACGCCAGTGGACGCATCTCGGCTCGCCGGCTCGATTCAGGAAGTCGCCAGCGGTGCCAGGGTCTGCGGTCGTGGCGTATCGAAGCGATGCAGGCGGCTGGGCTGGGCGAAAAGGCGTTTGCCTCGTTTCACGTCCAGGCGCTCGAACTCGGCGTGACTAATGGTGGCCAGCCAGGGTTCGCCGAGCCAGTCGGCCTCCAGCTCGAGACGGACTTCCGCGCCGACCGGAACGACAGCCGTGACGCTGACCGGAAGGTGCGCGCGGGCATCGGGCTGCTCTCCCAGCCGGATCTCGTGAGGCCGGAGCAGCAGTTCCTGGCGGCCATTCTCGACGCCGGGTACCGCAACGCGAGCGTCGCCGCAGGTCAGGACTTCGGCTTCGACATCGCCTTCGAGCCGGTTGACGTCGCCCAGGAACTCGAACACGAACTGGTTGGCGGGCTGGCGATAGAGGGTATCCGGCGTGGCGATCTGCTCGACCCGACCATTGCTCATCACCACCACCCGATCCGACAGCTCCAGCGCCTCTTCCTGATCGTGGGTCACGAACAGGCTGGTGAAGTGGAGTTCTTCATGGAGATGACGCAGCCAACGGCGTAGCTCCTGGCGGACCTTGGCGTCCAGCGCGCCAAAGGGTTCGTCGAGCAGCAGCACGTCGGGTTTCAGCGCCAGGGCGCGGGCCAGCGAGACGCGCTGTTGCTGGCCGCCGGAAAGCTGCGCCGGGAAGCGCCGGGCGAAGTCCTGCAGCCGGACCATTTCCAGCAGCTGCATGACCCGGCTACGGATCTCGCCGCTGGAGGGGCGCCGGGATCGCGGCATGGCGGTGAGACCGAAGGCGACGTTGTCGAATACGGTCATGTGGCGAAACAGCGCATAGTGCTGGAACACGAAGCCGATGCGCCGGTCGCGCACGTGGACCTGGGTCACGTCACGGTCGCCGAAGTGGATCGAGCCGCCGTCGGCCTGTTCCAGGCCAGCGACGATGCGCAGCAGCGTGGTCTTGCCGGAACCGGAGGGGCCGAGTAGCCCGATCAGCTCGCCATCGTGGATGTCGAGGTCGATGGGTTCCAGGGCGCGGGTGCGCCCGTAGCGCTTGTCGATCTGTGAGATGCGAATACTCATGTCGCGGTCTCCCGGCGCGCGGCGCGCCATTCGAGTGCGGCCTTAGCGGCCAGCGTCAGTAGTGCCAGCAATGCCAGCAGCGATGCGCTGGTGAAGGCACCGACGGTGTTGTAGTCCTGGTAGAGCTGTTCGACCTGTAGCGGCAGGGTGTTGGTCTGGCCACGGATCGCCCCGGCGACCACCGACACCGCGCCGAACTCGCCGACGGCGCGGGCGTTGGTCAGGATCACGCCATAGAGCAGGGCGTGGCGGATGTTCGGTAGCGTGACGCGACGGAAGATCGTCCAGCCGGAAGCGCCGAGTGTGACGGCGGCTTCTTCCTCGCGCGACCCCTGCGTCTGCATCAGCGGGATCAGTTCGCGAGCGACGAACGGGCAGGTGACGAACAGCGTCACCAGCACGATGCCCGGCCAGGCGAACATGATCTGGATGTCGTGGGCGTCGAGCCAGCCGCCAAGCCAGCCGTTGCGGCCATAGAGCAGCAGGTAGACGAGACCCGCGACCACCGGCGAGACCGCGAACGGGATGTCGATCAGCGTCTGCAGCAGGCGCCGGCCGGGAAAGTCGAAGCGCGTCACCAGCCAGGCCAGAAACACCCCGAAGACCAGGTTGACCGGTACCGTGATCGCCGCGACCAGCAGCGTGAGGCCGATGGCGGAGAGGGTGTAGACACTGCTCAGATTCTGCCAGTAGACGTCGATGCCGCTCATCAGCGCCTGGGCGAAGATCGCCACCAGCGGCAGCAGCAGGAACAGCGCGGTCAACGTCAGCGCCGTGCCGATCAGCAGGCGGCGGACACGCGGTGCATCACCGATACGAATCATCAGCCGCGCCCTCCATGCAGTCGCTTGATGAAGCGGCCCTGCCACAGGTTGATCGCCAGCAGCAGCGCCAGCGAAGTGGCCAGCACGATCGACGCCACCGCCGAGGCACCGGCGTAGTCGTACTCCTGCAGCTTGACGAAGACCATCAGCGAGGTGATCTCGGTTTCGTAGGGCTTGCCGCCGGCGATGAAGATCACCGCGCCGAATTCCCCCAACGAGCGCACGAAGGCGAGCCCGGTGCCGGTGACCAGCGCCGGCCACAGGTAGGGCAGGATGACGCGCCGAAAGGCGTGCCCATCGCTGGCGCCGAGCGTCATCGCGGCCTCGTCCACCTCGGCGGGAAGATCCTCCAGTACCGGCTGCACGGTGCGTACCACGAAGGGAATGCTGGTGAACGCCATCGCCAGGGCGATGCCGATCCAGGTGTAGGAGACCGAGATCCCCCACGGTTCCAGCAGCCGCCCGATCCAGCCGTTACTGGAGTAGAGCGTTGCCAGGGTGATGCCGGCCACCGCCGTGGGCAGCGCGAACGGCAGGTCCATCAGCGCGTCGACCAGGCGTTTGCCGGGAAATTCGTAGCGCACCAGCACCCACGCCATCAGCAAGCCGAACGCCGCGTTGAACAGCGCCGCGACCCCGGCGCCGAACAGCGTGACGGCGTAGCTCGCCAGCAGCCTCGGGTCGGTGATCAGGAACCAGTACTGCGACCAGCTCAGCTGCGAAAGCTGCCCCACCAGACTGGTCAGGGGCAGCAGCAGGACCAGCGAAACGAAGGTCAGCGAGACGCCGAGGGAGAGCCCGAAGCCGGGGAGCACCCGGCGTTCGCGGCGCCGCATGAGGGCCTGGGCGATCATCGGCGTTGGAGCTGATCCAGTTCACCGCCGCTCGAGAAGTGCGTCTGCATCGCCTCGGGCCAGCTGCCGAAGACGTCTTCGACGCGCAGCAGTTCGGTTTCCGGGAACTGGTCGCTGAACTCGGCGGCGACCTTCTCGTCGTTGACGCGGTAGTTGAATCCGGCCAGCAGGCGCTGCGCCTCCTCGGTGTAGAGGTAATCGAGATAGCCCTTGGCCAGATCTTCATTGCCGTTGCGCTGGGCGTACTCGTCGACCACCGCCACCGGGAATTCGGCCAGGATGCTGACGGGGGGTACCACCACCTCGTAGTCGTCCTTGCCGTACTCGTTGCGGATGTTGTTGACCTCGGACTCGAAGGTGATCAGGACGTCGCCGATTCCGCGCTCGACGAAGGTCGTCGTGGCGCCGCGACCGCCGGTGTCGAACACCTCGACGTTGCCGAGGAACGTCTTCATGTAATCCTCGATCTTGGCCTCGTCGCCATCGAAGGCCTGGTCGGCATAGCCCCAGGCCGCCAGGTAGGTATAGCGACCGTTGCCCGAGGTCTTGGGGTTGGGGAACACCAGCGAGACGTCATCACGGGCGAGATCGTCCCAGTTCTCGATCTGCTTGGGGTTGCCCTTGCGCACCAGGAACGCGGTGGTGGAGTAGTAGGGCGAGGCGTTGTTCGGATAGCGCTCCTGCCAATCCTTGGCGACCAGGCCTGCGTCGGCGAGCACGTTGACATCGGTGACCTGGTTGAACGTCACCACATCGGCGCGCAGCCCCTGCATGATCGAACGGGCCTGGGTCGAGGAGCCGCCATGGGACTGCTTGACGCCGACGGTTTCGTCGTGCTGCTCCTGCCACCAGTCGATGAACTTCGGATTGATCGCGGCGAACAGCTCGCGGGCGATGTCATAGGAGGAGTTGAGCAGTTCGCGCGGCTGATCCTGGGCCTGGGCCGGCGACAGGGCACCCAGCGTCAAGGCCAGGCCGAGGGTGGATGCCGCGAAGAGTGAGCGAGGTCTGGAGAGCCCGAGCATAATCTGTTCCCTACGGATTATTAGCGATGCCGGCAAGGCTAGATAAATCCTAATGGAATGACAATTCGTTTACTTAGATCAATTTTTTATAACTTTGCGCGGTAACTCTATAAGCTCCCGCGGGGGCGAATCGACGACCCGTCGCTTACCACGGGTGGTGGCACCACACTCATCCCCGGCCGGATGGCTGACCCAAGCGTCGCAAACCGATCAGCCCCAGCAGCGGACCGGGCAGCAGCCACCACGCGATCGTCGCATCCAGCGCAGGGAGCCAAGGTACCAGCAGGCCGATCGAGAGGGCGGAGATGGCGAAGCCGATGGCGTTCTGGAGCGTCAATGCGCTACCGACCAGCCCGGGCGGGCAGGCGTTGGCGGAGAGGGCGGAAAACTGCGGGGAGTCGATCACCGCGAGCAGGCTCCACGCCGCCAGGTACGCGCTCAGGGCGACGAAGCCGAGATGGGACGCCAGCCACGGGTATAGCGCGCAGCCCATCGCCGAGCCGGCCAGTCCCAGGGTCGCGACCCGGCGGCTGCCGAGGCGCTGGCTCAACCAGCCGCCCAGCCAGCAGCCGGGAGCGCCGACGGCGATCAGGGCGAACGCCAACAGCGACAGCGCCCGCGGGGAGAGCTCGGGGTTCGCCGCCACCAGTAGTAGTGGAATCAGCGTCCAGAGCGTGTAGAGCTCCCACATATGCCCGAAGTAGGCGCTGGCGGCGCGGCGGAAATCGGCGATGCCGAAGGCGGCCAGTCCGGCCAGGCGCGATCTCGGCGGTGGGGCACTCCGTCCGTGGGGAGCGGCATCGCCCAACTGCCAGACGATGGCCGCCGCCAGCAGCGCGAGCAGGGAAGCGAGCCACAGCGTCGCCCGCCAGCTGCCTCCCCACTCGATCCCGGCCAGCAGATGGGGCATCGCGGTGCCCAGGACCAGCATGCCGACCAGCCACGCCAGCCCGAGCCCGGTTCGTCCTGGCGCCCAGCCCACCATCAGTTTCATCCCGATGGGGTAGATGCCGGCCAACGCCAGCCCGGTCACCACGCGCAACCCCACGGCTGGCCAGAGCCCGCCCGCGTAAGGCAGCAGCGCATTGGAGAGCGCGCCGATCAGGCACGACAGCGCGAACAGACGGCTGGCGGGGGCGCGGTCGGCAAGTCCGCTCAGGCCGATCCCGAGCGTACCGGCCAGGAAACCGATCTGGACGGCGCCGGTCAGCCAGCCCAGGTCGGCCGGCGCGAGATTCCAGGCGGTCTGAAGGTCGCCGATCACGGCGTTGGGCGTGAACCACAGGGCGGTACCGAACCACTCGGCAATGGCAATCAGGACGATGGGCATCGGGAACGCCTGTCGTAGCGGCTAGTCGCTGCCTTGAGGGTCATTGGCGGCACGGTCATCTCCGGCACTGTCATCAACCGCATCGTCACCGTCATCAGCCGTCTCCCCGTCAACCCCGTCGTCATCGGCTTTGGCCTTCTGGCCGTAGACGACGGCCCCGGGAATCACGAATTGGCGCATGCCGGTATCGATCTGGTAGTGATCGCCGATCTTTCTGGCGATGTAATCCGCGCCGGCATTACTGCCATTACCGCTGTCACCGCCATGATTGATTGCAGTCACCATGCCGGTCTCGAACAGGATATGCAGCGAGCCTTTCGAGTCCTGGCCTGGAGGCATGGCGATCCAGATGCCCGCATTGCCGGGCCCGTCGCGAATCACGCCGAAAGGGCAGCGCTGGGCGGGTTGGCCCGGTTCCAGCACGCAGTCGACCGTACCCGTGGCGTCGAAGTCGTGGTCGCTGCTGTTCAGACCTTCAAGTTCGGTGTCGCCTCTCGAGGAGCTCGACGCCGATGGCTGGCTTCCTTCGACCAGAAATCGCCCGGCGGCCCAGCCGCGGAGCCCCGAACCCGCGGCGCGAACGTGGCACCAGCGATCGGCGCCGCTCAGACGGCAGCCAAGATTCTCTAGGGTTTCGCCATTGGCCAACTGGCCGGCAATGGCGTACTGCCGGCCAGGACCCGACCGGACGTTGAGCCGGGTCGTCGCGTCTTCCAGCTCCACCTGCCAGTATTTCGGCCCGTCCATTGCCTCGGGTCGGTGGGTTCCTGCGGGCTCGGCGCTGTCCCTGTTCGCCTCGGCCGTCGGGGCCTCGCCCGGTTCGCCGACACCGATGGTCAGCGTGTAGCTCGCCTGTTCGTCACGCCGTGCGGCCGCGCGGACCAGGAACACCTGAACGAGATAGTCGCCGGTTTCCGGCAGGGCGACATCCGCGACGTTGCCCGCCATCATCCCCGCGAACAGGAACTCGCCGCCGTCGTTCGACTTGATATTGAAGTAGACGCTGTCGCGGGAGGCATCCAGGTCCACGGACAGGATCTGGCCTTGCTTTGCGGCGACGCGATACTCGGCGGTCTGGTCGCCGCTTAGCCGAGCCTCGATCACGCGTTCGGGTTCGCTGGCGGCGAGCGTGATGCGTTCGCCGCTCGTCGATTGGGCGGCGGCGCCGAGTGGCATGACGACGAGCGCCAACAGACCGAGGATGTGCCGAGCGGGCGCGGTCAGCATGACCACCGCCCGGCATCATCCGCTCGGTGCTGTACGGAGCCGATCCGGGACTTGGTATCTCTCATGACTCAAATGCCCATCGCCGACGAGGTCGAGCGTCGCGGGTCGGCTCCGCCGGTGAAGGTGCCGTCGTCCTCGATCAGGATCGACTGTGCCGCGCCCATCGCCTCCTGCTGGCTGACCTTGTGGCCCATGGCCTCGAGCAGGGCGATGGTATCCGGGCTGATGCCGTCCTCGATGCGGATCTCGTCCGGCAACCACTGGTCGTGGATCCGAGGCGCACTGACTGCGCTCTGAATGTTCATGCCATGGTCGATCACGTTCATCACCACCTGCAGCGTGGTGGTGATGATGCGCGAGCCCCCCGGGCTGCCGGTCACCAGGAAGTTCTTGCCGTCCTTCTTGACGATGGTCGGCGTCATCGAGGAGAGCATTCGCTTTTCCGGTTCGATCTTGTTGGCTTCCCCGCCGATCAGGCCGTAGGCATTGGGGGTGCCGGGCTTGGCGGAGAAGTCGTCCATCTCGTTGTTGAGCAGGAAGCCGGCGCCGTCGACGACGATGCCCGCGCCGTAGCTGAAGTTGATGGTATAGGTGTTGGAGACGGCGAGGCCGCTGTCGTCGGCGATCGAGAAGTGGGTGGTCTCGTTGGACTCGTACGGCAGCGGATCTCCCGCGGCGATCTCGCTGCTGGGCGTGGCCCGGTCGAGGTCGATCTGGTTGTGCAGTTCCTCGGCGTAGGACTTGGACGTGATGCCTTCGAGCGGGACATCGACGAAATCGGTGTCGCCCAGGTATTCGGCGCGGTCGGCGTAGGCGCGCTTCATCGCCTCGCTCATGACGTGGATCGTGCGCGCCGAGTTGAAGCCCATGGCGTGAATGTCGTAGCCCTCGAGGATATTGAGCATCTGCACGATATGCGCGCCGCCGGAGGAGGGAGGGCTCATCGCATAGACGTCGTAGCCGCGGTAGTTGCCGTGGACGGGTTCGCGAATCGTCGGCTGGTAGTCGGCGAGATCCTGTGCCGTCATCAGGCCGCCGTGATTCTGCATCTCGGCGGTGATCAGGCGTGCCGTCTCGCCCTCGTAGAACTCCCGCGGACCGTTCTCGGCGATACGCTTGAGCGTCGCGGCAAGATCGGGCTGGCGAAACCGCTCACCGGGACGATAGAGCGAGCCGTCCGGCTTGTAGAACACCTTGCGCGTCGACTCCCACTGTTTTAGCCGATCCTGGGACTGCTCGAGCCCCTCGGCGAAACGTGGCGGGATGATGAACCCTTCCTCCGCCAGCTGGATCGCGGGCGCCAGCGCCTCGGCAAGCGTCATCGTACCGTACTGGTCCAGCGCCATCGCCAGGCCGGCCACGGTGCCGGGCACGCCGGAGGCGTTGTGGGTATAGCGCGAGAGTTCGGAGACGGCCTCGCCCTGTTCGTTCTGGAACATGGTCTCGTAGGCCGCGGCGGGCGCCTTCTCGCGGTAGTCGATGGCGATGACCTTGTCGCTCTTTTCGTCGGAGATCAGCATGAATCCGCCGCCGCCGATATTGCCCGATCGGGGCTGGGTCACTGCCAGCGCGAAACCGGCGGTGACGGCCGCATCGACCGCGTTGCCGCCATCCTCGAGAACCTCGTGAGCGATCTGTGAGGCGAGGTAGTGACTGGTGGCGACCATCCCGTGCTCGCCGACCTGGGGATGGAAACGCTCGCCCTCGAGAATGGCGGCCTGACCCAGCGAGGCCACCGAATAGGCGAAGGTCAGGCAGAAGACGCAGAGTCCGGCGACCCGGCGAGGATAGTTCTTGGCGGGGGTGAGTCTCGGCATGCGGTTACCCTCGAAATGCGATTGTTGTCATGGCTGAGCTGAATCGTGAAACCTGTTGAGCGCTCGATTAACGCCTTGGGCAGTATAGAAATTTTTCGTCATGAATGTCGTTTTCGGGTATTTGATTCCCGTGCTAAGCAGTTTTAGGTGTGATAATTTGTCGCATGTCATTCAGAGGAATTAACAAATAACTGGCAGTTATGAACTGCCCGAACAGCGGCGCCTGACCGCCGTTGGTCGATAACAAGGCTCGGAGCCAACGAGCCGAACGCTGTGCTTCACCCGGACTGTGAAGGAGATAACCATGAGCTCAGAGCTCAAGAACGCGTCGCGTCGGGGATTCATCAAGGGATCGCTGATGATGATTCCAGCGGTGACCGTCGGCAGTGGCGTATCGCTGACCGCCGCGGCCGCGGAGCCCCCCGCCAATCTCGACGCCTATCAGCCGACGTTTTTCGATGCCGACGAGTGGCGATTCATTCTGGCCGCCTGCGATCGCCTGATCCCCAGCGATGGCGAAGGTCCGGGGGCGCTCGAGACCAATGTGCCGATCTTCATCGACCAGCAGATGGAGGGCAAATTCGGCCATGCGACGGACTGGTACATGAAAGGGCCGTTTCACCCGGACGTTTCGCCGCTGTTCGGCTATCAGTCGCCACTGGCGCCGCGGGAGGTCTATCGCAAGGGGATCGCGGCAACGGGGCGCCATTGCCAGGACAATCACGGCAAGGGGTTCGCAGCGCTCGACGCCGACACCCAGACCCAGATACTGACGCAGTTGGAGAAAGGGGAGATCGAGTTCGACGATGTCTCTTCCGGGCAGTTCTTCGCGTTTCTGCTGCAGAACACCAAGGAAGGCTATTTCGCCGACCCGATCCATGGGGGCAACAAGCACATGGCGTCGTGGAAGTTCATCGGCTTCCCTGGCGCGCGTGCCTCATACCTGGAGTGGGTCGAACAACACAACAAGGCTTATCCGCTCGGTCCGGTCAGCCTTACCGGAGAGAGGGGATAGATCGTGGCCAAGACCAACCCGCATGTGGATGTCGTACTGATCGGCCTCGGCTGGACCAATTCGATCATGGGCATGGAGATGACCGATGAAGGTCTCAGCGTTCTCGCGCTGGAGCGCGGCCCGGATCAGGATACCGTGCCCGATTTCGCCTATCCCAAGATGGCCGATGAGCTGACCTACGGCGTTCGCTATCAACTGATGCAGCGCCCGGCCAAGAGCACGCTCACCGTCCGCCATGGGGTCCGGGATCTGGCGGTGCCGTATCGTAGCCTGGGATCGTTTCTGCCGGGCAACGGCGTCGGCGGTGCCGGGACGCACTGGAACGGGCATACCTGGCGTCCGCAGCCGCAGGAGCTGCGGTTGAAGAGCTACGTCGAGGAGACGTTCGGCGCGGATACCATTCCCGAAGAGATGGCCATCCAGGACTTCGGGGTCAGTTACGACGAGCTCGAGCCGCATTTCGACTTCTTCGAGAAAGTCGCCGGCATCGCCGGCAAGGCCGGCAACCTCAACGGCGAGATCCAGGAGGGTGGCAACCCCTTCGAAGGCTGGCGCTCCGACGAGTATCCCATGCCGCCGATGAAGCGGACCCTCAACGACACCCTGTTCCGCGACATGGCTGCCGAGCAGGGGCTGCACCCGTTCCCGATGCCCGCGGCCAACGCCTCCGAGGCGTACACCAACCCCTACGGCATGCAGCTGGCACCGTGCAACTACTGCGGGTTCTGCGAGCGCTACGGCTGCCTCAACTACTCCAAGTCGTCGCCGCAGACCTGCGTGCTGGGTGCGCTCAAGCAGCGCAAGAACTTCGCCTATCGCGCCAACTGCGAGGTGATGAAGGTCAATCTCGCCAGTGACGGCAAGACCGCCACCGGTGTCACCTACATCGACGAGAACGGCGACGAGGTGATCCAGCCGGCCGATCTGGTGATCATGGGCGCCTATTCGCTGCACAACGTGCATCTGCTGCTGCTCTCCGGCATCGGCAAGCCCTACGACCCCATCAGCGGCGAAGGGGTGGTCGGCAAGAACTACGCCTATCAGATGAACGGCGGCGCCACGCTCTACTTCAAGGACAAGGAGTTCAACCCGTTCATCGGCGCGGGGGCCAACGCCGAGGTGCTCAACGACTTCGGCGTCGAGCAGATCGATTTCGGCCAGGCGGGGTTCATCGGCGGATCCTACTTCAGCGCGGCCATGACCAACGGCCAGCCGATTCGCAACATGCCGTTGCCCAAGGGCGCTCCCAGCTGGGGCGCGCAATGGAAGCAGGCGGTCCAGGAGACCTACGGTCATACCATGACCATCGGCTCCCACGGCAGCAACATGTCCTATCGCGACTGCTACCTGGATCTCGATCCGACCTACACCGACGATCACGGTCGCCCGCTGATGCGCATGACCTTCAACTGGAAGGACAATGACGTGCGCATGACCCAGTTCATGAAGCAGAAGATCGATATCCTCTCCAAGGCCCTGAAGCCGGACGACTACAAGCTGTCGTTCAAGGATTTCGACTCCCAGTACGACGTCCGGCCTTACCAGACCACCCACAACGTGGGCGGCGCGATCATGGGGACCGACCCGACATCCAGCGTGCTCAACCGCTATCTGCAGACCTGGGACGTTCACAACGTCTTCGTGATGGGTGCCAGTGCCTTCCCGCAGAACATCCAGTACAACCCGACCGGGCTGGTCGGCGGGCTGACGTACTGGGCGGCCAAGGCGATCCGCGAGCAGTACCTGCCCAATCCCGGACCACTGGTTCAAGCCTAAGGAGTGCGATCATGATTCATCGATACTGGATGCCCGCACTCATCGGGTGCGGTGTGCTGGGAACGGCGACGATCGCCATGGCGGCGCAGCAGAGCGAGGTCGAGCGTGGGGCGTATCTCGCGCGAGCGGGTGACTGCGTGGCCTGCCACACGGCGCCGGAAGGCAAGCCCTTCGCCGGCGGGCTGAAGATCGAAAGCCCGTTCGGCACGATCGTCTCGACCAATATCACCCCCGACCCGGAAGCGGGCATCGGCAACTATTCGCGGGACGAGTTTGCCGCCGCGCTGCGCGAGGGCAAGCGCGCCGATGGCGCCAACCTGTATCCGGCGATGCCGTATCCCTCCTACGCCAAGTTGACCGACGACGATATCGACGCCCTCTATGCCTACTTCATGCAGGGGGTCGAACCTGTCGCCGAGAAGGCGCCGGAGAGCGATGTCAGCTTCCCGTTCAACCAGCGCTGGGGCATCAGTCTGTGGAACTGGATGTTCGCCGACGCCGACACCTTCGAGCCCAAATCAGGTCAGAGTGAGCAGCTCGCGCGCGGCGCCTATCTGGTCCAGGGGCTGGGTCACTGCGGCAGTTGCCACACGCCTCGCGGCCTGCTGTTCCAGGAGAAGGCGCTGGATGACAGCGACGATGCCTATCTGACCGGCGAGACGCTGGAGGGGTGGTGGGCGCCCAACCTGCGTGGCGGTGGCGGTGACGACGATGGCGGACGAGGGCTGCAGAACTGGAGCGCCGACGACATCGTCGCCTACCTCGCCACCGGGCGTAACGATCACAGCGCGGTGACCGGCGAGATGACCTCGGTCGTCGCCAACAGCACGTCGCATCTGAGCGACGAGGATCTGCATGCGATGGCGGCCTATCTCAAGTCTCTGCCGCGTGCCGCCGACGGTGAGAAGTCGACCCGCAGCGAGACGACGCCGGAACAGACCGAGAAGATGCTCACCGCCGCCGATGTCGAGGGCAAGCCGGGCGCGCGGCTCTATCTGGATAACTGCAACGCCTGTCACTTCGCCAACGGTCAGGGCGCGCCACAGGTCTTCCCCTCGCTGGTGGACAACGAACTGGTCAACGCCGACGATCCCACCGGGCTCGTTCACGTCATTCTGGCCGGGGCGCGGCTGCCATCGACGCCCGACAAACCGGAAGCGCTGGCGATGCCGGACTTCGGCTGGCGGCTCTCCGACGAGGAGACCGCGCAGCTGGCGACCTTCGTTCGTGGCGCCTGGGGCAACCACGGCGGTGAGGTGACCGCCGATCAGGTCGCGGAGGTCCGCAAGTCGCTGCCGGAGGATCGCCAGAGCAGCAAGCCCGACTTCGTGGATTGAATCCTCGCCGACAGCTCGATCGAACCGCCTCGCTGGTGTCGCCAGCGAGGCGGTTTTGCGTCCCGCCCGCCAAACGTCGAGATACGTGCGCTAGAATGGGCGGCAGAAGCCAGCCAGCACAAGGATTCCCCGCTCATGCGCGATTTCAAGATTGCCCCCTCGATTCTCTCCGCCAACTTCGCCTGCCTGGGGCAGGAGGTCGATGACGTGCTGGCGTCGGGGGCCGACATCATTCATTTCGATGTGATGGATAACCACTACGTGCCCAACCTGACGATGGGGCCGATGGTGTGCGAGGCGTTGCGCAAGCACGGCATCACCGCGCCAATCGACTGCCATCTGATGGTCAAGCCGGTGGACCGGCTGATCGGCGACTTCATCGATGCCGGTGCCAGCTACGTGACCTTCCACCCCGAGGCTTCCGAGCACATCGACCGCTCGCTGCAGCTCATCCGCAGCCACGGCTGCAAGGCGGGGCTGGTGTTCAATCCGGCCACGCCGCTCTCCTACCTGGACTACGTGATGGACAAGGTCGACATGATCCTGATCATGAGCGTCAACCCCGGCTTCGGCGGCCAGTCCTTCATCCCCGCCGCGCTGGACAAGCTCAGGGAGGCGCGCCGGCGTATCGACGCCAGCGGATTGCCGATTCGGCTGGAGGTCGATGGTGGCGTGGGGCCGGACAACATTGCCGAGATCGCCGGGGCGGGGGCCGACACCTTCGTTTCCGGCTCGGCGATCTTCAAGGCCCGCAGCCTCGATGATGCCCATCGCTACGACG
This sequence comes from Salinicola lusitanus, assembly GCF_038648475.1. NCBI lineage: Bacteria > Pseudomonadati > Pseudomonadota > Gammaproteobacteria > Oceanospirillales > Halomonadaceae > Salinicola > Salinicola lusitanus. Next base: position 3,969,061 of record NZ_CP151919.1, on the reverse strand, counting down.
GCGTGATCGGCAGGATGCGCTCGGCGCTGGCCGGGCACTGAGCACCAGTGTCGATGTCAGCCGACCCGGCAACGGACGCGCCGTCACGACAGTGGTATCTCTATCTCGTCGAGATGGCCAACGGCTCGCTCTATACCGGCATCACCACCGATATCGAGCGGCGTTTCGCTCAGCACGTCAACGGCAAGGGCGCGCGTGCGCTGCGTGGCAAGGGGCCGCTGACCCTGCGCCACGCCCAGGCGGTCGGCAGTCACGGTGATGCGCTCAGGCTCGAGGCGGCGATCAAGCGACTCAGCGCCGCCGGCAAACGGCGTTGGCTCGAGCGTCAGGCGTTGTCATCATCTTGTCATCGAAACGTCATCTCCGTGGATCCGCCCACCCCGTAGAATCCGAGACACTATCCGGCGACTCAGGGAAATGTCTCGATCATGAAAGTGGTGGCCCTGCATAATTTCAAAGGCGGCGTCGGCAAGAGCTCGGCCGCCGTCAATCTGGCCCGGGAAGCCAACCGCGACGGTCTGCCGGTTCTGTTGTGGGACCTCGATGCGCAGGGTGCCGCCACCTGGATACTCGGCGGGGAAAACGGCATGAGCCGCAAGGTCGGCAAGCTGCTGGCGGGGAAATCCCCGCTGGGCGAGCAGGTCCAGCACACGCCGTGGGAGCGGTTCGATCTGTTGCCGGCGGATATTCGGTTGCGTGATCTCGATCGCCTGCTCGATGACAACGCCGATGGCGGCAAGCACCTCAAGCGGCTGATCGCGCCGTTCAGCGAGGAGTATGCGCTGATGGTGCTGGACTGCCCGCCCGGGCTTTCCACGCTGGCTGAACAACTCATCCGTGCCGCCGATCGCATCCTGGTGCCGACCATTCCCAGCCCGCTGTCGGTCCAGGCCTTCTCGCGCATGGTCGATCATCTCGACCTCAAGAAACGCCAGCGCCAGCGGCTCACGCCGTTCTTCAACCTGGTCGACCGACGTCGGACGCTGCACCGCGAGTGGCTCGAGGCACCGCCGGCCGCCATCGGGGCGCCGATGCAAACCTGGATTCCCTACGCCAGCGACGTCGAACGCATGAGCCTGGAGTGCAGTCCGCTGGCCGACCTGGCGCCACGCAGTCGCGCCACCCACGCCTACCGTCGTCTCTGGCAGGAGCTCAAGGCGGGGCTGGGAGAGTAATAGGCTGCAAGACTTCGAACGGCAGTGACAGGTCTGTATACTTAGCCAGTGTTTTGAGTCCGACACTGGGGACGCCATGGCGCTGCCGACGCTCGAAGACCCGCTCTACTATCTCGCCAATTTCCGCCGCGTGCTCGACTGGCTGACGTCGCGTTACGCCGACGTGCTGAGTGTCGACGAAGCCGCTTTCATCGATGATTTCGAACGCCTGCCCCAGCCTTCCCAGGCGCTGCTGGTCAGGATGATCATGCGTCGGGGCGTCGATTTTCGCGCCAGCCGCCTCGACTATGCCGAGATCGGCGATACGCCGGCGGCGGCCGGGCCGCTGATCGCGGCCGGCTGGATCGAGGAGGGCGCGCCGCTGTCGCCGGAGGTGCTGTTCGCGCTGACGACCCGGCCGGAGATCGCTGCGCACCTGGGCGGCTGGCTAGCGAGCCTCGGTGTCTCCCGGAGCGCCGCCAAGGGGGCATGGCTGACGGCGCTGCAGGCGGCGTCTCCCGAGCCTCGCCCCCTGGCCGAGTGGGCCCCCGAGCTCGAGGACCGTCACTACCGGCTGGGCGTCGATGCGATGTGCGAGCGTTTCCGGCTGATGTTCTTCGGCAATCTGCGCCAGCAGTGGTCGGAGTTCGTGCTGGCGGAGCTCGGCGTCTACCGTTTCGAGACCGTCGAGCTGGAGGCAACCTCGCGGGCGTTTTCCCGACGCCAGGAACTGGAGGCCTATCATCACCTGCACCGCTGCCGGGAGCGCTTCGAGGCCGATGAGGCGATGGCGTCGCTGCTGGCCGATATTCCACGCGAGCCGTTTGTCAATGAGTGGCTGGAGCGGCGCCGGGGGCGGTTGATCTACAAGTTGGCCTACCGCCTCGAGCGCCAGGGTGAGCTCGACCAGGCGCTGAGTCTCTACCGGGAAAGTTCGGCACCGGAGGCGCGGCTTCGCCAGGTTCGGGTGCTGGAGGCGCAGCAGGCGACGGCAGCGGCGCTGGCGCTGGCGGAACGGGCGGCAGCCGACCCCGTCAGCGCGGCGGAGCATCAGGCGCTGGAACGGGTGCTGCCCCGGCTTCGTCGCAAGCTCGGTCAGGCGCCGGGGCGCCGGCCGGAAGCGGCAGAGCCGCCACGTCTGGACCTGGTGCTACCTCGCGCCGCCAGCGTCGAGCGGGCGGTGGCCCGGCATCTCTGCCGTGACGAGGCGCCGGTCTGCTACGTCGAGAACGCGCTCGTCAATGGCCTGTTCGGGCTGCTCTGCTGGGATGCGATCTTCGCGCCACTGCCCGGCGCGTTCTTCCATCCGTTTCACTCGGGGCCGGTGGATCTGTTCGAGGCGGACTTCCAGGCGCGCCGGCGCGACCGGTTCGACGACTGCCTGGCAGCGCTCGAGACGGGCGACCACGCCGCGATCATCCGTCGACGCTACCGCGAGAAGTGGGGGACCCAGTCACCCTTCGTGTTCTGGGAGGCGCTCGACGATCACCTGCTGGAGCTGGCCCTCCAGTGCATCCCGGCGCGCCACCTGCGGCTCTGGTTCGAGCGGCTGCTCGGCGACGTCCGTGCCAACCGCGCCGGGATGCCGGACCTGATCCAGTTCTGGCCGCAGGGCGGGGATCCCTCCCAGGCGACGCAGGACGCCACTGCGCCGGCTTATCGCATGATCGAAGTGAAGGGGCCCGGCGATCGCCTGCAGGACAACCAGAAGCGCTGGCTGGAGTTCTGCGCCCGACACGACATGCCGGTCAGTGTCTGCTACGTCAGTTGGGACCCCGAGGGCGATATCGAGGCGCCAGGCCTGTCCGGTTCCGATACGGCCGTCGCCGGGGGCGACTCTTGAGCTATCGGATCGCCGTTCGGGCGCTGTGCGAGTTCGCGGCCAAGCGAGGCGACCTCGATCTTCGCTTCACGCCGTCGCCCTCGGCACAGGAGGGGATCGCCGGCCATCAACTCGTCGCGGAGCGCCGCGGGGAGCGTTACGAGCGCGAGATTGCCTTGAGCGGCAGCTATCATCACCTGGAGGTACGCGGGCGTGCCGATGGCTACGATCCCGACGCCAATCGGCTGGAGGAGATCAAGACCCATCGCGGCGACCTTTCCCGTCAGCCGGCCAATCAGCGCGCGCTGCACTGGGCCCAGGCCAAGACCTATGGACACCTGCTGTGTGCCGAGCGCGGGCTGGATCAACTCACGGTGACGCTGGTCTACTTCGACATCGTCAGCCAGCGCGAGACGGCCCTGAGCGAACCATGCTCCGCCGGGGTCCTGCGGGCCGAGTTCGAGACCCACTGCCAGGCTTTCCTGGCCTGGGCGCAGCAGGAGCTGGCGCACCGCCGCCGCCGGGACGACGCCCTGAGGTCGCTCCGCTTTCCTCATGCCGGTTTCCGCCAGGGCCAGCGGCCGTTGGCCGAATCCGTCTACAAGGCCATTCATACCGGCCGCTGGCTGATGCTGCAGGCGCCCACCGGCATCGGCAAGACCCTGGGGACACTGTTCCCGCTGCTCAAGGCGATGCCCGGCGAGCCGTTGGACAAGGTCTTCTTCCTGACGGCGCGCAATACCGGGCAGCGACTCGCCCTCGAGGCATTGCAAACGCTGGGCGCGGACCACCGTCGCCACGGCGCAGCCGGGCCGAGTGTCGCCGCGGCCGCCGAGAGCGGGGCGCTGCCCCTGCGGGTGCTGACGCTGACGTCTCGTGACAAGAGTTGTGAGCATCCCGACAAGGCCTGTCACGGCGACGCCTGCCCGCTGGCCGCCGGTTTCTACGATCGCCTGCCCGCGGCCCGCGCAGCGGCGGTCGAGCGCGGCTGGCTCGATCGTGCCGGGCTGCGGGATACCGCGCTCGCCCACGCCATCTGCCCCTATTACCTCGGTCAGGAGATGGCGCGCTGGGCCGATGTCGTGGTCGGCGACGTCAACTACTGGTTCGATTTCCACGCCATGCTCTATGCCCTGAGCCAGCAGCAGCAGTGGCGGGTGGGCGTGCTCGTCGACGAGGCCCACAATCTGGTCGCGCGCGGGCGCGGCATGTACAGCGCGACGCTGGATCACGGCGCTTTCAGGCGCCTGAAGCCGACGTTGCCGGCGCCTCTAAAGCGGCCGTTCTCGCGGGTGGCCGCCATCTGGCAGGCGCTGGCGGACGAGAGTGACGCCGACTACCGGGTGATCGAGACGCTGCCCGGCAAGCTGATCGGGGCGCTGCAGCAAGCGGTGTCGCAGGTCGTCGAGTATCAGAGCGAGCAGCCGATCGCGCTCGACAGCGAGCTGCAGCGATTCGCCTTCGATGCCCAGCATTTCTGCCGGGTCGCCGATGTCTTTGGCGCGCATTCGATCTGCGACGTGACCCGTCAGGCGCCCCGCGGGCGCCAGCGACGCGCAGGGGCGGAGGTGACGTTACGCAATGTGGTGCCGGCACCGTTTTTGGCGCCGCGATTCGCCGCGGCCCATGGCGGTACCCTGTTCTCCGCCACGCTGGCGCCGGAAGCCTATTATCGCGATCTGCTCGGCGTGGCACCGGATGCGCCGTGGCTATCGCTGGGTTCGCCGTTTCACGACTCCCAGCTCGAGGTGCAGATCGCCGCCCGCCTATCGACCCGTTACGCTGACCGTGAGTCATCCCTGACCCCGCTGGCGGACCGTATCGCCGCCCAGTTCCGTCGACGACGCGGCAACTACCTGGCATTCTTCTCGAGCTTCGCCTATCTCGAGCGGGTCGCCGATCGCGTGGCCGAGCGCCATCCCGACTTGCCGCTGTGGCGGCAGGCCGCGCGGATGAATGATGCCGATCGCGAGGCGTTTCTGGCACGTTTCGAGAGCGGCGGAGTGGGGGTGGGGTTCGCGGTGCTCGGCGGGATCTTCGGCGAGGGCATCGATCTACCCGGCGATCGCCTAATCGGCGCCTTCGTCGCGACCCTGGGACTGCCCCAGGTCAACCCGGTCAACGAGCAGATGAGAGCGCGCCTGCAGGCACTCTACGGTCGTGGCTACGACTACGCCTACTTCTTCCCCGGCATGCAGAAGGTGGTGCAGGCCGCCGGACGCGTGATTCGCTCGCCCCAGGACGAGGGCGTGATCCACCTGCTGGACGACCGCTTCGCCCGGCGCGAGGCCCAGGCCCTGCTGCCGGACTGGTGGCCGCCGGCCAGCCTCGGCTAGTCGCCGAGTCGGGCCGGCTGCACGGCGGTACACTTGATTTCGACCAGTAGCCCGGGATGAGCGAGATCGGCGACCCCGATGACCGTCCAGGCGCAGGTGCCCCGGGGGAATGCCGCGTCTTTCACTTTTCGGAACACTTCCATGTGGCGATGCAGGTCCACGTGGTAGGTCGTCATGTCGACGATGTCGTCGAACGTACAGCCGCCGGCGGCGAGAACACTGCGCAGATTCTCCCAGCACGCCTGGAACTGGGCTTCAGGGTCCGAGATAACCTCCAGCGCCGGCGTTCGTCCGACTTGGCCGGCGCAGTAGAGGGTGCGACCGACGCGTATGGCCGGCGCGTAGCCTGCTCGCTCTGCCAATCGCTCCATGCCCGGCGGGATGATGATCTCCCGGTCGGCGGTCGATTCGACTTCAGGCATCTCGGTCATGGGTCAACGCCTCGAACACCCTTGCCACGGCTTCGGCGCCGGGGTCGACGATGCCCCTGAGCGCGCTTTCCGGCACATAGGCGGAGCGACCGGCGTTGGCGCGAACGAGCTGGGCGGTAGCCTGGGCGCCATCGCGAGCGGCCTGCGCTGCCTGGGACAGCGTCTCCCCCCGCTGCAGCGATTCGATGGCGGGCACCAGGGCGTCGAGCATGGTGCGATCGCCGGGCCTGGCGCCGCCGTAGGCCTGCATCTTCTCGACACCGGCGGCCAGTGCCTCCTGCAGATCGCCGCGCTGGTCCAGCGAAGCCGCCGCTGCAGTGAACAGGATCGACAGCAGGACGCCGCTGGAACCACCCATGTCGCGGGAAAGGAGCTGGCCGATGCCGGCGAACATCAATGGCAGGGCTTCGGTGTTGAGCCGCCGGGCCGATAACGCCTTGGCGATCGACTCGGCGCCGCTCTCCATGCTGGCGCCGGCGTCGCCGTCGCCGCTCTTGGCATCCAGCGCATCGAGTTCCGCGCGTGATTGGCGCAGGGTCGCGATGACTCGCTCCAGAAGGGCGGAAGTGGCGGGATCCTGCGGGGCATCGTCGGCCAACGCCTCATGTTCCTGTCGGGTATCCGGCGAAAAGCGGGCGGGAAGCCGGGCGGCGTGCAGCCCTGGCCAGGCCGGCGCCGTCGTCGGAGCCGTCAGTGCCTCCACCACCTCGTCGTCGGCCGGCAGCAGCGTGAGCGAGAAGCCGTGCATGTCCAGCGAGGTCATCAGCGGTGCCGGGCCGATCAGATGGGCTATCTGATCGACGCCCAGTTGGTTGAACAGGCTGGCAGCGAGCACCCCCATCTCCTGGGTGGAGCAGCTCCCCAGGTCGTTGAGCATCGCGATCCAGGGGCCGGACAACTGGCGCTCGGACAGTGCGTCGCGCAGCGGCTCGAGTACCAGTTGCATCGCCTCGTCGGCGCTGTGCGGGTCGACCTCCCGCGTGCCGGTCTCGTTGTGAATGCCCAGGCCCAGCTCCGGCGAGCGTTCGGCCGCCGCCTGGCCCGGCTGGGCCGCGGCGCTGAGTGCCATGCCCAGCGACCCCATGCGCTGGCACAGCGCTTCGGCCCGTTCGCGGATCACGTCCAGCGGCAGTTCCCGGCTCGCCAGATGACCGCTCAGCTTGTGCACCAGCACGGTACCGGCGATGCCTCGAGGCTGGGGGGCGTCCTCGATGGCGACATCGTCGGCGACGATGACCATGGCGACGTCCAGCCCCTCGCCCCGGGCCCGCTCGGCGGCGAGACCGAAGTTGAGGCGGTCGCCGGTGTAGTTCTTGACCACCAGCAGGCAGCCGGCCGCGCCGCAAACTTCGCGAATGGCCGCGAGTACCGCTTCGACGCTGGGCGAGGCGAACAGGCTGCCGGAGATCGCGCCGGTCAACATACCTTCGCCGATATAACCGGCGTGTGCCGGCTCGTGACCGGCACCACCGCCGGACAGTATCGCCACCTGGCGTCGGCCCTGATCCGCCTTGTCCCAATCGTGCCGAATCAGGATCCGCAGGCCGCTTTCCGGCTCGGCGACCCGCACTGGGGCGGTCGCCGCCACCGCCCTTAGAATCTCGTCGACGACGTCGCCCGGGGCGTTATAGAAACGATCCATGATCTCTCTCCGCTGACGTTTCGGGGTCGATGCCTCAGTGCAATTTCATCTTCGGCCTGATGTAGCGGTTGAGGCCATCGACGATGACCGTCATGCCCGTCTTGAAGATGCCGTGAATCGCCATCTGGTGCATCCGGTAGAGGGAAGCGTAGAACAGTTTGGCCAGCCGGCCCTCGATGAACAGGCTGCGCGCCGAGGCGCCACGCATCAGGCTGCCGACCGCCTCGAAGTGGGCCAGCGAGATCAGCGAGCCGCGATCGCGGTAGACGAACGGCTTGAGCGGCTTGCCATCCATGGCGGCACGCAGATTGTGGTAGCAGTGGGTCGCCTGCTGGTGGGCGGCCTGGGCCCGGGGTGGCACGCGCTTGTCGCCGGGCTGCGGGCAGGAGGCGCAGTCACCGAAGGCGAAGATGCGCTCGTCGTCGAGGCTCTGCAAGGTCTCGTGGACCTTGACCTGGTGGTTGCGCTCGGTGGCGAGCCCCAGCTGCGACAGGAATTCCGGCGCGCGAATGCCGGCGGCCCAGACGCTGAGGTCCGTCTCCAGCGGCTCGCCGTCGGCGGTAATGAAACCGTGGGCGTTGGCCTCGGTGACCCGGGTATCGACATGGATCTTGACCCCGAGTCGCTCGAGCTCACCGTGAACCGCACGGCTGATCCGCTCCGGCAGGGCCGGCAGGATGCGCGGTGCCGCTTCGATCAGGTGGACCTCGAGCTTGCCGCTGTCGAGCGCCGTGAACCCGTAGCTGTGCAGCATCCGGGAGGCGCCGAAGAGTTCGGCGGCCAGCTCGACGCCGGTGGCGCCCGCGCCGACCAGACCGACGGTCAGCTTGGGGTGTGTCCGGCGCTCCGGATCGCTGTAGCGCAGGAAGGTATTGAGCATGCTGCGGCGAAAACTCTCCGCCTGCTGCGGGCTGTCGATGAAGTGACAGTGCTTGGCCACACCGGGCGTGCCGAAATCGTTGGAGACGCTGCCGACGGACAGCACCAGGTAGTCGTACTCGAGCTCACGGGCCGGCAGCACGACGGCGTCGTCCTGGTCATGGATCGGCTCCAGCGTGAGGGTGCGGTTGTCACGATCGATGGCGCTCAGCGTACCCCGCTGGAAGCGGTAGCCGTGACTCTTGGAGTGGCCCTGGTAGGAGACCTCGTCGAGCCCGGAGTCGAGGGTGCCGGTGGCGATCTCGTGCAGCAGCGGCTTCCAGATGTGAGTGGGGTTGCGGTCGACGAGGACGATGTCGGCGCGCTGGGACTTGCCGAGCTTGCGACCCAGGCGGGTTGCCAGCTCGAGTCCGCCCGCGCCGCCACCGACCACGACAATGCGTGGTGTGGTCATGGGAAAACTCCAATCGAGAAATCGGAAAAATGAGAAGGGTACAGCCGGGGAAACCGGGGTCGTCGGGCCGGGCGTTTCGAGGGGGCTCGGAGAGGATGGCTGGTGAAAGGCAGGCACACCGAGAGCCGAGTGATGACGACATCGGATTGCGAGACTGCACGTTCACGGAAATGAGCACCCGTCGATGCGACGAAAGATGTGCCCGAGGATACGCCGATCGTCGACACTTGGCATCCGTGGGTTGCGTAAACTTACGCCATTTTGGGTAAGCTGCTACGCGATGTGTCACCTCTCCACCCGTTCACTCGAGGATTCCGTCATGCACCCATCGCTTCAGGACATCCGATTGGTCGCCTTCGATCTCGATGGCACCTTGATCGACTCCGTGCCCGATCTGGCGGCGGCGGTGGACACGATGCTGAGCGAGCAGCGCCTGGTGCCGGTGGGCGAGGCCAAGGTGCGCGACTGGGTGGGCAACGGCTCGTACAAGCTGGTCGAGCGGGCGTTGGCCAGCGTGCTGGGCGAGGAGCCGGACGCGGACCGGGTAGCGGCTAGCCATGACGGCTTCCTGCGGGCGTATCACACCGCGCCCTGCAAGCGCACCCGGGTGTATCCCGGTGTCCGCGAGGCCCTCGGATCCCTCGAGACGAAAGGAATCATTGTCACGCTGGTCACCAACAAGCCCGCGGCGTTCATCGACCCGATTCTCGACGCGCTTGAGCTGCGTCGCTATTTTCGCCTGACGCTGGGCGGGGATTCGCTGGCGGAGAAGAAACCCCATCCCGCACCACTGCTCCATCTGGCGGCGCAGTTCGGCGTCGCCCCTGCGCAGTGCCTGATGGTGGGGGATTCGCGTCACGACGTGGAAGCGGGAAGGCGGGCCGGCTTCCGCACGCTGGCGGTGCCGTATGGCTACAACCATGGCGAGCCAGTGGCCTCGAGCCACCCGGATGGCGTGGTTGAATCGCTGGGGGAACTCGTTTAGGGTTTCCTGAACGGCGCCATGGCGGTTGTGGCGCCGTTCTTGCGCAGCTCCCGACCTTTCCGTTTTCCCTCGACCGAGCTTTGACATGCGACCGGATATCCAACGTCTTTCCAGCCCCAGCGTGTTGATACGCCACGTGACGCGTTGGCGATGGTGATCGTCAGTCGAACCGTTTCGTTTGCCGATTGCTGATTCTCACTGCTGGAGCCCGGTCCCATGATGACCCCCGATCGCTTTGCCGAGCTGGCGCAAGCCGGCTACAACCGTATTCCGGTCACCCGCGAGGTGCTGGCCGACCTGGATACGCCGCTGTCGACCTATCTCAAGCTGGCCGATGCGCCCTGGACCTTCCTGCTCGAATCGGTGCAGGGAGGGGAGAAGTGGGGGCGCTACTCGATCATCGGGTTGCCGAGTCGGGAGCGTATCGAGGTGCGGGGCCTGACCGTCCGGCACATCGTCGATGGCGAACAGGTCGGCGCCAGTCAGGTCGAGGACCCGCTGGCCTGGATCGAGCGGTTCCAGGCCAAGTTCAAGGTGCCTGACCTGGACGACCAGCCACGATTCGACGGCGGCTTGGTGGGTTACTTCGGCTACGACACCATTCGCTATATCGAACCGAAACTGCGTACTGCGCTCGCTGCCGAGAAGCCCGATCCCATCGGCGTGCCGGACATCCTGCTGATGGTGTGCGACGACCTGGTGGTCTTCGACAATCTCTCCGGCCGGCTCCAGTTGTGGACTCATGCCGACCCGGAGTCGCCCCACGCCTATGCCGACGCGGTCGAGCGACTCGAGACCCTGGAGTTGAAGCTGCGCAGCGCGACCTTCAACACCTTGAGTCCGGGTACCGGCCGTGCGGACGTCGCCGAGGACGACTTTCACGCCAGCTTCAGCGAGCAGGGCTACAAGGACGCGGTGGCGACCATCAAGGAGTACGTGCTGGCCGGCGACGTCATGCAGTGCGTGCCGTCCCAGCGCATGTCGATTCCCTACCAGGCGCCGCCGCTGGATCTCTATCGGGCGCTGCGCAGTCTCAATCCGTCACCCTACATGTTCTTTCTGAATCTCGATGACCATCACGTGATCGGATCATCGCCCGAGATTCTGACCCGTCTGGAGGGGGGCGAGGTGACCGTCCGCCCGATCGCCGGCACGCGCCCCCGCGGCGCCACGCCCGAGCAGGACAAGGCGCTGGAGGAAGAGCTGCTGGCCGATCCCAAGGAGATCGCCGAGCACCTGATGCTGATCGACCTGGGCCGCAACGATATCGGCCGCATCAGCGAAATCGGCACGGTCGAGCTCACCGACAAGATGGCGATCGAGCGTTATTCCCACGTCATGCACATCGTCTCCAACGTCACCGGCAAGCTGCGCGAAGGCATGTCGGCGATGGACGTGCTGCGTGCCACCTTCCCGGCCGGCACGCTCTCCGGCGCACCCAAGATCCGGGCGATGGAGATCATCGACGAACTGGAGCCGGTCAAGCGTGGTATCTATTCCGGTGCCGTTGGCTATCTCTCCTGGCACGGCAACATGGACATGGCGATCGCGATCCGCACGGCGGTGCTGAAGGATGGCGAGCTGCACGTCCAGGCCGGTGGCGGCATCGTCGCCGATTCCAATCCCGACGACGAGTGGAACGAGACGCTCAACAAGCGCCGGGCGCTGTTCCGGGCCGTGGCGATGGCCGAGAAAGGGCTCGACAACCTCGAGTGATGCCATCGGCTGTCATCTGCGTGTCATGCTTGTCGCTTTACATCGGGAGGCATGACACATGCCGATTCCGCTTTCCCCGATGATGCCCGATCCGATGTCGCCGCCACGCGGCAGCGCTCTCTGCCGCGGCGGCAGCGCGCCATGAAACCCGCCTGGCGCTGGTGGCGGGTGGCCCTGGCGGCGGGGCTCGGCGTCGCCCTGTGCGTGCTGTTCGCGGCGTACGGCGGCGTGCCCCACGGCTGGCTCGAGGAGCTGCAGCTGCTGCCGTTCACCCTTGCCATGATCGTGCTGCCGGCACTGGGCGTGCCGATGACCCCCTTCTTCATCGTCGCCGGGCTGCGCTTTGGCGTGGCCGGCGGCCTCGCCGTGGCCGCGCTGGCAACGCTGTGCAATCTGCTGCTCTGCTATGCCATCGCGCACAGTCGCCTGCGCCCGCGTCTGCGACAGCTGCTCCAGCGGCGCTTTCCCGCGTTGGGAGAGCTCGATGCGGATCGCCGTAGCGCTTGGCGGGTCACCTTCCTGATCAAGCTGGTGCCGGGCGTGCCGATGTTCATCAAGCACTACGCCCTCGGCGTGGCCGGTGTGCCGCGCTCGATCTATCTCACGGTGGCGCTGCTGACCACGGGGCCTTACGGGGTGGCCTTCGTGGTCCTGGGAGAGTCCGCCCTGAGCGGGGATCTGGGGCAGGCCCTGGGGGCGCTGGCGGCGCTCGCGCTGATTGCGGTGTCGCTGCTGGCCTGGCGTCAGGCGCGCCGACGTCGCCTGGCACGGCGGGCGGTACAGGGGGAATAGACGGCGGAGAGGCGGCGAAGAAGCGTTGAATGGCCGGCTCGCTGCGGAGCCGGCATCGCCGCCAGCGTCAGGGCCGGCGGTGATGAGGGCGTGTTGGCTCAGTCGGCCCGGCTCAGTCGACCCGACCCAGCAACAGGAACTCGATCAGCGCCTTCTGGGCATGGAGGCGATTGCCGGCTTCCTGCCACACCACGGCGCGTGGGTCGTCGAGCAAGGTGGTGCTGATCTCCTCGCCGCGATGTGCCGGCAGGCAGTGCAGGAAGATCGCCTCCTCGTTGGCCTGATCCAGCAACGCTTCGGTGACCTGGTAACCGGCGAAGTCCCGCTCGCGCTTGGCCTGTTCTTCCTCCTGACCCATGGAGGCCCAGACATCGGTCGTGATCAGGTCGGCACCGCTGATGGCCTGGCGTGGGTCGCGCAGGATCGTGACCCGGTCGCCGGCGGCCGCGACGATATCCTCGCGCGGCTCGTAGCCCTCGGGACAGCAGATGCGCAGCTGGAAATCGAACTGCCGGGCGGCGTTGATCCAGGAGTGACACATGTTGTTGCCGTCACCGATCCACACCGCCGTCTTGCCCTTGACCGGCCCACGGCACTCGGTCCAGGTCATGACGTCGGCCAGCAGCTGGCAGGGGTGATAGTCGTCGGTCAGGGCGTTGATCACCGGCACGGCGCTGGCGGCGGCAAACGCCTCGAGGCCGGCGTGAGAGAAAGTCCGGATCATCACCGCATCGACCATTTCCGACAGTACCCGCGCGGTATCCGCGATCGGTTCTCCGCGGCCGAGCTGGGTATCCCGCGATGACAGGAAAAGCGCATGGCCGCCGAACTGTGCCATGGCGGTTTCGAACGAGACCCGGGTTCGCGTCGAGGACTTCTCGAAGATCATCGCCAGGGTGCGATTGCTGAACGGCGTGTAGACGGGACCGTTGGTCTTCAGCCGGTTCTTGATCGTGATCCCGCGCTGGATCAGGTAATCGAGCTCTTCGGCGGAGAGATCCAGAAGGGTCAGAAAGTGGCGTGCGCTCATGGGTGGATTCCTGTCGTGTCTTGACGTTGAGACATGGGCTTCAAGGCATGCGGCATCATCCCGGCGCGCCGCACTGAAAACTCGATCGGTGGCCATGCCCGCCATGGCGACTGCCACCAGAAAAAGAAAAAAGCGCCGCGGGCGGGGCGCCCGGTGGGGCGTCTCGCTAGACGGCGCCAGGATCGATGCGATGGGAAAGCCGCGCCCTGGGCGGGCGTCGGTGGCCAGCGTCGATCCGTGCGAAAGCCAATCATCCTAACCAGACCCCGTGAGCGGCGCAACGCCGTGGAATGCCTTCACGGATCGGCGGGGGTGTTTTCGGTCGGTGTCATCAGTAGAATGGTCTTACGGTCTTTTATATTCGCGCACACGCGAAGGGTGGGCCAGCGGCTCTCTCTTCCCGCTACAGGACGTCTCATGAGCGATACCATCGAAGCGATCAAGCAGCAGATCAGTGACAACGCCATCCTGCTCTACATGAAGGGATCGCCCCAGCTGCCCCAGTGCGGCTTCTCTGCCCAGGCGGTCCAGGCGTTGATGGCATGCGGCGAGAAGTTCGCCTTCGTCAACATCCTCGACAATCCGGATATCCGGTCGGAGCTGCCCAAGTACGCGAGCTGGCCGACGTTTCCCCAGCTGTGGATCGACGGCGAGCTGGTAGGCGGCTGCGACATCATCGTCGAGATGTACCAGAACGGTGAGCTGGAGCCCATGGTCAAGGCTGCTGCGGCCAAGGCTGCCGAGGCCTCCAGCGACAGCTGAGTCGGCACGTCGCAGATTGTCGTTGCCGTGAAAGGCGCCCGTCCCAGGACGGGCGCCTTTCGTTTCAGCGCTCAGACGTCGTCGAGACCCTGCTCCTTCATCGCCAGATTCCAGCCGCCCAGATCCTTGAAGCGGTTGACGATGGCGCAGAACAGCTCCGCCGTGCGTTCGGTATCGTAGCTCGCCGAGTGGGCCGAGGAGTTGTCGAATTCGATACCGGCTGCCTGACAGGCTCGCGCCAGGACCGTCTGGCCGTAGGCCAGGGCCGACAGCGACGCGGTGTCGAAGCTGGAGAAGGGGTGAAAGGGGTTGCGCTTGATATTGCAGCGATTGACCGCGGCGTTGAGAAACCCCTGGTCGAATGAGGCGTTGTGGCCGACGAGGATGGCCCTGGAGCAGTCGTGGGACTTGATGGTCTTGCGAATCGGCTTGAAGATTCCGTCCAGCGCTTCACGCTCACTGACGGCGATCTGCTTGCGGAAGGCGCTGGAGAGGTCGATGCCGGTGAAATCCAGGGCGGACTGTTCGACGTTGGCCCCCTCGAAAGGCTCGACGTGGAAGGCGATGGTATCCAGTGGCAGCAGGTTGCCCTGATCGTCCATCGTCAACGGCACGGCGGCGATTTCCAGGATCGCATCCGTTGCCGAATTGAACCCGCCGGTTTCGACGTCTACCACGACCGGGAGATATCCGCGAAAACGCTGCGCCATCAGCTCTTTCGTGCTGGCGTCCGACATGCAATGACTCCCATTCCCTTGGTGTGGTAGTGGTAATGTGTAGAGGAAACCGTGGTCCTGAAACCGCGTAGAGTCTAGCAGTTTCGGTCATTGGCGTCCCGTCGCTCGGTGTTCGTGGCTGGCCGGGAGCGTTATAATTTCCGACCGCACCGTTCGCCGATTGCCGCACGTCAACGAACCACATACCTTGCTCATCAATTCAAACTTGCTAAGGAGCTGTCGCATGTCCGATGTCAAAAAGGTCGTCCTCGCCTATTCCGGCGGCCTTGACACTTCCGTGATCGTGAAGTGGCTGCAGGAAACCTACGCTTGCGAGGTGGTCACCTTTACCGCCGATATCGGTCAGGGCGAAGAGGTCGAGCCGGCGCGAGCCAAGGCGCAGGCGCTCGGGGTCAAGGAGATCTACATCGAGGACCTGCGGGAAGAGTTCGTTCGCGATTACGTCTATCCGATGTTCCGGGCCAACACCATCTACGAGGGCGAGTACCTGCTGGGCACCTCCATCGCGCGCCCGCTGATCGCCAAGCGTCTGATCGAGATCGCCAACGAGACCGGCGCCGACGCCATTTCTCACGGGGCGACCGGCAAGGGCAACGACCAGGTGCGCTTCGAGCTGGGCGCCTACGCGCTCAAGCCGGGGGTCAAGGTGATTGCGCCGTGGCGCGAGTGGGACCTCAACTCCCGCGAGAAGCTGATGGCGTACTGCGAGGACAATGACATCCCGGTCGATTTCTCCAAGAGCAAGAAGAAGTCACCGTACTCGATGGACGCCAATCTGCTGCACATCTCCTACGAGGGCGGCATTCTCGAGGATCCGTGGGCCGAGGCGGAAGAAGAGATGTGGCGCTGGAGCGTGGCGCCGGAAGCCGCGCCTGACCAGCCGACTTACATCGAGCTGACCTACGAGAAGGGCGATGTCGTCGCCATCGACGGCGAACCGCTGAAGCCGCACGAGGTGCTGGCCAAGCTCAACAAGCTGGGTGGCGACAATGGCATCGGCCGTCTCGACATCGTCGAGAACCGCTATGTCGGCATGAAGTCCCGCGGTTGCTACGAAACGCCGGGCGGGACCATCATGCTGCGCGCGCATCGCGCCATCGAGTCGTTGACGCTCGACCGCGAGGCGGCACATCTCAAGGACGAGCTGATGCCCAAGTACGCCAAGACCATCTACAACGGTTACTGGTGGAGTCCGGAACGGCGCATGCTCCAGGCTGCCATCGATGAGACCCAGACCTTCGTCAACGGCGTGGTGCGGATGAAGCTCTACAAGGGCAGCGCGACGGTGGTCGGGCGCAAGTCCGAGCAGTCGCTGTTCGACGAATCGATTGCCACGTTCGAGGATGATGCCGGCGCCTACGACCAGAAGGACGCAGAAGGCTTCATCAAGCTCAACGCGCTGCGTCTGCGGATCGCGGCCGGCAAGGGCCGCTCCGCGAGCTAGCGCTGTCCGACCCAACCCCCGATGCCGATATCTGCGATGTCGGCATCCGAATCGGGAGCAACGTATGTTCAAGAAACTGTTTTCCGGGCTGCTGGGCGGTGGCGACGCCAGATCCACCACGCCCAAGCAGGAGCGCGAGCCGGTCGAGTACAAGGGGTTTCTGATCGTGCCCGAGCCGCAGGATGCCGGTGGCCAGTATCGGGTCAGTGGGTGGATTCGCAAACCGGTCGATGGCGGCGAGACCCTGGAGCGACGCTTCGAGCGTTCGGACGTGGTACCGGGCGAAGATGGTTGCGTGGAACTGACGATCACCAAGAGTCAGCGCTATATCGATGACGTCGGTGACGAGATGTTCGAGCAGCAGCACTGACGACCTTCTATCGATCTCGATGACGGCGCCTGCAGGGCGCCGTTTTCGTCAGTGGCGGCTTCAACGATAACTTCCTATGGTTAAGAGCGTTCCCGGAGGCCGCTGCAAACCCAGGCGGCCGGGAGAGTCGAAGAAACCGGCAAGGAAGCGTTGACATGATCACTGTTCACCACCTCGAAAATTCCCGGTCGCAGCGTATCCTGTGGCTGCTGGAGGAGCTGGGTGTCGAGTATGAGGTCCGAACCTACCGACGCGATCCCAAGACCATGCTGGCGCCCGCGGAGCTGAAACGGATCCATCCGCTCGGCAAGTCGCCGGTCATCACCGATGACGCCTACACCGTCGCCGAATCCGGCGCGATCATCGAATATCTCGTCTCCCGCTATGACGGTGACGCCCTGGTACCGGAGGCCGGTACGCCGGAGCGGCTGCGTTACACCTACTGGCTACATTACGCCGAAGGCTCGGCGATGCCGCTGTTGGTGATGAAGCTGGTTTTCTCGAAGTTGGGCAAGCCCCCCGTACCCGCGGTCATTCGTCCCATCGGCAGGCTTCTGGCCAATGGGGTCCGACAGAAGTTCCTCGACCCCCAGCTCGAGATGCATCTCGATTACTGGGAGAGTGAACTGCGTCAGCACCCGTGGTTCGCGGGCGATGAGTTTAGCGCGGCGGACATTCAGATGAGTTTTCCGTTGCTGGCGGCCGAAAGTCGTGCCGACCTCTCCGGACGTCCCAATATCAAGAAAGTGCTGCAGAATATGCGCGACCGCCCGGCCTATCAGAGAGCGATCGAGAGAGGCGGCGAGTTTCGGTTGTGAGACCTTCCGGCTCCCCGTCGGGTGAGACGGGATGATCGGCTCGGTACTTCCCGCGCGAATTGGCGGTCCTGGCCGCGGTTCGTGCATTGCCATGGGGTGAGGAGTGTCTATGCGTGTTATTACCTGGAAGTTCGCCGTCGTGGCGGGGTTGAGTAGTGCTTGCCTGGCATCGTCGCTCGCTTGGGCCCAGGCGCAGCAGGGCGATTCGCCGTTCGACCAGCAACCCGAGACGCGCCTGGCCTGCGAAAGGCTCAAGGCACAGATCGATCAGACCATCCGCGATAATGGTGCTCGCCACTTCCTGCTCGAGATCGTCGACAACGCCCAGGTCGATGATGGCGTGGTGAAGGAGGGGGAGGCCTTCGCTGGCGCCGAGGTGGTCGGCAGCTGCGATGGCGGCACACGCAAGATCGTCTACAGCCGTGACGGGGCGACCGAAATGAGCGTCACGGCCCCGGAAGCGGAGACATCCTCTGCCCCTGCCCCGGACGGTGCCGCGAACGGCGATGGCAGCAGCTTGCCGGAGGCCGCGCCCACCGCGCCCGAGTCCATGGGCGAGGAGGCGGTGCCGACACAGGAGCAGGAAAGCGTGGACAGCGGCCGGGAGCCGGAGTCGAGCCCCTGACCGCCGTCATCGGTACTAGCCGATCTCGACCTTGTCGGGATATTCGCACAGATCCTCGATCACGCAGCTACCACAGCGCGGCTTGCGCGCCAGGCAGGTGTAGCGGCCGTGCAGGATCAGCCAGTGGTGGGCATCCTTGAGATAAGCCTTGGGAACATGGCGCAGCAGCTTCTGCTCCACTTCGAGCACGTTCTTGCCCTTGGCGATGCGGGTGCGGTTGGCGACTCGAAAGATGTGCGTGTCGACCGCCATCGTCAGTTCGCCGAATGCCGTGTTCAGAATCACATTGGCGGTCTTGCGTCCCACGCCGGGCAGCGCTTCCAGCTCGGCGCGGGTGCGCGGGATATCTCCTGCGTAGCGCTCGGCCAGGATGTGGCAGGTCTTCATCAGGTTCTCGGCCTTGGTGTTGTAGAGGCCGATGGTCTTGATGTGGGCCTTCAGCCCGTCGAGTCCGAGATCGATGATCGCCTGCGGCGTATTGGCCACCGGGAACAGCCTTGCCGTGGCCTTGTTCACGCCCACGTCCGTCGCCTGGGCCGACAACAGTACCGCCGCCAGCAACTCGAACGGCGTCGACCAGTTCAGCTCGGTGGTCGGTTCGGGGTTGTGCGCCTTGAGGCGAGCAAAGATCTGCTCTCGCTTGGTGGCATTCATGAGCTCGTTCCATGATGGTCGCCCGCGCCAGTGGCAGGCTGGTTGGCGGGCGATCGGCTGGCCAGGGAGATCAGCCGTTCCGCCTCGCGTATCTTGTCCTGGGCCTCCGCGATGCCCGCCTGGTCGCCCTGACGTCGGTAATGCTCCAGCTCCTGTCGCGCCTTGCGCAGCGCCTGTTCCGCCGCCGCCAGGGCGATATGACAGTGATCGCGTGCGGCGTGCCGATTCGGTGATGGCACGGTTTCGAGTTGCCGCTTCAAGGTGTCGAGCTGTTCCTCGAATCCCGCCAGGCGCTCGAGAAGCGCGGGACGCCGTGCCTCTTCGGCGTTATCCAACTGGCGCTGCAGGCGCTTTCGACGCGCGGTCAGGGTCGCTATCTGTGCCTTCAGAGCGGTAACGTCGATATCGGCAGGTCGTTCACGTGATGTCGCGGGCGCCTCGGTCACCTGCCGTGCCGCTGCGGCGCGGCGCTGTTCGCGCCTGTGACGTTTCCGTTCGGCCTTGAGGGTCAGGCGTCGGTTGCGGGCCTCGAAGCGTTGGCGCCCGTTGCGGGCGCGCCAGTCGAGATACTGCTGCCGTTCGGCATCACTGTTCGCCTCCGCCCAGCGTGGATGTTCGACGAGGTCGATACAGTCGACGGGGCAGGGCGCCACGCACAGCTCGCAGCCGGTGCATTCCGACTCGATCACCGTATGCATCTGCTTGGCGGCGCCGAGAATCGCATCGACGGGGCATGCCTGGATGCACTTGGTGCAGCCGATGCACTCGGCTTCTCGAATCACGGCCAGCAGCGGAGCCTGTGGCGGCTCGATCAATTCGAGAGGCGGACGGCCCGTGAGCGCGGCCAGTCGATCCCGTGTCGCTTCCCCGCCGGGCGGGCAGCGATTGACGGCCTCTCCCTCCACGATCGCCTCGGCATAGGGACGACAGCCGTCATGGCCGCATTTGCCGCATTGGGTCTGGGGCAGTTCGGCGTCGATAAGCTCGACGGTGATCGTGGCGGGGTGAGACAAGCGATGACTCTCCATTGGCACACAGGGCCTGCTCGCCGCCTCAGATGGGCGGCGCGGGGCGCTCGAAGCCGGCCATTATAGACGCTCGAAGTGGCCGCTCCCAACCTCGGCCATCTCGCAGCAGCAGACGGCTCGTCCGTGATCAACAAAGCGCGCGACCGGGGTCGCGCGCTCGTGGGCAAGTGTCACGCTGGCCGGGGCCCGGTCTTCAGGTCACACGCTGACCCGGTTTGGCGCCGCTATCCGGCGACAGCAGGTATATGCCGTCTTCATCGCCGGCGGCCATCACCATGCCTTCGGAGACACCGAAGCGCATCTTGCGCGGCGCCAGGTTGGCGACCATCACCGTCAACCGGCCTTCGAGCGCTTCGGGGGCGTAGACCTTGCGAATGCCGGAGAAGACCGTGCGGGTCTCGCCACCGAGGTCCAGGGTCAGCTTGAGCAGCTTGCTGGAGCCTTCGACCTGCTCGGCCTTCTTGATTTCGGCGATCCGCATGTCGACCTTGATGAAGTCGTCGAAGGTGATCTCGTCGGCGATCGGTTCGATGGCGGGCGCGTCGCCCGACTCGGCATCGGCGGGGGCTTTTCCAGTCAATTTCTTCTCCTCCTCGAGCACTTCCTTGGAAGACTCGATCATCGAGTCGATCTTGTCGCTCTCGACCCGGGTCATCAGCGGCTTGAACTTGCCGATGGTGCGACTTTCGAGCACCTGCTGGCGACTCTCCCAGTTCAGGCTTTCGACCTGCAGAAAGACGCGAGCCTGCTCGGCCATCGCCGGTACCACCGGCTGCAGGTAGACCATCAGCGTGCGGAACAGGTTGATGCCCACCGAGCAGATATCGATCACCTCCTGCTCGCGGCCGCCCTCCTTGGCCAGTACCCAGGGCGCCTTGTCGGCGATATAGGTGTTGGCCTCGTCGGCGAGTTCCATCACCTTGCGCATGGCGCGGCCGAATTCACGCGCCTCGAAGTCGGCGGCGATCTCGTCACCGGCGGCGATGAACCTGGCGACGAGCTCCGGCTCCGCGCAGGTCGCCGAGAGCTGGCCGTTGCCCAGCTTGTTGATGAAGCCGGCACAGCGGCTGGCGATGTTGACCACCTTGCCGACCAGGTCCGAGTTCACCCGCGCCGCGAAATCCTCGAGGTTGAGGTCGAGATCGTCGACCCGAGAGGTCAGCTTGGCGGCGAAGTAGTAGCGCAGATACTCCGGGTTGAGATGCTCGGCGTAGGTCTGGGCCTTGATGAAGGTGCCGCGGGACTTCGACATCTTGGCCCCGTTGACGGTCACGAAACCGTGGCAGTTGACCCCCGTCGGCGTGCGCAGGCCGGCGCCCTCGAGCATCGCCGGCCAGAACAGGGCGTGGAAATAGACGATATCCTTGCCGATGAAGTGGTAGACCTCGGCATCGGAGTCCGCCTTCCAGTAGCTGTCGAAATCGAGACCTTCACGGTCGCAGAGATTCTGGAAGCTGGCCAGGTAGCCGATCGGCGCGTCCAGCCAGACGTAGAAGTACTTGCCCGGCGCGTCCGGAATCTCGAAGCCGAAGTAGGGCGCATCGCGGGAGATGTCCCACTCGTTGAGCCCGGCCTCGAACCACTCCTGCAACTTGTTGGCGATCTGCGGCTGGACCCGGCCGGACCGCGTCCACTGCTTCAGGAACTCTTCAAAATTGGGCAGCTTGAAGAAGTAGTGGGTCGAGGTGCGTACTTCCGGCGTTGCGCCGCTGATCGCCGACACCGGGTTGATCAGCTCCGCCGGTGTGTAGGTTCCGCCGCAGACTTCGCAGTTGTCGCCGTACTGGTCCTCGCTGCCGCATTTCGGGCAGGTGCCCTTGATGAAGCGATCGGCCAGGAACAGCCCCTTGACCGGATCGTACATCTGCTCGATGTCGCGGGTGCTGATGTGGCCGGCATCGCGCAGTGCGGTGTAGATGCGCTCGCTGTGGAGGCGGTTCTCTTCGGAATGGGTCGAGTGGTAGTTGTCGAAGGCGACGCCGAACCGGGCGAAGTCCGCCTGATGCTCCTCGCTGACCTTGGCGATCAGCTGCTCGGAGGTGATCCCTTCCTGCTCGGCACGCAGCATGATCGCGGTGCCGTGGGCGTCGTCGGCGCAGACATAGTGGCACTCATGGCCGCGGCTCTTCTGGAAGCGCACCCAGATATCGGTCTGGATGTACTCCAGCAGGTGGCCCAGGTGGATCGAGCCGTTGGCGTACGGCAGCGCGCTGGTGACGAGGATCTGGCGCGAAAGCGAGGCGTTGTTCGACATGGCGACTGGAACATTCCCGTAACGAAACCCGCGGCGAACCGATGGCATCGACGCCGCGGGATGGATAGGCTGAAAACTTGGTCGCCGATTGTAGCACCTGAAGTGGGGTACATGGGTGTGGTGCCGCGCTTGAGCGCCGCATGGGGTGGCGGCGTCTTTGATAAAAACAAGAGGAGGGCGCAATGCGGGATGTCACCTTGGGTGTCGCGGAACCAGGATCGGGGGCCGCGCTGTACGACTTGATGACCTCGGATGAAACCTGGACTCGATTCAACGGCCCCGACTTCGGTTATCAGCGCCCCTCGTTGAATGAGTTTCTGGAAGGACGCTTCAAGCGGCTGTTGGCCGGCTATGACGCCCAGATCATCTTCTTGGAGGGGCGCCCGGTAGGCGAAGTCAGTTTCTGCTGGGAGTGCGAAGCAACCCGATGGTTGGAGGCCGGTATCGTGATCTACGACTCCTCCGTCTGGGGTAAAGGTATCGGTGTCCGTGCACTTTCCTTATGGATCACGAATCTCTTCGACCGATTCGATGTCGAGCGAATTGGCTTGACGACCTGGTCCGGCAACCCAGGCATGATGGCCTGCGCCGAAAAGCTCGGCTTTAGTCTGGAAGGGCGCCTACGCAAGGTTCGCTATTATCAAGGCGAATACTACGACTCCGTCCGTTACGGAGTGCTCAGGAGTGAATGGTCTCAGGTCGATACCTCTTGGCTAGCATCTTCCGAGCCATTCACCAGTGATCGTTCCGAGAGGGAGCTGCGCGAGACGGTACAGCGTATGGAGCGCCGTCTGGGCGAGGCTTTCGCGAAAAAAAGCCAGGGATTTTTCGATTGCTACCGGGAAATGGCAGGTCGCTTCGAGCGAGATCTGGGGCGCAACTCGCGAGATGTATGGCTGGCCAAGGCTAGTGCATTGATGCTGCTGCAGTCTTTACGCGGTAACGAGCAAGCGTAGTGAGCTTCAATCTGGAGCCTTTTTTTTGTTCACGGTATTGAGGTGTTCAGGGAGCGATCATGATTCATAAGCCCATGTGGCGTACGGCCGGTCTTGGCCTTGTCTTCCTCTGGTTCGCCATCGGCGGCATCGGTCATTTCGTGATGCTGGACGCCTTCGCATCGATCATTCCACCGGGCTTGCCCTGGCCCGAGGCGGCGGTGCTGATCAGCGGGTTCTTCGAGCTGCTGGGCGCCGTCGGTATCTTGCTGCCACGCTTTCGTGCGTTGGCTGGCTGGGGGCTGGTGGTACTGACGATCTGCGTGACGCCGGCCAACGTCTACATGTGGCTGCACCCCGAGCTTTTTCCTCAGGTCCCGGAGTGGGTGCTGTTCTGGCGGCTGCCGTTCCAGGTGTTCCTGCTGTTCTGCATCGTGGCCTCGACGCAGAAGCGCCTGCCAGGTTTCACCACTCAGACGCATGGCCAATGACCTTGGCCCGCTCTGGTCGTCGAGCCGGCATGCGGGGTGGCCGCCAGGCGTCGTCGATCGGCTTGGTGATCCTGTCGCTGAGTGTCGCGAATCCCGTGATCGCGATGCGATGCCAGGGTGGGCTGACCGCCAACGGCGATACCCCCGAACAGGTCCTGCAAAAATGCGGAGCACCGGCGTCGCGTGTGATCGAACTGCCGCAGCGCCGCGGCGGCCATCTCATCGAAGGCGCGGTAAGGGTCGAGCGCTGGGTATATGGCCCCAGGCACGGTGCTCGCTACCCTCTGCGATTCGTGGCGGGAAAGCGGGTCGACGAGCGTCTCGAGCTCAGCCCCTGATGGCTGGCGTGGCCGGCGTTCGATCCTCTCGCTCCGGGCCGACCGACGATGCCTTCCAGTGCTACAGTTAGCGGCCAAATCGTTACCGCCGACTGTCGCTAAAGGAATCCCGGATGGCCGAAATCGATCTCTCCCAGTCGCTCTGGATGCTGCTCTTCTTCGTGGCGCTGGGTTGGCTGGCGGCACGACGGTTGAGGGTCGATCCGCGGCCGATAGCGACGCTGCTCGTCTACATCATTTCACCGCTGACTTTCTTCCATGGCCTGACCCAGGGGCAGCCCAGCGCCGACAAGCTGGTCCTGACGGCCAGCGTGCTGTTGCTGGCGACTTGCCTATGCGTCGTGGTCAACGGGGTGGCCAGCCGCTTTTTCGCCGAACAGGAGCGGGCGCTGCTGGCCTTTTCCGCCGGCACCGGCAACACGGGTTACTTCGGGTTCCCGATCGCGCTGGTGCTGCTGCCGCCAGAGGGGGTGACGCTCTATCTCTTCTGCATGCTGGGGGTTTCGCTCTACGAGTTCACGGTGGGTTTCTATGTCAGCGCCCGGGGACGTTTCTCGGTGAAAGAGAGCCTGGCCCGGTTGGCAAGGCTGCCGCTGATCTACGCCTTCGCGGCCGGCATGCTGGTCAGCGCGCTGGGCTGGCAGGTACCGGATGTCGTTGCCGATGGGCTCGACTACTTCAAGTACTGTTTCACGGTGCTGGGAATGATGATCATCGGCATGACCCTGGGACGCGTGACGTGGCGGGAGTTCGACCTGCGATTCGTTGCCGGCTGCGTGGTGGTGCGCTTTGTCGTCTGGCCGCTGGCGACGCTATTGATGGTGCTGCTGCTGCGAATGAGCGTGGGAATCTCGGACTCGCTGGCGCTGGCCTTTCTGCTCATCGGCGCCGTCCCCATGGCCGCCAATGTCGTGGTCATCGCCATGGAACTGGAGATTCGCCCCGAGAAGGGCGCCATCGCCGTACTGATCACCACACTGGCCGCACCCTTGCTGATACCGGTCTATCTCGGGTTCGCGCTGCCGTGGGTGCTCTCCTTCTGAGGGCTCTTCGAACGGAATGGAACGGATGTCGACCGACGTGCAATCGAATAGCGTGACGCAACGGGGCTTCATCCTGACCCGGCATTGGCAGGATACGCCGGCCGGCACCGAGGTGTCGCTTTGGCTGGCCACCGACGATGGGCCGAAATGGGTGCGCCTGCCGCCACAGACATCGGTGGCTTTCCTCCCGGCCGATCAGCGCGAGAGGGCCGAACGCTCGATTCGCCATGAGCGCGATGTGGAACTGCGTGAACTCGATCTCAAGGACTTCGAGTCCCGGCCGGTGCTCGGTCTCTATTGTCGGCAGCATCGTCAGTTGATGAACCTGGAGCGACGTCTCGCCGACGCCGGTGTCGAGCTGTTCGAGGCCGATATCCGGCCACCGGACCGCTATCTGATGGAGCGCTTCATCACCGCGCCGGTCGAGGTGATGGCGACCCAGGCGGCCGACGGCTCGCTGATCGATGCCCAATTGAAGCCGGCGCCGGCCTATCGGCCGCAGTTGAGGCTCTGCTCGCTGGACATCGAGACCAGCGAGCGCGGCGAGCTCTACTCGATCGGCCTGCACGGCTGCGGCCAGCGCATCGTCTACATGCTCGGCCCGCCGGCGGGGGCGGGCAGCGAGGCGGATCGCGAGCGCGACTTCGAGCTTATCTACTGCGACTCCCGCGCCGACCTGCTGCACGCGCTGAATGCCTGGTTCGCGCGCTTCGACCCGGATGCGATCATCGGCTGGAGCGTGATTCAGTTCGACCTGCGCCAGTTGCAGCGTCACGCCGATCGCTTGAATGTCGCCCTGCGGCTGGGGAGAGGCGGAGCGCCGGTGGAGTGGCGGGCCCATGGCCACCAGCCCAATCACTATTTCGTCACCATTCCGGGGCGGCTGGCGATCGACGGTATCGAAGCGCTACGCTCGGCGACCTGGAGCTTTCCCTCCTTCAGCCTCGAAAACGTTGCCCAGACCCTGCTGGGCGAGGGCAAGGCGATCGACAATCCCTACCAGCGCATGGCCGACATCAATCGGATGTTCGCCGAGGACAAGCCGGCGCTGGCGCGCTACAACCTCAAGGATTGCGAGCTGGTGACGCGGATCTTCGCGCATACCCGGATCATCGACTTCCTGCTCGAGCGGGCCAGCGTCACCGGGCTCTCCGCCGATCGCAGCGGAGGCTCCGTCGCCGCATTTTCGCATCTCTACCTGCCGCGCATGCATCGGCTCGGCTTCGTTGCCCCGACCCTGGGCAGTCGCGACGGCGACGACAGCCCGGGTGGCTATGTGATGGATTCGCGCCCGGGACTCTACGACTCGGTACTGGTGCTCGATTTCAAGAGTCTCTATCCCTCGATCATCCGCTCGTTTCTGATCGACCCGGTGGGGCTGGTCGAGGGGCTCGCCGACCCCTCGCCCGAGCAGGCCGTGCCCGGTTTCCTGGGAGCCCATTTCTCGCGCACCCGACATGCGCTGCCGGCGATCGTGGCGCAAGTCTGGGAGGGGCGCGAGGCGGCCAAGCGCGAGGGCAACGCACCGCTGGCCCAGGCGTTGAAGATCATCATGAACGCCTTTTACGGCGTGCTCGGCTCGCGGGGCTGTCGCTTCTTCGACCCGCGGCTGGCTTCGTCGATCACCATGCGCGGCCACCAGATCATGCGCCGTACCCGGGAGTTGATCGAAGCCGAGGGTTATACCGTTATCTATGGTGACACCGACTCGACCTTCGTATGGTTGGGCGGGGCGCACGAGGCCGACGCCGCGAATACGATCGGCACTCGGCTGGTGGCCAGAGTCAACGCCTGGTGGCAGCGCCATCTGCAGGAGGCGTTCCAGCTCGACAGCGCCCTGGAGCTTCAGTTCGAGACGCACTTCACCCGATTTCTGATGCCGACCATTCGCGGTACCGAAGAGGGCAGCAAGAAGCGTTATGCCGGCCTGGTCCGCGAGGCGGACGGCAGCGAGCGACTGGTGTTCAAGGGGCTGGAGTCGGTGCGCGCCGACTGGTCGCCGCTGGCGAGGACATTTCAGCGGGAGCTCTACCGGCGGATCTTCGCCGACGAACCCTACCGCGATTACGTGCGCGAGATCGTGCAGCGGACACTGGCCGGGGAGAACGACGATCAACTGGTGTATCGCAAGCGACTCAGGCGCAAGCTGGACGACTACCAGCGCAATGTTCCGCCCCACGTGCGCGCGGCACGCCTGGCAGACGAGTTCAATCGCCAGATGGCGCGCCCGCTCCAGTACCAGAATGGCGGCTGGATACGCTACGTGATCACGGTCGCCGGCCCGGAGCCGCTGGAGAATCGGCGTTCGACGATCGACTATGAACACTACGTCAGTCGTCAGTTGCAACCGGTCGCCGACGGCATCCTGCCGTTCGTGGGCGAGGATTTCGAAAAGCTCACCGGTCGCCAGTTGGGGCTTTTCTGAACGTTCTCGATGCTCCATCCCCGCCTTGGGCCGTTGACGCCAGATGCCGATTGACAGCCTTGGGACACGGTGCTAAATACGCGCTGCCGGCAATCGTGCCGGTGCTGCGCCAGGCAACCGGGCACGTGGATGCGCGGTGCCGGGTGCCCCTCGAGGATTCATTCACGATGGCATTTCGCCGTATCTTGATGGCGTCTGGTTTGGTCATGGCGATGGCCGGTTGCGCCTCCAACACCTTCGCGCCCAATTACCAGTCGAACAATACCGATGTTTTGCGGATCGGTGGCGAGCGCCCCGACGCCGCTGCCCCAGCCGTCGAGGATCTCGGCTCGTTCTGTGTCCAGACCACCCAACAATGGAACGATCAAGGCAAGACGCCGGACGGTCAGCGTCTGTGGGTGAAGAGCACGCTGCGCCAGGCGGTGGCGTGTCGCTGAGCCACTGAGTCCTCGGCCTTCGGCCGGCTGCCCGCGGGTCGTCGCCAGTGGGACGGTACAAGAGGCTCGAACCCTAACGGGTTCGAGCTTTTTTTGGCCTATGCTGAGGGTCGTGCTCGATCGGTGGATCACGCTCGCCTGGGGTTGTCTGCCGACGATCGCGTCGCCATGTACCCAACAGCCGGCACGCACGCGAACGGTGCCGAAAAGGGGAGGGAAACGGATGACCTACGAGCTCTACTACTGGCCGGGCATTCCCGGTCGTGGCGAATTCGTCCGCCTGGCGCTGGAGGATGCTGGCGCGGATTATATCGATGTCGGCAAGCGGTCCCCCGACAAGGGGGGCGGCGCGGGTGCCGTCAGCGAATTCATCCACGGTAGCGACCTGGGAAAGCCGCATTTCGCGCCGCCGGTGTTGAAGGCCGATGGGCTTGTCATTTCCCACGTCGCCAACATCCTGCAGTTTCTCGCCCCCCGGCTGGAGTTGGTGCCGGAGGATGAGTCCGCTCGTGTCTGGGCCAATGGACTGCAGTTGACGCTGACGGATTTCGTCGCCGAGATTCACGACACCCACCACCCGGTCGGCAGTTCGCTCTACTACGAGGACCAGCAGGACGAGGCGAAGCGGCGTGCCCGGGTCTTCGTGCAGGAGCGTCTGCCCAAATTTCTCCACTATTTCGAACGTGTGCTGGCGGCCAACGCCGGTGACGAACCCTATCTGGTGGGGACGGCGCACAGCTATGTCGATCTATCACTGTTTCAGGTGGTGACGGGGCTGCGTTATGCGTTTCCGCGGGCGATGGAGAGACTGGAACCGGAAATACCGGAAGTGACCGCACTGGTCGATCGTGTCGGTCAACGACCGACGCTCTCCGCCTATCTCACCTCTGATCGGCGGCTCGATTTCAACCAGGGCGGCATATTCCGTCATTATCCCGAACTGGACGGGTGAGCGCGGGGCGCCGGCGCATGACAGCGCCGGTTAGCGTGCTAAAGTAGATATCTGTCCGGACACGTCAACAAGGAGGCAAGGCATGCCATTACTCGACAGCTTCATGGTCGACCACACCAAGATGAATGCACCGGCGGTGCGTGTCGCCAAACAGATGAAGACGCCGGGCGGTGACGACATCACCGTCTACGACCTGCGCTTCTGCATTCCCAACGAAGAGATTCTGTCCGAGCGGGGCATTCACACCCTCGAGCATCTCTTCGCGGGTTTCATGCGCCAGCATCTCAATGGCGACGGCGTCGAGATCATCGACATCTCGCCGATGGGCTGCCGTACCGGGTTCTACATGAGCCTGATCGGACAGGTCGACGAGGCGACCGTGGGCGCGGCCTGGAATGCCGCGATGGAAGACGTGCTGGCGCTGACGGACCAGAAGTCGATCCCCGAACTCAACATCTATCAGTGTGGCACGGCGGAGATGCACTCCCTCGATGAAGCGCAGCAGATCGCCAGGAACGTGACCACTCGCGGGATCGGCGTCAACTCCAACAGCGAACTCAAGCTGACCGAGGAGTTCCTCGCAGCCCACGGGGCGTGACGAGCCCGGCATCCAGTCCGACGCGAGAGTGCTGACGACGTATCGGACCCGCAGCCCCTGGCTGCGGGTTTTTTTGTCGGCGCGGCCCGCCCGGAAGAACCTTTGGGACAATCGGTGTCAAAACGTTACCCGATTGTTCGCCGTTCACCGCAGGGGGATTGACCAATGCTCGACACCGTTCAGCAGTTCTTTCAACGCGTTCTCGCCACGCCGCAGTCCGACGGCCGGGACGTGATCACGACGCAACTGGCGGTCGCCGCGCTGTTGAGCGAGATCCTGCGCGCCGACTACGAAACCGATCCCGAGGAGCTGGCCATGTTGCGTCAGATGCTGATGACGCAGTTTTCGCTGGACGAGGTCGCCGTCGACGAACTGGTCGAGCAGGCGCAACGACAGGTCGATGAGGCGGTGGACCACTTCCAGTACGTCTCGCTGCTCAACGAGCGCTACGACTACGATCAGCGTGTCGCGCTGATTGCCGCGATGTGGCGTCTGGCCTACGCCGACCATGAGCTGGCGGCGCTGGAGGAGCACCGGATTCGCCGCCTGGCCGATCTGCTCTATGTGACTCACAGTGACTTCATTCGCACCAAGCTGGCGGTGCAGGAGGAACTGAAGCGGGGGTGACGGAAGTTCAGTCTTCCGCGAAGCCCTCGTGCGCCAGCACGCCGCTGGATTCGACCGCGCGGCCGATGGCCTGGAAGGTGCGCTCGGCCTCCCGCCGCGAGGGTGCGTCCCGCAGGCAACTGACGATGACGACCGCCCCCGGTGTCCCGGGGGCTAGGATGCCGGCATCACAGAAGCGTGAATACTGGGTTCCGGTTTTCTGGGCAAAGGGCCACTGCCGCTGGAACCCGGCGGCCAGGCGCCGATGGCCCGTGTCGGCACGCTGCATGATCGACAGCAGGGTGGCGGTGGCTGCGGCGGGCAGCGCCTCGCCCTCGTCGATCCTCTCCAGCATGTCCGCGTAGCGATCCAGCCGACCCGAATTGAGCCCGGTGGCGTAATAGCGCTGGTAAGCTGCGGCGAGATCGAGCGGTGGAAATTGCTCCCGTCGGCTATCGGTCAACTGGGCGAGCCGGATCAGGCGCGGTTCGCCGAAGTCGGCCTGTCGCAGGTCGATCAGTTGCCTGCCGGTCAGCGATTGTGCCCTGGGCGTGAAGATGCCGTAGAGATGTCGTCTCACGTCGATCAGGGTGGTAATCGGGCCGATCCCTTCGTCCATCAACGATCTCGCCCGGCGATTGACCGCTTCCAGTCCCACTCGTCGCATCAACATGTCGGTCGCGGTGTTGTCGCTGTCGATCAGCATTCGCTCGAGCAGGGTCCGCAGGGGGATCCTGGTGTCGGGCGCGGCCCAGTTGGTGGCACCCGCGCCGTCGACATAGTCGCTGGCGTGAAGTGTCATGGTGTCATCGAGATCGGCACCGTCCCTGGAGATCCGGTCGAGCAACTCCACCGCCACCGGGACCTTGACCAGCGAGGCCCAATACCAGCGCTCCGCGTCGCGCCATCCGACTCGTTCTCCGTCATCGAGTCGACGAACGTGAACGCCGATCTCCCCGGTGCCCGTGCGGTCGTGATAGCGCTGATCGATCACCGCCAGCTGCTTCTCGAGCCGAGCCTGCCAGGCGTCGGCCAGGGTCGGCGGCGCCCAGAGCAGGACGCTGAGGCACCCGATCAGTACCCGTCGTCGGCGATGAGGGATCATGAAGCGCCCCGTCTCGATGTCAGCCAGTGGACCAGTCGGATCCAGCCGGCCGTGGCGACGATCAGGGCCAGCGTCAGGCCGAGAGCCGTCGAGTAGTCGATGTTGTGCCAGTAGCCGAGCGCGATGCGGAACAGCAGGAAGATCACGCTGATATGGAAGATGAACGCCTGCAGGGCATCGCTGCCGATCAGGGTCACCGGCCTGAGCCATGTCGCCAGCGTCTTTCCGCCGACCACGGCGATTGCCAGTAGTGCCAGGGCCCCTCCCAGGCTGAACAGCATGAAGTCGAGCGCCGGCGGGTGCTTCCCAACGTTACGGGCCAGGGCCGCAAGGGTGTCGTCGAGGGTGGGCAGCGCGAGCCAGAAGAACAGCGCGAACAGCGTCGCGGAGGTGGCGACGAGCGAGGCGATCAGAACCCGTCGGACAGCGGGGCTGGCGAAGCCGTAGAGCATCCACTCCCCGATCAGCAGGCCCAGCAGCACCAGGGGGCCGCGTGTCAGTTGCCCCCAGACGTAGTAGTCCGGGTGCTCGACCACCAGCGCCTTGAGCTGCGGCAGTTCCCAGAAATCGAACTCGCGAGCGAGCCAGAGGCCGAACCCGGCCATCAGGATCGGGCTGGCCAGTCGGAGCCAGCCGGGAAATCGCTTCCATGCGGAGAGGAACCACGGCATCCAGAGCAGGGCGATGGCGTAGAAACCGAGTATCTCGACGAAGCTGGGAAAGCGCTGATACCGAAGCGCGTCGAGGATATCTGCCGTCGGATAGAGATGGCTCATCTCGACGATCGTGAGGATCTTGTACCAGATCCAGACGACCACGCCCCGCTTGATCAGGCTCCAGCGTCGGCGCGGCCAGTCCGTCTCTCCCACGCGGGGCAGGAAGACCACGGCCAGGGCGATACCGAACACGATCACGAACAGTGAGGAGGAAAACTTGGTGATCAGATGGATCGGCACGATGCCCCAGTCGGGGAACTGATCGAACGGCAGCAGCCCCTTGATGCCGTGGCTCAGAATCATCAGCACGACGGCGAAACCGCGGGCCAGGTCGATGGCGTCGATCCGGCCGCCGGCCCTTGGCGCCGCGAACGGGGCGCGCCACCAGGGAGTGGCGGGCGAGGGCATCACGGCGGAAGAGGTCGCGGTGGCGTGAGCCGCGGATTGGCCGGCGAGCGTCGTGGGGCACATCCCTGTGTCTCCAGGCTGTCACGGGGCGCCCGAGCGCGGGCGGGTCTCGGGTTACTCTACCACCTGCCCGCAGGTACTGCTGGCGTGGCGCGCCAGCAATTCCGACCGCGCCGCTAGGGTATCGGCCCCACGTCTCGTTATACTGGGCGCCAAATCATGGTGTGACCGTTGCAAGGAGAGATTCGTGATCGAGGGCATCAAGCATATCGTGGCCGTCGCTTCCGGCAAGGGCGGGGTCGGCAAGTCGACCGTCACCGCCAATCTGGCGCTGGCCATGGCAGCGGAGGGCTACCGCGTGGGCCTTCTCGACGCCGATATCTACGGTCCCAGCCAGGCCCGAATGCTGGGCCTGCCGGAAAACACCCGACCCGAAGTGATCGACGAGAAGAGCATGAAGCCGGTGACGGCGCACGGCATCCAGGCGATGTCGATGGCGTTCATGGTCGATATCAATCAGCCGATGGTATGGCGGGGGCCGATGGTCTCCGGTGCCTTCCAGCAACTGCTCAACCAGACGCTGTGGGACGATCTCGACTTCCTGTTCATCGACATGCCGCCGGGTACCGGTGACATCCAGTTGACGCTGGCGCAGAAGGTGCCGGTGGATGGCGCGGTGATCGTCACCACGCCGCAGGACATCGCGCTGCTCGACGCCCGCAAGGGCATCGAGATGTTTCGCAAGGTCAATGTGCCGGTGCTGGGCGTGGTCGAGAACATGAGCCTGCACACCTGTTCGAACTGCGGCCACAGCGAGCCGATCTTCGGTGCCGGTGGGGGCGAGCGCATTGCCGAGCAGTACGACACCCAGCTGCTGGGCCAGCTTCCGCTGCAGCTGTCGATCCGAGAGCAGGCCGATGGTGGCAAGCCCAGCGTGGTGGCCGAGCCGGATGGTGAGGTCGCCGCCACGTTTCGTGCCATGGCGCGCGCGGTCGTCAGCGGTGTCGCCGGGCAGGATACCGGTGGGCCCTCGATCTCGTTCAGCGACTGATCCCGGCCAGCGCACGAGCCGTCGCCAGCCTCGTGCGGACGGGGTTGGCGCGCGCCGCGGAGACGCGTCTTGCCGCCATTTTTCGCGGCCGGCCAGCCTGAATGCTGTTTTCGGACGCGTCGTTTCCTTCACGGAAGCGGGCCGCTATCATGTCGCCCACCGAGAAGTTTCCCCGATGATTTCATGACGTCGTGACGACGTCTGCCCCTGTCTCAAGGACGCCTGCATGAGCATTAAATCCGACAAGTGGATTCGCCGTATGGCGGAGCAGGAGGGCATGATCGAGCCGTTCGAGGCCGATCAGGTCCGCCACGTGAACAACCAGCGAGTGATCTCCTACGGCACGTCCAGCTACGGCTACGATGTACGCTGCGCCGACGAGTTCAAGGTGTTCACCAATATCCACTCGGCGATTGTCGATCCCAAGGCGTTCGACGAGAAGAGTTTCGTCGATATCAAGGGCGATGCCTGCGTGATTCCCCCCAACTCGTTTGCTCTGGCGCGTACGGTGGAGTATTTCCGTATTCCACGCAGCGTGCTGACGATCTGTCTGGGCAAGTCGACCTACGCCCGCTGCGGCATCATCGTCAACGTGACGCCGCTGGAGCCGGAGTGGGAAGGGCATGTCACCCTGGAATTCTCCAATACCACCAATCTGCCGGCCCGGATCTACGCCAACGAAGGCGTGGCGCAGATGCTGTTTCTGGAGTCCGACGAGATCTGCAACGTCTCCTACAAGGATCGTGGCGGCAAGTACATGGGGCAGCGCGGCGTAACGCTACCGCGCACCTGAAAGAACTACCCGCGTTGACAATACTGCGTCAAAAACGGCCTTAAAATGCTCATTTACAACCTCGTAAACTGCGCTTTTTCGGCCGTTTTCTCCTTGTCTTGCCTGCCTCGCTCACGTTCTTCGGTAGTTAGTTGCTTATCATGAGGCCGAGCGGTCATCGGTGCGGTTCTTGATGGTCTCACCGAAGCCATCCAGGAACGGCTTTTCGGCCGGATCGAGGCGATCCATGCCGGAGACCACCCGATGCCAGTAGGGATAGAGCGGTGCCGGGCGGGTCAGCCGTTCGAGGCGCTGGTGCTCCTCCTGGCTCAGCTCGAGATCGGCGGCGGCGAGATTGTCGCGCAGGTGCTCCTCGCTGCGGGCACCCACGATCAGTGAGGTAACGCCCGGGCGATCCTTGAGCCAGGCGAGGCAGACGCGCGGGATCGAGCAGTCGTGGGCCTCGCCGATGGCGGCCAGCGCCTCGATGATGTCGTAGGCGCGCTCCATGTCGTGGATGTAGGGCTCCGGCCAGCCGTTACCCTGACGCGTATCCGGCGGCGTCTTCTGGCCGCGACGGACCTTGCCGGTCAGAAAGCCTTCGCCCAGCGGCCCCCAGATCAGCGAACCAACGTTCTGGTCCAGCGCCAGCGGCATCAATTCGTACTCGGCTTCACGAGATTCCGGCGTGTAGTAGATCTGCTGGCTGATCGGCTTGTTGAAGCCGTGAAGTTCGGCCTTGCCGAGGGTCTTCATCATCTGCCAGCCGGTATAGTTGGACGTGCCCCAGTAGCGGACCTTGCCGCTGGAGACCAGATGGTGCATCGCCTCCAGAGTTTCCTCGATGGGGGTGACGCCATCCCAGTTGTGCAGTTGATAGAGATCGATATGGTCGGTGCCGAGCCGTTGGAGGCTGGCTTCGACGGCGCGAATCAGGTGGTAACGCGAGGCGCCGCTGGCGTTGGGATCGTCGCCCAGCGGGCTCCTCCCCTTGGTGGCGAGGATGATGTCGTTGCGCTTGCTGCCAAGCGCCTTCCCGGTGATCTCCTCGGCCAGGCCCAGCGAATAGAGATCGGCGGTATCGATCAGGTTGACGCCGGCATCGAAGGCGATGTCGAGCAGTTTCTTGGCACCCTTGACGTCGACGCTCGCTGCCTTTTCGAAACCGTTGGCACCGCCGAAAGGCACCGTGCCCAGGGTCAACGTCGATACCATCAGACCTGAATTGCCCAGCGGACGATAATCCATATCGCTTCTCCTCCTTGGTTGCTGAAAGCTGCGCTGACGGAAATGAGAGTCGCCCGGCAGTGGGCCGGGCGCTGCACGGTATCAGTCTGGCAAAGATTGGCGTCAGGGCAAGCCAGGGGGAGAGGCCGGTGGTGACGGCATGATTCACAGGCGCCGGCATCCGGCGCGCGAGGATTCAGTCGTCGAGGTCTTCGTCGAGCTCTTCGGCGGCATCGGCATGGGACATTCGTAGACCGGTGGGCGGCAATGGCATGTTGTCCAGCGTCACCTTGCCGTCGGCCGACAGCTTGATTCGGCCTTCCAGGAACCAGCGTACCGCGATGGGATAGATCAGGTGCTCGCGGGCATGGACCTTCTCGATCAGCGCGTCGATGTCCTGATCCGGCGCGACGTCGACCACGGCCTGGATCACCACCGGCCCGCCATCGAGTTCCTCGGTGACGAAGTGCACGCTGACGCCATGCTCCGACACGCCGTCCGCCAGCGCGCGCCGGTGCGTGTCCAGGCCCTGGTAGGCCGGCAGCAGCGAGGGGTGGATGTTGAGCATGCGCCCACGGTAGTGATCGACGAAAGCCGGCGTGAGAATACGCATGAAACCCGCCAGCACCACCAGGTGCGGTTCGTGGCGGTCGATCACCTTGATCAGCGCGGCGTCGAAGGCTTCGCGGGAGTCATACTCACGGTGGGGCAGAGCAACCGCGTCGACCCCGGCATCCTTGGCTCGCTTGAGCCCGTAGGCGTCCGCCTTGTTGGCGATCACGGCGACGATTTCGCCGCCACCGAGCTCCTCGTGCTGCTGGGCGTCCAGCAGCGCCTGCAGGTTGCTGCCGTTGCCGGAGATCAGTACCACCACCCGCGGCTTCTCGGCCGCGGCGGCCTCGAAGTCGTTCAACGTGTCGTGCTGTTGTGAAGGATAGTCACCGCTCATGCCGGCAGGTTCTCCAGCTGGACGGCCTCGGCGCCGTCACCGCGGGCGACGATATCGCCCAGCCGATAGACCGTTTCCCCGCTGGCTTCGAGATGGGCGATGGCCTGGTCGACCTGGTCGCGGTCGACCGCGATGACCATGCCGATGCCGCAATTGAGTACCCGGTACATCTCACGCTCTTCCACGTTGCCCTGCTGCTGCAGCCAGTCGAAGATGGCCGGACGCTGCCAGCGGGTGACGTCGATCCGGGCCGCCAGATCGTCCGGCAGCACGCGTGGCACGTTCTCGAGCAGGCCGCCGCCGGTGATGTGGGAGAGGGCGTGCACGTCGACGCCGCCGGAACGGATCAGCGACAGCAGCGACTTGACGTAGATGCGGGTCGGCGCCATCAGCAGGTCGGCCAGCGGCTTGCCGTCGAGGGTCTCGTCGAGCTTGCCGCCACCGACCTCGAGGATCTTGCGGATCAGCGAGTAGCCGTTGGAGTGCGGTCCCGACGAGGCCAGCCCCAGCAGCACGTCGCCTTCGCCGACCTTGCTGCCGTCGAGGATCTCGGACTTCTCGACCACGCCCACGCAGAAGCCGGCCAGGTCGTAGTCGCTGCCTTCGTACATGCCCGGCATCTCGGCGGTCTCGCCGCCGACGAGCGCGCAGCCGGCCTGGCTGCAGCCCTCGCCGATACCGGTGACGACATCGGCGGCGATATCGACGTCCAGCTTGCCGGTGGCGTAGTAGTCGAGGAACTGCAGGGGTTCGGCACCGGCGACGATCAGGTCGTTGACGCACATGGCGACGAGATCGATACCGATGGTGTCGTGTCGGCCCAGATCCATGGCGAGACGCAGCTTGGTGCCGACGCCGTCGGTTCCGGAGACCAGTACCGGCTGGCGGTAGCCGCTGGGAATTTCACACAGTGCGCCGAAGCCGCCGAGCCCACCCATGACTTCCGGACGCGAGGTACGCTTGGCGACGCCCTTGATTCTCTCGACCAGCGCATTGCCGGCATCGATGTCGACGCCGGCGTCACGATAGGTCAAGGAATGCCGGCCAGACGAACCGGGCGCGTTCGGAGTGTCGGAAGAGGAGCGCGTCATGGGAGGACCTTTCTGAATGGGGATGATGTTCGGCGGGGCGCATTGTAGCATTGCTTCATTGAGGGAACAGCCGAAGGGCGACGAGAGCGCGATGACAACACTGCAAATCTGGAGCGTGATCGGGGGCGCACCGGCGATCTGGCTGTCTGCCCTGCCGGAGCCGGTCTCCCCGCCGGCGTGCGATGGTGCGATCGGTGGAATCGTCGCTGCCGCCATGGGCGGCCCGTTGCCGCTTCGTGGCCGGGCGAGAAACGTCCACGTCGCCCGGGGCCCGAGCTGGGGGAGTGGATCCGCATGAGCGTCGGGCCGTCACAACTCCCGCTGGGGGTCGGTCTTCGCGATGATGCGACGCTCGCCAACTACCTGCCTGGCGACAATGCGTCGCTGGTGTCGCACCTGACCGGGCAGCTGCAGGAGGGTGGGGAGTCGTTTCTCTACCTGTGGGGCGGCGAGGGCGTGGGTTGCAGCCACCTGCTGCAGGCGGCCTGCCACCAGGCGGATGCCCAGGGCAAGCGCGCGCTCTATCTCCCACTGGATACGCTGGGACACTTCCCGCCCGACATTCTCGAAGAGCCGGAACGGCTCGATCTGCTGGCCATCGATGACCTGCAACTGGTGGTGGGGCGCAAGCGCTGGGAAGAGGCGCTGTTCCACGGCTTCAATCGCTTGCGCGATGCCGGCAAGCGGCTGGTGATCGCTGCCGACCGCTCGCCGCGCCAACTCGAGGTCAAGCTGCCGGACCTGGCTTCCCGCCTGAGTTGGGGGATGGTGTTCCATGTCCAGCCGCTGGACGACGTCCAGCGGCTGGCCGCTCTCCAGCTCCGGGCCCGGGTGCGCGGGATGGAACTGCCGGCGGAAGTGGGGCGGTATATCCTCCATCGCGGGCCGCGCCAGCTCGACCCGCTGTTCGAGATTCTCTCGCGGCTCGACCGCGCGTCGCTGTCTGCCAAGCGCAAGCTGACCATTCCTTTCGTCAAGCAGGCGCTGGAGTGGTGAGCCGGCCCGCGCGGCCGGCGTCCCGTAGCGCCCACCTCTGACACCAATACCGGGCCCCGGTAGCGGGTATTCGACTCAAGGATCCATCATGGCTCGTCGTCGTTTTGCGCTGGACCCACCCGGGATCGCCACCGCCATGCGCGCGGTCTGGCGTGAAGGCTACGGCATCGCCGACCTTCGCAAGGATGTGATGGCGGGAATCACCGTCGGCACGGTGGCCGTGCCATTGTCCATGGCGCTGGCGATCGCCACCGGCGTGGCTCCGCAGCACGGGCTCTACACGGCGATCGTCGCCGGTGCCGTCATTGCCCTGACCGGGGGCGCCCGTTTCAGCGTATCCGGACCCACCGCCGCCTTCGTCGCCATTCTGTTCCCGATCGTCCAGCAGCATGGCCTGGGCGGCCTGCTGATCGCCTCGATGATGGCGGGCATCATCCTGATGGTGCTGGGTGCGCTCCGCATGGGGCGGCTGATCGAATTCGTCCCCTATCCGGTGGTGCTGGGCTTCACGGCGGGCATCGCGGTGGTGATTGCGGTGTTGCAGATTCCCGACTTCCTGGGGCTCTCCGGTGCCGGGCTGGGTGAACATTTCCTCGAGAACGTGGGCAGAATTGCCCGCTCGATACCGAGTCTCGACCCGTTGGAGACGGGGATTGGCATCTTCACCCTGGCGGTCATGCTGCTGTGGCCACGCGCCAGGATCCCCGTTCCCGCGCCGTTGATCGGTCTCGTCGCCGGCGCGCTGGTGGCCTATTGCGCCAATCGCTGGGCGGGCGCCGACGTCGAGACCATCGCCTCACGCTTCAGCTGGTCAGCGAACGGCGCAAGCGGAAGCGGGATCCCGCCCATCGCGCCTTCGTTCGCGCTTCCCTGGCTGCTGCCGGGCGCCGATGGCGAACCCCTCGACCTGAGCTTCGACCTGATCCGCTCGCTGCTCGGACCGGCGCTCGCGATCGCCATGCTCGGCGCGATCGAGTCGCTGCTCTGCGCGGTGGTGGCGGATGGGCTGACCCGGAGCAAGCATGACCCCAATGCCGAGCTGATCGGGCAGGGGATGGGCAATATCGTGGCACCGCTGTTCGGCGGAATCACGGCCACGGCCGCCATCGCGAGAACGGCCACCAACATCCGCAGCGGTGCGCGCTCCCCGATTGCCGCGCTAGTGCACGCCGGCGTAGTCCTGCTCGCGGTGATGGCACTGGCGGGGCTGCTCGGGCTGGTGCCGATGGCATCCCTGGCCGCGCTGCTGTTCGTCATCGCCTGGAACATGAGCGAGGCCCGACACGTCCTGCGGGTGCTGCGTTCGTCTCCCCCAGGCGACGTCGCCATCCTGATCACCTGTTTCGCGCTGACCGTCCTCTTCGACATGGTGCTGGCGGTGGCGGTCGGTATCGGCCTGGCGGCGGCGCTGTTCATTCGGCGAATGGCGCTGCTGACGCGCACCGATCGTGTCGATGTCGAGAACCATCCCGCAACCCTGGGCCTGCCGGCCGAGATCGCGGTCTATGACATCGATGGCCCGCTGTTCTTCGGGGTTGCCGAAAAGGCGCTGACCTCGTTGCATCGCGTCGATCCCAAGGTGCGCATCGTCATCATCGACATGGGGGGCGTTCCGAGCATGGATGGCACCGCCATCGTGGCATTTCAGGCCCTGGTCGAAGCGATGAGACGCCAGCAGGTCGCCATCATTCTGGTCGGCCTGCCTGCGCGCATCATCCTCAAGCTACGCCGCGCCGGCATCCGCAGAACCGGAACGCTGACGTACTGCCGGGATCTCCCGCGGGCCAGGAGCGTGGCGCTGCGCTGGCAACGACGGCTGACGGAGGCGAGTTCGGCCCCCGTTCAGAGCGTCACATCCCGGTAGTGGGTCGGCGTCCTGGCCTGGCTCTCGCCAGCGGCGGCCTTGCGCTCGCGGATCAACTGATGAAGCGTGCTCATCAGCTTTGCGGCACCGGGTGACATGCGTCGTTCGCGCAGGCTGATCAGGCCGAACGGCTGGACGCTGATGGCGTCCGTCGACGGCAGGATCGCGAAACGGGGCTGGGTGCACAGCAGATCGGCGACCTCCCGGGTCGTGACGGTGACCGAATCCGACTTGTCGACCATGGCGAGCGCCATGTAGATGTCCGGCGTATTGATGATGCGCTGGGGGGGAGCCACCTTGTGGTGCAGGAAGAGGTGCTCGACGCGCTGGCGCATCAGCGCCCCGGGGGGCTGGAGCACCCACGGGTAGTCCAGCATCGACGCCAGATCGAAGGTCTCACGGGCGGTGAGCGGGTGATCCGCCCGGCACACGAAACACAGCGCTTCCTCCCCGATCTCCTCGAACACGAAATCGCCGGCCGGCATTCCGCTGGGGATCCGGGCGATGGCGAAATCGAATTCGCCGTCGCGCAACCGCGGTACCAGGTTGCGGCTGACGTCGACATCGATATTGACCTCCAGGTGCGGGCTGTCGCGGTGGACGCGCTCCACCGCGCTGGCCAGCAGCGTCACGGCCGGCGCGAGAACCGTGCCGATGGAAACCGTCCCGGCGTTGCCGTCATTGAGCGCATTGATCTCTTCGCTGGCCTGGGCCAGCGAGGTCAACATGCCGCGGGCATGACGAATCAGGCTCTCCCCGTACCAGTTGGGCGTCACCCCCCGTGAATGCCGGTCGAACAGCGAGACGCCGAGCAGGTGCTCGAGATCGCCCAGCAGCTTGGACGCCGCCGGTTGGCTCATGCCCAGCCGTTCGGCGGCACGATGCAGGTTGCGGCAGTCGTCGAGGGCGACGAACAGCTGGAGATGACGGAACTTGAGCCTGACGCGCAGGAACCAGTCCGGTGGCAGCAATTCGCTGGAGTGAGACTTCATGCCGCCATCCCGCGCATGGATTCGACGTTTTTATAAGGCATGTTGCGCTGTTCTCGCATAGTCAGATCGGGGCGCCCGGTCTAGGGTGTAAACGATCGTGTCGGCGGAAAGGAGCCGGCCGGAACGTCAGCAACGACAATCGGGACGTGAAGCTCAAATGGAAGACAGGAGTTCACTATGACTCGCCATCTCTCTGCTGTTCACCGATGTCTCGGCATCGGCCTGCTGGGCATGATGATCGGCCCGGCCTTTCTGCAAGCCCAGGCACAAACGGTGTCGACCACCTCGTCTTCGGCCATGCCGCCGGGGATCGAGCGCTCCTCGTTCGGCCAACTGCCGGATGGCCGCGAGGTCGACTGCTACCGCATCACCAACGACAACGGCATCGAGATGCGGGTCATCAACTACGGCGGCATCATCGTATCGCTGAAGACCCCCGACCGGGCCGGGCGGATGGATGACATCGTGCTGGGCTTCGATTCGATCGGTGATTATCTCTCCGACACCTATCGTCAGGCCAACCCCTACTTTGGTGCCTTGATCGGGCGCTACGGCAACCGCATCGCCAACGGTCGCTTCACGCTCGACGGGGAGACCTATCATCTGCCGACCAACGATGGACCGAATACGCTGCATGGCGGCGATGTCGGTTTCAATCAGCGGCTGTGGCACGCCGAGCCTTTCTCCTCCGCCGAGGGGCGAGGCTTGGTGCTGACCTATACCAGCGCGGACGGCGAGCAGGGCTTTCCCGGACGGCTCTCGACGCGGGTCAGGTACACGTTGACCAACGACGACGAGCTGGCCATCGATTATCGCGCCAGGACGACACGCGCCACGCCGGTCAACCTGACCCAGCACAGCTATTTCAACCTGAAGGGCGAGGGCAGCCCCAGCATCCTGGACCACCAGTTGATGATCAACGCCAGCGCCTACACGCCGGTCGATGAAACCCTGATCCCGACCGGCGAGATCGCCGATGTCAGCGGTACGCCCTTCGATTTTCGCGAGCCGACCGCCATCGGCGCACGCCTGGGTCAGAAGAATACCCAGTTGGCCTATGCCAAGGGTTACGATCACAACTTCGTGCTGAGCAAGAATCCCGGACAGGACGATCTGCCGACGCTGGCGGCCAGGGTCCTCGA
Source organism: Salinicola lusitanus (assembly GCF_038648475.1). NCBI lineage: Bacteria > Pseudomonadati > Pseudomonadota > Gammaproteobacteria > Oceanospirillales > Halomonadaceae > Salinicola > Salinicola lusitanus. The sequence goes on along the minus strand of NZ_CP151919.1, from coordinate 3,926,990 downwards.
ACCCCGCAGTGGCAGGGTGCTCGAAGTGGCCACCACCGAGCCTGGCCTCCAGTTCTACTCGGGCAATTTCCTCGACGGAAGCCTCACCGGCAAGAGTGGACGTCCCTACACCCACCGTTCCGGTCTGGCACTGGAGACGCAGCACTTCCCCGACTCTCCCAACCAGCCGAACTTTCCCTCGACGATCCTGAGGCCCGACGAGACCTATCACTCCCAGACCATCTATCGCTTTTCGACGACTGCATCGGAAAACCAGCTCGCCACGGATTGAGTCCTGCCCGGAGAGTCGGCCGCGACTCTCCGGTGGGTCCCGCCAGAGCCGCCGTCATGGCGGCTCTGTCGGACTAAAACGCCTGTTTTAACCAAAGTCGAAAAACGACTTTAGTCGGCTCGGCGGGTTCGTCCGCCGTGGTTCGCCCCGCCTGCCTGTTGTCCTCCCGGTTTGCTGATAGCAAATCGTATATCGGTTTGCCGTTGGATCGTTATTAGCCGGTTATCGAACAACGGCTTAGTGTCACGACAGCCATGTCGTGGCAAACGTCATCCAACAACAAACCCGATGTCCCCCGAGGGGCTGGAGGCCGCCAATGATTCGCTTTCTAAAATCGTCACTCTTCGTACTCGGCGTGACCGGCCTGGGGGTCGCCTCCGCGCCGCTCCTGGCCCAGGACGAGGTCAAGATCGGGTTCATCGTCAAGAAGCCCGAACAGGCGTGGTTCATCAACGAGCAGGATGCGGCGACCAAGCTCGGCCAGGAGGAGGGCTTCGAGGTGGTGCGGCTGGCCGGCGAGGATGGCCAGCAGGTACTCAGCGCCATCGACAACCTGAACTCCCAGGGCGCGCAGGGGTTCGTGATCTGTCCGCCGGACGTGCGACTCGGGCCGGCGATCGTCAATCGCGCCAAGCAGTACGGCATGAAGGTAGTGACCGTCGACGACCAGTTCCTCGGCGCGGATGGCGAACCCATGGCTTCCGTCCCGCATCTGGGGATGTCGGGCTACAAGATCGGCCAGCAGGTCGGCGAGACGATCGCCAAGGAGATGAAGGCGCGGGGTTGGGATCCGCAAAGCGTGGCTGCCCTGCGCATCAGTAACAACGAGCTGCCCACAGCCAAGGAGCGCACCGACGGCGCCACCGACGCGCTGCTGGAAGCCGGCTTCGTCAAGGACAACATCTTCGACGCGCCGCAGCAGAACACCGACACCAGCAGTGCCTTCGCGGCGGCGTCTCCGGTGCTGTCGAAGAACGGCCGCTTCGAGCACTGGGTGATCTTCGCGCTCAACGAGGAGAGCGTGCTGGGTGGCGTCAGGGCGAGCGAGCAGTACGGCTTGTCTCCCGACCAGGTCATCGGCGTCGGCATCAACGGCTCCGGCGCGGCCTTCGCCGAGTTCTCCCGCGAGAAGCCGACCGGCTTCTACGGCACGATTGCCGTCAGCTCGACCATGCACGGTCGCCAGAGCGCCGAGAATCTCTATACCTGGATTACCGAAGACAAGGAGCCGCCGGCCAACACCGAGACCACGGGCACGCTGATGACGCGCGACAACTGGCAGCAGGTTCGCCAAGAGCTGGGCCTGTAGGCCCGTTCGCGAGGCCTCGTTCCCATCGCTGAGGAGACTGGAATGGCGGAAGCTTATCTTCGCATCGACGGCATCACCGTCGAATTCCCCGGCGTCCGGGCGCTGGATGGTGTCAGCTTCGCCGCGCGGGGAGGGGAAGTCCATGCCTTGATGGGCGAGAACGGGGCCGGCAAGTCGACGCTGCTCAAGGTGCTGAGTGGCGTCAACCGGGTCACCAGCGGGCAGCTCTGGATCGATGGTGAGCCGATCGTTTTCGCCAACGCGCGGGAGGCGTTGCGCCGTGGTGTCTCGATCATCTACCAGGAGCTGACGCTGTCGCCCAATCTTTCGGTGGCGGAGAACCTGCTGCTGGGGCAACTGCCGGTCAAGCACGGCTTTCTCGACCGGCGTCGGCTGCGCGAACGAGCGATGACGATCCTGGAGGAGTTGGGCGAGGGGAATATTCACTCCTCGACCAAGGTGCGGGATCTCTCGATCGGCCAGCAGCAGATGATCGAGATCGGCAGGGCGCTGCTGCGCGATGCCCGCATCATCGCCTTCGACGAGCCGACCAGTTCGCTCTCGGTCCAGGAGATCCGGCATCTCAAGCGGATCGTCTCACGGCTGCGCGACGAGGGGCGCGTGGTGCTCTACGTGACCCACCGCATGGAAGAGGTGTTCGAGATGTGCGATGCGGTCACCGTGTTTCGCGATGGCCGCCATATCCGCACCCACGACACCCTCGAAGGGCTCGATCACGACACCCTGGTCAGCGAGATGGTGGGTCGCGAGATCGAGGATGTCTACGGCTACCGCCCGCGGGAACGCGGCGAGGTATTGATGCGCCTCGAGGGGATCGAGGGGCGAGGCGTGAGGGCGCCGGTCACTCTGGAGGTGCATCGCGGCGAGGTGCTGGGACTGTTCGGACTGGTCGGCGCGGGTCGCAGCGAGCTGATGCGACTGGTTTGCGGGGTCGAGCGTGCCACGGCCGGCCAGGTCTCGTTCGACGGCACCAGCCGCCGGTTCGGCTCGGCCCGTCAGGCGATCCGCGCCGGCATTGCGATGTGCCCGGAGGACCGCAAGTCCCAGGGCATCTTTCCCGTGGCCAGCGTCTCCGACAATCTCAATATCAGCTGCCGGCGCTTCTTCAAGCGCTGGGGAGGCTTTCGCGACCCTGCGCGCGAGACCCGCAACACCCAGGACTACATCCGCCAGCTGCGGATCAAGACGCCTGGGCCCAAGACCCCCATCGCCAACCTCTCCGGCGGCAACCAGCAGAAGGTGATCCTGGCGCGCTGGCTGGCGGAGGAGATCGACCTGTTCGTGATGGACGAGCCGACCCGCGGGATCGATGTCGGCGCGCGCCGGGACATCTACTCGCTGCTCTACGACCTTGCCGAGCGGGGCAAGGGCGTGCTGGTCATCTCCAGCGATCTGGCGGAGGTCAGCTCCATCTGCGATCGCATCGGGGTCATGCGTAACGGTGAACTCATCGACATCGTCCCGCGTGAAGAGGCGACGCCCGAGCGTCTGCTGGGCCTGGCGCTACCGGCCTGAGAGTGGCCACGGATTTCCACGAGAGTCTTGAATCGCAAGAGGATTCGACAACATGAACGACAAAGTTGCCGCCCAGTCGACGCTGCCCGTCGCAGGGCGCAGGGGTCTTCCCAAACCGCTGCGAACGCTGCTGGACACGTCGGGGCTGATCGCCGTCTTCATCCTGCTGTTCATCGGCCTCTCGGTGCTGGTGCCGGACTTCCTGACCGGGCGCAACATCGTGGGCCTGCTGCTGTCGGTGACGCTGATCGGCACCATTGCCACCACCATGATGATGGTGCTGGCGCTGGGGGAGGTGGACCTGTCCGTCGCCTCCATCGTCGCCTTTTCCGGCGTCGTGGCGGCGATGGTGACATCCACCAGCGGCAGCGTGGCGATCGGCGTGCTGGTGGGGATCGCGGCGGGCGCCGCCGTCGGTGCCTTCAACGGCTTCGTGGTCGCCCGCTTCGGCATCAACTCGCTGATCGCCACCCTGGCGGCGATGGAGTTCGTGCGCGGCCTGGCCTACATCACCTCCGGCGGCGATGCGGTAATGATCACCGTGCCGGGGTTCTTCGACCTGGGCAGTGCATCGTTCCTGGGGCTGACGCTGCCGGTGTGGACGATGATCGGCTGCTTCCTGGTCTTCGGTGTCGTTCTGAACATGACGGCATTCGGCCGCAACACGCTGGCGACCGGGGGCAATTCGGAAGCGGCCAGCCTGGCGGGCGTCAACGTGCGGCGCCTGAAGATCATGGTATTTGCGCTCCAGGGGCTGGTGGCGGGTATCGCCGGCGTCCTGCTCACCTCGCGAATGGGACTGGGCGATCCCAATACGTCGCAGGGTCTGGAACTGGCCGTCATCTCGGCCTGTGTACTGGGTGGCGTCTCGCTCTCCGGCGGCGTCGCCTCCATTACCGGCGTACTGGTCGGGGTGCTGATCATGGGCTGCGTGCAGAACGCCATGGGGCTGCTCAACGTGCCCACCTTCTATCAGTATCTGGTGCGCGGGGCGATTCTGCTGCTGGCGGTCATGTTCGACCGCTGGAAGCAGACGCGTCGCGCTGGTGGCTGACGGGGCGGTCGAGCGAAAACTGCAACTTTGGTCGGGTCGCCTGAACCGCCTTGCGTGATGAACCCGGGGCGCCACGCTTCAGACGCGCCTTTCGATAACCATATACATATCAATATCGCAGAATTTTGGCATTTCATGGTTATCGGATCTTGGCGCTAACGTAGCCGCACCCCACGGCGAGCGTGTCAGGCTGGAGCCGTGGCAGGAGTCAGGAGGACGCCATGCAAGACACGACACAAGCGGCGGCCGGTCTCCCCACCTTGGGTTTGCTGGGGATTGCCGTTGCCGCCATCACGATTCTGCTGATCTTGATCATCCGGGTGCGCCTGCATCCCTTCTTCGCCCTGGTCATCGTCAGTATCGGCACCGCGCTGGCGACCGGCATTTCGGTCGCCGACCTGCTGCCGACGCTGCTGGGAGGATTCGGCAAGACGCTCGGCAACGTGGCGTTGCTGATCGGGTTCGGGGCCGTACTGGGTCGTCTCGTCGCCGTGTCGGGCGGCGCGCGCGTTCTGGCCGACACGCTGATCCGTTTCTTCGGCAGCAGGCGGGCGCCCCTCGGGCTGTCGATCGCCTGTCTATTGTTCGGCTTTCCGATCTTTCTCGACGCGGCCTTCGTGGTAATGCTGCCGGTGATCTACTCGGTGGCTCGCGAACTGAAGGCGTCGCTGCTGCTCTATGGCCTTCCGGCCGCGGGGGCGTTTCTGGTCATGCACGCGTTGATGCCGCCGCATCCCGGCCCCGTTGCGGCTGCCGTGTTCCTGCACGCCGACATCGGCCAGGTGCTGTTCATCGCCCTGCTGGTGGGGCTGCCGACCTGGTACGCGATGGGTTATCGGCTGTCGCTGCTCCTGGCCAATCGCTCGCCGTTCCAGCCGGTGCCCAACCTGATGGGCGGGGAGAGCGAGGAGATCCCGCCGGGGAAGCGCCCGGCCTTCGGCACCGTACTGTTGGTACTGCTGCTGCCGCTGGCGCTGATCTTCCTCAACACCGGGCTGTCGACGCTGGGCCAAGGGGGCGTCATCGATGGCGACAACCCGTTGGTCGCCGCGCTGATGGTGATTGGCGAGACGCCGATCGCGCTGCTGATAAGCACCTGTATCGCGATGTGGCTGCTGGTCATTCGGTCCAGCGAGCGCGGCGCGATGGACTCGATCAACGAGATCGTCGAGCAGGCGTTGTCGCCGGTCTGCAGCATCATCCTGATCACCGGCGCCGGCGGCATGTTCGGCGGGGTGCTGACGGCGAGCGGTATCGGCGATGCGTTGGCGGAGAGCCTGCAGGCGTTCGGCCTGCCGGTGATCCTCGCCGGCTACGTGATCGCCTCGGTGATCCGGATCGCCCAGGGCTCGGCAACGGTCGCGGGGACTACGGCAGCGGGGATCATGGCACCGGTGGTACTGGGCGATCCGGCCCTGGCCGGGCTGCCCGCCGCCTGCATCACTGTGGCGATCGTCGCGGGCGCGATCGGCTATTCCCATGTCAACGACTCCGGGTTCTGGCTGGTCGGTCGCTTCCTCGGTGTCGACACCAAAACCATGCTCAAGACCTGGACGGTGATCTCCACCGGCATTTCGCTGATGTCGTTCGGGCTGGCATGGCTTGTGTTTTCCCTGCTGTGACGCTGCCCGACGACCGGTTGGCAACATCCTGGACGACTGCCGCGGCCGTCATCCACTGACTAGGGTTCGAGGAGAGAGAGATGAGCGATTCATCGGATAGACCCCACAACAAGCGCCGTCTGCGCTCGGCCCAGTGGTTCGGTACCGCCGACAAGAACGGTTTCATGTACCGCAGCTGGATGAAGAACCAGGGGATTCCGGACCACGAATTCCAGGGCAAGCCGATCATCGGCATCTGCAATACCTGGTCGGAGCTGACACCCTGCAACGCGCACTTCCGCAAGCTCGCCGAGCACGTCAAGAAGGGCGTGCTCGAAGCCGGCGGCTATCCGGTGGAGTTCCCGGTGTTCTCCAACGGCGAGTCCAACCTGCGCCCCACGGCGATGTTCACCCGCAACCTCGCCAGCATGGACGTCGAGGAGGCGATTCGCGGCAATCCCATCGATGGCGTGGTGCTGCTGGTGGGCTGCGACAAGACCACCCCGGCGCTGCTGATGGGCGCGGCGAGCTGCGACATTCCGACGATCGTGGTGACCGGCGGGCCGATGCTCAACGGCAAGCACGAGGGCAAGGACATCGGGTCGGGAACCGTGGTCTGGAGACTCTCCGAAGAGGTCAAGGCGGGCAAGATATCGATTCATGACTTCATGGCCGCCGAAGCCGGCATGTCGCGTTCGGCCGGTACCTGCAACACCATGGGCACGGCTTCGACCATGGCCTGCATGGCGGAGTCGCTGGGAGTCTCGCTGCCGCACAACGCTGCGATCCCGGCGGTGGATTCCCGGCGCTACGTGCTCGCCCATCTCTCCGGCAACCGCATCGTCGAGATGGTCGACGAGGACCTGAAACTGTCGAAGATACTGACCCGCGCTGCATTCGAGAACGCGATACGAACCAATGCCGCCATTGGCGGCTCGACCAATGCGGTGATCCATCTCAAGGCGATCGCCGGGCGTATCGGGGTCGACCTGCCACTGGACGACTGGACCCGAATCGGTCGCGGCACGCCGACCATCGTCGACCTGCAGCCCTCCGGGCGCTTCCTGATGGAGGAGTTCTATTACGCCGGCGGTCTGCCGGCCGTGCTGCGCCGGCTGGGCGAAGCCGACCGACTGCCCCACAAGGACGCGCTGACCGCCAACGGCAGGACGATCTGGGAAAACGTGCAGGACGCGCCGCACTACAACGACGAGGTGATTCGTCCGCTGGACAACCCGCTCCGCGACGATGGTGGCATCTGCATCCTGCGCGGCAACCTGGCGCCCAACGGCGCGGTGCTCAAGCCTTCTGCGGCCAGCCCCGAGCTGATGAAGCATCGCGGTCGCGCGGTGGTATTCGAGAACTTCGACGACTACAAGGCGCGCATCAACGATCCCGAGCTCGAGGTCGAGGCCAACGACATTCTGGTGCTGAAGCACTGCGGCCCACGGGGTTATCACGGCATGGCGGAAGTCGGCAATATGGGTCTGCCGCCCAAGATCCTCGAGCAGGGCATCACCGACATGGTGCGTATCTCGGACGCCCGCATGAGCGGTACCGCCTACGGCACCGTGGTCCTCCACGTGGCCCCGGAGGCGGCAGCGGGCGGACCGCTGGCGGCGGTCGAGAACGGCGACTGGATCAGCCTGGATTGCGACAACGGCAAGCTCGAACTCGAGGTCGACGACGCCGAGATCGCGCGGCGCCTGGCTGCGGCCGACCCGACCGCGGCATCGAGCCAGATCGCCACCAGCGGCGGCTATCGCCAGCTCTATATCGAGCGGGTGCTGCAGGCCGACGAGGGCTGTGACTTCGACTTCCTGCGCGGCTGTCGCGGCGCCGAGGTGCCGCGGCATTCACACTGAATGCCGTGGGTAGGGAGAGTGACTGGATCTGGAGAACGCCGGAGTCGGAAGCCTGACCTTCAGGGTTCAGCCTTTCGGCTCCGCCGGCCACGGGCGATCAGGATGCCGCGAGATCCTGTAGCGCCTGGCCTGTCAGGCGATAACCGATCCACTCACTCTGCGGTTTGGCGCCGATCGATTCATAGAACTGGATGGCCGGTTCGTTCCAGTCCAGCACGTTCCATTCGAAGCGGCCGCAGTCACGCTCGACCGCGATCTGCGCCAGATGTTTGAGCAACGCCTTGCCGGCGCCGGTGCCGCGCGCTTCCGGGGTGATATAGAGGTCTTCCAGGAAGAGCCCGTTCTTCGCCAGCCAGGTGGAGTAGTTGTAGAAGTACACCGCGAATCCGATGGCCTGGCCGTCGCGCTCGCAGATCAGGGCGTGAGCCGTGGCCTGTGGGGCGAAGATCGAGCGTGCGATGCTCTCTTCGGTCGCCACGACTTCGTGCTCGGCCTGCTCGTAGATGGCGAGCTCGCGGACGAAGGCGAGAATCTGCGTCACATCCTCAGGGGTGGCGGGGCGAATATGAATGTTGGGCATGCATAGCTCCAGAGTGTGGCGGTGAGCGCTTTTCCGGGTGGATTCGCGGTCGAGGCTGTCGAGGTCACTCGCCCGTCAGGGTAGCGGTGATCCGGCGCGCGCCGCCGTGCTGGCGGTGCTCGCCGAGCCAGATGCCCTGCCAGGTGCCGGTGAGCAGGCGGCCGTTGTCCACGGCCAGGGTCAACTGGGTGCCGAACAGGCTGGCCAGCACGTGGGCGGGCATGTCATCGGGGCCCTCGAGGGTGTGGCGCAGGCCGTCGAGCCGCTCGGGGGCGATCCGGGCGGCGAACAGCGCCATGTCATGACGCACGTCGGGGTCGGCGTTCTCGTTCAGGGTCAGCGAGGCCGAGGTGTGCATCAGCTGCAGATGGAGCAGGCCGGTGCGGATCTCGGCCAGCCGCGGCAGGGCCGCCAGGATCTCGTCGGTGACCAGATGAAAGCCGCGCGGGCGTGCGGTGAGCGTGAGTGAGTGACGGTGCCACATGGCTGGGACTCCTCGGTGAATGTGCTGAGAGCGGGCATGGCCGGACTGGACTGGTGTGCGGTGCCGATGCATCGCAGGGCTGCCTGGGACCAAAGTCCGCTGGTCACGCCGTTCGGCCTTGTCCTACTCTGACACGTCCGGTCGTCCGGCTGCGAGCGTCGATGCCGCTCGCGGGTATCAAAATCTTTCGCCTTGCTTACACCGCGGCCAGCGGCAATGTCGTCTTCATTTGGTCAAACCAGGAGTGCGTCATGACTACCCCACGTCTTTACATGTTCCAGACCGGTACGCTCAAGTGCCGGGTGTGCAATATCAAGATGAATGCGGGGCTGGATGAGTACGAGATCCCCGTGCCCTGGTATCTGATTACGCACCCGGAGGGGAATGTGGTCATCGATGGTGGCTGTGCCGTCGAGTGCGCCAGCGATCCCGAAAAGCACTGGGGCGACATCACCGCGGTCTATTGGCCGGTGATGCGTGAAGAGGAGGGTTGCGTCCAGGCGCTCAAGGCGTTCGGCATCGAGCCCGAGGACGTTCGTTATGTCCTGCACAGCCATCTGCATCTGGATCACACCGGGGCGACCGGGCGCTTCCCCAACGCCACGCATATCGTGCGGCGATGCGAATACGAGTATGCGATGGCGCCGGACTGGTTCTCCGCCGGTGGCTATATCCGCGCCGATTTCGATCGCCCCGGATTGAAGTGGCATCTGCTCGAGGATGGCGACGACGGTTACGACGTCTTCGGCGACGGCAGCATCCGCTTCGTCTTCACTCCGGGTCACGCCCCCGGCCACGCCAGCTTCCTGCTCCAGCTCCCCGAGACCGGCCCGGTGCTGCTGGCGGTGGATGCGGCCTACACCACCGATCACTGGGAGGAGAAGGCGCTGCCGGGCTTTCTCGCCTCGACCGTGGATACGGTGCGCTCCGTGCGCAAACTGCACGCCCTGGCCGAGAAGACCGGGGCGCTGGTGGTCACCGGGCACGACCCGGAAGCGTGGCCGACCTTCCGTCACGCGCCCGAGTACTACGCCTGAAACGCTGAGTATCGGGCCTTAAACGCTGAGTATCGGGCCTGAAACGCTGAGTGCCGGGCCTGAAACGCTGAGTGCCGGGCCTGAAACGCTGAGTACCGGGCCTGAAATACCGAGCACTGCGCCTGACACTCGAATGCCAATCGGATCCGATGCAATGAGGCGTGCCGGATCGATCCACTGTGAATAGGGAAGTCGCGATGAAAATGCATGCAGCCGTGATCCACGAGATGCAGAAGCCCCGCCCGTACCGGGAGTCGCAGCCACTGTCGATCGAGGAGGTGGAGCTCGACCCGCCAGGGCGCGGCGAGGTGCTGGTACGGATGCGCGCCGCCGGGCTGTGCCACTCGGATCTCTCCACCATCAATGGCGATCGGCCGCGGCCAGTGCCGATGGTGCTGGGGCACGAGGCCGCCGGCGAGGTGGTCGAGGTCGGCGATGGCGTCGAGGATCTGGCGCCCGGCGATCACGTGGTGTTCTCGTTCGCGCCCAGCTGCGGTGCCTGCGCCTCGTGTCTCTCGGGGCGCGCGGCGCTGTGCGCGCCGGGGCAGGTGGCCAATGGCGCCGGGCACCTGCTGGGAGGCGGCATGCGCCTCCACAAGGGCGGGCAGAAGATCTATCACCATATCGGCGTCTCCGGCTTCGCCGAGTATGCGGTGGCCTCGCGGCGTTCGCTGACGCGGATCGACGCCGATCTGCCGTTCCATATCGCGGCGCTGTTCGGCTGCGCCGTGCTGACCGGGGTCGGCGCGGTGGTCCATACCGCCGGCCTGCGTCTGGGGCAGTCGGTGCTGGTGGTCGGGCTCGGCGGGGTCGGGCTGGCGGCGGTGATGGGAGCGGCCGGGGGTGGCGCTCGCCATGTGATCGCCGCCGACATCGCCCCCGACAAGCTGGAGACCGCCAAGGCGATGGGCGCCACCCATGTGGTCAACAGTGGCGATGCCGATGCCATCGAGCAGGTGCGCGAGATCAGCGGCGGCGGGGTGGATATCGCCGCCGAGTTCGCCGGTGTCTCCAAGGCGCTGGAGTTCGCCTACGAGTGCACCGCCCGCGGCGGCACCACGGTGACCTCGGGCCTACCGCATCCGGACGTGCGTTTCGCCATCAGCCCCACCCGAATGGTCGCCGAGGAGCGCACGCTCAAGGGCTCCTATCTGGGCGGGCACGTGCCGTCGCTGGACGTGCCGGAGTATATCGCGCTCTACCGCGCCGGCCGGCTGCCGGTAGAGAAGCTGCTGACCCACCGTCTGAAACTGGAGGAGATCAACCTCGGTTTCGATCGTCTCGCCAGCGGGGAGGCGATTCGCCAGATCATCGACTTCGATTGACCCACGGCCAGACGCCCTCTGTTGGAACCTCTCACCGCCCGCGCCCACTCGGCGCGGGCGGTGTCGTCTCACGTGGGGGCTCGGGTCTCTGGCATCGGCCATGCGGGGGGCTGTGGTGGCAGCAACCCGCGCAGGGCCTGCTAGTCTTGAGTGAGTCCCTAGCAGCGCCGTCGCCGCGACGCGGTGGCGTTGCCACATTTCATCGGTGTTCATCCGCCATCGTCAGGAGGAAGTCATGACCCAACCGCGTATCGAACGTGACAGTATGGGCGAGCTCGAGGTGCCCGCCAGTGCGCGCTATGGCGCGCAGACCCAACGTGCCATCAACAATTTCCCGATCAGCGGCCAACCGCTGCCTCCGGCTTTCATCGCTGCGGTTGCCCATATCAAGCGCGCCGCGGCGGAGGTCAACCGGGAGTTGGGGTTGCTGGACGATGACCGAGCGAAGGCCATCGTGGCGGCGGCCAATGAGATCATCGACGGCAAGCACGTCGATCAGTTTCCGATCGATGTGTTCCAGACCGGCTCCGGCACCTCGACCAATATGAACGTCAACGAGGTGATCTCTCACCTGGCCAGCCGGGAAGGCCTCGAGGTCCGCCCCAACGATCACGTCAACATGGGCCAGTCGAGCAACGACGTGATCCCCACGGCCATTCATCTTGCCGCGGCGACCCAGGTTCGCGAGCGGCTGCTGCCGGCGCTCCACTACCTGCGGGCGATCATCGACGACAAGGCAAAGGAGGTCGACGACGTGGTCAAGACCGGACGCACCCACCTGATGGATGCGATGCCGGTTCGGCTGAGCCAGGAGCTGGGCGGCTGGTCGAGCCAGATCGGGCAGTCGGTGGAGCGCCTGCAGGACGGGCTCAAGCGGGTGACCCGCCTGGCTCTCGGTGGCACGGCCGTCGGTACCGGCGTCAATGCCCATCCCGATTTTGCCGAGAAAGTGGCAGCGCGGCTTGCCAGCGATACCCACCTCGAGTTTCGGCCCAACGACAGCTTCTTTGCCAGTCTGGCTTCCCAGGATACGGCGGTGGAACTCTCTGGCCATCTCAAGGCCTATGCCGTCGCGGTGATGAAGATTTCCAACGACCTGCGCTGGATGAATTCCGGGCCCCTGGGCGGGCTGGGCGAGATCGAGCTGGAGGCGCTGCAGCCGGGCAGTTCGATCATGCCGGGCAAGGTCAATCCGGTGATCCCGGAGTCGGCGGCCCAGGTTGCCGCTCAGGTCATCGGCAACGATGCAGCCATCACCGTGGCGGGCCAGAGCGGCAACTTCCAGCTCAACGTGATGCTGCCGCTGATCGCCCACAACCTGCTCGGTTCGATCAAGCTGCTGACCAACGTGAGCCGGCTGCTGGCGGACCGCGCCATCGCCACGTTCAATGTGCGTCGCGACAACATCGAGCGCCCGCTGTCGAAGAACCCGATTCTGGTCACCGCACTCAACTCGGTGATCGGTTATGACGCGGCGGCAGCGGTCGCCAAGAAGGCCTATCAGGCCGGGCGGCCGATCATCGACGTGGCCGAAGAGGAGACCGATCTCTCGCGCCAGGAACTGGAGCGCCTGCTCGATCCGGCCAAGCTGACCGAGGGAGGGATCCCCGAGTAGGGCACGCTCTCCCACCCGGTCGCCAGCTGGAGCCAGCTTCTGATCAACGGTTCCGGTCGGCGGCCGATACCACGACGCCACCCGATCGGGTGGCGTCGTGGTCAGGCGTGGACAGCCCCAGGCGCAGCGGTTTCAGACCGGCTCCTCTCCATGCCGATCCTGCGCTTCCTCGATCGTCTCCTCCGCATCTTCCCGCTCGTCGCTATCGGCTTTCTCGGGCTCGTTCTCGGACGCCCGGGTCGGGTTATAGCGCAGCGTCACCAACATGGGGAAGTGATCGGATCCCACTTCCGGTAGCCGCTCCATGTGAACGAGGGTGAAGTGCTTGGTGACGAAGACGTGATCCAGCGGCCAGCGCAGGATCGGATACTTGGCATGAAAGGTGCTGTACTGGCCGCGGCCGCGGCGAAGATCGAGCATGCCGCTGACCTTGCAGAAAAGCTTCGTCGTCGGTGACCAGGCGACGTCGTTGAGGTCTCCGGCAACGACGGTGGGATCACTGCGCTCTGCAATGCCCTGGCCCACCAGCAGCAGTTCCGCGTCGCGCCACAGCGACTCCTCGCTCTCCGACGGGGCGGGTGGCCGCGGGTGCAGGGCGTGGAAACGAATACGACTGCCATCCCCCAGCCTCACCCAGGCATGAATCGAAGGGATATCGTCCTGGATCAGCCACTTGACCTCGACATCTTCCAGCGGCAGACGGGAGTAGAGATGCATCCCGTAGAGATTGTCGAGGGGGATACGCACCGCTTCCGGCATCGACTCGCCGATGGCCGCGTCCAGTTGATCCCCCCACCACTGATCGGACTCCAGCGTCAGCAGGATGTCGGGGTCATGCTCGTGGACCAGATCGATCAACTTCGATGCCTGACGATTGGGCGTCAGTACGTTGGAGACCAGCAGCGTGATCTCACGGCTGGCATCGCGCTGGCGTGATTTGACCACCGTACAGCGTGCCAACGGGGTCCATGGATAGATGCGCGCCCACTGGATGACCGCCGCGATCACGCTGGCGGCGACGCCGGCCCAATGCCACCAGAGCTCGGGTTCGAACGCGAGTTGAACCAGTGCCAGCGCGGTGGCGATGATGGCAATCTGGAGAAGCGGGAAATCGAAACTGCGCACGCTCCAGTGGCGAATCCGCATGTAAGGCGCCAGGGTGATCAGCAGCACGAGGCAGCCGAGACAGCTAAACAGGAGTTGCAGCAAAGGAGGTTTCCTTGTGTCGGGGTAGAACGCCGTGCGGGGCCAAGCGTAGCAGAAACACGGTTGGTACCCCCGGCAGTATGGCTCCCCGGCGAGCTGGCGGCAGCTACTTCCCTATGAGACTTTGGATAGTGGGCCCGACTGACCGGCGACTGGATGCTGGTTGAGGTAGCGCGCCAGCGCCTGCTGCTCTTCGCTGGACAGGCGAAGCCCCAGCTTGCTGCGACGCCACAGGATGTCGTCGCTGGTGCGCGCCCACTCGTGCTCGATCAGATAGTCGACTTCGGCGCGGGTGAGGCCTCCACCGAAATGCTGGCCGAGATCCTCCTGGCGCCGCATGCCATTGAGGAAACCGAGACACAGCGAGCCATAGCTGGAAGCGAATCGTTCGGCTCGCTCTCGACCGAGAAATGGGTATTCATCCACGAGTCGATCGGTCAATGTCTGGCGTGACTCGATGTCACCGCCGGGCAGCCGGGCATCGGCTGTCCACGGCTGGCCCATGGCGGGCAGCAATGGCTCGAGTTTACGCATGGCCGCCTCGGCGAGCTTGCGATAGGTGGTGATCTTGCCACCGAAGATCGACAGCATTGGCGCGCCGTGCCTGTCGAGGTCGAGGGTATAGTCCCGGGTCATTGCCGAGGGGTTCTCCGATTCGTCGTCGCACAGCGGGCGCACGCCGGCATAGGTCGCGACCACATCCTCGCGACCGAGCTGCTTGACGAAGTGCCCGTTGAGCACGTCGAGCAGGTAATCGATCTCCTCGTCATTGATGGTGACCTGGGCGGGGTCGCCCTGATAGCGGCGATCGGTGGTGCCGATCAGGCTGTAGTGCTGCTGGTAGGGCAGCACGAAGACGATACGGCCGTCGCGATTCTGCAGAATGTAGGCGCGGTCGTCATCGTTGAGGCGCGGCACTACCAGGTGGCTGCCCTGGATCATGCGGATACCGTAGCGCGAGTCGCGATTGGCATTGCCCTTGACGAAAGACTCCACCCAGGGGCCGGCGGCGTTGACCAGCACCTTGCTCCGCTGTTCCTGGCGCTGCCCGCTGTCCAGGTCTTCAAGAATCACCACCCACTCTCCCTGCTCCTCGCGAGCCTCGACGCAACGGGTCCGGACCCGGATGTCGGCGCCTTTATCCCGTGCCTGGATCGCGTTGAGCACCACCAGTCGGGCATCGTCCACCCAGCAGTCGGAGTACTCGAATCCGCGCTTGATCGTCGGTACCAGCGGGCTTTCCGAACCGAATCGCAGGCGCCTGGCGTTGGGCAGGCTGTCGCGGTGGCTGAGATGATCGTAGAGAAAGAGCCCTGCGCGAATCATCCAGCCGGGCCGCAGGTGCGGTTGATGGGGCAGGATGAAGCGCAATGGCCAGACGATGTGCGGTGCCTTGCGCAGCATCACTTCTCGTTCCTTCAGCGCTTCGCGCACCAGCCGAAACTCGCGGTGCTCGAGATAGCGCAACCCTCCGTGGATCAACTTGCTGCTGGCGGAGGAGGTGGCGCTGGCCAGATCCGCTTGTTCGCACAGCAACACGGACAGCCCCCGGCCGGCGGCGTCGTTGGCGATGCCGGTGCCATTGATGCCGCCACCGACGACGATGAGGTCATGGACGTGACGCTGTGTCGTTGAGGCCATACCGCTCTCCGGAAGGTGATGATTAGTCTATGTTCGATTGCGAACATAGACTAATCATTTCCGAACATCAATGGCCATGGTGGAGTTTCATCGACCCAAAGGGGAGGCGAGGAGGCGGTCCGTGGTCGGGAGGGAGCGGAGCCGGCGCGTGGCCGGCCGTTGCATGGGCGGTAGGACTTCAGCCCGCGTGGGCGGGCAGGGGCTCGATGTCCGCGGATATCGAAGGATCGGCGACGTAGAGCGCCACGTCATGCTCCCGCATCAGCCGGCGCAGTCCATCGGGGGGCTGCCGGTCGGTGAAAAAGGCGTTGATCTGGCTGAGGTTGCCCTGGCGTACCACGGCATTGCGGTGAAATTTCGAATGATCCGCCGCCAGGAAGACCTGGCGGGAGTTGCGCAGGATGGCTTGTGCGACGCGAACTTCCTGATAGTCGAACTCCAGCAGCGAACCATCGCCATCGATGCCGCTGATACCGATGATGCCATAGTCGACCTTGAACTGATTGATGAAATCGATGGTGGCTTCACCGATGATTCCGCCGTCGCGCGAGCGAACCTGGCCGCCGGCGACGATGACGTTGAAGTCGGTCTTGTGCTGCAGAATGGCCGCCACGTTGAGGTTGTTGGTGATGACCTCCAGTCCGCTGTGCTGGCACAGCGCCTCGGCGATGAATTCATTGCTGGTGCCGATGTTGATGAACAGTGACGACGAGTCGGGAATATGGCTCGCCAGCATTTCGGCTATCCGGCGCTTGGCGTCCAGATTCAACGTCTTGCGGGTGTGATAGGCGGTGTTGACGGTACTCGATTCCAGGCCGGCGCCTCCATGGACGCGCTTGACGATGCCCTCTTCCGCCAGTTGATTGAGATCGCGGCGCACCGTCTGGGGCGTGACGTCGAAGTCCTTGGCGAGCTGCTCGATCGAGGCATAGCCTTGCCGCTTGACCAGCTCGACGATGGCTTCGTGACGTTCCTGCTGTGTCATGGTGGTTTCCTGCCGCGTTCCGTTGACGATTCTTTAACTGATTCGAGAGCCCAGTCTATCAAAGCTGGGTGCCTCGCCGTTGCCTCGGGAGGCGGTAACGGGCCGTTCATGACTACGACCATGGTCTAGGTGGCTGGGGCGGAACCTTCGGTTCGACGTCACCCTGCGACATTGCCAGTAGTCCGATGCTCCGCGACGATACTAGCCAGGTTCGGCGAATGGCATCGCCCGGATGGCGCCGGTTCTCTTTCAGCGGCCAAGAGGCCAGATATGCTGATCGGCATCGGCATCGGCATCGGCATCGGCATCGGCATCGGCATCGGCATCGGCATCGGCATCGGCATCGGCATCGGCATCGGCATCGGCATCGGCATGGGGGCGAAGTGTCCCGTTTCGAACGCTGGCAATCAGCGACCTCGGCGGGGCCGTGATCGTGGCGAGCGGGAAGGGGGCGTCGGGGGCGGTGCCCTGAACGGCGATGAAATCGCCCCGTTATTGGATATGAGAGCGGATTTCACCTGACGGAAGACCCCGTGCCAGCGACAATCGCAGAGGAATTGTCTCGGCGCGACAGGCAGTTGGCGTGATTTTTTTAGGCGCAGAGGGTTGCATTCCGCGCCCGCCTGGGTAAAATTCGCATCCGTTGTCACGGCGAGCCCGCCGTCATCGATGCAGGACCGTAGCTCAGTTGGTTAGAGCGCCACGTTGACATCGTGGAGGTCAGCGGTTCAAATCCGCTCGGTCCTACCAGTCTGTTTCCAGCATCGTGCCAACGCCATCCAGGACCATAGCTCAGTTGGTTAGAGCGCCACGTTGACATCGTGGAGGTCAGCGGTTCAAATCCGCTTGGTCCTACCAGATTCGAAACCCGAGCCTCGGCTCGGGTTTTTTGTGGCCAGCCATCCCTGGCGGCCACCCTTCGGGCCGCCCGAGGCGTCCCAAACTGCTCCCGGTGGTTTGTTGTGGCCAGCCATCCCTGGCGGCCACCCTTCGGGCCGCCCGAGGCGTCCCAAACCGCTCCCGGCGGTTTGTTGTGGCCTGCCATCCCTGGCGGCCACCCTTCGGGCCGCCCGAGGCGTCAAAAACCGCTCCCGACGGTCTGTTGTGGCCTGCCATCCCTGGCGGCCAACCTTCAGGCCGCCCGAGGCGTCCCAATCCGCTCCCGACGGTTTGTTGTGGCCTGCCATCCCTGGCGGGCACCCTTCGGGACGCCCGAGTCGTCGAAGACCGCTCCCGGCGGTTTGTTGTTTCCGCGATATCGGGCGTGTTCCACCATCGGCATCCCCGTCTTCTCACCGCAAGCCATGTTGGTTTTCGAACAAAACCTGCCGAAAAAACACCTTTTTTAGTCGCATTACCATCTCGAAACCTGTCCGGAGTGTTGGACATTAGTGGTTAAGACTAAGGTTCTAATATCATAAAACATTTTAAAATCATGTGTTTGAGCATGCCTCTTTGACAGCGATACCGTCTGCTTTTTTCGTCGTATAGCTTTATGGAACGAGTGTTCTACGATGCTCGAAAGAGAAAAAAGGGAACGGTGCCACTTATGTCATTACAACTCGACAACGTGACACTGTCGGTGCGAGGCGAGACCTATATCAGCGATGCCAGCCTGACGTTGGAACCGGGGTCATTCAACGTGCTGCTGGGGCACACGCTGGCGGGCAAGACCACATTGATGCGGCTGATGGCCGGGCTGGACAGGCCCGACCACGGCAGGGTCTATCTCGACGGCCGTGACGTGACCCACTTGCCGGTTCGCCAGCGCAATGTCTCGATGGTCTATCAGCAGTTCATCAACTATCCGACGCTCACGGTGTTCGACAACATCGCCTCGCCACTCAAGCAGGCCAGGGTATCGCGGCAGGAGATTACCCGTCGGGTCGAGGAGACCGCGGCGATGCTGGGAATCCAGCAACTGCTGGGACGCTATCCGCAGGAACTCTCCGGCGGCCAGCAGCAGCGCACGGCGATGGCCAGGGCACTGGTCAAGGAAGCGGACCTGGTGCTGTTCGACGAGCCTCTGGTCAATCTCGACTACAAGCTGCGGGAGGCGCTGCGGGTGGAGATGCGCAAGCTGTTCGAATCCCGCAATACCATCGCGGTCTACGCCACCACCGAACCGGCCGAGGCGCTGGCGCTGGGAGGCACGACGACGCTGCTCCACCAGGGCCGGATCGTCCAGAGTGGCCCCGGCGACGAAGTCTATCGCCATCCCCGTAATCGTGAGGCGGCGACGCTGTTCGGCGAGCCTCCCATCAACCTGATGCCGATGACGATCCAGGCCGGTGAGTGCCGGATCGCCGATCAGCGCCAACCACTGCCCGAGGTCTGGAAGTCGCTATCCGAAGGTGATTACCAGATCGGCATCCGCCCCCATCACTGGTCGCTGGAGCCGCTCACGGAGCCGGCCTTGCGCTTGCCGACGATCTTGCGGGTGGCGGAGATCAGCGGCTCCGAAACCTTTCTGCACCTGTCGCACGAGCGAATCGATCTGGTTGCGCACCTGATCGGGATTCATGAATTCGGCGTGGATCAGGCGCTGGAGGTTCACGCCTCTTTTCGCCAGCTCTTCGTGTTCGAGCCGGGAGGCGACCTGGTGTTGTCACCTCCTTCACCGCGATCGACAGTGCCCGACGGGCGAGGAGACCGCTAGATGGCCGAGATCCGTCTGGAACAACTGGCCCACAGCTATCACGGCGCGCCCTCGAATCCGGCCGACTACGCACTCCGGCCGATGGACCACGTCTGGGAGCAGGGCGGCGCCTACGCGCTGCTGGGGCCCTCGGGGTGCGGCAAGAGTACGCTGCTCAACATCATATCCGGCCTGCTGGTGCCCTCGGAGGGGCGGGTGCTCTACGACGGCAAGTCGGTCAACGATCTCACCCCGCAGCAGCGCAATATCGCCCAGGTTTTTCAGTTTCCGGTGGTCTACGACACCATGACCGTTCACGACAATCTGGCGTTCCCGCTGCGTAACCAGGGACAGCCCCGGGAGCGCATCGATGCCCGGGTGAGAGAGGTGGCCGAGGCGCTGGAGATCGAGCCGCTATTGAATCGCAAGGCGCAGAATCTGACGGCGGACGAGAAGCAGAAGGTGTCGATGGGGCGCGGCCTGGTGCGCGACGACGTGGCGGCGATCCTGTTCGACGAGCCGTTGACGGTGATCGATCCGCAGCTCAAGTGGCGCCTGCGGCGCAAGCTCAAGGAGATCCATCAGCGCTTCAACGTGACGATGGTCTATGTCACCCATGACCAGTTGGAGGCGTCCACCTTCGCCGACAAGATCGCGGTGATGTACGAAGGCCAGATCGTGCAGTTCGGCACCCCGCGGGAGCTGTTCGAGAACCCGCAACACACCTTCGTCGGTTACTTCATTGGTAGCCCCGGCATGAACCTGCTCGATATTGCGCTGGGCACGTCGGGCGTAGAGTTCGAAGGCCGTGCGCTGGCGGTACCCGAGGCGGCCGTCGCCCGGCTTCGGCAGCGCCCGGAGGGGCGCCTGCAGTTGGGCATCCGGCCGGAGTTCGTGCAGCTCGTGGCGCCGGAGGACGCCGACCTGCACGGCTACGTCGACCTGATCCAGGATCAGGGCACCTTCAAGATCGTCGACGTGCGACTCGATACGCCGTCGGCGCCGGTGATCAAGGTTCGGCTGGAGGAGGAGGCGGCCGTGCCGGATGGACGTATCGGCCTCCATTTCCCCGAAGCCTGGCAGCGCTTCTATATCGATGATCATCTGGTGGAGGCGGCTGATGAAGACCTATAACAACAAGGCCTGGTGGCTGGTCCTGCCGGTATTCGTGCTGGTGGCCTTCAGCGCCATCATCCCGATGATGACGGTGGTCAACTATTCGGTGCAGGACATCTTCGACCCGAGCACGCGCTATTTCGTGGGCACCGAGTGGTATCGGGAGATCCTGGCGGATCCGAGATTGCACGACTCGCTGGTGCGACAGTTCATCTACTCCTTCTGCGTCCTGGCCATCGAGGTACCGCTGGGCATCGTCGTGGCGCTATCGATGCCCCGGCGGGGGCTGGGCGTGCCGTTCAGTCTGATTCTGCTGTCACTGCCGTTGCTGGTGCCGTGGAATGTGGTGGGGACGATCTGGCAGATCATCGGACGGGAGGACATCGGGCTGTATGGCTGGATCCTCAACAGCCTGGGGCTCGACTACAACTACGCCTCCAACCCGCGGGACGCCTGGATCACCGTGCTGGTGATGGATGTCTGGCACTGGACGTCGCTGGTGGCACTGCTGTGCTACTCCGGCCTGCGCTCGATCCCTGACGTCTACTACCAGGCGGCGAGGATCGACCGTGCCTCGCACTGGGCGGTGTTTCGATTCATTCAATTGCCCAAGCTCAAGAACGTGCTGTTGATCGCGGTGATGCTGCGCTTCATGGACAGTTTCATGATCTACACCGAGCCGTTCGTGCTCACCGGTGGCGGGCCGGGCACCGCCACGACCTTCCTCAGCCAGACGCTGACCCAGATGGCACTGGGCCAGTTCGATCTGGGCCGGGCCGCGGCCTTCTCGCTGATCTACTTCCTGATCATTCTGCTGGTGACCTGGGTGTTCTACACCGCCATGACCCACAACGACGACAAGGGATGACGCCGCCATGAGATTGCGCAAGAGCCTGGTGATGCTGGTCTATCTGCTGTTCGTGCTGGTGCCGATCTACTGGCTCGTCAACATGTCGTTCAAGTCGAACCGGGAAATTCTCGGCGGGCTGTCGCTCTGGCCCACGGCGCCGACGCTGGACAACTACCGGGTCATCTTCACCGAGCCGACCTGGTACATGAGCTACCTGAACTCCCTCAGCTATGTCTCGATGAACATGCTGATTTCGCTGCTGGTGGCGTTGCCGGCGGCCTATGCGTTCTCGCGCTATCGCTTCCTGGGCGACAGGCACATGTTCTTCTGGCTGCTGACCAACCGGATGGCACCACCGGCGGTGTTCCTGCTGCCGTTCTTCCAGCTCTACTCGGCGGTGGGATTGTTCGACACGCCGATCGCGGTGGCGCTGGCCCACTGCCTGTTCAACGTGCCGCTGGCGGTCTGGATTCTCGAGGGCTTCATGTCGTCGGTGCCCAAGGAGATCGACGAGACCGCCTACATCGACGGTTACACCTTTCCCAAGTTCTTCATCCGGATCTTCCTGCCGATGATCCGGCCCGGCATCGGTGTCACGGCGTTCTTCTGCTTCATGTTCTCGTGGGTGGAACTGTTGCTGGCGCGGACGCTGACCTCGGTCGATGCCAAGCCGATCGTGGCGCAGATGACCCGCACGGTCTCGGCCTCGGGTATCGATTGGGGGGTGCTGGCGGCGGCCGGGGTGGTCGCGTTGTTGCCCGGTATCGCGGTGATCTACTTCGTGCGCAATCACGTGGCCAAGGGCTTCGCCCTGGGGCGCGTCTGATCCGTTAGTCCAGAGAGAGGGAGAGTCACCATGGGCTGGATGGCGTGGACACTACCGACGGCGCTGTTCTTCGCCGGAATCGCGGCGCTGCTGGTCGCGATGACGGTCTGGCAGACCGTGTCGCCCGGGCGGGATCGCAGGGGCTTCCTGCCGATCTCCACGTCCCGCGGCGATCGGCTGTTCATTGGTCTGCTGGCGGCGGCATATGGCCATTTGCTGGTCCTGGCATTGACCGATTGGCCGCTCTGGATCGCGACGGCGATCTGCGTGGCAGGCATGGCAATCATCATGAAATGGGGGTAACGCATCGACCAGGGATCATTGCTCTTCGGATAGCGCCAAGACAGCAAATGC
Source organism: Salinicola lusitanus (assembly GCF_038648475.1). Lineage (NCBI taxonomy): Bacteria > Pseudomonadati > Pseudomonadota > Gammaproteobacteria > Oceanospirillales > Halomonadaceae > Salinicola > Salinicola lusitanus. The sequence goes on along the minus strand of NZ_CP151919.1, from coordinate 3,904,697 downwards.
AGCATAACAACGAGGGTTAACGCTATGTTCGATATCAAGCACGCCAGATCGCGACGCCGGACGCCACTGGGCATCGGCATCGGAGTCGGCCTTGCAGGGCTGATGGCCGTCTCGGGAACCGCGATCGCCGACCAGTATCAGGATGCCGCCAAACGCTGGCTGAGTGACGAGTTCAAGACCTCGACGCTCACGCCCGAGCAGCAGATGGCCGAGATGCAGTGGTACATCGACGCCGCCAAACCGTTCCGTGGCATGCAGATCAACGTCGTTTCGGAGACGCTCACCACCCACAAGTACGAATCCGAGGTCCTGGCCCGCGCCTTCAGCGAGATCACCGGCATCCAGCTGAAGCACGACCTGATTCAGGAAGGGGACGTGATCGAGAAACTGCAGACCCAGATGCAGTCCGGCCGCAACATCTACGATGCATACGTCAACGATTCCGACCTGATCGGTACCCATTTCCGCTACGGCAAGGTGGTGCCGATTTCCGACATGATTGCCGGGGATGCCGCCGAGGTGACCTCGCCGACGCTGGATCTGGATGATTTCATCGGGCTCTCCTTCACCACCGGACCGGATGGCAAGGTCTATCAACTGCCCGACCAGCAGTTCGCCAATCTCTACTGGTTCCGCGCGGACTGGTTCGACGATCCCGACCTCAAGGCGCGATTCAAGGAAAAATACGGTTACGAACTGGGCGTGCCGGTGAACTGGTCGGCCTACGAGGATATCGCCGACTTCTTCACCAACGACGTCCACGACATCGACGGCCAGCGTGTCTATGGCCACATGGATTACGGCAAGAAGGATCCCTCGCTGGGCTGGCGCTTTACCGACGCCTGGTTCTCCATGGCCGGGGCCGGCGACAAGGGAATTCCCAACGGCCTGCCAGTGGACGAGTGGGGGATTCGGGTCGAGGATTGTCGGCCGGTGGGCTCGAATATCACCCGCGGCGGCGCCACCAATGGCCCGGCCGCAGTCTTCGCGACCCAGAAGTACATCGACTGGCTGCACGCCTATGCGCCACCGGAAGCCCAGGGCATGACGTTCTCGGAAGCGGGGCCGGTACCGGCGCAGGGCAATGTCGCCCAGCAGATCTTCTGGTACACGGCGTTTACCGCCGACATGACCCAGCCGGGTCTGCCGGTGGTCAACGAGGACGGCACGCCCAAGTGGCGGATGGCGCCGTCACCGGTGGGTCCGTACTGGGAGGATGGCATGAAGAAGGGCTACCAGGACGTGGGTTCCTGGACCTTCATGAATTCGACCCCTGAGAAGAATCGACTCGCCGCCTGGCTCTATGCCCAGTTCGTGACCTCGAAGACGGTCTCGCTGCAGAAGACGCTGGTGGGACTGACGCCGATCCGCGAGTCCGACATTCGCTCCCAGGCGATGACCGATGCCGCACCGAAACTGGGTGGTCTGGTCGAGTTCTACCGCAGCCCGGCGCGTCTGCAGTGGTCACCGACCGGCACCAACGTGCCGGACTATCCCAAGCTGGCCCAGCTGTGGTGGCAGTATATTTCCCAGGCGGTCAGTGGCGAGACCAGCGCGCAGCAAGCCCTGGATGGACTGGCGGATGCTCAGGACCGGATGATGGAGCGTCTCGAGCGGGCCAATGTCCAGCCAAAATGCGGGCCCAAGCTGAACGAGCCGCGCGATGCGCAGTACTGGCTGGATCAGCCCGGCGCGCCCAAGCCCAAGCTCGACAACGAAAAGCCGCAAGGCAAGACCGTACCCTACGACGAGATGGTGAAATCCTGGCAGAAGAGCTGAGGGTGGAGGTCGATATCTCGTAGTGATGATTGCTGTCGCCTGGGCGGCGACCTTCCCGCCGGTTCTCCGGCGGGATTTTTTGTCGCTGCGAACTGTGGCAAGCCTATTCTGAGCCCGGCCTCACGACTTTTGGCCGGGCGATAGATAACATGGGGGGACAGCAGGAGTGGAACATGTCACTGAATTCGCTTTTCGAACACATCCATCAGTTACCTAGCGTACCCGCCGTGGTCGGCGAACTGATCGCCAGCCTTGATAACGACAGGATCAGCATTCATCGGGTGTCGGCCACCATCCACAAGGATCCCAGCCTGAGCCTCAAGCTGCTGCGCTCTGCCAACTCGGTGAGATACGGCGTGGGGCGCAATGTGGCGACGATCGACGACGCCTTGCTGTTGCTGGGTTTCGACCGCGTGCGCACGCTCGTCATCGCCTCTGGCATGGTCGGCATGCTCAAGGAAGTGCCCGGGCTCGATCGCAAGGCATTCTGGCGCGAGTCATTCATGGTCGCCAACCTCAGTCGCACGATCGTTCGTCATAGCCAGTTGGGCGATCTGGCACCGGAAACGGCATTTACCTGCGGCATCCTCCATCACGTGGGGTCCGCCTTGATGCATATCGCCCATCCGGATGTCATGCAGCGCATCGATGCGCTGGTTGCCCAGGGGGCCCCCCGCACCGAGCTGGAAGCCAATCGATTCGGTTATACGTTCAGTGAAGTGGGGGCCGAGCTGGGCCGCCGCTGGCGCTTCCCGGAGACCATCTGCAACGCGCTGACCTACCAGGACAAGCCGCTGGATGCCGTGCCTTTCTCGCCGTATGCCGCTGCCGTGCACCTGGCGATCGGACTCTACCAGAACATCGCCAGTGGGCGCCGGGAGGAGCACGCCCTGGGCGAGATGCCGCGAGAGGTTCGCCGGCCCTTGGCACTGGACCTGTTGGCGCTCTACGAGGATATCCTGCAGCTGGTGCGCTCGGACGACGAATTGGGCGTCTTCCTGGATTGAGACCGGCTCTCGTGCCAGTCACGAGGGCGGCGAGCGATCTCAGGTAGCCGGGCTGTTCGCCAGGTCGCTGGCGGCGCCGAACACTCGACATAGGCGTTCGATGCCGGCCTGGTCCTCGCGGCTGAAGCGCGCGGGCAGCGGGCTGTCGATATCCAGCACCCCCCAGAGGTGTTCGCCGACGACAATCGGCACCACCAGTTCGGAACGTGAGGCGGCGTCGCAGGCGATATGGTCCGGGACAGCGTGGACGTCGTCGACGCGCTGGGTCTGGCGCGAGCGTGCCGCGGCACCACAGACGCCTTTCGAGAACGGAATCGGGTTGCAGGCGGGCAGGCCCTGGAAGGGGCCGAGGATCAGCGTCTCGGGCTGACGCTGGAGATAGAAGCCGACCCAGTTCAGGTCGTCCAGCGCTTGCATCAGAAAGGCGCTGGTCTGGGCGGCATTGGTCAACCAGTCGCGGGTGTCCAGAAGCGCTGTCAGTTGACGTTCCAGGGAGGCGTAATCGGTCATCGTGGGTCTCCTGCGGGAAGAGGCGCGGCGAGGGCGGAGCGGAAACGAAAACCAGCGCCTCGGCGCTGGTTTTCTTGGTGGTCATGACCGGGTCTCGTCATGCGCGTGACAATGACGTGGTCACTTCCAGCCGGGAACGGCGCCACCCTGGAACAGTTCCTGGGCCTTGTCGGCGACGGCGTCGGATTGATAGGCCTTGACCAGATCCTGGATCGCCTCGCGATCCTGATCGCCACCGCGTACCACGATCAGGTTGACGTAGGGGGAGTCCGGTCCTTCCTTGATCAGCGCGTCATCCAGCGTCAAACCGGCCGGCTGGGTGAAGGTGCTGTTGATGAAGGCCATGTCGACGTCCTGGAGTACCCGCGGCATCTGGGCGGCCTCGATCTCCTTGAACGAGTAGTCGTGCGGGTTTTCGGTGATGTCGATCGGCGTCGCTTCCAGATTCTCGGCATCGTCGAGCGTGATCAGTCCATGCTTGTCGAGCAGGATCAGCGACCGTCCTTCGTTGGTCGGATCGTTGGGTACGGCGATCGTCGCACCGTCGGGCAGGTCGTCGATGCTGTCGTACTTGGCGGAGTAGGCACCGATCGGGTAGACGAACGTCTTGCCGGCGATGGCGAAGTCGTAGCCGCGATCGTTGACCATCGACTGCATGTAGGGTTCGTGCTGGTAGGCGTTGGCATCGAGGCTGCCGTCGGCCAGCGCGGCGTTGGGCGTCACATAGTCGGTGAACTCGACGATCTCGACGTCGAGGCCGTACTTCTCCTTGGCGACCTGTTTGGCCACTTGCATCACGTCGGTCTCGGGTCCGGCCATGGTACCGACCTTGATGGTATCGGCGGCGGCGTGTTCAGCACCGGCGGCCAGTCCGAGACCGAGTGCGGCGACGCTCAGCGTGCGTGTCAGTGAAATCGGCATTTGGCGAAATTCCCCCTGTTGAGTGAGACGTGGGCGCGGCTCCTGCGCCCGGTGATGCCGGAATATAACGGAATAAAGGCAATCACGGTAATTCATTCTGGTTATTAGAGTAGTGGGGCGCGACGATCACTTGTGATCGCTCTTGCGCACCAGATAATCCCCGAGGCTCTGAAACAGCTGGACCATGACCACCAGTACCACCACGGTGATCAGCATCACCGTCGGGTTGAAGCGGTTGTAGCCATAGCGAATGCCCAGGTCGCCCAGACCCCCGCCGCCCACGGCACCGGCCATGGCGGAGTAGCTGACCAGGGCGACGATGGTGATCGTCAGGCCGTTGATGATGCCGCCACGGGCCTCCGGCAACAGCACCTTCAGGATGATCTGCATCGGCGTGGCGCCCATCGACTGGGCCGCTTCGACCAGGCCGGGCGAAACCTCGTTCAGGGCACCCTCGACCAGGCGGGCGACGAACGGGATGGCGGCGATGGTCAGCGGCACGGCAGCGGCGTTGGTGCCGATGGAGCTGCCGACGATCATCCGGGTGAAGGGGATGATCGCCACCAGCAGGATGATGAACGGGACCGAGCGACCGACATTGGTGACCACCCCGAGCACCGTGTTGACCACCGGCTGCGCCAGGATCTGGCGCGGGCGCGTCACGTAGAGCAGCACGCCGAGCGGGACCCCGGCCAGCGCCGACAGAATGCCGGCGACGGCCACCATGTAAAGCGTCTCGAGCGTGGACTGCCAGACGAGATCAATCAGTGCGCTGGACATGGCCCAGTACCTCCACATGCAGATCAAAGGATTCCAGGGTCGTCAGGGCCTCACGGGTCTGCACGTCGCTTCCCATCAGCTCGGCGATCATCAGGCCCAGCGTGCGCCCCTGAATGGACTCGACCTTGGCCTGCAGAATGCTGACGTCGATGCCGTGTTCCCGCGCCAGCCGCGAGATCAGCGGGGTGGCGACGCTGTCGCCCGAGAACGTCAGCCGCACCACCGGGTGCGTGTTCGTTCCGGCTTCCGGCTCGAGACGCTCGATCAGGGCCTGCGGCGCTTCCAGCTTGAGAAAGTCGTTGAGGAACTCCCGTCCCAGCTGGGTGGCGGGCGCGGTGAAGAAGTCACCCACGTCGGCGTCCTCGACCAGACGTCCGTCGGAGATCAACCCCACGCGATGACAGATGGTCTTCACCACCTCCATCTCGTGGGTGATCAGTAGGATGGTCAGCCCAAGCTGCTGGTTGATCTCCTGCAGCAGCGAGAGGATCGATGCCGTCGTCTGCGGATCGAGCGCCGAGGTCGCCTCGTCGCACAGCAGCACCTTGGGCCGGCTGGCGAGGGCGCGGGCGATGGCCACGCGCTGTTTCTGGCCGCCGGAGAGCTGAGCGGGATACTGCTTTGCCTTGTCCGCCAGCCCTGTCATGTCCAGCAGCGGCAGCACGCGTTCGCGGATGGCCTGGCGCGACTGGCCCATCAGCTCCAGCGGCAGAGCCACATTGTCGTAGACGGTGCGATTGGTCAGCAGATTGAAATGCTGGAAGATCATGCCGCATTGGTGCCGTGCCTGGCGCAGCGCGGCGGCATCCATCGCCGTCAGCTCCTGCCCGTCGATGACGACGCGGCCGGCGGTCGGGCGCTCCAGCAGGTTGACGCAGCGGATCAGCGTCGACTTGCCGGCGCCCGAGAGGCCGATGACGCCGTGAATCGTGCCCTTGGGAACCTGCAGGTCGATCTCTTTCAGCGCCTGCACGGCCCCGGGTTCGCTGCCGTAGGTTTTGGAAACGTTGTCCAGTGTGATCATTGGGCGTGTCGAAAGCGTCTGTCGGGGTGTCGGGGCAGCGGGGCAGTTCGGCGCGACTGCAGTGCGCCATCGGCAACGGCCCCGCGTCGATGAGCGCGATAGTATACGGATCTCGCGGCGCCGGAGCGACCGCGGCCGTGGAGCGTACCTCACTGCGGCGGAGCCGATGGCAGCCGCCGTCATGCAAACCTGGCGACGGCCAGGGCGGGAGAGCGGACCGGCGTGACGCCCCGTGCAGTTAAAGGTTGCCATTCCGTCAGGGCATTGCTTGTATCGGTGGGGCGCGGCGCACTCGCGAGCGTCGCTCGCGCGAAGCTTCTATTGGCACCCCTTCATGCATGGCCACCGGGAGATGACAGATGATGCAGACATTGGACGATCAGGCACTGGATCAGTTGTTCAGGACAGCGCGCACGCACAGTGCGTGGCAGCCTCGCGACGTTACCGAGGAGACCCTGCGCAGGCTCTACGACATGGTCAGGATGGGGCCGACCTCGGCCAACTGCTGTCCGGCGCGGTTTGTCTTCGTACGCTCCACGGCGGGCAAGGACAAGCTGTTGCCGTGCGTTTCCGCCGGCAACGCCGACAAGACGGCGACGGCGCCCTGCACGGTCATCGTCGCCTACGACAAGCGCTTCTACGATCAGCTGCCGACGCTCTTCCCCCACACCGACGCCCGTAGCTGGTTCACCGGTAGCGAGGCGTTTGCCGAGCAGACGGCGCTGCGCAACAGTTCGCTGCAGGCCGGGTATCTGATCCTGGCGGCGCGGGCGATGGGGCTGGATACCGGGCCGATGTCGGGCTTCGATTCCGAGGCGGTGGACCAGGCGTTCTTCGCCGGCACCGACTGGACCGCCAACATGCTGGTCAACCTGGGCTACGGAGATGAGGCGGGTCTCAAGCCACGCTTGCCACGGCTGGCATTCGAGGAGGCGTGCCAACTGGCTTGAAGCCGACCGCCGGACGGGGGCCGCAAGTCAGCCGTCGGCATTCGTCCGGGGGAGTAGACCGCCCAGCACGATGCGCGTGATGTTCTCCACCGTCGCGTCGAAGAAGGCCGGATCGGCGAGCGTTCTGCCGGAAATTGCCTCGATCTGGACGGCGAAGTCGGCATAGTGCTGGGTGGTTCCCCACAGCAGGTATATCAGGTGGTGTGGATCGACCGGCAGCAGGCTTCCCCGGGCGATCCAGCCCTCGATCACTCTCGATTTTTCCTCCACCAGCAGGCGCAGCTTGCTCTGCAGATCTTCCCGCAGCAGCGGCGCGCCCTGGATCATCTCCAGACAGAACAGCCGGGATGCCTGGGCGTGATCCCGCGACAGTTCGACCTTGATTCGGATGTAGTCGCCGATGGCGGTCTCGGGAGACTGCTCGGCATCGATGGCGCGTATCGGCTCCAGCCAGGTGTCCAGGATCTGTTGAAGGACGGCGACGTAGAGCTTCTCCTTGGATGGAAAATAGTAGAGCAGGTTGGTCTTGGAGACGCCGGCCTGATCGGCAATGGCGTCCAGGCTCGCGCCGCGCAGGCCGAACTGCGAGAACAGCGCCAGGGCCGCATCCCGAATCCGTTGCTTGCGGGCTTCGCTGGCGGCGGCGCGATGGCCGGTCGGGGCTGCGGGGGTGATGGACGTCATGATCAACCTTCGTGAATCCCGCGACCGGCCATCGGGATTTCGCTGGCATGTCGCGGCTGCGTATGTGAGAGCGGTCGTAAGGGACCGGGATTTTATCACGCCCCAGGTCGCTAGCGTCATCTACCCGATGTTCCCGGTTCACGCGCGAAATGGCCTCTTCACGTGCACTGAAACGGCGCGGGCGCCACGCGTCCCGCATCATGGTCGCGCATTCCGAGATCCTTTCCAGACCAATTGGTCCGGTGGCTTGTCGTCTGTGGCCGGCAAGCTCTTGAAAGCGGATGGATAAGCTCGGGTTGGCACGTCGGTTGTAAAGGATTGGTCAGGCGTCGGCAGCATCGCAGTGCCGCGATGGCCGACAACTCGCTCCGATACGACGACGAGGTGGCTCATGCAACTAGGCGTCTTCATTCCCATCGGCAACAACGGCTGGCTGATTTCCGAAACCGCGCCGCAGTACCTGCCGACCTTCGAGCTCAACAAGGCGGTGACGCAGAAGGCCGAGGGTTACGGCTTCGAGTTTGCGCTGTCGATGATCAAGCTGCGCGGTTTCGGCGGCAAGACCGAGTTCTGGGAGCATGCCCTGGAATCCTTCACCCTCATGGCGGGGCTCGCTGCGGTCACCTCGAAGATCGATCTCTACGCCACCGCGGCGACGCTGGTGATGCCTCCGGCCATCACCGCGCGGATGGCGGCGACCATCGACTCGATCGCGCCGGGGCGTTTCGGCATCAACCTGGTGACCGGCTGGCAGAAGCCGGAATACAGTCAGATGGGGCTATGGCCGGGCGATGACTATTTCGCCAAGCGCTACACCTATCTCGATGAGTACGCCACGGTACTGCGGGAGCTGCTGGAAACGGGGCACAGCGATCTCGACGGCGAGTTCTTCCAGATGGAGGACTGCCGGCTGAGCCCGCGTCCGGAGCAGGGGGTGAAGATGGTCTGCGCCGGGCAGTCGAGTGCCGGGATGGCGTTCACCGCCAAGCACGCCGACTACAGCTTCTGCTTCGGCAAGGGGCTGAATACCCCGACCGCGTTCGCGCCAACGGCCGAGCGTCTCGCGGCTGCCGGCAAAGAGACGGGTCGTCAGGTCGCCTGCTATGTGCTGTTCATGGTGATCGCCGACGAGACCGACGCCGCTGCCATGGCGCGCTGGGAGCACTACAAGGCGGGTGCCGATCGGGAGGCGCTGGACTGGATGGCCGACCAGGGCAGCCAGGACAAGAGCTCCGGCAAGGATACCAACGTGCGCCAGATGACCGATCCGACCTCGGCGGTCAATTTCAATATGGGCACGCTGGTCGGTTCCTACGAGAACGTGGCGCGCATGCTCGACGAGATCGACACGGTGGAGGGGGTCGGCGGCGTGATGTTGACGTTCGACGACTTCCTCCAGGGGCTCGATACATTTGGTGAGCGGGTGCAGCCGCTGATGAAGACGCGGGTGGGCGTGGCCGGTGCGTCGGCGCCGGTACCGGAGGCGCTGGCATGAGCGAACTCGAGTCTACTGTCGCTTCCCCGTCTGTCGTCCGGCGCGGCAGCGTGGCCGCCGCCGACGAGATCGTGCTGGCCGGCCGCCCCGAGGCGATCGCCATGCCCCGCGCCGAAGCCGCGCTGATCGTCGTCGACATGCAGAACGCCTATGCCACGCCGGGCGGTTATCTCGATCTGGCCGGCTTCGACGTCTCGGCGACCGGGCCGGTGATCGAGCGTATCGCCAGCGCGATTCGCATCGCCCGGGCCGCGGGAATCACGGTGATCTTCTTCCAGAACGGCTGGGACGCGGCCTATGTCGAAGCGGGCGGGCCGGGCTCTCCCAACTGGCACAAGTCCAACGCGCTCAAGACCATGCGCCAGCGCCCGGAACTTCACGGCAAGCTGCTGGCCAAGGGGGGCTGGGATTATGCGCTGGTGGACGCACTGAAGCCCAAGGCCGGCGACATCGTGCTGCCCAAACCCCGCTACAGCGGCTTCTTCAACACGCCGCTGGACAGCATCCTGCGTTCGCGGGGCATTCACCATCTGCTGTTCACCGGTATCGCGACCAACGTCTGCGTCGAGTCGACGCTGCGGGATGGCTTCTTCCTCGAGTACTTCGGCACCGTGCTGGAGGACGCCACCTATCAGGCCGGCCCACCGGCGGCGCAGAGCGCCGCCATCTTCAACATCGAGACTTTCTTCGGCTGGGTTTCCTCCGTGGACGCCTTCGAAGCTGCTTGCGCCAACCATGCCTCGACGCAACCGATTGGCACGACTCCCGCTCCCTCCCTTTCGACAACAGGATCGTAACCATGCCCAAGACCAGTGTGATTCCCGTCGGCTCCGGTGTACCGCTGGCGCCATTCGTGCCAGGCAGTCAGGCCGACAACATTCTGTACGTCTCCGGCACGCTGCCGTTCGACAAGGACAACAACGTGGTTCACGTCGGTGACGCCGGGGCCCAGACCCGTCACGTGCTGGAGCTGATCCGAAGCGTGGTCGAGACCGCCGGCGGCAGTATGGACGACATCACCTTCAACTCGATCTTCCTGCGCGACTGGGACGACTATGCGGCGATCAACGCGGTCTACGCGGAGTTCTTTCCCGGTGAAAAGCCGGCGCGCTACTGCATTCAGTGCGGTCTGGTGAAGCCGGACGCACTGATCGAGATCGCCTCGGTGGCCCATCTGCCCCGATGAAGCGAAGTCACTCTCCACTGCCGCGCTGACCATAGGCCTGACCATGCACCACGAAATTCTGGGACGCGATGATTCCGACGCGCCGACGATTCTGCTCTCCGCCGGACTGGGTGGCGCCGGCCGTTTCTGGGAGCCGCAGCTGGCCGCGCTCGAGGCCACCCACCGGGTGGTGATCTACGACCATCTGGGTACCGGCAACAGCGCCGCCGAGCTGCCGGCCGGCTACGCCATCGACGACATGGCGCGGGAGGCGCTGGCGCTGCTGGACGGTCTGGGTATCGAACGGGTCGATTTCATGGGGCACGCGCTGGGCGGCCTGGTGGGGCTCCAGATGGCCCTGCTGGCGCCCGCTCGTCTCCATCGGCTGATCGTGATCAATGGCTGGGGCCGAGTCGACGTGCAGAGCGAGCGCTGTTTCCGCGTGCGTATCGCGCTGCTCGAGAAGTGCGGCGTGCAACCTTATCTGCACGCGCAGCCGCTGTTTCTCTACCCGGCGGACTGGCTCTCGGCGAACCATGATCGACTGCTGGCGGAAGAGGCCCATGCGCTAAAGCATTTTCCGGGGGAGAACAACGTGCTGGCGCGTATCGGCGCGCTGTCGCGCTTCGATATCGACGCGCGACTGGGTGAAATCCAGGCGCCGACGCTGGTGATCGCCGCGCGGGACGATCTGCTGGTGCCGTACCTGCGCTCCGAACGTCTCGCTCGGGCGCTGCCTCATGCGCGTCTGGAGATGTTCGACTACGGCGGACACGGTCTGACGGTGACCGTGCCGGAAGCCTTCAATGCCGCCATGACGCGTTTTCTGGCGGCGTGACTCTGCCGCCACGGCGACAGGCGGCCCAGCGGAGATAGGCCCATGGCATTACGACAGCAACACGTATCGACCCACGCAACGGAAGCCGAGCGTCGCGATGTCGACTCGGAGAAGGCGCCGCCCGTCTCGGCGGCTGCGTTTCGCCAGGCGATGTCCCGCCTGCCCACCGCGGTCAACCTGGTCACCACGGACGGACCGGGCGGTCGGGCCGGGTTCACGGCCTCGGCGGTGTGCAGCGTCACCGACGATCCACCGACACTGCTGGTCTGCATCAATCGTCGCGCCTCGGCCTACGCCGTCTTCGCCGACAATGCCCTGCTCTGCGTCAACGTGCTGGGTGCCGAGCATGAGGCGGTCTCCAACGCCTTCGGCGGCAAGACGCCGATGGCGGAGCGCTTCGCGCGGGCGGAGTGGACCACGCGAGCCACCGGCGCGCCGGTGCTGGTCGACGCGCTGGCTCACTTCTAGTGCCGGATCAGCCAGCGCGTGGCGGTCGGCACCCACGAGGTGCTGTTCTGCGAGATCGAGGCGATGGCGAGCTGCGATGGCCGCGAGTGCCTGCTCTACTTCGATCGCCAATACCATCGGCTGCCGACTCGGTAGCGCCATCGGGCCATCGCTCGAGCGGCGGCATCGAACACGGCGCTGCCGCCTCGACGGTCGCGACTCGGTCCCGGGCCGAGCGCAAGCGGTGAAAGAGTCCAACGGAATCGGGAGAACAACAATGACGACATCCGTTTCTCGCATGGTCGAACGTGACGGCAAGGTCGAGCTCATGCTCGGCGACGACGTCCGCGACAGTGCCTGTTTCAATCATGATATCGCGCCGACGGCGGCGGGCGAGCGTACCTGGTCGAAGTGGAATATCGCGGCGCTCTGGGTCGGCCTCTCGATCTGCGTGCCGACCTACACGCTAGGCGGCGTGTTGACGGCTTACTTCGGCCTCGGCGTCGGCGAGGCGCTGGTCACCATTCTGCTCGCCAACGCGATCCTGTTGGTCCCGTTGACGCTCAATGCCTTTCCCGGCACGCGCTACGGCATTCCTTTTCCGGTACTCCTGCGCTCGTCGTTCGGGATTCGCGGCTCCAACGTGCCGTGCCTGATTCGGGCCCTGGTGGGTTGCGGCTGGTTCGGCATCCAGACCCTGTTCGGCGGTCTGGCGATTCATCTGCTGCTGTCGACGGTCGTGCCACCGTGGCAGGCGCTGGGCGGATGGGGCCAGGTCGTCGGCTTTTTCGTCTTCGGGGCGATGAATCTCTGGGTGGTGATCCGCGGGGCGGAGTCGATCAAGTGGCTGGAGACCCTGTCGGCGCCGCTGTTGCTGCTGGTCGCGGTGGGGTTGATGGTCTGGGCGCTGCCTCACGTCTCTCTCGGCGAGCTGATGGCGCAGCCGCCGTCACGGCCGGAGGGGGCGTCGGTCACGACCTATTTCCTGTCCGGCCTGACGGCGATGGTCGGGTTCTGGGCGACCCTGTCGCTGAACATCCCCGACTTCAGCCGTTTCGCCAGGAGCCAGAAGGATCAGATCGTCGGCCAGGTGATCGGGCTGCCGTTGACCATGTTCTTCTTCGCCGCGCTGGGCGTGGTGATGACCGCCGCCTCCGCGACGCTGGTGGGGGAGACGGTTTCCGACCCGGTCACGCTGATCGGCCATATCGATAGTCCAGTGTGGGTATCGATCGCGATGGTGCTGATCGTGATCGCCACGATCTCGACCAACACGGCGGGCAACATCGTCTCGCCGACCAACGATTTCCAGAACATTGCGCCCAAGCTGATCAATCGCACCGGCGGCGTGCTGCTGACGGGCCTGGTCGGCACGCTGTTGATGGGTTACGACCTGCTGCAGAAGGCCGGGGTGATCACCTCGGAGGTGACGCTCGAAAGCCTCTACTCCAACTGGCTGCTGGGCTATTCGAGCCTGCTGGGGCCGATCGCCGGGATCATGGCAGTGGACTATTTTCTGATCAAGCGCCAGCGGTTGGACCTGATCAGTCTCTATCGTGATGGCGGTCGCTATCCCGCGATCAATATCGCCGGCTTCATCGCCTTCGGCATCCCCGTGACATTGACCCTGGTCTCGTTGACCACCGGCCTCTGGCAGTGGTTCTACGACTACGGCTGGTTTACCGGCTCGGCGCTGGGCGCGCTCGTCTATTACGTGGCGGGCAGGGCGTTGGACAGGACTCCCGACGTGGGATATGGGGCGCCGCCCGCGGATCGAGCCTCGCTGGGCTAGCGCGGCTGGGGCCTCCGGTCGAGAGGACCATGCGCCAAACCAGGCCACCCGTTCGGGTGGCCATCGACGCTGAACGTACCCTGTTGGTGATACTGCGCGACCACCGGCCCGTCTGCGGCCTGGAACCGATCGGTGCGATGCAGGTCGGGGTGACCCGGAGCCCGTTAGGGAGTGGTCAGTTTCATGGCTGGCATGGACGGCGTGCTAGAATTCCCGATCTCTGTCGCCGAGGGCGAAGGCATCTGTCGCCGTCGGCGTGTCATCCGTTGAGGCCAGGAGGGGGCATGTTTACCGGGATCGTGCAGGATGTGGGAACCGTGGTGGCGATCGAGACGCGTGAGCAGCTGCACACGCACGTGGTGTCGATGTCGCCGGCGATGCGCGAGGGGCTGATGCTGGGTGCGTCGGTCTCCCACAACGGATGCTGTCTCAGCGTGACGGCGATCGAGGGCGACAATGTCAGTTTCGATCTGATGCGCGAGACGCTGCGCTTGACCAACCTGGGGGAGCTGGCTCCCGGGGATCGGGTCAATCTCGAGCGGGCGGCGCGTTTCGGCGACGAGATCGGGGGTCACTCCATGTCCGGTCACGTCATGGCGATGGCCCGGTTGGTGGAGATCGACGAGGCGCCGAACAATCGCCGGTTGTGGTTCGAGCTGTCGCCCGACCTGGCACGATTCGTGTTCGACAAGGGGTATATCGGGATCGACGGGATCAGCCTGACGGTCGGCGCGGTCGAGGCCGGGCGCTTCTGCGTCAATCTGATTCCGGAGACCCTGGCGAGGACCACGATCGGCGAGCGCTTGCCCGGGGACCGGGTCAATATCGAGATCGACCCCCAGACCCAGGCGATCGTGGAGACGGTGGAGCGAGTGCTGGCCAGCCGTCGTTGAATGGCCGGCCTGGCTGACGGCGACTCCCCCCGGCGCCGATGCCGTCGCTGGCCCCGAGTAGGTCGCGCCGCGGCGTTGGCTTGGGTAACATGGGCGCCTTTGCGCCAGGATTTACCGTTCCGCGAGGGGCACCCTCGGGCGCGCCGTGTTCGGTCAATGGAGTTTCTTCGATGAGCAGCAGCATCTACGGCGACTATATCAAGTCGGTCATTCGCACCGTGCCCGACTGGCCACAGCCAGGCGTCAATTTTCGAGACATCACGCCACTGCTCCAGAACAGCGCGGCCTTCCGCAAGCTGATCGACAGTTTCGTGCACCGTTACCAGGAACTCGAGGTCGATGCGATCGCGGCGATCGATGCGCGAGGGTTCATCGTCGGTGCGCCGCTGGCCTATGAGCTGGGCTGCAGCTTCGTGCCGGTGCGCAAGAAGGGCAAGCTGCCATTCCGGACCATCAGCGAAACCTACACGCTGGAGTACGGCGAATCGACGGTCGAACTGCATGCCGATGCCTTTCGCGAGCAGGATCGTATCGTGCTGATCGACGACATCATCGCCACCGGCGGTACCATGCTGGCGGCCGCATCGCTGATCCAGCGCAGCGGTGGCCATGTCGTCGAGACCGCGACCATTCTCGATCTGCCGGAGCTGGGTGGCTCGGCCAAGATTCGCGAAGCGGGCTACAGCGTCTTTGCGGTGTGCAGCTTCACCGAGGACGAATAGGCCGCTCGTCACCCAACGCGAGCCACGACGCCGTCATCGCCCGATGGCGGCCTGACCCATTGACTGGACCCGCCATGACCGCCAATCGTTACCAGCATCATTTCACCGTCTCCTGGGACCAGATCCACCGCGACGTCAGGGCGCTCTGCCATCGACTCGTCGAGCGCGACTTCGTGGGGATCGTTGCGATCACGCGCGGCGGTCTGATCCCGGCGGCGTTGATCGCCCGCGAGCTCAACATCCGCCTGATCGATACCGTCTGCATCAAGAGCTACGACGAGCAGTCGCAGGGGAAGCTGGACGTGATGAAGGGCGTCGAGCACGATGGCGACGGCTGGCTGCTGGTCGATGATCTGGTCGATACCGGCAAGACGGCGCGTGCCGTGCGCGACATGCTTCCGAAGTCTCATTTCGTCACCGTCTACGCCAAGCCCGAGGGGCGACCGATGGTCGATCAGTATCTGACCGAGGTGGCACAGGATTGCTGGATCCAGTTCCCGTGGGATCTGGGGCACGCCTACGTCGAGCCGCTGGTCGATCAGGTCCGTCCACCCAAAACCTGACCGCTGCAGAGTGCATCCATGGCCCAGTCGCCGTTACCCGAAAGCTGGAACGCCCATCTTGGCGACGAATTTCGCGCCCCGTACATGCAGGCGCTGCGTGAGTTTCTCGCCCAGGAGAAGGCGGCCCACAAGGTCATCTATCCTCATTCATCCCACTGGTTTCGCGCCTTCGAGCTGACACCGCTGGAGCGGGTCAAGGTAGTGATCCTCGGTCAGGATCCGTACCACGGGCCCCGTCAGGCCCACGGGCTCTGTTTCTCGGTACGTCCCGGGGTGCCGACACCGCCGTCGTTGCAGAACATCTACAAGGAGCTGGCCACCGACGTTGGCACCACGCCCGTGAACCACGGGTTTCTCGAGAGCTGGGCGCAACAGGGTGTGATGCTGCTGAACAGTGTGCTGACGGTCGAGCAGGGCAATGCCGGCTCCCACCGCAATCGGGGCTGGGAGACGTTTACCGACCGGGCGATCCAGACCATCAACGAGCACTGCGATGGCGTGGTGTTTCTACTCTGGGGCAGCTACGCCCAGAAGAAGGCGAGCTTCGTCGATCGCGGCAAGCATCTCGTGCTTCACGCGCCGCACCCGTCGCCGCTCTCCGCCCATCGCGGCTTCTTCGGCACACGCCACTTCTCTCAGGCCAATGCCTTCCTCGCCGAGCGTGGCATCGCGCCCATCGACTGGCAGTTGCCCGCCAGCGTCGCCTGACCCCCGGCAGGTCGCGTACAATATCGCGGTTATCCCATTCTGACGAAGGCGCCGATCATGAGTGTGCACCCCATCTCCCACCCCCTGGTCAAACACAAGCTTGGACTGATGCGGGCGGCCGACATCAGCACCAAGAGCTTTCGCGAGCTGGCCTGCGAGGTGGCCAAGCTGCTGACCTACGAAGCGACCCAGAATCTGGAGATGGAGCCGGCGACGATCGAGGGCTGGAACGGTTCCCCGATCGAGGTCGAACAGATCAAGGGCAAGAAGGTCACCATCGTCCCCATCCTGCGCGCGGGGCTGGGAATGCTGGATGGCGTCACCGATCTGATCCCCAGCGCGCGCATCAGTGTCGTGGGTCTCTACCGCAACGAGGAGACACTGGAGCCGGTGCCCTATTTCGAGAAGTTCGTCAGTGCTCTGGACGAACGCCTGGCGATCGTGATCGATCCCATGCTGGCCACGGGCGGCTCGATGGTGGCCACACTGGACATGCTCAAGGAGCGGGGCTGCCAGCAGATCAAGGTCATCGTGCTGGTCGCGGCGCCGGAGGGCATCGAGCGGGTCGAGAAGGCGTATCCCGATATCGAGATCTATACGGCGTCCATCGATGAACGGCTCGACGAGAATGGCTACATCGTGCCGGGGCTGGGCGATGCCGGCGACAAGATCTTCGGTACCCGGTGATCGAACGCGCCGATGTGACGGGGGTGCTGCTGGCCGGTGGCCGCGGTCAGCGTATGGGTGGCGTGGACAAGGGGTGGGTAGACCTCGATGGCCGGCCGCTGGTCGCGCAGGCGGTGCAGCGGCTATCGCCTCAGGTCGATCGCATCGTCATCAGCGCCAATCGCCATCTCGATCGCTATCGCCGACTGGGTCACGCCGTCGTCACGGATACGCTCCCCGGCTATCCGGGGCCACTGGCCGGGGCGCTGGGCGCGCTGCGGGTGGTTTCCACGCCATGGATGCTGCTGATCCCGGTGGATATGCCTTGGCTCCCCGTCGACACCCTGGCCAGGCTTGCCGACGGAATCGGCGAGGCGGATATCGCGGTCGCCCACGATGGCGGACGATTGCAGCCCCTGGTGGCACTGATACGCAGCTCCCTGGGCGCTGACCTGTCGGAGTGGCTGGCGGCCGGCGGCGGCCGGGTCGTCACCTGGTACGATCGGCACCGCTGGGTTCAGGTCGATTTCCCCGGTCTGGAGGCGCAGTTCGCCAACCTCAACACCCCCCACGAGGTGGCGCTGGCGGAGCGCGTCCAGGCCGGTCACGCCAGCTCGCCGGATAGCTGCCATGAATGAGACCGTCGACGCGCTCGCCTGCGACATTCCCCTGCTGGGCATTGCCGCCTGGAGCGGAACCGGCAAGACCACGCTGCTGGAGACCCTGTTGCCCCGGCTTCGAGCGCGGGGCTGGCCGGCAGCCGTGATCAAGCATGCCCATCACGACTTCGACATCGACAAACCCGGTAAGGACAGTCATCGCCTGCGCGCGGCGGGAGCGACCCCCATGGTGGTGGCCTCCGGTCGGCGTTTCGCGCTGATGATGGAAACGCCCGGGCAGCAGGAGCCGGACTTGCCGGCGCTGGTGGCGCAGGTCGCCGGCTTGAAGCCGAAGCTGATTCTGGTCGAAGGTTTCAAGACCTGGCCGATTCCGAAGCTGGAACTGTATCGCGGCGAATCCGGTCAAGCGTGGGCGGCTGAACAGGATCCCTGGATACAGGCCGTGGCTTACAAGCCGGGCCTGATCTCCTCCGAAACCCTCGCCCGCCTGCCGTCGAGGCTGCCCCGTCTGGATCTGGACGATCCGGAGGCGATTCTGGCCTGGATCATCGATTGGGCCGCTGCCTGGCAGCCCAGGGCACGACCCTGACCGACCGACGTCGTCACCGCGCTTATCGTTGCACCGCCGGTGTCCGGTGTCGGCGGTGCGGCAGGCACCGTGGCGGCGATCACGCTACACTTGATATCTGATTCAATGATGGAAAAACGAGGCGAGTTCAGCATGACACTCACGCATCTCAATGCGCGTGGCGAAGCCCACATGGTCGATGTTGCCGACAAGCAGGAGACGCGGCGTGAGGCCCGAGCCCGAGGCGCGGTTCGCATGCAGGCTTCGACCCTGGCGCTGCTGGCCGACGGCGATCTGCCCAAGGGCGACGTGCTGGCCACGGCGAGAATCGCCGGCATTCAGGCGGCGAAGCGGACCCACGAGTTGATTCCGCTTTGCCACGCGTTGGCCTTGTCCAAAGTCAGCCTCGAGTTCACCCTGGACACTGAGGAAAGCTGCGTGCATGTCGAGGCATTCTGCCGCCTCAATGGGCGCACCGGCGTGGAGATGGAGGCGCTGACGGCGGTTTCCGTGGCCTGCCTGACGCTCTATGACATGTGCAAGGCAGTCGACAGGGGGATGATCATCGATGGAGTCCGCCTCGAGCAGAAGCGCGGCGGCCGCTCGGGAGAGTGGTCGCGACAGGCTGCATCCGAAACGTCGCCGGCAGCGACCGGGGATGAGGACGCCATCTCGCCAGCCAAAACATTGAAGGTGCAGTTCCTGGCAGAGCTCAGAGAGCGTTTCGAGACCGCCGAGTACACGTTGGCGTGGGAGCAGCTCCCCTCGGCCGATATCGCCGGCGTCAAGCTGGCGCTGATCGAGCGGGACGGCAAGTTCAAGGCCCTGCTGGGCCAGCGCGTTCTTTGCGCTCGCAACGAAGCCATGAGTCAGGACGGAACCGCCATCTCCCCGGGAGACGAGATCGCTTTCTTCCCGCCGGTCACCGGTGGCTGAGGCTGGAGAGTTCGCCATGAAGATTGCGATCAGCGTGCAGAAGGCGACGTTCGACACCGAAGCGGAGCAGCGTCGGTTGACGGCGGGGCGTCTCGATATCGGTGCCATCGTCAGTTTCACGGGTCGGGTCAGGGACACCAACGAGAGACCCGGCGTCACCGCCCTGACGCTGGAACACTTCCCTGGCATGACGGAAAAGTCGCTCCATGAAATCGCACTCGAGGCCGGGGAGCGCTGGACGCTTCAGGCTGTCACCATCATTCATCGCGTCGGATGTCTCCAACCCGGGGACGCCATCGTGCTGGTCATGACGGCCAGTCCGCATCGTCGCGCCGCCTTCGAAGCGTGTGATTTCATCATGGATTATTTGAAAACTCGGGCCCCTTTCTGGAAAAAAGAGCACACCGACAGTGGCTCTTACTGGGTGTCCGAGCGGCAAAGCGATCACGAGGCCGCGGATCGCTGGGAGCTCTCATGACCGATTTGATCGACAAGTTTTCACGTCCCGTCCGTTATGTCCGAATCTCGGTAACGGATCGGTGCGATTTTCGATGCGTCTACTGCATGAGCGAAGAGATGACGTTCCTGCCCCGTGACCAAGTGCTATCGCTGGAGGAGCTCTATCAGGTAGCGCGTGCCTTCACCGAACTCGGGGTGGAGAAGGTCCGGTTGACCGGGGGCGAACCGTTGGTGCGAAAAGGCATCGACGAGCTGGTAGCCCAGATCGGCAGCTTGCCGGGACTGAAGGATTTCGCCATGACGACCAACGGCGCCGGACTGCGCCGCCACGCCCAGGCACTTCATGGCGGGGGCATGACCCGCCTGAACGTCAGCCTGGATTCCCTCGATCCCGAAAGATTCAAGCGACTGACGCGAACCGGAGATCTGGAAAAGGTCATCGACGGGATTCACGCGGCTCAGGACGCCGGCTTCGACAAAATCAAGCTCAACGCGGTGGTGCTGCGTGGCCGTAACGACGACGAAGTCCTCGACTTGGTGGCGTTCGCCCGGGATGAAAAGCTGGATATCAGCTTTATCGAGGAGATGCCGTTAGGCGATGTGTCGGATCACTCGCGGGGAGAAACTTTCTATTCGAGTGATGAGGTTCAGGCGCGAATCGAATCCCGATATCCCCTCATGCCATCACCCGAGACGACGCTGGGTCCTTCACGCTATTTCCGCATGGCCGACAGCGATTGTCGAGTCGGCTTCATATCGCCCCATAGCCACAACTTCTGCAGTACCTGTAACCGGGTTCGTGTCACCGTCGAAGGCCGATTGTTACTGTGTCTGGGAAACGAGCATTCCGTGGATCTACGCGAAACCCTGCGGCGCTATCCAGGTCAACTGCAGCCGCTCAAGGAGCAGATTGTAGCGGCCATGGATTTGAAGCCGGAGCGGCATCATTTCTCCACGGATGGCGATGTACAGGTCGTTCGCTTCATGAATATGACGGGCGGTTAACACGCTTTCGCATCGGTCCTTGAGTCATTTGTGGGAATAAAGGCACGCAAATTATGCGTGCCTTTTTGATTTAATTTCTTGCCAACAAGGGGGGTGAGAATATACTTTCATCAAAACAACCGGTGTAATGCCGTATTGGAATCCAGCAAGGAGAGGACGATGTCCACCGAGTCATTGGAACGCATCGCTCGCAATAAGAATGTGGCTCGTGCCGCCGCGCGTCAGTTGAGCATGGAGCAACTGCACAAACTGTCGGAAGTCATCGGGGAAGTGATCGAGCAGAAGCAGCAGGAAGATCATGAGCGCCAGAAAGAGGAAGCCGACAAGCAGAAGAAGTTGGCCGAGATTCGAGAGGCGATGAACAACGCCGGACTGTCGATGGACGATCTGGTTGGCGAGCAGCCCCGCAAGCGTCGCGGTCGGCCGCCCAAGAACGCCAGCAAGAACTGAGACAAGGTCAAGGTCTCCGGACGGCTCTACCTGGATTCATTCCGCCCGGGTACTCCCTGAAAAGCGCGTCTGCCAAATGGCAGGACGCGCTTTTTCGTTTCTGGCTCCCTCGTCTTGTGCTTCGCGAAGCGTGTCGTGGCTCGGGGAAATCGACGCATTTGCGACGCGTCTTTCTCCTCGACCGGCCTCCATTGCACTAGGGGGCCGTGCGCACTTCATACTCCGGCTGCGGATCGGCGGGCATCAGTTGTAGATGGATCTCCAGCGAGACAGGCAGGCGTTCGTGGAGCCACTCTCGCAATGGGCCGAAGAGTTGCTGGCGGAGCTGGAGCAGCGTCTCCGCCGTGATCGCGTCTATGCGCTCATCCAGCCAGTCGGCCAGCGCATCTTCATCCAGCGGAAGGGATATCTCGCTGTCCCATATCATCTGCCCGATGCGGGTCCATCCGGTGGCCGTCGGCAGGACATTCAACGCAATCGACAGTGACTTGTCATGGCGCCGGGCCGACACCGGATTGGTGCGCTCCCCGGGGCGCATTCTTGAGGCAATCAACCGAGGTCTGAGATGGTGGGTGCCGCTGGGGACCAGGGTCTCTGCATCCAGAGATAGCACGACACCATTCTTGGCCAGTTGAGGAACATGAATGTCCATGGTCGAAGCCAACTCGCGGTGCGCTTGCTGGTGGGAAGCCTCTCCATGGACCGGTAACAGCATTTTCGGTCTAAGCCACCGGTAGAGCTGGCGCAGCTCTTCACGAGCCGGATGCCCCGAGGCGTGAAGCGCGGGATCGGTGTGCTCGTCATGGACATTGACGCCAAGACGCTTGAAGCCGGCCTTGAGACGCGCGATGGGGCGCTCGTTACCGGGGATGGCGCGAGCCGAGAAGATGACATCGTCGTCGGCCAGCAGATCGAGAGCCGGGTGTCGTCCCTGGGACAGGCGAGACAGTGCGGAGCGAGGTTCGCCCTGGCTCCCGGTGGCGATGATGAGA
Source organism: Salinicola lusitanus (assembly GCF_038648475.1). Lineage (NCBI taxonomy): Bacteria > Pseudomonadati > Pseudomonadota > Gammaproteobacteria > Oceanospirillales > Halomonadaceae > Salinicola > Salinicola lusitanus. The sequence continues at coordinate 3,882,723 of NZ_CP151919.1, read as the reverse complement.
ACCTCCTCGGCATAAAGGTAACCCAGGTCATTCGCCGGGACCCGTGGTGGGAAATCGTCGAGATAGCCCAGTTGGGTGGCGATGGAAACCATGCGTTCCATCGAGCGTCCCAGCAGCGCCACGCGACGATTGGTGCGCTCGGCAATCGCGCCCAGCGCCTTGATGCGAGCGATATTGCTGGCGAAACAGCTGACCACGACGCGTCCCCGGCACTCCCGGATGACCGACTCCAGCGCCTCGGCCGCTTCCGCTTCACTTCGGGAGTGCCCCTCGACGTCGGCATTGGTCGAGTCGGCCACGACGAGGTCCACCGGTGCCAGCGCCTGGAACTGGGCGGCGGAGAATGGCGCACCGATGAGCGGGCGTTCATCCAGTTTCCAGTCACCGGTATGCAGCACCTTGTGGCGCGGCGTGATGATGGAGAGGGCGCAGCTCTCCGGGATCGAGTGGGTCACTGGCAGGAAGGTCACGCCGAAAGGGCCGGCAGCCACCCGAGCGCCGGGCTGGATGGGCTTCAGTGCATCGACTCTCAGGCCCTGCTCCGAGAATTTGGCCCGCAACATCTCGATGGCCAGAGGCGTGGCGTAGACCGGGCAGTTCCAGCGAGGCCATATCCAGGCCAGGGCGCCGAGATGATCCTCATGACCATGGGTGATGAACACCGCGGAGGGGACCATCGCATGCGCCGCCAGATGGTCGACATCGGGAATCTGCAGGGGCTGATCGGGGAGGTCCTGGCGAATCGTCATGCCGCAATCCACGGCAATCCAGTGGCCGTCATAGCCATAGAGCGACAGATTCATGCCGATTTCACCGCATCCCCCCAGGGGATGGAATAGCAGCGGCGGATAAGTACGGGGGCGGATCTGTGCGCGCGGACGGAACATCGTCATCCTTGAAGGAGGAAATCTCGTTCCACTATAAGTCATGCGTCTCGACCCGCTCAAACGGGCGCAGACGCTGGTCGACGCTGACGAGTAGGGTACAATGCGCCGTTCGTCGGGAAGCGGCGTCACCTGGGATCGGGGCTGGTGTTGCCGTCGGCGGCTCCTCGTGCGGGTCGCCAGGGCGGCGGGTCATCGATGTGTCGTTGCTGCCGAGGTGATGCCGCCGCGCCGGGTTCGGTTTCGCAACCGGGCCGAATGGTCGGTTTGAGCGCTTTTACACCCCGAGCTCTTTCCTAAAGCGCTTATGCGTTAACAGAGTGTCCTCAGAGTTATGTCGCACAACTATCGTCTCATCGTTTCCTGTCCCGACCGCGTCGGTATCGTCTCGCGGGTGTCGGGCTTCATCGCCTCCCAGGAAGGCTCGATCATCGAAGCCAACCAGCATTCCGACCTGGCTACCGGGCGCTTCTTCATGCGCTACGACATTCAGGCCAATGCGCTGAGCGCCCAGGAGTTTCGAATCGCCTTCGCGCCCATCGCCGAAGAGTTCGAGATGAGCTGGCGCCTCAGCGACTCCGACCGACGCCAGCGGCTGGTGATCATGGTTTCCAAGGAGTCGCACTGTCTGGCCGATCTGCTCTATCGCTGGTCGGCCGGAGAGCTCGAGTGCGACATCCCGTGCGTGATCTCCAACCATGACGATCTGCGCGCCATGGTCGCCTGGTACGGGATTCCGTTCCATCACGTTCCGGTGGAGCCCGGCGACAAGGCGTCGGCCTTTGCCCAGACCGAGCGTCTGATAGCGGCGGCCGAAGCCGACAGCGTGGTACTGGCGCGATACATGCAGATTCTGCCACCCGATCTCTGCCAGCGGTACGCCGGGCGAGTCATCAATATCCACCACAGCTTCCTGCCGTCGTTCGCCGGGGCCAAGCCTTACCACCAAGCCTTCGAGCGTGGCGTCAAGCTGATCGGTGCCAGCTGCCACTACGTCACCGAGGAGCTCGACGCGGGGCCGATCATCGAACAGGACATCCAGCGCGTGTCGCATTGCCATACACCCCAGGACCTGGTGCGGCTGGGGCGCGATGTGGAAAAGGCCGTGCTCGCGCGTGGATTGCGATGGCATCTACAGGATCGCGTGCTCATTCACGGCAACAAGACGGTGGTGTTCTCCTGATCCGCGCCACCTGACGTTCAAGGCGTCGCCGGTTGGTCGCCGTCGAACAGGCCCAACTGGCGCTGCTCCTGCTCCGGCACCAGCCGCACGCCGACACCCAGCAGCCTGACCGGGCGCTCGCCTCGTCGCCATGCGCTCTCCAGCAGCTCATGGAAGCGCGCGTCGATGATGCCGCGAGCCCCCGTTTCCTGCGTGGTGCTGGAGAAGTCGTCGAAGCGTACTTTGACGAACTGCTTGGCAATGGCAGGATCGCCATGGCGGGCGACGCGATCGTGGAGTTTCTCGATCAGGGGCTCGAGCGCGCCGTGACAGTCACTCAGGTGGGGCAGGTCGCGGTCATAGGTGGTCTCGACGCTGACGGATTTGCGTTCACGCGAGACATTGACCGGACGGTCGTCGATGCCGTGCGCCAATTCGTGCAGACGGCGTCCGAACTTGCCGAACTGATCCAGCAGCTTGTCCATCGACTGGGCCCGGAGATCGGCACAACTGGCGATCCCCAAGGTATCGAGCTTGGTTGCCGTCGCCGGCCCGACGCCATGGAGTTTCCTGACCGGCAAGTCGGTAATGAACGACTCCATCTCCGTCGGCGGGATCACAAACAGGCCGTCGGGTTTGTCCCAGTCGCTGGCGATCTTGGCAAGGAACTTGTTGGGGGCGACGCCGACCGAGATGACGATGCCCGTTCTCGCCAGGGCTTCGTCCTTGAGCCAGCGAGCCATCCAGGTGGCGCTGCCCCGGAATCGGGTGACTTCGGTCACGTCGAGGTAGGCTTCATCGAGAGAGAGTGGCTCGACCAGCGGTGTCAGTTCGTGAAAGATCGCCTGGATCTGCTGCGATACTTCCCGATACTTGTTGAAGTCGGGCGGCAGCAGCTTCAACTCGGGACACAGACGCAGCGCTCGCGCCGTGGGCATGGCGGAGTGCACGCCGAATTGCCGCGCCGGGTAGTTGCAGGTAGCGATCACCCCCCGTCGCTCGGCACTTCCGCCGATCGCCAGCGGCGTATTCGCGAGCGACGGATCGTCGCGCATCTCCACGGCCGCGTAGAAGCAGTCGCAGTCGGCGTGCAGAATCTTGCGCATGGCGCCGGGCGATAGCCTCAGTGAAGGCCGGTGCCGTTGCCACCGCGAATGACGCCAACGCCGAGTCCCTCGATCTCCAGGTGCTGATGCTTCAGATCGATCACGATGGGCTCGAAGTCCGCATTCTCGGCGATGAGCGTGACCCGGCTACCCTGGCGCTGGAAGCGCTTGACGGTGACGTCGTCTTCCAGCCTTGCCACGACGATCTGGCCGTTGCGAATCTCCTGGGTGCGGTGAACGGCGAGCAGGTCGCCGTCGAAGATTCCGGCGTCCTTCATCGACAGTCCGCGAACCCGGAGCAGGTAGTCGGCGCTGGGCGTGAAATAGTCGGCCGGGAGGGGGCAGTATCGGTCGATGTGTTCGGTGGCCAGAATCGGGCTGCCCGCAGCGACGCTGCCGATCACCGGCAAGCCCTCGGCAGCGGCTTCGGCGGGCTCGGCTTCCTGCCCGCTGGTGGGCAGTCGGATCCCGCGGGAGGTGCCGGGTATCATGCGGATGACGCCCTTGCGGTCCAGCGCGCGCAAGTGCTCCTCGGCGGCGTTGGGGGAGCGGAACCCCAGCGCGCGGGCGATTTCGGCTCGTGTCGGCGGGTAGCCGAATTCGCCCATCGTCTTGACGATGAAATCATAGACGTTCTGCTGTCGTGCGGTGAGCGGTCGCGCCATCGGTCTCTCCCGGGCCTTGAGGGTCAATCAGGCGATTTGGGGCCTGCTTGGATTGCCAGGCGTTATCCAACTGGACATGGATCGGATTGGGTGGCGTCCGATCCGCAGCCAGGCGTGTTCATGCATACAGGCTGGAATTGTATCCAGTCGTTGGCGATGAGGGAAGTCTTTCGCGCCCGGACTGGGAGACCCGGAACTCCAGGTCCGACGAAATGCTCGATTGTGTGGCTTGTGTGGGAATGATTAGAATCATAATCGTTCTAAGTCGTTGTTCTCAGGCACGAGGTATGACATGGCCCGACCCGACACCGTTACTCGTATTCTCGATACGGCGGAGGTCCTTTTTGCCGAAAAGGGGTTCGCTGAAACCTCGCTGCGCAACATCACGACCCGGGCCAAGGTCAATCTGGCGGCGGTGAATTATCATTTTGGGTCCAAGAAAGCGTTGATCCAGGCCGTGTTTGCCCGCTATCTCGATCCCTTCTCGGAGCGGCTGAATCTGGCGCTGGATGGGCTGGAGGCTCGCTACCGGAACGGGGGCGTGCCACTCGAGGTACTGCTGGAGCAGCTTGCCACCAGCGTTCTGGAGGTGCCCGCCGAACGTAACAGCCTCAAGGTCTTCATGAAGCTGCTGGGGTTGGCCTATACGCAGGCCCAGGGACATCTGCGGCGCTACATCCAGGAGCACTACGGGGAGACGTTCCACCGTTTCGTCCGCTGCCTGCGACTGGCGACGCCGGACCTGCCGGATGCCGAGCGATTCTGGCGACTCCATTTCATGCTGGGCACGGTGATCTTCACCCTGTCCGGACTGGATGCGCTGAGGGATATCGCCGACAGCGAGTATCAGGAACACATGTCGGTCAGGGAGCTGATCCGCCACCTTCGTCCGGTCGTGGTGGCCGGCATGCAGGCGCCGCTGCCTGCGTCCCTCGAGAAGGTCGGTTCGGCTGTCGAGTGAGAGGATGACTCCTGGCACCCTCGGCCTCTGTCATGGGAACCCACTGTCGTCTAGAATCGGGCGCTCAATGGTCTCAGGTGTTAGCTATGACTCAACCTCTCGGCCCGGTCATGCTGGATGTCGAAGGCACCCAGTTACGTGACGAAGAGCGCCAGTTGATCTCGCGAGCGGAGGTCGGTGGTGTCTTGCTGTTTGCCAGGAACACCCCGGACGTCGCCACGACCCAGGCGTTGATCGGCCAGATTCGCGAGTGTCGCCCCGATATCCTGGTTGCGATCGATCAGGAAGGTGGTCGGGTGCAGCGCTTGAAGGAGGGCGTGACGCAGATACCGCCCATGGCGGTACTGGGCCACCACTTCGCGGAGTCCCCCGAGTCGGCATTGACCCTGACCCAGGACGCCGGCTGGCTGCTGGGCATGGAGATGGCCGCTTGCGGGTTCGATCTGAGTTTCGCGCCTGTGCTCGATCTCGACGACGACCAGTCGCCCGCCATCGGGTCGCGAAGTTTCTCGCCGGATCCGGAGGTGGTCGCCGTGCTGGCGGGCGCCTTCATCGAGGGGCTCCACGAAGCGGGCATGGTCGCTGTCGGCAAGCACTTTCCCGGCCACGGGGGAGCGCGGCAGGACTCTCATTTCGGGGTTGCCGAGGATCCGCGCTCCCTGGCGGAGCTGCGCGAGCACGACCTGGTGCCTTTCGCCAGGCTCGCCACCAAGCTGGATGGCATCATGCCGGCTCACGTCATCTACTCCGCGTTCGACGATCGGCCCGCCGGGTTCTCTCCCAGCTGGCTCGGGATGCTGCGCGAGGAGCTCGGTTTCAAGGGCGCCATCTTCTCGGATGATCTGACCATGGCGGCGGCGCACGCCGCCGGGTCACCCAGCGAGCGGGCCGAAGCGGCCTGGGGGGCCGGTTGCGACATGGCCGTCATCTGCAATGCTCCCGCAGCAGCACGCGAGATCGTCGCGGCCTGTGAGGGGCGCCAGGCCCAGCGTGTCGCCAAACTGCGTTACGCCCGCGCCCGCCCCACGCTGGCGTCGCTCGCCGCGATCTCCCGCTGGCGGCGCACCCACGTCCGTCTCGAATCGCTCAACGAGTCCGAATGACGGGTAGAGACCCTCTGTTTTCCCGCGACGGCCGGTGATGACCCTGGCCGTCGCTCTTTCCATGGTGAACCGTAGACGATGAATCAACCCCCCTCGATCGACGCCCTGAGCTCGATGCAGGAAGTGATGGACAACGCCGATTGCCTGATCGACCAGGCGCAGGTGGAACAGGCGCTGGACCGCATGGCGGCCGATATCACGAACCAGTTGGGCGACAAGCTGCCGGTCTTCTATTGCGTCATGAACGGCGGCCTGATCACCACCGGACATCTGCTGACGCGGCTCGGTTTTCCGCTGGAAGTCGACTATCTGCACGCTACCCGCTATCGCGGTGGTATCCGCGGCGGTGAGCTGTTCTGGCGAGTGTCGCCGGAGATTCCCATGGCCGGTCGCCATGTCGTGATCGTCGACGACATTCTCGACGAGGGCGCCACGCTGGCGGCCATTCTCGATTACTGCCGCCAGGCTGGCGCGGCGAGCATCTCGACGGCGGTGCTGGTCGACAAGCGACACGATCGCAAGTCGTCGCCGGATCTGAAGGCCGACTACTGCGGCCTGGAGGTCGTCGATCGCTACGTGTTCGGCTTCGGCATGGATTACAAGGGGTACTGGCGTAACGCGCCGGGTATCTTCGCGCCCAAGGGGTTGTGAGCCGACCGCTGATGCTCCGAGTCTCGTTTCAGCCCGCCTAGCGCGGGCTGAAACGTCTCTGCAGGCCGGTTTCGTTCATCATGCGCGTCGAGATCTCTTCGATCGAGAAGCGCGTGGTGTCGATGAACGGAATGTTGTGGCGGCGATAGAGCGCTTCCGCCTGGCCGATCTCCTGCATGCATTGGTCCATCGAGCAGTAACGGCTGTCTGGCCGACGCTCGGTGCGGATGGCCGACAGCCGGCGGGCATCGATGGTCAAGCCGAACAGCTTGTGGCGATGGTTGGCCAGTGACGGCGGGAGGTTGAGAATGCCGTTCTCGTCCAGGTCGTCCTCGGTCAGCGGATAGTTGGCGGCACGGATGCCGAACTGCAGTGCCAGATAGAGCGAGGTGGGCGTCTTGCCGCAGCGGGAGACGCCGATCAGGATGATGTCTGCCTCCTGATACTGATGCGTTCGCGCGCCGTCATCGTTGTCGAGGGCGAAATTGACCGCCTCGATACGATGCATGTAGACATCGTCGCGGCCGATCGCGTGGGTGCGGCCGACGGTATACGTCGAGTGGGTCTCCAGCTCTTCTTCCAGCGGGGCGAGGAAGGTGGAGAAGATGTCGACCTTGAAGGCCGGCGCCTCGGCGACGATGCTGCGGATCGCCTGGTCGACGATGGTGTCGATGACGATGGGACGGATCCCGTCGCGCTCGGCGGTGGACTCGATGATGCCGACCAGCGAACGGGCCTTGTCGAGGGTGTCGATGTAGGGCTTGGTGACCTGGATGAAATCCGTGTTCTCGAACTGTGAGAGCAGGCTGCGACCGAGGGTCTCCGCGGTGATGCCGGTGCCGTCGGAGATGAAGAAGGCGGTGCGGGGCATGGCATTGATCCGTAGATGTCGATCGCCCATTGTCGGCTGAAATCCGCGGCCGGGGCAACTCGTCGTCGGTGGAGAAGTCGCCTCGCCTCGCGGGACTACAGGAATGCGCGAAATGGGCGAATTCCTGTAGAAATACTCCAAACTCTACGCCCTTAAACTTCTGGCTAAGCCGAAAGTCGCCTGTTAGCTTCTGGCCCCATCGAGGCGCAGCGGAGCGCGCCGTTTCATGTGCCACGGTTCATCAGCGGTGGCCGGCCGAGACGATCAGGAGACGACTTTGGAACCATTCATTATCACTTTCGAGCAGTTGGGGATGTCCGATGTCGAGCGCGTCGGTGGCAAGAACGCCTCGCTGGGGGAGATGATCTCCAACCTGGCGGACGCCGGGGTCACCGTGCCCGGCGGTTTCGCCACCACCTCCCATGCCTATCGCGAGTTCCTGGCCCATGACGGCTTGAACGACCGCATCAATGCCGAGCTCTCCAAGCTGGACGTCGACGATACCGAGATGCTGGCCAAGGTGGGCGAGAGGATCCGCCAGTGGGTGATCGATACGCCCTTGCCCCCCGCCTTCGAGGATGCGCTGGGTGATGCCTATCAGACGTTGCAGGCCCGCCATCCCAACCTCAAGGTGGCGGTGCGTTCATCGGCTACCGCGGAGGACCTTCCCGATGCCTCCTTCGCCGGGCAGCAGGAGACCTTTCTCAATATCGACGGCTTCGACAACGTCAAGCGTGCCGTCCACGAGGTCTTCGCCTCGCTGTTCAACGATCGCGCCATCTCCTACCGCGTGCATCGCGGCTACCCGCATGAGAACGTCGCGCTCTCCGCAGGCGTCCAGAAGATGGTGCGCTCCGAGACGGCGGCGGCTGGGGTGATGTTCACGCTGGACACCGAGTCCGGCTATCGCGACGCGGTGTTCGTGACCGGCGCCTGGGGCCTGGGCGAGACCGTGGTGCAGGGGGCGGTCAATCCCGACGAGTTCTACGTTCACAAGCCGACGCTGGCTGCCGGCCGGCCCGCGGTGCTGCGACGGACACTGGGCTCCAAGCGGATCAAGATGGTCTATACCGATGACGCCGCTGCTGGCCGCTCGGTCAAGACGGTCGATGTCGCCCATGCCGACCGCCAGCGCTTCTGCCTGAGCGACGACGATGTGATGGAGCTGGCACGCCAGGCCGTGACCATCGAGAAACATTACGGCCGTCCGATGGACATCGAATGGGCCCGTGACGGCGACGATGGCAAGCTCTACATCGTCCAGGCCCGGCCGGAGACGGTAGTGTCGAACCAGGAGGGCGGCACCCTGGAGCGTTTCACGCTCAAGAACAAGAGCCGCGTGCTGGTCGACGGTCGCGCCATCGGTCAGCGGATCGGCCAGGGCAAGGTCAAGCTGGTGGCATCGCCGGAGGAGATGCACAAGGTACAGTCCGGCGACGTGCTGGTGACCGACATGACCGATCCCGACTGGGAGCCGATCATGAAGCGTGCGTCCGCCATTGTCACCAATCGCGGGGGGCGTACCTGCCATGCGGCGATCATCGCCCGCGAGCTGGGGATTCCCGCCGTGGTCGGCTGTGGCGACGCCACCGAGCTGCTCCAGGATGACGTCGAGGTGACGGTCTCCTGCGCCGAGGGCGACACCGGGCACGTCTACCAGGGCAAGCTGGAGTTCGACTGCCAGACCACCAGCGTCGACGCCATGCCGGAGATTCCGTTCAAGATCATGATGAACGTGGGTAACCCGGATCGCGCCTTCGCCTTTGCCGGACTGCCCAACGAAGGCATCGGCCTGGCGCGGCTGGAGTTCATCATCAACCGCATGATCGGCGTGCATCCGCGGGCACTAATGGATTACGACAAGCTCTCCAGCGACCTGCAGCAGACCATCGACCTGCGCACCGCCGGCTACGACGACCCGGTCAGCTTCTACGTGGATCGTCTGGTCGAGGGCATCTCCACCCTGGCGGCGGCGTTCTATCCCAAGCGCGTGATCGTGCGGCTGTCGGACTTCAAGTCCAACGAATACGAGAACCTGATCGGCGGCAAGCTCTACGAGCCGGGCGAAGAGAATCCGATGCTCGGCTTCCGCGGCGCCTCGCGCTACATCTCCGACGACTTCCGGGCCTGCTTCGAGCTGGAGTGCCGGGCGCTCAAGCGCGTTCGCGACGAGATGGGGCTCAACAACGTCGAGATCATGGTGCCGTTCGTGCGCACGCCGGCCGAGGGCAAGGCGGTGGTCGACCTGCTCGAGGCCAACGGCCTCAAACGCGGCGACAACGGGCTCAAGATCATCATGATGTGCGAGCTCCCCTCCAACGCGCTGCTGGCCGACGAGTTCCTGGAGCATTTCGATGGGTTCTCCATCGGTTCCAACGACCTGACCCAGTTGACGCTGGGTCTGGATCGCGACTCCGCGATCATCGCCCACCTGTTCGACGAGCGGGACCCGGCGGTCAAGAAGCTGCTGTCGATGGCGATCCAGGCCTGCAAGGCCCAAGGGAAGTACGTGGGCATCTGCGGCCAGGGACCTTCCGACCATCCGGAGCTTGCCAAGTGGCTGATGGAACAGGGGATCGATTCGGTCTCGCTGAATCCGGACGCCGTGCTCGAGACCTGGTTCATGCTGGCGGGTGAAACGCTGGGCTGATCGTCATTGAGCAGCCCAAGGGTCGGCGCGATACCCTCGCGCCGGCTTTTTTGGTTTTGACGTGATGACAAGACGTCGGCAACCGTGCTGTCGTCGGAGGGGTCACGAACGCAGCCAGTTGCGCAGCTTCACCAGCAGCAGTTCGCCGTCCGACATGGCCCGTCTTTCCTGCAGGATATTGGCGAGGGCATCGGGCCGATCGGTGATGATATTGTCGACCCCCATGTCGAGATAGCGCGACATGTCGCCGATACCATTGACGGTCCATACCGCCACCCCTCGGCCGGTATCGTGAATGGTCCTCAGCAGGCTCGGCGTGGCCTGGGTGTGGCGCAGACCGATGATGTCGGCGTCGGTGGTATGCAGCGCGCCGGGCAGGACGAACTGCAGAAACAGGGTGGTCCGCAGCTCTCCGTCCAGGCCCTTGACCACCTCGATGACATCGGGTGACAGCGAGGCAATCACGGCGTGGTCCGTCATCTGGCTGGCCTTCAACTGAGCGATGACCTTCTGGGCCAGTTCCTCGGCGGTGCCTGGCGCCGGCTTGAGCTCGACGTAGAGCCCGATGCGATCCCGCGCGTTGTCCAGGACCTGCTGGAACGTGGGAATGCGCTCGCCGACGAAGGCATCGCCGAAGTAGGAGCCGACATCGACCTGTTCGATCTCCGCCAGCGTCATGTCGCTGATGTTACGGTCGACCCCGGTCAATCGACTCAGATTGTTGTCGTGGGAGACGACGACCTGCCCGTCGCCGCTCAGGCGCACGTCCAGTTCCATGTAGTCGGCACCGTCGGCGATGGCCTGGTTCATCGAGGCCATGGTGTTCTCGGGTGCCACCAGAGAACTGCCGCGATGGGCGGTGATAGTGACGTGGTCGTTGATCTCGAACCCATGCAGTATCCAGCCCGCCTGGCCCAGGGCAAAGACCAGCAGCAGGATCTCTGCCCCCCAGGCGATCACCCCGGAGCGCTGCGGCGTCGCGGCGGGGCGAAACACTGGCGCCCGCCCGATGGCACGGTGGTATAGCGTGATCACCACCAGGCTGTTGGCTGCGATGCCCAGGAAAGTGAGGGCGATCGTGGTGACGATATACAGCGCCAGATAGGTCAGCATCGCCGGAATCAGCACGCTGTTGCGCTCCGGCAGATACCCGAGCAACGTCCCGCCCAGGGTGTTGAAGGCCAGGGTGAAGACAACCGGGATGGCCGCCACCAGCAGCGCCATGCCGACGACGGCCAGGGCCATCCGCAGGCGACGCCCCTGGGTCAATTCGCGGCTGCGTTTCAACGCGGCGATCGGCTTCAGCCCGTCGAGCATCATCGCCGGCAGTGCCAGGAACCAGCGGAAATAGAGGGCGGCGCTGAGTAGGACCAGCACCACAACGATCGGCGTCGCCACGGCGAGAAACTCCCACAGCTCGGGAGGCTTCAAGTGGATCAGAATATAGGGCTCGATATCGCCGAGCATGGCGCTGTAGAGGTGGGAGAGGCCGATGGCGAACGGGGCGGCCAGGAGAAGGTGGCTTCCGACCTGGAGCAGGGTGAGGGTCATCAAGGCCGGAAAACGGCGTAGCACGTGCCACAGCGAACCCATGGCCACCCGATAACGATTCCCGGCCTGGCTCGAGACGACGAGCATCATTCCCGCCTGCTGGAGGAAGATCACCAGGAAGCTGAGTCCGATCGCCACCAGCAGCCAGAGCAGCCCCCAGGGCGAGAAGGCGACATCCAGAATCTGTCCGTTGCTGAGCACGGGGCGGCCGATGCGACGGAGGAGTCCGGACAGCGTGTTGGCCGACAGCGGCACCCATACCGCCGAGGCGAGTAACGTGAAGAACAGGTGGAAGGCGATCAGCGAACGCAGGTGGGCGCGGATCTGCCGGGCGATGTCTTGTATCAGTGATCTGGGTGCTAGCATGGAGTGGTCGGCGGTGCCCCTTCCTGGGCCAAAGTGGTCTCAATGACGAATGGTCGCGACAAGGTGTGCCATTCAGTGTTGTCGTCAAACGGTCATCTTTGCAAGTTCGTCCGGCCATGAACGAAAAAGGCCGCTCGGAGGCGGCCTGGACACGGTATCGTCAACCGCGGGTCTAGAACTGCCAGCCCACGGAGGCGGTGTAGGTATCGACCTTGAAATTGCTGTCGAAATCGTAGCGCTCGTATTCGGTGCGCAGCAGAAGGTGCTGATAGCGGTACTGCACGCCGGCACCATAGACCGGGTCGATCCCGTCATTGTCATCGAGATCCGACGTGGCGCTGAGCTCGCCCCTGGCCTCCGTTTCCCAACGTGCCATACCCGCCTTGGCGAACAGCTCGAAGCCAGCGCCGACCGGCAGCTTGCCGACCAGACTCAAGCCGTAGGCCTTGCTCTTGAGATCGACGACATTGCCACCCCGGATCAGGTTGGGCTTGCCCAGATCGGCGTAGAAGGCCTCGGTGGCGAAGTAGGGGTTGTATTCGTAGCCGACGAATGCCTTGTAGACGCTGTCATCATCGTCGACGTGATAGCTTTCGCCGCTGGCCCCGGCAAACTTGCCGATCTCGCTGTCGCTGCTCGCCACCTCACCGTAGCCACCGCCGATGCCAAGATAGAGCCCGTCGGCGTTGGCCGCCTGCGCCGTCGGCGCCAACAGCAGCGGAGACATCGTCATCGGAATGACGAGCCAGATCTTCTTCTTCATCGTGAATCTCCCTTGAATGCGTCCGGACAGGCATTCCGTGGCCTCATCGGCGAATTGCCATGCGGATGACGAATGGCTACCGGCGTGTACGGATCGTCGACGCTGGTGAACAGCGTTTCATGACTCGGTCAGACTTTATGATTAGCCCCGGTCAGACGCAAGCGATCTCTCATCGAGGTCAGGCATAAAAAAACGCCCCGCGTTGGCGGGGCGTTTCGGTGACCTCTTCATGAAGCGCGAGCATCGGAAGAGACGTGTCAGGCTTCCTGGGCGACCGGAATGACGCTCGAGGCCGCTTTCTGGAAATCCTCTATCTCATGGAAGTTCAGGTAGCGGTAGATCTCACCCGCCATGGCATTGAACTCACCCATGGTAGCCTTGTACTCCTCCACCGTGGGCAGGCGGCCTTCGACCGCGGCGATGGCCGCGAGCTCTGCCGATGCCAAATAGACATCGGCGCCGTCGCCCAGACGGTTGGGGAAGTTACGGGTTGAGGTGGATACCACGGTCGACTTCGGCGCGACGCGTGCCTGGTTGCCCATGCAAAGCGAGCAGCCTGGCATCTCCATGCGAGCGCCAGCTTTGCCGTAGATGCCGTAGTAGCCCTCCTCGGTCAGTTGATGTTGGTCCATCTTGGTCGGCGGTGCAAGCCACAGGCGCGTTTTCAGGCTGCCGGCCGGCTGCTTCTCGAGCAATTTGCCGGCGGCGCGGAAGTGGCCGATGTTGGTCATGCACGAGCCGATGAAGACTTCATCGATCTTCTGGCCGGCAACCTCGGAGAGCAGACGCGCATCGTCGGGATCGTTGGGCGCACAGAGCACCGGCTGGTCGATCTCGGCCAGGTCGATCTCGATCACCGCAGCGTACTCGGCGTCGGCGTCGGCGCGCATCAGGCTGGGGTTGGCCAGCCACGCTTCCATGGCTTCGATACGGCGCTCCAGCGTGCGGCGGTCGCCATAGCCGGCGCTGATCATCCACTTCAGCAGGGTGACGTTGGAGTTCAGGTACTCGGTAACGCGCTCTTCGCCCAGCGTGATGGTGCAACCCGCAGCGCTGCGCTCCGCGGAGGCGTCGGAGAGCTCGAACGCCTGCTCGGCGGTGAGATCCTCGAGACCTTCGATCTCCAGAATGCGGCCGGAGAAGATGTTCTTCTTGCCGGACTTGGCCACCGTCAGGTGCCCTTGCTGGATCGCGTAGTAGGGGATCGCGTGGACCAGGTCGCGCAGGGTGATGCCCGGCTGACGCTCACCCTTGAACCGCACCAGCACCGATTCCGGCATGTCCAGCGGCATCACGCCGGTGGCCGCCGCGAAGGCCACCAGCCCGGAGCCTGCCGGGAACGAGATCCCCATCGGGAAACGGGTGTGCGAGTCACCACCGGTACCGACGGTGTCCGGCAGCAGCATGCGGTTGAGCCAGGAGTGGATGATGCCATCGCCCGGTCGCAGCGAGACGCCGCCACGGTTCATGATGAAGTCGGGCAGGGTGTGATGGGTCTCGACGTCGACCGGCTTGGGATAGGCGGCGGTGTGGCAGAAGGACTGCATTACCAGGTCGGCCTGGAAGCCGAGGCACGCCAGATCCTTGAGCTCGTCGCGAGTCATCGGGCCGGTGGTGTCCTGGGAGCCGACCGTGGTCATCTTCGGCTCGCAGTACATGCCCGGGCGGACGCCGTCCATGTCGCAGGCCTTGCCGACCATCTTCTGGGCCAGGGTGAAGCCCTTGCCGGTGTCGCCCGGCTGTTCCGGCTTGCGGAAGATATCCGAGCCCGGCAGGCCGAGTTCGTTGCGCGCCTTCTCGGTCAAACCGCGGCCGATGATCAGGGGGATACGGCCACCGGCGCGCACTTCGTCGAGGATCACCTGGGTCTTGAGCGCGAAGGTGGAAACGACTTCGTCGCTGTCGTGACGGGTCACCTTGCCTTCATACGGATAGACATCGATGACGTCGCCCATTTCGAGCTTGTCGACATCCATCTCGATCGGCAGGGCGCCGGCGTCTTCCATGGTGTTGAAGAAGATCGGTGCGATCTTGCCGCCGAAGCAGAACCCGCCGGCCCGCTTGTTGGGGACGTGGGGGATGTCGTCGCCGAAGAACCACAGCACCGAGTTGGTCGCCGACTTGCGCGAGGAGCCGGTGCCCACCACGTCGCCGACGTAGGCGACCGGGAAGCCCTTGGCCTTGACCGCCTCGATCTGCGCCAGCGGGCCCTTGCTGCCCGCCACTTCCGGCTCGATGCCGTCGCGCGGGTTCTTGAGCATGGCGTTGGCGTGGAGCGGGATGTCGGGGCGCGACCAGGCATCCGGCGCCGGCGACAGGTCGTCGGTGTTGGTCTCGCCGGGTACCTTGAACACGGCGATGCTGATCTTGTCGGCCAGCGCCGGCTTGGCCAGGAACCACTCGGCCTCGGCCCACGACTCGAGCACGCCCTGGGCCACGGCGTTGCCGCTCTTGGCCCGCTCGGCGACATCGTGGAAGGCGTCGAACATCAGCAGGGTGTGCTTGAGCTGCTCGCCCACTTCCTGGGCCAGCTCACTGTCGTCCAGCAGCTCGACCAGGGTGGCGATGTTGTAGCCGCCCTGCATGGTCCCCAGCAGCTTGACCGCGTGGATCTTGTCGATCAGCGGCGAGGTCGACTCGCCCTTGGCGATGGCGGTGAGGAAGCCGGCCTTGACGTAGGCGGCCTCGTCGACACCGGGCGGCACGCGATCGGTGATCAGTTCGAGGAGAAATGCCTCTTCACCGGCGGGCGGCTGCTTGAGCAGCTCGACCAGTTGGGCGGTCATTTCGGCGGTCAACGGTTTCGGCGGCACGCCTTCCTGGGCGCGCTCCTCGACATGTTGGCGGTAAGCTTCAAGCACGGTGGAGACCCTCATCTAGAGTTAGAGCCCGCATGAGCGAGACGGAATCCGGGCCAGGACGCGGCAGGTACGGAACGTCTCGTCCTTCGGCAAGCCAGGATCGTCTGGCGGCCATTGACATGGCTGTCACGAAATCGGCTGCGGTGGGCGCTGCGAAGTCTACGTGAAACTGTCGACAATGTTAAGGAGGCCACGTCGGCACCGGTCTTCCGCCACTTCCGGTCTGCCGTCAATGTCACCATGGTCGTGGAAATGGCTATCGAAGTCTCGTCGGGCAGGCGCTACCATGAGCCCACTGGATTCGAATCCACTCTGATTCAACGTATCGAGTGGCCGCAATCCTCGAGAGGTTCTCCGGGTCGGGAAATATGACATGTCTCGCCACGGCCCGATGTCTTCCATCCGCAAAACGGGGCTGGCAGTTGCCTGCCAAGCGCCCGAAGAACGTCAATGACTACTCAACGAATGACCGATGACATCGATGTCGACATCGACCGCTTGCTGCCGGTCGAGCTGCTCGAATTCCTACCTTGTGCCACGCCTCGGCGCTGGATCGACGCCGCACTGGAAAACCCGGCGCTGTTGTTGATCGACCATGCGCAGTGTGAAAAGAAGGCCGCCTCTACCGCGATGAGCCTGATGTTCCGGTATGTCGATCGCCCCGAACTTCTGACCAAGATGTCTCAGCTGGCGCGTGAGGAGCTTCTCCATTTCGAGCAGGTGGTCGGTTTGATGCAGGAGCGGGGAGTCGACTACTCCCACATTCAGGCGTCGCGCTACGCGGAGGGGCTGCGTGAACACGTAGCACGAGAAGAGCCGGATCGATTGATCGATATTCTGATCGTGGGCGCGTTCATCGAAGCGCGCTCGTGTGAGCGTTTCGCACGGCTGATTCCTCATCTCGATGAGCCGCTTGCCAAGTTCTATCGCTCCCTGGTGCGTTCGGAAGGGCGTCATTTCGAGGATTACCTCGGGCTCGCCGAACGCTATGGCGGCAAGGCCGCCGTGGCCGAACGCGTGACTCGCTTCGCCGCTCACGAAAAAGCGTTGATCGAAGGCGAAGACGCCATGTTCCGCTTTCACAGCGGCGTGCCGAGAGCGACCTCGCCGTGAGTCGTCGCAACCTCGGCGATCATGCTGGCCCAGGTCGACCAGGGGCGCGTGTCAACCGGCTTGGCGATGATCTGCGTGTGGTCGCTTCTTCTATCGGATAATGGACAACGATGAATTCAGGTCGAGCAACAACAACAATCGCGCTCTTCGGACATTTCGGGTATCGGCAGGGTGATCAGGCGCTGACGCACTTCAGCTACGACAAGGTGAAGGCGCTGCTGATCTACCTGCTGATGCAGGAGGCGCCGGCGAGCCGTGCCGCGCTGGCAGAAATGCTATGGCCGGACCAGGGCGTCAAGTCGGGGAGGACGAACCTTCGCCATGCCCTTCACTGCCTCCGGCACAGCCTCGGCGATCTCGCCGAGTCGTCCCTGACCGTCACCCGGCAGACCATCTCCTTCGATCTGCCGCCCAGTGTTCACTGGGATCTTCGCGAGGTGGACGGCCTGCTGCGAGAACCGCCTTCCATCGATGTCCTCGAGCGGCTGCTCGACTACTATCGCGGCGACCTGCTGTCCGAACTGCATCTGGGCCAGTGCGTCGCTTTCCAGCAGTGGCTGGTACGCACCCGGGGCGAGTGGCGACAGCGCTTGACCGAATACGCGGAACGAGTGCTGGAGGCGTGCTCGGCGCTGCCCGAGGGGCTGCTGCGAACCCTGATCCACCGAATCCCGGACTTTGGTCCTTTCCACGAGCGATTGGTGCGACAGCTTGCCGAGCACGGGCAGTTCGCCGCCGCCCGGGAACAGTTCAACGCCTTTCTGCAACACCTGGCGCTATCCGGCCAGCAGCCCGAGCCCGGCTTTCTGCAACTGGCGAGATTCTGGTCGGAGGGGCCGGAACCGGGACAGATACACCTCGATTGGTCGAACGGCGTCGGCGCCGACACGCCCCAGGGGCGGCGGGAGGTGCCAGGGTACTCGGCGGAAGATATCGATTATCGCCAGGTCACGGTCATGGCGATTGCGCTCCGACCGGCGGACGCCGGAAACGACCTCGGTCGGGCGCTGGCTTGCCTGAAGGCTCAGGACCAGCTGTTCCGGTGGCTGGAGACCCAGTGTCGCCATCTTGGCGGTTTCTGGCAGGCCGCAGTAGGGAGTGGCGTGGGGCTCGCCTGCTTCGGCACCCACGGCCCAACCCATCAGCTGGCCGAACTAGTGGCGCTGTTCGAGCATTGTCGCCAAGGGCTCACCCACGAGCTCGATAATCTGTGGCAGGGCGAGGAGGCGCCGCCCCGGTTCACGCTGACGGCCGGCCTGGATAGCGGTCGCGTGATCTGGCTTCCGGAGCGGCACTCGATCGATCCGTTCGGCGACGTGACGCAGGTGGCGCTGGCCATGATGGTGGCGGCCAAGAGCAGCGAACTGGTCATCTCGCTCAACGCCAGTCAGCACCTGCCGCCGGCTTTCGACCTGCAATCCCGCCTGACTCCCCGTCTGATCAGCAGCGACGGTCGGGTTCAGCGGCGGGGGCTGGTGCTGGGCGTGGAGTCTTCCTGTCGCGAGACCCTGCCGCCGAGCCTTACCGGACGCGAGACCGAACTCCGCCAGTTGCGCGATGCGCTGGCTCGGGTCTCCCTCGGGCTGCGGCAGAGCCTGCTGGTACTGGGCGACACGGGTATCGGCAAGTCCGCCTTGATGATCCACTTCCGGGAATATCTGCAACAAGAGGACGCGGCGGTTTTCTGGCGGCCCACGACTCGCTTGTCGAGTCAGACATCCTACGGGCTGGTCCAGGCGCTGCTGGGGTGGTATCTCGAAGCGGAGCCGGATGACGCCGCGATCAGGGGACTGGTCGACCGGATTCCCGCGATGGAGCGAGTCGGCGTCGAGCGCCGGCAGCTGCTGGTCGACGTGCTCGGGCGGGCGTCGCTGGCCAGGGAGGACGCCGACGAGGCGGTGGAGCTGGTCACCCAACTGACCCAGGCACTGATTCTCGAGACCACTCGCTCTCGCCGTCCGCTGGTGATCATCGTCGACGATCTGCAGTGGCTGGACGAGCCGTCACTGAAAGTCCTGCAGAATCTCCAGGCCCGGCTGCCGATTCACACGGCCTTGTTACTGGTTGCCTCCCATCAGAACCGGGAGGTTCCCTCGGTCAGGTTGAACTGGGATCAGCAGGTGGTGCTGGGGCGCCTCGATGCGGAGCAGTCCGCTGACATGCTGGACTACCTGGCCCGCCGCCATCGCCTCAAGCTGAACCTGCGACTGCGCGAACAGTTGATCGAGCGGTGCGAGGGGGTTCCTCTCTACTTGCAGGAGATCTGCCGCCGGCTCGAGATCGATCGGCGCGAGGGCAGGCGCCTGGACGCCGACAGCCTACCGAGCGGGTTGCTGGGGTTGCTCGCCAGCCGTATCGACCAACTGCAGGGGTATCGCCATGTCGCGCACATGGCGGCAACGCTTGGCCGTCAGTTCGAAGCCGGCATGCTGCGCGCCGGTCTGGCGATCGGTGACGATCTCTTCAAGGCGGCACTGGAGCAGATGCGAAGGCTCGAGATCATCGAGCCCTGCGACATGCCGCCCTACGATTTCCAGTTCAGCCATCCGCTGCTGCAGGAAGCGGCCTATCTCTCGTGTCCGCAGGATGTGCGGATCGTGCTGCATCAGCAGGTCGTGAAACTGATCGAATCCAGTTACCCCGCGTGGATCAGCCGTCATCCCGGGGATTTCGCCGAGCATCTGCGCCGGAGCGGCGATCCGGCCCGGGCCGCACGCTACTTCGAAATGGCGGCAAGGAGTGCGCTCAAGGTCAGCGCCAACCGCACGGCGTTGAAAATGGCCGAGTCCGGTCTTGCCAGCCTGACAGTGGCTTCCGGCGGTGGCGCCGAGCGTGAAATCAGTCTGCTGACGGTGAAAGGGCAGGCTTGCTACGCGCTGGAAGGGCATGGCTCTCCGGCGGCGCAGGAGAGTTTTCTCCGGGCGCAGAGTCTGTGGCAAGGTTCGATACCGGATGACGATGAAGCCGACGATCAGGCGTTTCTGGTGACCTGGGGGCTCTGGGTGGGCGCCAGCCAGCGCCACGCCACGCAAGAGGCGGAGTCGCTGGCCTTGCAGTTGCGCGATCTGGCGCGACGCATCGACGATCCGCGCTACCAGCGTCTGGCGCTCTATGCCCGCGCCCATGGCGAATACTGGAGCGGCCGGATTTCGCTGGCCTACGAGCACCTCGATCAGGTCGATCCGCTGAGTTGGCCCATGGTGCTGGAGTGGTTACCTTACTCCGATCATCCGCAGGTAGCCGCGGCCTGCTATCAGAGCTGGACCCTCTGCCTGCGGGGTGACTATCGACGCGCGGAGCAGCAGATGGAAGCCGCCATTCGCCTGGCGGAGTCCGTGCGGCATCCGGGGTCGTTGGCCATGGCGCTGATATTCGCCGCGTCCCTCTACCGGCAACTGGGACATATCCATCTGGCGACCGAACGTGGCCGTCGCGCCCACGAGATGACGCGTACCGCGGATCTCCAGCGCTGGCACTGGGAGGCGGAGTGCGTGCTGGGGTGGAGTCAGTCGCTGGCCGGAGAGGCGCGGGGCCTGCAGAGAATCGAGTCCAGCGTGGCCCGGTTGAGCGAGTTGACGGGCAGGGAGCCCTGGCAGCGACCGTTCCTGTGGTACGGCGACGCCTGCCTGGCGCTCAACGATGTGGGGCGCGCCGCGGCGTATCTCGAGCCCTGTCTCGAGCATGCGCTGACACGGCGCTCCCTGATGATGCCCCAAATCGGCTTGCAGATGGCCCGGGTCAAGCATCGCCGGGGCGACGACATGGCGAGCGTGGCGTCCCTCATCGAAGCGTCGAGAAGCTGGGCCGTCGAAGCCGGCAGCCCCCACATGGAGTTGAAAAGCCTCGAGATGTGGCTCTCCCTGGTCGATCCCGGCGACCGGGAAAAGCAGCGGGCGCTGCGTTATCGGCTGGGGGAGGTGGCGCTGTCCGATGCGCCGGTTCTGACTCGCTGGCGAACGCTGCTGGACAATGTCAGCGCCGCTTCGTCCCATCCGGCCGACTTCCAGCTCTAGGCTTGGTGCGGGGAGGTCGGTGAGTCACCGGCAAGGGGTAAGCCCCTCGGTGACTCACCGGGCACGATCAGATCGGGAACGACGCCAGTGTCAGGCCGTCGTCGTCCACTCTCAGCTGCCAACCCTTGCCGGGGCGCCAGTCGCCGATCACGTAACGCTTCGCCGGCTCCCCACCGACGTTCAGTTCGTGCACGGCCGGTCGGTGAGTGTGACCATGGATCATGACGCTCACGTCATGGGCCTGCATCGTCTCGACGACGGCTTCGGGGGTGACATCCATGATGTCCTCGGCCTTGTTGGTGTTGGCTTCGCCGGACTGTTCCCGAAGTTTCCTGGCCAGCGCCATGCGCTCATCCACCGGCATCGCCAGGATCTGCGCCTGCCAGGCGGGGTCGCGAGCCTGGCGTCGGAAAGCCATGTAAGCCTCGTCGCGAGTACACAGGCTGTCGCCGTGCATCAGCAGGACCCGCTGTCCGCCCAGTTCCATCACCGTGGGGTCGTCGAGCAGGGCGCAGCCGCTATCGGCGGCAAACGCCTCGCCGATCAGAAAGTCCCGGTTGCCGTGCATGAAAGCCAGCCGGGTACCGGCTTCGGCGCAGGCCTTCAACTCGGCGATGATCCGCTGCTCGAACTCGCCCCGGTAGTCGTCGCCGATCCAGGCCTCGAACAGGTCGCCCAGAATGGTCAGCGACGAGGCCTGTCGGACCGGCCCGCGCAAGTAGTCGATGAAACCCTTGGCGATGTCCGGCTGCGAGGGTTGAAGATGGAGATCGGCGATCAGCAGTTGCATGCGGGGAGTGGTTCCTGTCGGTGGTCGGCCCGTGAGGGGGAAGGTCAATCCGTGACTTCGGCACGTTCGATGATGACATCCTCGACGGGGACATCGCTGTGCATGCCACGCCGTCCGGTTGCCACCTGGCGGATCTGGTCGACTACCTCCATGCCGTCGACCACGCGCCCGAATACGCAGTAGCCCCAGCCCTGCACGCTCTTGTCGCGGTGGTTGAGGAAGTCGTTGTCGGAGACGTTGACGAAGAACTGGGCGCTGGCGGAGTGGGGGTCCTGGGTGCGCGCCATGGCGACGGTGCCTTTCTGGTTGGTGAGGCCATTGTCGGCTTCGTTCTCGATCGTCGTGCGCGTCGGCTTCTGCTCGAAGTCGGTGTCGAAGCCGCCGCCCTGAACCATGAACCCATCAATCACGCGGTGAAAGAGGGTGCCGTCGTAATGGCCGTCGCGAACGTACTGCTCGAAATTGGCGGCGGTTTTCGGGGCCTTCTCGAAATCGAGTTCGAGCTTGATGGCGCCGTGATTGGTGTGCAAAACGATCATCTGAAATCCTGGCTGATTCTGGCTGTCGTGAGACGGCAGGCGGCTTGGCGCCGGCCGCGGGCGTCGCGCTATAATAGCGGCTTTGGGTCGCCGGGAGAAACCGCTGTCCGCGCGTGTTAACCTGCGGTCATCAGGGCCGCATCGTCGGCCGATCATCCGAATCATAGAGGTTGCCTGCATTCCATGAGCGTCGAAAGCAACACGAGCGCCGAAAGTCCCAACGATCGTTCCGAAGCCCAGCCCGGTGCCGAGACCCAGCAAGGGGCGCCGAATTTCCTGCGTAACCAGATTCGCGACGAGCTCGAGTCGGGGCAGGCGACGACGATCGTGACCCGCTTTCCGCCGGAGCCGAATGGGTTCCTGCATATCGGCCATGCCAAGTCGATCTGGGTCAACTTTGGCCTGGCGGAGCAGTTCGGTGGGCGCTGCCATCTTCGCTTCGACGATACCAACCCGGCCAAGGAAGAGCAGGCCTACATCGACGCGATCCAGGAAGACATCCGCTGGCTCGGCTACGAATGGAGCGGCTCGGTGCGCTTCGCGTCCGACTACTTCGACCAGCTCTATGCCTGGGCACAGCATCTGGTCCGTGAGGGCAAGGCCTACGTCGACGACCTCTCCCCGGAGGAGATTCGCGAATACCGGGGAACGCTGACCGAGCCGGGCCGACCGAGCCCCTATCGGGAGCGCGGTGTCGAGGAAAATCTGGATCTGCTGGAGCGCATGCGGCTGGGCGAGTTCGCCGAGGGCAGCAAGGTGCTGCGGGCCAGGATCGACATGGCCGCGCCGAATATCAACCTGCGCGACCCGATCCTCTACCGCATCCGTCATGCAACACACCACCAGACCGGCGATGCCTGGAAGATCTACCCTTCCTACGATTTCGCCCATGGCCAGTCCGATGCCATCGAAGGCATCACTCACTCGCTGTGCACGCTGGAGTTCGAGGATCACCGCCCGCTCTACGAGTGGTTCCTGGCGCAGTTGCCGGTCCCCTCCAGGCCGCGCCAGACCGAGTTCGCGCGGATGAACGTCAATTACACGGTCACCTCCAAGCGCAAGCTCAAGCTGCTGGTCGACCGGGACGTGGTCGATGGCTGGGACGACCCGCGCATGCCGACGATCTCCGGACTTCGCCGTCGCGGTTACACGCCGGCGTCGCTGCGCAAGTTCTGCGACATGACCGGGGTCAGCCGAGCCGCCAACGTGGTCGATATCGCGATGCTCCATTTCGCCATCCGCTCGGATCTCGAGGACAACGCGCCGCGGGCGATGTGCGTGCTCGATCCGCTCAAGGTGGTGCTGACCAACCTTCCCGCGGACCACGGCGAGGTGTTCGAGGTGCCGGGGCACCCGGCGCGGGAGGACATGGGTACCCGCCAGCTGCCGCTGACCCGCGAGATCTGGATCGATCGCGAAGACTTCATGGAGGAACCGCCGAAGAAGTTCTTCCGTCTGGCACCAGGGAAGGAGGTTCGCCTGCGCAATGGCTACGTCATTCGTTGTGACGAGGTGATCAAGAACGACGAGGGCGAGATCGTCGCGCTCCACTGCAGTGTCGACTTCGAGACCCTGGGCAAGAATCCGGAAGGGCGCAAGGTCAAGGGCGTCATCCACTGGGTCAGCGCCGAGCATGGCGTACCGGTGGAGGTCAGGCTCTACGACAACCTGTTCCTCGACGAGGCGCCGGATCGGGACAAGGATGCCGATTTCCTCGATCACCTGAACCCGGAGTCGCTGGTCACGGTGCAGGGCATCGCCGAGCCCTCGCTGGCGAATGCCGAACCGGAAGCGCGCTACCAGTTCGAGCGGGTCGGTTACTTCTGCGCCGATCGTCACGCCTGTCGCGATGGCAAGCTGGTATTCAATCGCACCGTGGGGCTCAAGGACAGCTGGGCCAAGATTCAGAAGAAGCAGGGCTGAAGGAACGAGAACATGAGCGGGCTGGAGATCTACAACACGCTGACGCGCCGCAAGGCGAAACTCGATCCCATCGAGCCCGGCAAGGTGCGGATGTACGTCTGCGGGATGACGGTCTACGACTACTGCCACCTGGGTCATGCCCGGGTCATGGTGGCGTTCGACGTGATCACGCGCTGGCTGCGCCAGACCGGCCTGGACGTGACCTACGTTCGCAACATCACCGACATCGACGACAAGATTCTCCGGCGCGCGGAGGAGAACGGCGAGTCGATTTCGGCGCTGACCGAGCGCATGATCGCGGCCATGCACGAGGACGAGGCGCGGCTGGGAGTTCTGCGGCCGGATGCGGAGCCTCGCGCCACCGGACATATCCCGGAGATCGTGGCGATGATCGAGCGCCTGATCGAAGGCGGCTATGCCTACGCGGCCGCCAACGGCGACGTCTACTACCGTGTTCGCCGCTTTGCCGACTATGGCAAGCTCAACAACCGCAATCTCGACGACATGCGCGCGGGTGCCCGGGTCGACGTCGACGAACACAAGGAGGATCCGCTCGACTTCGTGCTCTGGAAGGCGGCCAAGCCGGGCGAGGCCAGCTGGTCTTCGCCCTGGGGCGAAGGTCGGCCAGGCTGGCATATCGAGTGCTCGGCGATGTCGACCTGCTGCCTGGGCGAGACCTTCGATATCCATGGCGGCGGGCCGGATCTGACCTTCCCGCATCACGAGAACGAGATCGCCCAGAGCGAGGCGGCCACCGGCAAGCCCTACGTCAATGTGTGGATGCATGCCGGCGCGGTACGGGTCAACCAGGAGAAGATGTCCAAGTCGCTGGGCAACTTCTTCACGATCCGCGAGGTGCTGGAAGTTCACGATCCGGAAGTGGTGCGCTACCTGCTGGTGGCGAGCCACTATCGCAGTCCGATCAACTATGCGCCGGAGTCCCTGAGCGATGCCCGCAAGTCGCTCGAGCGTTTCTACCATGCCCTGGACGGCGTCGAGCCGGCTCACGGCGACGTCAAGGGCATCTATGCCGAGCGCTTCTCGGCGGCGATGAGCGACGATTTCAATACGCCTGAAGCCCTGTCGGTACTGTTCGACCTGGCGCGGGAGATCAATCGGCTAAGAGATGCCGAGCCGGCTCACGCCAGCGCGCTCGGCCAGGAGCTCAAGCGGCTGGCGAATCTGCTGGGCTTGCTCGAGCGGTCGCCCGCCGAGTTCTTCAAGGCTGGTGCTGCCGAGCTGCCGCTGAGCGAGGCCGAGATCGAGTCCCGAATCGAGGCGCGGGCGACGGCCAAGAGCCATCGGGATTTCGCCGAAGCCGATCGAATTCGCGACGAACTGGCCGCGCTGGGTATCGTGCTGAAGGACTCCCGCGAGGGAACGCGCTGGAGTTTCGAAGCGCCGCCGGCCTGAGCCGACGCTGTCCTGAAACGACGAACCCCGCCAATTGGCGGGGTTCGTCGTCATGGCGATCGGCTCGGTCTCAGACGCCGGCCAGGCGGGCGATGATCGCCTCGACCATTTCGGCGGAGTGAGTCGCGGCTTGTTCCAGGAAGGCGTCGAACGAGAGGCTGGACTCCTTGCCGGCGATATCCGATAGCGCCCTGATGACCACGAACGGACAGCCGAACAGGTGGCACGTCTGGGCAATGGCGGCGGCTTCCATCTCCACGGCCAGCATCTGGGGGAAGTGCTCGCGCACGGCATCGACGCGCGCCGGGTCGGCCATGAAGCTGTCGCCGGTGCAGATCAACCCCTCGTGGACGCGCAGGGCCCCGAGTGTCTCGATGCAGGCACGGGCAGTGTCGATCAATCCCGGGTCGGCGCTGAAGCCGGCGGGCATCCCGGGGACCTGGCCCATCTCGTAGCCGAATGCCGTGACGTCGACGTCATGGTGGCGCACCTCGCTGGAGATGACCACGTCGCCGACTTCCATCGCCGCACCGAAGCCGCCCGCGGAGCCGGTATTGATGATGGCGTCCGGGCGGTAGTGGGTCATCAGTTGGGTTGCGCCTACCGTGGCGTTGACCTTGCCGATCCCGGACTGGAGCAGCACGATCCGAAGGCCGTGACGCTCGCCGCAATGGAAGATGCCGCCAGGGTGATGTTCGGTGCGGGGGTTGTCCAGGCGGGAGGCGAGCAGGGCGACTTCCTGCTCCATGGCGCCGATGATACCGAGAGTCTGCATGGGATGATCCATTGTCCTGATGGGAGCGGTCGATGATTCACTGTGCATCATGGAGTTCGGCGGCCTGCAGGGTGTTCTGCAGCAGCGTGGCGACGGTCATTGGGCCGACGCCGCCGGGTACCGGCGTGATCCAGCTGGCGCGTTCGGCGGCGGTATCGAAATCGACGTCGCCGATCAGCGTGCCATCCTGCTGGCGGTTGATGCCCACGTCGATGACGATCGCCCCCGGTTTGATCCAGTTGCCATCGATCAGGCCGGGCTTGCCGGTGGCGACCACCAGCAGGTCGGCTTGTCTGACCTTCTCCTCGAGTCCTTGGGTGAAGCGATGGCAGATCGTGGTGGTGCAGCCGGCGAGCAGTAGTTCGAGCGCCATGGGCCGACCGACGATGTTGGAGGCGCCGACGATGGTGGCGTCCAGTCCTCGCAGCGGGATCCGGTTATGCTCCAGCAGGGTGATGATGCCCTTGGGGGTGCAGGGGCGCAGCAACGGAAGTCGCTGTGCCAGGCGCCCGAGGTTGTAAGGGTGGAACCCGTCGACATCCTTGTCCGGACGAATGCGCTCGAGCAGGGGGTTGGCGTCGAGATGGGCTGGCAGTGGCAGTTGCAGCAGAATGCCATCGACGGTCGGGTCGGCGTTCAGCCGGTCGATCAGCGCTTCCAGCTCCTTTTGGGTCGTGGTGGTCTCGAGCCGATGGCTGAAGGAGAGGATGCCGGCGTTTTCGCAGGCCCGGTGCTTGTGGCTGACGTAGACCTCCGATGCCGGGTCGTGACCGATCAGAATGACGGCCAGCCCCGGGCGGCGCAGCCCTTGTTGGGTACGATGTTCCACGTCGGCTTTTACCTGACTGCGAATTGCGCCGGCAATGGCTTTGCCATCGATCAACTGAGCGGTCATCGACTTTCCTTTCTGAGTCCTGAAGGCCGGCGGGTCGCCGGAGGAGGTGGGCAATTTTCGCACGCCCAGCGATGCAGTCAACGCACGGTGACGGGGAAGTGGGATTCGGGTCCGACGGTGACTTCCTCGCTGCCTGACGAATCGAGCCTGAGTGCACGTAAAGGCTTGACCCCGCTGAAAGGATCCGTAGAATACGCAGCGCATCGAAGGGCTCGTAGAGTCATCGGCCACGAAAAACGCGGCATCGGGGTATAGCGCAGTCTGGTAGCGCGCCTGCTTTGGGAGCAGGATGTCGGGGGTTCAAATCCCTCTACCCCGACCAAAGCTGTCGTCTTCGCGTGTCGATGGAAATGCAGCCGGTATTGGAATGCGCCTATAGCTCAACCGGATAGAGCAACGGCCTTCTAAGCCGTAGGTTGCAGGTTCGAGTCCTGCTGGGCGCGCCACTCAACACGGCGTGACGCGTTCCCGGTCGATGCAGAGTCGGTATGGTGGGTGTAGCTCAGTGGTAGAGCCCCGGATTGTGGCTCCGGTGGTCGTGGGTTCGATCCCCATCATCCACCCCATTACCGACCAAGCTTCTAGAAATGGTGGGTGTAGCTCAGTGGTAGAGCCCCGGATTGTGGCTCCGGTGGTCGTGGGTTCGATCCCCATCATCCACCCCATTTCTTCCCTTCGTTAGTCTATTTCCTCTCATGGCTTTTCTCTCCGGCTGTCGGCTTCACTATGCGGCCAGGCGTCGTCGATCGATGGCTCGAGTGCATCGAGAATCCTCCTAAAGTCGATTTTTGCCGCATCAGGCTTGTATTTTGCCCCGATCGGTACCATTTACCGCGCTAGTCAGCTTGCCAGTAGGCATGGGGGTTCTTAAAATCGCCCCCTTGCTTTGAAATGACAGTTTTGAAGTCACAGTCTTTGAGTTGCATTCACAGAACGCCCCCGTCGGTAGAGGATCATCTATGCAAGTTTCCGTTGAGACGACATCCCAGATCGAACGTCGCATCACTGTTCAGGTTCCCGCAGCCGAGGTCGATGAAGCGGTTGCGACTCGCCTGCAAGACACCGCCAAGCGCGTTCGTCTGAATGGCTTTCGTCAAGGGAAGATCCCGATGGCGGTCGTGCGCCAGCGTTACGGCAAGGATGTCCGCAATGAAGTCGTCAGTGAGCTGATGCGTCAGCACTACGTGCGGGCAATCACCGAGCAGAGCCTGAACCCGGCCGGCTACCCCTCGATCGAGCCGAAGGTCGATCAGACGGGCAAGGATCTGGAGTTCGTCGCCACGCTCGAAGTCTATCCGGAAATCGAGCTCAGCGGCATCGATGGCACCCCCATCGAGCGCCCGCAGGCGGAGATCGCCGATGCCGATATCGACACGATGATCGAGACCCTGCGCGGACAGCGGGCCGAGTTCCAGCCGGTCGAACGCGCAGCGGAAGAGGGTGACAAGGTCAAGATCGACTTCCAGGGCTTCCTCGGCGATGAGCCGTTCGAGGGCGGTTCCGCCGAAGGGCACGAGCTCGAGCTGGGGTCCAATCGCTTCATTCCGGGCTTCGAAGAGCAGTTGGTCGGCGCCAAGGCCGGTGACGAGAAGAGCATCAACGTGACCTTCCCCGAGGACTACCAGGCCGAGCACCTGGCGGGTCAGGAGGCGACCTTCAAGGTCAAGGTTCATGAAGTCTCTGCCAAGGCGCTGCCGGAAGTCGATGCCGACTTCATCAAGGAGTTCGGCGTGGAAGACGGCGATGCCGACAAGTTCCGGGCCGAGGTCAAGGGCAACATGGAGCGCGAAGTCCGCCAGGCGGCCCGTAACCGGGTCAAGCAGCAGGCTCTCGATGCGCTGCAGAAAGCCAACGACGTCACGGTCCCGCAGTCGCTGATCCAGCAGGAGACCGACGGGCTCAAGCGTCAAGCCGCCCAGCAGTTCGGCCTCGGTGAAGACTTCGACGTCAGCCAGTTGCCGAACGAGCTGTTCGCCGAGCAGGCTCGCACCCGCGTCAAGATCGGCCTGCTGCTGGCGGAAGTCATCAAGCAGCACGAGCTCGATGCCAGCGATGACGAAATCCGCGCCCGTGCCGAGGAGCTGGCAACCCAGTACCAGCAGCCGGAGCAGGTCGTCGACCAGTACATGCAGAACGATGAGCTCAAGGGCCAGGTCAAATCGGCCGTGCTGGAAGACAAGGCCGTTGACAAGCTTCTCGAGCAGGCTCAGGTTAACGACGTCAGCATGAGCTACGAGCAAGTGCTGCAGGCCGCCCAGCAGTCCGAGGAAGCGGCCGAAGAGGACGAAGCCGAGGAAAGCGATTCCAAAGCATGACGGGTGCTTGGTAAGCGAGACGACCCGGTTCCGGCCGGGTCGCTAGTCGATGGGCCTGACAATCACCAGATGTAAGGAAATCGCGATGCGTAACGAGTTCGACATCAGTAATGCCGGTGGCCTGGTCCCGATGGTGGTGGAGCAGAGTGCGCGCGGCGAGCGGTCATACGATATCTATTCTCGTCTGCTCAAAGAGCGTGTCATCTTCCTGGTTGGCCAGGTCGAGGACTACATGGCCAACCTGGTCGTGGCGCAACTGCTGTTCCTGGAGTCCGAGAATCCGGACAAGGACATCCACCTCTATATCAACTCGCCGGGCGGCTCGGTGACCGCAGGCATGTCCATCTACGACACCATGCAGTTCATCAAGCCCGACGTCTCCACGGTCTGTATCGGCCAGGCGGCGAGCATGGGTGCGCTGCTGCTTGCCGGCGGTGCGAAATCCAAGCGCTTCTGTCTGCCGCATTCGCGGATGATGATTCACCAGCCGCTTGGGGGATATCAGGGCCAGGCTGCGGATATCGAGATCCACACCCGGGAAATCCTGACCATTCGCCAGAAGCTGAACCGCATTCTGGCCGAGCACACCGGGCAGGATATCGACAAGATTGCTCAGGACACCGATCGGGACAACTTCATGGATGGCGAACAGGCCGTTGAATATGGCCTGATCGACGCCATGCTGGATAAGCGTCCGGTATCCTGATAGCGTTTGAGTCAAGGTTTCACACGGCGGCGCGCTGCGTCGCCGTCCTGACGAGGTACACGAATGGCCGACGGTAAAGGCAAAGACGACAACGGCAAGCTGCTCTACTGCTCGTTCTGCGGCAAGAACCAGAACGAGGTTCGCAAGCTAATCGCCGGGCCGTCCGTCTATATCTGTGACGAGTGTGTCGATCTCTGCAACGACATCATTCGCGAAGAGGTTCTGGAAGCCGACGCCGAGAGCGATGAAGACCGTCTTCCCGTACCTCGAGAGATCCGCAACACGCTCGACGACTATGTGATTGGCCAGGATCGCGCCAAGATGGTGCTGTCGGTGGCTGTCTACAACCATTACAAGCGCCTGCGCAGTAGTGGTGGCAAGAGCGACAGCATCGAGCTGGGCAAGTCCAATATCCTGCTGATCGGCCCGACCGGTAGCGGCAAGACGCTGCTGGCGGAGACGCTGGCGCGCCTGCTCAACGTGCCGTTCACGATTGCGGACGCCACCACGCTGACGGAAGCCGGCTATGTCGGTGAGGATGTCGAGAACATCATCCAGAAGCTGTTGCAGAAGTGCGACTACGACGTCGAGAAGGCTCAGCGCGGTATCGTCTACATCGACGAGATCGACAAGATCTCCCGCAAGTCGGATAACCCGTCGATCACTCGCGACGTCTCCGGCGAAGGCGTCCAGCAGGCCTTGCTCAAGCTGATCGAGGGCACGACGGCCTCCGTGCCGCCGCAAGGGGGGCGTAAGCATCCCCAGCAGGAGTTTCTGCAGGTCGACACTGGCAATATCCTGTTCATCGTCGGCGGTGCCTTCGCCGGCCTGGACAAGGTGATCCGCGACCGCGCCGAGAAGGGCGGGATCGGCTTCAACGCCTCCGTCAAGAGCAAGGAAAGCAACAAGGGGGTTGGCGATATTCTCGCCGACGTCGAACCGGAAGATCTCGTCAAGTTCGGCTTGATCCCCGAGTTCGTCGGGCGCCTGCCGGTCATCGCGACGTTGACGGAGCTGACCGAGGACGCGCTGGTCCAGATCCTGATCGAGCCCAAGAACTCGTTGGTCAAGCAGTACGCCCACCTGTTCGAAATGGAAGGTGTCGAGCTGGACTTTCGAGAGGATGCGTTGCGAGCGGTGGCCCATAAGGCCATGGAGCGCAAGACGGGCGCGCGCGGTCTGCGCTCGATCCTCGAGTCGGTGCTGCTGGAGACCATGTACGACGTGCCGTCACTCGATGGCGTGACCAAGGTCGTGATCGACGGTTCCGTCATTTCCGGCGACAGCGAGCCGTTGCTGATCTACTCGAAGCAGGAAGAGAGCCGCGTCGCCAACAAGGACGGGTGATCGAACCCGCGCTGTTACCTGCCTAGACGAGGGGGCCTGACAGGCCCCCTCGCTTTTATGGCTATCGCCGCGTCGATCACTCTTGCATCCGAGCGGTGGTGCCCCCACGTATCTTCCCTATTGCCGCTCTGGTGGCTCACCCATCCGAAAGTTTGTCGAGGAAATGCTGTAATGGCGCAGAGCTCTGACCAGACACTCAAGCTTCCGCTCTTGCCGCTGCGTGACGTGGTGGTCTATCCGCAGATGGTCATCCCATTGTTCGTGGGGCGTGAAAAGTCCATCCGCGCGCTGGAGACGGCGATGGAGCACGACAAGCGCGTTTTGCTCGTCGCGCAGCGCGAGGCCGCCCACGACGATCCCGGCGTCGAGGATCTGTTCGGGATCGGCACGGTCGCCGACATCATGCAGTTGCTGAAGCTGCCCGATGGTACCGTCAAGGTTCTCATCGAAGGCAGTTTTCGAGCCGATATCCAGGAGATCCTGGAGGATGAGGATGGCTTCATCAGCGCACAGGCGGTTGCGCGGGACAGTGAACCGCTGAGCGAACGCGAGCAGGAGTCGCTGGTTCGCGTACTGCTCAATCAGTTCGAGCAGTACGTCAAGCTGTCCAAGAAAGTGCCGAGCGAAGTCCTGTCCTCGCTGCAGGAGATCGAGGATCCCAGCCGGCTGGTCGACACCATCTGCGCGCATCTGTCGTTGAAGATCGACGACAAGCAGGAACTGCTCGAAATGGATCGCGTGCGTGATCGGGTCGAACACCTGATGGCGCTGATCGAGTCGGAGATCGATCTGCTCCAGGTCGAGAAGCGCATCCGCTCGCGGGTCAAGGACCAGATGGAGAAATCCCAGCGCGAGTACTATCTCAACGAGCAGATGAAGGCCATCCAGAAAGAGATGGGCGAGCTCGAGAACGTTCCCAACGAAGCGGAGAAGTACGAGCAGCGCATCCAGGAAGCCGGCATGCCGCAGGAGGCCGTCGACAAGGCCACGCAGGAACTCGGCAAGCTCAAGATGATGTCGCCGACGTCGGCGGAGGCGACCGTCGTGCGCTCCTATCTGGACTGGGTGCTGTCCGTGCCCTGGAAGAAACGCACACGCGTCAAGCACGACCTGGCTCACGCGGTCAAAGTCTTGGACGAAGATCACCATGGACTGGAAGAGGTCAAAGAGCGAATTCTGGAATATCTCGCCGTGCAGAAGCGGGTCAAGAAGCTCAAGGGGCCGGTGCTCTGTCTGGTCGGGCCGCCTGGCGTAGGCAAGACCTCGCTGGGACAGTCCATCGCGCGCGCCACCAACCGGCGTTACGTCCGACTGGCCCTTGGCGGCGTGCGTGACGAATCCGAGATTCGCGGCCACCGCCGGACCTACATCGGCTCGCTACCGGGCAAGCTGATACAGCGGATGAGCAAGGCAGGGGTGCGAAACCCGCTGTTTCTGCTCGACGAGGTCGACAAGATCGGCATGGATCACCGAGGAGATCCCTCCTCGGCACTGCTCGAAGTCCTCGATCCCGAGCAGAACGACAAGTTCAGCGATCACTATCTCGAACTCGACTACGACCTGTCGGACGTAATGTTCATCTGTACCGCCAATTCGATGAACATCCCCGGGCCGTTGCTCGACCGCATGGAAGTGATTCGGCTGCCGGGCTATACCGAGGACGAGAAGCTGGCCATCGCCAAGCGTTACCTGGTTCCGAAGCAGCTCAAGGCCAACGGCCTCAAGGAGGAAGAGCTGACGTTCAGTGATGAGTCTATCCTCGAGCTGGTGCGCTATTACTCCCGCGAGGCCGGGGTGCGCGAACTCGAGCGTCAGATAGCCAAGGTCAGCCGCAAGGTTCTGCGTGAGCGCCTCGAGGCCGGCAAGGGGCAGGGGGCTCAGGCGGGGCTGGTGCTGTCGGCGGACGATATCGAGCGTTACGCTGGCGTGCGTCGATACAGCTATGGTCTGGCCGATCAGGAGCATCAGATCGGGCGGGTCACCGGCCTGGCGTGGACTTCGGTCGGTGGCGAGCTGCTGTACATCGAGTCCGTGGTCACGCCGGGCAAGGGTCGCGTCAACAAGACCGGTTCGCTGGGCGACGTCATGAAGGAGTCGGTCAGCGCGGCGCACACCGTGGTCCGAGCCAGGGCCAGCCAGTTCGGTATCGATCCGGAGCGTTTCGAGAAAGAGGACCTGCACATCCACGTCCCCGAGGGAGCGACGCCCAAGGATGGCCCCAGTGCCGGTATCGGCATGGTGACCGCCATGGTCTCCGCCTACACCGGGCGCCCGGTACGATGTGACGTTGCCATGACAGGCGAGGTCAACCTGCGTGGCGAGGTCATGCCGATCGGCGGATTAAAGGAGAAATTGCTGGCTGCCCGGCGCGGTGGTATAAAGATCGTACTCATACCGGAGGATAATCGTCGGGACCTGAAAGAGGTGCCCGAGAATATCAAGAATGCATTGGACATTCGCTCGGTGAAGTGGATTGATGACGTGTTGTCAACGGCATTGACGAACCATGTCGACGATGATGAAAAACTTGTCGAAGATGTAACTTCTTCGCAAACCAATGTCAGCACACATTGATCTTGTCGATAAGCAAATTTCGTGCGCCAAGCCCGATATGACGCGGTTTTCTAAGGATCTCGATTGACAGGGTAATCTTGGCATTGCTATAAAATGCCCACTTGTTGTGATCGTGACCGCGTCTCTGATTGCGCATCGATGTCCTGTTAATTTCGTATACAGTCAAGGGGTGAAGTGTGAATAAATCCGAGCTGATTGAAGCCATTGCTGCGTCTGCCGATATTCCCAAGGCCGCTGCTACTCGTGCACTCGACGCGATGATCGAGTCCGTATCAGACAGCCTGAAGAAAGGCGACTCCGTAGCACTGGTTGGGTTCGGGACTTTTGCGGTCAAGGAACGTGCTGCGCGTACTGGCCGTAACCCGCAGACTGGCAAGCCGATCAACATCAGCGCTGCCAAGGTGCCGAGCTTCAAGGCTGGCA
Organism: Salinicola lusitanus; assembly: GCF_038648475.1. Taxonomy (NCBI): domain Bacteria; kingdom Pseudomonadati; phylum Pseudomonadota; class Gammaproteobacteria; order Oceanospirillales; family Halomonadaceae; genus Salinicola; species Salinicola lusitanus. The sequence continues at coordinate 3,848,303 of NZ_CP151919.1, read as the reverse complement.
AGGCACTGAAAGACGCGGTGAACTGAGTTTCGCTCTGTCGCGGGCTGGCGTCTCGCTAAACGCCAGAAGGCCAAGGCGGTTCGGCCGATGAAAGCCCGTCGCACATAAGCGCATCGCCTCAGCGGTGCGCTTTTTTATTGCCTGTTGCAATGAATAGGCTGCCGCAGGCGCCGTCGCCAATGATCCGTTCCCGGGTGCGCCTCGGTGGCATGGCGGTGTACGATACGGGCGCAACTTTGGGTCAACGACATGCGAGGACAGCATGCTGCAACGAATTCGTGAGGGTTCTCAGGGGTGGGTGGCGAAAGTCATCGTGGGGGCCATCATCGTCACTTTTGCGCTTTTCGGCGCGGAGTCTCTGGTCAGTTACTTTTCTGCCGGGAGCAACGACGCGGCGACTGTGAACGGTGAGTCCATCAGCCGTCAGGCCGTCGAAACGCAGGTTCAGCGAGGCATCCGCTCGGGCCAGGTTCCAGCCAGCCAGGAGCGCCAGTTCCGAAGCCAGGTGCTCGATCAGTTGATTCGGCAACGCACCCTGGATCAGTACGCCAGCGAGGGCGGGCTGCACATCTCCGACAGTCAGCTGGATCAGCTGATCGTGTCGCTACCTGAGTTCCAGGATCAGAACGGTCGCTTCTCTGACGAGCTGTTTACCAACCGTCTGGCCCAGGCCGGCTACACGCCTTCGTCCTTCCGTCGCGAGCTCCGAGCGGATACTCTGCGGCGCCAGGTCCAGCAGGGACTTGCGGCTTCCACTTTCCTGCTGCCGTCCGAAAAGACGCGTCTGGCGTCGCTGCAGCATCAGCAGCGGACATTCCGCTATGCGCAGTTGTCAGCGGCGGACCTCAAGCAACCCGTGGCCCCCAGCGACGCCGATCTTCAGCAGTATTACGACCAGCATCAGCAGGACTATCTCCGCCCCGAGCAGGTCAAGGTCAACTATATCGTTCTGAATCAGGAGGATGTGGCCAAGGACATCGAGGTCAGCGACGACCAGTTGCGTCAGGCCTACGAGCAGGCGCGAGCCGAAGCTCCGCGCGAGGTATCTCACATTCTGGTGACGTTCGGTGACGATCGCACGGAAGCGCAGGCGCGGGAGCGGCTGGCCGAGGTCCAGTCCAAGCTGGCGCAGGGCGCAAATTTTGCCGATCTCGCGCGGGAGTATTCCAATGACTCTTCCTCGGCCAATAAAGGCGGGGATCTCGGCGCGATTCAGAAAGGGTTCTTCGGCGAGAGTTTCGATGACGCCGCGTTCTCACTGGATCCGGGGCAGGTGTCGCAGATCGTCCAGACGCAGTACGGCCTGCACCTCATCAAGGTGACAGGGATCGATATCCCTTCATTCGAGGACGATCGCGAAGCCCTCGTTCAACAGGTCAAGCTCGAACAGTCCCAGTCGCTCTTCAATGAGCGGGCGCAGAAGATGACCGATGATGTCTATCAGGCGGAAGATCTCTCCAGCGTCGCCGACGAGCTTGGACTGAAGGTGATGACCAGTGACTGGTTCTCTCGGGACGCGGGTGGCGAAGGGGTGCTCTCCAATCCAGATGTCGCCGCAGCGGCGTTCTCCCCGGATGTGCTGGAGGACGGCTACAACAGCGATGTGATCGAGACCGACAACCAGCAGCGGGTTGCGCTTCGTGTCGTCGATCACCGTGAAGCCAGCACGTTGCCGCTCGACGACGTTCGGGCCCAGGTCGAAAGCGCGGTCAAGGCGCAGCAGACTCGGCAGCGGTTGCAGGAGCTCGCGACCGCAACCCTGGCGTCGCTGCGCAGCGGCCAGGCGGCAGCGGATATCGACTGGCAGCAGGCCGATAGTGTCACCCGGGATGCCGACGGCTTGCCGGACGCCGTGCTTCAGGAGGCCTTCCGTCTTCCCCATCCCGAGGATGGCAAGACGGTCTGGGGGCACGCCGATAGCCAGGATGGCGTTGCCATCGTCGGGGTCGAGTCAGTGCAGCCGGGCGATGCGGACTCCGGTGACGCAGACTTTGCGACACGCTTGGCGCAACGTCTGCAGGCTCAGATCGTCATTCAGGGGCTGACCCAGACGCTGCAGGACGAGGCGGACATCGAGCGTAACTGATCCTCTCGCCGGCCAGGCGTGCCGCTTCGCCTGATTCTCGTCGAACCCTCTCTGGCCTGACGGTGCTTCACCGTCAGCCGGGAGGGTTTTATCGTCATAGAGGATGGTTGATGGGGGCCGGTTGCTCCGAGCGGCTGCGGTGGTCACACAAGGGTGTGCGACTTAGCGAGTGGCATGCTCCCACTCCGTGAGAATGCGTAGCGCCTGTTCGCGGTCATCGCCGCACAGCTCCCGATCGTACTCGAAGCGCCGGCAGACGGCGGGGCGGCTTGCGTCCCCGAATAGCCGACATAGATTGTCGTCGTCGAGTTGCACGCAGCGAATGCCGGCGGGCTTACCCTCCGGCATGCCGGGAATGGGGGTGGTGATCGATGGTGCGATGCAGCAAGCACCGCAGCCGGCTCTGCAACTCATGCCTTGCTAGCCCGTCATACGGGTGCCGCGGCTCTCGGCGAGCGCACCCTTGTCGATTCCCTCGAATGCCTGCACCCGGATGTGAGCGCCGGTGGACGATGCAATCTGTTCGGCTAACCAGGCCGCGATGTTTTCGACGGTGGTGGGCGCGGGCAGTGTGTGGCAGCGCTCTTTCGGCAGGTGCAACTGAAACTTTCCCTGGTCCGATCGATAGCGGACTCGCATGATGTCATCACCGCGACGGGGCTCGATGATATCGGCATCGTCGACCAGATAGCCGTTATCCAGGCGCTTTGCCCAATGCATCTCTAGTTCTGAGTCGCGTCGGCCATCCCGCCAGATTCGCAGATGCGAACGATGGCCATGAGCGATGCGCTGGCAGTTGCCCTTATGGTGCTTGAGGCCGTGGCTGTAACGATAGATCGCGCCGTCGGCCAGCTCTTCGCGAAGACGAATTCGGATCGCTTCGACTCTAGGCGGCGGTCGTTTGCTGAGTTCGGTGCTGAGATGCGCGCCCAGGCGCTCCGAGGTGATCTCTCCCCACGGGAATAGGGTGAAGCCTTGGCGAGGCGCCCGGAGCTCCAGAGGGAAGGGGAGTTCGGCCGCCAGGTGGAGACCTTCGCTGCACTCCTCGATCTTGACGCCGGCTGCCTGGGTCGGCACGAGTAACGTGTGATCCAGGCCCGCATCGAGGCGCGACTTGATCCACGGTTTGACCTCGCCGAAGTCGAACAGCATGCCGTCCTCCCCCAGCTCGCCGTCGAGTTCCACATCGACGTGCCAACTGGCGCCGCTCAGTCCGCGTTGGGGGGACCAGATCGATGCGTCGATATTGGTCAGGTTGTTCACGAACAGGGTCATCAATCGATTCCTGCGATCTTGTGGGTCTGCAGCGATAGACGCCATTGCGGGTGCTGAAGGCAATACTCGACGGTTGCTGCCATCGGGTCGCCATCGCTGATGATGGCACCTGGCGTGAGATCCATCGGCTGCAGGAAAAAATGGGTGAAATCGAGTCCGGCGAAAGTCGCCGGATCGACGCCCGCCTGGGGATAGACGAGCTTGAGCTCGTGGCCCCGGGTCAGGCTCAGCGTCGTATCGCTTTTCGGGCTGACGCAGATCCAGTCGATACCCGCGGGCGCCGACAGGGTGCCGTTGGTCTCGACGGCGACCTCGAATCCCTGCGCATGCATGGCATCGATCAGCGCCTCGTCCAACTGCAGCAGAGGTTCGCCACCGGTGAAGACCACGTAGCGGGAGACGTTGGCCTGATCGGGCGCCTGCCAGAGTGCCGTCAGATGGGCAGCCAGAGTGGCGGCGTCGAGAAACTGGCCGCCATTCTGACCATCGGTTCCAACGAAGTCGGTATCGCAGAAGGTGCACCGACTTCTCGCGCGGTCACGCTCTCGGCCGGACCAGAGATTGCAGCCGGTGAAGCGACAGAAAACGCTGGCGCGACCGGCTTGGGCGCCTTCTCCCTGCAAGGTATAGAAGGCTTCTTTGACGCTGTACATGCAAACTTCCGTGCTAGGTTCATGCGGGCTGGCCGTCGGGCCGGTTTCGCCTGGGTTTGGCGGGTCGGTACGTGCTGCGACGACGATAGACTGCTTGGATTTTGTACCGCAAGCCGGCGGGCGAGGGCAGAATAGAGCAAAACGGCGAAAACGCGGAATTCACGCGGTGTGAATGGGCCCTTTGTGCCGGCTTCGAGCGCCAGCGGTTCCCATCCCACTCCTACTGTCGGTCGGGCAGCGCGTAGGGGATCGGATCCTCCATCCCGACACGGGCAAAGGCGTCGAGTCGCTCGCGGCAACTGCCGCACTCGCCACAGGCGATCTCTCCGCCCAGGTAACAGGTCCAAGTCCGAGCGTAGTCGAGTCCCATCTCGATCCCGTCGCTGAGAATGCTTGCCTTGTCGCTATGTAGATACGGCGCTTCGATTCTGACCGATTCGAAGTTGGCGATGGCGGCGACGTCGTTCATGCGGTCGACGAACGCCGGTCGGCAGTCAGGGTACAGGACATGATCACCACCATGTGCGCCATAGAAACAGACGGCGGCTTCGATATTGACCGCATATCCGATCGCCAGTGATAGCAGGATCATGTTGCGGTTGGGTACCACGGTATCGGCCAGGTTGTCTTCGGCGTAGTCCGCCTTGGGCAGCGCGCGACTGCTATCCGTCAGTGCCGAATTACCGATCAACTGATGGATGGCGCGGATGTCGACGACCCGATGAGACACTCCCAGGTCCTCGCATACGCGGCGGGCCACGTCGAGTTCACGGGCGTGGCGCTGGCCGTAGTCGAACGACAGGGCATGGACCGTATACCCGTCGCGGATGGCGCGATGCAGGACGGTGTAGGAGTCCATCCCACCGGAGTATATGACCACGGCCGGCTCGGATGGGGAGTGGGAAGTCGAGGGTGTCATGCTGTCAACCTGTGGCAGGGCAATCGGTCTGGTATGGGATTTGGCGCTATCCGAGGCTATGTCGCGAAGGCGCCTCGTTCGCCGACGAGGGGTGTCAGGAAACGCTGCTTGCGTTCCTCCGGTGACAACGCCTGGGCCAGCAGATGGGCGAGTTTACTGTGAGCGGCTTCCGGCGTCATGTCATCGCCGGACAAGATGCCGATCTCCGTCAGTGTCCGACCCGTGGCATAGACGTCGAGGTTCACCCCTCCGACCGGGCATTGGCTGATGGCGACCATGGTCTTGCCCGCCGAGGCGGCGCGAGCCAGGACGCCGAGCAGCTCGGCGTCTTCCGGTAGATTGCCACTCCCCCAGCACTCGATGACGACACCCTTGATCTGGTCGTCGTCCAGCCACCGAGCCACATCCCTGGCGCGGATGCCCGGCCAGAGGGGCAGACGCACGACGTCGGGAAGTGGCGCGGCGGCTAGCTCGAATTGCGGTGCTCCCCGGCTTTGCCAGCAGCGAGAAGGGTAGAGGACAGGGGCGTGATCCACCATCTCGCCGAGCAGCGGCCAGTTCGGCGTCTCGAATCCGAGGCTGGACTCAGTGTACCATTTCCGTGCCCGGCATCCCCTCATCAGACGACCGCCGAAGCTGACACAGACTTCTCTCAACGTGCTCTCCGCGGCAAACCGCAGCGCCGCCTCGAGGTTGTCGAGGGCGTCGCTATCGGCGGCTTCCAGCGGTTTTTGCGCCCCCGTCACGATGACCGGCTTGGACAGGCCCTGGAGTCGAAAAGCCAGGCTGGTCGCGCACCAGGCGAGGGTGTCGGTTCCATGCAGCACCACGAACCCCGCGAACTCCCGGTAGCGCTCGGCGATCATGCTTGCCAGAGCCACCCAGTCGGCGGGCGTGGCGCTGCTGGAGTCGATCGGGCTGGCCGCTTCCCATAGCACATGTCGCGGCAGCCTTCGCTGCCTGTCGGGCGGCAACGTCGACAGCGCCGCCGCCATACGGGATTCGAAGTCGCCCGCGGCCACCAGGCCCCGGGCGCTTTCCCGCATGCCGATGGTTCCACCGGTGTAGATGACCAGGATCGGAAGGGCATGGTTGTCGGTCACGGAATTCATGAGGCGGCTAGAGGTCGTGGCCGAGGATGACGTGGCAGATCGCGGAAAAGGTGCGAGCTTCCGGCGGATGGTTGAAATCGACTCCCAGCGCCCGGCTGATATTGGATGCGGAGATGATGCCGCGAATTCTCGACGCGCCGCTGCCATCCGGTTCGGTGATCAGTACGTGCTGGTCACCCGATGTCTTCAGCGTCTCCACCAGATCGCCCACGCTGGCGTGGGAAATCCGGGAGTAGGAGAGCGAATGCAGTTCGCTGCGCGGCGTCTGGATCATCTCGGCAGTCACTTCATCTCGCCCGATCTGGTGCTTCTGCATCGCCAGCGTGATACGGCGGCCTCCGATCAACTCCCGGGCATTGATCACGCCGGTGAAGTTGCCGCTGGCGTTGATCAGCATCAGCAGCCGGACGCCGGCCTGCTTCATCGTTTCCAGCGCCTGGGATATGGAGCTCCCGGTCGGCAGGGTATAGGGGTGACTGACGCTGAAATCCGTGACCAGCATGGCGGCGGAACTTTCCAGTGTCACCGACTGGGTCTGGGTCACAGGCTGGACGATACCACTGACGCCATCCAGGTTTTCCAGCGGCAGTGCGGAAAAATGGACTTTTGAAGGGTGGAGAGGATTGGCCATCGAGAGATCTCCCTAGGTCGATTGAGGCTCATTGTCGATCAAGCTCGGGTCGAGCCTGACGGAAACCGTTACAGGTACTGGTGCAGATCGCCGCGCACGCTATCGAGGAACGTGATGAAGCGCGTATCTCTCTCGTCGTCGTGACGGTCGGTGCGGCAACCCAGTTTCATGCTTTTCTGGACCAGGAGCTCGTCGTAGATATCCAGCGTGATCTTTATCGGGCTCTCCGCGGAGGGCGTGATATCCCCCTCTTCAAGCGTGAACGTCTCGAACAGCGTGGCCCGGATGCGGGTGGTCCCGCCTTCCGCCAATACACGACGCACGAACAGCCAGCCTTCGCAGGCGAGATTCTCGCCGTTGTCACGCCGGCGCTGGAACAGGGCTCGATAGCTGGCGCCTTCCTTGGCGGCGCGGTCCGCCATGCTGCGATAGGCTTCGGTGACCCGTGATGCCATGGCGCCGGTGTCCGCCAGCTTGCGCAGGGCGGCCTGGTGCTCGCGCCCCAGCTGTTCCTGGCGCTGAAAGCGCTGCCACAATCGATAATCGGCATGCAGGGAGTTCGCGTCCATGTCTTCTCCAGAGAGTGGCAAATTGTCGGTGGCCTATGATCGCCTATCCAGTGGTCGTCTGGCCACCCAGGTGTGCTGCCTTCCCGAACGGGAAGAAAAAGACGATCAGGCGACGCTAAAGTTCCCCCGCCCGCAGCCGATGAGCAAATTGACGCGTGAAAGTGCGCCTAATCGGCGTCTGCCGTTGCGATCGGCGTGTTACAAATGGCGTCAAGGCTTAGAGAGGTTACATGGCTACCATATCGTCACTGGGGATCGGTTCCGGGCTGGACCTGAGCGGGCTGCTCGATGACCTGAGAAAGGCGGAAAACGAGAAGCTTACGCCGATCGTCACCCAGCAGAAAAGCTACAAGACCAAACTGTCGGCTTTCGGAGCGCTCGAGAGTTCGCTCACGGCACTGCGCGACGCCGTCGGCAAGTTGAATGATCCGAAAACCTTCACCGCGGTCACCAGCTCGATGACCGGCGATGGCGTGACCGCCAATATTACCGGCGATGCCGTTTCGGGTCGTTACCAGGTCAAGGTCTCGCAACTGGCCCAGGCCCAATCCCTGGCGTCTGGCGGCTTGACCACCGACAAGACCGAAGCGCTCGGCAAGTCCGGTACGCTGGGAATCAGTGTCGGCGAAAACGATTCGGTCGACATCTCCATCGGTACCGACGACTCGCTGGAAGATATCCGGGACGCGATCAACAAGGCCGATACCGGTGCCACTGCAGCGATCGTGTTCAACGGCTCCCAGTATCAGTTGACGCTGACGTCCTCGGAGACGGGTACCCAGTCAGCGATCCAGGTGACCGACGACGACGACCTCTTCGGGTTCAGCGAGACGGTCCCGGCGCAGGATGCCAAACTCGACGTCAACGGGATCTCGATCACTAGCCAATCCAATACCGTCGAAGGGGCCCTCGAAGGCGTCACTTTCAACCTGACATCGACGACGGAAAGCGCGCAGACGCTCAGCGTGTCCAAGGACACCGAGTCGATGACGAAGGCGGTGAACGACTTCGTCGATGCCTATAATAGCTTCCAGAACACCGCAGATACTCTCACCTCCTACGATTCGGACTCCGACACGGCCGGCGTGCTGCTGGGCAATTCGACCATGCGCAGCATCGAGTCGCGCCTTCGTGGCGTTGTCAGCTTCGGCGGGGGCGGGGGCGAATTCTCGATGCTGTCGGATCTCGGGATCGAACGTCAGTTGGATGGCACGCTGAAGGTCGATGACGACAAGCTCGCCGATGCCATGTCGAACAACAGCGAGGCGGTCAGCCAGTTCTTCGCTGGTGTCGATGGCGAGGGCGGCTTCGCCGCCAGCATCGACGACACCATGGGGACGATTCTGGATGACGATGGGCTGCTGAAGATCGCCACCGACGGCATCGACACCTCGCTCGAGCGCTTGAGTGATCGGTATACGCGGATGCAGACGTCCATCGATGCAACGGTCGCTCGTTATCGTTCCCAGTTTGCTGGCCTCGACTCGCTGGTGTCCCAGATGAATTCCACCAGTGATTACCTGACCCAGCAGTTCAACGCCCTGAACGCCCAGCTCAAACAGTAATAGGTCGCAACGATGATGAATTCCCGACAGGGTGCCGGCGCTTACGCCAGAGTTGGCGTCGAATCGGCGGTGATGTCCGCAGATCCCCATCAACTGATCGTCATGCTGTTCGATGGGGCGCAGGCCGCCATCAACAGTGCCCGGCTGCATATGCAGGACGGCAACCGCTCGGCCAAGGGGCTGGCCATCTCCAAGGCGATCGATATCGTCAACAACGGTTTGGCAGCCGCTCTGGATCACGAGCGTGGCGGCGAGATCGCCGCGAACCTCGCGCAACTCTACGATTATGTCGCTCGGCAACTGGTGCAGGCCAATTTGCGTGACGACGTGACCCAACTGGACCGCGCGGCATCGCTGCTCGACAATATTGGATCCGGCTGGCGCGAGCTTCGGCATTCGCCCGCCACACCGTCGTTGGCAGGAGTGTGATCGAATGAGATCAGCCGTGTCGGTCGTCGACCAGTACCGTCAGTTGCTCGAAACGTCGAATCGAATGCTTGGCCTGGCGCGGGAGCAGGACTGGGAGGCGCTGGTGCAGTGCGAGGCCGGTTACCTGGTGTCGCTGGAGCGCCTGCGCAGCGAGGACGGTGAATGGCCGTCGAGCGATGCGGAGCGCGAGGAGCAGATGGCGTTGCTCGCGCGCATCCTGGAGCAGGATGCCGAAACCCGGCGCGCGCTGGAGGCCAGGCGCGAAGAGTTGAGCCATCTCATTGGCAGTTCCCGGCGACAGCAGGCGCTGGGTGAGGTCTATCAGGCTGGACGGGGCAGCATCGCATCGCGACTGCGCTCGGTACCGCCAGATGAGCGGCCGTGAGCGGCATCACCCCCATACTCGACACCCTGCTGCATCAAGTCCTTGGCAAGCGTGTCGATACTCCGGTCATCAAGGACCAGCCCTTGCCGGTCTCGGCGGCCACCTCGTCCGATGCCATCCAGCCGGCGCGCAGCGACTCGAGGTTGCATCAGCAGACGGGTACCAGAGAGAGCGTACCGCTCCCTGGCAACGCCGCCGGCAATGCGCCTGGCTCGCCCGCGGCGACCGGCAGAATCGATGCATCATCGACACAGCTGCACCTGAGTCACGCCGCGAATGAGATCGCGGATATCCTCGCGCGATTCCCCTCGACCCAGGCGCCATCGATCAGACCGCTCCTTTCGTTGCTGGTCCAACCCGGAGATAGTCCGCAGGCGCTGGCGGCGGCCCTGTCGCAGAGCGTCAGGGAAAGTGGCGTTTTCTACGAGTCTCACCTGCTGCGCTGGATGGCGGGCCAGTATCCTCGCGCCGCGCTGATGCGGGAGCCACAGGCTTGGCTGAGCCTGACATTCCGTCCTGCCTTCACTTCGCCGTCGCCGCCCACACCGAGCCTCCACGACTGGAGCCTCGTGCCACGAGGCGCAAGCCGGGGTGGCGCGCCCGGTATGCCGGGCGTCTTGCATGGCGGTGTCGCGGCCTTGCCTGATGACGCGCCCGGCCAGGCGAGCGCCGCACGGCTGGCTGGTGCCACGCATGCGATGGCGATGTCCACGAAAGGCGACCCGGACGCGCCGGCCTCGGCGTCGATGACGCGGGCCCACCAGCTATCTCAGTCCCCTTCGGACACGCTTCAGTCGCTGGTTCGCCAGCAACTGGAGGTGATCGCCGCCCCCAGCCTCCGCTGGGAAGGGCAGCTTCTGCCGGGCGTTCCCATGGTGATGGTCTTGAGCGAGATTCCAACCAACACCGTGCTCGACGACGATCAGGAGGAGGCGCAGGGCCGCCGCGACCAGGAGGGTGAGGAGGGGGGCGCCAGCGCCTGGCGTGCCGAGGTTCAGGTTCGCTTACCCTCCCTGGGCGTTGTCGACCTCGTGTTTCGCACGCGTCACGACGCCTCTCTGCAGGTCGAGATCGCACCCGTCGAGGCGTCGGCCCGGGAAATCATGGAGGTCGAGCTTTCGCCCTTTCGGGAGCGACTATTGTCGCTGGGCCTGGAGGTGGATCTGGCGCTGGGGAGTCGGGCATGAATGGTGATGGGGAGCATGACGCACGACGGCGAGCCGTGGCTTTGGCGTACAGCGGCGAGCGTACCGACGCACCGCGCGTCGTCGCCAAGGGGTACGGGAACCTCGCCGAGCGCGTCATCGAACTCGCCAACCAGGAAGGGATCTTCGTGCATGACTCGCCGGAGTTGGTCGCGCTTCTGATGCAGGTGGATCTGGATGCTCGGATTCCTGAGTCTCTCTATCAGGTCATCGCGGAGCTCCTGGTCTGGATCGAGCAGATCGACCGGTCTCTGGGGTCGGAAACGTCGAATTAGCGTTTATTCGCGGTTACAAGATTCAACGATACGGCACTTCTTGTGTAACTGACCGGTTCCAGAGACCGAATTCCAATTAGGATTTTCAACCATCCAACTGAAGATATTGAGATATAGATCAATCGCTTACTGGCTGCGCTCACGGCGCCAGCCGAAGGTCAAGTTACCTATGGACATAATTTGTAACAATGCTTGCTTTTTTTCATCAAAAAGTAGCAAACTGGGTCCATCATAAAGAGCTGATGTACAGCGCTAACAATAGCAACCCGGAGCACCTGATCAACTGGTGCCAATAAAACCATACGCAGGGAATCTAGTGATGCACTCCAACAGTCTTCTCGACGACATTCAGGATCTCAATCTCTCCTACTTGCTGCTGGTTCAGCGTCTGCTCAACGAGGATCGAGAGTCCGCGATGTTTCGGCTCGACCTCAATGCCGACCTGGCCGACACCATCGGGCAGTTGTCGATCAAACAGCTGACGCAGCTGTCTCGCACCAACCAGCTGCTCTGTCATCTGCGCTTCACCGATGCCGACAAGCTGAACCTGCTGGTACACAATCCGCGGGCCCAGGGTCTCGAGCAGACCCATGCGGCGCTGTTGATGGCCGGCGCCGGCCGCGCTCCGTCCTCCGTGCAGCAGAGGAGCTGAGTCATGGCGGACAAGAGTCTTGTCGCGGAGATGTTCCAGGTTCAGCTGGCAATCGAGTTGATCGAACTGGGCGCACGTCTGCAGGTCCTCGAGACGGAGACCGACCTGAGTCGTGGGCGGCTGATCAAGCTCTACAAGGAGGTCAAGGGAATGTCGCCGCCGAAAGGCATGCTGCCGTTTTCGGCCGACTGGTTCGTGACCTGGCTCCCGAACATCCACTCCTCGCTCTTCTACAATATCTATCGTCGTCTCAACGGCGAGCTGGGATGCGAGCGGATGAGTGCCTTCGTCAAGGCATACCGGCTCTATCTGGAGCAAGTGTCACTGGACGGCGTGGAAGCGACGCTGGGGCTGACCCGTGCCTGGACGCTGGTCCGGTTCTTCGAAAGCGATCTCTTGCAGCTGTCCCGCTGCAAAGGCTGTCAAGGCCAGTTCGTCGCCCATGCCCATAGTCCCGCACACGATTACGTCTGTGGGATCTGCCAGCCGCCATCCCGGGCAGGAAAAACGCGCAAGACAAAGCGGGTCGCCAAGCCCTTGGACCAGACGTTCACCCCCGTCGAGATGCCGTTGGCGAAACGTCTGGCCATCTAGCGAAACGCGCTGCCGAAGCGGGCTTCATCGCCCGCTTTTTTTATGCCTGTCGTCATCTGGGGATTAGCCATTCGTCGTAAGCTTTCGGCGAATGACATTTTTCTGATATTCCCACCCTCAAGCCCACCGGGTCCGCTGCCGATACAGTCATCAGGTTCGCCATGTACTGTATACGGGAGTCGCTCCGTGCTGATCTTAGTCGGCTACATCATCGTTTTAGGCAGCGTGTTCGGTGGCTACGTCGCGATCGGCGGTCATCTCGGCGCGCTGGTCCAACCCGCCGAGTTCGTCATGATCATTGGCGCGGCGCTCGGTGCCTTCGTCTGTGCCAACAACGGCAAGGCGATCAAGGCCACTCTGCGTTCATTCTCGAAACTCAAGCGCACCAAGCGCTACAACAAGATGATGTACATGGAGTTGATGGCACTCCAGTACCGGCTCCTGACCAAGGCGCGTCGAGATGGCATGCTGGCGATCGAGCGCGATATCGACTCGCCGCAGGACAGCGCCATCTTCGCCGATTACCCGAAGATACTCTCCGACCCGATGATCATGGCGTTTCTGACCGATTACCTGCGCCTGATGGTCAGTGGCAACATGGATCCGTTCGAGATCGATGCGCTGATGGAGCACGAGATCGAGACGTTCCAGCATGAGGCGGAGATGCCGGCCCACTCGCTGTCGGCGGTCGGTGATGGCCTGCCGGCGTTCGGGATCGTCGCTGCCGTCATGGGAGTAGTGCATGCGCTGGGCTCTGCAGACCAGGGGGCCGGGGTGATGGGGCAGATGATCGCGCAGGCACTGGTCGGTACCTTTGCCGGTATCCTGCTGGCGTACGGCTTCGTCACCCCGGTAGCGCATCACATCAATCTTCAGGTGGGCGAGGCGACCAAGATGCTGCAATGCATCCGCGTCACGCTGATGGCGAGCCTCAACGGCCTGGCACCGCAGTTGGCCGTCGAGTTCGGTCGCAAGGCGCTGTTCACCGCCCTGAGGCCTTCCTTCAGTGAGCTCGAGGAGCACGTGCGTTCCAGCGGTCAGACCTTGCGCGGCACGGGGACGGATGGCTCATGAGCGGTAGCGGTGAGCGGCGCCCGCTGATCATCAAGCGCAAGCGTGTTCAGGCGGCAGCGCATCACGGTGGGTCCTGGAAAATCGCCTATGCCGATTTCATGACGGCGCTGATGGCTTTGTTCCTGGTGCTCTGGATTCTCTCGACCGCCAGCCCCAGCCAGCTGGAACACATTGCCGAGTATTTCCGCACGCCTCTCGCTGTGGCGTTGACGGGTGGCGACAAGACCACGGCCAGTACCAGCGCCATCCCCGGCGGCGGCGACAACCCTACCAAGACCGACGGTGAAGTGCGTCGGGCCAACGTTCGCGAACAGACGCGTTCGAGCGACGAGCAGCGCAATCTGCGCTACCTGCGCGACCGTCTGCAGAGCGTGATCCAGAGTGATCCCCAGCTCAAGGAGCTGCGGTCACAGTTGCGTATGGACTTCTCGCCGGAGGGGTTGCGGGTCCAGATCGTGGATAGCGACAAGCGGCCCATGTTCGAACTCGGCAGCGACCGGCTGGAGCCCTACATGCAGAAGATTCTTCGTCGAATCGCGCCGGTTCTCAACGAGATGCCCAACCCGATCAGTATCAGCGGCCACACCGATGCTCTTCCCTATGCCGGGGGCGAAAAAGGGTATAGCAACTGGGAGCTGTCCGCCGATCGTGCCAACGCCTCCCGAAGAGAGCTGATCGCGGCCGGCCTCTCCCCCGACAAGCTGCTGAGGGTGGCTGGCATGGGGTCCCGGGTCTCCCTGCCGAATACGCAGCCCAGTGACGATGTCAATCGCCGTATCAGCATAGTGGTACTGGACAACCGCGCAGCCCGAGCCATCGAGCAGCAGGAGCGGGCACCCTTCCCGGAGGAGGCTCTGCCCCCAGCGATTGATGACGACGGCCCCATGGCGATGACCGGGCAGGGTTCATCGAATTGATGCAAGGTCGTCGCGCCCTGTAGGCGGAGCCGTTGCGTGGCAACGCCTCCCGGGTTCGCGCATGGAACTGAAATGGCGGTGGCATCCGGGCAGTTCGTTGCTTCGCCCTCTTTGCTCATGGGCCATCCCGGCTTCGTGCTCTGCCGCCTGGGCTCTGGGCAAGGGTATCGTTGAAGTGGGCCTGATACGGATGTCGCTGCGCCTGCTCGAGCACTCGTTGGACCTCGCGAGACAGGCACCGAGGCAGCGCTGGCTCGGCCCGCCCGGGGCGGCAGTGGGGTTGCCGTCGTCGAGGCGGATGCGGGCGGGGCTCGAGTGCATGGTGGCACGCATCGCCAGGCCACGAATTGATTAAAGAGGTCGAGAGACGCTGCCGATAGTGAGGACATCGTAAGCAGCGATCAGGTACGAACTCAGGCCAGCTCGAGGGCGGGTGTGAGGGAGCATTCTGAAGCAGGCTTTTCAAGTCCATATATATCAATGGTATAGGCACGCCGCACATGGACATTTCCGATTTTTACGACACGTTCTTTGAAGAAGCCGAAGAGCTGCTGGCGGATATGGAACGCCTGCTGCTGGATCTCGATGTCGACGATCCGGATGTCGAAGACCTCAACGCGATCTTTCGCGCCGCGCACTCCATCAAGGGAGGGGCAGGTACCTTCGGTTTCACCGTTCTGCAGGAAACGACCCACCTGCTGGAGAACCTGCTGGACCATACGCGGCGAGGCGAACTCAAACTGCGGCGCGATATCGTCGACACGTTCCTGGAAACCAAAGATATGTTGCATGACCAACTGGATGCCTATCGCAATGGCGGCGAGCCCGATGCGGAAGCGTTCGAGCGCATCTCCCGCGTGCTGCAGCAGATGGCGCTTGATGAGTTGGGGCAGGGCGAGGCGGCGGTGAAGGGGGAGACGAAACCGGATCCGGTACCGGCGCCGACACCGCCGCCAGAGACCAGCAAAGCGGCCGAGGCCGAGATCGATCGCGCTGACACGGGCGAGACCGCTGGACGACAGCTCTCGATCACCCTGAGCGGCGTCAGCGACAAGGACCGGGAGCTGCTGGTGGAGGAGCTTCAGCACTTCGGGACGATCGCCTCCCAGTCCGGCGATGTCGCCCGCTATCGAGTCGTGCTCGATAGCACCGAATCCCAGGACGATATCGAAGCCGTGCTCTGTTTCATCATCGAGCCGGAGCAGTTGTCGATAGAAGTGGAAGCCCCGACAGCGGCGG
This sequence comes from Salinicola lusitanus, assembly GCF_038648475.1. Lineage (NCBI taxonomy): Bacteria > Pseudomonadati > Pseudomonadota > Gammaproteobacteria > Oceanospirillales > Halomonadaceae > Salinicola > Salinicola lusitanus. The sequence goes on along the minus strand of NZ_CP151919.1, from coordinate 3,832,723 downwards.
CGGATCAGGCGGAGCCGCAGGCGCCGATGGTCTCCGAGGCGATGCCCGACACTGAACCGGCCCCTGCGGTGACGCCCGACGAACTTCCCGAGCCGGACAAAGTCGAGCCGAAGGGCGGCGCGACGTCACCGCGCGCCCCCGGCAAGTCCGGCGGGAAAAGTGCCAAGGGCAGCGAGTCCAGTACCATTCGGGTACCGGTCGACAAGGTGGATCAGATCATCAACCTGGTGGGTGAGTTGATCATCACCCAATCGATGCTGGAGCAGACCGCTAGCGATCTGGATATCGTCTCCCACGGGCCGCTCGTCAACGGCATGAATCTCCTGCAGCGCAACGCCCGCGATCTCCAGGAGTCGGTCATGTCGATACGCATGATGCCCATGGACTACGTGTTCAGCCGCTTCCCCCGCCTGGTGCGAGACCTGGCGGCCAAGCTGGGCAAGGACGTCGAACTGGTGACCGAGGGCAAGTCCACCGAACTCGACAAGAGCCTGATCGAACGCATCATCGATCCGCTGACCCACCTGGTGAGGAACAGCCTGGACCATGGCCTGGAGTCTCCGGAAAAGCGCGAAGCCGCCGGTAAGTCGCCGACCGGGCGTCTGACCCTGTCAGCCCAGCATCAGGGCGGCAACATCCTGATCGAGGTGATCGACGATGGCGCCGGACTCAATCGCGAGAGAATCCTGGCCAAGGCGAAATCCAGTGGTCTGGCCGTCACCGACTCCATGAGCGATGACGATGTGTGGCAACTGATTTTCGCGCCGGGTTTCTCTACCGCCGAACAGGTCAGCGATGTTTCCGGGCGGGGCGTGGGCATGGACGTCGTCAAGCGCAACATCCAGGAGATGGGCGGTCACGTCGAGATTCTGAGCAAGCCGGGCCAGGGGACCACGACCCGGATCGTGCTGCCGCTGACGCTCGCGATTCTGGATGGCATGTCGATCCGGTGCGGCAACGAAACCTTCCTGTTGCCGTTGAACGCGGTGCTGGAGTCTCTGCAGCCGCAATCCGAGGACCTCTACTCGATGGCCGGCGACGACCAACTGCTCAAGGTGCGCGACGAGTATCTTCCCATCATCGCCTTGCATCATGCGTTGGACGTGACCGGCGCCAAGACCGAGTTGACCGAGGCCATCGCGGTCATCGTCCAGGGCGAGGGACGTCGCTATGCCCTGCTGGTGGACGACCTTGTCGGCCAGCAGCAGGTCGTGGTCAAGAATCTCGAAACCAACTATCGCAGAGTGCCGGGAATCTCCGCCGCCACCATCCTCGGTGATGGCAGCGTGGCCTTGATTCTCGACATTGCCGATCTACATCGTCTCGATCGACGCAAGTCGCAGCAGCGTTACGAGGCGAAACATCAACACCTGCAAGAGGTATCGCTAGCATGAGCGCACAAGCGAACACGAACGCCCTCGCCAATGACGCAGCGAGCAGTGAATATCTGGTCTTCTCCCTGGGCGACGAGGAGTACGCCGTCGATATCCTCAAGGTGCAGGAGATCCGGGGTTACGAGAATGTCACCCGCATTGCCAACGTGCCCGACTTCATCAAGGGAGTCACCAATCTTCGTGGCGTCATCGTCCCGATCATCGACCTGCGCCTGAAGTTCCACCTCGACAAGGTCGAGTACGGCGGACAGACGGTGGTGATCGTGGTCAACGTCGATGATCGCATCGTCGGCGTCGTCGTCGACGGCGTCTCCGACGTGATGAGCCTGGCACCGGACCAGATCAAGCCGGCGCCGGAGTTCGGCGTGACGCTCTCCTCGGATTATCTGAGCGGAATCGGCAGTCTCGAGGATCGCATGCTGGTACTGGTCGACATCGAGAAGCTGCTGACCCACGAAGAGATGCAGTTGGTGGAACGAACGGCCGAAAGTGCCTGATTCCAATCCCTGGCTCAGGCGAAAACCGCAGCTTCGGCTGCGGTTTTTTTATGCGCCGTGAAGGTTCGGTGATGCGTGGGACTTTGGTCTGACGACGATAAAGGAAGCTTCCTGAAGGCCGATAAAGTAGCTGTCGCGCTGACTATCGGCTTCAGGAAGAGCGGGCGTGGCATCCATCAAGCAATTTTTCGAGCAACCCGGGTAAGAATGCCATGCTGAATTTTCGAGAGTGGACGATGCGTCGCAAGTTATGGGCGACATTGGGATTGATGTGGGTCGGCCTGATCCTGGTGGCGGGTTGGTCGCTTTACTCCATGCGCGAGAACCTGATGGAGCAGCGAATCCAGAGCCTGCAGTACTTCATCGGCAGCGCCAAGCAACTGGTCGACAGCTACGTCAGTCAAGCCGAGAGTGGAGAGCTGAGCGAAGCGGACGCCAAGCAGCAGGCGCGCAATGCGCTCTCGCATCTCGGATTCGGCGCCGACGGCTATGTCTTCGTCTTCGACTCCAACCTCGATATCGTCGAGCATCCGAGGCGCGCGACGGGGGATAGCATGCGGGATTACCAGGATCCCAACGGCGTCTATCTCTATCGCGAGATGTTGGCCGCCGCGCAGAAGCCTGACGGTGGTCTCGTGCCTTACGCCTCCCGTCGCAGCGATGGCGACCAGATGTACGAGAAGCTCAGTTACGTGATGCGCGTACCGCAGTGGGACTGGCAGATCGCCACGGGAGTCTACGTCGACGATATCGATGCCGTGCTGGCCGATGGCGCCGCGGTCTACCTGGCGCTGATCGCCGCTATCGGTGGCTTGCTGTCGCTGATCGTGGCCTGGGTCATTCGCAATGTGCTCGGGCGTCTGGGTGGCGATCCGGGGCATGCACGCAACAGCATTCAGAAAATCGCCGAAGGCGACTTCTCCCAGGCGCTGCAGCTCAAGTCCAAGGACACCGACAGTCTTCTCTTCGCGATAGAAAGCATGCGCCAGCGCCTGTCGAAGACCTTCTCCGATATCCGAGCCAGCGCCGAGTGGGTCAACGTCGGCGCCGGACAGATTGCCAGCGGTAACCAGGATCTGGCGGTGCGAACGGATCAGCAGTCTGCCGCCATCGTCGAGACCGCGTCCAGCATGGAGCAGCTGACCCAGACCGTTCGCCACAACGCCGACAATGCCGATACCGCCACCCAGGCCGCGATGCAGACTCGCCAGCGGGCCCAGCAGGGGGGCGAGATGATGCGCGACATCGAGACCACCATGTCGAAGATCCAGGAGGGATCGCGGCAGATGGCCGAGATCGTCGACATGATCGACAACATCGCCTTCCAGACCAATATTCTCGCTCTGAACGCCTCCGTCGAGGCCGCACGTGCCGGCTCCGCCGGACGAGGATTCGCCGTCGTGGCCGAGGAAGTGCGCAACCTGGCAAGCCGCAGCGCAGAGGCATCCAGAGAGATCCGGACATTGATCACCGGCTCCGGAGAGCAGGTCAATAGCGGTGCCACCCTGATCGAGCAGGCGGGCCGGGCGATGGAGGAGATCGTGTCTTCCGTGGCGAGCGTGAGCGGCCTGATGGAAGAGATCGCCAATGCGTCGCGGGAACAGCGCAGCGGTATAGAGCAGGTCAATCAGGCGATCACCGAACTCGATCAGGTCACCAGCCAGAACGCCGCGCTGGTGCAGCAGACCGCCAATGCTTCCCAGTCGCTGGTGGGGCAAGCACGAAAGCTCGAATCGACGCTGGAGCACTATCGCGTGGCACCCGCCGACAGCGACGACAACCCGGGGCTGACGCATTGGCGACCGGGCCGCGAGCGGGAACACCAGGACCTGGAACAGCTCGCCTGAGCGGGTATCGTCCAGAGAGAAGCCTCAAGAGCGTGGTCGATCGGCCGATAACAGTTCGCAATGATCACATTTGGTTCGCCGGGTGCCCTCCGGCGGATCCTGACTGGGCATAACAAAACCAGGGATGCTGCGATGCGAAACAATCAACCTGTGACTGATCGGGAATTCGTGATCGACGATTCCATGTACCTGATCTCGCGAACCGATCTCAAAGGCCGAATCACCTATGCCAATCCGGCGTTCGTGGAGGTCAGCGGTTTCAGTCGTGAAGAACTGATCGGTGCGCCCCATAACATCGTCCGCCATCCCGACATGCCCGCTGCGGCATTCGCGGACCTCTGGGAGACCCTTCAGAAGGGCGAAAACTGGTCGGGGGTGATCAAGAACCGCCGCAAGGATGGGTCTCATTACTGGGTCCAGTCCACGGTCACCCCCATCATCGAGGACGGCAAGATTGCCGGCTACACCTCCGTTCGCACCAAGGTGGCCGACCAGCGGCGCCGTCTCGCCGAGCAGCATTACCCGATGCTGCTGGCCGGTCGCAAGCGGGGCGTCCGACTCGACCGGGGAGAACTGAAACCGCGGGGAGTCATTCCCGTCCTCCGGCGTCTCAGCCTGCGCTCGCTGAAAGGGCGGCTGATCTCGATGATCGCACTGGCGCTGATCGCGCTGGCCGTCAGTGGCGGTGTGTCGGTCTATGCCCTGCATGAAAACGGCCAACGGCTGCAGGCGCTGACCAACAACGGACTCGAGGACCTGGCTCGACTGCAGAAGATCGACCAGTTGATGTCGAGAGGTCGAGATCTGGTCTCCAAGCCGGTCAGTAATCCGATGGCCGCCGACTTGGCGCCAATCAACGTGCAAGTCGATGCGCTCATCAGCGAATTGAACGATACCTGGGACGCCTATTATGAGAACCGGCCCATCAATCAGACGGCCGCGGCGGACACCTTTGCCGCCGATCTCGAGAATTATCGGGACGACGGGCTGAAGGGGGTCATGGCGGCGCTCAACAATGGCGACTTCTACCAATCCTACGTGGCCTACAACGATGTGCTGCAGGCCAACAGCGACAAGGCCAGCACCGATCTCAACGCGCTGGTCGAGGCGAAACGCCAGAGTGGTGCGGAGCTGGCGGTCGACGCCGCCAGCTCCCAGCGCATGACGATGATCATCCTGCTCTCGCTGCTGGCAGCAGGTGCCATCATGCTGCTGATCGTCGGCATAACCACGATTCGGGCGACGCTCAAACCGGTGCGCGAGGCGCTGGACTTCACGCTGCAGATCGCCTCGGGCAACCTGGGCGCGACGCTGCGGCAGCGCGGCAACGATGAGGTCGGGCGCCTGATCGGGGCGCTCAACAACATGCGCCAGAGCCTGGGAACGATCGCCGGCGACGTGAACTCGAACGTCGCCGTGGTGGTGCCGGCGACCCGGGATATCGCCAGTGGTAACGAGGATCTCTCCTCGCGTACCGAGCAGCAGGCGGCATCGCTGGCGGAGACGGCCTCCAGCATGGAGCAGATGACGGCGACCGTGAAACAGAACGCCGACAACGCTCGCCAGGCCAGCCAACTCGCCAATGGCGCCACCGATACCGTGCGCCGCAGCGGCCAGGTCATGGGCGAGGTCGTCGGGACCATGGGGCGAATCACCGAAAGCTCGCGCAAGGTTGCCGATATCGTCGGGGTCATCGACTCGATCGCGTTCCAGACCAATATTCTGGCGTTGAATGCCTCCGTCGAAGCGGCAAGGGCGGGGGAGCAGGGCAGAGGCTTCGCGGTCGTGGCCAACGAGGTGCGCAACCTGGCCAGCCGCAGTGCCAACGCCGCCAAGGAGATTCGCAACCTGATCGACAGCTCCAGCCAGGAAGTGGGACATGGCGCCGATCTGGTACGGCAGGCGGAGGGATCGATCGAGGAAGTCGTCAACGCGGTGACCCGCGTCAACGACATCATCAGCGAGATTTCCGCGGCTTCGGAAGAGCAGACCAGCGGCATCCAGCAGATCAGTCAGGCTGTCGCGCAGATGGACGAAGTGACCCAGCAGAACGCCGAGCGGGTGCAGACGACTGCCTCCTCCGCCGCTGAGCTGCGCGCCAGCGTCGAGCACCTCTCTCTCTCGATCGCGGTCTTCCGGCTGGCGGGTAGCGGCGAGGAGCGTGTGACGCAGCCCGGCGATCCCCGACTTGGCAAGCACCCTGAGCGGCAGTTGGCGAAACCCTCCCCGGTGACTGCCAAGTTGCCGGGTGCCGATCGGCATAACGTGAAGGATGACAACGAGGAGTGGGAGGCATTTTGAAAACCGAGGCGGTCATGTTCTCAGCACCCGGCAAGGGCGATGGTGGCGACGACGGTGCCGTGCGTTTCACGCGAGATCTCGACTTTACCCCACGTGACTTCGAGCGGGTCCGAGACTTGATCTATCGTCGTGCCGGTATCGTCATGGCGGAAAACAAGCGTGAAATGGTCTACAGCCGACTGGCAAAGCGCCTGCGCCTGCATGGCATGACTCGCTTCGGCGACTATCTCGACAGGCTCGAAGCCCGTTCGGATTCCGAGGAGTGGGAGGCCTTTACCAACGCGCTGACCACGAACCTGACAGCCTTTTTTCGCGAGGCGCATCATTTCCCGACGCTGGCCGAAGAGGTACGTCGTCGCGGCACCGGCATCAAGATCTGGTGTGCTGGCGCCTCGACCGGGGAGGAACCCTATTCGCTGGCGATGACGGTGAAGGAGACGCTGGGCGCGGCTGCCTCCCAGGTGAAAATCCTGGCGACCGACATCGATACCGAGGCGTTGAACACGGCGCGAGCCGGCGTGTATTCGCTGGAGACGGTGGAGAAGCTCGGCGAGGCCCGCTGTCGCCAATTCTTCCAGCGTGGCAGCGGTGCCCGGGCCGGCAAGGCCAGGGTGCGTCCGGAGCTCGCCGCGATGATCGATTTTCGACCGCTCAACCTGGTCACCGGGTCCTGGTCGATCAACGGGCCGTTCGACATCATCTTCTGTCGTAACGTCATGATCTATTTCGACAAGGAGACTCAGGCCGAGATCCTGCGCCGCTTCGCCGCCCAGTTGAAGCCCGATGGATTGCTGTTCGCCGGCCACTCGGAGAACTTCTCCTTCCTGAGTCAGGCTTTCCGCTTGCGAGGGCAGACCGTCTACACGTTGGCATCGCCGTCACCGCGAACCGTGTCTGATGCGGCAAGGAGTGAACGGTGAAACCGATGATCAAAGTGCTATGTGTCGACGATTCGGCACTCATCCGGGACCTGATGACCAGAATCATCGATGACCAACCGGACATGACCGTGGTTGCCACGGCGCCCGACCCTCTTGTCGCACGCGATCTGATCAAGCGGCACAACCCCGACGTGTTGACCCTGGATGTCGAGATGCCGCGCATGGACGGGTTGGATTTCCTGGAGCGATTGATGCGGCTGCGGCCCATGCCGGTGCTGATGGTCTCCTCCCTGACGAAACGCGGTTCCGAAATCACCCTCAAGGCGCTGGAACTGGGCGCGGTCGACTTCGTGGCCAAGCCCGAAGTCGGCATCCGCGAGGGGATGATGGAATATGCAGGGATGATCGCCGACAAGATCCGGGCTGCCGCCCAGGCGCGTCCGCGGCAACAGGGGCGGATGGTGGAGTCCGGTGCGCCCCGGGAAGTCTTGAAGGCGCCGATGCTCTCGAGCGAGAAGATCATCATCATCGGCGCGTCGACCGGTGGCACCGAAGCGATTCGTCAGGTCATCGAGCCGCTCCCGGCCAATAGTCCGGCGGTGCTGATCACCCAGCACATGCCGGGTGGCTTTACCCGCTCCTTCGCGGAACGGCTCGATCGACTCTGCCGAGTGACGGTGAAGGAAGCCGAAGCCGGCGAACGGGTCCTGCCGGGACATGTCTACATCGCCCCGGGAGACTGGCATATGCGCCTGACTCGCTCGGGGGCGAACTACGTGATCGCGCTCGACGACGGGCCGCCCGTCAATCGGCATCGCCCTTCGGTCGATGTGCTGTTCGACTCCGCGGCGACCTGCGCCGGTCGGAATGCGCTGGGCGTCATTCTCACCGGGATGGGGCGTGACGGGGCAGCGGGCCTGTTGAAGATGCGCGAGGCGGGTGCCCACACGGTGGCCCAGGACGAGGCGAGCTGCGTGGTCTTCGGCATGCCGAAGGAGGCCATTGCGCTGGGCGGCGCGACCGAGACCATCGGGCTGCAGGACATCGCGGGTCATCTGGTCCAGCAGATGCACATAGCGGGGCGCGCGCAGCGCGTTTAAAGCGAGCGGGTCCGCTGCCGATAACTCTCAGCAGGCCCGCCAAACGATTCGATGAGGACAGACGATGGCTGACAAGAACATGAGCATTCTGGTGGTGGACGATTTCCCGACCATGCGTCGGATCGTCCGCAGTCTGCTCAAGGAACTCGGATTCGAGAACGTGGACGAAGCCGAGGATGGTCAGGAAGCCCTGACCAAGCTCAGGGCCGGCGGCTTCGAGTTCGTGGTCTCCGACTGGAACATGCCCAATCTCGACGGCCTGGAGATGCTCAAGGAAATTCGCCAGGATCCGAAACTCTCCTCGTTGCCGGTGTTGATGGTGACGGCCGAGGCCAAGAAAGAGAACATCATCGCGGCTGCCCAGGCGGGTGCCAATGGTTATGTCGTGAAGCCATTCACCGCCGCGACGCTCGAAGAAAAACTCAATAAAATTTTCGAAAAGTTGGGCAAATAACGCCTCGGGAGGGGAGACCATGAGTAGTGCCAATCCTCAAGCCAGAGTTGCCGAAAGCGTAGCGCCCGACGACCTGATCCACAGAATTGGTCACCTGACCCGCATGCTGCGCGAGAACATGCGCGAGCTGGGTCTCGACAAGGAAGTGGAAAAAGCGGCCCAGGCCATTCCCGATGCCCGCGACCGGCTCAGCTATGTCGCGTCGATGACCGAGCAGGCCGCAGAGCGCGCACTCAACGCCATCGATCATGCTCAGCCCATCCAGAACACGCTGGAGAGCGAAGCGATCGCACTCGACAAGCGCTGGGATGCCTGGTTCGCCGAACCCAAGGCGCTCGACGAAGCCAAGATGCTGGTCAAGGACACGCGTTCCTACCTGCAGACCGTGCCGAAGCAGACCAGCGCCACCAATGCGCAGTTGCTCGAGATCATGATGGCGCAGGACTTCCAGGACCTCACCGGTCAGGTCATCAAGAGAATGATGGAGGTGATCCACGAGATCGAGCAGCAGTTGCTCCAGGTCCTGATCGACAACGCTCCCGAGGGATCCGAGCGTCGGGAACAGGCCACGCAGTCATCGTCGCAGTCAAGCTCTCTGCTGAACGGGCCGCAGATCAACCCCCAAGCCGCCGATGTGGTCAGCAGTCAGGACCAGGTGGACGACTTGCTCGACAGCCTGGGATTCTGACGGCAACCCCGCACGTTATCGGGCGTTTCATCCTTCCCGCATCCTCTCCCCCCGAAATAGCAGGGCGAACGCGCTGCTATTTCGCCCTTTGAACTGTCCTCCCTCCCAGCAGAATAGCGTCCATCCAATCATTCCCGGGCGGGACGCGCGCTTGGCCGAACAGAACGACAGCGATCAGGAAAAGACGGAACCAGCGACTCCCCGCCGCATCGAGAAAGCGCGCGAGGAGGGGCAGGTGGCGCGCTCTCGCGAGCTCGCCACCTTCCTGTTGCTGGTCAGTGGCGTGCTCGGACTCTGGATCATGGGCAACAACCTCTATGACGAGCTGAGCATCGTCATGGAGCAGGCCTTTCTTTTCGACCACGGGTTGGCGTTCGACACGGCCCGCATGCTGAGCCATGTCTGGTCGATGGGCGAACATACCCTGATCGCCTTGCTGCCGCTTTTCCTGCTGTTCACGGTGGCGGCGATTCTCGGCCCGACGATGTTGGGCGGCTGGCTGGTGTCGGCCAAATCCCTCAAGCCTCAATTGAGCAAGCTCAATCCGTTCAAGGGGCTGAAGAGGATGTTCTCGACCCAGGCGCTGGCAGAACTGGCCAAGGCAATCGCCAAGTCGGTCCTGGTCGGTGGCGTGGGAGTGGCCTATTTATGGACACAGCGCGACACCTTGCTCGGCCTGATGGAGATGCCGATCCAGCAGGCGCTGGCGACGGCCATGAGGATGGCGGCAGTGGGGTGCGCGCTCATTGTGACCTCACTGCTGCTGGTCATCCTGATCGACGTCCCCTATCAGATGTGGAGCCACAGCAAGAAGTTGCGGATGAGCCGCGAGGACATCCGCCAGGAGCACAAGGAGACGGAGGGGGATCCCCACGTCAAGGGGCGTATCCGCTCGCAGCAGCAGGCCATGGCGAGACGGCGGATGATGAGCAAGGTGCCCACGGCTGACGTGATCGTGACCAACCCCACCCATTACGCGGTCGCACTGAGCTATCAGCAGGATGCGATGGCCGCCCCGGTCGTCATCGCCAAGGGCGCCGATCAGGTAGCCGCCAGAATCCGCGAACTCGGCGACGAGAATCGCATACCGCGCCTGGAAGCCCCGCCGCTGGCTCGCGCGCTCTATCATCATGTCGATCTCGACCAGGAAATCCCTGGCGATCTCTATACCGCGGTAGCCGAAGTCCTGGCCTGGGCGTTCCGCCTCAAGCAGGTCGAAAGCGATGGCGGAGAGGTGCCGACGGCCCCCCGTGACTTACCCGTGCCAGCAGCGCTCGATGACGCGGCACCGGATTCATCCAAGGAGAGTGAATGAACGCGCTCAGCCAGTGGTTCGGTCAGCGCAAGTGGCCGGCAGACACGCAGTACAAGGTGCTCGCGGGTCCGGTACTGATCATCATGATATTGAGCATGATGATCCTGCCGTTGCCGCCATTCGCGCTCGATCTGTTCTTCACTTTCAACATCGCGCTGTCGATCATGGTGCTGCTGGTCAGCATGTTCACCGAGAAGCCGCTGGATTTCGCGGCTTTCCCGGCAGTGCTGCTGTTCTCGACGCTGCTGCGGCTGTCATTGAACGTGGCCTCGACCCGAGTGGTGCTGATGGAAGGGCATCAGGGCGGCGATGCCGCCGGCAAGGTGATCGAGGCCTTCGGCGAGTTCCTGATCGGGGGCAATTTTGCCGTCGGTCTGGTGGTGTTCCTGATTCTCGTCGTCATCAACTTCATGGTCATCACCAAGGGCGCCGGGCGTATCGCCGAAGTCGGGGCTCGCTTCACGCTGGATTCCATGCCAGGCAAGCAGATGGCGATCGATGCCGATCTCAACGCCGGTCTCATCGGTGAGGAAGAGGCGCGCAGGCGCCGCACCGAGATCAACCAGGAGTCGGAGTTCTACGGTTCCATGGATGGTGCGAGCAAGTTCGTCCGCGGTGATGCCATGGCCGGGCTTCTGATCATGGTCATCAACCTGATCGGCGGACTGATGATCGGCGTCGCCCAGCACGGCCTGCCCTTCGGCGAAGCCGTGAAGACCTACACCCTGCTGACCGTTGGCGACGGACTGGTTGCCCAGATTCCGGCGCTGGTGATCTCGACCGCGGCGGGTGTGACGGTGTCACGGGTCAATACCGACCAGGACGTCGGCCAGCAGTTGCTGAGCCAGTTGTTCAACAATCCGCGAGTGATGTTTCTCGCCGCCGGCGTGATGGGGCTGCTCGGCATGATTCCCGGCATGCCTAACGTCGTGTTCCTGCTGTTTGCCGTCGTGCTGGCGGCACTGGGGTGGTGGATCCTGCGGCGTGAACAGGTCCAGGCGGTCCGCTCGGTGGAGGAGAGAGCGCCACCTGCGGTGCAGGAGACGCCCGAGGCGAGCTGGGATGATGTGCAACTGGTCGACACCCTGGGGCTGGAGGTGGGGCATCGTCTGATCCCGCTGGTGGACCAGCGCCAGAAGGGAGAACTGCTGGGGCGAATCAAGAGCGTGCGCAAGAAGTTCGCTCAGGACGTCGGCTTTCTGCCGTCGGTGGTGCATATCCGCGACAATCTGGAGCTCAATCCCAATGCGTACGTGATCACCCTGAAGGGGGTGGAAATCGGGCGGGCGGAGGCGTTTCCGGGCAAGTGGCTAGCGATCGACCCGGGCCAGGTTTCCGGTGCCATCGAGGGCAGTCGTACCCAGGATCCGGCATTCGGGCTGACGGCTTACTGGATCGAGACGGCCCAGCGCGAGCGTGCCCAGATCTACGGCTATACCGTCGTCGATGCCAGTACGGTGATCGCGACGCATCTCAATCACCTGCTGCACGAAAACGCCGGCGACATGCTGGGCCGGGCCGAGGTCCAGCAACTGCTGGACAAGGTTGCCGAGCATCAGAAATCGCTGGTGGAAGACGTGGTACCCAAACTGCTGCCGCTGACGTCGCTCCAGCGCATTCTGCAGAACCTGCTGGCCGAGGATGTCCCGATTCGCGACATGCACACGATTCTCGACGTGCTGGCGGAGTACGCCCCGCAGCAGTCGGATGCCAACGAGCTGACCGCCCTGGTGCGGGTCGCGCTGGGTCGAGCGATCACCCAGCAGTGGTTCCCGGGGCGCGAATCGATGCATGTCATGAGTCTCGAACCCCGGCTGGAGCAGGTTCTCACCCAGGCGCTCAACAACGGCGGTGCGCTCGAGCCGGGGCTGGCCGATACCCTGATGCAGCAGACGGCCGCCGCGGTCGAGCGCCAGCAGAGCCGGGACGAACCGACCGTGCTGGTGGTACAGCATGGATTGCGCGCGTTGCTGTCACGCTTCCTGCGCCGCCAGATCAAGTCGCTGGTGGTGCTCTCGCAAGCCGAAATTCCGGACGATCGCAATCTGCGGGTCACCACCACCATTGGCGCGCCGCCATGAATCTTCGCCGCACGCTAGCGTCGTGGCGCATCGTGCTGGGCACGGTCGTCGCATGGCCCATCGCGTTGACCTGGGCTGCCCAGGGAACCTGGGTGGCCCCGCTGCCGGGCCAGACCGTGGTGATGTCGGAGCGTCCGCTGGCAGGCGTCGAGATCCAGCCGCCGCCCTCCCTCGGGGAGGCGAGGATCGATCGCGTTCGCTGGACGTTCCGTACCGATGCGCCTGCGCCGGCGCTGAAGGCCTGGCTATGCCAGCAGACGTTCTGCCTGCCGCTGGCCCGACGTCAGGGGGAAACGCAGCACTTCTCGGGACGTTCCGCCGCCAGCCCGTTCCGGCTGCGGTTCCAGCTGCCGGTCAATGATCACGGCGTCGACAGGGTGAGGGTCTCGGCCGGCCAATTGATCATCGATTATCGCGGGTGACGCCGACAAACAATCGAAATAGCCGCCGGATAACGGGCAGTTTGCCGTCTTGGCTAGGCGTGCGGGCGGCATAATGATGTCATTGGGTCATGCGTTTCGGTGACCGTGGGTTTTTGGACGAGGCCATTCGATGTATACCGCACAAGGCAAAATCGATCAGCACGCAGTGATTGAGCAGTACTTGCCGATGGTGAGACGCCACGCGCTCTCCCTTCAAGTGCGCCTGCCCGCCAGCGTGGAGCTCGACGATCTCATCCAGGCCGGAATGCTGGGCCTGCTGGATGCCATGGGCCGTTACGACAATGCGCACGGCGCCAGCTTCTCGACCTATGCCAATCAGCGAATTCGCGGCGCGATGATCGATGAACTTCGCAGTCGTGACTGGATGCCACGGAGCGTGCGGCGCAGTGCCCGAGCCCTGGACCAGGCGGTGAGAAGGCTGGAGCAGCAACTCGGCCGCGCCCCGGAAGAGCGGGAGATAGCTCGCGAGATGGGAATATCCCGCGACGAATACCATCAACTGCTGACGGACGCCAACAACGGCTTTCTGCTGGCGTATGACGAGAGCGATAGCGAAAACGGCGTAACGGCGGTTTCCGAGGGGGGGCCGCCATCGCCGCTGGAGGCGCTCCTCGACGCGGATAACCGGGCCAACGTCATGGCGGCGATCGATGCGCTGCCGGAACGCGAGAAGCTGCTGCTGGGGCTCTATTATCAGGAGGAGCTCAACCTGAAGGAGATCGGTGCCGTGCTCGGCGTCAGTGAGTCCCGGGTCTGCCAACTGCACAGCCAGGCGGTTGCCCGGCTGAGAAGTCGGCTCAATCACTGATCGGGTCCCGGTCGGCCGAGAAGCCGGGATAACTCTGCGCCGCCGGCGCTGACAGATTCATCGACCCGGGGACGGTCACCGTGACCGCTCCCGGGTCGACGCCACTCAATGTCCGAACGGGCCCCTCGAACTGGCGCCCGTCAATCCGCGGATGGCGCCGCACGAACCGACGCCGCGACCTGCCGCGCCACCTCCTTCCACACCGCACCCAACGCGCGCACCAGCGCCGGATAGCCGTCATTCTCCAGTGGCCGGGTCACGTCGAAATGGCGTTGCATCACCAGCCGGTTACCGTCGTGGAGTTGCCACTCCCCGGAGGCCACGGCGCGACCGTCGTAGCGTCCCTGGAACTGATCGACGCTCAGCGATAGCCGCTGCGTCCCGGCGCCGCCCTGAGCCGAGCTGACGACCGTCACGCCCGGCAGCTCGGCAGACAGCGACTGGCGCAACTGGCGTGTCAACTGGTGGCCCAGCTCTTCGGCCCACAGATTCTGATTGGCGGCATTGAGCTCGATATCGCTGGTCTGCATCACGATACCTTCTTGATCGAGATAGCTGGCCACCTCGACCGGGCTGACGCTGAGTTGCCGATTCCCGGAGATCGACGACGTTGGCGACGACGGCGGACTCGCGACCTCCGGCAGGGTATAGCGATTGGTTGGTGTCGATTGCGCGGCACAACCCGCCAGGGCCGCGGTCGCGATCATCAGCAGGGTCGTGGCGCCGAACTGGCGCCAGCGGAACATGAGTAAGGCCATCATTGGGGAGCTCTCGGCACAGGGTCGGTTTGGACTTCGCGATCGAAGATCAGCGCATTGGGCTGCTCGCGAAGAGTCTTGGCCACCGGCTGCAGATCGCGCATCAATATTTCCAGCTGCTTGAGGGTGTCATTCAACTGACGGTACCCCGAGGAGCCGGCAGAGAAGCCGTTCAGCGTATTCTGCAATTCCTGGAGCGTGTCGTTGAGACTGCCCGGTAGCTGTTGCGTCGCGGGGTCGGAGACGATGGCATTGACCGATTCGGCGATCTGACGCACCTGCTCCAGCGTCTGCTGAGAGGTCTGCATCGTCTGATCCAGGCGGTCGAGAATCGGCTCGACTTGCAGATTGTTGAGCTTGTCCAGCAGGTTCGAGATCTTCTGTTCGATCTGCGCGAAACCACCTGAAACGGTCGGGAACACGGGCTTGCCGTCGAACGTCAGCGGCTTGTAGGGATCGGCGTCCTGGCTGAAGTTGAGATCGACGAACAGTGCACCGGTCAGCAGGTTGCCGGCCTTGAGCGTGGCGCGCAGCCCGAGGTCCTTGAACATCTTCTCGAAGCGCTGACGCACTTCTTGATCGTCGATATTCTTGTTGATGTCCTCGCCGCTCTCCAGTCGCTGAGGTTCGATCCGGATCAGCACCGGAATCGCGAACTGGTTGAGACCGTCCGGTTGCGGGGCGGTGAAGTGCCACGGAACCGCGACGACGGTACCGACGCGCACGCCGCGATACTCCACCGGCGCGCCGCGACTGAGCCCTCTAACGGTGTCATCGACCAGCAGGACATATTCGATGTACTGGTCATAGGTTCCCTCGCGCGCACTCTCCTCGCTGTTGTAGAGGGTGTAGGTCGCGTCCTGCTTGGCCGGACCGCCCCGGGTCACGTCCTCCGGCACGCCGAAGGTGACGCCGCCGCTGATCAACGTCTCGAACGAGTCCAGGTTGACGTTCACCCCCTCCGAATCCAGCTGCACGTCGATGCCGGAAGAGCTCCAGAAACGCGTGGTATCGGTCACCAGACTGTCGTAGGGAGACTGGATGAAGATGCGGTGGCGCATCTCCCGTTTGTCGGGGTCGAAATCGGTACTCTCCACGCGACCGACGGTATAGCCCTGGTAGGTGACCGGATCGCCGGCGCTGAGCGAATTGCCGACCTGACTCACCAGGTTGATCCTGAGTCCAGGGGCATCCGGCGGTGCGACCGGCGGCTGTTCGAGGACATCGAAGCTGTCCTGAGCTTCATCGCTCTTGCCCGGCGCGAGCTGGATGTAAGCGCCGGACAGCACGGTATTGAGACCGCTGATGCCCTCGCGCCCGATGCGTGGCTTGACCACCCAGAAGCGCGTCTCGGCATTGAGCATTCGCGCCGCGTCGTTGGACATGCGCGCAGTGACCACGGTGTGTGACAAGTCGTCGGAAAGGCGGACGGCCTCGACATGGCCGACTTCGACATTGCGCGTCTTGATCAGGGTCTTGCCGGCCTCTATGCCCTCGGCGTTGTCCATGTTCAGCGTGATCAACGGCCCTCGGCTGGAAATGTTGTCCCACACCATCCAGGCACCGATCAGCGCCGCCAGTAGAGGCACTATCCAGATCGGCGAGAGTCGCGATTGCGACACCCGTTTGGCGCGTTGCATCGAATCAGGCATCGTCGGCTTCCTTGACGGGCGAGTAGGGTGACTGGCGTTTGAGCGCGGCCGGCATGTGGGGCTGCATGTTGCGCGCGTCCCAGATCAGGCGTGGGTCGAAGCTGATCGCGGCCAGCATGGTGATTATGACCACCGCGGAAAAGGCGAGCGCCGCCGGGCCCGGCGTGATCGCCAGCAGCGATCCGGCATGGACCAGCGACACCAGAATGGCGACCACGAAGACGTCGATCATCGACCAGCGCCCGATCAGTTCGGTGATCCGGTACAGCTTCTGGCGCTTGTGCTTGAATTCGGATTCACCGCTGCGCCGGACTGTAATGCAGAGCCAGCCGAGTGCGAAGACTTTGCCGATCGGCACCACCACGCTGGCGGTGAAGATGACCAACGCGATGGGCCAGTCGCCGTGGCCGAGAAAGATCATGACGCCGCCGATGATGGTCGAGGGCGTTTCGTTGCCCAGCGACGTCGTGGTCATGATCGGGTAGAGATTGGCGGGGATGTAGCAGAGAGTTGCGGCGATCAGCAGCGCCCAGGTCTTCTGCAGACTGTGAGGGCTCCGGAAGCGTAGCGGCTCGCCACAGCGCTGGCAGCGCCCGCGCCCGAAATGGCCGAGGCGATTGACCAGGCCGCAGGTCGGGCAACCGGTGAGCTTCTGTTCGGCGGCCGGCTGGCCCGGTCGGCACCCCTCGGGGGCGAGCGGCTCACCCACCAGCGAGAACCACATCCAGTCGGTGTCGATGGAGCGTGTGGTCAGCAGCAGCAGCAGGGCGTAGACGCAGAACGCCCAGAACGAAAGGCCCAGGTCGACGGATGCCATGCCGGCGATCTTGATCAGGCTGACGAGGGCGCCGATGACGAACACGTCCGCCATCATCCAGGGGCCGAGATGGGAGAGCGCGCGAGCGATGCGGTAGCTCCGCGGCAGCGGACGTCGTTGCAGGAGGCCGAGGTGCAGCCAGACGACGGCAAGAAGATAGACCGTGGGCAGCACCACGACCGTCAGCAGTACCAGCATGCCGACGAACGGCTCGTGGAACCTGACGAGACTGGCGGAGGTGTCGACGAGATGAATGGCATTGCTGACACCGCGCGCTTCGAAACTGATGAACGGGAAGTAGAGCGCCGCCGCCAACGCCATCAAGGCGCTGATGGCAAATGCCAGGCTGCGCTCGGCGGGGCGAAAATGTCGGTGGCTGAGTGTGTGACCACAGCGTGGGCAACTGGCTCGCTCACCCGGATGCAGAGGCGGCAGGGCGACCAGTAGATCGCATTCGTGGCAGGCACGAAGACGACGACGCGTCCGTCGAGGCGTCAGGAAACTCGTCTTGTCGATGTCAGAGTCACTCTTGCCTGCTGCCAAAGCCGTACCCGATGCGAAAGCTGGATGAAAGGCGTACCACGCTGCTTGATGTCAGCATGTTACTGGAATACATACGTCCGTGCATGTTTGTTGGATGCACTCGAAGACGCTGGCGTTGTTGTCGAAAAGTCATGATAGTTCAGCCGCTTGGATACTATAGTAGGCTAAGGCCGTTTTGCCGAAGAAGCACAATCGCTTACCTGGGCGGCAGAGGCGTTCTCCGGAGCGCAGCCGGGCGCTCTGTCGTTGCCCCGCCACCGGCTGTCGGGGCCTTACGAACATAGGGGAGATCCTAACGTGTGGATGGCGCTGGCGGCCATTGTGGCCGGACTCGTGGTACTGGTGTGGAGTGCCGACCGATTCGTGGATGGCGCCGCGGCGACGGCTCGTCATCTGGGGCTCCCGCCACTATTGATCGGCATGGTGGTGATCGGTTTCGGCACCTCGGCTCCGGAGCTGATGGTATCGGCGCTGGCAGCCGTCCAGGGCAATCCCGGCCTGGCGCTGGGGAACGCCTACGGCTCGAACATTACCAATATCGCCCTGATCGTAGGGCTGGTGGCGGTGATCAGCCCGCTGACGGTGCACTCTCAGGTGATCCGCCAGGAGTTGCCGGTGCTTGGGGGGGTAACGCTGATTTCGTTCTGGTGCCTGCATGACGGCGTGATCTCGCGCGTCGATGCGGTCCTCCTGCTGGCACTGCTCTTCGGTTTCCTTGGCTACAGCATCTGGCGGGCCCGCAGTACCCACGGCGATGCGCTTGAGACCGATGTCGAGGCGCATGCGGCAGCAGACGCCATGTCGCTGAAGCGCGGCGTGGTCTGGACGCTGGTCGGCTTGCTGATGCTGATCGTCAGTTCGCGCTTTCTGGTCTGGGGCGCGGTCACGGTCGCCGAGGCGTTCGGGGTTAGCGATCTGGTCATCGGGCTGACGGTGGTCGCCATCGGCACCTCGCTGCCGGAGCTTGCGTCTTCCATCAGTGCGGTACGCAAGAACGAGCACGACCTGGTGATCGGCAACGTGGTGGGCTCCAACCTGTTCAACACCCTGGCGGTCGTCGGCCTGGCCGGCGTGATACACCCCATCGACGTCGATCCCGACGTGCTGGTCCGGGATTGGCCGGTCATGGCGGCATTGACGCTGGCGCTGCTGGTGTTCGGCATCGGCATCAAGGGGCAGGGCCGCATCAATCGGCTGGAAGGTGCCGTGCTGCTGATCAGTTTCGTGGCCTACACCACGTGGCTGGTCTACAGCGTGATCGGCACGCGCTAGGCCATCGACTCGGGCCGCCCGACCCTCATGGCTGGGCGTGCCACGGCGCCAACCCGCTCAGCGCTTGCTGGAGCGGTACCAGATCGTCACAGCAGGCCGGGGCATGGGACTGGTGATCGATACGTATGCGCTCGCGGTCGGGGAAGGTCGCCTCGAGATGATCGATCCAGGGGCGTTGCTCCTCGCGCCAGTTGGCGAGCCATTGGCTGTCGATCTCGGCAGGCAGGCACTTGTTGATGACCACGGCGCCGACGTGCAACCCGTGACTCTCGAGCAGTTGGCGGGTGCGTGCGGTTTCCAGTGCCGGCAGCCGTTCCGGGTTGGCGACCAGGATCACCGCCGAGTGCGCGGGGCAGGTCAGGTGCTCGCGGGCGGCGGCGAGACGCCCGCGGCGGCGCATCAGCGTCTCCTGGATGGGGTCGTCGACGACCTCGCCGTCGCCGAGCCACGCCTTGTAGTCGCTGCGTACCTTGCGGCGGCGCTGCATCAATCCCTCCACCCAGGCGCCCATGATCTCGGGCAGCGCCAGTAGACGTACCGTGTGCCCGCCGGGCGCGGTGTCGAAGATCAGTCGATCGTACGCGTCGCCGGTATCCAGCAACAGGCCCACCAGGGCATCGAACAGGGCGGCTTCCTCGGTGCCGGGAGCATGTCGTGCGAGGTCGAGCTGGCGAAACACGGTTTCGCTGCGTTCGCCGCTGACCAGGGGGCGCAGCGTGGCCTTGACCTGCTCCAGGTAGCGTTGCGTCTCGTGATCGGGATCGAGCTCGACGACGTCGAGACCGGCCCGCATGCGCGTTGGACTCGGCCCCGGCGAGCGCCCGAACAGATCCGCCAGATTGTGGGCCGGGTCGGTGGAGACCAGCAGGGTCCGCCAGCCGGCCGCCGCGCAGCTCAAGGCATAGGCGGTGGCGCAACTGGTCTTGCCGACGCCGCCCTTGCCGCCGAAGAAAAGGCTCTTGGCCATGCGGGGTTCCTTGTGCGACATGCGCCCGCCTAGCAGCAGCGGAAGCCCGCCAGGGGCGAGCGCGGCATGCCCTGGCGGGTGTGCCACTCGTGGAAGCGGTCGAGCATGTGCGGGTAGAGCTCCAGGGTCATGTCGCTGACGGGATTGGGGATTCCCATCATGTCGCAGAAGCACAGCAGCATGAAGAGATCCTCCTCATCCTGCAGCTCCCGGGCGATTTCGCGCCGGTGCGGCAGGCTCAGGACCGCGTCGTATCCCTGGATCGCGCGATGTAGCCGCGATCGCCACAGGGCAACCGTGGAGACCTCGTTGTCAGGGCGATTCATCGGAGCTCAGCGATGGCTGCCGTGTGCCAGTGTCGTCCTGGCGGAAGCTGCGCGACGCCTCGAGCAGGATCCACAGCGTGAACACCATGATCAGGCTCCCGAAGATGAACAGCAGCCAGTTGCGGTCGGCATCGCCGAAACCCGACCAGGTGAAGATCACCTGCTGGCCCATGGCCCATAGCGTCATGACCAGCAGGAACAGCATGGGGGCCAGGGTGAAGATCACCGGGCGGCCCTGGCGCTTGAGCCATACCGAGACCAGCATCAGCGTGATGCCGGCCAGCAGCTGGTTGCTGGTGCCGAACAGCGGCCACAGCAGGTAGCCGCCGGAGCCGAAGCCGTTGGGACCTTCCGGCAGGATCACCAGCGCGCCGCTGGTGATAACGGCGATGCTGGTCGCGACGTGCTTGCGGGCGATGACCGGCATGCCGTACTCGTTGCCCAGCTCGGCAATGATGTAGCGCATCAGGCGCACGGCGGTATCCAGGGTGGTGGCGGCGAAGCTCACCACGATCACCGCGATCAGCGTCGACCCCACCTGTTCGGGAATGCCGAGATTGCCGGCGAGCTGGCCGGCACCCCTCACGAACGACCCCAGGCCATTGGAGCCGGCCGCGGAAAAGCTCGAATAGGTGGCGGTGAAGTCGGCGCCTGAAGCGAACAGGGTGCCCACCGCGATGATGGCGATCATCGCCAGCATGCCTTCGCCCAGGGCGCCGCCATAGCCGATCATCCGTGCATCGGTCTCCTTGTCCAACTGCTTGGAGGTGGTGCCCGAGGCGACCAGGCCATGGAAGCCGGAGATCGCGCCGCAGGCGATGGTGATGAACAGCAGCGGATACCAGCTGATCTCCGCCTCGCCGTTGATGCTGGGCGCGGTCATCTCCGGCGCGCCGAACAGCAGCCCCAGGTACAGCAGCGCCAGGCCGACCACCAACTGATGCGAATTGATGTAGTCGCGCGGTTGCAGCAGTTTCCAGACGGGGAGCGTCGAGGCGATGTAGACGTACACCATCAACACCACGATCCAGACCAGAAAGGCCATCGAGGTGCCGTTGAAGCCGCCGACGACCGGTGCGTCGGCCCCGCCGAACCAGCTCACCAGGTCGAACTGCAGCAGCGGCACCTCGCTGGCCACCAGCACCGCGCCGTACATCACCGCCAGAGCGACCACCGACGGCAGCAGCATCGAGCCCGAATGGCGATAGACGCGATAGCCGATCCACACGGCAAGCGGAATCTGGATGAAGACCGACAGCACACTGGCCGGGAAGGTGATGAACAGCTTGGCGATGACCCAGGCGAAGACCGCGTTGACCATCAATACCAGAATCAAGATGATGAACAGGAACAGCAGTTTGGCACGCTGTCCGATCAGCCGGTTGGCCAGTGTCCCGATCGAATGGCCCTTGTGGCGGTTGGAGAGCACTACCGCGCCGAAGTCGTGGACGCCGGCGGCGAAGACGGTGCCCAGCACCACCCACAGGATGGCCGGCAACCAGCCCCAGTAAATCGCGATGGCAGGCCCCACGATGGGCGCCGCCCCGGCCACCGAGGTGAAATGGTGGCCCCACAGAATCCACTTGTTGGTGGGAACGTAATCGACACCGTCGCGATAGGTATGCGCCGGCGTTTGAAAATCGGCGTCGAGTCGGTAGATGCGTTCGGCGATGAACTTCGAATAGAACCGATAGCCCATCACGAAACACACGGTACCGAACAGAGCGATCCAGATAGCGTTCATGGGCATCCCCTAGACCGTTTCGGCGGGCGTGGCGGAGCACGGCCACCTGCGTTGTCGTGGTATGCCTACACTACCGAAGAACAGGAGGGCGCTCCGTTAGACGAACGCATCAGGCGCGCGAGGGGCCCTGACGAGACCCGAGACCTCCCACCTGCGGCTCAACCCGGGGGCTGGCGATCGAACCGCAGCGCGGTTCTCAACGCGATCTGGCCGATCACGGCAGCCGTGGCCAGTACCACGGCGGCACCCAGGGCCGGATTGTCGCCCAGGCCGGCCAGCGCCGTGCACAGAGCACCGATGCCCATCTGGGCGAATCCGTAGAGCCCGGCCGCGGAGCCGACCACCTTGGGATTGATGCCCACTGCCAGCGTCAACGCGGTCGGTCCGGTCATTCCCACCCCGAAGGTGAACAGCAGCACCGAGGCTTCGAGGGTGACCGCCGAAGCCCAGCCCGCCAGCACGATGACCAGCATCGAGATTCCGCCCGCCAGGCTCAGCAGGCTGGCAGACAGCATCAATCGCACCAGGCCGATGCGGTGAATGGTGCGATTGGTGATGAAGTTGCCCAGCGAGATGCTGAGGATCAGCAGCGACAGGTAGTACGCCACGTGGCTCGCCGGCTTGCCCAGCTGTTCGACGAAGATGAACGGCGCCGAGGCGACGAAAGCGAACATCGCCGTGGTGACGCAACCACCGCCGATCGCGTACCCGATGAAGGCGGGAGAGCGGAGCAAGGTGCGATACTCGTGGGCCAGGTTTGGCAGGTTGATGCGACCGGTGGCTTGTGCCGTTTCCGGCATCAGCCGCCAGACGAACAGCAGGTTGCCGACACCCATCAGGCAGAGTGCCAGCAGTACGGTTCGCCAACCCAGTGCCGATGTCAGCAGGCTGCCGATCAGCGGCGCCATGGCCGGGCCGATGGCGACCACTAGGTTGAGCACCGCCAGCCGCTGCACCGCTCGGTCCGGGGCCGCGGTGTCGCGGATCATGGCGCGCCCCAGCGCCAGCCCGGCGCATCCACCGAAGGCCTGGAAGAAACGCGCCACGATCAGCATCTCGACGCTCTGCGCCTGCCAGGCGACGACGCCCGCGATGCTGTAGATGGCCATGCCGAGCATCAACGCCGGTCGTCTTCCCAGCGCGTCGGAGAGCGGGCCATAGAAGAGCTGGCCGAGCGCCAGACCCAGTATGTAGAGGCTGATGGTCAACTGCATCCGGGCATTGTCGGCGTGCAGCGCCTCTCCGGCGATCGGCAGCGCCGGCACGAAGATGTGCATGGCCAGCGTGCCGGCCAGGGTGATCATGACCAGCATCCACAGGGCCGGCACGGGACCGGCCTTTGTCGTCTGGGCCGGGGAGGCCGAGCGGGCGGTCGAGGAGGTCGGGTCGGTCACGAAGCGCCTCGTGATCAGGAAAAAGAGTCAGGCGGGATCCAATAGCGGGATAGCCATTAGCCTGTATGTCATTCGAACCTTACGCGATCTGACTTTGTATGACTATTTGACGTATGACTATTTGACCAAAGCCGTCTGTCGCGTGACGACGCAGGGCGGCCCCCGGTCGTCACGGCGTGTCAGCCAGGCATATTGTCGCAGGTGTGCTGGAATCCGCCGGGATGAAAGTCGGGTCTGCGGGTGGCGCGGAGGCTTGGAAACCCTCGTGGTTGGCGACTTTCGGCAGCATTGCCTAGGTTGTCTAGAGCGTTGCGCGCAACAGTGCGGCATGGGGCTGCGACAACCGGACACGGCGGCCCGGCCCAGGGTCGCGCCTATGATAGGGCGCATCGAACGGCTGCAATGGCCGGGCGAGGGACAAACAGCAAACAGTCAGATGAAACAGCTGCCGTCGGGGTATGAGGGAACCGCTGCCCTGGCGCTTGCGAGGAGTCAGCCATGGCGTTAGATCCTATCCTGCTATCACGATTGCAGTTCGCCTTCGTGGTCTCTTTTCACGCGATATTTCCCGTCTTCACGATAGGGCTCGCTTCCTATGTGGCGGTGTTGCAGGGTCTCTACGTCGCGACCGGTAACGCGGTCTGGGATCGTCTGGGCCTGTTCTGGGCCAAGATCTTCGCCGTCGTCTTCGGCATGGGCGTGGTTTCCGGCATCGTCATGGCCTTCCAGTTCGGTACCAACTGGAGCAATTTCTCCCAGTTCGCCTCGAACTTCATCGGGCCGATGCTGAGCTACGAAGTGATCACGGCGTTCTTCCTGGAGGCCGGGTTCCTCGGCGTGCTGCTGTTCGGCCGCCATCGTGTCTCGCCGTCGGTGCATTTCTTCGCTGCGCTGATGGTCGCCATCGGTACCTTCATCTCGGCCTTCTGGATTCTGGCTACCAACAGCTGGATGCAGACGCCGCAGGGCTACGAGATCCGCGAGGGTGTCGTGCACGTGACCTCCTGGCTGGAGGCCATGTTCACGCCCTCCTTCCCGTATCGATTCGCGCACATGGCGCTGGCGGCCTTCCTGACCGGTGGCTTCGTGGTCTGCGGGGTCAGTGCCTGGTTCCTGCTCAGACGGCGCGATGTCGAGGCGCACAAGCGAGCGCTCTCCATGACCATGTGGCTGCTGCTGATTCTGGCACCACTCCAGGCTTTCGTGGGTGACGAACACGGTCTCAACACCCTCGAGCATCAGCCGATGAAGATTGCGGCGATGGAGGGGAACTGGGAGACCCAGTCCAATGTTCCATTGCTGCTGTTCGCGCTTCCGGACCGCGAGCTCCAGGCCAACCGCTTCGAGATCGGTATCCCCAACGGCGCCAGCCTGATTCTGCGTCACGATGTCGATGGCGTGGTCCCGGGGCTCAAGGAGATCCCCGTCGATCAGCAGCAGCCGGTCTGGATCGTCTTCTACAGCTTCCGGGTCATGGTCGCGCTGGGTCTGCTGATGATCGCGTTTGCCGTCACCGGGCTGGTGCTTCGCCGTGGCGGGAAGCTGTACACCTCGCGCTGGTTCCTGCATGGCCTGCAGGGCATGAGCCTGGCGCCGTTCATCGCGGTGCTGGCGGGGTGGTTCGTGACCGAGATCGGGCGCTCGCCCTGGCTGGTCTACAACGTGCTTTCCTATGCGGATGCGGTCACGCCCTCGCTGACGGGTGGCATGGTGCTGGCGACGCTGATCGGCTATGTCGCGGTCTATGCGGTGATCTTCTGGGCCGGCATCTACTACCTGTTCAAGGTCGTTCGCCATGGGCTGGACGATCTCGGTGCGGACGAGGAAGTCCATGACGCCGACCGCCCCATGCGTCCCCTGTCCGCCACCCACGTGCCATTCGACGGCACCACCGCGTCATCCAGGAGCTGAGCCATGGAAATGTACGATCTGTCGCTGATCTGGGCCGTCATCATCGCGTTCGGCGTGATCATGTACGTGCTGATGGACGGGTTCGACCTGGGCCTGGGCATCCTGTTTCCATTCGCCCCCGACGAGGACGCCCGCGACGTGATGATGAACTCCGTCGCACCGGTATGGGACGGCAACGAGACCTGGCTGGTGCTCGGCGGTGCCGGTCTCATCGCTGCTTTCCCGCTGGTCTACACCATCCTGCTCCCGGCGCTCTACCTGGGGGTATTCCTGATGTTGGCCGGATTGATCTTCCGTGGCGTGGCGTTCGAATTTCGCTTCAAGTCCAAGCGGACGCGGGGCTGGTGGAACGCGGCCTTCGCCGGCGGCTCCTTCGTCGCGGCGTTTGCCCAGGGCTGCGTGGTGGGGGCCTACATCCAGGGCTTCGAAACCGCGAATCGCGTTTATACCGGTGGAGCGTTCGACTGGTTGACGCCTTTCTCGGTCCTCACCGGCATCGGGCTGGTGGTCGGTTACACTCTGCTGGGCGCGACCTGGCTGGTGCTGAAGTCCGAGGGGCATGTTCGCGAGTGGGCGCGTGGCTTGATTCCCGGACTGCTGATCGGCGTGCTGGCGATATTCGTCATCGTCAGTCTGTGGACGCCCTGGATCGATCCGGGCGTGTTCGACCGCTGGTTCGACCATCTGCAGGTGATCTGGCTGCTGCCGTTCGCGGCCCTGCTCTGCGCGGCCGGAATCTACCTTGCCACTCGCCGTCGTCGTGAAGGGCTGGCGTTCCTGTTGACGCTGGGCCTGTTCATCTTCACCTACCTCGGACTGCTGGTCAGCCGCTGGCCCTACGTGATCCCACCGGATTACACGCTCTGGGACGCCGCCTCGGCGCCGGAATCCCAGTTCTTCATCCTGATCGGGGTGCTGTTCGTGGTGCCGATCGTGCTGACCTACACCGCCTGGTCCTACTGGGTCTTCCGCGGCAAGGTCCGCGTCGGTGAGGGCTACCATTGAGCGCCACCAGGCGATCCGCTAACCCGTCACGCGAGTGGCTGAAGCAGCAGGCGGCCGATGTCCGGCCCTGGTATCGTGGGGCCGTCTGCTGTGGGTTGTTGGTGGGCGTTGCCACGCTGATCCAGATGGGGGCGTTGGCCTGGGTCGTCGATCGCGTGATCTCGGACGGCGCCTCGCTCGAGGCGGTCGTCGGTGGTGTCTCGGTGATCGTCGCCGCCATTGCCGCCCGGGCAACGGCGCAATGGGGGCAGGAAGTGTGCGGCCAGGCGTGCGGCCTGCGCGTGAAGCAGCGGGTGCGTGCGCTGTTGCTGGCGCGCCTGCAACAGCTCGGCCCCGTGCGACTGGCGTCCCGGCATAGCGCCGGTCTCGCCAGCCAACTGGTGGATCAGGTCGAGTCGCTGGAGGGCTACTACGCCCGTTTCTTGCCACAGATGGTGCTGGCGGCGCTGATCCCCTTGATCTACCTCGCTGTGGTGTTCTGGCTCAACTGGCTGGCGGCGATCTGGCTGTTGATCGCGGCGCCGCTGATTCCGCTGTTCATGGCGCTGATCGGGATGGGCGCGCAGCGTCTCAACGAAGCGCAGTTCCAGGCGGTCACCCGGCTTTCGGGGCATTTCCTCGACCGGGTGCGGGGCATCGCCACGCTGCAACTGTTCGGTCTGGCCGAGCGCAGCGTCGAGGAGGTGAGCGAGGTCGCCCACGACTATCGGCGGCGAAGCCTCAAGACGCTGAGGGTCGCCTTCCTGTCGTCGGCGGTGCTCGAATTCTTCGCGGCGGTCTCCGTCGCGGTAGTGGCGATCTACATCGGCTTCGGCCTGCTGGGCTATATCCAGTATGGCCCCGCCGACCAGCTCGACCTGTTCAGCGGGTTGTTCATCCTGCTGCTGGCCCCGGAGTTCTTCCAGCCGCTGCGCACCCTTTCCCAGCACTACCATGACCGGGCTTCCGCCCTTGGCGCGGCGGAAGGGCTGGTGGCGCTGCTGGAGCCGGAGGCCGACGAGAAGGACGCGCCGGCGGGAATCGGCGGTGAAACCGAGGCGGACGAGACCCCGTGCCAGCTTCCCGGTGCGGTCGCGCTCGACGCTGTCGAGTTGCGCCATCGCGGGCGGGAGCGAATTCTCGGGCCGCTGTCGTTGAGGATCGATCCCGGCGAGGTCGTGGCGCTGATCGGCCCCTCCGGCAGTGGCAAGTCGAGCCTGCTGCAACTGATCGCGGGCTTCATCGCGCCCAGCGCGGGGAGGGTTCGGGTCACCCCGACGCCGGCAATCGCCTGGCTGGACCAGCGACCGCTGATCGTCCAGGGCACCCTCGCTGAGAATCTGCGCCTGGTGGCGCCGGATGCCAGCGACGAAGAGCTGTGTAGCGCCCTGAAGCAGGCGGGGCTGCAGGCATGGCTCGCTTCGAACCCGGCAGGGCTCGATACACCACTGGGCGAGCGGGGCGTCGGGCTCTCCGGCGGCGAAGGGCAGCGGCTGGCGCTGGCCAGGGTCTTTCTCTCGCCAGCGAAGCTGGTGCTGCTGGACGAACCGACGGCAGCCCTCGATCCGGAGACCGAACGCGAGGTCATCGCCGGCCTGACCCGGCTGGCCGCCAGCGGTCGCACCCTGATCGTCGCTACCCATCACCCTGCGATCATGGCCATGGCCGGTCGTGTCCTCGCCATCGAGGCGGGCAGGCTGTCCGCAGTCGAGCGTCCGGATCTCTCCCGGGAGGCGCACTCATGAAGTCACTGCTCTCGCTGCGGCCATGGCTCGGCGTCCTGGCCGAGCGTCGCGGCCGGCTCCTGATCGGCGCGCTGCTGATGCTCGCCACGCTGCTCAGCGCACTCGGGCTACTGTCGCTGTCCGGCTGGTTCATCACCGCCACGGCGATCGCGGCGGTCAGCGCAACCGGCTACCTGGACGTCTTCACCCCCGGCAGCGGTATCCGTTTCTTCGCCGTCTCCCGCACCGCCAGCCGCTATCTGGAACGGCTCTACAATCACGACACCATATTGCGACTGCTGGCGGATCTCCGCGGGCGCGTGTTCGCGGGCCTGGTCACCCTGGATGCGCGCACGCTGGCACGAGCCCGCGCTTCCCAGTGGCTCCATCGACTGACGGCGGATATCGACACCCTCGACAATCTCTATCTGCGCCTGCTGGCGCCGCCGCTGGTGGCACTGATCAGCGTGCTGGCATTCGCCGCTTTCGCCAGCGCCTTACTGCCCGTCGCCGGAATCGTGCTGCTGGCCATTCTGTTGCCGGTGGGTGTGATCGCGACCGCCGGCTGCGGCTGGTGGGGTTGGCGGGCCAGTCATCGCCGGATCGATCGGCAGGAACGGCTGCGGACACGCGCCATCGAGCAGGTCGAGGGGCTGGCCGAATTGACCAGCTACCGGGCGCTGGAGGCACATCGCGCGCTCTGGCGCCGCGAGGAGCAGGCGCTGCTCGACGATCAGCGTCAACTCGGCCGGCGTACTGCCACGGGCAATCTCGTCGTCACGCTCGGCGTCCAACTGGCGACGCTGCTGGTTCTGCTGGTGGGGCTCGAGGCCTTTCGCGGCGGCCAGGTGAGCGGGCCGGTGATGGTGATGCTGGCGCTAGGCACGCTGGCGGTCAGCGAGGGGCTGGGTAATCTGCCGATGGCATTCACCCAGTTGGGGGCCACGGTACGGGCCGCCGAGCGGCTCAACGCCCAGGCCGAGCTGAAGACGCCGCTGGCCGGGGACCGGCTCACGTCCGGAGGCGCGGCGCCTTCGCTGGTCTATCGGGACGTCGAGGTCAGCCACGGCGCGCAAACCGTCTTCGACGACCTGAACCTGGTCATCGGAGCCGGCCGGAAAGTCGGCATCATCGGCCCCTCCGGGATCGGCAAGTCGACACTGGCGCAGTTGGCGGTACGCGCATTCGATCCCCAGGCGGGGCGCATCGAATTCGCCTCCCAGGATATCTCCCGGCTGGCGCCCGACTCGTTGCGAGCGCGAATCGGCTATCTCACCCAGCGCAGCGAGCTGTTCCACGACACCCTGGCCGCCAACCTGCGCATGGGGAACCCGGATGCCGGCGATGCCGAACTCTGGGCCGTGCTCGCCCGTGTCGAGCTCGAGGCCTGGGCGCGATCGCTGCCGGACGGCCTGGAAACCTGGGTCGGCGAGCAGGGGCGCCAGCTCTCCGGCGGCCAGGCGCGTCGCGTCGCCTTGGCGCGGGTGATATTGCGCAATTCGCCGCTGGTGATTCTGGATGAGCCCCTGAGCGGGCTGGATGCCGAGACGGCGGCCTCGATCAAGTCGACACTGGATGCGTGGCTGGCAGGACGCACGGCGCTGCTGCTGGGCCATGATCGCCAGGCGCTGCCAGCCTGTGACGAATGTTGGAGGCTGATGCCGGCCCGGACGGGGAGGGTCGGTGAGCGCGAGCTGTCAAAAATGTAGACATTTATCCAATAGTGTCGACATTCATTGGGGCGTTACCCTGACCACATCTTGCCCGTCCGAGCTATCGAAGCCGGGCGATTCCATCGATGTCAGGAGCGCCAATCATGTCCGGTTTCCAGTGGGATGACCCTTTTCTGTTCGACCAGCAGCTCGGCGAAGAGGAGCGCCAGATTCAGCAACTGGCCCGCGACTACTGCCAGGAGCGCCTGCAGCCTCGCGTGCTGGAGGCCTTCGAGCGCGACCATTTCGACCGTGAGATCCTGCGCGAGATGGGCGGGCTCGGCCTGCTGGGGGCCACGGTGGCCGAGGCCTACGGTGGCGCGGGCGCCAACCACGTCGCCTACGGCCTGATCGCGCGCGAGGTCGAGCGGGTCGATTCCGGCTATCGTTCCGCCATGAGCGTGCAGTCCTCGCTGGTGATGCACCCGATCGAGGCCTACGGCAGCGAGGCGCAGAAGCAGCGCTACCTGCCCGAACTCGCGAGCGGCGAGATGGTGGGCTGTTTCGGTCTGACCGAGCCCAATGCGGGCTCCGACCCCGGCAGCATGCAGACTCGGGCCAGGAAGGTCGATGGCGGCTATCGTCTCAGCGGCCAGAAGACCTGGATCACCAACAGCCCCATCGCCGACGTCGCCGTGGTGTGGGCCAAGTCCGATGCCCACGAAGGCAAGATCAAGGGGTTTCTGGTCGACCGGGGCGCCGATGGCTTCTCCACGCCCACCATCCAGGCCAAGGCGTCGTTGCGGGCGTCGGTCACCGGCGAGATCGTGCTCGATGATGTTCTCGTCGACGAGGAGGCGCTACTGCCCGGTGCTGCCGGGTTGAGCGGGCCATTCGGATGTCTCAACAAGGCCCGCTACGGGATCGGTTGGGGCACCATGGGGGCGGCGGAATTCTGCTGGCATGCTGCCCGCCAGTACACCCTGGATCGGGAGCAGTTCGGCCGGCCACTGGCCGCCACGCAACTGGTCCAGGTCAAGCTGGCCGACATGCAGACGGAGATTGCGCTTGGCCTCCAGGCGTGTCTGCGGGTCGGGCGGCTGCTGGACGCGGGCCAGGCGACCCCGGAAATGATCTCGCTGATCAAGCGCAATCACTGCGGCAAGGCGCTTAACATTGCCCGCGTATCGCGAGACATGCACGGCGGCAACGGTATTTCGCTGGAGTTCGGCGTGATCCGCCACATGATCAATCTGGAGACGGTCAACACCTACGAGGGGACGCACGACGTCCATGCACTGATCCTGGGGCGTGCCCAGACCGGCATCCAGGCGTTCGGTTGAAGGCGATGCGTGAGCTATCCAAACCGTTGGCCGGTCTCAAGGTGCTGGACCTCTCGAGGGTGCTTGCCGGCCCCTGGTGCACGCAGCAACTGGCGGATCTCGGCGCCGAGGTGATCAAGGTCGAGAGACCGGGGCGGGGCGACGATACCCGGGCCTGGGGCCCGCCGTGGCTCGATGGCGTCGGCACGAGGTCGGAAACAAAAGACTCGATGGAGTCGGGTACCGGCACGGGTCCGGGTGCCGGAATGAAAGAGTCCGCCTACTTCCTGAGCGCCAACCGCGGCAAGCGCTCGGTCGCCATCGACCTGTCGACCGCGAAGGGGCAGGAGCTGGTTCGGCGCCTGGCAACGAAGGCCGATGTCGTGATCGAGAACTTCAAGGTCGGCGGGCTGGCTGCCTATGGGCTCGACTACGCCAGCCTCCAGCGACTCAAGCCGGACCTGATCTACTGCTCGATCACCGGGTTCGGCCAGGATGGGCCCTATGCCGGCCGCGCCGGCTACGATTTCCTGATCCAGGGCATGGGCGGGCTGATGAGCCTGACCGGTGCACCCGACGCACAGGGCGGCGAGCCGATGAAGGTCGGCGTCGCGATCACCGACATCTTCACCGGGCTCTATGCCGCCAATGCGATCCTGGCGGCGCTGCGCCGCCGGGATGCGACCGGCGAGGGCGGCTACATCGACATGGCGCTGCTGGATGTCCAGGTCGGCGTCCTCGCCAACCAGGCACTCAACTACCTCACCAGCGGCCAGACGCCGCAGCGCATGGGCAATGCGCACCCCAACATCGTGCCGTACCAGGCGTTCGCCGCCGCCGATGGTCATCTCATCGTCACCGTGGGCAACGACAGCCAGTTTCGCTACCTCTGCGAGGCGCTGGGCGAGCCGGCGTGGGCGGTGGATCCGCGTTTCGCCACCAATGCCCAGCGGGTGGCCCATCGTGAGGCGCTGGTTGCCCTGCTGGAGGCGCGGTTGATCGCCAGGCCGCGCGACGATTGGCTGGCGCTGCTAGAGGCCCATGGCGTGCCCTGCGGGCCCATCAACACGCTCGATCAGGTCTTCGACGATCCCCAGGTGCGCCATCGCGGCATGTCCCAGGAGAGCGCCATGGGAGATGGGCGCCGTGCCAGATTGGTGGGCAACCCGATCACGCTGGATGGCTGTCGGATGACATCGCCCCGATCGCCGCCGCGCCTGGGGGAGCATACCGCGTGCGTCCTGCACGAATGGTTGGCGCTGGACGCCGAGGCGCTGGCGGATCTGCGTCGCGATGGAGCGATTGGCTGAACGAGCCTTATCTGGGCCCGGTGGTGCCAGACAAGCTGCGAGACATCCCACTAGACCCAGCCCCGTTCCTCCAGCCGCTCGCGGATGATCGGCACCGGCGTCATCAGGTGCTCGCGCATCATTCGGCTGGCGGCCGTGGCATCGCGTGACAGGATCGTGTCCACCAGTGTCCGATGCTCGCGGTGCTTGTCGGCCAGCGCCTGATCGGAGAAGACGGTTCGGCGTAGCCATAGATGGCGGTAGCGCTGGGCCTGATCGAACAGGGCCGCCCGCGACTGCAGCAGCGGCAGGCAGTCGCAGCCGGCGACCATGGCATCGTGAAGCGCCTGGTGTCGCCGGTCCCAGCGTTCGAGCATCTCCTCGCCATCATTGATACGGTCGACCTTGGCCAGGGTATGGGCCCGGGCCAGGATCGATGCCTCCCAGTCATCGTCGCCGCGCTCGATGGCCAGGCGTATCAGCAGGCCCTCGAGTTCGGCGCGAGCGTCGTAGATCGCGGCCAGTTCGGCCACCGACATCGGCGCCACGCGATAGCCACGCTGGCTGATACCGGTGACCAGGCGTTCGCCGATCAGTCGGGTCAAGGCCTCCCGCAACGGGCCGACGCCGGTGTCGTAGCTCGCCTTCAGCCGGCTCATCAGCAGCTTTTCCTGCGGTGCATAGGCGCCGCGGATGATATCCGCTTTCAGGCGCCGGTAGACGTCGAGCGCGGTGGGGGATCGTTCGGCAGTTGCGGTCATCGCCAGGCCCTATTGGGGTCGATCGGTGTCGGTTGGTCAATTCTGTCGATGTTGAAGAAAAATATCGACACCTGTGCTGCGTCGACCGGTATCCGACGAGAGGCGCATTGTGGCCGTCGGCGATGCCGACCAGAATGAACTCGAAACCTTCGGCGCTACCCGGCATCCGTCCGGTGTCGCCATGCACCGGATCCCTCGTGCATCGGCATCCGTCAAGCGAGGTTCGCCATGCCGCTCACCACGCCGCACCAGATCGAACAGCATATCGCCAGGACCATGGCGTTCTATCACCCGCGCTGCATCGATCCCCAGGCGGGTTTCTACCACTACCTCACCGACGACGGGCATCGCTACAACCGCCATCATCGACATCTCGTCTCCAGCGCCGGTTACGTGATCGTCTACGCCCGCTCCGCGATGCACACCGGCGCGCCCGAGGCTCTCAAATGGGCACGCCACGGTTTGAAGTTCATCGAGGAGAAACACTACCAGACCCGTACCCAGGGATTCGCCTGGACCCTGGACCACGGCAAGGCGGAAGACGCCAACCATCACTGCTACGGGCTGGCCTGGGTCATGCTGGCCTACGCAACGGCGCTGAAGGCCGGGGTTGCCGAGGCGCGAATCGGGCTCGATCGAGTCCACGCCCTGATGGATCGCCGGTTCTTCGAGTCCCATTCGCGGCTCTACGCGGCTGAAGCGGACGCGAACTGGCACCTGACTGGCTATCGTGGCCAGAGCGTCAATCAGCGGAGCTGCGAAGCGCTGATCGCGGCGTTCGACGCCACTGGCGAGCCTGCCTTGCTCGACCGGGCGCTGGGTATCGCCCGGACGATGTGGCAGCGGCTGGCGCCCATGGGCGATGGCTGGCTGTGGGAGAACTACGACCGCGACTGGCATATCGATTTCGACTATCACCGCGACCGTCCCGACGACCAGTTTCGACCCTGGGGGTTTCAGATCGGTCACCAGACAGCGTGGGCCAGACTGCTGCTGCGGCTCCATCATCATCGTCCGGCCGAGACCTGGCTGCTGCCGACGGCCCGCCAGCTGTTCATCGAGGCGGTCGAGAAGGGATGGGATGACAAGTATGGCGGGTTGATCGGCGGGGTGGATTTCAACCGTCGGCCTCTCCATCGCGACAAGCTCTACTGGGTGCAGGCGGTTGGCCTGGCCGCCGCCGCGATGCTCGGCGACCTGACCGGGGAGGCGCGCTACTGGCGCTGGTACGACAGGATCGCCAACTACTGCTGGCAGCACATGATCGATCACGAGCACGGCGGCTGGTATCGCATCCTGACCCAGGACAACCGGCGCTACTCCCGGGAGAAGAGCCCGGCCCCCAAGACCGACTGCCACAATCTTTCCGCCTGCTACGACATCCTGCCGATCATGCAGCGCCAGCACGGCGAGCGCGGAGTGGCGGCATCGCTATGACTTCCCGCCAGCTGACGGCGTTTCGGCCGGGTCCGGATCGGGTTCTTCTGCCTGAACCTCGCTCGAGGCCTCCTTCGCCGCCAGCAGCGCCGCACGTTCGTCGTCGAGGCGATGGCGGATATCGGTCCAGGCCGCGAAGGTGCTGAGATAGGCCTCGCCGGTCAGGTGATCGAGGAAGTCGCTGTTGCCGAGCATGTCCATCACCGGCCCTTTCACCTCGGCCAGGTGGAGGGTGACCTGCGAATCCTTCAGGCGGGCGTTGATCGCCTCCAGGCTCTCCAGCGCCGAGGCGTCGATCAGGTTGACCGCCGAACAGATCAGCACCAGGTGTCGCAGGTTTTCGCGGTCGGCGAGCAGCCCGTAGACGGTATCCTCCAGATAGCGGGCATTGGCGAAGTAGAGGCTCTCGTCCACCCGCAGCAGGGCGATCTCGTCATCGACTTCCGCTTCGTGACGCCGGATGTTGCGAAAGTGCTCGGTGCCCGGGAGACGCCCGACCTCCGCGGTATGGGGACGGCTGGTGCGGTAGAGGTAGAGCGCCAGCGAGACGCCGACGCCGGCCATGACGCCGGCCTCCACCCCTTCGACGAAGGTCAGCACGATGGTGATCAGCATCGCGGCGAAGTCGCTTCGGGAGTAGTGCCAGGTTCGCCTGAGGCCGGGGAGGTCGACCAGCGTCATCGCCGAGACGATGATGCTGGCAGCCAGGGTGGCGATTGGCAGATAGGCGATCAGCGAGGTCAGAAACAGGATCACCAGCCCGACGCCCAACGCGGCGAACGCCCCGGCAGCCGGCGTGCGGGCGCCGGCGTCGAAATTGATCACCGTGCGTGACAGGCTGCCGGTCACCGGCATGCCGGAAGTGAAGGCCGCCGCCAGGTTGGCGGTGCCGAGGCCGACCAGCTCCTGGTCCGGGGAGATGCGCTCACGTCGCCGTGCGGCCAGCATCTGTGCCAGCGACACCGACTCGATGAACCCGACCACGCTGATCAGGAACGCGGGCAGCAGCAGGTCGCGCAGCAGGCCCGGCTCGAACGAGGGCAGGCTGAGCGGCGGCAGATGCGCGGGGATGTCGCCGACCACGTTGACGCCTTGAGCGGGGAGCTGCAACGCCCATGAGGCGAGCGTGGTAATGGCGACGGCCATGACCGGGCCAAGGCGTACGATGAAGGTCGCCTTTCCGGCGCTCAGCCCCATCTTCTGCAGCATCGGCCCTGCCCGTCGTATCAGCAGCAGAAAGACCAGCGCGGCGACGCCCAGTATCAGTGTTGGCCAGTGAACGCCATCGAGATGGGTCAGCAAATGTGCCAATTGGTCGATCAGCGTGAATCCCGAGCCGCCGATGCCGATCAGGCTGGCGAACTGGCTGGCGGCGATCAGCACGCCAGAGGCGGTGAGCAGGCCGGAAACCACCGGATGGCTGAGGAAATTGGCGAAGAACCCCAGTCGCAGCAGACCCATGACGGCCAGAATCAGGCCCGACAGCATCGCAAGCGTCATTGCGGCCTGGCTGTAGGCCGGGGTGCCGCTTGCGAACAGGGGCGATAGGGCGGCGGCGGTCATCAGCGAGACGATCGCCATCGGGCCCACCGCCAGCGTGCGGCTGGTGCCGAAGATCGAATAGAGAATCAGCGGCAGCATGCTGGCGTAGAGGCCGGTGATCGCCGGCAGCCCTGCCAGGATGGCGTAGGCCAGGGCCTGGGGAATCACCATCAGCGTGACGATGATGGACGCTACCAGGTCCTCGCTCAGCAGGTGGCGGTTATAGTAGGGCGCCCAACTGATGATCGGGAAATAGCGTGCCAGACGGGCACGGAAGTGGATCTGTTCTCGCGTGTCGGTTCCCGTCAATCGGCGCCAAAGGCTCATCGTCTCGTCACGCTCCCGGTAATAAGCTTATCGTTTAAAAGGATAATCAGGGCGGTAAATGGTGCGCGCACTCCGGATCGTGTGCAAGTCGACGAGCGCTCCGACGTATTCCCGCGGGCGGCGATGGGGCACACATGATGGCCTGGCTGTGAGTGTGTCTTCAGGCGTTCGGCGCCGGCATCTCCCGCGCCAGGAAATCCAGCGCTGCGGATTCGGCGCTGCCGCGAAACAGAAAGGTCGTGATATGGCCGCGGCCATTCATCCAGAGCAGTTCCACGTGGTTGCCGTCCGCCTCCAGCGCCTGCATGAAGGTTTCGGCCTGTTCGGGGGGCACGAGGTCGTCCCAACTGCCATGAAACAGAAAGAAGGGCGGTGCGTCGGGATGAACATGGAAGACCGGCGACGCCTCGGCATAGGCCGTCGGACGCTCCGCCTCGGTTCCATTCATCAACTGGATCAGCAGGCGACCGCTGTCCCATAGCCGCAGGTCTGCCGGCGTACCGCCGGACACCACCGCCGCGAAGCCGGTATCGCTACCGCCGTAAGGGGCGTCCAGTCTGCTGCTCGTGCCAGCCACCAACGCCAGCAGGCTGACGAGATGCGCCCCGGAGGAGTAGCCGAGACCGGCGATGCGCTGCGTATCGACACGCCACTCGCCAGCGTGGTCATCGATCCAGTGACGGGCGACCTGCAGATCGTTCAACTGGGCCGGAAAACGATACTCCGGCGCGAACCGATAGCTCACGTTGACCACCACATAACCTCGGCGCGCAAATCGCTTGGCGATCGGAGTCATGTCATCTCGTGAGCGGCCTTCCCAGCCGCCGCCGTGGACCATCATGACGGCGGGGCGCAGCGCCTCGCCGGCGGTTTCCGGCAGGTAGATATCCGCCTGCAGCGGCTGGGGCCAATCCGATGGCGTATAGGTTCGATTCTTGACCACGCGATAATCGAGATCGCGAGGCTGTTGCCATGCTGGGGGAAGATCGCCCTTGGGGGCGTTGACGTAGGTGGTGCAGCCGGCAAAGAGAACGCAGGAGAGGACCGCTGGCAGCCAGCGCCCCAGCGGCTTCATGACTCGGATTGGCATTCACGCACATCCCTGATTCGTGTCTGGTGAGTTCAGCGTAAGAGGTCACTGACCATTGCGCGAATCGTGGCCGAAGGAGGCTCGATGGTGAATCAGACAGAGGCGTCGAACAGTCGTCCCTGATTTTCCGCGAACGCCTCGGCGATTCTTACCATCTCTTCCGCCGGGATCTGGCGGATGATGTCTCCCGTCGTCCGATCGATGACCTGCGTAATGACTCGACTATCGAATTCGCTCAACTCGAAACGCAGTCCGTACTGAGACATGACGCCGTTGAGCGAGTGAAGCCGATCGCTCAGATAACCGACTCCTGGGGTCGAGCCGTCCGCTGGCGAAGAGGAGGACGCCGTGACGGATGGCGGTGCAACCAACCCCGCCTGGCTCAGCAACGTTTCCAGTCTCTGACGGGGAGACCCGTCGACACCCAGGTTGAGAGAGAGCGAAGCCAGATCGATGGGGGTAGGCATGACCATCTTCCTCGAAGAGTCGACACGGAAAGTAGACGTCCAGGTTTCGTCATCGCTATCTGGACTCGGAGACCGGACTGGGTGAAGCAGGGGCGGGAGACACGGGACGAGCAGGGGCCGCCCGTCTGCCGCCGATATCGAAATTGCCCTGGATCCATGCACCCTCGTGGCAGTGCAGGCTCGCCGTGGAGAGCTGGCCTTCCAGCCGCGCCCCCATTTCGATGACGACATGCTCCGATACTTCCTGCCTTCCCAGAGAGGTTCCCGCCAGACGGAGTTCGCGAGCCGCGAGCCACGGCGCTACCCGGGCATCCGTGCCGACCACGACCCGTTGACCATCGGCCACGACGTCTCCCTCTACCTCCCCTTCGATCCAAAGCGTCTCGCGCGTCTCGAGACGACCCCGCACCTTGACCGTTCGGCCGATCAGGCTGCCTTCAGGGAAGGTGAGCGTTGGCCCTGGTTGCGACTCGCTTGCGCATGGGGCGGAAGTCGCATGCTCAAGCAATGACCCGTTACCCGGAGGTGCGGTGTCAAGCGATGTCCCCGCGGGTAGTCGTTGTCGCCTCGTTACTCGGCGATACCCATCCAGCAGCAGCAGGGCGCAGCCGATGAGTCCACCGAGCAGAAGCCATTCTGCCGAGTCCATAGATTTCATTCCCCAAGCGGCTCCAACCCCTGTGTCGAATAGACCGTTCGGCGATGGTTGGGCGAGATATGTCGATAGCTATCGGCGCGGCGGGAAATATCTGAAGGTGAGAATTGCCGGTAGGCATCGAAGGGAGATAAAGATGCCTCGTCTTCTGCCGATCTATCATCACATCGGGTGGCTATGCTTGAGGCTGAATCCGCCATCCCCCGACAGCGACAGAGAACTGCGACATGTTTCAGAAATCGAACCACAATACCCGGCAGTCGGTGGCGCCATCCCACAGCAGCGACAGCCCGGCGTCATCTGGCGGCAACCCCGCTCCCGCTCACGGCCTCTCTCGAATCGGGGGCAAGACGACCCTACAAGGCGACATCAGCGGCGACGAGGACCTTCTTATCGAGGGGCGGATCCTGGGCGACGTCCTGTTTCGGAAGCATGGTGTTACCGTCGGAGCGGAAGGCGTCGTGGAAGGCCGGATGGTGGCCAGGGAGCTGACGGTGAAAGGACGGGTGGATGGCACCCTGATCGCCGCCGAGAAGATCACCCTGAAAGCGGGGGCCGTGGTCAACGGCCAACTCCACTCTCCCGGTCTAGTACTGGAAGAGGGCGCGGCATTTCACGGCAACATCGACATGGAGCCGGAACAGGAAGAGCTCAGGAATGCCTTCGAGACCGGGGCGGCGCGTGTCGACTCCACCGTTCCGGCGTCGGCTCGCCTCGGCGCGGAGCCGTCTCAGGTTGCAGAAGCCGATACCTTCCCGGCGGACGACCGGAGCGCGCCCGTTTCAGGGAGTTGAGGCAAGAAACCCGTAGATGCGTCGAACCCGAGTGAGCTGAATGGCTCATCAGTTTTGATATTCGACTAGAATTACAAATTATCATTTTGTTCAAGATTTAAACAGTTTTTGGGTGAGCTTAGACATTTCCTCAATATGCGGCCCCGGCCGGCTTTACTGAGCCGGCCTTGGTTCGTCGGAATTCAATGGAGTTGGTTCCGGCAAAATAACTTTATCGTTACTACGATGCTCCATATGCAACTTTGTTGTAATTTTCCAAAATCCATGCCAAGTGTTTTCTGGGTAGCGAGCTAGGTACGAGGTCAAATCGTGCCATCCTGCCCACGGTCTCCGTTGGCTCTGCCAATCTTTCGATCTCGTGGTAGTAGTGTCGATCTGTATAATCATCGAAAAGCACGATGGTGGGCTTCTCGATCATCAGGAAAGTCGTTATAAAGCACGCCCGCCGAAACCGGCCGTCGATCAGAACAACATCTGGGTGCACGAAGTCATCGTGATGCCACGCTTGAGTGGGATATCGATGGAAATTGCGCCATTTTGCATCATTTTTGGGTTTTGCCCAAAGGCCCGTCTCGCCGACATCGACATGCATGATGTTTGGGCGCGACAAGAGATCGGCTGATTCGATATAGCGATCCATGTTTCGGGCCCAAGCAGCATCGTTCTCTACTGACGTAATATGCTTATTGGGCATTTTAGCAGCGATGATCGTGGAGCCCCCACTCCCGTACTCGAGAATGACAGAGCTTTTCTGGTATAGCTCAGTAATGTAGTTTTCTACTTCTGGAGGTAAGGTGACCTTGGGTTCTATCAGGGTATCCCTGCTATCACTTTGCTGTTCTGAGGTGTTTTTATCAATTTTCGGATGAGTACGAGCATCTTCTGCGTATGATGCCCGAGTAACGGCGTCCCGACTGATGAGCCCTTGACTCTTGGCCTCCTGAAGAAGAGAAAAATGCTTTGAAATCTGGGAGTGCAAAGCGTTCAGCAATACCCATGAGTCGGCCTGCTTGCGGATCTTTTCTTTGGCATGGTCCTGACCACGAAGATATTCGTGAATCAACACCGGACCAGGGTCGTAAGCCTGTTTGCGGGCAGAATATCCCGCTTGAATCAGTCTATATGAGATATCCACGCCGCCATGGCCGAACAGTATGTAGTCTCCCCAGCCTCCTATTTCGAAGAATGGCTTTGCTGAAAATGAAGCATTACCCTCCAGCTCCGGAGGAGCCGGGAGTGGCTTGTCGCAAGGGTAGTAGTGGCTAGGTCCAGTCAACCCTGAAGGCTGATGATAAACGCCTCGCAGTGAGACGATATCCCATTTTTCATGGGCTCTGATATGGCTGTCAATGAAGCCCGGTTCAGGGATGCCATCATCATCGACAAACAGAAGGATAGGGGCTTCGCTGTACAGTGCGCCAATGTTGCGCGCTAGATATGCACCTGCGTTTCCAGAGGTTTTTAACCAAGTGTCTACCCAAGGCTCTATGTCTTTGAACTCCTCGTCCGGGCAGCCGTTATTGACAAAAACGATCTGTAATTTATTTCCACCTTCCTCACGAAGTTTTGAAAGGTTCTTTACAATTTCTGGTTTGAATCGGTTTGCTATAATGATAGCCGATATATCGAACTCAGTCCGATGGTTTCGCACATTCTCTTGAGATAGCCAGTAGTCGTAGAGTGGCCCTTTGTGCTCCCATTTGACCCTTGCCAATCGATTTCTTAGAGATGCTGATTTTTCACTGTCATCTAAGTCTTCCTTTCTCGACAGTAGTGCATGTGTGAGAATGAAGAATGCGGCATTATTGCTCTGTTGCCACTCAAGCAGATCTCTGCAGCTTTCAAGCAAGCTATCGACCGCGCTTGCATCGAATCGATTCAGGTTGTCTGTCAGGCCGACTACGATAGCACCCTTTTCATGATCCAGAGGATCTTCTTCACTTACCAATGAAATAATGTCGTTGGGAGTGAGCGGTCCTCCTTTGTTATTTTCTTTTAGCATTTTGAGACTGTCGGGGATATTTTCTTCTTTATTAAAAGATGGTAACAAGCCCTTGAAGTCTTCAATGCCGTAAAGACCAGCGGCAAGAAACGCCAGCTTCTTTCTCTGCGCCTCGCTTAAGGTAGATAGGCGAGAGTCATTTGGTATCAGCAATGCATCAGCGCTGATCAACTGGGACGCCCGGAAACCTGGGATTGATGATTTATCCTGTTCAGTGACAGCATATGAGGCTGAATGAAAGCGATAGAATTGAAACCCGTTCTCATCGGCCCACTGAATCAGATGGCCTAATTCTGTCTGTCTTTTATAAATAGGGTTGAATCTTACCCGAATCTGCAGGACGAGCGCCTCCGCCAAAGCCTGAGAGCCATGTTCAAGGATTTCCAGGTTGTCGTGCCGATCATCCAGCGCCAACAAATCGATGCTTTCCAGCCCTTCGATGCTGTCCAAGGAAACGCTGGCGATATCGAATGTCTCAAGATTGACGGTATCAGGGATTTTCAATGGCTCAAGGGTTGCGGGTTTCTCTCCCGTATCATTGAGTATCACCGGGGTTGGATGTCCATCGCCAAGAGTGACCTGCGGTAGATGCTCTAATTCGCCGTATTGAGAAAGCTCACTCGCATTATCGAGCTCACAGGCGGGATCGAAGACCAGCATTGCCACGTTGCCAGTGCCTAGCAAGTTCTTGATGTCGCCACGTCTGACGATATTGCAGCCGTTGTCCAGAATCGTGATTGGGCTCTCCAGATCCCAATCGAACTCCTTTAGAAGCGATGCAGGCAGTTTGACGGGCTTGGCCTCATCTTCGAACCAGGCTTGGCCACCTTTGTTGAAAGTCAGGGCTGCCGGTGCCTTGTCTTCACAGTGGCGTTGCCAGATGGCTCGTAAGGCTTTGTGCAGATTTCTGGCAAAGCGAGGGGCATCGCAGATGGGCGACTGTTCGAGATAGGTGCGTAGCGCTGCTCGAATCACTGCCAGACTCGGTAGGTCCGAAGCGAGGTCGAGAACACGTTTGCGGTAGTCTTCCCAGTTGTCCGTCACCAATTCCGGCATGCCGGCGTTGCACAGATGGGTCGCGCTATGGCGGCCGGCAAAAGTCGGGCCGGTGTGGGTGACCACGGGAACGCCCATTAGCAGAGCTTCGCATGTCGTCAGTCCGCCGGAGTACGGCCAGGTGTCCAGCGCGATATCGACACGGTTGTAGCTCTCCAGTAACTCCTTGTGTTGCGACGGGCCCTCCAGCAGGACTCTCGACCGCTCGACGCCGTGTCTTTCCAGCGTCGCGAGCACGCGCTCGCACACCTCGTCGCTGCTGTACTGACCGCCTTTCAGGAATAGGCGGCTACCCGGCAGCTGTTGCAGGAGAATTGCCCACTCGGCCAGCAGAGTGTCGTTGACCTTGGCAGGATTGTTGAAGCAGCCGAAGGTGATGTAGCCATTGCTGAGCGAGGGTAGCGCGGTAATGGCGGGCTTGTAGCCCGGGGGCTGATAACTGATATAGTCGTCCGGCAGCCGGATGAGCTTTTCGGTATAGAGGTGGTCGACGCCCGCCGGGGTTTCATGACTGT
The DNA here is from genome assembly GCF_038648475.1 of Salinicola lusitanus. Taxonomy (NCBI): domain Bacteria; kingdom Pseudomonadati; phylum Pseudomonadota; class Gammaproteobacteria; order Oceanospirillales; family Halomonadaceae; genus Salinicola; species Salinicola lusitanus. The sequence continues at coordinate 3,789,913 of NZ_CP151919.1, read as the reverse complement.
CACTCAGGAAGTAGTCAAACGCATCAATGCCCATGCTACTGATCTGCATGCCGACCCATTTGACAATGATGGGAGCCGGTTTCGTGTCGACGGTCGGCAATCGGTTGAGACCGCCATGTCCGGCGAGCTCGATCAGAATGTCGATGTCGTCCTCGAAGATCTTTTCGGCGAGTTGGCGATGATTCAAGTGATAGACGGGATGCCACTCGCAGGCCTGCTTGATGCGTTTGGCAATCGGATCATTGTCTCCGGCGTCGGCATCGGAATAGGCATGGAGCTCGATGTCTTCAGGGAGCTGCTCGAGGGCGCTACTGATCATCCAGCCGACCGGATGGGCGCGCAGGTTCCCGGACAACAGACCCACTCTCAACCGGCGATTGGGGGACGTATCCTTCTTGCCGTGATCGAAGACCTGGGGCGGCTTGAAACGCGCGCTCCACTTTTTCGACTTTTCAAGGATGCTCTCTGCCGAAGCTTCCGGATCATAGTGCTTGGTCAGGATCTCGTTGGAGTAAGCACCCGAATAGTCGGGTCTCAAGCGCAGGGCTTCTCGATAATGCCACTCGGCCTTTCTGAAGTCGGCCATGTCCTTGTGGTAGTTACCGAGCGTGTTGTGCACTGTGGGGTCTTGAGGCCTCAACGTATAAAGACGATTCAGTGCCTCCAGCCCTTCCTTGAACTTGAAATGGAGCGAGAGGATCACACTGCGCATGGCCAGGACTTCTGCGGGGGAGTGGCCCAGCTCCTCGGCTTTTGACAGGAACTTTTCTGCCTCCGAATAGGAGCCCATCTGGTAGAGCATATGACCCATGTTGAAATGGGCCTGGGCATTGCCGGAATCGAGTTCGATACTGCGGGCCTGCAGTGCCTGGGCTCGCTGCTTCTCTCCCGCCATGAAACAGGCTCGTGCCAGTGCCGTCAGCGTTAAGGGATCATCGGGATCGAGCGCATAAGCTCTCTCCAGTGTCTCTTTGGCCTCATCGGGGGCAATCTGCAGCTGGCAGTTGCCCAGTGCTTTCCAGGCAAAAGCATCCTCGGGATAGTTCTGGACCAGTTTCTCGGCTTCCGTCATGGCGAGTTTGTGCTTGCCCTGCCGGTAGAGATCCATGAACTGTTTTTGACGGGAGGCGGGGGCTTGAAGACTCTGGCTCATAAGAATCCGTATTCCGGTGTGGTGCTGACGAGGATTGGATCAGCTTCCCACACTCGAAGAGATTCGAAGCGACGAAGTGATGTCACTCCAAGCCTTTTATCGTCGTGAACCGAAACGTAAAAAGGCCGGCATATTGCCGGCCTCGTTTACCGCCTCGGCGCGCTTACTGGAGCAGTGACAGAACGCTCTGCGGAGACTGGTTGGCCTGGGCCAGGACCGAGGTGCCGGCCTGCTGCAGGATGTTGGCGCGTGTCATGTTGGAGACTTCGACCGCATAGTCGGCGTCTTCGATGCGCGAACGTGCGGCAGACAGGTTGGTCGAGGTCGTGGTGATGTTGTCGATAGCGGTCTCGAAACGGTTCTGGACCGCACCGAGGTTGCTACGCTCGTTGTCAACGTTGTTGAGCTTGTTGTCCAGAATGGCCAGTGCACTGGTGGCGAGCACGTCGAAACCGTTGGTGCTGACAGCGCGAGCCTCGCCGTTGACGGAAGCTCCGGCTGCAGTTGCGGTGCTCGTGTACATGTTCCAGCCAGAGGTGCCAGTGCTGGAGGTGCCGGAAGCGCTGGCGCCGCCGATGGTGATGCTGATGGTCTCGCCGTCTTTGGAACCGACCTGGATGCTGAAGGAAGAATCGCTGGCGTTGGTCTTGAAGACGTTGGTTCCGTTGAAGGACGTTTGAGTCGTAACGCGGTTGATCTCTTCCAAGCGCTGGTTGACTTCCTTCTGGATGGAGTCGATGTCCTGGGCGCTGTTGGTACCGTTCTGAGCCTGTACGGTCAGTTCACGGATACGCTGCAGGTTGTCGTTGATCTGATCCAGCGAGCCTTCGGCAGTCTGGGCCAGAGAGATGCCGTCGTTGGCGTTACGGCTGGCTTGGGTCAGACCGGTGACGGTAGAGGTCATGCGGTTGGCGATGGCCTGGCCGGCAGCATCGTCCTTCGCGCTGTTGATGCGCAGGCCGGAAGAGAGACGCTCCATCGCGGTCTGAAGCTGGCCCTGAGACTTGTTCAGGTTGTTCTGACCGATCAGGGAGGTGATGTTGGTATTGATAACTGCCATTGTCGTATTCCTTTCTCACTTGAGAGGGCAATTTGGGCCTGATCCGCTGCGCGGTGGCAGGTGGTGCCGGATCCTGCTGCAACGGCCCCGTGGCCGTTGACCCAGTTATCGGCGCTACCCGATGTTGCTTTAGCCTCGTCTGAGAAATTTTTGATGTAGTGATTCGGTACTGGTGGGAGTGCCTCAATGCGAGGCCGCATGGTTGCGGGGATTCCGGCGGTGTAGGAGAGCTGACGGCAAGAACCCGGGCAACAAAAGACTTCTATTGATTACCTAATGTTACTCATTGTCCTTCATATGAGTCGCTACCTTCGGGCAGGCGAGGTGGCGTCTCGCTCCAGGCCGCAGGGTAAACGCCAATCCGACACGAGCGTGTGACATGGCTCTACGCATTTGCAGTAAGAGGAGCGAACTTGGTCAGCGGCTGTGCGGGGCCCCCGGCGCTACGCCATCTTTTTCTATCCATCGCGAGAGCGCATTGACCAGAATTTAGCGATCGATGTTCGAGACGCCCTCGAAACGGTCGAATCGGGCTCGAATGATGTTGCTTGGCGGGCTTGGCGGGCTTGGCGGGCTTGGCGGGCTTGGCGGGCTTGGCGGGCTTGGCGGGCTTGGCCAAGGCGAGGCGGGAGCCGTTCCTGGCGATGCTGGACGCGACCGTCCCAAGTCACTATCCGCACGCCACTATTGATTCGCTCGTTGCTTTGCTCGCCCGCTTTCTTGGTTCCTGGCCCGACCAAGTGCAGGCATGGTGATTTTTCGGGTGTCTTTCGCTAGACTGAGCAGGCCCGTGTCAATGGCAAAATGCTTAATCTTCTGTCGGCAAATAGTGACTCTTTCGTGCCTATCAGAAGGTGGTAGCGCTGACGATGTGTCGATTTCTCTTTTTATTGATAGGGTTTCCTGATAAATCACTATGCCACGCACCATGAATGAACGTGAGAAGATTCGTAAGTTCCGTGAACTTGATGATGCCTTTGCCGAAGCCCTGCGCGAGCTGGATGGCGGGCCCAGCCGATCCGAGCAGGTATCGGTGGATCAAAAAGATTCTGATTTCAAGGATCGCTTGCAACATCTGATGCAGGAATACGCCTTGAGCCAGCGCTGCGTGCACAAGATGTTGAGCACGCTGATGGAATATAAAAAAATATTCTAAAATCGAGTGGTTGAATAATGGTGTTGTAATTGCTACGTGTCTCTGAAATTTATCTGCCTTTGTATGGCGTGAGCGGTAGCTAAAAGTTCGGCCGAATACTTTTCCTTTAATTCAACCCCGCAGTGGAAAGGATTCCGCTCATGACATCCTCGATTAGCCTCGAAAGTCGGCTAAGTTTTGTTTTACTATTATCCTTGCCCCAGTTTTTTGTCGTGAAAGTCATGGGGATGTGGCTTCCTTTAGCTCTCGTGGCCGTCGTTCTACTATTTCCTGAGCTAATAATTCGATTCAGAGAGCTGGTCAGGGATAGAACGGTTCTACTCTTGATGGGCTTGATGGCGACGCAGTGCTTTGCTCTTACAGGGTCAGTCGATAAAGCAATGGGAGTGAAAGTCATTGTCTACGAGGCAGTCTTTATCGTCGTGTTTTTAGCGGCAAAGCATTGTGATTGGGAAAGGCTCAAAAAGCAGCCGGCCATGTGGAACTTTTTCATAGGATGTTTTCTATTGGCAGGATTCGTCATCATTTGTCGAATCTTTCCGGAATTGGAGGATACCTTCCTGCTATCCGGGTGGAGTGGTATTTTCATCAACCCCAATGTGCAGCAGGGATTGGCCGATGGCAGCATCCGTAACAATGTTTTCGACCCAGTGAAAGCTGGCGGCATATTCGTCAACGCCAACGTGGCAAGCTGCTACCTGGGTATGCTTTCACTCTGTACGTTGGCTTGTATCAGGCGCCCTCGGCTGGCTTGGGGCATCAGCCTTCCACTGCTCGTTGCCGTTTTTTCGACGGGATCGAAGACGGCGACGGTTATCTTGATCGGCCTGACCATCGTCTATCTGGTAGTCGCTCTCGTCCTGAGAAACATCCTGGCCGCCAAAATGGCTCTGGCGCTGGGAGTGATGGTGGCTTCAATGATGATATTGTTCTACAGCCCGATTCCACAACAGTTCGTCGGCAAGATTACGAGTCAGGAAACTAACCTAGCTCCTATGTTACCCTCCGCGTCTCCGCCGTCTTCGGACGAACCGGGCCCGCGCGAGACATTGGATAATGCCGAGGATTCGATGAACAGCCGACTGCTGATATGGCAATACGGCTTGGAAGCGTTCGAAGAAAGACCTCTCATGGGGCAAGGGTACGGGGGGTGGCAGCAGGGGTTTTCCAGTTACGTCAAAAGACTGGGCGAGGAGGGGATCGAGTTGCGCGATGGCTTTCCCCCGCATAATACCTTTATCTATCTCTGGAGCCAAAGCGGGGCGCTCTCGGTTGTTTTTGCGGCTCTGTTGTTATTGTACTGGAGCGGTATTTCCCTTTCGGCGATCGGCAAAAATCGTGAAAAAGAACATGGCCTCAGGATGGCGATGGCGTTGACGGGGGCATGGGTCTGGCTGACCGTGCATGGCATGGGAGATAACACCGGGCTCCTTGGCGATGCTCATCAGGTGACGCTACTGGCTGTCATCATTGCCGGCATCGACAATCTATCAGAAAGGAAGCGCGCTAGTGCAGCTTAAGCGAGTGGGCATATTTCGGAATCAATTGTTTAAATTTTCCGAACCTTTCATAACTCAGCAGGCACAGGCGTTAACCCATTTCGAACCGGTTTATATCGGCAGGAAACTGCTGGGTAGAGCGCCTGAGGGCGCAAGGTATCTATCACTGGATTGCTCGCAGGGAACCGTCGCGCGGGGGCATCAAACGGTCAATGCACTGACTCGCTACCCGGGTGCATACGTTCGCCTGCTGAGGGAGGGGCCGGTCGACATCATTCATGCCCACTTCGGCGTGGATGCCGTCTACGCGCTACCATTGGCTAGAAGGCTTGGCGTGCCGCTGGTCACCACGTTTCATGGGTTTGACGCCACGACCAACCGCAAAGGACTCCTGACATCGGGTTCTCCCGCGTGGTATCACTATTTGCTGTTTCGAAGGCAGCTGGCTCGGGATGGCGATCTCTTTCTCTGCGTTTCGGACTACATCCGAGATCGTGTGCTGGCGCTGGGTTTTCCCGAGGAGAGGACATTCGTCCACTACACGGGGATTGACTCAGCCCTGATACCTCCCAGGTCGCCCGTCGGCGGGGCCAAAAAGATAGTTCATGTCGCTAGACTGGTGGAGAAGAAGGGCACGCGTTACCTCATTCTGGCATTCAAGGAGCTGCTTCGGGAAATGCCGGATTGTGAACTGGAGATCATCGGCGAGGGTCCTTTGGAGAGGGAGCTCAAGGATCTCGTCGACTCCTTGACGCTGAACGGGAAGGTCAATTTCCTGGGTTCGCTTCCACACGAGACCGTTCTCACCAGATTGACCGGTGCCTCGGTCCTTGCCTTGCCCAGTATCCAGGCGGCAACCGGAGACATGGAAGGTCTCGGAATGGTGCTGCTCGAGGCGGCAGCCATGGGAATCCCTCTGGTCGGCACCCATCACGGTGGTATACCGGAAGTGATCGTTCACGGGGAGACGGGGTTTCTCGTTGAGGAAAAATCCGTCACGAATCTCAAGAAATACCTTCTAGAGCTAGTCGCGGACGATGAAATCAATGTCCGCATGGGGCTGAATGCGAAGGTCATGGTACAGGACAGGTTTGAAATGAAGTGCCAGTCTAAAGTTCTTGAGCGGATTTATAAATCAGTTCTAAAAGGCGTTTGTTGATATTGTTTTTAATTGTGGGTGCATCTTCTGGAGCGATACCGTTGTCTTTTTACTGGTGATTTATGAATTTTTCTAAGCTGCCGTTGTCTGTCGTTCAAATTGTCAGGGATATAGGGCCTGGTGGAGGGATCAATGGCGTTGCCTACAATCTTGGTATCCAGTTCAAAAGAAAAGGGATAGAGACTCGGAATCTCACTCTCGGAAAATCGAAAAAAGAGCCGATGGGCAGGTCGATTTTTTTTAGCAAAATAAAGTTAATGAAGGAGGTTGTCCAGTTTACGGTTTTTGGTACGTTTCGGGCAAGAAGGCGATTTTTGAAATCAAGTGACCAATCTATTGTTCTGTGCCATGCCGATGTGCTTTATGGTGACGTCTACGTAAACCATGGTCTCCATTTGGCCATGTTGAAGCGCTCAGAGAATAGGTTTAGGATTATTGTTAGAAACCCTTTTCATTTATTTTTGTTGTTGAGGGAGTGGCTTCGATTTTATTTTAATATTCACTCTGTCATTGTGTGTTTTAGTGATCGTGAAAAACGAGAGCTTCTTGAGGTTTATCCAAAAATAAAAAGTGAGGTGGTTGTGATACCCAATGGTATCGACTTGGATGTTTACCGGCCTGGCCTGCCCCAGGATAGTTGTGGCCTGAGGCTGAGTTTTGGGTTGGATTTGGAAGACCTATGTTTGATTTTTGTTGGGCATGAGTTTGATAGGAAAGGATTGAAACTGGTTATCGAAGCTTTGGCGTTGTTGCCGAAGCACGTCAAGCTTGTCGTGGTGGGAGGCGGGTCCCAGTCTAAAATAGACCAATATAAGAAGATTGCGGAAAAATTGGCTGTCGAAAACCGGGTCAAGTTTTTGGGGCAGAGGTCGGATGTCGCTGCTTTGCTAAATATGTGTGATCTCTTTGTTCTGCCATCTTTCTATGAGACTTGGGCATTGGTTGGGGTTGAATCCATGGCTTGTGGCTTGCCGGTTTTGATGTGCCCGGTTGGTGGGATAAGTGAATATTTGCACGATGGTCATAATGGTTTTGAAATAACTCGAGATCCAAAAGATATAGCTGACAAAGTGAAGTACTTTATTGATGTTCCCTCTGCTGTGAGTCGCATGGGTGAAAAGGCAATATCGACGGCAAGGCAGTACGCTTGGTCGAGTGTGGCTGATTCCTATATTGCTCTCTTTCATAAAATTAGTTGCGACAAACGCAACAGAGCGAACCGATAGTAAGATGAAATTTCCGTCGACCTATGACATGCAGGTTCTCGCTTGGTGGAAGGGGAACTGGGCATGATGAGAGCCATTGTTCAAGTCTTCAGCGGCAACCTCCTTTCAAAACTGTTGGGCGCGGTTCGTGAAGTCCTGACGGCAGCCTGTTTCGGAACCGGCGCAACGGCCGGTGCTTACCGGGTGGCTCAGACCGGTACGCTGGTCCCTGTCAACTTCTTCACCAGTGACAGCCTGAATGCCGCGTTCATCCCGCTTTACAAGCGTTATCTTGTCGAGTCCCCCGACAAGGCGATCGTCCTGCTCTGGGAAATTCTCGGATTGTTCACGCTGTTGTCCGTCGCCATCGGCTACGGGCTGGCGGTACTGGCTCCCCTTTGGGTGGAGACGCTGGCGCCGGGACTCGGTTCCGTCGCCACGACCACTGCCGTCGAGTTGCTGCGTATCATGGCGTTGGGCGTGCCTTTCTATCTCTGGAGCATGATCTTCATCTTCCAGGCGATGGCCCATGATGACTTCGTGCCCATGGCGCTGCGACCCTCCATCCAGAATCTCGGCATGATCGCGGGGGTGCTGCTGGCCTATTTCACTGGCCACGTCAGCTGGTTGGCCTGGGGGTTCACCGCGAGTTACATGGGGCTCTTTGGCTGGAGCCTGTATCGGGCGATCGTCACCCGCAGTCTTCGATGGCCGGAGGCGTGGCAGCTGGGTGAGTTGCGTGAGGTCGCACGGGCGTTCTGGCTCACTCTGAGGCCGCTGTTGCTGCTGCCCGTCATGCTTCAGGGCAATATCGTGACGGAACGGGCGGTCGCCTCGATGATCAGCCTGACCGCCGTGGCGGCGATCGACTATTCGCGCTTCGTCACCGAGACGATCATCCTGCTTCTCGCCATGCCGATCGCCTACGTCGGTCTGTCGAGCTGGAGCGTGCTGAGTCGAGAGGCGCTGGACCGGCAGCTGCGGCGGGTCACGATGCTGCTGTTGCTGGTCGCGGTGCCCGGCAGCCTGTTCCTCTACGACAACGCGGGTTCGATCGTGGATGTCGTCTACGCCCGGGGAGCGTTCGATGCGGTTTCTTCCACTACCACGGCGGCCATTCTGCAAGGCGCCGCAATCGGGCTTTGGGCCCAGGTGGTGGGGTACGTGCTGATCAAGGCGCTCAACGCCAAAATGCGCAATCGCCAGGTCCTGTGGATCATGGCGGCTGCGCTGTTCGGCAACGTGATCACCAATCTGCTGCTCTACCGATGGCTGGGTGCCTGGACCCTGGGGTTGGGAAACGCCGTCTACGGCCTGCTGCTGTTCCTCGGTACGGTCTGGGCCTGTGGTCTCGCGAAATCGATTGGACGTTACTTGCCCATCCTGGCCGTCGCCTGTTGCGGATATCTTCTGTGTGGCCGGTGGGTACCAGCTCCCGACCATGAATTGTCGCGCCTTTTTTGCAACGCGCTGTTCGCGGCCATCTACTGGTCTATCGTCGTCTTAGTGATACCTGCCTTCCGTCAGTGCATCGTCGATCTGGCCAAGCAGCGTAACGTCAGGAGTTGAGTGGTCATGGAGAAGTTCGACATTGTGATGTTGTCGACAGCAGACTGGGACAATCCGTTCTGGACCAACAAGCAGCATGTCGCGCGTGAGCTGGCCAGGCGAGGGCATCGGGTGTTCTACATCAATTCGCTGGGATTGCGCCAACCCAGTTTCAATCGCTCCGACATGAAGCGTATCGCAGCCAGGTTGAAGTCTTTCTTCTCACGGCCCAGGCATGTCGAGGAGAATGTGATCGTCTGGTCGCCGATCGTCATACCGCTGCAGCGATTTTCTCTCGTGCGCCGCATCAATCGGTTCTCTCTGGGACTGATGATTCGTCTGCTGACGCGATGTCATGGATTCCGAAACCCCGTGCTCTGGACATACAATCCGCTGACGCTGCGCCTGCTGGATGTTTCCCGATACCGATTTCTCATCTATCACTGTGTCGACGAGATCAAGGCGCAGCCGGATATGCCGGTTCTCATCCTCGAAGAGTCCGAGAAGAGACTGGTGGAGGAATCCGACGTGGTGTTCGTCACCGCGCCAAAGCTCTTCGAGACCCGGCAGCGGTGGAACGACAAGACGTGGTTCTTCCCCAACGTGGCCGACTATCGTCACTTCTCCCGGGCGAGCGAGCCCTCGACGCCCGTTTCTCCCATCGTGGCGCGCCTCGACAGGCCGGTGATCGGTTTCGTCGGGGCGATCAGTGGGTATAAGGTGGATTTCCCGTTGCTTGAGCATCTGGCGCTCACCCGCCCGGACTACCAGATCGTCCTGGTGGGCAAGATCGGGGAGGGCGATCCCCATACCGACATCCGCCGTCTCGAAGCGCTTCCCAATGTCCACTTTCCGGGGCCGGCGGCCTACGCCGACCTGCCGGGCATCCTCAAGGGATTCGATGTGACGATCCTGCCCAGCCTGCTGAACGAATACACCGCCAATATGTTCCCGATGAAGTTCTTCGAGTACCTGGCTGCAGGAAAGCCGGTCGTCGCGACGAGGCTGGAAGCGTTGGCCGAGTTCCAGGAAATGGTCTTTACGGCGAGAGGGGAGGAGGATTTCGTGCATCAGGTCGATCGTGCCCTCAAGGAGAACAGCGCCGAGCGCATCGAGGCCCGTCAGCAATTGGCCCGCGAATATACCTACGAAGCCAGGACTTCCAGCATGCTGGATCTCGTCAGGCATGAGATGACTGAAAAAGAGGGTTCCCAATGAAAGTTGCGCTGATATCGGACTGGCTCGTCTCGTACGCCGGTTCCGAGAAGGTCGAGGAAGCCATTCTGGGGCTGTTCCCTCAAGCCGATGTCTTTACCTGTGTCTTCAATCGCGAAGCGTTCAAGGGAACCGGGTTCGAAAAGGCCCGGGTGACGGAGTCTTTCATCGCCCGGCTGCCTGGCGCGCTGAAGCATTATCAGAAATACCTGCCTCTGATGCCGCTGGCCGTCGAGCAGTTCGATCTATCTGCCTACGATGTCGTGATATCGAGCTCCCATGCGGTGGCCAAGGGGGTGCTCACCGGGCCGGATCAGCTTCATATCTGCTACTGTCATACCCCCATTCGTTATGCATGGGATTTTCAACACCAGTATCTGAACGAGTCTGGCATGGGCCGTGGCCTGAAAGGGTGGCTCGCGCGCTATCTGCTGCACCGGTTTCGTATCTGGGACGTACGCACCGCGCATGGCGTCGACCATTTCATCGCCAATTCCCGCTATATAGGTCGGCGGATCCGCAAGGTCTATGGCCGCGATGCCGATGTCATCTATCCGAATGTCGCCGTCAATGATTTTTCGCTGGTGCCCGAGAAGGAGACTTTCTATCTGGCTGCGTCACGCCTGGTCCCCTACAAGCGCATCGACCTGGTGGTAGAGGCTTTTTCCCGGATGCCGGATCGCCAGCTCGTGGTGATCGGGGAGGGCGACCAGGAGGACAAGATTCGGCGAATGCTGACGCCCAATATCACTTTTCTCGGTCATCAGCCCTTTTCGGAGCTCCGTGGCTACCTGCAACGCGCCAAGGCTTTCGTGTTCGCCGCCGAAGAGGATTTCGGCATCATGCCGATCGAGGCGCAGGCCTGTGGCACGCCGGTGATTGCCTATGCGCGCGGTGGCGCGCTGGAAACCGTTCAGCATGGCAAGACGGGCTTCCACTTCGATCGCCAGACGCCGGAATCAATCCGTGAAGCGGTCGAAAATTTCGAGACAAAAGGGGTATCATTCGGCGCCTCCGAAATCCGGCAGCATGCCGAGAGTTTTTCGCGTGAACGCTTCGATCGGGAAATGGAGGCGTTCGTGCTGGAGCGTTGGGACGCCTTGAAGGTGAAACGGGGGTTCTAGGCTCGGCGGCCGAGTTCTGGCTGTCGGTCACTAGTGACGGCGACTGACGGATGAGCGCTGTTCTCATCGGAAGCGTGAGGATGGAGAGAGGATAATGTCGCCTGCAGAGGAGAGGTCGCGGCCCCGGGGTCACGACTGGTTGATGGCGCTGCTGTCTCGCGGGGCGGATTTCTGTGCCGTGCTGCTGGCCGGGTGGATCGCCTATGCCTGGCGTTTCGATAGCGTGGTCGTCCATTACGAGCGTTACCAATGGGCGCTCCTGGTGGGTGGTCTGATCCAACTTTGGCTGTTCCCGCTGTTCGGGCTCTACCGTTCCTGGCGGGGGCGTCGCTGGCTGGCCATGGTCGCCAAGCTCCTTGGGGGCTATCTGGCCTGGGGCGTGGCACTTGCCATGGTGATGTTCGCGTTCCAACTGTTCGACTACTCGCGTATCTGGCTGCTGGGGTGGATGCTGCTGGCCTTCGCGCTTTCCACGGGCGCCCGCGGGCTCGCCTATCCGTTGATCACCCGGCTGCGCAAGCATGGCCGCAACCAGCGCAAGGTGTTGTTGATCGGCGACGCTTCGTCGTGTCGCAACGCTTTCTACGCCCTGCGCCGGGACCCCGGGCAGGGGTTCGATGTCGCTCGGGTTCTGGTCCTGGATTACGGCCTCCGCCGGCGACTCGGGAAATACCAGGGCGTTGTCGATAACTACGAGTTCGGACGACGCATCACGGTCGAGGAGGACGAAGTCTGGGTATGTCTGCCGCTGTCACGCGGGAATGATGCGCATCGCATCATCGACGCGCTGGATACGGTCACTGCCAATATCCGGCTGATGCCGAACCTGTCGGATCTGCGTCTGATCAATCACAGCACATCGGTCATCGCCGGGCAGCATCTCATCGACGTGTGCTGTTCGCCGATGACGGGCTGGCGGCGAATGAAGAAGCGCATACTGGACGTAGTGTTGTCCAGTCTGATCCTGGTAACGATTGCGCCCCTGCTCCTGATCCTGGCCTTGGGCGTGAGAGCCAGTTCCCGGGGTCCGATCTTCTATCGGCAGGAGCGTGTCAGTTGGAACGGGCGACCGTTCTGGATGCTGAAGTTCCGCTCCATGCATGTCGATACCGAGCAAGCCGGTGTGAATTGGGGCGGGGCGAGAAACAAGTCGACGACCCGCTTCGGCGCCTTCCTGCGGCGGACCAGTCTCGATGAGCTGCCGCAGTTCATCAACGTGCTTCGTGGAGACATGTCCATCGTCGGCCCGCGGCCGGAGCGCACGATCTTCGTCGAGCGCTTCAAGCACGAGATACCGGGCTACATGCAGAAGCACATGGTCAAGGCCGGCATTACCGGATGGGCCCAGATCAACGGCTGGCGCGGCGATACGGATCTCAACAAGCGAATCGAGTGCGATCTCTGGTATATCGAGAACTGGTCGCTGTGGCTCGATCTTAAAATCATTCTGCTGACGTTCTTTCGGGGATTCACGAATCCCCACGCCTATTGAGGCCGAGTTAGCCGCACGATACCCGTGAAGGGTCGTTTCGAGATGGGTGAGTTTGTGACGCCGCCACTGCGGCGTTTTCTTTTTCGAGTGAGAAGTGTGAGGGAAAGGGATGGGTTGGTACTGCCCTAGGGGGCTCTGGTGGTTGGGCTTTTCATTGGTGCTGGTCTATGCCGCCCTGGGAATCGCTGCGCATTCGCTGAAGGATGTCATCGAACCTTACATGGCGTTCCTGGGTCTGGCTTCGTTGCTGGTGTTCGGAGGATGGCGGCGAAAAAGCGGGGCACTGGTCCTGCTGGTGGCGATCTGCCTGGTCCAGCTCGTCAGCTGGTGGCTCGCCATCGCCGATCATCCGCAATGGGCCAGACCCAACCCCGATACGGAAAGAATGGCAAAGCTGTTCATCTTCATCGCCATCGCCTGGTGGTTGAAAGGAAGCCTACGTCATCTCTTCTGGGTATGGGGGCTAGCGTTGGTAGCCTTTCTGCTGACGACGGTTGTTTATCCCGAGGGACGTGAATCATGGGTCCTCGGCTTGCAGGGGGAGCGTGTCGGGTTCGGTATCCAGAACAATCAGCATGCCTCGATGCTGTTCGGTGTCGCGCTACTCGGGCTCTGTGTCTTTGCCCGACGGTTCTGCTGGTCCGGCGGGTTTCATAGGGGCCGCGCCTGCGTCTGGTTCGGCATGATGCTGATGGTGCTGGTGGGAATTCTGTTCGGCCAGACTCGGGCCGTCTGGTTGGCGCTGCTCCTCTCCTTGGTCGTGGTCTTGTTCGTGCTCGGGATTTACGCCAAGAAACGCTATCGGGTCCGGCTGCTGAATCGGCTGACCGTGGGCATCGGCGCAGGGCTGATTCTGGCGGGTACAGTCGTCACGATGCTATTCGGCCATGTGCTGACCGACCGAGCGTTGGCGGAAGACCAGATCATCGCGCAGTTACTGTCGGGGCGACTGGATACGTTGCCCTACAGCAGCATCGGCATTCGCATCCACTCCTGGGTCGCGGCCACCCAGTGGATCGCCGAACGGCCCTGGATCGGCTGGGGCAGCAACGGGCGCGAGCTGGTGATCGAGCACACGCCCTGGTTGCCGGAGTACGTGAAAAGCCACTTTGGGCATCTGCACAATTTCCTGTTGGAGACGCTGGTCAATTACGGCTTCCTGGGGCTGGCCTGCATGATCGGATTGATAGCCTGGGTCGGAACCGTCACCTGGCGAGCCTGGTCGCGGGGCGACATGCCCAACGACGTGGCGCTGTTCGCGGTGGCATTCTTCTGCTATTGGCTGATCGTCAATCAGTTCGAGTCCTACCTCTCGTTCTGGACTGGCATCTATGTCCACAATCTGATCGTGGGAGGGCTGGTCACGCTTTACTGGCGTTCACCCGCCGACCCGCGCCGCGCCGTCGAAAACCGATTACCATAGGCCACAATCGTATAGTGGCGAGTGCGACGCGTAGGCAGGAAAACGGTGTGTCGGCTCGCGCTTTTTTCATCCGATGGTTGAAGGGACAGCAATGCGAATCACGATTTTCGGTACCGGATATGTCGGCTTGGTCACCGGAGCCTGTCTGGCCGATGCGGGCCATGACGTCATGTGCATGGATATCGATGAACAGAAGGTCGCCCGGCTCAAGCAGGGCGAGATTCCGATCTACGAACCCGGGCTGGAAACGCTGGTCACCGAGAACGTCGGTCAGCAGCGACTGCTGTTCACCACCGACGCCGCGGAAGCGGTGGCGTTCGGCACGCTGCAGTTCATCGCCGTGGGCACGCCGCCGGACGAGGATGGCAGTGCCGACCTGCAGTACGTGCTGGCGGTGGCCAAGGCCATCGGCCAGCACATGGACGAGTACAAGGTCGTGGTCGACAAGTCCACGGTGCCGGTCGGTACTGCGGATCGGGTTCACGAGGCGATCAGTGGGACCCTGGGCGAGCGCGGCGTCGCGCTCGACTTCGATGTCTGCTCGAATCCGGAGTTTCTGAAGGAAGGGGCTGCCATCGAGGATTTCACTCACGGCGCACGTATTGTCGTGGGCACCGACTCGGAGCAAGTCAAAACACTGATGCGCGAGTGCTACGCGCCCTATAACCGGCGCGTCGAGAAACTGATGTTCATGGATGTGCGCAGCGCGGAGCTGACCAAGTACGCCGCCAATGCGATGCTGGCGACCAAGATCAGTTTCATGAACGAGATCGCGAACCTCGCCGAGCGGTTGGGCGCGGATATCGAGCAGGTCCGCCGAGGGATCGGCAGCGATCCGCGAATCGGCTATCACTTCATCTACCCCGGTTGCGGTTATGGCGGCTCCTGCTTTCCGAAGGACGTGCAGGCGCTGGCGCGGACCGCCAGCCAGATCGGCTACGATCCGCAGTTGCTCAATGCCGTCGAGGCGGTCAACGACCGCCAGAAGTCGACCCTGTTCGACAAGCTCGGCCAGGCGTTCGATGGCCAATTGGACGGCAAGACGGTGGCGGTCTGGGGGCTGGCGTTCAAGCCCAATACCGATGACATGCGCGCAGCCCCGAGTCGCCACCTGATGGAAGCGCTCTGGGCCGCTGGCGCCAAGGTTCGGGCCTACGACCCGGAAGCCATGGAGGAGTGTCGACGCATTTACGGCGAGCGCGCCGATCTGACGCTGGTCGGGGGGCGCGACGAAGCGCTGCAGGAAGCGGATGCGCTGGTGATCTGTACCGAATGGAAATCCTTCCGGACGGTGGATTTTGGTCATCTTCAGCGCACGCTGCGGACCCCGGTCATCGTGGATGGCCGCAACCTGTTCGAGCCCGAGCAGGTGCGGGCCGCCGGCCTGCTCTATTTTGCGGTGGGTCGCGGTGATTCGCTGCGTATCAGCGGCCGTCCGGCGCACTGAGCGTCTGACCATGCCCAACCCGACAAGCGAGCGCGAAGGAGAGGCCGGAATGCTCATACCCGTGGTGTTGGCTGGCGGTGCTGGCACGCGTCTGTGGCCGATGTCCCGCGCGAGTCACCCCAAACAGTTTCTGCCCATTACCGGGCGTCGCAGCATGCTGGTAGAGACACTGGCGCGGTTCGATTCGCTGTCGACGGCGGCGCCGATCGTCGTCTGCCAGGATGCGCATCGTTTTCTGGTGGCCGAGCAGTTGCGCGAGGCGGGTGTGACCGGCGATATCCTGCTCGAGCCGGCGCTGCGCAACACCGCACCGGCGATTGCCCTAGCGGCGTTACAGGCCATTGGCCGGGATGACAATGCGCTGATGCTGGTATTGCCGGCCGATCACGCGGTGGCCGACCCGCAGGCGCTGACCGCGGCGATCGCGCCGGCGCGGGCGGCAGCGGAGCAGGGCAGGCTGGTGACGTTCGGCGTGTCCCCGACGCGGGCGGAAACCGGTTACGGCTATATCGAGGCCGCTGACACCCCGAGCACCGATAGCGCGGTGCCGATTCGGCGCTTCGTCGAGAAACCGGATGCAGAGACCGCGCACTCCTACCTCGCTAGCGGCCGCTATCTCTGGAACAGCGGCATGTTCCTGATGCGGGCGGATCGCTACCTGCAAGCCCTCGAGCGCCAGCGGCCGGCCATGCTCGCGGCCGTGAAGTCGGCCTGGGACGCGCGCCAGGTCGATCTCGATTTCCTCAGGGTGGGCGTGGACGCCTTCAGCGCCTGCGAGGCCGAGTCGATCGATTATGCCGTGATGGAGAACGCCCCGGATGCCAGCGTGGTGGCACTGGATGCCGGTTGGTCGGATGTCGGCTCCTGGCAGTCGCTGTGGGAAATCTCCGCCAAGGACGAGGATGACAACGCGCTGCGGGGGGATGTGATCGTCGACGGCGTGAGCGGGAGCCTGATCCACAGCGAAAGCCGACTGGTGGCGGCGATCGGCGTCAGGGACCTGATGATCGTCGAGACGCCGGATGCGGTGATGGTGGCGCATCGCGACGCCTCGCAGGCGGTCAAGCGCGTTGCCGAGACGCTCAAGCGCCAGAATCGTACCGAGTGGGATCAGCATCGCCGGGTCCACCGTCCCTGGGGCAGCTACGACGGCGTGCATGCCGCCGAGCGGTATCAGGTCAAGCAGATCAGCGTGCGGCCGGGTGGCCGGTTGTCGCTCCAGAAGCATTTCCATCGCGCCGAGCACTGGATCGTGGTGCGCGGTACGGCGCGGGTGACGCGGGGCGAGGAGACCTTCCTGCTGGAGGAGAACCAGTCGACCTACATCCCGCTGGGGGTGGTCCATCGTCTCGAGAACCCCGGCAAGATCGCGCTGGAGCTGATCGAAGTCCAGAGCGGCAGCTACCTCGGCGAGGACGACATCGAGCGCTTCGACGACGTCTACCGCCGGGAGTGATCACTGAGCCGGCCCGATCCTGCTGCCCTAGTCGTCGGTCTCCGCGGCTCTCGTCGTCGCCGGGTCCGGCGGCGTACTGCCGCCGTCGCGCTGGGGCACGTCCAGACGCAGGGTCGGCAGATACTCGGGGTAGTTTGCGCAGATGAAGTCGATCAGTCCTTCCCGGATCTCGCAGCGTAGATCGAAGGTATTGGGGCCGCCGCTGCTGCTGATCAGCACACGCAGCTGCTTGTTGCGCTCGGTCATCTCCAGCATCTGCACCTTGCAGACGCGCCCGGTCCAGAATGGCGAGGCCTCGGCAATTCGCTGACACTCGGCCCGCAGCGGCTCCATCGGCAGGTGGTAGTCGACGTAGAGAATGACGACGCCGATCAGATCCTTGTCGCGGCGGGTCCAGTTCTCGAAGGGGTGGTCGACGAAATAGGTGATCGGCAACACGACCCGGCGCCAGTCCCAGGTCCTCACCACCGCGTAGGTGAGCGTCAACTCTTCTACCCAGCCCCACTCGCCCTCGACGATGACCGAGTCGTTCAGCTGGATCGGCTGGGTGAGGGCGATCTGGATGCCGGCGATCAGGTTGCCCAGTACCTTCTGCGCCGAGAAACCCAGCACCACACCCAGGATCCCGGCGGAGGCGAGGATACTGGCGCCAAGCTGGCGGACTTTCTCGAACACCATCAGCATCGAGGCGAGCGCCAGAATGACGATGATGAAATTGATCAGTTTTCGCAGCACGGTGATCTGCGTGTGCACCTTGCGCGCGACCGCATCCTCGTCATCGAACTTGTAGCGCTCGCTCAATGCCCGCTCGCTGATGTTGATCCCGTGAATCAGCACCCCGGCGATGCTGCCGATCAGTATCAGGCTGGTCAGGTCGTGCAGCGCCGCGTCGAGGCGGGCCGAGGTGATGAAAACCGGGAACAGCGAAAACAGCACGAAGATCGGGATCAGCGCGGCCAGGCAGCGCGCCATGAACGGAACCAGGAAACGTTCCAGTATCGAGGTCCGCGAATCCCCCCAGCGATCCATGGTGGCGACCAGCCGCCGGCATAGCCGAATCAACAGCCAGACGCCAAGCAAGGCGGCACAGAAGTGCGCCACCGTCATGATCAGCGCGTGGCCCTCGACGGCGTTCGGAACCAGGAAGTGGGCCGCGCCGAAGAGTCCGTAGACCCAGAGTACGCCCACCAGCGGCGGATGGACGGCCTTGGCGGTAGTACCGAGCAGGGAGTGGCGGCTATCGCCGAGTCTTCGCAGCCGGAAGTGCACGTACTTGAGCAGGGCATGGGCGGCGATGGTGACGACGACGATGATCGCCGCCGTGAGCCAGAATGGCAGCGCATCGAGCCACGCCGCCATCGTCGTATCGATGACTGATGCCTTCATGGAGGAGCCTGTTGTTGCTGTTGTCGACTTCCTCCAGCTTAGGCGCTCTGGCTACAACTTTCGTCGGGTGGGACAATTTTCTCCGGCAGGGCCGTCGTTGGCTCGGCGATACGGCGAGCGGCGAGCGGCGCTCGCGGGGCGGTGCCCGCCAGCGCCGAATGTCCGGCCGGTTACCGAGAGAGCCCGATCTGGCGCGAGATATCGTCGATCTGGGCGATCTGGTCGTTGACGAACGTCGTGAAGGCTTCGCTATGCATCTCGAACGGCATCAGGCCGTTCTGCGTCATGACGCTTTTCCACTCATCGCTGCTGTAGAGCGTGTCGATGGTGTCGACCCACCAGGCGTAGGCGTCGTCGGAAACCTCTGCCGGCATGTAGAAACCACGCCAGTTGGGGGCGATGGTATCGATTCCCTGCTCACGCGCCGTTGGCCACTCCTGCAGCTTGCCGGGCAGGCGCTCCTCGGAGAGGATCGCCAGGGGGCGCAGGTCACCGGACTCGATGAAACTGATCACTTCCGAGATGTCGCCGGTGAAGGCATCGACGTGGCCTCCCAGGGTCTGGGTCACCGCCTCGCCCCCGCCGTTGTAACCGAGGTAGGGTATGCGCGCCAGATCGTCGACGCCCGCGGCATCGGCCGCCATCAGCAGCTTGAGGTGATCCCATCCGCCGGTCGCGGTGCCGCCGGTGAAGGTCAGCGCCCTGGGATTCTCCTTCAGCGCTTGCATGACGTCGGAGAGCGATTGGTAGGGCGAATCGGCGGCAACGGCGATGACCCCATAGTCCGCGCCCAGCGTCCCGATCCAGTTGACCATGCCGGCGTCCATCCCGGGAAACTGGCCGCGAGCCAGGCCGGTCGTGGTCACGGTGCTGGCGGCGACGATCAGGTTCTCCTGGCCGGCCCGTTTCTGGACCACGTGGGAGAAACCGACACCGCCACTGGCGCCTGGCATGTTGATGGTCTGGACGTTGCCATCGACCAGGTCGAGATCGCTGAGCACTCGCCCCACGGAGCGGCAGGTGAAGTCCCAGCCGCCACCGGGATTGGCGGGAGCGATGCAGTCCACCTTTCCGCTCTGCTCGAAAGCCTGGGAGGCACTGGCGACGCTCCAGAGCAGACCGCCCACGATGAGCGTCTTGAGTTGAGGCTTGATCATTGGCGCGTTCCTCTTCGTCTTGTTATCGATTGGCATGGGAGACCTGTCTGCTGTGCCTTGTCATCGGGAGGGGACGACAGCAGACGGTAGAGGACTGTAGCGAGGGGCGCCGACGGGAAAAATTGGTTTCTGGGCAAGCAAGGCTTCGTGCTTTTCGAAGGGTTTACACCTTCGTCGCAGCGACCGCGCCGGCTCGGGTCTCGCTGGCCTCGAGCTCTCGGGTCCCCGCGCCGACCAGATGGTCGACCATCTGGCGGGCGATCAGCGGCAGTGCGTCCAGGTCGCGGACGCCGATGACCAGCTCGCGCTCCGCCCACTCGTCGATCAGCGGGACCGTCGCCAGGGATAGGCTCTCCCGATAGGCGGCGACGGCCCGGGCGGGCAGGATGCCGATTCCCATGCCCCGGTCGATCATGCGGCAGATGCCCTCGAAGCTGCGCACCTGGATGCGCATCCGCAGTGGCCGGGACAGTCGCTGGGAATCCTGGTGCAGCAGGGCGTGGAGCGACGAGTCCTGCTCCAGCCCGATGAAGTCGTGATCCAGGGTCTCGGCGAACGCCAGCCGCTGCCGGTTCGCCAGTGGATGGTCCCGGGCGGTGACCAGCACCAGTCGGTCCCGGCGGTAGGGCTGGATCGAGAGGCCGTCGGCGGGGATGTGCGCGGAGAAGATGCCGATGTCGGTGAGGCCGTCGCGGACGGCCGTGATGATCTCGTGACTCAGGCGTTCCTGCATGTCGATGCGAATCTGCGGATAGCGCCAGGTGAAGTCGCTCAGGTCGTCGGGCAGGAACTCGATCACCGCGGAGGTGTTGGCGTGCAGCCGCACATGCCCGCGGATTCCCACGCTGTACTCGCTGAGATCGGCGTTGAGGTGGTCGAGGCTGTCCAGCATGTGGCGGGCATGGTGGAGCAGCGCATGGCCGGCGGGGGTCAGCTCGACGCCGCGCGGGCGCCGATAGAGCAGGGTGGTCGAGAGCTGGGTCTCGAGATCGCTGATGCGCTTGCTCACCGCCGCCAGGGCCAGGTGCTCCCGTTCGGCGGCGCGGGTCAGGCTTCGCAGGTCGGCGATGGCGACGAACAGCTTGAGTGTGATGAAGTCGAGCCGCTTCATGGTGAGGGTGTCCGTTTGGCGACGAAGTTGCGGCCACTCTAGCGTTCGCGATGGACGAAGCCTAGCTTGACGATCGCCTAATTGTGGCAGCCCGAGGGCTGGGTCACTCTGCCGCTATCGAGAAACGATCATGGCGGCAGCGGTTCGAGCGAGGCGGTGCCGATGTACGTGACGGAGGAGAGCGATATGGCGGCCAGCGACGACGCGCAGGCGCTAGCGGGACTCAAGGTGGTGGAGCTGGGTCAACTGATCGCGGGGCCCTTCGCCAGCAAGCTGCTCGGCGAATTCGGCGCGGACGTGATCAAGATCGAACCGCCGGGCACGGGTGATCCGTTGCGCAAGTGGCGCGTGCTGAAGGACGACACCTCGCTGTGGTGGCACGTGCAGACCCGCAACAAGCGATCGCTGGCGCTGGATCTGCGCTCGGCAGAGGGGCAGGAGATCGTGCGTCGGCTGGTCGACGAGGCGGACATCGTGATCGAGAACTTTCGCCCCGGCACGCTGGAGAAGTGGGGGCTGGGCTGGGAAACGCTGAGCGAACGCAACCCCGGCCTGATCATGGTGCGTATCTCCGGCTATGGGCAGACCGGCCCCTATCGCGATCGTCCAGGGTTCGGCGTCATCGGCGAGGCGATGGGCGGGCTGCGCTATCTCTCGGGGCATCCCGACCAGCCCTCGGTGCGGGTCGGCATCAGCATCGGCGATTCGCTGTCGGCGCTCTACGGCATCATCGGTGCCCTGCTGGCCTTGCAGGAGCGCCATCGCAGTGGCCGGGGGCAGTACATCGATGTGGCGCTCTACGAGTCGGTCTTCGCGATGATGGAGAGCCTGATTCCCGAGTACGACGGTGCCGAGGTGATCCGCGAACCCAGCGGCAGCGCCCTGCCGGGGATCACGCCCTCCAATGCCTACCCCTGCGCGTCGGGCGATGGCGATAGCGACGAGTACGTGCTGATCGCCGGTAACGGCGACAGCATCTTCAAGCGCCTAATGACGGCGATCGGTCGCCAGGACCTTGCCGATGACCCGCGCTTCGCCCACAACGATGGCCGCAGTCGACACGCCGAGCTGATCGATGGGGCCATCGCCGACTGGACCCGACGCCACCGTCGCGACTACGTGCTCGACGTGCTGGAGAGCGCTCACGTACCGGTGGGTTATCCGTACACCGCCAGGGATATCGTCAGCGATCCGCACTATCTGGCCCGGGAGATGATCGAGACCATTCGGCTGGGCGATGGCGAGTCGCTCAAGGTACCTGGCGTGTTACCCAAGCTGAGCCGGACGCCTGGCCGTATCCAGGGCGGCGGCCCGGCACTTGGCCAGCACACTCGGGACGTGCTCGACGAGCTCGGCATCGACCGCGAGACCCAGGCGAAGATGCGCGAACGAGGAGTGATCTGATGACGACGCCGACACAGTCCATCACCGTCAACGACGTGGCACCGCGTGACGGTCTCCAGATCGAATCGCGGTTCGTCCCCACGGAGGAAAAGATTCGGTTGATCGACGCGCTCTCCCGTACCGGGCTGGCGAAGATCGAGGCGACCTCGTTCACCTCGCCCAAGGCGATTCCCAATCTGCGCGATGCCGAGGAGGTGATGCGCGGTATCGAGCGGGTGCCGGGGGTCGACTACGTGGTCCTGGTTCCCAACGAGAAGGGGGCCGAGCGCGCGCTCGCCTGCGGGGTCGACGAAATCAATCTGGTGCTGTCCGCCAGCGACAGCCACGGCCGAGCCAACCTTCGCATGACCGCGGAACAGTCGCTGGAGCGCTTTGCCAAGATTCTGGAGATCACCAAGGGAAGCGACGTCTTCGTCAACGCCTCGATCTCGACGGCATTCGGCTGCCCGTTCGAGGGCGAGGTGCCGTTCAAGCGGGTGCTGTCGATCACCGAGAAGCTGCTGGCGCTGGGCGTCCAGGGGATCACCCTCTGCGACACCACCGGGATGGCCAATCCGCGCCAGGTCGCCGATCTGAGCCGCGAGACGTTGAGCCGTTGGCCGTGGCTGCCGGTGACGCTCCACGTCCACAACACCCGCGGGATGGGGCTGGCCAACGCCCTGGTCGCGTGGCAGAGCGGGATCACGCGCTTCGATGCCGCGCTGGGCGGCCTGGGCGGCTGTCCCTACGCGCCGGGGGCCACCGGCAATGTCTGCACCGAGGACCTGGTCCACATGTTCGAGCAGATGGGCGTGGAGACCGGCGTCGACCTCGACCGCCTGATCGCCGCCGCCGAATTGCTGCCGGCGATGATCGGCCACGACGTGCCGGGTCAGGTGGTCAAGGCCGGCACCTCGGATCGCCGCTACCCGCTGCCGGAGACGGCCAACGGCTGAGCGTCGTCAGGCCGCTGCCGCGTCGCGCTGGTGGGCCAGGCGGCCATTGGCCCAGGTCGCCGCTACCGTGCGGTCGTCGCCCAGCATCATCAGTGCGAACAGGCGTTCGGACAGGGTCGTGGTCTGGGATAGCCGGCGCGCCATCAGCGGGGTGGACTCGGGGTCGAGAACGGCGATATCCGCCTCGAACCCCGGCTGCAGGCTGCCGATCTTGTCATCGAGGTGCAGCGCCCGGGCGTTGCCCAGCGTGAGCCGGTAGAACCCCTGCCAACCGGTCAGCGGCTGGCCCAGCAGCGCCCCTACCTGATACGCCCCCTGCAGCGTGCCGAGGCCGGACAGCGAGGTGCCGCCGCCGACATCGCTGGCCAGCGAGGTAGCCAGCCCGGCGTCGCGGCAGGCCAGGCGGTCCATCAGCCCACTGCCGAGGAACAGGTTCGAGGTCGGGCAGAAGGCGATGTTGGCGCCACCCTGCGCCAGCCGTCGGCGCTGCTCCGCGTCGAGATGAATGCCATGGGCGAAGGTGCTGCGCGGGCCGACGAGTCCATGACGCTCGTAGACATCGAGATAGTCACGACTTTCCGGGAACAGCTCGGCGACCCAGGCGATCTCGCCGCGATTCTCCGACAGGTGGGTCTGCAGGTAGAGATCGGGGGCATTGCGCAGCACGCCACCCACGGCGTCGAGCTGCTCGCGGGTCGAGGTCGGGGCGAAGCGTGGAGTCAGGGTGTAGTCGAGACGGTCGCGCCCATGCCAGTCGGCGATCAGCCGCTCGCTGTCGCGAACGCCGCCGAGGGTGTCGTCGGTCAAGGCGTCCGGCGCATGGCGATCCATCAGCACCTTGCCGGCGATCATGCGCAGCTGGCGACGCTGGGCCGCCGCGAAGAAGCTGTCCACCGAGACCGGATGCGAGGAGCAGAACACCTGCGCGGTGGTGGTGCCGACCCGCAGCATCTCGTCGAGGAACCGTTCGGCCCCCGCCTGGGCGTGCCCGGCGTCGGCGAACCGGCATTCGGCGGGAAAGGTGTAGTCGTTGAGCCAATCGAGCAGCTCGCGGCCATAGGACGCCATGATGTCGAGCTGAACGTAGTGAACGTGGCTGTCGATGAAGCCGGGCATCATCAGCTTGTCGCGGTAGTCGACGATCTCGATCCCGGCCGGTAGCCGATCGGCGAGACCCTCGAAAGGTTCGACGGCGTGAATGTGGCCGTCGACGATCCAGATCGCGCCGTCCTCGAGATAGCGGGTGGTGCCGGTCAAGGGCACGGCATCCTCGCCGGGATCGTCGAGGCAGGTGAACAGCGGGCCGCGAAGCAGACGTTGATGATTTGTCATGGTCATTCTCTGGCGGAATCTCTTGAATGGGCGGTGTCGATCGGCTCGGCGCCTGCAAAGGCGGAACGAAGTCGCTCCGGCGCCGCGCCTCGTTGTGCCGGTGCGCCTTCCGGCGGGCGTTGGTCGGCCAGCAGTTCGGCGGCAACGCTGATCGCGATCTCGCGAGGGCGCTTGCTGGCGGTGGAGACCAGGCCGATGGGACAGCGAATCCGCGCCAGCGTGACGTCATCGAATCCGGCGGCGGCCAGGCGCGAGCGGAAGCTGGCCCACTTGCTGTTCGAGCCAATCATGCCGATGGAGCGCAACGCCCCGTCGCCCGAGTTCGTTCGGGATAACAGGGCGGCGACAAGATCCCGGTCCTGGGCGTGGTCGTGGGTCATCACCAGCACGTGAGCATTCGGGGGGATGGCCGCCACGGCCCGTGCCGCGCCTTCGGCATCCGCCGCCAGCGTCAGGGGCCGGATTCGGTCGGGGTAGCGGTCGTGAGAGGGCCGGGGCGGAAACGCCCCCGCGCGGCTGTCGTACCAGTCGATGCGCCAGGGCAGTGGCGCGAGCAGTTCGACCAGGGCCTGGCCGACGTGACCGGCGCCGAACAGCGTCAGATGGCTTTCGGCGCCGGCGAAGACCTCGATCAGGACATGCACGAACCCGCCACAGCACTGCCCGGAGCGGGCGCCCAGCGCAAACGCCTCGAGATGGGTGCCTGCCGCCACGGGGGTTGCCGCCAGATGCCGCCGGGCGGTCTCGATCACCTGCTGCTCGAAGTGGCCGCCACCCAGCGTATCAATGACCGCCGTCGAGGTGACCACCAGCTTGGCGCCGGGCTCACGAGGGGTCGAACCGGCAGCGCCGACGACGCTGGCGAGCACGTGAGGGACGCCGCGCTCCTGCAGGCGATGCAGCGCGGCGTGCCAGCTTTCGTGGTGGTCCCCAGCTTCGCGAGCCTCGTCGACGCTCATCGTGGGTCCCCGGCGTTCGCCTGCGCAGCGCGTAGCGCCTCGGCCGCCATTAGTACCCGCTCCGGCGTGGCAGGGGTATCCAGCGACGGACTGGCGCGGTAGCCGGTCAGGCTCGAGAGTGCATCGCGCAGCGCCGACCAGACCGAGATGCCGAGCATGAATGGCGGTTCGCCCACGGCCTTGGAGCGATAGATGCTGGCCTGGGAGTTGGGATGGCCCTCGAGCAGTTCGACATTGAAGATGGGTGGCAGGTCGCCGAAGGTCGGGATCTTGTAGGTGGCGGGGCCGTCGGTCAGCAGCCGGCCGTCGTCGTTCCACTTCAGCTCCTCGCTGGTCAGCCAGCCCATGCCCTGAATGAAACCGCCCTCGACCTGACCCAGATCGATGGCCGGATTGAGCGAGTCGCCGACATCGTGGAGGATATCGACGCGCTCGACCCGATACTCCCCGCTCAGGGTGTCGATGCGGACCTCGCTGACCGCGGCGCCGTAGGCAAAGTAGTAGAACGGCCGGCCCTGGCCGGTGTCGCGATCGTAGTGGATCAGGGGCGTGGCGTAGAACCCGGTCGCCGAGAGCGAGATGCGACCGAGATAGGCCGCCTGGACCAGGTCCCCCCACGCCACCCGCTGATGCACGTCGCCGACGCCGGAGACCAGTTCGCCGTCGACGAGACGCAGCCCCTCGCGGTCCAGGCGATAGTGCTCGGCGGCGAAGTCGAGCAGACGCTGGCGGATCTGTGCGGCGGCGTCACGGGCGGCCATGCCGTTGAGATCGGCACCGCTGGAGGCTGCGGTGGGCGAGGTGTTGGGGACCTTGTCGGTGCGGGTGGCGCTGATGCGTACCGAGTCGAAATCGAGCCCCAGTTCGCGGGCGACCACCTGGCAGATCTTGGTGTGCAGACCCTGGCCCATCTCGGTGCCGCCATGATTGATCATTACGCTGCCGTCGGTGTAGACGTGGAGCAGGGCGCCCGCCTGGTTGAGGTGCTTGGCGGTGAAGGAGATGCCGAACTTGACCGGTGTCAGCGCCAGGCCGCGCTTGATCACGGCACTTTCGCGGTTGAACGCGGTGATCTCGTCGCGGCGCTGCCAGTAGTCGCTGCTGCGTTCCAGCCGTTCGATGATCTCCACCATCAGCGGATGCTGGTCGACCTGCTGGCCGTAGTGGGTAGTGTCGCGACCGCTGCGATAGAGATTGCGCTTGCGCACGGTCAACGGGTCCTGGCCGACATGGCGGGCGATGTCGTCCATCGCCAGTTCGGCGATCATCATTCCCTGGGGGCCACCGAAACCGCGAAACGCCGTGTTCGAGGCGGTATGAGTACGCGCCCGATGGCCGGTCACGCGCGCGGCCCCCAGCGAGTAAGCGTTATCGGCGTGGAACATGGCGCGGTCGACCACCGCTTCGGAGAGATCCGGCGAGTGACCGCAGTCGCCGATCAGGGTGATGTCGCCGCCGAGGATGACGCCGTCATCGTCGAAACCCAGCCGGTAGCGATTGTGGAACGGATGGCGCTTGCCGGTAGCGCGGGTATCGTCGCCACGGGGCAGGCGCAGGCGCACGGCGCGTCCGGTTCGCCTCGCCAGCAATGCTGCGACGCATGCCCAGGGCGCGGCCTGGGTCTCCTTGCCGCCGAAACCGCCACCCATGCGGCGATTCTCCACCGTCACCGCATGGAACGGGATATCCAGCACCTCGGCGACCAGCTTCTGGGTCTCGCTGGGGTGCTGGTTGGAGGTATGGACGATGACGCCCTCATCCTCGCTGGGTACGACCAGGCAGGCCTGACCCTCGAGGTAGAAGTGTTCCTGGCCGCCGACGAACTGCGCGGCCTCGAGCACGTGGGGGGCGTGCTCGAGCGCCTGCTCCCAATCCCCGCTGACCTGCCGGTGGGTGGGGCGTACGAATTCGCCGGCCTCGGCGGCGGCGACCGGGTCGAAGCGGGGCGGCAGCGGCTCGATCTCCACTACTGCCGCCTTTACCGCGCGGCGCGCCTCGAGATAGCTGGTGGCGGCCACGGCGAACAGCGGCTGGCCGACATAGCTGACTTCCTCGTCGGCAAACATGGGGTCGCCCGGGAACACCGGCCCGATATCGCGATGCCCGGGAATGTGCTGCGTCGTGATCACGTCGACCACGCCGGGCATCGCCCGCACCGCATCGAGGTCGAGGCGGACCACCCGGCCATGGGCCACCTCGCTCAATCCCACCATGGCGTGCAGCGTATCGCCGGGTGCCGGCAGGTCGTCGATATAGCGGGCGCGTCCGGTGACATGCTTGATGGCGCTCTCGTGAGCCTGGGCGTGACGGGCAGTGTCCCGGGTCGGCCGTGGGCTGACGGTGTCGCGGGCAACCGGCTCGTCGCCTTCGAGCCGGCCGATCTCGGCGCCTTTCCCCCGGTCGGCCTCGGCCAGGGCTTCCGGCACGGCTTCGGAAGCGACGCGCGCCGATCGGTATCGTTTTTCAGTCAGCGTACGCATCGAGTGTCACCTCCTGGGTCGGTTCTTCCAGGTCCGCATGGGCGAGTGTCAGTCGCCAGCGTTCGAGCAGGTTGGCCGCGGCGGTGGCGCGGTAGTCGCGGGAGCCACGGGCGTCGCTCATTGGCGTGAGCGACTGGTGGAGTGCCCGCCTGGCGGCGCCGAAGCTCTCCTCGTCGGGGGCCTTGCCCTCCAGCGCGGCCTCCACGGCAGTGACTCTCAGCGGGATCGCCGCCATCCCACCGTAGGCGACGCGCACGTCCCGCAGCGTGCCGTCCTGCAGTCGCCAACGGAAAGCGCCCAGCAGCGTCGAGATGTCGTCCTCGCGCCGCTTGGAGAGCTTCCAGACGCGCTGTTCGTAGCCGTCGCCCGGCCTGGGGAGGAAGATGGCGGCGATACACTCGCCGGGAGCGAGAGCGGTCTGCTTGTAGTCGAGGAAGAACGACTCTAGCGGGATCTCCCGAATCCCGTGCGGCCCGGCGAGACGCAGGGTCGCGTCCAGCGTCAGCAGCACGGGCGGCGTATCGCCGATGGGGGAAGCGTTGGCGATATTGCCGCCGACGGTGGCCCGATTGCGGATCTGCTCCGAACCCAGCCGGGTCAGGAGATGCGCGAAAGCGGGGTAATGGGTTTTCAGCAGCGGCTCCCACTCGCGGTAGGTGACCGCCGCACCCACCCACCAGCCGTCCGCGACTTCCTCGATCCGGCGGAGCTCCTCGACCTGGCGCAGATCGATCACGGCGTCGAACCGCGCGAGCCGCTGGGTGATCTCGAGCCAGAGGTCGGTGGCGCCGGCGACCAGCCTGGCCTCGGGATGGCGCTGCATGGTGGCGATGAGCTCGGCGAGCGTGGTCGGCGTGAGATAGCCAGTCTGGTCCTCGCCGGCCACGGTCGGGAAGAGATCGCGAACCACCTGCTCGAAGGCGGGGTCCTCCGCCCAGGGGGGGCGAGTGTCGGTGCGTTCACCCATGCTACGGGCGGCGTCGCGTATCGGACGGTAGCCCGTGCAGCGGCACAGATTGCCGCCGAGTACCGCTTCCAGGCGGTGGTCGTCCAGTTCTTGCCGGGGGAGCGCTCGCTGCTGTTCGTGCAGCGCAAACAGCGACATCACGATGCCGGGGGTGCAGAACCCGCATTGACTGCCGTGGCATGCCACCATCGATGCCTGGGCCGGGTGCAGCGCATCGCCCCGAGCCAGGCCCTCGACGGTCACCAGGTGGGCGCCCTGCAACTGATGAGCCGGAGTGATGCAGGCATTCAAGGTGTGATAGGCCATCGCCCCGTCGTCGGGGCGGGCGATGGCGACAGTGCACGCGCCGCAATCTCCGGAGGCGCAGCCCTCCTTGGTGCCGTGCTGCGCGAGAGGACCCCGCAACAGCTCGAGTATGCTGGTGTCGGGCGCGGCGGCCAGCCGCCGACGCTGGCCGTTGAGGAAGAATTCGATCATGGGGAGCCTGCCGTTGTCATTGTGCGGGGTGCCGTCTGCCGGCAACCTTGCAGGATAAATCCTGACCGATCGGTCAGCTTCGTATAGCCTCTTCGATTCCGGCCGTGATGGCAAGTGCTCTCTACCGGTGCCGAAACGGGTTCACCGGCAGACAACCCTCATGATTCAGCATAGCATCGGCATCGGAAGCCACTGATAGGCGCGCCAGGGGCGTGGCAGCCTGGCACCGTAGCGGGCGCTTTCAGTCTGATTGATGGGTAAAAGGAGTTCAGGTGGATAATCACGATCTTCCCGAAGCCACGGCCCGGGAACGTAACGAACAGCGGATTTTCGAGGCGGCGGAGAGCGTCTTCGCCCGACACGGCTATCGGGGCGCCAGCATCCAGGCGATCGCCGCGG
This sequence comes from Salinicola lusitanus, assembly GCF_038648475.1. Lineage (NCBI taxonomy): Bacteria > Pseudomonadati > Pseudomonadota > Gammaproteobacteria > Oceanospirillales > Halomonadaceae > Salinicola > Salinicola lusitanus. The sequence continues at coordinate 3,760,369 of NZ_CP151919.1, read as the reverse complement.
CTGCCGGGATCCCCAAGTCCAACGTCCTCTACTATGTCGGCAGCAAGCGCCGCCTCTATATCACCCTGCTCGAGCGTACGATGTGGCGCTGGAATGCGATGCTGAGCGATATCAGCGTCGATGACGATCCGGCGGAGGTGCTGGAGGCGTTCATTCGCAGCAAGATGAGGCTGAGCCAGACCCATCCCAGAAGCTCGCGGCTTTTCGCCAACGAGATACTGCAGGGGGCACCGTTTCTGAAAGAGTCGCTGTTCGGTGAGATGCGAAAGTGGGTGGAAGCCCGCGCCGAGGTCTTCCGCCATTGGGCGGAGCGCGGATTGATGGACCCGGTGGATCCCGTCTGGCTGATCTTTCTGATCTGGTCGGCGACCCAGCACTACGCCGACTTCGAGACCCAGATCGTGGGGATCACACATCGTGAAGCGCTCGACGAACGAGACTTTCAGTCGGCCGGCGATTTCCTCTGCCAGGTGATCATCAAGGGGTGTGGTGTCAGAAGGCGTGATGACGCGATTTAGGCCGATGAGGAACCGGGCTGGAAAGCGACACGTCGTCGAAGTGGGAGGGGCTGGGGGGGGGGAGATCGGCTGACCGTTTCGGCGTGCGACACGAGGACGGAAGCGAGTCCTTTCGCACTCAACTTCCTGTCGAGTCTCAACCTTGAGGGCCGGCAACGTCCTGTTGCTCTGCGGTCGATCCCTGGATGCTGTCCCTATCGCGTTCCGTGCGTCGTCGCATCGTCCTTGAAGGGGCTTCCTTGCGGCAGCGGCATCCTGCCATGGGCAGTGTATATGAGACTCGATCGCCAAGGCGACGGGAAAATCGCTAAAAAGCGTTAAGCTACAAAGCGATACGCTTGGGCTGAGAGTTGCCGTGGCCTGCTCTCAAGTGATTGTTTCGCCGCTAGAATCGAGAGTCGAATGCGACGCTTCGAATCAGCGCGACCATCGGCTTGCCGACCACCAGTTGCATTTCGTCACAGGCCTGTCGGGTCAGTCGGGCGCGCAGCCGTTGGCGCCCAATCGTCAGGCGCACTTCATTGGCGCTGGGTTCCTGGGTCGAGGGTTCGATCGCATCGATCACCACCGCGAGCCCGTTGCGATAGCTGGTGCCCTCGGGCATGGCATGGGCGAGGGCAACGTCGCGCACGCCCACGCGCAGACGTACCGGCGTTCCCGGTGGGTGGTCGAGCGCCGGGATGCGAAGCGTCTGTCCGTCGTCGAGGACGACCCGGGTCAAGGCGTAGGCGGGGTCGTGGTCGACCACCCGAGCACCCAGTCGCGTGGCGGCATCGAATCCACCCAGTCGCTCGGTGAGGTCGAGTCGCATCATCAGTGCGTCCAGCTGGCCGTGTGCCGTCAGCCGGCCCTGCTCGATCAGGGCGAGATGATCGGCGATCGCGGCGATCTCCGCCGTATCGTGGCTGACGTACAGCACCGGCAGGTCGATCTCCCGGGTCAGGCGGACGAGATAGTGCAGCAGTTCCCGCTTGCGTTCTCCATCGAGCCCGGTCAACGGTTCGTCCAGCAGCAGCAGGCGAGGTTGGGTCAGCAGCGCGCGGCCGATGGCGACCCGGCGCGCCTCTCCCCCCGAGAGGGTACCGGGCAGGCGCTCGAGAAGATGGCCGATCCCCAGCAGTGCCACCAGGTCGTCGAATTGGGGACGCGCTGCCCTCGGCATGCCGTAGGTGAGGTTGCCGCGAACCCGGTAGTGGGGGAACAGCCGCGCTTCCTGAAAGACGACACCCAGATGGCGCTTGTGAGGCGGTACCTGGGTACGGCTGGCGACCTCGGTCAACAGCCGCTCGCCAAGCCGGACATGGCCGGCATCGGGACGATCGAGGCCGGCGACGAGTCGCAGCAGGCTGGTCTTGCCGCTACCGGACTCGCCGAACAGCGCGGTCACGCCCCGGCCCGGCACCGTCAGTGCCACATCCAGGTCGAAGCTGCCCAGGCGCTTGTGCAGCCGACACTCCAGCGCACCGTCGGCGGCGGTGGGAGGTGCGCCCGGGGTCGAGGGATGAATGTCTCCGCTCATCGGTCGCGCTCCTCCAGGCGCTTTCTGGCGCGCCGCGCCAGCCACTCGGAGGCCATCAGCGACAGCATGGCGATGACGATCGACAGCACGCAGAGTCTGGCGGCGGCGGCTTCCCTGCCGGGCGTCTGGATCAGGGTATAGAGCGCCAGGGGGAGGGTGCGGGTCTCGCCCGGGATGTTGGACGCGAAGGTGATGGTGGCGCCGAATTCCGACAGCGCGCGGGCGAATGCCAGGACCGTGCCGGTCAGCAGGCCCGGCACTGCCAGGGGCAGGGTGATCGTGAACATGACGCGCCAGCGGTTGGCGCCGAGGGTGCCCGCGGCCGCCTCCAGCTTGGGGTCGACGGCCTCCAGCGAGAGCCTGACGGCGCGGACCAGCAGCGGGAATGCCATCACGCCGCCAGCGATGGCCGCGCCTTGCCAGGTGAACGGCAGCGACAGGCCGAAGCCCTGATAGAGCCACTGCCCCAGCCAGCCTTGGCGTCCCAGCGACAGCAGCAGCAGGTAGCCCACCACCACGGGCGGGAGCACCAGCGGCAGGTGGAGCAGGCCGTCGAGCAGGGATTTGCCGCGAAAGTCGTGACGGGCGAGCAGCCACGCCACGGCGACGCCGGGAACCAGAATCCACGCCACGGCACTACCGGCGATCTTCAGGCTGAGAGTGATCGCCTGCCACTCGGCGTCGGAGAGCGCTATCGCCTCGAACATCCGCGCCTCAGTCGGATTCGACCGGCGTGAAGCCGAAGCGAGCGAAAATCGCCAGGGCGTCGTCGCCCGTCAGCCAGCGCCGGAACGCCTCGGTGGCCTCGTTCGGCGTCGGGTTGACCACGGCGAGCGGGTAGGTGATCGGGTCGTGGCTGTCGTCGGGGAACACGCCGATCTGCTTGACCCGATCGCTCGCCTCGGCGTCGGTCTGGTAGACGATGCCGAGCGGTGCCTCGTTGCGCTCCACCAGCGCCATGGCGGCGCGGACGTTGTCGCCACTGGCCAGCCGCGACTGCAGCGCGTCCCATTCGCCGATCGACTGCAGCGCCTGCCTGGCGTAGATGCCGGCTGGTACGTGGCTGGTCTCGCCGACCGACAGGCGCTGATCGTCGCCCAGCCGGGAGACGATCGTGGTCCCGTCGCCCGGGGTGAAACCAGCAACGTCGCTGGTCGTCGGCGCGATCAGCACCAGTCGGTTCCTGAGCAGGTCGGTACGTGCCTCGACCGCGAGATCCTGGGTTTCCAGCCAGTCCATCCACTGTTCGTTGGCGGAGAGATAGATGTCGGCGGGAGCGCCGCTGGCGATCTGGCGCGCCAGTGTCGATGAGGAGGCGTAGACCGGGACGATATCGATATCGTGGCCGGCTTCGTAGGCCTGGATCGCCGCGTTCATCGCATCGGTCACCGAGGCGGCGGCATAGACCCGGACCGGGTCGGGCGCGCCGTCGGCATGCGCGACGGTCGGAACGCAGAGCGCCAGCGTCAGCAGGACAGACGGAATTCGACGGGCCGGGAGATTCACGGGCTTCTCGCTATGTATGAATGGAAATAACGGGAAGTCACTATAGCTGCCGGTGACGCGGTGGTCGAGAGGGGATCGGGCGGAGCCGTGGATCAGTCGGCGTCGGCCGCCGCTTCGGCATCGGGGGTGCCAGTCGACGCGAGACGGTTCAGCAGTGTCTTTCCATGGGGGCTGTCAGCGAGATCGGCCATCAGCCGGCGATAGTCGTCGACCAGGGCGCGCCCCTCTGCCGTCAGGGTGGCACCGCCACGCCGAGTACCGCCGGTGACGGTGTCGATCACCGGGGCGGCGAGATGTCGGTTCATGGTGTCGAGAAGTTGCCACGCCTTCTTGTAGCTCAGGCCCATCTCGCGACAGGCCGCGGCGATCGAGCCGTGCCGCTCGATCGCCTCCAGCAGCTCGATCTTGCCCGGTCCGACGACGATCTCCCGGTCGGCAACCAGGCGAAGCTGAAAGCGTGGCGAGGGGTGGTGGGTTCGGGTCATGGCGGCATCGTGGCGGTGGCGAGCCCCCGTTGTAACACAGGCGCTCGCCACGGGCCCAGGATCAGGCCGTCTGTGCCAGCTGCTGGCGGACCCCAACCCGCCAGCGCAGGTAGTCCACGGCGACGAACAGCAGCAGGCTGGCGCCCATCACCGGCAGGGCGTAGCCGAAGGCGGCCGCAACGAGGAGGGCGACCAGCCGCGACCGCCGGTCCATGAGCCGGAAGATGGCGGTCAAGGTCTGCGGTTCCCGGGAAGCGGCGGCCCGCCGCCGCCACCACATCGCGTAGCCCCAGCAGATCAGGGTGGCGAGGCACGAGGCGAACGCGATCAGCGCCAACTGGTTGGGCAGTCCGAACAGCACGCCCATGTGCAGGTCGATGCCCCAGCGGGTGAGCTTGGCCGCCAGCGGGAAGGTGGTGAAATCGGTACGGTCGAGTACCGCAAAGCTGTGCGGGTCCAGCGCCACCTGGTCGACTTCGGAGGGCCACTCGCGACCGATCTCGCGCACCCTCCAGGCACGATCCGGCGCCGATGGCGGTTGCAGCTCGATCTTGCCCGCCAGCAGGCCGGCGTGACGGGCTGCCGCCAGCGCTCGGTCGAAGTCGGCACCGGTCACCGGCGCCGCTCCCATATCCATCCCCCCCGCGCCGTGGTGGTGCTCGGCGTGGGGATCGGCGGCCGCGGTCTCCTGTCCCTGGAGCGCCGTGGAGACACTCGGCGTGCCCCAGCCCCAGGCGTGGCGCAGTTCGGCGATATTGCCGCCGGCCCACTTCGACCAGGTGAGACCGGTCGCCGAGAAGAATACCAGGCCGACCAGCGCTACCGCTCCAAGGGTGGCGTGACGCTGGCGCAGGCGCTGCGGTCCCGCCGCCTGCCGGCGGATCCGACGGCGGCGCCACCACAGGAAGCCGCCGCCCAGCGCGGCGATCCAGAGCCAGGAGGCGGCCAGTTCGCTGTAGAGGCGCCCGGGTTCGCCCAGCAGCAGGCTGCGGTGGAGCTGATCGATGGTGGTGCGCAGCGGCAGCACGCCACTGGTGCCGTAGACCGGCAGATCGCCGCGTACCGCCAGCGTCACCGGGTCGATGAACAGCGCGCGGTGCTGGAACTCCGCCACGCTGGGGTCGTCGAACATCACTCGCGTGGTCTGGCCTGCCGCCGGCGCCGGGCGCACCGCGGCGGGGGCCGCGCTGGTCCCCGCGGCTACCTCGGCGGCGGCGATTTGGCGTGCCAGCGGCTGTGCTTCGCCCTCGCTCTGGGTGGTCAAGGCGTCATGGTAGAGCCAGCTCTCCAGCTGGGGCGTCAGCGCATAGGCGATCCCCGATAGCGCGGCGACGAGCAGGAAGGGCCCGACGAACAGGCCGACGTAGAAGTGAAGACGAGTGATCAGTGCAACCCACAAGGGGCGCTGGCGGCGATCGGCCGCCGATGAAACGGTGTCCATGGGTGAACTCCAGGCCTGGACCGGATGGCAGCGCCCGACGACGGTCGTCGGGCGAGCGTGACATGGCCCCGATGCGCATCGGGTCACGATGGGCGCGCGGAGCGGGGAACAGGTTCAGGCCAGGGGCGGTGCACGAGAGGCGTAGCGGGGATAGACCGGCGTCGGCGACGGCGGGGCGATGACCTCCAGCGGATGCACGGCCGACGGTGGCGGCGTTACCGGTGGTGTGACACGCGGCGGCGCGATGCCGGGTGCGTGGAGAAACAGCTCGCAGTACCCGCAGGCGGCCAGGTGCCAGTGGTCGTCTGCGCTCATGCCCCGAGCGGACGATAGCATCCGATGATCGTCGACGGCCGCCGCGTGATGGGACGCGGCCATCGTCATGCCGCCGTGGGCCGGCATCTCCATCAGGCGCTGCATCTGGCTGATCAACGGGCCCGTGAACGCCATCAGCATGGCGAACAGCGCGAGCGCGGTCAGCGGGCGGTAGCAGCGATGCCAGAAATGCGTCATATCTCGTCCAGGACGCCGTCGTCAGAGGGGGACTCTACGCGCTGGCGGTCTGGCCGCCAATCTTGACCGCCCGGGTGTGTAATTATGCCGCACCCGGCGCGAGTCAGGGATTGACGAGCTGGACGTCGAGGCGATACCCGTGCTGGTAAATGCTCTGCAACTTGACGCCGTGGCGGCCGTCCAGTGCCAGCTTGCGCCGCAGTCGGCTGACATGGGTGTCTACCGTGCGGGTAGCGATGTCGCCTTTATGGCCCCATACGACTTCCAGCAGGTGGGCTCGTGAGAGCAGTTCGCCAGCGTGAGCGAACAACAGGCTGACCAAACGATATTCTCTTTCCGTCAGCGGGATCCATTCCCCGGCCAGCGACACCTGGCGCTGGCTGGCGTGGAGCTCGTAATCGCCGAGTCGATGGCGTTCACGGGGCTGGGGAGAATTGACGCGTCGCGCCAGCGCGTTGACCCTGGCGACCAGTTCCCGTGGGCGCAGCGGTTTGCCGAGGAAGTCATCCGCGCCCAGCGCCAGCGCCTTGACCACGGTCTCCTCCTCCTGGTTGGCCGTCACGAACAGGATCGGGCCCTGCCAGCCATCGTGCTGTCGAAGCTGCGCCAGCACGTCCATGCCGCTGGCATCCGGCAGATACCAGTCGAGGATCATCATGTCGAAATGATGCTGCTTCAGTCCTCGGCGGAATTCGCTGGCGCGGGAAAACATCCGTGGCCGGTGGCCCGCGCCGTCGAGGCAGATTTCAATGAAAGCCTGCTGATCCGGATCGTCCTCCAGCACGCCGATGTGCATGGATGTCGTCATGAAGTTCCTCGACCGTCGAATGGTGATTCGCCGCTTGGACCAGTCTGCCTCAGTGTCACAAAGGTTCACAGTCTGGATCGAGAAACTCGAAATATAATCGACGAAAGTTCCGGGGGATCGGCTTAAATGGGCGCACTGACACGGTCAATCGGCGGTTTGTTGATTTATGGCATAACGCTGTCGATGCCGGCCTGGGGGCTGGAGCAGCCGAGTGGTCCGATCCTGCTGACGGTCTCCGGCAATATCGGCAAGACCAATGTCGGCGATACCGCCCAATTCGATCGCGCGATGCTCGAGTCACTGACGGGGGGCCGCACGCAGACTCACACGCCGTGGCACGACGGCCTGATGACCTTCGAAGGCCCGTTGGGCCGTGCCGTGCTGCAGGCGGTCGACGCCCGAGGTGACGCGCTGCGAGTCGTGGCCCTCAACGATTATGCGGCGACGATACCCGTTGGTGACTGGCAGCGCTATGACGTGCTGCTGGCGCTGACGGCCAATGGGGAACCGCTGCGCGTCAGGGACTATGGGCCGATATTCGTGATCTATCCCTTCGACGACCACCCTGAGCTGAAAAACGAGGACATCGTCACCCGCTCCGTCTGGCAGGTGACGCGGATAGAGGTCCAATGAGGTCTCGAGTCCGATGCCGGGCGTAACGGCCAAATCCCTGCTCTCTCGGCGATTCAGGGTCGCGACCTTCGCGGCCGTGCTGTTCTTCTCGTGCACCCTCGTCACCGGCGGGATCATCGTCGCCCGGCAGCACACCGTTGCCGGCCGCCTGCTCGAAAATCTGGTCTGGGCCGCGTACCAGCTCGATCGCGAGGGTCGAGAACTCTCCACAAGATTGTCATCCCTGGCTTCCGAGGCAGAGTGGGAGGCGGTCCAGCTTCGTTTCGAGATCTTCTACAGCCGGCTGACACTCCTGCAACGCGGGGAACTCGGTCGATCGATCGAGGCGGTGAAGGATGCTCGATCGCATCTCGACAAGCTCGTTCGGGAGATCGTGATGCTGGATCGAACGCTAGAGACCTTGTCGAGCCTGCCGTGGACCGAACGGATTTCCAGACTCCCCGCTCCCCGGCAGCGACTGGAGGCGATCACGTTGTCGACCCAACAGTTACTGGTCGATATCAATGCGAGGGTCTCCTCCGGTCGCCTGATCGAGCGTCGCCAGATGATGCAGCTGTACGGCCTGGCGTTGACGCTGGTCGTATTGGCGATGCTATCGGGTGCCATCCTGATCAGGGCCCTGTTTCGGGAGGCGATGAGTCGCCATCACAAACTGCAGCAGTTGGAAGTCCAGCGTCAGGCGCTGAATGAGGCCGTCGAGCGTGCCGAGCGCGCGAGTCGCAGCAAGTCGGAATTCATGGCGGTCATGAGTCATGAGATTCGCACGCCGCTCAACGGAGTGGTCGGGATGGCGGACTTGCTGTCCACGGAGGTCGTCTCGACGCGGGGACTTCAGTATCTGAAAGCGCTGAAGCAGAGCGCCTCCGGGCTTCAGGTCATCATCAACGACATACTCGACTACTCCAAGCTGGAGAGCGGGAGCCTGGAGCTAGATCGGCACGCTTTCGACTTCCAGGAATTTCTCGATCAGATCTACGAAGAGTACCGACTCTGCGGTACCCGCGTTGCCTTCATCCGGGAGCTTTCACCCCGACTGCCAAGATATGTCGTCGGCGATGTGACCCGGCTACGGCAGGTGTTGATGAATCTGCTCAACAACGCTTTCAAGTTCACCTCCGAAGGCCAGGTCGCCCTGAACGTCTTCAACGACGAGGCGTGCCGAATTCAGTTCGAGGTGTGCGACACGGGCTGCGGTATTCCCGACGATTATCGAGCCCGACTGTTCACTCCCTTCTCGCAGGTCGATGCCTCCATCGCCCGGCGACACGAGGGGACCGGACTGGGACTGGCGATCTGCAAGCGCCTGGTCGATGCCATGGGCGGCGAGATCGGTTTCGCTGGCCGCGAGGGCCATGGCACTCGCTTCTGGGCGAGCATACCGCTGCCGGAGGTTTCCTCCGTGGAGGCGGTGGCCACGTTGCCGATAATGACGGTGCCGGTTCAACGAAGCATTCTCGTCGTCGAGGACAACGCCATCAATCAGCAGGTCGCTCGCGGCATGCTGGAGGCACTGGGCCAGCGCGTCACGATCGTCGAGAACGGCAGTGAGGCGCTGGCCCTGCTGCGGGAACATCGCAAGGCGTTCGATCTGGTTTTGATGGACATGCAGATGCCGGTCCTCGATGGCGTCGAGACTACCCGGCGCTGGCGATCGCAGGAGCCCCGGCCGATCCTGCCGATCGTCGCCATGACCGCGAACGTGATGCCCGAGGATCGGCAGCGCTGCCTTGACAGTGGCATGCAGGGCGTGATCCTCAAGCCTTTCACGCGTCAGGACCTGCGTCAGGTACTGTTCACGCACCTGGGGCCGACCTGCGGGAGCACCGGCAGCGATGGCGCCACGTTGCCATCTGGGTCGGCTGGAGGCATTGCCGAACCGCCAGCGCTCTTGGACGACGCGGTCTGTCGGGAGTTGCGGGCCTCGCTGTCGACGGATGCGCTCGAATCGCTCTACCACCGTTTCTTCCTGCGTCTGGAAGACAGGATCGGCGCCTTGAGGTCGGCCATCCGGAATGGCGATGTCGTGATGATTCGTCGCGAAGCGCACTCGTTGAAAGGGGCCGCCGCCGCGCTGGGCTGTCTCGGCCTGGCGGAGCTGGCGGCCGGTTTCGAGGCGTTCACGACGGCAGAAGGTGTGAGTCATGTCGAGAAGCAAGTCGATCGGTTGAACGCCTGCGCCGAGCGCACCCGCCGAGCCATCGCCATCCCGTTGGCAACGGTGCCCCAGGCGGCCTCAGCCCGAGGCGGCGAGCACGCTTGACGAGCGATACCAGGTCTCGAACGCTGACCCCGGCATCGGGCGGCCCAGCCAATACCCCTGAGCGATGTCACAGCCGGCATGGCGCAGGAGTTGATACTGCGTCTGTGTCTCGACGCCCTCGGCCACCACCTTCATGTGCAACCGATGGCCGAGGTCGAGGATCGACAAGGTGATCGCTTCGGCGACAGGGTCCTGGTCGGCGCGGGAGACGAAGCTGCGATCGAGTTTCAGCTCGTCGAAGGCGAGGCGGTGAAGCTGCGTCATCGACGAGTAGCCGGTGCCGAAATCATCCAGCGACAATCGACAGCCACGCTCGCGTAATCCCCGCAGGATATGGGCGGCGTAACTCAGGCACTCGATGCCAGTGGATTCGGTGACTTCCAGCGTGAGGTGACGCAACGGCGCTCCCCGGGCTTCCGCCAGCAGATCGAACGACGCCAATACGTCGGCGGACTGGATCCAGGCCGAGGGTATGTTGACGGCCAGGTTCAGGGGCCAGCCATTGGCGTGCCACCGGGCAAGCTGGTCGAACGCCAGGGTGAGCACTCTCCAGGTCAACTCGACGATGAAACCATGACGTTCGGCGAGCGGGATGAAAAGATCGGGCGCGATCGTCCCATGATCCCGCGTCTGCCAGCGCAACAGGGCCTCGGCGCCGGTCACGCGCTCTCGGCGCAGATCGAATTTCGGCTGGTAGACCAGGAAGAATTCGTTGCGTGACAGAGCGCGAACCAGATCCTCGATGGCGAGTTGTCGTGGGCGTGACGCCAGGGGTTCGAGCAGTTGATCCAGGCCGGTCAGCAAGCGTCGCTTCGGCAGAAATCCCAGCATGCCGAGGCCTTTCTTGCGACCTGCCTGGATGACTCGATCGGCGATGTCGTCCGCGCATGCGCTCAACAGCACGATCGAGGCGTCCAGTCGCAGATCGTGGAGATATTGCAGGACATCGAAACCGTCGAATTCGCCAAGTGCGAAGTCCAGCAAAATCAGGTCGACCGCCATTCTCTCGGGCCCGCGAGCCAGCTCGTCGAGGCCGCCCACGGCATCGACCTGATAATCCCGCTGGCTGAGCAGATGCGCGGCCAGGGTGCGGATTTCGTCGTCATCGTCGATGACCAGAGCGCGTCTCGGCATGCTTCTTCCTTGGTGATGGCAGGATCGGTGCGTTCCGGGACGGCGGCCAGGGCCGCCGTGCCCTCAGAACGATTCCCACTCCAGCGCCCGACTGGCCTTCGGTGCAGTGGTGATGGCGTGCCGATTCGGCGTCGCCGGCGTCGTGGGCGCGCTGGACTTGGCCGGTGGTGCGGTCTGGCTGAGCTTGAAACCCGACAGCAGTTCGTCCAGCCGCAGTACCTGGTCGCGCATCTCTGCCGCCGCCGCGCGCGACTGCTCGACCATCGAGGCGTTGTGCTGGGTCATGCTGTCGAGGTCGGAGACGGCCGTATTGACCTGGCCAATGCCGATACTCTGCTCTTTGGTGCCGGCACTGATCTCGTTGATCACATCGTTGACATGCTGAACGCTCTTGACGATGTCCTGCATCGCGCTTCCTGCCCGGTCCACCAGCTCCGCACCGCTGCGCGCGTGGGCGACGGAGGTGTCGATCAGCGTGCGGATCTCGTTGGAGGCCTCGCTGGAGCGACTTGCCAGAACCCTGACTTCCTGAGCGACGACGGCAAAGCCACGACCGTGCTCACCCGCGCGAGCGGCTTCCACCGACGCGTTGAGCGCGAGGATGTTGGTCTGGAAGGCGATGCTGTCGATCATCGCGATGATCTCGCTGATCCGGTTCGATGAATCCCGTATATCGCCCATGGTAGCGATCACCGCTTGCATCGTGTTCTGACCGGCCCTGGCGTTGTCGACGGTGTCCTGGGTCAATCGAGAGGCTTGCTGAGCCGAATCCGCGGTGTTCTTGACCGTGGCGGAGATCTGCTCCATCGAGGCTGAAGTCTGCTGCAGGTTCGACGCCGACTGCTCGGTACGGGAAGCGAGATCGTCGCTGCTGTGGGCAATTTCGTCAGCCGCGACGCTGACCGAGGCGGTGCTGTTGCGAACGCCCTGCAACAGTTTGTCGATCCGGGCGATGAAATTGTCGAACTGGGTTGCCAGGTCGCCGATCTCGTCTCGCCGGCGGCTGGCGATTCGGGCGGTCAAGTCACCGTCGCCCTCCGAGATTTCCCGGATGCGGGCAGTGATCTGGCGAAGCGCTCGGGACATCAGGAGCGGCCCACCCAGGGCGAGAGAGACCGAGAGCACGAGGACGACGATACCGAACCCGATGATCGCGGTTTCCTGGGTGTCGGCGCGGGAGAGCGCGGCGGACTCCAGCTCGGGAATGAGTTCGAAAGCACGCTGCCCCGCGAGATCGTAGATCAGGCGCAGTTCCTCGAAGGCTGTCAGGGAGTCGCCTTCCAACTGATCGCGTGCCGCCGCGGTGTCGCCATTGGCGTGAAGATCGAAAGTCTTTCGTGAGGCGTCGAGCCAGTTCCGGTATTTGTCATCCACACCGGCGGTCGTCGCGACCACCTCCGGGTAGTCGGCCATCAGGGTCCGGAAATTCGTGATGCGATCCCAGGCCTGGCGGGCGTTTTCACCATGCGCGGCCAACGCCTGTCGGGCGCGCTCGGAGCCTGGTGTCGACCGCAGGAATTCGAGTTCGGCGACTCTGGACTGATAAAGATCGCGGTCGCCGTTCAGGACATCGCCAATCGCGGCATTGAACGTGCCGCCAAACTCCTGCATGCGAGATTTGAGAGATTCTATCAATCGGTAGTCGGCCAGATAGACAATCATCAAGGCGAGAGGGATCAGGAGAAACGCAAGCGTGTACTTGATGCGGATTTGTCGAAAATTGGTCAGCATGGACGTTGCCTCGGTTCGGGATAGGTAACCGATAAATAAGGCGCTTCTCATGCTTAGTCGACTATGCAACCCGATATGTCACGTTTGTTGACATTGCCGGATTTTCTGAATAGCACTTTCGTCTTGCTGGCGTAAAGAACTATCCAATTCGGCCGATATTGCTGGATTTTACTCCCCCTTTTTCGACCATATCTCCATGATGTATTGCGCGAAAAACTCTCCGGATACAGCGTCGGAAACGGTTGGGCAGGTATTGCCATTATGGCTTGGCGAGAGCGGATTCGTGGGTCAATAGCCACTGTTTTCTGGCGACACCTCCCGCATAGCCCGTCAATCTGCCGTCGCTGCCGATCACTCGGTGGCAGGGGACGACGAGAGAGATCGGATTGCGTCCGTTGGCGGCGCCGACCGCTCTGACCGCCGACGGGGCGCCGATCTCCACGGCGATGTCGCGATAACTGCGAGTCTGGCCATAGGGGATTGCCCGAAGCGCCTGCCAGACCCGGGCCTGGAAGTCGGTGCCACGAGGGGCCAGCGGCAGGTCGAATGTCGTCAGCTCCCCCTGGAAGTAGGCCTCCAGTTGCCGCGCGCATTGCGCGGTGACGGCATTGGGGTTGTCGACGTGATCCGGTGTCTTCGAGAAAGCGATCCAAGTCAGGCCCTGCGCGGTGGCGCGAATCTCGATGGGGCCCAGGGGGATCGAGGCCGACGGTTGATAGCGCTGGACGAATTCGTCGTGACGCGTCGGCAGACGGGCGTCGTACTGAGGGAAGTCGGTGTTCATAGGATCTGGTTCCAGAGCTGCATTGTGAGATAGCTGCGCCACGGGGACGCGGAGGCGACATCCACGGGCGTCTCCCGACGAGCGAGCGCGCGGCGCAGACCGACATCGCCGTCCAGCCAGACGTCGGGGTCGCCGTTCCCGCGCATGGCGACCACGTTGGCCGTCCATGGGCCGATGCCCTTGAGCGAGAGCCACTGCCGTGGGTCGTCGCCGATGTCCCCCCGGTCATGGGCGCTCGCCAGCCGCCGGACGGTTTCCCGGCGGCTGGCGGGCAGCTTCAGGAAAGCCAGATCGCTGGCGGCGATGGCGCTGGCGGTAGGGAAGCGCCGGCGTCCGCCGGTTTCGGTCTCCCCGAGGTGGTCGACCAGGCTCTGGATCAGGCGATTGGCGGCGGCGATCGAGATCTGCTGGCCGAGCACGGCACGGATGCCGGCTTCGAAGACGCTCCAGGACCCCGGCAGGCGCAGCCCCTCGGCCAGCGGTAGATCCGGTAGATGCCGCTGGAGGTGGGCTTCGATGGTGGCGGTGTCGGCATCCAGGTCCAGCATCCGCCGGATCTGACCCACGATGGCACTGAGGTCGCCGAGCTCGCTCAGGACCAGCGTGACCACGAACTGGTGGCGTTCTTGGTCGTGCCTGGCCTCGAAGTAGCCGGTGGTCTCCCCCTGTCTCAGGGTCCGCCCCAATGAATGTTCGTCGACCCACTCCAGGCCGTCGATGACGTGAAGCGCATAGAAATGGCGCAGACGCTCCCACTGGTAGGGCGGGCGATAGGCGAGCTTGACGGTCAGGGCGGCGCTGTTGCGCTTGCGCCGTCGGATATCGCTGGGGGCCAGCGCCATCTGTCGTCTGAAGGCGTCGTTGAAACGCCGGAGACTGGAGAAGCCGCTGGCGTGGGCGACATCGATCACCGGCAACGTCGTCTCGTGCAGCAGTTTCTTGGCGAACAGGCACTGGCGGTAGATCGCGTACGCCTTGGGCGATACCCCGAACCGACGCTGGAACAGCTGGCGCAGATAGCGCTCGCCGATGCCCAGCCTGTCGCAAAGCGCCGTGACATTGCCCTGTTGCAGCGCGCCGGCATCGATCAGACGAATGGCCCGCGCCAGCGTGGTCTGAGGCCCCTGCCAGGCGGGAGAGTCCGGTGCACTGTCCGGACGGCAGCGCAGGCAGGGGCGAAAACCGGCGCGGGCAGCGGCGACCGCCGACTCGAAGTAGCGAACGTGGCGCTCCTGCGGGAGGGTCGCCGGGCAGATCGGGCGGCAGAAGATCCCGGTGGTTTCCACCGCAATGAAGAAGCGACCGTCGAAGCGGGCGTCTCGGGCCAGGCGGGCACTGCGGCACTGCTGAGGGTCGAGCATGAGGGCGTGTCCTGATCATCGTCTCGGCCTCATTGTAGCGGGACGAGTCGGCGGGACCGGCCGGATCCGGCACTCAATGATTGCCACGGCGAGGATATCGGATCGTCGGATCGAGGCAAGAACGGCGCCCGTGAAGCGCCGTTCGAGAGCGAGGCTGGCAGGTCGCCCGCCGCTACTCCCAGAGCTTGTCGTAGTCATTCCAGTAGTGACCCATGTCGCGATCCTGGGTCAGGCCATAGAGCGTGTAGCGGCGGGCGAGACGGGCGCCGCCATCGCGGGTCAGCGGCTGCCAGGCGATGGTCGTGCTGCTGCGGCTCGATTCCGAGAAGAAGACATCGAGCGGGATCGAGACGTAGAGCCCCTTGTCGAAACTGCCTTCGCCGTAGTCGTCGCCGGCGTCCGTCAGCGTTGCCCAGGCACCGATCCGCACCCCGGAATCGAACTGGCGGGAAAGATCGAATGTTGCGCCGAGGTCCTTGGCCAGATAGCGACCCACGCTGACCTGAGCGAGAACATCCTCGATGCCGGTCTCGATATAGGCGGTGGCGTGACCGGTCCAGGTGTCGTAGTCGCGCATGTCGAAGCGCTGGTCGAAATCCCGCTGCTTGACCCAGTTGAGGTCGACGCCGAACGCCACCGGGCTGTTGAAGGGGCGATAGAGCACTTCGCCACCGGCGCCGGCATACATCATCTCGAGCAGACCGCCGTAGGCCATACCGTACCAGTCCTGGCCGAATCGCAGGGTGCGGGTGTACTGCAGGTTGTAGATACCGAGACTGGTTTCATCCAGATAGCTGTTGATGTTGGTGCGAACGCGAGGCAGCCTCGAATTGGCGACGTAGTCGAAGTCATCGAAATTGTCCGCCAGGTTCAGGGC
Source organism: Salinicola lusitanus (assembly GCF_038648475.1). Lineage (NCBI taxonomy): Bacteria > Pseudomonadati > Pseudomonadota > Gammaproteobacteria > Oceanospirillales > Halomonadaceae > Salinicola > Salinicola lusitanus. The sequence continues at coordinate 3,744,799 of NZ_CP151919.1, read as the reverse complement.
GGCGCGGCCGCTGAACCAGCCGTTGGGGTCGGTGCGGTATTCGGCGTCGAGCTTGGCATAGATCTGATAGAGGTAGCCGTCGGGACCTCCCAGGTTCTGATTCAAGCCCGGCGACAGGCTCCAGGTGAACTGATCGAGATCGTTCTGATAGAGCAGCTCGCCGGCGGGAGGGGTGTCGCCGGGTTGCGTCAATGCCGAGGCGTACAGACCGTAGCGATACTGCTGGTCATAGGCCGTGGAACCGGCTGCGTCGAGATAGGCCTGGCGATCATGGACATCGTCGCGCAGTCCCATGCCGACAGTCTGCCAGCGGTAGCGGTACGTGCCGATATCTTCCGCGGTATGGTTGTTGAGGATGCGATTGGCGCGGCCTTCGCTCTCCAGCATCGAGCGATACTTTGTCGCCTCGGCCTCGACGATCAACTCGTCGTCGTCGCGGGTGATACGCCGCACGCGCATCCCGGCATTGGCCTGCAGTTCCGAACTGACGGCTTGCCAGTCCTGTGCGGTCCGCTCCGGTGCCGCCTGGATCGGTACCGGGCGCGGATCGTCGGTCTTGGGTTGGGCAAGGCCGGCGAGATTGCCTCGGAAGGTGATACCGAACATGGCGGTGTCGCCGCGCTCCCATCCGGCGCTCAACGAGACGTTGTCGTTGAGGCTCAGGCGGGCCCCGAGATTGAGCGGAGAGGATTGCGCCAGGGTGGTCTCGAACGGTTCGCTCCGGTAGTCGTTGCCATCGTATTCGAGCTGGAGGGTCAGCGGCTCCCAGCCGGTCTGGTATTCGATGCCGCCGAACAGCCCGACGTCGCCGCTGAAGATGTCGCCGAACTCGAAGTCGCCGGCTTCATCGGGGTTCTCCGTGGAGCGCTCGTCGAATCGATCCGATACCGCCCCCAGCGGATTGCCGATGCCGCCACCATTGGCCAGATAGCCCCAGCCCAGCCCGAGCGTGAAATCGAAGTCGTACCAGCGTTTGCTGGCGACCAGATACTCGCTGCCGAAGAGGCCGGTACCGCCGAAGTCGCGGAAGCCCAGCGCCACGGCTGGCGTGTTGCGGTCCTCCTCGAGTAACCGCAACTTGAAGTCGATCCCTTTGTCCAGGTAGGCGCGCCCGGGATCGCTGGAGGCCGGGTAGTCCTGGTTGGTGATCGCCGTGTAGCGAAAGCCGGCCTCCAGCCAGTCCATCGGCTGAAAGCTGATGTTGTAGCGGAGGTAGGGCGACACATGGCTGTGATTGAGGGAGATGTCCCCCAAGGGTGCCATGCGTGCCGTCGGCGTCTGCATCAGCCCGACGCCGCCGAAATCGGTACGGGCCTGCCCCAGGTCTGCCTGCACGATGGGGGCGTGCGCCATCAGCATCGGGAGCGAGACTCCCATGACCGGGGTGAAAAGGCGCAGCTGCGTCCAACGGCGATCTGCGAATGTCGTCATGAGCATGGCTTATTGATAGAGATGGGCTGGATCGAGCGTGATGCATTCGTCGCCGGGCATGCGTGTGGCCAGAAACTGGGGTAGGGCCATATCGACCCACTGGGCGCCGACCGAGTCCAGGGGCAGGGGGACCACCACGCGGGTGCCGGGGACCAGCGGTGCTCGCTGGTGATTCCAGGCGGCGATGCCCAGGCGATGAATCTCGCCCTGGGGACTTACCAGTTGCAGTGTATCGGCACCGATATAGGCGTTCTCGTCGAGTCGGGCGAGCAACGTATCGGTGGTCATGCCCGGCTCCCACGCCAGCCTGGTGATGCCCTGGGGTGTCCAGGCCTCGATCCATTCGGGGGTCTGGCACCAGCCCAGCGCGTCGACATCCTCGAGTCGGGGCACCTGACGCAGATGCGCCATCAGCCAGGTCGGATCGACTCGCCCCGGTATCCGCCCCTTGTCCAGTTTGGCGAGCGCCTCGCGCCACGCCTCGAGGCCGTCACCGACCCTGGGTGCGCCCAGTAACCGGGCTTGCATGGCAAGGCCCTCGAGTTCGGCGTCCAGGCGGCGTTGGCGCTGACGCTCCTCGGCCGTGGCGTCATCTCGAGCCACGAAGGCGCGCGACCAGTTGACCGTGGTCTCCCGTTCCACGGTCAACCAGGCATCCAGCAGCGACGGGGAAGGCGACGGTGGCCGACGTCCCTCGATATCGATGGTGAAGGTCGAGGTCGGTTCGCTGTCGTCCTGGGCGCCGGCGTTACCGGCCAGACCGAGAGCGCACAGTGCGATGGCGATCCAGTAACGCGTGGTGCGCCATGGCTGGCGCCGATGATACGGGAAACGGGGGGTCACCATGTGTCGATCTCGTCCTTGCTGCGCTTCACGAAAATCCCTGTCTCGCTCTCGCCGAGGGGCGACGCTACCTGGGTCACCAAGGGCGGGCGACCTGCCAGTCGAATATCGGCGCGCCGGGCCATGGTTGGGTTTCGACCGCCCATAGTCGGCCATCTTCCGGCGCTCGCCAGAGTGTGCCGTGAGTGACGTTGCCATCCTCCCAGTTCACGGTTTCATGGCAGACCTGCAACGCTCGCGACATCAACGGCAGTTCGACCTGGGAAGGTGCCGCGTCACAGTCGAGCAGGGCGGTCGCCTGGCCGTGGTGCAGGTCGCCGTCCGCCGTCTGCCACTCCCGCGTGAGGCGATAGGCGATCGAGGAGGAACTTCCTCTCCAAGGACTTTCGTCGACGATCTCGCCTTCCTCGCCAGTGATGCTGGTGTCGATCAAGTTCTGCTCGAGACCGGCGCTGCTGTGCAGGTAGCCATCCTTCAGGGCGACGGTGGCCGAGTCGCGGAACTGCCAGTAGGTCATGTCTCCAACCTGACTCGCCAGGATCACCAGTCCGCCATGCCCCTCGACGTGAAAGTCGAGCGAGGCGTAGGAAGTGGCGGCGGCCTGGTCGGACACGTCGCCGCTGGCGGAACCCGGAACCAGGCCATCAAGGGCGCGCCCACTGCCCAGGGAGCAGCCGGAGAGGAGGAGGCTGGCCATGGCGAGACAAAAGAAGACCGCCCGAGGGCGGTCTTCCAGGCGGTAATGACGTGCTGCTGTCATTACCGGGTCCCGGTCGTACCGGTGGTGCCGGTCGTTCCGGTAGTGCCGTCACTGCCCCCTGCTGCGGCCAGCGCACCGACCGACGACGCCGCAGTGCTGGTGCCGACAGACGAGGCTGTCGATGCACTAGCGGCGGTGCCGGCTCCGGCGGCGCTGCCCGTTGCGACTTCCTGGGCGACGGCGAGTGAAGAGACAGCCATTAACGCGACTGCCATTATGGCCAGTTTCTTCATAAGTACCTCCTAACGTGTTGGTTAAACCAACGATGTGGTCCGAGGACCATCTGTATTCTTACCAATATCACGTATCTGAGCAATTATAACTTTCAACTTTCTGGCGTTGTAGTGTGTCAAAACAAAGACACCCGGCGCGCTGCACTGAATGGCATCAAGTATAGTTAGTCATCTCCATTATGGTGCAAGCGTCGCGAGATAAAGCAACAAAATTATCATGTGTTTTTATGAAACTTTGATTGTATTTAGTGTGATCGCCAAGTTTAATTTGTCTAAAAATGGAGACAGTTGGCTCGTTTGCGAGCTTGATGAAGTGCAGAAATTGGCCGATCGCCGGGAAAAAGCGCACGGCGCATCGCGCCTCTCTTGAGCCGAAAGCCGGTGCTGCAAGGTGGTTTCGTACTTTTCTTTCTATAAGTCATTGAAAAGCAAAGGTGGGTGTTTTCAGGATTCGGTATTGTTTCGATAGGTTTCCTGTGTCACTTGGCGTGTATTTCAAGACCTGAATGGTAATTTTCCGCTTTTACCGATACTTACGACTGTCGCGAATTCGTCACACCGGATCGTTATCAGTAGTGGCCGGATCCATGTGGATTCGTGGGATTCTTGGTTCTTGCACACTCTACGGCGCGGTTTTGTAACTCAAAGGTTAGGTATGTTGTTTGCTTTGAAAAGCTGGCACGTTATTGGCATTGGTTGATTTGCGAGGAGGCTGCGTCAAGGATTGCTCGACTTTCAATGTTGCGCATCGGTGATCGGCAGGCGTCGATGATGCGCGATTTTTTTCTATGGAAAACTCGACACGATAATCAGGGCTTCGGGGAATGCCGTTAAAATCCCGGGGCGGTAGCGTGTTTAAAAATTATTTTAAAAGCGGATGTCATTCACGGGTCATAGTAGTCAGGGCTTTATATGGACGAAATAAAGGGTGTTCGACAGGGATGATGAAAATTCGCGAAGGTTGCCGTCGCTCTATTTTCCGAGGGTGTTTGCCCGTGTTGGCGTTATCGCTGGTCGTTAGCGCCTCCGGCTGCGCCTTTGCGCCCGGGGGGCACATCGACTACGACACGGATTCCGCCCCTATCGATGATCTGGTCGATGTGGAGCCGATCACGCTGGGCCTGGTCCGGACACAGCAGGCGATGACGTCACTTCGGGGTGGGGGCGGCGACAAGGCCGACCTCCAGCGGGTGACGGCCGCTTCCCATGGTGACCCGGCGCTGGATGAGCGCTACGAGTATCACATCGGCATCGGTGACGTGCTGTCGATCATCGTCTACGACCACCCGGAGTTGACCATACCTGCCGGGAGCGAGCGGCCGACGGAGGACACGGGCAATACGGTCTACAGCGACGGCACGATCTTCTATCCCTATGTCGGACGTATCCAGGTGGCCGGCCGCACGGTAGAGGATGTCCGCTCCCAGCTTCAGCGCCGCCTGGCGACCTACGTCACCGAACCCCAGGTCGACGTCAAGGTCGTGGGCTTCAATTCTCAGAAGGTGTACGTCACCGGGCAGGTCGAGAATCCCGGGGTGATGCCCATCACCAACGTTCCGATGACGGTGCTGGATGCGATCAATCTCGGTGGTGGGCTCAATGGGGATGCCAACTGGCACGACGTGGTGCTGTCGAGAGGCAGCGTCGAAACGCATATCGACGTCTATTCGATGCTCCAGAATGGCGATATGCGCCAGAACCAGCTGCTTCGGGACGGGGATGTGCTTCATGTATCCGATATCGGCAGCCAGAAGGTCTTCGTCATGGGCGAAGTGATGGACCCGGTGACGCTGCCGATGGGGAATTCGCGCCTCTCGCTGACCGATGCGCTGTCCCAGGCAGGCGGAATGGACGAGACCCAGGCCAACGCAAAGGGCATTTTCGTGATCCGTCAATCCACGCCGGACAGTGGCAAGCTGGCCACGGTCTATCAGCTCGACGCACGCAATGCGACGGCGCTGGTGCTCGGGGCGCAGTTCATGCTGCAGCCCACCGATATCGTCTATGTCACCGCCGCGCCGCTGAGTCGTTGGAATCGGGTCATCAATCAGCTGACGCCGACGATCAGCTCCGTCTATCAGGTGACGCGAGCCACGCGTGACTTCGACGAACTTCGCGACGGCAACTGACATGTTCGATCGAATACTGGTGTTGTGCACCGGCAATATCTGCCGCAGCCCGGTGGCCGAGGCGCTGCTGAGGCAGCGATTCCCCGGCAGGCGGATCGACTCCGCGGGGCTGGGGGCGCTGGTCGGCGAGGGCGCGGAGCCCACGGCCCGGGAGCTGGCGGAGCGGGAAGGGCTGGATCTGTCCGCCCATGTCGCGCGGCAGGTCGATGTCGGCATGTTGCAGTCCGCCGACCTGATCCTGGTGATGTCCGATGGTCAGCGCCGGGCGGTGACGGAGCTTTATCCCGCCGCCAGTGGCAAGACGATGCTGGTCACCCGCTGGACCGGGGAGGGGGAGGTCCCCGATCCCTATCGCAAGAGTCGGAGCGCTTTCGAACACGTTCATCGTTTGCTGACACAAGCTGCAGATGCCTGGGTAGGCAAGTTGCCGGATCGCTGAAAGGATGCAAAAAACCCACATGACCACAAGCAACACATCGACGACATCGACAGCGAGTAACCACGAAGAGATAGACATTCGTCGGCTGCTGGGGATCTTGCTGGATCACAAGAAATGGGTGATGGCGAGCGTTCTGGGCTTCGCGTTGATCGGCATCCTGTATGCCAGCCTGGCGACACCCATCTATCGAGCCGACGCCCTGGTGCAGATCGAGAGTGACTCGCCGGGCAACAATCCGCTCCAAGAGGTTTCGAGCTTGCTGGGCGAGAAGCCGCCGACGCTTTCGGAGATCGAGATCATCCGGTCGCGGATGGTGCTGGGCCAGGCGGTCGACCTGCTCAATCTCGACATCAACGTGGCGCCGGTTACCCTGCCGATCATCGGGGCCTTCCTGGAGCGTCAAGGCGTCGGGCGACCCGGGTTCGCCAACGGTTGGGGCTATGCGTTCAGCGGCGAGACCATCGCCGTCAGCGAGATGCCGATGGCCGATGCCTATCTCGGCAAGACGTTCACCCTGGAGGTCGAGGACAGTTACACCTACCGTCTGCGGGATGCCGACGGGGAATCGCTGGGGTCGGGCAAGGTCGGGCAGTTGAGTACCTTCCTGAACGGTGACGTCGCCATGCGGGTCACCTCGATCCAGGCGCCAGCCGGTGCCGAGTTCACCGTCCAGCACGTGCCTCGACTGGCAGCCATCAATGGCTTGCGGGGGCGCTTCGAGGTCGGGGAGGCGGGCAGCGAGACGGGGATTCTCAGCTGGAGCCTGACCGGTCCGGATCCGGATGCCGCCAAGAAGACACTCAATACGATCGCCGACATCTACTACTCGCAGAACGTTCAACGGCAATCGGAAGAGGCGCGCAAGAGCCTGGAGTTCCTCAACACTCAGGTGCCGCAGATCCGTAGCCAGTTGAACGAATCGGAGGAGAAGCTCAACGAGTATCGCGAGTCCAAGGATAGCGTCGACCTCTCGCTGGAGACGAAATCGGTCCTCGAGCGGATCGTGAATCTGGAGTCCCAGTTGAATGAACTGGAGATGAGCGAGGCTGAGATCTCGCAGCGCTTCACCAAGAGTCACCCGACCTATCAGGCGCTGCTGGAGAAGAAGGCGCAGCTCCAGCGCGAGCGGGACAACCTCGACAAGCAGGTCAAGGGGTTGCCGGAGACGCAGCAGGAGATACTGCGGCTGCAGCGGGACGTCGAAGTGACCAACGAGATCTACGTGCAACTGCTCAACAAGGTGCAGGAGACCAAGATCGCCGAGGCCAGCACGGTGGGTAACGTGCGGATTCTGGATGGCGCCGAAGTCCTGCCGGCCCCGGTGGCACCGAACAAGCCGCTGCTGGTCGCCGTTGCCATCATCGTTGGCCTGATCGTCGGGGTTGCCGCCGTCTTCCTCAGGGCGCTGTTCAACCGCGGTATCGAAACCCAGGAGCAGATCGAGGATCTGGGGCTGCCGGTCTACGCCACCATTCCGCTGTCGGACGAGCAGGGCAAGCTGAATCGACGCGTGAAGCGTTCCGGCAAGGAGTACGCCCGCAGCTACCCCAGCGGCCTGCTGGCCGCCCGTAATCCCGCCGATGTCTCGGTCGAGGCGCTGCGCGGGCTGCGGACCAGTCTTCACTTCGCCATGCTCGAGGCGGGCAACAATCGGCTGATGATCACCGGGCCCAGCCCAGGCGTGGGCAAGAGCTTCGTCAGCGTCAATCTGGCGACGGTGTGTGCCCAGGCGGGGCAGCGCGTGCTCGTCGTCGACGCCGACATGCGCAAGGGGCAGATCCACAGCGCCTTCGGTGCCGCTTCCGAGAACGGGCTGAGCGACGTGCTGTCCGGCAAGCAGGGACTCGAGGAGGTGATTCGACCGGTCGACAAGGTCGACAATCTCTATTACGTCGCCCGTGGCATGGCGCCGCCGAATCCTTCCGAACTGCTGATGACGTCGCGCTTCAGCGACTTCCTGGCCCAGGTCAGCGAACGCTTCGACCTGGTCATCGTCGACTCCCCGCCGATTCTCGCGGTGACCGACGCGGCCATCATCGGCAAGCAGATGGGCACCACGCTGATGCTCGCCCGTTTCCAGACCAACCCGGTCAAGGAGCTGGAGTTGGCCATCAGCCGGCTGAGGACCGCGGGCGTCGAGCCGCGCGGAGCCATCTTCAATGCCGTGGAGCGCAAGGCCGCCACCGAGTACGGCTACGGCTACTACCACTACAGCTACAAATGATGGCCATCCGACCGTTCGAATCCAGGCGGATTGATCCGACTCCAGGACTATCCTCATGACGCTTTCTCTGCTGGGCGGCAGACACGCCCGGATCGTTTCGCGGTTGCGTGGCGAGCTGTTCGTCAACCTCTGTCGCACCTTCGCCGCCCGGGGCATCGCCGCGCTGGGGACGATCCTGCTGGGTGTCGTCCTGGGGCGCCTCTACGGTGCCCAGGGAGTCGGGGTCTTCGCGCTGGCCCAGAGCGTCATCTTCGGTGCGGGCATCATCGCCTGTTACGGCCTCAACGGGTCGCTGATGCGCTACATCAGCCAGGACAACGCCAGCCCTTACATCATGCGCTACCTGCGCTGGGCACTGGTGCGGGCGGGCTGGCTGAGCCTGCTCCTGGGGAGCGGGATCGGCCTGCTGCACCGCCAGATCGCCGAGGCCTTCGGTTCGCCCGAGCTCTCGTCGCTGCTGATCAGCATCGCGGTGGCGACGCCGGCCTTCACGCTCTCGTTCGTGCTGGCGGGGTTCCTGAAAGGCGTCCACATGCCGGCCAGGGCGAGCCTGCAGGAGAACGGCTCGATATCGCTGCTGGCCGCGCTCTGCATCCTGGCCACGGTTGTCGTCACCGACTCCCGCTCGCTGCCGCAGGCCGGTTGGGCATTCTGCCTGTCGGCCTGGCTGGTATGCCTGCAGGGGGCTCTCCAGATGGTGCTGTGGTTGCGCCGTCATCCCGCGGTGCAGCACGCCGACGGGGAGGACGCCGAGGCGCCGCCTGGCCGCGCTGAGTTCTTCGCCACCGCGCAGAGTTTCATCGTGCTCAACCTGTCGATGTTTCTCCAGCAGGTAGTGGCGATGCTGATTGCCGGGGCGCTGCTGAGTCACGCCGATCTGGGGCTGTTCAAGTCCGCCGAGCGGGTCGGCATGGTCATCAGCTTCATTCTGCTGGTCATCAATGCGGTCTTCCCGCCGCGCTTCGCGCAGCTGTTCCATCGTGGCGAGCACGAGGCGCTGGGGCGACTGGCCCGACAGAGCTCGATGGTCGCGGCGGGCATGGCAACGCCGCTGGCGATCGTCTGCTTGCTCTTCCCTGAGTGGGTGCTGGGCTGGTTCGGGCCGGAGTTCCGCGAGGCGGCGAGCCTGTTGCGTATCGTCGTGGTCGGCCATCTCGTCAATGTGTCGTTCGGCTCGGTGGGTTTCCTGCTGACGATGACGGGGCGCGAGAAGGTGATGCGCAATATCTCGCTGGTCTGCAGCGCTCTGGGGCTGCTGGCGTTCGTGGTGCTGATTCCGCTGTGGGGGGCGGTCGGTGCCGCAATCTCCCTCGCCATGGTGCTGGGGATGCAGAACCTGGTCGCGGCATGTTTCGTCTGGCGTCGGATGGGCATCGTCATGCTGCCGATCCGGCGCTGAACCACCGCGGATGCCGGGGGCGGGCAGTCTCCGGCTCGGCACCCTACCTTGATCGAAATCGCAGGCCACGGATTGCCGTCGGCGGTTAATGGATAGCGAGAGACATGCTGGTAATCAACGCCAAACGGCTGTTCGTGGCGATGGCGATCGTTTTCGCCATCGCGCTACCGAAATCGGGGGTCGCCGTGGGCGGCATCCCCCTCAATACCATCTATCTGCTGATCTGCTTCTCGTTCCCGATCCTGTTCATCAAGGCGATCCTGGGGACGGGCCAGCTGGGCCGCCAGGATCGCTACTCGATCTACATCTGGTTGCTGATGCCGTTCTGGGCGTTGTTCCTGACGGTGACGCTACTCAATGGCATTGCCAGCGTCGGGATCTACTTCGGCTACATCATGGCGCTGATCGTGGTGCCGATCTTCTTCTACGTATGGTCGAAAAGGCTGTCGGCGGAGAACGTACGCTATCTGCTGGTCTGCCTGCGCAACTGCACTCGGTTCGCGGTCGCCTTCGGTCTCTTTCTTTTCGTTCTCAAGATCGGAACCGGGCAATATTTCTCCATCCCCGCGCTGACCACGACCTTCGGTGCCGAGCGGACGCTCGAGGCCCGGATGAACGACCGCGGCGGAATCTACAAGCTGTTCTCGACCTACAACAACGGCAATATCTACGCGGTCTGCATGATCATGCTGCTGCCGGTCTACGCCGTCATCGAGAAGAACCGGTTGTGGCTTCTGGCGCTGATGCTGACGATCATGTTGACGCTGTCGCGCACCGCCTGGGCACTGTTGCTGATCTACTGCGCGTTCGAGTACCTGATCTTCAACAAGGCGATATCGGTCAAGAAACTGATCGTGATCTGTCTGGCAGTGTGCCTGGTGGTGCCGGGCATCATCGGATTGCTGGGCATGATGGGCAAGGACGTCACGTTCCTCTTCGACAGCAATCTGGGCGGCCGGGCGGCTTATCTGGAGTACTTCTTCGATGCCGGCCTGATCTCCAGTACGCCGATCTACTGGTCCTACGAGATCCCCTACGTCTCCATCGCGGAGTTCGTCGGCCTGATTGGATTGATCCCCTTTCTGATGTTCTTCGCCAACATCGTGATGGCGCGGAGCCTCTTCGACGCGACCCGGCCGATCAGTCGCGCCGCTTCGATCGGATGCGTGATGTATTGGGTGGCGACGTTCTCCGATGCCGCGCTGGTGCTGGTTCCCACCTTCATCATCTATTGCCTGCTGGTGATGCTCTCTTTCAGCGAGTGAATTCATGAAAATCATGCATGTGTGCGAGACGGTGACCGGCGGCATCGCCACGTACCTCAACAACGTGGTGGCGGAGCAGGCGCGACGCCCGGAAGTCGAGGCCGTGTCGGTGTTGCTGCCGCTCACCCAGCTCGAGGAGATCAACCTGGGCGACATCGACGGGCTGCAGGGCAAGATCCATATCGTCGGGTTCGAGGGAGCGGGCCGGATCCAGCGACTGAAACATCTTGCGCTGCGTCTGCGCGGCGCGGTGTCCCAGGCGCGCCCCGATGTGGTGCATGTTCATAGTACCTTCGCCGGTTTTCTCTGCCGCACGTTGCCGGTCTCTTTCCACGGCGCCAAGTTGATCTATCAGCCGCATGGGGTCGCGTTCGATCCGCATCGCATCTCCGGCCTCAAGAAACATGGCATCCAGTGGGTGGAGCGAGTGTTGTATCGACGCACCGATGGTGTCGTCGCCATCTCGGAGTATGAGCGCGCACTGCTGGAAGCGGCCGGGATGGGGGACAAGACGCTGCTGATCAAGAACTGTGTGCGCGATACCCGGGAAGCGATCGGCGACGAGCGCAAGGAGGACTTCTATCTGTTCATCGGGCGCTTCGATCGTCAGAAGGGATTCGACCAGCTCCACGCATTCTGGGGCGAGGATCGCCCGCTGCTGAAGATAGTCGGCGGCAACGTCGTCGATTCCGATGCCACGTTCACCCCCCGCGACAACATGGAATTTCTCGGGTGGCAGGACAACACCGCCCTCGACGGGCTGATCGCGCGGGCCAAGGCGCTGATCGTCCCCAGCCGTTGGGAGGGATTCGGGCTGGTAGTCCTGGAGGCATACCGCAACGCCACGCCGGTGATCTGCTCGAATCGCGGTGCTCTGCCCGAGCTGGTGAGTCATGGCGAGACCGGCTTCGTCTTCGACTTCGACGACTTCCCGGCCTCTCTCTGCGCGGCGATGACGGCCTTCGACCACTGCGACCGACAGGCGATGGGGCGGCGCTGTCGTGAGCGCTACGAGCGGGATTTCTCGCCGGCCAGCATGAATGCCGAACTCTTGAAACTCTACCAGCCTAGTGGGCAGTGCTATGTATAGTCAGGTTCTGATCAACATCTCCAATCCCGAGGATTACCGCTTCTTCAAGCGCGTCTTCGCCGCTCCCGGCGCCGGGGGTTGTCGTGTCGAGTTCGTGGCCAACAACCTGATCATGTATGTCTACCTGACGCTGAAGCGCGAGACGGTGTTCATGCCGCGTTGGGGCCGCGGCCGTACCTGCCGCGAGAACAACTTCAGCATCCTGACCGGCCGCCTGACCCACGCGCAGGCCGACAGGGTCTACTCCGGTTTCGCGGAGTTCATCGAACGCGAGCAACCCAAGCGCCAGTGGGATCTCTATATCCTGCCGAGTGGGCGCCTCGCGTCGCAGTCGGCACTGGCCGATCACGCCCGAGTCAACGGCATCGACGTGCTCTACACCGGCTACGGCAATATCGGCAACAAGACCTTCGCGGATCCGCAGGGTACCGACATGCAGTCCTATCTCTACGAGCATGTGGAGGTGCTCGACGAGTACCCGGTCGATCTCGACGCCTTTCGCCGGTGGAAGCGCGAGTACACCGCCGCACGCATGAAGCGGCACGTGATAGGGCAGGCGCGGAAGCTCGATTTCAAGACCGCGTTCCAGAAGTTCGTTCAGGTGGTGGGGTGCCGCCTCGAGGCGATCCTGGGTTACGCCGGCGAGAACGCCTACGGCTTCGACGAGCTCAGCAAGCTCCGCAAGGCGGATGAGGTCGCCCTCGACGAAATGGATTGGGAAACGCCCTACCTGTTCTTCCCGATGCAGGTGAGTACCGATGCCCAGATCATCCTGAACTATCACAAGAACAGCGTGATCGACGGTCTCAAGGAGGCGATCGCGATGGCCAGGGAGAAGGGGCTGAGGCTGGTGGTCAAGCCACATCCGGCGGAGATCAACCAGGCCATCCCGTCGATTCTGGCCGGGCTGCGGGCGGAGCACGGTTTCCTCATCGTCAACGAGAACACCTTCCAGTTACTGGACCGGGCGGTCGAGGTGGTGACGATCAACTCCACGGTGGGTCTCGAGGCCAAGCTGCTGGACAAGAAGGTGACGTTCCTGGGCAATACCTTCTACGCGCACTTCAGCGAGCGTCGTCTGGCGGCCTACATCGATCACTACCTGGTGAACGAGGACTACTTTCAGGAGACTCCCTTCAGCGAGGCGAATTTCGTTAAGCTAATGGACCGCGCAAGATTGCATTCAATGGATAGAAGTGAGGTGGCTTGATGAAATCCGTATCGGTCGGCGGACTGGCAGTGGCCAACGACGCGCCTTTCACGCTGTTTGGCGGCATCAACGTGCTGGAGGACCTCGACAGCACCTTGAGGGCCTGCGAAGCCTATGTCGAAGTGACCGGAAAACTGGGGATTCCCTACGTGTTCAAGGCCTCTTTCGACAAGGCCAACCGTTCCTCGATTCACTCCTTCCGCGGCGTCGGTCTCGACCAGGGGCTGAAAATCTTCGAGGCGGTCAAGCGCGAATTCGACGTGCCCGTGATCACCGACGTGCACGAGGTGGCGCAGGCCCAGCCCGTCGCCGAGGTCGCCGACGTGATCCAGCTGCCGGCATTTCTGGCCCGCCAGACGGACCTCGTCGTTGCCATGGCGAGGACCGGCAAGCCGATCAACATCAAGAAACCGCAGTTCCTGAGCCCGGGGCAGGTCAAGAATATCGTCGACAAGTGCGCCGAAGCGGGCAACGAACAGGTGATCCTGTGTGAACGCGGCAGCTGCTTCGGCTACGACAATCTGGTCGTCGACATGCTGGGCTTTCGCGAGATGATGAACGTCAGCGGCAACGCGCCGGTGATCTTCGACGTGACCCACAGCCTGCAGCGTCGGGATCCGACCAGCGAGGCCTCGGGCGGGCGTCGTCGTCAGGCTCTCGAACTCGCCCGCGCCGGGATGGCCGTGGGGCTGGGCGGGCTGTTCCTCGAGTCGCATCCCGACCCCGACAATGCGCGCTGCGATGGCCCCAGCGCGCTGCCGCTCGACAAGCTGGAACCGTTCCTGGCCCAGATCAAGGCGGTGGACGATCTGGTCAAGAGCCTGCCCCCCGTCGAGATCGACTGATGGAAAGACGGGATCGATCGATGACTCGCCCGGATCTTCGTGACCAGATCGAGCTCGTGCTGTTCGATGTCGATGGCGTGCTGACCGACGGCACGCTGTTGATCGGCCCGGAGGGTGAAGCGCTCAAGCCTTTCAACGTACGTGACGGCGTCGCGATCGGGCTGCTGCGACAGCACGGCATCAAGAGCGGCGTGCTGTCGGCCAAATCGAGCCAGCCACTGCTGACGCGAGCTACCCAGTTGGGCATGGACGTGATCAAGATCGGCTTCAGTCGCAAGCTCGAAGCCATCCAGCAGATCGCCGAGGAGCAGGGCATCGCCGCCGAGCGTATCGCATTCGCCGGGGACGACATCATCGACATCCCGGTGATGCGGGAGGTCGCTGTGGCCTACGCCCCGGCCGATGCCCACCCCCTGGTTCTCGAGGCCGCCGACCATGTGATGAAGACCGCGGGCGGCCGCGGTGTCGCCCGCGAGATCGCCGAGGACTTGCTCCTGGCGCGGGGCCTCGACCTGGCCGGTATGTATGCACATATGCTGGGAGATGACGACGCGCTGCGTCGCCTGGTCCAGTAGCACTCCGACGGGAGCGCGCCCGCTTGCGCCTCCCGCCATGCCTCAAGGCACCGGACTCCCCCTCCGGTGCCCGAGTCACCGACCGCCCGGTCGGTGACCCTGACGAGGCCTGGGTCCTCGATCCCTGAAACCCTCAGGTGTCGGAGGCACGGCCCTCGACTCTCGATCCTATCGACATCTTCTTATCGCGAAGTCGCGCGTCCGCGCGCGCTCGAATCATGGGCCCAGATGCCGTCGGTGCGGCGTCATCGGTCCGCCGTCGGCAGTCGGCCGGTTCGGTCTGACAGCTACCCGTGTCAGGGAGGAGCAGTGAATGAATCTGGAATATCTGGAAACGGCACGACAGGTCTTCGTCAAGGAAGCCGAATCGCTTCTGGAGGTTTCCCGCAAGCTCGACAACGACCTGAGCGCCGCCATCGACGCCATCCTGCAGACCCCGGGGCGGGTGATCGTCTGCGGAATGGGTAAGTCCGGGATCGTCGGTCGCAAGATAGCGGCGACGCTGGCGAGTACCGGCAGTCCGAGCTTCTTCATGCATCCAGGGGAGGCCTACCACGGCGACCTGGGCATGGTGACGCCCCACGACGTCTTCCTGGCGATCTCCAATTCCGGAGAGACGGAGGAGGTCGTCAAGCTGATCCCGTATCTCAAGGATAACGGCAACTATCTGGTCGGCATGACCGGTAACCGGGGCTCGACGCTGGCGCGCGCTTCCCACAGTCATCTCGATATCGGTGTCGTCGAGGAGGCTTGTCCGCTGCAGCTGGCGCCGACATCGTCGACCACCGCCACGCTGGCGATGGGGGACGCGCTGGCGGTGACGCTGATGAAGGCGCGGGACTTCCAGCCCGAGAACTTCGCCCGATTCCACCCGGGGGGCTCGCTCGGGCGCCGCCTGCTGAGCCGGGTCGAGCACGAGATGCACAGCGACAACCTGCCGGTGGTCAAGGCGGAGGCGGAGGTGCTCGATGTGATCCAGGCGATGTCGCGCGGACAGTTGGGGATGGCGGTGGTCCAGCACAACGACAGTTGGGGCGTCATCACCGATGGTGACATTCGCCGTGCCATCGAGAAATACGGCGAATACGTCTTCTCCAAGAAGGCCTATGACTTCATGACGCCGCAGGCGTCGCGAATTGCTCCAACGGCCCGCGTCGAGGACGCGTTGGTGATGATGGAGTCCAAGAAGATCAATGCCCTGCTGGTCTTCGACAGCGACCGACTGGTGGGGGTTTTCCAGAAATAGCGGGCGGTTCGGGAGACTGTCCGCCGAAACCCGAGCGTGATTTCCCCGAACGCTTTCAAGGATGGATCTCGACGACGGAGTGTGAAATGACCTTCAAGGATGAGGTCCGGCAACCGTTTTCAACAACAGCTATGTCAAGGGTCATCAGGATGGTATCGGGAGAACGAATATGAAGAGTCTGAATCCTGTCAGGCGGTTGGCACCGTTGATCGACGTCATGGCGATTCTGCTGGCGGGGATTCTCGCCAACGGGATCCGGTTCCAGACGACGCAGCTGGAGAGCGTCAACAAGCTGGTCCTGATCGTGATGGCGCTGGCCGTGGTGCTGATCAACCTGTCGGGTGGCGGTTACAGCAAGTGGCGCTCCACCCGGCTGCGCAGCCGGATCTATCGGCTGCTATGGGTATGGGCCGCGGTATTCGCGGCGGTGAGCATCCTGATGTTCCTGCTCAAGCTGTCGGACGAAGTCTCCCGCCAGTGGCTGGTGTTCACCTTCATGCTGTCATTCTGCCTGGTCGCCGCCTCCCGGGCGCTGCTGATGATGCTGACGATGTACCACAACGGCAGCATTCGCAATCGACGCAAGGTGTTCCTGGTCGGACCTGAGGAGAATCTGCTCGATGTGGCGCGTTCGTTGCGTCGGCATCAGGAGCAGGGGTATGCGATCGCCGGTGTCTGTCGCGGGCGTGTGCTGCGGGCGGAGAAGGCGCCACGCAACCTGGCTCGCCGGGTGGAGAAGTCGGGTGCCCATGAGGTGTGGATCTGTCTGTCGGTCTCCGAGGGCGAGCATGTCAAGGCGATCATGTACAACCTTCGCCACCTGCCGTTGGAGATTCGCTTCATCCCTCATTTTGCCGACATCCCGCTGCTCAACCATCGCGTCAGCCATATCGCCGGCACCCATGCCATCGATCTGAGCGTCAGCCCGATTGCCGGCAGTGCACTCTGGGTCAAGCGGCTCGAGGATATCGTCATCGGCGGGCTGATCCTGCTGCTGATCGCGCCGGTCTGTGCGGCTTGCGCCATCGCCGTCAAGTTTTCCTCCCCCGGCCCGGTGCTGTTCAAGCAGCTGCGTACCGGCGCCAACGGTCAGGACGTTCAGGTCTACAAGTTTCGCTCGATGAAACTGCATCAGGAGGAGAACGGCCAGGTCGCCCAGGCGACGCGGCGGGATCCTCGAATCACGCGGGTCGGCGCGTTTCTGCGCCGTACCTCGCTGGATGAGTTGCCGCAGTTCATCAACGTGATTCAGGGACGCATGTCGATCGTCGGCCCGCGGCCCCACGCCCTGGCGCACAACGAGTACTACAAGGATCTGGTCGAGTCGTACATGCAGCGGCACATGGTGAAACCGGGAATTACCGGCTGGGCCCAGGTTCGAGGTTTCCGCGGTGAGACCGATACGCTGGACAAGATGCAGCACCGCGTCGAGCACGACCTCTGGTACATCAACAACTGGTCCCTGCTGCTGGACCTCAAGATCATCTTCCTGACGGTCTTCAAGGGCTTCACCGGCAACAACGCTTACTGATCCCCCTGTGTCCGGCCGCCGTCGGCGGCCGCAGATCTCTCACATCAAACGCGATCCCACCGCTGCCTTCATCCGCTATGACGTCGGCGGGGCAGGTGTGGCGCGCTTCAACCCAATGCCCAAGGAAAGCTCTCGTGGAACAGACGACGGCAGCACGCTATCGATGGATCGATCTCGTCAGAGGGACGGCGGTCGTCCTGGTGATCGTGCTTCACTCCCAGTACGGGATTTCGATCCGCTATGACGGACTCTGGTCCTGGCTCCCGCTGATGTCGGAATACCTGGCGCCGTTCAGGATGCCGGTGCTGATGTTCCTGTCGGGACTGATGGTGGCGCGGTCGCTCCAGAAAGGGCCGCGCCGGTTCTTTACCGGCAAGCTGAAGAACATCGCTCATCCCTACGTGGTGTGGACCCTGGTCGCCTTCGTGCTCTATTCGCTGCGCTGGGTGCTGATGAACGAACCCATGCCGGATGAGCTGTTTCCGCTGCTGATCCTGCCCTACAACTATCTCTGGTTCCTGTACTGCCTCTTCATCTACTACATCCTCGCTTTCTTCCTGTTCAAGTTGAGTGCCAAGGGCGCGGTCGCGGTGACGTTGTTCGGCTATCTGCTCTATTTCTATCTGGCCCAGCACCTGGCGCCGGACTGGCTGCTGGTGCCGGACGACGACGGCCGGATGGTGCCGACGCTACCGACCAAGATCGTCTTCTATGCGGTCTTCTTCATGCTCGGCGGCTGGTTGGGCGAAAATCTGAGCAGATTCGCCGAGGGTCTCGCGCGGCTGAATCCGATGGTGGTCTGGCTGCTGGTGGCGATCTGCCTGGCGGGCTACCTGCTGCCGCTCCATCCGTTCTCACCGGTCTATCTGCTGATCTCCCTGGCATCGCTGGTGCCGCTGGCGCGTCTCGCCATGCTCGGTTGGGTGCAGCGCTGCACGACGCTGCTGCAGTGGTGCGGGCGCCAGTCGATCGTACTTTTCGTGGCCCACATGCCGATCATCCTGGTGGTCGTCACGGTCCTGTCGAAAGCGATGCCCGACTCGAATGCCAACCTGGTGTTCGCGCTGCTCTTCGCCGTGACCTTCGCCTGCTGCTGTGTTCTGGCGCGGATGTCTCAGCGCTGGGCCGCGGTCAGGTTCCTGTTCGCCTACAACCTGAAGGGGCGCCAGGTCCGGGTCGGGAGCCGGGCCTGACGCCCCTCGGCCCAGGGGGTGATCCAGAGGGCCGCCGTCGGCGGCGAGGGTTTGAAAAGTGCTTTCCGCCGGACATTCGCCGTCCCGCGGGAAAGTACTTAGGGAATGGAAAGGAGCCATTCGTTGGGCAAGGAACGTAAGTATCTCTACGAGATTCAGGGGTTGCGGGCCGTCGCGGCCCTGATGGTCGCTGTCTATCACATCTGGATTCAACGCGTCTCGGGCGGCGTCGACGTCTTCTTCGTGGTTGCCGCCTTCTTCGTCGTGGGATCGCTGATACGTCGGGTGCCGCTGTCGTTGGCCGACGTGCTGGATTACTACGGCAAGACGCTGCGCCGGCTGCTCCCGAGCGCGGCGCTGGTGGTGTGCACGACGATTCTGCTGTCGATGTGGTTGATGCCGGACTCGATGTGGCGCAATCAGATCAAGCATGCAATGGCATCGATGCTGTTTCTGGAGAACTGGTCGCTGGCGTTGACCGCCACCGACTATCTCCAGCAGGGGGCACCGCCGTCGCCGTTCCAGCAGCTCTGGGCACTGGCGGTTCAGGTGCAGTTCTATTTCGCGTTTCCGCTGCTGCTCTGGGCAGGGTTGAAGCTAGATGCACGCCGTGGGCGTCGGGACAACCACGCCTGCGTGCTGTTGCTGATGGCGGTCACCGTCCTGTCGCTCTGCTACAGCATCTACATTACCGAGAAGAATCAATCCTGGGCCTATTTCGACACCTTTGCCCGGGCCTGGGAGTTCGCCCTCGGTGGGCTGCTCGCGCTCGGGGTGTCGCGGATCTCGCTGTCACCGCCCGCTGCGAAGGTCCTGGGCTGGATCTCGCTGGTCGTGCTGACGACCTTCGCCCTGTTTCTCGACGTTTCGACCCTGTTCCCCGGCGTCGTCGCCCTGGTGCCGGTGCTTGCCGCGGTCGGAATCGTCATCGCGGCGCGGAATCGGTGCGACATGAGGTTGCTGAACAACCGGTTCGTCGTCTGGTTTGGCGACATGTCGTTTTCGTTCTATCTCTGGCACTGGCCGCTGCTCTCGTTCTATCGCTATGTCACCGGAGAGTTCGACGTTGGCCTCCTCCCGGGGCTGGCAATCATCGGCGGGGCCGGCGTGCTCGCCTTCCTGACGACATGGGGCCTCGAGACGCCGGTGCGGCGCTCGCCGCTGCTGTCTCGCCGCCGCATTAACACCTATGGCGCCTGCGTGCTGTTGATGGCGTTTCCGCTTGCCTCGTTGGCAATGTGGTATCAGGACTATCAAGGACGTAGCGCGGCAGCCAGATCGGAACTCGCGACCTTCCTGCGCGCGCCCGACGTTCCCGATCACGATCTCCAGCCGTCGACTCTGATCGCCAGCCTGGATCTGCCCGCTTCCTCGTTCGATGGTTGCCATCAGAACTATCTGCAGCCCGAGGTCCGGGAGTGTACCTATGGCGATCCGGAAGCGGACTACACGGTCGTGCTCGCGGGCGGCTCCCATGCCCAGCACTGGTTGGCAGCGCTGAAGGTCGCAGCGGAGCGTGAGGCGTTCCGGTTGATCTCGATGACCAAGGGGGCCTGTATGCTATCGACCGATCCGCACGCCCGCTATCAGGTCAACCCTTCCTGTCTGGCATGGAATCGCGAGGCACTCGAGCGCCTCGGCGAGTTGCAACCCGACCTGGTATTCACCACGGCGACTCGGGGGCAGGGGGCGGAGGAGCGCGTGCCAAAGGGATACCGACAAGCCTGGCAGCGGTTGGCCGACGACGACATCGACGTGCTCGCGATTCGCGACAACCCCTGGTACGGCTTCGACGTGCCCAAGTGCGTCGACCTCCAGGATAATCCGAGCGTGGCGTGTTCCATCCCCAGGCGCTCGGTATTGAAGGCGCAATCGCCCACCGGCGAGGTTCACCTGCCGAACGTCCAGTTCGCCGACCTGAGCGATCTCTTCTGCGACGACCAGCGCTGCTCGCCGCTGCGGGACAACGTATTGGTCTACCGCGACGACCATCACATTACCAACACGTTCTCCCATCTGGCGGCAGATCGCATCATCGCGGCGCTGCATCGGGCGGAGTCGACATTCGACGACTCTCCTCGAGGGCGCTGAAACATCTGAGCACCGGCGGGTTACCGCCGGCGCGTCATCCGGTGCTGGCGAGCCGCCCTCGTGCCCGAGCTCCACAGTGCACGCCCCTCATCGATCCCATCAGCCGCAGGAGAGTGTGTCATGCCGAGTCGACGTCAAGTGCTGGCCGCGGGGCTGGGCGGCCTGGCGATCATCGCCATGCCGTCCCTGGCCGTGGGAGCCAGCCAGCGATCATCCAAGTCATCGTCGAGGTTACCGGACCCGGCAGGGCGGGTTCAGGAAACCCCGCCCCAGGGTGAGATCCGTCTGCGTCAGGCGGAGGGACTTATCGTGCTGGGCTAGCCCGACATCTCGTAAGGTGGCAAGTGGGCCAGGCTGAAGAGAAACGGTTCGCGAGCGTGGCGACGCTACCGAGGCCCGGCTCAGCGCGGGCGGGTCGCCTTGAGACCAACGCGTAGCCCGCGGTAGCGTGCGATGCCCTCGTTCTGATCGGTCTCGACGTCGACGGGGGAAAAGCTCAGGTCCCGGTTGTTCAGGGCTTCCCACTGGAGCGCCGCGCCACCGGATCGCTGGTTGATATTCAGTGCCACCAGCCGGCTCCCGGCTGTCACCAGGTTGCCGTGGAGGCGGAAGGCGTGGCCGGGCGAGCGGCCCGAACGGCGGGCGTCGCCGATCAGGATCGAGGTGTCGACGCCAGGCACGTCGATTCGACACTCGATGATGTCGACGATGGTCACGCCCCCGTAGGCGCGCGCCTGAGCCAGCAGCGGTATCACTCCCGACGGCTGTTCGACCGTCGATTCGATGACCCCGCCTTGCCAGCGGGCGTAACTTGCCCCGTTGGGGCCGATGGCGACGAGGGTGTCGCCGTCCGACGCCGGTTTGGTGAATGTGAAGCGGTTATCCTGCAAGTACTGTTCCCGCGCGTTGCTGTGCGCGCGCAGATCCATCACGACGTTATGGTGATTGACGTTGCGGTAGGTGACGTTGACCCAGGAGTCGACCGCCACCAGGCCAAAGCCTTCCCCCTCGTAGACGAAAGATCCGGTATCCAGCACCACATCCTGTTCGAAATCCGGATCCTCGAATCCCGCCAGGCGCCTGAATAGCGTCTTCCCCAGCCCCGGCTTGAAACGCTTCGTCGCGTAGCGCTCGCGCAGCCGTGCCGCTTCGGCGGTCTGCCGCGCATGGAAGTTCTTGATCACGTTGCCGCGGGTCGCGTAGAAGATCGAGATGCCGAAATTGCCGGCATTGACCGAATGGATGCCATCGAACAGGCAGTAGGTGCAGCCTTCGAAATCGAACGCCGTATCACTCACATCCCGGGCGCTGCAGCCGAAGATCTTGACGTTGTGGGCGTTGTTGAAATAGATCGCGCCGTTGGAGCGGGTGCAATGGACGTCGCTGATGTAGCCGTCGCGCAGGCGCCGCATCCAGCGTAGTTCGCCTCCCTTGCCGGGCCTGGCCGATCCTCCCCAGCCGGAAATGTTGCAGTAGTCCATGCGCACATGGGCGATGCTGAAGTCGCTCACGAAGTTGAGCCGCACGGCCACGGCTGCCTTGCCGTCTCCAGGGGTATAGCTGTAACGATCGGCGCCCCCGGTGAGATGGCTGATGCGAATGCCCTGGTTGAGATCGTCCGGGGTGTCGGGATCGAAGCCCGCGATGACGGCGTTGTCGGTGGTGGGATCGTCCTCGTGCGCCAGCGAATAGCGGCGGTTGAGCTCCAGTTCGTGGAAGAACTTGATGCCGCCGCAGCGGACGTGATGATTGTCGTGGTAGTCGACGCCGCGCACGCAGACCAGGGTGGCCGCGGCGCTGGCGAAGTCGCTGGCCTCGAAGGTCAGCCCCCGCAGCTCGATGTCGTGGCTGAAGCCGAGGTCGACATCGCCGGCGGGGCGCCCCTCGGCCCAGGCTGCCACCACATGGGGTTCGCGCAGCCAGAACAGGCCGTCGCGAAAAGAGGCGCCGACGTAGTCGCTGACGATGCGACTGTTGGCGAGCGCGCCATCGCCGATGATGCGCGTGCCGGAACAGAGCCGAATCCGCTGACTGCCGACGTAGAGACCGCGACCTGCGGGCAGGCTGGGCAGGTACTTGGTGCGGTAGGGCGTCTTGTCGAGGGTTTCCTGAAGCCAGGCCGATTCGTCCGTGCCGGCGCGACCATCGTCACCGTGGCCGTAATCGGCGCGGAATCCCACCTTGAGCAGATGGACGTCGTGACTGTAATGCTGATACGCCGCGCCATCATCCGCCCACAGCGTGAAATGGTGATGACCGGCGCGCTCGTCGCGCTCGGCATCGCCAGCCAGCCAGGCTCGTTGACCGGCGCGTGACGGGTCGTCCCGGGCCACGCAACGTTTCAGC
Source organism: Salinicola lusitanus (assembly GCF_038648475.1). Taxonomy (NCBI): domain Bacteria; kingdom Pseudomonadati; phylum Pseudomonadota; class Gammaproteobacteria; order Oceanospirillales; family Halomonadaceae; genus Salinicola; species Salinicola lusitanus. Next base: position 3,721,949 of record NZ_CP151919.1, on the reverse strand, counting down.
TCGACATCGACCTCGTCGGCCAGGTCATGGTGGAACCGGCGGCAGATGACTGCGCAACCGTCGGGTACGCGATTTGCGGGCCAGCGCCTGAGGGTGTCGACCGAGTCTACGACCAGCAGGCGCTGATCGAGCGCCTCGGTCAGGGACTGTTGGCCAGAGGCGGAGTGAACCTCTCCCTGATCGAAGAACTGCGTGTTCAGGCGCTGGTGGCTGTCGTCACTCCGAACCTCGATTCGATAGTGTCCGTTGGGCGCCGCGAACTGGATCTGGCCGTCGTCACCCGCGGAGAAAGGGTTGTCGAGCGGGTCGCCAGCGGCGTCGCGGAGCGTCGCCAGTGGATCGCCATCCTCGAGGGAATAGACGGTGACCCGGGCGTGGGGGATGACTCGGCCGTCGGTACCTTGGGCAAAGAAGGTCTTCAATTCCATATCGTCGTGCACCTGAGCCTAATCCGTTAGTCGCATTATCCGGGCTCGACGTGGACGACGCCTTAGCGAAGCGTTGTTCTTTTGTAAGAGGGATGAGGCATCGGGTAAGTCTTCGGAAAGGCGCTGGCCGACGAATCAGGAAAGGCCGGTTCGACGGGGTGGATCAGAGCCCGAGCAGATGGACCAGCGGAGGCAGCAGGAACGCGGTGGTCAATCCAGAGACCCCCATCGCCAGGCCGGAGAACGCGCCGGCAACCGCGCCCACCGAGGCAAAGCAGTAGGCCGTGCCGAAGCCGTGGGCCGCCAGCCCCATGGAATATCCCTGAATCGTGGGATCGGTAATGCGGGTCAGGCGAAAGATCCAGGGGCCGACGATGCAGCCGATGACGCCGGTGATGAGGACGAGCCCCGCGGTCAGCGACGGAATGCCTCCCAGTTTCTCGGCGATGCCCATGGCGATCGGTGAGGTGACCGATTTCGGTGCCAGCGAGAGTACCGTTTCGGTGTTGGCACCCAGGGCCATGGCGACCCCCACGGCGGAGATCACCGCCGTGGCCACGCCGGTGATCGTGCCGATGACGATAGGCCGGAGCATTCGGCGCACCCGCTCCCGATGGTCGTAGAGCGGAATGGCCAGGGCCACGGTGGCCGGCCCCAGCAGGAAATGCAGAAACTGGGCGCCCTGGAAGTAGGTGGCATAGTCCGTGCCGGTGAACAGCAGAAAGCCGATCAGCAGCGCGATGGTGACGATGACGGGGTGCAGCAGCGGGGTGCCGCCTGCCCAGCGGTTGATATAGGTGGCGAGAATGAAGGCCAGCAGCGTGGCGAAGAGGTGCAGCAGGGGGGAGGCGGAGAGGTAGACCCATATCTGCTCGAGCCCGAGAGTGTTCATGCCTCGTTCTCCTTGGCGGGTTGGCGCTGGCGGGCGGTGCGCTGGAGGATCTGGCTGGTCACGAGAATCGTCACCGAGGTCGAGGCGATCAGGGTGGCGATCAGAATCCAGATCTCCTGGCGAATCAGGCCGAAGTGCTGGATCAAGCCGACGCCGGCAGGCACGAACAGCAGCGTGAGGTACTTGAGCAGGCCTTCGCCCATCACCCTCAGGCTGGCGGGGACGCTGCCGCGGATCAGCAGGCCGATCAACAGCACCAGCATGCCCAGGACCGGCCCGGGAACCGGCAGGGAGAGCGCCCGGCTGAAGACTTCTCCCAGGAACTGGCAGCCGAGCAGAATGCACATACCGATGATCAACGACATGATGCCACCTTGTTAGACTTTGGTCTCGATATCGGCGAATTATACCCATGGCTGGCCATGGAGACGAGGCCTACGCTCAGCGCCTCCATCCCGCCAGGCGCGTATCACAGCCACCGCGATGGCCTTGCTGCCGCGCCTGGCTTGTGTCGAGGAGGTTTTCGCAACCGATTGAAAAAAAAGCCTTAAGAAGCGCTTTTAATTTGCGGGGACGCAAGGTAGTATACGCAGCGTTTCACGGGGACTGCCGCTGGTGGCCCTGTCGAAATCGGAGCGTGGCGCAGCTTGGTAGCGCGCTGCAATGGGGTTGCAGAGGTCGCAGGTTCGAATCCTGTCGCTCCGACCAAAGTTGCAAGAAAAACCGCCACTTACGGGTAATACCGAGTGGCGGTTTTTCGTTTCCCAAAATTTTCCCAAAATATTCCCAAAACTCGACAGCGTTCAGGCTCAAGAGAGCAGGGAGGCCATGTCGAACGAGTTGCCTTTGGCGGCCTGCCAGCGGATGCCATGGCCGTCGAGATAGTGCTGGGTCATCTCTTCGTCGGCGTGGCCCATGAGCACCTGGATATCGCCGACCGCGACGCCTTTCAGCTCGAGCAGCCGGGAGCCGAGAGAGCGGATTTCGTGGAATGTGGGCTTTTCGCCGTCGGGTAGCCTTGCGATGGATTCGATTTGGTCACGCAGCTCGGCGAACTTTCGAGAGATCATGTCAGGCTTCACGCTGCTCCAATGCTCGTCTCGCTTCGCTGCTGCGGAGGTTCGTTCGGGAGTGCGGTGAATGACGAACGGTGAGAGCGGCGGTAGCTGCCGGCTGCGCTGGATCAGGTCATGGATCGCTGGCGTCATCTCGATAGCCACGTAGGCGGTCTTCGATCGCTCGCGAGTTTTCTGTCGGATGTAGTGCAGGGCCCCGTCATAGATGTGATCGTAACGGGCGGCGGCGACCTCCGCGCGACCGAATAGGCAGACGAGCGCCATCTCCATGGCGATCTGGAACCAGGGCGGCGCCATTGCGTAGATCGCGCGATACTGCTCGACGGTCAGCCTCTTGCGCTTCTTCGTGTATCCCTCGTCGCTTTTCCGCGTCGGTGCCACCGGGTTCTCCTTCATCCAGCCCTTCGTCTGGGCGAAGGCGAAGATCTGCGACAGCACCGATCGATACTGAACATAGGGATCGCCGCTGAAGTTCTCGTCGAGGTACTGGGCGCACCATCGCGTGTCGACCTGATCCAGACGCGCGTCTCCTCGGTCCTTGACCAGCCGGCCAGTGCGGTAATGCTTGTTCTGTTTCGTGCTGGCGCTGAGCTTCGGGTGCTTGTCGACTCGTTCCTCGAGGAACAGCGCCGCGGCATGGCGCAACGTGACACCCTCGGTGCCCATTACCCTGGCGACCAGGTCCGTGCCCGGCATCAGCCGTGCATTGAGCACGCGTGCAGCCGCCTGCGCCTTAGCCTTGTCTTTGCCCATGCTGTGCCACTTCCCTGTGACCGGATTCCGGTACGAGAAGTAGCCCCGGCTCTCGTACAGGTTGGGTTCCAGTCCCCGCTTCTGGCGAGAGCGTGGTCTCGATGCCACTACATGCTCCTCATGCTATCCAGGACCTGATCGGCTAGCTCCATTCCGGTCTGGTTTCGCTCAGCGTCGATATCGATATACCAGGTTCCGCCGATCCGCTTGGCCGGAATCGTACCTTCGTTGCACCAGCGTCTGACCGTCGAGATGCCTGGCGGTTTTCCTGCGAAGCGAGCTTTGCGCCAGTCTTCGAGACACATCAGCTTTCCAGTCGACATGATGTCCTCCTGATTCGTGCCTGGCATGGCATGCTGTCTGTCGTAATGCCACCCATCACATGACTCCCATCTCGAATCCCTCGGCCTCGACCTGCCGGCGGCGTTCACGGGCGAGGGCGGCCAGGGCTTCGCCGGTCTCTATCTGGGCCAGCAGCAGCTCAGCGATCGCAGAGGTTGGCTTGAGCGCGAGCAGGACGATGGCTTCTTCGTTCTCGTAGCGGTCGACTTCGACGAAGCCGGCGGGTACTTCAAATGGCAGGCTGTCGATGTAGGTCTGTGGGTTACGCAAATAGCACTCGAAAAATTCTTCATCGATGTCTTCGGGATGAATAGGTGGGTCGAGGCACTCGGTGTAAACCTTGAACCCGAGGGGCTCGAATATCTCCCTGGGCAGGCGTTCATCGAAAAGGCGGTGACAGTAGACGATCTCGATCAGTCGCATTGGTTTGCTCTCTTGTGGTGGAGTCCCGCCGCCGGTGGGTGACGGCGGCGGGTGGTGAACTATCCGGAACTTCCGGATAGTTGCCGGTCAGCCCTTGTTGAAGTTGCCGAGCAGCAGGGTGGTCTGCTCGCCAAGGTGGCTGGCGAGCACGCGCTTGAACTCCTGGGCGATCTCTTCTTTCACCGCCTCGAGGCCGATCAGGCGCAGCTTGAGCTTTGGCTTTTGATCGTCGGCGATGATGGAGACGCGCAGCGAGAAGGTGCGCAGACTGAGCCCTTCGTACGGGGTGCAACTGAAGCGGATGATCGAGGGCGTGGCGCCACCGGTCTTCGCGTCGAGCTGGTCGAGGCCGGAGCGGCTGGCGTTCCAGTCGTTGTCCTCGTGGGTGCGCTCGCTGGTCGCTTTGATCTCGATCCGGCGGACGGCGGCGGCGAGCTGGTTGGGGCTCATGCTGTCGCCCGCGCTGTCCTCGCCTTCGATGTTGCCGTTCCAGTCCTCGATCCAGGCGGCCAGGTCTTTCTGGCTGTAGGCGGTGCCATCGGCGTTCAGCAGGGCGGCAAAGGGTGCCGTCTTGTCGAGCGCGAGCGTGGCGGTGTGATCCGCATGGCCGGGGTCCAGATGGGTGCCGAGGTCGAAAAAGCCCTTGGCTCTCATGCTGTCGATATCGACGAACACGCGGGACTTGTCTTCGGCGTTGACGTAGGCGGCGTAGTCCTCGATGGAGGAGGTGGCGAAGTTGCCCCGGAAGCGGCCCGGGTTCTCCATGTACTTTTCGAGCGAGACGAGATCGTAGCCACGCGGGACCAGCATGGTCGGCACGTGGGTGCCGGGATCGCCGATGGTGGCGGCTTGGGTCAGGTCCTGGAGCTTGTCGAGTGCGTCGGCGTCAAACATGGGTCATTCCTTCATTGGTTTGGTGTGGTGGTGCCGGGCTTGGCCCGCCCGGCGTCGGGCTCCGCGACTGCTGTGGTGCTGCGGCTGGGTCAGGCGTTGGCGTTCTGCCCGGCCTTCTCGCCGTCGAACTCGAACTTGCCCTGGTTCTCCGGGAACAGCGTGAGCTTGCCGCCTTTGCCGACGTAGAGCGGGGTGGAGGTGGTGTTCTCCTCGCTGCGCTTGCCCTTGGCGGTGGGCTCGACGTAGCTGAGCTTGTGGCTGACATCGACCTGCCGGCTGGTGGCGATCTGCTTCACGTCCAGCGTGATGGTGACCTTGCCGGCCTTGCCGTTCTGGACGACACCGAGGGCGACGGCAGAGAGCGCGTGGGCGATCTTCTCGTGGAAGACGCCGGCATCGAGATCGCCGAGCAGCTCGGCGAAGTTGGTGCCGGTACCGGTGGTGGTCGGTTGGTTCTGGCTCATGATTGGTTTCCTCGTGGTGTGGTGGTTGGCTCAGGCGTTGGCCTGACCGGTATTAGCCGGCCAGTGAGGGCGGCTTTTCGTGCTCTGTGGTCGGCAGGGCGCGGCGGTAGTCGCGCCAGTGCCGCGACGGTAATTGCTTAACGCCGGCGTGCGCCTGGCGTTCGATCAGCACCGCCAGGTGGTAGATGCACACGAACGGCTGGGCCTTCTGGCTGCGGTCCAGCGTGATGACGGGCAGGTCGATACGCCCTTCGCGGATCGCGGCCCGGAAGTTGGCCTCGTTGAGGTTGCGGAAGTAGCGGCCGCGCACGGCGTCCAGCGGGATCAGCACGTCGCCGAACTGCTCGAACAGCAGGGCGACGGTGCTGCTGTCGTTGGAGGCGTCTTCGCTCTGCCACTCGGGTGGGGTGATCTCAGGCATCGTTGGCGGCCTCGCGGTGGATGCGGACGCCCAGCTCGCCGGCTAGCCAGAGCAGGCCGCGTTCGGTGACCAGCGTCTTGCCGTAGGGCACTTCGCGGCCCAGCCCAGGGTTGACCACGCTTTTGGCCTCGACGGCGAACCGTCCGGCGCGGACGTGGGCCCGCTGAGGCAGGTTGTGGCTGTCGAAGATGTGGCGTTCGCGCAGCTGCCGGCAGAGCGTGGTGCGGCCGGTACCGAGCAGGGTGGCGGCGGTTTGCAGGTCGTATCGCATCGGTGGCCTCCGTCAGGTCAGGCGTTCGAGCAGCTTGGCCAGCGCCCAGGTGGCATCGGCCGGCGTGCCGTTGTGCAGGTTGAGCACGCGGACGCCCTGGGTGTTGGTGAGCGTGAGCGAAATGCCGGCGCCGGTGTCCTCGATGTGGCCCTGGGCAACGACCTCGCCGACCCGCTCGATGGTGAGCGGGTAGTGGGTGCGTTCGAGCAGGTTGCCGGTCAGGCTTGCCGCGTTGGTGTGTGCGGGCATCAACCCGACGATCAGGACTCGGGGCTGGCCGGTACGGGTGAGCAAGTCATGGGCGGGGGCGTTCATGTGCAGGCCTCCGGCTTGGCCAGCAGGCTCTGCAGGTAGGCGATGCTCTCGCTGAGATCGTCCAGCGCGGTTTCGGAGAGCGCGGGGCGACCGTCCTGGTTGCGTGGCAAGTAGATGGTCTTCGCCCAGATCGATTGGCAGCCCATCTTGTGCGGCGCCCTGGTCACGCGGATATCGAGCTCGAAGGTGTGAGCCCAGAAGTGCGTGTGAACGTGGTGCTGGCCCTGGGCGGTGATGTCCAGCGCGAGATCCTGAACGCCGTACATCAGGGCACGCATACCGCTGGTGATCGCCGGTGCGGCGGCGGGGAAGCTGAGAACGGTCATGATCTGGCCTCCGGCGCGTCGTCGGCGTCGGACAGCACCTGGTACTGGTCCTCGATCCGCTCTGCCAGGTCGGCGTATAGCTCACGGGGCGACCAGTCATTGAGCTTGAGAAAGCTCGCCGGGCTCTCCGAGATCTTGGCATCGGCACGGTCCGGACGGTTGGTTCGCTGCCTGAGCGTGACCTCGATGGTTAAAGGGCCATCGGTCGTTGGGAGGATCAGGGTGCCGCCCTGGCGACAAGCCTTGCGCAGCGCGCGTTCTTGGGTGCGGTTCATCATGCCGTCACCGCCTGGCCGCGCGTGGCGGTCATCGGGATCAGGCGGGCGGCGCTGGCGCCGAGGACGACGAGCATGCCGGTTTCACGCTGAATGCGTTGGATGCTCTCGGGGCTGGAGCCCGACGCCGGATGCAGATACACCCGGCCCGGGGTCTTTCGGGTATTGGTTTGCATTTTTGAAGGCTCGACCTGTGGTGGAGGTACAGATCGAGATTAGCCTGGCTGTTATTATCAGTCAACAGTCTGGCTAATATTTGTGACGCGAGGTGTCGCTGCTAGGTTGCCTACAAGTCCTCAAGCTTCCACTTGGCCTTGCCAACGACAATCCATTCGCGATCCATGCGGAGATAGCGGGGGGAAAAATTCTCGTTGAGAGCGCATAGGTAGTAATCGTCGCCCTCTTTTCGTAATTGCTTGAAAGTGCCCGTGTTGTCATCCTTTCGAGCAAAAACGAAGTCACCAACCTTCCACTCAAGGTCCGGGTCGATGATGACCTTGTCAGAGTCTACGAACTTGGGCTCCATCGAGATGCCTTCGATGCGAAGTGCGAATGCTCGCGGCCCGGTAGGTCCTGGAGCTGTCACCCATTCCTCAATGTCTTGTTCTTCGAAAACCTCAAGCAGCCGGCCCGCGGAGGCTTGCCCGATCACAGGCAAGCGTCGGGCCGTATACCCCAAAACCGAGGCATTGTCTGCAACGCCATCAGGCTCGTTGGGTTCATGGTAGCGATAGGTCGTAGGCATTTCTTCCACCAACCGAGGACTAACCTCTGCTGGGTCGAATTCAAGAGCTTTGGCGAGCTTCAGCAACGCTTCAAGGTTGAGGGTCAGTCTGCCGGTGAGGTACTGGCTAACCGCGCTTTGGCCAGACCAGCCGCATTTCTCAGCGATGAATTCTTGGCTGAAGGGTTGCTTGAGGCTTTTCGCCCGCGCTTTGCGGTTCTCGTAAATCTCACGCAGGCGGGCATGCTCTTGCCTGGTGACCTCGAGAGGGGGCTTGGATATGTCGATCTGTGGCATTACCCAAGCTTATATTTTGGTCGTGTCTGAACAAGAGTGACAGCTAATATTTGTTGCGCCAATAAATTAGCTGGGCTACTGTGTCGCAAGGATAAACCGAGATGTGGCTATGACGTCCGACATGACTCTCAAGGAATTCGTTGAGCAGCACTCGCAGGAGCGGGTGGCGCATATGATGGGTATGACCCAGGGGGCCATCTCTCAAATGCTCCGTTCGAAACGCTCCTTGTTCGTAGCTGTCGATTCTGACCAGCCGTGCGGATATCGGTTTTACGAAATCAAGGCGCTCGGTAAGAGTCGAGCCGCCTAGGGTGCCGGGATAGGCTTACCTATCTCGGCGGTGCCCGAGGAAGGGTTCTCCACCACAGATCGACCTTCCTCGGGGCTTGTGTGACGCAGATGAGCAAACCAATAAAGCTGTCTGCGCCACGGCCTTGATAGTACACCACCTTTGGGCCGTGGCGCATGGCAACGATTCAGGAGTAATGCCATGGGCAAGCAGTGGCCAACGTCGCGCGATCGTGCGATGACCGAAGTTCTACCCCTCAATCTTTCCCTCTATCATGCCGGGCGCGATTACGCCGGCGGCATCAAGGCAGTGGCCGCCGTCCATGGTCTCAACCCGACGACGCTGCAGCACAAACTGAGCCCCACCCATGAGTCCCACAAGATCAACATCGATGACCTGGAGGCGGTGCTGTCGACGACGCGTGACGACCGCATTCTGGACAGCATCGGTGAGATCGCCGGTGGGGCGATTTGGGTGCGCCCGCAGGAGGCGACGCAGCAGGTCCCCGAGCTGGGCATGCTGGGGTCGTTGAAGCAGCTGCATCGTGAAGTTGCGGAGGTCGTCGAGACGCTGAGCGATAGCCTGGACGACCAGGTGATCGACATCGTCGAGGCCAAGAAGCTCGATCTTCGCATTCGCCGCTTGCTCGGGGCGGTGCTGGCCGTTGAGAAAGCGGCCGAGCGCTACGAGGAGGACGAGTGATGGCTGACAAGGCAGATATCGCGCAGGAGCTGATCGACGAGCGGATGACGCGGGCCCTGGCTGCTCGGCAGGCCCCGCGCCGGCATGTGGTGCCGGTCGATGACGAGTGCGTCGACTGCGGCGAGACGATCCCCGCAGCGAGACGGGAGCGGGTGCCGTATGCGCTGCGGTGTGTCGAGTGTCAGTCGGCAAAGGAGGGGCGGCGGTGAGTGATACCCAGTCAACGACGCGAGGTAGTTGGGCACGGCGGTACGTCGAGAAGCTGGGCATGTCGTTGGTGGCTATTCCGCCGGGGCAGAAAGCCCCCCGCACGCCAGGCTGGCAGCAGGCCGAGAACCAGATGGCGAAACCCGATATCGCCCAGGCGTTCTGGGAGCAGTATTCGGATCACAACATCGGCGTGGTGCTTGGCACCTCGGGGCTCTGCTCGCTGGACGTCGATGATGTGCCGGCCACGCGCCAGGTGCTGGCCGACCTGTTGGGGCTGGATCTGGATGAGATGGCAGGGCGTTATCCGACTGTTGTGGGTCGCCCCGATCGGATGCGTCTACTGTTCCGAGCGCCGGTGGGGTCTGAGTTAACCCGGAAGGCGCTGTCATGGCCGAATCAGGATGCAGACGGTAACTTTACGGTGGTCGAGCTCCGCGGCGGCGCGGTGCAGGATGTGCTTCCTCCTTCGGTTCACCCCGATACGGGTAAACCCTATACCTGGAAGACGCCGCCGCAGGATGGCGTGATCCCGATGCTGCCGGACGAGATTCTGGCCGCGTGGGTGAACTGGGACATTTTCAAGCGCGATGCGCTGTGTGTCTGCCCGTGGGCGAAGCCGGAAGCCTCCCCCGAACCCCACCGGCAGGAGCGCCGCGCGAAACAGGCCGGTGGCGGTGAATCGGTTATCGATGCCTTCAATCGGGCGCACGATATCGGGCAGATGCTAGCCGCCCACGGGTACGTGAAGCGCGGGGCGCGGTGGATGTATCCGCACAGCAGTACGAAACTGCCGGGCATATCGATTATCGAGGGCGGGGCGTTCTCGCATCATGCCTCCGACCCGCTCAACACTGGCCATCGGGTCGATCCCTTCGACGTGTTCTGCCTGCTCGATCATGCCGGTGACGTTCGCCAGGCGGTGAAAGATGCAGCGCGCATGTTGGGCATGGAGAGCCAGCGGCAGTCACTTCCCCCTGCCCCTACGGGCGACGGATCGGAGCCCAGCGCTCCGCCTGAAACCGGGGGCGAGGGGAGCGATGGTTCAGACTTCGACGATACGACGGTGCTTCGCCGTTTCGCGTTGATGGAGGGCGAGAAGAAAGTGTTCGACCTTCACCGCCGGCGGATTCTCAAGTGGGCGGCATTCGAGGCGCTGGTGACGCGGCAACTGGCGAAGGCGTGGCTGGATCGTGGGGACAAGAAGATCGTTGATGCGGAGCAGGCGAAGCGCCAGACCGACGAGGCGAAACTGGCGAGCAAGCTCAAGGGGGACACCGGCAAGGTCGGCATGGTGCCGATGGAGCGCTATGTCTTCCTCGATGGCACGCAGGATATCTGGGATTGCCAGCTACGCATGCGGTTACCGAAAGGGGCCGTGCAACTGGCGTTGGGTGACGCGTTCTCGTTGTGGGTCAACTCCCCGGAGCGCAAGCAGATACCGCATGACCGGTTGGTGTTCGATCCGCGCATGACTAAGGACCCGGCGACACACATCAACACGTTCGAGGGCTTGCCGCTGGCGCCGGTAGATGCGCCCGAGCGGTGCAAATCCATCGTCTACCTGATCCATTGGCTCTGCAACGGCGACAAGGAGGCGATGCACTGGTTGACGTGCTGGCTGGCCTACCCGCTGCAGAACATGGGCGCGAAGATGGACACGGCAGTGCTCGCCCACTCGACCATGGAAGGTTCGGGCAAGAGCTTGTTGATGTCCGACATCATGGGCGAGATCTACGGCCAGTATGGCGCCACCGTGGGCCAGGTGCAGCTGGAGTCGAGCTGGAGCCAGTGGCAGGAGAACAAGCTCTACGGCGTTTTCGAGGAGGTCGTGAGCCGCGATCAGCGCTACAACCAGGTTGGCCGGATCAAACATATGATCACCGGCAAGACGATGCGCATCGAGGCGAAGTTCGTCAGCGGCTGGGAGCAGACCAACTACATGAATGCGGCGTTTCTCTCCAACGAGGTGATGCCGTGGCCGATCAATGAGAACGATCGTCGCATGCTGGTTATCTGGCCGAAAAAGACGTTGCCCCCCGAGGCGAGCGTGGCGTTGAAGAAGGAGCTGGATGCTGATGGCGTGGCAGCGTTCTACAACTACCTGTTGCGCTACGACACGGGCGATTTCAACGAGCGCACTAGGCCGCCGCTGACGAAAGCGAGGCAGCGGCTGGTCGAGATGAGCCGGGCGGCATGGCAGACGTTCCTGGTGGCCTGGCGAAACGGGCTGCTGGGCGTGCCGTATACCGTGGCGCGGACGCAGGATGTGCACGACCTGTTCCTCGAGTGGTGCAGCAAGAATCGTGAGCACACGATGAGCGAGACTAAGTTCTCGCTGTTGCTGAGCAGTGAGATCGAGAAGAGCGACAGCCAGATGGGGTGGTACACGATGGACGAGAAACGTGTGCGCTCGATGTTCTACCTCCCCGACCCTCCCAATGACGTGGATCTCAGCGACGGCCGCAAGCTGGGGGCGCTGGTGAAGCAGTTCCGCGATGCCGCGCTAGAGGCCGGCTGGAATCCGCTCGGTTGGGACAAGTGCCAGGGCTGGGTGAAACCGTATAGGGCCGCCAATGACGCCGCATAGCGCTCAGGTTGTCTAGGGTGTCTAGGCACTGTCTAGGGTCGTTTTTCAGGGTATAGACAAGACAAATGATTGATATGAAAGCGAATATTAGGGGCTGTCTAGGGTGTCTAGGGTTTCACGCGCCCGCGCACGTATGCGTAACGCCATAAGTAGCTATCCCCATCGGTTCGATATTTTTTCTATACGCGCGGTAACCCTAGACACTATAGACACCCTAGACAATCAATAATAAATCTATGATTTTATTGTTTTTATTCTGTCTAGGGTTCTGTCTAGGGTTGGGGTAAATCTGTCTAGGGTTTGAAATGGAGACGAAAGCGATGGTTCCGGCAGTTCTCGAGCGCCCCTGCAAGGCATGCAAGCACGACGATATCCGGCTGCGGTATCGATACTTGAGCAACCACAGCCTGCAGTACGTCGGCCAGTGTCAGCGCTGTGGAGCTGCGACCAATGCCATCAGCAAGCAGTCCGCGTTAGCCTTCGCCCAAGGCGAGGAGATTCCCGAATTCAGCACGGCACTGCGTGAGGAAGCACAGCACGCCAACAAGGTGGCTTCCGATGAACGCCACGAGGCGTTGCTGGCGCAGCTTGCCGAGCAGCCGGGGTTCTGGGAACGATACGCTGAGTATTTGGCCACTGAGCGCTGGCAGCAGATCCGAGCCAAGGTATTGCGCCGAGCTGGAGGCCGATGTGAGGGCTGTCTCGATAACCCTGCGACTCAGGTACACCATCTGAGCTACAAGCACCTTGGGCATGAGTTCCTGTGGGAGCTGGTCGCGATCTGTGACACCTGCCACGAGCGATGCCATAACGAGGGCCAATACGATTTCATGAATCGCACGCGCTGAGCGCCTGCCACCACCAGGTGCACAGCGATTACCACCACGGAGCAAACCAATGATCAAAGAAATGGACCAGTTGCTGAACCATTGGGCGGAGCAGCACGCTCGCCGGGGCGGTCAGCCGCAATCGATGCTGGCGCAAGCTATCGAGTTCGGGGGGATCCCGCCGCGCGGCACGGGTCCGAAGAAGTCACGCGACCTGTTGAACCTGGGCGAGCTGGACAACGTGGCTTGGGAGGTGGAGCAGGGGCTGCAGCGTTTGGAGTGGCACCACCAGATGATGGCCGATGAGCATTACCGCGATGGCGGCTACAGCCAGGCCAAGTGCCAGCGGCTGCAGATCTCTTCTAGCAGCTACTACGAACGCCTCGACCGGCTGCACAGGAAGCTGAAGGAGTCGCTGAAGGACACTGCAACTCGCCGGCAGATGAGTTCATGACACCCGCCTATTGTGATGCGTTTCCGATACGTTGCCCCTGTATTGCGATGCTGGCATTACCGACCCGTTGATGCCACCGGAATGGGCCGATATAAATCAGTCAGACTTCACAGAGTTATGCCCGCAGCGTCCATGGTAGTTCCCCTTGACCCGGCTCCCGCCGGGTCTTTCTTTTGGCGCTGGGGTCACCACGTTGCTCCTGTCTGTGGTGGACAGCCGCCCGGCGCTCGCCGGGCACCTATTCGAGGTTCGATGATGACGACGCTCAAACGCCGGTTGGTCACGGAAGTGATCGATCGCGAGGGTGGGTACGTCGATCACCCGTCGGATCGCGGCGGGCCGACCCGCTATGGCATTACCGAGGCCGTCGCCAGGGCCGAGGGCTATGCCGGCGACATGCGCGACTTGCCGTTGAGCCTGGCCATCTCGATCTACGAACGGCGGTATTGGGATTCGCTGGCGCTGGACAGTATCGAGCCGATCAGCGAGTCGCTGACAAGTTACCTGTTCGATTACGGCGTGAACAGCGGGCCGGGCCGGTCTGGCCTCGAGCTTCAGATGACGCTGAACGCCCTGAACGATCAGCAGCGGTTGTATCCGGACGTCGGCGAGGATGGCGCTGTCGGCGGCAAGACGCTGGCCGCGTTGGATGGCTTTCGGGTCGCTCGTGGTGCTGCTGGTGTCGAGGTGCTGGCCGAAGCCATCAATGGCTGTCGTATCGCGTTCTGCCGTGAGTTATCCCGAAAACGCCCATCTCAAGAGGCGTTCACGTTCGGCTGGTTCAGCCGGATCGTGAATCTACGCAATGAAATCGCAGGGCCGCTATCAACCCAGCGCGCCATCAATCTCTATACCGAGGCCGCGCGATGAGTGAGGACCAGGACATGCCTGTCCGTTCGCGCCCGATCATGGAACGTCACATTCAGACTGTTCTGCTGTCCGTCATTGTTGCTGCACTGCTCTGGTTCGGCAGTAGCGTCGTCGAGGTGCGCGAGGGATTCGCGCGGCAGGACGAGAAGATGATCGGCGTGCAGAGTCAACTGGCACAGATCCAAGCTGATCTACGTAGCCAGTCTGATAAGTATTACCCGAGGGCGGATGCCGAGCGCGAGATGACCTCGTTCCGCAGCGACATTCGCACGCTGCGCGAGCGCGTGACCGTGCTCGAGGGGAAGGATCAATGAGCATAATCGACAAGGCGCTCGGTGCCGTTGTCTCGCCGATCCTGGATATCGTCGATAAGGCGGTGACCGATAAGGACGAGGCCGCCCGGCTGAAGGCGGACATCACCAAGCTGCTGATCACTGAACGTTCGTCATCGCTCAATGCCCGCATGAAGGTGGTGTTGGCCGAGGCCAACGGCGAGAGCTGGCTCCAGCGCAACTGGCGCCCGATCACGATGCTGGTCATCGTGGCGATCGTCGCGAACAACTATCTGGTCGCGCCATACCTGGGGGCCATGTTCGGCGTCGGGCTGACGCTGCCCATGCCTGAGCGCCTTTGGGATCTCATGACCCTTGGCGTCGGTGGCTACATCACGACTCAGGGCATCCGTGAAGGCGTCTCGACGTGGCAGCAGGGGCAGGTCGCCAAGGAGCAAGCGAAAGCGGGGCGGCTAGGTGACGAGATCGATGCGCGACGATAGCCGAGGTAACGCCAACGCTCGTGGCTATGGCCGCAAGTGGCGCAAGGCCCGGGAGCAGTTCCTCCAGCAGCATCCGCTTTGCGTGTTCTGCCAGCGTCGCGGTCGTGTGACGGCGGCGACAGTCGTCGACCACATCGTGCCGCATCGTGGCGATCTCAAGTTGTTCTGGCGCCGGTCCAACTGGCAGTCGCTGTGCAAGCTGTGCCACGACACCGAGAAGAAGCGCATCGAGAACGGAGGCAGCCTGCCGGGCTGCGACCTCGACGGCGTGCCGACTGACCCGAGCCATCACTGGTCCTGACCCGCGATCTAGTTGGATTTCTCGAAATGCGAATTTCTCGCGTTTGAGAGGCCGGGGTGGGTCGAAAGTTCACAGGGTCAGCGCCGGAGACCGTCCGCTCATCTCTTTTCGTGAAAGCGGGAAAAATGGCAGGGGGGTATTCGGCCCCGGGTATTCACCAACGGAGGTTCGCCATGGCGGGCAATCGCAACTCAGGTCGCAGAGCGCTGCCGTCGAACGTCCACGCGCTGCGCGGCAACCCATCGAAGAAGTCGGCGCACGAGCTGCATGACAATTCGGCGCCTTCGCTCAATGCGGAAGCGCCGCCGTGCCCCAGCTTCCTAACCAAGGACGCCAAGGCTGAATGGAAGCGGATCGTTCAGGATCTGGTCACGCTGGGTCTGATGACGAAGGTCGACCGCGGCGAGTTGGCCGTCTACTGCCAGGCGTGGGCCGACTGGAAACACGCGCGCGAGAAGATCACCGCCGCTGAAGACTCCGGCTACGTAATGAACACGCCCAGCGGCTACAAGCAGATGAGCGTCTGGATGCAGATCGCCAACCGCGCTGAGGAACGCATGCGCACCGCCGGCAACTCGTTCGGTCTCAACCCCAGTGCTCGCGCCAAGCTCGGCACGGGTACGGTCGGGCAAGGAGAACTCTTCCCCAATGAGCAAAAGGAAACCGCCGCAAAGTACGGTCTCTGACGACCGCGCGACGGCCTACGCTCATGCGGTGGCGGC
This sequence comes from Salinicola lusitanus, assembly GCF_038648475.1. NCBI lineage: Bacteria > Pseudomonadati > Pseudomonadota > Gammaproteobacteria > Oceanospirillales > Halomonadaceae > Salinicola > Salinicola lusitanus. Next base: position 3,706,311 of record NZ_CP151919.1, on the reverse strand, counting down.
CGGTGACATCATCGCCGGGCCGCAGGTTCGCAACGCCTGTGCTCGCCACCTGCGGGATCTGGAAGAGGGCCACGAACGCGGCTTGACCTGGAGCCTGGAACACGCCCAGCACGCCATCGGATTCTTCGAAGAGGTGCTGCGTCTCAACGGCGGTCGGTTCGAAGGCGAGCCGTTCAAAGTGCTGCCCTGGCAGGCATTCATCATCGGGTCACTGTTCGGATGGATGGGGCCGGACGGCTGGCGTCGGTTCCGTGTCGCTTACGTTGAAACCGGCAAGGGCTCCGGCAAGTCGCCGTTGGCCGGTGGCGTTGGCCTATACGGTCTCGTGGCTGACGGTGAGAGCCGTGCCGAAGTCTATGCCGCGGCGACGAAGAAGGAGCAGGCCCAGATCCTGTTCCGCGATGCCGTGGCAATGGTCGACCAGTCGCCACTGCTGGCGACCCGTATCGCAAAGTCGGGCGCCGCCGGCAAGGAGTACAACCTCGCGTTTCACCGTACGTCGTCGTTCTTCCGGACGGTGGCGGCGGACGACGGCCAGTCTGGTCCGCGCCCGCACATCGCGTTGCTCGATGAGATCCACGAGCACAAGACGGCGATGGTCGTCGAGATGATGCGCGCCGGCACCAAGAGCCGTGACCAGGCGATCATCTTCATGATCACCAACAGCGGCACCGACAAGCTCACCGTGTGCGGTGACTATCACGACTACGCCGACAAGGTCGCCAGCGGGATGCTGGAAGACGACGCCTTCTTCGGCTTCGTCTGCGGGCTCGACGAGACCGACGACCCGTTCGAAGACGAACAGTGCTGGTACAAGGCCAACCCCTCGTTGGCCTACGGCATCCCCGGGCTCAAGTACCTGCGGGAGCAGGTGACACAGGCGCGCGGCATGCCCTCGAAAGAGGCCACCGTCCGGCGCCTGAACTTCTGCCAGTGGGTGCAGGCGGATAACCCCGCGATCAGCCGGGACGCCTGGCTGGCAGCGGAGGACAAGTGCTTCGACGAATCGCTGCTCGATGGCCGCCGCTGCGTCGCTGGTCTCGACCTCTCGAGCACGCAGGATCTTACCGCGCTGGTGCTGATGTTCGAGCCCAGCGAAGCGGACCCGGTCTGGCGCATGGTGCCGTGGTTCTGGCTGCCGGATGACGGCTTGCAACGGAAGGCCGAGCAGGACCGGGTGCCGTACCTGGTGTGGCGCGATAACGGCCATTTGGAAACGACGCCTGGGCGAGCGATCAACAAGCGTTTCGTCCTGCATCGATTGAGCGAGTTGGCCGCGCGATTCGACCTACAAGCGATCGGCTACGACCGTTGGCGCATCGAGGATCTGCAGTCACTGATCGCCGAAGAGGGCGTCACACTACCGCCGCTCAAGCCGGTCGGTCAGGGCTTCAAGGACATGGCACCGGGTGTCGACGAGTTCGAGCGTCGCCTGATCAACCTGGAACTCAGGCACAACAGCCACCCGGTGCTGACCTGGTGCGCGGCCAACGCCGTCTATCAGGAAGATCCGGCGGGCAATCGCAAGATCAATAAGGCCAAGTCGACCGGCCGCGTCGACGGCATCGTTGGTGCTGTCATGGCGACCGTGCTGACACTGACCGAGCTCGAGGGTGAAGAGAACCTCGACGACTTCCTCGACAACATGGTGATCGCCTGATGGGCCTTTTCAACGCCACACGCAAATGGATCGGCAAGACCATCCGACTCACCGATGGCGACTTCTGGGCCTCCTACTATGGCGGCGAGAGTGTCACCGGCAAGAGCGTGACGGCACAGACCGCGCTGCAGCTCTCGGCAGTCTGGTCCTGCGTTCGGCTGCTGTCCGAGACGGTGGCCACGCTCCCGCTCGGTCTCTACGAACGGGGCTCGGATGGCAGCAAGAAAGCGGTCAGCGGCAACCCGCTCTACACGCTGCTCCACGACCAGCCACACGCCAACCTGACGGCGGTCGAGTTTTGGGAACTGGTCATCGCGCATATCGCGCTGTGGGGGAACCACTACTCACGGATCGATCGCAACGGCGTCGGCACCATCGTCGCCCTGGAACCGCTCAATCCCGAGTACATGTACGATCCCGAGCCGGATGATAACGGCGATCTGGTCTTCGTCTACAACGGCGAGAACGGGCGTGAGGAACTGACCGAAGCCGATGTCTTCCACGTCAAAGGCTTTGGCGTCAGTGGCCGCGTGGGGCTCTCGGTGATCAGCTTTGCGCGCAACTCCATGGGTATCGCCATGGCGACTGACGAGGCCGCCGGCAAGACGTTTGCCAATGGAATGCAGACCGCCGGCTTCGTCCAGGCCGACAAGGTGCTCAACAAGGAGCAGCGCGACAAGTTCAACCTGGCGCTGCAACAGTTCACCGGCTCATCGAACGCCGGCAAGACGATGCTGCTGGAAGGCGGCTTCACCTATCAGCCGCTGTCATTGAAGCCGGAAGACGCTCAGATGCTGCTGTCCCGTGGCTTCAACATCGAGGAAATCTGCCGCTGGTTCCGCGTGCCGCCCTGGATGATCGGCCACACGGAGAAGTCGACCAGCTGGGGCACCGGCCTGGAACAGCAGAACATAGCGTTCCTGACCTATGCGCTGCGCCCGTACTTGACCCGCATCGAGCAGGCGGTGAAGCGCCAGCTGCTGACGCGCACCGAGCGTCGCACGTTATTCGCCGAGTTCAACCTCGAAGGCCTGCTGCGCGCCGACAGCGCCGGGCGCGCTGCGCTCTATGCCAGCTTCGCCCAGAACGGCATCAATACCCGTAACGAGATCCGCGCCCGTGAGAACTTGCCGCCTGTCGAGGGTGGCGACGTGCTCACGGTGCAATCGAACTTGATCAGCCTGTCCCAGCTTGGGCAGAACACCGACGACCAGCAGGCCAAGCAGGCACTGAAGGCCTGGCTACTCGACGAGGAGACGCCCCGTGAAACGTGAGAAGGCAGCGCTAAAAATTCGAGACTTCAATCTCTCTATCAAGGCCGTCGACGAAGACGGCCTTTTTAGTGGCTACGGCAGTGTGTTCGGCAATGTCGACAGCTACGGCGAAGTCGTCGAGCGCGGGGCGTTCGGCAAGAGCCTGCGCGCCATCGCCGATAGCGGGCGCAAGGTGCCAGTGCTATGGCAGCACCGCCAGGGTGAGCCGATCGGCATCTACACCAAGCTCGAGGAAGACGACCGCGGCCTTTACGTCGAAGGTCGGCTTCTGAAAGACAGTGTTCGTCAGGCGGCTGAGGCGCACGCGTTGATGGTTGCCGGCGCCGTCTCTGGTCTCTCGATCGGCTACTACGTCATCGACGATAGCTTCGACGAGTCCGAACGCGTCCGGCGGCTCAAAGAACTCGAGCTGATGGAGATCTCGCTGGTCACCTTCCCGGCGAACGATGAAGCCCGAGTCGAAGCGGTCAAGTTCGCGATCGCCCACGGCACGCTGCCCAACCTTCCAGACTTCGAGCGGTTCCTGCGTGAGGCAGGCTTCTCGAAGACACAGTCCGCGGTCATCGCCAATCGCGGGCTTTCGCACCTGCTCCGGAGTGAGTCCGGGGACACGGGCAACCCTGACCCGGCGGAACTCAAAGCCCTCGGCGACGCGCTGAGCGGTTTCAAACTTCCCTCATTCGGAGACTGACCCCATGGGAATGCAAGAACGCTCTATCCTCGAACTCGGCCGCAAGTCCGGTGGCGGCGATCAGAAGCCCGAAGAGATGAGCATGAAGCAGCTCATCGAAGCGCTGAACAGCCGTGACGCCGAGATCAAGAAGTTCTGCGAGAACGCGCAGAAGGAGATCAAGGAAACCGGCAAGATGGCCGAGGACACCAAGGGTGCCCTCGAGCTGCTCGCCAAGAACGGCACCGAGCTGCAGGACCGCCTGACCGAGCTGGAGCAGAAGAATTCCCGGCGCGGCAAGCAGGAATCCAAAGCCAAGAGCTGGGGCGAATCCGTCGCCGAGGCCGAAGGCACCAAGTCGCTGATCAAGGATCGTCGCGGCTCCTCTGGCCGTATCGACGTCAAAGCGATTACCAGCGTGGGCGACGGCGGTTCTGCCGGCCACCTGGTCCGCCCGCAGCGCCTGCCGGGGATCATCTCCTCGCCGGACGAAGTCCTGACCGTTCGTAGCTTGATCATGCCGGGCCGTACTAACTCCAGCTCGATCGAGTACGTGCAGGAAACCGGCTTCACCAACAACGCCGCGCCGGCGCCGGAAACCACGCTCAAGGCGGAATCCGACATTCAGTTCGGCCTGGCGAATGCCAACGTGCGCACCATCGCGCACTGGGTGCAGGCCACCAAGCAGATCCTCGACGACGCGCCGCAGCTCGCCAGCTACATCGACGGTCGGCTGCGCTATGGCCTGGCCTACGTTGAAGACCAGCAGTTGCTGCTGGGTGATGGTACCGGAGAGAACCTGTTCGGCATCCTGCCGCAGGCGTCGGATTACAACACCGCTCGCACCAAGGCGGGTGACACCCGCTTGGATGTGCTGCGTCACGCCATCCTCCAGGTGCGCCTGGCGCAGTACCGCGCCAGCGGCATCGTGCTGCATCCGGCGGATTGGGAAGAGATCGAGCTGACCAAGACCGACGACAACGCCTACCTGTTCGCCAATCCGGTGAACTCGACGCAGCCGCGTCTCTGGGGTCTGCCGGTGGTCGAGAGCGATGCGATCCCCGAGGGTACGTTCCTCACCGGAGCCTGGAACATGGGTGCGCAGATCTTCGACCGCGAGACGACCACCGTCGAAGTCTCCACCGAAGACCGCGACAACTTCGTCAAGAACATGGTCACCGTCCGCGCGGAAGAGCGCCTGGCGCTGGCCGTGTATCGCCCGGAGTCGTTCGTGAGCGGCGCCTTCCCGGACACCGTCGAAGGCTGATCGGCGCGAGCCACAACCCATCGTTTCAGGGAGCAGGGCGGGGATAACCCGCCCTGACGCATTGCCATGAAAGTGACAGCACTCAAGACCTTCGTCGGGAAAGCGGGCCTCATCAAGGCCGGCACGCGTTTCGAGACCGACGATCTCCATGTCAAGCAGCTCGAGCGTAACGGCCTGGTCTCGCGCCATGAGGTCAAGCCGATGGAACCCGAGATCAAGGCGCCTGGTGGCGACGATGAGGCACTGCTCGCCGAGCTGCGCGCCCGTGCTGCTGAACTCGAGATTCCCAACGCCAACCGCATGAAGGAAGCCACCCTGCGCGAGCGCATCGCCGAAGCCGAGAAACCGGCCGGTGACGGAGATGGCGCCGATGACGGAGGCGAGCCCGATCCCGACGTCGATGATAGCGAAGGCGCCGAGGACGACACCCCAGGTGAAGGTGGCGAGCCAGACCAGCCCGAACTGGCGGAAGGCGAGCAGGGCGGAGACGACGAGGCCGACAAGTCATGAGCCTGATCGATCTCGCCCTGGCCAAGCGGCATCTGCGCCTGGATGTCGACTTCGTCGAAGAGGACGAGATCATCGGCCTCTACCTCGCAGCGGCTCAGGATGCGGCCGAGCAATTCCTGGGTCGCAAACTCTACGCCGAGGGTGCGGTGCTGCCGGCAGACGACCCCAATGGCCTCGTCATGCCGGCATCCGTGAAAGCCGCGATCCTGCTGACGCTGGGGCACCTGTACGGCAACCGCGAGGATGTCGTCATCGGCACTATCGCAACCGACATGCCCAACGGCGCCCAGGCTCTGCTCTGGCCGTATCGAACTGATATCGGAGTCTGACTATGACCGACATCGATCTTATCGTCGCGCTGCAAAAGCAGACGGCCGCGCTCGACCGCCAGACTGCCGCGATGCACGAACTGGCCGAGTCCAACCGCGCCGTAGTCGACATGCTCATCGCCGAGGAGTCCAAGCAGGACGACGAGCGCGAGATGGGCGTGCTGCTCGACGGCACGCCGGCGCGCTGAGGAGGCGACATGCAGGCAGGAAAGCTACGCCACCGCATCGAGTTGCAGCAGAAAGGCACCGGGCGCAATCCAGATACTGGCGGCGTTATCGATGAGTGGCAGCCGGTCAAGACCGTCTGGGCATCGATCGAGCCGCTCAGCGCTCGGGAGTTCATCGCCGCCGGCGCACCCCAGGCATCGGTGACCACCCGCATCACTATCCGCTACCGCGATGGTGTGACCGCCCAGATGCGCGCCGTCAGCCGCGGCAAGATCTACAACATCGAAGGCGTACTCCCGGATGCCAAGTCTGGCCGGGAGTACCTGACGCTGCCCTGCAGCGAGGGAGTCAATGATGGATGAATCAATGAAGCTGTGTTTGCGGCGTTCCAAGAATGGCCACAGCTATGCACTGCACGATTCCAATACCGGCGAGATCCTGCCTGCCCAGCAGCGTGTGGAGGTGATCCAGGAGCCGGGCGATCTCACCAAGGTAGTGGTGACATTCGTAGCGGATGCCAGGGCTTCTTCAAGAGTCCAGATCGAAAGAGACGATGTCTGACTCCATCACCTTCGACGTCCAGGGACTCAACGCGCTCGGCGACCGCCTCGAGGGCCTGCAGTACGACATCAAACGCAAGGGTGGCCGCTTCGCGCTGCGCAAGGCGGCCAATGTGGTGCGGGACCAAGCCATCGCCAACGCGAAGCGGATCGATGACCCGGAGTCGGCGGCGGACATCGCCGAGAACGTGGCCGTTCGCTGGTCGGGCCGCTACTTCAAGCAAACCGGTGATCTCAAGTTCCGCGTCGGGATCATGGGCGGTGCCGGCGGTCGAGCCAAGAGCGATGCGCTGGACAGCCTGCCTGGCGGCGATACTCGGCACTGGCGTCACGTCGAGTTCGGTACCCAGTACGCCCGCGCCCAACCATTCATGCGCACGGCGCTGGCCAGCAGCATCGACGCGGCGTCGCAAGAGTTCGTGACGCAGTACGGCAAATCCATCGATCGCGCGCTCAGGCGCGCCGCTAAGCAGGCAGGCAACTAATGCGAACAGTCCCTATGTATGCCGCCTGCCTGGCAGACGCCGGCGTCCGCGCCGTGTTCGGTGACGATCCTCGGGTCTATCCGTTCGGGAAAGCCGCCGCCGGCGTCGCCAGCCCGTACGCAACCTGGCAGATCATCACCGGCGCCCCGGAGAGCTATCTGGCCGAGCGGCCCGATATCGACAGCGCCACGATCCAGATCGATGTCTACGCGGATATCGACGACCAACTCCTCGCCGGCGTCGTCGCGTTGCGCGACATGCTCGAGTCGCAGCCTGGCGTGAACATCGCGCGCTGGGGCGACGAAGACACTAAGCCCGAGACGGGCGCCCGGCACCGATCGTTCGATGTCGACTGGTGGGTGCGGCGCTGAGGCAGGCCCAACAACCACCCCACGAGGCCCGCCACTGAGCGGGCCTTTTCATTGCACCAAAGCCCCGCTGGGGCAGGAGATAGCACGATGTCCATTCTGGCCCAGGGCACGCAGGTGTTCATGGTTCGCAGCGCCACGGTGAAGCGTATCAAGGGCGCTACCGCCTTCAATCCCGCGGGTAACCCCCGCGACCAGCTCGACGACACCACGCTCGAAGACACCGACTCCCGGCAATACAAGAAAGGGCTGGGGACGCCAGGTCAGGCGTCGTTGACCCTGAACGCTGACCCCAGCGATGCGGTGCATATCGAGCTTCACGAGATGGCCAACGATGGGTCGGAGGAGCGAGTCGACTTCTACGTTGGGTGGAGCGACGGCCCTGTCGATGCTGATGGCAAGCCCACGGCGTTTCCTGAGATTTCCTCCGGATCAGTCACGCTTCCCGAGACTCGGACCTGGTATCACATCCGCGGTTACGTGAGCGACTTCCCGCTCGACTTCGCCTCCAATGCGCTCGTCAGCACACAGGCCACCATTCAGCGAAGCGGCAAGGGCACCTGGACGCCCAAGGCGCCGGCCGCTGGCACCGGGGAGTAATCGACAGCCATGCAGCTATCTATCGACAACCTCAAGCAACAGGGCGCCTTCACCGGCGCCCCGGTCGAGAAAACCATCGAATGGACGCAGGACGGCGAGACGTTCACCGCCACGACCTACGTCCGGGCGATGTCCTACCACACCGCCGTCAGCGATATCGCCTCGGCGCGCAACGGCAGCGATGCCGTTGCCGGTCGGATCGCGGCCTGCATCTGTGATGCCGAGGGCAAGCCGGTGTTCACCGTGGCGGATATCACCGGAGACGCGGATCCGGAGCGGGGCGCCCTCAACGGCAACCTGACCATGGAACTGTTGCGGGTCATCGGTGAGGTCACCGGCCTGGGAAAGAACCGGACGAGCTCGACGCCGAAGCCGAACTCTTCCACGAGCTCGTCCTCAACGGCATCGGCGGCCGCTCCATCGAAGAAGCGCGGCAGCGCCTCAGCTACGCGGAAGTCCGCCAATGGGCAGCGTACCGACGGAAGCACGGCGGGCTAAACCAGGGCGAGAAGATCGAGCGCGCCGTCGCCCAGCTCACCACGATCTACGCCAACTCGCATCGGAAGAAAGAGGTCGAGCCGTTCGGCCTTCACGACTTCATCCCGCACCGGGAGCGGGAGGGAGAATCGCTCGAGCAGGCCATGGCGACGTGGAATTGATGTGAAAGGGTAGAAACATAAGGTAACAAAGGGTAATGTTTCTTGCGGGAACAATGCTGGGAATTCCAATGAAAAAGACATTTATCGCTATTGCAGTGGCTGGGTTGCTTGCCGGATGTGCGTCATACGGTAATCAAAAACTCGGAGATGAAACCGAAGCTACTGTTTCGAGCAAAATCCATGAGGACGAGACTACCCAAGCGGATCTGCTCAATATGCTCGGTAATCCGACTGACAAGTCATTTCGTGAGGATGGTAAAGAGGAGTGGACTTACGTCTATTCTGATGCGTCAGCTGACGCTGTGAACTTCATTCCTTTCGTTGGGCTGTTCGGTACTTCTACTTCCGGCACCTTGAAAAAGCTGAACGTCATCTTCAATGAAGATGACACGGTCTGGCGCTATGCCATGACGGAATCTGCCAATGACATGAAAACCGGCGTCTTTAAATAGCCGGGCTTCAAATTCAATGCGGGCGGTATGAAACCCCGTTACAGTATGGGAAACAGCAACGGGGGAACCATGGAAGCTCTTATTTCGATGGCGATCTCGCTGGCGCTGTACCTGCTGCCAACGATTATCGCCGCCGCTCGCCACAAGCGGAATGTTGTCGCGATCGGTGCGCTGAACATCCTTCTCGGCTGGACGCTGATCGGCTGGGTGGTGGCGCTGGTCTGGTCCCTCATGCATGACAAGGTGGACCCGCATCAGCAGCCTGCCAGTCGCGAACAACACCAATCGGTCGATGAGATCGAGAGACGCATGAGCCGTAGCCGCGTCTGGATAGCGGTGGTGGTCGTGATTGCTGGGGTGATCTTCCTGGTCTACCAGCATCAGAACGCCGCCGCGCCGCCCGGAGTAGAACAGACGCAGCAAGGACCAGTCGATACCAACGAGCGCGAACTCTAGCCCCGCGCTGAACCATTCATGAAGCCGCCTTCGGGCGGTTTTTTTGTGCCCGGAGAAAGCATGGCAACGCGATCACTTGGTCAACTGACGCTGGATCTGGTGGCTCGCATTGGCGCCTTCACCGGTCCACTGGACAAGGCGAAGCGAACGGCCAAGTCCGACATGGCGGACATCGCCAAATCGGCGAAGGTGGCGTCGACGGCCGTTCTCGCGATAGCTGGATCTGCAGCCGCCACGGGGACCGCTGTGGTGGCATTCACCAAGCACGCCGCCGACAGTGCCCGGGAGCTGAAGAATCAGGCCTCCCTGGCCAATGCCTCCACCACGGAAATCCAGCGCTGGGGCTACGCCAGCCAGCAGGTAGGCATCGAGCAGGACAAGCTCGCCGACATCCTGAAGGATGTGAACGATCGTGTCGGGGATTTCATGGCCACCGGCGGTGGTCCGATGGCGGACTTCTTCGAGAACATCGCGCCTCAGGTCGGCGTGACCGCCGAACAGTTCCGATACCTTTCTGGTCCGCAAGCGCTGCAGCTCTATTACGATTCGCTGCAGAAAGCGAACCTTAGCCAGCAGGATATGACCTTCTACCTGGAGGCCTTGGCCAGTGACACGACGGCCTTGATCCCGCTGCTACGCGATGGCGGCAAGAGCATTGCGAGCATGGGCGATGAGGCCGAGCGTCTGGGGCTGGTGCTTAGCGATATGGATATCGCCCAGCTCGAGGAGTTCGCTCGGCAGTTCGATCGCATCTCCGGGCAGATCAGCACCATCGGCAACATGCTGGCAGCAGACCTTGCGCCGTACCTCACGGTGATAGGGGACCGGATTCAGGACGTCTCGAAGAATTCGGAGGAGCTCGGGCTGATATTCCCGACCGCCATTCGAAACAGCATCGAGGCCACCGGCTGGCTGCTGGATGCGCTTCACCTGCTCAACGTGCCGCTGCAGGGACTCCAGGCTTTCGCCGGGACCATAGCCCAGGCGTACACCACGGCATTCGCCACGATCACCGAGGCGGCGACGAACTCGCTCGACTTCATCGCTGGCGGGTTGAACGAGCTGATCGCTGGGTTCAACCACCTTCCCGGTGTTGATGTTCCCTTGATCGGCAGCTTCAACAATTCGCCCTACATGCAGTCGGTGCGGGCGATTGCGAAGGAAGTCGCCGAAAGGGCGGAGAAGCAGCGGCAAGACTTCGTCGACGCGGTCACGGATCCGCTACCGAGTACGGCCATCGACGAGTACCTCGCCGATGTCGATGCCAAGCTAGAGGCGTTCCGCGCAGAGCACGACGGGGTGGAATTGAAGCCGCTCGACGATTGGCTCTTCAAGCCGCCGTCGAAAGTGACTGGCGGCACCGGTGCCGGTAGCAGCACCGACGACCCCGCCAAGGCCATCCGCGATCAGATCGCCTCGCTGAAGCAGCAAGCCGAGATGGTCGGCCTGACCACCGATCAGCAGACGCTGTTCAAGCTCGCCGCCGAGGGCGCCACCGATGCGCAGTTGGCACAAGCCCGTGCGGCGCTGGAATCGGTGGCGGCCTACGACGACCAGCAGCAGGCGCTAGAGGACTACCGTTCGCTGGTCGAAGAGCTGCGCACCCCCGAAGAGAAGCTCAACGACACGCTGCTCAAGCGCCTCGACATCCTCAAGGCGGCCAAGGTCTCGCAGGACGAGTACGCCGATGCCGTGGCCCGCATCGCGGATGCCGGATTCACCGATGCCCCGGAGTACCAGGGGCTCGACGCCTCCATCGGCGGCGCCTTCGGTGAGCTGGGCAAGATCGACGAGGCCCAGGCGGAGCTCGAGGATTGGTACGCGACGCAGCTGGAGATGCTCGACAACTACCGCAGCGAGCGCGCCGACCTCACCGAGCAGTGGGACGCCCAGGAGCGCGACCTCAAGCAGGAACACGAGAACGAGCTCGCCCGCATCGAGCAGGCGCGCCAAGTGGCGCAGCTCGCCGCGGCGGAGAGCGTGTTCGGGGATCTCGCCGGCCTCACGTCCGCATTCGTCGGCGAGCAGTCTGGCGCCTACCGCGCGCTGTTCGCGGTCTCCAAGTCTGCCGCCGTTGCCCAGGCGCTGATGAATGTCCCGTCGTCATTCTCGAAAGCGTTCGACGCTGTCGTCGGCATCCCCATCGTCGGACCGGTGCTGGCCCCGGCAGCGGGCGCCGCCGCTGCGGCCGCGCAGGTCGCCCAGGCCACGCAGCTCGAGAACATCGGCATGGCGCACGACGGGATGGATTACATCCCGAAAGAGGGTAGCTACTGGCTGGATCGGGGCGAGCGAGTCACGACCGAGAAGACCAGCGCCAAGCTGGATCGCACTCTGGATGACGTGCAGGCCGGGATGGAGCAAGGCGGTTCCGAAAGCGGAACTGGCGGGATCAATATCCAGATCATCAACCAGACCGGGGTGCCGGTCCGTGCTCGGGCCGAGTACATCACGCGAGATGATCTGGCCGTCATTCTTCAGGAAGACGCGAAGAGAGACGGCCCGACGCGGCAGGTTCTGACTTCTAACTACAACATGACTGGAAGAGGGAGGTAAGGCTGGTCAGGAGGGCGATCTTTTCGCCTCAACCTCTGCCTTCGTGGTGATGATCAGATCCCGCATCGCTTCAACTAAGTGCTTCTGCATTCCCTCGGTTGGCTCTGGTTTAAACCGCTCGAGGTAGGCGTTAGCGATCTCGATGTTCGCATCTGCATTAACCATCAGTTGGGGGAGCAGGAATACGAACAGTGTCGCGCGCAGCTCGTTCACTGATGAGATTGATATGTCGGCTTCGGCTTCTAGATCCTCGATCTTCTTCATTATTTCTTCGACGTTCATGGACACCTCCATTTCAGTTGAAGAATTACCTTACCACCAAGGCAGGCCCTGATGAGCGAACTGATGGAAACGGTTTGCGCCTCGGCGCCGGCTGGCATCGTCAAGATTGCCACCCTGGAGCTTGCGCACCCGGCATTCGAGAACGACGGCCACATCTATCTCTGCGTCGGCTTCCAAAATATCACCGCTAGGCTGGAAACGGGCGAGTGGGTGGAATTCATCGCCTGCGGCATGGATGTGGCGCTGCCGTCGAAGAACGCCACCGGGCGGCAGGATCTCGGGTTCGCGATCGACAACGTGATGGGCCGCGCCTATCGCAACATTCGAGCGGCGTTGGAGAGAATCGAGCCGATGGAGCTGATCCACCGGACATATCTGTCGACCAACCTGTCGGAGCTCTACGAGCCACCCAACCGGGCGACGATTACCGAAGGTGAGATGAGCGGCGGCACGCTGAATATCAACGCCAGCTACTTCGACCTGATTAACTACCTGTTCTGCCGAGACACCTACGACCTGACCCGCTTCCCCGGCCTGGCCTATCTCTGATGCTCAACGATCTCATACGGCACGCCCGCTACCGGGATGGCGGTCGCGGCCCGCTGCTGTTCGACTGCTGGGGGCTGGCGCGCCATGTGCGCCACCACCACTTTGGGCGGGCACTGCTGGCCAGCTGGGGCGAGATCCGCGTCGACGATGCCCGGGGCACCACGCGCGCGGCGATGGCGACCTTGCCCGCCCTGGTCGAATCCCGGCCGGTACCGGGCGCGCTGGCGCTGGCTTGGCGCTGCGGGCTGCTGGTCCACATGGGCACGGTGGTCATGGCCGACGGACGCCGCTGCGTCTTCGACATCAACAGCCAGAGTCTGACGCCACGGATGATGCGGCTGCAGGACTTCGAACGCTTCTACATGCGAGTGAGCTACCACGATGATCGAGATCTACCCCAGCAAGCTGCCGGGTGAACCGCTCGAGCGCCACGCCGTGGATGGCGAGACGTTCGGCGACTGGCTGGCGCGCAAGGTGCCGAGCTACCGGCACGAGCAGCACGCCTCGATGTGGTCGGTCGAGTTCAACGGGCGGATCATCTCTCCGGATGAATGGCTCGTGCTGCGGGTCTCTGCGGCCGACACATTGCGCGTCCGGTTCGAGGGCAAGGGCGGTGCGTTCGATGCCATCGGTAGCATCGTCAGCTCGGTGTTCTCCTTCGTGGGCAAGCTGTTCGGGCTCTCGACGCCCAGCGTTCCCGACTACAACAGCAACCAGGTGCAGGGCAGCGATATCTCGGGCGCCAACGTCGAGGCCAACACCGCCAAGCGAAACGACGTCATCGCCGAGATCGCCGGCCGGCGCCGGATCTACCCGTCATACTGCGTGCCACCCCACAAGTACTTCGTGGAGGAGGACGGCAAAACGGTCCAGTATCTGGAGCTGATGTTGAGCGTCGCCAAGGGCCGCTACCAGATCCTGTCCGAGGACGTGATGATCGGCTCCACGCCGCTGCTGGCGCTGGGGGACGCGGCGTCTTTCCAGGTCTACGAGCCCGGCGCAGATCTCAGCGCCGACCCCGCGCATCATCACTGGTACATCGCCCCGGAAGTCGGCTCGACTTCCACCGGCTCGGCGGGCCTCGAGCTGCGGGCAACGACCACGGTCGACCGTGCCGCCGATGTCTCGGCGGTCACCTTCGCTGGCAAGGTCATCACCGCGACCAATGCCACCCAGACCGGCGAGGTGTGGGCGGACGCCTTCCCCGATGGCTGGACCGCGGGGCAGATCGTGCGCGTCGAGCAGCCGCAGTCGGTCGTTTTCAGCGGCGGCGATACGCTGCAGATGGACTTCTCGCGCCTGGACCCCAGTGTGGGCATGTCGATCGAGATCGTCGGCACCAACGCCGGCGAGTACCTGATCGCCACCCACACCCCGGCAACCGACCCGACCGAGACCGAGCCCGGCACCGAGGAGCAGATCAGCCTGGCAACGCTCGAAGGGCAACCGGTGACCTGGCTCAAGTCCGGCGACTTCGATGTCACAGTGGGCGTGAAGGGCCTTCGCTACCGCGTTGTCAGCGCCAGCCGCACCACCCTCTCCGTCGAGAAGCTGCAGGAGAACGGAAGCATCGATGAGGCCTGGCCGGGCTTCTTCGGCGGCACCTACGCCGGCAGCGACATCGTCATCGAGCTGGACGAGTACAGCGTCGAGGGCAACTGGGCGGGGCCCTACGCTGCGTGCCCGCCCAACAAGGCCACCTCGATGGTGCAGTTCGACGTCTACTTCCAGGGCGGCCTATGCCGGATCAAGGACAACGGCAACCTGAGAGACCAGACGGTTATCGTCGAGTTCCAGTATCGGGACATGGCCGTCGGTGGCGAGTGGAGCTCAGTCCAGCGGAGTTGGACCAAGCGGACGAGGGATCAACTCGGCTTCACGATCGACGTGGAGCTGCCCTACGAGATGCGCGCCGAGTGCCGGATGCGCCGGATCGGCGCCGAGTCCAACGACACCCAGGTCAGCGACGCGGTCGAGTGGTACGGCCTGCGCTGCCAGCTGGACACCGTGACCCAGTACGACGCTGTCACGACGCTGTCAGTGCGGGTGCGCGGCGGTGACCGCCTTGCCGCCCAGTCCGAGAACAAGGTGAGCGTGATCGGCACTCGGCTGCTGCCGGTGCGCCGGGAAGGAGAGTGGCAGCCGGAACAGCCCACACGCGACATCGTGCCGTGGGTCATGCATGCCGCCAAATCGGTGGGCTACACCGATGACCAGCTCGACCTCGAGGAACTGGACCGGCTGGACGTCATTTGGCGCGCCCGCGGCGACACGTTCGATCATATCGTCGAGAGCGGTACCGTTCGCGAGACGATCCGCGAAGCGCTCTCCGCCGGCTTCGCCGAACTGACGCTGGACCTCGGCAAGATCCTGCCGGTAAGGGACGATCCCCGCACCCAGCTCGGCCATAGCTACACGCTGGGCAACATGGCCAAGCCATTGAAAACCCGCTTCACCGGTCGTAAGCCGGACGACTATGACGGCTTCGATGTCGAGTACACCAGCGCGCTGACCTGGAAGAAAGAAACCGTTCCATGCCGCCTTCCGAACGACCAAGGCCTGAACGTGAAAAAGCTCTCGCTACCGTTCATAACCGATCGGACCAAAGCTTGGCGAATCGGCATGCGCGAGCGCTGCAAGCTGGAATATCGCCGCTGGGGGTTCACCTGGGGTACAGAGATGGACGCACTCAATAGCCGCTTCGGCTCCTATGTGCCGGTGACCAGTGACGTTCCCGGGTACGGCCAGAGCGCGGTGCTGGAAGCGATCGAGGTCTACGACGACGACCGCGACCTGCTGACGCTCTCAGAGCCGCCGAACTGGGAGAGCGGGGCGAACCACGTCGTTGCCGTGTCGAAGCCGACAGGGCGCCTCGACGGCCCGCACCCGGCCGAGCCGGGCCCAACGCGATACCAGGTCATCTGTCCGTCGCTCAGCTTCCAGCCGGACTTCTCCGGTCAGATGGAGCCGCCGCGCGTGCACTTCGGTACCGCCGAGCAGTGGTGCTTCGATGTGCTGATCAACAAGATCCAGCCCGGCAGCAATGACCAGGTAACAGTCGAGGCCGAGAACTACGACGTCCGCGTCTACCAACACGACGATGCCGAGCCGCCGGCCTGAACGGAGCGCCAACTGTGATTCAGTACCCCGAAGCCTTGCCGATTCCGTTGCTCGAGAACTACCAGTTGCAGGACGTTGACCCGCTGCTGCGCACGCCGATGGAGTCGGGCACGACCCGCAACCGGCAGAGGTACATCTCGGTACCGACTGACCTGCAGGTGGCGCACCTGTTCAGCCCGGAGCAGTACGAGATGTTCTGCGGCTGGTGGGTGCACATGATCAAGGACGGCGCGATCCCGTACTCGGCGCGCATGCGGACGGCGACCGGGCTCGGGCCTCGCAAGGTGCAACCGACCGGCGTGCACCAGGACAGCTGGCTGGGTAGGCATTGGAAGGTCACCTACCCGGTTCGCGTGCTGAAGCGAGACGTGCCCAGCGAGCAGCGCACGCTGGAGCTGATCTACGACATCGCCCCGCTCGGTGACTTCGTGGACCGCCTCGAGGGCGCACTGAGCGACTACTACACCGACAGCTGGCTCGACTGACAGCACCCCCGCGCCGGCCTGACCCGGCACCCCCGACCCCCATCACGACCGCCTACGGGCGGTTTTTTTGTGCCTGGAGAAAAGCATGGCAACTGGCGATCCCATTGCGAATTTCAACGACATTATCGATGTGCTCAACCAGATCGCCCTCGGCGAGCCCGGCATGGTCTCGCTGAACGGCCAGGAGCGCCCGACGCTCGCCAAGGTCTTTGCGGAGTTTCTCGCGAGCCAGGGCGTATACCAGAGCGTCGAGGATGGCCTGGCCGCAACATCCGGCACCGGTACCAACAACCGCTTTTTCAGTGTGTCTGGCGAGGACGGCGAACTCGATGTGCGCTATCGAAACGACGATGGCGAAGCGGTAGAGATCGGGCGCCTGCCGTCATCACTCCTGACGGCCTATCTTGAGAATCAGGTCCGCGCGCTGGATTCGGATCTCTCCAGCGTTCGAGCGAATGACTCAGTGTCCAACGAATTCGCCTGGGCTCTTACCGACATGGATAGCCGGGTCGCGATTGGCGTTACTCATGACGGCCGGACTCGGCTATTGCGAGAGAACGAGATTCAGACGCTTTCGCCCTTTGAAGATGGTTACGTCGGCGGTTTCGTCGATGAAGCGGGACGCATCGCACTGGGCGTACGTCGGGACGGTCATGTCAGCCTGACCCGGGACAACGAGATCCAGAACCAGTCAGTCTTCGACGGTGACTGGGTTTGGGGTATCGCCGACGAAGCGGGCCACATCGCTCTGGGAATCAAACGGGACGGCTCTGTCGTCGGAAACCTGACGGCAGCATCCGACTACATCGATGTCAACTCGTTGAATGTCGCCGGCCTCGGTAATGCCTTCATGGCCCGCCTCATCAAAGCCGGCCTTGCCGAGTTTCTGGCAGATGGCGAGGGGGCGACCCGGGCCTACCGTCAGCGCATCGATATTGAAACGCCAACGGCGATGATGTCCGCGCTTGGCCCGATCAACTATCTGATCGCCACGGGGCAGTCTCTCTCCGTGGGTGGTGGTGCGACAGAAAACTCGGACGGTACCAGGGTGTTCACGACTACCGCCGTCGACCCTCACTACGACTTCATGTTCAACACCGGTACCCGCGGCGCGATGGACCAAACCCTTGATCCGTCAACGCTGATCGATTTCGTGCCGGCACACGAGGTATTCAACGGCGACAATCAGGGGGAAACCCAGGGTTCAGGAATGATGCGAGGCCTGCACGCGAAAGACGCCAGTGACGGTCTGCTGCGCTCATACGTCTACCGGACGCACGGTATGGGTGGGATGACCATCGCGCAACTGAGCAAGGGTTCGGTGATGTATGCCAATGGGCTCAAAGAGGCGTCTCGTGCTGTCGCGATCGCTGCTGATTACGGGCGCAAGATCTTTGCCCCCGCCTTCACCTGGACCCAGGGCGAGCAGGACCGGGGGATTGGGACGACCAGAGCTGAGTACGTTGCGATGCTCGATACCCTTATTGACGACTATCGCGCCGACTACGCTGGCGTGCTGCCCGATGGGGCGCCGCTTTTGACCTGCATCATTGACCAGCTTTCAGCGGCCGCGTCCGGTGAGGGTAGCGATATTCCCCTGGCTCAGTACGACGTGTTCAAGTTGCGAGCCGACACCGTTATCAGCACGCCGAAGTACTTCATGGCTTACTCGCACACCGTCCATCTGGTACCGAAGTGGTATTCGGTGCTTGGCGAGTACCAAGCGCGCGCCTGGCGAACGCTATTCATCGACGAGCAGAGCTGGTCGCCGGTGACGCCGATCGACATCACCGTTGCCGGCAGCCTTGTGGATATCCAATTCCACGTCCCGACGGGGGCGCTGGTGTTCGACACGGCGACCCTGCCCGAGGCGACCGCGTATGGGTTCGAGATCTTCGACGAGGAGGGGGTGGCGCCATCAATCAACAGCGTCGAGCTTGTTGGCGACGACACCGTCAGGCTGACGCTCAGCGCAGCCCCGGCGTCGAGCACACGCGTTCGCTATGCCTGGTCCGGGCCTGGCGTCACCGGCCGTTCCGGAGCCTGGGGCAATCTGCACGACAGCGACAACACTCCCAGCGAAACCGATAGCAGCATCCTGCTTCACAACTGGTGCATCACGTTTGACGAACCCCTGGCGTAAGGAGCCACGACATGCCGCAATTTACCAAACTGACCGGCGTCACGTTCACAGACACCTCACTGCCGATCCTGCGAGACCTCGGCGAGGGAGTGGCCAACCTTCCGGATCTTTCCGCCTGGGTCAACGCCAACCCGAATAACTACTATCTCGATCAGCTCGGCAACCTGGCGCTGAAAGACCTTTCACCTGCGGGGGCTGACTTCGTTATCGCCTCGAATCGATCGAAGGGGCCCAGCGTTAGCCTGGGGGCATTGTCTGGATACAACGTAGTGAGTTTCGCGGGTAACGACGGCGATACTGGTGGGATGCAGCGTAGCGTATCGGACGCGCCGGTTGGGGCTGATGCAGAGATGACGTTCGCTGCAGTCATTCGAGTTACCGGTAATCTGAACTCGAATCACAACTTGGTCACCACCGGGCAGAGCAATATTGGCGTGCCGATGTACGCAACCAATAGCGCTCAGCGCCTCGGTATCAGTACACCGGACGTGAATACCGTCCAAGATGCAGACCTGACTAAATGGGCTATTGTGATCGGCTCGATCTCCGGAGGGTCGGTTAAACTACTTAGCCCGGTCGATCTGGAAACAATCTCTCAATCGACGGGCGCCGACTACAACACGAGCTCGGCGGTCT
This sequence comes from Salinicola lusitanus, assembly GCF_038648475.1. Taxonomy (NCBI): domain Bacteria; kingdom Pseudomonadati; phylum Pseudomonadota; class Gammaproteobacteria; order Oceanospirillales; family Halomonadaceae; genus Salinicola; species Salinicola lusitanus. The sequence goes on along the minus strand of NZ_CP151919.1, from coordinate 3,687,082 downwards.
ATCTCGGACAGAACAACTCGACCTCAAGTCATCTGGTGGGCGATGTCGCTGAGCTGATCGTTACCTACAGCGACCTGCTCGCTGAAGGTAACGCTTACCACCTTCGAAACCTGCTGGATTACTGGAAAGCAAAGTTCGGGGTCTAAGCCGAATCGCCGGCGTAGTTGTGGCACAACTCACGCCGGCATTCGGGTCTCGCCGGTGATCAGATCCATTCGCCTCGGCCCCCACTCAGCTTCCATCCTCGCCGGGCGCCAGAACAGATGCCGGATCTGCGCCCGGCCAGGATCGAGCAACAGGTGAGCATGCGTGTCCAGCGTCAGCATGTCGTCGCGATTGAGCTGATCGATCCTGCACCGGCCGCTGTAGACGAACTGCGCGTGTGTCGCGTGGTACTCGATCCACTGGTCGGACGGCGGTGTGCCCTCGTTCCAGTCCCGATCCCGGCGATTCTGTGCCCATCGCTCAAGCGCCGATCGGTAGTTCACTGTGCTGAAATCCGGTCTACTCTTCCAAGATGTGCGGACGATTTGCTTTCTACAGCATGGACTTTTCGGCGCTGGCCGAGGCCGTCCATCAGCCCGACCTCTTCGCCGACGCCGAGCCCCGATACAACGTGCCACCGGGCACGCTGATCAGCGTTGCGCGTCGCGCGGACGACGAGGCACCAGTGATGATCGAGCAACTATGGTGGGGATATCGGCCAGCGTGGGCGGATGCTAAATCCCCGCAGCCGATCAATGCCAAGGCCGAGACCGTGGCCACTTCCAAATACTTCGCGCCAGCGTTCAAGCGTCACCGTTGTCTCATTCCCGCAGATGGGTGGTATGAGTGGCTATCCGTCGATGGTCGCAAACAACCGCACTACATCACCCGGGCTGACGAGAAGACGCTGTACCTCGCTGGCATCTGGACCGAGCGGGGCGACGATCTGGCGCCTGGGGTGGCGATCATCACCGAGCCGGCGCGGGGGAGTGCGAAAGAGGTTCACGACCGGATGCCGCTGGCGCTGGATAACGACTCGCTCGAGCCATGGCTCGACCCGCATTTCACCGAGCGCGACGCCATCCGTGGCGTCACTCGGCATATTGACGCCGGCCTGATCCGACACTGGCCGGTCAGCACCGCCGTCAATAAGCCTGGTGATGATCGTAACGCGGCGCTGATCAACCCGCTGTAAGCCATCGCGGACACAACGCAGCGGCAATGTCTCACTCAAGCGAGACAGCACGGCGCCGATAGTCTCTATGCTGGGGCGGCTCTCTCTCCGCGCCGGTGTTGTGGTTGAAGTGGAATGATGACCCGGTCTTTCGTGGGGCCGGGTCTTTTATTTCAAGTGTGCGACCGGCAGCTCGTCCCATCGGGTGGTGTATCGCTGCGTCAGCAGCTCCGCTTTCAACTTCCAATCTGCCTTTCCCTTCGTGCCGCCCAACCTGACAGTGCCGCGCCCCATCTTGCGGTTCAGCTCGTCCATCACCGCCGACGCCTTGGCGGATCGCCTCCGCTCTGCATCACTCTCCGGGCTGTCGAAGATGTCGTGCTGCTGGGTAGCTTTGTCGACAAGGTCGAGCATCATCACGCCCGCTTTCATGTATCGATACCCGCCGCGATAGATCCGCTTCAGCGCGGCCTGGGCGGCGCCGACGATCACACGGGTGTCATTCGATGGGTGGGGGAGCTGCACGACTAGGGCAGGGTGATACTGCGCCAGGTCCTCACGGTGCTTGTTTGTCTTCAAGTGCACCTGGATCGCCCGGGCCACGCTGCCTTGCTTACGCAGCTTCTCGGCGCCGCGGGCGGCGTGCGCGCGGATAGCCTGCTGCACTTCGTGCTGATCGCTCGACAACCGCCCGAACGACCGCGACGTCATGATGTTTTTCTTCGGCTCGCCATAGTCGTCGGTATCGATGCAGTCGATGCCGCGCAGCTCGTAGACGAGCCGTTCCTGCACGACACTGAACCGCTGCCGGATCCGCTTCGGGTCGGCCTCGCGCAGCTGCCAGGCGGTGACGATGCCCATCTGCGCCAGCCGCTGGCCCAGCCGGCCAGAGACGCCCCAGAGATCCGTGACGGGCATGTCTTCGAGTATCTGCCGCGTGATGTCGGTGTCGGGCTGGAGCAGGCACACGCCCTCATATACCGGGATCTTCTTGGCCAGCTTGTTGGCGACCTTGGCCAACGTCCGAGATGTCGACAGCCCGACGCTGACCGGAATGCCGGTGTTGCGTCGCACGACGTACCGCAACCGCTGGCAATGGTCCTCGAGCTTCTCGATCGGGAATCCATCGAACCCGAGAAACGACTCGTCGATGGAGTAGATCTCGACATCAGGCGTGAACTCGCGCAGCGTCGCCGTCACGCGCCGGCTCATGTCGCCATAGAGCGTGTAATTCGACGAGACTAGAATCAGCTCGCGCCTCGCCGCCGGCGGAATCTTGAACGTCGGCGCCCCCATCTCGACCAACTCTTTCGCTTCGTTCGAGCGAGCGATCACGCAGCCGTCGTTGTTCGACAGCACCGCGACCGGTCGGCCCTCCCAATCCGGACGGAAGACCCGCTCGCAGCTGGCGTAAAAGTTGTTGCAATCGACGAGCCCGATCATCCCCGGCCGCCTCGATGCGAGTGCACGTTGTGGGTGACGACGCCCCACACGTGGCACTCGGCGTTCGCCAGCGGGATCGGTTTGTAGGCCTCGTTGCCGGCGAGCAGGTAGGGCCGCTTGCCTATTTTGCCGAGCCGCTTACACGTGATCTCGCCATCGACCGCGATTACGACGACGTCGCCCTCGACTGGCTCGAGCGAGCGGTCGACAACCAGGATGTCGCCACTGAATATCCCGTAACGCTCCATCGAGTCCCCCGCAGCGCGAACATAGAACGTTGCGCTGGGGCGCTGCACGATGTGCGCAATCAGGTCGAGCTCGGCCTCGATGTAGTCATCGGCGGGTGAGGGGAAGCCGGCGCGGGCTTCGCCAGCGGCGAGCGGGATCATCACCGGCTGAGCGCTCTGGTCGCACTGGCCCAGGTACTGGACAGGGATAGTCATGACGCCGCCTCCGCTTCCGCCGCGTTCCAGGTGATCAGCGCCTCGGCCACACCGACGCGGCTGACCGAGACGTAGTCCAGCTCCTCGAACTCGTTGAGCATCCGATCCCACGCGGTGGGGTCGTCCTCGTCGAAGCGGTAGACGGTGACCGCGTACTGCTCGCGATCGCGCGCCCGGGCGATCTGCTGCTGAACGCGCTTGGCCAGGCGCTGGTATGACGCGGCGGCTTTGAACTGTGCAGACATGACAGCGTGCTCCCTAAGAATACTGTATGTGCGTACAGTATCGAGCAAGGGAGCACGGTTAGGCAAATAGCGGAATTTGGCTATATCGATATTCTATGCTGGGATTTAGCTATGGCGGGTGGTTCGTGGGCAGGAACGAGCCTGTGTGGGTGTAGCCCAGATCCTATCCGGGCTATACCTTGCGCTTCGAAGGTCTTCCCAAAACTGCATCGGAAGTCTTTGATTTTAAAGGAGCGTATCGAGCGGGTTTAAGTAAGGGGTATTCGCAGCTAAATGCATATATATCAGTAGGTTGCAAAGAGTACATCGCAAAAATGGGGTTGCAGAGGTCGCAGGTTCGAATCCTGTCGCTCCGACCAGATACGAGAAAAAGGCCGCCGGAGACTCTCCGACGGCCTTTTTTCGTTGCCTCGCTTTGCAGGGGGAGCCGGCACCGCAGTGGGACCATGATGCCGGCTTCGGTGCACCTATAGCCAGACCAGCTCGATCAATCCCAGGCAGATCAGCGTGACCACCACGGTCCCGGCGACGTTCAGGAAGAAGCCGGCGCGGATCATCGATTGGATCGTCATTCGGCCCGTGGCGAACACGATGGCGTTGGGTGGGGTGGCCACCGGCATCATGAAGGCACAGCTGGCGGCGATGGCGGCCGGCACCGTAATCAGCAGGGGATCGACCCCCAGCGATATCGCCAGGGCGCCGAGCAGCGGCAGGAACGCAGCGGCCGTTGCCGTGTTCGACGTCAGTTCGGTAAGGAAAATGATCACCAGCGTGATCACCCCGATCAGAAGAAGAAGCGGCAAGTTGCCGAAGACGGTGAGTTGATTGGCAATCCAGTCAGCCAGGCCGGAGCTGCTGATCGAACTGGCCAGGGCGAGGCCCCCGCCGAACAGCAGCAGAATTCCCCATGGGAGATCCCGGGCGTCCTCCCACAGCAGTAGCGGACGATGCCGCTCACTGCCGCTCGGAATCAGGAACAACCCGACACCGGCCAGCAGTGCGACCGAAGTGTCCGAGAGCCATTCGACGCCCCAATCGTTGAGTAGCGGTCGCGTGACCCAGGCCAGCGCGGCCAGGAGAAAGACGACGCCGACGCGTTTTTCGGCCGGTTTCATCTCGCCGAGCTTGGCCAGTTCGTCGCCAATGACGTCGCCGTTGTCATCATCGAGCTTGAGTTTGAAGCCGCCCCGGGTCAGCCACCACCAGGCTACCGCCATCATCACCACGCTGACGGGAAGGCCGATCACCATCCATTGCGCGAACCCAAGCTCGATATCCTGCTCGCTGGACAGGTAGCCCGCGAGTATGGCATTTGGCGGGGTGCCGATGAGCGTCGCGATGCCGCCAATGCTGGCGGAATAGGCGATGGCCAGCAGCAGGGCCGTGGCGTATCGTTTCACGTCTTCCGATTCCGCGTCGGCGAACAGGGACACCACCGACATGCCGATGGGCAGCATCATGATGGCGGTCGCGGTATTGGAAACCCACATGCTGATGAACCCGGTGGCCAGCATGAAGCCGGCGATCTGCTGCCTGGGTTTCTGGCCGACGACGTCAAGAATGCGCAACGCAATGCGACGGTGGAGGTTCCATCGCTGCATGGCGATCCCCAGCAGGAAGCCGCCGAGAAACAGAAAGATGGTGGGGTTGGCGTAGCTGGCGGCCGTTCCCTTGAGATCGGCGATGCCGAGCGCGGGAGCCAGCGGGATGGGGAGTAGCGAAGTCGCTGGAATCGGGATCGCCTCGGTCGCCCACCAGGTCGCCAGCAGCAGCGCCAGGCCCACGCAGTGCCAGGCTGCGGGCTCCATACCGACGGGGGCTGGCAGCAGCTGTGTCGCGACGACCCAGAGCGGCCCGAGAACCAGGCCGACCCGGGCGGCCATCGAAGGCGCTTCGGATGCTTGATCGGATGCTTCCGTCATCGTGTGAATTCCTTGTCCATAGGCGGGGTGATCTCCATTCTACTTAAGACGTAGATGACTCCGAGCCTGCCGGGTCTTAGTCTTTGGTCTAACTCGGTGGCGGGATAGTTAATGGTGACTCGCTTTGCCAACGACGATCGACTGGCCCGATCGCCAATCGATCTCCTTGTTAGAAGAGCTGACTGATGAACGTATCGCTGCAATCCTTGATTGACCCTCTTGTCGCCCTGGTCAGGGAGGCCGGAGCCGCTATCGAAGCGGTCGGGCATGGTGCCCTCGATACGCAGCGAAAGGTGGACGACAGCCCGGTCACGGCCGCCGACCTGGCCGCTCACCAAGTGCTCGTCGAGGGGCTGCCGTCGATTGGCTCTCGCGACTGGCCCATCCTGTCCGAGGAGTCGGCCTCCATCCCATGGTCGGAGCGTCGCGGATGGTCCACCTACTGGCTGGTCGATCCATTGGACGGCACCAAGGAGTTCATTCGCGGCTCGGACCAGTACTCCGTCAATGTGGCCCTGATCGACAACAACCTTCCCGTGCTGGGGGTGATCGGAAAGCCGCGCACCGGCGAGATATGGGTCGGTGAGCCGGCTCGAGGAGCCTGGTACCAGGCGAGTGATGGCGGGGCCTGGGAGTCGCTGCAGGTCCGCTCACACAGCCCCTTGCGGCTCGTCGTCAGCCGTTTTCACCGAGGGGCGAGCACCCGGCGCCTGATCGAGTCACTGGGCAATGTCGAAGTCGAGGAACTGGGCAGTTCGCTCAAGTGCTGCCGGGTGGCGGAGGGTCTGGCCGATCTCTATCCTAGGTTCGGTCCAACCAGCGAGTGGGATACTGCCGCGGCGCAGGCCGTGCTGGAAGGCGCCGGCGGACATCTTGTCGATTGCCACTCCTGGAGAGCGCTACGCTACAATGCCGGGGATAGCCTGCTGAATCCGGCCTTCGTGGCCTGCGCCTCCTTGGATGGCGTGTGGCGGGACGTCTGGCCGGATTGACTGACAACCCTGGGGCGCCGTCACGAGAGCGTCGTGGCGCCGGTGTCTCGGAAACCTCGATGACCACATCACCAGAAGGCGGCTTTCTCTCTCATGTCCTTGTCACTTGCGGTAGGGCTTTCACTCCTGGCCATTCTCGTCATCGTTGCGCTGTCCGTTTATGCGTGGCGACTTTGGCGTGAGGTCGAGCGGCGCAAAGTGCGCCGGGAGGAGGAAGTCGCGCGCGCCAATCGGAATTGCATCGAGAGCCTGCAGGCGCTGTCGCAGGCCATGCTCGAACGCCAGGTGGACATGGTCGAGGGCGCGTTACGCTGTAAAGTGCTGCTCGATATCATCGATCACCGCCTGACCGAGCGGGATGGCTGGAGAGTGTTCCGCGAAGTGCAGGCCGAAGCGGAGCATCTGCACACCCATCAGGCCCGGCGCGAACTGTCGCCGAAAGACCGCCATCGAGAGGACAAGGAGCGCGAAGCCATTGCGGCCAGGCATGAGCACAGTCTTCACCATGCGGCGGCGGCGCTGCAGGCTTTCTGCCTCGAGTGGTCGGGGCGCGACGCTTCCCGCGCCGCGAACTGAGATGCGGGGCTTCGGTCAGCGAGACTTGTTATTCGGTCACGACGCGAAAGTGGAATAGGCGCACGCTGCGTCCTTGATGCGAAAGGATAGGGATTAAAAAGCGAAGTTTTCGCTAATCCACTTTGCCAATCTTGGAAATGATGCTAAAAAAGAACAGTGTTTCCCGACACGGGTTTGCATCTCGGGCTGGAATCGATAATGCTGTTACGGAGCTGCAAAGAAAAGGGACAATGGGAACATTGACCACTGCTCAAGTCGACGCGAATGACGGTCGCCGAGAGATTTCTTTGTCGTTGGGGAAGGAACACCTTTCTCTTGACGAATTCGGCTTCTATACTCGAAGCCGCTGGGTAACGCCCGTTACGACTAGCGCTGTGTTAAGAAGGAGTCTTACATGAAAAAATCAACGACTGGCCTGCTACTGGGTTCCGCTCTGGTAGTCGGTCTCTCTGGTTGTGCCAGTTCCGGTATGGAATCCACCGGTAGCTCGTCAGACCAGGCTTGGTATCAGTCCCCGTTCGTCTGCGGCATCGCCGGCGGCCTGATCGGTGGTGGCATCGGTTACGCGACCAGCAGCGATTCCGACGAAGATACCGGTGCTGCAGTCGGTGGCGTTGCCGGTGCAACCGCCGGTGCGCTGCTTTGCGCCGACTATTCCTCGAACGTCATGGATAGCGATGGCGACGGCGTGCCCGACGATCGCGACCAGTGCCCGAACACGCCGGCTGGCGTAGCGGTCGACGCCGTGGGTTGTCCGCTCGACACCGACGGTGACGGCGTGCCGGACTACATGGACCAGTGCCCGGGAACTCCGGCCGGCGTTGAAGTCAACGCTCAGGGCTGCCCGCTGGATTCCGACGGTGACGGCGTGCCGGACTACCAGGACCAGTGCCCGAACACCCCGGCTGGCGCAGAAGTCAACTCGCTGGGTTGCGAGGAAGACCTCGTGCTGCGTGACGTCAACTTCGAATTCGATTCAGCCAAGTTGACCCCCAGCGCTGAAGCCATCCTGGATGGCATCTCCGAGAAGCTGATGGCCAACGACCAGCTGCGCATCCGCCTTGAAGGCTTCACCGACTCCGTCGGTCCTGCGGCCTACAACAAGGAGCTGTCACAGCGTCGTGCCGACTCCGTCAAGGCCTACTTGGTCAACAAGGGCTTCTCTGCCAGTAACATCACCACTATCGGTTACGGTGAAGAGCAGCCGATCGCCAGCAACGATACCGCTGAAGGTCGTGCTCAGAACCGTCGCGTCGAACTGGGCGAGTGGGAATAAGCCTCTTCCCGACACGCTTCTGACGTGATTTTGAGGGCGCCTTCGGGCGCCCTCAATGTTTGTAGCAACAAAATGGTTGGACCTGGGGCGCCTGGCCGTTCACGGATGGTCAAGCGGCTTTCCCGCTGCTAGTCTACTGCTCCTCGTAATTGCCGAAGGGCGATGCCAATCCACCTCCCCCGCGTATCGGTCGGCCTGCCCGTATGCAGGTCCTGTCGCATGGAGGGGGTGCTCTGTTGATCGATCGAGTTCATGTGGTCTTTGGTGTGGACCACCACTGAATGTAAGGATGTTTTGATGCCTATTGTGACACTGCCCGACGGCAGTCAAAGAACGTTTGAAGAACCCATTACCGTGATGCAGCTGGCCGAATCCATCGGCCCTGGGCTGGCCAAGGCATGCATCGCGGGAAAGATAGACGGCGTTGAAGTCGATGCCGCCGACGTCATCGACCGTGACGCCGAGGTGGCGATTCTGACCGCCCGCGACGAAGAGGGGGTCGCGATCATTCGTCACTCGTGCGCCCACCTGCTGGGGCATGCGGTGAAGCAGTTGTATCCGGACGCCAAAATGGCCATCGGCCCGGTGATCGATGACGGTTTCTACTACGACATCGATTTTGCAACCTCGCTCTCTTCCGAGGACCTGGAGGCCATCGAGGCGCGGATGAAATCGCTCATCGAGCAGGAGTACGATGTCGTTCGAGAGTATGTCGATCGCTCTGAAGCCCTGTCGGTCTTCGTGTCCCGGGACGAGCCTTACAAGCAGGAGATCGTCGAGGGTATTCCTGAGAACGAGACCATTCGTCTCTATCATCACCAGGAATACATCGACATGTGTCGCGGCCCCCACGTGCCGAACACTCGCCACCTCAAGGCGTTCAAGCTGACCAAGCTGGCCGGTGCCTATTGGCGTGGCGATGCATCGAAGCGCATGTTGACGAGGATCTACGGCACGGCCTGGGGCGACAAGAAAGCGCTGAAGGCGTACCTGACTCGGCTGGAGGAGGCCGAGAAGCGCGATCACCGCAAGCTGGCACGGCGTTTCGACTTCTTTCACATGCAGGAAGAAGCGCCAGGCATGGTGTTCTGGCACCCTCGCGGTTGGACGCTTTGGCAAGTCGTCGAGCAGTACATGCGAGGCGTCTACAAGCGTAGCGGGTATCAGGAGATCAAGTGTCCCCAGGTGATGGACGTGTCGCTGTGGAAGAAGTCCGGGCACTGGGACAACTATGCCGACAACATGTTCTTCACCGAGTCGGAAAAGCGTGAGTATGCGCTCAAGCCGATGAACTGCCCTGGGCATGTCCAGGTGTTCAATTCGGGCTTGCGCAGCTATCGTGAGTTGCCGATTCGCTATGGCGAGTTCGGTGGCTGCCATCGCAACGAGCCTTCGGGCGCCTTACACGGTATCATGCGGGTCCGAGCATTCACTCAGGACGATGGGCATGTCTTCTGTACCGAGGGGCAGATCGAGCCCGAGGTGACTGCCTTTCATCGCCAGGCGCTCGAGGTCTATGGTGACTTCGGCTTCGAGGATATCGCCGTCAAGATCGCGCTGCGTCCCGACAAGCGCCTCGGCAGTGACGAGACGTGGGATCGTGCGGAGGATGCACTTCGCGCAGCGCTTAGCAACTGCGACGTCGAGTGGCAGGAGCTGCCTGGCGAGGGCGCTTTCTATGGCCCGAAGATCGAATACCACATGAAGGACTGCCTGGGGCGTGAGTGGCAGGTCGGAACCATGCAGGTCGACTTCATGATGCCGAGTCGCCTGGGAGCACAGTACGTCGCCGAAGATGGCTCGCGTCAGGTGCCGGTCATGCTGCATCGTGCCATCGTGGGCTCGATGGAGCGTTTTGTCGGTATCTTGATCGAACATTATGCCGGGGCCTTGCCCTTGTGGCTCTCTCCGGTCCAGGCTGTGGTGCTCAATATCACGGATGCTCAGCGTGATTATGCCGAAAAACTCGCAAAACGCTTGCGTGAAGCGGGTTTCCGGGTCGAGTCGGACTTGAGGAATGAGAAGATCGGCTTTAAAATCCGCGAGCATACGCTGCAGAAGATTCCTTATCTGCTGGTTGTCGGCGATAAGGAAGTCGAATCGGGTGCCGTTGCAGTGCGTACTCGGTCCGGTGAGGATCTTGGGTCGCTATCGGTGGAGGCGCTGCTGGCGCAGCTCCAGCGAGATGGCCAGCCGGACAGGCACTGAGCAGCAACGTTAATCGCCAAACGGAGATCTAACGATCAAGCGTAATAATCAGCGCGGGCGCCCTCAGGAAAAGCGCGCGCCCATCAACGACCGTATTCGTGCAGACGAAGTTCGCCTTATCGATGCCGAGGGCGAACAGGTGGGAGTCGTTCCCATGCAAGAGGCGCTGGAACGCGCCGAGGAAGCCGGAATGGATCTCGTTCAGATTTCCAATGCCGATCCCATCGTCTGTAAAATCATGGACTACGGCAAGTTCCTCTTCGAGCAGAAGAAGCAGAAGTCTGCTCAGAAGAAGAAGACCAAACAGATCCAGGTCAAGGAAGTCAAATTCCGGCCTGGCACGGACGAGGGTGACTATCAGGTGAAGTTGAAAAACCTGATACGTTTCCTCGAAGGTGGCGACAAGGGTAAGGTCACGTTGCGTTTTCGGGGTCGTGAAATGGCACACCAGGACATCGGTCGTCGACTGATGGAACGGATTGCCGCCGATCTCGAAGAGCTGGCCGCTGTCGAGTCCTTCCCCAAGATGGAAGGTCGGCAGATGATCATGATCCTTGCGCCCAAGAAGAAGTGATCCGCTGGCAAGTCGAACGGGGCGTGGCGAGTGCGAACTCGTCACGTCCGGCCTCGGGTTTTCTCAATAAAACGGAGTGGAGTTTTTCCCATGCCGAAAATCAAGAGCAACAGTGGCGCTGCCAAGCGCTTCAAGAAGACTGGTAACGGCTTCAAGCACAAGCAGTCTTTTCGTAGTCACATCCTGACCAAGAAGTCCACCAAGCGTAAGCGTCAGTTGCGTGGCATGAAGCAGGTACACGCTGCCGACAAGCAGCTCGTCACCCGCATGCTGCCCAACCTGTAACACTTGGTCGTCAGTCTTTAACGTCAGGAGAGTACTATGTCTCGCGTCAAGCGTGGTGTCGTCGCACGTCGTCGTCACAAGAAGATCATGAAGCAGGCCAAGGGCTATTACGGTGCGCGCTCGCGCGTTTTCCGCGTAGCCAAGCAGGCCGTTATCAAAGCCGGGCAGTATGCGTATCGCGACCGCCGCCAGCGCAAGCGTCAATTCCGCGCTCTGTGGATTACGCGTATCAATGCGGCGGCTCGCGTCAACGGCATGTCCTACAGTCGTTTCGTGGCGGGTCTGAAGAAGGCCGGCATCGAGATCGACCGCAAGGTGCTGGCTGATCTGGCAGTTCACGAAAAAGCGACCTTTACGGCGCTCGTCGAGAAAGCCAAAGCTGCATAAGCGGGTCATGCCTTGCCTTTGACGGGCAATGAGTTGTACGACCGATCCAGGGGAAGAGCAGCTGCTCTTCCCCTGTTTTTTTATACCGTTTTGCTGCGTGGCCCATGACAGGCGGCGCGGCATGCCGAACGACAAGCGGAGCTCGACGGATGGATCATCTCCCTGCCCTGGTGAACGAGGCGAGAGCGGCGATCGCCGCTGCCGAAGACGCCCAAGCCCTGGACCAGGTGCGCGTGCGTTTTCTGGGCAAGAAAGGCGAGATCACGGCTTTGCTGAAGGGGCTGGGTCGGCTTTCCGCCGAAGAGCGCCCGGCGGCCGGTGAGCGCATCAACGAAGCCAAGCAGGCCTTGCAGGCGGACCTCGATCAGCGCAAGCAGGTGATCGATGAGGCTGCGTTGGCGGCCCAGCTCGAGGCCGAGCGCATCGATGTCACGCTCCCGGGGCGGGGCGAGGTCAACGGCGGGCTGCACCCCGTGACCAGAACGCTGGAGCGCATCGAATCGCTGTTTCAGCATATCGGTTTCGAGGTCGCCGTCGGTCCGGAGATCGAGGACGATTTCCATAACTTCGAAGCGCTCAACATCCCCGCCCACCATCCCGCCCGCGGCATGGCGGACACGTTCTATTTCGACGCGACACGTCTTCTTCGAACCCACACCTCGCCGGTTCAGGTTCGCACCATGCAGTCCCAGGAGCCGCCGATCCGCATCGTCTGTCCCGGTCGTGTCTATCGTAGCGACTCCGATCTGACGCACACGCCGATGTTTCACCAGGTGGAGGGGTTGCTGGTCGACGAAGGTGTCAGCTTCGCCGACCTCAAGGGTACGATTGCCGACTTCCTGCATGCGTTCTTCGAGCGTGATGACCTGGAAGTGCGGTTTCGACCCTCCTATTTCCCCTTTACCGAACCGTCTGCCGAGGTCGATATTCAGTGCGTGATGTGCCGGGGCGAGGGTTGTCGAGTCTGTTCCCAGAGTGGCTGGCTGGAGGTGATGGGGTGCGGCATGGTGCATCCGGCAGTATTCCGTCACTCGGGCATCGATCCGGAGCGCTATACAGGCTTCGCTTTCGGGATGGGAGCCGAGCGCTTGGCGATGCTGCGCTATGGCGTGAACGACCTCCGGTTGTTCTTCGATAACGACCTGCGTTTTCTGAGTCAGTTCAACTGAGTCCACCGCCCAGTCAAGGAGTGTCAAGATGAAGTTTTCCGAAGCATGGCTGCGCGAGTGGGTATCACCGGCGCTGGAGACGCAGGCCTTGGCCGATGCGATCACCATGGCGGGGCTCGAGGTCGATGCCGTCGAGCCTGTCGCCGCGACCTTCCATGGTGTGGTGGTGGCAACGGTGACCGACAAGTCGCCGCACCCCGACGCGGACAAGCTCAACGTCTGTCAGGTCGATGACGGCTCGGGTGAGCCGGTGCAGGTGGTGTGCGGCGCCCCCAACGTGGATATAGGGCAGCGGGTCCCGTTCGCGCGGGTAGGGGCGGTGCTGCCCGAGGATTTCAAGATCAAGAAAGCCAAGCTGCGGGGTGTGGAGTCCCGTGGCATGATCTGCTCGGCCTCCGAGCTCGGCTTGGAAGAGGGGCGTTCGGAGGGGATTTACGTGCTGCCGCCGGATGCGCCCACCGGGCAGGATTTTCGAACCTGGCTGGGCCTCGACGACCACACCATCGACGTCGACCTGACCCCCAACCGCGGTGACTGCCTCAGTCTGCGTGGAGTCGCACGCGAGGTGGGCAGCGTCACCGGTACCAAGGTCAGCGAGCCGACCGTCTCTACCGTCGTGGCCCGAAACAACGCCCAGTTCCCGGTCAGCGTGCAAGATGGCGAAGGGTGTCCCCGCTATCTCGGGCGTGTCATTCGCGACGTCGATGTGACCGCGAAGGCCCCGCTGTGGATGCGCGAACGCCTCCGTCGCAGTGGCATCCGCAGCATCGATCCGGCGGTCGATGTGACCAATTACGTCATGCTCGAGCTGGGCCAGCCCATGCACGCCTTTGACCTCGACGCGTTGCAGGGCGGCATCGAAGTCCGCCGCGCGGTTGTCGGCGAGCGCCTGACCTTGTTGGATGGGCAGGAGGTGGCGCTGGACGACTCCACGCTGGTGATCGCCGATCATAGCGGCCCGCTGGCGATCGCGGGGGTCATGGGTGGTGAATCTACCGGTGTCACGCCTCGGACACGCCATCTGTTTCTGGAGGCTGCCTTCTTTTCGCCCCTGGCCATCGCTGGCAAGGCGCGGGATTTCGGGCTGCACACCGACGCCTCGCACCGTTTCGAGAGAGGAGTGGATCCGGATATCACCCGCACCGCGATGGAGCGGGCCACCGAGTTGCTGCTCTCGATCGTCGGCGGCGCGCCCGGGCCCATCACCGAAGTAAGAAATCCCGCGACCCTTCCGCACCGGGGTAGCGTCGAGCTGCGCCGTGATCGTCTGGCTTCCTGCCTGGGCGTACGTCTGGCAGACGAGGAGATTCAGCGCATCTTCCGCTCGCTCGGCATGACCAGTTCGGTGTCGGGGCAGACCTGGCATGTGCAGGTGCCGAGCTGGCGCTTCGACGTGTCGATCGAGGAGGACCTGATCGAGGAGTTGGCGCGCATCCATGGCTACAACCGGCTGCCCGCCACGCGACCCCAGGCTCGTCTGTGGCTGAAGGCCGACGACGAGGCGACCCAGCCGCTGAAGCGTCTCCGCCGTCACATGGTGTCCAGGGGCTATCAGGAAGCCGTGACATACAGCTTCGTATCGCCCGAGCTGCAGTCGCTGATCGTGCCCGAGGGCGTTTCTCCCGCGTTGGCGAATCCGATCTCCAGCGACATGTCGGTCATGCGTCACAGTCTGTTCCCGGGATTGATCAAGGCGCTCACCCACAACCTCAATCGTCAGCAGCATCGCGTCAGGCTGTTCGAGACCGGGTTGGTGTTTCAGGGGGCGCTGGACGACCTGACCCAGACATCGATGTTCGGGGGCTTGATCTGTGGGCCGCGCAGTGCGGAAGGGTGGTCCGCCAGTCGCGAGGGAGTCGACTTCTTCGATCTGAAAGGCGACCTCGAGAGCCTGATGGCCATGAGTGGATGCATGGAGGAGTGGACATTCGTCTCGGCGTCGCATCCCGCTTTGCATCCGGGGCGCTCCGCCCGCCTCGAGCGTAACGGAGTGGCGGTCGGTTGGTTGGGTGCGCTGCATCCGGATATTCGCTCGCAGCTCGATATCAAGCCTGACGTTTATGTGTTCGAGGTCGAGCAGGAAGCCCTGACGCGCGGCGTCATACCAAAGTTCAAGCCGCTGTCGCGATATCCGGAAGTGCGCCGCGATCTGGCCTTCCTGGTGGATGAGAGCGTCGGCGTCACACCGCTGGTCGAGGCGATTCGGGCCCAGGCCGGCGAATGGTTGACTCGCTGGCAGCTGTTCGACGTCTATCAGGGTGCCGGTGTCGAGGCAGGCGTCAAGAGCGTTGCCCTGGGCTTGACCTGGCAGCATCCTTCGCGCACTCTCAATGACGAGGAAATCAATCAGTTAATCGCAGACGTGGTGCAGGCGGCGCAAGCTCGCTTCGGTGCCAGGCTGCGGAGTTGATCTGTCATCCTGCGCGAAGGGAGCGATCATGGGAGCGCTGACGAAAGCTGAGCTTGCGGAGCATCTTCACACCGAACTTGGCTTCTCCAAGCGAGAGGCCAAGTACATGGTAGAGACGTTCTTCGAGGAAATTCGCGGATGTCTGCGCGAGAATGAACAGGTCAAGCTCTCCGGGTTCGGCAATTTCGACCTGAGAGACAAGCGGGAGCGACCTGGGCGCAATCCCAAGACCGGCGAAGAGATCCCCATTTCCGCCCGGCGAGTCGTGACTTTCCGTCCCGGTCAGAAGCTCAAGGCCCGAGTCGAAAGCTTCGACGGTGAGTTGCAGGAAGAGTAAGCCGCCGGACTGGCCTCTTGGTCCCATGGATTTCGCGATCGCCTGCCAGCAGCACGCTGGCAGGCGATCGCGTTTTCATTTCCGGCGCGTGAGCCCCGCTGTCGGTGTGTGCTAAGCTCCCGCGCAAATCAACTGTCGACTGAGTGTTATGTCCAAGCTGAAGATCTTTGTCGGTACCGTCTACGGCGGTGCGCTCGATGTCGCCGAGCAGGTTTCTCCCTTGTTCGAACAGTCCGGTTATGACGTCACTATCGTCGAGCAGCCATCGCTGGAAGCGTTGACCGATGATATGCCCGACCTGGCACTGTTCTGTGTCTCCACCACGGGGAGCGGTGACTTTCCTGGCGATTTCGTGCCATTCGTCCGTGAGCTGAAGACCCGGTCGCCGAGTCTTGTGGCCCTGCGATATGGTCTGATCGCTCTGGGCGACAGCTCTTATGGCGACACGTTCTGCGGCGCCGGCCGGGCGCTCGACGAGATGCTCGCCGATCTCGGTGGGAAGCGATTGGGAGAACGTCTCGAGATCGATGCCATGGAGACGTTCATGGCGGATGATGCCGCGCTGCCCTGGGTGGAGGAGTGGCTGGCATCGCAGGGGTTGAAAGGATGACGGTTCAGCAGGGACCGGCGGCGTCGCGGGCATTGACCGCCACGCGCTGGAGCACGCTGCTCGGACTGTGGGTGGTGATGCTGGTCTCGCTGCCACGCTACTGGCTACTGCATGACATGACCCGGCTATCGCTGCTGGCCATCCTGGCTGCGGTGGTCACCGTCGCGTTGATAGGGTTGTGGTGTCTGATGGCCGCCGCCGAGCGTCACCGTTGTCGCGGCGCCGTGGGGCACCTGGTCGCCTGTCTCGCGGTCGGTGGTCTGCTGATCTCCGCCTGGCACTGGATCGATGTGGCGGCCGTTCATTGGGCGGTGGTGGTCTCTCAGGGGGCGGCCCTGGGACTGCTGATACACGTCGTGCTGCGTCTCTGGCGACGACGGCGCTAGATCCGGTCGGGTCCTGCCTGTTTTCCCGTCCTGCAGGACTGAAACTCGCCACCGTGTCCGACACGCCATCCGGCGATCGTCGTTGCCCCGAGAGCCGGAAAGGGGGCCGTCAAGGGCTTCTCTTTCCCACTCTTTCCTGTTCGATACCGTTTCCACTCGATTCAGAACCCCGGATCACGATCAGGCAGGCCTGATCGTGATCCGGGGCGGGCCGCTGGCAGTCGACGTTAGCCCAGGGTGTAGCAGGGCACGTATTCGCTGCCGGGCAGCTTCATGCGGCCCTGGGCGACGAACGATGTCAATAGCGCATCCAGGCGGGCCATCAGCTCGGGCTCGGCGTGCAGGCGGAAGGGGCCGCGCGCGGCGATGGCGCGTACGCCCGGTTCCTTGACGTTGCCGGCGACGATGCCCGAGAACGCCCGGCGCAGGTTGGCGGCGAGTTCGTGGTTCGGCTGATCGTGATGCAGGGCCAGCGCCGCCATGGCTTCGTGAGTCGGCTCGAAGGGCTGCTGGAAGCCGCGCTCGATATTGAGCCGCCAGTTGAAGTAGAAGGCGTCGTTCTGCTCGCGTCGGAATTCCGCCACCTTCTGGATGCCGTCGCGCATCAGGCGGGAGACGGTGATCGGGTCGTCCACGACGATGCGATAGTGACGACGGACCGACTCGCCGAGGGTATAGCACAGGAACTCGTCGATACGCTGGAAATAGTCCCGGGCACTCTCAGGACCGGTGAAAATGACCGGGAAGGGAATGTCGCGGTTGTCAGGGTGCATCAGGATCCCGAGCAGATACAGAATCTCTTCCGCCGTCCCCACGCCACCGGGGAAGACCACGATGCCATGCCCGATACGCACGAACGCTTCCAGACGTTTCTCGATGTCCGGCATGATCACCAGTTCGTTGACGATCGGATTGGGAGACTCGGCGGCGATGATGCCGGGCTCGGAAATCCCCAGATACCGACTGCCATGGCGCCGCTGTTTGGCGTGAGCGAGATTGGCGCCCTTCATGGGCCCTTTCATGGCGCCGGGACCGCAGCCGGTGCAGATGTCCAGCCCGCGCAGCCCCATGTGATACCCGACACCCTTGGTGTAGTCGTACTCTTCGCGGGTGATCGAATGCCCGCCCCAGCAGACCACCATGCTTGGCTCGTGCGCCGTGCGTAGGGTGCTGGCGTTACGCAGGATGTGGAAAACCGCGTTGGTGGCTCCCTCGTTGGTCTCCAGGTCGAACTTGGGGTTGTTCTGTATCTCGTTGTAGACGTAGACGATGTCACGCAGTACGGCGGACAACTGCTCGCGCACGCCGCGAATCATGCGACCGTCGACGAAAGCGCAGGCAGGGGCATTGGAGAGTTTGAGTCGGATGCCGCGATCCTGCTGCAGGACTTCGATGTCGAAGTCCTTGTAGGTCTCCATCACCGCCAGACCATCGTCGGTAGGGGTGTCGCAATTCAATATCGCCAGCGCGCAGCGGCGCACCAGGTCGTGAAGGCCACTGGTCGAGGTATCCCTGAGTCGATTGACTTCGGACTGAGAGAGCACCTCGAGGCTGCCCTCGGGGGAGACGATGGTCGATAGCGTCTCAGGCATGGACGGCATCCTCGTGCAAATAGGTTCGGTGATTCAGTGCTCGGCCCGCGCAGCGGCGGTTTGCCAGAGTCCCGCGATCTGTTCGCGATCGGCGTCGCTCATGTTGTCCTGAGCGAAAGTGCTCTCCAGCCATTGCCAGTAGGTGGCGTCGAAGTCTTCCGCTTCGACATCGGCGGGATCGTATTCGGCCATTTCCTGCACCAGACCGATCTGGGGAATCATGTAGCCGAGCGCGAACAGCTCGCTGTCATCGGCGCGCTGCTCCATCGCGAGAAGCGTTTGTTGCACGGCCTTGGCGCGCTGCGCAAAGGGATCAGACATAGCGTTTTTCAATCCTGAGTGAAAGCCCGTCAATGCTAACATAGGCGCCGGTCCCTATCGCAGTGGCGCGGGAGGGCGGATCAGACCGTCGTGGCGCCGCCCGGGTTCGGTAGGGTATCGGGATCGGAGATCCTGGGGAAAGGCCAGGACCTGGCCGGGCTTTTCTCGGACGTGACGGTGCGAGTTCGGGCATAAATTGTTATGATTGGAAAGTCCACAGGCGACAACGAGGCGTTATCGACTTTCGGCAGCAGCAGGCCATCGAATCGAAGCGCTTTAATTGCGTACAGCGTGAGTGATCCGCGTTTCCATGTTCAACGCCCAGTATTTCCGCACCTACATGATGCTCGTCGAGACAGGTAGCTTCACCCAGACCGCGGGCAAGCTGGACATGACGCAGCCGGGCGTCAGCCAGCACGTGCGCAAGCTCGAGGAGTATCTCGGCCGCTCTCTGCTCAATCGACATGGCCGTCGCTTCTCGTTGACCGACGCGGGACGTCGGGCCTACGACTATGCGGTGAAGCTCTTCGCCGAACACGAGCATTTTCGCCATTCACTGGATGATGATTCACCGGATAGCGGTGAATGTCGTATTGCCTCGCCCGGTAGTGTCGGCCTGATGTTCTACCCCTTTCTGCTGGGATATCAGCAGATGCATCCGGGGCTGACGGTCAACTACAGCTTCGCGTTCAACCACGAGATTGCTCAGGATGTGGTGGCCGGCCGTTACGACGTCGGTATCGTGACTGAAATCAGCAAGCATCCCGACTTGAGTTACGAGGCTTGGCATCAGGAGCCCCTGTGCCTGGTGGTACCGGCTGACTTCGCCGGCACCAGTCTCGGTGAACTGCTCGCGCTCGGGTTCGTCAACTACAACGACGGCAACACCAATGCGAGCCTGCTGTTGAAGAGCAACTTCGGCAGCGAGTTTCGCAGCATGAGCCACTTCCCGCGGCAGGGCTTCACCAATGAAGTGGGGCAGGTTCTGGATGCGGTGGCCAGGGGGCTGGGATTCACGGTCGTGTCGCGCCCGGTGCTGGAAACCTCGCCATGGCAGCGCCAGGTCAAGGAGGTCTCGCTGTCGAAACCGGTCTATGAGACCTTGCATCTGGTATCGCGAACCGACGTCGAACTGCCCAAGCGTTACCGCCAGTTGCTCGAGTCCTTTCGCCAGCAGCGACTCAACTCGCTATATGGTTATAGCGAACTGCCCGCCATGGAGCCGAATTAGGGCTTCGTCTGAAATTGCCCGCGCTTGCCCGCGTGGTGTCAAAAATCGGCTCACTGAACCCTATCCGTCCCTGGCGTAACGACAGCGGCCGCTCAGTGAGCGGCCGTTGTCGTTGGGTCCTTGCTGTGCGCTTCAGAGAGCCTCCCGATAGGCCTCGATCGGCGGACAGCTGCAGATCAGGTTGCGATCGCCGAAGACGTTGTCGACCCGATTGACCGCCGGCCAATACTTGGCCTCGCGCACGGCGTCGGTCGGGAACGCCGCCGTCTCCCGCGAGTAGGGGCGATTCCACGCTTCCTCGGTCACGTCCGTCATGGTGTGCGGCGCCAGTACCAGGGGATTGGTGTCCTTCGGCCACTCCCCGGATTCGACCCTGGCGATCTCTTCACGAATCGCGATCATGGCATCGCAGAAGCGGTCGATCTCGTAGCGAGACTCGGATTCGGTGGGTTCCACCATCAGCGTGCCCGCTACCGGGAACGACATCGTCGGGGCATGGAAACCATAGTCCATCAGACGCTTGGCGATATCCTCCTCGCTGATACCGGATGCCGCCTTGAGCGGGCGCACATCGAGAATGCACTCGTGGGCCACGGTGCCGTTGGCACCCTGATACAGCACCGGATAATGCGCCTCGAGCCGCCTGGCGATGTAATTGGCGTTGAGGATGGCCAGCTCGGTGGCTTCCCGTAGTCCGCGGGCGCCCATCATCTTGATGTAGGCCCAGGAGATCGGCAGGATCGAGGCGCTGCCGAAGGCGGCCGCCGAAACCGCGCCGGAATCCTTCTCGATGCCCTCCTGCGGGGTCACCACGTGATTGGGCAGGTGTGGCGCCAGGTGTGCCTTGACGCCGATGGGGCCCATACCCGGGCCGCCGCCGCCGTGCGGAATGCAGAAGGTCTTGTGCAGATTGAGATGGGAGACATCGCCGCCGTAGTCACCGGGGCGACAGAGCCCGACCTGGGCGTTCATGTTGGCGCCGTCGATGTAGACCTGGCCGCCATTGTCATGAACGATCCGACAAGCGTCACGAATGTTCTCTTCGAACACGCCGTGGGTCGATGGGTAGGTCAGCATGATGGCCGACAGATTGGCGCTGTGCTTCGCGGCCTTGGCTTCGAGGTCCGCCATGTCGATGTTGCCATCGCGGTCGCACTCGACGACAACCACCTTCATCTGGGCCATGGCCGCGGAGGCCGGGTTGGTGCCATGGGCGGAGCTGGGGATCAGACAGATATCGCGATGGCCTTCATCCACCGCGGCCTGATACCGCCGAATCGCGACCAGGCCGGCGTACTCGCCCTGAGCGCCCGAGTTCGGCTGCATCGAGATGCTGTCGTAACCGGTGATCTCGATCAGGAAATCGCTCAGCTCGGTGATCATCTGGCGGTAACCGGTGGTCTGCGCCGCGGGAGCGAAAGGATGGATGTTGGCAAACTCGGGCCAGGTGATCGGTATCATCTCGCTGGTGGCGTTCAACTTCATGGTGCAGGAACCCAGCGGGATCATCGCATGGGTCAGCGAGAGATCGCGATTTTCCAGGCGCTTGAGATAGCGCAGCATCTCGGTTTCGCTGCGAAAACGCTGGAAGTTGGGATGCTGCAGGAAGTCGCTCTGACGGCGGTAGGCGGCGGGGATTCCGCAGGCGTTGCCCTCGACGGCCTGATGATCGAGCTCGCTGACGGAAAGACCGTGCTCCTCGCCGATCAGCACGTCGAACAGCTCCGCCAGGTCGGCCGCGGTGGTGGTTTCGTTGAGGCTGACCCCGACTTCGCCATCGGCGGGATAGCGCAGGTTGATCTCGCGCGTCAATGCGCGGCCCTGAATCCGGTGGCTGTCGACACCGGACAGCGTCAGCGTGTCGAACCAGCTGTCGTGCTTGAGCGTAATCCCATGCTGCTCCAGGCCCAGTGCGAGCAGGGTCGTGAGGCGATGAATGCGGTCGGCGATGGTCCGCAGTCCGTCGGCACCATGATAGGTCGCGTAGAACCCGGCGATGTTCGCCAGCAGCGCCTGCGCGGTGCAGATGTTGGAGGTCGCCTTCTCGCGGCGGATGTGCTGCTCGCGAGTCTGCATCGCCATGCGCAGCGCCGGGCGTCCACGGCTGTCCTTGGAAACGCCGATCACCCGGCCGGGCAGGGAGCGCTTGAGCCCTTCGCTGGCGGCGAAGAAGGCGGCATGCGGGCCGCCGTAACCCATCGGCACGCCGAAACGCTGGGAGTTGCCCAGTACGATGTCCACGCCCATGGCGCCGGGCTCCTTCAGCCTGACCAGGCTCATCAGGTCGGCCGCGACGCAGGTCATGATCTGGCGCGAGCGGGCCTCGGCAACGAGGCTCTCGATATCGACGATGTCACCGTCGACACCGGGGTACTGCAGCAGCGCGCCGAAAACGTCTTCCTGCGCCAGCTGGCTCGCGGGTGCCACGACCAGCTCGAATCCGAGGTAGGCCGCCCGGGTGCGGAGCACGTCAAGGGTCTGGGGCAGTACGCTGTCGGCGACGAAGAAGCGCTGGCTCTTCTGCTTCTTGTTGGCGCGCCGGCAGAGCGCCATGGCTTCCGCCGCCGCCGTGGCCTCATCGAGCAGCGAGGCGTTGGCGATCGCCATCCCGGTCAGATCCATCACCATCTGCTGGAAGTTGAGCAGCCCTTCCAGACGTCCCTGGGCTATCTCGGGTTGGTACGGCGTATAGGCCGTGTACCAACCGGGATTCTCCAGCACGTTGCGCTGGATGACGGCAGGCAGGTGCGTCGGATAGTAGCCCTGACCGATGTAGCTCTTGAAGACCTTGTTCTGGCGGGCCAGACCCCGTAGATAGTCCAACGCCTCCGATTCGCCACGCGGGCCATCCAGATCCAGTTCCCGGCCAAGTCGGATTCCCTTGGGAATGGTGCGATCGATCAGCGTCTCCAGCGATGACATGTCGAGCGCTTTGAGCATCTCGGTGACGTCGAGAGAATTCGGGCCATTGTGACGCTGAATGAAGTCGGCGTGATTGGCCAGGTCAGTCAGAGGGCGAGTCTCGGTGGGCATGATCTATCCGGCGAGGTTGGCGGGAAAAGGGGCGGCCGTTCGACGACGATGGCAGCGAACGGCCGAGCGGGTAAAGACGAGGCGGCGATCAGTCGTCCTGATCTTCCTCGGCGGCGACCAGTTCGCGGTAGGCGTCCGCCGACATCAGCGACTCCAGATCGCCTTGATCGGTCAATTGCAGCTTGAGAATCCAGCCGTCACCATAGGGTGAATCGTTGACGGTTTCCGGCGCGTCCTCCAGCGACTCGTTGACCTCGACGATCTCTCCCGCCAGGGGGGAGTATAGGTCGGAGGCGGCCTTCACCGACTCGATGACGCCAAACTCGTCGCCGGCGTCCAGCTCCCGCCCGGGATCCGGAAGCTCGACGAAGACCACGTCACCGAGGGCTTCCTGGGCATGATCGGTGATACCGACGGTCACGGTGCCGTCGCCGTTGTCCAGCACCCATTCGTGGCTATCGGTGTACAGCAGGTTGTTGGGGATGTCGCTCATGGGAGTTTCCTATACGAAACAGTTTTCGATATGGGGAATTTTGGTGAGCATTATGCACGAATGCGGGATCGATTGGCATAGTCTCGAGCGTCTCCAGCGCACCTTTGCGCGGAGTGCGCTCCTAGGTTGAGCCCAGATCCACGAAACGTCCAGTGTCGGGAGACGATCTCCGCAGAGCCCCGGCATATACGCCACCGACCTCGGCCGCTCCGTCGCCTACCGCTGCCATAGGACATCGCCACGCCAGGGCCGGACACCCGGAATGGCGATGAGGAAAAAGTTTCTTATTGGAAACACCAGGCGCTTTTCGCTAAGGTGTATCTTCCCGTCACATGGGGTATGGCGGCGGCTGCTGGATGAATGCTTTGGAATAATTGTGAACGCGTAGTTGAATCCTCTATTGTTGCCACGCTTTGACTTATTAATGATCGATCGTGGCGGCGGTTGGCCGTTCTGGCCCGTTCGACAGCAACAACAACGTGAGAATGGAGGTCGACGTGGAGCAACTCAATGCGGTTTTCAGTGCCATCAATGGTGTCGTTTGGGGGCCATTGATGCTGATCTTGCTGTTTGGGGTCGGTATCTACCTGCAGCTAGGGCTCAAGTTGATGCCCATTCGCAAGCTTGGCCTCGGTTTCAGTCTGCTGTGGCAGGGACGACGCAGTGAAGCCGATAGTCGCGACGAGGGCGAGATTTCACCCTTCAACGCGCTGATGACAGCGCTCTCCGCGACCATCGGGACCGGCAACATCGCCGGCGTCGCCACCGCCATTGCGCTCGGTGGGCCGGGCGCGGTGTTCTGGATGTGGCTGACGGCGCTGGTGGGGATGGCGACCAAGTTCGCCGAAGCCGTGCTGGCTGTCCGTTACCGCGAGACCGATTCGACCGGCAATCATGTCGGCGGCCCGATGTATTACATCCGCAACGGGCTCGGCAAGCGGTGGGCATGGCTGGGCGGGCTGTTCGCGTTCTTCGGTGCGGTGGCGGCCTTCGGCATCGGCAATACCGTTCAATCCAACTCCGTCGCGGATGCGTTGACGACCTCATTCGGGGTGCCGGCCTGGCTGACCGGTCTGATCATCATGGTGCTGGCCGGCGCGGTGATCCTGGGCGGGATCAAGCGCATCTCCCGCGTCGCCGGCAAGCTGGTGCCGTTGATGGCCGTTGCCTATTTCGCGGCCGGCGTGGTCGTGCTGGTGCTGAACGCCGACCAGATCGGTGGCGCTCTGGGCACGATCTTCTCCCACGCCTTCCAGCCGATTGCGGCCAGTGGTGGCTTCGCCGGCGCGGCAGTGGCGGCGGCGATCCGTTTTGGTGTCGCCCGCGGGATCTTCTCCAACGAAGCCGGCCTGGGTAGCGCGCCCATCGCACATGCCGCAGCGCAGACCCGCAATCCGGTCCGTCAGGGACTGATCGCCATGCTGGGGACATTCATCGATACGCTGGTAGTCTGCACCATGACCGCGCTGGTGATTCTGACCTCGACCCACTGGCTCGATGGCGAAAGCGGTGCGGGGTTGACCTCGCTCTCCTTCGACAGCGCCTTGCCCGGCTTCGGGCAGCACATCGTGGCGATAGCGCTGTCGATATTCGCCTTCACCACCATTCTCGGCTGGTCGTTCTACGGCGAGAAGTGCTTCCAGTATCTGTTCGGCGACCGCGCGATTCTGCTGTATCGCATACTGTTCGTGCTGGCAGTGCCGGTCGGGGCCATGGCGAAGCTGGACTTCATCTGGTTGGTGGCGGACACCTTCAACGCGATGATGGCCATTCCCAACCTGATCGCGTTGGCGCTGCTGTCGCCGGTGGTGTTCAAGCTGACCCGGGATCACTTCGCCGGCAAGACGGTTCTGCCGGGAGAGGAGCTGGAAGGTCGCGGCCCTAAAGCGTAACGTTTTTCTATCTGCCCTGATCTGGAGACATCCATGTCCGACATGAAACAGACCCCGCTGTTCGCGCTGCATCAAGAGCTCGGTGGCAAGATGGTGCCATTCGCCGGATACAGCATGCCCGTGCAGTATCCGCTGGGCGTCAAGAAGGAGCATGAGCATACGCGCCGGGCCTGTGGGTTGTTCGACGTTTCCCACATGGGGCAGCTGATGGTGACCGGACCCGCGCCAGCGAAGGCGATGGAGACTCTGGTCACCGCCGATGTCGTCGGACTGGCGGAAGGAGGGCAGCGCTACGCGCTGTTCACCAACAGCGAAGGTGGCATCCTGGACGACCTGATGATCGTCAACCAGGGCGACTCGCTGTACGTGGTGGTGAACGCCGCATGCAAGGACCAAGACCTCGCGCTGCTGCGCACCGGGCTCGGGGCGAATCACGATGTCGAGGTCCTCGACCGCGGGCTGCTGGCGCTGCAGGGCCCCGATGCCGCGACCGTCATGCAGCGGCTCTGTCCTGCGGCTTGCGATCTGGTCTTCATGGAGCATGACCGGTTCGAGGTCATGGGCAACGAGATCTGGATAAGCAGAAGCGGGTACACCGGCGAAGACGGTTTCGAGATCTCGGTACCGTCCGAGGCGACCGAAGCACTGGCACGCTGGTTCGTCGATCAGCCGGAGGTCGAGCCCATCGGTCTGGGAGCGCGAGACTCCTTGCGCCTCGAGGCTGGACTCTGCCTCTACGGGCACGATATCGACACGACCACCACGCCTGTCGAAGCCAGCCTCTCCTGGGCGGTGGGCAAGCCTCGTCGCGTTGGCGGAGAGCGGGAGGCCGGCTTCCCGGGCGCGGACAGGGTTCTGCATCAGCTACAGGCCAAGGATCATCGCCGCCGCCGTGTCGGTCTGCTTGGCGAAGGCCGAGCGCCGGTCCGAGAGGGGGCCAAGCTGTTCGACGCGGATGATCAGATGGTCGGGCAGGTCACGTCGGGTAGTTTTGGACCGAGTGTAGGTGCGCCTGTCGCCATGGCCTACGTCGTGGTCGAGGCCGCCGAGAAAGGCGCCACGCTCTATGCCGACGTTCGCGGCAAGCGATTGCCGATGGTGATCACGCCGATGCCTTTCGTACCCGCCAACTACCATCGCGGCTGATCCCCGACATCTCCAGATTTATACCGTTATCTTGAAAGCCTCCTCAATCGGGAGGCTTTTTTTGCCAGCTTTGGCAGGAGCGAGGCTGGCTACCGGATTCGGCGGAAGGTCAGGTTGATCCGGGCGCCGTCGATCGCGCGTGGCGCCAGCGCGTGTTGCCAGCGGGATTGCGCGCCGGGGCCCATCAGCAGCAGGCTGCCGTGGGGTAGCCAGACGTTGAAGGCGCGACGGGCGTCGGCGCGCTTTTCCCGAAAGCGAAGCGGGCGTTCGCTGCCGAGCGAGACCGATGCGACGATGGGATCTGCTCCCAGCTCGGGCTCGTCGTCGCTGTGCCATCCCATTCTCTGGTCGCCGTTCTCGTAGCGGTTCAGCAGTACACTGTTGAAGTCCTGGCAGGGTAGATCTGCCACCTCGAGCGCATGGATCACCCGGTTTCGCAGATCCTCCACCAGCGGGTGCCAGGGCCAGGGCTGCAGGTCGCGACCGGAGTAGCGATAGCTAGCGCCGTCATCGCCCATCCAGCACTGGGAGCGAGGAATCACATGTCGTTTGCCGTAGAGCGACAGGGTCGGCGACGACCATGCGATATCCCGCTCGAGCCGGCGCTGAATGGCGGAGGCCTCGGCGGCGGCGATGAAATCGGGGAGCAGCATCAACGGCGGAGAGGCGGCAACGCATTGCCAGCGGTCAGGGTGGGACATACAGAGGCTTCAGTTCCAGATCATCAACGCCAGCAGGCCGCTGCACCAGGCGAGGCCCGCCCCGATCAGCGCTCCCACAATCACGTCACTGACGTAATGGAGTCCCAGTATCACGCGGGAAACAGCGATCAGGCCGGCAAGCGGTAGGACCACGGGCAGCAGCTGCGGGCTGCTGGCAGCGGTCAGGCTGGTGAACATGACCGCGTGCAAGGTATGGCCGCTGGGAAAGCTGTAGCGATCCACGGGCGGCATGGTGCAGCGGATCGTGGTGAAGGTGATATAGGGTCGCTCACGACACAGGCGAGTCTTCAGCAGCCGGTAGAGCAGGGCGGCGACGCTGGCCGTCAGGCCCCACTGAACCGCGAGCCACCAGCCCTGGCGGCCGTGAAGCAGCGGCTGCAACAGGGCCAGGAACACCCAGGCAGGCCAGTCTCCCAATCGGCTGACGCAGCGGAAGAGCCAGAGTGTCGGGGCATGGCGGGACAGCTCCGCCAGACGGTGGCTGAGCCGGCTCTCGAAGCGATCCAGTCGCTCAAACGTGAGACGTTGAGTGCGTGGCGGCATGTTGGGTCCCCTGAACTTGAATCAACTGCGCAAGAAAGCGATCACCAATGTGGCTCCAGCTCAGGCTCGAGACGCGCTGGTGAGCCTGACGGCCCAATCGTGCGTAGATCGCAGGCTGTCGGCATAGCTCGCTGGCAGCCTGGATGAAGCCTTGGGCATCTTCGGGCGGTACCAGGCGACCATCGATGTTGTCGGTGATCAACTCTCCCGCTGCCGCATGATCGAAGGCCACCACGGCCAGCCCGGAGGCCATGGCCTCCGGCACGACGTTGCCGAATGTCTCCGACAGCGAGGGAAAGATGAACATGTCCGCACTGGCATAGTGCCGTGCCAGCGTTTCGCCTGTCTTGAAGCCCGTGAATACGGCTTCCGGCAGGCGTCTGGCGATCGTCTTGCGTGCCGGCCCGTCTCCGACCAGGACCTGTACCAGCGCCGGATTGACACGCTGCATCGCCGCCATCGTGTCGGCCAGCAGGTCGATATTCTTCTCGCTGGCGAGCCGTCCGACGTAGAGCGCCACCGGCTGGTGCGGACCGGCTCCCCATTCGCGCCTGAGCTCGACGTCCCGGCGCGAGGGGCGATAGCGTTGGGCATCGACGCCCCGGGCGAGTACCGAGACCCGCCGATATCCGCTGCTCTCGAGCATTTGCTGTTGTGCCGCGGTGGGGACCAGGGTCGCTTCGCAGCGATTGTGGAAATACCGTAGACCCCGGCGAGCGATGGGGATGCTCCAGCCGAGATGATAGTTGCTGGCATACTGGTCGAAGTTGGTATGAAAGCCGCTGACCACCGGAATCCGCAGGTGTCGAGCGGCATTCAGCGCCGACCAGCCGAGTGGACCTTCGGTCGCGATGTAGATGGCGTCCGGACGCTCCTGTCGCCAGAGCCGGATCAGCCGGCGGCGACAGGGCAAGCCGATGTGCACGTCGGCATAGATGGGAAGGGCGATTCCCCTGACGTGAATGTCTCGTTCAGCCAGGGCGTCACGCTCGCCATTCACCGGGCTGGGACGAACCAGCTGAAGCAGGACCCCCTTGGATGCCAGATGGCTGGCGAGCTGGCTCAGGGTATGAGCCACGCCGTTGACCTCCGGCGCCCAGGTTTCACTGACCAGGGCTACACGCATCTTTACCACTCCTTCCACGCCAGCGAGGCTCTCCAGCAGTCCAGCCCGATCGCCAACCGTGTTCGAACCGGTTTCCGATACTGGGGGCTGCCGATGACGTCAATGCGTCACGGTAATGACGAATTCATGACACCGTTGATTAGCGTAGCACGCGTGCGGGGTCCACGGGCTTGCCGCCATGGCGGAGATCGAAAAGCAGGTGATAGCGGCTGCTGTCGCTCTCCTTTCCGATCTCGCACAGCGGGGTGCCGGCGGATACCGACTGCCCCTCCGACACCATCAACTTGTCGCAGAACGCATAGACACTCTGCATGTTGTCGGCGTGGTGGAGGATGACGACCTGGCCCAATTGACGCATGCCACTGGCGAATCTGACCTTGCCCGAGGTGGTTGCCCTGGCCGTGGCCGGCGAGGATGTCGTCAGCATCATGGGCTGTAGTGTACCGTGGGCATCTCGTCCGAACCGGCGCTCGATGGTGTAGTTCTCCAAGGGCCAGCGCCAGCCCCTTGCCGACGAAGGGAGCGGGCCGGGATCGGGCAGCGATCGGGATGCCGCCGGTGTTGGCGATGATGGGCGGCGGCCCGCCGAGCCGCCCGCCAGCGGTACCTGGATCAACTGGCCGACGGCCAGCTGCGAGGGATCGATGCCCGCGTTTGCGGCCTGGACACGCTGCGGATTGGCGCCGAAGTATCGCGCGATCGAGTAGAGGGAGTCGCCTCGTCTCACCTGGTAACGGTAAGGGCCGCCACCGGGCGCGCGCTCCTGTTGCGAAGGCAGCAGCAGGCGCTGGCCGACCGCAAGGCGGCGCGAATCCACGCCGGGGTTGAAGCGCTGGAGCCGGAGCAGCGGTATGCCCGCCTGGTCCGCGATCTTGCCCAGCGTGTCGCCACGCTGCACCGTCACCCAGCCACCGCCGTCGGCGATGCGGGCCTGGCCGCCACCCCCGCTCGCGCAGCCCGCGAGCAGGAGCATCAATCCCAGGAGTAGGAGGAGAGCGCCGCGTCTTTTTCCTGCCACAGTGCATTCAACCATGTGTAGAAACGTTCCTTGTATTGGGCATCGTCGTAGCCCCCGTCCAGCATCCACTGCGGCCTGTCGAGACATCTCGCGACGATCGCGACGTCGGCCTCGCGCCCGCACAGGAAGTCCCAGAAGTTGGGTGTGCCCCGACGGTAGTGCAGGGTGACGTCGATGATACCGTCCAGGCGCGGCCCCAGCAGCCCGATCACCTGGGCGACGCCGCCGGCCTTGGGCCGCAGAAGATGGCGGTAGGGGCTCTCCTGAAGGCGCTGCTTCTCGGGCGTGCAGCGAGTCCCTTCGACGAAGTTGTAGATCGTCATCGGCATCTCGCGGGCATGATCGCACATGCGGCGGGTCGCCTGACGGTCCCGCTCGGCGAGCTTGGGATTCCGAGCCAGCTTCTCGCGGGTGTAGCGACGCATGAACGGGAACTCCAGGGCCCACCAGGCCAGTCCGACGATCGGCACCAGAATGAGCTCTCGCTTGAGAAAGAATTTTGGCATCGAGAGGCGACCCGTCAGCACGTAGAGCAGGGCGATGATATCGGTCCAGCTCTGGTGATTGGCCATGACCAGCCACCATCGGCGTGGAGAGAGCGAGTCGGGGAGGTCGGCGTGGATCGTGGGACGAATCCAGCGGCGAATCCAGACATTGTTGGTTTTCACCCAGGCGAGGGCGATCCAGTGGAGACCGCCGAGCACCCCAAGGCGCCAGCGCCGGGTGGGGGTGACCAGTTTCAGTATCGTCAGCGCCACCAGAGGCATACCCCAGAAGAGCGTATTGAGAACCAGCAGCAGGACGCTGACGCACCCTTTCAGGGTCGACATGCCATTCTCCATCAATGACTTGGCTCGATGTTACTGGAATGTCGCCAGGCTGCACAGCGCTTCGGCCGGGATCCCGACGCCGCGTGGTGGTCGACGCGAATTCTGGGGCGGAATCCCGGAAAGGTTGAGATCCATCATTGCCGAAAAACTAACCAATCTAAGACCGGTGTCGGTAGGGTCGGCGGCCATCGCCATCGGCCACCGGAAATGCACAGTGTTATCCACAGAAGATGTGAATAATTCGTGTCGGTCCCCGGAATGCGGGCTTGACGAGTGGTCTCGGCAAGAGCCGCTTCGAGTTGATAGACTGCCGCCGCCATGGCCTTCTGATCTCGACATTCGGCGCTCTTCGACGCGATTCGATGTGCTGCGCCGGGTTTCCCCCATCGACGCCTGACGGAGAACCTCGTTGCGTTCACTACCCGCGACCCTGCCGATCCTGTTCCTGTGTGAAATCAGCTTCCTGCTGGGACACGGACTGATCATGACGCTGCTCGGCGTGCGCATGTCGCTGGAAGCGTTTCCTTCCCAGATGGCGGGTCTGCTCATGTCCTGCTTTTCGCTGGGCTTCGTCGCGGGCAGCTACTGGCTGGAGAAGCGCATACGTAGCGTCGGTCACATCCGCGTGTTCGCGGCCTGTGGGGCGTTGCTGGCAGCGACGGCGATACTCCATGGGCTCTGGGTCAATCCCTGGGCATGGCTGGTCTGGCGACTGTTTGGCGGCGCGGCGACCGCGGGGCTGTTGATGGTGATGGAGTCCTGGGTCTCGGGAGAGTCCACCAACGAGAATCGTGGTCGGGTACTGGGTTGGTATCTGGTGATCTCGACGCTCTCCCTGGCGGGCGGCCAGTGGATGCTCAACATGGCGGATCCGGCCACCTTCGTGCTGTTCTCGGTAGCCGGCGTCCTGTTCGCACTATCGCTGGTGCCGCTTTCGATCCACCGTATCCAGGGGCCGTTGCGCAGCAGTCACGACGTGTCCGCCAAGATTTCGCTGCGAACCTTGATGACTCGGGCGCCGGTCGGGCTGGTAGGGGCGTTCGTGGCGGGGCTCATGGTCCAGGCCTTCTTCGCAATGACCCCTTACTATGGCCAGGAGATCGGCCTCACGACCGCTCAGACCGCGAAATTCATGTCGATCACCACGCTGGTGGCGCTTATCGCGCAGTGGACGCTGGGAAGGGTTTCTGATCGCTTCGACCGCCGCAAGGTCATCCTGTGCATGGCGCTGGTGATGACGATATCCGGCGTGCTGATCGTGTTCGCCGCGAGATCGAGTTACTGGCTGCTGGTTTTCGTCGCGAGCTTCCATACCGCGATGCTGCACACCCTTTATTCGCTGAGCCTGGCCCATACCCATGACTGGCTCGAACCGGAAGAGACCATCCAGGCCAATGCGAAGGTCCTGATGTGTTACGGCGTGGGCTCCATCGTCGGGCCCTTCAGTGCCTCGCTACTGATGCACAGCGTGGGGCCGGATGGCCTCTGGCTGTTCCTCGGCGCGGCCGCGCTGGGTCTGGCGCTGTTCATCGCCTATCGGTTGTGGCGCCGCGAGCCGGTCAAGGCACCGGAGGAGCAGGAGCCGTACACGCCGCTGGTGCCGATGGTGGAATCGACCCACTACATCAACGAGCTGGACCCGCGGCATGGCCCCTACCAGTACGAATTGAATCTGGAGGGGGAGCTGGAAGAGGTACAGGAAGAGTCCGGGCTGCAGTCGGCATGAGCTTGCCTGGCCGCCGCAGGCGCATGCCTGCCGCTGGTCGAAACGGCAGCAGCCGGCGAATGCCGGCTTCTGAAGTGTCTGTCGTGGCGTCGGGCGCCGTTTCCCGTCAGGCGTTTTCGGGCATCAGTGCCTTGTCCCGCACGTACTGGTCGAACTCGGTGAAGCCACCGATATGGGTCTGGTCGACGAAGATCTGCGGCACGGTCTCTACCGGCTTGCCGATGGTCTTCTCCATGTCGGCTTTGGTGATGCCTTCCGCATGGATATCGATGTAACGGAAATCGAAATCGTCTCGCGCCTCCTTCAGTTTTTCCGACAGCTCCTTGGCGCGAACACAGAAAGGGCAGCCGGGACGGCCGAAAATGACAGTCAGCATCGTGTGTCTCCTGTTGCTGGGAAAGGCAATTGGATGGGTGTAAAGCCTGAGAAAAGATGGGGGTTATTCTTTCGTATTAAACCCGCACGGCCCAATAGAGTCTCTCTACGTCCATCATTGCAAGCCACTATGGTTCGAGACGCCGCCCGGCGTCGGCATCCCGCAGCAGATCCCCCAGCGCTCGATGGATGCCGGGCGCTGTGACCAGCAGGTTTTCGCCGTAGAGTTCCGCCGGTAGATTGCGGGGGCATTCGTAGAGATGACTCGTCTTCGCGCCGGCTTCACGAGCGATCAGCAGCCCGGCGGCGAAATCCCAGGGCGAGACGCTTTCATAGTAGGCATCGAGCTGGCCGCAGCCCACATGACAGAGGTCCAGCGCCGCGGAGCCGTTGCGGCGCACGTCGCGGCAGGCGTGCAGGACATGGTTCAAGCGCTTGACCAGCGGGCCGCGTTTGTCGCGCGCGTAGGGAAAGCCCGTCCCGACCAGGCTTCTCTCGAGGGTTTCCGACTGGCTGCACGCCATCGGCTCACCATTGAGATGGGCACCCTGGTCACGCACGGCGGTGAAAGTCTCGCCGAGAAACGGGGCGTGAACCACGCCGAGTTGGACCTCGCCGTCGAACGCCAGGGCGATCGACACGGCGACATGGGCGTGGCCGTAGGCGAAATTGACCGTACCGTCGATGGGGTCCACGACCCACAGCGGGCCGTCCTGTTCGAGTTGGCTGCGGTCCGGGGTCAGTTCCTCGGTCAGCCTTGCCTCGCCTGGAAACAGGGTCTCCAGCTCGCTGGCGATCATATGGTCGACAGCGACATCGATTTCGGTCACCAGCTCGTCACCACCCTTGTACTGGCGGGAGAAATTTTGCTTCCGGCGAGCCTGGACGATCATGTCGCCGGCCTGTCGGGCGATACGGATCACCGAGTCGAGGCGTTGGGGGTGGTCCACGTTGAACTCCTGTCGGGGAAATGGCGTGGTCCCGGCGATCGGCGGAATCGTCGGGACGAACGGGGAACTTGTCTGCATGACGGCGTCGACCGGCCCCATACGGCGAGCCCGATCGACGCAGCGCGATGCCGAGGTGGCGCCGGGCGGTGATCTAGTGCCGCACCGGGCGCTTCTGGAGTTTACGCTGCAGGGTCCGCCGATGCATGCCCAGGGCCCGGGCCGTTGCCGAGATATTGCCGTCGTGTTCATGCAGCACTTTCTGGATGTGCTCCCAGGTGACCCGGTTCACCGAAGGGGGATTGTCGGCGATTTCCACGTCGACATCGCCGCTCTCGCGCTCGAGCGACTGCAGGATCTCATCGGCGTCGGCTGGCTTGCACAGGTAATTGACGGCACCGAGTTTCATCGCTTCCACGGCGGTGGCGATGCTCGAGTAGCCCGTCAGCACCACGACGCGACACGCGGGCGCCACTTCCAGCAGAGCCGGTAGCAGCTTGAGGCCGGAGTCCGACTCCAGCTTCAGGTCGAGCGTCGCCAGGGCGGGCGGTGCTTCCCTCGCGGCCGCCAGGGCCTGGTCATGAGTATGGGCGACGACCACGTCGTAGCCCCGGCGCCGCATGGCGCGCTCCATGACGAAACAGAGTTGCTCGTCGTCGTCGACGATCAGCAGACGTTCCGGATCGCTCATCGGTGGTTCTCCTTGGCGAGTGATTGACGATCGACAGCAGCGCTACAGGCTCTCGCCGACCTTGATGCGGGGGAGCTTGACCTCCGTCAGGGTGCCGCCTTCCTCGTGGTTGTAGAGGCTCACGCCGCCACCGAACCGGTTGACGGTGGCGTGGGTGAGGAACAGCCCGATTCCCATGCCTTTGCTCTTGGTCGAGATGAAAGTGTCGCCCAACTGATCCGCGATCGACATCGGTACGCCCGGGCCGTGGTCGCGGATGTCGATGACCACTTCGTCGGCGTTCCAGTCGAGGCTGGTGACGACGGCATCGGGGCTGGCATCGGCGGCGTTGTTGAGCAGGTTGATCATCGCCTGCTCCAGCGTGGCGTCGACGGCGATGGTCGGCTGGCCGCGCTTGCCGAGCACTTCCAGGCGATGGTTGACATCGGGACGCAGCACCAGCCAGCGCTGGATCAGGTTCTGGAGCCAGGGGGTGGCGCGAAGCGTCTCCGGCTTCTCCAGGCGCCGCCGGTCCGCGTTGGCGACGAGGGTCTGCAGGCGCTGCTTGCAGGTGTCGACCTGATGACGCAGCAGGTCGATATCCTCCACCAGCGATGGCTGGTCGCTGGCCTCGTGGCGCATCTCCTTGAGCAGCACCGCCATCGTCGATAGCGGCGTGCCGAGCTCATGCGCCGTGCCGGCAGCCTGGGTTGCCACGGCCAGGATCTGCTCGTTGCGCAGCGCCGCCTCGCGAGTGCGCGACAGGGTCAGGTCACGTCGCCGCAGGGTGTGCGCCATCTTGAAGATGAAGAAGGTCAACAGGCTGCCGGAAAGAATGAAGTTCAGCCACATGCCCAGGGTATGCAGCTGGACGCCAAAGACGACCGTGCTGTTGGTCAACTGCGGGACCGGCTCGTAGAACAGCATCATGGTGGTGTAACTGGCGGTGGCCGCTATCGCGATGACCCAGGCGTGGAACCACGGTAGGGTGGCGGCGGCGATCCCCAGCGGTACCAGCAGGTAGGTGATGAAGGGGTTGCTCGAGCCGCCGGTGTAGTAGAACAGCAGGCTCAATCCGGCGATGTCGACCAGCCAGTGCAGCAGGTATTCGGTATCGGTGACCGCGCGGGGCCGGCCCAGTCGCCACCAGGTCGCCACGTTGAACAGGCCCATGGCAACGATGACGCTGATGACCGGAAGAACGTGCAACTGGAATCCCAGCACCTCGATGCCGAAGATGATCGCGGCGAGGAAACCGGTCCAGGTGATACCGCGGACGATCGTCAGGCGAACCAGGTTGCGGTTCGGCGTCGAGAGCGGAAGCGGTTGCAGCATGGTCTCTCCGGGATCGAGTCGGGTGACGGCGTCGAGGTCGCCAGCAGCGACGATGGGGCCGGTTCGGCAGCGCCGCCAGCGTCGTCGCCATGTTAACGCAATGCCGGGAAGCGGCGTGAGCCCGGACGTCGCTGTCGGGATGGCGAGGGCAGTGTCCATTTGTCGCAGGTCCGGCCGGCGGTATCCGGCAGGTCGGGCGGCTACAACTCTGCGGGATCAGCGCGTACAATCGCCGCCATCTTCGATTCCCCGCGACCTCCCGGCCACGCCGCGTGAGTGCCGCCCCAGTCAGTGAAGCCTTTCATGTCAGATGCTCAGCTCGCCCAGGAAGCGGCCCTACGCCGCACCTTCGCCATCATCAGTCACCCCGACGCGGGGAAGACGACGATCACCGAGAAAATGTTGCTGTTCGGCAACGCCATTCAGTTGGCCGGCTCGGTCAAGAGCAAGCGGGCGGAGCGCCACGCCACCTCCGACTGGATGAAAATGGAGCAGGAGCGCGGCATCTCCGTCACCACCTCGGTGATGCAGTTCCCCTTCAACGGGCGCATCGTCAACCTGCTCGACACCCCGGGGCACGAGGATTTCTCCGAGGATACCTATCGCACCCTGACCGCCGTGGACTCGGCGCTGATGGTCATCGACGCGGCCAAGGGTGTCGAGGACCGTACCATCAAGCTGATGGAGGTCTGTCGGCTGCGCACCACGCCAATCCTGACCTTCATCAACAAGATGGATCGCGAGACCCGGGATCCCATCGAAGTGATGGACGAGATCGAGACTGTTCTCAATATTGCCTGTGCGCCGATGACCTGGCCGATCGGCATGGGCCGTGCGTTCAAGGGGGTCTATCACCTCTACGACGACGTCATCCATCTCTACACCCAGGGCCAGGGCAACCGGATTCCGGAAGACAAGCGCATCGAAGGACTGGACAGTCCCGAAGTGGACCGGGTGCTGGGCGAGAGCGCGGCGGAAGAGCTGCGGATGGAGGTCGAACTGGTGCGAGGCGCGTCCCATCCATTCGATCTGGAAGCCTACCGTCGCGGCGAGCTGTCGCCGGTCTACTTCGGCACGGCGATGGGCAATTTCGGCGTCCGGGAAATGCTCAACGGATTCGTCGAGTTCGCACCGACACCCCAGGTGCGGGAGACCGATACGCGGGAAGTGGTCGCCGAGGATGGCCGCTTCTCCGGCTTCGTGTTCAAGATCCAGGCCAACATGGATCCCAAGCATCGGGACCGGGTGGCGTTTCTGCGAATCTGTTCCGGCAAGTACGAACGCAACATGAAAATGCGTCACGTCCGGATCGGCAAGGAGGTCAAGATCGCCGATGCGCTCACCTTCATGGCCTCCGACCGCGCCCATGTCGAGGAGGCGTGGCCCGGCGACATCATCGGTCTGCACAATCACGGCACGATCCAGATCGGCGACACCTTCACCGCCGGCGAGGACATGCGCTTCCTCGGCATTCCGCACTTCGCGCCGGAGCTGTTCCGCCGGGTGCGGCTGCGCGACCCCCTGAAGATGAAGGCGCTGCAGAAAGGGCTTCAGCAGCTCTCCGAGGAGGGCGCGACCCAGGTCTTCCTGCCGCTGGACAACAACGACCTGATCGTCGGCGCGGTCGGTACGCTGCAGTTCGATGTCGTCGCCCATCGGCTCAAGGAGGAGTACAAGGTCGACTGCCTCTACGAACCCGTCAACGTCAACACGGCACGCTGGGTCTACTGTCCGGATGCGAAGAAGCTCGACGAGTTCAAGCGCAAGGGCAGCGCCAATCTGGCGCTGGATGGCGGCGACTACCTGACCTACCTGGCGCCGACCCGGGTCAATCTCCAGATGACCCAGGAGCGCTGGCCGGAGATCGAGTTCCGGGCCACCCGCGAGCACTGAGACGCGGCCGTTCTGGCACTGCCTGGGGGAGGCGATTTCATCTTGCCGCTCCCGGGCGGTTGGGCCATGCTGACTAGCGTCGCGGCCCGGTGGATGGCGGCCCCCCTAACCAGCGTCGTGCGATCGACCAAAAAAGGAGAATGTCGATGGCTTCCAAGTTCCTGAAGGAGTTCCGAGAGTTTGCCGTCAAGGGCAACGTCGTCGATATGGCGGTGGGTATCATTATTGGCGGTGCGTTCACGCTGATCGTGCAGAGCCTGGTCAAGAACGTGATGAACCCGATCCTGGGGCTGCTGATCGGTGGTGTCGACTTCTCCAACTTCTTCGTCGTGCTCAAGGAAGGCGCCACGGCGGGACCCTACGCCTCGCTCGCCGCCGCCCAGCAAGCTGGCGCCGTCACTCTGGACTACGGCCTGTTTCTCAACGCCGTGATCAGCTTCGTCATCGTGGCCTTCGTGGTATTCCTGCTGGTGCGCAGCATCAACCGCATGAAGCGCGAGGAGGCCGTTGCGCCCAAGGCGCCGACGGACAAGGCCTGCCCCTACTGCTTCATGACGATCCCGGTCAAGGCGACCAAGTGCGGCCACTGCACCGCCGACCTGCCGGTCTCGGACCCCGAGCCGCAAGGAACAGCCGCGACCTGAGTCATGCTGTTCGACGCCCACTGTCACCTCGATTTCGACAGTTTCGACGCCGATCGCCAAGCCGTCTTCGAACGTGCCCATGCGGTTGGCGTTTCGCGTTTCATGGTGCCGGGAACGACGCGTGAGCGCTGGGGGGCGGTGTTGAGCCTGGGAGAGCGTGCCGACGTGGTCGTGGCGCTCGGGCTGCACCCCTATTTCATCGCCCAGCACGCCGCCGGTGATCTCGAGGCGCTGGAGAAGGCCGTGGCGCCCGGCGATCGACTCGTCGGCATTGGCGAGTGCGGGATCGACGCCAGATTCGAAGCGACGCTGGAGCGTCAATGGGAGCTGTTCGAAGCGCAACTGCAGCTGGCGAAGCGGTATCGGCTGCCGGTCATCATCCACTGCGTCCACGCCGATGATCAGGTGGCCAAGCGACTGAAGCAGCTCGATCTTCCGGCGCGCGGCCTGATTCACGCCTTCGGCGGCAGCCCGGAACAGGCCAGGCGTTTCGTGGATCTCGGCTACTGGCTCGGGCTTGGCGGTGCTGTCACCTACGATCGCGCCAAGCGCTTGCATCGGGCGGTAAGGGCGATACCCGACGACGGCTTCGTGCTCGAGACCGATAGCCCCGACATGCCGTTGGCCGGGCGTCAGGGGCAGCGCAACGAGCCCGCCCATCTCGACGAGACCCTGGCCCGTGTCGCGCTGTTGCGGGGCCAGGATGCCGACTGGGTCGCCGCCAGCGCCTGGGACAATACCCACCGGCTCTTCCGACTGGAGGCGGCGTCGCTCTGAGTGGGCGCCGTCGTCGTCAGGCGGTCGCGGTCCCGTCGACGACGGACTCGGGATCGAGACGTTCGAGCGGATAGGGCAGCTCGCGCAACACCAACTGACGTTCGCCGACGAACAGAGGCGATTCCTCGTCCTGGCTGGTGTTGAGAACGGCCAGGACGGCGCATGAATCGGAAACGTCGTCGTTGACTGCCTGGAATATCTCGCCCACGCGCTTGGCCTCGCCATTGCGAATCTCCTCGCCGATAACGGGCAGCGAGCTGCCTTCCAGCGAGGCGATCCGCAGGCGCCTTTTGACCTGGCCCCGGAAATGCGCCCTTGCCACCACTTCCTGGCCGGTGTAGCAGCCCTTGCGAAAGCTGATGCCGCCCAAGGCTTCCCAGTTGATCATCTGCGGCAGAAAGGCGTCGCTGTGATCGGCGGTGAGCCAGGCGACGCCGGCATCGATATCCGCACGCCGCCACAGGATCGTATTCGCGGCGCTGGCGGACCGGCTCAACGACTCCCATCGTGTTGCGGCCTCGGCGGCTGGCAGGATCAGCATCGCGCGGGGCTGGCCGGCGGGCTGGCGCAAGGCGACGATGCCCTCCTGTTGGGTCATGTGCCAGTCGAGACGGGGCAGGTCGGGCAGGCCGGCAACGGACGTCCACGACTCGGGGCGCCCGATCATGCCGATCAGGGCCAGATCCTGGCGATGGCTCAGCGTCACCTTGTAGAAAGGGGCGTATTTCCCGAGATGCGTCGCCAGGGAAGCGGCCAGCGAGGCGTGCAGCAGCAGCCAGTAGCGTTCAGCGGATACCTTGAGCACTTCGGCATTGGCGATCATGCGCCCCTTCGGCGTACAGAAGGCAGTCAGGGGCGCGAAGTCGCCATCCGCATGCTCGACGTTGGCGCTGGTCTGACCCTGCAGAAAGCGAGCCGCATCGGGGCCGTCGCATTCGAGGATACTCAGGTGGGTGAGCGGTACCAGGTGTGTGCCGTCACTGGCGGAGCCGTGATCGCTGTTCGGGAACACCCAGTCGTGCTCATTCGACTGGCGTCCGCCCTGGGCCGTGAGATATGCCAGCCAATCGTCCATCCGATGCCTCCTGTGAAAACGGTTGTCGGTACCGGCGTCGGCGGTACCGGAGTGTGGTGTCTGGCCTCAAGATGGCGGCGATATCCGGCCATTGCAACGCCAGGTCGCGCAAACGGCGTGCTAGTCTATGCTGTCTGCCTGAAATCGTCGTGGAAGACCGTTGTGGAGAGTCTCGCATGTCCCGTATCAATCTCACGCTGAGCGGCGTATCGACGCCGGAAGACCTCAATCGTGTCACGACCGCCCTGATGATGGTGGATGGTGTCGAAAGCGTCGATATCGGCCGGGAGTGGGCCGAGGTGGAAGGGCGTGTCAACCGCGACGCGCTGATCGCGGCGGTGGAGGCGCTGAAATCGGGATTTACCGCTCGGTGATCGTGGCTCGCCCCCCGAGCGATGGCACTCTAAGTTGCACCTCGCCCTTGAATGACGGTCGTTTGGACCCTAATTAGTCACCATGAACAAACCTTTCAAGATTCAATCCAAGTATCGTCCGGCCGGTGATCAGCCGGCCGCCATCGAGGGGCTGGTCCGCGGCCTGGGTGCCGGTCTGTCTCATCAGACGCTGCTCGGCGTCACCGGCTCGGGCAAGACCTTCACCATGGCCAATGTCGTCGAGACGCTGCAGCGTCCGACCATCGTGCTGGCGCCGAACAAGACCCTGGCCGCCCAGCTCTACGGCGAGTTCAAGAGCTTCTTCCCGGATAACGCGGTCGAATATTTCGTCTCGTACTACGACTACTACCAGCCGGAAGCCTATGTCCCGTCTTCCGACACCTTCATCGAGAAGGACGCCTCGATCAATGACCATATCGAGCAGATGCGGCTGTCCGCAACCAAGGCACTGCTGGAGCGTCGCGATGCGCTGATCGTGGTCTCGGTCTCCGCGATCTACGGTCTGGGCGACCCCGAGCAGTACATGAAGATGCGGCTGCACTTCAATCGAGGCGAGCAGATCGACCAGCGCAGCTTCCTGCGGCGGCTGGCGGAACTGCAGTACACCCGCAACGATGCCGACTTCCGCCGCGGCACGTACCGGGTCCGCGGCGACGTCATCGATGTCTTTCCCGCGGACGCCGAGGACGAGGGCGTGCGAGTCGAGCTGTTCGACGACGAGATCGATTCGATCCGGCTGTTCGATCCGCTCACCGGCGAGGTGCGCGGGCAGGTACCGCGGATGACCATCTACCCCAAGAGTCACTATGTCACGCCGCGGGACACCATCCTTGGCGCGATCGAATCGATCAAGCAGGAGCTGGCGGATCGACTCGAGTACCTGCGCAAGCACGAGCGCCTGGTCGAGGCGCAGCGTCTGGAGCAGCGCACGCTCTACGATATCGAGATGATGCTCGAACTGGGCTACTGCAACGGTATCGAGAACTACTCCCGCTATCTCTCCGGACGCCCGCCCGGCCATGCGCCGCCGACGTTCTTCGACTATCTGCCGGACGACGCGCTGCTGTTCATCGACGAATCCCACGTCAGCGTGCCGCAGGTCGGCGGCATGTACCGCGGTGACCGGTCGCGTAAGGAGACGCTGGTCGAGTACGGCTTCCGCCTGCCGTCGGCGCTGGACAACCGACCGATGACGTTCGAGGAGTGGGAGGGCATCGTGCCGCAGACGGTGTTCGTCTCGGCCACGCCCGGCCCCTACGAGGCGGAACACGCGGGGCAGGTCGTCGAGCAGGTGGTACGCCCGACCGGTCTGGTCGACCCGCAGATCGAGGTGCGTCCGGCCACGACCCAGGTCGATGACCTGCTCTCCGAGATCCGGCTGCGCGTCGACGTCGGCGAGCGGGTGCTGGTCACCACCCTGACCAAGCGCATGGCGGAAGACCTCACCGAGTATTTCGACGAACACGACATCCGCGTTCGCTATCTCCACTCGGACATCGACACGGTGGAGCGGGTCGAGATCATCCGCGATCTGCGCCTGGGTAAATTCGACGTCTTGATCGGCATCAACCTGCTGCGCGAGGGGCTGGATATTCCCGAAGTGTCGCTGGTCGCCATTCTCGATGCCGACAAGGAGGGCTTCCTGCGCGCCGAACGCTCGTTGATCCAGACCATCGGCCGGGCGGCACGCAACGCCCACGGCAAGGCGATTCTCTACGGGGATCGGGTCACCGACTCGATGCGGAGGGCGATGGATGAGACCGAACGCCGCCGCAACAAGCAGATTGCGCATAATGAGCGCCATGGCATCACCCCGATGACCGTGACCAAGTCGGTGGCCGACATCATGGAAGGGGCGCAGGCGCCCGGCAGCCGCAAGGGGGGCCGCAAGCGCACCGAGCAGTTGGTGGCGGAAGCCCCGGGCGAATACACCCGCGAGGCCCTGGGTCAGATGAGTGCGCCGCAGTTGACCAAGGAGATCAGCAAGCTCGAGGATCGCATGCACGAGGCGGCCCAAAATCTCGAATTCGAGCAGGCCGCGAAACTGCGAGATCAGTTGCAGACGCTCAAGTCCAGGTTGCTGGAGCTGGGATAGGCGAGGTCAGGAAGCGCGAGAATGCCGGAAGGACCGGAAATACGCCGCGTCGCGGATCGGTTGGGGAAGGTCCTGGTCGGCAGACCGCTGGTCCAGACCTGGTTCGCCTTTGCCGAGATCGCGCCGATGGCCGGGCGCCTGGGCCGAAGCCGGGTAACGGCGGTCGACTGCTGGGGCAAGGCGCTGTTGATCACCTTCAGCGATGGGCACGTGCTCTACTCCCACAACCAGCTCTATGGCGTCTGGCGTATTCACCGTCGCGGCCACGCGCCGACCTCGGGGCGGACGCTACGTGCCCGGCTGACGACCGCGACCCATGCCGCCAGTCTCTACAGCGCCTCGGACATCTCTCTGTGGACCACCGAGACCGTTCGGCAGCAGCCATTTCTGGCCCGCCTGGGACCGGATCTGCTGACTCACGACGTCTCGGTGGGGAATATCGAGGCGCGGTTGACGGAGTCCCGCTTCGCGGGTCGGGGGCTTGGCGGGCTGCTGCTGGATCAGGGGTTCTACGCCGGTATCGGCAACTATCTTCGCTCGGAGATCCTGTTCTACGCCGGGTTGTCGCCGAGACAACGCCCCAGGGATCTGACGGCCGCACAGCGCCAGCGACTGGCGCGCGTCATCCTGGCCACGATCCAGCAGGCCTATCGACAAGCCGGGGTCACCAACCGTCCCGTGTGGCGCAAGCGCTTGCAGCGGGCCGGGGAGCATCGCGACCAGTGGCGGTTCGCCGTGTTCGACCGCGAAGGCCTGCCATGTCACGCCTGTGATTCGATCATCGTTCGCGAAGCCGCTGCCTCTCGGCGCCTCTATCGTTGCCCCGTCTGCCAGCCGGAGTGACGAAACTCCATTGACGGGGTCAGCAATACCTTCAGGTTTATACCGTTATCTTTCACGGCTGATGAAAGTTGCAAACTGCCAATCTTCGTTCGCTAGGGTATGATTGG
The DNA here is from genome assembly GCF_038648475.1 of Salinicola lusitanus. Lineage (NCBI taxonomy): Bacteria > Pseudomonadati > Pseudomonadota > Gammaproteobacteria > Oceanospirillales > Halomonadaceae > Salinicola > Salinicola lusitanus. The sequence goes on along the minus strand of NZ_CP151919.1, from coordinate 3,643,831 downwards.
CGCCCTCGAAGCTACCGACCCGCGGACGATCGAACCGTCGGGCAGTTACCGTGACCAGCAGGAGACCGATGATGACCGTGATCCGCCAGGAGGATCTCATTCAGAGCGTGGCCGATGCGCTGCAGTACATCTCCTATTATCACCCCAAGGATTTCATCGATGCCATGCACGCGGCCTACCAGCGGGAAGAGAACCCCGCGGCGCGCGATGCCATCGCTCAGATCCTGATCAACTCCAGGATGTGTGCCACCGGCCACCGGCCGATCTGTCAGGACACCGGCATTGTCACGGTCTTCGTTCACGTCGGCATGAACGTGCGCTGGGAAGCCGACATGAGTCTCGACGACATGGTCAACGAAGGGGTGCGCCGCGCCTATCTGCTGCCCGATAACGTGCTGCGCGCGTCGGTGCTGGCCGATCCCGATGGCAAGCGCAAGAATACCGGTGACAACACGCCTGCGGTGATTCATCACAAGCTGGTGCCGGGCGACACGGTCGAGATCCACGTCGCGGCCAAGGGTGGTGGCAGCGAGGCCAAATCCAAGTTCGCGATGCTCAATCCCTCCGACAACGTGGTCGACTGGGTGCTGGAGCAGCTACCCAAGATGGGCGCTGGCTGGTGTCCGCCGGGCATGCTCGGCATCGGCATCGGCGGCACCGCGGAGAAGGCGATGGAACTGGCGAAGGAGGCGCTACTCGATCCGATCGACATTCAGGCACTGCAGGCGCGCGGTGCCGGCAACCGGGCCGAGGAGCTGCGCCTGGAGCTGTTCGACAAGGTCAACCGCAGCGGCATCGGCGCCCAGGGGCTGGGCGGTCTGACCACGGTGCTCGATATCAAGGTCAAGGATTACCCGACTCACGCTGCCAACAAGCCGGTGGCGATCATCCCCAACTGCGCCGCGACCCGTCACGTGCACTTCACGCTGGATGGCAGCGGCGCGGCTGTGCTGCCGGCACCGAAACTCGACGATTGGCCCGAGATCACCTGGGAGGTGGGAGAGGGTGTGCGGCGGGTCAATCTCGACGAGATTACCCCGGAAGCCGTGCGCGAGTGGCAGCCGGGCGACACCGTGCTGCTGTCGGGCAAGCTGCTGACCGGGCGCGATGCGGCGCACAAGCGCATGATCGACATGCTGGCCAAGGGCGAGTCGCTGCCGGTAGACCTGAAGAACCGCTTCATCTACTACGTCGGCCCTGTGGATCCGGTGGGTGACGAGGTGGTCGGACCGGCAGGACCCACCACGGCGACGCGGATGGACAAGTTCACACGGACGCTGCTCGAGCAGACCGGCCTGCTGGGCATGGTCGGCAAGGCCGAGCGCGGCCCGCTGGCGATCGAGGCGATTCGCGACAATCAGGCAGTCTATCTGATGGCTGTCGGCGGCGCCGCCTATCTGGTCGCTCAGGCGATCAAGAAGGCCGAGGTGATCGCGTTCGACGACCTGGGCATGGAAGCGATCTACGAGTTCGAGGTCGAGGACATGCCGGTCACGGTGGCCGTGGACCACCTGGGAACATCGGTTCACCAGACGGGGCCCGCCAAGTGGAAGGAAATCATCGCCGAGCGGGTCTGAGCGCCAAGTGACGGAACCCGTCGGCAAGCGAAGTCGGCTGCTATTGCGTCAACGGAACCCGTAAAGAAGAGAGCCCCTGTGGGGCTCTCTTCTTTTTTCGGTATGATGTTGGTTAGGCTGACGATTTCTGGCGGAGAAGATGACAATGCAGCGTTGCGGAAAATGTCGGACATGACCTTGCTGATCGGCTGGCTGTTGTTCGTTTCTCACGTGGCCGGGATCGCCACGGCAATCATGGCGCTGATGTCCAGCCGCACCTCGCAGGGTGCCGTTGCCTGGATCGTGACGCTGATCAGTTTTCCCTATATTGCCGTGCCGATTTTCTGGACGTTCGGCCGCCCGAGATTCTACGGCTATGTCTCGGCGCGGGGGGAGCGGGACACCGTGCTGCGCCAGGTTCTTCAGCGTTATCGGCCAAACATGGAGTCGTTCATTTCGCGTCCGGAAGCCGTCAGCGGACGTATTCGTGCGGTCGAGGAGCTGGCTCGCATGCCGATGACCCGAGGCAATCGCGCGGAGTTGCTGATCGACGGCGGTGCCACTTTCGACAGCCTTTTCGAGGGGATCGATCGTGCCGAAGACTATATCCTGGTCCAGTTCTTCATCGTGCGCGCCGACGAGATTGGCCTGGCCTTCAAGCGCAAGCTGATCTTCCAGGCAGAGCATGGCGTCAATGTCTATTTCCTCTACGACGAGATCGGTAGTCGAGGGCTGCCCGGCGGTTATCTCAGGGACCTGGAAGAGGCCGGAGTCAGGGTCTCTGCCTTCAACTCCTCGCGCGGCTGGCGCCATCGATTCCAGATCAACTTCCGCAATCACCGCAAGATCGTGGTCGTCGATGGCCGAGTGGGCTGGACCGGCGGGCTCAATGTCGCCGACGAGTACCTGGGCCGGGTCGAGCGATATGGGCCTTGGCGCGATACTCACTTGAAGCTTCAGGGCCCGAGCGTGCTGGCGCTGCAGGAAGCGTTCTGGGAGGACTGGTACTGGGCAACCGGCGACATTCTGGCGCTGGGTTGGAAGCCCAGGCAGATTCCCGATGCGTCCCAGCACGTGGCGATCGTGCCTTCCGGTCCGGCAGACGGGCGCGAGACGGCCAGTCTCCTGGTTCAGCACGCCATTCATGGCGCACGTCATCGGCTCTGGGTGACCAGTCCGTATTTCGTTCCTGATCACGGCGTCCAGGACGCACTGACCCTGGCGGCGCTCAGGGGCGTCGACGTCCGGGTGCTGATTCCCGAACGTCCGGATCATCTGCTGGTCTTCCTCTCCGCCTTTGCTTTCCTGCCGGAGATGATCCGCAACGGGGTCAAGATATACCGTTATCAGCCTGGTTTTCTGCATCAGAAGGTGCTGTTGGTGGACGACCACACCTCAATGGTGGGCACGGTTAATCTGGACAATCGGTCCTTTCGGCTCAACTTCGAAGTCACCGCCTATGTCCCCGACAAGGTCTTCGCGGCCTCGGTTTTCGAGATGCTCGAACGGGACTTCGCCAGCAGCCGGCAGGTCAGCCAGCGCGAACTCGAGGAGCGGCCGTTGTGGCGCAAGCTGGTATCGCGCGCCACTTATCTGCTGTCGCCCGTGCAGTAGCGCTGCCACTGGCCTGGCGGCCGACGTCACCAACGCTTGAAGGGTTGCCGGGAGGCACCATTGAATCTAGAAACCAAATGGCTCGAGGATTTCGTGGCCCTGTCCAACACGAGGAGTTTCTCGGCGTCGGCGCGCCAGCGGCATGTCACTCAACCTGCGTTCAGTCGGCGCATCCGTTCACTGGAACAGGCCGTCGGCGCCACCCTGGTGGACCGCTCGACGACACCGGTCAGTCTCACGCCGGAAGGGCAGCTCTTTCTGGTGACGGCGAGAAACATGGTCGAGCAGCTCAATGACAGCCTGGCGCACCTACGCGGTCTGGCCATGGACAACGAAGCCTTGGACATCGTTGCCGCCCACTCGCTGGCACTGGCCTTCTATCCGCCCTGGATCTCGCGCTTGCAGAAAGGTGTCGGGGAGCTGCCGACCCGATTGGTCGCCATGAACGTGGGCGATGCCATTCACGTCCTGCGGGAGGGCAACTGCGACCTGATGCTGGCCTACCACGATCCCTATGCCACCATGCAGCTGGACGCCGAGATATTCCCCTCGTTCTCCATCGGCCAGGTCAAGATGATCCCCGTCAGCGTTCCGGATACGAGCGGCAAGCCGAGGTTCTCGTTCGATGGCGACGGTCCGATTCCGTTCCTCTCCTACACCCAAGGCGCCTTTCTCGGCCGCAGCGTCCGCATGTTGCTCAAGAACGAGCCCGGGCGCATGCGTCTCAAGACCGTCTACGAGACGGCCATGGCGGAAGGGCTCAAGGGCATGGCGTTGCAGGGCGTCGGGCTGGCCTGGATTCCGGATTTCTGTATTCGTGACGAGCTGGCGAACGGAAAGTTGGTGCGCGCCGCGGAGAGCGACTGGGATATCCCGCTGGAAATTCGCCTGTATCGATGCTCGCTGGTCCACAAGCCCGGTGTCGAGAAGCTGTGGCGCCGCATGATGAAGCTCCCCAGCGATTTCCTGCGGGCATGAGGCGAACCGATAGCGGTGGCGTGTCGCCGACCAGCACGGGAAATCCGGAAATCTCGTCTAGACTGCTGGTGTATCGTCCACAGGCCTCGCACCGTCGAGGCGTTGACGTTCATCTTTGCCGCCCTCGGTGACAGCAGACAACAGGGAACTCAACTTGATACCCCTTTACTCCAAAGCCGTCTCTTTCTGCCAGTACTGGTTCGCCGTCGTTCGCGATTCCATCAAGTTGTGGCTCGACCGCAACGCCTTCAGCTACGCTGGCTCGCTGGCGTTCTACACGCTCTTTTCGCTGGCACCGACGGTCATCATCGCGGTAACCGTGGTGGGGCTGTGGCTGGGTGAGGATGCCGCCCGGGGCGAGATCGTGCACCGCCTGCAGGATACGCTCGGCCCCTCGGCGGCCAGCGCGATCGAGAGTGCCGTCGCGCAATCGAGCATTCAGGCCTCGGGCATCCTGCCGACGGTGGCGGGCTTCGTCACGCTGCTCATCGGTGCGACGACGGTGTTCGGTCAGATGCAGTTTTCACTCAATACCATCTGGGGTGTCGCGCCCAACCCGGACCGCAACAGTATCTTTCTATTTGCCAAGAAGCGTCTGCTGTCGATGGCCGTCGTGCTGGCGATCGGGTTCGTGCTGCTGGTGTCGCTGATCTTGGGCATCATCGTGCAGGCGACGTTCAGCTACGCCGGGGATTGGGTCCCCGGCAGCGTGTTCCTGCTCGAGATCGCTCAGTACGCCTTGTCCATCGTGGTCATCACGCTGTTCTTTGCCGCCATCTTCAAGGTGCTGCCGGATGTCGTGCTCTCCTATCGCGACGTGCTGCTGGGCGCCCTGGTGACAGCGGTGCTGTTCATCATCGGGCGCAACGCGATCGCGGCCTATCTGGCGCACACGGCAACGGCTTCGACGTACGGGGCGGCGGGTTCGGTCGTGCTGGTCCTGCTCTGGGTGTACTACTCGTCGCTGATCCTGCTGTTCGGCGCGGCGTTCACCCGAACCCATGTCCTGGCCAAGGGCGGCAGCATCATTCCTCGCAATACGGCCGTGGCAGTGCGCCATGAAGTGATCAGAAAGGAGGAGGCATCTCATGACTCATCGGACGATCAAGGCCTGGGTGAGCGGGAGAGTCCAGGGCGTCAGCTATCGTGAACATGTACGTCGTCACGCGGAGCGCTGGGGCATCACCGGTCATGCGATCAATCTCGAGGATGGACGCGTCGAGGTAACCGCCCATGGCGAGGCCATCGCCATCGCCGAGCTGATCGATCAACTGTGGGAGGGCTCCCCGGCCGCTGACGTCACCGATGTCACGGTCGAAGAGGCGACGATCGCGGCACCCGCGAGCTTTACCACAGGCTGAGACTCCGACAGCCAAGCGCCGGCCGAGAATCGACCAGCGGTAGCCGAGCAAAATCGGCGAAGGCGGTCCCGGTTGACGCGGCAATCGATCGCTAACGTGGTACGGGTGGGCACAGGCGTTTACCGGCCGGCGCGCAGGCCGTGCCCGGCGGTATCGGATCGCGGTGGAATCTCGCCCGCTCGCCTGGCCGGCGCTCGGGCGAGCCGGTTTCAGTGCGAGGGCGGAGTGGCCAGCGTGTCGACGATCCAGTCGATGACGCCCGGGCCATCGGCGTTCATGCAGATCTCCGCCACGTTGCCCTGGGACCAGCGGGGATCGACGAACTCGCGTCGTTCGGGGGCCATCAGGGTCTGGCCTTCGGCCAGACCGTCGGTGACCACGCTCAGGTAGCCGCGCTCGACGCGGAACAGGTCCGGGCGCATCAGCCACACCAGCGCACAGCTATCGTGGGGGCAGCAGCCATCGATGCCCAGCGCCTGCTGGTAGAAGGCGCGGTAGAAGTCATAGCTCTCGCCCAGTACCTTCCCCAGGCGCCCCTGGGCTTCGACGATCCGCGCCATGCTCTGCGGATCCAGCACGCAGCGGTGTGTCGCGTCCAACCCCACCAGTGTCAGCGGCCAGTCGGCCTGCAATACCCGGGCTGCGGCATGGGGGTCGTTGAAGATATTGGCTTCCGCGACGGGCGTCACGTTACCGCCTTCACGGATCGATCCGCCCATCACGACCACGCGCTTGACCTTGTCGACCAGCGTCGGGTCGAGCTGCAACGCGGCGGCCAGGTTGCCCAGCGGGCCGACGGCGGCCAGCACGACTTCGCCCGGCCGGGCGTTGACCTGCTCGACGATGAATTGGGCGGCACTCTGCTTCAGCGCCTGGGTGGAGACCTGTGGCAATTCGATGTTGCCCAAGCCGTTGTCGCCGTGGATGTGCCCCGGCGGCGGGTTCTTGGGCTTGACCAGCGGCCCGGCGGCCCCCTGGGCAACGGGAATCGACTGACCGGCGAGCTCCGCGAGCAGCAGCGCATTCTGGGTGGCCACTTCGATCGTGACATTGCCGAAGGTGGTGGTCAGGCCCAGTAGCTCGATATCCGGGTGGGCCAGCGCGATGGCGATGGCCTGGGCGTCGTCGACTCCGGGGTCGGTGTCGAAAATGATGGGCGTCGGCATGAGAATTCCTAGAGTCGGTTCAGTTGATGCGCCGCCACCCGCCGGAACGGCGGCGCGGCGGCGATGAAGAGGTTCAGAGGGTCGAACGCTCGGCCGGGAGAGCGGGCAGGGTGGTCATGGCCTTCTCGACGGCATCCGCATCGGGAATGCTGGGTTCGGCACCGGCCTTCTGGACACAGAGCGCCGAGGCGGTCGTTGCCAGGCGCAGCGCCTGTTCGACCTCGTCGCCGCGCTGCCGTGCCGCCATGAAGTAACCGATGAAGGTATCGCCGGCGGCCGTGGTGTCGATCGCCTCCACCTTGTGGGCAGCCAACATGACGCGCTCACCGCGATGCTGGTGACAGGCCCCCTGGCCGCCCAGGGTCAGGACGATCTCCACATTCGGCAGACGCGTGGCCAGCGCCTCGAGCAGGGTGTCGGAATCGACGGACTCTTCCTCCCCGACCAGCGCCGCCGCTTCGCCGCGATTGAGGAACAGGAGCTGGCACAGATCCAGTGGCAAGCCGGCGATCTCCGCGGAGAGCGGGGCCGGGTTGAACGCGATCGAGAGGCCGTTGTCGGCCGCCAGGCGCAGCATCTTGCCGGCATCATTGCACTCGTTCTGGAGCAGGATCCAACTGCCGGGAACGGCCGAGCCGACCAGCGCCTCGAGGCAACCGTCGTCGAAGCCGTGGTTGGCGCCAGGGTAGAGGATGATCGCGTTCTCGGCGTCGTCGTCGACCTGGATCAGTGCGTGGCCGCTGGCGCCATCGATCAGCTCGATATCCGCGGTATCGACGCCGGCGCGGGTCAACGGTTCCAGCGCCCACCGGTCGCCCTCGTGCAGGCGTCCCCAGTGAGCAACGCGCCCGCCGGCACGCGCCAGGGCCAGCGACTGGTTGGCACCTTTGCCACCCAGTACCTGATGCAGGCTGGTGCTGGAGAGCGTCTCGCCCGGGCGCACCAGGTGTGGAACCCGATAGACGTGGTCGATGTTGATCGAGCCGTAGTTGTAGATCCCCGGAATTTCGGTCGCCATCATCCGCGCTCCTCGGTCAGCCAGGCGCGCAGGTTGTCGGCGGTCAGGTCGACGACGCGCTGACGCGCTTCCGGCGTGATCCAGGCATTGTGCGGCGTCACGATCAGATTGAGCGGCTCGTGCAGGGCATCGAGCAGAGGGTACCCCTCTCGTGGCGGTTCGACAGGCAGGCTGTCGACGGCCAGCCCGCCCAGGCGCCGCTCGCGGAGGGCGGCCAGCGCCGCGTCCTCGTCGATGATCCCGCCGCGAGCACAGTTGATCAGTAGCGCATCTCTCTTCATCGTCGCCAGCGCCTCGCGGCCGATCAGGCCCCGGGTCGCTTCCGTCAACGGGCAGTGCAGGCTCAGCACGTCGGCATCACCCAGCAGCGAGGTCAGACTGGGGCGAGCATCATTTGCCTCGTTACCGGGGCGGGCGGCAAAACTGACACGCATGCCGAAGGCTTCCCCCAGCCTGGCCACCGCCGAGCCCAGCTCCCCGCGGCCGACGATCACTAGGTGTTTGCCGGCCAGTTGTAGGGTGCGGTGGTCGAGCAGGCAGAAGAAGTCGCTTCGTTGCCAGGCGCCATCACGCACGTCGGCCTGGTACAGCGGCAGTCGCGCGGCCAGCGCCAGCATCAGCATCAGGGTGTGCTGGGCGACGCTCGCGGTGCCGTAGGCCGAGACGTTACGTACGATGATGCCACGCCGTTCCGCTGCAGCCATGTCGACGTTGTTGGTGCCGGTGGCCAGCACGCAGATCAGCTTCAGATCGGGAAGGGCGTCGATCAGCTCGGCGTCGATGACGACCTTGTTGGTCAACGCGATGGTGGCGCCTTCGAGCCGGTCGAGCCTTTCGTCCATGGCAGTGAGCTGATGAATCACGAGATCGTCGACGAACGTGCGAATCGGTGCGAGGTCGACGTCGTCGCCGAGGGAAGCGGCATCCAGAAGTACGGCTTTCATGCGTCTTTTCCTTGTCTCTTTTCCGTGCCGGCTGTCATCGCCTGGCAGTCGCTGGCGTGCGGACGACGACATCGGCATTGTCAGCCGGTAATATTGCCTGCGACCGGCCGCTACGCGCTATACTATGCGGCTTTCGAGCTTGGCTTGGGAAGGTCCGCGTGGCCACCGGTCATGACGAACGACGAACGAAAAACCGACTAAAGGATGGCGCGACGCCCGTCGGGGGAAGCGCGCCTGGATATCGCCAGCGAGCCGCCCGATTACCGGCCGGCGACCCTGGCACTCATAGAGAGTGACGACATCATGCCCATCTATGAATACGAGTGTAAGGCTTGCGGTCATCGGCTGGAAAAGCTCCAGAAGATCGGTGCGGCACCGTTGACCGATTGCCCGGCCTGCGAGCGCGCCGAACTGTCTCGCCTGGTCTCCGCAGCCGGCTTTCGGCTGGCCGGTGGCGGCTGGTACGAGACCGATTTCAAATCGGGCAGCAAGAAGAACCTCGTTGGCGATAGTGCCAAACCGGCGACTTCCGGCGATAGCGGCGGCAAGTCGGACGGCGCCAGCAAGGCGAGCGGCGAGAGCAAAGCGTCGGCCTGAATACCGTCTTCACCCTTTTTAGCTTCACAATCTTAGGATCCAGCATGCGCAGTCATTATTGCGGCCAATTGAACGAGTCATTGATCGATCACGAAGTCACGCTTTGCGGGTGGGTGCATCGCCGCCGCGACCATGGCGGTGTCATTTTCCTCGACATGCGCGATCGAGACGGTGTCGCTCAAGTGGTAGTGGATCCCGATACCGCAGAAGCGTTCGCCAACGCCGATCGCTCACGCAGCGAATATGTGCTGCGTATCGTCGGCCGCATTCGACTCCGTCCGGAAGGCACCCAGAACCCCAACATGCCCACCGGCATGATCGAGGTACTGGCCAAGCAGGTCGAAGTGCTGAATACCGCCGCCACGCCGCCTTTCCAGCTCGACGAGCATGGCAAGGTCGGCGAGGAGGTACGACTGAAGTACCGCTACATCGACCTGCGCCGCCCGGAGATGATCGAAAAGCTACGCCTGCGCTCGCGGATCACCCATAGCGTGCGTGCCTATCTGGAGGAGCAGGGCTTTCTCGACATCGAGACGCCGATCCTGACCCGTGCCACCCCTGAAGGGGCGCGCGACTACCTGGTGCCCAGCCGAACCCACGAAGGCCACTTCTTCGCGCTGCCGCAGTCGCCGCAACTATTCAAGCAGTTGCTGATGGTGTCGGGCTTCGATCGCTACTATCAGATCGCCAAGTGTTTCCGCGACGAGGATCTGCGCGCCGATCGTCAGCCCGAGTTCACTCAGATCGATATCGAAGCGTCGTTCATCGAAGAGCGCAATATCATGGGCATCACCGAGACCATGGTGCGTCAGCTGTTCCAGGACGTGCTCGACGTGGCGCTGCCGGAGTTCCCGCGCATGCCATACAGCGAGGCGATGCAGCGCTACGGTTCCGACAAGCCGGACCTGCGCATCCCGCTGGAGCTGGTCGACGTCGACGACCTGATGCAGTCGGTCGACTTCAAGGTCTTCTCCGGTCCGGCCAAGGCCGAGGACGGCCGCGTCGCCGCGCTCAAGGTGAGCGGTGGGGCCAAGCTCTCGCGCAAGGAGATCGACGACTACACCAAGTTCGTGGGTATCTACGGCGCCAAGGGCCTGGCCTGGATCAAGGTCAACGAGCGCGCCAAGGGCCTCGACGGACTGCAGTCGCCGATCGTCAAGTTCATGGAAGGCGTGATCGAGGAGCTGCTCGACCGCGTGGGTGCCGAGGACGGTGATATCGTCTTCTTCGGCGCCGACAAGGCGCGGGTGGTCAACGAGGCGCTGGGCGCGCTGCGGGTCAAGCTGGGCGAGGATCTCGACCTCTACACCGCCGCCTGGGCACCGCTGTGGGTGGTCGACTTCCCCATGTTCGAAGCCGACGACAACGGCCGGCTGTCGGCGCTACATCATCCGTTCACCGCGCCTTCCTGCTCGCCGGAAGCGCTCAAGGCGTCACCGGCTACGGCGCTGTCGCGGGCCTATGACATGGTGCTCAACGGCACCGAGCTGGGTGGCGGCTCGATCCGTATCCACGACCAGGAGATGCAGCGCGTGGTCTTCGACGTGCTCGGCATCGGTAAGGAAGAGGCGGAAGAGAAGTTCGGCTTCCTGCTCGACGCGCTCAAGTTCGGTGCGCCGCCCCACGGCGGCCTGGCCTTCGGTCTCGACCGTCTGGTGATGCTGATGACCGGTTCGCGTACCATCCGCGACGTCATCGCCTTCCCCAAGACCCAGAGCGCCGCGGACCTGATGACCGATGCCCCTGGTGAGGTGAGCAAGGAGCAGCTGCGCGACCTGCACATCCGCCTGCGCCCCAAGGCTAAGCCGGAGAGCGCCGGCGAATAACATCGCCCGGCGTTCAACGTGCCCCGAACCGGCGCCCCGCGAGGCGCCGGTTCTTTTATGCGGGGCAGTTAGGGGATACGCTGCTGTAAACCTCCCTCCACGCGATACGTTTCTGGCCTATCGCCTGCACCCGCCGAGCGGAAAGGGCTAACCCAGCATGAAGTGCATGACTGAGCCAACGATGATCATCCGCACGACACCGGAGCCGAGACGATGATGCTGCTGGGTATCGATCCGGGCTCGCGGATCACCGGCTACGGCGTGATCGACGTCGGTGCGGCGCGGCCCCGCTACGTCGCCAGCGGCTGCATTCGCATCTCCGGTGACGACCTGGCGCAGAAACTGGCCCAGGTCTATGCCGGGGTCGCCGAACTGATCGGGCTCCACCGACCTCAGGAGTTCGCCATCGAGCGGGTGTTCATGGCCAAGAATCCGGACTCCGCGCTCAAGCTGGGCCAAGCCCGCGGCACCGCAATCGTGTGTGCCGCCAACCACGGCATCCCGGTACACGAATACGCCGCGCGGCAGATCAAGCAGGCGGTCACGGGGACCGGCGGCGCCGAGAAGGCCCAGGTTCAGCATATGGTGACGGCGCTACTCGCGCTGGACGCGTCCCCCCCGGAGGATGCCGCCGACGCGCTGGCCATCGCGCTCACCCACGCCTACGCGCGCCAAGGTCTGGTGGCGATCAGCGGCCGCCGGCGTAGTAGCGGTAGCACCGGTCGCAACCGCTGGCGCGACTTCAGGCCGGAGTGAGAGACGGGGAGGCATCCAATGTGCCAGCCCGGTTTTCAGAAGCAGAGCGCAGATGAATTAGCCCCCTCCAGAGCACTGGACACCGAGCAGCCATCGGGAACTAGGAATGGCCGAAGCGCTCCAGCTGCATCTCGCGCAGACGGCTGAGCGTGCGGCGAAAGGCAAATTCGAGGTAGCCCTGGGTGTACAGCTCATCCAGTGCGACCTCGGCCTCGATGTACAACGGCACGCGGCGGTCGTAGCACTCGTCGACCAGGGAAATGAAGCGTCGCACCGCATCGTCGTTGCGCGCCAATGCCGGCAACTGCCTATCGCCGGCGTCGACCCGCTCGGCGCCATCCTCGGTGCCACGGGCGATGCGTCCTTCGCGCGATTCGCCGCCCAGGCGCGGTACTTCCCCAAGGAGAATGGCCGGAAAGCGTTCGCACAGCGCGATGAAGTCCGACGCGGCCAGCGGCCGTTCGCACAGTTCACTGAAGCGGCACCACAGCGCTGCCGAGCTGTGACCTAGATTGGCGATATGCCGATGGTTCAGTTCGACCGGCTCATGACTCACCTGCTGATTGTCGCTCAAGCGGGCGAACAGCTCGTCCAGCGCCTGCGGCTGCTGCACCCAATAGCGCTGCACCTCGGCGCCAGGGTGCAGGCGATGATCCTGCTCGCCATCCACGGCCACCACCTGCATATGCGCCTCGAGCGCGGCGATGGCCGGCAGAAAACGCTCGCGGTTGAAACCGTCGGCATAAAGCTGATCCGGTGGCTGGTTGGAGGTGGCCACCAGCACCACGCGCTGCTCCACCACCAGGCTGAGCAGGCGACCGAGCAACATGGCATCGCCGATATCGCTGACGAACAGTTCGTCGAAGCACAGCACGCGTACCTCGCGCCCCAGCTCCTCGGCCAGCAGACGCAGCGGGTCGGCATGGCCGGTCAACTCGAACTGGCGACGATGCACCCACTGCATGAAGTGATGGAAGTGCTGGCGCCGCGCCGGCACACGCAAGCTGTTGTAGAAGCTGTCCATGAGCCAGGTCTTGCCGCGCCCCACTGGTCCCCAGAGATAGACACCGGGCGGGCATTCGCCGCGATGCACGGCCTCGAAGCAGCGCTGCAACGCTTGAACCGTACGGCGCTGGGCGGCATCGACGACGAAGCCGGCAGCGAGCGAGCGTTCGTACGCGGCCACGGGGGAGTCGGGCTCCCCCCGCTGGGCGTTCATCGCAAAACCAGCCGGCCGTCGTCGAACTGCGTTGGCCAGTCGCGCCGGGTGAAGACCTGGCCCGCCTCACGCACCCGGCGCACCTCGTCCAGATCCAGCTCGGCGATCAGCCAGCGGCTGCGCGTGGGGCACAGCTCTGTACTTTCGGCAATCACGCCAGTGGCCGGCATACCGTAGTCCGACGGCACGTAGAGCGCGGCGCGGCCAATATTTTCGTCCAGTGCCGGCGACCAGGGCGCCAGGCCCACCGTGGGCGACTGCAGCACGGCGATCTGGTTCTCCAGCGCGCGCGCCTGGGCGCCGATGCGCACGCGATAGAAGCCCGCCTCGGTGTCCGTACAACTGGGCGCCAGGATCAGATCCACCCCGGCCTCGGCCAGGGTGCGCGCCAACAGCGGGAACTCGTTGTCGTAGCAGATCAGGATGCCCAGCTTGCCCAGAGGCGTGTCGAACACCTGGAGCCCGCTGCCGGCAGCGATCTGCCACTGCTCCCGCTCGAAGCGGGTCATCATCAGCTTGTCCTGGCTGCCCAGGCAGCCGTTCGGCCGAACAGCCAGGCGCGGTTGCGGTAGAGGCCATCATCATCCAGCACGGCCACCGAACCGGGTTGCAGATGAATCTGCAGCCGCTTTGCCAGGCTTTCGCACAGCGCCAGCCAGCGCGGCAGCAGTGGCTGGATGCCGGCGATGGAGCCGTGCAGGTCGCTGCGCTGGGCCTCTGGCAACTGGCCCGTGAGCACCAGCCCGGCGTATTCCGGCAGCAGCAACAGCTCGGCACCCTGGCCGGCGGCGGCCTCGCATAGCTCGGTCAGGTGTTCGGCATAGGCGTCCCAGCTCGTCAGCAGATCGATGTGATATTGGCAGGCGGCAACCTTGATCATGAGGTGAGTTCCTTGAGCCAGAACGACATGGGTTTGGCCGACGCCTCGGCTTCGTCCAGATCGCGCCAATGATACTGGGTGTGCAGTTCGGGATGATGGCGATAGCCGCGGCGCGCCCAGAAGGCGTCCAGCGGCTGGTAGTCGGCGGGCCGGCGCGGGTGCTCTGCCGGGCGCTGCACGGCGCAGAAGGCGCACCAGTCGAAACGGCTCAGCTGGCGCGCATGGGCCTCGCGCTCGGCGAAGAAGCGCACGCCCAAACCACGTCCGCGCCAGGCCGGCAACACCACCGACTCGGCGCAGTAGAAGATGCGCCCAGGATCCCAGCCTGCGGTGAGGAAGGGGTGCTGGAACTCCACGGTTTCATCGGCCAGCGGCAGCGCCGTGGAAGCGCCGACCACCCGGCCCTCATCACGCACCAACACGCACAGGCTGTCCGCGCTGCGCACATAGGTGTCGAGGTATTCGGCCTCGTACTCGAGGCTGCCGTCGTAGAGGTAGGGGAATTCGCGGAAGACCGTGATCCGCAAATACGCCAGGTCTTCGACGTGGGGCGCGATCTGCGGCCCCCGTAGCAGTTCGATGTCCATCTGGAGTCGTTCGCCAGCAGCAGGGTGACGCCGGCGGCTATGCCGGCTGGAAGGCGCGAACTTATCATGCGAGCCAACCCATCACTAAGGAAGCGCTGAATAAATCGACGAGCGAGATGAAGCGCAAGGCGCATGGAACACAGAACACGAGACATAACATGGGGTTAGGCGAGTGTTCGAGTACCACGCAACGCAGCGATTCGCTCGCGCAGGCATTTATGCAGTGGTTCCCTAACCACGCTACGCAAGGAACCTAGCCATGACCGCCACCGAACTGATTCAGGCCTACTACGCCGCCTTCAACGCCGGCGACATGCCCACCTTCCTCGACCTGCTGGACGAGAATGTGGTCCACGACATCAACCAGGGCGAGCGCCAGGTCGGCAAGGCCAACTTCGCCGCCTTCATGGACAAGATGAACCGCTGCTACCGCGAGCGCCTGGCCGACATCGTGGTGATGCAGAATGCCGCTGGCGACCGCGCCGCCGCCGAGTTCGTGGTGCACGGTGAGTACCTGGCCGACGACGAAGGCCTGCCACCGGCCAACGGCCAGACCTACGTGCTGCCGGCCGGCGCCTTCTTCGAGATCAGCAACGGCAAGGTGGCGCGCATCAGCAACTACTACAACCTCAATGAGTGGGTGGCGCAGGTGGGCTGAATATCGTCTGGCAAGAGGCCCGCGCGGCAGCTAGCCAGCCGATTCGGCGATGCGTATAGTGGACGCCGTCACGGAAAGGACGTTGAATGGAATGATTGGACGCCTGCACGGCACCCTACTGGAAAAGCTCCCTCCCTGGATCGTGATCGATGTCAACGGCGTCGGTTACGAACTCGAAACCTCGATGACGACACTGGTCGCGCTACCCGCCGTGGGCGAGGAGGTCCGCCTCTATACCCACCTGAGCGTGCGCGAGGATGCGCATCTGCTCTACGGTTTCGGGCGTGACGAGGAGCGCCAGCTGTTTCGGGCGCTGATCAAGGTCAATGGCGTGGGGCCGAAACTCGCTCTGGCGATCCTTTCTGGCATGGATCGCGACGCCTTCGTGGGCTGCGTCATGGAGGGCGACAGCAAGGCGTTGACCAAACTCCCGGGCGTGGGCAAGAAGACTGCCGACCGGTTGATCGTCGAGATGCGCGATCGCTTTCCCCATTGGCAGGAAGAGCAGGGGTCGCTGCTGGATGCGCCGCGCCAGCCCGTGGTCAAACCGCAGGACCCGCTCGCCGATGCCGAGGCGGCGCTGGTGTCGCTCGGCTACAAGCCGACCGAGGCGTCGCGCATGCTCTCCGGGCTCGATGAGGGCCTGCCCACCGAAGCTCTGATCAAGGCGGCGCTGGCGCGCCAGATGGCCGGGTAAGCCGATATGATCGAACCAGACCGTCTCATCGAAGCCTCGCCGCGACAGGGCGAGCAGCACGCCGATCATGCCATCCGGCCGCGCCGGCTGGGCGACTATATCGGCCAGCCGCGGGTGCGCGAGCAGATGGATATCTTCATCTCGGCGGCGCGCAATCGCGGTGACTCCCTCGATCATACCCTGGTCTTCGGTCCGCCCGGGCTGGGCAAGACCACGCTCGCCAATATCATCGCCGCGGAGATGGAGGTCGATATCAAGTCGACCTCGGGGCCGGTGCTGGAGCGCGCCGGCGATCTCGCCGCCATGCTCACCAACCTGCAGCCGGGCGACGTACTGTTCATCGACGAGATCCACCGTCTGTCGGCCGCGGTCGAGGAGGTACTCTATCCGGCGATGGAGGATTTCCAGCTCGACATCATGATCGGCGACGGGCCCGCGGCGCGGTCGATCAAGCTCGATCTGCCGCCGTTCACGCTGGTCGGCGCCACTACCCGCGCGGGGCTGCTGACCTCGCCACTGCGCGATCGCTTCGGCATCGTTCAGCGCCTGGAGTTCTATGCCATCGACGAACTGACCGAAATCGTTGCCCGTTCGGCGCGGCTGCTCGGGGTGACTGCCGATGTTGCCGGCGCTCGGGAAATCGCGCGGCGGGCCAGGGGAACGCCACGCATCGCCAATCGCCTGCTGCGGCGGGTACGTGACTTCGCCGAGGTCAAGGGCGACGGTAGTGTCGATGCCACGCTCGCCGACCAGGCGCTCAACATGCTCAACGTCGACAGCCACGGCCTCGATCACATGGATCGCCGGCTGCTGCTGGCGATGATCGAGAAGTTCGACGGCGGGCCGGTAGGGGTCGATAGCCTCGCGGCGGCCATCAGCGAAGAGCGTGACACCATCGAGGATGTCATCGAGCCCTATCTGATCCAGCAGGGGTTCATGATGCGAACCACCCGTGGCCGTGTGGTCACCCGCTCCGCCTATCACCATTTCGGCATCGTGCCCAGCGACCAGGCGCCCCGAAGCGCGCCCCCCAACCACGACGAGCCCGGCAATGAATGAATTCATCCTGCCGGTGAAGGTCTATATCGAGGACACCGACGCCGGCGGCATTGTGTACTACGTTAACTACTTGAAATTCATGGAGCGCGCACGGAGCGAGTGGTTGAACGCATTGGGTTTCGGTCAACGTGGACTGATCGAGCAGGGCGTGCAACTGGTGGTACATTCGCTTCAGTGTCGCTACGCCCGCCCGGCGCGACTCGATGACCGGCTGGAGGTGACCGCCAGCATCGAGCGCCTGGCCGCCTGCTCGTTGCGATTCGCGCAGGCAGTTCGGTACGACGGGGATACATTATGCGAAGCGTCGGTCGATATTGCGTGTGTCGACGCGCAACGCCTGAAACCAAGACGTTGGCCCAGCAGTCTATATGCGGCGCTGACATCCGCCATTCCTAGCCAGTGATTCGAGGATTTTCGTGAACGACTCCATGTCCATCCCCCATCTGATCATGAACGCCAGTCTGGTGGTCCAGCTGGTCATGCTCCTGCTGTTGGCCGCCTCGGTCGCTTCCTGGGTCGTCATCTTTCAACGCAGTTTCGCGTTGAGCCGAGCCCGGAAGGCGCAGAAGGCCTTCGACGAGCGTTTCTGGTCAGGTGTCGATCTCAACGAACTCTATCGTGACGTACCGGATAACTACGAAGCCCAGGGCTCGGAGCACGTGTTCCGGGCGGGCTTCCGGGAGTTCAACCGGCTGATGCCCAAGACGCGCAGTAGTGAAGCGGTGCTGGACGGCGTACAACGCTCCCAGCGAGTCGCGCTGTCACGCGAGGAAGACAGCCTCAATGACAAGCTCACCCTGCTGGCCACGGTGGCTTCGGCCAGCCCCTACATCGGCCTGTTCGGCACTGTCTGGGGAATCATGGGGTCGTTCCAGAGCCTGTCGATGGCACAGCAGGCGACGCTCTCCACGGTCGCGCCATGGATCGCGGAAGCCCTGGTGGCGACAGCCATGGGCCTGTTCGCGGCGATCCCGGCGGTGATCTTCTACAACCGGTTGTCATCCATCGCCAGCCGTCTGCTCGGCGAGTACGAAGACTTCGCCGAAGAGTTCCATTCGATCCTGCACCGTAACCTGCAAGGTCGCGGTGGCAACCCGGCGGCCTGAGGCGGAGGTTCAACATGGGTGGACCCTATAGCCGCCATCATCGGCGCAAGCCGATGGGCGAAATCAACGTCGTCCCGTTCATCGACGTCATGCTGGTACTGCTGGTGATCTTCATGATTACCGCCCCGATGCTGACCCAGGGCGTGCAGGTCGATCTGCCGCAAGTCACGTCGGAGCCGATCGATACCGACGAGCAGGAGCCGATCATCGTCTCCGTGGACAGTCAGGGCGAATACTTCATATCGCTGGGCGAACAGGACAAGGCGGTCACGCTGCAGACCGTTGGCGACCAGGTTGTGGCGATTCTCGAGCGCAAGCCCAACACCCCGGTCATGGTACGTGGTGACAGGAACGCCTCTTACGGTCAGGTCGTGACATTGATGAGCACGCTACAGATGGCAGGTGTGGCGAACGTCGGATTGATTTCCGAGCCGCCGCAAGGCAACGACGGGTAAGGAGTCAGCATGGCGAAGCGAAACCGCCGTGTCGGTTACGGCCTGCCCGTCGTCCTGGCGATCGCCGTTCACGTGGTGGCACTGCTGTTGACGATGCTGCGCCTGCCGGATAGCGAGCCTACGCCCAGCTCATCCTCGGTGGTACAGGCCACATTGGTCAGCGACGTGACTGCCACGGATCAGGCACAGTACGCCCAGGAAGCGCGGGCACGTGCAGCGCAGCGGCAGGCGGAAGAGGCCGCCCAGCAGGCAGCGGAGCAACAGGCCCAGGAAGCCGCCCGGCAAGCGGCCGAGCAGCAAGCCCAGGAACAGGCCCAGCAGCAAGCCGCCCAACGCCAGGCCGCCGCGGAGCAGGCTCAGGCGGAGTCGGCGCGGCGCCAGCAGGCGGCGGAGCAGGCGGCTGCCGAACGTGCCGAGGCAGAAGAGCAGCAGAAGGCGGCCGAAGCCGCACGCCAGGCCGAGCGAGAGAAGCAACAGGCCGAAGCCGAGGCGGAAAAGCAGCGTCAGGTCGAACAAGCCAAGAAGCAGGCCGAAGCCGAGGCGGAGAAGAAGCGCCAGGCCGAAGAAGCCAAGAAGCAGGCCGAAGCCGAGGCGGAGAAGAAGCGTCAGGCCAAAGAAGCCAAGAAGCAGGCCGAAGCCGAGGCGGAGAAGAAGCGTCAGGCCGAAGAAGCCAAGAAGAAAGCCGCAGCCGAGGCGGAGAAGAAGCGTCAGGCCGAAGAGGCCAAGAAGAAAGCCGCAGCCGAGGCGGAGAAGAAACGCCAGGCTGAAGAGGCCAAGAAGAAAGCCGCAGCCGAGGCGGCAGCAAAAGAGGCGGCAGCCAAGGCGCTGAGCGACTCCATTGCCAACGAAAAGGAACGTATCGCCAATGCCCAGCAGTCCGACCAGGCCTCGAACAGCTTCATCAACCTGGTCAAACGGGCCGTCGAGGACCGGTGGCACTTGCCGGCCAACGTGGACAATGGTTTGGTGGCACAAGTGAGAGTGAGGCTAGGGCCTTCGGGTGAATTGCTGGCAGCCAGCATCACTCGCAGCAGCGGTAACCCCAGCTTCGATCGCTCGGCCACGCAGGCCGTGGAAGCCGCGGCCCCGTTCCGTGAGCTGCAGCAACTGGACGCCGGTCTGCAGCGGCGGTTCCGCGATTTCAATCTCAAATTCACCCCCGGGGATATACAGTGATGAAACGATGGATGTCTCAAGGATGGAAAGCCCTGGCCGCTGGCTGGCTGGTGTCGCTGGCGTGTCTCGCGACCACGGCCCAAGCGCAGAACCTGACCATCGAAATCACCCGCGGTAGCGATCAGGCAACGCCCATTGCCATCGTGCCGTTCGAATTCAGTGGACAAGGCGGGTTGCCACAGGATGTGGCGCAGATCGTCAGCGATGACCTGGAACATAGCGGCCAGTTCTCGCCGCTGAGCCGCAGTTCTCTCGTGTCACTGCCCAGCAGCAGCAAAGACGTGTTCTACGACGACTGGAAGCGGGTCGATGCCCGCTATCTCGTGGTCGGAAAGATCGAGCCCCAGGGCGATCAGTATCGTATCCAGTACGAGCTGATGGATATCCTGGGGGGCAAGCGCATGCTGGGAGAGACGCTGACTTCGTCAGACGGCAACCTGCGTGCCAGTGCTCATTACATCAGCGACCAGATCTTCGAGGCCATCACGGGCATCCGAGGGGCTTTCTCCACTCGCATTGCCTACGTCGCGGCCAGCGGTACCGGTGACAACGCGCGCTACGCCCTCTACGTGGCCGATGCCGATGGACACAACGGCCAGCAGATTCTGTCCTCAGACGATCCGATCCTGTCGCCGGCGTGGTCGCCGGATGGCCAGAAGATCGCCTACGTCTCGTTCGAATCCGGTAACTCGGCCATCTACGTGCAGAATGCCTCCACCGGCGAGCGGGTCCGCCTGACCTCTTTCCGCGGCATCAACGGTGCCCCGGCATGGTCGCCGGACGGACGCAAGATGGCGATGTCGCTTTCCAAGGATGGCCAGCCGGAGATCTATGTGATGGATCTGGCCTCGCGCCAGCTCACCCGTCTGACCAACAATCGTGCCATCGAGACCGAACCCGACTGGTCCCCGGACGGCCAGTCCCTGATTTTCACCTCTGACCGAAGCGGGGCGCCGCAGCTCTATCGCATGTCGGCCACAGGAGGACAGGCCGAGCGGGTAACCTTCACCGGCAACTACAATTCCGATGGACGCTTCTCACCGGATGGAAAAACATTGTTCATGGTGACCCGTGATGGCAGCGGCTATCACGTGGCGAAGCAGGAGCTCGACACGGGTCGGGTGACGGTTCTGACAGATTCACGTTGGGACGAATCGCCCAGTGTCGCGCCGAATGGCACCATGGTAATCTTCGCTACCCAGCAAGGGGCGCAAGGTGTGTTGGGGGCAGTTTCTTCGGATGGACGAGCGTCTTTCCGACTGCCTTCGGCGCAGGGTGACGTACGCGAACCCGCGTGGTCGCCGTTTTTGAACTAAACGACTACAGTCATTGTGTCATTCGACATCCGAGCAAGGAGATGACAATGCAAATTAAGACCTACGCCAAGACGTTAGCAGTCGCGCTGTCGCTAGCCGTAGTGGCTGGTTGTTCCAGCAGTGGCGGTACCCAGGAAGGGGACATGAATGGCACTTCCGGTGGCATGTCCGGACAGGGCATGACTTCCGGACAGGGCACCTCGGGCTCGCAGATGGGCGCCAACGATCAGCGTCCTAGCGTCGACACCATCTATTTCGCATTCGACAGCGAAGAAATTCGCCCTGAATTCGAATCGGTACTGCGCGGCCACGCCCAGTATCTGATGGCCAACCCGAACGTCAACGTGACCCTCCAGGGTTATGCTGACGAGCGCGGTACTCGCGAATACAACCTGGGCCTCGGCGAGCGTCGTGCGCAGGCGGTCGAGCAGTACCTGACCGTTCAGGGCGTATCCCCGTCACAGATCCAGATCGTCAGCTACGGTGAAGAGCGTCCGGCAGTTCAGGGCCATACCGAAGAAGCGTACGCCAAGAACCGTCGTGTCGTGTTCGCGTACTAAGCTGCGACGGAGAGAAGCATGAAACACGGTCTGAAAAGACTGTGCGGCGCGGGAGCCCTGGTGCTCCCGCTGTCCGTATGGGCTCAGCAACCTGTCGTCGATGATCTCACCGGTCAGTCGAACGGCTTCTACAGTCAGACGGAAGCCCGCCAAAGCGGCGGCGGCACTCTGACGATCCTCAATCAACTGCAGGACAACAAGCAGCAGATCCAGCAGCTTCGTGGCCAGGTCGAGGAGCTGCGTTACCAGCTGGATCAGCTCAAGCAACAGACCCAACAGCAGTATCTGGATCTCGATGACCGTATTTCCGGCGGCGGAATGGATTCAGGTAGCGCGGGAGATGCCAGCGGCGATCTGAGCGGATCCGATGTCGACAGCGGCACGGCAAGTGAGGTCTCCGGCGCCGCCGGCGCTTCCGCGTCAGCCGATGGTGGCGCTGCCAGTGAAGCCGACGCCAGTGCCAGCCGTTCGACCGCCTCCAGCACCACGGGCGGTGAAGGGCGAGAGGCCTATCAGGCGGCATTTCAGCAAGTGCAGTCGCGGCAGTTCGATGCAGCCATCGACGCCTTCCAGCGTTTCATTTCCGACTATCCGCAGTCCAGCCTGCTACCCAACGCACACTACTGGCTGGGTGAACTCTACTCGGCGCAGTCACAGCTCGATCAGGCCGCCGATGCGTTCGATACGGTCATCAGCGACTACCCACAGAGCAACAAGGTGCCGGATGCGCTCTACAAGCTGGGCCTGCTGAAGGCGCGTCAGGGCGATGCCGAAGGCAGTCGGCAACTGCTGCAGCGGGTACGCAGCGACTATCCCGACAGCAACGCCGCGCAGATGGCGGGCGATTTTCTCAATCAGATGGGCTGAGCGGATCGTTCAGCGATCCGCCGGCACCGCGACTCAGGATCTCTCCCTATGACCTGCCATATCGATTACCAGGCGCCCGCTGACCTGCTCGCCGGAAAGATCGTGCTGGTGTCTGGCGCCAGCGCCGGCATCGGCAGGTCCGCGGCCATGACCTACGCCCGCCACGGCGCCACGGTCATCCTGCTCGGGCGTAGCGTCAGCCGTCTCGAGGTGGTCTACGACGCCATCGAGGCAATGGGTGCCCCGCAGCCGGCGATCTTCCCGCTCAATCTGGAAAGCGCGACCGCCCAGGATCATCTGGCGGTGGCCACCAAGCTCGAGAAGGAGTTCGGGCGCCTGGACGGTTTGCTGCACAATGCGAGCATTCTGGGAGATCGGGTGTCGGTAGCGTCCTATGACCTTGAGCTCTGGGCCAAGGTGATGCAGGTCAACTTCACCGCGACACTGGGATTGACCCAGGCTCTGCTGCCGCTACTGGGTCAATCCGCCAGTTCGTCGGTGGTGTTCACCTCCTCCAGCGTCGGACGACGGGGGCGGGCGAAGTGGGGCGCCTATTCGACTTCGAAGTTCGCCACCGAGGGACTGATGGAGATTCTGGCCGATGAGCACCAGGGGTCGACCATCCGTTTCAATTCGCTCAATCCCGGTGCCACGCGCACGGCCATGCGCCAGGCCGCCTATCCCGACGAGGATCCTCAGCGCCTTCGCAAGCCGGAAGAGATCATGCCGACCTATCTGTGGCTGATGGGCCGGGATAGCGAAGGAATCAGTGGCGAGGCCTTCGACGCCCAGCCGTCGAAGCGCTGAGCCCGGGCCCGGCTAGCGGGGCGTCAGTAACGCCAGCAGTTCGTCGGCCAGGGACTCCGAGGTGTCGAACCAGCGATCCGCCGGCCATTCGTCGAGTGGTTCCTCGGCCGGAATATAGCCGTAACGCACGGCAATCGCCGTCATTCCGGCCCGCTCCGCGGCTTCCATATCCCGCCGATGGTCCCCGACGTACCAGCACTCTCCCGGCTCCACCTCCAGTTGACGAGCGGCAAACCACAGCGGTTCCGGTTCGGGTTTCCTGACAGGTAGATCATCGGCACAGACCAGTACCCCGGGCCGCAAGGAGAGCGCCTCGATCAGCGGTTCCGCATAGGCCCTGGGCTTGTTGGTCACGATCCCCCAGCCCCGCGCCTCCGCCTCCCAGCGCGCGATGAGGCCTGACAAGCCCGGATAGACGCGACTGTTGTCGGCCACGACTTCCGCATAACGATCCAGCAGATATTGACGGGCACCGGCATGTTGCGGGTGATCACTGGCGAGATCCAGCGCCAGGGTCACCAGGGCACTCCCGCCGTTGGAGACCTGGGCCCGGATGACGGGGTAGGGAAGTCGCTCCCTGCCATGGTGCTCCCTCAACCGGTTGGTGGCCTCGGCCAGGTCGGGAGCGGTGTCGACCAGGGTGCCATCGAGATCGAACAGCAGCGCTTTCGGGAGGGCATGCGGGCTCATTTGTCGTTGCCGCTACCGGTCCACTCGGGACGCACATGCACCATGTAGTTGACCGAGACATCGTTGGGTGTCAGCCGGTAGCGTCGGGACAGCGGGTTGTAGGTCAGCCCGGTCTGGTCTTGCAGTCGCAGGCCGGACTGTCGACACCAGCCGGAAAGCTCGGAGGGGCGGATCAGCTTGCGGTAGTCGTGGGTGCCCTTCGGCAGAAGGCCCAGCACGTATTCGGCACCGACAATCGCGAAGGCGTAGGATTTCGGGTTGCGATTGATCGTCGAGAAGAACAGATGGCCACCGGGTTTGACCAGCCTGGCACAGGCCGCGATCACCGAAGCCGGATCCGGCACATGCTCGAGCATCTCGAGGCAGGTCACCACGTCGAATTCGCCACTATGCGCCGCCGCCATCGCCTCCACGCTGATGCAGCGATAGTCGACCTCCACGCCGCTCTCCTGCTGGTGCAGCCGTGCCACCGCCAGGGGAGCCTCTCCCAGATCGATCCCGGTGACTTCGGCGCCGCGCAGCGCCATGGCTTCACTCAGGATCCCGCCCCCGCAGCCGACATCGATGACCCGCTTGCCGGCCAGGGAGACATGGGCGTCGATGAAGCCCAGACGCAGCGGATTGATATCGTGCAGCGGCTTGAAATCGCCTTCCCGATCCCACCAGCGGCTGGCAAGCGCATCGAACTTGGCGATTTCGGCATGGTCGACGTTGTGATGCACGGGGGTGTCGTCGTGAGGTGATGATGTCATGAACGGATTTCCTTTCCGGGAATGTCGGTACACCGTCAAGCGGGGGCGGCCGGCCAAGCGCATGGCGGTGCATCGCTTTGCGATATTCTACTATGGACGGTAGCTTGTCTGGAGACCATGTCGGAGAAAAGCGAGTCGGTGGGGCAGTGCCTCGAGTTGTCGCTTTTCTGCGACTGTGCTTTCGGCTTCTCGCCCGCTAAGCTAGCAGAAGGATACGCTGTCGGCACACCGGCAATCGTTGATTTCATACCCAGGAAGGGAAGGACCTAAAAGATGATTCGCAAGGCCGTACTGCCCGTCGCCGGATTCGGCACCCGCTGCTTACCCGCTTCCAAGGCGATTCCCAAAGAGATGATCACCATCGTCGACAAACCGGTGATTCAGTACGTGGTCACCGAGGCGGTCAAGGCGGGCATCAAGGAGATCGTCCTGGTCACTCACTCCTCGAAGAGCGCCATCGAGAACCATTTCGACAAGCACTTCGAACTCGAGACCCAGCTCGAGGCCAAGGGCAAGAACGAACTGCTCGAGGAACTTCGCAACATCATCCCGGACGACGTCAATATCATCAGCGTGCGTCAGCCGGAGGCGCTGGGGCTGGGACACGCCATCCTGTGTGCCCGCCCGGTCATCGGCAATGACCCGTTCGCCGTGCTGCTGCCCGATGTGGTCATCGACGACGACGGTATGGCCAGTAACGATCTCACCGGCATGATCAAGGAGTTCGACGAGACCGGCAAAGCCCAGATCATGGTCGAAACCGTGCCCAAGGAGCTGACGTACAAGTACGGCATCGTGGCGCTCGAGGGGGCCGAGCCCGCCGCCGGCAAGAGCGCACCGCTGACCGGTATGGTCGAGAAGCCGAAGGTCGAGGAGGCACCCTCCACGCTGGCCGTGATTGGCCGTTATCTCCTGCCGGGCGATATCTTTCCGATCCTGGCCGAAACGCCGCCGGGGGCGGGCAACGAGATTCAGTTGACCGATGCCATCGAGACCCTGCGCAAGAACAGCGGTGCGGCGGCCTATCGCATGCAGGGCCAGACCTATGACTGCGGCAGCCAACTCGGTTATCTCGAAGCGACCCTGGCCCTGGGGCGGAAACATCCCACCCTCGGTGAAGGATTCCGTCAGTTGATCCAGCAATACGCGGCCGAGGACTAAGTCGATGCGCGTGGTCGTACATGGTAGCGAACTGGCCGCGGCAACCGCCGCCGCCGCATTGTGCTCGGTTGGGCATCAGGTTACCTGGATGCCACATGCCGAATTTCGCTGGGACAGCCTGGCGCGTGCCGACTGGCTGATCAGCGAGCCCGGATTGAAGGATCAGATTCTGGCAGGCGAGGAGTCCGGCCAGTTGGCGATCGTGGATGAAGTACCGGCCGACGCCGATGCCGACGTCCATTGGCTGGCACTCTCCCCGGATCAACGCGAGTCGGCGGAGAGCTACGTCCGGCAGGTGCCGGGGCGTCAGAGCACGCCTCTGATCATCGTCAACAACTCCACCTTCCCGGTAGGTCAGACGGAGAAACTCGAAGCGCTGCTGGGTCACGCCGGCCAGGTGGCCGTGGCGCTGCCCGACCGCATCGAGGAAGGGCGTGCCTGGGAAACGTTCACCCGCCCCGCGCACTGGCTGCTGGGGAGCGAGGACGAGTGGGGAACCCAGCAGATACGCGAGCTGTTGCGGGCCTTCAATCGGCGCCACGAGGTGTTCCAGTTGATGCCCAGGCGTGCCGCCGAACTGACCAAGCTGGCCATCAACGGCATGCTGGCGACACGGATCAGCTTCATGAACGAGCTGGCAGGCCTCGCCGACTCGCTCGCCGTGGACGTGGAGTATGTGCGCCAGGGGATGGGGGCCGATACCCGGATTGGCTTCGAGTATCTCTATCCCGGCTGTGGCTTCGGCGGTCCCAACTTTTCGCGGGACCTGATGCGTCTGGCCGACGTCCAGCACTCGACCGGGCGGGAATCCCATCTGCTGGAGCACGTCCTCGACATCAACGAGAGCAAGAAAGAGACGCTGTTCCGCAAACTCTGGAACCACTTCAAGGGGGAACTGGAAGGCCGCACCGTAGCCATCTGGGGCGCCGCCTTCAAACCCGGAACGGCGCGGATCGATCATGCCCCGGTCCTGACGCTGCTGGAAGCGCTGTGGGCGCAGGGAGTCACGGTCAGGGTCCATGATCCGGCGGCACTGCATGCGCTGGGTGAACTCTATCCCGACCACCCGCAACTGATCTTGTGCGAGGGCGATTTCTATAGCGCTTGCGAGGGAGCCGATGCCCTGATGCTGGTGACGGAGTGGAAGTGTTACTGGAATCCGGATTGGCGCCGGCTGCTGCAGTCGCTGAAGACGCCGCTGATCCTGGACGGGCGCAACATCTACGATCCCGCTTACGTGGCTTCACGCGGACTGGTCTACCGCGGGATCGGCCGCCGCGCCTAGTCCCGCTCCCGGGGAGCGCCTGAATCCTGGCCCTTGGCCGGGGCTCAGGCGCTCGCCTCGATGTTGAGCTGCGCGTATTCCCAGTTCAAGTGGCGCCACAGCGCATCGAAATAATCGCCTTGGCGTTGAGGGTAATCGATCCGGTAGGCGTTCTCGTTCAGGGCAATGGCCAGCAGCGGGGCCACGTCGGTGGGGCGCGCTCCTGTTGGCGAGTGCCGCAGTTCCAGCTTGCCATCGGCGTCGACCGCCAGCCATGACCACCCCTCCGAAACGTCCAGGATGCTGGCTCGCCACCGGTACTGCAGTGCCCCGATGCCGCCGAAGGTCTGGTCGATTCTGCGCGCCAGATCGTCGGGCACCGCAACGCTTCCGGCGCTGAGTCCATGCCAGAAGAACACCAGATTCCAGGCCTCCTGCGCGGATCGGCGAATCTCCGCCTCGTGGTGTTCGGCAAGGCTCGCCAATGAGTGCTCGGGTAGCCCTGGCGCTATGGCGTTGAGCGCATCGATATGGCGGCGATGGTAATGACTATAGAGCAGGTCGACCTGAGCCCGGGATACCTCGGGCTCCAGCGAATGGCGCTCGAATGGCAGGGCGGGCAGCTCGAATCGGTTAGCGAATTCAGGCATCTGGCTCATCGACGAGTAGAGGTGGAGAGGGCTACATTACGGCCCAGCGGAAGCGGCCATGCTACCGCGATCGCACCCGCCATCGCCAACGGCGCGCCTGCGGCCGCCAGTATCGTGCGAGCCGACTGCGGCCAAGTCTGGGCTTTGCAACGGCTTTCACGTAACGTGATCTCGTCAGCCGCCCGAGACCCGCTTTTCGTGGCATAGTGGCGTCCATGGCTGACGCCTCGAAACCGGCTTCCAGGCTCCGGGACCTGGATGTCGAGCGCGGTTTCTGTTTTACGTACTATCCGCACCACTATTGGCAAGGTATACGACGGCAATGCCATCACAATCGGACGAGCATCGCGCATCCCCATCCATCGTCCCAGATCGAGACGACATGACGACACGCCGCTCGGGAGCGGTGCATTATCAAGGTTCTTCTTCCGGGCGCGGCCGACCCAGGGTGTGGCCGTTGTGGTTGCTCATCCTGCTGCTCATTGCCGGCGCGGTTGCGGGGGGGTGGCTGCTCTGGCAGCGGCTGGAGGCACAGCACGCCCAGATCGACCGGCTCAACCAGCGTGTGAATGCGACCGGGTCGACCCTGGACGCTTCCGGGGAGAGTCTGCGGGCCGAGTTCGATCGCCTGCGTGACCAGTTGGAGGCCACGCGAGCGGCGGTGGGGAGCCTGGAGACGCGGGTGGCGGATTCCCGGTCCAACGACCAGACGGCTCAGCAGATCGAGAAACTGCAGGACGCCGATCGAAACCTGCAGGGATTGATCGACGCGCTCCAATCCTCGCTCAACGCCCTCGAGAGCACCGGCAAGGACGAGCGTGGCGCGCTGGCTGCCAGGCTGGCCTCGCTCGAGAGTGGCCAGAATCAGCAGGGCGATCGCCTCGATTCGATGGCCGACTCGCTCGATCAACAGCAGCAGGAGAACCAGGCACTTTCGGAGCAGCTCACGGCCTCGCTCGAGGAGTTGCGTCAGTCCCAGCAGACGCTCTCTCGCCAGGTGGAAGGAAACGACTCGACCGATCTGGGTGCCGCTATCGCGGATCTGGAGTCCCGTGTCGAGACCCTGGCCCAGCAGGATGTACCATCGACCGATGCCCTGAATCAGCTTCGTGGCTCGGTGACGGAACTTCGCCAGGGCCAGACGGCTCTCAGTGCTGGTCTCGAATCGCTACGCTCACGGGTCGATGCGCTGCCAACGGGGGCGAGTGCCGCCCAGATTCGCGAGCTCAAGGAGCGGCTGGGATCCCTCGAGGCCAGCCGTTCGCAATTGACGAGCCGCGTGGCCTCGTTGATCACGGACGTTTCCAACCTACAGCGCGGCGGAGGCTGATCTCATGCGGCAAGTCAAGGTCCTACGGATGGGACTCTTTTGCCTGGCGTTGCCCGCCGCGGGGCATGCCTGGGCACTCGGTGTGACGGTCAAGGGATTGAGCGGACCTCCGGCGGAGAATGTGGTCAACATCCTGTCCGAACTCGAGCCCGACAGCCAGGCGACCCGGGAGCGCTTGGACGGGGTGGTGAGGAACCGTGCCCAGCAGGCGCTGCAGGCCTTTGGCTACTACAACGCCAAACTGGCGACCCATTACCCCGATGCGGACAACCGGCGGGTCGTGATCGATGTCGAGCCGGGCGAGCGCACCAAGATCACCCAGGTAGACGTCAAGCTGGAGGGCGACGCCAGGCAGGATGAAGCTTTCGAGGAGGTGATGCGCTCGAATCCGCTCAAGGTCGGCGACCCGCTGCTGCACTCTCGTTACGATGGTTTCAAGGGCAAGTTGTCGACCCTGGCGCTGGAGCGCGGCTACTTCAACTCTCGTTTCCGGCAACAACGAATCGAGGTTCGCCCCTGGGAAGAGAGCGCCCGCATTTTTCTCGATCTCGATAGTGGTCCACGCTATCGTTTCGGGCACGTGCACTTCCGAGGGAGCCAGATCGAACCGCATCGGCTGCAGAACATGGTTCCCTTCGAACCTGGCGACCCCTATCTCGCCGGTGATCTCGCCACGCTCAACCAGAATCTCGGCCAGACCGACTGGTTTGCCGGGGTAGCGGTGCGCCCGCGCGTGAACGAGGAGGCCGCATCCACGGTTCCCAGCCAGTGGTGGAGCGAGTCGACCGGGCGCGATACCACCGCCGACCCGTCCAGTGTGCTCGGCGGGCCGGGGCTGAGCATGGCCCGCGAGTTGACCGACAGCCAGCCCACGGTAGTGCCGGTCGATGTCGAACTGACACCGGCCGACCGCCATCAGTTCGAGGTCGGTGTCGGCTACGCCACCGACGTGGGCCCGCGAACTCAGTTCTCCTGGACCATGCCCTGGCTAAATCGCTATGGTCACAGCCTGACCAACTCGCTCTACCTCTCGGCCCCCGAACAGCGCTTTTCGGGGGAGTACAGGATCCCGCTGGAGAACCCGCTGAGAGACAGCTACCGGGTTCGTTACGGGCTAAAGAATATCGACAACGAGGATACCAAGAGCTTCGAGAGCTCGGTGCAGTTGGCCCGCCACTGGGAGTTTTCCAACGGCTGGATCCAGGATCTCTACTGGCAGACCACCTACGAGGATTTCACCCAGGCCGATCAGAACGATGCGGTGCTGCTGCTCTATCCCGGCATCAGCTGGTCGCGAACGCGCAAGCGCAACCCGATCTTCCCGAGCTGGGGCGACAAGCAGGAACTCACTCTGGAGTGGTCCGACCCTTCGTGGGGGTCGGACGCCCGCTTCGTGCGCACCACCTTCAACTCCCAGTGGGTGCGGATGCTCGGCAGCGAGAACCGCTTCGTCGGGCGTATCGGTGGTGGTGCCATGGCGACCAACACCTTCGACAAGATTCCCCCCTCGCTGCGCTTCTTCGCCGGTGGCGATCAGAGCATACGCGGCTATTCCTACGAGAGTCTGTCGCCGGAAAACGACGATGGCGAGCTGCTTGGCGGACAGCACATGCTGACCAGCAGCATCGAGTATCAACGCCACCTGACCGGCAATTTCTGGAGCGCGACCTTTGTCGATACCGGCAACGCCTTCGACGAGTGGTGGCCCGATGAGCTCAAGACCGGCGCCGGCGTCGGCGTGCGCTGGATTTCACCCGTTGGGCCGATCCGTTTCGATATCGCCCACCCGTTTGACGACGAGGAGGACTCTTGGCGTCTTCATTTCTCCATCGGACCGGAGTTCTGATTCGGCTACTGCTGTTCCTGATCCTGTGGCTGCTGGGTCTGGTTCTAACGCTGGTCGGGCTGGGATTGTCCCCCTGGGGTAGCCAATGGCTGTTCGAGCAGGCCCAGTCGAGAGGCTGGGTCGAGGCACAACGTTTCGAAGGCGCGCCGCTCGATGAGCTGACCGTCGACGGTCTGCGCCTGTCTGCCGGGACACTGGACCTGTCCGTCGATCATCTCCACCTGGCCTGGGCGGACGACTGCCTGCTCAAGGGGCGGATCTGCCTGGACGATCTGACGATCACGGGGGCGCGAATTCGACTGGGCGAGAGCGAATCGCAACCGTCCCCTGAGCCTGACGCGGCCGAAGGGAGTGGCATGCCGTCGATCTCCGTGCCGCTGCCCATCGAGATTCGCCAGGTGCGCCTGGACGATGTCAGCATTCAGCTCGCCGACGGTACCAACGTGCACTGGGATCATTTCCAGACCGGTGCCGAGATGGCCGGCAACCATCTGAAACTGCTCCCGACGACCCTGGAGCGGACTCGCATCGCACTTCCCCAGAGCCCGGGCCTGACGCTGGCGACGCCCGACCTGGGCAGCGGCGTCTTGAGCCCGGATGCCATCGATGTGTCGGTCGCCATCAACACGGTCGATGGCGACAGCGGCAATGACGGCGGGGCCAAGGTCTCCACGCCGCTGACGGATGCCGCGGCGCTGGCCGCCGTTCCCGATGCCCCGGCCGCCGTCGCGCTGACACCATTGACCCTGGCGGCGGCTGCCAACGTTGCCGACGGTAGTGCCGAGCAGACCGATGCGCGGGTTCAGCGCATCGAGCAGAGCCTGCGGGAGATCCGGGATCGGCTGCCCGATATCCAGCTGCCGCTGGAGGTCGAGATACCGGACCTGACGATCAGCGACCTGCAACTCGAGGGACCGAGCCCGCAGCATCTCGACCGGTTGGCGCTGTCGGCCTCCGCGGTCGACCGCCGGGTCGGGATTCACCGGTTGATGGTGGATTCGCCCGATGGCCACGTCGAACTCACCGCCAGTGCCGAGCTGCAAGGGGACGTCCCGCTCTCGCTGTCACTGCAGGGTCGCATTACCCGAGCGCCGATCTATGGCCAGACACTATCGCTCGACGCCAACGGCACCCTGGCCGACCTGGACATCCGGCTACGCACGGCCGGCAATGCCGAGGCCGCGATCGATGCGCGACTCCAGGCGTTCGCGCCAGGATTGCCGTTTTCGGTGAACGTCAATGCCAAGCGAGTGCGCTGGCCGCTGGCCGCGCGGCCCTTTGCGCCGCTCACCGATCCGGAAGGCGGACTCGATGAGGTCGCGATCCTGAGTGCCCGCGAGCTTCGCGGCATCAAACCGGTCGAGCAGACCCCAGCGCAGTACCAGCTTGACCACCTGACGCTGGCTGTCGAGGGTCGACTCGACGACTATCGTGCCAGCGTCGACCTTGCCGGTCAGGGCGAGGGCCTGCCCCCGGTGACACTAAGTGTCGCCGGCGAAGGGGACCTCGATCATTTCCGCTGGCAACCGATGCGGCTGGCAGCCGAGGGCGGCCAGCTCAACAGCCAGGGGACGGTACGCTGGACCCCGGCTCTCTCGGCCAGCGTGAACCTGGATTTCGAGCAGCTTCCGCTGGAGGCATTCACCCAGGCCGTGACAGGGCAATTGAATGGCCAGGCCCGTGCGGCCTTCGCCATGCGCGACGACGGCGGCTGGCAGCTGTCGGTGCCGCAACTGGCGATCGATGGCCGGCTGCAGCAGCGCGCACTCAAGCTGAATGCGCGTCTCGATGGCAACAGCGATAACCAGTGGGACATCCGCGCACTCGATTTTCGTCAGGGTGACAATCGCGTGACCGCCAGCGGCCGCGTCGACGACCATCTCGCTATCGATGGCCGGATCGATGCTCCGGCGTTGGGCACGATCTTGCCGGACCTGTCGGGCGCGCTGCGCGGCCAGTTCCAAGGGCGCGGCACGCTGACGAGGCCGCAGATCACGGTCGACCTGCAAGGCAGCAATGTTGGATACGCGGAGAACCGTCTCGAGCAGTTGGTGCTGAAGGCCAACTCCACCGGTACGCAGGACCCGCAGTTCGACGTCAACTTGAACGCCAGCGGCGTCGAGGCCGGCGGACAGCAGCTTCGGAGCGTCGATCTGGACCTCCAGGGTCGACTGTCGCGACATCAACTGGCGCTCGACGTCAGTGGCGGTGAGGGCCTACCGGTCTCGCAGGCCTCGGTGAGATTGCAGGGCGGCCTGGACAGCGCGTTCCAGAACTATCGGGGGGCATTCTCCCGGCTCTCGGCATCGACCGACTACGGCGACATCGCCCTGCGCGACTCGCTGGACTTCAGCGCCAACCTGACCAACGCCAGTGCGACGATCTCGCCGTTCTGTCTCGATCGCCAGCAGGGCGGCGCGCTCTGCCTGACCGAGCGCATGAATGCGTCGGCCGCGCAGGGACGCGCTGCGCTGTCGATCGATGACGTCCCGATGGCGCTGCTCAACGATTTCATTCCGAGCGGGTGGCAAGTCGATGGCCAGACCGGCGGTAACGTGGTTGCCAGCTGGTCACGCGGCGGTCAGGCCTGGGCCGCCACGGCCGATATCGATAGCCGCATCGATGTCAGCGGTGTCGACGCGAGGGGGGCTCCCTGGCAAGTGCCGGCGGCGACGATCTCTCTGTCGCTGGACGCCGACCAGCAGCGAGCCCAGACGCAACTCGACCTTCAGTTGGAAGATGCCGGAAAGGTGCAGCTGCAGGCCCGGATCGACGACCCGGCGGGGCAAGGCAACCTGCAGGGGCGCCTGCAGATGAGCGACCTTCGCTTCAGTCCCTATCGGCCACTGATATCCGGGATCGACCAGTTGGAGGGCGCCATCAATGGCGACGTTTCGCTGGGTGGCACGGTGGCGATGCCGGCCTTGAATGGCAACGTCACGATCGACGGCGTCAGGGTCAAGGGCGGCGTGTCTCCGGTGGCGGTGACCGATGGACAACTGACGCTGGCGCTGCGGGGCCAGTCCTCGACGCTGCAAGGCTTCGTTCAGAGTGAGGATGGCCGGCTCGACCTGACCGGCGACGCCAATTGGCAGCAGCCCGACGAGTGGAGGGCCAATGTCGATATCGATGGTACCCAGTCTCCGCTCATGGTCGCGATGCCGGCCTATGGGCGTCTGCGGATAGCGCCGGACCTGCAGATCCGGGCGATGCCACAGCGCTTGCAGGTTCGGGGCGACGTGAGCGTACCGTGGGCACGTCTGGAGATCGGCCAGATTCCCTCGTCCGCCCAGGCGCCCAGCAGCGACACCGTCGTGATTACCGAGGAGGAGGACCGCCAGCAGCAGGCCGCTGCCGCCGCCCGCCAGAACGACGAGGGTGCCGGCACTGCCCAGGCTCTGGCCGATGCGGGGATGCAGCTCGACGTTCGGGTCAATCTGCACCTGGGGCCCGACATGAAGCTGGAGGCCTA
The DNA here is from genome assembly GCF_038648475.1 of Salinicola lusitanus. Classification (NCBI taxonomy): domain Bacteria; kingdom Pseudomonadati; phylum Pseudomonadota; class Gammaproteobacteria; order Oceanospirillales; family Halomonadaceae; genus Salinicola; species Salinicola lusitanus. The sequence continues at coordinate 3,609,463 of NZ_CP151919.1, read as the reverse complement.
TGGGCTGGAAGCCGGCCTGCGGGGCGAACTTCAGGTCCGCCAGGGCACCGGCCCGGTTCAGTTGTATGGCGATGTGAACCTGGTCGATGGTACCTACACCTCCTTCGGCCAGGATCTCATCATTCGGCAGGGCCAGGTGCTGTTCAGCGGGCCGGCGTCGCAGCCAAGCCTGCAGTTCGAAGCCATCCGCAACCCGGATACCACCGAAGACGATGTGATCGCGGGCTTGCGGGTGACGGGCTCCGCTTCCGCGCCGCGTCTGACGATCTTCTCCGAGCCGGCGATGACCGAGAGTCGGGCGCTCTCCTACATCCTGAGAGGCCGGGCACCCGAGGACTCGGGTAGTGGAGACGACGCCCTGACCTCGGCGCTGATCGGGCTCTCGCTTTCGCAGACCGGCAGCGCCGTGGGTCAGGTCGGCCAGGCGTTCGGCGTTCAGGACCTGAGCCTCGATGCCTCGGGATCGGGCGACGACAGCCAGGTCGTGGTCAGCGGCTACGTCTTCGACGACTTGAAGGTAAGCTATGGCGTCGGCATATTCTCTCCCATCGCCGAGCTGACCCTGCGTTACCGCCTGATCCAGAATCTGTATCTGCAGGCCGTTTCCGGGGCGGCGCAGGCCGTCGATCTGATCTACACCTTTAGCCTGGGTCGCGCCAACAGTCGCTGACCCGCTCAATCGACACATCCGGCGTGCGCCCCCAGCGCACGCCGGTCTCGATCATCCGGAGGCAAGCCATGTTTCAACGACGTTCCGATTCACTGCCGACCGCGGAGACGGCGCTGCCGGGCCGCGACACCCCCCTCGAGATCCGTGGAGAACATCTGCTCACTGGCGTCTCGATGCTGCCGCCTTTCCCGGCCGGCACCGAACAGATCGTGCTGGGACTCGGGTGCTTCTGGGGCGCCGAGCGGCTGTTCTGGGAGTTGGATGGCGTGACCGTCACGGCGGTGGGTTATGCCGGCGGTATCACGCCCAATCCGACCTACGAAGAGACCTGTACCGGGAAGACCGGGCATGCCGAGGTCGTGATGGTCGTCTACGGCCCGGCACGGATCACCCTCGAGTCGCTGCTGGGCACGTTCTGGGAAGCCCATGATCCGACCCAGGGGATGCGTCAGGGCAACGATCTCGGCACCCAGTACCGTTCGGCGATCTACACCACCAACGAGTCGCAGCGAGCGACGGCGGAGCAGAGCCGAGACGAATACCAGGCAGCGCTGCGGTCGCAGGGGCTCGGAACGATCACCACCGAGATCCGCCCGCTGGAGACGTTCTATTATGCCGAGGAGTATCATCAGCAGTATCTGGCCAAGAATCCCAACGGCTATTGTGGCTTGAAGGGAACTGGCGTCACCTGCCCGATCCCGGCTTGACCGGGAGCCGGGCGCCATCCTCCAACAGCCGCCCTCCGGCGCCGCTGTCCACCGGCTCTACGGATGGGGCAGGTGAGAAGGCGTCGCCCGCTCGAGTTGGCGTGGCGCCCACTGTCGCAGCTGTTGCTCGATGCGGCGCGTCAGCCAGGAGCGAAGGCGTCCACCGCGTCGCTCCACGTAACCGACATGTCCGCCATGACGGGCGATCTCGACCCGGACCGATGGCGAGGGTGGCGGTAGCCGCGAGAACAGGTCCCCCGGCATGAATGGGTCGTCTGCCGCATGCAGGATCAATGTCGGCAGCTCGATCTCACCCAGCAGCGGGCCAGCCGATGCCCGACGATAGTAGTCGCTCGCGGAACGGAATCCATGCAGCGGGGCGGTAACGTCATTGTCGTAGGCCCAGAAACTGTTCAGCCGACGAATCTGGCCCGCGTTGATCTTGAGCGGCAGCGGCGTCGTCTGTAGCCGGGTCAGCACCTTGTGCTTGAGCTGGCGCAGCAGATAGCGTTGATAGACGCGGGAGATGCCGCGGTTGAGGGTGTCCGCGCTCGCCGCCAGATCCAGCGGCGCATTGATCGCGATGGCCCCCGCCAGCGGCAGGCCGTCGCCCCCCTGTTCGGCAACCAGTTTCAACAACATGTTGGCACCCAGCGAAACGCCGGCGGCCACCATCAGCGCCTGGGGATAGCGCTGTGCCAGTTGCCCCACGATCCAGTACGCATCGGCGGTATCACCTGAATGGTAGGCCCGCGGCAGTCGATTGGGCGTCTGTCCGCAGCCGCGAAAATGCATCAGCACGGCGCGCCATCCCATTGCCGCCGCCGCGTGGAGCAGCTCGCGGGCATAGGGGGAGTCGAAGGATCCCTCCAGGCCGTGAAACAGCAGGAATATCGGCGCATCGGCTCGCGACGGGGCCGGCCGGGCCCAGGCCAGCTCCACGAAATCGCCATCCGGCAGATCGACGATTTCGGTCTCTCGCGCCAGCTTTCGCCCGGGCAGGATCCGGGGCAGCAGCGTCTGAACGTGGGCGTTGCGCAATCCCGCCGGCGCCCGGAAGTCTGCCGCTACGATCGTGCTTGCCATGGCGAGCTCAGCCCTCGACGACGGATGTGCCCTGGGTCAGGTTGTCGTGACCATCGGTAGTGATGATCACGTTGTCCTCGATACGGATGCCGCCATGATCCTGCAGGCGATCGATGGCCACCCAGTCGACCGCGTCGCGCTGGGCGCCGTGCCGGAACGGCTCCAGCAGCATCGGGATCACGTAGAGTCCGGGCTCGATGGTCACGACCATGCCGGCATCGAGCGTTCGTGTCAGGCGCAGGGCTGGGTCCTCCGCCGGCGTCGGTAGCGGCGTTCCCCGGTCATCGCGCTGGCGCCCAGCCACGTCGTGGACCTGAATTCCCAGGCTGTGCCCCAGCCCATGGGGGCAGAACGCCCGGGTCAGGCCGCACGCTACCGCGGCCTCGGCGCTGAGCGTGACCAGCCGAGTCTCCACCAGCAGCTCGGCCAGATGGCGGTGCATTTCCCGATGCAGATCGACGAACGACAGGCCCGGGGCGAGGCGGGCGATGAGTCGCTGTTGATAGTCGATGACGCCCTCGAGGAGGCGCTCGAATAGCGGGTCGGCGTGGGCGGATGCCCAGGTACGGGTGATGTCCGCCGCGTAACCGGCATGGGCATGTCCTGCGTCGACCAGCAGCGACCGCGGCAACTCGGGCGCTTCCAGGTCGTAGTGCTGATAGTGAAGGGTACCGGCATGGTGATTGATGCCGATGATGTTCTGGTAGGGAACCTGGAATTCGCGCTGACGGGTCGCGGCGAGGTAGGCGAGCTGGATGTCGAGTTCGCCGGCGCCATCGGCGAAGGCGGCACGGGCCGCCTCGTGGCCCGCCAGGGCCCACTGGTTGGCGACGAACAGGCAATGACGTTCGTGATCGTCCTTGCGCATGCGGAGTTCGTCCAGTGCCGCCAGCAGCCCCGGTGGGTTGAGTTCGGCGCCCAGTGGCATCGCCGAGGCATCCAGGTCGCCGATCACCGCCAGTCGCCGTGCGGAGATCTGGCGCGGCGGCGGCCAGCCGGTGTCACGCAGCGGCTCCAGCGTCATCATCTGCGCCAGCACGCCCGTCGGCGCCGGCGTGGAGAGATGCCAGAAGTCCGCCGGGGCGTAGTAATACCAGCGGGGCATGCTGCCCGGCTGGATCAACAACCAGTCATGCTGGTGGTGGCTCGCACCGGTCCAGTGGACGAAGTGTCCATAGCTCCTGAAAGAGGTCTCCTGATCGTCGGCAAAATGAACGCCGGCATGGCCGCTGTAGATGAGCACGGCGTCGAACCCCTGAGTGGCAAGGATGCTGGCATAGGCAGCCTCCAGGCGTTCCAGATGGGCGCGTTGGCGTGTCTCGGCGCTAGCGGTTTGAGAGCTCATGGCGCGTGTCCTGTCGTTGACGTTGTCGTCGAGCCGGTGGCGAGCTGCTGCAGCAGCCCCGGCAGTGAGGGGTGACGGCTATCGTGACGAAAATAGAGGCGCAGCGACAGCGGCACGTCCCAGCGCTGATCGCCGGCCCGGGTCAGTTCGCCGGCTTCGAGCAGGTGGCGAACGGTGCGCCAGGGTAACCATCCGAGCCCATAGCCCTGCTGCACCAGTTCGCGAATGTTGGATGTCTGGATGTTTTCGTTGAGCGTAGCCAGGTGGACTTCCTGACGGGAACGTCCCCAATGGGCGTGTAGCGCCGCCGCGATCAGGCCACTGGGGTGATAGGCGATGTGCGGCACCGGCTCACGCTTGCTGCCCGGCAGCACGAAGCGCGGTTGACCGTCGAGATTGGCCAGGCTGACGGGCACCAGGCGCTCTTCGCCAATCTCGAGATAGCGCACGCCGCCGAGGTCGAGTTCCAGCGCCGTGCGACTCTCCGGCCAGTAGCACAGTGCCAGATCCACCTCGCCGCGTTCGAGCGCCTGAAAATACTCCCCGACCAGCCAGCTCGTGGCTCGCAGGTAGGGCTCCACCTGAGCATGAAGGGCGTGGGCCTCCAGCCAGCCCGGGACGAAATGCGTGACCAGGCTCTGTGGCGCAGCGAGCTTGATGCGGCGGGCGTCTTCATGGCCGAGGTTCTTCAGCCGCTCCCGCGTCACCCGCACCCGCTCGGTGATCTGCTGGCACAGGATCAGGAACTCCTCGCCGGCCGGGGTCAGGCTGAGCGGCAGCGTCTGGCGGTTGATCAGCGTGGTCCCCATCGACTCCTCGAGCAGTTTGATGCGTCGCGAGAAGGTCGGCTGGGTGACGTTCTGCTGATCGGCAGCGCGGGAGAAATGACGCGTTTCGGCCAGGACGATGAAATCCTCTAGCCAACGTAGTTCCATGGCTTTCTCTATCGTGGATCCTGCTGTTGCGAGGCACCGGGCGGCGAGTTGGCGTAGCGTGGCGTCGACCCGGGACAGCCTACCCGATGGGCCCGGGGTCGCCTATTGGTGACTGCCATCAGATGCGCCCCTCCTCGACGGCATGGCAGGCGATCCGATGGCCCTCGGAGAGTGTCCGCGGCGATGGACGCTCGCGCTGACAGCGGCTGTTGGCGTGCGGACAGCGGGCGCGAAACACACAACCGCTTGGCGGCTCGATCGGCATCGAGGTCTCACCGTTCAGGCGCATCGTCTGAACCTGGCCATCCCGCAGCCTGGGGCTCGCCGCCAATAGCGCTCGGGAGTAGGGGTGACGAGGATTGGCGAACAGCGTGTCGGCGTCCGCCAGCTCGCAGATCGTGCCCAGGTACATCACCGCGACTCGGGTGGCAAAGTGTTCGACGACCGCTAGATCGTGGGTGATCAACAGATAGGTCAGGCGACGTTCCGCCTGGGCGTCCATGAGCAGATTCAGGATCTGGGCCTGCACGGAGACGTCCAGGGCGGAGACGGGCTCGTCGGCAATGATGAACTCCGGGTTCACGCTGAGGGCCCGGGCGATGGCGATACGCTGTCGCTGGCCGCCGGAGAACTCGTGCGCAAAGCGCTCGCTCCAGCCAAGGTCGATCCCCACGTCGGCCATCAGCGCATCGGCGCCGTCGCGCACCCGGGCGCGCGACCAGTCGGTATGGTGAAGGCGAATGGGCTCCTCGAGCGTCTGGCGTACCGTCAGGCGAGGATTGAGCGAGGCGAAGGGGTTCTGAAAGATCATCTGCAAGCGCCGACGGTAGGGTCGCCACTGATTCGCCGTCAGATGATCGACACGCTGGCCGTCGTAATGCACTTCGCCGCTGCAGGGGGAGAGCAGTCCCGCGATCAGACGCGCCAGGGTCGACTTGCCACATCCCGATTCGCCCACCACGCAGAGCGCATCGCCACGCTGAATCTCCAGATCGACACCGTTGACCGCATGAATTCGCTGACGTCGCCAGGCGCGGGAGCGCTTGTCGAACCGCCACGGCAACAGGCGTTCCGGATGCAGCGCGAAGCGCTTGCTGAGCCCTTCGACCCTGAGCAGCGGCGTCGGCGCATCGGCAGCACGACCCAGCGTCTGCAGCGAATCGGCCGGTGTCATGTTGCCTCCTCCTCGATGGGCAGGGTAGCGATCAGTTCCCGCACCCAGTGGCAGGCGACCTGGCTCTCGCCGGAGACGACGGCCTCGGGGACCCGCTCGCTGCAATCCCGGCGAGGCTGGCCCTGGGGCGTGAGGCGGTAGCGACAGCGTGGATGGAAGGCGCATCCTGCCGGCACCTGGGAGAGACTCGGCATGTTGCCGGGGATCTGGGCCAGCGGCTGCCGTGGCAGTGCCATCTGGGGCAGGGCGTTGATCAAGCCCTGGGTGTAGGGGTGCTGGGCGTCGTTGATGATCGCCCGGGTCGGCCCCTGCTCGACGATGCGGCCCGCGTACATCACCAGCAGCCGCTGTGTCAGCCGGCCGATGACCCCCAGGTCATGGGAGATCACGATCAGACCGACGTTGTGCTTCTCGCACAGGTGCTTGAGCAGGGCGATGATCTCCGCCTGGATGGTGACATCGAGCGCGGTGGTGGGTTCGTCGGCAATGATGATGTCGGGGTCGAGCAGCAGGGCGATGGCGATGACGATCCGCTGGCAGAGGCCACCGGACAGCTGGTGCGGATACTGCGCCAGGCGCTGCTCGGGAGACGACACCTGGACCTGGCGCAGCTTTTGCAGGGCCACGCTCCTGGCGCGGCGGGAGGAGATCCGCCGATGCGCCTTCAGGCTCTCGATCATCTGCTGGCCGATGGTCAGCACCGGATTGAGCGTCGTCAGCGGATCCTGGAAGATCATCGCCACCCGGTTGCCCCGGATCCGGCGCAGCTGGCGATCGGACAGCCGGGTCAGTTCATGCCCCTCGAAGCGAACCCGGCCCCGGGCGATGCGGCCCGGGCGGGAGAGCAGCCTCAGCAGACTGAAGGCGAGCACCGACTTGCCGGCGCCGGATTCGCCCACGATCCCCAGCCGCTCGCCGCGATCCAGCGCGAAGCTCACGTCGCGTACCGCGCGAATCTCGCCGTGCCTCAACGGGAAACGCACATCGAGATGCTCCACTTCCAGCAGCGCCATGCCATTAACCCTTGTAGAGACGGGGATTCATCGTATCGCGCAACCAGTCCCCCAGCAGGTTGACGACCAGCACCAGCAGCACCAGAAACAGACCGGGCAGCAGCGTGATCCACCAGGAGCCTGACTGCAGGTAGTCGAACCCGGACTTGATCAGCGACCCCAATGAGGGCTTGGTCTCGGGCATGCCCAGGCCCAGGAACGACAGCGCCGCTTCGGCCATGATGGCGTTGGCGATCTGGACCGTGGAGAGCACCAGGATCGGCGACAGGGTATTGGGCAGAATGTGCCGCCACATGATGCGGTAGCTGGAGAAGCCTAGTACTCGGGCCGCCTCGACGTACTCCTTGCGCTTCTCCGCCAGCACGCTGGCCCTCACCGTGCGGGCATACTGCGGCCACTCGCTCAGGCCGATGATCGTGATCAGGATCGCGACGCCATAGTCGCCGTAGAATGCGCCGCCGAAGGCCGCCTTGACCACGGCACCGACCACGATGGCCATCATCAGGGTCGAGAACGATAGCTGGATATCGGCCAGCCGCATCAGCAAAGCGTCGACGACGCCTCCTCGATAACCGGCGAGCAGCCCCAGCACCGTCCCCAGCAGGGACTGAACGAGCACCGCCCCGAAGCCGATCGCCAGCGAGACGCGAGCGCCGTACAGCATGGTCGACAGCAGATCCCGCCCCTGGGCATCGGTACCCAGCGGGTGGCCAGGCTCGCTGCCGGCGATCCAAAACGGGGGCAGCTCAGAATCGAGCAGGTTGATCTGGGCCAGGTCGTAGGGATTGCTCGGGGCGATCCACGGGGTCAGCAGCAGTCCGATCATCAGCATCCCGAACAGCAGCAGACAGATCTGGGCGCGCCGGTCTCGCTGCAGCCGGTAGAGGAAATAGGAGTCGCGAAAGCGGCGCCATGCGGTGGATGGGGAGCCATTCTCGAAACTCATGCCGACCTCCCGCTCAGCGTTACCCGTGGATTCAGGCCCCGGTAGAGCAGGTCGACGAGGGTATTGGTCACCACGAATATCAGCCCGACCACCATCAGGTAGGCGACGATCAGCGGCATGTCGGCCCGTTCGATGGCATCGAGGAACATCAGACCGGCGCCGGGCCACTGGAACACGGTCTCCGTCAGCAGGGTATAGGCGACCAGCGTACCGATCTGGACCCCGCCGAGGGTTACCACGGGTAACAGGGTGTTCTTGAGCGCGTGCAGGAAGTAGATCCGTGAAGGTCGCAAGCCTCTGGCCCTGGCGTACTTCACGTAATCCGACTCCAGCACCTCCAGCATCTCGGCATGAATGAGACGAACGAACAGCGGCAGCATGACGAACGCCAGGGAGAGGGCGGGAAGCAGCAGATAGAGAAGGCCCTGCCACGAGGCGAAGTTGGTGTACCAGACACCCCAGACGTGGACGGGGTTGCCACGGCCGTAGGCCGGCATCCCGCCCTGGATGGAGAGCAACTGGTTGAGCCACTGCCCCCAGCCGGTGCCGGTGGGGAACAGCGTCACCTGGATGCCGATCGAGAAGAGCTGGATCAGCACCATGGCGCTCAGGAAGACCGGCACCGAGATACCGATCAGCGATAGCCCCATCAGCCCCCGTGACAGCCAGCTGCGAGGCCGGATCGCGCAGAAGATGCCCACCGGCACCGACAGCAGCAGGGTGATCACCGCACTGGCGGCAACCAGCTCCAGGGTGGCCGGGAGGTAGCGTGCGATGACATCGAGCGCAGGCTCATGGAAGAAATAGGAGTCGCCGAAGTCCAACTTCACGGCGTCGCCGGCGAAATCCAGGTACTGCATCCACAGCGGCCGATCCAGGCCGAGCGAGTGCCGCAGCGCCGTGGACTCGGCATCGGTCGCCGTCGGCCCCAGTAGCTGCCGAACGGGGTCTCCCAACCCGTCCTGAATGGCGAATCCGATCACGCTGATGACGAACATCACCGCCACGGCCTGCAACAGCCGACGCATCAGGAAGAATATCATCGGGGCTGGACCACCACGTCACCCAGGTAAGGCATGTTCATCACGTTGAGCACCGGGGCGATCTCGACGCGATCGGCCGCCGCCCAGGCGAGATTCTGCCAGTACAGGGGGATAAACGGGGCGTCGTCATGAATCTCCCGCTCGGCCTGTTGCAGTAGCCGGGCTCGCGCCGCCGGCCGCATGGTGAGGTTTGCCCGCTTCACCAGCGCATCTATCCGTGGATTGCAGTATTCGCTGGCATTGTACTGGCCCGCGCCGGTCTCGGCGTCGGGGCAGAAGGTCAGGTACTCGAAGAAGTTGGCGGAGTCGCCGGTATCCGAATACCACCCCATCATCATCATGTCGGCCGCGCGGTTGTCGTACTCGGCCCAGTACTGGTTCTTGGGCAGGGTCTCGAACTCGACGGTGACATTGATCTTGGCCAGCATCGCGGCGATCGCCAGCGCCACCTGGGCGGTCTGGGCATCGTTGACGTAGCGGTTGTTGGGCGCCATCAGGGTAACCGAGAATCCATCGCCATAACCGGCTTCGCGCATCAGCTCGCGAGCCCTGGCGAGATCGTGGCGCGGGATCAGCGTCGGAACATGGCCCTCGTATCCCTGGGGTGACATCTGGGCCGCGGGGGTCGCGAACCCCTTCAGCAGGCGCTCGGCAATGGCGGTCTGGTTGACCGCGTAGGCGAAAGCCAGGCGCACGCGCCGGTCGCGGAAGGCCGCTACCCGCTGCTCGTTGAGCTGCAGCATGGTGATGCGGGTGCCGGGCATGGTGACCAGCTTGACCCCTTCGGCGTGACGAAGCCGCTGGACCGCATTGAACGGGACCGGGGAGATGAAATCGACGTCGCCGGAGAGCAAGGCGGCGACGCGGGTGGCGTTCTCGGCGATGGGCGTCATCACCAGGCGCTCGACATTGCCGGGTGAGTCGGTGTCCCAGTAGTTCGGGAACCGCTCGAACTCGATCCTGGCGCCGGGCTGGCGTTTCACGACCTCGAAGGGACCGGTGCCCGAGAGGTGGCCCGAGGCGAATGAATTGCCGTTCTTGACGATATCGCTCTTGTCGAGACCTCCGCCCGAGGTGCCGGAATAGAACTGGCTGTCCATCGGAAAGATATAGGTCGCAAGGTTGAGCAACAGCGGGTAGGGCTGACGCGTTTCCAGGTCCACGGTGAATGCGTCCACGGCTTCTACCCGGCTTATCGGCGCGAAGATGGCCCGGAAGTCCGGGCTCCGCTGCAGCCGGCGCAGCGTCCAGACGACATCCCTGGCGGTGAACGCATTGCCGCTGTGGAAGGTGACGCCGTGGCGTAGATGGAAGCGCATCGTCGTATCGTCAAGCTGCTCCCAGCGGGTGGCGAGGCGAGGCTCGAAATCGAGCTCGCGATTCCAGCGAACCAGCGGGTCGAAGGCCAGGTGCGACAGCTGAAGCATGCCGATGGAGAGCTGTTCGTGGATGTCCAGCGAAACCGGGTCGGTATCGTAGGCGACCCTGAGCGTGATGGGGCTGTCGTCAGCCAGCGCGGCCCCCGTCGAGAGAGGCACCAGCAGCCCCCCGACCATCAGGCCGAGCAGGAACGTTGTGAGACGCATTGCGGGTTCCGCTATTGTTATTGAACGTCGTTACCGGATCGATCGGGCTGAAGCCGAGCCTGCCGATCACCACCTTACTGATGAATGGTCGGCCAGCCCAATCGAAATCTTGTTGCGCGCCATTCAGTCGCCGAATGGCGGCGATGAACGGCGCGTCGCGACGGCCCGACGGGGAGCGATCAGCTCTGGGCGGGAATGGTCGGCTGGATGCGGATGGTCCCCGTCTGGTCGGCACGGGAGACGGTGCAGCCCAGGTCGTTGACGCGGCCGTCCTTGAGCCCGTAGACCCAGCCATGCACCGACAAGGGCTGCTCTCGCTCCCAGGCCCGCTGGATGATCTTGGTGCGACACAGGTTGGCGACCTGAAGCCGCACGTTGTGCTCGCACAGCCGATCGACCCGTTCGTCCAGGGAGAGCGGCTCCATCTCCGGCCTGAGCTGCTGATAGAGTTCGCTGACGCTGTTGAGCCAGTAGTCGACGATGCCATGCTCGCCACCGGTGATCGCGGCCTTGACGCCGCCACAGCCGTAGTGGCCCACGACCATGATGTGCTTGACCTTGAGCACGTCGACGGCGAACTGGATGACCGACAGCGCATTCATGTCATTGTGATAGATCAGGTTGGCGACATTGCGGTGAACGAACACCTCGCCGGGTGGCAGATCCACGATCTGATTGGCGGGGACTCGGCTGTCGGAGCAACCGATCCAGAGATAGTCGGGATTCTGCTGCTGAGAAAGTCGAGCGAAAAAGTTTGGATCGCGCAGCTGAATCCCGTCGGCCCAGTGGCGGTTCTGCTCGAGAAGAGTCTGGATATCGTTCATGACGGTAACCTGATAGTGGGGGTGGACGAACCACTGGTTCGCGATCGAATCAGCGATTCTAGGCCATCCGTCGCCATTTTCGAAGTCACCCGGTCGACCATGCGAACGCCAGCCCCATGGCACCGAAGCATTTTCTATATCACACCGATAGCCTTGGGCTTTTCCGACGTCGACGCCGGGCTGGTATGATCCCTCCAACATTTCTCTAGGAGTCTCACAGTGGCGAATTACGATTACGACCTTTTCGTGATAGGGGCCGGGTCGGGCGGTGTCCGCGCCGCGCGCACCGCCGCAGCGACCGGCGCCAGGGTCGCCGTTGCCGAAGACCGCTATCTCGGCGGCACTTGCGTCAACGTGGGTTGCGTGCCGAAGAAGCTGTACTCCTACGCTGCCCACTTTCACGACGCATTCGAGGATAGCCGTGGATTCGGCTGGACCATTCCCCAGGCGCCGGCTTTCGACTGGGCGACGCTGCGTGACAATAAGGTCGAGGAGATCAAGCGCCTCAACGGCATCTATGGCCGCTTGCTGGAAGGTGCCGGCGTCAGGCTGATCAACGGTCGCGCCAAGCTCGTCGACGCCAACGCCGTCGAGATCAACGGCGAGCGCATCACCGCCGAGAAGATACTGGTTGCGGTCGGTGGCTGGCCCTGGACGCCCCAGTTCGAGGGCAGCGAACTGACCGTCAACTCCAACCAGGTGTTCGATCTCGACAGCTTCCCACGCCGTTTCCTGGTGCTGGGCGGCGGCTATATCGCCGTCGAGTTCGCCAGCATTTTCAACGGATTGGGGGCGGATACGCACCTGATCTACCGCGGCGGGCTGTTCCTGCGGGGATTCGACCAGGAAGTGCGAGAATTCACCCGCGACGAGATGGCCAAGAAGGGCGTCAACCTGCATTTCGAGGCCAACATCGAGCGTATCCGCAAGGTCGAGGGTGGACTCGAGGTCACCTTGACCAACGGCGAACGGCTAGAGGTGGACGCGGTGCTGGTCGCCACCGGCCGTCGTCCGCACCTCGAAGGTCTGGGGCTGGAGGCGCTCGGGGTCGAACTCAACACCGATGGCACGCTCAAGGTCAACGAACGATACGAATCCTCCGTGCCCTCGATCCTCGGCCTGGGTGACGTGACCGGCGGCCCCGAACTGACCCCGGTCGCCCTGGCGGAGGCGATGCACATGGTCCAGCACCACTATGGCGACAAGACGCCGGGGCCGCTCGACTACCAGGACATCGCCACGGCGGTATTCTGCCATCCCAATGTCGGCACCGTCGGTCTCACCGAAGAAGAAGCGCGCGAGCGATTCGAAACGGTACGCATCTACAGCGCGGATTTCCGCCCGATGAAGCACACGCTATCCGGCAGCGACGAGCGTTGCCTGATGAAGCTGGTGGTGGACGATGCCAGCGATCGGGTGGTCGGAGCCCATATGGTGGGCGACGAGGCTGGAGAGACGATACAGGGCATCGCGATTGCCGTGCGTGCCGGGCTAACCAAGACCGACTTCGACGCCACGGTGGGCATCCATCCGACCGCGGCGGAAGAGTTCGTCACCATGCGAAGCGTTACGCGCCGCTGATCCAGGTTCGATCGCTATCCGATCCCAATGGCCGCCCTTCGAGGCGGCCATTGTCGTTTGCGGCCGAACGAGCGACTTCCGATCGCTGCATTCATGCCACGTTTTTTCGCGGCTCGTCTAGACTCAATAGGCAAGAGGGCGGCAACATCCATATAAATAATATTTATTGATTAAGCGTGGCAAAATAACCTGCCGTTTGAAGCAATCCCGGCACGCTGCTATCCTTGATCCCAATTTCGCCATAGCGATGATGACGATGACCAATCCCAACCCGGCGTTCACCCCTTCGGCAGATCTGGCACGACCGACGGTTGCCGATGCCGTCGTGGGCAAGCCAGACATGCCTCTGTTCATTCGCAAGCCCACCACCGAAGATGGCTGGGGCATCTATGAACTGGTCAAGGCCTGCCCCCCGCTGGATGTCAACTCTGGCTATGCCTATCTATTACTCGCCACCCAGTTCCGTGACAGCTGCGCCGTGGCGACGACGGAGGATGGCGAGATCGTCGGGTTCGTTTCCGGTTATGTCAAAGCCGCCGCGCCCGACATCTATTTTCTGTGGCAGGTGGCAGTAGGGGAGAAAGCTCGAGGCACGGGCCTCGCCCGCCGCCTGGTCGAGGCGGTGCTGACCCGGCCGGAGCTCGCCAGCCTGAATCACCTGGAAACCACCATCACGCCCGACAACCAGGCTTCGTGGGGACTGTTCAAACGTCTTGCGGATCGCTGGCAAGCACCGCTCATCAGCCGCGAATATTTCTCGACCGACCAGTTGGGCGGCGAGCACGATCCGGAGAATCTCGTCCGGATCGGGCCGTTCGACCCGCAACGCATCTAGAGCGGATTGCGATCCGCCTCATCACGCATCGCCAACCAGGGAGGTTGTATGCAGACCCAGATTCTCGAACGCATGGAGTCCGAAGTCCGGACTTATTCCCGCTCGTTTCCCATCGTGTTCACCAAGGCGCAGGGCGCGCGGTTGACCGCGGAAGATGGCCGCGAGTACATCGATTTTCTCGCCGGCGCCGGCACCCTGAATTACGGTCACAACCATCCGAAGCTGCAGGAAGCGCTGGTCGAGTACATCACCTCGAATGGCATCGTGCATGGTCTGGACATGTGGACCGCCGCCAAGCGTGACTACCTCGAGACGCTGGAAGAAGTGATCTTCAAACCGCGCGGACTGGACTACAAGGTTCATCTGCCGGGACCGACGGGCACCAACGCTACCGAAGCCGCGATTCGCCTGGCTCGCGTGGCGAAGGGGCGTCATAACATCGTCACCTTCACCAATGGCTTCCATGGCGTCACCATGGGCGCACTGGCGACGACCGGCAACCGCAAGTTCCGCGAAGCGACCGGTGGTATCCCGACCCAGGGTGCCAGCTTCCTGCCGTTCGATGGCTATCTCGGGGAAGGCACTGACACACTCGACTATTTCGAGAAGCTGCTGAGCGACAAGTCTGGCGGGCTCGACGTGCCGGCCGGCGTGATCGTCGAGACGGTGCAGGGCGAGGGCGGTATCAACCCGGCAGGCCTGGATTGGCTGAAGCGTCTGGAAGGCATCTGCCGCGCGCATGACATCCTGCTGATCGTCGATGACATCCAGGCAGGTTGTGGCCGTACCGGCAAGTTCTTCAGCTTCGAGCATGCCGGCATCGTGCCGGACATCGTCACCAACTCGAAGTCGCTATCCGCTTACGGGCTGCCGTTCGCCCACGTGCTGATGCGCCCTGAACTGGATAAGTGGAAGCCTGGCCAGTACAACGGCACGTTCCGCGGCTTCAACATGGCTTTCGTGACGGCGACCGCCGCGCTCAGACATTTCTGGAGCGACGACACGTTCGAGCGCGATATCCAGCGCAAAGGCCGTATCGTCGAAGAGCGCTTCGCCAAGATTGCCGCGGCATTGACCGAAATGGGCTATCCCGCGAGCGAACGTGGCCGCGGACTGATGCGCGGTATCGACGTGCGCGACGGCGACGTGGCGGACAAGATCACGGCGAAAGCCTTTGAAAATGGACTCATCATCGAAACCGCGGGGCAGGGTGGCCAAGTCGTGAAATGCCTGTGTCCGCTGGTGATCAGCGATGAAGACCTTCTCGAAGGCCTGGACATTCTGGAACGCAGCGCCAAGGAAGCCTTTGCCTGAGGCGGAAATGACGCTGAAAGGCGGCCTTCGATGGCCGTCTTTCATACCGCCTTTTCACGTAGTCACCCACCAGGAGTTGTAATCGATGATCGTACGTAATCTTGCAGAGTGTATGAAAACCGATCGTTTTGTCGAAGCCGAGAACGGTAACTGGGACAGCACTCGCTTGATGCTGGCTGAAGACGGCTGTGGGTTTTCATTCAACATCACGCGTATTCATCCGGGTACGGAAACCCACATTCACTACAAGAACCACATCGAAGCGGTGTTCTGCTACGAAGGTGAGGGTGAAGTGGAAACCATCGCCGATGGCAAGATCCATACCATCAAGGCCGGCGACATGTATTTGCTCGACCAGCACGATGAGCATTGGCTGCGTGGCAAGGAAAAGGGCATGACCGTGGCCTGTGTCTTCAGCCCTGCGCTAACTGGCCGTGAAATTCACCGCGAAGACGGCTCCTACGCACCGGCCGAGTAAATCTCAACGCGCCATCGTTCATTCAGGCACAAAAAAAGACCGCTTATGCGGTCTTTTTTTGATCCTGACCTCCTCCCAGAAACCGGATCCACCGGCAATGTGAAATTCCCGCTACGTTTATTCTGATAGCACGAGATCTCGCGATGGAGCCTCGACTTGGTGCCGTGAAAACAGAATACCAACGGACTAATTCGCCAGTAATTTTGAAGGGTACGGCCTTTCGAGAAGTCATCGACGCTGAGCTGCGGTAGGTCGTAGAGAGGCTCAACAACCTGCCCGCAGCGTCTGGGTTATCAGACTCCGGTCCAAGTATTTTGAGTGGATACTCAGGCTCATTGGAAATGCGTTTTTCTAAGGTAATTTCGATTGGCTAGCAATCATAGATAAAGTTGTGTCGTGATCAATCTGAGCTAAGAACTGCTTGGCCTCCTTTTGAAAGGCTGCTAATGCTTGTCCAGATAGCTGCTTGCCTTCCGGCAATTTGACGCGCATGGCGTCGACTTGATTATTGTTAACCATTAATTCGTAATGAAGATGAGGCCCCGTGCTACGACCCGTATTGCCGGATAGTGCAATCTTCTGGCCTCTGGAAACGCGCTCGCCTTCAGATACCAAGCGTTTGGATAGGTGCATATAGCGAGTCTTGTAGCCGTTGTCATGGCGGATCACAACGTAGTTTCCAGCGCCATTTGCTTGATAGGCCGATTTGACAACACGTCCATTTGCTGGAGATTGAATCGAAGTGCCAATGGTTACTGCAAAGTCAGTGCCTCGATGCGGACTAACTCGGCCAGTGATTGGGTGCTTTCGCCGCAAGTTAAAAGGCGAGCTTATCCTGTAGTCGCCTTTAAACGGCTTCCGGTTAAATGCCGGGGAGAGGCTGTAGCCTTCAGAGGTATAAAAATTGTCATCAGCAGGATTCCTAACGATAGCTAGGTCTCTTTTATTGCCTTTGTAGTGAGCAGCAAGGATGCGCGAATCAGCAGCCTGACCCTCAATCATATCGGTTTCTACCAAAACTCGGAATTGATCTCCTCGCCGGGCAGCACGGCGAAAATTTATCTTTTTCGAAAGTAGATCGCTCAGATCAGACACTTCTGAGTAAGATAAGCCAGTGGCGCTGGCTGACTGAGCAAAACTGCCATTGACGGTTCCTGAAAACAATCGCTCCGTTTTCCGAGCCGTTTTTTCAAGACGAGTAACCTCAAAGCTCTTGCTGTCGTGGTCGCGTTCAATCAGGAGGCCGGAATGTGCATCCTCCATGATTCGCAGTGCCAATAATTCACCAGATTCGTTAATTTTAAAGTCAAAGTTATCACCGACACGCCAGCGAGTGAATGTCCTTTCGTCCGGGATTTCTTCGAGAAGCTGCATAACTTCATCATAGCCTAGTCCCAGAATGCGTTCGGCCATGTCCGCGAAAGTATCGCCGGATTGAATGGTATAAGTTTCCCAAGATGGGACGAATCTTTCGTTGGCTACCAGTTCTTCTTCCATGTCTACTTTTTCATCGTTATGTATTAGGTCGACAGATAAACCAACATCGGAAGTCCCGCCAACTTTGCGATCGTTGGCTTCTGTTGACGAGTCGGTAAGTCGAATCGCCATGTGCAGCGCCTGGCTATCCAGTTCGCTAGCGTCTTTAGTACTTTCCGGCTTGGTTGTAGGAACGCTGGGGTTTAATGGTGTAGCCGCACGAACAACGCTGTCTTGGACAGTTGTTTCAGAAACGCGAGTAGTTTCAACTTCGTCTGTTACCAATAGGAGGCTTTGCGGCGAGCCTGCCGTGGGCTTGGTAAGTCCGGTGGAAGCCTGAGCGGGGCCCGTATATTTGTAGTTGGTGCTGACTTTAACAGCTGTCATGGTGTCAGCTTGAGCTTGGAAGCGAGTAGATAACTCAATGCTTGGCGAACTAGCCTCGTTAAGGGGCGCATCATCTCCATTAGAAGCTTTTAACACAGAGAAGATTTCCTGCGCTCCTAGTAACGTGACTAGCGTAGCTATAGGTAAAATCAGTAATTTTCGGCTGCGAGGCAGGAAGCGAAGGATTCTTAGCATGAGAGCTTATGATAGACCAAGTGAAGTGAAATGGCGGCACTTTACCCCAAACAACACGATGTGCCTACCCTACAGGGCAAGCCTCTGCGCATAATGACATTTTGTAGTGGCTTGCCTAACTGTCGATAACGGTGTCTTTTAGCTATTTCGCCTGCGTACCCCGGATATAACCAGCGCTGCTGACAATAGCCAGGTTGGCCAGCTTCCGGTGCGTGTGAATGGCGTTTCTCCCCGCATGGCCCGGATTTCTCCGTTGAGGGTGGTCATCCTGAATTGAGTCGCGCGATCGATAATGCGACCTTGCGGGTCGATGATGGCCGTCACCCCATTGTTCGTTGCCCGCATAACATAGCGACCATTTTCAAGGGCGCGTAGCCGGGCCATTTGCAGATGCTGAAGCGGCCCGATGGAGTCACCGAACCAGGTGTCGTTGGACACCGTGAGCAACACCTCAGCGTTATCGGCGCGTTGTGCCACTAAGTCCGGGAAAATAATTTCGTAACAGATCGCCGTGCCGATGCGCAGTCCAGCGGCTCGGATCGGGCCTTGTTCGGAATTGCCTGCCGTGAAGTCTGACATCGGCAGATCAAAGAAAGCGATAATGCCACGTAGCTGTTTTTCCATCGGGATGTATTCACCGAACGGTACCAGATGCGACTTGCGGTACACATCCGTAACCTCGCCGGCACCGACTACGGCATTGTAATAGCGGCCCGAGTCGTCGCGCTGCACGATACCGGTGAGTAGTTCGGCTCCTGATGGCAAAGTAGCCTTAACCCGCTCCAACAGCGGCTCGGCTTGACGCTGATACATAGGAATCGCCGTTTCCGGCCAGATAACCAGATCTATGTCTTCAGCAATGTTGCGGGTCAATCGGGCATAGGTGCTGACTGCGTTACGCTGCCCCTCGTTTGTCCATTTGCTTAGCTGGGGTAGATTGCCCTGTAACAGGCTCACTTGTACGGGCTCCTTGCTGGGTATGGTCCACTGAGTAGGAAGCATCAAGGGGAACAGCCATAGAGCGGCGATCGTGCCCCCTGCCCACCAGCGTCGACGCAGGAACTCCACCCCCAGCGTGCCCGTCAGGGCGGTAACCAATGTCAACAGCAGCACCCCGCCAACCGGGGCCAATGGTGCTAAAGGAGAATCGACGTGCGCGCTCCCCAGCAATAGCCAAGGGAAACCGGTGAAAAGGTATGTCCGTAGCACTTCAATCAACACCCACGCGCCGGCGAAGGAGAGAAAGGCTAGACGCGAGCCAGTAAAGCGCCGATAGAACCAGAAGGGAATGGCATAGAAAAGCGCCAAGGTGGCGGCAAACAGGGCTGTAAGGAAAACCGATAGCGGCACCCCCGTGTAACCGTACTCATGGATCGACACGTAGACCCATGAGGTTCCCGTGGCGAACAGCGCGATGCCATAACACCAGCCTCGCAGGGCTGCCTGACCCGGTGTCAGGTCATCCAGGCCTGAGTAAATGAGGCCGACGGCGACCGGCCCCAGCCACCAAAGCTCGAAGGGAGAGAAGGTTAGCGTCGTTAGAGCCCCTGCGAAGACCGCTAACACGCATCCCATCCAGGGGCGACAGGAAAATCGCATGGGTTGCTCCTTAACGTGACGGGCCACTTTTATCAAAAACGCCTCGGAAAAACATTATGGCCATTCTCAAAAGTCATGCTTCTATTGGCCGTCGCAGTCGTTCGCAAGTCGTTTTCTACCCGCCTCGCATGCTTCACTACCAGTAAGACGATGCGGCTTGACTCTATAGCCACTAGAAGGTTTAGAGTTTAAACACAGAAATTGAACGAGGTAACTTTTCATGCCAGCTACAAATCCCGAAGTATCCGATAACCCATACCAGTGGACCGTTCAAGGCATGGACTGTCCAAGCTGCGCCGGCAAGATCCGTGGTGCGGTGGAACGCCTGAAAGGCGTTTCCGACGTTCAGGTTTCGGTGATGAAGGAGACGCTGAGGCTTGGGCTGGACACGCGACAAACCTCGATGGAGCAAGTCGAGAAGACCGTCAAGCGGCTTGGCTATGGCGTCCAGTTCAAGCCCGCTGCCGCTGGACAGGATAGTGATCCGGACGAGAGCCATTCACACGGCGGCTGTGACGGTAGCCAGGCTCACGACCACGACCACTGTCACGGACATGACTATGACCATGACCATGACCATGACCATGACCGCGACGTGACGATGGCGACAGCCGAAGAGGCCGATACCGAGGGCACGCTCAGTTGGAAGGTCGGCGGCATGGACTGTGCCAGTTGCGCGGCGAAAATTCGTGGCGGTGTAGAGAACCTGCCGGGAGTCTCCGACGTCAAAGTGTCGGTCATGAACGAGACGCTCACGCTGAAGCTCGACGAACAGCAAACCTCGCCGGACAGCGTCGAGAAATCGATCAAGCGGCTCGGTTACAGTGTAACGCCGCGCACCGCCATAACCGGTAATGGCTCCAATGGCGCCAGCTCCACAGCTGACGAAGGCGTCGCCGAGGCAGTGTCGGCCTCACCGAAACGCTGGTTTCTGCATGGCAAGGGCCGGCTGGTGGTCATGACCGGGGCTGTCCTGCTGGCCGCCGTGGCGGTGCGCCTGGTGGCCTCGGAGTCTCTGGCTTATTGGGGCTTCATCCTGGCGTGTCTGGTCGGGCTGGTTCCCGTAGCGAAACGTGCTTTTTCCGCTGCACGAGCGGGCATGCCATTCACGATAGAAATGCTGATGACCATCGCTGCCGGTGGCGCGCTGATCATCGGTGCCGCCGAGGAGGCGGCGCTGGTGGTCTTCCTGTTCGCCGTCGGCGAAGTGCTTGAAGGGGTGGCCGCGGATCGTGCCCGCTCGAGTATTCGCGCGCTGGGTGATCTAGTGCCCAAGAGCGCGCTGGTCGAAGACGCACAGAGGGCGACTCGCAAGGTCAATGCCGCGAATCTGAAGATTGGTCAGATCGTCGTCGCGCGACCCGGCGACCGGATTCCTGCCGATGGGCAGATCATTGAAGGAACGTCTTCTATCGATGAATCGCCGGTGACCGGTGAATCGGTGCCCAAGAGCAAGACCCTCGACGAGTCGGTCTTCGCCGGGTCCATCAATAATGATGCCGTGCTGCGTATTCGCGTCACCAAGGCGCCCGAAGACAATACCATCGCGCGGATCATCCGCTTGGTGGAAGAAGCACAGGAAGCCCGTGCGCCCACCGAGCGTTTCATTGATCGCTTCAGCCGTGTCTATATGCCCGCTGTGGTCGGTACCGCGCTACTCGTTGCGATCATTCCTCCGCTACTTTTCGGCGGCGCTTGGGGTGAATGGACTTATCGAGCCCTGGCGCTGCTGTTGATTGGCTGCCCGTGTGCGCTGGTAATTTCGGTACCGGCTTCGATCGCCTCGTCGCTGTCTACCGGGGCACGCCGCGGGCTATTGTTGAAGGGGGGCGCGGTGATCGAGTCCACCGCCAAGGCTAGCCTCGTGACCTTCGACAAGACCGGCACCCTGACCGCCGGGAAACCAGTCGTTACCGACGTGCAAGCGGCTGCCGATGACCACGATGAGGCTGATGTCGTTGCCTTGGCCGCCAGTGTCGAGGCCGGCTCCAGCCACCCGCTCGCCGAGGCGGTGTTAAGTCATGCCGAATCGCGTCATATCGCGTTTTCTCAAGGGGCGGACGCACGCGTCATCGCCGGCCATGGTGTCGAGGCAAGCGTGGACGGTCATCGTAGCTATGTCGGTTCGCCACGCTACGCTGAAGACCAGGGCGTACTGACAGAGGCTCTGAAGACGCGGATCGCTGCGCTGGAGGAGCAGGGCAAGACGGCCGTCGTGGTGTTTAGGGACGGCGCGATCGTCGGACTGATTGCCATGCGTGACGAGCCGCGCACGGACGCCATCGACGGCATCAAGGATCTCCAGGCACTGGGCATCCGCTCGGTGATGCTGACCGGTGACAACCCCCGTACCGCGAAAGCGATTGCCGATCCGCTGGGCATCGAGTTCCAGGCAGGCTTGCTGCCTGACGACAAGGTCACGGCAATCAAGGGAATGGTCGCCAAGGACCGGGTGATCATGGTGGGCGACGGGATCAACGACGCGCCTGCACTCGCCACCGCCGACGTCGGCGTGGCCATGGGCTCGGGCACCGATGTCGCCCTGGAAACGGCCGATGGCGCCTTGCTGCGTAATCGCGTGACCGACATAGCGACCATGATTCGTCTGGCTCGCGCCACCATGAACAATATTCGCCAGAACATCACCATCGCGCTGGGCCTGAAGGCGGTATTCCTGTTGACGACCATGTTTGGTCTGACCGGGTTGTGGGTGGCTATCATGGCTGATACCGGCGCCACCGTACTAGTGACGCTGAATGCGCTGCGTCTGTTACGGTTCGAGAATCGACAGGGCCCGACACGCGGCGGTGGAGCCTCCGTCAATGTGCCGCCGGAAAGCTCGGGCCAGGCCGCTTCGCCGGCGAGTGCTTGAAGGCGAGTGCTAGAGCTAGACATCGACCAGGGAAGGTGATCATGGATAGCATTTGGATGGTGTTCGGCCTGGCATTGCTTCCCGCGTTGGGAAACTTCGGTGGCGGGCTGGTTGCGGAGGTCTCGCGGACGCGTGGCATGTCGCATACACAGAAATAACGGATTATTGACATTGAGGACGACGGCGTGGGTATGGAAGCGTCCGCATTGTCGCAACTTGGTCAGCAAGAGAAACGCCTCAATGAAAGCAGCACGGTTCATGCTGTCCTATTGGCAGAACGCCGAGAGTCACATGGTCATCGTAGCGAGAATGGATTCATAAACACTTCCAGCCAGGCATAGAGCCCATGACATCTCCACACCCCCGATCTTGGCGTGGATATGCCGCTGGTCTCGTCAACCGAAAGGTGTCCGCACGACGGCAGGAGCGGTTCAGAAGCAGGCAAGCCCCCTAGGGGGCTTGCTATTCTTTATTGACGCTGTTACATGCAGCCTAGACGGGGCTCTGCTGCCTGTGGTCTCCTAATTCACATCACCAGCCCCGCAATCAGGATCGGCATCACAAACGTGACGGATAGCGGCATCCTCGGGTTGTAAGGTGGTGTGCTCAATACCGAAGCGCCCCCGCAATATCGTTTGCAACTGCGGCAGTATCTCTTCCCATCGTCCCATCGCTTCCACATCAATATGCGCCGCTAGAGCTTGACTGTTTGATGATAGGCTCCAGATATGCATGTCATGGATAGCAAAAACGCCGTCGACCCGGACAAGGGCGCAGCCGACTTCATGTGCATCGATTCCTTCTGGCACGCCTTCCATCAACACTTGCGTCACCTCACGCAGTAGTCGAACGGCGGATACCAGAATCAATAGGCTGACGAAAAGAGACAGGATCGGGTCCGCAATGGGCGGCCCGCCCAGATAAATGACCGCCCCGGCAACCAGCGCAGCGACCGAGCCCAGCAAGTCTCCCATTACGTGCAGGAGCGCTCCGCGAACGTTTATAGTCTGCTCTCCACGCATCAGCGCCCAAGCCACTGCGATATTCACCAGCAAACCGAGCCCGCCGATCGCCAAAACCATGCCACCGGCAACAGCGGGGGTGTCTGCCATGCGGCGGATCGCTTCATAGGCGATAAATACAATCACTCCGAACATAAACAGCACGTTAAACAGGGCTCCGAGAATTTCGGCGCGCTTGAGTCCAAAGGAATGCTGACGCGATGCCGGCTTCTTGGCCAGCCAAGCGGCGAAGGCACCAATCCCTAACGACAATGAATCGGTAAGCATGTGGCCTGCGTCCGATAACAGGGCAAGCGAATCAGCTATCAGGCCGCCGAATACTTCGACAGCTGCAAAACCTGTAGTGAAGACCAGTGCAAACAACAAGGTCTTGCCGCCACTATGGCTATGATTGTGGTCTGACATTGATGCCTCCTTCGTATATTGGCCATCGAGATTCCCCGCGAGCCGCTCTCACTCTCTATCAGGCCATTGGGTCGATATGTTTTTCCGCGCTAATGAAAGGCAGTTTGCACCTGCCACATTACGATTGGATATATTCACAAAGGAAGCCGTGGCTCGCCACGGCTGTCGTCCCGTAGCAGAAGTCATCCTAGTCGCTGGTGATCGTCGTACCGGCGCCAGTGCCTTTGAGCCTTTTCTTCGAGCGGGTGGTGGTGGTCTTGCTTTTTTACTCTCATTCATTTTGAGTCTTCCGTGTGCCAGGCTTTTATCTGCCTTACTTGAGGTAGGACTTAATGACCTGTAGTACCGCGTCCAAGTCTTGTTGCCGCTGCGCCAGTTCGGGCTCCCTGACGACGTGATCAGTCAGGTGCCCCTCCATGACGGCGGCCATCAACCCATTCACCGCCCCGCGAATCGCGGCGATCTGTTGCAGCACTCATCGGCACGCTTTTGTGATCGATAGCCATCACACGAAATGGCCATCGTGAAATAACGAAGAGGCACAAGGAACGTCATGCATGCATGTAGGGGCGCTGCTGGTTGTAGCGCAGCATCAGGTAGAAGCCGATATCCCGTAAAGCCTAACGCACCGATAAGTAACCGGTCGCGGACATCCATTCGCTCTTGTAGCTTCGAAATAACCGCTCCATGGACAAATTGGCCCCGCTTGGAGCGGCGGCTTCTCACATTGTGGGCGGACTTAAACCAGGGGGAAGGTCAATCCGTCAATCTCGATCCGATCATCCTGATGCAAGCGACAGCAGCGATTCGGCTATCGGCATTCGGCTATCCAGTGACATCATGACACTCAATGCAGTTACCACCACGATCGAGATACCGAAGACCTTGCGAGCCCAGGCTTGATCATTGGTGGTTCGGAAGCCTCTGAGCGTAATACTGAGCCAGTAACCGCCCACGGCAACGGCAACGATGGCGTAGGCCCATCCGGTATAGCCGGCAACCGATAGCATGACCGAGGCGATCACGAACAGCACCGTGTAGATCACGATATGTCGCTTGGCCACCGCGATGCCGTGCTTCACCGGTAGAACGGGTATCGATGCCGAGGCGTAGTCGTCGAAGCGAAAGATGGCAATCGCATAGGAGTGCGGCATCTGCCACATGCTGAAAATGATCAGCAATAGCAGGGCACCCAGATCGAACGTGCCCGTCACCGCACAGTATCCGATCACCGGTGGCGATGCGCCGGATAAACTTCCGATCAGCGTGCTGTAGACCGAGTGGCGTTTGAGGTAGAGGCTATAGGCACCCACATAGATGGCAAAGCCTAATGCCGCGAATCCGGTAGCCAACGGCGTCGTCATCCACGCCAGCAGGCCAAAACCGACGATACCCAGCAAGCACCCGAACAGCAGGGCGATCGGAATCGAAATCTCGCCGGTCACCATGGCTCGAGACTGAGTGCGTGCCATATGGCCGTCGATATCGCGATCGATAATGTTATTGAAAACACAGCCGGACGCGACGACCAACGAGGTGCCCAGTACCACTGCCAGAAATAACCACGGTTCGAAACGGCCACCGGCGGCCAGGAAATAGCCGCCGATGACTGTGACGAGATTGCCGAAGATGATACCGGGCTTGGTCAACGAACTGTAAGCCTTGTATGTCACTTGGCTATCACATCAAATTCAGACGGAGGTGGTGCATGATCCATAGTGATCCCCCGACAATCAGTCCTATGATCACCGCCGTAAATACAAAAAATCCACCAGATTCACGACCCTGCTGAGTTCTAAATTCGAGATGCATGAAAAGAATTAACTGCACCAGGACCTGAACTACCGCCGTGACAATCACCGTAATGGCAGTTGCCAGGATACTGAATTTCCCCAGCATGACTACGCCAAAAGCCGCCAGCGTTAGCGCAATCGATAGAATCAATCCAACAGTATAAGATTTATGGCTACCGTGGCTGGTGCCATCGTGAGAAGTGTGACTATCGTTCATGTCACATCGCTCCTATCAGGTAGACGAAGGAGAAGACGCAGATCCAGACAATGTCCAGGAAATGCCAGAACAGGCTCAGGCACAGCATTCGGGGTTTGGTCACACTGTCCAGCCCGCGTTTGGATATCTGGAAGAACATGATCGCGATCCAGATCAGGCCAAAGGTCACGTGCAGACCATGGGTACCGACCAGCGTGAAGAAGGCTGACAGGAAGGCGCTACGGTCCGGACCGTAGCCTTCGGCGATGAGGTTATGGAATTCGTACACCTCCATCGCGACGAAGCCAAAGCCCAGCAGGAACGTTACCGCCAACCACTTGAGGACGGCGCCGCGGTCGCCAGCATTCTGCGCCAAGACCGCCAGACCGAAGGTGAAACTACTGATCAACAGCAGAAAGGTTTCGACCAG
Organism: Salinicola lusitanus; assembly: GCF_038648475.1. Taxonomy (NCBI): domain Bacteria; kingdom Pseudomonadati; phylum Pseudomonadota; class Gammaproteobacteria; order Oceanospirillales; family Halomonadaceae; genus Salinicola; species Salinicola lusitanus. The sequence goes on along the minus strand of NZ_CP151919.1, from coordinate 3,583,551 downwards.
CACGAAAGGTAGCTCGAAGATCTCCTGCGAGGTCGGACCACCCGCAGTGGCGTTGGCCAGCACCCCAAAAGTGGCGAACAGCGTCCCGAAGATCACCAGATCGCTCATCAGGTAGATCCAGAACCCGAAGATCTTCATTGCGCCTGCGTCGTGGTGCTCATGCCCGTCGTGGGCATGAGCGTCATGTTGCTTGATTGTGTCGGTTGCCATGATTAAGCCTGCATCTCCAACCGTTTGTGGTATTCACGTTCGGTCTTTTCGACCTCGGCAGCGCTGACGTGGTAGTCGGTATCGTTATTGAAGATACGGAACATGAACGTCACGAACATGCCGATGGCCCCCAGACCCGCCAGCCACCAGATGTGCCAGATCAACGCAAAGCCGAACAACAAGGCAAACAGCGACAGGATCGGGCCTTCCGCCGTGTTCCTGGGCATGTGAATGTCCTCGAACTTGGTCGCCAGCTCGCGCTTGAAGCCACCCGGCTGCTGCTTCATCTCCCAGTAGCTATCGATGGACGCGACATCTGGCAGGTAAGCGAAGTTGTAGTTCGGGGGCGGAGAGGAGGTAGACCACTCCAGCGTACGCCCATCCCACGGATCGCCTGTCAGATCACGGTTCTTCTCGCGATCGCGAATACTGACGACAAGCTGGATCACGATGCAGGCAATGCCGCAGGCGATGATCACGGCGCCAAACCAGGCCACGATCATCAGCGGCTGCCACTCGGTCTGTTCGTAGGACTGCATCCGGCGCATGGCACCGAAGAAGCTCAGCGCATACAGCGGCATGAACGCGACGTAGAAGCCGATCAGCCAGCACCAGAAGGAGCGCTTGCCCCATTTTTCACTCAGCGTGAAGCCGAAGGCTTTCGGGAACCAGTACGTGAAGCCGGCCATCATCCCGAACACCACGCCGCCGATGATGACGTTATGGAAGTGAGCGATGACGAAGAGCGTGTTGTGTAGCACAAAGTTCGCCCCCGGCACGGCCAGCATGACACCGGTCATACCGCCCAGGGTAAAGGTGATGATGAAACCGATCGTCCAGAGTACCGGCGTCGTGAACTGGATGCGCCCGCGATACATGGTGAACAGCCAGTTGAAGATCTTCACGCCCGTGGGTATGGCGATGATCATCGTTGCAATGCCAAAGAAGGAATTTACATCAGCACCCGCGCCCATGGTGAAGAAGTGGTGCAGCCAGACGGTGAACGACAAAAATGCGATCACGACGGTGGCCCAGACCATGGTCTTGTAGCCGAACAGACGCTTCTTGGTAAAGGTCGCGATGACCTCGGAGAAGACACCGAACGCCGGCAAGATCAAGATGTAGACTTCCGGGTGGCCCCAGGCCCAGATGAGGTTGACGTACATCATCTGGCTGCCGCCCATATCATTGGTGAAGAAGTGCATGCCCAGATAGCGATCCAGAGTCAGCAGGGCAATGGTCACGGTCAGGATCGGGAACGACAAAATGATCAGCACGTTGGTGCAGAGCGCCGTCCAGGTGAAGATCGGCATGCGAAACAGGGACATGCCCTTGGTGCGCATTTTCAGGATGGTGACGAAGAAGTTGATCCCCGTCAGCGTGGTCCCGATACCCGATATCTGCAATGCCCAGATCCAATAGTCGACCCCAACGCCTGGACTGTATTTCAACTCCGATAGCGGCGCGTAGGCCAGCCAGCCGGTCTTGGCGAACTCGCCGATAACCAGAGACATGTTCACCAGAATCACGCCCACCGCGAACAGCCAGAAACTCAGGTTGTTCATGAACGGGAAGGCCACGTCGCGAGCGCCGATCTGCAGCGGCACGACCAGATTCATCAAACCGATGACCATGGGCATGGCGACGAAGAAGATCATGATGACACCGTGGGCGGTGAAGATCTGATCGTAGTGTTCGGGAGGCAGATAGCCCTCGGCGCCACCGGCAGCAATGGCTTGCTGCGTTCGCATCATGATCGCATCGGCGAAGCCGCGAATCAGCATGACGAGCGCAACGAGGAAGTACATCACACCGATCTTCTTGTGATCGATGGACGTTACCCATTCGGTCCAGAGATAGCCCCATTTGCGATAATAGGTAATCAGACCGACGATCAGCGCACCGATGATCCCGATGGCCACCGCGGTGACCATGATGATCGGTTCGTGAAATGGAATCGAATCTAAGCTGAGTTTTCCGAACATGACGTTACTCCGCTGCCTGCGCACTCATGGGCATTGAAGACTCCCGTGCTTCGTTGTGCTCGCCATGGCTATCGGTACCGCCGTGACCAGCCTTGTAACTTTTGATCAGATCGCCGTAGAAGTCGGGCGAGACCTGCGAGAAGTACTCCACCGGATTGGCAATGGAGGGTTTGGCAACCTGCTCGTAGTCTTCCGGAAACATCATGGTGTCAGGAGACTGCTTGACCTTGTCGACCCAGGCCTGGAAATCGGCGTCCGACGTGACGTGCGCGTCGAACAGCATCTCCGAGAAACCTTCGCCGCTGTAGTGGGTCGAACGACCACGGAAGGTGCCGATCTCGTTACCCTCGAGGTAGACATCGTTGTCCATGCCGGCCATGGCGTAGATCTGACTTCCGAGGTTCGGAATCATGAACGAGTTCATGACCGTACCCGAGGTGACACGGAAGTGGATCGGCGTGTCCACGGGAATGGCGAGCTCGTTGATCGTGGCGATGCCTTCGTCCGGATAGATGAACAGCCACTTCCAGTCGAGCGAGATCGCGTCGACCGTCATGGTCTCGTCTTCGCTGGCGATGGGCTTGTGTGGATCGAAGGAGTGCGACGTCTGCCATGTCAGGACGGCAAGGAAGAAGATGATGACGCACGGGATTGCCCAAACGAAGACCTCGATGATATTCGAGTGCTCCCAGTTCGGCGTGTACTTGGCCGCGAGATTGGTCCCGCGATATTTCCAAGCAAACAGGATGGTCATCACGATGACCGGGATTACCACGATCAACATCAAGCCAAAGGCCGTGATGATCAACGACTTCAGACCCTGGCCAATCTGGCCGGACGGATCCATGAGTGCTGATCCACAACCACTCAGCAACAGTGGCGTGGTTAGCCACGTCATCACACTCAAATACTTGAGGGAGTTCCTTTTTCTCATCTCACGACCCCAGTGGAGGAAAGCTTTTCGGCCCTGCAACAATCGGTTAGCGGCCTGCATCATACGCTGCCAGCCAGGGCTGACAACTCTGACACGACGCGCAATGGCGTACCGAGCATCCGACGTCGCCAACGAAGTAGGGATTTCGCGGTCGGCATTGTACCGAAAAAATGGCTTTTGATCAGATGATGGCGGGAAACTCTCCGCCAGTGTGGCGATATGTCGCAGATCGTCTGCGGTTCGCTTTTGGCCGTTCCGATCAGCGTAGTTCAACTCGGTGGCGATCTCAGGATTTTCGTCGTTGACGCCGGTGATTCGGTCCGGGTCCGCCGCAGCCTCTGTATTCGCATAATATATATTATGTTAAATACACTATCTCGACATGGCGGCGACGACTGCCAAGGCCCTGCCAGCCGGCCTCCCCAGTGGCTCCCCGCCACGCGAGCGCGTAGAATGTGCTGCTGTCGATGATAACGGGAAATTCGATGCTCGATTCGGATGTGCTGCTGAGACAGGCAGATCAACAGTGTCAGGAACGCGGCGTCCGTTTTACGCCGATTCGCCGCCGCGTACTGGAGATGATATCCAGCACGCCGGGAGGCCTGAAAGCCTACGATCTGCTCGACCGACTATCGGACGAGCACGCTTCCGCGCGCCCACCGACCGTCTATCGGGCGCTGGACTTCCTGATCGAGCAAGGCCTGGTTCATCGAATCGAATCGCTCAATGCCTATATCGCCTGCCCGTGTCCCGAACACGTGCATCGCTTCCAGCTGTTGATCTGCCGGCACTGCGGCCGTGTCGAAGAGCTTCATCAGGAAGTTGTCGGCGAGATGCTGTCGCGGACCGCAAGGGAGCGAGGATTCACGATCCAGCGCCAGACCATCGAGCTGCTCGGTGCTTGCGATGCCTGCCTCGAGAGCGATTCAGCCTCGTCTGACTGACTTTCAACCTACGGTGACACCCATGTCCGGCCTTTTTCACGATCTCGAGCGCTCCTCATCTGGCGCTCGCGTCGCTATCGGCGAGCTACTCACGGCAGCCAGGTGGAACGCCGACGGATTGATTCCCGCCATCGCGCAGCAGCACGATAGCGGCGAGGTCCTGATGATGGCGTGGATGAATCGTGCGGCGCTGGAGGAGACACTGGCTACCGGACGCGTCTGCTACTGGTCCCGCTCCCGGCAGGCGTTCTGGCGTAAGGGCGAGACATCGGGCCAGCAACAGCATCTTGTCGAGGCCCGCCTCGACTGCGATGGCGATACCTTACTGCTGAAGGTGGATCAGTCGGGCCCCGCCTGTCATACCGGTCGACGTCACTGCTTCTATCTGCGTCTGACCCCGGAGTTCGGTGAAGTCGACAGCAATCCCCTGATCTCACCGGAAACGCTCTACGGCCAGAAACGCTGAGGCCCATCGTGATCGCCAAGATAGCCACCTGGCTTGTTACCGGGCTGATTCAACTCTACCGCTATGGCATCAGCCCGCTGATCGGACCACGCTGCCGATTCTGGCCGACCTGCTCGAACTACGCGCTGGAGGCCATCAACCTGCATGGACCCTGGCGCGGGATGTGGCTGGCCATTCGCCGCCTGCTCAAATGCCACCCTTTTCATCCCGGTGGCGTCGACCCGGTGCCCGACCCCCATCACCGGAAATGCCCATGTCACCAGGCTGACCACCAGGAGTAGAAATGGGAGCCGGGCCGCCCGATCAGTGAACCGAGCGGCTGCCCCGAGTCTCGCGGGCAATGGCGTAGATGCTTTCGATCATGGCATGCAGACCATTGCTGCGTGTCGGCGACAGGTGCTTGTCCAGTCCCAGCTCTGCCAGAAATCTGGGTTCCTCGTTTAGAATTTCGTCGGGTTCCCGATCGTCGTAGATCCGCATCAGGATCGCGATCAGCCCGCTGACGATGGCGGCATCCGACGTCGCGCGGAATCGCAACCGCCCCGCTTCTTCCGTGGCGCGCAGCCAGACGTTGGACTGACAGCCTTCGATCTTGTAATTCGCCACCTTGTCTTCTTCCGGATACTCCGGCAACTGGCGTCCCATATCGATGATGTACTGATAGCGATCCATCCAGTTGTCGAAGATCGAGAACTCATCCAGCAGCTCGGCCTGGGCCTGCTCAATACTCATTAGCGTCTCCTAGTCTCTGGTTCGCATTATAGGGGTTGCACGATTCGATCCCCAGCGTCTGATTCCTTTCATTACATACAGATTTTTACGTATACACCTTACGTAAATCGCCTATGCTGGATAACAGGAGCCACCAGAAGCTCCGGAATCATTGGCAACGCAAGGGAACCAGACATGGCACGCAATGGCATCCGCTACGATGACGTCTGTCGCGCGATCGATACACTCCAGCAGCGGGGAGAAGCGATCAGCGTCCAGAAGGTCCGGGAATTTCTCGGTACCGGCAGCTACACCACCATCAGTGACCACCTCCGCGAATGGAGACTGCGCCAGAGCGGAGACTCGGTACAGGCCATTCCGCGCAATCTCGAGCGCCCCGAGGGCCTCGATGCCTGGGTCGCCGATATCTGGGACAAGGCGCAGCAGGCCGCCTACGAGAAATTGGCCGTCTACCGCCAGGAGGCCGACGAGCAGATCCGCGAGGCCGACGACGCCAGCCATCAGGCAAGACGTCAGTGCGAGGATGCCGAACAGCGACTGCAGGCGCTCAACGAGCACATGCTCCGGGTCCAGGAGCGTCTCGAGAACAAGACCACCGAAGCCGCGCATCTCCAGGCGGAACTGCAATCACTGCAATCCGCTCAGAGTCAGCAGCAGAAGCGTATCGTCCAGCTCGAGCAGACCTGCCAGCGCCATCAGTCCAGTCTGGAGCAGGCGGAACAGCAGCATCGTGACGCCATGGCCAAGCAGCACCAGGCCAACCAGACCAAGCTCGCTCAGGAAGAGAAGCGCCACGAGTCCGCCGAGTCGCGGTTGATGGGACTGCTGGAGGATGCTCGTCAGGAGCGCTTGAAGCAGGAAAAGCAGTATGAGCAGCGCCTGGCGTCGCTGGATCAGCGCTGCGAACGCCTGCAGCAGGATCTTTCCGAGCAGCGCCGTCAGTACGGCCAGCTCCAGGAGTCCCTGCGCGCCGACAAGGTCCACATGGAGCAGGCCGAAAGCGAGAAACGCGTCAGCGACGACCGAGTCAAGTCCATGCAGCAGGAGCGCCAGCGCCTGGAAAGCGAACTCAAGAATCTCCGTGCCGCCAATCGTGAGCTGCACGACAGGCTGTCTCGCGCCGCCCTGCCCCCCACTGCCAGTTGATGTCGCCCGCCGGTCAGTGCTCGGCCGGCAACAGCCCCGCTTCTTCGTAGTAACGCCGCGCTCCGGGATGCAGGGGCGCGGTCATTCCCTCGCTGACCATTCCGGCCGGTGCCAACCGTGCCAGTGACGGATGCGACCGACGGAGCGTCTGCAGATGCTCGAACACCGCCTTGACCAGTCGATAGACGTCGTCGTCATCGGCGTCCGAACGTGTCATCAAAGTCGCCCTGCCACCAAAGGTCGTCGTGTCATCGGGTGCGTTGGCATAGGTGCCGCCCGGGATGACGGTGACACTGTAATAAGGCGCGGCTTCGATCAGATGGGCGACGTCGGGTCCGGAGACGTCGACCAGATGAGCACCGCAACGCCGGGTCGCCTCGTTGATGGCCTGCGAGGGGTGGCCGACGACGTAGAAAAAGGCGTCCAGCTTGCCGCTGCACATGACTCGGGTCATGTCCCCGGGTTTCAGTTCGCTGGCCAGGGCGAAGGCCCCTTCCGTCTTGCCTTTGATCGCCAGCAAGGCGTTCAGCGTGGCGCGATGGCCGGAGCCGGGGTTACCCACGTTGACGCGCTTTCCCAGCAGGTCGTCGAACTCTTGGATGTCGGCCGGCGTGGCAACGACCGTGAAGGCCTCGGCATGCAGCGAGAACAGGGTTCTCAACTCGGGGCTCGGGCCGTTGTCGTAGAACTGGGCGATACCTTCGAAGGCGGCGTACTGAATGTCCGACTGGACGATGCCGAAATCCAGATCGCCGTTGCGAACGCTATTGACGTTGTAAGACGAGCCCCCGGTCGGCAGGGCCTGGCAGGTAGCGCCGGTCGCTTGCTGGTAGAGCTGGCAGATGACACGCCCGGTCGGGAGATAGACCCCGGATATGCCCCCCGTGCCGATGACGATGGACGAGTTCGCCCATGTCGCGACCGACCAGAGCAGCGAGGCCAAGGCCAGGCAGCCGATCAGGAACCGCTTCGTGGGCATGGGCGCCTCCGCTCTCGTCACCGCGAAACCTGGCCAGCACGGACAGGCTGCTGTCACTCAGGTTGTCGACTGCAGCGACAGACGCTGAAACCCGGGTATGGCCGACGGCTTGCCGGGCGATCGCCGGAACGCGAAGAGCGCTCCTGACGAGCGCTCTTCGCGGGAGACCGCGCGTCGCAAGCGTGCCGTCTTGCGAGCCCCGGTCGGCTTCAATAGTAGGCGTTGGTGGTATCGGTGTGGTCGGTGACGTCGCGAATGCCGGCGAGCTCAGGAATTCGCTCCATCAGCGTCTTCTCGACGCCATCCTTGAGGGTGAGATCGACCGCCGCGCAGCCCTGGCAGCCGCCGCCGAACTGCAGCACCGCGACCTGCTCTTCGGTGAGCTGGATCAGGCGGATCTCGCCACCATGGGACGCCAGACCAGGATTGATCTCGCTATAGAGGATGTAGTTGACGCGATCCTCCAGCGGGCTGTCGGCGTTGACCTTGGGCATCTTGGCATTGGGCGCCTTGATGGTTAGCTGGCCGCCCATGCGGTCCGCGTTGAAATCGACCACTGCCTCTTCCAGGAACGGCACGCTGTTCTTGTCGAGATAGACGCTGAACTTCTCCAGCTCCACCCGCTCGTCGCTGGGCTCCTCCTCGCCAGGGCGACAGTAGGCGAGACAAGTCTCCGCATAGGGAGTGCCGGGCTGGGTGATGAAGACGCGCACGGCGATATCGTCGACGTTCTGTTTGGCCAGCAACTCGGCCAGGTACTCCTGGCCGCTTTCGGTGATCTGAATCGGTTGGCTCATGAGACTGAGGACTCTGCTTGAGATGTACCGTTATGGTAGGAAAAAGCGCGCGCCAAGACAATCCCGAGTGATTTAGTCAGGCTTGTCGCCCAAGTCCCGCCATCCGTGCCTTTCTGATACCATGCGGCCCCTCGGTGTCTCGCGAGGGACGCGACCTGTTTACCTGCTGTTGGAGAGTCACCGCCATGACTGCCATTACCGCCTCTGCCTCGTTCGCCACGCTGAAGAAGACGCTGGACGAGCGTATCGTGATCCTCGACGGCGGTATGGGCACCATGCTTCAGGAGTACCGTCTCGACGAGGCCGACTTCCGTGGCGAGCGCTTTGCCGACTGGCCCAGCGAGCTCAAGGGCAACAACGATCTGCTGACGCTGACGCGAGCGGACATCGTCGAATCGATCCACCGCGCCTACCTGGAGGCCGGCGCCGACATCGTCGAGACCAACACCTTCAACAGTACCCGGCTGTCCCAGTCCGATTACGGCATGGAGTCGCTGACCGTCGAGCTCAATCGCGAAGCGGCCAGACTGGCGCGCGAGGTCTGCGATGCCGTCGCCGCGGAGACCGGCGTTCCACGCTATGTCGCTGGCGTGCTGGGTCCGACGTCGCGCACCGCCTCGCTGTCACCGGACGTCAACGATCCGGCCAGGCGCAACGTCACCTTCGACCAGCTGCGTGACAACTATATCGAGGCCGCCACCGCGCTGATCGATGGCGGTGCCGATATCATCCTGATCGAGACGATCTTCGATACGCTCAACGCCAAGGCCGCCATCTATGCGCTGGAGGCCCTGTTCGAGTCCCGCGGCGAGCGTCTGCCGGTGATGATCTCCGGTACCATCACCGACGCTTCCGGCCGCACCCTCTCCGGCCAGACGACGGAGGCGTTCTGGAACGCGGTACGTCACGCCCGGCCGCTCTCCGTCGGCTTGAACTGCGCACTCGGCGCCCAGGAGCTGCGCCCCTATCTCGAGGAGCTCTCCCTCAAGGCCGACACCTTCGTCTCCGCCCATCCCAACGCGGGGCTGCCCAACGAATTCGGCGAGTACGACCAGAGCGCCGAGGAGATGGCCGCGATCGTGCGCGAGTTCGCCGAGAGCGGCATGCTCAACGTCATCGGCGGCTGCTGCGGCACCACGCCCGAGCACATCGCCGCGGTCAAGCGCGTCGTCGACGGTGTTGCGCCCCGCGCCGTTCCCGAGCGCCCCGCTGCCTGCCGGCTCTCCGGCCTCGAACCCTTCAACATCGAAGCCGACTCGCTGTTCGTCAACGTCGGCGAGCGCACCAACGTCACCGGTTCGGCGCGCTTCAAGCGGCTGATCCAGGAGGAGGACTACACCACCGCCCTGGAAGTGGCGCTGGAGCAGGTCGAGAACGGCGCCCAGGTGATCGACATCAACATGGACGAGGGCATGCTGGAGTCCGAGGAGGCGATGGTGCGCTTTCTCAACCTGATCGCCGGCGAACCCGATATCGCCCGGGTGCCGATCATGGTCGACTCCTCCAAGTGGGAGATCATCGAAGCCGGTCTCAAGTGCATTCAGGGCAAGGCGATCGTCAATTCGATTTCGCTGAAGGAAGGCGAAGCGTCGTTCCGCCATCAGGCCAACGAGTGTCGGCGCCACGGCGCCGCCATCGTGGTCATGGCGTTCGACGAGCAGGGCCAGGCCGATACCTTCGCCCGCAAGACCGAAATCTGCCAGCGCGCCTACCGTCTGCTGGTCGATGAGATCGGCTTCCCCGCCGAGGAGATCATCTTCGATCCCAATATCTTCGCCATCGCCACCGGGATCGAGGAGCACAACAACTACGCCGTCGATTTCATCGAGGCCACCCAGTGGATCCACCAGAACCTGCCTCACGCGATGATCTCGGGCGGCGTCTCCAACGTCTCGTTCTCGTTTCGCGGCAACAATCCGGTGCGCGAGGCGATTCACTCGGTGTTTCTCTATCACGCGATCAAGGCCGGCATGTCGATGGGCATCGTCAACGCCGGCCAGCTGGCGGTCTACGACGACCTGCCGAGCGAGCTGCGCGAGGCGGTCGAGGACGTGGTGCTCAATCGCCGCGACGACGGCACCGAACGGCTGCTGGAGATCGCCGAGCGCTACCGTCAAGACGGAGGTGGGGACGGCAGCGGCGCGGCGAAGAAAGAAGATCTCGAATGGCGTGGGTGGGAAGTCAACAAGCGGATCGAACACGCCCTGGTCAAGGGCATCACCGCCTATATCGAAGCCGACACCGAGGAGGCCCGGGCGGCGGCAGCGCGCCCCATCGAGGTGATCGAGGGCCCGCTGATGGACGGCATGAACGTGGTCGGCGATCTGTTCGGCGCCGGCAAGATGTTTCTGCCCCAGGTGGTCAAGTCCGCGCGGGTGATGAAGCAGGCCGTCGCCTATCTGATCCCCTACATCGAGGCGGAGAAATCCGGCGATGTGCAGTCCAAGGGCAAGATCGTGATGGCCACGGTCAAGGGCGATGTCCACGACATCGGCAAGAACATCGTCGGCGTGGTGCTCCAGTGCAACAACTACGAGGTGATCGATCTCGGCGTGATGGTGCCGACGGAGAAGATCCTCAAGACCGCACGAGACGAGAACGCCGATATCATCGGTCTCTCCGGTCTGATCACGCCATCGCTGGACGAGATGGTCCACGTCGCCAAGGAGATGCAGCGCCAGGGCTTCCAGCTCCCGCTGCTGATCGGTGGCGCCACCACCTCGAAGGCGCACACGGCGGTCAAGATCGCGCCTCAGTACGCCGAGCCGGTGATCTACGTCAGCGATGCCTCCCGCGCCGTCGGCGTCGCCAGCCGGCTGCTCTCGCCGACCCAGAAACCCACCTACTTCGCCGAGATCCAGCAGGAGTACGACCAGGTCCGTGAGCGCAACGCCAAGCGCCGCCCCAAGGCTTCCGATTTGCCCTACAGCTCGGCTCGAGAGCGGCGCTTCAAGGTGGACTGGAACCATTTCGAACCGGTCAAACCGATCCAGCCGGGGATCACCGTGTTCGACGACTACGATCTCGACGAGCTCGTCGAATTCATCGACTGGACGCCCTTCTTCATGACCTGGCAGCTCTCGGGCAAGTATCCGCGGATACTCGAGGACGAGGTGGTCGGCGAAGCGGCGCGCAATCTGTTTCGCGATGCCCAGGCCATGCTGCGCAAGCTGATCGACGAAAAGCATCTGTGCGCCCGCGGCGTGATCGGGCTGTGGCCGGCCAACAGCGTCGACGACGACGTCATCGAGGTCTACGCTGACGACAGTCGCGAAACGGTGATCGAGCGGCTCCACCATATTCGTCAGCAGAGCACCAAGGGCCGCGACGGCATCTGCCACAGCCTGGCCGACTTCATTGCGCCGCGTTATCGAGAGAACGGAGCGTCCAGCGGCAAGCTCGACTGGATCGGCGGTTTCGCCGTCACCACCGGCCATGGCGCGGATGAGCTGGCCAAGCGCTACGAGGCGGCCGGCGACGACTACAACGCCATCCTGGTTCAGGCGCTGGCCGACCGCCTCGCCGAGGCCTTCGCCGAGCGCCTGCACGAGCGCGTACGCAAGGAGTTCTGGGGTTACGTGCCGGAGGAGACGCTGGACAACGACGCCCTGATCGCCGAAAAATATCAGGGGATCCGCCCGGCTCCCGGCTACCCGGCCTGCCCCGATCACACCGAGAAAGCCACCCTGTTCCGGCTGCTTGAGGCCACCGCACGCACCGGCATCTCGCTGACCGACAGCTTTGCCATGTGGCCGGCGGCGGCGGTCTCCGGCTGGTATTTCGCCCACCCTTCAGCGAAATATTTCTCCACCGGCAAGATCGGCCGGGACCAGGTCGAGGCGCTGGCCCGGCGCAAGGCGATGCCGCTGGCGGAACTGGAGCGCTGGTTGTCGCCCGTGCTCTCCTACGACCCGGAGTCGCCGGCGGCCACTGACGGCGAACGCGACGCCGGCTCCGCGCTGGCCTCATGACGGCGCGGTCGTAATAACGATAAAGCAAGAAATTATGAGTATTTATTCTTTTGTAGAATAAAGCGCACGCGGTAAGGTGCTCTCATTGGCAATCCATGACTAGCAGGATCAGGCCCGATGTATCGCTACGACTCTTATGACCAGACGCTCGTCGACGAGCGCGTTGCGCAGTTTCGCGACCAGATGGATCGCTATCTCGCCGGCAAGCTCGGTGAAGAGGAGTTTCGTCCGGTCAGACTCCAGAATGGCCTCTATATCCAGCGCCATGCGCCGATGCTGCGTATCGCCATCCCCTACGGCATGCTGAGCAGTGACCAGCTGCGCGCGCTGGCAACCATCACCCGGCGCTACGACCGCGGCTACGGCCACTTCACCACCCGCCAGAACCTCCAGCTCAACTGGCCGGCGCAGGAGGACGTGCCCGATATCCTGGCCGACCTGGCCAAGGTCCAGATGCACGCTATCCAGACCAGCGGCAACTGCATTCGCAACACCACCAGCGATCAGTTCGCAGGCATCGCCAAGGATGAAGTGGTCGACCCGCGCCCCTGGTGCGAGCTGATTCGCCAGTGGTCCACCCTGCATCCGGAATTCGCCTACCTGCCGCGCAAGTTCAAGATCGCTGTCACCGGTGCCACCGAGGATCGCGCCGCGATCCACGTCCATGACATCGGTCTGCGGCTGTTCTTGAACGACGCCGGCGAACTGCGCTTCCGCGTCCTCGCGGGCGGCGGCATGGGGCGTACGCCGATGATCGGCGAGGTGGTGCGCGCGGATCTGCCCTGGCAGCATCTGCTGACCTATCTCGAAGCCATCGTCCGGGTCTACAACCAGTTCGGTCGCCGCGACAACAAGTTCAAGGCCCGGATCAAGATCCTGGTCAAGGCGCTGGGCGTCGAGGAGTTCGCCCGTCGCGTCGAGGCCGAGTGGGCCCATCTCAAGGATGGCCCGCAGACCTTGAACGAAGGGGCGGTGGACGAAGCCAAGACGCACTTCCCGGAGCCGGCGCGTCGCCCGGTCGCCGAATCCGCGATCGTCGCCTACGAGACACTTCGTCAGGAAAATCGCGCCTTTGCCCGCTTTGTGACCAACAATGTCATGGATCACAAGGTGCCTGGCTACAAGGCGGTCACGCTGTCGTTGAAACGTCGCGAGGCGGCCCCGGGCGATATCACCGCCGATCAGATGGACGCGGTGGCGGATCTCGCGGAGACCTTCGGCTTCGGCGAGCTACGCGTTACCCACGAGCAGAACCTGGTGCTGTCGGACGTGCCCGTCGACGAGATCGAGGCGCTGTGGCAGCAGCTCGATGCGCTGGGCATGGCCAACCCCACGGTGGGCACCTTGAACGACATCATCTGCTGCCCGGGCGGTGATTTCTGCTCGCTGGCCAACGCGGTCTCGATCCCGATCGCCCAGGCGATTCAGGAGCGCTTCGAGGATCTCGATTTCCTGTATGACCTGGGTCCGATCGATCTCAATATTTCCGGCTGCATGAACGCCTGCGGGCATCACCATGTCGGCAATATCGGCATCCTCGGCGTCGACAAGAAAGGCGAGGAGTACTATCAGATCTCGCTGGGCGGCAACGCCGACGACGACGTGTCGTTGGGCAAGATCCTGGGCCCCTCCTTCTATCGCGAGGATGTCCCGGACGTCATCGACAAGGTTCTGCAGGTCTACGTCGAAAAGCGCCTCGACGATGAGCGCTTCCTCGACACCTATCGTCGTGTCGGTCACCAGGCTTTCAAGGAGCGGGTCTATGCAGCCTGAACAGGAGTTTCAAGAAGCGCCGGAAGCCGTGGCCGCCACGAGCACGCTGATCAAGCTCGGCAAACCGGTCACCGATACCTGGGGGCTCTCCCGCGACGAGGAGAGCCTGCCGGTGAGCCGTCCTGCCATCGTGCCGCTCGCCTTGTGGCAACGGCACTCGGATCAGGATGATCTGGCGCCCTGGCTACCCAGCGACACCGAGTTGACTCCGGAACTGGCGGCGACACTGGAGAAGGCCGCGTTGGTGGCGATCGACTTCCCTGCCTTCACCGATGGCCGCGGCTACACGCTGGCGCGATTGCTGCGGGAACGTTTCGGTTATGCCGGCGAAGTGCGGGCGATCGGCGACGTCCTGATCGATCAGCTCTACTACATGACGCGCTGCGGCTTCGACGCCCTGGCACTACGCGAGGATCAGGAGCTCGAGCCGGCCCTCAAGGCGCTCGCCGCCTTCAGCGTCAGCTACCAGCCCGCCGTGGACCTGAACGAACCGCTGTTCGCCCGCCGCCTGCGGGAGCGCTGATATCGGTTCGGAGCCGGTTTTCCAAGCAATGACCCCAGCCAAGGCTGGGGTCATTGCGTTGGGCCAACGATCTCCAAGGTTTGTGTATCCGGCACCAAACGGTCACTTAGCCGCGCCGCTTCTGCTGCCGCTCCCGATTGTGCGATCTGGCACGCTCCGACTTGCGCAACATCACGAAAGTCGCCCCGATTCCCCCTTGCTGGGCCGGCGCCGAACTGAAGGCCTGGACCTGCTCGAACTGCCGAAGCCAGTGGTCGAGATAGGAGCGCACGACGTTGGGGTGGCCGTCGTCCTCGCGCGAGCGGCCGTGGACGACGAGCACACTGCGCAGGTCGTGTTCATAGGCGTCGCGGAGAAAGCCGAACAGGGCGCGGCGACATTCGATGACCGGCATGCGCATGATGTGCAGCCGCGCCTCGGCGGGATAGCCGCCATGGCGCAACCGTTCGAGCACGCCGACCTGAATGCCGTCGCGACGAAATTCGATCGGATCGTGGGCACCGACCAGGTCGACGAATTGGTCGGAGAGGAAGTCCCGTTCGTCGTCGCGGGCCTGCTGGGCACTCTCGCGACGGGCGAGCTGGGCATCGGAGGGTGATCTCTGGGGCCGGGTGACCGCGGCCTTGTCCCGGCCCTTGCCGATCGGCCGTACATCGGGACCCAAGGCTTCGCGGAATGCCTGGAAGTCGTTGGCGGCGTGACTCATGATGGCGCTCCTCCGTCGCTGACATCGTTGACGCTTCGACTTCGAATGCTAGCACGGGGTTCAGGAGACGCCTCAATGGCCTCTGCGGAACCGTATCTGCATGCGACGTCCGCGCCTGAGGTAAGCTGACAGGCATGTTCCTCGAAATCCATTACGCAGAGCAAGGTTGTCAATGATGCGACGATTCGCCAAGTGGCTGTCGATTCTGCTGGTCGCCGCGGCGATCCTCGCCGGCGGCGGCTTCTGGTACATCTTCATGAGCCCTTATGGTTATCATCCCGCCGAGCCCGCCATCATCGATGAGCGAATTGCCGAGCAGGACGTGTTCGTCTACGGGACACTGCGTCACGACGGCTTGCGCTGGATCATCATGGGGACTCCGGTCGCGACGCGGGAAGCGACGCTGAAGGGCTATCGGAAACAGGATCTGGACATTCACCCGCAGCCGGATGGTGAGGTGTACGGCGAGGTGCTGACCGTCGGCCCTGCCGCACTCAGGGCGCTGGATCGCTACGAGCGACTGGGCGTTCGCTACACGCGGGAGAGCGTCAAGCTGGAAGACGGCACGACGGCCTGGGTCTACAAGCGGCTGCCGGAATAGAGTCGGCGGCGCTTGCCGTCGTCGGCGACGATTGAGGCCTCCGCTGATCAGCCGCTACAATATCGCTTCCGCCCCGTTGCGCTGTCCCGCGTCGATCGACGGCCAGCAAGACCCCGCGCCGCACTGCCATAGAAGGTTCCGCCGCACCGATGTCAACGCTCACGCTCTACCACAATCCGCGCTGCTCCAAGTCACGGGAGGCCCTGGCGCTGCTGGCGTCTCGAGGCATCGAGTTCATCGAACGCCGCTATCTCGATGACCCGCTGTCGCGTGAGCAGCTGGAAGGCCTCGCCAGGCGACTGGGCGACGACGCCGACCAGATGCTGCGCCGCGACGAGCAGGAATGGCGGGCGCGCGGCATCGATGACCCGACCCCGGCGCAGATCATCGACGCCATCGTCGAGCATCCCCGCCTGATGCAGAGACCGATCGCCGACGACGGCGAGTACGCGGTCATTGGGCGCCCGCCGCAGGCCGTCCTGCAACTGATCTGAGCCTTGTACGAAAACCGCCTGCGCGAGGCCATACGGTGTTGAACCCGCTCAACGTACTCCTTTACACCCCGTGAACTGGTACGCCAGTCCGGCCCGGTTGCGCTGACTTTTGCCTTGTCTGGTCATCGCTCGCCCACTTTTTCGTCCAACCCCTGACGAGCGCGCTTGATGCAAGCCGTCCCCTCGAGGAGAAGTCATGACCGATCATACGGCCTCCAGCGGCCCGACCCTGCCCTATGTCCTGGTGCTCTACTACTCGCGCCAGGGGGCGACGAAAACACTGGCTGAACAGCTGGCCAGCGGCGTCGAGAGCGTCTCCGGCGTCGAGGCGCGACTGCGTACCGTGCCGGCGGTCTCGCCGGTATCCGAGGCAACCGCCCCCGAGATCCCCGACCAAGGGGCGATCTATGTCGAGGAAGCGGACCTGCGCCACTGTTCGGGCCTGGCGCTGGGCAGCCCGACCCGGTTCGGCAACATGGCCGCGCCGCTCAAGTATTTTCTCGATACCACCAGCGGGCTCTGGATGAACGGCGCGCTCGTCGACCGGCCGGCTACCGCGTTCACCTCCACGGCCAGCCTGCACGGCGGCCAGGAGAGCACCCTGCTGACCATGCTGATTCCGTTGCTGCATCACGGCATGGTCTATGCGGGCGTGCCCTACAGCGAGACGACGCTGCTGAGCACCCAGAGCGGTGGAACGCCCTATGGCACCAGCCATCTGGCCGGCCCCAACGCCGACCGCGAAGTCGACGCCGACGAGCGCAGACTGGCGGTCGCCCAGGGGCGCCGCCTGGCCGAGCTCGCCCTGGCACTCGCCGCGATGCGGAGCGGGCGGCCATGAACGAACGTCCTTCGCCACGGCAGAACACGGAAGCGCTCGACACTGCCCGGCGCGGCGTGTGGATCGCCTATTCGGCGCTGCTGGCGCTGCTGGTGGTGAGCGGTATCTGGCATTACCTCCAGCAGCACGCGCAGGTCGCTGCGCTACTGGTGAGGATCCTGCCGCTGGTGCTGTTCCTGCCGACACTACTGATGCGACGCCGGCGCGGCCACATCTGGCTGACGGCGCTGGGCGTGCTCTACGTCGTCCAGGGCATCATGATCGTGACCAAGGGTGGCGGTTCGGTGCTGGTCGGCGCCGAGATCCTGGCAGCCGGCGCTCTGGCCTTCACGGCCTATCGCTACGTTCGCCTGCGCGGTCGACTCGACTCACCGCCGGCATGAGACCTTCCAGCGTCCTGATTCTGGCCATGCTGGCTCTCAGTGTGGCCTGCAACCTGTTTGGCTGGCCGATCTGGCCCGCCGCGATACTGGCCTGGCTGGCGACGTTGCGGCTGTTCCGCACCCTGCCCCGCACCTCCCGCCGCCAGGCAGGAACGCTGTTCGCGGCCGGTTCGTTGCTGTGGGCGGCAGCGCTGGTGCGCGGCACGCCCTACTCGCCGTTGAACGCGCTGACCATCAACCAGTCGTTGCTGATGATGTTTGCCGGCGTCAGCTTCCTGACCATGGCCACGCCGCAGGCCAGAGCGGACCATCAGCAGTCGGGCAGCATGCTCGGGACCATGCTGGGGGCGCATCTGTTCGGCGCCGCCATCAATCTCTCCGTGGTCTTCCTGTTCGGCGAGCGAATGCAGCACGAGGGGAGACTCACCCGCTCCCAGGCACTCATCGTCGGCCGGGGGTTCACCGCCGCCGCGGCCTGGTCGCCATTCTTCGTCGCGATGGGTGTGGCCCTGACCTACGCGCCAGGCCTCGACTATCTCGGCCTGCTGCCCTGGGGTCTGCTGGCGGCGGCTGCGCTGCTGGCGCTCAACTGGCTCGACATCCGACGGCTGAACGCGCCCTTCGTCGGTTACCCCATCGAAAAGAGCGCGCTGCTGATGCCCTGCACGCTGGCGATCGTGGTGATCGGGCTGCACCTGCTCTATCCCGCTCTCTCGATCCCGCTGATCATCGCCATCGTCGCGCCCCTCTTCTCCTTTCTGCTGATGCCTCGCGACAACCGGCGCGAGCGCATGCACCATCAGTTCACCCAGGGCCTGCAGCGCCTGGCTCCCCAGTTCGCCCTGTTTCTGGGGGCTGGCGTCATCTCGACGGGATTGGCGGCGCTACTGGCCAGCCTGCCGGACGGGCTCGACCTGCCCATCGATCACTTCGGTCACTGGCAGGCGTGGTTCGCCCTTGGCATCATCGTGGTCGTCTCCTTCACCGGCATTCACCCCCTGATCGGTATCGCCACGCTGGCACCGTTAATCGCGCCGCTCCACCCCGACCCGACCCTGCTCGGCATGCTGTTTCTCATGAGCTGGGCGCTGGGGACCGGCAGCAGCCCGCTCTCCGGCAGCAATCTGGCGATCTGCGTTCGCTACCAGATTGCCGTGCGCGACATGCTGCGCTGGAATCTCCCCTATGCCATTCTCGGCTGGGGCTGCTGCGGCCTGGTGCTGGCGCTTCACGCGGGTTCGATCTGACCCGATTCCGCGCCGGGCACGGGCGAACGTTCAGCGCGCCCCGGCGAGAGCTGGACGCCCCTAGGCTAATGACTGAGAGAGGGTTGGCCACCGCACCGGCTTGGCGCGCTACAATGATGGCCATTCATCGCATTCGCATGGAGAACAACTGATGAGCGATCTCGCCGGTATGCGACGGGACTACGAAGGTGACGCCCTGGCGCCCGAGAACACGCCCGACTCGCCACTTCCGCTGTTCGAGGGCTGGCTGGAAAAGGCGATCGAGACCGAGGGACTGGATGCCAACGCCATGACGCTGGCGACGGTCGACAGCGCGGGCCACCCCCACGCCCGCATCGTCCTGCTGAAAGGGTTCGATCAGAGTGGCTTCCGCTTCTATACCAACTACCAGAGCCAGAAAGGCAATGAGCTCGCCCACGTTCCCAACGCCGCCGTGGTGTTCTGGTGGCCGGCGCTGCAGCGCCAGATCCGCGTCGAGGGGAGCGTCTCGAAGGTGGACTCCCGACAGTCCGACGACTACTTTGCCAGCCGACCACGCCAGAGCCAGCTAGCGGCATGGGTCTCCCAGCAGAGCGTCGAGATTCCCAATCGTGACTGGATGAAAGAGCGACTGTCGCGCTTCGAGCAGGTCTATTCGGATCAGGATGTCGAACGGCCGCCGCACTGGGGCGGCTATCTTCTGGCGCCGCTGGCGGTGGAGTTCTGGCAGGGACAACGCAGCCGATTGCACGATCGCGTCCGCTACACCCGCCGCGACGAACACGCCCAGGAGTGGCATCGCACCCGGCTGGCGCCTTGAGCAGTCGCATCGGCTGATTCGCCAGCGGGGTTTTCTCCCATCCAATGCAAAGCGCCCGGTCATTTGACCGGGCGCTTCGCCATGAACCCCAATGAATGTCGTTACTGGGCCGTGCCGTCGGTCCATTCGGCGACGACATCAGGATTCTCCTCGACCCACTTCTTGGCGTTCTCGTACGGATCCGAACCCTCTTCCTGGTTCATGAGCATGACCTCACCCATCTGGTCCGGCGTCCAGTGGAAGTTGTCCAGGATAGCGTACGCCTGCGGCATCTTCTCTTTCAGACCCTTGTGAACGACGGTGTCGATGTGCTCGGCATCACCGTAGGCTTTCTTCGGATCGTCGAGATACTTGAGATCCCAGCGTGCGAACATCCAGTGCGGCGTCCAGCCGGTGACCACGATGTCCGCCTTGTCATCGATGGCACTCGCCAGTGCCGACGTCATGGCGGGACCGCTGCTCGACTGCAGCTGCATGTTGTCGAGACCGTACTCGTCGATGGCATCTTCGGTCTGTGCCATCAGGCCGGCGCCGGGGTCGATACCCACGATCTTGTCGTCGAACAGGTCGGCGTTGGCGTTGAGATCGGCGATCGATGAGACCTTCTCGTAAGTATACGCGGGGACGACCAGCCCCAGCTTGGTGCCGTTGAGATTGGGCCCGAGGTCCTCGACCTGATCCTTCACCTTGGCCATGTAGTCGCCATGTGTGGTCGGCAGCCAGGCGGCGACCATGGCATCGGCATCACCGGTACCCACCGCCTGCCACATCACCGCGGCGCCCAGCGATTCCATCTCGACGTCGTAGCCCTGCTGCTCGAGCACGGCGCGCACCACGTTGGTGGAGGCGACTTCCGAGGCCCACTCGACATAGGCCAGCTTGACGGTGCCCTTGCTGTCCTGCGCCTGGGCCACGCCGGCGGTCATGCTGAGGCCGGCGGCCATCATCAAGGCACCATAGCGAACGGCTTGCGACATTGCGTTGCGTGTCATCGACTTTCCCCTTCTTGTGGTTTACGTACCGCGAGTCCGGCTGTCGGCGAGACATTCGACGACAGCGGGCTCCACCCTGCTTCACTTCGTTTTCTTGCTGCCGCTGAGTGACTGTGTCAGGCGGTCGAGCAGCATCGCCATGATGACCACCGCAATGCCGGCCTCGAAGCCCTCGCCGGGACGCAGGCGTTGAATGGCCCGCCAGACCTCGCTGCCCAGGCCGTTGGCACCGATCATCGCCGCGATGACGACCATCGACAGGGCCAGCATGATGGTCTGGTTGATCCCGCCCATCAGGGTCGGCAGCGACAGTGGCAGCTGGACCTTGATCAGCTTCTGACTGCGGGTCGAGCCGTAGGCATCCGCCGCCTCGATCAGATCCTTCGGCACCTGCCGGATGCCCAGCGTGGTGAAGCGGATGGCCGGCGGCATCGAGAAGATCACGGTGGCGAAAATGCCGGAGACCGAGCCGATGCCGAAAAACGG
Organism: Salinicola lusitanus; assembly: GCF_038648475.1. NCBI lineage: Bacteria > Pseudomonadati > Pseudomonadota > Gammaproteobacteria > Oceanospirillales > Halomonadaceae > Salinicola > Salinicola lusitanus. The sequence continues at coordinate 3,562,542 of NZ_CP151919.1, read as the reverse complement.
GATTGCCGGGATCAGGTAGACGAACGCCGGCATCGTCTGCATGAAGTCGAGTACCGGCATGATCACCCGATAGAACCGGTCGGATACCGCAGCCAGAATGCCCAGTGGCAACGCGATCACGATCGCTACCAGTGTCGCGATGACCACCAGCGTCAGGGTCTGGATCATCGGATTCCACAGGCCCAGATTCCAGATCAGCGCCAGGCCGGCCAGGCCGCCGATGGCCAGACGCCGGCCGCTGAGCTTCCAGCACAGCAGCACGACCAGCGCAATCAGCGCCCATTCAGGCAACCACATCAACCCGTCGTTGAGCAAATTGATGCCACTTTGCGTCCCTCGCGAGATCGCTCGGGTGACGCCGGAAAACTCGGTGGTCAGGAAATCGAGCCCGCTCTCGATCCAGTTGCCCAGCGGGATTCTCGGAATATCGAAATCCATTATTGTTCTCCCGTCTGAGCCAGTTGTTCGAGTACGGCACCCTTGACGATCACGCCCAGCAGGCGCTGCTGGTCATCGATGACTGCCACCGGATAACTCTTGCCCTGAAACATGGGATAGAGCGTCGCCAGCGGCTCATCGGGTCCGATGTGGGGAAAGTCCGTGATCAGCAGCTCTTGTATCGAATCCTTGCCGGCCCTCGCCGCCTCATCGACATCATCGACCTCGACGATGCCCAGCAGCTTGCGCTCGCGGTCGACGACGTAGATGGAGTCCAGCGCATTCTCGCTCATCTTGCGCAGTGCGGTTCGCGGGCCGTCGTCGTGATGGGCCGTGGCGCGCACCGGACGCATCACCCGGCGGGAGGTGACGACCCGGGAGCGGTCCACCCCCTCGGTGAAACGGGCGACGTAGTCATCCGCGGGCTGCGTCAATACCTCTTCAGGGGTGCCGATCTGCACGATCTCGCCGTCACGGAGCAGAATGATGCGGTCACCGATGTGGAGGGCTTCATCGAGATCGTGGGTGATGAAGATCGTGGTCTTCTTCATCCGGTGCTGCAGTTCGATCAACTCCTGCTGCATGTCCCGCCGGATCAGCGGATCGAGGGCGGAGAACGCCTCGTCCATCAGCAGTACGCTGGCGTCGTTGGCCAGCGCGCGAGCCAGCCCGACCCGCTGCTGCATGCCCCCGGAAAGCTGGTTGGGATAGGCATGCTCCCACCCCTCCAGCCCGACCTGCTTGAGCGCGTTCTTGGCTTTCTCGGCTCGCTCGGCCTTGTCGACGCCGCGAATCTCGAGACCGTACTCGGCATTCATCTGCACGGTCCGGTGCGGAAACAGCGCGAAGTTCTGGAACACCATCGAGAAGTGCCGGCGCCGGCACTGCAACAACGCCTTGTCACTGAGCTGGGGAATGTTCTCGCCGCCGATGATGATGTCGCCTTCGGTGGGCTCGATCAGGCGGTTGAGGCAGCGGATCAGCGTCGACTTGCCCGAGCCGGAGAGCCCCATGATGACGAGAAGCTCGCCCTCCCGGACATCGAAATTGATGTTGGAGAGACCGAGCGTCTGCCCGGTCTTTTCGAGAATCTGGGCACGATTGAGACCCTCGTCGCGTAGTTTGAGTGCTTTCTTGGCGTCGTCGCCGAACACCTTGCTCAAGTTCCGCACTTGAATCTTGGTTTGCTGTGTGTCGGTCATGTCAGGCCTAGGTTGGCAAAGCAGAAAATGTCCTTCACGCCGTTGTCAGGATACGTGTCGAACGGTATCTGTTGGTGTTGTTAGGTTTCGTATCATACGGTTTTATCAATATCCCTTCAAACGACAATATCTTATAATTGAATGAGCGTTCAAACGGCTCCAGCCCCCCTCCTTCGTTGGTCAATCCATCGCCGCGTCGAGACGATGACGTTGCCAGTCGCTCTGCGGCTCATTCAGTTTCAGCGTGGCTTCCACGGTGCCCTCCTCGACGTTGGTGCGCAGCTCGAACCCGAGCGAGGTCAGCAGCCGGCGCATCGGCAGGTTGTCGCTGAGGATCGTACCCTCCATGACCAGCGTTCCCACCTGCCGGCTGTAGTCGATCATCTTCCGCATCAATCGGCGCCCCAGGCCGCTGCCGTGGAGGTCGTCCCGAACGATGATCGAGAATTCGGTGCGGATGTTGTCGGAGTCGTTCCATACCCTCACTACCCCAAGCATCTCTTCCGAAGGTGAAGCAGTGCCAGCTGCCCCGCTCTGCTGCCCGCCAGCCTGCTCGACGCGCCGGACCGCAATGAACGCCATCTGGCGGTCATAGTTGATCTGGCTCAGCTGTGACAGCTCCCGGGGTGACAGTACGGCCTTGTGGTGGAAGTAGCGGTAACGGATGCTCTGCTCGGATAGGAAGGTATGGAAATGGGTGATCAGCGGGGCATCCTCGCCGCGGATCGGCCGGATCTCGATCTCCATGCCGTTCAATGTCACGGTTTCCCGCAACTGCTCCGGATAGGGCATGATCGCCTGGGTCGACGCCGGCCCCAGGTCGAGCGCGAAGTCGACCGCCATCATCCCCTCGTGATTGAGCAGCAGCGGGTTGATCTCTAGCCCCTTGAGGCGCGGCAGATCCGAAGCCATCTGGGACAGCTTGACCAGCAGCCGGGCGACCCAGCCGACGGCGCTGTCCGGGTCCTCGCTGTGCTCGCGGATCAGGCGGCCCGCCCGGGTACGGTCCATCAGCTCCTCCGCCAGGCGCATGTTGAGCGGTGGCAGCGCCGTCTGGCGGTCGGCCATGACGTCGACCTTGTAGCCGCCCATGCCGAACACGATGACCGGGCCGAACTCCGCATCCCGCGTGATGCCAGCACATAGCTGCAGCGACCCCTTGCCGCGCTGCATGGTCTGGAGGCAGTAGCTGTAGATGGGGCTGTCGGGCAGCGCCTCGCCAACACGCGCCTCCAGTCGTACGACGGCGTCCACGACGCTGCCCGGCTGCTCCAGATCCTGGACCAGCGAGGTGGCCTGCCGCCGCGACTCGCCCCAGTAGCGAAACGGCTCGCAGTTGTCGCGGTGGACGATCTTGACGGCCCAGGGGCCCTGCAGTCGCTCGGTGGCCCGCTCCGCCTGCTCGAGATCGAACACGTACTCGCTGGGCGCACATTCGATGCCGTAGGCGGCCAGTACCTCACCGGTCTCCTGGTGCGTCAGCCGGTCTCGCCGGCGGTTCAGGGCGTCGTCGATAAGCGCATGGCAACGCTGCCGGCTGCCAGTACTGGAGTCGAACGGCAGCGAGGGAGGCGTCTCCTGCAGTAGATGCTGGACCTGGCGATAGCGCACCAGGTGGAGGAAGGCCCTGACGGCCTTTTCCGGCGACACGTAGCTGGGAATGCCGGCACGATTGCAGGCCGCACGGGCCTCTAGCGCCTCCTTCAGACCCATCCAGCTCACCAGCAGGCGGTGGCGGAAGCGCTGGCGCGCCTCGATCAGCATGTTGGCCGTGGCCAGCGATGGCGCCAGCCGCGTCGGCGCGTGAAGCACCAGAACCGCGTCGACATTGGGATCGCGGGCCACGATCTCCAGTGCACTCAGATAGTCTTCCGGGGTCGCCCTGCCGCCCAGGTCAACCGGGTTGCGCCCCGGTCTGCTGACATCCAGCCGGCGCTCCTTCAAGGCGCCGGCGGCCGTCTCACCGAGCTCTGCCAGCCGGCCCCCGCCATCGATCAACCTGTCGATCGCCAGCAGCGCCGGGCCCACGCCGTTCGAAACGATCGCCAGACGGTCGCCTTTCGGCGGCTTGAGCCGCGACAGCGTCTCCAGGGCATCGAACAGTTCGTCGGAATCACCGACCCGCACCACCCCGGCCCGGGCCAGTGCGGCATCGACGATGGCGTCTCGGCGATCGACCCCCGCAGTCGACGACACCGGCCTGAGCGTCGCCTCGGCGGTACGCCCGCTCTTGATCGCCAGCACCAGCCGATTGCGCGACGATTCCCGCAGCGCCGTCATGAAGTGCCGTGCATTGCCGAAGGCTTCCAGGTGCAGCAGTAGCGCCCGGCAGCGACCGGACTGGTTCAGATAGTCGATGAGGTCGGGCAACTGCACGTCGAGGCTGTCGCCCAGCGTGACAAGATGGGAAAAACCCACCTCGCGACCGGCGGCCCAGTCGATCATCGCGTTCCCCAGCATCCCCGACTGGCCGAGGTAGGCGACGCTGCCATCGCCTATCGGCTGGCTGGCATAGGTGGCATTGAGCTTCATGGAAGGCACCGCGACGCCCAGGCACTCCGGTCCGAGCACGCGCATGCCGGAGCGCAATGTCGCCCGCTCCAGTCGCGCGCGCAACGCCTTGCCGTCGCGGGAATCGTCTTCCAGCGACGCGCCACCCGAGACGATCAGCGCGGCCCTGACCTGCCGGCGTCCCAGCCGCTCCAGCACCGCCGGGACCCCGCTCAGCGGAGAGCAGACGATGGCGAGATCGGGGATCTCGGGAAGATCGGCGATGCGCCGGAAGCAGGTCACACCATGAACCTCCTGGTATCCCCGGGGATTGATCGCCCATACCGGCCCCGCAAAGCCGGCCTGCAGCAGATTCTGCAGGACGATTCCCCCCATCGATTCCGGTTTGGGGGAGGCGCCGATCACCACCAGTGATCTCGGCGCGAAAAAACGGCGCAGGAATTGCGTGGCCACCGTGAACCTCACGACGTCGACAAGGATGCGTTCAACCCTACACGGTCACGTCATCGAGGTTCAGACCCTAGACCAAAGTCGAAGCGAGACAATGTGACTTGTTGCGCCGGCCTCGCCCAGAATGGAGCTACCTCGAACCGGCCGGCGAGTCTCAATGATCACCTCCTATCTCACCCACCCCGATATCGCGCTGCACGACATGGGCTCCCATCACCCGGAGTCTCCCATGCGGCTCGAGGCCATCCGCGCCAGGCTCATGCTCAGCGGGGTTCTGCAGCAGACGATGCAGTCGGAACCCGGGCCGGTATCGACGCTCCAGCTCGAGAGGGTGCACGCCCCAGATTACCTCAGCGCGCTCGATGTCCAGCAACCGCAAAGCGGCCTCCAGCAACTCGATAGCGACACCCGCATGGGGCCTTACTCGCTGGCTGCGGCATCGCTCGCGGCGGGCGCGGCGGTCCGCGGTGTCGATCTGGTCTGCGGCAACCGCGCCGACAACGTGTTCTGTGCCGTTCGGCCACCTGGCCATCACGCCGAGCGCGCGCTGGCAATGGGGTTCTGCTTCTACAACAACGTCGCCGTGGCGGCCGCCCATGCCAGGGCCGCCCATGGCATCGAGCGAATCGCCATCCTCGATTTCGATGTCCATCAGGGCAACGGTACGCTGGATATCTTTCACGACGATCCCGCGGTACTGGTCTGCAGCAGTTACCAGGAAGCGTTCTACCCGTGGCGCTATCTGACCGGAGCGTGGCCCAACATCGTCAATACTCCCTTGCCTGCCGGTACCGGCAGCCTGGGGTTCAGGACCGCTGTCGAGCGGAACTGGCTGCCGGCGCTGGAGCGTCACCGGCCTCAACTGGTGCTTCTCTCCAGCGGCTTCGATGCTCACCGTGACGACCCGCTGGGCCAGTTGGCCCTCGGTCACGAGGATTTTCACTGGGTGACCACGCTCGCCATGGATGTCGCTCGCCGTCACGCCGGCGGCAAGCTGGTCTCGGTGCTGGAGGGTGGCTATCACCTCAAGACCCTGCCACTGAGCGTCGAGGCGCACCTGATCGCGCTGCTGGGTCACGCCTATTCGGTCTGAGGTAGCGGAGAGGTCGTTCTCGGCGCAGAGCCGCCGCCTCACGCTGTGATATTCTTGCACTCCGACACGAGACAACGACTCGACACTCCACGCTCCCGACAGAGAGTTTCATGGCCGCCAGTAACGATCAGGATGCCGCACTGCGAATCGCCGCCGGTCGCAAAGCCTTCGTCGAGCCCCTGCGTCTGGGCGAACGGCTCAAGGAGATACGGCTCTCGAACCAGTGGACATTGGGCGACGTCAGCACGCGTACCGGCCTGGCCCGATCGACGCTGTCCAAGATCGAGAACGATCAGATCTCGCCGACGTTCACCGCGGTCCAGAAGCTGATTACCGGCTTGGGCATCGATCTCCCCCAACTGCTCAAGCCGACCAAACCCAGGCGCCAGTCCAGCGGCCGACGCGATCTCACCCCGCGTGGCGACGGCAAGCGCCACCCCACTCCCACTTATGAGCACGAGCTGCTCTCATGCCAGTTGGCGCAGAAGCGCATGATCCCGTTCAAGACCATCGTGCGAGCGCGTCACTTCGAGGAGTTCCAGGAGTGGGTCCGCCACGACGGCGAAGAGTTTCTGATGATTCTCGAAGGGGAGATTCTGATCTATTCGGAACTCTACGAACCCTTGGCGATGGCGGCCGGCGATTCACTCTATTTCGACAGCGACATGGGCCACGCCCTGGTCTCCACCAGTCCGAACGATGCCGTGGTGCTCTCGGTCTGCACGCCCGGCGATACCGACTGACCGAGACGGCACGAACGTTCGACCCTGACTGCCACTCATCCTCCACGACAGGAGCTCCTGCTATGCACCACCTCGATGAGCAGACCCGCACCGAACTGGAAGCGGCCGCCTTTCGTCGGCTGCTTCGCCATCTGGACGCGAACAAGGACGTCCAGAACATCGACCTGATGATCCTGGCGGATTTCTGCCGCAACTGTCTCTCAAAGTGGCTGGTCAGTGCGGCCGAGACGCGGGGCGCCGAGCTGGATTATGAAACGGCACGCGAGTACGTCTACGGCATGCCCTACGCCGAGTGGAAGGCGCACCATCAGGCACCGGCGACCGACGAGCAGCTCGCCGCGCTGGAGGCGCGTCAGGCACGCAAGGCCGGCGCCGACGGCAGTCGGGAGGAAGCATGAGCGACTCGGCCATGATTCCGCTGTCGATCGCGGTACTGACGATCTCGGACACCCGGGACGAGGCCAGCGATCGCTCCGGGCAGACCCTCGTCGACCGCCTCGAAGCGGCAGGCCATCGCCTCGCCGAGAAACGCATCGTACCTGACGACGTCTATCGGATTCGGGCCGTGGTCGCGGGCTGGATCGCCGATGATGGCGTGCAGGTCGTACTGACGACCGGCGGCACCGGGTTCACCGGCCGGGACTCCACGCCCGAGGCCATCGCCCCGCTGCTCGACAAGCGCATCGAAGGGTTCGGTGAGCTGTTCCGGCAGCTTTCGTTCGAGGAGATCGGCAGCTCGACCGTGCAGAGCCGCTGCCTGGGCGGGATATCCAACGCGACCGTGATCTTCTGCCTGCCGGGGTCGACCGGTGCCTGCCGCACCGGCTGGGATCGGATTCTCCAGGAGCAGTTGGATAGCCGCCACCGACCCTGCAACTTCGCCAATCTGGTGATCCCGGGACGAGGCACACAGGATCATGGCTGAGAGAAATCAGGCTGAACTCCAGAGCGTCGAACGTGCCCTGGAAGCGCTGCTCGATGGCGTCTCGCGGCTCGAGGGCGAACGCATCGCCTGTCCGGACGCCGACGGCCGCGTGCTGGTGGACGATGTGCGGGCCGCCATCGATGTACCGCCGGCAGACAACAGTGCCATGGATGGATTCGCGCTGGCCAGCGCGGACAGTGGCAGGCAACTGCCGATCTCCCAACGCATTCCCGCCGGCCAGCCAGCGCAGCCGCTGGCGCCCGGCACCTGCGCGCGGATCTTCACCGGCAGCGAGATACCGGCCGGGGCCGACTGCGTGGCAATCCAGGAAAATGTCGAACGGGTCGGGGATACCGCGATCGTTCCGGTGACCCAGGCTGGACAGAACGTGAGACGTCGTGGGCTGGACGTGACCATGGGGCAGCCGCTGCTCGGCGCCGGCACGCGCCTGGGCGCGGCCGCGCTGGGGCTGCTCGCTGGCCAGGGCTACACGACGGTCGATGTGGTCAGGCGGCCGAGAGTGGCACTGCTGCTCACTGGCGACGAGATCGTCGAGCCCGGCCAGCCCCTGTCCAGCGGACAGATCTACAACAGCAACGGCCCGATGCTGGCCGCGCTGATCCGACGCTTCGGTGGCGAGCTGGTCAGCCAGGTCAGGGTTGCCGACGATTTCGGCACCACCCTGGCACGCCTGGAGGAAGCCGCGGCCGTTGCCGATGTCATCGTGACCACGGGCGGTGTCAGCGTCGGCGAGGAAGATCACGTCAAGCCGGCGCTGGAACGGCTCGGAACGCTCTCCCTGTGGCGACTGGCGATGCGACCGGGCAAGCCGCTGGCGCTGGGGACAATCGGTTCCACGCGCCTGGTGGGGCTGCCGGGCAACCCGGTATCGAGCTATGTCGGCGCCTGGCTCTACCTGCGGCCGCTGCTGGGCAGGCTCCAGGGCTGCGCCGATCGGGAGTCGCTTCCGGTGATCAGCGCCGAGGCCCAGTTCGAGACCCGTACCCAGGGTCGACGTCACTACATGCGCGCCAATCTCGAGTTTCACGGTGAGCGCATCCTTGCCACGCCCTACCCCGAACAGAGCTCGGCGGTCCTGACCTCCTGCGCCGAGACGAATGCCTTTGCCGTCATCCCGGCCGACAGCCATATTCGTCCCGGTGACCGGGTCGACTGTCTGTGGCTGCAGGGCTAGGGCCGGGTTACTCGCGGAAGCGCTGCTGCATGTCGGGCCAGAGCGCGACGAAAGCGGCCTCGAGACTGGCGTATTCGTCGCGCAGCCAGGGCGTCAACGCGGCGAGTTGATTGGGACCGCGCAGCCGCTGGCCGATACCGGCGATGGCACGGCAGGTGAAGTCGAAGTCGGCGTAGCGCTGCAGCCAGTTGCCATCGATCATCGCCGGCACCAGGCCCTCGAGCCGCGAGGGCGCCGGCCGCGCTCCGAGCACCCGATAGCAGCGCTCCACCAGCCTGGCGTCAGGGTGACGGCTGGCCAGGAAGTGGTCCCAGACCAGATCCAGCGCAATTCCGGCAAAACGCCGCTGGGCCTGCGGCGCCATTCGCAGCAGGTGCAGTACCTCCGCATGACGATCGATGGCGGCATCCACCTGGCGATGGTGACGGATGCCCGCGGCCACGGCCGGCGGCCATGACGCCAGATGCGCGCCCTTGATCCCGTCGGCAACCAGGTTGCCATAGAGGAAGTCGTCGCTGCCTTGACGTGAGAGCCAGGCGTGGGCAAGAAAGTTCATGGCGGGAATCGTTGGTGATCCTAGAGGCAGTTGGTCGGCTTGGGCAGCCCGGCCAGGCGGGCACCGACCTTGGCCGGGCTGTCGGGGAACAGCCGCATCAGATAGATCGAGTTGCCCTTCTCTTCACCCAGGGCCTGTTTCACCGCCTTGACCAGCGGGCGCATGGCTGGCGCCGCCTCGAAGCGCTGGTAGAAATCACGCAGCACTCCGATGATCTCCCAATGGGCGGGCGTCAGCTCGCGTCCCTCGTCCGCGGCCAACGCTTCGGCGACGCGTTCCGACCAGTCGTCGAGCGAGACCAGGTAGCCCTCGGGATCGAGAGCGACGGGATGCCCCTCCACCATCAAGGTTCTTGCCGTCCTGGTCGCCATCAGAACCAGCTCACGCAGCGTTCGTGGGTCTCCGTCAGCGCCAGGAAGCCGTTCATGTCGACGATTTCGACGGAAGGATCGACCCGCTCGGCCAGCCCTCGGGCGACCAGATCCTCCTGGAGCACGGATACCCGCCCGCCAAAGGGTTCGAGCGCAGCGCCGGCCGAAGGCTGCGCCGCGTAGCAGGCATCCTCGATCAGCAGCAGGTGGTCGTCAGAGCCGAAAGCCTCGCTCAAATCCTGGTAGGTGGCGGTCGATCGAGGGGAGCGGTTGAGCAGATGCAGCATCATGAGCGTCGTTCCGAGCCTAGAAAATCAGGGTATGGGGGTGGCACTGAAGGAGTTCCACCATGGCGCTGGCTTCCAAGGGTACCACCGGCAACATCAGATCGTCCGTCGAGAGACCGCGCTCGCGCAGCCCCCTGGCGCTGACCCACAGCGTATCGATGTCGTACATCTCCAGCATGGCGAGCTGCGGATGGGTGCCCTTCTGGCCCAGGGCGCCGGCCTGTTGCCCCTTCAACAGCGCGTAGATGCCATCTCCCTGGAACAGCAGACCGACGCGCTGGCCGAACGCCGCCGCAACCAGCGCCACATCCAGACCTTCGCGCAGCCATTGGGTGCCGTGGGGTGGGTGGCGCAGCACCACCAGCAGATCCTGCGGCACGGGGCGGGAGCCAGAAACGTCGATCATGGCGCGAAGGTGATCATTCGATCACTGGTCAGCATGGCATCGACCAGTTGGCCGACCCCCGTCAACTCGAAGGGCGCTTCGAGGCTATGCGACATCGCACCATGGCGGCTGGCTTCGCCGACGTCCAGCAGCCCGCGGCGCAATCCGGCTGCCACGCAGACCAGCAGTTCCGTGCCATGTTCGCGGTGAAGCCGTTTCCAGCCATCGGCCAGGTGGACCTCGTCCTGCGGCGGCGCCATCAGGGCCGAAGCGTTATGGACGCCATCGTGATAGAAAAAGACCGTTTTCATTCGGTGACCGTTCGCCACGACGGTATCGGCGAAGCGTAACGCCGACAACGCCGCCTGATGACTGTAAGGCGCGGCATGTAGCAGTAATGCGTAATTGAGCATGACGACCGATGATTCCGTGCAAGCTGCCGGGAGAAGTCTGGCATGCTCATGGTATCAAACGGCGAGGCCCCACCGTAGTGGGGCCTCGTTTGCGTCGATACCACGCCAAGGAGATCAGTCGCGAGACATGACACCCAGGATCGACAGCAGACTGATGAACAGATTGTAGATCGAGACGTAGAGCGTGACGGTTGCCAGGATATAGTTGGTCTCCCCGGCGCGATTCACGATCTCGCTGGTCTGGTACAGAATCGCCGCGGACGAGAACAGCACGAAACCGGCGGAGACTGCCAGCGCCAGGCCCGGGATGTTGAAGATCAGCGCAGCGACCATGGCCAGTACCAGCACGATGGCGCCCGCCATCATGAAGTTACCCAGGAAGCTGAAGTCCTTGCGCGTGATCAGCGCCACGGCCGACAGCCCCAGGAAGGTGGCCGCGGTCATGCCCAGCGCCGTCATCACCAGCTGCGCGCCATTGGGAATCGACAGATAGAGGTCGATGATCGGCCCCAGCGTGAAACCCATGAAACCGGTGAAGGCGAAGATCGCCGCGATGCCGGCACCGGAGTTGGCGGTCTTGTGGACCAGGAACATCAGGCCATAGGCACCGATGAAGAACACGAAGATGTTGAGCTGCGTGACGCCCATCGCCATGGCGACGCCGGCGGTCACGGCGGAGAATAGCAGTGTCATGGCCAGCAACATGTAGGTGTTGCGCAACACCTTGTTGGTGCTGACCGCACTCGATCGGCGATCGGTGATGTCGTGCGACGTTCGATAATCCATTTGTCGTCCCCTCAGTTCTGTTGAAACTCACCCGTAGACCAGAATGCCCTTGCAAAGTTCCCCTGACAAGCGTTATACGCTCGCCGCAAAGCGAAATAACTCCTTGAAAGCTAAAGAACCTATTGACGCGCTCCAATAAGCTGGTAGTATTCCCCGCCGTAAGCCGGAGGGATGGCAGAGCGGTTGAATGCACCGGTCTTGAAAACCGGCGTAGGTTAATAGCCTACCCAGGGTTCGAATCCCTGTCCCTCCGCCACCTTACATTCGAAAGCCCCGACAGCCTCATCGCTGCGGGGCTTTTTCGTTTCTGAGCCCGTCAAACCGCTCCAGACCCGTCATCTTGGAAAGGCCGGATCACGTGCGCGCTCCCCGCTTGAACCTCATACCGTATAACGGCGCAGGATCAGCCCGCCCTCTCCGAGCCGAGGCAGAGGCACCGGCGCCTATTCACCTCGATCGTAAGCCGCTACTCTCGTGACTCACAGGGTCGCATCGGCAGGGAGGGAGTGGATGAAACCCGTGTTGGCTGCGCTTGCGCTCGCCGCCCTGGCCGGATGTTCGAGCCAGAACCGGGACGCATCGATCGCCTCGACGGACGCCTGTGACAAGGTGGCACCCTACGAGACGCCTGCGCAGCGAGTTGACGAGACAGTACAGCAGCTGGCGCATGCTACCGGCTGTTTCGTGAAGACCGACTTGACCAGGACGGCTGGCATTCGGGTCAATGGCATTCACGGGACGATGTCCATCCGCGAGGCGCTTGAAACGGCTATCCGAGGTACCAATCTGGAAATCACCGACAGCGAACCGAACACTATCCATGTCGTGATAATGCCCTAGTTTCTGGGAGCGCCCCCTCGCCCGCCCCCATCTCGGGAACGCGTGGAGACCGCGAGCCAGCTGGATCAGCGGAGGAGACAGATCATCTGATGAGGAATATCGCCTTGGACCAAACTGTGAAATTCGCCTTTGCGGGACTACTGGTCATGGCCGCCATGCCACTGCATGCGATGGCCGCACCGCTGGAGTGTTCGTCGGATAGCTTGATGAAGCATGTCAGCGAGCAGACCCGGGAGATCGACGCCTATATATCGAACAGCGATAACCCGCAGCAGACGCAACAGGCGCTGACGAGCATGGCCAGAGGGTTGCGCGAGAGCGGCCAGGTCTCCAACCACGACAACGAGATGAAGCAGCTGGCGAGTGGCGCGGAATTCCAGCCCTCCCAATCATTCTGCGACGACATGCAGACCACCATGGCTGCGATTCGGTCGTACATGGAGAGTCATCCGCAATAGACCTGGAGGCGCTCACGGGATTCTTCTTGCGGCCCGATAGCGGTTGTGTTGACGCCCTCTGTCGCGGATACTGTATGCATGAACAGTTATTGCGGAGCGATCGATGATCATCCCCTTCCCGACGCCCGAGAGACGGCTCGTGCGGCGTATCGAGCAGTTGATTTCGCGAGCGCAAGCCAACCACTTCCACCAGGTCGCGATCAGCCGTGGCACACACGAACCCATCCACGAATGGGAGCGTCTCGTCGAACAGTTCGACGATAGTGATCAGGTTCGGGTCATTCATATCACCCATCACGATATTCTGCTGAGCTGGCGCCTCCCCACGACTGGACTGGCTTCATGAACCAAGGCGGACAGTCTTGATCGAGGCGCTCGGCGAAATTTTCATCAGGGGGGCGGATGAGTTCGCAAACAGTGCTACTCTGCATCTAGCTTTCAGTGATGTCGACAATGCACCGAGCGTTAATCTCCTTCGTCGTCCCCCTCGTCTTGGCTGGCTGTGTGTCGGCGACGCCACGACTGACGGCGACGAACTTTCTGCGAGACAGCAACACCTGCGAACGTCAGACGCATCAGATCGCCGGTGAGCCGGAGTATCAGTTGTGCATGGCGCGTCTGGGATGGCCGGACCCACAGACGCAGGCGTCACTGGAGCAGGCCGATGATGGCCGCGACAATCAGAATGCGGGCTTCATTGATGAAGCGATCAATGGCCTTCAGTTCGGTCTGCAGTGGGACCTGGACCCGGACTGACCTTTTTCGCGACGAACAAGCCCCATCCACTTGCCGTACCACGTCGGCACCACAGCCAACCCGATAGCCGATGCATCTTCAGGAGGATTCGATCATGGCAGAGCCATTCGTCGAGATAAGAAAGACGCACAAGCCCGGCAAGCCCGAGCAGGTATGCTACGAGGTCTATGATGGTGATACGGGAGGCAGCCTGGGCCATTTCGCGGAAGCCGCGGAGGCGAAAAAGCGAGCCGACAGCATGAACAGTATGACCTCCCGCGAAACCGGCAAACGGCTGGACAATCCCACCGATGATGCCGACGTCGAGTGACGCCGGCCGTCGGTCTCAGTGGTAGAGGCGCAACCCCACCCGCGTCACACGATTACCCTCCATCTCACTGACCACCCAGTGAAAACCGTGCCAGTCGACGTCATCCCCGACGACGGGATGACCGCCGACACGCAGCGCCACGAACTCTCCCAGCGTCATCTCCTGCTCCCCCGGACTCAGGGTCAAACCGTAGGCGCTGGCGACTTCCTGCATGAGCGCTTCGCCGTCCAGGGTAAATGTACCGAAGAAGGCACGCTCGCGCTTGAGCTTCGCCTCCCCATTGAACAGGCGGTTGAGAGACGGCAGGTCACCGGTGCGCCCGATCAGGCAGATGACGTCTCCCAACCGCAAACGAGTGCTGCCCTTGGGGTGCAACATGGCATGCTGGCGGAAGATCGCCGAGATCAGGGTCCCCGAGGGCAGACGCAGCAGGCGGATCGGCACGTCATCCAGCGATTCGTTCTCTACCTTGTAGACGAACATCTCGTAGTCGTTCTCCGGGAGCACGCCCAACTGACCCCGACGATCGGGCGTCGTGGTCTCCGGTAGTACCACACGCATCCAGCGAGCGACCCGAGCCAGGGTGGAGCCTTGCAGCAACAGGGAGATCAAGACCACGAAGAACGCCACGTTGAAATAGAGCGTCGCGTTCTCGACACCGCTTATCATGGGGAAGATGGCCAGCACGATGGGGACCGCACCCCGCAACCCGACCCAGGAGATGAAGCAGACCTCTCGCCAGCGAAAGCTGAAGAACGGAACCAGCGAGACGACGACGGCGACCGGACGCGCCAGCACGATCAGGGCGATGCCCAGGATCGCGCTCGGCACTGCGTAATCGATCATTTCCGATGGCGTGACCAGCATGCCGAGCACCAGGAACAGCCCTATCTGGCTCAACCACGCCAGTCCATCGTGCACGGGAAGAATATGGTTGAGGTGGCGTCCCGGCTGGTTGCCGATCATCAGGCCGGTGAGGTAGATGGCCAGGAAGCCGCTGCCGCCCGCGGCACTGGTCGCCCCGAAGATGAAGAACCCCAGCGCCAGTGCCAGCAGCGAGTAGAGCCCGGGAGCCAGATCCAGCCAGCGCAGCAGTTTGGCGGAAATCCAGCCGCCCCCCAGGCCGACGGCAAGCCCCAGCCCGAACTGCAGGGCGAACCGCATCAACGTCTCCCCGATGCCCCCCACCGCGCCCGTCAGCAGCTCGGCGAGCGTGATGGTCAGAAAGATCGCCATCGGGTCGTTGGTACCGGATTCGATCTCGAGCGTCGCGCCCACTCGCTCGTTGAGGTTGACGCCCTGCCCCTTGAGCATCGAGAACACCGCCGCGGCGTCGGTGGAGCCGACGATCGCACCGACCAGAAGGCCCTCCGTGAGCGACAGGTCGAGCAGCCACATGGCCAGCAGTCCCATGATGCCACTGGTCAGAAACACACCGACGGTCGCCAGCGACAACGCCGGCTTCAGGCCCACGCGGAAGGTTCGCAACCGCGTCCGAAGCCCGCCATCGAGCAAGATCATCGCCAACGCCAGGTGGCCGATCAGGAAAGCCTGGGAGTAGTCGTCGAACTTGAGCCCCAGCACGCCCTCTTCGCCGGCGAGCATGCCAAGGCCCAGGAACAGCACGAGCAGAGGCACGCCAATCCGCGATGACACGCGACTGGCCAGAATACTCAGGGCTATCAGTGCCCCGCAGACAAGAAACAGGCTATTGATCGAATCCAAGCATCAACCATCGGTTATCAATTGTAGATACCTTAGTATGCCATGCACGGACGCCGTTGCGTGGCGAAAAAGGACTGCAAATTTAATCTTTTAGCCAGCATGGATGATGGAGGGTTCGGGTCGTTGCCCGCTCGCCATGGAGTGCCAGCAGCAGCGCCAGGGAACGCATGCCGGGACGATAGCCAGAAAGATCCGGTATGGCGTGATGACGCCGGTAGGCCGCCACGAACGCATCGCGCTGGGCGCGACTCTCCAGCACCAGCTCGAGCAGGCAGAGATCCCACTCCAGTGGCGCCCAGACCAGCGCCTCCCAGTCGCTCCAGCGCCACTCCTGCACGCCGGCGAGAAACTGGTCGCTGCGCAGATCCGGCAGCGACCAGACGGCTTTCGACGGCAAGGGCCACGACGGCAGTTCGGCCAGCCAGCCGCGATTGGGGTGCGTTTCCACGAATTGCCGGGCCCGCCGGGGCCAGCTCGACAGCGGGAAGACGTCGCTCGCGGGATGCCCGAAGCCGGGCAGCGCTTGCCGGTGCAGTCGTGCCAGTTGCGCCCCGAGCCGTGCGGCCAACGCCTCATTCATCGGCGGCGGCGTGGCGGAACACCAGGGCAGGCTCCAGAGCGGCGCGTTGCCCAGCCGACCGATGAAGGTCATCGGCAATGGCGACAGCGGCAGGCGGGACGGCAGCGTCGATGGGAGCCGGGCCAATGCCTCGGGCGTTCTCCAGCGATCGAAACCGAAGAGTTGCTGGATCCCCCACCAGAAGCCATCGCTCGCCGGCGCTCTCCTGGCCAGCTTGAGCAACTGCGGTGACGCCTCTTCGCTCCGCCAGAGCCAGTTGGCGCTATCCTGCCAGCGCAACGGCAGGGGCATCAGCGACCTTCCGGTCAACTGAGAGACTCGGCGAGTCAGCTCGGAATCCGCCTGGAGCGGGGCATCGTCGGTCCGCAATGAACGTCATCCTCTTGTCGGTGAGCCCCGCGCCGGTGGGCAGGCGGGGCTGGTCGGCGTACAATCCACTGCACTGGATAGGGGTGCCCGGTCAACGGGCTGAGAGTGCCATGCACAACCCTGGAACCTGAACCGGCTAATACCGGCGGAGGAAATGCCAGCAGTTCTCGCATGACTCCGCCCGCGCCCACAGGGAGCTGTCATGCCACCGCCCGGACTCATCGTCCGCGATGCCTCGCTGACTTTCGGCGACCGCCCGCTGTTTCAAGCCCTCCAGGCACGATTCGACGCTGGCAGTTGGACCTGCCTGCTGGGCCGCAGCGGCAGCGGCAAGAGCTCGCTGCTGCGAATGATCGCCAGCCTGAGACTGCCAGACAACCACCATCTCGTTCTCGATACCAGCGATGGTGCCCCGCTGAGGGGCCGGCTAGCCTGGATGGCTCAGCAGGATCTTCTCGTTCCCTGGCACCGGGTGATCGGCAACGTCATGCTCAGCGCCCACTGGCGCGGCCGCCCCACCGCTCGGGATCGGCAGCGCGCCGAGCGACTGCTGGCCCAGGTCGGATTGGTCGACAAGGCCAGCCATTGGCCTGATGAACTCTCCGGCGGCCAGCGCCAGCGAGTCGCCCTCGCCCGAACCCTGTTCGAGGATGCCAGCGTGGTGCTGATGGACGAGCCGTTCTCCGCCGTCGACGCCATCACCCGACTGGAGCTCCATGACCTTGCCAGCAGACTTCTGGACGGGCGCACCGTGATCATGGTGACGCACGACCCGCTCGAAGCGCTCCGCCTAGCCGACCGAATCCTGATCCTGCAGGGAGAACCCGCTCGACTGGTATCGATGCCGGTTCCGGAAGGCCCCCGCCCCCGCCCGCTCGACAACAGCGAACTGCCGCAGCGCCAGGCCCAACTGGTGGCCGAACTGCGGGAGGAGGCGCATGCCTGATCGAGCGCTCTGGAGACGGTTGGGACGTCCGCTGCTGGCACTCGCCACGCTCGCGGCAATCTGGCAACTGGTACTGACCCTGACCGGGGTACCACGCTACATCCTGCCCTCGCCGGCGGCTGTCGCCAATGCGCTGTTCGAACACCGCGGGCTGCTGGCTCATCATGCCGCCATCACCGCCATCGAGATCGTGGCAGGGCTGATCGGCGGCATCCTGCTGGGTCTGACGACGGCACTGGCACTGGCCCGGTTCCGTGCCCTTCGTCGAACGCTGCTACCGCTGCTGTTGATCAGTCAGGCCATTCCGCTGTTCGCGCTGGCCCCTATTCTGATGCTGTGGCTGGGTTACGGCCTGGGCCCGAAGATACTGATGGCGATGGTGATCATCTATTTCCCGGTCGCCTCCACCGGCTACGACGGCCTGCGCCAGACGCCCCAGGGCTGGCTCGACCTGGCCCGCACCTTCGGCCTGAGCCGGCGGCAACAGCTGATGAAGGTCCAGTTGCCGGCCGCCCTGCCGGCACTCGCTTCCGGCCTGCGCATGGCGGCAAGCGCGGCGCCGATCGGCGCGGTGATCGGCGAGTGGGTAGGCGCCAGCCAGGGGCTGGGCTACCTGATGCTCAACGCCAACGCGCGGCTGCAGATCGACCTGATGTTCGCGGCGCTGGTGGTACTCGTCACCTTCGCCGTACTGCTCTATTTCGGCGTCGATGCGGCCTTGAGGGTGGCGATGCCCTGGCAGCGGGATCGCACGACCCCCGACCAGTGAGACGTGAACGCCGCCGACCGCCACGCGCCGAAACGGCTGAAGAAACAGCAATGGATAAAAAGGAACAGGCAATGACAAAGACGTTTTCCCATCTATGGCGCCGCAGTCTGGCGACGGGCCTGGCCCTGATCGCCCTGGCCTCCGCCCTGCCCGCACTGGCGCAGGAGACCGGCGACGATCTTGCACCACCACAGATGATTCCGCTGAGCGTGATGCTCGACTGGTACGTCAATCCCGTCCATGCGCCGATCATCATCGCCCAGCAGCGCGGGTTATTCGAGAAGCGCGGCCTGGATGTGGACATTCAGGCCCCGGCCGACCCCAGCGTTCCACCCAAGCTG
Source organism: Salinicola lusitanus (assembly GCF_038648475.1). NCBI lineage: Bacteria > Pseudomonadati > Pseudomonadota > Gammaproteobacteria > Oceanospirillales > Halomonadaceae > Salinicola > Salinicola lusitanus. The sequence goes on along the minus strand of NZ_CP151919.1, from coordinate 3,544,093 downwards.
GTCGCCGCCGGGCGGATCGATCTCGCCGTCAGCTATCAGCCCCAGCTCCATCTCCAGGTCGACCAAGGGCTCCCCGTCGTCCGTGTCGGCACCTTGATCGCGACGCCGCTGAACGCGTTGCTGGTGCGTGCGGACAGCGGTATCGACGACATCTCCCAGCTCAAGGGAAAAAAGATCGGATACTCGGTCGGTGGCGTCGAGGAGGTGCTGCTCGCGGCCATGCTGGAGCACAACGGCCTGAGCCTGGATGACGTCGAGATGGTCAACGTCAATTTTTCGCTGACGCCGGCGCTGATCAGCGAAAAGGTCGATGCCGTGACCGGGGCATTCCGCAACTTCGAACCGGCCCAGATGAAACAGGAGGGTGTCGAGAGCAAGGCGTTCTATATCGAGGAGCAGGGTGTCCCCGACTACGACGAACTGATCTTCGTGGCCAACCGTGAAACCCTCGACCAGCACCGCGATGCGGACCGGCGGTTCATGGAGGCCATTGGCGAGGCGACATCCTGGATCATCAATCATCCGGATCAGGCCTGGCAGAGCTTCATCGGCTACGATCCGGCGCTGGACACCCCCTTGAATGCCGCTGCCTGGAAGGCCACCCTGCCCCGTTTCGCGCTGCGCCCTGCTGCGCTGGACGCCAAGCGCTATCGCGATTTCGAGGCGTTCCTGCTGGAGCGGGCCCAGATCAAGGCGCAGAGCCCTGTGTCTCGCCTGGCGGTGGATCTCAACGCGCCGTAGCGAAAAATCGGCTAGAATGTTGATATGACTTCAAGATCATCAGCTTATGAGCCGCTACTCTACGATCCGCGGCAGGATCCGAGCCGCACCCTGCCCAGCACGACCCTTCAGGACCTGGGCGCGTTACCCGCGCGCCCGGGCGTCTACGTCTTCTTCGGCAACAATGAACTGCCGCTCTACGTCGGCAAGAGCGTCGACATCCGCAGCCGCGTCCGTAGCCATGTCCAGCAGCCGGTATCCAGAAGACACGCCCAGATGGTAGCGCAGGCTCAGCGTGTCGCCTGGCTACGCACCAGCGGCGACCTCGGGGCCCAACTCCTGGAAGCGGACCTGATCAAGCGCTGGATACCGCTCTATAACCGGCAACTTCGCAAGCGGACACGCATGGTGAGCTGGAACTGGCCCCAGGGCGAAGCGCAGCCGACGCTGACCGATGGCCAGTGGGTGGTCACGGCTCGCTCCCGGTTCCATGGCCTGTTTCGTAATCGTCGCGACGCCCAGATGACGTTGCGGGATATTGCCAACCAGGAGTCGCTCTGCCTCCAGGTGCTGGGGCTGGAGAAAGGAGCGGGTCGCTGTTTTAGCTATCAGATCGGCCGCTGTCTGGGCGCATGCTGCGGCGCGGAACCTCGGGAGGCCCACACCCGGAGAGCACGCGACGCGATGGAACGGCTGCGTATCGAGAACTGGCCGTGGCCCGGTCGCGTCGCCTTCCGGGAGAGTGGCACCGATGGCGACGTCGGGCTGCATGTCGTCGATCACTGGCACTATCAGGGCAGCGTCGGGCGGCTCGAAAACCTGCAGGCCCTCCCCGACGCTCGCGGCTTCGACATCGACACCTACCGCATTCTCAACCGCTTCCTGTCGGCGCCCGATGGCAGGATCGAGCCGATCCCGATCGATGGCGAGATCGACTTGGCGTGATGCCGACGCGGCCGAGAAGCCACGCCGTCACGAGTTGGCGATGAACCGATTGATGGCGTCCCGAAACGCGTCGGGCTGTTCGGCGTGAAGCCAGTGCCCCGCGCCTTCCAGTGTCTGCCACTCGACGTTGGGCATCACCGCCTCGACCGTATCGCGATGACGATCCTGCACGTAGGGCGAGGCCCCGCCGCGAATCAACAGCGCCGGGCCCTCGAAAGGCCGGTCGCCGTCTGGGGGCGCGATGATGTCCTCGTACCCGGCACCGATTTCGTCGAGGCCGACGCGCCAGTGCATGACGCCATCGTCGCCGCGAAGCAGATTGGTCGCCAGGAACTGACAGGTGGCGGCATCGTCGATCTCTTCCTGCATCAGCGCCATGGCATCGCGCCGCGAGGTCGGCCTGCCCGCCTCGACCCGTCGCATCGCGGCGAAGACGTCATCGTGGCCGTGATCGTAGGCGACAGGCGCAATATCGGCGACGATCAAATGCGCCACCCGCGCCGGGTTCGACCGGGCCAGCGTCATGGCGACCTTACCGCCCATCGAGTGGCCCAGCAGGTCGAACTGTTCGATGCCGAGATCGTCCAGCAGCGCGATGACGTCGGCCGACATCGCCGCATACCGCATTCCCTCGACGTGGGGCGAGCGTCCATGATTGCGCAGGTCAACCGCAACCACGCGACGATCGTCCTGCCACTGCTTGATATGGGAGCGCCAGTTGTCCGCGCTACCGAACAGGCCATGCAGCACGACCAGCGGTAACGCCGGGCTCTCTCCGCCCGGTGCGCCGGTATCGATACAGTGAAGTTGCAACGTCATCCCTCCCGAGATCCGATTCGGCAGCCGGAACGGCCACCGCTTCCCTCCCTAGAATAACAAAGACAGCCGGTTATCCCCGCCCGCGCGACATGCCCGGCAGATTGACCTGATCGCCCCGCGTCAGCAGGCGACGGCCAAGATAGGCCAGCAGTGCGCCGTAGAGTGGCAGGAAGAAGATCAGGCTGATCGATAGTTTCACCGCATAATCGAACCAGGCGATTTCCACCCAGTGCTGACGCATGAAGGGGTCCGGGCCCTGCCAGAAGGCGATGGCGAAGAAGGCGAAGGTGTCCGCCAGGTTGCCGGCGATCGTGGACAAGGTCGGCGCGACCCACCAGGCGCGAAGCCTGCGCAGCCGATCGAAAACATGGATATCGAGCAGCTGACCCAGGACGTAGGCCATGAAGCTCGCCAGCGCGATGCGTCCGACGAAGAGATTCCATGCCATCAGTGCTTCGAAGCCCTGGAAGCGCCCCTGCTGGAACAGCACGGATACCGCGTAGGAGACCAGCAGCGCAGGCACCATGACCCCGGCGACGATTCTTCTTGCCGCTGGCTTGCCGAACAGCCGCACCGTCAGATCGGTTGCCAGGAAGATGAACGGAAAGCTGAAAGCGCCCCAGGTGGTATGCAAGCCCCACAGGGTGAAAGGGAGTTGAACCAGATAGTTGCTGGCTGTGATCACCAGCACGTGGAAGCTCACCAGGCAGAGCAAGGCGAATCGAAGTTGACGGTTGTCGAGTGCAAGCATGAGAAACCTTTTTCGTCTGCCGTGGCGCTGCGGAAGGCGATCTACCGGCGCCAGGCCGAGGGGTTAGGGAACCCTCTGGGTGATAAAGGAGCGATTCAGACGATCAGAAGCGGGCGCGAATTATAGGGATCCCGGCGCACGAGCACCAGCCCTGCTATCAAGAGACACATCAAAAATCATTGTAACTTTAAGTTACATTAGGCTAATATCAGAAACCCTGAACATGAGGTTCAGCGGCGGCGATCCGCCCAGCGTGCTTGGGAATTTTGACTATGACGACAATGGCTGCCCCACTGGGAGACCACCAGATTGGCCCAGCGACCGCCACGCTAAAGGCCGTCGCCAACGAGAGCCGGCTACGCATACTCTGTCTTCTGATGCAGGGAGAGCGCTCCGTTACACAGATCAATCAGGAGATGACGCTCAGCCAGTCGGCGCTCTCCCAGCATCTTGCCGTGCTACGCCAGGAACGCCTGGTGACGACGCGCCGCAGCTCTCAGGTGATCTATTACTCGCTGCGCGGCAATGTGGCCGAGCGTCTGATTCGGACACTCGGTGAACTGGATATCGCGTAGCTGGCGATAGCTAGCGACGTTCCCAGCGCAGGTCATCGACCCGCTGCAGCACGCGATCGATGCAATTTTCCATACCGCCTTCCACCCCCTTGCCCAGCCTTCCCAGCAGGCCGGGGCGAGATGCCAGCGACACTTTCAGTATTCGCGCTCGATCTGCCTGCCGCCCCAATAGATAGGCATCGCTGGTGCCCACCGCATCGACCAGTCCCGCTTCCAGGGCTTCACTCCCATACCAGATCTCCCCGGTCGCGACTCGCTCGATATCCAGCGCGGGGCGACGGGCGGCCACGTAACGCTTGAACAGGTCGTGGGTGGACTCGAGGTCCTCGATGAACTTGGTCCGGCCTTCCTCGCTGTTTTCGCCCAGCACGGTCAGGGTCCGCTTGTAGCGCCCCGCCGTCAGGAGCTCGACATCCACGTCGTGCCGTTTCAGCAGCCGGTGAACGTTGGGTATCTGCGCCACGACGCCGATCGAACCGATCACGGCAAAAGGTGCCGCGATGAGATGGTTGGCGCAGCAGGCCATCATGTAACCGCCGCTGGCGGCAACCTTGTCGACGCACACCGTCAGCCGTGCGCCCGCATCACGCAGGCGATCCAGCTGCGCCGCGGCCAACCCGTAGCTGTGCACCAGCCCGCCGCCGGACTGCAGGCGCAACACGATCTCGTCTCCATCGCGAAGCTCCTCCAGCAGCAGGGATACCAGCTCGGCCAGCGCCGGTGTGCCCGAGGCCTTGAGGTCGCCATCGAAATCGAGGACCCACACACGCTCCGGGTCCTGCGAGGTCCCCTGCTTGTCTGCCTGCTTGGCAGCTTTACGCAGCCGCTTGGCCAGCTGTCGGCGACGCGCTTTGGGCTCGGCGGCCAGGCGCAATTGTCGAGATCGGCGCTGAAACCGCTCATCGAGCTCCGTGACCGTCAACTTGGCTTCATTGTCGCCCCGACCTCGACGCCGCCCCTGAGCCATCAGCGCCAGAATGATCCCGATGGCGACGACCAGCGTTACCGTCTTCGCCAGAAAGAGGCCGTATTCGGCCAGCCATTCGATCACGTCACACTCCTTGGTTCGGAAACTTCTTCGGTTTGAGCAACTCGCCACAGGCGATTAAGCTGCTCCGGCGCTTGCGTGCCGATACCGGCAATGATCTGCTTAGCGCTTCTGCCACGGGAGATGTCATCATGAACGACGATCCATTGATCGCCAAACTCAGGGCCCGATTCGACGCCGAGGCGGCCGAGGGCGTTTCGGCCATCTATCAGTTCGATCTCGACGATGTCGACGATTACCACATGACCATCGAAGACGGTTCGCTCGACATCCAGCCCGGCCGCCATCCGACTCCCGGCGTCACCATCACCAGCGACACGGCAACGCTGATGGCACTGGTCAGGAAGGAGCTCAACTCGATGCAGGCGTTGCTCACGGGCAAGGTCAAGGTCAAGGGCGACATTGGACTCGCGAGCCGCCTGCCCAAGCTCTTCGCCAAGTCCAGTCGCTGAGCCGCGGGTCAACGCACCGCAACCGCGCCCCGGTGGGTCTCGATCAATTGACGGGAAATCGAGTACGCCGGCGGCAGTTGCGGCAACGTCGTCGGGCTGAACCAGGCCGCATCCACGATCTCCTGTCCATCGATACGAATATCCCGGCTGGCCGCTTCGGCGAAGAAGCCCATCATCAAAGAGTGTGGGAATGGCCAGGACTGGCTCTTGAAAAAGCTGACCCGGCCGACGTTCACGCCCACCTCCTCCATGACCTCGCGGCGAACGGCGGCCTCCACGGCTTCTCCGGGTTCGATGAAACCCGCCAGGGTCGAATACCGCTGGGGCGGAAAGCGAGGGCTTCGCGCCAACAGCATATCCGTGCCATGGGTCACCAGCGTGATGATGCAGGGCGATATCCGCGGATAACCGCGCAAGCCACAGTGGTCGCACTGCATCGCGAACTCATGGGTCAGGCGTCGGGTGGCATTGCCGCACCGTCCGCAGAAACGATGGTCGCGTTCCCAGCGAGTGACCTGCAGTGCGGTCGCCAACAACTCGCTCTGCGCGACGCTCACCTGGGCCAGCCAGTCACGGAAGCCCGGCCAGTCGTCGCCGTCCGCCTCGACCACGACAGCGACCGGCTCGCCCTCCCAGTATCCCAGCCGCAGCGCCTGGTCCGGCCACCGCCGGCAATAACCGAGCATGCTGCCCGATTCGGCCGGCGCCACCCCAGTGGCGTTCATTCGCAGCAACCAGCCGCCGACGACGTCCATCGGGGGTATTTCCCGCCTTAGCATCAGTGCTGGGTCTCCGCTGCCGTCAGCGCATCCCAGCGGCACTCGCCGGCCGCCTGACGAATCTGCTCGAGACGCTGTTGGTGAGCCTGCCACTCGGCTTCGCTGGGTCGGGTGACCGCCAGGGTCAAGCCGTCGCGGTCGATACGCCGCAGCCCGCTGGCGCTGCCCGCCTCGCGATCGCCCCCCTCGTCGTTGCCTGCCAGCGACAGTGCGGTCTGCCCCCCGGTCATGGCGAGATAGACGTCGGCGAGGATCTCGGAGTCCAGCAGTGCGCCGTGAAGCACGCGTTGACCGTTGTCGATGTCGTAACGCTTGCATAGCGCATCGAGGCTGTTGCGCTGTCCCGGGTGCATCTCGCGCGCCATCTTCAACGTATCCAGCACGCTGCAGTGCTCCGCCACCGGCCCCAGAACGGGTTCGCCGCGCGCTGCCTTCAGCAGTCTGAATTCATGATCGAAGAACCCGACATCGAAGGGCGCGTTGTGGATGACCAACTGCGCACCCCGCATGAACTCCCAGAGTTCGTCGGCGATCTGCGCGAACACCGGCTCGTTGGCGACCCGCTCGTTGGTGATGCCGTGAATCCCGATGGCTTCCGCCTCGATGTCCCGCTCGGGATTGACGTACTGGTGATAGGTCCGCCCCGTGAACCGGCGGTTGATCAGTTCGATACCACCGATCTCGATGATGCGATGGCCTTCACGCGGATCGATACCGGTGGTTTCCGTATCCATGACGATCTGGCGCATGGTTGTCCTCGCTGTAGTCTGGCGGTATTCCTGTCATTGCGGACGGTAAATCGCTATCTGGCCGTGCCGCGCCCGGCGACCACTTCATCGATCGCCTCGTTGACCAGCCGGTCGGCCGCTTCATTGCCCCGATGTCCGCTGTGGCCCTTGACCCAGTGCCACTCGATACGGTGACGGCGGGTCTCGGCAAGCAGCTCCCGCCAGAGCTCCGCGTTCTTCACCGGCTGTTTCGCCGCGGTCACCCAGCCTCGCTTCTGCCAGCCGTGGATCCATTCGGTGATGCCCTTGCGGACATATTGGGAATCGGTCCAGAGGGAGACCTGGCACGGCCGGTCCAGCGCCCGCAGCGCCTGAATGGCGGCCATCAGCTCCATGCGGTTATTGGTGGTCTCGGCCTCGCCGCCCTTTATCGGCTTCTCGTGTCGGCCGGAGACCAGCAAGGCCCCCCAGCCACCGGGGCCCGGGTTGCCGCGGCACCCACCGTCGGTGTAGATCGTCACGGCAGGCATCGTAGGGGATTCAGAGGTCGGGGCGGACAAGACGTACTCTCTCAGTGTCAGGCGATCTTGGTTATCTATCGGTGTCGAGGTGAGCGGGGCTGTATCCCGCTCAGGCGATCGTGCGGAAAGATCCGTTGCGCAAGGCGCCACGCGGTTCGGGTCGCTCTTGCTTCACTGCGGTTTCCAGACCCTCTTGGTCGTTGCCCGGCGGCAGTGGCGAGGGCGCCCGGCGCCGGGCACTGACCGGGGTCGAATTCGACACCTCGCGATCGCGCGACCGACTGGGTCCGGTCTCCTTCGCCAGCCCGAGCCACGCGCCCGACCGGCGACCCTGGAGCACCGGCTCACGCAGCTTGATGGGCTGAACGGGTATGTTGCGCCGACGTGCCACCAGCAGGTAGGCAGCCGCCAACGGCACATTGTAGCGACGACCGAGCGTTTCCAGCCGATCGCTTCCCATCGCCCGACCGGGCAGTCGAAAGCCGCAGTAGTCTACCCGCTCGATCTCGAAGTCGACAAACGCCAGCCAGTCCCGCAGCCGTCCCGGTGTCCGCCACTGACGCTGCCACGGCGCGGGACGTTTGCCACGGCGAGCCGCGGCGGGCCCGAACGGATGCCAGCCGAACACCAGCAAGCGGCCGTCGGCGCGGGTGACGCGAGCCGCTTCCTGCAGCACGTGATGTGGCCGGTCCACCGCCTCCAGCAGATGATGCAACAGCGTCAGATCGACGCTGTCGTCGGCCAATGGCAGGCTGTCGGGCAGGCATATCAAGCTGTTCCGGGTGCGGACGAGATCGGGAGAAGGTGCCCAATCCAGAGCGTGTCGAATGGGGCACATATCGCTCATCAAGGGCGCCATCCCCAACTGCAGACTCACGATGCCCCGGTGCTGTTCACAGTGCGGACCAAGGCAGGCGCGCTCGGCTCGCCAAAGCGAGAGACCTGATGCCGATTCCCAGAACCGGCGGCCCTCCCGAACGGCGGACTGCAAGCTCTGAACGGGCGACGAGATTGACACGGCCGACTTTACTCCCCAAGGTTAGCGCTTTTTGACGATGGTTCGAAGCGGCTCTCCACGTCACGTTCGCGCCCAGACGATGATCGTCTCGGTGAACCTGCGGCCGACGTGGGGGTCACAACGACGTTCGAACCCCGACATCCGAATCTCGAGACCAACCTGCCGGAGAAGCATGCCACATGTTGACCGTGATGCCGATTCCCGCGTTCCAGGACAACTATATATGGGTGCTGCGTCAAGATACCCAGGATCGTGTCGCCGTTGTCGATCCCGGTGATGCCGATCCCGTCATCGCCTGGTTGGAGCAGGAGAACCTGACCCTCGACACCATCCTCGTCACCCATCATCACAAGGATCACACAGGCGGATTGCGAGCGCTGATCGAGCGCTATGCACCACAGGTCTACGGTCCCGCCAACGACGCCATCCCCGGTATTCACCACCGCGTCGGCGAGGGCGATGAATGTCGTGTCCTGGGTCGACGCTTCGAGGTCTATGCCGTTCCCGGCCATACCCTGGATCATATCGCCTTCCACGCCCCCGGCACACCAGGATTACTGTTCGCCGGTGACACCCTCTTCTCCGGCGGCTGTGGGCGACTGTTCGAGGGCACCCCTCTGCAAATGCAGGAATCGCTCGCCAAGCTCGACGCCCTGCCCGAGGACACCCTGGTGTTCGCCGCCCACGAGTACACGCTGGCCAACCTTGCCTTTGCCGCCGCCGCCGAGCCCGACAATGCGGTCCGGGACCGCTATCGGCGCGAGTGCGAGAAGGCCCGCGATCTCGATCGTCCGACCCTGCCGACCACCATGGGCCGGGAGCGCCAGATCAATCCTTTCCTGCGCATCGGCAACCCAGGCCTTCGCGAAACGCTCAGCCAGCAGGGGCCGGTCGATGACGACGTTGCCGCGTTTGCCACGCTGCGAGCCTGGAAGGACCGCTTCTGATCGCCACCGTCGAAGACGGGGGGCACCCACCGGCGGCCGCGCCGATTGGCCGCCGGTGTCATCAAGGATTTTGAACACATGAATTTTCGAACCCGACGCTGTCGGATTGTCGTCGGTCTCACGGGGGGGTTGCTGTTGTCGACGCTACCCTTCACCGCGGTAGCCAAGGAAGCTTCGGCCACCGCCAACAGTGCCTCCCGGCACTCGTTCTGGTCCGCTCTCGCCTTGCAGAGTCGTCGCGCACCCGATGCCTGGACCCGACTACGCAACGGCTTTCGGCTGTCTCACGAGAATGCCAACCCCCGGGTCGCCGCATGGCTCGACTGGTATCGTGCTCATCCGCGCCACGTCGAAAAGGTCGCGGCGCAGGCCAAGCCCTGGCTGCGCTGGGTGACGCAGCAGCTGGAATCCCATCGGCTTCCCAGCGAAATCGCGTTATTGCCGTTCATCGAAAGCGGCTACGACCCGACAGCCACCAACCCCGGTGGGGCCGCCGGACTATGGCAGTTCATGCCGGCGACCGGCGATGCGATGGGCCTGTCGCGCACCGCCTGGTACGACGGGCGCCACGACGTCGTCGCCGCCACCGATGCGGCGATGAACTACATCCAGCAGCAGGCCGATCGCTGGTACGACGGCGATATCCTGCTGGCACTGGCCGCGTACAACGCCGGCGCGGGCACGGTCAACGCCGCCAGAGAGGCGGCCGCCAATCGCGGAGACCCGATCGACTACTGGCACCTGCGACTGCCCGCCGAGACCATGGATTACATTCCGCGTCTGCTGGCACTCTCCGAAGTCATTGCCGAACCCGAGCAGTACGGCGTGGTCCTCCCGACGATCCCGGACAAGGCCCAGTTCGCCCAGGTCGATACCCGAGGGCCTCTGACACTCTCGATGGCAGCCGATCTCGCGGGGGTGGACCCGCAGACCCTGCGAGCGCTGAACCCGGGGTTCAAACGGGCGTCGACACGACCACGCGACGATGCCAGTATCCTGGTGCCGGCGGCGGCCAAGCAGCGGTTCCTGGCCAATCTCGCCACGCTACCTGACTCGGAGCGCACGGTGCTGAACCGCTATGTGGTTCGCCGCGGCGATACGCTCTCCGCCATTGCCAAGCACTTCGGGGTCAGTGTCGGCGAGATCCAGCGGGAAAACGGCCTCGACGGCAGCACCATTCGCATCGGCCAGGCATTGACCGTGCCGTCCATGGCGCTGGCTCAGAATAGCGGCGCCCGACGCTAGCCCCCGGCGCGAGCGCTGTGGCCGTTATCAATGCAACGTGCTGAACGCCAGGTACCCGTGCAGACCGCCGCACCGACAGGAGGATGTCGACAATGGCTGGATTTCGATGGCTGCTGATGGCCATCACGCTGGCCGCGCCGCTGGCGGTAGCCGCCGACGGCCAGCTTGACGCCCCCGAGCAAGTGCATCGCGATGTACCGACCGTGCACGCCATCGCGCTCTACGATGATCCGGCACTGCCCGCTGGCTTCCAGCATCTGCCCTACGCCAACCCCGAGGCGCCAAGAGGCGGCACCTTGCGCCGCGCGGCCAACGGCAGTTTCGACTCGACCAATCCCTTCATCATCCAGGGCACGCCAGCGGCTGGGCTCAATCAGATCTACGACACGCTGATGGAGTCCAGCGCCGACGAGCCATTCACCATGTATGGACTGCTGGCTGGAGGGATACGGCTCGACCCGGATCGCCACTGGATGGAGATCGATCTACGACCCGAAGCGCATTTCCACGATGGCCATCCTGTCACCGCCGAGGACGTGGTGTTCAGCTTCCAGCTGCTGCGCGACAAGGGCTCGCCCTTCTATCGCGCCTACTACGCCAGCGTGGAGTCGGTCTCGGCGGTGAGCGAACGGACGGTGCGATTCGAGTTCTCGAACAATCAGTCGCGAGAGCTGCCGCTGATCCTGGGTCAACTGCCGGTATTGCCAAAGCACTACTGGCAGGATCGCGATTTTACGCGGCCCACGCTCGACAAGCTCCTGGGCTCCGGTCCCTACGAGATTGCCACAGTCGACCCCGGCCGTCGCATCGTCTACCGCCGGGTCGACGACTACTGGGGCCGCGACCTGCCGCTGAACCGGGGCCGCTACAATATCGACCGCCTCGTCTACGACTATTTTCGTGATCAGTCGGTCGCCCTGGAAGCCTTCATGGCCGGGGCACTGGACATGCGTATCGAAAGCAGCGCCAAGAACTGGGCGACGGCCTATGACACGCCGGCGGTCGAGGATGGCGCGATTCAGCGCGTGATCGTGCCGGATGGGCAGCCCGCCGGCATGCAGGGCTACGTGATCAACACCCGAAGAGCACAGCTCAGCGACCCGCGGGTCCGCCGCGCACTGGGCCTGGCGTTCGATTTCGACTGGGTCAATCAACATCTGTTCTACGGCGCCTATCAACGCACCGAGAGCTACTTCCAGAACTCGGAGATGGCAGCCAGAGGGCTGCCCGGAGACGAGGAACTGGCGTTGCTCGATCCCTATCGAGACCAACTGCCCGCCGCGGTGTTCGATCAGCCACTGCCCATAGCGCAACCGGAAGCGCTCCGTCCGCGCCTGCGGGAAGCGTTGGGGCTGTTGCGTCAAGCCGGCTATGACGTGCGCGACGGCACCCTGGTGAACCTCGAGACCGGTCGACCTTTCACCCTGGAGTTCCTGCTCTACGATAGCCAGTGGGAACGTATCACCCAGCCCTTCGTCCGCAATCTGGAACGGCTCGGTATCCGCAGCAAGATCCGGGTGGTCGACGTCAATCAATACCTCGACCGCCTGAGACGCTTCCAGTTCGACATGATCGTCGGCAGCTTTCCGCAGTCGGCCAATCCGGGTAATGAGCAGCGGGATTTCTGGACCAGCGAATACGCCGATGTTCCCCAGAGCCGAAACCTGGCCGGCGTGCGAGACCCGGTCGTCGACGCCCTGGTCGATGACCTGATTCGTGCGGACAGTCGCGAAAAACTGGATACTGCCTCGCGAGCGCTGGATCGCGTGCTGCGATGGGGGTTCTACGTCGTGCCGCAATGGAACTTCGACGGTACTCGCGTCGCGATATGGAATAAATTCGCGTATCCCCGACCTTTCCCGCGCTATACGCCGGATTTCTCGGTCTGGTGGGTCGACCCCGAACGGGCCGGCGCCATCGCCGCCCGTCAGCGCGGACAGGAGTGACTGCCGATCATGGCCAGCTATGTCGTTCGCCGCCTGCTGTTGATGATCCCGACGCTATTGGGAATCCTGCTGCTCAACTTCATCATCGTCCAGGCGGCGCCGGGCGGCCCCATCGATCAGATGATGGCGCGCTTCGAGGGCTTGAGCAGCACCGCGAGCACCGGCCTCGAGGGCGGTGGCGGGGACAGCGTCGGCGGCAACGACTCCCGGCGCCTCCAGGGCGTCAACGACCAGTTGCGCCAGACGCTGACCGAGGAGTTCGGGTTCGACAAACCCGCCTGGGAGCGCTTCGCCCTCATGCTGCGGGACTACGCCACTTTCGATCTCGGTGATAGCCTGTTTCGGGGCCAGTCGGTCACCACCCTGATTCTGGATCGACTGCCGGTATCGATCTCGCTGGGTCTCTGGACCACCCTGCTCGTCTACCTGATCTCGATCCCGCTGGGCATTCGCAAGGCGCTGCGCCACGGCAGCGCCTTCGATATCTGGTCCTCGGGGGTGGTGATCGTCGGCTACGCCATTCCCGGCTTCCTGTTCGCCATCCTGTTGATCGTGGTATTCGCTGGGGGCAGCTACCTCAACTGGTTCCCCCTGCGCGGGCTGACCTCGGTCGATTTCGACGAGCTCTCCCTGCTGGGCAAGATCCAGGACTACTTCTGGCACATCACGTTGCCCGTGGCTGCCTCGGCGATCGGCAGCTTCGCCACGCTGACGATGCTGACCAAGAACAGCTTTCTGGACGAGATCCACAAGCAGTACGTGTTGACCGCGCGCGCCAAGGGCGCCTCCGACCGGCGCGTGCTCTACGGCCATGTCTTTCGCAATGCCATGCTGATCATCATCGCCGGCATGCCGGCGGCACTGATCGGCATCTTCTTCACCGGCTCGCTGCTGATCGAGGTGATCTTCTCGCTCAACGGTCTGGGGCTGCTCGGTTTCGAGGCCGTCATGCAGCGTGATTACCCGCTGATCTTCGGCACGCTCTATCTCTATACCCTCATCGGCCTGCTGCTGAAGCTGGTCTCAGACCTGACCTATGTCTGGGTCGACCCACGAATCGACTTTGCGACCCGGGAGTCGTGATGACACCGAATCGACGTCAACGGCTCTCGCCGATCACCCGGCGCCGGCTCCAGGTCTTCCGGCGCCACGGGCGCGCATACTGGTCGCTGTGGCTCTTCGGGTTACTGTTCGCGTTCAGTCTCGCCGCGGAACTGATCGCCAATGACAAGCCGATCGTGATGCAGTATCAGGGCGAGTGGTACGTCCCCATGCTGGTGGATTACCCGGAAACCGAGTTTGGCGGGTTTCTCCCCACCACGGCCGATTACCGGGACCCTTTCGTGCGCGAGCAGATCGAGCGCCACGGCTGGATGCTCTGGCCCCCGGTCCCCTTCTCCTACCAGACCCTCGATCGCGATATTCAAGGCCCGGTCCCCTCCCCGCCGGGGGCACGCCACTGGCTGGGAACCGACGATCAGGGTCGCGACGTGTTCGCGCGGGTGCTCTACGGCTTCCGCCTGTCGGTGACATTCGCCCTGGCCCTGACCGCGGGTTCGATTCTGCTCGGCGTCTTCATCGGCGGCGCGCAGGGCTACTACGGCGGCAAGATCGATCTGTTCGGCCAGCGCCTGATCGAGATCTGGTCGGGACTGCCCGTGCTGTTCCTGCTGATCATCCTGGCCAGCCTGGTCGAACCCAACATCTGGTGGCTGCTGGGCATCATGCTGCTGTTCTCCTGGCTGGGCCTGGTGGACATCGTGCGTGCCGAATTCCTGCGTGCCAGGAACCTCGAGTACGTCAAGGCGGCCCGAGCCATGGGCCTGCCCTCCCGGTTGATCATGCGGCGCCACGTGCTGCCCAACGCCATGGTCGCCACCCTCACCTTCATCCCGTTCCTGTTCACCGGCGCCATCACCACCCTGACCGCACTGGACTTTCTCGGTTTCGGTTTGCCGCCGGGCTCGCCATCGCTGGGCGAGCTGGTGGCCCAAGGCAAGAACAACCTGCAGGCGCCGTGGCTCGGCATCACCGCCTTTCTCTCTCTCAGTGTGATGCTGTCGCTGCTGGTGTTCATCGGCGAAGGCCTTCGCGACGCCTTCGACCCGCGCCATATCATGACGTCGACGACCGCAGCACGACCTCCGCTAGCGGCAACGACCCAGGCACAGGACAGCCAGCCATGAGTCAAACGCCCCTGTTCGAACTGCGTCGGTTTTCGGTCCACTTCGGCGAGACGCAAGCGGTGTCCGAGCTTGACCTGCAGGTGGAACAAGGCGAGACCGTGGCCATCGTGGGCGAGTCCGGCTCCGGCAAGTCGGTCAGCGCCCTCGGCGCGCTGGGGTTGCTTCCGCCTGGCAGTCGGGTGACGGGGACGCGCACCTTCGCCGGCCGCGACCTGGGCCGGTTGAGTCGGCGGGAATGGAACGAGCTTCGCGGCGGCGGCATCGGTTTCGTCTTTCAGGAGCCGATGACCTCGCTCAATCCGCTGCACACCATCGGCAAGCAGCTGCGGGAGACGCTGCGCCTGCATCAGGGTTTGCGTGGCAACGCCGCGACGCGGCGTGCCCGGGAGCTGCTGACGCAGGTCGAGCTTCCCAGAGTCGACGAGCTCATGGCAGCCTGGCCTCACCAGCTCTCCGGAGGCCAGCGTCAACGGGTCATGATCGCCATGGCGATCGCCAACGAGCCACAGCTGCTGATCGCCGACGAACCCACCACGGCACTGGACGTCACGGTGCAGCGGCAGGTTCTGGCGTTGCTGGACCAGCTCCGCCAGCGGCTCGGCATGGGCCTGCTGTTGATCAGCCACGATCTCAATCTGGTCCGGCGCCACGCCGACCGGGTGGTCGTCATGCAGCAGGGCAAGCAGGTGGAGACCGGCCCAGCTCGAACCCTCTTCGAGACACCGCAGGCCGCCTATACGCGCCAGTTGATCGACGCCGTACCGTCCGGCCGCCCCAGGCCGCTGCCACCGCAGAGCGAGCTGCTGCTGAGCGCCAGCAACTTCAGCGTGACATTCAAGCGGCCCAAGCCGTTGCTGCGCCCCAGCCCGCCGGCTTTCGTCGCCGTCGAACCGCTGTCACTGGAACTCCGCCGCGGTGAGACTCTCGGCGTGGTCGGCGAGTCCGGATCGGGCAAGTCGACCCTGGCCTCGGCACTCATTCGACTGCTGCCCTCCAGCGGTGAGATCCACTTCGCCGACCAGCGTCTGGACCAGTTGGGCGGTGAAGCGCTTCGACGCCAGCGGCGAGCGCTCCAGATCGTGTTCCAGGATCCCTACGGCTCACTCTCGCCCCGTCTGTCGGTTGCCGACATCATCAGCGAAGGACTACGCTTTCATCACCCCGAGCTGACGCCGCCGGAGGTGACTGAACGTGTCGCCGAAGCCCTTCACGACGTCGATCTGCCGGCGGATTGCGGTCACCGTTATCCCCACGAGTTCTCCGGCGGTCAACGCCAGCGTATCGCCATTGCCCGCGCGCTGATCCTGAAACCCAGACTGCTGATCCTCGATGAGCCGACTTCGGCGCTGGATCGCACGGTACAGAAGCAGTTGATCGAGCTGTTGCGTGACGTCCAGGCGAAACATGACCTCACCTACCTGTTCATCAGCCATGATCTCGCCGTGGTACGCGCGATGGCTCACCGGATTCTGGTGCTCAAGGATGGCAAGGTCATGGAACAGGGCGACTGCGAAACACTGCTGCACTCGCCCCGAACCGCCTACACGCGAGCCCTTATCGAAGCCTCGTCATTGACCTGATAACGCTCGACCGTTTGTTTTGGCTGGAAAACAAGATAACGGTATAAAGTTGTCAGCCGTTGACGCGATCATTCGAAGGCTGCGACTTCTTCCGGACGCAGATGGCGACACTCCCCCGGCGCCAGCTCCGGATCGAGGGCCAAGGGACCGATGGATTCACGATGCAAGGTCACCACCGTATAGCCGACCGCCGTCAACATCCGGCGAATCTGGTGATAGCGCCCCTCGGTCACGCCGACGATCACCTCGGACTCGCCAACGGCCTCGAAAGTCGCCGGTTTCGTCGGTTTCTCGTCGCCGTTCAACATGATGCCCTCCGCGAACTGCTTCGCCACGTGTGCCGCGTCGGCGGCGGACAGGGTTTCTCCCAGTGTCGCTCTGTAACGCTTCTCGCAAGCGTGATTGGGCGAGGTCACGCGATGGGTCCACTTGCCGTCATCGCTGATCAGCAGCAGTCCCGAGGTGTCGACATCCAGCCGCCCTACCGGATGCAGGCGCTCGATCTGCTCGATCTCGATCAAGCTCATCACCGAGGGGTAGTGAGCCGGGCGCAGCGAGCACTCCACTCCGACCGGCTTGTGCATCATCAGATAGCGCCAGCCGATCCGCGCCAGCGCTGATCCCTGCCAGCGAATGTCCTGGGTATCGGAGACCTGGCGCGAGGCATCGCGCACGGTCTCGCCATCGACGCTGACTTCCGACTGACGCAGGGCACGCTTGGCCTGGCTGCGCGTCAGCTCGGTGGCTTCACTGAGAAATCGGTCCAACCGCATGGGTTCTAGACACTCCTAGGTGGGCGGCGGGCCTACAACCAGCCGCGATATTTGAAGTAGAGATAGGGCGAGATTCCCGACAGCGCCATCAGGCCGATCGCCATCGGATAGCCGAAGCTCCAGCTGAGCTCCGGCATCACCTCGAAGTTCATCCCGTAGATACTGGCGATCATGGTCGGCGGCAGAAACACCACCGAGGCAATCGAGAAGATCTTGATGATCTGGTTCTGCTCGATATTGATGAACCCCTGAGTGGTATCCATCAGGAAGTTGACCTTGTCGGACAGGAAAGTGCTGTGCGACATCAGCACCTCAACGTCCTGCAGCGCCTCCTTGGCCTGCTCCTGCAGCTCGGCGTGATAGCGCAGGTGGCGAATGAGAAAGTAGAGCGAGCGCTGGGTGTCCATCAGGCACAGGCGGATCTTGCCCACGCTGTCCTCGACCTTGGCCAGCCGATCGATCGCCTCTTCCAGGTCCGCATCCTCGATCTCCAGCACCATATGGCTGACCTGCTCGAGGTCGCGGTGCATGTCCTCGATGCTGTCGGCGAGGTTCTCGACCTTCTGCTCGAACAGCGTGACGATCAGCGACTGCGGCGAATGGGCCTCGGTCTGACCGCGCCGTGCGCGCAGCCGGAACAGGCGAAAGTCGGCCAGGTCGTCCTCGCGCAGCGACAGCAGCCGCTGCGACTGGAGGATGAAGACCACGGTATTGGTCTGGTGCTTGCCCTCGTTGCGGGATAGAAACAGCGAGTGCACGTGCAGGCCGTCGGTATCGGTGAAGAAGCGCGCCGAGGACTCGATCTCCTCGATATCGGTATTGGCCGGCAGCTCCTCGGCGAGGAACGGCTTCAGCGCCTCGCGATCCTCGTCACCGAGGTCGTAGGCATCGATCCAGTTGGCCTCCAGCAGGCGTTCGGCGACGGCGCCGTCGCTGAGCTCCTGAAAATCGGCCTGGTCGAGGCGAAAGGTTCGGATCATTGCTCATCCTTACTCATTGCAGGTGATCGTCGAGGTCGATCAACGCGAAGGCATCTGCGTCTCTCCAGGCGGGGAAGGTATCGCGAAACGATGACAGCGCCGCTGCTGACAAGCTCACCGTCTCGACGAACGGCGTGTCGGTCGGGTGATCGATCATCGGCTCGCCCTTGAAGTCCACGACCATCGAGTCCCCGGCGTACGCCAGCCCGTTGCCATCCCGCCCCACACGGTTGACGCCAATGACGTAACCGAGATTCTCGATCGCCCTGGCCTGCAGCAGCGTCCGCCAGGGCCGTCTACGCGGCGCCGGCCAGTTGGCGACACACAATAGCGCATCGTACTCGAAGGGCTCGGGCGCACTCGGTCGTTGGCGCAGCCAGACCGGGAACCGCAGGTCGTAACAGACCGACAGCAGCAGCCGAAATCCCTTCAGCTCGACGACCTTGCGGGTCTGCCCCATCGCGTAGTGCAACGGCTCGTCACCCATTCGGAACAGATGGCGTTTGTCGTAGTGCTCGACACCGCCGTCCGGCGTCACCCAGTAGAGCCGGTTGTATCGGGCGCCACCATCGGCGATCGCCAGACTGCCGGCGATCACGCAATCACGCTCGCGCGCCTGGCGCCGCAACCAGTCCAGCGTGGGGCTCGCCTCGGCCGGCTCCGCCATCCCTTCGGCATTCATGGTAAAACCGGTGGCAAACATCTCCGGCAGCACGATCAGATCCGTCCGGCTTCCGTCCAGCGTGCCCATGCGGTGATCCATCAGCCGCCGATTGGCCTCCGGGTTTTCCCATTCGAGCTCGCTCTGGACGAGGCTGACTCGTAGCTCGTTCATGGCTTTTCCTCCTGCCGCATGTCGGGATCGATCAATTCGTCAACGCGAATGGCTGTCATGATAGATTACCCGGCCTCCAAACCCGAGAGCGACGAGCAGCGACATGTCGGCATCCCCCTCAGACAAGACCCTGTCAGGCAGCGTAGAACCGTCGATCGATACGCCACGCAACGAGACCCGCCGCGGTGTCGGTTACGGCATTACCGCCTACGCCCTCTGGGGATGCTTCCCGCTCTTCTTTTCGCTGTTCGACGGGGTACCGGCCTTCGAAGTGCTGATCCAGAGAATTCTCTGGTCCTGCATCTTCCTGATCGCCGTGGTCACGCTGATGGGGCGCTGGCCCGCCATCCGCAGCAGTTTTCCGGGGCGCCGGGAGGCGATCCGCGGACTGGGATGGATTCTGGGATGCGCGCTGCTCATCGCGCTGAACTGGGGGCTCTACATCTATGCGGTGGAAACGCATCGTGTGCTGCAGGCGAGTCTGGGCTATTTCATGACCCCACTGGTCAACGTTGCCCTGGGCATGCTGGTCCTGCGCGAACGGCTCGGCCGCTGGCAGAAGGTGGCAATGGGACTGGCGCTGGCGGCAGTGATGCTGCAGCTTCTCCTGCTGGGGACCCTGCCCTGGATCAGTCTGGTGCTGGCCATGACGTTCGGCAGCTACGGTCTGCTGCGCAAGCGCGTGCCGCTGGATGCGCTCTCCGGCCTCCTGGTGGAGACCAGCCTGCTGCTGCCGCTGAGCTTGGCGTCCCTCGCCTGGCTGACATGGCACGGGCAGTCTCACTTCGGTGTCAGCTTCGATATCACCGCGCTGATGATCGTCAGCGGCGTGGTAACCACCCTGCCGCTGCTCGCCTTCGCCGGTGCCACCAAGCGCCTGACCCTATCCACCATCGGCTTCCTGATGTATCTCAACCCCACGCTGCAGTTTCTGCTGGCACTGTGGGTCTTCGGCGAGCCTCTCGTCTGGCCTCAGCTGCTGACCTTTGCATTGATCTGGGTCGGCCTCGGGCTCTACTCGATGGAGGCGTGGCGCGGCCACCGCAGGACCCTCGCCCGTGGCCGCGATGGCGTGGCGAAATGAGTGCATCGGATCGACTTCCGCTGCCGAGCAACCTGGCTGGGACGCCCGTCCGAGCTGACGGCGCCCGGGCGCAAATCGGGAGGTCGTGGGGAAGCGTCGCCGGGTGTTACACCTGCAGCCCCATGATCTCCTTGTAGGCGGTTACCAGACGGTTACGCACCTGAACCCCCATGTCGAAGGAGACACTCGCCTTCTGCATGTCGATCATCACGTCGTTCAGCGCCACATTCGGGTCGCCGGCCTGGAATGACATGGCCTGCTGGTTGGCGGTCTGCTGCATCTGATTGATTCGTCCAAGCGATGCCTGCAACTCGCCGGCAAAACTGCCGCCTGTCTCGTTCAGCGATGGCTGCGATGCCGCGGCCTGACCGCTTGCCTGGGTCGATAGCGCCTGCATCTGCTGAAGCGCTGCTTGAATGGCTGGAGCACTCATGAGGGGTTCCTGTATGACGATGCTCACGGCCATGATGCCGGGAGCCGTCGTGGTAATCGACGCTGGCAGCCTATCAACAGCGTGACCACGACCATCGCGGTAAATGCGTGTGAAAACACCGGCTTTTCCCACCTTCAGCGTTAACAGACCGACACATAATGGCTGCCATCAAACTAACGCCCCGGCCAGAGCCACATCGGAGCAGCACCCCGAGCGTGTCGAGGTACGGATGAGCAGACGCGTTGCAGGGAGCAGACTACTGCCATGTTGTCGAGTTGCACCACGTGCCATGATCGGAGCACGACATGAGCACGGCCACGTCGCCCAACGACACTTCGAACCCAGGTAGTTCGTCCGCACGCCAATCGACCCGACAGACCGCGTCGGAGACGACTGCCGGCGGACGCGACTGGTTGAGCAAGCTGCAGGGGAACCCGCGCATACCGCTTATCGTGGCCGGCGCCGCTGCCGTCGCCATCGTGATCGCGCTGCTGCTCTGGGCTCGCGCGCCGGAGTACCGCGTCCTCTATTCCACCCTGACCGATGCCGACGGCGGTCGCATCATCAATCAGCTCGATGCCATGGGCGTCCCCTACCGGTTCAGCGAAGGCGGTCAGGCACTGCTGGTGCCCGCCGACCAGGTCAGGCCCATTCGTCTCAAGCTGGCGGAGCAGGGTCTGCCGGAAGCCAGCGGCGTCGGCTTCGAGCTGATGGACGACCAGGCCTTCGGCATCAGCCAGTTCGCCGAGCAGGTCAACTATCAGCGGGCGCTGGAAGGAGAACTGGCCCGCACCATCGGTACGCTGGGCAGCGTCGCCCGGGCTCGCGTCCATCTCGCCATGGCCAAGCCGTCGGTATTCGTCCGCGAGAGCCAGCCTGCCACCGCCTCCGTCGTGCTCGATCTCCAGCCGGGCCGCGTCCTGGGTGAGGGCCAGGTCAACGCCATCGTTCACATGGTTTCCAGCAGCGTGCCCCAGCTGGCCGTGGACGACGTCACCGTGATCGATCAGAACGGCGACCTGCTGAGTCGCCCTGCCAGCAACGCCAGTCAGCTCGACGGCAGCCAGCTCGACTACGTCAGCAACCTCGAGAACCAGTATGCCGACCGCATCGAGGCGATCCTCGCCCCTATCGTCGGCGCGCGCAATGTCCGGGCACAGGTCACGGCCCAGGTCGACTTTTCCCAGCGGGAGCAGACCGCGGAACGCTACGGTCCCAATCAGGCACCGAACGAAGCAGCGGTTCGCAGCCAGCAGAGCAGCGCTTCGTTCCAGAGCAATGGCGATCTCGCCATGGGCGTCCCCGGCGCCTTGAGCAACCAGCCGCCGGGTACCGCCGCCTCGCCGATCAACGCGCCGGCGACCCAGGCGCCGGCCCAGGACCAGAATGCCGCCAACGACAATGGCAACGGCAACCAGGCCGACGGTCAGGCGACGGACACCCAGGGCACGGACACCCAGACCGCGAGCAATACCGATACCGGCCAGGTGCATCGTGACAGCACGATCAACTACGAAGTGGATCGTACCGTCGAGCACGTCAAGCAGCACAGTGGCGATATCGACCGCCTCTCGGTTGCCGTCGTGGTCAACTATCGCGACGGCGTCGATGATGCCGGCAACCCGACCCGCGTCGCCCTGAGCGACACGGAGATGGAGCAGATCCGTGGCCTCGTGCGTCAGGCGATGGGCTTCTCGGAGGCACGCGGCGACGACCTCGCGGTCGTCAACAGCCCCTTCCAGGCCAATGCACCGGAGTTCGAGACGCCGCCGTGGTGGCAGACGCCGGAGATCTGGAGCCTCGCCAAGAGCGTGCTGAAGTATCTCGTCGTGGCGCTGGTCGCCCTGTTCCTGTGGTTCAAGCTGGTCAAGCCGCTGGTGCGTCGCCAGACCCGCGAACCGGTTCCGGCCCAAGCGACCTCGCCCATGTCCGCCACTGATGCGGCGGCCGCGGCGGCAAGCTACCAGAGTGTCGGCGCTGGCGCCGGCGTCGACAACGCTGGCCGCGCCGGTGGTGCATCGCGTGGACGAGATCGCAATCGGCGCGGCGCTTCGAGTTACGAGCAGGATCTCAAGGACGTCCGTGAAATCGCCCAGGAAGACCCGCGCCTGGTCGCCATGGTCGTCAGAAGCTGGATGGACAAATCATGACGACGGCAATGACCGGCGCCCGACGTGGCGCCATCCTACTGCTCTCCTTGGACGAGGACAGCGCTGCCGAGGTATTCAAGTACCTCTCGAGCCGCGAGGTGCAGGACATCAGCCAGGAGATGGCCAAGTTGGGGCAGGTCTCCCACGAGGAGATGGCGCTCGTTCTACGGGAATTCCACGCCGAGACCGAGCAGTTCACCGCCATCAACCTGCACTCCAACGACCATATCCGTGCGGTGCTGACCAAGGCCCTGGGCAGCGAGCGCGCCAGCAGTCTGATCGAGGACATTCTCGAGACCAGCAACACGGCATCGGGCATCGACTCCCTGAACCTGATGGAAGCGTCGATGGTCGCGGAGATGATTCGCGACGAGCACCCGCAGATCATCGCCACCATCCTGGTGCACCTGGAGCGCGGCCAGGCCGCCGACATCCTCGAGCTGTTCGACGAGAAACAGCGCGATGACGTCATGCTGCGCATCGCCACGTTCAGCGGCGTGCAGCCGGCGGCTCTGCAGGAGCTCACCGAAGTGCTCAGCTCGATGCTGGACGGCACCAACCTCAAGCGCAGCAAGATGGGCGGCGTGAGAACCGCGGCCGAAATTCTCAACCTGATGAATTCCGCCCAGGAAGAGCAGGTCATCAACGTGGTTCGCGCCCACAGCGAAGATCTGGCGCAACGCATCATCGACGAGATGTTCCTGTTCGAGAACCTGCTGGATATCGACGACCGTGGCATCCAGCTGGTGCTACGCGAGATCGAGACCAACTCGCTGGTCATCGCGCTGCGAGGCGCGGAGGAAGCGTTGATCGACAAGTTCACCCGCAACATGTCCCAGCGTGCGGCACAGCTGATGCGCGAAGACATGGAGAATCGTGGGCCGGTGCGCCTGTCCCAGGTGGAGAACGAACAGAAAGCGATCCTCGGCGTCGTGCGGCGACTGGCGGACTCCGGCGAAATCGCCCTGAGCGGTGGCGACGATGGCTACGTCTGATCACGGCGACCGTTCCACGTCCGGCGATCGTGGCGAATGGCACCGGTGGCAGATGGAGGAGCTGGGCTATCCGTCCGCTTCCGAGCCGTCCACCACGCATGCCGACGCCCGCCGACGCCGCCAGCGTCAGGATGCCGAGGCCAAGGCGCGCCAGAGCATCGCCGAAAAAGCCCGACTCGAGGGGCTCGAGCAGGGCTACCGCGAGGGACACGAGCAAGGCTATCAGGCTGGCTACAGCGAGGGCGTCAAGGAGGGTAACGCCGCTGCCGAGCTGGAGTTCAACAAGCGGCTGGACATGACCCTGGCACCGCTCGTCGGGCTGGCCGACAACTTTCGGCTGGCGCTGGCATCGCTCGACGCCGAGATCGCGGATCAACTGGTCGAGCTGGCGCTGATCGCCGGTCGCCAGCTGGCCGGCGAATCGCTGGCTGCCAAGCCCGAACACATCCTCAGCGTGGTGCGGGAACTGCTCGATGCCGACACCACGCTGAACGGCAAGCCTCGGCTCTGGCTGAACCCGCAGGATCTCGAACTGGTGAAGTCGACGATGAGCGACACACTCGAGGCGAGCGGCTGGGAATGCCACGCCGATCCGACGCTGGAGCGTGGCGGCTGTCGTGCCACCAGCGCCGGTGGCGGTCTGGATGCGAGCCTGAGCACGCAGTGGAAGGCCATTCTCGATCAGCGCCGACGCTCGCGGACCGGTTCGGCCCCCGTGGAGTCAACGCCGCTGGCGAAGGGAAATTCCGATGACGGAGAAGCGCCCGGTGAGTGACATCGGCCAGTCGTCGGAGGCACCGGAGGTCGCCTCGCACCATCAACGCTGGCGCCTGGCGCTGGACAAAGTCACCCAGCGGGTCGAATCGCTCTCCCACTACCGTCACGAGGGGCGGGTCACCCGCGCCACGGGACTGGTGCTGGAGGCCGTCGGCATCCGTCTTCCCCTGGGCAGCGCCTGCCTGATAGAACTCTCTGCCGGCACGGGCAACGGCGATGGCGAACGGTTCGCCGAAGCCGAAGTCGTCGGTTTTTCCGGGGACAAGCTGTTTCTGATGCCACTGGCCGACACCAGCGGCTTGCTCCCCGGCGCCCGCGTACTGGCACTCAGCGGCAATCGCCTCGACGTTGCCAGCGCGAGACGCTTTCCGCTCGGCGAAGGGCTGCTCGGGCGCGTCGTCGACGGCAATGGCCGCCCTCTCGACGACCACGGCCCCCTCGAACAGCTACCACACGCCCCCCTCGAGACGCCTCCCATCAATCCCCTGGCCCGAGCCCCCATCGATACCACCATCGACGTCGGGATTCGTGCCATCAACGGCCTGCTGACCGTGGGTCGCGGCCAGCGCATGGGTCTGTTCGCGGGCTCCGGGGTGGGCAAGAGTGTGCTGCTGGGCATGATGGCCCGCTACACCGACGCCGACGTCATCGTCGTCGGCCTGATCGGCGAGCGTGGGCGCGAAGTCCAGGATTTCATCGAGAACATCCTCGGCGAGGAGGGTCTGGCCCGTGCCGTGGTGGTGGCGGCCCCCGCCGACACCTCGCCGCTACAACGCATGCAGGGCGCCGCCTATGCCACGCGCCTGGCGGAGGATTTCCGCGACCAGGGCCGCAACGTGCTACTGATCATGGACTCGCTGACCCGATACGCCATGGCCGCTCGGGAGATCGCCCTGGCGATCGGCGAACCCCCGGCCACCAAGGGCTATCCCCCGTCGGTATTCGCCAAGCTGCCCGCGCTGGTCGAACGAGCCGGCAACGGCAAGCGCGGCGGCGGCTCGATCACCGCGTTCTATACCGTCTTGACGGAAGGCGACGACCAGCAGGATCCGATCGCCGATTCCGCCCGCGCCATCCTCGACGGCCATATCGTCCTGTCACGGCAGTTGGCGGAGAGCGGCCACTATCCCGCGATCGATATCGAGGCCTCGATCAGCCGCGCCATGCCCGCGGTGGTCGACACCAGGCGTCTCCGCCAGGCCCAGGGATTCAAGCAGATGATCTCCCGCTACCAGCGCAACCGCGACCTGATCAACGTCGGCGCCTACGTCAGCGGCCAGGATCCTCAACTCGACCGCGCCGTCGCCCTCTATCCGCGGCTGGAGACGTTCCTGCAGCAGCGAATGAACGAGACGGCGGGGATCGACCATACCCGCACCGAACTCGACCGGCTCATCCCGATCGACGACTGAGCCGTCACCCCGGCGCATTGCCCCTATCCCCTGATCTCGAACGGGAATAGTGGCTTTTTTTGACGCTTATCGAACCTTTGGGGTGGCACCGGCGCCGTCACAATGGGAGTCGTTGAATTCTCCCGTCGCCATGATGACGGACGGATGGATAGGAGGTAACGCTTTGGCCAACATGCAAGCCATGGAGATGCTTCGAGACCTGGCACAACGTAGCAGTGACAAGGCCGTGGAGAGTCTCGGTCAGTTACAGCGTCAGCAGCAGGAAGCCCAGACCCAGTTGGGTCAACTCCAGCGCTATCGGGAAGAGTACCAGCGCAAGCTGCACGACAGCCTGACGCAGGGCGTCTCCTCCAGCCAGTGGCGCGACTATCAGCAGTTCATCGGCTCTCTCGACAAGGCGATCGAACAGCAGCAGCGACGGCTCGGCGAGCATCAGACCCGGGTCGACAGCGGCAGGCAGCATTGGCAAGGCGAGCGCCGCAAGCTCAACGCCTACGAGACGCTGCATGCCAGGGGCGAGCGCGATGCCGCCTATCACCAGGCTCGCCAGGAGCAGCGTCACAGCGACGAGATGGCTGCGCAGCTGCGACGTCGTCAGCAAGACGCCCGACACTCGCAGCAAAGCTGAAGTAGAGATTCGGCGCACCGAATCGAGGCCTGATCCGAAGCGTCACCCGACCACGAAACCGACGGCCCCCGCCCATGGAACTTTCTGCAATCACCGCCGTGACCTTGCCCCCGGATCGTAGCGCGAGTGCCAAAGGCAAGGCCTCCAGCGAGAGCGCCCCTTTCGCCGACTCCCTGCAGCGGGCGACGGCCGAAAAAACAGCGCGACCGGCCGCACAGAACGGTACGACCGCCGCCAAGACGCCGAATTCGGACGCCGATGGGCGGACCAGCGGTGAGGCAGCGAACGCCGTGGCGGCGCAACCGCCTGCCACCGATAGCGCCGAGGCCGGCACCGGGTCGTCGGTCGCGCCTACCGTTCCCGCGCCGCAGGCGCTCGACGAGGAAGACATCTCCAGCCTTCGGGCCATCCTGGCCAGCCTCTCGCCCGCCGCCGACGATCCGTCGGGCAGCCGAGCGGTCGACGGGGAGTCGAGCTCGATTGATGCGGACTCTCTCGCCGCCATGGTGGCCGGTTTGCCGCTCGCCATGGCGTCGCAACCACCGAATGCCGCCAGCGGCACTGGCGCAAGCACTGGCCCAGCCTTGCCGAACGCCGGGCAACGGGAACTGGCGCAGCAGCTTTTCAAGGCCACCGTCACCGCACCGCCGGCCGATGGTGACGAGGCCGCCACGCTCGAGGCACCGACCGCCGACGTCGGTCGGGCCGGAACCTCGGATCGCGCCAAGGCGACCGTCAGCCAGCCGGGCTTCGGTGGACTGCTGTCAGCCATCGATAGTCGACGCAGCGATGGCACTACGTCCGGGGCCAACTCCGGCATGACCGCCATGAACGGTCAAACGCCCGCCCTCCCCGGCGCTTCGGACAGCGCAGCCGTGACCGCGGCGAGCCAGATCGGCGATGTCGCATCGATCAGCCTGCCCGAGCGAAATGCGTCGGACGTCGGTTCCGTTCCGACGCCCCGCTCCGATATCGGCTCGTCGGCGACCGCCACCACGTCGCCGACCGGTGCGGCGAGCCCTGCATCGGCGGGCTCCTCGACACCCGGTTTCATCAATGCCCCGGTACAGTCCCCCCAGTGGCCGGCCTCCTTCGGCCAGCAGGTAGTGCAGATGCACCAGCGCGGCGACCAGCAGATGTCGCTTCGCCTCCATCCCCAGGAACTGGGACCGCTGAGCGTCTCGCTGACGGTTCAGGATCAGCAGGCACAGCTCCAGATCCTGTCGGCGCACGCCCCGGTTCGCGCCGCCGTCGAGGCGGCGATCCCCCAACTGCGTCAGGCGTTGGCCGATAGCGGTATTGCGCTGGGCGAAGCGATGGTGAGCGATCAGGGCCACTTCCAGCAGGGGCACTCCTCCGGCGATGACCGTCCGCGTCACGGTGGCGGAGCTGCCGGCTCCCTGTTGACGGCGACGGGCATCGAGCCGGTCGATGACGTCACGGCGAGGAGCATCGCGCTGACCGGCAATGGCAACATCAACCTTTACGCCTGACCGGCGCTGCCGATAACACGGATGACGGCTGGCTCGTGCCAGCCGTGACACCAGGTCGTGCGGCGAGCCGGCGACCGCAGCGTCCCTTCTCGGTAGCAGCGTGACACGAAAGGGGAAGTTGACCGACCGGAAGGCGTCTTTTCCGGCGATCGCCAGGCCGCCCGCCACCGCATAATCCGCTGCAACTTCCAGAGATCACCCGTAATGGCAGAAGCAATGGCCGCACCCCGTAAAAGTCGATCCCTACTCGTGGTAGGGCTCCTGATCGTCCTGCTGGCGATCGCGAGTTCGATCGCCGTGTACTTCTTCCTCGATGCCCGTGGTGGTAGCGAGGCGACCGATGTCGTCGAGGAACAGCCGACCGAGCCCCCCGTGCCGATATTCGTGACCATCCAGCCATTCACGGTCAACCTGCAGAGCGACTACGGCGACCGGCTGCTCTACGTGGGCCTGTCGCTGCGCGTCAACGACGATCAGACCCGTGAATTTCTGACCCAGCACATGCCGGAAGTTCGCAGCCGTCTGCTGATGCTGCTGTCCGGCAAGAGCGCGGAAGAGCTGATCAAGCCCGAGGGCAAGGTCAAGTTGAAGCAGCAGATTCTCGGTCTGTTCGACGACCCGATCACCACGCCACAGCCCACGTTAGCCATCAGTGACGTGCTGTTCTCCGACTTCATCGTGCAGTAAGCGGACGCCAGGCCAACCATGTCCCAAGACGACCTGTTATCGCAGGAAGAGATCGATGCCCTCCTCAACGGCGTCAGCGGCGATGACGACAAGCCCGCCGACGAGCCGAAAGGCGAGCGTCGCACCCGCCCCTTCGATCCGGCAAACCAGCATCGGGTCGTTCGCGAGCGCCTGCAGGCGCTGGACATCATCAACGAACGTTTCGCGCGTCTGTTTCGGGTCGCGCTGTTCAACCTGATCCGGCGCAGTGCCGACATCACCGTCTCCGGCGTGCGCTACCAGAGCTACAGCGAATTCGCGCGCAACCTGCCGGTGCCGACCAATCTCAACCTGATCAGCCTCAAGCCGCTGAAGGGAACGGCGCTGCTGGTGTTCCCGCCGGGACTGGTCTTCATGGTGGTGGACAATCTGTTCGGCGGCGACGGGCGATTCCTGACCAAGTCGGACGGCCGCGAATTCACCGCCACCGAGCAGCGGATCATCCAGCGCCTGATGTCGTTGGCGCTGGAGGGCTACAGCGACGCCTGGAAATCGATCTACCCCCTGGAGATCGACTACATGCGCTCGGAGATGCAGGTACGTTTCGCCAACATCACCAATTCGCCGAACGAGATCGTCGTCAACAGCACGTTCCATCTCGAAGTCGGCAATCTGGCCAGCGACTTCAACATCTGCATACCGTTTTCCATGATCGAACCGATCCGGGACATTCTCTCCAGTCCGATCGGTACGCTCGACAGCGACGATACCCAGTGGGAATCGCGCATGGCCGGCGAGATCAAGCAGACCCAGGTCGAGCTGATCGCCGACTTCGTCAAGATCCCCTCGACCATTGGCGACGTGCTGTCGCTGGAGGTCGGGGACGTTCTTCCCATCGACATTCCCAAGGCCATCGACGTGCGCGTCGACGGTGTGCCGGTCATGACCTGCGAGTACGGTAACCGACAAGGCCAGCGCGCACTGCGGGTGAAACATCTCATCGACCATGGTACGTACTCCGCCATGAAGGACTTCGACAATGAGTGACGATCAAAAACCGGGATCCCAGAAGGGAGCCTCCGATACGGCCGGCGACAGCCAGCAGGAAGCCGAGGATCTGTGGGCCGCGGCGATGGCGGAACAGGGCGTGGAACCCGAGACCGAAGAGACGGAAGCGCAGGCCGAAGACACAGAGCCTGCCCAGGCACCCGATGTCGACGCCAAGGCGAAAGCGACGCCCGCGGCGGCGAGCTCGGTGGATGCCGGGATCTTCCAGTCCTTCGACCAGGGCGGAAGCGACACCCGCCAGCCCCGCGACCTGGGCGTGGTGATGGATATCCCGGTCAAGCTCTCGGTGGAGCTGGGCAGAACCCGTATCACCATCAAGCAGCTGCTGGAGCTTGCCCAGGGCTCGGTCGTGGAGCTGGACGGTCTCGCCGGCGAACCCATGGACATCCTGATCAACGGCTACCTCATCGCCCAGGGCGAAGTGGTGGTCGTGGATGACAAGTACGGGATTCGAATCACCGAGATCATCACGCCCTCCGAGCGCGTCCAGAAATTGAACCGATGAACGAAGCTACCCTACAGCAGGCTACCCAGGCCGGCGGCAGTGACAGCATCGGTCTGCTGATGATGGGCAAGACCGCGGTCTCCCTGCTGGTGGTCGTCGCGATCATCCTGGCCTGCGCCTGGCTGCTCAAGCGCCTCGGCCCCAATCGGCGGGCAGGTACGCAACATCTCCGCGTGGTGGCCAGTACGCCGGTGGGGCAGCGCGAGCGCGTGGTGATCGTCGCCGTCGCGGATCGTTGGCTGGTACTGGGTGTCGGTGGCGGACAGGTGACCAGGCTGGACACCCTCGAGCCACCGACGACGCCCGAGGTCGAGCCGCCGGGATCAGCACCTGGCGGCTCCTTCGCCAGCCGCTTCGCCCAGGCGCTGAAGCAGAACGCCCGGGGCGTGGTCCGTGGCCGGCACAACGGACGGGACGGCAGCTAGTGGCGATGACGCTCCGACTCACCCCACGCCATGTCGCCGCCGGTCTGGTGGCGGTGCTGGCGTTGACCGCAAGCCAGTGGGCGATGGCGCAGGCCCTGCCCGGCATCATCAGTGAGCCGATGCCCGACGGCGGCCAGCGCTGGTCGCTGAGCCTGCAGACCCTGCTGTTCCTGTCGTCGCTCGCCTTCCTGCCGGCGATGCTGCTGATGATGACCTGCTTCACCCGAATCATCATCGTCCTCGGGCTTCTGCGTACGGCCATGAGCACGCCGTCGGCACCACCGACCCAGGTTCTGCTGGGACTGGCGCTGTTTCTCACCTTCTTCGTCATGTCGCCGGTGCTCGACCGGGTCTACGACGAGGCCTGGCAGCCCTTCTCGGCCGAACAGATTTCACTGGAGGAGGCACTCGATCGGGGTAGCCAGCCTTTCCGGGAATTCATGTTCGCACAGACCCGCGAGGCCGATCTGGCGATGTTCGCCCGCATCGCCGACATCGGCGCAATGCAGGGCCCGGAGGACGTCCCGATGCGGATCCTGGTGCCGGCGTACGTCACCAGCGAACTGAAGACGGCATTCCAGATCGGCTTCACGATCTTCATTCCGTTCCTGATCATCGATCTCGTCGTGGCCAGCGTGCTGATGGCGCTGGGGATGATGATGGTGCCGCCGGCCACGATCTCGCTGCCGTTCAAGTTGATGCTGTTCGTGCTGGTCGACGGCTGGCAGCTCCTGATCGGTTCGTTGACCCAAAGCTTCTATTTTTCCTGAGTTCCTGACATGAATCGCGTCGTGATGGCATGTCGCGGGACCATACGGAGGTGAGCAATGTCTCCCGAGATGGTAATGAGCCTCGCCTATCAGGGCATGAAGGTGACCCTGATGATGGCAGCGCCACTGCTGCTGACTGCGCTGCTGATCGGCCTGCTGGTGAGTCTGTTTCAGGCCGCGACGCAGATCAACGAGATGACCCTCTCCTTCATCCCCAAGATCCTCGGCGTCTTCGCCATGCTGATCGTCTCCGGCGCCTGGATCATCCAGCTGCTGGTCAACTTCACCCGGGAGCTGCTGCAGAACATTCCCCAGATGGTCAGTTGAGACGCTGTCGCCGGCGATGATCGACATCACCTCCGACCAATGGCTGGGCTGGCTGCAGCTGTTCTTCTGGCCCACTGTTCGCATCCTCGCGTTCTTCATGGCCTCTCCGCTTTGGAGCCTGCCCAGCGTACCCACACCGGTGAAGGCCCTGTTCGGCGCCGCCATCGCCGTCGCTATCGCGCCGTCGCTGCCAGCGATGCCGGCGATCCCGCTGTTCTCGCTGGAAAGCTTCGGCATCCTGCTGCAGCAGATCCTGATTGGCATTGCCATGGGGCTGGTGCTGCGGATCATGATCGCCGTGGTGCAGACCGCCGGCGAATTCATCAGCATGCAGATGGGGCTGGGATTCGCGACGTTCTATCAGCCGGATGCCGGCACCAACACCATGGTGCTGTCGCGAATGCTGGAACTGCTGACGCTGTTGATGTTTTTGGCGATGAACGGACACCTGATCACCATCGAGATCCTGGCCTGGACCTTCGAGGTGCTGCCCATCGGCGCGACTTCGATCGATGCCAGCTTTGCCGAGACCCTGGCCCGCTGGGGAGGCACCATCTTCTCCTCGGGCCTGCTGATGGCCATCCCCATCGTCACTGCCCTGCTGCTGATCAACCTGTCGCTGGGCATCCTCAACCGGGCTTCCCCCCAGCTGTCGATCTTTTCTGTGGGTTTCCCGATGACGCTGACCGCCGGCCTGGTAATGATCACCGCCCTCATGCCGGATCTTGGCGGGTTCTGGCATGACCTCTTCACCCAGCAGCTGCGTTTCATGCAAGGCATGATCGAGCAGATGAGCGGTACGCCCTGAGACGGCGGGGTCGGCCCGAAAGTCCCGCTCCCGCAGGCACGATGCCACCGTCGGAGGGCACCAACGACAAGGGCGCACCCTCTGGATGCGCCCTCCTTCCTGCTATCGTCCTGCCGCGCCCGCCTCAGACCGCTATCCCGGCTGGCCGCCGAAGCGCCAGTACGCTCACATCATCTCGAACAACGACGTCCCCTGGAGATCGACGAAGGCTTTCTGCGCCGCCTGCAGCCCCACCTGGCGCAGCACGTAATCGGAGATCGCGGTGGTGTAGTCGAGATCGATCAAATCGCTCTGGGTCTGGGTGTAGGCGATCTTGCGATCGCTACCCACGGTATCGAGCGTGTCCAGCTCGTTGAGGCGCGCGCCGACGGAAGCCCGCACGGTCAGCACGTTATCCAGCGCGTTGTCCATCTCCCGGCTGGAAGTCGACAGCGTATTGGCAAAGGCGGCCTTGTCGACATCCGAGTCGAGCGGCTTCTCCAGCGCCGAGAGCATGTTCTCCAGCGTGGTGAATACGTCCGGATTCATGTTCTTGGCGGTGCCGACGTCCAGCCCATCGCCATCGGCCGGCGTGCCCTCCAGGGTGAGACGCACCCCGCCGAACTCCAGGGTAGCGCTGGTGCCGTCGTAGTTGCCGGTGGTGTCGCCATCCGGTCCGCTGATCGTGTAGTCGAAAGTGCCATCGCCATTGGCACTGAACGAGATCGCGTAATCGTCACCGTATCCCGGCGCGGTGGTATCGGCGACCTGTGGACCGGTGAACGTCAGCGTGCCGGCGTTGTCCGCGTCGGCCCGGGCGATGTAGCCGGCCCCTCCCGCCACGGTCTGGAACACGTCACGGCCGGTATTGCCCACTTCCATCAGACGCGAGGAGTCCACCTTCTGCTGGCGAACCTGATCGGCGCCGGCGTACTGGACCGCGCCGGTAGCATCCTTGACGAAAGGCTCGGCGCCGTCCTGATAGCCACCGAACAGATAGCTGCCGTTACCATCGGTCGAGTTGGCCTGGCCGAGAAGCGCTTCGTAGACACCGCGCATTTCGGTCGCCATCGACTGGCGATCCGCATCGCTCAAGGTGCCGTTGCCGGCCTGGACCATGAGCTCCTTGGCACGGGTCAGCGAGTCGGAGACACTGTTGAGAACGCTCTCCTCCTGGCTCAACGAGTTGCGTGCGGTGATCCGGCTGTCGCTCTGCTGGGCGTTGGACGCCAGCGACTGCGACACGCCCACCGCGCGCGAGGCGGCCTGGGGATCGTCGGAGGGACGCACCACGCGCTTGCCGGAGGCGATCTGTTCGCCCACCTGCATGAAGGCGCTCTGCTGGCGGTTCATCGAGCTGACACTGCGCTCGAACATCATCACGGTGCTGACACGCACGGCTCTCTCCTCGAAGGCGCCTCCACACGGCGCACTCAATGGCTATTCAATAACGACGCGAAATCGACTCTTGGCGATCCCTGGCTCAGGCTCGCAGGCCCAGGATCGTGTCCAGAATGCTCGAGCCCGCCTCGATGATCTTGGCATTCGCCGAGTAGTACTGCTGGTACTTCAGCAGGTTGGCGTACTCTTCATCCAGGTTCACGCCCGAGTCGGCCTGCTGATAGGCGAAGAGCTGGTCGCTCAACCCCGTCTGCGTGGTGAGGTTGGCCTGGGTGATCGCAGCCCGATTACCGACATCGCTGACCAGCGAGGCGTAGCCTCCGCTGAATGTCTTGCTGCCGCCGACCAGCCTCTGATTCTGCAGGTCAAGCAGAGCCAGGGCGTTGCGGTTATCGCCGCTACCGCCACTGTCGGCATCCGCGGCGGCGATCTTGTCGGTATCGGTAACCGCGACTTCGAATACACCCGCGGCGTTGCGCGTCGGCTGGAGCATGAAGACATCGCCTTCGGCGGGCGTGCCACTCGGCGTCAGGGTCACGCCACCGACGGATAGCGTGCCATCCCCGGCCGGCGATACCGAACGGGTCTCGCCGCTGCCGAGGTTCTCGACCGAATAGCTGCCGTCCGCCTGATAGGTGAGCCGGTAGTCGTCCGCCGTCAACTCGCTGACATCACCGTACTCGGCGGCCAGCGAACCGCTCCCGTTGTTGACCGCGCTGCTGACGACGGTCGGACTGCCGATGGCGAAGAACGCCTCGCCGGCATCGCCGTTCAGATCCACCCCGGCTTCATGCTGGGCGTTGAAGCTGCGGGCCAGCGTCACCGCCAACTGGCCGAGCTGGTTCTGCGTGCTATCGAGGGTCTCGCTGCGGAAACTGAGCAGCCCGCCCAGCTCGCCTCCCTTGACCACGGACTCCTTGAGCGCGGAGCGCGTCCCGCCGCCATCTTCATAACCGAGCGTGATGGACGAGGGATCTTCATTGCCCTTCATCGCCACCAGGTCGAACGACTTGTTGCCCGCGACCAGCGGCATGCCGTTGGAGAGCGATACCTGATAGGTGGAGCCGTCCTGTACCTGGACATTGACGTCGACCAGATCGCCGAGATCGCTGACCAGCTTGTCGCGTTGATCGAGCAGGGCGTTGGGCTCTTCACCGCTGCGAGCCCGCGCCAGCGTCACCTGCTTGTTGAGATCGGCGATCTGGTCGCTGAGATTGTTGACCTGGGTGACCACGTCGCCGATCTGACCGTTGATGCCCTCGCGCATGTCGCTGAGATAGCCGTCATAGGCACGGAACTGCGCCGTCATGCTGCGAGACGTACCCAGCACACCTTCCCGCGCCGCTGCGTCCGCTGGCGAACCGGTCAGATCCTCCACGCTGGAGAAGAAACCCTGCATCAGCGTCGTCAGGCCCGAGTCGCTGTCCGCCAGCAGATCGTTGATCTGATTGACCTGACTCTGGTAGGTCTCCAGCGCCGACTGCCGGCTGTTGACCTGATTGAGCTGCGAGCTGATATAGCTGTTGTACTGGCGCTGGATACCGTCGACGCTGACGCCGGATCCGGCGCCGCCGCCACTGGCATTCTGGCCCAGTAGCGTCAGCTGTCGACTGTAGCCATCGGTATAGACGTTGCTGATGTTGTTGCTGGTGGTGGACAGCGCGTTCTGTGCCGCGCTCAACCCACTGAGACCAATCGAAAACAGGCTCATATCGCTATCCCGTGAAACGCCATCCAGAGTCCGGCGCGGATCCATGCAAAGTTATGATTTCTATCGGCTGTATCCGCCACTTCTTGAATCCCGGCCGGGGTGATTTCGCAATGTTTTGTTACTGCCCACCGCCATGCGGCCAGGCCCTAGAAAATCGCGGAAGGTAGCGTATCCGGACCGAAGGGGTTGTCGTCGTCGCTGGTGGCGGCCGCCAGCAGCCCGCGGTCAGGAATGGCGTCCAAGCCGCCCAACTGCGCCATGATCGCCTGGAGCTTGGCGGCATATCGCGGATCCGTGGCGTAGCCGCCCTGCTGCAACGCCCGGGCAGCCTCATCGGGCGACGAAGCCGCTACCACCCCTTGGTAGCGGGGATTGTCCCCGATCAACCTGGCGTAGTCGGCGAACGCCTCCGTATAGGAGTCGTAGACGCGGAACCGGTCGGCCATCTTGATCGGCCGGCCATTCACGTATTCGGTGGTGGTGATTTCCGTGGTGGTGCCCTGCCAGGACTGGCCAGCCTTGATGCCGAACAGGTTGTGACTGTTCCCCCCTCCTGCCGTGGGGATCTCGCGCTGCCCCCAACCGGTCTCGAGCGCGGCCTGGGCAAGGATCAGTTCGGCGGGCACCCCAGAGGAGTGCTCGGCACGTTGGGCCGGCCCAGCCAACTGCTCGAGGAAAGCGCGAACGTGGGCCGGTCGGTCGCCGAAATCGGCGCCCGACAGCCCTGTCGTCCCTGCGCCGGCCGACTCGCCGGCGGTCGCACCGCTGGCGGACGGCCCGGGCATCGCCAGACCATGTCGGGAGACGTCCGGCGCGAATCCGGGGGTGCGCAGGCCACCATGCAGCAGCCGCGGCGTGCCGCGGGGGATCCCGGCAATCAAGGTCGAGGCGTCCTCCCGCTCGCTGGCGGCCGGCAGCGCCGCTGTCCCGGGTAGGCCGCTGCCCTCGAGTTGCTGCACGAGCTGATCGGCCAGTCCCAGTCCCTTTCCCGCCAACTGCTGGGCCCACTGCTGATCCTGCATCGAGCGCATCATGTCCATCTGATGGCTCTGCAGCAGCCCGGACTTGGGACTGGCATCGCGCATGCTCTTGAGCATCATCTGCAGAAAGACGGCCTCGAACTGGCGCGACGCTTCCTTGAGGCTGTCCTGCGGCGAGTTCGCAGCGCTGTACTTGAGCCGCTGGACGCTCTGGACGTCGAGCGCGAACTGGCCGGAGAGATCGTTACCCAGTGCCATCAGATGATATCCAGTTCAGCGTTGAGCGAGCCTGCGGACTTCAGCGCCTGCAGGATCGACATCAGATCCTGTGGCGAGGCCCCCAGGGCATTCAGTGCGTTGACGACATCCATCAGGTCGGCGCTGGTCTGGACCACCTGCAGTGCACCGCCCTCCTGCTGCACGCTGATATCGGCATTCGGCACCACCACCGTATCGCCGCCGGCCAGCGCGTTGGGCTGACTGACCTGGGGGTTGGAGTCGATGACGATCGACAGGTTGCCGTGGGCGACCGCCGCGCGGTTCAACGTGACGGTATCCGACAGCACCACGGAGCCGGTGCGGGCATTGACGATCACCTTGGCCGGGCCGCGTTCGGTGGTGACGTCGACCCCCTGTACCCGGGCCAGGAAGGTGACCCGATCGTTGCTGTTGGCCGGCAGCTTGAGCTGCACCGTCCGCCCATCGAGCGCGGCCGCCACCGGCGCGCCGAACTCCTGATTGATGGCCGCCACCATCCGGCGAGCGTTCTCGAAATCGGATTGCTTGAGGAACAGGTCCAGGGTGCCGCTGGCGTCGCCCAGCCGCACCGGCACCTCCTGCTCGACCAGCCCGCCCCCGGGAATTCGGCCCGCCGCCAGGTGGTTGACCGACACACTGCTGCCGGCCGCCTGGGCGCCGGCGCCCCCCACATAGACGTTGCCCTGGGCCAGGGCGTAGACACGACCGTCCGCGCCCTTGAGCGGCGTCATCAACAGCGTGCCGCCCCGCAGGCTGTCGGCGTTGCCGACGGAAGAGACGGTGACGTCGATCTCTTGCCCCTGGCGCGAGAACGGTGGCAACTTCGCGGTCACCATGACCGCGGCCACATTGCGCAGCTGCATATTGGTGCCGGCCGGGATCGTCACCCCCAGCTGCGACAACAGGTTGGTGATGCTCTGGCCGGTGAACGGCGCCTGGGTGGTCTGGTCTCCCGTGCCGTCGAGGCCGACCACCAGTCCATAGCCGACCAGCGGGTTGTCACGCACGCCCGAGAAGTTGGCGAGATCCTGGATGCGTTGGGCCTGCGCACCGAGGCTGAACAGCAGCATCGTCACCAACGCCAATGTTTGTACCAGCGACGGGCGGCACGACCGGATCGAACGGAACAGGCGGATCATAGGCATCAGAAAGGCGAGACGTTGAGGAAGAAGCGCTGCAGCCAACCCATGTTCTGCGCTTCGTTGATGTAGCCGTCACCGATGTACTCGATGCGGGCATCGGCGACCTGGGTCGACTGCACGGTATTGGCGCCGGTAATCGCCCGGGGATTGACCACGCCGGAGAACCGGATGTATTCGGTGCCCTGGTTTATCGCGATCTGTTTCTCCCCCCGTACCTTGAGGTTGCCGTTGGCCAGCAGGTCGTAGACGGTCACGGTGATCGTCCCGGTGAAGGTGTTGTTGGCGTTCGCCCCCCCGGAACCGTTGAACACGTTCTCGCCCGCCAGATCCGTACCGTATCTCTCGAGGAAGTCGATCGGGTTGGGAACCACCCCCGGTGTAAAGGTGGTGGAGCCGTTGCGAGTGGCGTTTGCGGCGGAGTTCTTGCTGGCGCTGACCTGCTCGTCGAGCACGATGGTGATGATGTCGCCGACCTGGCGCGGACGCCGATCCTCGAACAGCGGCTGAAAACCGAAGCGCGCCTGATAGATGGAGCCGTTGGCCTGGGCCGGCGGCGTCGAGGGGATTTCCACCGGTGCGGAATTCTCGACCACGGAGTGCCTGGGAATCTGCGCACAGCCCGTCACGACCATCGTCAGCCCAAGGCCGATCAGCATCATCACTCTGCGCCACGTCGTGGCTAGTTCTGCGGTCAGCAACACGCGACTTCCCCGATTTATAGCTGCGTCAGACGCTGGAGCATCTGATCGGACGTTTCGACGGCCTTGCTGTTGATCTCGTAGGCACGCTGCGTCTCGATCATGCTGACCATCTCCTCGACCACATTGACGTTGGAGGTCTCGACATAGCCCTGGTAGAGCTTGCCGGCACCATCCAGCCCCGGGTTGAGATCGGTACGCGGACCCGAGGCATCGGTCTCCAGGTACAGGTTCTGGCCGATGCTCTGAAGTCCTGTCGGATTGATGAAGGTTGAGAGCATGATCTGCCCCACCGCATTGCTCTGGGACGTCCCCGGCTGGGTGACGGATACGGCACCGTCCTGACTGACGGTGATCGAGAGCGCGTTCTGTGGGATCACGATCGGCGGATCGACGGGATAGCCACTGGCGGTGACCAGTTGGCCGTTCTCGTTGACCTGAAAACTGCCGTCGCGAGTGTAGCCGGTGGTGCCGTCCGGCATCTGTACGGCAAAGAACCCCTTGCCGTTGATCGCCAGATCGCGGGAGTTCTCGGTATTCTGCAAGCCGCCCTGCGTATGCAGTCGTTCGGTCGCCACGGGGCGAACACCGGTACCCACCTGCATGCCGGAAGGCAAGTTGTCGACGACCGACGACTGAGCGCCGGGCTGACGCACGTTCTGGTAGAGCAGATCCTCGAACACCGCGCGGGATCGCTTGAAGCCGTTGGTCGAGACGTTGGCCAGGTTGTTGGAGATCACATCCAGTTTGACCTGTTGCGACTCCAGACCGGTCTTGGCCGTCCATAGAGATTTGATCATGACAGGAACCTCACTATCGGTGCGCTCGCGCTGTGGCTGGCACCGCTGGTCGAAATTGGCATCAGCTGGTCAGTGAAAGCAGACTGTTGGCGCGCTGCTCGTTCTCATCCGCGCTTTCGATCACTTTCATATGCATGTCGTAGCGCCGGGCGCTGTCGATCATCGAGATCATCGCGTCGGTCGGAGTGACGTTGCTGCCCTCGAGCGCGCCGGGAACCAGTCGCCGGGTGTCATCGGCCGGCAACGGGGCCGCGACGTCCTCGCCTTCCGCCGGCACTCTGCGGAACAGGCCATCCTCCCCGCGCACCAGATTGTCGTTGCCCGGAACCACCATCTTCAGACGCGCCAGCGGCGCCACGGCGTCGGGATTCTGGCCCGGCTCCAGCACGCTGATCGAACCGTCCGCGGCGATCGTCACGTCGCCCCCGAGCGGTACCACGATCGCCTGGCCGTTGTCGGAGAGAACCGGGTTGCCGAGCGACGTCAGCAGGCCGGTGGCGTCGACCTGGAGATCACCGCGCCGCGTGTAGGCCTCCCCGCCGTCCGGCGACTGCAACGCCAGCCAGGTGTCGTCGCCCTGCAGCGCGACGTCGAGGCTGCGCCCGGTGGTACTGATGGTGCCCGGCGTGAAATCGGCGCCGGGCGTGGTCATCATCGAAGCGATGCGCGTCGGCAGGCGCGCGTCGCCCTCCACCGGCACCGCGCGAAAAGCCATCAGCTCGCCACGAAACCCGGGAGTACTGACGTTGGCCAGGTTGTTGTTGACCACCGACTGCTGAGCCATGGTCTGGCTTGCGCCACCCCCGGCGGTATAGAGAATCCGGTCCATGCTGAAACCCTTTGGAAGCGAGGTGGCTGCCGGTCAAGACTTGACCGGCAGCGTGCCGTTGTCAGCGCAGCTGGGCGATCTGATCCATGACTTCGGACTGCGTACGGATCGAGTTGGTATTGGCCTGATAGTTGCGTTGCGCAATGATCAGGTTGACCAGTTCCTGGGTCAGGTCGACGTTGGAAGCTTCCAGCGTCTCGGCCTCGATCGATCCCAGCGTGCCCGTCCCGGCGATGCCCAGCAGCTCGTTGCCGGAAGTGGCGGTCGCCGCGAACAGGTTGCCGCCGGAGGGCGACAGCCCCTCGGGGTTGCGGAAGGTGGCCAGCGCGATCTGTCCGAGATCGATGGTTTTCTCGTTCGAGTAGCTGCCGACGACGGAGCCGTCATCGGCGAAGCTGACGCCCACCAGGGCGCCGGAGGCATAACCGTCCTGCGCCAGGCTCTTGACCGTGGAGTCGTTGGAGAACTGGGTGCTGCCCGCCATGTTGAAGGTCGCACTGATCGGATCGACGCCGTCGCCCAGCTCGTTGTCGGTGAACGCCAGGTTCGGCCAGTTAACCGGATTGGCGGTGGCGTCTTCACCGTCGATGGTGGCCAGCTTGCCGGCGCTATCGAAGGTCGCGGTGAGCGTCTGATCGGTGAGCACGCCGTCCAGCGCCGTGCGGGCGCTCCAGGCATTGTCGTCGGTCTTCTGGAAGTACAGCGTGGCGTTGTGCTGCGCGCCCTGCGAGTCGTAGACCGTGAAGCTGGTGGAGTAGTTGTAGGCGACGTTCGTCTGCTGGGTAGTGTCCCCCGCCGTCTTGGCCGCAAGACTGTCGTAGAGCACGGCGGTCGAGGAGTCGTCGGCCACGGTGGAGGCATCCAGGTTGAGCTGAATGTTGATCCCCGTGCCGGTGGCACCGGTAGCACTGGCCGGCATGTCCGCCGCCGGCACGTTGAGCACCTGCGGCTGGCCGCCGACGACAACGCCGGAGTTGACGTTGGTGGCATCCGCCAGGCCGTAGCCCATCAGCCGGGCGCCCTGGGCGTTTTCCAGAAATCCGTCGGCGGTCAGCGTCAACTGGCCGTTGCGCGAGTAGCCGACCTCGCCCTCCTGCTGGAAGCGCAGGAAGCCGTCGCCGCTGATGGCGATGTCCAGGTTGCGTCCGGTGGACTCGAGGCTGCCGGTGCTGAAGTCCTGGAGCACGCCGGAGACCCGGGTACCCAGGCCCACGGCGCTATTGGCGAATACGTCCGAGAACTGGACCGATCCGCTCTTGAACCCCTTGGTCTGGGAGTTTGAAATATTGTTGCCGATCACATCCAACTGCTGGGAAGCGGCGTTGACGCCACTCAATGCCTGCGAAAAGCCCATGACTGATCCCCTACGTTTATCGGTTGCGTCCGCTAGAACGGTTGATGTCGTTACTGAATCTCGCTCAGAGAATCTGACGTACTTCCGAGAGCGCCACGGGATCCTGAGCGTATCCCAAGTCGAGCTGGGCGCCGTTCGCCCCCTGAATCACCCCGTTGACCAGGGCGTAGTTCAGCGCAGCCGGCGCGTAGGTTTCATCCCCTACGGTGCCGGTCAGGGAAGCCGTGTAGGTGCTGTTGACGGCAGCGTTGGAGCCATCGGCCAACTTGCCATCCCAGGTAAAGCTGTGGACGCCCGCGGACAAGGGCCCGGTGGAGAAGCTGTCGATGATCTCGCCGCTGGCACCGCGAATATCGATCTGCAGATCCTCGACGGCACTATCCAGCTCCACGCCGATAGGCGTGGTGACCACACCGTTGGCATCCTCGGAAGTTCCCACCAGGATCCTGTTGCCCGGCACCATCACGCCCTGACCGATCAAGGCCGTGGCCTGTAACGCCTGGCCCGCGTCGATCTGGTCGGTAATCGCGGACAGACTGTCGTTGAGCTTCTCGATACCGCTGACGGTGTTGATCTGAGCCAGTTGCGCCGTCATGTCCGAGTTTTCCATCGGACTGGTCGGGTCCTGGTTCTTCAACTGTGTCACCAGCAGCGTCATGAAACGCTCGTTGAGCTCGCTGCCGGAGTCGACTCCCGTGGTAGAGCTCTTGGCGGCCGCACCATTGATGTTGGCCAGGGTACTGTTGCCGATCACCGGACTGGACATGACCTCTCCTCGCTATGGACCGACACCGATCAGCCTTCGCCGATGGTGAGTGTTTTCGTCATCAGCGTCTTGGCGGTGTTCATGACCTCGACGTTGGCTTGGTAGGAGCGTGAGGCGGCGATCATGTCCACCATCTCGTTGACCGGGTCGACATTGGGCATCGTCACGTAGCCCTCGTCGTTCGCCAACGGGTGCCCCGGTCGATACTCCATGCGCATCGGCGTGGTGTTGTCCTCGATCACGCCGTTGACGCGAACACCGCCTGCACTGCCGCCCTGCTGGCTCATCGCCTGGAACATCACCTGCCTGGCGTGATAAGGCTGCCCGTCAGGACCGGCGACACTGTCCGCGTTGGCCAGATTGCTGGCCGTCACGTTCATCCGCTGTGAATTGGCGGACAGCGCCGAGCCGGAAATTTCGAATACGCTGAACATCGACATCGTGTTACTCCGATTGCATGGCTTTCTTCAGCCCTTGGATCTTGCGGCTGACGAAAGTGACATCCGCCTGATAGCGCAGCGAATTGTCGGCAAAGGCCGAGCGCTCCCGATCCATGTCGACCGTGTTGCCATCGAGACTGGGCTGATCCGGCACCCGATAGAGCAGATCCCGGACGCCCGCCCCGCCTCCGGCCTGCCCGGGAATGTGCCGGGCCGAGGTCCGCGCCAGTGACAGCCCACCGGAAGCCTCGCTGCGGCCCTGCTCCATCACCCGGTTCAACTCGGCGCGAAAATCGAAATCCCGGGCCTTGAAGTTGGGCGTATCGGCATTGGCGATGTTATTGGCCAGAACCTGCTGGCGCTCCGCACGCAGATTGATGGCCTCCTGCTGGAAGCGCACCGCGTTATCCAACTTGTCGAACATGCCGTGCACCTCGAATGGCGTTCGCTGGAAAATTGACAGAGTGGAGAATAGCGGCGGGATGTTCGTGGCAAATGTGTAAACAGACCCGTAATTGCGCGCCATTTTTATCAATGCCTGGCGGCGGGCCCGTTTAAAATCGCTTCCACTATGGGGAATTCCGTCGATCGACGCGGTACACCGCGAGCCTGCCAGCCACCGAGGTCCATGACATGCGAGCAGATCCGCCCGACACGTTTCAGCGCGCCATGTCGAAGTGCCGCCCCGGTCTGCGCCGGATCGCCTGGACCGGAGCCATGACGCTGATGGCGCTGCTGTTCGCGCTGTCGCTGTTACCGATACCTTCGATATCGCAGGCGGATACCGAGGTTCCGCCGGACGATGCGATCAGCGCGAGCGTCACGCGCTTTCTCCAGCAGCAGACCGCTTCACTCGGGGATCAGGTCGAGATAGCGGTTCAGGATCGTGCAGCCGATCTCGGGGATTGTCCGACACCCCAACCTTTCCTGCCTCGACCTGGGGTTCCCCAAGGCCGGGTGACCGTGGGCGTGCACTGTGGCAGCGACAGCAGCCGCACCCGCTATGTGCAGGCAACGGTTTCCGCGGTCGTCCGTCACCTGGTGGCCAGCCAGCCAATCGAGCCGGGGCAAAGGATCGATGCGAGGGCGCTGGACTGGCAGCAGACGGACATTTCCCGGCTCCGCCGTGGCTATCTGGACGACCCCGCCCAGGTGGACGGCATGGTCGCCACCCGGCGTATACCGCCGGGCACCACCCTGACCGAGAGCATGGTGCGCAAGCCCTGGATGGTAAAACGTGGCGACACGGTGGTACTCACCGCCGTCGG
Source organism: Salinicola lusitanus (assembly GCF_038648475.1). Lineage (NCBI taxonomy): Bacteria > Pseudomonadati > Pseudomonadota > Gammaproteobacteria > Oceanospirillales > Halomonadaceae > Salinicola > Salinicola lusitanus. The sequence continues at coordinate 3,500,078 of NZ_CP151919.1, read as the reverse complement.
CCAGGGCTTTCGTGTCAGTCGCAACGTCGAGGCGCTGGACAACGGTGGGCTGGGGAGTACGATTCGGCTCAAGACGGAGAACAACCAGATTCTCCAAGGGAGAGTGACAGGGCAGGATCGACTGCGGGTGGACTTCTAGCCTACCCGGATAAATTTCTTAACAAAACTCTTCCTTAATTGCTTTCAGCTTCCGCGGGCGCTGCCGATAACGTAGGAAACCCCGTCATCGTGCATCCAGCCATGAGGTAACGACTTTGAAAATCGACCAGACACAGCCGCTGACTCGCCCCACGCAGAACGAAGCCGCCGAGCAGCGCAAGAGTGTTGAATCGCTGGGAAACGCCAAGACGGCGGCCGGTTCGACCACGACGTTGAGCCAGATACCGACCGCTGACGATAGCGGCGACATCGACACTGCTCGCGTCAACGACATTCGCCAGGCCATCTCCGAGGGCCGGCTCGAACTCGATACCGGCAAGATCGCCGACGGCCTGATCCAGAGCGTCCGCGACATGCTGGGTGAGCGTTAATCATCTGACTGACTTCAGGTCCGGATTCAGGAATCTTTCATGACGCCAGCCGAATTGCTCCGCGAACAACAGGCCCTGCTGCAAGCGTTCGCCGAAACCCTGGATGCCGAGGCCACTTGCCTGGGCTCGGGTAACGCCGATGGAGAGCGTCTCAGCACGCTGGCGGCATCGAAGCAAAAGCAACTGAGCGAGCTTGATCGACTCGAAGGTCTACGCAGGGAGCAGCAACGGTCGCAGGGATTTGGCGTCGGCAGCCAAGGCGCGGCCCAGTTCGCCAATGCCACCGGCATGGACGAGACCTGGCAGCGTATTCGCCGGTTGGCGGAACAGGTTCGCCAAACCAACCGTCTCAACGGCCACATTATCTCCCAGCGGCTGGAGCATAACCAACAGGCCATCGATTTCCTGAATCGTGCCATTGGTGGCAGCGTCTACGGGCCAAGCGGCCAATCCCGACATGGCGGCTTCGGCGGGATCAGTTCCAAGGCCTGAAAAGCAGAACCCTCCGCCAAAACGATGGCAGAGGGCTCTTTAGACCAAGCGAAGTAACAGTAGTAAATGCTCAGTCTTCCGTTCTGACGACCCAAGATTCGACGGTATCGCCGCCGTGCTCGTCTTTCCAGGCCTTCAAGGTCTTGTGATTGCCGCCACGCGTCTCGACGACTTCACCAGTCTTGGGGTTCTTGTAGATTTTCAGCTTGCGCTTGCGGCGTCCTCCAGTGGAGCTCGCCGGCGCTGCCGAAGCCTGGGAGCCCTCGGCCGGACTCAACAGTTCCATGACGTCCCGCGTCGTCTTGCCGTATTCCGCCATCAGTGCCTCGAGCTTCTCCTTGAACTCGAGTTCGGATTTCAGGCGCTGATCACCCTCCATGCGCTTCAGCTCTTCTTCAAGCTGCTTCAGGAGCTGTTCTTTCTTGACATAATCGCTGAGTAGAGACATTCGTCGTTCCGTTGCGGATTGGTTTAAGCGAAGACATTATTGCCGATATTTACAGAGTTGCAAGGCTTGTCGGGATGATTTTTTTAAAGCATACCAATTACCGCTATTTATTAACTCACCCTTCCTTTCACTTCTTATCCGCGAACTGACTCCAAGCGATGACCGCCCGACACTTGCCACAAGGAAAACCCCACCGCCGAACTGAGCGCAATGTTCATCTCGGCAAAAAAAGCAGCGCCAGGGATATTCCGATGCCGATTTGATTGTTAAGACTTTATTCGAACAGGCGGCCTTTAAGATTACCAGCCTGCAAAACCTGGATCAGCGCACGCTAAATCAATGACATCTAATTACTTATGGTTCCGACGATAGCGCTACAGTTCGCCTACGGAACGTCGATATTGAACTGGAGGCCACGCGTATCCCCGCCTCGGCACGAGGGGGCACACGTTCCACTCATCCGACGACGGACTGCGGTCTTCGGCAACCAGGACATCGGTTCAAGACATGCCGAAAATGAAAAACTATTTATCGGCCCGGACACTGGGGGTCCTCGCCGGGATCTGGATAGGCAGCTCGCTGGCCACACTGACGGCGGCCTGGCTCGTGACGACCGCGGGCGGTACCTTGGTGACGGTCATACTGGCCGGTCTGCCTGTCGGGTTCGCGGGGCTGGCGGCCACGCTGTGGCTGATAAACCGCCAACTACTGGTGCCAGTCAGGCGCATGACCGATCACGTCCGCCTCGAACATGACTTCAGTACCACGCCTCGTGAAATGCCCTTCGATCTCTCCAGCCGTGCCGATGCCGTCGGTCTGCTGGCACGGCAACTCCAGCGATTGATCGAAGAGTCCAGAAGCCACCACGCCGCGCTACTGGAGCAGACCCTCAACGATCCGCTGACGGGACTCGGCAATCGCCGGATGCTGGAAAAGCGCCTGGATATCCTGGTCCCGCTGAGTCGCCGGCTGAGCTGTACGGTATCGGCGATGATGATCGACGTGGATCATTTCAAGGCCTTCAACGACAACTATGGCCATCCGGCAGGCGACAGCTGTCTCGTGGATATCGCCGGGGTGTTGAGGGATACTTTTCGGCGAGAGACCGATGTCGTGGTGCGTCTCGGCGGTGAAGAGTTCCTGGTACTGCTGATCAATACTGGCCATGAGGAAGCCCGGGCCCTGGCAGACGCGATGCGAGGCATGATCCAGGCGCTGGGGCTGCCGCATGAGTACTCTCCCGTTGCCCCCGTCGTCACCGTCAGCGTTGGCGTGGTAACGAGCCCCAACGGCCTGTTGATCGATATCGACGAAATGATCAACCACGCGGATCAGGCACTCTACGACTGCAAGGAACACGGGCGGAATCGGGTGGCGGTGAGACTGATCGGTGCCGACAACACGCCGGCAGCGCATACCACTGCCGTTGATTCGGCCACCCGGACATCATAGGGATAACAAAATTTACAAGCATGCACTGGATGAATATCCAGTAGTCGTTTACCTTCATCTTATCGATATCTTCAGCGTCCTGCCTTAATAGCTTTTTTTATGCATAATCGCAAAAATAGCTTTTTTAATCTATAATCCAGCTGTTTCACCTGGATATCGATAAGGAGTCTCATGACATTGATCGGCGTGCTCAGTGGAGACATCGTTGCCTCCCGCGATATTGCCGACAAACGCAAGTTGCGCGGCACGATCGATACCGGCATCCAGCGTCTCGGCCAGACGCTGGGTGCCGTGGGCACGCGGTTCCGTGGCGACGCCTTCCAGCTGGCCGTTCCGGGGATCGAGGACACTATCGTCGCGGCTGTCCTCATGCGTGCCAGCCTGCTCGAGCACTCTCCCTCTCGACGCCAGAGCTGGGACGCACGAATCGCCATCGGGATCGGCGAGGGTGAAGTGCCCGCGCCGGAAGACTTCATCAATGCGGATGGGGAGGCCTTCGTGCGCTCCGGTCAAGGTCTGGACGCGTTGGGCCAAGGCCATCAACGCCTGGGCCTGTTCCTCCCGTCTCCCCAACCGGATCTGAATCTGCTGATTCAGTTCGCCGATGACATCATCAGCCACTGGAGCCACAACGCCGCGGAAGTGGTTCGCCTGAGCCTTACCTCCGATCACTCCCAAAGTGAACTGGCCAAACGCTTGGAGCGCTCGCAACCGACCATCAATCGCCGCCTGAGCGCGGCGCGCTGGTCGCTGATTCACGCCTTTCTCGAGTTCACCCGAGAACGCCTGGAGGCCATGAAATGAGCGAAACCGGCCTGTCGCTGCTCTTGGCGCTGCTGCTGTCGCACACCGTCGCCGATTTCATCCTGCAGAGTGACGCCTGGGCGCGCCAGAAGCAGCAATACCATTTCCGCGCGCGCTCGCTCTACTGGCATGTCGGCATCCACATGCTGCTGTGCCTGGCCATCCTGATCGCGTTTGGCATTCCCTTGCGTGAAGCCTTGATCGGCACGGGCGTCGTGGGTTTGACTCACTGGATGATCGACACGCTGAAAAGCTACATGCCGGCCCAGCGCGTCAGTTTTTTCGTCGTCGACCAACTTCTCCACCTCCTGGTTCTGATCGCCGTCTGGTGGTGGCTGATCGATGGCAGCGCCCTGCCCCTCGCCATCGATCTGAGCCTGTTATGGCAACCCCGAACGCTGCTGACCGCCCTGGCATATCTGCTGGTCCTGCGCCCGGCTTCGGTCCTGATCGCGCTGATCATGCGTCGCTGGAGCCAAGGCGTCGACACCCGCGGTACCCTGGCCGACGCGGGCGCCCGAATCGGCATGCTGGAGCGTTTTCTCATCCTGACATTCGTACTGAGCAACCAGATGGCCGCGATCGGCTTTCTCCTGACCGCCAAGTCGGTGCTGCGTTTCGGCGACCTCTACGAAGATCGCGACCGAAAACTCACCGAATACGTGCTGCTGGGCACGATGTTGAGCTTCTCGATCACCCTCACGCTAGGCCTACTGACACGTTATCTGCTGAGTGTGCTATGAAGCCCCCTTTCACGCGGTCACTGCACCAACTCGTCGCCCTGCTAGCGGTGGCGGCGTTGGCCGGCTGCGCCGGTTCATCGATCATGGAGACCCGGCCGGGTTACGTGGCGGACCACACCTACCAGTCGCAGGCCTACAATCACCGCGTCCGCTACCTGGTCCTGCACTATACCGATTCCGAAGCGCCCCGAGCCCTTCGCACGCTGCTTGGCCCCCATGTCAGCTCGCACTACCTGGTGGCTCGGCAGCCGAAGGCCGAAGGCGACGCCCCCCGAGTGTGGCAGCTGGTCGACGAAAAGGACCGGGCCTGGCACGCCGGTCTCAGCGCCTGGGAGGACCGCACTCAGCTCAACGACACCTCCATCGGTGTCGAGATCGTGAACCGTGGGCCCCGCGAAACGGCTTCGGGTAGACAGTGGCAGCCCTATCCGGATCCGCAGATCGAGGCCGTCATCGCGTTGGCGAGAGATATCATCCAGCGTTATGACCTTCCTCCGACCTCGATTCTGGGCCATTCGGACATCGCGCCCTCGCGCAAGATCGACCCGGGGCCGCGCTTTCCGTGGAAAAGGCTTCACGAAGCCGGCGTGGGAGCCTGGCCCGACGCTGAAGATACCGATACCTATCGACGTCGTTTCGCGCACTGCTCGCCAACCATGGCGCAATACCAACACGCGCTGAGCGCCTACGGCTATCGACTGGCGACGACGGGCATCCTCGATGAGCAGACCCGTGACGTCACCAGAGCGTTCCAGATGCATTTTCGACCCGCCAACTACGCCGGCCAGCCGGACGACGAGACCGCCGCCCTTCTCTGGGCGCTGCTGGCTCGCTATCGGCCACAGACGCTGGTGGGACCCGATCTGGCCGTGCCGAGGGGCTGTCTCGAGCCGAGGCAAGAGACTGTCGGCAGCGCTGGAATACAGTGAATCACGCGCTGAAAGGATAGTGAATCAGATCGTGAACCTTCGCTGGCGCCGGCCCCCGGTTGCGATAGCCATGCGGCTGGTCGGCCGCGAAGCGCAGCACTTCCCCTGCTACCAGCGTTTGCCATGCCCCCTCGACGAAAAGCTCCATCTCGCCTTCCAGCATGACCACGTGCTCGATCACCCCCGGCGCATGCGGCGATGACTCGCTCAGACAGCCCTGAGGCAGCTCGATCGCGAACATCTCGAACCCCAGCACCGGATCGAACGCGAACAGCGGCGTGACGATCATGCCGGAGGCATCACGGTGCCTGGGAGGTGACGTCGGTCGATGCACCACACCGCTCTCACCGACCAGGAAACGCGACAGTGGCGCCTGCAGGCCGCTGGCGATCTTCCACAGCGTCGCGACGGTCGGGGTCGACTCGCCCCGCTCGATCTGGCCCAGCATCGCCTTGCTGACACCGCAAAGCCCGGCGACCCGATCGAGGCTCAGGCCGCGCTCAGCGCGGAACCGTTTCAGGCGCTGCCCGATAGCCGCAAGATCTGGACTCATCATCCCTCCCAATGCTGACACTCCCGGCGCCAGGTACAGACCCGCTCCGGACCGATTTCGTTGCGACACTCCGCCAGTATCGTGCGCGACAGCGGAGATTGTCGAAATCCGCAATGTGCGTTATAACGCACACTCAATATCGATTTCGAGCATCGACATGGCACGTCTTCCGGCCGAGCGCCGACCCACTCCGCCTCCATTCACCGCCTCGCACATCACGGCGGGGTTCGTCGCCGTGCTGGTCGGCTACACCAGCTCCGCGGTGATCATCTTCCAGGCAGCGGCGGCGGCAGGCGCGTCGCCGGCGCAGATCGGTGGCTGGCTGAGCGCGCTCGGTCTCGCCATGGGCCTCACCTCGATCGGCCTCTCCCTGCACTTTCGACAACCGATTCTGACGGCCTGGTCGACGCCGGGCGCGGCCCTGCTGGCCACCAGCCTGCCGGGCCTGCCACTGAGCGAGGCCATCGGCATCTTCCTGTTCAGCGCCGCACTGGTCGTCGTGTGCGGCGTCACCGGCTGGTTTGCCAGACTGATGCAGATCATCCCCCAGTCCATCGCCGCCGCCATGCTGGCGGGTGTGCTACTGCGCTTCGGTCTCGACGCCTTTGCATCGATGGAGACCGACTTCATCCTGGTGCTGTCGATGTTTCTGACCTATCTCGTCGCCCGGCGCTGGCTGCGACGGTACGCCATCCTGCTGGTGCTGGCGGTGGCGCTCGGCGTCGCCGCCCTGCTGGGCAAGATCGACGCGGCGGAGACCCACCTGATCCTGACGCTACCGCAACCCATCTGGCCGACCTTCTCGCTGTCCAGCCTGATCGGCGTGGGCATTCCACTCTTCGTGGTGACGATGGCCTCTCAGAACGCCCCCGGCGTGGCAACGCTGCGGGCAGCCGGCTACGATACCCCGGTATCGCCATTGATGATCTGGACCGGGCTGACAACGCTTCTACTGGCGCCGTTCGGCGCGTTCAGCATCTGCCTGGCGGCCATCACGGCGGCCATCTGCATGGGACCCGACGTCCACCCGGAGGCCGACAAACGTTATCCCGCGGCCATATGGGCAGGCGGATTCTACCTGCTGGCAGGTCTCTTCGGCGGCTCGATCGGGACGCTCTTCGACGCCTTGCCCCAGGGGCTTGTACTGGCGATAGCCGGACTCGCGCTTCTACCGACCATCGGCAGCAGTCTTCATCGCGCGCTACTGGAGGCCCACCAGCGTGAGGCCGCCCTGGTGACCTTCCTGGTCACCGGTTCCGGCGTCACGCTGTTCGGCGTGGGTGCAGCGTTCTGGGGGCTCGTGGCCGGCATGCTGGTGCTGATCACCGCCTCCTCGCGGCATCCGAACTGATCTCAGATACCGCTCAAGGCCCCTTGCCGAAAGTCATCCCCGGGGCCTTCGATCGGCTCGACATCCACCGCCACCTCGAGTTCGTGGGCACCGCCACCGTTCATGACCCCTTTGAGCGGTGGCACATCCCCGTAGTCCCGTCCCCACCCCAGCACGAGGTGGCGCTCGCCCGGCACACTGCCGTTGGTGGGATCGTACTCTAGCCACCCCCAGTTCGGGATGTGCACCGCCACCCAGGCATGCGAGGCATCGGCGCCGACCAGGCGCGGTTGTCCGGGCGGCGGCAGCGTCTCGAGGTAACCGCTGACGTAGCGTGCCGACAGTCCCAGAGAGCGCAGGCATCCGATCATCAGGTGGGCGAAGTCCTGGCAGACGCCACGTCGCGCTTCCAGCACCGTCAATACCGGAGTCGCCAGAGACGAGAATTCGGGATCGTAGGTGAAACTCTCGAAAATCCTGCGATTGAGATCGTCGACACCGTCTCTCAGCGACCGCCCCGCTGGAAAGCTGGGCGCGGCGAATGCGCGCAGCGCCGTCTCCCGGGACACGAATGGAGAATCGAGCTGGAATTGCCGCAGTTCCGGCGTACGGCTGGCATGACGCGCCGCGGATTGCCAGTCACCGTCGACCTCTGCCGGCGGCAGCGGCCGCCCCAGTGTCTCCAGGCAGGTGGTGGCCGTGACCGACAGCGCCATATGAATCTCCTGGACGCTGAAGAAGTTCACCCGATTGCCGAAGAAGTCGACCCGCTGGTGGCTGACCGCGGGCCGCGGCACGATATCGAGCGCGGTGTCATCGACCCGCTGCCAGGAGAGCGCTCGAGGCACCACGCGTGCCTCGTTGTGACACAGCGATACCGGCGCGGCGTAATCGTAACGGGTCGAGTGGCGGACACGGTAACGCATGACGAAATCCTGTGACGGTAGAGACGACCTATGGCGCCTGCATGGGGACCAGCTGACGGGGCGTTTCGACGTGGCTGAAATGGCTGTGCTCGATGGCGAGCGAAAGGCTGCCGAGCGGCTCGGCCAGCGCATCCAGCAGTACCGCCAGGGCCTGCCTGGCATCGTCGTCGTCATCCAGTCTCGAGAGCCGTTCCAGATCGGCCAGGTGCAGCGCCGACCGCGCCTGGATCAGCAGGCGGGCCTCTTCACTTCGGTAAGGAGTATTGCTGGGCTGCGGCAGGCGTCCGATCTGGCGCTCCAGCCGCTTGAACATGTAGCCCACCGAGCGCGGATTGGCCTCGTCGAACAGCAGCAGGTCGAGAATGGCCGCGGGATGAAGCTCGCTCCGATACCGTCGCCGGTAGGCTGTCGCATTATCGGTCGTGGCCAGGACCACGTCCCACAGCGACTCGCCGGCATGAGCCGAATCGATCAACGCCAGCCGCAACAGGGTCAAGGTCGCCAGAGAGCGCTCGAGGAAACGCCCGATATCCATGAAACGCCAGCCGAAATGGTGAGGCATGGTCTCGTTGCACAGCCCGAAGAAGGCGGCGAGTTGGGTGATCACCGTCTCCACCGATCGACGCCCCTGGTCGATGCCTGCCAGGGGTAGGCGGCCCGACTCCTGCCGCAGTTGATTGAAGACCCGCCAGGCATCGTCGCCGAGATGATCGCGTACCGCGCGGCAGTTGTTGGCCATGCGCGAGACGAGCGTCGGCAGGCTGCCGTCCCGATCCTGCTGGAACAGCGCCAGCAGACGCTCGCGATACGCGGAGAAGCGCTCCTCCGTCATCTCGTCGGGCGAGAGTGCCTCCGGCTCCATCAGGTGCAGGATATCGGCCAGCGTTTCATCCGCGAGCCCTTCCTGGTCCTGCTCGAACAGGCGGTAGAGCGCCTCGCGCAGCAGCCGGGAACGGACATCGAGACGCTCGCCATAACGCCCCACCCAGAACAGGCTATCGGCAACGCGACTGGGAAGGTCGGCACCGTCACGCGTCACCACCAGAGGCTGTCGCGAACGTCGCAACCGGCTGACATGAGGCTGCGGCTCGTAGGCGGTGACCCAGACGTCCTTGACGCACTGGCTGGATCGCATGGCGGTTTCCGGCGAGCCCTGCCAGGCCACGCCTCCGGGCATCACCTCGTAGTCGGTGAAGCGGTGGTCCGCGTCGAAGACCGCCTGGCTGAAGCAGCGAACATTGAATGTCGAAGGCGTCAGGCGGCCGCAGTCGCGACTGAAAAACGGCGCGGTGGCGGCGACCAGCGGCTGCTGGGCCACGTACCGGTCCGGCTGAGCGACGATCGACTGGCGCAGCCGTCCGGCCGCCTCTTCGCTGAGTTCGGCGGGAGAGACCCGATTCCGATCTCCATCGAGGCGCTGGAAGTCCAGCGTCTCGAAGCCCGCCATCGCCCAGGCGAGCCCTTCCGGTTGCCCGCACCAGTGGCGTTCGGGGCTGCCGATCTGCAACGTCTCGCCGAGCAGGCGCTCGCACAGTGACGGCAGGTAGGCGGCGATCAGGGGGTGCTCCAGCGCCCCCACCCCCGGCGGGTTGGCGACCCCGACGCCGCCTGCCCGTATCGCCTCCAGCAGGCCCGGCACGCCGATCAGCGAGTCACCACGCAGTTCCAGCGGATCGACCCAGCCGTCGCCGATATGGCGCAGCAGCACGTCGACGGGCTGGAGGCCACCCAGCGTGCGCATCCAGAGCCGTGAATCCCGCACCACCAGATCCCCGCCCTCCACCAGTGCCAGATTGAGATAGTTGGCCAGATAGGCGTGTTCGAAATAGCTGTCGTGGCCAGGCCCCGGCGCCAGTAGCGCAATGGTGGGATGATCGAGATTGAATCGTGACAGCGACGACAGCGAGTGGTGTTGCGTGGCGAGAAACCCGGCCAGTCGCTTCAGCGGTGCGTTGCGGTAGAGGTCCGGCAGCGCGCGGGCCATGGCGATACGATTTTCGAGGGCGAACCCCATCCCCGAGGGGGACTGGACACGGTCGGCCAGCACCTGCCACTGACCATCGGCGTTCCGGGTCAGGTCCACGCCGTGCAACAGCAATCCCGAGTCATCGTCGCTGAAAAGTTGATCGCATGGCAGCAGAAAGGCGGGGTTGGCATACAGGGCATCGGCCGGCAGGATGCCCTCCGCCAGCATCCGACGGGGGCCGTACATGTCCTTGAGCAGGGCGGCCAGCAGCCGGCTGCGTTGACGCAGGCCCTGCTCGAGGCGTTTCCATTCCCGTGGAGAGATCACCAGAGGCAGCGGATCCAACCACCACTGCCGGCGACTGCCCGTTTCATCATTGGGCAGGTTGTAAGTCACGCCATTCTCGTGCAACAGGTGCTGCACTTCCTCCGCTCGCTGAACCAGCGACTCACGCCCCAGTCGTTCCAACTGGTGGAGCAGCGGCAGCCAGCGCCGACGCACCGAGCCATCGGAAGCGACCAGCGCATCGTGAACATCGCCGGAGGTGTAGGTCTCCAGCCAGGAAGGGCGAAGCGTCTCGGTTACTACCATCGTCTTTTATCTAAGTGTGCGCCGGGACTCCTTCCCAGCGGCCGTTCATCACCGAGCTCCTGCCGGTGTCGTGGGACCGGCCAGATCGCCGCCCCCTCTCTCGACTGTAAAGCGCTGGGCTGCCAGCGCTAGACCGAAAAACGTGTGCCCCAACGAACGGCGCACCGGAACCGAACCTAGCCAATCCCTGTCGTCCGCTCGCGTAGATCCAGGGTATACGGGTAATCGTCACTGATCGATGCGTCCGGCACGTCGTGGGTGCCCTGTCGATGGCCGTGAGGCTGAAACCGCGCCAGGCGACGCGCCTCGGCCTCATTGGCATTGACCGGGAAGGTCTCGAAGTTGCGCCCAGCCGGATGCGAGACATGATAGCGGCAGCCGCCGATCGAGCGCCGGTTCCAGGTGTCGACGATGTCGAACACCAGCGGCGCGTGAACCGGGATCAGCGGGTGGAGCGCCGATGGCGGCTGCCAGGCGCGGTAGCGTACCCCGGCCACGGCCTCGCCATTGCGCTCCGTGGCCCGCAACGGCACGCGATGGCCATTGCAGGTCACCGCGTAGCGATCACCGCTCATCCCGGCTACCTTCACCTGCAGCCGCTCCACCGAGGAGTCCACGTAGCGCGAGGTGCCACCACCGGCGGCCTCCTCGCCAAGCACGTGCCACGGCTCGATCGCCTGACGCAACTCCAGTTCGACGCCCTGATACTGCACGCGCCCGAGGATCGGGCAACGAAATTCCAGGAACGGGGCGAACCACTCCGGTTCGAAGGCCATTCCATCGTTGCCGAGTTCGACCAGTATCTCCTCCAGGTCGCGCCAGAGATAGTGCGGCAACATCCAGCGATCGTGCAGCGCCGTTCCCCACCGGACCAGGTTGCCGTATGCCGGGCGGTCCCAGAAGCGCGCGACCAGCGCACGGATCAGCAGGCCCTGCATCAGGCTCAGGCGAGGGTGCGGCGGCATCTCGAACCCGCGTAACTCGAGCAGCCCCAACCTGCCGGTGTCGCTGTCCGGCGAGTAGAGCTTGTCGATGCAGAATTCGGCACGATGGGTATTGCCGGTGAGGTCGGTCAGCAGATGGCGGAAGAGCCGATCCACCAGCCAGGGCTGCGCGGCCTCCTCCCGACTCAACTGGCCCAGCGCGATCTCGAGCTCGTGAAGCGACTCGTGCCGTGCCTCGTCTACCCGCGGGGCCTGACTGGTCGGGCCGACGAACAATCCCGAAAAGAGGTAGGAGAGCACCGGATGTCGCTGCCAATAGCTGATCAGGCTACCCAGCAGCGCCGGCCGACGCAGGAACGGCGAATCCGCCGGCGTCGCTCCGCCCAGGGTGACGTGATTCCCGCCACCGGTGCCGGTGTGGCGGCCGTCGAGCATGAACTTCTCGGCTCCCAGACGCGTCTGCCTGGCCTCCTCGTAGAGGATCTCGGTCTGGGCGACCAGTGCCGCCCAGCTCGGCGCCGGCATGATATTGACCTCGATCACCCCAGGATCCGGGGTGATCATGAATTGCTTGAGGCGCGCATCGGCGGGCGGCGGATAGCCCTCGACGAACACCGGCATCTCGAGCTCAGCGGCCGTGTGCTCGATCGCCGCGATCAACGCCAGGTAGTGTTCGACCTCTGTCACCGGCGGCACGAAGATGTAGAGCTGACCGTCGCGCGTTTCCAGGCACAGGCTGGTACCGATGACATCGGGCTGGTCGTTGATCGCAGCGGCATCGTTATCCCCGCCAGCGTGGCGGTCACCGCTCAACGCGTTGTAAGGCAGACTTTCGGCGCTATCCAGCGGCGCGTCGGTTCCCGCCTCCGGCCTCGCCACGGCACGCCTCACCGCGTGGTAACGGCGCGTCACGCCGACGTGCGGGTCGGCCATGGCCGCTGGCGGCGCCCACAGCGACCGTGGCTGATCGACACCTCGGAACGCCGACTGGGGTAGTGACGACAGCGGCAACCGCAGCCCCATCGGTGAATCGCCCGGAATCAGGTAGAGGTGATCGCGTCGCAGCGGCCACTCACCGCTCTGCCAGCCACCCAGCCGCGGGGAATAGCGCAGCGGTAGCGCATACCCCGTGACGGTGCCGAGCCCCCTTTCCAATAGCCGGGCCAGCCGGCGGCGCTCTTCGTCGTCGTCGAGATCATGCTCGCGGGGATCCACATCCACCGCCAGCGTCTGCTCGCGCCACAGATAGTAGATGGCATCCTCGTAGCCCGGCAGCAGATGGCCAGCGTCGACCCCCAGATGCGCCGCAAGGGCCTCGCCGAAGCGTAACGCATCCGCGGTGGCGTAACCGGGGTCGGCGGTTTCATCCGCCAGCCAACGATCGTCACGCCATACCGGCACCCCGTCCTCGCGCCAGTAGCAGGCCAGCGCCCAGCGCGGCAACGGCTCGCCCGGATACCACTTGCCCTGGCGATAGTGCAGTAGGCCCCCGGGCGCGAACGCCCGACGCAGACGCTTGAGCAACTGGCCGGAGAGCTTACGCTTGGTCTCCCCCTGAGCCGCGGTGTTCCACTCGTCGGCCTCCATGTCGTCGACGGACACGAACGTCGGCTCGCCCCCCATGGTCAGCCGTACGTCGCCGGCCGCCAGCCGTTGATCCACCTGCGCTCCGAGCCGGTCGATCGATCGCCACTGTTCATCGCTGTAGGGCCGGGTGACGCGGGGATCCTCGTGAATCCGCTCGATGCTCATGGCGAAATCGAACGTTACCTCGCACTCGTCGGAATAGCCGACGATGGGCGAGGCGCTGGTGGGTTCCGGTGTCGCGGCCAGCGGAATGTGGCCCTCGCCTGCCAGCAGTCCGGAGGTCGGGTCGAGCCCGATCCAGCCGGCGCCGGGCACGAAGATCTCGGTCCACGCGTGCAGATCGGTGAAGTCGGTTTCGGTGCCGGAAGGACCATCGATCGACTTGACGTCCGCCGTCAGTTGGATGAGGTAACCGGACACGAAGCGCGCCGCCAGGCCAAGGTGACGTGCGATCTGGACCAGCAGCCAGGCGGAGTCCCGGCAGGACCCGCGGGCTTTCTCCAGGGTCTCTTCCGCGCTCTGGACACCTGGCTCCATTCTCACCAGGTATTGGATGTCCTGCTGCAGGCGCTGGTTGAGCTGCACCAGAAAATCGGCGATGGCGAAGTCACCCTTGGGCGCCCCGGCCAACCACTTCGCCAGCCGCGGTCCGCGCTCGCGAACTTCCAGATAGGGCGCCAGCTCCTTGCGCAGCGCCTCCGGATAATCGAACGGGTAGCGTTCGGCATAGCCCTCGACGAAAAAGTCGAACGGGTTGATCACCGTCATCGGCGCGATCACCTCGACCGATACGTCGAGACGCGTCAGTGGCTCGGGGAACACCACGCGGGCGATGAAGTTGCCGAAAGGGTCCTGCTGCCAGTTGAGGAAGTGAGGCTTGGCCGAGATGTTCAGTGAATAGGCCTCGATCGGCGTGCGGCAGTGCGGCGCCGGCCGCAGTCGAATCAGATGCGCGGAGAGGCCGACCGGGCGATCGAACACGTAAGAGGTACGGTGAGACAACGCAACACGTAAGGTCATGGCGATCTCTTGGTCGAGTGAGGGTCTCGTCGTGGACTTCGTGACACAAGATTGAGCAAATTCAGGCTAACAGGGTAGGCATTTAGCGTGACAGCGACATAGGCCTCTCACTATGCTTGATCGTGCATGCCGTCTCTTTATATACACGGTTTTGCCACAATGGGCGACGCGATAACACTCAACAACTGCGTCCTCGACCCCGCCGACAGGAGTCTTCCCATGGCCAATGTGGATTGGACGCATTATTCGAACCAGCACTTCTACGACGAGCTTCTAAGAACCAACGGCATTCCCCGGGAAGCGGCCAAGCCACTCTGCGACATCCTCGCCAGCTTCACCTCCAAGGAACTCAACGAACGCAAGATCGCCGCGGAAGTGGCCATCCGTACCATGGGTATCACCTTTACCGTCTACTCCGAGGGCAGCACCATCGACCGGGCTTGGCCCTTCGACATCGTGCCTCGCATCATCCCGGCCAAGGAGTGGCGAATCGTCGAGGCCGGGCTAAAGCAGCGCGTCGACGCGCTGAACCTGTTCATCGACGACCTCTACCATGACCAGCAGGTCGTCAAGGATGGGGTGCTGCCCGGGGAGGTCCTGGCCCAGTCGGTCAACTTTCGTCCCCAGTGCATGGGCATCGACCCGCCCCATGGCGTCTGGGCCCATATCTGCGGTTCCGATCTGGTTCGTGACAGCGACGGGACCCTCTACGTCCTCGAGGACAACCTGCGGGTACCCTCCGGCGTCTCCTACATGCTGGAGAATCGCAACGTCACCAAGCGGGTATTGCCCGAGCTGTTCGAGACCGGCCGCATTCTGCCGGTCGACGATTATCCCGCCCAGCTCTACGACATGCTGGCCAGCATGTCGCCGCGTCCCAGCGATGAGCCACAGATCGTGGTACTGACCCCCGGCATCTACAACTCGGCCTATTATGAACACGCCTATCTCGCTCAGCAGATGGGGGTCGAGCTCGTCCAGGGATCCGACCTGATCGTAGACGATGACGATATCGTCCACATGCACACCGTCGATGGGCTCAAGCGTGTCGACGTGATCTATCGGCGCGTCGACGATCTTTTTCTGGATCCGGAGGCTTTCCACCCGGACTCCCTGCTCGGCACGCCGGGACTGATGCGGGCTTGGCGATCCGGGAAGGTGGCGCTGGCCAACGCTCCCGGCGCCGGTGTCGCCGACGACAAGGTGGTCTACGCCTTCGTGCCCAAACTGATCAAGTACTATCTCGACCAGGAACCGACCATCCCCAACGTCCCCAGCTATCTCTGCATGCTCGAGGAGGATCGCCGCTACGTGCTCGATCATCTCGACGAGCTGGTGGTCAAGCCCGCCAACGAATCGGGCGGCTACGGCATGCTGATCGGTCCACGGGCAACCGAACAGGAGCGCCGGGAGTTCGCCAGGAGGATCGAGGCCGATCCGCGCAACTACATGGCGCAGCCCACCCTTGCCCTATCCACCGCACCAACGCTGTTCGACGGTGCTCCGGAACCCCGCCACGTCGATCTGCGACCCTTCATTCTCTCCGGCCCCGAAACGCACGTCACCATGGGCGGACTGACGCGGGTGGCCCTGGTCAAGGACTCGCTGGTCGTCAACTCTTCCCAGGGTGGTGGCAGCAAGGACACCTGGATCGTCGAAACCGAGGGGGAGTAAGAACATGCTGTCACGAGTTGCCGAAAATCTTTACTGGCTGGCGCGCTACGTCGAGCGCGCCGAGGACACGGCCCGACTGATCAGCGTCAACAGCAACCTGCTTCTCGACATGCCCGGCAAGGCGGCGCTGAGCTGGTCGACGCTGATCGACATCACCGGTAGCGGCGAAGTCTTCGACACGCTGTTCGATGAGCGCAACGAGCGCAATGTGGTGGATTTTCTCTGCCTGTCGCGCGAGCACGACAGCTCGATCCTGTCATCGCTGGCCAACGCCCGGGAAAACCTGCGCACCACCCGCGACGTGGTGCCGCGGGAGATCTGGGAGGAGATCAATCACTGCTACCTCGAGATCAGCGAGCAGACGCAGAGCGGCATGAAACCGCGCCAGCGCGATGGGTTTCTGAAAAGCGTGACCCGGGCATGCCAGACGCTGACCGGCTTGATCGAGGGCACCTTGAGCCATACCGAAGCCCGCACCTTCCTCTCGTTGGGGCGTCATCTCGAGCGCGCCGACATGACCACGCGGATCATCGATGTGCGCTCCGGCAACCTGCTCCCCCGCAACCCGGAGGAGCTGATCCCGTTTGAACACCTGCAGTGGATGAGCGTGCTCAAGTCGCTGACGGCCTATCAGATGTACCGCCAGAATGTGAGATTGCGGGTGAGAGGTCCGGACGTGCTGCGCTTCTTGCTGCAGAACCGCGCTCTGCCCCGGTCCGTGCTGCGCAGTCTCGATGAGGTCAGTTGGGAGCTGCAGTCGCTGCCCAACCACGATCGCCCGTTGGCGGTGGCCGCCCTGGTCCGCGCCGAGGTCGCCGAAGCGGACGTCCAGTCGCTGGCGCGCGCACCGGATCAGTTGCACCAGTTGATCGACGAGTTCCAGATTGGTTTCAACAACCTTCACGAAGCGATCGCCGGCGCCTACTTCGCGGTGAGCGAACGGCCGGTCAAGTCGTCGCAAAGCCAGGAGCAGACGACACTGGACCACGACGATGACGATTGACGGAGATCCTCATGGGCGTCGGGGGATGATGTCGGAGGGGCTGCCATCAAGAGAATCGCCAGCCCGGGCCACGACCTGACCCGATGCGCCTCGGCTCGTCGGGTCTGTCGGTTGCGGCCCTGTCCGCTTCTCAGGTAGCCGCCGCCGCGCCTCGCACCACCACTTGATGAACGTAGTGGAGCTTGTCACGAATCGGTGGCGTGATGATCAGCGGCACGATGTCCAGCAGCCCCATCTCGCGATTGAGCTCGTTCAAGGCCAGGCCGATCTGCTGGTAGGCCAGGATCATCTCATCGATACCACCGTCGTGCTCGGCCCGGCGCATGCCAAGGCTGGCGGCCGTATCGAGCACGGCGACGATATCCTGATAGGCGGCGAAGGTCTCGGCGAAATCCTCCCAGGCGTGCATGGTCGCGTAGGCCGACACATGGGATGCCTGCCAGTCCGGCGCAGGGCCCTGCTCGTAGTAGCGCTCCAGCGCCTCGGCATAGGTCGGGGAGTCGTGATCTCCGAAGACGGCCCGGCTCCCCTCCTCGTCCTGCCCCTTGATCAGCAGATCCCAGTAGTAGTGGCCGATCTCGTGACGGAAGTGGCCGATCAGCGTCCGGTGGGACTCGTTCATGTCGACGCGCAGGCGCTCCCGCTCCGCGTCGTCGGTCTCCTTCAGATTGATCGTGATCAACCCCTGAGCATGGCCGGTATAGACCTTCTCGCCACTGCCGGTCGATCGCCAGAGGCCGGCATCCGGCATGGCATCGGCCATGAACGCGAAACTGAGCGGCAATGGCGATCCATCCTGGGGAGCGGGATGCGGCAGGCCGATCAGGTCCAGGGTGTAGAAGAGCCGCCGCTTGGCAGCTTCCAATGCCGCCCAGCGTGCCCGGTGGCCCTCGACCGAAAGATCGGGAATCACCGCGTTGTGTCGACAGCAGTCGCACAGCCCACCGTACGTCGCATGGTCCTCCGCAGTCTGCATCCGGTTGCAGACGCCCTCGCTGGCGAAGTTGAAGCACTTGACCAGGGCCTGGCCACATCCGGGGTTGGCACAGCGGTAGCCGACTTCGCTGTCCGGGATCATCGCCGCGATGGCCTGGCACGACGGGCACCAGCCGACTTCGGCGTCGCAGACGACGCACCGGGTGTTATCGAAGAAGAGCCGGCTCGGCGGGTTGCAGTGATGGCATTCGAAAGTACGCATGACCAATCTCCGTATCAGTGGCGCAGCGAGGCTGGCGGCGGAATGATTCCACACACCAGACCAGAAGATTAGCAAAATGCGGCAGACTCAGGAGTCCATTGCGTCGCGACGATCGAATTCGATTCTGGAGAGGGCCTGATCCAGGGTTTCGACGCGTTCGACCACCGGGGCTTCCCCGGCTTCGATATCGCGCCCGGTACGGGTCTCGATCAGCGCGGCGAGCGAGGCGCCGTCCAGGTCGCCGTCGTAATGGACGCTGTCGACCGAGGCATCGCCGGAACCCGGCAGATAGATCGTGTTGTTGGAAAAGTCCACCGCGTAGGCGATCACGCCAGGGATGATGAACAGCAGCAGCCCCAACCCGTCGGCAATCGCCACGCCAGGATCGATGCGACCCTGGAGCTGCCCCTTGCGCTCGGGATAAAAGAGCGTGCCACAACCGGCAAGCGAGAGGACGAGCCCGGACATGACCGCGCCCACCACGAGACGTCGCAACAGTGAAAGCATCGAAGGATTCCAGTGACAGTTGGTGACGCAAGGTAACCTAATCCATCACCCACTGCCCGTCCAGCCATCGTAACTGACCGAACACCATCGAAAGTGGCGCCCGAGCTCCGGCCGGGCGCCTGAAGAGTAGCGGCCGCCGGCTCAGACCAGCGACGCGCCGTAGCCCCACAGCAGTACGGTGATGGCCAGCAATGCCTCCAGTACCAGTACGCCGATGGCGAGTGCAGCGCTCGAGGCCCGCATCCCCTCGTGCTGATCGATACCCAGGAACGACGGCAGTCCCGCGTAGACGAGGTAGACCGTATAACAGAGCCCGGCGATGCCAGCCAGCAGGCACAGCCATACCAGCGGATAGAGGGCCACCACGCCGCTCAGGAACATGGGGGTCGCCATGTAGCCCGCGAACACGACGCAATGGTTCAGATCCGGGCGCTCGGGGTAGCGACGCGCCAGCCAGTGGATGACGTTCCCCATCAGCCACACGGCCCCGAGGATCAGCGCGTAGAAGATGATGGCCAGCAGCACCGCCGTCGATGGCGACACGCTCACCGTCTTCGCCATCCCGGTCTCTGTGGTGCCGAAGTGCCAACCCACCATGGTCGTGCCGATGAAGGCGCAGACCACCGGGATCGCGGCCATCAGCAGCACGTGGGATCCATAGAAGTGCGACACGGTCTCGTTCTCGCCACGAATCTGTTGCCATTCGCGATTGGGATGCGTGAGCAGCCCCCAGACGTGATGAATCATGAAACACCTCCTTCCGACGCGGGCCGCCAACGACGGATTTTCAATGGTGTCCTGTTCCGCTCGCCTCTCCGACGATGCCGGATGCGACCCTGTCTCTCACTATAGGAAAGATCGTCAGGCTGAACAGCCGAATCTTCAACGAAATGCAGGTCAGCGAGACGGTGCGACAGGAGTGCGGCTCCGGCGGGGAGGTTTTTGCCGAGTGCCCTTTCCTGCCTGCGGCTCCCCTCTCTATACTGGCCGCCCGATGATTGACTGCAGATCTCGCCATATCGAGCATATGCCGCGTTCCGCTTGACGCTGATGAATACAGGAAAGAACACCCCATGCGTGCCAGCCAACTACAGATCTCGACCCTCAAGGAAACACCGGCGGACGCGGAGATCGTCAGCCACCAACTGATGTTGCGAGCCGGCATGATCCGGCGCCTGACGGCAGGGCTCTACACCTGGCTGCCAGTCGGTGTGAGGACGTTGCGCAAGGTCGAGCGCATCGTTCGCGAGGAGATGGATCGGGCCGGTGCGCAGGAGGTGCTGATGCCGGCGGTACAGCCCGCGGAGCTATGGCAGGAGTCCGGCCGCTGGGACGAATATGGCCCCGAGCTGCTGCGCCTCAAGGATCGCCATCAGCGCGACTACTGCGTGGGCCCGACCCATGAAGAGGTGATCACCGATCTGGTGCGGCGCGAGATCGGCAGCTACAAGCAGCTGCCGACCAACTTCTACCAGATCCAGACCAAGTTTCGCGACGAGATCCGCCCGCGCTTCGGCGTCATGCGCTCCCGCGAGTTCATCATGAAGGATGCCTACTCGTTCGATACCGACGAAGCCGGGCTCAAGGCTTCCTATCAGCGCATGTACGACGCCTATGTCCGGATCTTCACCCGCCTGGGCCTCGATTTCCGTCCGGTGCTGGCCGACAACGGCTCCATCGGCGGTACCGGCTCGCACGAATTCCACGTGCTGGCCGACTCCGGCGAGGATGCCGTGGTCTTTTCCACCGGCTCGGACTACGCCGCCAATATCGAAAAGGCCGAAGCGCTGCCGCCTGCGGGCGCCGAGCGCGCTGCCCCGCAGGAGAGCATGCGCCAGGTGCCCACGCCCGGCGTTCGCACGATCGCGGCACTGGTCGAAGGCTTCGATCTTCCGATAGAGAAGACCGTAAAGACGTTGATCGTGCACGCCGCCGATGGCGGCTTGATCGCGCTGATGGTACGTGGCGATCATCAGCTCAATGAGATCAAGGCCGAGAATCTCGACCTCGTCGCGGCGCCGCTGACCATGGCCAGCGAGGAGGAGATTCGGGCCGCCGTCGGCGCAGGCCCCGGCTCCCTGGGGCCGGTCGATTTACCGCTGCGGCTGATCGTCGACCACAGCGTCGCCCTGATGAGCGATTTCGGTGCGGGTGCCAACGTCGACGATCACCACCTGTTCGGAATCAATTGGGAGCGGGACCTGCCGCTGCCGGACGTCGCCGATCTGCGCAATGTGGTCGAAGGCGACCCATCGCCGGATGGCAAGGGCACGCTGTCGATCACCCGGGGCATCGAGGTCGGCCACGTGTTCCAGCTCGGTCAGAAGTACTCGCGGGCCATGAACGCCACCGTTCTCGATGACAGCGGTCAACCGGCGACCGTGTGGATGGGCTGCTACGGCATTGGCATCACCCGCGTGGTGGCGGCGGCCATCGAACAGAATCACGACGCCGGCGGCATCATCTGGCCCGACGCCATCGCGCCCTTCCAGCTGGCGATCGTGCCGATGAACGCCCACAAGTCGGACCGGGTTCGCGACACCGCCGACAGGCTCTATCAGGAACTGACCGCTGCCGGCATCGACGTGCTGCTGGATGATCGCGACCTGCGCCCCGGGGTAAAGTTCGCCGATCAGGAGTTGATGGGCATCCCGCACCGCCTGGTGGTCGGCGATCGCGGACTCGACAAGGGCGAGCTGGAGTACAAGGGGCGTCGCGACAGCGATGTCACCATGGTGGCGCTGGACGACCTCCGCCACTTCCTCGACGCCAGGTTCGCCTGAGCAGGCGCCAGCTCGTGACACGGTCGCTTCTCGTGCTGGCGGCGACGACCTGGCTCGTCGCCGCCAGCGCGCACGCCGGGGAGCAGGCCGCGAGCGGAGTCGACGAGCCGCCTTCCCGGGCGCTGCTCGATGCCCTGTCACGGGTCATGGCGGCGCCGGACGGGTTCGAGGATCTCTTCGACGCCCAGGTATGGCTACTGGACATGCAGTCGCGGCTGGCCAGACGACAGCCCAAGGCTTACCCCTCTCGGCCTCGGCGGCTGGCACTGCTCGAACGTATCCATACCGAAGCCCGGCGTGCCGGTCTGCCGCCCGAGCTGGTCCTGGCGCTGATCGACGTGGAGAGCCGCTTCCAGCCCGCGGCAGTTTCGTCGGCCGGGGCGCTGGGCTTGATGCAGGTGATGCCGTTCTGGAAAGCGGAGATCGGCCGTCAGCAGGATGACCTCCACGACATCGATACCAACCTTCGCTACGGCTGCACCATTCTCGCGCACTATCTCCAGCGCGAGCAGGGAGACTGGACCCGTGCCCTGGCTCGCTACAACGGCAGCCTGGGCCGCACGATCTACCCGGAGCAGGTGATGCAGGCCTGGTTCACCCGATGGTGGGTCGATCACTGACCTCACCTCCGGTTCCGCTAGCGTTTACGATCTTCGACCGCCGTGTGTGACGTCCCCGGCGGGAGCGGATGGCCCTTGGCCAGCTCGGCCCGCGTTGCCTCGCGCACTGCCAGGATCTCGATGTCGTAGGTCAGCGTCTCCCCCGCCAGCGGATGGTTGGCGTCAACGGTGACCCGAGCATCGTCGGTCGCAACCACCGTGACAGTGCGCGGCCCGTCCGGCCCCTGAGCCTGGAACCGCTGGCCGGCCTTTAACTGTTGATCCTGCGGGAAAGCCGAGCGCGAGCTCACGCCGACCAGCGCTTCGTCGCGCTCGCCATAGGTTTCGTCGGGCGCCAGCGTGACGCTCAGCCGCTCGCCGGAACGCCTTGCGGCCAGCGCGCTCTCCAGGGCCGGGAACAGATTGCCGTGGCCGTGAAGATATTCGAGTGGTTGTTGACGCGCCCTAGAATCGTCCAGGGTGCGACCTCGCTCGTCCGCGAGGACGTAGTGCAGGGTCGCAACATGGGACGTGTCGATGGCGAGCTGACTCATGATGACTCCGGAGTTGGAGGTGGAATTTGTGACGATGGATCGACGGCCGGCGCCGGACCCGAGAAATATCTGCGCGCTCACCCGCACGGCGTTGCCCATTGGCGGGAGGGCAAGCACGATCCGTTTTCGCCGCTCTTGCGCTTCGTCCTGCTGCCGCTCGTCGATGCCTAGGAGCATGCTCAGGAGGAGTGCTTGCGCAACGCCTTCACGGGTACCTCGAGACGCTGGGTCTGCTGCAACAGGTTGAGCAGCACGATGGCCCGCTCCTCGCCCTTCTGCGCTTCGAAAACGGCCTGAAGCGCGCGAAAAGGCCCGTCGGTGATCTCGACGATATCGCCCTGGCGATAGTAGACATTGGCGCGGTCACGACGGCTGTCGGCGCTGATGCGGTCACGGAGCGTCTCGACCAGTGCATCCTGGACGAATACCGGTTCGTTACCGAAACTGACCAGCCGCAGCACACCGCGGGTGGAACGGATCGGCCGCCAGTTGCTGGCCATTCGATCGAGACGAATGAACAAGTAGTGCGGGAACAGCGGCTCGGCCACCCAGGCCAGCTTGCCACGGCGGCGCTTCTGGACCTCGAGCACCGGGTGGAACACCTCGTAGCCCTGGTTGTCGAGATGTTCGCTGGCACGAAACGATTCGCCACCCTTGCATTGGATCACGTACCAGCGGGGTAGCGACTCGCCGTCCTGCGTCGGCTCACCGGTCATCGCACTATCCTTCCTGATCACAGCCACTAAAGAGACAATCCCTGTCGTCTGGCCCGCTGTCGGGGCAATATCACCTGCTGTCGCGGGATAGCCAGCGCGCCATTCGGACCAGACGCGACAAGCCATCTAGCGTACCATTTTCGATCCGACTCGTCCGCCCGCGGCGGGTCGACCCGGTTTCTTGGAAACACTGAACAAATCGGCGAGCAGGATGAAGCGGGCGGCATTCCGTCGCAAGGCGCACGGAGCGTAGCCACCGTAGCCTAGGGGTTATAGGTGAGGATGCGACCGGGCTGGCGCTCCAGCATCGCGCAACGCGGCGATTCACCTGCGCAGACATTTGGGCAGCGTTTCCTTTGGAGGTTGCATGCAACACGAGCCACGTGACTGGCTGACATCCTTGCGCGTCTATCTGCGGGCCCCGGTCGTGACCTTGCTGTTTCTGGGGTTTTCCGCCGGTCTACCCTACCTGCTGGTGTTCTCGACGCTCACCGCCTGGCTCGAGGACAGCGGCGTCGAAGTGGCCGCCATCGGCTTTTTCAGTTGGGTGGGACTGCTCTACTCGATCAAGTTGTTCTGGGCGCCGATCGTCGACCGCGTCAGGCTGCCGCTGATCGGGCGCTGGCTGGGCCAGCGCCGCAGCTGGATGCTGCTGGGCCAGTGCCTGATCGGCGGTGGCCTGCTCGGCCTCTCCGGGTTGGACCCCGTCGGTCACCTGCCACTGGTGGCGGCATTCGCCCTGGTCACCGCCTTCGGCGCCGCGACCCAGGATATCGTCATCGATGCCTATCGTATCGAGTCCGGCGAGGCGGCCATCCAGGCGGCCATGGCATCGACCTACATCATCGGCTATCGCATCGGTATCGTGATGGCCGGCGCGGGTGCGCTCTATATCGCCGATGCCGCTTCCTGGGCGGTGGCCTACCTGAGCATGGCCGCGCTGGTGGCGGTGGGCATGATAACCGTGCTGGTTCGGCCGGAGCCGCCTCGTCCGCAGAGTCTCTCGGTGGTGCTGTTCCATCCGCGGGTGAAGCGTTTCCTGCACCAGCGTCGCCAGCGGCCCGGTTGGCAACGTCAGGCCGGTGTCTGGCTGATCGCCGCGGTGGTCTGCCCGATCAGCGACTTTTTCCAGCGCTACGGCCGGCTGGCGCTGTGGCTTCTGCTCTTCATCGGCATCTACCGGATCAGCGACATCTCGATGGCGGCGATGGCCAATCCGCTCTACCTGAGCCTGGGCTTCACCAAGAGCGACATCGCCAGTGTCACCAAGGTCTTCGGCGTGCTGATGACCATCGGCGGTGGGATACTGGGCGGCCTGCTGGTGGTCCGCTATGGACTTGGTCGGATGCTGATCGTGGGGGCGCTCGCCGTGGCGCTGACCAATCTGCTGTTCGCCTTGCTCGCCACCGGCGGCAACAGCCTGCCGCTGCTGGTCGTCGCCATTACCGGCGACAACCTGGCCAATGGACTCGCCAGCACGGTCTTCATCGCCTTCCTGTCGAGCCTGACCTCGCGCACCTATACCGCAACCCAGTACGCGCTGTTCTCGTCGTTGATGACCCTGCCCGGCAAGTTCATCGGTGGTTTCTCCGGCCTGGTGGTGGCCGACCTCGGCTACGCCAGCTTCTTCGGCATCGTCTGCCTGCTGGGTCTGCCGGCCGTGGCCCTCGCCTGGTGGCTCAGTCGCCGCCTGCCGACACTCGATGGCGAAGAGATCGAGAACGGCAGGACGGCTGGGGATCCGGCACCGGCGTTTCAGGAGAGAGAGGCGCGCCCGCCGATGGGTACCGACGGGCGCCAAGGCGAGCAGCCGGGCCGCTGAGCGGCCCGCCGAAAGCCGTCAGCCGAGGGAGGTTCTTTGCCGCGAGAGCCACTCCAGCGCACCATCGGATGCCACCCACTGGTCGCGCATCAGTTGGCGATACTGCCAAGCCTCCGCCCGCGTCCCCGGCTCCGGCATGTCCTCGCCGAGCCGCGCAGGGCGAGGCCTGTCCTCGCACAGGATGGTGAGGATATAGGGATTGGAAGCGTAGACATCCCGCAGCACGGCAAGCGCATCGTCGTGCCGGGTCAGGCGATAGAGCGCCAGCACCCTGCCCATCTGCACCCCCAGCATCTCGGCGCCTTCCGGCCCCTGCTCGCTCACCGCCAGCGCCTGCTCGTCACGCCCCTCGCGCAGCAGTTGGTCGATCACCAGCTCGCGCAGGCCCAGGCTGTCCTCCTCGTCCAGTGCCAGCAGCCGCTGGGCGAGTCGGCGCGCCTCCTGGCCGGCGCCTCGCTCCATGCCGATGACCAGCGCCAGGCCGGTCCGCAGCAGCGTGGCATTGTCCGCGTCGTGCCAGGAGAAGGTTCCACCGGCGTCCTCGAGCTGGCTCAGCCAGAAACCGTAACGCTCGGCCAGCGGCGTGAAGAAGGTGTCGACCATCCACGGCAGGCTACCGAAGCGACTGGCCAGCGCCAGCGTCAGCGCCTGCATCACGCGGGGCGCGTCGAGCCATTCCGGATTCGAGCACAGCGCCTGCAGCCACTGGGGTGCGGTCACCCAGGGATCGCCCAGAAATCCGAGCGCTGCATCCTCGTCGATCTCGACCTCGCAGGCCTCGGCCCAGCCCCGGTAGAGCGACTCCTCGCGGGCGCTGGGCTCGTACAGCAGCGCACCGTCATCGGCATGGCTCAAGGCGAGGCGTGGCGGCCGCTGCTGGGTGTGCAGCAACGCCTGCAGTGCCGTCAGTGGACCGGATAACGCCTCTTCGGAATGAATCACCTGCTCCGCCAGCGCCGCCTGAGGATCGTCGGCCAGTTCGGCAATGAATTCGAGCTGATCCGGGTCCAGGTGATGCTGGCGCGACAGCCGCCGCCACCAGAAGGCCGCCCGCTGCCGCGCCTTGCCGACATTCCCCTCGTGCAGCAGCACCATGGCTTCGATATAGGCCAGGGACGGCGAGTCCGGCAGGGTTCGTTGTGCACTCTGGAACGCCTCCCGGGCGCTGGCGAGATCCCCGCTATCCAGGTGCATCAGGCAGAGCCGCTCCAGCGCCGCGCCGCGCAGGAAGTCGGGGCCCTCCGCCATCACCCGCTCCAGCAGGGCACCCCGCTTGCGATGAAAGCCACGCTCCTGATAGAGGTCGACCAGGATCTCGAACGCCGGCTCGATCTGCTCCTTCAGCGCCTCCCAGTCCCGGTTGCCGGCGAACAGCGACTCCAGGATCTGCTGTGCCCGGCCGTTGTTGCCGCTCTCCGCCGACACGATGCCAGCCTCCAGCAGGGCCTGGGCCGGCGCCTTGCGGCTGTCCAGGGCCGCCTTCAGCGTCTCGCCCCGCCACTCGCGAAGCGACAGCATCCACATGAGATGCCCAGGTATCACGCTGGGCATCTCGACGCGGGCGCAACAGTCGCGGTAGAGCCGGCCCGAATCGCACCAGCACGGCTCGTCGCGCTGGGGCTCGGCCAGCGGTTCGGTATCGAAGTCGCGCCGCTTGAGCGGCGTCTGGTTCCAGATCAAGGGGGCAAGCGCCTGAGCCAGGTCGAGGCTGCCGCCGCAGTGTTCGACCCCCTCACTGCGGGCCCATGCCATCATCGTCGGGTAGTGTTCATTGGCGCGAATCGCCTCGAGGGCACCGCTGGCAAAGCCCAGCAGTTGTTCGACCCAAGCTGTCAGCATGGCATTCCTCCATTTTCTGGCTCCATCCTAGCACGCCGGGCAAGAGCGCTGGCGAGTGCCGCCACGGGGTGATAATTTAGCCGCCGCCAACCCCCGTCGTCGCTGCCAAAGAGGAGCGCCCGTGCTCTTGCCGAACCCGTTTCGTCGTCCTCCGCAGTCGACGGACAGCGATGCGCCTCAGGTTCGACTGGAACGTGAAGGCCGCAATGAAATCCGGCGGATCACCGCGGCGGTGGAGAAAGTGCCGTGGACCGTCAGTCTGCTCCAGATCCTGTGGACCGCCGGGCCCGTCACACTGCTGGGTGCCTGGGGTGGCTACCTGCTGGGGTACGGCAAGGCGCCGACGCTGGAAAACTACATCTTCTTCATCTCGTTCACGGTCATCACCGGCGCGGCGGGGATCATCGCCAACCTGCTGCATCACCTCACCGGCGGACGACGGCTGGAGCGAACCTCGAACCGCATCGAGCGCGTCATCAAGACGCTGCCGGAGCTGCTGCTGGCGACGCGCAACCTGATCGTCGAAAGCCTGGAAGGCGATGCGCGACGCCGCGAGGCCGCCGCCATGCTGCTGCGCAAGCAGGACCTTTCGCCCGAGGGCGTCGAACTGGCGGCGCTCGAGCTGCTGGACGACCGCGAAAGCGCACGCCTGATCGGCCAGATCGACGTCTACCGTCGGGTCGGGCTCCATGCCCGCGTCAGCGATCTGGTCGAGATCTACCGTGACGAGATCGAACCCCGCTTCACCGAACTCTACGACCTGGCACCGGCGGCGATCACGCTGCTCAGGGAGCGCTTCGAAGGCCACGCGCCGGACCCACGCTACGGCGTCCCCCGGGACGAGCACTTCATCGAGCGCGTCATGGCCGCGATCGAGAACGACAACGACCTGCTGATGACACTGCAGGACGTCGAGGAGATGGTGATCCTGGCATTCGAGCTGATCAGCGGTCGTAAGATACCGGTGCTGTCGTTCGAATACCGGGGTCGCTGGAAGCTGGCGCGGGCGTTCGACGGCCTCGAGGAGGCGCGGGCCCGGCACCGTATCGCCCAGGCCACCGGCCTCTCCCGCCTGAAGGCCCTGAACACCTACCTCGTCGAGCATTCGGTGACCCCGCTCGCCGAGAGTGTCGCCGGGCAGCGTGCCGACGCGCTGCTGACCCACAGCGTGGCCGCCATCGACGAACTGAGCGAGAGAATCCAGTCGCTGGCCCACGCCATTCATACCGGGCGCAGCGACGATCGCCAGACCCTGCGCCATCAGGCAGAAGTGCTGACCAACGCGATCAAGCTCTACAAGAGCGTCTCCAGTGCCTACAACGAGGTGGGCCGCAGTCACGCCCATCGGCTGCGAATGGCCCAGCGCTGGGACACGGTCAGCGCCGAGCTCTCCGACAACTCGACCCGTCTGCGACTCGGCCCGGGCCGTCGAGGCCTGCGCATCCGCGAGAGCGCGATCGCCCTCGACGACGAAGCCAAGGCCGTCGTCTGCAAACAGCTCGGCCGCTATCTCGAGAAGGCCAACATCGGCACCCTGCGGGAGCGGCTGCGGCAAGCCGAGCGAGACACCCAGCTCAGCGTGGGCGTCGAAAGTGCCAAGCGCGTCGCGGTCGAGATATTCCTGGCCCTGGAGCCTCACGTGCATCTATCGCGCCCGGCCGTGCAGCGTGCCATCAACAGCACCAACGCGGCGGACTTCGGCCAGCTCGAGCCCAATCTCTCGGTGGCGGCGAAAGCGGCGATGGGATCGGCCATGGTTCGCGAGATCGAGACCGACCTGTCGCGCACGGCAGAATCGCTGGCGCTGGCGCTGGTCAAACATTACCGGGTCGCTCTGGAACCGGAGGCGATGGCGTTCCTGCAGCGCCAGTACGGTGCCCGGGAGAGCACGCTGCAGATGCTGACCAACGTCAACCTGGAGCGCGGCGAGACGCCCAATGTCAGCTATCTGAGTATGGCGCCGCCGGCGGTGGGAACGCCCCACCGTCACTGGTATCGCGCCCTGGTGCGCGCGCGCCGCCACCTCGAGAAGTAAGCCGCCACCGACCGCAATCTCTCGAGCCGGGGCGTTTCCCGCAACGCCAAGTCACGGCAGAATCCAGCCTTGACCCCAAGTATCATCGGAGCGCGACATGCGTTTGATCATCGCCGAAAAACCGAGTCTCGCCCGCGCCATCGCGGATGCCCTGCCGGTAAAGGCGACGCGTCGCGAGGGTTATCTCGAAGCTGGTGATACCGTGGTGAGCTGGTGTCTCGGCCATCTGCTGGAGCAGGCCGCGCCCGAGCGCTACGACCCCAGGTACAAGCAGTGGCGACTCGACGACCTGCCGATCGTTCCCGAGCGCTGGCAGCTGGTGCCCCGCAGTCAGGCACGAAGCCAGCTGGCCGTCCTGCGCAAGCTGGTCAAAGGGGCCGACAGCGTGGTGCATGCCGGCGACCCTGACCGCGAGGGGCAACTACTGGTTCAGGAAGTCCTCAATCACCTGGGCTGGAGCCGGCCGACACAGCGCCTGCTGGTGCAGGACCTCAACCGACCCGCGGTGGCCAGGGAGCTCGCCAGCCTCGAGGACAACCAGCGCTACCAGCCGCTCTACGCCGCCGCCGAGGCCCGCTCCCGCGCCGACTGGCTCTACGGCATCAATCTGACCCGGGCCTGGACGCTGATCGGGCGCCAGGCCGGGTTCGACGGACTGCTGTCGGTGGGTCGGGTCCAGACGCCCGTGCTGGGGCTGGTGGTACGCCGTGATCGCGATATCGCCGCCTTCGAGCCCAAGCCGTTCTATCTGCTGTGGGCCGACCTGAAGGTCGCGGGTGGCGCGCTGAGGGCCTGGTGGCAACCCGGCGAACACCATCCGCTGGACGACCAGGGGCGCCTGCTCGAGCCAGGTCCGGCCGAGGCGCTGGCGCAGCGCCTCGCGGGTACTCAGGGTCATCTCGCCGAGCTCGACCAGAAGCGCAAGCGTCAGGCTGCCCCGCTGCCCTATTCACTGTCGTCCCTGCAGATCGATGCTGCGCGCCGCCACGGCCTGTCGGCGAAGCGGGTCCTCGACGTCTGCCAGACACTCTACGAGCGCCACCATCTGATCACCTACCCGCGCTCCGACTGCCGTTACCTGCCCGCCGCGCATCACCGGGAGGCTGCCAGAACCCTGACCGACGCCTGCCGCCTCGATGGCCAGTTGCGAGAGTGGGCCGAGCGGGCGAACTTCGGCCTGCGTTCCAAGGCATGGGACGACGCCAAGGTCGGTGCCCACCACGCGCTGGCACCCACGGGTCGCCCGGCCGACCTGAACAAGCTGAGCCGCGACGAGGCCAACCTGTTCCGGTTGATCGCCCGAAACGTGCTGGCCCAGTTCTACCCGGCCTTGGAGACCTACGAGACCCGGGCCGTCTTCGACCTCCTAGGCGAGCGCTTCCAGGCCCAGGGGCGGGAGATTCTGGAGCCGGGGTGGAAGCCGCTGTTCACGACGCGGGACGACGTGCCGGCCCTGCCGCCGCTGACCAGAGGCGAAACGGCCAGCGTGACCGAGGCCGGCTGCGAGGCTCGCGAGACCCGGCCGCCGGAACCCTTTACCGATGCCAGCCTGATCAAGGCGATGATGAACATCGCGCGCTACGTCGAGGATCCCGCCGTCAAGCGCACGCTGCGCGACTCCGATGGCCTCGGCACCGAGGCGACCCGTGCCGGCATCATCGAAACGCTGCTGACGCGGGGCTATCTGATCCGCGATGGAAAAGCGATCAGGGCCACGCGCACCGGCCATGCGCTGATCGACTCGCTGCCGCCGGCCGCGACGCGTCCCGAGCGCACCGCCCTGTGGGAGCAACGGCTCTCGGCGATCGCCGAAAGCCAGGACGCGCCAGCCCCGTTTCTGACCGCCCTGATCGAGGACCTCCAGGCGCTGCTGGCCCAGGCGGACGCCGGGCGCCTCAACCAGGCGCTTGCGGCCTCGGCCCGGAGCACGGCGCCGGTCGCACCGCCACCCAAGCGTGGCAAGCGGGCTGCCTCGGGGCGTAGAACGGGAGCGCGCCGCTCCCGGGGCAACGCCTCATCGAGCAGCGGTCGATCGACATCCGGTTCGTCCAACACCACCCCCAAAGGCAAGCCGACCCGGGCTCGGCGTGCCCGGAAGCCCGACGCATGACGTCGCGATCACGAGAGACCCGCGCGATGCCGTCGACTGCCGACGGGAGCTGGTTGATCGTCGGCGCCGGTGCCCTGGGCCAGCTTTTCGCGGCATCACTGGCCCGACGATTCCCCGTCGTCCTGCTCGGCAGGCAGGCGGCCGAGCCTCGCATCCATCTGCGCGGACCCGACGGCGAAGCGCTGAGGATCGCGGTGGCACGCCAACCAACGACAGCTTGGGCGGCCGATCGAACCGGCACCGCCGCCCCGACGCTGGTGGTACTGGCGACCAAGTCCCACGATGCGATGGCCGCGCTGAATGCCCTGGCACCGCGGCTCGCATCGGCCACCCCGCTGCTACTGCTGCAGAACGGATTTAGGGCACAACCCGCTATCAGCGAGCGCTGGACTGGGCCGGTCCTCTGCGCCTCGACCACCGAAGCCGCCTATCGCCCGCCTCCCGGCCCTCATTCGCCGGACGTGGTGCATGCCGCCACGGGGACGACCTGGATCGGCGATCTCGCCGACCGTCACTTCGCGCTGGCGACCAGCGTCGCCCACCGGCTTGGCCAGGCGGGCATTGCCGCAATACCCTGCCGAGACATTCGGCGACGCTTGTGGCACAAGCTCGCGGTCAATGCGGTGATCAACCCGCTGACCGCGTATCACCGCGTTCCCAACGGCGCCCTGGCCCGGCCGGCGTTTCGACCACGCGTCACGGCGCTGGTGGCCGAGATCGAACGTATCATGCAGGCCGAGGAAGTACCGCCACCGCCGCAGGGCTGGCAGGCCCTAATCGATGGCGTGATTCAAGCCACGGCCTCCAATCACTCATCGATGCTCCAGGATGTGCTCGCCAATCGCCCCACGGAGCACGACGCGATCCTCGGGCCGCTGGTCGAGGCAAGCCTTCGCCATCGCCTCGACACCCCCGAACTCCAGGCGCTCTGGCGCGCGGCATCTGGATAGACCGTAGTGGCGTAAGCGACGGGGCCGGTCATCGCGACCGGCCCCGTTGGCTATCCGAGCGTGGCGCGGCGCTGTCACTCGACGGCGCTCGTCGCCTCGACCGATGACCGCTTCGAATCGCCCCGGGACTTGTCCGCCGGAAAGAAGACGCCCGCCTTGAGATCGCTCTCGATCTCCTCCAGCGAACGCCCCATCGTCTCGGGCACGTAGCGGACGATGAAGACGAGCGCGATCGTGGTGATCACCGCATAGAGCCAGAAGGTGCCGGAAGTGCCGAGCGCGCTGATCAGCGACAGCGTCGTCAGTGTCACCAGCAGGTTGAAGACCCAGTGGCTCAACGCCCCCATGCTGGCCCCCTTGCCGCGGACGAACAGCGGATAGACCTCGGCGTTGATCAGCCACAGGCAGACGCCGAAACTGCAGTTGAGCGCCATGTAGATTGCCAGGCAGGCCACCAGGGCGTACTGGCTGAAAGCATCCTCGGGCGCACCGCCCACGAACAGTATCCCCATGATCACTAGCGCCACCGCCGATCCGGGGACCATCCACAACAGAAAGCGTTTCCGCCCGATCCGATCGACCAGGAAAATGCCCAGGATGGTCGCCAGATTGATCAGCACCGCGCCGCCGATCGCCGCCAGCACCGAGGCGCTGTCGCCGAAACCGGCCTGGCTCAGGATGGTCGGCGCGTAGTAGATCAGGGCGTTGTTGCCGGTGATCTGGGAGAACATCGCGATCCCCACCCCGGCCACCAGCGCCGGACGAATCCACGGCTGGAACAGATCGCGCCAGGAGCCCTCGGGGCGCGCCGACACCTCCTTGATCTCGGCCATCTCCGACTGCGCCCCCTCGCGGCTGGCACGCACCCGCTCGAGGATACCCAGCGCCTCGGATTCACGCCCCTTGCTCACCAACCAGCGCGGACTCTCCGGCAGTACCAGCATGCCCAGCATCAGAATCACCGCCGGGACGGTGCCCAGGCCGAACATCCAGCGCCACTGCTCGCCCAGGCCGTAGCCCACCAGATAGGCGACGAGAATGCCGAACACCACCATGAACTGGAACATGACCACCAGCTTGCCGCGGTGCTCCGGCGGCGTCACCTCGGCGATATAGACCGGGATGATCTGCGTCGCGCTGCCGGCGGAGAGCCCGAGGATGAATCGCGCCGCGATCAGCATGCCGACACTGGTCGAGGCCGCCGACAGGATCGAGCCGGCGATGAACACCGCGCCGACCAGTACGATCGTCCAGCGGCGCCCCAGCCGATCGGAGAGCCGTCCGGTACCCACGCAGCCAACGATGGCACCGAGGATGATCGCGCCGGTGACGAGCTGCTTGAGCGTATCGTCCAGCGCGAACTGCTTGGACAGCCCGAGCAGCGCCACACCGATGATGCCGGTGTCATAGCCGAACAGCAGGCCACCGAGTGCGGCCACGACCGACACCATCACGACCAGCCCCTTGCGCTTCGGGCCGCGACCGGCGGCAGCGATTGCATTCATGCTTCTCTCCTTGAAATCGGGCGTCCTGGAGGTTGAGTCGCCCAGCTCGAGTGATGACGACAGGTATTGCTACACGTCCTTGAATCGAATCCGGCTGCCGCTCCACCGCAGCTGGCGGTCGGCGTTGCCGGCCACGGCCTCGATGCGCGCGGCATTGGGCGCATCGGTCGCGCGAACCCACTCCAGCGCCTGCCGCTCGGTGCGCCCGAACTGGCGGTGGCGGGCGATCAGGCGGGACTCGCGCAGCTCACGGTCGACATCGAGGAACCACACTTCGTCCAGCATCTCCCGCACCTGCGGCCACGGCTCTTCCTCGAGCAGCAGATAGTTGCCCTCGGTAATGATCAGCGAGGTGGGTGACGCCACCGCGATACTGGCGGCGATCGGCTCCTCGATCTCCCGGTAGAAGCCCGGCGCGTAGATTGTCTCTTCGCCGAAGCTGGCGCGAAGGCGCTTGAGCAGGTCGCGATAGCCGAACGCGTCGAACGTGTCCGGCGCGCCCTTCCGCCCGGCCCGGTCCAGTATCGCCAGCTGTCGATTGGAGAGATGGAAACCGTCCATGGGGACGATCTGGGTCTGATCGCCGAGCGCGGCGAAAAGCGCGTCGGAGAGCGTGCTCTTGCCCGAGCCGGGCGCTCCCACGAGGCCGAGAATTCGGCGTTGGGATGAATCGATTAAGCGACGGGCGGCCTCGAGAACGAGCGGGTCGATATCGATCGATAGCGTCCGCGTCTCGGTGGTGGTGATACGCATTGGGGAATCGCTGGACAGCCGGGAGTGACGACAAGCGTAGCACGCTCATTTTGATGATGAGAGTCGTCTATCGGCGACACGACCCAAGTCGTAAACTTACCGACATCAGGCGTCGGACGACGAAACGACACTCACCGGATTCATCCCGGCGAGTGTCGCGAGGTGCCGTCATGGCCTCGAGTCGAGGAATCCAGTCGAAGGATCACTCGCCGGCTAGCCGACGCAATCGCGCGACCTCGTCCATCAGCTCCAGCGCCAGTGCCGCGCCGGCGAGATTGACCCCCAGATCGCGCTGCAGACGCTGGACGACCCTGACGCGATGCAGGCTCGCACCGTAGAAACGCCACTGTTCGCGTCGGCGACCGTGGGGAACGATGACGCCCTCGTCGACCAGCTCGATGACCCATTCGGCATGTACCGTACAGGTCCGGCACAGTTCGCCCAGCGTCAGAACCGGCGTCTCGTCGAGGTTGTCGACCGGGACCTGGGTGAGATCGTGGATGGTCATGGTGTCTCCTCCGCCGCCGCCCTGGGGTTGAAGTTCGCCACCGCTTCCAACCGGCGATAGGCCGCCTTCACATCGTCACTCGTCGCGGGCGGCAGTACGATCTTCAAGGCCACGTAGCAGTCGCCCGGTGGCTCGCCGGGAATGCCCCGCCCCTTGAGCCGCAGGCGCCGCCCGTCCTGGGAATCCGCCGGGACTTTCAGCTCCACCGAGCCCTCGGGTAGCGGCACCGCGATCGTCGCGCCCAGTGCCGCTTCCCAGGGCGCCACGGGCAGGATCAGGGTGACGTCGCGCCCCTCCACCTGGTAGCGCCGGTGCGACTCGAACTCGATCTCCAGATAGAGATCCCCCGCCGGACCGCCGCCCATGCCAGGCTCCCCCTGGCCGGCCAGGCGAATTCGCTGGCCCTGTTTCACGCCCTTCGGAATCCGGACTTTCAAGGTCCGCTGACGCGGTCGGACTCGTCCCTGCTCATCGAGCTCGCCGCTCTGCAGGGTGAGAGTGCGCACGGCACCGCGATAGGCATCCTCGAGCGCGATCGACACCTTGGCGTGATGATCCTCCCCGCGAGCACGATATCGCCTGCCGCCGGGGTCGCCGCTCGAACCCGTGAACCCCGGGCCCGGCCCTCGACGTTGGCCGAACAGCGATTCGAAGAAATCGCTGAAGGCGGCGTGCTGCTCCTGGGAGTAGCCCTCCTGGGTATAACCGCCTCCCCGAAACTCGAACCCGGCATCCCAGTCCGGTGGCGGGCTAAAGTCCTCGCCGGCCCGCTGGCCCTGGCCGACCCGATCGTAGGCGAGGCGTTTCTCGGGATCCTTCAGCACCTCGTAAGCCTCCCCGAGCTCCTTGAAGCGGGCATCGGCATCGGCTTCCTGACTGACGTCGGGGTGATACTTTCGCGCCAGTCTGCGATAGGCGCGCTTGATCTCGTCCTGGGCGGCATCCCGCTCCACGCCCAGTACCGCATAGTAATCCTTGAACTCCATGCCGCACTCCCGGGAAACAGATCGATGATCGGCCGCAGGTCCCTGCCGACCGGTCACTACCGTTATAGCAGGATTCGCCGCCTTTCAGGCCTCTAGCCAGTATTACGCAAGCCGGCCGCGATACCCGCCATGGTCACCATCAACGCCCGGGAAAGCTCCGGGGTGATCTCGCCCCGAGCATCACGGTTGCGCTGCAGCAGCTCGGCCTGCAGACCATGGAGCGGATCGATATACGGATTGCGCACCTCGATCGCCTGACGAATCAGCGGGGTATTCTCGAGCAGCTCACCCTGATCGAGTATCCGCAGCAGTACGGCCTCGAGATCGACCAGTCGCTGGCGCAGCGACTCACCCAACCGGGTCAGGGCGGGGTCATCGACCAGACGCTTCTCGTAGTAGGCGGCGATGAGCGGATCCGACTTGGCCAGCAGCATCTCCAGCATGTCCAGATAGGTGCCGAAGAACGGCCACTGCTCGCGCATCTCGCGCAGCCGGTCGAGCCCGCCCTGCTCCTCGAGCCGCTTCGCGAATGCCTCGCCGCTGCCGAGCCAGGCCGGAAGCATCAGCCGGGTCTGGGTCCAGGCGAAGATCCACGGGATCGCCCGCAGCGTTTCGATACCGCCTTCCTGGCGCCGCTTGGCAGGACGCGACCCCAGCGGCAGACGACCCAGTGCGCCCTCCGGCGTCACCGCGCGGAAATAGGGCACGAAATCCGGGTCCTCCCGCACCACGCCCACGTAGGCACCGTGGGCAATGGCGGCCAGACGATCCATCTCCTCGCGCCACACTGGCCGAGGCGCGGGCGGCGGCAACAGTGTCGCCTCCAGCACC
Source organism: Salinicola lusitanus (assembly GCF_038648475.1). Lineage (NCBI taxonomy): Bacteria > Pseudomonadati > Pseudomonadota > Gammaproteobacteria > Oceanospirillales > Halomonadaceae > Salinicola > Salinicola lusitanus. Next base: position 3,463,390 of record NZ_CP151919.1, on the reverse strand, counting down.
GCGCAGACATAGATCTCCATCGAGCGCAGCGCGATATCGGGCTGACCGAACTTGAAACGGATCATTTCGCCCTGCTCGGTCACCCGCAGGCTGCCGTTCACCGACCCCGGCGGCTGCGACAAAATCGCCGCGTGGGCGGGACCGCCCCCACGCCCGACGGTGCCGCCGCGGCCATGGAACAGCGTCAACTCGACGCCGCCGTCGCGACACACCTCGACCAGTCGCTCCTGCGCCCGGTACTGGGCCCAGGCCGCCGCCAGTTGACCGGCATCCTTGGCCGAATCCGAGTAGCCGATCATCACTTCCTGGTAATCGCCGGCGACCTCTCGATAGCCCGGCAGTGCCAGCAGACGTTCGATCACGTCACCGGCCCGGTCCAGATCGTCCAGGGTCTCGAACAGCGGCGCGATGGGCAGGCGCACACCGTTGCCGGCTTCCTTCATCAGCAGCGCCACCGCCAGCACATCGGAGGGCTGCTGCGCCATCGAGATGATGTAGGTCCCGAGCGCCTGACGATGCTCGCGCCCGATGACCGCGAAGGTGTCGAGCACCTCCCGCGTTTCGGCGGAGCACGCCCAGCGCGGCGGGATCAGCGGCCGCGGAGAGGTCAGCTCCTCGAGCAGGAACGCCTGACGGCGCTCTTCGTCCCACTCCCGATAGTTGCCGAGGTCGAGATATTGGGTCAGCTCCTCGAATACCTGGGCGTGGCGGGCGCCATCCTGGCGCACGTCGAGCTTGGCCAGGTTGACGCCGAATACCGCCACCCGTCGCAACGTATCTAGCAGCACGCCGTTGGCGATGGTCTCCAGGCCCACATCGCACAGCGAGCGGTGGCAGGCCAGCAGCGGCGCGAACAGCTGATCCCGCGTCTCGATGATCGCCGCTTCGGCGGGGACGTCCCCATCGAGTCGCGCTCGCGCCCACGCCCGGGTCGCCTCCAGCCGGGTCGACAGTCGCTTCAGCAGCGTCCGATAAGGCTCCGGATCGTCGCCGACCTCGGCATGGAGCGCATCGTTCGCCTTCCACATCGACAGCTCGGCCTTGAGCTGCTCGAGATCGCGAAGATAGAGATCGGCCGCCATCCAGCGCCCCAGCAGCAGCACCTCCTCGGTCACGCTGGCGGTGACGTTGGGATTGCCGTCGCGATCGCCCCCCATCCAGGAAGCGAAACGGATCGGAGACGCCTCCAGCGGCAATCGCTCGCCGGCCTTCTCCATCAGCAGCGCATCCAGGTCGCGATGGAAGGTCGGCACCGCCTCCCACAGCGAATTCTCGATGACCGCGAATCCCCACTTTGCCTCGTCGACGGGAGTGGGACGCTCATGGCGGATCTCGTCGGTGTGCCAGGACTGGGCGATCAGCTCCTCGAGTCGACCCTGCGCGCGCTGCTGCACTTCCGGCTGGTCGCCACTGTCCTCGATGATCTGCAGGCAGTCGTCGATGGCGTCGTATTTCTGGATCAGCGTGCGTCGAATGACTTCGGTGGGATGGGCGGTCAGCACCAGATCGATGCGCATGCCGGCAATCGCATCCACCAGTTGACGAGGGGATTGGCCGGCTGACGTCGCGCGCTGCAGCAGTTCGCCCAGATCGGGCTGGGTCCCGGGCTTGTAATCCTCGACACGTCGAAAGCGTGCCCGGTAGTGCTGCTCGGCGATATTGGAGAAGTTGAGAAACTGGTTGAAGGCGCGGGTCACCGGCAGCAATTCGCCCTCGGGCAGCGCCCGGAGGTAGTCGATCAGCTCGCGACGGTCCGCCTCCTCGGCGCTCTGCCGCCCCTTCTTGGCCAAGGCGCGAATCCGTTCGATCCGATCCACGAACTCGTTGCCCAGATCCTTGGCAATGGTCCTGCCCAGGCTATCCCCCAGCAGCCGGACATTGTCCCGCAACGATTCGTGCAGCGACGTTTCCTGTTCTGAACGCATGGTTTCCCTCCCGGAAATGGCCGAACCGGCACGCCGACTGTCCTGCGGATTGCCGGCGGTCCGACGACGAAGATAGATCGCTCAATGCGTCAGCATAACGATCTGGGGGAAAGAATCGACCGGTACGGAAGCGACATTGGTCGTAAATTTACGACATGGACGAAACGCCCGCGGTGGCCTCTTCCTGTTTCGCCGCCTGCCAGTGGCGCTCCATCTCCTCCAGCGTGGCATCACCGGGGGCGGTGCCATCCCGTGCCAGCGCGCCCTCGACATGGCGGAAACGCCGCTCGAACTTGGCATTGGTGCGGCGCAGTTGCTGCTCCGGATCGCACCCGAGGCGCCGGGCCAGATTGACGACGGCGAACAGCAGATCGCCGACCTCTTCCCGGGCGTGCGCCCGGTCGTCGTCGGCCAGCGCCGACTCGACCTCCGCCAGCTCCTCCCGGATCTTGTCGATGACGCCACGCTCGTCCGGCCAGTCGAAGCCTTCGCCGGCAGCTCGCTTGCTCAGTTTGGCGGCGCGGCTCAGCGCGGGCAGCGCCGTGGGGATATCGTCCAGTGCCGAGAGCGGTTGCGAGGTGGCAGCAACGCGCGCCTCGCGCTCCTCGGCCTTGAGCGCTTCCCAGCGCGCCTTGACCCGGCTCTCGGTCACCCGCGGGGTCGTGCCGTCGCCCGCTTGGCGACGGGAACTCAGCGTGCCGTCCGGGAAGACATGGGGGTGACGTCGCAGCATCTTCGCCGTCAGGGTATGCACGATATCGTCGAAATCGAACCGCCCTTCTTCTTTGGCGAACTGGCTGTAGTAGACCACCTGAAAAAGCAGGTCGCCCAATTCACCGGGAAGTTCGTCGAACGCTCGACGCTCGATGGCGTCGGCGACTTCGTAGGCCTCTTCCAGCGTATGGGGGACGATGGTGTCCCACGCCTGCTTGAGATCCCAGGGACAACCGTGACGCGGATCCCTCAATACCGCCATCAACGTCAGCAGGTCATCGAGCGAATGGCGGTCATCGTTCGGCGGTGTCGGGGCGTTGCTGTCCTGCATACCGGCTCCTATGCCTGGCCGTGGCCTTGCCGCAGCCGTTTGACGTCGATCACGTTGGGCAGCTGCTGGATACGCGAGAAGATGCGCTCGAGCGCTTCCAGACCCTCGATCTCCAGCGTGATCCGCATCCGCGCGATGTTGTCGAGCTTATCAGTCACGGTGTTGACGGAGGTCACGTTGACCCGATCGCTGGAGAGCACGTGAGTCACATCGCGCAGCAGTCCGGAGCGATCCCACGCCTCGATCTCGATATCCACCGGATACTGGGCGCGCTCTTTCTGCCCCCACTCGACATCGACGATGCGCCTGGGCTCTTCGCTGCGGAGCTGGAGTACGTTGGGGCAGTCCTGACGATGGACGGTGACCCCTCGACCCTGGGTAATGTAGCCGATGATCTGGTCGCCGGGCACCGGGTGGCAGCAATTGGCCATGGCCGTCTTGAGATTGCCGACGCCCAGCACGGTGATGCCATCACTGGGTTCCTTGCCCTGATGCCGACGGGGCTTGGTCAGCAGGCGATCGAGCTGCTCCTGATCGTCGCTCTCGCCGAACAGCTGCTGGGCCTGATGCAGCACCTGGCCGATACGCAGGTCGCCGGCGCCGATGGCGGCGTACATGTCCTCCACCGAGGTGTAGTTGACCGCCCCCGCCAGCCGCTCGAGATCGACCCCGTCGATGTCGAGGCGACGAAACTCGCGGTCGAAGATCGCCTTGCCCTCGTCGAGATTCTGCTCCCGCGCCTGCAACTTGAACCAGGCCTGGATCTTGGACCGGGCGCGCGACGTGCGGACATAGCCGAGATTGGGGTTGATCCAGTCCCGGCTCGGTGCGCTCTTGGTCGCGGTCAGGATCTCGACCTGCTGGCCGGTCTTGAGCAGATAGGTCAGCGGTACGATGCGGCCGTCGACCTTGGCACCGCGGCAACGGTGACCGATCTCGGTATGCACGCGATAGGCGAAGTCGATCGGCGTCGCGACCTGCGGCATGTCGATGACATGGCCATCCGGAGTGAACACGTAGATCCGGTCCGGCGCCACGTCGCTCGCCAGCCCCTCCCGGAAATCGCCCACGTCGCCCACTTCCTCCTGCCACTCGAGGACCTGGCGAAGCCAGGCGATCTTCTCCTCGTACCCCCGGCTCTTGGCGTCGGTATCCATCCCCTTGTAACGCCAGTGCGCGCAGACGCCGAGTTCCGCCTCCTCGTGCATGGCGAAGGTGCGCACCTGGATCTCGAGCACCTTGTTCTCGGGGCCGATGACGGCCGTATGCAGCGACTGATAGCCGTTCTTCTTGGGGTTGGCGATGTAGTCGTCGAATTCGTTGGGGACGTGGTGCCAGCGTGAATGGACCACGCCGAGCGTGGTGTAGCAGTCGGCGATCTCGGGCACCAGGATACGCACCGCACGGACATCGTAGACCTGGGAAAAGTCGATGCGCTTGCGCTGCATCTTGCGCCAGATCGAATAGATGTGCTTTGCCCGGCCATCGACCTGGTAGCGCAGGATTCCCTGGCGTTCGAGCAGCGTCTCGAGGGTTTCCACCACCTCGTGGATATAGCGGTCGCGATCGAGGCGCTTCTCCGCCAGCTGCTTGGCGATCGACTTGTATTCGGTTTCGTGCAGGTAGCGAAAGGCCAGGTCCTCGAGTTCCCACTTGACCTGACCGATGCCGAGCCGATGTGCCAGCGGCGCATAGATATCGAAGACCTCGCGCGCGACGCGCAGGCGCTTCTCCCGCGAGGCATCCTTGACCTGCCGCAACATGCAGGTGCGCTCGGCGATCTTGATCAGCGCGACGCGAACGTCGTCGACCATGGTCACCAGCATCTTGCGCAGGTTGTCCTGCTGGTTGTGCTGTGACAGCCCGTGCTTGGGGGCCTGCAGCTGACTGATCGCGGCCATGCTGAGCACGCCCTCGATCAGCTTGGCGACCTCCTCCCCCATCTGCTTGGCAACGCTCTCCAGGCTCAGCAGACCACGGCGGACGCCGCGATAGAGAATCGCGGCCTCCAGCGTCTGCTGGTCCAGCTTGAGCTGGCTGAGGATGTCGGCCATTTCCAGGCCGGTCAACAGCGTCTGATCGGCCAGCGCCTCGTTACCCTGGACGTCCCGCTCGCTGGCCCGCAGAGCCAGTTGGCAGGCCTGAAGGATACGCCCGGGATCTCGCAGTTCGACCTCTTGCTGCAGCCGCTTCACCCACAGATCCAGATCGACACTGCCATCATCGACCAGCGGTTCGCTCTCTCGCACCTTCACCATGCTAGTGCCTGCCTCCCGAAGCTGGAGTGTCGTGATCTTCGTCTCGACGCCTTGGCCGCCCGCAACGGGCTGGCCGTTCGAACAACGCGAGTGATTCCAGATGTGCCGTGTGGGGGAACATATCGGCCATCGCCAGGCGCGACAGCACGAAACCGCCGGCCAGCAAGAGAGCCGCGTCCCGCGCCAGCGACGCTGGGTCGCAGGAGACGTAAGCAACCCGCGTCACGCCGCTCTCCGCCAATCGTCGGCAGATCGCGCTGGCACCCTCGCGTGGTGGATCCAGCAGCACCGTGTCGTGCTCGGCGATCAAGGTATCCACCGTCTCGCCGGGATCACTGAGATCGGCCTGCAAGGCATCGACATCGAGACCGTTCAGTCTGGCATTGTCCCGCAGGCGTTCGACCATCGCATTACTACCTTCGACAGCGGTGATCCTGACAGCGTCCTCGGCCAGGGCCAGCGAGAAGTTGCCGATGCCGGCGAACAGGTCGAGCAGAGAGTCGTCGTGCGCCGACGCCAGCCAGTCCCGAAGGGTGTCGATCAGCCACTGGTTGATGTGGGCATTGACCTGCAGGAAGTCCCCCGGCGCCAGCGCCAGCGATATCGGCCGGCGAGACCCGGACACGGTCGTGACCAGTCGCGGCTGGTCGCTCAGCCAGACCAGCTCGGTCGCCTTCCGCCCGCGGCGAACGGCACAGGCCAACGCCTCGCGCTCCGCGAACGCACGCCAGCGCTGTTCGTCCTCCGGCACATGGCGCAGTTGACGGACGACCACGGTGACGACCTCGGCATCGGTCAGCAGCAGCTCGAGATGGCCGACGTGACGCGGCGCCTCGAGCGTCTCGAGCTGGGCCCGCAGTCGCGGCAGCAGTCTCGTCAGGGCAGGCGCCAGCACGTGGCAGCTGTCGATGTCGACCAGTTGCTCGCTGCCCCGCGCGCGAAAGCCGAGATGGACTCGGCCCTGGGCGTCGCATTTGACCCCGAGCCTGGCCCGGCGCCGGTAGCCGGCATCGTCGCCCTGCAATATCGCCACGTCTTCCGGGGCATCGATTCCCTGGCGTCCGAGCAGATCGATCAGCACCTCGCGCTTGTGCTCGCGCTGCCCGGCAACGCTCAAGTGCTGGAGATCGCACCCGCCGCAGCGTGTCGCATGGATGCAGGGCGGTTCGACGCGCGTCGCGGCATCGCTGAGTCGCTCGCGGACATGCGCCTCGTCATAGCGCTTGCGCTGACGGTGTATCGCCACCTCGACCCGCTCTCCCGGCAGCGCGGCATCGACGAATACCGTCTTGCCTTCCCCGTCGCGTGCGACGCCACGCCCGTCGTGGGCCAGCCGCTCGATCACCAGCGTGCCCGCTTCCGCAGCCACCGCGGGAGCGGGTGGCGATACCTGACGTTCCCGGCGCACGGCCGGCGTTCGCCTCTTTCCCAGCATCGCCATGGTCAGGCTTCCGGCGCGTAGAGGCCGGTGGACAGATAACGGTCGCCGCGGTCACACACGATGAACACGATGACGGCGTTGTCGACTCGCTCGGCGACCCGCAATGCGCCCGCCAGGGCACCGCCGGAGGAGACACCAGCAAGAATGCCCTCTTCCCGCGCCAGCCGGCGCATATGTTCCTCGGCCTCCTGCTGGCCGATATCGAGTACGCTGTCGACCCGCTGAGGTTCGAAGATGTCGGGGAGGTAGGCTTCCGGCCAGCGTCGAATGCCGGCAATGCTGGCGCCATCGGCCGGCTGCAGGCCGACGATCTGGATCGAGGGATTGCGCTCCTTCAGATAACGCGAGGTGCCCATGATGGTACCGGTGGTGCCCATGGCACTGACGAAATGCGTGATGCGGCCGGCGGTCTGCTCCCACAATTCAGGACCGGTGGTGCGGTAGTGCGCCAGAGGGTTGTCGGGGTTGGCGAACTGGTTGAGCGGCTTGCCTTCTCCCCGGGCGATCATCTCGTCTGCCAGGTCCCGGGCGCCCTCCATGCCCGCCTCCTTGCTGACGCCGATCAGCCTGGCACCGTAGGCCGCCATGGCCTGCTTGCGCTCGCTCGAGGCGTTGTCCGGCATGATCAGGACCATTTGGTAACCCATCACCGCCGCCGCCATGGCCAGTGCAATGCCGGTATTGCCGGAGGTCGCCTCGATCAGCGTGTCACCCGGAGAGATGTCGCCGCGGGCCTCCGCTTCGCGAAGCATGGACAGCGCCGGGCGATCCTTGACCGAGCCAGCGGGGTTGTTGCCTTCCAGCTTGGCCAGAATCGTGTTGTCGCGTCCGGCGGAGATACGCGCGAGTCGGACCAGCGGCGTATTGCCGACGGTCTGCGCAAGCGTGGGGAATGCCATAGTGAATGTCCTAGAGCCAGAGCCTGAACGTTTTCGGTTCGCAAACCGATGATAGAGAGTGACCACAGTATATCGAAGCCGGCGGGGGACATGACAGCACTCCCCATCCGGTCATCGCGGCTTCGGCAATGCTATGACACGATGTCGAAGCCATTTTTTACACTGTGATCGACTGAGGTTACGGCAGACGCTACGGTTTTGACCGTATTCGCCGATAGAATCGATTGGGAACGCAAAGGCTTCGGAAAACCCATGGCTTCACGCTGGCTGATCACTCTCTCGCTGCTGCTGTCGGCGCTGCTGCTCGGCATCACCGGGTGGCACGCGTGGGACTGGCATCGGGCCAACGACCAGATGCTCTCTCGGCGCCTGCAAAGCATCAATCGTGTGTTCACGCCGTCGCTGGCCGAAGCCGCGCAGAATGAAGACATCGCGCGGGTCCACCAACTGCTGGATCGCCTGACCGATGATCCGGCGATCGTCAACGCCACCCTGCGGGATGACAGCGGCGCCTCGCGAGACTTCACCGGCTCCGCCCCCCCCCGCGCCGCTGGCGACGCTTCCGGCGACCCCGATCTCCTGGCACGAGAATGGCATGCAGCGATGGATACAACCGCTGGGTGACTTCCTGGCGCTGCCATCGGCACGCAGTTACTGGCTGGACCTGACCCTCGACCCTTCCAGAGCCAGCAAGTATTCGCAAAGCCCCCTCCCCGCCCTGATGCCGATGCTGTCGCTGCTGCTACTGATACCCGCGGCACTGGCCTGGCGGCGCTCGTCACGCGCAGCGAGGCACGCCCGAAGCATCCCGGAATCCGACCAGGCGACGTTAGCCGACAATGTCGAGCCTCTCCCGAAGGCCCGCGAGGAGAGCGACCTGACCTACATGAGTCATGAGCTGCGCGCCCCACTCTCCGGTCTGCTCGGCTTTTGTCGTCTGCTGGAGAACAGTCCTCTCGATGCGCAGCAGCGCGAATGGCTGCGCCATATTCACCTGGCCTCCAATGGTCTCCTGGACACCGTCGACCATGTACTGGGAGATCCCCGCCGCTGTCGGACGAACAACGTGTTCGATATCGCCGAGGTGCTGTGGGAAGTCCTCTGCCTCCAGACACCGCTGGCGCAGGCCAGGCGAATTACCCTGCTCGCCATCGTCTATGACGATGTTCCGCCCCGGCTCGTCGGTGCCGACGTCGCCGTGCGTCAACTGCTGACCAACCTGGTAAACAACGCGATCAAGTATGGCGGCGAGGGCGACGTCGTCACGCGCATCGTGCTCGAGAGCCGGGAAGGCAGCGCCGTGAGACTACGACTGAGCGTAAGCGATGGCGGCAACGCCACCCCCGCCCACCGTGAGCGGCTGCGCCGGCTGATCGCGCGAGGCGAGACTCGCTCCGCCGACGCCGAGGATGGCGTGGGTCTCGCCATCTGCCATCGTCTGGCGGGGGAGCTGGACGGCTCTCTGGCGCTGGGTGAGCGCCGGGGCGGGAGCCAGACGATCGTTTCCCGACTCGGGTTCGAGGCCTGCGAGCCCTACGTTCGACCGGCAGAGTTCGATCTCGGCGGCGCCATGATCGGTATTTGGCAGCCCCACGCGCGCCTGGCCCATCTGCTGGACTACGCCCTGAGACGCTGGCACGCACTGCCGAGCGCCATCGCCACGGCGGACGCCTTGTCGTCGGCGGATGAGACGAGTCAGTTGCTCATCGTCGGCATCGACGACAGCGCACTCGCTGCCGCCACCCGGGATCTCTGGCAACAACGCTTCGACGCCATTTCCCGACCCTGCCTGGTGATCGCCAATCTGGCGCCGACCCAGGCCCTGGACTGGCGACTCCCGAAGGGAAGCGTCGTGCTCAGACTGCCGATCTCCCGCTACATGCTGGGCCGCACCCTGGCCAAGATGCTCGCGGAAAGTCGTCAGCAAGCCATGCCATCCCGCCCTCGCGTGCTGGTCGTCGACGACGACGAGATCTCGCAGCACTACCTCGACGCGGTGCTGCCGATCATTGGCGCCAACGTGGTAGTGGCCGGCACCGCAGCGGAGGCCGTCGCCATCGCCTCGGAAACCTCGATCGACCTGGTGCTGATGGATCTGCACCTGCCGGACGCCAGCGGCTTCGAGGCCACGCAACGCCTGCGGCGCTTGAGCGCGGACTGGGCCCGCACGCCCGTCATCGCCATGACAGCCGGCCGAGACGCCCATGGTCACGACGTGGTAGCGGACGACGAGGTCGCCGAGGTGCTGACCAAGCCGCTGGACGAACGCCTGCTAAGGGAGGTACTGGCGAAATATCTGCCCCTCGCCGAATCGCCGAACACTGAGCCGCAATCGGACACGGCGAGAATCACACCCGTTACCGTCGAGCCGGGACAGACGGGGGAAGAAGTCGGCTTGCCGGCCCCGAGCTCCCTGGCTCATGCCGGCGACCTGCCGGTCGTCGACAAGGCACAGGCCCGTGAGCGCAGCGGCGGTCGCGAGGCGCTGGTCGTCGAACTGATGACCCTGCTGATCGCGGAGCTGCCAAGGCACCGCCAGGAACTGCACGCCGCCTGGCAACGGCGTGATGTCGCCCTGCTGCGGGAGCGAGTCCACCAGCTCGGAGGCGGCTGTCGCTACTGCGGCGTTCCGCAACTCGCGGCGGCTTGCGACGAGCTGGAGCGGCGCTGTGGTCATGGCGCCATCGACGAATGCGAAGAGGCGTTTCGTGAATTGATAGCGGCCTGCGATCGCCTGATCCTGTGGGCCGAGGACCAGGCGATGACCGACATCAACTGACAGCGCTATTCGTGGTCGTGGTCGTGGTCGTGGTCAAAAGACTCGATCTGGGCTATCAGTCCCGACTCCTGGCCCGCTACCATCAGTCGCTTCATCTCCCCCACGGCCTCCTTGAGCCCGACGAACAGAGCGCGGGCGATGATCGCGTGGCCGATATTGAGCTCGTGAATGCCAGGAATCGCCGCGACGGCTTCGACATTGTGATAGTGAAGCCCATGCCCGGCGTTCACCACCAAACCCAGTTCACTCGCGAACTCCGCCGCCGCCGTCAGCCGCGCGTACTCGAGACGACGCGCATCGCCTGTCGCCTCCGCGTAGGCACCGGTGTGCAACTCGACCACGGGCGCCCCCACCTCGAACGACGCCTGAATCTGCGCAGGCTCGGGATCGACGAACAGCGACACCTGGCAGCCCGCCGCCCGCAGCCGCTCGCAGGCGCTGGCGACCGTATCACGACTGGCCACCACATCCAGCCCACCCTCGGTCGTCAGCTCTTCCCGCTTCTCCGGCACCAGGCAGACATCCGCCGGCTTCAACCGCTCGGCGAGCGCGACCATCTCTTCGGTGACGGCCATCTCCAGGTTCATGCGCGTGTTGAGAACTGCCGAGATCAGTTCGACATCCCGCTCCTGGATATGGCGTCGATCCTCGCGCAGATGCAAGGTGATCCCGTCGGCACCGGCCTCCTCGGCCAGCAGCGCCGCCTGGACCGGGTCGGGATAGCGGGTGCCGCGTGCCTGGCGTAACGTCGCGACATGGTCGATGTTGACCCCCAGTTGAATACGAGTAGCGATCATGAACTGGAACTCCTTGAAGCGGTAAAGAAAGGATAGGGGCAACCCAGGTCGAGGACGCTACCCGCGTCCCGGCGATACCCGGGGGTCAGGCACGCCCCTGACGACGGCGCTGACTGAGTCGCTGCATCAGCTCGCGGGAACGCAATGGCTGATGGCCAATCAGCGGCGCCAGCGCCGCCCGGGTCAGCGCCTTGCTGAGGCCAGCCAGCCCGGGCGCCTCCCAGTCGCCGCAGGCCAGCAGTTTGAGACTGCGGCCGTCCCAACCGGGCTGTTGCACGCCAATGGGAGTGAAACGGCGACTTTCGGCGACATAGGTATAACGCGTGGAAGGATCGAGCGGGCTGTCGTCCGTCTCGAGGAAGACCGGTTCGGCGTCCAGTGTCTCGAGCAGCGTGATCTCGAGCCGCCTGAGGCTGGTGGCACGTTCGGCCGGCCGGGTAAGCCGTTCGATCGTCCAGGCGTAGATGGCGAAGAGATCACTCGTCGGCAGCCCGACCGGCAGCGCCCGCGTCAGCAGCTCATTGGCGTAGAGTCCGCAGAGCAAGCCTTCACCAGCCAGCAATACGGCGCTCTGGGTGGTCTCCATCATCCGCAGACGCTTGAGATCGCCGTCGCCGACCCAGGTCAGATGCAGCGGCGCGAACGGCTGCAGCTTGGCGCGGGACTTGCTCCCCGCCCGCTGCACCCCCTGGGCGACGGCGCGAACGTGACCGTGCTCCAGGGTAATGACATCCACCAGGGCGCTGGTTTCCCGATAGGGCCGCTTGTGCAGCAGATAAGCCGGCTGGGGCGTCATTGCCAAGGCCTCTTGAGAGGAGCGCGCAAATCCCTGCTCGAGTCAGTTCGTCGATCGAGAGATCGGCGGGTCAGTCGAGATTGTAGCCAAGGCTCTTGAGCGCCCGGTCATCGTCCGACCAGCCGCGCTTGACCTTGACCCACAGGTTGAGCATGACCTTGCTGTCGAAAGCCCGCTCCATCTCCTGGCGCGCCTCGATGCCGATCTTCTTGATCCGCTCCCCCTTGTCGCCGATCAGAATCTTCTTCTGACCCTGGCGTTCGACCAGCATCAACGCGCTGATGTGGATGACCTTGCCCTCATCACGGAACTCCTCGATCTCGACGGTCATCTGATAGGGCAATTCGTCCCCCAGTTGGCGCATGACCTTTTCGCGAACCAGTTCGGCGGCAAGAAACCGCTGACTCTTGTCGGTGATCTGGTCATCCGGAAAGTAGTGCACGCCTTCCGGCAGACGCTTGGCGACCTCGCCCTCGAGTTCCGGCACGTTGGTACCGTGCTTGGCCGAGATCGGCAGGATGGCGGCAAACTCGCGCCTGGCGGAAAGCGACTCCAGCCACGGCAGCAACGTCGTCTTGTCCTCGAGCCAATCGACCTTGTTGACCGCCAGGATCACCGGCGCTTCCACGTGGGTGAGCTTGTCCAGGACGACCTGGTCCTCGTCCGTCCAGCGGGTACGATCGACCAGGAAGACCACGCAATCGACGTCGCGCAGGGCCTGGGTGGCGGCCTGATTCATGAACCGGTTGATCGCCTTGTTGCGGTCGCGGGTCTGCAGATGGATACCGGGAGTGTCGACGTAGATGAACTGCGCCTCATCTATCGTCTTGATGCCCATGACCTGATGGCGCGTGGTTTGCGGACGCCGGGAGGTGATGGAGATCTTCTGCCCCAGGATGCGGTTCATCAGCGTCGATTTACCCACGTTGGGCCGCCCGACGATGGCGACGAAACCACAGCTCTGTGTCATTGGCGCTTGCCCTTTGATGGTTCGAGTCTGGACAACGCAAGCTCGGCGGCCTGCTGTTCGGCGATTCGCCGGCTGGAGCCCTCACCCAGCGTCGGCGACTCGGCGAGCATGGAGACATGGCATTCGACGCTGAACGTCTGGGCATGCGCCTCGCCCTCCACCGAAATCACCTCGTATCGGGGCAGCGCCTGTTGGCGAGACTGCAGGAACTCCTGAAGCCGGGTCTTGGGATCTTTCTGGGTGTTGTGCAGATCGATCGCTTCCAGCCGGGTCCCGAACCAGGCCAGCACCCGGCTACGGGCCACGTCCATGCCGGCATCGAGATAGATCGCACCGATCACCCCTTCCAGCGCGTCGGCCAGGATGGAGTCACGCCGATGGCCGCCGCTCTTCATCTCTCCCGATCCCAGCCGCAGGCACTCCCCCAGCTCGAACTCACGCGCCACCACGGCGAGGGTCTGGCCTTTGACCAGCCCGGCTCGCAGGCGGGACAGTTGACCTTCACGCGCCGCCGGAAAGCGCTTGAACAGCGCCTCGCCGATCACGAAATTGACGATCGAGTCGCCCAGAAACTCGAGACGCTCATTGTTGGCGCCACCCACGCTACGATGCGTCAGCGCCAGTTCCAGCAGCGTCGGATCACGGAAATCGTGGCCGATACGACGACTGAAGCCTTGCAGAGGATCACTCACGTCATTCCCATTGAGTCGTTGTCTTTGAAACGAAGAGCCGCTGTATCCGCAGCAAGGCGGGCGCGGGAACGCCCCGTCGCCCGCCGTGCGGATCCTGCCGCCGACCAGCAAGCCCAAAGCCGGGCTTCAAGCGGCCCGGCCCGAGATCGATGGCAAGTTATATAAGAATCAGTTTATCTGGCGTACCGTACTGAAGCTAGGCAATCCGCCATCCCAGTGCATCCAGACCGCAAACGCCTTGCCGACGATATTCTTCTCCGGCACGAAACCCCAGTAGCGGCTGTCATTGGAGTGATCGCGGTTGTCGCCCATCATGAAATATTCATGGTCGGGCACCACGACCTCCCGCATCTGCGGGCCGGGGCTCTGCGGGTTGTTGAAGATACGGTGGTCGACATCGCCGAGATGCTCTTCGAACAGCTCCTCCCCAGGCGCCTCGGCGGGATCGGAGTCGGTCAACGACTTGGGCACCGGCTTGCCGTTGATGTAGAGCTGCTTGTTCTCGTAACGGATACGATCGCCGGGCAGGCCGATGACCCGCTTGATGAAGTTGACCGAGGGATCCTCGGGGAACCGGAACACCATGACATCACCGCGCTGGGGCTCTCCGACATCCGCGATTTCGGTATTGACGACCGGCAGGCGCAGACCGTAGGCGAACTTGTTGACCAGGATGAAATCACCGATTTCCAGGGTCGGGCGCATGGAACCGGAAGGAATCTGGAAGGGCTCGATGACGAAGCTACGCACTACCAGGACGATCAGCAGCACCGGGAAGAAGGAGCGGGCGTAGTCGACCGGCCAGGGGTCCTTGTAGCCTGCCGACTTCTCATTACCCTGCGCTTCGGCGGCCGCCTGTTGGCGCTGGCGACGGGAACGACGCCAAAACAGGCTGTCCAACAGCCAGACGAGCCCCGTGATGGCGACAGCCAACACCAGTAACAACGAAAAATCCATGAAATGTTTTTCCTACTCGTTCACTTTGAGAACGGCGAGGAACGCATCCTGGGGGATTTCGACCCGACCCACCTGCTTCATGCGTTTCTTGCCGGCTTTCTGCTTCTCCAGCAGTTTCTTCTTGCGCGTGGTATCACCGCCATAGCATTTGGCGGTCACGTTCTTGCGCAGCGCCTTGACCGTGGATCGCGCGACGACGCTGCCGCCGATCGTCGCCTGAACCGCCACGTCGAACATCTGGCGGGGAATCAGCTCCTTCATCTTGTCGACCAGAATGCGGCCGCGAGAATGGGCGTGATCGCGGTGGATGATCACCGCCAGCGCATCGACGCGCTCCCCATTGATGAGAATATCCAGGCGCACCAGTTTGGCCGCGTCGAATCGCTCGAAGCTGTAATCGAGCGAGGCGTAGCCCTTGGAGATCGACTTGAGTCGATCGAAGAAGTCCATGACGACCTCAGCCATCGGCAGTTCGTAGACGAGCTGCATCTGGCTGCCGAGCACCTGCATGTCGAGCTGGACCCCACGGCGGTTGACGCATTCCGAGATGACGTTGCCCACGTACTCCTGCGGGACCAGAATGGTGGCGCGCACGATCGGCTCACGCATCTCCGACACGTTGGCCATGTCCGGCAGTTTCGACGGGTTGGAGATAGTCACCAGGTCGCCGTTGTCCATCAGGATTTCGTAATTGACCGTGGGCGCCGTGGTCAGCAGGTCGATGTCGTATTCGCGCTCCAGGCGCTCCTGGACGATCTCCATGTGCAGCGTGCCCAGGAAGCCGACGCGGAACCCGAACCCGAGCGCATCGGAGTTCTCCGGGACGTAGTCGAGAGAGGCATCGTTGAGGGCCAGCTTCTCGAGCGCGTCACGAAAGTCCTCGTAGTCGTCGGAGCTGACAGGGAACATGCCGGCGTAGACCTGCGGCTTCACTTTCTGGAAACCGGGCAGGCGTGGCACGTCCTTGGTCTTGGTGTGGGTAATGGTATCGCCGACCGGGGCGCCCTGGATGTCCTTGATCCCGGCGATGACGAACCCCACCTCTCCTGCCCGCAGAATGCCGGTGGAGTTCTGCTTGGGGGTGAAGTAACCGATATCGGTCACCTCCCAGTCCCGGCCGGTCGACTTCATCTGGATCTTGTCGCCCTTCTTCAGCGTGCCGTCGAACAGACGCACCAGCGACACGACGCCCTGATAGTTGTCGAACCAGGAGTCGATGATCAGTGCCTGCAGATGCCCCTCGCGATCCCCCTTGGGTGGCGGAATGTCCCGAACCAGGCGCTCGAGCAACAGATCGATGTTGAGGCCGCTCTTGGCCGAGACGCGCACGGCGTCATGCGCCTCGAGGCCGATGATCTCCTCGATCTCGTGGGCGACTTTATCCGGGTCGGCCTGGGGCAGGTCCATCTTGTTGAGCACCGGGAGCACTTCGAGATTCTGCTCGATGGCGGTGTAGCAGTTGGCGACCGATTGGGCCTCGACGCCCTGGGCGGCATCGACCACCAGCAGCGCCCCTTCACAGGCGTAGAGCGAACGCGACACCTCGTAGGAAAAGTCGACATGGCCCGGCGTGTCGATGAAGTTGAGCTGGTAGGTATTACCGTCCTGGGCGTGATAGTCGAGCGTGACCGACTGCGCCTTGATGGTAATGCCGCGCTCGCGCTCGAGATCCATCGAGTCGAGCACCTGCTCCTTCAACTCACGCTCCGTCAACCCGCCGCAGAACTGGATGATGCGGTCGGCGAGCGTGGACTTGCCGTGATCGATGTGGGCGATGATCGAGAAGTTGCGGATGAACTTCAGTTGCTCGTTGCTTGCAGCGTCTGCCATTTAAGCCTTACCGGTAATTTGTACGCGCGCAGTCCACACGGTGGCACTGTTGCCGAGAAAACGCCGATGGTGTCGTTCTCTTCCAGCGTGCGGTCGATGACGAATGTGGCGCATTGTACCGACATGACCGAGGCAAGGACAGCAACAAGCCCAAAGCACACGGCCCCGCCGAAGCGGGGCCGTGTAGCGGACAGCCATGGGCTGCCGACCGATGCCGGTCAGCCTTTGGCCTTCAGCCGCAGCGCCACGAACAGCGAATTGCCATCGCGCACGATACGTACCGGAATGGCACGATTATCGTCCGCCTTCTTGACCGCATCGATCAGTTGATCGGCACTCTCGACCGGCTTCTGGTCGAAGCCGACGATCACGTCGCCCGGCTGGATCCCGGCTGCTGCAGCCGCGCCCCGCGGATCGACACGGCGAACGAGCGCTCCCTTGTCGATATCCAGCTGCTGCTTTTCCTGATCGCTGAGATCGCTGATCGCGATTCCGAGCTTGGTCTGATCGTCGGAAGACTGCGAGGACGGCGCCCCATCGGCATTCATCTCTTCCGGCCAATCGCCGACGGTGACGTCCACTTCGCGCTTGTCACCATCGCGCATGATCTGGAGCTTCACTTCGTCACCCGGGGCCACCTGGCCAATCAGACGCG
Organism: Salinicola lusitanus; assembly: GCF_038648475.1. Classification (NCBI taxonomy): domain Bacteria; kingdom Pseudomonadati; phylum Pseudomonadota; class Gammaproteobacteria; order Oceanospirillales; family Halomonadaceae; genus Salinicola; species Salinicola lusitanus. Next base: position 3,446,346 of record NZ_CP151919.1, on the reverse strand, counting down.
GCAGGGTCGTGGAGTCGTCGATATCGGCGCCATCGGCACTGAGGATGACGTCACCCGCCTTGAGACCCGCCTTCTGCGCCGGACTGTCGTCGGTGACATCTGACACCAGCGCACCGCTGGTACCATCGAGGCCGAACGACTCCGCGAGATCCTTGGAGACGGGCTGAATCACGACACCCAGCCAGCCCCGGCTGACGTGACCTTCGGTACGCAACTGATCGGCCACGTTCATGGCGACGCTGATCGGGACCGCGAAAGAGAGCCCCATGAAGCCGCCGCTCCGGGTGTAGATCTGCGAATTGATACCCACCACTTCGCCGTCGAGATTGAACAGCGGGCCGCCGGAGTTACCCGGGTTGATGGCGACGTCGGTCTGGATGAACGGCACATAGGTCTCGCTCGGCAGCGTCCTGTTGATGGCGCTGACGATACCGGCCGTTACCGAGTGGTCGAAGCCGAATGGCGAACCGATGGCGGCCACCCACTCGCCGGCTTCGAGATCATCCGAGTTGCCGATCTTGAGCGTCGGCAGGTCATTGGCATCGACTTTCAGGAGCGCCACATCGGTGCGCGGATCCGAGCCTACCAGCTTGGCCGGCAGCTCGCGGCGATCGTTGAGCCGTACCGTGATCTCGTCGGCATCCTTGACCACATGGGCATTGGTCAGGATGTAGCCATCCTTGCGAATGACGAACCCGGAGCCCAACGACTTGCGCTCCTCCTCGCCCTGAGGCATCCCGGGCATCGGCGGCATCTGGTCGCCGAAGAAACGGCGGAAAATCTCGGGAACATCCTGCTGGCCATAGGGCCCGGCAGGCGCGCTGACGCTGCTGGTCGTGGAGATGTTGACCACGCCGGGAGCAGCCTGCTTGACCAATTCGGTGAAATCCGGCAGCTCGCGCGCCTGAGCGGCCTGAAAAGCGCACAGAGTGACGACCATCAATAGCCACGGAGCGAACCATCTTGTCATGCGTTCCATTAAACACTCCTAAACACTGGAAAAAGACTCGGAGAGTCACACGTTGAACAGACCGATACCCAAGGGGTAAACGTCATGCAAGAACCTCGCGCATCGAATCCACGCCACACCTGGAGTCAGGAAACGGCGACACTCTCATTGATAATAAAAGGCGGCAAGAGTTCAACGGGATGTAAAGTTTCTTTGCGGCGACAGCCGCCACCGTCCCGGTATCGACCGTGGCGGTCGCCGGCTCACGAGCCGGAAGCGGGGAGTTCGACGCTACCGTTTTCATGCGCTCCCGATGCAGCGCCTGGCACACTCTCGCCGCGGTCGTCACCCTCCCCCCACGTCACGCTCGAAGCGATACGCGCGAGCACTTCCGCGGGCGCCTCGCCCAGCACCAGTATCTGCATTGGTCTGCCCTGATGGATAACGTGGCGAACCGCGGCGTAGGAAATGCCCAGACGATGGATGCCCGCCAGTAGCGGGCGCCGGTCCCCCGCAAGGGGTTCGACGAACAGACTGATGCTGGTCAAGCCATCGCTGTACATCCGGTGATCTGCTCGCGCGTTCTGGCGTGGACTGTCGGGGGGGATCGGCTGTGGCGTGAAACCGTCCGGCAACCATTGCGCCTGCCAGGGCGAATCGCCAGGCGATTGGCCAGGGCCGAGGCGCAGCGTGTGGGGGTAGAGCGAGGGGGTCTGCAGCTCGGTGATCTGGAAGGTCTCGAGAATCTGGCCGTCGACGCCAATCATCTCGCGCTTCAGCGGCAGCGATGTCTCGCTGTCAAGCCACAGTCGGAAGCCGTAGCGAAAGGCGTCCTGCGGCTCGATATCGAGACGCCAGGCCGAACGACCCGCAATACGCTCCAGCTCCATCGGCTGGAGTTGGTAGTGCGCCGCGACTTGCGCGGTCAAGGCGCCGGGTGCGACCCCCGCAGTGAAATCCAGCGCGGTCTGGCTCGAACCCTGGCCGACGCTGCCCTGCTTCCTGACCGCGACGGGCGGACCGTCGAGAAATCTGGCGATCTCGGTCTCGACGCCGTCCTCCACCCGATGGATCAGACTCAGTGTGCGTACGCCGTCGTAGCCGATGCGCACCGCTCGCGCCTGGAAGTTGTAGCAGTGACTCGCCCAGAGACTCCGCTGGAACAGTGCCTTCGGCGCGGGATCGTCGCTTTCCGAGGCCAGCTGGCGACAATCGAAACTCTCCGCGGCTGATGGAGCTTCACCCTGCGCCAGCGCAACGCCCGGCAGCGTGCCCAGACAGATCGCCGCGGCCCCTAGGTAGCACCTAACCATCAACGCACTTCCGTGGCTCCAGCTCCGCCCCCTTGCGCGGACAGCGAGCCAGGCGTGCGAAGTAGCGGCATCCAGTTGTCACCCGTGCTGTAGGCGGCACCGACCGAATGGCGCTCGAGATAGGATTGCAGCGTCTGCGCCTGCTCGAGATCGACATTGGGCGACTGACGGGCATTGGGCGACAGGAACATCGGCTGCATGACCTGCTCGCCGACGGTCATCACACCGTTACCGCTTCCCAGTCCACTGCCACCCAGCGAGTAGGGCAAGCCACTGGATACCGGCGCCTGCATGGAAGCCTGCATCGCACCGCCCTGACCACCGGACGCGGCGTCGACTGCCAGCGACGCTTCCAAGTCGCCGCCCCGCGAGGCGTTCCCGCCGCTCGCCGCGACATCGGAAGCCGTGGGGGTGTCGCCCGCGAACCGGCCGTTGAACACCTGAACGCCGGTGATCACCATCAGCGATACCGCCGCCGCCACGGCGGCGCCGCCCATCATCGAGAAACTGTGACGTTTGCCGGTCTGAACGGCAGGCTCCTGGACCGGCACCGGCTCGTCCGCCAGCGCCGCCATCACGTCGCCGGAGATATCGATATCGACGATCGCATCTCGCTCACGGCGCATCATGCTGCGCGCCAGATGGTAGCGACGCCAGGTATCGGACTCCTGCGACGAGGTGCCCAATGTCTTGAGTACTCGTCTCAGATCGAACTCGTCGGCTTCGTCGTCCATCAATGCGGAGAACGATTCGTGTACCTGCTTCATAGTCACACCCTCACACTCGCCTTGCGGCTTGCCACGTGTTGAATGACGGCGACACCCAGGGCAGCGCCTGAAGACCTGTCATTGCAGCCGGCTCGGGCCGTAATGCGCCAGTCTCGCTCTTTCGCCACCGGTGTTGATCGCCTGCCGTGTCACCGGTCGACGACACCTTGGCTATCGCCTGCACCCCTATGACGACAGAAACCGGCAACAGTTCATTTTCGATTCATCTTTCGCCATCCCATCGCCGACCGGACCGGTTCGCACGCTTGCGCCAACGGGAATCAGGACCCATTGACAGCGTTCTTGGCGCCATGTTCCAGCAAGGGTTCGATATGCTTGTCGACCGCCTCCCGCGCCCGGAAGATTCTCGAGCGGACGGTGCCCACGGGACACTCCATGATCGTGGCGATATCTTCATAGGAGAGGCCATCGAACTCGCGCAACGTGATCGCGGTGCGCAGGTCGTCGGGCAACTGCTCGATGGCCGCGAACACGGCTGATTCGAGCTGGTCGCGGGCGATGGCGGCTTCCGGTGACTCGATATCCGACAGCCGCCCGCTCTGGTCGACGATCTCGGCATCACTGATGTCCAGATCGCTGCCCGGCGGCCGCCGCCCCCGGGAGACCAGATAGTTCTTCGCCGTATTGATGGCGATTCGATACATCCAGGTATAGAAGGCGCTCTCGGCGCGAAAACTGCCCAACGCGCGATACGCCTTGATGAAAGCTTCCTGCGCCACATCCTGCACCTCGGAGTGGTCCTGGACGTAGCGGCTTATCAGCCCGAGAATCTTGTGCTGGTATTTCTTGACCAAAAGATCGAAGGCCCGAGTATCTCCCTTCTGCGCGCGCTCGACGAGTTGCTGATCGGTCTCTCGAACACCCATTCAGCGCCTCCCCGAACGGCTGGGGACGGGACGCGGCAGAGCAGAACAACGATGACGACTATGGTGACTGGGAGACAATACGCTCATGATCCAACCTGGAGCCCCTGGGGCTCGCGATTCAGTGACAGGCGTGCAACTTATAACAGAAACGAAGGATTAGCACGCGAAGCCGGCCCAGTGTTGCCGTTTTGGCCCCTTCCATCAAGCCACCCGTTTTCCGCCCGATTCCCGGGAGACGGCGGCAGCCGGGTGCGCAAAGTTGATTTTTGCACCCTTGAACCTCCATAGTACGCGCTTCACGCGCAGTCACTACCAGAGCCAACGGGTCCCAGCATGTCGGAACAGCAGGTCAACAATCTCAACGTTCTCTCCCAGGATCTCCTGATTACTCCGGAAGCGTTGAAGCAGAACATCCCACTTTCGGAATCCGCCGAACGCACCGTCATCGAAGGTCGCCAGACCATCCAGCGCATTCTCGATCGTGAAGATCCTCGCCTGCTCGTCGTCATCGGCCCCTGCTCGATCCACGACCCGGACGCGGCCCGCGACTATGCCCGGCGCCTACGCAAACTGGCCGATACCGTCAGCGACAGCCTTTACATCGTCATGCGCGTCTACTTCGAGAAGCCCCGTACCACGGTGGGGTGGAAAGGCCTGATCAACGATCCGCACCTCAACGACTCGTTCGAGATCGAGGAAGGCCTGCATATCGCTCGCCGGCTGCTGGTGGACCTGGCCGAGATCGGACTGCCGCTGGCCACGGAGGCGCTGGACCCGATCTCGCCGCAATATCTGCAGGACTGCATCAGCTGGTCCGCGGTGGGCGCCCGCACCACCGAATCCCAGACTCATCGCGAGATGGCCTCCGGTCTATCCGGCCCCGTCGGCTTCAAGAACGGCACCGACGGCAGCCTCGACGTCGCCGTCAACGCCCTGCAGTCGGTGGCGAGCCCGCACAATTTCCTGGGTATCGACCAGGCCGGCCAGGTCGCGGTGATTCGCACCCGGGGCAACGCCTACGGACATGTGGTGCTGCGCGGTGGCAACGGCAAGCCCAACTACGACAGCGTCAGCGTCACCCTCGCCGAGCAGGAACTGCACAAGGCGGGCCTGAAGGCCAACCTGATGGTCGACTGCTCCCACGCCAACTCCAACAAGGATCCGGCGCTGCAGCCGTTGGTGATGGAGAACGTGACCCACCAGATTCTCGACGGCAACCGCTCGATCATCGGGTTGATGATCGAGTCGAACATCGGCTGGGGCAGCCAGAAGATGCCCGAGGACCGCAGTCAGCTCCAGTATGGCGTGTCGATCACCGACGCCTGCATCGACTGGCCAACCACGGAACGGACGCTGACGCAGATGGCGGAGCAGCTCGCGGCGCCGCTGCGCGACCGCCAGCAGTCCGACGACTGATCCATTGTCGGTAATCGATCGTCCGCAGGATCGATAGAGCGAAAACGCCCGATGCTGCAATCAGCATCGGGCGTTTTCGCGACGACAGATTTTCACACCGACAGAGGCCTCGCGGCCAGCGATCAGTTTCTTGTCGGCTCGCCCGCTTCCACCCCGTCGATCTGACGGCGAAACGGTGGTAGCGCATCCAGCAGCGCCTTGCCGTAGCGACGCGTCAGCACACGCCGATCCAGCAGCGAGATGCGGCCGCTGTCGTTCTCCTTGCGAATCAGCCGCCCGCACGCCTGGACCAGCTTGATCGACGCATCCGGCACCGAGATCCGCATGAACGGGTTGCCGCCCTGGCTCTCGATCCACTCGGCCAGCGTGGCACCGACCGGGTCGTCCGGCACCGAGAAAGGCAGCCGGGTGATCACCACGTGGGTCAGATAGCGCCCCGGGAGGTCGATCCCCTCGGCGAAGCTCGCGAGACCGAAGATCAGACTCCCCTTGCCAGCGTCGACGGCAACGCGATGACGTTCCAGCAGCTCTCTTTTCGGCAATCGATCCTGAGAGAGCAGGCGCGAGGCCCACGGCTCCTCCAGCGCATCGGCGACACTGCGCAACTGCTTGCGCGACGAGAACAGTACCAGCACCGCCTCATCGTCACTCAAGCCCTCGATGAACTGGACGATCGAGCGGTCATGGGCCATGGCGTCCCCCGGCTCGACGGCTTCCCACGGCACGCTGAGAATCGCCCGCGAGTAGTCGAACGGACTCGGCAGGCGCTGATAGCGGTATCGGTTGGCCAGCCCCGCCCGCTCCTGAAGTCGTTCGAAGCGGTTGAGCGCCGTCAGCGTGGCCGAAGTCACCACCGCGCCATAGCAGCTCCCCCAGAGGTAACGAGCCAGTGTTTCCGCCGCCGACACCGGGCTGGCCGAAAAGGTGAGCTCCGGCTCCCCGGCGAATTGCTGGAACGTCAGCCAGCGCGCCTGCGGCGCCTGCCCTGCCGGATCCGGCTTGGCCATGGCGGACCACAGCGAGTGCGCTTCCAGGGCGCGACCATGGAGCAGCGCCGTCAGCGGCAGCCAGGGCTCCGCCTGTTCGCGCGCAAGCCCGGTGGATTTATCCGGGTCGAGACTCTCGCGCAGGATATCGCTCATCGTCTCGAGATCCCGCGACAGCTCGGCGAAGGGAATCACCAGTTGCTGGGCGAGATCGGCCAGCGGCGCCGGCGCCTTGCCGTTGGGAAACCGGAAGTGCTGCGTCTCGTCGCCGGCACCGGCGTCCAGACCCGCGATCCGATGCCCCATGGCATAGACGTCACCCAGCCGCGGCTCCAGCGCCGCGATTCGCTCGGGGAAAGTCGCCAGCAGTCGCGCCAGCGTGGGCTGCGCGCCCAGCGCAGTGTTCAGTTCGGTCAGCGACTTCTTCAGTGTGCGCAGCCAGCGCAGCGCGCCATTGACCCCGAAGCGATGGTAGAAATGGTCCAGCGCCTTGTCCGGCAGATGATGCCCTTCGTCGAAGACGTAGATGCAATCCTTGGGCGCCGGCAGCACCATCCCTCCGCCCAGCGCGAGATCCGCCAGCACCAGGTCATGGTTGGCGACGATGATGTCGGCCTGTTCGAGATGCCGGCGCGAACGAAAATAGGCGCAGACGCCGAAATGCCCGCAGCGGCGGTTGGTGCACTGGCGGTGATCCACGGTCAGCCGGCGCCAGTCCCGGTCGTCGATGGCGACCGGCCAGCTGTCGCGATCCCCTTCCCAGTTGCCGGAAGCGTAGGTATCGGCCATCTCCTGGATCAACTGCGGAAAATCCCCGCCCGCATCCGTCGCGATGGTCTGCTCGAACAGTGACAGCGTCGGGTTGGGCTCGGCGCCCTCCAGCGCCTGATCGAGCTTGGCCACGCACAGGTAGCGGCCGCGCCCCTTGGCCAGCGCGTACTCGAAGTCGAGGCCGCTGTGCGTCTTGAGCATCGGCAGGTCCTGATTGAGCACCTGCTCCTGCAGCGCCACCGTGGCAGTGGCGATCACCAGCCGCTTGCCACGGGCCTTGGCCACCGGCAGCGCCGCCAATAGATAGGCGAGCGTCTTGCCGGTCCCGGTGCCCGCCTCCAGCACGCAGACGTGTTCGTTGGAGGTCCGGTGCCCCTGCTCGTCCCGCTCGATCGACGCCAGCGTGCGCGCGATCTCCGCGATCATCAGGCGCTGGCCGTAACGCGGCGTGAGCTCCAGCCCTTCGAGCACACGCCGGTAAGCCTCCTGGATTTCCTGCTTGAGGGATTCGTCGAGCATGCGCTTTCCGGGGCGGACTATCGGAAGTGAGATCGCCCACCGGCGGTGGGCGATTGCCACGAGACGACCACGTCGTCCAATAACATCGATTGAACCACGGCGCCGGTCGACGGCGCCATCGGCTCACGACATCATGGACTCGGGCGGATGCTCGCAGGGGAGCTTGCCGTTGATATAGTTTTCGATCTCGGGCAGCGAGAAGGCATCTTCCTCGCCGACGAAGCTGATCGACACGCCCTTGGCGCCGGCACGGCCGGTCCGACCGATACGGTGGACGTAATCCTCGGGATCTTCCGGCAGCGTGAAGTTGATCACGTGACTGACATCCTCGATGTGGATTCCGCGTCCAGCGACATCGGTGGCCACCAGCACGGTGACTTCGCCTTCGCGAAAGCGCTCGAGCGTCCTGATGCGCTGGTTCTGGGGCACGTCACCGGAGAGCATGGCAGCGTTGATGCCCTGGTCGCGCAGCAGTTGATCCAGCTCGCGCACCAGGTCGCGACGGTTGCCGAACACGATCACCCGCTCCATCGCTTCCTGACGGACCAGGTTGAACAGCAGTTTGCGCTTCTCGTTGTCGCTGACCAGATAGACGCGCTGGTCGATGTTGGCGGCGTTGTCGTGGGTCACTTCGATCTCGACGTGAGCGGGATTCTGCGTCCACTGCTCCGAGAGATTGAGGATATCCGGGGTGAAGGTCGCCGAGAACAGGAAGGTCTGGCGCTCCTCGCGCTTGGGCGTGTAGCGGATGATGCGCTTGACGTCCGGAATGAAGCCCATCGACAGCATGCGATCGGCCTCGTCCAGGACCAGCACCTCGACCTGGGAGAGATCGATGTCCCGCTTCTGCTGGAAATCGAGCAGGCGCCCCGGGGTGGCCACCAGAATATCCAGATTCTTGCTCAACTGGTCGCGCTGCTTCTGGTAGTCCATGCCACCGACGACACTCGCCACATGCAGTGACGTGAAACGGGACAGCGCCTTGGCGTCCTTCTCGATCTGCAGCGCCAGCTCACGGGTCGGCGCGACGATCAGCGCACGCGGGGTCCCCGGCTTCTGGCCATCCGGCGCTTCCTCTTCCAGGAAGTAGGCCAGCATCGAGATCAGGAATGCGGCGGTCTTGCCGGTGCCGGTCTGCGCCTTGCCGACGACGTCGCCACCGAGCAGCGTGTGCATCAGCGCTTCGGCCTGAATCGGCGTGCAGTACTCGAAGCCTTCGGCCTGGATCGCTCGCATCAGCGGGTTCGGCAGGTCGAAATCGTGGAATCGCCAGCGTCCGGCAACGGGCTCGACCTGAAACTGCTTCAGCGACCAGCCCGAAGTGTTCCGCGACTGCGATTTACGTGGCTTGCGCCGACGCCGCTTGGGTCTGCGGTTCTGTGCCGGGGCCTGGGTGTTGTCAGACTCACTCATAGTTATGACGAATGTCCGAAATCGATTGACGGTTTGACTCGCGAGAGCCGGCGCTGTCCGTACCGGAGGCCGGTAGCACCGTGATCGGCGCGGCGGGAGCGGTGTTCACGCCTCCAGGGCGAATCCTCGACGCGACGAGTGACGATCTCGCGCAGAGACCACCCGGCGCGAGCCGACAGTATTGTACCAGTCTCGCCCGCCAACGTCGCGAGCCCAGTCGATCGACGTCGCGAGCCCAGTCGATCAACGTCGCGAGCCCAGTCGATCAACGTCGCGAGCCCAGTCGATCAACGTCGCGAGCCCAGTCGATCAACGTCGCGGGACCCTGTCGATCGAGATTGCCGGCCCTGGCACACCGGGTGTGCAGGTCTGGTTCGGGTATTCGATGGCAGGCGCTGCGCTGGCTGTTAAACTACCCGCCATTCAATCGCTCTCGATTACCCGTCAAGAAGCTCATAGGTCGCGCGCATGACTCGCAGAAAAAAGACCCGGTCGCTGGCCGACAAGGTGACGATCCGCACCGGCAAGCGCAAGGATTACCGCCGCTGGCGCCATGACAATCCCGACGAAGTCGCGCCGTCGCGCCGCTACGTCGACAAGAAGACTCAGCAGCGCAAGCTGCAGGCCGAGCGCAAGCGCCAGCGCCAGAGCGCCCCGCCACTCCCCCTGCACAAGCCCGCCAGCGACGACAAGGATTCCGACTGATGCGCCTGGTTTCTTTCAACATCAACGGCATCCGGGCGCGGCTCCACCAGCTCGAGGCGCTGATCGCGACGCACGCGCCGGACGTGATTGGGCTGCAGGAGACCAAGGTCCAGGACAGCGAGTTTCCCAGGCAAGCCGTGGAGGCGATGGGCTATCACGTCCATTTTCACGGCCAGAAGGGACATTATGGGGTCGCCATGCTGACCCGGTCCGCACCGGCGGCCGTCCACTACGGGCTGCCGGACGACGGCGAGGACGCGCAGCGTCGGCTGATCGGCGTGACGTTGACCATGAACGACGGTCAGCCCATCACGGTGTGGAACGGCTACTTTCCTCAGGGCGAGAATATCGCCCACCCCACCAAGTATCCCAACAAGCGGGCGTTCTACGCCGGTCTCAACGCCCTGCTCAAGCAACGCCATCGACCCGACGAGCGGGTGGCGATCATGGGGGATTTCAACATCTCCCCGGCGGACATCGACATCGGCATCGGCGAAGAGAACCGCAAGCGCTGGCTACGCGAGGGCAAGACCAGTTTCCAGCCGGAAGAGCGTGAGTGGCTTGCACGCCTGAAGGCGTGGGGGCTGGAGGACAGCTACCGGCGCTGCCATCCCGACAACACCGATTTCTTCAGCTGGTTCGACTACCGCTCCAAGGGTTTCGACCGTGAGCCCAAGCGCGGGCTGCGGATCGACTACATCCTGGTGACCGAGCCCCTGGCGAGTGCGACTCGGCGGTCCGGGATCGATTATGACCTGCGCGGCATGGAACGACCTTCCGATCACGCACCGGTATGGAGCGAGTTCGATCTCGACTGAGGGGATGTCGATCTGATTGGCAGTGCCAGCAACGACGAAGCTCCGGCTTGCGGGGCGTCGTCGATAGAAGCCGTCGGTGGCCGAGTCGAAAAGCGGTGGAAAACCGCCGCTCGTCAGCCCAGTGAGTCCAGCCACTGCTGGGCCTGGGTCACGCCGGCGGCCTTGGCCTGGCGAAAGGCCTCCCGCGCCATGTCACGTCGATCGAGCTGGGCAGCCGCGATACCCTGCAGCAGCCAGTCGCGTCCCGACACCTCGCCACCCGCCTGGCGCAGGCTGGAGAGCGCATCCAGCGTCGTCTGCCATTCGCCCCAGCCGTAAGCGACCTCCGCCAGCTGTTGCCAATCCTGCCCGCGCCCGGTCCGCTCTGCCAGCGCGCGCCAGGCCGCCAGCGCCTCGTCGTGACTGCGTGCCGCCGTCCACGCCTGCGCCAGGAGCTTGAGGTTGTCGGCACTGGCTTCGAGCCGACCGTCGTCCATCCAGTGTGCCAGATGCTCGGCGGCACGGGCCGGCGTACCGCCGGCGATATGCAATTTGGCCAGTTGCCGCAGATCGTCTTTCGAGACCAGCACGCCACGGCGCCAGCCGCTCTCCCAGATCGCCGCGGCCCGGCCGTTATCGCCGGCTTGCTGGGCCAGGCCCGCGGCGCGGCGCCAAACGTCCGGCGAATCTTGGTCACTGCCCAGCAGCGCCAGGGCGTCGTCGAAACGCCCACTCTGTTGATAGACCGTGCTCGCCAACTGACGCTGCGACGAGCTCCAGCCTTCGCTGCCGGATTCCCGCAGGCGATCGAGCGACTGGCTGGCCGCTGTCCAGTCGTCGAGCGACGCCCGCGCCTGGACCAGCAGCCAGCGCGACGCATCGTCGCCGCCGCTGCGCTCGATCCAGGCGGTCAGCAGGTCGGCGCCCTCCCGCGTCTGGCCGGCGCGGAGCCGGAGACGTGCTTCCTGCTGCAACCAGGCGAGCCGGCGAGCGGCGGGGACACCGTCGATACGCTGCGCCTCGGCAAACTGATCCGCCGCCGTGGCATCCTCGTGGCGACTGGCATTGGCCGTGGCAGCCAGTTGCAGGAACAGCGCCCGTGCCCAGCGGTCGGCGGCGTTGCCACCTTGGAGACGCGAGGCGGATGCCGCGGCCCGCGAGGCCACCGTCGCATCGTCGCCGGCCTCGAGCTGCGACTGCATCGATTGCAGCGTTCGAATCATGTCCGGGCGCAGCGCCGGCCCCTCCGCCTGCGCCGGCGAAGCGCTGCCGAAGCCGACCAGGCCCGCTGCCACCAGCGCCAGGCAGCGCCTGCCCAGACGGCGAACCCTCGTCGAACTCATCATCAGCCCTCCAACTGGAACTGGATACGCTGGGTGGCGCGCCGCACGTCGTCGGCCGGCGGGAACCGCCACTGCGATACCGCCTCTTCCACCGCACGATCGAAGACATTGGCGGGGTCGGCATCGATCACCCGCAAGCTGCCGGTGTCGACACGCCCATCCGGTTGAATGATGAAGCTGACCTCGACGTAGCCTTCCATGCCGCGACGACGCGCCCGCATCGGGTAAGTCGGATTGACTCGACTGGTCGGCTGCAGCTGACCGACGTCACGTGGCGATGCCTGCGTACCCCGGGGCGGCTGCTGGGGTGCCGGATTGGGCTGCGCTGGCGCATCCGCCGGCTCGGGCGAGGCTTCCGGCTGCGGCGTGGCTTCAGCCACTGTTTCCTGCGTCGGCCGGGGCTCCGGCTCGGGGCGAGGTTCCGGTTCGGGCCGGGCTTCGCTCAGCTCGGGCAGTGTCTCGTCCAGGGTGACGTCCGGCGTCTGCATCGGCGGTGTCTGCGGCTCGGGAATCTCCACCGGGCTGGGCGCTTCGGCTGCCGGTGGCGGTGCTGCCGCGGGCGGCGGCGGTGGCGCGCTGGGCGGCGGCAACGCGGGGGATGTCGGCGTCGGCTGCGACGGGTCCGGCTGCGGCGCGTCGACCATGGAGATCGCCGTGGGCGTGACGATCTGGGTGCGATCCGGCGCCGGCGGTGCCACCAGCAGCGCCAGTAGGTAGAACAGCAGCAGCGCCAGCAGCGCGCCACCCGCCAGACCGGCCAATCTACGCATCAGCCGGCGCCCCGGTTGGCAGCCACGGCAACGTTGTCGACCCCGGCCTGGTGAATCCGATCCATCACCTGGATCAGCAGGCCGGTGGTCGAGTTCTTATCGGCCTGGACCACGACGCTGCCGTCACCGGAGACCAGCTGCGCCACGCGTGCGCCGACGCGATGGGCATCCACGGCTTCGCCATCGACCCACACCGCGCCTTCACCGGTGATCGCGACCAGCACCTGGGTGTCCTGCCTAGCCGTCGCCTCGCTGGACTCGGGGCGCTGGATCTCGACGCCACTCTCCTTGATGAAGCTGGTGGTGACGATGAAGAAGATCAGCATGATGAAGACGACATCCAGCATCGGCGTCAGGTCGATGCCGGTCGAGTCATCAGTCGCTTCCCGCAAGCGGCGCCTACGCATGAGAGTCCTCCACGGCGCGGGCCATGCGGTCGTGCAGCCGCTGGTCCTCGCGTCGAATGATCTGTTCCAGCCGGGTGACGAACAGCAGGCCGACCACGGCGACCGCCATTCCGCACAGCGTCGGCAACGTGGCCTGGGCAACGCCATCGGCCATCGCCCGCGCCTGATTGCTCTCGGTGAGTGCCAGACTGTCGAAGACCTGGATCATCCCGGTCACCGTCCCCAGCAATCCGAGCAAGGGGCAGACCGCAATGAGCAGCTTGAGCCACGGCAGCGGCAGACGCAGCCGGGCGATTAATTCGCGCGTCCACACCTCGCGCAGTGTCAGCGCACTCCAGCTCGAGTGATCGCGACGCCGAATCCAGGCGTCGATCAACACCCGCCGGGCCCGGCGGTGGGTGAACTGCCAGTAGAACAGCCGTTCCAGCGACATCGCGAACAGCGCCATGGCTACCAGCATGATCACCACCAGCACCTCACCGCCGGCGCCGATCAGCCAGCGGATCGGCTCAAGCGTGAGCACCATGACGACGCTCCTCGGCGTGGGCAACGGCAGCGGTTTCGGCTTCGAGATGCTCGGCGAGCACGGCGCTGGCGCGACCTTCCAGCAAGCCGATCAGACGCCGGCTCCGGCTGCTCAATGCCGTATTGACGAACAGCAACGGCACCGCCGTGATCAGGCCCAGCACCGTCGTCACCAGTGCCTGGCTGATGCCACCCGCCATCAGTTGGGGGTCGCCGGTACCGAACACCGTGATCGACTGGAAAGTCACGATCATCCCGGTAACCGTACCCAGCAGTCCCAGCAGCGGCGCCACCGCGGCGATCAGCTTGACGATCGGCTGCCCCCGCTCCAGACGGGGCTGTTCCGCCAGCATGGCTTCATCGAGACGAGCTTCCAGCGCTTCCGGCGCATGATCGCGACCCAGCGCGGCGAAACGCGCGAGGACCCGTCCCAACGGATTGTCGTCACGCAAGGTGTCCGGAGACTGCATCTGGCGACGCATTCTCGCACTGACCCGAAGCAGATAGGCGTACTGGACCAGCGCCACCAGTAGCCCGACGAGCCCCAGCGCCACGATCACGTAGCCGACGTAGCCACCCTGCTGAAAGCGCTGCCATAGCGTTGGCTGCTGAGACAGCGCCTCGAGCACGTCACCGTCGGTGGGGTCGATCACGATCTGGTTGCCGTCGCCCTGCTGGAACGCCTTCAACGCCTGACGAGCGTCGCCCGGCGTCGCCGCGAACACGGAGAGGCGGCCATCGTCGCCCACGCGCTGCAGCAGATCGCCATCGCTGAAGGCGACGGTATCGCCCAGCCGCACCACTTCCCGCTGGCTCACGTCGCCATCCTGACCCGCGACGGGCGCCTGGAACCGCACCCCGCGCCCGCTCTCCGCGACCAGCCCCGCCAGATCCCGACGTACGCGTTCGAGAGTCTGCAGATCGACGAGGCCGCGATCGTCGAGACGCGGCGGCAGCGTCGCATCGCCACCGACGGTCAGCCAGCTCTCGGCGAGGGCATCCCGAAGCTCGCTGGCCTGCTGCTTGACGATACCGGAGATATCGCCGATATCCCCGGCGTCCTGGGCGCGCTGCTGACCCAGGTCGGCCAGTTGCTGCTGCTGGTCCGATTGACGCGCCTCCAGCTCATCCCGCCGGGCCTGCGCTTGCTGCAGGCGTTGCTCGGCATCGGTGACCGCTTGCTGTAACGCCTGGCGATCGTCCAGCAGGGTCTCCAGCCGCTGGCTATCACGCTGTTCGGCGGCTTGGCTGTCGGAGCGGAACCTGTCGAGCACCTGCTGCATCGAGGACGCGGTATCACTCGTCGCATCGCCTGCCGCGGCGCCAGACTGGGCGCTGACGGTACCGGGCAGCAGCGTGATCGCCGCGAGGGGCAGCACCAACCACCATGAATGACGCCTCATGACTGGCCCTCCGTTGCTGATCGCCCCGCGCCGACCACCAGCGAGGCCGGCAGTCGGAGCAGTGCAGGCGCGCTCTGATCCTGAGCGATTCGGATGCCGCGGCGGACCTCATTGATCTGATCGCCGTTCAGCGCTTCCCAGTTACCGTTGGCAACGCTCCAGACTCCGCCGGCGCGGTCATCCGGGGTGACGTAGTACCAGCCGGTGCGGCCAACGCGCAAATAATCGACCTCCCTCGCCATCTGGCTGGCCTGGCCGGCGGCCTCGGATTGCGCGCCCTCGAGCGGTCCGCTCCATTGATCCATCTCCCGCCCGTAGGCCAGCTCGGCACGCCAGGCGGAAAAGATACGCTGCAGCTTGTCGGCCTGGGAGGCGTCATCGCGGGACAGCATCTGCTCCAGGTCATCGACGCGGGCCAGTCGCTCGTCACGCAGGAACGGCATGTCCGCCTCGATCATCGCCCGCAGTTGCCCGACCATCTGGCGCATCTCGCCCGGCAGCGCCTCGCGGGTCACGGAGATCTGCGCGAGCGCCTGCTTTTCGGCATCGATACGCTTGGCCTGATTATCGACGATCGGCGCCAGTTCGGCGTTGTAGCTCTCCAGTCGATCGGCCTGCTGATCGGCCTGGCGCAAGCGCTGCAGCGCCTCGCGGGTGGCGTCGTCGGCGTCGTCGATGCGCTGCTGGAGCTCGGCCTGGGTCTGCTGCGCCTGGATGCTGGCCTGACTCAGCGAGTCCTGGGCAAGTGTCGTGCTGGACGCACTCACACTGATGGCGGCGAGGCAGAGGACCAACACATACCCACCTCTTGTTCGCGGGAAATGGAGCACCACGCTATCTCCTTGCGGATAAGCCGTAACGACGAGGCGGTGAAGAGCGCCGCCGGGTCGGCGGAATGACGAGATTGAATTCGACGCGATACGCTAATACAAACAAGAACAATTATCAATACGCATCCACGCCGCCGCCCTCTCACCGACGCCTGGCGGTGACGCCGAGGCGAGGCTTCCTGAATACGGCGCCCGACCCCCGGACACGAAAAAGCCGATGCCACCGGGCATCGGCTTTTTCGCCACCGCGGTTCCGCGACGACGGGACCGTGGCTTCTGTCCCCGCTCGGGCAGGAGCTCGAACCGATCACCGGCGAGGCCGCAAACCCTCGAGAGCGCGACCTGGAAGATCCCGATCTCCTACAGCTTCTGTTCCCGCTCGGGCAGGAGCTCGAACCGATCACCGACGAGGCCGCAGACCCTCGAGAGCGCGACCTGGAAGATCCCGATCTCCTACAGCTTCTGTTCCAGCTCGGGCAGGATCTCGAACAGGTCGCCCACCAGGCCATAGTCCGCCACCTGGAAGATCGGCGCCTCGTCATCCTTGTTGATGGCCACGATCACCTTGGAGTCCTTCATCCCGGCCAGGTGCTGGATCGCTCCGCTGATCCCCACGGCGATATAGAGGTCGGGGGCGACGATCTTGCCGGTCTGCCCGACCTGCATGTCGTTGGGCACGAAGCCGGCATCGACGGCGGCACGCGAGGCCCCGATCGCTGCACCCAGCTTGTCGGCGATACCGTCGAGGAGCTTGAAGTTGTCGCCGTTGCCCATCCCGCGACCGCCGGAAATGACGACACGCGCCCCGCCCAGCTCCGGACGTTCGTTCTGGGCCAGCTCCTCGCCGATGAAGCGCGACAGCTCGCTGGAGACCACGATATCCAGGGCTTCGATGGTGGCGCCACCGCCCTCGGCCACTGGATCGAACGCCGTGGTGCGCACCGTGATCACCTTGAACGCATCGCTGGACTGCACCGTGGCGATGGCGTTGCCGGCATAGATCGGCCGCTTGAAGGTGTCGGCGCCTTCGACGCTCAGAATCTCGGAGATCTGGGAGACGTCCTTGAGCGCGGCGACGCGCGGCAGCACGTTCTTGCCTTCGGTGGAGGCGGCGGCCAGCACGTGGCTATAGTCGTCGGCGAGCTTGACCAGCAGGTCCGCCATCGGCTCGGCCAGCTGGTGGGCGTAGACCGGGGCGTCGGCCACGCGAACGCGCGAGACGCCATCGAGCCTGGCGGCCGCCTCGGCAACGCCGGCGACACCGTCACCCGCGACCAGAATATCGATATCGCCGCCGATCGCCCGGGCCGCGCCCACGACGTGGGCGGTACCGGCAGCGAGCTGACCGTCGTGGTGTTCGGCGAGAACCAGAATGCTCATCTCATCCGCTCCTATCAAAGCACTTTGGCTTCGTTCTTGAGTTTGTCGATCAGCTCATCCACGGAGCCCACCTTGATACCGCCCTTGCGCTCGGCCGGTGTCTCGACCTTCAGCAGCGACAGCCCGCTGGCGACGGTCACGCCAAGCGCTTCCGGCGTCCGGGTGTCGAGCGGCTTCTTCTTGGCTTTCATGATGTCCGGCAGCTTGGCGTAGCGCGGCTCGTTCAGGCGCAGGTCGGTGGTGACCACGGCCGGCAGCTTGAGCGCGACGGTCTGCAGGCCACCGTCGATCTCGCGGGTGACGCGAATCTCACCCTCCTCGACCCCGTCGCCGAAAGCGACTTCGGAGGCGAAGGTGCCCTGCCCCATATTGGCCAACGCCGCCAGCATCTGACCGGTCTGATTGTTGTCGGTGTCGATCGCCTGCTTGCCGAGGATGACCAGGCCCGGCTGCTCCTCGTCGACGACGCCCTTGAGCAGTTTGGCGACCGTCAGTGACTCGACGCGCTCTTCGGTTTCGACATGGATAGCGCGATCCGCACCCAGCGCCAACGCTGTGCGCAGTTGCTCCTGCGCGGCCTTGGGACCGACCGTGACGGCGACGATTTCGGTGGCGATGCCCTTCTCCTTGAGTCGAACGGCCTCTTCCACCGCGATCTCGCAGAACGGGTTCATGGCCATCTTGACGTTGGTCAGATCGACATCGGAGTGATCCGGCTTGACCCGGATCTTGACGTTGTAATCGATGACGCGTTTGACCGCGACGAGTACTTTCATGGGTGTCCTCGCTGGCTATTGACAGACCGACCCGGCAGGCGTCGGCCGACATCGACGATTGGCGGCCCTGATCGTGGCTCGATGCCGGATAACAGAACGTCGGCGGAGACAGAATCACGCCGACGCCGGCCGGGGTCAACTCGACGCCCTTCGCGCCCCAGGGTGGTGCACCACGGGGACAGCAATGGGCGAAAAATGCGATGATAGCGCATCGACGGCACCGTGCCGAAGCAGCACCTTCGCATAAGGCCAGCGCCGGTTGGCATAACGACAACCCTCTGGCTAACGTAAGGCCATAACAAACGACGGCCCATCGCCGTCGACGAACGGACCGGGTGGGCAGCGCGACAGCGCCCTGCCAGCAAGCGAGGAGATCGGGTTTGGAACGTGAATCCATGGATTTCGATGTAGTCATCGTCGGGGCAGGCCCCAGCGGGTTGTCGGCGGCGTGTCGCCTGATGCAGCAGGCGAGTGACGCCGGACGAGAACTGTCGGTCTGCGTGGTCGAAAAGGGGTCGGAGGTGGGTGCACACATTCTCTCCGGCGCGGTGTTCGAGCCGCGGGCCCTGGCCGAACTCTTTCCCGACTGGGCTGAGCGCGGCGCGCCACTGAACACGCCGGTGCTGCGCGATGAACTCTACCTGCTGAAGGACGCCGGCAAGGCGCAGAAGTTGCCCAACGCCCTGGTGCCGAAGTCGATGCACAACACCGGTCACGGCGGCGACGGACCCGCCACGAAGAACTATGTCATCAGTGCCGGCAACCTCTGCCGCTGGCTGGCCGAGCAGGCCGAAGGACTGGGCGTCGAGATCTTCCCCGGCTTCGCCGCGCAGCAGCCGATCGTCGACGAGGAGGGCATCGTTCGCGGCATCATCACAGGCGACATGGGAGTCGCCGCCGACGGCAGCGAAACGGCCAATTACATGCCAGGCATGGAACTTCGCGCCAAGTACACGCTGTTCTGCGAGGGGGCCCGTGGCCATATCGGCAAGCAGTTGATCGAGCGCTTCGGTCTCGATGCCGATCGCGACCCCCAGCACTACGCCATCGGCTTCAAAGAGCTGTGGGACGTGCCCGCCGAGCAGCACGAGCCGGGCCTGGTGCTGCACGGATCCGGCTGGCCTCTGGATGACAAGGACCACGGCGGCGACAGTCACGGCGGCTGGTTTCTCTACCACGGCGACGACCAGCAGGTGATGGTGGGACTGATCGTCGACCTGGCCTACCGCAACCCGTATCTCTCGCCCTTCGACGAATTCCAGCGCATGAAGCATCATCCCCTGCTGGCGCGTCATCTGACCGGCGGGAAGCGCGTGGCCTACGGCGCCCGCGCCATCACCAAGGGTGGCGCCAACTGTCTGCCCAGGATGACCATGCCCGGCGCCCTGCTGCTGGGCTGCAATGCCGGCACGCTCAACTTCGCCAAGATCAAGGGTATCCATACCGCGATGAAGTCGGGGCTGGTCGCGGCGGAAACCGTGTTTGCCGCCGGCGACGAGGGTGGCAAGGAGCTCACCGATTTCAGCTCGGCCTGGGAGTCGAGCTGGGCCTGGCGGGAGCTCGAAGCCAGCCGCAGCTTCGGCCCGGCCATTCACAAGTTCGGCACCGTGGGCGGCGGCGCTTTCAACTTCGTCGATCAGCTGCTGGGCGGCAAACTGCCCACGCAGCACGACACCACCCCGGACCACCGCCTGCAGACCGCGGCGGAGTCGTCGCCGATCGACTACCCCAAACCGGACGGCAAGCTGTCGTTCGACAAGCCCTCGTCGGTGTTCCTGTCGAACACCAACCACGACGAGAATCAGCCCTGCCACCTCAGGCTGAGCGACCCCGATATCCCGATCGAGAAAAACCTGCCGGAATACGCCGAACCCGCTCAGCGCTACTGCCCGGTGGGCGTCTACGAGGTGGTCGAGGAGGCGGGCGAGCCCCGGTTCCGGATCAATTTCCAGAACTGCATCCACTGCAAGACCTGCGATATCAAGGATCCGTCCCAGAACATCACCTGGGTGGCGCCTGAGGGCGGGGGCGGCCCCAACTACCCCAACATGTAAGCTCGAAGCTCTAAGCTCTAAGCTCTAAGCTCTAAGCTCTAAGCTCGAAGGCAGCATAAAGCAGACCGCCCCAAGCCAATGCCTGGGGCGGTTTTTGGTTTCCGCCTCGAGCCCACGGCCGGGACACGGCGCTGGGCGAAGCCGGACCTAGTCGCCGGTCGCGACCGGCCTGGCAGGGTCGCGAATCCACTCGCTCCAGGAACCCACGTAGAGCCGCGGCAGCGGCAATCCCGCAACGGCGTAGGCCAGGATGTTGTGGCAGGCGGTCACACCGGAGCCGCAGTAGGCCGTCAGCGCTTCGGCCCGGGGCAGCTCCTCCGCCAGCCGCTGTGGCGATTTGAAGTGACCGTTTCCATCGAGGTTGTCGCTGCAGGGCCGACATGTCGCCCCCGGAATATGGCCCGCGACGGGATCGAGCGGTTCTTCGACCCCACGAAAGCGGGACAAGGCTCTGGCATCCACCAGTTGCCCGCCTCGTTCCAAAAGCGCGCCCACCGGGATCAGCGCCTGGTCATCGAACGCTGGGCACCACTGGCTCCGCCCGCCCGGTTCGGCGGCGGTCTCCACGAGTTCGCCCGCTGCCAGCGTCCATGCGGTCATGCCCCCGTCAAGGACACGAACGGCGGGATGGCCCGCCCAGCGAGCGATCATCCACCACGCCCGTGCTGCCGCGAGTTGCCCCCCGTTGTCGTCGTAAACCACGATGGATCGTTCGGGAGTGACGCCCATGGCTTGAAGGGTGGTGGTGAACGCGTCGTGTGAGGGCAGCGGATGGCGGCCACCCTCGCCCGGCGGTGCCGAAAGATCTCGTTCGAGATCCAGTACGAGGCTGTCGGGAAGATAGCGACGGGCAGGCAGCGATTCGTCGCCCCGGGACGCGCGACAATCGAATATCAGCGGCGGTTGATCGCCGCCAAGAGTGCGCTGCAACTCTTCCACCGTCACCAGCACGGATGCGTTCATCACTTCCTCCCCAAGCGTCGTCGATCGAAAGACAGTCTGGCCCATCACGAGCGTTTCGTCAGCGGCGCGCGTGCGGCGATCAGGCGGCGGCGACCGGCCGAGGCGAAGCGCACGTCGATCACCGGATTGGCGGCATTGCCCTCGACCAACAGCACCTCGCCATCACCGAAGCTGGCATGTCGCACCCGATCCCCGACCTGCCACGGCGCCACGCTGACCTCGGCAGCCGGCGCTGATGGCACCGGCTGGCGGGCGTGCAGCGTGAGCGACCGTCCCAGGTGTTCCAGATCCGCGCTCGCCTGGCCGATGCGCGCCAGATAGGTACCGATCATTTCCGGCTCGCGAACCGCGACGCCGGCCTCGCTGCCGCTGCGGATCGCCCGGTCGATTCGACCGCAGTCCTCTACCGCGGTCTCGTCGAGGAACCGGCTCGGTCGATGATCACCGCCATCCTGAACCAGCAGCAGACGCTCCCTGGCTCGGGTGATGGCCACGTAGTAGAGCCGTCGCTCCTCCTCCAGCCGCTCCGGCGAGAGCGGGTTGTCGCGGCTGAAATGGGGGAAATCCTCCTCGTTGAGCCCCCACACCGCAACCAGCGGCCACTCCAGTCCTTTGGCGCCGTGCACCGTGCTGATCAACACGCCGTCCGGGCGATTCTCGACCGGATTGCGCAGCAGTTCGATGAACGCCTCGGGATCGCTGGCCAGCTCCCCCGCCTGCTCGATCAGCACGTCGAGCAGACGCACGTCGTCATCGCCCTTCTCGCGACGCGCCGCCGAACGACGCAGAATTTTTTCGGCATCGATGGCGTCGACCACGTGCTCGAGCAGCTTGGCCGGCGGCCACGATGCCAGCTTGGGAAGCTCGCACAGCAGTTGCCACCGCTTCTTGAGGTGCCGGCGCTGACCGGGTTTGAGGCCCGCCAGAACCGAAGATTCGCGAGCCGGCCACTGCTGGGTGCGGACGAGTTCGTCGACCAGCCGGCGTACGCGCTCCTGGGCCACGAAGGTCGTCGGCTGCGAGAACAGCAGCGCCAGATGGGCGGGATCCTGCAGCCGCTGCGGCTGGCGGGCTAGCTGAAGATAGCCCGCCAAGGCCTGAACCAGAGGCAACCGGAACACGAAGCGCTCCTCCTGCGCCAGCCGAAATGGCACGCCGGCCCGCAGCAGTTGCAATTGTACCGAGACCGACAACGACCAGCTGCGCACCAGCACGCAGGCTTCGTCGCTGTGTCGACCCGCCGCGTACCAGCGCCGCAGTGTCTCCAGCAGCGCGCTGGCACCGACGCCGGTCTGGACC
The DNA here is from genome assembly GCF_038648475.1 of Salinicola lusitanus. Lineage (NCBI taxonomy): Bacteria > Pseudomonadati > Pseudomonadota > Gammaproteobacteria > Oceanospirillales > Halomonadaceae > Salinicola > Salinicola lusitanus. The sequence goes on along the minus strand of NZ_CP151919.1, from coordinate 3,424,073 downwards.
TCGGTCAGGGGGTTGCCGGGGGCCGCCAGACAGAGCTGGTCCCAGCGCTGACGGTTGTGACGGATCGCGTGATTGGCGGCCAGGGCCAGAGCATGGCCGTGTCGGAAAGTGTAGGAGAGCGGGTACTCGCTGGCATGGCCGAACAACCCGTCGAAGCGTGACAGCATCGCGTCGGGCCGCGCACCGCGCCACTCGTAGATGCACTGATTGGCATCGCCCACCGCCATGACCTGGGCCTGTTGGCCGGCGAGGATCTTGAGCAGCCGTAGCTGGGCCTCATTGATGTCCTGATATTCGTCGACGATCACATGCCCCAGAAAACCTTCGACCCGTCGGCGCGCGTCCGTGTGCTCTTCGAGACACCGCAACGGACGATGGAGGAGGTCCGCGTAGGTCATCTGCCCGGCGGCTTCGAGCAGCGACTCCACCACCTCGAAGGCATCGATGAAGTGCCGCTCGCCGGCGGCATAGTCGAGCTTCTCGAACAGTTCGGCCGGCGTGACGACCTCCGCCTTGACCAGATCGCAGAACTGGCCGAACGCCTCCAGCCGATCCGCGTCCAGGGCCGCCTCGCGAGTCTCGCCATCGGCCGATGCCAGGCTCTGCATCACCGCCTGCCGCAGCAGCCGTTCCCGCTGCCAGTCGGCCTGCAGCAACTGGCGCGGCGGCAGGTATCCCCAGCGCGTCAGGCTCTGGGTCAGGCGATGACCGATCGAGTGGAAGGTTCGTACCTCCGGCAGCGCCACGTTCGGCGGCGCCTCCCGGGTCAGCTTGGCGCGGAAGTCGTCCCTCGCCGCGCGATTGAACATCAGCACCAGAATGCGCCGCGGATTCTCGCCGTTGGCGAGCAGGTGCAGTACCCGCTTCACCAGGGTGGTGGTCTTGCCGGCGCCGGCTACCGCCGCAACTCGCGCGTGGCCGTGACGATGGCCGACCACGGCGCGCTGTTCGGCGGTCAACCCATCGGCGGGCGCCTGATCCGACAGCATCGAGGGATCCCGATCGTTCATGGCGCCCCGTCGTCGAACCGGCCCAGCACATGCCATACGCCGCCACTCCACAACCCCATCTCGTCGTCACGCCGCTCGGCCAGTTCGACCCAGCGGTAGAACAGGTTGCGGTGCAGCCGCGCCCGCAGACCGTGGCGAACGGGCAGTGCCGGCAGGAGATCGCCCCCCGGGCCGCTGAGCAGCGTCAGACGATGGGTCGCATCCAGCGGCACCCGGTCGCCACCGGCGGTGACCGCGACCCAATCGGCATCGACCCGATCGGCGTCGGTGATCAGCAGCGGCAGATCCTCGACGACGATACGGAGTTTCTCCGCGGGGGTGACCAGATAGTAGTCGCCATCGGCTTCCCGACGGAGCACCCGGCTCAATAGCTCGACCAGCGCGGGCCGCCGTATCGGCGAACCCTCGTGGATCCAATCGCCACTGGCCGAGATGGTCAGGTCCATGTCGCCGCAAAAAGGCGGATCCCACTGCGCCAACGGGGGGATCGACTGCGGGTCGAACTGCTGGAACAGCGTGTCGAGTTTCATCGTGCCCTCCTCGACGGCGCGCCGGCGCCGTTGCCTGCATTGTCGCCGGTGAACGCGCTCACACGAACGGGTTGTCGGCCTTCCCTTCCGGGGCGCAGCCGGGGAACAGCCGATAGAAGTTGGCTCGGGTCTGCATCGCTACCTCGTCGACGGTGATACCTCGTTCGTGGGCAATGCACTCGGCAACCTCGACCACCCACCGTGGCTCGTTGGGGTGGCCGCGATGGGGGACCGGCGCGAGGAACGGACTATCCGTCTCGATCAGCAGACGATCCAGCGGCACCTGTCGAGCCACGCCGCGCAACGCCTCGGCGCTGGCGAACGTGACGATACCCGACAGTGAAATATAGAAACCCAGCCTCAAGGCCTCCCGGGCCATCTCCAGGTCCTCGGTAAAGCAGTGAAGCACCCCGCCCACCTTCGGATCGACATGCTCGCGGATCAGGGCCAGCGTCTCGTCACGCGCCTCACGGGTATGGATCACCACCGGCAGCTCGAGCTCCCGGGCCGCGCGGAGATGGGCGACGAAGCGCTGGCGCTGGGTCTCTCGCGGTACGCTGTCGTAGTGAAAATCGAGGCCCGTTTCGCCGATGGCCACCGCCCCGTAGCGGTCGGCACAGGCCTGGATCGCCTCGCTGTCGGGCTCTTGGGCCACCTCGTGGAGCGGATGCAGGCCGACGCTGATGTCGACATCGTCATGGCGCCGCGCAATCCCGGCCAGGTTGGGCGCCCCTTCCAGCGACGTCGAGATCGCCAGGAAACGCCGGACACCCCGGTCCCTGGCGGCTTCCAGGGCCGCGTCGAGATCGCCGCCGTAGGGCGTCAGATCGAGGCGATCGAGATGACAGTGAGAGTCGACGAACATGAAGATTTCCAGGGTAGAGAGTAGATAGACACGAACGCTCCGCGTCGAGGCCACCATCGGCAACGTCGACGCGCTCAGGATCGCAGCAGCGCCGACCAGCGAACCAGCCAGGCCTCGAGCACCAGCTGCGGATTCGGGTTGCCACCCGCCGCCAGCAGTCGACGCTGCTCGCGGGCATAATCCAGCAGCCGGAACCAGTCGCGCACACGGGCGTTCTTGACCGCCTGGCGATACAGCGGCAGCAGATCGCCGTTGCGCACCCTGCTGGGGTCTCCCGACAGGCCGAGCCGGATCAGATCCTCCAGCCAGGCGATGCCATACCATAGTATGCGGTCGAGCGACTGCGCATCGAGCCTGGCCGCTTCCCCCACCGGCTCGCCGCCGCGCACCAGCGCATCGAACAGTTCGCGTAGATCCTGGCGCAACTGTCGCGCCTCCGCGCCGGCCAGCTCCTCGGCCAGCAGCGGCAGCCCCCCGGCCACGCTCAACCAGAAACGCGCCTCGTCGCCATTGCCCAGGCGTTCGCGCAGCCAGGGTTCGGCCACCTCAAGCGGGGGCACGGCAAGGCTCCAGTGCTGGCAACGGGAGCGAATGGTCGCCAGCAGCCGCGACGGTGTATCGGATACCAGGATGAACAGCGTCCGATCGCCCGGCTCCTCGAGGCTCTTCAGCAAGGCGTTCGAGGCAGCAACGTTCATCGCCTCGCCCGGCTCGATGCGGATGACCCGGTAGCCGCCCTGCTGGGCAGTCTGGGCGACGAAACCGTTGACCTGGCGGATCGCGTCCACGCGGATCTGGCGGGATTTCTCGGCTGGCATCACCGTCAGCAGGTCGGGGTGGTAACCGGCCGCCAGCATGCGACAGCTATGGCACTCGCCACAGGCCAGCTCGCCGGGGTTACGGCACAGCGTCCGCGCGATCAGCGCCTCGGCCAGCGGCTGCTTGCCGATGCCGCTGGGTCCGGAGAGCAGCAAGGCATGAGGCAGACGACCGCCATCCTGCAGTTCGACCAGTTGCCGCCATCGGTCGGTCTGCCACGGCAGCGGGCTCATAACCATGCCGACACCCGCCGGTCGAGGCAGCGTTCGATTTCGCTCTGGACCGCATCCAGCGCGGGACTCGCATCGATGATGGCGAACCGCTCGCTGTCACGAGCCCGTTCGAGATAGGCCGACCTGACAGACTCGAAGAACGCTTCCCGCTCGCGCTCGAACCGGTCGAGCTGGGCGCCGCGGCTGACGACCCGCTGCGCCGCGACGCCGACAGGCATGTCCAGGAGCAGCGTGAGATCGGGCTGCAACCCGTCCTGGACCAGGGTTTCCAGGGTTCGAATGCGCTGGCGATCCAGCCCGCGCCCCCCGCCCTGATAGGCGAAGGTGGCATCGGTGAACCGATCGCAGACGACCCACGCGCCCCGGGCCAACGCAGGCCGGATACGCCGGGCGAGGTGCTGGGCCCTGGCGGCGAAGACCAGCAGCAATTCGGCGTCGTCGCTCCAGGCCTCTTCCCGCGTGGGATCCAGCAGGAGGTCCCGGATCGCCTCGGCGCCCGGGGTGCCGCCAGGCTCACGGGTGCGCACGACTTCGATGCCCTTCGCCGCCAGCCAATCGCAGACGAAGGTGACATTGGTCGTCTTGCCCACTCCTTCGCCACCTTCCAGCGTGATGAATCGGCCGCGCCGCTGTTCGGTATCACCTGCGTTCATGCGGTGTCGTCTCGTCGATAAGTGGACCGCGAACTCAATCGCGATTCAGGATGTAGCGGCGGACGGCAGCGTTGTGCTCCTGCAGCGTCCGCGAGAACTGATGCGACCCATCCCCCTTGGCCACGAAATAGAGCGTGTCGCCCGCGGCGGGATGGACGGCGGCCTCGAGCGACCCGAGTCCGGGCATCGCGATCGGCGTCGGCGGCAGCCCTTCGATGACATAGGTATTGTAGGCAGTCTGCCGCTGGAGATCGGCCCGAGTGATATTGCCGACATAGCTGTCGCCCATGCCGTAGATCACGGTCGGGTCGGTCTGCAGACGCATGCCTTTTTGCAAGCGACGGACGAAGACGCCCGCGATCTCGCCACGTTCCGCCGGCACCCCGGTCTCCCGCTCGATCAGCGATGCCAGGATCAACGCCTGATACGGCGTATCGATCGGCAGGTCGTCGTCGCGCTCGTCCCAGACGCTCGCCAGCGTCTGCTGCATCCGGTCGAAGGCGCGGCGCAGGATCTCGAGGTCCGTCACGCCCTTGTGATAGCGGTAGGTATCGGGAAAGAACTGCCCCTCGGGGAAGGTGTCCTCGTGTCCCAGCGCGGCCATGACTTCCTCGTCGCTCATCGCCGCCGTTCGATGGTCGAGCTTGGCGGCCTTGTCCAACTGGGCGCGCATCTGCCGAAATGTCCACCCCTCGGGAATGGTAAGCCGATAGGTGACGACCTGATCGCTGGAAAGGTGCGCGATCAGTTGACGGCCACTCATGCCCGGATCGAGCTCGAACTCCCCCGCACGCAGGCCTTGGGTCGCCTCGGGTGCAACGCGGGCCAGCAGCCGATAGGGCCAGGCCGCGTCGATGACGCCGCGCTTCTCGAGATCGTCGATGACGCGGGTGAACGCGGCCCCCCGCGGCACTTCGTAGATCGTCTGCTCATCGAGCGCTATCGGCCCGTCGAGCTGTTTTTGCCAATAGTGGAATCCGCCGAAGACCACGATCGTGGCAAGCAGCAGTATCCCGATCAGAATTTTGAGGAGACGCATGTCTATCCTTAATCGCCGGAAGCCGTGCATCGGCTCCCGGGCATGATACGGGGGTCAGTCGCTGCGGTTCAGCGGATACCCCAACTGTTCATGGGCCGCCTGTCGGAAAGCATCGCTCGTCGCGAGCGGCCACTGCCTGAGACAGTTGCCGGCGCTGTCATCCAGCCGCCGTATGGGCCACGCGCCCTGGACGCTATTGATCAGCCAGGCGGCATCCGCGGCCAGCAAGGTATCGAGCCCGACGCGGACCCGATCGATGTCGACGACGGCTTCCAGCGCATTCAGGAGCGTCCCGTCGACGCCGCAATGATCGAGCAACGGTGTTTCGAGGCGCCCCTCTCGACGCCAGACCAGATTCATCGCCGTCGCCTCCACCAGACACTCTTCCGAATCGAGCAGCACTCCCTCGGCAATGGCGTCGTCCTGCCACTCCTGCCGGGCAAGGACGTTCTCGAGTCGTGCCAGATGCTTGATCCCGGCCAGGCGGGGTTGCCGACCCAGCCGAAGCTCGCAGCAACGAACGTTCACGCCTTCGAACCAGCGTTCGGCAATGGGCTGGAAGGCGGAGACCGTCCACCGCCACCGCGGCTCGGCCAGCGCCGGCGGACGATATCCTCGTCCACCGCTGCCCCGGGTGACGATCAGCTTCAGCACCTTGAGGCCAGGCCCGCACTGCGCCGGCAGGGCCTCGAAAGCTGCGAGGTCCGGCCGGGGAAGCGCCAGCCGCTCGATCCCCGCCTGCAGGCGCGCCATGTGCTGCTTCCACAGCTGCGGGCGACCATCGCGAACCAGGATGGTCTCGAACACGCCGTCACCGTAGGCGAGACCGCGATCGTCCATCGGAAGCGCTGTATCGCGCATGCGCTAGACCTGGGTGAAGATCAGGGACCCGTTGGTGCCACCGAATCCGAACGAATTCGACAGCGTCGTCCGGATCGGCATTTCCCGAGCGTTGTTGGGCACGTAATCGAGCGTGCAACCCTCGTCGGGATTGTCGAGGTTGATCGTCGGCGGCGCGACCTGATCGCGAATGGCCAGCACGCAGAAAATCGCCTCGACCGCCCCGGCCGCGCCCAGCAGATGGCCCACCATGGACTTGGTCGAACTGACCGCGACCTGACGCGCGGCGTCGCCCATCACCCGCTCCACCGCTCGACTTTCCGCCACGTCACCGGCCGATGTGGAGGTGCCGTGAGCGTTGATGTAATGGATGTCGGCGGGATCGATCCCGGCATCCCGGATGGCGTTGGCCATCGAGGCCGCCGCACCGCTGCCATCTTCGGGAGGCGACGTCATGTGGAACGCATCGTCGCTCATCCCGAAACCGGTCAGTTCCGCATAGATGGTGGCCCCCCGGCGCTTGGCGTGTTCGTACTCCTCCAGCACCATGACGCCGGCACCGTCCGAGAGCACGAAGCCATCGCGGTCGCGATCCCAGGGCCGGCTGGCCGCCTGTGGGTCGTCATTGCGGGTGGACAGCGCTCTCGCCGCGGAAAATCCGCCCAGGCCCAGGGGCGTGGTCGCCATCTCGGCGCCGCCGCAAAACATCACGTCGGCATCACCGTACGCGATGGTTCGCGCGCTGTAGCCGATATTGTGCGTACCGGTCGTGCAGGCAGTGGTGATCGCGATGTTGGGACCCTTGAAGCCGTGCTGGATCGCCAGGCTGCCGGAGATCATGTTGATGATCGACCCCGGAACGAAGAACGGCGATATGCGACGCGGTCCACCCTTGTGAAGCGAGTCGTGGTTGCGCTCGATCATGGGCAGGCCGCCGATGCCCGAACCGATGGCGACACCGATGCGGTGTGCGTTTTCCTCGGTGCATTCGATACCGGAGTTGCGCATCGCCTGTGTCGCCGCCGCAACCCCATACTGGATGAACAGATCCATCTTGCGAGCCTCTTTGGGATTGAGATACTCGCCGATATCGAAGTCCTTTACCGCACCACCGAACCGGGTGTTGAAGCCGGTCGTATCGAAATGCTCGATCGGCGCGATGCCACTCTTCCCTGACAGGAGGCTCTTCCAGCTCTCCTCGACCGTGTTACCGACTGGCGTTACCAGCCCCATCCCGGTCACCACCACTCTTCTGCGCGGCATCGAATCTCCTCCGAACTTCCTGATGGCCCTGAAGGCACGATCCGTGAAGCCATCATCGCCTCACGAGACCGAGGACTTCGCCTGGGCCCGACTGGCGCGAATTATACCTGAACAACCCTGGAGATGGGCGTCGCGAACGGTGACTTTGCCCCACCAGTCACCTCCATGTCCACGCCACCTCGCTCGCCGTGCCCGGGCGCCGTGGCGCAAGCGCTTGTCCCGCCCTCTCGAGAAAAGGCTTTCAAAACGCAGAAAGCCGCTCTCGTGGAGAGCGGCTTTCTGAACATCGGCACGTCCTGCCCGGTGGCATTCTCCGTATCAACGGAGAATACCGGGCTTACTGATGAGCGACGATGTAGTCGATCGCTTCCTGAACGGTCGTGATCTTTTCAGCTTCTTCGTCGGGAATTTCGGTGTCGAATTCCTCTTCGAGCGCCATCACCAGTTCGACGGTATCCAGCGAATCCGCGCCGAGGTCTTCGGTGAAGGATGAGGTGTTCTGGATATCCTCTTCCTTGACGTTCAGGCGTTCGGCAACAACCTTCTTCACGCGCTCTTCGATGGTGCTCATTATGTCGTTACTCCTAGTGGTACGAATCCGCCAGCTAAAAAGCTGCGGGTAGTTTATAGACCGCCCCCAGACGACGCAACCCGCGTCGCGGGAGGATTACCGCATGTTCATGCCGCCATTAACCTGCAGCGTTTCGCCGGTAATATAACCGGCTGCATCGCTTGCGAGAAACCCGATAGCGGCGGCGATTTCCTCCGGCTGCCCCAGACGGGCCAGCGGAATCTGCCCCAGAAGCGCATCCCGCTGAGCTTCCGGCAAAGATTGGGTCATGTCAGTATCGATGAAACCCGGTGCCACGGCGTTGACCGTAATCGCACGCGAGGCAACCTCTCTCGCCAATGCCCGGGTAAAGCCTTCCATGCCGGCCTTGGCCGCAGCATAGTTGGCCTGCCCCAGGTTGCCCATCATCGCCACGACGGAACTGACGTTGATGATGCGACCGAAGCGCGCCCGCGTCATCCCCCGGAGACTGGCCTTGGAGACACGATAGACCGACTTGAGATTGGTATCGAGGACCGCATCCCACTCGTCCTCCTTCATTCGCATCAACAGATTGTCACGCGTGATACCGGCGTTGTTGACCAGGATGGTCGGCGCCTCGAAGGTCTCGGTGATGCGCTTGAAAAGCGCATCGACACTGGCCTGGTCGGTGACGTCCAGCGCCAGCCCCAGGCCTTCGATGCCCTGAGCCTTGAGATCGTCGTCGATCCTGGTGGCGCCGGCTTCGCTGGTGGCGGTGGCAATCACGATGCGCCCCTGCCGACCCAGCTCATGCGCGACGGCGCGCCCAATCCCACGACTCGCGCCGGTGACCAGCGCAACTCTACGTTCGGTCATGTCATTCATCCTTAAGGCTCTTGTACGTCCAGCGTTTCACGCGCCAGCTCGAGCGCAGCCGTCAGCGTATCGGGATCATTGACCGCCAGCCCCTTAGCCTGTCGCTGGATACGCTTGCTCAAGCCAGTCAAGACCTTGCCCGGGCCACACTCGATGAACACGGCAGCACCATCGTCGAACATGGCGTTCACGCAAGCTGTCCAGCGCACCGGACGATAGAGCTGTTCGACCAGCCGATGGCGAAGCGCCTCCGTCGTCGCGGGCACCCGAGCATCGACGTTCTGATAGACAGCATAACGCGGCAGCTTGAACTCCATCGCCCCCATCGCCTGCTCGACCTTCTCGGCGGCGGGCTGCATCAATGCGCAGTGGGAGGGCACCGACACGGGCAGCGGCAGCGCGCGCTTTGCCCCAGCTTCCTGACACAGCGCGATGGCCCGGTCGACGGCGCCGCGGTGGCCCGCAATGACGACCTGGCCCGGAGAATTGTAGTTGACGGCAGCGACCACCTCCGACTGGGCGGCTTCGCGGCAGGCCGTCTCGACCGCCGCGTCTTCCAGCCCCAGAATCGCGGCCATTGCACCTTCGCCCGCGGGCACCGCCTGCTGCATCGCCTCGCCACGCAGGCGCACCAGCCGGATCCCCTCCGCGAAACCGAGGGCACCGGAACAGACCATGGCACTGTACTCGCCCAGGCTGTGGCCGGCCATCATGCAGGGCCGCGGCCCCTCCAGCTCCTGCCACACACGCCAGATCGCCACGCTCGACGCCAGCAGCGCGGGCTGGGTACAAGCCGTCGCGTTGAGTTTCTCTTCGGGGCCTTCCTGGACGACATGCCAGAGGTCGTAGCCAAGCGCTTCCGATGCCTCGTCGAATGTCGTGCGAACTACGCTGTAACGTTCGGCCAGTTCACGCAGCATGCCGACCTGCTGCGAGCCCTGCCCGGGAAAGACCAAAGCCAGTGATTGCGTCATCGCGCTCACCCTTGAAATGGTGGACCGTCGGATCTCGTCGTGTCGCAAGACCCGCTATCCTCTCGATCGTCGGTGACGATCGACGAGATAACAGGCGTCGCCGAGTCGTGAGACCATGCCGCGCGAAGATGGTCCGGCAATCCGACCTCGACTTCACGTACAGCCCGGTCGATGGCGAAGGCGAAGGCCTGGGCACTGGCATTGCCATGACTCTTCACCACGATACGGTTGAGCCCGAGCAGACTGGCACCGTTGTGCCGCACCGGGTCCAACTGCGCCTTGAACCGCATCAGCGCGGGTCGCGCCAGCAGAGTCACCAAGCGTGTCGACCAGTGGGATTCGAAGGTTTCCTGCAGCCGCTTCAGCAGCATCTGGGCCACGCCCTCGCTCGCCTTGAGCACGGCGTTGCCCACGAACCCATCGCAGACCACGACGTCGACCGAACCGGAAAAGATCGCATCGCCCTCGATATACCCGACGTAGTCGAAGTCGCCGCCGCCGCGGGCTTTCAGAAGCGCGTCGGCCTCGCGCACGCGGGCCACGCCCTTGCTCGCCTCGATACCGACATTCAACAACGCCACCCTGGGTAGCGCCACGCCATCGACGACCCGCGCCATCAAGGCTCCCATGCGGGCGAAGTCAACGAGATGTCGGGCATGGACATCGACGCTGGCCCCCAGATCGAGCAAATAACACCGCCCGCCCTTGCGGGTCGGGACCGCGGTACTGATTGCCGGCCGCGAGATACCGGGAACACTTCCCAGCTCCCGCCTCGCCAACGCCACCAGCGCGCCCGTGTTGCCACAAGTGATGCCGGCATCGGCCTCGCCATCCCGCACCGCCGCCAGCATGCCGAACATGCTGGTCGAAGAGGGATCGTCGAGAGCCTCCATCGGCGGTGTGGACTGAAGCACGACTCGCGGTGCATCCACCCATTCCAGGCGCTCGGCAAGCGGCGCCTCCGTCGCGTCGCCGGTCAGCTCCTCGACCAGCGCACGAAGCTCAACCTTCGGACCGAATACCGTGGGCTCGAGTTCCGGATGACGTTTCAGCGCCAGCAGCAGGCCACCAATAGTCGCGCGGGGACCGAAGTCCCCGCCCATGGCATCGATGGCGATGCGCACTGCTCTTCTACCAAGCGTCCGACGTCTGTTTAAACGTCGACGACCTTGCGACCACGATAGTAGCCATCGGGGGCCACGTGGTGACGGCGATGCGTGGTACCGGTTTCCTGATCCTGGGACAGGGCCGGGGAGGTCAGTGCATCGTGTGCGCGACGCATGCCGCGCTTGGAACGGGTCTTACGGTTTTGTTGAACGGCCATGATATGACTCCAACGTCAATGTCTTCGGGTTCAGAGTTTTCCCTTCAACGACTTCAGCACGTCGAAGGGGTTGTCAGGGCGGGCGGCCTCCTCTATCGAGGCTTCACCGCTGCTCAATTGCTCACGGGAGACGGCACAATCTGCCTCGTCGTGATAGACCACCTGGGGCAGGCTGAGGATCAGCTCGTCCTCGATCGCCTCCAGCAGGTCCAGCTGTTCATTATCGACCAGCACCGGTTCGTAGTCGCTGGGCACCGTCGCCGCCAGCGCATCGTCGCTGACGACTGCCAACTTGAAGTGACTGGCGACCGATACCGCCATGGGCTGCAGGCAACGCCGACACGGAATCATGAGATCCGCTTCCAGCTCCCCATCGATCAGATGGCGACGCTGCGTATCGATATCGAACTGCAGCTTGACGACGGCATCGCCTTGCTGCGGCCCGATCTCGATCTTGAGGCGCGCCAGTTTCTCGAGGTCGACAAGCCCCTCGATCGTTTCTTGGTTAGCCGCTGCCCGATAAGGCTCGACGGTCGGGGGAAGTCGTCTGGTCAACATAGGCGCGACATAATAGGGATTTGCCAAGGCCCTGTCAAAGCAGTCGGAACGCGCTATCCTGTCGCCCGACAAGGCACCCCCGCAGGGGCCAACCACCCTGCCGCTGCCGCGGTGCCGCCTACCCGATTATCAAGGAGCAGCCCGATGTCTCGCCTGGTACTCGCTTCCAGCTCCCGTTATCGCCGCCAACTGCTGGACCGGCTGGGACTCCCTTACGTCTGGTCCTCGCCCGACATCGATGAAACCCGGCGACCAGGGGAAGACGCCGAGAGCCTGGCCCATCGGCTGGCGCTCTCCAAGGCCCAGGCGGTTTCCGCCGACTACCCCGGCCACCTGATCATCGGCTCCGACCAGTTGGCGCTGTTCGACGGCGACATACTGGGAAAGCCCGGCGACTTCGACACGGCCTGCGCCAATCTCCGCCGCTTCTCGGGGCACAAGGTCAGCTTCATGACCGGCCTTGCCCTGATCGATACGCGCAGCGGGCGCCACCGGGTCGTTCACGACACCTACCACGTCTGGTTTCGGGCCCTGAGCGACGCGGAAATAGAGGACTACGTCTCCCGCGACCAGCCCTACGACAGCTCGGGGAGCTTCCGGATGGAAGGGCTTGGCATCGCGCTATTCGAACGCTTCGAAGGTAACGATCCCAACACCCTGATCGGCCTTCCCCTCATCAGGCTATGCGAACTGCTGCGAGAGGCCGGCGTCAACCCACTCGGCGCCGACCGACAACTCCCTCAGGGTAGCTGATAGCGCACTGGCGACGCCGCACTATCCAGACCCAGCCAGTGGGCCGCCGCGCTGGTGAGCTTGTTGGAGACCAGCGACCAGGGATCGAGGGACGGGGTGTAATCCTTGAGGCTCACCTCCCCAAGACGCGCCCGCGACAGTTGCTCGAGGTTGGCGAGATCATCGACCAGCCCCAGCGACTTGGCCTGCTCGCCGGTCCAGACCAAGCCGGAAAACAGCTCCGGATCGTCGCTCAGGCGGTCACCACGCCCGGCCTTGACGGCCTCGATGAACTGCCGGTGCGTGGTATCCAGCACCGACTGCCAGAACTCGCGCTGCCCCGGTGATATCTGCGAGAACGGATCCATGAAGGCCTTGTTCTCCCCTGCCGTGAAGACACGACGCTCGACACCGATCTTGTCGATCGCGCGCTCGAGGCCGAACCCCGAGCTGATGACGCCGATCGAGCCGACCAGGCTGGCCGGCGAGGCGTAGATACGATCCGCCGCCGAGGCCATGTAGTAGGCGCCGCTGGCACCAATGTCCTCGATGACGGCCAGAATCGGCTTGTCGCCCTGGGCCTGGAGATAGCGAATTTCGTCATAGACGCGCTGCGACTGGACCGGACTCCCGCCGGGACTGTTGACATGCAGCACCACGGCGTCGGCATTGGGATCCCTCCACGCCCGCTGCAGCCCCTTGATGATGCGCTCGGCGTCGGCCTGGCCATTGGCGTCGATGGGTCCGCTGACCTCGACGACGCCAAGATGCCGGCGACTGGAGGACCCGCCGTCGCCCTGGGCCAGAAACATGGCATAGGCACTCAGACACAGTCCCGCGATCACGATCAGCGCGAACAGCAGCCGGAAGAAGATCTTCCAGCGCCGCGACCGTCGCTGCTCGGCGAGCACGCCGCCGACCCACCGATCCATCATCTGCACTTCAGCCAGCCGCACCGTATCGGCGCTGGCCGGTTCGCCATCGCGAGGCGCGCCCGCCGCCTTGCGCCGCTCGGCCTCCGAGCGGCTCAACTCCGGCCCCTGCGTCCAGTCATCCCGTCGATCGTCGCTCATTCTCGTCTCCTTGCTGAATTCCCGCACCCAGCGCATCTAAAAGGTCGGCAGACGACGACGTCAGTCCAGCAACCACTCGACGACCGACGGAAAGTCATCGGCGACGAACCTGGGGTCGCTGCGCTGCAGACGCTGACGCTCGTGCACGCCATAGGTCACCGCGATGCGATCCATGCCGATGGCCCTGGCCATCTCCAGGTCATATTCGGTGTCGCCGATCATGACGGCCTCGGCGATGGGCACATCGCACTCGGCCAGCAGCTCCTCGAGCATCTGGGGGTGCGGTTTCGAACGCGTGAGATCGGCGGTACGACTCGCCGCGAACCAGTCGCCGCAGGCTTCGTGACCGAAGACACGGTCCAGCCCGCGACGACTCTTGCCGGTGGCGACCGCCAGCCGACACCGGGCATCGCGGCGCAGGCAGCCGATGCCCTCCACCACGCCGGGGAAGAACGGGGTCGGTATCCGATCGGCGACCCGGAACTGATGGCCGTAGGCTTCCCGCAATCGATCCTGATCGAGGGCCGTCACCCCCGGAAAGAGCATGGCGACGGCTTCCGGCAAGCCGAGCCCGATGATATTGCGCACATCGGCATCGCTCGGCACCGGCCACTGCAACTCGCGCGCGGCGGCCTGCATGCAAGCCACGATACGCGCCGCCGAATCCATCAGCGTGCCGTCCCAGTCGAAGATCACCAGCGAGTAGCGGCAACGCCGCGACACACGCTCGCCGGCGAGCGCCTCAACCGCCATGACGGGCACGCTCCAGCACCTTCTCCAGCCCCGGCTCCAGCGGCGCTCTCGCCTGCACCGGCCGCCCGGTCTTGGGATCGGGGAAGGTCAGGGTCAAGGCGTGCAGGAACAGACGATCCAGACGCAGGGATCGCGCGAGGCGCGCACCCTCGGCGCTACCGTACTTGTCGTCCCCCAGCAGCGCGTGTCCGGCATGCGCGGCATGGACGCGGATCTGATGGGTGCGCCCAGTGACCGGTTCCGCCTCGATCAACGTCACCTTCGGGAACGTTTCACGCACCGCGAAGCGGGTCCGCGACACCTTGCCATTGTCGTCCACCCGCACCCGACGCTCGCCGTTGCCGGCGTCGTAACGCTCCAGCCGGGCGCTGACGTAGTCGCGCCGCGCCGGCCAGCGCCCCTGCACCAGCGCCAGGTAACCCTTCTCCATCCGGCGCTCGCGCAGCGCGGTATTGAGCGACAGCAACGATTCCCGATTCTTGGCCAGCAGCAGGCAACCCGAAGTGTCGCGATCGAGACGGTGAACGAGCTCGAGGAAATCCAGGTCCTCGCGCACCTGGCGCAGCGCCTCGATCAAGCCGATCTTGACGCCACTGCCGCCGTGCACGGCCAGCCCCGACGGCTTGTTGATAACCAGCCAGTCCGGGCCTTCGATGACGACGCTACCGGCCAGCAGGTTACGCAGGCCCTCGCTGGCTTCTTTCACCGCACTCTCCGGCGCCAGCCTCAGCGGCGGCACGCGAACCACGTCGCCGGTCTGAACGCGGTAATCCGCCTTGATACGCTTCTTGTTGACACGCACCTCGCCCTTACGAACGATGCGGTAGATCAACGACTTCGGCGCGCCCTTCAGGCGCGTCCGCAAGAAATTGTCGATCCGCTGTCCCTGCTGGGACTCGCTGACCTCGATAAACTGCACTTCCTGGCCTTCGGCCATGCTCGACTCCCTCGACGGCACTGCGCGGCGACACCAGCGCGCCGCCGGCCGCCATTCTAACGCACGCAGCCGGTAGCGCGAGCTCAATTGCCGCTACCTCGGCATTACTGTTATATTGCGAACTCACTCGGTGGGTTTATCCCCCATCCAGGCGTCAGCGACTGCATAGGCTGGCCGAAGTGAAAAAATGTCTCGATCCTCCAGAGAGTTAACGAAGCCAACCGCTCACGGCTGCTGGAGTGATCAAAACACGTTTGGAACGCCAGGCCCCGACTCGACCGTGCGACTGACCTCAGCTCGCCATGCTCGCGGGAAATCCACAGGTACCAGTGGAAGGCGTCGCCGAACCGAACAATGCCAAGTGATATAGACGGCAGTCTGCAGGACCGGATGCGTCAACGAAAAACGCACCGTGACATGTCCTGCCACCGTTTCGTACTCAACCCATGTTCGTGTAGCGCCCCTAGCAAGCAGGTAATGAAAGCAAAGATGTAATGGTAATGAGCAAGCACGCCACTGGGCTCGACGAGCGTCGACCCGAATTCGCACCGATGGCCGCATCGCGCCGTTCGACCTGCGTTTTTCGGACATTCCCCTCGAGTTCCTGACGCGGGTCTTCAGCGTATTGCACGCTGAGCTCGTTCTGGCACACCCTCTGCGCCTGCTTGCCCTGCCGGGTCGCTTCACCAATGTGCGCGAGCACAGCACGACCGCTTGCGGTTCGTCGTCGCCGATTGCAGCACGCCTTCCACCGGCACGCTCAATTAGCGAGACCGTATGAAAAGAATGCTCATCAATGCGACACAGCCGGAAGAGCTGCGCGTCGCACTCGTGGATGGACAACGCCTTTACGACCTGGACATCGAATCCGGTGCCCGGGAACAGAAGAAAGCCAACATCTACCGGGGCAAGATCACCCGCCTGGAACCCAGCCTCGAAGCGGCCTTCGTCGACTTCGGCGCCGATCGCCACGGCTTTCTGCCGCTCAAGGAAATTTCCCGCGAGTACTTCTCCAAGGACCCCTCGGGCCGACCCAATATCAAGGAGGTCCTGAAAGAGGGTCAGGAAGTCATCGTCCAGGTCGACAAGGAAGAGCGCGGCAACAAGGGCGCGGCACTGACGACCTTCATCAGCCTGGCGGGACGCTTTCTGGTCCTGATGCCCAACAACCCTCGCGCCGGCGGTATCTCTCGCCGGATCGAGGGCGAGGAGCGCAGCCAGCTCAAGGAGGCCATGGGTCAATTGACCCTGCCGGACAAGATGGGCGTGATCGTGCGCACGGCGGGTATCGGCCGCTCCCCCGAGGAGCTGCAGTGGGATCTCGACTACCTGGTTCAGGTGTGGGATGCGATCACCACCGAAGCGGTCAAGCGCCCTGCCCCGTTCCTGATCTACCGCGAGTCGAACGTAATCATCCGCGCCATGCGCGACTACCTGCGCCAGGACATCGGCGAGGTGCTGATCGATAGCGCGGACGTGCACGAGGAGGCGCTGAGCTTCATCCGTCAGGTGATGCCGTCCTACCAGCAGAAGATCAAGCTCTACACCGACGACGTGCCGCTGTTCTCGCGCTTCCAGATCGAGTCCCAGATCGAGACCGCCTATCAGCGTGAGGTCAAGCTCCCCTCGGGTGGTTCGGTCGTCATCGACCATACCGAGGCGCTGGTCTCGATCGATATCAACTCGGCACGCGCCACCCGTGGCGCCGACATCGAGGAGACCGCGCTCCAGACCAATCTGGAAGCCTCCGACGAGATCGCCCGCCAGTTGCGACTTCGCGATATTGGCGGCCTCGTGGTCATCGACTTCATCGACATGTCGCCGGCACGCAACCAGCGCGAGGTCGAGAATCGGGTTCGCGACGCCCTCAAGCTCGACCGCGCCCGCGTCCAGATCGGCCGTATCTCGCGCTTCGGACTGATGGAGATGTCGCGCCAGCGGCTTCGCCCTTCGCTGGGCGAGACCAGCGGCGTCGTCTGCCCCCGCTGCGATGGCCAGGGCACCATTCGCGACGTCCGCTCCATGGCACTGTCGATCCTTCGCCTGATCGAAGAAGAGGCGATGAAAGAGCGCAGCGCCCAGATTCGCGCCATTCTGCCGGTGCCGGTGGCGACCTACCTGCTCAACGAGAAGCGTAACGTTCTCTCCGACGTCGAGCGTCGCCAGAGCGTCAAGGTTCTGCTGCTGCCGAATCCGGAGATGGACACGCCCCACTACGACGTCCAGCGCCTGCGTGACGACCATGTCTCCGAAGATGGCGACGAGACCAAGTCCAGCTTCGAGCTCTCCGTCGACAGCGACCTGCTCAAGGAGCCGGAAACGACGCTCTCCAAGCCGATCCAGCGCACCCAGGCCGCCGTGCAGACGGTCCAGCACACGGCCCCGGCTCCGGACTCGCTGCATCAGGAACCCGAGAAGAAGGTCGCCCCCCAACCCGCCGCCGAGAGCACGGCCACGCCAACAGCGACGCCGACTCCGCAGGCCCAGGCGGCCAACGGCGGCCTGATGCAGCTCTTCAGGGGCCTGTTCGGCCGCCGCCGTGCCGACGAGGAAGCAGCGGGCTCCAGCGATGCCTCCGGCCAGCGTGATCAGGGCAGCCAGGGTGGCAACCGCTCGGCGGGCGCTTCCCGCAGCAGCAATGCAGACAACGGCTCGGCCAACTCCCGCCCTTCCCGGCCGACGGGCCAGAAGAGCGACCAGCGCAGCGATCGCGATAACAGCGGAAAGCGCAGCGACAGCGCCTCCCGCAGCAACGACGGCAACGCGCGAGGCGACAACAACGCCCGTGGTGGCGATGGCAATCGCCAGGGCAACAACCGTCGCCGTCGCGGCCAGGATGATCGTCAGGGCGGCAGCGACAGCCGTAATGACAATCGCCAGAGCCAGGGTCGTCAGCCGCGTCAGGACAACCGGCAGGACGGTCGCGGCAAGACGGACAAGATCGGCAACGAGGCAAAGGGCGACACCGCAAAGGCCGATACCACCAGCCCTTCAGGCAACGTCAAAACCCCGCGCACCGACAACCGCGACGCCTCGCCCGCGCCCAGCGCTCCCAAGGAGACTGGCGAGAGCAAGCCGAAGCGGACACGCAACAATCCGCGCAACCGCTCGCGCAAGCACGCCCTGAACCCGGCAGCCGCCGAGGAGCAACAGAAGCTGCAGGCGGCAGCGGCGGCCGATACCGGTGACGACGCCAAGCCAGCCGAGTCGGTCGAAGCCGAATCGCTCCAGGATCAGACGGCCTCTTCCGAGCGCCACGCCCCGGTGGCCGAGGCCAAGAGCGAGGAAAGCGAACGCACGCGCGCCGAACAGGCCGAACCGACCGCGACCACGAGCGAGCCGAAAGAGCCCCGATCCAGGACCAAGACCGCCGAGGCAGCCGCGTCTGGAAAGGCGGCTAACCCGCGGAAGTCGGAGCGGACCAAGCCGACATCCTCCGAGTCGGTCTCGACGGACAGCGCCCCTGAGACATCCGTCCCGGACGAGGATCAGGTAGTCAAGGCGCAATCCGAGGCAGCGACCGAAGCGGACCAGAAGGCCACGCCGACGGAGACCGTTTCAGAAACCAGCCAGCGGGCGGACGATAACGACGTCGCTGCCGACGCCACGGCCGAGTCTTCCGAGCGGTCTGTCGAAGTGCCGGCGACCCCGGCGTCTGCCGAGGCCAGTACGACCGACACCGCCACACCGTCGGCGACCTCTTCGGCAAGCGATGATGCCGCCAGCCAATCGGCGCCTGGCGAAGAGACGTCACAAGCGGAGCGTGTCGAGACCTCACCGGCTCACGAGGCGATCGCCCAGTCGACGGCATCGACCGAGGAGAGCCCGGCGTCGGCAGCTCCCGCCGGACCGATCGCGGATGAGAAGGCAGATCAGCCTGTCCAGGACGTGACCAAGGCCGACGACGTCGCGCCCGAGGAAAACGCACCGCGTGACACCACACCGGTAGCGCCGGTATCCGAAGCGTCGGCAACGCCCGCCTCAACGGAGGAGGACACCGGGACAGCGGCTCCGACCCAGGATCAGGCGCGTCAAGCCGAGGCCAGTGCAACCCCGGCCAATGAGCGTCCGCTCAAGGCCGCGGAAAGCCAGTCTGGTGACGAGAGCGAACCCCGACGACCACGTCGCCGGCGGGCGCATAACGATCCGCGTGAAAAGCGGCGTCGCGAGACCGGCCAGGGCGACAACTGAGTCGCCCCCAGCCACGAAAAAGCCCAGACAGCGATGTCTGGGCTTTTTTAATGCCCGGGGTCCGCGCCCCGATCCATTCCAATACCCAAGCCGGCCTAGAGTCTGTCCGACAGTCGGCGAGCGAAGGCCAGACCGGAGCGCGGAGCCAAGGCAAAATCGGCCAAGACGGACCGGGCTGGCGCACCGGTTTACGGGGTGGAAATGCGTATTTTGACGGGGACGCCTAGCTCGGGGGCGCCTAGCTCGGGGACGCCTAGCTCGGGGGCGCCTAGCTCGGGGGCGTCGAGTTCTGGCTGGCGTTCCAGCCGATTTTTAACACCGTACTGTCGAGCGCAAGCAGTTTTCGAGGGAGCCCAGCACTCGGTGGCGCGCCCCTGCCCGCTCAGAGGGCCGCGGTCTGGATGCCGCGAGGCTCGCGTTCGAGCACCACCCCGAACGCCGCCCGCACGGCGCCGACGATTCTCTCGGAGAACGAGAGCAGCTCTTCCAGCGAGCCTCCACCGAAATGGACCAGCACCAGGGCCTGGCGATCGTGGATGCCGAACGCCCCTTCGCGAAAGCCCCGCAGCCCGCACTGGTCGATCAGCCAGCCGGCAGCCAGCTTGACCCGGCCATCCGGCTGCGGGTAATGCGGCATCGAAGGCGCCGCCGACAGCAACCGATCGGCCAGAGACCGCGAGACCAGTGGATTCTTGAAGAAACTGCCGGCGTTGGGCGTGACGAGCGGGTCGGGCAGTTTCTCCCGACGAATGGCGCAGATCGCCTCGAAGATCGCCTGCGCGCTCGATGGGTCGGCAACGCGATCACCGAGGGCGCCGTACCCCAGCTTGGGCGACGGCCGTGTGGAGAGCGTCAGCCCCAACCGGGTGATCACGACCTGGTTAGCCAGTTCGCGCTTGAACACGCTGTCACGATAGCCCAGCTCACACGCCTCCCGGCGCAATTGGCGACGCTGACCGTCTCTTCGATCGACCAGTTCGACCCAATCGAGCACGTCGCCAATCTCGACACCATAGGCACCAATATTCTGTATCGGTGCCGCGCCGGCCAGTCCCGGTATCAAGGCGAGGTTCTCGATCCCCCACAGTTCGCGCGCCACGCAGCGTTGGACCAGCGCATGCCAATTGACGCCAGCGCCTACCTCGACATGCACGGCGCCGCCTTCACCCGCCATGAACGACACGTCATCGAGCTCCGCCCGCAACGTGAGCCCCCCCACCACCGGCGGCAGCAACACATTGCTCCCTCCACCGAGCACCGTGAGGTCCCAGTCGTGGCGATTGGCCAGTTCCACGCCTCGCACGACGTCGCACTCGCGGCGGGCGAGCCAGAAACGCTCGGCCCGGCTCGGTAGCGCCAGGGTGTTGGCGTGACCTAGATCGTGATCGGCCTGCAGCTCGGGGATCGAATCCGGCATCAGGCGCCGTCCACACGCTGGCGAAGCGACGCCGTCAGCCCCTCGACGGCGAGCTCGAGTTGATCCAGCACCCGGAGAAACCCCGCCTCGCCGCCGAAATACGGGTCCGGCACATCCGTGTCCGGCTGGTTGGCGTAGTGGAGCAGGCGGGAGACTTGTGCGCGACTACCTTCCGGCCGCCGCGCCAGCACCTGATCGAGATTGTCGGTATCCATCACCAGAATCTCGTCGAACTGCGCGAAGTCCTCCTGCGCCAACTGGCGCCCACGCAAGCCACTCAGGTCGACGCCGCGCTCCGACGCCGCCTGGACGGCGCGAGGATCCGGGGCCTGGCCGACATGCCAGGCCCCGGTGCCGCAGGAGTCGATCTCGACGCTAGCGTCGAGGCCCTCGTCCTGAAGCCGCTTTCTGAGCATGCCCTCCGCCGTCGGCGAGCGACAGATGTTGCCCATGCAGACGAACAGGACCCGCCATACGGGACGCGACTCGCTCATGCTCTCTCCCGCTGAGAAAAATGCTGACGCACCCGCTCCAGGTCCTCCAGGGTGTCGACGCCGCCAGGCAGGGACGAAGAGACGGTCGCCACCTGAATGAGATGACCGTGCTGGAGCGCCCGCAACTGTTCGAGCTGCTCCAGCTGCTCCAACGGCGCCGGCTGCCAGTTGACGTAATCGCCCAGAAATCCGGCACGATAGGCGTAGAGGCCGACGTGACGCAGCCAGGAATCCGTCTCGAGCCGTGTCGGCGGCTGGGTCTTCCAGGCATTGCGATCCCAGGGGATCGGCGCCCTGGAGAAATAGAGCGCCCGCCCGCTCAAGTCGGTCACGACCTTGACCACGTTGGGATTGAACAGCGTATCGACATCGTGAATCGGCTCGGCCAGCGTCGATACCGACGCCCGCGCGTCGGACGCGAGACGCGTCGCGACGAGATCGATCGCCGAGGCCGGCAGCAGCGGCTCATCGCCCTGGACGTTGACCACGATAGTCTCGTCCGGCAACGCCAGCTTGGCGCTGACCTCGGCCAGACGGTCGGTGCCGGAGTGGTGATCGTCTCGCGTCATGACGACCTCGGCACCGAACCCCCGGGCCGCCTGTTCGATACGCGCATCATCGGTGGCAATCACGATCCGCGACGCGCTGCTCTCCCTGGCCCGCAACCAGACGTGCTGGACCATGGGCAGCCCGTCGATATCCATCAGGGGCTTGCCCGGGAGGCGGCTGGAGCCGAAGCGGGCCGGAATCACGACAACAAAATCGCTCATGACGTCGGGGCCGCCTTGCCGAGCTTTTCCTCGGTCGACATGACACGCGCCTCGCTCTCCAGCATCACCGGGATCCCGTCTCGGACCGGATAGGCCAGCCCGCTGACCGAGCTCTTGAGCTCCTGACGTTCGCGATCGAAGGTCAGCTCGCTATGGCTGACCGGACAGATCAACATCGTCATCAATTCCTTATCCATGATCATTCCTTATCGGAGATTCCGAATACGTCGGCGTGTTCGCCAAACCAGCGCCGAGACATGTCACCATGATCGCGCCATCGCCGCTGATACGCCAGCGAGGCGCGAATCGAATCTGGGCCTCGCAAGACAACGGCCTGCGCTCGGCAAGACGGCGTTGACAACCGCCTGCCGCGCCGGTCCGATCCGTACTTCGCCAATGTTCGCCTTAGCGACTCGCCCCGGCCGGGCCTTCGCTCACCGACGTTGGGTGCAACCCCTGGTCACGCTTCCAACCCTCGACCCGCTCGGCCCACCAGGCGACGAAAGCCGGTTCCGGTCTCGCCTCCACATCCAGCGCCCAGCAGCGGTCATCGACGAAGTCCGTGCACTTCACGGCATCCTTGGCCGTCATGATCACCACCGCGGCCTCCCTGGGCAGGTCCGCCGCCGAGAATCGATGATGGTCGCCGAAAGCGTGCTTCTCATGGGCGATCCCCAGGGCTTCCAGCGTGTCGAAAAATCGCTGCGGATGGCCGATACCGGCCAGTGCCGCCACCGATTCGCCCGGACCGAATGGCGGATGCTCGACGGGATGGCGCTCGCCGCTCGCCAGATGTCGCCATGCCACGGGAGAGAGCGTCAGCGAAAAACGGGGCGCTGCGCCCTCTTCATCGTCGGCTAGCGGAACCTCCCCGCCGTTGCCGATCAGCGCATCGACGTCGCGCAAGCGCTCGAGAGGCTCCCGGAGCGGCCCACGCGGCAGGCAGCGCCGGTTGCCAAGGCCGCGCCGGACATCCATGACGACCAGTTCCAGCGTGCGCCCCAGGGCGTAATGCTGGAGACCGTCGTCGGCGACCACGATGTCGCACTGGGCATGCTCGATGAGCCAGCGCGCCGCTCGGGGACGATCGGGGTCTACGACCAGCGGGACCCCGGTCTGTCGAGCGAGCATCAGCGGCTCGTCGCCGCTCTGCGCCACCGGCGTCTCTGCGGTCACCGCCAGCGGGTAGCGTTCGGCCTTGCCGCCGTACCCCCTGGAGACGATCCCCGGCCGCCAGCCGTTGTCGCCCAGCCAGCGCACCAGCCAAGCGACCAGCGGCGACTTGCCGGTCCCACCCACCGAGAGATTGCCCACCACGACCACCGGCACCGGCGGCTGCCATACCGTCCGACGCCCCGTCCGATAGGCCTCTCGCCGGCGCGCGACGATGGCGCGATAGAGCCACTCCAGCGGCGCCAGCAGGACGAGCCAGGCCGAACCGCGATACCAGGCGCGCTCGAGCGGGGTCACGCCTCCTCCTGAAACTGGAGCTGATATAGCGAGGCGTAGGCACCGCCCTTCTCCAGCAGTTCGGCGTGAGTCCCGCTCTCGATCAGGCAGCCCTGATCCATGACGGCGATTCGATCGGCGCGCTCGATGGTCGACAGCCGGTGGGCGATGACGAATGTCGTTCGACCCTGGCAGACCACCTCCAGCGCACGCTGGATATAGCGTTCGGACTCGGTATCCAGCGCCGACGTCGCCTCGTCGAGTATCAAAACCGGGGCGTCCTTGAAGATGGCCCGGGCGATTGCCAGGCGCTGGCGCTGGCCACCGGAGAGCATGACGCCATTGTCCCCGACCAGGGTGTCGTAGCCTTTCGGCAACTGTTCGATGAACTCGTGGGCGTAGGCCGCCTTGGCCGCCGCCTCGATCTGCTCGCGACCGGCATCGGGCACGCCGTAGGCGATGTTGTCGGCGATCGTGGTGTTGAACAGCGTCACCTGCTGGGAGACCAGGGCGATCTGCTGGCGCAGCGGCGACAGCCGATACTCCTGGATATCGACGTCGTCGATCAGGATGCGACCGTCGGTGGGCCGATAGAATCTCGGCAGCAGCGACATCAGCGTCGACTTGCCGCTCCCGGAGCGTCCGACGATGGCGACCATCTGGCCAGCGGGCACGTCGAGATCGATGCCCTTGAGCACCTCCGGCTGGTCTTCGTCATAGGCGAATCGCACCCCTTCGAAGCGGACGTCGCCCTTCAGTCGCGGCGGCATCCGGCTGCCCTCGTCGTGTTCCGTCGGGCGGCTCAACAGGCCGAACAGCTCCTGGGACGCCGACAGGCCCTTCTGGATGATGCTGTTGACGTCGGTCAGCGAGCGGATCGGCTTGGCCATCAGCGAGGCTGCCGTGATGAAGGCGACGAATTCGCCCGGCGTCATGGCGTTCATCAACTCCGGCGCCATCGCCAGCCACACCAGCCCAGCCAGTGCCAGCGCCACCAGCAGCTGGATGACCGGCGTACTGGTCGCCTTGGTCATCGCTTCCTTGATGCTCTGCTCGCGGTTGTAGTTGCTGGCGGCCTCGAAGCGGCGCTTTTCATACTCCTCCGCGCCGTGGGTGCGCACGACCCGATAACCGGTCAGCGCCTCGGAGGCGACGTGGGTCACGTCCCCCATCGAGTTCTGGATACGCCGGGAGATCTTGCGGAATCGCTTGCTGGTGTAGCGCACCACCAGTCCGATCAACGGCGTCACGCACATGAAGATCAGCGTCAGCATCCAGTTGGTCCAGAACAGATAGCCGATCAGGCCGATCACGAACAGGCCCTCCCGCAGAATGATCGTGATCGCATTGGTGGCAGCGCCCGTCACCTGCTCGACGTGATAGGTGACCCGGGAGATGAGATGGCCACTGGAGTGCATGTCGAAGAAGCGGCCCGGCAGGTGCAGCATGTGGTTGAAGACGTTGCAGCGCAGCCGATGCACCACGTTGCGCGCCACGTTGCTCATGAAGTAGGTGCCGAGAAAGGTTCCGACCCCCCGGGCGGCAAACATGCCGATCACGAATAGCGGCAGGAAGTAGCGAAACGCGGCGTCGGGATGCTGTATCCCGTCGATCAGCCGTTTCATCATTTCCGCCAGAGCCGTGCTCGAGGCGGCGTAGATGGCATAGCCGACCACCGCCAAGGCGAACGAACGCCACTCTACGCGGACGTATTCTAGAAGGCGTCGATAGAGTGCCAAACTGGAAGCTTGCGACACGGTAACTCCGTTCGACTGGAAAAAGGTCTGGCCTGCGGCGCTGCGCACACCGTTCAGCCAGGACACCGGGGGGACGAGCGTCGACGAAGCCCCGCTCCGCCGTTGTGCGCCCCCGGGCGCCCATCAGGGGCTGGATTCTACCCCAACATCCCCCGCGTCGACAGCCGAGCGCCTAGACCATCCCGGATGGCGCTGGGTGGAGACCTCGAGCTCGGATGGCGTCAACACGACACGTACCGCACCATCATAAGCCGTGTTCCAGACCCGGCTCCCGGCATCGACGAAGCGCTGCACGACCGCCGGCGCCGGGTGGCCGAACGGATTGCCGCGTCCGCTGCTGAAGACCACCTCGCGCGGGCGCGTCGCCGCGACCAGAGTCGGTGACGAGCTGGTGGCGCTGCCATGATGGCCTGCCACCAGCACATCCAGGCGGCGGCGCCCCAGCGGCCCACGCTCGAGCGCGTCGACGAACTCACGCTCCCGACCCGCCCCGGCGTCGCCGGTGATCAGCACCCGGCGCGTGCCCAGCGTCACCAGGAGGACACAGGAGCGGTCGTTGGCGTTGGCGGCGACATCGCCGGCCGGCGGCGAGAGAAAACGCCACGAAGCCTCCCCTTCCTGCCAGCCGCCACCGGCCTCGCAGGGACGCGACGGCAACCCCAGCTCGTTGCCGCGAGGCGCCCACCAGCGCTCCACCCGATGCTCCCGGCGCAGCGCGGCGACCCCTCCCGAGTGATCGGTATCGCTGTGGGTGACGACGACATCGTCGAATCGCTGGCCCGGCGGCCACAGCAGGGAGGCCGGCATGAACCCCGAGCCGAAACGGGGGCCGGTATCGATTAGCACGCGCCGCTCCCGCGTCTCCAGCTCGACCAGTTGCCCCTGGCCGACGTCGTAGACGGTGACGACCAGTTGGTTCCGTTCCAGGCCAGGCGCCCGCAGCAGCGCGACGAGTATCAGCAGCGAGGGGCAAGCCCACGCCCGCGTCGACCGCTCCACACCGGGCAGCAGCCATAGCAGCCCCCACAGCGTCAAGGCCGAGGCGATCGGCCAGCGCCACCAGGGCGCGGGGCTCCACAACGGCCAGCTGTCGGCGGCGCCGGCGAGAACGGCGGCCAGCGCCGTCGCCAGTTGGTCGAAGGGCCACCAGATCCCGCTCGCCACTGCCGGCCAGCCGCTGAAAAGCCAGCCCACGAACCCGAGCGGCACCATCACGCTACCGACCAGCGGCACGGCGAACAGATTGACCAGCGGCGCCACCGGCGACAGGCGCCCGAAGGCGAGGAGCACCGCTGCCGCCATGAACGGCGCCAGCAGCCACTGGCTGCGCAGCAACGCGATTCCCCACCCTCTCCAGCCGGTGGGACGGGGGCGTCCCGACCACGCCACGATCAACACGGCAACGGCCAGAAAAGAGAGCCATAGACCCGGCCGCCAGGGCGCGAGCGGGTCACTGATCACAGTCAGCCCCAGGGCCAGCCACCAGGCTTGCCACCAGCCGGGGGCGTGACGTCCGCTGGCTGCCCAGAGCCCGACCGCGGTCATGATCGCGGCCCGGGTGGCGGGAGGCTCGAAGCCGGCCAGCCCGGCATAGGCGAACGCCGCTGCCCCAGCCCCGATCCACGGCCAGACCGTCATCCGCCAGGAGAGTGGCTGAAACCAGCGCGACAGACGCCGGAGAAGCCATAACACAAGCGTCGCGACAAGGCCGACGTGCAGACCCGAGATCACCATCAGATGGGTCGTTCCCGTGGCGTTGAGCAGCCGCCAATCGTCATCGTCGAGCCGCTCTCCCGCGCCGAGCGTCAATGCCGCCAGCCAGCGCTTGCCTCTGGGTGACAGCGCCATCTCCTCCAGCTGGCCGAGCGCCAGCCGACGCAGGGAGAAAGCGGCCCCGGCGAGGCGTCGTGGCGACTCGTCGCGAACGTAACCGAGCGCCTGAATCCCCTCCCGCCAGAGCCAGGCGCCGTAATCGAAGGTATCCGGGTTGGCGAACCCCAGCGGCTCGCGCAGGCGGGTATTGAACGACCAGCGCTCCCCGGGCTGCAGCTCGGGGGCGCCGTACCAGGACAATCTGACCCGCGTGGCCGCGGGACAGGCGTCATCCGGCTCGGTGGGACGACAGCCATCGATATCGAAGAGGAAGCGGGAACGGCGCTGATCGGCGTCCAGGGACAGGATGCGACCGGTCAGCACGAACTCGTGCCCCGCCAAGGACGGAGGCAGCACGCCGTGGCGCTGCTGACCGACATCATGGGCACAGACCAGGAATGCCAGCGTCGCCAGGCCCGCCCACAGCGACCGTCTCCAGAGCGCCAGTACCAGGCCGACACCGGCCATGGCCCACGGCACGCCCCAGAGTGAGGCTTCCGCGCCGCCGATGCGCTGGCCGACGAGCGCGGCCAGCGCCAACGGCATGGCCCAGCCGGCACGACGGACCCATGCCCAGGTCCGTCTTTTCGCTTCAATGCCCGGCAAGGCCAAGCCTTCTCGATGGAGGAGTTAACATGGCGGGCCCTTGGGGTTGTATGGATAATGGGCCTTCTTCGTCCAGCGAGCGGCCTCATGTCTCGTCGATGGTTACAACGCTACATCCCCAGCCAGGAGAGGCTGCAGCGCACTCGTTCGCTGCGATTCATGCACCACATGCTGGGCGATCCGGCGATGTGGGTACTCTCTCGCCGTAGTGTCGCCAACGCCTGCATGGTCGGCCTGTTCGCGGCGATGCTGCCCATTCCCGGCCAGATGCTGCTGGCGGCATTCGGTGCCTACTGCCTGCGCGCCAACCTGCCGCTTTCCGTCAGTCTGGTCTGGCTGACCAACCCCCTGACCATGCCGGTGGTGTTCTACTTCAACTATCGGGTCGGCGCTTGGGTCATGAACTATCCCGCGCGTCAGGTCCCGGATCACATCACCACCATGTGGATCGCCGAGCAGATGGCTCACATCATCCTGCCGCTGGCGGTCGGCTCGGTCATCGTCGGACTGGTGCTGGCCACCGCCGGCAACGTTCTGGTGCGATTGATCTGGCGGTTCCAGATCTACCGTAGCTGGCGCAAACGTGCCAGACGGCGACAGCGCCGGCAGCGGCAGTGAGCGGCGCCGAGGCGACGCCATCGATACCGTGCCCGGCGAGTGCGCGGACGCAAAAAAAACCGCCCTGGACTATTGATCGTCCAGGGCGGCTTCGGCTTTAGCTGATGATGTCAGACGGCGCTCAATTGGCCTCGGTCCAGGCGCATCGTACGATCCTGATGCGCCGCCAGCGACATGTCATGGGTGACCACCACGAACGCGCAATCGGTGGTCGCCGCCAGTTCGTCCATCATGGCGAGGATATTGCCCGCCGTATCCTGATCCAGATTGCCGGTGGGCTCGTCCATCAGCACCAGGCTGGGATCGGTGACCAGCGCCCGGGCAATGGCCACGCGCTGGCGTTCACCGCCCGACAGCTCGCCCGGCTTGTGCGCGCCTCGCGGCGCCATCCCGACCCGATCCAGCAGCTTCTGCGCCTTGTCGACCGCGACCTTGCGCGTCTGGCCGCGAATGATCAGCGGCAGCGCGACATTTTCCGCCGCGGTGAACTCCGCCAGCAGGTGGTGGAACTGGTAGACGAAGCCGATATAGCGATTGCGGAAACTGCCCAACGCCGCCTCACCTAGCCCCGCCAACGACTGGCCACCGATGATGACCTCGCCGCCGCTCGG
Organism: Salinicola lusitanus; assembly: GCF_038648475.1. NCBI lineage: Bacteria > Pseudomonadati > Pseudomonadota > Gammaproteobacteria > Oceanospirillales > Halomonadaceae > Salinicola > Salinicola lusitanus. The sequence continues at coordinate 3,395,277 of NZ_CP151919.1, read as the reverse complement.
CCGATCCAGGCCGCCAAGGAGATTGAGCAGCGTGGTCTTGCCGGAGCCCGAGCTGCCGACGACAGCCACCCGCTCGCCGGCTCGCACCTGCAGGTCCAGGTGGTCCAGAACGGTGATATCCTGCGGCCCCTCGCTGTAGACCCGCGTGAGCTGGCGGCAGTCGAGCATGATGTTGTCTCCGCTGGCGGATGATCGAGAGTCGAGTTCACTCATAGCGCAGCACCTCCGCTGGCTGAATTCGCGCCGCTCGCCAGGCCGGGTAGAGCGTCGACAGGAAGGTCAGGCCGAAGGCGCTGGAGACGATCACGACGAGATCGCTCATTTCGAGCCGCGATGGCAGATAGCTGATGAAATAGACATTGGGATCGAGGAACTGAATACCGGTGGCCGCCTGGAACCAGGCGATGATATCGGACACCGTCAACGCCAGAATGACGCCCGCGATGACGCCGATCACGATACCGATGATCCCGATCGCCAGGCCCTGCACCACAAAGATGCCCATGATCGATTTCGGCTTGGCGCCGATGGTGCGCAGAATCGCGATGTCCGCGTGCTTGTCGGTAACCACCATGACCAGTGTCGAGACGATGTTGAACGCCGCCACCGCGACGATCACCATCAGCAGCAGGCCGATCATGTGCTTTTCCATCTGGATCGCCTGGAACAGGTTGCCGTGGGTGTAGGTCCAGTCGAGGCCGCGATAGCCGGCGCCCAGATTCGAGACGATGTCCCGCGTCACCGGACCCGCCTTGAAAAGATCGTCAAGCTCGAGACGCAGCCCATCGACCTTGTCGCCAAGTCGAGCCAGTGTCTGCATGTCCTCGATATTGGCATAGGCCAGATTGGCGTCCAGGTCGGCTCCCACCTTGAAGATGCCGCTGACCGTGAAGCGCTTGAGCCGCGGGAAGACACCACCTGGCGTGATCGACGCCTCGGGCACCAGCAGGGTGACCCGGTCTCCCACGCCGACGCCGAGATTGCGCGCCAACAGCGAGCCGAGCACCACGTGCCAGCTGCCGGGCGACAGATCGTCCAGCGAACCGGCCTGCATGTGCTGGCCGATGATCGAGACCTTGCGCTCATATTCCGGCTGTACCCCGGTGACCATCGCCCCCTGGGTGCGACCGCTGGCCGAGAACATGCCCTGCTGCTGCACGTAGGGCGCGGAGGCGATCACATCCTTGTGCTGATCGACCTTCTCGGCCAATGCCTTCCAGTCCTGCATGCCGCCCTGCTGCTCGATGCGGGTATGCGGCACCATGCCCAACACCCGAGTGCGGAGCTCATGATCGAAGCCGTTCATGACCGAGAGCACCAGGATCAGAACCGCGACCCCGAGCGCCAGCCCGAGCATGGAGGTGAGTGAAATGAAGGAGATGAAGTGGTTACGTCGTTTGGCCCGAACATATCTCAGGCCCACCAGAAAGGGTAAGCGGTCAAGCATCAGGTAGGGTTCCTTGTCAGCAGCGGCTCATGTTACGGGTTTTGACGGTTGCGGCAAACGCTCGTCTGCCACGCGATTTGTCGCTTGCCAGCCACATCCCCCACGCTAGACTGTCACTCCGTCGGCGATTGGGCGGCGGATACCGTGGAACGGCGGCGATATTATCGATCGAATGCCCCTCGGCAGGTGTCGGTCGACCTCTTGCAGCGTCACGCTCAGGCTCTACAATGCCGCGTCCTCGACATCGGCTCTGACGCACACTGGCCCTTATGCGCAATGGAGACACCATGACCCTGCGTCTGTTCCCCGAATGGCACCCGCAAGATGCGATCCAACTGACCTGGCCGACGCCGACCAGCGACTGGGCGCCGCTGCTCGAGCACATCGAGGCGACGCTGGAAGCGATGGTGGTCGCGATCACGCGCTACCAGCCGGTGCTGATCGTCGTCCACGACGATCGCCAGCGGGCCCGTCTGGACGCCCGATTCGCGGCGCTAGGGGTCGATGCCGCCCGTTACCATCTCGCAGTGGCGCCCAGCGACGATACCTGGGCACGAGATCACGGCCCGATCGCCATCGAACGCGACGGCACTCTCGAGCTGCTCGACTACGTCTTCACCGGCTGGGGCGGCAAGTTTGCGGCCGAACGCGACGATGCGCTGACCCGGACACTGGCCGACCAACAGCTGTTCGCGGCCGCCGTGGTATCGCAAGCGCTGATCCTCGAGGGCGGCGCCATCGATACCGATGGCGAAGGCACCCTGCTGACGACTCGCGCCTGCCTGCTCAACCCCAATCGCAATCCGGGCCTGGATCGCGACGCGATCGAAAACCAGCTTGCGGAACAGCTCGGCGTTTCTCGCGTGCTGTGGCTCGAGCACGGCCATCTCGAGGGCGACGATACCGACAGCCATGTCGATACGCTGGCGCGTTTCTGCGATCCCGCAACGATCGCCTACGTACGCTGCGATGACCCCGACGATGTGCACCATGAAGCGCTGATGGCCATGGAAGAGGAACTCAAGGCCCTGCGGCGCGAAGATGGCTCGCCCTATCGTCTGCTGCCGCTGCCGTGGCCCAAGCCATGTTTCGACCCGGAAGACGGGCATCGCCTGCCGGCGACTTATGCCAACTTCCTGATCATCAACGGCGCGGTGCTGGTGCCGACCTACGGTGACGCTGCCGATTACCGCGCGCTCAAGGTGCTCGACGAGGCCTTCCCCGGTCGCGACGTGATACCGATCGACTGCCGTGCCGTCATTCGCCAGCATGGCAGTCTCCACTGTCTAACCATGCAGCTGCCGCGAGGTTCGCTGAACCCCGCACTCTTCCCAGGTTAAGGAGAGACAATGTCCAAGACACTCAAGATCGGTCTGGTGCAGCAGCAGGCCTGGCCGGAAAAACAGCGCAGCCTCGATGCGAGCGAAGCCGGCATCCGCGAACTCGCCGCCCAGGGCGCCGAACTGATCCTGCTGCAGGAGCTGCACGCGACCCACTATTTCTGCCAGTCCGAGGACACCGCGCTCTTCGATCTCGCCGAGCCGCTGGACGGACCGACCGGGCAGAGATTGACCGAGCTGGCTAGAGAGCTGGACATCGTCATCGTCGGCTCGATCTTCGAGCGCCGCGCCGCCGGCCTCTATCACAACACGGCGATCGTGCTGGATCGCGCCCGAGGCCGCGTCGGACACTACCGCAAGATGCACATTCCCGACGATCCCGGCTTCTACGAGAAATTCTACTTCACCCCGGGCGACGAGGACGCGAGCCAGGGGTTCGAGCCGATCGACACCTCCGTCGGCCGCCTCGGCGTACTGGTTTGCTGGGATCAGTGGTATCCGGAAGCCGCCCGTCTCATGGCCCTGGCGGGCGCCGACCTGCTGCTCTACCCCACGGCGATCGGTTGGACGCCCTCGGACGACGCCGCGGAGAAGCAGCGCCAGAAAGAGGCGTGGACCTTGATCCAGCGCTCTCATGGCGTCGCCAACGGCCTGCCGGTCCTCGTCGCCAACCGCGTCGGCCATGAAGCCGATCTATCGCAGGTTGGCGAAGGCATCGACTTCTGGGGTGGCAGTTTCGTCTGTGGTCCTCAGGGCGAATTGCTGGCCCATGCCGGCGAAGCGAGCGAGAACCTGCTGGTCGATGTCGATCTGTCACGCAGCGAGGACGTTCGCCGGATCTGGCCCTACCTGCGCGACCGCCGCGTCGACGCCTACGCCGACCTGACCCGCCGCTACCGCGACCGCTGACCCGCTCTCGTCGTGTCGCTGCCGCCGGACACGGCGGCAGCGCTGTCGGCCAAGTTCCGGTGTGGGCACCGCCCCACCGCTTTCCGCCACTTGCAACAGCAGCTAAGATAACGGTATAAACCGAAAGCCACCTCTCGGGACCCGTCAATGGAACTGCAGTATCGCCTGCTGGCCGAGCTCGAATCCGACTTCGACCACCTGATCGATGCGGTCGAGCATCTGGCAACGGCCTACGCCGACGACCCGACACCCGCCTGGGCACTGGGCGATTCGGCCGTCGACGCCAGCTGGCTCCGCCGCGCCTTGACCGATTTCTGGTATCAGGATGGGCAGGATGGTCGTGAAACGCGCAACTACATCGGTGTGATCGTCGCCGGACCGGCGATCATGGAAGCGGTCGAAGCGGTCAACTACGCCAAGGCACGATTTGCCGCGACACTGAAACGCATCCGTCACTCCGCGCCGAGACTGATCCCCGAGATCAAGGCCGTCCTGCCCTTCCGACATCCGGTGCTGCACGACCACCTGCGAGGCCAGGGGCTGGCCCGCCTGCATCTCAAGCAGTGCTGGCGCCAGTTGCCGGTCGCCGACGCGCCGCTCTCGCGCATCAGGCTTGCCTGGTACACCAGCGGCCGCTCGATCAAGCGCCTCAGCGTTGCCGATGCAGAAGCCCGATTGAAGCAGATGGATCTCGCGGCGCCGCACATTCAAATTCAACTGCGCAAGCTCGCCGACATCCCCAGCGACGAACCCCTGGCACAGATCCAGCAGCAGGCGCCGGTGATGCGAGCCAATCTGTTCTTCCGCGAGGCTTTGGAGGATGGGCGCATGCGTCGGGCCATGAACCTGCCGCTGCCCCTGTTCATCCCGGATCCCGCGCTGAAGCTACCGCATCTCAATGATCCGCCGGCACATCCACCGAAGACGCGAACCCGCGCCCGTCGATCCGATCAGCGCCTGGAAGACGATGTGTTTCTGAAGAGCCTGCGGGTCTATCGCTATCGCAACCCGGCGCTGCAGATCGCTATCGAACGTCAGCAAACGACAGAGAAGCCGTGACTCGACTCGCCTGAGTCAGCCCGGGCGCGCCCGACCAGTCGGGCGCGCTGGCTGGCCGGATTCAGAACAGCCGGTTCAGGCCGTTCTGGGCCGCGATGCGATAGGCCTCGGCCATGGTGGGGTAGTTGAAGGTGGTATTGATGAAATAGCGCAACGTGTTCGCCTCGCCCTTCTGCTGCATGATCGCCTGGCCGATATGGACGATCTCCGAGGCCTGGTCGCCAAAACAGTGGATCCCCAGAATCTCCAGCGTCTCGCGGTGGAACAGAATCTTGAGCATGCCGGCGGTATCGCCGGTGATCTGCGCGCGGGCGGTATCCTTGAAGAAGGCTTGAGCTACTTCGTAGGGCACCTTGGCTTCGGTCAGTTCCCGCTCGGTCTTGCCCACCGAACTGATCTCGGGAATCGTGTAGATGCCGGTGGGGATATCGTCGACGAAACGAAAATCCTCGCCGAGGAACTCGTCGCTGGCACTGCGGCCCTGGTCGTAGGCCGCACTCGCCAGGCTCGGCCAGCCGATCACGTCCCCCACCGCATAGATGTGCGGGATCGCCGTGCGATAGTGGTCGTCCACCTGCAACTGGCCGCGACCGTTGGCTTCCAGCCCGATGTTCTCCAGCCCCAGCTCGTCGGTATTGCCGGTGCGGCCGTTGGCCCACAGGAAGGCATCGGCGCGCAGACGCTTTCCGGACTCCAGATTGACCACCACACCGGCCTCATCCCCCTCGACACTGCGATACTCTTCGTTGTGCCGAATCAGCACGCCGTAGTTGCGCAGCTCATAGGAGAGCGCGTCGCTGATCTCGTCGTCGAGGAACGACAACAGCCGCTCACGAGTGTCGATCAGGTCGACCTTGACGCCCAGGCCGGAGAAGATGGAGGCGTACTCGGACCCGATCACACCGGCACCGTAGATGATCAGGGTGCGCGGCGTATGCGACAGGCCGAGAATGGTGTCCGAACAGTAGATCCGCGGGTGACGGAAGTTGACGTCCGCCGGCCGGTAAGGGCGCGACCCGGTGGCGATCACGAACTGCGGCGCACTGAGCTCTTCCGCGCCTTCGTGATTGTCGCGAACCACGACGGTGTGTTCGTCGCGGAAACGGGCCACGCCGAAGAACAGATCGATACGGTTGCGGGAGTAGAACTTGGTGCGGAGTTCGACCTGCTGATCGATCGTCACCCGGGAGCGTTCCAGAACCTTCGGAAACGAGAACCAGCGGGGCTCACCAATATCGCGAAACATGCGGTTGGTGTTGAACTGCATGATCTGCTTGACCTGGTGCCGCAGCGCCTTGGAGGGGATGGTCCCCCAGTGCGTGCAGTTGCCACCGACCGAGGACTGCCGCTCGACGATGGCGACACGCTTGCCATGCTTCGCCGCGTTGATTGCCGCGCTCTCTCCCGCGGGCCCCGAGCCGATGACCACGAGGTCGTAATTGTGAACTGCCATGTGCTTCGCCTACTCCTTACCCGATGGCTTCCGATTCGATTGGCTCGTGGCGACGCCGTTGCCCCGCATGTCACTCAACGCTTGACGGCGTTGTAACCCAGGTCCGCGCCGCGATTCTCGTCGCTGCGCCGACGCGCTCCGGCCAGGTTCTTGCGACTCTCCTCCTCGCAGACCTCATCGTTGCCGCCACAGATTTCGCACCCGTTCTTCAGGCCCAGCGTGTTGAGACCGCCGCAGGAGCCGGCAAGGGGCTTGCGCCCGAGGATGACGCCGATCGCCATGCCACCGACCAGCAGCAGCATGATGGCAAAGGCCAGAATCCAGATCGTCATGACTGATCCTCCTAATCCGAGTCTTTCAGGTAGCGCTGAAACGCGGTCGAGGCCCGAGTTTCAAAGCCATCCGGGGTTTTTACAACGAGATAGACCGCCAGGTTTTCCCGCTCGGCCATGGCATAGCCCGCGTCCGGCCCCATGACCTCCACCGCCGTGGCCAGCGCATCGGCCGTCATGCAGTCGGACGTGATCACCGTCACCGAGACCAGGTGATGCTGTATGGGCCGGCCGGTGCGCGGATCGATGGTGTGCGAGTATCGCTTGCCGTCGCTTTCGAAATAGTTACGGTAGTCGCCCGATGTCGCCACGGCCGAATCATCCAGCTCTATGATACGCTGCACGCTGCGCTCGTTCGAGATCGGTTTTTCCACCGCGATCCGCCACGGCTCGTCGCCGGGCTTGCTGCCCCGCGTGCGGATCTCGCCACCCACCTCGACCAGGTAGCGCTGCACGCCCAGGGCATCCAGGGCCCGCGCCACGGCGTCAACGCCATACCCCTTGGCAATGCCCGACAGATCGACATAGACCGGCTTGGTCTTGGTCAGGGTATTGCCATCGAGCTTCAGCGCCTGGTAATCGACCTCTTGCAGCGCCTTGGCAATGGCGTCGTCGCCGGGTACGCGATCCGGATGCTTGTCCGGCCCGAATCCCCACAGGTTCACCGCCGCGCCGACCGTGACATCGAAGGCGCCGTCGGAGATGTCACCGATCCGAATGGCCTCGCGGACCACTTCCGCGGTCTGCGGCGAGAGCTGGAACGGCTCCCCGACCGGCGCCTGATTGAACCTGGAGAGCTCGGAGTCCGGCTTGTAGGTCGACATCAGGTGATCGACCCGGTCCAGTGCCGCCTTGACCGAGCGCTCGATGTCGGCGAGCTGGTCGTCGTCGTAGTCGCCGTAGAAGGTGATATGGAACCCGGTACCGAAGATCGGCCCCTCCAGCCGGTAGGACTGGGGGTCACGCTCGCACCCGGCCAGCAGTGCGAATAGCAACAGGGCCAACCCCAGAAGGATCGGCCCTGTCGCTCGGCGCCGTTGCGATCCGATCATCCGCCGAAGTCATCCAGCATGATGTTCTCCGGCTCGACGCCGAGATCGGTCAGCATCTTGATCACCGAGGCATTCATCATCGGCGGCCCGCACATGTAGTACTCGCAATCCTCCGGTGCCGGGTGATCCTTGAGGTAGTTCTCGTAGAGCACGTTGTGAATGAACCCGGTGGGCCCTTCCCAGTTGTCTTCCGGCTGGGGGTCGGAGAGCGCCAGGTGCCACTCGAAGTTGTCGAACTCTTCGGCCAGCTGGTCGTACTCTTCGTTGTAGAAGGTCTCCCGCCAGGAGCGCGCACCGTACCAGAACGACATCTTGCGCGACGACTTCAGCCGCTTGAGCTGGTCGAAGATATGGCTGCGCATCGGCGCCATGCCCGCGCCGCCGCCGATGAACACCATCTCGGCGTCGGTATCCTTGGCGAAGAATTCGCCGAACGGCCCCATCACGGTCACCTTGTCGCCCGGCTTCATCGCGAAGACGTAGGTCGACATCAGGCCCGGCGGATGGTTCGACTTGGGCGGCGGCGTCGCGATACGGATGTTGAACTTGAGAAGCCCCTTCTCTTCCGGGTAGTTCGCCATCGAGTAGGCGCGGATCACCTCCTCGTCGCTCTTGTGCGAGATGTCGAACAGGCCGAATTTCTCCCAGTCCCCGCGGTACTCCTCCTCGATATCGAAGTCCGAGAACTTGATGTCGTAGGGCGGCGCCACTAGCTGCACGTAGCCGCCGGCCCGGAAGGCGACTTCCTCGCCTTCCGGCAACTTGAGGTTGAGCTCCTTGATGAAGGTCGCGACGTTGGGGTTCTGCGTCACCTCGCATTCCCACTTCTTGACCCCGAACACCTCGTCGGGGACGCGGATCTTCATGTCCTGCTTGACCGGCACCTGGCAGGAGAGGCGCCAGCCCTCCTTCTTCTCGCGCAGCGTGAAGTGAGACTCTTCGGTCGGCAGGATCGAGCCGCCGCCGTCACTCACCTGGCACTTGCACTGGGCGCAGGAGCCGCCGCCGCCACACGCCGATGAGAGAAAGATACCGTTGGCGGCGAGCGTCTGCAGCAGCTTCCCACCGGCCTGGGTGGTCACGGTGTTGTCAGGGTCGCCATTGATCTCGATCGCCACGTCGCCGCTGCTCACCAACCGGCTGCGCGCCGCCAGAATGATGGCCACCAAACCCAGCACGATCACGGTGAACATGACGACGCCGAGCACGATGATGGATGTATCAACCATGTCGGATTCCTATATTCCTGTTTGCGGCGGCGCCGCTGTCACGACGCCACCCGGTCATGTTGGTGTCAGAGCTGAATGCCGGAGAAGGACATGAAGCCCAGCGACATCAACCCGGCCGTGATGAAGGTGATGCCGAGACCCTGCAGGCTGCCCGGTACATCGCTGTACTTGAGCTTCTCGCGGATACCCGCCAGCGCCATGATGGCCAGGGCCCAGCCGGCGCCGGCCCCGGCGCCGTAGATCACCGACTCGCCAAAGGTATAGTCGCGCTGCACCATGAACAGCGACGCCCCCATAATGGCGCAGTTGACCGTGATCAGCGGCAGGAACACACCCAGGGCGTTGTAGAGTGCCGGCACGAACTTGTCGAGGAACATCTCCAGAATCTGGACGATGGCGGCGATGACGCCGATGTAGCTCAACAGTCCCAGGAAGCTGAGGTCGATGTTCTCGGCCCCTTCCAGGCCGGTCCAGCTCAGCGCGCCCGCCTTGAGCAGGTAGTTCAGGATCAGATTGTTGACCGGCACGGTGATCGTCAGGACCACGATCACGGCGATGCCCAGGCCGATGGCCGAGGAGATCTTCTTGGACACGGCCAGGAAGGTACACATGCCGAGGAAGAAGGCCAGCGCCATGTTCTCGACGAAGACCGCCTTCACGAACAGGCTGAGATAGTGCTCAAACATTGGCGGTCTCCTTGATCTTGGCCTTGCTGTTGGCAACGATGCGATATTCGGTCTTCTCGATCTGCTCCGGGTTGAACCAGCGCAGTACCCAGATCATCAGCCCGATGACGAAGAACGCGGACGGCGGCAGCAGCATCAGGCCGTTCGGGACGTACCAGCCGCCGCTCTGGACGGTCGGCAGGATCGTCAGGCCGAACACGCTGCCGGAGCCCAGCAGTTCACGCACGAAACCGACGATCAGCAGGATCACCGCATATCCCAGGCCGTTGCCGACGCCGTCGAGGAAGCTCATCACCGGCCCGTTCTGCATGGCATAGGCTTCGGCACGCCCCATGACGATGCAGTTGGTGATGATCAGGCCGACGAACACCGACAGCTGCTTGGACATGTCGTAGGCATAGGCGCGCAGCACCTGGTCGACCACGATCACCAGCGACGCGATGATCGTCATCTGCACGATGATGCGGATCGACGATGGGATGTGATTGCGGATCAACGATACGAACATGCTGGAGAAGGCCGTGACGACAATCACCGCCAGACCCATGACCAGCGAGACGCTCATGGAGTTGGTCACCGCCAGCGCCGAACAGATCCCGAGTACCTGCAAGGCAATCGGGTTGTTCTTGAACACCGGCGACAGGACGACGTCTTTCACGGAGTCGGTAGCCATCTTCACGCACCTCCTTGGGAATCGTCGTGGAATCGGGCCAGGTACGGGGCGTAGCCCTCGTCACTCAGCCAGAACCGCAACATGTTGGTGACGCCCCGACTGGTGAGCGAGGCCCCCGACAGCGCATCGACTTCGTATTCGCCGCTGGCACCGCCTTTCACGAGTTGAATCTGAGGATCCTGGAAATCATCGCCCTCGTAGATCTTCTTGCCGTCCCACTTGGCCTTCCAGCGCGGGTTGTCGACCTCGCCACCGAGGCCCGGCGTCTCCGACTGGTCGTAGTAGGATAGACCCACGATGGTATTGCCGTCGCCACGCACGGACAAGAAACCTTCCATCAGGCCCCACAGTCCCTGGCCCCGGATCGGCATGACGATCTGCTCCGGATCGTCGGGATCGCCGACCAGATAGACCGTGGAGTAGTTCTCCTGACGCCCGATGCCGGCGATATCGTCCTCACCCGACAGCGTGCGAGAGGTGGCCGGGTCCCTGGCGGCATCGAACTGGTCGTAGCTGTCCGGATCCAGGTCGTCGGAATATTCGCCGGTCTTGAGATCGACCACCCGCGGGGTGATCAGCTCGGCGTACTTCTCCTCGACATCGTCGCCCGGCTTGTAGAGCTGGGTCACCTGGAGGATGTTGCTCTTGCGATCCAGCTCCTGGTTCTGAACCTGCTTCGGCTTGAGAACCACGGCTGCGGAAGAGACGACCACCGAGCAGACGACGCAAAGTGAGAATGCGACGATCAGCGTCTTCTTGATCGAGTTGTTGCTCGCCATCAGACAGCCTCCTTCTCGGTGGGCGTGGGCGTGGGCGCCGGCGCCAGGCTCGCGAGCCGCTTCTGGCGTCGCCGGATGTTAGCCTGCACGAAATAGTGGTCGATGAGGGGCGCGAACAGGTTGGCGAACAGGATCGCCAGCATGATGCCCTCGGGGAATGCCGGGTTGACCACGCGGATCAGCACCGTCATCACCCCGATCAGCGCACCGAAGATCAGCTTGCCGCGATCGGTCATGGACGCCGACACCGGATCGGTGGCCATGAACACCATGCCGAAGGCGAACCCGCCCAGCACCAGATGCCAGTACCACGGCATCGCGAACATCGGATTGGTGTCGGAGCCGACGAAGTTGAACAGCGTGGAGGTCAGGATCATGCCGAGCATGACACCGGCCATGATGCGCCAGGAGGCGATACGCGTCAGCAGCAGCACCGCCGCACCGATCAGAATCGCCAGGGTCGAGGTCTCTCCCACCGACCCCTGGATGAAGCCGAAGAAGGCATCCCACCAGCTGTACTGCTGATGCAGGCCTTCCATGCCGTTGAGCGACGCATTGGAGAGCGCCGTGGCACCGGTATAGCCGTCGGCCGGCACCCAGACGCTGTCACCGGAGATCTGGGCCGGATAGGCGAAGTAGAGAAAGGCACGTCCGGTCAGGGCCGGGTTGAGGAAGTTCTTGCCGGTACCGCCGAAGATCTCCTTGCCGATCACCACGCCGAAGGTGATGCCGAGTGCCACCTGCCACAGCGGGATGGTCGCCGGCAGCGTCAGCGCGAACAGCACGGAGGTGACGAAGAAGCCTTCGTTGACCTCGTGGCCACGCTTGACCGCGAACAGCACTTCCCAGAAACCGCCCACCACGAACGTCACCAGGTAGATGGGGAGGAAGTAGGTGGCGCCAAGGACGAAGTTGGCCCAGATACTCGCCGGATCGTGGCTACCCGCCAGCGCCATGGTCAGCGTCTCGCGCCAGCCACCGATCGCGCTGAAACCATCGGCAATGGCCAGGTTGGCCTGATAGCCGGCGTTGTACATGCCAAAGAACATGGCCGGGAAAGTACAGGCCCAGACCGTGATCATGATGCGTTTCAGGTCGATCCCGTCGCGCACGTGCGTCATGCTCTTGGTGACGCTGGGCGGCGAGTAGAAAATGGTGTCGACCGCCTCGTAGAGGGCGTAGAACTTCTCGTACTTGCCGCCCTTCTCGAAATGAGGCTCCAGCTTGTCGAGCGTGTTGCGAATCCCCATCGTCAGGCCTCTTTCTCGATCATGGTCAGGTTGTCGCGCAGGATGGGACCATACTCGTACTTGCCGGGGCACACGTAGGTGCACAGCGAGAGGTCTTCCTCGTCCAGTTCCAGGCAGCCGAGCTGCATCGCCGATTCGATGTCGCCGACGATCAGCGAGCGCAGCAACTGGGTCGGCATGATGTCCAACGGCATCACTTTCTCGTATGCGCCGATCGGCACCATGGCGCGCTCGGAGCCGTTGGTCGAGGTATTGGGCGCGTAGTTGGGCAGTCCCAGGAACTGGGAGACGTAGATCCCCATCACCGAATGGCGATTGCGACCGGGCGACAGCCAACCCATGAAGGCGCGCTTGTTGCCCTCTTCCAGCAGCGAGAACTGACGATGGAAGCGCCCCAGGAACTGGCGGCTCCCCTCGCACTGCGTGCCACCGAAGATCGATCCCGAGATGACCCGCGTCCCCTCCGGCTGCTCGATCTCGCCCTCGAGCAGCTCACTGCTGCTCGCGCCCAGCCGCGTCCGGACCAGGCGGGGGTTCTTGGCCCGCGGGCCGCCGATGGCGACGACGCGGGTCGGGTCGAGATGGCCCTCGACGAACAGCTTGCCGATGGCGATCACGTCCTGGTAGTCGAGATGCCACACCTGGCGCTGCAGTCCCACCGGCGAAAGGTAATGAATATGCGTCCCCACCAGACCGGCGGGATGTAGGCCGTCGAAGCCCTGGGCATCGACGCCGTCGAGGTCATCTCCCGGCAAGGGGCTGTCGCCACGGCGACACACGAACAGCTTTCCGGGGGTCAGATGCCGGATCACCTCCAGCCCCTGACGGAAGGCATCGCTGTCGGCATCGATGATCACCCTGGGATCTGCCGCCAGCGGATGGGTGTCGATGGCCGTCACGAAAATGTCCGCCGGCACCGCATCGAGCGCCGGGACCCGGGAGAACGGCCGCGTGCGCAACGCCGTCCACAGGCCGGACGCGACCAGTTGATCAACCACCTGCTGGCGTGAGAGCGACGCCAACCCGTCCACCCCATACGCCGTGAACGTTTCGCTCTGTTCTTCTTCATCAAGCTTGATGACGACCGACAACAGGCGACGCTTCTCACCCCGATTGATGGCAACCACTTCGCCGGCGCCGGGCGCGGTATAGCGCACCCCCGGCACCTTCTTGTCGGTGAACAACACCTGGCCCCGCTTGACGCGGTCGCCTTCACGGACCTCCATGGTCGGCTTCATGCCGACATAGTCGGACCCGAGCAGCGCGACGTGACGCACGGCGCGCCCCTCGTCGAGACGCTGCTCCGGCGCCCCCGCGACGGGGAGATCCAGGCCTCGTTTGACTTCGATCATAGTCTCGCCCAGTTGTCGAATCTGATATTCGTAAGGAAAGAGCCGACTGACGTCAGGCAGCTTGATTATCCACCGGCAGCGTCGCAGGCGGGAAAGATGACGTCACGGAATTCGATGCTTTGCTTACCAGAAATGAAAGTGGCTTCCGCGGACCGTTGCCTAGGGACCGCACCTAAAAAACGGGCACCAGTATAATGATGCGGGCCTCGGAAGACTACTCGCCGGGGTGCCGACCCGGCCGTCGCACCACGAAAAAGTCCCGGCAGGACCGGGACTTTGGACAGCGAAAGCCAATATCTTAGACCAAAGTCGAATCAACGACTCAGGGCGTGGCAGGCAGGTAACGGTGACAGACGCGCGACATGTACTGAAGAATTCTCACCACCTGACAGCTGTAACCGAATTCATTGTCGTACCAGACGTAGAGCACCGCCTGTCGATCGTTGGCGATGGTGGCCTTGGCATCCAGCACGCCGGCGTGACGATTGCCGACGAAGTCCGATGACACCACTTCCGGCGAGTCGACGTAATCGATCTGCTTGTGCATCGGCGAGTGCAGCGCCATCTGGCGCAGATACTCGTTGAGCGCCTCGCGGTCGGTCGCCTTGCCGAGGGAGAGGTTCAGGATCGCCATCGAGACATTGGGCGTCGGCACCCGGATCGCGTTGCCGGTCAGCTTGCCCGACAGCGCCGGCAGCGCCTTGGCCACCGCCTTGGCCGCACCGGTTTCCGTCAGCACCATGTTGAGCGGTGCACTACGACCCCGGCGGTCCCCCTTGTGGTAGTTGTCGATCAGGTTCTGGTCGTTGGTGTAGGAGTGAACGGTCTCGACATGGCCGTGGACGATGCCGAACTCGTCGTCGATCGCCTTCAACACTGGAACGATGGCGTTGGTGGTGCAGGAAGCCGCCGAAACGATGCGATCGTCGTCGCCGATGGTCTGGTGATTGATGCCATGGACGATGTTCTTGAGATCGCCCTTGCCCGGCGCCGTCAGCAGAACCTTGGAGACGCCCCGGGATTCCAGATGCTGGGCCAGTCCCTCACGGTCACGCCACTTGCCGGTGTTGTCGACCACGATGGCGTTGTCGATGCCGTAGGCGGTGTAGTCGATCTCGGCCGGAGAGTCGGCGTAGATGATACGGATGTAATGGCCGTTGGCGATCAGCGCATGATTGTCGTAGTCGACGTCGATCGACCCGGAGAAGGGGCCGTGCACGGAGTCGCGACGCAGCAGGCTGGCCCGTTTCTCGAGATCGTCGCCGCTGCCGCGCACGACGATGGCGCGCAGGCGCAGCAGATTGCCGCCCCCCGCCTTCTCGATCATGATCCGGGCGAGAATGCGCCCGATCCGCCCGAAACCGTAGAGCACCACGTCCTGGGGCTCGCCACCCATGCCGCTGCTGTCGTGACAGCCGACGATGTCGGCCAGTTCACGCTTGAGAAACGCCACGACGTCGGTCTCGCCCGCGTTCTTGAACGCCACGCCAAGGCGGCCGATATCGATGTGCGCGGGCCCCAGCTCGAGCTCGGTCATCGCCCGCACCATCGGCAGCGTATCGGCGATCGACAGTTCGGTGCCCTCGACCTTGCGGACGTAGCGGTGGTTCTTGAGAATTCGCGTGACAGAGCGATTGATCAGCGAGCGGCCGAACAGCGACGGAATCACGTTGTACTGGCGATAGAGCTTGCCCAGCAGGGGAATCATCTCCTCGGCGCGAGCTTCGTTGTCCTGCCACTGCTGGAAGACGGTATCGAGCTGATCCTGACTCACAAGCTTGTCTCTCTCTGGTCGAATTGGCGGTCGAACGGGCTCGTCGAGCCGGTCGTTCCATCGGATGGTGGGGGTGTCGCTCGGGCAAGGGTCCAGTCGCGCTGGACGATATCGAGTCGACTCAAAAACCCCATTATTATCTTCACCCTACGAAACGGGCCGCAATCATTGCGTGGTCGCAACTGTTGTAGTTTCACTACAAAGGTCGTAGCCGGCAGCTCCCCCACCAAAGACAAGAAATACGACTCGGCGCCCCCGGCCGCGCCACGGCCTGCTATCATCCCTCAACGCAAATTCGTCGCTCGAAAGGCCCATGTCGCACTTCACACCGCTCGCCCCGCCGCTGCCGACCGGCAAGCGCGAAACCACCTATTGCCAACTGCCCCAGGGAAGCGCGGCCGCGCTGGCCCTGGCGCGGATCGCCGATGATGCACCGCTGCTGGTCGTCACCCCCGACACCGCCAGCGCGCAGCGTCTCGAGAGCGACCTGCGCTTCTATGCCTCGGTCCCGGTCATGCCGTTCCCCGACTGGGAAACGCTGCCCTACGACAGCTTCTCGCCGCACCAGGACATCGTCTCCGCACGACTGCGCACGCTGCGCGAGCTCCAGGAGGGCACGCAAGGGATCGTGCTGGTCTCGGTCAATACCCTGATGCAGCGGCTGCCGCCGCGCGACTACGTGGCAGGCCGCGTGCTGACGCTGGCGACCGGAGAGCGGCTCGACCGGGAAAGCTTCCGCGAGCGCCTCTCCCGGGCCGGCTACCGGGCGGTGGAGACGGTCTACGAGCCCGGCGAATACGCCATGCGCGGCTCGCTGATCGATCTGTTCCCGATGGGCGTCGACGCACCGCTGCGCATCGATCTGTTCGACGATGAAATCGACACCCTTCGCCGCTTCGATCCCGACACCCAGCGCACTCAGGACAGGATCGAGCGTATCGATCTGCTGCCGGCGCACGAATACTCGCTTTCGCGCTCGGCCATCGCCTGTTTCCGCGAGGGCTTCGAGACGCTGTTCGATGTCGACCCGCGCCAGTGCCCGCTCTACGTCGATGCGATCAAGGGCATTCCCTCGCCGGGACTCGAACAGTACCTGCCACTGTTCTTCGAGGAGACGGCCACCCTCTTCGAGCATCTCGCGGACCAGACCCGGGTCGCGCTGCTGCCCGACGTCTTCGATGCCGCCGAGCACCACTGGCGCTCGATCGAGGGTCGCTTTGACAACCTCGGCGTCGATCCCACCCGCCCGCTGCTGCCGCCGGCAAAAGCCTTCGTGCCCGCCGCCGAAGTGTTCGCGGCGATCAAGCAGCACCCGCGACTGGAGTTCGTGACCGACCCGGAATCGCCTCATGTCGCCCCCAGCGCGACGCAATCCCCGCCGGCGGTCGCGATCAACGCCCGGGCCCAGCGCCCGCTGGCAACGCTGGAAGCGTTCCTCGACTCGCATCGCGATCTGCGCGTCCTGTTCGTCGCCGAGTCCCGCGGCCGACGCGAGGCGCTGGACGAAGCCCTGGCCCCGTTGCACCGCGACATTCCGCATATCGAGAACTGGCAAGATTTCCTCGATACCGGCCAGCCCCTGGCGATCACCGAAGGCACACTGGGCGAAGGGTTGTGGCTGGGCGATCCCGCCATCGCGATCATCACCGAGACCGAGCTCTACGGTGAAGTCGTGCGTCAGACCCGGCGCCGCGCCAAGGCCACCGACGACAACGAGCTGGCCGTTCGCCACCTCTCCGAATTGCGCCCGGGATCGCCGGTGGTCCATCAGCACCATGGCGTGGGCCGCTACCAGGGGCTGGAGATGCTCACCGCGGGTGGCCAGGCGGCGGAATTCCTGGCCCTGGAGTACGCCGGCGGCGCCAAGCTCTACGTGCCGGTCGACAACCTGCAGTTGATCTCCCGCTACGCCGGCGCCAGCGACGAGCTCGCCCCGCTGCACAAGCTGGGCTCGGACAGCTGGGACAAGGCCAAGCGCAAGGCGGCCGAGAAAGTTCGCGACACCGCCGCCGAGCTGCTCGACATCTACGCCCGGCGAGAGGCCAGGGAGGGGTTCGCCAGCGACGCGCCCGGCGACGAGTACCTGCGGTTCGCGGCCAGCTTCCCGTTCGAGGAGACGCCCGACCAGCACGCCGCCATCGAGGCCGTGATCGGGGACATGACCGCCCCGCGCCCGATGGATCGCGTCGTCTGCGGCGACGTCGGCTTCGGCAAGACCGAAGTCGCCATGCGCGCCGCCTTCCTGGCCGTCAATTCGGGTCGCCAGGTGGTGGTGCTGGTACCGACCACCCTGCTCGCCCAGCAGCACTACGACAACTTCCGCGATCGCTTCGCCGACACCGCGGTACAGATCGAGATGCTCTCGCGCTTCACCGGCGGCAAGGGGGAAAGCGATGCCCTGGAGCGCATCGGCGAGGGGCGTGCCGACATCGTCATCGGTACCCACAAGCTGCTCTCCCGGTCGGTCAAGTTCTCCAACCTGGGGCTGATGATCATCGACGAGGAGCACCGTTTCGGGGTCGCGCAGAAGGAGCGCCTCAAGCAGATGCGCGCCGAAGTGGACATCCTCACCCTCACCGCCACGCCCATCCCGCGCACGCTCAACATGGCCATGAACGGGATACGGGACCTGTCGATCATCGCCACGCCACCGGCGCGACGCCTCTCGGTCAAGACCTTCGTGCAGCAGCGCAACGAGCCGGTGGTCAAGGAAGCGATCCTCCGGGAAGTGCTGCGCGGCGGCCAGGTCTACTTCCTCCACAACGAAGTCAAGACGATCGAATCCAGCGCCGAGAAGATCCGTGAACTGGTACCCGAGGCACGGGTCGGGGTGGCCCACGGTCAACTCCCGGAGCGGGCGCTGGAGCGGGTCATGTCGGACTTCTACCACAAGCGCTTCAACGTGCTGGTCTGCTCGACCATCATCGAGACCGGCATCGACGTGCCCAGCGCCAACACCATCATCATCGAGCGGGCCGACAAGTTCGGGCTGGCCCAGCTGCACCAGTTGCGCGGCCGCGTCGGTCGAAGCCACCATCAGGCCTACGCCTACCTGCTGACGCCGCCGCCAAAGGCGATGACCAAGGACGCGATCAAGCGGCTCGAGGCCATCACCCAGAGCGACGACCTCGGGGCCGGCTTCACTCTCGCCAGCCACGACATGGAGATCCGTGGCGCCGGCGAGCTGCTCGGCGACGAGCAGAGCGGTCAGATGGAAACCGTCGGCTACAGCCTCTACATGCAGATGCTGGACCGCGCGGTCAAGGCCATCCGCGCCGGCAAGACGCCCAACATCGAAGCGCCGCTGGATGACGGCACCGAAATCAGCCTCAACCTGCCGGCACTGATTCCCGAGGACTACCTGCCGGACATTCAGCAGCGCCTGATCATGTACAAGCGGATCAGCAGCGCGCCCGACGAAGCGGCACTCAAGGAACTCCAGGTGGAGATGATCGACCGCTTCGGGCTACTGCCGGCGCCGCTCAAGACCCTGTTCCGGCAGACCGGGCTGCGTCAGCGGGCGGAGCGGCTCGGGATCGCCAAGCTGGAAGCGGGAGCCGAGCGCGGACGCGTGATCTTCGGTCCGGACCCACGGGTCGACCCGATGACGCTGGTCGAGCTGATCCAGCGCCACCCCGCCGAGTACAAGCTCGACGGTGCCGATACCCTGCGCTTCTACGGTGACATGGAGAAGGAGGAGGATCGCTTTCAGCGTATCGGCCAGCTGCTGGAGACGTTCAACCGCAGGGCTAAGGCGGCTTGAATCGGCGGGGGCCGGCGCTCAGACGGACCCGCCGATCGCCGTGCCGACGATGCTCGGGACCATCGGGAACAGCGCGCTGGAGCGGCCGGTCAGGTTATCGTCCGCATGGGTCCTCGTCGGCCGATAGCAATACGCCGCGTAGCCGATCAGCAACGGAAAGCAGACCGCGACGACGACACCGAGAGTCCAGCGCTCCGTCGAATCGAACACGACCCCGCCCCTTGTCGTTGTGGTCGGTTCAGCCTCGCCGCCCGTCACCGGAAGACGAGGCGGTTCAGCCCGCTTCCGGCCCGCGGGTCAATCGGATTCGGGTGATCTCCGACGGCGCGCCAAACCGCATCGGCGGCCCCCAGTAGCCGGTACCCCGGCTGGTGTAGACCCACATCCGCCCCTGCTTCCCCAGTCCGGCCAGGAACCGGTTGGCCCGGCGCGCCAGCAAGCTCCAGGGCCACATCTGGCCGCCGTGGGTGTGCCCGGAGAGCTGAAGATCGAATCCGACCTCCGCCGCCTCGGGCGCGGAGTTCGGCTGGTGGGCGAGCAGCAGCCTGGTGGCCCCCTCCGGAATCCCGTTCGCGGCGGCCACAGGATCGCTACGATGCGCCGCGACGTAGTAGCCCCCCGTCAGATCGGTGATGCCGGCCACCGCCAGCACGCTGCCGTCATGTTCGAGACATTCGAATTCATTGACCAGCACTCGCAGGCCCAGGTGGCGAAGCGCCGCCACCCACGCTTCGGCTTCACTGTAATATTCGTGATTACCGGTAACGCAGAAGGTGCCGTGCCGGGAGCTCAGATCGGCCAGCGGCGCGACCTCCTCCTCCAGCTCGGCGACACGGCCATCGGTCAGATCCCCAGTGATCGCGACCATATCCGGCGCCAGGGCGTTGCAGCGCTCGACGATGCGCCGGAGGTGGCCTCGCTTGATCGTCGGGCCGACGTGAAGGTCGCTCAACTGCAGGATGGCGAACCCCTCGAGCGCCGCGGGAAGCCCTGCCACGGCAACGGACACCTCGACCACCCGCGGTACCCGCCGCGCCTGCCAGACGGCGTAAGCCGACAGCAGCAGGGTCGCCGCCAGCACGCCCCAGGCAGTGAGGAAGATCGCGCTGCTCGACGGCACGGCGACGAGCCACCATCCCGCCAGCAGTACGTCGCGGGCCAGCGTGAGCTGGAGCAGGAACGAGAAGATGCCGGTCATCAAGGCGACAGGCCATGCCAGCCAACGCCCGTTGAGCCAGGTCACCCGGATCACCTGGGGGATCGCCAGCGCGCTGCAGAGCAGGTAGCCGGCCACGATGATGCTGCCCCAGGTGCCCGCCGACAGCCCCGGCAGCAGACGCCAGCCGACGTAACCGTGGAGGATCAGCAGGATCAGTCGCAGACGCAGGAACGATCGATGATGTCGCAAGTGCGGCATTCCTTGCATTGAGTGCGAAAAGGTCCGACGTATCGGAATTCGAAAGGTCGATGGGGTACCGCAGCGGCCATCGAATCAGGGTCGCGAAGCGTCCGGAACGGTGTCTCAAAATAGCGTCGAGCGGCGTTGGCCGCAACGCCGGGCGTTGCGCTATTCTTGACCGCGGCGACGCCCGGTGTCGCCGTTACTTCACCTGCCCGGAGCCGATGTCCGCATGAGCCAAGCCACTGGCCTCTCGCGTCTGCCACTACGCAACGCCGCTTTCATTGCCAGCCTATGCCTGCTGGCCGTTTCCCTGCTCGGCCTCACCTCATCCTCCCACTGGTGGTGGGGCGTTGCGATCTTCGGCGGGCTGTCATGGCTCGGGTTTCACGATACTCGCCAGAAGCGTCGCACCATCAGCCGCAACTATCCGATCCTGGCCCACTGCCGCTATATCCTCGAGTCGATCGGCCCCGAGATCCGCCAGTACTTCATCCAGTCCGATCTCGATGAGCGCCCGTTCTCCCGCGAACAGCGCGCCGTGGTCTATCAGCGGGCCAAGAACGAAAGCGACAAGAAGCCTTTCGGCTCCCTGATCGACATGTATGCGCCAGGACACGAATGGATCAACCACTCGCTTCGGCCGACCCACATCGAGGACAGTGACTTCCGGGTCCAGGTCGGCGGCAGCCTCTGCAGCCAGCCCTATGCCGCCAGTGTGTTCAACGTCTCGGCGATGAGTTTCGGCTCCCTCTCCGGCAATGCCATCGAGGCGCTCAACGCCGGTGCCCGCAAGGGCGGGTTCTATCATGATACCGGCGAGGGCTCCATCTCCCGCTACCATCGGATTCACGGCGGGGATCTGGTCTGGGAGATCGGTTCCGGCTACTTCGGTTGCCGCCACGACGACGGTAGCTTCAACGAAGAGCGGTTTGCCGCCAACGCGCGCGACGAGCAGGTCAAGATGATCGAGATCAAGCTGTCCCAGGGCGCCAAGCCGGGCCACGGCGGCATCCTGCCGGCGGCCAAGGTCACCGCCGAGATCGCCGAGGCTCGCGAGGTGCCCGTGGGCGAGGACGTGGTCTCGCCGGCCGGCCACAGCGCCTTCTCGACGCCGCTGGAGCTGATGGCGTTCATCGCCCGGCTGCGCGAACTCTCCGGTGGCAAACCGGTCGGTTTCAAGCTCGCCATCGGCCACCCCTGGGAGTGGTTCGCGATGGTCAAGGCGATGCGGGAGACCGGTCAGCGCCCCGACTTCATCGTCGTCGACGGCGGCGAGGGCGGCACCGGTGCCGCGCCGCTGGAGTTCATCAACCGTCTCGGCGTACCGCTGACCGAAGCCCTGATGCTGGTCCACAACAGCCTGGTCGGCGCCGGACTGCGCGAGGAGATAAAGATCGGTGCCGCCGGCAAGATCACCTCGGGATTCGATATCGCCCGGACCCTGGCGCTGGGTGCCGACTGGTGCAACGCGGCGCGCGGCTTCATGTTCTCGCTGGGCTGTATCCAGGCGCTCAACTGCCACTCCGACAAGTGCCCCAGCGGCGTGGCGACCCAGGACCCGAAACGCAGCCGCCACCTGGACGTCGCCGACAAATCCGAGCGGGTCTACAACTTCCACCGCAACACGCTCAAGGGCCTGGCCGAGATGCTGGCCGCGGCCGGGCTGCAGCACCCCGCGGAACTGGGGCCGGAGCACATCATCCGGCGCGTCTCCGCCGACGAGATCCAGTCTTACGACAAGCTGTTCACCTTCCTGAAGCCGGACGAGCTGCTAGACGGTAACAGCCGGCACGTCGTCTTCCAGAACTACTGGGAGGAAGCGCGCTCGGACTCCTTCCTGCCCCCCGCCCAGATCGCCGAGCTGCGGCTGACCAAACTGCGTTGAACCCTCGCATCCGACGGACGGCAGGCTACCGGCCGTCGTCCCGTTCGGCACCGCCTTCAGGCCCTGTCGCTGCCGCTTCCACAGGATCGCCCCCCGCGCTGGGAGCGGCCCAGCGCCGGTCGCCGGTGAACAGCGCCTCGACCAGCACCGGTGTCGATATCCGGCGCACGCAAGTATCGAGCGCCGCCCGCCACCGATCCGCCTCGGCGATCGAGAGTGGGTGCCCTGGTTCGAGCACGACATGCACGGTGACGTACAGCAGCCGGCCCGGCCGGACCATCCGGATGTAGATGGCCTCGGTGGGAAGCGGTGCCAGTGTCGACGTCAGCGCAGCCCGGACAGGTTCGGCGATGGCAGGCTGCGGTGAACGGTTCAGCAGCTCCAGGATCGCACGCCTGGCAACGCGGATGGGAACCCCCAGGCAGAGCAGCACGACGGCGATCACCAGCCACGAGTCGACATAGGGCACGATGGCATACCAGCCGAGGGCCTGGGCCAAGGGAATCAGGCAGAACGCCAGCAGCACCGCAGCCGAGATCAGCGCATTGACCCGCCAGTTTTCGATATCGGCCTCGAGCAAGGGGCTGCTGACATGCCGGCTGATGCGTTTCAGCGCGAATGCCGTCGCCACGCAGGATGCGGTGGCCACGCCCGCGTAGACGATCGAGATGCCGGCCGCGATCGCGTTGCCGCCGGTCAGCAACGCCGTGACGGCATTGAACAGGGCCAGTGCCGAGACGCCCAGCATGAGCAGGCCCTTGCAGGCGTTGACCATCGACTCGAAGTAGCCGTAACCGAACGGATAGGTATCGTCGTCGGGGGAGAGGGCCATACGCCCTACCCGTAGCGTGAAAAGGCCGACCACGGCGTAGATCGCGTTGAACAGGCCATCGAGCAGAATCGCCTGGGAGCCGGACAGCGCGGAGATGACCAGCGCCATGATCCCGATGAACGCGGCCACGGCCATGGAAAGGCGAAGTGCACCGCTCTCGGTGACTGGCTGGCCTGTCGCCATTGCACCCCCTCCCCCGAAGACGCTCTGGATATCATTGGGTCACCACGCCCCCGGACGACGCAGCGGCCTTCACGATCTGTATAATGCGCCGTCAACGAAACGCCACACTCTCGACTCAGGAGCCGCCAGCTCGATGGCCAACTACGCTTGGGTAATCTCCATGATCGCGATGACCGTCGCGTTCCTCACCTTCTTCCTCTTCAGCGCCACCCGACGCCGCAGCCTGCTGGTGACCGCGCTGGTCTCCGTGGCGACCGCCATCGTCACGGCGCTGATCGCGGGGCTGACTCAGTAGTATCGGGCGGGTCACTCGGCGTAATCGGGCGCCGAACGCGCGAGCCGCCGGCGTACGCTCAACAGATGCAGCCTGGCGCTCTCCGGATCCTCTTCACGCATCTGGGCGGCGGTCCGGGCGGCGATCTCCGGCGGCACCGGCAGCACTTCCCTGCCGGATGCCATCGCCTTGAGCTGCACCTGTGCAGCGCGCTCCAGGAAGTAGAGATCGTCCCAGGCCTCGGCAATCGTCGGCCCGGTCACGATCACGCCGTGATGACGCAGAAAGGCCACATCGGCGTCCCCCATGGCGGCCGCGATCCGATCCCCTTCCGTATCGTCCAGTGCCAGGCCGTTGTAGCACTCGTCGACACAGGTTCGGCCGTAGAACTTCAGTGCGGTCTGCCCCGCCCACAACAGCGGTTCGCCCGCGATCATGGTCAGCGCGGTGGCGTTGGGCATGTGCGTGTGAAAAGCGGCCCGAGCGCCGGGCTTGTGTCGATGCAGCCGGGCGTGGATGTAGAACGCGGTCGCCTCGGGCACGCCATCACCGGCCAGGACCCGGCCGTGGAAGTCGCAGATGAGCAGACTCGAGGCGGTAATCTCCTCGAAAGCCCAGCCATAGGGATTGACCAGAAACAGATCGTCCCGCCCGGGCACCAGCGCCGAGAAGTGATTGCAGATGCCCTCCCCCATTCCCAGCGCCGCCGCCATCCGGAAACAGGCCGCGAGATCTCTCCGCGCTTCCCGAATCGCCTCGCTGTCGAGCGCCTCGGTCACGCCGCCGACCGAAGCGGCAGCCGTTAACTGCTGAGCCATTGCCTGGACTCCTGTGGTGGTTTGCCGGGAAGCGGCAGAAAAATCGAGATCGATCGCGCGAGGATCGAGGAACCCCGGGGAGTGACACTAGTGCACGGTGGCGGGAGCTTCCTCGGCGGCGTCTTCTTCATCGCCTTCCCAGAGATGGGTGCGGGTGATCGCATGGTCCAGCATTTCGCGCGCCACATCGAAGCGGCTGCGGCGCAGCAGTTCGACCGCTTCCTCGGAAAAACGGATCGAGACCAGCGGCTCGCCCGTCGCCTCCGCTGGACGCAGCACCACCTCGCCATCGGCGAGTTCGACGATTTCCAGAATCGCGGTATCGGACACGGCTAACCTCTCTTGTCGTGGCGGTGACGACACAAGTCAAAGATGAGACCAATAAAAAACGACCAGAGCCTGGGCCCCGGTCGTTGATGTCTCGTTCCAGCCTAACATGGCCAACCGGCGCCAGTCACCATTCGCGGCTGCCTTCGCGCAGGTCCGGCAGCAGCGCCTTGAATTCGACCACGCACCAGCGCAGGGCATCCCCCAGCGCGGGTTCGCCGCCACTGGCGATCAAACCGACGCGAGTATCGCGACGGGCTGCGCCGTCGTCGCCGTGGAGCGCCGCCAGCCGTGACAGCAACAGCGACAGCCAGCTCTCGGAGTCGCCGGCCAGCGCCCGCAGACGCTCCAGTTCGGCGACGCTGACCGAGGTCGCCCCCAGCCAGGCGCGCCAGTCATCATGAGCCAGGTCGGTATGTTCGGTGACCTCGCGCAGCAGCGCATTCAGCGCCAGCTCCAGCTGACCCAGCGCGGCCTCCTCCAGCGCCATGCGACGCGCCATCGCCTGTTCGTCGTCGCCCGGCTCGATCGCCAGCAGCAGCTCGGCCTGATAGAGCAGCTGGTTGGTACGGGCCGGCGACGTCATTTGCGCTTGTCCTCCACCTGCCAGCGCCCATCCTCGTAGACCGCTCGCCAGCCGGTTGCCTTGCCGTCCTCGTCGGTCATCACGAACTGGCTCTTGGTCTTGCGCGAGAAGCGGATCTGCGCGGGCCGGCCATCCGGATCCTCGCTCGGGGCCTCGAGCAGGAAGTGATACTTCTCCGGCAGGGCATCGGCATGCGCCTTGAGCTCCTTGACCAGCGGCGGGCGTGTCTCCCGATTCTTGGGAAACTGGCTGGCTGCAAGGAACAGGCCGCTGGCGCCGTCACGCAGCACGTAGTGGTCGTCGACCTTCTGGCAGACCAGTTCCGGCATCGGGATCGGGTCCATCTTGGGGGGCGCGACCTCGCCGCTTCTCAACAGCTTGCGAGTATTGCCGCAAGCCTCGTTGGTGCAGGCGAAGTATTTGCCGAAACGCCCGCTCTTGAGCTGCATCTCGGAACCGCACTTGTCGCACTCGATCACCGGGCCGTCGTAACCCTTGATCCGGAAGCGACCCTGTTCGATCTCGTAGTAGCCGTCATCGTCGTTGCTGATATAGAGCTTGCGCCCCTCGTCGATGAGATAGCTGTCCATCGCCGTACCGGTGTTCGGATTGCGCCGCTTGGCACGCAGGGCCTCCGTCTCGGCGGCCTCGTCCGCCTCCGCCGGCACCGCCTCCTCTCCCGGGATCAGGTCGATGGTGGTCTTGCAGCGCTCCTTCGGCGGCAGGTTGTAGCCGGAACAACCCAGGAACACGCCGGTCGACGCGATCCGAATCTGCATCGGCCGGCCGCAGGTCGGGCAGGCGATATCGGTCTCGACCGGCTCGTTGGGCCGCATGCCCTCCTCGCCCTCGGCCCGCTCCAGCTTGCGCTTGAAATCGGCATAGAAAGCGTCGAGAAGCCGCTGCCACTGCTCGTGCCCCTCGGCGACCTCGTCGAGACGATCCTCCATCCGCGCCGTGAATCCGTAGTCCAGCAGGTCATTGAACGACTCCACCAGGCGATCGGTCACGATCTCCCCCAGCTTCTCGGCGTAGAAGCGCCGGTTGTCGAGCTTGGCGTAGCCCCTGTCCTGTATGGTCGAGATGATCGCGGCGTAGGTCGAAGGGCGTCCGATCCCGCGCTTCTCGAGCTCCTTGACCAGGCTGGCCTCGGTATAGCGGGCGGGGGGCTTGGTGAAGTGCTGCTGCGGGTCGATCCGGTCGACCGCAAGGCTCGCGCCCTCGCCGATGTCCGGCAACTGGGTCTGCTCGTCCTTCTTGGCGATCGGCTTCATCACCCGGGTATAGCCGTCGAACTTGAGCACGCGGCCACGGGCCTTGAGCTCGAAGCCCGAGGTCTCGATCGTGAGGGTGGTGGCGAGATACTCCGCCGGCACCATCTGACAGGCCACGAACTGGCGCCAGATCAGCTCGTAGAGCCGCTGGGCATCGCGCTCGACGGGCAGGTCGTCGGCCCGCTGGCTGACATTGGAGGGACGAATCGCCTCGTGGGCCTCCTGGGCATTCTGCTTGCTCGAGTAGCGATTCGGCGCATCCGGCAGGTAACGCTCGCCGAACGACGACTGGATGTAGTCGCGCACGCCGGCGACCGCATCCTGGGACAGGTTGGTCGAGTCGGTACGCATGTAGGTGATGTAGCCGCCCTCGTAGAGCCGCTGGGCCAGGGTCATGGTCTTCTTGACCGAGAATCCGAGACGGCCACTCGCGGCCTGCTGCAGCGTCGAGGTGATGAACGGCGCGCTGGGCTTGGAACTGGTCGGCCGCGTTTCCCGACTGGTGACTTCCAGGCTCTCCTGACGCAGCGGGGCGATGCGCTCCAGGGTCTCCTGCTCGGAAGTCGGCCGGAACGCCTCACCGTTCTGACGCACGACCTCGAACCGTACGGGCTCGCCATCGGCGGTCACGGTATCCGCGTGCACGTCCCAGAACTCTTCCGGCACGAACGCCCGGATGTCGCGCTCCCGATCGACGATCAGACGCACCGCCACCGACTGGACGCGACCCGCCGACAGTCCTCGAGCGACCTTGCTCCAGAGCAGCGGGGAGATCATGAAGCCGACCACGCGATCCAGAAAGCGCCGGCTCTGCTGGGCCTCGACCCGAGCGATATTGAGGGTACCGGGCTGCTTGAAGGCCTCCTGGATGGCGTTCTTGGTGATCTCGTTGAAGACCACCCGCTTGTAGCGGGAGTCGTCGCCACCAATGGTCTCCTTCAGGTGCCAGGCGATCGCTTCCCCCTCGCGGTCCAGATCGGTCGCGAGATAGATGGTGTCGCTCTTGTCGGCGAGCTTCTTGAGCTCATCGACCACCTTTTCCTTGCCCGGCAGGATCTCGTAGTTGGCCCGCCAGCCATGTTCGGGATCGATACCCATACGGCGGATCAACTGGTCCCACTGCTTCTGCTTCTTGTAGCTCGCCTTCTCGTCCGGCGACATCTTGCGCGTGATCGCCGCCTGCTTGGCGCGCTCCTTCGGATCGCTGGCCTGCTTGGAGGAACCACTGGTCGGCAGATCACGAATATGCCCGACACTGGATTTCACCACGAAATCGTTGCCGAGATACTTGTTGATGGTCTTGGCCTTGGCCGGTGACTCGACGATAACCAGTGACTTGCCCATAGCGCTCCTGCTTCTTTATATATCGTGCGGCGATTTGATATCGTGCGGCAACCGATGACGTGCTCGACGGCCGCCTGGCTACCAGGGCCGGCCGGAAAATCCGCCTACCCTACCCTAGCCTTTCTCGAGGCGCCAGCCGTAGCTCGACTTTGGGCAGCAACGCCAGCACCATGTCAATGGCCTCTCATCATGGGGCTGACGGGATGAATTCCAAGCGGCGGATGAGGATTGTCCATGCGTTCTCCAGACCTCTCTCTGCTCTCCTGCCCTCTTCGGCACGGCAGACTCGGGCAGAGGTCGTCATCACCCTGTCGCACGGCCGTGATGCGATGCCAGCGGCTGTCGCCGGAACCCGCGCCCTCTCGCGACGGCACGACGTTCGTCGATGGTGTGGCCCTGTCGACGATGGACCTGTCTATGATGAAATAGCGCATCGATGGGTTCCGGACAGGATGGCCCGCTTGTTGTAAAATAACCACATGACATCGCCGCGTTTCGATTCCCGGTTTACCAGCGCGGCGAGACGATTTCACCCAGTTGCCAGGAGAATTTCCATGCTGCACGCGTTTCACGGCCCGATTCGTCGCACCAAGATCGTCGCCACCCTGGGACCCGCCACGGATCGCGAGGGAGTATTGGATGCGATCATCGAAGCCGGGGTCGACGTCGTTCGCTTGAACTTCTCCCACGGCAATCCCGAGGATCACCGGCGCCGTCTCAAGGCCGTGCGCGAGGCGGCGGAGCGTCACGGCCGCGCCGTGGCGGCACTCGGCGACCTGCAGGGCCCCAAGATCCGGATCGCCCGTTTTGCCGCCGAGGGCGGCGTGAAACTGGAGAAGGGACAGTCCTTCATCCTCGACGTCTCGCTGGACCGCAACGCCGGCGACAGCGAACGCGTCGGCTGCGACTACGAGGAGCTGGCGGACGACGTCGAAGCGGGCGACAAGCTGCTGCTCGATGACGGCCGACTGGTACTCGAGGTCGATCGCATCGACGGCCCCCGGATCCACACCAAGGTCATCGTTGGCGGCAAGCTGACCAACAACAAGGGCATCAACAAGCAGGGTGGCGGCCTGTCCGCCGCGGCCCTGACCGACAAGGACAAGGAAGACCTCAAGACCGCGATCGACATCGGTGTCGATTATCTCGCGGTCTCGTTCCCGCGCAGCGGCGCCGACATGCAGTACGCCCGCGAGCTGCTCGGCGAGGCCGGCCAGGAGATCGGCCTGGTCGCGAAAATCGAACGCGCCGAGGCGGTCGCCGATCCGGAAACCCTGGACGACATCATCCGCGCCTCGGAGGCCGTCATGGTTGCCCGCGGCGATCTTGGCGTCGAGATTGGCGACGCCCAGCTGATCGGGGTCCAGAAACGGATCATCGCGCGCGCCCGGACCCTCAACAAGGTGGTGATCACCGCCACCCAGATGATGGAGTCGATGATCGAGTCGCCGCTGCCGACCCGCGCCGAAGTGTTCGACGTCGCCAACGCGGTGCTCGACGGCACCGACGCGGTGATGCTCTCCGCCGAGACCGCCGCCGGCGACTATCCGGTGGAAACCATTCGCGCCATGAACCGGCTCTGCCTGGGGGCCGAGCGGGAACGCGCCGCACAGCAGTCCCAGCACCGCATCCACGAGGGTTTCACCCGCATCGACGAAACCCTGGCACTGTCCGCCATGTACGCCGCCAACCACCTCTCCGGCGTGGTGGCGATCGCCTGCTTGACCGCCTCCGGCTACACGCCGCTGATCGCTTCGCGCATCCGTTCCGGACTGCCGATCGTGGCGCTGGCCGAGACGCCCATGGTCCAGCGTCGCATGGCCCTGTACCGGGGTGTGGTGTCGCTGGTCTTCGACAGCTCGCGCTTCCCGTTGACCGAGATCAACGCCGGCGCGATCAAGGAGCTGGTGGATCGCGGGCTTGCCGACAAGGGCGATCACGTCATTCTGACTCGGGGCGACCACATGAACGCTCATGGCGGCACCAACACCATGAAGATCATCCAGGTCGAGGAGTAGGCCGCACGTCAGCCGGCGCGCTGCCGATTCATGTAAGCCAAAACGCGGAGCCTGGGCTCCGCGTTTTTCATCGTACGGTCAATGACGCCGCAGCGCCTCCGGCCCGCTACTCGATCTCGACCAGGACCTCGCCGGGCGTCACCCGATCCCCCTTGGCCACGTGAACGGCCTTGACCGTGCCGCCGATTCTCGCCTGGACCTCGGTCTCCATCTTCATCGCCTCGGTAATCAGCACGGCCTGCCCCTCCTTGACGCTGTCCCCCTCGGCAACCAGCACGTCGACGATATTCCCCGGCATCGAGGTGGTGACGTGCCCCGGGGAGCTGGCCTTGGCCCGTCCACCGCTCTTGCCTTCCTGGACGAACTCGTCCTTGGCCTCGAACACGACCTCTTCAGGCATGCCGTCCAGCGTCAGATAGACCCGACGCTTGCGGCCACTGCCGCTGCCGACGCCGGTGATCTGCACCTC
Source organism: Salinicola lusitanus (assembly GCF_038648475.1). Lineage (NCBI taxonomy): Bacteria > Pseudomonadati > Pseudomonadota > Gammaproteobacteria > Oceanospirillales > Halomonadaceae > Salinicola > Salinicola lusitanus. The sequence continues at coordinate 3,364,767 of NZ_CP151919.1, read as the reverse complement.
GTAGGACTCGCCATGGACGTCGATCACGAACTCGGTCGGCACGCCCTCGGATACCGGCCGACCGCCGCCAGAAGCCTCGGCCGCCGGAATCGGTTCGGCCACCAGGGTGCCGTCGCGCCGCCCCTGCAGGTACTCCCGACCGAGATCGGGGAACATGGCGAAGGTCAGCACGTCCTCCTCGCTGTTGGCGAGATCGCCGATCTCCTGCTCGAGCCGCGCCATTTCGGGCTTGATATGGTCCGCGGGCCGACCATCGTCGACCGACTCGTTGCCGATCGCCTTGCGACGAACCTCCGCATTCACTTCCGTGGGCGGCTGACCGTAGCCGCCCAGCAGGTACCGCTTCACTTCGTTGGTGATCGACTTGTAACGCTCGCCGGTCAGCACGTTCATGGCCGCCTGGGTACCGACGATCTGCGAGGTCGGCGTCACCAGCGGCGGATAACCCAGATCGGCACGGACCTTGGGGATCTCGTCGAATACGTCCTGGATCCGACCCAGGGCGTTCTGCTCCTTCATCTGATTGGCCAGATTCGACATCATCCCGCCCGGGACCTGCCAGATCTGCACGCTGACGTCCTCGCGGGTGTACTCGCTCTCGAAAGCCGCGTATTTCTTGCGGACCTCGCGGAAGTAGTCGCCGATCTCCTTCAACGCCACCAGGTCCAGGCCGGTGTCATAGGGCGTGTCCTGGAACGCCGCCACCATCGCCTCGGTCGACGGATGGCTGGTGCCTCCGGCAAAGGCGGAGATGCAGGTATCGATATGTCGACACCCCGCCTCGACCGCCTTCATCTGGCTCAGGGACGCGAGCCCGGACGTGGCGTGGGCGTGGAGATGGATCGGAACCTCTACCGCCTCGACCAGCGCCTCGACCAGCTCACCGGTCGCATAGGGCGTCAGCAGACCCGCCATGTCCTTGATCGCGATGGAGTCGGCCCCCATGTCGACGAGTCGCTTGGCCTGCTCGACGTACATCTCGCGGGTATGAACCGGGCTGACGGTGTAGCAGATCGTCCCCTGGGCATGCTTGCCGCTGGCCTTGACCGCCTTCATGGCGGTCTCGAGATTGCGCAGATCGTTCAACGCATCGAAGACCCGGAAGATGTCGATCCCGTTGTCGGCCGAACGCGCCACGAAGCGCTCGACGACGTCGTCCGCATAGTGACGATAGCCGAGCAGGTTCTGGCCTCGCAGCAGCATCTGCAGCGGGGTGTCGGGCAGCGCCTCGCGGAGCGACTGCAGGCGTTCCCACGGGTCCTCCTTGAGGAATCGCACGCAGGCATCGAAGGTAGCACCGCCCCACACCTCCAGGGAGTGGAACCCGATCGCGTCGAGCTTGGCGCAGATCGGCAGCATGTCCTCGGTGCGCATGCGCGTGGCAAGCAGCGATTGATGCCCGTCCCGCAGAACGACATCGCTGATCTTGACGGATGACGGCTCGGCTTGGTTCATTCTTGTCTCCTGATTCTGGTCCCGATCGATTCGTCGTATTCCAAGTGGGTCCCGCTCAGAGCCCGGCATGAGCCGCGATGGCAGCCGATATCGCCAGCGCGATCTCCTCCGGATTGCGCTTGACGGAATAGTTGAGCAGCTCCGGATGCGCGGGAACGAACCCGGTATCGAACTGGGCAGCGCGGAATGCGGGGTGGCGAAGGATTTCCTGATAGTAAGGCGCGGTGGTCTTCACCCCTTGAAGGCGCATGTCGTTCAGCGCCCTGATGCCCCGGTTGAGCGTCTCCTCCCAGGTCATTCCCCAGACGATCAGCTTGAGGCACATCGAGTCGAAGTACGGCGGGATGGTGTAACCGGTATAGATCGCGGTATCGGTGCGGACACCGGGGCCGCCGGGGGCGTAGTAGCGCGTGATCCGGCCGAAGCTGGGCAGGAAGTCGTTCTTGGGGTCCTCGGCGTTGATACGGAACTGGATCGCGTAGCCCTGGTGGCGAATGTCCTCCTGGCGGTAGGCCAGCTTCTCACCCGCGGCGATGCGCAACTGCTCGCGAACGATGTCGACCCCGGTGATCGCCTCGGTGATGGTGTGCTCGACCTGGACCCGGGTATTCATCTCCATGAAGTAGACTTCGTTGTCCTTGACCAGGAACTCCACGGTACCGGCGTTCTCGTAGTTCACCGCACTGGCGGCACGGACCGCCATCTTGCCGACGTAGCTGCGTTGCTCCGGTGTCAACTGGGGGCTGGGGGCGATCTCGATCAGCTTCTGGTTGCGGCGCTGGATCGAGCAGTCGCGCTCGAACAGATGGATGACGCCGCCATGGCCGTCTGCCAGCACCTGGACTTCGATGTGCAGCGGATCGACGACGCACTTCTCCATGAACACCTCGGCGCTGCCGAACGCCTTGGTCGCCTCGGAGATCACCCGATCCCAGGCCTGGGCCAGTTGGTCGGGCGTGTCGCAGCGGCGAATGCCCCGCCCGCCGCCACCGGACGTCGCCTTGAGCATGACCGGATACCCGATCTCCTCCGCCACCGTCAGCGCTTCCTCGCGGTTGGCGAGATTGCCCTCGGATCCCGGGGTGATGGGGACACCGGCTTCCCGCATCGCCGCCCGCGCCGCCGTCTTGTCGCCCATCTTGGCGATGACCTCGGCACTCGGGCCGACGAAAGCGATACCGGCCTCGCTGCAGATCCTGGCGAACTCGGCACTCTCGGACAGAAATCCGTAGCCGGGATGGATGGCGTCGCAGCCGGTCTCCCGAGCCAGATTGACGACACGCCTCGGGTCCAGATAACCCGCCAGCGGCTCCTCCCCGACGAAATGCGCCTCGTCGGCCCCTTTGACGTGGAGCGAGAAACGGTCAGGCTCGGTATAGATCGCGACCGAACGGATGCCCATCTCGGCACAGGCCCGTACAATACGCACGGCGATTTCGCCACGGTTGGCAATCAGCAGCTTCTTGAACACCGTAAGCTCTCCCGGTAGGCGGATGAACGTGGGTTACCGTTTCCCCTACGCTAGCCACCCGGGACCCAATAGAAAAATTGATATTTTTTTGCCAACCTATAAGCTCTACCTTATACCTGACCGCGAGAGCGTAACGAATGTCGAGACCCAACCTGCTCAATCGCCTGACATTTCGTCAGCTCCAGGTCTTTCAGGCCGTCCATCGGCAACAGTCCTACTCACGCGCAGCGGAGCAACTGGGCTTGACGCAGCCCGCCGTCAGCGCCCAGATCCGGCAGCTCGAGCAGGCCCTGGCCCAGCCGCTGTTCAAGTATGCCGGCAAGACGCTTCACATCCTGCCGGCCGCCGACGCGCTGGCCGCTTCGGTGCAGTCGATCTTCGGCCAGGTCTCCAGTCTTCAGATGGAGCTGTCCGAACTGGCCGGCACCATTCGCGGCGAGCTCAATCTGGCCGCCGTCTCGACCGCGCAATACGTGGTCCCGCACATTCTGGCCCGCTTTCGCGCCCGCTACCCGGAGGTTCAGATTCGGTTGCGCGTCTGCAACCGGGGACAGGCGCTCGAGCGGCTGGCGGAAAGGCGGGATGACCTCGTGATCATGGGCATGGTGCCGGACGATCCCAATCTGGTCTTCATGCCCATTCTGGACAACGAATTGATCCCCGTGGTGTGGCCGGGCCATCCACTGGTGACCGCCAAGAGAGCCACCCTCGAGGATTTCGCGAGGTACTACCTGCTGATGAGGGAGCCGGGGTCGGGAGCCCGCACGGCCTTCGAGGATTTCGCGGCGCGGGAGCGCATCTCACTCCCCCACACCATCGAACTCGGCACCAACGAGGCCATCAAGCAGGGGATCATGGCGCATCTTGGAGTCGCCGTGCTACCGAGACTGGCGGTGCAACTGGAGCTCGCGTCGGGCCTGCTGGCAAGCCCGACGATACCGGGCTTCCCGCTGCGGCGCTCATGGTGCACGGTCTACCCCAAGGATCGCTACCCGACACCGGTGACCGAGCTCTTCCTGCGCTTCGTACGCGAACTGCTGCCGGAGCTGAACGCCCATTTCCGGGCCCCCATGACGCCGATCGAGACGCCGACCCTACTCTGCCTCCCCGCCGACGATGGCTAGCATCGATCAGGCCTGAACCTGCACCTCGCGCAGATTGGCGCGAACACGCAGCACGTGCAGATGGATCAGCTCCTCGGCCTGGGCGGCGAGCAACTTCATGCGCTGCATGCTGGTCTCTTCGAAGGTGCGCGGGAGCGTGTCGATCAGACAGAGGGTACCGACACAGATGTCCGGCGCCACGAACAGCGGATAGCCCGCATAGAAGCGTATGAAGGGCGCCCCCGTCACCAGCGGGTTGTCCGAAAACCTGGGATCTCGCAGCGCGTTGTTGATCACCATCGGCTGGCCGTCGGCCACGACATGGCCGCAGAAGGAGATCCGTCTCGGCGTCTCGCAAACACTCAACCCCTGGCGTGACTTGAACCACTGCCGGTCTTCATCGATCAGCGTGATCAAGGACATCGGCACGTCGAAAATCTGCGTTGCCAGCTCCGTCAACCGGTCGAAGCCTTCATCCGCGTTGGAATCGAGCAGTTGCAGGTCCTGCAGGGCGCTCAAGCGCTCCTTCTCCCGCCCGGGCATGCTAGGTGCGATCATAGTTTGACTCTTCAGTACGGACACATCGTCGGGGATTGTATGGATATCATCGTAGTCGCGTTCGATGAGATGGCCACGACACGGCCGCCCCTCATCGAGCCGAGATGACTGATGGGCAATCTTGGCGCGCGGAACGAATCACTACTGCAGTACGCCTCTACCGCGACGCCGGATGCGTCGACACCCGAAAAACCATCGCCGCCCAACCCCAGGGCGCTGCGGGAATCATGCGCCAGACACGGCACGGGCCCACCGATGGAGACGGCGGGCCCGGCCGATATTCGCTTCAGACGGGGCGTTACTTCACTTCGACCCCATGGGCCTGCTTGTCGGCGTGGTACGAGGAGCGCACCAGCGGTCCGGAGGCGACATGGGTGAATCCCATGCTTCTGCCCTGCTCGGCAAACCAGTCGAACGTCGTGGGATGGACCCAGCGATCGACGGGCAGATGGTTGCGGGATGGCTGCATGTACTGCCCGAGGGTCAACATGTCGACATCGTGGGCACGCAGGTCACGCATGACCTCGATGACCTGTTCGTCGGTCTCGCCCACCCCGAGCATCAGCCCCGACTTGGTCATGACCTCCGGGCGGCGCGCCTTGTAACCCTTCAACAGATCCAGCGACCACTGGTAGTCGGCCCCGGGCCGCACCTTGCGGTAAAGCGACGGCACCGTCTCCAGGTTGTGGTTGAAAACGTCGGGCGCCTCGCCTTCCAGAATGTCTAGCGCCACCTGCATCCGACCGCGAAAATCGGGTACCAGAACTTCGATCTCGATCTCCGGGCTGTCATGCCGGATCTCGCGAATGCAGTTGGCGAAGTGCTGCGCGCCACCATCGCGAAGATCGTCCCGGTCCACCGAGGTCACGACGACATAGTTGAGCCGCATTTCGGCAATGGCTTCGGCCAGCTCGCGCGGCTCCTTCTCGTTGAGCGCGTTGGGTCGGCCGTGCGCGACATCGCAGAACGGGCAGCGCCGGGTGCAGATGTCACCCATGATCATGAACGTCGCCGTACCGCCACTGAAGCACTCGCCCAGATTGGGACAGGATGCCTCCTCGCAGACGGTGTGCAGTCCATGCTTTCGCAGCGTCTGCTTGATATGCGTCACCTGCGGGGACACCGGCATCCTGACCCTCAGCCAATCCGGCTTCTTCGGCAGCGTTTCGGTCGGGATGACCTTGACGGGAATCCGCGACACCTTGTCGGCACCACGCAGTTTGACACCCCGCTCGGCGCGAGCAGGTTTCTTGGCCGCGGGCGTTTGTATCACTGTCGTCTCGGTCATAGGTCCCTTCCTGATAGGTCTTGGAACGCCGATAGCTACACGGTCGCTATCGGTTCAAAAGCTTGTGGCCACCGTGGTTTCACTTCGAGCTCCACCGCCAGCCGCTGCGCGAGGCAGTCGGCCAACCTGGTGGCTTCACGGTCAAACGAGATCGGCCCGGGTAGATGATCACGCAGTTGAGTCATCCTCAGGTCCGAATAGCCGCACGGATTGATGCGAGAAAATGGAGAAAGATCCATATCGACATTGAGGGCGACCCCATGAAAGCTGCACCCCCGCCGAATCCGCAGACCCAGCGAGGCAATCTTGTCGTCGCCGACATAGACCCCCGGGGCGTCCGGGCGCGCCCGCGCCGAGATGCCGTGCCAGGCCAGCAGATCGACGACAGCGCCCTCGAGCAACGTCACCAGCTCGCGCACGCCCAGTCCCCGGCGACGGACGTCCAGCAGCGGATACAGCACGATCTGGCCCGGCCCATGATAGGTCACCTGCCCGCCTCGATCACTGGCCACCACCGGGATATCGCCAGGCATCAGCAGATGTTCCGGCTTGCCCGCCCGCCCCTGCGTGAACACGGGTTCGTGTTCGACCAGCCACAGCTGATCCGGCTCCTGGCTATCGCGGCCATCGGTAAAGCGCGACATCGCCTGCCAGACCGGCAGGTAGGGTTGACGCCCGAGGCGGTAGAGTGACAGCGCGGACATCGGCGTCATAGCACCATGTGAACCCGACCGGTCGCTTTCAGATCCTGGAACAGCGCGTTCAACTGCTCCTCTCCGGTGGCATGAATGACCACGCGGAGTGACTGGAATCGGCCATTGCGGCTGTCCGACAGTTTGATCGACGCCGTATCGAATCCCGGCGCATGACGCTCGATCACGTTGCTGACGACCGCCACGAAGTCATCGGAGGCGTCGCCAACCACCCGTATCGGGTAATCGCAGGGAAACTCGACCTTGGGCCGGGGAAGATCAACATCGCTGGGAGTCTGGGTCATGGCATCTGGGCATGGAAGACATTTCCGAGCATTCTACTCAACATTACCCGACTCACCAACCGAAGCCGACCCAGCGCACCGGGGGAAATCTCCCGGTGCGCTGGGTGAGGCACCGGAGCGGCGCCTCGGCAGGACTCAGTTGAACAGCCCGGTCACGAACAGCACGATGGAGTCCCAGACGCGCTTGAAGATGCTGCCCTCTTCGACGCCTTCCAGCGCGACCAGCGGCTCCTGGCCCAACACCTCGTCACCGGACTTGATCTCCAGCGTGCCGACCTGCTGCCCGGCCTGGATCGGCGCATGCAGCGTCTCCGGCAGATTGAGGCGTGCGGTCAGGTTGTCGGCACTCCCCCGGGGCACGGTCATGCTGACCGCATCCTTGACGCCGAGGCGCACGGTGTCGCTGTCGCCGCCCCAGACCCGCGCCTCGTTGAGCACGGAACCGGCATCGTAGAGCTTGCGGGTCTGGAAGAAACGGAAACCGTAGTTGAGCAAACGCTGGGTTTCCGCCGCCCGCGCCTCATCGGAATTGGTACCCATGACCACGGCGATCAGGCGCGTGTCCTGCTTCTTGGCGGAAGCGACCAGACAGAAGCCGGCGGCTTCCGTGTGTCCCGTCTTCAGACCGTCGACGTCCGGATCACGCCATAGCAGGCGGTTACGGTTGGGCTGGCGAATATCGTTATAGGTGAAGTATTTCTCGGAATAGACCTGATAGTGGTCGGGAAAGTCCTTGATGATATGGCGCGCGAGAATCGCCAGATCGTGGGCGGACGAATAGTGCTCTTCGTGCGGCAGCCCCGTGGGGTTCATGAAGTGGCTGTTCTTCATGCCCATGCGCTGGGCCTGCTGGTTCATCAGGTCGGCGAAGGCCGACTCGCTTCCGGCGACGTACTCCGACAGCGCCACGCTGGCGTCGTTGCCGGACTGCACGACCACGCCGCGCAGCAGGTTCTCCACGCTGACCTGAGTCCCCTCCTGGATGAACATGCGCGAACCGCCCGTGCGCCAGGCGTTCTCGCTCACGCTGACCATGTCGCTGTCGGAGATACTGCCACCGTCGATCTCCTGCTCGACGATGTATGCCGTCATCATCTTGGTCAGACTGGCTGGCGGCAGCCGCTGATCGCCGTTGTGATTCACCAGCAACTGGCCCGTGGAAGCATCCATCAGCACCCACGAAGAGGCTGCCAGATCCGGCGGCGATGGAATCAACTGACCGGGCTCGGGATTGGTCGCGGACATCTGACTATCGGGGGTCGGCTGCTGGGCGCTGACCGGCGATGAAAGCAGTCCCAGACACAATGACGCCGAGATGACCAGACGTGAAACAGACGAAGTGAACAACGCTTTCATGACAATCGGGTTCTCACTGAAAGAGGTTACTGAGTGGGCGCCACCAGAAACACCTGGCCGTAGCCGGCGTCTCGCAAGGTAGCTCTGATGGAGTCGAGCGACGCCAGGTCTTCGATGGGGCCGACCTGGACACGATAGAGAGGTGACGCATTGTCAATGCGAACCGGCCGCGACAGCAAGCCCTGGAGGCGGCTTTTCAGCGCCTCTGCCCCGGCCAGCGAGCCCAGCGCGGCAACTTGAACGTAGCGCTGCCCGGCGGACGAACTCGCAGCACCGGCGGCGGCGGATGTGGCTCGGCCGGGCCGCGCAGAGGCCACGCTCGCGGGTCCACCGTCGTCGGCCGCCGCGAGCAGGGGGTCGATCGCCGCCTCGTAATCCGTCGCCGTGCCGACGCCCGACTTCGGGGCGGCCGGCCTCGATACCGGAGCCCCCGACGCAGGCCGGGGCGATCCCGACCGCGACGCCACCTCGGCACCGCCCTCCGTCGAGCTGGATCGACCATGAGTGCGTGCCCAGGCCACGGGGTCGATCGCCTCCACCTTCACCCGCCCCGTTCCGCCCTTCAGGATGCCCAGCCGGGCTGCGGCCGCGTAGGAGAGGTCGATCAGGCGATCGCTGTGAAACGGGCCACGATCGTTGACGCGCACGATGACCTTGCGACCGTTGTCGAGATTGGTGACGCGGGCGTAGGTCGGCAGCGGAAGCGAGCGATGCGCCGCCGACATCTTGTACATGTCGTAGGTTTCGCCATTGGCGGTGTCGTAGCCCTGGAACTTGACCCCGTACCACGAAGCGCGACCTTCCGCCGAGTAGCCGGTCGGGTCGTCGAGCACATGATAGGTCTTCCCCCAGACGCTATACGTCGAGCGGTTGCCGCTTCTGGATCTGGGCTCGACCCTGGGCACCGCGTCCGGCACGTTGGCGACATCCTCGGGAGAGTCGGGATAGGCGTCCTGGTCCATCGCGTAGCGGCCGCCGCCCTGCGGGGAGCCGCCACCGCCGGCGCACCCCGCCAGTATCGATACCAGCAGGATCGCCGGCAATCCGCGCCGAGCCAGGCTACGCCCCCTCATATCCCCTCATCCATGGCCGTCTGAATGCGCTGGGCCAGTGTCGCCACCGCCATGGCGTAGAGATGACTGTGGTTGTAACGCGTGATGACGTAGAAATTGTCGAGCCCCATGACATAGCGAACGTGGCCGTCGGCGAAATCCAGCGCCAGCGGCACGACCTTGTCCAGCGGCTGCAGATTGCCCGCCGTCGGCTGGATACCCGCGCGCGCAAGCGCCTCGACCGTAGTATCCGGCGGCTCGGTACGGTTGAACCTCACCTCCGGCGGCATCGCCTCGGGGCCACTGGCCTCGACCAGCACGGCCCGGTGGCGCTGCCAGCCATGCTCGCTGAAGTAATTGGCGATACTGCCGATGGCGTCGACCGGATTGTTCCACAGATCCTTCAGACCATCGCCGTCGAAATCGACTGCATAGGCCTGGTAGCTCGTTGGAATGAACTGGGGATATCCCATGGCGCCGGCGTAGGAGCCGTAGAGCGTGCCGGGGTCGACCCCCTGGCCCAGCGTGATTTCGAGAAAGGCCTCGAGCTCGCCACGGAAGAATTCACCCCTCGCGGGATGGTGAAACGCCAGCGTCGACAGCGAATCGAGCACACGGTGGGTTCCCTTGTGCCGGCCGTACTGGGTCTCGACGCCGAGAATCGCCACGACGACTTCCGGCGGTACGCCGTAGCGCCGTTCGGCACGTTCCAGAGCTTCCCGGTTGGCCTCGAGAAAAGCGACCCCCTGCCTTATCCGCTCGGGCTGAATGAAGATATCGCGATACTCGTCCCAGCGCAGCCGGCGCTCGGCCGCATGGCTCATCGCCTCCAGCACCTGGGGCCGGTACTTCGCCGCCCGCATGGCGGCATCGAGCTCATCCTGCGGCATCCCCTGGCGAGCCAGCGAATCGAGCATCGCCTTCACTTCGGGGTGGGTAGCGGGATCGAAGTTCTCGTCGCCCTGCGCGACTGCATTCGCCATGCTCAGCAGCCCCGCCAGCAGTAGAGTGAGGCTGAATCGAAATTCTCGTCTCCAACGCAGCGGCATGCGTGACTTGCTCCCTGATTGCGGCTTGCCCAGCGTCAGTGTGTCAACAGCCGCCGGTGCGTATGAATCGACATGAGAATACCGAACCCGGCCATCAAGGTCACGCTGGAGGTCCCGCCGTAGCTGACCAGCGGCAGCGGCACCCCGACCACCGGCAGGATGCCGCTGACCATGCCGATATTGACGAACACATAGATGAAAAACGTCAGCACGATGCTGCCGGCCAGCAAGCGTCCATAGGTATCCTGAGCATTGTTGGCCATCACCAGGCCTCGCGAGACCAGCAGAAGGTAGAGGACCAGGATGGTGCACATGCCGATCAGCCCGAACTCCTCCCCGAGGACGGCGACGATGAAATCGGTATGGCGTTCGGGCAGAAACTCGAGCTGAGACTGCGTCCCCAGCCCCCAGCCTTTGCCTTCCAGCCCCCCGCTGCCGATCGCCGTCTTGGACTGGATGATGTTCCAGCCGGCGCCCAGTGGATCGCTCTCCGGGTTGAGAAAGGTCAACACCCGCTGCCGCTGATAGTCATGCATGTTGATCCATAGCAGCGGCATCGCGCCCCCGGCCATGACCACCAGCGTCAGGATGAACTTCCAGGAAAGCCCCGCCAGCAGGATCACGAACACGGCGGCGCAGGTGACCAGCAACGAGGTCCCCAGATCGGGCTGGCGCGCGATCAGCAGCACCGGGACACCGACGATCACCCCGCAGACCAGAAGATCGCGCCACGTCGGCGGCAGAGGTCGCCGATGGAGGTAGGCGGCGAGCATCATCGGCATGGCGATCTTCATCAATTCCGAGGGCTGGAAGCGCAGGGGGCCGACCTCCAGCCAGCGCTGGGCCCCCATGCCGATATCCCCCATGATCTCGACGGCGACGAGCATCAGCAGCCCCGCGCCATAGGCGACCGGCGTCCACCGAAACAGCGTGACGGGCGAGAACTGGGCGATGGCGATCGCCCCGAGCAGCGCGACTCCCATGCGCGAAGCCTGGGCCATCGTCGTCGAAAGCGACATGCCGCTGGCGCTGTAGAGCACTACCAGACCAAAGGAGATCAGCAGTATCAGAATCGACAGCAGCCAAGGATCGAGATGAATGCGCAACCATATCGAGCGCTTGCGCCCGACTCGGGCGCGTTGCGTTCGCGGTGCCACGCGCTGGAAATCAATCGCCATCGATACTCTCGACTTCTTCGTTGACCGTGGTGTCGGGCCAGTCCTTCAACTTTCCATCCGGCAACAGCCAGGCGTCGGTCAATTCACGGCCCAGGCCGGAGACACCGCCACCGGCGTTCTCGACGATGACGGCGATCGCGATCTGCGGGTCCTCCACCGGCGCAAAGCCGATGAACAGCGCGTGATCGCGGAGTCGCTCCGTCAATTCATCGGCGTCGTACTTCTGATTCTGCCCCAACGAGAATACCTGAGCGGTGCCGGTCTTGGCCGCCATCTGGTACTTCAGGCCCGCTCCCGCCTTGCGAGCCGTGCCCTCGGACCCCTGGAGCACCGCCTCCATGCCCTTGTAGACGTCCTGCCACCAGCGGGCCTGGTCGACCTGGACGTCCGGCTTGGTGCCGGCGAAAGGCGGCTGGATGGCCTGGTCGCCGATCTCCTTGGCCAGATGCGGCCGAACCCAATGGCCATGGTTGGCCAGCGTCGCAGTGGCCGCGGCCAGTTGAAGCGGCGTGGCCATGAAATACCCCTGGCCGATGCCCGCGGAGAGCGTCTCGCCGGGATACCAGACCTGGTTGTATTTCTCGCGTTTCCATTCGCGGGATGGCATCAGCCCTGGTGATGCGCCCTGCACATCCAGCGATGTTATCTCGCCGAAGCCGAACTGATGCATGAACGCGGAGAGCCGATCGATGCCCAGCCGGTAAGCCATGGTGTAGAAGTAGGTGTTGTTGGAGACCTCCAGCGCCCGCTCGAGATCGACACGCCCATGGCCCCAGCGCAGCCAGTTATGATAGCGCCGCGTATCGTTGGGCAACTGGAAATAGCCCGGGTCGTAAATGACGTCATTGGGCTTGACCACTCCGTCCTGCAACGCCGCCAGGGCCTCGAAAGGCTTGACCGTGGAGCCGGGGGGATACTGGCCCCGAACCGCCCGGTTATACAGGGGCAGATCGAGATTCTGCTGCAGCGCCCGGTAGTCATCGTAGGAGATGCCGGTCACGAACTTGTTGATATCGAAACCCGGCGCGGAAACCATCGCCAGGATGTCGCCGGTCTTGGGCTGAATCGCAACGATCGCGCCACGTCGACCATCCAGCAGGTCGTACGCCATGTGCTGAAGACGGCTGTCGATGGTCAGCGTAATGTCCTTCCCGGGCACCGGCGGATCCCGATCCAGCTCCCGCAGAACTCTTCCCCTGGCGTTGGTCTCGACCTTGCGAAGACCCGCCTTGCCGTGGAGCTGATCCTCGTAGGTGTACTCGACGCCGGTCTTGCCGATGAAGTGGGTGCCGGCGTAATTTCCCGAGTCCAGTTCGGCCAGCTCCTCCTCGTTGATTCTCCCGACATAGCCCAGCACATGCGACATCACGATGGGATCGGGATAGTAGCGCATCAGCTGGGCCTCGACCTCGACGCCGGTGAGCAGGTATCGGTTCACCGCCAGGCGCGCGATCTGGTCCTCGGTGAGATCACTCATCAGGAGCGCCGGCTGGTAAGGTCGCTGACGCTGCCGGGAGCGTTCGCGAAAGGTTGCCACCTCGTCCTCGGGCAGATCGAGAATATCGATCAGCCGCTGCAGCGTGGTATCGAGATCATCGACACGTTCGCGCACGATGGTGAGGTTGTAGGTTGGCCGGTTTTCCGCCAGCAACTTACCGTTCCGGTCGTAGATCAGACCGCGTCGGGGAGGCAGCGGCTCGACCCGCATGCGGTTGTTGTCGGAGCGGGTGATGAAGACGTCGTGCTCGATGACCTGCAGGTAGAACAGGCGGGAAACCAGTGCCCCGGCCATCAGCACGATGACCAGCGCGGCGACCAGCGAGCGGTTGCGGAAGACACGAACTTCCTGCTCGTGATTCTTGACGTTCGCGCGGCGCTTACGCATGACGAGAATGGCGGCTCAGGGCAAGGTAAGCCCCGGCGCGGGCAAGGCGTCCAACGGCGTCGCTGTCGGCGGTATCGAATGGAAACAAGCGACTGACTCTCTGACTCAACGGTGGTACGGGTGCCCTGTGAGCAATGTCCAGGCGCGATAGAGCTGCTCTGCCAGCACGACCCGCACCAGCGGATGCGGTAACGTCAGTGCGGACAGCGACCAGGAGTGTCGAGCGCGGGTCACGACCCTTGGATCGAGACCATCCGGGCCGCCGACCACCAGGGCGATGTCCTGCCCTTCCAGGCGCCAGGCATCCAGCTGTCGGGAAAGCTGCTCTGTGGTCCAGGCCGCTCCTTTGACCTCGAGCGCCACGATACGTTCCTGATCTTTCAGCTTTTCCAGCATCCGATCGCCTTCGGTCTGGATCGCCCGCGCCACGTCGGCGTTCTTGCCACGGGAACCGGCCGGAATCTCGACGATCTCGAACGGCATCTCCCGCGGCATTCGCTTGCGGTACTCATCGACGCCGGCCTCGACCCAGGCCGGCATGCGCGAGCCGACCGCCAGCAGCCGGATTTTCATCCCCGGAGCTCTTGCCGGTCCGAATCACCGGTGGCTCGCCGGGAGTCGGCAGGCAGGTCGGCCCAGAGACGCTCGAGATCGTAGAGCTGGCGGGTCTCGGGCATCATCACATGGGCGATCACATCACCCAGGTCCACCAGCACCCACTCTCCGCTCTGCTGTCCCTCCACGCCCAACGGGCGAAGGCCGGCCTCCTTGGCTTTCTCGATCACGTTGTCCGCCAGCGCGGAGACGTGCCGCGAGGACGTGCCGCTGGCGACGACCATGACATCGGTGACGCTGGTCAATTCGGCCACGTCCAGCTCGACGACATCGCGCGCCTTCAGCTCCTCGAGCGCGTCCACCACCAATGATTTAAGCGTATCTGTCTGCATAGCTCCTCGTCATATAACCCCTTCCGGAGAAAGGAATCGCGACCCCCGGGATCCGGGAGTCGCGCATTTTACGCGGATAGGCCATTAACGCCAGTCCCCACCTCTCGATATCGCTCACGAATGGCGATAGAGGGCATGGCTGGCGATATAGCGCTCCACCGCCTCGGGAATCAGATAGCGCACGCTGAGCCCCTGCTGCAGACGCCAGCGTACCTCGGTGGCGGCGATGGCCATGCGGCTCGGCAGCCGCAGCCGCAGCAGGTGCCCGCCGGGAGCGGCCATCATCGACTCCACCGTCGAGACCTCCCGCCCCTCGATCAGCGACGCCAATGCCGGTTCCAGCGGAGCTTCGTGGTCGGGCCGGTCGATCACCACGATGTGCGCCAGAGACAACAACCGATCCCGCTGGTGCCACTCCGGAAGCCCCAGAAACGCATCGTGACCCACCGCCATGACCAGCCGCGCCTGCTCGCCCCACTCCTCGCGCAGCGACACCAGCGTATCGATGGAATAGGAGTGACCCGGACGCCGCACTTCCCGATCGTCGGCCACCAGTCCCGGCGTATCGCCGATACCGGCTTTCAGCATCGCCAGGCGGTGCTCGGCGGAAATCCCCGGCGCCTTGCGATGCGGGGGGACATGAGCCGGAATCATGTGTACCGCGTCCAGCGCCAGTGCCTCTCCCAGTTCGACGGCACTACGTAGATGCCCAATGTGAACCGGGTCGAACGTCCCGCCCAGCATCGCGATTCGCGGAATCGAGGGGCTCGGCACGTCAGCTCCGCACATGGCCGTCACCGAAGACGACGTATTTTCGCGTGGTCAGGCCTTCGAGGCCGACAGGACCTCGGGCATGAAGCTTGTTGGTGGAGATGCCGATCTCCGCTCCCAGCCCGTATTCGAAGCCGTCGGCGAAGCGCGTCGAGGCGTTGACGATCACCGAACTCGAGTCCACCTCGCCGAGGAACCGCCTCGCAAGCGTCAGGTTCTCGGTCACGATGGCATCGGTATGCTGGGATCCATGGGTGTTGATGTGATCGACGGCCTGATCGAAATCGTCCACCACCCGGATGGAGACGATCGGTGCCAGATACTCCGTCGCCCAGTCCTCGGGGGTTGCTGCCAAGGCATCGTCGACCCACTCCCGGGTACGTGGGCAACCACGCATTTCCACGTTCTTGTCGCGATAGATGGCCGCCACCCGCGGCAGCACCTGGCCCGCGATATCGGCGTGGACGAGCAGCGTCTCCATGGTGTTGCAGGGAGAGTAGCGCTGGGTCTTGGCGTTGTCCGCGATCGCCACCGCCTTGTCCAGGTCGGCGCTGGCATCGATATAGACGTGGCAGACGCCATCGAGGTGCTTGATGACCGGCACCGTCGCCTCGCCGGCAACACGAGCGATCAACGACTTGCCGCCACGCGGCACGATGACGTCCACGAACTGGGGCATGGTGATCAGCTCACCCACTGCCGCGCGATCCGTCGTCGCGACGATCTGCACGGTGGCGGCGGGCAAGCCGGCATCCGCCAGGCCGTGGCCTATGCACTCGGCGATGGTCGCATTGCTGGACGCCGCTTCGGAGCCGCCGCGGAGAATGCAGGCATTCCCCGACTTCAGGCACAGGCTCGCCGCCTCTACGGTCACATTGGGACGGGACTCGTAGATGATGCCGACCACGCCCAGCGGGACTCGCATCTGCCCGACTTGGATTCCGCTCGGCCGATAGCTCAGGCCATCTATCTGGCCTACCGGGTCGGCAAGCGCCGCGACCTGACGGACACCGAGGATCATGGCGTCGATCCGGTCGGGGGTCAGTGCCAGACGATCGAGCAGCGCATCGCTCAAACCGTTCTCGCGACCACGGGCCAAGTCATCCCGGTTGGCCGCCGCCAACGCCGGCCTGGCGCCATCCAGGCGCGCCGCAATGGCCTCGAGCGCGGCGTTTTTCCGACCGCTGTCGACACGCCTCAATGCGGCACTCGCAACGCGTGCCTGCCGCCCCAGTTCCTGCATATATTGGGCGATATCCTCGACCCGAGGGGTCGCAGTCTGCTGCATGGTGTACTATCTCTTGTCAGTGGTAGCCCGCAACGAATGACGCTCGACATCGCATCGAGAGCGTCTCGACCGGCCGCGAAGCTTGGCATCGAACGGGCGATAAGGCTTTGTCCTTGATCGCGATTGACGCTATACGGCTGTTCTCGGCACGTGCGATAGTGAGGGACGAATCGAGCAAGCCATTCGCAATCGGTCCAATATAAGCCACCATGCAAAGCAAGTACAAAAGCCTCGGCTCACGAATCCTACTGTCGCTTCTGTTGCTGCTCGCGCTGCTCACGGGCTGGCTGGCGGAAGACGCCACAAGAGTGGCGGCCTGGGGCAGCGGCATCGCGTTTGCGGTGCTGATGATTGGTCCCTCGCGTTTCTCTCGTTGGGTTCCCGCCGCCATCGTGGTGTCGAGCATCGCCATGCTTGCCACCCTCCAGGCCAGCAGCTACATCTGGCTTTGGATACTGCCGCTGTGTCTGCTGAGGATGCCGGGCAGGCCCGGCCTCGCATTCAGCGGGCTGATCTATGGCTTGAGCCTCGTCTACATCGGCTGGACTCTGCCGCTACCCACCGCCATCGTTGCCGGCCTGTCGCTGGCCGTCGCCTGGCTGCTGTGCCTGGAGCGGCAGACGAGCCCCGCGGCGATATCGGCGCACGCGACATCGAGCTGGCTGCTCCCGGCGGCCCAGTTGGATGGCGACATCCAGCGGGAACTGAAGCGGGCCGAGCGCGAAGCGTTGCAGGCGGAAGTGGTGGTTTTCGGTTGTGCTCGCTCGACGGCGGCCGACATGGCGACCCTCTCCCGCCGCCTTCAGGACACACTGGCGCTCTATGAACGCGCCTACCGGCTCAACGACTACGGCATCGCCGTCATCCTGGTGGCCCCGGACCCGGAATCGGCCCGCCAGCGACGTCAGCAGTTGCGATATGCGATCGCCCCGCACAAAGAGGTGTGGTCGACGCCCTTGACGGAGATCGGGGATCGCTTCGCGAGCTACCATGGCAAACGGTCCGCTGCGGTTCCGGAGGTGCAGCCTTGGCATTGAGCCGATACAAGTTGATCGCCCATCTTCTCACGCTGGCGTTACTGCTGGGTCTTGCCGTGTGGGAACATCTGATGCGTCACTACGATCTGATACTACCGCCCACCTTGATGGCCATCGCACTGCTGATCTCAGTGCCGCTGCAATACCTGGGCCGCCTGCGTCCGGCCATCGCCGACCACATCCTGCTGGTCGGCGGCTTGATTCTGTGCGCCCTGGAAGCCCCGGGTAGCCATAACCCCATGTTGTGGCTGGGCCTGTCGATCACGCTCGGCTATCTGCTGCTGTCCCCCTTGCCGGCCCTGCTGTTGACGATGCTACTGGTACCACTATGGCTGTTGCTGCTCGGCGACGCGCACATGACGGCCGTCAACCTGATGTTCGGCTGGTGGTTCTCTCTCGCGGCAGCGGCCCTGACTCTGCTGCCGGGCGGCACGCGCGCCCTGCGGTTCACGCTGAGGCCATGGCGAGACGATACGCAGCCCATCGGAGAGTTCATCTCCAGAAGTCTCGACATGGAGGTGGCCAGGGCGTCCGCGCTCAATCGACCGCTGAGCGTACTGGTGCTCTACATTCCGCAATTGGATCAGGCCGGCGACCAGTTCGGTGGCCACATGCGCGAGATACTGTCGGCGAGTTTCAGCGAAGTGATCTCCGACAACAGCCGCCAGAGCGATCTACTTGGCGAACATCATGCCAACGTCTTCTGGCTCATATTACCCAACGCCGGCGAAGCGGGGGCCGTGGCAGCCGCCAAGCGGCTCTCGGATGCCGTGACGTCGGTCGCGCATCCTGAGATCGGATCCCTGGAAAGTTTCAGCCGCGTCTGCACGCTGCGTGCTCAGGAGAGCACCGAACGCTTTTCACAACGCCTGGAAACCGCCGCCAACAAACTGCTGGAACCGCACGCTTGAACTTTACTCACTGGCTATACTCTCTCGCTCCCCCACCGGAACTGCTGCTGGTCATCATCTTCGCGGTGGCCTTGATCGAATCACTGGCGGTCGTCGGTATCATCGTCCCTGGCGTGGTGCTGCTGGGTGCGGCCGCCTCGATCGCCGGCCATGACGACGTTCCGCTGTGGTCGGTGCTGATCGTCGGCATCCTGGGCGCATTCGCCGGCGACAACCTGAGCTTCTGGCTGGGCCGCACGCAGCGCGACCGCATACCGTACTGGTGGCCGCTGTCACGCCATCCCCAGTGGCTGGCACGAGGCCACGAGTTCTTTCAGCGCTACGGTATCCTGTCCGTCGTCGTTGGCCGCTTTCTCGGGCCGGTCCGCCCGTTCATTCCCATGGTCGCCGGCATGCTGGCGATGCCGACGAGACGTTTCACCCTCGTCAACCTGGTCTCCGCGATAGCATGGGCGCCGGTCTACCTGCTACCCGGCTACCTGCTCGGCCGCTCGTGGGAGGAGTTGATGCAACTGCCTCCCGGTGCCGAACGGTGGCTGCTGACGCTGTCCGTCTCGCTGCTGGTGCTGGCGCTGCTGTTCTCGTGGATTCGCTATCAGCTCAGCGGGGAGGGTCGTCTGCACGGCTGGCTGGAAAAGCGTATGGCGCGCAGTCCGCGACTCTCCAGAGGCTGGCGTGCGCTGTGCTCGCCGTCTCCAGCCAATGAGTTCCCGCTGGCCTCGTTGTCGCTACTCGCGACCAGCCTGATCGCCTTGATCGTCTGGACCACCTGGGTCCTGATGCACAATGGCCCGCTGCCGATGGACCAGCAGATTCATGCACTGGCCGGCCTGCTGCAGCGCAACTGGCTCATCGGAACCAGCGAGGTCCTGGCCAAGGTGGGCGACGCATTGGGCATCGGGGTCCTGATGGCGCCCTGGCTCTTGTGGCTACTGCTGGCAAGGCGCTTCGCCGCGCTGCTGCATATCGCCGGCGCCCTGATTCTCGTCGCCATCGTCAACACGGTGTTCAAATCCCTGGCGGGGCGAGCCCGCCCGGACACACCGGATTACCTGACAGGATCGATGTCCTACCCCAGCGCCCACACCTCGACGATCGTGGTCGTGGTGGGACTGACGGCCGCTTTCGCGGCCCAGGTGATGCCGCAGCGCTATCGCGGGTATGCCTATTGGCTGGGTATCGTCGCATGCGTCCCCATGGCCCTGTCCCGGCTGGTGATTGGCGTTCACTGGGCCAGCGACTTGATCGGCGGCGCCCTGCTGGGGCTGATCATCTGTGCCTTGACGCGCATCAGCTATCAGCATTTTCAGCGGCCCGACCGCGACATGCCTCCCTGGCCCTGGCTCTGTGCGGCCTCGCTGACACTGGAGATTCTCCGCGTCGTCCTCTTCGCCCCCGTCTGACGCCTTCCGTGCTTGCTCAATCGCCCCAGCGCGGCATCAGCGTCTGGGGCACACCCAACTGATTGAGAATGCGTGCCACGACGAAATCGATCATCGCCTGGACGCTGGCCGGGCGATGATAGAAACCGGGAGCCGCCGGCAGTATCACGCCACCCATGTGGGTCAGCTTCAGCATGTTGTCGAGGTGGACGGCCGATAGTGGCGTTTCTCTGGGAACCAGGATCAGCTTTCGCCGCTCCTTCAACGCCACATCGGCGGCACGTTCGATCAGATTGTTGCTGGCGCCACAGGCCACCGCGGACAGGGTGCCAGTCGAACAAGGGCAGACGACCAGTGCCTGCCAGTCTCCGGAACCGGAGGCCACCGGCGCCATCCAGTCCTCGCGACCGAAGCAGCGGACCTGGCCCTCCCCGGCACCGAATCTCGCGGTCAGGTCCCGTGCCAGCCGGTCCGGCTGGGCCGGCAGTTCGATCTCGGTCTCGACGGCGATCACACGATGAGCGGCCTTGGAGACCATCACGTAGACCTCATGCTCGGCGGCGATGAGGCACTCGATCAGGCGTAGCCCATACTGGACGCCGGACGCACCGGTGATCGCGACAGCGATCGGTGCCCGATATCGCTTCACGGAAACCGTCTCATCGCGAACGGCCATGGCGCACCTCCAATGCCTGCAACAACTTGTCGTGGATGCCACCGAATCCACCGTTCGACATGACCACGATCCGATCACCGGCGACCGCCTGTTCGACGACGTCAGCGACGAGCGCCTCGAGATCGCTCTCGACGCGACTGGCGCCCTGCCCGGCCACCACGTCCGCCAGCGACCAGTCGAGCCCCGGGGGCTGATACCACCAGACGCTGTCGGCCCGCGATACGCTATCGGCCAGAAGTGCTTTCATGCCCCCCAGGCGCATGGTGTTGGAACGGGGCTCGATCACCGCCAGCAATCGGCCCCCATGCCGGTCCTGGTCCAGCCCCTCGAGCGTCAACGCGATGGCCGAGGGATGGTGGGCGAAGTCATCGAGAACCTGGATTCCGCCCGCCTCGCCGCGAATCTCCTGACGTCGGCGGGGCGCGGCGAATGTCGCCAGCGCTCGACAGCCATCGGCCAGGGTAACGCCCAGGCAGCTGGCTGCGGCCAGGGCGGCCACGGCATTGGCGGCGTTGTGCCGGCCACTCATTCCCCAGCGGACGACATGACTCTCGCCTCCCGCAACCACGGTGAAGACACGGCTGTCGTCCGGATCCGGCAGCAGTCGCCACTCGCTCCCGGGCAGTCGGCCGAAGCGTTGAACCGGTGTCCAGCACCCCTGGCTCAATACTCGCTCCAGGGCGGGTTCGTCATCGGCGACTAGTAGCGAGCCGTTGCCCGGCACCGTGCGCACGAAGTGGTGGAACTGTCGCTCGATGGCTGCCAGGTCGGGGAAGATATCGGCATGGTCGAACTCGAGATTGTTGAGAATGGCGATATCCGGCCGGTAGTGAACGAATTTCGAGCGCTTGTCGAAAAAGGCCGTGTCGTACTCGTCCGCTTCGACGATGAACGGTGCATCGGCCCTGCCGAGACGGGCGGAGAGGCCGAAGTTGCGAAGTACGCCTCCGATCAGAAAGCCAGGCTCGAGGCCGGCGCATTCCAATATCCAGGCCAGCAGGCTGGCAGTCGTCGTCTTGCCATGCGTCCCGGCCACTGCCAGGACCCGACGCCCCGGCAGGACTTGCTCCGCCAGCCACTGCGGCCCGGAGACATAGGGCAGCTTGGCGTTCAACAGCGCCTCGATCTCCGGATTGCCCCGGGAGAGCGCGTTACCGACGATGACGAGGTCAGGTACCGGCTGCAGGTTCTCGGCATCATAGCCTTCCGTCAGTTCGACGCCCATTTCCCGAAGCTGGAGGCTCATCGGCGGGTAGACGTTGGCGTCCGACCCCGTTACCCGATGCCCCAGCATCTTGGCCAGGCGTGCCAGACTCCCCATGAAAGTCCCGCAAACCCCTACTACATGAATGTGCATTCGAACTCTCCCTCACATTAACCGGCGAGCCTAGCATGGCCTCCCGGGCCGAACCACTGGCCGCGGCCCGGTGACGCCGCCGTCACCGCCAGCCCGGTCCAGCCGGCGAGTCCACTCGGTCGATCCCCCCAAACTGGTCTTCCTCTCATCCCTCAGTTGCAGAAAATTGATCGCGACCCTCAATCCCGCCTCGTATTAACAGGCATTCGCCTTTCGGCTATGCTGGGCCCGCTTTCGTGCCCCGGCCCTCGACAGGGAGGTGTCATTCGATTGGCCCGCCAGTTTCATCCTCTCGTGATGATTCGAGGTCGATCATTGTCAGCGCGAGACCGTCATCGAAGTCCGCACGGGGATGCGACCGAGCACACCGGGCCGACGACGTGAGACCAGCACAACCGAACCTCAGGAGATGAGAGCCGATATGGCCAAGCACAACGCGTTCTACGCCCAGTCCGGTGGCGTCACTGCCGTCATCAACGCCAGCGCCTGCGGGGTGATCGAAGCCTGCCGTCGTCACTCGGATCGCATCGGCCATCTCTACGCGGGGCATAACGGCATCATCGGCGCGCTTCTGGAAGACCTGATCGATACCAATCAGGAGAGCGAAGAAGCGATCTCGGCACTGCGCCACACGCCCGGCGGCGCGTTCGGCTCCTGTCGTTACAAGCTCAAGTCCATCGAGACGCACCGCACCGAGTACGAGCGCCTGATCGAGGTGTTCAAGGCCCACGACATCCGCTACTTCTTCTACAACGGCGGGGGCGACAGCGCCGATACCTGCCTCAAGGTCTCCCAGCTCTCGGAGACGATGGGCTACCCGTTGACGGCCATCCACGTTCCCAAGACCGTCGACAATGATCTCCCCATCACCGACAACTCCCCCGGCTTCGGCAGTGTCGCCAAGTACGTCGCCACCTCGACGCGCGAAGCGGCACTGGACATCGAGTCGATGTGCTCGACGTCCACCAAGGTCTTCATCCTCGAGGTGATGGGACGACATGCCGGCTGGATCGCTGCCGCCGGCGCCCTCTCCGGAGAGTCCCCGCAGCAAGCGCCGCACCTGATCATCTTTCCGGAAATCGCGTTCGACCGGGAGAAGGTCATGGCGCGCATCGACGAAGCGGTCAAGTCTCACGGATTTTGCGTGCTCGTGGTGTCCGAAGGTGCCCAGTATGCCGACGGGACCTTCCTTACCGACTCGGGCAGCACCGACGCCTTCGGCCACAAGCAGCTCGGCGGAGTCGCCCCCACCCTGGCATCGATGGTCAAGGAAGATCTCGGCTACAAGTACCACTGGGCAGTGGCCGATTACCTGCAGCGGGCGGCCCGCCACATCGCCTCCAAGACCGATGTCGATCAGGCGTACGCCGTGGGCGAAGCCGCCGTCGAACTCGCGCTGGCAGGCCAGAACTCGATGATGCCCGCCATCAAGCGCGTCTCCGATACCCCCTACGAATGGAAGATCGAACCGGCCCCGCTGTCGGAGATCGCCAATCACGAGAAGTTCATGCCGCGGGACTACATCAGCGAGGATGGCCTCTATATCAGCGAAGCTGGCCGGCGCTATCTCGCGCCGCTGATCCTGGGCGAGGACTTCCCCCCGTTCGAGAACGGCCTGCCCAAGGTTGCCAAACTCAAGAAGGCCAGAGTCGACCGCAAATTGGCCCAGTTCGAACTGTAAACCTCATCGGTCCAGATCGGCGCCGGCACCGGCGCCGACGGATCCCACCCTTTCCTCCCTGCCTCTTGTCCCGCCCTCTTCGACCCTCGTCGCGGAAAGAATCGCCTCGCGCCTCCAGCCGCTTGACCCGACGCTCGCCACCCCGGGATTGTCCCCATTTGGCGACACCCCATCGCCAAAATGAAAACAGTGTTCAAAAACCCTACGATCCGGCGCCCTTCGAATGTTTCGAGACTATAATCATCCGATCTACGGAAGCGGTCATGGAGTGGCGCTCTCCGAAGATCATGCCAATCGGCAAACGATAGGGACATCACAAGAGTTGCGAAGACTGCCGCATCGAACGCATCACAGTTCGGCACTGCGGAGAGCACAGAGAGGAGCAAGGTCATGAACAAACCGATCATCATTGGTGGCGTCATTGCCGCACTGGGTATTGCCGGAGGGATCGCCGTCGGCTCCTATCAATCCTCGGAAAGCGGGCCCCGGTACGCTGAGATCGTCAGCGTCGAACCGATCGTGCAGACCACCGATACACCACGCGAAGTGTGCAAGAACGTCACGGTGACCCATCAGCGCCCGGCGAAAGACGAAAACCGCATCGCAGGCACCGCGATCGGCGCCATCGTCGGCGGCGTCGTGGGCAATCAGTTCGGTGGCGGTAGTGGCAAGAAGATCATGACCGCGGCGGGCGCCGTCGGTGGCGGCGTGGCAGGAAACCAGGTCCAGCAGCAGATGCAGCAGGGCGACACCTACCAGACCACCGAACAGCGCTGCAGTACGGTCAATGACAGCAAGGAGGAGACCGTGGGCTACGACGTCCGGTATCGCTACGATGGCGAGGTGCATGAAGCCAAGCTGGACGAGAAGCCCGACGGAGACCGGGTCCTGATGCGTGACGGCAATCCGCAATGGAATGATGACGCTCGATCCTCGTGACGAGCCGATCATCACTGTCTCTCGCTTTCTCCCTGAAGCCCCTGAAGACATCTCAGGGGCTTTCGCCATTTAACCGTGCCCTGCGCAATCAGCAGGAGAGCAATGGACCTAGCGGTGCGTGGGCTTTCTCGGTCGCCCCTGGGGCCCGATGGGCTGACTTAACGCAATCTCGATGGCCCGCTCTCTCTCGACGCCCCTGTCAACGAGCTTCTTGACCCGAGTTTTCAATGTTCCCAACGGTATCCCGGAAATCTGAGCGTGGTAGGACAGGGTACCCTCGCGCGGCGCATTTTTTGTCCGTTGCTGGACGGGCTGAAGATCCCTCTTCGTCAATTTCATGGCCTTACCGAATATCCGCCTATGATACAGCCCGGCAACCTCAATGCGGCTGAGCAGTGTTCGACCGTAAATTAATTAAAATTAGTTTGCCCATATTACGTTTTGAATTATTTAACCTAGATCAATAAAAGTGCTTAAAAAGTGCTATTTCCTAATGACCAAATCAGTGTCGACTGACTGGAAAAAGCCGCACTGAATCTGAATATCGGCATAGATATCAAAATCTTGAGATCGACCTGGAGCGAAGGTCGTAAAGCGGGGAAGCGGGGAAGCGGGGAAGCGGGGAAGCGGGGAAGCGGGGAAGCGGGGAAGCGGGAAATGATCGGCGGACGTTTTTATCGCACCAATGGACAAAAAAATGCCCCGCCGGCTCGATCGCTAAGATGGAGCCGGCAGGGCCAAAGATCGCGGTATCGCGACCATGAACCTCCGGGCAAGCGCACCAGGTGCGCCTGCCTCGATTCACGAAATCATGAGACTGGTTTTTGCACGCCGGAAATCAACATATGGTAGGCACCACCCCCGGCCAACTACTATGGATATTAGGTTATCAGGATATCATGAGAGAGAGAAGACGGATTTTTCGTCGACTTTAGTGTTGCCATGCAGGCGTCCCGACCCTAACCGCGCCCGGTAGAATGTGCGGCACGCTCATCAAGATTCGCGTTGCTCACAAAGGCCGGCTCATCGCGCCGCGGCCTATCGCCGGCAGGTCGCCGTGAGTCATCGCCGCCCCCTCGCAACGCCAGGTATGTCTAGCGGTTGCCGCACACCGGACAGGCGGGATCTCTGGGCAGCGCGAAATGACGCCACTCGCCTTCCAGCGCGTTGAATGTGGACAGCCCCTGATGAGGCCGCCCCGCACCCGTGATCAATTTCATCGCCTCCAGCGCCTGAAAGCTGCCGATCAAGCCGACCAGTGGTGAAATCACCCCGCTCTCGGCACAGGTGAGCGCCTCATCGTCGCCTTGCTCACCGTAGAGGCAGGCGTAGCACGGCGATTGGCGCTGCCGAGGATCAAAGACAGCCAACTGGCCGGAAAAGCGAATGGCCGCGCCGCTCACCAGCGGCGTCCCGCTCTCGACGCAGGCCCGATTGATGTCGAAGCGACTGGAGAACCGGTCGGTGCAGTCCAGCACGATATCGGCCTGGGCGACTTCCGCCGTCAACGCCTCGCCGACGAGACGTGCCTCCAGAGCTCGTACGTCACATGCCGAGTTCAGGCCCCGCGCCGCTTCCGCCGCCGAGCACGCCTTGGACTGCCCCAGGCGCCCTTCCGTGTGGGCAACCTGACGCTGCAAATTGGACAGCTCGACAATGTCGTCATCGGCGATGCCCAGACGACCCACACCGGCCCCCGCCAGGTAGAGGGCCGCGGGAGATCCCAACCCACCGGCCCCGATAATCAACACCCGGGAGGCCAGCAAACGCTCCTGCCCCACGATGTCGATCTCGTCGAGCATGATGTGACGGCTGTAGCGTAGTAGTGCTTCGTCGTTCATGAACTTTCCTGGGCACGAAAGCTACCGTTATCGGCCAGCCCTAGCCACGCATCATCGGTCGTCTTCCGGCAGGCAGTCGGGAATCGGCAACGCCAACTCCTCCTTGACCTCTTCCATGACCACGTAGCTCTTGGACTCCTTGACGCCGGGCAACGTCAACACCACGTCGCCCAGCAGTTGTCGATAGGCAGACATTTCGGGAATACGGCATTTGAGAATGTAGTCGAACTGTCCGGAGACCAGATGGCACTCCTGGATCTGCGGCAGCTTGGCGACTGCCTTGCGAAACTCGTCGAACACCGATGGCGACTGCGTGTTGAGGCTGATCTCGACGAATACCAGCAGGTTGGCATGCAGGGCCCGAGGGTCGAGAATGGCCTTGTAACCCCGGATGATACCGGAACGCTCGAGACGCTTGACCCGCTCCAGGCAGGGTGTGGTCGACAGGCCCACCTGCGACGCCAGATCCACGTAGGAAATCCGGGCATTGTCCTGCAGGCAACGCAGTATGTTGAGATCGATCCGATCGAGAGCTCGAGATTTGGCTTTCATTGGTGTAATTGTTCCAAGCCGATGGATGAAGGGTTCCCTGAAATACGCGGTCGGCAGCGAAGCGCCACGTCACGAGTCGCGGTCTCGTTGCCGCTCACGGGGGCGTTATTACTATCACAGAGGCGTTACAAACCTCCAGCGAGCCCGGTCACCTTCGTTCAACGCTGACGACCAATGCCGGCATTTCGAGTCAGCCCCACTGGCCACCGCTCACCCGCTCGTGGCCTGCCAGGTCGCGCCGCGACGCGACGCCGCGGAAACCGCGATCCCGCAGCGCCTGTCGCACCGGCCCCGCCTGGCGATGACCGTGCTCGACCCATAGCCACCCCGCCGGGCGCAAGTAGTCCGGCGCACGCTCGACCAGCCAGGCCAGATCCGACATCCCCGCCCCCTCCGCCACCAGTGCCGAGCGTGGCTCGAAACGGACGTCATCGAGCAGCAGATGCGGATCGTCTTCCGCGATATAAGGGGGGTTGGAGAGAATCAGGTCGAAGCGATGCCCGGACAGCGCGGAAAACCAGTCGCTCTGGAGAAAGCGGGCGTTGGCTATCGCCAGCCGTTGGCCATTGCGTCGCGCCAGCGTCACCGCATCGGCCGAGAGATCGACGCCGGTCACCTGCCACTCACGCCGTTCACTGGCAAAGGCGAGCGCGATGGCACCGGTGCCGGTGCCCAGATCGAGCAGCTCGCCGGCGGGCGTCGATGCCGCCTCGAGCGCCACCTCGACGAGACACTCGGTATCCGGACGGGGAATCAGCGTCGCCGGCGACGTCTCGAGACTCAGTCCCCAGAACTCCCGCGATCCGACCAGATAAGCCACCGGCACGCCCTCGACCCGGCGGGCGGTCAGCGCCTGGAAGCGCTCCCGCTGCGCCGCCGTCAGCTCACGATCGCCCCAGGTATAGAGCCAGGTCCGGTTGGCGGCGCAGACATGGGCCAGCAGCACCTCGGCGTCGAGCCGCGCCGTGGGTGATGCCACCAGTCGCGCCGCCGCCTCGCGCAGGGCCTCGTCGATCGTCATCACTCGCCCTGCAGGGCCGCCAGTTGATCGGCCTGGTACTCGTTGACCAGCGGTCTGATCACTTCGTCGAGGTCGCCGGCAACGACCTCACCCAGCTTGTAGATCGTCAGGTTGATCCGGTGGTCGGTGAGCCGCCCCTGGGGAAAGTTGTAGGTTCGGATTCGCTCGCTGCGGTCGCCCGACCCCACCAACGAGCGTCGGGTATCGGCCTGCTGCTGGCGCTGCGAGTCCACCGCGGCCTGCTTGAGTCGCGCCGCCAGTAGCGACATCGCCTTGGCCCGGTTCTTGTGCTGGCTGCGCTCCTCCTGACACTCGACCACCAGCCCGGTCGGCAGATGGGTAATGCGGATGGCGGAGTCCGTGGTGTTGACGTGCTGGCCGCCGGCGCCGCTGGAGCGGAACGTATCGACGCGGAGATCGTTGGTGTTGATATCGACATCACCGACCTCGCTCGCCTCGGGCATGACCGCGACGGTACAAGCGGAGGTGTGGATACGCCCCTGGGATTCCGTGGCCGGGACGCGCTGTACCCGGTGCGCACCGGACTCGAACTTCAACGACGCGTAGACGTTATCGCCCTTGACCCGCGCGATGATCTCCTTGTAGCCGCCCTGCTCGCCATGGCTGGCACTGACCACCTCGACCTTCCAGCTCCGGCGCTCGGCGTAACGGGAATACATCCGGAACAGATCGCCGGCAAACAGCGCGGCTTCGTCGCCACCGGTGCCCGCGCGAACTTCCAGGAAGACGTTGCTGTCGTCATCCGGGTCCTTGGGCACCAGCAGGCGCTTGACCTCCTCCTCCAGCTCCTCGAGTTCCGCTCGGGACGAGCGCCACTCCTCCTCGGCCATCTCGCGCATCTCCGGATCGCTGTCCTGGCGCATCTGATCGGCCGCCTCGATGTCGCCTTCGGTGCGGCGATAGGCGAGCCAGGCCCCGACCAGCGGCTCGAGTTCGGCGTACTCGCGAGAGTAGTCCCGGAAACGCGGTTGATCGGCGATCACCTCGGGCTCGGAAAGCAGCGCGGACAGCTCCTCGAAGCGGTCCTGGAAGGCGTCGAGTCGTTCACGCAAAGACGCTTTCATGCCCACTCCTGTATTGTCATACCGAGTCCTGTGTCTTGGCGGGCCCCTCGATGAGCAGGTTATCGGCCGCCTGGATGATATCGTGACGTGACTGGCCCGAGGCTTCGCGCAGGCGCAGCGTCGGGCCATGCATCAATTTGTTGGCCAACTGGTGAGAGAGCCGCTTGATCACCGTCTCGGGATCCTCGCCGCGCGCCAGTTGCGCCAGCGCTTCCGCTTCGGAGTCGCGCCTCAGCACCTCGCCGTGCTGACGATAACGGCGAATCAGGTCCCCGGCGCCGCGAACCCGGCGCTGGTGCAGCCAGTGCTCGACGCCACTGTCGATCAGTGCCTCGGCCTGACGCGCGGCGACCTCGCGATGACGGCGATTTTCGGCAATCACCTGCTGCAGATCGTCGACGCTATAAAGGAAGACATCGTCGAGATCGCCCACCTCAGGCTCGATGTCCCGCGGCACCGCGATGTCGACCATGAAGATAGGCCGGTGACGGCGCACCTTGAGCGCGCGCTCGACCATGCCCTTGCCGAGGATCGGCAGTTCGCTGGCCGTGGAAGCGATCACGATGTCCGCCTGCTCCAGCGCCTGCGGGATGGCACTGAGCTCGATCGCCCGTCCACCGCAGTCGTCGGCCAGCGCCTGGGCTCGCGCCAGGGTGCGATTGGCGACGGTCAGCCCCATGATGCCCGCCTCGCGAAGATGGCGCGCGACCAGCTCGACCGTCTCCCCGGCGCCGATCAGCAGGGCGCGGGCGCAACTGAAATCGTCGAAGATCCGGCTGGCCAGGCTGACCGCCGCGTAGGCGACCGAAACCGGGTTTTCGCCGATCGAGGTCTCGCTTCGGACCTGCTTGGCAATGGAGAAGGTATGCTGGAAGAGGCGCTCCAGCTCGCTGCCGAGTCCCGCATGCTGACGCGCGATCTGATAGGCATCCTTGAGCTGGCCGAGAATCTGCGGCTCGCCCAGGACCATCGAGTCCAGCCCGGCCGCCACCCGCATCAGATGTTTCGCGGCCTCGCCCTCGTGATAGTGATAGGCGCAGTTCAGCAACTCCTCGGCCGGCATGCCGTGGAATGCCCCCAGCCACTCCAGCAGTTGACGCTCACCTTCGGCCACGGTGATGCAGTACAACTCGGTCCGGTTGCAGGTGGAGAGCACCGCCGCCTCACGCACGTCGGGCAGGGCCCGCAGCTGCGCCAGCGCGGACTCGAGCTGTGCCGGCGAGAAGGCGACACGCTCGCGCATGTCGACCGCGGCCGTCCTATGATTGATACCCAGTGCTAGCAGCGTCATGAAATCACGGTCACTTTCTTGCGTGGACCCGGCTCTCGCGCCTTCGAGCATCATGCGGCGTGCCGGGATGGAACGCGACGGATGTCAGGTCGTCAGACGCCCCACCAATGTTCGCGACCGGCCAGTGGCCAAGACGCCGAGACATGCCAGCCGACGGCGGGCCCCAACTGGGGCCCGTTCACACTATAGGCCGCGAGCCGCGTTGCTGCGTCAAGTGCGGTCAGGCAAGGCGCGGGACGCCGATAAGGATCGTTTCCTTATCCCGTCACCCAACGAAGCCTGGGCGGACTCGACGCGCAGCCCCAGGGGACAGGCCTATGTGTCACCCGTCGAGCGAAGCGGCGCCATTTTAGCACAACCGGAAGACGCTTAGCAGGCAATGAATCAAGCCCGCGGCGGCCGTCTCCGCGATTGACCCCGGCCCGCCAGCCGCTATGCTGGACCCATTGATCGATCTCGAGGGCCGCATGCCTAAAAGTCTGTTATCCGCCGCTATCTGCGCGGTCCTGTTGGCTGGCTGCGAGAGCCTGCCGGGCGGTTCCGGGTCGCCGCCTGTCGATGACCCGTTAGCCACGGCACCGCCCGTCTCCAGCGGCTTCGATGCCGAAGGTCTCTCCCAGGTACTGCTCTCCGAGATGGCTGGCCAACGCGGCGACTTTCATCGTGCTGCGGTTGGGTACCTGGCGGCGGCCGAGCGCTACCGCTCCGCCCCCCTGGCCGAGCGTGCCACCCTGGCCGCGCGCTATACCGACGACACGGCGCTGCTGAATGCCACGGCGGAGCGCTGGCAGCAACTGGCACCCGAGGATACGGCCCCGGAAAAGCTGCTGTCGGGGATCGCGATAGACCGCGGCAACTGGCCGGCGGCCCTGCAGCATAGACTGGAACTCGCCCGGGCAGGAGAAGATGCCCAACTGCTCGATCTGGCCGACCTGATGGTGGAGTCCCAAGCGGAACTGCCGCCGCTGATTGCCCAGTTGCGCGACTTCACCGCCACCTTCCCGGACAATGCCGATGCCCAGATGGCAACGGCCCGGCTGGAGGCCGCCGACGGCCGGGTGGACGAGGCCCAGCAGCGCCTGAAACGTCTGACACGGCAACACGCCGAGCTACCCGAGCTCTGGCTGGCCCGATCCCAGATCGCCCTCGAAGCCGGCGACTACGCCCAGGCCGCCGCTACCGCAAGGCGTGGCCAGGAGCTCTCACCCGATGACGACCGGTTCCTGCTGGCGTTGGCCCAGGCCCAGATCGCCAATGGCGACATCGCCGCCGCCGAAGGTCAGATCGATCAACTGTTGGCACGACACAACGCAACCCCGTCGCTGCGTATCGGCCTCGCTCAGCTCTATCTCGACGCGGGAGCGATCGAACCCGCTCGTCGATTGCTGCTGCCGCTGCTCGACCGCGACGACACGCCGCCGGCCACCTATCTGGTGCTGGGCAGCATTGCCGAGACCCAGGGCGAGATCGAAAACGCCCTTCTTTACTACCGCCAGGTACCCGTGGGCCCGGGTTTCCTCGATTCGCGTGCGCTGGCCACCCGTATGCTCACCGCCAAAGGTCGCGCCGACGAGGCCCAGCAGTTCCTGCGCATCGAGATTCTGCGCCACCCCGGCCAACGCGTCGCGCTGACCCAGATCGGCCTGCAGGCTCTCGACAATGTCGATCGGACAGCGGCGGCAGATGCCCTGCTTGCCAGCAGCCTCGAGCAGGCCCCGGACGACGCCGACCTCCTCTACACTCGCGCCATGCGCGAGTTCGAACGCGGCAACGTCGAGACGATGATGAGCCAGATGCGTCAACTCATCGCCAGGTACCCGGACAACGCCGCCGCGCTCAACGCCCTGGGCTATACCCTGGCGACGACCACCGAGAACTACGACGAGGCGCAGGAACTCATCGAAAGGGCTCACGCCCTCGAGCCGCAGAGCCCGGCGATCCTCGACAGCCTGGGGTGGGTATATTTCAAGCGCGGGGAGACCCGCAAGGCGCTGGGCTATCTGCGCCGCGCCTACGCCGGCCAACCCGATCAGGAGGTCGCCGCGCATCTCGCCGAAGTGCTGGTCGTGCTCGACCATCAGCAAGAGGCCCGTGCCCTGGTGAAGTCCGCGCTCGCCGACAGCGAAGTCCATCCGGATATCGACGACCTGTTGACCCGCTATCCGCAGTTGGCCCCGCAGCCATAGTCCCCCGGGGGCAAGGTGGACGAACTCGCAGTTCGTGACCACCTGGCGCCCCTGCTATCGTATGCGCCCCGAATATGCACGCCGGAATCATCCGCACCCGACAGGAATCTGCCATGTCTCCAAGCCTTTTCGCCAATGTTCAGCCACGCCACCTGTCGCTCCCGTCTCGACGCTGGTGGCAGCCACTGGGGGCGCTGCTTCTGCTGGCCTGGCTGGCCGGCTGCGCCGGACAGGCCCCGGCCCCGGACGTGCCGCGGCAGCCTGACGACTGGCAGCGGCAACAGCAGGACCTGGCAGCGCTGGATACCTGGAAGGTGGTCGGCAAGGTCGGGCTACGTACCGCCGAAGAGAGCCGCAGTGCCAACCTGGACTGGTCCCAGGCACCCGATCACTACCGCATGCTGATCAGCGGCCCCTTCGGTGCCGGACGCAGCGTCCTCGAAGGCCGCCGGGGCGCCGTCACCCTGACCACCGGTGATGGTCGTTTCGAGGCGTCGTCGCCGGAAGCGCTGATGCAGCAACAGCTGGGTTGGTCGCTGCCGATATCGGCGCTGGACTACTGGGTGCGAGGACTCCCCGCGCCAGGCCGGCCCCATCAGCAGAGCGATGATGAACTCGGTTTCCCCCGGACCCTGAGCCAGGATGGCTGGACCATTCACTACCGGGACTGGACCTATGCCGACTCGCTGTGGCTGCCGAGCCGACTGATCATGACCTACGATGACATCCGCGCCACGCTGGTGGTCAACCAGTGGCAACCGGGGAGCGGCAGCGACCAAGCGCCCGAACCGGCGGCGGACGGGTCGTCATGAGATCGCTGACGCTGCCCGCGCCGGCCAAGCTCAATCGGCTGCTGCGGATCACCGGGCGTCGCGAGGATGGCTATCACTCGCTGCAGACGCTGTTCCAGATCCTGGATCGCGGCGACACGCTGCGGTTCGAGACGCAGCCCCGGGGAACCGATATCGTCTTGTCGCCGGCACTCGCCGGCGTCGCCGAAGCGGACAACCTGATCGTTCGCGCCGCCCGCCGGCTTCAGCGCGAGACCGGCTGTCGGCTGGGCGCGGCCATCACCCTGGAGAAGCGCCTACCGATGGGTGGCGGACTGGGAGGCGGCAGCTCCAACGCCGCCACCACGCTACTGGCGCTCGACCGCCTCTGGGGTCTCGGGCTCGGGCTCGAGCGGCTGGCGACGCTGGGGCTGGAGCTGGGCGCCGATGTTCCGGTGTTCGTACGGGGCCGCACCGCCTGGGCGGAGGGCGTTGGCGAGCGCTTGAGTGCCGTGGATCTCGAGCCCGCCTGGTTCGTCATCCTCCATCCTGGCGTGGAAATTTCCACGGCGGCGATTTTCGGCCACCCCGGTTTGACACGCGATAGCACGGTCATTAGTATGCGTCGCGCACTCGACGGGGCTGGCCCCGAAGCGGTGTGGCGCAACGACTGCGAGAGCATCGTGCGAGCGCTTCATCCCGAGGTCGATCGCGCGCTGGACTGGCTTGGCCAGTACGGCAACGCGATGCTGACGGGGACCGGCGCCTGCGTCTTCTGTCCGCTGGACGGCGAAACGCAGGCCGATCAGGTACTGCAGCAGGTCCCGGATGAATGGCAAGCCTTCAAGGCCCGCGGTTGCAATCTGTCGCCGCTGCACCAGGCGTTGGATCTTGCCGAAGGTTTGGGTCAGGCCCAAGCGTGACGTCTTCGTTCTGGAAACCGGTGACCTACGCGGTTTTCACCAGTCTTTTCAGACGAATGACGACTTCACGACTGGTTTTGCCCTCAAACCTAGCCAACGGTTTGCGCTTTTGCGCATAATGAGCGCGACCGATGATTGCTGGGGTATCGCCAAGTGGTAAGGCACTGGTTTCTGGTACCAGCATTCCCAGGTTCGAATCCTGGTACCCCAGCCACTTCCTGAATTTCGACAAGCCTGCAAACGGAAACCGGGACGCGATGGCCGCTCAGCCCACACGATTTCCCCACCGACGTTGCGGTTCTTTTCCCTGCCGTCTCGACGCGCGACTTCGATGCCGCCCCGCATCGCAAGCGGGCTGGCATGGTGTTTCGGCAACCTCTCGTCTCGTACGCTACCGGCAGTCTTGTCCCCCGTCCTGGCTTGAACCGAATGTCCCCTACTGACCTTCAACAGCTCCCAAAGGTGGCCGCGCGTGTCTAAATTGATGGTTTTTACCGGTAACGCCAATGTCGGACTCGCCTCCAAGGTAGCCGAGAGTCTCGATAACCGGCTCGGCCATGCCACGGTCGGCCAGTTCAGCGATGGCGAAATCGCTGTCGAGATCAACGAAAACGTGCGCGGTAAAGACGTCTTTATTCTCCAGTCGACCTGCGCGCCGACCAACGACAACCTGATGGAACTGATCCTGATGGTCGATGCGCTGCGCCGCGCCTCGGCAACGCGGATCACCGCGGTGGTGCCCTACTTCGGCTACGCCCGCCAGGATCGCCGCGTACGCTCCGCTCGCGTGCCGATCTCGGCCAAGGTCGTGGCGGACATGATGGTCAAGGCCGGCGTCGACCGGGTCATGACCATGGACCTCCACGCCGACCAGATCCAGGGTTTCTTCGACGTGCCGGTGGACAACGTCTACGGCTCGCCGATCCTGCTCGACGACATCGAGCGCCAGAACTACGACGATCTGGTAGTGGTCTCCCCCGACGTGGGCGGCGTGGTGCGCGCTCGCGCCATCGCCAAGCAGCTCAACGTCGACCTGGCGATCATCGACAAGCGCCGCCCGCAGGCCAACCAGGCCCAGGTGATGCACATCATCGGCGACATCCAGGACCGCACCTGCGTGGTGGTCGACGACATGGTCGATACCGCCGGCACCCTGTGCAAGGCCGCCGAGGCGCTGAAGGCTCACGGCGCCCGTCGGGTGGTCGCGTACGCCACGCATCCGATCCTTTCCGGACCCGCGGTGGACAATATTAGTGGCTCGGTGCTTGACGAACTCGTCGTTGCCGATACCATACCGCTCTCCGAACCTGCACGTCGCAGCGGCAAGATCCGTCAATTGACGGTCGCCGGCCTGATTGCCGAAGCCATCCGGCGTGTCAGTAACGAAGAATCCGTCAGCGCGATGTTTCACTGATCCCTCCCGACACCGGAAACGGGGCGGGAACGAACAGCGAGGCACGCGTGGATACGTGGGCCACTGCCATGATGGCGGTGGTCCCTGCTGGAACGGCATCGTCTGGTCGCGGGCGATGCCGATTCCTTTACTTGACCACTAGAGGTGACAATCAATGTCCCATTACACCCTGACCGCCAATGTTCGTAAGGAGCTGGGGAAAGGTGCGAGCCGCCGCCTGCGCCGCAAGAACGAACAGGTCGCCGCCATCATCTACGGTGGCGAAGCCGCCCCGCAGCCGATCACCATCGACAAGCCGGCCTTCTACAAGGCGATCGAAGACGAGGCGTTCTTCTCCTCGGTCATCGATATCAAGGTCGACGGCAAGAGCGAGCAGGTCGTCATCCGTGATCTTCAGCGTCACCCGTACAAGGCGTTGATCACTCATGCCGACTTCATGCGCGTCGATGCGACCCACGAGCTGACCCTGAACGTCCCGCTGCACTTCCTCAACGAAGAGAGCTGCAAGGGCGTCAAGGACGAAGGTGGCGTGATCCACGTGCTCAACAACGACGTCCAGATCAGCTGCCTGCCGTCCAAGCTGCCGGAGTACCTCGAAGTCGACGTCGCCAACCTGGGCCTCGGCGAGACCATCCACCTCTCCGACCTCAAGCTGCCGGAAGGTGTGACCCTGGTCGAGCTGACCCATGGCGAAGAGCACGATGCCGGCGTCGTCAGCGTGACGCACCCGACCGTGTCGCGCGACGACGAAGTCGCCGGTGAAGGCGTCGACGAAGATGGCGAGCCGAAAGGCGACGCATAATCTTGCGTCAAAGACCGGATAACAGGCAGTCGGCATGGTAGTGAAAGCGATCATTGGTCTCGGTAACCCGGGGCCGGAATACGAAGACACTCGCCACAATGCCGGCGCCTGGCTGGTCGAGCAACTCGCGAGGGACGCTGTGCAGACGCTGCGTCCCGAGCGCAAGTTTCTGGGTCTGTATGCCAAGATCCGTCTGAGCGGGCACGACCTGCACCTGCTCAACCCCACCACTTTCATGAATCGCAGCGGCGCCTCCGTGGCCGCGCTGTGCCAGTTCTTCAAGATCGCCCCGGACGAGCTTCTCGTCGCCCATGACGAGCTCGATATCGCTCCCGGCTGCGCTCGTTACAAGACGGGTGGCGGACACGGCGGGCACAACGGTCTGCGCGACATCGTCAGCGCGCTGGGCAATACCAACGGTTTTCACCGCCTCCGCATCGGCATCGGCCATCCCGGCAGCGCCAAGCTGGTCACCAACTACGTGCTCGGGCGTCCCGGCAAGGCGGAGCGCCAGGCCATCGACGATGCGCTTCTCGAAACCGTGCACACCCTCCCCGACGCCCTCGACGGCCAATGGGCCAAGGCGATGAATCGCCTGCACAGCTTCAAGAGCTGAGCAACGGGAAAGCGAACGAAACAGGACTGCCTCGGCATTCGGGCGCGTTGCTTCCGGGTGCGCAGCGCCGTTCTTTCCTATTCCTTCTGCTGCGGTGTCCCGTAGAATAGCGAGCCTCTCTTTCAGCTTTTCCTGCACATCAACTCGGATACATCCTATGGGTTTCAATTGCGGCATCGTCGGCCTACCCAACGTCGGCAAGTCGACGCTCTTCAACGCCTTGACGCGCTCCGGCATCGACGCCGAGAACTTCCCCTT
This sequence comes from Salinicola lusitanus, assembly GCF_038648475.1. NCBI lineage: Bacteria > Pseudomonadati > Pseudomonadota > Gammaproteobacteria > Oceanospirillales > Halomonadaceae > Salinicola > Salinicola lusitanus. The sequence goes on along the minus strand of NZ_CP151919.1, from coordinate 3,327,627 downwards.
CTGCACCATCGAACCCAACACCGGTATCGTGCCGATGCCCGACCCGCGGCTCGACAAGCTGGCCGAGATCGTCAAGCCGGAAAAAGTGGTGCCGACCACCATGGAGTTCGTCGATATCGCCGGCCTGGTCGAGGGCGCCTCCAAGGGCGAGGGCCTGGGCAACCAGTTCCTGGCCAATATCCGCGAGACCGACGCCATCGCCCACGTGGTGCGCTGCTTCGATGACGACAACGTCATCCACGTCGCCAACCAGGTCGACCCCACCGCCGATATCGAGACCATCAACCTCGAGCTCGCGCTGGCCGATCTCGACGCGGTGGAGCGTTCGATCCAGCGTCTGACCCGGGTGGTCAAGGGCGGCGACAAGGAGGCGATCGCCACCAAGGCGATCCTCGACCGCATCCAGCCCCATCTCGCCGAGGGTCAACCGCTGCGCAGCTTCGGCCTGGACGAGGATGAACAGCGCCAGCTGCGCAGCTTCGGTTTCCTGACGCTCAAGCCGACCATGTACATCGCCAACGTCAACGAAGACGGCTTCGAGAACAACCCCCATCTCGATACGGTGCGCCGTATCGCCGCCAGCGAGAACGCCGTCGTGGTGCCGGTCTGCAACAAGCTGGAAGCGGAGATTGCCGAGCTCGAGGACGAGGAGCGCGCCATGTTCCTCGACGAGATGGGCATGGAAGAGCCCGGACTCGATCGCGTCATTCGCGCCGGCTATGGCCTGCTGGGCCTGCAGACCTACTTCACCGCGGGCGTGAAGGAAGTTCGGGCGTGGACGGTCAAGATCGGCGCCACCGCACCCCAGGCGGCGGGCGTGATCCACACCGACTTCGAGAAGGGCTTCATTCGCGCCGAAGTGGTCAGCTACGACGATTTCGTCGCGCTGGGCGGCGAGAACGGCGCCAAGGAAGCCGGCAAGTGGCGCCTGGAAGGCAAGGCCTACGTGGTCCAGGACGGCGACGTCATGCACTTCCGCTTCAACGTCTAGCCGGGGTCGCCCCCGAACTGAATGTGGATTTCGAAAAGCGTTGACGTTTCATCGGGTTATGGTAGTATTCGCAACCGTTGTCGGGCGACTCGATTTGCCCCTTGAGGCTACGTAGCTCAGCTGGTTAGAGCACATCACTCATAATGATGGGGTCCCCTGTTCGAATCAGGGCGTAGCCACCAGATATCACGACAAGGCCCGCCGTTCTCGCGATCGGCGGGCCTTGTCGTTTCCGGCTGGTCCGGCGTCGGCCGACTCGCTCGAGCCGGCCGACGGTGGCTTAGAGGGCGCGGCGGCGACTCTCCTCGATATACGCCGCTCGCAGGCGCCGGGCCACCTCGCCGGGGCGACCATCGCCGACCGGGACCCCATCGATCGCGATGACCGGTGTCACGAACGAGGAGGCCGACGTCACGAAGCACTCCCTGGCCTGCTGTGCCTCCTCGACGCTGAACGCCCGCTCTTCGAGCTGCAGTGCCAGCGTCTCGGCGAGCGTCATGACGGCGGCCCGGGTAATGCCCGGCAAAATGGCGGATGAGAGCTCGCGGGTCACCAGGGTGGCGTCGTGCGTCAGCATCCACACATTGTTGGAAGCCCCTTCGGTCACCATGCCGTCCTCGACCAACCAGGCATCATCGGCCCCGGCCGCCTTCGCCGCCATCTTGGCCATGGCGGGATAGAGCAGTTGCACCGTCTTGATATCACGCCGTGCCCAGCGCCAGTCCGGCTGCGTGGCGACGCGGATACCCTCCCGGCCACTGCGGGCGTCGACCAGCGACTTGGCCTGGGTGAACAGCACCAGCGTGGGCTGGGTATCGGCGTCGGGGTAGTGAAAATCCCGGTCGCCGGCGCTGCCTCGGGTCAACTGGAGGTAGACCATCCCCTCGTCCAGCGCATTGCGCCGAATCAGCTCGCGGTGGATCGCCAGCAGCGTCTCCTCGTCCCACGGAAGCGCTATCTCGAGCGCGGCGGCGGAGCGCTTCAGGCGCCCCATGTGGCCGGGGAAGTCGACCAGCTTGCCGCCCAGCACCGAAGAGACCTCGTAGACGCCATCGGCGAGCAGGAACCCCCGGTCGAAGATCGATACCGTGGCGTCCCGCTCAGCGACGTAGTCGCCATTCACGTACACCGTGCGCTGTGTCATCTCATCCATTCTCTCGTCTCGATCCTCGCGCGACGCGGCCCTTCAGCCCCACAGGCGCGGCGAAGCCGGGTGGATGCCCGCGGCGTCGAAACGCATGCCAGGCTCGCGATCCCGGGCCAGCAGCAGCGGCCCGTCGAGATCGACCACGGCCGCCCCCTGGGCCACCAGCAGTGCCGGTGCCATCGACAGCGACGACCCCACCATGCACCCCACCATCACCTCGAATCCCAGGGCCTGCGCCTCGCGCTTGAGCGCCAGAGCTTCGGTCAAACCACCGGTCTTGTCGAGCTTGATATTGATCATGTCGTAGCGCCCCGCCAGCGCCGCCAGGGAGCTGCGGTCGTGACAGGCCTCGTCGGCACACACCGGCAACGGCCGCTCGATCTCCGCCAGTGCCGCGTCATCCGCGGCCGGCAGCGGCTGCTCAACCATCTCGATTCCCAGCTCGAGCAGGGCCGGCGCCAGACGTTGATAGGCCTCGCGATCCCAGCCCTCGTTGGCGTCGACGATGATCCGCGAATCCGGCGCTCCCTCGCGCACCGCCCGCAGCCGCTCGATATCGCCCTCCCCGCCCAGCTTCAGCTTCAATAGGGGGCGTGCGGCATGGCGCCGGGCCTTGTCGCGCATCACCGCCGGGCTATCGAGCGAGAGCGTGAAAGCCGTGATCTCGGCCACCGGCGCCGACAGCCCGGCGAGTTGCCAGACCGGCGTTCCGCTGCGCTTGGCCTCGAGATCCCAGAACGCGCAATCCACCGCGTTACGTGCCGCCCCGGCCGGCAGCCGGGCCTGCAGCGCCTCACGATCCAGCCCGTGGGCCAGCTCGTCCTGCAGCGATTCGATCTGCGCGATGACGCTCGCCACCGACTCGCCATAGTGCGCATAGGGCACGCACTCGCCGCGCCCGGCATGAACGCCGTCGCTCAGGGTCGCCACCACGACCCGCGCGTCGGTGCGCGAGCCGCGGGAGATGGTGAACACCTCGGCGAGGGGGAAGACCTGCTCCTCGACGCTCAGCCTCAACATGCCGCCACCGCCTCCGCCAGTCGCTCGGCGCCCTGGCGATAGGGGTCGACGCACGGCAGCCCCAGCCGCGACTCGAGCGCCTCGAGATAGCGATCCGCCTCGTCGGCGGGCATGGCGGCGGTGTTGACCGACACGCCGACGACCTGGCAGGCGGGGTTCACCACCTGGGCCAGCGGCAGCGCGGTATCGCGCAGCTGTTCGAGCGTCGGCAGCGAGTAATGGGGCAGGCCGCGCATGTGCGTGCGGGTCGGCTCGTGACACAGGATCAGCGCATCGGGCTGGCCGCCGTGGATCAGCGCCAGCGTCACGCCGGAGTAGGAGGGATGAAACAGACTGCCCTGCCCTTCGATGATGTCCCAGTGGTCTTCGTCGTTGTCCGGCGTCAGCCACTCGATCGAACCGGCCATGAAGTCGGCGACGACGGCATCCAGCGGCACGCCCTCGCCGGTGATCAGGATCCCGGTCTGGCCGGTGGCACGGAAGCTCGACTTCAGGCCGCGTTCGCGCAACGCGATATCCAGCGCCAGCGCCGTGTACATCTTGCCGATGGAGCAGTCCGTTCCCACCGCCAGGCAACGCTTGCCCCGACGCGGCTTGCCGTCGCCGATCGGGTACTGGACCTGGGGCACGCGCACGTCGACGAGGCGCCCGCCATGCTCGCGCGCGGCCTCGACCAGCACCGGCTCGTCACGCAGCAGATTGTGCAGACCGGAAGCGATGTCCATCCCGGCGGCCAGCGCCTCCTCGAGCACCGCGATCCAGCTGCGGGAGATCACCCCGCCACGATTGGCCGCACCGATCACCAGCGTCTGGGCGCCCTGCGCCACCGCTTCTTCGATCGTCAGGTCGGGAAGTTTCATGTCCGCCTGGCAGCCCGGCAACCGATACTGACCCAACGCATATTCCGGACGCCAGTCACGGATGCCCTGCGCCACCTTGGCGGACAACGGGTCGGGCACATCGCCCAGAAAAAGCAGATAAGGGGTCTTGAGCATGAGGGTTATCTCTATCCAATGTCTCGGTTGGTGCAGCGTCTCGAGTGGTGGCACCGCGATCATGACGACGCCATTACATCATGGTTTCCGGCAAGAACAGGGAAATGGCGGGAAATGCCAACAGCAGTGCCAGCACGATCAGGTCACACAGCACGAATGGCCAGACCCCGGCAAACACCTCGTTGATCTTGACGCCCTTGCCGGCCGCGCCCGCCAGCGCGAAGGCGTTGAGTCCCACGGGCGGGGTCACGCCGGCGATCTCGCACATTTTCATCGCGATAACGCAGAACCATACCGGGTGATAGCCCAGCTCCACAACGATGGGAAACACGATCGGCAGCGTCAGCGCGAAGGCGGCGGCCGGCACCACCACCATCCCCATCAGAAACCAGATGAGCAGGATCAGGCCCAGCACCATCCACGAGGGCACGTCCCAGGAGACCATGAAACTGGATATCTCGAACGGGATGCGTGTCAGGCCCAGGAAGCGACTGAAGAACAGCGCCGCGATGATGATGAAGAACAGCGTCGTGGTGATGCCCGCCGATTCGCGCAGCGCCCCGCGCAGTCTCGGCATCGAGCGCAACGGGCCGCCGGCCAGGCCCAGCAGCAGCGCCCCGAGCGCGCCGATGGCACCCGCTTCGGTCGCCGTGAACAGGCCGCTGTACATGCCGCCGATGACCACACCGCCGAGCGCGAGTATCTGCCACAGGTCCCGCACGCCACGTACTCGGTCACGCACCGTCACCTCGCGCTCCTCGGCATCGATCGGCGCCAGCTGCGGATGGCGTTTGGCGCGCCACACGATCGAGAGCGTATAGACGACCGCGGTCAGAATGCCCGGGAGAATGCCCGCCATGAACAGCTGGCCGACCGACACGCCGGTGAAGATCGAGAACAGGATGAACATGCCGCTGGGCGGGATCATCGCCGCCAACGATCCGGAGCAGGCGATACTGCCCAGCGCGAAGCGCTTGTCGTAGCCGTAGCGTCGCATCTCGGGATAGGCGATACGACCGAATACGCTGGCCGTGGCCAGCGAAGAGCCGCAGACCGTGGAAAAGGCCGCGCTACCGAACGCCGTGGCCACCGCCAGCGACCCCGGCACCCTCGCCGCCAGCCGGTGGATCCCCTTGTAGGCCTGCTCGGCAAAACCACTGGCCGCCGCCAGCGCCCCCATCAGCACGAATAGCGGCAAGACGGTAAAGGTCGGTGAGGCGATGGCCGTATACATGGTGTCGCCCAGCAGTGATGATGCGCTGGACGGCGTCAGCAGCGTGGCGATACCGATGAAGCCGACCAGCAGGAAATTGATGGCCAGCGGCACACCCATGACCAACAGCAGCAGCAGCATCGCAATGCCGCCGATACCTATCAGCGTGAAATCCATGATCATATCCGTGTTCAGAATAAGACTGTCGAGAGACCGGCCGGCGCTGTCGGCCGAATCGTCGCGCCCCGCCCGGCAAGACCCGGCTATCGCTCACTCGTCGTGCGCTGCCCGCCTGAACTGGCGCGACAAGCTGCGGCAGAGTTGCAGGCCATACAGGGCGAGCGCGGCGAACATCACGAACTTGATCGGGTAGACGAGGATCGGACGCGGCCCGGCAATCGCCTGGCGGCTGTCGAACGCACCGATGGCGTTATGCCATACCGCCCAGCCGACGATCACGATCGTGACCAGCGAAACCAGGGTGACGAAGCCGTTGAGAGAGCGTCCGGCCACACCCTGCAGCCGTTCCGGCAACCATTCGACGCGGATGTGGGCGTCCTGCTCCTCGGCGTGGGAGAGCCCGAGATAGACGATCGCGATCATGGTGAACATGGCCAGCTCGGAGACGCCGTAGAGGGGGCGGGAGAATCCCCGCGCCACCAGATCGACGACCATGAACAGCACCACCACGATCAACAGCCAGCCACACAGTTCGGCCAGGCCGCGATTGAGCAGGGTCAACAGACGCGGCCTCCGCGACCGTCGAGCCTCCGTCCCCGCTCGCGGCTCATGCTGCGCCCGCTCAGTCATGGGCCACGCCACCCGAGCCGGCGTCGATGATCGTCTTCATTCGCTCGATGATCTGCGCGGGCTTTTCGGCGCCGGCCTTCTCGGCACTCTGAATCCAGGTCTCGCGGTTGGATTTTACCGCCGGCAATGACACGAACTTCTCGATATCCTCGTCCGACGCGGCCGTCACCGTATAGCCGGCGTCCTGCTGCGCCTTGACGATGCGATCGAACTCGTTGTCGTAGTATTCGCCAAAGGTCTTCTCCGCCTGCGCCGCGGCCTGTTCGAACCAGCCCTGCATCTGCGGGGACATGGCGTCCCACTTGCGCTGGTTGATGGTCAGGATCATGGGAACCGCGAGCCACAGTCGGCGCGAGGTGAGGATGTTCGGCGCGACCTCGTCCATGCCGGTCCGGTTGAGGCTGTCGTAATTGGTGAAGACGCCATCGATGGCGCCCGACTGCAGCGACTGGTAGGTGTCGCTCCACGGCACCGACACCGGCGTCGCTCCCAGATCCCCCAGCAGGTTGAGCATCCACTGGCTGGAAGCCCGGACACGCTTGCCGCGAAAATCGTCGAACGACGTCACCGGCTCGCGAAAGACTCCGGCATAGGGCAGATAGGGGTAGATGTAGATGATGTGCTGTCCCTGCTGGGAGAACTCCTCTCGCAACTGGGGCACCTGGTCATAGACGTCGTGATAGACCGACATGATGTCGGCGTAATCTTCTGGCCCTTCGGGGAAGAGCTGGAAAGCCCCGTTCAGCAACAACCGGTTGGGGTAGTAATTGATGTTGATGTAGCCCATGTCGGCGACACCGTTGCTGACGCCACCAAGAATCTCGTCGCCCTGCATGACCGACGCGCCCCAATAAGGCACCACTTCTATTTCGCCGCCGGAGACCTCGTTGAGCGCATCGAGAAAGCCTTTCTCGGCGGCGCCACGCAGGCCGTTCGGAGCGGTATTGGTGGCGTAGGTCAGCGTTTCCGCGGCAGCGGGAGCGGGTGCCATGGCGACGGTCGCACTCACGGCCAGGCTGACGGCGGCGGCGGATATCAGATGGCGCCAGCGGCGGGATTCAGGATGAGTCAAAGACATGGGGTAACCTCGTTTTCGTTGTCATTGTCGTCGAGCTCGTCGCCAAGCCCGCCAAAAAAAGTGTCAGCGATCCGACACGCAGCTGTCTCATGCTTTTTCGTCGACAGCCCATAACCCGGTGTTAACGGGTTGTCGGCGTCACGGTCCCTCGCGCCGGAGAAGCCGACCGGCACGCCGGCGCACGTCGCCATCGACCCAGGTCTCGTTGCCGTTGACCATGACCCAATCGATCCCCACCGCCGGCGTGGTCGGCTCGACGAAACTGGCGCCATCGCGAATGGTGTCGAAATCGAACAGGGTCAGGTCGGCGAATGCCCCCTCGCGAATCTCGCCGCGATCGGTCAGGCCGAAACGGGCCGCCGACATCGACGTCATCTTGCGGATCGCTTCGGGCAGCGAGAAGAGCCCCTCGTCGCGACAGTAGTGGCCGATCACCCGGGGAAAACTGCCCCAGAGTCGCGGGTGCGGGTTGGGATCGCTCGGCAGGCCATCGGAGCCGATCATGGTCAACGGATGCGCCAGCACGCGACGCACGTCGCGCTCGTCCATGTTGTGGTAGATCGCCCCGGCCGGCATCAGTCGGCGTGCCGCCTCGGTCAGATCCACGCCCCACTCCTCGGCGATGGCGGACAGCAGCCGTCGGCCCTGTTCGGGGTGTGGCTTCGACCAGGTGACCAGGATGTCGAACTGGTCCGACACCCGCCACAGATCGAGCGTGGTGGAACAGGCAGCGTACGGATAGCAGTCGCAATGGCAGGGCTGGCGTTGCGCAGCCTGCTCGAGCTTCTCGATCGCATGTTCGCTCTTGCCCCAGTTGTCGATGTCGGCGCACTTCAGGTGGGAGATCACCAGCGGTACCTGCCCATGCCGGGCCGTCTCGAAGGCCTCGTCCATCGCCTCGAACAGGGCTTCACGCTCGTTGCGCATGTGGGTGGTGTAGATCCCGTCCGCTTCGCCGACGACCTCGACCAGCGCCTTGACCTCTCGCATCGGTGCCTGACGCGCGTTGGTATAGGCGAGCCCCGTGCTCAGGCCGATCGCCCCCGCCCGCAGTGCCGCGCGCAGCGTCTCGCGCATGGCCTCGATCTCGACCTCGCTGGCAGGCCGATCGAAACGATCCATCACGCCCGCCCGCAGCGTGGTATGACCAATCAGCGCCGCCACGTTGACGGCGGGCATGGCGGCGTCCACGGCCGAGGCGAAGTCCCCGAAGGTGTCGAAGAAGTCGTCGGCCTCGCCCAGCAGGTTCATCGGGTCCGGGACCTCACCGTCGATCTTGACCGGCGAGGCACTGATACCGCAGTTGCCGACGATGACGGTGGTGATGCCCTGGCTGATCTTGGGGCGCATCTCCGGTTGGCGAATCGCGCAACTATCGTCGTGAGTATGCACGTCGATGAAGCCCGGGGAGAGATACCGTCCCGCCGCCTCGACCACCCGTGCGGCCTGGGTCGCATCCAGGTCGCCGATCGCCGCGATTCGCTCGCCCTTGACGCCGACATCGGCAACGAAGGGCTCGCGTCCCGTTCCGTCGACGACCTGGGCACGACGAATGATCACATCGAATGTCATGTTGCTCTCCTGATGGCGAGATACGGCCAGCGTCTTGTCATTGAGGGGTTTGCAGCATCGTTCCCGGCTGAACGATCAACGCGTCCAGGCCGGCGGCACGCACCGCCGCCTCGCCCATGGGCGTCGTGATCAGGCGGCCGCCGCGGCCGACCACCTCCTCGCCGTCGAGCAGTCGTTGCCCGTGGGCATAGGTCAACACCGGACGACGGCGTTCGAGATCGAGCACGCTGATATCCGCATCGGCACCCACCCCCAGATGCCCCTTGTCGCGCAGTCCGAGGATTCGTGCCGGATGTAGACTCGCCTTGCGCACGAAGCCATCCAGGCTCAAGGCATCGAGATGCACCAGCGCGAGGCCGCGTGCCACGATGTCGTTGCGCGGGATGCCACCGCCGTCGGTGGCGAGGGCATCCACCGCGAAGCGGCCATCGGGCCGCGTGGCCGTCACCAGCCGCAGGCGCGGCTCGGGAGGGTTGGCCCGAAAACTGATACCGATGAGCGACCCGCAGGCTCGCCAGGCGGCCAGCCCCGCTGACCCGCCCACCAGTTCGATGACGCCGTCGCGCTCCAGATTGACCAGCGCCCAGCCGGCCAGAATCGCCTCGGCCATCCCCTCGGTGGTGGCCGGATATCCACCACGTTCGAGTCCGAAGGCGGCCAGCCGGCTGCCGGGCACGCCGTCGATACACTCGCCGCTGACACCATTGAACGGCGCGAGATAGGATTCCGAACGGATATGCGGATGGGCCGCCAGCAGCCGCAACGCCTCTTCGCCCTCGGCGACGGCATCATGGATCTGGCCGCGGCAGTAACTGTTGATATGCGCCAGGTGAAGCGGATGTCCGGCGCTCAGTTCGCACGCCTCCCGCATGCCCTCGATATTGGAGCCGGCCGACTGCGTGCCGGCATGAAAGGCCGCGTAAGCCCCCTGCCCCGCAGCCGCTGCGATGGCCTGCGCCGTCGCGTCGGCGGTCAACGGATAGTGCCCACCCAACAGCTTCAGCCCGATTGCGCCCTGGCGCAGGGCGTGATTCAGAGCCTCATCGATATCGCCCCGGCCGGGGTCGGCGGAGGCGATGGTATGTCCCGGACGCAGATAGTTGACGCAGGCGATGCTCAGCCCGCAACCGTGACGCGCCGCCAGATCGACGACACCCTCGATGGGCCCGGCCATATCCAGCGCCGTGGTCACGCCCGCCAGTGCCAGCATGCGATGGCCGCAGCCTCCCCCCAGAAAGGGCGAGAGATGCACGTGCATGTCGACGATACCCGGCATGACCAGCAATCCCGTCAGATCGTGCTCGCGTCTTGCCCCGCCGGCGATGGTCGGCGCCACCTCGACGATCTTTCCATCGCGCAGGGCAATGTCCCGGATCTCGTGCACCCCGTTGGCGGGGTCGACGACGGTGCCGTTGCGCAGCAGGGTGTCATAACCTGTCGTCATCTCCACACCTCGGCGATCAGCGTGACTGTCATGCTCGACATAGCGACCTTCTCCGCGGCGACTATTGCTGGCGCTCGACACCCGTCTGCGAGGTAATGCGCCCATAGTGTTCGATGCGACGATGACGCGCGAAATCGAAGATGGTTGTCTTGCCGAACTGGCAGCGTTCCATGTCGCAGGTCGCCGTGATCAGCTCGTCTTCCTCGGTCTGCGCCCGGGCGACGACGAATCCGTCGGGGTCGACGATGATCGAGCCACCCATAAGCGGAAACCCATCCTCGACCCCCGCCTTGGCCACGGCCACCGCCCAGGTCGCGTTCTGATAGGCCCCCGCCGTGACGGAGAGCTCGGAGTGATAGAGGCGCTGCTCCAGCCCCTCGCCCCGGTTCTGGGAGTTCACCGACGGCGTGTTGTAGCCCAGCATCACCAGCTCGACCCCCTGCAATCCCATGACGCGCCAGGTTTCCGGCCAGCGGCGATCGTTGCAGATGCACATGCCCATCAGCGTGCCTTCGTTGTCGAAGGTGTCGAAGCCCAGGTCGCCGGGTTCGAAATAGCGCTTCTCGAGATGCTGGAAATCCCGCCCGGTGTCGTACTCGACATGCCCCGGCAGGTGTACCTTGCGATACTTGCCGACGATCTCGCCCTCACGGTCGGTCACGATGGAAGTATTGAAATGGCGCCCTTCCGGCGTCAGCTCGGCATAGCCGAACGAGATGGCGATGCGGTGCTCTCGAGCGCGGTCGAACAGCGGCTGCGTGGCGGCGTTCGGCATCTCGCGCTCGAACCAGGTATCGACCTCGGCCTGATCCTCCATGTACCAGCGCGGGAAGAATGTCGTGAGGGCCAGTTCCGGAAAGACCACCAGATCGCACCCGCTGGCCGCGGCCCGATCCAGCAGCGCGATCATTCTCGCCACTACCGCTTCACGCGTGTCGCGCTTCTGAATGGCTCCCATCTGAGCCGCGCCGATTACCCATTCACGCATTGCCGATCCACCTGCTGATGTCTTGTTGGTCGGCTCAGTGTCTGGATTCCGGGCGATGATGTCGTATACCGATTCATCGCCAGCCCATAACTTTTGATTAAGTCCGGGAAGCCGGGCCTTCGACAGCGGCGCTGAAACGGACGAACGCCGCTTCGAGGTGGGTGATGAAGAGACGAGCCAGTTGCGACAGCGGTTCGGTCCGCGGATAGGCCAGACTCACCACCAGGCGCTGCTCGACCGGCAGGGGAACGGCCGTCAGGTGCCGGCTGCGCCAGCCGTGCCAGGTAAACTCATCGATCAGGGCGATACCGGCACCGGCGTCCGCCATGGCGCAGGCGTAGTGCGGAGAGTCGACCTCGGTGGCCGGCCGCCATGGCTCGCCGGCCGCCTCGAAAGCGGCACGGATATGCTGGCCGAAAGGGGTTTCCGCGCCGTAACCGATCAGGTCGTATTGGCGGAGTTCGGGCAGCGAGACCGTGTCGCGCGCCGCCAGCGGATGGTCGATCGGACAGACACAGACCATGCCTGCGCGGTGCAGCGGGTTGGCCTCCAGGTTGGGATGATTCACCGGAAACAGCGAGATGCCCAGATCGGCCTGACGGTCGAGCAATTGGTCGCGCAGCTGGGTATGCCGCTGGCAGTCCAGACTGACCCGGACATCATGCTCTTCCCGGAAGCTGGTGATCGCCCAAGGCACGATCTGATGACCGAGACTCGAACTGGCGGCGATACGCACCACCCCGTGGCGCCGCTGGGTCAGGTCATGCAGCGTATTGTTGACCCGCTGGACGTCTCGGTAGACGTTCTCCACGTCGCGGAACAGCCGACGCGCTTCCGGCGACGGGTAGAGCCGCCCCTTGATACGCTCGAACAGCGGAAAGCCGATGCGCTGCTCGGTGTGGGAGAGCATCCGGCTCACGGCCGGCTGGGAAATCATCAGGACGCGTGACGCGCCACTGATGCTGCCGGTGGTCATGATTGCCCGGAAAACCTCGATCTGCCGCAGATTCAGCGCCATGCTCTCCCTCCTCCCGATGGTCAGGCGCGGCCTCGTGCCGACGGTCACCTCGACCACGCTCCCCTGAAGCGCGCCACGCTGACATGAGCCGCCCTATCCGGATATCACCCGATCGAGAGCGAATCGCGATTGAAGAATACCGTCAGCGCCCGGATCAGATACGCCGGGTCGCGGGTACCGGCCGTCTCGCGGATCGAATGCATGCCGAACTGCGGCACCCCCACGTCGATGGTCGGCACACCCAGCTCGGTGGCGGTGATCGGGCCGATGGTGCTGCCGCACCCCATGTCGGCACGGGTCACGAACTGCTGCACGGGTACGTCCGCTTCCCGGCACATGTCATGGAACAGCGCTGCCGTCGTGCTGTTGGTCGCGTAGCGCTGGCTGGCGTTGACCTTGATCACCGGGCCGGCGTTGAGCGCCGGGCCGTGGTTGGCATCGTGCTTGTCGGCGAAGTTGGGATGCACGGCATGGGCGTTGTCGCAGGAGATCATCAGCGAACGCTGGATCAGCCTGACGAAGCCCTCGTCGCCCGCCTCGCCCAGCGCCGCGTTGAGTCGGCGCAGCACGTCGGCCAGGAAGGGTCCCTGGGCTCCGCAGGCGCTGGCACTGCCGACCTCTTCATGGTCGTTGGCGACAAATAGCGCGCCCTGTCGGCCATCGGAAGCCAACAGCGCCTCGACGCCGATGAAGCAGGAGAGCAGGTTGTCCAGTCTCGCGCTGGCAAGCATCTCGCCGCCGACGCCGACCCGTGAGGGAGGCTGAACGTCATAGAACCCCAGCTCGAAATCGACGATGTCCGCCACCTCGAGGCCGTGTTCGCGCTCGATCCACTGTTTCAGCAGGCGATCGAGGTCGGGCGCGTCGCCGCCCTGCATCAGCAGCGGTGCCATCTGCGTCTGCGCATTGAGGGGCCGGCCGTTGTTGGCCTCGCGATCCATGTGAATCGCCAGGCTGGGTATGATCGCGATCGGCTCTCTCACGTTGAGCAGCACCGCCTGGAGCTTCCCGTCGGCACGACGAACATGCACCCGCCCGGCAAGCCCCAGGTCACGGTCGAACCAGGGCGCCAGCAACGCGCCGCCGTAGACCTGGACACCCAGTTGCAACCACCCCTTGTTGACGATCGCCGGTTGCGGTTTCAGGCGCAAGGCCGGACTATCGGTGTGGGCACCCACCATACGCAGGGTCTCGAGAGACGACGCCGGTAGCTGAAACGCGATCAAGGCACTATCGTTGCGCGTCACGTAATATTTTTCGCCGGCTGACAATTTCCAGCTGTCAGTTTCCTTGAGCGGCCGATATCCTGCCGCCTCCAGCCTGGTCACGAGATTCGCGGTGGCGTGCCAGGGTGAGGGAGAACGCTGGAGAAAATCGATCAAGCGGTCTTCGAGAGCCTTGTCGGCGGCGTGGTCTGACATGGGTTTCCTCGGATGTCGGTCTGTAGTCATGCGGACTGACTGCTACAATAGATCCCGGACCTGAAAAAGATTCATGGATCCGGTGGTCTTCTAGGGAATAGAGAGTGTACAGGAAACCGGGAGTGCTTCATTGATGACCCTGACTGTCGCCGCTCGGCACGCGGCCATGTGTTTGCTACTGCTGGCATGGAGCGTCACGGCGCTGGCCGGTCCCACCCCAACCGACGATCAGCGCCAGGCGGCGAGCGAAGTCGCCGAGTCTCTGCAGTACGGCTCCTACTCGGGCGTCGACCTCGACGACGAGTGGTCGAAACGCGCCTTCCAGCGTCTGCTCGACGTGCTGGACGACCAGCGCGCCTACTTCCTGCAGCGGGATGTCGATAATTTCAACGACCTGGACACATCCCTGGATGACGCCGTCAAGTCGGGCGACCTGGATCGCGTCTATGCATTCTATTCACGCTATCAGGATCGTGTGGAAGCACGACTCCAGTGGCTGGTGGACAAGGTCGACCGTGGCATCGACTACGACTACACCAGCGACGAGCGGCTGGCGCTGGATCGCAAGGACTATCCCTGGGCAGGCAGTGAAAGCGCGCTGGACGATCTCTGGAGCAAGCGGCTGGAGAATGCGGCGCTGACGCTGTCGCTGAGCGACCAGACGCCGCAAGAGATCCAGAAGACACTCCACGATCGCTATGCCAACCAGCTCAACCGGGTACGCCAGACCAATGCCGAGGACGTGCTGGTGCTGCTGATGTCGGCGGTGACCGGCACGGTGGATCCGCACACCGAATACTTCTCGCCCCAGCAGAGCGAGTCCTTCGATATCCAGATGCGGCTGTCGCTCGAGGGGATCGGCGCGCTGCTGCAGAGCGATGGCGAGTACGTCAAGGTGTCGAGCCTGGTCCCCGGCGGCCCGGCGGACAAGGCCGGCGTCCTGCAGCCGGCGGATCGTATCGTCGCGGTGGGTCAGAACGAGGACGGCGACATGGTCAACGTCGTCGGCATGCGCCTCGATGAAGTGGTCGACCTGATTCGCGGGCCGAAAGGCTCGACGGTAAGGCTGGAGATCATTCCCGCCAAGGCCGTCGACGTGACCCGGACCCACACCGTCAGGATCACCCGGGACACGGTCAAGCTCGAGGATCAAGCCGCGCACAGCCGGGTCGAGGAGATCCAGCGCGACGGCAAGACCCACAAGATCGGGATCATCACCGTGCCGGCCTTCTACGTCGACTTCGATGCCTGGCAGGCCGGCGAGTCCGACTACCGGAGCACCACCCGCGACGTGGCCAAGGAGATCGACAAGCTCAAGGCCCAACAGGTCGAAGGCATCGTTCTCGACCTGCGCAACGACGGCGGTGGCGCCCTGCAGGAGGCCAACTCGATGATCGGGCTGTTCATCGATCGCGGCCCGACCGTCCAGGTACGCGACGCCCGTGGGCGAATCAACCTCTATGGCGATACCGATGCCGGCGTCGCCTATGACGGCCCCCTCGCCGTGCTGGTCAACCGACTCTCCGCCTCGGCCTCCGAGATCTTCGCCGGCGCGATCCAGGATTACGGTCGTGGCCTGGTGATCGGCAGCCGGACCTTTGGCAAGGGCACGGTGCAGACGCTCACCGACCTCAGTCATGGTCAGCTCAAGCTGACCCGGGCCAAGTTCTATCGCATCTCGGGCGAGAGCACCCAGCACCGCGGCGTCGAACCGGACATCATCTACCCGAGCCTGATCGATCCGGATCAGATCGGCGAAAGCGCCCTCGACAACGCCCTGCCCTGGGATCGGGTGCGACCGGTGCAATACCGTCTCTACGGCGAGCCGTGGCGCTATCTCGAGGCACTGCAGGACCGTCACGAGCAGCGTATCGCCAATGACCCCGATTTCGTCTATCTGGAAAAGCAGGCCCAGCTGAGCAAGCGACTACGCGAGCAGCAGACCAGCATCAGCCTCAACAAGGAGCAGCGCCAGCGCGAAATGGATGCTCAGGAAACCGAGCAACTGGCGCTGGAGAACCAGCGGCGGCGCTCGCTGGGCCTGGAGCCGCTCGACGACTGGACCGATGCCAGGGGCCAGAGCGATGGCTCGGAGCAGGACGGCGCCGACGCCAAGGACAGCGAGGAAGAGGGCAGCGGTGAAGAGGGGATTCCCGATTCGGACGACGCCAAGCCCATCGACCGCGCCGAACTGCAGGAAACGTCCCAGATCCTGCTGGACTACGTGAAGCTGAACGCCAAGAGTTGAATGCCAGTTGCCGGCCCGATCCGGGGCCGGCACGCCCAACCTTGTGCCCCGTACGACGCAGCCCCGCGACAGGAACCCACTCGCTGAAGTCGGTTCGTGTCGCGGGGCTGTTTCGTCGAGTCTCGCCCCGACGGTTGTTCCTCCCCTCTCGCGGGTCAAGAAAGTCGCCGCATGGTCGTTGAAGGATTCAAAGACCCGGGAGCGACGATATGAAGGCGAGAGCAATCCGGTGCGTGATCCTGGCCTGGCTGTGCGTGGCCGGAGCCTCCCATTCCCAGGGGGCCGACGCCGGCGCAGCGTGCCCGCCAGGCACGGACCCGGCATCACGGCAGCAGAGCTACGGCGCACTGACCCGCCAACTTCAGGCGTGGGACGAGGCCTACTACCAGCGTGGCGAGCGCCTGGTCGATGACGGTGTCTACGACGAGGCCAAGCGCCGCTGGCGACGATGGCGTCGCTGCCTGGAACCGGATGCCCCGGCACCGTCCCAGTCCACGCCCGACTCGGCTCGGGACGAACTCGAGCATCCTTTCGCCCAGACCGGGCTCGACAAGCTCCCCGACCGCCGGTCCGTCGGCGAGTGGCTCTCCCGACAACCGAATCGCCCCCTCTGGATCCAGCCCAAGATCGACGGCGTCGCCGTGACCCTGGTCTATCGAAAGGGCCGCCTCCAGCGCGCCATCAGCCGGGGCGATGGAGACAAGGGACAGGACTGGACCGCTGCGGTCCGGCGAATCGAAAGCATCCCGGCGGCGCTGGCGACCGAGGACCCGGTGACGCTGCAGGGCGAACTCTACCTGCGTCTGACCGATCACGTGCAAGCTCGGGATGGCGGCGCTTCGGCGCGTTCCCGTGTCGCGGGGCTACTGAACCGGCGCGAGTTGACCGCGTCGGAGGCCCGGGAGATCGGCTTCTTTGCCTGGGCCTGGCCGGATGGCCCCCGAGCCGGTGGAGAGCGCCTCCAGCGGCTGGCGCAGCTCGGCTTTCCCGACACGGCCAGCTATACCCGACCGGTCAGCCGGCTCTCGCAGGTGGCGCACTGGCGTGACCACTGGTACCACGCCGCGCTGCCCTTCGCTTCCGATGGCGTCGTCATCAAGCGCCCCGAGCGACCGCCCGGCCCTGCCTGGCGGGCGGAGCCGCCCCGTTGGTCCATCGCCTGGAAATACCCGGCGGCGAGGACGCTCGCCGTGGTCGAGGCGATCGACGTCTCGGTGGGCCGTACCGGGCGCCTGACGCCGGTCGCCCGGCTGGAGCCGGTGCTGCTCGACGACCGCGAGATCGGCTCGGTAAGCCTGGGATCGCTGTCCCACTGGGAAGCGCTGGACGTTCGTCCCGGCGACGAGGTGGAGGTCGCCCTCGCCGGCGCCACCATTCCCCGGATCGAGCGAGTCGTCATTCCCGCCACGCCTCGCGCCGACTTGACGCTGCCGGACGAGGCACGCTACGACGCCCTCTCCTGTCTCGCGCCATCGGTGGGCTGCCGCGAACAGTTCCTCGCGCGCCTGGCCTGGCTCGGCGGCAAGCAGGGATTGGACATGGCCGGTGTCGGACCCGCCACCTGGAACACCCTGGTGGACGCCGGACTGATCGACGGCCTGCTTTCCTGGCGGTCGCTGGATATCGCTCGACTGCAGTCGCTGCCCGGGGTCGGAGAGGCAAGGGCCCGGCAGTGGATCGAGGCCTTCCACGCCGCGGAAGCCAGGGGCCGGTGGCGCTGGCTGGTGGCCCTGGGCATGCCGCCGGTGCCCAAGGCCGCGCGTCAGGCCGCGCTCGCGGCACCACTGCCGGTCCTGCGCGCGCGTTCCGCCACCGCCTGGCAGGCATTCCCCGGCATCGGCCCGGCCCGAGGCGAGCAGCTGGCCCGCTTCTTCCACAACGCCACCATCGACGAACTGCTCACCACCCTGCCCTCGCTGGATGCCTCGCCGCCCCAGGGCAGCGAGACTGACGAGCCTCATTCCCCCAAGACGATTTAAACCACCGTCAGATTCACCAAAACGCGTCATGGCAGGCCGGCCGTGCCGCGTTACAGTCAGCTCGAGCCTACCCATGCCCGGTAGCGCGACTGGAGTGCCATCCTCCGCCTCGCCGGCCCCGTCGGCTGACCAAGCCTGGCGATGGCCTCAGTCGATCACGCCTCCCGGGAAAGACCACCGGTGGCCCGCTTGCGTCGCGGCGCTCCTCGCCGACGATGCCTACCTGCAGAGAGGGATCGAGCCGATGTTCCCCGCAAGGCGAGCTTTTCTATTCCTGCAAGGCCCCCGCTCCCCGTTCTTCAGCCAGCTCGGAGAGCGGTTGACCGACGACGGGCACAAGGTCGTCAAGGTCAATTTCACGCTCGGCGACCAGGCAGCCTGGCAAGGTTCTCACGTCGAGACCTTTCGGGATCCTTGGCCAATGCTGGCGGCATTCGTCACCGATCTCTGGCAGCGCCACGGCATTACCGACCAGGTTGCCTTCGACGACAGTCGAACGGCCCACCGGGAAGTCGTCCGCGCCGCACGCCGGCGCGGCATCCGCAGTCACATCCTGGCACCGGGCTACTTCCAGCCCCACTGGATCACCCTGGAGCGTGAAGGCATCGATGGCCACTCGCTGCTGCCCCGAGATCCCGAGTGGTATCACATGATCGGCCCGACCCTTCCCCGCCAGCTGCCCCCGAGGCCGTTCGAAGCGGCCTTCGCCACGGCCGCCGTCCGGGAACTGGGCTACCGCATGGCGGATCTCGCCACGCCGCTTCTGTTTCGACATGGCCACGGTCAGGCCGGGTTCCCGGCGGGAATCCGCTACCGCTCGGCGATCGCAGGACTCGTCGCTCTGCAGCGACGTCGCGCCGACCGCCTGCAGCACGCGCTGATCTCCAGCGGGAAGCCCTACTACCTGTTCCCCACCCAGCCCGCTGCCGATCCCCGAATCCGGCTCCATTCACCCTACACCGACCGGCGGGCGGCCTTGACCCAGGTGGTCGAATCCTTTTCCCGGTTCGCCCCGGGCCACACCCGCCTGGCCATCGTCGACCCCGCGTGCCACGTCGACGCAGCCTATACGCGGCACCTGCGGGACCTGGCGGCGAAGACCGGCCTTGGCGAGCGGTTGGTGCTGATGCCTCCGGGGGATCTGCCAGCCCTGATCGAGCACGCCTCGGGCCTGGTCACGATCAATGGCAACGAGGGCTTGATGTCGTTGGAGGGCGAATGCCCGACCCTGGCGCTGGGCAACGCCATCTACCGCATGCCCGGTCTCACCGCTCCCAGCTCGCTGGACGATTTCTGGTGCCATCCGATCGGCCCGGATCGCCGGCTATTCCGGAGCTTTGCCCGCACGGTCATTCATGCCACCCAGATCAACGGCGACTTCTACAGCCAGCCAGGCATCGATCTCGCCGTCGTCAACGCCGTCTCGCACTTGACGGCCAACGTCTCGCCCATCGAACGCCTGCTCTGGGACTCTCGCCTGCCGGTCGCCTCCTGACCCCTCGTGTCCATGCCTTCCGGCCCAACCCCAGGCTCCCGTAGGACGCACCGCCAGGCGATCGCCCGGACGTAGGACGTAGCCCACGTCGGCGTCACACGCCTTCTTGAGCCAAGCCGTGATGCCATACGGCAAGCGGCCAGGTGATCGCCACCCGGCCGCTAGCATTCACTGCTTGTACTCCCGCGTCTCTCGTCTCGATCCGCGTCCTCAGTGGCTCGCCGGCGACAGTGCCCGGCCTATGTCGATCCGGGGTTTCACCATCAGCTTGGTGAACGCCATCAACACCATCTCCTCGATCGCCGGCCCCATCTCCTGCTTGAGCGCCTCGTAGCTGGGGTAGCTCGGCTCCGGCGCGATGCACATCTCGAAGAAGTGCTGACGGTTGATGTGCGGGTTGTCGATGAAGAACTGACTCAGGCGGTTGTGCTTTTCCTGCTTGGCGGCGCTGGAGACGTAATTGCCGATCCGGGCGAAGAACTGCTCGACGCTGCGTAACGGCAGATGGTAGATGCACGCTTCCCACTCCCGGGCAAAATCCATGATCTCCGCCTCGGGTTCCAGGACGGCGCCATCCTGCTTGGCCATGAGCCAGTGGTAGCCCATGTGCAGCCGGTGGGACTGGCGGTAGATGAACAGCGCCTTGGTGTCGGAGGCCTGCTCGCCCAGCGACCAGTACTCCGCTTCCAGTAGCTGGCCCTCGAGGTCCTGCTGGTACTCGATGCTTTCCTTGCAGATCACGTTGATCCAGGGCAACCGGAAGTAGAAACGCTTGAGGTTCTCCTCCCCCGGGAAGCGTTGGGCGAAGGCGGCGTAGAAATCCTTGATCGTGAGCCCCTTCTTGAAGGTCAGGAACTCATCGGCATCGAAGCCGTAGACGACATTGTAGCAATCCTTCTTCAGGTAGAGCTCCAGTGCCCCATTGATGTAATCGGCCTTGCGCTTCGAAAAGCCCTGCTCGTCCTCGATCTCGACGAATGCGATCTCCTTCTCCGGATAGCGATCCCGCAATTCGGCAACGCACTCCCGAAGGAAGTCGTGCTCGATATGACTCAGCACGACGAGCCGGTCGAATCCCAGTCGCAGGTGGTGCAGGAACGAAGCGAAGACGACGTCCTCCTCTCCCCTGACCATTGTGATAGCGGTGAACTCGAGTTTCATGGTGGGATTTCCTGTCATTGTTGAGAATGCTTGCCGCCATGACGACGACACGAACTGGGAATACGGTTGCCGCTCAGCGCCTTACCCACCAGAAGGCCCAGGCCTTTTCCGGGTTGCCGATATCGAGCGCCTTGCGAGCGGCGTTTTGTGCCATCAGTCGGGCAGTTGCCGGATCATCGATCAACTGCTGCATCGCCGAGCGCCAGGCCTCGGGAGTGTCCTCCACCAGCAGCCCGTCCTCGCCGTCGGAGACGATTTCCCGGTACGGCGAGCGCGCGCTGTAGAGCCCCACGCTGCCCATGGCGGCGTTGTCCAGAAACTTGATGTACGTCTTGCCGGCGTTGAACGGGGTGTCACGCATCGGCGTGAGGCTGATGTGCATGCGCTGGCGGTCGCGATAGCGCTGGAATGCCCGCCACCCCAGCGGCTTCGGCGTGCGAACGCGCTGCAGCCCGCGCAGCGAGACCGGAGAGTACCCCCCCAGCATGATCTCGAAGGTCAACGCCGCGTTGCGCTCGTGAATGTCGACCAGCGCTGGCGTGATGTTCTCGAGATCGGCCAGATGCGCCCGGGAGCCGTGAAATCCGACCCGTGGCGCCAGCATGGAAAAATGATCGTGGGTCGGCATCGGCGAGATCAGCGAAGGCGCCAGCAGCGAGACGGAATCGTGGCGGCGACTGAAGTGTCTCGCCAAAGGCTCGCAGCACGCGATCACCTCGTCGGCGATCGCCAGCAGACGCGGCTGCAGGTGCGAGGAGACATGGGCCATACGCCGCCGGTAGGTCTCGGGCAGCTGCGGGTCGAGGGCAGCGGCCGAGATATCGTCATCGATCAGATAGCGGATGGTCGCCAGCCGATGACGGTTGTCCTCCAGCCACGAGATCCAGGCGGCGTTGAGCGAGCGGCAGACGAGAATGTGAGCGTTACGCAACTCGCCTACCAGCCAGGGCATGCACATGACCGGCAACCGCCAGTAGCTGGTGTCGATGCGCTTGACCTCGATGCCACGTGATTGCAGCCACGGCGCCACCGATTTCAGGAAGTAGATATCTTCAGTCGGGCAGGTTCCATCACTCAAAACCACCCAGCGCGGATAGCTCATGATCAGTCCCCTCGTAGGCTGGATTGGCGTTCCCCTCGCGCACTCATCGCAGCGAGAAGTCTTCGTAAGTCAGTGTCAGGTTGGGGTGGTAGGCCGGGTCGTCGAACAGGCGGTGGCGCCAGCGACGACGCATGTACTCCGCTTCCCGGGACGCCCGTAGCCGTTTGGCCTGGGTGTCGTCGGCCCCGCGGGAAACCGATTCGTGGTGGTAGAGTTCGGCGAACGGTGTAAACAGATTGCGATACCCCGCCTCGCCGACCTTGAGGCAGAAATCCACGTCATTGAACGCGACCGCCAGGTTGGCCTCGTCCAGGCCGCCGACGGCCTCGAACAGCGACTTGCGCACCACCAGGCACGCTGCGGTGACGGCGGAAAAGTTCTGGGCAAGATGGAGTCGACTGAAATAGCCGGGCTCGTGGCGCGAGAAGAACTTGTGGGCATGCCCCGCGACACCGCCGACACCCAGCACGACGCCGGCGTGCTGGACCGTGCCGTTGGGATAGTAGAGCTTGGCACCGACACAGCCGATCTCCTCGCGGCAGGCCTGGCTGACCATCTCCTCCAGCCAGTCTTCGTTGATCGGCTCGACATCGTTGTTGATCAGCCCCAGCAGCTCCCCACGCGCATGGCGGGCGCCGAAGTTGTTGATGGCCGAATAGTTGAAGGGGTGCGGCCAATGCAGCACCCGAACCCGGGGATGCTCGGCGAGCTCGCCCAGAAAGTTCAGGGTTTCCGGGCAGGTCGAGCCGTTGTCGAGAATCAGCACCTCGAGCCGGGGATACCGTGTCCGCTCTAGCAGCGCTTCGACGCAGGGCCGCAGTATCTCCACCCGATCCCGGGTCGGGATGAGCAGGCTCACCAGCGGTGCCGGATCGGGAAGCGGCCAGCGCACGCGATAGGTATTGGGAAAACGGCCGGGTTCGGCAGTCGCCCCCCGGACATGTCGGGACAGGTGGTCCTGAACCGCGTGGAGACCAGCCTCGCCGGTATAGCGTTTGGTCGCGGCGGCCGATGCCGTCGACCCCTGCCCGGCGTGCCAGTGGTAGAGCACGTGCGGGATTCTGACGATACGATCCGAATCGAGTCCGGCCGTGAAGCGCAGGGCCAGATCGTGATCCTGGCTCCCCTCGTAACCCTCGCGGAAGCCCCCGACCGCCTTCACTCTCTCCGTTCGATACACCCCGAGGTGCGACAGGTAGTTCTGCCCGAGCAGCAGGTCGGGATTCCAGGCTGGCTTGAAGTGCGGGTCGAACCGCTCCCCGTGGTCATCGATCTTGTCTTCGTCGCTGTACAGCAGCTCCGCGCGGGGCCGCTGCTGCAACGCATCGACGACACGGAAGAGCGCATCGGGTACCAGCTGATCGTCATGGTCCAGCAGCGCCACATACTCACCCCGCGCCAGGGACAGCGCACTGTTGCTCGCCGCGCAGATATGCCCATTGACCGGACGGAACGTCACCTCGATACGGGAATCCTGCTCGGCGTAGCGCCGCAGCCGCTCGACGATACGGCGATCGGTGGAGGCATCGTCGGCGATGCACAGCTGCCATTGGGTATAGCGCTGTGCCAGCACCGATTCGATACAGCGGTCGAGAGCTTCCGGTGTCGGATCGTAGGTTGGCAGCAGGATCGAGATCGTGGGGCGATAGGCGAACGCCGCCAGCCGGCTCGAGAGCCACGCCTGCGAGGCCACCGGCTGCTGCGCCAACCACTCGGAGTAGCTCTTGCGGGGGCAGAGGCGAACGAAGGTCTCCTCGTACTGCCTGAGTGCCATCGCGCGCCAGGGCGTGTTCTGCTCCCTGGCGAGCTCCTTGAGCCGGGACAGGACATTGGCCTTGGGCGTCTCGAGCCACTGGCCATGCAGATTGGCCAGCCGCTGGGCAAGACGGTCGCAGGCAAACCAGGGGGTCAGCCACACCAGTCGCAGGTGGTCGATGGAGAAACACCCCTCCGTCTCCAGCGGATCGAAACGAATTCCCCGAATGCCCGGACCGATGTAGCAGAGCCGCTTGGCGATGCGCCCCGGCTTCAAGGCGAGATAGAAACTTTCCGCCTCGTTGAAGCCCTGTCCCGTGTCGACGTACATCCGCACCGAGCCGCTCGGCTGGTCGTGACGAATCGCGACCTCCAGCATGTTCCAGCCTGGCAGGGGCATCCGGCGTCGCCAGGCGAACTGCGGGTCGTTGCCCATCGACCGCCAGCCAAAGGAGGAGCTCTCGTCGGCCCCGTCCGGCGTCAGCCGCTCCAGCTGGTGGAGCGGCTTCAATCGGGGGCGACAGACGAACCGGGTGGAGCGCTTCACGCCGCGCCAGATCATCCAGGATCGCACTTCCGGTACGGGGGACGAGGAGGTCTGCATCACGATATCCCTCACGATTCCAGCACGGGCTGAAGCGCGGCGGTGCGATGCACGCGATGCCGCCCCAGCGACTGCTGGGTCAGCGTCACGCGGCAGTCGACGATATCGCCGTGCACGGCTTCGATCGGTAGATGGAAACCGACGTAGGCGCCACGTGGCGCGCCCCAGCGCAGCATGCCGGGCCGCAGCGCATTGGCCAGCGTTCGCCCCACCTTGCGGTCGTTGACCCAGACCTCGATCTCGACCGGACTATCGTCCGTGGCCCACCAGGCCCACCCCACCACCTTGTCGGCAACGCACTGCTGGATCGCACCGTGCACGAACGGCTGGCCCTGACGGAAAAGCGCCAGGCGGGACTCGAACAGGCGCTCGCAGTCGCGATAGAGCTGGAAATCCTCGGCGTTCAAGGTCCGCAGCGCGCGCTCGTCGGCGGGATCGATCTCGTAGACGTGATCGACGCTGGCGTGGCCCAGATTCTCGGCCATGCCCGGTATCTGCCAGCCGTACAGGTCGTTGAGGATCGCCAGCGACTCCGCGTAGCGTTCGGTCAACCCGATGAACCCCAGCGCCTCGAGGCGAGTCGCCTCGAGAAACCGGCTCTGGCGATTGATCATGTCGTGGCGTCGATAGAACGCCGAGAACGAATCCTGATAGCCGTGATGACGGACGAAGTGGTGGTACTCCGACGCCAGCCGCTGCAAGGGGTCCCGCACGAACGAGAAACAGTGCCGCATGCCGGCCAGATGGGCGTACTTCTCCAACTTGACGTGGCCGCCAAGCAGTTTCACGTCCTGGGCGGAGACGATCTGCCAGAGTCGCCACAAATCGCGACGTTCGTAAGCCCAGCGCACCACCATCGGCGCCGTCTCGCGCTGGGTCTCGCCGTAGTCGTGCCAGACCTGCGCTTCGCCGAGATGGGCCTTGGCCCCGAGTCGGAAGCTGGTCCCCGCCGTCTTGGGAATATGCACGAAGAAACACGGTTTCCGGGGGGGCGCGGCCAGCTCCGGTGCCAGCTCGCGACAGGCATCGTCGACCCGGCTCAACAGCTCCGGCGAGAAACCCAACCTCACCTCGTTCATGTCATGCTTGTGGAAGTACTCCAGGTCCCGGGAGTGCATCGGCCCCATGTTGGCCCGCCCCCGCGTCATCTTGGTATCGACGAACTCCTCCTGGGATTTGATGTTGTAGTGGTAGACCCGCATCGGGGTATCGATGACCCGCTCGGTGCGCCCGGACTTCGTCTTGCCGTCCAGGAAGGTTACCGCCTGTCCGTCGGCGCCCAGATAACGGCTGCCCGGTTTCAGCTCCGCGGTATGGGCGGTCATCGACAGCACCCGCGACGGCTTGACGATCGACTTGACGTGGCAATTGACGACCCGCTCGCTTTCGCTGGCCATGGTGAACCGCTCCAGCACGCCGCCGGGCTGCCGAAAGCGCATGCCGGACGACCCGAATATCCGCCAGTTGATCGCGACGCCACCGACGTCCTCGGGCGCCAGGGTCGGCTCCAGCCAATCCAACGGACGATCGCAATGGGGATGGACCAGGAACTCGTCGACGTCCAGGAACGCCAGGTAGGTGGCTTCATGGCCATGCTGCTCGAGCACATGCTGATACCACAGCACCTGCGCTCGCTCCTCTTGCTCCCAGCGACGTGCGGTCACCACTCCCTGACGTTGCCACTTCGCCAGCAGCAGATCGGAGTCGTCGGTACTGCCGTGGTCGGCAATATAGAAATGCTCGAAACCGATCAGGCGGTGATAAGCGATCCACTCGGCAAGATACGGTCGCTCGTTCTTGACGATGGCGACGATGGCGTACCGGTAACGGGGTCGATTGGCAGTGCGTGAAATCATCGGCGTAAATTCCCAGGCAACTCGAGCGCCGCGACTATTTCGCGGAGCCCAGAACCGGGCCGACGTCCACTCGGTGGCGGTAAATGAACCGAGTGATGGCCCGAATCTTTCTATCGGTAATGGCTTCACCGAAGACATCAGCGGCTTCGGCAAGACTGTTGAATCGTGGCTGGCTGGCGGTACAGGCCGAGAACAGCTCATCGGCGACATCGCTGGACAGCGCCGCGTGAGCCGCGGACGCTCCCTGTTCGGACTGTGTCATGACGCGCCGCAGCGGCCCTTCCAGGCGATGGCGAAACTGGCCCGGGCTCCGCAGCGGCACGTGATAGACACAGGCCCCACTCTTCTCGACGAACGCCAGCGTTTCGGGGTCCGGCATCACCGGCACGTCCTTCTCGCCCACGAAGGCCTGGTGGTAAGCCATGTGAACCCGGGTACCGGGACGCTTGCGGAACAGCACCTTGTGCCGGCTGTTGTGCCGGGTATCGACGCAAAGGTAATCGCCCTCGAGAAACTGGCCGCTCAGGTCCCGCTCCTGGTAGTGGCGGCGTTTGGGAATCAGGTTCAACCAGGGCAGCTGGAAGCACTCCCCCACGCCTGCCGCCCCGTCGCTTCGCTGCAACCCGGCACTGAATGCGGCATAGAATTCGCCGATCGAGCCATAGGCACCCAGCGACAGAAATTCGTCGGCATCGAAGCAGTAGACGTAATTGTCCAGCTTGGGGTCGATGAACATCGACAGCGCTCGATTGACGTAAAACGCCTTGCGCCTGCCGAAATGTCCGCGACTCTCCAACTCGACGAGATCGACTTCCAGCGCGGGGAAGTCGGTCCTGAGCCTGTCGGTGCACTGACGCAGGAAGTCATGCTCCAGATAGCTGATGACGACAAGACGCTGAAATCCCAGCCGCGCGTGATGCAACAAGGAAGACCAGACGATATCGCTCTCGCCACGCACCATCGTCAGGGCGGTAAAACAGATGTTCGCCGTGGCGCGGGTATTCGCGCGCTGTAAATCGGTCGTCACGCATCCCCCTCGACCCCTAAGCACATCGCTGGAATGGCGCTGGCGATCGGTAGCGGATCGCCTCGGCGCCGGTAAGCTGGCTCGACTTCCGAACCTGGCGGATGTCGACAGCGTCGTGTCGATCGAGGTCGCAAGCGCCCCGGATCGCCACGATGTGGCGGAGGGCCTCGTCACTCCCCGATGAACGGGTTTCTTCCCACCTCGTTGATCAGCCGCCCCCACTTGAGTATTTCCACCTCGTCCAGCCCATCCGCGCCGTGCAGCACCGCCGGGAATCCCAGCGCAGCCCACTTGTCCATGGGGTGCAGGATATGGAAGGTCGTCAGCCCGAGGTCGCCCGGCATCTGCGCGTCCGCCACCACGTTGTCGCCGATATGCAGGTGACGATCGATGCCCTCGTTGAGCAGGTCCTGTTTCACCTTGACCCACATCGAACCGTTGTCCTTGCGCGCCTGCTCCTCGCTGGAGACCATCAGGCGGTAAGCCGCCGCGACGCCGGCCTTGCGCAGCATCAGCCCGACCTGCTCGCGGTTGTAATAGCTGTCGGAGATCACCCACAGGATGTGCCCCTGCGCGGCGAGATGATTGAACAGCTCGACCATCTCGTCCTTGGGCTGGATCATCTCCAGGTCGAGTTCGTACTCGAGCTCCATCCACTCCTGGGCGACCTCCGGAGAGACGTCCAGTTGATCGGCCAGCTCGTCGTAGACCGCCTCGATACGGACGTCGCCCTTGAAGTTGGCGCGCTGGCGAAGCGTCGACTCCGCCTCGTTACGCAGCTTGACGAAGGCCTGCGCCGACGGGACGAAGCCCTGCTCGGCCAGCACCTTGCCGAGCTTGAGCTTGGCGTAGTCCGGCACCGTGTACTCGCGACGCACGAGGGTGTCGAAGACATCGAAGCTGATGCAGGCGTGCGCCTGGATGCTGGCGATATGCTGTTCCAGGCGGCCGTGGTAACTCGCGGTGATATAGCCATTGTCGGTGGTGAACTGGCCGGTGGGCGGATAGAAGAACAGCTGGCGAAAGCCGTGGTGCTCGGCCAACGGCCCCAGTACGCGCTCGAGGGCATGCAGCATCGAGTTGTCGTTGGGCAACGGCTCCTCGGGGAAGTCCTCGTAGGTCCAGGCCTGATCCAGAACGCCCTGCATTGCCTGCGGGCGCGACCAGAACATGCCGCCGGCGGGATAGCTCAGGAACTCGGGGATATGCCCGAGGCCGAGCTTCTCCTGCCACTCGCGCATGAAGCCCTTGTTCATGGTCTGGTGATTGACCCACGAAGGCATCATCCAGAATGTGGTCGGGTAGTAGAGCCCCAGCGAATCGTCGGCGGCGAACGCATTCAGCAGCCGGGTCACCACGGAGACGTCGCGCAGCAGGTACTCGATCAGATACTCCGCCCACTGCGTCTGCTCCTTGCCGGAGTAGAGCGACTTCTTCGAATGCAGATGGCAGAAGAGGTCGTACTCCTGCAGGGCCTGGCCATACTCCACCAGCACCGGGCCGAAGTTCCGGCCGCGGTTGGGGACGATTCGCGTCTCCAGCTTGTTCACCCGCGCATGCTCGCCGAAGAGTTGCCGGGCCCGCGTCTCGAAACTGGCATCCGCCAGCGTCAGGTAGACGTCCACGGTCACCGGGAACCGCTCGATGGCCTTGGCGAAGCGGTCCAGGAAGTCGACGTAGAAGACATGCAGGCAGAGCGCGACCTTCAGTTTGCCGGCGGCCGGCGTCAGCGTCTTGCGGGGCGCGACGATCTCTCTGGGATACCACCGCACCGTCGCGGGCACGTGCTGCCGCCCCTCGCCCCTCCCGTGCAACAGGTAGTGTTGCAGCGGGCTCTGCTGAGCATGGAAGACGTCGATGTACATCCGGTGGTAGGTTTCGCTGTCGAATTTCGGCGACGGGTTCACCGGCGCAAAGCGCGACTTGCGGACGTAGTCGTCGAACGCCTCCCGCTGGGTCGCGAAGCGCAGGCCGTAGGTGGCCTGATACCACTTGGGATCGAACAGGCCCGTATTCAGCCCGTCCATGAACGCCTGACTCATCATTGCGGCATGACCGCCGCCCTTGTTGGCGGTATTGCCCAGCGGGAGATCGGCGACCTCGGGCTCGGCGGATTCCGACTCCGCACTCGGGTCGATATCGACCGGGGAGTCGGAATCCGCCGCTGTCGTCGGGGCCTCTTCGTCGACGGGGGGGAGATCGTCGTTGACCGCGTCGCCTTCGGTGACGACGAAGGTCTCCGTCACGGTCACCAGGTTCTTGTCGTCGAGAACCGGTTCCTTGCGCGGCTGATCCTCGACGCCGACCTCGGGTACGACGATATTATCGTCCATCCCCACCACTTCTTCCGCCGCCAGACGCCGCTTGCGCGCCTGACTCGCGAACTGGGTCTGAAATAGCCAAGGTAGCAGCGATATCATCTTGCCCGTCGGTTTCATGTGTCCCCCGCCTCTCATTTATATTGCGAACATTTGCATCGGATTGACGATGCCATTGCCGGTAATATCATCGTCGACACTGAACAGGTGCCAGACGTCGTGCGGAATACAGTTGGGTCGGGTCGCGAAAACTTCGTAAAGTGTCTGAACGTCCAACTTCGTGTAATTCACACCATGGCGCCGACACATCACGACGTGATCGATCGCCCCATCGAACACCGTCTTGAGGTCCTGAAAATGACGCTGTGTCGCAGCCTGCCTACCGTAGAAATACTCGAACTCCCCATTGCTTTTCTGACGGATATCGACCATCTGGCCATGCGGTGCCGTCAGCAGACACTCGAATAACAGCGAGCGATCGAGCATGGTGCAGCCGTTTCGCCACCCCACGCCCTCATGGAAAACGCCTTTCAACAGCGCATGATGTCGGCTGACTTCCGCATCGCCCGGCTTGGTGGCAATGAAATAGAGGCCGGTGGTGTCTCGCTCGAGAATGTGGGTCAGAATTTTCTGGATGGTCCCCGAATATCCCAGATCCAGCATCAAGGGCCGCTTTTCCGGGTCCGTCAATCCGGATCTCCGCAGATAGGCGATCAGCGCCTTTCGGGTCGGAGAAACCACCTTTTTCAACGCTTCTAGATGAGGGGAAAGCCACTGGAAGACCAGATCCTTGTCCTTGGGAAGCTCGCAGTTGAACCGAAGCAGTTCGAATGGCAACGCCGCGAATATTTCGTGTAGCTGGAGACCGAACCGCTTGCGCATCAGATCCAGCACACTGCCCGAGAAATCGTTGCCCAGCGCCATCGGGGTGATCGTTTCCGATCCCAGCATGGCGCGGAATAGCAACGTCCTGGAAACCCGAAGATAGATAGGATCGTTGGCCAGCTCTATCGAGGATTCCTGCTGCAACCGGGTCAGCAGACGATGAAAGCACCACCCCTCTCGCGCCAGGCAAACCGGCAGATGGCCATCGGCCTCGGCTTCTATGGACTCGGCGTAGACGTGCAGCGCGGGACCGAGGAAGGTCGCCCCGAATTCATATAATGCTCGGCTCTTGGCTTGCATGATGGTGCCTCATCTCACATTTGATTTGTCACGATGAGTGACATTTATCGTCTTCTTCGCGATCATCCGGCAACGCCGGAGTTGATGGCATCGATACGTCTCGATATGTCGTCCATCGATTGACAATCTGATCGACCATATCTTTTGCCAGTCCCACACCGGTTAAACGGGCAACTTCTTTATGATCATCGGGCAAGAATCCGCACTTACAGACGGCGTCCTATTAAAATAAAGCCGTCGTTATAAAACCGTTATTTAAATGACATCACTGTCGCCATATGACGACGAAACAACCGATAAATGACAATATCGTTTTATTATCGTGACGCTGTCGCTCGCTATTGCTTCGACAATCACCGTTAAGACTTTAGTCAGGGTAATCTCGACTCAGCTTCCGGTGAAGATGATTTTACTCATCGATATTCACCACCCTGCGTCCCATGATTCCACCGCCTCGGTGAAAACATGAAAAGCTTAATCACATCGGGTATTAGCCTTGATGAATATCGATATTGAGTATTTTCATGCCATGCCGGGAGCGGGGCCATCCACCTGGTGCCATCGCTCGAGGGCTTCCTTGCCCAGCGATCTCCAAGCGTCATTGGCCCGTCGAATGCGGTGGGGATCGGTGTCAGGCAGTGACCGGGGATTGACTGTTCTTGCCACGCCCCACGGCGTAATAGTCGATCCCGGCCGCCGACATCGTCTCCGGGTCGAACAAATTGCGACCATCGATGACTACCGGCTGGGCCAACTGGCCCCGAATCCAATCGCCATCCAGCGTGCGGAACTCCTTCCACTCGGTGCAGATCACCAACGCGTCGGCCCGCTTGACCGCCTGGACCCGGTCAGCCACCAGCACCAGGTCGTCCCGCTCACCGTAGAGACGCCGGCACTCCTTCATCGCTTCGGGGTCGTAGGCCTGTACCGTCGCACCGTGGGCCCACAAGGTCTCCATCAGCTCCCGGCTCGGGGCATCGCGCATGTCATCGGTCTCGGGCTTGAACGCCAACCCCCACACCGCGATCGTCTTGCCTTGCAGCTCGCCGCCAAGGGCGTGGGAGAGCTTCTCGAACAACGTCGACTTCTGGCGCTTGTTGACCGCCTCGACCGCCTTGAGCAACTCGGCCTCGTAGCCGACCTTGCTGGCGGTTCGCGCCAGCGCCTGGACGTCCTTCGGGAAACAGGAGCCGCCGTAGCCGCAGCCCGGGTAGATGAAGTGGTAGCCGATACGCGGGTCGGAGCCGATACCTCGCCGGACATCCTCGATATCCGCTCCGAGACGTTCCGCCAGGTTGGCCATCTCATTCATGAAGCTGATCTTGGTCGCCAGCATCGCGTTGGCCGCGTACTTGGTCAGCTCGGCCGCGCGGACGCTCATCAGCATCAGCTTCTCGCGGTTGCGGTTGTAGGGGGCATAGCACTCCCGCATCAGGTCGCTCACGCGGTCGGAGTCGGTACCGACGACGATCCGCGCGCCGCGCGTGAAGTCCTCGAGCGCCGATCCCTCCTTGAGAAACTCGGGGTTGGAGCAGACATCGAACGCCAGCTCGACGGCGCGTTCCTGGAGAATGCCGGCGATACGATCGCGAACCTTGTCGGCCGTGCCGACCGGCACCGTCGACTTGTCGATGACGACCTTGTAGCCGTTCATGTACTGACCAATGGTGGAGGCCACCGCCAGCACGTACTGGAGATCGGCACTACCATCCTCGTCGGGCGGGGTGCCGACGGCGATGAACTGCAGCACCCCGTGCTCGACCGCCATGCAAGCGTCCGTGGTGAATTGCAGGCGCTGCCCCTCGACATTGCGAAGGACCATCGACTCCAGGCCCGGTTCGTAGATGGGGATCTCCCCCTGGACCAGGCGTTCGATTCGGCTCTGATCGATATCGACACAGACCACGTCGTGGCCCACATCCGCCAGACAGGCGCCGGTTACCAGACCAACGTAGCCGGTGCCAAAAACGGTGATTTTCATACGGGCAATCCCCAAGAATGATCGAAGCCGCCCCCCACGGGCAGCTCGGTTGTGTCCAAATGGCCTCGGCCCCCCCCCAACCAGCAACCCGCCGGGTTGAGAGGCGCCAGGCGTTGCCTGAGAAGCCGACCGGCGAAGGCCAGCCCGGGGTGCGTGGCCAAGGCAGAAATTGGCGACAAATCGTCAGGATCGACGATCTGGGCAGCGCCGCCGCATGAAGTGCGACCGACAAGGGTGCGGTGAGTCAAACCGGACCGGACTGGCGCACCACTTCACCGGGCGTCAATGAGCCTGTGGCTCTCCGCTCGCGCTTCGAACCGCCCGGCGGACGGTCTGAACGAGGTTCAGTGAGCCAATTTCTTAACACCGACTGGACAGGCCCAGTACTTTCAGACGTGGCCTAGGCGAAGACGGCCGCGTCGGCCAGCGCACTACCCGCTTCATCCTTCTCCGATGTCACCGGCCTTCCATTCACCAGCGGCCATTCGATGGCCAGTTGCGGATCGTTCCAGTGCAGGCTGTACTCGTCGCCCGGCGCGTAATAATCCGTGCACTTGTACTGGAACTCGGCCACCTCGCTGGTGACGTAGAAGCCGTGGGCGAACCCCGGCGGAACCCATAGCATCCGCCGATTCTCCTCGCTCAGCAGCGCACCGACCCAGCGGCCGAAGGTGGGCGAGCTGCGGCGCAGATCGACCGCCACGTCGTACACCTCGCCCCGCGTGACACGGACGAGCTTTCCCTGGGGCTGCTGCAACTGGTAGTGGAGGCCGCGCAGGATGCCCTGGCCGGACTTGCTGTGGTTGTCCTGCACGAACCGGTAGTCGCCGCACTGTTCGACGAATTCGCTGTGCCGGAAGGTCTCGAGGAAGAATCCCCGCTCGTCGCCGAAGACCTTCGGCGTCATCAACACGACATCGGGAATGGCGAGCTTTTCGTAGTTCATGTCGTCCGTCTCTCGGGCTGCGATGGTTGTCTTCGGGGAGTCAGCGGTTGCCGCGGAGGCCGGCCACGGCAGCCTCGCCGACGGCCACGCCACGCTGGGCGTCCTCGAGTCGCTTCAGCAGATACTGGCCATAGCCGGTCTTTTTCAATGCGCTGCCGCGTTCGGCCAGCGTCGCGTCGTCGATCCAGCCCTGGTTCCAGGCGATCTCCTCCAGGCAGGCGACCTTGAGTCCCTGGCGATGCTCGATCGTCTGCACGTACTGGCCGGCTTCCAGCAGGCTGTCGTGGGTGCCGGTATCCAGCCATGCGAAACCGCGTCCCAGACGCTCCACGTGCAGGTCGCCGCGTTCCAGATACGCGTTGTTGATACTGGTGATCTCCAGCTCGCCGCGTTCGGAGGGCTTGACCTGGTGGGCGATCTCCACCACGTCGTTGTCGTAGAAGTAGAGCCCGGTAACCGCATAGGGCGACTTGGGCTTGATCGGCTTCTCCTCGATCGACAGCGCCTTGCCGGAGGCGTCGAATTCCACCACGCCGAACCGTTCCGGATCCTTGACCAGGTAGCCGAACACCGTTGCGCCCTTCTGGACGTCCGACGCTCGCATCAGCTGCTCGGAGAAGTGTTGCCCGTGGAAGACGTTGTCTCCCAGCACCAGGCAGACCGAATCGTCACCGATGAACGACTCGCCGATCAAAAACGCCTGGGCCAGTCCATCCGGTGACGGCTGCTCGGCATACTCGAAGCGCAGGCCGAACTGCGCGCCATCGCCCAGCAGATACTGATACTGCGGCAGATCGGACGGCGTCGAGATGATCAGGATCTCGCGAATCCCGGCCAGCATCAGCACCGAGATCGGGTAGTAGATCATCGGCTTGTCGTACACCGGCAGCAGTTGCTTGGAGATGCCCTGGGTGATCGGATGCAGCCGGGTGCCGGAACCGCCGGCCAGAATGATGCCTTTACGTGCCATGGTGAAACTCCTTTTCGATCCCAAGATCGAGTCAGACATTCAAGATAACGGTATAAAAGCGGCCTCTCTCGGGACTCGCTTCTACGGGAGGACGCCTTCGCGCCTTGCAGCCTGCTATGCAGCCTCGAGCCACTCCGCCAGCGTCAGCCGTAACTGGGATTCCCAATCCGGCAGCGTGACGCCGAGCGCATGCTCGATTTTCTCCAGCGACAGTCGTGAATTGAGCGGACGACGGGCGGGCGTGGGGTAGCTCGCGGTGGGAATCGACGCCACTTCCTCCGGTCCCAGCCGCAGGGGCTGTCCGAGCGCGGCCGCATGCCGGAATATCGCCTGGGCGAAACCGTGCCAGCTGGTCTCGCCACGCGGCGCGAGGTGATAGATACCGGGGTCCAGGCGCCCTTCGCTCTGCTGCCTCACGGCCAGCAGGGTCACGTCGGCAATCAGCCGGGCTGGCGTCGGCGCGCCGATCTGGTCGCCGACGACACTCAGGGCGTCGCGCTCCTTGGCCAGGCGCAGCATGGTCTTCATGAAATTGTTGCCGCGTGCGCTGTAGACCCAGCTGGTTCGGAAGATCAAGGCGTCCGCCCCGCTGGCCAGTACCGCGTCGTCACCGGCAAGCTTGCTCTCGCCGTAGGCCGAGAGCG
The DNA here is from genome assembly GCF_038648475.1 of Salinicola lusitanus. Lineage (NCBI taxonomy): Bacteria > Pseudomonadati > Pseudomonadota > Gammaproteobacteria > Oceanospirillales > Halomonadaceae > Salinicola > Salinicola lusitanus. The sequence continues at coordinate 3,292,659 of NZ_CP151919.1, read as the reverse complement.
GGCCCGTCTCGCTGGACTCCTGCCAGGCGGCGTCGCCGCCACCGGGATAGACGTAGTCCGAGGAGTAGTGAACGAGCCTTGCCGAGTGCGTGGCGCAGTAATCGGCCAGTTGAGCCGGCAGTTCGGCATTGAGCCGGAAGGCTTCCCCGCGCGCCGTCTCCGCAGCGTCCACCGCAGTCCACGCTGCCGCGTTGGCGATCAGCTTGGGCCGGGTCTGGTCGAGCAGGCGGGCGACCGCATCGGCATCCAGCAGGTCGAGGGAAGGACGTGCCGGGGCGGCGCACTCGCCAAGCGGCGACAACGCGCGCTGCAACTCGAACCCGACCTGGCCGTTTCCGCCGAGAATCAGCGTACTCATGCGGTCACTCCCAGTCGCTCGCCCTGATAGCTGCCGTTCTGGACCCGGCGCCACCAGGTGTCGTTCTCGAGGAACCACTGCACGGTCTTTCGCATGCCGCTATCGAAGGTCTCGCGGGGGGTCCAGCCCAGTTCTCGCTGGATCTTGGAAGCGTCGATGGCGTAGCGCTGGTCATGGCCCGGCCGGTCGACCACGAAGGTGATCAGATCGCGATAGCGGACGACGCCCTCGGGCTTGTTCGGCGCAAGCTCCTCGAGCAGCTCACAGATCGTCTCGACGACCTGGAGATTCTGCTTCTCGTTGTGGCCACCGATATTGTAGGTCTCGCCGATCGCCCCTTCGCTGGCAACCTGAACCAGCGCTCGCGCGTGATCCTCGACGAACAGCCAGTCCCGAATCTGCTTGCCGTCGCCGTAGACCGGCAGCGGCTGTCCCGCCAGCGCGTTGAGAATCGTCAGCGGGATCAGCTTCTCCGGAAAGTGGAACGGGCCGTAGTTGTTGGAGCAGTTGGTGACCACGGTCGGCAGGCCGAAGGTCCGGTGCCAGGCGCGGACCAGGTGATCGGAACTGGCCTTGCTGGCCGAATAGGGCGAGCTCGGCGCGTAGGGCGTGGTTTCCATGAACAGATCGTCCACGCCATGAAGATCGCCATACACCTCGTCGGTGGAGATGTGGTGAAAGCGGAAAGCCGCGGCCTTGGCCGGGTCGCTCTCCTGCAGCCCTTTGAAGTAGCCGCGGGCCGCCTCCAGCAGCACGTACGTCCCCACGATATTGGTCTCGATGAAGTCGGCCGGTCCGTCGATGGAGCGATCCACGTGGCTCTCCGCCGCCAGATGCATGATCACGTCCGGCTGGTATTCGTTGAAGATCCTGGCCATGGCCGCGCCGTCACAGATGTCGGCGAGGCGAAACTCGTAGCGTTCGTCGCTGTCCACCCGTGCCAGCGACTCCGGATTGCCGGCATAGGTCAGCTTGTCGACGTTGATGACGCGATGCGGCGTGTGCTCTATCAGTTCTCGCACCACCGCCGAGCCGATGAATCCGGCGCCACCTGTTACCAGAAATGTCTTGCTCATGGTGATTCCCCCGTCGAGCCTGTTACGCCCTGCCTGAATACCCTCGTGTCTCGCCGAGCAGGGTTCAGACAGCGCTGGGTGGATCGATCGTGCGATCCATGGTTGGTCGTTGTTTGCTTCGGACGGCATGGTCCGGGTCGCGGCGACAGCCGGCCCCGACCATGCCGGTCCGGTCAGTCGCGGTGATCCTTCACGATCAGGATCAGCATGTTGAGGATCAGGGTGATGAACAGCGCGATGACCGCGAATACCACCGAGTTGTAGAGCCGCTCGGGCTGTTCGGGGTATTCCGGCATTGTCGGCGTCTGGAGAACGGAGACCTGCTTCAGCTTGCGCGCCGCCTCGATCCGGGTGTTCTCGAGCGCCCCCAGCGCCCCGGAATAGCTGTCCTGGGCGAACTGCGCCCGCAGCATCAGGGTCTGGTACTCCGAGGAGATGCTGTTGAGCGCGTTGCCGGACTGCCTGGCCAGGCGAGCCTGCTCCTGCGCGATCTGATCGGTCAGCGCCTTGATCTCGCTGTTGATGCGCACGATCTCCGGCGAGCGAACGCTCTGGTAGCTGGCCAGCGCACTCTTGCGCGCCTTGGCGATGGCGAGTTGACCCTCCAGGCTCGACACCACCGAACTGAGGCTCTCCACCGTACCCGTCGGCGAGACCAACCCGTTGGCGTTCTGGTAGTCGAGCAGCGCATCCCGCGTCTGCTGGAACTTGTCTTCCAGCAACGCGACCTGCTGTTCGAGGAAGCGCACCTGCTCCTCCGCCAGGCGCTGGCCCATCAGGTTCATGTGCCGCTCCCCCTCCTCCAGCAGCAGCCGATTGATCTTGTTGGCTTCTTCGGGAGTAAAGGCCTCGACATCGACCCGCAGCACGCCGGCATAGTCGTCCAGCTCCACCGATACCCGGGAGAGGTAGTAGTCGTGCAGCTCCTCCAGCGGTGCGTTCTCGTCGCCCAGGGCGCTGAAGAAATCGGCACCGGAGTTGGCGTAGTGGTTGCGGAAATCCGCCTCCTCGATGAGCAGCTTCAGCATGTCCACGGAGCGCATGTAGTCGCGCAGCAGCAGCATGTCCGCGAGATTGCTGGTGGCGCCGCCGCTGAGCAGTGAGCTGACGCTCAGGGTCGGCGCCGCGAGCTGCGGGCTCTCGAGCACCACGTTGGCGTGGGAGACATAGCGGTCACTGGCCCACAGCGCCCAGTAGAGCGACACCACCACGATCGCGATCAGGCACACGATCCAGTGGAGCGACTTGCGCAAGCGTGACTTCTTGTTGAGAGACGATGAGTTGTTCATGGCCGACCTGTCTTTTTCGTAGTCTTTGTCGTTCGTTTGCGAGGCTTGGCTTTCGCCTGCGACTGGAACTGCTGAACGTAACGGCGCGCCTCGTGCATCCGCTCGCGGGACTCCTCAACGCGCCAGCGCAGCGCGTCGTCGGGATCGTTCCGGGCGGGGTCATCACTGGCTATCTGGTAGTCGAGGCGAGCCTGTTCGAACTCGAGATTCGCCTGCATCAACTGCTGCTTCGCCTCGGAGAGCGAGGTCGGCACCTTGGGCGGCTCGACCTTCTTGCCGTCGGTTGCCTGGTGATAGACGCCGATGGCCTCCTCGATATCGTCGAACCACTGCGCCCGGCCCTTCTCCAGCACGATGCCGGCCTCGCAGAACTCCCGCAGGACACCCTCACCATGGGAGACCATGATCAGGCTGGCCTTGCCGACACGCGCCTTGAACGCTTCCTTGGCCTTGGCCTTGAACGCGCGATCGCCGACGGCGGTCGCCTCGTCCGACAGGTAGACGTCGAAGTCGAACGCCAGCGAAAGCCCGAACGCCAGCCGCGAACGCATCCCCGACGAGTAGGTCTTGACCGGCTCGTCGAAGGCGTTGCCGATCTCGGCGAAGGCCTCGACCTCTCGAACCACGCGCTCGATCTCCTCCTCGGCGCCATGGATCCGGGCCACGAACTTGACGTTCTGACGACCGGTCATCGAGCCCTGGAAGCCTCCCGCCAGGCCGATCGGCCAGGAGACCCGGCTGTTGCGGACGATATCGCCGCGGTCGGGGGAGTCCATGCCACCGATCAGCCTCAGCAAGGTGGACTTCCCGGCGCCATTGCGGCCCAGCAGGCCGACGCTGACCCCGCTGGGGATCGTCAGGTTGATGTCCTTGAGCACCCAGGGGCTGTCATGATGGTTGTGATAGCGCTTGTAGAGATTGCGAATCTCGATCATGGGGGCCCTCCTCCTAATGCGCTTTCAGTTGGTCGCGAAAACGCGTGTGCAGGATCAGCCCCAGCGATATCAGCGCCAGCGCCCAGAACCACAGGTAGGTCATGTCGATGCCATCGATCGTGTGGTAGCCGCTGAAGAAGTTCATCCGCATGCTCTCCAGGCCATGCACGATCGGGTTCATCAGCAGGTATTCCCGGTACTGATGCGGCACGTAGAGGACCGGGAAGATAACGCCGGAGAGCAACAGCAGCGGCAGGTTGAGGATGCGCGTCACCTTGCCGATCTCGGGCACCAGATCGCCAAGCACCGACAGCGTCAGCCCCATGCCCCAACCCAGCGCCCACAGCGACAGCCAGTCCATCATCGCGCCGAACGGATAGTCCGGCATCAGCTCGAACTTGAGCAGGCTGCCGATGGTGATGAACAGGATGAAGATCAGCGACTTGAGCATGCCTTCGAGAAAACAGCGCACCAGAACCGGATCGACCGGCTTGACCTGGCGGTAAGCGAACAGGCCACGATTGGCCTCGATCGCACCGATCGAGCGCATCATGTTCTCGCGGAACAGCATGAAGCCCATCAGCCCGACCACCATCCAGGCGACATAGTCGGCGCCGGCGATGTGGCGGCCGGACATGAACAGCCCCCGCACGGAGACCATCACGCCGATGATCGCCAGGGGTTCGAAGATCATCCAGAACCAGCCCATGCGGTCGGCCATGGTGCGCGAGATCGTCTCGCGCATGAACAGGGCAAACCAGACGCTCCTGGCCACTCTCCACGAGGAGCGGGCTCCTCCTCCGGACGGTGCTGCGAAGTTCGGTTGCGATGAATCCGATCGTGAAACTTCCATAGCCATGGCGGATTACCCTCGAGAATGCGCGCGCGACGAGTGGATCAGGTCAATGAGCCGACGATCGGATACGTTCACAGGTCGAGTGCCACGCGAGTCGCCACGGCGACCTGGAACAGAATCTGGGTGATCGCGGAAGCCAGTTCGATGTTGCTGGTGGGTGCGGCAGGCAGCACGATGATCTCGTCGCCGGCGCGCATGCGCGTCTGCCCCGCCTGGATCACCGCCCCGTTGCGATGCACCACCAGCACCTGGTCCTCGTCGGCCCTGGGCGTGAAGCCGCCGGCCTGACGGATGTAGTCCAGCGCGCTCATGCCCGGCGTGTAGACCATCGCCTGGGGAATGATGATTTCGCCGCTCAGCAGGATGGAGTCGGTGTTCTCGGGGATCGTCACGATATCGCCGTCCTGCAGCCGGATATCGGCGACGTTGCCGTCCCTGGCGACGACCAGCCGGCCGGTGGGCTTGACCTGCGAGGCTTTCTTCACGAACCGTTCGATCAACTCCGCCTGGCGAACCTGGATCTCGCCCTCCTTGGCGGTGCGAGCGGGATAGCCGAGGTAGGTCGTCTCGAGCCGGCGCAGGCTGTCCTTCAACGACGACGCCTGCTGCTCGGCCACGCTGATCCGGCGAATGGAGACGTCCTGATAGCTGGTCATCTCCTGGGGCACGCTGATCGCGTTCAGGAACTCGCCCAGCCGGGCATCCCGCGGCAGCGCATAGCGCGATGGGCCGTAATAGCTGCCCTCGACCTGGACCACGATGGTCTCGTCGCGCTGGTCGGCGCTGAACAGCACCTCATCGCCACGGCGGACCTCGGCGCCACGAAACTCCGCCAGCGGCAGATAGCGCGAGATCGGCCCCGACGGGCGGCTGCCGCGCAACAGCACATGGGACACGCCCGACTTGAGGCGGGCCAGGTTGATCACGTCCTGTCCGGTCAGCGCCTCGCCGACCAGCTCGTAGCGGTAGTTCTTCTGGACGTCGCCGACGACGCTGATGGCGGGTCCGCGCTCCTCGACCACGATGGTGTCGCCATCCCGGAACTGCGGCCGTGCGATATCGCCGTTGATCAGGAAGTTGTAGAGATCGACGACATTGATGACCTGGTTGCCGCGCTTGATCACGACCTGGCGATAACTCCCCAGCGCCTGATCGATGCCACCCGCCTGATCGAGGAAGTAGAGCACCGAGTCGTTCGGCGTCCCGGAGTAGCGCCCGGGATTCATGACGTAACCGGTGACGAAGACGCCCACCGGCTGCACGCCCTGGAGATTGGTGTAGACGCTGACGTTCTCGGGATAGACGGACTGGATCGCGCCGCGTACCCGGGCGTTGAGCTGGGCGTTGGAGATCCCCTGGACCTGCAGCGGACCGATCCGCGGCAGGAAGATATTGCCCTGGGCGTCCACCGCCAGTACCCGGTCGATCTCGACCCCGCCCCAGACCCGGATCGTGATCTGGTCACCCGGCTTGATCAGGTAGTCCGGGTTGAGACCGTCGGCCATCATGCCCCGGAAGCCGCCGGAGAACAGGTTCTCGCCGAACGGTGGCAACGTGTCGGGGTCGACCATGGCCTGGGCCCGGGGGTCGACCGGCCCGTAGGTGCCGCTGTCCCAATCCGCCCGCGGCGATGTCTCGATCGAATTCGTCTCATCGGACTGCGAGGTCATCGCCTGTGCCGGCTGGTCACTGCCCAGCAGGCCACCGCTGCTCAGCCCGATGTCCTGGCCGTGGGCAAAGTTAGCGTTGAGGCACGCTACCGCCACCAGGCACATGGCCCGGAAAGTCACTGATAACCGCTTCATGATGGTTCCCTTCCCTCACGTGTTTTTCAGGCCATCGAGTGCCGGCGTTCGCTCATGAGAGCACCGGCGAAATGCCTTGAGGGCACTTGTCGATTCGGTGGCGATCAGGTCGTTCCGGCATGAGGAACGACGGGTTTCGACGGCGCCGCCGAGATGGCTATCGGAAGTTTCCCGAACACCATCTAGCGAATGATTTCCGTCACCAGGCGCTGGGCGTACCAGCCTTTCCCCGGTACCAGGCAGCTCACCTGGGCCACCGGAACACCGGCCGGCGCCACGTTGCGGGTCACGTCGAGGCGAATACACCGCCGGCCGCTGGCCGAGAAGTAGCGCTCACGGGCATGAATGGAGACGTTCGGCCCCCAGGGCGTGGTCGCCAGATTCGCCACGCTGCCCGTGGCCGCGCTATCGAGAAACGTTGCCAACGGGCCATTGACTGGCGTGGCGTCGTTCATGGGCATCACCGCCCCATCGCCGAAGCGTTGCTGGGATGAGGTTGCGCACCCCGACATGGCGGCAACTACCAGCGCCAGCGCCAGCCATCGGGACGCACCATCGGCCCTTCTGCGTTTTCTGATTTCGTTTTTCATCGTGCCCACCCTTCCCTCCGTTTCCCGCGCGTTATCGCCGGGAGCCTTGCTGCCTTTCGCCGCCTGCCCGCCAACGCGGGCGTCGTTCGACGAATCGATGCGAACTGTTGTCAGATGATCCGGTGACGCCGCAGGGCGGCGATGAGCTGGCCCACCGTCTCCTCGAGGTCATGGATCGACGTGTCGATCTCGACTTCCGGTGATTCCGGAGCCTCGTAAGGAGAAGTGATGCCGGTAAACTGACCGATCTCGCCGCTACGGGCCTTGCGGTAGAGGCCCTTGGGATCGCGTCTTTCACAGACCGCAAGCGGTGTGTTGACGAAGACCTCGATGAACTCGTCGGCCTCGACCATGGCGCGGACGATGCGACGATCCTCACGGAACGGCGAGATGAACGAGACCAGGGTGATCACGCCCAAATCGACCATCAGCTTCGCCACTTCGCCGACCCGGCGAATGTTTTCCTGACGGTCGCGGTCGCTGAAGCCGAGATCGCGGCACAGTCCGTGGCGAACGTTGTCCCCATCCAGCACGTAGGTGTTGTAGCCCATGCCGAAGAGCTGTCTCTCCAGGGCATCCGCCACGGTGGACTTGCCGGCGCCGGACAGCCCCGTGAACCAGATGATGCTGGGCTTCTGGCGGTTGCGTTCGGCGCGTCTCCGCTTGTCGACGGCCATGTCGTGCCAGACCACGTGGCCGATGTTCAGGGCGTCGACGACCATGCCGGCCCCCACGGTCAGGTTGCTCAGCCTGTCGATGAAGATGAAACTGCCCGTCTCCGGGGAGCGCTGGTAGCTGTCCAGCACCAGCGGCTGCGTCACTTCGATCTGGCATCGGGCGATGCCGTTGAGAGGCACCCTGTCGGAGGCGCTGCGCGACAGGGTATTGACGTCGATCTGATAGACGATTCGCGTCACGCGGCCGGAAACGGTTCGGGTACCGGCCTTGAACTCGTAATCCTGTCCCGGTACCAGCGGGGTCTCGTGCATCCACACCACGTCGGCGGTGAACACCGAACTGGGTTCGATATCGCTGTTCGCCGCCACCAGCATGTCGCCACGGGAAATATCGAGTTCGTCGCGAAGCGTGAGCGTTATCGACTGGCCGGGATAGGCAACGCTGAGGTCACCGTCGTTGGTGACGATGCGCTCGATCGTCGAGCGCCTGCCGGAGGGCTCCACCCGGATCTCGCTGCCCACTTCGACCGCGCCGGCGGCCAGCATGCCGCTATATCCACGGAAATTGAGATTGGGCCGATTGACGTACTGAACCGGAAAGCGCAGTTCATGCAGGCTCGGCGCCGACAGGATCTCGACCTGCTCGAGCTGGGCCAGCAACGGGGCGCCTTCGTACCAGCGCATCTCGCTACCGGGATTGACGACGTTGGCACCGGTCAATGCCGAAATGGGCAAGAAGCGCACGTCGTTGACATTCAGCTTGTCGGCGAAATCACGGTAGTCCGCGACGATCTCCTGGAATCGCGCTTCGGAGTAACCGACCAGGTCCATCTTGTTGATCGCGATCACGAAGTGACGGATCCCGAGCAGATCGCAGATGAAACTGTGCCGCCGGGCCTGCAACTGCACGCCGTAACGCGCATCGATCAGGATGATCGCCAGATCCGCCGTGGAGGCGCCGGTGGCCATGTTGCGGGTGTACTGCTCGTGCCCCGGCGCGTCGGCGACGATGAACTTGCGCTTGTCGGTGTAGAAGAACCGATAGGCGACATCGACGGCCGTGCCCTGCTCGCGTTCCGACTGCTGGCCATCGACCAGCAGCGCCAGATCGACCTGGCCACTGCGGCTGCCGCCTGTCCCCGGCCCGCGCACCAACGCCGCCAGTTGCTCCTCCTGGATCGCCAGGGAGTCGTGCAGCAACCGGCTTATCAGCGTCGACTTGCCGTCGTCGGCCCCACCGCAGATCAGAAATCGCAGCAGCCCCTTGCTCGCATTCAGCTTGAGGTAGCGCTCGATGTCGTCGGCGATGCGCATCATCTGGAGAGGCATCAGAAGTACCCCTCGTGTTTCTTCTTCTCCATCGAGCCGACGCCATCGCGATCGATGGCGCGGCCGAGCCGCTCGCTGGTGCGAGTCAGCAGCATCTCCTGGATGATCGCGGGCAAGGTGGTAGCGCGTGACTCGATGGCGCCGGTCAACGGAAAGCATCCCAGCGTCCGGAAGCGGATCCAGCGCTCCTGAGGCACTTCTCCCGCCGCCAGCGGCAGCCGCTCGTCGTCCACCACCAGCAACTGGCCGGAACGGAACACGGTCGGTCGCGGGGCCGCGTAGTAGAGCGGCACGATGGGGATCGACTCGAGATGGATGTACTGCCAGATATCCAGCTCGGTCCAGTTGGAGAGCGGGAAGACGCGAATCGACTCGCCCGGATTGACCTTGCCGTTATAGAGACGCCACAGTTCGGGGCGCTGCCGCTTGGGGTCCCAGCGGTGATGCCGGTCACGAAACGAGTAGACGTGCTCCCTGGCGCGGGAACTCTCTTCATCCCGGCGTGCGCCCCCGAACGCGGCGTCGAAGCTGTGCTTGTCGAGCGCCTGCTTGAGCGCCTGGGTCTTCATGATCTCGGTGTAGGTGGCGCTACCGTGATCGAAGGGATTGATGCCCGCCGCTCGCCCCTCTTCGTTGACGTACTCGATCAGCTCCATACCGACCTGCGCCGCGGTACGATCGCGAAATTCGATCATCTCGCGGAACTTCCAGGTGGTATTGACGTGCAACAAGGGAAATGGCGGCGTTCCGGGATAGAACGCCTTGCGCGCCAGATGCAGCATCACTGACGAGTCCTTGCCAACCGAATAGAGCATCACCGGATTGCGAAACTCCGCCGCCACCTCCCGGATGATCTGAATCGACTCCGCCTCGAGTTGCCTGAGGTGAGTGTGAGCCGTGACTGTCAGTTCTCGCATAACGTTCCCGTGCACCCGATCGAGAGTAACGAAACAAAAGGTTTCCAATGGCGGAGATCAACTGGAGACCTGTGCAACGTCGCTTCCATTTATTGTTTTCGAGACTCTTTTTCGATCAGTTACGGGGTCGAAGTCAAACCTTTAAAAGGTGGCAGGTAAAATCCTGTAAAGGACAAAACCGGGGTTTAGAAAGGATGCTAAATAAAGTTACAAATCAGAGATTCACACAAAAACACGAACGACTAATACTTAAGTCAATCGACTGTTTTTTAAAGAAAAAAATGGTATTCCGAAGTCAAGTTCAGTCGCTGATGGCGCCACCGCCGCCTCGACTCGACGAGAGCTTTTTACTTTCTTGAACGCGAAATGCATCATCCCACTCATCTTTCGATTCGGAAACTTCTGAAGTAAATACCTCGGGCACAGAACCGAAAGTGTGATTTTATTAATACCTCAACCATCGACTTTTCCCGCAGAAAAGTTCGTTTACATTTGCCATATTTCCACGTCGATCTTCGCTTACGCAAAATCCCGGCGCTTAGCAATTCGATACAGCCGAAAAGCGCCCCCGACTCGCGGGATGCGTTACACTGCGCCTCGGACTGCCTTGCACGCCCCGGACTCGGGCCGGTGGTGTCGGACCAGCGCCCAGGGCAGTGACATGACATTTCTTCGACGGACCGCACCCGCTCTCTGTGACCCATGCCTAACGATTCGACAGTCCTGCGACCGTCCTCCCATCGCGTAGCCGGTTATCTTTCCAAGGGCCTGGCCCGCTGGAACATCATCCGCTGCCTGCTGCCGGAGTATTCTCGCCAGATCCGCCTCAAGCCCGGTAGCCGTCAGCCCGTCGACGCCATTCTTGGCTGGGGTTTGAAGCCGACGTCGAAACAGGCGCGTCGCCTGGCCACGCGCCGGGGACTGCCCTACATCGCGATCGAGGATGGGTTCCTGCGCTCGTTGGGGCTGGGGGTCAACTACTCCCAGCCCCACAGCCTGGTCGTGGACTACAGCGGCATCTACTACGATGCGACCCGGCCATCGGACCTGGAGACACTTCTCGCCGAGGCCACCTTCGGCTCGGATGAGCTGGCGCGCGCGGACCGGGCCATGCAGCGCCTGCGGGGATTGCGCCTATCGAAGTACAACCACGCCCCGGACCGCCCGCTCGCGCCCACCGACCGCCCTCGCGTCCTGGTCATCGACCAGACCCGCGATGACGCCTCGATCACCCATGGCATGGCCGACGCCAGCTCGTTCCAGCGTATGCTGGAGAGCGCGATTTCCGACCACCCCGATGCCGAGATCCTGATCAAGACCCACCCGGACGTCATCGCCGGACGCAAGCAGGGCTACCTGACCAAGGCCTCGTCACATCCGCGCTGCCGGCTGATCGGCGACGATATCAACCCGTGGTCGTTGATCGACGCCGTCGACGCGGTCTACGTGGTCACCAGCCAACTGGGATTCGAGGCACTGATGGCGGAAAAGCCGGTCCACTGCTTCGGCATGCCGTTCTATGCCGGCTGGGGGCTGACCCGGGACGCGCTGCAGTGCGAACGTCGCCAGCGCCCACGCACGCTGCTGGAACTGTTCGCCGCGGCCTACCTGCGCTACTGCCGCTACGCCAATCCCTACACCGGGAAGACATCGACACTCGAAGCCACCATCGACCTGATCGCCGACCAGAAACGTCAGCGGGACCGCCTGGCCGGGCGCTGGGTGGCCGTGGGCTTCTCGAGCTGGAAGCGCGCCTTCATCACCGACTTCCTGGGTCCGTCCTCCAGCGTGCGCTTCCTCCAGAGCGACCTCCCGCAGCCGCATGAGCTGGAGGGCCGTGACAGCCTCGTGGTGTGGGGGCAGAAGGCCACCGACGAGCTCAAGGCCCGCTGTCGCCAGCACGGCCTCGACCTGTGGCGGATGGAGGACGGTTTCGTCCGCTCGGTCGGGCTGGGGGTCGACCTGATCCGGCCCCTGTCGCTGGCGTTCGACTCCCGGGGGCTCTACTACGATGCCCATCACGAGAGCGATCTGGAGCGACTGCTCGTCGAGACGGACTTCGAACCGGAACTGCTGGCGCGCGCCGACCGCCTGCGCCGGCGCCTCATCGAGCTCAAGCTCTCGAAGTACAACGTCCAGGGCAAGAAGCGCCCTTCACTGCCGACGGAGGCGATCGGCGCGCGCCCGGTGGTGCTGGTACCCGGCCAGGTCGAGAGCGACGCCTCCATTGCCCATGGCTCCCCCGAGATCAAGACCAACCAGGCGCTACTCGAGGCGGTCAGGCAGAACCGTCCCGATGCCTTCGTCATCTACAAGCCACACCCGGACGTGGTCTCGGGGGCCCGGGTCGGTCTGCTCGACAAGACGGCGCGGACGCTCTACGACCTCGAACTGGTCGACTGCGACATCATCGACCTGATCGAGCTGGCCGACGAGATTCACACCATGTGCTCGTTGACCGGCTTCGAAGGTCTGATGCGCGGCGTGGAGGTGCATACCTACGGCCTGCCTTTCTATGCCGGTTGGGGACTGACCCACGATCGGTTATCCTCCCCGCGGCGTCAGCGTCGGCTAACGCTCGACGCCCTGATTGCCGGCGCGCTGCTGCTGTATCCGACCTATGTCGACCCGGATACCGGCGAGTTCTGCAATGCCGATACCGCCGTCGAACTGATGCAGCAGCAGCGTGACCAACGCTCGGGATTGCCCCTTCGAGTCCGCTTCTACCGGCTATACCGCAATCTGTTTTCCAAAAGGCAATGACTTGAGCACGACACGCAAACACTTTCTTCTGTTACAGGGTGTCTGCTCACCTTTTTTCGACCGGCTCGGCGCGCGATTGCAGGACGCCGGGCACTCGGTGGTCAAGGTCAACTTCACCGTCGGCGACAGCGTCTACTGGGGTCAGAAGAACACCTACGCCTATCGCGGGCAGGCCAAGGACATTCCCGAATACCTCTCCGGTATCTGGGACCGCCACGAGATCACCGATCAGGTCGTCTTCGGCGACCGCCGCCCCGTTCACCGTCGCGCCATCCTCGCCGCCAGGCGCCGAGGCATTCGCAACCACGTGTTCGAGGAGGGCTACTTTCGGCCCTACTGGGTGACGCTGGAGCGCGAGGGCGTGAATGCGCACTCCCTGTTGCCCCGGGACCCCGACTGGTATCGCGAGGCCGGCAAGCGCTTGCCCAGCGCCGGCCGCCCCCAGTCCTTCCCCAACCAGTTCCACATGCGGGCACGCCACGATGTGCTCTACCACCTGGCCGGCGTCGCCAACCCGTTCCTGCATCCCCACTACCGTAACCACGCCCTGGTGACCGCCCCGGTGGAGTACGCCGGCTTCCTGCTGCGCAAGGTCCGCATGCCCTACCTGAAGCGCCGGGACGAGCAGCGAGTCAACGCGCTAATGGCCTCCGGGCGCCCGTTCTATCTGCTGCCGCTGCAGTTGAAGAGCGATGCCCAGATCCGCTACCACTCGGACTACAAGAACATGCAGGAGGTGATCGGGAAGGTCGCCGCCTCCTTTGCCTACCATGCACCGCGAGATGCCCTGCTGGTGATCAAGAACCATCCGCTCGACATGGGCCTCGCCCAGTACGCGCGGCTGATCAAGGTGCTGTCCCACGAGTACGACCTGGCCGACCGCCTGGTCTATCTCGAGGGAGGAAGCCTCGAGGCACTGCTCAAGCACGCCAGCGGCCTGGTCACGGTCAACAGCACTGCCGGCAACGTCTCGTTGGGCTTCGGCTGTCCGACCCACACCCTGGCCTCGCCGATCTACGACATGGCGGGGTTGACGCATCAGGGCACGCTGGACGATTTCTGGCACAATACGCCCGCCCCGGAAGCGGAGCTCTTTCGGGCCTATCGACGAACCGTCGCCCAGACGGTCCAGATCAATGGCGGGTTTTACTGCCGCCCAGGGATCGAGCTAGCCTCGGAGAACGCCCTGCACGCGCTGCAGCGAGAACGCTCTCCGCTGCAACAACTCATGGATGAGATCGCATCATGACCCGAATCGTCATTACCGGTGCCACCGGCGCCATCGGCCAGGCGCTCGCCACCGGCTATGCCAGGCCCGGCAACCGGCTGGTGCTGCATGGCCGCCAGCACGAGGTGCTCGAGTCGCTGGCCGCCGACTGTCGCCGCACCGGGGCCGAGGTCGAATGCAGTAGCGTCGACCTGGGCGACGACGAGGCGCTGTTCGCGTGGCTGGCGTCGCTGTGCGATCCCGCGCCGCCGGAGATCGTCATCATCAACGCCGGCATCAACATCAACATCGGCGAAGACGGTAGCGGCGAGCAGTGGGAAGACGCCAGTCGCCTGCTGGAGATCAACCTGCGCGTACCGATGGCGATGGGCAACTTCCTCGGCAAGCGCATGCGTGCGGCCGGCCGCGGCCAGCTGGTACTGATGAGTTCGCTCGCCGCCTATCACGGCCTGCCGGTCACACCCAGCTATAGTGCCAGCAAGGCCGGGGTGAAAGCCTACGGGGAGGCGCTTCGCGGCTGGTTGGCACCTCACGGCGTCGGCGTCACCGTCGTCATGCCGGGCTATGTCAGCTCGAAGATGTGTCACGAGATGCCCGGTCCCAAGCCGTTCTTGTGGCAACCCGAGCGTGCCGCCCGGGTCATCTCCCGGGGCATCGAGAAGGATCGCGCCCGAATCAGCTTCCCGTTTCCGCTCGACTTCGGCTGCTGGTGGCTGGCCGTGCTGCCGGCCGCGATCTCGCAACACCTGGTCAAGTGGTTCGGCTACCACATCGACCCGGACGACGGAGCCAAGCGATGAATCATGGATTCTGGAACGGGTTCTGGGCCGTGGTGGCGTCGCTGGTCGTCACCAGCCTGTTCGAACTGCTGCTCAAACCGCGTCCGCAGCTATTGTGGCAACGGGCACCGGCGGCAGTGGCCGTCCACCTGGCCACTGCCACGCTCCATTTCGCGTTCTGGCTGCTGGTGGTACAGCGCCCCTGGTTCGCGCTGGTGATCGCCGCCTCGCTGCAGATGGTGATCATCCAGGTCAACAACACCAAGTCGACCTCCCTACGCGAGCCTTTCCTGTGTCAGGACTTCGAATACTTCGTCGATGCGGTTCGCCACCCCCGGCTCTACATCCCCTTCTTCGGCATCGGCCTGACCATCGCGGCCAGCCTGGCCGGCGCCATCGCCATCGCCATCGGCTTCTGGCTGGAGCCTTCGCTCTACGGCCATGCCGACGCCCCGTGGTCGCTGCTGGGCACGCTGGTACTGGTCGCCGCAGCCACGGCCACGCTGGTCTGGCAGTTGCCCCGGCTACCCGCCTGCACGCTGGAGCCCAACGACGACCTGGTCCGGCTCGGCCTCTACCCCTATCTATGGGCCTATGGCCGCCTGACCCGGCTGCCCATCGATCGCCAGGAGAACGATGGCGCCTTCGCCCTGCCGGCCGATCTCGACCCGGGAGAGCTCGATCCCGCCACGCTGCCGAACGTGGTGCTGGTCCAGAGCGAATCGTTCTTCGACCCCCGCGACTGGCACCCGGCCATTCGCCGCGAGCTGCTCGGCAGCTACGACGCGCTAATGGCCGAGGCGGTGCAGGCCGGCCGTTTCGACGTGCCCGCCTGGGGCGCCAACACCGTACGCACCGAGTGCGCGGTACTGACGGGATTCACGCCGTCCCGGCTGGGTGTCCATCGCTTCAATCCCTACCACCAGCTATCGAAGCTGCCGGTCAACAACCTGGCCGGCGCGCTCAGGCGGCTGGGCTACCGGACGGTCTGCATCCACCCCTACCCCGCCAGCTTCTATCTGCGTGACCGGGTCTATCCCAACCTGGGCTTCGATACCTTCGTGGATATCGCCGACTTCGACATCGCCGAGCGCGACGGCCAGTACACCGGCGATCTGGCACTGGCGGAACGGGTGCGAACGCGGCTGGCGGAGGCCGATGAGAAACCGCTGTTCATTTTCGTGATCAGCATGGAGAATCACGGCCCGCTCCACCTGGAGACCGCGGATCCCGCCGTCGCCGAACGCTGGGTCGAGGGCGGCGTTACCGACGGTTGCGAAGAGCTGACGGTTTATCTGAGGCATCTACGCAACACCGATAGTATGCTGGAGCGACTCAGGGACTCTCTCGACCAGGGCGGACGACCCGGGATTCTGGGTTTCTACGGAGATCACGTGCCGATCATGCCGAAAGTCTACGCACGGCACGGCGAGCCGGATGGTTTCACGAACTATTTCATCTGGCGGACCGCGCCCCGTTCGGGGGATAACGTGCGGATGACGCTCCCAGCCGATAAGCTGGGAACAACAATCTACGACAGGATTATCGACCACGCTGGAAAGCGCGGTGCGAATTGAGAAAGGCGTAGCCCGTGCTACGAAGCAAGGAGTCCCAATGACCAAACGCGTTGCCATCATCGGCGCGGCTCACCGGTTCCCGAGCGCACCGACATCACAACGTTTCTGGCAAGCGCTCAAGACTGGCGAAGACCTCGTCACCACGGTCGCAGACGACCGTTGGGGCCTGGAAGCCTATCGCCACCCGGACAAGCAGCACCCCGGCACCAGCTACACCTTCGCCGCCGGCAGTCTCGGCGACATCTCCGGCTTCGACGCCGCCTTCTTCGGCATCTCGCCGCGGGAAGCTGCCCAGATGGACCCGCAGCAGCGGCTCCTGCTGGAGATGACCTGGGAAGCCATGGAAGACGCCGGCATCCCGCCGCAGACACTGCGCGGCAGCCAGTGTGGCGTGTTCCTCGGCATCGCCAGCCTCGACTACTCCTACCGCATGGCCGACGACATGTCGGCAATCGACACCTCGACGGCGACCGGCAATACCTCGAGCATCGCCTCGAACCGCATCTCCTACGTGTTCGACCTGCATGGCCCGAGCATGTCGATGGATACCGCCTGCTCCTCCTCGCTGGTCGCCTTCCACCAGGCGTGCCAGTCGATCCGCAGCGGCGAGACCGATATCGCGCTGGCCGGCGGCATCAGCCTCCACCTGCACCCGTTCGGCTTCATCATCTTCTCCAAGGCGAGCATGCTCTCGCCCACCGGACGCTGCCAAGTGTTCGACGAATCCGGCGACGGTTACGTGCGCTCCGAGGGTGGCGGGGTCTTCCTGCTCAAGGATTACGACAAGGCGGTCGAGGATGGCGACCGCATCCTGGCCGTCGTCGCCGGCAGTGGCGTCAACACCGACGGTTTCAAGAAGGGCCTGACGGTGCCCAACCCCGATGCCCAGGTCGCATTGATGACCCAGACCCTGGATCGGGCCGGCCTCACCCCGGACGACCTCGACTACCTCGAGGCCCACGGCACCGGTACCGCCGTCGGGGACCCGCTGGAGACCCGTGCCATCGGCGCGGCGATCGGCCAGTTGCGCCAGACGCCGCTGCCGATCGGCTCGGTCAAGAGCAACCTCGGCCACCTGGAAACCGCTTCCGGCATCGCCGGGCTGGCCAAGGCGCTCTATGCGCTGCGCGAGCGCGAGGTGCCTGCCACCATCGGCATTCGCAAGGTCAATCCGCGCATCGACCTGAAGGGCTGGAACCTCGACATCGTCGACCAGCCGCGCAAGCTGAAGGCCGAGGGTCAACTCACCATCGGTATCAACTCCTTCGGGTTCGGCGGCGCCAACGCCCACGTCATCCTGCAGTCGCCGCTGGAAACGCCTCCGGCAGAAAGCGTCGAGACGCCCACGCGGCGACTGCCGCTCTGCCTGAGCGCGCGTAGCCCGGAAGCGCTGCGCGAGTTCGCCGCACGCCTCAGCGACAACCTCACGGCTGGCGACGTCTCGCTCTATGACGCCGCCTACAGCCTGGTCTTCCGCCGTGAGCGGCATCATCACGCCGCGGTGCTGCTGAGCGACAGCGCCGCCGACGCGATCACCCGCCTGGACGCCCTGGCCGCCGCCGAAAGCGTGCCCGGCGCCGTCCTCGGCGAGCGCGTCGATACCGGCTACGGGCCGGTGTTCGTCTACGACGGCAACGGCTGCCAGTGGACGGCGATGGGTCGTACCCTGCTGCAGGAGTCCCCGGTCTTCGCCGCCGCCGTCGACGAGGTCGACGCCCTGTTCGCGAAGCACGCCGACTTCTCGCTGCGGGCCGAACTCGATGGCACCAACCAGCAGGCAGCGGCGGAGGGGATCGATCGCCTGGCCCTCACCGAGATCGCCCAGCCCGCGCTGTTCGCGCTGCAGGTCGGCGTGACCCGGCTGCTCGAATCCGAGGGCGTGCGCCCCGCCGCCGTCACCGGCCACAGCGTGGGTGAAGTCGCCGCGGCCTGGGCCTGCGGCGCGCTCAGCCTGGCCGACGCCGTCAGCGTCATCTACTACCGCAGTGCCGGTCAGGGCCGCACCCGTGGCAGCGGCGAAATGACCGCCGTCGGCCTCGGCGCCGAAGCCATGCAGCGCTGGCTGGAGGACCCGGCTCACGCGGAGATCGTCATCGCCGGTGTCAACGGTCCCAAGGGCGTCACCCTGGCCGGCCCGGCTGCGGCGCTGGAACGCCTGGAAGCGGCGCTTTCCGCCGAGCGGATCTTCGCCAAGCGCCTGGCCCTGGACTACGCCTTCCACAGCCCGGCCATGGACCCGATCCGCGACGAGGTCATCGACGCCCTCTCGCACCTGAAGCCTTCCGCCGCCCGGATACCGTTCATCTCGACCGTGGCCGGCAAGTCGCTGGACGGCCGTGAACTGGGCGCCGAGTACTGGTGGCTCAACATCCGCGAGCCGGTGCAGTTCGCGCCGGCGGTGGATGCCTTGATCGAAGCGGGCGCGCGCGCCTTCGTCGAGATCGGCGCCCAGCCGATCCTGCGCCGCTACCTGAGCGACGCCCTCTCCGCACAGTCGGTCACCGGCAGCGTCATCCCCACGTTGAGCCGCGACCACGACGACGCCACCGCCATGGAAGCCAGCCTCGCCGCGTTGCTGGTCAGCGGTGCCGTCTCGGCCGAGGCGTGGTTCCCGGTGACCGGCCGCTTCGTCGACCTGCCGCGTTATCCATGGCAGCGCGAACGGTACTGGGTCAAGACCACCGGCGACTCCCAGGGCCTGATGGGACGCCACTACGAACACCCGCTGCTGGGCTATCGCCTGGCCCGCCAGGGGATGGCGTGGGAGAGCCAGCTCGATACCCGCCGCCTGCCCTGGCTGGCCGATCACCGCGTCGGCGACGCCACCGTCTTTCCGGGGGCGGGCTTTGCCGAACTGGCGCTGGCCGCCGCAGCGGCGGCCAAGGCATCGCCGGTGCTCGATATCGAGGCGCTGGAAATTCTCGGTCCGCTACTGCTCGACGCCACCCACGGCAAGAAGCTGCAGCTGGAGATCCAGGATGCCGACGGCACCTTGACCATGAAGAGTCGCGAGCCGGCCAGCGAGGATGCCTGGACGCTCAACGCCCGCGCCCGGATCACCGCGCAGACCCGCGGTCTGCTGCTGACGCGGCGTGGCTCGCCGCTGCCCGACCGGGCGGCGGACTTCACTCGCGAGCAGCATCTGGCGATGGCCGCTCATGTCGGGCTCGAGTACGGGCCGGGCTTCCAGGCGATCAGCGAAGTCTGGATCGAAGACGACCGGGCGCTGGGTCGCATCGACCTGCCCGCCGCCATTGCCGAGGACCAGCGCGACTGCCTGCTGGCCCCGGGCATCCTCGACAGCGCCTTCCAGCTGTTCATTCCGCTGTTGGCCGACGAGCTCGCCAAGGCGGGCGGACTGGCCTTCGTGCCGGTGCGCCTCGAACGGCTGCAGCTACAGGTCGATGCCGCGCCACCGGCCTGGATGGAAGTACGCCTTACCAGCCGCGCACCGCATTCACTTTGCGCCGACGTGGCCCTGTTCGATGCCAACGGCAACGCCGTGGCCGTGGTCGAAGGCGCTCGCTTCAAGGCCGCCCGCCTGCGCCACGCGGTGCAGCATCGACTCAGCTATCTCGACCACCGCCTGGTGCCGGCACCCCGCGAAGCAGCCATGCTGCCGCTGGACGAGACCACCGCCGAGCTGGCCCTGGCGCAACTGGTCGACAACTATCGCAGCGTCACCGACAGCCGCTACGGTGACGAGGTGGAGCCGCTGCTGGAAACCCTGGTCTCGGCGTTTCTCGACGAGGCACTGCGCGGCCACGCCGACGGCGACGGGCAGCTGCTGGCGGGTCACTTCGACGCCGGCGCGAACGACGTCCGCCAGCGCCGCCAGGCGCTGGTCGAACTGGCGCTTGCCATCGGCATCGTGACCGAGACACCGGCTGGCTGGCAGCTACAGGAAGCGCCGGAGATCGACGCGGCGACGGTCTGGAACCTGCTGATCCGGGACTATCCGGACTACGCCGCGCTGACCCACAGCATCGGTCGCTTCGGCCTGCACCTGACGGACTGGCTCGAAGCGCGTCTCGACGTCGCCTCGCTGGGTCTGGATGCCCCCCGCCTGACGCGGCTGGTGCAGACCGCCGTCGGCGAGCGCGGCTGGCACGCCCTGGCAGATACCTGGCTGGCCCAGTACGCCATGTCGCTCGAGCTGCTGCCGCCCCACCAGCGGCTGGTGATGCTCGAAGCCTCGGCGCTGCGCCCGCAGCTCGGCGAGCGACTGATGGGCGGATTGAGCGGCGACCGCGCTGAGTATCGCTTCGTCGCCCTGCGCGACAGCGCCCTGAATGAAGCGGAATCGCTGGCGGAACACGACCCCCGGGTCGAGCTGCTGACGGTTGACGCCGCTATCCCCGCGATCGGTGCCAATGTCGCGCTGGTCACGCTGGACGGTACCCAGGACGAGATCGATGCGCTGCTGCAGTGGTTGCCGGGACAACTGGCGGACGACGCCCAGATCGCGCTGCTGGCGCTGGGTGACACCGATTGGCAGTCGTTCCTGTCACTGGCGGTGGCGACCGAGTCACGCCCCGCCGATCTCGAGACGACCCGCCAACGCCTGGAGACACTGGGCTACCGTCAGCTCGAGCGCCACACGCTGGAGAACGACCAGGGCGGCCTGCAGTTGCTGACCGCCCAGGCCCCGCTGCCCGCCACCACCGCAGCGGCGGAGTCCGGCAGCGCCCGCGACGACTCGGCTGACGATGAGGCCCAGTGGCTGGTGATCAGCGACGACAACGCCCAGTGGCTGGCCGCGAAGCTCGTCAGCCGCTTCCAGACCCTGGGCCAGGCCGTCCATCACCTGGCCGGCAGCGAGCTGGCGCCCCGGGAACTGCTGCCGCTGGCGCTGGAGTCCTTTACACCGACCCAGATCGTCGACCTGCGCGGCCTGGCCAGCTCGGCCGAGGATCGCTGCGTGCTGGCCGCCCAATGGCTTCAGACGCTGGAGTCGGCGGAATGCGACGCCGCCCTGTGGTGGCTCACGCTCGGCGTGGGCGCGCACTTTTCTACGCTGTCCGGGGCCACAGCCAATTCGCTCTCACTGCCCGGGGCCACAGTCAATTCGCTCTCACTGTCCGGGGCCGCAGTCAATTCGCTCTCACTGCCCGGGGCCGCTACCGACCCGGCCTCGCGATCTGACACGTCCGGGCAGTCCAGGCTGCCCGAGGACGCAGCGCATCGGTCCAGGCTGCCCGAAGACGCAGCGCTTTGGGGCTTCGGCCGGTCGCTGCAGAACGAGGCCGGTAGCCGCCAGGTCCGGCTGCTGGACCTGCCGCTGTCGAGCCGCGACTCGCTGTCGAGCGAGCTGCTGGATGCGCTGCTGTTCGAACTGAGCGTGCCGGATGCGGAAACCGAGATCGTGCTCGATGCCGACGGCCAGCGCTGGGTTCCCCGTCTCGGCCTGGCGCCGGCACCGGGTACCGGCACCAGCGAGACGCAGCCCGAGCACGACCGCGCCGTCAGCCTGGGCTTCGAGCTGCCGGGGCAACTGCGTCATCTGCGCTGGCAGCCCCACGACCTTCCCGCGCCGCAGCCCGGCCAGGTCGAGATCGCGGTCAAGGCCACCGGCCTCAACTTCCGCGACGTCATGTATGCGCTCGGCCTGCTCTCCGACGAGGCGATCGAGAACGGCTTCGCCGGACCGACCCTGGGCCTGGAGTTTGCCGGTGAAGTCGTCAGCGTCGGCGATCCGAACGGGTCGCTGCGTCCGGGCGATGCCGTGGTCGGCTTCGGCCCGGCGAGCTTCAGCGACCGGCTGATCGCCGACGTCAACGCGGTGGCGCCGATCCCCGCCGAGATCGGCTACGCCGCCGCGGCAACGATCCCGACCACTTTCTTCACCGTCTACTACTCGCTCAAGCACCTGGCCCGCGTGCAGCCCGGCGAGCGGCTGCTGATCCACGGCGCCGCCGGCGGCGTCGGCCTGGCCGCGATCCAGGTCGGTCGCTGGCTGGGCGCGGAGATCTACGCCACCGTCGGCTCGCCGGAGAAGCAGGACTTCCTGCGCCTGATGGGCGTCGACCGCATCTACGACTCGCGCAGTCTGACCTTCGCCGAGGAGATCCTTCATGACAACGCGGCCGAACGTCAGGCCTCGGCGGATGGCAGCAACGGACAGCGCCTCGGCATCGACGGTGTCGACGTGGTCCTCAACTCGCTAGCCGGCGAGGCGATCAACCAGAACCTGCGGGTACTCAAGCCGTTCGGCCGCTTCATCGAACTCGGCAAGCGCGACTTCTACGAGAACACCAAGGTCGGCCTGCGCCCGTTCCGCAACAACCTGAGCTACTTCGGGGTCGACTCCGACCAGCTCATGAGCGAACTGCCCGACCTCACCGGCGAGCTGTTCAGCGAGATGATGACCCTGTTTGCCGACGGCACGCTCGCGCCGCTGCCCTACATCGCGTTCGGCAGCGATCGCGTGGTCGAGGCTTTCCGCTACATGCAGCAGGCCCGCCAGATCGGTAAGGTCGTCGTCACCTACGAACGACCGCCGACCATGGCGCCCGCGCCCGCCAGGGACGTTCCGTTGACCCTGGACGCAACGGGCAGCTACGTGGTGACCGGCGGGCTCGGCGGCTTCGGCCTCGCCACCGCCGAATGGCTGGCCGCCAAGGGCGCGCGCCAGTTGCTGCTGCTGAGCCGTCGCGGTGCGGTCACCGAGGAGGCCAAGGCCGGCATCGAGCGGCTGGAAGCGCTCGGCGTCACGGTCGCCGCCCGCGCCTGTGACGTGACCGACAGTGCGGCGCTCGAGAAAGTGCTGGACGAAGCGCGGCAGGAGCTCGGCCCGACCCGCGGCATCGTCCATGCCGCCACGGTCATCGACGACGGCCTGATCCGTAACCTCGACGAATCGCGTATCCGCCAGGCGATGGCGCCGAAGCTCGAGGGCGCCCGGCACCTGGACTCGCTGACCGCGAACGACCCGCTCGACTTCTTCGTCGTCTACTCCTCGGCCACCACCCTGTTCGGCAATCCCGGGCAGGCCAGCTACGTGGCCGCCAACCACTGGCTGGAGGCCTTCACCGCCAACCGCCGCGCCAACGGGCGACCGGCGACGGTGGTGCGCTGGGGCGCGATCGAGGATGTCGGCTTCCTGGCGCGCAACACCCAGACCCGCGACAGCCTGCAGGAGCGCCTCGGCGGCCAGGCATTGACCTCCCGCGACGCGCTGGCGGTGCTCGAGCGCATGCTGGTGGCCGACGTGGCCTCCCTCGGCGTGCTGGAGCTCGACTGGCGAGCGCTGGCCCGTTTCCTGCCAACGGCGGAAGCACCGCGCTATCGGGAAATCGCTCGTACTGCCGAGGACGACGGCGGCCAGGAAGGCGACGATGACCTGCAGCAGCTGCTGGCCAGCCTGTCACCGGAAGCGCTCCATACGACCCTGATCGAAGTCCTCAGCAAGGAGCTCGCCAAGATCCTGCTGATCGACGAGGAGAAGATCGATATCCACAAATCCGTCTACGACATGGGGTTCGACTCGCTGATGGGTGTCGAGCTCGTCACCGCCCTGGAAGCTCGCCTGGGCATCCAGGTACCGGTGATGGTGCTCAGCGAGGCCGGCACGCTGGCCAAGCTCTGCGACTACCTGATGCTCAAGCTGCGTGGTGACGATACCGAGACCGACAGCGACGAAGACGCGCTCAGCGGCCTTGCCGCCCAGCACGGCGTCGATGTGTTGCAGAACGGTGGCGGATCCCGGGATGAAGGCGACGGGGGCCGATCATGAGCCAGCCCCGCGACGCCCTCAAGCAGCGCCTGCTGCAGGAAGCGCGCCAGCGCCGCCAGCAGCGCCCGGAGGGGGACACCGCCCCCAGGCCCGCCGCCACCAGCGTCGACGAGCGCTTTACCCGCTTCGACCGTCACCCGGGCTACCAGCAGCTCAAGATGATGCGCGAGGGCGGCAAGCGGCTGGGCATCCCCGACCCGTTCTTCAAGGTCCACGAGAGCACCGCCGGCGCGACCACGGTGATCGGCGGGCGGGAGTGCATCAATTTCGCCAGCTACAACTACCTGGGGCTGGCGCACCACCCCCGGGTGATCCAGGCCGGTATCGACGCCCTGGAGCGCTACGGCAGCTCGGTCTCCGCCAGCCGTCCGGTCTCCGGCGAGCGCCCGATCCACCATGAACTGGAGCGGGCGATCGCCGAGACCTACGAAGTCGAGGCCGCCGTGGCCTTCGTCAGCGGCCACGCCACCAACGTCTCGACGCTGGGCTACCTGCTCGGACCCAAGGATCTCCTCCTCCACGACGAGTACATCCACAACAGCACCGTGGTCGGCGCGCAGCTTTCCGGCGCGCGGCGGATGAGCTTCTCACACAACGATCCGGTGGCGCTCGAGACCCTGCTGGCACGTCATCGTCGCCAGTTCGAGCGTGTGATCGTGGTGATCGAAGGGCTCTACAGCATGGATGGCGATGCCCCGGACCTGAAGCGCTTCGTCGAGATCAAGCAGCGCCACCAGGCCTGGCTGATGGTGGACGAGGCCCACTCCTTCG
This sequence comes from Salinicola lusitanus, assembly GCF_038648475.1. NCBI lineage: Bacteria > Pseudomonadati > Pseudomonadota > Gammaproteobacteria > Oceanospirillales > Halomonadaceae > Salinicola > Salinicola lusitanus. Next base: position 3,267,974 of record NZ_CP151919.1, on the reverse strand, counting down.
CGGTGATGGGCGATCGGGGGCTGGGGCTGCGGGAGTATTGCGACGTGGCGTCCACCGATGTCGACATCTGGATGGGCACGCTCTCCAAGACCCTCTCCGGCTGCGGTGGCTACATCGCCGGCTGCCGGGAGCTGGTGGAGATGCTGCGCTACTTCGCGCCGGGTTTCCTCTACAGCGTGGGGATGCCGGCGCAGGTCGCCGGGCCATCCCTCGCCGCGCTCCAGGTGATGAAGGACGAACCCGAACGGCTGAAACGCCTGCACGACATCTCGCGCTACTTCCTCGAGCAGGCCAGGCTCAAGGGCTTCGACATCGGCGAGAGCATCGGCGTCGCCGTCGTACCGATCATCGTCGGCAGCTCCGTGCTCGCCGCCGGCCTGTCCGATGCCCTGCTCCAGCACGACATCAACGTGCAGCCGATCCTGCACCCGGCGGTGCCCGAGAAGAGCGCGAGGCTACGGTTCTTCCTCAACTGCGACCATACCCGCGAACAGATCGACCAGACCCTCGAGGTACTGGAAACGGAGTGGAAGGCGCGGGCCAGCTAGCGTACGCCCACCCCTTCTTCAAGGCGACAAGACACGGCCTTGCCACCTCACGGGTGACAAGGCCGTTTGCGTGCTGGCAGCTATCCGGACCCGCGCTACCGCTCAGTCCTGCTGTTGTCCCGCGGCCGTTTGAATGCTGTCGATCAGATCCTCGCCGTATTCATCGATGAAGCCCTGCCAGACTGGCTGTACCGCTTTCTGGAACGCCTCGGTGTCGACGTCGCGATTGACCTCCATGCCATCGGCCTCGAGTTGCGAGATCATCTGCTCGGCCTGATCGATGTTCATCTGCCGCTGCATCGCGGTGGCGTCGTCGGCGGCCTTCTGCACGATCTGCTGCTGCTCCGGCGTCAGGCTGTCGAAGCGATTCTTGTTCATCGCCAGCAGCAGCGCCGCATAGGCGTGATTGGTCATCGACAGATACTTCTGCACCTCGTCGAAGTTGAACGACACCACGATACCCAGCGGGTGATCCTGGGCGTCGACCACCCCGGTCTCCATGGCGGTGTAGAGTTCATTGACCTGAATCTGCTGCGGGTTGGCGCCGAGCAGCTCGAACATGTTGTTGAGCACGATGGAGTTGTTGACCCGCATGCGCAGCCCTTGCAGATCGCCGGGCTCGCGGATCGGCCCCCGGTTGTTGGTCATCTCCCGGAAACCGTTCTCGGGAAACGCCAGGCCCTTGAGGCCGGCGCTCTCGAGTTCGCTCATGACACGATCCCCCGGTTCGCCATCGAGGGCGTTGAAGGCGGCCTGGTGGTCGGAGAACATGAATGGCAACGTGAAGGCGGCAGCCTCGGGCACCAGCCCGGTGAAGTTGTTGAGCCCCGACAGCGTGATGTCGATGATGCCCGAGCGCGTGCCGTCGATCATCTGCGAGTCGTTGCCCAACTGGCCGTTGGGGAAAATCTGCACCTTCAGCTCGCCATTGCTGGCGCTCTCCACCTCCTCCTTGAACTTCTCCGCCAGGGTCTGCTGCAGATCGCTCTGCGGCGCCGGATGCGCGAAACGCAGCGTCGTCGCGGCCATGGCGGAACTCGACACGAGCGCCAGCCCGAACAGCGTGGCGGTGGTTGCCTTGATGATCTTGTTCATGACACCTCTCCTTGCCTTGTTTTGCGCTCTCATGCCTTCAGGCGCTAGCCGATCAGCCAATGCATCGGCACCGTGATGATCTGAGGCACCAGCACGAACAGCGCCAGCAGACCGATATAGACCAGAACGAAGGGATAGACGCCGCGCACGGCGTTGGTCATGGTCGTGTTACCCACGCCGCACACCACGTTGAGTACCGTGCCCACCGGCGGCGTGATCAACCCGATGCAGCAGTTGATGACGAACATCAGGCCGAAGTAGATCGGATCGATGCCCGCCGCCTTCACTAGCGGCATGAACAGCGGCACCAGGATCAGGATGGCGGGCGCCAGATCCATCACCATGCCCACCAGCAGCACCACTACCATGATCGCCGCCATCAGCAGCTTCGGATCGTCCGCCAGCGGCCCCAGCAGGCCGGCGAGCTGCTGCGGCAACTGGGCGATGGTGATCACCCAGGAAGCGACCATCGCCGCGCCGACCAGGAACATCACCAGGGCGGTCGAGCGCCCGGCACGAATCAGCACCGCCAGCAGCTTGCGCGCGTCCAGCTCGCGATAGACCACGGCGGAGACGGCAATGGCGTAGACCGCCGCCACCACGGCCGCCTCGGTGGGCGTGAAGACTCCGAAACGAATCCCGACGATGATGATCACCGGCAGCAGCAGCGCCCAGACACTATCGCGCAGCGCCTTCAACCGCTCACTGCGGGAGGCCTTCGGCTGCGGCTCGAGGTCCGATTTACGCATCATGAAGCGCCAGGTGATCATCAGCGCCAGGCCCATGAAGAGACCCGGCACGATCCCGCCGATGAACAGCTTGGCGATGGACAGGTTGCCCGCCACCCCCAGGATGATCAGCGGCAACGAGGGCGGAATCACCGGCGCGATGATGCCGCCGGCGGCGAGCAGCCCCACCGAGCGGGAGGCAGGATAGCCGCTCTTGCGCATCATCGGATAGAGGATGCTGACCAGCGCCGCTGCGTCCGCCACTGCCGAACCGGAAAGCCCGGCCAGCAGCAGCGAGGTAATGATGGCCACGTAGCCCAGTCCGCCGCGCCAGTGCCCCACCAGCGCCATCGCCAGGCGCACGATACGATCCGAAAGACCACCCACGGCCATCACTTCGCCGGCCACCATGAAGAATGGAATGGCCAAGAGGGCAAAATTGTCGACGCCATTGACCAGCGACTGGGAGACGATGTCGGCGCTGAACATGCCCATCTGCAGCATCAGCGCCCCTGCCGCCGCCAACAGGGCGAAGGCCACCGGCAGGCGCAGCAGGATGGCGCCGATCAGCACCGCCAGAAACAGCGCAAGGGTCATGGCCTGGTCTCCTGGTCACGGCTGCGCGGCGACGCTTCGCTCGACATCGCGCTTGGCGCGTCCTCGATACCCGGCGCTATCGCACCGTTAGCCCCGACGCCGGGCGCCTCCGAGTACCCCGGGCGCAGCAGCCCGAGCGTCGCGGTCACGCTCATCAGCGCGCCGGAGACGACGCCAGCGAGATAAAAGAGCCCCGTGGGCAGGCCGGTGAGCGGCGAGATGTTGTGCCAGTTGGCCAGCGTCTGGCGCCAGCAACCGATCAGCAGCATGAGCGAGGCGATCAGAATCACCAGCCACAGCAGCCGGCCAAGGACCAGGCGTACGGGGCGCGGCAGGCGATCGAACAGCTCGCCAACCGCCAGGTGCTCGCCCTCCTTCAGGCAGAGCGACGCCCCCAGCATGACGATCCAGACGAACCCCAGCCGCGACAGCTCGATGCCGGGGCGCAGCCCGGAAGCGAACCCGTAGCGCAGCACCACGTTGACGAACACCAGGATCATCATTGCCGCCATCAGCGCGGCGATGGCCCACTCGATTCCACGCCAGAAAGTCCGAACCGCCGTCATGGTTGCCTCCCGCCCTCTCGGGTCAGCCTGTCATCGCGCCTGCCCGCCATCGGGCAGACGATCGAGCTCGGCGATATAGCGCTGTGTCACCGTAATATCCTCGTCGCCGAAGCCGCGCCGGCCCAGATCCTCGTAGATCGCCGCCAGGGTGGTCAATTGAGGCGCCACCACCCCACCCCGCGCCGCCTCGTCGGTCGCGAAGCCGAGATCCTTGATCATGTAACGAGCCAGGCCGGATGGGGTGTAATCCTTGTCGATCAGGCGCTGGCGTCGCGACGCCAGAAAGCGTCCACCGGCATAGCCGCCCCCGAGGCAGTCGAGCAGCTTGGCCAGATCGAGCCCGGCGCGCTCGGCGATCACCGTGGCCTCCGCCAGCGCCACCATGGTCGAAGCGACCACCATCTGGTTGCACGCCTTGGCCACTTCCCCGGCCCCCAGCGGACCCAACAGCGTCGGCGTGCCGAAAGTCGCCAGTAGTGGCCGGGCCACCGCGAAGGCCGCTTCGTCGCCCCCGACCATGACCGAGAGCGTGCCCGCCTCGGCACCATCGGCACCGCCGGAGAGCGGCGCATCGAGCAGCCGGACCCGGCCATCGGTGCGCGACTCGAGTTCGGCGGCCAGCTCGCGGACGCCAGCCGGCGAGGAGGTCGAGCAGATCACCAGCAGCAGCGGCCCGGAGAGCCCCGCCAGCAGGCCCTTCTCGCCTTCGAGCAACGCCCGTAGCTGCGGCAGATCGGGCAGCACGGTGATGATCACGTCGCTGGCAGCCGCCAGCTCCCGAGGGCTGTCGCACCATTCGGCGCCGGCATCCAGGGCTGGCCGGGTCCGCTCCCGCGAGCGACCGTGAACGCTGACCTGGGCGGCAACGCCCGCTGCCAGCAGGTTGCGGGCCATCGGCATGCCCATGCTGCCAAGCCCGATCATGCCCACCCGGCACCGGCTGCCGGCGCCTGGATCGGCATCGGATCCGGAACTCTCCTCGAACGTCGCCATGGCATCGTTCTCCTAGTCGCGACCGCCGCCATCGGCGGCAAGGTTCATGGGATTGGCAATACGCTCCGCCATCGCCTGGAGCGCTTCCACCGCTCGCATCTCGATGTCGTCGTCGCAGCGCTCCTGCATCAGCGACGTCCCCAGGGCGTAGGCCTGTTCGCCGCTGTACTGGGGCGCGATCGTCACCGCCAGCCCGCGCACCCCCGGGAAGACCTCGCCCACGTCGCGACCGTAGCCACGGCCGCGCACCGCGCGGATCTTCTCCACCAGGGCGTCGAGATCGGTCACCGAGCGGTCGGTCCAGCCGGGACGCGTGGCGGGATCGTGAAAGCGGCGGCGAAGCTCGTCGTCGTCGAGCCTCGCCAGCAGTGCGTTGCCCACCGCCGTGATCGAGGCGGGAAAGCGACTGCCGATACTGGCGGTCATGCGCAGCGGCATGCGCCCGGCGTGGGCGGCAAGGTAAAGCACCTCGGTCCCGTCGAGCACCGCCAACTGGCAGATCTCGTCATGCAGCAGCGGGGTCTCGTTGCAGGCCTGGTAGAACGCCTGGACCGGGTCGTCGGTGCGCAGATAGGCGCCGCCCAGCTCCACCAGCCGCCGCCCCAACCGGTAGCCATTGCCGCTACGGGCGATCAGCCCGTCGGCTTCCAGCGTCAGGCAGATATTGAACAGCGACGAACGGGCGACCGAGAGCTGGCGCGCCATCTCGCTGACGCCCTGCGGGTTGCCGCCGGACTTCTCCAGCAGCGCCAGCACCCGAATCGCCCGGCTCACCGCCGGCGTTCGCTCGCCCTCGCCCGCCATCAGTAGAACTCCACGGTATCGACACGGTTGACCAGCGGCTCACCATCGAGATAGCGACGCGCGTTGTCGACGAACAGCTCGGCGATGAGGCGGTCCTCCGCCTCGCTCAGCGCCGCGGTATGCGGCGTCAGCAGGACATTGGGCAGATCCCACAGCGGTGAATCGGACGCCAGCGGCTCCACGGCGGTGACGTCGAGCACCGCCAGCCCCACCTGGCCGCGCTCCAGCGCGCGGATCAGCGCCGGTTCGTCGATCACCGTGCCGCGTCCGACGTTGACGAGGGTCACGCCGGGCTTCATCGCCGCCAGCAAGGCATCGTCCACCATGCCCAGGGTGGCGGCCGTGCCGGGCAGCGAACTCACCACCGCATCGGCACGGGCCGCCGCCTCATGCAGCCGGTCGGGGGAGATGATCTCGTCGACATGCTCTACTGGGCGCTGGTGGCGCGAGACGCCCATCACGTGCGCGCCGAGCAGCGACAGCTTGCGTGCCACCTCGCGACCGATACCGCCCAGCCCCAGCAGCAGCACGCGCTGTTCACTGACCTGCCCCATCATCCAGCGTCCGCTCCAGTGGTGGGCGCGCTGCTGGTCAAGAATCCGCGGCAGTTGCTTGGCGCCGGCCAGCACCCCGAACACGGCGTACTCCGCCAGCGGCCCGCCGTGGACCCCGGCGGACGTGGTAAAGCAGACCCGCGCCAACTGCTCGGTGGACAGATTCGCTGCCTTCACCTGACCGCCACCGCCAGCCGCCATGACGTGCACCCAGCGCAGCGCCGGGTTGGCCTCGACGGCACGGGCCAACCGGGCTGGATCGACATCGGGTATGCCGTAGAGCACCTCGGCATCCGCGAGCAGCGCGTCGAAGCGGGCTTCCTGCTCCGGGGTACGCCGGAAAGCAGGATCGCCGCCAAAGTCCGCCGGATGGCGCATGGGCGGCAGTAGCGACTGATCCCGCATGAGCGCGAGGCGAGGCTCGCGGGCCTCGATCCATTCGCACAGTTCCTCGCTCAGCGGTGTCGCGACCGCTACCCGCAGCTTGCCCTCGTTCATGAACCGTCCGCCTCTCCAGAGCCCCACTATCGTCCAATGAGCTGAACGTCGTTCAGCAGAATGTACAGTGGTATTCTGGGATCGTAAGCACGTCTTTGGTCGCGAGTAGACGCCGGGCAACTGGTACATTGGTCTGAAGCATCGATGGAGGTAGCGTCATGAAAGCCCTGGTCATCCATGGGAAGCAGGACCTGCGCAGTCAGGAGTGGGAAACGCCCCAGCCACGCCAAGATGAGGTGCGCGTGCGCATCGCCTGGGGCGGGATCTGCGGTTCGGACCTGCACTACTACCATGAAGGCGCCAACGGGGCGTTCGTGGTGCGCGAACCGCTGATCCCCGGCCATGAACTGTCGGGCACCGTCGATCTCGATCCCTCGGGGGAGCTGGCGCCGGGTACGCCGGTCACCTTCCATCCCGCCACCTTCGGCGAGTGCCGGCCGGGGCTCGAGGGGCAACCGCACCTGTGGCCGAACGGCGGCTACCTGGGTTCCGCCTCCACCACCCCGCACACCCAGGGCGGCATGAGCGAATACCTGGTGATGAAACGGGAGATGATCCGGCTACTGCCGGCGGGCCTGCCGCTCAGGCGTGCCGCGCTGGCCGAACCGCTGGCGGTGGCCCTGCACGGCATCAACGTGGCCGGTGGGGTCGAGGGCAAGCGCGTGCTGGTCTGCGGCGCCGGGCCGATCGGGCTGCTGGTCGCGGCCGCGGCGCTGGCCAAGGGGGCACGCGAGGTGACCGCGACCGACCTCCATGAGGGGCCGCTGGAGCGGGCGCGAGCGCTGGGAGTGCATCACACGCTGCGGGCCGGCGAGCAGACGCCGGAGCCTGAGTCTTTCGATGTGGCGCTGGAGTGCTCCGGCGCGCCGGCCTCGATCGACACCGCCATCCGGGCGGTACGCCGCGCCGGGGTGATCGCGCAGATCGGGATGATGGGCGCCGGCCCGCAACCGCTGGAGCTGGCGCTGCTGATCTCGAAGGAGATTCAGCTGCGGGGCTGCTTCCGGTTCAACGACGAGGTCGACGACGCCATCGCCCTGCTCGCCAGCGACGCGCGTTTCGACCAGGTCATCACCCACGAGATGCAAGCCGACGACGCCGTCGAGGCTTTCACCATCGCCAAGGACGCCCAGGCCTCGGGCAAGGTCCTGATCCGGCTCTGGCCGCAGGATTAATGCCTCTTTCGAGCTTATAAAAAGAGAAAGGCAACCAGATGGTTGCCTATAACCCCTTACCAGTTGCTCATCCTATATCAGCAAAAACTTGTCTTTGGCGCCTCGTTCCTTAAGCTGAAATCTCGTGACACTAGAATCGCTAACGCCCGCGGACGACAAGGAAAACCATGAACAATGCCAAAGGATGGCTGCTGGGTAGCGCCATCGGCCTGATCTGCCAAACCGCCCAGGCCGATGGCTTCGATTTCGCCGACCTGATCCAGATAGGACAGGCCCTGCCGGACATCGAGACCGGGGGCGCAGCGGCCTCCAATACCCAAGCGACGCTGACATTGAGCGACGGCCGGGAAGTCACCGTGACCTCGCCGGACGGCACCACTCCGCTCTCGAAGCTGGTCGGCACCGACGACGCCACCTTCGTCGTCGACGGTAACCCGGTGAACTTCTCGACGGCGTCGACCAGTCTCGAGGACGCCTACGACGACAGCGGCGAGCCAACCACCTTCTCCATCTCCAGCGTGGTCGAGACCCGGCCAGTCACCCTGAGCTGGCAAGGCGCGCTGGATGACGCCGACGACGGCAACACCTTCGATGCCACGCTCAACGGCCAGCCGATCACGCTGACACTGCCGGAAGGGACCACGCTTTCCAACTTCAAGGGCTCCACCCCGATCACGCTGACCGACGCGAAAGGCAACGTGCTGGTGGACGGCGCCTCCTTCAACAGCCTGTCCAGTTCGGCACTGCTCAAGATCGCTTCCCAAGTGGGCATGCTCGATACCGACATGGCCCTGCGCGGCGCCCAGAAACAGGCCATGGCGCAGAATTTCGGCCTGATCGCCAGCCAGATCGATGCCGCGATGCAGCCCGGATTCGCGAACCCGAGTCGCGTTGCCGTCGATGGCCACGGCGCGGAAGCCAACGGCGTCAGTCTATGGGTCGCATCCGAAGCCAGCGACCTGGCCGGCCATGCCGACACCACCGGCTACGATGGCCACGGCAAGGCCGCTTTCGTCGGCGTCGACAAGCGTTTCCGCCACGCCTATGGCAGGGGCTTGATCGGCCTGGCGGCTGGGCACAGCGAGATCGATATCACCACCCACGGCAACGCTGCCAAGGTGGATCTGGGCGGGAACGTCATCGCGCCCTACGCCGCCGTCTCATTCGACAGCCGCGACTGGGGCAGCCTGACGCTGGATGCGATAGGGCTTTATCAGGATCTCGATGGCAGCAGTCGCAACCGCTATCTGGCGGGGGATCTCGAGCTGGATGGCGAGCGCTGGGGCGCGCGGGGTTCGACGACCTACTTCCTGCCGCCATGGCAGCGGGCGCATCTCGGCATCACCGCCGGCGGCGCCTATCTCAACGACAAGCTGCGCGGCGCCTACCTGGGCACCGAAAGCAACTACGGTATCGAGCTGGGCGAGGTCTTCGGCGGCCTGAAGTTCAGCTACGAGCTGCCTGCCGGCCAGCTTTACGCCAGCGCGATCCGCTACCACAACATCACCGCCGCGGTGGACAGCCAGGTCAACCTGATCGAGGGCGACGACAAGAACCGCAATGAACTGCGCGTCGGCGCCTCTCATTCGTTGGGCCACAACCTGGACTTCGACATCTCGGGGCTGACCGTGGTCGGCGACAGCGACACCGAGTACCGCAAGATCCAGGCGACCCTGGCCTATCGGCTTTGAGCCGTGGGGGCGTGACGCTCACAGCAAGGCGCGTTTCTGCTCCCAGGCCCAGGCGTGCTGGACGATCGTATCGAGATCCGCGTAGCGGGGGCGCCATCCCAATGTCGCCTTCGCCGCGCCGGCATCGGCCACCAGTCTTGCCGGGTCGCCCGCCCGGCGCGGCGCATCGGTGAACGGCACGCGGCGGCCGGTCACCCGCTCGACACTATCGAGAACTTCCTGGACGCTGAACCCGCTGCCGCTCCCCAGGTTGAATCGCGCCGTCGGCTGGCCCTCGAACAGGTACTCCAGCGCCAGCAAGTGGGCGTCGGCGAGGTCGCAGACATGAACATAGTCGCGGATACAGGTGCCATCGCCGGTCGGGTAGTCGCGGCCAAACACCTTCAGCGCCGGCCGCACGCCCATCGCCGTCTGCAGCGCCAACGGCACCAGGTGGGTCTCGGGGTCGTGGCGCTCGCCGATCGTGCCATCAGGGCTCGCGCCCGCCGCGTTGAAGTAGCGCAGCGATACCGAGCGCAGGCCGTGCGCCAGCTCGAAATCCGCCAGCACACGTTCGATCATCAACTTGCTGGCGCCATAGGGGTTGAGCGGCTGGGTGGGATGGGACTCGTCGATCAGCGGCCGGCATGGCTCGCCGAAGACCGCCGCCGTCGACGAAAACACCAATACTCCGACACCGTGCTCGATCATCGCCTCGAGCAGGGTCAAGGTCTTGGCGACATTGGTGCGATAGTAGATCGCCGGATTGTCGACCGACTCGCCGACCTCGATCAGCGAGGCGAAATGGAGCACGCCGTCGAAGGCGTGCTGGCGAAACAGCTCATCCAGCAGCGCCCGGTCGCCGACATCGCCGATGCAGGTCGTCGCCCCGCCACTGCTCTCCCGCCAGCCGCTGGAAAGATCGTCCAGCACCACGACATCGTGCCCGGCACGCTGCAGGCTGGCGACCATATGCGAACCGATGTAACCACAACCGCCCGTCACGAGTAGCTTTTTCATCACGAATCTCACCACGGAACGCGCGCCCAGGTGGAGGCCAGAGCCGCCATTGTCATCGACGCGACGCAAAAGCGTCATCTTACCGCACCATGGCTCGATCCCCTCAATGTCGGCGACAAAAACCGACTCAGCCACCCCGCCTGTCGGCAAAAGGGTGTGCGACCCGCCACCGAGCCGACGTGACTCAGGGCATTCGATGTTGCCGCGACAGCCCGAACCACCCAGCCAGAATCGACAGCCAGGATCGCGATCTCGGGGCCTCGCGACCGGGCACTGCATGATCCCGGGGTGCCACGCTCGCAGGCGAGGGCCCGCTCGCCGCGCTATCCTCCTCCGGGACCACGACCACTTCATGCCGAGTCCCCTTCAGGAACGCCACCGCCCTGTCCCGCTCCGGGGTATCGAGCTTCTCCTTGATCAATACCGTCGCCCGTTCGGCCCGCTCCAGAATGGCCAGCTTGTCGGCTGCGATGAGGGTTTCGATATCGAGCTCCGACAGAAAGCGTTCTCGATCCCGGTCATAGGCCCGGAACTCATCCTCGGGCCAGAAGAAGCGACGATGCACGGTCACGTTGCGATGAGAGCGATAGCCGGGCCGATTCATTTTCAGCAGGCTTCTCTGGGAGGGGCGGCCTCTCAACGACAGCGACAGGTACTCCGCCTCGGAGCGATACATCCGGTGGATGATATAAGCGCTTTTCGGCTTCATCACACTCTGGGCTGCCAGCTCCGACTGCTGCTCGTCGAAGGTCATGGGCGCGCCATCGGCATCCAGCGGCGTCACCTGAGCCCCGAAGATGGGGTGGTGGACTCGCACGTGCCTGATATCGATGCCGTCGAGGGGGAACAGGGTCTTCAAATGGGAGGAGAGCTCGTAGCCCGCGCCACGCTGTAGCGGCGTGAACGGGGCGCGCTGGCCCAGTTCGCAGTGCCATAGATGACAGATAGGCTGAGGCTGGCCATCGCCGCTGATGGCGGCCACGAAACGATCGACGGGAGTGGCGAAATCGTTGGGCACCCAGAACTCATCGACATCCAGGAACAGCAGCCAGCCGACCCCTTCCTGGCGTGAGCGATCCAGCTCCTTGGCATAGGCGATGGTCTGCAGCTTGGCGCCGACACCCGGGTCGCAGAGATCGACCCAGTCGATGAATTCGTAGCTGACCTGCGGGTAGGTGCCACGGATTCGCTCCAGCACGGCGGCCGAAGCGTCAGAGGTGCGATTGATATAAACGTGAATCGCGTCGAAGCCGAAATGAAGATGGTGGAAAACCCATTCCGCCAGGTAAGGCCCCTCATCCTTGGCGACAGCGCAAAGCTTGAACGTAGGCTTCATGAACTCTTCCCTTGGAGCGCTATCGCCCCTTGTTATCGTTGGCGCTTGCGATTTAGGCTTCGCGGTCGTATGCGCGAGAGCCACGGCAGTCCGGCAGGACACGGATATCTTTCGGCCTGCGACAGACAGCGCCCACCAGCATCGGTAGTCCTCACCGTCACGGCAAGATGGTTTATCTAACACTCATTTTTTGACATACGATCAGGCTGCTAACGGCCTAATTTTAATGAGCGGCGATGCCACGCAACGGCGCTGGAGCTCAGAGAAATCCCGCGCCCAGAAACGCAGAAAGCAACCCGAAGGTTGCTTTCCGAATTCCTGCACTAGGTGGCGAATCGAGGACTACAATCGCCGCTGATCGATCACATGCCAGGACGACTGCCCACCCTTGGACGCGGCTTTCGCATCTTCCTGCCGACGCATGCGTTGAAGCACCCGGTACTGAAGCCGATTGAAGTAGTCGAATCCCAGCCCCGGCAACGGCAGGAAGGGGTTGGTCCGGCTCATGCCCCACAGCGCCAGGCGTGAACTACCCGGCTCGGCGTTGCCCCGGGCATGGACGCCGAAGGTATTGGCGATGAGCAGCGTATTGGCCTTGACCCGAAATGGCCGTGGACCGCCCTCGCCCAACCTTTCGGCCTCTTCCTGGCTGACCCGGAACGAGCCCCGCGCCGTGTAGCGATCCGCGTGCTCTTTCGCACGCAGGCTCATCTCATACTCCCACTTCAGCCGCTCACGATGCGGTCGATTGGAGCCCGGCACGAACACGAACGGGCCATTCTCGTCGGTCACGTCCTCCAGGTAGAGCCAGAACTTCATGGTGGGCTGGAAGGTATCGACGTGCAGGTTTTTCTGGGGGTCGCGCTCGGTCACGCTATCCCGGCTACCGTTGTGCACGTTCTCGATATGACAGATCGGCAAGCGGGCATGTCCGGCGCAGTAGCGGAACAGCCGCTTCAACGCCGAATCTCCCAGCACCGCCTTGACCGTCGGTAATTGCTCGACGACTTCCGGCGCCAGCAGAATCCGGTGGGTATTGGTATCGCCCTGGCAGCACTCCCGAATCTCGCCTTCGTAGGCACCGATCTCCTGGATCAACGCCTGGAACTGCTGATCGGAGAGATAATTCTCCTTGAGCACGTAGCCGAAACGCTGGAACTGCTGCCGGTCCAGCTTGGGCACTCCCGGCGCCAGCATTGCCATGCGCAGCCGAGACATCCAGTACGCCGACCAGACCCGAGCGGCATGCAGGCCGTAGCGATTCAGCCGCTCGCTGCCCAGCAGCGGGTTGGCCTTGAACGACTTGGCCCCGGTGAACAGCTCACCAAACCAGATGGGATATCGAGTCCATGATTTCATTGAAATATCTCCAATAGCGGAAGCCGGACTCAAAAGATAATTTGACTTATCTTACTCATACTACACAGCCATTCACGATGATTGCGCTAAGACATGCTTGATTATAGCGCAATCTAACCTGAGCCGGACTTAGGCAGGCTAGCAACAGGAACACCTCTAGAAACTAGCCAATTTAGAAGAGTCATGCCATTAATTACACGTTATCATTCTCTGTATTCGGCATTCGCTCTACCCCTTTTCCGGCGTAAAGGTAAAATATGACTCATATTGCAGCACACTTCGCCATGCAACTCTATCAAAAATTATACAAAACAAGAAACCAAAACCCAACACCGAATTTCAAAATAAAACACAGTTATAGTAATCAGAAACCAGTCAAAAGCCCGCATGAGTAGCTTTGCACGCAATGACACGGTATAGTAAGCATAAACCACATAGGAACTCTAAATGCCTGATATATACATACATGCAGGTGCATTCAAAACCGCCACAACAAGTTTTCAGTTACTAATGAATAAAAATAAAAATAATCTCCTAAGTGAAAACGGACTTTTATATTTAAATACAGGCCTTAGAAAAAACTTAGGCTCTCTCGACGAATATTCAATGGCGCATCACACATTGTTTCACGCATCTAGAGCGGCTGAGAACGGGCATCACCTCAAACATCAGCAATTCAAAAAACTAATAGAAGAAGAAATTTTTGAGAAAAAACCTGACTCAGTAATAATCAGTACGGAATTGCTTACATCAGCAAACATCACCTTGATGAAGCAATTCATAAACTTATTTCCTAACAAGAACATAAAAATAATCTACGCTTATCGACGACCTGATCTTTATATCGACTCCATGAATAACCAGCTGCTAAAACAAAAAGGAGATATAAAACAGAAAGTAGCTTGTCCGTTCATTAGTGACTTGAAAAAATGGGCTCATCTTGTGGGTGAAAAAAGATTGATTCCTATCTACATGGAGAAAAACAGCAACAAAAGCTTTGCAATCGAAGTCCTAGAAAAAATAACAAAAAAACCAATTAAAACTTACCTTGAACCCCAAAAACAAAATGAATCCATAACTTTAAAATCGATGTTCTTTATAAAGTCACTGCAATCGATAATAAACTATTCCAGGCTATCTTCAGAAAACAGGAAACTGCATCGTGCTCTTCTTGAGTTACAAAATAAATTAATACATCAACACCAGAATTCCGAAAAACTAATAACAATATCCCTGGAAGAAAGGGAAAAAATAATCGAGGAAGCTATAAAAGAATTAAATTATGCAAGGAAAGACTTGAAACACACCAACTTTAAGCAATACTACCAAGAACTCAATACATTCGACCTGAATATAGAGCCAAACATCAACCTTGGAAAGAAAATTCACATTAGTAATGAAGATAGGGAAAGCTTTTACAATTGCTTATCTTCACCGATTGTCAAGCGATGCTTAGAAAAAGGTTACCTGTAATGCAATATATTCTAGTCAATGCGAAATGCCACATAAAAACCACTCTCAACTTCAAAATAAATATACGATTCATAGAAGCATTTAAAAACTAACGGAGCGAAAGCTGTCGCCTATTTTTATGTTCTTATATATGGTAGAAAATTGACGACCTGGCTCAGATTTCTTATAAATTCCAAACTTCAACCGATACCAATCGTTCACGCCCGGCTCTGTAGAAAACCCTATTCTTCCTTGCCATTTACTAGAAATCTTATGGCCTTTCCATACTTCCATCCAGCCAGTGCCATCTGAGTTGACCTGTATCCCAAGCACAATATGATGCCACTTTCTTGGCTGAAGATTTATGGTAGAAATTGTATTACCTCGTGGGTTATTTGGCCCGCGAACCATTATTGAAGCAACATGAGACTGCCCTCTTTTCATTCTCAATCCTGCGATAGGAGGGTTTTTATTTCCTCCTTGCCAAAATTGAAGAAGATAAAAGAAATCATCAGAGACATCGCTATCACGCGGCACTTTTATTTCGAAACCTACATAATAAGGTCTGTCCAAATAAAACGGTTTAGAAGTAGCCGCCAACTCAGACCGATCGCGATCACTGGAACCTTTTGTTGACACTCTAAATAAAATGCCTTGATTTTTGATCAGTTTCGGGCTCAGTCCCGCTCCCTCACACTTACCTTGAAAAGGAATTGCAGTGCCTTTAAGATTGCCTCCAGAACCCATATCTGAATTACACGAATCAGCTCTCTGGATGAAATACTGATCGGCTCCATTAGAAAATGTCAATGGCAAAAATACTAAGATCGTTGCCAGCACGAATCGTAGCAACATATGCACGGCCTCTAGAAAGCTAATCAAAAATAAAACATATAATCAATGGCTCAGAAACCCTAATCAATAACCCACCCTATAAAAATCGTTGATAATAAAAAATTAATCTCCGCCGAACAAATCTCGTGTATAAACCTTACCACACGAGTCCAACAGCTCATCTGTCATCCGGTTGGTTAGTATAATATCGCTGCGCGCTTTAAAGCTATCTAAATCTGTAATCACTTCGGAATTATAAAAAAGAGCATCATTGAGTACTGGTTCATAAACAATGACCTCAATGCCTTTTGCTTTAATACGCTTCATAATCCCTTGGATAGCGCTCGCGCGAAAGTTATCAGAACCTGCCTTCATGACCAGCCGGTAAATACCAACCACCTTTGGCTTTCGACTTATCACTGAATCAGAAATAAAATCTTTCCTAGTCCTATTTGCTTCAACAATAGCCCCAATTAAATTGTTTGGGACATCCTTGTAATTCGCCAAAAGTTGTTTGGTGTCTTTTGGCAAACAATAACCACCATAACCAAAACTTGGGTTATTATAATGCCTCCCAATTCTTGGATCTAAGCCAACACCCTCAATAATCTGCTTAGAGTCTAGATTATGCATTTCAGAATAGGTGTCCAGCTCATTAAAGTATGCCACTCGCATAGCAAGGTAGGTATTAGCAAAAAGCTTAATAGCCTCCGCTTCGGTGCTATTTGTTAAAAGAATCTCCACATCTTTTTTGATAGCCCCTTGCCTTAATAACTCCGCGAATACGCTAGCTCTTTCAGATCGCTCACCAACGACTATTCTTGACGGATAAAGATTGTCGTATAAAGCTTTCCCCTCTCTAAGGAATTCTGGAGAAAAAATTAAATTTTGAGTATTAAACATCTTAGAAGCTTGTAAAGTATAACCAACAGGCACTGTTGATTTAATGATCATGACAGCGTCAGGATTGATCGAAGTGACCTGTTCTATTACTGACTCAACGCTTCTTGTGTTAAAAGAATTTGTCACAGGGTCATAGTCAGTAGGTGTGGCAATAACCACATACTCCGCGTTTTCATAGGCCTCTTCAGCGACCAACGTTGCATGAAAAAGCAAGTCTGAACGCGCAATAAACGCTGAGATTTCCGTATCTTCTATCGGAGATTTACCTTGATTCAACATCTCTACTTTTTCAGAAACTATATCTACAGCAACAACCTGATGATTTTGTGCCAATAACATAGCATTAGACAACCCAACATACCCCGTACCTGCAACAGCTATTTTCAAAATTAGATTCTCCTAAACATCGTGATTAAAAAATAAAACCGATCATAGCTTAAAACCGACAAAAAGCCAGGCTAATGCTTTGAGCAATGCAAGTGTTCTTAGGAAAAGTCCGCCCCCCAAACCATCCGTTTAGTTATAAACATGTAAACACATATCCAAAAAAACAATATCCTAGTCTTTGCCCCACACATGGCTAACGCTGGGCGTGCTTCGTGAGCTACATAACTTAGAGCACGTTTCAAAACCTTGAAAACAAGCTCCCTCATTTATAGCTTGGGGGCATGATTTCGAAGATTGTTTCCTACGAGTTATGGGCCGTCGTTGAGCCCCTGTTGCCGGAGCCCAAAGTGGATTCTCGCGGCGCCAGGCCTCCGATATCCAACCGCGCCGCCCTGACTGGCATTATCTTCGTCCCGCGCTCGGGGATCCCTAGGCGCATGCTGCCGCGGGAAATGGGATGCGGTTCGGGCGTGGCCTGCTGGCGTCGATTGCGGGACGGGCAGCAAGACGGTGTATGGGAGCAACTGCATCAGGTTCTCTTGCAATAACTGCATGGCGCCGACCGCCTCGATTGGTCACGAGCCTGCATGGGCAGTGCCACCCTGTCAGCCAAAAAGGGGCATGACGGCGAGCTGTTTCACCTGAAATGGTTTACCTTTGAAGGTCCATGATCACGGCACTTAACCCACGCCTTGATGGATTTTTGTTGCTCGCTCTATCCGCGGTAACTACACGACAGTTTGTGCCATCATGTGAATTCGAGCCTGCTCTATAAATCGTCAAGTTGCATTATTTTCGTCGATAGACTCAATCGAAAAATCGAAACTCAAAAACCTTTATTTAATCAAAATAACTCAATCCAAGAATTTTCTGTGAAAGTGTCTAGCCTTATCTAAATCACGTTTCTTGGGGCTACGAGACCATAGTTTAGAGTTGAGAGAACCGTATATCGCTGGGCTGCCCCTCGCCCAAGAAAACCTTGGAATATCTGATACAATAAGAGAACCATACCCTAGGACACTGCAAGATCCTATAAAAGAAGTTTTGAATATTTTAACATGCTCACCAACCCAAACATGAGGTTCGATAAGTAGTCTTGAAAAGGCCGTTGTAATTTCATTTGTTTCTACATCTAGAAAACAATGTCCGGAGTGGGTACGTATATTAACATCGTGCCCAAACATGACATCATCTCCAATCAATACTCCTGGGGAGGATATATTTGCCTTCAAATTCCAAGAGGAAACTCCCCGCCCCACTAGAAATACAGCGTCTTGGTTTAAGGTGACCTTTCCGCGAAATTGATGCCATTTAGAGTTGTCCCCAAGAACAGCAATGCTCCCTCCCCCATTAAAATGAATCGACAAACTACTATCGTAACCTCTTCCAACAAAAATTACGCTTTCACTGCGAGCATATAAATTATTAACTGTAATTTTAGGAAGCTTTTCCTTATTCTTTGCAAATATTCTCACTCCCGGGGTCTCCGGACAAAAAACTTCAGAATAATTATCGGGAGTAAAATCAAGTCCTTCACAAGACTGCCCAATCTCACTATCAGTAAAGACGTCAAATATTTTGTCAAGATTCATCACATGCCAACCAAAACTTTCAATAGCTATAAAAATTTTTTAATTAGATCGGTAAATATAGACTCATTAAGCCCCGAGTATACCGGAATAGAGTCACTTAATGGTTTATCAATCAGGTTTCTAGTATCTCCGTACAGATATTTTTCGGATAACTTACGGTTTGAATCTTTGTATGAATTTAGAAAAAGTTTGCGCTGGGCATCTTCTATCCAATAAGACTTGGACTTCCCATGACTTTCTGCAAACTCGCTATTATAAAGAAGCATATCTCCTTTTATCCGATCCAACGTTTCCAAACATAAAGGAGTACCATTCAGGATTCTTTTGAATTCAACTAAATCCGGATGAAATGATTCGTTTTCTTTGGCTGGACTCACAACTTCTTCAGAATCTAAATCGTACCCGAGCTTTCTAGCGAAGTTTAATTCTAAAGGCCCCTGCGACGCAAGATCATCAAAATCAAAAACATGAATCTTTTCGAAATAGCGTTGCCAAAGAGCAACATTTTTATAATAATCGAAATATGAGGAATATTCTTTCAAGAAGCTTGAAAACTTTTTTGAATATCTATTTACTTTCACGTTTTCTTGAAATAGTGAGGCCGCGAATAAGTCCTGTCGTCTAAAAACAAAAATAAGCTCGGTGTCGTTTCCAAAAAGCTCTTTGACCCTTTTTATATAGAGCTCTTTCCCTTTCCATATATTTTGACTACTCGATTTACTGATATAGTGTCGATAAAAAGGTTCTGCACTAATAAGTACATTTGCGCTTTCGCCGTACTTTTCTTTGCATCTCTCAACAAAACGCCTAGCGTCCGAATATACCAAGTTTTTACTCTTGCCCGCCAAAGCATGGGCGATCTCATGATGCGCATATCGCTTGCTTTTATTTATAATGTTGAAATTGGGGTAGACCAGCCCCTTATTTTCTATCAGCTCTTGGTTTTTCCTGAAAAATTTTTGTATGGAAGTAGTACCTGTTTTATGCGTACCAACATGCAGTAAAAAGGACATTATATGTTCTCAAAAGTCATTTGAATGAGTTTAAAAAATTACTATCTTTTAATCCAACACTATTACTCAGGAATGAATAATAAAAAGCTTTAGTTAATGAATCCACTTCTGCGTTGATAGCATCACTATTCTTTTCAATATCCAACATGACGTTTGACGCTAGTATTTTTTTCTCTATCGTTTCATCGGCTGCGTTAACAGCTTTTTTGTCACAAAATGCTCGGTAGCGGGATACCAGTAAGTTTCTAGTGAAATTAACGTTCATTATTCTATAGATATCCGAACTATTTGAAACTACAAAAGACTCATCAGCTATATGTCCAAGACTAGCGTCAACTTTAACGCCGTACAACTTATTTACCATATACCCCAATGAGAGTTCAACAAGGCGAATATTCACAAAGCTTGATTTTAAACTCTCTATTAAAGCCTTTTGTTGTTCTAAAGAGAACGTCAGAAATCTTGGAACCCAAAAAAAAACAGCTTCTCCGTCGACATATTGTTCTACAACAAACTTTGCAAGTGCCTTCTGTTTATTTTCCTCATTTAAGAATGAATGCATTAAAAAATCATGATCGTAATTCTTATTCCTAGGATGAAGCCACTTTAAATCAGCATGCTGATACGATATCCCAGTTTCGTTGCTTAAAAAATTGGCAATAGAATAGCCTGAACTGCACTCACTTCCAACGGTATATTGGTCATAAAAAACCACGTTAATACTCACAACTTTACTCCTTTGTTTTTAACAACGGAATAAATAAATCTACTTGGATTCACACATGCCGCCTTAACTAACATCCTACATGTTGTTGCTGGATCGTTGTTATTCTGAGCAAACCTAGCGGAGTGTATCTCAATATCATATTTTCTATTTTTCCTAAATTTACTACTGAAGGTGCCATAAACATGAGAGTGTTTTCTATATATGTAATTATAACAGCCATGTATTTCTTTAGCATCTCTTCCTATATCAGATTTGTGGTAAACACATAAAGGAAGCTCAGTCCGAGGCTTTATTAGAAGCCCACCATTAGAAACAAATCGAATGAAATAGTCTAAATCCTGAAGCCTAGGAAGTTTTTCGTCAAAATATCCCACATCTTTAAACGTGTGGCTTTCGGCGAGAATCGTCCAAAGATAAGATCTTAATTTCTGTCCTACCAAAAGATTTTTCATTTGATCATCATTGATTTCTTGTTGCCTTTTTCTCTTACGCCCAAAGTTCCATTGCCAATCGTAGTTACAAGTGCTCCAGACAGGACTCCCGTTTTGCCTATATATAGCCCGATATAGGGAATCAAATTGCATCTTTATTTTTTGCGGATACCATTCATCGCCAGCATCGAGCCAAGCAGTGTAGGACGACTCGATAGCATCAAGTAAAACATTACGAGTTCTCGCTCTACCAATATTGTTTTCATTTTTGATCAGAACAATATTCTGATGATTGCCAATAATGGTTTCAAGCATGTCTAAGGTCTGATGAGAAGATCCATCATCGCATATGACAATCCTCGGGTTACCACGCCAAGTTTGAGACTCAATACTGGCGAGCGACAGACTTAAGCCTTCCACATCCTCGTAGTGTGGGATTAATATATCTAGCAAACTCACTGTACCTACACCTTTTGAAGTTGATCAAGTTCGGCAATTAGCCGTTCCCATTTTTGGTAGTATAAGGTCTCACTGAATTCTTTAACTGAATCTGAAGCCTTATTTGCTAGAGTCTCTCTCATCTCGTCATCTTCAATCAAGGTAGAAAGGCCTTCAGCTAGGTTTTCAACCTCTTCTTCACCACTTTGCCTAGAGAGCATCAAGCCATTGAATCCATCTTTTACATACTGGTTGACACCATCACAATCTTGAAACGCAACAACAGGCACTCCCCGTGCAAGGCTTTCAGCTACAGAGAGACCAAAACCTTCATATTTTGCTGGATGGCAAAATATTTTAGCTTCATCGTAAACGCTTTTCACATCTTCTACATGCCCCTTTAAAATAAAGGATTTACTCAATCCTAATTCCTTTATTTCAGATTCAAGTTGCTTACGAAGTGGACCTGTACCATATATTTCTACGCTCCAACTAGGATGCTTCTTATGTATTTTTGCCCAAGCATGAATCAATACCCCATAATTTTTTACCGGAGCGAGCCGCCCAATACCTACAATTAAGTTAGATTTCTGCTTTACTTCATCTTTTAAGAAAAAGTCGTCTGGAACATAATTCTCTATCGTTCTAACTTTGTGCTTAACAGAGTCTCCGAACCAATTTCCAAATTCGTCGAAAAGCACGTGTATAATATCGGCTTTCTTTATTAACACCCTTCTAAGGTATCGATCTAATGGGTTTTGACTCCAACGCTCCGGGTTGCCATAGTCTTGTTGCGGCACATTATGATTGGTACAAATAGTCCGGACGTCAGTACCTCTGGTCGCTACTAGTACTGGAGTGTTGGCGGAAGGTAAGAACGAGATAGCTATATCGGGCTTTCTCCCTTTAAAGAAACGTTTTAGTTGTAGAATAAAATCCAACTCAGCCCCTATAAAATCTAAAGGCGAAAACAAAAAATTCTTTTTTTTATAGCTAGCAGGAACAAGCTTTTGTGAAAGCTTAGTTAAAAGCGATCTATTTTTAAATGGAACAAATAAGTTTACGACATGTACTTTTGAATCCATGCGATAAAAGGCTTGTTTATAATTGGACTCGTATATAAGGCAAGAAACTTGATGTCCATGCTGTGCCAACTTATTGGCCAACTCACAATATAGCCTTTCAGCACCACCGCTCCGATTATTTAGGAGCCTTATAATAACTGCGATCTCCGCCATTTAAGCAATACCGCTCTGTTTGTTCACTTTCATACCATTTGGGATATAAAACGGTACGTTCATTCCTTTTTCGTACTTCAGCATATCAGGCGTATCACGATGTCGCCGATGCCATGAGTACCAAGACTCCCAGTAAATGCGTCTATCAGGGTTATCAAACCTTCCAGAATAACCAAACTCGCGAGATGCGGTTAGAGAGTCATTTCTACGCGTAGCATATGTCAGAGGCAGCCTTATTTTATCTATCGACTCCTTTCCAAAAGCCGTTTTTATTCTATGGAAATACTCATTATCTGCGCCATGCATAATCTCGTGAAAAAAACCAATTTTTGAAATCACTTCTTCACGCAACGCAAACATTGAACCTATATTCAGCCGAACTAAAGGCCAAACTTTCCTGTCGGAAACGTGTCCACCCTCATTAATTCTAAACCATTGCGACATCGTACAGATTAGCTTTTCATCTCCAGAGCAGTGCTTTAAAAGATGCAACCTGATTCTTTCTGGATGAGCGTAGTCATCACCATCTAGAAATGTAAAAAATGTGCCTTTGGCGACGGACAAAGCATTATTTCTTGCTATGTATGGACCAGATTGACAATCATGAGTAATTACGCGAATCCTGCGATCTGCGTAACTTTTTATTTTTTTTAGGGTGTCATCTTCGCTAAAATCGTCAACAACTATTATTTCGATGTTCTTGTGGACTTGATTTAAAAGAGACTGCAAGCATCTATCAATATATTTTCCGACATTTCTTGCGGGCACTATTATTGACACAAGCAAATCTTCTAGCCCCTCCATTTTATATTCGCTAGCTTGTTTCTTTATTTCCAGATTAGTTATTTTAACCAAATTTAAAAATTTTTCGTCAAAATCATTGACATCAACCTGATTCTCTTTGACCAAACTCAAACTAGCGCGATCTTCTATTGTGTTGTTTTTCTTACATACTTCCTCAAGGTTAAATGCACATTTTTTACCTGTATGATTTTCAATTGCGATTTTTGCGATCCTAGAGCGGCTTTTACCTATTGTCTTTTCATACCTTGAAAGAATATCTAACGCCTGTTCAGGGAAGCTTTCCGCCACAAGATATATTATGTTCACCTTACTATCTTTTGATAGATATTGATAACCCAATCTATCTAAGCGGCACGTAGCGCGCCGCCCATACAACATAATGTCATGCTTAATTCTATTAAAAAGTGACGAACCCTTTTTCGACATGCTTTTTGCCGTATAGTAAAGCTCCGCCTCAATAGCCTCATCATATTCGGTGGGCCTTTTATTAAACCCATTCATAACCATCAAAACACCTCAATCACGATGATCGCGTATAATTAAAACAAGCATATTAAATATCAGAGTAACAAATAGTGCGATAACAGAAAACACAGCTATATTGTATAGCCGCTGAGGCTTTTCAGGATATTGCGGCAAAGTAGGTGATTGTAAAATAGATACTTGTTTCAGTTTCCGAGCAGCTTCGATACGAGTATTCTGCAGAGCTGAAAGCGCTCCAGAGTAGCTATCTTGGGCAAACTGCGCCTGAAGTTGGAGCGTCTGGTACTCAGACGAAATAGAGTTCAGCGCATTGCCGGCCTGCCTTGCAACACGATTACGCTCTTTTTCAATCTGCTGATTAAGAGCATTTATCTCACTATTGACGCGCATCATTTCTGTTGAACGGGAGCTTTGATAGCTAGAAAGAGCCGTCTTTCGTGCTCTCGCTACCGCTAATTGACCTTCCAGAGTTGCTACAACTGTGTTAATATTCTCCACCGTATTTGTAGGCGAAACTAACCCATTTTCATTCTGATAATCCAGCAACGCTTGTCTTGTGTTGTTAAAATCTTTTTTAAGAGCATCAACTTGAGTCTCTAAAAATCTGACCTGTTCTTCTGCTAAACGCCGCCCCATCTCATTCATATGGCGTTCACCCATACTAAGTAGTAATTGTGAAATCTTCCGCGCTTCTTCAGGCGTAAATGCCTCTACATTAATCCTTAGCACACCTGCGTAGTCATCCAGCTCAGCAGATACGCGTTTTAAATAATAATCATGGAGTTCCTCTAGAGGAACATCCTGATTACCAAGGCGGCTAAAAAAATCTCCATGTTGTGAATAATGTTTTCGAAAATCAGCTTCTTCTACCAAGAGCTGAAGCATATCCATTGAAAGCAGATAATCACGGAGCAGTAGCATATCTGCTGTATTTGCGGATCCGCTTCCAGAAAGTAGCGCACTGAAGTTTATCTCGGGTGTGGATATTTGAGGGCTCTCTAACACGACATTTGCATGAGACACGTATCGATCACTAGCCCAAAATGACCAATAAAAGGCGACTACGAAAATTAGTGTAAAGCAGATAACCCAGTGAGGATATCTTTTGATGAAGTTTATCATAGGTATTCCAAACAAAGATTTTAAGCGAATATCTTACCGGCTAGATGGATGCATTTTGCTTAGAGATACTATCCTCGTTTTCCAGCTTCTCAAGCTTTGAGATAAAATCCTGATGGACAGCCAACTCAGCTTTTAACTTTTTAAGTTCCGGCTTTTCTGTGCTTAACTCATTTCCCGTGCCAATATTAGAATTTTCCAGTTTTTTTATCCTGTCACGAAGAAGTTTTGCTTCGCTTTTATACAACTCTAATGATTTTTTTTCAGACGTTTTAATAGTGGTTTTTTTTGCCGTTTTGGGTTTGTCTGACTTGATGTTGTATGCTTCGTGGTAAGCTTTTATCGCGTCTTTGATATCGTCGTACCAAACGGCCTCTCCTTTGTCCAAGAAAATACCTGCTTGGCACATTTCTTTTAGAATGCCCTCACCATGAGAAACCATGATCAAGCTGGCCTTGGAAACTCTATCTGCAAAAGCTTTCTTAGCTTTGGCCTTAAATGCTCTATCGCCGACCGCTGTTGCTTCATCGGAAAGATACACGTCAAAATCAAATGCCAGTGACAAACCAAACTGCAGGCGTGCGCGCATGCCCGACGAATAGGTTTTTACGGGTTCGTCAAATGCTTCGCCAATTTCAGCGAACTCCTCGACTTGCTTTATTATTTTAAATGCATCTTTGCCATGATTATGTATGCGAGCCACAAACTTGACATTCTGGCGCCCTGTCATCGAACCTTGGAATCCGCCACCAAGGCCTATGGGCCAGGAAACCTTGCAGAGTCGGCGGATACTTCCTTTATCAGGCGAATCCATTCCTCCGATTAACCGGAGCAACGTCGATTTACCAGCTCCGTTACGTCCAACAAGCCCGACGCTAACATTTCTGGGTATTGACAAATTAATATCTTTCAACACCCAATCACTACCGTGATGGTTATGATATCGCTTATATAGGTTACTAATTTCGATCATAGACAACACTAACAGGCGCTAAGCGCTCATCCGGTTTATCGAGCTTTGAGTCGATCTTGGAAGCGAAGGTGAAGCATCAAACCCAATGTCATCATGGTCAACGCCCAAAACCATAAATATATTAAACTAATACCGTCAAGGCTATGGTAGCCGGCAAAAAAGTTTAGCCTCAAGCTTTCAAGCCCATGTACTATCGGGTTGAAAAGGACGTATTGTTGATATTGATGTGGGATATAATTCAAAGGAAACAAAACCCCGGACAGTATCAACAATGGCAAACTTAGCAACTTAACGACATTGCCAATTTCAGACACCAATGACGCTGCTGCCGAAAACAGCACTCCAGCTCCTAACCCCAACACCCATAATGAAAGCCAATCAAAAAATGCTTCTAATGGATAAGAGGGCATTAGATCAAATTTCATCAAACCTCCCAGCCCAATAAAAAGCATGAACACGAAAGACTTCAGTACAAACTCTAAAAACCCCCGTACTATAACAGTATCCACGGGTTTTACTTGTCTATAAGTAAATAGTCCTGAATTAGCATCAACTGCGCCCAATAGCCGCATCAAGTTTTCTCTGAAAAGAGTAAAACCCATCATTCCAACAAGAACCCAAGGAATAAAATCGGCGCCGGCGACATGACGACCGCCTGAAATTAGCCCCCGTATTGCTACCATGATACCGACAACGGCCATTGGCTCGAATATCATCCAGAACCAAGACATACGATCCGCCATGGTCCTTGCGGTCATCTCGCGCATAAACATGGCATGCCACACATTCCAGGTGACACCCCAGGATTCACGGAGATCAGTCAGTAGAGACTTTGATTGAGACATAAGCGTTACCGCTGATAGCGCAGTGCGCTCGGGAAAATCGCAAAACCGCATGAGTCGCCTTCGACTCATGCGGCTCCATGGAGGCGTTTAAAGATCCAGTGCAACCTTGGTCGCCACGGCCACTTGATAGAGGATCTGCGTGATGCTGGTCGCGAGCTCGATGTTGCTGGTCGGCGCAGCCGGCAGCACCATAATCTCGTCACCGGCGCGAACGTCGGTATCGCCGGCACGAATGACCGCACCGTTGCGATGCACCACTAGCACCTGGTCGTCATCCGCGCGCGGCGTAAAGCCGCCGGCCTGGCGGATGTAGTCCTCAGCACTCATGCCCGGCGTATAGACCATGGCTTGGGGAATCGTCACTTCGCCACTCAGCAGCACGGAATCCGAGCTTTCCGGGATGGTGACCACGTCGCCATCCTGCAGACGGATATCGGCGATGCTGTCGCCACGGGCAACGACCAACCGACCGGTGGGTTTGGTCTGGCGTGCCTTCTGCACGAAGCGTTCGATCAGCTCAGCCTGGCGAACCTGGATCTCGCCTTCGCCGGTAGTCCGCGCCGGATAACCAAGATAGGTCTGCTCCAGCCGGTCCAGGCTCTCGTTGAGAGATTCCGTCTGTTGCTCGGCGACACTCTCGCGGCGGATAGAGACATCCCGATAGCTGGTCATGCTCTTGGGCACGCTGATCGCGTTGAGGAATTCGCCCAGGTGGGCGTCACGCGGCAGCACGTAGCGTGAAGGGCCGTAATAGCTCCCTTCGACCTGCACCACGATGCTCTCGCTGCGCTGGTCGGCGCTGAAAACGACCTCGTCACCACGCCGTACGTTGGCGGTGCGGAACTCGTTGAGCGTCAGGTAGCGCGCCAGGGGGCCATCCGGGCGGTCACCGCGCAGCAACACGTGGGTCACACCTGAACGCAGGCGCGCCAGGTTGATCACGTCGCCACCAGTCAGGGCCTCCCCTGCCAGCTCGTAGCGGAACGGCCGTTCGACGTCGCCCACCACCGCCACGGCCGGGCCGCGCGCTTCGACCACGATGGTGTCGCCATCGCGAAACTGGGTCTGCGGCATGTTGCCGTTGATCAGGAAGTCGTAGAGATCGATGGTGTCGACGGTACGGCCACCGCGCTTGATCGCGATCTGGCGATAGCTGCCCAAAGCCTGGTCGATACCACCGGCCTGGTCGAGAAAGTAGAGCATCGAATCGCTGGGCGTACCGGAGTATCGGCCGGGATTCTTGACATAGCCGGTCACGAACACCCCTACCGGCTGAACGCCCTGCAGGTTGGTATAGACCTCGACGTTTTCCGGGTAGACCGACTTGATCGCCGCGGTGACGCGGGAGTTGAGTTCGCTGTTGGAGGTGCCCTGGACGTTGAGCGGCCCGATCCCCGGCAGGAAGATGTTGCCCTGGGAGTCCACCGTCAGCACGCTCTGCATCTCGGTGCCGCCCCAGACGCGCAGGTTGATCTGGTCACCCGGCTTGATGGTGTAACCGGGGTTCAGGCCATCCGCCATCACACCCCGGAATCCGCCGGTAAACAGGTTGGCGCCGAACGGAGGTAGCGTGTTCGGATCGACCTTCTCCTGCTGGCTCGGATCGACGGGGCCGTAGTTGGAGCTACTCCAGTTGGCGCGGGGTTGATCGTCGACTGGTTGCTGCTGACCGTTGGCCCCGGGGGCCTGGGAGGTCATCGACTGGGCCTGCTGATCCTGCGGCACGATACTGCCGGACCCGAAGGATTGCGCGTGCGCCAGACCGACGTTCAGGCACGCTACCGCCACCAGGCACCCGGCCCGGAAAAACGATGCTGCATGTTTCATGCAAGACTTCCTGTTGTGTTCACACGGCTCGAGGCCTGCTTTCAAACGGTTCGATGCACGATCAGGCGGTCCGACAAACAACCTGACTGATCGAAAAACGATACACGCGGAGGCAGGCACCAAAGCAGGGGATTTTTGTTACCGAGTGCTGGAGCCTGCCAACACCTGCGTGACCAGACGCTGGGCGTACCAGCCGTTGTCCTTCACGAGACACGCCACTTGCGCGCGCTGGGCAGTCTGGGGCGCGCCCTGCCTGGCAACGTCCAGATGCGCGCAGAGTCGGCCGCTGGCCGCGAAGTAGCGCTCCTGGACGATAACGGAGACATTGGAGCCCCACGGGCTCTTGGGAAAGGCGGAGATACTGCCTGGCGTGGCGTTGTCGAGAAAACTGGAGATTTCGGGGCCCAGGGCTGCGGCGCCCTGCATGGTGCCGACATTGTTGCCACCGTAATGGCCCTGCGATGCGCAGCCCGCGAAGGTCACGGCCAGAGCCCCCACCGCTAACCACCTTCCGAAGCGGCTGCAGCCGGCGGAAACCCCGTTGAAAACGTTTGGCATGTTGTCTGTTTAACCTGATGGACGAAAACACTGAAAACCGGTAAAGCAGCCGCCCCCCTCGGCGGTCGCTTCCGGTGGATTGGCCTGCTGTCGCAAGACACGCCGGCGCTCAGTGTGGTCTCAGGAAACTTACCTGCAGCACCATCCCTGATGCGCTCGTGAAGCGAACTGAAGTCAGGCCGAATCCATAGCCTAATAACCCCACGATTGTATGGTGCCAGCAAGGGCTTGCCTACAACGAAAACGGTGCATCTCTAGGCGTGGAGGTATTGCGGACGTTACGTTACGTAACTATTTAAACATGAGTTCCTTCAGCCATCCATGGCAAAAGGCTTGCACATCAACGGGTAAGGCCCGCTCCCAACGTGTCGGAGGGGCCTATTACCGAATGCAAGATGACGCTCGAGACGCGGCACTAGCCGATGACGTTCAGCCGCTTGAGATTGCTGATCAGCGTTTTCGCCACTTCTTCGATGGAGAGCTCGCCCGCATCGATGACGATGTCCGGGTTCTCTGGCGCTTCGTAGGGAGAGCTGATACCAGTGAAGTCGTCGATCTCGCCGGCTCGCGCTTTTCGATAGAGCCCCTTGGGATCACGCCCCTCGCACACATCCAACGAGGTATTGACGAAGACTTCGATGAACTCGTCGCTGTCGACCATATCGCGTACCAGGTCACGGTCGCGCTGGAACGGCGAGATGAACGAGACCAGAGAGATCATGCCGGCATCGACCATCAGCTTGGCCACCTCGCCCACGCGGCGAATGTTCTCCTGACGGTGATCGTCACTGAAGCCCAGGTCGCCGCACAGCCCATGGCGAACATTGTCGCCATCCAGCAGATAGGTGCTGTAGCCCATGCCGAACAGTTGGCGCTCGAGCGCGTTGGCGGAAGTCGATTTCCCCGCGCCGGAGAGCCCGGTGAACCAGATGATGCACGGCTTCTGGTGGTTGCGCTCGGCCCGGCGCTGCTTGGTCACCGCCATGTCGTGCCAGACGATGTTGCTGGCGCTTAGCGTGTCGACCACCATGCCGGCACCGACCGTCACGTTGGTCATGCGGTCGATGATGATGAAGTTGCCGGAGTGCGGCGAGCGCACGTAGGGGTCCAGCGCCAGCGGCTGCTTGACCTCGATCTGGCAGCGCGCAATACCGTTGAGCGGAAGATTCTCGGCCTGATGCCGTTCCAGCGTATTGACGTCGGTCTGGTGGATGATCCGTGCCACGCGACCGCTGACGACGCTGGTGCCCGCCTTGAGCTCGTACTCGCGCCCGACTTCCAGCGGCGTATCGTGCATCCAGACGATGTCCGCCGTGAACGCCGTAGTCGGCTCCAGCTTGCTATCCGCTGTCACCAGCATGTCGCCACGGGAGATATCGATCTCGTCTTTCAGGGTGACGGTGATCGCCTGGCCGGGATAAGCGGCTTCCAGTTCGCCATCGTAGGTGATCAGGCTCTCCACGCTGGAACTCTTGCCGGAGCCGAGCACGCGAATGACATCGCCCGGGCGGAGAATGCCGGCGGCCAGCGTGCCGCAGTAGCCACGGAAGTTGAGGTTGGGCCGGTTGACGTACTGCACCGGGAAGCGCAGATCCTCGAGGTTGCTGTCGTGCTTGACGTCGACACGCTCCAGCAGCGGCAGCAGCGCTTCGCCGCCGCTCTTCGCATACCAGCTCATGTTCTCGCTGGGGTTGACAACGTTGTCGCCCTCCAGCGCCGAGATGGGCACGAAGTGCAGGTTGGCATCGTTGAGATTGGTCGAGAACCGCTGATAGTCGGCGACGATCTCGTCGTAGCGCGTCTGGGAGTAGTCGACCAGGTCCATCTTGTTGATGGCGACGATCAGATGGCGGATGCCCAGCAGCGAACAGATATAGCTGTGGCGCCGGGTCTGGGTCTGTATGCCATAACGCGCATCGATCAGGATGATCGCCAGGCTCGCGGTGGAGGCCCCGGTGGCCATGTTGCGGGTGTACTGCTCGTGGCCCGGGGTATCGGCGATGATGAACTTGCGCTTGTCGGTAGAGAAGAAACGGTAGGCGACATCGATGGTGATGCCCTGCTCCCGCTCCGACTGCAGGCCATCCACCAGCAGTGCCAGATCGACCTTGTCGCCGGTCGTCCCGCTGGTCTTCGACGCCTGGGTGATCGCCGCCAGCTGGTCTTCGTAGATCATCTTGGAGTCGTGCAGCAGCCGCCCGATCAGGGTCGACTTGCCATCGTCGACGCTGCCGCAGGTGATGAAGCGCAGCAGGTCTTTCTGCTCGTGTTCCTTCAGGTACTCGCTGATGTTATCGGCGATCAGATTCGATGTGTGTGACATTGGGCAAACCCCGCTAGCTGTAAGCTGTAAGCTGTAAGCTGTAAGTTCCCCCACAGCCCGCCGCTTCCAGCTCTAGATTCATTCGTTATCCAGAGTGACTATCAACCCATTGAGCATCGAAGATATCTCTCGGGTTTCCTGTAACCATCGCTGGCCTTGCTGATGTTCGATATAGCCGATTTCCATGCCGATATAGACCTGAGTACGCAACTCGGCACAAGAGCCTCTGGCAACGACCAGGAAGTGGCGTTTGTCCTTGCTGGTATACCGGCTCATGCCCTCGGCAATGTTGCTAGGAATGGAAAGTCCTGAACGTGTGACCTGGTCTCGAAAGCCAAAATCACGCAAGGATGAAAAGGTCTTATAGAGCTCAGCTGACAAGCGTGCCGAGCGTTTCCAAACCTGCAATCTCTCAAAATTCATGATTCCGCTCCCAGCCGTAAGCTAACGAAAAGCGCTTTTACCTGCAGAATCAAAAGGTTTTGGCTCTTGATTTTTCTTACAGCTTAAAGCTTATGGCTTACAGCTGGTTCTCTCCCGGCTTCCAGCTTCCTAATTCGCCTGAGGCGAATTAGAAATACCCCTCCCGCTTCTTCTTCTCCATCGAGCCCACCTGGTCCCGGTCGATGGCGCGGCCGGAGCGTTCCGAGGTGCGGGTCAGCAGCATCTCCTGGATGATCTCCGGCAGCGTGGCGGCCTTCGACTCCACCGCGCCGGTGAGCGGGTAGCAGCCGAGCGTGCGGAATCGCACCCACTTCTCTTCCGGCACCTCGCCGGGTTCCAGCGGCAGCCGGTCGTCGTCGACCATCACCAGCATGCCGTCGCGCTCCACCACCGGGCGCGGCGCGGAGTAGTAGAGCGGGACGATGGGGATCGATTCGAGGTAGATGTACTGCCAGATATCCAGCTCGGTCCAGTTGGAGAGCGGGAAGACGCGGATCGATTCGCCCTTGTTGACCTTGCCGTTGTAGAGGTTCCAGAGCTCCGGGCGCTGGTTCTTGGGGTCCCAGCGGTGGTGCTTGTCGCGGAAGGAGTAGACCCGCTCCTTGGCGCGGGAGGCTTCCTCGTCGCGCCGCGCGCCACCGAAGGCGGCATCGAAGCCGTACTTGTCCAGCGCCATCTTGAGCGACTGGGTCTTCATGATGTCGGTGTACTTGGCGCTGCCGTGGTCGAAGGGGTTGATGCCGGCGGCGCGCCCCTCCTCGTTGATGTGCTCGATCAGCTCCATGCCGACCTCCGCAGCCATCTTGTCGCGGAACTCGATCATCTCCTTGAACTTCCAGGTGGTGTTGACGTGCATCAGCGGGAACGGCGGCGGGCCGGGATAGAACGCCTTGCGCGCCAGGTGCAGCATCACCGAGGAGTCCTTGCCGATCGAGTAGAGCATCACCGGGTTGCCGAACTCGGCCGCGACCTCGCGGATGATATGGATGGACTCGGCTTCGAGCTGCTTGAGATGGGTCTGGCGTTCGGGGGTCATTTCCATATCGAGTGGTCCATTGAATCGGGGGTTAGTTACGCAACGGGAAGCTGAAAGCCCGAAGAGCGCCGCTTCGCGGCTGGAAGCTGGAAGAAAAGCCCGGTCAAAAACGGGTACTGGAGACTTCTTCCAACCTCCAACTTCTAGCTTCCGGCACTAAGCGCCGAACTCAGCGCATCGCGCCAACGGGAGTCGCTCTGCCCACAGACGATGAAGAAGGGGTTGAGCGTGCTTTCCTGCTGGTTGCAGCGCAGGGGTTCGAGGGTTTCGGCGTCGAGCACCTGGCCGCCGGCGGCGGTGACAACGGCCTGGGCGGCAGCGGTGTCCCATTCGCAGGTCGGCGCCAGACGCGGATAGAGATCGGCTGCGCCTTCGGCAACCAGACAGAGCTTGAGCGAGCTCCCCATGGAGACCCGTTCGTGGGCCGGCAGCCGGGCGCAGAAGGCTTCGAACGATTCGGCGCCGTGGGAGCGGCTGCCGACGATCAGCCAGGGTTGGTCGTCCGCCGCCGGCAGGTCACGCACGCGAATCGGCCGTTCGCCGTCAGGGGTGATCTTGAACGCGCCGCTATCCGCATCTCCCCACCAGGTCATGCCGAGCACCGGCGCATGGACGATGCCGAAGCGCGGCACACCGTTCTCGACCAGTGCCACGTTGAGCGTGAACTCGCCGTTTTTCTTGATGAACTCCTTGGTGCCGTCCAGCGGATCGATGAGCCAGTAGCTCGACCACTGCCGGCGGGTTTCGAACGGGATCGCATCGCTCTCCTCGGAGAGCAGCGGTATCTCCGGTGTCACGCGCTGCAGTAGCGCGGTCAGCGCCCGGTGGGCGGCCATGTCCGCCTGGGTCAGCGGGCTGTCGTCGGCCTTGGTTTCGACGCTGAAATCCTGGGCGTAGATCTCCAGCACCCGTTCACCGGCGGCGACGACACCAGAGAGCAGTTCACGCCTGATGACTTCATCGATTTTCATTCCATTCCTTTGTCTGTCGTTGCGGACTTCCGGTCCGAGTTTGGATCGGACGCTACCTGCCATCGGAGCATCTTCCAACATGATCCGTGATCGATAGCTCTAGAAAGGCCAAATCATCGGTATGAGCAGAATAGTGACAGCGCCAACGATCAAGCTCAATGGCACCCCCAGTTTGAGATAGTCGTGCATCCGGTATCCCCCCGGTCCCATCACCATCAGGTTGGTCTGGTAGCCCAGGGCGGTCATGAAGCTGGCCGAGGCGGCAATGGTGATGGCAATCACGAACGGCATGAAATCCACCCCCAGCTGCTGAGAGACCGCCAGCGCGATGGGAAACATCAGCACCGCGGCGGCGTTGTTGGTGATCATCTCGGTGAACAGCACCGTCATCAGGTAGATGAACGCCAGCGCCAGCCAGGGTGAGTCGATATGCCCGACGACCAGCTCGGCGATGGTCCGCGCCGCGCCGGATTGGGTCATCGCCGCGCCAAGGGAGAACGAGGCCGCGATCACGATCAGAACGGAAAGATCGATATAGCGCCGTGCCTTGCCCATGGTGAGGCAGCCGGTCATCAGCAATGCCCCGGCAGCGAGGAAGGCGGCTTCCAGGATCGAGATCAGGTTGGTAGCGCTGAGCACGACCATCACCCCCAGGATGCCCAGCGAGAGCGGCGCTTTCTGGAAATTGGGCGGCGTGGAGTCGTTGAGCTGGCTGACCAGCAGGAAATCCTTGCGGTAACGATACTGCTCGACGAACTCCTGCCCGGTCTCCAGCAGCAGGGTGTCGCCGACCTGGAGCTCGATGTCGCCGACCTTGCCGTTCAGGCGTCGACCATGGCGGGAGATCGACAGGATCACGGCCTGGAACCGCGAGCGAAACCGGGACTCCCGGACCGTCTGCCCGATGCCGGTAAAGTCCGGGCTCACCACCGCCTCGACCAGGCAGCGCCTGTGGTGGGCGACATCGAGCTTCTGGACGTTGCCGTTGGCGGGGCTCAGCCCTCGAATCTCGCGAAGCTCCCTGGCGCACTCCGGCGCGCCGATGAAGACCAGCGTGTCGCCGCCCAGCAGCTTGGTCTCGGGCGGAACTGCCGTCATCAGGTGGTCGTCGCGCTCGATATCCGCCAGATAGCCGAACTGGAGGTTGCGCAGCCCGGCATCGGCGATCGACTTGCCCACCAGCGGGCCGCCGGTCTCGACGGTGACCTCCACGCTGTACTCCCGGATCTGGTCCAGTTGGGCATTGGTGCCATCCCGCTGCGGCAGCAGCCATGTCGCGAAGGTCAGGATGAAGCCACCGCCGACGAGCAGGATCGGCAGGCCGATCCAGGTCAGCTCGAACATGCCGAGGGAGACGCCCAGTTGGCTCTGTAGCAGGCCATCGACCACCAGGTTGGTACTGGTGCCGATCAAGGTACAGGTACCACCAAGGATGGAGATGTAGCTGAGCGGCAGCAACAGCTTGGAAGGCGGCAGCCGTAAGCGATTGGACCAATCCTGAATGGCGGGTATGAACATCGCCACCACCGTGGTGTTGTTCATGAAGGCGCTGAGGACCGAGGCCGGCAGCATCACCCGCCACTGTGCCCGACGCAGCGTGGTCGGCTGTCCCAGCAGTTGCGCGGCGATCCACTTGATCGCGCCGGTCTCCTTCAGCGCCGCCGCCACCACGTAAAGCGCCGCGATGGTCATCACTCCGGTATTGGCGAAGCCGGCCAGCGCCTCCTGGGGCGTGAGCACCTTGGTAAAAATCAGAAACGCCATCGCCCCGACCAGAATGGCGTCCGGCGCAATCCGCGTAAAAACGAGCGTGGCCAGAACCGCCAACACTGTCGCAATGCTCAACCAGGCATCGATACCCATATCTTCCCCTGCCAAACGCCCGGCCCGCACTGATTTAAAGTTTAAAAATTAGCAAGTTAACGGAATACGATTAGTCCCTGCACCGCAAATTCCGTAGCCGACGCATTCTATGCCACTCACCAAGGCGGGCACCAGCCCGGCCTTCTCAGGAAAGGTAATGACACGGTTAACGAATGGGCGGCATGAGAAACCGCGAATCGAGGATCAGCGAGGCGCCAAGATCGGCTCACTGCCTCTGGGAAATGGCGCCGAATCCCGGGCGTTTTCGGCACCGTGACTCGGCGTACCGCTGGTGCAGATACCTGCTCTCTTCCGTGGCGTGGAAATCGGGGTGGCGCCGCGACAGCGCGAAATAGGTCATGACCAACCATCCCAAACGCAGCGCGTCCCGCCTGGGAGCCCCTTCGCGACCCTGCGCCTCCTCGATCCACGCTTCGGCAAGCCTGGGCGGCACGCTCAGCAGCAGGCGGGCGAGATCGCAGCCCACCGGCAGCATCCCGGCGTGATCCCAGTCGATGAAGATCGGGGCTCCGGTGGACTCCTGAATCAGCACGTTCTGAGGGTGAAGGTCACCGTGGGAGAAGACCCGCGGCAGTCGATAGACAACCAGCGCCATCTTCAGCAGCCGCTCGAGCTCCTGCCACCGGCGTCGTTTCAGTGCGGCGAGACAGACGTCCGTGATCATCCGGTTCAGCGCACGACGCCCCCGCCGGCCGAGATCACGGTCGGACCAGCCATCGGGACGTCCGATCTGCGCGAGCCACTCGAGCGAATCCAGCGTGTCGCGGAAGGCGGTCTCCCTGCCCTCGCGGTAGGCGACCAGCGGCTGCCCTTCGATGCGCTCCACCACCAGGCTGGCGGTTTCCCCATGATCGATGACCGCCTTCAGCGACGGCGCCGCGATACCGCCGGGCGCTAGCACCTGGCGGTAGAGCCGCTCCAGCCCGAGAGCGTAGGCGCGCGGTAGCTGGCAGTGGACGATATAGCGGGCATCCGCCGTTCGCACCTCCAGCGCGGAGAACTGCCCGGTCTGGCCCGGCAGCGGGCGGAACGCCCGAACGTCGAGATGGGGCCGCAGCGGCGCGATCCAGGGCCCCAGGACGGGGTGGCTCATACCGCTTTCGACGTCGATGAATCCATCGGCGGCGTCATCCGCCATCACTACGGCCAGGCCATCGTTGAGCAGTCGCCCGCTGTCGAGCGCGCTGACCCGAACCAGATCCCCGGGTTGCAGCGGTATCGGCGCGAGAAAACCGACGTCGCTCCGGGTGGTGATGCCCGCCTCCACCACATCGGGTCTCGGCTCCTGGCACAGCGCGCAATAGCGGGCCTCGCCGTTGATCGAGACCAGAACCGCGCGGGGCCCGGCCCGGCGGTCATCATCGACATGCCAGCCCCGGACAAACTGCTGACTCACTTCATCCACGAACCCCGGCATGACGCGCCTCGCCCCGTTGTTATTGCTCCCCGCTGTTATACCAATGTCCGGGATCGGGTTGCGTAACGTCTTACAACCGACGTGGAACGCTCCCATAACACAAGCCAACATTTTTTTGCGTTAGCCGTCTTACAGGCGCTGCTCGGCCATGGAGCATGAAGAAAGGAGAAAGGAGAAAGGAGAAAGGAGAGAGCCGAACCGATCAACGTGGGTGACTTCGACACTCTTCGTTTCCTGGAGTGTTGTCGACGCTAACGCCCCTTTGCCGATCACTCGTGTTACGTGGTCGTGACAACGACTGACGACTCTACGACAGGGTGACACGTCTTTTATCGAATCGACGCTGATACCGAGTGGATATTGAACGAGTATTCAAACAGTGTCTGAAAGATGCTCGCGCCGGTTCTACGGCTCAGACAACCGATGGCGTGGCCGGTCAGGTTTTGGCTCGGACATCCTTGCCACCCGCATGTACTACGACGGCGTTGTCCGGATCGCCAATCCTGGCGATTGGTTGCCGGTTTTCGCCTTGTCTGGCTAGCGCTCGTCGATTTTTCAGATAGCACTCAATAAAACAACGGGGAGAACTCTTCATGGCTCAGGAAATCACCCAAGACAGTGCTTCGCATCAGATACCGGATACCGGCGATGCCAGTGTCGACAGGCGCTCGACCGGGCAGTGGCAGTCGACGCTGTCGAAGAGCCTGAACCTGAGCCGAAAATCCACCTCCACCCGTGATGACGAACCTCAATCGGCGAAGCGCGCCGACGGCGACACCCAGGCGCCCAGGAATCTGAACGACTACAACCAGATCGTGACCATCGGCGATGACCTCATCCGCTACGAGACCAAGGGCGGCAAGAGCGTCGAGGTCGACCGGCACGCCACGCCGGCGCTGTTCGAGACGATCAAGCAGGATTTCAACCAGATCAATGGTCTCAACGAGAGCGGAGAGGATGGCTACGGCGTGTTGCCGCCGGATGCCGAGCCTCCCGGCAAGCTGAGCGACTACCGCTTCATCGGCCCGCCCGACGAAGTCGCCAACGGCATCATCCGCTACGAGATGCAGAACGGTGCCCGGGTCGTGGTCGCCGAGCGCGCCA
This sequence comes from Salinicola lusitanus, assembly GCF_038648475.1. NCBI lineage: Bacteria > Pseudomonadati > Pseudomonadota > Gammaproteobacteria > Oceanospirillales > Halomonadaceae > Salinicola > Salinicola lusitanus. The sequence goes on along the minus strand of NZ_CP151919.1, from coordinate 3,230,228 downwards.
ACCCAGAGCTCTTCGCTGCGATCAAGAAGGATTACGAGAGTCTGATCGGCATCAACAAGAGCGAGGCGGATGGCTACGAGCGTCTCCGCGGCGACGCCACCCCACCGCCCTACTACAACACCGAAGTCGGCGCGCCCGGCGAAGTGGGGCCGGAGGTGATTCGCTACGAACACGACGGCGAGAAGTTCGTCGTCGCCCGCAGCGACAATCCGGCGCTCTACGACTACCTGAGCGAGCAGTACGCGACCCTGGGCGGGAATGCCGAGCATCAGGATGCCATCGAGGGTGCGGTCGAAGACGGCGCCATCGTCGCCGGCGCCGATACCGAGGCGCCCGACTTCAACGACTTCAAGCGCTTCCGTTGGCAGACCGATGCCCGGGACGACGTCATTCGCTTCACCACCCACGACGGCCGCGACGTGGTGGTCTCCAAGGCCCTGACGCCAGCCCTGTTCGAGACCGTCTCCGAGGCCCAGAAGACCTGGGACCGGATCCATGAACTCGAGGACGACGGCTACCAGCTGCGCTCCGCCGACGAGGATATCCCCGTGCTGGGCAAGGGCGACAGCGTCAAGAGTGCCACCGACGAGCACGGCGACGTCATCGAAGGACTCAAGCTGGTCGAGGTCGACGGCGAGAAGTTCGTCGTCTCCAAGGGGGTGACGCCGGAGCATTTCGAGGCCGCCTCCAGCTTCCAGCAGACCTCCAGCGAGGATGTCATCGACGATGTATTCGCCGATCACGACCTGCCCAGCTCGGAAGAGACCAACCTGATGGGTCAGGAGACCACCGTCGAGAATGACGATGGCGAGGCGAAGACGGTCACCGAACTCTACATGGAGAAGCTGGAGGAGAAGGCGGAAAACTCGGACAACGAGAACTTCAAGAAATATGCCCGGCTGCTCGAGCTCAAGTCTCAACTGGACGATGGCAGCTTCCAGTACCTGCCCTACATGACGGTCAATCACGGCGGCGACTGGACCTACTACGCCAGCGATACCCAGGGCATGGACCCGGCCGACCTGCGTGGCCTGATCCATGAGGAGAAGCTCGGTGAGGAACTCGCCAAGCTGCTCGGGGACGAAGAGATCGCCAAGTTCACCGACGAGGCGATGGCGGAGGCCCAGAGCAAGATCAAGGATCGCGACGGGCTCGCCGACAAGATCTACGACTCGTTGACCGGCGACAAGGGCGCGGACTATCTCGATGCCATCGAGGACCTGCGCGACAAGGGCTTCGGCGACGAGGCCGCCACCCGCCTGAACAATGACCTGAACACGCTGCAGGCGCTCGACCCCGAGCGCGCGGCCGAGGCGAGAGGCAGCATCACGGCGGCCAGCACCGCCAGAGGTCTCGAGGAGGAACTCGCCGACATCGACGCCGAATACGATGCTTCCCAGGACGGCGGAGAGATATCGCCGGAGAGTGAAGAGGCCGCGGAGCAGGTCGCCGCCGACATGGTGCCGACCGTCCTTACCGGTATTACCTACAGCACCTTCGGCATCCAGACCACCGATGGCGTCTGGAACGCGGTGAAGGATGCGCTCTCCGCCGACAAGACCGATCCCAAGGGCTCGGTACCGCCCAACCTGTCGGCGGACGAGAAGCTGCAGTTCACCAAGATCATGGCGATCGCCGCCGGCCTCAAGGAGGTGATCAAGACGGCGGCATTGAGCGGGAGCAACGTCGAGACGGCGCTGAAGGATTCGTCGCTCATGCGCGACGTCATGCAGAAGGTGAACGAGCAGTTCCGCAACATGACCACCAGCCGTGACGGTCAGCCGCCCATCGTCGAACTCAGCGACAGCCAGCGCGCCAACGTGCAGGGCTCGCTGAAATCCCAGTTCCGCAGCCTGATGAACTCGAACACGATGTTCGCGATCGGCGGCACCGCGGCGCTGGCCAACGCCATCTACCGCCGCTCGGGCGACGACTTCGGCGACACCTGGCAGGAGCGGATGACCGTCGCGCGCGGCATGCTGGTATTCATCGGCACCACGCCCTTCGCGCTCAAGGGCATCACCGATGCGGTGGGCCCGAAACTCGACGAAGGCAGCCGGCTGACCAAGCTGTTCGGCACCACCGATATCACCCAGGCGCTCGGTCTCGACAAGGAGATGGGCGACGTCCTGCGCGAGCGCTTCCCCGACACCTTCAATGGCGACAAGGCGCCCTCCCTCAACCCGGGCGAGCAGGCGCGGGGCAAGCTGGATGACATCCGCGGCAAGCTCGAATCCTTCGATACCCTTCTCGATCAGAAGGATGCCCCCGACTTCGAGCAGAAGGCCCAGGGCCTGGTCGACGATATCCAGGGCCAGCTCGACGAAGTCGACCGCCTCGTCAAGGCGTCCGACTCGCTCAGCGACGACGAGAAGAAGGAGATCCAGCAGCGCCTGGACACGATCGAAGACCGGCTCGACAAGGTCGAGATGAAGAAGGAGGGTCTGGCGCCCCAGAATGCGGAGGAGCTCAGGGGCCTGGTCGACGAGCTGTTCGAGGAGATCCAGCCTTTCGCTTCTTCGGCGACGCCGTCGGAGCAGCGCTTCGCCCAGATCGATGACTTCGACCGGGCGGTGGCGGAGTACCGCGAGCTGCTGGATGCCGACGGCAAGGGCAAGGGCAAGATGCCGGAACAGGCGCCGGCACTGTTCGACGAGATCATGGAGAAGCACCGAGCGATTCGCTCGTCGATCGAGTCCGACCCCACGCTCTCCGATGCCGATCGCGCTCAGCAGCTCGAGCGGCTGGACGATATCGCCAGCCGTCTGGACGATGTCCGCCCGACGGATGGCGGCACCCTGCCCAGCGGCGCCGGCGACGCGCTGGACGACCTCGACAACCTCAGCGACGACCTGCACCAGCGTTTCGACCCCGCCAACGGCGAATCGTCGAAATCCGCCATGCAGCCCTTCAACCAGGCGCTGGATAGCGAAGCCGAGGTGGTCACCAACGGTGATCGCGCCACCGGTGGTACGTCGCCCGACAGCCCTGGAGGCAGCGATGGCACCAGTGGCAATGGCGATGTCGGCAGCAAGAAGAAGGCGCTCATCGGCCCGGCGCTCAAGGGCCTGGCCTACATGACCGACTTCGCCGGCGGTATTCTCGATACCGTCGTCGCGGGCGTCGGGCTGAACCAGCTGATCAAGAACGGTGGCACCCCGATGGAGTTCGCCGCCAGCTCGACCGGCGTGGTCTCCGGCTCGTTCTTCACCATCGGTGGCGCCGCCGAAATCGGGGCGTCGCTGCAGACCGCGTCCCGGGTGCTCTCCGGGCTGGGCGCCGGCCTGCGCGCGGCCGGCCCCATCGGCAACCTGATCGGCCTGGGCGTCGGCTTTGCCAGCCTGATCCTCAATGCCGTGATGGCGCAGAAGAAAGGCGCCGAGACCGAGGGCAAGATCCGCGAACAGTTCGAGCAGTTCGCCGAAGATGGCGTGACGGAGGATGACTGGGGCGAGAAGTTCAACTACCTGATCAACTCCAGCTACGGCTTCAAGGAGATGATGCACGCCGGTGACGACGACAAGGAGCCCGACCCGCTGTTCAAGGAGTGGTTCCCCGAGGACATGGCGGCGTGGGAGGCGCAGCCGGAGCAGTACGAGAAGTTCACCCAGGAAATCCGGGAGAACGGCAATGTCGATGACTTCTTCTTCGACTTCGACCAGGACCAGATGCAGCTCAACATCCACGGCCAGGCGTTCTACCAGGAGCACAAGGAGGCCATCGACACCATTCTGTTCAACTGGGACGAGGGCGATGGCGGTAACGACTGGACCGGCGGCGACGATATCGTCAGCAGGTCGGATCTCGAGAAGATCGCCGATCCGGAAAACGGCCACTCCAAGAAGGAGCAGGACGCCGCACAGTTCCTGCTCGACAACGAGGACTTCTTCGCCCTGCTGGACACGCTGCACAAGCAGGATGGCTCGGACGACAAGATCAGCAGCGCCGACATCGACTCCTGGATGCAGTTGATCGGCGAGCGCGCGATCACCGACGACAACCCGGCCTTCGCCGAGGAGGACAGCATCTGGGACAACCCGGCGTCGTATAAGCTGTAGGCCGCGAGCTGCGGGCTACGAGCTGCGAGCTGCGGGCTACGAACTTCGGGCCATGGGCTGCGGGCTGCGAGCTACGAGCTGCGAACTTCGGGCCATGAGCTACGGGCTGCGAGCTACGAGCTACGAACTTCGAGCCATGAGCTACGGGCTGCGAGCTACGAGCTACGAGCTACGAACTTCGGGCCATGAGCTGCGGGCTACGAACTTCGGGCCATGAGCTACGAGCTTCGAGCCATGAGCTGGGAGCTGGGAGCTGGGAGCTGGGAGCTGGGAACTTCGGGCCATGAGCTACGGGCTGCGAGCTGCGGACTATGAGCCACGAGTAGCGGGCTGCGGGCGATAAAAAGCGGGCCATGTCTCGATTCGAGACATGGCCCGCCGTCGTTGCAGGTTGGATGTAAAGACGAGGCTCAGCCGAACTGGTTCATGGTGTTGAGCCCGCCACCGGCCTTGAGTGCGGCGGCACCGGAGAAGTACTCCTTGTGGTCGTCGCCGAGGTTGGAACCGGCCATGTCCTGATGCTTGACCGAGGCCAGGCCTCGACGGATCTCCCGGCGCTGGACGCCAGCGACGTAGGCCAACATCCCGGCCTCGCCGAAGTAACCCTCGGCCAGCTCGTCGGTGGAGAGCGCCGCCGTGTGGTAGGTCGGCAAGGTGATCAGGTGGTGGAAGACGCCGGCTTCACGGGCCGCATCGCGCTGGAACGCCTGGATCCGGCGATCCGCCTCCTGTGCCAGCTCGGAGTCGTCGTAGGCCGCGCTCATCAGTTGGCCGCGTTCGATGCCGGAGAGCGACCGCCCTTCCCGTTCCCAGTCGTCGAAGACTTGCTGACGGAAGTTGAGCGTCCAGTTGAATGACGGCGAATTGTTATAGACCAGCTTGGCATTCGGCACGACCTGGCGGATGCGGTCGACCATGCCGGCGATCTGGCCGACATGGGGCTTTTCGGTCTCGATCCACAGCAGGTCGGCGCCGTTCTGCAGGGCGTTGATGCAGTCCAGCACGACGCGATCCTCGCCGGTATCGGAACGGAACCGGTAGAGTCCGTTGGCGAGACGCAGTGGCTTGCGCAGGTCGCCGTCGAGCTTGATCACCGTATCGCCCTCGTTGACATCGTCTGCCGAGCAGATCGGCACGGTGCAGAGGAAGCTGTTGTACTGGTGGGCGAGATCCCCCGGCTCCTTGCTGACCGGCAGCTTCTGGGTCAGGCCGGCGCCCAGCGAGTCGGTCCGGGCGACGATCACGCCCTCCTCCACCCCGAGCTCCAGGAACGCATGGCGAACCGCGTTGATCTTGGCGACGAAGTCCTCGTGGGGGACGGTGACCTTGCCATCCTGGTGTCCACACTGCTTGGCATCCGACACCTGGTTTTCGAGCTGGATGCAGCAGGCACCGGCTTCGATCATCTTCTTCGCCAGCAGATAGGTCGCCTCCTCGTTGCCGAAGCCGGCATCGATGTCGGCAATGATCGGCACGACATGGGTCTCGAAGTTATCGATCCTCTCCACGATGCCTCGCGCCATCACCTCGTTGCCCTGCTTCCTGGCGCTGTCCAGTTCCCGGAAAAGCAGCGTCAGTTCCCTGGCGTCCGCCTGGCGAAGAAAGGTGTAGAGCTCTTCGATCAAGGCCGGAACGGCCGTCTTCTCATGCATCGACTGGTCGGGAAGCGGGCCGAATTCCGAACGCATGGCGGCGATCATCCAGCCGGACAGGTAGAGATACCGGCCCTGCGTCGTACCGTGGTGTTTCTTGATGGCGATCATCTTCTGCTGACCGACGAAGCCGTGCCAGCATCCCAGCGATTGGGTGTAGCGGGAAGGGTCTCGGTCGTAGGCCGCCATGTCGCGGCGCATCACGGCGGCGGTGTAGCGGGCGATGTCGAGACCGGTACGGAAGCGGTTCTGGGCCCGCATCCGTGCCACGTTTTCGGGATCGATGTTGTTCCAGCGGCCGTTCTGTTCCAGACGCAATCGCTCGAGTGAATCGATATCGCTCTGATAGATGGACATGACACTCTCCACACAGGAATGGGAATACTCTCCTGGAGCCGGTTTCTTCTCCTGTCATTTTCAACGACCAAAAACGGCCGTTTTAATTCTGACATTGGAAAGAAAAAGCCCCATCGGCGAACTCACTATGTGAGAAACGATGCCATGCCAACAATCCGTACTTAGCCGCCATCAGGGTAAGGCTTCTACCAAAAATGGCGCTTATGGATGAATCCTGTAGTCATGTATGACGTATGATGCGAGTCACTCCAGCGCAGGGAAATCATTCGCCGGAAAACCGCTGACGTCCTGCCAGATTTCAAACGGCTTCCAAAACCTCTGCGGTTTCATCACCTTGGAGGCGCCGCGACGCCGTGGCCCCGGCCACGGGGTGGCTGCCGGACGCCGTGGTGCCGGCCAACGGACCTGCGACTTTCGTCGACAGGTAGCTAGCCGGGTTTCAAATTATTTATCCGCGGTAGCCAGTTCCAGCCCTTCGTGGGTGACCTCCGCCACCAGGGCCAGCTCCTCCGGCGAGATCGTGTAGGGCGGCATCCAGTAGATGACGTTGCCCAGAGGTCGCAGCATCACGCCGCGCGAGAGCGCGTGCTCGTAGACGCGCAGGCCGCGACGCTCGCGGAAGTCGTAAGGCGTGAGGCTGGCCTTGTCCGCGACCATCTCGATCGCCACCACCATGCCGGTCTGGCGAACGTCGCCGACGTGGGGATGGTCACGCAGCGGTTCGGCCAGCCGCCCCATCGCCTCGGCCTTGCCCCGGTTGGTGGCGATCACATCGTCCTGCTCGAAGATATCCAGCGTCGCCAGCGCGGCGGCGCAGGCCAGCGGGTTGCCGGTATAGCTGTGGGAGTGCAGGAATGCCTTGAGCGTCGAGTAGTCGTCGTAGAAGGCGGCGTAGACCTCATCGGTGGTCATCACCACCGACAGCGGCAGGTAGCCGCCGGTGAGCGCCTTGGAGAGACACAGGAAGTCGGGGCGAACGCCGGCCTGCTCGCTGGCGAACAGTGTCCCGGTGCGGCCGAAGCCGACGGCGATCTCGTCGAAGATCAACTGCACGCCGTGGCGGTCGCAGGCCTCGCGCAGCCAGGCGAGATATTCCGGCGGGTACATGCGCATGCCGCCGGCGCACTGAATCAGCGGTTCGACGATGACCGCCGCCAGCTCGTGGGCGTGGCGCGCCAGTGCCGCTTCCATGTGCGCGAAGGCGTCCCGCGCCTGGTCGACCCACTGGTCTCGCGGCAGGCCGAAGCCGTCCGGCGCCGGCACCTTGATCACATCCAGCAGCAGCGATGCGTAGGTTTCGGTGTAGAGCGCCACGTCTCCCACCGAGAGCGCACCCAGCGTCTCGCCGTGGTAGCCGTTGGTGATGGTCAGAAAACGCCGCTTCTCCGGCCGCCCGACATTGCGCCAGTAGTGGTAGCTCATCTTGAGCGCGATCTCGACGGCGGAAGAGCCGTTGTCGGCGTAGAAGCAGTGGCCGAGTCCGGCGGGCGCCAGTCGGCCGAGTCTCTCCGAGAGCTCGATCACCGGCTGATGGGTGAAGCCGGAGAGGATCACGTGCTCGAGCTCGTCGAGCTGCCGCTTGATCCGGTCGTTGATCCGGTCGTTGGCATGTCCGAACACGTTGACCCACCAGGAGCTGACGATATCGAGATAGCGCTTGCCCTCGAAATCCTCCAGCCATACCCCCTTGCCGCGCCGGATCGGCACGACGGGTAGCGTCTCGTGGTCCTTCATCTGCGTGCAGGGGTGCCAGAGGCTGGCCAGGTCCCGCTGCATCCAGTCGCTATTGCGGTTCATGTGTCGTCTCTTGCGGTGTGAAGTCCTGCCGGGGTTCGCCGTTGCCACTTAGCCGAGGACGTTCAGGCGGGGTCGTTCAGCAGCGGCTCGAGGTCGAGAAAGTCGGCGGCGGTCTCGGCATCCGGGGAAGCGAGCCACGGCACTACGCCCAGGCAGGGGACGCCGCCCTGCCCGCCGAGCCAGTGCGTCAGCGCCTCGAGGTTCTCCTCCAGGCGCGGGGTATCGGGTTCGAGCGTGTTGGCGACCCAGCCGGCGACGCGCACCCCGTCGCGCCGGATCGCTTCCAGCGTCAGGCGGGCATGGTTGATCGCACCCAGGCGCACGCCCACCACCAGCACCACGGGGATTTGCAGCGCCACCGCCAGTTCCGGGATCGACTCGCGCTCGTTGAGCGGGACGCGCCAGCCACCCGCTCCTTCGATCAGGGTGAGATCGGCGCCGCGTTCCAGCAGCGTTCGCATCGGCGCGGCCAGCCGTGGGATGTCGAGCGCGACGCCGGCTTCGTGGGCGGCGATATGGGGCGCGATGGCGGGCTCGAAGGCGAAGGGGTTGACCGCCTCGTACGGTAGCGCCGGGTGGCACTGGGCCTGAATGGCCAGCGCATCGGCGTTGCGCCACCCTTGCGGGGCGCGCTCGCAGCCGGAGGCGACCGGCTTGCCGCCCGCGACGGTCAACCCCCGGCGCCTGGCGGCGGCCATCAATCCCGTGGTGATCACGGTCTTGCCGGCGTCGGTATCGGTGCCGGTGACGAAGTAGGCGTGCATATCTCGATCCTGGGGGCTAACGGCGTTGCATCAGCACGGTGGCGACGCGGTAGCGGGTGGGAATCCCGGCCGGCTCCCGCCAGCGCTCCAGCGCCTGGGCCAGCCGGTCGAAGCGGCGGCGGCCGAACAGGCCACCAGCGGCCCCCGCGGACGCCGCGGACGCCGCGGACGCCGTCATCGTGTTGGCGCCGATCCGCTTCAGCGCACGCATCGTCTCCGCCGGCGTGGCGTGGTGGGTTCGGCGCGTGGTCATGGTCACTTCGGCCGATTGCCAGCCGGGAGCCCGCAGCGTCTCGACCAGCCTGGCTTCCGCCAGGAACTCATTGACGTGGGTCTCGCCATCGACCTGCTGCCACGCCCATTGCAGCTCCTCCAGCGTGCCCTCGCACAAGGTGGTGAAGCCGAGCCAGCCACCGGGCGCCACCACCCGAGCGGCCTCGCCCAGAAACGCCTCGAGCGAATCGCACCACTGCACCGCCAGGCTCGACACCATCAGATCGGCGCTGCCATCGGCCAGCGGCATCGACTCCGCACAGCCGGTCACCCAGTGGATCGAACGCCCGGCATGGCGTCGACGGGCCTGATCCAGCATGCCGGGGGCGATGTCCAGCCCGATGGCAAGCCCACCGTGGCGCTCGGCCAGGCGCGACACCAGATAGCCGGTACCGCAGCCGATATCGACCAGCGCGCGGCAGGAGTCCGGTTGCGGCAGCCGCGCCAGCAGGTCGTCGGCGACGGCCTGCTGCAACTGGGCGGCGCCGTCATAACCGGGCGCGGCCCGGGAGAAGGCGTCGGCGATCCGCTGCCGGCGGCTCTCCCCGGCGGCAGCCAGGCGGCGTGAAGACGTCGTCGCGGTCATGGGCCGGCCTCGTCGGCGTCGGCGGCGAGGATGAAGGTTGCCATCCGCTCCGCGGTCTCCTCGGCGTATTCCAGCGGAAAGGCGTGGCCGGCATCCGCGATCGATGCCGTGCGTCCACCCCGGGGCAGGCGCGCGGCAATGGCGTGGCGCGCGGCCGCCGGCACCAGGGCATCGTCTTCCCCGAACAGATGTAGCTGCGGGATCTTCAGCGTCGGCGGGACCTCACGCAGATCGAGGGAGGACAACACCCCCAATCCGGCCAGGGCCTGATCGAGTGGCGTTGTCTCCAGCGCCGCCAGCAACTCTCGCCCCAGCCGACGAGTGTCCCGGCCGCCCTGAGCGCTCAACCGGGCGAATCGCCTGAAGGTCCGGGTGGGTGATGCCCGCAGGCCGTGCCGGAAATCTTCCAGCGCTTCCCCGGTCATCGCCTGCGGCCAGCCTGATCGGGTAACGAAGCTGGCGTTGGCGGCCAGCGCAATCAGACCCCGCGCCCGACGACCGCGCCACTGTGCCAGCGCGGTGGCCAGCATCCCGCCCAGGGACCAGCCCGCCAGCCAGGCGTCCTGTGGCAGCGCATGGTCGAGCGCCGCCACCCAGCTCTCGGGCCGGTGACTGGTCAAGCCGGGATACTCGATGCACTCGACCCGATAGCTCGGGGGCAGCCGCCGACGCAGGGCATCGGCCAACGGCGCCAGCGGTGCCGAACCGAGCGCCCAGCCGGGCAGGAGCAAGAGGGTCTGCGCGCTCATACCGACCGGCCTGTGCGGGATAGCCGGCGAGCGGCCTCGAACAGCCCGCTCAGCAGCCGGTCGAGATCGTCATGCGTATGGACCGCCGAAAGCGTGAAGCGCAACCGCGAGGTACCCTCCGGCACCGTGGGGGGACGGATCGCGCTGCACCAGAGCCCGGCCTCCTGCAGCGCTGCCGTCAGTGCCAGCGCCGCGGCCTCGTTGCCACCACGCTCGCCCGGCGCCCGGCGCCAGCTCGGCCCGACCACCAAGGGCTGGATCGGCGTCTCCGACGGCATCAGGTGTAGATCGAATTCGCTCAGGCTGGAGACTTCATGACGGAAGCGTCGGACCAGAGAGGAGAGATGAGCACGGCGTTCCGGCTCGTCGCGGACGATATCCAGGCTGGTCAGCGTTGCCCACGCCAGCGCCGGCGAGAGACTGGTGGTGTAGATGTAGGGGCGGGAGAACTGGATCAGCGCCTCGATCAGCGCCTCGCTGCCGGCGACGAACGCCCCTTGGGTGCCGAGCGCCTTGCCCAGCGTACCGACGGTGGCCGCGATCCGTTCCGGCGCGATCCCCTGCGCCTGGCGCGTCCCGCCGCCCTCTTCGCCCAGCACGCCCAGCCCGTGGGCGTCGTCGATCATCAACCACGCCCGCTGGCGCTCGCACTGCGCCACCAGTGGGTCCAGGTCGGCGACGTCACCGTCCATGCTGAACACGCCATCGCTGACGACCAGGGCGCGCCGCTGGCCGGCCAGCGACGCCAGCCGTTCAGCGCAATCGTCGGCGCTGCGGTGGGCGAAGCGCTCCAGCCGGGCGCCGGCCAGCCGTGTCGCGTCCAGCAGCGACGCGTGGTTGAGGCGGTCGTGGAGTGCCACGTCCCCGCGCCCCAGCAGCGTGGAGATGACGCCGAGGTTGGCCTGATAGCCGCTGGAGAAGAGCAGCGCCCGCGGATAACCGGTCAACCGGGCCAGGCGCCGTTCCAGCCGTTCATGGGCCTCGCCATGGCCGCAGACCAGGTGCGACGCGCCGCCGCCGGTGCCGAAGCGCCGGGCCCCTTTCGCCAGCGCCTCGGCCAGACGTGGATCCCCCGCCAGCCCGAGGTAGTCGTTGCTGCAGAAGGCCAGCATCTCGCGTCCCTGGCGTTGAAAACGTGGTCCGATGCCGCTCGTCGTCGCCCGCTGGCGATAACGCTGGTTTTGCCGCTGGCGCGCCAGCCGCGCCGTCAGCACACTATCCAGCGAATCGTCCCGCGCTTCGCGCGTTGTCTCCACGACCTCGCTCATGCCCGGGCCGTGGCGTCGGTGACCATGGCGTCGAGCCGGGCTCGGGTCACCCGCTCCCGCAGGGCGGCCTCGTGGACACTGTCGTCGACCTCCTCGCGGCGCTCGGGATGCAGCCCCAGGCGATCGAAGAGTCGCTGGTCGTGGCTAGCCTGAGGGTTGTCCGCGGTGAGCAGCCGCTCGCCGTAGAAGATGGAGTTGGCGCCGGCGAGGAACGCCAGCGCCTGGGTCTCGTCGCTCATCAGTTCGCGCCCGGCGGCCAGTCGCACGTGAGAACGCGGCATCAGAATACGCGCGACGGCGATGGTTCGAATGAAATCGATGGGATCGAGATCCTCGACGTGCTCGAGCGGCGTGCCCTGAATCCGGATCAGCATGTTGATTGGCACGCTTTCGGGGTGCTCGGGCAGGTTGGCCAGCTGCTGCAACAGCCCCGCCCGGTCGCCGACGCTCTCGCCCATGCCGAGAATACCGCCGCTACAGATCTTCATGCCGGACTGGCGGACGTGGTCCAGGGTCTCCAGGCGGTCGGCGTAGGTGCGGGTGGTGATGATTTCGCCGTAGTACTCCGGCGAGGTGTCGAGGTTGTGGTTGTAGTAGTCGAGCCCGGCCTCACCGAGCTGCTCGGCCTGGTCGCGGTTCAACATGCCCAGCGTCATGCAGGTCTCGAGCCCCATGGCGCGCACGCCACGCACCATCTCCAGCACGTAGGGCATGTCCTTGGCGCTGGGATGCTTCCACGCCGCCCCCATGCAGAAGCGGCTGGCGCCGATCGCCTTGGCCTTGCGCGCTTCCTCGAGCACGGCCTCGACCTGCAGTAGCTTCTCGCGTTCGAGCCCGGTGTTGTAGTGCCCGGACTGGGGACAGTACTTGCAATCCTCCGGGCAGGCGCCGGTCTTGATCGACAGCAGCGTGGAGACCTGGACGGCATTGGGGTCGAAGTGCTGGCGGTGCACGCTCTGCGCCTGGAACAGCAGATCGTTGAACGGGCGCTCCAGCAGCGCCTGGATCTCCGCCCGCTGCCAGTCATGGCGCAGCGGCGTGGTTTCCGTCGCGGAGAGCGACCTGCCCTCCGCTGCCGACGGTGCGCGGTTTTCCGTTCGAGCCGACAGCGTGCTGTTTTTCGTTTGCGAGAGAGGCGTTGCCATGGACCCAGTCAACCTTGGTAACTTAATGAGTTGACGGAATGGTGGCACGACCCTTGGTCAACTTCAAACACAAACCGGGTTGACTGAACGCAAAAACGCCATGCCGGCATCGGCATGGCGTCTCGAGATAAGGGCGACGAGCGCCGGCTCGCCATCTCAGGTAGCCGGCGCACCGTCCCCGTCTTCATCGTCCCGGGGAGGCAGCGCCTCGGTGCCGCCGTTATCGCCGAGATCCAGCGACCGGGCGAAGTCGCTGTCGAAGCTTGCGGGATCGAGCCGCTGCGACCAGCCGATGATCGGAATCATGTCGTCGTTCGGACCTCCCCTCGTCGGCACGACGTACTCCCACGCAATCCGGCCGTCCCGGGTCACTTCCACCAGGCGACCGCCATCGGATTCGCTGATCAGGGTATTGCCGTTGTCGAGTCGATGCTGGTCGCCGCGGATCTCGCTCTCCAGCGGACGCTCCGGCGTGCCGGCATACTGCCAGACGACCTGCAGGGTGCGAGGGTCGAACTCCACGACCCGCGATTCGCCCTCGGGGGTGTGGTAGTGCCCGCGGTTGTCGAACATCACGATATCGCCGTTGGGCAATACGTCGGGATCGTGCTGGCGAATCCATGGGCCGCGCGTCGCCCAGGTGATCTTCTGCGAGCGCGGGTCGAACACCGCGATGGAGCTGGTCTCGCGGAACGACAGCAGCAGGTCGCCCGGATTGCCGAAGGGGAAGTTGCGGGCCTTGGTTTCGGTGAGGTAATCCACCGCATTGGCGTGAATGGGATCTCCCACCATGACTCCCGGCACGTTGTTCAGCAATTCGCTGAACGGCGAGTGCTGGAGCGCCGGCAGCAGGCGGGTACGCTGCAGCTCCTTGCCCTCCGGCGACAGCACCACCAGCGAGTCCTCGAGACGCGGCGGCTCGAGGTAGTCCAGCCCTTCGATCTCGTCGTCGAAGATGCCGTGGATCAGCGCATAGATCTTGCCGTCCGGCGCGACGGCGAACTGGTGATGCGCTCGGCCGGCGTAGCGCCAGATCACGTTGGAGTCCTTGTCCAGCTTGACCAGCCCGTAGCCGTAGGGCGTGTCGCCATTGCCTTCGTAGAGCGCGATCAGATCACCGTTGGGCAGCACTTGCGCATTGCGGAAGTGAATGAACTCGTCCGGGCGCGGATTGGCAACGCCCTTCCCGTCGGCCCACACCTCGCTGTAGGGCTTGCGCCACTCGTGGATCACCTTGCCGTGCATGTCGACGAGATAGGCAGCCGGCTCGGTGCCCACGGTGTAGAGCGTCAGGCCATTGCGGGCGAGACCCGGATCATACTGGGTGACGCCCTTGGCATCGGTGCGCTGGGGGCGCCAGATATCGCCCTTGTAGACGTCGTTGTAGTCGGTCGCCTGATGGTAGAGCGCCTGCCCCGCCTGGTAGGCGTGCTGAATCTGCGGCCCGGGAAATATCTCGGTGACCACGGAAAAAGCCCCGATCACGAACACCAGCACCAGGGCCGCGATGATCGAGAGGGTCTTGAAGAGTTTATCGGTGAACTTGTCGGCATCCTGCCGGACCGGGCGCTTTTCGGGCGTCTTGGGCGAATCCATGATTCCACCATCCTGTATGGCTTCCAGGTGAAGCGCGGTTGGACCGTCGCTCGTCGATTTCGGACGAGCGTTAGAGCCGGATGGTGATGAGGAGGTTCAGCGGGGTGTGTTGTCTTAACGTTGTCCGTCGACGTCTTTTACGTAACGTTTTCATCCACGTCGGGATCATCGTCGACAGGTAAACAGCCTCGAGATACAACGACCGACGCCGTTGGGCGTCGATCATTCGTCATGGGCAAGCGCTCGAGAAATACCGGCCCTATCGCAGTCGGAACGAGGGTTTCTTAGCGCCGATCAATCGTCGCAGCCGCCATATTTCGTCACGCAGCAACATCAAGGACGTGGATCTTTCTCCGCGAGAATCCCCGTGGCGACGACGGTTTCGAAATACTCGACCTTTAGATCAAACGAGGCGAGCAGTTTCTGAGTGCTCGGTTTCACCACGGCATCATCGAAAGATGCCCCTTCGAAATGGCCAGCCGATTCGAGATCTTTCCAGAAACTGGCGACGACCAGTTCGTTATTCTCACCTTCGACTTTCGTCGAGAGCGTTGCACCGAGGTGCCCCGGAAGCTCGGCCATTTCCCGAAAAGTCGTGCGTTCGAGATGGTCGGCATATTGCTGCAATACCTCGTCCGTACCGGCGACGGCACGCCACCAACGAATAATCATGGGGATTCCTCCTTGTCATCTTTCCCGAGTCATTGGAAAGACCGACCGGCATTTCCAAGCGATATATTTCTTATATCCAAATTTTTCTCTATAAGCAATAAACGAAAAATCGCCGCTTCCTGACCTCTGACGTCTTTCGACGAAAGTCGATATACAGCGGTCGATCATTGCCCGCCACCGCCCTGAAATTCGCGCATGAGAACCGCCCGGTGGATGTCATGTCGGCTTTTTCATCGTGTAACCGGTGCCTTTTCGGCGCTGTCGAAGCCCGCCGTTAACGGCGTGAACGGGTGGCTTGAACTAATGGCCTATATCTCATATCGGAATTTTTCAATATAAGAAATACATGAATACGAAAAACGTTCTCCAAACGGCCTTGAAGGCGCTACGTGTCCTGCGAATCGTCTCCGAAGCGGGCGAGCCGATCTCCATGACCGAGGTCGCCCACAAGGCTGAACTGCCTCGCACTGCCGCCTTCCGGATACTGAAGACGCTGGAGGTTGCAGGTTTCGTGCAACTGGTTCAGGGCGGCAAGCGATACGAGGCCACGGTCAATCAGGCAGGTTCCGCATCGGTGGGCGATACGTTGGAGCTGTTGCGCAAGATCTCGGCCGGCAATCCCGTCGAGGGCATCAGCTCAGAGGCGCTGCACCAGGACTCCCCTCTTTCGCTACCGCAAGTCGGCTCTGCTCTCGAGGAGCTGCGCCGGTTTCGTCTCATCGATGCGACCGGGTCCAATCACTGGCGCATCTCTCCGGCAATCCTGGGCTATGCCCAGCAGCTGTTGCGGGGGTCGCCGACGTTAACGGCTCTACGACCGATCATGCAGCGGCTATCGGACGATACCGGCGAGACGATTACCTTCTTCCGGGAGTCCGACGGTTTCCAGGTCGTGACCGAGGTGATTCCGTGCAAGGAGCCGCTCAGTTACTCGCTGCCCATCGGCAGCAGCCATTCGGTCCTGCGCGGCGCCGCCGGTCGCGCCTGGCTGTCGGGACATGATGCGTCGGAGGTCTCGCGGATCGTCCATCGCCTTGGTGCCCTCGGCACCCACGAGCCGCTGGTCAGCCTGCAGACACTGATCGACGACGCCAATGCCTTCCGCGATCAGGGCTATGCCTACTGTCACAACGAGCGAATCGCGAATGCCGCCGCAACGGCAGTTCCCATCGTCGGACCGACCGGGCGCGTCACCGGTGTCCTGAGTGTCATGGCGCCGGTTTTTCGCCTGACCTACGAGCGAGCCCGCATCATTGGCCCGCGAATGGCAGAGCTGACGGAAGATATCTTTCGTGCCGGAGCCTCACCCATCACGGGTTCCCCGCCCCCTGCCGGACTGACCACAGACTCTTGAGCCCATCGAAAGCGAGACCGGCGGAATCCGAAGAGGCGTCGGAGCACCCGAATGCCACCAGAGGCATGACTGACCACTCTAGAGAAGGCAAATGAAAATGTTATTCAAGTTCGTAGCCGCCATTGCGCTCGCCGGAACGATCCCAAGCCTGGCCACTGCCGCCGATTTTCCCTCCCGGCCGGTATCCCTGGTGGTGCCGTTCAACGCCGGCGGCAGTACCGATCTGTTGGGCCGCGCGTTCTCGCGGGAGATGGAAGAGATCCTGGGCGTTCCGTTTCCGGTCAAGAATATAGGTGGCGGGGCGGCGACAATCGGCACCGCCAACGTCGCTCGAGCACGCCCGGATGGTTACACCCTTGGCTATGTCGCCGCGGCGCCACTGATCAGCCAGCCACATATGCGGGAGACGCCCTACACGACCGCGGACTTTACCTATATCTGCAAGACCTTCGACTCTCCGCAGGTGCTGGTGACAAAACCCGACTCCCCCTTCGACAACCTGGATGATCTCGTCGCCTACGCGCGCCAGCACCCCGGAGAGTTGACCTACGGTTCTCCCGGCCCAGGGTCGCTACCACACCTTGCCATGGAGACATTCCTCGCCGAGACAGGCATCGATATCCGCCACGTGCCGATGAATGGCGACGCCGCGGGCGCCGCCGCCATCATGGGTGGGCACATCGATCTGATGATGGCCGTCATCCCGATCGCACTCCAGAACGATCTACGCACCATTGCGGTGATGTCGGACGAGCGGTCCGATCAGCTTCCGGACACCCAGACCAGTGTCGAGCAGGGCTACGAGACGACCTTTTCCTGGTGGGGTGGCTTGGTCGCACCGAAGAACATTCCCGAGGAAGCCGCCGACAAGCTGGGCAAAGCCTGTGCCAAGGCGACATCGCAGGAGCGTTATCTCAAGGTCCTGTCACGACTGGGTGCCACGGCGGGCTACCTGGACGGAGCCGACTTTGCCGACGAGGTCAGCACGCAAAGCGCAGCCACGGCGAAAATCATCGCCAACATCCAGTCAGAGTAACGACGGCTCCTCGGATGCAAAGGAGGATTAGATGTCAAAAAGCTTATCCGACCTCGTTGGTGGGGCGCTGTTTCTCGGCCTCACCATCCTGTTCTGGACACAGACCATGGACCAGCCCAGCGCCGGACAGGGTCTCGCCAACAACCCTTTCTGGCAACCCAGACTGCTGCTGGTCCTGATGGGCCTGGCATCCCTCCTGTTGATCGGTAAGGGCCTCCTGCGATCCGAGGGGAAAAAGCGCATTCAGCTCCCCTCCCATCCCGGCCAGCTGGTGCTGGGCGTCGGCATCGTGGCGCTGTTTCTACTGACGTTCGAGCCCCTGGGGTTCCTGCTTTCGGGATGTCTGCTGGTGGTTCTGTTCTGCATCGGCATGGGTTACCGCGCTTACCGGGTAGTGGTGGTGTTCGCGCTCGTGTTCGTGTCGCTGGTCTGGTATGCCTTCGCCGATGGGTTCAGCATTCGCCCGCCCGGCATGGGAATGGACACGATATTCAACATGCTGTTCGGAGGTGTGAATGGATAGCGTCTTCAATGCCGTGGCCAGTTTGAGCGACCCGTTTGTCATCTTCCTGATCATCGCCGGCACTGGCGCGGGAATCATCATCGGCGCCATGCCGGGCCTCGGTTCGGTCCTGGCGATAACCCTGGCGTTGCCGCTGACCTTCGTGCTGGCGCCGCAATCCAGCATCATTCTCCTGCTCTCGCTCTATTGCGGCTCGGTTTACGGCGGCTCGCTCTCCGCCATCGCGATCAATACCCCGGGGACCCCGCAATCGGCGGCGACCATCCTCGACGGCTATCCGATGATGATGCGCGGCCAGGGTCCGCAAGCCATGGGCTGGGCCACCGTGGGCTCCACCCTGGGCGGTCTGCTCTCGGCGGTGATCCTGGTGGTGGCCGCCCCCCTGTTGGCACGCTTCGGCCTCGAGTTCGGCCCCATCGAATACTTCGCGCTCGGCATCTTTTCCTTGACCTGCGTCGTCGCGGTCTCCGGTGAAGCGCGACTCAAGGGCCTGATCGCCTGCCTGATGGGGCTGCTGGTGGCCACTATCGGCCAGGACCCGCTGACCGGCAGCGTCCGCATGAACTTCTCCTCCTTCGAGCTTTCCGCCGGCGTGGGGCTGATCCCGCTCCTGGTCGGGCTCTTCGCCTTGTCGGAGGTGTTCTGGCGAATCTCCAACAGACTCGACGCGGCCAGCACCAACGCGAGCATCGGATTCCGGCTTCCTGCCCTGCAGGATCTGTTGTCCCGCTGGAAGATCATCCTGCGCTCTGCCGTGATCGGCACCGGGGTCGGTACGCTACCCGGCGTGGGCGCCACCGCCGCCTCGATGATCAGCTACGCCGAGGCGCGCCGAGTCTCTCCGAACCGGGAGAACTTCGGCAAGGGGGAACCGGACGGCATCCTGGCCTCGGAGACCTCGAACAACGCGGTCACCTCGGGTGCGCTGGTGCCGACGCTATCGCTCGGCATCCCGGGAGATCCCATTACCGCCGTCATGCTGGGGGCGCTGACCCTGCAGGGCGTCACCCCGGGACCGCGACTCTTCACCGAGAATCCCGATCTGACCACCTTTATCTTCACCGGCCTGTTCGCCATCAATATCGCCATGTTCGCCTTGGGCGCCCTGATCTGCCCGCTGTTCTCGCGCATCATTCGGGTGCCCGAGCCACTGCTGCTGGCGGCCGTGGTAGTGCTGATCGCCATCGGCACCTACTCGGTCAATTTCAACCCTTTCGACCTCGGGCTGCTGCTGGTGGCCGGCCTTGCTGGCTTCGTGATGCGTCTTCTCGGCTTCCCGCTCGCACCGGTGGTGATCGGCTTCGTCCTGGGAGACATGATCGAGCAGAGCCTGCGCCAGGGCATGATCCTGACCAAGGGCGATTTCCTCGGGTTCCTGAACAGTCCGATAGCGCTCACGCTCTTCACGCTGACGGTGGTCTTTCTGTTGCTCCCGCCCGCGCTGCGGTTCTTCAGGTCCCGCCGGGCCCGCTGATGTCGCGCCTTCGCCCTCTCCTCCCTGGACGCTGATGCCATGACCGTGTCATACCAATCCAAACTGCTGGACCGGATCAAGCCGGCCGCCGCCCTGACCATCGCCGCCAAGGCGACCGAGCTAAAGGCGGCCGGGGCACCGGTGATCAACCTCTCGCTCGGCGAGCCGGACTTCGACACGCCGGCCCATATTCTCGACGCGGCCGAGCGAGCCATGCGCAACGGCGCCACGCGTTACACCGCACCGGACGGCTCGGCCGAGCTGAAGGACGCCGTGGTCGAGAAATTCAAGCGCGACAACGGGCTGACATATGCGCGGGAGAACATCTCCTGCGCCAACGGCGCCAAGCAGTCGATCTACAACGCGCTCCTGGCAACGCTGGATCCGGGGGACGAGGTGCTCTTCGGGGCGCCACATTGGGTCTCCTACTCCGACGCCGCCACGCTGGCCGGCGGCGTTCCGCGGGCCGTGCGTTGCGGCGCCGAATCGGATTACAAACTGACCCCGGCGGCCCTGGAGGCCGCGATCACGCCCGCCACTCGCTGGGTGATACTCAACTCGCCCGCCAATCCCTCGGGGGCGGTCTACAGCCAGGCGGAGTACCAGGCCCTCGGCGTCGTGCTCGCGCGATACCCACGGGTGCTGATCCTGTCGGACGAGATCTACGAACATATCTATTATCTCGAAACCCCCTTTGTCTCGTTCGCACAGGCCTGCCCCGAACTGTTCGAACGGACCGTCATCGTCAATGGTGTGGCCAAGGCCTATGCGATGACCGGTTGGCGGATAGGCTACCTGGCCGCACCGCCAGAGCTGGCGCGGGTCGTCTCCAAGATCCAGTCTCAGACTACCGCGAACCCCTGCTCCATCAGCCAGGCCGCGGCCACTCAGGCCCTGGTCGGGCCGCAAGAGTTCATCGGGGTAGCGCGAGCCGAGTACCGCGCACGGCGCAGTTTGATCGGCGAGGGGCTAACGCGGATATTCGGTGCCCCGATCCCCCAACCCGACGGCGCGTTCTACGTCTTCCCGGATGTCAGCGCCTTCCTGGGCCGAGAGCTGGAAGATGGCCTATGTGCCGACACGGACATCGCGCTGGCATCGATCCTGCTGGAGAGGGGCCATGTCGCCTGCGTGCCAGGCAGCGCCTTCGGCACGCCGGGTCATATCCGCTTCTCCTTCGCGACCTCCCCGGACAAACTCCGTCAGGCCATTGCCAATCTCGGGACGCTACTCGGCACGGCGACCGCCTGACGCAAGAAAAGCCCCGTGAGCCGCGGAACGCCATTCGCTGCGCCTCGCCCTGCCATCTCATGACACCCGGTCGCGGCTGCGACCGGAGTCTCGACAGGCCCTAGAGCAGATCCTCGATCCTGATCGGGAGGTGGCGGATACGCCTGCCGGTGGCATTGAAGATGGCGTTGGCGATCGCTGCGCTCGCACCGACCATCGCTACCTCCCCCGCCCCCTTGACGCCCGATATGTTCAACTGGGTGTCGGGTTCGCCGATGACGTCGACATCGATCCAGTCGATATCGGCGTTGACGGGCACCAGGTACTCCGCGAGATCGTTGTTGAGGACCCGGCCGTAGCGGGGGTCGGTTTCACCGATCTCGCGCAACGCGGCACCGACAGCCCAGACGACGCCACCCCTGACCTGGCTTTCCGTCGTCCGTCGGTTCATCACGCGACCGCAATCGATGACGCTGGCGAACCTTCGCACTCGGACCCGCCCCGTCGAGGGCTCGACATGCACCTCGGCGAAATGGGCAATCCAGCTGAAGGCCAGGAAGTCGGTGTACTCGGGGCCCGTCGTGACCGGCCGACCCTGGCGCAGATCGTCGATCGCCTGCGGGCTCTCGCCCAACGGAATGGTGTCGATCTCGACCTTCAGCATGGGCCGTCGTGTCTTCGCCAGTTGCAGGTGAGCCGGACCTTCGAAATCGTCCCGGCCGATCAGCTCGGCGAGATTGGCACGCAGCTCGAGCGCGGCTGCCCGGGCGGCGGGCGCCACGCTGGCCGTGCCCCAGGAGCCGGCGGTGAGCATTTGCGGGGCAAAGCCGGTATCGCCGACCCTGATGTCGAGCTTGGCGGGATCGACGCCCAGCACATCGATCAGTTCCGCCGCGATGACGCTGCGTAGCCCCTGTCCCATCTCGTGACCCGACAGCGAAATGCGACAGGCGCCGTTCGCCTGGAGCCGCAGCGTCGTGATCGCCGGGCTCATCGCCGCCTTGTAGCTGCCGCAGGCCACGCCGAGCCCGACCATGTCGCCGTTCTCGGCCCGCAGGGTTCCCGGCGCCCGTCGCCGGCGGTCCCAGTCGATCATTCTGGCGCCGCGTTTCAGACACGCCGCCAGATGCCGCGACGAGTATGGCTTGCCGGTAATGGGGTCCTTGTCGGTGTCGTTGGCCAGCCGCAGCTCGACGGGGTCCATGTCCAGTTGGTGGGCCAGTTCGTCCAGGGCGCATTCGGTGGCGTAGCTGGAGGGATGTTCGTGGGGGGCGCGCTGGTGCCCCGGCGTCTGGGTATCGACGCGAATCATGCGATCCTCGCCCAGCCAGTTCGGGTAGCCGTACATGCGTGGCGGGGTTTCGCCGAACAGCGGGTTGTAGCCGTCATAGCGGCTGTTCTGCTGCTCGGTGCGGTAGAGGCCGGCCGCCAGCTTGCCGTCGGCATCGGCCGCGAGGCGCACGTGATGCAGGCTGCGCGGCCGATACGACGCCGTGTGAAAGAGTTGGCCGCGTGGCATCACCAGCTTGACCGGGCGCCCCATGATCGTGGCGGCGTGGGCGACCAGCGCACTCTGCTCCTGTATCCCGTTCTTCTGCCCGAAACCGCCGCCGACATAGGGGCTGGAGGCGCGGACCGATTGCGGCTCGCGGCCGATCATGCCCGCCAACCCTCCGGCGAGGGCGGAACTCCACTGGGTGCCCTCGAAGATACGCAGCTTGCCCTCCGAGAAGCGTGCCGTCGTCGAGATCAATTCGATCGGGTTGTGATGCTCTTGGGGATGCCGGTACGTCACGTCGATCTTGTGGGTGGCGCCTGCGAAGGCCCCTTCCGCGTCGCCATGGCGAAGGCGGGTGAAGACTTCGGGCGCCTCCTCGGCGCCGTCCTGCTCCATCAGCGCGGCGAACTCCGCCGCCTCGTCATACTCGACCGATACCGCTTCCGCCCCCTCGATGGCCGCTTCCAGGGACTCGGCCAGCACCAGCGCGACCGGCTCGCCGCGGTGGACGATGTCGGGGCCGGTCATGGGTTGATAGCCTTTCCCGGGCTGCCCATAGGCGCCCCGCGACGCCGGCGTGGTCTGGATGTCCGCGAAATCTTCGAAGGTCATGACCCTGACGACGCCAGCCACCTTCAGCGCGGCGGAAGAGTCGATAGCGCGGATCCGACCCTTGGCGATGGAGGCCGGAACCGTCATGGCGTGGAGCAGGTTCTCGACCCGCTGGTCGGCCGCGAACAGCGCCTCGCCGAGCACTTTCTGACGCGCGTCGACGCGTGGGCGATCCGGGTTGGGGGACAGGGTCATGACGTGCTCCTTTCCGCAGCGATCGTGATGGCATCGGCGATCGTGTTGGCCGCGAGATCGATCTTGAAGCCATTGTGTCGGCCGGCCTTGGCGTCGGCCATCGCGGCGCGTCCCGCGGCCATTGCGTTCTCCCGGGTCGGTGCTTTTCCCTGCAGCGCCGCTTCCGCCGCTTTCGACCGCCAGGGTTTGGTGGCGATGCCACCCAGGGCGATGTGGGCCTGCTGGACCTGGCCGCCCTCAATCCGCAGGGCGACGGCGGCGGAGGCAAGCGCGAAGGCGTAGGATTCCCGGTCGCGCACCTTGTGATAGGTCGAGGCGCGGCCGGCGGCCGTCTTGGGCACGCGGATCTCGATGATCAGTTCGCCGGGCGCCAGCGAGAATTCGCGATCCGGCGTATCCTGGGGCAACAGGTAGAGGTCCGCGATCGGAATGGTGCGGTTGCCTTGCGCCCCGAGCACGACGATGTCGGCATCGAGGGCCGTCAACGCGACCGGCCAGTCTCCCGGCGATACCGCGGTGCAGGCGTCGCTGGCCCCCAGGACCGCCTGGCCGCGATCCAGTCCGTCGATGGCGGCGCATCCCGCTCCCGGCTCGCGCTTGTTGCAGGGATAGACGCCGCCCGCGCCGTTGCGGAAGTAGGGGCAGCGGGTGCGCTGCAGCAGGTTGCCGCCAACGCTGGCCATGTTGCGCAATTGCTGCGAGGCGGCCCGCCACAGGCTCTCCGCCAGCAGCGGGTACTCGCTTTTGATCGTCTCGTCGTCGGCGATATCGGCCATCCGCGCGCCCGCGCCGAACCGCAGCACGTCGCCGGAGGTCTCGATCAGATCGCTTCCGTCGAGTTCGGAGACGTCGACGAGATGGGCGGGTCGCTCGACATTGAGCTTCATCAGGTCGAAGAGCGTCGTTCCTCCCGCAATGTATCGCGCGCCCTCTCCGGCATCGGTAAAGGCGGCCACGGCGGCTTCCGGACTCCGGGGGCGGCTGTAACTGAACGCACGCATGTATCAGCCCTCCCGCAGGGGTCTGGCGACCTGCTCGACCGCGGCGACGATGCCGTTGTAGGCACCGCAGCGGCAGATGTTGCCGCTCATGTATTCGCGAATGGTGGCGGTATCGGCGGCGTGACCTTCCTCGATACAGGCGATGGCGGCCATGATCTGCCCCGGCGTGCAGTAGCCGCACTGCAGCGCATCATGATCGATGAAGGCCTGTTGCATGGGATGAAGCGTCTGCCCATCGGAGATGCCCTCGATGGTCAGCACTTCCGCACCGTCGGTCTTCGCCGCGAGGGTCAGGCAGGCAGCGACCCGCCGCCCGTCGACGTGCACCGTGCAGGCGCCGCACTGACCGTGGTCGCAGCCTTTCTTGGCCCCGACCAGGTCCAGCCTCTCGCGCAGCAGATCGAGCAGCGAGGTGCGCGCATCCACCCGCAACGTCCGGCGGGTGCCGTTGATTCGTGGTGAAATCTCGATGACGTTGCCGGCCGCCAGCCCCTGGGCGGGTTGTCCTGCCGCGTCGCGCTGCTGCGCGTCGACTTTCCAAGGGACCATGACACCCAGTGGCGCCATGGTGGCTGACATGGCCCCCACCTTCATGACGGTACGTCGTGTCACGCCCGACGATTGGCCAGGTGCTTCCCGGTCCGGCGGGTTCGATTCATGGTCCATTACCGCGGCCTCCTCTTGTGGTTTCGATTCTGCTATCCGGCTTGACTGACCATGACCTAGCTGCGTCTCAGAACGCGTTGAAGAGAGAAAGCCCCCGGACCACCCGCGGCGAAACAAAGCGCCACCACGCCAAGAATCAGAGGATATTCGTACCCCCCATCGATCCATACGAAGGTGGGGGCATGGATATAACAGATGAAGACCATCTCGACGACTATCGCCAGGGCGATGAGGCGAGTATAGAGACCCACCGCAATGGCCAGCGCACCGAAGGTCTCCAATATCGCTGCCGCAAAGGCAAAGAGAGGCGCGGCCGGCAGACCGAGCGATGTCTCGATCAAATGGGTCGCGCTGGAAAAAGGATCCGGATTTTCGCCATGGGGTAGACCCAGTAATTTAGGGTAGCCATGGGTCAGCAAAACGAGCCCGAAAACGATGCGGAGAGTGGCGTAGCCAGTCGCCGACAGAAAATTGCTCGATCTGCGCTCCAGCAGGAATGCCGTTACCGCGGATAGTGACATTTTCGCCCCGGACCGGCCTCTGAAGTAGGAATTGTCAGACATTCGAGTGTCCTTGATTTTGAATTCAATGGGATCATGGCATCGACGCCAAATCGAGACTATGACGTCCAGGCTGACTTCAGTATTCAGAAATCAATAACAACAGGATTTCGATTGAACGACGATCACTTGATTGGCTAAAAAGACGACGTCTTGAATGATAAAACCACCAGCCATGATCAGCGCCTTGACTCCATCCCGCTCGACGGCTTCATGCCCATGATGCGGTACCAATGGAGACTCGAGCTCACGGACCTCACCCGCCCCGCTTGTCGCCGGATCGTTCCCATGGAGGCGACCAGCGCATCGATCTGCCTCGAGAGAGACCCCCGCAAACGGGGCCATTGCCGCGCCTGTGCCGGGCCGACGCCGTCATTCGACATCGGTCCGGCAAGTGTCGCCATCACCGACGATCAGGCACTCCTGGACGGTAAGCCCATCTTTTCCAGCGTCAGCGTCTCATCCGCCCGGCCCCAGCCGCCATCGGCGACCTCCTCCACCAACACCATGGTGTAAGGTCGAACCTCCTCTCCGAAATACTCGACGAACATCTCGGTGGTGCGGTGAATGATGTCTTCCTTGCGGGCGTGATCGACAATGCCCTCCGGGAACTTATAGTTGGCAAATGGCATGATTTTTTCCTGTTCAATGACCTTTGAGAGTGGAACTCGATTCATCAGGGGTAAGGTATTGGATCGCACGCAAAAGACGGCTCATCCCTTCTGGAAACGCTTCGGTTTCAGCAACTGGTCAGAGCCGCTGGACGCACCGGTCACCAGGATGACTTGACTCATCATCTAACTCTCCCTGTCGATCAGGCGAAGCCGCCATTGGCGCGCAGCACCTGGGCATTGACCCAGCCGCCGTTCGGCCCTGCCAGGAACCCCACCACGCCGGCGATCTCCTCCGGCTGGGCGAGTCGTTCCAGCGGCGCCATGGCGGCAATCGACTGGATCTGCTCGTCGCTCTTGCCCTCGAGGAACAGATCGGTTGCCACGGGTCCGGGCGCCACCGCGTTGACGGTGACGTTGCGTCCGCGCAGTTCATTGGCGAGCACTTTCACCAATCCCTCGACCCCCGCCTTGCTGGCGATGTAGGCCCCGTAGCCGGGGAACGATTTCGCCAGCACCGATGAGGAGAGCGCGATGATGCGCCCCCCTTCCTGCAGCACCTCGGCGGCTTTCGCCATGACCAGCCAGCTGCCGCGCAGATTGGTCGCCAGGGTACGGTCGAACAGCTCGACGTTGGCAGTCGAAATCGGTGCCAGATCCATGATGCCGGCACTGTTGACCACCACATCCAGGCGCCCGTACGTCTCCAGCGTTCGATCGAACAGCCGGGCAACGGATTGCGGATCGGCGATATCGGCCTGGACCGCCATCGCCTGGCCGCCCTTGTCTTCGATGTCGGCGACAACCTGGGCCGCCAATGACACGTTACCGGCGTAGTTGACGACCACGGTGAAACCGTCATCAGCGAGCTGGAAGGCGATCGAGCGACCGATACCGCGAGAGGCACCGGTGACGAGGGCGATCTTTCGAGTGACATCCGTCATGACTCTTCTCCTGGTCGAGTGACTATGGCCTTCTGCCATGGGATACGAACGAGGGAGAGTATTGATGTTCGTCTTAGATCAATAAATCCGCTAAATTGAGAACACTATTCACTCAAGGACAACAATCACGATGGACAAATTCGATGCCATGACGCTCTTCGTGCGCATCGTCGAGAGCGGTAGTTTCACCAAGGCCGCCAATGCGCTCGACATCCCCCGAGCCACTGCCACGCTCGCCATCCAACAATTGGAGAGCCGCCTCGGCGTTCGTCTGCTGGAGCGCACCACGCGCCAGGTCCGCCCGACCCCGGAAGGCGAGGCGTTCCATGAACGCTGCGTTCATCTACTGGCGGAGCTGGAGGACGCCGAGGCGATCCTGCGGCCGGTCTCTACCACGCCCTCCGGCGTGCTTCGGGTCGAGATGCACGGTGCCCACGCCCAACTGATCGTACTGCCCCGCATCCAGGCGTTTCATGAGCAGCAACCCAAGCTGAACCTGGTCCTGACCAGCGGGGACCGCCGGGTCGACTTGATCGGAGAAGGGGTCGATTGCGCGATACGCGCCGGTATTCCGGAGGACTCGAGCCTGATTGCCCGTAAATTGGCCGAAATGACCCAGGTCATTTGCGCCAGCCCGGCCTATCTGGCCAGTGCCGGCCACCCCAGCCACCCTGAAGCGCTACGATCACACCGGGTCGTTCGCTTCTTCTCAGGCGATGGCGCCATCGACAGCACGCTGGAGGTTGTCATCAATGGCCGCCCGCAGATGTTCGAGGCCGGCGGCTGGATCACAGTCAACGACGCTGCCAACTACATCGAATGTGCCCGGCAGGGTTGCGGCATGATTCAGCTGCCCCGCTTTCACGTTGCCCCCGAGCTCGCGACAGGCGAGCTCGTGGAGATCCTCCCCGACTGGCCCAAACCCAGCTTGCCTCTCTACGCGGTCTACCCGCAGCGTCGCCAGCTCTCTCCCCGGGTAAAGGTCTTTCTGGATTGGCTGACGTCGATCTATGCCGAGCATCAGTTCGGTTGAACGCCCACTCTCCTCGCGTCTGACCGTCGGCCTTGTCGGCTACGACATCGCCATTTCCCGGCGTGGTTTTGTGGCCAGCCAAGGTCGGCCCAGGAGACTCGTCGACACAGCTTGAATCCCGCGCTTTCGCCGATTGTCGCCTCGGCTGCCGGCACTCGTCGTCTTGGTGGACAACACCTGGCCTCTGTTCTGACTGTCACCGTACCGTTCGTAGACGAGTCATTTGAGCCTGACGGCAGCTCCCACAGGCCAGGCTGGTCGTGCTCAACGGCTCGGGATTCGATGGTTGGATGGCGCCGCTGCTCAAGAGCACCGGCGGTGACCCGCTGGAATCGACTCGATGACCGGGAAACCCCGCGTGCAACCGCACTGACAATCACCCTGCCATCGCCTCGTGGGTTTTGTTGAGGCCGATCGACCAGGCAACCTGCCGGTCAACCGAGCGCCAGATCGGACATTCAGCGTAGCGCTGCTGTCTTGGGGGGTGTCGGGGGGAGGAAGCTATCGAGACCTGAAGGCCGGGCCAATAAAAAACGGCGGCTAGACGCCGCCGTTTTCGCTATCAGGTATCAGCCACACTTGCAGTCGTGGCCACAGTCCTTGCTGCCGTCGGCGTGGCCGCTGGCGCAAGACTGGGAGCAGTAGAGCTTGCCTTGTGACTCGATGGACTGATCGGTGACCTTGCAATCACATTTGGAACAAGCGCAGGTTGATTGAGACATCGGAGTCCTCCTCTGTTGACTCCACTCAATCTAGTCTAGTCGTGCCGCGTTATGTCATCACAGAATCACGCCAGTCATTGCCCGAAAATGGGTGCGCTCGCCCAGGCGACATTGAACATCGTCCGGGCGCTGGCCCTGCTCGGCTATCTCTCGTCGACTTTTCAGACAGTGCCTGGCAGCAACGACGGTTTCAGGGCATTTCACCAATGTTATATTGTATCACTTGGTTTCTGAGTCATCTTTCTTTACCCGTCACGGACAGTCACCATGGACAGAAGACGTTTCATCACCACCCTGCTGGCCACCTGCTTACTCCCCAGTACCCGTGCACTTGCGAACCCGCTCACCCCATTCACGCTGACCGAGGATGAAGAACGCGCCAGCTTTGTCATCGAACTGGAGGGAAACGACGATCACCACGTCTTTACCCTGGACCATCCGCCCCGCATCGTCATCGATCTACCCCACGTCACTCGCATCGCACCGACACAAGCACCCCACCAGCATGCCGGTATCGTCAAGGATGTGCGCACGGGACAGCGCGACGGCGGCATACGCATCGTGCTCGACCTGAAGAGTCTCAAACAACCGCAAACGCATGTTCGTCGGCTCGACGCCCATCGCTCGCAGTTGATCGTCAGCATCAACGACCCCGACCCGCTGATGGCCGCCGTCACCGCCGAGGCAAAATCACACGATGCACCGCGCAAGGCCATCATCGAGATCGACGCCGGACATGGCGGCAAGGATCCCGGCTGCATCAGCCATGACGATCAATACGAGAAGTATGTGGCGATGGGCGTGGCGGACTATCTCAAGGAGCGCCTCGACCAGGATCCGCGCTTCGAGCCGTCGCTGACCCGCGACAGCGATATCTTCATCCCGCTGCACGAACGCGTGCTGATGGCGCGCAACCATCACGCCGACCTGTTCATGTCGATTCATGCCGATGCCGCCCCGTCGACCAGCGCCTCCGGGGCTTCCGTCTATATCCTCTCCCAGCATGGGGCCAGCTCGGCAATGGCGCGCTGGCTCGCCGAAAGTCAGAACAGTGCCGATCGCTACGCCTCGACGCGGGACAGCGACATCTACTCGGACGACCCCGACGTGCAATCGGTACTGATCGACCTGTCGATGCGCGGTACCGATGTCGCCAGCGAAAAACTCGCCAGGACGACGCTGACCAACCTCGGCGACGTGACGCATCTGCACAACGACCGCATCAACAAGGCGGCGTTCGCGGTGCTGAAGTCACCGGACATTCCCTCAATGCTGGTAGAGACCGGCTTCATGTCCAACCGCGGTGACTGCCAGCGCCTGCTACGCAACGCCCATCAGCAGGCGCTCGCCGAGGCCCTGCATCAGAGCGTTGCCGGCTTTGTCGAAAAGAACCCGCTACCCGGATGAACCAGCACTGGACACAGGCTCACTGGTCGAGCAAGGGAGACTAGCCTCCCGACAGAAGATCACGCGGTCGGCTGCCTCCCGCGCGAAGGGAATCTCGTGGGTGACGACCAGCCTGGTCATGCCGTTGTCGGCGAGCTTGCGCATGACACAGAGCAGTTCGTCACGCCGCTCCGGACTCGACGCCGAGATGGTTTCGTCGAAGAAGATCCCCTCGGGATCCATCGCCAGGCCGCGAGCGATGGCAACGCGCTGTTTCGTCGGCAAGCCCGACCTGGCCCGAGCAGCGCTTCCCCGCGCAACAACGCCTTGGTCCGCTGGCAAGTCGATCGGAATAGCCTGAGCTTCACACCAGAAACGTTACGATATAACATTATGTTTTTGAGCAGAGATTGCCATGCCGACCCCACCGATTCCGACCACCTTCGAGGAGTGGCACCACTGCATCACCGTCGAGTGCCAGATTTCGCTGACCCGGGAATACGTGGCGCAGCGGCTGCAGGCACTGGACGACCCGCGCGACTACGCGACCCAGCGCCTGATCGCGTTCTACGGTCGACGCCACCACCGACAGGTCGTCAGCTGGTTCCAGCGGGCGGCGCGCTCACTGGCGTCGCCGTCGACCTAGCACCATCGTCTTGTCGGCGCTGTCGCCAGATCGACGTTGATAGCTCTGCCACGAGACAAGGAACCCTACTGCGATGCCTCATCCCACCTCCCCGGCCCTGACCGAACGCGACACCGAGTTCTGCCTCGATGCCGCCTCGCGCACGCTCGAGCGCTGGGCGATCGCCGTCAGCCGGGGCGAGAAGGAGACCCTACTTTCGCTCTACGCCGAAGATGCGATTCTGGTACCCACGGTGGCCAATGACGTGTGCGACACCCGCCACGAACGCCAGCGCTACTTCGACAGCTTCCTCGCCAACGAGGCGCTGACCTGCGAACTCGGCGACTATTCAAGCCGCGTCAGCCGCAAGCTGGGCACGGTCGTGGTCGGGGGACACTACGTCTTCAGCTATCGTCTGGAGGGAGAGACCGTCACCATCCCGGCCCGTTTCCTGTTCACCTTCGAAGAGATCCAGGGCGAATGGAAAATCACCGGCCACCACTCTTCTCAGCTCGCCTGACCGCTCTCGGGGAAGATGGGCGTCGTTCAAGCGACCTGCTCTGCCAGCCCGTGAAGCCGGCTGCCTGGCACCGCCCCTGAAGCGAAGGGCCTGGCTAGACATCGGCCCGTCCGTCGATGCCGGCCGGGCTCGCGGCAAAGGACCCGGAGGTCGATCACTCCCGGCAGCATGTGCATGCCGGTCATCTCCGGCATCACCAAGCACCTCCGATGCGTGGAATGGGAGGCTTCCCCCATCGGGACCCGTCTCGAGACGCTCCGGATTGCCGAAAACACTCACGAGTAGTATGTTATGAAATAACATTTCATTAGACACCGATTGACCATGACTTCACTTCGCCCACTTCCCGATGTCGCCGGCCAGATCGGCATGGCGGGTAGCCATCAGCCCCGCGCGCTGCAACAGGTCGGCATGGGCGGTATCGCTTCTCGCCTGCTGCTGGCGGATGGCACCCGGCTCCCCGTCACCGTCGATGTCGGCGTGGATCTGGCAGCCGGGCATCGGGGCATTCACATGTCGCGACTCTACCGCCTACTCGACCGGCTCGACGAAACGCCACTGAGTGTCGATAACTTCCGCGATCTGGGCGCTGCGCTGCTCGACAGCCAGGCAGGGATCAGCGAACGCCTCGAGCTCTCCCTGCATTTCGATCTGCCGCTGCGTCGACCGGCGCTCTTGAGCGACGCCAGTGGCTGGCGACACTACCCGGTAACACTCGCGCTCGGCGGCATGCGCGGTGATCTGCGCACCGTGCTGACGCTGTCGCTCGACTATTCCTCCACCTGCCCCTGCTCGGCCGCCCTCGCACGCCACGCCATGGCACGGGACTGGCGCGCCTGGACGGACGAGCATCCGGACGCCGCGGGCGACCCCGAGACGCTAGCCCGCTGGATCGAGCAGGATGGCAGCTTCCCCACACCGCATAGTCAGCGCAGCCGGGCCCGCATTGCCCTCAAGCTCGCCGAGGCGGCAACACTGGATTTCGCTTCCCGCATCGACGACTTCGAGCAGGCGCTGCAGACGCCGGTGCAGACGCTGGTCAAGCGGATCGACGAGCAGGCGTTCGCCGAGCGCAACGGTGCCAACCTCATGTTCTGCGAAGACGCCGCGCGGCGCCTTGGCGAGCGCTGCGAGGACCAACCCGGGGTCGACGGCTACCGCGTCGATATCACGCATGCCGAGAGCCTGCACGCCCACGATGCGGTTGCCCGGATCGAGCACAACTTCGCCACGCGCTGAGTCGATCCGACCCGCGCCTCGTCAGGAGAGCCTCATGTCCGCGACGTCACTGTCAGCCCCGCAGGTATCCCCATCCGCCGGGAACGCCCCCGCCCCGCTCGGTGGCGACACCGATACGGTGCACTGGGTCATCGGCGATACCATTGACCATCTGCCGCGCATCTTCGATGACGGCATAACATTGAGTGTCATGCGGCGACCGATCTCCGACGAGATCGCGGCCAGCCTCGATGGCTTGATGCGGGAGTCGCGTTCGCTCGAATGGTCCTGGCGTGGCCCGGCCGACGACGCCATGCGCGCCGATCTCGCGCGTCAACTGAAAGCGACGCAGGAGGAGGCGCTGGTCGCCGACGTCTGCCTGATGGCCGAAGCGATCGCCTACCTGTTCGACGCGCCTCAGATCGGCGTGCGACTGCGTAAGCTCGATAGCGCCATGTGTCCACGATTCCACGTCGACAACCTCGGCGTGCGCTTCATCACGACCTACGCCGGCGCCGGGACCGAGTGGCTGCCGGATGACGCCGCCGATCGCCGCGGCCTCGGCGCCGCCCACCCGGACAAACCGGACATCGTTCGCGACCCTGAGCGGATCCAGCGTCTGTCGTGTGGCGACCTGGCGCTGATGAAAGGCTCGGGCTGGATCGGCAACGCCGGACGCGGACTGATTCACCGCTCCCCGCCCGGCCAACGGCTGATACTCGCGATCGATCCCGGCTGAACCGGACGGCGCGAGACCGGCTCCCGATCCGCGTCGTCTGCGGAGCCCTCCCCGGAAATGCCGGCAAGCCCCGCAGCAGTCCCACCACCGGATGGAGCGCTCCGAACCAGAAGCCGGCGGCCAGCAGATGCAGCCAGTCGTGGCCGCGATGCAATCACTGCAACCAGCCGACTGGAGTGCGGTAGGCCCGACGAATACCGGCGAAACCCGCACCAGTGCGGCCATGACGGCCACCGCCGCGGACGTGAGCGAACGCCTGGGTAACGCCCCCCCCTCAGCGGCACCGCCGGCGAGGTTCAGGTGCTCGCTGTCGATGTTGTCGAACAGGTCGTCGATGCCGATCCTCACCGGGAAGTCGGGACTGATACGGTAGGCGCCAGTGACGCCGTCAATCCCTCAAGTGAGAACGGCAGCCTCCAGCGCCATGGCGGCGGGATGCGTGCACGACTGGTGGGCGCGCACGTCGTCGAGGATGACGCCGCGTTCGATCACCACCAGCCGGTCGCACAATCGCCGGGCCAGGCGCAGGTCGTGGGTGACGAACACGAGCCCCATGCGCTGTTGCCGGCAGTGCGCCAGGAGCCAATCGCCCAGCGCCACCTGCAGGATCGTATCCAGTCCGGAGGTGACTTCGTCGCAGACGAGGAGCGCCGGCTCGATCGCCAGCGCCCTGGCCAGGCAGACCCGCTGCAGCTGCCCGCCGGAAAGCTGATGTGGCAGCCGGGAGGCCAGTTCGGTCGGCAGTTGCACCGCGGCCAGCATCGCCATGACCCGCGCCTGACGCGCGGACCGGTCGAGCGAGGTCAGGTGTTCGAGTGGCTCGCTGATGATCCGCTCCACGCGATGGCGTGGATTGACCGCGCCGGGCGCATCCTGGAACACGCCCTGTACCTGGCGCCGGAACGTCCGCATGACCGGACGAGCACGCCGATCCAGCACGCTGCCGTCGAACATCAGGCGACCGCTCGCGGGCCTCTCCAGCCCCAATAGCAGCCTGGCGAGCGTACTCTTGCCTTCGCCGCTGGCGCCGACCAGCGCTACCCGCTCCCCCGCCTCCAGGACGAGATTGACCGGACCGAGTACCCGCTGGCCGGCATAGACCTGGGTCATCTCCTCGAGCGCGATCATCCCTCGTCCACTCCAGCGCGGGCCCGATAGACGTCGCTCAATGCGCGGTGGGCGGCCAGCAGCGCCCGGGCGGCGGCGCTGTCGGGGGCCTGAAACAGCGCCGCTGGCGTGGTGGACTCCACGATTCGCCCGGCGTCGATCACCTGAACGGTGTCGGCATAGCGAGAGACGATGCCCAGGTCATGGGTGATCAGCAACACGCCGAGGTCGTGACGTTTCACCAGCCGCTCGATGAGTGCGAGAACGCGCTGCTGGGCGGGCGCGTCGAGATCCGACGTCGGCTCGTCGGCGATCAGGAAGTCCGCACCCTGCAGCAGTGCCAGGGCCAGCATCATGCGCTGCAACATGCCGCCGGAGAGTTCGAACGCATAACGGGGCGCAACGACAGTTTCCAGCCCGACTTCCGCCAGCGCTGCCAGCAGCGAGGCCTCCGCCTCGCATCCCCGGATGCCGCGCGCAGCCAGCGTCTCCAGGCCGTGACGGCGCATGGTCATCAGCGGGTTGAAGGCAGTGCGCGGATTCTGTACCACGTGGGCCAGCCGCGGCGTGCCGTTCGCCCCATGCACCTCGCCCCCGCGCCGCGCGAGCCCCGTCGCCAGGGGCAACCCGGAGAGCACGGCCGCGGTCATCGACTTGCCGGCGCCGCTCGGCCCGACCAGGGCATGAACGCGCCCGGTCGTCAGCGTCAACGATACCTGGTCCAGCAGGCAGCGTGCGCCCTGATGGACACTGAGGGCGTCCAGCGTGAGCGTGGTCATCCGTGAGCCTCCTTGAGGGCGGGGTCGAGCCGATCACGCAGCCCGTCGCTGAGCAGATTGAACGCCGCCACGCTCAGGAAAATGGCGAGCCCGGGCCAGATCACCAGCGCCGGTCGTGCCCAGATCAGGTCGCGCGCGTCGCTGATCATCACGCCCCACTCGGGCGTCGGCGGCGCGACTCCGAGGCCGAGGAACGACAGCGCCGCCACGTGCAGCATCATGTGGCCGAGATCCAGCGTCAGCAGAATCAGCACCTGCACGCTGATGCCCGGCAGCATGTGGCGACGAAACGTGGCCCAGCGCGACGCCCCGCACAGGGTCGCGGCG
Organism: Salinicola lusitanus; assembly: GCF_038648475.1. NCBI lineage: Bacteria > Pseudomonadati > Pseudomonadota > Gammaproteobacteria > Oceanospirillales > Halomonadaceae > Salinicola > Salinicola lusitanus. Next base: position 3,195,151 of record NZ_CP151919.1, on the reverse strand, counting down.
AGCACGTAATCCCGCGAGCGTTGGGAGATCACCAGAATCCGCACCACGCGGGCGTACCAGGCCCAGTGCGTCAGCGCGATGGCGAGAATCATGCTGGTCATGCCGGTACCCAATACGCCAATCAGGCACATGGCCATGACGAAGGTCGGGAAGGTCAGGAACAGATCCGCCGTGCGCATCACCAGCTGATCGATCCGGCCGCCGGCGAGCCCGGCGAGACTGCCCAGCGTCACCCCGATGGCAAACACCAGGGCGAGAATCGCGGCCACGGTCCCCAGCGACACGCGGGCACCGATCAGCAGCCGCGAGAGCACGTCCCGGCCGAGTTCGTCGGTACCGAGCCAGTGCTGAGCGGTCATCGGCGCGAGCCGGTTCGCCACGTCGACCTGGTCGGGGTCGAACGGCACGATCCACGGCGCGACCAGGGTCACCGCGATCAACAGACCCACCAGCAGGCCACCGACGGGCACCCCCCAGCGCGGCGTCAGCCGGAGCTGCGGCCACAGCCGCCGACGGGTCGCGGGCATGGCCGGCGACGAAGCCCATTCGGTCATGGTCGCTCCTCCCCGGCCGAGGGACCGTAGCGTCCCATCGTCTCGCCAGACTGCGGTCGGCGTCGGCGCACCCGCGGGTCCAGCCAGGCATGGACCAGATCGACGCCCAGGTTGGCCAGCACGTAGACCAGCGTCATCAACAGGGTGAAGCACTGCAGCACCGGAAAGTCTCGGTTCTGGATGGCATCCACCGCCAGCCGGCCGACGCCGGGCCAGGCGAAGATGTTCTCGATGACGAAGGCGCCACCGATCAACTCGCCGATGGCCATGCCGGAGGCGGTCAACAGCGGCAGCAGCGCGCCGGGAAGCTGGTGCGCGAACACCACGCGCCGCCGCGAGAGACCGCGCAGCCGGGCGTAGTGGACGTGACGCTGATTCGCGGTCTCCACCATCGACATGCGCAGCATCCGCGCATTGATGGAGATCGTCATCACCGAAATGGCCAGCGCCGGCATCACGAAGTGCAAGGGTCCGCCGTACCCCATGGGCGGCAGCCAGTCGAGCCAGATCGAGAAGACCAGCACGAGCAGGAAACCGATCCAGAAGTTGGGCATCGACACGCCGAGGAATGCCACCAGGCGTACCAGCTGATCCGGCCACCTGCCGGGATTCAGGCCAGCCCACAACCCCAGCGCCAGACTCGCCACCACCGTCACGACCAGCGCCACGGCGACCAGCGCCAGCGTCGCCGGCAGGTGCTCGAGCATTACCGTCAGCACCGGGCGGCCGCTGATGAACGAGGTACCGAAATCGAGCTGCAGCGCCTGCCACAGCCAGTGCGCGTACTGCTGCCACAGCGGCAGGTCGAGCCCCAACTGATGGCGCGCTGCCGCGACCGCCTGATCGGTCGGGGAGATCCCGGAAAGCCGCAGGTAGTCGAGGGCCGGATCACCGCGGCCCAGGTGCAACAGCAGGAAAATGACCAGCGAGACCGCCAGCAGCAGCAGCGGCATCAGCGCCAGACGACGCAGCGCGATCTGCCACAGCGACTCGAATCGGCGGCTGGCGTTCGACTCACTCACTGGCCGGCCTCATGGTCGAGAACGGGATGTCCTCCATGGTGTGGCCGAATTTAACGTCCTCCACCGCGTCCCGGCGGCTGACCGAGCGGGCGGTGACGAAGGAGATGGGCACGTAGATCGCCGACTCGTGCAGCTCGCGCAACAGCCGGGTGTAGCCCGCCTGGCGAGCGGCCTCGTCCTGCTCGGTCAGCAGTTCGCCGATCTCGCGATCGATCTCGGCCTTGTTGGGCAGACCCAACTGCGCCTGATAGTCGGCGTGGGCCGCCACCCGCATCGAGCTAAGATAGGCGTGCGGCTCGTAGGGCGCGCCCCAGGTATCGCTGTAGATGATCGAGAAGTCGCCACTCTTCTGCCGGCTCATCAGCGCGGTCTCCTCCTCCCCGTGGAGACGAACCTGCATCCCGACCTGCTTCAGATTGGCCTGCACGACCTGCGACATGGCCTTCTGCAGCGGATCGTCGCCGACGAAGTAGAGATCTAGCGTCAATGGCTCGCCCTGGTGGGTACGAATGCCATCCTCACCCGGTGTCCAACCCGCTTGATCCAGCAGAGACCTCGCTTCATCGACATCGAACTCGTAGGGCGCCAGATCGATATCGGCGTAGGGTACCTGGCGTGAGAACAGCGCCTGCGCCACCGGCTCGGCGTCGAACAGCAGCGACGCCACGATGGCCCGCTTGTCGACGACGTGTTCGATCGCCTGACGCACCGCAAGGAAACGGGTCGGCCCGTGGTGGGAATTCAAGACGAAGGTGCGCGTTGCCAGCGGCGGTGAATTCTTGGCCTCGAAGCGTGGATCCCGCGCGAAACGCTGGAAACTGTCTTCCGAAATCAGCCCGCGTGCGCCCTGGACGAGATCGACCTGGCCGGTCTCCAGCGCCACGGCACGGGTGTTGGGATCGTTGATCAGGCGTACGTCGACGCCGGCGTAGGCAGGCAAGTCACCCCAGTAGTTGGGGTTGCGCTTAAAATGATCGACTCGCCCCGGCTCGCGGCCGCTGAAGACCCACGGTCCGGTGCCTACCGGGCGGGAGAGCCGGCAGCCGCCCTGCTCCACTGGCAGATCGCTCTGCAGGCTGTTGGGGGAGGCGAACCGCAGCGGGCGGATCAGCGAGAGCTCCATCAGCGTCGGGTAGTAGGCCGTCTTCAGGTGCAGTTCGACCTCATCTCGCGAGACGATCGATACCGACTCCAGCTTGTTCGCCAGCGCCAGCCAGGCGTGGTGGTCCCGACACGCCATCACGGCGTCGAGATTGGCTTTCACCGCCGCGGCGTCGAACGGTGCGCCATCGGAGAAGGTGACGTCGTCACGCAAGGTGAACCGGTAGCTGCGGCCATCGTCGGAGACCGACCACTGCATGGCGAGCCACGGCTCGAGGCGACCGTCGTGAAAGCGCACCAGCGGCTCGTAGACCATCGCCTGGGCCATCATCTGGTTGGCGCCATAGCCCTGCGTATCGAGGGGGCCGACGTCATAGGGCCAGGCCACGGTCAGCACGGGATCATCGTTGGCCGATGTCGCCATCGCGGCGCCGGAAATCCCGGCGGTTATCAGCAGCGACGCCACGCACAGGGCACGTCGCCCCCGCCGGCCGCGGGCAGATATCGAATGGGTTGTCATGATGTCGAGTGCTCGTCGTCCCCGTCAGGAGATGAGAGCCTATCGGCGGCTTAGTATGATGTCTATCGAGATTCATCATACTGGCACCCGCGGAGGGGGAGCTCGAAGCGTGGCGCTCGAAGCCATCGGACCGCTTCCACGCTATACGGTGCCACCGACTCTCGACTCGCGATTGACCCAGCCAGATGACGACAGGAGCCATACATCATGAAACGCATCACCATCACCCTGGACGAGGAGCTGCTCGACGCCATCGATGCCCGGGTGGCAAGTCACGGCTATCAGGGACGCTCGGAGGCGCTGCGCGATCTGCTGAGGACCGGGCTACTGGACTCGCGCCAGCATGCACCGCAGGAGACGACGACATGCCTGGCGACACTCAGTTGGGTCTTCGATCACACCACGCGCGATCTCGCCCAGCACCTCTCGAGGCTGCTGCACCGCCACCACTCGCTGGTCCATTCCACGCTGGAGGTGCTGCTCGATCACGAGCACTCGATGTCGGTAGCGGTGCTGAAGGGCGAGAGCCAGAGCGTGCACGCCCTGGGCGAGCGCATCATCAGCGAGCGCGGCGTGCGCCACGGCCGCCTGTTCATGGTGCCGATCGATGCCGATGTCGAGGAACACCGGCATGGCGATCAACTGGAACCCCACACGCACTGGAGAGTGAGAGACAAGTGATAGGGCTCTCAGGGCAAGACAGGCGACGGTGGCCGAGGTGGCCTCCAGCATGATCAGAACCGGGGCTGGCTCCCTGTTGGAAGGCTGACGAGTCTCAGCCCAAAGATTGGGGCCAAAGAGCCCACTCTCTCTTCCCGGGTTACGAGGGGATCGCCAACGAGATCAGAGATAGGACTTTTGCTGGAGAGCGGGAACGAACCTTTCCACGGCGAAGCTGAGGTGCAAGCGGAACACGATAAAGCGTGACCCCGAACGTTCGGGCCATGCCAAAAAGTCACGCCAGAAGGCGCCAAACTCAGCGCAACGCGACATCCAAGCCACTGACCTGCGGTCAATCAGGGCGACATCGAAAGCACGAAGGAGTCAGAGAACGACAGGGGGGATAATTCTGGAACGATCATCGCACTGGCTCCCCGAACAGGACTCGAACCTGTGACCCAATGATTAACAGTCAGTTGGACTATTTGGACCGGAAAATCCCCGAGTTATCAGCAACTTGAAAAGACTCGCCTGATATGAAGTACTGGCTGGATATTTACCGCACCTGCACTACATTGGCATCTCTGATCTTGGATGCCTGCCCTTTCTTTGTCAAGCTGGCGATCGTGAAAACGAGCGGCCATGCAGTGGCCGCTCGTGTCTAGTTTAGGGGCGCCGACGCTGATTCAGTGCCTTCCTCATGGAATCAACACTGGGGTGAACATATTCCATAGTCGTCCGTATACTCGAGTGATCCAAGATCATTTGAGTTACACGTATGTTGCGATCGGGGTTCTCCATTAGCTCGGTTCCGAGCGTGTGCCGGAATCTATGCGGGGTAACCTTATCACCACAAAATCCCGATAATCGCTTAAAAAAATGCTCCACTTGATTTATATCCATTTCTGAGCGCCGATGCCTTCGCGAAAAACGGTTCACGTTAAATAATTGATCTTCCCGTCTAAACCCTTCTCGGTGGGCTGCAAGCATGAGTTTTGCCACGTAGGGATATAGGCCATCGGCAATCGGAACAATAGATTCAGAGTAGGTTTTCGACCCTTCAGCGGAAGTAACAATTATCATTCTCTTCAAGTCAACATCTTTAGCTTTGACATGAAGCAGCTGGTTTAGCCTAATACCTGTGTAGTAGAAGGTTTCTATGACCGTTTCCCAGAACCAAGCTGGATACAACTTCGATGGATCATCTTGCGCCTCCTCAAATCTACGGCATACATCCATTACTTCACGAACATACCTAAATGTGAGGGGCTGAATAGTTTTTTTTGGCTTGCGAGGCTCACGGACGCGTACTCTATTGAACGGATTCTCTTCGACCATGATTAGCTGGTATTTAATCCCAAAATTGTACAATGCAGCGAGATGTCTCGCATAATTATTCCAGCTAACCTCGACGATTCCTTTTGGATTATCTTTAGAACGTAATATAGCCCTACGCCAATCACATACTCTTTCACGCGACAACATACTTGGATAGGTTTCTTTACCAAAGTATCTGCGAGCCGCCCTAACGGCCGCAGCATAACTATCGACGGATTTAGGTTTCAAATGCGTGTCGGCGCAATACCGGCTCAGCAGCTCCATAAATGACACATCATTCATCTAACTTTCCTTATCATCTTGATTCTTATGTAGAGTCAACACCCAGTTATCTGGAGGTATTTCTTGACTCACCGATCGAGGTTCCTTGATCAAGTAGCCTTTCAGCACCCGGCTCTTATTCGGCCCTTCCACGGAGACGTTATGTATATTCTGCCCCCGTGTTCTGATGTGTAGACCGAGTTTCTGGAAGCGCTTCTGTACCGTCTTCCACTGATCCTCATCGCCTAAGATCTCCGCGCTAAAACGCTTGAATATGCCCGGGCTAACGAGAAAGTAGGTTCTTTCAACGACGTGCACAGGTGCTTTTGTGTCATTAATGACAATGGAGTGCGTCGCTACTCCAGTCTTCAACCACTGCCAAAATTTTTCACCGAGATTCGAATTATCATTAGCGTGCTGAACAACAGACACAGCACTAGCACAATAACCATTAGATGGTATCGACACCTCATCATTGAGTGATTCTTTGTATCCGTCAGTATCTTTATTCTTCGGGACGGACTGATGTGATTGGTTGACTTCGGAGAATAGAGAGATGATATCGTCTTCGATCACGCCGCCATCCACACGACTGGGTGCTCCGATCTGAGACAGCACCTGCTTCTCTTGCTTCGGATAACTTGGATCGGTTGCGCTAATAGGGGCGATGGTGGTTGGTTGATTGCTCTCTTGTACCGCTTTCTGTCTAATCCTAGAGGGAGGCTGGGGTTTGTCGTCCTCAGATGCCCCTTCCTCTTGAATCATTAACTTACCGCTAAATGGAGCTGGCTTTCCCTCTACTCCCCATATCAGCGTTGGTGGCACCTTGATCATGTTGAAGGACTGCATCCAATCTCCCTCTAACACGTCACATTTCCAGACGGACTTTCCTGCGCTGACCTCCTCGATCAATCCATGCGCCTGCAGTTCGCCATAGAGCCGGTTCAGGTCAGCCGGAATACTCTTGATGCCCTGCGCATAAAGGTGAGCTTTCAGCTCATTGACGGCACGCGGTGATACTAACCAAAGTGCTTCTTCTGTCAGCCATGCTACACCGCCCTTCTGATTGAGCTTGAAATGTTCCTTGACCAGGTACCGCAGGCCCTCGGCCAGCTTTCGTTGGATGGACTCCACCGGGGCTGAAAGGGCCTGAACCGGATCGCCTCCCAGAGCCTTTGCGACACTCGCACGGTCCGCATGGTAAATCAGCTCCGCAACGATTCCGCCTCGCTCGGTGTGCCCTGCGATGGTGTACATGAACAGCGCAAACAGCTTGGGCTGAGTCATCAACCAGTCGAGCACCCTCGTCCCAAGGACTCGCTCGCACAACAATGGATTGACCGCCGCGTGAAGGTGGTACTCCCGCCCCGCTCGGTACATGACGCGGTAAGGTGCAGGAATGGGGCCATTCCACAGCCTCCACTCCCGCCCATCCTCGAGATGAATTTCAACGTCGACCAGCGTCTTGGCTACGTCGTGCATGAGCGCTCCGTGGATTACGGCGGCACTCCAAAGCTCCCCTGCTGAACTTTGGTCTTCGGGCTTTGCGTCTGGAGGCAGGAGATGACGCTGACGTAGACGCAGTCCGTAGCAGGCCGTCTCTAGGGCATGATCCAGCATGCCCCCTGGATAGGCATGGTGATGTGATTCCGATGCAGGGAGCAGTTGTACCAACTCGGCATAGCGGCAGATCGGTGCAAGGAGATACTCGTCAAAGACGCTCTGGGTCAAAGACGTTGTGTCCCACAGCATCTTGATCATCTGCTGGCGACGCGGAGTATCGAGTAGCTCCTTACCAGGCTGGGGCTGCGTGAAGCCTTCCGACGGACTGGTATTCTGACGGGATCGCGGGAATAGGCGTCGTAGCATTACTGATACCTGGCACTATGGCTAAAACACACAGCTGTGACAGAAATCAACGTTTTTTGGCATAGAGAATGTTAACTCGACTGGATTTCATTCTGACGCATACGAGACTTAATCCTGTCTTGTTCAGCTCAAGGAAATAGAACGCTACAGACATATCGCCGTCTACTGACACGCCTAGACAAAAGCGCCCCGTAGGTATCATTAACCGATATACGGCCGTTAAATCGAACGGGAAGCCGCTCGAAAAACGTCGACTCGTATTCCAAGACGCTAGCGGTGAGGAGAGAGGGCGAACCACGGAATGTATCTCAGATCTCTTGTATTAATTTTCAGCTCATCTCCATAGACCAATCTCCGTACGTCGCACTTGGGCGCGCACGGAACGATAAGGTCAAAGATCAGATATATCCAAGCAAGATTAGGGGCATCGAGATGCTGGAGATGCTGGTACCGCGGGTCACCACACCTCTGGCACAGGATTTGGCTATACAACAGGCCGGCTTTCTTCAAAGCAATTCAGGTGTTCCAACCGGTGTGTAAAGAGGTGGTAGACAACTAGCACCTGGCTAATAAGAAGTCCAGGCAAGTATCACCACCTCGAGGCCTCGAGAAGATTCACGGTACCCTTGATACAGCCCCGTCTCGGAGGAGAGTGCATGTCAGCGTGTAACTATAAGCCTTGGTCAACCTATCTAGCCGCGCTTTTGGCCGGCTGCTTATCAACGCTGAGCTTTGCACCCTTCCACTTCTGGTGGTTAGGACCGCTTGCCGTAGCACTGATGTACCTGGGTCATCATCAGCTGAGCACGGTACAGGCAACGCTGCACGGCTGGCTCTTCGGGATCGCTCTATTCGGTACAGGCACCAGTTGGGTCTACGTCTCGATTCACGACTACGGATATACCGGTGTTCCTCTGGCAATTGTTCTGACTGGACTATTCGTCGCCGTACTGGCTCTGTTTCCCGCCATTTTCTTCGGGCTCTATCGTCACTTCACTTCATCTCGGCTGGCATTCCTGAGTTTTGCTGGGACCTGGGTGCTGGCCGAAGCTTTTCGTAGCTGGGCATTCACCGGTTTTCCATGGCTACTGTTGGGTAGTGCTCAAGTAGATTCGCCCATAGCGACATGGGCGCCTATTGGTGGAGTTTATTTGCTGTCACTAATCGTCGCTTTGACGGGGACATTGCTAGTCGAGTTTTTTCGGCGACGCTGGTGGGCTGTAGTGCCCATCGCTATGCTCTGGCTCGCTACACTGGCAATGCCAGCCCAGTGGACCCACAAGGCCGCCGATCCATTGCGGTTCGCGCTAATTCAGGGCAACTTGCCTCAACTCGATAAGTGGAGCTCAGAGGGCCAGCGTAACGCACTGGAGGTTTATGCTCGGATGACCCACGAACTACCCATAAACGCCGATGTCATTGTCTGGCCTGAGACGGCATTGCCAATGTTTGCGAATCAGGCTCGCCCCTATCTTGAACGCCTGCAGGCTTCACTTCCTCCTGGTACAGCGCTTCTCACCGGTATCGTTCAAGGTGACCGCGACGAGCATTACTACAATGCCATCATCGGCACCGGGGCGGTGCAGGGCGAGTATCGCAAGTCCCACCTAGTTCCCTTCGGTGAGTTTCTTCCCCTGGATTCCAGGCTGCGCGACGTGATAGATTTTTTCGATCTTCCGATGTCGGACTTCAGCGCCGGGGCTGAATCGCAGCCGCCGATTTTTACCCACGACGTCGCTATCGGGAACGCTATCTGCTACGAGATCGTCTATCCCGATTTGGTCGCCGAGCGCGCCCGAAACGCCAAAGTGTTGCTTACGGTCTCCAACGACACCTGGTTTGGCCGCTCGATCGGACCTCTGCAGCACCTGCAGATGGCGAGGCTCCGGGCGCTCGAGAACGGTCGTTATGTGGTACGTGCGACTAATAACGGTGTTACCGCGATCATCGACGATCAAGGTAATCTGCGACAGCGCGGCCCACAGTTTGAAGCAACAAGCGTCATCGGCGAAGTCACACCCATGACCGGGCTGACACCGTTCAGCCGCGTTGGTAGCTGGCCAACCTGGCTGCTTGCCGCTCTGTTGGTGCTACCAGGAATCAGAGAAAGGATTCTTCGCCGGCGGACATATTACTGATAACGCAACGAATTCCACTGGGCGCCTCGTCTATCTCGGATATGTCCCGTTCAAACTCCGATGTCGAAATATATCCATTCTTATAGGTTAAGCGGAACGAACCCATGTCTTCCCAGTGCCAACGCTGCGCTCAAGCCTGACTGAACGGACTCGATGCCGGTATCAACGTCCTCAAGCGAAAGCCTCTGAGCGGCTAGCGCCTGGAGGCAGACCAACACAGGGACTCCTTCCTGGCGCAGGACACTCCACCAGGGCAAGTTCGGATTTTCCTCGAGTGATGGCTCGGCAATCCGCTCGCGATAAGCTGCGGATTTCAACACGCATGGCGTCGCCGGCCCAGCCACGATAACCACGGCGCGACACGCCACCTCGGCCTGAGCCATCAGATTGAGCGTTCTTACCAGCCGCATGACGCCGCCATGCACTCGACCCGGCGCATCGGCCGCACTGGAAATCTGAAACAGCCCATGACAGGCCCCCCCAGGCGCGGGAAGCCACTGATCGACCTCCTGCCCCACGGGCAGCGGCGAGCCGGGGATCGCCAGATCGGCATTGCCGGGTTTGCCTCGAACCAGCCCCAGGGAATTGAGCCATTGAAATGACGGTGGGTAGGACATTTCTTCTCCTAAAAAACACTCTGGTCTAGTGCGGCATCGTTAAAGCCGAGATGTGTATAATCACATCCAACAGAGCTGCCAAAAATACATTGTCGTGTATGCCGGCTCCTGAAAGCAATGGCGCCGACAATACCGACGATCATATCAGAACATGACTGATGCCTGACCAGCCGCTGGCTATGAAGCTGAAACGTTGCCTAACCAGCTGAAAAAGGAGAGCCAGGAGTACCTTCCAACGAGTTGAAGCACTCCCGGACCATCTCGAAGCCCCCTTAATTAATAGTAGATATTAAACAACGATATTACCGTTTTTTATTTGTAGACTTGGCCTCAACACCTGGGATGGGCTGCGTCATACGAGGAAACTTGCCTTTCAGCACACCGACACCAGACTGGGGGTTAGCCAGAGGAACTAAATCTTGCCTGGACTTCCTCCTCTCTTCTGTATCAATTCCCATGCGTTGATCGCGATCCTTCACCAAACCTGGCTGCGGCTCACCAGTACGATTAAAGGACCAAGCTAGCTCAGGCTTACCCAATGGCAAACTATCATCTTTTTCAGCGCTGTGTGAGGTGGCCCAAGTGTGCCAGGTCTTACCATAGCTATTCATCTTGCTTTGCATCAGTTCGTGGTCGGCCGTTTCTGGTAAATTGGGAGCTACCAACTGGCCAGATAGTATTTCACCGTTGTGGGGATGCCAATATTTTTTTTCTTCTTCAGGAAGGCCCTCAAAAATACGTTCAGATATGATGTACTCCACTCCATTGAGGTGAGCATCTGCTGTATTTCCATCATAAAGAGCACATTGCATAAAGTCTTCATTTACTTGCTGGCAGAAATGATGAGCTTCGAATTGATGGCTTGGCTCATCCTTCATTGGGTGAAAGCCTACAAGATAAATATTGAGCTGATCCGTCGGAGCGTCGGTTTGTAAAGCACTAGCTCCCGCTTCCAGGACATTTGTCTTAGCACTTTCCGGCTGTCCAGGCACGTCAGCAGAAGGCCCGGTAAGCCCCATACCGGTGCAACCACTTAAAGCAACGGAAAAGCATAAAAATGAGGCGCGACGATAAGGCAATGCTGCTCGGATAAAATATATATAGCCCATATCATTTCCTTTTTCTCAAATTAACCCACGGTTTAACTCAAAAACCTTAGCCAATACTATTCTCGTTATTCGACCAGACCTTTAACCCATATCAAAAGGACATACACATAACTAATACTTCCAATTTGAGTCCAAACGAGTCTGCCCGCCAGTGCTTACCAGTGAAGCCAGCGATCACGGTGTTGAATACAGGCCACAGCCCTTGTCCAAAATCGACAGTCATTATTCATTTTCAGCTCATCTCCATGGGCCAATCTGTCGCTATCGAATCAGGAGCGCAGCCGATGCGGGCAGGAGCGAAGGGGAAGTTGATGCAGTCGAGGCGAGTCCGGTGGATCATTATGCTGGCATTGCTCGGGGTCGCCACGCTGGCCGCGGCGCAGGATCCGTTCGAGCAACAGAGCGACTTCCTGCCGCCGGATCAGGCCTTCGAACCGACGCTGATACAAGATGGCGACGAGGTGGAAATCGACTGGCAGATCGAGCCCGGTTACTACCTCTATCGCCACAGCTTCTCTGCTCAGACCGATGAGCGCGAACTGTCGCTCGATATCCCCGAAGGAGAGACCATCGAGGACGAGTACTTCGGCCGTTCCGAGATCTACCGTCATGCGTTGAGCATGACCACGCAGCCCGGGGATGCCGATACCCTCACCCTGCGTTGGCAGGGTTGCGCCGACGCTGGCCTCTGCTACCCGCCCCAGCAACGGACCTTCGATCTGAAGTCCGTCGCCAATGCCTCGGCGAGCGGCACCAACGACGCGAATGCGCTGGGAACGGATGCCGCGGCCAACGCGCCGAATGCGTCATCCGCGACACCAGCCTCTGTCGCGCCAGGCTCCACCACTCAGCCTCAGCCCCGGACAGACGCGGCGATGGCGGAAGATCAGCAGCTGGCGGCGCAGCTCGCCGGTGGAAACTGGGCCTGGACGCTGGCAGCGTTCTTCGGCATGGGGCTGCTGTTGACCTTCACGCCCTGCGTGCTGCCGATGATCCCCATTCTCTCCAGCCTGATCGTCGGCCAACGTCGCAGCGGGGAGAATCCGCGCGCCGCCGGCTTCGTGCTCTCGCTCGCCTACGTTCTCCCCATGGCTGCAACCTACGCGATATTGGGTGTGGCCGCGGCCATGGCTGGCGCCAATCTGCAGATGCTGTTCCAGAACGTCTGGTTCATCGGCATTTTCTCGGTGCTGTTCGTGGTGCTGGCGCTCGCCATGTTCGGTGCCTTCGAGCTCGAACTGCCGCGGGCGCTGCGTCAACGCCTGGATGCGGGATTGTCGAGACAACGCGGCGGCCGATTCAAGGGCGTCGCCATCATGGGGGTGCTCTCCGCCCTGCTGGTCGGCCCCTGCATGACCGCCCCACTCGCCGGCGCCCTGCTCTTCATCGCCGAAACCGGCAATCCGTGGTTGGGCGGCGCGGCGCTGCTTGCGCTGGGTCTCGGCATGGGCGCCCCGCTGGTACTGATCGGCACGCTCGGCAGCCAGTTGCTGCCCAGGCCTGGCGCCTGGATGACCCGCGTCAAGGCGCTGTTCGGCTTCGTGCTGCTGGGCATGGCGATCTGGTTCGTCGCCCGAATCCTCTCGGATGCCATCGTTCTTGGCCTGTGGGGCGCGCTGGGCCTGGGGGTAGCGATCTCTCTCGTCGCCCTGGCACGTGGTAACGACCCAAATGGCAATAGGCCAGGAGGTGTCCTGCCCCAGGTTGCGACAGCCAGTGCCGCCATCATCGGTCTGTGGAGCGCGTTGATCCTGATCGGTGCCGCCGGTGGTGCCAAGGATCCGTGGCGGCCGCTGTCGGTCTACGTCCCGAGCGGTGTGGCAACGGCCTCCAAAGACGCCAGCGAGTCCGGGCCTGTCGCGTTCGACGACGTGAAGGATCTGGCCACGCTCGAACGCCGCGTCCAGGCAACCGCCAACAGCGGCCAGATGACACTGGTCGAATTCACCGCCGACTGGTGTGTCTCCTGCGAAGTCATCGAACGGGAAGTGTTCAGCGACCCGACCGTCAAGGAGGCGCTCCAGGACGTGCAGCGACTGAGTATCGACGTCACGGATTACGACAACGAGGATCAGGCGATCATGCAGCACTTCGGCATCGTCGGTCCGCCGACCCTGATGTGGTTCGGCCCTGACGGTCGGGAGCAACGCGGCGCCCGCATCATCGGTGAACTGGATGCCGAAGCCTTTCTCGACCGCTATACGCAGGCCAGACAGCGCGCCAACGAGTCCACGGAGGGCTGACCATGAATCCGCTCGATCGCAGTATCGCCCTGGGACCGCTGGGCGTGAGTCTGGGTCAGCTTCTGCTGGCCCTGGCCATGGTCGTCGCCCTGATCGTGGGTGCCTGGATAGGCCGTCGTCGACAGGTCAGCGTCGGCGATGTTCTGTTCAATGCGTTGCTGATCGGCGTCATCGGCGCACGCATCGTGTTCGTGGCCCGCTACTGGCAGAGCTACGACACCTTCTGGTCCTGGCTAGACATCCGGGATCGCGGGTTCGAGCCGCTGGCCGGGCTGGCGATCGCTTTCGCCTATCTGGCCTGGCGTTTCTGGCGGCAGCCGGCCATGCGCCGCCCGTTGGGTGCAGCGGTTCTCTCGGGTGCCCTGGCCTGGTCGATGACCGCTGGCGCCCTGGCGCTGATGGCGCCCCGCGGAGCGAGCCTGCCCTCGATCCCGCTGGCAGATATCGATGGCTCGCCGGTGGCCCTGCCCACCGTGCTGCAGGAAGCCGACCGGCCCATGGTGGTCAATCTCTGGGCAAGCTGGTGTCCGCCCTGTCGTCGCGAGATGCCGATGCTGGAACAGGCCCAGCAGGCACGGGACGACGTGTCGTTCGTATTCGTCAACCAGGGCGAGAGCGTCGACGCCATCGAGACGTTTCTACAACGGGAGTCCCTCTCGCTCGATCATCTCTATCGCGATCCGGACATGACCTTCGGTCGCGAAGTGGGGGCCATGGCCATGCCGACCACGCTCTACTACGACGCCGACGGTCAGCTCGTCGATACCCACTTCGGTGAGCTTTCCCGTGCCACGCTCGATCGCAGTCTCGAGCGCTTCACCCCATGACGGTCCAGACGCGCTTTCAACCCGAGCGCTTAACTCGACCTCCCCGCTAGACATTACCAACCGGAGACGACACCGATGCAAAATCACGCCCCCCGAATGATGCCACTACGGCTCACGCTGCCATTGGCCGCCGGTATTGCCCTGGCGGCGAGCCTCCCCGCCGCCGCCGACGACTGGCCGGCGCCGATTCAGACACTCGAGCAGCAGGGCCTCACCATTCACGGTGAATTCGAGGCCCCCGGCGGACTCAGGGGCTACGGCGCCAGCATTCGAGGACAGAGTGTGGCCGCCTATCTGACGCCGGATGGCGAGCATGCCGTCGTCGGCACGCTGATCGACGCCCAGGGCCGGGACGTCTCCGCCGAGCCGCTGGAACAGCTCGTCGATGGGCCCAAGAATGCCGAGCTATGGAAGGCAATGGCGGACCACCATTGGGTTCGCGAGGGCGATACCGATGCATCGCGAGTGGTCTACACCTTCAGCGATCCCAACTGCCCCTACTGCCGCAAGTTCTGGCAGGACGCTCAGCCTTGGGTCGAAAACGGTGATGTCCAGATTCGTCATCTGATGGTGGGCATTCTGAAAGCGGACAGCCCCGAGAAAGCCGCCGCTATTCTAGCTGCAGACGATCCCAGCGCCGCGATCGCCGAACACTATCGCACCGGCGCCATGCCGGACAGCGAGGGAACCGATCAGAGCGAGCAGTGGGTCGCCGACAATACGCAAGTGATGCGCGACGCCCAGCTCTATGCCACACCGGTGATTTTCTATCAGGACGACGATGGCGAGGTGCACAAGGTCATGGGCGCGCCCACCCCGGACAAGCTGCGGGCAATCATGGGTAGCGACTCGCCCTGAGCTTTCCTGCCCACCCCTGCTTATCCACCTCCTGCTCACCCATCCTTGCTCATATGCCTCTGGCGAATCAGGCCAGGGGCAGCGAGAGGGTGACTCGCAGCCCGATCCCATCGCCGGAGGTGAGCCGCAGGCTGCCGCCGGCCCGGGTGGCGATCGCCTCGACGATGGATAACCCCAGGCCGCTGCCCTGGGGATGATTGCCGCGATGAAAGCGCTCCGTCAGGCGGGCGATCTGCTCGGGCGGGATGGTCTCGCCCTGGTTGGCGATGTCGATCACGGCCAAGCCGTTCATCCGCTGCGCTTCAATCTCGATCGGGGTGTCAGGCAAACCGTGCCGCATGGCATTCTCGAGCAGATTGCGCAGCGCAATCACCAGCAACTCCCCGGATAGCGCGACGTGAAGCCGGTCGACCGAGGCGTGCCAGTGACAGCGATCGCGACTGCCGGTCTCCACCATCGCAGCCTCCAGGGCCTCCCCCAGCCGCGTGGGATCGACACACCCCCGCGCGACCTCCTCGCTCTCCATGCGTGCCAGCAGCAGCAACTGGTCGAGCGTCTTCGTCAGCCGCCCCACCCCCGCCTCCGCCTGCTGCATCGCCTGTTGGTGGGGATCGCCGTCGACGCGTCGCGCGATCTGCAGATGGGTACGAATCGCGGTCAGCGGCGTGCGCAGCTCATGCGCGGCATCATCGGTAAAGCGCTGCTCCAACTCCAGCATGCGCCGGGTGCGTGCCAGCAGGGTATTGAACCCATCGATCAGCGGACGAATTTCCCCCGGCAAGCCGCGGATCGGCAGTGCCGAGAGATCATCGTGATCGCGTGACATCAAGCGCCGCTGCAGCCTCGAAAGCGGCGACAGCCCCCGGGTCACGCCCCACCACAGGGCGATCAGGCTGCCGATCGAAGCGAACAAAAAGGGATAGAACGCCGCACGGCGTACCTGACCCAGCAACGACTCCCGCTCCCGCAGGCGATCCGCCACGGTGATGCGCTTGTCGTCGTCGACCAGGGTATAGACGCGCCAGCGCTGGCCGTTGTGATCGCGGTAGCTGAAGCCTTCGTCATCGACTGCGAGAACATCGTTCATTTCAGGGTGCGTACCCGCCACCACCTGCCCGCGCAGCGACGACACACGGCAGGCGACACCCTCGAGCGCAGGAATGGTCGACGTCTCGCCCACTTCTCCATCCCAGGCCGCCGCCGGCACGCGATCGAGCAGGCCGGCCACCATTCGCGCCGACTGTGCCAGACGCTGATCCAGCGAACGCTCGAGCTGGGTCGAGAGATCGCGCATCGACCACGCCGCCGTCAGCCCCCACAGCAGCATCAGCGTGATCCCAAGCGTAGCGACGAGACGCAGCCGCAGGCTCATGAGGGCGTATCGCCATGCAGTCGCTCGTCGGCGGGAAGCGCACCGAGACGGTAGCCGACGCCCCGGACCGTCTCGATCACTTCGCGTCCCAGCTTGCGACGCAACTGGTAGATATGCACGTTGAGGGCGTTGCTCTCGATCTCGTCATCGATGCCGTAAAGGCGATCCTTCAACTGGTCGGCGCTCAGGATCCGCCCACGCGCGCGCATCAGCGCCTCCAGCAGCATCAGCTCGCGACGCACCAACACCACCGGTGCGCCATCCAACGTCACGCTGCGAGCGACGGGGTCCAGCGCCAGGCGCCCGTGGCGAAGGGAGCGGTCGACCTGCCCGGCGCTGCGGCGCAACAGCGCCTGCAGCCTTGCCGTCAACTCATCAAGGTCGAACGGTTTGACCAGATAATCGTCGGCCCCGCCCTGAAGCCCTTCGACACGACTGGCAACGGCGTCTCTCGCCGTCAGCATCAGTACCGGCATGGCAATACCCGCACGCCGCCACTGTTGCAGCAGCGTCAGACCATCGCCATCGGGCAAACGGCGATCGAGCACCGCGGCATCGTAGTCGATTGCGGACAACGCCCCGCGTGCACCGTCCAGTGTGGTCACGATATCGACGACGAAGTCGCTCAGCGCCAGCCCCGCTTCGATGCCTGCCGCCACCGGGGCATCGTCCTCGACGAGTAGAATCCGCATGTCATTGAATCCTGCCTAGAAAAAGCCCGACGATAATATGGGTCGCTCCCATTAAAAGAAAATGAGATCCAGCCGCTACCCAGAGGAGGCTTTGCTAACGCCAGTGAGATTCCCTGTTGCCTTTAGTGCCTCGGCAGCCTCGGGCGGCATGTAATTCTCGTCGTGCTTGGCAAGCACCTGCTGCGCCATGAAGCGACCATCGTGGTCTAGCGTGCCGATCACGACCACTCCCTGCCCTTCTCGAAAGAGATCCGGAAGAATATCGTCATAGCGGACTCTAACGTCCTCGGCGAAGTCAGTCACAACGAAGGAAACCATGAGCGAATCGCTCTCGCGAGCCATACTGTCTTCCTTCACCACGCCACCGATGCGAATCGTCCTTCCATGAGGCGCCTCGCCAGTCGCGACTTGGGAAGGAGTGAAGAAAAGATTGATATTGGCGCGTAAGGCATAAAGCGTTAGCCCCGCTGCGATGGCAACCAACGCCACCAGTCCGATCACAAGGATCAGTCGACGCTTGCGCCGCATTATCATTTTTCACCCGCCTGCCGCCGCCGGCGCCTGATTTGAGCTATCAATCGACGCCGTTCGCCACGAGCAGCCGTGGCCAGGCCTAATAACAGGAGAAATGCCATACTCCAGGCGGGCCACACGTAGGCCGCATAGCCTCGCATGGAGAGAAAACCATGGAGCGAGTCAAAGGCCATGTCTAAGTCTCCGAATTGTATTCATGGGGCAGGCACGACGTGGTCGATAACCAATGACAGCTTGTCAGAGGAGCTAACGGCGACATCATTCAAACGGCCGTAAAGATCGCCTGCCTGAGGCTTAGCCTGCCCACTGGCAGACACACGGACGATCAAGTCCACCCGTTCGGCCTGAGAGAGTTTCGTCGTATTTGTCATGGCATTGGCATCGCTCAGCGTCAGCAGTCGAGGCAGCGCGTTCAACGTGGTGCGAGTGACTGCCAGGGGCGGGCCATCCTCATGACTGTCACGTGCCACCAGGAAGACGCTGGCATCGCCCGGAAGCCGGTTGGCCAATCGTGGATCGAGCGTCAAATCGACACGCAGACCAACCTGAGTCATTGAACCGTCGTTGTCCGTCATACGTTGCTGAGCGATATCGATGACTCGCTGCAACGCCTGTGTCGCTTCGGGATCGTCGTAGCCAGCGAGCGCCTTGCGCCAGAAGTCGATCGCTTCGCCGTAACGCGCATGGTCGAAAGCCTCGATTCCCAGAATATCGTTGACGACCGGCTGCCGCGGATCAAGGGCCAGCGTTTCGTCCACTAGCGCCTGGACGCGATCCGTCAGTGTGCGATGTGCGGCGAAGAACTCGGCCTGTGTCAGTTGCGCCAACAGCCAGGGCTGTCGGCCCTGGAGACGGATTAGCGTCTCGACCACGTCCGCCGCCTTGTCGTACTGGCCGCTATCCCGATAAAGCGGGAATAGCTCAGCCCATACTTTCGGGTTACCGGGCTGGCGCTCCGCCTCGGACTCCAGTCCGTTCTGTTGACGTTCGAGCGGCGCATCGTGCAACGATTGCACTACCTCAAAGAGCGCCAGATCACGTCGTGCGCCAAAGTGATCGTAGAGTGCCAATCCGCCGATCACCACGCAGAGCAACACCACGGGTACCAACCACCGGCCGAGCGTGTGAGCTTGGAGAGACCGCCCCCGATGATTGCCGGCATCTTCCAGTAGCCGACGCTCGAGTTCCAAGCGATCTTCTTCGAAACGTTCGCGGCCGATCTCGCCGGCCGCCAGCACTTCCTCCATGACTCGCAGTCGCTGACGGTAGATCGCTACGTTCTCGGCGTTATAACGATCTCCCGCCTCGAAACCTAGCTGTGCATCGCGCAATCCCGAGGCACGACGGAGCGGCCAGACGAGTAGCACAATGGCCAGCAACGATAGCAGTCCTATTCCGATCCAAAGCGCGATCATCGTCCCTCCTCACCGCTGGCCGCCCCGTTAGGCGTATCGCTATCGGCGGAACGTATCGCCGGAAAAATTACACGCCACACAGTTACCACCGTTCCCGTAACGTTGCTCACATCATGAACTCCTGCACCCATCGAGTGCGCGACTCGCGTTTCAGGATCTCGCTGCGTAGTCGATACAGTGTCAACGCGATGAAAAAGCAATAGAAACCGAGCACCATAATCAGCAGTGGCACCCACATGCTCGCCGGCATTGCCGGTCGCTCGGTCAACGTGAACGTCGCCGGCTGATGAAGCGTGTTCCACCAGTAAACCGAGTACTTGATAATCGGGATGTTGACGACACCCACCAAAGTCAATACGGCCACGGCCTTGGCACCTTGCCCGGTGTTGGCAAAGGCGCCACGCAAGGCAATGATCCCGATATAGATGAACAGCTGAATCAGCATGGAGGTGAGTCGCGCATCCCAGGTCCACCAGGTGCCCCAGGTGGGGATTCCCCACAGAGCGCCGCTGAACAGCCCCAGAAACGTCATCGCCGCGCCGAATGGCGCCATGACACTCGCCGCCATATCAGCGAGCTTGATCTTCCACACCAGAAACACCACGGAGGCGAGCGTCATGGCGACGAAGACGCTCTGCGCCAGAATGGCCGCCGGCACGTGCACGTAGATGATCCGGTAGCTGTCGCCCATCTGATAGTCCGGTGGCGAGAAAGCCAGCGACCATACCGCTCCCACCACCAGCAGCGTCGTAGCGGCGATCCAGAACCAAGGCTGTAGCCGGCCGCAGAGTTGATAACACCACTTCGGCGAGCCTAGCTTGTGTATGAATTTCCACATTCCGATCTTCGTACCCCTCGAGACATTCATCACGCCTGCAGGCGTCAGCCGTTGACACTGATCCGCAAGGCACTGGCGATGGCAAAAGGCGCGCTGGCAAGCGCCAGCGCCAGCATCGCACCAAGCAAAGCCAGTGGCGCGGCGACAGAACCGCCCGATATCGCTGCAGTCACCGCACCAGCACCAAAGATCAGCACCGGTATGTAAAACGGTAGAATCAACAAAGACAGCAGCACGCCTCCTCTGGGTAAACTGACCGTCAATGCCGCCCCGATCGCACCCAATAGGCTAAATGTGACCGACCCGAGCAGCAGAGCCGTCACGAGAGTGGCAATACCAGTGACTGGGAGCGAAAGCAGTAGCCCCAGAACCGGAGCCAGCAGTGCCAGAGGCAAACCCGTCAACAACCAGTGGGCAAACGTCTTGGCCAGACAGAGTGCTGCCAACGGCTGCGATGAAAGGAGCATCTGCTCGAGACTGCCATCGGCGAAGTCACCGCGAAACAGCGCATCCAGCGACAAGAGCATGGCCAACAGCGCCGTCACCCACAGCAACCCAGGGGCGATGGTGGCCAACAAGTCCGGTCGCGGCGAAATGCCCAGCGGAAACAGCACAATCACGAGACTCTGAAAGAGCAGCGGATTGATCCATTCGCTACCCCGGCGTCTAGCGATGGACAGTTCACGCTTAAACTGCACCGCGCAGGCCGACATCATGCCCTGTGGCGTCAGCGTCTGATCCGGTTCACGCACAGCCATGCACCACTCCTAACTGCACGGTCCGAACCCGCTCATCCAACGCGAATTCGTGATGAGTCGTCAGCACGATCGCACCTCCCGCGGCACGGTGTGCCAATATCCGCTCCTGCAGCCAGCCGACGCCCGCCCGATCGAGCGCGGTGAAAGGCTCGTCGAGAATCCACAACGGACGCGGGATCAACTCGAGACGCGCCAACGCGATTCTGCGTTGCTGACCCGCCGAAAGTTGGCCGGCCGTCACGTCTTCGAACCCGTAAAGCCCCACGTTGGCAAGCGCGTGTTCGACAGCGTCGTCATCTACGCGTATGTCTGCCAAGGCAGCAGACCAACCCAGGTTCTCCTTCGCCGTCAGCGAAGCGGTGACGCCGGGTGCATGGCCGATGAACAACAATGTCTCCAGGTAATCGCGGAGCGCCTTTGTCAGCGAACGACCATGCCACTCGAGCTGCCCCGATGTCGGGGATAGCTGTCCGGTCAATATCTTGAGAAGCGATGTCTTGCCGCTCCCATTCGGCCCCTCGATGCGCAGAATCTCGCCGTCCTCCACGACTAGATCGAGATCCTCCAACAGCGCGCGCTCGTCACGCTCGCAGCTGAGTCGACGGCCACGTAGCGCTACTTTCACGTATCGTCTCTCCGTCCTGCGTCTTCCGTATCGTGGCGCGCTATCAGTTCATCTAGACGGCCGCGCTCGTCATGACTCAAGTTGTCTGCATCGAGGCGCCGGCGACGGACGACGAAGCCGGCAACGACGCCGCCACCGACAACAATGAGAGCGAGCGGCAGCCCCCACAGGATCCAGGTACGCTCCTCGAAACGGGGATCGTAGCGGACGTAGTCGCCAAATCGATCGACCATGGCAGCTTCTACTTCGGCATCCGTAGCCCCCTCTCGCAACATCGCAGCGACGCGTTCACGCATGTCGGCCGAGATCGGCGAGCTGGAAGCGGCTATCGATTCGTTCTGACACATGGGGCAGCGCAGCTGTTTGCTGAGCCCTTCGTAACGTTCGGTCAGCGTCGGATCTTCGAAGGACTGGATCTCGATTGCCGCCTGTGCCGAGCCGGTCAGTAGCAAGGCGAAGACCAGTAGCCACCGCATCATTGCCATCGTCCTATCTCCGGGAGAATGACCCGTTCGACATCCTCGGGAGTGATGTATCCCGTGTGGTGGTAGCGAATGATGCCATCGGCATCGACTATAAAACTTTCAGGTGCACCGTAGACGCCCAGGTCAAAGCCGAGACTGCCCTCAGCATCGAACAGCGACACCTCGAAGGGATCTCCATAGGTATCGAGAAAGGCGCGTCCCTGTCGACGGGTGTCCTTATAGTCGACGCCAACGAGCCGCACGCCTCGGTTAGCCAGTTCGTGGAGCTGAGGCATTTCCTGCTTGCACACCGGACACCACTCGCCCCAGACATTGACCAGCATGACCTCGCCCCGCAGCAACGACAGATCGAGACGGCGGTCAGGATCGTCTAGGGTGGAGAGCGCAAAGGTCGGGAATGGCTTCGCGATCATCGCCGACTCCCGTCCAGCCGGATCCTTGAACAGTCCCTGATAGAGGAAGACTACCAGCACCGCGAACACCAGCAGCGGAATGAGGAGTAGAAGACGACGTTTCATGGTGCCCCCTCCCCCTGTAGTCCGTTAAGTGATGCATCCTCGCCGATGCCGGAGGCCGTCGGGGTGCGCGACGAAGCTCGCCGACGGTAGCGGCGATCCAGTACGGCGATGAGGCCTCCCGAAGCCATGATCAAGCCACCGAGCCATATCCAGCGCACGAACGGCTTTAGCTGAATGCGCAATGACCAGTCGCCGTTACCGACTTCTTCGCCCAAGGCCACGTAGAGGTCGCTGAAAAACCCAGGACGCAAGGCAACATCGGTCATCGGCATGCCGCTGGCCAGGTAGAAGCGCTTCTCCGGGTAGAGGAAGAAAGTGTTACGTCCAGGCGGCGTGACTTCGATGGTGGCGGTGTCGGCAACGTAATTCGGGCCACGTCGTTCGTTGAAATCCGTCATCGTGAAACGATAGCCGCCGACCTCGACGTGCTTTCCGGGCCCGAGGCGCACGTTCTGTTCTGCGCTATAGTTCGACACCATCACGACGCCGACGATCGTGACTGCCAACCCCAGATGGCCCAGCACCATTCCCCGGTAAGCTGGCGCCAACTTCTTCACTGCTGCAGCGCGTTCGGCTCCGTTCGGCGCGCTGCGGCTCCTACTGTCGCCGCGACGTGGTCGGGTTCTATGCAGCAGATCGCGTATCAGCGACAGCACCAGCCACAGGGCGAGCAGCAACCCGATCGAGACCCCGAGATTCCACTCGCCGCCATAGAGCGAAGGCACGACCGCCGCGATCACTATGGCGATCAACGCCGATAGAGCGAGCCGCCGGAAGAGCTCGCGAGCCGGCATGCGCTTCCATCGGGCCAGCGGCCCCAGGCCCATGAACACGCAGAGCAACGCCGTCAAGGGAACGAACAAGGCATTGAAATAAGGCGGTCCAACACTGATCTTGCCCAGATCCATGGCATCCAACAGCAGCGGATAGAGCGTACCGAGCAGTACGGTGACGGTCATAATAACCAGCACGATGTTGTTGACCAGCAAGAGAGCATCCCGCGATAGCCAGCCGAAACCCGAGGCCGAGTGTACTCGCGGCGCCCGCAGGGCGAAGATCGTCAGCGATACGCCAACGGTGACCCCGAGTAGGATTAGGATAAAGGTTCCCCGCGCCGGGTCGTTGGCGAAGGCGTGAACCGAGGTGAGCACGCCTGAGCGAACCAGAAAGGTGCCCAACAGCGACAGCGAAAACGTGAAAATGGCCAGAAGTACGGTCCAGTTCTTGAACGTGCCGCGTTTTTCGGTCACCGCCAGCGAGTGGATCAGCGCCGTGCCGGCGAGCCACGGCAGCAGCGAAGCATTCTCGACCGGATCCCAGAACCACCAGCCGCCCCAGCCCAGCTCGTAGTACGCCCACCAACTACCAAGCGCGATGCCCATGGTCAGAAAGGCCCAGGCAATGTTGGTCCAGGGCCGGACCCAACGCGTCCAAACCGCATCCAGACGACCACCAATCAGTGCCGCAAGCGCGAAGGCGAAAACCACCGAGAAGCCCACGTACCCCATGTAGAGCATCGGCGGATGAACGATCAGGCCAAAATCCTGAAGCAGCGGATTGAGATCGCTGCCATCGCCGGGCACGTTGGGCAACAGCCGCGCGAACGGATTGGAAGTCAGCAGGATGAATAGCAGGAAACCGCTGCTGATCCACCCCATCACGGCCAGCACCCGAGCGAGCATGTCACGCGGTAGATGTCGGGAAAACACGCTGACGGCAAAACTCCAGCCACTCAATATCAGCACCCAGAGCAGTACAGAGCCTTCATGACTTCCCCAGACTGCACTGAATTTGTAGTACCACGGCAACAGCGAATTGGAGTTGTGGGCGACATAGGCGACGCTGAAATCGTCCAGCAAGAAACTCGCCGTCAGGGAGAGAAAAGCGATAACGAGAAACGCGAACTGGCCCCAGGCCATGGGCTGAGCGAATGCAATCCATAGAGGGCGCCGCCATGCCGATCCCGCCAACGGCACAGTCGCCTGAACCAGCGCCATGGCCAAGGCCATGATCAGGGCATAGTAGCCCAGTTCGGGAATCATCGTTGTCATGGGACCAGCTCTTTACTCAAGGAATTGGGTCACGTGCCGCGACCTGACGGCATGGGACTAGTTCGTGCTATCGCACGCGATCGGACCGGCGTCAAAATGCATGGGACGGGTCGAATTGAAAATAACGGTCACGGAACTCAGTACCATGGCCACTGCTGCAGCGAGAGGAGGCACCGCACCGATGATGGCCAGACTCAAGGCCAGAGCGTTGTACCCCATGGAGAAGACGATATTCTGCAGCATCCTAGCCCTGGCACGCTGCGCAAATGCGACTGCAGCTGCAACGCGTGATACACCCCCTTCCCGCACGACGACGCTGGCCGATGCCATCGCCGCACTGACGGCCGAAGCCACGGCAATCCCCGTCTCTGCGGTAGCCAGTGCCGGACCGTCATTGATGCCATCCCCCACGAAGACCGTGCCCTCTCCCGCCGCCTTGACGATCTCGGCCTTGCCCTGCGGCGTGCATTCCGCATGAAGATCCTCTTTCTGAAGGCCAAGCAATGCGCCGACACGCTGCACCGCGCCAAGGCGATCACCGGAAACGATGGCGCAACGAATTCCCTGCGCCTGAAGCCAGGCGATGGCTTCCCTGGCGTCCTCGTGAAGGCGGTCTTCCAGCGTTAAAGAAGCCACCCAGCGGCCCTCGATCGCTAGCTCGACCTGGAGCGTCAGCGCCGTCTCGGGAGTAGCGCTATCCAAAACTTCACAGTCGATACCCTGCTGCATCAGGAAAGCGGCGCTGCCCACCACGATTCGTCCCCATTCACTACGCTGAGAAATCACGCCGCGCTCGGCCCGTTCCACGTTCAGACAGGAAACATCGAGCTCCCGGCCGGAACTCTGCTTTCCCGCTGCGACCAGTGCCAGCGCCACGGGATGAGCGATATCCTGCTCCATCGCAGCGACCAGTTGCAGAACGAAATGGCGGTCGAGTCCGGCATCCGGCGATCGAATCTGGACATCGGTCAGCGACAGTTTCCCTTCAGTCAACGTGCCAGTTTTATCGAAGAACAGATAGCGCGCTCGCGCCAGATGCTCGAAGGCGCGGGGGGTACGAAACAGCACGTGATGGCGCGCGGCCTGCCGTGCCGATGCGACGTAGACGACAGGAATCGCCATCGCCATGGCACAGGGACAAGCGACGACCAGAACCGATAGCGCTCGCAGCACCGCCTCCCGAAGCGAATGGTCGGCCACCAGCACGAAGACAAATGTCAGCATCGCCGCCAGCAACGCGGCGGGCACTAGCCATCCGGCGAAGCGATCAGCCAGCCGTTGCGTTTCGCTCTTGGCGCCAGCGGCCTCAGCGATTCTCAATCCGATCTGATCGATCTGACGCTCGCCAACAGTGGCCTCTACACGCACGCTGACGGGGCTGAGAAGATTGACACACCCGGCCTCAACCCGGTCCCCCTGTTTGACCGGCAAGGGATACGACTCCCCAGTGAGCACGGCACGGTCGACGTGACTGCTGCCGTCGACCAGAACACCGTCCAGAGGAATTCGCTCACCGGCAGCGACCCGGATGATCTCTCCTCTAGCCACCGAACTTGCCGCCACCGATTCGACGCTGCCATCAGCATCGAGCCGATTCGCCGACTCGGGGATGGTGCTCTGCAAGGCATCTAGCGTCTCGGATGACTGGCGCAGCGTTCGAGTCTCGATGAAGCGGCCCAGCGTCAGCAAAGTGATCAGCATGACCGCGGTGTCGAAGTAGACGTCCGAACGACCCTCGACGAGTTGCCATGCCGAGATGCCGAAAGCGGATAGCGCCCCCAGTGAGACGAGGGTATCCATGCCCGGTATACCCATGCGCAGGGTGCGCCAGCCCGCCACGAGGATCGGTGCCGCGCAGAAAGTTATGACGGGAAGCGACAGGGCACCGATTACGCATGCGATCACGAGGCCGGTTGTCGTCTCTCCAATGCCATCATTGACGTAGAGCACGAGCGAGAACGCCATGATCCAGACACTGAAGAAGACCGCCACCGCCAACCGAATCGACAAGCGCTGGATCTGTTCGTCAATGCGCGACAACGTTTCGCGACTGTTTACCGGGGGCACCAGCCGATAACCGAGCTTTTTCACCCGGGCAGCCAAGTCGAGCAGATTCAACTGAGCCGGGTCCCATTTCAGGGTCGCGGAGGTGGTGGCAAAACTGACCCCCACCTCGATCACCCCCGGCATGCTACGTATCTTGCGCTCTACCGCGGCGGCACAACTCGGACACCACAACCCCTCGATCGAGAGACGCGCCCGCCCCTGAGCCTGAAAGTCACCGAGGTCAGCCATCGGTCGTCACCTCGCCGTCTGGCGATGCCGAGCTACGATAAACGTTGTTTTTCACTGCGACTTATCAACGTCGCGCGGATCTATTGGACGATCCTTGCTGGTGATATAGGCCGCCACATCCCACGCTTCCTGATCGGTGAGACTGTATGGCTTGCCCAAGGGCATGTTGGCCTTGATGAAGCCGGCCGCCGTACTGGTTCTGTGCATGCCAGCTCCCCAGTTGAAAGAGCGCTCGCCCCATAACGGCGGGAAGATTGTTCGCCCATTCAGGTCCTTAGTCCCCTGACCCTCATCACCGTGACAGGCGGCACAGTTGGCGGCAAATACCGCTTCGCCCCGCTCCTTATCCGTGCCCAGTTCGGTTTTCTCCAGCTCCGGATAACCCGCACCAGGCAGGTGCGTGTCGATCGGCGCACCCTGCGCGAGCCAAAAGAAGTAGCTTTCCAGATCCTTGTATATCTGGCTGCCACGAGGCGGCGGGCCACCACTGGGAGAATCCTGCGCATTCATGGAGTAGGTGAAGCAGCCATGGACGCGATCCTCCATCGTATTGATCATTTCATTCTTGGACCGGTAAGCCGGATACTTCACTGCCGCCGCCCACATGGGGGCCGCATTGGGTCGGCGCCCGGCATCGAGATGACAATTGGTACAGGCGAGATCGTTGCCTACGAAATCAGCCGCATTGGTTCCCGTATTCGTGAATATCTCTCGCCCCCGGCGAACGGCTTCGCCAAATTCACCGTCCGGAATCTCCCGATCGAGCGAAGGTTGAAAATAGCCGTCTCGGTCGACCGGCACACCCATCGGAGGTTTGCCAGGATCCGTCCTCCATGACGCCATGTCATTGGAGAAAGACTGGCGTTCCTGAGAGGCATTCTGAGCGTTCTGCTCTCCTCTATCGAGCGGTGGCTCACTGCGCAGAAAATGATTCCACCCTCCCTGCGTAGCGAAAAGAAACCCGACGATCAGCAGTACCAGCGCGACGATCGCCCCCAACAGGATACGCTTACCCAACGAGGCCTGTAGTCCCAGCTTACTCATCGTTGTCTCCTGACTGATGGGCCTGATCGGCCGAGCCATCTACCGGGTTTGCCGCGTTTCCCTCGGTCCTTGGCTGTGGAGGCACCAGGCCAGCCAGGTAATCGGACACGGACTGCATGTCCTGCCGGGAAAGTTGACCGGCAACGGACTTCATTAATCCAATGGGGGAGTTCGAACGATCACCGTTGTGCCAGTCATTGAGCTGGGTGAAGGTGTAGACCGGATGTTGTCCGGCAAGCCCCGGAAATATCTCTCCGACACCCCAGCCTGACGATCCGTGGCACGAGAAACAGGCGGGCGCATCGATACTCCAATCGCCTTCCAGTGCAAGCTGGCGCCCCCTGTCGAGGTCGCCATTGAACGCTGGCTTGGCGCTGGGCGGTGTCTCGAGACCGGCGTAGTAGTGGCCCAGCGCGATCAACTCATCCGAGCTCAACCCCTTGACCACGAACTGCATGTTGTCGTTGTAGCGCGCGCCTGACTGATAATCATTGAGCTGCTTGATGAGATAGCCGGCAGGCAATCCTGCGAGACGGGGTACATTGAGGCTTCCTTCACCGCCTTCACCATGACAGGACGAGCATGCCCATTCGTCATTCGATCCGGAGCCCACCAGATCGGCTACACCTTCATCCCCCAAAGGGTTGGGCTTTTCCGCATAGCGTTGCGCGATCTTAGGGTCCGGTAGTGTTGTTCGAGTGTCGGCACTACTCGTACCGGCCGAACTCAAAAGCCAGTAACCGCCCCCGACAGTGATCAGAAGCGCCGACAGCAGAAGTGGAAAAACACGTCCTGACTTCATTTCGCGGCCTCCTTCGAGCTCGTCGCTCTACCTTCATCCGCGGTAACGCCTTGCGACGCCATGATCGGGAATTCGACCCGCAGCGCCTTACCCCCGCTCCAGGGCTCAAAGGAGGGGCCGTAGCGCGACTTCAGGCTTGCGACTTCCTGAGCAGACAGCTGCCGAACGTCCTGCTCGCCGCTATCGTCGTCCCAGCGGCTGCGGACGTAATTGACGATCCCGGCGATCTCATCGTCGTTGAGGGTCGAGCCGAACGTCGGCATTTTTCCATTGAAGGTGTTGCCTTTTACCTCGATGGGACCCTCGATGCCCCGAATCATGATGCTGGCCATTACCGCAGGATCCGCCGCCACGAAAGGCGAACCGGCCAGCGGAGGGATCGCATCGCGCATGCCCACTCCATTGATCTGATGACAGGTTGAGCAGTTGGTCACGAAGAGGGCTTCTCCGCGGGAATGATCCGGCTCTTCCTGATTGTCCGCTAGTGAATTCTCGGCGTTGCCGGACGAGGACACGACTTCGGTTGGTGTCTTGTCGGCATATCCTGATGCCGTGAAAAGGGTATACGCCCCCCAAGCGATCAGCGCCATGGCCACGGCGAACAGTGGCCAGGGAATCGGATTGAAATTTTCGGACGGCTCATACCCTTTCCTGACCGTACCGGAGATCGTTCGTATGCGCGGCTTGCGACTGGTCATGATCCGCCCTCCTCATGATCGAATCCGTTGTCGCGCAGCTCGGGGTGGCTCACCGGATAGGTGTGGTCCAGGCTCAACAGATAGCTGACCAGATCCAGAGCCTCGCGCTTTGCAACCACGGTCTTGCCGTCCGGACGAAAGTCGGCCGGCACCGGCACGACGACATCACCCGCTTCTGCACGGTCCTTAAACTCGAACAGATAGGGATACGAGGGCATGATGCTCTGTGGCGTGATCGCGCGTGGATCGAATAAGTGGGTCAACTGCCACCCTTGTGAAGGCAGACGAGCACCAACATTGAAAAGATCCGGCCCGGTTCGCATCGTTCCAAGCTGATGCGGCGCATCATAAACGTAGTCTGCAGCCGTCGACGGTCGCCCCCACCCACGCAGGCCATCCGGGCCTTGTGATGGAGAGCGTGGCTGTTGGGTATGACAGTACACACAACCTTCGCTGACGTAGATATCCCGACCCCGTTGCTCCGAAGCGGTATAGGGCTTCAAACCTGCGGGTGCCTCGATGCCCCAGATTTGCGCGGCGGGCACACCGACCAGAAGCAGAGTGGCGAACCCGAGAATCATGAGCGCCACGACGATTAACGGTAAAGCGCGGTTCATGATTCAGCCCTCCCGACCGTTGTCGCATTCGCTACGCTCGGCGAATTCAGATAGCTACGAGACCGCCGCCACAACTGGATGAAGTTGTAAACGAAGACGAGATGGCCGAAGGTCATGAGTCCGCCACCGATCGAGCGCGCAGTCAGGTAGGGCTTCATCAATTCCATGCTTTCCAGAAAACTCCGTGCCGGATCGAGCATGGCCAGACCTTGCAGCCAGCCACCGATCGTCAGCGCCACGAAGTAGATCACGAAGCCGATGAAAACGAGCCAGAAATGGAGTGCAATACCGCCACGTGAGGGCCACTCCTGACCGACGACCCGGGGCAGGATGTAGTACATGGCCCCGAACAGTACCCAGGCAACGAAGGCGTACGCCCCCATGTGGGCATGCCCGACCGTATAGTGGGTAAAATGGGTGATGGTATTGATGGCACGAATCGCTTCCATGGAACCCTGCACGGAAGCCAGCGTATACATGATCGCGCCGACAGCGATGAAGCGAAACGGCAGGCTTTCCTTGAGTGCCCAGGGATTACCCAAGCTCAATACATGCTGATTGATCGCCACCGCAATCACAGGAACGATCATCATCACCGACTGCACGACAGAAAGGGAAACCACCCAGGTCGGTACCGGCCCACCGATGAGGTGATGCATTCCCACCTGGCTATAGAACAGTGCCAGCGCCCAAAATCCGATCAGTGAGAGGCGATAGGAATAGATCGGCTTGCCGATGATCTTGGGCAAGAAATAGTAGGCGGCTCC
The DNA here is from genome assembly GCF_038648475.1 of Salinicola lusitanus. Lineage (NCBI taxonomy): Bacteria > Pseudomonadati > Pseudomonadota > Gammaproteobacteria > Oceanospirillales > Halomonadaceae > Salinicola > Salinicola lusitanus. The sequence continues at coordinate 3,164,523 of NZ_CP151919.1, read as the reverse complement.
CAACCCGAGAGGCGTCAACCACAAACCGAGAACGTTATGGGCGAACCACCAGTTGGTCGTCGCTTGCTGAGCCCCGTGGTGGATACCGGGCACGTTGGCCAGCAGAAAAAGCACGGGAAACCACATCAGGCCGGCAAGGTAGTACCAGCCGGACACATAGATATGGTGGACATGGCGGTGCCTGACCGTCACGACTAGTGGAATCGCCAGAAGCGCACCAGCAATGGCAAGGCCGATATCGATCTGCCAGGGAATTTCCAGCCATTCCAGCCCGTCGGTCCAGCCATGCGCGATCGCACCGACGCCCAGGAAAAGACTCACGTTCCATAGGATGGCGCCAACCAGGGCCAGTTTCACCAGTCGAGCTTCCGTCTTGAAAATGGCGGGGACGACCCAGTAGGCCACGCCGACACCACTAAGCGAAAGGAAGCCGTAAGCGACGCTATTGAGATGCATGGTCCGCATACGGCCAAAAGTCAGCACGTCCTGACTGACCAGAAACTCGGGAAGATGCAGCTTCAACGACGCAATCAGGCCAAAGAACGAACCAAAAACAAGCCAGAAAGCTGCCGAGCCGAACATGAAAAGAAGCAGAAAACGATAACGCCTCTCCAGAGCCGGAGCTTCTAGAGCGGAGGAAGACGATCGAGAGGAGGTCGAATCATCGAATGAGGGTTCTTTCCCCTCCTCGAATATGACCTTGGCGTCTTCCTGTGTCACATGCAGCTGCTTAGAGGATATCGCCCAGATGAGTGCCAGCATCGCGCTCATGGAAGCGACGAAGCTAAACGCGAGCAGCGTTCCTATCGTAATATTCATGTCATTTTACCCACGTATTCCCTTGCCATGCGGTGATCCCCTCCCGAGCCCCGGCTGCTTTTGTTGTCTCAGCTCAGGTATATTTTATTTTGATATATGGTAATAACCAAAAATCTAATTGATATTAGCCACTCGTCGTAGACGCTTGAAAGCGTTCGGTGGCGAAAAGCGATTCATCAATGATTCTTGAATGTAATCCTGGGCTATTGCCGTAGACGGAAACACCTACCGCCTGTCACACGTGCATGAATCCAACCATTAGTGCCATGCCGAAACTCATCGAAATCTGACTCGTGGCACCAATCCAAGCTTTGCGATAAGCAGCTGAGCCGACGGCTTTTTTCAACCACACAAGGCCCATCAGAACGAAAACGGCTACCCACACCCACTGCATACGATGCCCGAGAAACAGCGTCATCGAAGTCATGAAAGTCGAACCGGAGTGGCGAAGCATGACCGACAGCATCCACACCATCCCCAGCATCATCAGGCTCTGGAGCATGAGATGAGGCCAGCGCGGAGTCACCCCGCTGTGTTTGCTGCCATCGCCCCATTCCATCACTGCCAGACCCAGAAACCAGAGGCTTGCCAACCCAAAAACGAACATCTGCCACCAGAGAGCGCTCATCCTCCATGGGGTCAACATCACCAGCATTCCGGCACACATCAAGAAATGACATGCGTGGCAACAGCGATCAACGAGGCCTCTTTCACCTGCCATTGCGTATAGGCAGTACAGCGCCGGCGCTATGAACAGGATGATCAATATTACATTAAGCAACAGTCCATACGGGGCGTGCATGCTCATTCCATCACTCCAGAAAAGCCCTGTGCGACCTCGAATGGCCTCTTCGAAGAGGTTGCCCAATCAGATTTTAATTTGCCGTCACACGGAGCGAAAAAGGACGGTGGCACGCCAACATTAAGTGAAGATGAACGCCGCGCTAACTCGATCAATGGCTCGGAGCCACTTGCCTAGGGATCCACCAGCCCAGCACCAGCGCCACAAGAAACGCTACCAGCGGCCAGCTCAGCCCCGGAAGCGAGACGACCGCAGGCCCCGGGCAATAGCCGGAGAGCCCCCAGCCGATACCGAAAAGCGCCGCACCGCCCAGCAGCCGGGCATCGAAGTCATGCCGAGTGGGCAATTGAAACCGGGATTCGAACAGCGGCGCTTGGCGGCCGACCGCCCGTTTCCAATCGGGCAGCCCTGACAGGCATCCTGTTCGTCCTGCGCTCGGGTATCCCTTGGGAGATGCTGCCTCAAGAGATGGGCTACGGTTCCGGCGTGACCTGTTGGCGGCGCCTGCGCGACTGGCAGGAAGCGGGCGTCTGGGAACGCTTGCATCAGACGTTGCTGGAACACTGGCAGCACGCGGATTAACTGGATTGGGAGCGAGCCTGTATGGACAGTGCCTCCTTACCGGCAAAAAAGGGGCTCAGCGATCGGCCTCAACCCGACAGACCGAGGAAGACCGGGCACCAAGCGGCACCTCCTGACCGATCACCAGGGAGTCCCATTGGCTGTACTGCTCTCGGGAGTCAACATGCACGATAGTGTGCCATTAACGGCGCTGCTCGATAGCGTTCCACCAATGTCGTCGGGGCGACCGGGGCGACCGCCGTCGCCCCGACAAACTCCATGCGGACAAGGCGTACGATCATCGCCGTTGCCGCCGAGCCTGTCGGCGGCGTGGCATTCAGCCCCGTATTGCTCGTCGAGGATCGAGAATAGTCAGCGACTCGGATGCTATCGCTGGGTTGTCGAACGAACCTTTGCCTGACTGGGCCGGATGAGGCGACTCAACACGCGCTATGAACGGCGAGTCGATATCCATTATGCCTTTACGTTGCTGGGCTGCTCCCTGGTCTGTTTGAACAAACTTCAAGGCAGGTTCTGAAAGGTACTCTAGGCCGCCCAGTATCGGCAGCCTGAGCCAATTGGTTCAACTGACAGAGAACTGGCCCATCATCCCGTTATCCTCGTGTTCGAGGATATGGCAGTGGTACATGAAGGGAGCGTTTTCCGCCGGCTGCAGGAACTGCACGAGCAATTCGACGGGCTCCTGGACCACGATCGTGTCCCTCAGCCCTTGGTCTCTAATATCCGGGGGCGAGCCGTTTCGGCTCAGAACGGTAAAGTGCACACCATGAATGTGGAACGGATGGGCCATCATCGCGCCGGAGACTTCCCAGATTTCGGTGTCTCCGAGGCCGACGCGTTCATCGACCCGCCCTATGTCGAACGAGCGCCCATTGATGCCGAATCCTCCCGATCCGCTGCCCATCATGCTACCCATGCCCATGCCCATGGTCATTTCGAAACGGCGTCGCCGTATGGCCGTCGATGGATCGAGGCGCTCATGGGTCAACAGCTGCTCGGGCACCTTGACAACAGAGGTTTCAGCGCCCTGAGGCTCGAATCTGACGACGGCATCTCTTTCACCCCCGGTCAAGTCGGCTGTACGCTCCATCATGCGCATCCTGGGGACATTACTGTCCGGCCCGGTTGCCAGGGTAACGGGCCGGCCATCAGAGAAGTCAACGAGGATTTCGGCGCGCTCGCCGGGCGCCAGGCGTAGCGAGCGCAACTCGACCGGCCTCTCAAGCAAGCCGCCTTCGGAAGCCATCCAGTGAAAGGGCCGGCCATCCGTGAATGCCAAATCGAAGAACCTGGCATTGGCGCCATTGACCAGCCGAAGACGAACCAGCCGGGCGGGAACCCGAGCAAACGGATTGATCGTTCCGTTTACCATCAAGGTATCGCCTCGGCGTCCGTGCATCCTCGTCCTCATGCCCTGCGGAAGCACGAGGGAGCCGTTCTCGAATTGGCGGTCCTGCATTATCAAGGGGATATCATCGACACCATACTCCGAAGGCAACTCCAGGGCCTTTTCCTCGTCATCGGTGACGATCATGAGGCCGGCCAGCCCGGCATAGACCTGCTCCGCCGTACGACCATGGGCATGCGAGTGATACCAGAGCGTTGCCGCTGGCTGGCGGATGGGGAGCACGGGTTGCCAGGTGGCCCCGGTGGGTATCGTCTGGTGAGGGCCCCCATCAAGCTCGCCGGGAATCAACAGGCCGTGCCAATGAACGGTGGTATCTTCGCTAAGTGCGTTGGTAACAGCGACTTCCACGTCATCGCCACGGTGGACACGCAGCGTGGGGCCAAGATAGCTCCCGTTATAGCCAAGCGTTTCGCTTTCTCGCCCAGGAAAAAACGATGTCTTTCCGGGTTGCACCCTCAGCGAAACCGATTGGCCGTGATGGCGGGCATCGATTAGCTCGGGAATCTTCAATTCCCTGGGCTCGGCGGCGTTTGCCAGCCGCCATGCGAATGGGCCAGCCAACGCAACGCCTCCTGCTAGAGCTGTCGCAGTCAGAAAAGACCGGCGCGTCAACTTCATAAACTGTCGCTCCTGGAAATAACGCGAGAAAACAGGGGCATGTGTCGAGCCAATACAGCTATCACTTGCAACTCAATCTCGCGCCAAAGAAAAGAAACATCGACACCGGAGTAGGAATTATTATCCAGCCCATCTTTCGTCACCTCACCTGGCGTGGCGAGTCGATAACGAGTCATTGCCGACAAAAGCCTGGTGAATAGGTATCAATAAGTTCCGGTAGAACGACGCCCATGGCCAGCGGAGTGGCCTTCATCAGCAGCACCATGGTGGCGTAGCCCACCCCGCCAAAGTCAGCATTAATCCCCCGCTCTTAAAACTTGAAACCAATCTATAAGCCGCCCTGCAGCACGAATGGCAAGCCCAGTCGCTCCAGAGGTACATTGACCTCGGCGTAAAGACCCAAGGCTCTTGCGACGTATTGTAGCACTTCGCTGATCTGATCCGGCTCGCTGGCAGCTTGAGTCAGGTTGAAGACCGCCTTTTAATCCTTGGCTGATAACTCAGGTCCTGTGCAGGTTGGGAGCGAATCTGGCCCACGCCATCGATCACGGGCGTCTTGAAGGACAGCTCCGCTGCCAGTGCACTTGCATCCACCAAGGAACTTCCCAGCATGGCAACCAAGGCAGCAGTCATAAGTCGCGAAGTAGAGTGCATGTTATGCTCCCTATTTGGGTGGGTGGGGTGATCGACTTATGTTGAGCTATTGCTGAGGTCCGTAAGTCTTTCCCCTTTCTCAGCGCGAGACGACTCGGGCCAGCCACCAGCCGACTACCATCGCAACCAGCATCGCCATGAGGGGAGCGCTCAGCCCGACAAACGAGGCGACCGCCGGCCCCGGGCAATAGCCGGAGAGGCCCCAGCCGACACCGAAAAGCGCCGCACCGCCCAGCAGACGGGCATCGAAGTCATGACGAGTGGGCAATTGAAACCGGGATTCGAACAGCGGCGCTTGGCGTCGCCAAACCAGCCGGTAACCGATGAAGGTGGTGACCACGGCGCCACCCAGAACGAACATTAGCGTCGGATCCCAGTCGCCGGCCACGTCGAGGAAGTCGATGACCCGTGCCGGATCGGTCATGCCGCTGATCGCCAGTCCGAGCCCAAACAGCAACCCTGCCAGATAGCCTGCCAGTGCTTTCATGATGCGCCTCCCAGCCAGTGACGCGACACGAACACGGTCAGCATGGCGACCAGCACGAAGACGAGCGTCGCGACCATCGACCGGGGCGAAAGCCGCGCCAGGCCACACACACCATGACCACTGGTACAGCCACTGCCGATACCAGTGCCTACGCCGACCAGAAGACCCGCGATCACCATTAACCCGACACCGCCCGCCGGCGCGCCGATGACCTCATTAGGGGCACCGGCAACATTACCGAGCTCCCCACCCAGCAGCATGAGCACCATAGGGCCGCTAACCAGGCCCAGCAGGAAAGCCAGCCGCCAGCCTGAATCGCCCCGGGGTCGCTCCAGCAGGAGCCCCGAGAGAATGCCACTGATGCCGGAAATACGTCCCAGTGACCCCATCAGCCAGATGGCAGACAGGCCGATAAGAATACCGCCCACCGACCCTGAAAGACTTGCCTCTATATCCAAATGTAGCTCCATGAAACTATTCGCGTTTCAAGAAAATGTGGCGTTTCGAAAAATGCTGCACAGCCCTGTCTGGCACCGGGGGCTTGTCGGTCGGCGTGCTTAGTGCCCTGAGTTCGCCTGGCTTGCCTGCTGCTCGAGACGTTCACGCAAGGGCTCAAGATCATAACCGGCGGATTGTGCCGCCTCGATGAGTTCAGGAACGGGGCGATGCCCTGCCTGCGACAAAGCCCAAAGGTGAGTAACGCGCTTGCCCGAACGGCAAAATCCAAGAATCGGCCCAGGCGCTTCACTCAGGATACGGCCGAACTCATCGATATCACCCTGCGAATATTCACCCGGCTTGACCGGGACCTGATGCCAGACCATGCCCAATGATTCTGCCTTGCTTTTCAGGGCATCAGGATCTGGCTGATCCTCACTCTCGCCCCGTGGACGATTGGAGAGGATCGTGCAAAACCCCTGAACTGCCAGTTGCTCCAGCTCTTCGAGTTGGGGCTGCGCGGTGACGCTCAATCGCTCATCAAGTGACTTGATTTCCATGATTCCCTCGTCTTGCTCGTTTGGTGATGACGTTGATGTCATCAACCGGCTGTGACAGATTGACCGGGCGTCGGTGATTCGATACAGGGATGGCTCAGCGGCGCAGAGCCACGGCCGTGCAGCTCGCACCAGGCATCGAAGGTGCTCAGGAAAACGCGGCCATTGAGCGTTTCGAGCAGTTCAGTGCGACTCAGCCGATCCATCACCGGGCCTTTCACTTCGGCGAGATGCAGCCCGATCTGCCGGTCTCGAAGACGCCGATTGAGCGCCTCGAGACTTTCCAGCGCCGTGGCGTCGATGACGTTGATCGCCTGACAGGCCAGCACCAGATCCCGTGGCGGCGGATCGCGAGAGACCACTGCCGTGACCAGGTCTTCCAGGTGGCGGACGTTGGCGAAGTAGAGGCTCTCGTCGACGCGCAGAATGGCAACCCCGGCGTCGGTCTCCACGGCGTGACGGCGGACGTTGCGAAAATGCTCGGTGCCGGGAATGCGGCCGACTTCCGCACTGTGAGGCCGGCTGGTGCCATAGAGATGCAGTGCCAGCGACATGGCGACGCCGACCAGAATGCCCACGTCAACGCCCAGCATCAGCGTCGCCAACGCGGTCGCCGACATGGCGATGCCCTCTCCGCGGGCATAGCGCCAGACGCGCCTGAACGCCGCCAGATCGATCAGCGAGACGGTAGCGATGACGATGGTCGCCGCCAGCGTCGCCATCGGCAGTTCCCGCAGCCAGGGCGACAGAAACAGCATGGCCAGTGCAATGCCAACGGCGGTTAACGCGCTGGAGGCCGGGGTGCGCGCCCCGGCATCGAAATTGACCACGGAGCGGGAGAAGCCGCCGGTGATCGGCATGCCGCCAGTGAAAGCCGCCGCCAGATTGGCTCCGCCGAGCCCGATCAGTTCCTGGTCAGGATCGACGCGCTCACCGCGGCGCACCGCCAACGCCTGCGCCACCGAGACCGACTCCACGTAGCCGACGATGCTGATCAGCACCGCCGAACCGATCAGCGATCGCCACAGCTCCGGCTTCCAGTCGGGCATGGTCAGCGGTGGCAGACCGGCGGGGATCTCGCCGATGACGGCCACGTCGCGGCCCAGCCATCCCGCCGCGCCGGCGACCAGCGCCGCCAATACGATGGTGGCGATGGGTGCCAGCTTGACCAGCACGCCAGCCACACGGGCCGGTACGTGACAGCGTTCCAGCGCGGACTTGCCCCATCGTCGTATCAGCCACAGCAGCAGCAGTGACCCCAGCCCGATGATCACGGTCGGCAGGCTGACACCGTTCAACGCCGTGGGTAGCCGGGATAACAGCGCCGGTAGCGTCGAACCGGAGAGATCGATACCGAGCAGCTGTTTGAGCTGGCTCGCCGCGATCAGCACGCCCGAGGCGCTGACGAAGCCGGTCATCACCGGGTGGCTCAGAAAGTTGACCAGAAAGCCCAGCCGACAGAGACCCATGATCAGCAGAATGGCCCCGGAGAGCAGTGCCAGCACCAGGGCTGCGGCGATGTAATTCGGCGATCCCGACTCGGCAACCTGCGAAAGCGCTGATGCCGTCATCAGAGACACCACCGCCATCGGGCCGACGGAGAGGGTCGCGCTACTTCCCAGCAGGGTATAGACGACCAGCGGCACCAGGCTCGCGTACAGCCCCACCACCGGCGGGAGTCCCGCGAGCATGGCGTAGGCCAGCGCCTGCGGGATCAGCATCAGCGCCACGATGATGGCCGCCAGCAGATCCTCGCTCAGCAACCCGCCGTTGTAACGCCGCCCCCAATCCAGGATCGGGAGCCAGCGTGCCAATCCGGCTTTTTGCGGCTGATTCATGATCTGTCGACCTCGATCAAGTGCGCGCCTGCGGCTTGGCTAGCCATTCATGCCCCTTGAGCATCAGATTCCAGTAGATGAAGGGGAGCTGCTGCGCCTTGATGTTCCAGCCGAGCCGGGTCGGCCGTGTAGCCTGGTTGATCCATGACGGGAACGTCGGCTGCAACTGGCCGCCGTAACCAAATTCCGCCATCACCACGCGCCCCCGTTCGACCGTCAGCGGGCAGGCGCCATACCCTGCATAGCCGGAAGGCATCGAATTGCCATCGAGCACGGCCAGCAGATTGCCCGCCACCACCGGTGCCTGCTTGCGCACGGCCGCAGCCGTCTTGGCGTTGCCGGTACCGCTAGCATCGCCCAGACCGAAGACATCGCTGAAGCGGTTGTGCTGGAGTGTTTCGGCGTCGAGGTCGAGCCAGCCACCCTCGTTGGCCAGCGGCGATTCGCGCACCAGCCGTGGGGCGCGCTGAGGCGGCACGACGTGAAGCATGTCGAAATCGGTCTCGATCTCTTCGCTGCTATCCTCACTCGTGACGCGAAAACGCGCCTTCTGGGCCGGGCCGTCCACAGCGATTAGGTTCTGCTGGAACTGCTTGTGGATGCCGTAGCGCTGCACGTACTCATCCAGCGCTGGCACGAAGTCCGAGACGCCGAACATCACACCGCCGGCATTGTAAAAATGAACGTCGATATCCTTCAGGAGACCTTGTTTCTCCCACTCGTAACAGGAGAGATACATCGCCTTCTGTGGCGCGCCAGCGCACTTGATCGGCATCGGCGGCTGCGTGAAAAGCGCCTTGCCTCGTTTCATGGACTGAACCAATGACCAGGTATAGGGCGCCAGATCGAAACGGTAGTTCGAGGTCACGCCATTCTTGCCCAGCGTTTCCTCCAAGCCGTCGATCGCCTGCCAGTCGATCTCGAGACCCGGCGAGACCACCAGCGCCCGGTAGCCAAGCATCGACCCGTTGCTCAGCATGACCTGGCGAGTATCCGGCAGTAGCCGTTCCGCGGCGGTCTGGTACCAGGCCACGAAGCTCGGCATCACCGAGTGCATCGAACGCCGGGTCTGCTCCGGGGTGAACACGCCACCGCCGACCAGCGTCCAGCCGGGCTGGTAGAAGTGATCCTGTGCGGGCTCGACGATGGCGATATCGAGATCCGCACGGCGTTTGTGAAGACTCGCGGCGACCGCGATGCCTCCCGCCCCACCGCCGATGATAACGATGTCATGGCGCTTGTCGGTCGCGGCTGTCGACTGATTCGTGACTGTCGATTCGTTCATGTCTGTCGATTCGTTCATGACTGGCTCCCTTTGGTCGATTCGGCGCGGCGCAATAGCGCTCGGCGACAACGCCTTCTCACTCCCACGCCGCACCTTCCAGGGCGTCGAGCGGCAATTTCAGATAGCGCTTGCCGTTATTTTCCGGTTCGGGGAGACGGCCGCCGAGAATGTTGACCTGCAGCGCGTGCAGGATCAGCTTCGGCATCGGCAGTTCGCTGTCGCGACGGTTGCGCAGCTCGACATACTCGGCCTCGCTGCTGTCGCCCAGGCGATGCTTGTTGGTTTCGCGCTGCTCGCGCACCGTGCTTTCCCACTGCGGTTCGCGGCCGTCGGGCATGTAGTCGTGACCGGTGAACAGGCGAGTTTCGTCGGGCAGCGCGAGGATCGCCTGGATCGAGTACCACAGCTGGTGCGCACTACCGCCGGGGAAGTCGGCACGGGCGGTACCGAAGTCGGGCTGAAACAGGGTGTCGTGAACGAAGGCGGCATCGCCGATCACGTAGGTGATCGAGGCCAGCGTATGGCCCGGCGAGTGCATCACGCGGCACTCGATCTCGCCCAGTGTGAAGGTGTCCCCTTCGTCGAACAGACGATCCCACTGGCTGCCGTCGTCCTTCAGGTCCGGCCAGTGGTAGATCTCCTTCCACAATGCCTGCACCTGCGTCACCGGCCGGCCGATGGCGGTGGGCGCGCCGGTCCTGTCATGCAGATAGCGCGCGGCGGAAAAGTGATCCGCGTGGGGATGGGTATCCAGAATCCACTCGACCCCGAGCCCTTCGCGCTCGATGTAAGCCAAGAGCTCATCGGCCTGGAATGTCGCCGTGGCGCCGGACTTCTCATCGTAATCGAGCACTGGATCGATGATCGCGCAGCGGCTCGTGGCGGGATCGCTGACGACGTACTGAATACTGAAGGTGCGAGGATCGAAAAAACCGGCGACATCGGGGAGACCAGTATCCTCATTGCCTCGTGATAGAGCGTAGGTGTTCATAAGAGCTCCTTGAAAGAACATGCCCCCAGGTTAGCTTAGAAATAATTCTAACGTTAGATCGTTTTTGAATATACCTAATAACCACGAAGATATTTCTATGCTTTTAGCGCATAAGCTTCATTTGCTAGGAAGAGGTAGATGCAACACCAGACGAAAACTGAATATCTGCCTTATTCCTATACGCCGTTCAAACAGAAAACCCCTCCGGAGAGGGGTTGGATTTGATGTGCATGAAGCATCAAGCGACCAGCTGACGGGCCAGCTCCATCTCGACCGACTCACCATCGCTGTTGAGCGCATCGAGCCCGGACTCGGGGATGTCCCCGGACGTGCTCTGCGCCACGGCGATCTTGCTGGCCATCAGTCGCAGACAGGCGATCTGTGAGGTCTCGGCGTAGCCGAAGAACACCACACGCACCGCCCGGTGCTGACCGATACGCCACGAGCGCCGAGCCGCTTGCTGCAGCGTGTATACGTTCCAGCCGGTCTGCATGAACGCGATCGTCGGGAAGTCGAGAAGATCCAGGCCGGTTTTCACCAGCTCCGGGTTGGTGATCAGTACATCGATCCCTTTCTCGACCTGATCCGCGATCCAATCTTCCCGCCGACTGGTGTCGACGCTCGAGCGCAGCACGGCCACCTTCAGCCCCGCCTGCTCGAGCACCCGCTTCAGGCGACTCGTTGTGTCGCGCTTGCCGGTGTAGGTGGAATAGACCAGCACCTTGCGGCCCTGGGCTTTCTCCGACCGACATAGCTCGACCAGCTCGTCCTCCTTCGGCATCGTCGACGTCTCGTCGAAGATCGACTTAGTGAAGTTGATCAGCTCCCGCGAGCGCGGGTGCTTGACCGTCTCCGGCCGAAAACAGCAGTCAGGCCACGCCAGCAACACGTTGAGCACCACGCCCAGCAGTGTGGTGTCCTTGCGTGCCAGCGCCTCTTTCAACGCCTGTGTCAGCTCTCCAGAGAGCCTCTCATAGGCGCTGGCCTGGCCGGACGACATCGGGACTTCCACGAACTCCTCGTCATACGGTGGCAGTACATCGCCACCGATGTCCTTGAGCTTGAGAAAGACCGTGAAGGGCAACACGTAGCGCAGTATGCCCTTGGGACCGAAACCTGGTGCCTTCACCGTGCGCACCGAGGTTTTCCGCCCCTTCGCCGTCTTGTGTCCAGCGCCCTCGCGCTCCGAGTAGATGTCTTTGAGAACACCGTGCTCGCGCATGAAGGCCATGGACGCCGCTCCCAAAGAATTGCTCTGGGGACGGTAGCCGTCTTCGATCATCACCGGCGTCAGGATCCGGAAGAGCAGGTAGAACAGATCGTCCGCGTAGCCGCCCATCAGCGTGCCGGTCAGCAAAAGCGTCTTGCGTGCCTTTGCTGCCAGTACGCCCATAGCCTGGCCTTGGGCCGATCCTGCGTTCTTGTACTCATGCCCCTCGTCGACGATCAGCAGGTCGAAGAACTGATCGGGCAGGTAGCGCTTCACGAATTCGCTCGGCTGGAAACCGCCCTCACCGAAACCGAACTCGATATTCGCCATCGCCCGCTCCATTCTCGTCGCCTGTCGATCGTTGAACACCAGGTCGCCGTTCTCGTCCATCAGGTTGATGAACTCGTGCACGTTGTCGGCCAGCATCGACGAGAGAAACCCCTCGCCGAACTGGTCGATCAGTTTCTCCGATGTCACCTTGCCGATCGTCGGAATGCGCTGCAGCGCCTTGAGCACCGAACGACGGCGGGCATCCCCTCCGGGCTGCCGCTGTCGTATGAGTGTCCAGAGCTGGCCACCGCATCCGGTGCATGCTTGCTGACGCTCGGTCTGCTGAAACAATTCGAACCGAATCGGCTCATTGTCGTTGTCGAGGATCATGCGGCCGCAGTCCGGACACGCGGCGAGGCGACCGGCAATGGTACGCTTCGGGGTGGCCACCGGGATCCAGTGAAACCCCATTCGCATCCGCACGCGCCCCAGCACGAAGAACTCCGGCCGGCTACCGTCTGGCTGTCCCAGTTGCTCCCTCAGCTTGAGCAACTTCGCCAGCGTGTCCGGCCCATTAAGTACCCAGACCCGAGCCTCGGGCACCGTCTCGAGGATCTCGCGCCGCCACTTGTAGACCAGGTGCGGCGGAGACACGATCAACGATCGACGATAGCCTTCGGTCGCCATCACGGCGGCGACGGCGATCGCCATCATCGTCTTGCCGGTCCCCATCTCGGCGTTAATCACGCCGGCACGCTCGTTCTGATCCAGCAGCAGCGCGCAGATCGCGTGAACGACATCCGCCTGTGCCGGAAACGGCTGGCGTGCCAGCGCGTTCATCACCGCCTGTCGCGCCAGGTTCCCTCGGCCGTCGTAGACCGGAGGGTGGGTGTGGTTAAGCGTATCCAGAAGACCGTCGCCGAACTCGTCGATGAAATCGTTGAGCGCGATGACGTTATCCGGTGCTGTGCATTGCATGTTCATGTCCATCTCCAAAGAAAACGGACAGAACACGCCCCTACGGGCGGTATTCTGCCCGTAGGGGTTGGCTCGCCCTGGGGCGAGCTTGGTTGGTTATGCCGTCTCGGCGTCCGAGTCGGTAGATTCAGATTGTGCCGGAGCATCCTGCGCCGGCGTCGAGGTGATCTTGAACAGTCGCCCCTTGTCGGGAGAGTCCGGCGTCACGTCCCAGGCCATGATGGCCGGCACGAAACGATCGGTCAGAATCCGACGCTCGCTGATGTTGCCATCGGCGTCCTCACTGAACTCGACCTTCGAGGACTTCTCCTTGAAGGTGTCGCCCTTCACGACCAGTTGACGTCCCGACCGCGAGGTCACGATGCCCGATATGCCTCCCGCTGCCAGCGACAGCGCGAGGTGCCAGCTCGAAAGCCGGCGCAGCGGACGTCGTTGTGTAACCCCATCGGTCCAGAACGCGAGGTTGAAATCGGGCCATAGCCCGCCCAGCTGATCGATCTCCTGCTCCAGCTGCTCGGGTTCCAGCGACATGCGGTAGCAGTGTGGCGCGCTGCCGATCGCCGGCGGCACATCATAGAGACCATCACACCAGATCGAAGACAGCGGCTCGGGCTTGAACTCTCCCAGCCCGATTTGCTGCAACATCTGCCTGATCGTTTTGGCCCTATCGTTTGCCAGTAGTGCATTGCGCTTCGTGCGAACGCCAAAGACGACAACCTGCTTGAAGGTATCAACCGCGGCCTTGAACGCAGTAACACGATCGAAGTGTTGGCTGACCCAGCTCGACAGCTCATCGTCGAAGACGTAGTGCGGCACGATCATCACCATGATCCCGCCGTACTGCAGCAGGTGAACACAGCGCTGGTAGAACAGTTTTTCCAGCCGTTGCCGGCCCTTGCCAGCATATCCCTTGCTGCCGCCGGTCTCGCTGACGAGATCGCCGTAGGGTGGGTTGAAGAACATCATGCCGAACGAGCGCGGCGAGATGACGGTATCCATCAGGTCCGACTGGATGCCGACATCGACCAGGCGCTGCATGTGGCGCGCCCGCTCGAGATCGTACTCGATGCCGTAAGCATCGGTTCGTTCTCGGCCCAGCCGGTGTGCGCTTTCCAGAATCGCGTGGCCTTCGCCGGCGCACGGATCCAGAATGCGCATCCGCTGGTCATGCGAGGTGCCCAGTGCCTGGAGGATACGATCGATCGTGTCCTCGTCGGTCGGGTAGTAGCCGTTCTTGGCGAAGTTGCGCGCCAGGCGTGGAAACATCAGTGCCATGATGGCCTCCGGGTTCATTGCGTGGCGAGATCGCCGGATTGAATGAGCTGACCGATAGCGTCCTGGACGCTGGCCAGCGAGAGATCGATCCAGACGCCAGATAGGCGCTCTGACTTCTGATCGAGCAGGCGTATCGCGCCTTGCTCGAGGAGCAGCTGAACGACCGTGGGTCGCCAGTGATCGAGCAGCGGAAACGCGGCGAGATCTCGCAGACGTGACCAGAGCATCGCGCTCTTGTCCTGTCGCGAGTCGCGCTCGTTGAAGATCGCGTAGCACTGACGATTGGCGCGATCCGGATCCTGACAGCGCTGATCGAACAGCCAGAGGTTCAGCAGGCTGCCGAACCGCGTCTGCCGATAGGTCCGCGTCGTACGTTTGGCCATGCGCTCACGGTCCAGCTGTAGAGCGACCGACTGGCCATCTCGCTGGAGCGTGATCTCCGTCCAGCCACCTTCGGCGATCGGCAGGGTCAGCTTGGCCATCAGTTCGTGAATGGCAGTATCCCGCCCCCACAGGGACAGGAAGACCGCGCGGTCGCCATCGGCGACATAGCTATCCAGAAAAAGCTCCGGCGCCTCCTCGAGACGCCAGAGCGGGGTTGCAGGTGACATGCTGCCTCCATCGACAAGGATGGGGACGAGCTGCCCCCAGGGGCAGTCATCGCCCCCGGGGGTTGAGTGTCAGATTCAAGCCGCTGCGGCAGCTGAATAGGTCCAGGTTTGTGACGTGGCATCGAATGCGTAGCCCATCTGCTTCAGGCGAGTGACCTGGGCACGGAAAGTACCCCGATCGACCGTGGGATCCAGCTTGACGCTATCGCCCAGCGGCCATTGGTGCCCGAACAGCTCGATGTCCTGATCGTCCGCCTGCGGTCGGCGCTTCGATGTGGCCTTGGCGCTCTCCTCTTGCGGTTGATCCGTCGATGCCGGCGTGCGGTTTTCCTGATGCGTCTGCTTCAGGAACTCCGCTGCCAGACGTGCCGCGCCCGTGGCGCGAAAGATGGCTTTCTTGTCTCCCTGCAGCACGCTGATCCAGCTGGCGATGTAGGCGGCGTCGAAGGCCTCGTTGCGAATACCGAAGTGCCCGCACAGAAAGGCAGAGCCCAGCTGCGCGACCAGCTCCTCGAGCGCGTAGCGTTCGGAACCGAACGGCTCGGGATCGGTGACCCCAATGCGTGCCAGGCGTGATTCGTGCCCGGTGGCATGGGTCAGTTCATGCAGTGCCACGCTGTAGTAGCTATCCCCGTCGTGGAATCGCTCCTTCGCGGGCATCAACACCCTGTCCTGCCGGGGGTAATACCCTGCAATCTCGCGATCCAGCGAGTGCGTGACCTTGATGCCACAGCCGTCGATGAAGTCGTCCAGCGCATCCACGCTGTCGAATCCCTCGATCGACGTCGCCGGCGGATTCGTGACCTCATCGGGCAGACCGTCACACTGATCCACGTTGAACAGATTGAAGCCCCTCAAAATCGCGAAGTGCTGCTCCTTGGGGTTGCCCTCGTCGTCGAGCACCGGCTCACCGGCGTCATCGACGATCTCGCGCTTCAAAGGCTTGTAGAAGCACGCGAGCGTGCTCTTCGCACCCTTGCGTACCGTACCCCCGGCCTCTTTCGCCTGGCGAAAGGTGAGCCAGCGGTCCTGGGAAAACCCGCGAGCCTCGGCCTCGCCCCAGAGCAGAGGCACGTTGATGCCGCTGTACTGGCGACCGGAGACGGCGTTACAGGGTATGAGTGGCGTTCGGCGGGACGGATCCCAGGGCTGTCCGATACCGGGCAGATGCCCTTGCTCGAGACTGTCCAGAATCCGATCGGTGATTGCCTGGTAGATGTCGGCCATCGTCGAAACCTCATGATGACGACCGAGATGCCCCACCGGGAGCGAATCCCGGTCGGGGTGGAATAGGAAAAAGCCCGTCGAAACGGGCTTATGGAAGTGGAACAGCGTGTGTTCAGGCAGCCAGACGATCACGTCCGGACAGCGAGAACACCAGCGCCTGCTTGCCAAGCTGATGCTCCAGCTCGACATGGACACCGACGAACAGCGGTAGCAATAAGCCCCCGGTTCGATGCGGTGCCGCTATGTCGAGATCAAGCGATCGACTCCCTGCAGGCGCTTTTATCAGCTCGTCACGAGCCTGCACCAGAAACGCATCGAGGCGTTCGATCCAGTGCAGATCCTCAAGCGCTGAATGCGATGTGCCAGCCGTCTCGAAGAGAGTGACCACCTCGTTGATGAGGGGCTGCTCCATCTGCACCATTACATCGCGACGATCGGGGCAAAGCCCCAAACGTTGCGCCTTGGCGGTGAGATCGATACGGACGTTGGCGTTGTGCGTGTTGCGATTCATGGGTACTTCTCCTCGGGAACAAAAAAAGGGGAAGCGCCTCGCCCCAGGGGGAAGGAAACTTCCCCATGGGGTGGATACCGCTTGGTTTATGCCGGCAGAACGTGTGCCTTCCAGGTATGGCGGTGCGTGTTCACCTGACGGTGATCCACGACCTTGCCCTGGTCATTGCGAACCGGCTCCTTGACGACGACCGCTTCACGCCCGAGAAACTCGAGCGCCACGGCATCGCCAATAGCCAGCGGGGTCTCTCGCGCCACGCGCTTGAGATCGATCCCCCACACGGTCTTGTCGTCACCACGCTCGGGCCGCAGCGTGATGTAGTAGCTGAGGCGGTTGGCCTCGTCGAACTGATAGGGCGCGCTGCCATGGGCAACGATCTCTCCCTCGTGTGTCGCGCCACGGCGATGAGAGGTCGATCCCGTCTTGACGGAACCTAACGCCTCATTCTCATTGCCGGCCGCACCGCTGCCGAAGCCAAAGCTGATGAGGCCAAGGCGCTTTAGCACCACCAAGGCGACCAGCGTCAGCCAGATCCAACGGAGCGGATCAGGAATGACCTGTGGCAGCATGAGCGGAATCAGAACGGAGAACAGCAGGGCTCGAGAGCCTTGGAAAGGATTCATGGTGCAGCTCCAGTGGATCGGGTCCGGGAGATACACCATCCCCATCCGGGGAAAGTGATTCCCCGTATGGGTGGTTCGGCGCGAGGCCGAGTATTCGGAAGTGCATCCAGCTCAGGTGAGCGCCGTCTTTCGGGATGCGTTAACGGCTTTGGGAATTGCCCGAAGGCAAAAGGCGTCACTGATGACCGTCAGTGACCAGCGGCTTGCATCTCGAGGATAGCTGGACCGGATCCAAGGCTGCAAGAGCCAGTAATCCAGCTAGCTCCGCCCTGCCCTCGCTGGATATCAAGCACGCCCTTTGGCTGCATCGATGGTCTAAGTGACTGGCACTTGATAAAACATTAATTTACATTATTAACATTCGGCAAAGAATATCGGGCTGGTTCGCCATCAGAGGGGATGGGCTGACAATCTGCATCAGCTGAGGCCGCTTTCGACCCAAAGCGGACCTAAACCGAGTCGGGTCAAGTTCCGTAGGAGCTTTCGTTACCTGCCGCTATCGCATCGCTCGACATTTTGATCCGAGTAATTAATAACAGCATGTTCCATCCTCCGTCCGGTCGGATAGGACGAGCACCAGGCAGTCGAACAACAATTTTTAAGGTTGGTAGGATATGACGGTAGTTTCGAAGCGTGGGTCGCTTTGGCGACGTTGGGATCTTCATTTGCATACACCTGACACCAAGTTGTCAAATGACTACAAAACCACTGCCGGGGATAACTGGGAAGTCTATTTGGATACCCTTGAAGCTTCGAGAGTTCAGGTCTTCGGCCTGACTGACTATTTTTCCTGTGACAATTACTTCGTCGCGGTCGAGAAGTACCGTGACCGTTTCCCCGACGGTGAAAAGGTGTTCTTCCCCAACATTGAACTCCGGCTCTCTGATGCGATCGGAAAGGAAGGAAATAGCCCGGATATACATATTGTCTTTGACAACAACTCAGAAGTTTGCCCCCAGGAGAAAATCAAAGCCTTTCTTCAGAATCTAAAAACTCATCTTACTGATACGAACGGTGTTGAGATTTCCTGCGCCGATTTGGTTTACAAGGGAAACTACGATCAGGCAACAGTGAGCCTGAAAAGTATTAATGACGCGCTGAGAAAGACCTTTGGTGACGCAAAGCCTTATCTTCTGATTTTTCCAGCCAAGAATGACGGAATGAAGTCGCAGGATACGGGTTCACCGCGAAAAATCAGCATTGCCGAAGAAATTGATAAGTCAGTGCATGGCTTCTTTGGAGGAAGCGATAGCACCAAATATTTCCTCGATACGGAGCGATACAAGGAAGGTGAGGCGAAGAAGAAACCTGTTTTTGATGCCAGCGATGCTCATAGCTTTGATGACCTGGAGCGGCTCAGTGGTGATGTTACCGGCTATGAGCCAACTTGGATAAAAGCAAATCCAAGCTTTGAAGGTCTCAAGCAGACGCTGTTTGAGCCGGAAACTCGAGTCTACATCGGAGAGGAACCCCCAGTTCTTCAACGTAGGAATTCAGAGGCCACAAAGTTCATTGACCACCTGAACATTCAGAAAGTGTCGACTTATGGAAACGAGAATGGCATTTGGTTCAAGAAGGTCGATGTTCCGCTTAATCCCGAGCTCACAGCGATCATTGGGAACAAAGGGAGTGGAAAAAGCGCTCTAGCTGATATTATAGGGCTGCTCGGAGAATCTAGGACAGAGGAGAGCTTTTCGTTCCTTGCAAACTCTCGAAGCAACGTGAAGTTTAGGCAGAAAGGATTTGCCGAAAACTTCGAAGCCACCCTCACCTGGGGTGATAGCACCAAAGTTTCAAAGAACCTGAGCAAAGGTGTTCGACTCACCGAGCCTGAAAAGGTCAAGTACCTTCCCCAAAATTACTTCGAAACCCTTACCAACGAGATCCAGGAAGTTCGTCAGTTTCAAACTGAGATCGAAAACGTAGTGTTTTCACATGTTGAAGAAACTGACCGTCTAAATCGGAGCAGTTTCAAAGAACTCGAAGAGCTCAAAACCCAAGAAAGCCGCGAAAAAATTAGTAACCTAAAGCAAAGCCTTAATGAACTAAATCATAAGCTTGACGAGTTAAAGAGCAGAAGTCAGCCGGAATTCAAGGAAAAGCTACAAAGCGAGCTTGAAAAGCTCAACGCTGAGTTCAAAGCACTCGAAGCATCGGCACCCACTGAGGTACACAAGCCTTCGGAAGAAAGTCCTGAACAAAGAGATATCAGCAAGAAGATTGAAAAACTTAGTGCGTTGCTTGTTGACCTTGAAGAGCGAAGAAAGGAACTGACAGGGCAACTTGCGAATGCGAAAGAACGCTCTGAAAAGCTCAAGCGGCTGACCAGGAAGCTCGCTGACCTTAAGGATTATGTCAAAAGTGAAGAAGAGAGCGTTACCGTCCTCTGTAAGGAACTTGGTCTCAATATAGATGAAATAATCACGTTAACTTTCGATGCTTCGTCGCTCATTCAGCTCAACACCCAAATCGAAGGTGAAATTGCTACGCTCTTGGTGGACAGCATGCTTCAATTTCCCGAAGGGCAAGAGGTTGGTGAAGCGATTGACTACAGCAGCATTCCTAACGTTGACGCAGTGAAGGAGGGGCTGAAACAGAAGATATCCTCCCTGAGAGAGCAACTGAGTGCTCCAGGGAAGCGACATCAATCTTATCTCCATAAATTGGCGGAACTCCAGAAACAAAAGGCGACTCTTCTTGGGGATAAGGAACATCCCGCACCCAAAACGATCCGTCATACGAAAAACCAGATCGCGTATATAGAGCAAAATATCGAATCCGAAATTGCCGCGCTCGAGGAAAATCGAAAGGCCATTTCAAAGGGCATCTTTGAGGCGAAAGAACTGGTACTTTCCTTCTACACAGAGCTTAAAAAAAGCGTCGAAGACAAGCTGAGTACTTTCAAAGACGACAATTTCAACGTGAGCATCGAAGCATCCTTTGTTCTTGCTAACAGCTTTTCCGGCCGGTTTTTTGAGTTTATCAGTAAGTCTGTTCGCGGCCCGTTCCAGGGAGATGGTGAAAAGGCACTGCGAGACTTCGCTTCAGAAGTGAATTGGGGGGACTTCGAGTCCGTCTATAGCTTTTGCGAGAAGGTCCTTCAGGAAGTCGAAGACTACGACTTCGCCAGACAGATCAAGCAAAACAAGACCAGAGTGGAATTCTGTGACTTCCTATTTTCACTCGACCACATCGAGACGATGTATGAGCTTCGACTTGGTGGTAAAAACCTACCTCAGCTTTCCCCAGGAGAGAAAGGACTTCTTCTCCTTGTTTTCTATCTGTATTTGGACTTGGAAAATACGCCTCTGATTATCGATCAAGCAGAAGACAATTTGGATAACGACAGCATCTTCTCTGTCCTTGCAAAATGCATCCGCGGCGCAAAGAAGAACCGCCAAGTCATTCTAGTGACACATAATCCTAATTTGGCTATTGGGGCTGACGCCGAGCAGATCATCTATGTGAAGCTCGAAAAGCATAAAAACTATAAATTTTCTTTCGAATGCGGTGCTATCGAGGAAACACGAACCAACGCTAACGTAGTGAAAGTTCTCGAGGGGACGAAACCCGCCTTCGTTCAGCGACGGCTAAAGTATCAGATTTAGCAGACACTTTGCCAAGGATGTTTCTCAGATGTCCGCTAAGGCGCTGACATTCTTTTTATTCAGTTTGCAGAGTGTTTACGCTTGTGGCCGAATCCGACCCAAAGCGGTCATGGCGACAAAGGCAGCAAGCAAGTTTATTGGTGTTATATGGCAGTCGCAAATATTATTTAAAATCAGCACGTTGACGGTACGGTATAAAAATCTTGACCGCGCGCACTCATTAAAGTGGAAAAACGCGCGAACTACCTAACACCTATTATAGGAATCTTGATGCGTGACATCGAAGAACGTATAGAGCAAGTCGAACTTAGCATGATGTTCCTCGCTACATTTTCGAGATCATACTATTCGTTCTATGCGATCTGGGAGCACCTGGACAGTCTCGATAAAGACGCTGGGTACCTTTTCCCTTTCAAAAGTATCTGCAATGCGCTCCTAGGGGATACGGCGCTCTCATGGTGCAAAGTTTTTGGGTCAAATGCAGAAGGCACTCACTGGAAGTCTGCGGCCATGGTCCAAGATGATTTCCGCAAACAGTTATTTCAAGAGCTGCGGGTAACGGATGTTGAATTCACCGCATACTGGAAAGAAATGAAACATTTTAGAGACGAGGTTATCGCACACTTTAATGTTAATAGCTTTGGTTGCAACTACGTCCCATCGTTCGATCTCGCCATGAACTCCGCAGCGGTTGCGCACAAATTGCTGCGGGTGCAATTTCCTAAGAACGTGAATTATACAGGCCCCCTGTGTTTGCACGATTACGGAAAGCAAGTTGCAAACAAAATTATCGAGCGGCTATTGCTATGACAATACCAAGCACGGCGACGGCCTTTTCGTTACGGTTTCGCCTCCACTACAAAGCCGCGCATGCTGGCGGCGTTAGGCAGTCAATCAAACATCAGGGAACATGATGACCAATGAGGAATTCGTAGAATTAGCATGCCCACACAGCTGGTTCTTGGTTGCTGACGATCTGCACGGGCAGGCTTCCGAATTGAGGAAAAGCTTTGGTCAAGGGCACCTCACACATCATGATCATAGGTCTGGAACCAAGGCAAGTTGGGACAATACGAACAGATCAACGTTCCTCCTAGCATCCTTTGCCCTAGAAAATGCGATTAAGGCATTTCTGGTATACGAGAATCCGGGTTGGATTTCTAACGGCAAGCTTTCAAAATTTCTGAAGTCCCACAAACTTACTGACCTCGCAGAAAAATCTACTAACATCCCATACAAGATAAAGGGTCGGGCCACTCTGAAAGCATTTGAGGATGGCAATGAATCCTGGGCTAGGTATCCGTGTGCGTTAAGCAAAGAGACCAGCGCTAAGCCATCCACCCTCGATGAGGGGCTTTGGGACAAATATGAATGGTTGATGGCCGCCTATGGTCGTCGTTTAACCAAGCTTTTATCGGTTTATTGGAGAGGCCCACACGGATTTGCAGGGAACTACGAAATCAAGGGCAGCTTTCTCGGAGCCCCTCCACAGGCCTAACAAGTTGTTGTAGTTTGTTCCGGCCTGCGGCCTCCACCGTACGCCCCTGTCGGGGCGCCGCTAAACAAAAGCGTTATATCTACTCTAGCTTAACTTCCGCTACTGGCCGAAACCTGACGCTGAAGGTGAGTCTCTGAACTGGAAGACACTCAGTAGCGACTACCCATGGAGCCGCTCTTTGACCCTTTCCCTCGCCCGGCCCTTTGGGGTTGCCCTGTCCAAACAACTGGATAACCCCCTTCCCCTTAGTCACCCTTCCCTTCCATCCCTTTGCTTGGAGCCATTTATCCTTTCCTAGGGAGGTACTGCCTCAGGGCTGACTCACGATATTGACCGCTGTGACTCCCTGGTTCCAGATCATCTCAAGATGGGAGGACTGCACGATCGAGCGAACATAGCGCGGGGTCATGAGGCCCCAGCACCGTGCGCCCTCTTGCCTAACGGAGGGGTACCTGATGCCAGGGATCTTCTGCGCGCTGGCTGCGGCGCCAAGCGCACGACTGGTGGTGTAATCGTTCGGGGCAAAAATGGGATCATCCAACGGTAATTGACAGAGGTCTAGAAGTTCAGCCTCAGAGAACTCGCAAACCAGTTCACGAAATACGAAGCGGTCAAAGTCTAGATCAGGCACGTTGTGCCAGTAGACCTCCTGGTGATGGCGAACCTCGGCAATGGCCGTATCCAGGCAGTCAGCCAGGTACAGCACTCCGAAGCTCCCGTCGCTGAATCGCGAACCGCTGGTATTGAGGTGGGTGAACGGGGCAACCGCGTAGGAGCAGCCCGCTATACCGAAAGGAATGTCTTCTCGGTCGATGAGTCCGAGATCGCCTGTCTCAGCCTGCAGCCGAGGGTTGGTAAGCGCCTGGAGCTGATGCAGCGCGTCGAACTCTTTCTCGCCGGCCACGTCATCGAACAGGCTGATCGGTGGAAACTTGGAGTTGACCAGTCGATGCGCTCGGCGAGTCTCTGCAGGCAGTCGGGGTATCTCTTCAAGGCTTACCACTGGGCGCCCCGCAGGCCGTCGATACGCTTGAAGGTCTCGTACAGCCCCGGAAGACCGGCGCGAGTCATCGACTCCAAGGGGGTGAGGCCGTTGAAACCAGGATTGTGATTGGGCATGTTCACAAAGCCATAGACGTTGGCTGGGTTCTCGAACAACGTCCTCAGCGCAGCATGGATATTCAGCACCAGACTGACCCTCGTCAACTGGTCGGGGTCGATGTGCACCTGCCAGCCTTGGTCAGCACGTTTGGCGCGGTTGTAGGTGCTGCGGGAGATACGCAGGACCTCGGCCCCCTGATCCTGAGTGGCGCCCCACTTCTCCAAGATTTTCACCGCAGCGCGTAGCCCCGCAGTGTTGCGTGCTTTGTCGTTGGCAAGCTTTTCTACGGCTGTCATGGTCGTCCTCCTGATCTACAGACACAAATATATCCATAGCGTGTCCGCGGATCAAGATGCTAAGGCTGTCTAAGTGGACGTCTGAGCCATATTTCTCCTCAGATCTGGTTGATTCACGACGAGCTTGGGAACGGATCGGCTGCCTGCCACTGCACCATCGACTGGGCCCGATGATGCCTTGCCGTTCAGAACTACCCGGGGTAGTCTGAAATCACGCTTCGCAACAATGCATGGGAGATGGCCCATGAAGCTCACAGAACTCGTCACTACCACCAACGGCCGCAAGGCTACCGCTAAACTCGCATGGGATCTCGGTAAGATCGCTGGGAAAGTTGGTATTGCAGGAGCGTCAGGCGCGGCGGCCGCGCTTGTAGGAGCTGCAGCTAATACTTCTTTCAACGCACAGGATGACGAGCCGCTCGTGTCACAACCCCAGGGTTGGACATCAGAAGATCCCGGCGGCACACCGCGAGCAGAAGACCCCGAATGGAATTAAGCCGGCACTACTAGGTGCCAGTTACATCATTGGCCCTTGGTCGCTACCTTCGAAGCCATCTCAGAACCTTTATCTCCAGCACCTTTTGAACCTTTCGCTCCATCTCCCAAGCTCTGGCTGAATGTACTACCGATTTTCATTCCCGCCCACGCAAGCGTTGCCACCCAAATACCCGGCAAGATCAAGAACGTCGCCCACTCGACGAAGATCAGCACCAGCTTGTCATAGCCGTTCTGCGCTGCTGCGACGAACGACATCTTGGCGGCATCCGAGCTGTAGAGCAGATTGATCAGGTTCGCGTTGATCCAGCGTGCCAGCTCCCACCAGAAGGTCAGGAACCAAAGCGCGAACAGCCCGAAACTCGCTGTGCCAGCCACTTTGAACGAGTAGCCCGAGATCGTCATCACGAAAGGCAGACAGACCACCACGGCCATGATCAGAATGTACTGCACCATCGGCAGTGCGCGCTTGAGCATGTCCATGCCGGCCTTGCCCAGCACTGCCCCCATAGCGCCGCCCACACCACCGGCGACCATGGATAGCCCGTCCTCGATGCTCGTGCCATCCAGATTCCCATAACCGGTGACAGCGATGTCCTGATTACCATTGGCGGAACCTGCACGATTACTGATCAGGCGACGAATGACCTCCCCCTCGGCATCCGTGGACGAAAAGATCGATCGGACGCCATCCCAGATACCCGGATCAACCTGATCATGCAGACGGGCGTAAAGACCACTCCCGCCGTTTTCCCACCACTGCCGGCAGCTGGGATACCCGGGGCGCCCTGGGCCAGTGCCAGGACGTGCCTGGTCGCGATTGGCATCGTAGGGGAAACCCGCGATCGGCCGGCCAGCATAGAACGAGTCGTAGTAGCCGTGAGTATCGAGGAAGAACTCGCTGCCAAGCCAATCAACGTCCTGGGCCTCGAGCGCCTCGATCGAACCACCTTGCTGGAACAGCAAATTTCGCGCCGCGCCGTAGCACTGTTGCTGGAACTCTCCCAGCTCCCGCTTGAGTCCGGGATCGGTGATCTCCTGCGCATCGATCTCGGAGGTAATGGCCTGTAGATCCGGGCTGCAGGGAATGCTCGAGACAGCAACGTTGGTCACACCCTTCGAGACGGCATGCACGAGCGCCCACCAGAGAGGGATCTCGGCGGACTGGCCGTCAATCGAATTGAGGGTATTGCTCCCCCACTGCCCTTGACCAATGACAGCGACACTGCAGGACTGGCCACTTCCGTTGGTCCGCTCAACGGCGTTCACCGGGTTGAACGACAGGGTCATCATCGGCACGCAAGTGAAGACATAACAGATGACCATGGCGTAGAGCCGGGTCTCGATCCGCGCGATCAACAGCACGCCCTTGTTACCCTCGTCCTCCCCTTCCTGACGCACCTTGAACCACTCTGATGAGATCAGGGCAACGAACGGAACCAGCGCCAGGCCGGTCTGCATCAGCGATGACCACAGGGCGTTGTTCACGACCCAGCCGATCATCAGCATGACCATTTCTAAGTAGTCGCTGACGTTCAGCTCCGCGCTCATGATCTATCTCCCAGCCAGTCGAGCACGTTGAACAGCTCGATACCGACGATTACGACCAGCGTCAGGCTCTCGAGACGCTTGAGACGCTCACGCGCCGCCTCCCCTCCGTCCCGATCCTCACCGAGACGAGCCAAGACACGCGGCCTCCAAAGTTTCAGCCAGGCCAGGATGAGCGCCGCGTAGCATGCCCAGCGCCACAGGAACAGCCATGGCAGCGCGGCCTGCTTGGCTGCGGCGAAAGCTTCACGACTGCCCATCAGCTGAAT
Organism: Salinicola lusitanus; assembly: GCF_038648475.1. Taxonomy (NCBI): domain Bacteria; kingdom Pseudomonadati; phylum Pseudomonadota; class Gammaproteobacteria; order Oceanospirillales; family Halomonadaceae; genus Salinicola; species Salinicola lusitanus. Next base: position 3,138,523 of record NZ_CP151919.1, on the reverse strand, counting down.
GGCCAGCGACACGACCACGCCGCTGAGCAGGAATACGCCGATCAGGGCGACCACGAAAGCCACGGGGGATGGCCACCGACGAGGATCGATCAGTCTTCTCGGGCGCATCACTCACCTCCCTGTAGCGGTCGGCCGCGCTCGTCGAGCACCGGTGCGGGAAGCGTGGTCTCGTCCGGGCTGGATCCTATGGATCGATTGGCCGCGCGACGAAGTGCCTGCATGGCCGCGTTGCTCGACAGCGATTTGCGGATCTCCATCTCGCTCTGCAGCAGTTCGATATCGCGGTTGAAGGCATCGACCTTGCGGTCCAGCGCGGTCATGCCCTCGGGATTGCCTTCGATCCCGGGATCGCTGGATCCCGCAATCAGCGCGCGTCGCGCCCACATGGCCTTGGTCAGGGTACGAGCTAGTGCCATCTCGCTGGCCAGGCGCTGGGTGAGCAGCGCCCCCTGGGGATCGCTACGCATGGCCTCGATCACGCCGCGCGAGACAGCCAGGCCATTGCCAGCGGAGACGTCGTTGAGCTTCGACTGGGTGATCTCGCCACCATTGAGCATGCCGACCAGCGTCTCGTGAATATCGCTCTGCTCGTCCTCGAGTTCGCGGATCAGCCCGGTACCGGCAATGGTTTCGGATTTCTCGCAGCCGTCGCAGGAGCGCAGCTCGGTATCGCCGACGATCTTCCTGGTCCACTCGGCGGCGGCGGAGGGCGACCCCCAAACGGTACACATGCCGCCCTGGCAGTCGTTGCCGCTACCGCCTGAACCGCCACTGCCGCCGGCGATGCCACCCCCGCCGACCCAATCCCCGCTCGAGGTTGCCACCGATCCCCAGCCATCGCCCCCACCGGACATCGACTCGTCGCTCGTAGGATCGGTGCGACCGTACAGCAGGTTGTACCCGGCCTTGGCCGTGTCCTCGACCACCCTCATCGGCTGCTGACCACTGCCGCCACGCTTCTGCCCGCCGACCCAGGTCCGGCCAGCGTTGCCGGCCTGGGCTTCGGCTTGCTCCTGAGCGGAGACGGCATCTGTGTTGCCGGCCGCAATGTCCTGCCAATTCTCTGCCATCGCCGCTTGCTGCATCTGGCCACCGATCGTGGCATCGGCCAACTGCTCGGACATGCGCTGGCAGGAGAGCTTCGACTTGTCGAAGTCGAGCCGGCCCTGCATGACACCGTTGGTCAGCAGATCGTATAGCGCCGGATTGGAGCGCTGGATGATCATCGCGGGCAGGCTGGCCACCGCGCCAGTCGCGTTGGAGACCACGCTGCCCATCATGTTCTGGAAGCCGTTGGTGACGCCGTTGAGCTGATTACTCACCGTCGATCCCACGTCAAAGTTGCCGCAGGTGGCATTGACGTCCCAACTGACACCGAGTCCCTGCGCTCTGGGGCCATGTCCCAGCCCTGCTGAGGCACCAAACGGAGCGGCACCACCGATGTCGTAATAGAGGCTGTCCGCGGACTGCGCCTGGGCCAGCAGCGGTGTCGCGAGAGCTACCGAGAGGGTCAGCGGAATTAGGTTTCGTTTCATGGCTTACTCTCCGGTGAAGTACAGCAATTCCTGGCCGCGTTTCTTGCAACAGCGATAGGGCCGCCACAGCGCCCAGGCGTAGTCGCCCGGTTCCTGGAGCTGATCGTTCTCGCCACCGTCGGGAAAGGTCGAGCAGGACATGCGTATGTTGGGTGCCAGCTCCTGCCACTGGTGGGTCTCGGCATCGCCTTCCAGGACCGGACCCGGCCCCCAGATGCCGCTACTCGGCGAGTTACGGGCGATGAGGGGCTGATAGACGTGAGGCTGTCCGCTGCGCGTCACGACGTCGGCAGCACGCTGTGCCGCCGTCGCCGCAACCTTGTAGTCGTGGGTCTGGGAGACGAAGCCACTGCGCGGATAGATAGGGCTCCACAGATCGCCCACGCTGCCCATCTCTCGCATGCCCGGTGTCAGCGCTTCGGGGTAGGCCATCTCCGGCACGCCAGAGCGCCAGGCCAGCGCATCGAGGGTCGAGATGAAGTACGGCATCAGCGGTTGCGAGTTGCTCTCACAGAACCAGCCGAAGCCGCTGGCGAACCGATAGAAAAGCTCCGAGGGATGGCCGATCGCGTCGACGTTCTTGAAACGCGTGTTCGAATGCTGCTGCGCGACGGACTCGCGCGCGGATCCACCGCCCAGGGCGTCACCCGTCGGGGGCGACAGCATCGCGATCTCGGTCCAGGGGTTATCACCGGTGTTCTCGTAGGCGCTGACGACAAGTTCGGGAATGTAGTGCTTCACCCGGATCGAGGTTCGTACCGTGCAACCCCAGGCCGAGCAGTAGAGCCAGGCGCACATGCCGATGACCTGGTAGTCGAGGCACTGGGTGCTCATCGACGACTGGAGGATCTCGGGCGTCGTGATCGCCTGGGCTCGGGGAGCGCTTGTCATGCTGGCCAGCCCGACAATCAGCGCGAAGGCAACGGCAACAGGCACAGGCAATGTCGTGAGAGAACGCTTCATGGTTGCTCTCCCCTCGCCTGTTTGATCTCCTCGAGCGCGCGTGAGATGTCCGGCTCGCCATAGACCACGTACTGGCTGTCGACCACCACGGCCGGTACTCTCTCGATGCCCAGCATCCAAGCACGAGCCACACCCTGATAGAGCTGGCCATAGTCCTGCAGCGTCCGCTGCCACTCAGGGTCGTTCATGCGCGATTGCAGCATCTGCTTGGCACGTGACGGGTCAGCGGGAAGATCCTGTGACAGCCGAGCGTCGAGACGCGCCGGCGCATCCAGCTCGACCACGGCAGCGGATGACGGCACATTGACGACCGGCTCTCCCGCAATCGTGAACACTTCGACGCCGGCAACAGCAGTCTGCCCCCAGGCCAGCAGGCAGAGCGATGACAGCACGGCCAGTGGCCGCAGCTGAGGAGAGAGGAACATGGATGGACTCCCACGGCGGTATCAGTGCACAGGTGTACCGCGTGGGAGGCTATGGGGCAGTAGAGAATGTTAAGTCATTACTGAGAACATTTGTGGCGCAGCTCCAGTTCAGGAGAACTGGCGGGCCACCCACTGAGTATGCTCTCTGGAAAAAGCCTGCTCAGACTCGTTCACGAAATCTGAAAAGCTTTCTTCCGACTCAACTTCATTGATTTTATTCTTTATGAGACCAATCTCGTAAGCGGTCAAAGTATATGAGGAAGCCAACTCATTGAACTTCTTTATCTGTGCCCACCCCACTATACTGGTAGCCAAAGCGACAAGCACCGGCATGGGGTAAAAGAAATTCTCGTAAAAAGCCAGCTTAAACATACTTAAAATTATTGCCAAGGCATATACAGATGCTCCAATCACGCCCCAAGCGAAGCTAGCGCGACGGTTATGCTTTGCCTTTCTTAAATACCATTCTTCTTGATCCTCTATGCGCAGCTTAAGATAGTAATTTTTCCGCGCATGCAGATCAGAAAGCCGGACTGAATCCATGCTTCCGGTCGCAGCGTGATCTACGCCTATACTGGGAGAAAATTTGTGACCAATATTTCTATTCGACCTAAAAATCCCCAGTAGATGTTCTCTAAAACCCTCCCTAGGGATCGAAATATCACTAGAGTGAAAAAACGGCTCGGCACGCATACAGTATCGCCAACAAGACGTCTTCACTGACTCAGCCAAAGCACGCCCTTTATACCAATCTTGCTCTGGCTTGTCCCACATTCTAAATAACATGCAAGCAAGTGAAAGAAAAAAAACTAGTACTGAAAAGAGGAAATAAACTTTAGAAGTTGAAAAGCCAAGTGAGAGAACCGAAGCCGTGATGAGTAATCCATATTCAGCTTTAAGCAGCCTAAAGTAACGGGACTGCGAGCTGGCAGCCAAATCGCCTGCCAGCTTATAAATCGCGGGAAAATCAAAAGGCATCAAGGGACCAGCCGCCTTATTGCATCGATTATGGACTGAGAATTCCAATTCACCATCTCGTCTGCACACTCCATTACGCTCTCTGGTGTTCTCTGAGCGCCCCACCGGCGAATGCCCAGCACAGGCTTACCTAGGTTCTTGGCAAAATCCATTTCAAACTTCAACCACCGACTATGATTAACATACATTCCGGAGACAACTACAACACATTGCACAGGCCGAATTTGTTGCCTTAGCTCTTCCTCCAGCTGATAGTCAAACATGCTTTCGAATGCCTTGGCTTCTGGAACAGAATAATTAGTCCACTTAAAATTATTTGCGCGATTCAAAAACTGGACTGCGCGCTCATATCGCTCGCTATAGCTCCAAGCATGACTGATGAACAATCGGTAATTATGTAATGCTGGCATATTCCCTCCGCTATCTCATCAGATTCGACCATAGCTCAACCATCACCAAGCTACAAACCCCGCACCAAGCGCACAAGTTTGCGATACGGGATGTAGCCCTCGCCCATCCCGCCATTGGGGAGCACGATGGAGGGTGTCCCTTGCACCCCGAACTGCTGTCCCAGCGAAAAACCGTCATCAACGGCTGACCGGCAACTCTTCGACGGTCTGGACGCAAGAGCTTCGCCATGAAACGCACGAGTCATGGCATCGGTGGTTGACTGGGAACAAAGCACCTGAGCCAACTGATTGGCCGCTGGAGAGTGGCTGCCGGCGCGCGGGAATGGCACATAGCGCACGGCGACACCGGCTTGTGTCAGCTGATCGATGTCCTGATGCAGCCTCTGGCAGTAGGGACAGGTCGTATCGGTGAAGACGGTGATGCGTCCGATCTCCTCGCCCTGGGCGGGATAATCCACCGTGCCCCCCTCCGGAATAGCAATCAACTGGTCCAGCCGATCCTGACGGTCGTGCTGCTCGGTGACGTTGATGAGTCCGTCGGGACCGTTGTCGTAAAGACTCCCCACGACCATATGGCGTCCCTGAGCGTCGCTGTAGAAAGTGTCACCGTTTCGCAACCGAACCTCGTAGATCGGCCCCTCCAGATCGACCCGCCGGACGGAGTCCGTCGTCACGGGCTGGCCGTTGATTGTCAGTTCTTGCAGCGCAGCGGGAGGGGTCGAGTCCGGTACATCAGGCACCGAAATACCGGTGGCTTGCGCCGATACGGGCATCATTAGTGTCAGACCGACAGCGCAAAGCAGGTTGGGAGCTTTCATCGCAGCGCCTCCAGGCATTCATGGACGGTGTCTCCGCCGTAGGTATCGATGGTCCAGCAATCCCCCAGGGTGATCGCCGGCAGTTCGAGTGACTCGTGGATATCTAGGTAGCGACAGCCATCCCGCAATGCTTCGCTGACGTGGGCGCGCCGGCTCGGCGAAAACCCCTGCCGCTTGAGACGAGAGAACCGATTGCGCCCGATCTCGGGCGTGGCGTGTCCCTCAGTGGCGAATTCGCTCTGCGCCCACCAGTTGGCGACATCCATCGACCAGGTGCGGCCCTCCCCCTCGTCGAACGCCAGATCGAGTCGATGTGTGACCTGGAAATGCCCGGGAGGAAGCGCCGAAACGTCCACGGCCCAGTGGAAGGTGACTTCACCGGCCTGCTGCCCGTCCGGCAGCGTGATGAAGTGTCCCAGGTGACAGTCATCGGATCCCCCCACGAAGTAGAGCCGGTTGGGATACGGCTGACGGAGAGTCCAGCCCGAGGTGGGGACGACGGGGGCATCGAGCCAGCTCACCGATACCGACAAGGTGATGTCCTCGAGCGCGACCCCATCGAAGGGATCGACCTGCAGGACCGGGAGCAGGTGCAGCGTGCGCGCTCTCGCGTCGAGGCTCATCGTGCTCATCGCGTTGTCGATCTGGCGTTGGGGCATGTATCCGATCCTTCTTTCGAGGTCGTGAGGTAAGGCGATAGACGCTCCTGGATCTCCCGCGCGTCATAGCGACCGCTGGCCGGGAAGCGCAACAGCGGTACGCCCGCCGACGCAAAGGCGTCGTCAACGAAACGATCACGTCGCTTGCGATCACGACGGCGATGACTGCGATCATCGAGTTCGATCGCGGCGAGAATCCGCCCGCCGCGTGGCTCGCACAGCACGAGATCGATATGCTTCGAGCTGATCAGGCGGAAGTAGCGCCACCACCGCTGATCGCGACGGTGACGCTTGCGAAAGCGCACCTGGAGTACGTCGGCGATGCGGACCTTACAGGCGATCAGCAACGTCGAACCCATGGCCCGCTGGATGGCGGCATAGAACGCCTGCTCGGTGGGGGTGTTGAGCCGCTCCTGGGGGATGTAGGGATAACGACGTCCGCCGGATACCAGCCGCTTGAGCTGCCACAGCGTGAAAACGACGATCACCAGCGCCGCCGTGATGAGAACCAACATCTCAGCCATGCGTCGACGCTCCCGAAGCCGCCATCTCCAGCCCACGAAGCCGATCCAATTTCTCGGCAACCTTGATGGCCGCATCGAGTTCGGTGCAGCCGTGCTCGCGCATGATCGCGGCCCGCTCCGCTTTTTCCTCCGGCTCGGTGCCGGCCAGCGATAGATAGAGACTGGGCGGCACGACACGGAACAACGACTGAAGTCGGCCGCCCAGCACCACGCCTTCGGTGTACTTGCCCGATGCCTTGGTCGCCGACTCGACCAGCAAACGTTGATCGTCGGTCAAGGTCTTGAATCGGCTGACCTCAGCGATCTCGTTGGGTGGCATGTTGAGCAGCAACCACCACTCCATCATGTTGAGCATCTTGGCCGAGACGTCGGGAAAGTCCTTGACGTTCTGAGTCGCCAGCCAGAGCCAGTGGTTGAGCTTGCGCCCCATCTTGGCCACGCCGACCAGAAACGGCGCGAGAAGGGGGTTCGCCGTCAACAGGTGGCACTCGTCGATGACCTGGATGATGGGACGGCCGCTGTACTGATCGCGTTCCGCCATGGTGGTGATCATGTTGGTGATCGACATCACCGACAGGGCCAGTTGTGCCTCGTAACCGGGGTTGGCGTAGTGCGCCAGATCGATGATGGTGACGTCACACTCCGGCCAGGCTTCCCCCGGCTGGTTGAAGACCTGTCCGTCGAATCCATCACAGAACATGCCGATCCCCTCGCCCATCATGTAGGCGCGGTTGCGGCGACCCTCGGGTAGATTTTCGTCCCGAGAAAGCGTGTAGAACGCCTGGCGAACGTCCTCGGAGAGGCACTGACGCCCCTCCTCGAAAGACTTCTCAGCGGCGATCATCACGGCATCGCGCACCATCCGATTATCGGCGCGCCGATAGTCGGCTTCCTCCTTGGGATCACCGCCGGTGATCATCAGGCGCGCCATCATCTCCATCTCGCCCAGCAGGTCGCGCTCGACGTCCTCCTCGTCGGACTCGTCCGTGCCGATCGCCTCGAGCAGATCATCTGGCGTTGCGGCTGGGTCGTCCGGAGACTCCCCATAGTCCTGGCGATCGAGCACCACACGGCGCTCGCGCATTTCGGGATCGAGCAGGCGATGAGCGTCGGCGAAGGGTGGGAGCTTGGCATTCGCCCCCGGGGCGAGCTTGACCTTGTTGACCGACAGCCCCATCCGCTCGAAATAGTCGGCCAGCAGGCCGAAGCTGTTGCCCTTCTCGATGATGAACAGACGTGGCCGGCGCATCGCCACCACCTGCCCCAGCATCGAGTTGAGGGTTGCCGACTTGCCGGCGCCGGTCGGGCCGAACACGAACATGTGAGCGTTCTGTTTGCGGTCGAGCTTGTCGAGCGGATCGAACGTCAGTGACTCACCCCCGCGATTGAAGAAGCTGATGCCGGGATGCCCAGTGCCCCTGGCACGCCCGTAGAGCGGCGCCAGGTTGGCCAGGTGCTGGACGAAGTTGAATCGGGTGTACCAGCGGTTGTTGCGGTCGATCTCGGGGTCGAAGTTCATCGGCAGCCAGCGCAGATAGGTATTGAGCGCGGCGACCTCGTTTTCGGGCTCGACGGGTTTGAGGTCGGCGGTGCTGAGCTGGGTGGTCAAATCCATGACGCGCCGATCCAGATCGGCCTCGTCGCGGCCGCTGACGAAGAACGCCAGCGCTGACTGGTACATCTTGTGATCCTTGCCAAGATACTTACGCGCCTGCTCACAGTCATCACGCACGTTCACCGCCAGTACGCTATCGCCGACCGCCTTCTTGGCCAGCTGATCGATATGACCCTCGAGCGGCTCCTGGGGGATGGCCACGATCGTCATGCACGCCTCGACGCCCAGCGGCAGTACGTCGAACGTGGCGTTTCGGATCGAGGTCTGGCCGCGCGAAATCTCGGCGGTCAGGTGGCCGACCTTGGGCACCTTGCGCAACTCCTCGACCGGGATGACGCGCTGCGGCTCACCGTCGAAATACCAGAGCCCGGATTCCGCATCCGCCCGAGGGGAGCTTGCCAGCATTCCCTCGGCTAGGTCGTAGGACCAGAGCTGGACGTCGGGATCGTCACCCGGATAGTCGAACACGTCGTAGAAACGTTGGGGGTCGTCCGGGGAGAAAGCCGGGCGCGGGTTGAAGCGCGGCATCATCCACCGGTGGAAATCACGACCGTCATAGCGTCGCACCGGCAGTCCGGCGCTGGCCAGCTTCGACTCCAGCTTGCCGTAGACGTGGTTGAGCAGTGCCTCCGGCGAGAGTCGCGATCGCTGCTCACCGAGTTTTGCCTTGTTCTTCCGGCTGGCCCAGCGATACAGCACCAGCCGCGTGCGCCGGGTCTGACCCCGCCAGGCGGTCTGGGTGATGATGTCATCCTCGAACAGGCCGTCAGGACGAGAGATGGCTTTGAAATGCGACTCCATGCTCGCAAGCCATGCCTTCGTGTACTGGGTATCCCTAAGATCCTCCGGGATTGAGCCACGGATGCGCTGCAGGTCTTCTCGAGGATCGGTGTCGTCCTTGGTGTAGAGCTGCACCACCCACTGATTGGCATCCAGCTCCGGCAGACTGTCCTGCAGTGCCGCTTCGATCTGATCGCGCACCGCTTCCAGCGCCTCGAGTGAGCGCCCTTCCGAAGGCGCTGGCGTGACCTCGGCGACGATTCCCAGCGACACCCCGTCCTCGAGCAGGAAACACCCCGATTCGGACAGATACTCCGACCAGGGTAGTCGGCTGGCGAACGACGGCGCGCGCTCGTATTGACGACGAATGTCGCCAAGGCTGGGCATCTTGCCGCGCGGCAACGGCATAGGCCGACCGGTTTCATCCGTCAGGAGCGCCCGTTCGTTAAGGGTTTCCTGACGCCCCTCTGGGGCCGCTTCCTGCTCTTCTGCCGGGTTGACCTGCTTCCCCTTGGAAGCAAACAGCCGATTCATGAAGGCGTCGAATGCTGACATCAGCGCGTTCTCCCCGGCGGCCGCGCGCCCTCTCCCGGCATCGCATACTGCGGCTTCTGATACAGCGGAAAGACCGTCGAATAGCCCGGTACCGGCACGCTCTGATCGCCGGCCAGGTGCGGATAGATGTAGATCACGAGATCCGGATTGGGCAGACGCGAGAACTGGCTATGGATCTCGTTGGCCGCCTCTCGGGTGTAGCGCGTGCGCTCATCCACCATATCGCCCGCCGTGATCGGACGGCGCAGCGATCCCCGGGCCGCCTCGATCGCCTGCTGGCCGGTACTGTCAGTGGATGCCGAACCACTCTGTTCGCTGGATCCTTGCTCCCACAGCTCTTGCATCGTCACGCCATTGGTCGGCATCAACTCATCCTTGGAGGTCGCACAGCCTGAGAGCAGACCGAGACCGATCAGGGCCAGGGTAGCGATCGCAGTACGCGACATCGCGCGATACTCAGTCGAGCCCGACTGTGGTTGCGGTTGACGTGTCATAGCGCACCTCCCTCCCTTCGGTCTCGTAATCGATCGGCAGCTGCTTGTTGATGTGGATGGCCACGTTTTGACCCGGCGGTACGTAAACCGCCGCGAAGGCCTCGCCGTAAAGCTTATTGACCCATTCGCTCATATCGTTGACCCCCTGACTCAGGATCTGACCCACGGCCTGATTGCCGCTCATGGCCTGCGAGATCGAACCATCGCTGCCGAATGAGGTGATCGAGGTTGAATCATCATCGGAGAGCATCGTCGCCGCGCCAGCGCCGGCGGCCGTGAGCAGGCCCTGGGTGCCGAGATACTGCTGCGCGTTACTGCGCCGCATGCCACTGATACAGGGCAGACCTGCCTGGTCGCTGATCCAGCCGATGGAATTGCCGCCACCAATGGACTGGTTCTGGTTGCTGCCGCCGTTACCGTCACCACCGTTCTGGTTGACGTCATCCGGCGACGGCACGGTCCGGATCGTGCCGTCCTCGAAAACGAAGGTCAGACTGGTGATGTTTCCGCGCACGCAGGAAAGCGTCCAGTCGCCGGTCGCCGTGCCGCTGGCAACGGCGGCCTTCACTTCCGGCAGCTCGATGCCGTTGGCCGTCAGGTTGTCCTTGCCGATCATCACCTTGAACGGATAGGGATCGTTGACCGTGCCATCGACTGGCACCCGGCCCAAAAGTGCCGTCATGGCGAGTGAGCCCATGAGCGTCGAGTTCTCCGGGATCGTATAGACCGGCTCCACTGTCGAAACATCCGGCTCGCCGGTCACTCGCGATTCGGCTGCACTCGATGCCCGGGAAGCCATGTCTCCCGCCGTTTCAGCGGCGGCCTTGAACGAGGTGGGGAACGCTGGGCCATCATCACGACCGCTACGACTCGAGCGCCCCTCCTCCTGACGACGATCCATCGGCTCGACCCAGGCGAGATTGCCACCGCCCGAGTCGCTCCCCGATGGACCACCGCCGCCCTCGAGCCCCAGGCCGATCGGCATATCGTCGTTGCCAGACTGGCCATCATTGCCGCTGGTGTCCTCGTCTGCCGGCACCAGACGGTCCAAGCGATTCTCGAAGCGGGAAAGCAATGACTGTTCGCTCTGCTCGCGCGCCCGTTGTTGGCGCTCACGCTCCTGCTGAATCGCCTCGTTCACCGATCGGTCGACGTTGGAAGCACGCTCGGCGAGACGGTTGTTCTCCTCGACCAAGCCCTCCATTCGTTCCTGGTCACGTTGTCGCTGACGCTCCCAGGCATTCATCTTGCCCACCAGGGTGGCTACGGTGTCCTGGGAGGAATCACCGCTGATACCCAGTGCATCCATTTCGTCCTGAGACAGGGTGCGGGTATCGTCCTGTGCGGCCTGCTGCTGGGTTTGTCCCGCGTCTTCGCTGCCACTGCTGCAGCTCTTGATGACGATCAGACTCATCCCGACGAACAGCACGGGCACCCCGAACTTGAGAAGCGTATTGCCCTGCAGTTTCATGAATCACCTCCCTGCGACAGGGGCAGCGCCTTTGCCAGGGACAATCCGTTGGTCACGATGAAGACGGTGGTGGTGTCTTCCACGCTGCCTCGACGACCCAGCGATGGGTGCATGAACGTGGCGCTGTAAAGATCGCCCTGGAGCCAACGCGGATCCAGCTCGAAAGCCCGGGAGGGGTCCCGGTTCGAGAGCTTTACTGCCGTGACAGTCCAGCCATCGAGCTTCCACGCGGCCACCGGTGTCGCCGTGACCGGTAGCGATGGCAGCAGGGACGGCATGCTGTCCGGCAGTTGCATCGCGACCCGGTTGAGGCCCTTCACCGGCTCGATCGTCCGGCTGGGTGCGTAGAGCGATTGGGCGGCAAAGCGGGTCAACACCACCGGTACTGGCGTCCCACCGGCGGAAGCTCCGGCTCGATCGTGATCGCCGCCCTCGTCGTCGCTTTGAGCCGACGCGCTGGCCGTCGAATCACCAGGGTTGTCTTCCGGGAACACCACCTGGATATCCTCGTCGCTCGCGCCATCCTCCTTGGCAGTCAGGTCGAACAGCACGACTTCATTGGTCTCGACGTCCTGAAGTCTCACGCGCTGGGTGTCGAACGCCTGGTTAGCCTTGAGGTAGATTGCCCCACCCGCGCTCTGGACACGCAGCGTGTCGGGATCGGCGATGTCACGCGGGAGGCCCACGCGCACGTTGCGATCGAGCACGATGACCCGCTCGGTGCCGACCGGCAGGTCGACGTCCAGCGGCTTGCGATCCCAGTGCAGGATCTCCACGGCATGGGCCTGGAGCGCCACACTCAACAGTGAGACGCACAGACCGCCTCCCAATAACGACGCCTTGAGGCGATTCATGACTCACCCTCCTGCTGTGGGATTTCCAGACGCTGGGCTGGGCGGGCCAGGCAATCGATCTGCATGCCCCACTTGTTGTTCTGCGGGTCGCCTTCGGCACGTACGACCCTGATCGGAAAGCGCATGTAGACGTCGCGAACGGGTGTTCCGGCGTAGGTTTCCTTGACGGCGAGATCCAGGTTCACGATCCACTGATCCCGAGACACGACCTCCACTGAGCCAGGCCCCGACTGGTCGTTGCTGAATCCCCGACCGGGAATTTCGAATACGCTTCGCTCTCGCTGATCCAGTTCGTTGCGCTGATTGCGATAGCGATAGTCTTCTTCGAGTTCGGTTTGGCAGGAGGGCGTCAAGAACGGTGAATAGGCGTAGAGGTTGCGCTTGTAATCCGCCTCACCGTTGGACGGCCAGCGGTTGATCTGCTGCCAGACGTAAGTGGTGAAGGCATAGACAGCGGAGGGTGGCTTCTCCCACCACTTCTGGGTCGATCCCGTGCGCAGATCCGGCGGGATCGAGATAGTCAAATCCTTGGGTGCGCTATACCAACCGAGGCCCAGACCGGCGCAGAGCAACACCAGAACAACAATAATGCCGCGCAGCGTGGTGATATGGGCGTCGCGGGCACCCAAGGCGTTACGCAAACGACTCATCGCAGTTCTCCTTGACTCCGGGACTCACGTCCTACGCGATAGGGGCTCGAGCGAGTGATGAGTGTTTCGCCGCCGAGGTTGATACCGTGGGCGGCGAATCGATACATGATCTGGCGATAGAGCAGCGAGGGAGGACGGCCACGTCGTAGCCGACGCATGACGGTGCCACCAACGACCAAAGCCAGCGCCATGACCGCCACGGCAACGGTAGGCGCCATGGCAGGCATCCCGAACACGAACGCCAGGACGATGCCCGGAAGCATGCCGCCGACGAAGCCCATCACCGCCATGATGCAGACTTCCCGAAGCGTCATGCCCCGAAAAACCACCGGGGCGTCGTTGATGCGTTTCGGCAGGAAATCGATGCTTGCCATGACACACCCTCACTGAGCCAGGATCGGTGCGGCTTCAGTGCTCAGCCAGATGATGACCAGGATCAGCACGACGCCGATGAAGGCGGTCACGCCGAATTTGGTCCACTCACCGCGCTGTCGCCCTTCGTTGAACGACGCCAAACAGCCGATGCCGACCCAGATGAAAGCGGCGGTGCACAACAGTAGACCTCCGAGAACGAAGCCGTCGTACATATAGCCCTGGGCGGTGGAGCGAATCCCGCCACTGCCCTGCGTCGGCTCCTCGAGCGCAGGGAGATCGGCCAGTGCGAGACCCGGCACCGCCGTGCTGGCCAACACGGCGAGTTTCTGGCAGTTGCGGTTGAATCCACCGCAGAGACGTTGAAACAGTGATTGCAGTGACATGATGGCTTCCTCTTGAGATGATTGATTGCCCGTTACGACCTACCCACATGGGCTCTTCCTATCCCCCTTGGGGGATCTTCGAGTCGCTCCTGTCAGGACAGGAACAACCAGAAAAACAGCAGCACCAGAACCAGCGATTTGAGGGCCACGGCGGACAAGATGTCGCCGTCGACACGGCCCCGGACCCACCCCCGATACGCCGACATCAAAATCCAGATAACGAGCAACATCGCGGCGCTGCAGCCCACGCCAGCGATAAGCCAGGAAAGCTCTTGCCCGCCCAAGCCAGCTCCCGCCTCGAACGCCTCCACTACTGCCCCCGATCATCGAGGTAGTCGCCGTCGAGCGGCCTGAGCTGCCGAGGCAATAGACGATCGGGCGCGAGGTAATCATCGATACCACCGGTGATGGACTGCAGGTCACTGCGTAGACGTGGGATGTCGAAGTAGATCCGCGTGGATTCGGGATTCGCGTTCTGCTGCCTGGCGTCGATGCGGTCGACCACGACCTTGATCTGCTCGATTTGGGTCTGGATCAGTGCCAGATCCCGGCGCTGGATCTCGTCGATGTCGCCCGCTTGCGCGGGGCAAACGAAGCTGTAGCTGCTGGCGAACAGGAGGCTCGTGAACAGCGTGGGAAAGGAAAATCGTTGGCGCACCGTCATGGTTGAGTCCCGTCGTGAGTGGTGACGACATGGGTTCATGGTCGAGTCAACTCACTCAGGGATCAGCCGAAAACGTTAAGACAAACAGCGGGGTATTCTTGGCGGGTTTTGAAGAACCCGGCCCCGCTAAAAAGGGACCGGGAGTCGAGCCACAGGGAGGCGGCCCAGAGGTACTTTTTGAAGCTCGATGTCGCGATGGTGATTATCGGCCCTAACAGGAGCGCTTGGGGCAAAAGAGATAGGTCAGTTTCAAACGTTACTCCATAACCATCACCATCCGGCCGTCTACCCCCCCTTTTTCCAGATCGCTGAAGACTTGGTTTATGTCTTCAAGTCGAGTCTTATGAATATGTGCCTTGACCTTGCCTTCAGCGGCGAATCGCAGAGCCTCGGCCATGTCGTTGCGCGTCCCAACAATAGAGCCACGCAAGGTGATGCGTTTGAGCACCACGTCGAAGATTGGCGTTTGGAATTCTCCCGGCGGCAAACCGTTGAGGCTGATAGTGCCCTTACGGCGGACGTAGTTGAGCGCCTGATTGAAAGCCGGTACCGAGACCGCGGTGACCAGCACCCCGTGTGCGCCGCCCTGGGTCGCGGCGATCACCTGGTTGATGGCATCCTCATCCTGGGCGTTGACCGCGACATCGGCCCCGAGCTGTTTAGCCAGGTCGAGCTTCTCTGGGGAGACGTCCAGCGCCACCACGTGCAGACCCATCGCCTTGGCATACTGCACCGCAATATGTCCTAACCCGCCGATACCAGAAATCGCGACCCACTCTCCCGGCTTGGTATCGGTTTCCTTGAGGCCCTTGTAAGTGGTGATGCCAGCACACAGGATCGGCGCGATGGCTGCATAGTCGACACCATCCGGCAAACGGGCGACATAGTCGGCGTTACCGATGGCGTACTCGGCGAAGCTGCCGTTGACGGTATAGCCACTCATGTTCTGGCTCTCGCACAACGTCTCCCACCCGGTGAGACAGAATTCGCAGTGTCCGCAAGCGTCGTGCAGCCAGGCGATACCGACAGAGTCGCCCTCCTCGAGATGCTTGACGCCTTCGCCCAAGGCAACGATTACGCCAGCGCCCTCATGGCCAGGAATGAAAGGAGGCGTCGGCTTGACCGGCCAGTCTCCGTGAGCGGCGTGCAGATCGGTGTGACAGATACCACTGGCCTTGATCTTGACCAGCACCTCGCCCGGCCCCGGTTGCGGTACCGGCACTTCTTCGATTACCAGAGGCTGACCAAACTCGTGGACAACTGCCGCTTTCATGAACTCAGACATATCTTACCTCTCTGCCGGCGGATGGCCGACGCAATGGGCTACGAAACCGGCATTCATAATTTCGAAGCTTTCAATTAAGTTCTGATCTCCAATGCAGACAAGATCCAGGTTATCGCAGGCCGAGCAGTAGATAAACGGCCCGCGATAGTGGCACTAACACTCTGCCATTAGCCCTCATAACTCAATGCTAGTGATGCGCCTATCATCGATACCGGTATAGTTTGTCAACTACCGGGTTGCCTTCCGGCGCCTTTGATAAGTTACGACAAAATCATCGAAAAATAGCCCCCAATCAGTGCCAATACTGTTGTCAGGGCGTAACTGACAGGATAAGGCACGGCAGCCACCGAGCTCCCCGACTCCTCGATGATCGCATTCAGCCCCGGTGTACTGTTTCGTCCGCCAGTGGCGGCGCCGTCGGCAATGATGGAGTTAAGTCCGAAAAATTTGAATCCAACCCAGAATGCCACTAGCGGCGGAATGAGTGCCCCCAATATGCCTATGCAGGCGAGCCATACTATGGTGTCGCCCCCTAAAGCCGTAATGACCTTTGGTCCGACATTCGCAGACAACACCACGACAAATGCATTCAACCCAAAGTCCTGAAGAAAACTCCGAGCACCTTCATGAACCGGTCCACCGAATTCAGGATTACGGCTCCGGAAGTAGCTGACGCCCACGCCAGCTAGAATGCATCCTGCTGAAGTGCCTAGGGAGAAGGGAATACCTGAAATCGTGACACTAACAATGCCAACCAGATAGCCCACCAGCATGGCAAGTGCAAGATAGAGCACCTCGGACTTCATCGTCGATAGAATCGCACGTCCGCCCAGTTTCTTTGCGGCAGCCTTAATCGCCACGTCAGGCCCGGTCAGGCGTACCACGTCACCGAATGACAAAACGCTAGACGGCCCAAGCGGAAGTTCATTCCCGGCTCTGAAAAGCGCCTGTACTTCCACGCCTCCGGTTCCATGACTTGCCAGCTCTTGAAGCGTCTTCCCGGAGACAGCATGAGATCCGATATGGACGTCAGCCACTTCCAGAGGAACATTCCGAGCAAGAGCCTCATCGGATTCCGGTCCTATCAACTCTCCCTCTTCAAGTATCAGGTCGTGCACGTTCCCACGCACCGTTACAATGTCGTTCATCGCAAGCACGAGATCATCGGACAAATCGAGAACTTTATGGTCTCGCACGACACGTAATATCGGTACCTGAGGGTAGTCTTTAGCCAACTGAGCAAGACTCAGGCCGATGAGCTGTTCGTGCGTCACGTAAAAGGCGCGCAGATCGTAAGGTGAAAATCCCATTATTAGCGCGCCAGGCGCTCCCGGCACGGGATGTGTTGCACCGCCACTGTATTCAGTCTCGGCCAGCTTGGCATCCGCCTTGGCATCGCGACCAAAAATCCGAGGTAGATATCGAATCAACAGGATAATCCCGACACTCGATAATACGTAGCTGATGGCATAAGCCGCAGCCATATTGGCTCCAACCTCCTCAACCGTCATCCCTGCAGGAGGGGTGTAAGCGCCGCTAGACAGAGCGCTCTGACCGACACCAAGAATGGCTGTAATGGTATAGCTGCCTGAAATCAAACCTGTTGCGTACCCAGGGGCCAATCCCACCCAAGACGCACCAAAATAGCAAATGACCCAATTCAACGCCCAAACGATGACGCCAACTCCAATAAAGGCCAGCCCCCCCTTTCGAAGACCAGAAAAGAACTGTGGCCCTACCTTTAAGCCTAATGCATACATGAATAGCAAGAGCATGAAGGAGGATAATATTCCCGGGATGGAATAAGTGATCCCGTAAACCGCCTCCGCCACCATCGAAATGATGACACCGACCAGCAATGAACCAGCCGTTGAGCCAAGGGAGACGCCCTTAAAATCAAACTTACCAATTAAATTACCAAGCGCCAAAGCGAGAAGAATAAATGCAATTGGCTGATTTCCGAGCAATTCAAAAAAACCGTGTACTCCGGTTTCTGCTACGGGTTCTACGCTATCGAAGATTTGGCCAATGACGCGTCCTCCTGCGGAGGACGCACTATCATCCTGGGCAACGGCAGGCCCAGTAAAAAAAAGGACCGCCAAGCCGAAGAAGCGAATGAAGATGCCTGACGCCGATCGAACGCAACGATGTATCTCAGCCATGATGGAACCCCGGTTTAGCAGTCGAGTTAGGCACAGGGTTTTCCGATAGGTGCTTGATCGCACGTTTCATGTCGTCGAGAAGCAAACGTGCCAGATCACGACTCACGCCATGTCGAATCAAGATACGCTGAACGACGGTTTCCTGGCGGTTCGAGGGCAGAGGATAAGAGGCAATTTGCCAACCTCGCATCCGAAGCCGCTCCGACAAATCATAGAGGGTGAAACCATGATCTGAATCGGTCAGCTTATAAGCTACCGCTGGCAGTCCACCATGGCCGTCGTAAACCATTTCGAACGGTCCAAGCTTGGCTAATGCATTACCCAACCACTGCGCCGTATCGGAGCAGGCTTGCTGAATAGCCGTGTAACCATCACGCCCCAGACGCAGGAAGTTGTAGTACTGCGCGATGATCTCTCCACCAGGACGAGAGAAATTGAGCGCAAAAGTCGGCATATTGCCGCCAAGATAGTCAACGTAGAAGATCAAGTCTTCGGGTAGATCTTCTTTTGATGCCCAGATGATCCAGCCCACACCTAATGGGGCAAGCCCATACTTGTGGCCCGATGCATTGATGGAGCGCACCCGTTGGATCTGGAAATCCCATACTAGGTCACGCTGAATGAACGGCGCGATAAAACCGCCGGATGCAGCATCGACGTGGATAGGGATATCTAGCCCCAGGTCGCGTTCGATGGCGTCGAGCTCTCGCGCCAATGCCTCCACGGGTTCGTAGATACCTGTAAACGTCACGCCAAGCGTCGCGACAACTCCTATCGTATTCTCATCGCAGTACTTTCGAAGGTCCGCAGGTTGTAATCCCAGCGCATCTCCTTCAAGCGGAACTTCTCTAATCTCGACGTCGAAATACCGCGCGAACTTCTTCCAGCAGATTTGAACGGGACCGGTCACGATATTGGGCTTACTCGCATCCTTCCCTTCAGCTTCGCGCCGCTGACGCCATTTCCATTTGAATGCGAGTCCACCAAGCATCGCCGCTTCGCTGGATCCTGTCGTCGAACAACCTACCGTTTCCCAGGATTTCTGCGCGTGCCATAGATCGGCCAGAATATGGACACACCGATTCTCAATCTCCGCCGTCTGGGGATATTCGTCCTTGTCGATCATGTTTTTATCGACGGCATCCGACATCAGCTGTTTGACTTCATCCTCGACCCACGTAGTGCAAAACGTGGCGAGATTCTGACGTGCATTACCATCGAGCAAAAGCTCATCCCGAACGAGAGAATAAGCAGCATGAGGCTCCGTTCTACCCTGTGGTAGACGGAACTTGGGGAGGCTGGCCTCTGAGGCATCAGTGGTATAAATATCGCGAATGCTTGATTGGTCACCGGCGTCAATATGATGGATCGGCATACTATTATCCTTGCAGCATGTGAAAGGTTTCTAAAATGCCGCGCACCGGAATTCCCACCAAGCTCTTCAATCGCGTCCAACCTTAAACTTCTTTGGCTAGACAGGAATCCGTCTCGGGCCAAGAGAATCCAAATAATACTTTGCGGTTGCGCTTACCACGTCGCGCTAAGGATTCTTAGCCAAGTCAACAAGAAAGTATCCTTCCTCGCCATATGCATGCGGCCAAACTAAATCTTATCATTTGTTAACTAATTAGTGGGAGAATATAGATTAATTATAATTAGTTACTTAAAGATATTTCTTGAAGCTCGATATGGTGATCGCGATCATTAACCCGAACAGCAGCGCGCACGGCAGCAGAAGCAGATTCGGATGGATCGAGAACGGCAATGACAGGTAGATCAGCCAGCCGGTCAAGAAGATTGGTGTCACCATGCGCTTGGCATGGTGATAGATGAACGCCGACTCGCGCCCTGCCCCGAAGCGGCGCAGATCGCGACTCACCAGCCCATCGATGAAGCCCACCAACGCGGCCATGATGAACAACGGCGATGTCAGAATCAGAATGACGCAGCGCGTGAGGGTCATCAGAGTCACGAACATGGCCGCCTGCAGGTAAGTTTTCAGCGTCCCCGCCCAACCCACGGCATCGGCTCCCTGCTCAACCCAGTCTGCGATGCCGGATTTCACGAATAACCATTCATAGCAGGTGTCTACGATCATCGTGGCGAACTCGACCGGGGACGACACCAGCAGCGACTGGGAGAACTGGCTATCCAGATAGCCCATCTCGGCGAGCATGGTCTGGTGTGCGTGGTCGGAGCCTGGCTGACTGAACCAGTCGAAATAGATACCGACCCACTCGATCAGCACGCTGCAGATGATCGAGATCAACACGATCCATATCAGCGTGAACGGCAGCTTGAGCAGCGTACCAACCAGCCCGCTGCGCTTCTTCTCGGCGCGCTGAGCCGGTGCCTCATCCCTCGCCATGACCCACATCCCCGGCTCCGCCATTCACCACGGTGGCATCACGCTCGACCGGCTCATGCAGACTCGGCGGATTGCTGAAGTCCATATGGATCGGCGGCGGCATGATGCCCGTCCACCACTGATCGCCCGTGGCGTATTTCGCCCGCATGCGACTCGCGATGTCGGCCACGTCCTTCGGCACGTCCTCGGTCTTGTCCGGCAACGGTAACGGCATGCGGATCTTCCAGAGCTGGCCGCCCTCGAGCAGCGCAAAGGCCTGCCCCTTGGGCAGATTGATCACGTCGTTGGGGGTCAGCATCTCCACGGACTCAGTGCCGACGCGGTCGCCTGCCGAAGAGCTGAAGTCCTGATCGCTGTTCACGTCGGCGTTGTCGCTGGCCATCGACACCATCAGCCGGGTCGAGACGTTCACCTTGGCCAGCTGGTCGGTCAGCAACCGCGCGGTGCGCTCCTCGCGCACCCTCAGCATGATCAGGTTGTTGAAGTTGCCCACCACCTGGCCGGCCTTAGCCGTGGAGCCGACCCGCGCCTCGATGTCCGAGAGTGTCTGGGTGTAGGCCGTCACCTGGATGCCGGCACCACCGCCCTTGTTGATCAGCGGGATGAACTCGTCGCCCATCAGCTCGTTGAACTCATCGCAGTGCAGGTTGATCGGCAGCTTCTGGCTCCCACCCTCTCCGGGAAGCCCATCTTCGGACCCGAATTTGTAGATGTGACCGGCGACCGACACGATGTCGGCGAACATCGAATTACCCACCGCCTGAGCGACTTCAAAATCGCTCAGCGCATCAAGGCCGACATAGACCACCCCCTTCTTGCGAATGATCTGCTGCCAATCGATGATCGGGCGCTCATCCTCGATGTCGTCGTAGTCCGGCGAGAGCAGCTCGGCGATCTTGCCGCTGGTCAGCTTCTCGAGCAGCGGTAGAAGTGACGCCACGATCTTGTCGAAGTAGGTCTTGTCATAGCGCACTGCAGAGAGCAAGCCATCGAGCACGGGGTCGCTCAGCGATTCGATGACGTCGGGCTGCTGCAGGTACTGAACGATCGCAACCACACGCTTGTGGCGCCCCTGCAGGTTACGAGGCGTGTTCTTGTCGTTGGTCTTCCCCTCGATGTCGGTGATCTGTTGGTTCGACCCTGGAAGCTGCTGCTCCAGCATCTGCTGGACGTACTGCATCAACAGCGCATCGATGTTCACCACATCAGCCAGGATCTGGCCGTAGCTTGGCCGCTCACCCAGGGCGTGACGGGCGCGGGCGACGATGTTGACGAAACGCCAGGCGAACTGGCGAAACGCGGCGGAGTTGCCCTCGCCGGAGAGCTGGCCGGTGACGCGGGTCGATACCTCGGAGAGCCGCGAAAAGTGCCCCACGGCGTTGTAGCGGCACGAGACGTCCGGCCAGCCCAGATGGAAGATGTAAAACTCGTCACCCCGTCCAGCCTTCTGGGCCTCGGCGTACATGCGCATCATCAGATCCGCATCCCCCTTGGGGTCGAAGCAGATCGTGATGTCGCCACGCCGGATGTCCTGGGTGATCAGGATCTCGGCCAGACGTGTCTTGCCCACGCGAGTCGTTCCCTCGACCAGTGTGTGACCCACCCGCTCACCCAGCGGCATCCAGACGTCGTGCTCTCGCCACTCGACGGCATGCAGCGCCGGACGCCCGCCTACCGGCGGTAGCGGCCTCACCGGATTAAGCATCGAATCCCAGCGCAACAGCGCGGCGATATGTCGGCCAACCGCCCCACCCTCCATCGACTGCTCAAGACGACGGGCGCGCTGATACCACGGACTCGGCTGGACATAGCCCTTGGCAGCCGGCTGAGCGGCTTCGTGCAGGCGCTGGGTGTGCTGGGCATCCCATCTGAAGCCCTTGCCCAACCACAAGCTCCGCCGGCTCAATGGCACTTTGCGCGCCGGCAGCGCGAAGCGCGGCAGGCGACGCATGTTGCGGCGATAGCGCAGCACGACCCATGCCTGACGAAAGCGCCAGGCGCCGAACGCCGCAAAGCCCGCTGCCGTGGTGATGCCAACACTGGGCGAAAGTGCCAGCGCCCAGGGTGCCCAAATACACAGAACAACGCAGCCGGCGCAGATCCAGACGGTGTATAGCTCGACTGCGGGTCGCAGGAGGGATTCGAGAGGATGGTTGCTACTCATTGCTCAATACCCCGCTGACTGATCAACGCGGGGTAGTGTCGAAGGCCTAGTCGTTCGGCCAGTCCGTCGCCTGAGACGGGACGAAGTTCGAGCCCCTGGGCTGCGTTGCGAAGTGCTTGCAGGGACGACTCATCGGCTGCCTGCACGACCAGCCCCACAGCATTCATCTCTCGCAAGCTGTCGCCGCGCTGGGCCAGCCATTGTCGGGATAGGTCGTCATCACCGACCAAAAAGACAGGCGTGAACCCACCGGGCAGATCCAGCTGACGCGGCGTGACGGTGCCGGGCGTCAACTGCTCGCTCTCGAGCGGCAGCATGTCCTGTTCTCCAAAGGGCCGGGCAGGACGCGCCTCGCCACCCAGCTGCGGCGAGTAGCCTTCCTCCTCATCAACGCCCGCACCTTTGATGGCCACGTAGTAAGGTCGAGCCAGCTCGCCGCCGTGATCGGCGACCACCGTCAGCTGAGGCAGCCCCGGTGGGCGCTCGATGGGAGTCTGAGCAAGTGCAGATGCCGACAGCAGCGCCATCGAACCTACCAATATCAGGCTGAGGCAACGTGATCGTTTCATCGGATCTCCTATCGAGTTGCGACATCGGCCATCCAGGGCCGCTGTTCAGGCGTTACCCAGGTGACGTCGGTATCAGGAGAGCGTGGGCCAGGGGTCACCCAGGTCAGCGCCTCATCCGCCGCGGAAGGGCTGCCACTCTCCACTGACGCTAGCGCAGGTCGATGTGGTCGCTTCGAAGCGGATGTCTGGCGTGCTGCCATCCGCGCCGGCGGGCCCATCTCAAGAGTGGGGGATGTACCGAGCCGAGCCAGCTCCTGACTGACCACGGCTCGGTAACGCTCGGCAGGGCGACCACCTGCCGGACGGTGATAGCGCCCGGCTGCGATCAACCAATCGCCAGCGTCATCGAAGTGGCGACGAATCAGCGCCGCCGCCTCATCCAGATTGGCGTAGGGATCGAGCCCCTCGCAGGGATCCGAGAAGCGCTGACCAGCGCCGAATAACTGCGGCTGCCAGCGCACGTTCAGCTGCGCGATCCCCACGTCGACGATCTGCGTTGTCTTGAGCGCGTCAGTCAACGCCCGGCATGCGGAGGTTCGATCGCCGAAGCGCATCGATTCTCCAGCGACGTTCAACGTCCAGGGCCAGGGGCGATGCCCCGCATCGAGACTGACCCCCGACTCCGCGCTGGCCACCGCGTAGAGCACCGTCGGCGGTACACCACGATCCTGGGCGGCGACCACATAGGCTGATGGGATGTCGGGTTGCTCGGCGTAAGCCAAGCCGGCAACTATCGCCGTCACCAGCCCAGTCATTGCAGCTTTCAACGCGCGCGAGATCATCACTCAGCCCCTCGGCGCGACACGCGGCAGCTCACTGCTATCGACGTTCAGCGATCCGCCATGGTTGAGAGTGATCGCTCCAGAGCGAACCTTCGTCGGCGGGATTCCCACCTCGGCCGCCCAGCTGCGAATGTGATCATCGTCGCCGTTGGAATCCACAACCCAGATGTCCATGGCCGCCCCGCTGTTCAGCAGGCGCTGCACGGTTGCCTCGCACTGGTTGCACCCCTCGATGGCCACTACCACATTCAGGCGCTGGCTGGATGCCGACGGATTGCTGCCGAATACCGATTGGGTCGCGTCCTCGCCCCCTTTCGTGGTGAACGAGTTGACCGGCATGTCGTTGGGATAGAGCCGCTGCCAGGCGGCGTCGTAGGCGCGCTGGAATGCGAGTTCCGCTTCGACGCGGGCACGCTCGGTCTCGACGAGCTTCTCGGCGTACTTCTGGCGCTCGGCCTGGCTACGCGCTTCCAGGCCCAGCGCGGTCAGTGGATCCAGATTGGGGGACCAGGTGCCACGCGGCCCCTCCATGATCGACTCGTAGCGTTGATACTCCTGCTGGTTCAGGCCCCAGGCTTCGGCAGCCCGCTGGCTGCTCTGCTCAACCTGGGTCTGGTCGATGCGTGTCGACTCGCTCTCCTGCCCCTCTTGTGCCCAGACCGGCAAGGCAGCGAACAGCAGGAGCGCGATGCCCAGGCGTCGGTCACGTATCATCGTCATGGGACTCTCCTCAAGGAACCGGAACGACCACGGTCTGGCCGTCGATGGTGAACGCTGCCGAATGGCCATCGATCGATGACAGATGCCAAGACCCGATGTTCTGCCCCTCGCCAACAAGACGCAGATCGCTCAAGCGACCCGCGTTGCCAGACGCCACCGCGAGATAGCTGCGCCCACCGCGCAACTCGACGCCCGACACCGAAAATGGCGGTGACGGCGGCTCGGGCGCGCGACGGGTCTGGCGTTGACGGCTGGGCTGACTTTGCTGGGCGGCAGTCTTTTGACTCGCGCGGAGCTTGCGCACCTCCTCGATTGACGCCTCGAGCGACTGCTCCTTCTCCTGCGTGGCACTGAATCGCACGTCCACGGAGCTGGACAGCTCATCGACCCGATCGGAAAGCGCCTGAACATGCTCGGGCAGCGCCTGCAGCGGAGATGTCTGGCGACGCGCCTCGAGATCGTCGAGGCGTGAGGCGATTTCGCCAAGGCGGTTGCTGTTACCCTCGGCCTGACTGCGACGCTCGTCCTGCCCGCTCTGCAGCTCCTCGATGCGCACGCGCAGCTGATCGATGACCTGCTGCTGGGACTGCAATCGAGATTCCAGCGTTGGCCCCTTCGGCTCGGAGCCGGCAAATAGAACGAAATAGATCACCCCCAGGACAGCGAGGACGCCGAGCCCCAGAAGCGTCAATCGCAGCGGGCTCCAACGCCGGCGGCTCTCTACGTAGGGGATGTAATCGGGCTCATCGTCGCTTCTCCCCTGACGCTGTGAGTCATCGGGATCCGGCTCTGACTCACCGGGATCGACGGGCCGCTGGCGATCATCCGTCATGACCGGTCTCCTCGATCAGTCTCTGATCGCGCACCTGGTAGCAAATGGTTCGCGCGATGGGGTCGGCCTGAACTTCGAACGCACTACCAGCGAGAACCTGCAAGGCCTCGCGAAGCGGCATCGGCCCCAGGCGAAAGTGCGCCGCCGGCAATGGTCGGCTGTAGAGCAGCTGCTGCGGTTCGCCCTGTGGCGCACAGAGGCTGTAACCGGTTTGCTGCAGGGTGTAGCGCAAGCCATCCTCGACCGACGGACTCATAGAGGCAGGGATCGAGACATTGACGGTCTGCTCGAGGAGGTTGCGCTGCTGCAACGTGGCGTTGGCCGTAACCAAGGCGTAGCGCCCGCCTCGCATCACCTCGACTCGTGACACATCGCGATCGCGGTAGACATCGGGTTCGACATCGTAGGCGGGCTGATCCAGACCGGTGGCCACGACGCGGGAATGATGCGCCCCCTCGCTTTGCGAGAGGGCCATATTCTCGGCGTCGGGATAGTCGGCCGCCAGACGCTCACTCTCGCTTGGCTGCGGGGATGGTTGCTGATGCGCGCAACCGGCGAGCAGCGCAATCAAGAATGCTAAGGGGACGACACGGGTTTGCTGGAAGGAATACATCGGGTTTGGCCTCGCGCGGGGAACCTGAATGATCGTGATCGGGTTCACCGTGCCGAAGGCTGAGGGTACTCGCGACGGAAAATGTTAATTGCACTCGTACCGCTTTTGCAGACCCCAAAAAACGCCCCGTAGGGCGTTTGGAGTGAATCACTGAAAGTAAGTGGAAAACGACTTCACGATCTCATCGTTAAATGTCACGCTTAATCTCTCAGCACAATATCGCAATGCTCCCTGCTGGTCAGGCTTATCGGCGATCCATCTTGCTTCACCGTTATCGGTGTCGCGACGGAAGATCGACCAGCTGGCCGACTCAAAAGGATGCAGGCGATAGCCGATCTCGAGACAGTCATCTGGGCGAAGCTCGCTACAGACCACTACGTCGACAGCGTTGGCGCCGTAGCCAAGGATTCGCATCAACGGCATACCATGCCCACAAGCCGTCATACCAATGGTATCCAGCACCTGTCCGTGCCGCTGGCGAAGCGTCGCCCAATAAAGGCTACTGCCTTGGCATCGGATCGAAAGGGTCCTTCAACACACGCCAGGACAGTGTAGGCACCATTCACAACATCCAGCGTCCAGCCCTCGTCCTGAGGCAGGAATATCGGCCAACCCGCATCGGCCAATGTCGTTGCCAGGTTGGCCGCTGTATCCGAATCCCAGTCCGATCTCGACAACTCGGCGCGAAAGCGCCGGATCAGAACGTCGCGATCATCCTGATGATCAACGACACCGTCCAGATTGAGCATCTCGCATAGCCTGTCGATGTTGACCACATCCAGACTCTCGCCCCCGATATCCTGAATCTCATCCGGTATGTCCCAACTGGACGTTCGCTGTAACAGCCTAAGCGCGGCCAGAATGACATCGACTTCTTCCTGGGCCAGCTGATGGGTCAGAGTATCGCTCATGAGATTGCTCCTTCGTGTATCGATTGGACAGGAGCCACCCCCTCGGGGCGTGGCCCCGAATGGGTGAGTGGATTCAGAAGAGACTCAGATCAGCGTGACCCGTGTCATCGGACGAGTGGCGAAGGCGTCAAGCGCCTTCTCGGGTGAGTTACCGGAAAAGGGCCGGCCCAGCGTGTCGAATACGATCCAGGGACCGTGACCATGTTCACGTTCTATGTCGTATGCCGGGCGCAGATACCCGATCGGGCACGCTGGCCAGACAGAAGTGCCCTCGTAGACACTGTGTGAATCACCGGTTGACCCAGGTTGCAGGCAGTAGGGTTGCATGTGGATGGCTCCTCGAAAGAATGGAGCCATCCCACTGGGAAATGACCCCGGGTGGGAGAAGAAACGTTAAGTCCGTCTGGCGACGGCGCTGTCTGGAAGCGTTTCGACAGGTCTATTCTGCCGAAACGAAAACAGCCTCCCGGAGGAGGCTGTCATGACGTGTAAAGATCTGTCTGAATCAGCGTTTTCGTCGCGCTTCCAACTTGCGATGTACGGAGTAGGCATAACCGCCGGCAATCGTCATCGAAACGGTCAGAACGACGAAAATCGTGCCAAGCAGCAGAGTCGCAGAATCCATTAGGCATCACCTCCATCGGCTTCGGCCTTGGTTATGAGTGAGTCTAGCATGCCTTTGGCAATGCCAGCGATCAGGGTCAGGAGGAGAAAGACCGCGCCTGCCCAAAAGGCACTGAAATAGCCATCAGGCTGCGCCTTGAGCGCTGGCCCCAGAAGCACGGCAACGACACACGCAGCGGTCACGCTGCTGCTGATGCGATCGGCCGCGTCGAAAATCGCGCGAGCGATGCGAAGTCGAGAAAAATAGGACATGACATCTCCAGTCAATGCTGCAAGGGAGATGTCGCCCACCAGGGAGAGATCTCCCTGCGAGCGGGTGGGTTGAACCACACCCCCGGGAAGCTGACGCTTTCCCGGATAGTGAGGTGGTGGAATCAGATGACCGCTTCGGCGGCACCGACCGATCCGCTGACAACGGGTTGGGCAGGCGCATCGGTTCCCTGCGACGCTGTTTCGTCAGCCTGGCCACTGGTGTGGGTCGACGCGGTTTCTTCACGCCGTGGCGCTTCATAAACCTTGTCGCCATCCACCTTGGCCCAATTGACGAACAATAGACGCGCCTTGAGGCTCACGGCTGTTTCACCAGCGCGATCGCCCTTGGTCCGCGTGAACAGATCGGGATAGAGATCGCCGAGTTTGAAACCGATCAGGATCTTGGGCTCGTTGGCCCCTTTCTCCTTGCGATCGGCCACGGTTGCGGCGAACTTCTTGACCAGTTTCTCCGCTTCGACACCACTGACGCGGCAGTCGAAACGGCGATACTCGACATCATTGGAAGGACCATTCAACGCGGATATATCGCAAGCCCAGAAGGCATCGCCACGCTTGGGCGTGATCTTGCGGATCCGATTGACGTAGCCAACGCCAGTGATATGGAGATCGAAGAACTGATTATCGGTCGAGTTGGACATGGTGTTACTCCTTGGATTGAGGCACAGGAATCCAGGAGATACACCATCCCCACCGGGGAAAGTGTTCCCCCGGATGGGTGGTTCGGCGCGAGGCCGAGTATTCGGAAGTGGCATCCGGCTCAGGTGAGCGCCGTCTCTCAGGATGCGTTAACGGCTTCGGGAATTGCCCGAAGGCAAAAGGCGTCACTGATGACCGTCAGTGACCAGCGGCTTACATCGACAGGATTGCGCCACTTCTTCACGGCGTCAACCCCAAACCTCGATCGTCAATCGCAAGCCGGGGCAGCGAACACTCGCCGCCTCGCCTTGGGATTGAGGACCAGCACTGCGCGTCCAGTGGGCTACCGATACCGGTTCGGGTAGCAAGTATGAATCAGCCATTATGCCGGCCATCGGCCATGCCCCTCGTAGTCATGGTGACGATTGCCGCTGCATCCGGTCCCGAATCACGGCGTTGGACCGATACGGTTGTGCGCGGATCCCCGCACAAAGGGAGCCCAGGGGTCAGGCGGTGGGCGCCGCCACGGTAAAAACAGGTCCAACCGGCCAGCAAGACACCTTTGACGAGATGCCTGGCTGGCCGGTCGAGATGGACTTGAAGAAGTGGTCGACGACCGGTCGACCTGAAACATAGGGAACCTGGAACCCGAATACACGCCAATGTAGTGCAAGCGGAGCCTGCGAGGGGGTGCGCTCTTTCGCCAGGTGATAGCGCTTTGGGTTCGGACCCAAGGAGAGTCCAAAGGGACCAACTGATGACCGTCAGTTGGCAACGGGGTGCATGACCATTATCAGCTAGTCCCCTCACTTCATCAAGCCAGCATACTGTTCGTCAGCACAGCTACGATCACAGGTATTAGTCTTCTTCCCGCACGACCCACCCTTCGACGGTACCGGCACCGTGCTCGTCTTTCCAAGACTTAAGCACCTTGTGGTTCCCACCCCGGGTTTCGATGACCTCACCGGTTTTAGGGTTTTTGTAGATTTTGAGTTTTCTTTTCCGCCGACGACTCGCGGTCGAGACATTCGAAGCGTTGCTCGAATCGCTGGGCGAAAGCAGCTCGAGAACATCCTTGGCTTTCTTGCCGTACTCATTCATCAGAGTTTCAAGCTTGGTTTTAAATTCGATCTCGCTTTGTAGGCGCTGGTCACTCTCCAATGCCTTGAGCTCTTCGGAGAGCTGCTTCAGGAGTTGCTCTTTCTTTGCGTATTCACTTAGCAATGACACAGGTTAAATCCTCGCTTTTCAAGCTATGGCCAGCAAAACATCATAACGGCAAAGGCAGATTTTATCTGCAAGATGAAATTTCTTAGGGTAAGCGGATTAAATGGTTGATCTTACCTTTGCATGAGAGTGAGACAGACCGGCATCTCATCGGATTATCTGGTTGATGCTTCACCTACTGCTGGTGCATGTTTCCTTCGCTAATTCCAGCAAGAACCCCACACGCCTCAACTTCCCGGTCATCGTTGCAACTCGCTCTCAGTGAAACGAGTTGTTTCTCAAGCGCTTGCAGAGCGGTTATCTGCGACCGCACATGAGAGATGTGATCATCGAGCAAGGCGTTGACGGCGGTACAAGGCTGATGAGGGTCGTCCTGATAGCTCTGTAGTTCGTGAATCTCAGCCAGTGACAGGCCCAGGATTCTGCAGCGACGGATGAAGGCCAGCCCCTCACCATGCTTCTCGGTATAGACACGGTAACCGTTGTCCTGCCGATCAGGCGGCGGCAACAAGCCCTGCTGTTCATAGAAGCGGATCGTCTGTGTTTCGACCCCTACCAACTGCGCCAACTGACCAATGCGCATCAGCCTCCTCCCCAACGGATTCTTTACTCTATTGACCTTATAGTAGCTTTATAGTTTTAAATGGTACCACAACATTGTTCAAGTGGAGTCGTATCATGAGCAAATCCTGTGGTGGCGCCTGTGGCGGTGATGCAACGTCCGCAGCGGATACCGATATACAGGCCTCCTCCGAGGCGCCAGGGAGATGGGTCAGTGTTTATGCCGTGCCGAAGATGGACTGTCCATCAGAAGAACGAATGATTCGCCTAGCCCTGAACGGCTTTGAGGAGATTCGGGCGCTGTCCTTCGACTTGTCGAACCGCCGGCTGAAGGTCGTGCATGACGGCGAGGTCGAGCCCGTCACCTCGAAACTGAAGACCTTGGGGCTAGGCGCCTCGCTTCAGGAAACCGTCGCTGCAAATCCGGAGACCATCAAGGCCGCCGAGTTTTCGGCAGCTTCTGCTAAGCAAGAATCCGGGACCCTGCGCTGGTTGCTCGGCATCAATGCACTTCTGTTCGTGGTGGAAATGACTGCCGGTCTGATCGCCCAGTCCACCGGCCTGATTGGAGAATCCCTGGACAATTTTGCCGATGCGGCGGTGTACGGGCTTGCCCTTTATGCGGTTGGACATAGCGTGAAAATGCAGGTACGTGCCGCGCATCTTGCTGGTGTACTGCAACTGATCTTGGCTGTGGGCGTGCTCGTAGAGGTGGTGAGACGCTTTGTATTCGGTAGTGAGCCTGAATCGCTGGTGATGATGGCTATCGCATTCGTCGCATTGATTGCCAATACCAGTTGTCTGCTGCTCATATCCAAACATCGGGAAGGCGGGGCGCACATGAAGGCAAGCTGGATATTCTCGGCCAACGACGTGGTGATCAACCTGGGGGTCATCACCGCCGGCGCCCTGGTCGCGTGGACCGGTTCCAATTATCCGGATCTGATTATCGGCACCATCGCGGGGGGCATTGTACTTAACGGTGCCAGACGCATTTTGGCGTTGAAGGGTTAAATAATGCTCATTATTGGCAAAAAGCTCTCGCCGTATGCCCTATTGTCCATATCGGGCCTGCTGGCAGCGTCTGATCAGGCTGTAAAGTGGCTGGTGCAGCAATCAATGGCCTATGGCGAGTATGTTTCGGTGACCCCGTTCTTTAACTGGGTGCACCTATGGAACACCGGTGCCGCATTCAGTCTTTTTGCGAATGGTGGAGGCTGGCAGCGCTACTTTTTTATCGGAATCGCGGTAGTGGTCTCGATTTTTCTGATCAAGCTGATCCTTGAAAATCGTCATAAAGGAGAAGCCATCGCTTACAGTCTTATCCTCGGTGGCGCCATGGGCAACCTGATTGACCGGGTCTTTCGCGGCTATGTTGTGGATTCCTTTGATTTCTATTGGCGAGACTGGCATTGGCCGGCCTTCAACCTGGCTGATATTGCAATTGTCCTCGGTGCCTTACTTTTCGTTTCCAGCAGCTTGTTGGGTAAAAAAGCAAACACCAATGCCGAGCCGGATGGATCTGACTGACACCTACGCCTATACAACACCATGACCGAACTTCCCGACAACATCCTTCACCTGCCGCAATACCAAGTACTGGGCTGCAAATCAACCGACGACGAAATGCACTTCCAGGTGGACGTGCCCGATCCCATCGCCTGCGAGGAATGCGGCGTGCAGGGTGAGTTCGTACGGTTCGGCAAGCGTGACGTTCCCTATCGTGATCTGCCCATCCACGGCAAGCGGGTCACTCTCTGGGTGGTCCGCCGCCGATACACCTGCCGGGCCTGCAAGACAACATTCAGGCCCCAGCTACCGGAGATGGTGGACGGATTCCGTATGACACTGCGGCTGCATGAGTACGTGGAGAAGGAATCCTTCAACCACCCCTACACCTTTGTGGCGGCACAGACCGGCCTGGACGAGAAGACGGTGCGCGACATCTTCAACGCCCGCGCCGAGTTCCTGGGGCGCTGGCACCGCTTCGAGACGCCCCGCATCCTGGGCATTGACGAGCTATACCTGAACAAGCGCTACCGCTGCATTCTGACCAACATTGAGGAGCGAACCCTGCTCGACCTGCTGGCCACCCGCCGCCAGGACGTGGTGACCAACTACCTGATGAAGCTGAAAGACCGGCAGAAGGTCGAGATCGTCAGCATGGACATGTGGAACCCCTACCGGGCAGCGGTCAAGGCTGTGCTGCCCCAGGCCCGTATCGTGGTCGATAAGTTCCATGTGGTGCGCATGGCCAACGATGCCCTAGAGAGAGTGCGCAAGGGCCTCAGAAAGGAGCTGAAACCGTCCCAGAGCCGGACTCTCAAGGGAGACCGGAAAATCCTGCTGAAACGCGCTCACGAAGTCTCAGACCGGGAGCGCCTCATCATGGAGACCTGGACAGGCGCGTTCCCGCAACTGCTGGCCGCCTACGAGCACAAGGAGCGCTTCTACGGCATCTGGGACGCCACCACACGGCTCCAGGCAGAAGCCGCCCTGGACGAGTGGATAGCCACCATCCCGAAGGGCCAAAAGGAAGTCTGGAGCGATCTGGTCAGGGCAGTGGGAAACTGGCGCGAAGAGACCATGACCTACTTCGAGACGGACATGCCCGTCACCAACGCTTACACGGAGTCCATCAACCGACTGGCCAAGGACAAGAACCGTGAAGGGCGCGGTTACTCCTTCGAGGTGATGCGGGCACGAATGCTCTACACCACGAAGCACAAGAAGAAGGCACCGACTGCGAAGGTCTCTCCTTTCTACAAGAAAACCATCGGTTACGGACTGCCGGACTTCGCAGAGGAACTCAACTACGGAGTCGATCTATCAACCATCTGAGGGTGGTATCAGATTGATGGGGTGAAGGTGCCCCATCAACCACTTAATACGGATACCCATTTCTTAAAAGGTCCAGAAAATTGCTTCAAGGTTTCGGTTTACGGCTTTCGCCCGTTTTATTCGAACTTCGAGAAGTCCTTTTCGCGATTGGTTTGGAGATGGCCCTAGTCCCAGTGCAATCCGGATAACGGGAGCAAGACCAGAAGGGACCATTGCTACTCTTGCGCTTGCGCATCTTCGCCTGGCACTTGGGACAGGTTTCGCTCGGTGCTTCAGGGAGATTCAGTTGGGGACGCTGAAGCGCGATCTCGATGAGCTTATTGAGCAGCACGCTTTGTCGCTCCATGAAATCATCCAGCGTCATCGCTCCCTCGGCGACCTGATCCAACGCCTGCTCCCATAGTGCCGTCATCCCCGGGTTGCTAATCTGAGGCGGCAACGCCGCGATGAGCCCCTGGCCCACCGGGGTCGAGACGATCGTGCGCCCCTTCTTCCGGATGAAACCACGCTTGAGCAGCGTCTCGATGATGCCGGCGCGTGTCGCTTCGGTACCGATGCCGGCACTCTCTCGCAGTCGCGCTCGTAGCCGCTCATCAGTGACGAAACGGGCCGCGTTCTTCATCGCCGAAATCAATGTCCCCTCGGCAAAGGGTTTCGGCGGTTGGCTCTGACGATCCTTCACCAGCAGATCCCGAACCGAACAGCTCTCCCCCTGACGGAGAGGCGGGAGCGCCTGCGCACTGGAAGCCTCCTGCTCCTCGTCATCACCGTCCTGCCCTTTGCCCTTCCCTCGGGGAAAGAGCACCTTCCAGCCATCGACCTGCACCTGTCGCCCCGAGGCGACGAAGGTCTCGCCGGCGAGATTCAGCCTGGCATCGGTCTGGTCGAACTCGTAGCCCGGCAGGAACTGCGCCAGATAGTGCCGACGGATGAGATCGTAAACCCGGAACTCCTCATCGCTCATCCGATCGATACGGCAAGGCGCCGTGGTGGGAATGATGCCGTGGTGAGCCGTGATCTTGCTGTCGTTCCAGACGCGACTCTTGAGCGTCTGGTCCAGTTGATCGATAACCGGGGAGAGCTTCTCATCCGAATGCAGGAGCGCCGTCACGACGGCCCCGACCTCGGACAGCATCGATATCGGCAGATAGCGGCAATCGGTACGCGGGTAGCTCGTGGCCTTATGGGTCTCGTAGAGGGACTGAGCGATGTCGAGCACCTGCTGGGCACCGAAGCCGTATCGCTTCGAACACTCCTGCTGCAGCGTGCCGAGATCCATCACCAGCGGCGCCGATTCTTTTTTGCGTGCCGTCTCGATGGCTGCAACGATCGCCGCCACCCCCTGGCATCGGGATGCGACCGCTCGTGCCGCCTCCGGATTGACGCATCGCCCCTCCTCGTCGAGCCAGTCGGCGTTGGCCGGCAGCCACTTTGCCTGGAACAAACCGCCCTGCGCCTGCAGGTTTGCCACCACTTCCCAGAACGGTTTGGGCACGAAGTTCGCGATCTCCTGGTCGCGCCTGACCACCAAGGCCAGAGTCGGTGTTTGCACCCGGCCCACCGACAGGACGCCCTGGTGGCCTTGCTGCTGAGCCAGCACCGAAAAGGCGCGGGTCAGATTCATTCCAACCAGCCAGTCCGCGCGGGAACGGCCCAGTCCCGCCTGGTACAACGGATACGTCGACTCTCCCGGCCGGATATTGGCCAGCGCCTTGCGAATCGATGCCTGGTCGAGTGCGGACAGCCAGAGCCGAGAGACACGACCCTGATAGCGGCAGGCGTCAAGGATTTCGCGACCGATGGTCTCGCCTTCCCGATCGGCATCGGTGGCCACCACCACTTCGCTGCACTGTTTCAACAGTCCCTGAATCACCTTGAACTGCTTACCGGCGTCCTTGCGCACCGTGTTCTTCCACTGCGCCGGACGGATCGGCAGCGACTCCAGTGACCAGCGCTTCAGCTCGGGATCGTAGGCTTCGGGGGGTGCCTGCTCGAGGAGATGACCGAAGGCCCAAGTTACAACGATGCCGTCGCCCTGCAGACAACCATTGGCTTTACGGGTCGCCCCCAGGACCGCGCCAATATCGCGCGCCTGAGAGGGTTTTTCGCAGAGAAACAAGCGGGACATGACACCGGGCCTCACAAAAATGGGTATGGCCTCAGCGTGACGGGCTGGATCAGGGGATTCAGCGGGGAATGTTAATCGAGCTGGAGCAGGTAATGCGCGTCGTCGATGATCCAGGCTTCCGCATTGCCATGGGCAGCGCCGCGCGTATTGTCTTCGGCCACACAGGCGACCTCCGGGTGTCGTCTTAGCGCCAGAGCCAAGCGCCGAGCCAACAGGCCATTGAACGGGATGTCAGCATCGAGCCAGAACCACTGGGCCGTGGAAGCATCGTCGATAGTGATGATCTCACCGCTGAGCCAGCGCACCGGGATCAGGTAATGTCCCTGACCGGGCTTGAGAATGGTCGGTTTTAGCAACATGCCGTCGGGGGCGAAACGGCAATCGACCGCGTGATCGATGATGGCCTGAATCTCCGACTCGATCAGCGGGCGACGTCCCGGGAGCGGGCGAATGAAGAACCGCTGATAGACCGCTGCCTCAGTCTCTTTCATCCTTGAGTATCCCCAGGTCGATCCAGTCGACGACCGTCTCGGTGCCGATATCACATTCGCGCATCAATGCCTTGAGACGAACACGAAACTCGACGACCCGGCCGGTCTCCTGCGCGTCGTCGAGTTCCCGCAGCATGTTGCCCAGCTGTTCGTCCAGACTCCAACCATCCTTGATGGTGAAGAAGTTGGGCATGAGTGGTCAGTCTAGCGCGGCGTTGAGGCGCTGTGTCAGCGCGGACTCCATGGCATCACCGTCATACAGGGTTCGCTTGTCGGCCGGAGCCCAGCTGTAGTGGATGCGCGAGCCCGCGCCGCTCTTCTCGATCTGAACCCGCTGCAGGATCGAGTATCGCGTCCCGCCAAGGGTCTGGCGTCCGTAATCACCGAGATTATAATAGGCCCCCGGCGTGCGGTCGTGCTTCCAGGCGACATCCCCCATCTGCATTTTGGCCGTCGTGCTTTCCGGGCTCTCGAAGTCATTGGGGGAGCGGAATCCCATCGCCGACTTGATCCGGGCATAAGCGGTATCGACATCGACGCGGGAATCGATATCGGCGGAACCGCTCTGACTGCCCAGACTCTTGGCGTCGACCGTTTGCCTCTCGGCATTGGTCGCCACCTTCTGCGGCGTCTCGCTGGGGTCGTAGTTCAGCGGTTCACCCGTGACCGGATTGTCGAAACAGGTGACACAGACACCGTTCGAGTAATAGTGATCCTGCGCCGCGCATCCGGCCAAAGCCACCACCCCCACTGCCACTACCCAGTGTTTCATCCCACCACTCCCGGTTTGTCTCATATTGATTCGCCTCTGATGCCTGTAGATCCGCTCACCCCAGACTGTCCGAATCTGTGCTCACCGGATTGTCCCATTCGCCGTCTGGTCCAGCGGACTTGGAATACGCCCCCTGTTGCGAAGGCGGCTGACGAGGTGTCTGCTGTCCCTGCGCTGGCTCAAGCACGACCTGGGCGACGCGGAACGGAAGAATGCCGATGCGAACGGCCTGCACCTTGAACTGCGACCGGCTGTTGCCCTCATTGTCCTGCCACTCGTCCAGCACCATGCGGCCCGACACCATGACCCGCATGCCCTTCTGGTAAAGCTGTGCCCACTGCTCGACATCGCGATGCCAGATCTCGACGTTTGCCCAGAACCCGCCTTTATCGACATTGCCGGTATCGGTCGGTACCGGATTATCGAAGCGGACATTCAGGCGCATGACGCCACGCGGTGGCTGATTGCCGTTAGAGGAGAACATCTTCACTTCCGGATCTGAACCGATGTTCCCCTCGCCCATGAAATGCGTGCTCATATGAATCTCCTGAATCGAATGTATGCCCGACTACAGTGGCCGGGAGCGGCAAAGGGCGTCAGCGGGAAACGTTAAGGCCGGTGGCGAACTATTCCGGAACGTTGCAGGTGTCAGACCATGGCCTCGATCTCGTCGAGGTCTTTCAGCAGGCGATTGAGGCGATCGACCTGTCGAGTCGCCGCCGCGACTTTGGCATTGAAGATCGCGCGCTCGGTCTCGATCTCGATCAACTGACGCTTCATCCCCACCGAAACATCACCGTACTGGAGCACGGCCTCAAGCAGACGTCGCCCCATCTGGGTCTGGGCCTTGTCGCGCCACTGCACTGCGCGTACACGCCCCCCGCTGTTGTTATGCGGTTTGAGCCAGAGACCTGCCTGGACCACCGTGCGGTTGTAGCGGTTGGCGAAGTCCGCTGCCTCTTGCCACATCCGACGACACTCCTCTTCCAGCTCGTCCCGAAATCGAAGAATCTCCCCTTTACCCTTAAAGGGTTTTAAAAGGCCCTTTGCGTACTGATTCAGTGCAAAGTCCTGACGCTGTTCCAGTGCAGTCATCGCGCTTACGGTCCTGTCCTATTCTCGTTGCAGATACTTGGTAGCCCCACCGATCCTGCGGGGAGTGTTTCCGGGGAAACACCCTGGCCTGGTCTCGTTGGAGTGTTTCCGGGGGAAACACCCCGGCCTGGTCTCGTTGGAGTGTTTCCGGGGGAAACACCCCGGCCTGGTCTCGTTGGAGTGTTTCCGGGGGAAACACCCTGGCCTGGTCTCGTTGGAGTGTTTCCGGGGGAAACACCCTGGCCTGGTCTCGTTGGAGTGTTTCCGGGGGAAACACCCTGGCCTGGTCTCGTTGGAGTGTTTCCGGGGGAAACACCCTGGTCTCGTTGAAGTGATTCCCCGGAATCAGCCACCGATCCTGCGGGAAGTGATGCCAGTGGCTTCACCTGCAGCATTAGTCCTCGGAGGCTCCGGGCTGGGGTAGCAACTGGTCGTCGTCCAGGTCCGCGCCTTCGAGTCTGTGTCCCTGATCGCTGCCGGACGGTGAAGCTTCCTCACGCCGGATCGTCGGCGCAAACTCGCTGCGGCGCGTCCCCTCCAGGATGTCCTGCGGCAGCTCTCCGTATTTCTCGAGGGCGTTTCGCGCCTTGGCGTTATTAGCCGCGAAGTCATCCCGCGTTGCCCCGCTGAACCCGGGGAACTTGACGGGGGCGTAACAGAGCGAACGCAAGGCATGACCGCCCTGATCACGGATCATTGCGCCGCGTTGCTTGTTGCCCAGCAATCCAATGTGATGAGCCAGCAAGACATCGCGCACGATGCTGTCGTACTGCATCAGCAACATGACGGCCTGCCAGCCCATCTGCCCACCGGTGAACACGGGCGTCACGAACGGTTGCTGGCTGACGTTGCGGCTGACATCCAGCCCTTCCGGGATCTGCTTCAGCACACTGCTGACTCGAGTTTCCAGTTGCTGCAGCGCCTGTCGGGTCTCGTCGACCTTCTCCTCGAGCATGAGCAGCCAGCTATCGGCATAGGGGTCGTCCCGGCCTGCTGCCTGGTGAACACGACCGGCCAGCGACAGGAACTGCTTGAGGCCAACCACCTGGGGTTTTCCGCTCTCGACTCCGCGCCCGTGCCAGGCAAGCACTGCCGGATAGGTGTGCAGGGTCATCTCGATCTTGCTGCGTAGCTGCCCTACACGTGGCTCAGTGCTGGCCATAATCACTCCTGAGTCGTCGATGCACTGGATGGGATGCCAGCATCAGGGGTCGTTGAGCATTGCCCTACCGAAAATGTTAAACGCGATCTCAAGGGTTTCTAGCGCCGAAGTCCGAGGCGCTTGAACATCTCCCCTCGCGCCTGCTCGGTTGCAGCCGAAATCGGCTGCGGTTCCGGCTCGGCCGGTTTTGGCGGCGACATCGCCACCACCGGCGCGGTGACGACCCGGTTCTGTTCATCACTCGTTTCGGCCTGGTCACGCCGCTTGTTGGCGACGCCGCGCCCGAAGTTCGTCAGCTGGAAATTGTCCGAGGCGGCACGCTTGGCCAGGGTGTGCAGGAAGCCCAGGGTGTTCTTGACCTTGCCGGCATCGACCCGCCCGGCGGCTTCGTCGATCACCGCCTGCTGCATCTCGGTCGACAACCCCGTCAGCAGGAACGTGACCGATTCCCGCTCGTCGGCAGTCAGTTCGAGCGGCCAGCTCCAGACCAGCGAGGTGTCGCCCGGCTCGCGCGCGGTGGTTTTACAAACACTGTTTGTATAACTACGTACTGTAGGGCGAGCCGCATCGGAAACTGTGTCGTAAGTGCCTGATTCACGCATGAGTTTCCGCTGGAAACTGGGATCTTCGGGTTCGGGAAACTGCCCGAGTTTCCGCCGGAAACCGGGCGAATCTGGCTGAGTTTCTGCCGGAAACTGGGCGCCGGCTGACTGAGTTTCCGCTGGAAACTCTGCACGCCTCTGCCGCTCGGCACGCTGGTCGATGACATCGAGTCGGGTCGGCAGCTCGAGCACTCCGCCCTCGGCCAGCTCGTCGCGGACGAGTTGCGCCACCTCGGCCACATCGCGGTTGTGATGACGGGTGCAACGGATGACGTACTCGATGTACTCGGCATCCAGCGACAGCGACTCGGCAGGTGCCAACGGCTCGTCGTGCAGCACGTAGACGTTGCCGATCATGCGCCCGTTACCGGTGTTGCGAGCTTTCATGCCCAGGGTCATCCACCGGGTCAGCCTGAGGATCGCGATGACACGCGCCACGGTCTTGCGTGACGCCTTGCGGTTCGCACCGGAACGCAGCAGCGGCTCCAGTTCGTCATAGGTGGGAAATGCAGTGGTGCGATCGGCGTTCGAGAGCAGCCGGATCATCTGCCAGCCGAGCACGTCGACCGCGCCCAGGCGTTGGTCGAGCAGCAGGGCTCGGGGAACGGTTTCATGGGGGTTCCCCATGAACAGCAGGCCGTCGAGCGCATCTTCCTGACTGTTTGACGCCGAGGCGGCATCGCCTCGGCGTTGAGTCATGGATGACGCGGCGCGCCCGATGAGCGCGTCAAAATGTTTCATCACGCCACCCCTTCACGCACCACGCCCTCATCCTCGGCAGGCAGGCTTTGCTGTCGCGCCTGCTCCGGCTGGGTCCACTGCTTGATCAGGGTCCAGATCACCGCCAAGGGCAGCGCGACCTCTTCGGCCAACACCAGCATGCCGCGAATGTCTTCCACGGCACCGGGGCCAGCCGGGTCATCAGAGATGGTCTGCCAGCGGTGGTACGCCTCGTGCTCTACCTTCTCTTCCGGCATGGGCAAGCGTCCCTGCCGGCTCGGCACGCCCAGCAGCGTGCGACGCGCCGAGCAGTCGTTCGGGGTCAGACCGAAGAAGGTGGACAGCATGTGCACGCTGGCCCCGTGTCGAATGCAGTGATCGACCAGCCCGTCGCGATCCTGGTCGCGATCGACTCGGCGCAGCGCCGCCTTGAAGGTGTCGTGATCCAGCTCGAACCGGGCCACGCCCGGAAACTCGTGGATCAGGGACTCGATCTCGCTGGCCCGCAGACGACTGAGGCTCTGCAGCTCGTCGTCGCGGAAGCCCAGCGCGCGAGCTCGTCGCATGTCGCCCTCACGGATCAGGATTAGCGCCTGGTTGAACAGCGCATGGTTGAGTTGCGGTGTTGCCATCACGAATCCCCCTCTGCATTGAGCACGTCACGCAGCACCCGGATCAGCCGGGTCAGCCAGAACACACGAACGAAGAGACCGTCGGGCAGACGCACCTCGGCGTCGTCACCATGACTGCCCACCAGTTCACCCAGCAGCGAGATATCGCTCGGCATCACCGGATCAATGTTGCCCTCGAGACCGGCCAGCAGTTGCCAGACGAGCTGAGCGCGGCGGCTGGGAGCGCCCTCGAGCGGACTGAGTTCGTAACCGATACCGTCGCGAGCGTTGAGGCGAATGACTTCGCTGGATCCGCTGGCCTCGATTCCCGCCCAGCTGGCCAGCACCTGGACCACTTCTCCGACCTGCATGCGCAGATCCTGGGCGTTGCGACGCCAGGTCGGCACATGCCAGAGATCCGTGATCGGGGCGACACGGCCACCGTCCTGGAGCGGCACACTCTTGAGGGCCGCTGCCTCGAAGTCGATGGCCTCCTCGCCGTGCTCCTTCGCCTGCCAGTGACGCAACTGGCGATGGCCTTCCGTCTCGTGGTGGGGAGAGAGGGTCAGATCGGCTGCGATGGTCGCCTGCTCCTCGGCAGAGCGCGTCGGCTGAGGTGTGTGCTCCTGCAACAGACCATCGGTGTCCAGCAGCCCGCCAGTGTTGTCGTTCCAGTCGTCATCGAAGCTGCCGCCCTGTGGGGCCACCGGTGTTCGCTGAGTCTGAGCCTCGAGTTCGGCGTTGCGCTGCTCGAGCTGCTCGAGCTGGGCGCGCATCTGTTTCATGGCGACCGACTCGCCCACCCCGCCCGTATCCGGCACACCGCGCGTCGGCGACGGTTCCGGCGTGGGATCGAGGTCGCTCTGGCCATCGCCGAATGTCAGATCATTGGGGTCGAGTTCACCGTCGCCGCCGGTGGGCTCGCCACGGCCTTGAGAGGTTTTGGCGGTCGATGGCAGCGAGGAGGCGCCCGACGCCTTGCCGGATGACGAGCCATCCGGGGAGGTGTCCGGTTTTGGTGGATAGAGGTGGCGCTCCTGGGGATGACGCAGTCGTTCCAGTTCACTATCGACGGTGGTCCAGATATCCGCGCGCTCCTCGTCCGTTGCCGCCCGGGCATACTTGCGCACGGTGAACCAGTTCTTCCAGGCCATGTCGATGGGGTTGAAGTGCAGGCCCGTGTGCTCGTTGAGCATGCCCTTCAAGCGATCCTCGACGATGTTCCAGCGAAACTCGGTCTGCCCCTCGTGATCGAGCTGGGCCATCTCCTCATGCCAGGCCAGCGCGAAATCGCCTTCGACGACGTTGTTGGCCCAGCGCTCACCCTCGCCCAGGTCATCGGCGTGCTCGATCCAGTAGTCGGCACATCGGATCCAGCACTCGTCGCAGAACTGGCGATAGGAGATCAGCTTCTCGATCTGTCCCTTGCCCATACCAGCATCCAGCGTCAGCGGCAGGGTCGGCAGAAAATGCTCGATGGTGTAAAGCATTTTCGAGATATGGCTGTGGTTGATGGTGTAACCCAGGACGCGTAGCCGCTTGGTCAGCTCACGCTGGGAGATGGTCTCGCCAGCGTCTTCCTCGATCATGCGCTTGGCTTCGAAGATCCCGCGCGCGCGTTCGATCCAGCTCAGTTGCCCTCGGTTGTCGTTCTCGGCCAGGTGGCCGGCGAGCACGTTGATCTCCCCCTGCCACGGAATGAAATGACAGTCCTGGTGATAGAAGGACTGATCGCCCGTCTCCTGGTACAGCTCATTGAGAATGGTCAAGCGGGTGTTGCCACCGTCGGAGATCATGTAGCGGTCATCGCCGGGACGCTGCGTGACGGTCAACTTCTGCTTGAGCCCGACCGCCTTGATCGACTCCTTGATCTCATCAAACTTCGGATTGTGATGGGTTCTGGGGTTGCGGTCGTAGGGACGCAGCTGATCCAGCGTGAGCGACATCGCCTGTTCGCGGGTTGGTGCCGGCAGCCGATCGGTGGGCTGGCTCCTGAGCGTCGGCCCCGGCTGGTTCAGCTTGGCCGTGATCTGGTCGGGGGTAACGGATGGTTTACTCATGAGGTCCACTCCGGCTGCCGCGAGGCGCAGCCATCAGAATCGAAAAAATGGTTCAACTGCTGGTTGAGACGACCGATGCTCTGGGTCAACCCGTGTAGGCTCAGGTCGCTGCGCGTCTGCGGCGGATGCTGCTGGCACAGCGCCTGCAGGCCACGACGCAGATCGAGAAGATTGTCGTTGACGATCACCAGCAGCTCGAAATCGCTGAGGTCGAAATACTGGAGCTGTGCCCAGCGCAGGCTGTGGTGGGGCTCCATCTCGAGCCGACTGGCCTTGTCGCAGGCCATATGGAAGACCAGCCAGGTATCGATGAGCAGCGAGCGCAGCGCATCGTTGCGCTTGTTGTGCGCCTGGGGATGCGCGGCGAACCAGGACTCCAGTGTCTCGACCCAGCCGGCAAAGGGATCGAGCAGTCCCAGGGCCAGACATTCCCGGCCCTGCAGATAGCGCTCCATACCCCGGTCGGTCGCGGCGCGTGTCGGAAACGTGATGATCTCAGCCATGGGACAGCTCCTTGTGTTGGTCGCGATCGACGCCGCCATGCAGACGCGCATTACGGCCAGCGGCGTACCCCCGGGCCATTGCCCGCTGATCGTCACGGCGTTGACCGCGATCGATGGCCTCCATCGCTTCGAGCTGGGGATAGAAGCGCTGCTGGAAGTGCTCGATCGCCGCGACCGACGCCTCCGTCTTCTGCACCGGGACGATGTGCTCATATGCCCCGGCGACCCATGCCAGCGCATAGGCGTCTGCCCGACGGATCTTGGTGACGCGCTTCGCGCGCTTGTGCATGCCGTTCAGGAATGCCTTGCGATCGCTGATCAGCTGA
Source organism: Salinicola lusitanus (assembly GCF_038648475.1). NCBI lineage: Bacteria > Pseudomonadati > Pseudomonadota > Gammaproteobacteria > Oceanospirillales > Halomonadaceae > Salinicola > Salinicola lusitanus. The sequence continues at coordinate 3,095,332 of NZ_CP151919.1, read as the reverse complement.
CGCTGCAGCACCTCGAAGGCATAAGCCGCGATGCGTACCTGGCTCGCCTCACCGAGGAAGGCGAAGTACCCCTGCCAGCTCTCGAACGTAGGACGCGGTTCGTAGACCGTGGCGGTACCGAAGGCGGCATTGACCAGGCTGGCCAGATGATCGAGCCAGCGCGGCGGCTTGCGCCCGGCCGGGGACTTGACGGCCACGCGGTCGATGGTCGATGCCGCGACATCGATCTCGCTGACGCCGTACTCGTCCATCAGATGCTGCGCCTGACGCAGGGCCGTTCCGGCCTCGTGCTCGTTGGCAGAGTGCGACAGCGCCAGACAGCGCTCGATCTTGCGAAGGATGCGATCGGGAATCATGCCTCATCCCCCTCTTGTCGCTGCACCCTGCGCAGCCGTGCCAGCACGTTCTTCTCGGCACGCGCGTCGCTGGGTGAAAAACCGGTGAATACGGGCGGGCAGCCCGGCTTAATGAAACGAACGTGGCCACCTCGGGTACGCTCGACGTTCCAGCCATGAGTCACGGCGTAACGCACCACGCGCTTCAGGGCGCGCGTCGAGCAGCGGATTGGCAGTGCATCAGGCATGGGTCACCTCCCCGATGACTTGATCGGTGTGATCAAGCTGCTGACGAAACAGATCCAATTGCCCCTCCAGCGACAGGATCAGTTGCTCCCGCTCATCTCGAAGCACACGACACTCGCGATTAAGCCGTGCGAGTTCTTCGCGCTTTTCAGCGAGGCGAGTTTCAAGATCCTGGAGATCGTGAGCTGTACAGTTCATGGCCGCGTCTCCTGTAACTGTTTCCACGCCAGTGATTCGAACCGGGTGCTCGAGCCCACGAACGTCAGATGCACCGTGCCGGTGGGACCGTTGCGCTGCTTGCCAATGATCAGCTCGGCCAGCCCCTTGTTGTCGGGGTTATCGGTGTTGTAGACCTCGTCGCGGTAGACGAAGCCGATGACGTCGGCGTCCTGCTCGATCGCGCCCGAGTCGCGCAAATCGGCCATGCAGGGCCGCTTGTTGGGGCGATTTTCCAGCGTGCGGTTGAGCTGCGAGAGCGCCACCACCGGGCAGTTGAGATCCTTGGCGGTGGCCTTGAGGATGCGCGAGATCGCCGAAATCTCGTTATTGCGGTTCTCGCAGCCCGGCTCCTCGAGCAGTTGCAGGTAGTCGATGAGGATAAGGGCCGGCTTGCCATGGCGGCGCATCAGCCGACGGGCGCGGGACTTGAGCGAAGTTGCCGAGAGCCCGCTGGAGTCGTCCACGAACAGACGCTCCTCGAAGCCCAGTATGCGATTCGTGGCGGAGGTCAGCTTCTCCCAGCCCCCGTCGTCCAACTGGCCAGAGCGGAGTTTGCTCAGGTCCAGCCGCCCCATGCTCGCCATCAGACGCAGCATCAGCTGCTCCTCGGGCATCTCGAGCGAGAAGACGAAGATCGGTGCGGTGGCCAATTCGGTGCGACCCGCCGTGGCAACCAGCGCATTCTCGACGAGGTTCATCCCCAGCGTGGTCTTGCCCATCGATGGGCGACCGGCGATGACGATCAGGTCCGAGGCCTGCCAGCCACAGGTGAGCGCGTCGAGGTCCTGGTAACCGGTGGGTGTGCCGGTAATGCCATCCTTGGCGTTGAAGGCACGATCAATAGTATCGATCGCTGCGGTCAACGCTGGACGTATGCCGGTTTCCTTGCCCTGCCGATTTTCGGCCAGCTCAAACAGTTGACGCTCGGTGGCTTCGACCAACGCCTGACTGAGCTGCTGTCCATCCAGCGCCCGCTGACTGAGATCACGCCCCATGTTGACCAGCTGCCGGCGACGCTGATGCTCGCGAACGATGCCGGCATAGGCGACCACATTGGTTGCCGACGGCGTGTTACGGGCCAGCTCGGCCAGGTAGGACAAGCCGCCGCAGGTCTCGAGATTATCATCGCGCTCCAACACCTCGGAGAGCGTCACCACATCCAGCGGCTTTTCGTCATGGGATAGCGCTTCCATCGCCTTGAAGATCAGCCGATGCGGGTAGTGATAAAACGCGCCGGCATCGACGATTTCGCAGATGTCATCCCACTTTGTGTTGTCGAGCATCAACGCGCCCAGCGTGGACTGCTCGGCCTCGATGCTATGCGGTGGCAGAAGCCCCATGGCCTCTGCGTCTGCCGGGGATGCGGCCTCAATGGACATGACCGACCCCCGATTTACCCATGCCCAATTTGCCGTTAGGCGTGACCGCGCCTACTGCGCCTACTGCGCCTACTGCGCGGATGGCATCGGCCCACTCGGGATAGAGATCGATGGCCACGGCCTTGAGTTGGTCGGCACAGGCCGGTGCCTTGCGACTGTATGGCTTGCGCGGCTCGACCCGATGGACGGGCAAGCCCTGCAGCGCAGCCGAACGATAGGCGGAGAGATTGACCAGCGGGGTCTCGAGAACGCTGATGCCGTGATCTTCGACCTCGGCATACATGGTGCGAATGCTGTCGGCGATATCGCGGGCGTCGCGCAGTTGGTCGGTCATCTTGTTGAGCAGGATGGAGACCGGCGGCACCTCGAAACGGGTATAGCGCGCCAGCTCGCGCAGCTCGTTGAGCATGCCCTGAGTGCCACGCACGAATTCGCGGGCGGTTAGCAGTTCGGGAACGATGGGAGAGATCAGCCGATCGGCAGCCATGACGGCCATCTCGAGAATCACTGAGCGCGCGCCCTGGGTATCGATCAGGATGGCGTCATAGCGATCAGCAAAGCGATCGAGCAGATCGATCAGGCGGAAACGACCATTCGGGGCGTTGAGCAACAACTGCTGCAACTGATTCCGATAGTCGTTCGAGACAATGATGTCGAGATTGGGAATAGCGGTGTGCGAGATAATCTGGTCGAGGTCGACCAGCTCTGTCGCGAGCAGCTCGTACACCCCACCAGGGGCAGGCTGGGACAGCTCATAGTAGGAAGAGAGGGTTGGCTGGGAGTCCAGGTCTATGAGCAGGACCCGTAGACCGGCGTCTGCCAGGAGACCGCCCAGATTGGCCGTCGTGGTGGTTTTCCCGACGCCGCCCTTGGAGCAAACCGTTGCTGAAACGCGCATGACTACACCTCATCCGTCAGTGATTGGAATGAGTGCAGAGGCGGCATTACATAGCAGGATGTCTTTTCTAAGCGTTCAGCTGGCTCCCTGAGCAGGACTCGAACCTGCGACCCAGCGATTAACAGTCGCTTGCTCTACCAACTGAGCTATCAGGGATCGATACAGCGATCTCTCGTCACGATGATAGCGATGGCTCCCCGAACAGGACTCGAACCTGTGACCCAATGATTAACAGTCATTTGCTCTACCAACTGAGCTATCGGGGATCGTCGTTCACCGCTGGCTGATATGGATGTTGGCTCCCCGAACAGGACTCGAACCTGTGACCCAATGATTAACAGTCATTTGCTCTACCAACTGAGCTATCGGGGACCATCCTTCAGCACGCGGCGTAGTATACGCGCTGAGTCTTTTGCGTCAAGGCCGGAAGCCAGGATTTCTCGAATTGTCGAAAAGGAATAACCGAGCACAATCAATACGCTGCGCGTCCCCTCTCCCCCACTTGGCAGGCCTGGTGACCGTGCGCAGCACGTCCGGGCGAGCGAAGGAATATCCGAGGATAGATAATGGCTAGAGAGGAGAAGCGTTGGTGGCTACGCCCTGATTCGAACAGGGGACCCCATCATTATGAGTGATGTGCTCTAACCAGCTGAGCTACGTAGCCGACGCTGCTGCCGGGAGACGGCAAACGTTGCCGAGTGACAACGGGGGCGGACTATACCTGCAGGCTCGTCGAAGGACAAGCCTGCAGTGAGAATCGGCGCCATTTTCGGCTCGTTTTCCCCTGTCCGCCCCCGGCGGTGGATCAGATGCCCAGCGCTTCCTTGACCGCCGGCAGGCCCGGTTCGCCATCGACCGTCTCGACGCCCTCGAGCCAGCTGTCCAGCGTCTCGGGATGCGCCTTGAGCCAGGCGCGGGCTGCGTCCTTCTCGTCCTCGCCGTCGTCCATGATGCTGCCCATGACCTCGTTTTCCATGTCGAGCGTGAAGCTCAGGTTCTGAAGCAGCTGCCCGACATTGCCGCACTCGTCGACGTAGCCGGCGCGGGTATTGGTATAGACGGTAGCGCCACCGTAGTCCGGACCGAAGTAGTCGTCCGCGCCGGAGAGATAGCCGATATCGAAGTTGGTGTTCATCGGGTGCGGCGCCCAGCCCAGGAACACCATCCACTCCTTGCTCTGGGTACGCGCCCGGACCTCGGCAAGCATGCCGGCCTCGCTGGAGTCGACCAGTTGCCAGTCGCCCAGGCCAAAGGCGTCGTCGTCGATCATCTGCTGGATGATCATGTTGCCGTCGTTGCCCGCTTCGATGCCGAACAGCTTGTGGCCGAACTGGTCTGCATGTTCGTCCAGGTCGGCAACCGAGGTGACGCCGGCGTCGATGACGTACTCCGGCACCGCCAGGGTGTACTTGGCACCCTCCAGGTTGGCACGCGGACGATCGACCTGCCCTTTCTCGATGTAGGGGTCGCTGATCGACTTCATCGACGGCATCCAGTTGCCCAGGAACACGTCGAAGTCGCCCCCTTTCAGGCCCGCGTAGGCCACCGGCACGGAGACGGTGTCCGAAGTGGCTTCATAGCCAAGCCCTTCGAGCACGACGCTGGTCAAGGCGGTCGTCGCCTGGATGTCGGTCCAGCCCACCTCGGCGAAGCGGACGGTCTGACAGCTCTCGGGCTCCTGCTCCTGCGCCTGGGCCAGCGGCGCCGCAGCCAGGCCGGCACCGGCCAGGGTCCACAGAATCGGCTGATATCTCATGGTGCTTGAACTCCCTGAACGTATTGTAGATTTTCGTCAATAAGCACTGATTATCGAATGTCATATTTTCCATTCGATGACACAATACTCTAGTTTTTATTGATTGACCGTTCAATAAAAAATTTCCATAATGGTCGGCAAACGACGTCGTCGGTTCGATAATAGTCGGGTTCCCCGGCGATCACTGGAAACCCGATCTGAAACGGGTTATCCGTAAGGTTCGATCACGTCAGTCCCGCTGCAGGAGTAAAGCCCGTGCCGAAAGTCGGTATGCAACCCATTCGCCGCCGCCAACTGATCCAGGCGACGCTGGAGGCGATCGACGAGGCGGGACTGGCCGATGCCACGATCGCCAGGATCGCCAAGCGGGCGGGCGTCTCCACCGGCATCATCAGCCACTACTTCGCCGGCAAGGACGGGCTGCTCGAAGCCACCATGCGCCACGTCCTGAGCGATCTGGGCAACGCCGTGCTGGAACGGCGTGCGGCGCTGGGCGATGCCCCACCGGAGGCGCATCTACGTGCCATCATCGACGGCAACTTCGATCGCAGCCAGACCAGCCGCTCGGTGATGAAGACCTGGCTGGCGTTCTGGGCCAGCAGCATGCACCACCCGCCATTGCAGCGGTTGCAGCGGGTCAACGACCGCCGGCTCTACTCCAACCTGAGCTGCCAGTTCCGGCGCGTGCTGCCGAAACGGGAAGCCCGGGACGCCGCGCGCGGACTGGCCGCCCTGATCGACGGACTGTGGCTGCGGGGTGCCCTGGCCCAGGAGGGCCTGAACGTGGATCGCGCCCGTCAACTGGCCTACGACTACGTTCGAGTGCAGCTCGAGACCGCCAGCCACAGCCGAACCCGCGCCAACGACTACGCTTGAAGGCACCCGCGCCGAGCCGGCGCAATCGATCCAGAGATCGGATTCAGGCCGCCGAAACAGCGGCCACGCTATTTCATTCGCCATTCGAAGGAGAGTCATCATGGCACGACTCGAGACGCAGACACTCTATATCGACGGCCGCCACACGCCGGCCAGCGGCAACCAGACCTTCGACGCCGTCAATCCGGCCACTGGCGAGGTCATCGCCAGCGTCCAGCAGGCCACCGCGGCCGACGTCGACAAGGCGATCGAGAGCGCCCAGCGCGCCCAGCGCCAGTGGGCGGCGATGACCGGCATGGAGCGTGCACGCATCTTGCACAAGGCAGTCGCCCTGCTGCGCGAACGCAACGATGAACTGGCCGAGCTGGAAACCCTCAACACCGGCAAGCCGATCAGCGAGACGGCCAGCGTCGACGTGGTGACCGGCGCCGACGCCCTGGAGTATTTCGCCGGCCTGGCGCCGAGCATCGAAGGCACCCAGATCCCGCTGCGCGAAGACTCCTTCGTCTATACCCGCCGCGAGCCGCTGGGCGTGATCGGCGCCATCGGCGCCTGGAACTACCCGATCCAGATCGCCTGCTGGAAAGCCGCCCCGGCCCTGGCCGCGGGTAATGCGGTGGTGTTCAAGCCGAGCGAAGTCACGCCGCTGACCGCGCTGAAACTGGCCGAGATCTTCACCGAAGCCGGCCTGCCGGACGGCGTGTTCAACGTCGTCCAGGGCGACGGTAGCGTCGGCGCCATGCTCACCGAGCACCCCGGCCTTGCCAAGATCACCTTCACCGGCGAGGTGGGTACCGGCAAGAAGGTAATGTCCGCCGCGGCCGGTTCCACGCTCAAGGACGTCACCATGGAACTGGGCGGCAAGTCGCCGCTGATCGTGTTCGACGATGCCGACCTCGACCGCGCCGCCGACGGCGCGATGATGGCCAACTTCTACTCCAGCGGCCAGGTCTGCACCAACGGCACCCGCGTATTCGTCCACCGCTCGGTGAAGGAGGCGTTCGAGGCCAAGATCGTCGAGCGGGTCAACCGCATCAAGGCCGGCGATCCGCTGAACCCGGAGACCAATTTCGGCCCGCTGGTCAGCTTCGAGCATCTCGAGAAGGTGGCGAGCTACCTGGAGATCGCCAAGCAGGATGGCGCACGTCTGCTGGTGGGTGGCGACCGCCTGACCGAGGGCGAGTTCGCCAAGGGCGCCTGGGTCGCGCCCACCGCCTATACCGATTGCGAAGACGACATGCGTATCGTCAAGGAAGAGATCTTCGGCCCGATCATGTCGATCCTCGCCTTCGATGACGAGGAGGAGGTGATCCGCCGCGCCAACGACACCGAGTACGGCCTGGCCGCGGGCCTGTTCACCGAAAGCCTCAACCGCGCCCACCGCGTCATCCACCGGATCGAGGCCGGCATCTGCTGGATCAACACCTGGGGCGACTCCCCCGCGGAGATGCCGGTCGGGGGCTACAAGCAGTCGGGCATCGGTCGCGAGAACGGCGTCGAGACCCTGGCGCACTACACCCAGACCAAATCGGTCCAGATCGAGATGGGGCCGTTCGCCTCGGTGTTCTGATATCCGCGACGAGCGACGGGCCTTGAGCTGCGAGCCGAAGGCCAAGAACGGAAAGCCGAGCGGGCCGCAACGGCAATCGTCAGTCGATTTCCGAGCTTCGCAACCTTTTCGCTCGTAGCTCGTAGCTCGTAGCTCGTAGCTCGTAGCTCGTAGCTCGTAGCTCGTAGCTCTTAGCTCTTAGCTCTTAGCTCTTAGCTCTTAGCTCTTAGCTCTTAGCTCTTAGCTCTTAGCTCTTAGCTCTTAGCTCTTAGCTCTTAGCTCGTAGCCCATTTTCTTCTCAGAGGAGCGTGTGTATGCAACAGGCTCAGGAATTCGACTACATCATCATCGGCGCGGGTTCGGCGGGCAACGTGCTCGCCACCCGCCTGACCGAGGATCCGGCCATCAGCGTGCTGCTGCTGGAAGCCGGCGGTCCGGACTATCGCGCCGACTTCCGCACCCAGATGCCAGCGGCACTGGCCTACCCGCTCCAGGGCAAACGCTACAACTGGGCGTTCGAGACCGATCCGGAACCGCACATGGACAACCGTCGCATGGAGTGCGGCCGCGGCAAGGGGCTCGGCGGCTCGTCGCTGATCAACGGGATGTGCTACATCCGCGGCAACGCCCTGGACCTGGACAACTGGGCCAAGCAGCCGGGCCTGGAGGATTGGCGCTACCGCGACTGCCTGCCCTATTACCGCAAGGCGGAAAGCCGCGATATCGGCCCCAACGACTATCACGGCGGCGACGGACCGCTGAGCGTGGCGACGCCGAAACCCGACAACAACCCGCTCTACCAGGCGTTCATCGAGGCGGGTGTCGAGGCGGGCTACCCGCGCACCGAGGATCTCAACGGCTACCAGCAGGAGGGCTTCGGCCCGATGGACCGTTCGACGACGCCCAACGGCCGCCGCTCTTCCACCGCGCGCGGCTATCTGGACATCGCCAAGCAGCGCGAGAACCTGACCATCGTCACCCATGCGACCACGGACCGGATCCTGTTCGAGGATCAGCGGGCCGTCGGCGTCAACTACCTGCACAAGAGTCAGCCGCGCCAGGCCCTGGCCCGTCGCGAGGTGCTGCTGTGCGGTGGCGCGATCGCCTCGCCGCAGATCCTGCAGCGCTCCGGCGTCGGCAACCCGGAGCTGCTGGAAAAGCTCGGCGTTCCCGTGGTCCATCCGCTCAAGGGCGTCGGCGAGAACCTGCAGGACCACCTGGAGATGTACATTCAGTACGAGTGCAAGCAACCGGTCTCGCTCTATCCGGCACTCAAGTGGTACAACCAGCCCAAGATCGGCGCGGAGTGGATGTTCCTGGGCAGGGGCATCGGCGCCAGCAACCAGTTCGAGGCCGGCGGGTTCATCCGCAGCGACGACAGCGAGGCGTGGCCCAACCTGCAGTATCACTTCCTGCCGATCGCGATCAGCTACAACGGCAAGAGCGCGGTCCAGGCCCACGGGTTCCAGGCACACGTCGGCTCGATGCGCTCCGAGAGCCGTGGGCGGGTGCAGCTGCGCGACCGGAATCCGCGCAGCGCGCCCAGTATCCTGTTCAACTACATGGCCACCGAGCGCGACTGGGAGGAGTTTCGCGCCGCGATCCGCCTGACCCGCGAGATCATCGCGCAGCCGGCGATGGATGCCTACCGTGGCCGGGAGATTTCGCCGGGACCGGATGTGCAGTCGGACGAGGAGCTGGACGCCTTCGTCCGCCAGCATGCCGAAACGGCCTACCACCCCTGCGGCACCTGCCGCATGGGCAGCGACGACGAAGCCGTGGTCGATGGCGAGGGTCGCGTTCACGGCATCGAGGGGCTGCGCGTGATCGATGCCTCGATCATGCCGCAGATCGTGACCGGCAATCTCAACGCCACCACCATCATGATCGCGGAGAAGCTCGCCGATCGCGTACGCGGGCGCGAGCCGCTGCCGGCCTCGGAGGCACCCTACTATGTCGCCGATGGCGCGCCGGCTCGCCAGGCGCCCGCCAGAAGCGTGTGATGTCGCTCGAGCGCTTCCCGGTCGGCGGTTGGCGTTCGACGATCCAAGGCCAGTGTCGAGCGACGCTGGCTGCCTACCCTGCCTCTTCCTCTGGCCCGGCCCCGACGCCGGGCTTTTTTCGTCGACCCTGTTCATCGGTGCCATCATCGGCCTGGCGCCGCTAATTTATTTGCGCGCTAATTGCGCATTGTGCGAACAGTGTTCCGTTACACTGGGTTCGGCTTTAGGCTAGTCCGATTCCAAGCTCGTTCGAGCCGTGTAACGCGCACGTCACAAAGTCCGTACAAGGAACGTCTTTCGTCATGTCATCCTCCTCCACGTCGTCTCGCCCCCGCCGGCCGCCACGCTGGCTATGGTGGTTGCTGCTGATCCTCGTCGCGGCCAGCGTCGCCTACTACTTTGTCGGCAGGAACGACGCCCCCGAGGGTAACGACGGATCCCCCGGGCAACCCGGCGCCGGCGGCATGCCCGCCACGGCCATCTCCGCCGTGGCCGCCAGCCGCGGGGACCTGCCGATCGAGCTGACGGCGCTGGGGACGGTGCGACCGCTCTCGAGCGTCGCCGTGCGGCCACGGGTGGAGGGCGAGCTGATTTCGGTCGACTTCGAGGAGGGTCAAACGGTCCAGAAAGGTCAGCGGATCGCCCAGATAGATCCGCGGGACTACCAGGCGCAACTGGACCAGGCCAAGGGGCAACTGGCCCAGGATCAGGCCCAACTGGCCTCGGCAAAAGAAGATCTGGCCCGCTACGAGAAGCTGATCGAGACCAACTATGTCTCGCGCCAGGAGCTGGAGCAGCAGCGCCAGCTCGTGCGCCAGTACCAAGGCACGGTCGCCAGCGACCAGGCCAGCGTCAAGAGCGCCCAGGTCCAGCTCGACTATACCGACATCACCGCACCGATCGCCGGCGTGGTGGGGATTCGCAACGTGGACCCCGGCAATATCGTCCAGCTTGGCGACGACGAGCCGATCGTCACCATCACCCAGTTGGATCCGATCTCGGTGATCTTCTCGCTGCCCAGTCGCTATGTCGATGTCGTCCGTGGCCGCCTGGTCGCCGGCGACCACCCGGCGGTGAACGTGACCGATACCGATGGCGAGACCCACTCGGGCCAGTTGAGCAGCATCGACAGCAACGTCAACAGCGCTACCGGCACGATCCGCCTGCGCGCCATCCTCGACAACCCGACCGGCGGGCTCTATCCCAACGCCTACGTCGACGTCAGCCTGGTGTCGCAGATCCTCCGCGACCAGGTGATCGTCCCCGAACCGGCGGTGCAGACCGGCCAGGAGGGCAACTACGTCTACGTGGTGAAGGATGACGACACCGTGACCCGACGCGACGTGACCCTGGCCGCCACCCAGAACTCCCAGAGCGCGCTGTCGTCCGGTGTCGAAGCCGGAGAGCGGGTCGTGGTGGACGGCGTCGACAGCCTGCGCGAAGGCGCCAAGGTTCGCGTGGTCAGCGATGCCCTGCCGGGCGAATCGAGCGACGAGGTGATGGACGCCGCCGGCGCAGACGGCGGGGCCGACGACGGTGGTGACGGCCGCGCCTCATGAATCCGTCTCGCCTGTTCATCCTGCGCCCGGTCGCCACCTCGCTGGTGATGCTGGCGATCCTGATCGCCGGCGCCCTGGCCTACCGGTTGCTGACGATCTCGTCGCTGCCGGAGGTGGACTTCCCCACCATCCAGGTCACCACGCTCTATCCCGGCGCCGGGCCCGACGTGATGCTCTCCCACGTCACTTCCCCGCTGGAGGACGAGCTGGGCGAGATTTCGGGACTGGAGGACATGAGCTCGACCAGCACCGGCGGCGCCTCGCTGATCACGCTGCGTTTCTCGCTCGACTCCGACCTGGGCGTCGCCGAGCAGGAGGTCCAGGCGGCGCTGAGCCAGGCCGAGACACTGCTGCCCGACGACCTGCCCCGCCCGCCCAGCTACAGCAAGGTGAACCCGGCGGACACCCCGATCATGACCCTGGCGGTCAGCTCGGACACCTTGCCGCTGACGAAGGTCTACGATCTGGTCGATACGCGCATGGCGCAGAAGATCGCCCAGATCACCGGCGTAGGCCAGGTCAAGCTGGCCGGCGGCCACCAGCCCGCCGTGCGCATCACCGTCGACTCGCGCCAGCTCGCCGCCTACGGACTCGACCTCGCCGCCGTGCGCAGCGCCGTCGATGCCGCCAACGTCAACCGGGCCAAGGGCACGCTCTACGGGCCCTATCGCGCCTACAGCATCGATGCCAACGATCAACTGCTGTCGGCGGACGGTTACCGCGACCTGATCCTCAAGAACGACGAAGGTTCGGTGCTGCGGCTGTCGGACGTGGCCAGGGTCGAGGACGGTTCCGAGAACGCCTACCTCTCGGCCTGGGCCGATCGCGAGGGCGCGATCCTGATCGATGTGCTGCGCCAGCCCGGCGCCAACGTGGTCGGCGTAGCGGACAGCATCAAGCGGAGCCTGCCGGCGCTCGAGAAAACGCTGCCGGCCAATGTCGACGTCAGGATCCTCACCGATCGCACCACTACCATCCGCGCCGCGGTGGAGGACGTGCAGTTCGAACTGATGCTCGCCATCGGGCTGGTGGTGATGGTGACCTTCCTGTTTCTGCGCAACATCCCGGCCACACTGATTCCCAGCCTGGCGGTGCCGCTGTCGCTGGTGGGCACCTTCGGCGCCATGTACTTGGCGGGATTCAGCCTCAACAACCTGACCCTGATGGCGCTGACCATCGCCACCGGCTTCGTCATCGACGACGCCATCGTGGTGCTGGAGAACATCACCCGCTACGTGGAGAAGGGCGAGAGACCGCTCGCCGCCGCGCTCAAGGGCTCGCGCCAGATCGCCTTCACCATCCTCTCGCTGACGGTCTCGCTGCTCGCCGTGCTGATACCGCTGGTGTTCATGAGTGGCGTGGTCGGCGTCCTGTTCCGCGAATTCGCGCTGACCCTGGCGATCTCGATCCTGATCTCCGCCTTCGTCTCGCTGACGCTGACGCCGATGCTCTGCGCACGCTGGCTGAAGCCGCGTCCGGAGACCGCCGGCCGCAGCGGCGACGAGATGGACGACGAGGCCATGGTGCGCAGCCGGCAAGGCTTGTTCGGTCGTCTCACCCGCGGCTACGAACACGCGCTGAACTGGGTGCTCGGTCACCAGACGCTGACGCTGCTGGTGGCGGTCGCCACCCTGGGCGTCACCGCCCTGCTGTTCATCGCCACGCCCAAGGGGCTGTTCCCGGTGCAGGACACCGGCGTCATCCGCGGTATCACCACGGCGACCCAGTCGACATCTTTCGAGGCGATGTCGGCTCGCCAGCAGCGACTGGTCGACCGCCTGCTCGAGGACCCCGCCGTCGAGAGCGTCTCGTCCAGCGTCGGCATCGACGGTACCAACACCACGCTCAATAGCGGCCGCCTCTCGATCAATCTCAGGCCGCTGGACGAACGCGGCGACCTGGACAGCATCCTGGCGCGGCTGCGCGACCAAAGCCGCGACATCCCCGGGCTGACCCTGTCACTGCAGCCGGTGCAGGACCTGACACTGGAAGATACGATCAGTCGCTACCCCTATCAGTTCGCCCTGACCCAGGGCGACCGCGCGGCGTTGAACGACGACGCCGCCAGGCTGCTCGCGGCCCTCGGACGCTCCCCCGCCATCGCCAGCGTCAGCAGCGACGTCCAGAACGAAGGACGCAAGCTCGAGGTGACCATCGACCGCGGCCGCGCCGGCCGGCTCGGGATCAGCGTCGCCGATATCGACGACGCGCTCTACGACGCCTTCGGCCAGCGCCTGATCTCGACCATCTTCACCCAGGCCAGCCAGTATCGGGTGGTGCTGGCCGCCAGCGCTACCGACGGCGAAGGCCCGCAGGCGCTGTCGCGTCTCTACGTGGCCAACGACGACGGCGAGCTGGTGCCGCTGTCGACCCTGGTGACCCTGACCGAACGCACCACCCCGCTCTCGCTGCAGCGCCAGAACCAGTTCCCCTCGGCGCTGATGTCGTTCGCCGTCGCCGACGGCCACTCGCTGTCGGAGGCCTTCGCGGCCGTCGACCAGGCGGCGGCGGACACGCTCAGCGACCAGACCACGCTCACCTATCGCGGCTCGGCACTGGCCTACACCGACTCCACCGGCGACACCCTGTGGCTGATCCTGGCCGCCATCGTCACCATGTATATCGTGCTGGGGGTGCTCTACGAGAGCTACATCCACCCGCTGACGATCCTGTCGACGCTGCCCTCCGCCGCCATCGGCGCCTTGCTGGCGCTGCAGATCGGCGGTTACTCGCTCGGTCTGGTGGCGGTCATCGGTATCATCCTGCTGATCGGCATCGTCAAGAAGAACGCCATCATGATGATCGACTTCGCGCTGGAGGCGCAGCGCGAGCGCGGCATGTCGGCGGCGCAGGCGATCCATACCGCGGCGCTGCTGCGCTTCCGGCCGATCATGATGACCACCTTCGCCGCGCTGCTCGGCGCCATGCCGCTGATGTTCGCCAGCGGCTACGGCGCCGAGCTGCGCCAGCCACTGGGTGTCACCATGGTCGGCGGGCTGCTGTTCAGCCAGTTGCTGACGCTGTTCACCACGCCGGTGATCTACCTGTTCTTCGACCGTCTCGCGGGACGCTTCGGCCGGACCCGGCACCATGACGACGAGCGCGATGCGCCGGGTCGTGATGAAGCGCGTCGTGACGGAGTATCGCCGTGAGCCTGTCGGCGCCCTTCGTCCGCCGGCCCGTCGCCACCCTCCTGCTGGCGCTGGCCATCGTGCTGCTGGGCTCGCTCGCCTACGAGCGGCTGCCGGTGGCACCGCTGCCCAACGTGTCGTTCCCGACCATCCTGGTCTCGGCGAGCCTGAGCGGCGCCAATCCGGAAACCATGGCATCGACGGTGGCGACGCCGCTGGAGCGCTCGCTGGGGCGCATTCCCGGGATCACCCAGATGACCTCGTCGAGTTCCGACGGCTCCACCAGCGTGATCATCCAGTTCGATCTCGACAAGGACATCAACGTGGCCGCCCAGGAGGTCCAGGCCGCGATCAACGATGCCCAGCCGCTGCTCCCCAGCGCCATGACCAGCCGGCCGCACTACCGCAAGCTCAATCCGGCCTCGGCGCCGGTGATGATCCTGTCATTGACCTCCGACACCCTCCCCACCAGCGAGCTCTATCGCCTCGCCGACAGCAAGATCGCGCCGCCCATCGCCCAGGTGCCCGGCGTCGGCGACGTCAACGTCGGCGGCAGCTCCTCCCCGGCGGTCAGGGTGTCGATCGATCCGCGCAAGCTCAATCACGCCGGTATCGCGCTGGACGCCGTGGCCGGTGCCCTGCGCGCGGCGACGACCCAGTCGCCCACCGGGTTCGTGCAGACCGTCGAGCACCGCTGGGAGGTCCAGACCGACTCCCAGTTGCTGAAGGCGAGCGACTACAGCCAGATCGTGATCGCCAAGGGCGACGACGGCTCGCTGATGCGCCTCGGCGACGTCGCCAGGATCGTCGACGGGGTGGAAGATCGCTACAACGTCGGCTTCCAGAACGATCTCCCTGCCGTGCTGCTGGTGATCAGCAGTGCCAGCGGCGCCAATATCATCGATACCATCGCTGGTGTCAGGGAGCGCCTCGACGAGGTGCGCAGCCTGCTGCCGCAGAACGTCAACCTCAGCGTGCAGCTCGACCGGGCACCCGGCATCCAGGCATCGCTGCACGAGACGCAACTGACGTTGCTGCTGGCCGTCGTGCTGGTGGTACTGGTGGTATTTCTGTTCCTGCGCAATGCCCGCGCCACCATCATCCCCAGTGTCGCGATTCCGGTGTCGCTGATCGGCACCTTCGCGATGATGTGGGCGTTCGACTTCTCGCTGGATACCCTGTCGCTGATGGCGCTGATCGTCTCGATCGGCTTCCTGGTCGACGACGCCATCGTGGTGGTGGAGAACATCGCTCGGCATATCGAGCGGGGCGTCAAGCCGTTCGAGGCTGCGCTGCTCGGCGCCAGGGAGGTCGGCTTCACGGTCACCGCGATGAGCGTGTCGCTGGTGGCGGTGTTCATCCCGCTGCTGCTGCTGGGCGGCTTCATCGGACGGATGTTCCACGAGTTCGCGGTGACACTGTCGCTGGCCATCGGGGTGTCGCTGCTGGTGTCACTGACGCTGACACCGATGCTGTGCGCCCGCTGGCTGAAGCCGCATCCGGAACGCCAGCGGCAGCCCCGCTGGGAGCGCTTCCTGACCGCCATCGGTCACGCCTTCGTGCGTGGCTACGCCAGGACCCTGGACATCGCTTTCAAGCACCGCCGTCTGACACTGCTGTCACTGGTCGCCGTGATCGTGCTCAACGGTTATCTCTACACCGCCGTCGACAAGGGATTCATCCCGGATCAGGACACCGGACGCCTGCTCGGCACCATGCGCGGCGACCAGGCGCTGTCGTTCGACGCCGTCTCGGACAAGCTCGGCCAGGTACGCGAGCGGCTGCAGGCCGATCCTGCCGTCGCCAGCGTGCTGGGGTTCATGGGTAGCGGCGGCCCGGGCCGCGGCGGCTCCTCGGCGACGCTGTTCATCACCCTCAAGTCCGATCGCCAGGCTTCGACCCAGGCGATCGGCAATCGCCTGATGGCCAGTCTGCAGGGGCTGACCGGGGTCAGCACCTTCATGTTCCCGCTGCAGGATATCCGCATCGGCGGACGCTCCAGCAGCGCTTCCCAATACGAGATCACGCTCAAGAGCGACGACCTCGAGCTGCTGGGCGACTGGTCCAGGAAGATCCAGCAGGCGATGCAGCAGGTCGACGGCATCACCGGGGTCGACAGCGACAACCGCGGCGACGGCCTGGCCGCCAGACTGGTCGTGGATCGGGACACCGCCTCGCGTCTCGGCGTGGACATGAGCACCATCGACACGGCCCTGGGCAACGCCTTCGCCCAGCGCAAGGTGGTGAGCCTCTACGACGCCGACGAGCAGCGCTACGTGGTGATGGAGGTGGAAGCCCCCTACCGCCAGGCTCCCGATGCCATCGGCGACCTCCATGTCAGCGCCAGCGATGGCGAGATGATCCCGATCTCGGCGTTCAGCCATGTCGAGCGCAGCACCACCCCGGTGACGGTCAACCACCAGGGGCAGTTTGCCGCCTCGACGGTCTCGTTCAACCTGGAGGAGGGCGTGTCGCTGGGAGAAGCGACCGCGCGCATTCGCCAGGCCGTCGATGCGCTGCACCCGCCCACGGCCCTCCAGGTCGACTTCGAGGGCAGCGCCGGCACCTTCCAGAGTGGTATCGAAGCGATGCCGTGGCTGATCCTCGCCGCTCTGGTGACGGTCTATCTGGTACTGGGCATTCTCTACGAGAGCTATATCCACCCGCTGACGATCCTGTCGACGCTGCCGTCGGCCGGGGTCGGCGCGCTGCTGGCGCTGATGGCGCTGGACACGCCGTTCACCCTGATCGCGCTGATCGGCATCATCCTGCTGATCGGCGTGGTCAAGAAGAACGCGATCATGCTGGTGGACTTCGCCGTCGTCTGCGAACGCGACCAGGGCATGACGCCCCAGGAGGCGATTCGCCACGCCGCGCTGGTCCGCTTCCGGCCGATCATGATGACCACCCTCGCCGCGCTGCTCGGCGCCCTGCCGCTGCTGCTCGGCACCGACGAGAATGCCGGCCTGCGCGCGCCACTGGGGATCACCATCATCGGCGGACTGATCGTCAGCCAGATCCTGACGCTCTACACCACCCCGGTGGTCTATCTTTACCTCGACAGGCTTCATCGCCGACTGCGGCCAAGCCAGATCGGCTCGGAGCGTGCCAGCGAGGCGTGAGCCTCGGGCTTCGGGGCGCCATTGACGGGGCTCCGGCCCGCAAGCCCTTCTCGTAGCTCGTAGCTCGTAGCTCGTGGCTCGTAGCTCATGGCTCGTGGCTCGTGGCTCGTAGCTCGTAGCTCGTGGCTCGTGGCTCGTGGCTCTAGCCCAAAGGATAAGCACGCCGGCCTAGTCAGCCGCCGTGCGATCCGCTAGTCTGAAAACCAAATTCAAACGCTCGTCTGAATTCTTCGTTTTCCCCTCTCGGAGTTCGTCATGATCACACTGCTGCTCATCGTCCTGGCCGTCATTGGCTGTCTGGTCGTCATGCGTCGCGAGGCCGGCGCACTCGCGGCACTGGCCGTACTCGCCGTGCTGGGTGTCGTCGGGCTGGCGCTGGGCGCCGGCGTCATCGGTACGCTGCTGCTGATCGCAGCGATCGGCGTCGCCGCCTGCGGCCTCAAGCCGATTCGTCGGCTGTGGCTGTCGCCGCGCCTGTTCGCGCTGTTCAAGAAGATCGCCCCGCGGGTCTCCGAGACCGAGCGGGTCGCCCTCGATGCCGGTACCGTTGCCTGGGACGGCGAGCTGTTCAGCGGCCGGCCCGACTGGCAGCGCCTGCTCGACTTCGACAATGCCGGGCTGAGCGAGGAGGAGCAGGCTTTCGTCGACCACCAGTGCTCCGTCGCCGCCGGCATGTGCAACGCCTGGGAGATCGCCCGCGAGCGCGCCGACATGCCCGAGGCGCTGTGGGAGTACCTGAAGAAGGAGCGCTTCTTCGGCATGATCATCCCGAAGGCCTACGGCGGCCTGGGATTCTCTGCCAAGGCGCAGTCCGCCGTGCTGCAGAAGCTCGCCTTCAACGAAACCCTGATGAGCACCGTCGGCGTGCCCAACTCGCTGGGCCCGGGCGAGCTGCTGCTGAAATACGGTACCGAGGCGCAGAAGGATCACTACCTGCCGCGCCTCGCCGACGGCCGCGACATCCCCTGCTTCGCCCTGACCGGTCCCCGGGCCGGCAGTGACGCCACCTCGATCCCGGATGTCGGTATCGTCTGCCGCGGCATGCACGACGGCAAGGAGGTCCTGGGGCTGAAGCTGACCTTCGAGAAACGCTGGATCACCCTGGCGCCGATCGCCACCGTGGTCGGCCTGGCCTTCCGCATGTTCGACCCGGACAACCTGCTGGAGCGCGGCGAGAGCGACATCGGCATCAGCTGTGCACTGATCCCGCGTGACACCGAGGGCATGGAGATCGGCCGCCGCCACCATCCGATCGGCAGTCCGTTCATGAACGGGCCGATTCGTGGCAAGGAGGTGTTCATCCCCCTCGATTACCTGATCGGCGGGCTCGACATGGCCGGCCAAGGCTGGCGCATGCTGGTGGAGTGCCTCTCGGTGGGCCGCTGCATCACCCTGCCCTCCGGCGCCGCGGGGATCGGGCGCTATGCGGTGGGCTGGAGCGGCGGCTTCACCCGCATTCGCCGCCAGTTCAACATCGCCGTGGCGGACATGGAGGGCGTGCAGGAGCCACTGGCGCGTATCGCCGCCAAGGCCTACATCTCCCAGGCCGCAGTGATGCAGACTGCCAATACCATCGATCACGGCGTCAAGCCGGCGGTGCCGTCGGCGATTCTCAAGAGCCAGTTGACCGAGTTCCAGCGCGACGTGCTGGCCGACGCCATGGATGTCCACGGCGGCCGCACGGTGACGCTGGGCCCGCGCAACTATCTCGGTATCGGCTACAGTGCCAACCCGGTCTCGATCACCGTCGAGGGCGCCAACATCATGACCCGCAACCTGATGATCTTCGGTCAGGGCGCGATCCGCTGCCATCCCTACGTCCTCGAGGAGCTGGCGGCCAAGGATGCCAACGATTTCGAGGCCTTCGATCGGCTGTTCTTCCGCCACATCGGGCTGATCTTCGGCAACGGCGCCCGCGCCTTCACCCAGGCCCTGGGTCTCGGCAAGCCGAACGTTCCGTTCGATGCCATTGCGGCGCCCTATGCCCAGGATGCCGCGCGACTCTCTTCCGCCTTCAGCCTGTGTGCCGACGCCGCCATGGCCAGTCTCGGCTCCAAGCTCAAGCAGCGCGAGATGATCTCGGCGCGTCTCGGCGACGTGCTCTCCAATCTCTACCTGCTGTCGATGGTGCTCAAGCAGTGGCACGAAACCGACCGCGTCGACAACGAGGCGGCACTGTTCCACTACAGCTGCCGGCTGTTGCTGAATCGTGCCGAGCAGGCGCTGGTCGACCTGTTCGACAATCTACCCAATCGCGCCCTGGGCAACACGCTGTCGTTCATCACCCAGCCGCTGGGGCGCCGCTGGCACAAGCCCCAGGATACGCTGACGCGCGAGATCGCCAGGGCGATCTCCACCGACAGTGCGCTGCGCCACAAGCTGACGAGCAATACCTGGGACAGCTGGGAGGAAGGTCAGAAGGAGAATGCGCTGGCGCGCTACAACGCCCTGCTGGCCAACGCCGAACGGGCCGAGACGATCTATCGCACGCTCAACAAGGCACGGGTCAAGAAAGCGCTGCCCGAGGTCGCGCTGCATCCCGAGCAGTGGATCGATGCCGCCCACGAAACCGGGCTGCTCAACGACGAGGATGCCGCCTTCATGCGCGCTCACGAGGCGGAAGTCCTGGAGATGCTGACGGTGGACGATTTTGCCTTCGATGCCTTCGTCACGCGTCGGGAGACGAGAGAAACTTCAGGAATCGAGGACGAGGCCACCGCCTAGCAGCGCGGTCGGCGTGACAGGCAACACGAAGAAGCCCCCGTCCCAGGACGGGGGCTTCTTCGTCTGATCGCCACCCTGGCGATTACTGCTCCAGGATCTGCAGCTGCACGTCGGCGGCACCGTCCTGGATCATGCCGAGCTGCTCGGCGGCCTTTCGCGAGAGATCGATGATGCGGCCATCGACGAAGGGGCCGCGATCGTTGATACGCACCACCGTGCTCTCGCCGGAGTCCAGCGCGGTCACTTTCACCCGGGTGCCGAAGGGCAACGTCTTGTGGGCCGCCGTCATCGCCTGGCTGTCGTAGGGCTCGCCACTGGCCGTCAGCCGCCCTTCGAAGTAGGAGGCATAGAACGTCGCCTCGCCCAGCCGCTTTTTCCCCGTCGGTTGCGCCGAGCGAGCCTGCTCGTCACCAGAGACCGCGCCGGGGTCGTTGCCCATCGCCTTCTTCGACTTGGCACCGGATTTCGCGCTCGCCTTGGCGCTGGTCGCTGCCGACGCGGGCTGCCCGGATGAGGGGGAGTCCCACCCCGGCGGATGCGGGTTCGTTGCACAGCCCGCCAGCAGGATCGACATCAGCGCGGCGGCGAGAAGCCTCTTTCGGGACCGGGGTCGGTTGGGCGACCCAGTCACCGCGTCGGCGGAATCGGTCGTCATCATTCGGATACCTGACGTCATCTGAACATGGCGTATTGCGGAATTCGACAATCATAATCGAAGATCGGCTCACGATAGCGGCCAAATGAGCAAAATCAAGGGAATTGCCGTTACCATGACGACCAGTGACAGCGGCAGCCCGAGCTTCCAGTAGTCTCGGAAGTGGTAACCGCCAGGGCCCATGACCAGCGTATTCGACTGGTGACCGATCGGGGTCAGGAAGGCGCACGACGCACTGACCGCCACCGCCATCAGGAACGGGTCGAGGGAGACCCCGAGGCCACTGGCGAGACTGGCGGCGATCGGCGCCATCAGCAGTGCCGCGGCGGCGTTGTTGATCACGTTGGAGAGCAGTAGCGTGATCGAAAATAGCGCCACCAGCGTGACCACCGGCGGCCATCCGCTGCCCAGCGCCATCATTCCATCCGCGACCATCTGGGCCCCCCCGCTGGTTTCAAGCGCCGTTCCCACCGGCAACATCGCTGCCAGTAGCACGATCACCGGCCCCTCGATGGCGTCGTAGCCTTCACGCAGCGGCAGCACGCCCAGCGCCAGCGTGACCAGCGCCGCCAGCGCCAGCGCGATCGCCGCCGGCAGCAGGTCGAACATCATCGCCCCGATCGCGACCGCGAAGATCGCGACCGACAGCAGCAGTTGACGCGGGCGCCCCAACGACAGCTTGCGGCTGGCCAGCGGCAGGCAACCCAGCGCCGCCAGGCTCTCGCTGAGCCCGTTCTCGTCACCCTGCAGCAGCAATACGTCTCCTGGCTGGAAGCGCACCTCCCGCAGCCGTTGCTTCAGCCGTGTCCCATCCCTCGAGACCGCGACCAGGTGAAGCCCATGCTGATCGAGCAGTCGCAGTTGCGACACCGTTCGCCGCGTCATCATCGAATCGGTGCGCACCACGGCCTCGACCAGTTGCAGGTCTTCCGTATTCAGCTTGGGCGCTTCGGTGGCGTCGGATCCGTCGGCGTCCCGATCCTGGGCACCGATGGTCAGCCCCGCCTTGTCCTCCAGCTGCTTGAGATCGTCGGGGTCCGCCTCGAGCAAGACGATGTCGCCGGCCCGCAGGGTGCCGAAGAAACGGCTGCCGGAAAGCTGTTCGCCGTCCCGGACGACGCCAAGGACCGGTACCGGCTCGTCGCAGACCTCGCGCAGCTGGCGCAGCGTCCAGCCTGCCGCCTTGGACTCCTCCCCGACCGTCAGTTCGCTCAGGTAGGCCGAGGTCTCGAACAGCTCGTCGGCGGAGGCCTGCCCTTGCCGCCGCGGCGTCAGGCGCCAGCCCAGCAGCACCATGAACGCCAGGCCGGCCAGCGCGACGCCACCGCCAACGGGGGCGAAGTCGAACATTCGGAAGGCGCCCTCCCCCTGGCTGGCACGGAAGGCGCTGATGATGATGTTGGGCGGCGTACCGATCAGCGTGATCAGGCCGCCCAGCAGCGACCCGAAGGCCAGCGGCATCAGCAGCAGCGACGGCGAGGTGCCGTGTTCGCGGGCGACGCGAACCGCCACCGGTAGCAGCAGCGCCAGCGCACCGACGTTGTTCATGACGGCGGAGAGCAGGATGACCGTGGTGGTCAGCACCGCCAGCTGCCAGATCGGCTGGCTCCCCGCTTTGAGGGTCTTCTCCGCGATCCAGTCGACGACGCCGGAGTGCTCGAAACCGCGACTGAGCACGAGTACCGCCGCCACCGTGATGATCGCCGGATGGCCGAAGCCCGAGAACGCCTCGTCGGCGGGAACGACCCCCAGCAGCACGCAGGCCAGCAGCGCGGCCATCGCCACCAGATCGTAGCGGAACCGCCCCCAGACGAAGGCCGCCAGCGTCAACGCCAGTACGAGGAAGACCCAATATGCATCCTGCATCGACACACTCCTTGTGCGAACGAAGGCCACCCGGACCGAAAAAGCCGACGCCGCGTGATCGCGGCGTCGGCTTCGATATCATACGACAAAGCGCGCGGGCTTTACGGAATCAGAATCGTCGATCCCGTGGTCCGGCGGGATGCCAGCGCCTCCTGCGCCTTGCCGGCCTCGTCCAGCGTGAAGCGCTGGGCGATGTCGACCTTGACCTTGCCGCTTTCGAGCATGTCGAACAGGTCGAGACACATCTCCTCGAAGCGCTCGCGCGTGTCGGCGTAGCCGTTGAGGCTGGGGCGGGTCAGATAGAGCGAGCCTTTCTGGTTGAGAATGCCCACGTTGACGCCGTCGACGGCGCCGGACGCATTGCCGAAGCTGACCATCAGCCCCCGGGGCGCCAGGCAGTCGAGCGAGGTCGTCCAGGTGTCCTTGCCGACGGAGTCGTACACCACCGGCACCATCGCACCGCCGGTCAGCTCGCGAACGCGTTCGACCACGTTCTCCTCGCGATAGTTGATCGTCGCCCAGGCGCCGTTCTTCTTCGCCAGCTCGGCCTTCTCGGCGGAGCCGACCGTGCCGATCACCTTGACGCCCAGCGCCTTCGCCCACTGGCAGGCGATCGAACCGACGCCGCCCGCGGCAGCGTGGAAGAGGATGGTCTCCCCCCCTTCCAGCGGGAACGTCTGGCGCAGCAGATACTGGGTGGTCAGCCCCTTGAGCATGGCGGCCGCGGCGGTCTCGAAGGGAATGTCCTCCGGCAGTTGGACGACCTTGTCCGCCGGCAGCACGTGGTACTGCGAATAGGCGCCAAGGGGGCCCTGGGCATAGGCGACGCGATCGCCCTTCTCGAGGTGGGTCACGCCCTCGCCGACGGCGTCGACCACCCCGGCACCTTCTGTTCCCAGTCCGGACGGCATGGCCGGCGCCGGATAGAGCCCGGTGCGGAAATAGATATCGATGAAGTTGAGACCGATGGCGTGGTTCTGGACCCTGACTTCTCCCGCCTTGGGTTCGGCCGGCTCGACCTCGACGGTCTCGAGGACTTCGGGGCCGCCGGTGCGGGCGAACTGAATGCGCTTGGCCATGACGTTTCCTTGTTGGGCTGGTGACTCTCGGTCTGTCATCCAAGCGCCATTCCCGGAGCGGGTCAAGTCGACGGGCGAGGCCACGTCAGGGTCGATCGATGTCAGGCGATGTTGGAATAGCGCTCCAGGGCCGCGACGAAGCGTGACTTGTAGGCCTCGAAGGTCTCGGGTTCCTGCTTGAAGGTGCGTACGATACCGTCGCCATTGAAGCGCACCACGCTGGGCAGCACACCGTTCACCGGCGCCGGATGGAGCGGGCCCAGACCGATACGCAGGCCCCCCTCGCCGTCGATCCAGCGCTCGATGCCGCAGCGTCGGAAGAACGCCTCGCCCGCCTCGTCGGCGGCCGTCACGCGTAACGGGGCCTTCTCCGCCAGGGTCTTGACCAGATGGCGGCTGTGTCGGGTGTCGCCCTTGCCCTCCGGCGTCGACAGCATGTCCACCTCCATGGTCCCGCCGTCCACATCGGACGAGATCAGGGCCAGACACAGCACGCTGCCGTCATCCTCGGTCAACGCAAACAGTCGCGCCGCCTCCTGCTCGAACAGCACGCTCTGGGTACCGGCGAAGATCACCAGCGGTGCCAGACCCGCCTCCTGGCCGTAGACGCTGGCACAGAGTTTGGCGAGACAGGCCTCGCGGGTCTCGGGATTCTTGACGTGAACGACCTTCATCATGCTTCTCCTGACTGGTTGCCTTGTGGCGCGCCGCCGGCGGCTCCGGGCCGGTGTAGTAAGCCGCGCAGCCTAGCATACTCTCCCCCAGCGGGCCCGCCGCGACGCCAGCCGAGATCCGCATCGGCGTTCATCCAGGCTTTCACGGCTTGATCAGCGGGCAGGCCCGACAGTATTCCCGTGGACAGGTGGCCTTGAAATAGAGACAGCAGGTCCGGCGGAAGCGAACCTCGTCGCCATCGCTCATAGCGGTATGGGCGTGGAAGAATCGCGCCAGGGGATTGAAATCGAGTCCGAAAAGCGACGGCTCGGCGGTGAGCAGAAAATCGTAATCCGCCTCGCGGCGCTCTCTCGCCCTGGCATTCCCGACGTCGCTCAGGCGGCGTTCGTAGAGCGAATAGATCCTGACCGCCAGGTTCTCCCACAGGATACGCTCCGGCACGCCCCCCGCTTCGCGAAGCGTGCGCCATAGCGGGGCGATCGTCTGCGCAAACAGCGTGTGCAGGATCTCCCGGCGGGCACTGTGGCGTCGCGAGGCCGCCAGCGCCTCGCTCTCCAGCGTCCACAGCGGTAACGACGACGTCCACACGCCCTGGTCGTGCGCATACTCGATGACGCAATTGGCGGCGGAGAGATCGAGCCCACGATCGCAGATCGACAGGGCGTACAGCGGCGCACCGGTAAGCAGGAAGCCCAGGCGTTTCGACAGCAACGATGCCGTCGTGCGCCGTTCGGGGGAGCCGATCGTCGGGCCCAGGTGGTCGAGCAGTTCGCGACAGCGCCTGGCATCGAGGAAATCGGCGACGTTCATCGAGCGCGTGTCCGCCCGTTCGGCCGGCTTCAAGCGCAGCGTATCCGACAGATAGCGCCAGTGCGCGGGGTCGAAACCGTGGGTACGGGGCGCGTCGTTCATGCCTTCTGCCTGGCGAACGGAATGCACAGCGGCGTATGGAAATAGGGATCGTCGATCACTTGGCAATCGAGCTGGAAGATCGCCTTGACCCGCTCCCGCGTGATGACCTCCCGAGGCGTCCCCTGAGCCAGGATCGCGCCGTCGCGCAGGGCGACGATATGATCGGCGTAGCGGCAAGCCAGGTTGAGATCGTGCAGCACCATGACGATCGTCTTGCCCGACTCGCGGTTGAGGCTGGCGAGCAACTCCAGTACCTCCATCTGATGGGCGAGGTCGAGAAAGGAGGTCGGCTCGTCGAGCAGCATCAGGGGCGTATCCTGGGCCACCGCCATGGCGATCCAGGCACGCTGGCGCTGCCCCCCGGAGAGCGTCTCCACACTGCGGTTGGCATCCCCAAGCAGGTCGGTGCGTGACAGCGCTCGCTCCACCTGCCGCTCATCCTCTTCGGACCATTGGGCGCGCCAGCTCTGGTGCGGATGGCGTCCCAGACTCACCAGTTGGCGGACCGTGATCCCTTCCGGGGCCACCGGGTGCTGCGGCAGCAGCGATAGCGTCCGTGCCACGATCCGGGTGGGCTGGCGATGAATATTCTTGCCATCCAGCGCGACACCGCCCTGCCAAGGCGTCAACAGTCGGGCCAGAGCTTTCAGCAACGTGCTCTTGCCGCAGCCATTGCTGCCCACCAGCACCGATATCTTGCTCTCAGGCAGTTCCAGCGAGAGATGACGCAGAATGGCCTGACGCTGGTAGCCCAGCGTGAGATCGTTCGCGGAGAGCATCGCCATGGATCAACGCACCTGTCGGATCAGCAACATCAGAAAGAATGGCGCGCCAATGGCCGCCACGAAAATCCCCGCCGGCAGATCCAGCGGCAGAAATAGCGTCCGCCCCACCAGGTCCGCCAGCATGACCACGATCGCGCCAGCGGCGATCGCCATCACGATCTGCGCCGCGCCCGGCACGGGCACCAGACGTCTGGCAAGGTGCGGGGCAATGAGACCCACGAACGCGATCGCCCCGCCCCAGGCCACGGCCAGGCCGGCAAGTACCGCCGCCAGCAGCGTGAGCGCACCCCGCATCCGCTGCACGCGTACCCCGATGCCGACCGCCAGGGCGTCGTCGACCGCCGCCAGCAACGCGTACCGTACCAGCGGTGCCATCGCGACGAGCGCCAGGGCGAGACCGATCGAGAGGCGCTCGACCTCGGACCAGTTGCCGCCGTATACGCTCCCGGTCAGCCACACGTAGGCCGACAGCGTGGTCGAAAACGGACTGGAGACCAGCAGAAACGTGGTGGCCGCGGTCAGCAGTGCGGAGAGCCCGATTCCCATCAGCACCAGCCGTAACGGCGTCACACCCTGCTGCCAGGCCAGCCAGTACACGATGCCGACCGCCATCAAGGCGCCCCCGGCCGCCGCCAACGGAAGCCAGGCATGGCCCAGGTCGGCGGCCAATAGCGAGAAATAAGCCACGGCGGCGGCGCTGGCACCGCTGGTCACGCCCAGGGTATCCGGCGATGCCAAAGGGTTGCGCATGACCTGCTGCAACAGCCAGCCGGAAAGCGCCAGCGCCCCGCCCACCAGCGCCGCCAGCAGGGTCCGCGGCAAACGCAGTTGCCAGACGATCAGTCCCGTGTCGCTGAGCGGCGCCGACAGCGCGGCCAGCAACTCAGGCGGCGTCAACGGTATCTTGCCCAGCGACAGGCAGCCCGCCAGCGCCACACCCACCACTCCCCAGGCCATCACCACGCGCCACCATGGACGCCATACGATAGCTCGCGAGAATCGGCCCAGCCTCAGCGCCTGGATCTCAGCCATGGCGAACGCCCTGCCGTCTTACCAGCAGCATGAAAAACGGGGCACCGACCAACGCGGTCATCACACCCAGCGGTACCTCACCGGGCGGGATCAACGTCCGCGCGGCGATATCGGCACACAGCAGCAGGACGGCGCCGATCAATGCGGCCAGCGGAAGCCAATGGCGATGATCCGGCGTCGCCAGACGCCGCGCGATGTGAGGCACGATCAGACCGACGAAGGCAATATTGCCCGCCATGCTGACCGAAGCCCCCGCCAGCAGCACGATCAGCGTGATCGATGCCAACTGCAGACGCCTCACGGACACCCCGGCGCCCACGGCGACGGCCTCCCCGGCCGCCAGCACGTTCCATTGGCTTAGCCAGGGCACGCAAGCCAGTAGCGCCACCAGCGCCAGTATCAGCATCGGCCAGGTGTCCGTGAGCGGCCGGCCGGCGACCGAGCCGGCAAGCCAGAATAGAACCGAATCCAGGCCCTGCTGATCGACCACCAGAAGCGCCTGACTGAAGGCATGGAACAGCGCTGTCAATGCCGCGCCGGCCAGCAGCAGCCGCAGCGGCCCGGCGGTTGGACCTCGGCGCATGGCAAGGCTCCATACCAGCGCGACCGCCAGCGCCGCACCGACAAACGCTCCCAGGTTAGCCACCGCTGCCGGCAAGCCACCTCCCATCGTGGCAAGGGCGACGACGGCGAACAGCGCGCCGGCGTTGACCCCCAGCAGGCCGGGTGCGGCCAGGGGGTTGCGTGTCAACGTCTGCATGATGCCACCCGCCACCCCGAGGCTGGCCCCGACCACCGCGGCCAGCAGCGTCCGCGGCAGCCGTGTGGTACGAATCAGCAGATCATCGACATTGGTCGGCGACGGCGACCAGAGCGCGTGCCAGAGCTTGCCGAAGCCAAACCACTGCGGCCCGGCCATCAGGCTGACCGACATCACCAGCACGAGCGACAGTACGAGTAGACCCGGCGTGACCCAGGAACGTGCGGGCGTCGATTCCAGACCGGCATCGCCACTCATGTCCGCCCCCGCCGCTCAGCGTCCGTCAACCAGGCGTCGATGTCATCGAGCATCGCGAAAACCCCCAGGATGCCTCCGGAAAGGCTCCAGTCGATGGCATCGATTTCCCAGACTTCGCCCTGACTCGGCGCGGCCATCCGCTGCCATAGCAGGTGGGCCCTCAATCGTCGGTAGTGGTCCGCCACGGCGGCACCGCGACCGTGACGCATGACGAAGAACACGTCGGCGTCCAGCGCCGGCAGGCCCTCGACGCCGCTCAGCTTGAGCGAGACGCCGGAAAGATCACGCTGCACATCGTTCCAGCGAAAACCCAATGCGGCCAGAACCGATCCGCCGAAGCTCTCGGCGAGATAGCTGCGCACCTCATTGGCACGGATGTCGAGCAGGGACACCGTCACCGGCCAGCGCGCCCCGAAATGCTCGCGCAGGCGCCGACGCAACCGCGACAGCCGCCGCGTGAGTCGGGCCGACAACGCCGCCGCGTTCGCCTGCCTGGACAGTGCCTCCCCCATCACCGTCAGCGTCTCCCGATAGCGGTAGATTTCATCGAACATCACCACCGGCGCCAATTGGGAGAGCAGCGGTTCGATGCGCTGGTGACGAAAGCGCGACGCCACGATCAGGTCGGGCCCGAGCAGCGCGATGTCCTCGAGACTCGGCTGGGTCTCGAGGCCAACCAGGGTGGCCCCCGACAGCGCCGAGCGCAGGTAAGGATAGATCGGCTTGTCGAGCCAAGATTCAACGACCCCGACCGGTGTCACCCCCAGCGCGACCGCCGTATCCGTAGCGCCCTGAAATAGCGTCACGATGCGTGGCGCGGACGCGTCGCGCTTGCCGCCTGCGGCGAATGCCACACCGGGCGCCACCCCCAGGGCCAGTGCCATGACCAATAACTCGCGCCGCGTCATCGGGCCCTTGCCTGCCACCGATCCCCAGGACCAGGTCGCTTGCCGCGCCATTGATTAGAAGTCGACACTGTAGCCCACGGACAGCGTCCGTCCGCGCCCCGCGAAATAGCGATCGTTCATGTAGTCGGCATTGGGGCTATCGAGCGCGCTCTGGGAGTAGTAGGTGATGTACTGCTTGTCGAACAGGTTGGCGATGCCGACGTTCAGTTCGCCCACCGGCAACTGGTAACCGACGGCAGCATCGACCAGGGTGTAGCCATCGAAGTCGCGATCCCAGCCGTTGTCGCTGTCGTCGAAATCCTTGTCGAAGGCGTGGTTGACCTGCACGAAGGTCGTCCACAGCGGCGACCATTGCGCAGACCAGCTGGCGACGAGACGATCGGGAGAGACATTCAGGCCATCCAGCTTGGCATCCAGCGTGCCATTGTTGTCGCTGTCATAGCGGCCCCGCATGTGGGAGTACGCCAACTTGCCGGAGTGCGCCTCGTTGAACTGGTAGCCCACCGAAGCCTCGATGCCGTCGATCTTCGTCTCTTCGCGCTGCATGACGAAGGCGTCGCCCTGCGTCGCGATACGCGACCCGAAGTCGGAAGAGGAGACGTAGTAGCTCAACTCGGCGTTCAGTCGCCCGTCGTCGTAGCGCACGCCGGTCTCCACGTTGTCGGTCACGATGGGCCGCAGGTTCGAGAAATTGTCGACCGACTGCCCGGGCGTGCTGATGCCACGCAGCACGCGGCCCACGTCGGGGATCACGAAGCCTTCGGAATAGTTGGCGAACAGGCTCCAGTGCTGAATCGGGCGCCATACCACACCGGCGTTGTAGAGCGTCTCCTCGAAGTCGGGCGAACCGCCCTCGACCTCGACACCGTTGTTCGCGGCAACGGTTCGGTAGCCGTCGATATCGAGCTTGGCATACTCGTAGCGCGCACCGGCCGAGAGCGTCAGCGACTCGATGGGGCTGAAATCCACCTGCATGAATGGCGACAGATCGGTGTATTTCACCTTGGGCACATAGGTGCGACCCGTGCCCCACAGATACTGCTCGGTGTCGTCACGCATGAGATCCAGACCGAGCGTGAGCTTGATGCGGTCGTCCCAGGGGCCATCCTTGGTCAGCGACGTCTTGAGCCCGTATTTCTGCGTCTCCGCCATCGTCTGGTCGTAGAGCGTGCCCACCGGCGCGATGGCAGGATCCTGGAACGACCCCGAATCGGTGGCACCGAACAGCGACTCGTAATCCTGGTAGAAGCCCAGCACGTTCAGGTGCATTCCCGCCAGATCGTAGTCGTCCCAGGTGACGCCCGTGGTCCAGACCCTGTTGTACTGGCTGTGGCCCTCGGGGTCACCACGCTCCGAAGTGGTGGGCACCCCTGCTTCACGATCGCCCGCGACGCTGACGTAGTGGTTCTGCCCCTCGAGGCGATAGTGATTGACGCTCAACTGCAGCCGCCGGTCATCGTCGAACCAGTAGGCGACCTTGCCGAACACGTCGTAGGCGTCGGAATCCATCAGATCGCCCTGGGTATTGTCGACGCCGATGGGATCGCCGTCCCCATCCACGTAGAGCCCCTGGTCCTCATAGCTCAGCGAGAAGAGGTAGTCGAGGTTGTCCTTGTTGCCACTGACGCCGTAATTGGTGCGATAGCTGGTGGTATCCCCGTTCAGCTCCGACGTCGGCGTAGTCACCTCGGCCTCGAAGTGCTGATTGAACGCGCCCGGCTCGGGACGCTTGGTGATCAGGTTGATGACGCCACCGGCCGCACCCAGGCCATTGGTGGCGTTCGCCCCCTTGATGACCTCGATATGGTCGATCATCGAGAAGTCGATGGTGTGCAGCTCGCGTCCGGTGGGGCGCAACGGGTTGGACTGTGGGATGCCATCGATCATGACCAGCGGCGCCCGCCCGCGCAGCGTCTCGCCACTGCCGCTCATCTTCTGGCGCGGGGGCGAATAGTCCGGCAGCAGGTTGCTGAGCATCTCCGACGAGTCAGAGGTAATCCGCTGCTGCTGCTCGAGCTCCTCGCGCGTGATCACGCGAATCACCTGCGTCGAGCTCTGTCGCTCGGCACCGGAGCGCGTCGCCGTGATGACCATCGTTTCGTTCGAGACGTCCGCCGTGGTGGAGGCGGCATCGGCCGCCAAGACTTGCGCCGCCGCGCCCCACCCCGCCGATATCAGCAACGTTCCCAGTAATACCCTCTCGCCGTTCATCCGCATGATCCGCCTCTCGCCGATTTTCTCGTCGTTATTTTTCAACCTCGCCTCGCCTCGCCCCGCGCCGACTGGCCGGGAGAGACTGGCGGCGCATTATTGCAAACAATATGCAAACGCAACAACTAACGATAAACATTCTCATATGAAAATCGATGGCGGGATCACGCAATCGTCATCTTGGTGCGCTATTTTTCCCGCCTGACGCCCCGGCACCGCTACGCTTGAACGTTTGCGGTGCTCATCCGACGGTTCAGCTTGACGACGGCCCCCGCGTAGCCGAAGGTCAACCCTTGGCACGGCGCCCCATGGCCGCGCCTGCATTTCCCCGGTGTGATCCGCAGCGCCTCGGTGCGCCAGCGCCGCGACAGGGGAACTCTCTATCACTGGAACATGGATTGTTGGCGAGTGCCGCAGACGGTAGTCGCCGGAGACCCCGACGCAATGACTCAGAGTGTGACCGCGCCAGCCAGCGACGCCCCCCGTTACATCGCGCATCGCGGCCTGTCCGCACGCGCCCCCGAAAATACCCTGGCGGCCGTGCAGGCGGCGTACGACGCCGGTTGCGAGTGGGTCGAGCTGGACGTCCAGCTGCTTGGCGACGGCACCCCCGTGATCTGGCACGACGCGGGGATCAAGCGCTGTTCCGATGGCCGCGGCAAGCTGGTGAAGCTGGATGCCGAGAGCGCCGCCAAGCTGGATGCCGGCAGCTGGTTCGGCGCGCAGTATCGGGGCGAGGCCATGGCGACCCTGGAAGCGATGCTGGCATTGATCACGCGACTCGGCCTGGGTCTCAATCTGGAACTCAAGGTCTGTCGCGGCCGCAACGCCATCGAGCTCGTGCAGGCCGCCCTGCCGCCGACGCTGGAAGCGCTGCCGGCGGAGAAACTGATCGTCTCCTCGTTCGATCGTCACGCCCTCACGGCGGCACGGGCACTGGAGTCCGATCCCGACCGGCTGCGCCTCGGCGTGCTCGACGACAAGGCTCCCAAGCGCTGGTGGCTGGAGACCGAGCGGCTCTCCGCCTACAGCCTGCACCTGGACTGGCGCAAGCTGAAGATCAAGCGGGCCCAGGAGATCGCCGACGAGGAGATCAAGCTGTTCTGCTACACCGCCAACGACCCGGTCACCTTCGAAAAGCTCTGGGACTGGGGCGTCGATGGCGTGATCAGCGATGATCCCACGCGTTTCGTCGTCCACGCGGGAGAGGCCGCCGCCCGCGCGTCGGAGACAAAAAGCGCCTGATACACCCGCCAATTAGAACCTTTGACGGCGCCTTCCCGGGCATAAGATGGGCACCATGCCCGTTTTCCAGGTCGCGAGCCGTTCATGAACCCATCCACGCTCATCGGCATCATCGCCAGCGCACTGCTGCTGGCGACCGTCGTGCTATTCACCGCTCAGGCCCCGAGCAGTTTCTTCAACCTGCCGGGGCTCGCGATCGTGCTCACCGGCACGCTGGCGGCCAGCTTCATCAGCTACCCGCTTCGGGAGATGCAGCGGCTGTGCCGCCAGATCGCCGTCGTGTTCCGACGTGAGCCCCAGGCCAGCGAGCTGGAGAGCGACCTCGAGCAGTTGATCGAAATGTCGCGCCACTGGAGCCGTGGCAATATCCGCGCCATCGAAGGTGCACTGGAGAGCACCACCAACCCCTTCCTGCGGACCGGCATACAGATGGTGATCGCCAACACCCGGGAGGAGGAGATCCGTGAAATGCTGCGCTGGCGCATGGTGCGGGTGAAGGCCAAGGAGCGCACCGAGGCGCAGATCCTGCGCACCATGGCGGTCTATGCGCCGGCATTCGGGATGCTGGGCACGCTGGTCGGACTGATCAACATGCTCGAGGTGATCCAGGCCGGCGACCTGGCGGTGATCGGCCCGCGTCTGGCGGTGGCACTGATGTCGACCTTCTACGGCATTCTGCTGGCCAACCTGTTGTTCAAGCCGATCGCGGTCAAGCTCGAACGCCGCACCGAGGCCCGGCTGATGGCCATGGCGCTGCTTCTCGAGGGGATCATGATGGTCAGCAAGCGTCGTCTGCCGGCGTTCATCGAGGAGGCGCTGAACACCTACCGTGCCGAACATCGCGACGAGATGCGCGACGCGCGACGCCCACAGCCCGCCGACGCCGCGGCCGAATCCGCATGAGCCTGGCCGCGATCTCCCCCGGCGGCCCCTTCTCCGACCTGCTGTTCGACGACGGCCCCTTCGACGACGCCGGCCGCAGCAGCGAGAGCGACTCCTGGCTGATGAGCTATCTCGACATGCTCATGCTGCTGATCACCTTCTTCGTGCTGATGCTGGCGCTCTACGGCGGCCAACTGGTCGATCGCGACCTCGAGACGCCCGCGGTCACTGCCCTGCCGCTGCACGTGCCGGCGGTTCGCCCCCCGGTGCCTCTCCCCGCCGCGACAGTCGGCGAGTTCTATCGCCCGCCGCGACAGCTCGCCCCGGCACCGCTGGCAAGTGATGTCGGCTTCTACTCGCCCGGCCCGGTCGCGGTCCCAGAAGAAAGGGTGGCCGAGGCGCCGATGGTGTTCAGCGTGCCGCTGTTCGACCTGCCCGACGTCGCACCCGTGCCTGCACTGCCGCAGATCGACGGCGTCGAGGTCACCGCCATTCCCCACGGATTCAACCTGCGGATCCAGGATCACCTGCTCTTCGACAGCAGCGCCGTGGGGCTCAGCGACAGCGGCCGACAACTGGTCGAACGGCTGATTCCGACACTGCAGGCTTTCAACGGCACCATCTCGGTCGAAGGCCATACCGACAGCGTCCCGATCTCGACCCCGCGCTTCCCCTCCAACTGGGAGCTCTCGGCGGCGCGAGCCTCGGCGGTGGTGCGCGTACTGCGGTTGGCCGGTATCGACGGCGACCGGCTACGGGCGATCGGCTACGCCTCGACCCACCCCCTGGCCAGCAACCACACCCCCACCGGTCGCGCCAGCAATCGCCGCGTGGAGCTGGTGCTTCAGGAATCGAACTCGCCGACGCCGTGACGACTCGCCCCGGGTCGCGGCGCCGCGAGCGCCGCCCCGCGCAGGAATGCCATCGGCCATCCCTGCCGATCCTGAATTCACTTGTGGGAAGGAAGCTGCGACAATCCGCCCCGTCGAGAGACGTGTGCACGGGAAGCGGGTGAGAACCCCGCACTGCCCCCGCAACGGTAATCGCGTTGGGAATGTTGCATTTCCCTGGATACCACCGGGATGCGCCATCGAGCCATCCAGCCACTGTGATCCACCGGATATCGATTCGAAAGCGTTCGTGTCAAGGGAACGTCCGGGGTCATGGGAAGGCGTGTGTATCGGGTGAC
The DNA here is from genome assembly GCF_038648475.1 of Salinicola lusitanus. Taxonomy (NCBI): domain Bacteria; kingdom Pseudomonadati; phylum Pseudomonadota; class Gammaproteobacteria; order Oceanospirillales; family Halomonadaceae; genus Salinicola; species Salinicola lusitanus. The sequence goes on along the minus strand of NZ_CP151919.1, from coordinate 3,061,078 downwards.
CCGAGGGTCACCCCGCGAGAGTCCGGAGACCGGCGCGTTTCTCTTCACTGGTTGATGCGGAGGGCTCATCCAGTGACGACCCCACCTGCCCGAGTGCACTGACGCCCGGGGCGGGCTTCGTCACGTCCGTCCTCCCATTGCGTTCTCGTCAGGATTCAGCACCATCGGCCTCGCCCCAGCAGCGGCGGTAGTCGATGGCGCCACGCAGTTGGGGATCACATCACATGCGTTACAAGAAAAGCGCGGTTACCTCGAGCCTCGCGCTCACGGTAGCCATGGCCACGCTGCCGGCCCATGCCCAGCAGGTCTCGGCCCGACAGCAGCAGCTCGACGACGTCCAGGTCACCGCCAATCGCCTGCCGCAATCGCAGGCCGACGTGCTGGCCAGCACCACCATCATCGATCGCGCCGAGATCGAGCGCAGCCAGGCCGACAGCGTGGTCGAACTGCTGCAGGGCCGCGCCGGCATCGAGATCGCCCAGACCGGCGCGCCGGGCAGTCTCACCAGCCTGTTCATGCGCGGCAGCGAATCCGATCATAGCGTCGTGCTGGTCGATGGCGTTCGGATCAACTCGGCGACGAGTGGCGGCGCCAGCCTTGAGTTCCTGCCGCCGGAAGCGATCGACCGCATCGAAATCGTCCGCGGCCCACGAGCGGCGGCCTATGGCGCCGATGCCATCGGCGGCGTGATCCAGATATTCACCCGGCGCGGCGGCGATGGCACTCGAGGCGCGCTGAACCTGAGAGTCGGGGAGAACAGCACCAACAAGCAGAATCTGTTCGTCTCCACGGGAGACGACGACACCCGCCTTAACGCCACCCTGTTTCGCCGCGACGGCGACGGCTTCAACGCCACCGAGGCCGACACCAGCGGCGAGCGGGATGGCTTCGAACGCAGCGGTGGTCAATTGGGCCTCTCTCACCGTTTCAGCGATCGGGTCGACTTCAGCTTCAATGCCCTGCGCCAGAATTTCGACACCGATTATGACGACTGTTACCCCGCCAGCGCCCTGGGCGCGTCCCAGGACTGCCGGACCAAGGGTTACCTGCAGACCTTCGGCGGTCAGCTCGACGTTGCGCTCGATACCGACTGGGACATGATTCTCACCGCCGGTCATTTCGACGAGCAGCGGGAGGAGCGCTATGCCGGCGAGCGCAACAGCCGCACCGAGTCACACCGCAACGAGCTGGGATTGCAGCACCGCTTCACGCGGCAAAATGGCGTCGACGTGCTCGGGGTCGACTATCGCGAGGAGCGTCTCGATTACGACGATTACGCCTATGGTTCGCGATATCAAAAGGATAGCCGCGAGAACTACGGCCTCTACGCCATGGTCCAGCGTCAACATGGTCCCCACGAGGTGTCGGGCTCACTGCGCTACGACGATGATTCGCGGTTCGGCGACGAGACGACCGGTAATCTCGGCTATGCCTATCACCTGACCCGGTTCCAACGAATCGGCGTCAGCTACGGCACCGCCTTCAAGGCGCCCAATCTGATCGACCTCTACGGACCCTACGGCACCAACCCCGATCTCGACGCCGAGACCTCGAAGACACTGGAGGCCTTCTGGGCCCTGGACCGCGGCCCCTGGGACGCTCGGGTGTCCGTGTTCGAAAGCCGGATCGACGACCTGATCAGCTACGACCCGACGACCTATATTCCCTACAACGTCGATGAAGCGCGCATCCGGGGCGTCGAGTTGAGCGGCGGCTGGCAGCGCGACGGTTTCGCCCTGCGCGCCAGCCTGACTCACCAGGATCCGGAGGATCGCGATACCGGCGACCGACTCAAGCGCCGCGCCAGGACGTTCGGCCGGGTCGATGCCGACTATAGCCTCGCTGCCTGGTCCGTCGGCGCCACCCTGCGCGCCGCGGGCGATCGCCGCGACACCCAGTTCTCCTTCCCCTACGGCGATACCACCACGGCCGGCTACGGCGTGGTTGACCTGCGTACCGCCTGGCAGGTCACGCCGACCGTCGAACTGTCGGCCAAGCTGGAAAACGCCTTCGACAAGGATTATCAGCTGGTGGATGGCTACAACACCCAGGACCGCTATCTCGAAGGTGGCGTGAAGCTCAGCTTCTGACTGCCTTCCGCATGCGGCGGCGCCGGCTCCCGGCGCCGCTTCCCGCTTCCCGCTTCCCGCTTCCCTCTTCCCTCTTCCCTCTTCCCTCTTCCCTCTTTGAACAGCTTCTCCCTTTTCGCTCCCGGTGATACTGTATATATAAACAGCATCCACAGGAGTCGCTGGCATGACGTCTCCCTCCAGGCCCATGAAAGGCCGCGGCGCGACCTACAACCCCGACAACCGTTTCCAGCCGACCCACAGCACCCGTGAAGACGACGGCTGGTGGCAGGAGGAGCTGCCGCCGCGAATCGCTACCCAGGTCCAGTTCGAGGCACCCCACACGGCGCTCTCCTGGAATCAATCGCCGGATCTGGGGTTCGATCGCTCGCTCAACCCCTATCGCGGCTGCGAGCACGGCTGTATCTATTGCTACGCCCGGCCCAGCCACGCCTATTGGGATCTCTCTCCCGGCATCGATTTCGAGACCCGGCTGATCGCCAAGACCGGCATGGTGGACCGGCTGCGCGAGGAACTGTGCAAGCCCGGTTACGTCTGCCGCCCCATCAATCTCTCCGGCAACACCGACTGCTACCAGCCGATCGAGGCCCAACATGGGACGACGCGCTCGCTGCTGGAACTCCTGCTGACGTGTCGCCACCCGGTCACGCTGGTGACCAAGAGCGCGCTCGTTCTGCGCGACCGTGAGCTTCTGGCCGAGATGGCGCGCCAGCGTCTGGTCAGGGTCTTCGTCAGTCTCACCTCGCTCGACAACGAGTTGAAGCGCACCCTGGAGCCGCGTACCGCCTCTCCGGCGGCGCGCATCAAGGTCATCCGGGAGCTGCACCAGGCGGGAATACCGGTCGGCGTGCTGGTGGCGCCGGTCATTCCTGCCATCAACGATAGCGAGATCGAGACCCTTCTGGCCCGGGCCGCTGACGCCGGCGCCCGAACCGCCAGTTGGACGCTACTGCGCCTGCCGCGCGAGGTGTCGCCGCTGTTCGAGGCCTGGCTGGAACAGCACTACCCGGAGCGTGCGGGCAAGGTGATGAGCCTGGTCCGCCAGTCCCGCGGCGGCCACGCCAACGACAGTCGCTTCGGCCATCGCATGCGTGGCGAGGGCCTGTTCGTGGACATGATCGCCCAGCGCTTCCGCCGCGCGGCCAAGCGGTTGGGAATGGGTCAACGGGCGGACATGGGGCTCGAGACCACCCACTTCCGCGCGCCTCATGCCCAGCAGGACCTGTTCGGCTGATTCTCGGGAACCGGCCAACACCTGCCGACGACATTCCATGGTAGGAATGTCGTTGTCGCGATTGTCGCTTAAGCTTCCTTTAAGTCTGGCCCGCGACCATGGCGGCACGCCGCTCGCGCGCTCCGCGACACGATCAACCGAGCCAGACCGAACCGCCTGGGCCATACATTCGGAGAGGCGGGTTTCATCCATTGCCCAGGCCATCGGTCACCTCGCCAGGAAATTGCCATCCATGCATTCATCCCTTCGCTCTCCCCTGCTCTCGATCCTGATCCCGGCCAAGGACGAGGCCGGCAATCTGCCAGGCCTGCTCGATGAGATCGAGCGGGCACTGGCGGATATCGACCACGAAGTCATCGTGGTCGACGACGCCTCGACCGACGACACCTGGGATCTGCTGGAACGACGGGCCGCGCGGGATCCCCGCCTGCGCCCGATGCGTCACGCCCGGAGTGCGGGACAGAGCACCTCGGTCTGGCAGGCGGCCAGGGTCGCGCGGGGTCTCTGGCTCGGCACGCTCGATGGCGACGGCCAGAACGATCCGGCCGATCTCCCCAGGCTGTTCGAACGCGCCCGGCGCGGAGATGTCGCACTGGTCGCGGGACACCGCACCAATCGCCGTGACGACTGGATCAAACGGCTCTCCTCCAGGGTGGCCAATCGCGTGCGCTCGGCGCTGCTGAACGACGCCACGCCGGATACCGGTTGCGGATTGAAGGTGGTGCACCGCGAAGCCTTCATGGCACTCCCCTACTTTGACCACATGCACCGCTTCCTGCCGGCGCTGATCCGCGCCCAGGGCGGCCAGTGCGTCTCCGTTCCGGTCAACCACCGCCCGCGGGGGACCGGGACGTCACACTACGGGCTCAACAATCGCCTGTGGGTCGGGCTGGTGGATATGGTCGGCGTCATGTGGTTGCGCCGCCGTAGCCGGCTGCCCGCGGCATGCCTCGAGCTGACGGGCGCGATGACGGCACCGGGTGACACGGCCGATCACCGGCGCCCCGACGGCGCGGAGGCGACATCATGAGCCAAGAGTGGATATGGGTGATCATCGGCTTTATCGGCCAGACCCTGTTTTCGGCCCGTTTCATCATTCAGTGGCTCGCCAGCGAGCGCGCCAGGCGCAGCATCATTCCCGTCGCCTTCTGGTTCTTCAGCATTGGTGGGGGTGCCACCCTGCTGGCCTACGCGATCTACCGTCGCGACCCGGTATTCATCGCCGGTCAGGGTGCCGGTCTGGTCATCTACGTTCGCAATCTGATGCTGATCCGGCGGGAGAAGCACCAGGCTAGCGTCCCGGAAACCTCCTCGAATTCCTGAACGAGATCTCGCTCATGCGGCGCTTCCTGTCCGATCCCTCACAGGCCCACTATCGGCGCGCCTGGCTGCTGTTGCTGCTGTTCACCACCGTGCTGCTGGGCATCGGTATCGGCCTGCGGGACCCCTGGCCGGCCGACGAACCGCGTTTTGCCCTCAACGCGCTGGAGATGTTGCGCACCGGCCAGTTCTGGTTTCCCCACCGCGGTGGCGAACTCTATCCTGACAAGCCGCCGGTGTTCATGTGGGCGTCGGCGCTGAGTATCTGGCTGACCGGTTCGGTGCGCTGGGGATTCTTGATCCCCACTACGCTCGCGGGTATCGGCACCCTGTTGCTGACGGTCGATCTGTGTCGCCGCCTGTACGGCCGCCGCATCGCGCTGATGTCGGGGCTGGCGCTGCTGAGCGCGTTCCAGTTCGTGCTGCAGGCCAAGACCGCGCAGATCGACATGATGCTGACCTTCTGTACCACGCTCGCCACCTATGGCTTGCTCCGCCACGCCCTGCTGGGACCTGCCCGGCGCTGGTGGCTGGTGGGCTGGGCAGCGATGGGGCTGGGCATCATCACCAAAGGTGTCGGCATCCTGCCTCTGACGCTGCTTCCGGCCTGGCTATGGCTGGCCTACTCCAGGCGCGCTCGGGGACGAATCGCCCCCATCACGCTCAGGGCTGCCCTCCAGGGGGTGGCCGTGATGGTGGCCTGCATCGCGGCCTGGGCCGTGCCGATGGTCGTGATGGCGACCTGGGGAGACGATCCCTCGCTGGCAGCCTACCGAGACAACATCCTGTTCAAGCAGACCGGCCAGCGGTATGCCGACTCCTGGACCCACCTCGAACCCTGGTATTACTACCTGGTCAGCGTGCTGCCCTGGGCATGGATGCCACTGGTCCTGGCCTTTCCGTGGGCACTCCCCGCCTGGTGGCGTCGGCTGCGCCGCTCCGACCCGCGAATCCTGCTGCCGCTCAGTTCGGTGATACTGATCGTGACCTTCTTTTCCCTCTCGCCCGGCAAGCGCGGCGTCTACATGCTGCCGACCTTGCCGTTGCTGGTATTGGCGCTGGCCCCGCTGCTGCCGGGGCTCGTCACTCGAAAGCGCCTGCAGTGGCTGGGTTTCGGCCTGCTGGCACTGCTGGGCGGGCTGCTGCTGGCCGCGGGCATTCTCGGCGCTGCCGGTCTGCCCGCGCTGACCAAGGTCGCCGAGCGTCACGCCGTCTCCCCGTGGGCCTGGTGGATCGTGATCGGCGCCATCGCCGTGGGGCTGCTAGTCATCCTGCGGCCTCGCCGCGGTCTCTGGGCACTGGCCAGTTGGCTGGTGGTGTTCTGGGTGAGCTGGTCGACCTGGGGCTATGCGCTGCAGGATCATGCGCGCTCGCCGCGTGACATGATGGCGCAGGTGCGGTCGATCACTGGCGCCGACGCCTGGCTGGCCATGCCGGACTTCGACGAGGAATTCCTGCTCCAGTCCCGCCAGCCCAGCATCCAGTTCGGCGACCGCACCCCCGCCAGCGCCCAGTTCCGGCGGGCGTTCGCCTGGCTGCAGCAGGATCGAAGCCGCTGGATGTTCGCGATGCAGCGCCAGGCCGAGGATTACGACTGCATCGACCCGGACCAGATTCATGACCTGGGCATTCAGAACGGCGACGACTGGTGGCTCATCCCGGCAACCGCGGTCGATCGGTGCCAGGGCGACGCCAACGCAGCACCCTTGTTCGTGGCGCCCACCACGCTGCCGGATCACACCGGCAGCGCGCCCAGGGTCTGACGACAGCGGGTTCTCGCCCCAGGGAGGGCTCCGCTGGGGTTCCGGGCACCTTTCGTGACGTTGAATCTGGCGCCCTGAAACCGGGGCCAGACCCGTGGCTCGAAGCGGGGACTCAGGCCACGGTGTCCAGCCAGTCGAGCCGCACCCTCAGTCCGCCGTCGTCGCGGTTGGCGAGAGACAGGCTCAACCGCTGGCGCTCGGCGATCTCGACGGCGATCGACAGCCCCAGACCGCTGCCGCTGATGCGCTGGTCGGAGGCCCGCTGGAAGCGTTGAGTCACGGCCTCCAGCATCGATTCGGGAATGCCCGGCCCGGAGTCTTCGATGCTCAGCCATGGCCGCTGGCCGTCCATTCCCATCGCCACGACGACCCGTCCGCCCGGCGGGGTGTAACGCAGCGCGTTGTCCATCAGGTTGCGGATCAGGATCCCCAGCTCGGTGGCATTGCCCTTCACGGTGACGGGCTTGCCCTCGACGATCTCCAGCGCCTGCTGCTGCGACTCGGCCAGCGGCCATAGATCGGCAGCCAGATCCATGACCAGCGCCGGTAACGCGACCGGTTCGGGAGCCGGTCGCGGCTGGTCGATATCGAGCCGGGCCAGCAGCAGCAGCTGTTCGACCACCCGCTGCAACCGCTCGATGCCGTTGTAGGCCTTGTCCAGCGCACTGGGCTCACCGAAGCGGGCGTTGTCCAGATGAATCTTCATCGCGGCCAGTGGCGTGCGCAGCTCGTGGGCGGCGTCGGCGGTGAAGCGGCGTTCGCGCTCCAGCGTCTGCCCGAGTCGATCGATGAAGTCGTTGAGCGCGCCACGCAGGGTCTGCAACTCCCTCGGTACCGCCACCCGGATCGGGCTGAGGTCTTTTTCGTCCCGTGATCTGACCTGGCGCGACAGAAGATCGATGGGCCCCAGACCACGTCGGATCAGCCGCGCGATCAGCCAGATCAGAACAGGCAATGCCAGCAGTAACGGCACGAAATTGCCCAGCGCGACCTTGTTGGAGAGCTCGTCCTGAAAAGACTCTCTCAAACCGACGCTGATCCAGCGACCACCATCCACCGGCATGCTGAAGACTCGCCACCGGTGACCCTCGTAGCTGACCCAGCGATGTCCGGTCTTTCGCGGGGGCGGGAATCCCTCGTCATTTTCGCCCCAGCGGGAACCCAGCAGGATGGGGTGAAGCTCGTCGTCCCAGAAGCCCACTGACAGCATCCGCTCCTCGTGATCGTAGAGCTTCGGGTCGGTATCCGGAGAGAGCTCCGCCTCGGCCTGGCCATACCAGTGGGCGAAATGGCCTGGCTGAGAGAGCTGCTCCGCGATGGCGGCATAGGCTTGCGGCGTGGTGTCGGTATCGACGAGCCCCGACACCACGCGCGCCTGCAGGCTCAACTGGGCGTCGAAGATCTCTTCCATCTCATGACGGGTGATCAGGTAGGCGGCGGTCACGGCCAGGGCCATGACCAGAAGCAGCACACCCGCGAGGGTGAAATTGAGATAGCGGCGAATCGATGTCATGCCACGCGGCTATCCAGGCGATAACCGATCCCTCTGACGGTGGTGATCAGGTGCTTGTCGAGCTTGCGCCGCAAGTGATGGACATGGACTTCGAGCGCGTTGGAGCCGACCTCCTCGCCCCAGCCATAGAGCAGGCTCTCCAGCTTGGGCCGGGACATCACCTTGTCGCTGTTCCGGGCCAGTTCCAGCAGCAGCGCGAACTCACGACGCCCGAGGGTGATCGTGTCGCCTCGCCAACTGACCACATGCTGCGACTCATCGATCGTCAACTGTCCAATCGAGAGCAGTTGGGTCGAACGCCCCTCGGCGCGACGGGTCACGACCCGCATCCGCGCCAGCAGCTCCTGCAGATCGAACGGCTTGAGGACGTAGTCGTCGGCCCCCGCATCCAGCCCCTGGATGCGCTGCTCGACGGCATCGCGCGCGGTCAGGATCAGGACCGGGATCGAATGCTGCCGACGCATCTCCTTCAATACCATCAACCCATCGATATCCGGCAGCCCCAGGTCGAGAATGACCAGCGAGAACGGTTCGACGCGCACCGCTTCCAGTGCGTCGCGACCTTTCAGCAGCCAATCGACGACGTAACCCTCTCGGATCAGGGCAGTGCGGATGCCGTCACCCAGCAATGGATCATCTTCCACCAACAATACGCGCATTGCGGTTTCCGTCTTGGTTTACCCGCGGAGATCCGAAGGATCTCACTCTTCCCGTCCATTGAGGCACACCTGGCTTAACGATTTCTTATCACATCCCGCCTCGATATTCCCGTGGGTGGGCTACCCAGCCGGATGCCGACCGTCTTTGCCTGCCGGATAATGTTTCGTTAAGCCAGCGGCGCCACAGTGGCCTCTCGAAGCCACCTCGGGACGTCATCGCGTGATCAGCATCCAGAAATTTTCGCCCTTGTCGTACACGCTACGGTTACAGGCCAGGCATCGAGACGCCCTCGTCATCCTCGTGCTGTGGGCGATGTCGCTGGCCTGCGCGCTGGCCAGGCCACTGATGCCGATCGACGAGACGCGTTACGTCTCGGTGGCCTGGGAGATGTGGCACAACCACTCGTTCTGGCTGCCGCTCATGAATGGCGAAGCCTACGCCGACAAGCCTCCGCTGCTGTTCTGGCTGATCCAGTCGGGCTGGACGCTGTTCGGCGTCAATGACTGGTGGCCCAAGTCGATCTCGCCGCTGGCCTCGCTGATCGCGATGATCCATCTCTATCGAATCGCACGGCGACTGGGTTACGCCGGTAGTCAGGCGCGTCTGGCGCCGATGGTGCTTGGCGCCATGCTGATGTGGAATCTCTACGCTGGCGCCTTGATGTTCGACGTACTGCTGAGTGCCTGCCTGCTGGGCGCCATCTCGCCATTGATAGCGGGTCAGTTCACCTCACGCAAGGCCATCATCAGTGGACTGTGGCTGGGCCTGGCGCTGCTGGCCAAGGGGCCGGCGGCCTTCGTGACGCTGGCGCCGATCCTGCTGTCGATGCCGCTCTGGCGCGCCTCGCCGCTGGGCGGGCCCGGCCGGCGGCGCCTGGCCCTCGCCTTGGTGCTCGGGGTCTCGATGCTATTGGCCTGGGCGCTGTCCGCCGCCTGGCTGGGCGGTGCCGCTTACGCCAAGGATTTGCTCTGGGGTCAGAGTGTCGACCGCCTGCAGCACGCCATGGCCCATGCGCGCCCGGCGTGGTGGTACCTGCCGTGGCTGCCATTGCTGACCTTCCCATGGTCGCTGTGGCCCGCCGGGTGGCCACGCCTCCCACGGCAGCGCCATCAGCGACTGGCCTGGATCTGGCTGATCGCACCGTTACTGATCTTCTCGCTGATCAGCGGCAAGCAGATCCACTATCTGATGCCGCTGCTCCCCGCCCTGGCGCTGCTGGTCATGGACCGCCTGGGTCAGGTCGCCCTGGACAAGCCATTTCGCCTCCGGGCTGTGGCAGCGGCGATTATGCTGCTGGGCGTGGCGGCGCTCGGCCTGGCGGGGTTCGGCCGCGCCGAGGTCGTCGGCGCGATGGTTTCGCCTTTCGGCGCACTGGTGCTGCTCGCCTTCGCCGCCATCGTATGGCGGCAACGCTGGCGAAGCAGCGCCCAGGCAACCCGCGGCCTCGCGCTGGGCACGGCTGTCGCCACGCTGATCACGGCTCAACTGGTATTGGCCCCGCTCTGGAGCCACTACGACATCGACGCGCCGAGCAGGCTGTTGGCCAGGCTCGAAGCCAGCGGTGTCCCCGTCGCCTTCAATGGCGACAACTATCAGGCCACCTTCCAGTTTGCCGGACGCCTGGAAAGGCCACTGATCACGCTCTCCGGCAATCCCGCGGATCTCTGCCGGTTCGGGCAACGGTCTCCAACCGGCTGGATCGTGGGTCGAGAGCGCGACCTGGGCCCGCTGATCGCCCAGGACGGCGCAGCCCACGTATTCGACTATCGTGGCGGAAAGCTGGACATCGTGCCTGTCACCGCGCTGTCATCTAGTCCCCGACCCACTTGCGACTGGTAGAATCCGGTCGCGGCTCACCGGCCCGAGCGGTGAAGATTCTTTCAATACAGGAACCAGCATGAAAATTCTCGTCACCGGCGCGGCCGGATTCATCGGCTTTCACCTCGCCGACCGCCTCGCTCGCGAGGGCCACAGCGTCGTCGCGCTGGACAATCTCAACGACTACTACGCCGTGTCGCTCAAGCAGGCGCGCAGGGAACGATTGACGGGCATTCCCTTCCATCGCATGGATATCGCGGATCTCGACTCGCTGGAGACGCTGTTCGCGCGCGAACGCTTCACCCATGTCGTCAATCTCGCGGCGCAGGCCGGGGTACGCCACTCCGTGGAGCATCCCCACGAGTACGGTCGCAGCAATCTGACGGGATTTCTCAACCTGCTCGACGTGTGCAAGCGACACGACATCGAACATCTGCTCTACGCCTCCTCCAGCTCGGTCTACGGGCGCCAGAAGACGCTGCCCTTCCGGGAGACCGACCCGGTGGACCAGCCCGCGTCGATCTACGCCGCGACCAAGCGCGCCAACGAGATGATGGCCTACAGCTACGCCGACCTGCACCGGCTGCCCGCCACCGGAATGCGATTCTTCACGGTCTACGGCCCGTGGGGACGTCCAGACATGGCACCTTGCCTGTTCGCCTCGAGCCTGCTGCGGGGAGAGCCTATCGAGATCTTCAATCACGGTCGCATGGCGAGGGACTTTACCTATATCGACGACGTGGTCGAGTGCATCGTGCGGCTGCTGCCTCATGCACCGCGCCCCGATGTCGACCGGTCCGCGCCCCACCAAATCTACAACCTGGGCCGCGGCAAGCCGGTCGCCCTGCTCGAGTTCATCGACACGCTGGAAAAGCGCCTGGGGATCGACGCCATTAGACATTTCAAACAGATGCAGCCGGGTGACGTCGAGCGAACCTGGGCGGATACCCGCAAGCTGCGATCGGTCATCGACTACACCCCTCGAGTCTCCCTCGAGGAAGGAATCGACCAGTTCGTCACCTGGCTGCTCGACTACCGCGAGCTGATGCTGGACGCCATGGCCGCTTGATCGCCGTCACCACCGCAAGTTCGGTGGTCGTCGAACGGGGAGCGTTGGCGTAGCATCTGGCACAACTCCCCGAACGACGAGTCCAAGCATGCCGTTGAGCAAGACCCGAACCAGTTTCTATCGCCGCCTCTACGTCGCCCACCTGATCGATGCCGGCCTCGCCGCCAGCGTTCCGACCATCGTCGAGCTCAGTGGCATGCCGCGCCGCACGGCTCAGGACACCCTGGCGGCGCTCGCGGAACTCGACATCCGCTGCGAGTTCGAGCAGTCCCGCGGCGAACGCCACCAGATCGGCCGCTACGTAATCCATGACTGGGGCCCCATTTCCTCGACTTGGGTGAGCGACCATGTCGAGCAGATCGCCAATGCCCTGGGCTATCCGCTGCCCAGGCCCTGAGTTCGCCACGGCCCATACCTCCCGACCATCAGCCACCGGAGTCGCCCATGAGCGATCGTCAGCAGCGTCATCAGCAAGCCATGCAGAAGCTCAAATCCCATGTCGACGAGAAGGTCGCCGCCGCTACCGAGCAGCGCGGCCTGCTGCTGGTCTTCACCGGCAACGGCAAGGGCAAGACCACGGCGGCGTGGGGCACGGTGACCCGGGCGCTGGGCTACGGTTACCGTGTCGGCGTGATCCAGTTCATCAAGGGACTCTGGGAGTGCGGCGAGCGCGAGCGGCTGATCGAGGATCCCCATCTCGAGGTCCACGTCATGGCGACGGGTTTCACCTGGGATACCCAGAACCGCGACAGCGATACCGCCGCCTGCCTCGAGGTCTGGCGCGAAGCCGAGCGGCTGCTCGCCGATCCCGAGGTCTATCTGGTGGTACTCGACGAGATCACCTACATGCTCAAGTTCGGCTATCTCGACATCGACACGGTCAAGCGCGCCATCGCCAATCGCCCACCGGAGCAGAGCGTCATCGTCACCGGGCGCAACGCCCATCGCGAGCTGGTCGAGATGGCGGACACGGTCACCGACATGCACGACACCAAGCACGCCTTCGATGCGGGAGTGCAGGCGCGCCGCGGCATCGACTACTAGGAAAAGCGATCTGCGTTGGCATGGCCGTCTTGCCTTGTCCTGCCTGCCGCGCTGGCGTCGTTCCAAGGCTCGTCGAGACTATCGGCTGCGGTCCCGGCCCAAGGCCCGGCACACCTCTCGCACCGCCTGGATCATGCGCGGCCCGGGGCGGCTGATCGTATCCGGGTCCAGGGTGTACAGCGCGTCGTTGCGCACCGCCGGCAGCTCGTCACGGCCGGCCCAGAACGCTTGCCAGCGGTCGTCGACACCGGCTGCCAGGATGATCTCCGGCTGCGCTTCGAGCAGCGATTCCCAGCCAATCTGCGGCACCAGCACCGAGGTCTCCTCGAACAGCGGCACGCCGCCGCAGTGACGAATGACCTGAGTCACGATCTGTCCGCCGGCAAGCGTGGTCAATGGCGACTGCCCCAACTGGTAGAAGACCCGCGGTGCCGGCGACAGCATCTGTGAACTGCGTCTCAGCCCATCCTCGAACCGCGAGGCGGCCTGTTCCCCGGCAGCGTCTTTCCCCGTCAGTCGGCCGATATCGCGCAGATCGCCGGCGATCTGTTCGAGGCGCCGCGGTTCGCTGCGGTAGACGGGGATGCCCAGCCGGTCCAGTTGCTCGACCAGCGATGCCGGGGTGCCACTGCCCCAGGCCAGCACCAGATCCGGCTGCTTGGCGACGATCGCTTCGAGGGGAATGCCACGGTAGCTGCCGACCCGGTCGATCTCTCTCGCCGCCGATGGATAGTCGCTGCCCTCGATGACGCCGACCAGTTGGCCGCCGGCACCCACGGCGTAACTCATCTCCACCAGATGCGGCGCCAGCGCCACGATCCGCTGGGCGGGTCGGGCCAGCGCGACGATACGTCCGCTGTCGTCCACGACGCTGATGGCATCGCTCGCCGCCAGCGCGTGCGGCGGCAACAACAGCGCGCCGATGACAGCGAGCGCCGGCCACCACCGGAAGCACGACATCGCGGCATGCCACAATGGGGAAAGAGAGCGCATCATCGGTTCTGCGAGTTGGGCTGAAGGTGTCGGCGAGCATAGCATGGGAACCGAATGACGCCGGAGGCGTCTATGCAGCGCCCACATCTTGCACGACATCCGTTTTTCGATAGAGGAAGTTCCATGTCTCGAGACGCTCTGTTCAATCGTTCGGCCCACTCTCACGCCTCACCCCGCCGCAGTCGCCTGGCCCGTCACCTGGGCCTGGGGCTCGCCGGGATGGTGGCGACCGTGGCATTGGCCACACCGGCGCTCGCCGACAAGACGCCACACCAGCTCCATGTCCAGGCCAACGCCACGATCGATGTCGCGCCGGATCAGGCAACGCTGAATGCGCGGTTGTGGGAGCTGACGCCGGCCCAGGTTCAGGGAGAAGAGTCCTCGGGCGACAGTGACGCCATCAAGACCGCGCGTGATCGGCTGGAGAGCCGCACCGGCGAGTTGATCCGCACCCTGGAGAGTGCCGGCATCGACAGCCAGCAGATCCGTGCCGGCTCCCTCAGCGTGCGCCCGGACATCGTCCAGACCGGCAGCCGGGGCGACGGCGACTCGCCGTCGAAGGTGCGCACCCGGATCGAGCGGTCGGTGTCGTTGACGCTGAACGACCTCGACCGGCTGCCACGGGTGCTCGATGCCATGACCACCGCTGGCGTCGACTCCCTCGACGGTGTCAGCTACGGCCTGCAGGACAGCAACGCGGCCGACGACCGTGCCCTCAAGCAGGCGCTGGAGCGCGCGCGCCAGAAGGCCGAGATGATGGCCGACACCCTGAATGTCGACCTGGGCGACGTCGTCAATATCGAGGAGACCACGGCGCCCCGCTATCAACCGCAGATGATGATGCGCGCCGCCGAGGCCGACAGCGCCAGCTCGGCCGAATATCGCAGCGGCGAGATCAGTATCGACGCCGGCGTCAGCGTGACCTGGGAAATCGACGACTGACGATGCCGGGCGGGCCGCAAGGCCCGCCCATGGCGTGACACCAGGCTCACGCCCGACGCGTCAGGCGAGCGAGGGCGACCTCCGCCAGGACCGCCAGCACCAGCACCATTGCCAGCCAACGCCAGTCGAAACCTGAGTTCAGCACCCCCAGGGCATCCAGGAACACCATCACGATCGCCACCGGGCAGACGTAGCGGACGGTGAACCGCCACAGGGCGTAGAGGGCCGATGGCAGCCCCAACTCCTCCTCGAGGCTCTCTCGACGTAGCACGAAGCCGGCCAGCAGCGCCGTCCCCAGGCCGCCCAGCGGCATCAGGAAGCGCGAGGTCAGGAAATCCAGCCAGTCGAAGAAGTGGCGTCCCGCCAGCTTCCAGTCCGCCCCGACATTGAATGACAGCATCGCCAGCGTGCTCACGACCCACAGCAGGATGCCGACGCCCCAGGCCGCCCTGACCCGCGACAGACCATGACTTTCGTTCAGCCACGCGACCGTGGCTTCGATCATCGAGATGGCGGAGGTCAGCGCGGCCACGGTCAGCATCAAAAAGAAGATCGTCTCGATCACCCCGCCCAGCGGCATCTGCTGGAATGCCAGCGGCAGGCTCATGAAGATGAGACCGGGACCGGAAGCCGGGTCCATGCCGTTGGCGAAGATCACGGGAAAGATCGCCAACCCAGCCATCAGTGCCACCAGCGTGTCGCAGAGAGCGACCACCAGCGTGGTGCGGCCGATGGACTGATCCGCCGGCAGGTAGGCGCCGTAGGTGAGAATCGCGCCGGAGGCCAGCGACAGGGTGAAGAAGGCGTGCCCCATTGCCGCCAGAATGGCCTGCCCGGTGAGCTTGCCGGGGTCGAAGGCGAACAGGAACTGCACGCCGGCACCGAAGCTGCCGGAGAACACCGCGTACACGATCATCACCACCAGCATGACCACCAGCCCAGGCATCATCCAGCGCACGCTGCGCTCGATGCCCGCCTGGACCCCCAGCCCGACGATCGCCATCGTCGCCACGGTGACGAGCGTACTCCAGAAGCCGAGATTCCACGGGTTGGCGTTGTTGGCACCGAAGATGGCCGCCATGCCCTCGACGCTGTCGGCCGTCAGGCCGCCGCTGAGCGACTTCCACAGGTAGGAGACGGCCCAGCCGGCAACCACGACGTAGAACGACAGGATCATGAAACCGCACAGCATCGCCATCCAGCCAAGTCCCGACCACAGCCCGCTGCGCCCGGACTCCCGCACCACCCGCCGGATCGCATCCACCGGGCTGCCCCGGCCTCTGCGCCCCAGCGCGATCTCGGTCATCATCACCGGCACGCCGATGGCCGCGATGCAGACCAGGTAGACCATGACGAAGGCGCCGCCACCGTATTCGCCGGTCATGTACGGGAATTTCCAGATATTGCCCAGGCCCACGGACGAGCCAGTCGCCGCCAGGACGAAGCCCCAGCGCCCCAGCCACAGGTTCTTGGGTCGTGCGATTGCGGTCATGCTTCCTCTTTCGTTCCAGTGGACGGCCTGAATGGGCCAGCCCGTATCGAAGCCGGGTACGGCGCAAGGCGTCGCCCGATGGCGGACGATGCGGCGGAGGATTGTAGCGTCGGCGCAGGACATGCGCGACCGGGTCGTGATTGTTAGGATGCCGGGGCTTGTGCAAAGCTTGGCCCACAGCGATGATCCCGCCCACTCGCCGGTCGGCATTACCGGCATCGATCGACAAGGAGATACCGATGTCCCGGCACTTCGCCATTCTGGGGTTGGGCTACTTCGGCAGCACCGTTGCACGCGAACTGAAACGTCATCAGAACCAGGTGCTCGGGGTCGACGCCGACGAGACGCGGGTCGACGCGCTGTCGGACACGCTCGATCATGCGGTGATCGCCGACCTCACCGACGAGAAGGCGCTCGGCGAGCTCTCCCTGGACGCCTACGATGTCGTGGTGATCGATGTCGACGACAATGTGGAGGCCAGCGTCACCTGCACGCTCCACGTCAAGGAGCTGGGCGCCAAGGAGATCTGGGCCAAGGCGCACTCCGATGCCCACTACAAGTTGCTCAAGCGGCTGGGCGCCGATCGGGTCGTCTACCCGGAATACGACGTCGGCGTGCGGGTTGCGGAGAGCCTCAACTATCACGCCATGGTCGATTTCATCCGGCTGGGCGAGCGCCAGTTCATCGTCGAGATCGAGACCACCGACCGCCTGGTAGAGAACTGCGCCAGCGTTGCCAACCTGTCGATCGACCCCGAGGCGCTGTTCCTGGTCGCGATCAAGCGAGGCGAAGAGGTGATTCGCAATCCGGATGACGACACGCCACTTCGCTCCGGCGACAGCCTGATCCTGATGGGCGACCTGCAAGCGCTGCGCGAAATCGGCAAGCAGATATGAGCGGGTCGTCTTCATCCGCCGACCGAGACGGTCTCGAGGCGCTCGCCAATTGCCCCAATGGGGATGCTGGAGCTCGCACGTGAGACGTTGGCAACGACTCAAGCAGCCCTTCCGCCGCGCCCCGCACGGCGGTGTGATCAGGCTCTCGCCGCCGGAAATACTACTGCTCGGCTTCGCCCTGCTGTGCGCCGCCGGCGCCTTGCTGCTGTGGCTTCCCGGCAGTGCGACGCGTCCCCTGGCCTGGCACGAGGCCCTGTTCACGGCGACTTCCGCGGTCACCGTCACCGGTCTCAGCGTGATCGACGTGGGCAAGGACCTGACATTCATCGGCCAACTGGTGGTTCTGGTCCTGATCCAGGTCGGCGGCCTGGGCTTCATGACCTTTGCCGCGCTGACGGTGCTGCTGCTGGGCACGCGACTACCGCTGAGCCAGCAGAACCTCGTCCGCGAGGCGCTAGGGGAGATCGCCTTCAGCGACATCCGCGACCTGGTCAAGCTGGTGATCGCCTTCGCCTTCATCACCGAGGCCATCGGCACGCTGCTGCTGGCCTGCCACTGGGTGCCGGAGCAGGGGCTGGCGATGGGTCTGTGGCACAGCCTCTTCCACGCCGTCTCGGCGTTCAACAACGCCGGCTTCTCGACCTTTTCCGACAGCCTGATCCAGGAGGTCGGCAACCCGCTCGTCAATGCCACGGTGACGTTGATGTTCATCGTCGGCGGCTTGGGTTTCGTGGTCGTCAGCGATCTCTATCGTCATCGCCGTTGGTCGCGCCTGGCGATGCAGACCAAGGTCGTGCTGCTGGCCACGTTCTGGCTCAACGTGATCGCCACCGCGATCCTGCTCGGCCTGGAGTGGTCCAACCCGGGCACCCTGGGCGGTCTGGAAGATGGCTTCGCCAAGCTGCAGGCAGCCTGGTTCCAGGCCGTCACCCCGCGTACGGCCGGCTTCAACACTCTGGAGATCGGCGCGTTGACCGACGCCTCGACACTGTTGGTGATGGTGCTGATGTTCATCGGCGCCGGCTCCAGTTCCACCGCCAGCGGCATCAAGATCACCACCTTCGTGGTACTGCTGCTGACGGCCCGCGCGTTCTACCGCAATACCGAGCACCCGACGGCCTTCGGCCGTTCGATCCCCCAGGAGACGGTGATCAAGGCGATCACGGTGGCGCTGGCCGGGGTGCTGCTGGTAGTGCTGACGCTGTTCGGGCTCACCATCACCGACGGCGAGCAGTCGTTTCTCGACCTGGCGTTCGAGACCGTATCCGCCTTCGGCACCGTGGGACTCTCCCGGGGCATCACCAGCGATCTCTCGCTGCCGGGACAGTTCCTGCTGGGGCTGACCATGCTGCTGGGCCGTGTGGGTCCGCTCTCCGTGGGCTATTTCCTGGCGACGCGGCAGGCAAGGGGCGTGCGCTACGCCAGGGGCGAAATTCAGATTGGCTAGCCCCTGTTCACAGCGTGCGAGTCGCGAGCTGCCAGGCGACCAGCAGCATGATCGCACCGACGGCGATATCGATGCCCTGCCACCACCGCGGATCCTGCAGTCTTGGCGACAGCCAGTGGGCCATGCCGACCAGGCCGAAGAACCAGACCAGCGACGCCAGCGAGGCTCCGGCCACGAACCCGGCCGGACTCGGCTGCTGGCCACCGATGATGCCCAGCATCACCACCGTGTCCAGGTAGACATGGGGATTGAGCAGCGTGACCGCCAGGGTGGCCAGGATCACCGGCCTTGCTGCCATCGCGGAGAGGCCGTTCGCGGTCGCTGCCACCTCCAGGCGCCGGGGGCGCACTGCACGACGGCACGCTATCGCCGCCTGCCACACGAGCCAGCCGACGCCACCCCACCGCGCCAATTGCAGCGCGGTAGCGCTCGAGGTGATCAGCGGTGCGAGGCCCGCCACCCCGGCGGCTACCAGCGCCAGGTCGCAACAGGCGCAGATCCCGGCCACCAGCCAGCCGTGTTCGCGACGTAGCCCCTGCCTCAGAACGAACGCATTCTGCGCCCCGATGGCCACGATCAGCGTGAAGCCGATCAGCAACCCCTGGATGATGGACGTGAGCATGGCGGTGTCTCGTATGACGGCGTGGAGGTACGGGATTCGCATCATGCGGCGACATCGACTATTAATAAAAATGAATCAGCTAATGAGGCATTAGAAAACTTGATGCTGGATTACAAACTCCTCGAAGCGCTCTCCGCCATCGTCGATCAAGGCGGCTTCGATCGTGGCGCCCAACAGCTCAATCTGACCCAGTCGGCAGTCTCCCAACGCATCAAGCTGCTGGAAGCGCGTCTGGGCCAGCCGGTGGTCGTGCGCACGCCGCGCCTGCTGCCGACCCCGCTGGGCCAGCGACTCCTCAATCACGCCCAGCAGGTACGGCTGCTGGAGCATGATCTGCTAGACCGGATCCCGGCGCTGGGCGAGGGAACGCAACGGCTCAGGCTGGCGATCAACGCCGACAGTCTCGCAACCTGGTGGGCGCCGACCCTCGGCGATTTCTGCCATCGTCGTGGCGTGCTGCTGGACCTGGTGGTGGACGATCAGGAGGTGGCGCTGCGCCGCATGCGCGATGGCGAGGTGGCCGGCTGCATCTGTGCTACCGCGCGACCGGTCCAGGGTGCACGGTCGCGCGCCCTCGGCGCCATGCGCTACCGCGTCATGGCCAGCCCCGGATTCGCCGAGCGTCATTTCGCGGAAGGCATCTCCCAGCAGGCGCTGGAGCGGGCGCCAGCGATTCTCTACGGACCGGAGGATCGTCTGCATCAGCGCTATCTCGACCTGCACGGGTTCAAGGATCCGTTCCCGCACCACCTCTGCCCATCGTCGGAAGGCGTGTTGCACATGGCGATCGCCGGAATCGGCTACGCCATGATTCCCGAGTGCCAGGGCAGCGATGGGCTATCGAGTGGTGATCTGGTCGATCTCGACCCGCAGCGCCCGTTGGATGTGCCGCTCTACTGGCACTTCTGGCGTCACGGCGGCGAGCTGCTCGATGCCCTGACCGCGCACCTGCTGTCTGCCGGCGATACGTGGCTGAGAGCACCGGAAGCGACGCCGACCGCCTCGGCCTGATCGGCAACGCGTCGCATGAAGGCGACATTTTCCCGGCCATAGAAAGACTTACGTCATTCACGGACTTGCGAATGGCGGCCCAGATTCTAAACTGAAGTGATCATCCGGCGCCGTCGGGCATCATGGCGGGCCGATGGAACACCGTGACACAAGGAGCAGTGACATGAGCAAGACGACAATGGCAACGACACCGATCTGGATGGCACTGGCCGGCCTGTTGACGCTGGGCACGCTCGCGGGTTGCGCCAGCGACAGCAGCTCGGTCGAGAAGGAGGCGACTCGCTATGTCGTGACCGGACTGGGCGACGATCAGGACGAGGCGATGAGCAACGCCAAGGAGCGCGCCCTGGAACAGTGCGAGGCGCAGGACTACGACAAGTTCGTGATCGTGAAACAGCAGACGATGGGGCCCGGCGAGGAGTCGAGCAAGGCCGCCAGCACCAATCAGCAACTCGAGGGTGCGACGGTAGACGAGGATACCGAACTCCAGGCCGCCACCCAGGAAGGCGATGGCTACAAGGTAACCTGGACCATCCGCTGCGGCTGACCCCCTCTCGCCGGCCATCATGGCCGGCGGCTATCTTCCACGCCTGGACCACCGGTCGATCCGGCTCAGGGGCCATCCGAACAATCGACCATCGCGGGTGATGCTGGACCGCGTAGCCAGGAGTCGGCGCAGACGGATCGGGCTGGCGCACCGGCCACGCGGTATCAATGGCCATGACCCGCCTCGCTCGCCCCTTGGCCATCCCGCAGGTCGCCCAGCGAGCCGGTTCTCGATCCGATAGAGGCGAGCATCGGCGCCCTGCAGGCGGCATGGGTGGAAGACAGCGTCAGCGGCGCAGCGCCTCGACACTCTCGACCTTGTCGTCCATGCGTTGCTCGCGATCCGTCCGCGTCCCCATCTTCAACGTCGTGGTGATACGCGGCGCTCCCATCGCATGAACCCCTTCGTGGCATGCCTTGACCACTGCCATCACCTCGTCCCATGGCCCCTCGATGTTGGTGCCATAGGCGTGCATCCGGTGATGGAGACCGGACGCCTCGATGATTCGCTGGCACTCCGCCACCTGGGTCGACACCGATACCCCGACCCCCAGCGGCACGACGCATAGATCGACGATGACGTGCATGATTTCGCTCCTCTGATCGATTTTTCCGTTGCGCGGTACTGAGCCGTTCGCATCCCGGCCCCGCCGGTGAGCGGATTCGACCCGGGGTCGATCCAGTGTATCGATGCAACGGATCCTCTGTAAAAGCGCAATCCGGTCTGGACTATCGTGCCAATAGCGCTAGGCTTATTGACGGCAAAGACGTTAGCACGCAATTTAAATATGGCTAATACAAGCTTGGCCGGGCTGTGTCCGATCGCCGCGGAACACCGCGGTTTCGGATATCGCATGGCCAGTAGGGAACAGGGACCGTGGCGTAATACGCTCCCCGCCGCCATAGCTTGATCCTTCGGGCCGTTTCAAGCGAGTGGAAAATGACCGAGAAAACCCGTCGGCGCGGTCGAATCCGCAAGTCAAATGGTTATTTTTCGTCGTTCGAACGAAACGATGTTTTCAGGCGGCCGGGGGACGCACTGCGCCCCTTGCTAGGAAACAATATGACCAGTAATACGCCTATCGCCCCCGTCGCGTTGCCCAATACCCGCGCCCGCCAGACCCTCGAGAAAATGCTCGAGGGCTCCGGTGTCACCCTCAACGGCAATCAACCCTGGGATATCCGGGTCCACCACCCCGATCTCTTCTCGAGAGTCATCCGCCAGGGTTCCATCGGCTTCGGCGAGGCCTACATGGATGGCTGGTGGGAGTGCGATCGTATCGACGAGATGATTCATCGCCTGCTGCGCCACGGCCTCGGCAGCATCGCGCATACCACCGCCGAGCGCGTCGTCTACAAACTGCAGTCGAGCCTGATGAACCTGCAGAGCAAGGCAAGGGCCTATATCGTCGGCAAGGAGCACTACGACTTCGGCAACGATCTCTTCACCCGCATGCTGGACGAGACGCTCTGCTACTCCTGCGGCTACTGGAAGGAGGCTAGCACGCTGCACGAGGCCCAGGTCGCCAAGCTCGACCTCGCCTGCCGCAAGCTCGATCTCGAACCCGGCATGCGGGTGCTCGACATCGGCTGCGGCTGGGCCAGCTTCGCCGAGCATGCCGCCCGCCAGTACGGGGTCGAAGTCACCGGTATCACCATCTCCGAGGAGCAGGCAAAGCTGGGCCGTGAGCGCTGCGCCGGGCTGCCGGTGGAGATACTACTCGAGGACTATCGCGAGCTGAGCGGCGAATTCGACCGTATCGTGTCGATCGGCATGTTCGAGCATGTCGGTCAGCGCAATTACGCCACCTACTTCGATACCGTCAAACGGCTGTTGAAGCCCGGTGGCCTGTTCGTGCTGCACACGATCGGCTCCAACACCAACGACGTCAGCGTCGACCCCTGGATCAACAAGTACATCTTCCCCAACGGCATCCTGCCCTCGATCCAGCAGGTCGCCGACGCCAGCGAAGGCAAGTTGGTGATGGAGGACTGGCAGAACTTCGGTGCCGACTACGACACCACTCTGATGGCGTGGCAGGAGAACCTGCTCGCCCACTGGCACGAGATCGCCGACAACTACGGGGAGCGGGTCAAGCGGATGTTCCTCTACTATCTCGGCTCCTGCGCCGGCGCCTTCCGGGCGCGGGATCTCCAGCTATGGCAGGTGGTCTACTCCAACGGTCGCGGCGGACGTTACGACTCGCCGCGCTGATAAGGGCTACGGGCTGCCGCCTTCGGGCGGCATCCTTTTTCCAAGGCGACATGTTTCAGCTGGATCAGCTCACCACTGACCGAGCCATTGCCATCCTCTTGCCCGTTATCGCGAGGGCAGGCCCCCGCGCTCCCCTTTTTCGACGCCACGGCCGGCGAAACCCTGAACCCCAATCGTCCGCGCCCGGGCCGGCGCGAAAGGGCATCCCCGCCCAACGCGCCCCTGGCGTCAGCCATGACGCCAGACCCGGAGTGACGATCATCGCTCTGCGCCGCGCTGGAAGGCGTCGTTGGGCAACGAATTCAAGCTTGTTGGCTTTATCGACACCAATAGCCGTTGCCGTGGAACGCCTTGATCACTCCACCGGAGCCGGGGTCACGTGGATACCGAACAGGCTGGCTTCGCCGCTGCCCCGACCGGTCTCCTCGGGAGCCACTGCCTGTCCCTCGCGCACGATGACGTGACCGCCCTGCCCCTGCTGGCCGCCGATCACGCTGCCGACCAGGTAGGTGGGGAAGATGCTCGGATCGTTCTCGTAGTTGGGGTTGTGGATCAGGCCGATCATCTGGAAACGCCCGCGGGTGTTGCGCAACGACTCCAGCGAATCCTGGATCAGGCGGCGGTGGGAGAGCTTGGAGAACAGGCCATCGAGCAGGATGACGCTCTCGCGGCTGGCACGGGCCCGCCGCTTGTGACTGCCGGGCAGTTCGCGCAGCTCGCGCTCGATGGCGAATTCGGAGAGCTTCACCAGCCACATCAGCGAGACCGCCTCGCGCTGGCCTTCCGACATGTCCTCGTTGAGCGAGAACAGTCGGCCGTGGGGACGGATCGCATCGTGCTTGAGGCGGATGGTGACGTCGCAGAACAGCCCGCGGTAGATGCGCCGGCGGATCTGGCGGGTCAGTTCGTCGTCGCGGCCACCCTTGGCCTGCGCGCCATCGCCGACCTGCTCGAGGCGCCGCCGCTGTACCGCGAGATGGGCGTCGATGTCCGCCAGCAACTGCTGGATCAGCTCCCGCACCGACTCGTCGGCGATCAGGTCGGCCTTGACCTCGAAGTAGGCGCCGCCACCGCTGGAGCGTTTCGCGACACGCTTGAGAATCTCCAGATTGCCGGCCGCGTCGATGATGATCGAGCTCAGGCGCTCGACCAAAGTGTCCTCGATCTGCTCCCGGGACGCGTGCAACCGGGCCACGCGCTGGCGATGCTCATCCAGTTGCCCCCCCAACTGGCGGTGCAGGCCGCGCAGCGCCTCCAGCGCCGCGTGGCTGACGCCCTCCAGCGTATCCAGTCGCGCGCGTTCGGTTTCGTTGAACAGTCGGCTGGCACTGGCCGACTCCAGCGACAAGGCCAGCGCCTTCTCCCGGGCCGTCACATCGCGGGCCTGCCGCTCCCGATTGCGAGCACGCTCACCGAGATTGAGCCCGCCCAACCCTTCCAGCAGGGTCTGCTGACAGGTCTCCAAGGCCTCGAGGTCGAGCGCGGCGGCATCCGTCTCCTCGCCCGGATCATCCAGTGCCGATGCCAGCCACTGGCACCACTCGTCCATGGCCGCGTCGAGCCGTGGCGCATCGACACCCACCGCCGGCCAGCGGGCCGTGGCGTCCGCAGCGGCACGTTCCAGCCAGCCCTCGGGCAGTTGACGCAACACCTCCAGCCACGCCACCGCCAACTGATCCACCACCATCAGCGCCTGCTGGTGACGGGCCACGCGGGTTTCCACCACGCCCTGCTCGCGGCCATTGGCCTTGCGCCGCTCCCGCGCTTCCTTGAGCGACTGCTTGAGGCGGCCGATGTCGCGCTCCAGGGTGCGATTGCCCCCCTGGTCGTCGCGGACATCCAGGAATGCCCGGATCCGCGCGAAATCGAAGTCGGCTCGTCGGCTGGCCTGGGCCAGGGCGGCCGCCAGCGCCGTTTCCCGCGCCTCGGCATCGCGCATGAAGCCCGGTCCCTCCTCGGCGACGAACGCTGCCAGGCGGCGCAGACGTTCACGCTCTCCGTCGGCGAACAGATGACGCAACTGCTCGCGACACTCGTCGCGACGGGCGTTCAACTCTTCACTCTGCAGCGCGATTTCGGCGAACCGTTCCTCGTGCTCGGTCAGGGTTTCGGTCAGCGCCGCCAGGCTGGCATCGATCTCCTCCAGCCGCTCGACACCGCCGGCCGCGGCGAACCGCTCCGCCGCCAGCCAGAGCTCACCGTGGGTCTCCAGCTCCCTGGCGGCCTGCTCGCGCTGCGGACTCAGCGTCTCGATACGAGCCGCGGCGGTCTCGCTCTCCTCGACGGCCGCTTCCAGCGCGGGCTCGCCGCCCTCCTCGAGAAAGCGCTGGAAGTCGTCGATCGATTTCATCGCCGCCTCGCTCAAGCGCGGCTCGAGCGCCTGCCGTTCGCTCTCCGCCCGCTCGCGCTGCTCCTCCAGCGCCGCCAGTTGCACTTCGACATCCTGGCTGACCGCTTCGTCGGCCTGAAGCGCCAGATGAAAACGCTCGCCGTGGGGGTCGAGTCGCTGGACCTCGGCTTCCAACGCCAGCCGGCGTTCACGGTCGACCGCGAGACGCTGCTGGGTTTCCTCCCGCAGCGCGGTCAGATAAGCGGGATCGAGCGCGGCCTTGACCGCCAGCGTTTCCACACCTTGTACCGCCCCCAGCGGCAACTCGCCACGTGCCAGCGTTGCCTGCAGGCGACCGGCCTCAAGCACCGGAACGCCGCAGCCGGCATCGACCAGACACTGCGACGCTTCGCGGGCGTTGTCCTCACCTTCGACCACCGGGGCGAACAGCTGGCCGGCAGCCTGGGCCAGCCAGTCGCGGCGCCGGCCGTCTTCCGCCTCGATGCCGGCCAGCACCTCGTGGAGGGGGCGAAAGGCGATCTCCTGGGCGTCGAGACACGCCCGGGCTTCGGCCTCGGAAGCGAGCCGGGCCAGGGGGTCGCCGCTCAAGCTTTCGAGATACTGCTCGCGCGCGTCGATGGCGGCAGCCAGCGTCTCCTGCTCTCGCAGCAGGCGGGGATAGCGCGCCTTGGCATCCTTGAGCCAGGCCGACGGCGCCTGTTCGCTGAGTTCCCGGAAGTCGTGCAGCGCCTGCTGCAGGACCCCGAGTTGCTGGACCTGCTGGTCGAGTCGATACAGCCGATCCTGCGCTTCCCGTGACTGGCGATAGAGGGTGTCCCGCAGATGTACCGGCGAGGCCTCGCCATGCCAGTGACGATAACGCTCGGCGGCGTCCCTGAGCGGCGCCAGCCGTTCGAGGCGCGCCTGGGCATCGCTCTGGGCCCGCCGGCTCTCGGCCAGCGCCTGCTCGTGTGCTGCCAACGTACTCTTGCGCTCGCTCCAGAACCCCACCGCCGAATGCTCGGGCCAGCGTTCGGCGAAGGTCTGCCAGGCCTGCCGGCCGGAGGCCAGCGGCGCCAGCTCCCCTTCCAGGCGCTGGCGCTGCTCGCGTCGCACCTGCAGCGCTTCGCGAACCGTCTCGCGCTGGTTATCCAGTGAGTTTGCCTGCGCGTCCCAATCGTCAAGCTGCGCTTCCAGCTGCTCCTGCTGCGCTTCCTTAGTCGCCAGCAGTTCGTCGGGTGAGGTATCGGGGTGTTCGGCAAGGAACGCTTCGTACCACTGCGCCGGCTGCTTCAACTCGCCGATCCGCCCCAGGTGGTCGGCATGCGCCTTGCGCGCCTCGGCCAGCCTCGCCTGCGCGCTCTCGCGGGTGGCTTCCGGCGTTTCCAGTTCGGCCTCGGTGAAGAGCCCCTCGGCCAGCGCCTGGGTGTAGACGCTCTGATTGTCGATGAAGTCGCGCTGGCGCGATTCCAACTGCTCGCGCTCCTGCTCCAGCCGCTCCATCTCCTCGTCGAGCTGCTCGGCATCGAGGCGGAGCGAACGGCGATATTCGCGGTCGGCGATCACCTCTTCGCGGAAACGGTTGCCATCCATCGACTCGAACGCCTCGGCGGCGTCGTCGAGCAGGCCGAGGGCACGATAGCGCGAGGCGTCGTCATTGAAGGCGTGGCTGTCCGCCAGCCAGGCCCGCGCCTGGTCGAACGAAACATGGCCGATGTCGCGGGCCGTGGTCCAGGCCGCCTGCGGCAGGTGGATCAGACGACGATGCGTGTCGACTCGCGCGCCGCGCTCGGAGAGCGCCAGCCGCACGTTGCGCTCGGCCTGACGCGACAGCTTGGCCAGCAGCCAGGTGGAGACCCGCGGCCGTTCGGTATCGCCGGCCACCCAGGCAAAGCCAGCCGCGTTGTCGGCCGCCTCCTTGGCGGGCGCTGCCTGCTCGACGCTGCCGCTGCCTCCCGGCAGGCCCGGCAGCGGCGCCAGCGCCTGCCCGCCCAGCAGTCGCTCGGCCTCGAGCAGCGAGGCATCGAGCTCGGTCAACTGGCGACGGGCCTCGAGCAGACCCTCGCCCTCTTCGTTCAGGGTGGCCAGCCGCGCGACCTTGTCGCCGGCGCGCTGCTGGTCGCTCTCGGCTTCCGCCAGCCGATGGCGCAGTTCGGTGATCCGGGTGCCGGAGTTGAGGATCACATCCTCGATCAGCTCCTCTTCCTCGTCGGTCTCGCCGCGAGTCGCCCCGGACAGGATCTGCGGCGCCAGCACTTCGTAGAAGAACGCCTGGTCGGCCTTCTCGCCGGCCCGCGGCTTGATCGCGTTGAAGATCTGGCTCTTGTCGGCACCGCCCTCCTTCTGGAACGCCGCCATCTGCGCCAGTTCACGGCGCGAGATATGCGCTCCCACCGCTTCCAGCCACTCCTCGCGGTTGTGGGCCCGGGTCACTCCCTGCGCGCGCATCGTGCTCTGGAAGTCAGCATTGGCGTAGAGCGCCAGCTTGCCATCGCGGGTGATGTGATGCACCGGCACGTCGGCCAGCCTGCCAGGATAGTGATAGAACACCAGCCCGCTGCCGTCGCTGTAGCCGTACATGCCGAACACGAAGGTCTCGCCGGCGACTTCCTCGCCGGCCACGGCCAGCATGTCGTCCTGCTGGCTGGCGCTGTCCTGGGCGCGAAACTCGACGCGCAGGTGCGTCCAGCTTCGGCCCTCGCCGTTGACCTTCGACGGCGAGCACTTGCGCCGGGTCCGGGTCAGGAGCTGGCGATCGCGGGAGAGCATGCCGATCAGGGCCTCGGCCATGGTGGTCTTGCCGAAGCCGTTCTCCATGCTGATCGCGCTCGACTGTCCGCGCAGGTCCAGCAGCAGGTGGCGCATCTTGGCTTCCCAGGGCGAAGCGATGTCACCGTGCTTGTTGAGCAGGTTGGCGATCTCGATACGGTTGATGACACTCACCGGCGATTCTCCTCGGCGTTCTCGGTCGTCGAGCCATTCGCCTCTTCCGACGGCTGGTCGAACATGTCGGCGGCGCGTGTCTCGGACTCTTCGGCGCCGTTGGCGTCGGCATCTCGAGAGCCGACGTCCGTATCCCGCTCCGGCGCCTCGGCGGCGAGCTCCCGCCCGGCACCCTCGAAGGGCCGGTCCGAGGGCTCGGAGGAGGTCAGTTCGATCAGGTGGGTCAGGTGGTTGACCCCGATCTGCTCGGCCTCCAGCGCCCCCAGCAGAGTCTGCTGCCAGACATCCTCGTCGGCGGCTTCGCGGACCGCCTCGAGATGGCCGGCACGCACCAGCAGATCGATGAACGCCTTGACCCGGCGCGGGATGTCCTCGCCGCGCTCGTCGAGCAGTACCCGGCTGTTCTCCGGTGCCCGATCGCCCAGACCGCGCAGCGTCTCCAGTTGATCGCGCACCAGTTCGACCAGCTCGCGGGTGACGAACGTGGCCTCCTGATAGCGGCTGACGTCGGAGAGCGCGCGGTTCAGCCGGGTGTAGATCAGGGTGTGCAGCAACAGCCACAGCTGCAGGTACCACAATGCCAGCTCGGCCCGGCTCTCCTGGCGCAGCTTGAGCGCCTCGAACACCGCTTCACGGGTGTAGAGCGGCGGCTGCTCGAGCTCGGGATCCGGCAGCAGCGCGAAGAAACGCGATCCCGGCGCGATGCCCGGATAGTCGCCGGACTCGAACGCCTTGAGCCGCAGCCCCTGGCCGGCAAGAAAGTCCCGCAGCGCTTCGCGTTCGTTCTCCTGGGCATCGTCGATCAGCGCACAGACGTCGCGCTCGGAGAGCTGGCCCTCGCGCGCGGCGCGGCGCTTGCGGCCACCGCTGGGGACCCGTTCCGCGGTTCGGTAGCGCAACAGATAGGCAACGACTTCGCCCATTTCCATCATGTTCATCAGTCAGACTTCCTGTTCTTTCGTTGGCGCCGGTCGCAGGCGCAGCGAGGGCGTCACCGCGCCCTCGATGCGGCGTCCGTCGGGCAGCGCGATCGCGAATGGGGTGTCGTCGATACCGACACTCAGCTGGTCGTCGAGCAGTTGGGTATCGACGAAGGTATTGAGCAGCTGCGGCAGGCAGTCCAGGGTTTCGGCGTGCGCCGAGTCCGACCCCGCCTCGAAGTGGTGCCAGCCCTCGCTGAGGGCGTCCGGCAGCGACAGCGGCGACTGGCGCAGACGCCGGCGCAGGGCCGGGCCACGCGCCTTGAGATAGCGCGCCAGCAGCGGATCGGCGCTGGGCCTGTCACTGGCCTCGTCGAAGACCAGCGCCGCCCCGCTGCGCTCGGCGCGACGGGTTTCCACCAGCGGCAGCAGCGTCTCCACCCGTGGCATCGCCACTTGCGTGCCGAGCGGCATCATCCGCGCGACCACCGCATTCTGCAGACGTTCGGGGGGCGGCGAGAGCAGCAACTGGTGCGCCAGCCCGGCGAAGTCGATCACGCCCATCGACTGGATCCGCCCCTCGGCGATATCCGACAGCAGCTCGGAGAGTCGCCGGGAGAGATTCTCGATGGCGTTCAACACACGGCCGATGGTGGCGGAGAGCATGCGCAGGTCCCACTCCTCCTCCTGGCGCTCGGCCCAGGCCTCGAAATGGGCGGTCAGGGTCGGCGTCGAGAGCTGCGAACGCGCGCTGAGCAGCGTGCTCTGGATGGTGCTCAACGCATTGTGGTAGTGACGCTCGTTGTCCAGCAGCGCGGCCAGCTTGCCCTCGTGAGTCGGATTCTCGCGAACCCGCCGCAGCTCCTGGGTCAGCGCGCGAATCGCCATCAGGATCTGCTGGGTGATGTCGGGCACGCGGGCGTAGTCCCCACGCGAGAGCGCGGCGATCACCTTGGCGGCGTCGTACTCCGAATAGAGCAGGTCCTCGACCTGGCTGGCCAGGGTGACTGCCTGGCGACCGCTGGGGGTCAAGCGCACCTGGCCGGTCTGGCCCTGCTTCTCGATCAACGCCGTGCGCTTGGTGCTGCGGCCGCTGCGCGTTCCCGGCGAGGTTTCGCCTTCATCGATCCCGCTGTCGGCAGCATCCGGCTGCCACTCCCGATAGTGGATCTCGCTGGGGGTCGCCAGCAGGTTGATGACGAAGCTCAGGTCGTCCGCGGGCAGCTCGGGATAATCCCCCCGCAGGTGGGCCAGGCAGCGACGCTGGGTGACGAAGGCGCTGTTGGTGGCGAAATCCACCTCGAGCAGGTAGTCCAGCAGCAGGCAGCCCAGGTCGAGCCAGTAGCCATCGCGAAGGCCGCGACGCTGCTCCTGGGAGACCTGGACGAAGGGCGAGCCCGGTTCGTGGGCGCTGTCGTGTAGATCCAGCAGCCGCGTCGTCGCGACCAGCAGCTTGTTCCAGGCGGTCATGTCGACTCCAGACGGGGAACAACGAGAGAAAGCGCAGCATTATGCCAAGGATGGCCTGTCGGGTCATGGCGATCCGCGTAACGAAGTCGCCATTGACTGCTATGGTGAGAAGTCCCCCTTCACCCACGCTTCACCGGGAGTTCTCGCATGGAATACCGTCGTCTCGGCCGCACCGGCCTCAAGGTCTCCCCCCTCTGTCTCGGTACCATGACCTACGGCACGCCGCAGTGGCGCGACTGGGTACTGGACGATGCCGACAGCCGCCCTTTCATCCAGCAGGCACTGGCTGCCGGCATCAACTTCTTCGATACCGCCGACATGTACTCCGACGGCGAGTCGGAGCGCGTCGTCGGCAAGGCGCTCAACGATTTCGCCCGGCGCGAGGAGGTGGTCGTGGCGACCAAGGTCTACAACCCCACCGGCAACAAGTCGCCCAATGAGCGCGGCTTGTCGCGCAAGCACATTCACCACGCCATCGACGCCTCGCTCGAACGCCTGGGGATGGATTACGTCGATCTCTACCAGACCCACCGCTGGGATTACGACACGCCCATCGAGGAGACCATGGAAGCGCTCCACGAAGTGGTCAAGGCAGGCAAGGCGCGCTATATCGGCGCCTCCAGCATGCACGCCTGGCAGTTCGCCAAGGCCCAGCACGTCGCCGAACGCAACGGCTGGACCCGGTTCGCCACCATGCAGCCGATGGTCAACCTGATCTACCGCGAGGAGGAGCGCGAGATGATCCCCCAGTGCCTGGATCAGGGTGTGGGCGTGATTCCCTGGAGCCCGCTGGCCCGCGGCATTCTCGCCGGCAGCAAGCCGGTGGGCAGCGAAGGCAGCACCACCCGCGCCAGGAGCGACGAGCAGATGCGTAACTGGAAGCTGGGGCTCGAACGTGACGCCCCGGTCATCGAGGCGCTGCAAGGAGTCGCCGGGTCGCGCAACGTCTCGCCCGCCCAGATCGCGCTGGCCTGGCTGCTGCAGAAACCCGGGATCACCGCCCCCATCGTCGGCGCCAGCAAGCCGCATCATCTGGATCAGGCCCTGGGTGCGCTGGAGATCACCCTGACGGCGGAGGAGGTCGAGAAACTGGAAGCACCCTACGTGCCGCATGAGGTCGTCGGGTTCGCCTGACGTCCGGCGGCGGCGTTCCGCGCCATGCCAAAGCCGCATGGCGCTCGTCATTCATGCCGGGAGAGCGAGCCATGCCGACCCTCGCCGAACAGCACTGCAGCGCCTGTCACCGGAACGCAGCGCCGCTGACGCCGGAGCAGATCGACCACCTGCTTCCGGCCCTGCCTAAGTGGCAGATCGTGGAACGCGATGGCATCATGCAGTTGCAGCGAAGCTTCACGTTCCGCAATTTCGCGCAGGCCCTGGATTTCACCAACCGCGTGGGCGAACTCGCCGAGTCGCAAGGCCATCACCCGGCGATCACCACCGAATGGGGCCAGGTCACCGTGACCTGGTGGACCCACAAGATCCGCGGCCTGCATCGCAACGATTTCATCATGGCCGCCAGAACCGACGAGGTAGTGCACGCTAATGTTTGAGAAGATCGAGCGCGTCCCGGGAGATGCCATCCTCGGGCTGATCGAAGCGTACAATCAGGATGCCAATCCGCAGAAGGTCGATCTCGGCGTCGGCGTCTACCGGGATCCCAACGGCAACACGCCGATCATGCGCGCCGTGAAACAGGCCGAGGCTCGCCTGCTGGAGAGCGAGACGACCAAGAGCTACATCGGCTCCCATGGCGATCCGCGCTACGGCAAGGCGGTCCTGCCACTGGTGCTGGGTCCGGATTCGCCGGTCCTGGCCGCCAACCGGGCCAGCGCCACCCAGTCACCCGGCGGCACCGGCGCCCTGCGCCTGGCGGCGGATTTCATCCGCACCCAGTTGCCGGGCAAGAGCGTGTGGCTATCCAATCCGACCTGGCCCAACCACATCGGCATCTTCGAGGGCGCCGAGATCCCGATCCAGCGCTACCCCTATGTCGACGAGAACAACCGTCTCGACTTCGACGGCATGCTGGCTGCCCTCAAGCAGATCCCCCAGGGTGACGTGGTGCTGCTCCATGCCTGCTGCCACAACCCGTCCGGTTTCGACCTCAACCAGGCCCAGTGGCGCCAGGTCCTGGACGTCGTCCAGGAGCGCGGGCTGCTGCCGCTGGTCGACTTCGCCTACCAGGGTTTCGGTGACGGCCTGGAGATCGATGCCTTCGGCGTCCGCCTGCTGGCCGAGAATCTCGAGGAGATGCTGATCACCAGCTCCTGCTCGAAGAACTTCGGCCTCTACCGCGAGCGTACCGGCTGCCTGATCGTGATCGCCAAGACCGCCGAGCAGATGGAGAACGTACGTTCCCAGATGGCGATCGTCGCGCGCGAGAACTACTCGACGCCGCCCTCCCATGGCGCCGCGATCGTGGTCGACATTCTCGAGTCCGAAGAGTTGACCCAGCTCTGGAAAAGCGAACTGACCGAGATGTGCGACCGCATCAATACCCTGCGTCGCGACCTGGTCGATTCGCTCAAGCCCTATGGCCTCGACCAGCGCTTTGCCCACGTGGCCGAGCAACGCGGCATGTTTTCCTATACCGGGCTCTCCACCGAGCAGGTCAAGCGGCTGCGCGACGAGTTCAGCATCTACATGGTCGGCTCCGGCCGCGCCAACGTCGCCGGTTTCACCAGCGAGAACCTGCCCTACGTGGCCAAGGCGATCGCTGCCGTGGTCGACTGAACCCGGCATCGCCCATCCGGCTCGAAAAAAAATCCCGGCTCAGGCCGGGATTTTTCTTTGCGCGGAGCTATCACGCCACGACGTGACGATGTCACTCGGGTAACGTATCGGCGCCCATTGACTGCTCGAAGCGCTGCCGTGTCACGCCGCCGGCTTGCGGATCGTTGAGCTGCTGGAACAGGGCCTGCTGCTTGGCGCTGACCGCCTCGTCCTCGTCGATCACACCATCACCATCCACATCCAGTTGATCGAAGCTCAAGGCGTTGGGGCGCTGGTCGACCGGAGTCTGGGCGCCGCCATCGGTGAAACCGGCGTTGTCCCGCCCGACACCGCCGGATTTCTCGATCGACTCGTGGTCGACCTGGGAGGCATTGGCCGGCGCCTGCGGCGCTTCATCGCTTGCCGCGGCATTCGGCGCCGAATCCTGCGCCGTCGTACCATCCTGGGCCCAGACCGGTAACGCCAGCATGGCTGCCACAATCCCCACGCCCAGACCCAGGCCAGGGCGCAGGCCGGAACGCCCTCGCTTCGCCATCATCCATGTACGCATCGCTTGTCCTCTTGAAACGGTAACGCTTTGACCCGCGAGCGCGATAAAGATTCGATGGCGGCAAAGCTTCGTCTCACGGCAACTGGCCGGACGCCACTCGCACTCGCCGCCCGGTTTCACTCGTCCCATTGCGGCGCGAACGATGGATTGGCCTGCCGGTCGCCCCGGTCGAGATCGTCGATCTGGGCGATATCGTCATCGCTGAGCCGAAGCTTCATCGCCTTGAGATTGGATTTCTGATTGGCCGGGTTGGTCGAGGACGGAATCACGATGATGTCGCGTGCCGCGATCCAGGCCAGGGCAACCTGCGCCGGAGAGGCATCGTGGGCGTTGGCGATCCGTTCGAGCACGGGATCCTTCATCACCTTGCCCACCGCCAGCGGCATGTAGGCCGTGACATCGAGCCCTTTGGCCTGACAGTGCTCGACCAGCTTGCGGTTGGCGAGGAACGGGTGCACCTCGATCTGGTTGGTGACGATGTTCTCGCCCCCCGGCAAGCCGAGCGCCTGGTCGATCTGGGCGACGGTGAAGTTGGAAACGCCGATGTGCCTGGTCTGGCCGCGAGCCCGGGCCGCGTCCAGGGCGGCGATATAATCCGCCATCGGCACCTCGTCACCGGGCGAAGGCCAGTGGATCAGGATCAGATCGAGCTGCTCCAGACCGAAGTTCTCGAGACTCTGCTCGACGGCCCGGGTCAGCGCCTCCGGCTCCAGCTTGTCCCACCAGATCTTGGTGGTCACGAACAGCTCGTCGCGCGCGACGCCGCTCTGGCGGATCGCCTTGCCCACCGCCGCCTCGTTCTCGTACATCTGAGCGCTGTCGAGATGGCGATAGCCGAGTTCGAGCGCGGAGGTCACCGAATCGATCACCGCCTGCTCCTTGAGGCGATACGTTCCCAGACCGGGTTGCGGCAGTAGATGACGTGTCACGATGCTTTCTCCTTGATCGGAAAGGTCAGATGAGATCGAAGCGTTGCTAGAAGGAGACTGTAGGCGACAAAGAGATCTTCAAGCCCCGCTACCAGCCCATGCTAGACTGAACGCTGATTTTCCGCCCGGATCGAGGCATGCCAAATACCCAGCCGCGCGCCACCGACCCTCCGCCCGAGGGCCGGCATCTGATACTCGTCGGCAACGGCGACGCCCATCTCCACGTCGCTGCTCATGCCGAGCGGCTCATACGACACGGTGCCCGAGTGACGCTGGTCACCCGGCAGGACTTCGCATTCTCGGACTGGCTCGGCGGCATGCTGGGCGGCGAATGGCAGCGCGACGACGTTCGTCTTCCTGCCGACCGCATCGCCGTTCACGGCGGTGTGCATGTTGGCGCCGAGGTGGTCCAGGTCGATCGATACCAGCGCCGACTCACGCTCACCGACGGGCGCGAGCTCGATTACGACTGGTTATCGCTCGACCTGCCACCGGTGGTGGATGAGCACGCCATCCCCGGTTTCTATACCGCGCAGGGCGTTTTCACGGCTTCCGCCGACGATCTCTGGCAGTTGCGCCAACGGCTGGAAAGCCAGCTCGCCGGCGCCGCGGCCAGACTGCCACGAGTCGCACTCCTCGGCGGCGGGCCGAATGGCGTCGAGCTTGCCGCCAATCTGCTGGCACTGGGCGAACGCTATGGACGGCGACTGCCGGTGACGCTGATCGCCAACGACCGCAAGCTGCTTCCCGGCGCCTGCCACCGCGCCAATCGCTGGCTGACGCAGCGCCTGCATCGTCGCGGGTTGCAACTGGAGCTGGTCGCGAAGGCAAGCCGCTACCACCGGGGTCAGTTGATCCTGGACGATGGCAGCGGCGTGGACGCCGATCTACTCGTCGTGACCGATCACCTGAAACCCTCGCCCACGCTCGATATGTTCGGTCTGACCCGGGACGAGAACGACGCCATCGATGTCGACGCGAAACTGCGTAGCCGGCAGGACCCGAATCTGTTTCTCGCCAGGGAGAAGCCCGCCGGTCGCAGCGCGCCGCTGACCACGCGCGAGCGCAACGCGCTGCTGCTGGCCTCGCTGGAGGAGGCTGCCGGCGGGGAATCCCGGGCCCTGCACCATGGCCACAACGAGCACTGGAAGGCGCTCAACCTGGGCGATCTTCGTGACATCGCCTGGCGCGGCCCGCTCTGGTGCCGCGGTCGCTGGGTCCGGCGCTGGAAGCACCGTCGCGACCGCCGCGAGGTGGCGCACTACCTGGGCGAGCGCTGATCTCTGCCGCGGCAGGCCAGGCGACGCCTCCCGTACCGATACCCCATGACGCAAGATCCCGGCACATGGCCGGGATACCGTACGGGGAGGTCGTCGGCTGACACCCTCCCTGCCCGAAACGGCTTACTGACGAATACCCTCGAGCACGATATAGAGTTCGACGCTGTGCATCGGCTCCGGGAACTGGCTCATGTCGATATCGAAATCGGCCAGGTCCAGTGTCGTGGAAGCCTCGAAACCCTGTCGATAGCCGCCCCACGGATCGTCACCTCCGCCAATGTGATCGACCTCGAAGGTGACCGGCTTGGTCACGCCATGAAGGGTGAGGTCACCGGTCATTTCGGCTTCCTCGCCATCATCGTCGACGTCGAAGCTGGTGGACTGGAACGTGGCCTGAGGGAACTCGCCCGCGTCGAGGAAGTCACCGCTCAGGATGTGCTTGTTACGCTCGGCGTGATTGGTTTCCAGGCTGTCGACGTCAACGGTGACGTTGACGCTGGAGTCGTCCGGTGACTCGGGATCGTAGCTGAAACCGCCGTCGAACGACTTGAAGTTGCCCAGAATGTACGAGTAGCCGAGGTGGCTGATCTTGAACTGGATGAAGGCGTGCTGGCCCTCGGTGTCGATCTTGTAGTCGGCTGCCTGGGCCTGGGCCAGTGGCATGGCCGACGCGGCGGCGATCAGCGTGGCGAGTGCGGTCTTCTTCAACATCCTCTTGCTCCTCGAAGCGTTTGAGCTCGTATTGTCGAGCGATTCGGCCAGGGCGACCGGCTCGGATGCCGGTCGTCCTGGCCGGGAAAGCGTGATCAGCGCTGCCTGGCCGCGCGGGGCGTCAGCATCCGAACCAGCGTATCCTGGCGATCCAGCCAGTGATGCTTGCATGCCGCCAGACCGTGGCCGACGGCCAGAACGACCAGCGCCCAAGCCGCGTACCAATGCACGTCGCCCGCCAGCACGGCCTGATTCGGCAGACCCGACACCAGCGCCGGCATGGTGAACCAGCCGAACACGCTGATGCCATCGCCTTCCGCCGTGGAAATCAGGTAACCGGAGATCATCACGACGAACATCAGCGCATAGATCAGGCCATGGCCGATGTGCGCCGCGCGTCGTTCCAGCCGCGTGCCATGGGCGACCGGCGTCGGCTGCAGCACTCTCCAGATCACCCTCAGGACACTCACCAGCAGTATCAGGATGCCTATCGACTTGTGCCACCACGGCGCCAGGTGATACCAGTGATCGTAGTAACCCAGGCCGGTCATCCACCAGCCCAGGGCGAACAGACCGAAAATCGCCAGCGCGCTCGCCCAGTGAATGGCGATGCTGACCCAGCCCCAACCCGATCGCGTATTACCCCACACGGCGTATCTCCCCTTCGTTCCGATTCAGCATACTGCCTGACGATCAGGACGCTAGAGCGGGATCCGTAAAACGATTGGTGACGAGCGGGAAACAATAAGGCGGAGACGTGAGCCGGACTCCCCGCTCACCGCGGCGCCAGTCGACGTCCAGCAGGGCCTCCCGGTGAGGCATCGGAGTCATTCACGTTGATGGAGAGGAGCGAGGAGGAGCGCGCTGATACCCGAACGCGTGGCAGCCTGGCCATCAGCGCCTGGCATGCCGGTAACGGTGGGATGGAGAGGTATCGTCACAGCCATCGAAGCATCGATGGCTGCTTCGCTTTCAGTGACTGAACAGGCTGCTGTCGGACTTCTTGGAGGCCTTTGCCGCCCTCTTCTCCTTGGCCGTCAGGAGGGGCTTCTTCTTGGCGTCTTTCTTGCTGTCTCGTCCTTTGCTCATCACATTTTCCTCGTCCGCATACGACCCAGTTGGTCAACCCGGCGGCTGCGAGCGCGTGATGATTTTTCAGCCAGCCAAGCCGACGTACAACGCCAGTATGGTCCCATGAAGGCGCAATAGATAGCCGTGGCCAACCGAAACCCGACCGTCAAAACCGACGAGGCTCCGGGGCAACCGCCGGAGCCTCATCTCCTTCAGGAATACGCTGTCGTCGCGCCCCCTGATTAGCGTCCACTATCGTAACGCGATAGGTCCGCCGGCTAGAGCAATTTCAGGCCTCGTTCGAGATCGGCCTTGAGATCGTCGAGCGTCTCCAGCCCGACAGCGATGCGAATCAGACCGTCACGGATGCCGGCGGAAGCGCGCTGCTCGTCGCTGAGACGGCCGTGGGTGGTGGTGCCGGGGTGGGTGATGGTGGTCTTGACGTCCCCCAGGTTGCCGGTGATCGACATCAACCGGGTGTTGTCGATCACCGTCCATGCCGCCTCCTGGCCACCCTTCACCTCGAGCCCCATCACCGCGCCGAATCCCCGCTGCTGCTGCCTGGCCAGTGAATGCTGCGGGTGACTCTCGAGTCCGCTGTAGTGGACACGCTCGATGGCGGGCTGCGACTCCAGCCACTCGGCGAACGCCAGCGCGTTGCGGCTATGGGCCTCCATCCGCAGGCTCAGCGTCTCCAGCCCCTTGAGGAAGATCCAGGCGTTGAACGGACTCATGCACGGGCCGCAGGTACGGACGACGCCGTAGAGTTGCTCGAGCTCCTGGTCACGCCCCACGACCGCCCCGCCGATCGCCCGGCCCTGACCGTCGAGATACTTGGTCGCCGAGTGAATGACCAGGTCCGCGCCCAGATCCAGCGGCCGCTGCAGCGCCGGGGTGAGGAAGCAGTTGTCGATCGCAAGCCAGGCGCCGTGCCGGTGGGCCAGCTCGGCCAACGCCGCGATGTCGACCAGCTCGTTGAGCGGATTCGACGGCGTCTCCGCGAAGAGCAGCTTGGTCCGGGGCGTGATCGCCGCTTCCCACTGCGCCAGATCGTTGAGTTCGACATAGCGCGGCACCACGCCGAATTTGGCGAGATACTTGTCGAACAAAGCAATGGTCGAGCCGAACACCGAGCGCGAGACGATGACCTCGTCGCCCGCTTCCAGCAGCGCCAGCACGGTGGAGAGGATCGCGGCCATGCCGGAGCTGGTGGCGACGCAGCGCTCGCCACCCTCGAGCGCCGCCAGCCGCCGTTCGAAGGTGCGCACCGTGGGATTGGTGAAGCGAGAGTAGACGTTGCCCGGCTCCTCGCCCTTGAACTTGCGCGCCGCCTCCGCCGCGCTGCCGTAGACGAAGCTCGAGGTCGGGAAGATCGGCTCGCCGTGCTCCTGCTCGTGGGTACGCTCGTGCCCCGCGCGGATCGCCAGCGTCTCCAGCCCCAGTGTCTCCAACCCCGGCGTGAGATGGTCGTCAAAACTCATCCTGCAGCTCCTGAAAGCAGGACCCGATGAGCGGATCATCGGGTCGGAAGGTTCAATCGTCTTCGATATCGTTGTGCAGGTCGACCACGGCGTTGAGGCTCTCGCGCTGCTTGGCGGCATCGTTGCGCGAAGCCTCCAGCGCGGCGAAATAGGCCTCGTCGACATCGCCGGTCACGTAACTGCCGTCGAAGACGGAGCAGTCGAAATCGTCCAGTGCCGGATTGACCTCGCGACAGGCGGCCTTGAGGTCCTCCAGGTCCTGGTAGATCAGCTTGTCGGCGCCGATCAGTTCGCTGACCTCGGCATCGGTGCGACCGTGGGCGACCAGCTCGGTGGCCACCGGCATGTCGATGCCGTAGACGTTGGGATAGCGCACCGCCGGTGCGGCGGAAGCGAAGTAGACCTTGTTGGCGCCGGCGTCCCGCGCCATCTGGATGATCTGCTTGCAGGTCGTGCCGCGCACGATGGAGTCGTCCACCAGCAGCACGTTCTTGCCCTCGAACTCGCTGGCGATGGCGTTGAGCTTCTGGCGAACCGATTTCTTGCGCTGGGTCTGGCCCGGCATGATGAAGGTCCGCCCGATGTAGCGGTTCTTCATGAAACCTTCACGGAAGGTCACTCCGATGTGCTGGGCCAGTTCCAGCGCCGTGGTCCGGGAGGTATCCGGAATCGGGATCACCACGTCGATATCGTGATCCGGCCACTCGCGCTGGATACGATCGCCCAGCTTGCGGCCCATCTGCATCCGGGTGCCGTAGACGTAGGCACCGTCGAGCATCGAGTCGGGGCGCGCCAGGTAGACGTGCTCGAAGATGCAGGGTGTCAGCCGCGGCTTGTCGGCGCACTGTTGCGTATGGATATTCTTGTCCATGTCGACGAAGATCGCTTCGCCCGGTGCCAGGTCGCGCACCAGTTCGAAGCCGGCGACATCGAGCGCCACCGACTCGGAGGCGATCATCACCTCCTGGCCCTCGGCGGTCTGGCGCGTGCCGTAGACCACCGGCCGGATGCCATGGGGGTCGCGGAACGCCACCAGGCCGAAGCCGTTGATGATCGCGACTGCCGCGTAACCGCCACTGCAGCGGCGATGGACGCGACGCAGCGCGTCGAAGATGTCTTCCGGCGTCAGGTAGAGCCCCTGCTTGCCCAACTCATGGGCGAACACGTTGAGCAGCACCTCGGAATCGGAGCTGGTATTGATATGACGCAGGTCGGAGGAGAACAGCTCCTGCTTGAGCTGATCGGAGTTGGTCAGGTTGCCGTTGTGGGCCAAGGTGATGCCGTAGGGCGAATTGACGTAGAACGGCTGAGACTCGGCCTCGCTCGCCGAACCCGCGGTCGGATAGCGCACATGACCGATCCCCAGGTGGCCCTGCAGACGCTTCATGTGGCGCGTATGAAAGACATCGCGAACCAGCCCGTTGTTCTTGCGCAGCAGAAAGCGACCTTCATCCCAGGTCATCATGCCGGCGGCGTCCTGTCCGCGGTGCTGCAAAACCGTCAATGCGTCATAGATCAACTGATTGACCGCTTCATTGGCCATGAGGCCTACGATACCGCACATGCCGACTTACCTCGCTTGGTCGCACCCATTCGGGAGACAGTGCACGAATGCCAGCGTGGATGAATCGCGCCGTGACGCGATTCCCGGAATCATCGCCCGGGCCCCATGCGTCGGGGACCTGCGCTGCGGATATCCGGCACTTCATCCCGCTCGCCTATTCGTTCATCGCTTCCTTCAGGGCGCTGGTTTTTCGGTCGGACCGGGGATCGGAATCGTCACACCCCGCCCGTTCTGACTGGATGAAGAATTGTCGCTTTGCGGTAATGTCATCGGCAGTTGCCGCATGGCATCCTCCGCAGCCGTCGTATCGACGTCCCAGCTCTGCAGCTGAACCAGTGCCCACTCGCGCAGGGATTCGAACGACGGCCTCAACTGCGCCTGCTGCCATGCCTGCAACTGCGCCAGCGGTGTCAGCCCGATGACGACCGTGACGATCACCAGGATCGCGGCTCCCCGGGCCAGACCGAAGACCGCTCCGGCCAGGCGATTGAAGAAGCCCATGCCGACCCACTCCACCGCCGCGTTGAGCAGCCGGATGACGAAGCCGCAGATCATCACCACCACGAAGATGATCAGCACGAAACCGAGTACCAGCCGTGCGTCGGGGTGGGAGATGTACGGTGCCAGCAGATCGGCGATCGGTTTGGCGAATATCCGCGCCGCCAGCAACGCCACGATCCAGGCGCCGAGTCCCAGCGCCTCCCTTACCAGGCCACGCATGAAACCTGCCAGCATCGATATCGTCAATACCAGCAGGAAGGCATAGTCGAGCCAGGTCAATGTCATCAGCTACCCGGCTTGCGGATCAGCAGCCCCTGGATATTGGCGGCCTGCTTGAGCTCGGCGCGAGCTTTTTCACCGGCGTCCGACGACGAGAACGGCCCCACGTAGACCGTGGTCAGATTGTTGTCCCGGGGCTGGGAGTAAGCCGCGAAGCCCTGCTCCTTGAGCTTGGCCGCCAGTCGTGTGGCGTTGTCGGACTGCCCGAAGCTGCCGACCTGAACCACCCAGCCGCCATCGCTGCTCGCGGAGGTGCGTTCGGGCGTCGACGCCTGCTGCGGCGAGGAGGGCTGGCTGGCAGCGGGCCTGGTCGGTTCCGGCTCCGGCTCCGGCTCTGGTTCCGGCTGGCGGGAAGCCGACTGCGGCGGCTCGGACTGGGCGATATCGGCAATCGGATCATCACTGCCGGTGGTGGATGATCCACCGCCAG
Organism: Salinicola lusitanus; assembly: GCF_038648475.1. NCBI lineage: Bacteria > Pseudomonadati > Pseudomonadota > Gammaproteobacteria > Oceanospirillales > Halomonadaceae > Salinicola > Salinicola lusitanus. Next base: position 3,019,209 of record NZ_CP151919.1, on the reverse strand, counting down.
CGCCGTTCTGGCCGAACGAGTCGTCACTGCCTGTCCCCAGTTGATCGCGGGTATCCGGCTCGGGGACGGCGGTACCGCCACCGCTGGCACCATTCTGGGCAGCGACCGACGCCGGCGGCTGCGGCGACTCGATGATACGCTGACGTGTCTCGCCTCCGTCGATCGGCTGCTCTATCACCATGACCGGCCCTGGTTCCTGCTGGCGCGGTTCGGGATCGTCGAACAGCATCGGCAGAAAAATGGCCCCCAGCGCGACGAGAATGACCGCGCCGCTGATACGTTCACGCCATCCATACTTCATAGGACCTGGACCTCCTTAGACATGCTTCGACAGCCGCTCGATCATCCTGTGATCGAATTCACTACGCGTCGTCATTCAGCCGGGTCTGGAGCGCCTCGAGCGCGCCGGCCACGGTCAGAAACGAACCGCATACTAACACTTCTTCATCGGGCGCAAGACGAGGCGTGAGCCAGGCGACAGCCGCCGCCGGCGACGATGCCGCCGCCAACGTCTCTCCGCCCTGCGAGGCAACGACCGTGGCAAGCTCCTCACCGGAGCGGCCGCGTTCACCCGGCAAGCCCACCGGCAGCCACACGTCGATGACCGGTGCCAGCGCCTCGATCAGCGCCGCGGCGTCCTTGTCCCTGAGCACGCCGAGCAGTCCGATACGGCGTGCCGGTCGCGGGCGCCGGGCCAGCCGCGAGCCTACGTAACGGGCCGCATGCGGGTTGTGCGCCACGTCGAAGCACCAGTTACCCAGCCACTGCAGCCGGCCCGCCAGCGCCACGTTCGACATCGCCAGGCGAGATTCGGCCTCTCGTGGCGGCACGCCGCACAGGCTCAGGGCCTCGACCGCGACGGCGGCATTGTCCAGCGGCAACCCCGGGTCGGGCAAGCTATCGAGACGATAGCGATCACCCGCCTCCGACCGGCCCTGCCAGGACCAGCCGCCATCGCCCGCTTCGGCGTGATCGAAATCGCGGCCCAGCCAATAATCGGCGACGGCCAGCGCCTGGATCCGCCGAGACACGCTCACCGGCAGTTCACGACTCCCCAGCACCGCGGGTCGCCCCTGCCTGAGGATGCCGGCTTTCTCGAAGCCGATGCCCTCGAGATCGGTGCCGAGAAAATCCGCATGATCCTGGGCGATGGTGGTGATGATCGCGACATCGCTGTCGACCACGTTGACCGCGTCCAGGCGACCACCCAGGCCCACCTCGAGAATGGCCAGCTCGGGGCGGACGTCGGCGATCGTCACCAGCGCCGCCAGGGTTCCCGCTTCAAAATAGGTCAGGCTGACGGGATCGCCGGCCAGGCGTGCGGCCTCGACGCGCTCGAACCCGGCAACCAGGAGTTCGTCCCCGGCCGCACGACCGTCGAAGCAGAGCCGCTCGTTGTAGCGCAGGAGGTGAGGCGAGGTATAACTGGCCGTCGTCAAACCGTGGGCTCGAGCCAGCCGCTCCAGCATCGCCACCGTGGAACCCTTGCCATTGGTACCGGCAACGGTCACCACACGGTGCGCGATCGGGCCCTGCGTCAGGCCGAGCCGCTCGGCCACGACGGCCACCCGCTCCAGTCCCATGTCGATGGCGACCGGATGCTGGCGCTCGAGACGCGCCAGCCAGTCGTCGAGGGTGGCACTCATGGCTCGACAGGTTCCTTAACGCGAGGCCCGGGGAGCGTCCGGCTCTTCCGGTAGGGGAGAGAAATCCTCGACCGCTTCGGACGTCTCGTCCGCCGCCACGCCGACGACCGGCTGATGCGTCAGCTTGCGCAGCACGCTGCCCAGTCGCTCGCGAAGCTCCGGTCGCGACACGATCATGTCGACGGTGCCGTGCTCGAGCAGGAACTCGCTGCGCTGGAAGCCTTCCGGCAGGGTCTCGCGTACCGTCTGCTCGATGACGCGCGGGCCGGCGAAGCCGATCAGGGCATTGGGTTCGGCCACGTTGAGGTCACCCAGCATCGCCAGCGACGCCGACACACCGCCGAAGACGGGGTCGGTGAGCACCGAAATATAGGGCACGCCGGCCAGCTTGAGCTTCTCGAGCGCGGCCGACGTCTTGGCCATCTGCATCAGCGAGAACAGGGCTTCCTGCATGCGCGCGCCACCGGAGGCGGCGAAGCAGACCAGCGGGATCCGCTCTTCGAGGGCCAGCGTCGCCGCACGCACGAACTTCTCGCCGACGATCGCCCCCATGGAGCCGCCCATGAACGAGAATTCGAACGCCACCGCCACCACCGGCAGGCCATCGAGCGTCCCGCGCATGGCGATCAGCGCATCGTTCTCGTCGGTCGACTTCTGGGCCGACGCCAGCCGATCCTTGTACTTCTTGGAGTCGCGGAACTTGAGCCGGTCGCTCGGTTGAAGATCGCCGGCGATCTCCTCGCGCCCTTCCGCGTCGAGGAACCAGTTGAGCCGCTTGCGCGCGGTCAGCCGCAGATGATGCTGGCACTTGGGGCAGACGTTCTGGTGCTTCTCCAGCTCGGGAAGGTAGAGCACCGATTCACAGTTCGGGCACTTGCGCCACAGGCCGTCCGGCACGCTAGCGCGGCGGTCATTGCGCTGGGTGCGGCTCATCGACGGAACGATCTTGTCTAGCCAGCTCATGTCAGGAAAGCTTCCCTATTTGCCAAAACAGAAAGTGGTGAAAACAGCCATGCGAGAAACGAAAACGCTGGATGATACCAAATCGTCGCCCCGGCCTCAGCCGGCCACGTCACGGTCGAGCGCTTCCCGCATCTCGCCGAGGATCGACTTCAGCGCCGCGGGGATGGAGGCCGGGTCGTCGGCACGCTCGGCGATACGGCCGACCAGGGCGCTGCCGACGATGACGCCGTCGGCCACCCGGCCGATCGCCGCCGCCGTCTCGCCGTCCCGGATGCCGAAGCCGACGCACAGCGGCAGCTCGGTCACGCGCCGGAGCTTGCTCAGCTGCTCGCCGACGGCATCGGCGTCGAGCGTTGCCGCACCGGTCACGCCCTTGAGCGAAACGTAATAGAGATAGCCCTCGCCGTGGCGGCAGATCTCCCTGGCTCGCGCCTCGGAGGTCGTCGGTGCGAGCAGGAAGATCGACTGCAGGCCGTGGGCCGCGAACAGCGCGGCATTGTCGCCGGCTTCCTCCGGCGGCATATCGACCACCAGAACCCCGTCGACACCGGACGCTTCCGCCTGGCGCGTGAAGACGTCATATCCCATCCGCTCGATGGGGTTGAGATACCCCATCAGCACCACCGGCGTTTCGCTGTCCCGCTGGCGAAATTCGGCCACCATTTCCAGCACGTGGTGTAGCCGGGTACCGTGCACCAGCGCCCGCTCGCACGCCTTCTGGATCACCGGCCCGTCCGCCATCGGATCGGAGAACGGCACCCCGAGCTCAAGGATGTCGGCGCCCGCTTCCACGCAGGCATGCATGAAATCGACCGTGTGCGCCGGTGCCGGATCACCGGCGGTGATGTAGGGGATCAGCGCGGTCCGGCCCTGGGCCTTGAGCGCCGCGAAGCGCCGGTCGATACGGTTGGATGCGGTTCGATTCATGTCGACCCCAGTCAAAATTCGATGCCGTCGAGCTTGGCGACGGTGTGGATGTCCTTGTCACCGCGCCCGGAGAGGTTGACGACGATATGCTGGTCCGGCGACATCTCCCCCGCCAGCTTCTTGGCGTGGGCCAGCGCGTGAGCGGATTCGAGCGCGGGCATGATGCCCTCGACGAGCGTCAGTTCGCGAAACGCCGCCAGCACCTCGTCGTCGTCCGCCGCCACGTAGCGCACCCGGCCGACATCCTTCCACAGCGCATGCTCGGGACCGACACCGGGATAATCCAGGCCGGCGGAGATCGACTGGGTGTCGGCGACCTGCCCGCCCTCGTCGGACATCAGGTAGGTCCGGTTACCGTGGAGCACGCCCCGCGGCGCGTTGGCCGTCAGCGGCGCGGCGTGGCGACCGGTGGCTACGCCTTCACCACCGGCTTCGACGCCGTACATGATGACGTCGTCGTCCTCGACGAACGGGTAGAACAGGCCCATGGCGTTGGAACCGCCGCCCACGCACGCCACCAGCGCATCGGGCAGCCGCCCGATCTGCTCGAGCGACTGACGACGCGCCTCGCGCCCGACGATGGCGCTGAAGTCGCGGACCAGCATCGGATAAGGATGCGGACCGGCCACGGTGCCGATGATGTAGAAGGTGTCGTCGACATTGGTGACCCAGTCGCGCAGCGCTTCGTTCATCGCATCCTTGAGCGTCCGCGAGCCGGACTCCACCGGCACCACCGTGGCGCCCAGCAGATGCATGCGATAGACGTTGAGCTTCTGGCGCTCGACATCCTCGGCGCCCATGTAGATCTCGCACTTCAGGCCCAGGCGCGCGGCAACCGTCGCGGTGGCGACGCCATGCTGCCCGGCACCGGTCTCCGCGATCACCCGGGGTTTGCCGGACTTCTTGGCCAGCAGCGCCTGACCGATGGTGTTGTTCACCTTGTGCGCGCCGGTATGGTTCAGATCCTCGCGCTTGAGCCAGATCTGCGCTCCGCCGATCTCCCGCGACCAGCGTTCGGCGTGGTAGAGCGGGGATGGCCGACCGACATAGTGTGTCAGGTCACGGTCGAACTCCGCCTGGAACTCGGGATCGTCCTTGAGACCGGCATAGATGGTCTCGAGCTCCTCCAGCGCGAAGCTCAGGGTCTCGGATACGAAACGGCCGCCGTATGGACCGAAGTGGCCGCGAGCGTCCGGCAGTTGCGTCAGGTCGTGGAATCGGCTCACGAAGGGACCCTCATCAGTTGGCGGTGGATGATTTGGTGGTGAACGGCGCAGCGGACGCCCCCGCGGACAGTGCGGCGGTCGTCGCCTGCACCTGCGCGCAGAAAGCCCGGATCCGCAGCGGATCCTTGATGCCCTTGCCCGACTCGACGCCGCCGGAGACATCGACCGCATAGGGTCGCACCTGCATGACGGCGGCGGCGACATTGTCGGGGGTCAGGCCACCGGCGAGGATCACGGGTTTGGCCAGCGAGTCGGGGATGCGCTGCCAGTCGAAGGTCTCTCCCGTGCCGCCGGGGACACCCGGGCGAAACGCATCGAGAAGCAGCGCGCCGGCTCCCGAGTAGGTCTCGGCCGCCGCCCCGAGATCGATCTCGTCGCGCATTCGGATCGCCTTGATCCAGGGCTTGCCGAACCGAGCGCAGAAATCTGCAGGCTCGTCGCCATGGAACTGTAGCAGGTCGAGATAGGGTAGACACGCCTCGACATCGGCAACGCCCGGGTCGACGAACAGGCCCACCCGGGTCACGAACGGCGACACCGTGGCACTCAGCGTCGCGAGTCTGTCGGCATCGATGGCGCGAGGGCTGCCCGCCCACATCACGAAACCCAGGGCATCGGCCCCGCAAGCGATGGCGACCCGAATGTCCTCGGTTCGGGTCAGACCGCAGATCTTGATTCTGACCGGATCGATCTCCGTACTCATGGCGAGACCTCCTCTCCGGCTTCCGTCGTGGCCTGGGGATGCTGGTCGACCACCCGGCCCTGATCGTCGATCCACTTCGGCCATACCCGACGCCGGCGCATCAGCGGTGTATCCGGGATCATGTCCCGCTCGCCGGTCCAGTCACCGAGAAACGCCATCAGGTTCGGCCCGACCGGCTCCTCGGGCAACGCGAAGCGTTCGTCGAAGCGCACGTCGACGAAGTGCAGCCCGCAGGCGGGAGCGGTGACGTTACCCAGCTTGCGATCCCGCAGCGCCAGCAGCCTGGCAGGATAGGTCTCGTCCTCGTCTCCCCGCCCGACCGCCACCAGCACGCCGGCGATGTTGCGGATCATGTGATGCAGGAAGGCGTTGGCCTGCACATCGATCATGACCAGCGGCCCCAGGCGGCGCACCTCGATGAAATGGAGGTGGCGCACCGGCACCTTGGACTGGCAGCCGGCGGCCCGGTAGCTGGAGAAGTCATGCTCGCCCACCAGGGCTTGAGCGGCGCGATGCATGCGCTCGGCATCCAGCGGCTCCCGGCACCATGTCACATTGTTCCGTTCCATGACCGGGCGCGTCGGCTGATTGAGAATGAGGTAGCGATAGCGGCGGGCCAGCGCCGAGAAGCGGGCATGGAAGTCGTCGGCGACCGGCTTGAGCCAGCGCACCGCGATATCCCGTGGCAACTGCGCGTTGGCGCCGAACAGCCACGCCTTCTGGGTGCGCGCGACCGGGGCATCGAAGTGAACGATCTGGCGCGTGGCGTGGACGCCACTGTCGGTGCGCCCGCTGCAGAGCACGCGCACCGGCGCGGCGGCGATCTTGCTCAACGCCGTCTCGAGCGCACCCTGCACCGATGGAGCCTGGCGCAAGCGTTGCCAGCCGCAGTAGTGCGTGCCGTCGTACTCGACGCCAAGGGCCAGACGGCCCGTCAGCGGCTGGTTGTCGTCCTGCCGGGAGAAAAACGCCATCGAAACCTGTGCAGCCGAAAGTCGTTAGGGGCGCCCATTATCCCGATGCGACGACCGGAATTCCACCTCCTCGACGTCCCGATCGGCGGGAACTTCGCGTCGACGGCTAGCCGCCTCCTCGCCCGAGGTCCTCGAGGCGATGCCAGCACCATGGGCGTGCCTTGGCGCCACACTCTCGGTGTCATCGATCCAGATGCCGATTTCGCCGTCGTCGAACGACTCCGCCTCCGTCGGCTCGAGCCTGCCACCGCGCTCCGGCCCTGCCATGACCTCCGGGGGATGCTCCGTGGACTCCAGCGAATGCTCCGTGGGCCCCAGCGACCGTTCCATGGGCTCCAGCGAGAGTGCCGAGAAGTCGACGGCAGGCCTGGCCGCGGACGAGGATGGCGGAGCGTCTTCGGGTGCTCCCGTCGCCAGTTCCAGTGTCGGCGCTTCGTACTCGATGCGGGCGACGAGCGGCAGTCCCTCCGAAGCGTCCACAGCCGCGCTCAGGTCATCCTCGAACAGCGCTGCCACGGCGTCGCGCCGCGCCCCCACCCCCTCGATGTCGGCATCCCCCTGCGGGGACCGACGGGGAGCGGCATCGAGATCGAAACGCGCGTCTCTGCTTCGGGACGAGGTCGCCGTGGAAGCCGCAATGTCGTCGATCCCCCCCGAGGCCGGGATCTCGGGGGCAGCGTGCTGGACCTGGGACTCGAACAGCGCATCGACGTCGTCCACGTTAGCCTGCCAGCCTGCTTCACCACCACTCGTGCTGCCGTCGCCTGTCGCCTCCTGCCAGCTCTCCTCGACGTGGCGGACACGGTATTCGTCGACCAGGGTCTGGCCTGCCCGTCGCTGCTGTGGCGTGGCATCCTCGCCAAAACCGGAAAGCGCCATCTCCAGCGCGTCCATATCTCGGAGCTCCCCCAGCGCTCTCAGCAGGCCCAGCCGAAGCTGGGCGTCCTCCCGCTCCGCGAGACGCTGACGTAGCCAATCACGCGCCTCGGCGTAGCGACCGTAGGCCATGTAGATGTCCGCCTGGCTGATCGAGGCGGAGTCGAGATCCAGGTCGTCGCCCGCCGCGCGCCGAAGCGGGGAGGTCCTCGCGGCGCTGTTTGCACCGGCTTCCGTCGCCCCTTTCGGGGAGGGATCGTCGGCGACCGGCGCCGCCTCGCCCCTGGCCCGACGCCGCCGCTGAACGCCCCACAGCGCCAGCAGCACGACCACCAACCCGCCACCGACCCAGTCCAGGTGATCCAGCAGCGATCCTCCCGCCGACGTCATCGGCGTCGACGCGCGAGCGGCGCTCGGGGCAGGCACCGCCGAGGTCGCTGCCTCGGCGCTGGAGACGCTCCTGCCCGCGGCCACCGGTGCGACCGCTGCCGCCGGATCGCCCGCGACATCGCTCTTGCCGGCGGGAGTCTGGCCCGGGGGGGAGCGTTCGGGATCGTCATCGTGCGCCGTCGCTGTCGGCAGAGCGCCCACCGCGGGCGCCGCCGCGAGGGTCTCCAGCAGTTCGTCGCGCTCGGCGCTCAAGGCATCGATGGTGGTCCGTTGCCGTTCGGATTCGGCGGTCAACTCGGCCAGACGCTGCTCCAGCGAGGCGAGCCGCGAGGTCGGTGCGCTGCCAGCTCGATCGGACGCGGGCCGCACTCCCGGGGCATCGACGACCGGGCGGCTCTCACTGGCCGGTCCCGCCAACGCCCGCAACCGAGCCACGGCGTCTTCACGGGACAGCCCGGTCACGGCGTCGATCGCTGGGACCTGCAGATCGGCTCCGGCCCGCAGGCGGCCGATATCGCCATCGATGAATGCCGCGGGATTGGCCTGAAAGAGACTCACCATCAACGCCTGGCGACTGATCCCGGCGCGAGGCAGTAGCGAGGACGCCAGGCCCGACAGCGAGTCACCCGGCTGCACAGGCAGATGGGCAGGCCAGACCCCGGGCGCAGCTGTCCCTGCCCGCACCGGCGGTGGTGCCGGTGCGGGCGATGTCGACGCTGGCCGTGCCCCCGCCAGGACATCGCCGTCCAGCAGCGGCTTCGAACTGGCATAGTCGACGGGATCGAACAGTAACGACACGTCCCGCTGCCACTGCCCCTCAGGCCAGGTCACCACCAGCAACAGGTCGAGGTAAGGCTCCCGCACCCGATTCGGGCTCTCGAGCACCAGCGTCAATCCTCCGCCCTGACGCACGACCCTGGTCGACACGGTGTCGACCAGGGCAGTCCGGGTCAGCCCCGCCTGGCGATAGGCCGCGGCGTCGGCCACGGCGACCGAGATTCGCGATGCATCCAGCCCTTTCGCATCGCTCAGGGGCAGTACCACATGCAGCGGACGATTGAGCGGCGAGACCTGCTGCGGATCGCCAACGCCGAGTGCATGGGCCGCCGAAGCCAGTGCCAGACAGAGTCCGCCGGCCATGATTGTGAGCCATTGCCGCATGGTGTCCTCGCCAACGCATTGGAGTGAATCTCGAGTCACTCATCGGCACAGGCTCACTAAACTTTACCTTCCCGTTAACAATTGGATAACAAAAGCCCCGCCAACGAACGTTGACGGGGCTCGACCTCGCAGCGATACCGCGAACGCGGACTGCCTTCAGGCTTGCTCGCGCAGAATCTTCAGCATGCGCTTGAGTGGTTCGGCTGCGCCCCACAGCAGCTGGTCGCCGACGCTGAACGCGGTCAGGTACTCGCCCCCCATGGCCAGCTTGCGCAGTCGTCCCACCGGAACGGTGAGCGTGCCGCTGACAGCCGCCGGCGTCAGTTGCGCCAGCGTGGCCTCCTTCTCGTTGGGAACGACCTTGACCCAGTCGTTGTGCTTGGCCAGGCGATCCTCGATCTCGTCGATCGGCACGTCCTGCTTGAGCTTGATGGTGAACGCCTGACTGTGGGAGCGCATCGCGCCGATCCGCACGCAGAGACCGTCGATGGGAATCGGATTGTTGCCGGTGGCGAGAATCTTGTTGGTTTCGACGCCCCCCTTCCACTCCTCCTTGCTCTGACCGTTCTCCATCGCCTTGTCGATCCACGGCAGCAGGCTGCCGGCGAGCGGCGCGCCGAAGTTGTCGATCGGGAAATCGCCCCCGCGCATGGCGGCAGTGACATCGCGGTCGATGTCGAGGATGGCGCTGGAGGGCGTGGCGAGATCACGGGCCACCGCCGACTGCAGCGCGCCCATCTGCGACAGCAGCTCACGCATGTGCTTGGCGCCGGAACCCGAGGCCGCCTGATAGGTCATGGAGGTCATCCACTCGACCATGCCGGCTTCGAACAGCCCGCCCAGGCCCATCAGCATCAGGCTGACGGTACAGTTGCCGCCGACGAAGGTTCTGGCGCCCTTGGCGAGCTGGGCGTCGATCACGTGACGGTTGACCGGATCGAGCACGATGGACGACTCCTCCGCCATGCGCAGGGTGCTGGCGGCGTCGATCCAGTAGCCTTTCCAGCCGGCCTGGCGCAGCGGCTGATAGACCGCGCCGGTGTAGTCGCCGCCCTGACAGGTGACGATCACGTCCATCGCCTTGAGCGACTCGATGTCGTTGGCGTCCTTCAACGCTGGCACGTCGATGCCGATATCGGGCCCGGCCTGGCCGGCCTGGGAGGTGGAGAAGAAGACCGGCTCGAGACCGGCGAAATCGTTGTCATCCAGCATGCGCTGCATCAGCACGGAACCGACCATACCGCGCCAGCCGACGAATCCGACTTTCAACATAGATTGGTTACCCCGAAGCTGTTGGAAAAGTGGCGTCTAAGTGGCCACGCGGGCCACCGGACACTTTTCATGATCATGAATGCGACACGACGACTCATTCGAGTCGTCGTCTCATGTCGATCTTGAAGGCGCATTATAGCGCATCGGCGCCCGCTATCCGCGCTCAGGCGTCGGCGAAAGCCGCCAGTACCGCATCCCCCATCTCGCTGGTGGAAACCTGACGCGTGCCCGGATAGGCGATATCGGCGGTTCGCAGGCCCTGATCGAGAACGCTGCCGACCGCCCGCTCGATGCGCTCGGCCAGGGCCGGCTCCCCCAGCGAATAGCGCAGCATCATCGCCACCGACAGGATCGTCGCCAGCGGGTTGGCCAGGCCCTGACCGGCGATGTCCGGTGCGCTGCCGTGGCACGGCTCGTACATGCCCTGCTGATGCTCGTTGAGCGACGCCGACGGCAGCATGCCGATGGAGCCGGTCAGCATCGCCGCGGCGTCGGAGAGAATGTCGCCGAACATGTTGCCGGTGACCACCACGTCGAACTGCTTGGGCGCGCGCACCAGCTGCATGGCGGCGTTGTCGACGTACATGTGCGACAGCTCGACGTCCGGATATTCGGGTGCCAACCGGTTCATCACCTCGCGCCACAGGATGGTGACCTCGAGCACGTTGGCCTTGTCCACCGAGCAGAGTTTCTTGCCCCGCTTCTGCGCCATCTCGAAAGCGACCCGACCGATCCGCTCGATCTCCGACTCGGAGTAGACGTAGGTGTTGAACCCGACCCGCTCGCCGTCACGCTCCTCGATGCCCCGCGGCTGGCCGAAGTAGATACCCCCGGTCAGCTCGCGCACGATCATGATGTCGAGCCCGGAGACCACTTCCGGCTTCAGCGTCGACGCCTCGGCCAGCTGCGGATAGAGCAGCGCCGGGCGCAGGTTGCCGAACAGGTTGAGATGCTTGCGCAGCCCCAGCAGCCCCTTCTCGGGACGCTTGCTCAAATCCTCAAGCGTGTCCCACTTCGGCCCGCCCACGGCGCCGAGCAGGATCGCGTCCGCCGCCTTGGCCTTGGCCAGCGTCGACTCGGGCAGCGGGTGCCCTTCGGCGTCGTAGCCGGCACCGCCGACCAGCGCCTCTTCCAGCTCGGCATCCAGCCCGGCTTCGCGGCAGGCATTCAGAATCTTGACCGCCTCGGCGGTGATTTCCGGGCCGATGCCGTCACCGGGAAGAACCAGAATCTTCTTGCTCATGCATTGTCCTCAAACGTGTTCCTTGGTCGCCCACAACACCAGCATGTCGGTCGTGAAGGAGCCATCCTCGCCGATCTCGAAGGCGTCTCGCACTTCCTGGCCGACCTGACTCTGCAGGTGGCGGATCGCCTCGCGCATGACGTCAGGCGTGCGCATGCGCGCGATCCAGGTCTCGAAATCCAGCCGCAGGCGCTGGCGCGAACTGGCAGTCACCGCCAGCCCCGCCTCACCCACCATCTTCGCCCATTCGCTGGGCGCGTAATCCCGCACATGGCTGGTATCGCGCAGCATCTCGACCGTCTGCAGGAAGCTGTCGAACAGCGGCTGCTCGGAGGCGGCGACGTCGATGAACGCCGCCAGGCCACCCGGTTTCAGGACCCGCCTCGCTTCCCGCAGCGCCAGCCCCACGTCGCGCCAGTGGTGGGCGGAGAAGCGGCTGCACACCACGTCGAAACTGTCGGCGGCGAACGGCAGCGACTCGGCGACCCCCTGGACCGTGCGGATATTGCCGAAGCCACGCTCTCCGGCCGCCTCGCCGACCACCGCGAGCATCCGCGGCGAGAGGTCGTAGGCGACAACCTCGGACGCCAGATCGGCCAGTTGGAAACTGACATGGCCGGCGCCGCAGCCCAGATCCAGCACCCGGGGGGCATCGATCTCGCCGACCCGCGTGCGAAGCTGGACGAACTCCTGGCCCTGGGCATGCACGCTGCTGCTCAAATAGGCCGCCGCCCGGGCGCCGAACTGGCGCTCGACGACGGCGCCATGATCGGCGCTGCCGGGGGCCTCAGGCATCACGAAACAGCCACGGACGCGCGGCGCGGTGACCACGCTCGAAATCGTGGATCGCGCCGGACTGCTCGAGGGTCAGGCCGATATCGTCGAGCCCCTCGAGCAGGCAGTGCTTGCGAAAGGCATCGACCTCGAACGGGATCGCCTCGCCATCCGGCGTGGTCACCGTCTGTCTTTCGAGATCGATATCCAGACGGTAGCCTTCGGTCGCTTCGGTCTCCAGGAACAGCCTGTCGACCGTCTCCTCGTCCAGGGTGATCAGCAGGATGCCGTTCTTGAACGAGTTGTTATAGAAGATATCGGCGAAGCTCGGCGCGATCACCGCCCGGAAACCGAAATCGTCCAGCGCCCAGGGCGCGTGCTCTCGCGAACTGCCGCAACCGAAATTGCGCCGGGCCAGCAACACCTGCGCATCGCGATAGCGCGACTGGTTGAGCACGAAGTCCGGATTGAGCGGCCGGCTCGACGCATCCTGGCCGGGATAGCCTTCGTCGAGATAGCGCAGCTCGTCGAACAGGTTGGGGCCGAAGCCGGTGCGCTTGATCGACTTCAGGAACTGCTTGGGAATGATCAGGTCGGTATCGACGTTGGCCCGATCGAGCGGCGCGACCAGACCCTGCAGGCGTTCGAACTTCTTCATGCGCTCATCTCCCGTGCATTGCCCCGGTCATAGTCGTATTCGCGGACGTCGACGAAATGGCCTTCGATGGCAGCGGCCGCCGCCATTGCCGGGCTGACCAGATGGGTCCGGCCTCCGTACCCCTGGCGCCCCTCGAAGTTGCGGTTGGAGGTCGAGGCGCAGCGCTCGCCGGCGCCCAGCTTGTCGGCATTCATCGCCAGACACATGGAGCAGCCCGGCTCGCGCCACTCGAAGCCGGCCTCGATGAAGATCTTGTCGAGCCCCTCGGCCTCGGCCAGGCGCTTCACCAGACCGGAGCCCGGCACCACCATGGCCAACTGGATGTTCTCGGCGACCTTGCGCCCTTTCGCCACCTTGGCGGCCTCGCGCAGATCCTCGATCCGCGAGTTGGTGCAGGAGCCGATGAACACCTTGTCGAGCCGGATATCGGTGATCTTCTGCCCGGCGCTGAGACCCATGTACTCCAGCGCGCGGGTCATGCCCTGGGTGACGGTCTCGTCGGCGGCGGCGGCCGGGTCGGGCACCTCGGCGGAGACGTTGACGACCATTTCCGGGCTGGTCCCCCAGGTCACCTGCGGCTCGATCTCGGCAGCGTCGAGCTCGACGATCTTGTCGAAATGCGCGCCATCGTCCGAGACCAGATCGCGCCAGGCCTCGACCGCCGCCGGCCACTGCTCGGCGCTGGGCGCATAGGGCCGACCTTTCAGGTACTCGATGGTGTGGTCGTCCACCGCCACCAGGCCAACGCGGGCACCGGCTTCGATCGCCATGTTGCAGATCGTCATGCGACCTTCCATGGAGAGATCGCGAATCGCGCTGCCGGCGAACTCGATGGCGTAGCCGGTGCCACCGGCGGTACCGATACGGCCGATGATCGCCAGCACGATATCCTTGGCGGTGACGCCGAGCCCCAGCCTGCCCTCGACCCGCACCTGCATGTTCTTCATCTTCTGCGCGATCAGGCACTGGGTCGCCAGCACATGCTCCACCTCGGAGGTGCCGATACCGTGGGAGAGCGCGGCGAAGGCGCCGTGGGTCGCGGTGTGGGAGTCGCCACAGACCACGGTCATGCCCGGCAGCGTGGCGCCCTGCTCGGGCCCGACCACGTGGACGATGCCCTGGCGCTCGTCGTTGATGCGAAACTCCTCGATGTCGAAGCTCTCGCAGTTGGCATCCAGGGTTTCGACCTGAATCCGCGAGACATCGTCGAGTATCCCGGCATTGCCGGCGCTACGCTCCTTGAGCGTGGTCGGCACGTTGTGATCGGGAGTCGCCAGATTGGCGTCGCGGCGCCACGGCTTGCGACCGGCCAGCCGCAGCCCTTCGAATGCCTGGGGCGAGGTGACTTCGTGCAGCAGGTGACGATCGATGTAGATCAGCGCGGAACCGTCATCGCGCTGCGTCACCAGGTGCTGGGCCCACAACTTGTCGTAGAGCGTCTGGCTTGCCATTGGGGTTATCTCCTCCGTCACGCTGTCTGTCGCAGCTTGGGTGACGTGATGCCTGCGAATCGCAGCGCTTCGCTTCGGCGCTGCAACTGATTGAAGCGTCAAGATACGGCCAGAGCATGCATAAAATCAATTCATCTTGATTATGCTTTGCATTCCATAACAGAATTCAAGAAACCATCATCAGGAACCCGCGCCATGGACACGCAGAGCCTGCAGGCCTTCATCGCGGTCGCCGACACGGCCTCGTTCTCGCTGGCCGGCGAGCAGTTGCACCTTACCCAGCCGGCGATCAGCAAACGCATCGCCGCACTGGAGTATCAGACCGGCGCCAAACTGTTCGATCGCATCAATCGTCGGGTCAGCCTGACCGAAGCCGGCCGTCTGCTACTGCCACGCGCTCGTCAGATCCTGCAGCTGGTCGAGGACAGCCGCCGCACCTTGAGCAACCTGAGCGGCAGCGTCGAGGGCAGCCTGACGCTGGCGACCAGCCACCATGTCGGCCTTCACCGGCTACCGGCGGTGCTCAAGGCCTTCACCCAGCGCTATCCCGATGTCGATCTGGATCTGCGCTTCCTCGACTCCGAGCAGGCCTACCATGGCGTGATCGCCGGTGAGATCGAACTGGCCGTAGTGACGCTCTCACCCCAGCCCTACCCGCAGGTGGAGTCGGTGCCGGTGTGGATCGATCAGCTGCGATTCCTCGCCGCGCCCGACCACCCGCTGACCGCGAGGGACTCGCTCTCGCTGGCCGATCTCGTCGACTACCCCGCGGTCCTGCCCGGCCCGCTCACCTTCACCCGCGATATCGTGATCAACTCCTTCACCCAGGCGGCACTCTCCATCGACGTGGCGCTGTCCACCAACTATCTCGAAACGCTCAAGATGATGGCGAGCATCGGCCTGGGCTGGAGCGTGCTGCCGGAAAGCCTGATCGACGACGACATCGCGGTGCTACCGGTGGATCACCCGCCGATCGTGCGTCGCCTCGGCTACCTGGTTCATCGCGAACGCACGCTCTCCAATGCCGGTCGCGCGATGATCGCCGAACTCGAGAAAGTCAGGGCGGCCGAAGCCTCCCGAAGCGGCTACGCTTAGCCCCGTTGCAGGACCTGTGGCAAGGCCACGCTCGACCGGTTCGGGTTCGAAACGAAGTCATTCGAGGCGCCCTCGTTCGAGAGGCGCCAATCCAGAAAGAAAGGAGTTGTCGCGCATGGCGCAGGACCATGGGGACGGATCGCGGGAGTCGACGGCACGGGAAGCGCATTCCGAGGGCCCATTGCGCCTGGGGCTGGTCCCGGCACCGGAGCTGCCGGAGCGGGTCGCCGGCCTGATCGCCGACGAGCTGTCCGAACTGCTCGGGCGCCACACCGATGATCGTCATCAGTGGCGGGTGGAGTGCGTCACCGACGCACTGATCGGGGCCGAGGATTCGACGGACAACGTCATCGATCAGGCAGAGCGGATCAAGCGTGACCACGGCTGGCACTATGTGGTCTGCATTACCGACCTGCCGCTCTTCCGCGATGACCGCCTGACGCTGGCGGAAGCCAGCGAGAACCTGGGCGTGGCGATCATCTCGCAGCCCGCCTTGGGTATCTCGCCGCTCAGGCGGCGGCTGCGGGAAGCGATCCTGCACCTGGTCAACGAGATGCATCACGGCAGCGATGGGGAAGAGCGTGAGCGTCAGCAGCAGCATCTCGAGCAGGGGCGAGAGGCCCGTGAACGGAGCGGGATTCGCAATCGCAATTCACGCGAGCTGATGGGTTGGCGGCTCTCCGAGCGACTGGTCCCAATCCAGAGGATCACGCCTTCCGATGAGCACGAGAAGCATGTCGATGTGCGCTTCGTCAGCGCCGCCAAGTGGCGGGGGTACGCCAAACTGCTCGGCGGCATGGTGCGGGCCAATCGCCCCTGGACCATCCTGCCCGCCTTCCGCCGCATCGTCGCGGTGGCCTTCGCCACCGGCGCCTACGGCCTGATCTTTCCCTCGCTGTGGAAACTCAGCGCCGCCTACGAGTTCTACCGCTTCGTGATTCTGATGATCGCGGCCATGGCAGCGATGGTGACCTGGCTGATACTCGATCACGGCCTGTGGGAACCCAGGCGATACAGCGGATCGAACCGCCTGACGGGATTCTACAACCTGACCACGGTGCTGACGCTGACGGCGGGCGTCGCCTGCTATTACGTCATCCTGTTCGCACTGTTTCTGGCCGCGGTGATTCTGTTCGTCCCTGCCGATCTACTGGAGACGACGGTTGGTCAGTCGATCAACTGGCTCAACTTCCCAGCCCTGGCCTGGCTCGCCGCCTCGGTGGCCACCGTCGCCGGCGCCCTGGGGTCGAGCCTCGAGAGCGACGAAACGATCCGCAGCGCCACCTACGGCTATCGCCAGCAGCTTCGCCAGCGCAAGGTCAAGGAGCGCCAGCAGCAGGCACAGGAGGAGCGCCAAGGCGGCGCGAACCAGGGCGGCGCAGAGATACGCGGCACGGACAAGGAAAGTGACAACGGAAATGGTGGAAATGGGGACTACGAGAATGGCGTTGGCGCAGCCGAGGATCGCAAGGCAGGCCGTGGCGAGCCCCCTGGCGACGAGTGATCGCCGCCAGGGTCGAGGCCTTCGCCGAGTCTAGCGCTGGCCCAGACGCGGGGTGGCTACCCGCACATCGCCGTTCTGCCCCCGGTGGCGCAGCAGGTGATCGATCAGCGTCAGCGCCATCATCGCCTCGGCGATCGGTGTGGCGCGAATCCCCACGCAGGGGTCGTGACGCCCCTTGGTGACCACCTCCACCGGCTCGCCGTGCACATCGATGGAACGCCCCGGCCGGGTGATGCTGGAGGTCGGCTTCAGCGCCAGATGCGCGACGATCGGCTGGCCGCTGGAGATCCCACCGAGCACGCCACCGGCGTGATTGGAGAGAAAGCCTTCGGGCGTCATCTCGTCGCGGTGTTCGCTGCCCCGTTGCGCGACGACACCGAAGCCGTCGCCGATCTCGATGCCCTTCACCGCGTTGATGCCCATCAGGGCGTGGGCCAGGTCGGCATCCAGGCGGTCGAAGACCGGCTCGCCCAATCCCACCGGCACGCCCTCGGCAACCACGGTGATTCTCGCGCCGACCGAATCCTGGTCACGGCGCAGCTGATCCATGTAGGCCTCGAGCTCCGGGAGCCTGGCCGGATCGGGACAGAAGAACGGGTTGTCGTCCACCCCCTCCCAGCTCTTGAAGTCGAGCTCGATCGGCCCGAGCTGGCTCATGTAGCCGCGCACCCGGATGCCCTGTTGCGCCAGCCAGGCCTTGGCGATGGCGCCGGCGGCCACCCGCATCGCGGTCTCGCGAGCGCTGGAGCGCCCGCCACCCCGATAGTCGCGGATGCCGTACTTGTGATGGTAGGTGTAGTCGGCGTGCGCCGGCCGGAATTGCTCCGCGATCTTGGAGTAGTCCTTGGAGCGCTGGTCGGTGTTCTCGATCAACAGCCCGATCGGCGTGCCGGTGGTCCTGCCCTCGAACACCCCGGAGAGGATCTTCACCTGGTCGGGCTCCCGGCGCTGGGTGGTATGACGCGAGGAGCCGGGGCGACGGCGGTCCAGATCGACCTGAAGGTCCGCTTCGCCGATCTCGAGTCCCGGCGGACAGCCATCGACGATGGCGCCCAGCGCGGGGCCGTGACTCTCACCGAAAGTGGTGACGGTGAACAGTTTGCCGAAGGTGTTGCCGGACATGCGCGATCCTCAGAAAAGGGTAAAAGCTCGCAATCAGCGCGCTTGGGAAGCGGCGAAAACATCCGCGTAGGTATCGAGATCCTCGGCACTGAGTGCGAAGACGCCTTCGCCCCCGCGCTCGAACTCGAGCCAGAGAAACGGCACCGTCGGAAAGGCCGCCTCGAGATGGTGCTGAGAATTGCCGACCTCGACGATCAGCACACCGCCGTCGTTCAGATAGGCCCGCGCCTCGCGCAGGATGCGTCGCACGATGTCGAGACCGTCTCGACCGGCGCCCAGCGCCAGGTCGGGTTCGTGGCGATACTCCGCCGGCATCGCTGCCAGATCGCGACTGTCGACATAGGGCGGGTTGCTGACGATCAGGTCGTAGCGCTGCCCGGCGACGCCCTCGAACAGGTCGGAAGCCACGGCACGCACGCGCCGGCCGACGTCGTGGCGCACGATATTGGCCTTGGCCACGTCGAGCGCGTCGACACTGATATCGACCAGGTCCACCTCGCAGGTCGGCAGGTGAAGCGCGGTGGCGATGCCCATGCAGCCGGAGCCGGTACAGAGATCGAGGACGCGAGCCGGGGGCCTGTCGTCGAACCAGGCCGAGAACCCCTGCTCGATCAGCTCCGCCGTCGGCGAACGCGGAATCAGCACCCGTTCGTCGACTTCGAACGGGAAGCCGGCGAAAAACGCCTCGCCGATCAGGTAAGGCAGCGGCTGGCGCGTCTCGATCCGAGTCCTGACCAGTGCCACGATGCGTTCGCGCTCGACGCCCAGAAGCCGCGAATCGAGCACCGCCGGGTCGACGTCCCAGGGCAGATGCAGCGCCCCCAGCACCAGCGCCACCGCTTCGTCCCAGGCGCTGTCGGTGCCGTGGCCGAAGTGGAGGCGGTGGGCGTGAAATTCGCTGGTTGCCCAACGCAGGCAGTCCCGCACGCTGAACAGATCGGCGACGATGGCATCGTCGGCTAGCGTCAGGGTCGACGGCAAACGGGGCATGGACGGGACTCGCATCAGGCTGAAAAACGGACGACGATTGTACCCTCAAGGATGGCGGGTTCACAGCCGGGCTGATTCATCACCTACCGCTCCCCACAGACAAGCCACGAAGCCCGGAATCGTTTACCCTTTGCGCCGCGCAACGATTCCAGCCGGCACGACGATGGCAAGCGGAGGTTCCACGGTCATGACTTCAGGCGACGATGACGATTACAACGCGTTCCGCGACGCGCTGAAAGCGGCCGGCATCAGGCGGCTCAGCGTCAATCGCGCCGCCGTCGGCAAGCCGCGCCGCAACGACATCAACGCCGATATCCGCCGTGAAGCCGCCGAACAGGCTCCGCCGGTGGTGCAGTCCCAGCTCTCCGACGGTGGCGTCGAGGCCGTCACACCGCACCAGCGGCTGGAATTCGCGATCCCCGACCTCCCCACGCGCACCTTTGCCAAACTCAAGCGGGGCCATATCGCCTGGGAGGGCGGACTCGACCTCCACGGCCACACCCTCGACGAGGCGCGCCTCGAACTCGAATCGTTCATCGACGATGCCGTCGCCAACCGGGTCCGCTGCGTGCTGGTGGTCCATGGCAAGGCGCGTGGCTATCGCGGCAACGGCGCGGACTACCCGGTGATCAAGAGCCACGTCAACGCCTGGCTCAAGAACTGGTCGCGAGTGATCGCTTTCTGCTCCGCCAGCGAGATCGATGGCGGCACCGGCGCGCTCTATGTCCTGCTGCGCACCCGGGCCGATGCAAGCCGCTGAACCGTCACCTGGGACGCCCAGGGAGCGCGCGGCGAAACCGGAGACACGGCTCGGGATCGGGCTTGAGGAAGGGCGAGCTTACGCGACGCACGACTCACCCAGGCGGCCCTGCCGTGTCTTCAACCGTGCCGCTTGGGCGACGACAGCGGCAGGGGCAACCGCCCCTGGGGGTCGCCGCTACTGGAAGGATGGCGGCGGCCATCGACCGGTTCACCGGCCACCATGGTCCGGTCACGCTGGCGCTCATGGCGATCCAGGGCCTGGGCGGTGAGATAGCGCCCCAGCTCGATCAGCGCCTCCGCCCGATGGAACTCGTAGGCCCCGCAGACGCTCTTGGGCACGTCGATCAGGATATCGGGTGGATAACCGGCGACCTTGTACTTGGCCAGCGCGGCCTGGGTGATATCGAACGAGGCCAGCATCATGTCCAGCTTGCTCCAGGCGCGCTCGGTCTGGCTGGACCAGCTGACGTTCTCGGACGCCTCCTCCTCGTCGCTGAACGAGGAGACCATGCCCTGGACCCGCGTGCGCACGTTCTTCAGCCAGCCGCTGAAGCTCTTGCCCTCGGCCTCGCGCTCGATCTCGCGGGCGTGTTCCTGGGCTGCCTGGTCGGCCGGCAGCAACTCCTCCAGCGTCACCGGCCGCGGCGTCTGGGCGGTGGCATTGACCGCCAGCACCAGATCCGCGTCGACCGACACCGTGGGGATGATCGGAAGCGGGTTCAGCAGCCCGCCGTCGACCAGGACGTGGCCGTTCTCCTGGACCGGGGTGATGATCCCCGGTACCGCGATCGAGGCACGGATCGCCCGCAGCAGCGGCCCGCTCTGGAACCACACTTCGCGCTGCCGCCCCAGGTCCGTCGCCACGGCGGTGAACGGCATCGGCAGATCCTCGATGCGGATGTCGCCGACCAGCGATTCCAGCTTGGTCATCACCTTGCCGGCGCGCATCGCGCCCATGGCGCTCCAGGTGATGTCGACCAGCCGCAGCACGTCGAAATAGTCGAGCTGACAGACCCAGTCGCGATAGGCATCGAGCTGGCCGGCGGCATAGATGCCACCGATCAGGGCTCCCATGGAGCAACCGGAGATCGAGGCGATCTCGTAGCCCCGCGCCTCGAGCTCCTCGATCACGCCGATATGCGCGTAGCCCCGCGCACCACCACTGCCCAATACCAACGAGACTCGAGGTTTCATGACAAGCGCTCCCCGGCGGTCGATTGATGCCAGCGTACGATCTCGGCCGCCACCTGCGCCACTCTGATCCGCTCCAGATGCAGGTGATGACCGCCGGAGACGATGCGTCGCTCGAGCCTGGCGAGCCGCCGGCAGGCATCACCGAGATGCGGCCGCTGGGTCAACACCCCGCCCGTGGCCTGCAACAGCAATACCGGCGCCCGAATCGCGGCGACCGTCTCCAGCATCTGGTCCGGCGTCCAGCGCAGCAGCGACGGCCAGGTCAGGCGCCGATCGGTGCGCCAGCGATAGTGCCCATCCTGCGCTCTCGCCAGGTTCCGCTCGACGATGGGCCGCGCGGTATCCGCATCGATCGGGGTGACCCCGCCCCGAACCCGCGCGGCGACGGCGTCTTCCACGCTGGGATAGCCGCCGGTATCGCCGCGCGACCGAGCGCGCGCGCCCAGCGCCGCCTGCAGCTGCGCCACCGTTTCGGCCGGTTCGTTGGTGGTCGAGGCGAGCCCGTCGATCAGCGCCAGCCGCTCCACTCGTGCCGGCATCGCCGCGGCGATCAGGCTGGCGACCCCCGCGCCCATCGAGTGGCCGACCAGCGTCGCGGCGCGTAGATTCAACCCATCCAGCGCCTCGAGCACGTCGGGGACGTAGCCCCACAGCGGATAGTCGGCGCGCTCGCCGCGGTGCGGCGAATGACCATGCCCCGGCAAGTCCAGCGCCACCAGGCGGATGCCCAGCTCGTTGACCAGCGCCGGCGCCAGGCGAGCGAAGGACGCGGCATTGTCTAGCCAGCCATGCAGGGCCACCCAGGTCGGCGCGGCCTCGTCACCCCAGCTCAAAGCCGCCAGCCGCCCTTCCCCCAGGAGCGTCTCTGCCGGCCTCACGCGCTCTCTCCCAGCATCTCGCCAATGGCCCTGACGATCGCCTCGCGGGTGGCTTCCGGTTGCTCGAACGGGAACATATGCCCCCCGGGTACGCAGCGAAGTCGAATGCCCAACCGCTCGAGCGAGCGTCGCCGACCGGGCGTCAGCAGATCGGACTGCTCACCGGCGATCACCGTCAGTGGCACGTCGAGCTTGCGCAGCACCGACGCCAGGTGGTCGGGCAGGTGGCGAAACACGGCCGCCTCGGTTCGGGGCGCATATCGCAATCTGGCGGCGCCGCTATCATCGTCGATGGTGGTCGCCCCGGTGACGTAGTCGCTCATGGCAGTCTCGGTGAAGCGCTGGAACAGCGAGCGGCGACGCAGTGCCGCCGCCATGGCGTCGCGACTGGGCCAGGTCTCGCGGCGTTTCAGCGTCTTGCCCGCTGGCGTCACCCGGTCGACGAACCCCGTCAGCTTGGCGGCCTTCAACATCCAGGCGTCGCGTCCCAGCAGCAGCGGGGGGTCAAGCGCCACCACGGCCCGGAAACGTCGTGGCGCCTTGGCCGCGGCCATGATCGACAGCACCCCGCCCATGGAGTGACCCACGGCCACGACCGGCGCTGCCAGCGGCTCGATCGCGGCGAGATACTCTTCGCGAAGCGCCAGCCAGTTGCGTCCGACCGGATAGCGGGGGTCGTGAGCCAGACGATCCAGCGGATGCAGTGCGAAACGCTCCGCCAACGGCGACAGCAACGTCCGATAGCTGGCGCCAGTGAACCCGTTGGCGTGGGCGAAGACCAGTGGATAAGGCAGCATCGACATCCAAATTCCCTTAGACTATCGGCTATACATTTTCACCGCTTCATCTTGCTGGCGCTATCGTCGACATGCTTGTCGAACGCGCGTTCGAAGCGTTTGCCAAAAAAGGATTGTACTGTGTCTCGCAAAGGATCCCATCGCGATACGCGTCTGCGTAACCGATTATTCTGGGCCCTGTTGATCGCCGCGCTGATCGTCGGCTTCTGGCTGGTACGCGGCGGAGAGTGAACGATGGGGCTGCTGGCCGCCTTTACGCATACGCTGGAGATCACGCTTCCCGTCTTCCTGATGGTCTTCCTGGGCCTCGGTCTCAAGCGCATCGGCTGGATCGACGCCCATTTCATCACCACGGCGTCGATGCTGGTGTTCAAGGTCACCATGCCGGCGCTGCTGTTCCTCAGCATCGTCAAGGCCGACCTGAACCGTGCGCTGCAACCGGAGCTGATCGGCTACTTCATCGGCTATACCGTGGTCAGTTTCTTCCTTGCCTGGGCCTGGGCGGTCTGGCGACACCCGCGGATAGAGCGCGGCATCTTCACCCAGGGGGCGTTCCGGGCCAACAACGGTATCGTCGGACTGGCGCTGGCCGCCGGCCAATACGGCGACTACGGTCTCTCCGTCGGTGGCGTGCTGGCCGGTGCCGTCATCGTCATCTACAACGTCTTTTCGGTCTTCATTCTGTCGTTCTACAGCGACCAGATCGCCACCGACTTCCGCAGCCTGGCCAAGAACCTGGCCAAAAACCCCCTGATCCTGAGCGTGGTCTTCGCCATTCCGGTGGCGCTGTCGGGCGTCGAGCTGCCCGGCTGGGCCATGACCTCGGGCGGCTATCTCGCCGGCATGTCGCTGCCGCTGGGATTGATCTGCATCGGCGGCACGCTATCGGTCAGCGCGTTCAAGCGCAGCAGCAGCATCGCTCTCGACGCCAGCCTGTGGAAGCTGGTCTGGGTTCCACTGCTCGGGATTGCCGGGGCGCTTGCCATGGGCATCCAGGGGCCCGCCCTGGGGATCCTGTTCCTTTACCTGGGCTGCCCCGGGGCGGCGGCCAGCTTCGTCATGGCCAAGGCGTTCAAGGCCAACGACAAATTGGCGGCCAACATCATCGTCATCACCACCTTCGCCTCCATGTTCAGCTTGAGCCTGGGACTCTTCCTGCTGAAGTGGCTGGCGCTGATATAGCCGGCCACCGCCGTCCCTCGAAAAAAACGGGCCGCTCTCTCGAGCGGCCCATTTCACTGGCGTGCCAGGGATCGGCACCCGGGCCGAGGCTTCAGCCCTCGCGCTCGCCGTCCAGCAGCCGGCGCAGTTTCAACGGATTGTCCTCGCGAACGGCTTCCGGCAACAGCGCATCCGGCAGGTCCTGGTAGCAGACCGGCCGCAGGAAGCGGAAGATCGCCGCCGTGCCGACGGAAGTGGAACGCGCATCGGAGGTGGCCGGGAACGGGCCGCCGTGGACCATGGCGTGACAAACCTCGACGCCGGTCGGCCAGCCGTTGGCCATGATGCGACCGGCCTTGCGCTCCAGGATCGGCAACAGCGCCCTGGCGGCTTCGAGATCGCCATCGTCCATCTGCAGGGTCGCCGTGAGCTGTCCTTCCAGCGCTTCGGCCACGCGCTTGACCTCGGCGGCGTCACGGCACGCGACGACCAGCGAGGAGGCCCCGAATATCTCGGCCTGAAGCGATTCGTCGGCGATCACGTCTTCCCCAGCGGCCACGAACAGCCCGCTCTGGCACTGGTTGGGGCCGTCGCCCTGCTGGCCCCGCGCGACTTCTTTCACCTTGGTACTCGCGGCCAGGACACTGACGCCATGCTCGTAGGCATCGTGGATGCCCGGGGTCAGCATCGTCTGGGCGGCGCTCGCCTCGACGGCTTGCGCGGCAGCGTCGAGGAAGACATCGAGATCCGGGCCCTCGATCGCGATCACCAGCCCCGGGTTGGTGCAGAACTGCCCGGCTCCCATGTTGAGAGAGCCCACGAACGCCTCGCCCAGCGCCTTGCCCCGCGCCTTGAGCGCCGCCGGCATCAGGAAAACCGGATTGATGCTGCTCATCTCGGCGTAGAAAGGAATCGGCTCCGGACGACGCTGGGCGATATCCAGCAGCGCCAGTCCGCCCTTGCGCGACCCGGTGAAGCCGCCGGCCTTGATCCGTGGATCGGCGACCAGAGCCTGGCCGACCTCGAAGCTGGCATCGTGCAGCATCGAGAAGACCCCTTCCGGCAGCCCGCACTGCTTCACGGCCGCTTGCACCGCGCGTCCGACCAGTTCACAGGTGCCTGGATGGGCCGGATGCGCCTTCACCACCACCGGACAGCCCGCGGCCAGCGCCGAGGCGGTGTCGCCGCCGGCCACGGAGAACGCCAGCGGAAAGTTGCTGGCGCCGAAGACGGCCACCGGCCCCAGGGCGATGTGGCGCTGACGCAGATCGACCCTCGGCATCGGCTGCCGATCCGGCAGGGCCGGGTCGATCCGCACGTCCAGCCATTCGCCGGCCCGTACGGTCTTGGCGAACAGCCGGAGCTGGCCGCAGGTGCGCCCTCGCTCGCCCTGGATACGCCCCTGCGGCAGGCCGGATTCGGCCACCGCACGCTCGATCAGGTCATCGCCGATCGCTTCGATCTCGTCGGCAATCGTCTCGAGGAAGCTGGCGCGTGTCTCGAGCGAGGATTCACGGTAGGTATCGAAGGCCGACCAGGCCAGCTCGCAGGCTCGCGAGACATCCTCCGCCGTTCCCCCAGGGAACTCGGTCGGCAGCCGCTCTCCGGTCGCCGGATTGATCGCCACGATGGGGTCGCGGCTACCTTTGACGTTTTGCTGCCCGATCAATAATTCGCCAGTCAGATTCACGTTACCTCCTGGATAGCGCTTGAATGTGCGGACGCCAACGCAACGCCGCCACCCTCCTGGCGAGGGCGATAGGCGCGGATGGACTGCAGTTGGCCAGCCCGGACACCGGTCCGGGCCGGTGGGCGTCACGCTTGGGAATGATCCTGATACGCGGCGTAATTGTCGTACGCCCGCTGAAGATGACGATGCATGGCATTGCGCGCGGCTTCGGCCTCGCCCGAGACGATGGCCTGCAGGACCTCGGCGTGCTCACGCGCAACCCTTTCAAGATAGTAAGATACGGCTTCCGGGTCGAGTTCCACGGACAGGAGTTTGGTGCGAGGGATGGCGCCCTCGTGGAGCTGGTCGTACAGCGACACGAAAAACGGATTGTGAGTGGCCTCGACGACCGCGCGATGAAAGACATAATCCTCGTGACGCGCCTGACTGTCGGTCTTGCAGGCGGCCAGAAACCGTTCGTGGGCCGATTCCAGCGCCGCGACATCGGCCGGCGTATGCCGCTTGGCCGCCAGCGCTGCGGCCTGGGAGTCCAGCGTGATGCGCATCTCCAGCACGTGCAGGATGTCCTCCACCGTGGTGGCGCTGATGCGGCGCGCAGGAAAGTGGTGATCCGGCGCGGAGCGCAGCACGCGCGTACCGATACCGCGACGCGTCTCGACCAGCCCCATCGACTTGAGGTGAGCGATCGCCTCGCGCACCGCCGTCCGGCTGACGCCGAACATGTCGCACAGCTGACTCTCGGTCGGCAACTTGTCCCCCACCGCGATCCGCTCCTGAGTGATCAGCGCCTCCAGTTGCCGGGCAATCTGGCGCGAAAGACTCTCCTGAGACGAGATACGCTTTATCTCCCAAGCCTTGGTCTGCTCCATCGTGCTGCCTACCTTATCGATTTTCTTGTCCGACATCCGAATCACTCGGACATCGCCAGCGCTGTATGACCTTGACCATCAGCATACCAGTTCGATCTGGCGGCCACGGGCTCATGTTTCGTCGTCGGGATGCCCCAGGGTGACGAATTTGCCCCCTTGGCGGACGACCGCCGGGTCCTGCGGATCCTGGGGCGCCTGGCGGGCCTGGGCCTCCACCTCATCACGCCACGGCGACGAGCTCTCTTGCGGCACCCAACCGAGGAACTGCGCGTGGCGGTTGTCCCACCAGCGTTCATCGTTGTCCGACACCCCGTAGATCACCGTATGACCCAGCCGTGGTGCCTGGAAGGCGCGCTCGAGTAGCGCCACGAAGTCCTCGGTTCCCAGCCAGGTGGCCAGCATCCGGGTATCCTGGGGCCGGGGAAAGCAGGAGCCGATACGGACACTCAGGGTCTCGATCGCGAATTTATCGAAATAGAGACTCGCCAGATCCTCGCCGAAGCACTTGGAAACGCCGTAGAGCGAATCCGGCCGGTGGGGAACCCGGGTATCGATGTGCGTCGCGCGTTCGTAGTACCCGATGGTGTGATTCGAGCTGGCGAACACGATTCGCGGCCTGCCCTGTCGGCGAGCCGCTTCATAGAGATTGTAGACGCCGATGATATTGGCCTGGAGGATACCTTCCCAAGGCTTCTCCACCGAGATGCCTCCCAGGTGGACGACGCCATCGCAGCCGTCGACGAGCCGGGCGACGGCCTGGGCATCCGACAGCTCGCAGGAAACGAGTTCCTCGTGATCGGCCGCATCGCCCAGATCGGCGATGTCGGACAGGCGTACCTGTCGGGCCAACCGGGAAAGATGAGGGCGGATCGCTTGGCCCACGCCACCGGCGGTGCCGGTGACCAACAGTCGGTTCAACATCGGTCGACTCCTCGAGTCAGATCATTCGCAGGATGGCCAGGGCCCAAATCGGGTCGGGCCTGAGGTGGGAAACGGGATCACTGTAGCCAGTTCGGCAGCGCCAACGACACGGCGGGGACATAGGTCACCAGCATCAGTACCACGAACAGTGCCAGATAGAACGGCCAGATGGTCTTGACCGTCTGCTCGATCTTGATCCCGCCGATGGCGCTGCCGACGAACAGGCAGCCGCCGACCGGGGGCGTGCAGAGCCCGATTCCCAGGTTCATCATCATCAGGATGCCGAACTGGATCGGATCCATGCCGAACTGCTGCGCCACCGGCAGGAAGATCGGCGTGCAGATCAGGATCAACGGCGCCATGTCCATGATCATGCCAAGTGCCAGCAGCAGCAGATTGAGCATCAACAGCACCACCACCGGATTGCTGGAGATGGAGGTCAGCGCCTCGGCGAGCAGCTCCGGCACGTTGTAGAGTGCCAGCAGGTAGGAAAATGCCGAGGCACAGCCGACCAGGATCATGACCAGCGCGGTGGTCTTGACGGCCTGGTAGACCGCCGTCTTGAAGGCCGACCAGCGCAGCTCCCGGTAGACCAGGCCGGTAATCACGATCGCGTAGATGGCGCCGAACGCCCCCGACTCGGTCACGGTCAGGATGCCGGAGAGCACACCGCCGACGATGATCACCGCCGTCAGCAGGCCCGGTAACGAGGCGAAGAAGCTGACCACCAGCGCCGCCCAGCCCGGAAACGCCTCGCCACCGTAGCCCCGCTTGACGGCAACGAGATAGGCCGCCACCGCCAGGGCCAGACACATCAGCACCCCCGGCACGATGCCGGCGACGAAAAGCTGCGTCACCGAGACGCCCCCGCCGGCGGCCACCGCATAGAGGATCATGTTGTGGCTCGGCGGTATCACGACACCGGCGATGGAGGAAGTGACGGTGACGTTGACCGCATAGTCGGTGTCATAACCCTTCTCCTTCATCACCGGGATCAGGATCGAGCCCAGCGCGGACGTGTCCGCGACCGCCGACCCGGAAATGCCGCCGAACAGCATCGACGAGGTGACGTTGACCATGCCGAGCCCGCCGCGCATGCGCCCGACGGCCGCCGAGGCAAAACGCACCAGCCGGCTCGAGATTCCGCCATGGAGCATCAGCTCGCCGGCGAAGATGAAGAACGGAATCGCCAGCAGCGAAAAGACGGAGATCCCCGACACGATACGCTGGAAGCCGACGAACAGCGGCAGTCCTTCGTAGAGAAAGGTCACGATCGAAGCGAGTCCCACGGCGAAAGCGATCGGGGCGCCCACGATCAGGCCGAGCAGGAAAACACCGAAGAGTATTGCCAGTCCCATGAATTCAGCTCCCCGCCCGCGGGTTCGAAAACCATCGCTTGATGAGATTGGCGCCGGTGAAGATCACCAGCAGCACACCACACACGACGAGCGGCGCGGCTCGCCAGCTCTCCGACAAGCCGATCATCGGAATCGGCCGTCCCGCGTTGTTCATGACCATCAGCCCGCCCTGCCACGCCATGAAGGCGCCGAACAGGATCACGAAGCCATCGGCGATGGCGTGCATGATCGCGCGAGGTACGCGAGGTGCGCCCTCTCGCAGGAAATCGATGCTCAAGTGGGAATTGAAGCGCACCCCGGCCGCGGCGCCGAGACAGGTGATGTAGACGACGATCAAGAGCGATGACTGCTCGATCCAGGTCGGTGTGTCGTTGAGCACGTAGCGCCCGAACACCAGCCAGCCGAACGAGAAGATGAGAAACACCAGCAGAACGCCGGCGACGATCAGACACAGACGTGCCAGACCATCCAGCACCCTGTCCGATGTCGAGCCAGGGGCGGAAGCCGAATCCGGAACCTTGTCCACGTGGGTTATCCTGTCGATGTCGAGAGCGAGTGGCGAGCGCCGGTGACCCGGACTCGCCTCCCTGAGGTTGTCACTGGGTGTTGCGGATATCGTCGATCAGCGATTCCAGGTCGGGATGCTCCTTGATGAATGCCTGATAGATAGGCTCCATCCGAGCTTGAAACGCGCTCTTGTCCTTGACCTGGTTGACCTTCACGCCCGCTTTCTCGACGATCTCGCGACTCTTCTCGACGCGCTCCGCCCACAGTTTTCGCTGCTCCTTGGCGGCGTTCTCCGCGGCGGTGCGCACGATCGACTTGTCCTCGTCGGAGAGTGCGTCCCAGCTCGTCCTGGCGATGCACAGGCACTCCGGAATGATCAGGTGATCGGTTTCGGAGAAGTACTTGGCGACTTCATAGTGGTTGCTGGATTCGAACGACGGGAAATTGTTCTCGGCACCGTCGATGACCCCGGTCTTGAGAGACTGGAAGACCTCACCGTAGGACATCGGCGTGGCGTTGCCGCCCAGCGCATCGACCATCTGCACGTACAGGTCGTTGTTCATGACCCGCAGTTTCAGCCCCTTGACGTCGTCCGGCTCCTCGATCGGATGGTCGGTATCGTAGAAGCTTCGCGCACCGGAGCCGAACCACGACAGCGCGATCAGATCCTTGTCGGCCAACGCGTCGGCGAAGCGCTTGCCGATGTCCCCATCCATGACCCGGTACATCTGGTCGACGCTGTCGAACAGGAATGGCAGCGACAGCACGTCGGTTTCCGGCACGATCGGGCCCATCGGTCCCATGTTGAAATTGCCGAAGTCCAGCGCCCCGCTGCGCGTCTGATCGATCGCGTCCGGCTGATCGCCCAGCACCGCATTGTTGTAGACGCGCGGATTGACCCGACCTTGCGTCTTGTCGGAGACCTCGTCGGCAAAGGATTTCAGCGCCAGCGAGTTGGGATACCCATCGGGATGGACATTCCAACCTCTCCAATCTTCCGCCGAGGCACTCGCGGCGACGCCCATCAGCGCACCGGCGGTCAATAGTGCCGTCAGCGGCACGGTCATTCTCGAGAAAAGAGATTGCGGCATGATCTGCTCCTGTAGCGATGGGTCGCCTGTTTGTTATCGTTTCACAGGCTGCCATACATCATACTTAGAGCAATATTAGACTTTGGGATCGCAGACGAATGTCTGATAATTCATTGTCATGAAACAAAATTTTGTCTCTAAATTATTACTTGCAATGACAACTGCATGATTCTTTTCGTTAACCGAGAATTCGAACTGACTGTTTAGATGAGGCGGATTTCGATTCTCGAAGGAGAGAGCTGTGGCACCTCCGAGATGACTCCTTTCCATCCTCTTCGGAACAAGAATCGCGCCCCCTGCACCAACGCATCAGTGATGGGCGCCTGGGATCGAACGACCGGCCGAGGATCAGGTACTGCCTCGCCGGTCATCCCTGCCCCGCTTCCGCCCGCGGCGGCTGAGCATCGCCGATCGCACCGCCCCGATCGCGACCGGAATCCGCTTCCTGCAGGGACGGCGCGGCCGAGGCCGAATAGATCGCCACCGCACTGCGCCCGCCACGCTTGGCGCAGTAGAGCGCTTCGTCGGCCAGTCGCAGCAGGCTGTCTGGACTTGTACCGTGCATCGGGTAGCTGGCGATACCGGCGGAGAAGGTGACATGGCCCAGGCACAATTCGCCACGCTTGAGCGGCGTCGCGAGGAGCCGCCCCAGCAGCCGCTCGAGGCGCTCGGCCAGCGCCTCCGGCGAGGCGTGGGAAAACAGCGCGAACTCCTCGCCGCCCAGGCGGCAGACGCTCTCGCCGGTCTCCTGGTGCGCCTTGAGCAGCCCGGCCAGGGTCACCAGCACGCTGTCGCCGGCGTCATGCCCGAAGCGATCGTTGATACGCTTGAAGTGGTCGAGATCGAGAATCGCCAGTGTCAGACACTCGCCGCGTGATACCGCCCGCCGGCCCGCCTGGGCGTAGGCGGCGTCGAAGTGACGACGGTTGTAGAGCCCGGTCAGGGCATCGCGATAGGACAACCCCTCGAGCTCCTCGACCAGTCGTGCCAGCTCCTCGGTGCGCGTTGTCACCTGCTGCTCCAGCGTCTCGTGGGAGCGGGCCAGCTCACGATGGACCCGGTGGTAGCGGTGCAGCGAGATCGCCACGCAGGAGAGTGAGAAGGCCAGCGAGCCAAAGCTCAGCGGTATCGGCTGCCACGGGATGAAACCGTGGGCCACCAGCATATCGGCCAGCAGCAACGGCGCGAACAGCGCGAAGCAGAGCACCACGGTACGCTGGGTACCATCCAGCGCACGCCACTGCCATAGCGCCAGTGCCAGCATCGCCGGCAGCGTTGCCACCAGCAGCCCGTCGAAGATCGGAAAGGTCAGCGACAGATTGATCACATTCCCCTGGACCAGCCCCATCACCAGTACCACGTAGGCGAGATGCAGCGCCCACAGCCGCTGCATCCAGCGCCGCGGACGGCCCTGGAGCCAGTGGGCCAGGATCAACCCGGTCGCCACCGGCAGCATGTAATAGCTGAAGGCCCTGATCAGATCCCATCCCAGCGGGTTGCCGGCGATCAATTGCCGCGCCGGCGCCTCGGCCAGCAGCATCAGTCCCGAGGCGCCGGCGAACAGCGCGATGGCACCGAAGCTGCGCCGCTCGACCCCGCCGGCGGCGAAGATCGCGGCGAACACCGAGAGCGCCAGGGCCAGCGCACTCACCGCCACGTCCCAGGCCGAGCGACGGATGATCTGACGATAGGCCTCTCCGCGCTCCATCAGGCGCACCTGGCCCCAAAGGCCGATGTTGGTGTAGTCGGAGAAGATGCGCAGATAGAGGGTCTGCCCGTCGAAGTCCTGGGGCAGCGCGATCATGTGCCAGGGCCAGCCGGCAAAGGCGATCCCGTCGCCCCCGTCGAACTCGCCGTGCTGGTAGATCAGCCGGTCACCGAGGTAGACCTGGGCGATCAGATCGATGCTGGAGATGAACAGCACCGGATCGTGCCATTGATTGTCCGGCAGGCGCAGGCGAAACCACACCTTGTCGTGACCATCACGCGCCGGAGGATCGGCGGGAAAAGCGATCGGCTGCCAGCCGGGAGCAGCGGGGTTCAGCCAGGCCGGCAGCCCGGCGCTATCCTGCGGCGAATCGCCCCAGCGGTACTCCCAACCGCTGGGCTCGACGCTCGGTATCTCACCCTCCGGCTCTCGCGTGGCCCAGCTCCAGGCCACGAATATGCCGATCAGCAATACGCACAGGCCGGTCACGGCACCGATCACGCGCATGATGAGCTCCTACCGCTCAGGGAAGCTCATAGTGCCATGAAACCAAGTGTAAAAATAAGTATCTAAAGGTAATTTAGCAGTACCCTCGTCCACTCCCTTGACGCCCTTGTCCTGCCCACCATCCTGCCTAACGCCCGCTCCTGGCTCCTCCTCGGCCATTGATGCGGCGCGGCCGGCGCTGGCTCCGCCCCGCGCTGATACGGCCGATTCAACGCACCAGCGCCGGGCGCTTGGGATCGAACGACCAGCCATCGATCAGGTACTGCATCGCCATGGCGTCATTACGGCTGCGCACATCGAGCGACTGGTAAAGCGCATGGGCCTTTTCCACCTGGGCCATATCGAGCTTGACCCCGAGCCCCCCCGTTTTCGGCACTTTCAACTTGCCATCCCGGATCTCGAACGGTCGCTCGGTCAGGCGCTGCCCATCCTGCCAGATCCAGTGGGTATCGATGGCCGTGATATTGCCGGGGCAGGCTGCTGCCACGTGGGTCATCATCGCCAGGGAGACATCGAAGTGATTGTTGGAGTGAGAGCCCCAGGTCATGCCCCACTCGTCGCACAGCTCGCCGACCATGACCGCGCCCTGCATGGTCCAGAAGTGGCAATCCGCCAGCGGGATGTCGACCGCATTGAGTGCCACCGCGTACTGCAACTGCTTGAAATCGGTGGCGATCATGTTGGTGGCGGTGGGTAGGCCGGTGCGTTTCTTGAACTCGGCCATGGTTTCTCGACCCGACCAGCTCTCCTCCTGGCCACAAGGATCTTCGGCATAGCTCAGAATCGCCTTGATCGGCTCGAGAATCCTGACCGCCTCGTCGAGCTTCCAGGCCCCGTTGGGATCGAGGGTCAGCCGCGCCTCGGGGAAGGCGTCGTGCAGCGCTCGGATGCAATCGGCCTCCTCCTCGCCGCGCAGGACGCCGCCCTTGAGCTTGAAGTCCCTGAAGCCATAACGCTCATAAGCCGCCTTGGCCAGATTGGCCACCGCGTCCGGCGTCAGGGCTTCCCTGCAGCGCACCTCGTCCCAGGCATCCGCCGGACTGCCGGCCTTGGGATATGGCAGATCGGTCTTGTCCGGATCGCCGAGCAGGAACAGGTAGCCCAGCGCCTCGACCTCCTCGCGCTGACGCCCGAACCGCCCCAGCAGGTCGGCGACCGGCTGACCGAGCGCCTGACCGTAAAGATCGAACAACGCCGATTCGATGGCGGTCAGGACATGAACGGCGACGCGCAGGTCGAAGGTCTGGCGGCCCCGCTCCTCGCGGCCGTTACTGGCCAGCAGCAGCCGCGCACGATTGAGCGTCTGCTTGACCTCGTTGACGCGAGCTCCCTCGACCAGGGAGCGGCACTGCTCGAGCCCCTTGAGGATCCCCTCGCTGGAAGGAATCTCGCCGACGCCCTGATTGCCGGCGTCATCCTCGAGAATCAACAGGCAGCGAATGAACCAGGGTGCGTGGCCGCCGCTCAGGTTGAGCAGGAAGCTGTCGTAGCCGGCGACCGGCATCACGGTCATCCTGGTAATCTTGGGGAAACTCATATCGCACTCCTCGATATTCGATCGTTGCACGAACGCCGCAGCAGTCCGCGCGCAACATGAAGCGCAAGGCGCCCGGCGCCCCGGCACCGGGCGACGCAGCGATCCACCTGCGCAGCTATGGATTCCGGGCTTGCTAGCCGCGTTTGCCGAACTCGGCGCTAGCCACCGTCCACCGACGTGCCTGCTCGGTCAGCGTGATGCCGAGCCCCGGCCGGTCCGGTACCCGCATGCGACCGTCACGGGTCTCCAGGCTCTCGTTGAACAGCGGCTCGAGCCAGTCGAAATGCTCGACCCACGGCTCGGCCGGATAGGCGGCCGCCAGATGCAGGTGAATCTCCATCGCGAAGTGCGGCGCCAGCTGCAGACCGGCGGCATCCGCCAGCGTCGCCAGCTTCAGGAACTGGGTGATCCCACCGATGCGTGGCGCGTCCGGTTGAATGATGTCGGCGCTGCGATGCTTGATCAGCTCCATGTGCTCGCCCACGCTCGCCAGCATCTCTCCCGTCGCGATCGGCGTGTCCAGCGCGCTGGCCAGCGCGGCATGCCCCTCCACGTCGTAGGCGTCCAGCGGCTCCTCGATCCAGACCAGATTGTAAGGCTCCATGGCCCGACCGAAGCGCAGTGCCGTGGCGCGATCCCACTGCTGGTTGGCGTCGATCATCAGCGGAATGTCATCGCCCAGGTGCTTGCGCACTGCCTCCACCCGCTGCAGGTCGATACGCGAGTCGGGCTGGCCGACCTTGATCTTGATGCCCTTGATACCGTTCTCGAGCGAGCGCGTGGCGTTCTCCTTGACCTCCTCGATCGGCGTGTGCAGAAAACCGCCCGAGGTGTTGTAGCACTGCACGGAGTCGCGATGTGCACCCAGCAGCTTGGCCAGCGGCAGCCCGGCCCGCCTGGCCTTGAGATCCCACAGCCCGACATCGATGGCGGCGATCGCCTGCGTCGACAGCCCGCTACGCCCCACCGATGCACCGGCCCAGACCAGTTTCTGCCAGAGCTTGCCGATGTCGCTGGGATCCTCGTCCAGAATGGCCGGGGCGATCTCCTTGGCGTGGGCAAACTGACCATCCCCCCCTGCGCGCTTGGAGTAGCTGAAGCCGATACCTTGATGGCCGTCGCGGGTTTCGATCTCGGCAAATAGAAACGAGACCTCGGTCATGGGCTTCTGACGACCGGTCAGTACCTTGGCATCACTGATGGGTGTCGCCAGTGGCAACAGCACATGGGAAAAACGGACCCAGCGGATCGCATCGCTAGACATTCGGATTCCTCGTTATCGTGACTGGGAAGCTTGGCTCCCGAGGGTTTCGGCGCTGCGAATGGTTGCGCTATCACCACAGCATTCGGCTCTTGAACGAGGAAATGTTAGCGCAATCAGTTTGTATGACAAAGCATCGCGAGAGCGGCTTCGACCAAAGAATGACAGGTGCCCCTGGCGGATTCGGGGCGGTCAGGTGGTGTCGCGATCGATGATCTCGAAGCCGACATCTTGGGATTGGCCCGCACGCTCGAACGTCGGCTGGGCCATTCGCTGGAGCAGGTGCTCGGCCGCGCGCAGGCCGATGGCGGCGCCGTCGATACGCACGGTGCTCAGCGCCGGGAAGCTGGCACCCGCATAGCTGCTGTCGCCGAAGCCCATGATCGCCAGTCGATCCGGCACCGCCAGCCCGCGGCTCTGCGCTTCCGCCAGCACACCCAAGGCAAGGATATCGGAACTGCAGACGATCGCATCGAGCGAATGGCTATCGAGCAACTCGGCGCTCATGCCTCGCCCCCAGGGCATGCTCGAGGGTGTACCGACCTCGCGCAGCTGATAGGTGCCCTCGCCCGCGCCCTCGAGCCCGGCGATGAATCCGGCGACGCGGCGCCTGCCGCGGGAATCGTCCGCGCTGATGAGCCCGAACCGGCGATAGCCGCGTGCCAGCAGGTGCTCGGCCACGGCACGCCCCACCGCTTCATGGGAAAACCCGACCAGCATGTCCACCGGGTCGTCGCTCATGTCCCAGATCTCGACCAGAGGCACCTTGGCCGACAGGAGTCGCTGGCGCGTCAGCGCCGAATGACGGCAGCCGGTCAGCACGATCCCGTCGGGACGGCGGCTCAGCACGGTCTCGAGAATCGTCTCCTCCTGCTCCGGCGTGTAGCCGGTCAGGCCCAGCAGCACCTGATAACCTTGCGGAGCCAGGACGCCCATCACCGTCTGCACCACCTCGGCGAACAGCGAGTGCGCCACCGTTGGCACCAGCAGCGCCACCAGCCGGCTGCGGCTCGACGCCAGTGCGCCGGCAACCCGGTTGGGCACGTAGCCGGTCTCCAGTACCGCCCGCTGCACCCGCAGCCGCGTGCTTTCGCTGACCAGCTCCGGCCGATTGAGGGCCCGCGACACGGTCATCGGCGCCACGCCCGCCACCCGCGCCACGTCGGTCAGACGTGCGCTGCCGGTGGAGCGGGAAGAGCGCCCTCTGGTGCTGCTATCGTCCATGGCTGTCATGACTCATTCGGCGGCCTATCGACTCCGTGGGTAGCGCGGGGCTATTTCGACAGTGAACGGGGCTATCTCGCCAGCGATGAGAGGCTGGGGAACCCGGTGTGCCACTCGCGCCTCAAGCATAGGGTGGCCCGACGAAGGCCCTCGAGGTGGCGCAACCCGCCGCCCAGACATCGGCCTCGAGCAGCGCGATGCCGGCGGTCGGAAAGGCGATGCCGGCGCCAGGGGAGCCCTCGACCAGCCGCCCGACCAGAGCGCCGACCAGCGGCATATGGCTGACGATGATCAAGGGTCGAGACACCTCGAGTGCCGTCAGTCGTTCGACGAGGGCATCGACATCGTCATCCGGCGTTATCGTGTCCACGGTCTCAAGGTCGCAACGCGTCGCCTCGACCACGGCCTGCGCCGTCTGCTGGGCGCGATCGTACGGGCTGGCCCAGACCATCGCCCCTTCCAGCTCGGGACGAGCAGCCAACCACCGCCCGGCGCCCTGCGCCTCGTGTTCGCCACGCGGGGTCAACCGACGCCCCCGGTCAGGACGCCCGGGCCCCGCCTCGCCATGCCGCACCACCGCCAGCCAGCCCATCAATCGTTGTCCGGCGCGAGATCGTGAGCGCGGGAGACCGCCTCTCGCGACAGCATGAACTCGACGTCGCTGCTCTGCTCGCTCTCCATCAGCGCCTTGGCCATGTCCTTGGCCGGAATGCCGCCGAACATGACCTGGTGGAGCCCCTGGGCCAGCGGCATGTAGATATCCTCCTGCCGGGCTTTCTCGCACACCAGCTTGACCGTGTTGACGCCTTCCGCCACCTGGCCGAGCACTTCGATGGCGGAGTCGAGATCGTGTCCCTGGCCCAGGGCATAGCCGACCCGGTAGTTGCGCGACAGCTCGGATGAACAGGTCACGATCAGGTCGCCGACGCCGGAGAGCCCCAGAAAGGTCATCGGATTGGCACCGAGGGCCACCGCAAAGCGGCTCATCTCGGCCAGCGCTCGGGTCATCAACATGCTGCGGGTATTCTCGCCCATGCCCAGCGCCGCCGCCATGCCCGCGGCGATGGCGTAGATGTTCTTGAGCGAGCCCCCGAGCTCCGCGCCGTAGCGATCGTTGCCCGCATAGACGCGGAAGTAACTGCAGCCCAGCGCCGCCTGGACATAGGCCCGCGTCACCGGGTCGTCGCTGGCGATCACCGTGGCCGTGAGATGCTTCTGGGCGATCTCCGCGGCCAGGTTGGGACCGGACAACGCCCCGATATGCGACGAGCCGGTCTCCTCCTCGATCACCTGGCTCATCAGCTTGAAGCCGTCGGCCTCGATCCCCTTGGTGGTACTGACCAGAATCTGCTCCGGCCTCAGGTGCGGGCGCACCTGCTGAAGCACCTGGCGGAACGCCTTGGAGGGGATCGCGATGAACACCACGGCAGCCTCGGCGACGGTGGTCGCCAGATCGGTGGAGGCCACCACTGCCGGATTGATCGGATAGTCCGGCAGATAGCGGCCATTTCGGTGCTCGCGGTTGATCTGATCGACCAGGGCCTCGTCGCGCAGCCATTGACGAACCTCGGCGCCATTGTCGGCGGCGATGCTGGCGATGGCGGTTCCGAAACTCCCCCCGCCGAGTACCGCGACCTGCATGCGTTGTTCTGACCCGTGCTTGTCTGACATGGTCGTTCCATTGACGATGAGCGATACCCACAGTGTAACGAAAAAACGCCCCGAAAACGGGGCGTTGCTCTTGCCGGATCAGCGATATCGACGGCAGGTCGCGGTCACCAGGCCTGGCACCTAAGCCGGGCTTGGCCAGGTGTCGTCATGGATCGGCCCGAGACCTGCCCTTGTCCGCGTGAACCGGCACGCCGGCCCGCCTCTCGACCAATCCCTGCCTCCCGGTCATCGCTTGCCGACGCTACCGACATGACCTAGTCGATCATCCCCACCAGCGAGTCGATGCTGGCGCGGGCATCGCCGTAGAGCATGCGCGTGTTCTCCTTGAAGAACAGCGGGTTCTCGATACCGGAGTAGCCGGTGCCCTGGCCTCGCTTGCACACGAACACCTGCTTCGACTCCCAAACCTTCAGCACCGGCATGCCGGCGATGGGGCTCGCGGGATCTTCCTGCGCCGCCGGATTGACGATGTCGTTGGAGCCGATGACGATCACCACGTCGGTGGTGGCGAAATCGTCATTGATCTCGTCCATCTCCAGCACGATGTCGTAGGGTACGCGGGCCTCCGCCAGCAGCACGTTCATGTGCCCCGGCAGGCGGCCGGCGACGGGATGGATACCGAAACGCACCTCCTTGCCCGCCGCCCGCAGCTTGCGCACCAGATCGCTCACCGCGTTCTGGGCCTGGGCCACGGCCATGCCGTAACCGGGGACGATGATCACGCTGTCGGCATCGTTGAGCGCGCTCGCCACGCCCCCCGTGTCGATGGCGATCTGCTCGCCCTCGATCTCCGCAGCCGGCCCTTGGGCCCCGCCGAAGCCGCCCAGAATCACGCTGACGAAGTTGCGGTTCATCGCCTTGCACATGATGTAGGAGAGAATCGCACCGGAGGAGCCGACCAGGGCCCCGGTGACGATCAGCAGATCATTGGAGAGGGTGAAACCGATCGCCGCCGCCGCCCAGCCGGAGTAGCTGTTGAGCATCGACACCACCACCGGCATGTCGGCGCCGCCGATGCCCATGATCAGATGCCAGCCGATGAAGAACGCCAGCGCCGCCAACAGCAACAGCGTCCAGAAGCCGGCGCCGTTGAAGTAGGCGATGGCCAGCAGCAGGCACAGCGCTACCGCGCCGGCGTTGAGCAGATGCCCGCCGGGCAGCTTGTGCGGCTTGCCGCCGATTCTGCCGGCCAGCTTGCCGAACGCCACCACCGAGCCGGTAAACGTCACCGCACCGATGAACACGCCCAGCACCACCTCGCCCTGCAGGAAGGCGAGTTCCGCCGGCGTCTTGTGGGCCAGGGTCGCGGCGAACGCCGAGAGCCCGTCGAAGGAGACACCGGCGGTCTTGATCGCCATGACCCGGGCTCGTTCCAGCTCGGCGTTCCAGCCGATGAACACCGCCGCCAGCCCGACGAAGCTGTGCAGCGCCGCCACCAGTTGCGGCATTTCGGTCATCTCGACCTTGCGTGACAGCCAGGCGCCGACCAGACCGCCGACCAGCATCATCGGGATCATCCAGCCGTAGCCGCCGATCAGCGGCCCCAGGGCGGTGAAGAACACCGCGATCGCCATCCCGACGATACCGTACCAGACCGCGCGCTTGGCCTTCTCCTGATTGCTCAACCCGCCCAGGGAGAGGATGAACAGGACACTCGCCGCGATCGCCGCGGCGGAAACGAACTCATGTTGCAACATTGCCTTTCTCTCCGCGGGTCAGGATTTCTGGAACATGGCGAGCATGCGACGGGTCACCAGGAAGCCACCGACGATGTTGATCGACGCGATCAGCACCGAGACGGCCGCCAGTAGCGCCACCAGCCCACTGCCGGAGCCGATCTGCATGATCGCACCCAGGATGACGATGCCGGAGATCGCATTGGTCACCGCCATCAACGGCGTATGCAGCGAGTGACTGACGTTCCAGATCACCTGGAACCCGACGAAGCAGGCCAGGACGAAAACGATGAAGTGCTGCATGAACGACGCCGGCGCGACCATCCCCAGCAACCACATCAGCACGCCACCGGCGACGAGAATGCCGATCTGGCGCTTGCTCTGGGCCAGGAATGCGGCGTGCTCGGCCGCCTTCTTCTCCTCCGGTGTCGGCTCCTTGACCTTGGGCTTGGGCTTGGCAGCCGCGATCGCCTTGACCTTGGGCGGGGGCGGCGGGAAGGTGACTTCACCGGCATGGGTCACCGTGGCCCCACGAATGACGTCATCCTCCATGTCATGGACGATGACACCATCCTTCTCCGGCGTCAGATCGGTCAGCATGTGGCGAATGTTGGTGGCGTAGAGCAGCGAAGCCTGGGTCGCCATGCGCGAGGGGAAATCGGTGTAACCGACCACGATCACGCCGTTGTCGGTGACGATGCGCTCGTCGGGTACGGTCAGATCGCAGTTGCCGCCCTTCTCGGCGGCCAGATCGACGATCACCGAACCGGGCTTCATCAGCGCGACCATATCCTCGAGCCACAGCTTGGGTGCCGGCCGGCCCGGGATCAGCGCGGTGGTGATGACGATGTCCACTTCCGGCGCCTGCTCGCGGAACAGTGCCAGCTGCTTGTCACGAAACTCGGGGCTGGAGGGTGCCGCATACCCGCCGCTGCCCGCGCCATCCTGGCTATCCTCGAAATCGAGGAACAGGAACTCGGCGCCCATCGACTCGATCTGCTCGGCGACTTCCGGGCGCACGTCGAAGGCGCGCACCACCGCGCCCAGGCTGGTGGCGGTACCGATCGCCGCCAGACCGGCGACGCCGGCGCCGACGATCAGCACCTTGGCCGGCGGCACCTTGCCCGCTGCCGTCACCTGGCCGGTGAAGAAGCGCCCGAACTGATTGCCGGCTTCGATCACGGCACGGTAGCCGGCAATGTTGGCGGTGCTGGAGAGCGCGTCCATCTTCTGGGCACGCGAGATCCGCGGCACCATGTCCATGGCGACCACTGTCGCGCCCTTGGCACGGCAACGCTCGAGATTCTCCTCGTTCTGCGCCGGCCAGAAGAACGTGATCAGCGTCTGCCCTTCCCTTAGCCGCTCGGTCTCCTCGGCCAGAGGCTCGCGCACCTTGATCACCACCTCGGCTTCGCGCCAAAGGGCGGCAGCGCCTTCCACCACGCTGACACCGGCATCGCGATAAGCCTCGTCGCTGAACCCGGCCAGCACGCCGGCACCGCTCTCGATCAGGCACTCGTGCCCCAGTTTCTGTATCTGCTGCGCACTCTCGGGCGTCAGCGCCACCCGCGCCTCTCCCTTGGCGAGCTCCTTCGGCGCCCCGATTTTCATTCGTCGTTCTCCCGATGATCACCCATGTGTCGAGATTCCTTCTTTCGTATATCGCTCAACGATTCCCGATGACCGGTTCGCCGATGACGCGGCGGCCCAGTGCCCGCCGGCGATGGATCAGGCCGAGAAGGCACCGATCATCGGGTTGAGCGTTGTGGATAGGTACGACAGTTTTCCGGAAAGAATGGAGGCGAATCAAGCAATTAGGAGAAAAACCAACCCGATCAATATTTTATGGCAGGCATAATGAATGCGTTATGTTTAAAACCGCCAACAACCGCTTGTTTTCAATATTAAAAAATGAACGTCACATTTTCGTTATCCAACTTATAACGAATGACTTATCACCGATAATGCCGGTGGATTCCACCGGCACCTGGTCATCAGGACGAACAGGAGAGGCATACCGGTGGCGCGCTCGCCGCCGGTGCCTCGGCCCAGATATCCATGCCGGGTCGACGATTGAACGGCGATGAAAGCAGCTCGCGAAACGTGGCAAGTGGACGAGTGTCGCCCTCCTCCGCTGCCTCGATCACCTGTTGCGCCAGATGGGTGCGCAGGACATAGAGCGGATTGACACGCCGCATCGCCGCCAGACGCTCGGTCTCCCCGCGGTGCTCGCAAGCCAGCCGCTGATGGTAGCGCTCGAGCCAGGGACCTAGCGCGGGGCTGTCGATCTCCTCGGCCAGTGACAGGCCACCGACCACATCCCGGTCACTCAGTGCGCGAAAACTGCGATGGAAATCGGCCCGCGAGCGCTCGAGCAGGTCGAGCCATTCGTCGATCAGTTCGCCGTCGCTCTCCTGCTCGGTCTCGAGCCCGAGACGCCCCCGCATCAGGATGGCGTAGGCGGCCTGCAACGTGGGCTCGTAGCTGTCGAGTATTTCACGCAGCCGCGCCACTTCGATCAAGGGGGTCAGTGATTGCCCCAGTACGGTCAGGTTCCACAATGCCACGCCCGGCTGCTGGTCGAAGGCGTAGCGACCCGAGGCATCGGTATGGTTGGGAGTCAGATTGGACTCGAAGCGATCCATGAACGCATAGGGACCGTAGTCCAGCGTCAGTCCCAGAATCGACATGTTGTCGGTGTTCATCACCGCATGCACGAAACCGTACGCCTGCCAGCGGGCGACCAGTTCGGCGGTGCGGGTGACCACGTCCTGGAACAGCGCCTCGAGCGGCGCCTCCTCCTGGGCCAGGTCGGAGCGGTGGCGATCGATCACGTGGCGC
The DNA here is from genome assembly GCF_038648475.1 of Salinicola lusitanus. Taxonomy (NCBI): domain Bacteria; kingdom Pseudomonadati; phylum Pseudomonadota; class Gammaproteobacteria; order Oceanospirillales; family Halomonadaceae; genus Salinicola; species Salinicola lusitanus. Next base: position 2,976,581 of record NZ_CP151919.1, on the reverse strand, counting down.
ATCAGCCGCTCGATGTCCTCCACCCGCTGCTGCTGGTAGAGCCATTCGAAGTGACCGAATCGGACGTGACTCTCGGCCAGGCGCAGCAGGGTCGCACCCGGTTCGACACGCTCGCGCATGACCTTCTCGCCATTGATGGCGACGGCCAACGCCTGAGTGGTGGGGATCTTGAGCCCGGTCATCGCCTCCCCGGCCAGATATTCGCGGATCGAGGAGCGCAGTACCGCGCGGCCATCGCCGAAACGCGAGTAGGGTGTCTGGCCGGCACCCTTGAGATGCAGGTCGATCGGCCCCTGCGGCGTCATCGCCTCGCCCAGCAGCAACCCGCGGCCGTCGCCGAGCGCTGGGTTGTAGGTACCGAACTGGTGGCCGGTGTATTTCTGGGCCAGCGGCTCCATGCCATCCAGCAGGCGCTCGCCGCTCATCAGGGCAGTCAACCGCTCCCGATCGATATCGTCCACCTCCAGCCCCAGCCGCGCGGCGCCCGCAGGACTGACGTCGAGCAGCCGAGTGTCGCGCCAGGGGGTTGGGTTCACCCGGCTGAAGAAGTCCTGGGGAAAGCGAGACCAGACATTGTCGAAGGTCAGTGACTCGAGGGATGTCGCGCTGGCCATGGCGGCCTCCTCGGGTTGGCGGGGATTGGCTGTAGTCTAGCCCAAAAGAGCGGTCACACACGAACCGGCGCTACCCGACGATCTCTCTTCGGTAGCGCTCGCGAGGTCCGGTTCGAGTCGAGTACTCGGCCTGACGAATCAGGCCGGGCTGCCTGCCGCGAAAGGATCGTCGATGCCATGATCCCGGATCAGGTCACCGTTGGTGCGCAACAGCGACAGCAGCTGCTGCTGATAGTTGGGTGACGTCGAGTAGTTGTGCAGCTTGCCGATCAGCCGCTCGGCCGAGATCGAACGGCCACTCGTGGCGAGCACCATGCGCTCCTGGCGCAGTTGGGCATAGGCACGGTGGGTGTTCAGGTTGTGCAGGTAGGCTCGGACGCCGTCACGCACGCTATCGAACACCTGGAAGCGCCGCGAGGTGCCGTTCTGGGCAATGCCGCAGCCGGCCGAGAAGCAGCGCATACCGAACAGATTGTTGCTCTCGCGGGCGATGCGCGAGGTCCCCCAGCCGGACTCCTCGACGGCCTGGATCACCACCATCTCCAGCGGAATGGTATTGACCCGGCTAAGCAGCTCCCGGCTCACCTGGCCCGGCTCGCAGGTCACCCCGTAGGCGTCGCACAGTCGCGCCAGACGCGCCTTCTCGTCGTCGCGCAGCGGATTGACACGGGTGCTGACCGCGAACAGCCAGTTGCGGTCGCTCTGAATGCGGGCGTTCTCGGCCTGCACCAGGGGGACCAGCATGCTCAGGAAAGCGGCCTTGCGCTTCGGGCCCGCCTTGATCTCGCCCAGATCCGGAAGCTCACTCACCGGATCCAGGGCCGGGGGGTGAACGCGAGACGTGAGCGTCGACACGGTGTGAGGGGGCGACTGAGGAGTTTTTGAGAGCGGTTCGCCATGAGCCGCTATCGAAAACGTTGCAGTGCTGAGCGTGATCCCCAGTCCCACGATGGCCGCGGCGGCGTGCTGCGATAGCTTCCGACGACTGCGCCGACGGGAGTCGACGGGGGAAAATTCAGACAAACACGATAAAAAGGAACGCGACATGCTCGCTCCTCCGTTGAAAAGAAGTCGGCAGGTTACCAGCCATTGACTGCAAACTTGAGGAAAAAAGGTGCAATTAGCCCATTTTCAGTAAAAGAATGGCCGGCCACGAGGGCCGGCCATGACACGCTGCATGCACGATGCCTGATATCGATCAGGCACTTAGCAGCTGGTTGAGGCGCTTGACGTAGGCCGCCGGATCGTCGAGGTGGCCACCCTCGGCAATGACCGCCTGATCCAGCAGGATATGGGCCAGATCGTCGAAATTGCCCCCCTCGGTACTTTCGAGTCGTGACACGAGGGCGTGTTCCGGATTGAGCTCGAGGATAGGTTTCACTTCCGGCAACGGCTGCCCGGCCGCCTCCATCATCCGACGCATCTGGAAGCCCATCTCGTGCTCCGGCAGGACCACGCAGGCCGGTGAATCGGTCAGGCGATGGGTGACCCGTACCTCCTGAACGTTATCGCCCAGCACCTCCTTGACTCGCTTGACCAGTTCCTCCTTCGACTTGGCCGTCTCTTCCTGGGCCTGCTTCTCGGCTTCATCGGCCATGTCGTCGAGTTCCAGATCGCCCTTGGCCACATCGGCGAACGACTTGCCGTCGAACTCGGTCAGATGGCTCATCAGCCACTCGTCGATGCGATCATGCAGCAGCAGGACCTCGATCCCCTTCTTGCGGAAGATCTCCAGGTGCGGGCTGTGGCTGGCCGCGTTGAAACCGTCCGCGACGATGTAATAGATCTTCTTCTGGCCCTCCTTCATGCGCTCGACGTAATCCGCCAGCGACTGGTCCTGCGTCGCACTGTCGGTATGGGTGGTCGAGAAGCGCAGCAGCCCCGAGATCTTGTCGCGGTTGGCGTAGTCCTCCGCCGGACCTTCCTTCAGCACGTCGCCGAAGGTGTTCCAGAAGGTCTGATAGGCTTCCTTGTCCTTCGACAGCTTCTTGAGCATGTCCAGCGCACGCTTGGTCAACGCCGACTTCATCGAGTCGACCTGCGGCGATTTCTGCAGCAGCTCGCGGGAGACGTTCAACGGTAGATCGCGGGAATCAAGCACGCCCTTGACGAAGCGCAGATAGAGCGGCAGGAAAGCCTCGGCATCGTCCATGATGAAGACGCGCTGGACGTAGAGCTTGAGCCCGCGCACGCCGTCACGCTGGTAGAGATCGAACGGGGCACGCTCCGGCACGTAGAGCAGGCTGGTGTACTCGAGCTTGCCTTCGACCTTGTTGTGGCTCCAGGTCAGCGGGTCGCTGAAATCGTGGGCGATATGCTTGTAGAACGCCTTGTACTCGTCGTCGCCGATCTCGGCCTTGGGTCGCACCCACAGCGCGGTCGCCTCGTTGACGGTTTCCCAACTGACGGTCTCGCTGCCTTCGATCTCGTTGCCCTCTTCGTCGCGAGCCTTCTCGACCTTGGGCATGCGCACCGGCACATCGATGTGATCCGAGTACTTGCGAACCAGATTCTTGAGCCGGAAGTCGTCGGCGAACTCCTTGGCGTCATCCTTCAGATGGAGCACGATCTCGGTACCGCGCTGGGGGTAGTCGATGTCGGCGATGGTGAACTCGCCCTCGCCCCTCGAGCGCCACTCGACCCCCTGATCGCTGTCGGCGCGGCGCGTGCGCACCACCATCTCGTCGGCGACGATGAAACCGGAGTAGAAGCCGACGCCGAACTGGCCGATCAACTTGGCGTCTTTCTGCTTTTCGCCGGAGAGCTGCTTGAGGAAATCCGCGGTACCGCTCTTGGCGATCGTCCCCAGGTTCTTGATCACCTCGTCGCGGTTCATGCCGATACCGGTATCGCGCACGGTCACCGTGCCCGCCTCGGCGTCATGCTCGATCTCGACGCGCAACTCGGCGTCGCCGGCGTAGAGACCGTCATTCTCCAACGCCTCGTAGCGCAGTTTGTCGCAGGCGTCAGCCGAATTGGAGATCAGCTCACGCAGGAAAATCTCCCGGTTGGAGTACAGGGAGTGGATCATCAAATGGAGAAGCTGCTTGACCTCGGTCTGAAAGCCTAGCGTTTCTTCTTGAGTCGCGGTGGTCATTGATGGCCTCTTGACGGTTTTTCGTGATGAAGACGAAACGGAAAATGAAGACGAACGAAATTGGGTGCTCAGCGATATGGGGCTGGCCAGCCCCATTTCAAGCCATGCGCGCGGGAAGCGCGTTCAGTCGACGACGACCTCGTCGTCGATGCCCTTCCAGCGGCGATAGTCGCCCATCGCCCGGTCGACCCGCGTCAGCAACCAGCCGACGATGAAGACGTCATCGATGAGCCCGATGATCATCAGGAAGTCGGGGATCAGGTCCAGCGGCGACACCAGGTAGACCAGTGCCAGCGCCATCCACCCGAAAGCCGCCCACGGAATGGGGCGGTAGCGTCCACGAAGGACATCCATGCTCATGGGTCCGAAGACGCGAAAGGCGCGTCCGATCCGGGCCAAGGCGCCGCCACGCTGTCTGAGGCGGGAGAGCTGGGTCACGAAACGCCAGGGATTCATGGTCGAACCTCTAGTGATGGATGGGGGAAGAAGGCGCGATCGCCGTTACCTGACCCTAGAGATGGTCACGATTCGACCAAGATTCAACGTTGGCGTTGTGAAACGGGGCTACCCAAGTCGCTCCCCATCGGCGACGATGGTCGCCATGAGTCGACCCGGTCCTGGCGGACGGCCCGGCCGCGGCGCCGCCTCCGGCGCCGGCGAGGCTGTCGTCGGCCGCACGATCAGACCCGCCGCGTTCGACGACGAGAGCGCTTCGAAAAAAAGAGAGAGACCCAATGCCCGCATTGCCCATCCGCAGACGTTGGTTCAGCTGGTGCCTGGCCGGCGCCATGGGCTTGAGCACCGGTGCCCAGGCCGTCGTGACGTCGCCAGACGTCAGCACCAATGACGACCGGATCATGAAGCAGGCGCTGGATGCCGCCCGCGACCGGCGCTGGGACGATATCGACCAGGCCGCCATACAGGACCATGTACTGGCCGGTTACGTGGAGTACCACCGGCTTCGTGCCCGGCTCGCCACTGCGTCTGCGGCGGAGGTCAACGACTTCATCGTTCGCCATGGCGACTCCCCGCTGGCGGACTGGATGCGCGGCGCCGCCCAGACCCGGTTCGGCCAGTTGGGACGCTTCGACGACCTGCTGGCGATCAGCGATGGCGAGCCCTCCGCGACCATCCGTCAGTGCTACTACTACACCGCGCTTCTCGACCGCGATCCGGCCGAGGCCGCGGCGGGCGGGGAGAAGCTGTGGCACGTTGGCGCCTCCCAGCCCGAGGCCTGCGACACTCTGTTCTCGACGCTTCAGCAGCGCGGCGTGCTGACCGACGAGGACACCTGGGAGCGCATGATGCTGGCGTGGGAGAACGGTCAGGACGGGCTGGTCACCTACCTCGAGCGCGGCCTGGACGACAGTTGGCAGCGCGCCATCGACAGCTTCGATAGCGTCCGCGGCAATTATGCCGGGGTGACCCGGGTTCCGCTGGACCTGGGTCCTGACGGCGAGGCCAGCGGAGCCCTGATCGCCGCCGCCATGCACGGCCTGACACGCGCCGATACCGAAGCCTCGCTGGAGGCCTGGCGCAAGATCGCGCCCCATGTGTCGCTCAGCGACGAGCGGCGTCACCGGATAGAGCACGACCTGGCGTTCTACTCCATGGTTCGCGACGTCGACAACAACCAGGGCTGGGTCGACACGACGCTACCGCGTCTCGCGGACGCCGATCTGATCGAGCTGCGCATTCGCAATGCGGTCACCGAAGGCAATTGGCCCAATGTCGCGCGCTGGAGCGAAGCGCTCCCGCCCGACGTACGGGCGGAGGCCCATTGGCAGTACTGGCTCGGACGCGCCAGCGAGGCGATGGGCGACGAGGCCAAGGCGCGCCAGGCCTATCAACTGGCCGCCCAGGATCGTAGCTTTTTCGGCTTTGCCGCCGCCGATCGCCTGGGGCAGCCCTACCAGTTGCAGATGGCCAATACCCAAGTCTCGACGTTACAGCAGGAACTGACGGGCATGCTGCCGGTGGTCAAGCGCACCGAGGCGCTGATGCGCATCGGCGAAGAGGGCCTGGCGCGCAGCGAGTGGTATACCGCCGCCGCTCGCGACACACCGGACCAGGCCGAAGCACTGGCCGACTACGCGATTCGTCAGGGCTGGTTCGGGATGGCGATACAGACCACCATTGCCGCGAAACAGTGGGACGCTCTGCCCTGGCGCTTTCCGGCGGCCTACCGCGACTCGTTCATCAAGTGGGGCGAGCTCAACCAGGTCGATCCCTACCTGCTGATGGGTATCGCCAGGCGCGAGAGTGCCTTCAACCCGCAGGCGACATCCCCGGTGGGAGCGCGCGGGCTGATGCAGCTGATGCCGGGCACCGCCGACCATGTCGCCCGCAATCTCGGTATCAGCGCCCCCAGCACCTCGGAGCTGTTCGAGCCTCAGCTCAACATCCGCCTGGGCAGCACCTACATTCATTCGATGCTGGAGCGCTATCGCGGCAATCGGATCGCGGCGACGGCGGCCTACAATGCCGGCCCCCAGCGCGTGGATCGATGGCTGACCAGCGCGCCGCGTGAATTCGACCGCTTCGTCGAGAGCATCCCTTTCCGGGAGACCCGGGATTACGTGCAGGCCGTGCTGGCCTATCGGGTCATCTTCGAGAGCCTGGCCAAACAGGGCGATACCCAGGGCGTCGCCATGCTCTCCCAGGCCGAGCGCCAGGGAAATTACGACCCCACCCTGATCGCCCGAAACTGACTCGCCCCCAATCGCTCGATGCAACGCCCCGTACGCCCGGAAATGGAGTGCCAGTTCCGGGCGTACGGGGCGATTCGGGTCGAACGGGCCAGTGGCACGAACCGATCAGATCAGCCAGAGGCCGACGCCCCCGGCCACGGTGATGGCGAGGCCGATCAGCATCATCAGGCCATCCCCGGCGGTCAGGCCGAGCGCCATGATGACGATCGCCAGTGCGGGGATGGCAGCGGCGAACGGTAGCAACTCCAGTGGCATCATCCCGAGCCCCAGCACCACCATCAGCAGCGCCAGCAGGCGCTGGCTCACTTCCCCGGTCAGCCAGGACAGCCTAGGCGCGAGGAATCGATCGATTCTCCGCGTCCAGGGCCTGACGCGCTGGGTGACGCGATGCCACCGTTCGTGGCTGATGCCGCGTTCGGCCAGGGCTTTCGGTAGCCACGGGCTCCTGCGCCCGAAGACCAGTTGGATCGCCATCAGCGCAATGAAAATGCCGCAGAGGCTCGGCACCCCTGGCACGCCGCCGGTGGGCAGCAATGCAATCAGCGCCGGCAGCAACACCACGGGACCGAACCCGCGGGCATTGAAGGTATCGACGATATCCTGCAGCGTTATCGTCTCATCCTCGACCTGCTGGTCGAGCGTCTCGAGAGTATCGGTGAGATTCATTCGCTCCGACATACGTTACCTCCCTGTAACGTCATGGCCAGTATCCTGATGATAGGCCTGCGACCGACGCGGTCAAAGGCCGCGGCGGGCATGCTTCAACGATATCTGATCGTTGAGCGTCCAGAAGTCGTAGAGAACGCCGATCAGGAACAAGCCGCCGGTCAACAGGTAGATCAACCCGGTGATCCACTTTCCCATGTACATCCGATGAATGCCGAAGATCCCCAGGAACGTCAGCAGGATCCACGCCAGGGTGTAGCTGGTCGGGCCAGCCCGGAAACGCAGGTCCGCCTGGCGGTCCATGCTCGGGATCAGGAACAGGTCGATCAGCCAGCCGATCCCGAACAGCCCCAGCGTCAGAAACCAGATCGTGCCGGTGACGGGTTTGCCATAGTAGAACCGGTGGGCTCCGGTGAAACCGAAGATCCACAGCAGATACCCGATGACCTTGCTGTGCGTGTCGTTGAGACTCAAACCGTGTTGTGCCACGCGCGTTGCTCCTGACTCGTTTGATGTGTGAAAACCGCTGGCCGGCGCCGGCATGCTGCGCTGACGCACCCCGCGAGCAGCGGGCGACAGCTTACCCAAGGTCGTCGATACGATACATAGCGGCGTGTCGAGAAGCTGACCCGGCCCCGACCCGGTCCGCAATATCTGCTGCGACCGCGACGCCCGGGAGACGAACTTGCTGTCGCTGACGGTAAATCCCGAGTGCTCCTCGCCTGTAACGGCGCCTATCGGGGCGAGCATTACCGTTTTCTGTCAATCTTCTTAAAAAGGGTTAATAAAACCATACCGTGTGACGCGATCAGCCCAGAAAAAAGGCGTTGGCAGGCTGTAGACGCGCATAAATTTTCCATCTATGGTTTGTGAGCGGGGCATGGGAAACGGTGCTACCAAAGTCAAGCCTTCAGACGCTTGACCAGGTATATCCCCCAATGCAACATCCGTTGCGTAGGTTTGCAGGTAGAATGTCGTCAGTTGTTAGTCGATCTCGTCCAACTCCTAGTGCGCATTCCCCCCTAGTCTGACCACGCATTTCGGGCATCCCCCGGGAGGCTCGGGTACATCACTATGCAAGTTAAGGATATCGACAATGGCAACTGGCACTGTCAAATGGTTCAACGACACCAAAGGCTACGGTTTCATCTCTCCCGATGACGGCGGCGATGATCTGTTCGCGCACTTCTCCGAAATTCAGGCAGAAGGCTTCAAAACTCTGCAAGACGGCCAGAAGGTTACCTTCGACGTCACCCAGGGCAAGAAAGGCCTTCAGGCCGCCAACATCAAGGTCGCTGGCTAACACCGGCCAAAGGTTCCAGACGCAGGGATCGATTCCAAGCGTTTCACCGCCTTGAGCAAAGCCCACCGGACGGTGGGCTTTTTAGTGGGCGCGACGAAAGCTCGCCAGCCCCGCTCCCGGCCCATCAGGGCTCGCCGATGTCCTCGTGCCAGACCTCCGGATGGGCGGCGATGAACCGTGACATCAACTCCCGGCACACCGGATCGTCGAGGACCTCGACTGCCACCCCACGCTCTCTGAGCAACGCCTCTTCGCCCATGAAGGTTCGATTCTCGCCGACGACGATCCTGGGTATGCCGTAAAGCAGGATCGCGCCGCTGCACATCGAGCATGGCGACAAGGTCGTGTAGAGCGTCGAATCCCGATAGACAGAAGCCGGGAGGCGACCGGCACTCTCCAAGGCATCCATCTCGCCGTGGAGAATGGCACTCCCCCTCTGCTGGCGCTGATTGTGCCCTCGCCCGATGATCTCACCCCGGTGGACCAGGACGGACCCGATCGGCACGCCCCCCTCGTCGAGACTGCGCCTCGCCTGTTCGATCGCTGCCTGCATGAAGTCATCCACGTCGAGCCCTCCTCTAGCACGTTGATCGGTTTGTGACGCGCCCCTGTCGCGGGCCGGTATCAACCGGCATGACGCAACAAGGGGCAGTCTTCGGGAACCACCAGCGGCAAGGCCTCGCGATCGAGCGACGCCCGAAAGTGCTCGTACCGGCGTGGCTCACCATCGAGATTGAGAGGGAAAGCGCCGTCGCTATCGAACTCGACCCATGGCACGCGAAGATAGCGCACGAACTCCCCATCCTGCGGGAGGTTCTCGAGCTCGTCGATGATACGCTTCAGCTCACCCAACGAGTTGAAGTGACGCACGAACAGCAGCTCGAGCAGACCGTCGTCCAATCTCGCGGAGGGTGCCAGGCGTTGCCCTCCGCCGGCCTGGCATCCGTTACCGATGGCCAGCATGAAGAGCGGAACCCGCGCCTCTCCCTCCGGCCAGCGCATGTGACCTTCGAAGGGCTGGTAATTCCACGCTTTCAACATGCCCATCAGCGAGTAGGCGCCGCCGCCCAGCAGTCTCTTCAATCCTACCGGCGTGGAAGTCGTGATCTCGGCACCGAACCCCCCGGACGCCACATTGATGAAGGCCTCGTCATCGAGCTTGCCGACATCCACCTGCCGGACGCTGCCGGTCAGGGCCAGCTTCAAGGCATCACGCGGGCCCATCGGCAGGTTCAGGCCGTGGGCGAAGTCGTTGGCGCTGCCCAGCGGCAGGATGCCGAGAGCTGGGCGACGCTCCGGAGGCTGGCGCATCAGCCCGGCGACGATCTCGTTGATCGAGCCATCGCCACCGCCGGCGATGATTCTCGCAGCGCCACCCGCTACCGCGGCATCCACCATCCAGACGCCATCTCCACCCTCCCAGGTGACCCGAACCTGAAGATCGTGACCCTGACGGCGAAGCTCCTCGACCGCGTCGCGGATCTCGGGCTGCTGGGCCGATTTACCGTTGAGTATCAACCATGTGCTTTCCTTGCCATGACTGGCCATACCTGTCTCGTCCTTTCCCGGGGCCGGTCGATTCATCTCGGCCGTGCCGTGAAATCTCGCGCTGTCGATACGACGAACCCGCTCATTCTAGCGCGTTGGCGCCATACCGATATTCGACGTGTTAAACCTCACGCCAACGCAGCGGCATCCCGCTTCACGCCGACGCTTCCGAAGGCGAGGCAGGCGCCGCCACCGACCGGGTCACTCACCGACGGCGGTGGCGTCCGCCAATCCTCTTCCCACCATCCACAACGCCAAGCCGCCACCACAACATATCAGTGCCAACGACGTCTGCGGTGCCAGCGGCGTGATCAGCAGCAGGGTTGCCAGCGACGCGCCACCGCCCAGTTGAATGGCCCCCAGCAGTGCGGCCGCAGTGCCCGCCCGCTGAGGGAACGGTTCCAGCGCCAGGCTCGCCGCAGCCCCCAGCACCATCGAGAATCCCACCGACAGCAGCGCCACGGGGCCCATGAAGGTGAGTACGGAAACCGGCAACCCCCAGTACAGGCCGGCGATCAGGGCACCCCCGCCCACGACGACGGCCAGTCCCCGCTGCACGGTCGGCCTGCGCCCCCAGCGCGCCATCAACCGGGGCACGACGAAGAACGCCACGGTACTGACCAGGGCATTGCCACCGAACCAGAGGCTGAAGACCCACTCCGGCTGCCGCAGCCGGTCCATCATCACCACCGGCGCTGCGGACACATAAACCAGAATGGCGGCCATCATCGTGCTGACGAGAATGGCATAGTAGAGAAACCGCCGGTGGAACAGTACCGGGCGATAGCGCGACCAGCGATAGAGACGCCGTTCGATCAGCGTGTCATGGGGCCGTGTCTCCCCGAATCGCCAGCAGGCTCCCAGCCACAGCAGTCCCGCGAACCCGGTCATGAAGGCAAAGTTGCTCCGCCACCCCAGCCATACCGTCAGGGCCCCGCCCAGTACCGGCGCCAGTGAGGGCACCAGCGTCAGCGAACCGTTGAGATAACTGTAGAGCTTGGCGCCCTCGACGGGAGGATAGCTGTCACGCACCGCCGCAAAGGCCACCGTGACGGAGGCGCAGGCGCCGAATCCCTGGAGCACGCGGGAAGCGTAGAGCATCTCTATCGACACGGCCGACATGCCGATCAACGCCGCGACCATGTAGATGGCAGCTCCTCCCAGCAGCACCGGGCGGCGCCCGAAACGGTCGGTCAGCGGGCCGACCATGAGCTGCCCGACACCGACGCTCATCAGGAACAGAGTAATGGTCAACTGCATCGCCGCGTAGGAACGCTCGAACTCCGCCGCCATCGCGGTCAGTGCCGGCAGGTAGATGTCGATCGCCAGTGGCGACAGCATGACCGCGCCCATCAATATCCAGAAAGCCGGACGTCCTTGTTGCTGCATGACTGCCTCACCACCGTTCAGGAGCGCCTACTCTATCGATTGACGGGGGAATGACAACCATTCTCGATATCAATCCCCCGTCGGAGAGAGCTGGAACTCCAGCAGCCGATCATGCTCTCGAAGATCGGCGGCCAGCGGCGGGATGTACTTGCGGTCATGCGTGCGCAGCATCAGGCGGTACTCGAACTGCCGGCCATCGTCGCGCGTCCGGTAGCTCAGGCTCTCGACCCTGAATCGGTGAGACGCCATCAGGTCATGGATCTGCGTTTCGGACATCACGCTACCACTGTCGAAACGCAGGATGCAGCGGGCAAAGATCCGACTGGGCATGCGCCCCTCCACCACCCGGAAAAGGGAGAGTGTCAGCAAGGTGACCACTGTCGCCATCACGGCCGGAAACAGAAAGCCGATGCCATAGAGAATGCCCAACGTGGATGTGACCCAGATCGAGGCGGCCGTGGTCAACCCCCGGACCGTCAATCCCTCCTTGAAGATCACCCCGGCGCCCAGGAACCCGATCCCGGTCATGATCCCTTGAGCCATCCGGGTGGGATCGGTGCGAACGGTCGCTTCCGGAACGTTGGTGCCCAGCCACTGCCACTGATAGACCGTGACCATCATCAGCAGGGCCGACGACACGCAGACCAGCGCATGGGTGCGAAAGCCCGCCGGCCGCCCATGAAAGGTCCGCTCCAGTCCGATCAGGCTTCCCGCCAGCCAGGCCAGTCCCAAGTGAAGCAACATTGTCCAGGATTCCGGCGACATACTTGGCTATCTCCCTGTCGTGTTTACGACTATCGTTCAAGCATAGCGGCTGTGACCGGCCACCGCAGAAGACTCGGCGGTATTTGCCGTACCCGCGCCTTGCCACTTTTCAGCCATGAAGGAATGAACGCTTGAGCAAACGTCACAATCTCACCCCGCCCAGCCGTGTGCAAAAAGACGAGGAAGAACACGACCTTCAGCTCAACAACGAGGAGCTACCCTCACGCGCCGCTGCCGTACACGAATCCATCAGGGAGGAGGGAGAAACGGAGTTGAGCCGGACGGTATCGGCGCTGCTCTGGTCCGCCATCGCCGCGGGCCTGTCGATGAGCTTCTCGATGCTGGCGAAGGGCCTTTTGCGCGCGCACCTGCCGGAAAACGACGTCGGCTTCCTGGTCGAGTCGCTGGGCTATACGGTAGGGTTCCTGGTCGTCATCCTGGCCCGCCAGCAGCTCTTCACCGAAAATACCGTGACGGCAGTGCTTCCCGTGATGAGCCAGCCCCGGCTCGGCAGGTTCATGTGCCTGCTCCGGCTATGGGGCGTGGTGCTGATCGGCAACCTGGTCGGTGTCGCCGTCTCCGCCTGGGCCATCCTGGCGCTGCCGATCTTCTCGCTGGAGACCCACGAGGCGTTTCTGACCCTGGGCGAACATATTCTCGAGAACACGCCGATGCAGATGTTCGCCAAGGGCATCGTGGCCGGGTGGATGATCGCGACAATGGTCTGGCTGCTGCCCAGCGCGGGAAGCGCCAAGATCTGGGTCATCCTGATCGTGACCTACCTCGTCGCGATCGGCGAGTTCACCCATATCATCGTCGGCTCCACCGAGGTGATGTACCTGGTCTTCTCCGGCCACGCCAGCTGGTCGGAATATCTCTTCCATTTCGGTTTCCCGACCTTGCTCGGCAATGTGGTCGGAGGCACCTTCATCTTTGCCCTGATCAGCCACGCCCAGATCCGCAGCGATAGCGATCGCTGAAGCCTGAGCGTGGAAATACCGCGGGCGTCCCGGCGCCCGCCTTGCACTTCAAGGCCGCCGGTCGATTCAAGTCCTGCCGCCCGCTCGCCGATACAGGTCTAGGGCCTGCTCACACGAGACGCCGCGAGCCGCGTTGCCGCGACAAAGGCGTCAAGGCAAGACGCGAGACGCCGATACGGATCGTTTCCCTATCCAGCCACGCATCGAAGCCCGGTCATATTTGACGCGCAGCCCGAAGGGACGGGGCGCGTGGGGGACGGGCCCTACAATCCTCGAGCCCACATCGAGTCACGAACAGCGAACGGGAACATTGCATTCATGTCATTCAGGACCTGGGCCATAGTCTGTGGCGCGGCCGCACTCTCCGGCTGCTTCGGCGTCAATACCTCCCAGGCCCCGCTGGCCACCACCTACCCGGCGACCACCCAGCAGCGCATGCAGGCCGCCTATCACTGGGAGGTGCTGGCGCAGCACGAGGCCCGGGCCATCATGGCTGACCGTCGGCTCGACCGGCGCGCGCTCTATATCAAGCCCCCCGAAACCGAAACCGCCTTCAGCCGCGGCTTTCGTTCGCTGCTGACCAGCGAGCTGGTGAGACAGGGCGCCACGGTCAGAACCAGCGATCTCGGCGCGGCCACCGTCACCTTCGACGTACAGGTCGTGGCGCATCGGGATCGCCAGCCGATCCGTCCGCCCCAGGGCGCGTTGACCGCACTGGCAGCGGGCATCGCGGTGGCGACGATACCGTTCAACCACTGGCGCGAGCCCGCGCTGGCGCTGATCCCCGCCGCCGGGCTGGTCGACCTGTTCAGCGGTAGCTGGACGTCTGAGAGCAACGAGGAGGTGATCATCACGGTCCAGGCCGACGAGTACCAGACCCTGCTCTACTCCTCCTCCAACCTCTACTACATCAATCCCGGCGATAGCGGCCAGTACGGCCGAGCGTCGGCTGCCGGCCAGCTCAAGGTATCGTCGCAATGGTAAGCCACAGCAGAGAGAGTTCCGCCATGTCCGTATCTTCCTGCGCTCGGCTTGTGCTGCTCATGCTGCTGCTGGCGGCACTGGCAGGCTGCTCGATGCTCGACCCCAACGGCCGTCCACATCAGCCGACCACCCTGGAGCGGGTCGATGCGGCGGCCAAGGCGCTGATCGACAATAGCCGAGGGCGGCTCGATGACATCGCCCCGCTGGTCGCCACCACTTTCGTCGACGTCGACCACCTCGGGCAATCCTCGACCCTGGGCCGCACCTTGAGCGAAATGTTCGTCTCACGGCTGGTCGAGTCGGGCCTGCCGGTGATCGAGGTCAAGCTGCGCAATAGCCTCTACATCGAGGAGAATACCGGCGAGCTGATCCTGTCGCGTAACGTGCAGCGGCTGAGTCAGGATTACGACGCCAGCGCGGTGCTGGTGGGCACCTACGCCCAGGCCCAGGACCGGCTGTTCGTCAATGTCCGGGTGGTGCGTATCGCCGATCGCGCCATCCTCGGCGCGACCAGCTTCGAGCTGCCGCTCAACAATGATCTGCGCGCGCTGCTACCCCCAAGCTACCCCTGAATCAGGCCGATGGCACCAGAGTGGCAAACGCAGAAGGGCGCCCAGTGGGCGCCCTTCTCGTCTCGCGGCGTGGGTGTCGGTGACGCTCAGTCGACGGTGGTCGCACGCGAGTCGCTCGCCTGCGACTCCCGTTGCGCTCCGGCCAGGTTGATCCCGGAGAGGATCGCCTTGAGCGAGGCACTGACGGTGTCGCTGTCCTCGGCGACCGCGCAGACGCGCTGACCGTCGACATTGAGCTGGACGAACGCGATGGCGTTGGCCTCGCTGTCGCCCCCCAGCGAGTGCTCGGCGTAGTCGATGATGCCGACACCGACACCGGAGTGCTTCTGCCACGCGTCGGTGAAGGAGGACATCGCGCCGTTGCCCTTGCCGGAGAGACGCAGCGTCTCGGCGCCCTGCCAAAGGGTCACCTCGATGCCTTCGTCCTGCCCCTTGGAGAGACGATAGTCGGCCAGCGACAACGGTGATTCGCTGGTGAACCGGTCGAACATGACCTGGCGGATGATTTCGCTGGAGAGTTCGCTGGCCCGCTTCTCGCTCTCCTGCTGCACGTAGGGCGCCAGCGCCAGCATCATCCAGCGCGGCAGGCTGATGCCGTAGTCGCGCTCGAGCAGGAACGCCATGCCGCCCTTGCCGGACTGGCTGTTGACCCGGATCACCGCCTGGTAGTCGCGACCGATGTCATGGGGGTCGATCGGCAGATAGGCCACCTGCCACGGCTCATCCGGTTTCTGTTTCTTGAGCGATTTGCGGATCGCATCCTGATGACTGCCGGAGAAGGCGGTGTAGACCATCTCGCCGACCCAGGGATGACGGGGGTGAATCGGGATGTTGGTGCACTCGTTGACCACCTCGATGATCTCGTCCGGCCGCGACAGGTCGAGTTCCGGATCGATCCCCTGGCTGTAGAGGTTCATCGCCAGAGTGACGATATCCATGTTGCCGGTACGCTCGCCGTTGCCCAGCAGCGTACCCTCGACGCGCTCGGCACCGGCCAGCAGTGCCAGCTCCGCGGAGGCGACCGCCCCGCCGCGATCGTTGTGGGTGTGCACCGAGATGATCACGCTGTCGCGATTCTTGATGTGCTGGCAGAAATACTCGATCTGATCGGCGTGATGGTGCGGCCCCGCCACTTCGACCGTGGTCGGCAGGTTGAGAATGCACTTGTTGTCCGGGTTCGGTTGCCAGACGTCCATGACCGCTTCGCAGATGCGCAGCGAGAAGTCGATCTCGGTGCTGGAAAAGCTCTCGGGGGTGTACTCGAACCGCCACTCCACGTCCGGGTAGCGCTCGGCATAGGTCTTGACCCAGGTCGCCCCCTGCACCGCGATATCGACGATGCCATCGCGATCCATCTCGAACACCCGCTCGCGCTGCACGGTCGAGGTCGAGTTATAGAGGTGGACGATGGCGCGCTTGGCACCGATCAGCGACTCGAAAGTCTTCTCGATCAGGTGCTCGCGACACTGCACCAGCACGGCAATGGTCACGTCATCGGGGATCTGGTCATCCTCGATCAACCAGCGAACGAAGTCGTAGTCCGGCTGGCTCGCCGAGGGGAAACCGACCATCACCTCCTTGATCCCCACCTTGACGATCTGATGCCAGAAGCGCTTCTTCTGCTCGACGCTCATCGGTTCCAGTAGTGCCTGATTGCCATCGCGCAGGTCTTCGCTGACCCAGATCGGGGCGTGATCGAGATCACGATCCGGCCACTGACGGTCGAAGGCGGGTACCCGGGGGGCCGGGCGGTATTTTCTGTGATCAAAGGCGCGATGATCGAAGGCAGACATGGCAACCATCCTGACGAGATAAAAGAGCCGACGGATTGTAGGGCGCGCCGTTGGGGCGGGCCCCGCTATTGAGCCACCGCGAATCGCGGCGGAAACGGGGGCCGGACCCCGGATGCGGGGGCCGGCCCGAAGCTGCTTGTGGCAGCAGAGACAGTGTAAGGCTTTTGTGCCGACAGGACATTGCGAAGATCGACCTTTCTCGCCGCTGAATGGCATAATCTGCCAATCTAGACAAATCAAGAGACAGATATTGCCAATGAATTCCTCACAGCCTCTGACTCTCGATCGCTACGACCGGCGCATTCTCGAGCTGATCCAGCAGGAAGGCCGGATCAGCAACCAGGAACTGGCCGAGCGTATCGGGCTGTCGCCCTCACCCTGCCTGCGCCGCCTGCGCGCGCTGGAGGAGAGCGGCCTGATCCTCGGTTACCGCGCCCTGGTCGACGCGCGGCAGCTGGGCTATCGGCTGATGGCACTGGTGCACATCTCCATGGATCGCCACACCCCGGAGCGCTTCGCCAACTTCGAGCGCCAGGTGGCGGCACTGCCCCAGGTCCAGGAGTGCCTGATGATCACCGGCCAGGAGGTCGACTATCAGCTCAAGATCCGGGTCGAGGACATGGACGACTATCAGCAGCTTCTGCTGCAGCACATCACGCCGATCGAAGGCGTCTCCGGCGTCCACTCCAACTTCGTGCTGCGTCCGGTGTTCGAAAATCGCGGCGTGCCGGTGGCGCCCTGACCGCGTATCCGGCACTGACTGGCGCCCCCGTGCTCCGACTGGCCACCACGGTATCGGGCGTGCTGGAGTGTCGTGACCGCCATCTCATCCGGCACGCGAAAATTCGGCCATGCCCGAAAAGTACTACGCTTGCCCATACGGCGTCAGAAATCGGCTCACTGAACCTCGTTCACAACGTTCGAGGGCAGCCCGGAGGACGAGCGGAGCGAGCCACATGCTCATTCATACCGCGTAGACTGGTACGCCAACCCGGTCCGTTCTCTCGCCGATTCCTTGCCTTGGCTGCACGTTCCGGGCTTGCCCAGGCTTGTCGACTTTTCAGTCAAAGCCCGGCACATACTCATGCACGACAACGCGCCACCGATCACCACACAGGAAAATGCCATGTCTTTTCGCCGTACCCTGCTCGCCTCGCTGCTGCCCCTGGCCGCCGCCATCCTGACGCCGGCGCAGGCTCAGCAGCCGAGCGCACCGCAGGTCGATACCCAACAGTTCCAATCCTGGGAAGTGGGCTGCCCCAAGGGCGGTGAGCGCCAGAACTGCGTGATGAGCCAGATGGTCAGCAACCCCGACAGCAACGAACCGCTGATGCGTGCCATGGTCGGTCATCCGGCCCAGGCCGACGGTCCGGTCATGGTATTCCTGCTGCCGCTGGGCGTGCGCCTGGCGCCGGGTATCCAGCTGCAGGTGGACGCCAACGAGCCGGTGGGCATGCCCTATCAGGTCTGCCTGCAGCAAGGCTGCCGTGCCAATCTGGCGCTGTCGCCGCAGCTGCTCGCCCAGCTCCGCGGCGGCAACAAGGCCACGGTCAGCGCCATCGCTCCCGATGGCAAGCGGCTCGACATGGATCTGTCGCTGATGGGCTTCACCAGCGCCAGCCAGCGCATCGCCCCGCAGTAAAGTCCCCAGCCCACGCGCCCGAGATGCCCGGGGCGGCGTCGGCGGGTCGATCCCGGCGGCGTACTGCCGGGCGCCGGTCGCGTGCGGCCCCTCATTAGACGATTGCGCAATTGTGGAGATACTGCCGGCGGGTTAAGACTTTGCATGCAAAGTGCATCTTATCGATAACAGAACCCGTCAAGCGAGGTCACAATGAGCCGATCAAGGGCGTCCCGCCATCTCACTCCGCTGCTGTTCGCCGCCGTTCTGGCCTCGCCACTGGCATGGGCGGAGTATCCCGAAAAGCCGATTACCCTGATCGTTCCCTGGGCGGCCGGCGGCGGCACCGACGCCACGGCTCGCATCATCGCCTCGTCGCTGGAAGAACAGCTCGGGCAGACGATCAACGTGGTCAACCGGACCGGGGGCAGCGGCGTGGTCGGTCACACCGCCATCGCCAACGCCCGGCCGGATGGCTACACCCTGGGCCTGGCCACCGTCGAGGTCGCGATGATGCATTGGCAAGGGCTGACCGACCTCACCTATCAGGACTTCACCCCCATCGCCCAGATCAACTTCGACTCCGCCAGCCTCTCGGTCGGCGAAGATTCTCCGTTCGACAATCTCGAAGCGTTCGTGACCCAGGTCAGGGACAAACCCGAGGGTACCTATACCGCATCGGGTACCGGCCTGGGTGGTATCTGGCACGTGGCGCTCAACGGCTTCCTGATGGACCAGGGCATCGCCGCCGGCAAGATCACCTGGATCCCCAGCCAGGGCTCCGCGCCGGCCATGACCGAGCTGGCCTCCGGCAGCCTCGACGTGGTCGCCTCGTCCCTTCCCGAGGCGAGATCGATGATCGATGCCGGCAAACTTCGGAGCCTCGGTGTCATGACGCCGGAAAGACTGGAAGGCTTTCCCGATGTGCCAACCTTCGAGGAACAGATCGGCAGTGATTTCACCCTGGGCGCGTGGCGTGGGATCGTCGGCCCCAAGGGGATGAGTGAAGATGTCGTGGCCACGCTCGAGGATGCGCTGAAGAAAGCCTATGACAGCGATGCCTACCAGAGCTTCATGGCCAGGCAGGGTTATGGCGTGGTATGGCGAGATGGCGATGGCTTCGAGCAGCTGATGGCGGAGGATGACCAGAAATTTGGCAAGATCATGGGCGAGATGGGGCTGACCCACTAAACGGCGCCCGATACCCTGCACTCGATAACCGATCGGGCCGGCGTCGTGACGCTACCGGCTCGTCGTCATTTCGCGTCTCAGCTACTCAAGAGGTTACCTGCATGGAGCTGCCGCAGAATCCGTTCCGACGCTCGCTCGACGGTAATACGCGCTATGGCTGCTGGGCCGGCTTCGGTACCGGCTATGCCACCGAGATCCTCGCCACTACCGGATTCGACTGGCTGTTGATCGATGGCGAGCACGCGCCCAATACGGTCCCGTCCATCCTGTCGCAGCTGCAGGCCGTGGCGCCCTACCCCAGCGCGCCGGTCGTGCGTACCGTGAACCACGACCCTGCCCTGATCAAACAGCTGCTCGACATCGGCGCCCAGACGTTGATGATCCCGATGGTCGACACGGCCGAGCAGGCCGCCAGACTGGTCGCCGCGACCCGTTACCCGCCGCACGGTTTCCGGGGCGTCGGTGGCGGCCTGACCCGCGCCACGCGGTGGGACGGCGTCGAGAATTACCTGGCCCGAGCCCATGAGGAACTCTGCCTGATAGTCCAGGTGGAGTCGCGAACCGGCGTCGACAACGCCGAAGCGATAGCGGCAACCGAGGGCGTCGATGCCGTTTTCGTCGGCCCGGTGGACCTCTCCACCGGGGTCGGCCATGCCGGCAATCCGAACCATCCCGACGTACAGGCGATGATCCGTCGTACCCTCGAAGCCACCCACGCCGCCGGCAAGGCCGCCGGCATCCTGGCGCCCGCCGAGGCGGATGCCAGACGGTATGCGCAATGGGGTTTCGACTTCATCGCCGTGGGTATCGATATCAGCCTGCTGCACCAGGCTGCCATCGAGACGATTTCCCGCTACAAGTCCGACATTCCTCTGCCGACGTCGAGTCTCGGCTACTGAGCCCCCGCCCTGGATGGTGGTTGCCAACGACAAGCGAATCATCGAAAAAGCCCCGGCCACATCCTGTGACCGGGGCTTGGCTAAGCCACTCGTTCTCCGCAATACCGACATATCACGGTCTTGTTCGCAAGGGACTCGACGCCCGGCAATGCTTCCGCTGCCCGCGTAACGTCCGCCACCTTCCGGCGCCCTGCGGCACGCTCGATATCGCCAAGAACGCGATCCTTCACCTTCGCTTTCTCGTCAAAGGTCGGGAAGGCCGACACGATCTCGTTCTCGAACCGGCGCAGACCGATATCCTTGAGCATGTGGTCGTTCAACCCACTCAGGGCATTCAAGTCGTGCCGATATTGACGGTTCGCGGCGAGATGCTGCAACAATGCTTTGAAAATGCTTGAAAACTTCATGTCCCCGATCTCCAGGCTGGCGGAGGCCGGACACGAATCGCAGTAAAAAGGCGGGGACTTTCGTCGTCTTTCGGCCGCGATGGGTGTCGCGGCCGATGATGAAATTCAATCCAGGGCGCGCGACCGACAACGTGCTCGCATACCGCGCAGACGCGCGATATCGAAGGACGTTGACCAGGTCAGGCGATGGGAATTCATCACGATTTCCGAATATGAATGGAAGCGTTTCGATAACGTCATTCGCTATCGAATTACCGAAAGCAATAATCTTATTCCCTTCGGTCATTTGATTAAAAACGAGGCCTCTACCGGCGTCAACCGGAAAAAACGAAATAGGGAGAACTTCTTCGAGCCCGCTTGGATGAAAACTCGAGGCCAGAAAAGCGAGAGTGCCGCGATCACGCCGGAGTTATGTGGCGTGGAGAACCGGGATCGATCGACAACGCTATGGTTCGGCAAGACCCGAAACGCCCGGCGCGCCGGGTAGCGCACGCCGGGCCAAGGCTTCAGGCATAGGTGTTGATTTGCGTTCCCACACTGCCGGAGGATGCCAGCTCCGGCGACGGCGCCACCGAGGACATCAACTGCGCGATGTGTGACGCCTGCCCATCCAGCGACTGCTTCAACAGACTATTCTGCGCTTGCTGGTCCTGATTGAAGTTCTGTAGCGCCAGCGCCGTACCGACGGCGGCATTGACTGCAGTATCCATCACAAACTCCTCGATCCGAAGAAAGGCCACGCTTCCATGGCACTCTCGGTTTCTCGATCTTTCGGTCCATCCATCGGTCTATCGGCGCGACGCCCCACCGACTTTAGCCATCCGACGCGAGCAGGAACCGCAGCCAGGCTCTCCTGGAGAGAAAATCGCCACGCTATCGGCTACGCTTGACCGCGCAATTCCAACCCGGTCATGCGTTTACCGTCCGAAGGATATATCGATGCCCAGACTCTCGTTGACCCTCGCTCTCACCCTCTGTGCCGGCGTTACCTTGAGTGCCTGCCAGCAGCGGGACGATTCGAATCAGGATACCGACGCTGCCAAGGAGACCTTCCGGGCGGCGAGTTACCCGCTCGAGGTGCGATACGACGCCTCGTTGACACGCGTCGATGGCGAGGTCTCTGGCTATTTCGACAACGGCGGCTGGCAACTGTCGAGCGACGCTCCCGGCGATCGCCTGCTCCTGCTGGAACTCCCCGAATCCGACGACGTGGCGACCGCCCTGTGGCGCCTGGGCGCAAGCCGTGACGCCAAGGCCGTGGCCAACTGCCTGAGCCTGCCCGCCAACGCCCAGGCCATGCCCTCGAAGACCACCCTGGCGGGAGAGGCGTTTACCGGCTTCACCCTCGGCGACGCCGGTATGAGCCACTTCCAGAACGCCGAAGGCTATCGCGCCGTGGTCAACGACACCTGCTACGCCATCGACCTGATCGTGGAGGGAACCAATGGCAAGGTTTACGATCCACCTCGCCAGCCGCCGTTCTCCAGCGACGAGGCCATGGAGCGGTTGCGCGCGATCAGCGACGGACTGTCGTTCACTGCCAGTTGATCGGGTTACTCCACTGTCGCCGGCGCGCGGCCGGTCACCTGAGGAAGCGCTTGTTTCCCCCGGGTGCCCGCTCCCGCCAGAGAGCGGTTCGATGGCGACGATGCTTCCGCCCCGATCGTCTTCCCCAGGTCGAAGGATGAGACCGCTTCATCCAGCAGAGAGGATTGCTGACGCAGCCGCTCGGAGGCGTGCGAGACGCTCTCGACCAGGGTTCCGTTCTCCTCGGTGTCCTGGGCGATCCCACGCAGATCGGCGTTGACCTCGCCGATATCGTCGCTCTGTCGGCTACAGGCCTGGCTGATTCCGTCGATCAACCGGGCGACGTCGTTCGTCCGGCCAAGCATGTCGGTCATGGTACGCGCGACGTCTTCCGCCCTGGCGGTACCGTTCACGACTTGCTGCCGAGATTCGCCGATCAGCGCCCTGATATCGCGGGACGCTTCGGCGCTGCGATTCGCCAGCGCCTGCACTTCGCCGGCGACGACCGCAAAGCCACGTCCGCTCTCCCCTGCACGCGCCGCCTCCACGGCGGCATTGAGCGCCAGGATATTGGTCTGGAAGGCAATGCTGTCGATCAGATCGGTGATCTCGGTGATCCTGTTCGAGCTTTCGCGCAGCTGGTGCATGGCCCCCGTCAATGCGTTTACCATCCGCTGGCCCTCGTCCGCCACGTCGCCGGCTTCGCTGGCCAGCGTACTGGCGCGCCGGGCATGGTCGCTGTTCTCCTGCACGGAGCCGCCGACCGCCTCGAGCTTACCCTGGGTGCGGACCAGCGCCGCCTCCTGCCGGCGATTGCGATCAGCGAGCTCGTCGTTGCCGTGGTTGATCGTGGTGGATACCGCCGCAACCTCGACGAGCGTCGCCTTCACGCGTCCAAGCGTCGCGCGCACGACCTGCATCGTACGCTTGAACTCGCTACCGACGTGGCTGCGCATCGTCGTGTCGTCGAATCCGAGATCGAAGATGCCTTCGTGGCGCCCGATATGCCGGCTGAGACGGCTCAGTTCCTCGGCGCTGATGGCGTCGCGTGCCATCTGGCGCGCCAGGAACCCCAGCACCACCGTCTGGACAATCACGTAGGCCGCATGGATCAGGACCATCGGCAGATACGCCATCATGTGCGATTGCGGCATCACATAGATGTCCCACCCCTGATGTTGCAGGTAGCAGAACAGCAGGTGGTGACCCGCTATCACTCCTGCGCCGCAGGCAAGCACTCGCCAGTCGCGATACGCCAGCAGGGTCGACAGCAGCACGAAGATGACGAAGTGCCCCTCGATCATCCCCAGCAGCAGATGGATCTGCAGCCCCGCATGGACCATGAACGCCGTCGCCACGCACAGCCGCGTCGTCAGCGCGGCCGGCCAGCACCAGATCATCACGATGGGTACGATACTGGCCGGCAACCCCACCACGATGGCGGGCCACCACAGACCATGAACGGCGGCCATTCCCAGTGTCGCGATACCAAGGACGACCAGCAGCAGCGCCATCAGACGATTGGCGCGAACATAGACACCGGTCAGCAGGTCCCTGGGCGAAGCGGATGAATTCATGGCGTCTCTCACGATCTTGTAGTCAGTGCCGGTGAATCCACCGGGTGTCAGCGGGCATGCCGATCAGAACAGTTATCGGCATCGCGCAGCGACTCTTCACTACCGCCTTGCCTCCCCCTCCCGCCTCGGGACACCGCCATGGCGCGGCTGCTACACTGCGAGCGCCAGCCCAAGGATTGGATGACCTCATGAAAACCATCGGAGCCCACGTCAGCGCTGCGGGCGGTGTCGATCAGGCCGTGAGTCGCGCCACCGAGATCGGCGCCAACGCTTTTGCGCTGTTCACCAAGAATCAGCGCCAGTGGCAGGCCAAGCCCCTGGAAGAGCGTACGATCGAAGCATTCAAGATCGCCTGTCGCGAGCAGGGTTTCGGCCCGGCGCAGATACTCCCCCACGACAGCTACCTGATCAATCTGGGCCATCCCGATCCGGAGGGGCTGGCCAAATCCCGCGCGGCCTTTCTCGACGAGTGTCAGCGCTGTGAGCAACTGGGGCTGACGCTGCTCAACTTCCATCCTGGCAGTCATCTCAACAAGATCAGCGAGCGCGACTGCCTGGCGCGGATCGCGGAGTCGATCAACGAGACCCATGCGGCGACCCGCTCGGTGGTCGCGGTGATCGAAAATACTGCCGGCCAGGGTTCGAATCTCGGTTTCCGGTTCGAGCAATTGGCCGAGATCATCGAACAGGTCGACGACAAGACCCGCGTGGGTGCCTGCATCGATACCTGTCACGCCTTCGCCGCCGGCTACGACCTGCGCACCGAGGCGGACGCCATTGCAATGCTCGACGAGTTCGAGCGCGTGGTCGGCGTTCAATATCTTCGCGGCATGCACCTCAACGATGCCAAGAGCGAGTTCGCCAGTCGGGTCGACCGCCATCACAGCCTCGGCAAGGGCAATATCGGTCTGGCGGGATTCACCGCGTTGATGCGCGATCCCCGCACCGATGACATACCGCTGATACTGGAAACCGTCGAGCCGGCGATCTGGCCAGACGAGATCCAGTGGCTGCGCGATCAGCAGCACGCCGATTAACTTTTCAGGACAGACCTCACCATGGATGGATTCTTCAACTGGCTCGGCGAGGCGATCGGCAACGTGATTCGCGCCGTGATCAACGGGCTGCACGGTATTTTCGGCGGCCTTTGGCAGGCCATCGATGGCTTCGTCGAGGGGTTGACCGGTTCGCTGGGTATCAGCGACTCGATCTTCAGCATTGCCGTCCTGGTGATTGGCGTGCTGCTGCTGATCAACGGCCTCCGCTCGCTGGTGCGCGGCGGCATCGTCGGCGGCATCGTCTGGCTGCTGCTGGGGCTGCTGATACTAAGCTGGCTGATTCGCTGAGTCGGGTCTCTTCCCGATTGCAACAATCGGCGGAAAGACATGCCTATTCCTCCTGGGTCCCCGTGACCTCCTTGTCATACCCTCTTTCGTCTACCACCTTGAGGTCGCAAGGCCACATTGATTGGTGACCGATTGACGACAGCTTCTGTCGTCGCGTCAGACAAGGAGACATCAGGATGAGTCAGTCACTCAAAGCGCAGCAGAACGGCGTCGACGTCTACAACCAGTTCATTGGTGGGCAATGGCTAACCGGTGATGGCGAGTTGCTGGATGTCCTCAATCCCGCCACCGGCGAGGTCATTGCACGGGGCCGGCTGGCCGATGAAAAGCTCGCCGACCAGGCGCTTCAGGCAGCGCAGGACGCCTTCCCTGCCTGGTCACGCAAGACTGCCGTCGAGCGCGCCGATCATCTCTACAAGCTGGTGGATCTGATCCAGGACAACCGGGACCGTCTGGCCCGGCTGATCACTACCGAGCAAGGCAAGCCGCTCTCGGAAGCCGATGCGGACGTCGGCATGTGCTGCGACCTGATCCGCTTCGCGGCGGAAAACACCCGCCGGCTCGAGGGCGACATCATCCCGGCGGACGACCCCGACGAGCAGATCTGGATCCAGAAGGTGCCGCATGGCGTGGTGGTCGGCATCACCGCCTGGAACTTCCCCGCCGCGCTGATCGGTCGCAAGCTCGGCCCGGCGCTGGCCGCGGGCAACACCATCGTGCTCAAGCCCTCGGAAGAGACGCCGCTGACCGCGCTGGAGATCGTCGAGCTGGCGCGTCAGGCCGGCATTCCCGATGGCGTCATCAATCTGATCAACGGTCGCGGCCGTGACATCGGCAATCACCTGATCACTAGCCCGATCACCCAGCTGGTCAGCATGACCGGCAGCGTGCGCGGCGGCCGCGAAATCAACAAGGCCGCTGCCGAGCATCTCAAGATCGTGCGTCTCGAGCTGGGCGGCAAGGCACCGTTCATCGTGCTCGACGATGCCGATCTCGATCCGGCGGTCGATGCCGCCATCGCCTCGCGCTACAACAACTGCGGCCAGGTCTGCACCTGCAACGAACGCATGTACGTCCAGTCCGGTATCTACGATCGCTTCCTGGAGCGCTTCAAGCAGCGCGTCGAGGCGCTCAAGGTGGGCAACCCGCTGACCGACGAGGACGTCGACATGGGACCCAAGATCAACGCCGGGGAGCTCGACAAGATCCACGAAATGGTCGAGCACGCCCAGAGCCAGGGCGCGCAGCTGCTGACCGGCGGCAAGCGGCTGACCGGTGGCGACTACGACAAGGGCAACTACTATGCGCCGACGATACTGACCGACGTCAACAACGACATGGATATCATGAAGGAGGAGATCTTCGGTCCGGTGGCGCCGATCATGAAGGTCGACGACTTCGAACAGGCGATGGCGTACGCCAACGCCTCGGAGTACGGCCTATCCGCCTATGTGTTCACCCAGAACGTGCGTCACCTGATGGCGCTGACCCGTGAGCTCGACTTCGGCGAGATCTACGTCAACCGCGGTGCCGGCGAATCCGTCCAGGGCTTCCACAAGGGGTATCGCAACAGCGGTCTCGGCGGCGAAGATGGCAAGTACGGGCTGGAAGCCTACGTTAAGAGCAAGACGATGTACGTGCACTACGCCTGACGCCCACACCCATTCGAACGAACCGCCTTCGTTCTGTTGACTTTCCCCATGACGGGCCGCCAGTGGCGGTCCGTTGTCGTCAGGCGTCGACGAAAACCGCCAGCACCCGCCGACTTTTCGTACCAAGCCTGGCGGCTATCGCCGATTCAGCGAAGGCAGCACATGGTCACGGTAGCGCCACAGGATGAGCACCCCGGCGATAACCATGACGAGTGCCACCGCCAGCAGGATCGAGCCCGTCGCCAGAAACCCCGCCGTCGTGCTCACGATCAGCCCGCCCAGCGGCTGGGTCAGATTGTTGAGCATCACCACCAGCCCCGTGGTCTTGCCGAAGTCTTCCGAGGGGATCACCCGACGGCGCAGGCTGCGAATCGAGACACTGAACATCTTGTCGAAACCGATCACCAGCAGAAATCCGAGCGCGTAGAGCGACGAGATCGCGGTCACACTCGCCATCAGGCCACCCAGCGCCATCGCCGCATAGGCCAGCAGCCCCAACCGGTCCGCCGGTATCAGCGATCTTGCCGTGAACAGCAACACCAACACCGTGGCCAGCGCACCGCCGGCCTGCAATACGCCATAGTAGATTTCGCCATGGCTCTGAACGCCGGTGACCACGGCGGGCGCCGTGGCCAGCAGCGTTCCCAGCAGCAGGTTGACGGCCATTGCCAAGCCAATCGATGCCGGCAGCGCGGGACTGACGCGGAGCTGACGGCCCGCGATCAGCAGCGCCCGATATCCTTTGGCGGCATTCGGCCGCGGCGTCGGCAACTCGGGCCTGGCCAGGCGCTGCCAGCGCCAGATCGCGAGATCGCCGAGCGCGAAACCGAGCGCGATCACCACCACCACCGCTTCCCACTCGAGCCGCGCCAGCAGCGCCGCCGCCACCAGCGGGCCAAGTACCGTCCCCACCTGGTCGAACAGTTGGGCGTGGGAGACGAGCCGCTCGTAGCGGGTGGCACCGAAGGCCTGCACCAACAGCATCTCTCGCGCCATCACGCCCTGGGTCGACAATACGCCGACCAGCGCCGACAGGCCGATCAACCATGCCACATGGGGCATCGCCAGATAGCCCAGGATCGCTGCGATGCATGTCGCCATGCGCCAGCGCTGGCTGGATCGCAGCAACCGATCGTTGCGGTGACGGTCGCAGAGCTGACCGCACAGCGGAAAGGCCAGAAACCGTGGCAGGGTCTCGAAGAAGAACGCCAGACCCGACCAGGCGACACTGCCGGTCAACTGATAGATCACCAGCGGCACCAGGAACAGCAGCATCTGGTCCGCCAGCCGTGACAGCAGCAGCGACACGAAAAAATGACGATTGGGCGATCTCATCCGTCGAACACTCTCCGGGGCCGGTTATCGGCACGGCCACCGAGCCGCACGCCAGGTGCGACCCGGCCCGACCGGGCGACAGCGGTCATCAGGCATCCGCCAGTGCGCGCTCGACCATCTCATAGACGTTGGGCGAGAGCTTCTCGGCACGAATGCGCTCGAGCTCGGCCTTCATCAGCGCCTGGCGCTCTTCGTCGAAGCGCTGCCAGCGGGTCAACGGGGTGATGATGCGCGCCGCGATCTCCGGATTGAGGCGGTTGAGCTCGATCACCACGTCCGCCAGCAGCTTGTAGCCCTCGCCATCGAGCCGGTGGAAGTTGACCCGGTTCTGAGCGAAGGCGCCGATCAGCGCGCGCACCTTGTTGGGATTCTTCATCGAGAACAGCGGATGCCCCATCAAGAAGCGCACGCGCTCGAGCACATCGGGCTGGGGGCGGGTGACCTGGATGGTGAACCACTGATCCATCACCAGCGGATCGTGCGCCCATTTCTCGCCGAAGGCCTTGAGTGCCGGCTCGGCCAGATCGGTACGGTCGCTGTGCGCCAGCAGCGTCAACGCTGCGCGCACGTCGGTCATGTTGGCGCCCCGCTCCAGCTGCTGCTGGGTGAGACCGATGGCTTCGTCGTCCTCGATACTCATCAGGTAAGCCAGGGCAACGTTCTTGAGCCGACGGCTCGCGATCTGCTCCGGCGTCGGTGCATAGGGCTCGTCACTCTGGTTGTCACGGTAGACGGCGAGGAAGTCGTCGCGCAGCTGCCAGGCCAGCGATTGACGCACGAACTCACGCGCGGCATGGATGGCATCCACGTCGACCACCGGCTGCTGTTCGGCAATGTATGCCTCCGACGGCAGCGTCAGCATCTCCGCCAGCACCGCCTTGTCGTCGCCAGGCTCATTGAGCAGGCTGCGATACGCCTCGACCAGGCGCACGTCCATCACCTTCTCGACGCCGTTGCGGTGCGCGGCGATGAGATCGTCCAGCGCCAGCATGGTCAGGCGCTGACCGGCATCCCAGCGATTGAAACCGTCGGAGTCGTGGGTCAGCAGGAACGCCAGTTCCTCGCGCGAGTAGGGATAGCGCAACTTCACCGGCGCCGAGAATCCGCGCAGCAGCGACGGCACCGGCGCCTCTTCGACGTCGGTGAAGACGAAGGTCTGCTCGGCTTCGCGCAGATGAATGACGGCATCCTTACCGAGCTTTTCACCGTCCAGCGTCAGGGTCAGGTCGTGGCCGGACTTGGTCCCCACCAGGCCCATGCGAACCGGAATGTGCAGCGGCAGCTTGTCGGTCTGTCCCGGCGTCGCCGGGGTACGCTGCGACAGGCGCAGGCGGTATTCGCCGGTGGCGTAATCGTACTCGCCATGGGCGTCGACCTCCGGCGTGCCTGCCTGCGAGTACCAGCGCAGGAACTGTTCGAGGTCGAGCCCGGACACTTCCGCCATGCAGGCGACGAAGTCCTCGATCGTCACCGCCTGGCCGTCGAAGCGCGCGAAGTAGAGATCGCTGCCGCGACGAAAATCCTCCCACCCCAGCAGGTGGCGCAGCATGCGCACCAGTTCCGCGCCCTTCTCGTAGATGGTCAGGGTGTAGAAGTTGGATATCTCGATGTAATGATCGGGACGGACGGGATGGGCGGTGGGCCCGGCGTCCTCAGCGAACTGGGCGGTGCGGAAGAACGAGACGTCCTCGATCCGCTTGACCGGCGCCGAATTGACGTCGGCGGAGAAGGTCTGGTCACGGAAGACGGTGAAACCTTCCTTGAGCGAGAGCTGGAACCAGTCGCGGCAGGTGACCCGGTTACCCGACCAGTTGTGGAAGTATTCATGGGCGACGATCCCCTCCACGCGCTGGAAGGTCGCATCGTTGGCGGTCTGCGGATGAGTCAGCACCGCCGCCGAGTTGAAGATGTTGAGCCCCTTGTTCTCCATCGCGCCCATGTTGAAGTCGTTGACGGCAACGATCATGAAGCGGTCGAGATCGTACTCGCGACCATAGGTCTCCTCGTCCCACTGCATCGAACGCTTGAGCGAGGCCATGGCATGCTCGGTCTTGTCGAGATTCTCCGGCTCGACCCAGATCTGCAGCAGCACCTCGCGGCCGCTCGCGGTGGTGTAGTGATCCTCGACCTTCTCCAGGCTGCCGGCGACCAGCGCGAACAGATAGCTCGGCTTGGGGTGAGGATCCTCCCAGGTCACGAAGTGACGATTGTTGGGCAACTCGCCCTTTTCCACCGGATTGCCGTTGGAGAGCAGCACCGGCAGCGACTCGCGATCGCCGATCACCGTGGTCGAGAAGGTCGCCATCACGTCCGGCCGATCGGGATAGTAGGTGATCCGGCGGAATCCTTCCGGCTCGCACTGGGTGCAGAACATGCCGTTGGAGCGATACAGCCCCTCCAGCGCGGTATTGGCATCGGGATCGATCTCGACCTCGGTATCGAGCAGGAAGCGCTCCGGCACGGTCGCGACGGTGAGCTTGCCGTCGCCGACCTCGAACTCCCCCGGCTCCAGCGTCTGGCCGTCGACGGCGATACGGATCAGCTTGAGCTCGCTCCCGGCCAGTTCCAGCGGCAGGCTGGTTTCAGCGTCACCGGGCTCGCGATCGGGATGGCGTTCCATATGCAAGCGCGCCTTGACCCGGGTGGCGGCCGGCGCGAGATCGAAGGTGAGCTCGGTATGGGTGACGCGGTACGCCGGCGGCAGATAGTCCTTGAGATAGGTCGCTTGCATCCCAGACATGGCAACGCTCCTTGTGGAAGTGGGCAGGTCGTGACGGCGGGCCGAACTGGAAACGGACCCGACGACCGACGATCGAGCACCATTCTACCCGCGTGACCGGAACGATATCGAATCAGGATCGCGCCCGGAGAAGCCGGGCGGGATGTAAAGCAAAGAAGGAAGGAGCAGAGGAACGCGGATACCGGCCCCGGGCTCAGCGACGCTCGGGGGCCTCTTCCGACCACACCCCACGCACCGGGCACTGCAGAGTCGGCAGGGGCCGCGTCACGATCCAGAGAGCCAGCCCCGCCAGCCCCAGGATCAGGCCCACCTTGAGTGGCCAGAGGGAGACGGTGAAAGCGATGATCGCACACGACACGCCCAGCATGATCACCGCCATGATCTTGGCGTGCTTGGGGATGGCACGCTCGCGCTCCCACGACTGGATCGGCGGGCCGAAGCGCGGATGGTTGCGAATCCAGTTGGCAAATCGCGGCGAGCCTCGCGACGCCAGCCAGACCGCCGCCAGCATGAAACAGGTGGTCGGCATCACCGGCAGGAACAGACCGATCACGCCCAGCGCGAAGCTGATGGCGGCCAAGGTGACATAGATGGCATTACGCATGCCGAACATCCCCACTGCGATGGATCGAGGCGCCGCCCGAAGAGGACGCTTGGTTCGGTAGTGTAAACCAGCCTCCTCCCCGCCCTCCAATCTCCGTCGATGGAAAACGCCAATATTGACGATAGCGAAACCGTCCGTTCGCCGGAAGAGGGCTAGTCTCCTGCGGCCGTCGGCGTAGGCTGTCGGACAGACGCATTTCCCGGAAGCGAAACCCATGACGACGCGCCAGATCCTCTATCTCTCCCACGGCTCCCCCGATCTCAGCCTGACCGACCATCCGGCCCGCGCCTTTCTGGCCGATCTCGGCGCGCGGTTGATCAGGCCGCCGGCCGCGCTGGTGATCTCGGCGCACTTCGAAGCGCCGGGGCTGGTGCTGGGCAGTGCCGAGAAACCCGCTACCTGGCACGACTTCCACGGCTTCCCCGCCCCACTCTACCGGGTGCGATATCCCGCCGCCGGAGCGCCGACAATGGCACGGCAACTGAGCGAGGATCTCGCCGTGTCAGGTATCGACGCTCGCCTGGACCCCACCAGGCCGCTGGATCATGGTATCTGGTCGCCACTCTCGCTGCTGTGGCCGGGCGCCGACGTGCCGCTGATACCGGTCAGCGTGCCCATGGCGGCCGATACCGCGACCCAGCTTCGGATAGCGGCAGCACTGGGCCGATGGGCCGCAACCAACGGCGTGATGCTGATCGGCTCCGGTGCCGCCACCCACAACCTGGGCGCCCGGCACGTCATCCACGACGCCCCGGATACCTGGGCACGGCAGTTTCACGACTGGGCCATCGACGTGGCGGCACGCGGCGACCTCGGCGCCATGGTCAACTGGCCACGGGAAGCGCCGAACGCGCGCCACGCCCACCCGACCCCCGAGCACTTCCTGCCGCTGCTGATGTGCGTGGGTGCCATGGAGGGGCGGCCGCTGCGGACACTTCACGAGAGCTTCATGTTCGGCAATCTGAGCATGCTGGCGCTGGGCAGCGAGGCTGTCGCTGCCTGAACTCCATCTCGTGATTCCACGCTTCAAGACCCGTTTCAGGGTGAGTAATTATCCATGACGCGCTGATACTGACTCGGCGCCGCACCGATGTGACGACGAAAGAAACGGGTGAAATGCCCCTGCTCGGAGAAGCCCAGTTCCTGGGCCAGATTGCCCAGAGAGCCTTGGCGGTTATCGGCCAGCCACTGAAACGCCGAACTCATTCGCCCCATATTGGCCAGCATTTGGGGGGTCATGCCCGTCGTTT
The DNA here is from genome assembly GCF_038648475.1 of Salinicola lusitanus. Lineage (NCBI taxonomy): Bacteria > Pseudomonadati > Pseudomonadota > Gammaproteobacteria > Oceanospirillales > Halomonadaceae > Salinicola > Salinicola lusitanus. Next base: position 2,944,010 of record NZ_CP151919.1, on the reverse strand, counting down.
TCTTGAACAGCGAGAAGAAATGCGCGCGTGATAGTCCACACTGTCGAGCAATCAGATCGAGATCCAGCTCGCCCGGCGCGGATTCGAGAATGAGCCCGATGCCTCGTCGGATACGGACGTCGTAGAAATCGCCCGCAGTACCCGCCTTCAATCTGGCCAGATGATGCCAATCGGAGTGCTTTTCGACGATCGATATCAAGAGATCGAACAGCAGGCTCTCCATTTTTTCCCGGGGCATCGGCCCAAACCCGAGCATCTCGCCGATCAGGATATCCGCCTGACGACGCATGCGGGGGGTCAGTTCGATACACGGCTGCGCGAAAAAATCGGGGCGAGCGCTGGTGGAGAGATCCGTTTGAAGCGCTGCGAGCCAGCGTGGTTCGATATACAGTGCCAGAATCACGCTTTCGGATACGCCGGCCTGGTGGTCGTAATAGTGAGGTTCCCAGGCGTTGACGAGCACGGCGGTGTCATCGGTGAGCGGTAGTCGACGCCCGCGCACCGAGAAATAGGTGTTCTGCCCGGTGGCCTTGATGAGGACGTGACACTCACAATGGGCATGAGGCACAAGCGGCTCGTCCATATCCAACAAGGCGATTCGTCCGAACCCGCCATGAAAGATTCGATAAGCATTCGACATAGTGCCTCTCGGTCATCCCGATTATGTTGATGGCCAACGGCCCACAGTATCATTTTGAAGCCGATCCAACGGTGGCATTGGACCAAAGATGAAAACGCTCACGAAGCGATGATTACCTGACGTCACGCCATCCCGATTTCGCCAGGTACCACCGCGCCGGCCTGTCACCGATGCACCGCCTAGACCCGGCTGCCGTCGACAGGAGCGTTCTCGCCCGGCGTTGCCGATACGCCATCGACGGGGGCCTCGCGCAATATGGCCGATACTGCGATGCCAGCGACCAACGCCCAGAATGGTGAACTGATTCCCAACAGACTCAATTTGCTCATCGCCACTACCAGGGCCACGAAGGCGCCGATTTGATAACCGGACTGTTTGTTGAAGGCTTGCTGAAAAGCCGCCAGCAGCACACCGATCATCGCCACACCGGCAATACTGGCAATCAACGTCTTGGGCAGCGCCATGATCAGCGGCACCGCACCGCCCGCGAACAACCCGAAGGCGCAAAACAGCACGCCATTGACCAGCGTCGCGCCATAACGCTTTTCACGGTCGGCGCCGGCTTGATCGGAGGCGCAGATCGCCGTCATCGGTCCGGCAATGTTGGCGTTGTGCCCGCCGAGCAGCCCGGCCACAATGCCGCCGATGCCGCTGATGATCGTCATCGCGTTGACCGGCGGCCGATATCCCTCGGCTAGCAAGACCCCCGTCGCCTGGGCGTTTTCCGCCCCAAGCACCAGCGCTGCCAGCGGGATCGATATCGCCACGAAGGCATCGAACGAGAAATTCGGCCAGGTGAACTGTGGCGCCACCATCGCGATATCTACGCCGCCGGTCTGGATGGCACCCGTGAAATAGGCCATCAGAAAGCCCACTACCGCAGCGACCAGTACCGGCGGAACGGACTTCAAAAAGCGTGATGTCAGAAAGAAGGCAACCAGCGCTATTCCGGCAATCAGCGGCGCGGCGCCCACCGAGTCGACGGCCCCGACGCCGAAGCGAATCAACGCCCCGGCGATCATCGCCATGACGATCGGCATGGGCAGCCAGCGCATGATGCGCCCTACCCAACCGCTGAGGCCCAGCAGAAACACGATGAGGCCACTCAATATGAACGCCCCGACCGCCTCGGCGAACGGTATCGTTACCAGTGCGGCGCTCATGATCGCCGCCCCCGGGATGGAATAGGCCCCGGTGATGGGCTGTCGATATCGCAGCGCCATGATCAGGCTGATCAGACCGCCGAGAAAATAGACCGCGAATAGCCAGGCCACCGTCTGGCCACTGGTCAGACGCCCCGCGTTTGCCGCACTGATCACGATCAGCGCGGGTCCCGAGCATCCGAACAGCGCTGCAACGATTCCGGTACTGATGGACTTGAAGGAAAGAGCCGAACGCAGGTCTTTCCACCAATGGACGCGGTCTCCTCCCGGTAACGCAGCCCGGGTATCTTTTTGAGACATGGCGTGACTCCTCGTTATCGTTTTCTAGTTATCGTGTCGTTGCTTGTCAGCGTTCAGCGGTCGCCGAATTTACTCCCCGCGGAACACCGCCTTGCGTTTGGCATGAAAGGCTTCGACCCCTTCGCGGAAGTCGTTCGAGCTACGCAGACGGCTGTAGCAGTGGCCTTCCATCTCGATGGCAACCGACAGCGGCGAGTCCTCGTTGTCGTTGATCAACTTCTTGGCGGTGCGCTGTGCCAGCGGCGAAAAGCGACGCAACTCCTCGACCAGCGAGCGGGTGGCGGCTTCCAGCTGATCATCCGGTACGCATTCGGTAGCGATACCCCATTCCAGAGCCTGCGCCCCGGTAATGCGCTTGGCGCGCATGACCATGTGCTTGGTGCGGGTAATGCCGATGATCTTCTGCAGTCGAGCGGAGCCGCCGGATCCCGGAATCTGGCCCAGGTTCTGCTCGGGCAGGGCGTAGCGTGTGGTTTCGGAGGCGATGCGGAAATCACACGCCAGCGAGAGTTCGAAGCCGACGCCGAAGGTATAACCGCGATTGGCGACGATGACCGGCTTCTCACACCGTGCCGGTGCCGCCACGTTCCACGCCAGCTTGGAGACATGTTCCGGCGAAGCCTCCAGAAACCCCTTGATGTCACCGCCGCTGGAGAAATGCTCTCCTTCGGCACGCAGCACAATGACTCGCACATCGTCGTGGGCGTCGAGCGCCTCGAATACCTGTCGCAGCACCTCCCGCTGTGACATGGCGATCACGTTGAGCGGCGGACGATTGAGAACCATATCGGCTCGCTCGTGATCGGCGTCGATTTGCACCTCGAAGCCGTCGAACTCGGAAGCCAGAAAATCCTTGATCGCGGGTTGAGTCATGACAGTTCCTTGATTGGGTTGAATCGTGAGCAGGTCGTGGATCGGATCGAACGTGAATCGGATGCGAACCGACAGTCAATCGGTGGCCAGGGAGTCGGCGCGGTCATCGAGAAGCACGCGACGCAGGACCTTGCCAACGGCGGATTTGGGAATGTCTTCGACGAAGATGTAGCGGCGCGGGCGTTTGAAGCGTGTGAGGCCAGCTTCGTTGCAGTGCTCGCTCAGAGCGTTTTCGTCCACCGCGCCACGCACCTTGACGAACGCCGTGACGATTTGACCCCACTGCTCGTCGGGCAGCCCGGCGACCACCACTTCCTCGACCTGCGGATGCAGCGAGAGCACGTTCTCGATCTCGGCGGGGCTGACGTTCTCGCCGCCGGTGATGATCAGGTCGTCGACACGGCCGGTGACGAACAGATCGCCGTCCTCGTCCAGGTAGCCCATGTCGCTGGTGAAGTACCACCCATCGCGGAGCGACTTCTGGTCGGCTTCGGGGCGCCGCCAATATCCCGAAAACGCCTCGTCTCCGGCCAGATCGGCGATGATTTCACCCTCTTGTCCCGCCGGCAGGACTTCGTCGGGGGATGCCGCATCGACCGGCACCACCCGGATGCGTTGATTGAGCGAGGCGCGACCGGAGGAGCCCGGCTTGCGGTTGGCTCGTTGATCGATGGTGAACGTGTATATCTCGGAGCAGCCGTAGTGATTGACGAACAGACTCGGCTCAAAGGCAGCTTCGACGCGGGCCATCAGTCCGGCGCTCATCGCCGCCCCGGCGAAACCGATCTTGTCGACGCTGGCCACACGCTCGGCTCGGAAGGTCGGATGCTCGATCAGCATGTGATAGAGCGTGGGAACGAGATAGAGGTTGGTCACCCGATCGCGCTCGATCGCTTCCAATGTGGCTTCCGGGTCGAAGCGCGGCACGCAGACGAAGGCGCCATCGATCAGCGCCATCGACAGCAGCGAACGTACCCCCATGGTGTGATAGAGGGGCATGACGCCTAGCGTGCGTTCGTCGTGGCGATAAAGATTCTGGGCCACGTGCGCCATCGCCGCAGCGCGCTCCGCTTGGTGCGTTCGCGGTACGCCCTTGGGCCTTCCGCTCGTGCCCGAGGTATAGAGCATCAGCGAGATATCTTCGGGTCGAGCGCGACACAGCGTCTCGCCCTGCCCGCCGAGCAGCGACTCGAATGCCACCGCCGCGTCGTCGCCGCAGCCGCCCACCGCGATACGAGAAATGGCGTAGGCTTCCTCGCAGGCCAGAACTGCCTCGGTGCCTGCGGCATCGAACGCGACACCACGGGCCTCGGCGTCTTCCAGACAGTAGCGCACGTCCCGGTCCGTCGAGCGCCAGTTGATCGGGGTAACGATAATGCCGGCAAACTGACAGGCCCAGTGCAGCGTTGCCATCTGCCAACGGTTTTGCATTACCACGATCAGATGGTCTCCACGGCCCAGCCCCAATGCTTCCAGCCCGCGTGCCACGCTCTGGATATCCTCGAGCCATTCGGCGTAGCTGCGCCGGAACTCGCCATCCGTGATCGCTATCGACCGCGGACGTCGTTCTACCGTTGCGAGAAAACTGCGGCCAAGGTCGAACATTAGGGTATCTCCTGTCGGTTGTTCTGTCTGGCCCGGGCCACTGCCAGCACGGCCTGGACGATGCCGGTGTAACCGGTACAGCGGCAGAGATGACCCGACAGCATGTCGCGCACCTCGGCTTCGCTCGGGGCCGTCACGCGGCCGAGAAATTCGTGGCAGGACATCAGTATCCCCGCCGTGCAGAATCCGCATTGCAGCGCGTGATGTTCCCGAAACGCGCGCTGCAGATCGCCCATTTCGCCCTCTTTTGCCAACGACTCGATCGTTTCCACACGACGGCCTTCGACTTGTACGGCGAGCATCAGGCACGATCGTGTGGCGCGTCCGTCGACCATCACGGTGCAGGCGCCACATACGCCATGCTCACATCCGACGTGTGTCCCGGTAGCGCCGAGCGCGTGCCGCAGGAAGTCGCACAGCTGCGTGCGCGGTTCGGCATAGGCACTGCGCTCGCGACCATTGAGCGTTAGCGTGACGCGATAGCGTTCATCGAGCCGGACGTACATCGGCGGTCTCCTCCTGGACGATCTCTTCGGTCATCAGTCGCCGTCCCATTTCTCGTACCAGGTGACGGCGGTAAGTGGCAGAGGCGTGAATGTCGTCCTGCGCCTCGAGAGACCAGGCCAACGTGTTGAGGGCGTCGTCGAGGTCGACGTCGCGGGGAATGCGTCGCACCACGGGCCGGTCGGCGACACCGCCCACGCCGAGGTGGTATTCGGTTTCGCCGATGTCGACGGCCAAGGCGACGATGGCGAAATCACCATGGCGCATGGCGACCTCCTGGAAGCGATAGCGGTGCCCTGCCTTGCTGAGCGGAAAGCGCACTTCGGTGATCAACTCGTGGGGACGTCGAGCGGTGGTCAAGATCCCCTGAAAGAAGCCATCCCCGGTCACGCGACGCGGTTTACCACGCTTCGTCTCCAGCACCACTTCACCGCCCAGCGTGGCGAGGCATAGCGGCAGCTCGGCACTGGGGTCGGCATGCGCGATGGATCCGCAGACGGTGCCGCGATTGCGGGTCTGGAAATGGCCGATCCAGGGCAGCATCTGTGCCAGCAGCGGCACTTCGTCAGCGAGTGCGGCGTACTCCGCCAGTTCGGCCTGGGTGGTGGCAGCACCTACTGCAAGATAACCGTCGCGTCGCTCGATATAACGCAGCTCGTCGACGCCGCTGATGTCGATCAGCACCCGGGGCTGACTCAGGCGCATGTTGAGTACGGCCATCAGCGATTGGCCGCCGGCGATGATTCGAGCATCTTCCCCGCGTTCGACCAGTTGCTCGATGGCCTCGCGACGGGTCGTGGGTCGGTTGTAATCGAAGGCAGCGGGTTTCATTGGTCACCTCCGCGCTTGCCGGTCAGAGCGCGCAATCGTTGCCATAGCGATCCTTTGCTCGTGCTGCCACTCAACCGTTGCGAGAGCCGCGAGAAGATCTGACCGATGAGCATCTTCGAGGCGCTGGAGAGCATGCGTCCGCCCACCGAAGCGATCTTGCCGCCCACCGTCACCTCGTAGTCGTAGTCCAGGCGGGTCTTGCCGCCTTCGATTTCGCTGAATCGAATTTTTGCCGCCCCAGCGGCATTGCCCATCCCGCTCTTGCCGGCCCCGGAAAGACGCAGCGAGTGTGGTGGCTCGAGGTCGGTCAATTCGACGCGGGCATCGAAGCGGGCCCGGATCATGCCGACACCGACGGTGACGTCGGCGCGATAAGCGTTGTCGCCGGTCAGCTCCAGAGAATGGCAGCCCGGTATCATGGCTTTCAGCGTGTCGGGATCGAGAATGCTGTCGAAAACCTGCTGCGGCGACGCGGGAATTTCGACACTGTCACTGGCGCTCAGCTTGGAACCTCCACCCGCCGACGCCTGCGCGCTCTCTTCAGCCACACCTTCCGGCCTTGGCGGTTCCTCGATCCCTATCAGCATGCGGACTTTCGATGGCGTCAACGGCAGCTCGATGGCCCCCGGTTCGACCGCGTCACCCAGCGCATCTGCTACCGCGTTGGCAATGCACACCGGCGTACTCATGTTGTTGCCTTCACCGACGCCTTTCGCCCCCAGCGGCGTGAATGGGGAGGGCGTTTCCATGTGCAGAATGGTCGGATCCGGCACTTCAACGGTGGTGGGGATCAGGTAATCGGCCAGCGTGCCCGAGGCAAAGCTGCCATCCTCGTTGTAATGGAAGACCTCGTAGAGCGCGGCACCCACCGCCTGAGCGAAAGCGCCACGCACCTGCCCGTCCACCAGCTGCGGATTGAGCATGCGTCCGGCGTCATGCAGCGTGACGTAGCGGTCGATCGTCACGCGCCCGGTAAGCGAATCGAGCTCCACGCCGCAATAATCGAAAATGAATCCGTAGCAGAGCGAGCTATTGATACGCTCGTCGTCATCGGGCGCCGTCAGTTCGGCTGGCGTCCAGAAGGCGGTTTCGCGCAACCCGCCCGTTTCACTTTCAGGCAGCGTTCCCGGCGCCCAGTGAGTCGCGCCGGCGAGACGCTGAAATGACATGGAGTGGACACCGTCAGCGGTATAGATTCGCCCGTCGCCGAAGCGGATGTCCTCGACCGACACCTGCCACTGTTGCGCGGCGATGGCGTCCAGACGCGCTCGAATCTTGAGCGCCGCGTTATGAACGGCGCCAGCCACCGCACCGGCAAAACGACTGGAATAGTTGCCCGAGGCGATCGACCAGGCATCCTTGCCGGTATCGAGCTCTACATCGACGCGAATGCTCTCGAAAGGAACTCCCAACACGTCGGCGACGACCTGGGCCGCGACGGTTCGATGCCCCTGACCTTGAGGCGTGGAAGAGACGTGGACGCTGACGCTACCCAGCGGGTCGACACTGATGGTGGCGGTACTCACCGCTCCGTTCTTGGGCCCTGCACGGCGTCGCTCCTCCGGCGTCTGCGCCATGGTGATGTAACCCATGTTGGAGATCGACGGCTCAACGGCCACGGTATAGCCGATCCCGTAATGGCGACCTTCGCGACGGGCAGACTCCCGACGCTGACGCAACTCCTCGAGGCCGCCCTGCTCGACACCAAGTTCGATGCCGCGTCGATAATCACCGGAATCCAGTAGCGCTCCGGCGGCACAGTGGTAGGGAAAAGCTTCGGTGGGCACCAGATTGCGACGAATCACATCGAGCGGGTCAAGATCCAGCGTCACGGCAATGCGCTGCATCAGTCGCTCCAGCGCGAAGTAGACCTGCGGCCCACCGAACCCACGGTTGAGGCCGGTCGGCATCTTGTTGGTCATGACGATTCGATTGCGAACCTGGAGGTGGCGAATGTCGTAAGCGCCAGTGAGATTGCCGTGCATCCGATAGGTGGTGGCAGGCTCCGGGGCCCGTAGATAGGCGCCACAGTCGTCGAGTTGATCGAAGCGCAAGGCCGAGACATGCCCGTCGCTCGCAAAGGCCGCTTCAATCGTGGTGACTCGGTTGGTGGCCGACGATGCGCCCTGCAAATGCTCGAGCCGATCCTCGACCCACTTCACTGGCGCCCCAACCTTGCGTGCCGCCAGCCCCATCATCACGACATAAGGAAAGACGCCCTGCTTGATCCCGAAACTGCCGCCGGAATCCGGTGGCGTGCGCAACCGCAAGCGATTGGCCGGCACCTGCAAAGCACGCGCCATCACCGAATGAATCGCGTAGGGCCCCTGGAAATTGGCCATGACGTCGTAGCCACCCTCGGCGGGATCGTACTGACCCAGAACGACATAGCACTCGATCGGTGTGCAGGCGCTACGGGGATAGCGCACCTTGAGCGATAGCGTGCGCTCTGCCTGTTCGAAGGCCGTGCTCGCGTCTCCATAATTGAAGTAGCGATCATTGACGACATTACTGCCGACGGCCTCGTGCAGTACGCTGGCGTCGTCGCTCGTGGCGGCTTCCGGATCGATGGTCGCCGGCAGGATGTCGTATTCGACCACGACGGCATCCAGCGCATCCTCTGCCAGATAACGGTCCTCGGCGATGATCACCGCCACCGGTTCACCGACGTAGCGAACCTTGTCGACCGCCAGGCACCAGTGCTCCATGGGCTGACGTACCCCCACGGGAAATGGCGCTGCCCAGCGCTTGACGTCTTCGCCAGTAAGCACACCTCGCACGCCCGGTACCTGCAAGGCAGCCTCTATCACGACTCGCCGGATTCTGGCATGCGCATGGGGCGACCGAACGATCGCCGCATGTAGTGTTCCCGGCGGGACGGCGAGATCGTCAGCGTAGCGCCCCAATCCTCGCAACAACGCCTCGTCCTCGACGCGCGGCTGACGCTCGCCGACGTAGGAGTGCGGCTGCTGATGATGAAGCAGTGTTGCTGAATTCATCGACGACTCCTCGATGGGCGTGAAGCTGTGCCGAGGAGTCTATGATCGAGGGAGATTTCGATGCATTGCCGCTCGATACGGAATTTAGCCGCAGAGTCGGGCGGTTTACCGCTGAGTCTGATTTCAAGACCAAGGTCTAACGATGGCTACCACTCGAAACCGACGAGCGCTTCGATCTTCTGAAGTCGCGTAAAGGAATGCAGCCTGGGAGATAGGCGATGAGAGAAAAGGGCCTGCGTGGGGGAGCAGGCCCGGGGGGGTAGTGTTCGGCTCCGCCGAGCTCAATCAGCGAGAAGCGATGATCCCTGCGAATACAGGCGAAGGCGAGAAAGAACTCACTCCCGGAAGTTGTCGTACTGCAGCGGCAGGTCGGGGCCCTCCTCGCCCTTGAGCAACGCGATCGCCTGTTGCAGGTCGTCGCGCTTCTTGCCGGTCACCCGGACCTTGTCGCCCTGGATCGCCGGCTGCACCTTGAGCTTCGACTCCTTGAGCAGCTTGACGATCGCCTTGGCATCGGGCTGTTCCAGGCCCTGCTTGAGCTTGACCTGCTGGCGCGCCTTGACGCCGGAGGTCTGGGCATCCTCGATCTCCATGCAGCGCGGGTCGATACCCCGAGCGATCAGCTTGTTGCGCAGCACGTCGATCATCTGCTGCAGCTGGAACTCGGCATCCGCCTCGAGCGACACGGTCTCGCCCTCCAGCGAGAAGCTGGCATCGACGCCGCGGAAGTCGAAGCGGGTCTGTATCTCGCGGTTCGCCTGGTCGACGGCGTTGGTCGCTTCATGACGGTCGAATTCGGAGACGATATCGAAAGACGGCATGGGAGTAGTCCTCAGTCAAAAAATCCACCGCGGCTGCGGCGAGGGTCAGTCGGCTGACGCTGCGTCGGGCGTCTCGGAAACGTCGAGTCGCTTGTCCATCTGCCAGGCGGCACAGCCATCGGCATAATAGTCGTCCAGCCAGCGATGGGCGATGAACCCCATCCGGCGATAGAGTCCCATCGCGACACGGTTGTCGGCACGCACCTCGAGCAGCAGGCGTTGGCTGCCGCGCTCCCGTGCGGCCTGTTCCAGCGCCTGGAGCAGCTCCCGCCCCAGCCCGGTGCCGCGTGCGGCCGGATCGACGCAGAAGGAGTAGAGCCTCGCCGTAGTGCTGTTGCGCCGAAACAGCAACGTGCCGTAGCCGACGACACGCTGATCCTCTGACACCGCCAGCAGGTTGACGGCATTGGCACGGGTCAACAGGTGCGCCAGTTGGCGTCGGCTGAAGCGGTCACTGTCGAAGCAGCGCTCTTCCAGTTGGTACAAGGCGTCGCAATCGGCGGGTAAGCCGCGACGAAGCGTGCGGAGCATGCGTGCGCTCTCATCAGATTCATCTAGAATTTCAGTGTCTTCAGGTCTTCATCGCCCTGAAACCGCACCGGCAGGCCCTCGGAGGGACCTTCAACGTACCGGCGATGCTGAAATTATTTCACGCCGACAACGACTTGTCGCCGCCTTCCCATCGTCGCATGCTGTTCCCCCCGCAGCCTCGACGCCTGCCGTATCGATCTCCGCCGCCTCCCATCGGGAGATGGCGGGAAAAGGAGCCACCGATTTCATGTCACGCCTGCGTATCGTCGTCGACCGCCTTGCCGACTGGCAACCCTACTACCCTTCCGAGGACCTGATCAGCGCCGACGCCTTCCTGGCACTGGAGGGCTCGGTGGCAGCGGACGATGCCACCCATGTCATCAACCTGTGCGCCAACCTCGACTACCTGGAAACCGGTTACTACGTCTCGTTGCTGGCCCAGGCCCGCGACCAGCGCGTCCTGCCCAGCGTGGAAACCCTCAACCAGCTGTCGCGCAAGGCCCTGATCGACATGCAGCTGGCCGCCATCGACCCCTTGTTGATGGAACTGGACAAGCGCGGTGCGCTGGCGGGCGACACCTTCACCCTGCGCGTGTTCTTCGGTGAGTGTCGCGAGCCCGAGCTGCAGCGCCTGGCTCGAAGGCTGTTCGAGCGCCTGCCCCATCCATTGCTGGAAGCCCGTTTCGAGAAACGCCAGAACGTCTGGCGGCTGGCGCGGCTCAAGCCCCTGGCACTGACCGCGCTGCAGTCCGGCGAGGAGGATCTGTTCGCGACGGCGCTGAACCGCCACTCGACCCGGGTCTGGCGCACACCGCGCGCCCGCCGTCGCTACCGTTTCGACCTGGCGATCCTGGTCGACCCGCAGGAGGCGTTGCCGCCCAGCAACCGGGGAGCCATCAAGCGTTTCATCCGCGCCGGCCGGCGGCTGGGCATCGACGTCAACCTGATCACCCATCGCGATGCCGGTCGGCTGGCCGAATTCGACGCGCTGTTCATCCGCGAGACGACCCGGCTGGACCACCACACCTACCGCATGGCCAAGAAGGCCGAACACGAGGGGCTGGTGGTGATCGACGACCCGCAGTCGATCCTGCGCTGCACCAACAAGATTTTTCTCCACGAGTTGCTGGGCACCCACAAGATCCCCGCGCCTCGCGGCCAACTGCTCTATCGCGGCGACATGGAGCGGCTCGACGAGAAGCTGGCCCACCTGGAGTATCCGCTGGTGTTGAAGGTGCCGGACGGCGCTTTTTCCAAGGGCGTGGTCAAGATTCGATCGCGGGAGGAGCTGGTCGCGGAGGCCCCCAAGCTGTTCGAATCCTCCGCCCTGCTGCTGCTCCAGGAGTGGCTGCCCACCGACTTCGACTGGCGCATCGGCGTGCTCGACGGCCAGATGCTGTTCGCCAGCCGCTACTACATGGCCCGCGGCCACTGGCAGATCTACGACCACTCCAGCGGCAAGACGCGCAGCGGGGGCTTCACCACCCACGACCTGTCCGAAGTGCCGCCACCGGTGGTCAAGGCAGCGTTGCGGGCGACCAAGCTGATCGGCAATGGCCTCTACGGGGTCGACCTCAAGCAGATCGGCGACCGGGTCGTGGTCATCGAGGTCAACGACAATCCCAACCTGGACGCGGGCGTGGAGGACGTGGTGCTGAAGGATAAACTCTACGAACGAGTGATGACGGTGTTCCTGAACCGCATGGAGCGCCAGCTCGAGCACAAGCCGCGCTGACGCTCCCGGTTCAGGCCGCCCCGGCGCTCACGGCCACCTGGTAGCCGGCGAATTTGCGCAGGTTGACGACGCCGGTGTCGAGGATCAGGTACTGGCCCTTGAGCCCCATCAGGGTGCCCTCGATCCGAGGCGTCTTGTCGAAATTGAACGACACGATCTTGCGCGGCCACTCGAGCACCGGGTAGGCGATCGACAGCGGTGCCACGTCATCGACCGCCTGGATCGCGTCGTGACCGAACCGTCGACGCAGTTCTGCCAGCCCGGGCTCCAGCGACGCCAGCAGCCGATCGCGCTCGGCAACCAGATCGAGCGGGTCGACCTCGCCCTTGAGCATCGCCCGCCAGTTGGTGCGATCGGAAACCTGCGCCTTGAACAGCGTCTCGACGAAACCGGACTGCTGACGGGTCTCCACGTCGAGAATCGGCAGCGCCTGGATCGCCCCCTGGTCGAGCCAGCGTGTCGGCATGTTGGTACCACGCGTGATGCCGACCTTGAGTCCGGAGGCGTTGGCCAGGTAGACGGTATGCGGGCGAAAGCAGTGACGCTCCCCCCAGGCGGGATCGCGGCAGGTACCCTGGAAATAGTGACAGGTCTCCGGACGCATCATGCAGAGATCGCAATGCGCCAGCGACGAGAAACAGGGGTAGCAGTGCCCCTGGCCGAAGCTCTTGCGCGTGGCCCGACCGCACTCGATACAGTGAATCTCGCCGGTGTGACGCAGCTCGACGCGCCGGCCCAGCCAGGCGTTGAGCCCCATGCGCTGGTCGCCGGCCCGCAGCGTGTACTCCGCCGGGCGCCCCGCCACCGGCAGTCGGATATCGAGCTTGCGCAACTGGCCGCGGGCCCGATCTTGCCGGTCTTCTCCCGGGAGGCTTTCGTCACCGGCTGTCAGCGGGATCAGTTGATCCATTTGACCGCGGCTTCCTCGGCGGAGGAGTGGCTGCCGGAGGCGCACTCGTTGCGCTCCAGATAGCCGACGCGCTGCGCCGCGGGAACGTCATGGATCATCTCGTACTTGATCACGGCCTCCATGCACAGCTCGGTCTGTTCGGCGCTCAGCCGGCGGCCGTCCGGCCACTTGCGGCGCTCGATGGCCTGCTTGAAGTTCTGGTACATCTCCGGCGTCATCTGCGCGACCATGCGGTCGAAATTCATCTCGCTCATTACCTGTCTCCCGAGGCGTCGTGGCCGGCGCCTCCCGGTGCATTGCGGCTGGCGAACCAGCCCATGATCAACCCGATCAGCAATCCTCCCAGATGCGCCTCGTTGGCGACGTTGCCGAAGCCGAAGGCGTCGCCCAGCCCGGTCATGGTAAAGACCATCCAGCCCAGCATGAAGACCATCAGCATCTGAGGCACGAACAGGCCGCTTTCGGGTCGGCGCCGGGACATCAGCCAGACGTAGCCGAGCAGCGCATAGTCGACGCCGGACATTCCCCCGAACAGCACGGTGCCGGTGAAGTACTGGGCCAGATTCGAGAACAGCGCGGCCACGACGACGATGACACCCAGTCGGCGCCAGCCTTGGAGCGACTCTACCTGGCGGCCGAAGTACCACACCCACAGCATGTTGAAGATCAGGTGCATCCAGCCGAAGTGCAGCAGCGCCGGCGTGAACAGCCGCCATACCTGGCCCCCGGCCAGGGTGTCGGAGACGAGATCGCCGGGCACCAGCCGCTGCCCTATCACCTCGAGAGGCACGATGGTGAAAGCACGAACGATGGCATCGCCGGCAAACGTCATGCAGAGGAAGACCGCCACGCAGACCGCAATCAGCCCTGCCGCGAGCGGCGCCTGGCCGAAGGCCTGGCCGGTGATGCTGGGGCGCCGGCGAGGCGCCGACTGGGCAGCCGACGTCTCCAGCTCGCCGCGATGCCACAGCTCGATCAGCCGTGCCGCCTCGTCCCGCTGTTCGGGATTCGCCAGCCACAACACCTGCCGGTCGGCCTCCTGGGTGAAGCGATGGCCGATATGGTTCGCCCACATCGCTTGTCGAAGCGGACGCGTATCCAGATCGCCGGGCAGTTCGAGTAACTTGTACATGGGAAAGGTCCGACCCGGTTTCCGAGAAAGAGTGTCGACGAGAGTCGACGACACGTGAGAGCGCCGGACGGACGGCCCGGAGCTCGACGACATCGATGGTCGTTCGACGCCGCCATTCTACAGGCCAGAAAAAGAAAAATCCGGCGGAAGGCCGCCGGATAAGAGCAAGGGATCATTCAAGGGAACACTGACTTTGAGGGTATCCGCCGGGCGGAGTTCCTCGGCAGAGGAAAAAAAATCCCATTTTTTTCCCGATTGGCACCGGGCTGTCAAAAAAACTCGATAAATCAATTGCTAAAATCATTGTAAAAAAATGCAAGAATCGCAGCAGGCTCGCGACGTCAATTGCGCGCGCCCTCCCTCTCGACGTCGACCCAGATGAACCGGTTGGCGTCGAGCCGCGCCTCCCCTTCCCAGCGATAGGCCACCAGCCGGCCATACTTCACCGCGCTGTAATCGAGACAGGCGATGTTCGCCCGCGGCAGCGCCGGAACCCCCTTGCACCAGTAGTGGCCGACGAACAGCGGCGGTGCCGATTCCGGGTAGTAGCTCAACCGCTCCCGTTCGCCGGCGCTCAGGGAGCGATCCTCGAGCCCCAGCGGCAGGTTGTCGGGCTGAAAGACCACATCCCCGTAGGTGCGCGGGTTCCGGCACCAGAAATGGGTGCGAAACGAGCGTCGCGTGAAGCCATCGCCGGAGCGAATCTCCACGCCCGGGGGCAACGGCAGTTGGGTGCCGCGTGTCAGCCGATCCAGGACGCGCTGCGCCAGACTGCCGTGATCGATCGATTCGATCAGGAAGTCCCGATCGATACGGGCATCGGGACGGCGCGCCAGGAAGGCGGCGATCAGCGGCTCGTCCCAGCATGCGTGGACCACCCGCAACCCTCCCAGGTCGAGGCACAGCGGCAGAGTCATGAACCAGGCGAGACAGTTCTCCCACTCCAGCGGAAAGGCGTGGAACTGCTCCAGGGTGCGACCGATGATCCGGTTGTTACGCGGGGTGTGCTCCCGTAGCCACTCACGTTCACTGTCGCTCGGAGCCTGATGACAGTAGGCCAGGGCGTTGACCTCGTGATTGCCCATCACGATACGGGCCTCGCCGGCATCGACCATGCCCTTGGCCACGGCGACCGCCAGCCGGATGCTGGGGCCGCGATCGATCAGATCCCCCATAAAGATCACGCGCCGGCGTGGATGACGAAAGACACCATCGTCTGCCCGATAGCCCAGCTTTTCGAGCAGGCGTATCAGGGTGTATCCGCAACCGTGCACGTCCCCGATCAGGTCGTAGCCGTCGACGCCGTTGTCCTGTGCCATGTCAGTCTCCCAGCCTGCTGCTCCAGCCCAGCTTGGAGCGGCAGGCCTCGAAGAAACTGTGCCCACGCGGGTGGATCAAGGTCAGCCGCTCGGCCTGACGGCGGACGTAGAGAACATCGTCGGGCTTGCAGACGACGCGGGTCTGGCCATCGCAACTGACGTGGGGATAGGCCTGGTTGATGTCGCCGATATGCACGCGAATCTCGCTGGCGGCATCGATCACGATCGGCCGGCTGGAGAGCGTATGTGGGAACATCGGCACCAGCGTGATGGCTTCCAGCCCCGGATGCACGATAGGCCCGCCCCCCGACAGCGCGTAGGCGGTGGAGCCCGTCGGGGTCGCCATGATCAAGCCATCGGAGCGCTGGGAGTAGACGAAGCGATCGTCGACGAACAGCTCGAACTCGATCATTCGGGCTGCCTTGCCGGGATGCACGACGACATCGTTGAGACTGGAGCCGGAGCCGATCAGGCGCTCGCCACGATAGAGCTCCGCCTCGAGCAGAAAGCGTCGCTCGCTGTCGTACTGCCCTTCCAGCACCTCGGCGACCTTCTGCTCCACCTCGTCCGGCGAGATATCGGTCAGAAACCCCAGCCGGCCACGGTTGATGCCGAGTACCGGCGTCCCGCTGTGACATAGTGCCCGCGCGGCGCCCAGCAGGCTGCCGTCGCCGCCCACCACGATCACCAGGTCGCACAGCGTACCCAGTTCGCGGCGCCTGGCTTCGCCGTGGCCGTGCCCCTGCAGCAACGCCGCCGTGCGATCCTCGATCACGATGTCGAGACCACGACGTTCGAGGAAGATCACCAGACGCTTGAGCGTCTCGACTACCTTGTCGCTACCCAAACGGCCGATCAGGCCGATGGTGTTGAACGATTCCATACAGCGTGTCTCTACGCGACGTGACGGCCCGCCATTATGCTGGCTGGCCTCGCTCCCCGGCAAACCCGACGATTCGCTCCCGGCGTGAGGCATGAACCGCCCCCCCGCCAAGCGCACCCGTCCGGGCAAGACACGGCTGACGCCCCCGCCCGAAATCTCAATCGGGGCGGGAGGGCGAGCCAATCCGCCTGGGGCTAACGGTCTAAAATATCCTATACTTTGGCCGACCTGGCGCAGGGAGTTCACGCCCGCACGTCCCCCTTCACCAAGCGCTATTGGCGCGGTCTTGCCGGTCCGATGCCATATCGAGCTGGAAAGGCAACCGCCAGGCACGCAAAACCGCTCTCATCAGGAGAAAAAAGCTTCATGTCGCAATCTGGATCATTCAGGCCGGGCATCATCGTCATGCTCCTGGGCTCGCTCGCCGGGCTCGCCGTGGCGCTCTATGCCTATTTCACGCCGCTTACCGGGGTCAATGGATCCCTTGGCGCCCTCGTCGTCATTCTCTCGACGATCGCATTGGCCATCCTGACGCTGGTCCTGGCGCCACTTTCCCACCGCAGCGGCCGCGTGGCACTGCGCGTGCTGATCCTGCTGGACCTCGTCGGCACCGGCTTCGCCGGGCTGCTGCTGCACCAGTGGTGGCTGACGGCCGCCATGGTGGTGGGCCTGATCGGCCTGCTGCTGGAGATGGCGAGTTCCGCCTCCTCCACCACGCCAGCCCATTCCTGAGGAGCCGAGTCATGTCCACACCCCTGTCACAGCCGTCCACACCGACCCTGAAACTCGCCGCCACCCGGTTGGGTTCGGTCACGGCACTGGCGCTGCTGCTCGCCCCGCTGCCGCTGCTCGCCCAGGATCAGCCGGCCGAATCCGATCCGACCTCGACGCGAAGCGAATCTCCCGCATCCTCCAAGACTGCGGCAACGTCCAGTTCGGCGCAGACCGACGATGAGAGCACCCAAGACGTCGGCACCGCGGACTCGAGCGATCGGCAGAGTGCCAACCGGACACCGATCCCGCTCGTTCCCGAACAGCCGACCTGGGACAGTTTCCACGGCCAGCTCAATGCCCAGAAGTACAGCCCGCTCGACCAGATCACGGCGGATAACGTCGGTGATCTCGAGAAGGTCTGGGAGTATCACACCGGCGATGTCTCCGACGGCTCCGGCGATACGCCGGCAACCGTATGGTCGGCGACCCCGGTCTTCGCCAACGACACGATCTATATCGGCACCCCCTTCTATCGCCTGATCGCGCTCGACCCGGGCACTGGCGAGGAGAAGTGGAGTTTCGATACCCAATCCTCGCGCAAGGCGCTGACCCAGCCGGTACTCAAGAACCGCGGTGTCTCCTACTGGGAAGCCGAGAACCCTGTGGCCGGCGAGCCGTGCCAGAAGATCGTCTACATGGGCACCATGGACGCCCAGCTATTCGCGCTGGACGCCGACACCGGCGAACTCTGCAAGGGCTTCGCCGACAACGGCGTGCTCAACGTCAACCAGTGGAACGATACCCACGCCAAATGGCCGCTCTCCGTACTGCAGCCGCCGACCGTGGTCGGTGACCACCTGATGCTGGGTTGGGCCGGCATGGACTGGGCCTACGAACAGGCGCCGCCGGGCACGGTCTTTTCGCTAGATGCCCGGACCGGCGAGCTCGAATGGACATTCCAGGCGCTCTCCGAGGAGATGCGCAAGAAGAGCGGTACCGCCAATGTCTGGACCCACATGTCCGCGGATCGCGAGAACGGCCTGCTGTACCTGCCGGTCTCCTCGCCGTCGCCGAACTACTGGGGCGGCAACCGCACCGAAGAGGCGCCGCTGGCGACCTCGACCACCGCGGTCGATATCGAGACCGGCGAGGTCGTGTGGTCGCGCCAGTGGGTTCACCACGATATCTGGGACTACGACATCAACGCCGCCCCGACGCTGATGGATATCACCGTCGATGGCAAGGAGATCCCGGCGCTGATCCAGGCAACCAAGCAGGGCTTCCTGTTCGTGGTCAACCGCCTGACCGGCGAAGACGTCTGGCCGATCGAGGAGCGTCCGGTACCGCAGGGCGACGGCAGCGTCGAGGGCGAGGTCTATGCCCCGACCCAGCCTTTCCCGACCAAGCCGGCGCCGCTGCTGGACCAGTCCGAGAAGCCCAAGGTCTGGGGCCTGGCCGATGCCCTGGGCGGCGGCCAGTGTTCCCGCCTGTGGGACGACCTGACCTACGAGGGCATGTACACCCCGCCGACCACCAAGGGCGAGGGCGCCCTGGCCTATCCGGACAGCGCAGGTGGCGTGCAGTGGGGCGGGGTTGCGTTCGACCCCGTGAGCCAGACCGCGATCGTCAACACCTCGCATATCGTGCAGACCATCAAGCTGTACAACCGCGAAGATTACGAGAAAGCGGACAGCGGTTCCGGCAACGAGAGCGGCTTCTCGCCGCAGGAGGGCGCCCCCTACGGCATGCGCCTGGAGGTCGCGACGAACTGGCTGGGCATGCCGTGCTGGGAACCGCCCTTCGGCGAGCTGGTAGCGCTGGACATGCATACCGGTGACGTGAAGTGGCGGCGTCCGGTCGGGGCATCGCAGCAGTACGGCTTCTTCATGCCCGAGAAGTGGGGCTCCCCCACCATCGGTGGCCCCGCGGTGACTGCGGGCGGTGTCGTGTTCATCGGCGCCTCGATGGACGCCAAGCTGCGTGCCTTCTCGCTGGAGACGGGCGAAGAGCTGTGGTCGGACCAGGCCCAAGCGCCGGCCGTGGCCAATCCCTCGGTCTACGAATATCAGGGCCGGCAGTATGTCGCCTTCGTGGCCGGCGGCAACACGATCCTCAAGGACCAGGTGGGCGACCAGGTCGTGGTCTACGCCCTGCCGGAGAAGTGATCGTCGCATCGCACACCGTTCGGTGATCACCCGCACGGGGTAGGCTTCGGCCTACCCCGTTTACGTTCCAGCCCATGGTCTTCTGCCTGCCATCCAAAAAACAGAACACCCCGCGCCTTTCATTCGATCACACTCTCTCTGGATACTCGGTGGATGACCTCTCCACCAACAACAAAGAGGTAACGATCGATGCCCCTTTCTCAACTGCTCAATTGGCGCCTGCATCTGCTGGTCGTCCTGCTGTCGCTGCTCAGCGAGTGGATCGGTATCGTCAAGATCCCGCTCGGGCCGGGAACGCTACTGCTACTGCCGCTGTTCTACGCCTTCGTGCTCGGGGTGCTGCTCAACCCGCACCTGTTCTCCGGAACCCGGCGATTCCTGCCCGAGAGCGTCAGCCAGGCGGCCACCCCGCTGATCCTGATCTCGATCATGCCGTTCATCGCGCGCTTCGGTTCGACCATCGGCCCCGCCATCGACCAGCTCATCAGCGCGGGCCCCGCCCTGATCCTGCAGGAGCTGGGCAATCTCGGCACCATGCTGGTGGCACTGCCGGTGGCGGTGCTGGTGCTCAAGATGGGGCGGGAAGCGATCGGCGCGACCTATTCGATCGCGCGCGAACCCAACATCGCAATCATCTCCGACAAGTACGGCCTCAAGGGCCCGGAGGGCGTCGGCGTGATGGGGGTCTACGTCGTCGGCACCATGTTCGGCACGCTATGGTTCGCGCTGATGGCCGGCTATCTCGCCTCGCTGGACTGGTTCGACCCGCGTGCGCTGGCGATGGCCTGCGGCGTCGGCAGCGGCAGCATGGTCGCGGCATGTTCCGGCGCGCTGGCCGGTGCCGTCCCCGATCTCGCCGACGACCTGCTCGCCTTTGCCGGTGCCAGCAACCTGTTGACCTACGCCACCGGGCTCTATGTCTCGCTCTTCATTGCCCTGCCCGTCGCCGAGTGGCTCTATCGTCGCCTGGGCGGTCGCCGCCACGCCGCCAGCACGACCGGCGCCACGACCGACGACGAGGCGAAGGAGCTCACCCGCGAAGAGCGCCCCGAGGCGGATCTCGGCAAGACCGCCGCCGTACTGGCCATGGCCTGTATCGTCGGCTGGATCGCCAACACCATCAACGGTGCCTCGCTGATCGCTGCCCTGCCGGGCATGACCATCCTCTACGTCATGACCCTGATCGGCCTGGTCATCACTCGGGCGGCGCCGTTCTATCTCCCCGCCGTGGCCTGGGTGTCGTTGGTCAGCATCGTCATGACGCTGCCGTTTTTCCCGGGCAGCGGTTGGATCGTCGAGCAGCTTGCCGCGGTCAACTTCCTCGCCATCGTCACCCCGGTCCTGGCCTACGCCGGCCTGGCCCTCAGCCGGCGCGAGTTCAGCATGTTTCGCCAGACCGGCTGGAAGCTGATCATCATCTCGCTGCTGGTGTTCACCGGTACCTACGTCGGCTCGGCCGTGGTGGCCCAGGTACTGCTGTAGGCACCTCGCTTTCATCGGCGACGCGCCCGCCCCCGTAGCGGGCGCGTCACCCGATCGTTCGAATCGATCACGATCCATTGCTGGAGCAGATCATGAACCAGATCGCACCCTATCCCGACCCGAAGACGCTGACCGCGTGGCGCCACGACTTCCATCGCCATCCGGAGATCGCCTTCGAGGAGACCCGCACCAGCGAGCGCATCGTCGCCATTCTGCGCGAGCATGGCCTCGACCCGGTCACCGGGCTTGGCGGAGGCACCGGCGGCGTCGTCACCATCAGCGGCAACCGGGGAGAAGGCCGGCGTATCGGGCTGCGGGCCGATATCGACGCTCTGCCCATCGACGAACTCAACGACGTCGATCATCGCTCGACGATACCGGGGCGCATGCACGCCTGCGGCCACGACGGCCACACCACCATGCTGCTGGGCGCGGCCTGCGCGCTGGCGAAGGATCCGGACTTCGCCGGCCAGGTCCACTGTATCTTCCAGCCCGCGGAAGAGAGCGAAGGCGGCGGCCGGGTGATGGTCGAAGAGGGGCTGTTCGAGCGCTTCCCGATGGAGGCGGTCTACGGCCTGCACAACTGGCCGGGACTCGCCGTCGGCGAAGCCGCCGTCCACGATGGCCCGGTGATGGCGGCGTTCGATGTCTTCACGCTCAAGCTGACCGGGCGCGGCTGCCACGCGGCCATGCCCCATCTGGGAACGGACGTGGTGCTCGCCGCCTGCCAGCTGGCCAATCAGTTGCAGGGGCTGATCAGCCGCGAGACCCCACCGCATCAATCCGCCGTGCTGAGCATTACCCAGTTCCACGCCGGCGACGCCTACAACGTCATTCCGGAGACGGTGGAACTGCGCGGCACCGTGCGCTGCTTCGATGCGGCGCTCAAGGCCCGGCTGGAACAGCGCTTCCGCGACGCCGTCACGGCCACCGCCCAGTTCCACGGCCTCAAGGCCGATTTCGACTACCAGGCGCGCTATCCGGCCACGATCAATACGCCCCGGCATGCCACCCGATGTGCCGAGGTGCTCGAGGCGCTGCCCGGCATCGACAAGGTCCACCGCGACCTGGCGCCCAGCATGGGGTCGGAGGATTTCGCCTTCATGCTCGACCGCTGCCCCGGCGCCTATATCTGGCTGGGTAACGGCGACAGCGCCGCGTTACACAACCCGGCCTATGACTTCAACGACGCCATTTCACCGCTCGGCGTCGCCTACTGGCAGGCGTTGGTGAAGAAACTGTTGAACGACTGACGACGGCCCTAGCAAAACGATTCATCCGCAAGCAAGCCTGGAGAACCTGATGAAAATCACCGTCATCGGCCTTGGCCAGATGGGTGGCAATATGGCGCTGACGCTCAAGCGCGCCGGCTTCGATGTCAGCGGCAGCGACCGTTTCGAGGCCGCCCGCGAGCGTCTGGCGGCGCAGGGCCTCGCTACCGTCGGCCCGGAGGCGATAGCCGCCAGCGATGTCTATCTGCTGTCACTGCCCACCTCCGATCACGTCCGGGAAGTCATCGAAACCTCACCTGGACTGCTCGACCGCGCACCCATGGGCAGCGTGATCGTCGACACCTCCACCAGCGACCCGGTGGTGAGCCGCGAACTCGCCGCCAAGGTCATCGCGGCCGGCCTCGAGTGGCTGGACGCCCCGGTCAGCGGCGGCCCCAAGGGCGCGGCAAACGGCAAGCTCGGCATGCTGCTCGGTGGCGACATGGCGACGCTGGAGCGTGTCATGCCGATGCTGGAAGCGATGTCCGCCAAACGAACCCATGTGGGCGGCCCGGGCAGCGGCCACGTGGTCAAGCTGGCCAACAACTACCTCTGCGCCACCAACCTGATCGCGACCGCCGAAGCCGTGGCCCTCGCGGCCAAGGCCGGCGTCGATCCGGCGGCCTGCCTGTCCGGCCTCAACAGCGGCTCGGGGCGCAGCGCCGTCAGCGAAGTCAATTTTCCCGAGTGGATCCTTTCCGGCCGTTTCGACTCCGGCTTCACCAGCGGCCTGATGCGCAAGGACCTGCGTCTCGCCCGGGACGCCGCCGACGATCTCGGGCTCGATCTGGCACTTCTCCATCAGGTCGTTGCCGGCTGGCATGCCAACGCCGAACGCCCGACGGACGGCGACGATTTCAATCATATCGTCTCGCCGATCCTGGCCCAGGCCGGGGTCGATTTCACCCGGCGCTCCACCAACGACGAGGAGACCTCCGCATGAATGCGCTCGACACCCAGGCCCAGCAAGCCTTGCACCGTCTTCTCGCCCAGTTCGGCTTGTCGCTGGAGCCCGGAGACACGCCCTGCTCCAACTGGATCGACGGCAATCTGGTCGCGGGTCAGGGCGACAGCATCGCGCTGACGAACCCGGCGACCGGAGGCGACCTGGGCAGTTATCGCGATGCCGGCGCCGAGCTGCTCGATCGGGCCGTCGAGGCCGCGGCGCGCGCCCAGCTCGAATGGATGGCGTTGACCGCCAGTGAACGCGGCCGGCGCATGAACGCCGCCGTCCGTCGGCTGGAGGGCCACGAGGAGGACCTCGCTCAGCTCGAGAGCGTGGTCGCCGGCAAGCCGATTCGGGACTGCCGGGGCGAGGTCGGCAAGGTCAGGGAGATGTTCGAGTACTACGCCGGCTGGTGCGACAAGCAGCACGGCGAGGTCATTCCGGTGCCTACCTCCCATCTCAACTACGTTCGCCACGTCCCCTTCGGCGTGGTCGGCCAGATCACCCCCTGGAACGCACCGATGTTCACCTGCGCCTGGCAGCTGGCGCCGGCCATCGCCGCGGGCAACGGCGTCGTTCTCAAGCCTTCGGAGCTGACGCCGTTCTCATCGGTGGTGATCGCCCGCCTGCTCGAATGCGGCGGCCTGCCCAGGGGGCTGATCAATATCGTCAACGGTCTCGGCCCGACCACCGGCGCCGCGCTGACAGGCCACGACGGCATCAGCAAACTGGTGTTCGTCGGCTCCCCCGACAGCGGCCGCCTGATCGCCGAGGCCGGCGCCCGCCGCCTGGTCCCCAGCGTGCTCGAGCTCGGCGGCAAATCCGCCAACATCGTGTTCGACGATGCCAGGCTCGACGATGCCGTGGCCGGCGCCCAGGCAGCGATCTTCGCTGCCGCCGGGCAGAGCTGCGTGGCCGGTTCGCGCCTGCTGATCCAGCGCGACATCTTCGATGCCGTGGTCGAGCGCGTCGGTCGGGCCGCCAGCCAGATTGCCGTGGGCCTCCCTGCCGATGAGGCCACCCGCATGGGGCCGCTGCAGAACGCCCGCCAGTACGGACGCGTCACCGCCATGATCGAGCGTGCCAGGGCCGCCGGTGCGCGTGTCGTCACTGGCGGGCAGCGCCCGGAGGGGCTGCCCCCAGGCGCCGACGGTTACTACTTGGCACCGACGGTGATCGCCGATGTCGACGCCTCCATGGAGATTGCCCGCGAGGAGGTGTTCGGTCCGGTGGTCGTCGCCATGCCGTTCGACGACGAAGCCGACGCCGTTCGGCTCGCCAATGCGACCCGCTTCGGTCTCGCCGGGGCCGTCTGGACGCAGGACCCGGCCCGCGCGCATCGCGTCGCCGGCCAGCTGCGTGCCGGCACGATCTGGATCAACAGCTACAAGGCGATCAACGTGATGTCGCCCTTCGGCGGCTTCCGTGACAGCGGCTTTGGCCGGTCCAGCGGTCTCGACGGCCTGCGTGAATACACCGTCCCGCAGAGCGTCTGGGTCGAGACCGGCGCCGAAGCCAGCGTCGCCATGGGTTACGGCAGCGGCGCTGCCTGAGGCGCCGTCGAGGGCGGGCAGCGACGTCGCTCGCCCAGGCGCGAGTTCGGGTATCATCGCAGGCATCAGCCTGGAACCGACGAGGAATCGCCCGTGCACCCCGCCGATCTCTGTTATCTCAACAACGCCTCCGTCGGCCTGCAGAGCCCGGCGGTCGCGGCTCGCCTGCGGGATTGGCTGGAGGCGGAGATGGCGGCCTATCCGCGTCAGCGCCTCGAGAGCGCGCTCTGGGATGGCCAGGCGACCAGAACCAAGCTGAGCCAGTGGATCGGTGCACCGGAGACCCAGCTCGCCTTCGGTGCCAGCACCTCGCAGCTCATGGCCCAGGTCATCGGCAACCTGGACCTCGCCGGAAGACGGCTGCTGGTCGCACCTGGCGAGTGGGCTTCCAACATCGTCATGCTCAGACGGCTCGGCGGGGAGCCGCCGCGCGCCATCGAACTGCTGGCGACGGATGCGGATGGCCGGTTGGACATGGCTGCCATCGCCAGGCAGATCGACGACGACGTCGCGGCGATATTGACGCCGCTGGTAACCAGCATCGAGGGTCGGCGCTACGCGGTGGAAACCCTGGGCGCCCTGCCCCGGCCGTCGCACTGTCCGCTGATCGTCGATGCCGCACAGGGGCTGGGACAGACGGAGATCGACGTCCGCCGACTCGGCTGTGACGTGCTGGTTGCCACGACGCGAAAGTGGCTTCGTGGACCCCGTGGCATGGCACTGCTCTATGTCAGCCAGCCGGCAATGGCCATGATGCGCCTCAACCCGACGCCAGAGCTGGCGGGGCTGAGGCTGGATCCGACAAGCCAGCGGTTCGTCGATCTGCCCCAGGCCCGACGTTTCGATGCTTCCGACCTCTCGATCCTGAATCAGGTGGGTTTGACGGCCGCCCTGAACGAGTTGCAGCAGATCGCGCTGCAGCCGCTGCGCGACCATCTGGCAGCACTCGCCGGACAGGTCTACGACATCGCCCGGGAGCAGGGATTTCGACCGCTGTTGCCCCATCCCGAGACGGGCATCGCCACGATCCACCTGCCGGATAGCGAGCCGCTCCAGGTGGTTCAGCGGCTCGATGCCGCCGGAATCGTCGCCAAGGCCTGCAGTACGGCCGCCGAGCCGCTGAACGTTCGGCTGCCGGCAACCGGCACGCTATTGCGGATCTCGCCTCACTGGCACAACACCTCGGCGGACATCGACCGCGCCATGGCGGCGTTGAGATGAGAAAACGCGAAGCCGATCGCGTACCCTGTCTCCCGCGCCTTGCGATATTGGGCGATACTGCAGACAACGACGCGACGGGATGGAAGGCTCATGAGCTTCGGCATCGATCACCCTTTACTGGCGGTCAGTAATCTCGATCATGCCGCCCAGTCAGCCAGGGATCTCGGTTTCACCGTCAATTCACGGCATCAACATCCGTGGGGCACGGACAATCACCTGCTGTTCTTCAGCAACAACTTCATCGAACTGATCGGCATCGGTCGTCCGGAATGCCTGGACTACCAGGATGCCAATGGCTTCCAGTTCGGCCGCCTGGTCGAAGCGCGACTGATCACGGTAGGCGACGGCATCGCCATGGTGGCGCTGGACAGCGACAGCATCCAGCGCGACCATGCCCTGGTCGCGGCACGTGGCTTCAACGACGCTTGCCCGATCATCTTCCGCCGCATGGCCCACCTGCCCGGCGGCCGCGATGAGGAGGTGAGCGTGGCACTGGATATCCTCCACGACCCCGAACGCCCCTTCCTGACCCAGTTCCTCTGCCAGCAGCTACGCCCGGAGCTGTTTCGCGTCGACCCGACGCATGAGGCGCATGCCAATACCGCGACATCGATCGCCGAT
Source organism: Salinicola lusitanus (assembly GCF_038648475.1). Taxonomy (NCBI): domain Bacteria; kingdom Pseudomonadati; phylum Pseudomonadota; class Gammaproteobacteria; order Oceanospirillales; family Halomonadaceae; genus Salinicola; species Salinicola lusitanus. The sequence continues at coordinate 2,917,791 of NZ_CP151919.1, read as the reverse complement.
GTCTGGTACGTCAGCGATGAGCCGGATTACGACATCGAGCACTTCCGTCGCATTCACGGTGCCGGCTCGGTCCGGGGCAGCGACGCGGCATGGACGATCCACACCCACAAGGGGGACTGCCACCTGCTCGATGCCCGGACGCTGGCGGCGACCTTTCCCACCCTCGGCGAGGTCGAGGCGGAACCCCCACGCGCCGTGGCCCTGACCCTAACCTGTCGGAGCCTGGCAGCGGCGATCGCCTGCTGGGAGGAGCACGGGGTCGACTACCATCGTCACAGCGAAACCCAGGCCGACATTGCGCCGGGTGTCATGGGGACCCTGCTTCGATTCGAGCAGCGTTAGCGGGTATCCCGCCGATACCGACCGGACGAGGGCCTCGTGACGTCGTTGCTCACGACGGGGCACGGAAGGCCTGCATCCAGGCCGCCAGGTGGCGCAGCAACTTGAGGCTCGCCTGCGGCTGGCGCCGGCCGACCCGGGTGATCATGTGGGCCTGGGAGTTCTGGAAAAGTGCCGACGCCACCGGTAACGCCACCACGCTGCCCTCGACTATCTCGTGGGCCACGGCAAACCGCGGCAGCAGCGTGATCCCCATGCCGGCGACCACCGCCCGGCGCAGCACCGCCATCGAGTTGGTCTCCACAGCGACCTGCGGGTGCAGGCCCGCCTCGGCGAACGCCTGATCCACCAACCGGCGCACGCCGTGCCCCGGTTTCCAGAGCGCCATCGGGATTCCGCTGAGTCGTTGCAGCGAGATCGGATCAGGGTCCCCGGCAAGCGGGTGGTCGGCGGGGCAGATCGCCAACAGCGGCTGGCCGCTGGAGGCCCAGAAGCGAATCTGCGGATGCACCCGTTCGTGGAACATCAGCCCGATATGCGCCCGATCCTCCACCACCGACTCGATGATCTCGTCCGTACCCGCCTGTTCGATGTCCAGGCGCACGCCCCGGTAGCGTTCGGCAAAGGCTCTGAGCGGGGCGTCGATCAAGTCATTGATGAAACCCTCGCCCACGACCAGGGAGATGGTGCCGGTCTCCAGCCGCTGGTAGGCCTCCAGCCGGGTGATGAACTCGTCGTCCAGGTCCCCGCGTCGACGGCAGTAGTCGAGCGCCATCTCGCCCACCGGCGTGGGGCGAATCCCTCTCGGCGTGCGTTCGAGCAGCGGCGCTTCGAAAGCCGCCTCCAGCAACGATATCTGGCGACTGACCGCCGAAGGTGCGATGTCCAGCCGCGCCGCCGCCTTGCGCAGCGATCCGGATTCGACCGTGACGCGAAAGTAGACCAGGCGCTGATGGGGAATGTCCATGAGTGTCGACCGGAGAGCGGGAACCGTGGCCACGATTAGCCCACCAACTCGCGACGACGTCAACGCTCTCGCCGGGGCAACGGCGCTTTCGACTCGACTTCGGCCACCGGATGCTGGCAATGTTGCCCAGTCATGCCTGAAAACTCGCGGCGACGGCTTTCATCGATCTCCTCGCCGGCGCCGCTCTTCCCAGCAGGAGTCACCACATGTTCATCGCCATGAATCGCTTTCGCGTCAACCCCGCGCGCACCGAGGAGTTCGAGACGCTATGGCTGGAGCGCGAGACCCATCTCCAGGGGCTGCCCGGATTCGTCGAATTCCAGATGCTGCGCGGCCCGGCGGAGGAGGACCACGTGCTCTACGCCTCCCACACCGTCTGGCGCTCTCGCGACGATTTCGACGCCTGGACCCACTCCGAGGCATTCCGTGCGGCCCATGCCAACGCCGGCCAGAGTCGGCGTGAAGGCCTCTATCTCGGCCCACCCAAGTTCGAGGGCTTCGACGTCATTCAGACGATCGGCAGCGATGAAAGCGCTGGCTGAGCGGGGCTATCGGCACCTGGCGATCGGCCTCGTCCTGGCCGGCCTGCTGTCGAGCGGCCCTTCGTCGGCCTCGCCACCGCCGACCAGGGCCGAGATCGCGAAGCAGAAGGCCGTGCAGCTCGAGCGGCGCGTGGTCGAGACGGACAGGATCGAACCCGCCCCCGAGGCAGTGCGATTGACGCCGGAGGGAACCGAGGCTGTCGATCCGCAGGGTTTGGCGCCGCTCGATGATGCGATCACCTGTCTGGCGCGATCGATCTACTGGGAGGCCAAGGGCACCGATCAGCGCGAGATGCAGGCGGTCGCCAACGTGATCATGAACCGGCTGGGCAACCCCGAGTTTCCCTCGAGCCTGTGTGACATCGTTCAGCAAGGATCGGAGCATGGACACTGCCAGTTCTCCTGGTGGTGCGATGGCCGTCCCGACGAAGCCAACGAGCCCGAACAGTACGCAGAAGCCAGGGAAGTGGCGCGTCGCGCGCTCAACGGGACGCTCCCCGATATCACCCATGGCGCCCTGTTCTTCCATCACCGCAGCATCTCTCCCGGCTGGATGTCGACACTGATCAGGACGGCTCGAACCCAAGAGTTCAACTTCTATCGCCAGCCCGGATGATCCGGCCCCACTCCTCCCGACGCAGACCGAATCCACGCCGATGAAACCACGCTTCGACACCGAACAGACCGGGCCCGCCGATACCGGACACCGACCGATTCCCTTCTCGAATCCAATCGATACCGACGCCCTGTGGCAGACGCTACTCGAAGCCGCGAAGAGCGCGATGAACCGGGACACGCTGCTGTCCGCGCTGTACCGCCATGCCCTGCTGGAGGTGCCGGACTTTGCGAGCGCCCTGGCCCGGGTCATTGCCGAGACCCTGACCACGCCGCAGTTGCCGGAGGAGGCAGCGCGGAAGCGTGTCGAGGCGCTTCTCGACCGACATCCGGCGATCGCCAGAGCCGCCGAGCGGGATCTGGTCGCGCTGCTCCGCGAGGATGCCGCCATTCCCGAACCCTTCACGCCGCTGCTGTTCTTTCCCGGCTACCGGGCCGTGCAGTGTCACCGCATTGCCCATCAGTGGTGGCTGGACGGGCTGACCGACCTGGCTAGCCATCTCCAGTACCGCACGGCAGTCCAGTTCAGTGCCGACATTCACCCCGCCGCGACCCTTGGCGCCGGGCTGTTCGTCGATCATGGCGCCGGGATCGTCATCGGTGAAACCGCCGTCGTCGAGGACGATGTCACCATCTTCCACGGGGTGACCCTCGGCAGTTCGGGCAAGGTGAGCGGCGACCGTCACCCCAAGGTCCGCCGTGGCGCCTTCCTGGGGGCCGGTGCCACCATCCTGGGCAATATCGAAATCGGGGAAGATGCCCGGATCGGCGCTGCGGCCATCGTCACCCGCAGCGTCGCCGCCGGCACCACCGTGATCGGCACCGCCGCCAGACCGCGCTAAGAGAGTCACGATGTTCGCCCCCTCGCAGCCAACCGTCAGCCTCGACATCTTTCAGACGCCGGGATCTCCACTGACGAACGATCTGGCGGGACTCAGCCGGCCCTGGGTGCGCGACATGGCGTGGTTGCTGCACGCGCCGGACATGGCCGCCCTTGGCTGCCTCGGCCGCCCGACGCTGGCGGAACTCGGGCTCGACCGGCGCGACCGCCGGCGGGCCTGGCTGGCGCAGCAGGAGACCCTGGATGCCGACTTTCAACGACAGCGACTGAAGCGGCGCTCGCAGCGACTGGGCATCTACCACGAGACGCTTTGGCAGTGGATCCTTGAGCAGGCCCCCCGCACTCGCCTACTGGCGCACAACATCGCGCTGCGCGAGAAGGGGCAGACCCTGGGCGAGCTCGACCTTCTCTACGCGCCAACGCCGGGCATCGACTCGCCATCCGACGATCGCAAAGCCGATGTCTTCCACGCCGAGCTGGCGATCAAGTTCTTCCTCGGTCTACCGGAAGGCCCGGGGGATCGACACGATGGAGCACGCTGGATCGGCGTCGGGAGCTTCGACTCGCTGGCCATCAAATGCCATCGCCTCCAGTCACACCAGCTACCCCAGGGCCTGTCCCCCGTCGCCGAGCGACAACGCCAGGCGTTGGGCGCCGCCGGATCACTGCAACAGCGGATCATCATGCCCGGGTGTCTCTACCACCCCTGGGGTCAACGCCTGCCGCTACCCCGCCTTGCCAATGACAGCGCGGAGCAGGGCCTGTGGTGTCACCGAAGCGTCTGGCCAGCGCTGCTGCGACAACTGCCCGAAGGCACGGCTGGCCATTGGCTGATCAAGCCCCACTGGCTCGCACCGCCCCTCTCCGCGCCATCGCCGCTGGCGGCGCTGGAGGGCGCACTGGCAAGGCATTTCAACGACCAGGGCAAGTCGGCGCACCTGCTGCTGGTCCTGCCGAGCAGCAAGCAGTGCCGGGTTTTCGTGGTCAGGGACGAGTGGCCGCCGGCACTGCCGCTGCCCCCGCCGGGCCTCTTGCCCAGCGCGCGTTGAGCCATAGCGAACCGGCCAGGATCAGCGCGCCGACTCCCAGCCGCGCGAGATCGGCGTCCCGGTTCCAGATCAACAGGTTGACGATCAGTCCAGCCGGGATCAGCGCATTGTTCATGATGGCCAGGGTGCCGGCATCGACACGGCAGGCCCCCTTGTTCCAGAGGAAGTAGCCCAGCCCGGAGGCGACGATTCCCAGCCAGCCCAGCACACTCCACTGGAGCGATGTGGTGGGCAGCTTGGCGGCGTCTCCCAGCACCCAGAAAGCCGGCAACGCGATGCACAGAGCCCCCAGATAGAACCAGCCAAACAGATGGCGATGCGCCAGTTCGGTCGGCAAGCGCCGCGCCAGATGCCGATACCCGACCTGGCCCAGTGCAAAGCAGAGATTCGCGCCCTGCACGACCAGAAAGCCGAGCCAGTAGTTGGCGGTGACTCCATCGTATCGAATGACCGCCGCGCCTATCACCGCCAGCACGGCCACCGCGAGGTAGCGCGGCGAGAAGCGCCGCGCCAGCAGGTCGTCGATCAGGGTGATATAGAGCGGCGTGAAGATGGTGAACAGCAGCACTTCCGGCACGGTCAGCAACAGAAACGAGTGGTAGAAGAAGAGATACATGACCCCGAGCTGGAGACTGCCGATGGCCATGAGACCCAGACGCGAGGGCCAGCGCAGCGCGGCAGGCCGCAGGAAAGGCAGAAAAATCAGCGTCGCCAACAGGATACGCACCATGACCGCAAAGTAGCTATCCACTTGCCCTGACAGGTAGACACCGATCAGACTGAAAGAGAAGGCCCAGAGCGCCGTGACGCCAACGAGGTAAGACATGCAGGTCAACCTGTGAAAAATGATAAGTTGACAGCCATTATACGGCTAAGCGCGGTTTTGCCCAGCCTGTCGCGCTTCGAATTCGTGGCGCAATCGGGGGCGGGTTCGGCAGTAGGTTGGGACGGCTGGGGTAGCGGCACGGTCGACGTGGCTCGACAACAGGACACCGTGCGATTTTTCGAGTCCGGGACCTTCACGCCCGATGGCCAGGATCGCAGCATACCGATGCGCAACGTCTATCGCTGGGATCTTCATTCCGAGCGGATCTCGCTGTCCCACGAACGCCGTGGCACCGACGCTGCCGTTTGGCTTTTCGATCTCATTGCTAGTGACGAGGACACCCTGGTCAGCGCCGAGGTCCATCAGTGCGCCGCCGACGCCTATAGCGCCTCGCTCACACTGGTATCGGACGGTATCGATCTGGAGTGGCGAATCGTCGGCCCCCGCAAGGACGAGCGTATTCTCTATCGTTATCGAGTCCGCTGAAACGACGACGGCTTCCCGAGGGAAGCCGAAGAAGGGAATCGCTGAAACCGTATCAGCGCGTCGCAATGATCCAGACGGCATGAATGATGCCCGGGATGTAACCCAGCAGCGTCAGCACGATATTGATCCAGAATTGCAGTCCCAGGCCAACCTGCAGGAACACCCCTACCGGCGGCAAGAGAATGGCGAAGATGATGCGAATGATGTCCATGTAGCCTCCTTTGCTCAGAACGACATCGTTATTGGCGTCAAACAATCCATTGTGGAGTTTCAGGCGACCGTCGAACCGGCCGGCCTGAACAACGGGATGGCGACATCCCGCCGACTGATAATGCTTCACCCCGCCACAGCATAGCGCCCTTTGACCGCGAACGCTGTCGTTGGTCAGTGACCATCGTCGGTGAAGCGCGCCTTGTTCACCTTGGTCTGAATGGTGGAAGACTCCGAGGCAAGTTCCTCGTGATGCCTTTCCCAGTCTTCCCAATCATGCGGCGTGCCACTTCTCGGACCATGTTCGGCGGCCTCGCGCGCCCGTGCCCAGGCTTTTTCCTCGAGCGACTGGGGCCTGTCCTGCTCCTTGTCCAGCGCGATGCCCTGCTTGGCGAGATAGTCTCGAGCATTCATCCAAAGTCTCCCTCCTGCATCGCAGGATCGTCAAACTGCACTCGCGGATGCGCTTCGCTCCGCAATACTCGTTAGATGGCAGCGACCGGCCGTCACTTCAAGGTCTCCATGAACGTTCGTGCCGTCAATTTTCTAGCCGAATGCCATTTATGGGCTACAGTGAAAGTGCTTCGAGTTGCATATCGCAACAAACATCGCATACACAAAAGGAATTTGTCATGAGAAAGCATCTGATTACCTCAGCGGTGGCCGCCATGTTGCTGATGGGCGTCGCTGGCAGCACCTTTGCACAAAGTGATGCCATGGAAGAAGCCGAGCAGGCGAACAATCAGCCCATGGCTTCGGGCAGCGGCGTCACGACGGATGGCGATAAGGCCTCGGACCAGGCTAGCGGTCACAGCGACGCTGCCAATCAGTCCCTTGACGCAGTCGATGCCGAGACGGACGAAAAGACGGATATCAAGCAATCCGACGACCTCGACGACATCAACGCCGAGGGGCACAGCGACGCGGCTGGCGATGCCATCGAAAGTCAGTGATAGTCCACTGGCGATAGCCGAGGGGCCTCGGCCCCTCTTTTTTTCATGCACCGAGACAACGTGAAGTCACGCCGAGTTGCAAGACCGACTCGGATCGTACCTGCGGCCGAAGCACGACCGGTCGGTCGTGCCGCGACACCCGGTGAAAGCCGTCAATCCGAGAGGAGCATTCGACCTTGAACTCGTTCGTCGTCCGTCATTCGACGATCAATGAAACACACCAGGCGCCAGAGTGGCTGGTGGTCGATCAACGCTACGACGATGGTGCGGAGCCTTGCTGGATCATCTCCCGCCACGCCTTTCCGGAGGAAGCCGAAATGGAAGCCGAGCGCCTCAACGGCAACGATACGGCCCCCATCGGTAGCGTCGACTAGTGGGGTCGTGACGAAGGAAGGAATACCCGCGAACCCTTGACGAGAGATGTAGCACCACCATCGATCGGGATGATGTCATGAAGAAGATGATCGGCGCCGCCATCGCCAACTGGTTGAGAAAACCGGAAAACCGTGAGAAAGCCAAACGCACGGCCAAGCAGGCCTACGATAAGTATCAGCGCCGCAAGAAGGGAACGGCGCCCGATACAGGCCCCGACTCTCGCTGAGGCCAGTCGGCAGTCAGCGACAAATGACGCCCCATTGCGACGAACCGTGTGTCGGAAGTGCATCGTTCCGACATGGAATCGATCCGGTGCCGATGATGCTTGTTGGGATCTCGTCTGGTACTTGCTGGAACGCCACGTCAATTTTGCCAACTAAGGCGTCGATTCCTGGAAATTCACCCCCAGTTATTGAGATGACGATAATGCACTTTAAAATCGCTTGTAAGATCAACCCCTTCCCTGGTTTTGTTACTTTCGCTTCACATTAGTGTGACAGAAAAGCTAATATCCAATCTGCATCCAGGTGAAAGCTAAATGCGTACTCCTTGATAGAAGACACGGTCGAGCATTGGCTAAGGTGGGAGCAAGCGCATGTCAAACCGCTATTTCGTTAGAACCGTCAACCCCAATACCCTGATGGAACATTTCGTCGTCGCCGATTTCCAGCAGGAGGGGGCATGCATGAACGTCTATTTCAATCGCCCCGCCGCCATCGAAGAAGCCAGGTGGCTGAATCGCCATCACCACCGCCAGCGACTCAAAGACGCGCGTTATGAATGGCAGCACAATATTCATTCACCCAGTACACTTCCGCCTCAGATCGAGCCGACGGAGCGACACTCCAAGGAGAGCGATTTCTCCTCGACGTCACCCAACGCGACGGTCCCGGCCGGTAGAGCAGAAGACCGCCTTTCGCGAGACGATTCGCCATATCCCCGAGAGACACCAGCGCAGGTCATGAAGGCACTGCTGAAGCGGCGTCTGGTAGATTGAGGAATCGAGGAGGCTAGGCCCCAGTAGGGTGGGAGAGGCGCCAACGACAGCCGGGATCGGCTGGAGCGGGTGAAAGGAATCGAACAGCGGCGGTTTTTCGAAGTCCCAAGGCATTTTTTTCGCCGTCCTTACACTCAGCCATACAGATAATCCATCACTGCACGAATGCCCCATAAGGGTGCCTATCCGCCAAGCTCCGGCGATGGTGACCGTGTCTTCTCTCACCCGCGACCTCACGCCCTCAGCCTCCGGTCCCGTCAACATGGCCGGTCGTGCAGGCTCGCTGTCAGCGCCGCTTCGCTACCCCTCGGAGAATTGGTTAGCGCCCTTGCCGTCGCATTCAGAGCGAGCACAAATATCTTGAGGCATAGGAATGCTCCATTATTAGTCAGTTTCAACTTAAACCTAGTGCCGCCTGTTATGTCATAGCAATAGCGGCAAGGCTCGAGCGCCCTATCAGCCAGTAGCGTTTAGCTTACATTAAAAGTCTAAGTTGGCCTCAAGGAGGAGACACGACGATGCGATTAGATCAGAGGCAAGCTCAACGTCTCGTCGAAACGGGGCTCGAGCCATTCGTCGTAGAGTGGCAAGACACTCAGAATGAATCATTCCCTATCCGCATCACACACTCTGACAAAGTTATGTGCCGTACCATACCAGCTAGCACGTTCTTCTACCGGAATGCCCTCGTGCGCCGAATCGATATGCTCAGGGCCGAGGCGGAATATCATTTCGACTTCCCCTGCAATATTTGGAAAGAAGGGGATGAGGTGAAGAACCTCAAGATCACCCTTCCCATACATCGTGAATAGCTTCAGGGACCGACGCGGAACCGGCCACGAGGAAGATTTCTACTGCCTGGGCAACTCACATCGCCCTCCTCGCACCGCGAGTAGCTCTCCAGCGTTTCCGTGCGCTGCTGGGTCAGATCTCCCGGTATGTACGGGACAACGCCGAGCGCTGATCGCAGGCACGAAAAAAGCGCCCAGGCTGGGGCGCTTCACTCCCACGTTTACAACTGGTCAGGGTAGCTTGTCTTCATTACAGGGTCGCCTGGGCGTCAGCAGTCCCAACCGTCTCTCCGACAACTCCGATGGCAACGCTCAAGGGCGATGCATCCAGCGTAAGCGGGGTCTTGTGCGAGGTGCTGTAGGCCGTGTTGCCGACCATGATCGAACCGGACCGTTGCTGGACAAGGTAGAGCGGCAGTTTCTCGAGTCCTCTGACGTTGCGAAGCCTCTGCTTCGCGTGCCCCAGGGACCGGTCGCTGATCTGCCTTCCCTGTTCATCGCGAAGGGCAACGGCGTATCCTTCAGCGACGGCGCGGAAATGGAAGGACTGTGACGTTACGGACTCGATGTGGAGCTCCGAGATCTGCCCGTCACGCGCAAGTTGTACAAATTTCGAGAATTTCATGGCACCCATCCTTGGCTAGGCTTTCTCGATTTCGGAATGCAGTTTCAACACCCTAGTACCGTCCTCCTGCTTGATCAGATACGCCGGCATTTGCTTGGTCCCTTTCCTCGTCACCTCGCTGCCCTGCAGTTTCCTGGTGACCTTCTCCTGGTACTTCCGGGTCACCTGACCTTCCGCCCAGTTGTCGCCCCACTTCCATTTGACCCACTCGCGCTGCTTGTAGTCCGACATGTCTGAAATCCATTTCCTGTACACAACATCAAATCTTGTACAGTTTTTCCCGTCATGCCATGATGCTTTCGTCGGCACGGATCGCCGACGGAAGGTCGGGCCTCGGGGCCCAGTTCAGGAGCATCTCCCAGACATCGACCGGTCAGGAAGACCGGCCAGCAGAAAGCCAAGGATGGCCATCATGAAACACGAGATTTCCTGCCCACGCTGCGGGCATCACGAAGCAGCCTCAAACGATACCGCCAGAGACTGGGACGAGATCAAATGCCTGGAGTGTGGCGAGTTCCTTGGCACCTGTGATCACCAATTCGCCTTCGCCTCACGCAACCACCGCATGCACACCCTGAGTCAGTCGCTGGAACTGCTTATCGAGCTGTCCCGCGATCAGGCGTGGACGCGGGCGGTAGCCTCCGCAGCTTGAACCGACACTCGCTTTCGTACTGTTCCCTTCGGCCGCTCACCATGAGCGGCTTTTTTCGTCCAGCCACCCATCGCATCACCGTCGCAGCCTTTCCCTCGGGTCTCGGGAAAAAAGGATCGACATCGTCGAGGTGCTCCCCGCCGCGCATCGCACTCTCCTTTACGCTGGTGCGTTCCTTTCGAGATGAAGGTAGGTGGGATCGAAGTCACCCGCCTCCTGGAGCTCGTCCCAGTCGAGCACGGTGATATGAGTTCGAGTCACCAGGAGAAGTCCCTGTTTGGCGAGCATCCCGTAGACTCGACTCATGTGGACTGAGCTGATGCCAAAGGCATCGGCCAGATTCGCTTGAGTGACTGGAAACTTGAAGGAGCTCCCTTCCGTAAGGCCTACCGCTTTGAGACGCATCATCAGTTCACAGACCAGATGCGCTACCCTTCCAAAGGCTTCACGCTGACCAATGTTGAGCATCCAGTCTCTGTATATGGCCGCGTCGATCAACGTCTCGCGCCACAGGGCGACCCCCAACCGAGGGTAGGTATCGCACACTTGCTGTATCTTCTCGTGGGGGATATAGCCCACGGTGCAGGAACTGATCGGAGCGAGGCCAAAATCCATCACCCCAAGGTGCAGGCTCTGAATATCGGGGATATCCCCCGGGACATGGATTGCCATGATCTGACGCCCGCCGTCGGACGTCAGTTTGTAGATGCAGGTAAAGCCCTCGATCACCACGCAGCACTGCGTGGGCCGCTCTCCCATGCGCACGATGTCGTGACCCGGTTCCAGCGAGGCTATCTCCAAGGGCAAATCTCTAAGCGCTCGGATCTCTTCATTCGACACGGGATGAATACTTTGCAGCCTTCGGATCAGCAAATCGTTCGGCGAAATTGAGCGGGTCATAAGCAAGTTCACATCAGAGGATTGGGCCAAGATAACTCCCTGAGAATAGCCGATGTTGTGCCTTTCGCTGTGACCGGCAGCAAGTCTCTCAGCTACGCGGTTCGGCCTTCTCGTCCTGCTTCACTCGCCGTGTCCTGGGCCCGAGCCGGGCCCAGGACAGGAGTTGACGTGAAGTAGCTCCTCCCTCGTGGAAGACAAAGCACCAATGGCACTCGAGCTTAACGTATGTTGGGAGCCTCTCCTCCGCATTGATTTAGCCTCACAGCGTGGCCGCGATTTCGCGGTCCAACATCTGCGGAGAACATCATGTTCCAGCATTCATCGAAGCTTCAGTACCCCGTAAAGGTCGACGCGCCCGATCCCCAGTTCGCGATGCTTTTGCAGCAAGCGATCGGCGGGGTCGAGGGCGAGATCCGCGTTGCGATGCAGTACTTCTTCCAGGCCATGGGAGCACGCGGCGATGACCGCATCCGCGACTTGCTCATGTCGACGGCAACGGAAGAACTCTCGCATATCGAGATGCTCGGCCACGCCGTCGCGCTCAACCTGGAAGGTGCCCCAGTCTCCTATCAGGAGGAGTCGGCCAAGGACCCCATCATCAACGCGATACTCGGCGGCGCCAATCCGCGCCACCTGCTGTCGTCCGGGCTGTCGGCAATGCCGGTCAATGCCAACGGCGTACCGTTCGACATGAGCCATGTCTATGCGACCGGCAACATCGCCGCGGACATGATGGCCAACGTTGCTGCGGAATCCGGTGGCCGCGTCCTGGCCTCGCGGCTCTACAATTGGACCGACGACAAGGGCATGAAGGACTTTCTCTCGTTCCTCATCGCCCGTGACACCTATCATCAACAGCAGTGGCTAGCGGTGATCGAAGAGCTGGGCGGACTCGAGAAGAATTTGCCGATTCCAAACTCCACCCCCGAGGCTCACGAAGCGACAGAGCACTCCTACTACTACCTCAACACCCTGACCGACAAGAAGGCGCCTGAGGGGCGCTGGAACACGGGTCCGTCGCTAGACGGCCGAGCGGAGTACTCCACACGTCAGCAGCCGGAGCCGGAGGGCCAGGAGCCCTCTCTCGGCAAAGCGCGCAAAGGCTCTGGCGCCCAAAACGAACAGATGTAGTCTCTTACCTTCGGCCCATCGCCACGATGGGCCTTCAATCCTCTGTCCCCTAGCCCATTGGCCACAGGGATTAGCGGTTTCCGCTGGAGAATCTTCCTGAAGAGGGCCTGACTGTAAGCAATTCGAGCGACTTGCCTACTTGATGACTCTTGCCTGATACTGTACATATATCCAGCAATCTCAGGGAGCACGCTGTCATGTCCGCACAGTTCAAAGCCGCCGCGTCGTATCAGCAGTTGACCCGCCGCATCCAGCGACAGATCGCCCGGGCGCGCGATCGTGAGCAGTATGCTGTCACTGTCTACCGCTTCGACGAGGACGATCCCGTCGCCTGGGAGCGTATGCTCAACGAATTCGAGGAACTGGAAGACGTCTCGGTCAATCGTGTCGGCGCCGCCGAGGCGCTGGTCACCTGGAACGCGGCGGAAACGGAAGCGGCGTCATGACCACCTTTGTCGGTATCGTCCAGGCCGACCCGGGCGCGCCGCCCTACTCGAGCTCTCTCGCCACCGGCGAGGCCCGCGCGAGCTTGCTGCCGCCCGCGCAGGACTAGCTCGAACGACGCCGGGTCCGAACGTCACACGATCGCCTCTTGCGCCCGAGCACGGGCCCGCCGAGCCCCATCCAGGTGATCGGCCGGTGGCCGGCTCACTGGACCGAGCCCCACCGCTTCCGGCCGGAGGCGGCGATACGAAATAGTGGCGATCGAGATCGAGACTTTCGCGATACTCTCAAGATTCCGGTTCGAGCTTGGCGAGTGCGGTATCCGCCAGCGGGTGCCGCTCGAGCTGATCGCGTTTCACCCCAGCTTCCATGCATGGCTGAGACCTGGCCATACAAGAGGATCGTGGCTACCCGCGTTGATGTCTGGACGTATTCGAACGGATTAGCCCAGTCACCGTGCGGGCTGGAGGGCGATAGAGGGATATTTTCGGACGTGTCTGATTACTGAAATGGAGCGGGTGAAGGGAATCGAACCCTCGTCTTAAGCTTGGGAAGCTTCTGCTCTACCATTGAGCTACACCCGCCACGGGCTAGATCGTAAGTCCGGGAACTTGGCCTTTGCAAGCCTGTATTTCGCTGCCGTCCATCCCGGTCGTGCATCAACGGCGGACAAGAGAGAGCCCGGCCCTCCTGAGGAAGACCGGGCTCTCGATCAGCTTGCGCCTGGCCAGCTGACGGCCCGGGGGAGTGGCCCCCGATTCCCTGGCGCAGCCGTCCTTGGTGAATACCGTGATATCTTCCTTGGCCACCAGTGAAAAGCTCAATCGTCACGCCGTGGAAGGTACGAGTCTTCCAAGGGATAACCTTGAGACTGCACCAATAAAGAGGATTTTAAAATTAACGTGCGTTAATTATTAAGGGGTTGTTTAGTAGAGATTTGTAACGATAAAACACACTAACCGACTGAACAGGTAGTGGCGAAACGTAAGAAAAGGGATCGGGGACATCATTAATCAGCGTCAAAAAAATCCCCGACCGAAGTCGGGGAACCAAGGATCTACAACGAATCTCGATTTTATCTTCTCCCCTGGGAGGGAAATAGAGCCAATGATCTGATTTTTTTGTAAGACATTGCCGACAAAATAGAACTGCTCTTGTATATCTATCCCGCTTGTTGACACGATTCCGTGGCTTCAGCGCACCCGCTAGACGACGTCACGCACCCGCTCCCAGGCGTGCTCGAGATGCTCACTCAATGCCGTTACCAAGGCAGGCGCATCCCGTCGCTCGAGAGAGTCGATCATCGATTCATGCTCGGCAACGGCTGCCGCCCACTTCTCCTCGCCCTCGTGCCCGATGAATCGAACTCGCTTGAGTTTCGATTGAAGTGAACCATGAACCTGAACCAGCGAGTCATTGTGACTCAGCGCCACGATGGCGGAGTGAATGCGCTGGTTCGTCTTGTAATAGTCGAGCCGGTTTCCTTCGCGATAGTGAACCAGCATCTCGTTGTGCAGCGCGCGCACCCCCGCAATCTCCTCGTCGCTCGCTTCGGTACAGGCCAAGCGCCCTGCCAGCTCCTCGAGCGTACGGATCAATACCAGCATGTCCTGGATGTCCTTTGCCGAGAAACGTCGAACCGAGGCGCCACGCTGTGGCGTCAGTTCCACCAACCCCTCACTGGCCAGATAGCGAAGCGCCTCTCGTAGAGGCGTCCGCGAGACGCCGAGCCGTTCGCAAAGTGGACCTTCGTAGATCCGTTTCCCCGGCTCGAGCTCACCCTCGATGATCATGTCACGGAGATGGCTGGTGATCGCATCGTGAAGCGAGTGCCTGGCAATCGCGGAACGTGGCGATGTCGTGTCGGACATGGCTGATCTCTTCATGGGTAGGGAACCGTTGGTCGAAATAGGCGCCTGCAATGTCTCGATTCAGCCCTGAGCCGTCCCTGCGCGACCCGGCTCAGCCGAAAAGCGTGCTGCCATCATACTGCGCTAGCCGACACCTTCACCTCAATACCAACGTATAATGTATACATTTTGGTTTTGAGCGCAATCTCCTCTCAAGCAGGCACTCCGCCTCGAAGAATCAGGAGATACCATGACGCCTTCATCATCGCGCAAAGCCGCGCCCGAGTTGCCGATCATCGCCCTGGCCATGGGCGATCCCGCCGGCATCAGCCCAGAGCTGACAGCCAGGCTGGCCGCAGACGAGACCGTCAAGCGAGCCGCACGCCTGGTCATCATCGGCGACCGTCGAATATTCGACGAAGGTGCCCGCACCGCCGGTCTCTCGCCGACGCTAGACGCGATCGACGAGCAGAGCCCGCTTGCCGATCTTGCGAGCACACCGGCATTTCTCGATCTTGCCAACCTGGCGCCGGAAGATGTCGATCCGGGCGAGGCGACTCCGGCCGGCGGTGAATTCGCTTCGGCCAACTTCCGTCACGCGCTCGCGCTGGCCCACGACGGTCGGGTCGACGCGGTCTGCTTCACGCCGTTCAACAAGAAGGCGATGCGCTATGCCAACCCCGGTTATGACGACGAGATTCGCTTCGTGGCGGATGCCATCGGCTTCGACGGCAAGGCTCGTGAATTCAATATTCTCGAATCGGTCTGGAATGCGCGGGTCACCTCCCACATCCCGCTGAAAGACGTCGCCGCCGCCCTGAGCCCGGAGTCGATCATCGACGAGCTGACGCTGACCCATCGCTGCCTGCAGCAGGCCGGGCATGACCGTCCACGCATCGCCGTCGCCGGCCTCAACCCTCACGCCGGCGACGGCGGCAGCTTCGGCATGGAGGAGATCGACATCATCGAGCCGGCGATCCGGCGCGCCCGCGAACAGGGGCTGGAGGTCGAAGGCCCCTTCCCCGCCGACACCGTCTTCCTCCGCGCGGTGAAAGAGGGCTTCCACGCGGTACTGACCATGTACCACGACCAGGGGCAGATCGCGATGAAGATGATGGGATTCGACAGCGGCGTGACGATGCTCGGTGGTCTCCCGTTCCCGGTCTGCACGCCGGCTCACGGAACGGCCTATGACATTGCCGGTCGCGGCATCGCCGATCTGGGCGCCTCCCGACAGGCGTTGCTGCTCGCCGCGCGCATGGCTGACCAGGCACGCAAGGCGGGCGTCTGAAATTTCATCGCCGCGGCTTCCGCCAGTGGCGCTGAAAGGTAGTGGCAGGTCCGATTCGACACAGCTCACGAGCGTCACCGACAAGAGCAACAACGCAAGAACCGACAGGAGAAACGCCATGTACAAGCGCAACCCCCTTTCCGCCCATCAGCTCAAGCCTCTGGCCCTGTTCTTTGCCGCACTCACCGTCTCCGGGAGCGCGCTCGCCTGGCAACCGGAACGCCCCGTCGAGTTCGTGGTGACCTCCGGTGCCGGCGGCGGTACCGACACCTTCGCGCGCACCGTGCAGTCGATCATCGGCAAGCACAAGCTGATGGACAAATCGATCATCGTCTCCAACAAGGGCGGAGGCAGCGGCGCCGAGGGCTACGTCTATTCGGCCTCTTCCCCGGATGATCCCTACAAGCTGACGTTCGGCACCAACAACGAGTACCTGCTGCCCGAAGTCGGGGAGATGCCCTACGCCGCCGACGACCTGCAACCGGTGGCGGCCATGGCCATGGACGAATTCCTGATCTGGGTGAACGGTGACGCCGACTACGCCAGCGCCAAGGATTTCATCGATGCCGCCAAGCAGAACCCCGGTAAGATGCAGTTCGCCGGCAGCCAATCCAAGGACACCGACCAGACGCTGGTCAGCATGATCGAGGAAGCCACCGGCGCCGATTTCCGCTACGTGCCCTTCAACGGCGGCAGCCAGGCGCTGGTGCAACTGGCGGGCGGCCATGTCGACGCCAACGTCAACAATCCCAACGAGAACCTCGGTCAGTGGCAGGCCGGCATGGTCAAGCCGCTGTGCGTGTTCAGCCCGGAACAGCTTCCCAAGGGCGAGCCCGTCTACCAGGGCAAGGGCTGGGGCGATATCCCCACCTGCCAGTCCCAGGGTATCGATATCAGCGAATACCGCATGCCGCGGACCGTCTGGCTGCCGGCGGGCGCCCCCGAGGAGGCGGTGACCTACTACCAGGAGCTGCTCAAGAAGGTCAGCGAGACGCCTGAATGGAAGGACTACACCACCCGAACCGTGCAGACCAGCCGCTTCCTGACCGGCGACGAACTCCAGCAGTACATCGATGACAACGCCAAGAGTGTCAAGAAGGTGTTCGAACAGGAAGGCTGGAACGCTTCCTGAGCCCATGCCGGCGGGCGGCCACTGGCGCCCGCCACGCCTCGGAGGGAATCAGCATGACCCACAATGGCATTTCCCGTTACAGCATGGAGATCGCCACGGCGCTACTGACCGGCGGGATCGGTCTCGCGATCTGCTACGGCGCCTGGCAGGTCGGTACCGGGTGGACCCCGAGCGGCCCGGACTCCGGCTACTTCCCGTTCTGGATCGGCGTGCTGGTCGTTGCCGGCAGCGTCGTCAATCTGCTGCGAACGATCGTCGGGCATCGCCACAAGGACGAAACATTCCTGGATGCCGCCAGGCTCAAGTCTCTCGCCCGGTTCGTGCTGCCGATCCTCGGCTTCGCCGTGATCTCGCTACTGCTGGGGCTCTATGTAGGGACCACGCTGTACGTGCTGTTCGCCATGCGTCTCCAGGGCCATTACGCCTGGTGGAAATCGCTGGTCAGCGGCGTGGCCATCAGCGTCTGCTTCTACCTGCTGTTCGAACTCGTATTCCAGGTGCCGCTATTGAAAGGCCCCCTGGAGCATGCGTTCGGCATCTACTAAGCGCCCGTTTCAGGGGATCGCACCATGAACAACCTATCGCTGCTGATGGATGGCTTCGCCACCATCCTGACCTGGAATCATCTGCTGATCATGGTGATCGGCGTGATGCTGGGCATGCTGGTCGGCGTGCTGCCAGGACTGGGCGCCCCCAACGGCGTGTCGTTGCTGCTGCCGCTGACTTTCACCATGGATCCGGTGTCGGCCATCATTCTGCTGAGCTGCATGTACTGGGGGGCGCTGTTCGGCGGCTCCACCACCTCGATTCTGTTCAATATCCCGGGAGAACCCTCGTCGGTCGCCACGACCTTCGATGGCTACCCGATGGCACGCAATGGCGAAGCGACCCGTGCGCTGACCCTGGCCTTCATGTCCGCCGGTCTCGGTGCGCTCGCCGGCGTGGTCATGATCACGCTGCTGGCCAGCTCGGTGGCCCAGTTCGGCCTGAAGTTCTCCTCGCCGGAGTACTTCGCGGTCTACTTCCTGGCGTTCTGCAGCTTCATCGGCATGAGTTCCAGCGCGCCCTCGAAGACACTGGTCTCGATGATGCTGGGACTGGCCTTCGCCACGGTGGGGATGGATAGCGTTTCCGGCGGCCTGCGCCTGACCTTCGGCATTCCTGATCTGGTCAAGGGCATCAGCTTCCTGGTCGCGGTCATGGGGCTGTTCGGGATCGCCGAACTCATGGTCACCACCGAAGAGGGCCTGAGCTTCAACGGTATCAAGAGCCGCATTCGGGTCCGGGACATCCTGCGCACCATGGCCGAGCTGCCGCGTTACTGGGCGTCGCTGGTCCGCAGTATCCTGATCGGGATCTGGATGGGCATCACGCCCGCCGGGCCGACCGCTGCCTCGTTCATGAGCCACGGCATCGCCAAGCGCTTCTCCCGGCACCCCGAGCGCTTCGGCAAGGGCGAGCCCAACGGTATCGTCTCACCGGAAGCGGCGGACCATTCTGCCGGCACCTCCGCGCTGCTGCCGATGCTGGCACTCGGGGTGCCGGGTTCGGCGACGGCGGCGGTGATGATGGGCGGATTGATGATCTGGGGGCTGACGCCCGGGCCGATGCTGTTCATCACCCGTCCGGATTTCGTCTGGGGCCTGATCGCCAGCATGTATCTGGGCAACGTGGTCGCGGTCATCCTGGTACTGGCGACGGTGCCGCTCTACGCCTCGATCCTGCGGGTGCCGTTCGCCATCATCGGCCCGGTCATTGTCGCGGTCATCTTCACCGGCGTTTACCAGGTCGCCAACTCCACCTTCGACTTCTGGCTGCTGCTGTTCTTCGCCCTGCTCGGCTATCTGTTCAAGAAGCTCGACTACCCGGTCGCGCCGCTGGTGCTGACCATGGTGCTCGGTCATCGCGCCGAGGAAGCCTTCCGTCAGTCGATGGTGATGTCCGACGGCTCGTTGACCATCTTCTGGTCCAACTCGCTGGTCAGCACGATCATGGGACTCGGGCTACTGATGCTGGTGTGGCCGCTGTTCTCCCGCATGCTGGGGCTGAGAGGCTGGCGGCGACGGCTGCAGCGTCAGAAACCGCAGGCCTCGAAGCCGGCGACGCCCGACTCCCGCCCCTGAGACAAGGAAACAGCGATGCACCTCTCCCACTATCTCGATGGTGACGCCCCGATTCGCTGCTGCGTGATCGGCTCGGGTGGCTTCGGCCGCAGCTTCATCCTCCATTCCCGGCATCTGGAAGCCATGGAGGCGCGCGTGGTGATCGACCTGGACCCGGCGCTTGCGGCCAAGGCGCTGGTCGACGCCGGTATCGAACCGGGCCGAATCCGGCACTGTCGGACGCCGGCAGAAGCCAGCCGTGCCTGGGACCGAGGCGACTGGATCGTCGGCGACCGACTGGAGGCGGTGATCGAACTTCCCCTGGACGTCGTCATCGAGGCCACCGGTCACCCCGAAGCCGGCGCCCGCCATGCCGCGCTCGCGCTGGAAGCCGGCCATCATGTGGCCCTGGTCACCAAGGAAGTCGACAGCGTGGTCGGCCCCGGCCTGGCGGCCATGGCTCGCAAGCGCGGCTGCGTGATCAGCCCGGTGGATGGCGACCAGCCGGCGCTGGCGATCGGCCTGGTCAGTTGGGCCGAGACGGTGGGGCTGGAGATCCTCGCCGCTGGCAAGTCGAGCGAATACGACTTCGTCTTCGACCCCTCGACGGAAACCCTGACCAGCAACGGCAAACGCATCGACGTCCGCGGCTTTGGGGAGCGCTGGGACCTGCCCGAAGGCCTGGACAGCGAGGGTCACCGTCAGTGGCTGGCGGATCGCGCTCGTCTGGCCGGCGCATTGCCGCAGCACGCGGTGCCGGACCTGTGCGAGATGGCGATCGTCGCCAATGCGACCGGCGTGATGCCGGACCGTCCCTCACTGCACTACCCCATCGCCCGTCTCGGCGAGATCGCCGAACTGTTCGTGCCGATCGCCGACGGGGGCCTGTTGACGCGGACACCGGCGCTGGAGGTGTTCCACTGCCTGCGGCGGCCGGACGAGTTCAGCCTTGCCGGCGGCGTGTTCGTGGTCGTGCGCGGCCATGATCGCACCAGTTGGCAGATGCTGGCCGAGAAAGGCCACCTGGTCAGCCGGCGCGGCGACAGTGCGATGCTGCCGCTGCCTCGCCACCTGCTCGGGTTGGAAGCCGCCACTACCCTGCTGGAGATGGTGCGCCGCGGCGTTCCCAGCAGCGTCGGCCAGCCGCGACCCCATGTCGACCTGATCGCCGTTGCCGGATCCAACCTGACCGAAGGCACTACGCTCACCGCTCACGGCCACCACCACAGCATCGACCACGTATCGTCGGCGCTGGTGCCGGCCAGCCCGCTCGGCGACGACGCGCCGCTGCCCTACTATCTCGCCGCCAACCGGGTATTGATGCGCCCGGTCCGCGCCGGCGAGCCCATTCGTCTGCGCGATGTCGCGATCGACGAAAGCTCATGGTTGTGGAAGCTGCGCCAGACCCAGGATGAGCTGTTCTTCGCCGACGCCATGACATCGACCCACGCCACTATCGAGACCCCCATATGACCAACGACCTTGCCGACTGGCCCATCGCCGCCGCCATGCTGCCGTTCTCCAACCGCCTGCCGGATGGCTCGCCACTGCAGGCGGCCAGCGCCGAACAGTGGCACCCGCTGTTTCAGGAGATCGCCGAAGCCGGTTTCGACCACGTCGATCTCTCCGACAACTGCTTTCGCCCCGGCGACATGCAGCGCGACCAGCTGGACGCGCTCGCCAGCGTGATCAAGTCGGCGCGCCTGAAACCCGGCTCGATCTCGGTGGTGCGCTCGAGCGTGATCGACGAACGCCATGGCGACGACCATCTCGCCTACAGCCATCGCTCGCTGGAGGCCGCCGCCAGGCTCGGCATCGGCACTGTCTCGATCGGCCTGCATCGGCCATTGACCGAGGCCCAGCAGCGACAGCTTTGGTTCTGGACCGTGGCGGGTCACCGCGACGACCCCGACGATCGGGCACAGTGGCAAAAGGCGGTGACGCGGATCCGCGAACTCGGCCAGCACGCTGCCGAACTCGGTATCGTGCTGTCGCTGGAGATGTACGAGGATACCTATCTCGGCAGTGCCGACTCGGCGGTGGCCATGGTCGAGGAGATCGGCCTGGCCTCGGTGGGATTGAATCCGGATATCGGCAACCTGATCCGGCTGCACCGGCCGGTGGAGCCTTGGCTCGAGGCCATGCGCAAGGTGCTGCCGTGGTCGAATTTCTGGCATGCCAAGAACTACATGCGCGACGAGGACACCGAGCGAGACCATTACGTCGCCTTCCCCGCACCGATGGAGAGCGGCCTGATCAACTATCGCCAGGCGATGAAGCTCGCCGTGGAAGCCGGCTTTCGCGGCGTGATCTGCCTGGAGCACTATGGTGGCGACGGCCTCAGCGTCTGCGCCGCCAACCAGCGCTATCTGCGCGAGCGGGTCCTGCCCGCCTGTCGCCATGTTACCCCGGGCGCCAGTCGGGTCAGGCAGCCGCGCAGGGACTGACGCGCCACCATGCACCTCGTGGGCAACTATGCTGATGCCAACCGCTTGCCCACGAGGTCGACATGAACACCAGCCATCTCGAACACGCCATCATCGCTGTCGCCTTTCAATGCCTGCTATGGCCGTTGGTCGGTCGCTGGGTAGGCGGTTCGCTGATCGTCGCGGTGTTTCTCGGGCGCGAGATCGCCCAGCACGAATATGCCGGTGGAGGACCCAATGCGGTCGGCTACTTCTATGGACTGGTTCACCACTGGTCGCCGGACTCGATTCTCGATGTACTCTCCCCCGCGGCCGCCTGCATCCTGCTGGCGCTGGTCGTCCCCGGCAGCCCGCTGTGGCGAGCGCGGCAGACCCGCCGAACGAATGCCGCCGATCGCAGTCAACCATGAACAGATTTCCAGGAGATCTCCCATGGGACTTCGTTTCCGCCGCATGCTGCGGCTGGCACCAGGCCTGCGGATCCGGCTCGACAGCCAGGGCCCGACGCTCTCGATCGGCCCCCGCGGCGCCAACCTGAATATCAGTCGCCGCGGCGTTCACAGCCATGCGGGCATTCCCGGATCGGGCATTTACCACCGGCAGGCTTTATGGAAAAGAACATCACGGACGGGAAAGGCGGACAAGAAGCGGCGTTAGCGGATGGGCATCGAAAAAGCCCCGGCCCGAAGGCCGGGCAAGTACGCAGGGGATAGTCCCCGGCGCCATTATCGATCGGCGGGCACACTTCATCAGGCTGAATTGTCTCGTCAATCCGGGGGAGATTGCGCTAGCGACCGGCTACTCACCCAGGGCAAATGCAAGCCCCATGTCGACATGCAGCGCGGTCGTGTCGTAGAGCGGCAGGTCGCAATCCTGCGGCCGAAGTAGCAAGGCGATTTCCGTGCACCCCAGAATCACGGCCTGCGCACCCTGCTGCTGGAGCCTGGTGACGATATCCCGATACGCCTGCCGCGACGGCTCGGTGATGACACCCTGGACCAACTCCTCGAAGATGATGCGATGAACGCTGTCCCGATCTTCCTGGGACGGTACCAGGCAGGAGATGCCATGCTCGTCGAGCAGCCGGCCTCGATAGAACTCCTGCTCCATCGTGAAGCGCGTCCCCAGCAAACCGACCTGCTCGACGCCATCGGCACGCAATCGTGATCCGGTGCCATCGGCAATGTGGAGAAAGGGGACGCTTAGCGCCGACTCGATCGCGTCGGCCACCTTGTGCATGGTATTGGTTGCCAGCAACAGGCACTCCGCGCCGGCGGTCTCGACCTGACGGGCCGCCAACGCCAACTTCTCCCCGGCCTCGTCCCAATCGCCACTCTGCTGCAGCGCCTCGATCTCGGCAAAGTCGACGCTCACCATCGCGATCCTGGCCGAGTGATATCCGCCGAGGCGCGCTCGCACGCCTTCGTTGAGCATGCGGTAGTAACTCTGGGTGGACTCCCAGCTCATGCCGCCCAGTACACCGATGGTTTTCATCCCGATCCCCGCTTGGCCTCTCCTCGACACTTTTATCATACCGTCTTTGGATCGTGACGGGGCTCGACGACACCGTAGAATGCTCGGATTTTACTTCCCCCTGCGTCCTATTCCGGCACAGGAAAACGCCGGCTGCCGACACGGTTGATTCAGAATTCGTGGCGGAGGAAGGATTGCTGCCGTTTGTCGGCGCTCGAACACCAGAACCGCGAGCGCCTCGGTGCGAACCGGAGGGTTCTCATCCACTCCCCCCTAACCAATGCCTAATTCCAGGCATGAAAAAGCCGGCTTCTCGAGCCGGCTGATTCAGAATTCGTGGCGGAGGGGGAGGGATTATCGGCTCGCTTCGCGAGGCCGTTTGTCGGCGCTCGAACACCAGAACCGCGAGCGCCTCGGTGCGAACCGGAGGGTTCTCATCCACTCCCCCTAACCAATGCCTAATTCCAGGCATGAAAAAACCGGCCACTGAGAGCCGGTTCTTTTCAATTCGTGGCGGAGGGGGAGGGATTATCGGCTCGCTTCGCGAGGCCGTTTGTCGGCGCTCGAACACCAGAACCGCGAGCGCCTCGGTGCGAACCGGAGGGTTCTCATCCACTCCCCCTAACCAATGCCTAATTCCAGGCATGAAAAAACCGGCCACTGAGAGCCGGTTCTTTTCAATTCGTGGCGGAGGGGGAGGGATTATCGGCTCGCTTCGCGAGGCCGTTTGTCGGCGCTCGAACACCAGAACCGCGAGCGCCTCGGTGCGAACCGGAGGGTTCTCATCCACTCCCCCTAACCAATGCCTAATTCCAGATATGAAAAAGCCGGCTTCTCGAGCCGGCTGATTCAGAATTCGTGGCGGAGGGGGAGGGATTCGAACCCTCGAAGCCTTTCGACTTACACACTTTCCAGGCGTGCTCCTTCGACCACTCGGACACCCCTCCGCATTGTCGCCCCGCCCGTAGCGGCGTTGCCGCTGCGTTCAGAACGGCGCACATAGTAACGAGCTAAACCCGTGATCGCAAGCCGTTTTTCCTTTTCCGACGACCTTTTACGATCTCTCCAGCACGGAAAGCCCAGTGTCAGCGCCATCGCTCCAGATACGCCTCCGGATCGCGCGATGGCGCCTCAGGATAGCGCCCGCCAACCTGGCCAAGGTAGAGATAGCCGATCAGCTCCTCGTGCTCACCCAGTCCGAGACCGCGCCACACGCTCTTGTCATGGGCATAGGTACCGGTGCGCCACATGGCCCCCAGCCCTTGCGCGAAAGCCGCGTAGAGCATGGCATGCGCGGCGCAACCCGCGGAGATGAGCTGTTCTACCGGTGGCACCTTGGGCAGGTCCGGTGTGATGCGTGCGATCACCGCGATGATCATCGGCGCCCGCTTGGGTTTCTTGCGGGCGGCGTCGAGGTTGCCGTCATCGATATGCGGGTTGGCCTGATAATCGGAGCGGGCGAACAGTTCACCCAGCCGATCGAGCCCTTCACCGCTGATCTCGATGAAGCGGTACGGGGTCATTTCCTTGTGATCCGGCGCCCGCAGTGCCGCACGGTAGATGGCGTCGAGCTGCTCGGCGGTGGGCGCCGGACCGGCCAGCTTGCCCATCGAACGACGCTGATGCAGTAGCGTCATGGCATCCATGTCTGACTCCTCTGAGAGATCGGGGGTAATACGCAAGGGATCGCTCGACTCTACGTCAAAAGCGCTACTGCCGCAGCAGGCGTGGGGGCAGCTCCGGCGTCCAACCCGGCGTGGCCCGCCAGGGGTTGATATCGAGCCCACCGCGGCGCACGTAGCGCGCCATCACCAGCAGCCGCTCGGGGCGGCAGCGTGCCATCAGGTCGACGAAGATATGCTCGACGCAGTGCTCGTGAAAATCCTGATGCTGTCGATAGGAGACGATGTAGCGCAGCAGCGCGGCTCGATCGAGTCGCGGCCCGCGATAGGCGATCAGCACACTCCCCCAGTCCGGCTGCCCGGTGACCGGGCAGTTGGACTTGAGTAGATGCGAGTGCAGCGTCTCTTCGACGATATCGCCCTCATCGCAGGCGAGCAGCTCGGGGGCCGGCGTGTAGCGATCGATAGCGACATCGAGTTCGTCGATGTCATCACCCGGCAGCGGCGCCGGTGCGAGCGCGGGATCATCGACACCGAACAGCTCGACCGTGACCGGGGCGCCGGCCGCGGCACTCAAGTCCCGCTGCAGCAGTTCGATCACCGCGTCACGGTCGGCGAACGTCGTCTGGTTGAAGCCGTTGAGATAGAGCTTCCAGGATTTGGATTCGATCAGACAGGGCGAATCCGCCGGCAGCCGGAAACGCGCCACCGCGACCACCGGCTTGCCGCGCGGGTCGAGCCAGGAGAGCTCGAAGGCCCACCACTCGTCACCGCCGACGAACGGCAGTGACGCCGCCTCGATTCCCAGCGGGGCCCGATTGGCGGCACGCTCGATGGGGAACAGCAAGCCGGCGTCGTAGCGCTCGGGGTAAGCGGATTCGCGACCCAGCGGCGCATCAGCGAGGGTATCCGGGCGCGGTGTGGTCATGAACGAATCCCCTTGCCTCGGTTGAGCATCCACAGCGCCAGGCACCAGAAGGCGACGATGAAGGCGGCGATGGCGATCAGCGCCCCGCTCACCGGAATGTCGGAGATGCCGAGAATGCCATAGCGGAAGGCGTTAACCATGTAGAGGATCGGGTTGATCATGGTTACCTTCTGCCAGAATTCCGGCAGCAGGTCGATCGAGTAGAACACGCCCCCCAGGTAGGTCAGCGGCGTCAGCACGAAGATCGGAATGATCGAGATATCGTCGAACTTCTTGGCCAGCAGCGCATTGATGAAGCCGCCGATCGAAAACAGCAAGGCGGTCATCACCACCACCATCAGGGTCAGGAACGGATGGTGCAGATCGAGATGGGTGAAGAACAGCGAGACCACCGTCACGATCAGCCCGACGCCCAGCCCGCGTGCGGCGCCGCCGATGACGAAGCCGGCCAGAATGACCCAGTTGGGCATCGGCGAGACCATCATCTCCTCCACGCTGCGCTGGAACTTGTTGGAGAAGAACGATGAGGCCACGTTGGAGTAGCTGTTGGTGATCACCGACATCATGATCAGACCGGGCACGATGTAGGACATGTAGGAGATGCCGTGCATCTCACCCACGCGTGAACCGATCAGATTGCCGAAGATGATGAAGTACATCGTCATGGTGATGGAGGGCGGCACCAGGGTCTGGGGCCAGATCCGCACGAAGCGGCGCACCTCTTTCACCACCATGGTCCAGAGCGAAATCAGCAGTTGCCGGGTATTCAAGATGCCGTCTCCTTGGCCGGTGTCGAGGTGGCGCTGTCGATGCCGCTACCGGCATCCGGCTGCGAGGTCATCGAGACGAACAGCTCTTCCAGACGATTGGCTCGGTTACGCATGGAGAGCACGCGCACGCCCTGGCGAGTCAATTGCTGGAAGGCATCGTTGAGATCGGTGCCCTTGCGCACGGAAAGCGACAGCTGGTGCGAGTCGACCCGCTCGACCTCGAAGCCCTCCACCTGCGGGGCGGCCTCCAGCGGCTCGGCCAGATCGAGCAGGAAGGTTTCGGTGTCCAGCTCGGTCAGCAGACCACGCATCGAGGTATTCTTGATGATCTCGCCCCGATTGATGATGGCGATATTGCGGCACAGACTCTCGGCTTCCTCGAGATAGTGGGTGGTCAGGATGATCGAGGTGCCCTCCTCCGCGTTGATCCGGCGCATGTACTCCCACATGCTGCGACGCAGTTCGATATCGACCCCGGCGGTGGGCTCGTCGAGGATCAGCAGGCGCGGGCGGTGGATCAGGGCACGCGCGATCATCAGCCGTCGCTTCATGCCGCCGGAGAGCATGCGCGCGGCGCCGTTGCGCTTGTCCCAAAGGCCGAGGTCCTTGAGCAGGCGCTCGCAGCGCGGCTTGGCCTCCTTCATCGGCATGCCGTAGTAGCCCGCCTGGGTGAGGACGATGTCCTCGACCTTCTCGAACTGACTGAAGTTGAACTCCTGCGGTACCACGCCGAGCGCATACTTCGCCTTGGCGAAGTCGCGGTCGATATCGATACCGAAGATCTTAACCTGCCCCGCCGTTTTCTGGACCAGCGAACAGACGATACCGAGCGTGGTGGACTTGCCCGCGCCGTTGGGGCCGAGCAGCGCGAAAAAATCGCCCTGCTCGACATCGAGGTCGATGCCTTTGAGGGCTTCGAATCCATTACCGTAGACTTTGGTCAGCCCGCGGATGGACAGTGCCGGTTCTGCCATCAGGGATTCCTGTCGATTACATGGAAGAAGAAGTGCCGCCACATATGGGGGCCGATCGATGGAAAATCAATCTTTAGCAGACGAACAAACTCCATCGCCATCACGTGCACCACTATCGTCGGCGTCACCGACGCTACCGTGTCAGCGTAGTCGGGAAGCCAGCCGGCGTCGGCGAGAGCGGGATCGTGGCACGCGATGCATAGCGGGAAGACACGCCCGGCGCGATACCGCCAGGCCGAGGAAGATGGCAACAAACGGCCAGCATCTCGACACATCAGCCGATGCGGAGAGAGAGGTATCGATGCGCTTCGGAAACGATAAAACGGGAGCGGGAAAGGAGATCGACCGGGCGGCGTTCCGTCGGGCTGGCGTTCCAGCGGACCGGCGTTCCGGCTCACGACCCTCGACCACGCTTCAACAACTACTAAACCGGAGCGGTAAAGGAGATCGACCGGGCTGGCGTTCCAGCTCACGACCCTCGACCACGCTTCAAGTACCACGAAATTGGAGCGGGAAAGGAGATCGATCGGACCGGCGTTCCGGCTCACGACCCTCGACCACACTTCAACAACTACTAAACTGGAGCGGGAAAGGAGATTCGAACTCCCGACCCTCGCCTTGGCAAGGCGATGCTCTACCACTGAGCTATTCCCGCTGAATGATGTCGAGACCTGGGTCCGACGAGATGATCGAGTGATCATCGAAGTGGCGTCCCATAGGGGGTTCGAACCCCTGTTACCGCCGTGAAAGGGCGGTGTCCTGGACCACTAGACGAATGGGACGCAATGGAGCAGCAGAGCTGTTCCGATACTACCTAAAGTTGGAGCGGGAAAGGAGATCGATCGGACCGGCGCTCCGGCTCACGACCCTCTCTTACGCTTCCAGTACCGCAAAATTGGAGCGGGAAAGGAGATTCGAACTCCCGACCCTCGCCTTGGCAAGGCGATGCTCTACCACTGAGCTATTCCCGCACCGTAACCTTCTACCTACACGACTTCGCTGAACCAAGTGGCGTCCCATAGGGGGTTCGAACCCCTGTTACCGCCGTGAAAGGGCGGTGTCCTAGACCACTAGACGAATGGGACGTGATGTCTCGGCTCCGTCGAAGTGGCGCGTATGTTACTGAGACGATTTTGAGGTGTCAAGCGATTGATTTCACCGATTTTCGCCATAGCCTAATCGGGACTGGTCAGGGCATGGCAAATGGCCTGTAATGCAGTGAGCGAGTCGAAGCGATAAGGAGAACTGGCTATGGGTAAGGTACAGAAGACGGAAGCCGAATGGCGTGAAAAGCTCACCCCCGAGCAGTACCACGTTACCCGCGAGAAGGGCACCGAGCGTCCATTTACCGGCGACTACCAGGTCGAGGCGGTTCAGGGTATCTACCACTGCGTCTGCTGTGGTGCGCCGCTGTTCGAGAACGAGCACAAGTTCGAGGCGCATTGTGGCTGGCCGAGTTTCGACCGGCCCCTGGCAGCCGCCTCGGTCGAAGAGCATCAGGACGACAGCCATGGCATGCGCCGGATCGAGGTGACCTGCCGACGTTGCGACGCTCACCTGGGTCACGTCTTTCCGGACGGCCCGGCGGAAACGACCGGCCAGCGTTATTGCATCAACTCGGTAGCGATCACCTTCCACGCCGGCGAATAGCACACCGAACGACCTATTCGAGCGGGCGGGCACCCTGCTGGAATGCTAGGGCCTGTTGGCCCATCCAGCATGAAGTAGCGACAAAGCCCATGGTTATGGGCTTTGTCCTCACACCTCTTTTCAGGCTTTGAGCGTAACAAAACATACCTTGGCGCTCGGCTTGCCCCAGTCTTGTCCCGCCACCCCTCGATATCGCGGAGGCTGGCTGCGGCGCTAGCTCGCCAATACCTAAAGTGAATCGCCTCTGGCCCCGGGACACGGAAATCAGAAGTGGCGACAGGAATCGTCCCTTCATTGCCTAGGCACTGGGCAACTGACATCGCCCTCCTCGCAATCCGAATAGCTCTCCAGTGTCTCCGTGCGCTGCCGTGTCAGCTCTTCAAGGCAGCCTGCCTTCACCATCCCGTTGATGCTGCCCCCGGACGTCGGCGCACTGACAAATTCACATTCGGCGTCGCGAAACCCGATCCAGGCTCGCTGGGCGGCTCTCAGGCGCTCCTTGGCGTCTCCATCGAGCCGGCCCATGATATCGGCATAGGTGGTATTCAGCGCCTTATCCGCGGCTTGGTACTCGTCGCCCGCACAGGCGTTCATCTCTTGCTGCGTAGCGGCGTCGTCGCACGACTGCGCCGCTTGAGCCAGTCCGCACAGACCCGCCAGGGCCAAGCCCGAAATCAATAGGAAACCACGCATTCGTCACCTCGCTTCGCTGTTCAAAGACATTCCCTGATCACCGTAACCAACGGCCCACCGGCTTACTCGTAAACCATAGTCTCAGGTACCTCCACCAGCCCGCTCGAGCCGGACTCCTGGTCATGTGGATTCTGGCCATTGGTCGCGTCCGACTGGAGTCGTCAGCAATGTGAACTGTCGTGGTGTGCTCCCCCGAGACGTCGTCGTGACCCTCCGCGGGTCGACTTGTGTGCAATAGCTGGCCATGCCGTCAGTGGTCTACAGTCGGCGTTCCAACACTCCGCAAGGGCTGACCACATGGCCACAACCGACGAAAAGCTGGACGCGATCCTGCTGATGCAGGCCGAGATCCTCGGGCGCCTCGAGGCCACGGGTGTCTACCGAGCCGTGGTGACGGACGAAGATCCCCGCGTGGCCGCACTGCAGGCGCTTGGCGATACCTCGATGGAGCGTCCGTCGGCCCGCGTCCGCGCCGAAATCGATGCCATCGTCGAAAAGGCGGCTCACTGGGGACGATCCGTCAGTTGAGTGCGCTTGCCAGAGTTCATGCCGCACGCCGCCGGCCCTGCCAGACTCGCCACACCATTGCCTGCTGGTCGCTGACGGCCCATGGCAGTCTGGCCTTCGTTGCCAAGCAGATGAGGCTCCGGGATTACGCCATGCTCATGGGAGCTATGTGAAGTGGATCGACTCCAAGAGCCGATCCGAGGCTGCAGGGGCCTGGAACGGGATGAAGCAATGGGGCGCCTTGGCCCACGGATGCCCCACGCGTCAGCAGCTTGAAGCAGCAGACCACCCAATACGGGCCTCCAGCACACCACCTCAGCATCCTGCTAGAATGTCCGCCCGCTTGCCGTTGGGCGCGGCACGATTCGAAGAACAGGCAGGAGAAGATCATGCTCGGCTGGTATCCCGGACACATGAACAAGGCGCGGCGCCAGATCACCGAGGCGCTGCCGGAGATCGATGTGGTGATCGAGGTGCTCGATGCCCGCCTGCCCTACTCCAGCGGCAACCCGATGCTGGCAGAGCTGACCGAGCATAAACCCGTACTGAAAATTCTCTCGCGTGCCGACCTGGCCGACCCCGAGGCCACCCAGGCGTGGATCGCGCACTTCGACGCTCAGCCGGACAGCCGCGCGATTGCCGTCACCACGACCCAGGCGCGTGAACTCAAGCAGATCCCGGCGCTGTGCCATGAACTGGCTGGCCAGGTACGCGCCGACCGCGATGTGCGCGTGATGGTGATGGGCATTCCCAACGTAGGCAAGTCGACGCTGATCAACGGCCTCGCCGGGCGCAAGATCGCCAAGACCGGTAACGAGCCGGCCGTGACCAAGCGCCAGCAGAAGATCCGCATCGACGGACGCGTCTCGCTGATCGACACCCCCGGCGTGCTGTGGCCGAAGATCGAGGATCAGGCCAGTGCCTACCGGCTGGCGGCCAGCGGTGCCATCCGCGATACCGCGATCGAGTACGTCGATGTCGCCATCGTCTGTGCCGCCGAACTGGCCAAGCGCTATCCCGATGCCCTGCGCGAGCGCTACCGGCTCGGCGAGCTACCCGTCTACGTGGCGCCGACCGAGACCGATAGCGTCGATGCCGACGGTCCCAGGCTGGTCGACTTCCAGGCCAGGGCGGGCTTCGACGGTCACGCGATCATGAACGAGATCGCGCGCAAACGCGGCGGCCTGAAGGCCGGAGGGGTGATCAACCTCCACCGTGGCGCCGAGGTACTGCTGCATGAACTGCGCGACGGCAAGCTCGGCCGGTTGACCCTGGAGCTGCCAGCGGATATTCCCGATCCCGTCGAGGAAGATATCGACGCCGCCGAGCACTGACCCCACCATACAGATGCACCGAAAATCCTTCCGTTTCTGCCTCTTGCGCCGCGCCAGCGCGGCGTTATGCTGGGAATCGGTGACACAGCCCACCGGGGAATAGCCACTTCCCGCCCTCTTCAACCCGCCTGACGTTTTAGGCTGTGCAGCTTACGGAACTTCAATGAACAGCCCCATTCGGAAATCGCACAAGCTCGACAATGTCTGCTACGACATTCGTGGGCCCGTTCTCGATCATGCCAAGCGCCTCGAGGACGAAGGCCATCGCATTCTCAAGCTCAATATCGGCAATCCCGCGCCCTTCGGTTTCGAAGCCCCCGAGGAGATTCTCCAGGACGTGATGCGCAATCTGCCGACGGCCCAGGGTTACTGCGACTCGAAGGGGCTCTATTCGGCGCGCAAGGCGATCATGCAGGAGTGCCAGCGCAAAGGAATCCCGGGCGTGGGCATCGAGGATGTGTTCATCGGCAATGGGGTTTCCGAGCTGATCGTGATGGCGATGCAGGCGCTGCTCAACGATGGCGACGAGGTGCTGATTCCCGCGCCGGATTATCCGCTGTGGACCGCCGCGGCGAATCTCTCCGGCGGCCATCCGGTTCACTATCTGTGCGACGAGAACGCCGGCTGGTCACCGGATATCGCCGATATCCGCGACAAGATCACGGCGCGGACGCGCGCGATCGTGCTGATCAACCCCAACAACCCGACCGGTGCGGTCTACCCGCCGACGGTGGTCAAGGAGATCCTGGCGGTCGCCCGCCAGCACGGCCTCGTCGTCTTCTCCGACGAGATCTACGACAAGATCCTCTACGACGGCGTCGAGCATGTCTCCACCGGCGCCCTGGCCGAGGACGACCAACTGGTCGTGACCATGAACGGGCTCTCCAAGAGCTACCGCTGCGCCGGCTTCCGTTCCGGCTGGATGATCCTGTCCGGCGGGCTGGGGAAGCAGAACGCCGAGGACTTCATCCAGGGCCTCACCATGCTCGCCTCGATGCGACTGTGCGCCAACGTGCCGGCGCAGCACGCGATCCAGACCGGCCTCGGTGGCTACCAGTCGATCAACGACCTGATCCTGCCCGGCGGGCGACTTCTGGCTCAGCGCAACGTCGTGCATGAAAAGCTCAACGCGATCCCCGGGGTCTCCTGTGTCAAACCGATGGGGGCGCTCTACGCCTTTCCGCGGCTCGACCCGGAGGTCTATCCCATTCATGACGATGCCCAGATGGTGCTCGACCTGCTGCTGCAGGAGCGTATCCTGCTGGTTCAGGGTACGGCCTTCAACTGGCCGACGCCGGATCACGTGCGCATCGTGACCCTGCCCTGGGCCGATCAGCTCGGCGACGCCATCGACCGCTTCGCCCGCTTCCTCTCACGTTATCGCCAGTGATCCGTGGCGGTGGCCAGTCACCGCCACATGACAGGGCCGCGCATTTCGACGCGCGGCCACGCCCCCTCTTGAAACCTATTCACGAAAGTCGTATCTAACGGTTCATAACCGCCTGATTACCAGGTATTAACGAACAACGAACTAATCATAAGCCGGCGCACGACATGACGCCGGCCACGCTTTCCACGACTGAGGGTAAAGACCGATGATGCGAATCATCCTGTTCCTGGCAACCAACCTGGCGGTGATTCTCGTCGCCAGCATCACGTTGCGACTACTGGGCGTCGAGCCCTATCTCAACGCCAACGGGCTGAACATGAACAGCCTGCTGATCTTCTGCTTCGTGTTCGGCATGGCCGGATCGCTGGTATCGCTGTTCATCTCCAAATGGATGGCGAAGATGAGCACCAAGGCCAAGGTGATCGATCAGCCCGCCAATTCCACCGAGCAGTGGCTGCTGGACACGGTGCGTGAACTGGCGCAGCAGGCCAATATCAAGATGCCGGAAGTGGCGATCTTCCCGGCCCAGCAGTCCAACGCCTTCGCCACCGGCTGGAACAAGAACGACGCTCTGGTAGCGGTTTCCCAGGGGCTGCTCGAGCGCATGCGCCCCGAGGAAATTCGTGCGGTGCTGGCGCATGAGATCGGCCACGTCGCCAACGGTGACATGGTCACGCTGGCACTGATCCAGGGGGTGCTGAACACCTTCGTGATGTTCTTCGCGCGGGTGGTCGCCCAGGTCGTCGACAGTTTCCTGCGCGGACGCGACAACGGCGGCGGCCTGGGCTTCATGGGTTATTTTGCCGTCGTTATCGTCGCCGAGATCGTATTCGGCCTGGTGGCGTCGATCATCGTCGCCTGGTTCTCGCGCTTCCGGGAGTATCGTGCCGATGCCGCCGGCGCCAAATATGCCGGCAGTGGCGCCATGATCAACGCCCTGGCCAGATTGAAATCCGAGA
This sequence comes from Salinicola lusitanus, assembly GCF_038648475.1. Lineage (NCBI taxonomy): Bacteria > Pseudomonadati > Pseudomonadota > Gammaproteobacteria > Oceanospirillales > Halomonadaceae > Salinicola > Salinicola lusitanus. The sequence continues at coordinate 2,883,947 of NZ_CP151919.1, read as the reverse complement.
CCAGCCAGCCGGACCAGATGCCCGATTCGTTGACGGCCTTCGCCATCACTACCGGGCAGACCCGCAAGATCATGGAGAAACTGTTCGCCAGCCACCCGCCATTGGATGATCGAATCCGGGCGCTGAAGGAATCCGCCTACCGGGAGTGACATCCGTTCGGCGATGCCCGAGATGCTGCCAGCCCCCTCCAACGCCCCGCCCTGTGCGGGGCGTTGGCTTATCCGGATAGCCACCCGAGCCGGGTCCCCTCTCGTAGTCCCCTTTCGGCAAACCGACGACTCGATCCGGCTTGTTCTGCACCACAGGCGTGCAGACCTGGCGCCCAGGCCAGGCCGTCGATTCGTGGAGAACGTGGATGGATAACCCTTTTCCGCGGCGCGGCATACAGCTTGCTTGGTCAGTCCCGACCGCCCTAGTGAGGATCGACCCATGGCCCTGCCCCAAGCCGACAATGACTATCCGCTGAGCGAAGTGCCTGGCGACGCACGCAAACCCTTCGCATCGCTGGCGCTACTGTTGCTGGGTTTCACCTTCTTCACCGCAACCATGTTCGCTGGCGGCCAGATCGGCGCCGCCTTCTCGTTCACCGAGCTGTTGGCGTTGATCGTGGTGGGCAATCTGCTGCTGGGCATCTATGCCGCGGCAATCGCCGGCATCGCCGCCCACTCCGGGCTCAGCACAGCGCTGATGTCACGATTCGCCTTGGGCGAGCGCGGCAGCGCGCTGTCCGATCTGCTGCTCGGCGTCACCCAGGTCGGCTGGTACGCCTGGGGCGTGGCGACCATCGCCAACGTGCTGGTATCGACATTGGGGCTCGCACCAGGCTGGGCGGCTCCGTTGATGGTGCTGTTCGGTATCGGCTTCTGTCTCACCGCCTTCATCGGCTACCGTGGCCTGGCGCTGCTATCCAACGTGGCGGTGCCGGCGATGGCGCTGCTGATCGCCATCAGCATGATCATCGCCTGGCGCGATGGCGGCGGCTGGAGCGGCCTGACCGCCATCGCTCCCAGTTCAGAGCTGGGCTGGGCAGCCGGTATCACCATCATCTTCGGCACCTTCGTATCCGGCGCAACGCAGGCCAGCAACTGGAGCCGTTTCGCGCGTACACCACGCCAGGCGGTCACGGCGACCCTGTTGGCGTTCTTCATCGGTAATGGCCTGATGGTGCTGATCGGCGCCGTGGGTGCTCTTGTCTACCAGCAGCCGGATGTGGTCGAGGTACTGATCCTGCAAGGCCTGACCACCGTCGGCTTGGCCATGCTGTTCCTCAACCTGTGGACCACGCAGGACAACACCATCTACAACTTTGCCGCCGCCGGCTGCAACCTGCTGCGCACCCGCCAGCGCGGCTGGGTGACGCTTGGCGGCGCGGCGATCGGCACGCTGCTGGCGCTGGCCGGGATGGATGCGCTACTGGTGCCCTTCCTGATCGCGCTGGGTACCTGCATCCCACCACTGGGGGGAGTGATCATCGCCGATTACCTCTTCCTGCGTCGTGGCCACTACCCCAGACTCGACGCGGCCGTATTGCCGGCGTTTCATCTTCCCGGGCTCGGCGCCTATGCGTTGGCAACCCTGGGCGCCTGGTTCTCGCCATGGGCGCCGCCGCTGGTCGGTATCGCGCTGGCGGTGGCGCTCTATCCGCTGTGCTGTCGCTATCTGGGCCAGCACTCGCTGAAGCCGGCCCTGTAACTCCTCGGCAAGGCTCGAGCCCATGTCGCGCCATTCGCGAAAAAAATCGAGCCCGGCTGCATCCGTCTCTCCTAGCCACGTGTATCCCCAGTGCAGGACATGAAGTCCTGACCTATTCACGCTCGGAGAGACGCCAATGAAAACTCGACAACTAGCCAGCGTTACCCTGACCGCCGCCCTGCTGGGTGGTTTCAGCCTCGCGGCGCATGCCAACGACGTCCCGGCGGACGTGCAGGTCCCGGATGGCAACGAGATTGCCATGGAGACGGTGGGCGTCGGCGAGATCACTTACGCGTGCGAGATGAAGGATGGCGCCCACGAGTGGGTGTTCAAGGGTCCGGATGCCAAGCTCAACGATGCGGACGGTAACCAGGTCGGCAGCTACTACGGCCCGCCGGCGACCTGGGAATCCAGCGACGGCTCCAAGATCACCGGTACCCAGCTCGCCACGGCCCCCGGCGGCGATGGCAACATCCCCTTCCAGTTGGTGGAAGCCAACCCGGCAGAGGGTGATGGCCACATGTCCGGCGTCACCTACGTACAGCGCCTGAATACCCAGGGTGGCGTAGCGCCGGATATGGCCTGCAGCGCGGACAACGTCGGCGACGAAGAGGTGGTCGAGTATCAGGCGGACTACCTGTTCTGGAAAGCCAGCTGATCCGACAACGCGGATGACCGGCAGCGCCCGCTGATCACGACGGCGGGTCATTGCAGACCAGCACGGGCTCGCCATGACGAGCCCGTGTTGCGTAGTATGAGATGTCTTAGCCCCAGCGGGGTGCGCTTCAAGGAAGTTCGTGTGACAGACGACGTAGCAGCGTTCAATCCGTCGGCAGCCGATCATGGCGCCCTGCTCGAGGCTTGCGCCAGGGGAGAGCGCCAAGCGCTGCAGCAGCTCTATGCACAGGAAGGGTCGCGCCTGCTGGGTGTGGTCGTACGCATCGTCGGCGATCGCGGTATCGCTGAAGACATCATTCACGACGCCTTCGTCAATATCTGGAACAAGGCGCACACCTTCGATGCCACTCGTGGATCAGGCAAGACCTGGATCTTCAGCGTCGCGCGCCACCTGGCGCTCAACCATGTCAGAACCCGGCACCGGGAAGTGACCGTGGACGACGAAACTGCCGACAGGCTCGACGCCGAGCGCGCTCACGAAGTGGAGACGGACATGCAGGATCATTTCGACTGGCTGGGTCACGGGGATCTGGATCGCTGCCTGGCGCAACTGGCGCCCGAGCGGCGTAACTGCCTGTTTCACGCCTATGTCGACGGCTTCAGCCACCCGGAGATCGCCACACGCATGGATCGCCCTCTCGGCACCGTCAAGGCCTGGATCAAACGCAGCCTGGCTGCACTGCGCGAGTGCCTGTCATGAGCGATCGTTCGGCGTCGTCGCCTCCGCCCGGCCCGGAGGAGACCGACGATCTGGCAGGCGAGTACGTGCTTGGTACGCTGAGCGCCGAACAGCGTCTCGATGTCGAGCGTCGCCTGCAGGAGGACACGAAATTGCAGGAGGCGATATGGGCTTGGGAGAGACGCCTCCAGCCCTATACGGCAATGGTCGAGCCGATCGCGCCGTCAAGCCGGCTGTGGCAGCGCATCTCCCGCACGCTCGATGATCGGGAGACTTCTCGATCGTCGGCGGAAGAGCGCGCCACGCGTCCGGGCGGGCTGCTGAATCGACTGTGGCATGACCTGACCCTGTGGCGAGGCGTGAGTCTCGCCAGCATTGTCGTCGCCATCGGCCTCGCCGCCATGCTGGCACTCGGCCCCGGGCAGACGCCCTCCTCTCGCTATCTGGTCGTATTGATGACGCCTCAACATACGCAAGCCGGCTGGATCGTGCAGGCAAGCTCACCGCAACGGATCAGCCTGAAGCCGATCGGCACTTTCGAGGTGCCGCCCGGCAAGGCGCTGGAGTTCTGGACCAAGGCGGACGACTGGAGCGGTCCCGTCTCGCTGGGCCTGGTCGAGCCCGGCGAGACCAAGCAGCTGTCGCTGGACGACCTCCCGCCACTCGAGGACAACCAGCTCTTCGAACTGACTCTCGAGGACGATTCCGGGTCCCCGCTCGACCGCCCGACCGGACCGATTCAGTTCATCGGCCGCGCCGTCGAGCTGTAATTCGCCACCTCCCCGCCGCTGGAAGGCCGCGCCCTTGATGGGCGCGGCCAGCTTCCACCCCAGCGCCAATGCGAATGGTTGACATTCGCCGACGCCAAGCGCCTAATTGGTTGACACTATCAACCAATTAGGCGCGACATGTCCGAGACGACGGTCGGTGAATCCCTGCATCAGCTCATGCATGCCTACAAGCGGGCGCTGCGCCGGGCCTATACCGACGCCGGTCTGGACCTCACCGTTTCGCACATCCGCACGCTCAAGGCGATCCGCGGCCAGATGCCCTGCACCGCGCAGGACATCGCGCATCGTACCCAGCGCGACAAGGCCCAGATCACCCGGCTGCTTCGTGACCTGCTCGATGCGGATATCGTCGTCAAGGCACCTCATCCGGATGATCGTCGCAGCCAGATGCTGTCGTTGACCGGCCACGGCCGGGATTTGCTGGCACGTATCGATGCCTGCGAACGCGAGGCCCACGAGCAGCTCTCGAGCGGGATGACGCGGACGGATCTGGAGGCGTTTCTGCGCCTGTCGCGGTTGATGATCGCCAACCTGAGGTAACGAGAGTCCCGATGCCCAAACCCGCCCCCAGACATTACACCGTCCTGAATCGCCAACTCATCACGCCCCACATGCTACGGCTGACGTTCGGTGGAGAAGGGATGACCGAATTTCCCGACGATCAGGAGAGCGCCTATGTCAAACTGATGGTGCCTGACGGCGAAGATGACCAAGGCAAGCCCCGCACCGTGCTGCGCACCTACACCGTTCGCCGCCAGCGTCCCGACGAGATCGACGTTGACGTCGTACTGCACGAGGATGGCGGCCCGGCCGCGACCTGGGCGGCAGCGGCGCAACCGGGCGACACGATTCTGATCGGTGGCCCGGGATCCGTGAAACGCCTGCCGGAAGAAGCCGACTGGTATCTGCTGGTCGGCGACATGACGTCGCTGCCGGCGATCGGTGCCAACCTGGAGCGTCTGCCCCCGGAGGCCAGTGGGTACGCCATTATCGAAGTGACCAGCGAAGCGGATATCCAGTGGTTCGACCTGCCCCGCGGCATGCGGATCAACTGGCTGATCAACCCGCACCCCGGCAGCGACAGCGACCGTCTCGTCGCGGCCCTGCGCGAGTTCGACTGGCTTCCGGGCGTACCGGGAATCTGGGTCGCCTGCGAGTTTTCCGCCATGCGCAAGCTGCGTCGCCACCTGATCGACGATCGCGGGGTGGACAAGCGAGCGATGTACATTTCGAGCTACTGGAAACTGGGCGCCAGCGAGGATGGCCACCGGATGGCCAAGCGTGAGGACAGCGACAGATGAGGAAGCGGGGAGCACCGCCTGAGCTGAGTCCACGAGTGGCGGCGCTCTCCGGGCCCGGCTACTTGCCGAGCTTGACGCTGAAGCCGAAGCCCTCCAGGGCGTCGCGCAGGCCGCCCTTGTTCTTCTTCAGTTCGACCCGCAGCGTCTGGAATTCGCGACGGGGGGGATATTCGCGCCGGTAGGCGTCGAATCCCGCCGCCATGCCCAGTCGCCGACGGTAACGATCGAACGCCAGCATGTCCCGGCGCACGTCGTAGCAGGCCCGGGCGCAGAGCGACAGCGCCTCCAGCGGCGGCGTCCAGCTGTGCAGGACGATCTTGCGCAACCAGGGATCGGGCTTGAGCTGGCCGAGCTTCTTGCGCGCCGGCAGGCCGAAGTGTCGCATCACGGCCTGATAGATCATCTCGGTGCCCAGCATCTTGCCGTCGACGCTGTAGCCGGCGATGTGAGGCGTCCCGATATCGACCAGCTCGAACAGCGCCTCGTCGACGGCAGGCTCGTGTTCCCACACGTCGAGGACCGTGCGCAGATCGCCTTGACTCTCGAGACGCTCGCGCAGGGCGTCGCCATCGAGGCAGTCGCCACGCCCGGCATTGACCAGCACCGTGCCCGGCCCGAGAGCGTCGATGCGTCGACGATCCATGAGGTGATGGGTGGCATGCTCGCCGGCGGCCACCAACGGCGTGTGCAGGCAGATGATGTCAGCCCGCTCGATCATCGTGTCCAGATCGACAAAATCCTCCCGCCCTTCGGCCTCGGCACGCGGCGGATCGCAGATCAGACAGTCGACGTCCAGATTGTCCAGCCGCGCCGCCAGGCGACCGCCGACGTTGCCGGCACCGACGATTCCGACGGTCTTGCCGGAAAGCGAGAACCCGTCCTCCTCGGACAGCAGCAGCAGACTCGAGAGCACGTAGTCGACAACGGATTCGGCGTTGCTGCCCGGGGCGCTGGCAAAACCGATATTGCGCTCGGCCAGCAGGCTGGTATCGATGTGATCGGTGCCGATCGTGCAGGTGCCAACGAACTTCAGCTTGTCCGCGCCCTCCAGGAGCGCTTGATCCACCTGCGTGATCGAACGGACCACCAAGACGTCGTGGCCACGAAGAGTGGCCGCGGTCATCTCGCGGCCAGGCTGGCGCGTGACCTCTCCCAACTCGCCGAAGAATTCCTCCGCCAGCGGAATGTTCTCGTCCACCAGGATGCGCATGACTACCCTCTCGTTTCGTTCGAGCCCGGCGTCAGGGGGACCAGACAGCATCGCGATTCGCGCCTTGCGCATCGACACCGGCGTCGATTTCTACGGGGCTTGCTTTACAATGGCGCCTGACGTCGGGCGCGTCGCGGGATTGTTGAGCCGCGACGCTCGGCGCAGCCATATTAGGCCGGCCATTCGCGATGAACAAGCGATGAGCACCAAGCAGCAGGAGTCCGCGTGATCGTCCGTTGGGAAAGTGAGCATGACTACGTCCTGGTCCATCTGCACCAGGACATGTTTGGCGACTGGATCTACAGTCGCGCCTGGGGCCAGATCGGTACCCAGTACGGCGGCCTCAAGCATGCCGTCGCCGACAGCTACGATCAGGCCATGATGTGGCTCGACGACCTCTCGCACATACAGACGGCGCGCGGTTATCGCAAGGTGCTGGAGGCCGAGGACGATACCCCCGAAGGACGGCAGGCCGTGGCCCAGCTGTCGCTACTTGACTGAACACCAGTCCGACGTGTCAGCCCGCGTGGCGGATACGGAAACAGTGATGCAGGTTGGCCCGCCGGGTGAAGTCCGGGTCATAGGTCTGAGCGGTGATCTCCTCGACCCGATAGCGCGACGCCAATGAGGCATCCAGGCTGAAACGCTGCTGATTGTTGGAGAAGATCAGCTCTCCCGCCGGGGCCAGGCGCGCCATGGCCAACTCGATCAGGCGGGCATGGTCGCGCTGGATGTCCAACGTGCCCTCCATCCGCTTGGAGTTGGAGAAGGTCGGCGGATCCATGAAGATCAGATCGAACTCCCCGCCCGCCGTCTCCAGCCAGCGCAGGCAGTCGTCGCGCACGACCCGATGCCGGCCGGGATCGAGCTTGTTCAAGAGAAAATTGTCCTTCGCCCACTCCAGGTAGGTGTTCGACAGGTCAACGCTGACGCTGTCGCCGGCGCCACCCAACGCGGCCTGCACCGTCGCCGTGCCGGTGTAGCAGAACAGGTTCAGGAAGCGCTTGCCGCCCGCCTTCTCGGCCAGGAGACGGCGTACCGGTCGGTGATCCAGAAACAGGCCGGTATCGAGGTAGTCCTTGAGGTTCACCCACAGCTTGGCTCTGCCCTCCGTGACCACGAACCGGTCGCCGCTGTCGCCCTGCTTGCGATACTGCGCCTTGCCGCTCTGACGCTCGCGCTGCTTGTAGTGGATCTGCTCGGGCCGAACGTCCAGGGCAACCGGAATCGCGCTCAATGCATCCATCAGGCGGCGCTGCGCCTTGCCCGGATCGATCGATTTGGGTGCCGCGTACTCCTGGACATGGACCTGATGCCCGTAGACGTCGATAGCCAGCGCATACTCCGGCATGTCGGCATCGTAGAGTCGATAGCAGGACTCCCCGGACTGCTTCAGCCACTTGTTAAGCCGCTTGCGATTCTTCTGCAAACGGTTGGCGAACATCTGCGCCCCCTCGCTCAGCACGCTCTCCCGCGGCGCCGAACGCGCCGGTTCACGCTCCCCGACCGGAGCCCCCGGGGCGGCGATATCGATCAGCAGCAGCTTGCAGTCGAGCGGACCGTTCTTGAACGCGTACTGCTTGTGTGCCCGCAGCCCGAGCCGATGCCCCAGGTCCGGGTTGCCCGTGAACAGTGCCAGTTGCCAGCCCGGGAACTGGCGACGCATCCGTTCACCGAGATCGCTGTAGAGCGCGACCAACTCGGGCAGTTCGCCCAGCCGCTCGCCGTAGGGCGGGTTGGTCATTACCAGCCCGGTCCTGCCCTCCTCCGCCCGGATTTCGGCCGGGCATTCGAGCGCCTTCACCGAGCCGCCAGCCAGCGTGATCAAGGCGGGGATGCCGGCACGCATGGCGTTGCTCCTCGCCGCGCTGATCGCCTGTGGGCTCTGATCCAGGCCGAACAGGCTCGATCGGGCCCGGCGCCGACCGACGTTGGCGCGAGCCTGTGCCTCCCGCTGCAGGACATGCCAGGCTTCAGCATCGAAGTCGGCCAGGATCTCAAAGGCAAACCGTTCCCGATTCAGTTGTGGCGCCATGTCGGCCGCCATCATCGCCGCTTCGATCAGCAGCGTACCGGCACCGCACATCGGATCGACGAGCGGCTCGCCACGCCGGGCCCGCGCCGGCCAGTCGGCTCGCATCAGCAGCGCCGCGGCGAGATTCTCCTTGAGCGGCGCATGGCCCGAGTCACGACGATAACCCCGCTGGTGCAGGCTCGCTCCCACCAGGTCGATGCCGACCAGCAGTTGCCCCTTGTGGAGATGCGCGAACAGCCTGACGTCCGCGTCGCGCGGAGCGATGTCCGGGCGTTCCCAGCCTGCCGCGCGCAGCGCGTCGACCACGCCGTCCTTGACCACCTGTGCGCCGAAGCGCGTATGCCGGATGGCGGGAGACTGGCCGTGGAAATCCACCGCCAGCGTCTGCCCCGGTTTGAGCACCCGCGCCCAGGGCAGGCCCCTGACCGCTTCGACGATCGACGCCGGCGCTTCGCAATTCGTCTCTCGCCCCAGCGTCAGGATCACCCGATTCGCCAATCGCGACCAGAGACAGATCCGATACGCCGTCGCTCGATCGGCCAGCGCATGGAGGCCGGCGACAGTAGTTTTTTGTATCTCGCCGCCCAGTTCGACGACCTCTTCGGCCAGCAGGGCTTCGATCCCCCAGGGGCAGGTGATATGAAGGCTTAACAGGGAGTTATCGTCTTTCATGGCGGCGTCATCCGACCGTTATGGAGCGGTCATATTCCTGTGAATGCAGTGAAGAGAGGCTTTTATGACAAAACGCCTATCGACATCGTTTCTCATTTCGACTAAAGCTAACAGTCGTAGCTACGAAACAACGCATGCGGTTTGCCTGTCCGGACGTTTTCGCGGGCAGTCGGTCGGATTTGGCTCGATGCCGCCCGACTGGCTGTAGTTTTCCTCAGAAGATGCACTTGTTCTGACAAGAGGCTACTACACGATGAAACGACAGAAACGTGATCGCAACCAGCGGGCATTTCTCCACGGCTACAAGGCGGGGGTCGTCGGTCGCTCACGCGACGAATGTCCGAGCCAGGATGTGAATCTGCGCGAAAACTGGATGAGTGGTTGGCGTGAGGGTCGCGGAGACCAATGGGCCGGTATGACAGGCGTCTCGGGTATCCACAAGAATCCTACGGTCATGACATAGTCGTTACGCAAGTTGGTGCCATTTCGGTATCTCAAGGCCCGCCACTGGTGGGCCTTTTTATGGGTCCATCGGTTTCGAGCCCTACCCCGGCTATCGCCGCTCATGGCGTCATTGGCGAACTCGCCCCTCGGGCTGCGTCGCTCTCACGCACTCACCGATCAGTTCGGGCCCGCGATAGATGAAGCCCGTGTAAAGTTGCACCAGGTCGGCGCCAGCCTGGCACTTCTCGCTCGCGCGAACCCCGCTGTCGATCCCGCCTGCGCCAATGATCGGGATGCTCGGCAACAGTCGTCTCAACTCCCGGACCACTGCCGTGGAACTGGCGAACAGCGGCGCGCCCGAGAGACCGCCAGCCTCGTGAGCGTGGGGCATGCCGGTCACGTGCTCGCGCGACACGGTGGTATTGGTCGCGATCACGCCATCGATGTCGTTGGCCTGCAGGGTGTTGGCCACCAGCGCCATCTCGTCCAGTGTCATGTCCGGGGCGATCTTGACCGCCAGCGGTACGCGGCGCCCGTGCTCGGCGTCGAGCCTGGTCACCTCGGCCTTCAAGGCGCTCAGCAGCGTATCGAGGTGGTCACCGAACTGCAGGCTGCGCAGCCCCGGCGTGTTGGGCGAGGAGATATTCACCGTGATGTAGTGCGCCGCCTCATGCGCCTTGCGCAGGCACGTCACGTAATCGTCCACCGCCCGCTCGACCGGCGTGGTCAGGTTCTTGCCGATGTTGATGCCGATGACCCCGTTGTAGCGACTGCGGCGGACATTGGCGACCAGGTGATCGACCCCGGCGTTGTTGAATCCCATTCGATTGATGATCGCTTGCGGCCCGGTCAGCCGGAACAGGCGCGGCTTGGGATTCCCCAGCTGAGGCTTGGGCGTGACGGTGCCGACCTCGACGAAGCCAAAACCCAGCGCGCCGAGGGCATCGAGATGATCGGCGTTTTTGTCCAGCCCGGCAGCCAAACCCACCCGATTGGGGAAAGTCAGCCCCATCACGTCGACGGCCGTGGAAGCGACGTAGGTATCGCCCAGCAGGCCGGACAGACGGGCACGATGGACACTATCCAGCGCGGTCAGCGTCAGGCGGTGTGCGGTTTCCGGCTCCAGCCGAAACAACAGCGAACGAACGAGGGCGTACATGGGAAGTCTCGTCGGTAACAAAGGGAATCCGTGACGGCGGAGGAGTATATCCCACCTTGGCGTCTCGGGACGAACTCGCGGCGGACGACTCGCACGCCGTGGAGAGGTTTCCCTGTCCATGAACGACGAACCCGGCGCCGAGGCGCCGGGTGTCGTGCCGCGAAGAGGCGTGGGTTACCGTGAATCGAGCTGCTGTACGCGCAGGGTGTAGTTGTTGACCGAGTTCATCGCCGAGCCGAACCGCTGGCCCTTGACCCAGACCCGATAGCGACCGGGCTGGAGCTCGGTCTTGATATCGAAGTTGCCATCGGCCAGCGAGCCCTCGTCACTGGCCACCGTGCGACCATCGGCGTCGAGCACCTTGGCCTGGAGGCGGAAGCTGCCTTCGTGACCGGGGAAGGTCGAGCTGGTGACGGAGACCGTACCGGCCTGGGCAACATCGAAGGTGAGCACTTCGCCCTGCTGCAGCACTTTGATGTCGGAGACGATCTCGTCGAAGCTGCTCGGCAGCGGCGCCTGCTGACGCTCGCGGGCGGAGGCACCGGTCGGCGCGCTGGCCTGCCCGGCCGTCGCCGGCTTGGCCGCCGAGCCGGTATTGGCAGTGCCGAAGTCGGGGCCCTTGGGGGCGGCCTCGCCGTTGCCCGCGGCCGCGCCACCGGCAACCGCACCGGCCGCTTCACGTCCCGGCGCGCTGAGCGTCGCCACATCGTCCTTGTCGTCGACGAAGGCGGTGGTGCGGCCGCTGCTGCCGGGACCACCGAACATGATGCCACCACCGTTGTCGACCCCGCCCTGGTCGGCGGTGATCACCTTGCCACTGGCGTCCAGCGCATCGACCTGGATGTTGAAGCTGTTACCGCCGGTCTTGGTGCTGCCGAACTTCTGCCCCGAGACCTGCAGCGTGTAGTTGCCCGGCTCGAGCCGCTGCTCCATCTCCAGACCCCCGGTGTTGCCAAGCCCGCTGCTCTTGGCCAGGACGTTGCCGTTGGCGTCGATCAGCGTGGCCTTGATGCGGTAGTCCTGGGATTCGCCCGGCAGGGTCGAACTGGTGAAGCGGTAGCGTCCGGCCTTGTCGACGGTGAACGGGTGCTGCTGCACGCCACCGAAGAAGAAGCTCTGGCTGCGGGCATCGGAGCTGGACTTGAAGAAGCTGGTCAGGTCGACCTTGGCGGCTGCGGCCTGTGCCTGCTTGAGCGCTTCGCTCTGCGCCATGGCGGGCAGCGCGGTGGCGACACCGACGGCCAAGATAAGGGTGGAAAACGCGCGATACTTCATGGGGCCTCTCTCTGCACTCTGCGACCGAATCGGAGCCGAAGCATAACAGAGACGCTCCCCGAGGCACCTTAAAGGGCCTGGGAGAGCGCCTCCGTGCTGAATAGCCGCTGCACTGCCTCGCCGACCTGATGCCCGACGAGGCAGTGCAGCGATGCCGGGCGGCATGGCTGCCGCCCGGCCTGCAGGCCACCTTAGCCCTCGCTTTCGCTCTCGGCAAGGTCGACCAGTTCCCGGATGGCCACGGCGACCAGCGGAAAGCTGATCTGGGAGCCCGAGTCGATCTCTACCAACAGGGCATTCCAGCGATCGAACAGTGGCGAGTGCAACTCCTGCCAGTGCTCGACCCGGGGTTCGATCTCGCGCGGGGCATCCGACATGCCCAGTACCTTGACCGTCAGCGCCAACTGCTGGCGATCGAGGTCGTCGCGGAACGTTTCCCGCGCCTGAGCCTGCCAGCTGTCCCGCACTTCCAAGCTGTTGATCTGCTGCATCATCCGCGGCAGCTCCAGCCGTTGGCCGATCGTGTAGTAGGTCTCCGCGACCCGCTGGATCTTCTCGCCACTGGTCCGCGCCGCCTGGATGATCCCCAGTCCGGCATAGAGGCTGGAAGCGGCGGCGACGATCGATGCCAGACCTTCAGGCACCTTCGCCTTGACCAGCGCATCCCGGCGCTGGCTCCAGGCTTCACGCTCGTCGCCACTGAGACGGTTGCCGATATCTTCCTGCAGCTGTGCCAGCTGAGGAGCATACTGCTCGACGCACTCCTTGACGCCGAGCGAGCCCCGGTGACGCAGGAACCAGCGTGTCGCCCGACGCAACAGCCGCATCAGGTCGAGCATCATGGCGTACTGGGTCTGGCTGTCGACACGATAATCCAGCGCCTCGATCTGCTCCCACAGCTGGTTCAAGCCGAAACTGTCGCGGGCGATGACATAGGCCTGGGCGATCTCGACCCGCGATGCGCCGGTGGAGTCGCGCAACTGGCGCACGAAGGTGATGCCCATGTGGTCGACCAGATCGTTGGCGATCTGGGTCGCCACGATCTCGCGCTTGAGGCGGTGCTGGTAAAGGTCCTCCGGATAGCGTTCCGCCAGCGTCTCGGGGAACGCTCTCGTCACGTGCTGCTGCAACGGCAAGTCGGAGGGCAGCTCCGTCGCGATCAGATCGCTCTTGAGCGTGCTCTTGGCGTAGGAGATCAGCACGCTCAACTCCGGCAGCGTGAGCCCGCCGTCGTTGTTGCTGCGCTCGATCAACTGCTCGTCGCTCGGCAGGAACTCGAGCTCCCGGTCGAGACTGCCGGCCGCCTCCAGCTCGTTGATGAACCGGCGGTACGGCCCCAGCCCCTCCTTCGATTGCAGCTCGGAGAGCGACAGCGCCTGGGTCTGGCGATAGTTGTCCCGCACGACCAGTTCACCCACCTCCTGCGTCATCTCGACCAGCAACTGGTTGCGCTGCTTCTCGGTCATGTCGCCACGCTGGACGATACCGTCCAGCAGAATCTTGATATTGACCTCGTGATCCGAGCAGTTGACGCCGCCGGCGTTATCGATGAAGTCGGTGTTGACGCGAATCCCCTTCTCCGCAGCCTCCATCCGACCACGCTGGGTCAGCCCCAGGTTGCCGCCCTCACCGACCACACGGCAGTTGAGCTCGCGGCCATCGATGCGCAGACCGTCGTTGGCCTTGTCGCCGACATCGGCGTGGCTCTCGCTGGCGGCCTTGACGTAGGTGCCGATGCCGCCGTTCCAGATCAGATCGACCTTGGATTTGAGCATCGCGTTGATCAGGTCGTTGGGCGACAGCTTGTCCGTCTTGATGCCGAAGACCTTCTTCATCGGCGCCGAGATGGCGATCGACTTGGCATCGCGGGAGAAGACGCCGCCGCCTTCGGAGATCAGCTTCTCGTCGTAGTCCGACCAGCTCGAGCGCGGCTGCGCAAACAGGCGCTTGCGCTCGGCGAAGGACTTGGCGGCGTCGGGATTCGGGTCGACGAAGATGTGCCGGTGGTTGAAAGCGCCCACCAGCAGGATCTTGTCCGACAGCAGCATGCCGTTGCCGAAGACATCGCCGGCCATGTCGCCGATGCCGAGTACGCTGAAAGTCTCCTTCTGGGTATTCAGGCCCATCTCCCGGAAGTGACGCTTGACCGACTCCCAGGCGCCGCGAGCGGTGATCGCCATTCCCTTGTGGTCGTAGCCCTGGGCGCCACCGGAAGCGAAGGCGTCACGCAGCCAGAAGTCGTACTCGATCGAGATCGCGTTGGCGTAGTCGGAGAAGGTCGCCGTGCCCTTGTCCGCCGCCACCACCAGGTAGGGGTCGTCCGGATCGTGGCGTACCACGGTGCGCGGCGGGACGACCGTGGTGCCGTCGAGATTGTCGGTGATGTCCAGCAGGCCGCGGATCAGGATCCGGTAACACTCGACCCCTTCGGCCTGGATCGCGTCGCGATCGGCGTTTTCCGGCATGCGCTTGCAGATGAAGCCACCCTTGGCGCCGACCGGGACGATGACCGAGTTCTTGACCTGCTGCGCCTTCATCAGCCCCAGGATCTCGGTGCGGAAATCCTCGTTGCGGTCCGACCAGCGCAGGCCGCCCCGTGCCACCTTGCCACCGCGCAGATGGACACCCTCCATCCTCGGCGAATAGACGAAGACCTCGAACATCGGCCGCGGCTTGGGCATGCCGGGCACCTTGCTCGGCTCCAGCTTGAACGAGATGTACTCCTTGGCGCTGCCATCTTCGCGTGGCTGGAAGAAATTGGTACGCACGGTCGCCAGGATCAGGTCGACGTAGCGGCGCAGCAACAGATCGTCGTTGAGGCTGGCGACCTGATCGAGCATGGCGTTGAGTTCGTCGATGCAGCTCTGGCACTGCGCTTCACGAGACTCGAGCTCGGGGGAGAAGCGCAGCGTGAACAGCCGCGAGAGCCCTCGGGTGATGTCGGCATGGGCCGCCAGCGTGTTGGCGATGTAGGCCTGCGAAAGCCCGATCCGCAGCTGCTTCATGTAGCGCGCGTAGGCGCGCAGCACGGCGACCTGGCGCCACTCCAGATCGGCACCGATGATCAACCGGTTGTAGGTATCGTTCTCCGCATCACCGACCCAGATCCTGGAGAAGGCGTCGATGAAGTTGTCGCGCATGTCGCCCAGGTCGACATCGCCCGCGCCGCGATACTCGAAGGTGAAATCGTGAATCCAGTAGGTCTGCTGGCCGCTGGCGATACGGTAGGGCCGCTCGCTGATGACGCGCAGCCCCAGATTCTCGAGCACCGGCAGCATGTCGGAGAGCGGGATCGGCGTATCCTGATGGTAGAGCTTGAGATTGACGCTGCCGGCGGCGCTCTCCGCCAGGTGATAGAGACTGACCCCGATCGGGGCACCCTCATCGAGTGCCTCGAGATGACGGATGTCGTTGGCGGCGGTGCGTGCCGAGAAGTCGTCGCGGTAGCTGCTGGGGAAGGCGTCGCGGAAGGCCTGGGCCTGACGGTTGCCAGCCTCCTCGCCCAGCGCCTCGATCAACGCGCCGTGCAGCTCCTCGCGCCAGTTGCGGGCCAGGTTGATGACCTTCTTCTCCAGCGCACGACTGTCGAAATCGACGGGCTTGTCGCCGTTGAAACGCAGCGTGAACTGGATGCGCGCCAGGATCGACTCCGAGAGATAGGGATTGAAGTCGGCGAAGGTCGCGTCGAGCTCCTCGCACAGCAGTTTCTGGATGCGCAGACGCAGGTCCGTCGAAAAGATATCCCGCGGCACGAACACCAGGCAGGAGTAGAACTGACCAGCCCGGTCCTCGCGAATGAAAAGACGCACCCGCCGGCGCTCACGGATGTTGAGAATGCCGAACGCGGTCCGGCTCAGCTCCTCGGTGGAACTCTGGAACAGATCGTCGCGGGGGTGAACTTCCAGCACCTGCAGCAGCAGCTTGCCGTTGTGCCCTTTAGGGTTGACCCCGGCCGCGTCGATGACCGCCTGGACCTTGCGGCGCAGGATCGGTACGGTGCGCGGCGATTCGTTGTAGACCAGCGACGTGAACAGCCCGAAGAAGCGCCACTCGCCCACCGCCTTGCCCTTGGCGTCGTAGCGTGTGATGGCGATGTAGTCGGGATAGGTCGGACGATGCACGCGCGCATGGTAGGCGCTCTTGGCGAAGTGCAGCAGCGCCGTCCCTTCGTCCGGCTCGAATCGCACCGGCTCCCGGTAGCGCGGCTGGTCCAGCTTGAGCACGCCGAGCTCGCTGCCATCGATCCGCTCGCTGCGCGCTTTCTTGCCCGTGCCGACGAAGCGGCTCTCGACATAGCCGAGGAACGTGAAGTGCTCGTCGAGCAGCCATTTGAGGAAGGCCACCGTCTCCTTCTGATCCGCCGCGGTGATACCGCTCGGCTTGTGGGCGTCCAGCGCGTCGATGACCTCACGGACCTTGTCGCACATCGGATCGAAATCGGCGACCGCCGTCCGCACGTCCAGCAGCACGTCGCGCAAGCCCTGCTCGAGATCGGACAGTGTCTCGCTGTCGGTATGACGATCCACCTCGATCAGGATGATCGACTCGCGCGCCTCCGGGGCCTGCTTGGCCCGGGTGCCGGTAATTCGCGTGGCGTGGTGGCGCGCATCGCGATCGACCGCCAGCACCGCATTGTGAATCGCGTGCAGCGTGAGACCGCGGCGGTTGAGCTCCATGCGCACCGAGTCGACCAGAAACGGCATGTCGCGATGCAGCACGGCGACCACCGTGTGGGGCGACTGCCAGCCGTGCGATTCGAAGCTGGGATTGAAGACGCGCACCTTGGCTTCATCGGGATCGAAGGTGCGCATGAAATGCCAGGCCGCCAGGGTCGCGCCATAGACATCATCGAGCTGCCGGTCCGCAGCCTCTTCGAAAGGCGCGGTGGCGTAGAGATCCTCGGCGAACGCCGTGATCCGCTTGACCTTGTCCTCGGGGAGCCGCTTGGACAGTTTTTCCTGCAACTGCTCCAGAAATTCCGTTTTTCCCTCGATCGCGACGTGTTGCATCTATCACCTCGGCTGGCATCGACCGTCAACATGGCGGCCGCATTCAATAGGCTGGAAGCTTACGTCAGCGCCCTATGGCGCCCTACACAATTGAAGCTTCGTCATGACGCATGTCGGTTATGCATCAACGACGGGGCTGCCTGGCCGCATCGGCGGTTGACAAGCGGCGATGATGGCCCGGTCCGGGCCGGCACCGCCCCTCGAATCATGCCGACGGCAGGCGCTCGAGCAGCACCCCGCACTCACAGTGGTCCGTCCACGGGAATTGGTCAAACAGCGCCATCCGAATCACCCGATGAGTACGGGTCAGCTGCTCCAGATTGGTGGCCAGCGTATCGGGATTGCATGAAATGTAGACAATGCGGGAATAGCGCATCAGCGGCGCGCAGCTGTCGGCGTCCAGACCTGCCCTCGGCGGGTCCACCAGCACGGTCGAGAAGTCGCACTCGTCGAGCGCCATGGCGGCGACACGTCGCCCCTGCTTCTCGCCGCTCAGCGCCAGGGCGAACTCCTCCGCCGACATCCGCGCCACATGCACGTTGTCGATACCGTTGGCGTCGAGGTTGGCCTGAGCCGAGGCGACCGACGTCCGCGAGATCTCGGTGGCGACCACGCGCCGGAAATTGGGCGCCAGCGCTACCGTGAAATTGCCGTTGCCGCAGTATAGCTCGACCAGATCCCCCTGGCTGTCGGCGGTGACGTCCCGGGCCCAGTGCAGCATGGCACGACAGATCTCGGCATTGGGCTGGGTGAAGCTGTTCTCGACCTGTTGATAGTGGAGCTCCCGGCCATCCACCTCGAGTCGCTCCCAGACATGGTCGCGATCCAGCACCAGCAGCTGCTTGCGGGAGCGCCCGATCAGCGACACCCCGAGCCGGGCCTGGAGCTCGCGGGCCTGTGCCTCCCACTCCTCTCCCAGCGGCTTGTGGTAGATCATCGTGACCAGCGCTTCCCCGCTCAAGGTCGTGAGGAACTCCACCTGGAACAGCTTGCGCCGCATCAGCGGCTCGTCACGAATCGCGTCGAGCAGACGTGGCATCAGTGCGTTGATGCGCTCGCTGGCGACCGGGAATCGGTCGATACGGACGACGCGCTGGGCGACTCGACCTCGCTGAAGCGGTGCCTCCGGGTCGGCCTCGAACATCGCGTAGAACAGATCGTCTCCCTCGTGCCAGATACGGAACTCGGCGCGCATCCGGTAGTGGGACGGCGGCGAGGCGAACACCTCCAGCGGCGGTGGCGAAAAGCGAGCGAATTGACGCTCGATGCGCTCGCGCTTGGCTTCGAGCTGAGCGTCGTAACGCGAGGGATCGATATCGAAAATCACCAAACCAGAAATCCTCGGACAAAATTGGCGCAATGGTTCATGAAACGGGGGTGGCGACCGCCGGCTGGGTGATCTCCAGGGCCAGCGGCGACGAGTAACCGAAACGCCTCAGAATCGGCCCCAGACTCGGGACCTGGGGCGCCGTGGCCCAGCTGGGCGCCTCGCTCGCCTCGCCTGGCGGCGCGGGGACCGACCGGGTATCGCCCAGCACCTGACTCAGTCGGCGGGCGATCGCCGCCCCGGAGTCGATCCAGAGCCTGTCGGGCATCAGCGGTTCGAGCAGCCCACGCAGCAACGGAAAATGCGTGCACCCCAGCACCACGACATCGAGCTCCGCCGCCGCTCTCAATGGCGCAACGGCTATCTGGAGCGTGCGGGCATCGATCGCCTTGCCCGCGAGATGGGATTCGGCCTGGATCACCAGGGCATCAGCCGCCACGCGCACCACCCGGCAATCCGATGCATGATCGGCGATCAGCCGGTCCAGGTATGGCCGATGGACGGTCGCGCCGGTGGCGAGCAGGCCGATCGTCCGGCTGCGGGACGCTTCGGCCGCGGGCTTGATGGCCGGAACGGTGCCGATGACCGGTATCGCTAGCCGCGCCCTCAATGCCGCCAGGGCCAGTGTGCTGGCGGTATTGCACGCCACCACCAGCACGCGGGGGCGCGTCAGTTCGCACGCGCTCACGCAGACGGCGACGATCCTCTCGATCAGCCAGTCGTCACGCCTGGTGCCGTAGGGCAGCGCCGCGTTGTCGCAAAGATAGCCCAGCGAACAATCCGGCATCCGCCGGCGAATCTCCTCGCTGACGGAGAGCCCGCCGACACCGGAATCGAAGATCAATGCGTCAATCATAGGGCTGACCGTCGCCGAAATAGCCGAGCAGGGCCTCGATCAAGGCGCGCAGGCGCGCCGGCATGTAATCACGTTCGGCGTACAGGAGATGGATATCGAGCGGCGGCATCTCGAAGGCCTCGAGCACGCGCACCAGTTGCCCGGCCCGCTCTTCCGGCGCGGCCAGGGACGCCGGTTTCAAGGTCAATCCCATGCCGAGTACCGCGGCCTCGATCAGCGCCCTGCCGTTGTTGCAGGAGAGTGCCGGTTGCAGCCGGAAACGGTAGATCTCGCCGTCGACCCGGAACGGCCAGTAGAGCCCGTGTCTCGACAGGGTGTAGTGCAGACAGCGGTGATCCCGAAGCTCCTGGGGATGACGGGGCGTGCCATGGCGCTGGAGATAGCCTGGCGACGCGTAGAGGTGCATCGGAATCTGCATCAAGGGCCGCGCGATCAAGCTGGAATCCTCCAGCTCGCCGATTCGCACCACAAGATCGAAATCCTCCGCCAGCGGATCGACGCGGCGATCCTCGAGCACCAGGTCGAGTGACACCGCCGGATGCGCCGCCTCGAAGGCCTGCAACGCAGGCATCAACGAGCGCGCCCCGAAATCCACCGGCGCGGATAGCCGCAGCCGGCCACGAATCTCGCCGCGCTGCTCGCCGATGCCAGCCTCCAGCTCCTGAAGTTCGTCGAGCAGGCGAACGACGGTGGTCAGGTAGCGCTCGCCCTCGGCGGTCAACTGCAGACGCCGCGTGGTTCGCACCAGCAGCCGTACGCCCAGCATCTCCTCGAGCCGGGAAACCTGCTTGCTGACCATGGCATTGGAAACGCCCAGGCGCCGTGCGCCGCCGGCAAAACTTCCGGCGTCGATGACCGCGCGGAAAACCTGCATCGCTTGCAGTCGATCCATCCTGCCCCCGTCCTCTCGTTCCAGGCGGCCATTCTACGCAAGCGACGGCGATCGCGCAGTGGCGATCGCCGGGGTGTCGGGTAGCGAAGGGAAGCGAGGCGCCACGCCTACAGCGGCGAAGGGGCCTCGCGAAATTCGGTATACAGTTCCGGATACGCTTCCTGCAGCCGCGCCAGCTCGGCGCCCGCCTGGGGAGGCAGCTCGTCGGCGAGACGGGCGAGATCGTCCTCGTCGAAATGCTCGCGAATCAGCGGGAACAGCTCCTCCCGCTCGGCGCGCAGATAGGCCCGATGCGCTTCGAGATAGGACTTGAGGTCGTCGGCGAACCTGTCCATCGGCATCACGCCATCCATCAGGATCATGTCGAGGTCCTGGGACAGACGCATCAGCTGTTCGTGCAGATGCTGATAATCCTCGGCCAGACGCGTGCTCAAGTCATGGATGCCGGACGCCTTAGCCGCCAGTTGATCGCTGCAGAGACGCTCGAGGGGAATCGTGAATCCGTTCATGTAATCGAGGATATAGTCCACGACTTCCCGAATCAGCCGGAAGTCAGGACGCTCGCCGTCGGCCAGTGTCTTGTGCTTGAGTTGCAACACATGCAGCAGGCGCGCCATGTTGGCATGGTCCTGACGCAGTTGGGTCAGCATGGGCATGGTGAGTCTCCTGTCCGTGAAGCGCGGTGTCGAGTGACGTCCGTCGCCTAGTCAGCCTAGTGTAGTGCCTGTCGACGACATTGGTGCCGGAACCCGTCTCGACGGTCCGCCACCGGTGTTGCCTGGAGTGATCGAAGGCATCGCCATCCCGACAGCCGCCATCGGAGCCGACGAAGTACGCCATAGATTACCTCGGCCGGAGACCGGCAAACGAGCCTCGAATGACATCTTGGTCGATGATCGGTTGGGCCTGCCTCCAGCGACACGCTAGAATTTCCTACCCTAGCGGTTTTTCCGATAAACGCTCTACGCCTAACGTCTGAATCAGTGTAGCGAAATGTACCGTTTCGCTGCCGTCAGCCAGCCTGGAAGCCCCATGGACCTATTTGCCGACGACGCCTCCCGAGGCGACCCGCATCCGGACAGCGCGCCCCTCGCCTACCGTCTGCGCCCGCGCACCCTCGATGACTACATCGGCCAGCAAGCGCTGGTGGGTCCGGGCAAGCCGCTTCGACGCATGGCGGAGACCGCCAGCGTACGCTCGATGATCCTGTGGGGCCCTCCCGGGGTGGGCAAGACCACGCTGGCGGAGATTCTCGCCGAAGCCTCCGGCGCCCGGCTCGAGCAACTGTCGGCGGTGATGGCGGGGGTGAAGGAGATTCGGGCGGCGGTGGAACGAGCCCGCGAGGGGCAGATGCGCGATCGCCGCACCCTTCTCTTCCTGGACGAGATCCATCGACTCAACAAGAGCCAACAGGATGCCCTGCTCCCCCACGTCGAATCCGGCCTGCTGACGCTGATCGGCGCCACCACCGAAAACCCCTCCTTCGAGGTCAACTCGGCACTGCTCTCCCGTGCCCGGGTCTATGTCCTGAAAGCCCTCGACGAGAGCGAGCTGATCACGGTGCTCAAACGCGCCCTCGACAACGAGACTCTGGGTCTCGGGCGGCGCAATATCCGCGCCAGCGACGAGACGCTGTCGATTCTGGCGAGGGCGGCATCGGGGGATGCGCGCCGCGCCCTCGGCCTGCTCGAGACCGCCTGTGACTTCGTCAAGACCGACGAGCACGGCGAGATCCTCGATCGCGACGCCGTGATCGAGGTGATCGGGCATCAGGCGGCGGCGTTCGACAAACAGGGGGAGCACTATTACGACGTGCTGTCGGCCATTCACAAGTCGGTTCGCTCGTCGCGCCCCGATGCCGCGCTGCTCTATGTCGCCCAATTCATCAGCGGCGGCGGTGATCCGCTGGACATCGTCCGGCGCCTCGCCGCGATCGCTTCGGAGGACGTCGGCAACGCCGATCCGCGCGCCCTGCCGTTGGTGATAGCCGCCTGGGACGCCTACCTGCGGCTGGGCGACTACGAGGGCCAGCGCGCCATTGCCCATGCGGTGATCCACCTGGCGATCGCCCCCAAGAGCAACCGCATCGATCAGGCCTGGAGCCAGGCCAAGGCATTCGTCGCCGAGCATCCCGACCTGGAGGTGCCGGTCTATCTGCGCAATGCCCCTACCGAGTTGATGTCTTCGCTGGGTTACGGCGAGGGTTATCGCTACGCCCACAACGAGCCCAACGGCTACCCGGCCGGCAGCCGCCACGACTGCTGGCCGCCGAACCTGCCGCAGACTCGCTTCTACGAGCCCAGCGACTACGGTCAGGAGAAACGTTTCCAGCAGATGCAGGCCTGGCGCGAGGAGCTGGATCGCCAGGCGGACGGCGACTCCTGAGAGACGTCGCCTGCCGTCAAACGGCACTCGCCCCGGCGTGGAGACCACGGCGGGGCGAGTCGAGCGGCGAGCCTGGCGTCACGGCGTGGCGGGAGACTGCTCGCGAATCACGTCGGCACCTTCAGGAGCCTGAAACTGGAACTGGGCGGGATCGATATCGACATTGGTCTGCGCGTTGTCGAAATCGATCGCGGTGCGCTGGCCGGTGCTGTCGGTCATCTGCAGCGCATCGAGCTGCTCGCCGTAGAAAGTCAGCTTGAGCTGCTCGAACAGGGTGTCGTTGGCCTGCGGTACCAGTGTGAAGGTCTCGCTGGCGCCCTGCTGCTGTCGCGTGACATCGTAGTTGTCGGCGAGTTCGGAAGCACTCCCGGAGAGCAGCAGTGCCGGCGTGTGGGTGACCCGGTCGTCCAGCGGCTGGATCGTGACCTGCTCGAGATCGGGGTCGTAGAGCGAGACTTCGTTGCCGTCGGAGACGACCAGTTGCCGGTAGGGCTCGTTCACTTCCCAGCGAAAATGCCCCGGGCGGGACAGCCACATGTGGCCGCTGGTGTCCTGCAGGCTGGAGCCCGAGGCATCCAGGATCTGCTGCTCGAAATCCGCGGAGTAGGTCTTCAGCGGCTCGAGCAGGTGGGTCAGCCGATCGGCGGACGCTTGATCCGCCAGTGCCGACTGGGTCATCAATACCGGCGCCAGCAACAGCGATCCGGCCAAGGCCAAGGTCTTCATCTTGCGCATGGACATTCCTTATCGGGAATCGTCGATCCGAGATCGACGATCATGAATCTGGTGAATGCTAGGACAGCAAAACGGCCACGGGGTTTAATTCCTCGTGGCCGCTCGAATCAGTGCCCGACGGGGGGCGGCGCCAAGACTTCACGGGAGCCGTTGTTGCCCATGGACGAGACGACTCCCGCCTGCTCCATCGCCTCGACCAGTCTCGCCGCGCGGTTGTAGCCGATCTTGAAGCGGCGCTGCACGGCGGAGATCGACGCCCGACGGGTCTCGGTGACGAACTGCACCGCCTCGTCGTAGAGCGCGTCCTGCTCGGCATCGTCGCCATCGCCGCCACCCTCGGCCTCGAGCCCGGCCAGAGCGTCCGCGGAAACGCCCCCGGAGAGGATCTCCTCGATGTATTCGGGCTCGCCCCGGCGCTTCCAGTCCTCGACGATGCGGTGCACCTCGTCGTCATCGACGAAGGCGCCGTGGACGCGCTGCGGCATGCCGGCCCCCGCCGGCAGGTAGAGCATGTCGCCGTGCCCCAGCAGGTTCTCGGCACCGCCCTGGTCGAGAATGGTGCGCGAATCGATCTTGGACGACACCTGGAACGCCATGCGGGTGGGGATGTTGGCCTTGATCAGCCCGGTCACCACGTCGACCGACGGCCGCTGGGTGGCCAGGATCAGGTGAATGCCCGCCGCCCGCGCCTTCTGGGCCAGCCGCGCGATCAACTCCTCGACCTTCTTGCCGACGATCATGAACATGTCGGCGAACTCGTCGATCACCACGACGATGTAAGGCAGCTTCGCCAGTGTCGGCGGCGGCTGGTGCATCTCCCACGGCTGCGGCTCCCACAGCGGGTCCTGAACCTGGGCCCCATGGCTCTCGGCTTCGTCGAGCTTGGCGTTGAATCCGGCGATGTTGCGCACCCCCATCGCCGCCATCAGCTTGTAGCGTCGCTCCATCTCGGCAACACACCAGCGCAGTGCGTTGGCCGCCTCCTTCATGTCGGTCACCACCGGGGCCAACAGATGAGGAATACCGTCGTAGACGGAGAGCTCCAGCATCTTGGGATCGACCATGATCATTCGGACTTCGTCCGGGGTCGCCTTGAGCAGCATCGACACCAGCATGGTGTTGATCCCCACCGACTTGCCCGAACCGGTGGTGCCCGCCACCAGCAGGTGGGGCATCTTGTTGAGATTGGCGACCACCGGCTTGCCGCCGATGTCGTGCCCGAGCGCCAGCGTCACCGGCGACTCGGCATGCTGATAGACGTCCGAGTCCAGTACCTGGCGAATCCGAATCATCGCCCGATGCGGATTGGGAATCTCGATCCCGACGGTCGGTTTACCGGGGATGATCTCGACCACGCGCACGCTCTTGACCATCAGCGAGCGCGCCAGATCCTTGGCCAGGTTGCTGATCTTGGAGACCTTCACTCCGGCCGCAGGGCGGATTTCGAACCGGGTGATGACCGGCCCCGGCCAGGTCTCCACCACTTCCGCCTTGACGCCATACTCGCGCAGCCGCATCTCGAGCAGTTCGGCCATGTCTTCCAGCTGTTCCGGCGAGTAGTTCGGCTGCTCGGGGTCGGCGGGCGTGGTCAGACGAATCGACGGCAGATTACCGCTCGGCTCCGGCAGATCGTCCATCACCGGACGCTGGCTCTGCAGATGCTCGACGGTCCATAGCGTCGGCTGGTCCTCGGCAGCCGCTCTGGCCTGATCCGCGGTGGCCAGCGGGCCTTCACCGTTCGGTATCGTACTCGGCGCGGCCGGTGTCGCGGGATCGGGGCGAGCGACGGGCGGCGCTGGCGCGGCCGGCGGCTGGCGCTCCGGCAAGACCGGGCCGGCCGCGTCATGCCGCTCTTCGTCGGCGACATCGAAACGCGGCTCCTGGCGCTGCCGCGCCGCCCCCTCGACACGAGGCTCCTCATCGGCCAGGGACGAGGAAAGCGTCGGGTCCGCCGGCATGTCGCCGCTCTCCGCCTCGATATGGCTCCAGTCGACACCGGTGCGCCGATGCGCCGGCTGTTCCGGTTCGCCCGCGCGTTCGACCGTCTCTTCGGGCGCATCGTCCCGCGATATCGTGGCGTGATGCCGATCCGTTGCCGGATCGTGGCGCTCGGCGCGAATTCCCCACTGCTGGACCGGCGCATCGTCGTCGCGGGCCGAGACCCCGTTGACCGGCGATTCGGGGCGACGATCGTCGAGGTCGTCACGCGCAGCCTCGCTCGACGGCGCTTCACTGCCGGTAGCGCCGCTCGGTGA
This sequence comes from Salinicola lusitanus, assembly GCF_038648475.1. NCBI lineage: Bacteria > Pseudomonadati > Pseudomonadota > Gammaproteobacteria > Oceanospirillales > Halomonadaceae > Salinicola > Salinicola lusitanus. The sequence goes on along the minus strand of NZ_CP151919.1, from coordinate 2,858,552 downwards.
AGAAGCCGTCTCTCCCGGGGCCTGGAAGGCATCGGGTATACGCCGTCGTGTGACGTCGGCCCGGAAGGGCATCCTTTCCGGAGAAGCGGTCGAGTCGGCTGCCGAACCCGCCTGCGAGGCCGCGGCCGTCGCGGCCGAGGAGTCGGCGGCCGTGGCGGCGGGTTCGTCGGTTGCCGATATCCGGCCCGGCGTCACCGAATCGGAGGCTGCCGGCCGCCCCGGTTCGCCACGCGCCATCGTTCGCGCTGAGGCGTCGGCGTCGGTCGCGGGCAGACGGCCCAACGTCGGCTCGCGCGCTTCGTCGCGCTGCTGACGGGCGGTATAGGAAGCCTCGGGGCGCTTGGCGGAGGGCGTTCGCGCCGGCACGTCCCACGGGATGTCGGTCCGGCCATCGTGGCGCCACATCGAGGAGTCGCGATGTTCCAGGCCCTCGCCGGCGCCGACGACATTTTCCCAGCCGGGCTCCTGGCGTGACTGACGGGCATGCTCCAACTCGTCGTGGTCCCAGCGCTCCAGATCGGGCGCCTTGTGCCATGGCAGCCACTTGGCCCACCAGGATGTCCTGGCCGGCGGTTCGTCCTCGTCCGCCACGGCCGCATCGACCCGGTCGTCTGGGCGATCCCGCTCCATCGACTCGGCCGCGTCCCGGCGGGCATCGGCCTTGTCGGATCGTCGGTTCTGGCGTGCTTCGCGGCGCTCGCTGGCCCGTGACTTCGTCCAGTGGAACAGTCGGTTCAACGAACTGCCGAGCTCGTCCATCACCGTCAACCACGACATGCCGGTGAACAGCGTGAAACCCGACATGAACGCCGCGATGGCAATCAGGGTGGTTCCCCGCACGCCCACCAGGGCGGTCAGGGAATTGGCAATGCCACGACCGAGAATGCCCCCCGCCTGATTGGGGAGGTCACTGGCAGCGCTGTAGAAGTGCAGGTCACCCAGCGTGGTCGTGCTCATCAGCAACAACAGTAGCCCGCCGGTATGGACGGCCAGCGCCATCGGGTCCCAGGCTATCTGGACCTGAGCCTGACGCATCAGTCGCCAGGCGCCCAGCCCGAACATGCCTGGCCACCAGAGCGCGCTGGCGCCGAATAGCGAATAGAGGACATCGGACAACCAGGCGCCGATCTTGCCCATCCAGTTCGAGACCGACTGGTCCGGCCCGCTGTGCGACCAGCCAGGGTCCGTCGGTGTGTAGCTGAACAGAGCCAACAGCAGAAAAACGCAGATGGCGAGCAGCAGAATCACGGCGCCCTCGCGAGTCACGCCCTGCAGGCGCATGATCACGTGGCGCGCCTGCTCCCTGGCTTGCGCTTGCGTCGATGAACGACGGCTCTTCTTGGCCGAACTCTTGGCACTCAAATGATCAACCCCCTCGCGCCCGGTATGGCGTGGCGTAGCGCAGTCAACTGCCACGCCGCTGGCGGCATTCCATTCCGCTCGCGGCATTGGCGATCAATGACCGGCCCCAGGACGGGCCCGGTGTTTTCAACCCGCCATCATACCGGGGCCCGCGCCGACATCACAGGGGGCGCGGGTTGCGTCGAGCGCCGATCGAATCGGCGACGCCGAATCAAGCCGGTAGCGGCTCCTCCGTCGAACCATGTCGGGTCAGACTGGCGGCGGGAGACCCCAGGGCCGCCCCCTGCCGATCGAGGGCCGAACCGTCGCGCAGCCGGAAGACCGAGACCGTCTCCGCCAGCCGTCGGCTCTGTTCGTTCAACTGCTGGGTCGAAGCACTGGACTGACGAACCAGCGCCGCATTGCTCTGGGTGGTCTCGTCGATCTGCGCGATGGCCTGGTTGATCTGCTCGATCCCGTGGGACTGTTCCTCGGAAGCCAGACGAATTTCCGAAATCAGGGTGCTGATACGCTCCACCTGCGACACGATCTCCGACACCCGCTGCCCAGCCTCCGCAGCCCGCAGATTGCCGTTGTCGACCTCGTCGACAGTCCGCCCGATCAGCGCCTTGATCTCCTGCGCCGAGGTCGAACAGCGCTCGGCCAGACCACGAACCTCCTGCGCGACCACGGCAAAGCCTCTGCCATGCTCGCCGGCCCTGGCGGCCTCGACGGAGGCGTTCAGCGCGAGCAGGTTGGTCTGGAAGGCGATGCCGTCGATCACGCCGACCACCTCGGAGATCTGCTTTGCCATCCCGACGATGCGCTGCATGGCGTCAGACGTGGCTTCGACCGTGTTCTGGGCCTCGCCCGCGGCCAGCACGGTCTGCCGGGTCTGCTCGTCGCTCTCCTGCGCCCGCTGCGTGTTCTGGCGCACGGTCGCGTTGATCTCTTCGGTGCTGGCGGCGGTCTCCTCGAGGCTCGCTGCCTGAGACTCGGTACGCGAGGAGAGCTCGGCGTTCCCCGAGGCCAGTTCCTGGGTATGGTTCTCGGTCTCCACGACCGCGTGACGCACCTGCCCCACGATCCGCTCGAGGCCGTCGCCGATGCCGTTCATGGCGCCGACCAACTGGCCGATCTCGTCACGACGACGCGTCTCGATGCGCTGCGACAGATCCCCCTCCGCCAGCGCCTGGGCCAGGCCGACAGCGCGATTCATCGGCTTCGTGACCAGTTGCTTGGCGATCCAGTAGAGCGTCAGGCTCAACGCCGCTGCCAGCACCAGCGCGATCAGCAGGAAGCGATCGCGAGCGGCGATGACACCGGCCTCGATCTCGTCGACCGACACCGAGCCGGCGATAATCCATTGCCACTCGGGATAGCGGGAGTAGAGCGCCAGGCGATTGTCGCCGCTGCCGGAGACGTAACTGATCTCGCCGGATTCCTGAGCGAACAGTGGCGCGAAGGCGTCGGCGTCCACGGAATTCAACAGATTCTGTCCTTCGAAGGGTCCACCCGCGATGACCTCCCCCTTCTGATCCCCGTCGGCGGAGATCAGCATGGTGTAGCCACCGTTGCCAATCCCCATCTTGCGGATACGATTCTGGACCTGGGCCATCTCGGCGCTGATATCGACCCCCACGAACAGCGCCCCGACCACCTTGCCGTCACCATCCTGTATCGGCTGATACTTGGTGATGTAAGGCGTGCCGAAAAGCTTGGCGAGTCCGATATAGGATTCGTTCGCCATCAGCCTGGCGTAACTCTTGGACTCCCGGTTGAGCAGCGTTCCCATCGCCCTCTTGCCATCTTGGTCCTTGAGAGAGGTGGAGATGCGCACGAAGTCGTCGCCGTCGCGGGCGAAGATCGTCGCCGGCGTGCCGGTCTGCGCGCTGAAGCGATCGAGCTTCCAGGTGTTGTCGTTGAGCACCTCGAGTCCATCCCTGAGCGTCGGTGTCTGACGCCCGGAGACCTCGACCTTCTGGTCCGGGCTCAGTGCGAACCGTCCCGAGTACTGGTCCGAGAAGATACTCAGGAACCGGTCAGCCTGCTGCTGAAGACTGTAATCGAACAGCGACAGCATGGCGGAAATCGAGTCCTGCTGGGTTTTCAACTCGCGAGTCGTGGCCTCGCGCAGTTGCGACGTGCTCGCCTGAGCCATGGCGAAAGCCAGCCCCATGAGCACGACAACCTGCAACAGGGCGACAATGATGGCCAATTTGGTGCCGATGCTGGCATGACGAAGGCGTTGTCGGAGTGCAGCCATGATTCTTTCCACAGGTTGAGGAGTCGAGAATCTATCGGCAATGGCTGAACTATTCTTGATGCCTCTTTCGGCAAAGGTAGGCCAAGGATCACGCCTCCGGTGTTTGCTATGCTGTGGATCGCTTTCCTATCGGGTCCCCTGCATGCTGCCCTGGCTACCACCTCATCTCGTCGCCTTCCCGCCGGTCTCCCACGCCCTGGATGAACCGGATGGCTTGCTGGCCGCCGGGGGTGCGTTGACGTCGGAGTGGCTTCTGAGCGCTTATCGCCGCGGCATCTTCCCGTGGTACGCGGAGGGCCAGCCGATCCTGTGGTGGTCCCCCGATCCACGCATGGTGCTCTTTCCCGAGGAGATACGTGTCCGCAGAAGCCTGGCCAAACGGCTCCGCAACGGTGGCTTCGCGGTGACATTCGATCACGCCTTCGAGCGCGTCATCACGGCCTGCGCCGAGACTCGCGCGGACGCGGAGGGGACCTGGATCGACGATGCCATGCGGCAGGCCTATCTCGAGCTACACCGCTTGGGACACGCGCACAGTGTCGAGGTCTGGCGGGCGCAAACGCTGGTAGGCGGCCTCTACGGCCTGTCGATCGGCCGTATATTCTTCGGGGAGTCGATGTTCAGCCACGTCCCCGACGCCTCGAAAGTCGCCCTGGTCCATCTGGCGCGGCGACTCCGACTGCACGACTTCGCCTTGATCGACTGCCAGATGCATACCCCCCATCTGGCCAGCATGGGCGCCAGAGACATCGCCCGGGAGACGTTCATCGACTATCTTGAGGGCAACGTCAACTTACCCAACCCGGCCGATCTCTGGCCAACGGAGCCACCGTGAGCAGCGACAATGCGAACAACCCGCAGCGTCAGGCACGCGATCTTCGTTTCTTCCTGACGGTGCCCCACCCCTGCAGCTACCTGAAGGGACGGGAGGCGACGACGCTGTTTCTCGACCCCGAGGAAACGGTCGCGCCCGAGGTTTACGACGCCCTCACCCTGCTGGGCTTCCGGCGCAGTGGCAGCAATCTCTATCGTCCCCACTGCGAGGCCTGCAGCGCCTGCACTTCCGTCAGAATTCCGGTCGAGGATTTCACCCCCAGCCGGACCCAGCGCAAACTGATCAACCGTAACCGGGATATCACCACGCGATGGCGCCCGACGGTATTCGACGAGCAACACTACTCATTATATGCCCGCTACATTCGCGCCCGACACGCCGACGGCGACATGTTTCCCCCCAGCCGCGAGCAGTACCGGATGTTTCTGACCCAGGCACACCCTTTTGCCAAATTGCTGGAGTTCCGGCTGGGCGATCATCTGATGGCAGTGGCCGCCACCGACTGCCTGGGCCACGGCCTCTCCGCGATCTATACGTTTTTCGACCCGGATCCGATCTTCGAGCGACGCTCGCTCGGCGGCTTCGCCATACTCAGCCAGATCGAGCTGGCGCGCGAGCGCCGGCTACCCTATCTCTATCTCGGCTACTGGATACGGGCCTGCCAGAAAATGCGCTACAAGCAGGACTATCAACCGCTGGAGTACCTCAACGGGGGGCGCTGGCAGCGCATGGTTCCCGCCAAGGCGCTGTGATGACGGGGATGGACCGTACCGCGCCAGGCCGAACTCGGCGCCGCGATCCGCCTCGGTAGCGCCAAACGGTGGAGAGACGATTCACCGGTTCGAAAGCTCCCGCACCGCAGGCCTGGCGATAGGCCATGAGCCGAGATCCATTCGATTTACGACGGATTTTTGCCTTCCCTGGCGAGATAGCCCATAATATCGCGCACTTCAGAGGCCCAAGGGCGGGCTGGTTCGATGATGACGTGAATGGCACCCATGCCTTTCGCGGCATTCCGCGTCGATAGCCAACCGCGAGGCGCCGTGTCAGGCCCTCAAACCAAGCCCCGTTCTCAACACGTTCAAGAGGGATCGCCTATATGGCACGAGAAGATCATATCGAAATGGAAGGCGTCGTCGTCGACACGCTTCCCAACACCATGTTCCGCGTTGAACTGGAGAATGGCCACGTCGTGACTGCCCACATCTCCGGCAAGATGCGCAAGAACTACATCCGCATCCTGACCGGCGACAAGGTCAAGGTCGAGCTGACTCCCTACGACCTCTCCAAAGGGCGTATCGTCTACCGCTCTCGCTAATTCGCGAGCCTGTCCCGGCTCCGCCTTCCCCGAACGGCTTCCCGCCCCCAGGAACAGTCCTGATATTCTATCTCCGTCAGGCGGGCAATCAGAGATGATACGAATCCAAAAACGCCTCGCCATGTTGCCATGGCGAGGCGTTATCGTGCCGTTGCGACCGGTTCAGGCCAGCTCGGCTTCGGTCTCTAGCTGCAACTCGTCGTTGTCGACCCGCACGTGGACGATGCCGCCGTTCTCGGCCAGGTCGCCGAACAGGATCATCTCGGCCAGTGGCTTCTTGAGCTTCTCCTGGATGACCCTGGCCATCGGCCGCGCCCCCATTTCGGGGTCGTACCCCTTTTCGGCCAGCCAGACGCGGGCGTCGTCATCGACATCGAGCTGCACCCGTTTCTCATCGAGCTGAGCCTGCAACTCGACCAGGAACTTGTCGACGACGTTGCGGACGATGGATGGTTCGAGACCGTGGAACTGGATGATCCCGTCCAGGCGATTGCGGAACTCCGGCGTGAAGGTCCGGCGAATCACCTCCATACCATCGGTCGAGTGATCCTGGGTCTGGAAGCCGATCGAGCGACGAGAGATCTGCTCGGCGCCGGCATTGGAGGTCATGATGACGATCACATGCCGGAAGTCCGCCTCGCGGCCGTTGTTGTCGGTCAAGCGACCATGGTCCATGACCTGCAACAGCAGGTTGAAGACTTCCGGATGCGCCTTCTCGATCTCGTCTAGCAGCAGCACGCAGTGCGGCTGCTTGGTGATCGCCTCGGTCAGCAGGCCGCCCTGGTCGTAACCGACGTAGCCCGGGGGCGCCCCGATGAGACGCGATACCGTGTGGCGCTCCATGTACTCCGACATGTCGAAGCGGACCAGCTCGATCCCCATCAGGTGCGACAGCTGCCGAGCGACCTCGGTCTTGCCGACGCCGGTCGGGCCGGCGAACAGGAAGCTGCCCACCGGCTTGTCCGGCGACTTGAGACCGGCACGAGAGAGCTTGATCGCCGCCGACAGACTGGTGATCGCTTCGTCCTGGCCGAATACCAGCATCTTCAGGTCGCGCTCCAGGTTCGAGAGCAGCTTGCGGTCCGAAGTCGAAACGCTCTTCGGCGGGATGCGCGCAATGGAAGCCACCACCGCTTCGACCTGATCGACATCGATGGTCGCGATCCGCGCTTCCGGGGGCAGCAGGCGCTGGTGCGCGCCGGCCTCGTCGATCACGTCGATCGCCTTGTCCGGCAGGTGACGATCATTGATATAGCGATCGGCCAGGCGGGCTGCGCTTTCCAGCGCGCCATCGGTGTACTTCAACTGGTGATGCTCTTCGAAGCGGCCTCGCAGCCCCTTGAGAATGCGAATGGTATCCTCGACGGTCGGCTCCGGCACATCGACCTTCTGGAAACGACGGGCCAGCGCTCGATCCTTCTCGAAGATGCCACGGAACTCCTGGAACGTGGTCGAGCCGATGCAGCGCAGCTCGCCGGAGGAGAGCAGCGGCTTGAGCAGGTTGGAGGCATCCATGACCCCGCCCGATGCCGCGCCGGCACCAATGACCGTGTGAATCTCGTCGATGAACAGGATCGAATTGTCCTGCTTGCGCAACTCGGCCAGCAGCCCTTTCAACCGCTTCTCGAAATCGCCGCGGTACTTCGTGCCCGCCAGCAGCGCGCCCATGTCCAGCGAGTAGACCACGGCATCGGCGATCACGTCCGGCACGTCTTCCTCGACGATTCGCTTGGCCAGGCCTTCGGCGATGGCGGTCTTGCCGACGCCGGCCTCGCCCACCAGCAGCGGGTTGTTCTTGCGTCGACGGGCCAGAATCTGCACCACCCGCTCGAGCTCGTGGTCACGACCGATCAGCGGATCGATCTTGCCCAGGCGGGCCTGGTCGTTGAGATTGGTGGCGTAGTTGGAGAGCGGGCTCTGCCCGTTTTCCCCGGCGGCCTCCTCGCCGTCCTCGGACTCCTGGGAGGGCTGTTGGGCCTGGCCATGGCCAGCGACCTTGGAGATGCCATGGGCGATGTAGTTGACTGCATCCACCCGTGCCACGCTCTGCTGCTTGAGGAAGTAGACCGCCTGGCTCTCCTGCTCGGAGAAGATCGCCACCAGTACGTTGGCGCCGGTCACCTCACTCTTGCCGGAGGATTGCACGTGGAAGACCGCGCGCTGCAGCACGCGCTGGAAGCCCAGCGTAGGCTGCGTTTCCCGGTCTTCCTGCTCTTCGGGAATCAACGGTGTCGTGGAATTGATGAAATCCTGCAGATCGGCACGAAGCTTTTCCAGATTCGCCCCACAGGCATTCAGCACGTCGGCTGCCGAGGCATTATCGAGAAGCGCCAGCAGCAAGTGCTCCACGGTCATGAACTCGTGTCGCTTGGAACGCGCCACGGTGAAGGCCGTGTTCAGGGTGAGTTCAAGTTCTTTACTCAACATGGCAGTCCCCTTTTAGCCACTGAGGGCGTCGGTCGGCACTTTCACAATCGGGCACAAACAGCGGTTTCGCAAGTCTTCGAAGACAAAAGCGTCGACGATGTGTGTCCGCCATCTATTCCGCGGCATCCACGTCGCACATGAGAGGATGCTCGCACTCTTTCGCATATTCATTGACGAGGTGGCACTTGGTCTCCGCCACGTCACGGGTGAAGATGCCGCAGGTCGCCTTCCCCTGGGTATGGACGGCCAGCATGATCTGAACCGCCTTCTCGCTGTCCATGGCGAAGAATCGCTGCAGCACCTCGACGACGAACTCCATCGGGGTGTAGTCATCGTTGTACAGCACGACCTTGTACATCGGCGGCGGCGCCAGTTGCGGATCCGACACCTGTTCGGCAACATCACCCTGCTCGTCGTGTTCAGGGTCGGGAGGACGCGTCATACCCGTGCGGGCCGGCTCCCTGGCAAGGTAAGGCGACACTCTGTTTGAGATCTCTGACATAGTAAGGATGAATCCCTGGATGCATCGGCTCAGATACGGCAAGCCGGGACTCGATGAGGTATTGGATACCGTTGAAGACCCGAAGTTCCTTGAAGATGCGGCCGATGGAGCCGGTATGCAAGCCTTCCCTGAAAATAGTCTCGATCGCCGCCGCCCGCCATGGCGCGACGCGCCGGGAGCGCCCCGAGAGCCGGCCAGAACCAGCATGGGCGACGCGCCATGAGCCGAATCTATCTGCTGCACAAGCCCTACAACGTGCTCTGCCAGTTCACCGATGCTCATGGGCGCCGAACGCTGGCCGACTGCCTCGAGGTGCCCGGTGTCTACCCCGCCGGTCGTCTCGATTACGATTCGGAGGGGTTGCTGCTGCTGACCGAAGATGGCGCGCTGATTCACCGTATCAGCGATCCCCGGCACAAGCTGCCCAAGCAGTACTGGGTCCAGGTGGAAGGCGAGCCGGACCAGAGCGCCCTGAAGGCGCTTCGCGAGGGGGTCATCCTGAAGGACGGACCGACTCGCCCGGCCAAGGTCAGAAGGCTGGCGCCACCGGAGCCGCCACCCCGCGATCCTCCCGTGCGCTACCGGCCCTCGGTGCCGACGACCTGGCTGGAGATAGAACTGCGCGAAGGGCGCAACCGCCAGGTACGCAGGATGACCGCACACGTGGGTCACCCGACCCTGCGGCTGATCCGTGTCGGCATCGGACCGTGGCGGCTCGGCGACCTGCCGTCGGGCCACTGGCGCAGCGAGACGGTGAACGTCCCCCGGCGCCCGCCTGGGCGCGACGCGAACCGGCGCTCGAACTCCCCCCGCAAGCGCTGAATCGAAGCGAAACAGGCAGACGTCCGGCCCACCAATCCGATAGCGGGCTTTCGAATTGGCGTAGACCGGGTATGATCGGCTGGAGTCCCACGGCCGGATGTCGAGGGCAGAGCATCGAGTCGGGAGAATGATGACATGAACCGTTGGACGCCTCGCGTGACCGTTGCCGTGGTGGTGGAGCGAGCAGGTCGTTACCTGATGGTGGAGGAGGATCGCGGCGGCCCGTTCAGCCTGTTCAACCAACCCGCGGGCCACCTGGAACGGGGTGAGCGCCTGATCGCGGCCGCCGAGCGAGAAGTTCGCGAAGAGTCTGCCTGGCAGGTCGCCATCACCGACTATCTAGGGCTCTACGTCCACCAGACGTCGGATGGCCTCACCTTCCACAGCCATGCGTTCCTCAGCCTGCCACTGGCCCATCTGGGCAATACGCTGGACAAAGGCATCATCGGCACCCACTGGCTCACCTTCGACGAGATCGACGATCTCGACCGCAGCCACCGGCTGAGGAGCCCGGTCGTGATGCAGCGGCTGCGCGACACGCGCGACGGTCGCCGCTACCCGCTCGATGTCATTCGCGAGCGCTGATCGGTAAGCGGAATCGGCCTCGCCGCCTGTCACCACACGCCCAGCCCTCGGGAAATTGTCGATGGGCTCGATGCGATCCCCCGCTTTCGGCTATAATCGCGGGCCGCTCATCCGAGTCGGTCGTTGATTCGGATCCTGCACGCTCGCCGGGCACTGCCACTGGCGCGCAGGGTCTCACGACCCGCCCTCACCTGCCCCGGAAAACGTCATGACCACAGCCAGCGCAATCAGCGATACCGCGCACTCATCCAGCGAAGGCCCCCGGAAAGTCATCGTCGGCATGTCGGGCGGCGTCGACTCCTCCGTGACCGCGCTGCTGCTGCTGGAGCAGGGCTACCACGTCGAGGGCCTGTTCATGAAGAACTGGGACGAGGACGACGGCACCGAGTACTGCACCGCCATGGCGGACCTGGCGGACGCCGAGGCGGTCTGCGAGACCCTCGGGATCAAGCTGCACACGGCCAACTTCGCCGCCGAATACTGGGACAACGTCTTCGAACACTTCCTTGCCGAGTATCAGGCCGGGCGCACGCCCAACCCGGATATCCTGTGCAACCGCGAGATCAAGTTCAAAGTCTTTCTCGACTACGCCGAAATGCTCGGCGCCGACCTGATCGCGACCGGCCACTACGTGCGAAGAGGGCTCGACGACGACGGTCGGGCTCGGTTGCTCAAGGGGCTGGATGGCAACAAGGACCAGAGCTATTTCCTGCACGCGGTCCCCGGTGCCGCCATCGAGAGGACGCTGTTTCCCGTCGGCGAGCTGGAGAAGCCGCAGGTGCGGGCCCTGGCGGAGCGCCACGGTCTGGCGACGGCGAGCAAGAAGGACTCCACCGGCATCTGCTTCATCGGTGAGCGGCGCTTCAGCGACTTCCTCAAGCAGTATCTACCCGCCCAGCCCGGGCGGATCGAAACGCCTGAAGGTGACCCGATCGGCGAACACATGGGGCTGATGTACTACACCCTGGGCCAGCGACGCGGCCTGGGCATCGGTGGCCTGAGGAACCACAGCGAGGATCCGTGGTTCGTGGCCGCCAAGGATCTCGAGCGCAATGTCCTCGTGGTCGTTCAGGGCGAACACCCCTTGCTCTACAGCGATGTCGTCTACTGCGAGCCGGCAGCCTGGATCGCGGGAACACCCCCCGAGGCGTCGCGCCTGAGCGCCAAGACCCGCTATCGCCAGCACGACGTTCCCTGCGAGGTGACGCTGCTGGCCGACGGCGAACTCGAGGTCCGGTTCGATACCCCACAGCGTGCGGTCACGCCAGGCCAGTCGCTGGTGCTCTACGATGGCGAAGTCTGCCTGGGCGGCGCCGTCATTCGCGCCACCGGAACCGACGATGGCGCCGCCGTCGCCGAACTCACCGACACCCCCTCCGCCATGACAGGGAGCCAGCGCTCGGCATGAACCCGACGCCTATTCAATCGGCACCGCTCGATAGCAACGGCCGACAGGCACTGGCCCTGGCCGGCGTCTTCCAGGCGGCATCCGTCGTCGATCAACTGGCCCGCACCGGGCAGTGCAACGAGCGCGCCTGGAACACCCTGATTCACGCCACGCTGGACACCGACCCGCCCAGTTTCGAGTCGATCTACGGCGGCCACCACAACAACCTGCGTCTGGGCATCGACACGCTGCTGGCAGTCATGTCACGCCAGAGCGCGCAGCCGGCTGTCATGCGCTACGGCTTCTCGATGGTGCTGCTGATGCAGAAGCTACGCAAGGACAGCGCCATGATGGAGACTCTCGGCCAACGGCTGGGGCGCGTCCAGGGCCAGGCCGAGCACTTCGGCGAAACCCACGAGAACGTGATCGCGAGCCTCGGCGAGCTCTACCAGGAGACACTCTCCACCTTCCGCTATCGGATCGTGGTCCAGGGCGAACCCAGCTTGCTGCAGAGTCGAATGATGCCGGAACGCATCCGCACGGCCCTGCTCGCCGGCGTTCGCTTCGCCCTCCTCTGGCACCAGCAAGGGGGCCGCCGCTGGCGCCTGATCTTCCAGCGGAGCGCCATCCGGCGCACCCTGCGGCAGCTCGACGCTCACTGACGTCGAGCCCATGAATCGAGCCGCACGAATCTCTCAATCGCGAGCTGCTGGCTCGCGCGATGTCTCGGGAACCCACGATGATCGAACTCTCCGCACTGACCGCCCTTTCCCCCGTCGACGGCCGCTACGCCGCCAAGGCCGCCCCGCTGCGCGAACATTTCAGCGAGTTCGGATTGATCCGGGCGCGCGTGACCGTCGAGGTCCGCTGGCTGGAACGTCTGGCGGCCCATCCCGGCATCGTCGAGGTGCCGCCGCTTTCCGCCAAGGCGCAGGCGTTTCTGGACACCCTGGTGAGTGATTTCTCGGTGGCCGATGCCGAGCGCATCAAGACCATCGAGCGCACCACCAATCACGATGTGAAAGCGGTCGAGTATTTCATCAAGGAGGCCATCGCCGATCAGCCGGAGCTCCACGCGATCACGGAATTCGTGCACTTCGCCTGTACCAGCGAGGACATCAACAACCTGTCCTACGCCTTGATGATGCGGGACGGCCTCGATGCCCTGACGCCGACGATGCAGGCAGTCCACGATGCGATCGCCCATCTGGCCCACCAGCATGCCGAACAGCCGATGCTGTCACGGACGCACGGCCAGACCGCCAGCCCCACCACGCTGGGCAAGGAGATGGCCAACGTCGCCTATCGCCTGAGGCGCCAGCTCAAGCAGATAGCGTCCGTCGAACTGCTGGGCAAGATCAACGGTGCCGTCGGCAACTACAACGCGCACCTGGCGACCTATCCGGAGGTGGACTGGGCCGAGAACGCCCGCACCTTCGTCGAGTCGCTCGGCCTCACGTTCAACCCCTACACCACCCAGATCGAACCCCACGACTACATCGCCGAGCTGTTCGATGCCATCAGCCGCTTCAACACCATCCTGATCGATTTCGATCGCGACGTGTGGGGCTATATCTCTCTCGGTTACTTCAAGCAACGCACGGTGGCGGGCGAGATCGGCTCCTCCACCATGCCGCACAAGGTCAATCCGATCGACTTCGAGAACTCAGAGGGGAATCTGGGGCTGGCCAACGCGCTGCTCGATCATCTGGCCCGGAAGCTACCCATCTCCCGCTGGCAGCGTGACCTGACCGACTCCACCGTGCTGCGCAACCTCGGCGTCGGCCTGGCCTACGGCCTGATCGCGTACGAAGCGGCACTCAAGGGTATCGGCAAGCTGGAAGCCAACCCCCAGCGTCTCGATGACGATCTCGACCAGAGCTGGGAGGTGCTGGCCGAGCCGATCCAGACCGTCATGCGCCGCTACGGGATCGAGAAGCCCTACGAGAAGCTCAAGGAGCTGACTCGCGGCAAGCGCATCGACCAGGCCGGTTTTGCCGCCTTCATCGACACGCTGGCGCTGCCGGACGAGGTGAAGACCGAACTCAAGGCCCTGTCGCCGGCGACTTACATCGGCAACGCCATCGATCAGGCCAAGGCGCTCTGAGCGCGCCGTACACGTTTTCGTCCAGGAGACCGACATGACGTCCGCCAACAAGCCACGTACGCTGCTCGGTGGCCTCACCCCCGCCCAGTTCCTCAGTCAGCACTGGCAGAAATCGCCGCTGTTGATTCGCGGTGCGTTTCCCGACTTCGTCTCGCCCTTGGAACCGGACGATCTGGCCGGCCTCGCCTGTGAAGAGGGAATCGAAGCCAGGCTGGTGGAGGAGAAAGGGCCGGACAAGGCGTGGCAGGTCAGCCACGGCCCGTTCGACGACGAGACCTTCGCGCGCCTGCCCGCCAGCGGCTGGTCGCTGCTGGTACAGGCGGTGGACCACTACGTACCGGAAGTCGCCGAACTGCTGGCGTCCTTCGATTTTCTGCCGAGCTGGCGACTCGACGACATCATGGTCAGCTATGCGCCGCCAGGCGGCAGCGTTGGCGCGCACGTCGACCAGTACGACGTCTTTCTGTTGCAGGCCAGCGGACGCCGGCGCTGGCAGCTGGGCGGCAGCCCCGGCGCGGATGCCCGGCTGATCCACGGGATCGACCTGCGCATCCTCGAAGACTTCACCGTACAGGCCGACCAGGAGTGGGTACTGGAGCCCGGCGACATGCTCTACCTTCCCCCCGGCGTGGCTCATCACGGTATCAGCGAAGCCGACGATTGCCTGACCTACTCGATCGGTTTCCGGGCACCCTCCGCCGACGAGATCGTCACCTCCTTCGCCGACTACATCGGTGAACAGCTCGGCGACGGCCAACGCTATGCCGACCCCGACCTGCAACCACCGTTCGCGTCGGGCGAACTGGACGAGCAGGCCGTGGCCCGCGTGCGCCGGCTACTGCTGGACGTCATCGACCGACCCGACCAGATGGCGCAATGGTTCGGGCGTGCCATGACGCAGCCCAAGTATCTGGATCAGTTGGCCCCGGCAGACTCCCCTACCGCACCGGAAACGCTGCGCGCCGCGCTCGAGGGCGGCGACGAACTGGCCCGCAGCCTCGGCTCGCGTTTCGCCTGGCACCGCCTGGACGAGGCCAACGCCACCCTGTTCGTCGACGGAGACGCCGTCGACTGCCCGCTCGAGCTGGCCCGGCTGCTGGCGTCGAACGCGCCCATAGATGCCAGTGCGCTCACCCATCCAGACGGCGCGCGCCTGCTGGCAACGCTCGTCGACAGCGGCAGTCTGGGCTTCGCCGACAGCGACCGGGATCACCAGGAGTGAGAGGCAGGAATTGCCAGTGGCTCCTACACTCAATCCGTGCTGGGTACAGTGCCGAAGGACTCATTAGCACTGGACTAGTTTTAGAACACTGTTTTAATGTACTGGGCACGAAGCCATACCTGGATGTTAAGGAGAATCATCATGAAACGACTCATCGCCCCCGCACTGGTCATGGGCCTGCTGGCTCTGGCGGGCTGTACCAACACCTCGACCTACTCGGGTGACGTCTACCGGGGAGATCAAGCGGGCACGGCGCAGTCCGTGAGCTATGGAACCATCCAGTCGGTGCGTCCGGTACAGATCCAGGGCGGCAACGGCGAGAGCGTGCTGGGCAGCCTGGGCGGCGCGGTCATCGGCGGTCTGCTGGGCAACCAGGTCGGCGGTGGCTCCGGCCGCACGATCGCGACCGCGGCCGGCGCCCTCGGTGGCACGGTGGCGGGCAGCAAGATCCAGCAGGCCACCGACCGCGTCGATGGCTACGAACTGGAGATTCGCCAGGACAGCGGCCAGAACGTCGTGGTCGTCCAGAAGGCGGACCGCAACTGGCAAGTCGGCCAACGTGTCAAGCTGGTCGCCAGTGGCTCCAGCGTCAGCGTCGCCCCCTACTGATCGCAGGACGACAGCCAGATCCCATGCCAGCGGCGCCCCAGGGCGCCGCTTTCTGTTAGCGTGATACTAATTTTCTATGTTCTCGAGGTTTTACGTACGCTATTGTATGTCCCGCAGATTCAATCATTCGTTTTAAGGGAATAAGGCGGAACATGAAGGGACAACTCTGGTCGAGAACCGGCCTTGCCATAACCATGGCGGCCATTTCCAGCACCGCGTGGGCGGATGGCATCCTGACACTGAAGTCGGAAAACGATATCTTCGCCAGCGGCGATGACGGTCACTACACCAACGGTATCGAAGCCGACTGGTCCTTCAGACCTTCACGGGACCACTGGACCCGCGACCTCGCGGAGCTGATTCCTGGCTGGAGTGCCGCCTCGCTGGATGGTGCCTCCTACCGATTCGGACAGCAGATCTATACGCCGGAGGACATCGACGAGAGAGGCTTGATCGAGAACGATCGCCCCTACGCCGGTGTCCTCTACGCCGGACTCTCCCTGTTCGATGACCAGCAGTTGAGCGGATGGCGACGTACCAGTGGCGTGTATTTCGACGTCGGCCTTGTCGGCCCGGGAGCGGGGGGCCATACGGTACAGAACAACTTTCACCATCTGGTCGGCAGCGACGAAGCCGAGGGCTGGCACAATCAGCTGCACAACGAGCCCTTCGTCAATGTCGCCTACCAGACCGCCTGGTGGAAACAGGGCCACCTGGGAGCCCTGGAAGCCGAATACGGGCCGTCGGTCGGCCTGGCCGTCGGCAATCTCTACACCTATGGTGCGACCGGCTTGGGGTTGCGTATCGGGCAGGGGCTGGACGAGAGCTTCGGCGTGCCGGCCGTGGCCCCCTCTCAAGGCAGCAGGGTTTTCTTCGAGAAGGATAGCGGCTTCAACTGGTACCTGTTCGCCAACCTCGAGGGTCGGCTGATGGCCTACAACATGCTGCTCGACGGCAACACCTTCGAGGACAGCCACTCCGTGGATAGACGGCCTTGGGTGGGGGATGCCCAACTCGGCCTCGCCGTATCCTGGGATCGCTGGCAGTTGACCTACAGCTCGGTGTGGCGAACTCACGAGTTCGAGACCCAGGACGATGGCGATCAATTCGGCTCGATCACCCTCTCCACCTGGCTCTAGGCCGCGGATCCAGAAATCACGACGGGCGATGCCGTCGGCATCGCCCGTCTACCTGCATGGGCCGCTCCAGGCGACCAAGACCCTATTCAGTGCAGCTTGGCTTTGCGCACCGCCCAGCAGGCGACGCGCAGCCCCACCCAGATCCCGATGGCCAGCAGAATCAAGGTCAGGAGCATGGATACCGGCTTGATGATGAACGTCGCGCCGAGCACCGCCAGCGCGGTCGACATGACCCAGCGGTCCTGGGCGGGTTCCCCCTGCAACTGGGTCGGCAACCGGCGTTTGACCATCGCGCCAAGCGCCCCATCCCAAGCCTTGAGAAGTAAAAAGAGAAAAACGGCGAAGGCAACGAGCCAAACGACGAACACGGTCATGACGAACTTCTCCTCGGCCGCAAAATCACGGTAATTGGTCGTGACGTCAGGGTAACCACACCCTCGAAGTGGCGCAACTACCAGGGACGCCGTTCGAGATAAGCGCCCGATCGGCCCGACTTCACGGTCATTGCGACCTGACAGGAAGGCCGTGGCGCGTTAGGATGTGACAGACATGCACAAACGCAAAGGTTCCGAGATGCAGATTGCCCAGAACTCCGTGGTCGCGTTCCACTATACATTGACCAATGATGCAGGAGAGGTCCTGGACAGTTCCGAAGGTCGCGATCCGCTGACCTATCTACACGGTGCGGGCAACATCATTCCGGGGCTCGAGAAAGAACTCGAGGGCCACGGAAGCGGTGACAAGCTTCAGGTCGCCGTCGCGCCGAGCGAAGGGTACGGCGAAGTCCAGCCGGCACTGGTCCAGGAAGTTCCGCGGGACGCCTTTCAGGGCGTTGACGCTGTCGAGCCCGGCATGCAGTTCCAGGCTCAGACCCAGGAAGGACCGCTGATGGTCACCGTCACCAAGGTGGAAGGCGACACCGTGACGGTCGACGGCAACCACCCCCTGGCTGGCGAGAAGCTGAACTTCGATGTCGAGATTGCCGAAGTGCGGGAAGCGACCGAAGAAGAAGTGTCCCATGGCCACGTCCATGGCGAAGGTGGTCACGAGCACTGATCGTCGAACAGGCCTCCCGCCGGAGGCCAGTTCGATCGGTGGGGGTACGCCCTCCACGAAAAAGGGCAGCCAGGAGGCTGCCCTTTTTTCATGCTCGTGTTGCGCCGACCCGATGCCGCGCCCCCGGTGGAACGGGTACCGGGGCGAGATCGCGACGGGGATCCCCAGCGCGCGGCCTGCCCCGATTCAACCTTCTTTGGCCAGCATGACCCGCTGAGCCAGTTGCGTTCGTTCGACCGGACGGCGCGCTTGCCAGTAATATCGCTTCCAGTAGACGTTATCGAGGCGAGACAGCTTCACCCCTTGCGACGAGGAGGCGTGAAGAAAGTAGCCGTCGCCCACGTAGACGCCGACATGGTTGTAGGGTCCAGGCGGCTGGAAGAAGACCAGATCCCCTGCCTTGAGATTCTGTTCCGCGATCCGGTTACCTTCCAGAACCTGTTCTTCGGTCGTCCGCGGCAGCTCGAAAGCGAAGGCTTCACCGAATATGTGCTGCATCAGCGCAGAGCAGTCGATGCCACGGTGCGTCGTTCCGCCGAGCACGTAAGGCGTTCCGACCCACCGTTGATGTTCATCCAGCAGGGCCTTGCGTATCAGCGCCGGGGAGACGCTCTGCGGCCGGAAGTCCCGGATCTTCTGGGGTGCCGGTGGGACGCTCTTGGGAATGTCGACCGCAACGGTGCGAATCTTGACCAGGGGAAGTGAATACTGCGCGTTGACTTGTTGTTGTTTCACGGGGGCGGAGCAACCGGATATGACTACCGCCAGTGCCAACCCCATGGCTGTGCGTCTTAGCATTCAGCGCGACCTCGTTCGCCTGTGAGCCATTACGGGCACCGCCTCTTGCGACGACTCATGACGAATCATCCGGCGAATTGGAGTCGCTGTGGTGGTGACACACCTCGACGAGGTGTCACCGCCAGAACGGCCTGTATTGGGCTCAAATCATGATCAATCGGACAGAAAAAAGCCACGCCCTCTTTCCAGCGGGCGTAGCACAGCGGAGATCATATGTCATTGAAAACGCTTTGGCGAGTGTTCTCGGTTAATGAACGGCGTTAATGTAAAAGACTGGGTTCGCCGGGAAGAATGTCGACATGAAGTGATGTCCAGTGCGTCATGGGGCTGCCCGGAAAATCGAGACTCGCCCAGGCGCCGGCCAGTAGAGGCTCCGCCTCCAGCCAGGCAGTGAGCGCTTCGCGAAAGCGCTGCAGGAAAGCTTCGCGCTCCGGCGTGTCGTCCATGAAGAATCCGAAGCCGCTGTACAGCCCTTCGGCATAATCCCGCCAGTTGCTGTAGTGGCGCTCCGCCAGGCGCATGGCGGCATCGAGATAGTGCGCGAGGCGATCCTCGGAGAGCCAGTCGAGCTGCCGACCGGCCAGCGCCAGATCGACCAGCTGCGCGATATCCCATGCCGTCATGTCCTGATCGTTGCAGTGACAGGCATTGTCCCGCACGTGCTTCAGCCGCATCAGGTGGACGCGGTCCTCTTCCGCGCATGCCCCCGATTCGAGAATCGCGATTTCCGCTTCCAGGCGAGTACGATTCAAGGTGTAGGGAGCATAGTTGATCTGATAGTCCTGCCGGTCTCCCGCCTCGGCCAGGAAATCCAGGAAGTCGACCAGCCCCGCGGCACCCTGCAGGGCATACTGATGTTCGACCCACTCCCCCAGCGCTTCTCTGTCTTGGGGTGCCAGCGGCTGCGGCGCCTGCCATAGCGCTTCGTTGAGCGGTCCTGCCAGCGAGATCGCGGTGAACCGCGTCAACGTCGGCCGCACCCCCGGCTCGAGCCACGTCAGCGACCGCGACGGGGTCAGCCAGTGAAAGGGGGAGCCGGGATCGCGCCGATGCCAGGCGATATCGTCCGCCAGCGACACCTCCTCCGGCGTTTCATCCTCGCTCAGGACGGTTTCCCAGGCTTGCCATGCCGAGAGCAGACTCTCGGCGTCGCGGTAGAAGCGACTCAGCACGTCACACAGCGACTGCGCCAGAGCCTCGATCTCGACGGTCGAATAGCGCCCGCTGTCCGACGCCATCACCAGATAGAATGCGTACTTTTCCGCCATCGTGATCGTCGCCGCGTGATCCGCGCAGACGGCCAACCGCCGCGATGCCCCCGGCGGCGACCGGCGAGTGGCGGTATGGCGGGAGTCGGCGGCCAGCTGGTTGAGGTGATGCGCCTGCGCCGGCATCCAGAACCTCGCCAGCCCCGCGGTGCCCTCTTCCCGACGCAGGCCCAGCACCTCTTCGAGATAGCGCTCCGCCTCCTGGACCCGTTCCGGTCCCAACGCTTCGCCGAGGGATCGACGGTGGATCAGATCCGGGTCGCGGATCGAGGCGACGCTCAATACCCAGCAGCCGGGATCCTGGCGGTACTGACGAACGAACTCGCGGGACGACTCGCGCAACCCCTCCTCCAGCGTATCGGCGAGCGGGACCGCCCATGGACTGGTGTCGGCGGAGAGCAGGCCACCCCACTCTTCATCGAAGATGGGCCGCAGGTCTCGCCCCTCGAACAGGCTGCGCCCCCGTTGATACGCCCGAGCCGCTGCCTCCCAGTCCGCATAGCGCTGCTGCAGGAGGTCGATGCCATGACTCGCGAACCGCTCCGCCTCCTGCGTCGTCAGCCACCCGGCGCAGTGGCCGAGATACGCCTGATCGATGAGTCGGAACCAGTCCCATGCCGCCCACTCCAGCGGCTCCGCATCGGCCAGGAACGCCAGCAGCACGCGACCATAATCGTGCTGATCGTTCAATCCCGAGAGCCACTCGAGCTGCGCCTCGGGGCGTTGACGTGACATCCGCACGGCGTCCAGATCCCAGCCATAGCGATGCCCCTGCCCCGCGAGCCAGAACAGCAGCGCCATGAGCTCTTCACGCCCCCCGACGTCGTCCTGCTCGCGCAGCAGCGTCCGATACTGGCGCTGTTCCTCGAGCGGGATATCGACCGGCCAGGCCAGTACCGGCGCCATGGCAGCCCTGGCTCGCCACAGGCCTTCCGGCCAGAGATCGGCAGACAGGGACGGGAGAGAATCGAATCCGGCGGCATCCTGGGATGCCGGTGAATCGATGGACTTGAGGCGGTGGCGAAGCGCAGACCATGAGACGCCACGCTGCTGACGCTCGCGAGCCAGAAGCTCGCGCCCGGCGGCATCCAGCGCCGGGTCGTTCAAGGGGGCGAGCGACTGCAGCCAGGCCTTGAGCGTGGGCGCCTGCGCGACAATGCCGCGGGCCAGCATGGCAAGCCAGGCGTCGGTACAGGGGGAGCGAATCCAATTTGCCGCACTCCCGAGCGCGAGCAGCTCCAGGGCCGCCAACCGGGCGAACGATGGTGACCGAGCGTCGCCACCGCTCTCCCACAGGCGCCAGGCAAACTCGTCACGCCCCCCGACCCCCAGTGACTGCAGGCGCGAGTGCGCCTGGACGGCATCGAGCGCCAGTCGGGGATCGCTGACGAGAGGCCAGCCACACAGCGTCAGCTGCTGGGCCCACCACGGGACGAGAAGTTCGCTCAAGAGAAACCTCGTGCTACGAGAGACGGCTTGCGCTCACTGCCGAAGTGGCTCGTGGCAGTGCGCTTGCGGCGGCATAGTATAACGGAAAGGTCGTCGCGCGCCGATGGCCGGCGCGCGACCGAGCAGCGGACGTCAGCTCATCTTCTCGGCGTGAGTGCGCGGCGCCTTGCCCAAGAGACGGCGTAGCAGGAATTTTCTGACCCGCACCACGAACTGCTCCTGGAAGAGCACACAGAACAGCACGGTCAGAATCAGGAACAGCGGATAGAGCCACAGGTGCAACTCTCCCGCCGCCGCCAGACAGTCTCTGAAATCCGTCAGACACAGGCCGGGATCACCGGAGAGCACGCGCTCGACACGCGAAAAAACCGCGTAGAGTGGCACATGCAGCGCGAACATCGGCAGCGATGCGCCGCCCAATCTGGAGGCCAGCCGCATCAGCCGGGGGTCACGAGGCTCCCCCCAGTGCGCCGCCACATAGATCAGTGCCAGCTGGGAAGGCAGCAGCAGGCCATTGTGCAGGACGTAGTACCACGCATGTCCCAACCCCAGCAGATAGACCGCGGCCACGACACTTGCCGCAACCGCCATCAGCGTCAACCAGCACTGACCGGAAGACATCAGCCGTCCCTGCGCCTTGCGCTGCGCGTAGAAAGTGCAGAGCAAAATTCCGGCGACGAACTCGGGAAGGCGAATCAACGGATTGCGATGCAGAATGCCGGTTTCCGGCACGCCGTAGTCTGTCGTCAGGATCACGTACAGCGGCGGAATCAGATAGATCAGATTGACCAGCAGCATGGCGCGACGGGGGTTCCGCACCCGACGCAGGCGAGGCGCCAGCCAGGGGAATGTCAGATAGAAGAAGAACAGCGCCGAAATCGACCAGGACGGCGGATTGAAAGTCAGGTACAGCGGGTTCCAGGCGTGCAACAGGGTCAGGTTGAGCAGCAGGTTGATGCCGGTTTCCAGCGATCCCATGGTGTGATTGAGACTTTTCCAGTCCAGCTGACCGATATCGTTGTTGACGTCGTAGACCACGAATCTCAGCGAGATATCGCTATCCCCGGGCGCTATCGCCAGATAGCCGACCAGCGCCGAGACCGACATGGCAAGGATCAGCGATCCGATATGAATGGGATAAAGATTCGAGAACCGCTTCAGCCAGAAGCTCTTGCGTGGCTCGCGCATCTGATCGGAGGAGTCGAGGTAGACATGCGTCAGCAGAAAGCCGGATAGCACGAAGAACGCACTGGTCGAGAAAAAACCGATATCGGTCACGTAATGCGACCATTCACGTATGGAGGGATAGTTATGGAGCGTGTGGAAAATGACGATATAGAGGCCGAGCAGGAAACGCAGCCATTCGAGCCCTATAAAACGTTCTTTGCGCGTGGCGGTCGATGAATCAAGCATCCGTTGCAGATCTCTGGCCGTCAAAAGGCGCTAGTGTACCTGATTCTACCGGGTAGACACGTCAGCGGCGCATCGCGCTCGCCCTAAACCGACACGGCCGCGCAGAAGCGCGGCCGTCCGTCACGACAATCGATCAGCATGGCCGATCGAGATATGAATCCGTGCTATGCCTTCTTGACCTTGGCAACGATCCACAACAGGATTATCGCCCCGATGGTGGCGACGACCAGTGATCCGATCAACCCGTTCGACGACAACCCCAGCAGGCTGAACAGGAAGCCGCCGATCACGGCGCCGACGATGCCGACGACGATGTTGCCGAGGATACCGAAGCCGCCGCCACGCATAACCTTACCGGCGATCCAGCCAGCAATGCCGCCGATGATCAGCCACAAGATAAAGCCCATAGTCCTACTCCTTGATTCCCTTCGGATTGAATAACCGGCAAGCGGCTCGATACCGCCTTGCTCAAGCATAGTCACCAATCGCCGAATCTTCGAAGAATAACCGGCAAGAGGGTCAACTTTTGTCGACCCTCCTGCCCGACGAAGGCGTCGCTGTCAGGTCAACCGAACGCCGGCACCCGCAGTGAGGCTCTCGACGGCAAGCCGTGCTCGTGCCAGCCATGGTGTGCCTCGGCATCGCCCCAGACCCGCCAGTGCAGCTGGGAGAGCATCACCGGATCATCCAGAAACGCCAGGCGCTCGAGGTTGTCCATCGAAGCCGGCCCCAGCTTGAGCGCCCGGCTCACGCGCTCGTGGCGCCGCCGCTTCAACGGCTCGGCATGACCATGTCGCGAGGTGCCGAGCGCGGTCGCCAGTGCGTTCGATACCGGGTCCACCACTATCTGGACGAAATTCGGCGTGGGCGCGGCCGCGTTCATCCTGCCCAGGTGGCGCACCATCCTGCGCAGCACCCGCGGTGGATGCGTCTCCTCGGGAATCCGAAACAGTCGCGCCCGGAAGCAGGCGCTGCCGAGAGAGACGCGACTGGAGAGCGCGGATACCGGTATCGAGATCATCATGGCCCCCACGATGGGCGACAGCCACCACAGGAACGTCGGTTCCATGAAGTAGACGCCCACCGCCCAGACGGCGCCGATGAGCGTCTGGCTCCAGTGATTGCGAATCGCATCGCCCCAGGTCGTGTCGCTGTTCTCCCGTGACGGCGAGCGCCACTGGATCGCCCACCCCATGATAGAGGTCAGCACGAAACGCGTGTGGAACAGCATTCGCACAGGGGCCAATGCCATCGAGAACAGCGACTCCAGGACCATGCTCGACAGTACCTTGAGCGGCCCACCGAACTGACGACTCCCCTGGACCCACACCAGGATCACGCTCAACACCTTGGGCAGGAACAGCAGCGTCGCGGTAGCACCGAACAGGCCCACGGCCAGCGTCGGGTTCCACTGGGGCCACACCGGAAACATCATCCCCGGTTCCGGGAAATAATTGGGCGTACTCAGCGTGTGAACGGCAAGCAAGGCCGTCGACAGCACCAGAAACAGACACCAGAGCGGTGCGGAGATATAGGACATCAGCCCCGTCAGGAACACGGCCCGATGAACGGGGTGAATACCTTTGGAGAGGAACAGCCTGAAATTCATCAGGTTGCCGTGACACCAGCGCCGATCCCTGTTGAGCTCGTCGAGCAGGTTCGGCGGCATCTCCTCATAGCTGCCATCCAGCTCGTAGGCGATCCAGACGCCCCAGCCGGCACGCCGCATCAGGGCTGCTTCGACGAAGTCGTGCGACAGGATTTCCCCGGACATGGAGCCCTTGCCGGGCAGCGGTGCCAACATGCAGTGGCGCATGAACGGCGCCATGCGAATGATGGCGTTATGCCCCCAGTAGTGCGACTCACCGAGCTGCCAGAAATGCAGTCCCGCGGTGAACAGAGGGCCGTAGACGCGGGTCGCGAACTGCTGCATGCGGGCGTAGAGGTTCATTCGCCCGGAAGCCCGCGGCGCGGTCTGCACGATACCGGCATCCGGATGCGCTTCCATCATCTGAACCAGGCGGGTCAGGCAGGCACCGCTCATCACGCTATCGGCATCCAGCACCAGCATGTAGCGGTAGCAGGCCCCCCAGCGGCGACAGAAGTCGTCGAGGTTGCCGCTCTTGCGCTTCACCCGACGCTGACGACGTCGATAGAAGACCTGGCCGAACGCCTCGAGATCGCGGCACAAAGCCAACCAAGCATGGGTTTCCTGAATCGCGATATCGGGATCGAAGGTGTCGCTCAGGATGAATACGTCGAAGTGCTGACCATTGCCGCTCTGGCGCAACGACTCGATGGTCGCCCGGACACCGGCGAAGACACGGGGGACGTCTTCGTTGCAGATGGGAACCAGCAGTGCGGTACGCGCGTCCGCCGGAATCGGCTCGTCACCGACTTCGGAGTCGATGGCATAGCGGTCACGCCCGCGAAGCAACTGGAAGAAGCCCATCAGCGCGGTCCAGAAGCCCGCGGAGACCCAGGCAAACAGGAGCACAAACAGTGCCAGGATGGTGATCTCGAGCCACTGCTGTCCCTGGCCCGGCAAGACCGTGCGCATCTGGTTGGCAGCGATGAAGCTCTGACCAAAGATCAGCACCAGCAGTACCCAGCGGCGCGCGCTGGCAATCATCTGCCAGCGCGGCGCTGGTCTGCTCTCCCGATGTTTGCGACGAAACCCTCGCCCTGCCCAGCTCTTGAAGCGCTGACCGAATCGCACGAAGGGGTTGGTCGACCACCCTTCGGGCGCCAGCGGCGTACGCTGCAGCGGCGGCGCCGTCTTCACCCGGGTGATGCCGTGCTCGTCGGTGTTCAGGATTTCCGGCGGTGCCAGCGGCGGCTCGGCGTAGGCCAGAGCCAGACGCCGGCCCACCGAACTGGCGGCCGGATCATCCTCGTCGACCTCGCCACCGCCCAGTGCGGCATGCAGCGAAGCCATGTCATGGGTGTCCAGGTCGCTGGCGAGCAGCCTGCGCCGCTCGTTCCGATCCTGCGCCTCGAGCGCCAACCGCTCCAGATAATGCTCGGCTGACACCATCGTCTTGGAAGGCGTCACTTCAGCCATTGGCGGGCAACCGGTAATACCAGGTTTCGGAAACCCGCTTCTCGCCCTGGTTCAGATAGGCGCGAATGTCCAGCGGCTGGTTGTTGTCGCTGCGCTTGATCTTGACGAAGACGCGCCAGCCTCCCGTGGCCGTATTGCGCTCGGCATGGCTATCCACCAGTTCACCGTTGTCGCCGACACTCGCCTGCACGCTGATGTTGGCGTCGTCACCGAGACCTGACAGCGAGGGACCGTTGAAATCCAGCACGAATGCCAGTGAACCGTCGGCTTCTCTGACCAGGTTGTCCTTACGCACTTCGCCACGGGAACGGCGAGTCTGCTCGACCCAGGCCAGCGAGGGATCGACGTAGCGGCTCTCGTCCTTGGTCACGGTGAAGCGGTAGTCGTAATCCAACGGCGTACCCGGCTGCGGCGCAGTCTCCGGCAGCCACATCGAGACGATGTTGTCGTTGGTCTCGTTGGGAGTCGGGATCTGGATCAGCTCGATCTTGCCGGCGCCCCACTCGTTCTGCGGCTCGACCCAGGCGCTCGGGCGCAAGTCATAACGGCTGTCCAGATCCTGGTAGCTGTCGAACTGGTGGTCCCGCTGCATCAGGCCGTAGCCCCGCAGGCGCGGCGTGGCCTGTTCGTTGATCATCAGCTTCGCCGGATTGGCCAGAGGCCGCCAGGTCCAGCCGTTCTGGGAGTCGCTGACAAGCAGACCATTGGAGTCGTGGATGGCAGGCCGGTAGTTCAATGTCGATGAAGGCTGCTCGGGACCGAACAGATACATGCTGGTCAGCGGTGCCACGCCCAATTTTTCCACCGGACGACGCAGGAAGATGCGTGACTTGACATCGACGACGGTATCCGCGCCCGGGCGCAGCACGAAGCGATAGGCCCCGGTCAGGCTGGGAGAATCGAGAAGCGCGAAGATCGTCAGGTACTGGCTCGTCTTGCTCGGCTTGACGATCCAGAACTCCTTGAAACGGGGGAACTCTTCGCCGGAGGAGAGCCCGGTATCGACCGCGAGCCCCCGACCGGAGACCCCATAGACCTGGTTCTTGCCGACGACGCGGAAGTAGCTCGCGCCGAGGAACACCATCGTCTCGTCTTTGCGATCGACCTGGTTGAGGGCGTAGTTGACCTTGAAACCCGCGATGCCAAGATCGTCGTCGTTCTTGGCACTGTCCGGAAGGTCCAGATTGCCGAAGGTAAAGTCGTCGGGATTGTAGGCGAAATCGTGCACGCCTTGATCATCGACGCTGTGGAGTTGAATGGCGCTGCTGTAATGCATGCCCTCATGGAAGAAGCTCAGGGTGAAGGGCACCCCGTCACCACTCCAGACATCACGATCACGTTTGTACTGGATCTGCTCGTACTGGCCATAATCCAGATTGCTCAGCGCCTCCGGCAGATTCTGTTCGGGTTCGCTGTAACCCTTCTGTGAAAGGTCCTCGGCTTTCTTCGCGACGTCATCGAAACCAAAAGCCAATACATTTTGGGCGATACCGCTGAGTAGCAACCCGGTCAGGGCTACCACCGGAAGAA
Source organism: Salinicola lusitanus (assembly GCF_038648475.1). NCBI lineage: Bacteria > Pseudomonadati > Pseudomonadota > Gammaproteobacteria > Oceanospirillales > Halomonadaceae > Salinicola > Salinicola lusitanus. The sequence goes on along the minus strand of NZ_CP151919.1, from coordinate 2,831,414 downwards.
GCGCCTTGCGTTTTTCAAGGTTACTCCGCCGGATCGATGCACTCACACTCATACTCCTGTCATAACTATCTTGGCCGATATCAACGAGCTCGGGGCGTTCTAGGCCGTGCATGCCGATACCATAAAAAAACGGTCAGTCATGCCGAGCCGAAAAAGCCACGCTGCAAGGCATGCCAGCAGCGGGCGCAACTCACGATGAAGGACGACGAGATAGCGAAGCCTCCTTGCTCCGTACCGCCGCAGTCTAGCATACGCTACACTTCGGGTACGGGAAGACCTCGTTATCGGCCCACGACTGCCTGACTGAATAGCGCCCCCGGTTCACCGACGGATGAGACCGCTGCATGCCCATGGATTCGAACTCCGATCAAGGGGCCGCGACGACCGGGCCACGCCTTTGGCTGGGCATGATGGCGTATCTCGTCATTTTCAGCTACCCCCTGCTCCAGGCCGACCGGCTCTACCGGGACGACATCTGGCGCAGTTTCCACGGCGAGATGGGCTGGGTTTCCAACGGTCGGCCGCTCTCGAGTCTCGTCGTCCTGGTGCTCAACGGTGGCCCTCGCCTCGCGGACCTCGCGCCGCTGCCGCTCTGGCTGGGCCTGGCCGCAGTCGCCGCAGCCATTCTCCTGTGGCGGCGGCGCCTGCTGGCCTTCGGTAGCGGTCACGCCTGGCTTGCGATGCTGATTCTCGTCGTACAGCCTTTTTTCCTACAAAACCTCTCCTACCATTTCGATGCGCTCCCCATGGCGCTATCGCTGGCCTGTGCCATCGCCGGTATCGCCTGGGCGCTGGACCCGCGTCAGCATCACGACTGGCAGGCAAGATTTCGCTGGCTGGCCGGTGGTGGCGGCATTCTGGCATCGCTGCTCTTCTACCAGCCGGCTGCCAATGTCTATTTCGTGATGCTTGCCTTCCATGTCGCCTTGAGCGTTTCCCTGCGGGGTCGTCCGGATTGGCCCCGTCATCTGGAGGCGCTGGCGATCGGCGTGACGGCGCTGGTGATCTCGAAGGCCGTCTCGATGTGGCTGATCGCCGGCGATTACAGCGTCAAGCACAGCCAACTGGTTCCCCTCGATCAGCTCCCCGGCCATCTGGTCGAACAGACATGGCGATTCTGGCACTACGCCGCCATGACTCTGGGCACCCCGACATGGTGGCTGGTGATGACGCTGGCTGTGGTGACCGTGACGGGGTTGTGGATCACGGCATGGCGCCATCGCAATCTTGCGGGGCTGGCGGTCATGTGTCTGATCACGATCAGCCTGCCGCTGGGCGGGCTCGGCTTTCTATCCGTTCTGGCCGACCCTATCTGGCGGCCAAGAGTGATGATGGGATTCGGCGCGGTCTATGCCGGACTGCTCTTCTGCACGCTGCACTGGCTGGGACGTTCCCGCTGGCGGCTGATCAACGACGCCACGATAGGCTGGCCGCTGCTGGTGATCGCGCTCGGTACGCCCCTCACCTTGAGCTACGCTTACGGCAACGCCCAGAGACAGCAGGGGCTGTTCGCCGATCACGTCTCCATGACGCTGATCGATGATCTCGCCGTGCAGCCCTCGGCCGCGCCACTGGTCATCGACGGGGCGCTGCCCTACTCCCGGACCACTCGCAACGCGATCGCCTCGCACCCGATGATCGGCGAGCTGATCCAGCCCTATCTCGACAATGGCTACTGGTGGGGCTACCAGGAGCTCTATCGTAGAGGCTTGTCCGCGGGCTTCGAGCTCAGCAGCGACACGGCCTTGCGGAGCGATTTCGAGTCCCGCTGCCAGAGCCTACCCCCGCTGGTCCGGCGAGCCTGGTATACGCTCTACCGATTCGAAGGCCATTACGTGGTCTCTCTCGAGCCTCGCTGCCACCGCAGCCTGACGACCAGCGAACTCCCCATCGACGATTGAGCGCGACGCTCGCCCTGCCGCGACGATGAACGGACCTCCGACGCCAAGCCGCGCCGGTCGAACCTCCAAACGCCTACACATTTAACGAGCTATGTCAGACAAATGGAGAATGGCGATTCGCCGCCCGTTGCCCAACACTGCCGGGGTAACGTGGCGGCAGCCTCCTTCGTGAGCCGCCACCGGGATGCATTCAACCAGGACACCTCTATGCATGCATGGACTCTGATCTCGTTCCTCTTCTTTACGGGATTGGTCGCCTTGATCACGTGGCGTATCACTCACCGTGACGATCTCAGCAATACGCGGGGCTACTTTCTCGCCGGTCGCAGCCTGAGCTTCCCGCTGATCGCGGGCTCGCTGTTGATGACCAACCTCTCCACCGAGCAGATGGTCGGTCTCAATGGCGCGGCCTTCTCCGACGGCCTGAGCGTCATGGCCTGGGAAGTCGTTGCCGTCGTCGCTCTGGTGCTGCTGGCGCTGTTCTTCCTGCCGCGCTTCCTGCGCAGCGGGATAGCCACCGCCCCGCAGTTGCTGCAGGAACGTTTCGGCCCGACCACGCAACTGATCTGCAACGTCATCTTTCTGGTCGCCTATGCCGTCATCCTGCTGCCGATCATTCTCTACTCCGGCGCAGTGGGTCTGCAGGGGATGCTGGACCTGCCGGTGCTGACAGGCATCGAGTCCAGCACCACGCTGCTGTGGCTGACCGTGTGGGTTGTCGGCATCATCGGCGCGATCTACGCCCTGTTCGGCGGTCTGCGAACGGTCGCCGTCTCCGATACCATCAATGCCATCGGCCTGCTGGTCGGCGGCTTCCTGATCGTTTATCTCGGTCTCAATGCCGCGGGAGACGGCAACGGCATCGCCGCCGGTTGGCAGGCCATTCAGCAGGCCCAGCCGGACCGCCTCAACTCCCTGGGTCGCCCGGACCAGCAGGTTCCCTGGCCGACACTGTTCACCGGCGTGTTCCTGATCAATCTGTTCTACTGGTCCACCAACCAGCAGATCATTCAGCGGACCTTTGCCGCCAGGAGCCTTTCCGAAGGCCAGAAAGGCGTCCTGCTGACCGGCTTCCTCAAGCTCCTCGGACCGCTCTACCTGGTGCTGCCCGGCATCATCGCCTACCAGCTCTACGCCGATGAGGGCATCGCTGGCGACCAGGCCTATGGCTATCTGGTCTTCCACCTGCTGCCACCGTGGCTGACCGGCTTCTTTGCCGCCGTCATGGTCGGTGCGATCCTGTCGTCGTTCAATTCGGCCCTGAACAGCACCACGACGCTGTTCAGCCTGGGTATCTACAAAGGGATATTCAAGAAGGAAGCGAGCGAGCAGCAGGTGGTCAACGCCGGCAAGACCTTCGGTTGGGTCATGGCCGTCGCGGCCATGGTGATCGCCCCGCTGCTGGCCGGCCAGGACAGTCTCTTCGACTACCTGCAAACGATGAATGCGATCTACTTCATCCCGATCCTGGCGGTGGTGATCGTGGGCCTGCTGACCAAGCGGGTGCCGGAGTCCGCTGCCATCTTCGGGCTGGTCGGCGGCATCGTGCTGATTGCGGCCGGCTACTTCGTGCCACCGTTCAACGGTATCCTGGAGATCACCAACCAGTATCACTTCGTGGCCGGCGTCTTCGTGGTACTGGTGCTCGGCATGCTACTGATCGGCAAGATCGCGCCACGCCGCGAGGCGTGGGTGCACGAGGACGCCAAGGCGGTCGATCTCACGCCCTGGAAGGGGGCGGTACCGATAGCGATCGTACTGCTGATTCTGGTCTTCGCGATCTACTTCGCCTTCGCCGGTTGACGCGACCGGGGGCGAACCCGACCCGACCGACGCCTCGCCTCTCGTGCGAGGCGTCGTCGTTTCCGGCCTTGGTCAGCGGTCGCCCTCCCTGCCCGGGGGGTCACCGACCACCGCCGATATCGTTTACCATGCGGACTGGTTTCTTCGGAAATAGAGGCGATGCCCCGACACCTGACTCACGACCTTCGGAACCTGCTCGATCGCGGCCGGGACCGCCAACTGCGACTGGCCGTCACCGGACTCTCCCGCGCCGGCAAGACGGCGTTTTTAACGTCGCTGGTCAACCAGTTGCGCCATGCCGGTATCGATGCGCGTCTCGATTTGCTCAAGTCCGCCCGGGAGGAGCGCCTGCTCGGCGCGCAGCGGATTTCGCAGCCGGATCTCGGGATCCCTCGTTTTCCCTACGACGAAGCGATCGCCTCGCTCGAATCGACGCCGCCACGCTGGCCCGAACCGACGCGCGGCATCAGCGAACTGCGCCTGCAGTTGCGCTACAAGACCCGACGCGTACGCGGCCTGCTTGGCGACACGGCGACGCTGACCCTGGACCTGATCGACTATCCGGGCGAGTGGCTGCTGGATCTGCCGCTGCTCGAGCACGACTTTCTCAGCTGGAGTGAAAGCCAGCTCCAACGAACCGGGCCGGAGCGCCAGCGGCATGCCGAAGCCTGGCGAACGGCGGTCGCTCGACATCGCCCCGACGAGGAGGTGGATGAATCCCGCCTGGCCGAACTGGCCGATCTCTACGCGACCTCCTTGCGAAGCGCACGAGAAGCCGGCTTTTCCCACCTGCAACCGGGCCGTTTCCTGCTTCCCGGCGACCTGCAGGGAGCCCCGGTGCTGCAGTTCTTTCCGCTACCCGGTGTCGGGGAGCCAGATCGCCGGACACTCGAAGCGCTACCTGCCGGCAGCCTGTATCAGACGCTGAAGAAGCGCTTTCGCTTCTATCAGCAGCATGTGGTCAAGCCCTTCTATCGCGAGCATTTCCGCCGCTTCGACCGCCAGATCGTACTGGTCGACGTGCTTGGCGCGCTCAACGCCGGCCCGGAGCGCTTCGAGGATCTCTCCGAGGCGCTGGCGACCCTGATGCGGAGCTTCGACTACGGCAAGCGCAGCCTGATCAACCGGCTGTTCTCGCCGCGTATCGACCGCCTGGCGATCGCCGCCACCAAGGCGGACCACGTCACGCCGGATCAGCATGCCAACCTGGTGGCGCTGCTCGAATCGCTGCTGGCCGAACCGATCAAGGACCTGCGCTACGCGGACGTACCGGTGCGGGCGTTCTCCCTGGCCTCGATACGCGCCACCGAGACCCGAGAGATAGAGACCGACGGCCAGCGACAGCCGGCGCTGCGCGGTCACGGTCTCGACGGAGAGCCATTGCTGCTCTACCCCGGCGACGTGCCAGACAGACTCCCCGAGAAAGAGTTCTGGCAGCGCCAGGGATTCGACTTCACCGCCTTTCGACCGGTGCCCTGCCGGTCCCAGGCGCTACCTCACATCCGGATGGATGCCGCCCTGGAGTGGCTGATGGGAGACAAACTGCGATGAGCGACCCTCGGCCCGGACAGCGCTTCACCTTCGATGACGCCCCCGCTCCGGAGGAGCCCGCCTCGGTTCAAGGCGCGCGGCACTATCCGCCCACCCAGGCGAGCGATCCGTACACTCAGGACGAAACCTCCGACGCCGCCGCCATCGATGCCGCGATCGCGCCACCCCGCAAGCGGCGCTGGGGATTGATGATCGTCGTCGGTGGCGCACTCGGCCTCGGCACGATAGAGGCCGCCCACACGCTCTACCTCTCCACGCTCGGCGGCGACTGGCTTGCCGGTGCCTGGAGCCTGATCGGTCTGACCGCCGTCGGCCTGGGCGCCAAGGCGCTGTTCGGCGAGCTCTGGCGGCTGCGCAAGCTACGCCGGCACGCCCGCCTGCGCCGGCAACTCGACGAGGAGTGGGTCGACGACAACTCGACCACCCACTCGGACCCGCTGACGCTGGCCGGAGAGCTTCGCGAACAGATGGGCCTGCCCAGGGATCACCCCCAGTGGCAATCCTTCCTGGACGCCCATCAGTCGCATCACACCCCCCAGGAGACCCGCCAACTGGTCGCCCACTATCTTCTCCACCCGCGCGACCGGGCGGCACGACGGCTGGTGACGCGGATGTCCGGGGAAACCGCCGTGATGGTCGCGGTCAGCCCGTTGACACTGGTCGACATGTCCTTGATGGCCTGGCGCAACATCGCCATGCTCGACCGCATCGCCGCGCTCTACGGCCTGCAGCTCGGCTATGCCAGCCGCCTGCGGCTGTTCAGGGAAGTGCTGCGCAACATGGCCTTCGCCGGGGCCAGCGAAATGATCAGCGACGCCGGCATGGATCTGCTGTCGATGAACCTGGCGGCGAAGCTGTCCACCCGCGCCGGGCAGGGTCTCGGTGCCGGACTGCTGACCGCGCGCCTGGGACTGCGTGCCATGCGCACGATTCGACCGATCGCGTTCGAGGGGGACGAACAGCCAAGGCTGGCCGACCTCCGCCGCGAGGTCTGGCAGCAACTGCGCAGGCTCGACGATCGCGCGGAGCCGCGCTGAAGCCCGCCGTCGCACCCTCACTCGAGCGCGAAGAACTCCCGCAGCGCATGCGCCACCGCCGACTCGTGATGGGCGCCGATGGTGGTGGCGTGCGGGAGCTGATCGATCACCGCCGGATGAGCATTGGAAACCACATAGGCATGGCCGGCGAGGGTCAGCATCTCGACATCGTTGAAATTGTCGCCGAACGCCAGCGCTCTCCCGGTCGGGAGATCGAGTGCCTTGAGCGCCCGGCTCAGGGCCGTCGCCTTGTTCACCCCCCGCTGCATGATCTCGAGGGAGTTGGCCGCCGAATAGGTGATGTGCAGCGCCTCGCCGTGACGCTCCCTCAGGATGAGTTCCAGTGGCTTCAGCAGCGCCGGCTCGCCGATGTAGAGCACCTTGCCGACATGCTCGTTGTCCAGATCGTCCATCTCGTCGACCTGGTAGGTGAAGCCGGTCATCGCATGCAGCGGTAGCAGCTCGGGCGCTTCGGCGTCGATCAACCAGCGATCGCGAGTATAGAGATTGAGCCTGACCGACGCCGGTCGCGGCAGATCCACCAGGGCCCTGACCAGCGCCGTGGGCACCAGCGTGTCGCTGACGACACCATCCTCGGCGTCATGCACGTGGGCACCGTTACTGCTGATGATCCAGGCGGGGATGTCCAGTTGGCGCCGGATCGCCGCAATATCGTGGTAATGCCGACCGGAGGCCAGCGCGATCACGTGGCCCCGAGCCGACAACGTACGCAACGTGTCGCGGGTCAGGGCATCGACGCGATGCTCGGCATTCAACAGGGTGTTGTCGAGATCGCTGGCGATCAGGTACTGGGACATGAGGTCTCCTCGGATACGCGACTTCGGGCTTCGGCCAGCGCCGGCTGCAGGAGGCTGTTGATAGCAGCTTCGAGCGAACCGTGTCAAAGCGTGAACACGAAGCGCCAGCCGCCGATTCGGCGACTGGCGCGACATCCTGCCCGTGGGAGGTGTCGTGCTCCACTCCAGCCTGGACCGGCGTTCCGTCAGGAAGACCTGGTGTCGATACCGTTGGCTATCGCCCCCGCCTGGCGTCCCAGCACCAGATGAACGACACCACGCTCCAGGTCCTGAATGCCGGCGGCACCCAGCCCCGCCAGCGCGGACTCGTCCACTTTCCCGCGATCCCCCAGCTCCAGCCGCAGGCGGGTGGTGGCCACCGCAGCGACGCTGCGAATGTTCCCGGCACCGCCCAGCGCCGCCATCCACGCCTTGCGCGACGCCTCGTCGAGCCGGGCATCGGTGGATAGCGCGTCATCCTCGACGGCCGGCGCCGCCGCCAGCGTCTTGCCGTGATCGCGCACCGCCGACCGGATGTCGTCGGCCACGGCGTCGGCGATCGGCCCCAGGATCACCTGCAGGCCGCCACCGCGCAGGTGCAGAATGCCACGGGCCCCCAGCGCCTTGAGTGCCGGTTCGTCGATCGCGGCATCGTCGTTCATCACCAGCCGCAGCCGGGTGGTACAGGCCCCGACGCTGACCATGTTGGCCGCCCCGCCCAGCGCGGTCACGAAGGCGGGCCCCCGTTCGCCGGGATCGCGGCTGACGCTGGTGGTCGCCGGTTCCGGCTCGCGCCCCGGGGTCGGCAGGTCGAAGCGCACGATCGCCCAGCGAAAGATGCCGTAATAGAGCACAAAGTAGACCAGTCCCACGGGGATCATCATCCAGCCGTTGGTAGAGAGACCATAGGAGAGCGCATAGTCGAACGCCCCGGCGGAGAAGGTGAAGCCCAGCTTGACGTCGAGCATGTTCATCACCGCCATCGAGATGCCGGTGAGAATGGCGTGCATGGCATACAACGCCGGTGCCAGGAACATGAACGAGAACTCGATCGGCTCGGTCACACCGGTCAGGAAGGCGGTCAAGGCCAGAGACAGCAGCAGGCCGCCGACCTGAGCCCGGCGGGAACGGGGCGCGGCGTGGTACATCGCCAGCGCGGCGGCGGGCAGGCCGAACATCATCACCGGGAAGAAACCGGCCATGAAACTGCCCGCGGTCGGATCGCCGGCGAAGAAGCGATTGAGATCGCCGGTGACGCCGTCGTAACTGCCGAAGACGAACCACACGAAACTGTTGAGCACGTGATGCAGCCCGGTCACGATCAGGATCCGGTTGAGCACGCCATAGACGAACAGGCCCAGGTCGCCGGCGTCGATCAACCACTGCCCCAATTGATCGATACCCTGCTGGATCGGCGGCCAGATCAGGCCGAAGAGGCCGCCCAGCACCACGGCGGAGAGCCCGGTGACGATGGGAATGAAGCGCCGTCCGCCGAAGAAGGCCAGATAGTCCGGCAACTTGATCGCCTTGTAGCGGTTGTAGAGCACACCGGCCACGCTGCCGATGATGATGCCCGACAGCACGCCCATGTTGATGTCCGGGTTCAGCGTCTCCAGTACCGCGTTGAGCACCAGATAGCCGATCACACCCGCCAGCCCGGCCGCGCCGTTGTCGTCATCGGCGAAGCCGACCGCCACGCCGATGGCGAAGATCAGTGCCAGGTTGGAGAAGATCGCGTTGCCGGCATTGGCAATGAAGCCGATATCGAGCAGATCGGGCTGGCCCAGGCGCAGCAGCAGCCCTGCCACCGGCAGCACCGCGATCGGCAGCATCAGCGAGCGTCCGAGTTTCTGCAGACCGGCCATGAGCCGGGAACCGAAGGTGGTGGTCATGACGACTCCTCAGGATCTTGTTGTCGTGTCGGCGGCGGTGTCGCCGGATGCCGGGGTCGCTGCCTCGGCGGACGATGCCAGCATCGTGGCCAGCGCCTCTCTCACCGCGGCCGCATCGTCCAGCGCCAGCAGCGCCGGTAGTTGTGCCGCCAGCGCCTCGGCATCCAGCCCGCGCAGCGTCGCCTTGACCGCCGCCACTCGCGCGGGTTCGACGGAGAGCTCGTCGACGCCCATGGCGGCCAGCAGCGCCCCCGCCAGCGGATCGCCTGCCGCGGTGCCGCAGACCGCGACCGGGCACCGTCCTTCGGCTCCCTCCAGGCACAGGGCGATCAGGCGCAGCACGCCCGGATGCAGCACATCGCTGCGCGCCGCCAGCGACGCGACTTCACGGTCCATGGCCAGCGCGTACTGGGTCAGGTCGTTGGTACCGATCGAGAGGAACTCCGCCTCGCGGGCGAGACTGCCGGCGCAGAGCGCCGCCGTCGGCACCTCCACCATGGCGCCGAGCGAAGGCAACCGTTCGATCCCGAGCGCGGCCGCCCTCGTCGCCAACCGCCGGCGCACCCAGCGCAGCTCCCCGGCATCCGCGATCATCGGCACCATCAACCGCAGCCTCGTCAGGCCATCCTCGCAGACCGGCAGCCCGCGACCCGCTTCCAGCAACGCATCCAGTTGCGTATCGAACATCTCGGGATGCGCTTGCCACAGCCTCGCACCGCGTTCGCCCAGCGCCGGATTCGGCGTCGCCGGAAGTGCCAGGTAGGGCAACTGCTTGTCGGCCCCGATGTCCAGCAGCCGGACGACCACCGGTTTTCCCGCCATCGCCCCGACGGCGGCGCGATACTCGGCCTGCTGCTCGGCGAGATCCGGCGCGGCCTGCCGCGCCAGGAACAGGAACTCGCTGCGCATCAGCCCGACCCCATCCGCCCCGGCATCCAGGGCACCTTGCGCCTCCCCGCCAGCGGCGATATTGGCCGCGACATGAAGACGGCGACCATCACGCATCGTCACCGGCTCGAAGGCGGCGGCCAGATCGGCCTCGGCCCGCTGACGCTGGCGTGCCTGCTCGGCCTCGACCGCCGCCAAGCGACGCTCGTCGGGCGCCAGCTCCAGCCGCCCTTGATCGGCATCGAGGCAGACCCGATCGCCACTGGCCTCCAGCAGGGCATCCCCCATCGCCACCAGGCAGGGCAGCCCGCGCGCCCGAGCCAGAATCGAGACGTGGGACGTCGAACCACCGCCTGCCAGGCAAAGCCCGGCAATCTGACCCGCCACCTCGACGAACTGCGAGGGAGTCATCTCGCGCGCGGCGAGGATCGCGCCTTCGAGCCCGGTGGTGGCGACGGCATCCTGGGTGGCAAAACGCTGCATGACCCGGCGCTGCAGATCGTGGAGATCGTCGGCCCGCCCGGCCAGCAACGCGTTGCCGCTACCGCGCAGGCGCTGGATCTCGGTCTCGAGGGCCAGGTACCAGGCGCGTCCGGCGCTGGCCCCCTCCGCGATCTTCGATTCCGCCGCCGCCCGCAGATCGGGGTCGTCCAGCCAGGCGCGGTGCGCCTCGAAGATATCCGCCTCGGCCTGCTGTCCCCGCGACCCGGCCGCGCGCCTCGACCGCTCCAGGTCGGCATCCACCTCGGCCACGGCCGCGTCCAGCGCCCTGCGCTCCCGTTCGGGGTCGTCGGCGGTGTCGGCAACGCTGGGCAGTGCGGCGCGGTAGCGGACCAGCGGGCCGACGGCGAGGCCCGGGCTCGCCGACAGGCCGTTCAACGTATCCGGCGTTGCCGCCACGGCGGGAGCGGTAGCCGGTTCGGCGGAGACATCGGCCCGGCCGGGCTCGTGCTCGGGCGTCTCCAGCAGCGTGATGGCCGCGTCGACCGCGGCCTGGGCCCCGGCACCCCGCGCCGTGACCCGGACCCGGTCGCCCCGGACCAGCCCAAGATTGAGCAGCGCGCTCAGACTGGCGACGCTCGCACCGTCGGCATCGGATCGATCTTCACCGGCCTCCTCGGCTCGCGCCAGCTTAAGTTCGACAGCGTGTTTCTGCGCGAGCGCCCGTAGTCTCGACGCTGGCCGGGCGTGCAGCCCATGGGCGGCAGCGATCGTTGCCTCGCCGCGGGCGGACGCCTGGGTGGAGACCTCCCGGTCGGCGGCCTCCTTAGCCGGGCCCGGTGGCTCCCACTGCAGCAACGTCTCGCCCTTGTCGACGATCGTCCCCGGCGCGACCAGCGTCTCCAGGGAGAGGTCCGGGGCGTTGGTCACCACGATCGGCGTGACCAGCGCCTTGGCATGCCGTGCCAGCCCATCGACATCGAACCGGCACAGCGGATCGCCGGCGGCGACACGCTCGCCGGTGGCCACCAGCAGCTCGAATCCTTCCCCGCCCAGGTCGACGGTATCGATGCCGATGTGCAACAGCCATTCATGGCCGTGATCGTCGCGCAGCGTGAGCGCATGGGCGGTCCGGGCACACTGGATGACCTCTCCGTCACAAGGCGCATGCAGCGTCTCTCCCAGCGGATCGATGGCGACACCGGGCCCCAGGGCGCCTTCGGCGAAGGCCGGATCCGGCACCTCGCCGAGCGGGACCACTACCCCGCGCAGCGGGGCGCAGAGAAACCGAGATGTAGATGACATGAAGACTCCCGACTTGTTGTTGTTCCAATCCCGACCGACTCGTCACGCAGCGCGACTCGGGCAGGCGGCGACTCACGGTAAAACAGGACCTCTGCGACGACTCACAGCGTTCTCGTCACTTTCTGCAGGTGGCGAGGCTGATCCGGGTCGCCGCCACGGGCGACGGCCAGTTCGGCCGCCATCACATAGAAGCTCTGGATCACCGATAGCGGCTGGAGGTCGTCGTGACCGGCGTCGACCAGCGTCAACTGGCGCGCCGCGACGCTCTCGTCGGCAGCCAGCAGCACCCTGGCGCCGATCCCCTCCAGCCACTCTGCGAGCTCCAGCAGCCCGGGCTGGTCCGGACCCGGTGGCGCGAACACCAGCACCGGATAGCCCGGACCGATCAGCGCCATCGGCCCGTGACGGACCTCGGCGGCACTGAACGGCTCGGCCTGGATGGCGCAGGTCTCCTTGAACTTGAGCGCAGCCTCCTGGGCCACGGCAAGGCCCACGCCCCGACCGATGACCAGCAATCTGTCGACTTCAACCAGTGCGTCCAGCGCTGGCTGCCAGTTCTGCCGCGCCGCGGTCTCGAGCGCCGACGGCAGCGCTTTCAACGCCGCCAGCAGTGCGTCGTCCTCCGCCCAGGCGCCGATCAGGTGCGCACAGGCGGCCAACGTGGCCAGATAGCTCTTGGTGGCGGCGACGCTCTTCTCGACGCCGGCGTGTAGCGCGATCTCGTGCTCCGAAGTCTCGCCTAGCGGCGAGTGCGGCGTGTTGACCAGCGCCACGCTGCGCGCGCCGCCATCGACCAGGGCCCGCTGCGTCGCGATGAGATCGGGGCTGGCACCGGACTGTGAGATCGCCACCGCCAGTTGCCCGCGAACCCGCCACGGCGTGTCGGCGACGGTGGTCAGCGAGGGCGGCACCGAGGCCATCGGCAGCCCCAGGTGCTTCATGCCGAGATAGGCGAAGTAGGCAGCCGCGTGATCGGAGCTGCCGCGGGCCACCGTCAGCGCCCCGTGCAGGTCGGCCCCGCGCAGGGCGCTGCCGAGCTCGGCAAGGATGGCGGCATTGGCCTGCCACTGGGCTCGCAGGCAATTCGGGGCGCTCTGCGCCTCTTGAAGCATCAACGACATCGGTTTCTCTCCTGCGACGCGCGGGTCGCTTGTGGTGCCGGCGACAGGTTCGAGGCCGACGGGCCGCGATGGGCCTGTTCGCCCCCGACATAGACGGCATCGATCTCCAGGCTGGCATCCATGACCACGACATCGGCCCGACAGCCGACATCGATCCGCCCTATTTCGGTCTCACCGAGGAAATCGGCGGGGTATTGCGACAGTCGCCGCGAGGCGTCGTCCAGCTCGAGGCCGATCTGGACCAGATTGCGCAACGCCTGGTCCATGGTCAGCGTACTGCCCGCCAGGGTGCCGTCGGCCAGGCGAACACCGCCCAGGCACTTGGTGACGTGCTGCTCGCCGAGACGGTACTCGCCGTCGGGCATGCCGGCGGCGGCCGTGGAATCGGTGACGCCGAAGAGATGGGGAATGCAGCGCAGCGCCGTGCGGATGGCGCCGGGATGCACGTGCAGCAGATCGGGGATGATCTCGGCATAGTCGGCGTGCGCCAGCGCCGCCCCGACCATGCCTGGCTTGCGGTGGTGGAGCCCGGTCATGGCATTGAACAGATGGGTGAAGCCGTGGGCGCCATGCTCGAGTCCGGCCACGCCCTCCTCGTAGCTGCCCAGGGTATGGCCCATCTGCACGCGGACACCGCGCTCGCGGAGTTGACCGATGAGCGTGGCATGGCCCGACAGCTCAGGCGCCAGCGTCAGCAGCCGGATCGGCGCCAGTTCCATCAGCGCCGCGACGTCGGCGATCGCGCCGGGGTGGGCATATGGCGGCTGCGCACCCAGCTTGCCGGGATTGAGATAGGGTCCCTCGAGATGGACGCCCAGCAGCCGCGCCGCGTGGGAGGGAGGCCGAGACATGATGCGAGCGATGTCCCGCAGCGCCTGACGAATGTCGGGCAGCGGCGCCGTCATCGTGGTCACCAGCAGACTGGTGGTGCCGAAACGGACGTGGGTCCGCGCCATGACCGCCGCGGCATCGCCCCCCTCCATGGCGTCCGCCCCGCCGCCGCCGTGCACGTGGAGATCGACGAACCCCGGCAGCAACCGAGGATGCGCGTTGGTGGCCGGGTCGACCGGCTCGCCGTCGATGGCGGCTATCCGGCCCTCGCGCCATGTCAGCGTGCCCAGTCGCCAGCCCCGGGGGGTCAGAATGTTGCCGTAGAGCATGTCGTCTCCCGCTCGTGCGATCTCATTGGGTCAACTCCACCATGAAGTCGTAGTAATCGGTCCGGCAGTAGGTCACCGTCAGCTCCCCGGGGCGGCCGTCGGCCAGATAGCCGAGGCGCGTCATCATCAACAGCGCCTGGGCGGGCGGCACCTCCGCCAGTTGCGCCAGCTCGGCGTCGGCGTTGATCGCCGAGACGTGCTGCAGAGCGCGTACGATCGGCGTCCCCAGCTCGTCGAGATGGCGATAGAGCGAATGGGTGACGCTCTCGGGATCCGGCAGGACCCGGCTCGGCAGGCAGCTCTCCTCGACCGCGACCACCACGTCGTCCGCCAGCCGCAGGCGCCGGAGCCGCGAGACCTGCTGGTCGGCGTTCAAGCCGAGGCGCAGGCTCTCCTCCACCGTGGGCGTCCCGGAGCAGCGGCTCAGCCACCGCGAACTGGGCCGGTGGCCGCGTTGAACCAGCAGCTCGGTAAAGCTGGTCAGCCGCGTCAGCGACTGGTTGAGTCGCGGGGCGATGAACGTCCCGGAGCCATGGGTGCGCTGGATCAGGCCCAGTGCCACCAGCCGGTCAAGCGCCTTGCGCGCGGTGATGCGAGAAATGTTGAGCGACTCCGCCAGGACCCGTTCCGAGGGCAAGGCTTCGCCGGTCTCCCAGTCCCCCGCTTCGATCGCCTCGACCAGTTGCTGGGCCAGTTGGCGATAGAGCGGCGTCGACCGGCCGGCGTCCAGCTTGAGCCGCGATAGCGTCGGTGCCATGAAGATCGGTTCCGAGGTGATAGAGTGATACCAGTTCAATACCATCAACATAACCAGTCGAATACCAATCTGCCAGACCCATAGGGGGCAACTTTGGTCTCACACCCCCTCGTGGCCGAACGTGCCAGGTCCAACGATCCCTGGGACGGCGGCGTGTGATTGGCGTGGCCAACGCGGAATCCGTATAGTGTCGCTCTCGTCCACCGACCGATCCGATCCGATGCTGCAGAACAACTCTCTTCTGGCCCAGCTGAAGCAGGACATCCGCGCCAATACGCCGCGTGTCCAGGGCACCATCAAGGCGACCGACAAGGGCTTCGGGTTTCTCGAAGCCGAAGACGGTACTTCCTACTTCATTCCGCCCCCCGCCATGAAGCAGGTCGTTCACGGCGACCGCATCGAAGCGGTCATCAAGGAGGATGGCGACAAGAAACAGGCCGACCCCGAGACGCTGATCGAGGCATCGCTGGATCGCTTCGTGGCTCGCGTGCAGAAACGCGACGGCCGCCTGGCCGTGGTTCCCGACCACCCCTCCATCAATCTGTCGCTGAAGGCACGCCTCAAGCGCTCGCTGGAAGAGTCCGACATCGCCGACGGCGACTGGATCGTCGCGCGCCTGATTCGCCATCCGCTGCGCCCGGACGACCGGGGGTTCTTCACCCAGATCGACGAATTGGTGGTCAAGAGTGACGATCCGGCAGTGCCGTGGCGCGTCACCCTGGCTCGCCATGCGCTCGAGCAGGAGTGCCCGCCGGCGGCCGATGAGTGGCCGCTGCAGGACGAGGGTCTGGTGCGCGAGGACCTGACCGCCGAGCCGTTCTTCACCATCGATGGTGAGAAAACGCGCGACATGGACGATGCGCTGCGGGTGGAAGCGACCGACAACGGCTGGACAATGACGGTCGCGATCGCCGACCCCACCGCCTATGTAGGCGAGTCCCACCCGGCGGACAAGGAGGCCCGCACCCGCGCCTTCACGGTCTACCTGCCGGGCCAGAACATCACCATGCTGCCGGAAGCGCTGGCCGACGACCTGTGCTCGCTGAAGCCGGACGTGGATCGCCCGGTGCTGGCTTGCCGGCTGCAGGTCGGTCGCGACGGCACGCTGGGCGAATATCGCTTTTTCGCCGCCACGATTCGCTCCCAGGCTCGCCTGGCCTACGACGACGTCTCCGACTGGCTCGAGGAGCGGTCCGACACCGCAGCGCCGGCCGAGCCCATCGCCGAGCAGCTCAAGGCGCTGGCCGACCTCGCCCGCGCCCGCGCGGCCTGGCGGGAAGCCAACACGCTGGTATTCAAGGATCGTCCGGACTATGCGTTCGACCTCGACGACGCCGGCAATGTGCTGGGCATCGTCATCGAGGAGCGTCGCATCGGTCAGCGCATGATCGAAGAGGCGATGATCGTTGCCAACGCCTGCTGCGCCGACCTGCTGGCCAAGGAGATCGGCCACGGTATCTTCAACGTCCACAACGCCTTCGAGCCCGAGAAGATCGACCAGGCCGTCGAGTTCCTGGCCACCCAGGAAATCGCCGTCGAGCGCGAGCAGCTCGCCGAACTGTCGCGCTACAAGGAGCTTCGCCGCACGCTGGACGCGCGCGAGGATGCGTGGCTGGACGCCCGCCTGCGGCGCTTCCAGGGCTACACCAACATGTCGGCCCGGCCGGGGCCCCACTTCGGCCTGGGCCTGCCCGCCTATGCCACCTGGACATCGCCGATCCGCAAGTACGGCGACATGGTCAACCATCGTCTGATCAAGCGAGTGCTGAAGTCCGAAGCGGCACCGGCCGAGGCGACCCAGCAGCTCACGGAGCAGTTGACCGAACGCCGCCGACTGAACCGAATGGCCGAACGCGACGTCAAAGACTGGCTCTACGTGCGCTATCTGGGCGCCACCATCGAGAAGGGTGAAGTCTTCGACGCCGACATCATCGACATCCGCCGTGGTGGCATGCGCGTTCGCCTGACGGCCAACGGCGCCACGGCGTTCGTGCCGGCGCCGCTGATTCACAGCGACCGCAACCAGATGGCCATCGACGACAAGGAAGGCCGCATTCGGATCGGCGGCGAGCTGCGTTACCAGCTCGGCGGCTCACTGCGCGTCAAGCTCGTCGAAGCCCGTGAAGCGACGCGTTCGCTGGTGGCCGCGCCCGCCGAGTGAACGCGGTAATGGCCTGCCGACGCCGGAAACGGCGCCGGCAGGCTACCACTTTGGTGTGAACGCCCTGTGGCAGTAAAACGATATACTGCAATGTAGTCATCGCCATTCTCAGGAATGCGCCGTATCGACAGGGAAGTCTTCAAGAGGAGCGGCTCGTTGCACATTGCCGACGTTACGATGTTCTATGCCCCCGCCAGTGGCGGGGTTCGTACTTATCTCGATGCCAAGCATCGGCGCCTCGCCAAGCTGCCTGGTGTCACCTGTAGCCTGCTGATCCCCGGCTCTCAGCTCTTCACGCACAACGGCATTCACGAGGTACCGTCGCCGCCGTTGCCGTTCAGCCAAGGTTACCGCTTCCCGCTGCGGCGTCGCGGCTGGGAACGGGAGCTGGTGCGCCTGTCACCGGACATCATCGAGGCCGGTGATCCCTACGTCACTGGCTGGGCGGCGCTTCGCGCCGGCCGCAAGCTGGACATACCGGTGGTCGGCTTCTATCACTCGGATCTGCCTCGACTGATCAGCAATCGACTCGGCAAAGGCACCGACAAGCTGATCGAGCGCTACGTCTATCAGCTCTATCGCCGCTTCGATCAGGTCCTCGCTCCGAGCCGCGTCATGGCCGAGCGGCTGACCCGACTCGGCATCGAGCGGGTTGCTATCCAGCCGCTGGGCGTCGATCTGGAGACGTTCCACCCGAGCCGTCGGAACGTGGCCCTGCGCGAGCGACTGAACCTCGACGAGACCACGAAACTGCTGATCTTCGTCGGCCGCGGCTCGCGCGAGAAGAACCTCCACGACTTGCTGAAGACCGCACAGCTGCTGGGCAAGGGCTACCACCTGCTGCTGGTTGGCCCGAGCATGCCCAGCCAGGTGCCGGACAATGTCAGCGTGATCGACCGTTACACCCCGACCGAAGAGGTCGCGAGCTGGCTGGCTTCCAGCGATGCGCTGGTCCATGCGGGCACCCAGGAAACCTTTGGCCTGGTGGCACTGGAAGCCATGGCGAGCGGCATTCCCGTGGTCGCCGCCCGGGCGGGAGCCCTGGCCGAAAACGTGCCGCTGGGCTGTGGCTTGTTGAGCGAACCCCATTCGCCCGCCGACATGGCTCGCGCGGTCAAGGAGCTGTTCGCCAACCACGATGCCTCACAAGCCGGGCGCCGCGCGCGACGCTACGTGGAGCGCAACCACGATTGGGATGTCGTCATCGACGGCCTGCTCTCCCACTATCGACGGCTGACCAGCGCCACCGAAGGTGCGGGAGAAGCCCAGCAGGGTTCCCAGCATGGATAATTCGCATTTCGCGCTGGTGCTCCACGACATCGCCCCCGAAACCTGGCCCGATTACCAGCCGTTCGTCGAGGCGATCGATCGTCTCGGCGAACGGCTCGGCCAGCGCATTCCGATGACCTGGCTCGTCGTCCCCAACTTCCATGGCCGGGGCGAGTGCCGCGACAGCGACCTGCTGCGCCGGGTTCTCGATGACCGCCTGGCGCGAGGGGACGAACTGACGCTGCATGGCTACTTTCACCGGGACGATGCGCCGGCGCCCCGTTCGTTGCGGGATTTCTACATGCGCCGGATCTACACCTGGGAGGGGGAGTTCTACACCCTCGACCAGGATCGCGCCGGCGCCCTGCTCGACGAGGGCATGGCCCAGTTCGACGCCTGCGGCTGGCCGCATGGCGGTTTCGTCGCCCCCGCCTGGCTGATGAGCGAAGGTACCCGGAAGGCCCTGCAGCAACGCCCGTTCACCTACACCAGCGATCTGCAACACCTCTATCGCTTGCCATCGCTGGCGTCGCTGGAGGCGCCCAGCATCGTGTGGAGCGCCCGGAGCGCCTGGCGCCGCGGCATGTCGAGAGTGGTCAGTGCACTCCAGTACCGCCGTTTCCAGCACGCACCGCTGTTGCGTTTGGCGCTGCATCCCGTGGATATGCGCCATCGCGTCTCCCATGACTACTGGCTGCATCTCGTGGAGCATCTGCTGGAGACGGGAAGGCAGCCGTTGACCAAGCAGGCCTGGCTCGACCAGGCCCCTGATCCCGCCCCAGCCAATCTCGCCGGATCGGCGAACAAGGATCGCTCCGCGGCATGAAGCGCATCCTGTGGCTACTCGCGCTGGGCCTGGTGGCAGCGCTGGCAATACCCATCCTGGTCGGGGGACGCGGTATCGTCACCGAACTGCGAGGGTTTCCTACCTCGCAGTTGTTGCTGATGATGGGCATGGTCGTGATCTGCTGGAACGTCAATGCCTTGCGCCTGAGGTTGCTGCTGGCCGGGCGCGCGGGGAAACTCTCCCAGATCCGAGCGTTCTCCATCGTCATGGCCACCGAGTTCGCCATCTGCGCCACGCCGGGAGGTACCGGTGGTCCGCTGACCCTGCTCGGTCTGCTGGCCCGGCGCGGTGTCCGTCCGGCTCAGGCATCGGCGATCTTCGCGGTCGATCAGTTGACCGACCTGCTGTTCTTCCTCTCCGGCCTGATCGGCGTCGCGCTCTACGTGCTGATCGAAGCGGTCGACCTGAAGCTCGGCTGGCTGGTGGGACTACCCACGCTCTTGCTGGTCACCGCTCTCGCCCTGCTATGGCTGACACTGACCCACTACGCGCGGGTCATGCATATCACCGGACGCTGGCTGGCCAAGCTCAACGTCAAACGCCGCTCACGATTCGGCTTTGCCCGCCGCCTGTTGCATTTCAGGAACTCCTTGGTGGAGACGCTGCGGCTGCCGCGCTGGCTACTGCTCGCCGTATTCCTGCTCTGCTGCGCGCATTGGCTGATCCGTTACAGCGTTCTCTATCTGGTGGTCCAGGGGCTCGGCCAGCACATCGATTGGGCGTGGACTTTCCTGGTGCAGATGGTTTCCATGGCTGCCGGCCAGCTCAGTTTTCTCCCCGGCGGCGCGGGCGGCGCGGAGCTCACCTCCTCGGCCCTGCTGACGCCGCTGATCGGCGCACAGAGCGCGGCCGCCGCCGTCCTGATCTGGCGTTTCGTCACCTACTATTTCTATTTGCTGGCCGGCTTTCCGTTATTCATTGCCACGGCAGGCAAAGCATTTCTGCGCATGATGAACAAGCAGCGCGCCTCCTCGACGCGCTGAACCCCGGGCGGCAGGGTCCACGACCCTGCGGCGCCTCGCCAAAACCGCCAATAACGCGTGTAAACCCGCTTTAACCGATGCTTGGTCGTGGCGTGATTGCTGCCATGCTCGAGGCTTCATGACGCCGCCTATCGCTGTGATTCTCCGTCACTGGACAGTCGCACGGGTCCCGTGCGGATCGTCGATCGAGGATGACCATGGGCGTTCGTTGGGGATTACGCGGTAAATCGGCACTCGCGCTGTTGACGGCTTGTCTGGTGGCACTGGTACCCGCCTTGCTGATTGGCTGGCTGGCGGTCGACGCGGTGCGCCAGCAGTTCTCCCAGGCGTATGCCGAGAACTTCACCCTGCTGCAGATGCAGCGCATCCTGGCGCCGATTTCCCGCGAGCTGGCACTCGCCGAGCGCTTTGCCCAATCCCCGGTTACCCGTGACTGGCTGGCCGACGAACAAGACCCTGCCAAGCGCCAGCGCTTCTTCGACGAGGCCGAGAGTTACCGCCAGGGGTTCGCGGCTCACACCTACTTCGCCGTGGTCGACGCCAGCGGGGATTACTACTTCAGCAGCGACGACGAACCCACCGATCGCCGGCCCCGTTACCGACTGAGCGCAACCGATCCCGACGACAGCTGGTACTCGCACCTCATCGCCAGCGGCCAATCCTATACGCTCAACGTCAACATCGACCGCGAACTGCAGGAAGCCAAGGTGTGGATCAACGTGGTGATCCGCGACGACGGGCGGCCGCTGGGCATCGCCGGTACCGGCCTCGACCTGAGCGGGTTCCTGGATGCGTTCATTCGTACCCGGGCCCACGGCATCACGCCGATGATCGTCAACCGTCAGGGGGCGTTACTGGCCTATCCGGATGCATCACGGATCGCTTTCAATGCGCAAGCGGACAACGGTGACCTCGCTCGAGGACAGCAGTTGGCCGCCCTCCTCGATGGCGAGGACGAACGCGCCGAGCTCCGTGAGGTGATCCAGCGCGCCGTCGCCGACCCCGACGACGTATACATGTTGACCGCCCACCTCGACGGCCAGCCCCGCCTGCTCTCGGTGGGCTACGTTCCCCAGCTCGACTGGCTGATGGTCACGGCACTGGATCGGCAGAGCGCTCGACTGATCGCGACCCACTGGCTGTGGCCGCTGAGTCTCGGCGCCATCGCGCTCCTGGTGTTGCTGCTGGCCGGTTTCATCTATACCAGCGAGCGCCTGATCCTGGCGCCGCTGCGTCGGCTGAAACAGTCGGCGCAGGCGATCGCCGACGGCAGGTACGACTCCCGACTGCCGGTTCAGCGGGGCGATGAGATTGGCGAGCTGTCACGCGCCTTCGCCGACATGGCGGCGCAGGTGGAGCGTCATACCCAGCAGTTGGAAGCCACCGTTCGCCAACGCACCGCGGCGCTGGAGGCGACCAACCGGGAAATGGCCCAGGCCCATCGCCAGATCGAATCGTCGCTCGCCTACGCCAGCCTGATACAGCGCGCCATTCTTCCGGGCGAGACGCTGGATGCACGACTCGGCAGCCGCTACGGGGTCATCTGGCAGCCACGCGACCAGGTCGGCGGTGACATCTTCATCTTCCACGCCACGCCGGAGGGCTACCTGCTGGGGGTCATCGATTGCGCAGGCCATGGCGTCCCCGGTGCGCTGATGACCATGCTGGTCAAGGCGAGCATCGATCATGCCGTGCTGCGGCTCGGCTGCGCGGACCCGGCCGCCATTCTCGATGACGTCGACGCGCGGTGTCGCGAGCTGCTGCAGCGCGAGGCGCTTACCGCCAACCTCGCCACCGACATCGACATGGGACTGGTCTGGATCGACGAACGCCAGCGCCGGATGCGTTTCGCCGGCGCCAAGATGGCGCTGCACGTCGCCGACGGCGAGCGCCTCGAGTGTCATCCGGGCGGGCGCCGGGCGCTGATGCAGAAGCGTCGGATGCGCTATGCCAACCTCGAGCTGCCCCTGCAACCCGGGGCGAGTTACACGCTCTGCAGTGACGGCTTCCTGGACCAGGCGGGCGGCGAGCGCGGCTTCGGCTTCGGCCGTCAACGCTTCGCCGAGATGCTGACGCGCCACGCCACGCTGACGCCGACGGACCAGGTCGCCGCGTTCGCAGTAGCGCTGGCGGCGTATAGCGGTACTCATCCGCAGCGCGACGACATCACCCTGCTGGTGTTTCAACCCGACCCAGGCAGCAGGCCGACATGACCCTGTCCGCCCTCGAGCTGCCATTCGCTCTATACTCGACCTCAAGTCCGGAGAGACCATGGACCTATTAGCGATGCGGGAGAGCTATCAGCAGCAGCGTGTCATGCTCTGCTTCAACGGCCCGATCTCGCGCAGCCTGATCGAGGAGATCGGCAATGCGCTACGCAACTACCTCGACAGCGAGCAGGCGGCGCTCTCGTCGTCGATGGATGTCTTCGCGATTTATATCGAGATGACGCAGAACATCCGCCATTATTCGCGCCGGCGACAGTATGGAGAGCGCGACGCGACGGCCACCGTCGCCGTGGGGCGAGACGACGCAGGTCGTTACACCGTTTCCGCCGGCAACCTCGTGGAAGCGGACGATGGCCGCGAACTGGCCAAGGTGATCGAAGAGATCGGCGAACTCGACAAGGCCGAGCTCAAGCAAGCCTACAAACGTCAGCTGCGCCAGCCACGCGATGCCGACTCGACCCGCGGTGCTGGGCTGGGGCTACTCGATATGGCACGCAAGTCGAGCTTGCCACTGCAGGCCCGCCTCCAACCGCTGCCCAACGGTCAGGCATTCTTCAGCCTGACTGCCACCGTTTGATCGTGACGACCGCCATGAATTCCGATATCCAGATTTCAGGCACCCAGTCGACACCCACCGTCCGTGGTGACTGGGAGACGGGATGCCTGACCATGCAGGGCGACTCCTACCCGGAGAACGCGTTCGAACTGTTCGACCAGATCATCCGCTGGATCGGCTCATTCCTCGAACAGAACCGGTTGCCGCTGCGGCTCGAGCTGCAACTGGTCTACCTCAACACCAGCTCGGTCAAGGCCATGATGGACATCTTCGATCTTCTCGAAGACGCCCATCGGCAAGGCAGGCCGGTCAGCGTCGACTGGCGCTACCATGCCGAAAACGAGCGCATTGCCGAACTGGCCGAGGAGTTCCGCGAGGACTGCACCTTCCCATTCGCGATCGAACCGAAGCAGGCGACGTCGTGACCAGCGCGATGCATCCCCTGCTTGAGCAGATCGAAGCCTTGCTGGCAGCGCCGGATCACCGGGACCACCCCCTGCATGCCGCCCTGGGACAGCTCTACCGCCTCCATGTCGATGAGCAGAAGCGTCTGGAACGGCTGCTGAACATCGCCGACGGCTATCAGCAGTTCACCCAGACGGACCTGGCCAGTCTCAAGCAGCAGTACGAACGCCAGCTCAACAAGGAGCGCAAGCTCTCGCGCATCTCGGATCGCTATCAGCAGCTGATGCGTGAACGCAATCAGGCACTCAAGACCGCCGCCACCCACGATCCGCTGACCGGCCTGGCCAACCGGCGTCTGATGGACGAGCAGTTGATCCAGGCTGGCGTGGAAGCGGTGCGGGGCGGCAAACCGTTTTGCGTCGCGATGCTGGATATCGATCATTTCAAGCAGATCAACGATCGCTATGGCCACGACGGCGGCGATCGCATCCTGGTCAGCCTGGCCGACTCGCTGCGCGGTCAGATGCGTGCGGGGGATCTCTGTGGCCGCTGGGGTGGCGAGGAGTTCGTGCTGCTGATGCAGAACACCTCTCTCGAGCAGGCAGGCCAGATCGTCGCCAGGCTCATCGAGTATCTGCGCAATCTGACGTTCTCCGTGACCGACATCCCCGTCTCGATCACCGTGAGCATTGGGGTGGCCGAGCACTCGATGGTGGAGGCACCACTGGATACGGTCAATCGGGCCGACCGCGTCCTGCTGGACGCCAAGCAGGAAGGCCGTAACAGCTTTCGACTGGCTGGCTGACGCGCGCTGGTGCCACCACGGGCAGGCCCATCGCTCGCTGGACAAGACTCTCGCAGAGCAGTAATTTCAGCCGAAAACGACAACGGCCCGCCAGGTAACCCTGGCGGGCCGTTGTCGAGACGATACGCCTCGAAGGGTGGCGACGTGGCTTACCAGCCAGTCACGGCCTTCAGCGCGTCGCCAATCTCGGCGAGCGAACGCACGGTCTTGACGCCCGCATCTTCCAGCGCGGCGAATTTCTCGTCTGCGGTGCCCTTGCCACCGGAGATGATCGCACCGGCATGGCCCATGCGCTTGCCCGGAGGTGCGGTCACACCGGCGATATAGGAGACCACCGGTTTGGAGACGTTGGCCTTGATGTAGGCTGCGGCTTCCTCTTCGGCGGTGCCGCCGATCTCGCCGATCATCACGATCGCTTCGGTCTGCGGGTCCTTCTCGAACATCTCGAGGATGTCGATGAAGGTGGAGCCCGGGATCGGGTCGCCGCCGATGCCCACACAGGTGGACTGGCCGAAACCGTGATCGGTGGTCTGCTTGACCGCTTCGTAGGTCAGGGTGCCGGAACGCGACACGATACCGACACGGCCCGGCTTGTGGATGTGACCCGGCATGATGCCGATCTTGGTCTCACCCGGGGTGATCACGCCGGGGCAGTTCGGGCCGATCAGGCGCACGCCTAGCTCGTCACACTTGACCTTGACGTCGAGCATGTCCAGCGTCGGGATGCCCTCGGTGATGCAGACGATCAGCTTGATGCCGGCGTTGGCGGCTTCGAGGATCGAGTCCTTGCAGAACGCGGCCGGCACGTAGATGACGGACGCCTCGGCGCCGGTCTTCTCGACCGCTTCCTTGACGGTGTTGAACACCGGCAGGCCCAGATGCTCCTGGCCGCCCTTGCCCGGCGTGACACCGCCGACCATGTTGGTGCCGTAGGCGATCGCCTGCTCGGAGTGGAAAGTCCCCTGGCCACCGGTGAAGCCCTGGCAGATGACCTTGGTGCTCTTGTCGATCAGGATACTCATTACTTGCCCTCCGCCGCTTTGACGACCTGCTGAGCCGCGTCAGTCAGGCTGGTAGCAGCGATGATGTTCAGACCGCTGGAGGCCAGTTTCTCGGCACCCAGCTCGGCGTTGTTACCTTCCAGACGCACCACGACCGGCACGTTGACGCCGACCTGCTCGACGGCACCGATGATGCCTTCGGCGATCATGTCGCAACGCACGATACCGCCGAAGATGTTGACCAGCACGGCCTTGACGTTGGTGTCGGAGAGGATGATCTTGAACGCTTCCGCCACCCGCTCCTTGGTCGCGCCGCCACCGACGTCGAGGAAGTTGGCCGGGCTGCCGCCGTTGAGGTTGACGATATCCATGGTGCCCATGGCCAGACCGGCGCCATTGACCATGCAGCCGATGTTACCGTCGAGGGCGACGTAGTTGAGTTCCCACTCCTGGGCGTGGGCCTCGCGCTCGTCTTCCTGCGACGGGTCACGCATCGCCTGCAGGTCCGGGTGGCGATACATGGCATTGGCGTCGAGGTTGATCTTGGCGTCGAGGCAGTGAAGATTGCCTTCGTCGGTGATCACCAGCGGGTTGATCTCGAGAAGCGCCAGATCCTTGTCGTGGAACAGCTTGGAGAGGCCCAGGAAGATCTTGGTGAACTGCTTGATCTGATCCTTGTTCAGGCCCAGCTGGAAGGCCAGCTCCCGGGCCTGGTACGGCTGCGCGCCGACCAGAGGGTCGATCTCGGCCTTGAGGATCTTCTCGGGCGTCTCTTCGGCGACCTTCTCGATCTCGACGCCGCCTTCGGTGGAGGCCATGAAGACCACGCGCCGGGTAGCGCGATCGACCACCGCGCCCAGATAGAGCTCGCTGGCGATATCGGTGCAGTTCTCGACCAGGATCTTGGCGACAGGCTGACCCTTCTCGTCGGTCTGATAGGTCACCAGGTTCTTGCCCAGCCACTGCTCGGCGAACGCCTTGGCTTCTTCCGGGCTCTTGATCAGCTTGACGCCGCCGGCCTTGCCGCGGCCGCCCGCGTGAACCTGGGCCTTGACGACCCACTTGTCGCCACCGATTTTCTTGCAGGCCTGCGCGGCTTCATCCGGCGTGTCGACGGCGAAGCCCTTGGAAACGGGAAGACCATAATCGGCAAACAGCTGTTTGCCCTGATACTCGTGAAGGTTCATCGATTCATGCCATTAGGTTGCATGTGACTCGAATGGCAACGAGCCGGTCAACCGGCTCGTCGCCCCCGTGCCATTCCTGGGAATGGCACCTAGTGCAGGAAACGCTGGAGAACGACTTACTTGCGTTTCTTGCGGTTGGCCATGTGGATGGCATGCCCATCGACAGCCAGCGCCGCCTCGTGCACCGCTTCCGACAGCGTCGGATGGGCAAAACAGGTCAGCGCCAGGTCTTCGGCACTGGAACCGAACTCCATGGCGATCACGCCCTGGGCGATCAATTCACCGGCGTGCTGGCCGAGAATGTGGATACCCAGGACGCGGTCGGTTTCGGCATCGGCGATGACCTTGACCATCCCTTCCGGCGCGTTGTTCGCGAGTGCGCGACCACTGGCCGAGAACGGGAAGGCACCAGTCTTGACTTCGATGCCCTGCTCCTTGGCCTGCTGCTCGTTGATACCGACCCAGGCCACTTCCGGCGCCGTGTAGATGACGCTGGGAATGGCGTCGTAATTCATCTCCGGTTTCTGCCCGGCAATGATGTCGGCGACCATGACGCCCTCTTCCGAGGCCTTGTGGGCCAGCATCGGGCCGCGCACCACGTCGCCGATGGCGTAGACGCCGGAAACATTGGTACGGCACTGGTCGTCGACGAAGATGAAGCCGCGCTCGTCGAGCTTGATACCGGCGCCGTCGTCGAGCAGATTTTCGGTATAGGGCTTACGGCCGACACAGACGATCAGCTTGTCGAAGGTCTGTTCCTGTTCGCCCTCGCTGTCGGTGTACTGGACCACGACTTCGCGCTTGTCGCCCTTGCCCTTGATCTCGGAGCCGGTCACCCGCGCGCCCATCTTGATGTCCAGCCCCTGTTTCTTGAACAGTTTCTGGGCATCCTTGGCGATCGCCTGATCGACCATCGGCAGGAAGGTGTCCAGCGCCTCGAGCACGGTGACTTCACTGCCCAGACGGCTCCAAACGCTACCCAGCTCCAGGCCGATGACCCCGGCACCGATCACGCCCAACCGCTTGGGCGCCTCGGCGAACTCCAGCGCACCGGCGGAATCGACGATGATGTCGTCGGTCATCGGTGCCGGCGGGATATTCACCGGGACCGAACCGGAGGCGATGATGACGTTGTCGGCCTCATAGGTCTCGGTCTTGCCGTCGTGACCGGTGACCTCGACCTTCTTGCCATCGAGCAGCTTGCCGGTGCCCTCCAGCGCGGTGACGCCGTTGGACTTGAACAGCATGCTGATACCGCCGGTGTTCTTGGCGATGACGCTGTTCTTGAACTCCATCATTTTCTTCACGTCGGTGGCGACATCGCCGACATTGATGCCGATCTCGGCATAATGGTCGCGCGTCTCGACGAACTTGTGCGAAGTCTCCAGCAAGGCCTTGGAGGGGATGCAGCCCACGTTCAGACAGGTACCGCCGTGAACCGTCTTGCCTTCCTTGTTGACCCACTTCTCGACGCAGGCTGTCTTGAGGCCCAGTTGCGCGGCGTGAATCGCGGCGACGTAGCCCCCTGGGCCAGCGCCAATGACGATCACATCGAATTTATCGGCCATGAAAAGTTTCCTGTTCGCTTCGTTTGACGTTCAGTCTTCGAATTCGTGTGCGACGGTGCGAGTATCCGCAGGCCCGGACGCGAGGCGTCCGGGCTGCGGTCATCAGATATCCAGCAGCAGGCGCGCCGGGTCTTCCAGCAGCGACTTGATCGCCACCAGAAACTGGACCGCGTCCTTGCCGTCGATCATGCGGTGGTCGTAGGAGACGGCGAGGTACATCATCGGGCGAATCTCGACCTTGCCGTTGACCGCCATCGGACGCTCCTGGATCTTGTGCATGCCCAGGATCGCGGTCTGCGGCGGGTTCAGGATCGGCGTCGACATCAGCGAGCCGAAGATGCCGCCATTGGTGATGGTGAAGGTGCCGCCCTGCATGTCGTCGATGCCGAGCTTGCCCTCGCGACCGCGCTTGCCGAAGTCGCCGATCGCCTTCTCGACATCGGCCAGCTTCATGCTGTCGGTGTCACGCAGCACCGGCACCACCAGACCGCGCGGCGTGGAGACGGCGACGCCGATGTCCTGATAGCCGTGGTAGACGATGTCGGTGCCATCGATGGAGGCGTTGACGTCGGGGAAGCGCTTGAGCGCCTCGGTCGCCGCCTTGACGAAGAAGCCCATGAAGCCGAGCTTGACGTCGTGCGCCTTGAGGAAGGTGTCCTTGTATTCACTGCGCAGTGCCATCACCGCGCTCATGTCCACCTCGTTGTAGGTGGTCAGCATGGCCGCGGTCTGCTGGGCCTGGACCAGGCGCTTGGCGATGGTCTGGCGCAGGCGGCTCATCGGCACGCGCTGCTCGGGACGCTCGCCCTCGACCGCCGGCGCTGCCGCCGCTTTCGGTGCGGAGGTGGCAGCCGGCTTGGCGGATTTCTTCGCCGAGCCATCCTTGACCGCCTTCTGCACGTCTTCCTTCAATATCCGACCGCCCTTGCCGGTGCCCTCGATCTTGCTGACATCGAGATCGTTCTCGGCCGCCAGCTTGCGCGCGGCAGGCGCCAGGATCTTGCCATCCACCTTGGCATCTTCCTCACCATCGCCAGCGGGAGCCTCGTCCCGGTCGCCGGCGGATTCAGCGGAAGCCCCGCCGTCGCCCTCGCCACCCGCACCCTCGGAGAAGACGGCCAGCAGCGCCTCGGATTCGACGACCTCGCCTTCCTCGACCTTGATCTCGGAGAGCGCGCCGTCGGCCGGGGCGACGACTTCCAGCACGACCTTGTCGGTCTCGATCTCGGCCAGCACCTCGTCGCGCTTGACCGCTTCACCGACTTTCTTGGTCCAACTGGCGACGGTGCCTTCCTGCACGGATTCGGGGAAGCTCGGCGCCTTGACCTCGAAGCTCTTGCCGGACGCGGCAGGCTTGGCCGCCGGCTTATCGCTACCCGACTTCTCCTCGCCTTCCGACTTCTCATCGGCGGCCGGCTTCTCTTCACTCTTGCCGCCTTCCGAAGCCGCGCCGAGAACGCCCAGCACCTGCTCGGATTCGCAGGTGTCGCCCTCTTCGATCTTGATCTCGGAGAGCGTACCGGCCTCGGGCGCCACCACCTCGAGGACGACCTTGTCGGTCTCGATCTCGACGATCAGTTCATCGCGCTCGACGCTGTCGCCCACTTTCTTGTGCCAAGTGGCGACCGTTCCCTCGGCAACGGATTCGGGAAAAGTCGGCGCTTTGATATCAGTAGCCATGTCGTATCCTTAGTCTCTTTTCTCTCGCGCCTGTCTCAGCGGCAAGGCGTCTTACGCGTTGAAAGCGTCGTCGACCAGTTGGCTCTGCTGGGCCACATGGACAGACATGTAGCCCGCGGCTGGCGCGGCAGAAGCCGGACGACCCGCGAACTTGAGGCTGTGATCCAATCCCTCGCGCACCATACCCGCCACCAGGCGCAGATGGTGCTGACTCTGATACCAGGCGCCCTGGTTGAGCGGCTCTTCCTGACACCAGACGACCTGTTCCAGATTCGGATAGGTCTTGAGCGCTTCCCATAGCTCGTCCTTGGGAAAAGGATAGAGCTGCTCGACACGAATGATTGCCGTGTCGTCACGCTCGTTTTCGGACCGGTAGGTCGCGAGATCGTAGTAGACCTTGCCCGAGCAGAGCACGGCGCGCTTGACCTGCTGAGGATCCCGTTCGCCGACGTCGGGGATGACCATCTGAAAGCGCCCTTCCGCGAGCTCTTCCATGGTCGAGGTCGCATCCTTGTGGCGCAGCAGGCTCTTGGGCGACATCACGATCAGCGGCTTGCGCAGCGGCCGGATCACCTGGCGACGCAGCAGATGGAAGATCTGCGCCGGGGTGGTCGGTACGCAAACCTGCATGTTGTGCTCGGCACACAGCTGGAGGAAACGCTCGAGGCGCGCGGAGGAGTGCTCCGGCCCCTGCCCTTCATAACCATGCGGCAGCAGCAGCGTCAGACCGCAAAGACGGGCCCATTTCGACTCGCCAGAGGAGATGAACTGGTCGACCACCACCTGAGCGCCGTTGAAGAAGTCGCCGAACTGGGCTTCCCAGATGATCAGCGAGTTGGGCGCGGTGGTGGCGTAGCCGTATTCGAATGCCAGGACGGCCTCCTCCGACAGGAAGGAGTCGTAGATGGCGAAGGCGGGCTGGTCGTCCTTGATATGCTGCAGCGGGACATAGGTCGAGGCGTCGGCCTGGTTGTGCACCACGGCATGACGATGAGAGAACGTGCCTCGGCCAGTATCCTGCCCTGTCAGGCGCACCGGATGCCCGGCGTCGACCAGGGTGGCGTAGGCCAGCGTCTCGGCGAATCCCCAGTTGAGCGGCTGGTTGCCGGCCAGCATCTTGCGACGCTCCTCGTAGACCCGAGCAACCTGGCGCTGAACGTCGATGCCGTTGGGGATCTCGCTCATCTTCTGCGCCAACTGGGTCAGTTGATCGAGATCGCAACTGGTATCGGTGTCACCGCTCCACTCATGTCCCAGATACGGCGTCCAGTCGACGAACAAGCCGGTGTTGGGCTGCTTCACCAGTGCGTTGGCGACATGGTTCCCGGCCAGCAGATCGTCCCGATACTGCTCGCCCATCTGCTTGGCCTGCTCCTCGTTCAGCACGCCTTCCTTGATCAGTTGCTCCACGTAGAGCGTCCGCGTCGACTTGTGCGACTTGATCTTGGAGTACATCAGCGGCTGGGTGCCGGACGGCTCGTCGGCCTCGTTGTGGCCACGCCGACGGTAGCAGACCAGGTCGATCACGACGTCGCGCTGGAACTCCTTGCGATAGTCCACGGCGACCTGGGTCGCGTGAAGCACCGCTTCAGGATCATCACCGTTGACGTGCAGAATCGGCGCCTGAACCATCTTGGCGATGTCGGTGCAGTACTCGGTGGAACGCGCGTCATCGGGCCGCGAGGTGGTGAAACCGACCTGGTTGTTGATCACGATGTGCAGCGTACCGCCGGTCTTGTAACCGCGGGTCTGCGACATCTGGAAGGTTTCCATCACCACGCCCTGGCCGGCGAAGGCAGCGTCACCGTGGACCACCACCGGCAGGACCTGCTGGCCATCGTCGTCCTGGCGGCGATCCTGGCGTGCGCGCACGGAACCTTCCACGACCGGGGAGACG
The DNA here is from genome assembly GCF_038648475.1 of Salinicola lusitanus. NCBI lineage: Bacteria > Pseudomonadati > Pseudomonadota > Gammaproteobacteria > Oceanospirillales > Halomonadaceae > Salinicola > Salinicola lusitanus. The sequence continues at coordinate 2,800,174 of NZ_CP151919.1, read as the reverse complement.
ATCTCCAGATGCGAGGGGTTGAACGCCAGTGCCAGGTGGACTTCGCCACCAGGCGTCATGACGTTGGAGCTGAAGCCCTGGTGATACTTGACATCGCCGGAGCCCTGTTCGATCTGCTTCTTGCCGTCGAACTCGTCGATCAACTCCGACGGGCTCTTGCCGAGGATGTTGACGAGCAGGTTGAGGCGTCCGCGGTGGGCCATGCCGATCACCACTTCCTTGACGCCATAATTGCCGCTGCGCTGGATCACCTCATCCATCATCGGGATGAAGGATTCGCCCCCCTCCAGACCGAAGCGCTTGGTGCCCGGATACTTGGAAGCGAGATAGCTCTCCAGCCCCTCGGCCGCGGTCAGGCGCTCCAGCAGGTGTTCGCGTTCGCTCTGACTGTATTTCGGCTTGGACCGCACCGACTCGAAACGCTGCTGCAGCCAGCGTTTCTCCTCGGTGTTGACGATATGCATGAACTCGCAGCCGATCGAGCGACAGTAGGTCTGCTCGAGCGCCTCGACGATCTCCTTGAGCGACGCTTCCTCTTTGCCCAGAAAGAACGAACCGGTCTGGAACTCGGTGTTCATGTCGGCTTGAGTCAGGTCGTGGAAGGAGAGATCGAGATCGGGGACCGTGTCGGGCTTGCGCAAGCCGAGCGGATCGATGTTCGCGCGCTGATGGCCCCGGAATCGATACGCGTTGATCAGCTGGAGAACCTTGACCTGCTTGCGGTTCTCGCTACTGCCGGTGGCGGCGGTCGCGGGGGTGCGACGTTCGCGCGACAGTTGATAGAACTGCTCCCGTATCGGGCTGAGGGGAACGTCTTGGGAGGGAGAGCCTTCCAGGCGCGGCAACTGCTCGAAAGCTTGGCGCCACTCATCGGGAACGGTCGCGGGATCATCCAGGTACTGCTCGTAGAGCGCTTCCACATAGTGGGCGTTGCCGCCGCTCATGTGGGAAGTGCGCCACATCAACTCCATTATGCCTTCTTGCATCTCTCGTTCACCCTACACTGATGGGGTGTTGTCGGCGCCGGTCGCAGCTGCGCCTCGGCGTCACTCCGGAACCGTCGCGAGACGGCCAACGATCATGCCATTCAAGGCGTCTTCATGATCGTTAAAAGCCGGTGCGCGAGGCACCGGCTGACATCTTGAGCTCTAGTCGGCTGCGACATTGGGTCGCAGCCGGTAGCGTGGCGGTATGATAACAAGCCCAGCGCTACGATTTAAGTCGTAGATACCGCCTTTGACGATCAGGTCGCGTTGGACAACAGCATTTCGCGAATCTTGCCGATCGCCCGAGTCGGGTTCAGACCCTTCGGGCAGACGGCGACGCAGTTCATGATGCCGCGGCAACGGAACAGGCTGAACGGGTCTTCCAGCTCGGCCAGCCGCGCCTGGGTGGCGTTGTCACGCGAGTCCGCCAGGAAGCGGTAAGCCTGCAGCAGGCCGGCCGGGCCCACAAACTTGTCCGGGTTCCACCAGAAAGACGGGCAAGAGGTCGAGCAGCAGGCACACAGGATGCACTCGTAGAGCCCGTCCAGCTTGTCACGCTCCTCCGGCGACTGCAGCCGCTCGATGGCCGGCGCCGCGGTATCGTTCTGCAAGTACGGCTGCATGCGCTCGTACTGCTTGTAGAACAGTCCCATGTCGACCACCAGGTCGCGCATCACCGGGAGCCCCGGCAGCGGGCGCAGCACCAGCTTGTTGTCCTTGACCACGTCCGACAGCGGCGTGATGCAGGCCAGTCCGTTGGTGCCGTTCATGTTCATGCCGTCGGAGCCGCACACGCCCTCGCGACAGCTGCGACGGAAAGCCAGAGAGCTATCCTGATCCTTGATCATGGTCAGGATATTGAGAACCATCAGATCGCGCCCCTGGGTATCGATCTGGAACTCCTGCATATAGGGAGCGGAGTCGGTTTCAGGGTTGTAGCGGTAAACGGAAACCTGCAGATTGGACATCGTGACAACCCCCTTAGTAGGTACGGACTTTCGGCTCGAAAGTATCGACCGTCTTTGGCGTGAAATTGACATCACGCTTGGTCACGGTCTTGTCGCCCGGATGGAAGAGCGAGTGCTTGAGCCAGTTGACATCGTCGCGATCCGGGTAGTCGTAGCGCGAGTGAGCGCCGCGACTCTCCTTGCGATCGAGCGCCGCGATCGCGGTAGCCTCGGCCACTTCCAGCAGGTTATCGAGCTCCAGGGCTTCGACCCGGGCAGTGTTGAAGACATCGGACTTGTCGCCCAGATGGGCCTTTCCAATGCGCTCGCGCAGTTCCGCCAGCTTCTTGACGCCTTCCTGCATGTTGTCTTCCTGCCGAAAGACCCCGAAGGCATTCTGCATGGTGTTCTGCAGCTCGGCCTTGAGTTCGGGCACGGACTCGCCACCGCTGGACTCGTTCCAGCGCGCCAGCCGGCTGGTAGCACGCTCGATGTCCGACGCCGAGGCGTCGAGGTACTCGATACCCTCGCTGAGCGCCTTGTCGATATAGATCCCGGCGGCGCGACCGAATACCACCAGGTCGAGCAGCGAGTTGCCGCCCAGGCGGTTGGCGCCGTGCACCGAGACACAGGCCGCCTCGCCGCAGGCGAACAGACCGTTGACGATCTGGTCGTTGCCATCGCCATCCTGAGTGATGGCCTGGCCGTGCACGTTGGTCGGAATCCCGCCCATCATGTAGTGACAGGTCGGCGTGACCGGGATCGGCTCCTTGACCGGATCCACGTGGGCGAAGGTCTTGGAGAGCTCGACGATACCCGGCAGGCGCTTCATCAGCACCTCTTCGCCCAGGTGATCGAGCTTCAGCATGACGTGGTCGCCATTTTCGCCGCAGCCGCGCCCTTCCAGCACCTCCATGACCATGGAGCGGGCGACCACGTCGCGGCCAGCCAGATCCTTGGCGTTGGGCGCGTAGCGTTCCATGAAACGCTCACCGTCCTTGTTGATCAGGTAGCCGCCCTCGCCGCGACAGCCTTCCGTCACCAGCGTACCGGCGCCGTAGATGCCGGTCGGATGGAACTGCCACATCTCCATGTCCTGCATCGGGAACCCGGCGCGCAGCGCCATGCCAATGCCATCGCCGGTGTTGATCAGGGCGTTGGTGGTGGAGGCGTAGATACGGCCCGCACCGCCGGTGGCCAGCACAGTGGCCTTGGACTTGACGTGCACGATCTCGCCGGTCTCGATGCACAGCGCGATGCAGCCGACCACGTCGCCATTGGCATTCTTGACCAGATCGATGGCGTACCACTCGTCGAGGAAGACCGTGTTGTTCTTCAGGTTGTTCTGGTAGAGCGTGTGCAGCAGCGCGTGTCCGGTACGGTCGGCCGCGGCGCAGGTGCGTGCGGCCTGGCCGCCCTTGCCGAAGTCCTTGGATTGACCGCCGAATGGGCGCTGGTAGATGCGTCCATTGTCGAAGCGCGAGAAAGGCAGCCCCATATGCTCGAGTTCGAATACCGCCTTCGGCCCCTCCGAGCAGAGGTACTCGGCAGCGTCCTGGTCGGCGATATAGTCGCCGCCCTTGACGGTGTCGTACATGTGCCAGCGCCAGTCGTCATTGGGGTCGGCGGAAGCGATGGCACAGGTGATGCCACCCTGCGCGGAAACGGTGTGCGACCGCGTCGGGAAAACTTTGGAAAGTACCGCTGTCTTCTTGCCGGATTTGGCCAGCTCGAGCGCCGCCCTCAGGCCGGAACCGCCACCGCCGATGATGATGGCGTCAAAAGTCAGGTTACGCATGGTTGACATGGATCAGGCTCCCCAGAGGACTTGAACGCCCCACACCAGAAAAACGAAGATGGCAAGAATCACGACGGCCTGGAAGGCGAAGCGAACACCGGTGTGCTTGAGATAGTCGGTGGAGACCGTCCACAGACCTACCCAGGCGTGAGCGGCCATGGATATGAAGGCCAGCAAGGAGAAGATGCGCATCCAGGTCTGGGAGAACAGGCCGCTCCAGGTAACGTAATCCAGGTTCGGATGAAACAGCAGGTAGGCCACGACGAACAGCGCATAGAGCGCCAGCACCACCGCGGAAACCCGCTGGATCAGCCAGTCGGACAAGCCACTGCGGCCCAGATTCGTGATATTGGTTACCATACCCAGACTCCTGCCAGAACCACCAGAACGGCACTGATCACGACAGTGATCTGCGCCTTGCGATTGCCACCCTCGAGATCGACACCGTAGCCGGTATCCATCAGCAGGTGCTTGATCCCCGCGACAAAGTGGAAGCCAAGTGCCGACAGCAGGCCCCAGGCAATCAGCTTCACCAGCACATTGTGCGCCAACGCATTACGCACCGACTCGAACCCCTCGGGAGAGGAGAGCGAAGCATCCAGCGCCCAGAAGCCGAAGATCAGCCCGACGAAAAGGATGACGCCGGTGATGCGATGTGCGATAGAGGTAAGTGCGGGAAGTGGAAAATGGATGGTGGACAGGTCGAGGTTTACTGGACGTTTGCTATTCACGGCTCTTAAACACTCTCTTAACCCAAACGGGTCGTGCCCGTTCAGGGCGGTGGTTTTTAGAAGCTGGACACGGTCGCAAGATGCAGTTCCGATGCGGCCCCAACCGGCTGACGATGCCATATCGTGCGGTTGCAGATTATAGGGTTTGGGTAACGGTATGACAAATCATCACACCGGCCGCTCATGGGAAAAATCTCCGTCCACCCCCGTCGCCAGCGACTTGCGGGTTGTCGACAGTCGAACGAAATTTCTTTTGCCGCTGTCGGCTCGCCCCCATCGATGGGTATGATGGCGACTCGGCCCGAGCATCCCCGGTGCCATTCCTTGCCCTGGCACTCCGCCACCTCTTCTACAATCCGGGACAAACGCCGCAACCACGGTGTCAACGCGACCTAGGCGAATTGACAAACCCCTGCGGAAATCTATAGTGGGCAAACTCTTTTTTTCGCCTGCAGGCAGTAAAGACAAAGGCTTATGTCACGATAAAGGAGGCCTACATGGCTGACAGAAAAGCGAAACTATCGGTCGATGGTGTCGACAACACCATCGAATTGCCGGTATACCCCGGCACCGTCGGCCCTGATGTCATCGACGTCCGCAGCCTGACCGCAGAAGGCCTGTTCACCTACGATCCTGGCTTCGTCGCTACCGCCTCGTGCGAGTCCGGCATCACCTATATCGACGGTGCCGCCGGTACACTGCTCCATCGCGGGTACCCGATCGAGCAACTGGCCGAGAACTCCAACTACGTCGAACTTTGCTACCTTCTGATGTTCGGTGAGCTTCCCTCTTCGAAGGAGTACGAGAAGTTCAGGGATACCATCGGTCGTCACACCATGGTTCACGAGCAGATCGTCAACTTCTACAAGGGGTTTCGCCGCGACGCACACCCCATGGCCGTTCTCTGCGGCGTCGTCGGCGGGCTGGCTGCCTTCTACCACGACAACCTCGACATCACCCAGGCCGACCAGCGTCACGTCAGCGCCATACGCCTGATCGCCAAGATGCCGACGCTGGCCGCGATGTGTCACAAGTACAACATCGGCCAGCCGTTCATGTATCCGCGCAACGACCTCAATTACTCCGAAAACTTCCTGCACATGATGTTCGGCAATCCGTGCGAGCACTACGAGGTCAACCCGGTCATCGCCAAGGCGATGGATCGTATCTTCATGCTGCACGCCGACCATGAGCAGAATGCCTCGACCTCCACCGTGCGCCTGGCCGGCTCCACCGGCGCCAACCCCTTCGCCTGCATCAGCGCCGGCATCGCCGCACTCTGGGGTCCGGCGCATGGCGGCGCCAACGAGGCGGTACTGGCGATGCTGGACGAGATTGGCGACGACTCGGAAGAGAACATCCAGCGCTTCATCGACAAGGCCAAGGACAAGGACGACCCGTTCAAGCTGATGGGCTTCGGCCATCGGGTCTACCGCAACTTCGATCCCCGCGCCAAGGTGATGAAGGAGACCTGCGACGAGGTCCTCGGAGAGCTGGGAATCGGCGACGACGCACAACTGCAGATCGCCAAGCGCCTGGAACAGATCGCGCTGGAGGACGAATATTTCATCGAGCGCAAGCTCTATCCCAACGTCGACTTCTACTCCGGGATCATCCTCAAGGCCATCGGTATTCCCACCAACATGTTCACGGTGATCTTTGCCATGGCACGCACGGTTGGCTGGATCTCCCACTGGAACGAGATGATCACCAACGGCTACCGGATCAGCCGCCCCCGCCAGCTCTATACCGGCTATGACAAGCGGGATTATCCGACGAAGTAGAACTGCAGCGCAGCAGCAACACACCCCGATGCCGCCGGAATGACCGGCGGCTTTTTCATGTCCGCCCCACGGACGGCGAAGATTTCCACACTTCCTGTGGATAAGCCTGTTAAAAACCCCTCGATAATGTCACCAAACCGCCTCCAGAAGCGCCCTGCCAACAGATTGCTTAATTTTTAACCACAACTAAGCCATTGATTTTAATAGGTAAAATTTTCATTTGCCTATTTTCAGTAAGTTAGCGGCGTCAAGGGGGGCGCGAATCGACACGGTGGAAAAGCCGGCAGAATGTCAAGCCTGGAGGGATCGATATCGATCAGTTATCAACAGCCGCAGAAACCCGCGAAGCTGGATATCGGTAAGAGAAACAGAAAAGGAAGAAGTGGCGTCCCATAGGGGGTTCGAACCCCTGTTACCGCCGTGAAAGGGCGGTGTCCTGGACCACTAGACGAATGGGACGCTGAAGACGACGCGAAGGTCGGTTCTTGTGGTGGAGCCTAGCGGGATCGAACCGCTGACCTCAACACTGCCAGTGTTGCGCTCTCCCAGCTGAGCTAAGGCCCCGTTCCAAGAACGGGGCGAAATATACGGCCATCCCACTGATAAGTCAACGCTTTACACAGAAAAAATCGAACTGCCCTGACATGGCCGGTATCGAGTTACAGCTCGCGATACTGCTTCTCAAGACGCTTGGCCTGTTTCTTGGAAACACCGCCGAGCACCTCAATCGCATGGCGAAGGCGCGCCCGCGTGACGTCCGAGCCCAGAATCGCCATGGCATCGAGTACCGATGTCGAGTGGGAACTTCCCGTCACCGCGATGAACACGGGCGCCAGGAAAGCCTTCATCTTCAGCTCGAAGTGCTCCGCCAGCAGCTTGACCTGCTCCAGCAGCGCCCCCTTCTCCCAGCTCGCAAGGGTCTCGAGCCGCCATACCAGGAACTGCAGCAGCGTCACCAGCGTCTCACGTTCGAGATCGACGCCGTCGAAGCTCCGCTCGTCGATCTCGGGCAGGCCAGCGAAGAAATGGCCCGCCAGCGGCATCGCATCGGAGAGCGTGGTGATCCGCGGGCGAATCTGGGGCAGGATCTGGCCGACATACGCCTCGTTGAACGCCCACTCGCGCAACGCTTCCAGGAGCGCCGCATCGTCAAGGTCCTCGCGGATATAGACGCCGTTGAGCCAGCTCAATTTGTCGAGATCGAAAACCGGGCCACCCAGCGAGACCCGCTGAAGGTCGAAGTGAGCCATCATCTCGTCGAGACTGAACTTCTCGCGCTCGTCCGGCATCGACCATCCCATCCGCCCGAGATAGTTGGTGACCGCCTGCGGCAGGAACCCCATCCGACGATAGTAGTTGATCGAGGTCGGATTCTTGCGCTTGGACAACTTCGACTTGTCCGGATTGCGCAGCAAGGGCATATGGCACAGCTCCGGCATTGGCCAGCCGAAATACTCGTACAGCAATTGATGCTTGGGTGCGGAGTTGATCCACTCCTCGCCCCGGAGGACGTGGGTGATCCCCATCAGATGGTCGTCGACCACGTTGGCCAGATGGTAGGTCGGCATACCATCCGACTTCATGAGAATCTGTGCGTCGACTTGCGCCCAATCGACCTCTATCTGCCCACGAAGCATGTCCTGGACGACACAGACACCTTCGGAAGGCACCTGCAGTCGAATGACATAGGGATAACCGGCCGCTTCCCGCCTGCGCTGTTCGTCGGGATCCAGCGCCAGGTCGTGAGGCTTCAGCGCCAGATGCAGTCCCGCCGCCCTTCGCTCTTCCCGCAGCGCATCCAGCTCTTCGCTGGTGCGGTAGCACTTGAAGGCGTGCCCGTCCTCGAGCAGCCGTTCGGCGTGCTGAGCGTAGATGGAACCCCGTTCACTTTGTCGATAAGGGCCGTGAGGCCCTCCGATATCCGGGCCTTCGTCCCAGTCCAGCCCCAGCCAGCGCAACGAGTCGAGAATCATTTTCTCCGACTCGGCCGTGGAGCGCTGGCGATCGGTATCTTCGATCCGCAGAATGAACTGCCCGCCATGCAGGCGAGCGAAGCAGAGATTGAAGAGTGCGATGTAAGCTGTCCCGACGTGGGGGTCGCCAGTCGGTGAAGGCGCGATGCGCGTGCGTACCGTCATGAATTCCATTCCGTTGATGAACGAGCGCTGTAATTGTACGCCTTCCCGAGGGGAGGCTGCAGCGCTGGCTATCCCTCCCAGTCGTTGTGGATAGGTGCGGAAGGGGGCATCGGGAGGCCTGGATACGTTGGGGCCATGAACTGATACCTTGACGATTCCCTGCTTCGAGCCAACGCTTGGACCGAAAAATTAGACAAACATATGACAACAAGCTCGCAACCCGAAACATACTTCGGTAATGAGTGGATATCCTCACAGCACCAATACGCAGGCGAGATTCATGGATGGACGGGTTAGGACCACGAATCAAACAACTCCGCCTTCAGGCAGGAATGAGCAAGGCTGCACTGGCAAGACGGGTGGGCGTCTCCGACGTCACGATCTCCTACTGGGAGTCAGGCACCATCAAGCAGATCGGCCATGAGCGCCTCGTGGCGCTCACCTCGGCACTGAGCTGTTCGATCAAGCAGCTCCTCGACGACGATGTCCTCAATGCGATGGCGGTCGACTCGCAGATGTCGAGCCAGGCCGTCCTGAGCCTCCATTCGCACCTGGCGGCGCCCTGGGAGCAGCAGAAGGCGGAGCCGGACGCGATGTCCACGCTGCAGCTACTGACCCAGGATTGTCATCTGGTGACGCCGGCTGAAAACGAATCGTTCGATTTTCTGTTCGAGGGGGATCTGGCCGCTGTCCTGCCGTGTGACAAGTTTCAGCAGGACGGCCTCTATCTGCTCGAGCGGGAGGGGATGCTGCAGATTCAATATCTCGAGCATCTGGCGTCCGGCAGAATGCGTGTCAGCGGAGAGCAGCTTCATGGGGTGACCGTGGAGAGCGTCCGTCATCCGCCGTTTCGCATCGTCGGCTACATCAGGGCACGCTGGAGCCGTCAATGACAGCCGGCCCCGTCGCGAAAAATGGTCGGCCGCTCGACGGCCAAACGAATGAAGTGCCAGCCACCCGGCATGAAGAAAACGATTCGGCGACGCAAGCGATCGGGCGAACTCCCCAACGGATCGATACACCGGCAGCGCTCGACGTTCGGTGCGCGTCGGCGCTGCGCCCGGCGGGCCCCGGACTCTAAGGCACTGCCCGATCTTGCATTTCCCGTGCTCGGCTATACAGTTGGTGTCAGACTATAGTCGAACCCATTTTGCGTTGCGGGCTTTACGGGCACAGAGCCGAGTAAGCGCCTCGAGCCATGGTTAAGGAGAAGCCGATGGAAATGTTTACGGTCAAGCAATCCGAAAGTTCATTGATGGCGTGCTGTCGCGCTTGTGGCCATGAGCAGCCGCTACCGACGACAACCACTGACGCCGAAGAGCAGAAGGCGGTCAGCATCAAGTGCGAACGCTGCCCCAGCGAAGACGCATATGTTTCAGTTCCTGCCCCGTCAGCCGCGGTTACCGAGCTCGCTTGACCCTCGCACACCGATCTCGATGGGCCTGACCCAACCGGGTCAGGCCCCTGCCCAACGCCTCGATTCCACTCGACCCCGCCGAACTCAACCGTACCGCTGCTGCTGACGGTAGGCGAAGAAGAACACGACCAGCCCCACTGCCGCCGCCGCCGCCCCGACGTAGCCGGTCGCGGTCCATCCCAGCCCGGCGCCGATGGCTATGCCGCCGAGCCACGGCCCCAGCGCGTTGGCCACATTGAAAGCGGCGTGATTGGAAGCGGCAGCCAGGGTCTGGGCATCCGCCGCCACATCCATCAGCCGTGTCTGCAGTGCCGGGGACAGCGAGACCATGGTCCCGACCGCCACGCAAATCAGCAGAATCGACCATAGCGACTGCGCCGCCAGCGGAAAGAGCAGCAGGATGGCAATGCACCAGACCAGCAACCAGCCCACCCCCTTGAGCTGCATGCGATCGTAGAGTTTTCCGCCGACGATATTACCGATAATGGCGCCTGCGCCGAATGCCGCCTGGGCCACGGGAATCCAGTACGGCGACACCTGCGTCACGTTGACGAGGACCGGAGCCAGGTAGGCGAAGACACAGAACATACCGGCGAAGCCGATCGCGCCGACCCCCAGCGTCAACCAGACCTGAGAACGCTTGAGCGCGGTGAGCTCCTGCATCGGGCTATTGCGCTTCTCTTGTCGGTTCAACGGTAGATAGACGAACACCAGAACGACCGCCAAGACAGCAATGCCACCGACCATGGCAAAGGCCAGGCGCCAACTCATCATCTGACTCAGCCAGGTGGCGAGTGGGTTGCCTATCAGCATGGCGATGGTCAGTCCGGACATGACCCGGCTCACCGCCTGAGCCCGCTTGTGCGGGGGAACGAGCGAGGCCGCGACCAGGGAGGCGACGCCAAAATAGGCGCCGTGAGGCAGTCCGGAGATGAAGCGAAAGATCATCAAGGTGTGATAATCCGGCGCCAGGGCGCTGGCGATATTGCCCAGCGCAAAAAAGGCCATCAGCATCAGCAGCAGATGACGCCGATAGAAGTGCGATCCCATGACGGCGATCAGTGGCGCCCCCACCACGACGCCTAGCGCGTAGGCGCTGATGACGTTACCCACTTGCGGCTCGGAGATGCTCAAAGCCCTGGCCACGTCCGGCATCAGACCCATGATGGTGAACTCGCCGACGCCAATGGCGAATCCTCCCACGGCCAGCGCTATTTCGATCAGCAACGCATACCGCCGGGAGGGCCTTGCTGTATCGGCCGAGTGAGCGTTAGCCACGGCCACCTCCTACTTTAGTCTAATAGAGTTGACTTGCGATTATTCACGCTAGCCGACGCTATGGGAACCGTCGACTAACAATATTCTTGCAGATGGTCGGCAGTGCTCCTGCGAGCGGATCGGCAAGCTCGCTTCGGTCCCGGCCGGCGGGTGGATGGGCCCTCAAGCCGCGGGTTCGCCGCAGCGTCATGGCGCGTCAGGGAGCAGTCGTCGAACGACCGTATCAAACTATAACTTTAATAATAAAATAGAAGTATCTTAACTATACGACATGGCGAACTCCGGCCACCGAATCAGGCACTCTTCTGTCTGTCGCTCTTTTTCTTCCAAAGCGCCAGAGCAAGGGAAGAAGCCATGGCCATGACGCCAGAAGTCGTTGAAAAACGGCAGCTAAGTCGCCGCGTACAGATAAAATCACTACTCACGTCGGGCTATGCAGAATAGGAGGGCCCCTATACGAACTATGCATCTATCTAGAAACACGACTATGTTAATCTAATCATTGAAACATCAAATCAGAAGCTAATCGCGTCATTTCATAACATTAACTAAATTCATGACAAAACCGATGGCATCCATAACTCATACTCATGTCGTCCAGGCGATGTCCCACTGGCTTGCCAGCAATGGCTATCGATGTGGGGCCAGCCGACTGGGCACACGACCGGAAATCGATCTCGAAGCCACGTCCGTGTTTGGACAGAGGCGCCTGATCGTCGACTGCCGGGGCGAACTTGGCCTCGATGTCGGCCAGGACCCTTGGATGGAGATCACCCAAGCCTTCTTCTATCTCATCCAGGACAGCGAAATGCCGGACGAGACGGCCCAGGTATCGCTGGCACTTCCCGACACCTCCGATTTTCGCCGCCGGATGGCCGGGATGAAGGAGTTCTGCCTACGCCAGGGCGTCGCCGTGTTCTGGGTGGCCGAGAACGGCCAAGTCAGGCAGTGGGAGGCAGACACGCCTGCCGCTTCCGGCGCCAGAGCATTGCCCTGACGGGCGCGGATACCGGCTCCAGCACGAGTGAGTGCGCGGCCTCTCTCGCGTCGAGGAACTTTTTCATCGATAACGACTCATAACGATCAAGAGATACTGAATAGCAGTCGCTACAGGGATTCTCGAGCTTACTGTAATGATCGTTATCGCCGCGCTCAGCGCGGCGTTTTTTTATCCGGTAACAGTGATACCCGCGGTCGGCGTCGGGTCCACCGTCTCTCTCCATTACCGGGGCGAACGCCACCGAGATCGACCGGTACGGCATGAGCTCCCGTGACGTCCGAACGGCGCCATCTTTGCTCGAGTTCGGGCTATCATCGACCTCCGCGCGATCGACATCTTGCCGGGTGTACCTTGCCAAGCGCCGTGTCAACGACATTTGGGCGCCGCCGCCAGCATGGTAAACTGCGACGACTGCCGCGCCCCGGAGCCTCCGCATGCCACTATTCTTCGTGGTCTTCCTCGTCTGCCTGCTGATCAGTCTGGCCACCGTGGCGGCGCTGATGCTATCGCGCACTCCCCGCTATCGAACCCAACCACAGGATCTTCTCGACCTGTTCGATGCGGTACTGGACAACCGCGCCAGTGAAGCACGCTGGCACACCTTGATCGGCTACCCGATCCGCCACGATGCCTATCTGGAAAACCTGCGCCGCCGCAGCCAGCACTTGATGGAAACGCACGGTCGCCCGTGGCAAGCGGCCCAGGGCGGATCGCTCTTCTCTCGCAAGGGTCGGGAAGAGCTGACGGCACTGCGCGACCACCTGGCGGCCCATCAGGCGCTTCACGGAAGTGAGTATCATGCCTGAACACGCCACGTCGCGACGAACACCATGACCGATACCATCCGGCTGACACCGCTGGACAACGCCATCCAGCACCACCACCACGACTATCACCAGCTCGTGATCGGGCTGTCCGGTTACGCGGAATTCGAGATCGCCGGTCAGGGAGGTGTCGTCGCGCCACTCTCGGGCTGTCTCGTGCCAGCCAATATCGAACACTATTACGAGGGCATCGGGGATAACCGCCAGTTGATCATCGACTTGCCGGACGATGCCTCTGCCCTGACCGGGATGAATCGGCGATCGAGAGCCCTGTTCGATCGCCCGGGGTACTTTGCTCTCGATGAATCGCTACAGCACTACCTGCAGTTTCTGATCAACGAGATGGGTCAAGCCAGTCACGCACCCGGGGATCTGCTGGTCGCCACCCTGCTCAGTTCACTGCACGCCCGCCTGAACGCGCCGCTCGGCTCCCCCTCGCTGGCCAAGCGAGCCAGTCGAGCACTCGACGTCCAGCGGCTCGAGCAGTTCGTTCTCGAACGGCTGGACCGGCGCCTGAGCGTCTCCGACCTGGCCCGCCTGGTCTGTCTGAGCGAAGCGCACTTCGCCGAACGATTTCGCGAACAGACTGGCATCACTCCCTATCAGTTCGTGATGCGGCTGCGTTTGAATCGGGCCCGTGAATTGACCACGTTGACCGACATGCCGCTGGCAAATATCGCGGAACGCACAGGGTTCGCCAATCAGAGCGCCCTGAGCAACGCCTTCCGGCGCCGCTATGGCCATCCGCCCATGCAGCTGAGACGCCCCTCTCGTTAGCGCGACAAGCCGGCCTTTTTCGCAAATACCCCCGGATAATTGGCAAGTACCGCCCACCTGTTTCACGATAGAGTCAGCCACCACGCCTATCCCTTGGCGCAGTTCACCGTACGCTTCCGGCAAGCGGCCATCACCGCCGACGCCGATTATCACGGGGTTAAACAATGCTAAAAGCCGACCAAATGCTGGATGCCGCTACCTGGCAGACTTCGCTGGAGACGCTGTTCGCCAGGATCAGCGACCACTATGTGGTTGACGAGGACGCCTACCTCGAGCAGCTGTGCGCCATGCTGGACGCCGACGAAGCGGATTTCGCACGCATCGGCGACAAGACGGCGCAACTGGTCCGCGATGTCCGCACCATGGACACCGCCGTCGACTCCATCGACGAACTGCTCCAGCAGTACAGTCTCGATACCCAGGAAGGCGTGCTGCTGATGTGTCTGGCGGAGGCGCTTTTACGTATTCCCGACAAAGCCACCGCTGATGCCTTGATCGAGGACAAGCTGGGCGTCGCCGACTGGAAGCGCTACCTGGGACAGAGCGAGTCGTGGTTCGTCAATGCCTCCACCTGGGGTCTGCTGATGACGGGCAACGTCATCCAGCTGGACAAGCCAAGAGAGGGCAAGCCGGCCAATTTCATCAACCGCATGGTCAATCGCATGGGCGAGCCGGTGATTCGCAGCGCCATGTATCAGGCGATGAAGATCATGGGCCAGCAGTTCGTGCTGGGCCGCACCATCGATGAAGCCTTGAAGCGCTCCAAGCCGCTGTTCAACAAGGGCTACACCTACTCCTACGACATGCTGGGCGAAGCGGCCCGCACCCGTCAGGACGCCAAGCGCTATTTCGACGACTACGCCTCGGCAATCCGCCAGGTCGGTGAAACCAGTCTCAAGCTGGACGCCAGCACGCCGGCCCCGTCTGTCTCGATCAAGCTCTCCGCACTGCATCCGCGCTACGAGTTCGGTCGCCGCAGCCAGGTGCTCGAGGAACTGGTCGGCACCGTCAAGCAGTTGGTGGAGCTGGCTCGGGAGCGCCATGTGGCGCTGACCGTCGACGCCGAGGAGGTGGACCGTCTCGAACTCTCGCTGGAGGTCTTCCGCGCGGTTTTCGAAAGCGATGTCTGTCGCGGCTGGGGCCACTTCGGCCTGGTGGTTCAGGCTTACGCCAAGCGCTGCCTGCCGGTACTGCACTATATCAATCGCCTGGCCGATCAGCAGGGCGACGAGATCCCCCTGCGGCTGGTCAAGGGCGCCTATTGGGATACCGAGATCAAGGAGTCGCAGAAGCTCGGCGTCGATGGCTACCCGGTCTATACCCGCAAGGCTTGCACGGATGTGGCGTATCTCGCCTGCGCCCGGTTCCTGCTCTCCGACAATACCCGCGGCCGCATTTTCCCCCAGTTCGCGACGCACAACGCTCACACCATCACGAGTATTCTCGAGCTGGCCAACGACGCCGATCGCGCCTTCGAGTTCCAGCGACTGCATGGCATGGGCGAAGCGCTCTATGACGCGGCGCTCAAGCGCGCCCCGCAAGGCACCTACTGCCGCATCTACGCACCCGTCGGCGCACACAAGGACCTGCTACCGTACCTGGTCCGCAGGCTGCTGGAAAATGGCGCCAACTCGTCATTCGTCCACCAGTTGGTCGACCCACGGGTGGCGGTCGAGTCGCTATGCGTCCATCCGATCGCCACGCTCAAGCCCTACCCGACCTTCGCCAATCCCAAAATTCCGTTGCCGAAGGACATCTACGGTCCGGCACGCAAGAACTCCAAAGGCGTCAACTTGAACATCAACAGTCAATACCAGCCGCTCATCGACCGCATGGCGGAGTTCATGGACCGGGAATATCACGCCAAGCCGCTGCTTGGCATCGACATCGCCGACGACGACAGCCAGCGTCAGCCGGTCGCCAGCCCCTACGACCGCCGTCAGCCGGTGGGCAGCGTGCAGTGGGCGACACGCGAGCAGGCCCAACAGGCCGTCGATATTGCCTGGAAAGCCTTCCCCCGCTGGAGCGAGACGCCGGTCGACGAGCGCGCGGCCATTCTCGAGCGTCACGCCGACCTGATGGAGAACCATCTGCCGGAATTGATGACGCTCTGTTCCCGCGAGGGCGGCAAGCTGCTCACCGATGGCGTCGACGAGATTCGCGAGGCGGTGGATTTCTGCCGCTATTATGCCGCCCGCGCCCGCGAACTGTTCGCCGAGCCGACCCTCCTGCCGGGGCCGACCGGTGAATCCAACGAGCTGATGATGAGCGGCAAGGGCGTGTTCGCCGCCATCAGCCCCTGGAACTTCCCGGTGGCGATCTTCACCGGGCAGCTGGTGGCGGCCGCCGTGGCCGGCAACAGCGTGCTGGCCAAACCCGCGGAGCAGACCTCGCTGGTCGCCAACCGCGTGATCGAGCTGCTGTTCGAGGCCGGCATGCCGCGTGACGTGGTCCAGCTGCTGCCGGGCGACGGCCCCACCGTGGGCAGCGTGCTGAGCAGCGACCCGCGGATTACGGGCGTGGTCTTCACCGGCTCCACCGACACCGCGCAGATCATCAACCGGGCACTGGCCGCAAGAGAGAACGCCGCCCTGCCTACGTTGATCGCCGAGACCGGCGGCATGAACGCGATGATCGTCGACTCCACCGCCCTGCCCGAGCAGGTCGTCGCGGATGTCGTCCACTCGGCGTTCCAGAGTGCCGGCCAGCGCTGTTCCGCCCTTCGCGTTCTCTACCTGCAGGAAGATATTGCCGATCGCGTCATCGAGATCCTGCGTGGGGCCATGGAAGAGCTGCGGATCGGCGATCCCCGCGATCTCGGCACCGACGTCGGCCCGGTCATCGACGAGGAGGCTCGCGAAGGACTGCTCGCCCATATCGAGAAGATGAAGGCCGAGGGCCGCTTGCTCGCCGAAGCCAAGCTCGATCTGGCACAGACCGGCAACGGCACCTTCGTGGCGCCCATGGCCTTCGCCATCGACGGCATCGAATCGATGCAAGCGGAGCAGTTCGGGCCGCTGTTGCACATCGCGCGCTATCACGCCGACCAGCTGGAAGACGTCATCGACGCCATCAACGCCAAGGGCTACGGCCTGACGTTCGGCGTCCACAGCCGTAACGAAAGCTTCACTCAGCATGTCGCCAGCCGTATCCGTGTCGGCAACGTCTATGTCAATCGCGATATCATCGGCGCCGTCGTCGGGGTGCAGCCGTTCGGTGGCCAGGGCTTCTCCGGCACCGGTCCGAAAGCCGGAGGGCCGCACTACCTGTTGCGCTTCGCCACCGAGAAGACCCGCACCATCAACACGGCTGCGCTGGGCGGGAATGCGTCGCTGCTAGCGATGGGAGACGAGTGATCCCGCTCGTCGTCAACGACAACAAGCTGAAGGAAGTTCTGCATGATCGAAAACAATATCAACAGGGGGCCAAAGCCCCCTCGCCAGCCATCCGCGGCGCGAGCCGTCGCCGCTCCGGGCCGCGTGAACACCCCAGGCCCGGCAGTATCCTGTCCGGGCCGGTGACATCTAATAACTAAGAGAAAGGAGACGTCCTCATGGCTATCGGTGTCTGGATAAGCCTCATCGCCTACTTCGTGCTCATGATCGCCATCGGCCTCTACGCCATGCGCACCTCCACCGCCACTTCCGAGGATTACATGCTGGGCGGAAGAACGCTCAGTCCTCAGGTCGCGGCCCTGTCGGCCGGCGCCTCGGACATGAGTGGCTGGTTACTATTGGGCCTGCCCGGGGCGATGTTCGTCTCCGGCCTGGGTTCGGCCTGGATCGGGATCGGCCTGTTCGTCGGCGCCTTCTTCAACTGGCTGCTGGTCGCGCCACGGCTGCGCGAGCAGACCGTTCACTACGGTAATGCCATCACCATCCCGGCGTTTCTGGCCAACCGCTTCCCGACCCGCGCGCTGTCGCTGCGCACGGTCTCGGCCATCGTCATCGTGGTGTTCTTCTCGGTCTACACCGCCTCGGGCCTGGTGGCCGGCGGCAAGCTGTTCGAGAGCGCCTTCTCCGGCGTCATCGACATCGGCGGGCTGAGCGACTACGCCACTGGCGTGATCCTCACCCTCGGGGTGGTGCTGGTCTATACCGTGGTCGGCGGCTTCCTGGCGGTGAGCATGACCGACTTCGTACAGGGCTGCATCATGATGCTGGCGCTGGTGATCATGCCCGCGGTGGTGCTCTTCGGCGAGGGCGGCGGCGGATTCAGCCAGGCCCAGCAGACGCTCAATCAGGTGGACCCCACGCTGCTCTCCTGGACCGACGGGCTGACCATCATCGGCTGGCTCTCTGCGGTCACCTGGGGCCTGGGCTATTTCGGCCAGCCGCACATCATCGTGCGCTTCATGGCGATCCGCTCGGTCAAGGACGTGCCCACGGCACGTAACATCGGCATGACCTGGATGTTCATCTCGCTGGTCGGCGCGATCTCGGTCGGTATCTTCGGCCGCGCCTATGCGATCCGCAACGGCCTCGAAGTGCAGGACCCGGAGACGATCTTCATCATCCTCTCCAACCTGCTGTTCCATCCGCTGATCACCGGCTTCCTCTACGCGGCGCTGCTGGCGGCGATCATGAGCACCATTTCCAGCCAGTTGCTGGTGGCCTCCTCGTCGCTCACCGAGGACTTCTACCGCCTGTTCCTGCGCAAGGAGGCGAGCGAGAAGGAGACCGTCACCATTGGTCGCCTGAGCGTGGTCGCGGTGGGCCTGGTGGCAGCGATCATCGCCTCCAATCCCGACTCCCAAGTGCTGGGCCTGGTCAGCAACGCCTGGGCCGGCTTCGGCGCCGCCTTCGGCCCGCTGATCCTGCTGTCGCTGATGTGGTCGCGGACCAACGGCGCCGGCGCCATCGCCGGCATGGTGGTGGGCGCGCTGACGGTGATCGTGTGGATCGCGCTGGGCTTCAGCAGCTCGTTCCTGGGCGGCCCCGGGGTCTACGAAATCATCCCCGGCTTCATCGCCTCCTTCCTCGCCATCGTGGTGGTGAGCCGCATGACCAGCGACGCCGGCGAGTATCGTCAGATCACGCGCTGAGCGTGCTCGACCGCCAAGATCAAGGGCTCCCGCGGGAGCCCTTTTTCGTGCCTGCCACCACGCGGACAATCGCGATCGTAGGTAGCAACCCGAACCGCCAATCGGTTCCGGCATCGCCGTCGCCTGCGCCCAGGAGCGACCAACTGTCAGCGGGGATGCTCGCGAAACGCCCACAGTCGTGAGCCGACGTAGGTAATCACTGGCACGGTAAGCGTGGCAATGCCGATAGCCCAGAATCCGGACACTCGGGTCGAAGCCAGCAGCATCGCGAGGACACCGTTATTGAGAACGAACCCCAGCAAGGCCAGGGTGAAGAAGCGCCTGGCCTTCCCCCGGCGCCGGAACGTCAAGCGTCGGTGGCCGATCAGCGATATCTGGAAGGCAACCAGAAAGCCGCACAGATTGACCAGGAACTCCGACAGCGCGGGCCACAGGGCGCTGAGGATGGCCGCAATCGTCAGGTGCGCAGCCGTCGCCACACCGCCCACCAGCCCGAACCGGGCAGCCGTCTTCGCCTCGCGCTTGAGCCGGCGCTTCACGAGCCGTCAGACCCGTGGTGGGCCCCACCGCCCTCACCGACCTGCTTCTCCCGGTCGATCAGACTATCCTCGGCGACCAGATAGAGCGGTCGCTGCTTGGTCTCGATGAAAAGGCGCCCGACGTACTCGCCCAGGATACCGACGGACAACAGCTGCATGCCGCCGAAAAACAGGATCGCGGTCATCAACGATGCGTAGCCGGGCAGATCATTGCCCACCACGATCACGCGCCCGACGAGGAGGAGAATATAAAGGAAAGCGAGCCCGGCAATGACGGCGCCGAAATACATCCAGATACGCAATGGCCAGGTAGAAAAGCTGACGAACCCGTCGATGGCGAAATTCCACAGCTTCCAGAAATTGAACTTGCTCTCCCCGCTCTCCCGCGCCGGCCGATCGTAGTAGACACCGATGGAGCGGTACCCCGGCCAGCTGAACAAGCCTTTCATGAACCGGTTGCGTTCGGGCAACCGCTTGATGGCTTCCACCACACGGCGATCCAGCAGCCGGAAATCCCCGGCATTGCTGGGGATGTGGGTTTCGGCCAGACGGTTGAAAAAGCGATAGAAAAGGCCAGCGGAGGCCCGCTTTGCCTGGGTATCCTCATCTCGGGAGCCACGAATGCCGTAAATCATGTCGTACCCTTCGTCCTGCCACAGCCGAATGAATTCCAGGATCACCGCCGGGGGATCCTGCAGATCGACATCCATTGGCACGACGGCATCTCCCCGGGCGTGATCCAGCCCGGCGGTCATGGCAGCTTCCTTGCCGAAGTTCCGCGTCAAGGAGAGAACCCGAACCCTGGGATCCCGGGACGCACTCGTGCGGAGCCTCTCGAGTGTTGCGTCGGTGGAACCGTCGTCGACGAACAGTATCTCCAGTGCCGGCAGCCTGTCGCCCAGCTCTCGATCCACCGCCTGTAGAAACCGATCGATCGCCTCCTCCTCGTTCATGACCGGTACCACGATCGACAACATCCAATCCTTTCGGTGTCTCTCCACGGCGCTCTTCTCCTCGGTCGATGACGTCGGCCAACCTTGGGTTGGCGACGTCATCCGTCAGCGTCTAGGCTAATCCTAGCGGTAGAAAGGCGACTGCGCACAGACAGGCGTAAACGCTACCGGAGTGTAAAAAAACGCTGTTTCAAAATTTTACTGGACATAAAAAACACCGTTTCCTATCATAGCGACGTTGTCTCATAGAATGTGAAGGCCGGTAACACGGCTTCATGATGAAAGAAAGGGAGTACTTATCATGACCAAGACCAAACTGTTTTCCGCAATGGTAGTCGCCGGCGCTTGCGCATTCGGAACTCAAGCTGCATTCGCCTACGGCGCTGGCGATTTCTACGGCCGCCTGGGCGTAGCCAAGACAGACGTTGATACCGGCTATACCGGCGACAACGACAAGGGCGCCTACCTGGGCCTGGGTTACATGGTTCACGACAAGATCGGCGTCGAGCTGAGCTCCATGACCGAAACCAAGGTCCACGCTGAAGGCGGTACCTTCAAGCAGGTCCCGATCAATCTGATGGCACAGTACTACCCGCTGGGTGGTCTCGATTCTCGCGTCCAGCCGTATGCTGGCGTCGGTGTCAACTACACCACGTTCTCTGACGAGAGCGGTGTCGGTAGCGTCGACGACTCCTGGGGCGCAGCGGGCCAGCTGGGTGTCGATCTGAACGTGACCGACAACTTCGGCTTCAACGCCTTCGCTCAGTACACCGATGTCAGCGCCGACATCAGTGGCGGTCGCGACATCGATCTCGACCCGGTCACCGTCGGTGCCGGTGTCACCGCTCGCTTCTAAGCGAACGGCAGTCGCTATCGGAAACCGGGCCCAAGGGCCCGGTTTTTTTGTGCCTCGGATTCGGCCAGCGGGGCTCGACCGCGATCGGTCACGCCTGGGTGACGATAAGATCGACGTTGGCAAGCTCACGCACTACCGGATCTCTCGTCGAGGCCGGCTCGTCCTTGAGCCAGACCTCCATCGCCGGGGCGACGGCGCAAGTCGCGGGCAAGGTGGCACGGGCATCGACCAGCGCCTGGAGCCGCGCAATGAAGACGTAGCGCAACCATTGCGGCATCGACATGGTATCGACGCAAAATGGCTGCTGGCTCTCGAACGCCGACGGTTGCGGTTGCGATGCCTCCCACAGACCGACGTCCATCAGCGTCGATTCCAATTCACGCAAGGCGTGAGCCAATCTGTCGTGCGAGGTCATTGTTCCTCCTGAAACGGTGGGTGTAAAAACTGTTCCGGTTGCTCACAAAAAACCTGAAGGAGCCTGTGGATAAACTTGGGACACCTATCCCGATGCGGCGCAATGCATGTCTCGGCGCAGACTGATCAATTTTTGGCCAGGACCTATCCAGCGCCGGCGCGGCAAGTTACAGTGCGCGCCTCGATGGAGACGGCGACCCCCTATCATGCAAACGCTCAGCGATTTCTTCTCGGGCAGCGGCGCGGAGGTCGTGATATCGACCCTGGGCCGTCGCGTCACCCCTATGGAACAGGCCGCTTTCGCCGCATTCGAGCGGGAGCAGACGCCCTGGCCACTCCCCTGGAACGGCCGTGCCCAGGTCGCCTGTGCGTTGAGCTGGCCCGAACTCGAAACGGACCCGGCCATCTGGTTCCTTTCTCTACCGCTGGATGAGCAGGGCCAACTGGTGCCCGCCCCTCGCGATGCGTTCCTCGACCGTCTGCTGCAGACCCTGAGCGCCCGCGCGGCATCCTCTAACGAGGATCTGGCGCCAGACAATCTGATGCAGGACAATCCGCTGGCCTTCGAACCGGAGCTACACCAGCGAGCGCTGCTGCACGCCCGCTTGTCTCGTCATTTCGGCCAGCCTCCCTCTGCTTTCTCTGACATGACACGCCGCTATCTCCTCGGCGATGAGTCGCTCGACTGGCAGATGCTGGGTCTCCAGGGATTGGCCGACCAGGTTGTCGCCAAGGACCCGGCGGTAATCTGGGCGCTGGTGGCAGGCCTCGATGCCATGCCGCGGGAGGTGATTCTAGCGCTTTGCTACCTGCTGGAACATGGTGACACCCCGGACGAGTTGCTGCCGAGACTGTGGAGCATGCTCGACAGCGCTCGCGAGAGACGGGATATCGAAGCCTTCTGCGCCCTGTTGAGAGCCCTGCTGGGTAGCGAGGACGCCAGGGTCGGGGAGTGGCTAGGCCGCATTCTCGATGACGACGCCCTGATGGCCGCCGACTGTCTTGCCGCCATTGCCGCCCGTGGTTGGCACCATCTCGAGCACGAGGCCCGCCTCGAACGGTTTCTGCAGCGCCTGGCCGAGAGTCCGGAGGTCGACTTTCGTCCCGTCGTGCGTGATTTGGCATTGATCCCTCGCCTGCGGCTGCCCATATTGATGATGCTACGTCAGGCACCGATGGACTCCTCCCTGGGCCGGCTCGTCAGACAACGGAACGCATGATTTCATGAAAGCAATGCCCTATCAGGTCCAGGCGATCATCGGCCGACGCGAGATGGTGACGCTGCCCGACCTGCAGATGACACTGTGCTGCAAGGCGGACACCGGGGCCCGCACCTCGGCGCTACATGCCGAACAGATCGAGCCCTACGAAGAGAGCGGACACCCATGGGTTCGGTTCATCACCCGCTCGAGCGGGCAACCCATCGCGCATCATGAGTGCCAGCTGCCGCTGCACGACCGGCGGAGAGTCAGGAGTTCCAACGGGCAGCAGGAGTGGCGCTATGTCATCCGCACCCGCCTTCTCCTCGGTGGCCTGGATTTCCCCATCGAATTGACCTTGACCGATCGCAGCAACATGCGTCATCCCATGCTGCTCGGGAGACGCGCCATGCGACGGCTGCTGGTTGCCCCGGGCGCCGTGTTCCTTCACGGTGAACCCTGACATTTCTCTCGCCACCGCCCTCACACCACGGCTCGGAGCCTCTCGCGCATGCACATCGGCATCTTGTCACGCAATCGCAACCTATACTCGACGCGCCGCCTGATCGAGGCCGCCGAGCAGCGTGGCCACAGTGTCAGAGTCGTCGACACGCTGCGCTGCTACATGAATATCGCCTCGCACCGCCCCTCGATCCACTACAAGGGGGCGGAACTCGAGTCCTTCGACGCGATCGTGCCGCGCATCGGGGCATCGGTGACCTTCTACGGCTGCGCTGTACTGCGCCAGTTCGAAATGATGAGCACCTACGTACTCAACGACTCGGTCTCCATCACCCGGTCCCGCGACAAGCTGCGCTCACTGCAACTGCTGTCGCGCAAGGGCCTGGGGCTTCCGGTGACCGGCTTCGCCCACTCGCCCGACGACATTCCCGACCTGATCACCATGGCCAAGGGGGCGCCGCTGGTGATCAAGCTGCTGGAGGGAACCCAAGGCATCGGCGTGGTCCTGGCAGAAACCAATCAGGCAGCGGAATCCGTCATCCAGGCCTTCATGGGCATGAAGGCGAACATCATGGTGCAGGAGTACATCAAGGAGGCCAAGGGCGCCGACATTCGCTGCTTCGTCATCGGCGACAAAGTGGTGGCATCGATGAAACGCCAGGCCGCCGATGGCGAATTTCGTTCCAATCTGCACCGTGGCGGCACCGCCAGCGTCATCCGCATCACCCCGGAAGAGCGTTCCACCGCCATTCGAGCGGCCAAGGCCATGGGATTGTCCGTGGCGGGTGTCGACCTGCTGCGCTCCAACCACGGCCCGGTGATCATGGAGGTGAACTCTTCGCCCGGGTTGCAAGGTATCGAGACGGCGACCGGCAAGGATATCGCAGGCCTGATCATCGAGCATCTGGAGAAAAATGCCAGCACGCCACGCAAGGCGCCGCCGAAACCCAAGGGCTGAGCCAGAAGAAAATGAACAAATAGCCGGAAACACTAAATTTTTCTGCCCCCAGGGGTAGCAAAACAGTGTTTCCGGCCGCACAATTTGTGTCACCTCAGGAGGTGGCCGCACATGTTTCTCGACAATCGCCAAGTGGCGATGGACAGCGTGCTCGAAGCGCTGGCCGACAGTCTCGACTATTTTCAGGACAATCTCGATCGCCTGCGTCCGGCGCTGCGTAATGCCCTGAAACCCCATTATGAGGAACGTGGGGCTGCCATGCATGAACTCCAGCAGCTGGTGCGGGAGCATCTCGACATCCTGCCACGGGATGCCGACGTCGAACGCGACGACTACCTCTGGCTCTGGAGCCGTATCAAGAGCTTCGTCGGCAACGACAGCGCCGTGCTGCTGGGAGAACTGCTCGAGCAGGAGCGAGTTCTGATGCAGGCGCTGGGCACGGCCTTCACCCATCCCCTGCCGGAAGCGCTCGAGCCGCCACTGGAGCGCTGCTGGAAGAATTGCCGGGCGCTGATTCGGGAAATCAACAAGCTTCAGCAACGCCAGCGCTGAGAGAGAACGGTCGGCGCCCCGCCGAGCTCATGACGATAGCCGGATCGGCTCGAGAGGCCCGAGGAAGTAAGGTTCGCGCCCCCAGAAATAGAGATCCCCGAACGTCGCCGCACGGGCCAGCCACTCTCGCAGCCGCAATCGCCACTCCCCCTTGATGCCACCTTCGGGCACGGCGCATCCGGTCGCCTCGATGCCCAGTGCATCGGCAATGAACAGCGCGCGTGGTAGGTGCCAATCCTGCGAGATCAGCATCAAGCGGTCAGCGCCGAAGACCTCCTTGGCCCGAACGACGCTGTCGAAGGTACTGAAACCGGCATAGTCGAGAGTCATGTGGGTATCGTCGACATTGCGACGCTTCAAGGAGCGCCACATGCTGATCGGCTCGTTGTAGTAGCGGGTACGGTTGTCGCCAGAGAGGAGCAGGTGCTGGACACGATGCAACCGCAGGAGTTCCGCCGAGGTTTCCATTCTGGCCTGGTAATAGGGATTGGAACCGCCCTGACGCAACCACTGCGAAGTGCCGAAGACCAGGCCGACGGGCTGCACCGTACACAGCGGCACCTCGTGCTCGATGCGCGCGTGGGTCTTCTGCAGTATCCAGAGGTTGATCACCACGATACCGACAGCCACCAGCGACAGGCTGGCCAGCAGCGCCTTGAACACGCCCTTCAGCAGCCGGAACATGGGGAAGAACAAGGTCGATTGACAGGAAGCGGCCACCGAGGACCTCTACCGGAAACCCGGTGGCGCATTGAAATGTCGATCAGCATATCGCGTTCGTTGCTCTGCCAGAAACCGGCTGTGCAAGCCGGGAACGTTCGTCAGGCTCCGTCTGTAAAGTCCCTAGAACATTCCCAGTTCAAGACGCGCCTCTTCGCTCATCATCTCACGGCTCCAAGGGGGATCGAAAACGATTTCCACGTGGACCTTGGAGAACTGCGGCGCGCCCAGAATCTTGCGGCGGGCGTCTTCGGCAATGACATCGCCCATCCCGCACCCCGGCGCGGTCAACGTCATGCGGATGGTCACCATGCACTCGCCGGTCAAGAGGCGTTCGATGCGACAGCCGTAGACCAGCCCCAGGTCGACGATATTGACCGGTATCTCCGGGTCGAAGCAGGTCCGCAGTTGCGCCCAGACGAAAGCCTCCATCTCTTCCTCGCTCGCGCCCGGGTCCAGCGTGGGACGCTCGAGGGCGTCGAGACCCAGCGAGTCGAGATCATGCCCTTCGATCAGATAGAGGCGACCTTCGTAGCTGACGCTGACCGAACTGCCCTTGGCCTGCATGACCACGACCGTGCTGTCCTCGACCAGCGTGACCGCCTTGCCGAACGGAATCGAGATGGCATCGACATCACGCTGCAGCGGCATCTCCTGGCCCTTGTAGACCTGGCTTAACGGATCCATCGTCGCTCCTGAGAGAGTTGTCGACCCGAGCCGGCCGGGCGCCTGGACCGGCTCAACGCAGCATCCCCAGCACGCGCTGCAATGCCTCGACGAAGGCATCGACCTCTTCCGGGGTGTTGTAGACCGCCAGCGAGGCACGGCAGGTCGCCTCGACACCGAAGTGGTTCAATACCGGCTGGGCACAGTGGTGCCCGGTGCGAATCGCCACGCCCAACTGATCGATCAGCAGCCCGATATCCTGCGCATGTGCGCCGTCGACGACGAACGAGATCACGCTCGCCTTCTGCGGCGCCGTACCGATGATCTTCAAGCCATCGATCCGTTCGAGCTTCTGCGTGGCGTGATCCAGCAGCCACTGCTCCCAGGCCGACAGGCGCTCGATACCGAGCGCGTTGACCCAGTCGAGGGCCGCGCCCATGGCGATCACGTCAGCCACCGACGGGGTGCCCGCCTCGAAGCGGTGGGGAACGGCGGCGAACTCGGTGCCACGCTCGAAGGAGACGCGTGAAATCATCTCCCCGCCCCCCTGCCAGGGGGGCATCGCCTCGAGAATGGAGGCCTTGCCATAGAGCGCGCCGGCACCCAACGGGCCATACACCTTGTGGCCGGAGAAGGCGTAGAAGTCGGCATCCAGAGCCTGCACGTCGACGGCCTGGTGCGGCACCGCCTGAGCGCCGTCGACCAGAATCAAGGCGCCGTGGGCGTGGGCGTCGCGCGCCATCTCGGCGATGGGATTGATCGTGCCCAGCGCGTTGGAGACATGGTTGACGCAGACCAGCCTGGTCCGCTCGCCCAGCAGCTCGCGATAGGCCTGCTGATCGAGCACGCCGCGCGCATCGACCGGGATGACCTTGATCACGATACCCAACTCGCGCTCGAGCAGTTGCCAGGGCACGATATTGGAGTGATGTTCCATCAGCGACACCACGACCTCGTCGCCGGCACGCAGATTGGCTCGTCCCCAGCTGTTGGCCACCAGATTGATCGCCTCGGTGGTCCCGCGGGTGAAGACGATCTCGCGCGGTTCGAAGGCGTTGAGGTGCCGCTGCACCGTCGCGCGAACGCCCTCGAAGGCGGCGGTCGCCTCGTCGGCCAGGGTATGCAGGCCGCGGTGGATATTGGCGTTGTAACGACGGTAGTAGTCTCCGAGGCTATCGATGACGGCCACCGGCGTCTGGCTGGTTGCCGCGTTATCGAGATAGATCAGGGGCTTGCCGTGAACTTCCCGCTCGAGTATCGGGAAGTCCCGGCGTACCGCCGCCAGGTCCAGCGTCAGATCGGTGATCGACGTCATGTCAGGCCTCCTGGATCGCCTCGGCGGTTTCGACCAGATCCGCCAGATTGAAGCGCTCCGGCAAGCGACCGGCAACGGCCCGCTCGACGCGCTCGGCAATGACGTTGAGTCGCACCTTGTCCATCACCTCGCCCACGAAGGCCAGGGTCAGCAGCGCTCGGGCCATCGGCTCGTCGATGCCACGACTGCGCAGGGCGTAGACGGCGTCCTCGTCGAGCTGACCGGTCGTGGCGCCGTGAGAGCACTTGACGTCGTCGGCGTAGATCACCAGTTCCGGCTTGGTGTCGATCTCGGCGCGGTCGGACAGCAGCAGGTTGGCGTTGTTCTGATACGCCTCGATCTGCTGCGCATCCTTCTTGACGAAGACCTTGCCGTTGAACACGCCGTGGGAACGATCATCGAGAACGCCCTTGTAGTTCTCGTTGGAGAACGTCCGTGGCGAGTTGTGATTGACCAGGGTGTGATTGTCGACGTGCTGTCGCCCCTGGACGAAGAACAGTCCATTGTAGGCGGCTTCGGCACCCTCACCGTTGAGATCGGTCACCAGATCGGTGCGCACCAGCGCGCCGCCGAGATTCAGGTTGTAGGAGTTGAAGCGGCTGTCGCGACTCTGGTCGACGTGGATGCTGGCCACGTGAAGATCCGTCAGCGCGGCTTCCTGCAGCTTGTAATGGTCGACGATGGCACCGCGATCGAGCAGCACCTCGGTCACCACGTTGGTGAAGTTGGCCGCTTCGGCTTCACCCGAGTAGTGCTCGATGACCGTCGCTTCACTGCGAGCTCCCGCCTCGATCAGCACGCGGGGGTGACTCATCACCGCCTGCCCGTTGGCACGCGACAGCAGCAGCACGTAGATCGGCTTGTCGACCACCGCACCGGGGGCCAGGCGCACGACGACACCTTCGTCGGCAAAGGCGGTGTTCAACGCGGTGAAGGGAGAAAAATCGACGCCCGCCAGACGCCCCAGGGCGCCACCCACCGCTTCATGATTGGC
This sequence comes from Salinicola lusitanus, assembly GCF_038648475.1. Classification (NCBI taxonomy): domain Bacteria; kingdom Pseudomonadati; phylum Pseudomonadota; class Gammaproteobacteria; order Oceanospirillales; family Halomonadaceae; genus Salinicola; species Salinicola lusitanus. Next base: position 2,771,822 of record NZ_CP151919.1, on the reverse strand, counting down.
AGAAAGGGCTCGCGAAAGCGGCTCGACCTGGACGCCATCGGGCAAGCCCTCGAGCTCGGAGAGCGCCTCGCTGAACACACCGTCGACCAGCACCAGCCGGTAGGCATCGATGTCCAGCCGCTGTGCCTCGAAGCGAGCCGCATCGAAACCGGCGTCGGTCGCCAGCGCGAAGTCGCCTTCGGCGATACGGCGCACGTCCGTATACTTCCACGCTTCGTCACGCCGGGTCGGGAAACCCATCGCCTCGAATCGCGCCGCGCCAGCCTGGCGCCTCGCCGCGACCCAACTCGGGTCGTCCGTGCGACGCAAGGTCAGACGCTCGAGAAAGCGTTCCGGTGCACTCATGCAGCAGACTCCTCCAGCACCCAATCGTAACCGCGGGCTTCGAGCTCCAGTGCCAGTTCCTTGTCGCCGCTCTTGACGATGCGACCGTCGACCAGGACATGAACGCGATCCGGCTCGATGTGGTTGAGCAGGCGCTGGTAGTGGGTCACCAGCAGGATGGCGCGATCGGCGCTGCGCAGCGAGTTGACGCCGCTGGCGACGACCTTCATGGCATCGATGTCGAGACCGGAATCGATCTCATCGAGCATGGCCAGCTTCGGCTGCAGCACCAGCATCTGAAGGATTTCGTTGCGTTTCTTCTCACCGCCGGAGAAACCTTCGTTGACCGCACGCTGCAGGAAGCTCGGGTCCATCTTCATCTCGGCGCTCTTCTCGCGCACCAGTTTCATGAACTCCGGCGCCGGAATCTCGCCCTCGCCCCGGGCGGCGCGCTGCGCGTTGAGCGCGGCCTTGAGCAGGTAGATGTTCTTGACCCCGGGGATCTCGATCGGGTACTGGAAGCCCAGCAACAGCCCGGCGCGAGCGCGCTCCTCGATCTCCATTTCGAAGATGTCCTGACCTTCGAACAGAATCGTACCCTGGGTGACTTCATAACCGTCCTTGCCGGCGATCACGGCCGACAGCGTCGACTTGCCGGCGCCGTTCGGCCCCATGATGGCGTGCACCTCACCGGCATTGATGGTCAGGTTGAGGCCGTTGAGGATCGCCTTGTCCTCGACCGTGACGTGAAGATCTTTGACTTCGAGCATGTGAAACCCTTGAAACGAGAGAGACCGCCGACGCAGCCTCCCGGATGAAATGATTTCGGCAATGGCGACGGATCAGCCCACCGAGCCTTCCAGCGTGACGTTGAGCAGTGCCTCGGCCTCGACCGCAAACTCCATCGGCAACTCCTGGAAGACGTCCTTGCAGAAGCCGTTGACGATCATGCTCACGGCATCTTCCTCGTCGATACCCCGGGCACGGCAGTAGAACAGCTGATCGTCGGCGATCTTGGAGGTCGTGGCTTCATGCTCGACGGTCGCGGTGCTGTTGCCGATCTCCTGATAGGGGAAAGTGTGCGCACCACACTGGTCGCCGATCAGCAGCGAATCGCACTGGGTGTAGTTTCGCGCGCCCTTGGCCCGCGGCCCGATCTTGACCAGCCCGCGATAGGACTGATCACTGCGACCGGCGGCGATCCCCTTGGCGACGATGGTCGATCGGGTGCCCTCACCGATATGGATCATCTTGGTGCCGGTGTCGGCCTGCTGTCGGCCGTTGGTCACCGCGACGGAGTAGAACTCGCCGATGCTCTCCTTGCCGCGCAGCATGCAGGAGGGGTATTTCCAGGTGATCGCCGAGCCCGTCTCGACCTGGGTCCAGCTGATCCGGGAGCGATCGCCGCGGCAGTCGCCGCGCTTGGTGACGAAGTTGTAGATGCCGCCCTTGCCATCCTCGTCGCCCGGATACCAGTTCTGGACCGTCGAATACTTGATGTAAGCGTCTTCCAGCGCCACCAGCTCGACCACGGCCGCGTGCAGCTGGTTCTCGTCGCGCATCGGCGCGGTACAGCCCTCGAGGTAGGAGACCTGCGCCTGCTTGTCGCAGACGATCAAGGTGCGCTCGAACTGGCCGGTATTAGCGGCGTTGATACGGAAGTAGGTAGAGAGCTCCATCGGGCATTTCACGCCTTCCGGCACGTAGACGAAGGAGCCGTCGGTGAACACCGCGGAGTTGAGCGCGGCGAAGTAGTTGTCCGCCTGGGGCACCACGGTACCCAGATATTGACGGACCAGTTCCGGGTACTCGCGGATCGCCTCGGAAATGGAGCAGAAGATCACGCCCGCTTCGTGGAGCTTTTCCTTGAACGTCGTGGTGACGGAGACGGAGTCGAATACCGCATCCACCGCGACCCCCGCCAGCGCTGCCCGTTCATGCAGCGGGATCCCCAGCTTCTCGTAGGTCTCCAGCAGCTTGGGATCCACCTCGTCCAGGCTCTGCGGGCGATCTTCCGGCTTCTTGGGCGCGCTGAAGTAGGAGATCGCCTGATAGTCGATCGGCGGGTACTCCAGGTGTGCCCAGGAGGGAGGCGTCATCTTGAGCCACTGGTGATAAGCCTCGAGGCGCCACTCCAGCATCCACTGCGGCTCACCCTTTTTCTGGGATATGAAGGCGATCGTGCTTTCATCCAGGCCGGGCGGCACGGTATCGCTTTCGATGTCGGTCACGAATCCCTGCTTGTATTCGCGACGGACCAACTGCTCCATCTCTTCGCTAGCCATGGTCTTCTCTCCTCTCCACCGAGAGTCTTATGACGAAGGCACAATCCCGGGCCGGGCCAGAGGCAACGAATGTCGCCACCGCTGGGCCAGCCATCGCCGCACCTTCTTAATGTTCGCGCAACGCCCCGCTTGCCGTGGGCAACGTCACGCTTTGAATGGGTAGCTGCACCGGCAGCTTGAGTGGACTGGATTGCGCGAGATGCGCCAGTGTCACCCCGTCGAGCAGCGTGCGGATCGCCTGCGACACGCGCTGCCAGTTGTCGGCGACGCCGCAGGAGTCGAGCAGCCCACACTCGCCGTCGGCGTGGCTGCATTCGGTCATGCCGATCGGCCCCTCGATCGCGGCGATGATATCACTGGCCGTGATATCCGCCGGAGAGCGGGACAACACGTAGCCGCCGTGCGAACCCCGACGGGACTCGAGCAGCCCACTCTTGGCCAGCATCTTGAGCGTCTTCCCCACCGTGGGATGCGGAAGCTTCACGCGCGCAGCCAACTCCGACGCGGTGTGGGCCTGATCCGGATCCCGCGCGATCTGCGCCATGATCACCGCCGCGTAGTCCGTCAATTTCGATAGCTTCAGCACGTCTCGATGCCCTCTCGATCCTGACAGCCGCCATATAGGACCATTTTAGTCCTCTTTACATACGCTGTGAACCCACAACGGACGGCGAACCCCTCGCCGCGACGCATCGAGATAGCCCCCCTGTAAAACCAGCGCCATGCACGTCCAGAAAACAGGACACGGCGCCGGCTGGGGAAACTGCTGCAAAGGCCTCGCCTTGGCAGGCTCGCCGTTGGAGGATCACGGCTTCCGACCGTCGATTGGTGACAACCACCCGTGATGTCGGCGGGGCGAGCGCGGAGGCCAAAACATGTCGTCAATTCACGCAACGACAAAATGACACAACAAACAAAAAAAAGACTCACTTCGTTCTTAAAGCAATTATTTGAAACATGTTTTTACAAAAAGGGGTATTTTGCTCGGTCTGCACGTCCCCGTGCTGCGACACCCGGCGTCCGCAACCGGCTACGCCCTGTGCAATACACCGACACAAATATCGCACTCTCGATTACATCAGAATTTCCTGAATTGGACCTAAGTAAGCCTTGCACCTACCGTTGTCCCGACTTTTCGGAAACGCTGTTTGTCATCGGCTGTAAACCGAGCGCTACCGTTTGAGGACCGTGATGACAGGGTCGTCGACCCTCGAGTCCGGACCCCGTAGCGACAGGTTGATGCCGTTGAAGAAGAACGCGTCGCGACACGAACCAGCAAGGAGAGCCATCGTGCGGATCACCATTTTTGGAACGGGATATGTCGGACTCGTCACCGGTACCTGCCTCGCCGAGGCCGGCCACGAAGTCATGTGCATGGACGTCGACAGCAACAAGATCAACGGCTTGATGAACGGCATCGTGCCGATTTACGAACCGGGCCTGGAAGCCCTGGTCAAGCAGAACGTCGCCGAGGAGCGGTTGCTGTTCACCGCCGATCCGGCCGAGGCCGTCGGCTTCGGCACCCTGCAGTTCATCGCCGTGGGAACCCCGCCGGACGAGGATGGCAGCGCCGATCTCAAGTACGTCCTCAGCGTGGCCGACACCATTGCCGAACACATGCAGGAGTACAAATTGATCATCGACAAGTCCACGGTGCCGGTAGGCACGGCGGATCGCGTCTCCGAGGCCATTGCCCAGCGCCTCCACCAGCGTGACGTCGATATCCCGTTCGATGTCTGCTCCAACCCGGAGTTCCTCAAGGAGGGCTCGGCCGTCGAGGACTTCTCCCAGGGCGCTCGCATCGTCATCGGTTGCGACTCGCCCCGCGTCGAACCGCTGATGCGTGAATGTTACGCCCCCTACAACCGGCGCCAGGAGAAGCTGATGTTCATGGACATCCGCAGCGCCGAGCTGACCAAGTACGCCGCCAACGCCATGCTGGCGACCAAGATCAGCTTCATGAACGAGATCTCGAATCTGGCCGAACGGCTCGGCGCCGACGTCGAGAACGTGCGTCGCGGCATCGGCAGCGACCCGCGCATCGGCTACAGCTTCATCTATCCCGGCTGCGGCTACGGCGGCTCCTGCTTCCCGAAAGACGTTCAGGCATTGGCGCGAACTGCCACCGATGTCGGTTACGAAGCTCAACTGCTCAACGCCGTCGAATCGGTCAACTATCGCCAGAAGGCGAGCCTGTTCACCAAGCTTTCCCAGGCCCTCGACGGCGATCTGGAGGGCAAGACCATCGCGGTGTGGGGCCTCGCCTTCAAGCCCAATACCGACGACATGCGCGAAGCGCCGAGCCGCGAGCTGATGGAAGCCATCTGGGCCGCCGGCGGCAAGGTCCGGGCCTATGATCCGGAGGCGATGCAGGAGTGTCGACGCCTCTACGGCGAGCGCGACGACCTGGCGCTGGCGAAGCGCCGCGACGACACCCTGGAAGGCGCCGACGCGCTGGTCATCTGTACCGAATGGAAGGCCTTCCGCACGGTCGATTTCCGGCGCCTGCGCGAGCAGCTCACCACCCCGGCGATCATCGACGGGCGCAACCTGTTCAATCCGGAGAGCGTGCGCGCCGCGGGCCTGCTCTATTTCGCGGTTGGTCGTGCCGACTCGCTGCGCATCCCGCTCTCCGGCGGCGACAGCGCCTCGGCCCCGCTGTCCCGGATCGGGCAAGACGGTCCCAGCGTCGCCTATACGCTGTAACCCCCGGCCTCGTCGGCGGCAGGGCCGCCGACCTCCCCTTTCGATCACGATCTGCATCGGCGCCACCGCGTCGATCGCGGGAACGTCGTGTCTGCCCTCGAGATTCGGTGGTCACGCGCAAGGGACCGGGTCGCTCAATGACGCCGCAACGTCGCGTCATCGAGCGACCCCAGAAGATTTCAGGGACATCCGATGAGCGACATCAACTACACCCGAGCCAGACCCAGCAGGGCGTCGGTGGCAACCGAATTCACGGTCATGCTGCTGCTCGCGACGCTGGTCCTGCTGCTGGTAACGCATCTGCCAGGCGAGGTCTTCCATCCCGGTTCGAAGAGCTTCATCTTCGCCGTGGGCCTGATCGGCGTCTGGCGTTACTCATGGTGGTTCGTCCAGGCGATCCGTTCGGTCTGGTACAACCGCCGCATGTTTCCCCGGCTACGAGCCCAGGCCGATGCCGTCGGTGCCACCGAGACACCGGACGCGCTCTACATCCTGTGCACGTCTTTCCGGATCGACACCGGAGTCACTTTCGCCGTCTACGACGCCCTGATTCGCGATGCCGCCGACTATGGCGTGCCGACCACGCTGTTCGCCGCGATCGCCGATCGCAGCGATGTCGACATCATCGATCAGGTGATGGACGAACACGGCTGGCCGGACAATATCAGTGTCCGCTACATGTTCCAGAAGGGCGATGGCAAACGCTCGGCCATGGCCGAGGTGCTACGTGCCATCTCGCGCTGCATGCCGACCCACCGTTCACTGCTGGTGAGCATGGACGGCGACATTCGCATCGAACCGGGAACGCTGGCGCGATCGCTGTCGTTCTTCCTGGCGAAAGAGGATCTGGGCGCGATCACCACCAACAACAACGCCGTGGTGATCGGAAACGACGCGACCAAGGAGTGGTACGACCTGCGCTACGCCCAGCGTCATCTGGTCATGAGCTCGACCTCCGTCTCGGAACGGCTGCTGGTACTGACGGGCCGCTACAGCGCCTTCCGCGCCGACCTGGCCACCCAGCCCGAGTTCATCGAACTGGTCGAGAACGACCATGTCGAGCACTGGCGTTTCGGTAACTTCAAGTTCCTCTCCGGCGACGACAAGTCGACCTGGTTCTGGCTGCTCAAGCATCGCTGGAAGATGCTCTATCTGCCGGATGTCACTGTCACCGGCTTCGAGGAACTGCCGGATCGCCGGCGCTTCTTCAAGTCGACGCTAGACCTGATGCGTCGCTGGTTCGGCAACATGCTGCGCACCAACGGCCGCGCGATCGCGCTCGGCCCCCGGCGAATGGGTTTCTACACCTGGTGGAGCCTCGTCGATCAGCGGCTTTCGATGTGGACCACTCTGATCGGCCCGTGCATCGCCGTGCTGCTGACCCTGTTCGTACGCCCGTCGTTCATCTTCGCCTATCTGCTCTGGATCCTGATGACCCGCGGCATCACCAGCCTGGTGCTGGCATGGCAGCGTGGCCGCTGGAGCGCGCTGTGGGTGCCGATGCTCTACTACAACCAGCTCAGCGGCGCGATTCTCAAGACCTACGTCAGCTTTCGCTTCAATCGCCAGAAGTGGTCGCGTCAGGGCATTTCGGCCGGTGAGCCGGAAGACCCGAGTGCCGCGCGCCGCCAGCGCTTGGGCGGCCACCTCATCCACACGCTCTACTTTGGCGCGCTGATCTTCGTGCTGGCCGTCTTCGGCGGGATCATGGCACCGGCGGACCGGCTCTCGCTCGCGGCGATGGTCGGCACCCAGCCGGAGGCCACCGACCACGGCGCCAGCCACGACAATCGCTGGCTCGCGCTGACGTTGGCCGATGCCCCGCAGGATGGCAGCGTGCAGCTGCCGGCGGGTCACTTCCGGATCGATGCCGGCTTCAACGACCAGGTCGCCTCGCTGGACAAGATCCGAGGCGCCAGCCTTCAGGGTTACGGCGACCCCGATGATCCGACCACGCTGCAGGTCGCCGGCGATCTCGCCCCCCAGCTCACTGCCGACGGCACCACGCTCGCCGAGGCGGGCCGATTCCAGTGTGACGAACAGCGCCCCTGCCGACTCCGGGTCGGCGGACAGGAGGTCCGCCTGACGAAGTTGTCACTGGTGCTCGGCGAAGCCCACGAGAAAACACAACTGCTGGCCCGGAACAGCCAGTAGGTCAGGGACTCGACAAGGAGATTTCATCATGTCAGATCAACACAACGACACGGACCAGTTACGCCACGAGCGCCGTGACGAACGCCGCCACGTTCGGGTCGAGATGCCCTTCGACGTACGCCTGGGCGACGGCCATGTGGCCAAGGGCCACGATCTCTCGATGGGTGGTTTTTCGGCGGAGACCTCGATGCCGCTCGAGCGCCAGCGCGAGATTCCCGTGGCGCTGATGCTGACCGCCAGCGGCATCGAACTGGCCCTATCCGCCACGGCGCGTCCGCTGCGAGAAATCGGCGAAGGCCGTTCGCAGCTCATCGCCTTCGAGTTCACCCGGATGGAACCCCGTCAACGGGATATCCTGCGCCGGGTGATTCGGGCCCAGATGAGCGGCCGCCACGTCAGTCTCGATGGCCTGATCGATCCGCAGGACGCCCAGACGCCGCGCAAGCGCCGGAGCAACGTGGCGACGCCGGCCACCCGACCCAAGCGCCGGGTGCCGATGTTCCGCTACCTGGCCCTGCTGGTCGCCGCCGGCGTGCTGACGGCTGCCGTCGCCGCGACCGTCTATCGCAACGTTTTCCTGATCGAGCCGAGCTTCGCTGCGGTGACGGCGCCGCGCACCGACATCCTTGCCCCCGGCGCCGGCCAGTTGAAGGATCTCGATCTCAAGGCCGGTGACAAGGTCGAACGCGACCAGCCACTGATCGACGTCAACAACGCCGAGCTGCAGAACGACCTGCTGCTCTCTCAGGCTTCGTTCGACTACAACAAGCGCTTGATCGAGAACCTGCAGCAGAGCCTCGATGACGCCGGCAACAGCAAGGTCAGCGTGGCCACCTCCTCCAATCCCGCCAACGGCGAGCTGGGTTTTGAAACCCTGTCACCGGAAATTGCCAAGACCCGGGTCGAGCAGTTCGAGACGGCCCGGGACTACGAGAGCTCGCGTATCGACGCCTACAAGGCGCGGGTCGCGGCCAACACCATCTACAGCCCCTGCGACTGCGAGGTCGCCTGGGCGCTCAGCGCCGCCGGCGGTACCTATGTCAACGAGGGCGACCGCGTCATGACGCTGGTCAGTACCAGCAACAACGACGTGATGGTCGAGGCGCTGGTGCATATGGAGGACATCGGCGATATCGAGAACCACCAGAAGGCTTACATCGCCCTGCCCAACGCCTCGGAGCCGATTCCCGCTCGCGTGCGCAGCGTCGCCCTCGACGTCGAGCGTCAGCCGCGCGCCGGCTTCCCCGACTGGGTGCGTCAACAGCAAAACGTGGCCAGCGTGCTGCTGGTGCCGGAATCGCCGCTGCCGGCAAGCACCGTAGGCACGCCGGTCGACGTGCGCTTCACCGATGCCCCGATGCTCGATACCGCTGCCGAATGGACCTACCAGGCCGGCCGCGCCATGGCTCAGGGCGTTCAGTCACTGTGGGGCCGCGCCGCCGACGGCATGAAGAGCGCCATGAACTGATCGTGTCATGAACTCGAACATCACCTAGCCATTCACGAAGCGCCACTCTCGCCAAGGAGACGAACATGATTCCAGCCAAGCTCGACAATAGCCAACCTCGCCGGCGGCGCCCGCTGGGTTCGGCGATTCTGGTCGCTGGCGCGTTGACACTGGCCTCGCTTCCCGCCCAGGCGGACAGCGATCACTCGCTCACCCAGCCGCAGGCCAGCGCCTGCTCATCCCGCTATGCGCCGGTGCAGATCCTGGCGATGAATGACAATGCCGACCCCAAAGCCTGGATCAAGGACAACCTGGCTGGCCAGCGTCGCTGGGGCGAGCAGAACCTGCAGGTCCTGGACAGCACCGAAAGCGGTCTTGGCAGCCCTGCCCTGCGTGTCAACTATCCCGCGGGCACGTCGTCGCCCAGCGACGCCGAAGAGGGCGGCGCCGGTTTCGTGGTGCCGGTGCCGGCGCTGCGTCAGGCCGATCGCGCCTGCCTGCGCTACCGGGTGCGCTTCCCGGCCGGCTTCGATTTCGTCAAGGGTGGCAAGCTGCCGGGGCTGTACGGCGGCGATGGCCCTACCGGCGGCGACGAAGTCACCGGCAAGAACGGCTTCTCGATGCGGTTCATGTGGCGCAAGCAGGGACAGGGCGAACTCTACGAGTATGTCGTCAACAAGGACTCCGACTACGGCGAATCGGTGGGCCGGGGCCGCTGGCACTTCACGCCGGGACAGTGGGTCACCGTCGAGGAGGAGATCGTGCTCAACGATCCCGAGCGGAAGAACGGCATTGCGCGAGTCTGGATCGACGGCCAGCCGACACTGGAACAGCAGGGCATCGTCTATCGCACCACGGATGAGGTGCACATCGACGGGCTGATGTTCTCGACCTTCTTCGGCGGCCATGGCAGCGATTGGCGCACGCCTCGGGACCAGACCGTCGATTTCGCCGATTTCACGCTGATGACCCCGAAGGGGTGATCCATCCTATCGACAGGGAGTCGATTATCATGAACCGGATGCCAATCGCGGGCCGACCCGGCCTGCGTCACAGCCTCGTTCTCGTCCTGGGTCTGGCGACCCTCGGCTCGGCCCTGTCGGCACAGGCGGTCGAACCGACGCCGACGGACCGGCCCGCCGAGGCGGACGAGACGATGAGCTTCGCCCAGCGCCAGAAGCTGGATCTGTCCGAGTACACAGTCACCGATCCGGATGCGTCCTATTTCGACGTCAAGGCGCGCATGGCCTTGCTGCAGCGCACCGACAACGACCTGCTGCAGTACAACCGGGATCAACTCGAGCAGGGTCCGAGCTGTCGTCAGGAGCTTTCCAAGCCGGCGCTGGACAGCGTCATCCGGATCCCCGGCTACTATCCGCAGCCCAAGGCGTGGGAGCTGGCCTCCGAGCCGCTGTTCGATTTCGAGGATACCGTCTCCAACCTGGCCGGCTCGTATGTCGCCTCCGGTGACGACTACTACGCCGACTGCCTGGTTCGGTTCCTGGACAAGTGGGCGACTCACGACGCGCTGAGCCAGTTCTACTACGATCGCCTGGAACCCCAGGGCTGGTACTCGACCGAATCGATGATGTTTGCCGCCGCGCTCGCCTATTCGGTCGTGCGTCCGGCGGTCGCGGACAAGCGTCCGGAGGCGATCGAGCGTATCGACCACTGGCTCAACACCCTGGCCCACAAGCACGCCTCCATCCGTGGCGGGGACCCGAGCTGTTGCAACAACCACTTCTATCGTCGCGCGCTCTACGCCAGCATGATCGGCGTGCTGACGGAAGACGATGAGCTGTTCCAGTTCGGCGTCAGCGCCGTCTACTCGGCGCTCAACGACCTGACCCCACGCGGCGCCTTGCCCCACGAGATGGCTCGCGGCCGCCGCGCCAGCCACTACCAGAATTACGCCCTGCTCTATCTGGTCACCATCATGCAGGTCGCCTATCGCCAGGGTTACGACCTGTTCGACTTCGAATACCACGGCCACACCATCGACGACGCCGTCCAGTTCGCCCTGGATACGTTCGACGATCCGGCGGCGCTGGGGGACCTGGCTACCCACGCACAGTACTACGGCTTCCTCGACGACGAGCAGTATCTCGCCTGGATGGAGATCTATCTCAGTCACCACGACGACGACAGGGTCGCCCACTACGTCAGCCAGAAACGGCCCATCGACAACCGCAGTGCCGGCGGCTACGTCACCTTCTATTTCATGGCTCCGCAGGCCCAGCCTCGGGCGCTACCGGAACCCGACAGGGCGGAACTTGCCGCCTTCGAGCCCGACGCGTGATCACGCCGCCAATCCCGACACCCGCATTCGAGCCTCGAGCTCAACCCCTGACCCATCTTGGCCCGCTCCAGGGACGGAGGCCGGGCCTGCCCCCGAAGGAGAGATTCACATGACCAGACCGACGCCCCCTTCCACCCGCAAAGACCTGCCAGTGACACGCCGCCGCGCTGGCAGTCGCTTCATGCTGGGCCTGGCATCGGTGGTGATGCTGACCGCCTGCGCGAGCCAGCAACCTGCCCAGACGCAACCGATCGCCGCCAAGGACCAGGAGCTGTTCGCCCATCACTACGTCGAGTCGATGCCCTCCACCGACTGGAACCGGGTGGAGTACATCCGCAGCCTCGAAGCCAAGGGGCAGAGTCTCGAGGCCATCGCACTGCTCAAGCCGATGGCGGTCACCCATCCCGAGGCCAGCTACGAGCTGGCTCGAATCTACGACGACGCGACCGGCGTACCCCGCGATCCGGCGATGGCGGCGCACTACTATCGCCAGGCCGTTCCCTATGAGTTCAGCGGCCTCGACAACGCCTCGTTGAAACTGGGCCGGCTCTACCGCGCCGGCGACGGGGTCAAGAAGGACCCCGCCCTGGCGTGGAACCTGTTTCAACAGGCGGTCGCTCACGATGGCAACCCCAGTGCGCGCATCGAGATCGCCGAAATGCAGCTGGCCGGAGAAGGCGTCGCGCGTGACGTCGACGGAGCGCGCCTCCAGTTGGAACAGGCGGCGGCGCTGAATGAGCCGCGCGCGCTCCAGGCCCTGGCCGAGAACTACGCGCCGGGCGGGGCTTTCGATAGCAACCCGAGCCAGGCACGGGCCTACGCCGAACGCTACGCCCAGGCAATGACGCCGCGCGCCGAGAGCGGCGACGTTGGCGCGATGCTGGCGCTTTCGCGCGCTTACGCCGAAGACGGTCTGCTGCCCCAGCCGGCACGCCAGCAGCAGTGGCTGATCCGTGCCGCCGACAGCGGTGACCCGCAAGCGCTGGCGGCCGCCGGCCACCTGCTGGTCACGCAGCAGAATCCCGCCCAGGGGCTGGACATGCTCCGGCGCGCGGCGGAGTCCGGCAATGTGGACGCTGCCTACTGGCTGGGCCAGGCCTATCTGGGCCAAGGTCAGATCGAGCCCAATCCGGGCCTGGCCGAAAAGTGGCTGTCGGAAGCCGCCCGGCAGGGCCAGCTCGATGCCGCCCGCACGCTGGGCCAGGCCTACGTGGCGGGAGACGTCCTGTCGCCAAGTCTCCAGCGCGGGGTCGCGCTGCTGCAGCGGGCGGCACAGCACGACGACGCCTACGCCCTCGCCCTGCTGGGCAATCTCTATCTCGAGGGAGATCGGCTCCAGGCTCAGCCGAGACAGGGCATCGAATATCTCGAACGTGCCCACGAACTGGGGCATCCCTATGCCACGGCGCGCCTAGGCCAAGCCTGCCTCGAGAGCGAGGGCACGCCGGCCGACCCGCAACGCGGCGTCTCGCTATTGAGCGAGGCGGCCGATCAGAATCAGAGCGGTGCCGCCCGGACCCTGGGGATCGCCTACCTGGACGGTGAGGGAGTCCAGCGCGACCCAGCCAAGGCGCAGCAGTGGCTGCACCGAGCCATCGAGCAGGACCCCGACGACACCACCGCCAAGACCCGGCTCGGTCAGGGCATCCTCGAGGGCAAGCTGCCCGGCAGGGATCACCAGGGCGTCAGGCTGCTGGAGCAAGCCGCCGATCAGGGCGACGCCTACGCCATGGTCGTGCTCGGCCGCGCCTACCGTGACGGGGTCGGCGTGCCACCGGACCTGAACCGCGCCGAACGCTGGCTGCAACGTGCCGCCCGCGCCGGCCACCCTTCCGCTGAGCAGGCGCTGGCGCGCACCTATCGCGCCAGTGGCGAGCAGGGCAACATCGATGACCTGATTCGCGCCGCCCGGATGGGCCAGGTACCGGCCATGGCGGACCTGGGTCGCGCCTATCTCGGTGGTCAAGGCGTTCGCGCCGATGACGCCAGCGCCAGGCAATGGTTGTCACGCGCCGCCGACGAAGGCCATCCCGGCGCCACCGCCTCGCTCGGCCGAATGTATGCCGACGGTCGCGGGGTCGCCGTCGACAAGGCGCGCGCCGCCAACTATTTCGAACGTGCGATTGCCGCTGGCCATGTCGGCGCCGAAGCCGACCTGGGCGGGATGCTGCTGACCGGCGACGGCGTCACCGCCGATCCACAACGCGGCGTCAGGCTACTGACCCGGGCCGCCAACGCCGGCCACGGCTCCGCCGGCGTGACCCTCGGCGAGGCCTACCTGAACGGTACCGGTGTCGCCGCCGATCCCGCCAAGGGCGTGCGCTATCTGGAGCGCGCGGCGCAGCGCGGCGACGATAATGCCCAGCGTGTCCTGGGGCAGGCCTATCTGGAGGGCAATGGCGTCGGCCAGGACTCGGCCCAGGCCATCGAGTGGCTCTCCCGCGCCTCCGACAAAGGCAACGTTTCTGCGAAAGCTGCGCTCGGTGCGGCTTATCTCGAGGGACAAGGCGGTATCGCCCAGGACGTGGCCCGCGGCAGGCAGCTGCTGACGGCGGCGGCCGACACTGGCCACGCCGGTGCCGAGGCGGCGCTGGGTCGCGCCTATCTCAGTGGCGAGGTGTTGCCGCGCGATACCCACAAGGGCGCCCGACTGCTGGTCGATGCGGCACGCCAGGGACACCGATCCGCCCGCGTGTCGCTGGCCCAGGCCTACCTCCAGGCGCGGGGCGTGGCGTTCGTCGATCAACAGCAGGCAATGATCTGGCTCGATGGCGTGATGGAGAGCGACAGCGAAACCGCCATCAGAACGTTGCAGGATCTACTCGAGGATACGGATGTCGCCGATGCCGCTGGCCAGGCAACCTGAGTGCTGCCCGAGGAATCGACAGGCCAGACAAGGCGCTGATCGGCGAACGGCAGGGCCGTGGCCCCACGAGTCGACTGTCAACGCCACCTGGGTGAGCGCCGGCCTGTGGCAGATAACGCGTGGTGAACGCGCGGCGTCGGCATCAACGCCGCCCCACCAACGACGAGACCCGCTGCCAAGGCAGCGGGTCTTGTCGTCGGGGTCATCGTCCAGCACGGGGCATCAGTCGAACGGATTGCGCAACACGATCGTCTCGTTACGGTCGGGGCCGGTGGAGATGATATCGATCGGCGTCCCCACCTCCTTCTCGAGAAAGGCGATATACGCCCGCGCGTTCGCCGGCAGATCATCGATGCTGCGTGCACCGATGGTCGACTCGTTCCAGCCCGGCAGATCGTGATAGAGCGGCTCGATCACCTCGTATCCCTCGGAGTCGACGGGATTGTCGATGGTCTCGCCATCCTTGCTGCGATAGCCGACACAGACCCGGATGTTCTCGAGGCCATCGAGGACATCGAGCTTGGTCAGGCAGATACCCGATACCGAGTTGATCTGCACCGCATGCCGCAGCGCCACGGCGTCGAACCAGCCACAGCGTCGCGCCCGCCCGGTGGTGGCGCCGAACTCGTGGCCCTTCTCCGCCAGGTGCCGACCGAATTCGTCGAACAGCTCGGTGGGGAAAGGACCGGACCCCACTCGGGTCGTGTAGGCCTTGGTGATGCCCAGCACGTAGTCGAGATAGAGCGGACCCACACCGGAACCGGTCGCGGTGCCGCCGGCGGTGGTGTTGGAACTGGTGACGTACGGATAGGTACCGTGATCGATGTCCAGCAGCGAGCCCTGGGCCCCCTCGAACAGAATGTTCTCGCCGGACTTGCGGATGTCGTGCACCAGAGAGACCGTGTCGCAGACCATTGGCCGCAGCTCTTCAGCGAAGGCCATCGCCTGATCCAGCACTTCCTGGAAATCGACCGCCGGCTCGCCGTGATAGCGGGTGAGCACGAAGTTGTGGTAGTCGAGCACCTCGCCCAGTTTTGACGCGAAACGCTCGCGATGCAGCATGTCGCCGAGCCGCAGGCCACGTCGCGCGACCTTGTCCTCGTACGCCGGGCCGATGCCGCGACCGGTGGTGCCGATCTTGGCGATCCCGCGGGCCTTCTCGCGCGCCTGGTCGAGACGGACGTGGTACGGCAGGATCAGCGGACAGGCAGGCGACAACCGCAGGCGCTTGCGCACCGGCACGTCCTTGGCCTCCAGCTCCTTGATCTCCTCGATCAACGCTTCCGGCGACAGCACCACGCCGTTGCCGATCACGCAGATCTTGTCGTCGCGCAACACGCCGGAGGGAATCAGGTGCAGAACCGTCTTCTGACCATCGATCACCAGCGTGTGGCCGGCGTTGTGTCCACCCTGGAACCGCACCACGGCACTGGCGGACTCGGTCAGCAGATCGACGACCTTGCCCTTGCCCTCATCGCCCCACTGAGTACCCAATACGACTACGTTCTTGCCCATTGCTCTCGTCTCTTGATCAACCCGTCGCGATCCCGTCGTTCGTCGCGATCCATTCGCTGTCACCTTGTCGGCATCTCGCCGTCATCGGTCAATCCAGCGGCTCGGTACGCCACTCTCCCTCCTGGAGCACCAAATGGCGATTGCATCGGTGTGCACCCGGACCGGTCCGCTGGTCGGGCAGTGCCTGGATCACGCGCTCTCCCTGTGCCCTTAGGCGATTGATGGCGTCGTTCAGCGCCGCATCCTCGCGGTTCGGCGCCCAGATGCCATCGGTTGGCGGCTCGCGCTCGGCCAGGGTCGCCAACTGTTTGAGATCCATGGAAAAACCGGTAGCTGGGCGAGCTCGACCGAAGGCCTTCCCGGTATCGTCGTAGCGCCCGCCCTTGCTCAGTGCCTGGCCGTAACCCGGCACGTAGGCGGCAAACACCATCCCGGTGTGATACTGATAGCCACGAAGCTCGGCCAGATCGAAGTAGAAAGAGACCTCGGGGTGCTCCGCCACCACGCCACGATGCAACCGCACCAACTGGTCGAGGGCTTCCCGCACGGCGTCCGGCGCATCGGCCAGTGCCAGCCTGGCGTGCTCGAGAATCTCCGCGCCGCCATGTAGCCTGGGCAGCTCGCCGAGCATCCGCGCCAGGCCCGGGTCCGCGACGTTCGCGGCGACCAGCTCGTCGATGACGACGTACGCCTTGCGCTCGATGGCGTCGAAAAACGCCCGCTCGACCTCTTCGTTCCAGCCGATGCCGCGCACCAGTTCGCGATAGATCGCGATGTGGCTCAGGGCCAGATGGATCTCGCTGGCGCCCGCCGCTTCCAGGCTGGAGAGCGCCAGCCTCAGCACCTCCAAATCGGCGTCGAGACCGGCATGGCCGAAGAGCTCGACGCCGACCTGCATCGGACTCCGCCCGCCCTGGTGCTTGTCGGCCTGAGCGCGCAGCACGGTCGTGCAGTAACAGAGTCGAACCGGACCCTGACGCTTCAGCGAATGGGCATCCATCCGCGCCACCTGCGGCGTGACGTCGGCGCTGGCCCCCATCATCCGACCGGTCAACTGGTCGGTCAGCTTGAACGTCTGCAGATCCAGATCCGTGCCCGTGCCCGTCAGCAGAGAATCGAGAAACTCGACCGGCGGCGGCATGACGAGGTCGTAGCCCCAGCGGTCGTACAGGTCGAGCAGCGTCCGACGCAACTCCTCCATCCGGGTCGCCTGCGGCGGCAATATTTCATCCATGCCGTCGGGAAGCAACCAGCGGTCAGCGATCGTCATGAGCTTGTCCTGCCAAGCGGTGATTCGGTAGTGATCGGGTGCCAAGGCGAACTTGCCCACCCCGTGATAGTCGCGGCCGAGGCGCCATGGGGCGTGGCCCCGCGGCGCATCCCGGACTCGCGCCTGCGCCTGGCTCGGCGTCGCCGAGAGTGATGGCACCGATACAGGCCGCACAAAAAAGCCGGGCGAAACCCGGCTAGGCGATGTTACCACGAAACGCCCGCGGAAAAATCCCGCGGGCGTCCGTTTTCCGCACTATTCGCGGTTGATGCCACTCACGGCGCCGAGGTCCCGTCAGGGGTCGGATTCTTCAGATAGCGGAAGAAGTCACTGTTGTCGGGGCTCAACACCAGCAGATCCTTTCCTTCGCCACTGAAGCTGTCGCGATAGGCCTGCATCGAGCGGTAGAAGGAGAAGAAATCCGGTGCCTGCTGATAGGCACTGGCGTAGATCTTCGCCGCCTGGGCATCGCCCTCACCCCGCGTGGTCTCCGCTTCCTGACGTCCATTCGCCAGAATTTCCTGGCGCTGACGGTCGGCATCGGCACGGATCGCCTCGGCCTGCTGAGAGCCCTCCGCACGATAGGTCCGCGCGGCGCGCTCGCGCTCCGAGTTCATCCGCTCGTAGACGGCCTGGGTCACTTCGGGCGGCAGCTCGATACGCTTGACGCGGATGTCGAGGATATGGACGCCAAGCTCGTCGCGCATGGCCTGATCGAGCTGTTGCACCGGTTCGACCATGAGCTCTTCCCGGGCACCCTCGACGGTATCGGCCCCCTTGTCCTCTCCCACCAGTTGCTGGTTGTCGCTCTCTGCCGCGATCCGCTCCTGGATGATGGATGACATCTCAGTCTGACCGAACTTGTTGCGCAGCGCTTCGTCGGTTCGCGGCGCGATCAGGTTCTCGGCGACCTGGATATTGCCCCGGGTCGCTTCGTAGAACTGCTGCGGGTCGGCTATCTTCCATTTCACGAAGGAGTCGACGATCACCGCCTTGGAGTCGGCAGTCAGGTAGCGCGTCGCACTGGAGTCCACCGTCTGCACGCGGACGTCGAAGATACGAACCGTGTTGAACACCGGCAGCTTGAAATGCAGGCCGGGGCCGATATCGTTTTCGATCACTTCACCAAAACGCAGCTTGATGGCGCGTTCGGTCTCGTTGACGACGTAGAAACTGGCGCTGGCGAACCATGCCAGCAAGGCCAGGATGATGACGCCAATCAGGGCGCGGTTATTAAACATTAGCGACCCTCCCGCAGGCTGGAACTACGCGTCGGCTGCTGCGAGCCACTGTTCATGTGATCGACTACCTGGCGTGATATCTGTTCGAGCTGCTGCATGCTCATCGAAGATGAACCGCTTTTGCCACTGGCATTGCCACCCGCCTGCATCTGGTTGAGCGGCAGTACCGTCACGGCATTGCTGTCACCCAGGTCGACGAGCGCCTTCGGCGTATTGCTCAGCACCTGGCTGATGGTTTCCAGATAGAGGCGTTGCCGGGTCACGTCCGGTGCCTGGCGGTATTCGCCCAGCAGCGAGTTGAAGCGATTGGTCTGGCCGGTGGCATCCGACACGATGGCCGCCTTGTAGCCGTTGGCCTCCTCGACCAGCCGCTGTTTCTGACCCTTGGCCTCGAGCACGACGGCCTGGCTGTAGGCATTGGCCTGGTTGATCGAGCGTTGACGCTCCTCGCGGGCGCGGATGACGTCGTCGAAGGCATTCTGGACCTGGTCCGGTGGCGCCGTCGATTCGACGTTGACCGTCTGCAGGCGCAGGCCAGTGCCGTAGGCGTCCATGTAGGCGGTCAGGCGATCGAAGATGCGCTGCCCCAGCCGATCCCGGCCAGTGGTGAGAATCTCCTGCAGATGCATGTTGCCCACTTCCTGGCGCAGGGCGGAATCCATCGCGTTCTGCAGCGTCATTTCCGGCTCGTTGACGTTGACCAGGAAGGCATGCGCATCGCTCACCACATACTGGGTCGACACGCTGACGCGAACGATATTCTCGTCGCTGGTCAGCATCGAGTCCGTCTGCGTGGCGGAGCGAATGCTGGTCACGTTGACGTTGTCCACCCGATCGATGATCGGCGGATTCCAGTGCAGGCCGGGATTCAAGGTGTCGGTGTACTTGCCGAGACGGAACACCACGCCGCGCTCGGACTGGTCGATCAGGTGGAAACCCGAACCGGCCCAGATCACGGCCGCAACGATCAGCACCAGGATCGGCAGCACGAACGGGTTGCGCTTGCCGCCACCGCTACCGCCGCTATCCCCGCCCCCGGAGCCCGAACGCTTGCCGCGCCCGCCCAGCAGACGATTGATCTTGTCCTGAAATTTCTTCAGCGCTTCATCGAGGTCCGGCGGCCCCTGATTGCCGCCACCGTTGTTGCCACCATTACCACTCGGACGCCGGCCCCCTCCGCCGCCCCAGGGGTCCTGCTGGTTGTTGCCACCACCAGGCTCATTCCAAGCCATACCTAGTCTCCAATGATGCGATCAAAGCGTTGCGTCAGGCCGAAGCATTACGCATGGCATCGGGAGCGTGAGCCGCCGTGGCGTTGCACTCGCGTGCAAAGGGTTGTTCGAACCGAGATCGAACCCTCGTTACCCTGCATCGTTCGGGTCCGGTTCCCGGACCACGAAGCTCCCCTGCGTCGTTTTTGTCACCTCAAACCCGTTCCCAATCGGCAACCGGTGTCTTTTCCGAGGTGGGTAAATAGTCGTCGGCGCGTTCGCCCAAGCGAGCCATCATCTGCATAAACTCCCGCCGGGGCAAGCGAATCTCCAGATTCGAATGTCCTTGTTCATCGAACGCTTCGTTCTGCACCGCCTGCAATTCATGCAGCGCCGCTCGTAGTCGACCCTGCTCGGGTGTCAGCGTCAAGCGGATATCCAGGATATCCTCGGCCAGCCACTCGCCGAGCGCCTCGCGCAGCAGCTCGAGTCCCTCGCCGTCGCGGGCGGAAAGCCATACGACCTGGGGGAATCCATGCTCGTCGCGCTCGATACGCGGCGACGTTCCCAGCAGGTCGATCTTGTTCATTACCAGCAGCCGGGGCACTTCATCGGCGTCGATCTCCGACAGCACGCTGTCGACCTGGGCGACATTGAGCTCGCGATCAGGGTCGGCCGCGTCGATCACGTGGACGATCAGGCTCGCCTCCGTGGCCTCCTGCAGCGTGGCCTGGAACGCCTCGACCAGCTTGTGCGGCAGGTGCCGGATGAACCCGACCGTGTCCGCCAGCACCACGTCGCCAACATCCGGCACGTCGAGCCGGCGCAGGGTCGGATCGAGCGTGGCGAACAGCTGATCGGCGGCGTACACCTCGGAGGCGGTGATCGAGTTGAACAGGGTCGATTTGCCAGCGTTGGTGTAACCCACCAGCGACACGCTGGGCACCTCCGCCCGCGCTCTGGCACGGCGGTTCTGATCGCGCTGCTTGCGTACCTTGTCGAGGCGCTTGTGGATCGACTTGATCCGGCCACGCAGCAGGCGACGGTCGGTCTCGAGCTGGGTCTCGCCGGGCCCGCGCAGACCGATACCGCCCTTCTGCCGCTCCAGGTGCGTCCACCCTCTCACCAGGCGCGTGGACATGTATTCGAGCTGGGCCAGCTCGACCTGGAGCTTGCCTTCGTGGGTTCGCGCGCGCTGCGCGAAGATATCGAGAATCAGGCCCGTTCTGTCGAGCACGCGACACTGGAGCGTACGCTCGAGGTTACGCTGCTGGGAGGGAGACAGGGCATGATTGAAAATGACCAGTTCGGCATGATGGGCCTCGAGCGCGGTCTTGACCTCGTCGAGTTTGCCACTGCCGATGAAGGAACGAGGATCGGGGCGGCGCCGACTGCCCTGAATCAGGGTAGCCGACTCCGCCCCGGCGGAGCGCACCAGTTCCAGGAGTTCACCCGGATCTTCGCGCTCCTGCTCGTCCTGAAAGTCCACATGGACCAGAATCGCCGTTTCGCCGGCGTCGGGACGTTCGAAAAACAATCACAACCTCTCGATTAGCTATCGAGTCCGGGTGCTGCGTTGGGATCCTGCGGCGGCAACCGGACGTTACGGGACGGCACGACCGTCGAAATGGCATGCTTGTAGACCATCTGACTGACGGTGTTGCGCAGCAGGATGACGAACTGATCGAAGGACTCGATCTGACCCTGCAACTTGATGCCGTTGACCAGAAAAATGGAAACCGGGATGCGCTCCTTGCGCAGAATGTTCAGGTACGGATCCTGAAGGGACTGTCCTTTGGACATGTTGCTCTCCCTAATGCTGTTATGAATAGTGCTGTTTTAGTTGGGCGGCGATTCGTTCTGACTCGGCATCACACCGGCGGCATCGCTTGCCGCAAGTATAGGTCTGGACGAAGCCCGCCATTTTACGCTAACTGCCGTGCTCACGCACGATTTTCGCAATCTTCCCATCGACGTCCGGTGCGCAGCTGTCGACCCAGTGCAGATCGGGCCAGCGCCGCAACCAGGTCAACTGACGCTTGGCCAGTTGACGCGTGGCGGCGATGCCACGCTCACGCAGCGCGTCGCGATCATAGGCACCTTCGAGATGCTCCCAAGCCTGCCTGTAGCCGACGCTGCGCATCGATGGCAGATCCGCGTGGAGATCGCCCCGCTGTTTCAATGTAGCCACTTCCGCGACGAATCCACCAGCGAGCATGGCATCGAAACGCCGTGCGATGCGTTCGTGCAGCACGCTGCGCTCGGCAGGCGCGAGAGCTATGGACAACAGTCGCCAGGGAAAGTTTTCCTGCTGCTGGCGCCGCCAGTGCTCGGAGAGCGTCACGCCACTGAGCCGAAACACCTCGAGCGCCCGGATCAGGCGTTGCCGGTTGCGCGGATGGATCGCCTCGGCGGCCTGGGGATCGACTTGGGCGAGTTCCGCGTGGAGCGTCTCGAAGCCCTCGCGCTCGCCGCGCCGACGAAGTCGCTCGCGCAGTTGCGGGTCGGCGGCGGGCATGGCGGCCACCCCCTCGACGAGACGCTTGGCGTACATCATGGTCCCGCCCACCAGCAGCGGCATTTTGCCGCAGGCGCTGATCTTCTCCATCTCGATCAGGGCGTCGCGGCGAAAATCAGCGGCGGTGTAGATCTCCGCCGGATCGCGAATGTCGATCAGCCGGTGCGGCGCCCGCGCCAGCTCGGCCGGAGACGGCTTGGCCGTCCCGATATCCATGCCCCGGTAGACCATGGCGGAGTCGACGCTGATCAGTTCGGCCCCCAGCCGCTCGTGCAACGCGATAGCGCTGTCGGTCTTGCCCGAGGCGGTCGGGCCGAGCAGCAGAATCGCCAGCGGTCGGTCGTCCCGGCGCGAATGCTCCGACGATGGAAAAGCGGACGAGGCGTCGTTCACGCGGTCACTGCCCCCGAAGAAACAGCTTGTCGAGCTGCGCCATCGACATCTCGGTCCAGGTGGGTCGACCGTGATTGCACTGCCCGCTGCGCTCGGTTCGCTCCATGTCCCGCAGCAGCGCGTTCATCTCCGGCAGGGTCAGCAGCCGGTTGGCGCGCACGCTGCCGTGGCAGGCCATGGTACTGAGCAGCTCGTTGATGCGGGTCTCGAGACGGTCGGAGCGGCCAAACTTTTCGAGATCGCCGAGCATGTCCCGCACCAGCGGCTCGATGTCCGCGTCGGCCAGCAGTGCGGGAACCTGGCGGATCAGCAGTGTCTCCGGGCCGGCGGCATCGAGCACGACCCCCAGCCGGGCGAACGCTTCGCGCTCCTGTTCGGCCACTTCGGCCTCACCCGCGCTGACCGCCATGGAGACCGGCACCAGCAGCGGCTGGGCATCGAGCGCGCCCGCGTGAATCTGCTGCTTCATGCGCTCGTAGACGATCCGTTCATGGGCGGCATGCATGTCGACGATCACCATGCCGCGCTCGGTCTGCGCCAGGATATAGACGCCATGCAACTGCGCCACTGCGTACCCCAGCGGCGGTGCCTGGGTGTCGTCCGTTGCCGGCAGGGTGGTCACCGCTGCCGGCGAGCGCTCGTCCTGGGCGACGCTGGCCGCTTCGCCGCCGGGCGCGCCAGCGCCTGCTTCCCGCGGCGTGAGAAGCGTCGATTCATGATCCGGATGCAGCGCGTGATAACCGGCCATGAATTCGCGAATGCGCTGCGTCCCGGGCCGGCTCTGCCCCACTTGTGCCCCCGGCGAGTGCTGCCCGGCCAGCGCCATCCGCTGTTGCTGCCAGTCCGGGGAGTCGTCCCCGGCCAACGGGTGTGCCGGATTGCCCGGCCGTGGCGAGGCCGTGGCGACCGTCATGTCGGCGGCAGACTCGTGCGCGCCCTCCTCGCCGCTCTCCGCCACCGCATCATTGGGCTTCACCGAGGCCAGCGCGCGGTGCAGGCTCGAGAACAGGAAATCGTGGACCAGGCGCCCGTCGCGGAAGCGCACCTCGTGCTTGGTCGGATGGACATTGACGTCCACCACCCGCGGATCGAGCTCCAGGTAGAGTACGAACACCGGGTGTCGGCCGTGAAACATCACGTCGCGATAGGCCTGACGAATGGCATGGGCGACCAGCCGGTCCCGGACGATGCGGCCGTTGACGAAGAAATACTGCTGATCGGCCTGGGCCCGCGAATGGGTCGGCTGGCCGACCCAGCCCCACAGTCGCAGCCCCGTGGCTTCCAGGTCGACGTGAAGCGCTTCATCGAGGAAACGTCTGCTCAGCAGGGAGCCGATTCGGCGCTCGCGCCCGGCCTGATCCGACGCCACGGCGGGCAGCTGATGCACCACCTTCTGGTTGTGCCGCAGCACCCAGGCAATATCGAAACGGGACAACGCCAGCCGCCGGAACGCCTCCTCGACGTGGCCGAACTCGGTCTTCTCGGTACGCAGGAACTTGCGCCGCGCGGGCGTGTTGAAGAACAGGTCGCGCACCAGCACCGAGGTACCCCTCGGGTGGGGCGCGGGGGTGACCCGGGGCTCCATCTGGCGCCCCTCGGCGACCACCCGCCAGCCGCCGGCGGGGTCGTCGGCGGCGTTGGAAATCAGCTCCAGCCGCGAGACCGAGCTGATCGAGGCCAGCGCCTCGCCACGAAACCCCAGGCTGGAGACGTCCTCGAGATCCTCGAGCGAGGCGATCTTGCTGGTCGCGTGGCGGGACAGCGCCAGCGGCAGATCCTCCTCGCCGATGCCGATGCCATCGTCGCGCACCCGGATCAGCCGGGAACCGCCCGCCTCGAGCTCCACCTCGATGCGCTGGCTGCCGGCATCGATGGCGTTCTCGACGATCTCCTTGACCACCGACGCCGGACGCTCGACGACCTCCCCCGCGGCGATCTGGTTGGCCAGGCGGGGGTCGAGTATGCGGATGCGTGACGACTCGCTCATCGACGGTCTCCTGCGGCTTTCGCCTCGATTGCCCTCATCATGGAATGGTCAACACCTGCCCTACCCGCAGGATATCGCTGTCCAGTCCATTGGCCTGCTTCAGCGCCTTCATGCTGATGTTGTGGCTCGCTGCCACCTGGGACAAGGAGTCGCCTCGCTGGACGCGGTATTCATTGCTGGCACCGCCACGCCCCTGATCCCGCTGCCACGCCAGCAGACTCGAGGGCGGCGGATGCTGGCGGAAGTGGGCCACGATCCCGTCGTAGATCGCCTGGGCCAGCTTGGCCTGGTGCGCGGAGGACTTGAGCTGGGCCTCCTCGCGCGGGTTCGAGATGAACCCGGTTTCCACCAGCAGCGACGGAATGTCGGGTGACTTCAGCACCACGAAACCGGCCTGCTCGACACTCGACTTGTGCAGCTTGTTGATTCGCCCGAGCTGGTCGATCACCTGCCCGCCGGTCGCCAGCGAGTCGTTCATCGTCGCGGTCATGGTCAGATCGAGCAGCACGCCGCGCAATACCTCGTCCTTGTCGTCCAGGCTCAAGTTGCCATCGACACCGCCGATCAGATCCGACTGGTTCTCGCTTGCCGCCAGCCACCGTGCGGTCTCCGAGGTCGCCCCTCCTTGAGAAAGCGCATAGACCGAGCTGCCGGATGGCTGGCTGCTGCGCACCGCATCGGCGTGCACCGAGACGAAGAAATCGGCTTTCTGCTGGCGCGCGATCAGGGTGCGCTGGCGCAGGCCGATGTAGTAGTCGCCATCTCGGGTCAGAAAGGCCTTGAATCCCGGCGTCTGGTCGAAGCGCTGCTTGACCTTGCGTGCGATATCCAGCACGACGTCCTTTTCCCGGGTGCCGTGGGGGCCGATCGCACCAGGGTCCTCGCCGCCATGACCGGGGTCGACGGCGATGATGATGTCACGCTTGGGATGGGGCTGGGCCTCGACGGCGGATGCCACCACTTCGGCCTGCTCCGGATTGCCCTCGGCCACGGCCTCCTTCTGCGCCCGCTGCGCGGCGATCTCCTGATCCCGGATCATCGCCTCGATCGGATCGATGGGATCCTTGACCGCGCTGGCGCCGGGATAGTCGAGATCGACCACCAGCCGAGCGCTGTACTGCTCGTTGGGCGGCAGTGTGAAACTCTTGGGTACCACGGCCCGATTGACGTCGAGCACGACCCGCAGCCCACCGCTCTCGCGCACACCGGTGCGCACCTTGGAGATGGCGCTGTCGTCCAGATCCAGCTTGTCGACATCGAAATCCAGGTCGGTGCTGTCGAGATCGATCACGACACGGTCCGGGCCGTCGAGCGTGAAGACGTTAGCGTTGACCGGCCCCGACATGTCGAATACCAGCCTGACGTGATCGGGCGCCGACCACAGCCGCATGTTGTGGACTTCCACCGCCTGCGCCTGCACGGCCGTGCCCAGGCAGCAGAGAGACACCAGCGCGGTCACCGCAGCCCGCCCATATCTCCCGAGACGATCTATCCGGCTTCCGAGGAAACGGCTCACGGCCGACCCGGCCAATCTCATCGGCGTGGTCAACGAGCAGATCAGCGCCATCAGCAGCAGCACATACCCGACCCCACCGGCGATTCGTGACGGGACATCGCGACGGACGGTCACGACCGCGGCCGACATCTCTCGAGCGTCTTTCAGCATTCGTCTTCCTTGTGACTCAAGCTCGCCGGCATTGCCGCCAAGACGGCTCTTCCCTGTTGACTGTATGCAGTTCCCGACACCCGCCGGCCACCACCGGAGACCAGTTGCAGATGAATCTCCAGATCCGGGGCCGCCAACCAGCCCGCGCCACGGCTCGGCCACTCGATCAGGCACAGTGCGTCGCTACCCAGCATGTCGCGAGCGCCCATGAACTCCAGCTCTTCGGGGTCACCGAGGCGATAGAGGTCGAAATGAAAGATTCGGGCCGACGCGGTCTCGTAGGGCTCGACGAGCGTATAGGTCGGACTCTTGACCGCACCCCCATGGCCATAGGCCCGGAGTATGCCCCGCGCCAGCGTGGTCTTGCCGGCGCCAAGCTCACCGATCAGATGAACCTGACCACGACCGGCCAGGGCCCGGCCCAGCGTTTCACCAAAGGCCACCTGGGCGGCTTCGTCGTTAAGCGTGATCGGCATGACTCGAGACAGGTTGAGGGTTGACCAAAGTTCGCGCATAGGATGCCAGATCAGTCGCCAGCAAACCACGCTCGCCGGCATCCAGCGCCGCCGCGTCCGCCGCCAGGGCATGGACCAGCACGCCGATCCGTGCAGCCTCCTCGAGCGATCCGAGCTGGCCGGCCAGCCCGGCGATGATGCCGGTCAGCGCATCGCCCATCCCGCCGCTGGCCATGCCGGGATTGCCGAACGGACAGAGCGTGAGCCGCTCGCCGTCGTAGACCAGCGTACCCGCGCCCTTGAGCACGATCGTGCCACCCCAGCGCCGTTGCAGGGCGATCACGGCTGCCTGCCGATCCCGCTCCACCTCGGCGGTTGACATTCCCAGCAGTCGTCCTGCCTCCCCGGGATGCGGCGTCAGCACCCAGTCGTCGCGGCGGCCGCTCTCCTCCCGAGCCAGGAGGTTGAGCGCATCGGCGTCGACCACGCAGGGCTTGTCGGCGTCGAGCACGCTCTGAAGTGCCGCCTGCCCCCAGGCACCGCTACCGATGCCCGGACCAATGGCCACCGTATCGGCGGAGTCGATCATCGTGGCCAGATCCGGCGCGCCGCGCACGCCTCGCGCCATGATCTCGGGGAACCGGGTCAGGCTGGCCGAGACATGAGCGGCGTCGGTGGCCAGACTGACCTTGCCGGCACCGACGCGTGCCGCCATCTCGCTGGTCATCAGCGCCGCCCCGCCCATTCCCGGTGCGCCGGCCACGACCAGTACGTGGCCGTAATTCCCCTTGTGGCCGCTGGGCTTCCGCGGTGGCAGGGCCCGGGCCAGATCCTCACGCGTCTGCAGCCAGGCGACCGGTGTGATATCGCCATGTGACTGGGGATCGACGCCCAGCGAGGCGCAGATCACATCGCCGACCACGTCCAGCGCCGCGCCGGTGTGCAGTCCCAGCTTGTCGCCGATGAAGGTGACCGTCAGCGTCGCCGCCACCGCTTCCGTCTCGACGTGACCGGTATCGACATCGACTCCCGACGGTACATCCAGTGCCATCACCGGGCAGCCGCTGGCATTGACCTCGGCGATCGCCGCGGCATAAGGCGCGCGCGGTGCGCCTTGGGCACCGGTCCCCAGCATCGCGTCGACCATCAGCTCCCCGTCCAGCGTCAGCTCGTCATTCCACGCCACCGGCACGACGCCCGCTTCCGCCGCCAACTCGGCGGCTCGCCGCGCATCGCCCTCGAGCTCGGCCACCGGCTTCAGCGCCACCAGTTCGACCGCTACACCATCGGCGGCAGCCAGCGCGGCGACCATATAGCCATCGCCCCCATTGTTGCCTCCGCCGCAGAGCACACAGAGGCGACGGATACCCGGCCACCGGGCACATAACGCCTCGTAGGCCGATTCGCCGGCGCGCCGCATCAAGGCGAAGCCCTCGCCCTCGGCCTCGATGGTGCGGCGATCCAGTTCACGGACCTGACCGGCGAGATAGAGCGGGCGCTGAGAAGAGGAGGCGGACATGGAGGCTCCTGTCGTGTTCCGAAAGATGGCGAACAATCCTGGTGTGGCTATCGATGAACGACGCCGCCAAACGCCGTGACCGGCATCCGGCGGACGTTCGACCGGCTGGTGCTGGTGGTGTAGGGTAGCGCACCCGACACTCCCACCTCTGCGTGCACTCCTGCGCTATGTCACAGCCATCCAGCGTCGATTTCAACGATCTCGCCTCACGCGTCAAGCAGTGGGGACGAGAACTCGGCTTCCAGGCGATCGGTATCACCGATACCGATCTACAGACCCATGAGCGCTATCTGCAGCGCTGGCTGGAGGCCGGACACCATGGCGAGATGGACTACATGGCCAAGCACGGGACCAAGCGAACACGGCCCGAGGAGCTGGTTCCCGGAACGCTGCGCGTGATCAGCGCGCGCCTGGATTATCTGCCGCCCGAGGTCGAGACCACCCGGGTACTGGGACAACCGCACAAGGCGTACGTTTCACGCTATGCCCTGGGGCGCGACTATCACAAACTGATCCGCAAACGTCTCGACCAGCTGGCGCGCAGGATCGAGCAGGAGGTCGGCCGGATCGGCTATCGCGCCTTCGTCGACTCCGCCCCGGTCATGGAGCGCGCCCTGGCCCAGAAGGCCGGCCTGGGCTGGTTCGGCAAGAACGCCATGCTGTTGAATCCCCAGGCCGGCTCGCTGTTCTTCCTCGGGGAGCTCTACACCGACCTGCCGCTGCCGGTGGACCCGCCGTTCGAGCGCGAGCACTGCGGCTCCTGCAACAGTTGCCAGACCGCCTGCCCGACCGGGGCGATCATCGACGACAAGGTGATCGATGCGCGGCGCTGCATCTCCTACCTGACCATCGAGCTCCACGGCAGCATTCCGCTCGAATTTCGCCGTGCCATGGGCAACCGCGTCTACGGTTGCGACGACTGCCAGCTGTTCTGTCCTTTCACCCGCTTCACCCGCGTCAGCGCCGAGCCGGATTTCGCCCCGCGCCACGATCTCGACCGCGCGGAACTGATCGACCTGTTCGCCTGGAGCGAGAGCGAATTCCTCAAGCGCACCGAAGGCAGTCCGATCCGGCGCATCGGTTATCCGCGCTGGCTGCGCAACCTGGCCGTCGGCCTGGGCAATGCGCCCTGGAGCGAGCGCGTCGAGCACGCCCTGCGAGCTCGTCTGGCCTACCCCTCCGACCTGGTACGCGAGCACGTGCGCTGGGCACTGGAGGAGCAGCGGCACAAGCGTGAGGCGCGCATCGCCAGCGGCTGAGCGAGCCGCGCGGTTGAGGCGGCGATCAGCCGGGCAGCTTCAGAAACGTCTCGCGGTAGTGCTTGAGTTCCGCCAGCGACTCGCGAATATCGTCCAGGGCCTGATGCGTGTTCTGCTTGGTGAAGCCGTTGGCCGCCGCCGGATTCCAGCGCTTGGCCAGCTCCTTCAGCGTCGAGACGTCCAGGTTGCGATAGTGGAAGAAGTTGTTGAGCGTCGGCATCTCGCGCTCAAGGAAGCGCCGGTCCTGGTGGACGCTGTTGCCGCAGACCGGAGAGGTGCCGGGCACGACGTAGGTGGCCAGGAACGCCAGCGTGCGCCGCTCCGCCTCCGAGGTGTCGATGGTGCTCTCACGTACCCGCCGAACCAGTCCGGATTCACCGTGCGTCTTCTGGTTCCATTCGTCCATCCCCTCGAGCAGGGCATCCGGCTGGTGTACCGCCAGTACCGGGCCTTCGGCGATCAGATTGAGCTCGCCGTCGGTGATCAGGGTCGCCACTTCAATGATGCGCTCCCGATCCGGGTCGAGACCGGTCATTTCCAGATCGATCCAGATCAGCAGATCGCGGCGGGCGCCAGCGGCGGATGGTTCAGACATGAACAACTCCAGAGTCGGTGTCCCCGGCCACACGGACGCGAGCGGACATGGCAGGTCGGTAACGGCTACAATGCCGCCATTCTACCCCCGTGACACGAGGAAGGGGCAAACGCCTGAGGTGAGCTTTCCCTCTCCTGAGCTGCAGACAACCGTGAGTCGACGCCAACCATGAGCCGCCGCAAACTGACCCGCCAGCAGCGCTGGCGGGTCGAGAAGATCCAGGCCGAGCGTGCCGAGCGCGCCTCGAAGAAGGACGAGCGCGACGGCGAGCGCCTCGATGCCGGCGAGTACAGCGCCGAGCGCCCGGGACGGGTCGCCGCCCATTTCGGCCGCTCGCTGGAGGTCGAATTCGTCGAGGGCGACAGCATCAGTCGGCACCGCTGCCATCTGCGTGCCAATCTGGAGGGACTGGTCACCGGCGATGCCGTGATCTGGCGGGAAGCGAGCGATGGCAGCGGCGTCGTCGTCGCTCGCGGCGAACGCACCAGCGTGCTGGAGCGCCCGGACCTTCATGGCCAGTTGCGTCCGGTGGCCGCCAATATCGACCAGATCCTGATCGTGGTCGCGACGGAACCGGAGCCACATCCGAACCTGATCGATCGCTATCTGGTGGCTGCCGAGAATACCGGCATACCACCGGCGCTGATCCTCAACAAGAGTGACCTGCTGCCAGCCGAGGGGGGTCCGTTACGCACCATGCTGGCGCGCTATCTTGAGCTAGGATATCCGCTGATCGAAGCCTCGGCGCGGGGTGATAACGGTCTCGACGCGCTGCACGCGCAGTTGACGGACCGCACCTCCGTCTTCGTCGGTCAGAGCGGGGTCGGCAAGTCGTCGCTGATCGACAAGCTGCTACCGGAGGAGACGCTGCGCATCGGCGCTCTGTCGGCGGACACCCGCAAGGGCAAGCACACCACCACCACCGCCCGGCTCTACCCGCTACCCGAGGGCGGTATTGCGGGGCGCCCCCGCGAGGGGGACCTGATCGACTCGCCCGGCATTCGCGAGTTCGGGCTGTGGCACCTCGACGAGCGCGAGCTGGCCGACGGTTTCATCGAGTTCCGCCCCTTTCTCGGCCACTGCCGTTTTCGCGACTGTCGCCACCGCCAGGAGCCCGGCTGCGCGTTGCTGGAGGCCGTCGAGCGTGGCGAGATCCATCCTGAGCGCTTCGCCAGCTTCCAGCGCATCAGAGACGACATCACCGCGTCCTGAGAGTCACCAAGGTTTATCGAAGCCGCCGCCCCAGGCGCCTTGCAAGACGATA
Source organism: Salinicola lusitanus (assembly GCF_038648475.1). NCBI lineage: Bacteria > Pseudomonadati > Pseudomonadota > Gammaproteobacteria > Oceanospirillales > Halomonadaceae > Salinicola > Salinicola lusitanus. Next base: position 2,740,848 of record NZ_CP151919.1, on the reverse strand, counting down.
CTGAGCGGCTCCCGTTGAGCCGGGTCTTGTGGCACGGATGCCACAAGAGGCGCGCCGGGACAGGGATATCCTTGCGCGCCGACCCAAACGTAAGCGGAGAGTCGTTCAGGGTTTCGTCGTCTTGTGCGCCAAAAGTAGGAGGAGCGACGAGGGGGCGAACGTCAAGCCCCCTCGTCACGGTGAGCCATAGGCTGGATTGGACTCGGCAGTCGTAGTTCCAATGCAATCTCGCGTCATCCATGACGCGAGACCCGGCTCGACGCTCTGCGTTCAGCGCCGTTCTGGAAGGCGTCCAGGGTGCGAGACTTCGAGCAAATCAATGCAACGCCGCGCCCTGAGAGTCGGCGATTGCTTAAGAGCGGCCTGAGCGCAGGCCGTCGTCTGAATCACCCCTCGAACAGCATCAGGATCGACAGCAGGAACAGCACCCACATCGCCGGGCGCACTTCCTTCGCCTTGCCCACGCCGACCTTGACCACGACGAACGTGAGGAACCCGAACACCACGCCATGGGTGATCGAGTAGGTCAGCGGAATCAGCATCATCGCCACGAACGCCGGGATGGCATCATCGTATTGCTGCCAGTCGATGGTGCGAATCGGCGAGAGCATGAATACCCCGACCATGATCAGCGCTGGCGCGGTGGCGATCGCCGGCACCAGCGCCAGCAAGGGCGACAGGAACAGGAACGGCAGGAACAGCAGCCCGGCGACTACGGCGACGAGGCCCGAACGCCCGCCCTGGCTGATACCGGCGGCGGACTCGACATAGGCGTTGGCCGGGCTGGTACCCAGCGGCGCCGAGATCAGCGCGGAAGCCGCATCGACCATCATCGAGCGGCGAATGTTGCGCGGCTCGCCGTCTTCGTCGAGCAGGTTCCCCGCCTGGCAAACCCCGATGAAGGTCGACATCGCATCGAAGAAGGTGGTGAACAGGATCACGAAGATGAACGGCCAGTAGGCCACCGCCAGCGCGCCGCTGAAATCGACCTGACCCATGGCGCTGAAGTCCGGCCAGGCGAAGATACCCTGGAAGTTGACCAGCGTCGGGGTGCCGGCCGGCGATACCGCGCTGGCATCGCCCCACAGGCGACCGATCGGGATCGCCAGCAACGTGGTGACGACGATGCCCAGGATCAGCGCCCCCTGGACGTGCCGCGCGACCAGCACCGCGGTGATGCCGAGTCCGATCAGAAACGTGACGAGCGCCGGGGTCATTTCGCCCAGCCCGACCACCGTGGCTGGATTGGACACCAGCATGCCGGCGTTGACCAGGCCGATCACGGTAATGAACAGACCAATCCCGCAGGCAATGGCGTGACGCAGCGTGGCGGGAATCGCATCGACCACGTAGCGGCGAACGTTGAACAGCGCCAGGATCCCGAACAGCACCCCGGACCAGAACACGCAGCCAAGCGCCGTCTGCCAGGGAATACCGGCCCCCATCACCATGGTGTAGGTGAACAGCGCGTTGATCCCCATCCCGGGGGCGACCAGAATCGGATTACGCGCGTAGAGCCCCATCATCACGCTGCCGAAGAAGCTGATCAGCACAGTGGCGGTCAGCGCCCCGGCGAAAGGCACGCCAGCGGCGGAGAGAATCGAGGGATTGACCACGATGATGTACATCGCCGCCAGGAACGTGGCGACGCCGGCCAACACCTCGGTTTTTGGCGTCGTCTCCAGTGAACGGAGGGAAAACAGTTTTTCTAGCACGCGACTATCTCCTGGGCGGTACTGTCATTGTTGTTGGCGGTGTCGTCGGCGGCGTCTCGGCATCCCCACGTACAGCGTTGCCGGGCCTGCAAGATACGCGACGACGGGCGACACCCCCGCCAGCGAGGGCGTTCGCATCGTCATTTTGTATACAAGAATGAAGGCAATGAAAAGCCAAAAGTTGACCAACCTGTCAACTTTTACTCCCAGGCGCCACCGCCGATCGCCAAGCGCGGCGTAGTATAACGAAAGCCTATCCGGTCCGGCAGGCCGTCCAGCTACCGGGCCGACGGCGGGCTATGTCATCATCGCCGGTGTGCCGCCTGCGAATCCGCTTCAGACGTGATATCGATCCCAAGGAGAAAGCCCATGAGTTCCGAAACGCCGCAACTGCCGCTGATTCTGGATCCGGCCACGCTGTCACGACATCTCGAGGACCCGCACCTGCTGATCATCGACGTGCCGCTGAAGGCGGACAGTTACCCAGCCGGCCACGTGCCCGGGGCGATCTTCCTCGACTCCCGCCGTCTGCTGGCGGGCTCCGGCGAGGTACCCAACGACGTGCCAACCGAAGCCGCGCTGAGCACGCTGTTCTCGGAACTCGGGCTAACGCCGGAAACCCACGTCGTCGCCTACGACGATGAAGGCGGCGGCTGGGCCGGGCGCCTGCTGTGGACACTGGAGCTGATCGGACACCGCCGCTACTCCTACCTCAACGGCGGCATTCATGCCTGGCGCGCCGACGGCTACCCGCTCTCCACCACCCCGGCCACGCCGACCCCGAGCGATTATGAAGCCGCCTATCTCAATCCGGCACTGCAGATTCGTCGCGAAGAGCTGATCGAGCGCCTCGACGATCCGCAGCTCGCGATCTGGGACGCCCGCTCCGCGGAAGAGTATCGCGGCACCAAGGGCGACAACCGGAAACTTGGCCATATCCCCGGCGCGGTCAATTTCGACTGGCTCGACGTCATGGACAAGCATAATGATCTGCGCTTGCGCGACTACGCCGAACTGATCACCGAGCTGGAAGCCCGCGGCCTGACGCCGGACAAGGAGATCGTCACCCACTGCCAGAGCCACCATCGCAGCGGATTGACCTGGCTCGCCGCCAAGGCGCTCGGCTACGACAACGTGCGTGCCTATCCCGGCTCGTGGAAGGAGTGGGGAAATCGCGACGACACGCCGGTGGAGAAATAAGAGCTGGAAGCTGGAAGCTGGAAGCTGGAAGCTGGAAGCTGGAAGCCAAGATAGAACCACCTCCACCTGTCAAGTGAAACCGTTTTGGTTTTGGGTTTTGACCTTTCTTCCAGCTTCAAGCTGATGACTTACCGCTCCGAGCGAAGCTCGGTTGCACCGGCCGGGCAGTCTCGCTACCTTGTCCGCCTTCCGTCAGTCCCTCTTCTTTCACCGGGGTCGTTATCGTGGATCGCCAGGAACTCTTCGCCCGAATTCAGTACCCGCTCCCCCACCACGCGATCTCGCGACTGATCGGCCGGATCGCCGATAGTCGGATCCCCTGGGTCAAGGATCTGTTCATTCGTCGCTTCATCGATACCTACGGCGTCGACATGAGCCAGGCCCTGCAGCCGGATCCGAGCGCCTACGCCTGCTTCAACGACTTCTTCACCCGGGCGCTGAAGCCGGACGCCCGCCCCCTCGGCGAGGGGCTGCTCTCGCCGGCGGACGGCGTACTCTCGCGTTACGGGCGTATCGAGCATGGCACCCTGATCCAGGCCAAGGGCCAGACCTACTCGCTCTGTGCCCTGCTGGGCGGCGATGTCGCCCGAGCGGCGCCGTTCCGTCAGGGCAGCTTCGCCACGGTCTACCTGTCGCCGAAGGACTATCACCGCGTACACATGCCGATGACCGGGACCTTGCGCGAGATGACCTACGTGCCGGGCCGGCTGTTCTCGGTCAACAGCGCCACCGCCAACCATGTGCCGGGACTGTTCGCCCGCAACGAGCGACTGGTCTGTCTCTTCGACACCGAGCATGGACCGCTGGCCATGGTGCTGGTTGGCGCGATGATCGTGGCCGCCATCGAGACCACCTGGGCCGGACAGGTCACACCGCTGAGCGGTCGGGTGCAGACCACCCGTTTCGATGAACCCATCGTGATCGAGAGAGGCCAGGAGATGGGCCGCTTCAAGCTCGGCTCCACCGTGGTGATGTGCCTGGGGAGAGAGACGGCGTTCGGCGACTTCGATCCCGAGGGCAGCCCGATCAGCATGGGCCAGACGATGGGCGCACTGCCAGGGCCAGCGTGAACCGGCTGGCACCGGCTATGCGTCGGGGCGGTCCCGTACGTAGGGCCCCAGCGCCCGATCGATGACGGCTTCGACGAAATCCTGGTCGATCTCCGAAAAGGAGACCGACAGCCGGTAGTAGACGGCACCGTAGATCAGATCCATGCTCAGGTCCGGATCGATCTCCGGCCTGAGCTCGCCTCGCTCGACGGCGCCGACAATGGCTTGTCGCCCCATCTGGCGGCGCGGTCCGATCCAGCGCTCGACGAAGGCGCGGCTCAACACGGGGTCGGATTGGGCGGCGCCCAGAAGATGCTGCAGCAAGCGCCCATGAGGGCCGTTGAGAATCTCGGCCAGCGCCAGCACGCTGCGACGGAAGCTGGCAACGACGGGCAGTTCGTCATCGTAGGCGATGCTCGGCCCGACCGCGTCCAGAAAGGCATCCATGACGATGGCAACCGCATTTGGCCAACGACGATAGATGGTCGACTTGGCCACGCCCGAGACGCTGACTATCCGCTCGACAGTGGCATGGTGAATTCCTCCTTCCAGCGCCAGTTCCATGGCTGTTCGCATCACCTCGGCAGAAGCCGTGGCGCTGCGCGGCCGACCTGGGCGTGCAGGAGAAACGACGGGCATGGAAGACATCCTTGTCAAAAACAGCTCCTGACAGATACGATAATATAAGATACGCAGCGTATCGTATCATTTTTTAGTAAGAAACTGTTACTCCCGCCGCGACCCAGGTCCCGCCGACCGCCGTTGTCGCGGGCATCCCATCGTCGTTCGACACGCATTACCGCTCGAGGCCTCATCATGGAGAGTTATGACGTCATCATCGTCGGAGCCGGCCCTGCCGGACTGGCTGCCGCCCGAAGACTCTCCGGTCGGGGACATCGGGTGCTTCTCGTCGATCGGGGTCCGGATATCTCGAGGCGCGACAGAAACGACGAAGCGAATCTGACCCAAGGCCAGGGTGGTGCCGGACTCTACTCGGACGGCAAGTTCTCGTTCTTCCCATCCGCAACGCGGATATGGCAATTGCCGGAACGCGAGGCCTTGCATCGCGCCTACGCCTGGACCTGTGAGCTGCTCGAATCCTACGGTATGCAGACGCCACCGTTCCCGAACAGAACCGACGTCTACACGCCGGAGGAGGGCCGCTGGAACCTGAAGGACTACCCCTCCCGCTACCTGCCACTGCAGGCGCGGGAAGAGATGGTTCTCGGCCTGGTCAACGGCGTCGATATCGACATCCTGACCGGGACCTGCGTGACCTTCCACCGCTACGACGCCGACGAGCAGCGCCATCACCTGCAGCTGGAGGGTCCCGACGCAGCGCCCCGCGCGCTTGTCAGCCGGACATTGATCTGGGCCACCGGACGTTTCGGCGCACTGGACATGGGCGACATCGAGAAGGTCTTCCGCCGCCTGGAAGTCGGGTTCCGTATCGACCAGCCCAGCGAGCAGGCCTTCTTCCAGGCGTTCACCAATCTCGACCCCAAGCTGACGCTGCAGACGGCCGAAGACGGTATCGAATGGCGCACGTTCTGCGCCTGTCGCAACGGCACCACCGTGCTGACCCGAACGCAAGGCCTGTGGACGGTATCGGGACACTCGGACGGCCCACCCACGGCGCGCTCCAACGTCGGCTTCAATACGCGCATTCTCGACGAGTCGATGGCACGGGAGGCGATCTCGACATTACAGAACGCCATGGCCGAGCGGGACGCCTACTTCGAAATCCCCCTGTCGGCATGGCTGGAAGGGGACGCCGAGACCACCGCCCGGATGCGGCGGATCTACGGCGACACCCTGGCGTGTGCGATGCTGCAGGGGCTGCGCCAGCTCGTCGACAGCTTCCCCCGGATCGAACATGAGGCGACACGTCTGATCGGCCCGACCCTCGAGGGTGTCGGCTGGTACCCCGGCGTCGACGACCAATTACGCCTGCCCGGACAACCGACCTGGGTGGTCGGCGACGCCTGCGGGCTGTTCCGGGGCATCGTGGCCGCCTTCATCAGCGGCCACTATGCGGCCAGCGCAGTACTGTCGACCTTGTCGAAAGCGCCACTGCAGAAGGAAACGCTCTGATGGCTGCTCCCGTTTCCCGCGTGGGTGTCGGCGTCATCGTCACCCGCCCCGGCGGCGACCTGCTGCTCGGCTACCGTATCAAGGCCGGAGAGACACCCACCTGGTGTCTTCCCGGCGGGCACGTCGAACCCGGGGAGACCTTCGAGACTGCGGCACTGAGGGAACTGCACGAGGAGGCTGGCATCATCACTCGACAGCCGGTCGAGATATTCGCCTTCCTGCAACAGCTGGGCAGCGACCGCACCGCGATCACCGGCGCGGCGCTGATTTCACTCGGCGACGAAACCGCCGAACCGCAAGTGGCCGAACCGGATGTCTTCGCCCGCTGGGCATGGTTTCCGCAAGATGAGCTCCCCACGCCGCTGTTTGCGGCCAGCGACGCCATGCTCAGCCTGTGGCAGGATAGGCCCTGCCCCGACGGCTGGCGTGTCTATCGCGTCGACTGAGCGAGGCATTCCCTTCATTTTCGAACACTCAGGGAGCAGCCGATGCCACTGGAAATCTCCCGCAACGTCTCGATTCCCGACAACGAGATCGAGCTCATCGCCGTGCGCGCCCAGGGCGCCGGCGGCCAGAACGTCAACAAGGTCTCCTCGGCGATCCACCTGCGCTTCGACATCCGCGCCTCCAGTCTGCATCCCGGGTTCAAGGAGAAGCTGCTGGCCCTGAGTGACAAACGCATCACCCGCGACGGTATCGTTGTAATCAAGTCGCAGGAGCATCGCACCCAGGAACTCAACCGGGAGGCGGCCCTCGTCCGGCTGAAGCAGCTGATCAAACCCGTGCTCTATGGCGAGAAGCCACGGCAGGCCACCAAACCGAGCCGCAGCGCCAAACGCAAGCGCGTCGATCAGAAGACGAAACACGGCCAGAAGAAACGCCTGCGCGGGCGTATCGACGACTAGACCGAGCGGCCCCACCCCCTGGCGATCAGCGTAGCGCGGCCATCAACCCGGCCATCAGTCTCGACCGCTCGACCAGGCTGTCGACCTCGATATGTTCGGCCAGGGTGTGGACGCCCGCGCCGCGAACGCCCAGTCCGTCGAGCGTCGCCAGCCCCATGGCGCCGGTGAAGTTGCCGTCGGAGCCGCCACCGCTGCTGGCGTGTGGGAGCGGCATCTTCAGCTCGTCGGCAATCGCCTTGGCCTGGGCGTAGAGCGATAGCGTCGCCTCGCCCGCTTCCCACACCGGCCGGACCACGCCGAGCTCGACCTCGAAGCCGATCCCGTCGGCATTGCGCTGGTTGAACGCCAGCATGCGTTCGATACCGCGATCCAGGTCGGCTTGACGCTTGGCCATGCTCAACGCCTCGCCCCGACAGCTCGTCGACACGCAGTTGACCCACTGGCCGCCCTGCACCACGCCCACGCTGAAGGTGCAGTCATCGTCGGTCATCGACTCGATCTCGGGAATTCGTGCCACCATCTCGCGAATCGCCGAGTGACCATCCGACAGCGCCGCGCCGGCGTGGCTAGGCCGACCGTGAGCGAGCAGCTCGAAACGGGCGATCGCATAGCGCCCGGTGACCACGCCATTGCCCGCGCGCGCCGGTTCCGGAACCAGGATATAGCGATGCCTTGCCGCTTCCCGCTCGATCAGCTCGCGGGTGCCGGGGCTGCCGATCTCTTCGTCGCAGGTCAGCAGCACATGAATCGGCAGCGCCGTATCGACCCGCGCCTGCCGGAGTGCGGCCACCGCGCACAGCGCTGCATAGGTGCCGCCCTTCATATCGCAGATCCCGGGCCCATAACAGCGTCCCCCCTCACGCCGAAACGGCAACGTCGCCAGGGTGCCGACCGGATGGACGGTGTCCAGATGCGCCATGATCAGGATGCCACCTTCGGCCTGACGGGGGTGCGGGAAGCTCGCCTTGACGCAGTCGCCCAGCCCCGCAGGCCCGGCTACGCGTTCGACGCTCGCCCCCATCGCCACGAGATCGTCCGCGGCCAGCGTCATCATGCGATTGACGGCAGCACTGTCGAAGGTCGGACTCTCGCACTCGACCCAGCGCTGCAGTCCGGCCAGCATCTCGTCGAGATCGAACTCCAGAGTGGCGGCGAGGCTCATGCGTTCACCGCCCGGGCAGTGCTCGCCGCCGCCAGTTCGTTGAGACGACGTTCGGCGACCCGCGCCAGCAGGCTGGCCCCGATCGGCACAATCCCGTCGTCGAGCACGAACGCCGGATTGTGCACCGGGACATCGCCGGCATGGCCAACCCAGCAGTAGGAGCCCGGTACCCTCTTCAGCATGTCGGCGAAATCCTCGCTGCCCATCACCGGACGACCGAGATCGGCGACGTTGGCATCGCCGACGATCTCCCGGGCCGCGGCCGCCAGGGCCTCGGTCTGGCTCGGATGATTCTCCAGTACCGAGAAGATATTGCGGATATCGACCTCGATCTCGACGCCGTAGGCGCTGGCCAGGCCGGCTGCCAGCGCCCGGATGCGCTGATGGATCAGCGCGGCGACGTCGTCGTCGAAGGTGCGAATGGTGCCGGAGAGCGTGGCCGACTGCGGAATCACGTTGTAGGCGGAGCCGGAATGCAGCTGGGTGATCGACACCACCGCCGCGTCCAGGGGATTGGTGTTGCGGCTGACGATGCTCTGCATGGCCTGGGAGAGTTGCGTCGCGACCACGATCGGGTCGCGGGCGTGGTTGGGCTGCGCGCCATGGCTTCCCCGGCCGCGGATGACGATGTCGAAGAACTCGGCACCGGCCATCGCCTTGCCGCTCATCACGCGGATCTGGCCATGATCGAGATGCGGGGCGTTATGCAACGCATAGATCTCGTCGCAGGGGAAGCGCTCGAACAGCGCCTCGGCGATCATTGTCCGGGCGCCGCCCAGCCCCTCCTCCGCCGGCTGGAAGATCAACACCACCCGGCCGGCGAAATCGCGCGTCTCGGCGAGATAGCGCGCCGCGCCCAGCAGCATGGTGGTATGGCCATCGTGACCGCAGCCGTGGAAGCGCCCGGGGTGCTTCGAGGCGAACGCCAGCCCCGTCTCCTCGTCCATCGGCAGCGCATCCATATCAGCACGCAGGCCGAGCGTCTGCCCCGGACCCCGCTTGCCATCGATGAGACCGACGACGCCGGTCTTGCCCACGCCGGTATGCACGTCGATGCCCAGTTCGTGCAGATACGCGGCAACGATGGCGGCGGTGCGCTGCTCCTCGAAGCCGATTTCCGGATGGGCGTGGATATCGTGGCGGATCGCGATCAGTTCATCGGTAAAGGCATCGATACGCGGCAAGGTGGTCATGGGAACTCCTGGGCAAGGGAAACCTAAGGGAAACGTCGAGCTGGGCGACCGTCGGGTTCAGGCAGGTTCGGCGGCAGGGACGAAGGGCCTGCCGAGAGGTGATGTCCGGATGCCGGGGCGCAGGCGTCGCCACGGCAGATCGGCCGGGTCGACGGCCATCGGTCCGGGCGCGGCGCAGACCAGAATGGTCTCCGCGATCGGGGCGAAGTCGGCGCGGAAATGGACCGAGCTCTTGTTGACCAGAATGGCCTGCTCGAGCGGTTCGATGCCCACCGAGCGGTACATCGCCAGGTCGGCCATCTGGGCCTTGCGGCTGACCACCACGATCCGTATGCCGTCGATGCGCAGACACGCTGACGGCCCCATGTCGAGGCGGCCGCCGCCATAGTAGGGGCCCGGGGCCACGAACTGACCGTCGGAGAGCGCCTCGACCGTGAATGCCGCCTCCAGCGGAGCGTCTCCCGGCACCCCGGAGTGGCCACCGAGCGCCACCCGGACCACCGCGCCGACACCCGCTTCATGGGCAACCTGCGCCGCCGCCGGATCGAACACATTGCCGAGCGCCGCTCGGGTTGCCCGGCAAGCGATCAGCGCCTTGAGCATGCCCATGGTGTCGGAGTTGCCACCGGCGCCCGGGTTGTCCTGGGTATCGGCGATCACCACGGGCCTGGTAGCGCCTGTCGCCAAGCGCATCGCCTCGCGCACCCCCGCCTCGGGATCGAATACACGCCCCACGAACGCGGGCTCCTGGGCGGCGATACGCGCGCTCAACGCGTCGGCGGCGCCATCGGCACTGACCTGATCGACCCCGTAGACGATGACGCTGGGGCCGCAGTCGGCGAAATCCGCCGCCGGGAATCCGGTCAAGAACGACACCGCGGGCAGCGTGTCGCGCTCCATCGCCGCAACTTCGGCGTAGAGCGAGCGGCACGGCTCTTCCGCCGTGCACTGCCAGGCGATCGGCATCAGAAAGTCGAGCTGGCGAAATGCCTTGGCCGGTCGCTGGTCACTGGCCAGCAGCCTGGCCAGCGCGGTGGCACAGCGGGCGCCGGTCTCCGCCATGTCGACGTGGGGATAGGTCCGATAAGCGATCAGCATGTCGGCCTGCTCGACCATCGTCGGCGTCACGTTGCCATGCAAGTCCAGCGAGACGACGATCGGGACCGCGTCCCCCACCAGGGCCCGCACCCGGCGCAGCAACTCGCCTTCGCCATCATCGAACTGCTGGGTGACCATGGCGCCGTGGAGATCGAGATAGACCCCGTCGAGCGGTGCCGCAGCGCGGATAACGCCCAGGAGGCGCTCGGTGATACGCTCGAAGGCCTCATGGGTGACGTGCGCCGATGGGCTCGCCGCGGTCCAGAGGGTCGGTACCAGGGTCCATGCCCGGGCTTCGGGAGCCCCCAGGAAGCCGCACAGGCCAATGTTGCTCGCCGCCACCGCATCGAAGAGTGCAGCGCCCTCGCTCAGCGGCGGGGCTCCGCCCCCCCGCCGGAAATCCTCGTAGGTCGCCGGGCTGGGGGCAAAGGTGTTGGTTTCGTGGAGAAAGCCACCGACGGCAATCCGAGGCTGTGACATGACGCGGTCCTTGAGTCCGAGAGAGCGTGAAAAAGAGGCGGTTCGACCGAGTGATCCCGGCCCTTCATGGGTGGACGACAGCGTCCGACGCGGAGGTCGGGGCCTCCTCGAGGACGTGCTCGAGCGGCCGAAACTGCGAAAAGTCCCAGTGCCGTCCGGGTGCGGCCAGCATCAGCGAGCGGGTGTAGGGGTGCTCCGGCGCGCCCAGCACGCGGCTCGCCGGGCCGTACTCCACGACCACGCCCTGCTGCATCACCATCACCTCGTCGCAGATCTGGGCAGCGACGCGCAGATCGTGAGTGATGAACAGCACCGCCACGCCGAGCCGGCGCTGAATGTCGTCGAGCAGCGCGAGCACCTGGGCCTGGACCGAGACATCCAGCGCCGACACCGCCTCGTCGGCGACCAGCACGTCCGGCTCCATCGCCAAGGCGCGGGCGATGGCGATACGCTGGCGCTGACCGCCGGAGAACTGATGGGGATAGCGCGCCAGCGCGTCTTTCGGCAATCCCACCAGCGCCAGCAGCTCGGCAGCGCGCGCCAGCGCCTCCCCGCGCGGCGTGCCATAGTTGACCGGCCCTTCGATCAGGCTGGCACCGATGGTCAGCCGCGGGTTCAGTGATCGGAACGGATCCTGGAAGATCATCTGGATCCGTTTGCGGTGCGGCCTCAGCGCGGCTCTGCCGAGGCTGGCGATATCCTTGCCCATGACCCGCACGCCACCCGCGGTCGGCTCGATCATCCGCATCACGCAGCGCGCCACGGTCGATTTGCCGGAACCGCTCTCGCCGACGATGCCCAGGGTGCGCCCCCGGGTCAGCGCGAAATTGACCTCGCTCGCCGCCAGTGTCTGGGCGGAGGCCCTGCCGGTGAGCCGGGCCCATCGAGAGGTCTGCCCATAGCGCTTTTCGAGCTCGATCGCCTCCAGCACGACCTCGCGGTCGGTCACCTCCCGCGCCGCCCGAGGCCGCAGGCTCGGCACCGCCGTCAGCAACTGGCGGGTATAGTCGGTCTGCGGCCGCCGCAGCAGCGCCGCGATCGGCTGGGTCTCGACCACCGCGCCATGACGCATGACGCACACCCGATCGGCAATGTCCGCCACCACCCCCATGTCGTGGGTAATGAACAGCACCGACGTGCCGTGGCGCTCCTGCAACTGCTTGATCAGTTTGAGAATCTGCTTCTGTGTGGTCACGTCCAGCGCCGTCGTGGGCTCGTCGGCGATCAGCAGCTTGGGCTCCAGGACCAGCGCCATGGCGATCATGATGCGCTGGCGCTGGCCGCCGGAGAGCTGGTGCGGCCAACTGGCGTAGACCCGCTCGATATCCGGCAGCTGGACCTGATCGAGCATCTCGAGCACGCGCTCCCGGCGCTGCGCCGAGGAGAGCCCCTTCCGGTGCATGACCAGCACCTCCTCGATCTGCTCTCCCACCCGCATCAACGGATTGAGGGCGGTCATCGGCTCCTGGAAGATCATCGCCATACGGCTGGCGCGCAGCTCGCGCAGTCGCCTTGGGGAGGTATCGAGCAGGGCGTCCCCCTCCAGCGCGATACGACCGCCGGTCACGGTGAGGCTTCCCTTGGGCAGCAGCCCCATCACCGCCAGCGAGGTCACCGACTTGCCGGAGCCCGACTCGCCCACCAGGCAGAGCGTCTCGCCCGGCGCGATCGAGAAGTCGATGCCCTCGAGGATGGGCTTGGCCGGCGAGGCGTGCGTCGTGACTTTCAGCCCACGAATCTCCAGCACCGGCGCCGAAGCGAGCTCGGCGTGAGTGGCGTCATCGCTCATTGCGCACCTCCTCGTTTCTGCAGCCGGGGATCGAGGCGGTCACGCGCGGCATCGCCGAGCAGGTTGATCGACAGGATGCAGATCGACAGCATGATGCCCGGCCAGAAGATCAACGAAGGCTTGATCAGGAAGTAGGTTCGACCCTCCGACATGATGTTGCCCCAGGTCGGGGTCTCGGTCCCGATGCCGGCCCCGAGAAAGGAGAGGATGGCCTCGGTCAGGATGGCCGAGGCGCAGATGTAGGTACTCATCACGATCAACGGGGCCAGCGTGTTGGGCATCAGGTGACGCCACATCACCGTGGTCAGGCTGCTGCCCAGCGAGACCGCGGCTTCGACATAGGGTTCCTCCCGCGCGGAGAGCACCACCGAGCGCACCAGGCGCACCACCCTGGGAATCTCGGGGATGGTGATCGCGGCCATCACGGTCCACAGGTTGGCGCTGATAAGCGAGACGATGGCGATCGCCAGCAGCACGCTGGGAATCGCCATCAGGCCGTCCATGACGCGCATGATCAGCGAATCCAGCCCGCGGAAGAAACCGGCGAGGATGCCCAGCGGCAAGCCGATGACCACGCTGATCAGCGCACTACCGATACCCACGATCAGCGAGACCCGAGCGCCGTAGAGCACACGCGACAGCAGATCGCGGCCATAGGCGTCGCTGCCCAGCCAGTACTCCGCACCGGGGGGCTTGAGGCGATTCGCCGGAGACATCTCGAGCGGATCGTGGGGAGCGAGCCATGGCGCCAGGATGGCGACGATCACGATCAGGGCCAGGCAGACGCCGGCGATCATCACCGTCCAACCGGGGCGCTGGCGCGGCCAGAAGCGTAGCCGTCGCGGCACCGGGGCGCCGGCGACATCGGAGGCGGCGTGAGGGGGTGACAGGCTCATTGGTAACGTATCCTCGGGTCGAGCAGCGCATAGGAGAGATCGATGGCCAGATTGATCAGCACGTAGACGCCGCTGGTCACCAGAATCAGCCCCTGGATCACCGGATAGTCACGCGAGAGGATGGCATCCACCGTCAGCCGGCCGAGCCCCGGGATGTTGAACACGCTCTCGGTGACGACCACCCCGGTGATCATCAAGGCGAAGCCGGTACCGATCACTTCGAGAATCGGCACGCCGGCGTTGCGCAACGCATGCTTGAACAGCACCCGTCTCTCGCTGGCGCCCTTGGCGTGCGCGGTCCGCACGAAATCCTCCCCCAGCACATCCAGCATGCTGGCCCGGGTCATCCGCGCGATCAGCGCGATATAGATCGTCGACAGCATCAGTGCCGGCAGAATGGCGTGTCTGATGAAGGGCCCGAACCCCGCCTCGGAGATCCGCTTGAAGCCCTGAACCGGCAGCCAGCCGAGATCGATGGCGAAAATCTTGATCAGGAGGTAGCCGATCACGAACACCGGCACCGAAAAGCCCAGCACCGAGACCGACATCACCGCGTTGTCGATCAGGCTGCCGTGCTTCCAGGCTGCGATGACGCCCATCGGCACCGCCACCACCACCGAAAGCACGATGCTGAGCAGGGCCAGGCTGACGGTGGGTTCCAGGCGCTGGGCCATCAGCTGTGTCACCGGCAGGTTGGACATCAGGGAGGTGCCGAAATCGCCCCGCAGCAGCTCCCCGGCCCAGTGGAAGAATTGCAGATAGATCGGCTGGTTCAGCCCCAGGGTCTCGCGGATCCGATCCAGTTGCGCCGGGGTGGCCATGTCACCGGCGATGATCGCCGCGGGGTCGCCCGGCGAGAGCCGGAGCAGCAGAAAGACGAACAGCGCCACCACCACCATGACCGGCACTGCCGCCAGCGTTCGACGCAGACAGTAGCTGAACATGAACGTACTCCGTTGCAGTTCGTCGCAGGTCCGGAGCGCGATGTCGATCGCGCTCCAGCGCCCGTTACTCGGACTTGGTGATGTTCCAGAACACCGGCACCGGTGAGTGCAGAATGCCGGAGAGCGCCTTGTTCCAGGCCGCCGGAATCGAGTATTCGCCCAGCGGGATATAGGTCACCTGTTCGAAGGCGTGACGCTGAATACGCTCGGCGATCGCCTTGCGGTCGGCATCGCTTTCGGCCTGGGCGAACTGGTTGCGCATCGATTCGAGCTCGGGGTCGTCCGGCCAGCCGAACCAGCCGCCATCCTTGCCGCGACCATTGAGCATCGGGTTGACCAGCGGGTTCCACACTTCCGGGATGTACCAGTTGGTGAAGAACATGTTCCAGCCGCCGGCCGAAGGAGGTTGCTGGCTGGCACGACGGGTGACCAGTGTCTGCCAGTCCATCGGCTGCAGATCGACCGTGAAGCCGGCCTGGCGCAACAGCTGGGCGGCGATCACCGGCTGCGGGCTGACCGTCGGCGCGTCGGTGGGCTGCATCATGACGACGGGCGTGCCATCGTAGCCGGCGTCTGCCAGCATCTGCTTCGCCGCCTCCGTCCCTCCGCCGCTCGCCAGCGTCTCCGGCGCACCGGCGTCGGTGGCGAGCGGCGTCTGGCAGCCGTACATCGAGTCACAGGTGGTGTAGAACTCGGGATTGCCGATCAGGGATGCCAGCACGTCGGTCTGGTTCATCGCCGTCAGCGCGGCGCGGCGAATCTCGGGGTTGTCGAACGGAGGATAGAGAAAATTGAAGCGCCCGATGGTCTGGCTGCCCAGCTCGTTGAGCTTCTCGACCGTCAGCTCGGGATTGGCCTGGAGCACCGGCAGCAGATCGACGGAGGGCGACTCGAGGAAATCGATCTCCCCCGAATTGAGCGCGTTGAGCGCCGTCTGGGCGTCGCTCATGTTGATCCACTCGACACGATCGACGTTGACGACCTTGCCGCCGGCAGTCCAGCTGGCCGCCTCGTCGCGAGGCACGTACTCCGCGAATTTCTCGTAGACGACGCGGTTGCCGGGGTCATACTCGTCGGCAACGAACGTGAATGGCCCGGAGCCGATCTGATCCTCCACCGTCAGCGTCTCGTCGGGAGACTTGCTCGCGATACGCTCCGGCATCACGAACAGCGGCACCGACGAGGGCTTCGCCATCAGTTCGAGCACGTAAGCGAACGGCGACGACAGCGTCAGCGTCACCGTTGCGGGATCCGTCGCCTCGACACTCGCGACATGATCCATCAACATCTGGCCACCACCATCGCGGGCGGCCCAGCGCTTGAACGACGCCACCACATCCTTGGCGGTCACCTGGCCGCCGTCGTGCCAGGTCAACCCGTCGCGCAGGGTAAAGGTGTAGGTCATGCCGTCATCGGAGACCGCCCAGTCGGCCATCTGTGGCTGTGGCTGGAACTTGTCGTCCATGCCCAGCAGCGTATCCCAGATCATGTAGCCATGATCCCGGGTGATATGGGCCGTGGTGGTGATGGGATCGAGCACGCGCAGACCGGAGTGCATGACCGCGCGAATCGTGTTCGCTTCCGCCGGCGCAGCGGCCAGCGACGAGATCGCACCGCACGTGGAGAGCAGCGCCACCATCGTCATGCCACCCAACAGGCGGCGACGCACAGCGGAAAAACGACGCGAGAAAGGAGTCGTCATGAGGGACCTCGTTATCGATCTTATGATGGTCTTTGGCGATAGGGACGGAGGCTGTTGTGATGGATTCAGGAAGCGCTGAAGCCATCGGCGCGCGGAATGAATCGCAAGACGCATGGAACTGGGGTCAGGCGCGGGTCGATCGGACTGGCCCCCCAGTACCCCGTAACGCAGCGATTCGCTCGCGCAGGCATTCACGCAGTGCTTCCTTCATGGCCGCCCGGCACCTGTCGCTCCTACCGAGAGTAGATCCCGGCGGGAGGAAGACAATACTTTCGTCGACAGGTCAGTGTTGCCTGAAAGGCAACGCTCGAAGCATGCTTCGTGATTCCAACCCTGTGGACTCTCCCCGTGGCGCATGACAACGACAAGTTCCCGGCCCATCTGAACAGCCGCTGGCTCTACTACCTCTCGCAGGCGCTCGAGGCCGGCTCGATCCGCACCGCATCGGACCGACTGGATGTGGAACCCTCCGTCATCAGCCGGCAGATCCGGCAGCTCGAGCAGGCGCTCGGTCTGACCCTGGTCGAGCGCCATGGCCGCGGTGTTCGGGCCACCGAGGCCGGCGGCATCCTGCTCGACTTCTATCGCGAGCGGGATGTCGCCGAGCAGACGCTGTTCGGACAGCTGGCCGAGCTGGACGGCCTGCAGCGCGGCCATATCAGCCTGTCGATCAGCGAGGGGTACAGCGATCGGCTGATGAGTGGGGTGATGAACGACTTCTGCGCCCGCCATCCGCAGTTGACGATCGAGATGACCCTGGCCAGCGTCAACGAGGTGGTGCGCCAGGTCTACGAGGGCCAGGCACATATCGGCGTTGCCTATGCGCCTCGGCTGATCCCCGGCGTCGAGTCGGTGGCCGCCGTCCGCCAGCCGCTCTGCGCCATCGTCCACCCCGCGCATCCGCTCACCCGGTTGCCCCAGCCGCTCGCGCTGGACGCCATCCTCGAGTGGCCCCTGGGCCTGGTGGGTCACGGCTACGGCATTCGCCAGTTGATCGATGCCGTGGAAATCCTCAGCAAGCGACATTTCCATGCCAGCCTGGTCAGCAACTCCCTGGCGACGCTGAAGCAGTACGTCAGCTCCGGCAACGGCGTCACCTTCATCGGCAGTGTGGCGCTGCTGCACGAACTGCGGCGCGGCCAACTGGTGGCGCTGGAGGTCGATCATCCGGTGTTCCGGGAAGCCGAATCCCATGTCATCGTGCGCCGTCAGCGGCCGCTGTCGCCGGCCGCCAAGCAACTGCTCGGCGAGATCGTGACGCTATGGCCCTTCGGTGAAAGACGGCGGGTGGCGTGGTAGCAGCGCCATGGCCGGTCAGCAGCGCGGCGTCGGGAACGCCATGACCTCGGCAACCGACGCCTTGCCCAGCGCCAGCTGGATCAAGCGGTCGATCCCCAGCGCCACCCCGCTGCCCGCGGGCATGCCGTGCGCCAGGGCG
Source organism: Salinicola lusitanus (assembly GCF_038648475.1). Lineage (NCBI taxonomy): Bacteria > Pseudomonadati > Pseudomonadota > Gammaproteobacteria > Oceanospirillales > Halomonadaceae > Salinicola > Salinicola lusitanus. Next base: position 2,723,183 of record NZ_CP151919.1, on the reverse strand, counting down.
GCGACGAGCCGACGGTCGACGGCGACAGCCGACTTGGCAAGCGCCGCGCGTTGGCGATTGTCATCCTCGAAGCGGGCGGCCTGCTCCTGGGCGTCGGTCAGCTCGTCATAGCCGTTGGCGAGTTCGAGGCCCTGCAGATAGATCTCGAAGCGAGACGCGATCTCGGTGCCCTCCTCGTCGACCCGCTTGCGCGCCAGCGCCGCCTGGCTGGCTGGATAGTCGACGACCACGTCGATGCCGTCCTGCCCCAGCGTCGGCTCGATGGCCAGACTCATCAGCAGGTCGAGACAGCCATCGCGATCGCTGTCGGCCATGTCGAGCCCGCCGCGTTCGCCCGCCACCCGCCGCAGCTCGGCCAGGGGCGTGGTGAAGGGGTCGAGCGCCAGCGCCTCGCGAAACAGCTCGCGATAGCGTCGCCGCCGTGCCGGGCCGGCCGCCGGTATCAGCGTGCGGATCAGCGCCTCGCACTCGTCGATCAGCGCCGCCAGCGAGAAGCCGGGGCGATACCACTCGAGCATGGTGAACTCGATATTGTGACGCCGCCCTACTTCGCCATCGCGAAAGCTGCGGGCGAGCTGGAAGATTGGCCCGCTGCCCGCCGCCAGCAGCCGCTTCATATGGAACTCCGGCGAGGTCTGCAGCCACAGCGTCTCGCGTCCGGCGGGGGTGGTCGCGCGCAGCGACAGCGAGTCGAGGTGCGGGTCGGTACTCCCGGCATGTCCGAGAATCGGGGTCTCCACCTCGAGCACGTCGCGGGCAGCGAAGAAAGCGCGTACCGCCGCCAGCAGCCGCGCCCGCTGGCGCAGCGTCTCGCGCGTTGCCGAGGGCTGCCAGTCGTCTGGGCTGGGCGTCATCGTCACGTGTGATAGACCTGGCTGCGGCCACCGTCGATCAGGATATCGGTGGCATTGATGAAACGCGCCTCGTCGCTGGCCAGGAACAGGGCGGTGTTGGCCACCTCCTCCGCCTCGCCGATGCGCTGGCACGGCAGCAGCGCAATCTGGCGCTGACGCTCGGCCGCGTCGAGGCCATCCAGCCACTTCTGGGCCGATGGGGTACGAATCAGCCCCGGCGAGATCGAGTTGAAGCGCAGCCCGCGGGCGGCGTATTCGATCCCGAGCGCGCGGGTCAGCCCGATCAGGCCATGCTTGGCCACCGGATAGGGAAAGGCACCGGGAATGATCTTGTGGCCATGCACCGAGGCGATATTGACCACGTGGCCATAGCCGCGTGCCAGCATCTCCGGGAGCAGCGCCTGGATCACATGCCAGGCCCCCTCCAGATTGATCGCCAGGCAGCGCCGCCAGCTCGCCTCGTCGGTCGCCAACGGATCGCTGAACACGTTGACCCCGGCGGCATTGACCACCAGCTGCAGCGCCCCCAGCGCCGCCCCGGCCTCGGCCACAGCGCGGGTGACGCTGTCGGCCTCGGCGACATCGGCCTCGACGCCCACCACCCGGCGGCCGCTCTCCTGCTCGATGCACTCGCGCGCCTGCGCCAGGGCGTACGGGGCGCGGTCGAGCAACGCCAGGTCGGCGCCCTCGGCGGCAAAGCGCCGCGCCGTGGCCAGGCCGATACCGCTGGCCGCGCCGGTGATCAGGGCGGTTCGCCCTGCCAGTCTGCCCATCCCGATCTCCTCCGGTGGCGCCGCGGCGCTAGACGGCGCGAGCACGCCGGCAATTCGACCCCGCCGGCCGCGGCCGGCGGGAGAACGCAAAAGGCCACGCCGAAGCGTGGCCAACCTGGCTGAGACCCGACCTGCACCCGCGCGACTTCGAAGCCGGCACGACGCCAGCGTCAGGCGCGGGAGACGTACTCGCCGGTGCGGGTATCGATCTTGAGCACTTCACCCTGGTTGATGAACAGCGGCACTCGCACCGTGGCACCAGAGGAGAGCTTGGCCGGCTTGGAGCCACCCTGGGCGGTGTCACCCTTGAGGCCCGGATCGGTCTCGACCACTTCGAGCTCGAGGAAGTTGGGCGGGCTGACGGCGATGGCGTTGTCGTTCCACAGGGTGACGGTGTAGACCGCCTGCTCCTTGAGCCACTTCTCGACGTCGCCGATCGCCTTGCGGTCCACCGCGTACTGCTCGAACGAGCCGTCGGTCTTCATGAAGTGCCACATGTCACCGTCGGTGTAGAGGTACTCCATGTCGAGATCCATGACGTCGGCGCCCTCGAGCGACTCGCCCGACTTGAAGGTCCGCTCCCAGACCCGACCGGTGATCAGGTTGCGCAGCTTGACGCGGTTGAACGCCTGTCCCTTGCCGGGTTTGACGAATTCGTTCTCGAGAATGTTACACGGGTCGCCATCCAGCATGACTTTCAGGCCGCCCTTGAATTCGTTGGTAGAATAGTTCGCCATGTTTCCTCACTAATGAACGATCGCGGGGCGTCCGCGACGAGAATTCCGTAACAGCGCTGCCAGGGCGCGTTCTAACTCAGGTGGTCCGCATGATAACCCGAACCCCGATCGCCGTGCATCGTGAAGCCGAACCGCGCGCGCCTGCTGCGTGGCAGCGTCAGCTGCAAGAGGTGATTCGCGACCCGCTGGTGCTGTGCCAGCGCCTCGGCCTCGACCCGGCGCTGCTGCCCGGCGCCAGCGCGGGCCATGCGCTGTTCCCGGTGCGGGTGCCCGAAGCCTACCTGGCGCGTATCCGCCACGCCGATCCTGACGACCCGCTGCTGCGTCAGGTATTACCGCTGGCGGCGGAGCAGGAGGCGGTCGGCGGCTTCGTCGACGACCCGCTGGTCGAACGCGAACACACCCCGCGACCCGGCCTGATCCACAAATACGCCGGGCGGGTACTGCTGATCGCCAGCCCGACCTGTGCGATCAACTGCCGCTACTGCTTCCGGCGCCACTTCCCCTACGCCGAGCACGCCCCCTCGATGCGCGAGTGGGACGCCAGCCTCGACTATCTGCGCGAGGATGCCTCGATCCGCGAGGTGATCCTCTCCGGCGGCGACCCACTGGCGTCACCGGACCGACGTCTCGCCGAACTGGTCGCCCGGCTGGAGACGATCCCCCACCTCCAGCGCCTGCGTATCCACACTCGTCTGCCGGTGGTGATTCCCGACCGGGTCGATGCCGCCCTGCTCGACTGGCTCGGCGGCACACGCCTGCAGAAGGTGATGGTGCTGCACATCAATCACGCCCAGGAGATCGACACCGCGGTGGTCGACGCCTGCCGGCGCCTGGCGGCGGCCGGCGTCACCCTGCTCAACCAGAGCGTACTGCTGCGTGGCGTCAACGATCAGGTGGATACCCTGGCCGAGCTGTCGGAACGGCTGTTCGCCGCCGGTGTGCTGCCCTACTACCTGCACGTGCTCGATCCGGTCAGCGGCGCGGCCCACTTCGATGTCGACGACGACAGCGCACGGGCGCTGGTGGCATCGCTGCGCCAACGCCTGCCCGGCTTTCTGATGCCGAGGCTGGTGCGCGAGCTCCCCGGCGAGGCGAGCAAGACCCCGCTATGAGGACGAGGACGTGCGCCTCGGCGCGGCGCTCCAGTCACGCCAGCCGCGCAGGGTGAGATAGGCCAGCGGCCCGGCCGAGCCGAAGCAGAAGGTGATGACGTAGAACACCAGCAGATAGGCCAGCCCGTGCCCCCGGCGCCGGGCATCGAAGAACATCCAGGTGGCGATCATCAGCAGCGCCAGATAGACGTCGAACACCACCAGCGCCGTGGTCGGCCGGCGCATCAGCTCACTGGCGAAAGCGCTCAGGCTCTGGTCGCTGGTGGCGATGGCGAAGACCGTGTAACCCATGAACAGGACCAAGGCCAGGAGGGGGATCAGAAAGCGAAGCATCGGCAAACTCCTGTTGACGGTCGACGATTGAACACCAGACGGCGGCAACCTCACGCCAGCGGCAGCGTGACGTGAACACTCAGCCCACTCTCGACCGGCAGCGACGTCTGATCTAGCCGGATCTCCCCGCCGAGCCTCTCGGCCAGTTCCTGCACGATCGACAGGCCCAGCCCGGATCCACTGGTCTGCTGCCCCGCCAGGCGTACGAATCGCTCGAAGACACGCTCACGTTCGGCGACCGCTATCCCCGGGCCGCTGTCGGCGATCTCGATATGCAGTCGGTCCCCAGTCTGCCACATCCGCAATCTCACCTCGCCCTCTTCGGGGGTGTAACGCAAGGCGTTGTCGAGCAGATTGCGCAGCAGCACGTAGAGGCCGTTCTCGTAGCTGCGAATCTGGAGTGCATCGGGAATTTCCTGCGTGAAGTGGATGCCTCGCCGCTCGACCAGCGGCTGCATGTCCCGCTGCAGCTCCCGCCCCAGCCGGTTCAGGCCCACCATCTGCCGGTTCATGCCCTCGCCGCTCTCGAGGCGGGAGAGCGTCAGCAGCTGTTCGACGACTCGCGTCATGCGGTCGACGCCATTGATGATGGAGCGCGCGCCGCGCTGCGAGCGCTCCTCGGCGGTATCGCTGGCAAGGTTCTGGGCGTGGACCTTGATCGCGGCCAGCGGGGTGCGCAACTCATGGGCGGCATTGGCGGTGAAACGGCGCTCCTTCTCCAGCGTTTCCGCCAGGCGACCAAACAGCCCGTTCAGCGCCTCGACCATACCCCGAATCTCCTCGGGGGCCTCGCTGCCATCGATCGGCTCCAGATAGCTCGGCCGGCGCGCCGTGATCTGACGGCTGATACGCAACAGGGGAGAGAAGCCGCGGGCGATGACGAAAGGGATCAGCAGGGCGATCAACAGCACTCCGATCACCGGCGGCATCAGATTGCGCAGCGCGATCTGCCAGGTCAGCTCGTCGCGCACGTCGTCGCGCTGGGCGGCACTGGCCCACACGCCGTGAACCTCGTCATACAGCGTGAACGTGCGCCAGTCGTGATGATCACCCGCAGTCTGCGCGTAACCCGGCACGGGGATCAGCGTATCCAGCACGCCCGGCGTCCTCATGCCCAACAGGGCGTGGCCGTCGTCGTCCCAGATCTGGAATCCCAACTTTTTCTCGTACGGATGGCCTAGCGGCGTCGGCGCGTCGGTGGCGTTGTCGGGGACCATCACCGGCTGCATCTGTAGATCGGCGATCAGGTCATCGCTGGTTCGACCCTGATCACCGCGATACTCGAAATAGAGCGCCACCATGGTGCGCGTGGTCTGCGCCAGTTCAGCATCGAACAGTTCGTTGATCTGGTCCCGCGTGTCGTGATAGCTCCAGAGCGCCGCGATCGCGGTGATCAGGGTCACCGAAAACAGCAGAACACGCCTGAGGTAGCGGCGAATCGAGATCAACCCATCGCCCCCAGTCGATAGCCGACGTTACGCACTGTCGCCACCACGTCGCTCCCGAACTTGCGCCGCAGATGGTGGACATGGACCTCGATGACGTTGCTCTCGACCTCGGCGTCCCAGCCGTAAAGCACTTCCACCAACTGGTCGCGGGTAAATACCTGCCCGGGATGCGTCATCAGATGGGCAAGCAGGTCATGTTCCCGACGCCCCAGCGCCACGACGACCCGATCGAAGCGTATTTCATGAGCAGCCGGATCCAGCGACAGCCGGCCACACGTCACCACCGGAGACGCACGTCCCGCGCTGCGTCGGACCAACGCCCTCAAACGGGCCAGCAGCTCACCATTGTCGAAAGGCTTGACGAGATAGTCATCCGCGCCGCTGTCGAGACCGCGGATACGATCGACCACCTCGTCCCGCGCCGTCAGCACCAGCACGGGAATCTGGCTCTGCCCCTCCCGCAACTGCCTGAGGATCTCGAAGCCGTCGATGTCGGGCAGTCCCAGATCCAGTATCAGCGCGTCGAAGTTGGAACCCTCCAGCGCTTCGCAGACGCCACGCCCTTCGGTCAGCCACTCGGGCACCATTTGTTCGCGTTGAAGGACATCGACGACCCCCTCCCCAAGCAACGGATCGTCCTCAACCAGCATTACCCTCATGGCGTTCTCTCTCACGGCCGCTGCCTGCGGCGACACTCGGCTCTGTCAATTCGGCTCTATCAATACCACGGCAACACGCCATTGGTTCCCGCTTCCCTCTGCCTGACCTTCCACTGTCACGAACCTGTTGGAAAATAAGCAGCGCATCCGATGGGGGCTTGGTGATTCACTAAGCCGATTTTAAGAATAGGCTGCCATAGTGCGGGTTCCGAACACGACGAGCAAAGTCGACGCTTTGGAAACCTACAGGATTTCATCATGCTCGAGCTGCCCAAGCTATCACTTGTCATCATCGTCCACGACGCTTCTCACCGCGTCGAACACGTGGTCGCGGAGGCATCCAGTGCGCTTCGGCACGCTACCGCCCTGGAGTTCGTGATCATCGACGACGCCTCGGGCGGGGGCGACCACGACCGCTTGGCACGCCTGGCCGTTACCGATGACCGGATCAGGCTCTATCGCCACTCCACGCCCACCGGCAGCGACGCCGCGTCGTGGCGAGCCGGCAATCTGGCGCGGGGCGAGTGGATCGCGACGCTGGCCGCCGATGGCCGGGATGACCCCCACGACATCCCCGACATGCTCTGCGAGGCAGAGCACCAGGGGTTGACGCTGGTCGAGGGGATTCCCCTCGACCCTCGCTGTCGCTGGAAGCGAGCCCTCTTCCGCGTCTTCAGAAGCGCCGGCATCGAACTCGCCGATGGCGACGGCTGCGGTCTGCGCCTGGTCAAGCGGGAAGCGCTGGTGGCACTGCCATCCGTCGACAAGCTGCAGCGATTCCTCCCGCTGCTGATTCGTCGCCGTGGCGGCCAGACTGGCAGCTACCGGGTCAACCTCCGGGCGCCCTCGGCCCATGCCTCTCCCTGGCGATTGGCTGCCGGATCGTTGGGGCACGCCCGGGACTGGCTCGGCATGTGGTGGCTGTCCCGCCGCTGGCACTCTAGCCACCGGCCCGCCAAACGCCGGATGCGGGTCTACGCTCGCTGATATCGGACAGCAGCCCACTCCGTGGACGGCGTCATGGCAGTGAACGAGCGCCGCCACCTCGCGGGCGAGCCTAGCGATAGCGCCTGCCCCGATACTCCAGCCATCCACCCAACCTGTCGCCACCGGGATCGTGATGGGTCCAGTGGATGACGCCGCCCCGGGCATTCCAGACATATTCGCCCCGAAAACCTAGATGACTGCCCGGTTCGAGAGATTCGATCCGCGGGGCCAGGTCGATATTGTGGGCAATCAACAAGGTCTGGCCAGTGTCGAGCGCGACGATGATCCGCTGGTGGCGACTCCCGTCGAGATCGTCCGGCAGCACCCGCACGACCCGCCCCGAGGCCTCGATCCAGAAGTCATCTCTTCGCGCCTCGAAGGCGTGCTGCAACCGCGCCTCGGCCGTAACGGATGTCTGGTCACCGGGCGAATGCGACGAGAGCCCAAGCGTCCCCTTCCCGCCTAACCCGGCTGCCAGCAGCAGGGTCAGGAGCGCCACCAGCAGGCAGGCGCCTGCCCAACGCCATAACCGCGGCGGAATTCGCTGACGCATAAGCTCCCCCACACCTCTGCCCGACCTGCCGCCGCCCATGCTCAGGACAACGAGGTTTCAGGATCGACAGGCACAAAAAAACGAGCCAGGCCGGCTCGCCATAGGATAGGTATTATCGACACCGAGGCCAAAGAAGTGGGCGACGTTAGACAAAAAAGAAGCCGGACCCAATTCAGGCCCGGCCTACGCTGTGCGCCCGTCCTGGGCTACTAGATCAGAGTGCGGTAGCGCGATGGAGTTCCTCGAAAAATCAAAAAAACTCCCATACCCTTCGCTTCCGCGGTTAGTCGGCACTCTCGTCCAGCTCCTCGACGCCGCGTTTCCATAGCCCAATCAATGACCTGGGTGCTGCACTCTCGTCCAGTTCCCATTCACGCCGGGGACACCCTGCCGTCACCTCCAGCGTGACCCGAAAGGAACGCCGGTCGGCTCCCGCCGAGGCCGACTCGCCGCAATGCCGATCGAGTTCGTCGAGCACCGCCTGGAGTCGGCGTCGTTGATGCTCGTTCAGTTGCCTGCACTCGATCTTGCGCGGCGCCGACAGTCCAGGCGTCACGACGAATCCCCCTTCACGGGTGACGATGATCACGCTGGTCGGTTCGAGAAGGTCATTGCCGCTCGATCCGTTGCCGGTCATGACAGAACGCCCACATCGACCCACGCCTGGTTGACGGCCCGCATGGCAGCGCTGTCGCTACCGAAGCGCTTGGCGGCACAATCGACCGTCAACCGGGCAAATTGGACAAAATCGCCATCGCGTTGCAGACGTGAATCGGTCAGCGCATCGAACCAGACCGGCCCCGCCTGCTCCCAGGCAAACCCGCCCAGGCTGGTAGCCGCCAGGTAGAATGCCCGGTTGGGAATACCCGAATTGATATGTACCCCACCATTGTCCGATGACGTTCGCACGAAGTCGTCCATATGCCCCGGCTGAGGATCCTTGCCCAGTACCGGGTCGTCATAGGCGGTTCCCGGCTTGGCCATCGAGCGCAGCGCCCGACCATTGACCCGGTCGGTCAAGAGTCCCTCGCCGATCAGCCAGTCCGCCTCCTCGACGTTCTGCTCGAAGTGGTGCTGCTTGACCATGACGCCAAAGACATCCGCCAGGGATTCATTCAGGGCACCGGACTGATCCGCGTAGACGAGACCGGCCTCGCGCTCGATGACGCCATGGGTCAACTCGTGAGCGACCACATCCAGCGCCGCCGTGAAGCGGTTGAACAGCTCGCCGTCGCCGTCGCCGAACACCATCTGGGCGCCATTCCAGAAGGCGTTGTCATAATCCTCGCCATAGTGAACCGTGCCCAGCAACGCCATCCCGTCACCATCGATGGAGTCGCGCTCGAAGACCTGCCAGTAGAACAGATGCGTGGCACCCAACCACTGATACGCCTCGTCCACGGCGACATCCCCGCTTTCCGGTGCCCCCTCCTCCCGTACCAGATTGCCGGGCAGGGTCTGCTGGTTACCGGCGGAGTAGATATATCGCGCGGCCTGGCCCGGCCGGCCGCTGTCCGCCGGGCGCGCCATGGGCGCGGCAGCGTTGCGCAGCCGGAACTGGGCGTCGGCCTGCAGCGTCATCCGCGCGCATTGCTGAAGCCTCGTGTTGCCGTGAGACATGATGCGTTCGAGAACGTGGGGCGGCATGAAGCCCGCGAGCGCCCTGGAGCCGTGCATTTCGACCATGCGATTACCTCCTGTGCCATGAAGCTCGAGGTTTTCAGTGTGGTCCAATCTGCGCCATGTCTCCGCTGTGCCAATGTTCCTTTTTGTCAACGAGCGGCGGCCAATGGCCAAGCCCCTGGCCACTCCCGGCCAGGGTCGCACCCCCGACGATCTCGGCGCGCCACTGGAGAGCGCGGCAGACGATAGCGCTACTCGCGAACGGCCGAGCGCAAGCCGCTATTGGCCAGCGACAAGCCGTAGGTTGCGGGCTGAACAGCGCCTTCCAGACGCCCCAACTGGTCGAGATCCCGCTGCGCCAGCACCAGATCCAGCCGGCGCCGCGGACTGTTGGCATTGAGCACCATGTGAACCTGCGATGGACGGGCTTGCGCATCCAGACGTTGCACCCAGGCCAGGGCCCCGCTGGAATAACGGGCCAGCGATCCCACCGGCGTGACCCCGAACAGCCGCACGTAGCGCCGGGCCCATCTGTTATCGAAAGCCGTCGCCTCGCCCAGCACATGGCGGTAAGCCTCGACCAGCGACCAGGCAGCGCGGTCGGCACGTGGTCGCGTCAAGGCATCGATGACGTCCACCACCGCGATCATCCGGCCGAGCTCGCCGATGGCGGCACCATGGACCCCGAGCGGATAGCCGCTGCCATCGAGCCTCTCGTTGACCTGCCCGATCACCTGCGCGGCGATCTCTGGCGACAGCCAGCGGCAATCGGCCACACGTTCGCTTATCCGATGAACGTGGCCCGGCAGCAGTGCCCGCTGCGCCTCGGTCAGCCCATCGCGACTCTCCAGCAGATCGCTCGGCAACGACGCCTTGCCCAGGTCGTGCACCAGAGCGCTGGCCGCGACCGCCTTCAAGGTTTCGCTGTCGAATCCTTGCTGGCGCGCCAGATCGACGGCCCGGATCGCCACGACCAACGCATGTTGCACGGCCACGGGCTCCGCATCGAGATAGCCCATGGCATAAAGCAGCGACTCACGCCCCGGCCCGCCGAGAGCGATGATCGTATCCGCATGACGCGACAGCAGCGTGGACGATATCGTGCCGCCGTTCTGGAGCTGCAGGCTCTGCGCATTGAGATAGTCCGCGACCCGCTGCAACTGTCGCGCGACCGTATTGCCGACCGTAGCCGCAGGCTTCTCCGCGGCGATTCCGGAAGGGGGCTGCGGAAGTCGACGCCCGCTCGGGGTCAGGAACAGCCCCGAGGGTTCCAGGGGCTTCTCGCTACTCTGTGCCCGCCTCGCATCTTCACGCTCGATCTCCTTGACACAAAACCAGAGCATGCGCTCGCTATCGATCGGAAGTTCGTCGAACTCGCAGCCGACCAGTGCCCTTGTCCATTCATCGTTGGTGCGGATGTGTCGGACGTGCCCCTTGAGTTCGAGACGCTGCTGATTGGGAAAATGCAGTTCCAGGGAAAAGATGGGCTGGTCGGGTGTCAGCGCCACCGCATCGGCCAGCCGCATCGATAGCAGGCACCCGCCGAGCGACAGGTTGCAGAGGTCGGCATCCACGACGGGCGCATCCTCCGCGAGGGTGAGGCGGGTACCGACGCCCATCTCGGCACGCAGCGGCGCGCGAAACGTGCCGCGGCGATGGATGGTGCTCAGGTAGTCGGGATAGGTGCAACGAAACCGGACGCGTGACGTATCCTCCAACCGCTCCATCACGGCCAGCGGAGACGTCCGAACCAGCGCTCCCATGACATGGCCCACAAGGTGGAATGAATCCCCCTTCTCCAGAGGATCCGCCAGCGCCGGCACGGCCGACACGTCGATGACGAGCGCCTCGTCGACGGTGACATCGTCCAGCAGCACCGGCCAGGACGCGCTGCCTGCGTGGTTGAACGCGAGATTGACGCCGCCCTGCAGCCAGAGCGGCTCCAGCCACTCCCACTTGGCCTTGGCTTGATGGATGTCCGTCGAGGCAGAGTCAGACATGGAAGCTCCGATAACGAAAAGCAGTCACAAAAGCATAAATGTAAAACTATGTAAGCTATCGTTATCGGCCATCGCGCCTTGAACTTAACGTCCGATGCGCGTCACTCGCCCCGCGATAGTTCTTCCAGTTCGGCGGCAGAGTAGCCGAGCAGGTAGAGCAAGCCGTCCAGCCCCAGGGTAGAGACCGACTGCCGTGCCTGACGGCGCACCAGCGGCTTGGCGTGAAAGGCCACGCCGAGCCCAGCCGTCGCCAGCATCTCGAGGTCGTTGGCGCCATCGCCCACGGCCACGGTCTGGGCCAGGTCCCACCCCTCGCGCTCGGCGATCTGCCTGAGCATCGTCGCCTTGCGCCCGGCATCGACGATCGGCTCGGCGACCTCGCCGGTCACCTTGCCGTCGCGGATCACCAGCTCGTTGGCGTGGATCTCGTCGAAACCGAGGCGCTGCTGCAGGTGACGAGCGAAATAGGTGAACCCACCGGAGAGGATCGCGGTCCGGTAACCCAGACGCTTGAGATAGCGCATCAATCGCTCCAGCCCCGGCATCAGCGGCAATGACTCGGCGATCTCCGCCAACACCGACTCATCCAGGCCCTCGAGCTTGCTCATGCGTTCACGGAAGCTCTGCTGGAAGTCGAGTTCGCCACGCATGGCGCGCTCGGTCACGCTGGCGACTTCCTCGTAGACGCCATGTCGGCGCGCCAGCTCGTCGATGACCTCGGCCTGGATCAGCGTCGAATCCATATCGAAACAGATCAGCCGACGATGTCGGCGCCAGGCATTCGATCGCTGCAACGCCACGTCGACCCCGAAGCGCTCGCTCAACGCCAGGATCTTTTCGCGCAGTGACACCGCATCTTCTATCGCGCCGCCGAGCCGCCACTCCAGGCAAGCGCCGGCGCCGGCCGGCGAGGCGTCCATGTCGAGCTGGCCCGCGGCGGACAACCGTTTGACACGCTCGATGATCAAGCCGTGCTCGGCGGTCAACGCGCCGACTTCCGCCATGACCTCGGCGGACAACCGGGGGGCCATCAGGGTCAGCACCCAGCGAGCGTCCTTGGCCACGTCCGCCCATAGCGCTTCACTCTCGGCAGATACCTTCTCGACCCGGCAGTCCAGCCCGAACACGTCGCCGGCCGTCGGCAGCATGGCCCCGAGATCGTCGGCGGTTTCGACCAGTGCCTCCAGTGTCACCTCGCCGAAAGCGACGTGCTGGCTCAAGTCCAGTAGGCGGCAGTTGGCGCTGACCAGCGCCGTACCCAGTGCAGCCGTCTGACCTGGTCGCGCCGGGCCGGTGGCTCGCACCACAAAACGTTGTGACATCTTTTCCCCACGAGGCGCCCGAGGCGCCCTCTCTTTATAGATTCAACCGACCGTCAGCCATGGCAGAGGCGTTGTCGACGCTCGTCGCTGATGACGAGACCCAACGATGCCCCTCAGGACTCGACCTCGAGCCGATCCACTTTCTGGAAGCCACGCGCCAGCTTGCTGCCTCGACGGCCACGCTCGCCGGAATAGTAGTCGAGATCGCCCGCTTTCAGCGTCTGCTTGCGCCGGCCGGCGTGTACGATCAGCGCCGCACCCTCCGGCAGCAGCACCAGGTCGCGCACGAACTCCTCGCGATTGGCGGCCCGCTGACCGGGGATCGAGATCATCTTGTTACCCTTGCCCTTGGCCATCTCCGGCAACTGGGAAAGGTCGAACACCAGCAGCCGACCCTCGTTGGACACCACCGCCACCCGAATGTTGTCGCCCGCGGGAATCGCCTGCGGCGGTATCACGTTGCAGCCGGCGGGCACCGACAGCACCGCCTTGCCCGCCTTGTTCTTGCCGAGCAGATCCTCGAGCTTGACCACGAAACCGTAGCCGGCATCGGAGGCGAGCAGATAGCGTGCGTCGGGCACGTCGAGCATCAGCCCGATCATCGACGATCCGGCCGGCGGATTGATTCGCCCGGTCACCGGCTCCCCCTGCCCCCGCGCCGAAGGCAGGTTGTGCGCGGAGAGGGTGTAACTGCGACCGCTGTCATCGAGCAGTACGAGCGGCTGATTGGTCTTGCCGCGGGTGGCGAGATGGAACTTGTCGCCCGCCTTGTAGGAGAGCCCGGCGGGATCGATATCGTGACCGCGGGCGGCCCGAATCCAGCCTTTCTCGGAGAGCACCACGGTGACCGGGTCGGCACCGACCAGCTCGACCTCGGAGAGCGCCCTGGCCTCGGCCCGCTCGACCAGCGGCGAACGACGGGCATCGCCGTAGGTTTCAGCCGCCTCACGCAGCTCCCTCTCGATCAGGTCGGTCATTGCCGTTTCGCTGCCCAGCAGCTTCTTCAGACGCTTGCGCTCGGCCTCGAGTTCGTCCTGCTCGCCACGGATCTTCATCTCCTCGAGCTTGGCGAGGTGACGCAGGCGCAGTTCCAGAATCGCCTCGGCCTGGCGATCGCTGAGGCCGAAGGCGCTCATCAGTGCCGGCTTGGGCTCGTCCTCCTCGCGAATGATGCGAATCACTTCGTCGATATTGAGGTAGGCGACCAGCAGGCCCTCGAGGATATGCAGGCGATCCTCGACCTTGCCGAGGCGATGCTCCAGACGCCGGCGCACGGTAGTACGCCGGAACATCAGCCATTCGCCGAGCATCTCGTTCAGCGGCATCACCCGCGGCCGGCCGTCGAGAGCGATCACGTTGAGATTGACGCGGATGTTCTTCTCGAGATCGGTGGTGGCGAACAGGTGCGCCATCAGCCCCTCGACATCGATACGGTTGGAGCGCGGCTCGATCACCAGCCGGGTCGGCGTCTCGTGGGTCGACTCGTCGCGCAGATCCGCCACCATCGGCAGTTTCTTGGCCTGCATCTGGGCGGCGATCTGCTCCAGCACCTTGGCCCCGCTGACCTGGTACGGTACCGCGGTGATGACGATATTGCCGTCCTCGCGCTCGTAACGGGCACGCAACTTGACCGAGCCGCGACCGGTTTCGTAGAGCTTGCGTAGATCGCTGGCCGGCGAAATGATCTCGGCATCCGTCGGGAAGTCCGGTGCCGGCAGATGCGTCATCAGATCGGCGACGCTGGCCTGGGGCTGGCGCAGCAGGTGGCAGGTCGCCTCGACCACTTCCACCACGTTGTGGGGTGGGATATCGGTCGCCATGCCGACGGCGATGCCGGTACCGCCATTGAGCAGCACGTGGGGAAGTCGCGACGGCAGCACCGCCGGTTCGTTCATGGTGCCGTCGAAATTGGGCGTCCAGTCGACGGTGCCCTGGCCCAGCTCCGTCAGCAGCGTCTCGGAAAAGCGCGACAGCCGCGCTTCGGTATAGCGCATGGCGGCGAAGGACTTGGGATCGTCCGGGCTCCCCCAGTTGCCCTGGCCGTCGACCAGCGGGTAGCGGTAGCTGAACGGCTGCGCCATCAGCACCATCGCCTCGTAGCAGGCGCTGTCACCATGAGGGTGGAATTTACCCAATACGTCGCCGACGGTACGCGCCGACTTCTTGTACTTGGCATTGGCATTCAGCGCCAGCTCGCGCATGGCGTAGACGATGCGCCGCTGCACCGGTTTCATGCCGTCGCCGATGTGCGGCAACGCCCGGTCGAGGATCACGTACATCGAATAATCGAGATACGCCTTCTCGGTGTACTCCTTGAGCGAGAGGCGCTCGACGTCGCCCTCCGCCACCTGGATATCCATGGTCATTTATCGATTCCTATTCAACGATTCGATCTCCCGATCGTTGCCTCTCGACATCCCTCGAGGGCATCGCCGAGCGTGACTCAGACAAGGCGAAAGATGAGCGACGAAGCGGAGTTGACTGGGAGCATTCGGCGCTCAGCGTTCAACGCCGTATGAGCCACGCGCAGGCATGCTCAGACTTCGATCTCCGCCAGATTGCCGTAATCTTCCAGCCAGCTCTTGCGATCCCCCGCCCGCTTGCGCGCCAGCAGCATGTCCATCATCTCCAGCGTGCCGTCGTTGAGTTCCCGGGTCAGTTGGACCAGCCGCCGGGTATCGACCGCCATGGTGGTCTCGCGCAGCTGTAGCGGACTCATCTCGCCCAGGCCCTTGAAACGCTGCACGTTGGGGGTGCCCCGCTTGCCCTCCAGACGCTTGAGCGTCGCCGCCTTCTCGCTCTCGTCGAGGGCATAGAAGACCTCCTTGCCCAGATCGATTCGGTAGAGCGGCGGCATGGCGACGAAGACGTGACCGGCATCGACCAGCGCCGGGAAGTGGCGCACGAACAGCGCGCACAGCAGTGTGGCGATATGGAGACCGTCGGAGTCGGCATCGGCGAGAATGCAGACCTTGTGGTAACGCAGCTTGGAGAGGTCGTCGCTACCCGGATCGAGGCCGATCGCCACGGCGATGTCATGAACTTCCTGCGAGCTGTAGATATCGGCGGATTCGACTTCCCAGGTGTTGAGGATCTTGCCGCGCAGCGGGAGGATCGCCTGGGTCTCCCGGTTGCGCGCCTGCTTGGCGCTGCCCCCTGCGGAGTCCCCCTCGACCAGGAACAGCTCGCTCGAGACCGGATCCTGACCGGAGCAGTCGGCCAGCTTGCCGGGCAAGGCGGGTCCTGAGGTGATCTTCTTGCGCGCCACCTTCTTGGCACTCTTCTGGCGTCGCTGGGCGGCGTTGATCACCAGTTCGGCCAGCTGCTCCGCCTGGTCGACATGGTGGTTGAGCCACAGCGAGAAGGCATCCTTGACCACGCCGGAGACGAACCCCGCCACCGTGCGCGACGACAGACGCTCCTTGGTCTGACCGGCGAACTGCGGGTCGAGCATCTTGATCGAGAGGACGAACGACACCTTCTCCCACAGATCCTCCGGGCTAAGCTTGACGCCGCGCGGCAGCAGACTGCGGTACTCGCAGAACTCGCGCACCGCCTCGAGCAGACCACTGCGAAAACCGTTGACGTGAGTACCGCCGAGCGGCGTGGGGATCAGGTTGACGTAGGACTCCAGCACCGGCTCGCCGCCCTCCGGCAGCCACTGGATCGCCCAGTCGACGCCCTGCTCGTCGTCCTCGAAATGGCCGGTGAACGGCGACGCCGGCAGTACCTCGAAACCGTCCACCGCCTGGGCCAGATAGTCGCGTAGACCGTCTTCGTACTGCCAGACGTTCTCGGCGCCGTCGGACTCCTTGAGCACCACCTTGAGACCCGGACAGAGCACGGCCTTGGCGCGCAGCAGGTGCTTCAACTTCGGCAGCGACAGTCTGGGACTGTCGAAGTATTCGACTTCCGGCCAGAAGCGCACGACCGTACCCGTGGCCCGCTTGGCACAGCTGCCGATGACCGAGAGCTCCTCGGCCTTCTCGCCCTTCTCGAAGGCGATGCCGTAGCGATTGCCCTCGCGACACACCTCGACTTCGAGGCGCGTCGACAGCGCATTGACCACCGAGACGCCAACCCCGTGCAGCCCCCCGGAGAAGCGGTAGCTCGACTGGGAGAATTTGCCGCCGGCGTGGAGCCGCGTCAGGATCAGTTCCACCCCGGTCACGCCGTGCTCGGGATGCACGTCGATCGGCATGCCCCGCCCGTCGTCGGAAACCTCGATCCCGCCATCCGCCAGCAGCACGACGCGGATCTCGCGCGCATGCCCCGCGAGCGCCTCGTCGACGCTGTTGTCGATGACTTCCTGCACCAGGTGGTTGGGACGGGAGGTGTCGGTATACATACCCGGCCGTTTCCGGACCGGATCGAGGCCGGAGAGTACCTCGATGGAGCTAGCACTGTATTGCGTCATGCAGGGTCTCGCCGTATTGACTGGATCAATGTTCACAGGGTCAGCGTCGCGACGATCATACACGACTGGTCAAATATCCAGTATCGGTTTCGCCACTCGTCGTCGGCTGGCCAGGATCACGCTATCGAGAACGGGGTCGGCACCTGCCAGCCGCCATGGGCGAACAGTACCGGCAGATAGTCCTGCAGCACCTCGAAGCCGTGATCGCCACCGGGATGGATCAACGTGCGACTGCCAGCATAGGCACGTACCGCGTCACGGCAATCCAGCGTCTCGTCGTTACTGCCCAGCAGCAGCAGATAGCGCGACGGCTGCACGATGCGGTCCCACTGCTGTGAGGTCAATTGATCGAAATAGCTATTGTCGATCGTGAAACGCTCGCCGGACGCCTCGTTGACCAGCGTCTGTCCCAGGTAATCGGCCACGAAGCGGGCCGGCCTGACCGCCGGATTGATCAGCACGGCGCGCAGGCCATGGCGCTCCGCCAGCAGCGTGGCCAGAAAGCCGCCCATGGAACTGCCGACCACCAGCGTGTTCTCGCGCCCCAGGACCTCGAGGGCCGACTCCGCCTGCGCCAGGGCCAGATCCGGGCGGTGCGACAGGTCCGGCGTCAGGCAGGCGAAAGGACGCTCATGGTGACGCGCCAACGCCTCGCAGGCCGCCTTGACCAGCCGGGCCTTGGGAGAAGCGCTGCTGCTGTTGAAGCCGTGCAGGTAGAGCAGCGCCCTGACGGGCTGCACGGCCGGGGTCGGCTCGGCTAGCACCGGCCGCCCCTGAGCTTCCGCGCCGTCACCGCGACGTCTGCCCTCTCCAGATCGCCTCGATCAGGCCACGACTGGAGTCGTCGAGACTATCCAGACCGCTCTGCGTGGCAATGATCTCCTCGGTTTCGGTGGCGATCTTCTTGCCCAGCTCGACGCCCCACTGGTCGAACGAATCGATGTCCCAGATCACGCCCTGCACGAACACCTTGTGCTCATAGAGAGCGATCAGAGCACCCAGCGTGGCCGGATTGAGACTGTCGAACATCAACGTGGAGGATGGCTGGTTGCCACGGTAGCGCATGTAGCTGGGCGGCGTACTCTCGGACTTCACGGCATCGTCGCCCAGCATCAGCACCCGGGACTGCGCGAAGCAGTTGGCCAATGCCAGCCGATGCTGAGCCATCAAGTCGTCACGAAAGCGCTCGTCCTCGACATCGTTGTAGCGATTGACCGGCGCGATGAAATCGCACGCCACCGGCTGCGTCCCCTGGTGCAGCAACTGATAGAACGCGTGCTGGCCGTTGGGCCCGATCTCGCCCCAGATCACCGGGCAGGTGGAGTAGTCGACCACGGCGTCGCCATTGGTCACCGACTTGCCGTTGGACTCCATCTCCAACTGCTGGAAATAGCCCGGCAGGTGCTTGAGCCGGCCGTCGTAGGGCAGTACCGCATGGGAGCGGATATCCAGGAAGTTGACGTTCCAGATGCCGATCAGCCCCAGCTGTACCGGCAGGTTCTCCGCCAGGTCGGCGGTGCGGAAATGCTCGTCCATGGCATGGGCCCCCGCCAGCAGCTGGCGGAAGTTGTCCATGCCGACACGGATGGCGATCGGTAGGCCGATGGCGCTCCACAGCGAGTAGCGACCACCGACCCAGTCCCAGAACAGCAGCTGGTTGGCGGGGTCGATGCCCCACTCGGTCATCTTCTCGGGCTTGGTGGAGACGCCGACGAAATGGAAGCGCTTGATCAGCGCTTCGTCGCCGCCCAGGCGCGTCGAGATCCAGTCCAGCGCAGTGGACGCGTTGGAAAGCGTGTCGATGGTGCCGAAGGACTTGGACGACAGGATGAACAGGGTCGTCTCGGGATTGAGCCAGCTCAGGAAGTCCGCCAGCTGGGAGCCGTCCATGGTGGAGGCGAAGTGCGTCGATACCTCGAACACGTCGTCGGGCTCGAAGTCGGTGAGCGCAGAGGTGACCATCAGCGGCCCCAGGTCCGAACCGCCGACGCCGAGGTTGACCACGTCGGTGATCGGCTTGCCGGTGGCACCACGCCACTGCCCGTTGAGCAGCTTGTTGACCAGCGTCTCCATCTTGTCGAGGGTGGCATGGACCTCGCCGACCACGTCGACACCCTCGACCTCGAGCTGGGCCTCGCGTGGCAGACGCAGCGCCGTGTGCAGCGCGGGTCGGTCCTCGGTCCGGTTGACCCGTTCGCCCGACAGCAGGCGCTGGATCGCGTCAGGCACGCCGGCATCCCGTGCCAACGAGAGCAACCCTTCCCGGACTTCCGTCGTCCAGCGCTGCTTGGAAAGGTCCATCTGGATCCCGGCGGCTTCCAGGTAGAACGTTTCGAAACGTGGTGACTGCTGGAACAGGGTCTTCAGATGAATATCCCGCATGCCACCCTCGAGCTGCTGCTCGAGCGCTTTCCATGCCTGGGTTTCGCGAATCGACATCTATGGCTCTCCTTGTCACGTGCAGCGAAGAGACGCAAAACGTACACTATGGCCGCAGCGGGCATGCCACAGTCGCTTCGCTCGCTTCACGCTCTCCCAATTAAGAATATCTTCCGGCAATGACTGACGCATCTTACCGTGACGCCATCTTTTCGACACCCCTCGATCGCGTGGCGAGCTTTTCCTTCGACGAGCGGGTCGTGGCCTGCTTTCCGGATATGGTCCGACGCTCGATACCCGGCTATGGCCAGATTCTCGGCATGTTCGGCGTCATCGCCGAACGCCACCTGCGTCACGGCGCTCACGTCTACGATCTGGGTTGCTCGCTGGGGGCGGTCGGTCTGGCGCTGGCCGGAAGGCTGCCCGCCGATGCCTTCGAACTGACCGGCGTCGATCTCTCCCCGACGATGATCGGCCGCGCCCGTGAGATCGCCGCCGTCGAGAGCCCCGACCACCGGATGCAGTTCGTCGAGGGTGACATCCGCCGGCTGGACTATCGGGCCAGCGGCATGATCGTGCTCAACTTCACCCTGCAGTTTCTGCCACCGGCGGATCGCGATGCCGTCATTGCCAAGCTGTTCGCGGCGCTGGAGCCCGGTGGCATCCTGGTGCTCTCCGAGAAGATCGTTGCGGAGGACGAACAGGAGAACGCCTGGCTGGTGGAGCGCTACCACGATTTCAAGCGAGCCAACGGCTACAGCGAGATGGAGATCAGCCAGAAGCGCACCGCGCTGGAGAACGTGCTGGTGCCGGATACGCTGGCCACGCACCACGAACGGCTGACGCAGGCCGGATTCTCGCGGGTGACGACCTGGTTCCAGTATCTCAACTTCGCCTCTCTCATCGCCTTCAAGGACAAGGACGCGCTCACCGGGACCAAGGCGGCCACCCAGAATGCCTGACCCGAGTCCCCGCACGCTCGCGGAAGCCGAGCGCCGTCTCTATCTGGCCTTTCTCGATCAGGGTCTGACTCGCTGGCTGGCCGCCCTGCCCGAGCAGCTCGCCCGCGGGCTCGACCGCCAGCGCCACGGTGATCTGCCGGCGTGGGAGAAGGCGGTGGCCAAGCTGCCTGCGCTCCCTGCGATGCGCGATGTCGGCCTGACTGACGACACCGTGGCGGTGGACGTCGAGCTGAGCGACGCCGATCGCCGCCGCTGCGACAACCTGCTGCGTATTCTGATGCCGTGGCGCAAGGGCCCCTACCGGCTCGGCAGTGTCGAGATCGACACCGAGTGGCGCTCGGACTGGAAGTGGCAGCGCGTGGCTCCGCACCTCTCTCCGCTTGCCGGCCGCCGGGTGCTCGACGTGGGCGGCGGCAACGGCTACCACGCCTGGCGCATGGCCGGCGCCGGTGCCGCCTTCGTACTGGTGATCGACCCCTCGCCGCGCTTCTATTACCAGTTCCAGGCGGTGCGTCACTTCGTCGACGACGCGGATGACTATCGCACCCATTTCCTGCCGGTGGGCATCGAGGACGTGCCGGAAAAGCTCGCCGCCTTCGATACCGTGTTCTCGATGGGCGTGCTCTATCACCGCGCCTCGCCGCTGGAGCATCTCCTCCAACTCAAGGATGCCCTCGCCCCCGGCGGCGAACTGGTGCTGGAGACCCTGGTGGTCGAAGGCGACGAACAGACCGTTTTCATGCCCGGTGAGCGCTACGCCAGCATGCCCAATGTCTACTTCCTGCCGTCGTCGCGGGCGCTGGCACACTGGCTCCAACGCTGCGGCTTCGAGGCGATCCGCTGCGTCGACGAGACCGTCACCAGTCTCGACGAGCAGCGCGCCACGGAGTGGATGACCTTCCATTCGCTGGCCGATTTTCTGGCCCCGGACGACCGCTCGAAGACGATCGAAGGCCACCCCGCGCCGCGCCGCGCCACGCTCATCGCACGCAAGCCCATGGGTTAGGTCGCGCTGCCTAGGGACAGGGCCCCGACTGGGTGTTGGCCTGGGTGATATTGCTCTTGGGGGGCACGCTGCAGATCAGCCAGACGTTACCGCCGATGACCGACCCCTTGCCGACCGTGATGCGACCCAGGATGGTCGCACCGGCATAGATGACCACGTCATCCTCGACGATGGGGTGGCGCGGCAGGCCCTTCTCCAGATGCCCTTTCTCATCCGCCGGAAAACGCTTGGCGCCCAGCGTGACCGCCTGGTAGAGACGCACGCGATTGCCGATGATCGCAGTCTCGCCAATCACCACGCCGGTGCCGTGATCGATGAAGAACCCCTCACCGATCTGCGCGCCGGGATGAATGTCGATACCGGTATCGGAGTGGGCCAGCTCGGCGATGATCCGCGCCACCAGCCCGGCCCCCGCCTGATAGAAGTAGTGCGCGATGCGATGGTAGATCACCGCATGAACGCCGGGATAGCAGAGCAGGACTTCATCGACGCTGCGCGCCGCCGGATCGCCGTAGAAAGCCGCCATGACATCGTCGTCGAGGCGACGACGCAGGCTCGGCAGGCTATCCGCGAAACCCTGGATGATCTGCGTTGCCGTGGCCGTATGCTCGGAAGCCTTGTCACCGCCGAGCCGCGCCATGTAGCGCAGTTCGAGCAGCACCTCCTCGTGCAGCGCGTTGAGCGCACGGTCCAGGGTATGGCCGACGTAGAAATCCTCGCTCTCCTTGCGCAGGTCGGAGGGTCCCAGGCGCATGGGGAAGATGGCCCCGCTCAGGAACTCCAGCGTCTCGCGGATGCGATGCCGCGACGGCAATTCCCGGCAGCCCTTCTCCTTCTCGCGACCATTCTGGGCGCGCCACTGCTCGCGCGTGGCGCGGAGCTGGGACACGATGCCATCGAGCTGCCAGTTGACGTGCTGCATGAGGATTTCCTTTCAATCGCGGACGCAAGCGTCGGGCCGGAGCGACATGATACACCCCGCAGCCCCGGGACCAAACGCCACCGGAGGGCCGGGTCGGCGGCGATACGGCATGGGTTTCTGGCCCTTAGCGCCCCTCGCGTCCGACATCTTTCAGCAGCGCGCGCATGTCCTTCGCCTCCCAGTGTGGAAAGTGCTTGCGGATCAGCGCGTTGAATTCAACCTCGAACGCCCGCCAGTCGACGCTGCCAGCGACCTCGTCGGCCGCCCCTTCGACGGCACCGCGGATCAGTCCGGCCCCGACGGTGATATTGGTCAGCCGATCGATCACCACGAAGCTGCCGGTTCCCGGGCTCTTGCGGTAGTCGTCCAGCGGCACGCTCGCGGTCAGCTCGACCCGGCAGCGGCCGATGGCGTTGAGCGGCAGCGTTTCGGTCGCGTGGTGGCGAAGCGTATTGACGTCGATCTGATAATCGATGGCAGCGAACTTGCCGGCGATCTCCTGCGTACCGATCTTGAAATCGTAGAGACGACCCGGTTCGAGCGCGGTGTCATGCATCCAGACGATATCGGCGGTCAGCGCGCTGGACTGTGCCACCTCGGCGTTAGCCGCCACCAGCCAGTCGCCGCGGGAGATGTCGATCTCGTCCTGCAGCGTCACGGTAATCGCCTGGCCGGGATAGGCCTCCTCCAGATCGCCATCGAAGGTCACGATGCGCTCGACGGTGGAGCGCTTGCCCGATGGCAGCACCTTGACCGCCTGGCCGGGGCGCAGGATCCCGGCCTCGAGCGTGCCGCAGTAGCCGCGAAAATCGAGATTCGGGCGGTTGACGTACTGCACCGGCAGACGCAGATCGGAGAGATTCGAGTCGTGGGCGACCTCGACGCTCTCCAGCAGCTCGAGCATCGCAGGCCCGGGCCTGCCGTCGACCTGGTACCAGTCCATCTTCTCGCTGCGATTGACGACATTGTCACCGTCGAGTGCCGACATGGGGACGAAGCGAATGTCCGTGGCGTTCAGCTTTTCGGCGAACTCGCGATAGTCGGCGACGATCTCGTCGAAACGCGCCTCGGAATACTCGACCAGATCCATCTTGTTGACCGCGATCACCAGATGCTGGATGCCCAGCAGGTCGGCAATGAAGCTATGACGCCGGGTCTGCACCTGCACGCCGTGGCGGGCATCGATCAGAATCACCGCAAGACTGGCGGTCGAGGCGCCGGTGGCCATGTTGCGGGTGTACTGCTCGTGGCCCGGCGTGTCGGCGATGATGAACTTGCGCTTGTCGGTGGAGAAGAAACGGTAGGCGACGTCGATGGTGATGCCCTGCTCCCGCTCCGACTGCAGGCCATCCACCAGCAGTGCCAGATCGACCTTGTCGCCGGTCGTTCCGCTGGTCTTCGACGCCAGGGTGATCGCCGCCAGCTGGTCCTCATAGATCATCTTGGAGTCGTGCAGCAGCCGCCCGATCAGGGTCGACTTGCCGTCGTCGACGCTGCCGCAGGTGATGAAGCGCAGCAGGTCTTTCTGCTCGTGCTCCTTCAAATAGGCATCGATGTTCTCTGAAATCTTTGGTGAAGCATGTGACATGGTTTCCTCCTGGACACGAGCGCTGCGAGCCACGAACTTCGGGCTACGAGCAGGCCGTGCTCTCCTCATGTTTGGCGGGTATGGTCAATGACTAGTGCTTCTGGCGAGTGCCACGAGTCTCGATAACCAGCTCGATGCTCGTAGCTCGTAGCTCAGAAGTACCCCTCCCGCTTCTTCTTCTCCATCGAGCCCACCTGGTCCCGGTCGATGGCGCGGCCGGAGCGTTCCGAGGTGCGGGTCAGCAGCATCTCCTGGATGATCTCCGGCAGCGTGGCGGCCTTCGACTCCACCGCGCCGGTGAGCGGGTAGCAGCCGAGCGTGCGGAATCGCACCCACTTCTCTTCCGGCACCTCGCCGGGTTCCAGCGGCAGCCGGTCGTCGTCGACCATCACCAGCATGCCGTCGCGCTCCACCACCGGGCGCGGCGCGGAGTAGTAGAGCGGGACGATGGGGATCGATTCGAGGTAGATGTACTGCCAGATATCCAGCTCGGTCCAGTTGGAGAGCGGGAAGACGCGGATCGATTCGCCCTTGTTGACCTTGCCGTTGTAGAGGTTCCAGAGCTCCGGGCGCTGGTTCTTGGGATCCCAGCGGTGGTGCTTGTCGCGGAAGGAGTAGACCCGCTCCTTGGCGCGGGAGGCTTCCTCGTCGCGCCGCGCGCCACCGAAGGCGGCATCGAAGCCGTACTTGTCCAGCGCCATCTTGAGCGACTGGGTCTTCATGATGTCGGTGTACTTGGCGCTGCCGTGGTCGAAGGGGTTGATGCCGGCGGCCCGCCCCTCCTCGTTGATGTGCTCGATCAGCTCCATGCCGACCTCCGCGGCCATCTTGTCGCGGAACTCGATCATCTCCTTGAACTTCCAGGTGGTGTTGACGTGCATCAGCGGGAACGGCGGCGGGCCGGGATAGAACGCCTTGCGCGCCAGGTGCAGCATCACCGAGGAGTCCTTGCCGATCGAGTAGAGCATCACCGGGTTGCCGAACTCGGCCGCGACCTCGCGGATGATATGGATGGACTCGGCTTCGAGCTGCTTGAGATGGGTCTGGCGTTGAGCGCTGACGATAGGAGCTGTCATGGTCGATGTCTCACGGTCGCCATCAACACGAAGATGGCAGGACGGAATAAGAATAGGGGCTTCCTGGGAGGCAAACCCTAGCGAGACATCGGTAATAACGTCAAAGAATCAAAGATGATCCAAAAAGCGTTTTTAGTTATAAACGATCAGAGCTCGACCCGCTCGACCCAGGTCGACAGCGTCTCGCCACGAAGCTCGAGCACACGAAGGCCGGGGCGCGCGGCCTCATCGATCGTGAATTCGTGGCTCTTCGGCAGGAACTGATCCGAGGTCGACGGGCAGCCATAGACGGCCACGACGTCCTGCCAGGCCGCGAATGCCTGGTGGATGTGGCCACAGATCATGGCCCTGACCTGAGGGTAGGGGGAAAGTGTCTGCCACAGGGCATCTCGATCCTTCAGCCCGATCGCATCCATCCATACCGATCCGATATCCAGCGGCGGATGGTGCAGGGCAATCAGTGCCGGCCGGTCGTCGGCCTCGAGCTGCAGCGCGAGACGCTGCAGTTGCTCCTGGCCCAGTTCCCCACCGGGTTGGCCGCTGACCCGCGAGTTCAACAGCAGCACCTGCCACTTGCCGAGATCGAGTTGCTCGTGAAAAGGATGGCACTCTTCCATCAACTCCGGCTGATCGTGATTGCCAGGGATCCAGAACCACGGACATCCCTGGGACGAAAACACCCGGCAGGCGTGACGATAGGCCGCCGAAGTCTCGTCCTGGGCCACGTCGCCGGTAACCAACAGCGCATCGGGCCCCAGAGCCCGGACGCGCTCGAGTACCGCCTCAAGTTGCCGCAGCGGCAACCCTTTGCGCGAAGTTCCCTTAGGATCGGCCAGCAGGTGGCAGTCGGTAATCTGGACCAGCCGCATCAGGGCGTTTCCGGCACGTCAGCGGCGTGACCATGCGCCAGCCCGTGCTGTAACCACTCACCCAGGAAGCGGTTGATCTGCAGCTTCTCGTCCGGCTGATGCATCTGGGGATTCGGGTAACGGTAGCGCCCCTGGAAATGGCGCTGACGCTGAAAATCGGTCACTTCCGCCATATCGGCATCGTGATAGAGATGCACCGTCATCCGCGGAGAGTCGACGAAACTGTCGAGCACGCCGGTCTGGGACACCCGAGCGACCGTGGTGTAGGGCGCCTGTTCGAGCACTTCGAACCACAGCGTGCCAAAACGAGCATGCTCCCCCGAGAGCGGTACTTCCTTGACTTCACCGGGCTCCATATCCATGACCAGACGGCAGAGCCGCAGATAATTGCTGCTGCACTCGGCCTGGAGCGTCTTGAGATCCGTAACGTAAGCAGTCTTTCTCATGCAGTTCTCCTGGCGCCAGACGACCTGTGAAGGGCGCGAACGCGGACAGCTCTCCCTGTCCCGAATTCATCGCCACTGCCCTTCGCGCTAGGCCATGACTCTCAACGTGGCACGCTCGCGTGCCAGCCAGTGAAAGCCAATCAACGCCATGGCATTGTCCAATTGGCCCGCCATCAGTCGATCCCAGGCATCCAGGAACGACATGACATGAACCAGAATATCCTCGTGTTCGTCTTCCAAGCCATGCACACCACCGATGTCCCGGCTGTCGATCAAACCACAAAACAGGGTGACCCGTTCGGTGCACGCCCCGGGACTGGGGTAATAACGATGGAGCTCGATCAGCTCGCGGACGTCGCAACCGGCCTCCTCCCGAGCCTCGCGCCGGGCGACATCGGCAGGGGACTCTCCCTGCTCGACCAGACCCGCCACCGGTTCCAGCTTCCACGGCGACGTCTCGTCATCCAGGGCCCCGGCACGAATCTGCTCGACCAGCACGACCTCGTCTCGAGTCGGGTCATAGAGTAGTACGCCCACCGCATCGCGGCGAACGTGAACCTCTCGATCCAGAACCTCGCTCCATCCGCCATTGAATTTCCGGTGACGCAAGCGACGCTTCTCGAGATCGAAAAAACCCGTGTAGAGCCGCTGATCCTCTATGCGTTCGACATCCTTGGTGCCGAAGCGATTAAGCGGGACGATCTCGTGACCCATGGGGTGGCTCCTTGGAACTGAAGGCTCATTATTGCGGCAGCCGTCAGCGATTCCAACCGGCGTTGACAGATTCCCCTCGCGAGGAGGCCCTCTAGATTCCGGCAAACCTGCTCATCTTCGATGCCCACGATGACCGAAGTAAATTTTGAAAAGAATAAACGATAGTTAGAGCACAATATCATTCGCCTAAACATTTATATCTTACTCAATTAACCATGGAGCAAACGGCGACCAAGGCTTATTTAAACCTCACTGAAAAACATAAAAAATACTTAGGATTTGCAAGCAAGCCCTGACCATTAACAACCTAATTAATCCCAACTGCTTGATTTTAAAACAAAATAAATGATTATCAAAAAATTACAATAAACAACACTTTTAACACTTTGCAATGAACTAACTTCTCTCCTATCCCTACTTACAAACCAAAAAAATCGTCCATATTGACTAAAAAAGCTGATGCTTCCGCATTTACAAGTGATTCAGCAGGGAGAGCCCTCATGCCCATTTCAGCGAAAATCAGCCAGCTCAACGAAGACGTTGCTGCGGCGCCCGCCACCCCGGTTGGAGACAATGGAACGATCGCCCTCGACCAACCCAGGAAGGTGTTGCTGAGCCTCTCCCCGGACGACGTGCAGGAGCTCCAGCGTGACGGCAATGACCTCCTGGTTCGGACCACCGACGGGCAGGTCATCCGTATCGAAAATTTTTATGGCTCAGACCCGACCACAACGAGCCAACTCTACCTGACCGGTGACGACCAGGAACTGATATGGGCAGACCTTGCCCCCTCCTCCGGGGACGGAATCATCGCGGCGGATTACCTACCCCAAGGAGAGTTCGGCGTATTCGAATCCGCAGCTGTCGCCGGTGAAGGTACCGATGGCGCCTTTATCACCCCGTTGGGTTGGGCCGCCATCGGAGGTGGTGCACTGGCAGCCGGAGCAATTGCGGCAGGCGGCGGCGGCGGCGGCGATGACGATGGTGGCACTGTCCCTCCCGATGGCGGAAACGGCGAAACCGACGACATCCCCCCAAACGCGCCGACAATCGATCCCTCCAACGGTGAAACCATCAGCGGTGAAGCCGAACCCGGCAGCACCATCATCATCACCGACGGCGACGGCAATCCGATCGGCGAGACCACCACCGACGACGAGGGCAACTGGACCTTCACGCCCGACCAGCCGCTGGCCGACGGTACGGAAATAGAGGTCGTCGCCCAGGATCCCTCCGGCAATACCAGCGAGCCGGCGACCGGCACCATCGACGCTTTGGCGCCGGACGCGCCGACGATCGATCCCTCCAACGGTGAAACCATCAGCGGTGAGGCCGAGCCCGGCAGCACCATCATCATCACCGACGGTGATGGCAATCCGATCGGCGAGACCACCACCGACGACGAGGGCAACTGGACCTTCACGCCCGACCAGCCGCTGGCCGACGGTACGGACATCGAGGTCGTCGCCCAGGATCCCGCCGGTAATACCAGCGAGCCGGCGACCGGCACCATCGACGCCTCGGCACCGAACGCGCCGACCATCGATCCCTCCAACGGTGAAACCATCGGTGGTGAGGCCGAACCCGGCAGCACCATCATCATCACCGACGGCGACGGCAACCCGATCGGCGAGACCACCACCGACGACGAGGGCAACTGGACCTTCACGCCCGACCAGCCGCTGGCCGACGGTACGGAAATAGAGGTCGTCGCCCAGGATCCCGCCGGCAATACCAGCGAGCCGGCGACCGGCACCATCGACGCCACGGCACCGGACGCGCCGACCATCGATCCCTCCAACGGTGAAACCATCAGCGGTGAGGCCGAACCCGGCAGCACCATCATCATCACCGACGGCGACGGCAACCCGATCGGCGAGACCACCACCGACGACGAGGGCAACTGGACCTTCACGCCCGACGAGCCGCTGGCCGACGGTACGGACATCGAGGTCGTCGCCCAGGACCCTGCCGGCAATACCAGCGAGCCGGCGACCGGCACCATCGACGCTTTGGCGCCGGACGCGCCGATAGTCGATCCTACCGATGGCACCACGCTGACCGGCACCGCCGAGCCCGGCAGCGCGATCACGTTGACTGACGGAGACGGTAACGCCATCGGTCAGACCACGACGGGCGACGACGGCAACTGGTCGTTCCAGCCGGACGCACCCTTGGCCGACGGCACCGAGGTCAACGCCACCGCGACCGACGCCGCGGGTAATGTCAGCGAACCGGGTAGCGTCATCGTCGACGGCGACCTGAACGACACCACGCCCCCGGCCACACCGACGATTGCCGGAGTCAACGACGACGTCGACCCCCAGACCGGATCCGTCGACCGGGAAGCCAGTACCAACGATACCACCCCGACCCTGAGTGGACGCGCCGAGGCGGGCAGCACCCTGACGCTTTACGCCAACGGCGAGGCGATCGGGACCACCACGGCCAACGGGCAAGGTGAATGGACATTCACCGCCGATGACCTAGACGATGGCGATTACACTTTCACCGCCACCGCCACGGACTCCGCCGGCAATGTGTCCGGCGTGAGTGACGGCTATGCGCTGACAGTCGACACTTCGGCACCGGGGTCACCGACCCTCGATCCCAGCGATGGCGGCATACTGATCGGCACCGCCGAACCCGGCAGCGCGATCACGTTGACTGACGGAGACGGTAACGCCATTGGTCAGACCACGACGGACGCTAACGGCAACTGGTCGTTCCGGCCGGATACTCCCTTGGCCGACGGCACCGAGGTCAACGCCACCGCGGCCGACGCCGCGGGCAATGTCAGCGAACCCGGCACCCTCACCGTCGACGGCGACCTGAACGACACTACGCCCCCCGCCACGCCTACCATCACGATGGGCAATGACGATACCGCGCCGCAGACGGGCGATCTCGACAGCGGCGACAGCACCAACGACACGACACCGACCCTCTCGGGCCAAGCCGAAGCGCGCAGCATCGTCACGATCTATTCCGGCGAGACCGAACTCGGCACGACCATTGCCAACGCCGCGGGAGAGTGGTCGTTCACGCCAGAGGCACTTGACGACGGCGACTACGACTTCACCGCTACCGCCACCGACAGCGCAGGCAATGTGTCGGACGCCAGTGACCCATTCACGCTGACCGTCGATACCCAGCCTCCCGCAGCGCCCGTGGTCAATCCGACCGATGGAGAGATCCTCACCGGGAGCGCCGAACCGGGCAGCAGCGTCACGCTCACGAATGATCAGGGCGACACCATCGCGACCATCGAAGCGGATCGCAACGGCAACTGGTCCTTTGCACCGGAAACCCCATTGGAAGATGGCAGCACCTTCACCGCCGTCGCCAGGGACGCTGCCGGCAATGCCAGCGAACCGGGAAATGCCACCGTCGACGCCGACCTGGAAGATAACCTGCCACCCTCCGATCCAGTCATCATCACCTCGATCGACGCGACGGAGCCGGTAACAGGAAACGTCGATAACGGCGGCACCACCAACGACCCCAACCCTACGCTTCAGGGCACCGCCGAAGCCACCAACATGGTGCAGGTGTGGGCGGATAACACCATGCTCGGCGAGACCCAGGCCGATAACTTCGGCAACTGGAGTTTCAGGATCAATGCCCGGCTGCTGGATGGTACGACGACGTTCCGCGCGCTCTCCACCGACCCCAAAGGATTGGTTTCGGAACCCAGCAACATCTACGCGCTCAATGTCGACACGACGCCACCGGACGAGCCGACAGCAACCGTGGCCGATGATGGCACGGCCGTCACCGGTAACGCCGAACCCGGCTCGACCGTCACCATCACCGATGCCGATGGCAATGAAATCGGCTCGATCACGGCAGACCCCGATGACGGCAGCTACCGCGTGCCGCTCGACCCCGCCCTGACCAATGGCGAAAGCGTCACGGCGACGGCCACCGATGCCGCCGGCAACGAGAGCGATCCAGCCAGCGCCACCGCGCCCGATCTGACTGCGCCGGATGCCCCGAGCGTCACGGTCGCCGAGGACGGTGCTTCCGTGACCGGTACCGCCGAACCCGGCTCGACCGTTACCGTCACCGATGCCGACGGCAATGAAATCGGCTCGGTCACTGCCGATCCCGATGACGGCAGCTACAGCGTGCCACTCGACCCCGCCCTGACCAATGGCGAAGGCGTCACGGCGACGGCCACCGATGCCGCAGGCAACGAGAGCGATCCGACCAGCGCCACCGCGCCCGACCTGACCGCGCCAGATGCGCCGACCGCGATACTCGCCAACGATACCGGCCTCAACGACGGCGACGGCATCACCAGTGACGCCACCGTCAACGTCGGTGGGATCGAAGACGGTGCCACCTGGGAATACTCCATCGACGGTGGCGATAGCTGGATCACCGGCACCGGCAACAGTTTCGAACTGCCGGAAGGCGATTACGAAAATGGCGTGGTGCAGGTTCGCCAGACCGATGCCGCCGGCAATACTAGCGATCTCGTTACGCTTGGCCCTGTTTCCGTGGACCAGACCGCCCCTGTCGTCAACGTCGATGACCTGGATGCGCCGATCAACGACCCCAGCCCCGCGCTCAGCGGCGCTGTCAGCGACCCGAATGCAACCGTGACCGTCACGGTCAACGGCGATGACTATACTGCTGCCAATAACGGCGACGGCACCTGGACGCTGGCCGAGGGTACGGTCACGCTCAACGAAGGCGACAACAGCATCAGCGCCGTCGCTACCGATGCCGCTGGCAACACTTCCGAGCCGGTCAACGAGACGATCGAGCTCGACACCACCGCCGACGCCACCCCGCTGGCCACCCTGACCAGCAATGATGACGATGGCCTGGTCAACTCCGACGAGGTCGGCACGGCCAGCTACACCGTCAGTGGGCTCGACCCGGATTCCACGGCGGTCGCCACCTTCACCGATGTCAACGGCGATACCGTCACCGCGACGATCGATGCCGACGGCGACTACACCGTCGACCTCTCCGAGCTCGCCGATGGCGAGATCACCAGCTCGCTGACGATCACCGACGAGGCCGGCAACACCGCCACTATCGATGGGGAGTCGATCACGCTCGACACCACCGCCGACGCTGCACCGACAGCGGCACTGACCAGCAACGATGGCGATGGTCTGGTCAATGCCGACGAGGCCGGCACGGCCAGCTACACCGTCAGTGGGCTCGACCCTGATGCCACCGCCGTCGCTTCTTTCACCGATGGCACCACCACGGTCACCGCCGACGTGGCGGCCGATGGCACGTTCACGGTCGACCTCTCTGGCCTGGCCGATGGCGAGATCACCAGCTCGCTGGCGATCACCGACGGGGTCGGCAATACCGCCACTATCGATGGGGAATCGGTCACGCTCGACACCACCGCCGATGCGGCGCCGCTGGCCAGCCTGGCCAGCAATGATGACGATGGCCTGATCAATGCCGACGAGGCCGACACGTCCAGCTATACCGTTAGTGGTCTCGACCCTGATGCCACCGCCGTCGCTTCTTTCACCGATGGCACCACCACGGTCACCGCCGACGTGGCGGCCGATGGCACGTTCACGGTCGACCTCTCCGGGCTGGCCGATGGCGAGATCACCAGTTCGCTGGCGATCACCGACGGGGCTGGCAACACCACCACTATCGATGGGGAGTCGGCCACGCTCGATACCACCGCCGACGCCGCACCGACAGCGGCACTGACCAGCAACGATGGCGATGGTCTGGTCAATGCCGATGAAGCCGGCACGACCAGCTATACCGTCAGCGGCCTCGACCCCGATGCCACCGCCGTGGCGACCTTTACCGACATCAACGGCGATACCGTCACTGCGACGATCGATGCCGACGGCGACTACACCGTCGACCTCTCGGGTCTGGCCGATGGCGAGATCACCAGCTCGCTGGCGATCACCGATACCGCTGGCAACACTGCCACTATCGATGGAGAGTCGATCACTCTTGACACCACCGCCGATGCGGCGCCGCTGGCCAGCCTGACCAGTAACGATGGCGATGGCCTGGTCAACGCCGACGAAGCCGGCACGGCCAGCTATACCGTCAGTGGCCTGGATGACGACGCCACGGCGGTCGCCACCTTCACTGACATCAACGGCGATAGCGTCACCGCGACTATCGACGCCGACGGCGGCTACACCGTCGACCTCTCCGGCCTGGCCGATGGCGTGATCACCAGCTCGCTGGCGATCACCGACGAGGCCGGCAACACCACCGCTATCGATGGGGAGTCGGTCACTCTCGACACCGCCGCACCAGCGGTCGCAATCGATGCGCTCGATGAGCCGATCAACGATGACAGCCCCGCACTCAGCGGCACCGTCGACGATCCGGACGCAACAGTGACCGTCACGGTCAACGGCAGTGACTACACCGCCGCCAACAACGGCGACGGCACCTGGACGCTGGCCGAGGGTACGGTCACGCTCGACGAAGGCGACAACAGCGTCAGCGCTGTCGCTACCGATGCCGCTGGCAACACCTCCGAGCCGGTGACCGACGCGGTCGAACTCGACACCACCGCACCGGGTGAAGGCGATGACGCTTTCAACAGCGTGATCTTCGGCGATGACGTCTACAACGCGGCCGAGGCCGATAGCGCCACCCTCTCCGGCACGGTCGAAGATGGCGCGACCATCGACTCGCTGACCATCGCCAGTGCCGGTGGTGGTGATCCACTCACCATTGCCGGTGAGGAGATCACGCTCAATGGCGATGGCACGTTCAGCTATACCGCCGACCTGACTGGTCTGCCCGACGGCGAGCTGACCGCGACGCTCACAGTCACCGATGCCGCCGGTAACGAAGGCACCGTCACCGACAAGGCAGCGCTCGATACCGCCGCCGACGCCGCACCTCTGGCCAGCCTGACCAGTAACGATGGCGATGGCCTGGTCAACGCCGACGAAGCCGGCACGGCCAGCTATACCGTCAGCGGCCTCGACCCCGATGCCACCGCCGTGGCGACCTTTACCGACATCAACGGCGATACCGTCACTGCGACGATCGATGCCGACGGCGACTACACCGTCGACCTCTCGGGTCTGGCCGATGGCGAGATCACCAGCTCGCTGGCGATCACCGATACCGCTGGCAACACTGCCACTATCGATGGAGAGTCGATCACTCTTGACACCACCGCCGATGCGGCGCCGCTGGCCACTCTGACCAGCAACGATGGCGATGGTCTGGTCAATGCCGACGAGGCCGGCACGGCCAGCTACACCGTCAGTGGCCTCGACCCCGATGCCACGGCGGTGGCGACCTTTACCGACATCAATGGCGATACCGTCACCGCGACTATCGATGCCAACGGCGACTACACCGTCGACCTCTCCGGTCTGGCCGATGGCGAGATCACCAGCTCGCTGGCGATCACCGACGGGGCCGGCAACACCGCTACTATCGATGGGGAGTCGGTCACTCTCGATACCACTGCCGACGCCGCACCGCTGGCCACCCTGACCAGCAACGATGGCGATGGCCTGGTCAATGCCGACGAAGCCGGCACGACCAGCTACACGGTCAGCGGCCTGGATGACGACGCCACAGCGGTCGCCACCTTCACCGACGTCAACGGCGATACCGTCACCGCAACGATCGATGCCGACGGCGACTACACCGTCGACCTCTCCGGTCTGGCCGATGGCGAGATCACCAGCTCGCTGGCGATCACCGACGGGGCTGGCAACACCGCCACTATCGATGGGGAGTCGGTCACGCTCGACACCACCGCTGACGCCGCGCCGCTGGCCACTCTGATCAGCAATGATGACGACGGCCTGGTCAATGCCGACGAAGCCGGCACGACCAGCTACACGGTCAGCGGCCTGGATGAAGATGCCACGGCGGTCGCCACCTTTACCGACATCAATGGCGATACCGCCACGGCCAATGTCGCAGCGGATGGAACAATCAGCGTCGACCTCTCTGGCCTGGCCGACGGCGAGATCACTAGTTCGCTGACGATCACCGATACCGCCGGCAACACCGCAACGGTGACCGGCGATAGCGTGACGCTGGATACCCTGGCGCCCGCGACGCCGGTGATCAATTTCAGCAATGCCACCACCATTAGCGGAACCGGTGATCCCGGCAGCAATGTGACGGTTACCGACAGCCAGGGCAATATCATCGGGGAGCCCGCGACCGTCGATGAAAATGGTGAATGGAGCGTCACCGCCGATGACGCACTGGATGATGGTTCCGAGATTAATGCGGTAGCCACCGATGCAGCCGGTAACGAGAGCGACCCCGCACTCGCCTTCGTCGACACGGATGGTAACGGCAATAATGCCATCGCTTTCGCCGAAGGCGGCGACGGCTTTATCGATGCCGACGAATCCACAGCCACGACCCTGGTCGGCCAGATCGAAGACGGTACTACGATCGATTCCGTCACTATCACCAGCTCGGGCGGTGGCGAAGACGTGGTGCTGGATGGGGCCACCATTACGGTTACCAATGGAACTTTTACTATCGACGGTGTCGACCTCTCCGGTCTCGAAGACGGTACGCTGACCGCAACTCTTGCCACCACCGATAACAACGGTAATGCGGGGACCGCTACCGATACCGCCATCCTCGACACCATTGCCGATGCGGCGCCGCTGGCCACCCTGACCAGCAACGATGGCGATGGCCTGGTCAATGCCGACGAGGCCGGCACGACCAGCTACACGGTCAGCGGCCTGGATGACGATGCTACAGCGGTCGCCACCTTCACCGATGTCAACGGCGATAGCGTCACCGCGACGATCGATGCCGACGGCGACTACACCGTCGACCTCTCCGGCCTGGCCGATGGCGAGATCACCAGCTCGCTGGCGATCACCGACGGGGCCGGCAACACGGCAACGGTGACCGGCGATAGCGTGACGCTGGATACCACCGCTGACACCGCCCCGCTGGCCACCCTGACCAGCAACGATGGCGATGGCCTGGTCAATGCCGACGAAGCCGGCACGGCCAGCTACACCGTCAGTGGGCTCGACCCGGATGCCACCGCCGTGGCTTCGTTCACCGATGGCATCACCACAGTAACCGCCGATGTCGCAGAGGATGGAACGATCAGCGTAGATCTTTCCAGTCTGGCCGATGGAGAGATCACCAGCTCGCTGGCGATTACCGACGGGGCCGGCAATACGGCAACGGTAACCGGCGACAGTGTGACGCTGGACACCACCGCCGATGCGGCGCCGACAGCGGCACTGACCAGCAATGATGACGATGGCCTAGTCAACGCCGACGAAGCCGGCACGACCAGCTACACGGTCAGCGGCCTGGATGACGATGCCACAGCGGTCGCCACCTTCACCGATGTCAACGGCGATAGCGTCACCGCGACGATCGATGCCGACGGCGACTACACCGTCGACCTCTCCGGCCTGGCCGATGGCGAGATCACCAGCTCGCTAGCGATTACCGACGGGGCCGGCAACACCGCCACTATCGATGGGGAGTCGGTCACTCTCGATACCACTGCCGACGCCGCACCGACAGCGGCACTGACCAGTAATGATGGCAATGGTCTGGTCAATGCCGACGAAGCCGGCACGGCCAGCTACACCGTCAGCGGGCTCGACCCCGATGCCACCGCCGTGGCCTCATTCACTGACGGGACCACTACGGTCACGGCCGATGTCACGGCGGATGGCACGTTCACGGTCGACCTCTCCGGGCTGGCCGATGGCGAGATCACCAGCTCGCTGGCGATCACCGACGGGGCCGGCAACACGGCAACGGTAACCGGCGATAGCGTGACGCTGGACACCACCGCCGACGCCGCCCCGCTGGCCACCCTAACCAGCAACGATGGCGATGGCCTGGTCAACGCCGACGAAGCCGGCACGACGAGCTACACCGTCAGTGGCCTCGACCCCGATGCCACCGCCGTGGCCACCTTCACCGACGTCAACGGCGATACCGCCACGGCCAATGTCGCAGCGGATGGAACAATCAGCGTCGATCTCTCTGGCCTGGCCGATGGGGAAATCACCAGCTCGCTGGCAATTACCGACGGGGCCGGCAACACCGTTACTATCGATGGGGAGTCGGTCACTCTCGATACCACCGCCGATGTGGCGCCGCTGGCCACCCTGACCAGCAACGATGGCGATGGCCTGGTCAATGCCGACGAAGCCGGCACGACCAGCTACACGGTCAGCGGTCTGGATGACGACGCCACAGCGGTCGCCACCTTCACCGACGTCAACGGCGATACCGTCACCGCAACGATCGATGCCGACGGCGACTACACCGTCGACCTCTCCGGCCTGGCCGATGGCGAGATCACCAGCTCGCTGGCGATCACCGATACCGCTGGCAACACGGCAACGGTAACCGGCGACAGTGTGACGCTGGATACCACCGCCGACGCTGCACCGACAGCAACCCTGACCAGCAATGATGACGATGGCCTGGTCAACGCCGACGAGGCCGGCACGACCAGCTACACGGTCAGCGGTCTGGATGACGACGCCACAGCGGTCGCCACCTTCACCGACGTCAACGGCGATACCGTCACCGCAACGATCGATGCCGACGGCGACTACACCGTCGACCTCTCCGGCCTGGCCGATGGCGAGATCACCAGCTCGCTGGCGATCACCGACGGGGCCGGCAATACGGCAACGGTAACCGGCGACAGTGTGACGCTGGATACCACCGCCGATGCGGCGCCGCTGGCCACCCTGACCAGCAACGATGACGATGGCCTGATCAGCGCCGATGAAGCCGGCACGGCCAGCTACACGGTCAGCGGCTTGGATGACGACGCCACAGCGGTCGCCACCTTCACTGACATCAACGGCGATAGCGTCACCGCGACGATCGATGCCAACGGCGACTACACCGTCGACCTCTCCGGTCTGGCCGATGGCGAGATCACCAGCTCGCTGGCGATCACCGACGGGGCCGGCAACACCGCTACTATCGATGGGGAGTCGGTCACTCTCGATACCACTGCCGACGCCGCACCGCTGGCCACCCTGACCAGCAACGATGGCGATGGCCTGGTCAATGCCGACGAAGCCGGCACGACCAGCTACACGGTCAGCGGCCTGGATGACGACGCCACAGCGGTCGCCACCTTCACCGACGTCAACGGCGATACCGTCACCGCAACGATCGATGCCGACGGCGACTACACCGTCGACCTCTCCGGTCTGGCCGATGGCGAGATCACCAGCTCGCTGGCGATCACCGACGGGGCTGGCAACACCGCCACTATCGATGGGGAGTCGGTCACTCTCGATACCACCGCTGACGCCGCCCCGCTGGCCACCCTGACCAGCAACGATGGCGATGGCCTGGTCAACGCCGACGAAGCCGGCACGGCCAGCTACACGGTCAGCGGACTGGATGACGACGCCACCGCCGTGGCCTCGTTCACCGACGGCACCACCACGGTCACCGCTGACGTGGCGGCCGATGGCACGTTCACGGTCGACCTCTCCGGGCTCGCCGACGGCGAGATCACCAGCTCGCTAGCGATCACCGATAACGCCGGCAACACCGCCACTATCGATGGGGAGTCGGTCACTCTCGATACCACCGCTGACGCCGCCCCGCTGGCCAGCCTGACCAGCAACGATGGCGATGGCCTGGTCAACGCCGACGAAGCCGGCATGGCCAGCTACACCGTCAGTGGGATCGATCCCGATGCCACGGCGGTCGCCACCTTCACCGACGTCAATGGCGACAGCGTCACCGCAACGATCGATGCCAACGGCGACTACACCGTCGACCTCTCCGGTCTGGCCGATGGCGAGATCACCAGCTCGCTGGCGATCACCGACGGGGCCGGCAACACCGCTACTATCGATGGGGAGTCGGTCACTCTCGATACCACTGCCGACGCCGCACCGCTGGCCACCCTGACCAGCAACGATGGCGATGGCCTGGTCAATGCCGACGAAGCCGGCACGACCAGCTACACGGTCAGCGGTCTGGATGACGACGCTACAGCGGTCGCCACCTTCACCGACGTCAACGGCGATACCGTCACCGCAACGATCGATGCCGACGGCGACTACACCGTCGACCTCTCCGGTCTGGCCGATGGCGAGATCACCAGTTCGCTGGCAATTACCGACGGGGCCGGCAACACCGCCACTATCGATGGGGAGTCGGTCACTCTCGATACCACCGCCGATGCCGCGCCGCTGGCCACTCTGATCAGCAATGATGAGGACGGCCTGGTCAATGCCGACGAGGCCGGCACGGCCAGCTACACGGTCAGCGGCCTAGATGACGACGCCACCGCCGTGGCGACCTTCACCGACGTCAACGGCGATACCGTCACCGCGACGATCGATGCCGACGGCGACTACACCGTCGACCTCTCCGGGCTGGCCGATGGCGAGATCACCAGCTCGCTGGCGATCACCGACGGGGCCGGCAACACGGCAACGGTGACCGGCGATAGCGTGACGCTGGATACCACCGCCGATGCGGCGCCGACGGCGGCACTGACCAGCAATGATGACGATGGCCTGATCAATGCCGACGAGGCCGGCACGGCCAGCTACACCGTCAGTGGGCTCGACCCCGACGCCACCGCCGTGGCGACCTTCACCGACGTCAACGGCAATACCGTCACCGCGACGATCGATGCCGACGGCGACTACACCGTCGACCTCTCCGGGCTGGCCGATGGGGAGATCACCAGTTCGCTGGCGATCTCCGATAACGCCGGCAACACCGCCACTATCGATGGGGAGTCGGTCACTCTCGACACCACCGCCGATGTGGCGCCGCTGGCCACCCTGACCAGCAACGATGGCGATGGCCTGGTCAACGCCGACGAAGCCGGCACGGCCAGCTACACGGTCAGCGGCCTGGATGACGATGCCACGGCGGTCGCCACCTTCACCGACGTCAATGGCGATACCGCCACCGCCGATGTCGCGGCGGATGGCACGTTCACGGTCGACCTCTCCGGGCTGGCCGATGGGGAGATCACCAGCTCGCTGGCGATTACCGACGGGGCCGGCAACACGGCAACGGTGACCGGCGATAGCGTGACGCTGGATACCACCGCCGACGCCGCGCCGACCGCGGCACTGACCAGCAATGATGACGACGGCCTGGTCAATGCCGACGAAGCCGGCACGACCAGCTACACGGTCAGCGGCCTGGATGACGATGCCACCGCCGTGGCGACCTTCACCGACGTCAACGGCGATACCGTCACCGCGACGATCGATGCCGACGGCGACTATACCGTCGACCTCTCCGGTCTGGCCGATGGCGAGATCACCAGTTCGCTGGCGATCACCGACGGGGCCGGCAACACGGCAACGGTAACCGGCGATAGCGTGACGCTGGATACCACCGCCGACGCCGCGCCGACCGCGGCACTGATCAGCAATGATGACGATGGCCTAATCAACGCCGACGAAGCCGGCACGACCAGCTACACGGTTAGCGGCCTGGATGACGACGCCACCGCCGTGGCGACCTTCACCGACGTTAATGGCGATACCGTCACCGCAACGATCGATGCCGACGGCGACTACACCGTCGACCTCTCCGGCCTGGCCGATGGCGAGATCACCAGTTCGCTGGCGATCACCGACGGGGCCGGCAACACGGCAACGGTAACCGGCGATAGCGTGACGCTGGACACCACCGCTGACGCTGCGCCGCTGGCCAGCCTGGCCAGCAATGATGACGATGGCCTGATCAATGCCGACGAGGCCGGCACGACCAGCTACACGGTCAGCGGCCTGGATGACGACGCCACCGCCGTGGCGACCTTCACCGACGTCAACGGCGATACCGTCACCGCGACGATCGATGCCGACGGCGACTATACTGTCGACCTCTCCGGTCTGGCCGATGGCGAGATCACCAGTTCGCTGGCGATCACCGACGGGGCCGGCAACACGGCAACGGTAACCGGCGATAGCGTGACGCTGGATACCACCGCCGATGCGGCGCCGCTGGCCAGCCTGGCCAGCAATGATGACGATGGCCTGATCAATGCCGACGAGGCCGGCACGACCAGCTATACCGTCAGCGGACTGGATGACGACGCCACAGCGGTCGCCACCTTCACCGACGTCAACGGCGATACCGTCACCGCGACGATCGATGCCAACGGCGATTACACCGTCGACCTCTCCGGCCTGGCCGATGGCGAGATCACCAGTTCGCTGGCGATCACCGACGGGGCCGGCAACACGGCAACGGTGACCGGCGATAGCGTGACGCTGGATGTCACCGCGCCAGGTGACGGCGATGGCATCAACAGCGTGACCTTCGTCGACGATGACGGCATCTACAATGCGGCCGATGCCGATGGCGTCACCATCACCGGTCAGGTCGAGGACGGTGCATCGATCAGTACGCTGACCATCACCAGCGCCAATGGCGGCGAGCCCGTGGTGGTCGAAGGCATCGACATTGATGTCACCGATGGATCGTTCTCCTACGTCGCCGACCTATCCGGTCTGGCAGACGGAGAACTGACCGCGACTCTCACGGTCACCGATGCCGCCGGCAACGATGGTACGGTCTCCGACACTGCAACGCTGGATACCACCGCCGATGCCGCGCCGCTGGCGACACTGACCAGCAATGATGACGATGGTCTGGTCAGCACCGACGAAGCCGGTACGGCCAGCTACACCGTCAGCGGCCTGGATGACGACGCCACGGCGGTCGCCACCTTCACCGACGTCAATGGCGATACCGCCACAGCCGATGTCGCTGCCGATGGCACGTTCACGGTCGATCTCTCCGGGCTCGCCGATGGCGAGATCACCAGCTCGCTGGAGATCACCGACACGGCTGGCAATACCGCTACGGTCGACGGTGACAGCGTCACGCTGGATCAGACCGCGCCAGCCGTTGACGACGCCGCGGCCAATATCAGCGAAGCAGGCCTGGATGGAGCGGCCACTGTCACGGTCTCCGGTACCATGACGATCGACGACAGCGGCAGTGGGGTCGAATCCATTACTGTCGGCGGCCCGGCGGGCATCACCGCCGGAGGTGAAACCGTCGACTGGAGCGGCAGCTTCAGCGAGGGGGTCTACACCCTGAACGGGACGGCGAATGGCACGACCGTGGCCACGCTGACCGTCAGCACGACCGGAGCCTACACCTACACCCAGTCGCAGGCGCTCGATCATCCGCTGGCTGGCGCCGACATCCTGGCGCTGGGATTCGATGTCACCGCCAGCGATCAACTGGGTAACGAGAGCAGCGGCGAACTAACCGTCAACCTGACCGACGATGTCCCCGTCGCCGCGCAGCCGGCATTCTTCGAGATCGATACCGACTCCACAACGGCGACGGGCAGCTTCGTCGAGAGCTACGGTGCCGATGGCGGCTACGTCTCCGAACTCACCATCGACGGCTACACCTTCAGCTACGATCCGGAGACCGGCAGCGTTTCCACGACCGGCAGTTCCGAGCTGGTCGTCCCGTTCGAGGATGGCGACTACGACAGCGGCTCCGGAGAGTTGACGATCCAGACCGTCAAGGGCGAGACCTTGACCGTCAATCTGCAGGACGGCAGCTACGACTACGACGCGTCCGGCGCCAACCTGCTGGATCCGGAGCCGGAAGCGGCACCGGTGGTCGCCCTGGGCGCAGACGATAGTCTGCTGGGGCTGGTAGGGGTCGAGGCGCTGGGACTCGCCGACTTCAGCGACCAGCAAGCGTTCGCCGCCACCGATGCCAATAACGACATCACCTCGGTCACTGTCTCGTTGACGGCCCTCAGCATTAGCGTTGGCGCCGGGTTCAGGGCCTCCCAGGCACTGGCCAACGAGTTGGGGCTGACCTACAGCGTCGACAATCTCGCGCTACTGGATTTCGACGCCTCGATCACGGTGAGCGCCAGCGACGGCGGCACCATCGACAATCAGGCGCTCAACGAGTTTCTGGGATCGGTCTACTTCAGTTCCGGCCTGGCTAATATCGGCCTGGGATCGACGGTGTCGATCTCCGCAACGGATGCACAAGGCAATACCACCAGCACCTCCAACAGCGACCTTCTCAGCCTCGGGTTGCTGCAAAGCAATGTCCCCACCTACCTGGTCCAGGGTAATGCCAACGCCAATGCCCTGAACGGCACCACCGGTAACGACCGTCTTTACGGCTACGGCGGCAACGATACGCTCAACGGCGGCGAGGGTAACGACCTGCTTCGCGGTGGTGCCGGCAATGACACGCTAAACGGGGGTAGTGGCAACGATATCCTGATCGGGGGAGCCGGCAACGATACCCTGACCGGCGGCACCGGCAATGATGTCTTCCGCTGGGAAGATGGCCATCAGGGCAGCGTCGGCGCACCCGCCAACGACACCGTGACCGATTTCAACGCCAGCCGCGTCTCTTCTGGAGGAGACATTCTCGATCTTGGCAGCCTGCTCCAAGGTGAGGGAAAAGTCGGCAGGAATGCCGGCAACCTGACCAACTACCTGCACTTCGCGCTGGTCGGTACTGCCACGCTGGTCTATGTCAGCAGCGCCGGCGCGTTCCAGGGATTGACCGATGCCGCCGCCAAGGAAGCGGCAGCGGATCAGATCATCACGCTGCAGGGCGTCGATTTGACCGCCAGCGGCGCAAGCGATCTCGCGATCATCGAGACGCTGCTGGCCAACGGCAATCTGATCGTCGATGACGCCTCGGCCGATACCGACCTCTCGGGCAGCGTCTCGACTGGTGTCGACGCAGTGATCTCCGACGGCGATGGCGATACCGCCGGCACCAGTGTCGAGTTCGACAGCACCGGCCAGACACCGCCGACACCCGATCCCGATAATGTCGCTCCCATCGTCCAGGCCAACTCCTCCTCGCTGCTCGGCATCGCCGGCGTGGACTTGCTGGGCCTGATCAGTTTCGGTGACCAGGATCTCTTCGCCGCGGATGCGGATGGCAACCTGCAGTCGGTGACGGTGGCCTACCAGCCGCTGCTCAGCCTCAACCTGACCGCTCTCGAGTTCACCGCCTCCCAGCAGATGGCCGACGAACTGGGGTTGAATCTGTCCTTCGACAACGACCCCGGGCTGCTCGGTCTGGTCGCACCCTCCGCCAG
Source organism: Salinicola lusitanus (assembly GCF_038648475.1). Classification (NCBI taxonomy): domain Bacteria; kingdom Pseudomonadati; phylum Pseudomonadota; class Gammaproteobacteria; order Oceanospirillales; family Halomonadaceae; genus Salinicola; species Salinicola lusitanus. Next base: position 2,679,332 of record NZ_CP151919.1, on the reverse strand, counting down.
CGTCACCATCACCGCCGCGGATGGCGGCACGATCGACAATCTGGCGATCAACGAACTGCTGGCCACCGTGGCGTTCGCCGATACCGACGGCTTGCTGGGGCTCAACGCCGATCTCCAACTCTCGCTGCTCAATTCGACCAGCATTACCGCCACCGACAGCGACGGCCGAACCGCCACGGACTCGCTCGGTGAGTTGGCCAACCTGGACGCCCTGAGCACGCTGCTGGGCAACAACGACAACATCGTCGAGGGCACCAGCGCCAACGAGACGCTCGATGGTGGCGCCGGCAGCCAGCGCCTCTACGGCTACGAGGGCAACGACACCCTCAACGGCGGTGATGGCAATGACCTGCTGCGCGGCGGCGCGGGAGACGACACCCTTAACGGTGGCGCCGGTAACGACCTGCTGATCGACGGCAACGGTGCCGACACCTTCAACGCGGGCGCCGGAGACGACCTGATCGTGACCAGTGGTAACGGCTTCGCCTCGATCGACGGTGGCGACGGGTTCGACACCCTGCTACTCGACGGTGGCATCGACCTCGACATGGTCAACGGCGACCTCGGCCCCATCACCAATATCGAGCGGCTGGACCTGGGCAGTGGCGACGAGGCCAGCACCGCAACGTTGAGTGCCGAAGTCGTCGACGCCATGACCGATGACGACAACGTGCTGCAGGTCACCGGCGACGAACAGGACACGCTCAATATCCAAGGGGCGACAGCCGACGGCGCCATCACGCTGGGCGGTACCGCCTATGACCAGTACACCTTCGGAGATACCACCATCCAGGTCGAGCAGGATACCGTCCAGGTCGAAACCTGAGCGATGGCCAGACGCCGCCGTGCCCTGTGGGCCGCGTCGTCGGCCACCATCGACAACAACGCTGGCGACGTGATGTCGCCAGCAGAGGAATATCGCAGTCAGAAGGAAAAACGGTCATCGACGACTTATCCCAACACGCAGAAAGGTGGTCTATACGCATGCTGGCAATCGTCGTCTGTCTAGCGCCGACCCTGGCGAAGGGTCAGGAAGCCGACTGGTGGAGTGCCGTGGACCACGAGGCCACCGGCCATGGGGCGCCCAAGGTCGTCCCGAGGATCAATGCGACGCTGCCGACCGAACCCTGGTCGCCCTCGACGACATCGGCGATCAGGCCCACCGATACCGACAGTCGGCCTCGCTCCACCTCGCGCTCCGGGCCGCTGTCGCTCGAGGACGCCGTGCGTCGGGGGCTGGCAATCAACCCGACGGTCCGCGCGGCGATCGCCGATGCCAGCGCCGCCGGTACCGAGGTGGATATCGCCGAGTGGGGCTACTTCCCCACCGTCGACCTCTCGGCGGGTCCGGAAGAGTTCCCCTTCAGCGAGTTCGGCTACGAGGCCTCGGCCCGTCAGATGCTCTACGACTGGGGCCGCATCGACAGCCAGGTTGCCAGCGCCAGCGCCGCGGAGCGCGAGGCTTGGCGGGCGCTCGGCGTAGCCGAGGAGGAGGCCGCGCTCGATATCGCCGAAGCCTACCTGGACATCCTGGCCGCCAGGCGTCGGCTGGAAGTGACCCAGCGCTATGTCGATGAGCTCGAGACGCTGCGCAGCCTGACCCGGGATCGCGGCAGCACCGGCTATACCGACAGCAGCGAGCAGGGGCGCGTGGCACTGGACCTGGCCCAGGCCCGCGGCGATCTGGCCACGGAACGCGGGTCGCTGAACGATGCCCGTCAGCAGTTCCGAGTGCTGGTCGGGGTCTCCCCGGACGCGCTGGATACGCCCGATCCGGAGACCCTCACCGACCGCCTGGATGACGCGAGGCTGGAAGAGTGGATCGTGGCGGCGCCGGCCTACCGGCAGGCAGTGGCGGCCGCCGAACAGGCACAGGCCGACCTGGACGAGACCCAGGCGTCACTCAAACCGCAGCTCAATCTCGAAGGCTCGCTGGAGCGGCGCCAGATCGGGGGAGAACTGCAGAACGACTCGGTGATCGGGCTGCGCCTGCGAATGGACACGCTACAGGGGCTGGCCAACTTCCAGCGTCCGGACGCCGCCCGGCAACGACTCGAGGCCGCCCGTTACCGCGTTGACAGCCAGCGCCGCGAAATCCGCCGCAGCGTACTGACCTTGATCGAGAATGCCGAAGTCTACCGCCAGCGCCAGCAGGCGCTGACCGACCAGGTCGAGGAAGCCCGGTCCGTGGGCGATCTCTACGACGACCAGTTCTCCGTGGGATTGCGCGACGTCAACGATCTGCTGACGATCCGGCAGGAAGCGTTCTCGGCTCGCCGCCAGCTGATCGACCTGGAGAGTCAGCAGAAGCGCATCCAGTATCGCGCCGCTTCGCAACTGGGATTGATCAATCCGTTGATCACGGGCCGCCTGGGAGATGACATCCCATGAGCCTTTCCTCCTCCCAACGCTTCACGGACCCGATCGACGAGAGCAGCGACCCGCTGCGGGAGGGCATGGTACTGCTGTGCCGCCGCCTGGGCCGCCCCACTTCCATGTCGGAGCTCGGCGACGGGCTACCGTTGGAGCAGGGACGGCTGCCGCTGAGGGAAGTCTCCCGCGCCCTGCGCCGAGCCGGGGTCAGCGCCCGCGTGAGCCGACGCTCGCTGAAGGATATCTCGCCGCGATTGCTGCCGGCGCTGCTGATTCTCAAGAGCGGCGATACGGCACTGCTGGAATCGCTGGACGGCGAGGAAGCCCGCATCGCCCTCCCCGAAGCCGACGGCGGCGAGGAGACGATGACACCGGAAGCCCTGGACGCTCTCTACAGCGGCACGGCGATCTTCGCGCGGCCGGCCGCCCGCAGCGACGACCGCGCCGGCAACTTCGCCCAGGCGCCCCACAAGCACTGGTTGAAGGAGCCGTTGAGAGCTTGCTGGCCCGCCTATGCCGAAGTCGGCGTCGCCGCCCTGGCCGCCAATGTCCTGGCGATATCCACTGCCCTGTTCGCGATGCAGGTCTACGACCGTGTCGTTCCCAACGCCGCCTTCGATACGCTGTGGGTGCTGGCCAGCGGCGTGGCGCTGGCGGTACTGCTGGAGTTCCTGCTCAAGGGGCTAAGGGCACACCTGCTGGAGGTGATCGGCAAGCGCCTGGATCTCGAACTCTCGTCGAAACTCTTCGAGCAGGCGGTTCGCCTGCGCCTCAACGCCAAGCCCTCCTCCACCGGTGCCTTCACCAGCCAGGTGCGAGAATTCGAATCGGTCCGCGAGTTCTTCACTTCCGCCACCGCCGGCGCCATCAGCGACCTGCCCTTCGTGGCGCTGTTCGTGCTGATCATCGCCTGGATCGGCGGCCCGGTGGCATGGGTGCCGGTGGCCGCCATCGCCGGCATGATCCTCCCCGGGCTGCTGCTGCAGCGCTATCTGGCCAGGCTGGCCCGGGAGAACCTGCGCGAGGGCGCGGTCAAGAACGGCGTGCTGCTGGAGTCGCTGGACCAGCTCGAGACCGTCAAGGCGACGCGGGCCGAGGGCAGAAACCTGGCGCTGTGGGAGTCGCTCTCGGCGCAGCTCTCCAACGCCTCGATCCGGCTGAGAGCCGTCACCAGCATGCTGACGCATTCGGCCTCCCTGTTGCAGCAACTGGGGTACGTCGGCATCGTCATCGTCGGCGTCTACCGCATCAGCGCCGGCGACATGACCATCGGCGCGCTGATCGCCTGCTCCATCCTCGGCTCGCGGGCCATCGCCCCGATGGGCCAGACCAGCGCCCTGCTCGCCCGCTGGCAGCACGTCAAGGCGGCGGTCGAGGGGTTGGACGAACTGATGCAGGCCCCCAACGAAAGCGGCACCGGCCAGAAAGTCCGCAAGCCCCGGCTGCACGGCGACTATCGCCTGGAAGAGGTCGTGGTCCGCCATCAGGAAGAAGGGCCAGCCGCGCTGCAGCTCGACGAACTGACGATCGAGGCGGGCTCGCGGATCGCGCTGCTGGGCGGCAACGGTGCCGGGAAATCGACCCTGCTGCGACTGCTTTCCGGTTTCGTCGAGCCCACCGCCGGCCGCGTGATGCTCGACGACATCAATATCACCCAGATCGAATCCGCCGACCGGCGCCAGGCGATCGGCTATCTCCCTCAGGATATCGCGCTGTTCTACGGCACCCTGCGGGACAATCTGACCCTGGATGGCGCGGCCTACGAGGACGAGGAGATCTTCCAGGCGCTGGACGGCGTCGGCCTGGGCCGATTCGTGCGCAGTCATCCCCAAGGGCTGGAGTTGCCGATCGCCTCCAGCGGCAGCGTCTCCGGCGGGCAGCGTCAGGCCATCGGCCTCGCCCGGCTGGTGCTGCAGGATCCCCGCATCGTACTGATGGACGAGCCCACGGCCGCCTTCGACCAGAACAACGAAAAACGCGCCGTGGCCTTCCTCAAACGGTGGATGGAAGGTCGCACGCTGATCGTCTCGACTCACAAGAAGCCGCTGCTGGACCTCACCGAGCGCGCCATCGTCCTGCGCGAGGGCAAGCTGGCGATGCAGGGCAACCTCGATCAGGTCGTGCAGGGCAATCGGGTCGCTTCCGGCAACCCAAGCCCGAGGGAGGGACGCTAGATGGCTACCACACTCAGCGACCAGGAGCTGCAGCGCCAGCTTGGCGACCCGCGGGCCAACCTCCGCCATCCGCTCGCCCGCCCCGTGGTGTGGGCCGTCCTCGTCTGCCTGCTCAGTTTCATCGGCTGGTCCGCCTGGGCGCACATCGCCGTGGTGACCCACGGCCAGGGCCGCGTGATTCCGGTCAGCCGCATCCAGTCGATCCAGAGTCTGGAAGGCGGGATCATCGATGAGATCAAGGTGCGCGAAGGCGATATCGTCGACAAGGGCCAGTTGCTGGTCAAGCTCAGCGGCACGCGCTTCCGCAGTGCCTACCAGGAGACGGAAAACCAGGTCCAGGCGCTGAAAGCCGCCATCGCCAGGCTGCAGGCCGAGGTGCTCGAGGCGGATAGCATCGACTTCCCGGCGGATGTCGACGCCCAGAGCTCGCTGGCCCGCTCCGAGCGCGAGCTGTTCCACGCCCGCCGGGAAAAGCTGCGCGAGGCCACCGACTCGCTGGACCACGAGATCCAGATGGCCAGCCGACGACTGAACCTGATCCAGCCGCTGGTCGAGCGCAAGGCCGTCAGCCAGATGGAGGCGCTGCAGCTGCAGCAGGACATCGCCTCGCTGCGTGGCAAGCGCGCCGAGATCCAGAACAGCTACGTGCAGGACGCCTACACCGAACTGACGGACAAGAAAGGCGAGCTGTCGTCGCTGGAGCAGGTACTGGTGCAGCGCCAGGATCAGTACCAGCGTACCGAGCTTCACTCGCCGGTGCATGGCCGGGTCAACGCGATCAACTACACCACCCGGGGCGGCGTGGTGCCCCCGGGCGAGACCATCATGGAAGTGATTCCGCTGGAGGACCAGCTGCTGCTCGAGGCCAAGATCAAGCCGCAGGACGTTGCGTTCCTGGCGCCCGGCATGCCTGCCAGCGTCAAGATCACCGCCTACGATTACACGATCTACGGCGATCTCGAAGGCACGGTCGAGCAGATCAGCGCGGATACCATAGAGGAGGAGACGCCACGGGGCACGGAATCCTACTACAAGGTCTACATCCGCACCGACGGCGGCTCGTTGACGCACCATGGCAAGGAGCTGCCGATCATCCCCGGCATGATCGCCCAGGTCGATATCCAGACCGGCGAGCGCAGCGTGCTGGACTACCTGCTCAAGCCACTGCTGAAAGCGAAACTCTACTGACGCTTGCCAGCGCCGTGCAACGGCGCTGGCGGTACTGGCTTACCGATGCTCGGCGAGCCAGCGCTCGGCCTGCTGGCGCAGTGCTTCGTCGGAGCTGCGATCCGCCCGCGCCTGCCCCGCCACCGCCCGCTGGGCGTAATCGAGGGCCTGGGCATGCTCGCCTTCATCTTCCAGATATTGGGCATAGTAGAAGTTGGTATCGATGCCGTCGGGCCGGATATCCACCGCCTTTCGCAGCAGCTCCCCGGCCTTGTCCGAATCGCCGAACGCGATCGGCCAGCCCGGCGCGTGCTGGTAGAGCGCACCCAATGTCACGTAGGCCGAGCCGTTCTCGCCCTGGGGATCGATGGCGATCGCCTTTTCCAGCGCCGTGCGCGCCCGCTTGGCCAGGTCCAGCGCCCCCAGGCCGCCCTTCGCCTTGGCGTAGGACGCCAGCACGACCCCCTGGGCCGTCAGCACATGGGCGTTGTCCGGCTGATTCCTGGCCAGTGCATCGGCCTCGTCGGCCAGGTCTGCGAACGCCTTCATGCGGGCGCCGCCCTGCATCTGGTACTCGACGTTGCCCCACCGCTGCATGAGGGAGAACAGGGTCGCATCCGGCGTCTGCGCCACGGCGGTCGCCGCCGCGAACAGGAGCCCCACCACCACGCCGATCCGCAGCACCGGCCGGCGCCAGAAGCGGTAAGAGGGAAAACGCTGCCGCCATTGTCGTTGCACTGCCGCAATACCTGAAAGAGCCATCGGTGCCACTCCTGAACGAGCCGTCGTTGCAATCTAACGAGCGTTTGAATTCACCACTATAGGGTTTTAGTCGCAGGCTCTGGGCCTGGACCTCGAAATGGCTGCCGAAAACTGAATAACGTCTACGCTCAGGGGTGATAGGCACCGACGTGCCGCCTGGCGAGGTAGATCGTCGTGACAGATGTCATGGAGTCGCTCCCCCCCTGCCTCTCGGCTTCCGAGATTGCCGCGTCACTGCACCGGCTGGCCGCCGATTGGCCTCATCCCGCCGCCGACCCCGAATCGCTGGCGCAACGTCTGCGGCAACTCGTGGCATCGCGACTCGACCAGATCGATCTCCCCGCGCAGGGAAGAACGCTTGCCCGATGGCAACGTCTATCGGATATCGCCGCGCTCGATCTCGGCCTGGCCAAGCTGTTCGAGGGCCATACCGACGCCTTGGCGATTCTCGCCGAGATATCCCAACCCAGCCGCTATCCCGCCACGGCACGCTGGGGCGTCTGGGCGGCGGAGCCGCCTTTCGCCCGCCTGACGCTGAGGCCCGCCTCCGAACGATCGGGAGCGCTGGTCGATGGCGACGACGTCGTTCTCGACGGGACCAAGGCGTGGTGTTCCGGGGCGCATGCCGTGACCCATGCGCTGGTAACTGCCTGGTTCGAGGAAATCCCCTGTCTCGCCGCCGTGGACCTGTCCCAGCCCGGTGTTCAGGTGACGACGCGTGGCTGGGCGGCGGTCGGCATGGCCGCGACTGTCAGCGTCGAGGTCGAGTTCGAGAACGTCGAGGCCACCCTGGTCGGCGATCCCGAAGCCTATCTTCGACGCCCCGGCTTCTGGCAGGGCGGTATCGGCGTTGCGGCGTGCTGGTGGGGCGGTGCGCAACGGATCGGTGAGACCCTGCTGGCCGGGGCCACCCCGGGCGACCCCCATCGCCTGGCCCATCTCGGCATGGTGGATCTCGCCCTGCGTAACGGCGCCGCGAGACTGCGCGAGGCTGCCGCCTGGATCGATGCTCACCCGGCAGAGAACGCCCAGTTTCTCGCGCTATCGGTCAGGGCCGCGATCGACGACATGGTCGCCACGATCATCGAGCACGCCGGGCGTGCACTGGGCGCCGCCCCCTACTGTCGCGATGCGGCCTTCTCCCGGATGATGGCGGACCTGCCGGTCTTCGTGCGCCAGACCCACGCGGAGCGGGATCTCGAGTCGATAGGTCGCGACTTGCTGCAGCGGCGCCAGGACGACAAGGCGCCGCTCCCCAGTGACGAATCCCCTCACCATGGATGGAGATTGATGTCATGAATCACGAAGCCACGGAGTCCGAAGCGGCCACGGCCGCCGATGATCGCCGAATCGTCGGCGCGGGCACGCCGCTCGCCGAGTGGCGGCAATGGCAAGGTCTCTCGGCGCTTCCCGCGGTCGACGCCGGGACGCTAGTGCCCGCCGGCTCCCGCGCCGTGGTCGTTGCCCCTCATCCCGACGACGAGATTCTCGGCTGCGGCGCGCTGCTGCAGCAGTGGTCGGCACTGGGTCGCGAGCTGTTGATCGTGTCGGTCACGGAGGGAACCGGCAGCCACCCCGGCTCTTCCGCCTGGCCGCCGGAGCGGTTGGGACGGATACGCCCGGAGGAGAGCCGGCGGGCGTTGTCGCGGCTCGGCCTGGAGGGGGTGGACGTCATCCGGCTGCATCTCACCGACACCCGGGTCGGCGAGGAGGCCCATGAATTGGCCTATCGCCTGCACCGGCTCCTGCGGCCCGACGACGTGCTCGTCACCACCTGGCGAGGTGACGGCCACCCGGACCATGAGGCTACGGGGCGCGTCTGCGCTCAGCTCGCCGACGACCACCGGCTGGCGCTGGTCGAACTACCGATCTGGATGTGGCACTGGGCCAAGCCCGAGGACATTCGCGTCCCCTGGCACCGGGCCCGGCGCGTTACCGTCGATCACGATCAACTCGCGCGCAAGCGAGCGGCGATGACCGAACATGCCAGCCAGTGCGAGCCCGACCCGTCGACGGGCCGGCCCGCCGTTCTGTCGTCGCCCACGCTTGCTCGTCTCATGCAGGACCACGAGGTGGTGCTGACATGAGCGAAGCCTCGTTGATGGCCCATTTCGAGCGGCTCCATGCCGGCTCTCCCGACCCGTGGGGGTGCGACACACGCTGGTACGAAGCCCGCAAGCGCGCCTTGACCCTCGCCATGCTGCGCCGGGAGCGCTACCTCCACGGCTTCGAGCCCGGCTGTTCGGTAGGCGCGCTGAGCGCGGCGCTGGCCCGGCGCTGCGACAGCTTCACCGGCTGGGATGCCAGCGCCAGCGCCGTGGCCCGCGCCAGAAAGCGGCTTGGGCATCTCGACCATGTACGCTTCGAACGACGCGAGCTCCCCACTGCCCTGCCCTTGGCCACCTTCGACCTGATCGTTTTCAGCGAGATAGGTTACTACCTGGACGAGACAGCATTGGGGGCCACGCTACAGTCGCTACAGCGAGCGCTGGCACCCGCCGGCGATTTCATCGCCTGCCACTGGCGCCACCCCCTGGCCGACGGCTACCGCTCCGGCGATGCCGTGCATGAGTGTCTGCACGAGCAACTGGGGCTGACCGCGATATCGAGCCTGGTCGAGCCGGACTTTCGAATCGAGCTGTGGTCCGGAGAGGCATCCGAGGCCGTGCCGACGGGAGAATCGCGATGACGCTGGCGACAACCAGGAGACACCCGGTGCCGCGGAGTCCCGCACCTTGATCGGTATCGTGGTACCCGCCCATGACGAGGAGGAAACGCTCGGCGCCTGTATCGCTTCGCTGCAGGTCGCTGCCGCGCACCCGGCCTTGCAGTCCGAACCCGTCCGAATCGTGATCGTGCTGGACGCCTGCCGGGATGGCTCAGCGGCGATCGCCCGCCAGGCTGGCGTCGCGCGGCTCGAGGTCGCCTTTACCAATGTCGGCCGAGCCAGACATCACGGGGCGAGCTGGGCGATCGACCAGGGCGCAAGATGGCTGGCCTTCACCGACGCCGACACGGTCGTCGAGGCCGACTGGCTGGCGCGCCAGATCGCCAGTGCCGCCGATGTGGTGTGCGGCAGTGTCCATCTGCTCGATTGGGCGACGCTCTCGACGGAACTTCGCCGGCGCTACCTCTCCCACCGTCGATCCGTGACGGCCGGAAGACATATCCACGGCGCCAATCTCGGTGTGAGTGTCGCTGCCTATCTCGCGGTGGGGGGCTTTTCGCCATTGACCGCCGACGAGGATGTCGCGCTGGTGGAGGCGCTCCGACAACGGGGATTCACTGTCGACTGGTTGCAGGAGATGCGGGTCAAGACGAGTTCCCGCCGGAAAGGCCGGGCGCCGGGCGGGCTGGGGGCGTTGCTGGAGTCGCTCGAGTAGGGCGTCAATGGCCGGCGCCGTGGCATTCGCGTTAGGCTACCGCCATCCTCAGGCCGTTGGAGACGCCACCTCGATGCAAGGACGGAACATGACTCGCTGGCGCGATCCCAAGAAGGATCCGCGCCAGGAGAAGAAAAGCAATCTGATCACGCCACAGGGTTTCGACCGGCTCCAGGGCATTCACGATCATCTCTCCCGCGTCAAGCGACCGCAATTATCGACCAAGGTCGGTGAAGCCGCCGCGCTGGGTGACCGCAGCGAAAATGCGGACTACACCTACAACAAGAAGGAGCTCAACCGGGTCATCGCGCGAATCCGCTATCTCCGCAAGCGCCTGGACGAGCTGCAGGTCGTCGACCGCTTGCCGGCGGATACGGGAAAGGTCTATTTCGGCGCCTATGTCACGCTGGAAGACGATAACGGGGAGGCGCTTTGCGTGCGCCTGGTCGGCCATGACGAAACCGACACCGGCAAGCACTGGATCAGCGTCGATGCCCCCCTGGCCCGGGCGCTACTGGGAAAAGCGCTGGACGACGACGTCACGGTCGCTGCACCCGGCGGCGAGACCCACTATATCGTCACCGATATTCGCTATACGGACGGCGATCGCCAGTGAAGGCCTGCAAGACCTTTGAATGAATCGGCGGAGATTCAGAAAGCGGCGTAACGGTCGATAGACAAACTCGTAAGCAGCGGCGTCGACGAATCGAGATGAACGATACCCACCGAGGACAGCCCATGCAGGAGGCCTCCGACCACCCAGCACCGGCGGTCCTGTTCGCGCGGCAGCCGATTTTCGACGCCTCTCTGGATATCGTCGCATTCGAGCTGCTGTTCCGCCCCACCGATGGCGGCCCGATGCCGATGCCATTCGATGGCAACCGGGCGACCAGCACCGTCTTGCTGAATGCCTTCACCCAGGGCGATCTGAACACGGTCAGCCAGGGCAAACCGCTGTACGTGAACTTCACCTCCGAAACGCTCAGCGACGACCTGCCGTTCGACGCTTCCCGACTGGTCGTGGAGCTGCTGGAAGACATCCCGTTCGATGACGCTATCCGCGCCCAGTTGGAAGCGCTGCGGCAGCGGGGGTTCACGCTCGCGCTGGACGACTATGCCGAGACCGATGCCACCCATCCCTGCCTGCCACTCGTGGATATCGTCAAACTCGAATACCCGCACTACAGCGAGGCAGGGTTCGATCACATCGTCCAGCAGTTACGCCGGCACTATCCAACGCTCAAGATCCTGGCGGAAAAACTGGAGACGGAGGAGGATCTCAGACGCTGCCAGCGGGCCGGCTGCGACCTGTTCCAGGGCTACTTCCTCGCTCGCCCCCAGCTCGTTCACGGCGCGGCGGTCACCACCGACCGCCTCGCCACCCTCAAGCTCATCGCGACGCTCAACAAGCCGAAAGTCAGCGTGGGCGAAATCTCGACGGCGATCGAGCGCGACCCGACCCTGGGCGTGCGACTGCTGCGGCTGGTGAATACGGCGCAGTATCAGCGGCAGGTCGACATCACCTCGCTGCGTCAGGCCGTAGCCCTGATCGGCACCCACCGTATCCGCAGCCTGGCGACGTTGCTGGCGCTGTCGGAGATGGAGGACAAACCGGAGTCGCTGCAGCAACTGGCACTGTCACGCGCCTGTCTCTGCCGTGAACTGGCGGTCGGCAACCCGGACCTGGCCGAAAAGGCCTTCATCGCGGGGCTGTTCTCCTATCTGGAAGCCTTTTTCAATCGCCCCCTTGAGGAGCTGGTCGAATCGCTCCCGCTGCACGCCTCGATCACGGAGGCACTGCTGCATCACGATGGGCCGGTGGGCACGCTGCTGGAGACCGCGACTCGGCTGGAGAGCGGCGAGTGGAACGAGATTCCCTGGGCACGCCTGACATCGCTGGGCATCAAGCCCTCGAACATCGGCGAGGCGAATCAGCGCGCCATGCAATCCATGAAGGAACTGCAGACTAGCGCCAGGCTTTGATCGCCCGATAAACCCGGAACCGCCGATCGTCGGCCAGCACCTCGAAATCGCCGAAGGCCGCCCGCAGCCACTCCGGGTACGGCAGGAAGGCGTTGGCGACCAGGGTCAGACTGCCACCGCCGACGAGATGCGCCGGCGCCTCCTTGATCAACCTCTCGGCGGGTCCGTAGTCGATGGCGCGCTCCTGGTGGAACGGCGGGTTGCTGACAATGGCGTCGAAGGTGGCGTCGATCTGGTCGTAGACATCGCTCTGGACGACGCGGCCGCTCAGCCGGTTGGCTGCCAGGCTTCGGCGGGTCGCCTCGACCGCGAACGCGTTGATGTCTCCCGCCGTGACCTCGCACCCCTCGCGGGCCAGCCAGGCCGTCAGGATGCCGTCGCCACACCCCACGTCCAGAGCCCTGATCGCTGACTTGCCGGTGGCCGGCAATGGCGACCGGGTCAAGGCCTCCATCAGCAGCCGGGTGCCGTCGTCCACCTTGCCATGGCCGAAGACGCCCGGATGCGTCGCCAGGGTCAGGCCATCCACCGTCAAGGTGCGCCAGACGGACTCGGTGTCGCCGGCGTTTTCCGCCGTGCGGGTGGCGAACAACGTGCAGCGGCGCGCCGTATCCAGTTTCCGACACGCCTGGTCCAGGCCCGCCAGCACCTTGGGAACCCGCTTGATGCCTCCCTGGTTCTCCCCCACGATCTGCAGCGGCGTGCCGGCTGGCAGCGCCGCATTCAGCGCCGTCAACCACCATGCCCCCAACGCGTGACTCTTGGGCCAGAACAGCACCGCCCCCGGCACCTCGGTGGGTGGCGGCGTCAAGGCGTCGTAGGCCGGTCGCCCCGCCCGCTGCCACGCCGAGCAAACATCCAGGTCCGCGCTCCAGACCAGCCCTTCACCTGACTCCAGCCAGCCGTCGCGTGGCGGCGCGACCCACAGCCAGCCGCGATAATCGGCATCCTGGCGCGCCAGCAACTGACAGGCGGGGGACTGCATCGCCATCAAGACATCTCCTTGGGGTCGGTGCCGTCGGCACGTCGAATCAGATAGTGAAGGTAGCGCCCCAGCCGCCAGTGCGGCTCGACCCGGCAGTAACGCTTCTCGAGCTCGATGATCGTCTCGAGTTGCGCCTCGCTCGGTGAGCGCTCGCGCAGGTAGTCGTGGAAAATCCGGATGCCGGCGACGCTTTCGATCACTAGCCCCTCCTCCCGACACCAGCGCTCGATATCGGCATGCGTCAACGGCGAGATCGGCGTCAGGCGTTGGCGCCGGCCGGTGCCCGACAATCGATCCTCCAGCGCCTTATCGAGATTGCCCTTGACCACGTTGGAGAAACGCAGCGCATCGCGGTTGAACACCATCAAGGAGAGCCGGCCGCCCGGCGCCAGCAACGCGTTCAGGATGGAGAACGCCTCGCGCGGCTGCGCCAGCCACTCCAGCACGGCATGACAGACGATCACTGGCCACGGCCCTGGCGCCAGCTCGGGCAACGCCTGGATCGGCGCCTGCAGCGTCTGGACAGGCAGCCCGCCGAAGCTGGCCCGCGCCCCCGCCAGCATGTCCGCCGAGGGTTCCGCCAGGGTGACGCGATGGCCCCGCTCGGCCAGCCAGCCGCTCATCTGGCCAAGGCCACCGCCGACATCCAGTGCCGGCCCACCCTCCGGCGGCAGGGCGCGGGACAGCACGTCGTCGAGCACCGCCAGACGAATCTGGCCCCGCGCCGTGGCATAGAGGCTGTTGGCGAACTTGTCGGCCAGGCCGTCGAAGATCCGGTCCTGTCCCACGGGAATATCGTTGCCGTGCCGCGAGCGCGAGGCGGTGTCATTAGAACAAGGCATGATATAGCGATGGCTCGAATCGGGAAGGCGGCATTGTACCAATGCCGACGCGGAGCGTCCCGGCGCAATGGCGACCGCGGGTTTATCTTGGCGAATCCGGCGCTTATACTATGCGCCGCCAGAGACGCACGCACCTTCCATTCCACGGCGGCCGTCACTGCCTACCGATCTCGCCCCCATAGCTCAGCTGGATAGAGCGGTCCCCTCCTAAGGGACAGGTCTCAGGTTCGAATCCTGATGGGGGCACCAAATCGATTTCTCCCGTCAGGCCCGACCCTGCGGCCGAGCAAGCTACCTGGCGAGCGAATCCGGCAATCTGACGTCACCGATGAGAGAGCCCATCACCGCGGCGCCTCGACGACCTCGAGCGTGAGATCGACGCCCAGTCGATCCAGCATGCGCCGGAAATCGCTGACCGAATAACGCGCGTCTTCCGTGACCAACGTCCTGATCCTCCCCGTACCCACAGTCCCGGAGCCAAGATTCGCCACCACACTCTCGGCGGGGTCCAGAAACCGACATTGAGGGCGCGCACGCTCGAAAAACGCCTTCAGCCATGGCAGGTGCGTGCTCGACAGTGTCAGCACGTCGATCTCGGGCTTCCGCCGAAAGAGGGAATCCACGAAGTCGTCGATGCTCGCCTGCGTGCCTTGCGGGTCGAACAGAAACGCCCCGCTTTCGACCAGCTCCACCATGCTTGAGGCGTTAATCAGCTCGACACTGGCACCAGCGAGGTCATGAGACGCCACGAAGCTCTCCAGCATCTCGCTTTCGACCAGCGACTCGACGCCCATGATGCCCACCGCATGATTGACCGAGCTTGCCAGCGCCGCCTCCAGGGGTGGAAATACACCGAAGACCGGCAAGCGCGTCAGGGGGCGCACCGATTCGAGTACGGTGATCGATGGCGCGTTGGAAGCGATGACGATGGCCGAGGGATCGAAACTCTCCAGAAAGCGCAACGTCCGCTCCATGACCCGGGCCAGCTCGTCGGGCGCCTTGCTCCCGTAGGGAAAACTGGCACGATCCGCGAAGTAGATCACGTCCTGTCGGGGTAAGCGCCGCTGTATCTCCGCCACGATGGCGTAGCTGCCGATTCCGGCATCGAAGACCGCTATGGGCCGGTGCAGGGCTGTCGATTCCATGAAATTCCTGATCTCCGTGAAGGCTTAGCGGTGTGAAGTGGCCAGGGCGCCACCCGCTGCCATGAAAAGCCCACCGGTGGTGCGGTTGAACAGGCGCACGCGGCGTGGCGTACCAAACCAGCGGCTGACCGTCGAACCTACCGAGGCGTAGGCGGTCATCGTCGCCAGATCGACCGCGAGCCACGTCAGCGCGAGGATCACGAACTGTGACCACTGCGGCTGCCCCAGGTCGATGAAGCTGGGAAAGAGCGCGCCGAAGAACAACAGATCCTTGGGATTGCTGATCCCTACGGTGAAGCCCTTGCTGAATAGCCGCCGCCTGGAGCGAATGCCGCTCGTAACGTCCATATTGGCTTCGGGCGATGCCATTGGCTCGGCGGGCGCACGCCACGCCTGGATGCCGAGATAGACAAGGTAGGCCGCACCTACCGCTTTCAACACGACGAAGGCGGTTTCCGATGTCGCGAGAATCGCCCCCAGGCCCAGAGACGACAGCGCCATCAAGGCAAGCGATGCCAGTGCTCCCCCCACCACCGTCGCCAAGGCGCGTCGCCGGCCGTGACGCAACCCGTGGTGCATGCAAAGCAAGGCGACAGGGCCCGGAAACAGGATAAGAGCGGTGATAACACCGAGGTACGTCAGCCATACGGCAAAATCCATCGTGTCCTGTCCTTATATAGGGCGTGATAACAACAAAGCGGGACGTTAACCCGGATGACTAGCTTGAGCTTATCTTAGCGAGCCTTGATTCGTCTCGACCTTATCGCGCCACCTGGCTCTCCCCTTCCCCGGCTCGACTTCGGGCGCGATAGCCACAAACCAGCGATATTGGCTCAGGCAATAGATAGACAAAAGGCGCATTCCTGAGAGAGCCAGAGTAAGCCAATGTGTTACCACATGGTAACGAGTGGAGTGGCTGTGGCCACTACAAAAGCTTGGCTCGGCGCGATTTACGCCGCCACCGCCGGCGCGCTGTCGACTCCCCGCCCCGCCTGCGCGCTAAATGGGTCGGTTGTGATGCAGTGTTGCAGATGGCTCAAAGCCGCACCACTACTGGGGCGGCGAGCCGATTATGGGGCCTGGAAAATGATGCGGAATGATGCATTTTGCAGCCTCCCCGACGAAAGGTGGGGGGCTTTGGATAGAGAAGTGAAACGGAATATGTCAGATTGATACCAAAGGTATTCTTAACAGGGCTTGAGAAGGCTGACAGGTTCCGACCCCAAGCTGCCATGGAGGCAATGGCAGCAGAAACGTTAATTGGATATATGTAGCATGCGTGATTATCGGAATTATGTGGCCGAACTATGATTAACGCATTGATATTTTAGTGTCTTAGGAGCTCTATGTTCACGCTGAATAACATTCTTGAGTGAGCGTGCGAGTTCAAGTGGATAAACGAGCATGCAGTCTTAATACCTGTTAGATATATGAGATCGAGATGACTTTCGAAGCTAACAAGGATAACGCAAACCTCCTATGCTCTGAATGCTTTGCGGATGAGGGATTGAGAATTGATGCTGCCAAGTATGGCCTCGAACATCATGATGCATGCCCGAATTGCGGAAAAACTGAAGGTCGCAAGCTCACAAAAAAACACATAGAAGACCTCGCATGGCGTTTTTTCGTGAGAGGTACGACAATCCGCTGTGATTACGGTGCAGCGCCCATAATCCAATACAATGAGCATCACTATCGTAAAAGTAATATCTCGCCATCTGATTGGCTCGAGAACGACATTAAGCTAATTGAAGAAGCAGCGAAGATCGGGTTCTTCCACTATGGTCCCCGGCTTTGGATGGTTGGTGAAGTGGGGCCTCTTAAGGATCTGCAAGACCCTACGACGAGGCCACAGATTATAGATCGAGTGCTAACAGAATATCCAACAAGGGTACTTGCTAAAGGCACTAAGTTTTATCGCCTTCGTATTGAGCCGATCCGGCCTGCGGATCCTGGGGAGTACGATAGCCCCCCGGTTGAATTTTCGGGAAATGGGCGCTTGTGTTCAACTGAGCTTCAAGTGATGTACGGCTCCCAGGATATCGATGTTTGCATCCATGAGTGCCGAGCAACTGCAGAAGACGACCTTTATGTGGCTACCATACGGACTCAGCAGGATTTGCGTCTTCTCGATTTGACTCATGTGCTTGAAGAGGAATGCACTGAGTTTGAAAGCCTGGATATGGCGATACATATGTTGTTTCTTGCCAAATCTCATTCATACGAAATCTCTCGTGCTATCGCAATAGCGGCCCGAAGCGGTGGTCTTGATGGTGTCATTTACCCCTCGTTCTTCAGTCTTGTTCGTACAGGCGGCCATCCTTTTGAAACCGCTTACGGCCTTTCTTTGCGTCGATTTCACCCACAAAAAAACAAGTATGCGGAGGCATTCACAATTCAAAATCTTGCCTTGTTTGGACGCCCGCTGGAAAAAGGTGTGGCACGTGTCGAGTGTATTAATCGACTTATATTAACCCAAGTTGGCTACAAAGGTCATTTCGGGCCAGTCGAGTATTGATGCACATGAACACTCCTACCAAGACCATTGAATTTGCTCCCTAGGGTCGCCGGATGCCCGCAATCTCACGCCGTTTATGGTGGCGTTATATCTCAGGAGAAAAAGCCCATGGACACTAATGAATTGATGCCCCGATTTAACCCAGCGCACTTGATGCCACCTAAAGACCAAAACCTTGCAGATGAATTCTACAGGCGATTGATTGAATGGATAAACGACTTTCACCGCTCATTAGATGAAGAGCATGAGGTGGGTGCGCGCTTGGTAAGCTTCGGTCAATCTGTTACTTTTCACATTGATGACATCGGTTACTAGAACCCCTCCCTTATTTCTTTTCAGGGAAAGAATGAGAATGGTGAGTCCGTGGAATTAATTCAGCACGTGTCACAAATCAGCATCCTTCTCGTTGCATTGAAAAGAGAAAACCTTAGTCACCCTAAACGCCCAATTGGGTTTGCAAGTTGGGAAGAATATGACTCACAAAAGACATAACTCAGCGCTCCAGCTGACACCAAGCCGCGTCGCGGACTTCCTCGGCTTAGCTTGGCGTTATGAAAATATGGGCGGCACGGATGGAAACGTGTAAAAACGAAAACTGCAAGAAGGACTTCTACGTCTCTAAGGTCGGGGGCGGTGTTCCTGGTGACAAGGAGCGAGAGCCAGTAATCTGTCCATATTGCGGTACGACTGTAAGAACTAAAATGACTTCCGCTACATTCTTAACCCGCCGAATCGAAGACGTCAAAAATTAAAAAGGATCTGTTCATGAGTTACGAGCACAAAGGGGAAAATGGGCATTCCAGACACGAACAATCTTGTTCAAATAGACACTAAACAAAAGCAGCACAAGGGTAGGAATACCAATTACTACTTCTATGATGAGGTAGATGTGGACGGTAACGTGGTCGGCAAGTATGAAGTGTGAGAATCGATGTCAATCTATACGCCTTTTGGCACTACCGTGAACTTGAAGGAGTTGTCGTAAATGAATAACCAATCGCTCAGTTCGTTTCCGGCCGGACGTCTCTGACTGGCCGACGCTTAGTTTTGCGTTAAGAGAAAGGAGTTCATCAAAAAATGCCATATTTAGCTAATAGGTGGGCGGGCCGTCTGTACGGGACTAACACAGGAAATATTTTTCTCGATTTGAGTCAGGACGGAACAAATGTGTCTGGCAGATTGAGAATAATGGACTCAATCCTTGGTGTTTCGGTCTACGATTACACCGGCTCGGTTGGCGAAGAGCTTTTGTTGCACTGCACCCCATACCAGGCCGCTGAAGGTGTCGAGCTGGGGGAGGTGAATGTAAGGGGACATTTGACGCTAGAAGGCAACGTTCGTGGAGAGTGGGAGTCGACAATCGGCACTGCTGGCACGTTTGAACTCTATCCACATGATATAACGTCAGCAGATCCTTTAGAAATGAATCGGAACCCAGAACAGATCCACAACAAAACCATTCCATTAGGTTCGGTTCGTCTTTTCAAAGACGACTTGATTCAGTTGATCGATTTCTTAAAAAAGGATTTTAGCAAAGGAAGAGTCATCGTGACTTACTCGCTAAGAGGTAGCGAGCTTACAAAATATGCCGATGACTTTTTTGAGCAGCTGGATGGAATTGATCGGCTAAACTACATCAAGATTGTAATCCAAGAGCCGGAGGCGCATGGGATTAATCGTGTAATTATCGTAGAGCTTGTGGCGAATGGGGCTAGTGAAATACGTGTTTCCGGCATCAACGAATCATGGGTTCTTGGCAAATCTGAATCTATATTTCAAACACTGAAACCAAAGCAGAACTCTTTAGTTACCACATATAGAAAGTATGGCCTTAATCTTAATGGAGCGATATTTATGGCCATGCTGATCGCTATACCCGACATGCAAGACTGGGAAAGAAGGACTATATTTGTAATATCAGTTTTTTTGTTGCTCAATTTTTTGATATTTTCTCATAACAAATTTATACCGAATACCGAAATTTATCTTAAGCAAGTTAAACCAGGGTTCTTCAAGCGAGCATGGCCTAGTATTTTATCCTGGGTTATTGCGGTTAGCAGCTCAATAGTTGCAGCTTATATATTTTCACTTCTTAATAGCGGTGGTTATTAACAAGTTGTTGTAGTTCGCTCCGGCCTAGGGCCTCAACCGGACCCCGTGACGAGGTGCCGCTAAACAAAAGTGTTACAGAGAGCTTTCCTAAAATCCGCTTCTGGCCGGATGCCGCCACTCAAAAGTTACTCGCCACGGCTCGGACTTTGACGAATTTCGTTAGCGGCGATCCCGTTTCTCGACGGGAGGCCAACCGGCACGCGCGTAGAATGCACAGGCTCGACTGCCAATCTCGTTTTTAGCCAAATCTAATCGAATTTGGCGAATAGATGGCGCTCGGCTATCTCGAGGGGTAACCGGCCCACACATAGTCCTTCATGGTCGGCGCGGACGAACAGTCCAAACACGCACCCGGTCTCGTCACGAACTATCGAAAAGCCGACGGGTACTCGATCAATCTCCGCAACCCAGAGACAAGGGCACTGGGCGAGCATGGCGGTAATTGCCATCAGTGTGATGCCCCTTTCGGCGAGCTGTTCGAGCGAAGGTGATTATCCGCCACGCCGGTGCGAATGGCGAAGATCTCCCCGGTGTCCGTCTCTCTCGCGTCCCTCACTTGAATTGACACGTGTCGATACCTTGGTAACGATTGAAAAAGCCCGTGGGCGATCAGTTTGGGGCACACCGTGACCTCAGGCCAGCTTACTTGGCGGCTGGGAGCCATCGTGGCTACTTGGTCGAGCGATGCGCAACCATACGGCCAGCTTTTGAAGCTGGGAGGTATATTGTATGGTATATCCAAATTTTCGAACCTAGGTAATGTGCCGATAAAACAGATATTTAACTTTCATTATAGAATCCTGATGGGCACCAGACTGCCTTCCCCCCGATATTTCCCAGAGACCTATCACAGCCCCGTTGATCACGGCTTTCTATCGCCATCGGTGCGCCCCTTCTCTCAAGAGCGGTACACGCATGGCGGGATCAATGGCCAATCTCCTGCTCCCCTGGCTCGATTGTCACATGTAAACCGGCATGCTCTTGTCCCCACCAAAGACCGCAGCAACCAAGCTAAGCTTCGGGGACAGCCAGCCCCGCTGATCATGCGGCGCGAGCCACGAACTCACGAGCAGGTGCCGCCGCGTTAGGGGATATCCCGCATTTTTGCGCGGTCCTGGGAGAGATAGGTTGTGTGGGATACCCGTACACGTAAGGAGTCTTCGATGAGCGATCAGAACACCACCGACAAGCAGCCACAGCGCGACCCGGCCGAAGAGAATGCGTTCTTCCCCTCGCCCTATTCGCTGAGCCAGTTCACCGCGCCGAAGTCCGACCTTGGCGGTGCCGACTACCCTACCCCCTATCAGGGCGACAAGAAGATCCTGATGATCGGGGCAGACGAGCGCTACCTGCTGACCGACAACGGCAGCTTCTTCTCGACCGGCAACCACCCGGTGGAAACGCTGCTGCCGATGTACCATCTCGACAAGGCCGGATTCTCCTTCGACGTGGCCACGGTCTCGGGCAACCCGGTGAAGTTCGAGTACTGGGCGATGCCGTCCGAGGACGAGGAGGTGAAGCGCTTCTTCGGCAGCTACCACGAGCAGTTCAAGCAGCCGCTGAAGCTGGCCGATGTCGTCGCGGATGGGTTGGATGGCTATGCGGCGATCTTCATTCCCGGCGGACATGGTGCGCTGATCGGCCTGCCCGAAAGCCGGGATGTCCGGGCCACCTTGGAATGGGCCTCCAAGCAGGATCGCTTCGTCATCTCGCTCTGTCACGGTCCGGCCGCCTTCCTGGCAGCCGGTGACAGCGGTATCTATCGCGGCTACAAGATCTGCGCGTTCCCTGACGCCCTCGATGCCACCACGCCGGACATCGGCTATATGCCAGGCCACCTGACCTGGAAGTTTGGCGAGAAGTTGAAAGCCCAGGGCTTCGAGATCATCAATGACGACATCTCCGGTGCCGTCCACCAGGATCGCAAGCTGATCACCGGTGACAGCCCGCTGGCCGGCAACGCCTTGGGCAAGCTGGCAGCCCAGGCCATGCTCGAGGAACTGGCTGGCTGATGGTCTCATCCCCGTCGGCAGCGTCAGGCATCCACAGTGCCCTCGCGATCGAGGGCGCTGAAACCCTGGCGACAATCCAGGCAGAAGTCCGCACCTTCGCCCGGCAGTTCGGCTATGACCGCTTCGTGCTGTTCTCGGCTTCGACCTCGGAGGAGGGCCTGGTCGAGCGTATCTACTGGGTCGAAGGTGACTGGTTCGGTGACGGCCAAACCGTCGATGCCGAAACCTACGTGCGCCATTGCCCGGTGACTCGCCATATCTTCGAAGCGCGTGAGCCGTTCTTCTGGACCAAGACGACCGATGACGGTGGCGAGCGCTATCGCGTGATCCGCATACCCCGTGGGCCAGGGCTCCATGGCATCCAGGTGCCAGTGTTCGGCCCGCAGGGGCTAGAGGGCGCGATGAGCCTGGGCGGTGAGCGGATAGACGCTTCACCTCAGGCAAGGCTGGCCATCGGACTCGTGGCCAACGCCGCTTTCTTCAGGGCCCGGCAATTGCTGGAGTCGCCAATGGAAGGCACCACCGGCAGCTTGTCCAGTCGCGAGCGTGAAGTCCTGACCTGGATCGCCGCCGGCCGACGCCAGACCGAGATCGCCGCGATACTCGGCCTGTCAGAACGCACGGTCGAAAATCACTTGAGACGAATTCGCCAACGCCTCGGCGTCACGACCACCGCCCAAGCGATCAGCATTGCGATACGCCGCGGCGAGATCGGTGCCTGAACCGAGAAGATCGGCTTGTCGCCCCCTGCCTCGCTGTCAGCGATTCCGGCGCATGAACGACGCTACCAGACCCAACTCGACACTTGTCGGGGTATCGGGCGATGTTCCGCTAGCGGCGGGACGGCGTCGAACGCCAATCCTCTTTCACTCGACAGCGTTTCGGCCGGGTGCCAGCGATGATCGATATGAGCCGTCGTCGCCGTCGTCGCATTGGGGGCATCAAGCGCTCGAGCGTTGCCGGGTGGCTTCCAGCGCGGCCTCGAGGCTCAGAGGACGATGGAAAAAGTATCCCTGCCCGGCGTCACATCGAAAATCCCGCAGCCGATCGGCAGTCGCCTGATCCTCGATCCCCTCCGCCACGATCTCGAAGCCAAAATGCTGCAGCATCTGGATCAGACGGAACACGATGGCTCTGCTGTCGGCGTTGCTGGCGACGTCGCTGACCAGGCTTTTGTCCAGCTTGATGACATCGGCGGGAATTCGCCGGAGATAGTTGAGATTGCTGTAGCCACTCCCGAAGTCATCCAGCGCCACCCTGACCCCGGCATCTCGAAACACCTGGATGGTTTCGACCGCGCGGGGGTCCTGGAGCAGCTCCTCCATTTCCAGGCACTCCACTTCCAGATATTCGGGGCTGACGCCCTGCTCGTCCAGCATGTCGAGAATATCAAGCGCAAAGGATTCCTCGAGCAAATTCGTGGTCGTGACATTGACCGAGACGACCATGGGCACGCCCTCGAGTTCGAATCGCTTGATCGCGTAGATCGCCTCGCAGACAACCCATTGGGTCAGGGGAGTGATCAAGGTGGTCTGACTGATCAACGGAATGAAATCCAGGGGCGGCACATTGCCATACCGCGGATGATTCCACCGAAGCAGAGCCTCGACACCCACCACCTCGCCCGATAGCAGGCTCACTCTCGGCTGGTAGACCAGATGCAACTGGTCGGATGCCTGAAGCGCCTCCAGCAGGCCTGTCGTGAGTTCGAGCTGGCGGCGCTGCGCCTGGTCGAACTCCATACAGTAGGGCATCACGGGTTTTCTTTTGCTCAACGCCTCATGCAGCGCGCTCAGCGCCCGGCCAAACGCATCGACGGGCCTGGTGACCCGGGGTTCGAAGTCGTAATAGCCAGTGCAGAGGTTCAATCGGGTCGGCAGATTCGTCTCGTATTCACCGTCCGACAGTCTGACGGCCAACGCCTCCAACGCCGTGAAGGCAACCCGTCTATCTGCCTGGGTGACCAGGATGGCGAATCTGGAAAGCGTTACCGCATAGAGAATCTGATTCGAGGGCAATGAGATTCTCAATAGATTGGCGACATCCCGCGACTGACTCTCGACCGCATCGATGCCAAATCCGTGGATCAGCTCGTTGTAGTAGCCCGGCCTGGTGGTTTCGACGAATATCAACGTCGCTGGCAGAGCCGCCTGTTCGGGCGCTCTATCATTGAGCGTTTTCAGATCCCGGATCAGTTTCTGCCGATTGGGTAACATCGTGACGGAGTCGATGAACCCAACGGTATTGCTGGTCTCGAAGATGCTCTTGGCCAGCTCGGCAAGGGTGACGAGTATTCCGCGCTCATGCTCGCTGAGCGAGCGCGGCTGGTAGTCGATGGCGCAGACACAGCCGATGGCCTGCCCCTCACTGGAAAACACCGGCGCCCCTGCATAGAAGCGAATCCGGGGTTCGGCAAAAACGAGAGGGTTGTTCCGATACTCTTCGTCGAGCGTCGTGTCCTCGATCACCGTCAGCGCATTACGCTCGATGGTGCGCTGGCAGATGGCCAGATTGGCAGGCGTCTCGCTCACTGGAAAATTGTGCTTCGCCTTGATCCACTGGCGCTCCTCACCGATCAAGGTCACCAGGCTTGTCGGCACGCCGAGGAGTTGCGTCACGAGCCGGGTGATATTGTCCAGCGAGCGGTCAGGCCCAAGCTGAGCGAGTCGCTGGGCCTCCAGCATCGCGAGCTTCTGGCGTTCGCTACGGGTCAGGTTTCGATCGACGCCCAAGCCTTACTCCCGAATGGTGAGCACATCGGAACAGATCTTTCTTCCTTATCGGCTGTCGCGAGCACAAATTCAACCGATACGAAATCAGAGCGCCCCGTCGACGGGGCGCTGAGTGAATCGATCAGAAGGCCTCCCATTCGGCGCTTTCACTTGCCCGCCCTGAAGTCTTCGGCCTGGGCTGACTCGACACCATCTGTTGCCTCACGGTCGGATTGGCACGGTCGCTGGTCACCCGTGGCGCAGCGCTGTCGATCTCTTCGGCCCCCTTGAAAAAAGAGACTTCTCTCAACAGCTCGGCCGCTTGCTTCTGCAACGACCGGCTCGCCGCGCTGGACTCCTCCACCAGACTGGCATTCTGCTGGGTGACGCTGTCCATCTGCGAAACGGCGGTATTCACCTGATCGATGCCCTGGGACTGCTCACGGCTGGCCACGGCAATCTCTCCAGCCAGGGTGGTGACGCGATGGATACCCTCGACGATCTCCGCGAGCGCCTTCCCGGCCTGATCGACCAGAGCAGAGCCGGCGTTCACTTGTGTGATGCTCTCTCCAACGAGCCCCTTGATATCCTTGGCGGCTTCAGCGCTTCGGCTGGCGAGGTTGCGGACCTCGCTCGCCACGACGGCAAATCCGCGCCCCTGTTCGCCCGCCCGGGCGGCTTCCACCGAGGCATTGAGCGCCAGCAGATTGGTCTGGAAGGCGATTTCGTCGATCAGCCCGACGATGCCGGCAATTTCCTGACTGGAAGCATTGATGCCACTCATGGCCTCGACCGCCTTCTGGGCGACCTCGCCTCCCGAGCTGGCCTGTTGACTGAGCTCATTGACCAGACGGTCGGCGGCCAGGGCGTTCTCGGCGTTCTGCCGAACCGTTGAGGTGATCTCATCCATGGACGCGGCGGTCTGCTCCAGGCTCGCGGCCTGTTCCTGGGTGCGACGACTCAGGTCGTCGGTGCCTTGGGCGATTTCATTCGCCGCGATATCCACGGATTCTGCATTTTTTCGCACGGTCAGGACCACGCTGGAGAACCGCTCTTCCATCGTCTGGAGGGAGCGGAGCATGTCGCCGAACTCATCCTTGCAGCTGATGTCGATGCTGTTGCCGAGCTTTCCTTCAGCCAACGCGTCGGCGAGTTCGCGCGCCTTGCCCAGTGGCATCATGATGCCGCGTATCAGCCAGATGGAGAGTCCCACCCCGATGATGATAGCCAGAGCGATAGCGCCAAACGTCAAGGCGCGCGTCAACTTGTAATCCCCCGTGGAACTCACATAGGCGCTACTGGCCTGCTGGCGATTGAGTTCGACCAGTTGACTGATCATGTTCAGGACCGAGGTGTATCCGCTGTTGAGACGGGTGCTGGAAATCTCCTTAACACGCTGGAGGTCCTGCTGCATCATCGCCTCATACTGCGCCTTCAGATCGACGCGCAGTGAACTCAGCGCGGTCTCGAACTGCACGGCCAACTGTTTCTCGGCGTCGCTATCGACTCGCTGGGGAAAATAGTCGGCCCAGGCTTCATCGATCGCGGCATCGTTCTCGGCCAGGGTCTGTTGGAGCTTGCCCAAGGTGTCGGCGTCCTGATCCCGCTGTGCTTGAAGTGCCAGCACCCGGTTGCGCAGGAGAAGATTGCCGACCCGACTCAGATCCTCCATGGTAACGACGTTACCTTCGTAGGTTCCCTGCATTCTTTGATTGCCGCTGCTGAGAGCCCATAGCGCGAACAGTCCGATCACGACCGCCATCGAGACGCACAGCCCCAGGCTCACACCAAGACGCAATTTGACACTTCGATTGAGTAAAAACATCCATCACCTCTCCATGATGCCCTTCGCTTCCTGCGGTGGGCGATACCCATCACTGCGGCTGGAGACCTGGGAGCGCGTCCCGTGAATCAGCCATCTCGCTTGACATATCGGCACCTTGTTACAAAAGCTTAATAATAATTAGCAATCGGGATACATAAACAGAGTTGATCGCGTAACGGCCAGCGCATCCGGAAGTGTCGGTCGTGCGGGCCAAGCTCTTCGCTCGGGTCGGGATGAGCCAAGAAAAATCCGGACCTGGTTGCATAAAAATGCACATTACCGCAAATTACAGCACAAAATTGCAGGAGCGCCGCCATGCTCAATGTTCCCCATACCCGGCAACAGAAACTCCTGGCACGGCTCGCCAACGGCGATGAACTGATCGCCCAGGAGCTTGCCGTGGAGTTCGAGGTATCGCTGGACACGATCCGCCGCGACATCATCGCCCTGGAGCAGCGGGGCGAAGTGCAACGGGTTCGCGGCGGCGCGGTCTCCGCCGCGCCTCCGTCACCGCCGATGCAGTATCGAACCTCGAGCCAGAATCCTGCGATCGCGGCGATCGCCTCCCGCACGCTGCGCGAAATCGAGGGTGCGTCCACGCTGCTGCTGGATGGCGGCACTACCCTGCTGGCGGTGGCCGAGCGGTTGCAGCCCAAGCCGGGCTTATTGGTCATGACCCCGTCGCCATGGATTGCCGTGGCCTGTCAGAAGAACGGCGTCGAGGTGTTCATGCTGGGAGGAAAATTGAGCCTTAGCGGCGGCATCAACGTCGGCGATGCCGCGCTGCTGGCCACGACGGATGTCCATGTCGATATCGCCGTGCTCGGCGTCTGCGGAATCGACCCGGCCTTCGGCCTCAGCGCCGATGACCTGCACGAGTCGCAGCTCAAGCTCGCGATGACGCGGGCGTCGGCCAGAACGATCGCCCTGGCCTCCCGCGAGAAGATCGGTCGCCGCGCACGCTATCGCGCGGTCGCGCCAGAGTATCTGGACTGTCTCATCACCGACGCCGACGCCAGCGCCGTCACGGATTTCAATCAAGATGGGATGGAGATCATTCATGCCTAGTGCACGCCGGATCTGGCTCGCCGTTGCCGCCGCTTTCATCCTCAACGGGGGCCTGTTCGGCGCCTGGGCGTCGCGGATCCCGACTGTCGTGCAGCGCAACGGGATCGACGGCGGTCAGTTGGGGCTGCTGCTGTTGCTGCTCGCGCTGGGCGCCATCGTCTCCTTCCCGCTCGCCGGCCGGGCGTCGGACGCTTTCGGCGCGGCACGGACGACACGCGCCATCGCGATCTTCTACACGCTGACGCTGATCCTGATCGCGCTGGCCCCGGGCCTCTGGGTGCTGGCACCCGCGCTGTTCCTGTTCGGCGGCGCCCACGGCGCGATGGACGTGGCCATGAACAGTTGGGCCGGTGAGGCGGAGCGATATATCGGCAGGCGAGTGATGTCGTCACTCCATGCGATGTGGAGCCTGGGCGCCGGCCTCGGTGCCGCCGCCGGCTACCTGGCGGTCAAGCTGGAACTGGGGCTGGTGATCCATTTCACCCTCTTCGCCTTGTCGCTCTACGCCATCACGAGCGGGGTCGCCTATCTTCGCTGGCACTCCGAAACCCGCCCACGCGCCCCCGGCGGCAGCCTGTTTCCGCTGCCCAGGGGCGGCCTGCTATGGGTGGGTATCATTGCCATGTGCGCGTCGATCGGCGAAGGCGCCATGGCGGACTGGAGTGCGCTGTTTCTGGTCGCCGTGACGTCGGCCAGCGAAGCGCAGGCGGCGCTCGGCTACACCGTGTTTTCGGTGGCCATGGTGGTCATGCGGCTCATGGGAGATCGCCTGATATCGGCCTTCGGCCCGACGAAGGCGGCGCGCTTTGCCGGAACCTCGGCGTTGGCCGGCGTGCTGCTGGCGGTGCTGTTTGCCAATCTCTACACCGCCCTGGCGGGCTTCGTGCTGCTCGGCGTGGGCTATGCCCTGATCATGCCGCTGGCGATCACCCGGGCCGCCAACGATCCGGAGACCCCACCGGGCGTGGCAATCGCCAGCGTCTCGACGCTGGGCTACGGCGCGATGCTGGTCGGCCCACCGGCGATCGGTTTTACCGCCCACTTCATCACCCTGCACTACGCCTTCTGCCTGCTGGGCATCCTGGCGTGCTTTATCGTCATTCTCGCGCCGACGCTCGACCGGCGCTGATCCGGCCGCGCCCCGCTAGCGGTTACCGCGATGCCCGCCCCCGACCGGGGAGGATGTCAATCGACGAACGATGCGGCTCGCCCTGGTCGGGCGCGAGCCGTTCAGGCCGAATGGCCCAGCAGCACGCGCAGTTCCTGGCGATTCTCGACCAGATCGGCCAGCACATAGCCGTCGAGCACGCCCAGAAAAGCCTGCTGGGCCTTGGCTAGCACGCCCTTCAAGCGGCAGCCCGGTTCGATCGGGCAGGTCGATTCCGGCCCGAAGCACTCCAGCAGCTCCAGGTTTTCGGTTTGCCTCACCAGCGCGCCGATGCCGATCTCCTCGGCGGGCTGCTGAAGCCGCAGGCCGCCTCCCCGACCGCGCAGGCTGGCCACGTATCCCAGTTGCACCAGGGTCTGGGCCACCTTGGCCAGATGATGGGCAGAGATGCCGTAGTGCGTCGCAGCCGCCTGCACCGTGGCCGGCATCTCATCGCTTCTCACCGCCAGGTAGATCAGCAGTCTCAAGGCGTAATCGGTATGTGTCGTCAGTTTCATCAGCGCTTGACAGTCATAATTTGGTAAATGATACTCGCATTTAAATAGGCATTTAAAATACCGATTAAAATCCTGCCAAAGGAGTCGACATGCCAACCACCGCCCAGATCGAGATTGTCAAACGGACCATCCCGGTGCTGAGACAACATGGCGAGACGCTGACCCGTCACTTCTACGCCCGCCTGTTCGAGCACGCACCCGACGTCCGACGCCACTTCAATCCCGCCCATCAGCGCTCTGGCGGTCAACAGCGTGCCCTGGCCGGCGCCATTCTCGCCTACGCCCAGCATATCGACGATCCGGCGGCGCTGAGTGACGCCATCGAGGTGATCGCCCAGAAGCACGCCTCGCTGACAATCCAGCCGGAACACTACCCGATCGTCGGCGAGCACTTGCTGGCGTCGATCCGGGAGGTGCTGGGCGATGCCGCCACCGCCGACGTGCTCGACGCCTGGGCCGCCGCCTACGACGAACTGGCGGGAGTTTTCATCGAGCGGGAACGAACGATCTACGCCGAACAGCGCGCGCATCAGGGCTGGGCGGGATTCACGCCGTTCACGATCGTGCAGCGCGAGCGTGAGAGCGACAACATCGTCTCCCTCTATCTGGTGCCGGCGGACGGCAGCGAGCCGCCCGCGCATCTACCGGGGCAGTATGTCTCGATTCGCATGCAGGATGCCGATGGCCACACTGCCATGCGCAACTACAGCCTTTCCAATGCGCCGGGCGCTGCGGCTTATCGGATCAGCGTCAAACGTGAGATCGGGGATGGCGAGGTGCCGGGCGGCGATGTCTCGAACCGCATCCACGACGGCCTGGCCCAGGGGGACCGACTGGAGCTCTCCCCACCGTGCGGTGCGTTCACGCTCGAGCTGCCGGAGCCCGACGACCGGCCACTGGTGTTCATCGCCGGAGGAATCGGTATCACACCGCTGATCTCCATGGCCCACGCGGCACTGCAAGCTTCCCCGTCGCGGCCGGTGATCTTCATCCAGGCCGTGCGCCACGGCGGGCTGCGACCCTTCACCCGCGAACTGGAGACACTGGCCGGCCGTTACCCGAGCTTCAGCCTGCACGTCTGCTTCAGCCAGCCTCGAGCAACGGACGGCGTCGGCGACCCAAGCGTCAAGCGCGGCGAGCTGGAACCGGCAGATCTACGACGCTGGATCGGCGGTTGGGAGGCGACCTACTATTTCTGCGGGCCGCTACCGATGATGAGCCGGATCGACCGAATGCTGGAAACCCACGGCGTGGCGATCGATGATCGCCGCTACGAGTGTTTCGGCCCAGCACAGCCGCTGGCCGCCCGAGCGGATGATGAGGGAGCGCTGGAGGCGCACCATGAACCGACCCTGGCCTGACACCCACCGGGAGATAGCGCCATGACCTGCAAATTGATCACCGATCTTGGCCTGAGAGCACCGATTTTTCAGGCGCCCATGGCGGGCGTCTCGACACCGGCCATGGCGGCGGCGGTCTCCAATGCCGGGGGGCTAGGTGCGCTGGGCGTAGGCGCGTCGACGCCGGAGAGCGCGCGCAGGGTCATCCAGGAAACCCGTGCGCTGACCGCTCGGCCGTTCAACGTCAACGTCTTCTGCCACGCGCCGGCGCTCCCTGACAGCGACCGCGAGCGGCGCTGGATCGAGCGCGCCCGCCCGCTGTTCGAGTCGTTCGGCGCGACCCCACCGGCACGGTTGAGGGAGATCTATGCGCCCTTCCAGGCGAGCGACGCGATGCTCGAAGTCCTGCTCGAAACCCGCCCTGCCGTGGTCAGCTTCCATTTCGGCCTTCCCCGACCCGACCAGATCGAGGCGCTGCGCCTGGCGGGCTGCCGGCTGATGGCGACCGCGACGTGCCTTGCCGAGGCCCGGCAGATCGCCGGACGCGGACTCGATGCGATCATCGCCCAGGGCTGGGGCGCAGGCGGTCATCGCGGCGTGTTCGACACCGATGCCACGGACGAGCGGCGATCGACCCAAGCACTGACCCGCCAGCTCGTCCACGAGATCCCCCTGCCGATCATAGCCGCCGGAGGCTTGATGAATGGCGCCGATATCGAGCGCGCCCTCTCCTGGGGAGCGGCAGCGACGCAACTGGGAACGGCGTTCATCCGCTGCCCGGAGAGTGCGGCCGACGACGCTTACCGGGCTCACCTGGCCTCCGGCGCGGGCACCGTGATGACGCGTGCGATTTCCGGTCGTCCGGCCCGCTGCCTGATCAACCGGTTTACCGCCTGGGCCGAAGAGGCGGACTGCAAGGATATTCCGGCCTACCCGAATACCTACGATCTCGGCAAGGCGCTGAATGTCGCGGCCAAGGAACGAGGCGAAACGGGCTTCGGAGCACAATGGGCCGGTATCGGCAAAGCGCGGGGCGACAGCCTCCCGGCAGGAGAACTGATTCTAAAGCTGGAAGAAGAGCGGCGAGCGGCGATTTCAGCCGGCTGATCATCGATTCGGATAGGCGGGCAAGATCGATGGGTAATCCAGTCGGAGCAGTCAGCACAGCGGATAAGAGACCCTGTCGTGACAGGCCTCAGATACGCTGCTGTTCCTTGCCAATCAGCTCCACGGCATCCTGCCATGCGTCCCTGTGCGAACCGCTTCCTGCGGTTTCCTTCCGTTGATTCGGTACCTCCCTGGTACCGACCCCCACAGTAGACGGGTTATTCGGTGAATAAGTTGATCCAGATCATCTAACGCGAAATAAAATGCGATGCTCGAGAATCCGGCTGTCGCCAGCCGGCCGCATCCACACCAAGCCTCCCGAGGCTTCCTTGCCTAGCGTCCCTGGCGACATGTTTGGGTATGTGGACCCCGCATCATCCCTGACGCAAGGCTCACTGTGGTGCAGAAAGCCCGATCACGCCAACGCGAATATCTGGAGCGAGCGCTCTCAAGGTGACCCGGGCCATTCACAATGGCCCATTAATCATGCGCTTGGCCGGAATCACGCCACTCGCACGCTACTGAAAAAAAGAGGCATCTCGAGGCGAGAAGCGTCTAGCCGTCCAGTTCGCGGATCCATTGACGTACCCGGTGACGCCTCAGGCGCGAGGCATATCGGCGAGTGACGAGGCGCGTCGGCACCAGCGCCTCGCCGGACTCTCCCATGGTCAGCGAGAACGTTCTGGCGGCTCCCACGGGAGAGTCCTCACTGCCGTAAACGGCAATGACCCGCAGCTCTATCGACTGGAGCGTGCGCCCATCGGTTGACTGGAAATCATCGGAGGGGAGCCCGTTGGCACGAAGCACCCGGCCGACGATGTCATGAAAGGTGCCGATGTGATTGTAGCTACCCGAGAGCATCGGCCCCTGCCGAGTCGTTTCGATCAAGCGACCGGACTCCCCCTGCTTGTCAGGCGATTCCTCGAAATCGATCAGGTCCTTGGAGATCGCCTCCCGGTCCGAATGGAGGATCGCGACGATGTGCTCGATGAAGATCGGCTCGGGGCTCATGTTGCTGATGACGCAACGGGCCTGCAGCGTGCGGCCGAACCCGCGATTGATGATGATCTTGGGTTGACGTTGGCGTCTGAAGTTCAGGTACAGCAGTTGCGCGTAGAATAGCCAGACGAAGAGCGTGCACACGCTGGTCAATGCCGTGATGGCCGAACTGTTCTGGGAAATCCAATCCATCATACCGATGCTCGCAACCTCTTCCTTCCAAGGCATCGCTGCCGACCACGGCGGAGAAACGACCCTGCGCTCGAGTGATACGGGGTCGAAATCACGCCGGAGCGATAACGCTGCCCCATGGCGCCAGCGTCCGCAATGCCCCGGATGATGAAAGGGGAGAATCTTCCATGAAATAAAGTGGGGAGCCGGCAAACCGGCTCCCCCTAGTGCTGTTCGTCCCTGAAGCCATCCATGGCTGCCACCGAGGGCAGTCCCTGCCTGCGCATCCTGCGACATCATCCCTGTACAACCAGGCTTCCCTGCCCCTACACACTGTGAACCCTTCAGTCATTAGACAAATTGATCCCCATCAAGAACCCCCATCCTTTTTGTTTCAAAATGTTTCCGTGTGATGAGATGAAATGCATCGAATCCCGGTAGGGAGGGCAACGACTGCCACGAAAGCACTCATTGGCAGATAACACTGCGGTCAGGAGAGGAACCTCGCCGCCAACAAGACAGCGCTCGACATTCTTTCGACCCCAGATCCTAAGTTAAATTAATCCTTCTAAAAACAAGGAAATACATTACAATCGGAAACAAATAGCCAGGAAAGATCGACTCCAAAAAATTACACGCTCAGCGCTTTTCGATAAAAGCACTGCAAGGGTAACTCCACCGAAATTTACTGTTCTGGCTAGCATCCCTGCGGCCGCTTCGACCCGGTATGGCAAACGGTCTCCGCTGACTCTTTCCCATAGCCGGGTTATTTTTACCATCCGCTTCCCTCTCGCGCCGGACAGCCACTGCGGACAATCACTGGCAAACAGCACTTTTCCGAGAGGTGCGAATTCCGAGATACACGGTCAGTAAAGCGACGAGGATCCTGCATCACACATTATTATCAAGCCAAGATACATTAACGGCAAAAGTCGCTCATGCTACTCAACCTTCAATTATCTGGCACCAGTGATGCGTTCCACTTCGGAACCGGCAGGGGAAGCGGCCACTCCAGTCGCGTATTTACCTGTCCACAATGCCCAATGACGATTCCATGGACTACGAACTCTGCTATAAGGGCAGCAACCCCGGATCAAACGTCATTTCGGAAGGTTGCTTCATCAATGGTAGGGTTACTTATTAACTCTAGCCCTTCGGCCGCCGGATCGTGTAGTCCGCCATCACCGACCAGTCGCGCTCACCGAGACCCGAATCGACCGTTTCGGCCATTCTTTCATAGACCGCCGCCAGCATCGGTAGCGAACCTCCGGTTTCCTCGGCGGCTTCACTGGCTAGGCGCAGATCCTTGAGGCCCAACGTCGCCTTGAATCCCGGCTCGTAGTCGTCGTTCGCGATATTGGCCGAGTAGACCTGATAGGAGCGACTGCCGAACAACGTGCCCAGGATCAACTCGAAGAAGCGTTCACGCTCCACGCCGTTGCCCTCGGTCAGCGATACCGCTTCCGCCATCGCCTCGATCGCCATGGCGATCATCATGTTGCAAGCGATCTTGGCCGCGTTGGCAGCGGGCGGCCGGTCGCCCATGAGCCATACCTGCTTGCCAATGGCCTCGAACACCGGTTGCACCCGATCAACCGCCGCGACGCTTCCCCCGGCGAGAATGTTGAGTTCACCCTTGGCAGCGACATCCGGCCTGCCCAGCACCGGCGCCGCGACGTAATCCACCCCGGCGTTGGCATGCAGGGCAACCAGCTCGTGCGAGAACGCCAGCGAGATGGTCGAGGCCACGATATGTACCGTGTCGGTTCCGGCATGTTCCAGCACGCCGGCTTCCAGCAGCGCCTCCCGAATCGCCGCATCGTCGGGGAGCATGGTCAGCACCGCGTCACTCTGGAACGCCTCCTGTGGCGAAGCCACCATGGTCACGCCATCGAGCTCGCCACCGGAACGGTTCCAGGCCTTGACCGTGTGCCCGGCCGCAACGAGGTTGCTCGCCATGGCGCGTCCCATCGCCCCCAATCCAATAACGCCAATATCCATTGCTCTACTCCTATTGACTGACGGTGTTCGCCATCAGCCTTCTATTGATGTCGAAAAAATGCCGCTCAGTCGAAATCGGTATGAAACGCAATCTCCCGCCACGCCTCCATGTCGGAGCGAAAGGCATCGAACTTGCGCTCGGCGATCCCGTAGGCGACCGGCCCCAGCGGCAGATGGAGTGGCGGATGCCTTGCGTCGACGGCCTGCAGGATCACCGCCGTGGCCTTTTCGGGGTCTCCAGCCTGCTTGCCATCATTGCTATCTCGGTAGGCACGTCGCCGGCCCGCCGTCTCGGCATAGGCATCGATCTCCCTGGCAGCCATCGAGATGGATCGCCCCAGGAACTCGGTACGAAACGGACCTGGCTCGACGATGATCACTTGAACGCCCAGCGGTCCGACTTCCTTGGCCAGCGCTTCCGAAAACCCCTCCACCGCGAATTTGGTAGCGCTGTAGTAGCCGGAGCCCGCGCCTCCAGAGAGCCCAGCTCCCGACGACAGGTTGACGACACGCGCCCCGGTTCTCCGACGCAGGACCGGCAGCGCCATCCGTGTCGTTTCGATCAAACCGAACACGTTCACCTCGAACATGGGGCGGTACTCTTCCGGCTCCGCCTCTTCGACCGCGCCGATGAAGCCATACCCCGCGTTGTTGACCAGTACATCGAACCCACCGAACTCACGCTCCGAGAGCGCGATGGCGGCAGCCACCGAGCCCGGCTTGGTGACATCGAGCCGAGCGGTCCGCACATGATCCGGGAAGCGATCGGCGAGATCGCGTAGCGTGTCCGGGTTGCGGGCGGTGGCGACCACGTTATCGCCTCGGGCGGCGGCAGCCTCAGCAATATGTTTCCCGAGACCGCTTGAGCAGCCGGTGATGAGCCAAGTCCTGTTCATGGCACTCTCCTCGATGTCTCGTGCATAAATCCGTGCAGTCCGTTCATGGCGGCTGGCGTTACGGTCGTCCGGTCCTAGCGATGGGACCGGACTGATAGGTATGGCCGGCCAAGCTCATGCGTTCGTCAGGCAGCCGAGAATGTCTGCGCCGGACGTGACATAGACCGTGACGGCTGTCTCTCCTGGCGTAGCTGTCATGCAGACTCTCGCCGATCGTTCACGGCTCAGGCGCCGAAGCCGCCATCGATCGTGTGTATGGCACCGGTGATGCCGCTGGCGTGCGGCCCGGCCAGGTAGGCGGTCAGATGGGCCACGTCCTGGGCGGTGCCGTGACGCTTGATCGCCATGACGCTGTGCATCTGCTCGGCAAGTTCGCCGTCGGCGGGATTCATGTCGGTATCCGTTGGCCCCGGCTGCACGATATTGATGGTGATGCCGCGCGGCCCAAGATCCCGGGCCAGCCCGCGAGCCATGCCCTGCAGCGCCGACTTGCTCAGCGCATAGGCGGCCAGTCCCGGAAACGGCATCCGGTCGCCGTTGACCGACCCGATCACGATGATGCGTCCGCCCTCCTTCATGGCCCGTGCAGCCTCCACTGATGCGTGGTACGGCGCGCGCACATTGACGTCGATCAGGTGATCGACCGCATCCGGATCCAGCGTCAGCGGGTCACCCGCTACCAGTACGCCGGCGTTGAATATCATGATGTCCAGAGGCCCCGCCTCACGCACGGTCGCCATCATCGCGTCGCGGTCGGCCGCATCGGTCTGGATCGCTGTCGCCCCGGTCTTCGTCGCCAGGTTTTGCGCCGCTTCGCGTGAGCCGGAATAGGTAAAGCTCACCCGCGCACCGCTATCGGCGAAGAGAGCCACGATGGCGGCGCCAATACCACGGCTGCCCCCAACGACCAGCACACGCTTGTCCATGAAATCCATGTAGATCACCTCGGGTAGCAAATTGGATAGCGGTCACTATAGAATTAGGCCAGACGCCTGCGCAAGGATTTTTATAGTGACCACTAAAGAAAATGCCAAATCAGCGCCGAGGCCCCGAGGCCGACCCCGTGGCTTCGACATGGAAACCGCACTGGATACGGGCCAGCGGCTATTTCATGCCAGTAGCTACGAGGCGGTGGGATTGGCAGCACTGACCGACGCACTGGGAGTGAAACCGCCCAGTTTCTACAAGGCGTTTGGTAGCAAGTCCGAGTTTTTCGAGCAGGTCATCGAGCGCTACGCGCAAGCGGCCCTCGCCCTGGACGAGATACTGCTGCCCGACCGGGCGCCCGTGGATGCACTGGCGGAATTGCTGGAGAGCGCCGCACGAACCTATGCGCGAGATCCGCAGCGGAGGGGTTGCCTTGTACTCGAGGCCGCGCGAGGCCCTGACGGGGATGACAGCGCCATCCATGCACGCCGGGTGGCCAATCAGCGCCGCGACCGAATTCGCGAATTCGTCGCCCGTACCCATCCGGAGCGCGCATCCGCGGTGACCGACTTCATGGCCAGCACGATGTCCGGGCTTTCAGCCAGTGCACGGGAAGGGATGGATGAGTCCCGATTACTCGATGTGGCACGCACCGCCGTTGCGGGCCTGGAGGCGCAATTAGGTACGGATTGATGGTGGGTATGCCTTATCTCATGCCGGGGGCATACCCAGCTGCTCGATAGGTTCGGCAGGATATCGAACGGTGAACATCAATCTCGCTCAACGCTCCACCGCTCGTCGAAGACACACTCTCGCCCAAGCAATTGCCGGGTCCCTTGCTGCCCGTTCGTGCCAGATCACGCAGTAGTGGATCTCCCCCGCCTGCGGGAAATCGATCACGGCGAGATCCGCCAACGGCGCGACGAGTTCCGCCGCCCGCCGCGGCAGACAAAGTACGCGTTCGGACTGACCGATGAGCAGCGGGCTGGAGAAAAAATACGGCGTCACAGTATCCCCCGGTCCTCGTGCTCGACCATGGCACGCCAACGGGTCGTCGATTGCCGTGGCACTACCTTCGGGATAGAGCAGGACCACGCGGGGTAACTCGGCGAGTCGTGATGGCGCGATGCAGCCGTCAGCGTCTTGATGCGCCAAAACCGGATGGTCGTGCCGCACGACGCAGGCGAAGCGTTCGGTGAACAGACTCTCATGATGGAATCCTGGCGGCACTGCCTCGTCGGTATAGAGGGCGAAGTCGAGCCTGCCC
The DNA here is from genome assembly GCF_038648475.1 of Salinicola lusitanus. NCBI lineage: Bacteria > Pseudomonadati > Pseudomonadota > Gammaproteobacteria > Oceanospirillales > Halomonadaceae > Salinicola > Salinicola lusitanus. Next base: position 2,641,899 of record NZ_CP151919.1, on the reverse strand, counting down.
TCCTCCAATTCGGTCAACGTCTCACTCTCCCAGGCGCGCAAATCCAGCGATACGCCCGGCGCTTCGCAGGCGGCCACGCGCGCAAACTCCCTGATCACGACTGCCGCGCCGTAGTCGGTCGTTGCCACTCGCAGGACACGCTCCGAGCACCACGGGTCGAAGCTCGGCGGCTGAAACAAGCGGTCCTCAGCGGCGATCGCCTCGGCCAGTTGCGGCATCAAGGCCTCAGCGCGCGCGGTGCGCACGTAGCCACCACCCTGAGTGCGCACCAGCAGCGGGTCATCGCCCAACGCACGCCGTAGCTGCGCCAGCAGCCGACTCGCGGCGGGTTGGCTCAACCCCATCGCCTCTCCCGCGCGGGTCACACTGCGCAGACTCAGCACCTGCGCCAGAAAACGCAGCGAGCGTAAATTGAGGTGGCCTGTGGCGTGGTCATTCACTTTTTGCATGCCTGCCTATCGTAATTCGTCATTCCCCGGATGCAAGACACCTGGCTAGATAGGATCACGGACGACATGGCATCGCCCCGATACGCACCAGAGGATCGAGATCATGCAGCCACAGCCAGAAGACGATATCACTCAGACCCTGAAGGCCATGGCCAAGGGTTGGAGTCAGCCCGGGCGCTCGCCCGTGCTCAGGACACCGACAGATGAGGGGCTTGCCTTCGAGAACGTGACCTTTCCGTCACAGGATGGGGTGCCGCTCGAAGCATGGTACATCCCCTGCCCAGACTCTCGGCGACTCGTCATCGTCAATCATCCACTGACGTTCAACCGCTACGGCCTGGCCAGCCACCTGGAGCCGTGGCGATCCTTCGGCGCCGCTGGCGGTAACACCTTCGAGGTCGATTATCTGGCCGACTACCGCATCCTCCACGAGGCAGGTTATCACGTGCTCACCTACGACGAGCGCAACTTCGGGTTGAGCGGATCAGCCAACGGCGGCCTCAACAGCGGCGGTCGATTCGAGGCACGCGACGTCATCGGTTCGCTGCGCTACGTGCGCTCGCGAGCAGATCTCGAGGGCGTGGCAGTGGGGCTTTTTTCGCGCTGCAACGGCGCCAACGCGACGCTCTTCGCGATCCACACCGAACCGCAGGAATTCGACGACGTGCGCTGCCTGGTGCTCTGTCAGCCGCTGTCGATCGGCTCGGTCATGCGTCGCGAATTGGAAATGATGAACCTGATCGATCACCTCGACACGCTCGAACGCGAGGTGCAACTCGCCGCCAGTTGCACCTTCGACCAGATGTCGCCCAACGACTGGGCGCGCAGCGTTCACACTCCGACGTTCATCTATCAGGTGCACGACGACCTGATGACCACTCCCGCCGATGTCCAGGCCACCTTCGACGCGCTTCCGATCGACGACAAATCGTTGCACTGGATACACGGCACCCAGGCTCGCTGGGATGGCTACCTGGAGTTCCAGCGCCGCCCGGGGCCGATGCTCGACTGGCTCAACCGGTACATGACATGAAGACTACGAATATCGAATCCGATGCTGCCCGCTTCGAAGCCTTGCGGGCTGAAGCCGATGAGCATCGTCAGCGTCACGGTTGCCATGCCTATGTGTTCGAGGATGGCGCTGGACTGCTGGCCGCGGCACGAGCAGAGCGCCCCGAGCGTATTCTCGAGCTTGGTACAGCGATCGGCTACACCGCTTGCCTGCTGGCAAGTGCAGAAGATCGTGCGCAGATGGATACCATCGAGCGCGATCCCGATCATGTGGCTTTAGCTCGTGAGAACCTTGAGGCCGCTGGACTCGCAGAACGCGTCCGCGTGCACCACGGCGATTTTTTCGACGTTCTCGCTGATTTGCCCGGCCCCTACGATCTCGCATTCTTCGATGGGCTCGTCCCATCGCTGTCACTCATCGAGCTGCTGTACGAACGGCTCAAGCCGAATGGACTGCTCATCTGCGGCAACCTGTGTCTTGCACACGGTGCCAATCAGCGCCTGCTCGACGCCGAGTTCGCGACCGCCGAACGCTGGCATATCGATGGTCATATCGAAAATGGAGCCACGTCGCTGATACGCAAGACCAACGGCTCGACTTGACGCGGATCTCATCGGGATTCGTCTCAATCCTCTGCTGACGATGCCCTGACACTGACACACGTCAACATGGTCACTTGCTTAACCCACCCAGGAACCGACCCATGACCCAGGATGAAAGACAGATTCGCGCCCTGCGCGCAGAGTGGCAGAACGCCGTCCAGTCACGCGATCTCGACCGGACGATGGCTACCTATTACCCGGGAGAGGAGTATCTCGGCTTCGATGTGATGCCGCCCTTCAGCTTCGAGGGCTGGGAGTCCTTCCGCCAAAATTGGATCACCTTCTTCGAGATGTTCGACGAAGACCCCGTATTCGAGTTCAAGGACATGAAGGTCCATTGTTCCGGCGATGTCGCCTTCACCACCGGCTTCACTCGTTTCATGGGCTCTGTGGCCGGCAACAAGATCGACCTGTGGACCCGCGAGACCATCGGTTTGCGCAAGCTCGATGGCCAATGGCTGATGATTCACGACCATGTGTCGGTGCCCATCGATCTGAAAACCGGCGCCGGTGTGACCGACTACCGCCCCTGAGCAATCCCATCAATGTCGTCGTGCTATAGATAGATATTCACGGCGCGGAACAGCTGCCACGATGAGCGTGCGACCAGCTAGTGAACATATCTGCCAAAGAATTGGCCCAGAACGTCATGCGACCTCTGGGCCTTTTTTCGATCGCGCCAGAATCCGCCCAAGCAGTGTTTTGCCCTCCCCCCTTGAGCGGCCGAGCAAGCCCACATTGAACTGAAGCGGTACTCAACGGCCTAAGGGTCAGCGCCACTGCCTCCGGCTTCGACGCATCTGCGTCGCGACACTTTCATCGCCGCACCCGCGCGAACTACGTCATCATCGACGGTGGCGAATTTCTGAGCTTTTTTGACCCTTCGAAAGAGCCTGTTACACCGGACGATCCAGATGACCATGCGCTACGCCCATCTCTCGCCTGACCACTTGGCCGACAGTCTGAAATTCGGGCCCAAAATTCCCGGTCGACACTTGGTTGACACCGACGAGAAATGGAACCCTGGAACGGGTAGAAAAGTGACGTAAGCTATTGATTTGATGGTGGGCCCAGTAGGACTTGAACCTACGACCAAGGGATTATGAGTCCCCTGCTCTAACCAACTGAGCTATAGGCCCTGAAACGCGGGAGCCGTATGATAACCAAAGCGGTCGGCACAGGCCAGCCGCTATTGCAGGCCATGAATGTCCAGGGAGGACACGATGTCACCGAAACCGATCATTCGTCGCGTCATGGGTATTGGCCTGGCCGCCGGTCTGGCCCTGTCCTGCGGCCTGGCCCAGGCGGCGTGGCAACTCGACCCCAATCAGTCCCGCGTCACGGCCACGGTGACCGAGATCACCAGCGGGGGCGAGTCGATCACCCACGATCACGCCCTGCGCCGCATGGAGGGCCAGATCAGCGCGGATGGCACGCTGAAGCTGCCCATTCGGCTCAACCAGACCGACGTGCTGGACCGCCTCGGCAATCTGCCGCCGTGGATGTCCTCGCTCACCAATACCACCCTGGTGACGGTCGTCACTCATCTGCCCCCGGAACGGATCAACTCGCTGGCCGTCGGCCAGTCGACGGTCGAGATACTGACGCTCCGTACCGATTCCAACGGCGAGCAGCGCCAGGAAAAGCTGCCGGTGCGCTTCACCCGCGAGGCGACCGATATCGTGCGCGCCCGCAATGCCGAACCGGTATCGCTCGATGGCAGGGAATTGATGAAGAACCAGACCGTACGTTCGATCCTCTCGCTGATGGGATACCAGCAGATTGGCGACGAGGTGCCGGTCGAGCTGAATGCCGTCCTGGTCGATCGCTGAGCGATGTCCGGATTCGAATCTGCTGTCACTGCACTGCCGCCGGGGTGCCACTCGCCACTGAGCGAGTGGCCCTGGCGTGAAGCATTGCCCTGGGCGAGGTTCAGTGCCCTACGTTTCGATACCGGGCTGCTGTGTGAAGCCGATCTCGATGGCTGGCACCTTTCGCTGCCGGATCGTCTGGCGACGGCAGCGGCCAAGCGTCGGGCCGAATTCCTGGCCGGCCGCCTGAGCGCCCGCCACGCGCTCGCCGAGCTGACGGGCTCGCCGACGACGCCGACGCAGGACGCGGAGCGACTCCCCCGCTGGCCAGTGGGTACCGTCGGCTCGATCACTCACAGTCGGGGGCTGGCGGCAACGGTCGTCGCCGAGCGGGCAGCGTGTCTGGGCATCGGCCTGGACGCCGAGGTCGAGATGACCGCTGAACGCGCGCGCCGTCTCGCGCCACAGATCCTGGTGGGGTCAGAGCGTGCCTGGTTCGATGGCCTGCCCGGGGCGCAACAGGGCGAGTTCCTCACCGTGGCGTTCTCGCTCAAGGAGAGCCTGTTCAAGGCGCTCTACCCGCTGGTGCGTCGACGCTTCTACTTTCCCCATGCCCGGGTGACCGCCTGGGACGCCGAAGGCGGAACCGTCGCCATCGAGCTGCTCGAGACACTGTCGCCGGAGTGGCGGGCCGGTGCTCGGCTGACCGGGCAGGTGGCGAAAATCGGCGACTATCTCTTGACGCTGATCGCGATCTCGCGAGAATCGTGAGCGACCAAACTAATTTCACTGAAGCACGATCGCCCGTGGCGATCGGCTCGCCAGCGGAACCGATCCCATGATCAAGTGGATACTGATACTGCTTTTCGTCGCCAGCGTGCTCTACACGCACTACCGCGGGCGCGTGCGCCACAGGCCCTTGCGCCAGCTCTCCGATCACTCGACCTTCATGGCGCCGATCAACGCGCTGATGACGCTGTTCGGGCGCGACAAGGATCGCCCCTACCATGATCTGGGGAACTACCCGGAGCTCGAGCGCCTGACCGGTAACTGGGAGACGATCCGCGACGAGGCGATGGCGCTGCAGGACCACATCAAGGCCTCATCCCGCTACGACGATGCCGGTTTCAACTCCTTCTTCCGCCGCGGCTGGAAGCGCTTCTACCTGAAGTGGTACGGCGAGAGCCACGCCTCTGCCGAACAGCTCTGCCCGCAGACCACGCAGCTGTTGGCGGGCATCCCCAACGTCAAGGCCGCGATGTTCGCCGAGCTGCCGGCGGGCAGTCATCTGACCCTGCACCGGGACCCGTATGCCGGCTCCCTGCGCTATCACCTGGGCCTGATCACGCCCAACGACGATCGCTGCTACATCGATGTGGATGGCGAGAAGTACAGCTGGCGCGACGGCGAGGCCGTGATGTTCGACGAGACCTACCTGCACCGTGCCGAGAACGGCTCCGAGCAAAACCGCATCATCCTGTTCTGCGATATCGAACGTCCGATGAAGTATGGCTGGGCCCGCAGTCTCAACCACTTCTTCGGCCGTACCGTGATGGCCGCTGCCAGTTCGCCCAACGACGACAGCGATCGCACCGGCGGGCTGAATCGGGCCTTCAAGTACATCTACGCGGTGCGGCGTCAGGGCAAGGCACTCAAGAAACGCAACAAGACGCTCTACTACGCCATCAAGTGGGCACTGTTCGCCCTGGTGATCATCGCCATCATCGCCTGGTGAGCGGCCGGGCCGGCACACGCCGGCCCATCCCGCTTCCCGCTTCCCGCTTCCCGCTTCCCGCTTCCCGCTTCCCGCTTCCCGCTTCCCGCTTCCCGCTTCCCGCTTCCCGCTTCCCCAGATCGTCTGTTATTCGCCGTTCTCGCCGTACCGCCCCTCTCTTTTTTTGAAAATAATTGTCATTGCGGTTCAGAAACCGGGCCTCCCTACGTCTTCTTACTGGCAACATTCATGGATAAGAACGATTTTCATTCAAGGGGAGCCTGTCGTTCATGCATCATGTTCTGCGCTATCCGGCAAGTGCACTGGCCTGCGCCTGCCTGTCGTTTCCCGTCTGGGCCCAGCAGACGGGCGACGACACCGTGGCCGCCACGGCGTCGGCTGAAACCGCCAACCTCGATACCGTCACGGTGACCGGACAGTCGGCCGCGACCAAGACCGAAACGCCCATCGTCGAAACGCCGCAGACGGTCTCCAACGTCGACCGCGCCGAGATGGACGAACGCGGCGTGCGCACGGTGCGCGAAGCGGCGCAGTACACGCCCGGGGTCTACACCAACCAGGTCGGCGCCTCCAATCGTTACGACTACCTGGTCATGCGCGGATTCTCCGACGGCAGCCTGAGCAACACCTATCTCGATGGGCTCAAGGTGATGGGCGATGCCAACAGCTACAGCTCGATGGTGATCGATCCGTGGTTCCTGGATAACGTCGAGATCGTCAAGGGGCCGGCCTCGGTGCTCTACGGGCGCTCGTCCCCCGGTGGTCTCGTGGCCCTGACCAGCAAGAAGCCGCTGTTCGAAAGTCGCAACGAGCTCCGCTTCAGCACTGGCACCAACAGCCAGCGCAGCGCCGCGTTCGACTTCTCCGGTCCGCTGGACGACGAGCGGCGCGTCGCCTATCGCCTGGTCGGCATCGGCAGCAAGTCGGACACCCAGTTCGACCATGTCGAGGAGGAGCGCTACGCCATCGCGCCCTCGATCACCTGGGACGCCACCGACGACACCAGCATCACCCTGATGGCCTACCTGCAGCACGATCCGGAAGGCGGCTATCACTCCGGCGTACCCTACGAGGGCGCCGTCAGTCGCCACAATGGCCGACATATCAGTAACAACTTCTTCGACGGCGAGGCCGACTACGACAAGTTCGAGCGCACCCAGCGCATGTTCGGCTACAACCTCGAGCACCGCTTCAGCGACAACGTCACCGGGCGGCAGAAGCTGCGCTACCTGAACTCGGACGTCGAGCTGAACCAGGTCTACGGCTTCGGCTGGGTGTCGCCGGACTCCAATGAGTTGAACCGCTACTACTCCGGCGGACGCGAGTCGCTGCAGGCCTGGACCGTCGACAACCAGGTGGAGGCGAAGCTCAAGAGCGGTTTCATCGACCACACCGTGCTGGTCGGCGTGGATTATCAGAAGCGCAAGAATGACGTCACCTGGACCTATGGTTCCTTCCCCAGCCTCGATGCCTTCGACCCCAGCTACGGTGCGGACCCTGAAGCGCCGGGTATCTACACGAGCGCGGAAGAGCGCCATGAACTCAGCCAGACCGGGATCTACCTGCAGGATCAGATGGCGATCGACCAGTGGCGTATCACCCTGGGCGGCCGCTACGACTGGGTCGATATCAAGAACAAGAACCATCTCACCGATAGCGAGAGCACACTCGACGACACCCAGTTCAGCGGTCGTGCCGGCGCGCTCTACCTGTTCGACAACGGCCTCGCGCCCTACCTGAGCTACAACACCGCCTTCACACCGACCAGTTTCGTCGATGCGGAAGGCGATCTGCTGGAACCCATGGAAGGTGAACAGTGGGAGACCGGGCTCAAGTACCAGCCTCCGGGAAGCCGCGATCTCTACACCTTGTCGCTGTTCCGGATCAATCAGAAGAACGTGGCCACCAAGGAGCAGCCCAGCGACCCCTACCGCTCCGTGGGCGAGATCCGCTCCCAGGGCGTCGAGCTGCAGGCCAGGACCTGGCTGACCGACAACTTCCGCCTGCAAGCCGGTTACAGCTACACCGACATTCGCTACACCAAGAGCAACGATCCGGACGAGGACGGCAACTACGCCATCTATGCGCCGCGCCACCAGGCCAGCCTGTGGGGCCACTACGCCTTTGATCGCGGCGCGCTCGACGGGCTCGATGCCGGCCTGGGCGTGCGCTACTACGCGGATGTCTATGCCGATCGCGCCAACACCGAAACGGTTCCCGACTACACCCTGGTGGATGCCGCTGTGGGTTATGACCTGAGTCAGGTCGGGCTGCAGGGGGTCAGCGCCCGGGTCAACGTCGGCAACCTGCTCGACAAGGAGTACGTGGCGTCGTGCAACTCGCTCGAGTACTGCTACTTCGGCGCGGAGCGTAACGTCACCGCCACCGTTTCCTATCAGTTCTGATCCCACCGGGAGGAGACCACAGCTAGACCATTCGACCACGCGGGCGCCTGGCGAACCGGGAGGCAGGGACGCCTCCCCGTCTCGACTCGCCACGCGACAGTCCGGCCCGGCAACGCCAGCGGGCCATCAACGCATCACCGTATTCGAGGTTCATCAACGCGCGCCCACGGCGTCGCGTAGGCCGCGCCTTTGTCCGCAGGAACGTCATCCCGGCGCTTCCGGCCATCGACCCAGGCGCCGAAGTGAGGCAATCAGGAGGATCTGCCATGCGATACGACACGGAGCTTGCTCCCGCCATTGTGCTACGACGCTCCCGACCCGATAGCCGGGACCAACCGCCGGCCCTGTTCAACGAGCAGGCGCTGGAGGCCTACCGCAGTGGCATGCAGCGCTGCGTCGAGCGGGTCCGGGACACCCTGACCCGTGCCCGGAATCCCTGCAGCGGCATCGAGCCCCGCGAACTGCAGCCAGCCTTCGAGGCGATCGATCTCGACCGGCCGCTCGACGATCTCGAGGCCAGCCTCGACGAGCTGCAGCGGCTCTATCTCGATCACGCCGTGTACTTCCACCACCCGCGCTACGTCGCGCATCTCAACTGCCCGATCACGCTGCCATCGATCCTGGCCGAGGCGATCGCCACGCCGCTCAACACGGCGGTGGAAACCTGGGACCAGAGCGCCGGCGCGACTCTGATCGAGCAGAAACTGATCGACTGGACGGCGGCGCGTGTCGGACTCGGCGAGGACGCCGACGGCGTGTTCACCAGCGGCGGTACCCAATCCAACCTGATGGCCTTGAGCATCGCCCGCGACAGCGCCTGCGAGGCGATGCCCGGACACCCCGGCAATCGCCATCACGGGCTCCCCCCGAACTACCGCCAGCTACGCATCCTCACTTCCGAGGTCAGCCACTTCAGCGTGCAGAAGGCGGCCGCGCTGCTGGGCCTCGGCTACGACGCCGTGATTACCGTGCCGAGCGACACTGACAAGCGCATGGATATCGGGGCGCTCGAGACGGCGCTGAACGAGTGCGACGAGGCGGGGCTGATTCCGTTCGCGATCGTCGCCACCGCAGGCACCACCGACTTCGGCAGCATCGACCCGATCCCCGCCATCGCCGAACGCTGCCGCCAGCGCGGCATCTGGCTGCATGTGGACGCGGCCTATGGCGGCGGGCTGCTACTCTCCCGCCGACACCGTCACTGGCTCGCCGGGATCGAGCAGGCGGACTCGGTCAGCATCGATTACCACAAGACCTTCTTCCAGCCGGTGAGCTGCAGCGCCTGCCTGGTTCGCGACCGCCGCCAGCTGCGCCATATCACCTATCACGCCGACTACCTCAACCCCCGCGACCAGGCCGAGGAAGGCACCCCGGACCTGGTCAACAAGAGCCTGCAGACCACCCGTCGCTTCGATGCCCTGAAGCTCTGGATGACCCTGCGCACGCTGGGTGCCGAGCGCCTGGGCGACTATCTCGACGAAGTGATCGAGCTGGCGCGGCAGACCTACCGGGCGATGCGCCAGCGAGACGACATCGAGGTACTGCTGCCGCCGGCGTTGAGCACGCTGGTCTTCCGTTACCGTCCCGGCGGCGTGGACGACGACAGCGATCTCGACACGCTCAACCAGCAGATCCGCCAGACGCTGTCGCGACGCGGCGAGGCGGTCGTCGCCGGTACGCGAGTCGACGGCCGCTTCCATCTCAAGTTCACGCTGCTCAACCCCATGACCCGCCTCGAGGAGCTGGTGGCGCTGGTGGCGGAGATCGCCCGGGTCGGCGAATCGCTGGCGTCGACCTCTCGTCCATCCCTCGTCTGGAGCCAGTCATCATGCTGAGCCGCATCTACGACTTCATCGCCGTCGGCCTGGGGCCGTTCAACCTCGGCCTCGCCTGCCTGACCGATCCCATCGACGATCTCGACGGCCTGTTCCTCGAGCGCCGTTCGAGCTTCGACTGGCACCCCGGGCTGCTGCTCGAGGATGCCACCCTGCAGACGCCCTTCATGGCCGACCTGGTCACGCTGGCCGACCCGACCAGCCGTTTCAGTTTCCTCAACTATCTGAAATCCCAAGGGCGACTCTACAACTTCTACATTCGCGAGAACTTCTTCCTGCTGCGCAGCGAGTACAACCGGTACTGCCAGTGGGTCACCACGCAGCTCGAGTCGCTGCGCTTCCATCGCGATGTCCAGAGCATCACCTACGACGACACCGAGCAGTGCTATCGCATCCGTTGCCGCGATACCCGGAAGAACGAGAATCGCATCTACCGCGCCCGCCGGCTGGTACTGGGCACCGGCAACGAGCCGCTGATTCCGGCGTGCTGCCAGCCGGTGGCGGAGCGCGTGGTGCACTCCTCCCGCTATCTCGACCACAAGGCCGCGCTGCAGGCTAAGTCGGCGATCACCATCGTCGGCAGCGGCCAGAGCGCCGCCGAGATCTATCTCGACCTGCTCGAGGGGATCGACACCCATGGCTATACCCTGAGCTGGGTCACCCGCTCGCCACGCTTCTTCCCGCTGGAGTACGGCAAGCTGACGCTCGAGATGACCTCGCCGGATTACATCGACTATTTCCATGCCCTGCCCGAGGCGACCCGCAACGCGCTGATGAGCCAGCAGAAGGGGCTCTACAAGGGCATCAATCTCGATCTCATCAACACCATCTACGACCGCCTCTACACCAAGAGCCTGCAGGGCAAGGTGGACACCCACCTGCTGACCTGCGCCCAGCTCGAGAGCTGCCGCTTCGATGCCGCCCATCGCCGCTTCGACCTGACCTTCACCCAGACCGAGCAGGATCGCCGCTTCGAACACCAGACGGAGGGCGTGATCCTGGCCACCGGCTACGCGGCGCAGACCCCGGCCTTCCTCGCCCCGATCGAGGACCGGATCCGCCGGGATGGCGCCGGTCGCTATGCGGTGGGCCGTTACTACGGCATCAGCACCGACGACGACATTTTCGTCCAGAACGCCGAGCTGCATACCCACGGCCTGGTCGCCCCCGATCTAGGCATGGCGTGCTACCGCAACGCCTGCATCATCCGCGAACTGGCCGGCCGCGAGGTCTATCCCGTGGAGCGCGGCTTCACCTTCCAGGACTTCGGCGCCCCCGACGACCGCGTGTTCCAGCCCCAGCGAGCCACGGCATGACCGCTGTCGCGCGCCGATTCGCCATCCCCGCTTGCCGTCAGGAGAGAGACGCATGAATCTACCGCAGAGCCGGCTGCCCGCCGCCAGGGTGAACGACGCCACAGGCATCACCACCGATCTCGAGACGAGCGCCACGTCGTCCAGCAGCCTCGATTCGCCCCACGTTCGCTTCTTTCGCGACTGGCCGGGCATCGGCACCCTCGCCCTGCGCCCCCTCGCGCTACGCCAGGATCTCGAGCTCGTGTACGACTGGGTCAGCAGCGAGCGCGCCCGCTTCTGGGGCATGAATGGCGACAGCCGGGATCAGGTCGCCGCCTTCTACCGGGAGATGCAGCAGAGCGACAGCGCCCAGGCGTTCATCGGCCTGCGTGACGGCCAGCCGGCGTTTCTGGTCGAGTGCTACGATCCCCGCCAGGATCCGGTCGGCGAGCAGTACGCCGTCCGGCCCGGCGACCGTGGAATGCACTTCCTGGTCGCGCCGAAAGCGCCAGCGGCCGCGCCGATCCACGGCTTCAGTCAGGCCGTGATCGATACCATCGTGGCATTCCTGTTCAGCGATCCGGGGACGCGCCGCATCGTCGTCGAACCGGACGTCACCAATGACAGGATCCACCCGCTCAACCGCCGGGCGGGATTCGTCTACGCGGGCGAGATCCGGCTGGCGGAGAAGACCGCGCGCCTGGGCTTCTGCACCCGCGAGCGGTTCGAGACGCTGCACGCCTCGCGGCGCCGCGACACTGCCATGGGCGAGGCCAGCGCCCACCTGCGGCCCGATCGCTGGCGGCGCGCCAACCGCGACCTGCTGTGCAAGGCGATCAGCGAGTTCGCCCACGAGCGACTGCTGCAGCCGGTCGCGGAAACCGAGATCGACGCCAACGGCTGGGCCGATTACGTCCTCGTCACCGATAGCGACGATATCCGCTATCGATTCCGTGCCCGGCGGATGGCACTGGATCACTGGTGGATCGACAAGGGAACGCTGGCCAAGACGCGCGACGGCGCCTCCCAACCGCTGGACGTGGCGCAGTTCCTGCTCGAGTGCCGCGCGCGCCTGGGCATCGATCCCGACAATCTGCCCACCTATCTGGAGGAGATCGCCAGCACCCTGGCCGGCATGGCCTACAAGTCAGGCCGTGACGTGCCGCCGGCCGGCGAACTGGCGCTGGCCGACTTCCAGACCCTCGAGACGGCGATGAGCGAAGGTCACCCCTGTTTCGTCGCCAACAGCGGCCGGATCGGCTTCGATATCGAGGACTATCACCGCTACGCACCGGAAGCCGGCGCCGCGATTCGCCCGCTGTGGCTGGCCGCCGCGCGCCACTGCACGGAGTACAGCGCCATCGAGGGCCTCGATGCCGAGACCCTGTTCGCCGAGGAGCTGGATGCGGACGTCCGCGAGCGTTTCGCTGACCGGCTGCGGGCGCTCGGGCTCGATCCCGATGACTACCTGCTGATGCCGGTCCACCCATGGCAATGGCGCCACAAGCTGGCGATCACCTTCGCCGGCGAAGTGGCCGAGCAGCGCCTGGTACTGCTCGGCGAGGCGGACGACGATTACCGCGCCCAGCAGTCGATCCGGACCTGGTTCAACGTCTCGCGGCCCCGGCGCCGCTACGTCAAGTTCGCGCTGTCGATCCTCAACATGGGCTTCATGCGCGGGCTGTCGCCCCACTACATGCGCGGCACGCCGGCCATCAATGCCTGGGTCGAGAATCTGGTCGCAAGCGACCCGGAACTGCAGGCGCAGGGATTCGGCGTACTGCGTGAAGTCGCCACGCTGGGCTATCACCACGCCGGTTTCGAGGCCGCTACCGACAAGCAAAGTCCGTATCAGAAGATGCTGGCGTGCCTGTGGCGGGAGAGCCCCTATACCCGCATCGCGCCCCATCGGCGACTGACGACCATGGCTGCGCTACTGCACCGGGACGCCGATGGCGATGCGCTGCTGCCGGCGCTGATCGACGCCTCCGGCGTCGGTGCCCAGGCCTGGATCGAGCGCTATCTGGCGGCCTACATGACACCGCTGCTGCACTGCTTCTACGCCCATGACCTGGTGTTCATGCCCCACGGCGAGAACCTGATCCTGCAGCTCGAGGATCACCTGCCGGTCGGCGCGATCCTCAAGGATATCGGCGAGGAGACCGGCATCTTCGACAACGGCCAGTCGCTGCCGGAGGCGGCCCGCCGCATTGCGGTGGAGGTGCCGGAGCACCTGAAGATCCTGTCGATCTTCACCGATCTGTTCGACTGCTTCTTCCGTTTCCTCGCCGAGATCCTGGTGGCCTCGAACCAGCTCGAGGAGGATGACTTCTGGCGGTTGGTGGCGGCTTGCGTGATCGACTACCAGCGCCGTCATCCGCAATTCGCCGACAAGTTCGCGCGCTTCGACCTGTTCGCGCCCGAGTTCACGCTGTCGTGCCTCAATCGTCTGCAGCTGCGCAACAACCGCCAGATGATCGACCTCGCCGATCCGTCGAAGAACCTGCAGTTCGCCGGCACGCTGGCCAACCCCATCGCCGCCTACCGGCCCTCGAGTGACAGTAACAATCAGGAGGCGGGAAAGACCGGGACGCTGACGACGACGAACTGAGCCTACCGTTAAGCGAAACACGTCACCACCGGGCGGCCATGAGGCGCCCGGTGATGACTTATTGCTAATGATTCTCATTTTTGCCATGATCGCGACACTTTTGTCGTTCTGCCCGCGGGGCCGCCCTCATGCGCGAAGCAATGTTCGAATCCCTCTACCGTCAACACCACCACGAGCTGCTCGGCTTTCTCGATCGCCAACTCGGTTCTCGGGACCAGGCCGCCGATCTCTGCCATGACGCCTACCTGCGTCTGCTCGACGCGCCGGTGCGCCGGGTGCTCGACAATCCGCGCGCCTACCTCTTCCGTATCGCTCGCAACCTGCTGATCGATCATCGACGCCGCCAGCACCCCGAACTGATCGCCATCGATGCGCTGGAGCCGGTACTGGTCTGTCCGCGCGTCTGCCCGGAGACAGATGCCTGCCAGCGACAGTGTGTCCATCAGCTCACGCGGACATTGGGTGCACTGCCCGATCGGCTGCGCCAGGCACTGATCTGGCATCGCCTGGAAGGGTTGACCCAGCGCGAGATCGGCCAGCGTCTCGGCGTCTCGGAGCGCATGGCGGGACGCTATATCGCCCAGGCGACGACCCGCTGTCAGGACGAGCTGGAGATGCTGGACGGCGAGCCACGCCACTGACGGTCCGCTGAGCGGCCAGTCAGTCCTCGGCCGACCGATGGCCGGCTCGGTCGGGATACCACGCCATGCCGATGGCATGCGTTGGCTCGAAACCGAACTGGGCGTAGAGCCGGTGGGCCTCGCCGTCTGCCAGCAGGCTGACGAAGGCGTTTTCCGGCGCCTCGCGCAGGATATAGGCGCGGATCTCGGCCATGATCCGCTTGCCCAGGCCACGCCCCTGGTGCGCTGGTTGCACGGCGATATCCACCACCTGGTAGAAGCAACCGCCGTCGCCGACGACGCGCCCCATGCCCACCGTCTCGTCCCCCTCTTCCTCCTGATGGACGACCTGCACGGCAAACAGGCTGCCGGGCAGGCCGCGTTCGGCTCCGGCGGCACTGCGCGGGTTCATGCCGGCCTCGCGGCGAAGCCGCATATAGGTCTCGATATCGGGCGGTTCGAGGACCAGGCGATAGGCTTCGTTGTCATCGCAGGCTTCGTGTTTCATAGCGTGGGATCCGTTCTCGCATCGTTTTCCGGTCGAGTCTGCAGTGTGCCATCGCCAGGCGAGCGCTGCCTTTTCATCAGCCATCGCGGCGTTCTCGAGGTCGCTCTCAGCAACGGCACCAGTAGCCACAGCAGCGGCGCCAGCAACCAGCGATAGACGAACCGGACGACGATCAGCAGCGGCAACAGCACCACCACCCAGAGCAGGAACTGCCCCAGCCATACCGGCCAGCCCAGCCATCGCGAGACGTTGGCACCCAGCGCACTGACCAGACTGGGATGCCGCACGACCACGTAGGCCGTGCCGGTGATCGCCGCGACCTTGGTGGCCCGCGAAAGATTGACGAAGCGTCCGCCACCGGCCAGCAAGCCACGTCCGGCGGCCCGCGCGCCCTGCCCTTCGGCGGCCGCACCCGCCCGCACCGCACGTCCGGCCCGCAGCACCTTGACCGCGCTGGCCATCACCAGCAGGTCGACACCCGCCCAGCCGATATCGGCCACCCCGATCGCCTCGCCGCGTCGCCACTGGCTCTCCAGGTCGCGCAGCCCGCTGGTGAAGAGATCACCGAGGTCGCTCACCAGGCGCTCGCTCTGCAGCCACTGCACCTCGCCATCAGAGTCGACCACGAACTGCTGCAGAAAATCGTGGCCCTTGGCATCGAGAATGGCGATGGCGACCTGCCCGCGGCGGGCCGGCGTCAGCGATGAGTCGGCCTTGTCGCTCTCCTCTGGGATCGCGTCCTCGGCCTGGCTCTCGCTATCGCCCTGGCCGGAAGAGACGCCCGCGCCGGTATCGCGCGCGTCATCGTCCCACCAGCGCGCCAACCGTTCGCTCGCCGCGCGGTAGCGGGTACCCATCCAGTGCTGCGCCCGCAGCGTGGCGATATCGTGATCGCGGTAATAGACCACCGGCAGGACCGCATCCGCCCCGTAGCGCACCAGCACCCGCTGGAATGCCGGATCGAGCCCGTAATCGAGCAGCGCCGATCGCGCCAGATCGCCGTGGTTCCGGATCGCGAGCCAGGCGCTGGTCCACAGTGCCGGCTCGTCGGCGTAGCTCAGGAAGAGCGCATTGATCTCCGGCGACTCCCCGGCCAGCCCGTTGGCCAGCGACGGCAGGGCCCGCTGGGTTTCCAGTTTTACCAGCCGCGGCTCGAACGGTTCGTGGGAGGCGACGGCGGACAGCACGCCCGCGCCGACGAGCGCAAACAGCAAGATCGATAGCCACAGTTTCACGGGCTCACGCTCCTTATTCGGGGGTTCACGCATCTTTTCATGGGTCCACGCCCCTCTTCATGAATTCACGCTTCTCTTCGTGGATTCACACTCCTCGGGGACGGCTAGTCGGCAGCCAGGGGGAGCCGCCAGACGATAAACGGCGACAACTGCCTTTGATAACCGTTCGTATTTGAATTAGGATTGCATTCCGTCACGTGACCCACCATTCACCGCGAGGTTGCCCCGGCCATGTTCGAAGTCCAGTCGGCGAGCTTCGAGATTGCGGGCAAGACGCTGCTCTCTCCCATCGATTTCACCTTCGGTGAAGGCCGGGTCTATGGCCTGATCGGGCACAACGGTTCCGGCAAGTCGACGCTGCTGAAGCTGCTCGCGCAACAACAGCCGGTGAGCCAAGGCAACATCCGGCTCGATGGTCGGCCGCTGTCGCACTGGAAGCCTCGCGAGTTCGCACGCCACGTCGCCTATCTGCCGCAACATCTGCCCAGCGCGGAGAACCTCACCTGCCGCGAACTGATCGGTTTCGGCCGCTACCCCTGGCACGGCCTGCTGGGCCGCCTCAACGGCCACGACCATCAGCAGATCGAGCGTGCCATCGCCCTGACCCACACCGAAGCGTTCGCCGATCGCCTGGTCGATACCCTTTCCGGCGGCGAGCGGCAACGGGTCTGGCTGGCGATGCTGCTGGCCCAGGGTAGCCGCTACCTGCTGCTCGACGAGCCGCTGGCCGCACTCGACATCGCCCATCAGGTCGAAGTGCTGGCGCTGGTGCGCAAGCTCTGTCGCGAGCTGGGGCTCGGCGTGATCATCGTGCTCCACGACGTCAACATGGCCGCGCGCTACTGCGATCACCTGGTCGCGCTGCACAGCGGCAAGCTGCTTGCCGAAGGCGCGCCCGCCAGCATGATGAACGATACCAACCTGGAAGCCATCTACGGCATTCCCATGCGGGTCATGAACCACCCCGCCGACGCCTGCCCCATCGCGGTACTGCAGTAGACGTCTTCCGGGCCCAACCGCCGTACCGGCCGGTCTCGATACCAACTACTGTCGTTTACCCCCGCGCCTGCAGGTTGTCGCAAGACTCACTCCGCCCAGTGCCAGGAAGGCTCATCTAACGGTCCCTGACCAATGATCACGGTTTCGCCCAACGACTTGTCCAGGGCGATGGCGTTACAACTGGCGTCGTTCTCCAGCGCCGCGACCAGGCGCGGAGAATGGGAGACCACCCACACCTGGGTCTCACGAGACGCACGCACGATCAGCCGCCCCAGGGCGGGCAATAGATCCGGGTGCAGGCTGGTCTCCGGCTCGTTCAGCACCATCAGGGAGGGAGGCCTGGGCGTGAGCAGAGCCGCCACCAAAAGCAGATAGCGCAGCGTACCGTCCGACAGTTCCGCTTGGTTCAACGGGCGCAGCAGTCCCTCTTGATGAAACCGCAACAGAAATCGATTGCCCGCGTCGGCCTCGAATCCGAGCGATGCCCCAGGGAATGCATCCTCGATGGCCGCGTGCAGGGCCGGTCGGTCGCCGATTTCGTGGATAGTGCGTAGGGCGGCCACCAAGTCGTGACCGTCGTGATCAAGCACAGCGGTTCGTGTGCCAATCTGTGGCGTACGAACGGGAGCGTGCGGGTCAGTCCTGAACTGATCGTAGAAGCGCCAGCTGCGAATGGCCCGGCGCACCGTGTAAACCTCTGGCACAGCGACCGGGTCGCTGATCTCGCTCAGGATGCTCTCGTGACTACCGAGATGGGCGTCGTATACCGACCACTGCCGCCCCGAGCGAACCTTGACCACCGGTCCCTTGCGATCGACCAGGCAACTGCTGGGCCGGTAGGCGTGGCCGCTCCAGATGCACTCGCGCTTGATTTCGGGGTCGAGCTGGAACATGGACGGCTCCCGATAGCCCGCGAATCCCTGGGGTGATGGCATTCCCAGCGAAATGGCATAGCCGAACGCCTCCGCCGCGAATCCCAGCCGCAGTCGCGGCCGCTGTCGCCGAGAACCGCCCTGAATGGGCGCGGAGCCCTCGCGCATTTCTCGGGTCAGTGTCTCAGGCCCGGCCCAGAAGGTGTGATCCAGACCGCCCTCCTGGGCAAGCGAGGCGACCAGATTGCCGCTGGCGGACTCGGCCAGAAGCCGCAGCGACTTGTACAGATTGGACTTGCCGCTGCCATTGGGTCCGGTGACTACGTTGAGCTCGGAAAGCGGCGAGACAACGTGCTTGAGGCTGCGATAGTGAGATACAGCGAACGCATTGATCATACTCGACATGGCTCCATGACACGGCCTGGGAACGGCCTGCACCTCCTCCTGATACCGAGGCCTTCCCGCGAAATCACCCTCAAATCGATCCGCGCGAAGGCTACACTGGACTCGGGCGACGATGCACAGGATGCTAACCTTCAGCGCCGGGCCGCGTGGGCCCAGTCACCCATATCGTGCCTTCCGATTCGCCTCCTGTCTGCGAGCTTGTCATGCTGCAACCCGTTTCCCGCCAGAGCGACCTGACCCTCGAACCCGAGCAGACGCCGCCACGCCCGGCGGATGTCAGCACCTTCGCCCCGCTGGGCGTCCCCGCCTTCCGGATGATCTGGATCGCCAACCTGTTCGCCAACCTCGGCTTGTGGGCGCAGTCGGTGGCGGCGGCCTGGGTGGTGACCTCGAACGACGGCGGCGCGGTGGCGGTGGCGATGATCCAGGTCGCGGCGGCGCTGCCGCTGGTACTGATGTCGATCGTCACCGGCGTGATCGCCGACAACTACGATCGCCGCAAGGTGATGCTGTTCGGGCTGGGCATCGAGGTCCTGGGCGGCGTGTTCGTTACCCTGATCGCGTTTCTGAATCTGCTGTCACCGACCTTACTGATCGTCTCGATTCTGTGCGTCTCGATCGGCGGCGCGATCACCACCCCCGCTTGGCAGGCCGCGGTCAACGAGCAGGTGCCGCGCAACCTGGTCTCGAGCGCCGTGCTGCTCAACAGCGTCAACTATAATGCCGCCCGCGCCATCGGCCCGGCCATCGGCGGCCTGCTGCTGGCGGCAGTGGGACCGTCATGGATATTCCTGCTCAACGTGTTCTGTTTCTGCGGGCTGATCGCCGCCCTGTGGCGCTGGAAGCGTGCCGTACTGCCCAAGTCGCTGCCGCCGGAGCGGCTGTGGGAAGGGGTCAAGGCGGCGCTGCATTTCGTCCAGTACTCCAGCGTCACCCGGCTGGTGATGATGCGTTCGTTCATCTTCGGCATCTCCGCCAGCGCGCTATGGGCGCTGCTGCCGCTACTGGCCCATCAGCATCCCAGCGGCAGCGCCTCGCTCTACGGCTACATGCTCGGCGGCCTCGGCGTCGGCGCCATCGCCGGCAGCACCCTGGTCAACCGGGCCCGCCAGCGTCTTGGCAGCAGCCGGCTGATCAGTTTTTCCGCCATGTTGCTGGGGCTGGTGATGCTGGCGCTGGGCGGGCTCGACACGTTATGGGTGCTGTTCCCGGCACTCATCGTCGGTGGCAGCTGCTGGATCGCGGCGGTGGCCTCCTACAACTCCTCGGTACAGATCCTGGTCCCGGACTGGGTCAAGGCGCGGGCGCTGGCGCTGTACCAGACTGCGCTCTACGCCGGGCTGACCCTGGGTTCGCTGCTATGGGGGCAACTGGCCGAGGGGCTGGGGGTGCAGATGGGGCTGATGCTGGCCGGCGGATTGCTGATCGTCTCGGCGCTGCTGCTGCTTCCCTCCAAGCTGCCGAACCTGGACGCCGGCGATCTGGTCGAGGCACCGGAGGCCCACACCGATCAGCCCGATTTCGAGTTCAACCCGGCACGGGGCTCGGTGATGGTGACCGTCGAGTACCGCATCGATGGTGACCATCTGCGGGAATTCGCCCGCGCCGTCCGTCCGCTGCGCCGGCTACGGCTGCGCAACGGCGCCAAGCGCTGGTCGCTCTATCGGGATGTCGTCGATCGCGACCTGTGGCAGGAGGTCTTCCTGGTGCCCAACTGGCTGCAGCACCTGCGCATGCTGGATCGACTGACCCTGGCCGACCGCGCCATCATCGACCGGGTCACCGCGCTGCACAGCGGTCCGGAGGCGCCGCGCCTGCGCCACGGCGTCAGCTATCGCTCGTCGCGACACGCCCAGCCGTCGTTGACGCCCCACCAGACCGAACCGCCCGCCGAGGAGTCGGCCGACGCCCAATCGCTGGCGGCGACCGCGCCGTGGCCCCAGGAGAGAACATGATCCAGGCGAACATCCAGGGCGCCCGCGAAACCCTGTTCGACGTGTTCGGCTTCGCGGAGTTTCGCGGCGGCCAGGAGGCCGTCGTCGAGCGCGTCATCGCCGGTCGCTCCACCGCGGCGATCTTCGCCACCGGCGCCGGCAAGTCGCTCTGCTATCAGTTGCCGGCGCTGCATCTGCCGCATCTCACCCTGGTGGTCTCGCCGCTGCTGGCGTTGATGCAGGACCAGTTGGCCTTTCTCCAGCGCCATGGCGTGGCGGCCGCAAGCCTCGATTCGACCCAGGATCGCGACACCGCCCGCGAGATCATGGAGCGCGCCCGGCGCGGCGAGCTCAAGATCCTGATGGTGTCGGTGGAGCGGCTCAAGAACGAGCGCTTTCGTCACTTCCTGCGTCAGGTGGCGATTTCGCTGCTGGTCATCGACGAAGCACACTGCATCTCCGAGTGGGGCCATAATTTCCGGCCCGACTATCTGAAGCTGCCGGATTACCAGCGCGAGTTCGGCATCCCCCAGGCGCTACTGCTGACCGCCACCGCCACCCCCGCGGTGATCGACGACATGCGCGCCAAGTTCGCCATCGCCGAAGACGATGTGGTCACCACCGGCTTCTATCGCGACAACCTGGAGCTGCTGGTCCAGCCGGTCGAGACCGACAGCCGCCTCCCCGCACTGGTCGAATGGCTGGCGCCGCAACGCGCACCGCAACAGCAATCGCCCACCATCATCTACGTCACGCTGCAGCAGACCGCCGAGTCGGTGGCGAAGGCGCTGGCGAACCAGGGCTTCACGGCGCGCGCCTATCACGCCGGCCTCGACAGCGAGACCCGGGACCGGATCCAGCAGGGCTTCATGGAGGGCGAGATTCCCTGCATCGTCGCTACCATCGCCTTCGGCATGGGAATCGACAAGGGCGATATCCGCAACGTCATCCACTACGACCTGCCCAAGTCGATCGAGAACTACAGCCAGGAGATCGGCCGCGCCGGCCGCGACGGCAAACCGTCGCGCTGTCTGATGCTGGCCGGTCGGGACGGCCTGCGGGTGCTCGAGAACTTCGTCTACGGCGACACCCCGGAGCGCGAGGGTATCCGCCACGTGCTCGGCGAGATCGCCGACGCCGGCCGGCAGCCGGCGCGCCAGTGGCCGGTGCTGCTCAACACGCTCTCCCGCGACAGCAACGTCCGGCTGCTGCCGTTGAAGACGCTGCTGGTCCGGCTCGAGATGCATGGCGTCATCGCGCCCCGCTTCGCCTACCTGGCCGAGTATCGCCTGCGCTATCTCGACGACACCGCCGCCCTGATCGCGCGCTTCGAAGGCGAGCGCGCCGACTTCGTTCGCCTGCTCGTCGACAACATCGCCGTCGCCAGGACCTGGGGCACGGTGGATTTCGAGCGACTCCATCAGGCCGGTGCCGCCGCGGGAATCGATGCCTCGCGCTCGAGGGTCATCGCCGCCCTGGAGTACTTCCAGGACAAGGGCTGGGTGGTGCTGGAAGGCAAACGCATGACCGACGTCTACGAGGTCCGCCAGCCCGAACTCGATATCGACGCGCTCGCCGATCGACTGCTGGCGGAGAGCCAATCCCGGGAGCAGGCGGAGATCGACCGCCTCCAGGCCATGCTGGAGCTGTTCGAATCGGAGACCTGCCTGACCCGGCGACTCGCCGCCTACTTCGGCGACACCCGGTTCGAGCAGCCCCAGGCCACCCAAGGCTGCGGCCAGCCGGATCAGACTGCCCAAGGCTGCGGCCACTGCTCGGTCTGCCACGGCCATGTCGCACGCCTGCCGGGGGCACCGGCACTGCCCGCACTGACCGATGCCGACTTCACCCGCCAGGCCGGGCCATTCATCGAACGCCACCGCGAACAGCTCGGGACGTCGCCCGGCGCGCAGCGCATCGCCCACTTCCTGTGCGGGCTGTCGATGCCGGTGTTCACGCCACTCAAGGCGCGGCAGTTGAACGGCTTCGGCGTCCACGAGCAGCGCCCCTACCCCGATGTCAGGGCGTGGATCGAGAAACGGATCGCCCAACCAGGCTGAGCGCTTAGCCTCTCCAGCGTCGACGCCCGCCTCTGATTCGGCAATCCACCTTGTCGATCTCGACAATCTCGAATACTGTATATCCAGACAGTATTCGAGATGGGTCACAGGATTGCCGCATGGAACTGATCGACAAGCTCTCCATCCTCGCCGATGCCGCCAAGTACGATGCCTCCTGCGCCAGCAGCGGCGCGCCCAAGCGCTCATCGCGCGGCAAGGCGGGGCTCGGTTCGTCGAACGGCATGGGGATCTGCCACAGCTTCACCCCGGATGGGCGCTGTGTCTCGCTGCTCAAGGTGTTGCTGACCAACTTCTGCCTGTTCGACTGTCAGTACTGCGTCAACCGACGCTCGAGCAATGTGCCGCGAGCGCGATTCACGCCGGAGGAGGTCGTCCGCCTGACGCTGTCGTTCTACCGTCGCAACACCATCAGCGGGCTATTCCTGAGCTCCGGGATCATCCGCTCCAGCGACTACACCATGGAGCAGCTGATCCAGGTGGCGAAGCTGCTACGCGAGACCCATCAGTTTCGCGGCTATATCCATCTCAAGGCGATCCCCGAAGCGGACCCCAGGCTGCTGGAGGAAGCCGGCCGCTACGCCGACCGGTTGAGCGCGAACATCGAACTGCCGACCCTGACCAGCCTCAAGACCCTGGCCCCGGAAAAGGAGCTCGGCACCATCCACTCGGCCATGGGGCACATGCGCCAGCGTATCGATGCCGCCAACGACGACGCTCAGCGGGACTCGAAACGCCTGCCGCGCAGCGCCAACCCCAAGCGCATGGCGCCAATCTACGCACCCGGCGGCCAGAGCACGCAGATGATCGTCGGTGCCGATGCCACCGATGACCGCACCATCCTCCAGTCCGCCCAGCATCTCTATCGCGACTTCCGCCTCAAGCGGGTCTACTACTCGGCGTTCAGCCCGATCCCGGAGCGCCCCGCCGGGCTACCCCAGGCCGCACCGCCGCTACTGCGCGAGCATCGGCTCTACCAGGCCGACTTCCTGATTCGCGGCTACGGCTTCCAGGCCGAGGAGTTGCTGAACGCACCGGGCAACCTGGACCTGGAGATCGATCCCAAGCTGGCCTGGGCGCTGGCCCACCGCGACGACTTCCCGGTCGACCTCAACCGCGCCGAGCCGGCGATGATCGCCCGCATTCCGGGCATCGGACTGCGCAGCGTGCAACGACTGGTCGATCTGCGGCGACTGCGGCGCATCCGCTATCAGGACCTGGTGGCGCTGCGGTGTCGCCTGGAGACCCTGCGGCCCTTCGTGGTGACCCAGGACTACCGCCCCACCGATGCCCAGGGTGACAGCGCTCGCCTGCGCCAGAGCCTGACCCAGCCCCAGCCGGCGCAGATGGCGTTGTGGTAGCGCCGCGTTCCGCAGGAGATCCCGCCATGGCCAACGCCTCGATGAGCCCGACCTCGTCCGCTGCCTGGGCCAACGACTTCGACGAGTGGCGCACCCAGGCGCGTCGGCTGCTTCACCTCGGCGTGCCACCGGCCAGCGTGACCTGGCACGATGGCAACGCCAGTCATGACGACCTGTTCTCCTGGCAGGAGCCGCCGTCCATGCCGCCAGGCCCGCCGCCGGCGCCGATCCGGATCGGTCGCGATCAGTTGACGCTGCTGCGCAACGCTGCGCGCTATCGTGCGGAGGGCCACGACCAACCGCGCTGGCCACTGCTCTACCGGGTGTTGTGGCGATGGGCCCGGGGCGACGCCGCGGCCATGCATCCCGCCGACGTCGATGGCCGCGTGCTGCATCAGCGCTGGCACGCGGTCAAGCGGGAAGCGCATCACATGCATGCCTTCCTGCGCTTCCACCGCTGCGACGATGGACGAGGTGAGCGCTATCTCGCCTGGTTCGAGCCCGCCCATGACGTGCTCGACCTGGGCGCGGAGCACTTCGCCGACCGCATGGGCGGTTCACGCTGGATCATCGCCACTCCCCGTGGCGGCGTAGGCTGGGACGGCTCGGCGCTGGACTATCGCACGCCCTGCCCGAGGGAGTGGACCGACGAAGCCAGAACGGCCGCCGAACGCGCCAACGCCGACGAGGAGCACGCCCTGTGGCGGACCTACTTCGTCAGCACCTTCAACCCCGCGCGCCTCAACCACAGGGTCATGACCCAGCACATGCCGCAGCGGTTCTGGCGTCACCTCAGCGAGGGCGATCTGATTCCGGTGATGGAGGCCAAGGCCCGCCATGGCGGGCAGCGCCTGGCCCAGGAGAGCAGCGTGGGCCGGCGCAAGGGCAAGGCGCTCCCGGGCGGCAGGCCCACCCTTCCCCGCTCACCCTCGGGCGACGACGACTAGACGACGAGCGACGCCGTCCGGGCTGTCAGGATGTACCGATCCGCGCCACCGCATCCCGGCTGGCCAGTTCGCGCTCGTCGCCCGTCAATTCGCGCAGATGACCCTCGCGCATCTCCAGCAGCCGGTCGGCGTGGGCGAAATAGTGATCATCGTGGCTGATGGCGAAGACGGTGATGCCCAGTTCACGGAAGCGCGGCATCAGTTCACGATAGAAGGCGCGCCGGAACTGCGGATCCTGATCCGCGGCCCACTCGTCGAGCAGCAGGATCTGTCGCTGTTCGACCAGCGCCATCAGCAGCGCCAGGCGCTTGCGCTGCCCCTGGGAGAGTTCGGTGTCGAGCACCTTGCCGTCGTCGAGCTGCAGCTTCTTCGCCAGTTGCAGGGTCTGCAGCCAGTTCTCCAGTAGCGCGGGATCGGCACTGCCGCCACGCGGCCCCATCAGCCGGTCGAACTGGTGGAAGTCGGTGTAGACCGCCGAGAAACGCTGGCGGTAACGGTGCCAGTCCGATTCGCCGATGATCTCGTCGTCGATACGGATCTCTCCGGAGTGAGGTCGATAGAGTCCGGTCAGCAGCTTGGCCAGCGTCGACTTGCCGCTGCCGTTGCCACCGATCAGGTAGACCTGTTCGCCCCGTTCCAGGCGCAGGTTGATCGGCCCGACGGCAAAGCCGTCCCGCCCCGCCCTGGCCGGGTAGCGATAGCGGATGTCGCGCATCTCGAGCACCTGCCACTCGCTGTGCGTCTCCACCAGGTCGAACGCCTCGCGGTACTCCGCCAGCGCCAGTTCGCGCAGCTTGTCGAACGATACCTGCGCGGTGATCAGCGTCGGCGTGGCACCGACGGCCTGGATCAGCGGCGAGCGCAGGAACAGCAGCGTCAGCGAGAACGTCGCGGCGACGGCCGTGTTGGACCAGCCCAGGCCATTGGCGAGGAAGAACACCACGCCGATGGCACCCAGCATCATGATGTTGGTCCAGTTGCCGGCGCTCAGGTGATAGGTATCGGCGCGGATGATGTGATCGCGATAGGTCCGGGCGTCGGCGCCGTAGACCTCCTCCAGCAGATGACGCGCGCGATCGCGATTGAGCGCCAGCTCCTTGCGGCCATGGATGATCGTCTCGTAGTCCTGATAGAGCCGGCTGTCGGTGGCGCGGGTGATCCGAATATGGTGATAGACCTTCGATACCAGCCACCATCCCACCAGCATGGTCACGGCGATCCAGATGGCGGTGACCAGCAGCAGCGGCGGCGAGAGCCAGAACAGATAGCCGACGGAGGCCAGCGTGATGACGATCCCCTGGACGAGCTCCGGCAGGCGAACGAAGGCGATGGTCACGTTGCGGATGTCGCTGGAGAGGCACGACAGCAGATGGGCGCTGCCGAGCTGCTCGAGCCGTTCGATATCGGTATCGAGAATGCGCTTGATCAGGCGACCGCGCAGGCGATAGACGAAGTGGTGCCCCAGCGTCGTCAACGCCAGCTGCGACCCCAGCGTCACCGCCAGCAGCAGTGCCACCAGCCCGATGAACGGCAGCAGGGCCGTGACCGCGCTGATGTCACCGCCCCCCGGTTCGGTGACGATCAGGTAGTGGTTGATGAAGGCGATGACGCCGATCCCCAGCGCCGCGCTCAGCAGACTGAGCAGCATGACGCCGATGAACGGCCAGCGATAGTGACGAAAGACGACGCGCAGTAGTTCCATTCGGGCTCCCTGGCCGGCAATGGGGCTCGAGTGGACTGCCTGGCACGACGTCCCGATCGCCGTGGGTCGGCGAGAGGCGTGGTCGGTGCGCCGGCCAGGGCATCGAGCGTGGCATTCGGCGCCGAGATGATCGGCTGACCGCAGGCGCGAATGATTCTGATCTTCACTAACGAAGTCAAGCCATGTCGGCCCCGCCCCGGGCGCGGGCGGTGCTCACGCCTCTTCGTCGGAGAACATCATCTGAATGCGTGAGCGCAACCAGCGTTCCGCGGGATCGTTGTCGTAGACGCTCTGCCACACCATGCTCAACGGCGATGGCGGGCGCTCTAGCGGCAGCTCGTCCACACGCAGCCCGCCCTGTGCCGCCAGTACCTCGGCGGCGTAGTCGGGCACGGTGGCAACCATGTCGGTATCCCGCAGTAGCGAGGCCAGACTGTTGAACTGCGGCACCGCCAGCACGATGCGACGCTTGCGCCCTTGCTCGGCGAGCAGGTCATCGACATAGCCGTTGAGATCGCCATCGAACGAAACCAGGGCGTGGGGCCGCTCGCAATAGGCGTCGAGGGTCAACGCACCGGGGCGACTGTCCGCCCGCAGTACCCTGGCGCGGCTGTGGCGCAGGATCTTCTGCTTGGCGTTGGCCGGCAGATCTCGCGCATAGCCGGCAGCCACCGTCACCTCGCCGGTATTGAGCAGTTGCGGCATCAGGTGGAAGTCGGCGCGCCTCACCACCAGCACGATCCCCGGCGCCTCGGTCCGCAGCCGTTTGAGCAGCGCAGGAAGCAGGGCGAACTCGATGTCATCGCTGAACCCGACCCGAAACACCGCTTCGCTGGTCGCCGGATCGAATTCGCTGGTGCTGCTGAGGACGTTGGAGATTGCGTCGAGAGCCGGCTGCAGCTGTTCGTAGATCTGCTCCGCGCGAGCGGTCGGCACCATCTGGCGCCCGGTGCGCACCAGCAGCGGATCACCGAAAACGTCCCGCAGCCGGGAGAGCGCGGCGCTGGTGGCAGGCTGCCCCAGAAACAGCCGCTCGGCGGCGCGCGACACACTGCGCTCCTGCATCAGGGTCTCGAATACCACCAGCAGCTTGAAGTCCACCCCACGCAGGTCACTACGATTCATTCATGTCTCCCCTCTGCGGGCGGCATCGACCCTCGTCGCGGATGCCGTATCGATAGGCGTTATAGCCACTATCGATCCTTGAGCATAGTGTTTGTCCTCCATCGTCGATAGAGTCGAGGACAAGCCCTGGATACATTGAGGTGCACAATGTCACGTGCAATACAGTTTCAACGCTTCGGCGACGCCGACGTTCTGGAAATCATTGAACGCGACGATCCGCACCCCGCCAACGGGGAGGTCCTGATCGAGACGGAAGCGCTCGGCATCAATTGGCAGGATGTCATGTGGCGGCGCAACATGGCACCGACACTGGCCCATCTGCCGGCCGGCTCGGGCACCGAGATGGCCGGCAAGGTCATCGCCGTCGGCCCAGGCGTCAGCGCTTTCTCGCCAGGCGATCGTGTCGCCTCGATCCCCGCATTCGACCCCAACCAGTATACGGCACACGCCGAGCGCGCGCTGCTACCGGCGGAGGCGCTCATCGCCTACCCCGACTGCTTGTCGCCGAGCGAGGCCAGCGTCCATTACGTGCCGTCGCTGGTCGCCTGGCTGGGATTTCGCGAGGTCGCCAATCTCGAGCCCGGCGAGACGGTACTGATCACTGGCGCCTGCCATATCGGCGGTCCTTACGCGGTGCAGGTCGCGCGGGCGCTGGGCGCCCGGGTGATCGCCGCCACCCCCCACGAGGCGGCTGTCGATTACCTGAAATCCCTCGGCGCCTCGGCGGTGGTGCATACGGAGACGCAGGATCTCGCCACCCGGATCGACAAGCTGACCGATCACCACGGCGTCGACATCGTGCTGGATGCGCTGGGCGGCCCCCAGATGAACCTGCTGGGCGATGTCCTGGCACCTCGCGGCCGGCTGCTCCTCTACGGCATGCTGGGCGGCAACCAGACCACGTTCCCGGCCCAGGCGGCGTTCCGCAAGAACATCCAGTTCCACGTGCACTGCCTCTCCAATTTCAGCGGCAAGCCCGAATTGGGGATTCCCCAGAATCGCGAAGCGCTGGAGCGAGCCATCGCCGATGTCGACCGCATGACCCGCACGGGTGAGCTCAAGCCGCAGATCGACCACCGTTTCCCGCTCGCGGAGATCGCCGAAGCGCATCGCTACCTGGAAACCTGTGCCAATCACCATGGCCGGATCGTGGTCGAGATGGAGTGATCGCCCGGCCAGGCACGCGATCGGCTGGCAATCGTGCATTGCCAGCCCCGTGACGGATTGACGACAATACCGCTTCCACTTTCGTCGCAATCACGCTCAAGGACCTTCGATGCTCGCTCAACTGTTCGCCGTCATGGCCCCCGTCCTGGTTGGCGCGAGCATCGGGTTCGGCTGGATCCGGTTGGGCTACGGCTATCCCACCGAGTTCGTCACCAAGCTGGTCTTCAACATCGGCACGCCAGCGCTGGTCCTGGCCTCCCTGGCCAATGCCGAGGTCGATCCGGATACCTTCTGGCGTACGCTCGCGACCACCTTCCTGGTGCTCGCCGGCATGGCGCTGGCGAGTCTGGGGGTCGCCAGGCTGTTGCGCAAACCCTGGCAGGTCATCATCTCGCCGATGATGTACCCGAACGCCGGCAACATGGGCCTGCCCGTCGCGCTCTACGCCTTCGGCAAGGAGGGCTTCACGTTCGCCATGACGGCCTGGGTCGCCAATGCGCTGATCCAGTTCACCGTCGGCATGATGATGGCGACCCGTGGCAACCCCTGGAAGACGCTGCTGCGCAACCCCACGCTCTACAGCATCGCGATCTCTCTGACGCTGATGCTGACCGGCATGTCTCTGCCGGCGTGGCTCGGCAACACCGTGCACCTGCTCTCCGGATTGACGATCCCGTTGATGCTGATCACGCTCGGCGTCTCGTTGGCCAGCATCCAGGCCCGCAGCCTCTCCTCCGGCTTCCTGTTCACGCTCTGCCGTGTGCCCATTGCGCTGGCGCTCTCCTTCGCCATCGCCGCCTGGCTCGGCCTGCCACCGATCGCCGCCAGCGCCGTGGCGCTGCAGATGAGCATGCCGGTCGCTGTCTACAATTACCTGTTTGCCCAACGTTCACGCCGTGAACCCGAGTATGTCGCCAGCCTGGTGTTCTGCTCGACGCTACTGGCCTTCGTCTACCTGCCGCTGGAACTGGCCTTCATGCTGTAGCGGCGTCGGCCGCTCGCTTGCAAATGCGCAACGAACAGCTACATTACAAAGTGTAATCTTCAAAAGTTAATGGATTACAGGTAGTTGCATGCCAACGAAGCCGCAAGGCAAGGAGACGTAGATGCAAACTCTGTCATGGAAGCAGACACTCGGCGTGGCCACACTGGCAGCCGGCAGCATGATGATGACCCAGGCCGCGACGGCCCAGGAAACGCAGGGCGCGCAGGGTCTCTACTCTGCCGACGAGTTGATGGACGCCGATGTCTTTCTGTCCAGCAAGCCGAACGACGACATCGGCGATGTCGAGGACATCCTGCTGGGCGACGACATGAGTGTTCAGGCGCTGGTCGTGGAAGCCGGCGGCGTGCTGGATATGGGCGACAAGAATTTCGTGGTCGAGAAAGGTAACTTCACCGTCGAAACCGATCACGACGAAAATCTCGACAACATCGAATATCGTGTCGTTCTCGACATGGACGAGAATGCGCTGAAACAGCAGCCGGAGTACACCAACGATTGGTGGCAGAATGCCAAGTCCCAGGCGGCTGAGGCATGGGAAAACACCAAGCAAGGCGCCTCCAGCGCCTGGAAAGACACCAAGGCCGCCACGTCGAACCTGCTGAACGACGCCAGCAACGCGATCGACAACAACTGATCCCGACTCGGATCGACAGTCGCAAAAAAACCGCCGACCCTGGGTCGGCGGTTTTTCGTTGGGGCGGCGATCCCTGGGATCGCCCACTCGGTGCTTACTGCTGGGGCTGCTGCACCATCCCCTTCACACGCTGCATCAGTTGCGGGTCCTGCTGGATGGCCTGGCCGATCGAGTTGAACTGCTCGACGCTCATGCCGCTATCCTGGACCGCCTGAACCATCTCGTCGTTGGCTTGCTGACGAATCTTCTGCTGCTCTCCCTCGTCTGAGGCGTTCTGCAGCTGCTCGGTGTAATCCTGAGAGATCATCGCGATGTCCTGCGATGCATCAGCGAACTGCTGGAGCTGGTCATCGGAGAAGTTTTGCGCAGGAGCCTGCGCCTGGGCACCGCTGTCGGCGGACTCCTGAGCCATCACAGGCGCGCTGGCGAGACCGGTCGTCATCATTGCCGCCGCGAGAAATGCAGTGATCCTTTGCATGAATACCTCCAGATATCGATTTTAAGCGTGTGCCATAGTGGGATGCCGCTTCGGAGGGAGAGTTCCCCCGGAAATGTTTCTGCCGGCAATTTAATGTATCGCCAGGAAACATCGGCACGCTTCACTGCCGACGAGCATCCCACCGCCACTCACCGCCGGTCATGGTAACCATTCCTCGATGGCCTGGATACCGCCCCGGACCTTGTCCAGGGCGGGCAGTCCCATGGGATCGTCGTAGCGTTGCGGGCAGTGCTCCAGCAGCGCCTCGCCATCGAAGTCGACATAGGCCAGGCGCACCGTGAGCTGAGAGGGGTCGCAGCCGAATGCGCTCCCCGGTAGCAGGGCCACGCCGGTCTCCTTCAGCAGTCGGGCGGTCAGCTCGGCGCTGGTGGTGATGCCGATTCCGGCCAGCGCCGCCCGGTGAGCGTCGAAATCGGGAAACAGGTAGAAGCCGCCATCCGGGAGCGGCGTGCGCACGCCGGCCGCCTGCAGTCGGCCAGCGCACCAGTGGCCTATCAGGCCCAGCCAGGCCCGCTGACGCTCGAGGTAGTTCGTCAGTTCGGGACTCATCCGATACGCGACGCAGGCTGCCTCCTGAATGGGACTGGCGACACTCGACCACGTCTCCGAGGCGATGCCGAGCAGGCGCGCGAACAGCTCGCCGCCCAGCGCGTCGGGAACGTGCATGACACCCAGCCGCCAGCCGCCTGCGCCGCACCACTTCGAGAGCCCGCTGGTGGTCACCGTGCCCTCGGGGTAGTCGCGGGCGAAGGCGCGGTGCGATCCGTGATGGTCGAGCGGGCCGTAGATCTCGTCCGCCAGCACGATTACGCCATGGCGTCGGGCCACCTCGGCCAGCGCGCGCTGCGTCTCGCTATCGGGCGACAGCCCGGTCGGGTTGCCGGGGGCATTGAGAATCAGCAGTCGCGTGCGGCTCCCGCCCTCTCGGCAATGCGCCTCGAGCTGCTCCGGCGTGATCTGCCAGCGCGTGTCGAAGCTGGCCGCCAGCTTGGTCGCCGTCTGTCCGGCCAGACGCGCCTGCGGCGCATAGGAGACCCAGGCTGGCGCCGGGATCAGGATTTCCGCCTCGGGTAACGCCTTGATCAAGGCGAACAGCAACAGTTTACTGCCCGGCCCCACGAGAACTCGCGATGACTGCCAGGGCGTGCCATCGAGCTCGCTGTGAAAACTGGCGACCCTATCCCGCAGCGTCGGCAGTCCCTGAACGGGAAGATACGCCTTCTGATCCGCGTATCGGGCCAGCGCCTCCACCGCCGGCCCGTAGACCGGAAACGGCGACTGGCCAAAGCCGAACTTGATGACGCGCTCGCCGCGAGACTCCAGCCATCGCGACTGCTCGTTGATCAACAGAGTATCGGATGCCGGCGTGGCATCGGCGTCATCGGCATAGGCATGATTCAACAGGGCGGAGGCAAGCCCCGGGCGGGCGGTCATGACAACGGATCTCCTGGTTCGGGTGGGGTCGTCGGAGATGGGAGAGTCATTCGATCTGCCAACGGGCGATCAAGGCTTCACGTCGGCGGATCGACGCCACGGCGTCGCCCCCCATCTCATGGGCCATGTGCGAGAGCAGCATCTCGATGGTCACGAACAGGCTGCTCATGGGATTGAAGAAGAACGGACCTTCGGCGGCTGCCAGTAGCGTCATGTCGGTCATCGTGGCCAAACGCGCGGTCGCCTGGTTGGTCAGCGCGAGCAATCGCGCCCCCTGGTCCAGCGCCTGGCGACAGTAATCGACACTGACCCGGGTCTCCGGGCGATAGCTGATGCCCACCACCAGATCGCCCTCCCCCAACTCGCGCCCCATCTCGAGGTTGACACCACCGAGAGAGTCGACCAGCCGGACGTCGCTGCGCAGGTAGGCCAGGTAGTAGGCCAGGTAGTGTGCCCCCGCGAAGCAGGCGCGCTGGCCGACGACGTGGACCCGGCGGGCATCGATCAGCGCCCTGACGGCGCGCCCCAGCATCGCCTCATCGAGCTCCTTGGCCGTTCGGGAGAGGTTGCCCATCTCCTCCTGCCACAGTGTCTGGCGCTGGACGGGATAGTCGCCGTCCCTCGGAATCTGGCCGAGATCGAGCAGGCGTTCCGCACGGGTGGAGTAGAAGGCGCCGGTGGTCGCATCGGCGCGAAACAGGGCCTGAAAGGCCTTGAACCCCGGTAGATCCAACGCGTGCGAAAGCCGGGTCAGACTGGAAGCATTGACGCCATGCTGCTGCGCCAGTGCCGAGATGCTGAGCGTGGCCGCCAGCTCCGGGGCGGCAAGCAGCTGCTCGAGCAACTTGAGCGCTCCCGGCGTCAGCTTCGGCGCCTGGGGCTCTCCTCGACGCGCGGCGATCGAGAGTGCCTGCAAGGCGGCTATCGATGTTGGCGGCGTAGCGAAACCATCGCAATCGGCCATGGCTCATCCTCTTTTTCGTTTTGAGAGATTATCCTGACATCCCACTGCCCGCAAATATTTTTGCCTTATTAGAAATATTTTTTCTTAAGATAGGCTTATTGAAAGTCCGGCCCGCTTGAACCCCCTGCATCCTGTGAAGTCACAATGCCACTGAACTCGTAAACGACACTCGGAGGAGACCCCATGAAAAACTGGTTGATGACCGGAGTACTGATGGCCGGAGTCTCGTTCGCGACGGGGGCTTCGGCTCAGGCGAACGGCAACGATCCGGCCAACCCGCTGATTACCGACAAGTGGAACTTCCGCCCGCTCATCGTGGTGACGCCGGATGCGGGACAACCCGCTTACCGGCATCTGCGCCAGCAGCTCGACCGCACCCAGGAGCAGTTCGACGATCGGGACATGGTGCTCTATACGGTCGAGGGAGATAGCGGCACCCGCCATGGTCGCCCGATGACCGCTTACGAGACCCGGGCGCTGCTGGATGCCGTGGGCGTCAGCCCCACACAGGGCGTGACGACGATCCTGGTCGGCAAGGATGGCGGCAAGAAAGTGCAGCTCCAGGGAGAGGTCGACCTCCAGGAGATCTACGCCACCATCGACAGGATGCCGATGCGCCAGTCGGGCGAAGACTGAGGGGCCAACACGGCGCGCCGACTGACGCGCTTGCGTACCAGCCAGCGTCCGCCAGCGACCCCGCCCGCGATCAGCGCCATAGCGCGAGTTGATGCAGGTAGGCTCGCCGCGCCTGCTGGGGAGAGACCGGAGAGAGCCGTATCGAGGTGCCTGGCGCGCACTGCCCGAGACGCGCACAGGCAATGGGGGACAGCGCCCCCAGACGCGGGTAGCCGCCAATGGTCTGGCGATCGTTGAGCAGGATGATCGGCTGGCCATCCGGCGGGACCTGGACCGCGCCCAGCGGGATGCCCTCCGAAATCATGCCCCCCAACTGACAGCGTAACGCCGGCCCCGTCAGGCGAACGCCCATGCGGTCGGCCCGGCTGTCCACCTGCCAGGCCTGATTGAAGGCCGCGAACAGGCTGGCACCATCGAAGTGCGCGATCTGTGCGCCGGTGACCAGCTCGAGCGTGGCCTCCCCCTGCGGCATGGCCGGCGCGAACGGCATCTCGCGGGTTTCGGCGGAGTCCGAGGCCGCGATCAACCGATCGCCGACCCGAAGTGCACTCCCCCGGCCGTCGAGGCCGCCCAGTTGCTCGCGGGCGACGGTCGAGAGGCTTCCCATGAAAGGTTCGGCATCGATTCCACCCGGCAACGCCAGGTAGGCGCGCAGCCCCGCCCTGGGCTGGTCGAACGCCAGCACCTGCCCCGGTTCGAGAACGAAGCTGCCGTTGGCGGGCAGCGCCTCGCCATCCCGCGTGGCGCCGAGATCGGCGCCTGCGATGGCCACCGTCATCCGGCTCGCGGCCTGCAGCTTCAACCCGCCCATGGCGATCTCGATGCCGGCGGCATCCGGCGCGTTGCCGAGCAACCAGTTGGCCCAGCCCAGCGAGATCCAGTCCAGCGCCCCGCCCTGGGTCACCCCGAGATGGCGGGCGCCGAAGCGGCCGGCGTCCTCTACCAGCGCCAGCGGCCCGGTGGCCTCGACGACGAGAGCGGCACTCGTCGCCCGGGAAATTTCCGGCATTGCCATCAGCGCTCCTCCAGCGGCGTGGTGTCGCCGCCCTGTTCGATGAAAGCCTCGCGGCTGATCGATTCGAATCGCACCCGATCGCCCGGGCGGAACAGGCTGATCTCATCCCGGTCGCGATCGAACAGCTCGACGGCGGTGCGGCCCAGGATGTTCCAGCCACCCGGCGAACGCATCGAATAGATGGCGGTCTGGCGTTCGGCGATCCCCACGCTGCCCGCCGCCACCTTCTGCCTCGGCGTCTTCAGTCGCGGGGTGGCCAGGCTCTCCTCGATCATGCCCATGAAGGCGTAGCCGGGGGAGAATCCGAGGGCGAAGGCGCAATAATCACGACCGGTGTGACGACGCACGACCTCGTCGATATCGACGCCGAGACGCTCGGCGATCCGGGTGAGTTCGGGGCCGACACTGTCGTCGTACCACACCGGAATGCGGTGCTCTCGCCCCGCTGCAGTGGAGGCCGGTTCCAGCCCTTGCAGAGCCTCGCCGACCCACTGCCTGGCCTCGCCCAGGGAGAGTCGGGTCACATCGTAGTGCACCAGTAGCGTGGTATAGGACGGCACCAGGTCGATCAGCACCTCGCCGAAGCGTTCCCGCAGGGCATTGTCGGCGGCCAGGATCCAGGGCATGTGCGCCTCGTCGATGGCATCGAACAGCCTGACGATCAGAGCGTCCATGCCGACCGTTTCCATACCGAAAGAGAGCGAGAGGACGGGGGAAGGTGACCGACTCATGCGTCCGCCAACCGCTGGAAGGCTTCTCGAATGGCTTTCACCGCCGCCACGGACTCGGCATTGTCGCCGTGGACACACAGCGTATCGGCGGGCAGTCGCAGCTCGCTGCCGTCATCCGCGATCAGCGGCTCGCCCTTGGCCAGGGCCACGGCCTGCTCGACGATGGCGTCGCGATCGTGGTGCACCGCCCCCGGGAGACGCCGCGAGACCAGGTGCCCCCTGGCGTCGTAGGCGCGGTCGGCGAAGGTTTCGAACCACAGCGTCACGCCCATCTCCGCGGCCAGTTCGCGCACCGGTCCGGGGTTGGCGGTGGACATCACCAGCAGCGGCAGGTCCCGATCGTAACGAACCACCGCCTGCATTGCCGCCCGCAGCAGATCGAAGTCGCCGGCCATGTCGTTGTAGAGCGCGCCGTGCGGCTTGACGTACTGGATACGGGTACCCTCGGCGCGACAGAACGCCTCCAGGGCACCGATCTGGTAGAGCATCAGGTTCTCGACCTCCTGTGGCGAACAGGCCATCGAGCGGCGACCGAACCCCATCAGATCGGGATAGCCTGGATGCGCACCGATTTTCGCCCCGTGGGCCACGGCCAGCGCCACGGTCTTGCGCATGACGTCGGGGTCGGAGGCATGAAAACCGCAGGCGATATTGGCACAATCGACGAACGGCATCGCCTGTTCATCGAGCCCTAACGCCCAGTTGCCGAAACTTTCACCCATGTCGCAGTTGAGCAGGGGCGCGCGCATCGCATTACCTCGTATCGTTGTTGTAGGAAGTCCAGCCTCGGAATCCATCGCCACGACCCGCTTCAGAAAAGCCTGCCGGGCAGGACTTTCAAAAGAGAGCCGTGGGCGATGGGCACCCCGAAGTGGCATCTCTGCACTTTAGGAAAACGCCAGCCGCAGGGTCCAATCGTTTTTCGCGATGCGCAGTATCGGCGCAATCTTTCATCCCCATCACGCGATGCCGGCCCATACGCGGGGGGAGAGTTGACGTTCACGGCGCCGCGCCGAAGAATCGACCATCCCGCTTTCGAGTACGAGACCCCTCATGTTCGACTTCAAGGAGCTCGAAGCCTTCGTCTGGATCGTCAGGCTGGGCTCGTTTCGCAAGGTGGCAGCGCGTCTGCACCTGACCCAGCCGTCGATCTCCGACCGCATCACCCGGCTGGAGGCGGCAGTCGGAGAGTCGCTGCTCGATCGCAGCGCCCGACCGGTGCAGCCGACGCTGCGCGGTCGGGAGTTCTACGCCCACGCAGAACGCCTGCTGGACAGCCGCGAGGAGGCGCTGCAACTGTTCCAGAATCAGGAGGACTTTTCCGGCACGCTGCGGCTCGGGGTCATCGAGACCATCGCCCACAGCTGGTTCAGCACCTTCCTGACCCAACTGGCCGAACGCCATCCCCAGCTCACCATCGAACTCACCGTGGATATCTCGCCGGTGCTGCAGCAGCGCCTGGCAGACAACGATCTCGACATGATCTTCGCCATGGATGGTGTCGCCCCCGGGCTATCGGTGACCCAACTGCCACTGGCCACCTACGAGATGGGCCTGTTCGTGGCACCACAGCATGCCGAGCGCCTGCGCCAAGGCGGCGTGTCGGCGCTGTCCCGCCTGCCGTTCGTCTCGTTCAGCAAGCTGGCACGCCCCTATGGCGAGCTCGTGGCCTATCTGGCCGAACTCGGCATCGACGAGCCCAAGATCCACTGCGCCACCACGCTGATGACCATCGTCCGCATGAGCATCGACGGCGTCGGCATCGGATCGCTCCCGGTCTCCACGGTGTCGGACGCCTGCGAGCGCGGCGAGCTGTTGCGTCTGGCGCTGCCCACGCCGCTGCCGGCGATGTTCTACGACGCGATCTGGCGCACCAGCAGCTACCCCAGCTTCTGCCGGGGGGTCACCCGACTCGCCCAGGAGTGCGCCGCCCGCTACGCCGCGGAGCATTCCCCGGATCACGTCGGCGACGGGCAGTGGGAGGAGGTGAAAGTCTGGCCCGATAGTTTGGATAAGAATTAACGATTTGACGCCATCGCCGGCCGACTTGAAGAATGCAGAGGTCCCATGTCCCGGGCACGACCCCTTTCAATAACAAGCGGCGTGCAGGAAGACCTTTCAATAACAAACGGAATCCAACGATGCGCATACCCAATGTCCAGCTATTGACGATCGCCGTGGCGGGATCGCTCGCCGTCGCGACACCGGCCCTCGCCGACCAGTGGAACCTCGCCACCCCCTACGGCGACGCCAGCTTCCATACCCAGAACACCAAGCAGTTCGCCGAGGATGTCGCCGACGCGACGGATGGCGAATTGACGATCAACGTGCACAGCGGCGGCTCGCTGATCAGCCACGCCGAGATCAAGCCTTCCGTGCGCCGCGGCACGGTCCAGGCCGGCGAGATATTCCTCTCCACACTCTCCAACGAATCGCCGATCTACGAAGTCGACACGTTGCCCGGCCTGGCCGGCAGCTACGCCGATGCCTACGACCTGTGGCAGGCCTCCAAGCCGATCATCACCGAGCTCTTCGCCAAGGAGGGGCTGATGCCGCTGTACGCGGTGCCGTGGCCGGCCCAGGGCATCTACACCGATTTCGAGCTGACCGATGCCTCCCAGTTCGAGGGCCTGCGGGTCCGCGCGCCGAACATCAACACCCAGCGCTTCGTCGAGAATCTGGGCGGCATCCCGACCCAGACCGAGGAAGCGGATATTCCCACCGCCTTCAGCACCGGCCGCGTCGACGCCATGATCACCTCGGTCTCCACCGGCAAGTCCATGTCGGCGTGGGATTACGTGTCGAACTACAGCGATGCCAACCTGTGGCTGCCGAAGAACATCGTCTTCGTCAACAAGCGCGCCTTCGATCGTCTCGACGACGCCGCCCAGAAGGCCGTTCTCGACGCCGCCGCCAAGGCCGAGCAGCGCGGCTGGCAGATGAGCAAGGAAGACAGCGCCGAGAGCGCCAAGACCCTCGAGTCCCATGGCGTCACCGTGAGCGAGCCCAACGAGACGCTCCAGCAGCAGTTGAAGGCCGCCGGCCAGAAGCTGTTCGAAGACTGGCAGGCTCGCGCCGGCGATCAGGCCCAGCAGCTGGTCGATCGCTACCGTGAACGCCAGGCCAAGCAGAGCCAGTAACGTCCATCACGAGGCCCGCCTTGGCGCGGGCCTCCCGATTGCTTGGGCTGTTTCCACTCACACCCGGTGAGTCTCCGTCATGACCTTCAGACTGAATCCGCTATACCGGCTTGGCGCCTGGGGCGCCGCGGCCTGCATGCTGGCGATCTGCGCCATGGTCACGCTACAGGTACTGCTGCGCTGTCTCGACGCCGTGCTGGTGCTGGTCGGTGCCAGCCGCCTCGGCTACGAGATCAGCGGCGTCTCGGAGATCGCCTCCTACCTGCTGGTCGGCGCCACCTTCCTGAGCCTCGCCTACACCTTCACCCATCACGCCCATATCCGCGTCACGCTGGTCATCGCCCGTCTGCCGGCAGCGACCCGGGTCTGGTGCGAAGTGGCGTGCCTGGCGATCGCGCTGGCACTCAGCGCCCTGCTCAGCTGGGAAGTGATCGGCCTGATCCGGGAGAGCCTCGACTACGGCGACGTCTCCGCGGGGCTGATGGCGATTCCGCTGTGGATCCCCCAGACCGTCCTCGTCGTCGGCCTGGCGCTGCTCTGCCTGGCCCTGCTGGAAGCGCTGCTGACGACGCTGCAGCAAGCCGTGACCGCGCCCTCGCGCTATGTGGCCCCCGGCGACAACGACGACTTCGGCGGCGAGTGACGCCGTCGCCGGCTGATGACGCCTCCAACAAGAATCCGAACCGAGGTATCGACTCGTGCTCACGCTCAGTCTTGCAACGCTCTTTACCCTCGCGATCCTGCTCGGTGGCGGCGTATGGATCGCATTCGCCCTGCTCGGCACCGGCTGGATCGCGCTGACCGGCTTCTCGAGCTTCGAGGTCGGTCCCATCCTCGCCTCCGACTTCTGGGGCGCCAGCTACGGCTGGGACCTGACCGCCCTGCCGATGTTCGTGTGGATGGGCGAGATCCTGTTCCGATCCGGGCTTGCCGACAACATGTTCCGCGCGCTGTCACCCTGGCTCAATCGCCTCCCGGGCCGGCTGCTGCACTCCAATATCATCGGCAGCGGGCTGTTCGCGGCAGTCTGCGGCTCCTCCGCCGCGACCTGTGCCACCGTCGGCAAGATGACGCTGCCCGAACTCGAGCGTCGCGGCTACAGCGAGACACTGGCGATCGGCACCCTGGCCAGCGCCTCCACCCTGGGCCTGCTGATCCCGCCGTCGATCATGATGATCGTCTATGGCGTGGTCACCGAGCAGTCGATCTCGCGCCTGTTCATGGCGGGAGTCGGGCCCGGTCTGCTGCTGCTGGCACTGTTCATGGTCTACCTGGTCATCTGGTCGCTGACCGTCGGCAGGCGCGGCGGTGCGGGGCACGCCGAAGCGCCGATGCCGTTTCTCGACAAGGTCAGGAACAGCTGGCGGCTGATCCCGCTGCTGGTATTGATCGGCGGCATCCTCGGCAGCATCTACGGTGGCGTCGCCTCCCCCACCGAGGCGGCCGCGGTGGGCGTGGTACTGTCGATGATCATCGCGCGCTTCAACGGCCACTTCGACAAGTCGATCTTCCTGGAGTCGATGTTCGCCGGACTGCGCACCTCCTGCATGATCGCGTTCATCATCGCCGGTGCCTCGTTCTTGTCGTCGGCCATGAGCTTCACCCAGTTGCCCACGCAGCTGGCCAGCGCCATCGCCGCGATGGGACTGTCGCCCAACGTGCTGCTGGTGATGCTGACACTGTTCCTGCTGGTGCTGGGCTGCTTCCTCGACGGCATCTCGCTGATCCTGCTGGTGACCTCGATCATCATGCCGTTGATCAATGCCGCCGGCATCGACCCGATCTGGTTCGGCATCTATCTGGTGATCGTGGTGGAAATCTCGCAGATCACCCCACCGGTCGGCTTCAACCTGTTCGTGATTCAGGGGCTCACCGGCAAGAACATCTTCACCATCGCCAAAGCGACCCTGCCGTTCTTCCTGCTGATGCTGTTCGCCATCGTGCTGATGCGGGCCTTCCCGGAGATCGTGCTCTACCTGCCGCAGGCGATGAACCGCTGACGCCGCGAGCCGCGAGCCGCGAGCCGCGAGCCGCGAGCCGCGAAAATCAGCATGTGCTCATAGAGAAGAAAAGGGCCAGCGACATCAGTCGCTGGCCCTTTTCGTAGCCCGCAGCCCGTCGCTCGTAGCCCGTCGCTCGTAGCCCGTCGCTCGTAGCCCGTCGCTCGTAGCCCGTCGCTCGTAGCCCGTAGCCCGTAGCTCGTAGCCCGTAGCCCATAGCCCGAAGCTCGTAGCTCGTAGCTCGTAGCTCGTAGCTCGTAGCTCGTGGCCCGCAGCCTATTCGACGAAATCCTCTACCGTGTGGCGGTATCCCAGCATCAGCGAGTCGGCGACATGCCGGAACGGGCTGACGTCGACATCGGAACGGCCCTCGGCAATCAGTTCGGCGAAACGCGCATAGAGTCCGGCGTACTCCGCATCGGGCCCTTCCTCCTGCAGTTCGCCGTCGATCAGCAGCCGCCTGCCGCCCGCTTCCAGCGTCAGCCGCCCGGCGTCGGTCTCGACATGAATCTCCCAGATCGGCGGGGTGCCCTGCTGGCGGAAGTCGAACTCGGCGTGGATCGGCACGTCGTCGCCGTCGATGAAATCCAGCGACGCCGCGATCGGCGTCTGGCAGTTGCCGGGCACCTGCAACTGGGCGTCGACCAGGTGGAACGGACGCGGCAGGATCTCGGTGGCGATCGACAGGGCGTTGATGCCTGGATCGAACACGCCCATGCCGCCCGGCTGCCAGATCCAGGCCTGGCCCGGATGCCAGACCCGCACGTCTTCCTTCCATTCGATCTCGACACCGCGAATCTGGCGCTCCACCAACCAGCGCTTCGCTCCCGCCACCCCGTGGGCATGCCGGGAGTGCCAGGAAGCGAACAGCGTGACGCCGTGGCGCTCGGCCTCCTCACGCAGCGTCTCGATCTCGGCCAGCGTGGCGCCGGGCGGTTTCTCCAGCATCACGTGCTTGCCGTGGGCCATCGCCAGTCGCGCCTGCTGGGTACGAACCCCGGCCGGCGTGCACAGCGCGACCGCGTCGATCTCGGGGCCCTGCTCCAGCAGCGCCTCGAGGCTTTCGAAATTCGCCACCTCGGGTACGGAGGCGTTGCGACTGGCAACGGCCGTCAGTCGATGGCGGGGGTCATTGGCGATGGCCGGATGGTGCTGGTCGCGGGCGATCTTGCCGTAGCCCACGATCGCGAGGCGAAGGATGTCCATGACAGGTCCTTGTGAATAGCAGCCTGGAAATCAAAAGCCGCTCGGCATTGGCATGCCGAGCGACCCTGGAAAGAGAAGCGGCCCCGGCGGCGCCCTCAGCGCAGCAGATAGACGATGGTGGCGGTGAGCACCGAGACGATGGCGATGCCGATCATGACATCGCGAGGTACCCGCTCCAATCCCTCTTTGGCGATGACCGCGATATGCGCATCGTCGCTGCCTGGCCGATCGCTGGCACCGAGTCGTCTCATCCAGAACCAGGTGAACAGCGCCGTGGCCGCGAACAGAATGCCGCCGATGATGGTGAAGTGAATCGGCAGCACGCCGGTCTCCACCAGCACGAACAGCACCGCACTGAGCGCGTGACCACTGGCCAGCCCGCGCAGTGCCGCCGACGACCCCAGCGACTTGATCCACAACCCCATCAGGAAGGTCGCCACCAGCGGCGACGCGACGAAGGCGAACACCTGCTGCAGATACGCCCACAGCCCCGAAAAGTACTGGATCATCGGCCCCCAGAGGGCGGCGATGGCGGCCAGGATAAAGGTACAGATGCGCCCCCATCTGGCCAGTTGGGCATCACTGAGGTTGGGCCTGGCCGGCTTGATGAAATCCAGTGTCAACAGGGTCGCCGAGGAGTTGAGCGTCGAGGAGAGCGTCGACATCAGCGCCGCGATCAGGCCGGCCAGGATCAGCCCGGTAAGGCCGGTCGGCGTGAACTCCTGGACCATCTTCGGATAGACCTGATCGGGGTGTTCGAGCCCCGGCAGCAGCGGGATCACCATGGCACCGGGGATGGTCATGATGAAGATCGGCAACAGTTTCAGCGCCGCGGCGAAGATCGAAGCCCGCCCCGCCGCCTGGATGTCCCGCGCGCCCAGCAAGCGCTGCACGACATACTGGTTCATGCTCCAGTAGTAGAAGCCGACGATCGGCACCCCGGTGATCAGGCCGAGCCATGGCACGCTGGGGTCGTCCAGCGGCCGAATCAGCGACAGTTTCTCCGGACTCACCGCCTCCTTGACCGTCGACCAGCTGTAGTCGAAGTGGCCGAAGATGATCCAGGTCATCGCCGCCGACCCGCCGATCAGCACGCAGGCCTGCATCACGTCGGTATAGACCACCGCGCGCAGCCCGCCAAAGGCGGTGTAGATGCTGGTAAACAGCGCCAGCAGCGCACACACCTCCCACAGGTTGGTGCCGGGGATGAAGGTGGTCACGATCAGGCCGCCGGCATAGAGGGTGCCGGCGGTATCGAGAATGATCGACAGAAACAGCGTGATGACCGAGAGATACTTGCGCAGCCTGGAATCGAAGCGCCGCTCCATCAATTCCGGCATGGTGGTGACACGGGCCCGCATCAGTACCGGCAGCACGAAGATCGCGGTGAACATCAGCACCACGCCCGCCATCCATTCGTAATTGGCGGCGGAGATACCGTGCTGGTAGGCGGCCCCGGGCAGGCCGATCAGCGTGTCCGAGGAGATATTGGAGGCGAACAGCGAAAAGCCGATTGCCAGGGGGCCGAGGCTTCTCCCGGCCAGAAACAGCTCTTCCGGCGTCGTCTTGCCCCGGGCCGTCTTGTAGCCGATGAAGGTGACGATCACGAAGTAGGCGACGATGACCGCGAAATCCCAGAATTGAAGATCTTCCATGAGAGCGTTCGCTTTTTGTCACTGGCTATTGTCATAAGCGATAACGGCGGCGGCGAGCGTGGGCGCTCCGCGCCGTTGGCGGGCACGAGCGGCCCGCCAAGGCTTCAGAGTAGTCAGCGACTCGGCAGAATTCCATTTCATGACAGCGAGTTGCACCCTGCAAAGACGCACAGGGCGCCCGCCGGAACCCGACGAGCGCCTTGATATCGCCGATGGCAGAGCCTGCCAGGCCAGGCGCGCCCGGCAGCCAAATACGACCAATGTCTAATCGGGCTAAGCCGGCAATGCCGCCGCCAGCACCCGGGCAACGTGCAGCGCCTCGCGCCCGGCGCCGTCGAGAATCTGGTGCCGGCAGCTGGTGCCGTCGGCCACGATCCAGGTGTCGTCTCCCGCCTCGCGTACCGCCGGCAGCAACGAGAGCTCCGCCATCTGACGCGAGGCATCGAGGTGTTCCGCCTCGTAGCCGAAACTGCCCGCCATGCCGCAGCACGAAGAGACGATCGCCTCGATCTCGAGTTCCGGGATCCAGCCCAGCACCGTCATCACTGGGGTGAAGGCGTCGAAGGCCTTCTGATGGCAGTGGCCGTGGACCTTGGCCCGGCCGACCGCCAGCGGCGCGAGCTCCAGCTTCAGCCGTCCCGCCTGCTTCTCCGCCACCAGAAACTCTTCGAACAGCATGGCGGCATCCGCCAGCCGTGTGGCCTCATCACCCAAGCCCTCCTCACCAAAACCAAAGTGCAGAAACTCGTCGCGTAGCGTGAGCAGGCACGAGGG
Source organism: Salinicola lusitanus (assembly GCF_038648475.1). NCBI lineage: Bacteria > Pseudomonadati > Pseudomonadota > Gammaproteobacteria > Oceanospirillales > Halomonadaceae > Salinicola > Salinicola lusitanus. The sequence goes on along the minus strand of NZ_CP151919.1, from coordinate 2,597,497 downwards.
CTCGAGCCCGACGATCTTCACGCCCCGCTCGACGTAGGGCATCAACGCCTCCAGCGTGCGCCGCGCTTCCTGCCTGGCGCGATCCACGCGCCCCGCCGCCAGATAGGTCCTGCCGCAGCACAGCGGCCGTTCACCCTCGAGAACGTTGAAATGGACCCGATAGCCCGCGGCTTCCAGCACGCGGCGTGCCGCCGCCGCGTTGTCACCCTCGAAATAGTTGTTGAAGGTATCGACGAACAGCACCACTTCTGCGACCGGAGACGACCCCAGGCGGGGCGCGTCGTCCCTCGCCGCTCGCCATGTCGTTCGGAGATAGTCGCCGGCAAAGATCGGCAGCGATCTCGCCTCGGCGAAACCGAGCCAGCGCTTGGCACGTCCCCCCAGCCAGGAGACGTTCTCGACACGCGCGGCGACAGGACCGACATGACGCATCCAGGGCGCGTATCGCGGCAGCTCGGAGATCAGCCTGTCGCGCCACCCCAGGCCTCGCTCCCTGATCCGTGCCGCGCGGGCCTCGATCTTGAACTTGGCCATGTCGACGCCGGTCGGGCAGTCGCGCTTGCACCCCTTGCAGGAGACACACAGGTCCAGGGTCTCGGCGACTTCGTCGCTGGCCAGGCCGCGATCGCCGATCTTGCCCGACAGTACCAGCCGCAGCGTATTGGCGCGGCCCCGGGTCAGGTGGCGTTCATCGCGACTGATCCGATAGCTGGGGCACATGGTGCCCGCATCGAACTTGCGGCAATGGCCATTGTTGTTGCACATCTCCACCGCCTTGGCGAGGCCGTGCGCCGGATCGCCGCCACTGCCGGGTTCGCCCAGCTCGCCGCTCAGCGGATCGCGGGTCACGTTCCAGGCCGACCAGTCGAGTTCGGTGGCCACCGCAAGGATCTGGTGATCGGCGGGGAAGCGGAACAGCCGGGCGTCGTCCATTCTCGGCGTGTCGACGATCTTGTTGGGGTTGAACCGGTTGTCCGGATCGAACAACCGCTTGATCTCGCCGAAGGCGGCATCGAGCTCCGCGCCGAACTGCCACGCCACCCATTCGCCGCGGCAGATGCCGTCGCCGTGTTCTCCCGAGTAGGCCCCCTTGTAGCGGCGAACCAGTTCGGAGGCTTCCTCCGCAATCGCGCGCATCTTGGCGGCGCCGCCGCGGCGCATGTCGAGAATCGGCCGCACGTGCAGCGTGCCGACGCTGGCGTGGGCGTACCAGGTGCCCTCGGTACCGTGGCGATGGAAGACGTCGGTCAACTGCTCGGTATATTCGGCAAGGTGCTCGAGCGGCACGGCGCAATCCTCGATGAACGAGACCGGCTTGCCGTCGCCCTTCATGCTCATCATGATATTGAGCCCGGCCTTGCGCACGTTCCACAGCGCCGCCTGCTCGGCTCCCGACTCCAGCCCGACGACGCTGCCCGGCAGTCCCAGGTCGCCCATCAGCGTCTCCAGCGCTTTCAGCTGGCGCAGCTGCGAGTCGAGACTCTCGCCAGCAAACTCCACCAGCAGCAGCGCGTCCGGACGCCCGATCAATGACTTTTCCACCGTCGGTCGGAACGCTGGATTCTCCAGCGCCAGCTCGATCATGGTGCGATCGACCAGCTCCACCGCGGCGGGACCCAGCTCGACGATATGCTGGGTCATGTCCATCGCCTGGTAGAAGGTCGGGAAATTGACCACGCCGAGTACCTTGTGCACCGGCAGCGGCGACAGCTTCAGGGTCAGCCGGCGCGTGAACGCCAGCGTCCCCTCCGAACCGATCAGCAGGTGGGCGAAATTGGCCCGGCCTTCGGCGTCGTAGGGGATCGGATTGCGGCAGTCGAGCAGGTCCAGGTTGTAGCCCCCCACCCGCCGCAACACCTGCGGATAGTGTTCGCGGATCGCCGCCGCCTCGCGCTGCATGATCGCCGCCACCGAGTCGGCCAGCCCCGCCAGGGCCGAGCCGGGTGCGATCTCGTTGAACCGGCCGAAAACCGCCTCGCGGCCATCCGCCAGCGTCGCTTCGAGCCCCAGCACGTTGTGAACCATGTTGCCGTAGCGGATCGAGCGTGAGCCGCAGGAGTTGTTGCCGGCCATGCCGCCCAGCGTGCACTGCGCCGAGGTGGAGACGTCCACTGGAAACCAGAGTCCGTGGGGCTTGAGCCAGGCGTTGAGATGATCGAGCACCACGCCCGGCTCCACCGAGACGGTGCGCGCCTCGACATCCAGCTCGCCGATGCCGGTCAACCAGCGACTGGTATCGATCACCAGCGCCTCGTTGACGGTCTGCCCGCACTGGCTGGTGCCGCCGCCGCGCGGCAGCACCGGCGCCCCGAAGTCGCGCGCGACCTCCAGTGCCAGCGACAGGTCCTGGGGATCCCTCGGCACCACCACGCCCAGCGGCATGATCTGATAGATCGAGGCGTCGGTGGCGTAACGCCCCCGCGACCCGGCGTCGAACGCCACCTCCCCCTTCAGCTCGCGCCGCAGCCGCTGTTCGAATTCGCTCATGGCGGCACGTCTTGGCTGCCGCGCCACCGGGCTTTTCGGCATCACGCTCATGGCGATCTCCTGTCAGGCGCGGACGGCATCCGCCTGTGGCTGCCCCGTCGGCGCATCAGCCGCCAGCTTGCGGGCCGCCGGCGTGCCGGGCGCCGGGTTGTCGGCGAAGAAGTCGAGCGCGGCCTGCATACCGCTGCCGAACAGTTCGATCCCACAGAGCTTGAGCCCGGCCTCGCAGCCACCGAGGGTGGCGATCAGGGTCAGGTCGTTGCAGTCGCCGAGATGGCCGATGCGGAACATGCGCCCCTTGGCCTTGCCGAGTCCCGTCCCCAGCGACAGATCGAAACGGTCGTAGATGGTCCGACGAACCTCGTCGGCATCGATACCCTCCGGCGTCACCACGCCCGTCAGCACCGGCGAATAGAGCGCTGGCTCCTGGCACTGGATCTCCAGTCCCCAGGCGTTGACCGCGCGCCGGACGCCCTCCCCCCAGCGCTCGTGACGGGCGAAGACCTGCTCCAGCCCCTCCCCCAGCAGCATGTCCAGCGCCTCGGCGAGGCCGTAGAGCAGATTGGTGTTCGGCGTGTAGGGCCAGTAGCCGTTGGCGTTGGCGCTGAGAATCTCGTCCCAGGCCCAGAAGCCCCGGGGCAGGGTCGAGCGCTGACTGGCTTCGATCGCCTTGGGCGACAGCGCGTTGAAACTGACTCCGGGTGGCAGCATCAACCCCTTCTGGGAGCCGGAGACGCTGACGTCGACGCCCCACTCGTCGTGACGGTAGTCGGCGCTCGCCAGGCCCGAGATGGTATCGACCAGCAGCAGCGCCGGATGGTCGGCGGCATCGATGGCCCGGCGCACCGCGGCGATATCGCTGGTCACCCCGGTGGAGGTCTCGTTGTGCACCACGCACACCGCCTTGATTCGATGCTCGCGGTCTTCCTGCAGGCGCGCCTCGATCAGCTTCGGCTGTACGCCATGACGCCAGCTCTGCGATTCCGGCAGGGAGAGGAACTCCGGTTGGAGCCCGAGTCGCAGAGCCATCTGCTTCCACAGCGTGGCGAAATGCCCGGTCTCGAACATCAGCACCGAATCGCCGGGACTGAGGGTATTGGAGAGTGCCGCCTCCCATGCCCCCGTTCCCGATGCCGGGTAGATGATCACCGGGTGCTGGGTCTGGAATATCTTGCGAATGCCTCCCAGTACCTTCAGGCCCAGTTCGCCGAACTCCGGACCTCGATGATCGATGGTCGGCAGGCTCATCGCCCGCAGGATGCGATCCGGCACGGGCGACGGTCCCGGAATCTGCAGAAAATGGCGACCGGAGGGGTGTTGGTCCAGCTCGAGCATGACGGCATCTCCAGAGGTGAGGCCAGGGGTGGAGCCTGGGAAGTGAAGCAGAGGACCTGCTCCACATTGTTTTTTGCATTCATTACGCAATATGCCGAATAATCGTGCGCCGACAAACCACGACATAAGTCGCAGGCCACGATCAAGTACGAAAAAAGGCGTGTGGCAGCCGCTCACGGGCTCGAAGAAGGAGCCGATCATCCCGCCATGGGCAGTAGCCACGATCGAGCGCTTGCGATAGAAAGAAGGAAACCGACAGGGTTCAATGCATGCAGACATCCGACGATACCGCGCTCGATCTCACCGCCCGACCACTGCGCATCGAGCGCGCCGCGCTGCACGACAAGATCGTGGAGCGGCTACACGACCTGATCACCGAAGGCGGCCTGGAACCCGGCGAACGGATCAACGAACGCGAACTGGCCGAGCGGCTGGCGGTGTCGCGCACCCCGCTACGCGAGGCGCTGCGCGTGCTGGCCGCCGAGAAGCTGGTGACGATCTCGCCCAACTACGGCACTTTCGTGACCCGCATGACCCGCCAGGAGATTCACGACACCTTCGAGCTGATGAGCGCGCTGGAGCGTTTCTCCGGCGAACTGGCATCGCTCAGGATCACCGCGGAAGAGCTGGCGGACGTGCGCGAGGCCCATGAGGCGATGCTGGGCCACTGGCAGCGCCATGACCTGCCCGCCTATTACCACGCCAACCAGCGCATTCACGACCTGATCAACCGGGCCGCCCGCAACGACGCCCTGCGCCAGACCTACCTGTCGCTCAACCGGCGCCTCCATCCGCTGCGGCTCTCTTCCAATCGCTCTGAAGCCAAGTGGCGCAAGGCGGTGGAGGAGCACCGCGACATGATGCGTGCGCTGGAAGCGCGTGACGGGCCCGCCTTGGGCGCCTTGATGGAGCGCCACCTGCTGGAGAAGCGCGACGCGGTGCTGGCCGACTGGGCCGACGGCTGAGCCGGCCGGAGGGCGTCAGTCGAGCCGCTGAAGGAAGGCGGTGCCGCCGAGATTGCGCATCTGGCGCTGGATCCAGGCCGCCCGCTGCTGGACGTACGCGGAGGGCCGAGACGCGCTCCAGCCGCGCGGGTTGGGCAGAATCGCGGCGAGCCGACTCGCCTGCGACACGCTGAGATTGGCGGCGGAGGTGCCGAAATAGTGCTGCGCCGCGGCTTCCAGCCCGAACACGCCGGTATCCCACTCGGCAATGTTGAGGTAGACCTCGAGGATGCGCTGCTTGGGCCACAGCGCCTCCAGCAGCAGCGTGAACCAGGCTTCCAAGCCCTTGCGGATCCAGCTGCGGCCGGTCCACAGGAACAGGTTGCGGGCGGTCTGCTGGCTCAGCGTGCTGGCGCCGCGCAGATCGCCGCCGTCCGACCACGAGGTGAGCGCGCGGCGAATCTGGTCGGTATCGAAGCCCCAGTGATCGGGGAAGCGCTGATCCTCCCCCGCCATCACCGCCAGCTTGGCGTTGTCCGAGAGTCGCGACCACGGCTCCCACTGCTGTTCGATGGTCAGGTTGTCACCGTGGAACCATGAACTCACCTTGCGCTCCACCATCACCATCGAGCCGAATACCGGCACGAAGCGAAACACCAGCACGAACAGCACCGATAAACCTACGAAGGCCGCGATGGCGATCACCAGATAGCGAAGAAGCGTGCGCGGCCAACCTGACGGCATGAACGGGAGCTCGTGTTCGAGGAAGTGGACACCCAGTATAACAAGGGCTTGCTGGCAGGGGTTGGTCGCGATCGTCTCGACGCAACGCAGCCGCTGGCGTGACGCCAGTGGGCCGACTACCGTGTTGGCCGCAGCCACCGAGAGAGGATACCCGATGCGGATCGAGGATTTCATCCACCAGTTCAGCCTCAGCGAGGCCGATCCCGAGGCGCCGGTGACGACGAAACGTCGGGAGTATGAAGCCCTGCACGCCCTCAGGCGCCCCGCCGACCCGGCTGGGATGCGGGTTAGCGACGAGCGTCTCGCCGCCGTCAAGGTCCGCCGCTTTCAGCCGGCTCGCTGCCGCTCCGGCGTTGTCGTCTACCTCCACGGCGGCGGCTGGTACCTGGGCTCGGTCGACAGTCATCACGGCATCACAGCCGATCTGGCCGAGCGCCTGCAGCGCGAGGTCGTCAGCGTCGACTATCGGTTGCTACCGGAAGCGAGCTACGCGGAGGCGCTGGCGGATTGCCGGGCCGTGGTCGAGACCACCGCCCCTGTCGCCGTCATTGGCGACAGCGCGGGTGGCCGGCTGGCGATCGATGTCGCCCATGGCGGTGAATGGCAAGGCTTGCTCGGCCTGATCTATCCGGTGGTGGGAACGCCCACCGCGGAAACGCTGGGCGAGGATGCCCCGTTGCTGTCGCGAGCCGACGTGCTGTCGCTGTGGCGGATGGCGGCGCCGCACGTGCCGGCGATCCCCGGTGGGCACCCACCCAGGCCAGCGATCGAGGCGCTGGCAGTCGAGCGCGACCCGCTCACTCGCCCGCTGGAGGCGGCGGTCGAAGCGTGGCGCCACGCCGGCGCCTTGGTGGGCTATCGCTGCGCGCCCGGCATGGTCCACTCGGCGCTGCATGGCCACGCGGAGTTGGCGCCAATGCAGATCGCCTGGCAGGACTTCTGCCAGGCGATCGCGCGACGGCTCGAAGACGCGTAGCCATTCCGCCTGGCTGTCTTCGCCTTCAGTGCACGGCCGGTCGTCGAACGACGGTCCGCATTCAGCTATCCAGCTGCGCCTTGACGGCGTCGATGGCGGGTTCGCCATCCTTGGCCATCACGCCCTCCAGCCACTGGCTCACGGTATCGTAGTGAGCACGAATCCACTCGCTGGCCACCTCGTCGGCGGGGCGCTCTTCGTGGCTGTACTGGTAGACCCAGTCGTTCTGGTCGGCGATATCGACCTGGTACTGGGAAAAGAAGCGGTAGAGATTGGCATCCTGCTGCTCGAGATCGCCCGGCACCAGAGTCCATACCGTGCTGACGATATCGGCGACGCCACTGTCGTCGGCATCCTTCAGGTAGTAGAGGTCGTAGTTGACGTTCATCCAGTGCGGCTCCCAGCCGACGAACGTCACCCACTCGTGATCGGCGATCTTCTGCCCGGCAAAGGCCAGCATCGCCGCGGTGGAGCTCTCCTGCAGCTGCCAGTCGCCGAGCCCGGCCTTGTCCTCGGCGATCGCCTCCAGGATGGCGTCGTTGATGCCGGTGCCCGCTTCGATGCCCTGGATCTTGCCGTCGAATCGATCCTTGAAGCGATCGAGATCGGCCACGCTGTCGACCCCCGCCTCATGGACGTAGGACGGCACCACCAGCCCGGAATTGGCGTTGCTGATGTTGGCCGCGGCGTGGGCCAGACGCCCCGAGTCGAGCAGCGGCTCGGTCATCTCCTGCTGCACCGGATACCAGTTGCCCAGATAGGCATCCAACTGGCCGTTGGCCAGTCCGTTGAGGATGACCCCCACCGCCAGCTCCTTCTGTTCGGTACGGTAGCCCATGGCGTCGAGCAGTTGAGCGGCAATCTCGGTCTTGACCGTGACTCCGGGCCACGGCGAGACACCTAGACGCACCTGGTCGAGATCGGCCTGCGCCGATCCTGCCGTCAGCAGTGCCAACGGCAGCACCGCGGCCACCAGACGACGCTTCGCCCTCGAGCGTGTTGCTCTGGTCATGAGTCCTCTCCCTTGAGTTGTTATCGAATGAACCCTTCTACTGTGCCCCTCCCGCGGACCAGAGATTGACATAAAGCGACACAAATTAGACGTGATGCGGCAATAGCGGCGGCGAATGGTCGATATGGATATGAGCAATATGTATTAAAGGGAATAAAAAACCTGATTTATATTCCACGATGACGATCTTCAACGGTACCGCCATGAACTTCCAGCAGCTACGCATCGTCCGCGAGACCGTGCGCCAACGCTTCAACCTCACCGAGGCGTCGAACGCGCTCTTCACCTCCCAATCCGGTGCCAGCAAACATATTCGCGACCTCGAGGACGAGCTCGGCGTCGAGCTGTTCGAACGTCGCGGCAAGCGGCTGCTCGGGCTGACGACCGCCGGCGGCACGCTGCTGGAGACGATCGAGCGCATCCTGCTCGACGCCGAAAACCTCAAGCGCTCGGCGCACCAGTTGGCGAACCGGGACCAGGGCCGGCTGGCGATCGCCACGACGCACACCCAGGCGCGCTACTCCCTGCCGCCGGTCATCGCTCGATTCAAGGAGAGCTTTCCCAAGGTCCATCTGGAGCTCCACCAGTGCAGCCCCGGGGAGATCGTCTCCCTGTTGAGAGCGGGGACGGTGGATATCGGCATCGCCACCGAAGCCGTCAACGAGGATGGCGCATCGTTCGTACGCTTCCCGTTCCATCACTGGCACCACAGCATCGTCGTGCCCGACGACCATCCGCTCACCAGGATCGCCCCCCTGACCCTGGAGGCCGTAGCCGACTATCCCGTCGTGACCTACCACGAAGGTTTCACCGGCCGCGCCAGCATCGATCAGGCGTTCGAGAAGGCCGCGCTGGCGGCCGATGTCGTCTTGACCGCGCTGGATGCCGACGTGATCAAGACCTACGTGGAGCTCGGCCTGGGGATCGGAATCATCGCGTCACTGGCCTATCACCCCGATCGCGACCGGGGATTGACGCTGCTGTCGGGCGAGTCGTTGTTCCCTCGCAATACCGCTTATCTCGCCCTCAGACGTGGCCACTTTCTCCACGCCTTCGCCTATGAATTTCTTCGGCTGTGCAGCGCCGCGTTGAACGAGGAGACCGTGCAGCAGGCGCTCGCGGGGCGCTGACCCACTAAGTTGAAAATGCGATAACCAATTCGTTTTTTATTACTTTTTCAACGAACAGTCCCTCACCTAGAGTCATCGCTCCACACCGCCTACCGATCGACTCCAGGGAACGAGACCAATGAGCCAACTGACTTCGTGGGCCTTTGCCGGCGCGCTGGGACTTTCCGCGCTGGCCGCGACGACCTTCGCCCAGGGGGAAGAGATCGAGCTGCTCAACGCCTCCTACGATCCGACGCGAGAGCTGTACCAGGCCTACAACCCACTGTTCAGCCACTGGTACCGCGAGCAGACCGGCGACAACGTCACCATCGAGCAGAGCCATGGGGGATCCGGCAAGCAGGCGCGTTCCGTCATCGACGGCCTACCGGCGGATGTGGTGACGCTGGCGCTGGGTTACGACATCGATGCCATCGCCGATCGCACCGGCAAGATACCCGAGGCGTGGCAGAGCGCGCTGCCGCACAACAGCGCTCCCTACACGTCGACGATCGTGTTTCTGGTTCGCAAGGGTAACCCCAAGCACATTCGGGATTGGGATGACCTGACGAAGGATGGCATCGAGGTGATCACGCCCAACCCCAAGACCTCCGGCGGCGCGCGCTGGAACTTCCTGGCCGCCTGGATCTACGTCCTGAAGGAACAGCTGGGCGACCTGGGCAAGCTCGACGATCCCCGGTACACCAATGAGGTCAGCGCCGCACAAGCGGCAGCGCGGCAATTCGTCGGCGATCTTTACCGCCATGTGCCGGTACTCGACTCCGGCGCCCGTGGTGCCACCAACACCTTCGTCCAGCGGGGTATCGGCGACGTGCTGCTGGCGTGGGAGAACGAAGCGTTCCTGACCACCGAAGAGCTGGGCGACGGTCAGTTCGATATCGTGGTGCCCTCGGTCAGCGTCGTTGCCGAGCCGCCGGTGGCGGTCGTCGAGGGCAACGTCGAGAACAAGGGCGAGGCCGCCGAGAGAGCCGCTCGCGCCTATCTCGAACACCTCTACTCTCCGGAAGCCCAGGCCCTGGTCGCCGCCAACTACTATCGTCCGATCGATCCAGAGGCTGCCTCGAAAGAGGATCTCGCGCGCTTCCCCGAGCTGGAGCTGCACACGGTCGATGAAGTCTTCGGTAGCTGGCGCGAAGCGCAGGCGACCTACTTCGACGATGGCGGTGTTTTCGACAAGATCTATCAGCCCTGACCGCGTGGAAGCCGACCGCTCATGAGCCATCGAAAGACACGCTTACCGGGGTTCGGGCTGAGCCTGGGCATCACGGTATTCACGCTCTCGCTGCTGGTGCTGATCCCGCTGTCGGCTCTCGTGACCCAATCCGCCGAGCTCAGTCTCGGCGGCATGTGGCACGCGCTGGCGGATCGCAGGGTGCTGGCGGCATTTCGCGTCAGCTTCTCGACCGCCTTTGCCGCGGCCTTCACCAATGTGCTGCTGGGATTGGTCGTCGCCTGGGTGCTGGTGCGCTATCCGCTGCCTTTCAAGCGCAGCTTCGATGCCCTGATCGATCTGCCGTTCGCACTCCCCACGGCTGTCGCCGGGATCGTGCTGACGACGCTGTACGCCCCCAACGGTTGGCTGGGGCAGTTCTTCACGGACTGGGGGATTCGCATCGCTTTCACGCCACTGGGCATCGTCGTGGCCTTGATCTTCATCGGACTGCCGTTCGTCGTGCGCACGGTCGAACCCGTACTTCAGGAGCTGGACCGACAGCAGGAGGAAGCCTCGACCAGTCTGGGCGCATCACGCTGGCAGACCTTCTACCGCGTACTGCTACCGCCCTTGGTGCCGGCCATTCTGACCGGGTTCTCGCTCGCCTTCGCGCGAGGACTGGGGGAGTACGGGTCGGTCATCTTCATCGCCGGCAACATGCCGATGAAGTCCGAGATCGTGCCCCTGCTGATCGTCACCAAGCTGGAGCAGTACGACTACGCCGGCGCCACCGTCATTGCGCTGGCGTCACTGGTCGTGGCCTTCATCATGCTGCTGGTCGTCAACGGCCTGCAGCACTGGACACGCCAGCGCACTGGACAGGATTGAGGAGAGCCTCGTGAATAGCACCCCCCACCGCCAAATCGTGGCTCGACCGCAGGCAGATGAAACGCCTCTCGTCCGCTACCTGCTGAGCTCGCTGGCAATGGCGATCATCGGATTGTTCCTGATCCTGCCCCTGGTCGCCGTGCTGGTCGAAGCCTTCCGGGATGGCTGGCAGACCTACATGACCGCCATCACCGATCGCTACACGCGCCACGCGATTGGGCTGACACTATTCGCGGCGCTCGTCTGCGTGCCGCTGAATACGCTTTTCGGCGTTGCCGCCGCCTGGTGTATCGCACGGTTCGAGTTCCCGGGCAGAAGCCTTTTGACCACGCTGATCGACCTGCCCTTTTCGGTATCGCCAGTCATCGCCGGCCTCGTCTTCATTCTGATCTTCGGCGCGCAGGGCTGGTTCGACGGTTGGTTCGCCGCCAACGGTTTTCCCATCCTCTTCGCCCTGCCGGGTATCGTCCTGGCCACGATGTTCGTCACCTTGCCGTTCGTCGCCCGAGAGCTGATACCGCTGATGCAGCAGCAGGGCGCGGAACAGGAAGAGGCGGCGATCATGCTCGGGGCCAGCCCGTGGCGGATGTTGTGGACGATCACGCTGCCACGCATCAAGTGGGGACTGCTGTATGGCGTGATTCTCTGCAACGCGCGCGCCATGGGCGAGTTCGGCGCGGTGTCGGTCGTTTCCGGTCATATCCGGGGGTCGACCAACACCCTGCCGCTGCACGTCGAGATTCTCTACAACGAGTATCAGTTCAGCGCGGCCTTCGCCGTCGCCACGCTGTTGGCCGGCCTCGCCATCGTGACCCTGATCGCCAAGTCGATCGTCGAGTGGCGCCAGCAGCGCCAATGGGAGAGTGCATCGTCATGAGCATCCACGTTAACCAGTTGACCAAACGCTACGGCAACTTCACGGCACTGGACGACATTTCGCTGTCCATCGACGATGGCGAGCTGGTGGCGCTGCTCGGCCCCTCCGGCTGCGGCAAGACCACCCTGCTGCGCAGCATCGCCGGCATGGAGTTCGCCGACAGCGGCAGCATCCTGCTCGAGGGACGGGACATGACATTCGAGCCCATCCGCCACCGCCAGGTCGGATTCGTCTTCCAGCACTACGCCCTGTTCAATCACATGAGCGTGTTCGAGAACGTCGCCTATGGGCTGCGGGTCAAGCCGCGCGCTCAACGCCCGCCGGAAGCCGAGATTCGTCGTCGGGTCCACGAACTGCTGGACCTGGTACAGCTCGACTGGCTGGCCAGGCGCTTTCCGCCCCAGCTCTCCGGCGGCCAGCGTCAGCGCATCGCGCTGGCCAGAGCGCTGGCGGTGGAACCTCGATACCTGCTCCTCGATGAGCCTTTCGGCGCGCTGGACGCCAACGTTCGCAAGGAGTTGCGAGGCTGGCTGCGTCGCCTGCACGAGGAGCTCCACGTGACCAGCCTGTTCGTCACCCACGACCAGGAGGAGGCCATGGAGGTCGCGAGTCGCATTGTGGTCATGAATCATGGCCGAATCGAACAGCTGGGCACGCCCGCGGAAATCTACGACACCCCCCGCACCCCGTTCGTCTCCACCTTCATTGGCAACGTCAATGTGTTCAGGGGCTGCGTTCGCAATGGCGCTTTCCACAGTGGTAGCTGGCGTCTGCCACTACCCCGGACGCTGGATACGCTCCATCTGGCCGAACAGAACGCCTACATTCGGCCCCACGATATCGAGATTCTCCGGGGTCCGGCGGCTGACTGGCAGGTGAGCATTCGTCACGTCCAACCCATGGGCAGCCGCTATCATCTCGAAGCCGTCCCCGTCGCCGATGCCAGTGGCGGACCTGGCCCCGAGACCGAGAGTGGCAGGATCACGATTGAACTGACGCGACAGGCTTTCAAGGCGCTGGCACTCGACGTAGGGCATCGAGTCGGCCTCAGGATTCATCACGTTCACTGGTTTCATGGAGCCGCCACCCCGCAGCAGCCGATCGACATACCGGCACCCGCTTGACGGGAGTCCACCGCGACGCCTCCAGTCGGGCCGCCGTCCCAGGCCGGCCAACGAAAAAGCGGCACGCCTGGGGCGTGCCGCGAAACGATCGACTCTCGGTCCCGACGAATCAACGGAACCGCGATCCCACTCAGCGCTTGGCGTAGAGCCTCTCGGCGTGATAGCGCAGGTGCTCGTCGATGAAGCTGGCGATGAAGAAGTAGCTGTGATCGTAACCGGGGTGGCGACGCAGCGTGAGCGGGTGGTCGTGCTCCTCGCACACCGCTTCCAGCCGCTCGGGCTTGAGCTGCTCTTCGAGGAAGTTGTCCGCTTCACCCTGGTCGATGAACAGCGGCTGGCGCGACGAGCCCTTGGCGACCAGTTCGCAGGCGTCGTACTGGGTGCGCAGACCGACATCGTCGCCCAGGTAGTTCTCGAACGCCTTCTGCCCCCACGGCACCTGGGTCGGGTTGACGATCGGCGCAAACGCCGACACTGCCGAATAGCGTCCAGGCTGGCGCAGGGCCAGCACCAGCGCGCCATGGCCGCCCATGGAGTGGCCGCTGATCGACTCGCGCCCGTTGACCGGAAAGTGCAGCCGCACCACCGAGGGCAGCTCCTCGGTCACGTAGTCGTACATCCGGTAGTGCTTCGACCACGGCTCGCGCTTGGCGTTGAGGTAGAAGCCCGCGCCGGAGCCGAAATCGTAGCTCTCGTGCTCGCCGGGCAGGTCCAGCCCGCGGGGGCTGGTGTCCGGACAGACGATCGCGATGCCCAGCTCGGCGGCGGTCTTCTGCGCCCCCGCCTTCTGCATGAAGTTCTCGTCGTTGCAGGTCAGGCCGGAGAGCCACCACATCAGCGGCACGCGCCCTTCCTCGGCCTGCGGCGGCAGGTAGATCGCGAAGATCATGTCGCAATCCAGCGCCCGGGAGTAATGCTTGTAGCGCTTGACCCAGCCACCGAAACTCTTGGTGGCCGAGACCAGCTCCAACTGCTCGCTCATCGACATGGTTTTCTCCTTGCAGCACCGGCGGTATCACCGCCGGTGGATGGGACGCGTATCGGACGCGGTTCGCGCGGCCTCAAGCGCGTGTCGAATGCACTTCGCGCGGCGTGTTGACTGTTTTTCGCGCGGCTTCGGGCGCGTGTTGACTGTTTTTCGGGCAGCTTCGGGCCCGTATCAAAAGTGCAGCACGGTGCGAATGCTCTTGCCCGCGTGCAGCAGTTCGAACGCCTCGTTGATCTGATCGAAAGGCATGTCGTGGGTGACGAACTCGTCGATCTTGATCTCGCCATCCATGTAGCGCTGGACGTAGCCCGGCAGCTCGCTGCGGCCCTTGACGCCACCGAAGGCGGAGCCCTTCCAGACCCGACCGGTGACCAGCTGGAACGGGCGGGTCGATATCTCCTCGCCGGCACCGGCGACACCGATGATGATCGATTCGCCCCAACCCTTGTGGCAGCACTCCAGCGCCGAACGCATCACGTTGACATTACCGATGCACTCGAAGGAGTAATCGACGCCGCCATCGGTCAGATCGACGATCACCTGCTGGATCGGATCGCTGTAATCCTTGGGATTGACGAACTCGGTGGCGCCGAACTGCCGCGCCAGCTCGAACTTGTCAGGATTGACATCGATCGCGATGATCCGCGACGCCTTGGCCATCTGCGCGCCCTGGATCACCGCCAGCCCGATCGCCCCCAGGCCGAACACGGCAACGGTGGAGCCCGGCTCGACCTTGGCGGTATTGAGCACCGCGCCGATCCCGGTGGTGACGCCGCAGCCGAGCAGGCAGATCTTGTCCAGCGGGGCCTCCTTGGAAACCTTGGCCAGCGACACCTCCGGCAGCACGGTGTATTCGGAAAAGGTCGAGCAGCCCATGTAGTGATGCAGCGAGGTGCCATCCTTCGAGAAGCGGGTCGTGCCATCAGGCATCAGCCCCTTGCCCTGGGTCGCACGCACCGCGCCACACAGGTTGGTCTTGCCCGAGAGGCAGAACTTGCACTTGCCGCACTCGGCGGTATAGAGCGGGATGACATGATCGCCCGGCTTCAGGCTGGTGACCCCCTCGCCCACTTCCTCGACGACCCCGGCGCCCTCATGGCCCAGCACCGACGGGAACAGGCCCTCGGGGTCCTTGCCGGAGAGCGTATAAGCGTCGGTATGGCAGACGCTGGTGGCGACCATGCGCACCATCACTTCGCCCGCCTTGGGGCCCTGTACATCGATCTCTTCCAGCGAGAGCGGCTTGCCTGCTTCCCAGGCGACTGCGGCACGCGATTTCATATCAGGTCTCCACTATGAGCTTGAGGAACTTCGATGGGTCGCTCGACAGCCAGCCGGCGCCATGGCGACTCTCATGGTCTCAGTCTAGGCGCACGCCGCCAGGCAATAAACCAGGCATTTCGCAGATGATTGTTGCCATGCAACAATAATGGGTCTGCAGCGCGAAGGGAGGAGTCGGCATGTCACGCTGGGATGGTATCGAGGCATTCGTTGCCGTGGTCCGGCTGGGCACGTTCTCGCGCGCCGCCCAGTCGCTGAAGGTCTCCAACTCCCATGTGAGCCGACTGGTGAGCCAACTCGAGCAGGAGCTGGGAACGCCGCTGCTTTACCGGACCACGCGCCAGATTCGGCTGACCGATGGCGGCGCCGTGTATTACGAACACTGCCGCTCGCTGCTGGACGGCTTCAAGGAAGCCGAGGCCGCACTCAACGAACTTCAGTCCCAGCCCCAGGGGCGGCTCGCCATCAGTTGCGCCACCACGTTCGGGGAGCGCTTCATCGCGCCACTGGTCAACGACTTCCACTCTCGCTATCCGCAGCTCGACGTGCGTCTTCACTTCACCAATCGTACGGTCGAACTGATCGACGAGGGTTTCGACGTGGCGATTCGCATGGGCGTGCTCAAGGATTCGAGCCTGTTGTCGCGGCGGCTGTGCCAGCGTCGCGAATACGTCGTCGGCGCCCCCGCCTATTTCCAGCGCTATCCGACGCCGCACAGTCTTTCCGAGCTGCCGCACCACAACTGCCTGGTCGGATCGCGGGACAGCTGGCTGTTCAGCGTCGATGGCCGACAGCGGGAGGTTCGCGTGGAGGGGAACTGGCGGGGCAATTCGGGGCCGGCGCTGCTGGACGCCGCGTGCAAGGGCATCGGCCTGGCCCAGTTGCCGGACTACTATGTGGAAACGGCAATCCGTCAGGGCCTGCTGACGGCCGTGCTGGACCGCTACCAGTTCACCGACACCGCGGTGTGGGCGGTGTATCCCCGTCACCGCCAGCTCTCCTCGAAGATACGTCTGCTGGTCGATTTCCTGGCCGCACGGCTGCCGGAGGCGATTGCCGCCGGCTAGCCGTTCGCGCCGTGACTGCCAGCCGGGCCGGCAACGTCCCGACCCGGTACCTCGTGAACCGTCGACTCAGTGATGGAAGAAGTGATCGATACCGTCGTTGAGGTAGGCATCGCCGAATTCCGCTTCCCGCGCCAGCGCCTCGGGATCGGGCAGCTCCACACGCTGGCGCGAGCGCAGCAGCAGCCCCTCTTCCCGGAATGCGGTCAGCGTGCGGCTGACGTGCACCGACGACAATCCCAGGGCGTCGCCGAGGTGCTGCTGGGAGAGCGGCAGGCGAATGCTGTTGCCGTCCCGCGCCTTGGTGCGCTCCAGTCTCACATACATCTCGTAGATCAGATGGGCCAGGCGCTGGCGCGCGCTGCGCCGGGCCAGGTTGACCAGCCGCTCGGTCAGCAGCGCCTGCTGGTGCGAGGAGATGGCGAAGAAGATGGCTGACAGGGTCAGCGATTCCCGGAAGACATTGATCAACCGGCGATGCGGGAAATGACAGACAACACCATCCTCGAGCATGGCGACGCCGGTCAGCCGCTCCTTGAAGGCGAACTCCCTCAGCCCGATGATATCGCCGGGGAGGTAGATCTCGAGAATCTGACGGGAGCCATCTTCCATGTGACGGAAGGAGTAGGCCCAGCCTTTGCTCAGGGTACAGAACTCACGGGCAACATCACCTTCCTGCCACAGTATCTGGTCGCCCTTGATTTCCGTTGGGCTCTGCTCGAGTTCGGCCAGCAGGGCCTCGTCATTATCGGAAAGCTCACCGTAGTGCTTGAAATGACAGATAATGCAACTGTCTTGGCTCATGACCCTTGCCCTTGTTACGTGCTTCCTGGGCCACCGTGTCAGGCCCTGATTCAGGACGTCGATATTGGCACAGCCAGAGGCGATTGTCGTTATCACGCATTAGGGTGAACGGCCTGGTACAGGGCCGGGATATCGGTCCGTCTCACCCCGGCCGTTCAACACTCGATCGTATTGACAGCCAAACCGCCACGGGACGTTTCCTTGTACTTGTCCTGCATGTCACGCCCGGTATCCCGCATGGTGCGAATCACCTTGTCGAGGGAGACGAAATGCTCGCCGTCGCCACGCAGCGCCATCTGGGCGGCATTGATCGCCTTCACCGAGGCGATGGCGTTACGTTCGATACAGGGCACCTGGACCAGCCCCGCGATCGGATCGCAGGTCAGCCCCAGATTGTGCTCGAGGCCGATCTCGGCGGCGTTCTCGACCTGCGCCGGGCTACCCCCGAGCAGCTCGGCCAGCCCCGCCGCAGCCATCGCGCAGGCCGACCCCACCTCCCCCTGACAGCCGACCTCGGCGCCGGAGATCGAGGCGTTGGTCTTGCACAGAATGCCGATCGCGGCGGCCGCCAGCAGAAAGCGCACCACATCCTTCTCGCACGCTCCGGGCTGGAACTTCATGTAGTAGTGCAGCACCGCCGGCACGATCCCCGCGGCGCCGTTGGTGGGGGCGGTGACCATGCGTCGTCCGGCGGCGTTCTCCTCGTTGACCGCCAGCGCGAAGAGGTTGACCCAATCCATCGCCGAGAAGGTGCTGGCGATCAGCCCCTTGTCGTCGTCGAGCGCCATCAGTCGCCGGTGCAGATTCGGTGCCCGCCGACGCACGTTGAGACCGCCCGGCAGCACGCCCTGTTGATCCAGGCCGCTGTCGACGCAGGCCTTCATCGCCTCCCAGATGCGCCACAGGCCGGCACGGGTCTCGGCCTCGCCACGCCAGGCGCCCTCATTGGCGAGCATTACCTCGCTGATCGACAGCCCCTCGCGGCGACAGATCTCCAGCAGCTCCACCGCATTGCGGAACGGAAACGGCAGGCGCACGCCGCGGGTGGCGCTCTCGCCGTGCTCGGCCTGCTCCTCGTCGACCACGAAGCCGCCGCCGACCGAGTAGTAGGTGTTGGCGTAGACCGTCGCGCCGCGGCGATCGCTGGCCACCAGCCGCAGCGCATTGGTGTGGTACTCGAGGATCTCGTCGCACCACTCGACGTCGCGGGCGGGATCGAAGTCGATAGTGTGCAAGCCGGCCAGCGATAGCTGGTGATCGCGGTCGACGGCGGCGAGCTTGAGCGCCAGCTCGTCGGGATCGACGCTCACCGGCTGCTCGCCCATCAACCCGCCAAGTACCGCGCTGTCGGTGTTGTGGCCCTTGCCGGTGGCACTGAGCGAGCCATAGAGGGTGACCGTGACCCGCTTGACCGGCTGCAGCAGCGCCTGCTCGCGCAGCGTGGTGACGAAGGTGTGGGCGGCCTGCATCGGCCCCACGGTGTGCGAGCTGGAGGGCCCGATGCCGATCTTGAACAGGTCAAACACGCTGAAGGTCATGGTCGTCCCCCCTGGAGGCGTCGCACTGGAGTCAGAAAGCGTCGTTACGAGAACCGATGCTTGGTGTAGTTTGACTTCAGTGTGCTCGCCAGTTACACCGGTCTCAATCGAATATATCTGCCCAGGGTTTTAGCCAGGCTAAATCATGACCCAGTCTCTCAACGCTCAGACCCACGCCTGGCTAAAGGTCTTCGCCGTCAGCGCCAGGCATCTCTCCTTCACCCGTGCGGCGGAGGAACTGCACGTGACCACCGGCGCGGTCAGCCAGCAGATCAAGCAGCTGGAGGAGCGCCTGGGGTTCCGGCTGTTTCGACGCCTGCCACGGCAGTTGGCGCTCACCGAGGAGGGTGAGCGGCTGGCCGGGGTCGTGTCGCAGGCCTACGAAGCCGTCGGCCTGGAGGTCGACCGCCTGCGCGGCGGGGTCATGAGCGGCGTGCTGCGGCTGCGCTGTCTGCCCTCGTTCCTGGCCAAGTGGCTGATGCCGAGGCTACCGCGCCTGCAGGCCCGCTTTCCCGATATCGATCTGCACATCACCGCCGAGGACAGCAACCTCTCGCTGCTCGACGGCGGCTACGATCTGGCCATCGATCTCAACGACGGCCACTACCCCGGCCTCCAGACAACCGCCTTGATCGACGAGAAGATCTTTGCCGTCTGCTCGCCGCAGCTGCTCAGGAGAAGGCCCCCGCTCACGCATCCCGAGGCGCTGGGCTACTACCCCCTGCTGCACGACGTGACGGCCTGGCGCGGCAGCCACGATTATGCCGAGTGGGAGCACTATCTGGGGGCGATCGGCGGCGAGCGGGTCAATGTCCGGCGGGGTTACACCTTCAACCGCAATCAGTTGACCGTGGAAGCGGCGATCGCCGGCATGGGGGTGGCGATCGCCCGGCGCACGCTGATCGGCGATGAACTGGCCAGCGGCCGCCTGATCGCGCCGTTCGCCGGCTCGGTCGCCACCGGCAAGCGCTACGGGCTGGTCTACCAGCAAGGCGCCCTGGACGACCGCCGGGTGCAGGCGGTTCACGATTGGCTGGAGGAGGAAGCGAGGCGATCCCAGGAGACCGCCTCACTCTCCGGCGCTGTCGACTGAACGTGGCGCGAGCCCGGCGTCAGCGGACGACGCCACGCTCGCGCAGGGCGGCGAGACGCTCCCCTCCCACGCCCAGCGTGGCCAGGACCTCTTCGGTATGCTGCGCGAACACCGGCGCCGGGCGTCGGATCTGGGGAGGCGTCGCCGACAGCTTGCTGGCGAAGCCGATGGTCTGCATGCGCCCGATCACGGGATGATCGAGCTCCTGGACCATTCCCCGCTCCCGGTAGTGCGGGTCGTCCATCGCCTGGGCGAAGTCGTTGATCGGCCCCGCCGGGACCCCGGCTTCGTCGCACCGGCTCAGCCAGTGCTGGGTGTCGGCCGTGCACATCAACTCCTCCAGCAACGACTCCAGGACGTCGACGTTGCGACCGCGATCGCTGTTGGTGAGGAAGCGAGGATCCTCGGTCAAGTCGGGACGTGCCAGCACGTCGTGACAGAACCGCTCCCAGGTACGCTGGTTGGCGCACCCCAGCATCATGTAGCCGTCCTGGACCTTGACCGCCTGATAAGGCGCGGAAACACGGTGTCGCCACCCGGTCGGCTGCGGGACCCGCCCCTCCGCGAAGTAAGCGGCCGCTTCCCAGGTGAACCACGGCAGGCCGCACTCGGCGATCGCGACATCGACCAGTTGCCCTTCGCCGGTCTTCTGCTTGTGGATGTAGGCCGCCAGTATCGAGTAGATCGCGGTGATCCCGGCCCCGATGTCATAGACCGCGACCCCGGTCTTCAACGGCCGTCGCCCCGGCTCGCCGGTCATCGACATCAGCCCCGTCATCCCCTGGGCGACCAGGTCGAAGCCGCCCTTGCGCCGATACGGCCCGGTCTGGCCGTAGCCGGATATCGAGCAGTAGACCAGGCCGGGATTGATCTCCTTGAGCGTGTCGTAGTCGATCTTCAGCGACTGGGTCACTCCGGGCCGATAGTTCTCGACCACGACGTCCACTTCCTTCGCCAACTGGTAGAACAGCGCCAGCCCGTCGGGCTCCTTGAGATTGAGCGAGATACTGCGCTTGTTGCGATTGATCTGCGCGAAACAGGTGGATTCGTCATTGACGTAAGGACCCATCTGACGGCTGTCGTCGCCGCCATTGGTCTTCTCCACCTTGATCACGTCCGCGCCCATGTCCCCCAGCACCATGGTGCAGTACGGGCCGGCCATGATCTGCGAGATGTCGAGTACTTTCATGCCTTCCAACGGTAACATGGCGATTCCCCCTAACGGCCTTCGAATGGCGAGCAGCACGGCTGCGAGTGGCGTGGCAGGTCGGGCGCGCACGTTCCCACCGCGGGCGGGTTCGGCGTCCGCGTTTTCCGGCGAGTGGGAACGGGGTGGCGTCGCTGTGGCGCCTAGCGGCCCTGCCAGGTGTACGGTGTCTTGTCGACGAAACGCCTGACGGCACCGCGAAAGTCGTCGCTGGTATAGCAGAGCGCGATCAGGTCATCGGCGGCATCATGCGCGGGTCGACGCGCCTCCAGGATTCGGTTGATGCAGGTCTTGGCGGCTCGCATCGTCAACGGCGCATGGCCGGAGAGCTTCTCGGCGAGTTTCTCCGCCGCCTCGTCCAGGGCTTCACTCCCGACGACGGCGTCGATCAGGCCGATGGACGATGCCTCCTCGGCCTCGATCGTCTGCGCCAGCATCAGCACCCGCTTGGTGCGCGGGATCCCGATCAGGTCGACCAGCCTCGACACGTTGGTGATCGACATGCAGTTGCCCAGGGTCCTGGCGATGGGAATCCCGAACTTGAGATTGTCGTTGGC
This sequence comes from Salinicola lusitanus, assembly GCF_038648475.1. Lineage (NCBI taxonomy): Bacteria > Pseudomonadati > Pseudomonadota > Gammaproteobacteria > Oceanospirillales > Halomonadaceae > Salinicola > Salinicola lusitanus. The sequence goes on along the minus strand of NZ_CP151919.1, from coordinate 2,576,298 downwards.
GTAACGGAAATCGCAGGCCAGGGCGATGGCCGCGCCGCCGCCGATACAGTAACCATCGAGCAGCGCCACCGTCGGCGTGGCGAGCTGCTCGAGGCCGCCGATCATGCGGTCGATCCGGCGCTCGTAGTCGATGCCATCCTCGGGCCCCTTGAAGTCGGCGAACTGCTTGATATCGGTACCCGCCACGAAGGCTTCGCCACCCTCGCCGCGGAAGGCGATCAGCCTGACCTCTTCATCCTCGTCGAACTGCCGGCAGGCTTGATGCATGGTCTCGTACATGTGCCAGGTCATCGCGTTGCGAGCCTCGGGCCGGTTGAAGCGGATCCAGCCGATCGCGCCGCGCTTGTGACAGCGAATCGAATCCTCTCGGGTCATGGTGACGGGTCTCCAGCTTGGTCGGGTTCCGGTCTCAGCTGCCGTAGATCAGGTGCACCAGCAGCAGCGCGAAGTCCGGGACATAGGTGTTGAATATCAGCACGATGAACAGCACACCCAGGAACCAGAGATTGGTTCGCGTGGTGCGCCAGATGTCGGCCTTGGCGATGGAGCACGACGCGATCAGTACGCTCGCCACCGGCGGGGTCTGCTGGCCGATGGCCAGGTTGAGGGTGACGATCAGGCCGAAGTGGAGCGGATCGATACCCACCTGGATGATCAACGGCAGCACGATCGGCACCACCAGGATGATCGCCGCTGCCGAGTGCAGGAAGATCCCCAGGATCAGGAAGATGATGTTGAGCAGCGCCAGGATCACGTACTTGTTGTCGGTCAGCCCGGCAATCGAGTGAGCCAGCTGTTGCGGCAGCTGGGACTCGGTGAGGTAGAGTCCCACCAGCGCGGAGCTGGCGACCAGCAGCATCACCACGGCGGTCTGGACGCCCGCATCCAGGCAGGACTTCCACAGCGTCTTCAACGAGAACTCGCGATAGATCACCGCGCTGATGAAGATGGCGACCACCACCGCCAGCGCCGCACCCTCGGTGGCGGTGACGATGCCACCGAAGATCCCGCCGAGGATGATCACCGGGATCAGCAACGCCCAGATCGCCTCCTTGAACGACTTCCACACCCGGCTGGCCTGGAAGCGCCCTTCGGAAGGGAAGTTGTGCTTGCGTGCCAGGAAGTAGCAGACGACAGCCAGGCCCAGCGCCCCCAGCAGCCCCGGGAAGATGCCGGCGACGAACATCTTGACCACCGACTCTCCCGACATCACCGCGTAGAGGATCATCGGGATCGAAGGCGGCAGGATGATCGCCAGACTCGCGGCGGACGAGGAGATCGCCGCGGCGAACTCCTTGGAGTATCCCCGGTTCTTCATTGCCGGGATCAGCAGGCTGCCCAGGGCAGAAACGCCAGCGACTGCGGAGCCGGAGATCTCGGCGAAGAAGATCGAGGAGCCGATGGTGACCATGGCCAGGCCGCCCTTGACGAAGCCGACCAGCGAAGCGGCGAAATCGATCAGGCGACGCGAGATGCTCGACGCATTCATGATCGCCCCGGCCAGGATGAACAGGGGAATGGCAATCAGCGGAAAGTTGGTCGCCCCCTCGAACATGGTCAGCCCGATGTTGGGCAGCGCATAGACGCCGTAGCTGGAGTACACCGCAACGGCGCCCACCAGCCCGAGCGCGATGGCGATCGGCACGTTGAGCACGATCAACAGCAGCAATCCTGCAAACATCAGAGCCAGAATCATCGTGTCGCACTCCCCGCATCGGACTGACTTGCCATGTTCGGGCTCAGGCCCACCTCCTCCAGCTCGTGATCGACGAAGCCTTCGCCACGCGCCTGACGGATGACTTCCGGCAGCCGCAGCAGCTCGGCGACGATGAACAGGACCGAGGCGATCGGCAGCGCCGACTGGGTGAACTGCAACGAGACGCTGGTCAGGCTGATCATGGTGGAGCCCGCCAGAATGTGGACGACCTGCCAGCCGGTCACCGCCAGCAGCACGAAGAAGGCGATGGTCACCGCTTCTCCCATCAGCGCGACCGGTAGCCGCACCTTCGGCGGAAAGGCATTGACGATACTGGGGCAGGCGATGTGCGCACCCTTGGCCGCAGCCAGCGCCGCCCCGTAGTAGGTCAACCAGGCCAGGCTGATCGAGGCGGCCTCGTCGTACCAGGTGAAGGGCGACCCCACCAGCCGCGAGAGGAAGCCGACGATGACGATGCCCGCCAGCATCAGCATGTTGATGACGACGATGACCTCGAGCAGGCGGCTGAAACCATCGCGCAGCGTATTCAGGGTTTTCACAGGCGGCTCCTTCGTCCGCCGCCCGGCCACGCCCGGTTTGGCGGGCGCGACCGGACGCGCGAGTTAACTGGCGGGTTGCAGTTCACGCACCTTGTCGAGCATCTCCTGACCGCCGTCGACGTCCTTGACGAACTTGTCGTAGACCGGCTTGGAGGCGTCGATGAAGGCCTGGCGATCGACCTCGTTGATCTGCAGGCCGGCATCACGCATCTTGGCGAGCGTCTCCTCGTCGAGCTTCGCCCCCTGCTCCAGCGCATAGGGTTCCATCTCCACGGCCGTCTCCTTGAGTACGTCACGGACATGCTGGGGCAACCGGTTCCAGCTCATGCCGGCGGTCACGAAGGCAGGGGTGTAGATGTGGTCGGACAGCGAGAGGTACTTCTGGACTTCCTGCAGGCGCGAGGCGTAGGTCTGGACCAGCGGGTTTTCCTGGCCATCCATCGCCCCGGTCTGCAGGGCGACGAACACCTCGGAGAGCGCCATGGGTGACGGGTTGGCACCGTAGCTCTTGAACATCTCGACCCGCCACACGCCCTGCGGCACGCGCAGTTTGATACCGGAAAGATCGGCCGGCGTGTTGATCGGACGGACGTTGTTGGTGATCTGGCGGAAGCCGTTCTCCCAGACGCCGATGATGTGGTAGCCACGGCTCTCGGCGACCGGGTAAAGCTGAGGTCTCACCACCTCGTCGCGGACCTTGGCCATATGGTCGCGATCGGCGATGAGATACGGCATCTCGAATAGCGCGAACTGCGGTGCCACACTGCTCATCACGGTCGAGGGAAGCGCCAGATCGACGGTGCCCAGCTTGAGTTTCTTCAACAGTTCGGAGTCGCCTCCGAGCTGGCTCGAACCGTAGACGACCACCTTGGCCTCGCCCGCCAGCTTCTCGTTGGCGCGCTTGGCATATTCCTGAGCGACATCGGCGAAGAGCGAATCCGGCTCGCCGACATGGGCAAACTTGACCTGGATTTCCTGAGCGCTGGCGTGGCCGACCCCGGCCAACAGCGCGAGCGCTACCAGTCCAACCTTGAGACTTTTCATCACTGGCGTCCTTCTGTTTTTTATATTGGCTCGCCTGAACGATGGACCGAGAAAGCGCCGTCCGACTCCTGGCAACGCTCGGCCGATACCCCGCAACGCGAGCACCTTGGGATCCCGCCATCGAATTATGAATTCATAATTCAATTGTAACCAATCCAACATTTGTCTATTGGCGTAAAGTCTCACCACCGCCATGGGCCTGGCCGCCGGGAGGCGCCGACCTGACGCGAAGTCAAAGAGGCAATGAATTCAATTCGAGTGCTCGTCGTGAACGGCGTCGACCTCGCGGCGATCCCATTCGACTCATCGAGCCGCGACCGGGGTCGGGATCGGAATCAGGGTCGGGAGAGAGCCAACAGAGAAAGAAAAGGAGACCGGCAGCAGAATCTGACGCACCCCACCCTAGGCTCGGGTGAGACCTCGATGGGCGGCGGCGACAGTGAGAGGTGAAGGCCGACCGACGGTGGGAGCGGGCCGGCGTGGATGGCGGTTCACGCGATCTCGGCGAACCGCCGGAGCGAACGGATGAGGCCGGCTTTCAGTGCCGCCCGGCCGGGTACCGGCAGCCTTCGCGCGCCCCGGTGGAGCTGCTACTCAGTAGGAATCGACGCGATCGTCGTCGATCACGCCGCTAGCCGCCGCCACCACGAGCTTGTGGCGCAGGTGTTCCCTGAGAATGCTGCCCAGGCGCTCGCCATCACGGGCCAGCAAGCAGTCGATCATGGCCTCGTGGTCGGCAACGGCCTGTTTCCAGTACTCATCGGTCATGTTGGTGGCATATCGCACACGCTGAATTCGATAGTTCAAGCTGGCGTGAGTCTCCCGCAGCACCTCGTTTCGAGATGCCAGCATGATCGCGTCGTGAATCCGCTGGTTGAATTCGAAATAGGGACGAATCTCCCTGCGCTTGTAGTGCGCCATCATCTGGTAATGCAGCGCCTGAATATCGGCGACCTCCGCTTCGGAGATGTAACGGCAGGCCAGCTCCCCGGACAATCCCTCCAGGGCCCCCATCACGCTGTAGGTCTCTTCCAGCATCTGCCGGGTCAGCCGCACCACTCGCGCGCCACGGTTGGGCAGGAGTTCGACCATGCCCTCGGACGCCAGGACCTTCAGCGCTTCCCGGAGTGGCGTTCGGGAAATGCCGAACTGCTCGCACAATTTTTTCTCGGGAATGCGGGTGCCGGGAAGCAGTTGACCTTCATTGATCATGTCCCGGATGCGGGCTGCCGCCTCGCCGTATAGCGTACTCTGCTGAATCTTGATCATGGGGCGCTCATGACGGGTTCGTTTTCCCTATTCTCCCAATGGCGCATGGATAGCGCCACCCGAAATGAATTATGAATACAAAACAGAAAAAGGAGAACGATGGAATGCGTAACGTCTACCCGACTCACCAGACCCTCTCGCTGGCCCAGGCTCGTCGCATCATTGACGCCGCTCTGGCCTATGCCGCGGCAGAGGCGATGAACCCCATCACCGTAACGGTGATGGATACCAGCGGACACCCGCTGAGCTGCGACAGAGCCGACGGCTGCGCCACGCTGCGCCTGGCGGTAGCGCATGGCAAAGCCAGGGCGGCGCTGGGCTACGGTGTTTCCAGCGGAACCATCGGCCAGCGCAACGAGTCGCGCCCGGCGTTCCTCTCGGCCGTTGCGGCGGCCTCCCAGGGGGAATTCATTCCCGTTGCCGGGGGCGTGCTGATTCTCGATCCGCAGGAGCGCGTCATCGGCGCGGTCGGCGTCAGCGGGGACAGCTCCGAGAATGACGAGAAGGCCGCCATCACAGGCATCGAAGCGGCCGATCTGGGGGTGGGACTCGCCCCAAAAGATTAAGAAAAGCTTAAAAAAAGAAGGTCAGCCCGTTCCTTAAGAAACTTAAGCCTGATATTCTTAGCCGGCTATCAATTTCTGGCAGGCATGGAATATGACCAAGTTCTCCTTTGGCGCCGTTTCTGCAAGAGCGGGCGCTTACATCATCCTTCTCGCGGGGCTCATGCAAGCGGTGCTGATGATCGATGCCAGGCATGCTGGAGCCCCCGACTTCAGCGAGACGTCACTGACCGAACTGACCCAGGCGCTGCTGCTGCTGATCTGCGCCATCGTGATGGGATTTCTACGTTATCGCTACCGGGTCCTGCGCTCGATCAGCCTGCTGATGGGGGCTTTCTTCACGGTGTCGCTGATTCGCGAAAACGACCTGTGGCTGGATACCTACGTTTTCGATGGGGCATGGGAGTGTCTGGTTGCACTGGTCGGGCTGCCGGCGATCTTCGCCACGATCCGGGCTCGCCGCGACTTTCTCGAGGAGTTCGCGCAAGTCAGCAACAGTCTGGGCTTTGGGCTGTTCGCGGGTGGTTTCCTGACCACCTACGTATTTTCGCGTCTCTACGGGCGTAGCGAACTGTGGCACGCCTTGATGGGCGAGCACTATCTACGGATCGTCAAGGATGCGGCGGAAGAGATAACGGAGCTGACCGGCTACAGCCTGCTGCTGTTCGCGAGCATCGAACTGCTGCTGATGGGACAGGCACTCCATCGGGCCAGGGCGGTCCCCGCCGAACGATCACGAGCCTCGATCGAAGATGGCGACACGGGACTCGCGGCGATAGCGACTTGCCATTCAATGCATCCCACGCCCGCTAGCCCAGGCACGGGGAACTCGCTCTGAAACAATAAAGCCGCCGATCCCGGGGGATGCGACGGCCTCGAAAAACCCCAGAAGACAAGGGTCTCAGTTGTCGGTCACCTTGGGTGGTTCGATCTCCAACTTCTGAGCGGCGATGACGGCCTGAGTTCGAGAGTGCACCCCCAACTTGCGCAATATCGCGGTCACGTGTGCCTTGATGGTCGCCTCCGACACGTTGAGCTCGTAGGCGATCTGCTTGTTGAGCAGACCTTCCGTCAACATGTTGAGCACCCGGAACTGCTGCGGCGTCAGCGAGGCGATCGCCTCGGCGAAGCGGGCATCTTCCTCGCTCCCCTCCCCCATGGCATCGGCCAGTTCCGGGGGCAACCAGACTTCCCCCTTGAGCACTTCGCCAATGGCTTCGGCAATGGTGTCCAGCGAAGCGGACTTGGGAATGAAACCCGAGGCACCGTAGTCGATGGCGCGACGAACGACATCCACCTCTTCACTGCCCGATACCACGGTCACCGGAATATCCGGCATCTGCCCGCGAAGCTGGATCAGCCCTGAAAACCCGTGAGCGCCGGGCATGTGCAGGTCAAGCAGGATCAGATCGGCATCGGGGTGGCGGGTGACGACCTCCGTCGTCGCTTCCATGGTATCCGCCTCGACGATTTCCGCTTGCGGCGACACCTGACGCAATGCCTGATTGAGCGCCGCCCGGAAGAGTGGGTGGTCATCGGCAACGATGAATTTCTGGGCAAAAGCCATTGATTCTCCTCCGGCGCTGTCGAGATATGTGGCGAGATAGCCGGTTCACTATCGCCATCTGGACAAAATAATCCAACTATCGATTAACGGCATGTTACCCCATGCGATCGTGGAATCCCAAGCCTCAAATCAACGCGGAAAAAATCCCGCGATAATCCGTAGGTGGGAACGTGCCGAGCGGCTAAAAAAAGTTCGGTCGTCTCGGAAAGCTGGCGCGCTTCCCTCCCTCAGGAGTGGCAGCAAAAGCACCGTGAGGAAAGCCTCTTTCAAGACGACCGAACGATAATCATCAGTCAAAATAAGCTATCATGGCTCATATCAACTAGTCATATAGTTGTTACCTTGCCGATCGAAAAAGCCACGCGCCTCTAATCCCGGGCAGATCGTTTCAGGTGCGAACATGACGATGTTCGATCAGATCTTCCACGACCCCCGGATCGGCCAGTGTCGAGGTGTCGCCCAGGCCGTCGCACTCGTTCGCGGCGATCTTGCGCAGGATGCGACGCATGATCTTGCCGGAACGGGTCTTCGGTAGCCCCGGTGCCCACTGGATCACGTCAGGGGTGGCAATGGGGCCAATATCCTTGCGCACCCACTGCTTGAGCTCCTGCTTCAATTCGTCGCTGGGCTCGACGTCGTCATTGAGCGTGACGTAGACGTAGATGCCCTGGCCCTTGATGTCGTGCGGGTAACCGACCACGGCCGCCTCCGCCACATCCTGGTGCGCGACCAGGGAAGACTCGATCTCCGCCGTACCCATGCGGTGGCCGGACACATTCAGGACGTCGTCGATGCGCCCGGTGATCCAGTAGTCGCCATCCTCGTCGCGACGGCAGCCATCACCGGTGAAGTAGACGCCTTCGTAGGTAGAGAAGTAGGTCTGCACGAAGCGGTCGTGGTTGTTCCAGATCGAGCGGGCCTGTCCGGGCCAGGAGTCGAGAATCACCAGGTTGCCATCGGTGGCGCCTTCCAGACGCTTGCCATCGTTGTCGACCAGTGCCGGCTGAACGCCGAAGAACGGCTTGGTCGCGCACCCCGGCTTGAGGTCGGTCGCGCCCGGCATCGGCGTGATCATGTGGCCGCCGGTCTCGGTCTGCCACCAGGTGTCCATGATCGGGCAACGAGAGTTGCCGACGACACGATAGAACCAGTCCCAGGCCTCCGGATTGATCGGCTCCCCGACCGAGCCGAGGATCCGCAGCGAGTCGCGCCGACTGTCGTCCATGATGTGCTCGCCATGCGCCATCAGCGAACGAATCGCCGTCGGCGACGTGTAGAGGATCGAGACATTGTGCTTGTCCACGATCTGGCCGATTCGCCCATGGGACGGATACGTCGGCACGCCCTCGAACATCAGCGTGGTGGCACCGTTGGCCAGCGGTCCATAGACGATATAGCTGTGCCCCGTGATCCAGCCGACATCGGCGGCGCACCAGTAGACCTCGCCCTCGTGGTAATCGAAGACCGTGCGATGGGTCAGTGCGGCATAGAGAAGATAACCGCCTGAGGTGTGCTTCAACCCTTTTGGCGTTCCCGTCGAGCCCGAGGTGTAGAGGATGAACAGCGGGTCCTCGGCGTTCATCGTCTCGGCGGGGCAATCGGTGGGTTGCTGATCGACGACATCGTCGAACCAACGGTCGCGGCCCTCGTGCCACTGGATGTCACCGCCGGTGCGCCGGACGACCAGCACCGACTCGACCACATCGGTGCCTTCCCGGGTCAACGCCGCGTCGACGTTGTCCTTGAGCGGCACCTGCTTGCCACCGCGTACCGACTCGTCGGCGGTGATCACGACGCGAGACTGGGAGTCGACGATGCGTCCCGCCAAGGCATCCGGGGAGAACCCGCCGAACACCACCGAATGCACCGCACCGATCCGGGCACACGCCAGCATCGCCATGGCCGCTTCCGGTACCATCGGCATGTACAGCGTGACCGTGTCGCCCTTGTTGATGCCCAGGGACTTGAGGCCATTGGCGAGCTGCGACACGCGCTGATGCAGCTCACGATAGGAGATGGTCTTGTGATCTTCGGGGTCGTCGCCTTCCCAGATGATCGCCGGCTGATCGCCGCGGGAGTCCAGATGTCGATCGAGGCAGTTATGGGCGACATTGAGCTCGCCATCCTCGAACCAGCGGATATCGACGTTATCGGAGGCGAACGACGTATTCTTGATGGTGGCAGGCTTCTTGCTCCAGCTCAGGCTGTCGGCCTGTTCCCGCCAGAACCCCTCGGGGTCTTCCACCGACTGGCGATAGAGCTTCTGGTAACGATCGCGATCGATCCAGGCATCGGCTGCCAAGCGCTCATCGACAGGATATATGCGCTGCTGTTCGCTCATGCTCCAATCCCCCTTCGTTCGAACCCATTCGACGATGAAAGCCTAGTCGACTCAATGTGATAGACCCTCGCCTGCGCGGTCAGTCAGCATATAACGGCGGCACCGGCCACCCCCTATTAGACCTTCGTAGCACCGAGTTTCGATCAACTTGCACTATCGCGCCATCCCGTCGGCGCGGCGATGGAGGAGAGATTGGCGGAGGGGTTCGCGTCAGCCCGGACAGCGGACGCGCTACTCGGGGGTTTCCCGATGGGCAAAGCGCAGCGGCGCCCGGCAGTGACGGCAGCGATAGCGGCTGCCCTTCAGTACCTGAGAATGGCGACGACCGGTAAAGCGGTGCACTGTCTCGCAACGGCAGCGATAGAGATAGGGCGCGGGACTGGCACGCGCCACGTCGAAGCGATGGGTGACGACTGGCGCCAGACCATAGAGGTTTCGCATCACCGTCTTCCACTCGTGTCCGTGGGGGCGGGCCTGCCTCCCCTCCTCGAGATGGAACACCAGCCAGTGGGCCATCTCATGAGGCACGATCTCGTCGATGAAAGCCTGCCGATTCTCCTGCAGCAGTGTCCGGTTGAAGCGCAGCCCGCCACGCTGGTAGTGGGCCTGCCCCGCGCTGCGTCCGCGCAGATCGAACCAGATCCGCGGCCGGGGCAGCGCCGGGTGTACCTCCCGCGCCAGTTGCCAGGCCGCATCCGCTTGGCACAAGAGCCGTCTTTCGAGCGCGGCCGGGTCGAGCGCATCCAGCGCCTGGGCATCGCTTTCCCCGAGTGCCGGGGCGGGAGAGGAGGAACGCAGATTCGTCATGGGGTGATAGAATGCCGACGACAGTCACGGGCGTCCAGCCCGCCAACGCCATCACGTCCCGGAGAGTGACATGCCCGAAGCCCAGGATGACGCCATCGACAGCCAGTCCCCCTTGGACGATGACGCCCTGGCCAGGCTCGACGATTACCTGGCCTCCGAACACCTCGGCGAGGAAGCGCCCGACCTGATCGGCGCGCACGGCTATCTGGTCGCGCTGGCGGTCTCTCCCGGCCAGATCCCCCCGGACGTCTGGCTCGCCGAGCTGTTCGAGGGCGAACCGCCATTCGCGGATGCCACCGAGCGCGACGAGATCCGGGGCCTGCTCGAAGCGCTCAAGACCAACGCCGGCAGCATCATGGAGCGTGGCCACCGGATCGAACTGCCTTTCGATTCGGAACTGGACGAGGACGGAGAGATGGTCGCCGCCATCGAGGACTGGTGCGCGGGCTTCATGCAAGGCGTGTTCGTGGACGAGGCGGCATGGTTCTCCCAGGACGAAGCCCATGTCGCCGCCCTGCTGCTGCCGTTCATGGCGCTGTCCGGGCTGTTCGACGACGAGCCCGAAATGGCGGAGCTGGTGGCCGACGAAGCGCAGTTTTCCGCCCTTGCCGGGCAACTGGCCGAGCTGACGCTCGATCTCTACCTGCATTTCCGGGTCCCGCCGGAGCCGCCGAAAGGCAAGGGCAGTGCCACGAAGAAGCGGGCCGGAAGCGGCAAGCGCGGCGGCAAGCGCTGAATTCGTCGAGACCTACTTGAGACGCGTCACCCAGGCGTTGAGCGTTCCGAACAGCCACTCTTTCGCCCGCTGCCACCATGGGCGCTGCGCCCAGCTCGCGGCATCGATGCGCCGGCTGGTAGCGAAGTTGCGCTCGAAGAGCCGAGCCACTTCGGTGGCAAACGCCGCGTCGTCGATCTCCTGATTGGCTTCGAGATTCCACTGGAGGCTCCAGTGGTCGAAATTGCACGAGCCCAGCGAAACCCAATCGTCGATCACGCTGAACTTGGCATGAATGAAATTGGGCTGAAACTCGTAAATCTTGACCCCCGCCTTGAGCAGCCGGCCGTAGAATCGCTGACCGGCGTAACGAACACCGGGATGGTCGTGATGGCCACCGGCCAGCAGCAGGCGCACATCGATACCGCGCCGCGCCGCGCGTGCCAGCGCGCGGCGAAGACTGAGCGTCGGCACGAAGTAGGGGGTGCACAGCCATAGCCGGCGGCGGGAGGTGCCGATCCGGCTCTGCAGCGAGACACGAATGGCCTGGTAGCGATGCCCCCGGCCCCAGATGGCTCGGCCGCGCATGCCGTCGGCCGACGGCGCAGGCGGCGGCAGGGCCTGCAGAGACGATGCCAGGCGCGTTCTGGCCCCCTCCCCCCGGGTCAACGGCGAGTCCCAGACGTGGACGAACAGCCGCATCCAGTCTTCGACGACCGGCCCCTGGATGCGCATCGCGACCTCGTACCAGGCGTCGATGAACTCGTCGACGATCCCGAACCCGCCGGTGAAGGCGGTGCCGCCGTCGACGATCACCAGCTTGCGATGATCGCGCATCAGATTGCCGCCCAGCCGCGTCACCGACAGCGGGTTGAAGAACCGCAGCTCGACGCCGCCTTCGCGCAACCGCTGCCGATCGCTGCGCGACAGCCCCATGCTTCCCACGCCGTCGAGCATCAGCTTGACCTCGACACCGCGGGCCACTGCCGCGACCAGCAGCTCGATGAAGCGGTCTGCCAGCGTTCCCGATTCCATCAAGTAGAGCTCGACCCACAAGCGGTGGCGGGCGCCCTCGATGGCTTCCCGCATGGCCGGCCAGAAGCGCTTGCCTTCCGGCAGCAGTTCGAATCGATTGCCATCCTTCCATGTCGCTTGCATGAACCGCGCCTCCCTGGTCGCTGCCGATTGACGCACGTTTGGCGTTTCAGGGAAAGCCTGCCGATCCTGTCGTCGCTGCGCCGCGGCGATATCGCTATACTCGGGGATTTGCGGGGGAAATGGCGTCGATGCAGGCATCCATGGGACTTCAACGGCTGTGGCACCGTCTGGCCAGCCGTCTGCTCGATCGCTGGCTCGCCTTTCGCCTGGTCGAGCCGGAGTCATTCCGGCTCGACGCCACGTGCCCCACGCTCTACGTGATTGCCCGCCCCGCCTTGACCGACGAGATCGCCATCGACCGGCTGTGCCGCGACCTCGATCTCCCCGATGCCAGCCAGAGGCATCAATTCGGCCACGTCTCGCTCCCCGGCTGCTTTGCGCTGCCCCGTCTGCGAAGCAGCCGAGGCGCGATCCAGGGCCAGCACTCGACTCACCTGCAGCATCTGCTGGATGCGCTCGAGGCCGACACCACACTGGACGCGCAACTGGTGCCGGTGAGCGTCTTCTGGAGTCGCGCACCGGGCAAGGATTTCGGCTTCTGGAAGATGCTGGCCGCCGACGACTGGGCCTGGAGCGGGCGACTTCGGCGCCTGCTGTCGGTGATCGTCAACGGCCGCCATCTGGAAGCGCACTTCGGCGAGCCGATCCGACTGCGACCGCTGATCGACGACCCCGAGGTCAGCTTGACCCAACGCAAGGTGGCCCGCGTGCTGCGGGTCCACTTCAGGCGCATTCGCGCACGCGTGCTGGGCCCGGATATCTCCCACCACCGGACGCTGATGCGCGGGGTGGTCGACAGTCGTCCGGTGCGGGAGGCCATTCAGGAAGCCGTCACGGCCGACGGCAGCACCCCGGCCCGAGAGCGGCGGCGGGCCGAGCGCTACGCCCGCGAGATCGCTTCCAACATGTCCTATCCGGTCATGCGCTTCCTCTACGAGTTGCTCAAGCGACTGTGGAACCGGCTCTACGAGGGCGTCGACGTGTACGGACTGGACGCGGTCAAGGCGATAGCCGGCGAGCGGACACTGATCTACGTCCCCTGCCACCGCAGTCATATCGATTACCTGCTGCTCTCCTACGTGCTCTATCGGGAAGGGCTGATGCCGCCCCATATCGCCGCCGGTCGCAATCTGGACATGCCGGTGATCGGCGCGCTGCTGCGCCGTGGCGGCGCCTTCTTTCTGCGCCGGAGTTTCAAGGACAACCGGCTCTACGCCGCGGTCTTCAACGAATACCTGCACCGCCTGATCGCACGCGGTCACCCGGTGGAGTACTTCATCGAAGGCGGCCGCTCGCGCACCGGGAGAATGCTGTCGCCCCGCCCCGGCATGCTGGCCATGACGCTGCGCTCGTTCGCTCGCGACGCCATCCGGGACGTCGCCTTCGTGCCGGTCCACGTCGGTTACGAGCGGGTCCTGGAGAGCAACAGCTATCTCCGCGAGCTGCGTGGCGGCCAGAAAAAGAAGGAGTCGCCCCTCGACCTGCTCCGCGTGCTGAAGCATCTGCGCGAGCCCCACGGCCGGGTCACCGTCAGCGTTGGCGAACCGCTGTCGCTGACGGACTTCCTGAACGAGACCGTTCCGGACTGGCAGGACGATTCGGTTTCGGCGCGTCCGGCTTGGTTGAATCGCGCGGTACCGCTACTGGGGAAAACGCTGGCCCGGCGAATCAACGACGCTGCCAGCCTGAATGCCGTCTCGCTGGTCGCCATGACCCTGCTGGCGACGCCCCATCACACCATCGAGTCCGATCTTCTGGCCCATCACATCGGCCTGCTGGTCAGGCTGCAGCGCAGCCTGCCGGGTAGCCGGCACTGCCAACTGCCGGCAGGCGAACCGGCCGACTGGATCGAGCACGTGGCGAGTCTGGGTTTCGTGACACGACAGCCACAGGCCCTGGGCGAACTGGTCACCGCCCGCCCGGAACAAGCGACGCTTTTGACCTGGTATCGCAACAACGTCTTGCACCTGTTCATGCACCTGGGGCTGGTGGCGTTCGCCTTTCGCAATAACGCGGCCTTCACGCTGGACGATCTCGATGCGCTACTGTCGCCGGCCTGGCCGCTGCTGGCCAATGAGCTCTATTTCGCTCCCCCCGTCGATCCCCGCGAGCGTCTGAAGGCCACGCTCGCCGTACTGACCGAGGAGGGCCTGTTGCAGGTCACCGACAACGGCTGGCGCCGACAGCCCGGTCACCTCGAATCCAGCGAGCACCTGAGGCTGCTGGGGCAGCCGGTGCAACCCACCCTGGAGCGCGCCTACCTGTTGCTGGCGTCGCTGTTGCGCTACCCCAGCGGCGAATTGACCCGCCAGGCGCTCGAGGAGCACAGCCGTCAGTTGGCCGAGCGCCTGACACTGCTGTCGGGGCTCAACGCACCGGAGTTCTTCGATAAGCGACTTTTCAGCGGCATGCTGGAGACGCTCGAACAGCAGGGTTGGCTGCGCGTCGAGAACGAAAGACTGTTCTACGACGAGTCGTTGCGACTAACGCAGATGCGCAGTCGGGCCCTGTTCGACCCGGAGCTGCGCCATCGACTGGTCAGATTGACCCGACAGTAAGCGGCTTGCACCGCGCGAGCCGCCTCAGGCAATTCGCCTGGCGGCCTCGCGACGTCGCTTGAGTTCGTAGATTACCGCCAGCCCCACCGTGAACAGGATCATCACCAGCGCCAGCGCATTGACCGCCGGGGTCAGGCCGGTACGCACCTTGGAGGCGATGTAGACGGTCAGCGTGGTGTCGTAGCCGGCCACGAAGAGCGTGGTGTTGTAGTTCTCCAGCGACTGGAGAAATGCCAGGACCGCCGCCGACAGGATGGCCGGCCTGAGGTACGGCAGCAGGATGCGGCGGAACACCTGCCACTGGCTGGCCCCGAGATCCATCGCCGCGCGCTCGAGCGTGCGATCGAAGCGCTGCAGCCTGGCCGCCACCATCAGCATGACATAAGCCGCGATGAAGGCGCTCTGGGCAATGATGGTCAATGCGATGCCCCCATTCACCCCCCAGTCACGCCAGAAGATCAGCGTCGAGATACCGATGATCACGCCCGGCGTCAGCAGTGGCGACAGGATAAGCGCATAGATGAAGGACTTGCCACGACCCTCCACCGTGGTCAGGAACAGTGCGCTGGCCACGCCGATGGGCAGGGCCAGACACAGCACCCCCACGGCGACCAGCAGGCTGTTGGCCAACGAATCCCACATGCCCCCGTCGGCCCACAGGGCCGAGAACCAGCGCAGGGTCGTTCCGGTCCAGGGTGTGACGGTGGGGAAGCGGCTCTCGTTGAACGTCGCAGCCGCCATGATCAACAGCGGCAGGAAGAGGTAGGCGAAGAAGATCGCCAGATAGGCCTTGAGCGCCCAGGAGAAGAATCGCGAAGAGCTCATTCAGTACCGTTCCTATTTGGCGATATCGCCGAGACCGACCTTGAAGATCCGCATGATGACGGTGACGAAGACGATGCACAGCACCAGCAGCAGGAACGCATAGGCCGCCCCCTGGTTCCAGTCGCCACCCTCGAAGAACCAGTTGTAGATGATCTGCGTGAACCAGCGGCTCCCCGGTGACCCCAGCAGCGCCGGTACCGCGTAACTGCCCGCGGCCAGCATGAACGTCATGATGCATCCGGTGGCGATCCCCGGCTTGGCGTGAGGGATCACGATACGCCGGTGAGTGCGCCCCCAGCCGGCACCGAGATCCCGTGCGGCTCGAATCTGGTTGGTATCGAGGCTCTCGATGGCGTTATAGAGCGGGAAGACCATGAACAGAATGTAGGCATAGACCATGCCGACCAGGACGCCAGTGTCGCCATTGAGAAAACGGATCGGGCGATCGATCAGCCCCACCGCCAGCAACAGTTCGTTGAGCGGCCCCCGAAACGCGAAGATGATGTACCAGGCAAAGGTGCGCAGAATCTCGTTGATCCAGAACGGAATGATCAACAGCAGCAGGCAGAGGGCCGCCTGACCCGGTGTCGCCACCTTGGCCAGATAGTAGGCCAGCGGGTAGCTGACGAGCAGGGTCAGTGTGGTCACCAGGACGCTGGACCATATCGTCTTGAAGAAGATCGCGAGATGGATCTCGTTGCGGAAGAAGGTGGCGTAGTTGGTCAGCGACCAGACATCCTTCGCCCCGCCGCGTTCGGCCGGCAGCAGCGCCGGATGAAACGAGTAATCGATCATCTGCCACTGGGGCAGCAGCACCATCACGATCAGCCAGATCCCCATCAGCGAGACGATCGCCATGGTCAATGGCAGTCCGAAGCGGTTATGCAGTTGCCGCCACATCGGCGCCCTCCTCATCCGACTGCCCGCGCTCGACGCCCGGCAGGACCAGGGCCCCACGCGGCGGGTAATCCAGGCGGCAGGCGCTGCCCACCTTGAACGAAGATTCGACGCCGTCGCTCTCCAGCGCCTGCGGCACGTGCGCCCGTACCGTCCTCCCCTGCTCCAGCGCGATCTCGAGCGTCAACCAGGCGCCTTCGAAGTGCTCCGCCTGGATCACGCCGCCGAACGGTAGCGAAGAATCGCTGGCGCTACCGACTCGCCACTGCTCCGGCCGCACATAGAGCGTGGCCTCGTCGCCGGGCTCGAGCGGCGAGGCGGCGGCTCCGCGCAACGGAGCGGGCAGCCCCGCATCCAACGTCACCATCCCGCCGTCCACGGCCGTGACACGCCCCGGAAAACGATTGTTCTCGCCCACGAAGCCGGCCACGAAATCGGTCCGGGGTTGTCGGTACAGTGTCATTGGATCGGCGACCTGCTGGATACGGCCATCACACATCACCGCAACCCGATCGGACATGGTCAGTGCCTCGCCCTGATCGTGGGTAATATAGATGAAGGTGATGCCCGTCTTGCGCTGAATCGCCTTGAGCTCGGTGCGCATATGCTGGCGCAACTTGAGATCCAGGGCGGAGAGCGGTTCGTCCAGCAGCAGCACTCGGGGCTCCACGGCCAGCGCACGGGCGATCGCGATCCGCTGCTTCTGGCCGCCGGACAGCTCCGCGACCGGCTTGTCACCACTACCGCCCAGTGCTACCAGATCCAGCAATTCGTCAGCTTTTTCCCGGCGCTTCTTGCGATCGACGCCACGGACTTCCAGCCCGAATTCGATGTTCCGATAGACGCTCATCAGCGGAAAAAGCGCCAGATTCTGAAAGATCATTGCGGTGGGCCGGCGATTGACCGGCACTCGGGTCATGTCCACACCGCCAATGGCGACCGAACCTTCACTGGGCGTGAGGAATCCGCTGATCATGTTCAGAAGTGTGGTCTTGCCACAGCCGGAAGGGCCAAGAAAACTGAAGAATTCGCCCGACGCTATCTCCAGGGAGGTCGGCTGAATCGCCGTGAAATCGCCGAATCGCATCGCGACTTGGCTCAAGTTTACGCGACCGTCCATGACGTCCTCTTACCCATTGCCTGAAAAATGCCTGCGCTCAACCACACGGCGTTGAAAATCGGCTGGTGCGCAAGCCCGAGCTCGGCAATCCCGTCAAAATGCCCATTCATCCCGTGTAGACCGGGACGTCGGCGCGGTCCGTTTTTCGCCGATTTTTACCGTGCGACCCACAGGGATGTGGGTAGTGCGTTGGCACGTCGGGAACGGGCCTAGGCACTGTCTGAAAACTGCCTGCGCTCGCCCATACGGCGTTAAAAATCGGCTCAAGATGCTCATTTACACCGCGTAAACTGCGCTCTTTCATCGATTTTTGCCTTGTCTGGCCTTTGCTCGTCGACTTTTCAGACAGAGCTTGGCGTAATAACCGAGCCGGGAAACCGCCGAATTGCGGCAAGCCCCGTGCCCGCCAGCACGGGGCTTGCCAAAAACGACGCTCACGCCGACAGGTATCGATCCTGATACTCGTTACGCAACGCGACGTACCAGGGGTCCTGCACCGGCCACCACCACAGGTTGTCCAGATCCTGTTGCGTGTAGGAATCCTTGAAGAATTGACGCGTCGCTTCCGGCAACAGCTCCTCGGCGCCGACGGCGGTCGAGTTGTAGCCCGTGGACTTGACGAACATCGCCCCCGCTTCCGGAGTGTAATACCAGTTGATCAGTTCGTAGACTGCGTCGACATTTTGCGCGTTCTGGGGAATGACGAAACCTTCCATCCAGGCAAGCGCCCCTTCCTTGGGCGCCCCATAGGCGATGGGCTCGCCCTCGCCCTGGAGTCGAAACGCGGTGCTGTCCCAGGTCTGGCCAATCAGGGCGCCATTGGTGCGGAACGCGCCCTGGGCCTCGTTCTCGGTGGACCAGAACTGGATCACCATGTCCTTGTGCTTGACGGCTTCGGCCAGGATGACGTCGAAGTTGGCGCGCATCGCCTCTTCGGTCTTGAACGAATCCAGCAACGGGCGCGGCAGCTTGCCCTGGGATTCGAGCCACAGGCCGATGCCGATCAGCGCCGAGTGCGCACGGACCGTGACCCCCTCGCCGATGTCGGGATTCCAGAGATCTCCGTAGCTGAGCTTGGAACGGTCGATGTCGGTATAGCGGGTGTTATAGGCGATCGCCTCGGTGCCCCAGTCGGAAGGCGCGAAGTAGCGCTTGTCATCGATCACGCCACCGACTTCCGACCCCTTCATGGCGGTATCCAGGCAGCCGTCCCAGTGAATACGCGACGTATCCAGCGGCTGGATCAACTGATAATCCAGATAACCGGGCACCCGATCCACCGTCGGCATGATGACGTCGAAGCCAGAGCCGTCGGTGGCCCGCAGCGAGTTCATCAGTTCATCGTTAGTGCCATAAGGCGTGAAGGTCGCCTTGATACCGGTCTTGGCGGTGAAATCCGACAGCATCTCGTCGGTGAAGTAACCGGCCCAGGCGTAGATGCGCAGAACCTGATCCTGGGCCACGGCACGATTGATGTAGAACGGTACCGAAGCGGCGGCGCCGACAGCCGCGGCACCCTGCAAGAAACGACGACGGGAAAGGGTCATCGAAGGTCTCCTGTTGTTTGTCGATCCACTTCCCGGCTTCGTCATGAAGAGGCGTGGAAAACGTTGTTATACGACAGACCTGTTACGACGGCGTGACGCTCGATGGTTTTTGAACGTCCACTCAACAAGAGATTACCAGCCTGTCATCCTAATGACATCTAGACGAAGGAGAACCGGTAGCGGAAAGCGGTGAATGGCGCTCGCCGACCGGATAGGCGGCGCTCGCGGCCCGTCGCGATCGAGCATAAAAAAAGCCGGCCCCCAGGAGGGGCCGGCTTCGTTCGATAGCGCAGCGACGTCAGACGGTCACCGCACACATCGGGGTCAGCTTAGAAGCTGTAGACAGCACCGACGGCAACACCGTCGCCGACATCGTGGCTACGACCGTACATCGCGCCTTCGACGAAGGTGTACATCGCCGGAGAGATGTTGTAAGTCGCGCCGAGGATGAACTCGTTGAAGTGATCATCGCCAGCGTAGTCGCCGCTGGAGTTGATCGCACCGCGGTTGGTGGCCAGAGCAACTTCTTTGTCGGCATCGACGTACTGGTAAGAACCGTAGAGGTCACCAGCGAAGTTGTCGGACAGCGCGTAGCCGTAGCGAGCGCCGATAGCGTAACGCATGATGTCGCCGTCTTCGCCGTCGACCTTCATGTCGGTGTTTTCGACCTTGGCTGCCAGACGCAGGGTGTCGATGGTGTACTGAGCAGTCAAGCCGTACGCCTTGGCTTCGGAATACTCGCCAGTAGCGTCGTTCTGCAGCTTGTAGTTGTTCAGGTCATCGTAGACAGCCGCGACGGAGAACGCGCCAACGGCGTACTTCAGACCACCGAAGAAGGAGGCGTTCGAGCCGTTGTTGTTGGTGTAACCAGCAACGTCGAAGTCATCTTCAGCATCGCCTTTGTACTGCGTACCGATGGCGAACTGCAGGCCAGCCCAGACCGGAGACATGTACTGGAACTTGTCGCCTTCACGATCGACATTCTCTGCGGTGTTGTAACCGTAGAGGCCGCCCAGATCACGAGTGGAGTCGGTGTTGTCGAAGTATTCGTTGTTGGAGATCGGATCCTGGACCCAGTCGTCGATCAGCGGATCCCAGGAACCCAGGCGTGCGTCACCGAAGTTGCCTTTCAGACCCAGGTAGGCCTGGTCGCCGTTGCCAAGACCGTTGCCGATCTTCTCTTCGTCGGCATTGTGCTCGAACTCGGCCTTGAAGTAACCGGTCAGGCCCGGGTTGATGATGTGCTGACCGGAGAAACCGACGGTCGAGCCGTTGTCGAACAGCTCGTCTTCGGAGTCGGCGCCAGTGATGCGACCACCTTCATAGCTACCAGTCTCGATGGACTTGTAGGCGATCTGGATGTTGCCGTAGATGTCGAGCTGCGTGCCGTCCTGGTTGTAGACAGTCGCTGCCTGGGCAGCGGCGGAGGCGCCCAGGGCACCAGCAATAGCAGTCGCTAAGAGCGTCTTTTTCATCGCGATAGGTTCCTTAACTAGCTTACTGTTCGATCGTGTCTGCAGATGCAGTCGGCTTCAGCACCTTCAACCAGCTTCGTCACGCGAACGAATGACGGCTGCGGAACTTAGAAGCCTTGTTATTGTCCAATGCTCGCCCGGAAACCTTATACCGGACGTTGGAGGAACGCAACAAGAAAAAAACACTGTTTTCGTTCCCTGCTTTTCTCACCGGTTGCGCTTCTCGTCGCAACCGGGATTCATGGCGTCGACGGCACAAACCGGCTGCCGGCAGCCTAGCCACGGGGCATGACACTCTCATGACACGCCCCTCCAGGCAAGGAATCGGGCACGAATATTCTTCCCCCGGCCCCTCTTACCTGTCTTTCGATACCAAAGTTCAAGGCGGCACGAACTGGGCTCGCCCCGACTCGTCAATCCTGCGGGGACTGGCCATGCTTGGCCAGCAACGCCCCGATCTTGCGATCCAGCTTTGCCGATCGCTCCTGTGTCTCGCGAGCTTTCTGCTTCTTCTGTAACGCTTCCAACTGACGCTTGGCGTGCTTGGCCTCCTCGGCGGTCACCACCTCGCTATCCTCTCCCACCAGATCCACGCGTTTCGCGCCTTCACGAACCGATTTCAGGTAGCGCGGCAGATGCACGTAGCAGGCCAACGCCCGACGAACCAGCTTCTCGGGCCAGGGTTCTAGCTCGCACAGATCGAGATGAATACCAGTCTTCAGCGGCCGCGTATGCCCCTTGAAGAAGGTCCTGGGATAGCGCTTGTACCACTGGGCGAGCAACGCCTGCGGCGACGGCACTTCATGCTCGGCGCCGAACGCCAGTGAACTCTGGGGAGGCGACTCGCCAGCGGTGGACGGCGCTACGGGCGTGGAGGTGTCGGTAGGGACCTCGGGACGGGTTCGAGTGGATGAAGAGTCGGCCTCCCCCTCCGGGGGCGCGGAGCGCTCCGGCTCGGTGCGCTCGACTGCCAGCGGCCGAGCGATCTCGGAGCCCCCCTTGTCATGAGCGGGGGAAGAGGTCAGGCGCTGCAGCGGAGAGACCTGGCCGTGACGGGCCGTTCCGGTACCGGCGTCGCCATCCGGTTTTGGCCGAGGTCGTCGAAATGCCAGATTGCCCAGGCCGCGTGCACGCGTGCCGCCATCGGGGTCCTCGCTGTGATCCTGGCCCTTGACCACCATCGGGTCCAGTTCGGCCAATGCGAGTAGACGCTCCTTGAGGGCTCGATTCTCGGCCTCCAAGGCCTTGCACCGCTCTTTCTCGGCTTCCAAAGCGGCCTGACCCGCTTCGACCTGGTGCTCGATGGCAGCCAGGAGCGCCTGTGTTCGATCCGTCAACACGGCACAACTCCTCTCAAGTCCTCTCAATCAACGTCGGGACATGCCGTCGCTCATCCTGACGACTGGCACGCGATCCCTCTTGGCTGCAACGCCCTGCCGAGACTCAGCCAGAACTGGCCACCCGGTGGTATTGGACGAAAGCATAATCCGGCTGACCTGGCTGCGGCGACATCACCGAACGCTCGACCTCCTGCCACTCGTCACTCCGGAAGTCGGGGAAGAATGCATCCCCCTCGATCTCGACATCCACCTCGGTAAGCTGGAGGCTGTCGGCGAAGGGCAGCGCCTGCCGGTAGATCTCCCCGCCACCCATCACCACGATTTCGGCCGCGTCGTCGATCACCGCTTGATGATCGGCAAGTTGCAGCGCCTCGTCCAGAGAGTGACACACTCTTGTCCCCTCCCGACGATAATGGCGGTCGCGCGTGATCACGATATTCAAACGCCCGGGCAGCGGCCGACCAATCGACTCGAACGTCTTGCGCCCCATGACCAGGGGCTTGCCCAGCGTCAGCGCCTTGAATCGCTTGAGGTCCTCCGGCAGGTACCAGGGCAACCGATTGTTCACGCCGATGACGCGATTGCGGGACAGTGCCGCAATCAGGGTGATCGGCGTTTCCGGCTTCACGGTCGATGTCACGTCACTCATACGGCAATGGGCGCCTTGATGGAAGCGTGGGACTCGTATCCCTCGATGGCGATATCCTCGAAGCGGAAAGCGAACAGGTCGTCGATCGCCGGGTTGAGCTTCAGGGTCGGCAACGCCAGCGGTTCACGCGAAAGCTGCAGCCGGGCCTGATCGAGATGATTGAGATAGAGGTGGGCGTCGCCCAGGGTATGCACGAACTCGCCGGGCGCGAGCCCGCAGACCTGAGCAACCATATGAGTCAGCAGCGCATAGCTGGCGATGTTGAACGGCACACCCAGAAAGATATCGGCACTGCGTTGATAGAGCTGGCAGGACAACTTGCCATTGGCGACGTAGAACTGGAACAGCGCATGGCAAGGCGGCAGCGCCATCTCGTCGACCAGGGCGGGGTTCCATGCCGAGACGATATGCCGGCGGGAGTCCGGGTTGCGGCGTATCTGCTCGACCAGTCTGGCGATCTGGTCGATATGACCGCCGTCGGGCGTCGGCCAGCTTCGCCACTGGTAGCCGTAGACGGGACCGAGATCGCCATTGGCATCCGCCCACTCGTCCCAGATCGAGACGTTGTGTTCGTGGAGATAGGCAACATTGGTATCGCCACGGAGAAACCACAGCAGCTCATGAATGATCGAACGCAGATGCAGCTTCTTGGTGGTGACCAGAGGAAAACCCTCGGCCAGGTCGAAGCGCATCTGATGACCGAAGACACTAAGCGTACCGACGCCGGTCCGATCGGCTTTTTCGACGCCGCTATCCAGCACGCGCTGCATCAAGTCGAGATAAGGCCGCATGGGCACGCTCCTTTCCAGTGACGGGCTCATCGCGTGCGACGAACCCGTCGAAACACTTTCCATTTCGAGGCCGCCGGAGTCCGAGCGGCCAGTCACTCGACGTCGCCCGTTCAGGCCGCGGGCTGCCCCTGACGAGCGTCATCCACCGCATTGTGACGCGACCAGGCAATCAACGCGATACCCGCAACGACCATCGGCAGAGACAGCAGTTGCCCCATGGTCAGCCAGTCGAAGGCGATGAATCCCAATTGCGGATCGGGCCGACGGAAGAACTCCGAGAGAAACCGAAACGCGCCATAGCAGACCAGAAATAGCCCCGAGATGAAGCCGCGCCGTCGCGGGGTCAGGGAGGCCATCCACAGCACGACGAACATGACGACACCCTCGAGGAAGAACTGGTAGAGCGACGAGGGATGGCGTCCCTGGCCGCCCATGCCGGGGAAGACCAGTGCCCAGGGGACATCCGTCACGCGCCCCGGCAATTCGTGATTGATGAAATTCCCGATACGACCGGCCCCCAGGCCAATCGGCACCAGCGGTGCGATGAAGTCCGTGAGCTGGAAGAACGCCAGACCGTGCTTGCGCGCGAACAGCAATGCCGCCAGCAGCACCCCCAGCAGCCCGCCATGGAAACTCATGCCGCCGTCCCAGACCTGGAATATCCACAACGGGTTATCCACGAATCGGTCGAGACCATAGAACAGCGCGTAGCCGATACGGCCGCCGAGCACGACTCCCAGCGCCCCGTAGAACAGCATGTCACCGATGTCGTCGCGCTTGAGCCCCAGGCGATCGGCACGCAGACGCCCCAGCCACCAGGCCCCTACGAAGCCGACGACATACATCAGCCCGTACCAGTGTACCTTGAGCGGGCCCAACGAAACGGCGATCGGGTCGATCTCGGGATAAGCCAGCATGCATTCTCCTTGGCCAGGAAAGAGTTAGGGGAAACGCCGAATCCATTGACGAGCAGGATGAAGTGGGCGGCACTCCGTCGCAAGGCGCACGGAGCGCAGGATCGACATATCAGGGTCTCTGACCGGGCGCGCGCCAGCATCGCGTCAATGAGCCACTTCACCCGGGCAGACAGTCGTACCGTGTTTCCTTAGCCGATCATCAGCTTAATCCCTACCACGATCAGCAGGAGGGCAAAGATACGTCGCAGCGTCCTGGCAGGCAATGCATGGGCCACCTTGACGCCGACTCGAGCCATCGGAACGCTGGTCACCATCAAGCCAAGGAACGCTGGCCACATCACATAGCCGGTCGCCCCCGCCGGCAGGGTCATCTCGCCCCAGCCCACGACGACATTGGTCGCGGTACCGATCAGTGCGATTGGCAGGCCGATGGCCGAGGAGGTACCCACCGCCTCCGTCATGCGGCTGGTGAAACGCGACAGCCACGGCACCGACATTACCCCGCCGCCAACGCCGAACAGCGTCGAGACGCCGCCGATCGTGGCCCCGGCCACGGCCATCGGCCAGCGCCGCGGTTCCCGCCCCAGGGTCGCGGGCGGGCGAGTCAACAGCATTTTCAGCGCCATCACGACCGCGAAGATCCCGAACAGGCGCGTCAGCGCATGACCGGGCAGTACCGAGGCCAGCAGTACGCCGAGAATCCCGCCAACCAGCAACCCCGGCATCATCAACCGCAGCCAGTCCTGACGCACGCCACCCCGGCGCCAGTGTCCCCAGGCCGAGGAGGCGCCGGTGACCACGATGGTCGCCAGCGAGGTTCCGACGGCGAGATGGGCGACCACCGCCGGATCGAAACCCTGGGCGAGAAAGGTGAATACCAGCGCAGGAACGATGACGATACCCCCGCCGATCCCGAACACGCCCGCCATCAAGCCCGCCGCGGCGCCAACCAGCAGATAGATCGCAATAGCCGTCAGCATCGGGTGCCTCCCCACCTGACGAATGGAGGAAAGGGAAGGAAAGCAGGCCCTGCCGCCGGTGTGGCGGTGGTGGAGAGTGGGACAATGAGCATGTGACGGTCCTGTAGAGCGCGAGGCAACGGCGGAAAGCTCGCCCGGGTCGCTAGCGCGCTTATGGTACGCTGCCGACGGGGCCGTGTCATGGCGGACCCCGACCGCTCACTCCTACGCCCACCCCCCGCTGGAGGTCGCCGCATGTGCTTGATCGTGTTCGATTGGCAGCCCCAGGCCGCGACGAGATTGCGTCTCGCCGCCAATCGCGACGAATTTCACGCCCGCCCGGCCGACGCGCTGCATCGCTGGCCCGACAGCGACCTGACCGGCGGTCGTGACCTGGTGGGAGGGGGAACCTGGCTGGCGGCGACACCCACGAGGGTAGCCGCCCTGACCAACGTCAGGGAGGGGCGGAGTTCCCCGCCAGCCGCCGGCCCCAGTCGCGGCGAGCTCGTGCGTCGAGCTCTCGAGGTCGACGATCTGGCCACCTGGCTGGACACGCTGGCAGCGGGTGGCGCCAAGGCCTACGCGGGGTTCAACCTGCTGGTGATGTCGGAGATGCAGCTGTGGACGCTGCATCACAGTCGTCAGGACACTCGTCTCCAGCTCGTACCCCCCGGCCTGCACGGCTTGTCCAATGCCAGCCTCGATACGCCCTGGCCCAAGGTCGTTCAGGCACGAGACGCGCTGCGACGGGCGCTGACGACGCCGGATTGGCGGGTCGGCATGCGCTCGGCCATGGCCGACACGCGCCAGGCTCCGCCCGCCGAACTCCCCCACACCGGGGTTGGCCGGGACCTGGAGCGCGTGCTCTCGGCTGCTTTCATCGTGGGGCAGGATTACGGGACACGAGCCACGACCCTGGTCGCGGTCTCGGCGACGGCAACGACGCTGGAGGAGCAGCGATTCGCGGCGAACGGCATCCCGGCCGGCGACCTGACACGGCTGACGACACCGCCGACGGGCTAGTCCTGGGGTGGCAGCAGATGGCCGATCTGCCAGTCCGTCAGCCGCTGACGCAGGTGTGCCCTCACCACTGCCGTGGTCGGCAACGACAGCGTTTCCGCCACCAGCGCGCGAGCGTCGCCGATGCCGACCCGCCGGATCGCGGCTCGCACCCGTGGCAGGCTGGGCGCATTCATCGACAACGCATCGAACCCCATGCCCATCAGCAGCAATGCACCGGCGGGATCACCGGCAAGCTCACCGCAGACGGAAGCGGGCACGGCGAGTTGCCGGCTCTCCTGGGCAAGGCGCGAGAGGGCGTTGAGCACCGCCGGATGGCAGGCATCGTAGAGCCCGGACACGCGGGCGTTGTTGCGATCCACCGCGAGCAGGTACTGGGTCAGGTCGTTGCTTCCCACCGAGAAGAAGTCGACCCGCTCCGCCAGGGCTGGCAGTTGGTAGAGTGTCGCGGGCACCTCGATCATGACGCCAACCTTGGGCGACGCGACCTCGATCCCCTCCTCGGCAAGCTCTTCACGCGCGCGCGCCAGCAGGCGTAGCGCGGTATCGACCTCGTCCACGCTGGTAATCATCGGCAGCAGGATGCGCAGATTGTCCAGCTCTCGCGACGCCATCAACATCGCTCGCATCTGCACCATCAGCACTTCCGGATGATCCAACGTGACGCGAATGCCGCGCCAGCCGAGAAACGGATTGGCCTCGTTGATCGGGAAATAGGGCAGATCCTTGTCGCCGCCGATGTCGAGCGTGCGCATGACCACCGGCAGAGGGGCGAAGCTGGCCAGTTGCTCGTGATAGAGCCGGGTCTGCTCCTGCTCGCTGGGGAAGCGCTCGTTCATCATGAACGGAACTTCCGTTCGATAGAGCCCCACCCCGCTGACACGTGGCTTGAGCTGGGCAACGGCATCCACCGCCAGCCCGGTATTGACCAGCAGCGGCATGGGGTGTCCGTCGGAGGTCTCGCTGGGCAGATGCTGCTCGTGCTCGAGCACCTCCGCCAAGGCTCGCTCTTCCTTGATCAGGCGTTCGTAGCGCTTGGCCAGCTGGGGCTCGGGTCGCACGAAGAGCCGTCCCCGGTGGCCATCGAGGATCGCCTTGGCTCCGTTGATCCTGGGCAGCGGCAGGTCGACCATCCCCAGCACCGTGGGGATGCCCATGGCTCTGGCCAGGATGGCGACATGGGAATTGCTGGACCCCCGAATCGAGACCAGCGCCGCCAGACGTTTCCTGGGTAGTTCGCCCAGCGTTGCCGCGCTGATCTCGTCGCCGACCAGAATGGCGTTGTCGGGATAGGTCGAGGGCGTGCGCTCGTTGCCCTCCTGCAGGTGGGCCAGCACCCGACGGCCCAGGTCCCGGATATCCGCTGCCCGTTCGCGCAGATAACCGTCGTCGACTCGTTCCAGATACTGCGTGTGCCGACGCACCACATCGGCCAGCGCACCCGGCGCCCACTGGCCCTCCCGGATCCGCTTCTCCACCTCGTTGCCCAGCGCCGCGTCTCCCAGCATCTGCTGATAGACGTCGAAGAGTGCGAGTTCCTGGGTGGAGATACGGCTGGCCAGGCGGGCGCCCGCCTTACGGATATCCTCGCGGACATGGGCCAGCGCGGCATGGAGACGGACCACTTCGGCATCCGGGTCGGTCGGGATCAGGTCCGGCACGCTATCCAGATCGGCAGGCGGGGCGACCACCACGATCTCGCCGATCGCCATCCCCGGCGAAGCCGCCACGCCCGAGAACATCGCCTGCCCGTCCGGGCCCGTGGGACGACTGAGCGTGCCCGACACCAGCGCATGGGCCAGAACACCCGCCAGTTGCGCCGCCATCGTGACCAGAAACGCCTCGTCACCCTCGTCGAAACGGCGCTTCTCCTGCTGCTGGACGACCAGAACCCCAAGCATTCGACGCTGGTGAATGATCGGCACGCCGAGAAAGCTCGAGAAGCGCTCCTCCCCCGTCTCCGCAAAATAGCGGAATTGCGGATGGGATGGCGCGTCTTCCAGATTCAGCGCCTCTTCACGCTGCCCGACGAGCCCGACCAGCCCCTCCCCCAGACGCAGTGTCACGACCCCCACGGCCTGCGTCCGCAGGCCGATCGTATCCATCAGCACCAGGCGATCGCGCTCGCGATCGAACAGATAGATGGAGCAGACGTCGGTGCGCATCGCCTTGCGGATTCGGCGCACCATGGTTGCCAGCGCGGCATCCAGGCTACGAGCGCCATTGACTTCCTGAACGATGCGGCGAAGGGTATCGAGCATGGGCCTTTTCTTGTGGGCGAGGAGATCCTCGTCTTGGCATCGGTGGGCCGGTATGACGCCATCCCCGGACGCGCTTGCAGCGAGCGTCGCCATCAGCGATGGAGTCATTCCGTCATGAATCGTGCTGCCTACCTTAGAGCCTGGCCATTTCCTCCAGGGACAACCGATGGAATTCGGGCGCCAACTCCCGCAGCGCGCGCCGGTAGACTTCGCGCTTGAAGGAGACGACCTGTCCCAGAGGATACCAGTAACTCACCCAGCGCCAGCCATCGAATTCAGGCTTGGGCGTGCTGTCGACGCAGACCTGACTGTCGTGACAGCGAATTTTCAGTAGAAACCACTTCTGCTTCTGGCCGATGCAGAGCGGTTTCGAATGCGTTCGGACCATGCGTCGGGGGAGACGGTAGCGCAGCCAGCCTCGCGTACAGGCGACCACATCGACATCGTTGGACGTCAGCCCGATTTCCTCCTCGAGTTCCCGGAAGAGCGCCTGATCTGGCGTCTCGCATGCCTTGATCCCTCCCTGCGGGAACTGCCACGCCTCCTGACCCGCCCGACGCGCCCAAAGCAGTTGGCCCTCACAGTTGGCGATGATGATGCCAACGTTCGGCCGAAAGCCATCGGCGTCTATCACAGCGTTCACCTTAGCTCAATCGTCGTTGGGATCATTCTTCCACAAAGCGAGAAAGGGCATCAATACGCCTTAGGCCAACCAGCGATAAAACCTCGACATCAGCGTGCCACGACACCAGCGCTTGCAGCCACGTCCTTGGCGACAGGAAATCATTGCCCGGCAACCGCCAAGGGCGTCATCGTGGGCAAAACGGCGGGAGTTTGCGATACTGCCGACCGCTCGCGCTCACGATCCGAACGGCAACGCTGTTGCCCCAACGACACCCGCAAAGACAGGAGCCAACCTTGAGTCTGGCCATCTTCGATCTCGACAACACCCTGCTGAGCTGTGACAGCGACCACGCCTGGGGCGAATTCCTGGTGGAACAGGGCGCGGTGGATGGCGAAGCCTACCGGCGTGCCAACGACCAGTATCTCCGCGACTATCGGGCGGGCGAGCTGGACATCATGGCCTACCTCTCGATGGCGCTGAAGCCGCTGGCCGAGCACAGCGAAGAGCAGCTCAATGCCTGGCACCAGCAGTTCATGGCCTGCAAGATCGAGCCTCACGTTCTGCCCCGGGGCGAGGAGCTGCTGGCGTGGCACCGCCAGCGCGGCGATTTCCTGCTGATCGTGACCGCCACCAACCGCTTCATCACCGGCCCCATCGCTTCACGGCTCGGTGTCGACGATCTCATCGCGATCGAGGCGGAGCGGGAGAACGGGCGCTACACCGGGCGCGTGGAAGGTGTCCCCAGCTATCGCGAGGGCAAGGTCACGCGAGTCAGGCAATGGCTGGAGCAGAACCCCACCCTGACGCTGGACGATGCCTGGTTCTACAGCGATTCGATCAATGATCGCTACCTGCTCGAGGAGGTCGCCACGCCGGTGGCCGTCGACCCCGACGAAGAACTCGAGAAATTGGCTCGCGAGCGCGGCTGGCGCGTGCTCTCCTTGCGAACGCCATCGGCATAGCTGTCCGAGGGCAGAGCAGATTGCGACGCTCTGGCGAGAGCCAGGGCGTCAGGGAAACGAGACGAGCGGATGGCGGCGCAGGAAGAGGGCACTCACTCCGTTCGCAGCGATTGACCATCGGGGGGCGTTGCCACTTCCGACGAGGGGGCGTGCACCGCGTGCAGCCGGCCGATCAACTGATCCTCGAGATCGAAACGTTCGGTCATGGTTGCGCCCAGTTTTTCCAGCCAGCCGGGAAGCCGATCGATATAGTGCTGACAGCGCGATGGAGTCGCGTACTCGTTGTCGAAATCGAGCACCAGCTGGGTCGAGGCATCGACGCGGGCCAGGAGCTTGTCGGCCACCGTCAAGGCTTCCCGGTCATCGAAGGCCTTGGCTTCTTCCCGCAACTGCGGATAGATCTCGAAGTGGCCGGCACTGATGTAGTCCATCAGTGCTTCACTGAAAGTATCGATTCTCGCCTTGGGCACCGCCGAGAGATCGGCATCGCAGAACTCACGGAGATCGACCAGTGTCACGAGCATGTCGTAGCGCTGCTCCAGCCATCGATCGATCAGCGTGTGCACACCGCCCCACCGCTCCCGAGCCGTCTTGCAGTCTTCCAGCATGATCACTCTCCTCCTGGGGCTGCTGACGTTTCAGCACGACCCGCGCTACTGCATCACCTGTTACCGGACAAGGCCCCGGATGCCGACGCCGGCGGCGCCGTCGTCAGATCCCGCAGCGTCGTCAGGCGGTATTGCCGTGCGAACCGGGAGGTGCTCTCTCAAGAGGTCTGCGCTGCCGGTTCGCGACCCGTCCTGCCACTGTAGCGCAATCGGGATATCAACATCATCACCGGAATCGTGCCCATGACGACGAAACCCAGCAGCGTCCACTGCGGCAGCGTGACGCCCCACAGCGCCCCCTCGACGGCCGCGCACTCGCCGGAGCCGTGGAGCACACGAGCCATGACATCCCACAAGGGCAGCATGTCCATCATGTAGTCCAGGCCCGGCCCACAGCTGGGCACGCTATCCGGTGGCAGGGTCTGCAGCCAGACATGCCGCCCCGCCACGCCGATGCCGGCCAGCACGGCAACCAGCGCGAGCAGGGCATAGACAAGGCCTCCGGATTTCGCGGGATTGTGAATCGCCCCGATCAGGAAGATGACACCCGCCGAGATCACCGCAACGCGCTGGAAGATGCACAAGGGGCAGGGTTCGAGGCCAACGCCGTACTGCAGGTAGAGCGCGACCGCCATCATGAAACAGGACATCAATAGTCCCAGCAGGCACCATTGACGCATACTGGTTGTGGCCACCCAACGCTTGATTTGCATATCTCATTTCCACTGAGGGCCAATTCGGTCCAGCACTGGCCTTGCTTCCATTTCACGACAGCCGACCGCAGGACTCTCGCCGAACGTTAACGATTCACTGACTCACGCCGCCGAACGAGGTTCCCTCGCCCGCTGGAAATAATCGGTGATGAACCGAGCGAACGATACCCGGTCCTCGGCCTCGATATCGTGCTGCTGCTGATGCGAGGTCTCGACCAGTTGGGAAAAGAGTTCGGCGCGCGACTCGTCCATTGGTGTCGACCGCCAGTGATGCCCCTGCTCCTTGGCCAGGTCGGCGATGAAGTCGGCCCACTCCCCACCATGCGCCTCCAGCGCCCGCAGCATCTGTGCCGAGGGGGTGAGTTCCGGGTCGTCCAGCCGCCGGGCGATCGTCTCGATGGCGGCCGCGTGAAGATTGTCACCTTCGATGGCGTCGAGCAGCCCGGCAACCTCGCGCAGCCCCTCGACGATTTCGTGCCCCCGAGTCCGCAACGGCACGTGACGATCGCCGATTCGCAGTTTCAGATCCGGATCGCGTCCCCGTTCGACCACCAGCCGGCGGTTGTCGTCCAGCCGATCGCACTCCTCGTCCGGAATCCAGGGGCTTTCCGAGAGCAGGCACCAGAGCAGGAACGTATCCATGAACCGCATCTGCGGCTCGTCGATTCCCAGCGGCAGGAACGGATTCAAATCCAGACAGCGCACCTCGATGTATTCGACACCGCGGGCCTCCAGCGCCTGCGTGGGCGTCTCGTCGTGTCGCGCCACCCGTTTCGGGCGGATGTCGCTGTAATACTCGTTCTCGATCTGCAGGATGTTGGCGCTGAGCTGTCGCCACTCGCCGTCGACCTCCACCCCGATGCGACGGTAATCCGGCCACTCGGCAGAGATCGCGTGGCGAAGCGTGCCGACATAGTTGGAGAGCGAATTGAAGCAGATCTTCAACTGCTCCTGGACCTTGTTCTGGTAGCCGAGATCGGACATCCGCAGGCTGGTCGCGTAGCGCGCGTAGCGCGTCTCACGGCCCATCGCCTCGAGCTTGTCGCAGCGATTATCGCCGTCCTCCTCGCCGAGGAAACTGCGGTCCAGCGCCGGTGACGCACCGAAGAGATAGAGCAGCAGCCAGCTGTTGCGGCGGAAATTACGGATCAGGTCGAAGTAGCGCGCCGAGCGATACCCCTGCAGCGATTCGCCCTGCCGGCCTTCCTGTGCCTGCAGCAGCGGCCAGATGTCGTCCGGCAGCGAGACGTTGTAGTGGATGCCGGCGATCGACTGCATGATGCGGCCGTAACGCACATCCAGACCCTTGCGATAGACATGCTTCATGGTACCGACGTTGGACGTGCCGTAGTCGGCGATCGGCACGCTGTCGTTGCCGGAGAGCCGCGCCGGCATGCTGGCCGGCCACAGCCACTCGTCGTCGAGCTGGCGGTAGGTGAAGCGGACCAGGTCGCCCAGGAAGGAGAGAGCATCGGCGGGACGGCAGTAGACCGGAGTGATGTACTCGAGCAGCGCTTCCGAGTAGTCGGTCGTGATGTGGGGGTGGGTCAACTTCGAGCCGAGCGAGTGCGGATGGAGGGTCTGCGCAATGGCGGCCTTCGAGTCGACACGCAGCCCCTCCTTTTCGACGCCCCGCCGTAGACGACCAAGCAATCCCTTCTGGGCCGGCGCCATCAG
Source organism: Salinicola lusitanus (assembly GCF_038648475.1). Taxonomy (NCBI): domain Bacteria; kingdom Pseudomonadati; phylum Pseudomonadota; class Gammaproteobacteria; order Oceanospirillales; family Halomonadaceae; genus Salinicola; species Salinicola lusitanus. The sequence goes on along the minus strand of NZ_CP151919.1, from coordinate 2,543,634 downwards.
TTGGCCGACGTTCGTGGCGAGTTGATCAGACACGCTCAACACCTTATTTCGTGGGAAGAGCTCTGCTCCCCCGTTTGTCCGTGCGTCGACGGCTCCGGACGCCATTGCTGTCGCCGGAGCCGCCGCGAGCCAAACCTCATTATGGAGCCGACGATAGCGCTTTCAAGGCTAACGACTTCGTGGCCCGAGATCCGCGCTCGTGCGTGAAACGTCAATAGCCCCTAGCGTCGTCGCTGTGCCTTGAGCAAGGCCTCGGCCATCGCGCCCCCCGGCTGCGCGGATTGGCGGTCACCGCTGCCCTGCCGCGGTTGACGGCCCCGTGCCGCGCCATCAGGCTTGCCGCCGCTCGACCGACGCTGGCCGGGAGCCGTTCTCTCGCCGGGTGCGTCACCGAGTCGCATCGTCAAACCGATCCGCTTTCGCGTCACGTCGACCTCCAGCACCTTGACCTTGACGATATCGCCGGCCTTGACCACTTGCCGCGGGTCGTCGACGAACTTGTCGGCCAGTGCGGAGATATGCACCAGCCCATCCTGATGCACGCCGATATCGATGAAGGCGCCGAAATGGGTCACGTTGGTGACCACGCCCTCCAGCAGCATGCCCGGCTCGAGGTCGCCGATCTTCTCCACGCCCTCACGAAAGGTCGCTGCCTTGAACTCGGGACGCGGGTCGCGGCCGGGCTTGTCGAGCTCAGCCAGGATATCGATGACCGTCGGCACCCCGAACGCCTCGTCGACGTAGTCAGAGGGCTTGAGCGTCTTGAGATAGCGGCTGTCTCCGATCAGCCCGGCCAGTTCACGCCCGTTGCGTTCGGCGATACGCGCCACCAGCGGATAGGCCTCCGGGTGCACCGCGCTGGCATCGAGCGGATTGGTACCGCCCATGATGCGCAGGAACCCCGCACACTGTTCGAACGTCTTGGGGCCGAGCCTGTCGACGCCGAGGAGTTCCTGGCGGGTACGGAACGGCCCCTCACGGTCACGCCGCGCGACGATGTTGTCGGCGAGCATGGTGCTGAGGCCGGATACCCGGGAGAGCAGCGCGCTGGAGGCGGTGTTGAGATCCACCCCCACCGCGTTGACGCAGTCCTCGATCACCGTCTCGAGGCTCCGGGACAGGTTCACCTGGGAGACGTCGTGCTGATACTGGCCGACGCCGATCGACTTGGGATCGATCTTGACCAGCTCGGCCTGCGGGTCCTGCAGGCGCCGGGCGATCGACACCGCCCCGCGAATCGAGACATCGAGATCGGGAAACTCCCTGGCCGCCAGTTCCGAAGCCGAGTAGACCGAGGCGCCGGCTTCACTCACCATCACCTTGGTCAGCTGGCGTGGCGCCACGCGCTTGACCAGTTCGGCAGCCAGCTTGTCGGTTTCACGGCTGGCGGTACCGTTGCCGATCGCCACCAGCGACACGTCATGGCGTTCGACCAGCCCGGCCAGCGTCGCCAGCGCCTCGTCCCAGCGCTTCTGCGGCGCGTGCGGATAGATGACGGCCTGCTCCAGGAAACGCCCGGTGGCATCGACGACGGCGACCTTGCAGCCGGTGCGCTGGCCGGGGTCGAGTCCCAGCGTGGTGCGGGGGCCGGCCGGCGCCGCCAGCAGCAGGTCCTTGAGGTTGGCGGCAAAGACATCGATCGCCTCCTGCTCGGCCCGCTCGCGCAGACGACCCATCAGCTCGGTTTCCAGATGGGTGTAGAGTTTCACCTTCCAGGTCCAGCGCACCACCTCCTTCAGCCATCGGGAAGCGGCCTGCTCGGCCCCCAGGTCGATACCGACGTGCCGGGCGATCGCCACTTCGGCAGGGTGAATGGGCGCATCGTCCTCGCCGGCCATGACCAGCGAAAGGGCCAGCACCCCTTCCTTGCGACCCCGGAACATCGCCAGCGCCCGATGCGAAGGCGTCTTGGCCAGCGCCTCGTCGTGCTCGAAATAATCCGAGAACTTGCTACCTTCCGCCTCCTTGCCCTTGACCAGACGGGCGCGAAGCTGGCCATCCTCCCATAGCCGCTCGCGTAACCGTCCGACCAGCTCGGCCTCTTCGCTGAAGCGCTCCATCAGGATCTGCTTGGCACCGTCCAGCGCGCCCTTGGTGTCCTCGATACCATGGCTGGCGCCGGTCGCACTATCGACGAACGCCGCCGCCTCGCGCTCCGGATCCAGATGCGGCTCGGCCAGCAGCCGATCGGCCAAGGGCTCCAGCCCGGCTTCCCGGGCGATCTGGGCCTTGGTCCGGCGTTTCTTCCGATAAGGCAGATAGAGATCTTCCAGCCGCTGCTTGGTGGTCGCCGCCAGCAGCTCGGCCCGGAGCGCCTCGCTCATCTGCCCCTGCTCCTCGACCGCCTGCAGAATCGCTTCGCGGCGCTCTTCCATTTCACGCAGGTAGCGCAGGCGCTCTTCCAGCGTGCGGAGCTGGCCATCGTCGAGCCCGCCGGTGACTTCCTTGCGGTAGCGGGCGATGAACGGGACGGTGGCGCCGCCATCCAGCAGTTCGACGGCGGCATGGACCTGAGGGGGCCGAACACCGAGCTCGTCGGCGATCAGCGCAATGATTGCGGATTGGGTGTTGGACATGAAAATCATCACGATGGACAAGATCGCGCCACGTTAGCACAGCGACGCGCAGGGCTCACTCTCCGGGGCGTTGCGGCGCCGGACACGAAGAGGGGATGGCCGATGGCCATCCCCCTGATGCGATGCCGAGTGGGCCGGGACCACACTGGCGGCTGGAAACCGTCTTTCGACGGGCCGGTCAGAGCCGCTGCGGGCCAGCGGCCAGAATCGCCGAATCGATATCGTCGAACTTGGTGAAGTTGTCGGTGAACTTGGCGATCAGCGCGTTCATCTGCTCTCGATAGGCTTCCCGGTCCTCCCACGCATCGCGCGGGTCGAGCAGCTTGGCATCGACGCCCTCCACCGCCACCGGCACATCCAGATTCAGCCCTTCGATATGGCGCGTCTCGACATCCTTCAGGTCACCCTCCTGAATGGCGCGGATGATCGCCCGGGTGGTGGGAATGCTGAAGCGGCTGCCACCCTGACCGTAGGCGCCGCCGCTCCAACCCGTGTTGACCAGATAGACCCGGGATTCGAACGCTTCGATACGCTTGATCAGCAGCTCGGCATATTCGTGGGCCGGGCGTGGAAAGAAAGGCGCCCCGAAACAGGTCGAGAAAGTCGCCTCCAGGCCGCTGGTGGACCCCATCTCCGTCGACCCGACCTTGGCCGTGTAGCCGGAGAGGAAGTGATAGGCAGCCGCTTCCTTGGAGAGCAGAGAGACCGGTGGCAGTACCCCGCTCATGTCGCAGGTCAGGAAGATGATCGCGCTGGGTTCGCCGGCGCGATTCTCTTCCACCCGTTTGGCGACGAACTCGAGCGGATACCCCGCCCGGCCGTTCTGGGTCAGGCTGTCATCGGTGTAATCGGGAACACGGCCTTCCGTCAGAACCACGTTTTCCAGCACGGTGCCGAACCGGATGGCATCCCAGATGATCGGCTCGTTCTTGCGCGACAGGTCGATGGTCTTGGCGTAGCACCCCCCTTCGAAGTTGAAGACGGTGCCCTCCCCCCAACCATGCTCGTCATCGCCGATCAGATAGCGCTCGGGGTCCGCCGACAGGGTGGTCTTGCCGGTGCCTGACAGGCCGAAGAACAGCGTGGTTTCGCCATCCTCTCCGACGTTGGCACTGCAGTGCATCGGCAATACGTCCTTCTCCGGCAGCAGAAAGTTCTGAACCGAGAACATCGCTTTCTTCATTTCGCCCGCATAGCGCATGCCGGCCAGCAGTACCCGGCGACGGGCGAAGTTGATCATCACCGTGCTTTCGGAGCGAGTGCCATCGCGCTGTGGCTCGCAGACGAAGTCAGGTGCGCTCAGCACCGTCCACTCGCTCTTGTCCTTGGTGTTCCAGTTTTCGGGACGCACGAACAGATTGCGCGCATAAAGGTTGTGCCACGCCTTCTGGGTGATGACGCGAATCGGCAGATAGTATTCAGGATCGGCACCGACGTGGAGTTCGGAAACGAAGGTCTCTCCCCCCGCCAGATAATCCTCGACCCGCTCCCACAGCGCATCGAACACGTCCGGCCCGATCGCTCGGTTGACCTGGCCCCAGTCGATCAGATCCGAGGTCGAGGGCTCCTCGACGATGAAACGGTCCAGCGTGGACCGGCCGGTGCGCTCGCCCGTTTCCACCACCAGCGCGCCATTGTCGGCCAGCACGCCCTCGCCCCTCGCCAGGGCATATTCGACCAGCTCGGCCGCGGTCAAATGAGTGTGCGCTTTCGCGCCAGCAGCCTGGGAGATGGCTTGAGAGGTGGTCATTATCCAATCCTGGGCTCGAAGGCCTCTGTTTTCGTGTCGTTTCACAGCGTTGGGAACCCGCCGCCCCGACGACACCGTTCTCGATGGGACCGGCGACCTCGGCGCCATGGCAGGCGAAAAAGGATCGCCATTATGGCAAAAAGCGCCCAGCGCGCAAACGCTGGACGCTCGGTGTCAATGCGGCTTTGATCAAAGCTCTGCTTATCCCCCAGCAACCCGCTCCACTCGGCGCGTGGCGGCTTCCCTAGTGAAGCGTCGGCGATGGCGCCTCGGGGGAGTCGATGATCGCCTCGATGTCTGCCGCACTAAAATGGTACTGCGTATGACAAAAATGGCACTGCGTATCGACCGCTTTCTGCTCGTTCAGAATGCTTCGCAGCTCGTCGGCACCGAAGGTGTGCAGCGCGTTGGCAATGCGCTCCCGCGAGCAGGTGCAGCCGAACGCCAGCGCCTTGGGGTCGAAGACGCGCGTGGTCTCTTCGTGGAAGAGGCGATACAGCACGTCCTGCGCCGGTAGCGTCAGCATTTCGTCGGCAGTGATCGTCGCCGCCAGATGAACCACCCGATCCCAGGCATCGGGATCCTGGTTGGACGCATCGTCCGGCAGTTGCTGAAGCAGTAGTCCAGCGCTGCGCTGCCCGTCGGCGCTCAGCCACAGTCGCGTCGCCAGCTGTTCCGACTGGGCGAAATAGGCTTCCAGGCAGCCGGCGAGCTGGTCATGCTCCAGCGCCACGATCCCCTGGTAGCGATTGCCTTCGGCGGGATCGAGGGTGATCACGATCTGCCCGTCGCCCACCAGCTGCCGCAGCGAGGCATCGTCGGCGAAGATCTGGTTCTCGTCGTACCGCGCGATGGCCCGCAGTTGACCGCCGGGATTGGATTCGGCCATCAGCACGTCGACTCCCTGCTTGCCGCGCACCTCCAGGCTGACGGTGCCATCGAGCTTGACGGTTTCGGTCAGCAAGGCGACGGCGCTCAGCAGTTCGCCCAGTTGGTGGCGAATCGGCGCGGGATAGTCCTGGCGGGCGAGCACCTCCCCGTAGGCGGTTTCCAGTTGCACGATCTCGCCGCGCACATTGGTGTCGTCAAACAGGAAGCGTTGGATTTCATCGTTCATGGATCGGATCTCGTCGGGCACCGGACGAATCACAGGATCGCCCGGTGAGGGCAGGTAGTGGGCGACGTCAAGAGCGTGGGGCGTCAGTCATCGGTGTGCTGGCGCTGGAATCGATGGATATCGCGACGCTGGCGTTTGTCGGGCCGCTTGATCGGCGGTTGCATCACTTGATTGGCGAGTTTGCGCTGATGCGCTTCCCGCTCCCGCCGATCGAGGCTCTCGGCCGTCTCGGCGTAGAGCTCTCGAGCCTCCGGGGCGCCGCGGCGTTGGGCCGAGAGCGCCACGACCTCGACGGTCACGTTGTCCCAGCCTTGCGGCAGCTCGATCAGCGCGCCGACCTCGACGTTCCTGCTGGTCTTGACGCGGCTGCCGTTGTAACGGACCTTGCCGCCCTCGATCGCTTTCTTGGCCAGTTGACGCGTCTTGAAGAAGCGCGCCGCCCATAGCCACTTGTCGATACGTACCGTTTCACTCATGGATCAATTACCTCGACCGAGCTAGATGGGGGTGGGCAGTGCCCGCTTCAACCCGGCCGCGCGGGCATCAGCGATGCAAATTGCTCGACGACGGTGAACGACGGATGGGCGCTACCGACCTTGCGACTGTCCGGTTGATGGATACCCAGCAGATGGCGAATGCCGTATCGCCGGGCACTCTCGAGCACGTCGGCGTTGTCGTCGATGAACAGGCTGCGTGCCGGCTCGAAGGGGTGCAGCGTCTGCATGGCCGACCAGAACGCCAGTTGCTCCTTGGGAACCCCCACATCCGCTGATGACACGATCCGATCGACATAGCGATCCAGCCCGGTCAACGGCAACTTGAGACCGAGGCTCTCACGGTCGGCATTGGTCGCCAGGACCACATCCAGCGGCGACGCCTTCAGCCACTCCATGAAGGCCAGGGCATCGGCCCGCCATCCGATCAGATGTGCGACCTCGCGCTTGAGCGCGACGATATCCAGCGACAGCTCGCGACTCCAGTAGGCCAGGCTGTACCAATCCAGCGTTCCTCTGGCATCGCGGATACGCGACTCCAGTGCCGTGCGATGAGTGTCGTCGAGCCGATGCAGCTCGACATAGCGGCGCGGCAGATGCTCGAGCCAGAAGTGGCTGTCGAAATGGAGATCGAGCAGCGTACCGTCCATGTCCAGAAAAACGGTGTCGATGGCGCTCCAGTCGATCATCGAAAAAACCCCGGCCGTCAGTAAAGGAAATCGTCTCATGTCACGCCCCTCCCAGCGCAAGGAGGTATCGGGGCATTTCCCACGGAGACGAGCGTCGATTATTGTACCCAGTGCAACCCGCCCGATGCACGGAGGCCGCATGGCGCCGACTGATTCCCCCCCGCCCGTCTTGACCAGGCCGACGCTTCTCGCGCGGCGCAACGTTGCCCAGAGCGAACTGTTTGCCATCGAATCGCTCGACCTGCGCTTCGCCAACGGCGCCGAACGGACTTTCGAACGCTTGAAGGGCAAGGGTCGCGGCGCGGTGATGCTGGTCGCCATGCCCGACCCCGATCATGTGTTGCTGATTCGGGAATACGCGGCGGGCTTCGATGAGTACACGTTGACGCTACCCAAGGGGCTGGTCGATCCCGGCGAAGACATCATCACCGCGGCCAATCGAGAGCTCATGGAAGAGTGCGGCTATGGCGCCAATCGCATCGAGCCTCTGGTAGAGCTGTCGCTGGCACCCAACTACATGAACCACCGTATTCAGGTAATGCTGGCCAGCGATCTCTACGAAAAACGCCTGGAGGGCGATGAGCCCGAGCCGCTGATCGTGGAGACCTATGCCATCGACGATATCTCTGGACTGCTGGCGCGGGATGATTTTCACGAAGGGCGCGCCATTGCCGCGCTGTTCATCGCACGTGAAAAACTGCGCAGCGAGCAAACTTCCGGGAGCTGGTGGTGAGGACCACATCGGCGGGCACCTGAGAAACGCGAGTGGCAAACGACGATCGCCCCGCGAGGCGGGGCGATCGAACGGCGGGGCCGGTCTTGCGAAACGTCTATCGCGAGCTGCGACCCGATCAGTTGGGATTGACGTCCTGGGCGGAATCGACGCCGTGGTTGCCTTCCATGTCATCGGCCATCGGCCCCTGCGCTGCCGACGTGTCCTGAGCGGTGGCGCCTTCGACTTTCATGCTGCCAGGCTGGGTGTTGGCGGAACCGGTCTGCCCGTTGTTTTCATCGGGCAGGTTGTTCTCGGTCGGCAGTTTCTTATCGGCGCTGTCCGATGCGGTCGCCCCCTCGGCCATCGTCGGCGACGCACCGCCGGACTGGGTATTGGCGGAGCCGGTCTCGGGGCTCACGCTGGGTGCCCCGTCCTGGGCGAACGCGCCGGCAGTGGGAAGTGCGATGAGCGCGGCGAAAATGGCTGCATTCAATGTCTTCATGTGAATCCTCCTTAATTCATCTTTACGTGTGACGCCGATCCAACGGAATCTCTCTTTTCCGTTTGCGTCACCAGGCTTGCCTCAACAATCTATACAAAACCTAGACAAAAAATCGTCGGTTAGCAAATATCGGCATCACCCTCGACGCCACCGTCATAGCATTCGAGGAATCTCCTCGCGGCGGGAGACAACTCCCTGTCCCGGCGCCAGAGCAACTCGAACGCGGGATTTTGCGTTCTGAGCCGATAGCGGATCCGCGCCACCTGCCCCCGCCTCACCTGCTCCCGAGCAATGCGCTCCGGCAGCAGCGCCAGGACGCCCGCATCCTGCTCCAGCATGGCCAGGATCGCGTAGGTCGATGAAATCTCGATCGACTGCACCGGCTGCGAAAGCCCCGCGGCAACGAACTCCTGCTCCAGCATTCGCGGCATGCTGACGGGGTAGACGATCCAGGCCTGTCTGGCCAACGTGGTGAAATCGGGCGCCTCGACGTCGACCAACGGATGTCCGGGATTGGCAACGACCCAGAGCGGCTCGGGGAAATGTCCGTGACAGTGGTAGTCGGCGGGACGCCTGCCGAAGCTGGAGCGACACAAGGCGACGTCGATTCGCCCCTGGTCGAGCAGGCGCAGCAGCCCTTCGCTGGTATCCTCGATCACCTGCAATGACAACGAGGGCTGCTCGGCACGCACCTTGACGATCGCCTCGACGATCGCAGCGATGGCGCCCATGGTACCGCCGACGGCCAAGTGCCCCCCATGCCCCTGCTGAATGCCGATCATCTCCTCGCGCAGATGCGCCACGTCGGTCTGGATCAGCCTCGCGTAGCGCACCACGCAGCGCCCCAGATCATTGGCCTCGAGCCCTCTCGCGCTACGCAGGAACAGCGGCGCGCCCAGCGTCGACTCGATCTCGTTGAGCGCCCGCGTCGCCCCCGGTTGGGAGATCGACACCTGCTCGGCAGCCTTGTGAATCGAGCCGCACTCATCCAGCGCCATCAGCAACCGCAACTGGCGCAAGCGCAGCCTCGACATCAGTGTCTCCAACGTCGGTGGCATCGACGACTCCTTTCGCTTACGACGTGACCGGAATCGGGCCTGGTATGAAAACTGCCCACGCTCGCCATGACGGGGTTATCGATCGGCGCACTGAACGACATTCAGAACGTCCGCAGGAAGGCCCGGCGGGCGCCGCGAGTCACATGCTCATTGACACCCCGTAAAGAGCGCCGGCCTGGTCCGTTCTTCGCCAATTCTTGCCTCGCTCTGCCCGCGCTCGCAGGCGTTCCGTACGGACCCTAAGACTTTGGGCGAATGCGCGGCCGTTATCATTCGATCAGCAACTCTCAGTAGTGCGATACAGGCTGACCGGATAGGGTGTAATCCACACGAAAATCATAATAACCGACTGATTCAAAAAGACTTAAAGATAAAGTCTCATAGACCAAAGTGGCACGACCCGACCGAGGAGCCGATTGATGGCATTGATCGAACACACCACCGAGGCCCCCGCCTCGATCATCCGGCTGCACGAACGCGATGACGTGGTCATCGCCCGCGTCCCGTTGCCGAAGGGTAGCGAGATCCTGCCAGGCATCGTCCTGACCAGCGCCGTGCCGGCCGCGCACAAGGTCGCGATCCGAGCGCTCCAACCGGGAGACATGATCCGACGCTACGGGCAGATCATCGGCCGCGCCACCCGCATCATCGCACCCGGCGATCATGTTCATGTCCACAATCTCGGCATCGGCGATCTCGAGGGTGACGGCCACGAACAGGGCGACGCCAAGGGCTACGTCAAGGAGTATGCCATCGGCAGCGAGGTCACGCCTGTCGAGCGGGTCTCCCCTGCCGCCACGTTCATGGGTATCCAGCGTGCGGATGGCCGGGTCGCGACGCGCAACTACATCGGCATTCTCACCTCGGTCAACTGCTCGGCCACGGTCGCTCACGCTATCGCCGATCATTTCCGCCGGGACGTCCATCCCGAAGCGATGGCCCCCTACCCCAACGTGGATGGCGTGGTGGCACTGACCCACGGCGTGGGATGCGCGGTGGCCGCGGATGGCGAGGCCCTGGAGATGCTCCAGCGCACCCTCGCCGGCTACGCGCGTCACGTCAATTTCGCTGCCGTACTGGTCATCGGCCTGGGCTGCGAGACCAATCAGATCGACACCCTGATCGAATCCCAGGGCCTCAAGCCCGGACCCAGGCTTCATCCGTTCACGATTCAGCAGGTCGGCGGCACCACCAAGGCCATTGCCGAGGGAATACGCCATATCAAGCAGTTGCTGGCGGAAGCCAATCAGGTCGAACGCACACCGTGTTCCGCCGAGCATCTTCGGGTCGCCCTACAGTGTGGCGGCTCCGACGGCTATTCCGGGATCACCGCCAATCCGGCGCTGGGTGCCGCCGTCGACCGCCTCATTGCCCATGGCGGCAGTGCGGTGCTCGCCGAGACGCCGGAAGTCTACGGCGCCGAGCACTTGCTGACACGACGGGCGGTGAGCCCGGCGGTCGCCCACAAATTGATCGAGCGCATCCACTGGTGGGAAGCGTTCTGCCGGGTTCGCGGCGCATCGCTCGACAACAACCCCTCCGCCGGCAACAAGGCGGGCGGCCTGACCACGATCCTCGAGAAATCGCTGGGCGCGGTGGCCAAGGCCGGCACCACACCGCTGGTTGAAGTGCTCGAGTACGCCGAACCGATGCGCGAGCGCGGTCTGGCGTTCATGGACTCTCCCGGCTTCGACCCGGTCTCGGTCACCGGCCAGGTTGCCAGCGGCTGCAACCTGATCGCGTTCACCACCGGTCGCGGCAGTGCCTTCGGCTGCGCACCGGTGCCGTCCATGAAGCTATCCACCAACAGCGCGCTGTGGCGCCACCAGTCGGACGACATGGATATCAACTGTGGCGCCCTGATCGATGGCGACATCGACATGGAGCAGCTCGGTGAGCAGATATTCCAGCGCTTCCTGACCCTGGCTTCCGGGGAGCGCAGCCGCAGCGAACGCCACGGCTATGGCCAGCAGGAGTTCGTGCCCTGGCAGATCGGCGTCATCACCTGAGTTCGCAAGGCCCTCGAGCTCCCAGATAGCCCCAAGCCGCAGGCCATCTCCACCGGCGCCGTCGCCGACGGCACCCCCCTTTCGCTCTGGCATGGAGAAAATCACATGTCGATTCCGGTATCGCGCGTTCCCATCTACGACACGCTCAACCGCATCCCCGGCGGTCTGATGATCATTCCGCTGATTCTCGGATCGATCGTCGGCACGCTCGCGCCCGCCGCGCTGGAGATCGGCAGTTTCACCACTGCGCTGTTCAAGGACGGCGCCATGGCGTTCATGGCACTGGTGATCTTCGCCACCGGCATGCAGATAACGCCGCGCAACGCCGGTCCTATCGTCGGCACCGCCAGTGTCATACTCCTGGCCAAGAGCCTGATCCCCGGTGTGCTGATCGCGATCCTGGGTCTGACTACCGGTATGCAGGGCCTGTTCGGGATCTCGATCCTGGCCATGCTGGCCGCGATGGACAACAGCAACGGCGGTATCTGGCTCGCCTTCACCGGCCGCTACGGCGACCAGCGCGATCGCGGCGCCTATATCGCCAGCGCCATCAACGACGGCCCCTTCTTCACCCTGATTCTGATCGGTGCGTCGGGCCTGGCCGATATCCCGCTGGAAGTGTTCATGGCGGCGATCATCCCGCTGCTGCTGGGGATTCTGGCCGGCAATCTCGACCCCAAATGGACAGAGGTCATGCGCCCGGTGCCGGAGATGGTGATTCCCTTCTTCTCGTTCGGCCTCGGCACCGGCATCAATCTGGCCGACGTGCTCCACGGCGGACTGACCGGGCTGGCGCTGGGCCTGCTCGTCGCTCCGTTCACCGGTGGACTGGTCTATCTCGGCTATCGATATCTGCTGAAACGCGGCAGACGCAGCGGAATCGGCTTTGCCGCCGGCACCACCGCGGGCAACTCCATCGCCACACCGGCAATCGCCGCCGCGGCCGACCCTTCGCTGCAAGCCTATGTCGGTGTCGCCACGACCCAGGTCGCGGCCTGCGTGCTGGTCTCGGCGCTGATGGCGCCGGCGATCGCCTCGTGGCTGCTCAAGCGCAATGGCGAACTGCGATCGCCGGAGGAAATGCCTGTCACAGCGAGCGCCCATGACAAGTCTTCTGCCCATCTGGCGGGCGATCTTATCCCGAAATGAGCCACGCCGGAGGCCGCCCCCGGTATCACGACACATCGAGCCAGCGAATTCGCTGGCTCGATGTCATTGCCCCCAGGTCGAGATATCAGCACGATCTCACGACAGCGTGACGACCTGCCCCGACTCGGCGCTGCGAATTCCCGCTTCCAGCAAGCGCATCACGTCCAATGCGGCTTCGGCCGTCACGGGCAGCGGCGCGTCACCCCGAATGGCGTCGCGAACACCCGCGTAGTAGGCGAGATAGTCGCCGGGCAGGGTCGGCACCTCGTGCAGTTCCGGCTGAATGCCTTCGCGTACCTGGCCGATCGTCAGCATGCCGTGGCGCCAATCCTCCCCCCAGTGGGGCGACGGCTGCCGATCACCGCGCTTGAGCATGTCCTCCTGCGGATCGAGACCATGCTTGACATAGCTGGCGCGGGTACCGTGAACGGTGAAGCGGGCGCCGGGCGCGGCAACCAGGGTACCGCCGTGGAGGATCACGCGGCACTCCCGATAGTGCAGCACGGCGTGAAAATAGTCGTCGACCTTGGCACCCTCTCGCTGGCGGGCCAGATCGAGCGAGATCGACTCCGGCACACCGAACAGCACCAGGCTCTGGTCGAGCAGGTGTGAGCCGAGGTCGAACCAGGCACCGGCACCGGGAGCGGGATCCTCACGCCAGCGCTGGGCGACCTCGGGCCGGAAGCGATCGAAATGGGACTCGAAATGGACGATCCTGCCCAGCGACTGGCTGTCGATGAGATTGCGCACCGTCAGGAAATCCGAGTCCCAGCGTCGGTTGTGGAAGACCGACAGCAGGCGTCCGGCCCTGTCAGCCTGATCGCACAGCTTGCGGGCTTCGTCCGCCGTCACCGTGAAGGGCTTGTCGACAACGACATGCTTGCCTGCTGCCAGTGCCTCACTGACCAGCGAATAGTGCGTTGCGTTGGGCGTGGGTATGACGACCAGATCGATATCGGCGCGCTGGAACAGCGCCTGCGGTGTCGCCTCCACCGGCACGCTCGGCCAGTCGGCGTTCACCTTGCCGGCGTCCCGGCTTGCCACGGCAACCAGAGAGAGGCCGTCCTGAGCGTCGATCAGCGGCGCGTGGAACCGTTTGCTGGCCATGCCGTAGCCGACCAGCCCCACACGGATGGATCCCTTCATGCTGCGTCCCTTAGAGATGAATTCGCTTCGCTTCGCGGGCAAGCCGGCGAGGCACCCTCACTTATTAGGGTATCGCATCTCGAACGGCAAGGTTCCATGGCGAGGGAGAGTCGATAATATTAGCCCTGAACGACTGGGAGATACGGTTCGCCGTGGCGCACGTTTCGGCATGGTCCTCGTCGCGATGACCGACGGTCTCCCCCTGCCCTGCGAGACCGGGGCGTGGTCTCCGACCCCATGCTTCGCTGGCGAACTCACGCCCGGACCGCTCTCGATGCCGATCGCCGCTGCCAAGCCGACGGCAATCGCGCTTCCAGCCATCGACGAACCGGTGCGACCACAAAGCGCTGCATCAGGAGCGCCAGGACAACGATCATCGCGAGATGGAAAGCCATGGTCCACAGCGGGATCGCGAACTTGAGCGCCACGTTGCTGCTGTCCACGACCCAGCTCTCGTGCCATCGCTGCAGAAGCCAGCGGGTCGCTCTCGCGGTCGGCCCGATCAGCGGCGTGTGCAGAGCGAAAATGCACAGCGCGGACTCCCCCAGTCGCTGAGCCCAGGCCCGGATCGTTGCACTTTGCGGCGCCGAGAAGGCACACACGCTGAGTAGCACCAGCGCCTGGAACGGCAGCAGCAGGCCATTGTGAGTCAGGTAGTAAAGGTGCAGTCCATCCATTTTCAGTAGCAGGACCCCGACCGGCACGCCGCACAAGCCCAGCGCCAGCAGTGGATAGCGAAACCGGCGTACCAGATCGCCCACGCGTGGGGACTGCCAGGCGCGATAGAGCACGATACCGGTCAGGAACTCTGGCAGGCGAAACAACGGGTTGCGATGAAGCACGCCAACCGTTACGTAATCGAACGACCCCGCCAGCGTGGCGACGAGCGGTCCCAGCGCGTAGAGCCCCCAGAGACCCAGCAGTACCAGGCCCCAACGCTGGACCCGCATCAGTCGCGGCGCCAGCCACGGGAAGCAGGCGTAGAAGAAGAGCAGCGCGGAGATCGACCACGAGGCCCCGTTGAGCCACAGGAAGCGCGGCTCCCAGGCCTGAAGGAGCGTCAGTTGCAGCGCGATATGGCCAATGGCGCTGGGCCACGACAGCCGCTCGGCGAAGTCGGCTCTCACGGCATCGCTCAGCGGGTAATAGGGGTGCGTATTGAAGTAGACATGGACCCCTTCGGGGCGGATGGGGTACTGAATCAACAGCAATCCGACCGACAGTAGCATTGTCATTACATGAATCGGATAGAGATTGCACAAGCGTTTGGCGACGAACGCCGGGCCGTGCATCTTCATCTCTCCGGCATGATCCAGCGCCACGTGGGCGAGCAGGAATCCGGACAGCATGAAAAACGTGCTGGTCGCGAAGAAGCCCATGCCGATGAAGCTTCTCAGCATCGCCGGCATGTCGCTGTAGATGCCGCCGAAGTGATAGGCGACCATCCACAACGCCATCAGAAAGCGCAGCCATTCGAGGCCGTAATATCGCTGTCGTTTGCTAGTGGACATCCTGCCACCTCCTTTCTTACCGCCGGACAGTACCTGACGACGTGATCGACGAACGAGGCTTCGAGACGCATCTGACGCCTGTGAGCGCGATGCCCGAAACGGCGCCGTAAAAGACGGCCCATGCTCAGCGAAGCGATTGCGCGGGGTTGCTATAGGGTTATTATCGAAGGGTGGGGGCACGCCGCGACGGTAAGCGCGGATCGTGTCATGATCGTCGTCAAAGTGTAACAACATCGCAACGAAAACCGTGCCACGGCCCCAGGAATCACTCGTTTTTACACAAACGCCCTGATGCTGTCGCCATGAAGCGACGCTTGGCCACCGTCTTGACGGGTCGTCGGCTCACCCACGCCATGCCTGACGCTTCGGCGTCTTGCCCCGGGGTTCTCTTTCCACGCCCCATACTCATTTCGATCAGGAGTCACCATGGATCAGCAATCCCCCGTCGCGTTCATCACCGGTGCCACCTCGGGGTTCGGGCGTGCCTGTGCCCACCGCTTTGCCAAAGCGGGCTGGGCACTGGTACTCAGCGGTCGCCGCCAGGAGCGCCTGGAAGCGGTCAAGAAGGAGTTGGAGAGCCAGGTCCCGGTTCACGTCGCCACCCTGGACGTGCGCGACCGGGATGCGGTCGCCCGGGTCGTCGAAGAGCTGCCATCGGATTTCAAGGCGGTGAAGGTGCTGGTCAACAACGCCGGACTGGCCTTGGGTGCCGGCCCGGCCCAGGAGGCCAACCTGGACGACTGGCAGACGGTCATCGACACCAACATCACCGGTCTGGTCAACGTGACGCGCACGCTGCTGCCGACGCTGATCGATGTCGGCCGCGGCGCAGCCATCATCAATATCAGCTCCACCGCGGCGCTATGGCCCTACCCCGGCAGCCATGTCTACGGCGCCTCCAAGGCGTTCGTCAATCAGTTCTCCTACAACCTGCGCTGCGATCTCAATGGCACCGGCGTTCGCGTCACCGATATTGCCCCCGGCATGTCGGAAACCGAATTCACGCTGGTCCGGATGAAGGGCGATCAGAGCGCTCACGACAAGCTCTATGGCGGCGTCGAGCCGATCCAGCCGGAAGATGTCGCCGAGCAGGTGTTCCTGGCCGCAACGCTGCCACCGCATCTCAACATCAATCGTCTCGAGCTGATGCCGGTGTGCCAGTCCTGGGCCGGTCTATCGGTGGATCGAGACTGAGACACCCCGGCACGGCCTTCAGCCCTCTTCCTTGGAGGGCCGATAGTGCGGGCCTGCGGGCGACGCCACCAACACTTCCAAACGGGATCGACATGACTGAACGCTCCACGGCAGCGGCGTCCGCTCGCGGGCATCAGCCGCTCTGGCTCGCGACGGCGCCGGGGCTCTTCCTGCTGCTGTGGTCACTGGGATTCCCGGTCGCCAAGATCGGCACGCAGCATGTCGACCCGCTGCTGTTCCTGGGGCTTCGCTTCACGCTGGTGCTGCTGATCATGTTGCCGATCTGGCTATGGCTGCGCCCACCGATGCCTACCAGGCTCGCCGCGTGGGGTCATCAGGCGATGGTCGGCTTCCTGATCCAGACCATCTACTTCGGCTGCTGCTACAGCGCCTTTGCCCTCGGCAGCTCCGCCGGCGTAGTGGCGCTGATCGTGTCGTTGCAACCGATACTGGTCGCCCTCGCGGCCCCGGCCATGGTGGGTGAAACCATCGGCAGGCGGCGCTGGATCGGCTTTGTGCTGGGCTTCGTGGGCGCCGTGGTGGTCATCGTGGGTCGCTCCACCGTGGAAGGCACGACGGTCGGCGGCTTGTTGCTGGCCTTGGCCGCCCTGCTGGGCATGAGCGGTGCGACACTCTACGAGAAGCGCTATGGCGAGCCGCTCCATCCGATCAGCGCCAATCTCATCCAGTATCTGACCGGTTTGATCACGACCCTGCCGCTGATCGCGCTCTTCGGCCACTTCACGCTCGAGCTGAACGGTGCGCTGGTCGGATCGCTGGCCTATCTGGTCATCGGCAACTCATTGATCGCCATCTCGCTGCTGCTGGCGATGATCCGCCGCGGCGAGGCCTCCCGGGTATCTGCGCTGTTCTACCTGGTACCGCCCTGCGCGGCACTGTTTTCATGGTGGCTGATCGACGAAGCCATGCCCCCCATTGCCTGGCTGGGCATGGCCATCGCCGCCACCGGGGTGGCCCTGGTCAGTGGCCGGCGCCAACACCGCTGAAGGGACTCGACGTTGACGCCACCAGGCTCGCGACGCAACATGAGCGGGATTCAGCAATCGCTTCACGATCAGGCCAATCCCACCATGTCCACCGCCGACGAGCGCCAGGCGCTCCACCTGCCCCAAGGGCACGCCAAGCTGCTGCTTCACTCCTGCTGCGCCCCCTGCTCGGGGGAGGTCATGGAAGCGCTGCACGCCTCCGGTATCGACTACGCGATCTTCTTCTACAACCCGAATATCCATCCGGAGAAGGAGTACCTGCAGCGCAAGGAGGAGAACATCCGCTTCGCCGAGCAGCACGACATCGAGTTCATCGATGCCGACTACGATACCGACAACTGGTTCGCCCGCGCCAAAGGAATGGAGTACGAGCCGGAGCGCGGCATTCGTTGCACCATGTGCTTCGACATGCGTTTCGAACGCACGGCGCTCTACGCCAAGGAGCACGGCTATACGCTGATTTCCAGCTCGCTCGGCATCTCGCGCTGGAAGGACATGAACCAGATCAACGACTGCGGTCACCGCGCCGCCGCGCCTTACGAGGGGATGGAGTACTGGGATTACAACTGGCGCAAGAAAGGCGGCTCGAAACGCATGATCGAGATCAGCAAGCGCGAGCGTTTCTACCAGCAGGAGTATTGCGGCTGCGTCTACTCGCTGCGCGACTCCAACCTCCACCGCAAGGCCCAGGGCCGCGACCTGATCAAGCTCGGCGTACAGTACTACGGCGACGACGAGTGACAGGGCCAGGTGGCCCTCGCCGTCAACTTTTCGCTATCAGCAGCGCGCCAGCGCCGATCATCAGCGATCCGGCGCCCCGGTTCAATCGGCGCTGCGCGCGGGGCGAACGCAAGGCTCGCCGCGCTCTGGCCGCACTGGCAGCGATCAGGCAGAGCCCTGCCATCAAGCCAGCGACCGTCAGCACGACCAACAGCGCCAGGGCGGAGCCGCCGAGCCGCTCGAGGTCGACGAACGTGGGCAGGAAAGCGATATAGAACAGGATCACCTTGGGATTCGAGGCAGAGATAAGAAATCCCTGCGCGACCCCGGCCAGATTACCCCCCGACTGACCGGGCGACGCCACCTCGGCGCTTTGCACCGGCGCTTTCCACAACTTCCAACCGAGATAGAAAAGATATAGCGCTCCCAGGATCCGGATCACGCCGAAGACTTCCCCCCAGTGCTCGGCGATGGTGGCCAAGCCGAAGGTCGCGAGCAGCAGATAGAGCACGTCGCTGAGTATCATGCCCGCCGCCATCGGCAGGCATCGACGAAAGCCTGCGTTCATGCCCGTGGCGATCAGCGCGAACACACCCGGACCCGGCGTGATGGCGAACAGGAAAATGGCCAGCAGGTAGGTGACGGCACTTTCGAGAGACATGGCGTGGACCCACAATGGAGGCGATGAAGCGCGATTGTCGGTCTGACGCCCCTGCGGCGCAACCCGTCAACGCAAGCGGCGGCGCATGATGCGCCGCCGCTTGTGACCGGTCGAGACAGCGAATGTCTCAGCAGTTCCCTTTTTTCGCCTGCCCCGGCGGACAGAAGTCACCGTCGCCGTGACGATGATCACCGTCACCAATGATTACCGCGGGCTCGGACTCGATGCGTGCTGGATGGTAACTGCAGGCACTCAGCATCACCATCGCCAACACCGCCCAAGTCGCCATGATCAACCAGCGCGATCGTTGTATTGCCTTGTCGTTTACCACGTCATGCTCCTCGTTCCTTCGCCGATCGTCACGCCGGCGTCGCCTTCAGCGTACCATGACGCCCTTGTGCGGCATGCCAGCGGCCAATCTCAACGCCCGAACACGACCTTGGCGACATCCTGGTAGACCTTGGCGAAATGCACGGTCATTCCCGCCTTGAGATAGTCCGGCAACTCGTCGTAATCGCGCTTGTTGGCCTCCGGCAGGATCAGCTCGAAGATTTCGCTGCGCCGGGCGGCGATCACCTTCTCGCGGATGCCGCCGACCGGTAGCACCTGGCCGGTCAGCGTCAGCTCGCCGGTCATCGCCAGCGGCCGGTCGATGCTCTGGTTCCGGGCCAGCGACATCAGCGCCGTGGTCATGGTCACGCCCGCCGAAGGACCATCCTTGGGCGTGGCACCCTCGGGCACATGGAGGTGGACGAAGGCGTCGTTGAAGAAGTCGGCGTCGGCGCCGTACTCGCCCAGGTGACCCAGGGTATAGCTGTAGGCGATATTGGCCGACTCCTGCATCACTTCGCCCAGCTTGCCGGTGAGCTTGAAGCCACGCGTCAGCGCATGCACCTTGGTCGCCTCGATCGGCAATGTGGCGCCACCCATGGCGGTCCAGGCCAGTCCGGTGACCACGCCGACGCCCTTGAGCACCTTCTCCTTGCGGAACAGCGGCGCGCCCAGGAACTCCTCCAGGTTGTTGACCGAGACCTTGACCGTCTCCTGGTTCTGCTCGAGCATCTTGACCGCCGCCTTGCGCACGATCCGGTGCAACTGCTTCTCGAGCTGGCGAACGCCGGCCTCGCGGGCGTAGCCCTCGATCACCTGCTTGAGCGCGGCATCGGTCAGGTTGATGCGCTTCTTGGGGATGCGGTCCCGCTTCAACAGTTTCGGCCAAAGATGATGCTTGGCGATCGCCACCTTCTCTTCGGCGATGTACCCCGACAGCCGGATCTGCTCCATGCGGTCGAGCAGCGGCCCCGGAATGGTGTCGAGCTGGTTGGCGGTACAGACAAACAGCACCTTGGAGAGATCCAGGCGCACGTCGAGGTAGTGATCGAGGAAGTCGACGTTCTGCTCGGGGTCGAGCACCTCCAGCAGCGCCGAGGCCGGATCGCCCTGGAACGACTGCCCCATCTTGTCGATCTCGTCGAGCATGATCACCGGGTTCTCGACCTCCACCTCCTTGAGCGCCTGCACCAGCTTGCCCGGCATGGCACCGATATAGGTCCGGCGATGGCCCTTGATCTCCGCCTCGTCGCGCATGCCGCCAACCGAGAAACGATAGAACTTGCGTCCCAGGGCATCGGCGATCGACCGGCCGACGGAGGTCTTGCCCACCCCGGGGGGGCCGACCAGCAGCACGATGGAGCCGCCCACGTCACCCTTGAACGAACCTTCCGCCAGGAACTCGATGATGCGTTCCTTGACGTCGTTCAAGCCGTCGTGATCGCGATCGAGTACGCCGCGGGCCCGCTTGAGATCGAGCTGGTCCTCCGACGTGATCCCCCAGGGAAGCGACGTCAGCCAGTCGAGATAGTTGCGGGTGGTGCCATATTCCGGCGAGCCGGTCTCCAGCACCGACAGTTTGTTCAGTTCGTCGTCGATGCGCTCCTGGACCCGCTCCGGCACCCGCAGCGCCTCGAGACGGCCGCGAAAGGTATCGACATCGCTCTCGCGATCGTCCTTGGAGATACCGAGCTCTTTCTGGATCACCTTGAGCTGCTCGCGCAGGAAGAACTCGCGCTGGCGCTCCTGCATCTGCGAGTTGACCTGCTCGCTGATCTGGTTCTGCAGCTGGGCGACCTCGATCTCCTTGCGCAGCAGCGGCAGCACCTTCTGCATCCGATCCATGATCGGCAGGGTCTCGAGTACGTTCTGCAGCTCCTTGCCCTTGGCGGAGGTGATGGCTGCGGCGAAGTCGGTCAGCGGGCCCGGCTCGTGGGGACTGAAGCGGTTGAGATAGCTCTTCAGTTCCTCGCCATAGAGCGGATTGATGGGAAGCAGTTCCTTGATCCCGTTGATCAGCGACATCGCGTAGGCGCGCGCTTCCTCCGCTTCGGCATCGACCGGCTCGCGAGGATAGGAGACCTCCACCAGGTAGGGCGGCGTCTTCGACAGCCAGCGGTGAATGCGAAAGCGCCTCATCCCCTGGGCGATGAACTGGATCTGCTGCTCCTCGGTCTGGTTGCGATGCACCTTCACCGCGGTACCGATCTCCGGGAAGCTGCCGGGATTCAACTCATCCATGCCCACGTCGCCCACGAACGCCACCCCCACCATGTGATGGGGGGTATTGGCGACGCGCTTCATGGTCTCCTCCCAGCGCTGGCGCTGGATGATCAGCGGTTGCACCTGGGCGGGGAAGAAAGGCCGGTTGTGGATGGGAAGGAGGTAGATTCGTTCCGGCAGATAATCACCGGAGGGGACGACGGCACCGGCGGCGTGCTGCGACTGGGGGTCGTCTTCAGGCGCGGTCTGGCTGGCTTCGAAGTAGTCCGTGGCGTCGCGGTTGTGTTCGCTCATCATTCACCCTGAGTTCGAGGCCAAAGCTGGCCGAATGACCAAGGGATGTGGGCACCGGGGCGGGAGTTCAAGTCAGCGATGGGAGATCGGCGTGGAAATCATCGGGCCGCGCCCGCAAGCGCGGCCCTCCAGGCGTCCGAAAAACGTCAGTTCGAATCGTTCGCCAGCGGCAACAGCGGTATCCGCTGACCATCGATATCGAGGACGCCATCCGCCAGCTCGACCTGCAGCGGATCGCTGCCCAGCGGCAGGCCAAGCGACATCAGCAGCACGGCCGGTGCGCCCTCGAGGGTCAGACTGCCCTGCAGGCGGCGAACGAACTCGCGCTCGAGCGCCGCATCGCTCATGGTCTCGGGATTCCACTCCTCGATCCCGGCGCCATCGATACTGAGCTCCCCTTCACCGCGCAGCTTCATGCCCAGCATCGGGCTGTCAGCGTTCAGGCTCTCCAGCGACAGGCGTGGCGATCCCGCGAGCAGCGCCTGAATCGACGGCTGCAGCGGCGCCAACGCGGACTCCAGGGCCCGGTCGTCCTCAGCGTCGGCCGCAGTCTGTATCTCGGTCAGATTCTCTTCCAGCGCCTTGGTCAATGCCCGATAGGCGTCACCATCGACCCGATCCAGCGCCAGCGTGAAGCCGCCGCTGAAAACCGATTGATCCTGAATCCGGGTATCGCCCAGGTCGGCCTTCAACTGCATCGTCAATTGATCGGCGTCGAGCGCCGCCTTCACCGTGTAGCCGATATCCCGGGTGATCACGCTGGGGCTGCCGCTGGGCGTGACCGTCGTGGTCGGGAACGTCAGCGCCATCTGCTGACGGAAAGCCTGGTCATCGCCCTCGAACGTTCCGGAAACCGTCGCTCCCTCGATCAGGACATCGGCCTGGTCGTCGGTCAGTCGCAGCCGCGGTAACGCGCCTTTCAACGTGACATGATCGTCGACCTGCTCGATATCGAGCGTCGCCTCGGCAGACTCGAGCTGCATGTCGCGGGCCGGGGTCACCTCCCCCGCGATCTCTCGCGCCGGCACGGTGACCGTCTGCGAGAAACTCGGCAGGGTGAAGTGGCCCTCCAGCTTCTGTTCGCGGGTCAGGAAGCGCCCACTCCAGGTCATCGGCCCCTGGCTCTCGAGCACGTCGCCGAACAGCGTCTGACCGCCGCCGTCCGTCACCTGCGCTTCGCCATCCAGCGTCGTCTCGAGCAGGCCATGATTCGCCCGATACGGAACCTCGATGGAGACGGCGTCCGCGTCCCGCGCTACCGCCACGTAACGGGCCTCGATGCGACCCGAGGAGTGAAACCAGCCGCTGTCGACATCCTCGCGCGAGACGTTCCAGTCGGGGCGGGCGTCGAGCCGCGCGACCAGCTTGTCCATCTCGCTATCGAAGCGCTGGCTGGAATAGGCCTGAGCCCCCAGGTAACCGCCGCCAGCCAACACGATCACGACCGCTCCTGCGATCATCCATTTACGCATGCACTGCTCCAGACGTTGACGTGAGAAACGCTGTTAGGGAACCACTGCCTAAATGCCTACAGGCGCGAATGGCTGTGTTGCGCGGTACCGGTGCGCCGGTCCGATCGGAACTCGCCTAACCCCATGTCATGTCCCGTTCTCTGCGTGCCGTGCGCCTTGCGCTTCATCGCCTTCGGCAATTTATTCAGCGTTTCCTTAGATCCACACTGACTCGGCCCGCATGGGGCGTCGCCTTGTTTCGCCCGTGGCTCGTGGCTCGTGGCTCGTGGCTCGTGGCTCGTGGCTCGTGGCTCGTGGCTCGTGGCTCAATGCAGCCAGAACCAGAGATGCATCGTGCTCCAGGCATACACGCCGGCCAGGATATCGTCGAACATGATGCCGATCCCCCCGGCGACGCGGCGATCCACCCAGCGAATCGGCCAGGGCTTGAGAATATCGAAGACCCGGAACACCACGAATCCCCACAGCGCGGCCTCCCAGGAAAACGGTACCGCCGCCATCGTGAGCCAGTAGCCCACGAACTCGTCCCAGACGATACCCGAATGGTCGTGCACCCCGAGATCGCGGGAGGTCGTCTCGCAGAGCCAGATCCCGACCAGCGTGGCCACACCCATCAGCCCCATGTAGATCGCCAGCGGCAGGCCCGACATCAACCAGTAGAATGGTATCGCCGCCAGCGTCCCGAAGGTCCCGGGCGCGAACGGTACGGCGCCACTGCCCAGCCCGAAAGCCAGGAAATGGGTCGGTCGACGCCAGACACTCGCGGGAGCCCGGTTCATGAGAGAACCTCCGGAAAGTGATTCCAGCCCTGACGCTCGAGATAGCAGGGATCGATGCCGTGAATGCCCTCGGCATCGACGATTCGCCCGATCGGCGTCAACGGCAGATGGAGCGGCGCCAGGCGGCGCTGCG
This sequence comes from Salinicola lusitanus, assembly GCF_038648475.1. Taxonomy (NCBI): domain Bacteria; kingdom Pseudomonadati; phylum Pseudomonadota; class Gammaproteobacteria; order Oceanospirillales; family Halomonadaceae; genus Salinicola; species Salinicola lusitanus. The sequence goes on along the minus strand of NZ_CP151919.1, from coordinate 2,520,105 downwards.
CCTCGGCAAGATCAGCGGCAGCCACCGTCACCAGCAGCTCGTAGTCATCGCCACCATTGAGCACCCGCTGCCGCACGTCGTCCAGCTCCAGCGTCGCGCGTAGCGGCGTCGCCAGCGGCAACGCCTCGAGGTCGAGCCGCGCGCCTACCCCGGAGGCCGAGAGCAGATGCTGGAGATCCGCCAGCAAGCCGTCGGAGATATCGATGGCGCTGGTGGCCAGCCCTCTCATCGCCTCCCCCGCCGCCAGCCGAGGCTCGGGACGCAGATACGCCTCGAGCAGAGGATGCCTCGGGTCGCGCTCACCCTGCTGCCAGCGGGCAAGCCCTGCGGCCGCGCGCCCGGGATAGCCGGTCACCGCGACCAGATCGCCCTCGCGGGCTCCGCGACGCCGCAGCGCCTGTCCGGCCGGGACTTCGCCATGGACCGTCACACCGATCGTCAGCGCACCACGAGTGACATCGCCGCCGACCAGTTCGCAGCCGCTGCGTTCGGCCAGTTCGCGGAAGCCGTCGGCGAAGGCCTCGAGCCACGCCGGATCGGCCGCGGGAAGCGTCAGCGCCAGGCAGCACCAGCGGGCTCTCGCGCCCATCGCGGCAAGATCGCTCAAGGCCACGGCCAGGGCGCGATGGCCAATGGCGGCGGGTGGTGCGTCATGGGGGAAATGGATATCGACCACCGAGGTATCGACGCTGACCGCCAGCTGCTGCCCCGGGGAGAGCGCCAGCACGGCGCAGTCGTCGCCGTTGCCGACGACGACATCGCTACGCCCGGCTGCCGCGGGCCGCGACAGGTAGCGAGCGATCAGGTCGAATTCGCTCAAGGAGGTGCGACTCATGTCAACGACGGCGTGCAGCGACCTCGGCGCCCCGCAGCCGCGAGGCGAGCTTGTCGAGTATGCCGTTGACGTATTTGTGGCCGTCGGTGGCGCCGAATATCTTGGCCAGCTCCACCCCTTCGTTGATCACGGCCCGGTAGGGAACCTCGGGACGGCGGGACAACTCGTACGTGCCGAGGCGCAGAATCGCCAGCTCGATGCGGTCCAGATCCTCCAGACGCCGATCGAGCAGCGGCGCGATCGCCGCGTCGAGCTCCGCGCGGTTGTTGGCCGTGTTGTGGAGCAGGTCATGGAACAGCGCCTTGTCGGCAATTTCCATGACCTTGTGCCAGTTCTCGTGATCCTCGAGATCCTCGTCGGCGATCTGGGAACGGAACTCGGCCTCGACGGCCGTGATCGACTTGCCGGTCATCTGCCACTGATAGAGCCCCTGGACGGCAAGCTCCCGGGCTGCGCGGCGGGACTCCTGGGCCGGCGTCGGCTGGCGTGACGGTGAACTCATGCCTCGCCTCCCAGTCGCTTGAACAGCGATACCATTTCCATCGCTGCCATGGCCGCCTCGGTGCCTTTGTTGCCGGCCTTGGTGCCAGCACGCTCGACGGCCTGGTCGATCGAGTTGACCGTCAGCACGCCATTGGCGATGGGCGTCGCGAACTCGAGCTGCAGGCTGCTCAACGATGAGTTGCAGTTGCCCGCGACATACTCGAAGTGCGGCGTGCCGCCACGGATCACCGCGCCCAGCGCGATGACGGCGTCGGGCCGGGAAACCTGGAGCACGCGCTTGACCGCCAACGGCAGCTCCCAGGCGCCGGGGACGTGGATCAGCTCGATGTTCTCTTCACTGATGCCGTGCCGCGTCAGGCTGTCGACGGCGCCCTCGACGAGGCTGTCGACGACATGGTGATTGAAGCGGCCCACGACGATGGCGTAACGGCCATCGACATCGGTGAACTGACCTTCCAGTTGCGCGATCGGTTGCATTGTCGGGTTCCGGATACACTGCGTCAGGTTCGTCATTCACTTGAACCTGAACGCGAAAAACAGACTGATTGGCCGGCGCCAGAACCTAGCGCTCGGCGCGCGAAGCCGGCCATCTTACCATGGCCGCGCGGTCATACCACGCTCACACTAACGGTGACTCGAATCTCGGTCAGGCGTCGCCGCTGACCAGCTCGACCACCTCCAGATCGAAGCCGGAGAGCGCCGAGAAGCGCCACGGCGAACTCAACAGTCGCATCTTGCCGACACCGAGCTGACGCAGAATCTGCGCCCCGGTGCCGATGGAGAGGAAATTCCCCGCCCCGTCGGTAGCACTGTTGCGCGGCGACGCTCCCCGCCCCAGGACGTCGTCGAGCTGCTGCTTGAAGTCGCCTGGCGGGCGCGCATCATCCAGCAGCACGAACACGCCCGACTCCGCCCGGCCGATCTCGGCCAGTGCCGTGTGGGCTGTCCAGTGGCTGTCCGCCCGGCACAGCGCCAGCAGATCGCGAAGGGTATCGCCGCCATGCACCCGCACCGTCGTCGGCGTGTGCCGGGAGGGCTGCCCTTTGACCAGCGCCAGGTGGTGTCTGTCCTGAACGTTGTCGTGGAAGACATGCATGGTCATGTCGCCGAAGGCCGTTTGCACCGGCATCTGCTCGATGGCATCGACGGTGCGCTCGTTGAGCATGCGATAGTGGATCAGATCGGCAATGGTACCGATCTTGATGTCGTGCTCCGCCGCGAACCGCTCCAGTTCCGGCCGCCGAGCCATGGTGCCGTCGTCGTTCATGATCTCGCAGATCACGCCCGTCGCTTCGAAGCCGGCCATGGCGGCCAGATCGCAGGCCGCCTCGGTGTGGCCGGCACGGCGAAGCACGCCCCCCGGCTCCGCCATCAGCGGGAAGATATGCCCCGGCTGGACGATGTCTTCCGGCTTGGCGCCACGGGCCGCCGCAGCCCGGACCGTCAGGGCGCGGTCCGCCGCCGAGATGCCGGTGGAGACCCCCCTTGCGGCCTCGATGGAGACGGTGAACTTGGTGCCGTAACCGGAGCCGTTGTCGCTGACCATCAGCGGCAGCTTCAACTGCTGACAGCGTGATCTCGACATCGGCTGGCAGATCAGGCCGCGAGCATGGCGGGCCATGAAATTGATGTGGCTGGCCTCGACACACTCGGCCGCCATGATGATGTCGCCCTCGTTCTCGCGATCCTCGTCATCCATCAGGATGACCATCCTGCCCTGCCGGATCTCTTCCAACAGGACATCGATGCCGGCCAACTGATTCGATTGCGCTGTCGTCATTGATGATTCGTCCAATGAAACCGCCGTCTACTGAAACCACCAGGGGTCGATGCGGCACAGCCTACCTGTCGCGGGACGCGGACGCTACTGTCGGGTGCTGGTGACACAGCGCGCGACTGCCGACGCCCCCGTTCCGCCAGACTCAGCCCTCCCTGAGCGGGTGTGCCGAGATGCGCCAGTCGTCACCCAGCGCCCGGATATCGTCGATCTTCAGCCGCCGCTGCTGGCTCATCGTCGCCAGCCCCGGCAGCGCGAATAGCGGCCGCGCCTCGCTGCCCAGCAGCGTGGCCGCCATGAACAGTTCCAGCCGGTCGACACAATCGGCCTCGAGCAGCGCGCCGGCCAGCGTGGCACCGGTCTCGACCAGCACCTCGTTGCAGGCTTCCTGGGTGGCGAGATAACGCAGCAGCGCGGTGAACTCCACGCGCCCCTCGGCATTGGCGGGCATCACCACGACCTCGGCGCCAGCGGCTTCGAGCCTGCGGCGCCGCTCGCTCGCCTCCGTTTGAACCGTGAACACCAGCGTTCGCCCGGGCTCGCTCAGGCATGCCGCGGCCAGCGGCATACGCAGATGACTGTCCAAAACCACCCGCAACGGCTGGCGACGGGCGATGGATTCGGCGTCGTCCAGGCCGAGTTGCTCGGCCCGCACCGTCAGCCGGGAGTCGTCGAAGATGATCGATTCGACGCCGGTCAGAACCGCGCTGGACTCGGCCCGCAGTCGCTGAACCTGGCGCCGCGCGGCCGGACCGGTGATCCACTGGGACTCCCCGTCCGCCATCGCCGTACGGCCGTCCAGACTCATCGCCATCTTCAACGTGATCCTCGGCAACCCTTCGCGCATGCGGCGGATGAAACCGGGATTGAGCTGGCTGGCAGCCTCTTCCCGCAGCCCCACGGCGACTTCGACGCCCGCATCGCGCAGCATCGCGAAGCCCCGACCCGATACCTGCGGGTTGGGATCTTCCATTGCCGCGACGACCCGAGTCACGCCCGCCTCGATCAAGGCCAGGCTGCAAGGTCCGGTACGGCCAGTATGCGAACAGGGCTCGAGGGTGACGAAGGCGGTCGCTCCTCGAGCTGCCTCGCCGGCCGTCCGCAGCGCGTTGATCTCGGCGTGAGGCTCGCCGGCCCGGACGTGAAAGCCCTCCCCGACAATCCGGCCGTCCTTGACCAGCACGCAGCCGACCCGTGGGTTGGGATCACAGCTGTAGCGGCCCTGCCAGGCAAGCTGGATCGCCCGGTCCATGCAGGATTCCTGGGAGAGGGGTTCGAGAATAGATGAGGACATGAGGGCTCGCTCGATGGAGGAGGGAAAGCGAGGGGACGGTAGCGACAAAACAGGCGCCGATTCAGCCCTGGCCGCCCTCGTCACCCGACGAGAGACTCGGCTCCTGGGACAACCGATCGATCTCGGCTCGAAATTCGTCGAGATCCTGGAAACGGCGGTAGACGGAAGCGAAACGAATGTAGGCCACGTGATCGAGACGCTGCAGCGTCTCCATGACTTCTTCACCCACGTCTCGCGCTTCCACTTCCCGGTCGCCTCTGGCGCGCAACCGCTGGCGAATCCGTTCCACCGCTGCCTCGAACGACTCCACGCTGACGGGGCGTTTCTCCAGCGCACGCGCCATGCCCGCCCGCATCTTCTGCTCGTCGAAGCTCTCGCGGGAGCCATCGGACTTGACCACCCGCGGCATCACCAGCTCGGCGGTTTCATAGGTCGTGAAGCGCTCTCCACACTCCGCGCACTGACGACGACGCCGCACCTGATCCCCCTCGGCCACCAGCCGGGAGTCGGTCACCTTGGTATCGTGCGTACCACAGAAAGGGCAATGCATCGTCGGGGTCTACCTGTCAGCGTGGGCGATGAGCGTAACCGCCCCTCTTGTTGATGAATGCGGTAACGGTGCCGTATGAGAGAGCAGAGTGTACCGGTTTGGGCAACATAGCGGAAACACGCGGAAAAACCTTGGCGATTTTGATGTTGGCCCATCTTCTGCAAGGATGTTGTGACAATCCTTAACAACGAAGCCTTGAATCCCAGGCCGCGTACGTCAACCGCCGATACCAAGGAATCGCCCATGCCCAGTCGTGCCGCGAATTATCCCGCCCTTTCCGAGGAAGCCTTCATGGCCCGCGCCAGCGCGCGCCTGGAAGAGGTATATGGATCCCGCCGCGACGAGATCATGCGACGCCTGATGACGTTGCTGATGCACCAACGCAGTGCACTGGATACCTTGCCACGCCCCACCTGGAGTGAGCGCGATCAGATTCTGATCACTTATGGCGACACCATCATCGATGGAGAACGGCCGCCACTCGAGGTAATGGATGACTTTCTCGCCACTCGTCTGAACGGGACGTTCAGTGGCCTGCATATCCTGCCGTTCTTCCCCTGGAGCAGCGACGACGGCTTTTCGGTGATCCATTATCGCGAGGTGAACCCCAAGCTCGGAGACTGGCAGGATATCCGCCGGCTCGCCTCGCGAGTGGACTTGATGGTCGATCTCGTCATCAATCATGTCTCGCGCGATTCACTCTGGTTCATCGACTACCTCTCGGGCACGCAGCCGGGGCGCGACTACTTCATCGAGATGGACCCGGAGACGGATCTCTCCATGGTCACGCGGCCACGCAATTCGCCTCTCCTGGTGCCGGTATCGACACGTCGCGGAACACGCCACCTGTGGGCGACCTTCTCCGAAGACCAGATCGACCTCAATTTCGCCAATCCGGACGTACTGCTCGAATTCATCGGCATCCTGCTCTATTACGTCCAGCAGGGCGCGCGCATCATTCGCCTCGACGCCATCACCTACCTGTGGAAGGAGGTTGGCACCCCCTGTGTGCATCTGCCCCAGACGCACGCCATCGTCCGCCTGCTGCGGGCGATTCTCGACTTCATGGCACCGGGAACGCTGCTGATCACCGAGACCAACGTGCCACATCAAGAGAACATGAGCTACTTCGGTCTGGAACGCCTGGCTCCGGAGCCTCAGGCCGAGGGCCACGACGACGAATCGCCGTCGATGCCCGACGAAGCGCACATGATCTACCAGTTCACGCTGCCGCCTCTGCTGGTACACACGCTGACCAGCGGAGACGCCACCACGCTGGCCGACTGGGCGCGCAGCCTGCCGACGCTGCCACCGGGCTGCACCTACTTCAACTTCACCGCCAGCCACGACGGTATCGGCGTCAGGGCCCTCGAGGGTCTGCTGCCATCCCACGAACTGGAGATCATGCTCGAACTGATGCACCGCTTCGGCGGCTACGTCAGCATGAAGACCAACGCCGACGGTAGCGACTCGCCCTACGAGATCAACATCACCTACTACGACGCAATGAAGGGGACGCGTCGCGGCGCCGATGCGTGGCAGGTCGAGCGCTTCCTCTGCAGCCAGAACCTGATGCTGGCACTGCAGGGGATACCCGGCGTCTATTTTCATAGCCTGACCGCGACCCTCAACGACCACGGCGGCGTGGAACGCAGTGGCAAACTGCGCTCGATCAACCGTCGACGCTGGCCCAAGGAGGAGCTCGACGAACTCATCGACAGCCGCAGCACGCCGACCCGCGAGGCGTTCACCTCGCTGAAGCGACGACTCAACATTCGCGCCAACGAGCCCTGCTTTCATCCCGAAGCCGGTCAGCGAGTGCTCGACACGCCGCCCGGCATCTTCGCCATCGAACGCGGACCGCTCGCCAACGGGCGCCGCCTGCTGGCGATCTACAATATCAGTGACACGCGCCAGCCGCTGGAGATCGACGAGCTGAACGGTGGCGAGTGGTACGACGTGCTCAAGGATGGCAAGCGCTGGAGCCCGCATCCCGACGAGCGCGACATCCTGCGGCCCTACCGCAGCCTGTGGCTGGTCCAGCCCTGAGCGGTTCCCGCGATGGCCGGTGAGAGTCGGTTCGACTCTCGCCGGCCGTGGCCCAACTCCCGGCAAGCGCACGCATCCCGCCTACACCTCTCCTGCGTTATCCAGCTCCACCGCTTCGAACAGCCGGTCCTGGAGGTCGGGAATCGCCGCCTGGACCCGGTTCCAGCTGGGAATGAAAGGCTTGTCCCGCGGGGATTCGAAGAAGGCGGCGCCAGCCTGCATGATATTGTCGGCGAACAGCTCCACGGCGGCCTCTTCACTGTGGCGGTCCAGTTTGAGCCCGTTCATGGCGGCATCGTGGTCGTAGGCCTCGATCAGGTCCAGCGCCACGCGATAGTAGGTGGCCTTGACCGTACGGAAGCTCTCGACGCTCATCTCCACACCGAGCGTCGCCAGTTTGCGATACATCGCCTTGGCGATGTCCATGCTCATCCGGTTGAGCCCGCCGCTGGGGTCCTCCTCGGAGACCGGCTGATGCTTGTGGTCGTAGGCGTCGGCGATATCCACCTGGCACAGGCGCTTGGTCGAGAAGTTCCGGTGAACCTCGGAGAGCACGCCGATCTCCAGGCCCCAGTCGCTGGGAATGCGAATGCCGTCGAGCACGTCGGCGCGCATGGAGAATTCGCCGGATAGCGGGTAGCGGTAGCTGTCGAGATAGTCGAGATAAGGCAGCGGCCCGTAGATCATCTTGAAGGCCCGGATCAGCGGCGTGACCATCAACCGCGCCACCCGGCCGTTGAGCTTGCCGGAGGCGATTCGGGAGTAGTAGCCCTTGCAGAACTCGTAGTGGAAGCGCGGGTTGGCCACCGGGTAGATCAACCGCGCCAGGAGGCCGCGGTCGTAGGTGACGATATCGCAGTCGTGGAGCGCGACCGCCTCGGCCTTGCCGGATGCGCGGACGTAACCGGAGCAGTACCAGACGTTGCAGCCCTTGCCCGGCTCCAGGGGCGCCAGATTCTCCTGCGCCAGCTCCTGCTGGAGGGCCTGGAGTCGTGGGCCGTCGTTCCACAGGATGCGGTGGTGCTGAGGCAGGCGCGAGAAAAACTCCCGTGCCTTGAGAAACTGCTCGCGATCGGCGCGATCGAGACCGATGACGATTTCGCTGAGATAAGGCACCTTGCACAGTTCGTCGACGATGTGCGAGAGCGCCGGACCCTCCAGCTCGGAGTAGAGCGATGGCAGAATCAGCCCCATCGGCCGAGTGCGGGAGAACCGTTTGAGATCGTTCTCCAGGGCTTCCACCGAGCGCCGCGTCAGGTTGTGGAAATTGGTAATGATACCGTTCTGATAAAAATCACTCATGAAGTACCCTCTTCGTATTGTCGTTTTGGCGTCGATCCGTGACGCCTGTCATCAGGTCGATATCTTCGACTACTGCGGCTCGCCACTCTCCCATCCCGGCTCCTGGGCCAGCCAATGCGCGACACCCTCCGACCAACCGGCCGGTCCTCGCGCTTGCGTTCGATAGACCCGGGCACTCTCCAGGGTCATCGGCTGGCCATGATGGGCGGCAATGATGACGGCCATGTCCGTCGTCGACAGCAGCGCCAGATCGTTGGGCCCATCACCGAGACCCAGCGTCCTCGGCCGATAGCCACGTAACGACTCGAACCGGGCCAGCAGCCATTCGGCGGCCTGCCCCTTGTCGACCGCGCCCATGACATGCCAGAACCGGCCGCCTCGGGTCAGGCGCAGGCCATCGACGCGCAGGGTCTCATGCAAAGCTTGCAGTTTAGTGTCGTCGTCCTCCCACACCAGCGGTTCGCTCCCTTCCCGACTCATCGCCTGCTCGGCAGCGACAGCACTGAGCCCCGTGAGCTCCCGAACCTCGGCCAGCTCCATCTCCCCCATTCGGCGGAAGCGCAGGCCATGGCGCTCGCGCACCACATCCAGACGGCGTCGGATGAAGTCGACATCCATGCTCGGGGTCTTGACCACCAGGCCGTCCGGCGAGGCCGGGTCACGATCCAGTCGCGCATGCTGCCAGGCTGGCGGCAGGCCGATTACGGCGCCGTTCTCGGCGATGAAGGGTGTCTGCTCCAGCCCCAGCTCCTGGCGGAGTGCCAGCAGTTCGGCACGGGTCTTGCTGGTGGTGGGGATGACCGGGATCGCCCGCTGCTCGAGACGCTGCAGCCACGAAGCGGCAGGCTGCCAGTCGTAGGTATCGTGGTCCAGCAACGACCCGTCGAGATCGGTGAACACCAGCAACGGTGGCTTGTTCAAGGTCGGCTGTGTCATGGCTTCACCCGCATCGCATCACCTCGTCATGTCGTACGCGATCGGCTGCTTGTCGGCAGTCGTATAGGTGAAGGTAGCACGTATCATGCCAAACACGACGGCTCGCGCCATGGGAGCCGGATACGGCTCCTCGGCGGTGCTGCCGGCCCACGGGCGCGGGGGCCAGCGCACCATTTTGGCGCACTGGCGGCTCGCGACACGGGGGTGTCAGTAGCGGGCGTGTCTTGCCGCGATCGCGATGACGCCGGCCAGGGTCGCACGGTCGCTATCGATCGCCTCGACCGCGATCCCGGCGGCCTCCAGCGCCAGGGTATAACTCTGCCGCAGCGAGTCGGCACCGACGAGATACACCTTGTCGAGTTCGCGACGAGCCGCTTGCATGGCCCTTACCTCCTCGCCGATCAAGACGCCGGAAAGAAAGCTGCCGATCTGCGGCGATTCGAGCCCGGCGTAGAGATGGCGGCTGCGGGCTTCGAACAGAGCATGCATCACGCCCCCGGGGCAGCCGGCGCGGGAAACGCCGAGGCGAAACGCGCCCTCGTCGAACGGCGCGTCTTCACGGGCCGGCTCTCCCGGCAGGGTGTGGAAACGCACCGCGTGGTAGAGCTCGCCGGTCATCATGGTGGTAAACGCCGTCATGCGGCCGGCATCGAGGCGCGCCCACTTGCTGTGGGTGCCCGGCAGGCAGCAGTCGCCACCGTCCGCGCCAGCAAGCGCCAGGGCGCCAAAGGCCTGAACCTCCTCCCCCCGCATCACGTCGACGTGGGCCGGGGTCACCTGCTTGACCCCCGGCACGATCCAGACGTTGTCGAGGCCCGGCGCGGCGACCACGTTCTGGGCCAGATCGGCGGCGGAGACCGGGAGTTCCAGCTGCGGCGCCTCGTGCCAGCCCCGCGCGGAACCGACCATGCCGGCCAGGTAGACCGGGATTTTTTTAGCGCCCGAAGCCGCGCCTTCAGCACCCAAAGCCGCGCCTTCAACGCCCGAAGCCGCGCCCTTAGCGCCTGAAGCCGCGCCGCCGCCCTCCCGCCAGTCGTCGGTCTGCGACGCGCAGTAGTGGGGGAATTCGCTTTGAGTCAGCGCGCGCAGGCCGGAGGCCGACCGCCGGCTGTCCAGCACCTCGCCGCTGGCGGTGTCGACCAGAAAGGCGCGGAAGTTGCTGGTTCCCCAGTCGATGACGATCAGGCGCGCCGGTGCCTCGCCACTCATGCGTCCGCCTCGCGTTCCATCTGCTCCGCGTGGTGCGCGACTTCGAGCAGCCGACGCCACTCCGCGACCAGCTCGGCCGCGATCTCGCCGACTTCCGCCGCCTTGCGTCCCGGCTTGTAGAGGTTGCTGCCGAAGCCGAAGCCGGCCACCCCGAAGGCGTGCCACTCGCTCATGTTGCTCTTGTCGATGCCGCCGACCGCCAGCACCGGCAGGCCCTTGGGCAGGATCGCACTGATATCCTTGAAGTAGCCCGTGCCCAGGCGTGCCGCCGGGAACAGCTTGAGCGCCGTCGCCCCGGCCTTGGCCGCGGCCAGCGCCTCGCTTGGCGTCATGCAGCCGATCATCGGTGCCAGGCCGTGCTCGACACCGGCCCGAATCACCTCCGGGTCGGTATTGGGTGTGATCAACAGCGGCGCATCGAGATCGGCCAGCCGCTCGGCGTGCATCGGGTCCAGCACCGTGCCCGCCCCGATCACGACATCGTCCGGACAGCGCCTGGCGATCGCGGCGATGCTGTCCCACGCCCGCGGGGAGTTGAGCGGGATCTCGATCAGCTTGAACCCCGCCGCCACCAGCGCGTCGAACACGGCGTCGATCTCTTCCGGCGTGATCCCGCGCAGGATCGCCACCAACGGCCGTTCGCGCAGCGCCGCCTCCAGGGCGAATTTGCGTGTCTCGTTCATTTCTCTCTCCTCGTTTCGGCCAGTCTAGGGCCGCGCGTTGGAGCGCAGCCAGCAGAGCATCAGCATGTAGCGCTCGAGAGCCAGCCGGACCACATTTTCCTGGAGGCTCTGCGTCGGCGAACAAAGACGGCTGAGCGCCCAGTACGGTGCGCTCGAGAGCCAGCCGAGCGAGCTGAAGCGCAAGGCGCCCGGCGCACAGAACCCGGAGCATATGGGGTATATGTGAGGAGTTCGCGCACCGGGCAACACGGCGATTCACTCGCGCAGGCGGCTATCGAGTGTGCCGTTACCATTCCGCGACGGAACCATCTTCATGGGTCCAGACGGGGTTACGCCAGCGGTGACCGACCTTGGAACGCTCCTCGACGAACGCTTCGTCGATCTCGACCCCCAACCCCGGGCCCTGAGGGATCGCACAGTAGCCGTCCTCGATGGCCAGGGCGTTCTTGTCCACCAGGTAATCGAGCACGTCGTTGTCCCGATTGTAGTGGATGCCCATGCTCTGCTCCTGGATGAAGGCGTTGTGGCTGACGGCATCGACGTGTAGAGAAGCCGCCAACGTCAACGGTCCCAGCGGGCAGTGAGGGGCCAGCGCCACATCGAAGCAGGAGGCCAGCGTGGCGATCTTCATGCCCTCGCTGATACCGCCGCAGTGGGACAGATCGGGCTGGACGATGTCGACCATGCCTTCGACCAGCAGATCGCGAAACTGGTAGCGGGTGTGCAACCGCTCCCCGGTGGCGATGGGGTAGCCGAGGCCGCCGGCGATATGCTTGAGGCTGGGCAGGTGTTCCGGCAGCACCGGCTCCTCGACGAACATCGGATGATACGGTTCCAGCTCCCGCAGCAGCGCCTTGGCCATGGGGCGATGGACGCGACCGTGGAAGTCGATGCCGATACCGACATCCGGCCCCACGGCGTCGCGGGCCTCGGCGACACGGGCGACCGCCTCGTCCACCTTGGCATGAGAGTCGACGATCGCCATCTCGGCGGTGCCGTTCATCTTGAACGCGGTAAAGCCTTTATCGACCAGCGCCTTGGCGCCCGCGCCCACATCGCTGGGCCTGTCGCCCCCGGTCCAGGCGTACATCCGCATCCTGTCGCGACAGGCTCCGCCCAGCAGTTGGTGCACCGGCACGCCGAGATCGCGGCCCTTGAGATCCCATAGCGCCTGGTCGATACCGGCGATGGCACTCATCAGGATCGGCCCGCCACGATAGAACCCCGCGCGATAGAGGATGTTCCACAAGTGCTCGATACGGCGCGGGTCCTGGCCGATCAGATAGTCGGAGAGCTCGTGTACGGCGGCCTCCACCGTGGCGGCGCGCCCCTCCACCACCGGTTCGCCCCAGCCGTAGCAGCCTTCGTCGGTCTCGATCTTGAGAAACAACCAGCGCGGCGGCACCTGCCAGGTCTTCAAGCGGGTAATCTTCATGGTTCACCTTTTTCTGCAATGCGATTCGTTCAATTCAGCCCCCGCCGACGCCAGCCGGGGCGACGCAGCCAGGGCGGTCGGTAGCTCGAGCACCGCCGTCACCGCTCTCCGGTCGATGACGGCATCACGATCGCCGGCGGATTCTCGACCAGATCCTCCATGCCGAGGTCACGGCCGGTACGCTTGAGCACCGACAGCGCCGCTTCGGCTGCCTGCTGGGGCTGACGCAGGCGGATCGCCTCCATCACCCGCCGGTGGCGCGTCATGCTGTCAGCGAGATCCTTGGCACTGTGCAGCGTGGCGCTCTGGTTGGAGCGCTCGACGATCAGCGCGATGGCCGGTTTGAGCACATGACTGATCTGCGCCCAGATCAGGTTGTGGGAAGCGGCGAAGATCGCCTCGTGGAATGCCACGTCGTAAGCGTTGTAGCTCTCTCCCTGCCAGTGCAGGTCCTCGCGCTCGAGCGTGCGGGCCATGCCTTCGTAGGCGGTTTCGATGGCCAGCAGATCCGAGGCGGTGGCATGGGTGGCAGCCAGGCCGGCAACGAACGGCTCCACCGCCACGCGAAAGGCGAAGACTTCCCGCTGGAGATGTGGGTTGGGCCGGGCGTAGCGTGCCATCCAGGCGCTGACCTGGGGATCGAGAAGATGCCAGGAGGCCAGCTCGCAGACCCGCGTCCCCTGTCCGGAAATACGCACCAGCAAGCCGGCGTTGACCAGTTTCTGCAGCGCACTGCGAACGGTGCTGCGGCTGACACCGAAGCGCTCGCAGAGATCGACTTCCCGCGGGATCATGGCGCCGATCGCGTAGCGCCCGCCAAACACGGCCTCGGCCAGCGCTTCGGCGATATCGGGCTTCGGCCCGCTGGAAGGGCAGGTTGCTGGAGGGTCTGCTGCCATTGCGATGTTCAACTCACAGCCGCTTATGTCCGACATAGCTTCAAGCAAGTGGATGTGCGTGGCTGTTAGACCATGGTCACAGACAAGACTAAAGTTGTAAGAACTCCCCTCTCACTCCCCCGTTTTGCGGCAGCGCATTCACCCCTCCTTTTCTCATCTTTTGCCCGGGCCCGCCACCGCTGCGGTCAAGATCTGGGGTCTTCGCGCGCCGTCGGGCGGCCATGGCCATAACGAAAATGCCCCTCCGAGGAGGGGCATCGTAAACCGCAAGCCGGGGCCGATCAGCGATAGACCGGGAGCCGGGAGCAGACGGCCTCGACCCTGGTCTTGACCTCGCCTTCGACCTGGCTGGAGTCGCCCTGCTGCATGGCATCGAGAATATCGCAGATCCAGCCGGCCAGATCGCGGCACTCGGCCTCACCGAAACCGCGTGTGGTCACCGCGGGGGTGCCGATACGCAGGCCGGACGTCACGAACGGGCTCTGCGGGTCGTCCGGCACCGCATTCTTGTTGACGGTGATATGAGCACGACCCAGCGCCGCATCGGCATCCTTCCCGGTCAGCCCCTGCTTGACCAGCGACAGCAGGAAGAGATGATCCTCGGTACCACCGGACACCACTTCGTAGCCACGCTCAATGAAGACGCCGGCCATCGCCTGGGCGTTCTTGACCACCTGCTGCTGGTAGGTCTTGAACTCGGGGTCCATCGCCTCCTTGAAGCAGATCGCCTTGGCCGCGATCACGTGCATCAGCGGCCCGCCCTGCCCGCCGGGGAAGACGGCGGACTGCAGCTTCTTCTCGATCTCGGCGTCGTTCTCGGCCGACAGGATCAGGCCCCCGCGCGGGCCCCGCAGCGTCTTGTGCGTGGTGGTGGTGACCACGTGGGCATGAGGCAGCGGGCTAGGATAGACGCCTGCCGCGACCAGGCCGGCGACATGGGCCATGTCGACCAGCAGGAAGGCACCCACGCTGTCGGCGATCTCGCGGAACTTGGCCCAGTCGATGATCTGGGAGTAGGCCGAGAAGCCAGCGATGATCATCTTGGGCTGATGTTCCTTGGCCAGCTTGGCGACTTCCTCGTAATCGATCCGACCGCTGGCGTCGATGCCGTACTGGACCGCGTTGTAGTGCTTGCCCGAAAAGCTCGGCTTGGCGCCGTGGGTCAGGTGGCCACCGGCATCCAGGCTCATGCCCAGCACGGTGTCGCCCGGCTTGACCAGCGCCTGGAAAACCGCACCGTTGGCTTGCGAGCCGGAGTGCGGCTGGACATTGGCGTAGCTCGCGCCGAACAGCTCCTTGGCGTAGTCGATGGCCATCTGCTCGACCACGTCGACATGCTCGCAACCGCCGTAGTAGCGCTTGCCGGGATAACCTTCCGCGTACTTGTTGGTCAGTTGCGTGCCCTGCGCCTGCATCACGCGCGGGCTGGCATAGTTTTCGGAAGCGATCAGCTCGATATGGGCTTCCTGGCGCGCGACTTCCTGCTGCATCGCGTCCCAAAGGGCATCATCGAATCCGGCAATCTGCATCTCTCGGGTGAACATCGACGGGAATCCTCGGCTCGGGGATGGTTCAACTACCAGCGGCGCCAGTCCGGCATCCGGCGGCTCGATCTCAAAATCGTAAGCGCACGGTTTGAAAAGGCGGCGAGCGAAACCCAGACAAGTCAGGAGTCGGCGAGGAAGCGGAATTTACACGAGCGTAAACGCGCCTTTCGAACCGATCTTCAACGCTGTATGGGCGAGCGCAGGCTCTTTTCAGGTGCAGCGTGGGGCGCAATGATACCCCAGCGCTGACGGCCTTTCCTATGAAAGTCCGTCATGCGCTGAACCATAATTTCTCACCTTGGCTTTAGCTTGGGTAAAACATGCCCGGGAGCGTCGTCCGTCGTCCCGCCCCCGTCACATTCGCTATCCTGCGGTGGCTTCATGCCCCCCCATCAGGTCTCTCCCAACAATCGCAGGCTGGCCATCGGCGCCTGCCGGCGGGTCCCCCGGGAGAGCAGAAAACCGACGCCGCCCACCAGCGCCGCCCCCAATAGCGGCATGATCCCCCACATCAGCCAGTGCATTCTCGGCACCAACCCCAGCCAGCCATAGATGCCCAGCGCCGCCGCTTCCGCCAGTGCGGCGCCCAGCAAGCCGCTGACAAGACCGAGCAAGGCGAATTCGGCCAACTGCATGCGAGACAGCGTCCGGTTACCGGCACCGAACACCCTCAGCAGCGCGCCTTCGTGGGCGCGTGCCGGGCGACTGGCGGTCAACGCCGCGTAGAGGACGCTGACCCCGGCCAGCAGCACGAAGCCCAGCACGAACTCGATGGCTCGGGTCACCTGGCCGAGGATGCCACGGACCTGTTCCAGCAACGCCTCGACATTGAGCACCGACACGCCGGGATATCGCTGCACCATCTCACCCAGCATTTGGTTGCCGCCGTCGGGAAGGTGGAAGGAGGTGATATAGCTGTGACCTAAACCCTCCAGCGCCCCGGGAGGAAAGATGATGAAGAAATTGGGCTGAAAGCTCTCCCAGTCCAGATGGCGCAGACTGGTGATTCGGCCCGTGATGCTGTCACTGCCGATGGTGAAGGTCATCTCGTCACCCAGGGACAGGCCCAGCCGCCCGGCCAGCTCCTCCTCGACCGAGATCGGCACGGTACCATCGCCCGACGCCACGTCGGTGTCGAACCACCGGCCCTCGGTGATCCGGTTACCCTCGGGCAGTGCGGCGCGCCAGGTCAGGTTGAGGTCGCGGCGAAGTGCGCCGTCGTTGCGGGACTCTTCGGGCACCCGCTGCGCCGGCGGCTCACCGTCGATGGCGGTCAGGCGCCCGCGCACCATCGGGTACAGGCCGCTGGCGCTGTCGGCAGCGTCCTCGATCAGCGTTTCGACCCCGGCCCGCTCCTGCGGCTGGATATTGATCGCGAAGTAGTTGGGGGTATCGACCGGCAGTTGGGCCTGCCAGGTAGTGAGCAGGTCACCTCTGACCAGCGCGATGATCGCCATCGCCGCGAAGGTGACGGAAAAAGCCAGCAGTTGCCCCAGGCTGGCCGTGCGCCGGCGCGCCAACTGACGTCCGCCCAGTTGCCAGGCCCGCCCCTTTTGCCCCCCTTGTGGCAAGCGAGCCAGCACGGCGAGCAGCAGTTGCAACATCGCCTGCCCCACCCCCCACAGTACGACCAGCGCTACCAGGCCGCCCAGCAGAATGCCCAGCGCCAGCACCGGGTCGCCGGAGTAGAGCCACAGCAGGGCACCGAACACGAGACTCGCGAACGCCACGACCAGCCACCCGGCGGCCGGAATCGGGTCGAGCTCGCGCCGCAGCACCTTGAGCGCACTGACACGCTTCAGCCTCAGTAGCGTCGGTCCGGCGAAGCCCACCAGCACCGCGAGGGCCGTCAGAACGCCCATCAGCCAGGGCATTCCGCCCGGCGGCGGCAGTTCCAGCGGCAGAAAGCGGGTCAACAGTGCCAGCAGCACCGCCTGCCCCGCCAGCCCCAGCAAGGCCCCCACCACCGCCGCGACGAGGCCCAGCCATGCCAGTTGCCAGGCGAAGAGCTGGCCCAGTTGCCGTTGCGAGGCACCGAAGCAGCGCAGCAGCGCCGCGGTATCGAGATGGCGATCGACATAGCGCCGCGTGGCCATGGCCACGGCCACCCCGGCAAGCAGAACCGCCGCCAGCCCTGCCAGGCTCAGATACTTCTGCGCCCGGTCTAGGGAGCGTCCCAGACTGGGCCTGTCCACCCGCACGTCTCGGATCTCGACCCCGGCTTCGCGCAGCGCTTCGAGTCGCGCGGCGAGTCCGTCGATGGCGGCTGGCGGCCCGGCGGCCAGCAGCTCGTACTCGATTCGCGAACCGGGCCTGACCAGCTCCGTCGCCTCGAGGTCCTGGATGTTGAGCATGATGCGCGGTGTCAGCCCGGCGAACCCGGCCTGCTGGTCAGGTTCACGATCGATCAGGCCGGTGATGGTCAACGACAGTGCCCCGACCTGGACACGATCACCAATGCCCGCATCCAGCAGTTGCGCCAGCCTGGGTGCGATCCACGCGCTGCCCGGCGCCGGGCCGTGATCAACGCCTTCGACGCCACTGCCCCGATCGACCCGAACCTTGCCGTAGAGCGGATAGTGGTCATCCACCACCTTGAGACCCGCCGGCTGGAAGGCATCCCCCTGGCTCACCATCGACACCAGGTCGACCTGGTCGCTCAGCTCGAGCCCGGCACGACGAAGCTCTTGGCGAAGCTCATCGTCGAATGCCCGCCCCTGCTCCAGCACCAGATCACCGCCGAGCAGTTGCCCCGCCTGTCGCGTCAGGCCCCGGTCGAGACGGTCGAGAAAGAAACCGATCATGGTGGTGGCCGCCACGGCCAGGGCCAACGCGACGAACAGCGCCCGGACATCGGCGGCACGCAGGTCGCGCCTGAGCCCCTTGAGCGAGAGCGCGATCAGCTTCATGCCTCGACTCCTCGCCGCTGCTCGATCGCCGTCAGCGCACCGCCCTCGAGCCGGAGGCAGCGGTCGCACCGCGTCGCCAGCGCCATGTCGTGGGTGACGAGGATCAGGGTTGTCCCGGATTCGCGATTGAGGTCGAAGAGCAGATCGATGATGCGACTACCCGTCGCCTCGTCGAGATTGCCGGTGGGCTCGTCGGCGAAGACCAGATCGGGATCGGCCACGAACGCGCGCGCCACCGCCACCCGTTGCTGCTCGCCGCCGGAGAGCTGCTTGGGCAGGTGATCGAGACGCTCGCCCAGCCCGACACGCTCGAGCCACTGACGACTTTTGGCCGCCACGTCTTGCCGAGGCGACAGTTCCAGCGGCAACATAACGTTTTCCAAGGCAGTAAGCGTGGGTAATAACTGGAAGTTCTGAAAGACGAAACCGACACGGCCGGCGCGGAGAGCTGCGCGTCCATCCTCGTCCAGGTCGCTCAGCGACTGGCCGAACATCTGGAGCTCTCCCGAGCTGGGTGCGTCGAGCCCCGCCAGCAGACCCAGCAGAGTGGATTTACCGGCGCCGGAACTTCCCACGATGGCTACACTCTCACCGCAGTCGACATCCAGCGTCAGCGATTCGAGAATAACCAGCTCTCGTTCTCCACTTGTTACCCGTTTGGCGAGCTGGCTGGCGTGTAGAATTCGCTTTCGTTCATGGTCGGAGGAGTGAGACATGGTGCCTGGTTTCCCTGTGTTTGGTAGCAAGATGCCTATCGCCAAGCTGGCAAGGCGCTGTGCGGGTGGCGCACTGTTATTGTGTGTTGCCGTGCTATCGCTGACGCCGGGCGCAGCCCGCGCCGACACCATCCTGGTGATGGGCGACAGCTTGAGCGCAGCCTATGGCATCGATCCACAGGCCGGATGGGTCACTCTGCTGGAAAAGCGGTTGGGTAGTGAGCATGAAGTCGTCAATGCCAGCATCAGTGGCGAGACGACATCGGGTGGCTCGGCACGGCTTCCCGAAGTTCTCGGACAATATCATCCCGATATCGTTCTGCTGGAGCTCGGCGGCAATGATGGGCTGCGCGGACTTTCCCCCCAGCAGATGCAGGTCAACCTGGCGAAGATGATCGAGCGCAGCCAGAAGGAGAACGCCAAGGTTCTGCTGCTCGGCATCGAGGTACCCCCCAATTACGGTCCCGCCTATACAGACGCTTTCCGTGACGTGTTCACCCAACTGGCTCACGACTACCAGGTCCCCCTGTTGCCATTCCTGCTCGAGGGCGTCGATCTCGACACCATGCTGCAGGATGACGGCATCCACCCCACCGCCGAGGCCCAACCCATTATTCTCGACAACGTCTGGTCGAAACTGGAACCAATGCTGACGCCATCGACCAACGCGGCCGGCTGATGGCGCATCGACCTCGGGTGTCGCGCGCGCGGGTCAAGCCCGACCGAACCGCTGGCGATGACGTCTCGGCCTGCTATCGTTAACATATTGAAAACGCTCGCGACATGATGCATCGCGAGCAGGACCGGCAAGGAGGCTGAGTAATGGAAACGGAGACGGCTTTGGTCGCCGCCTACCAGCTCGACGGCAAGGGCGGCGGTACGCTGCTCAGTGTCCGTCAGCTTCGAGAGGCCTGGGTCGACCCCGAGCGGCCGCTCTGGATGCATCTCGATTTCCGCCACGAGGATGTCCATACCTACCTGGAGGAGATCGCCGGACTCGACGAGGCACCGATCGAGGCCCTGCTGGAGGAAGATACCCGGCCGCGCGTCGCCAAGTTCCGTAATGGTGCCGTCAGCACCCTGCGCGGGATCAATCTCAACCCCGGTGCCGCGCCCGAGGATCTCATATCGCTGCGTATCTGGAGTGCCCCGAACCGTCTGATAACCCTGCGCCGTCGCCCGCTGAAATCCGTCGGCGACGTGCGCGAGCGGATCGACGACGGCAGCGGCGCGCTGTCGATCTCGGACCTGCTGGCCTGGTTGACGGAAGCCTTGGTGGACAAGGTCGGTGATGTCGCGCACCAGCTCGACGACCGCTTGGGGGAACTCGAGGAAGACCAGCTCAGCGACCGGGAGATCGATCCCGACGACCTCTCCCGCCTACGCCGGTCGCTGATCACGCTGCGGCGCTTCATGGGGCCGCAGCGTGACTGCCTGGACCAGATTGCCCACGGCCCCAGCTGGTACGACGAGGACACCAAGGTATCGATCCGCGAAAGCGCCAACCAGTTATCCCGCTATGTGGAAGATTTTCACGCCATGCAGGAGCGCGCCTTGATCCTGCAGGAACAGCTCTTCAGCGAACACAACGAACGCCTCAATCAGCGCATGTACATGCTGGCGATCGTCACCACCGTGTTCTTGCCACTCAGCTTCCTGACCGGGCTTCTCGGGATCAACGTGGGTGGCATACCCGGCGCCAACAGTCCCTACGGCTTCGTGGTCTTTCTGGCGATTACCGCTCTCGTGGGCGGCTGGGTGATGTGGCTGCTCAAGCGCAAGCACTGGTGGTAGCTGGAAGCTGGAAGAGAGGATGCAATCAACGATACTGCCACAAGCTCAGGGGATTGGCCTTGCTTGCTCTTCCCACTTCCAGGCGCGCAGCGCCGCTCTTCCAGCTTCAGGCTTTATCTCTATCGGTATGCCCCAGGTCGCGTCCGGGATCCAGGCGGTCACGGACCCGGCGCTTCAGCTCCTTGATATCGGGGAAACCGCCGTCGCGCTTGCGCTCCCATAGCGTCTCGTCGTCGTAGAGCACCTCGAAGTGCCCGCCATGACTGGGTGCCAACGCCACCTGATCGAGATCTTCGCCAAAGGTCTGCAGCAGCTCCTGGGCATACCAGCCGGCGCGCAGCAGCCACTGGCATTGCGTACAATAATGAATTCGAATGCGAGCCATGAATCTTTGTCTCCTTCCAGCGGACGGTATCGAGGCCCACCATCATGCGTCCGAACCCCGCTCGCACTCAATCCAAGGGATCGGCGTCGTCTTCTGTCGTAGCTCGTAGCTCGTAGCTCGTAGCTCGTAGCTCGTAGCTCGTAGCTCGTAGCTCGTAGCTCGTAGCTCGCCATAAAAAAACAGGGAACGTTTTCATGTCAGTCAAAGAAACCAGCCTCACCCGCCTCTTCGAGCGCGTCACCGGCGACGAAGACAGCCGAATGTGTCGCGACATCTCCGACGAAGCCTGCCAGGAGCAGCCCGGCAACTTCTTCCGCCACCTCGTCGCCGCCCTCGGCAACAAGCTGGCGGACGAACTCTCCAACGCCCGCCTGATACTGCCCTGGCTGATGGGCGCCATCGGAGCACCGGTCTGGATGGTGGGATTGCTGGTCCCGATCCGCGAGGCGGGCGCGCTGCTGCCGCAATTGCTGATCGCCGGCTACATCCGGCTGCGCCCCATTCGCAAGTGGGTGTGGGTCGCCGGCGGTGTCATCCAGGCCATTGGCGCCCTCTGCCTGACGCTGCTGGCACTGTTCGGCCAGGGCGGCTGGGGCGGTGCACTGGTGCTGATCGCCCTGACCGGGCTGTCGCTGGGGCGCGGGCTCTCTTCGGTCGCCACCAAGGACGTTCTCGGCAAGACCATCGCCAAGCAGCGTCGGGGGACGTTGATGGGGTGGAGCGCCAGCGTCGCCGGCGCCCTGACACTGCTCGTCGGTGCCGTCCTGATTCTCCTCGGCAATCAGCCGGGCACCCTGGCACTGGCCATTCTGCTGTTCGCCGCCGCCTTGGGGTGGGGCTTGAACGCACTGTGTGCCGCCCTGATTCACGAAGCCCCGGGCGCCACCGAGGGCGGTGCCAACGCCTGGGACAGCGTCAAGCAAGGTATTGCCCTGATGCGGCGCGATCGCCGCTTCCTGCATTTCAATCTCTCGCGCGCACTGTTGCTGTCCAGCGCCCTCGCGCTCCCCTATCTTGCCCTGCTCGGACAGCAGAACAGCGGCACCGACCTGGCCAGCCTCGGCATCCTGATCCTGACCTCCGGGGGCGCAAGCATGATCGCCGGCCCGATCTGGGGCCGGCTGGCGGACCGTTCCAGTCGCCGGGTGATGCGCGACAGCGCCATCGGAGCGGCCGCGTGCTGTCTCGCCGGCGCCGCCTGCGTATGGCTGCCCGAGTCCGTACGCACCAGCGTGTGGCCATATGCCGTGGTCTATGGTTTGTTGATGATTGCCCACGCCGGCATTCGCCTGGGGCGCAAGACCTATGTCGTGGATCTCGCGGACAGCGACACCCGCGCGCTCTATGTCGCCTTCTCGAATACCTTTACCGGTATCCTGATGCTCGTCGTCGGCCTGCTTCTGGGCGCATTCGCCCAATGGCTGGGCAGCGCGGGCCTGTTGCTGGTCCTCGCGGCGCTGGCCATCGCGGCCGCCTTGAGCTCCCACGCCCTTGCCGAGGTCGAGTCGGAGCCCCGCTCGTAAAGCGTTGTAATCCCACGGCACCGTGGCATCATTATCGATCGTATCGTCCCTACAATCCGTCGAATGCCCAGTCTGGAGGCAAGGATGGCCAGTACCAACAAACGCCCCCCCATGATCAGCCCGGCTCTATTGGAGCGCATCGTCAACGCCTCGGATGACGGCATCGTAGTGGCCGAACAGGAAGGCGACGAGAACATTCTGATCTACGCCAATGAAGGCTTCGAGCGCCTGACGGGCTACAGCATCGACGAGATCCTCTATCGCGACTGTCGCTTCCTCCAGAATGGCGATCGTGACCAGCCGGCCATCGACCGGGTTCGCACGGCCCTGCGTGAGGGCAAGTCCTGTCGGGAAGTGCTGCGCAATTATCGCAAGGACGGCAGTCCGTTCTGGAACGAGCTGTCGATCACGCCGGTCTACGACGACGAAGATCAGCTCACCTACTTCATCGGCGTGCAGAAGGATGTCACCAATCTCGCAGAGGCGCTGCAGGAGCTCGAGACGCTGAAGGCCGAGCCAGATACGGCGTGACCGCACCACTCGACGCAGCTCTTATCGCCGCCTCTCGCGGCGATAGTTTTTTTTAACCAGGAAAGTCTTGTACCGATTGGCTTTCGACGATATATAGCCCGAAGCGTCACTGAGATGCGATTTCACGGGAGGGCCAAAATATGAGCCGTGAGGAATATATCGACGATCAGGATTTTTCCGAAGCCATCAACGACGAGCAGTTCGAACGTCCCCGCAGCAGCAAGGCCGACACATTGCGCGCGCGACGACAGGTCGAGGCGCTGCTGGAAGAGCGCCGCCTGAAACGTGCCATCGAAGACGACTGGTACGACGAATACGGCGACGAGGAGGAGTAGACGGTCTCCGACCCGGTGTCATCCGACGGGCGCTTCGGCGCCCGTTCGCATTGTCGGCATGACTGGTTTACCCTTCTTCATCCAGGCCGCGCCCGGCCGACGGGCGCTCCAGCGCTGACTCGCTGTTTCTATCCACCGCGACACATAACCGGATTTCCATGGCGCAATACGTTTACACCATGAACCGGGTGGGCAAGGTCGTCCCCCCGAAGCGCGAGATCCTCAAAGACATCTCGCTATCCTTCTTCCCCGGCGCCAAGATCGGCGTGCTCGGCCTCAACGGCTCGGGGAAATCGACGCTGCTGCGCATCATGGCCGGCGTCGACACCGAACACAACGGCGAAGCGCGCCCGATGCCAGGGCTCAACATCGGTTACCTGCCACAGGAGCCGGCGCTGGACGATGACAAGAACGTCCGCGAGATCGTCGAAGAGGCGCTTGGCGAAGTCAAGAAAGCCCAGGAGCAGCTCGAAGCGGTCTATGCCGCCTATGCCGAGCCGGATGCCGACTTCGACGCCCTGGCCGCCGAGCAGGCCCGGCTGGAGAATATCATCGAGGCAGCCGACGCCCACAATATCGAGCGCAAGCTGGAAGTGGCCGCCGAAGCGCTGCGCCTTCCGCCGTGGGAGGCGAGCGTCGCCAACCTCTCCGGAGGCGAGCGCCGCCGCGTGGCACTGTGCCGCCTGCTGTTGTCCAGCCCCGACATGCTGCTGCTCGACGAACCGACCAACCACCTCGACGCCGAATCGGTGGCCTGGCTCGAGCGCTTCCTCCACGACTACCCCGGCACGGTCGTCGCAATCACTCACGATCGTTACTTTCTCGACAACGTCGCCGGCTGGATCCTGGAACTCGACCGCGGCCACGGCATTCCCTTCGAAGGCAACTACTCCCAGTGGCTCGAGTCCAAGGAGAAACGGCTCGAGCAGGAAGCCAAGCAGGAAGCCGGGCGCCAGCGCGCGATCAAGCAGGAGCTGGAGTGGGTCCGCCAGAATGCCAAGGGTCGCCAGGCCAAGAGCAAGGCGCGTCTCAACCGCTTCGAGGAGCTGCAGTCCGGGGACTACCAGAAGCGTAACGAGACCAACGAGATCTACATTCCGCCGGGGCCGCGGCTCGGCGACAAGGTCATCGAGTTCCACGACGTCAGCAAGCGCTTCGACGAGAAGATGCTGTTCGACAACCTCTCCTTCCAGGTACCGACCGGCGCCATCGTCGGCATCGTCGGCGGTAACGGGGCGGGCAAGTCGACGCTGTTCAAGCTGATCGCCGGCACGGAGCAACCCGATGGCGGCGAAGTCGTGCTCGGCGATACCGTCGACGTCGCCTATGTCGAACAGCTACGCGATCACTTCGACAATACCCAGACGGTGTGGGAAGCGGTTTCCGATGGCCAGGACATCCTCAATATCAATGGCTACGAGGTCTCTTCCCGCGCCTATGTCGGCCGCTTCAACTTCAAGGGCACCGACCAGCAGAAGCGCTTGAGCGATCTCTCGGGCGGCGAACGAGGCCGCCTTCAGTTGGCGCAGACGCTCAAGCAGGCGGCCAACGTCCTGCTGCTGGATGAGCCGTCCAACGATCTCGACATCGAGACGCTGCGGGCACTGGAAGAAGCCTTGCTGGCCTTCCCTGGCTGCGCGCTGGTCATCTCACACGACCGCTGGTTCCTCGACCGCATCGCGACGCATATCCTGGCGTACGAGGGAGATTCGAAGGTGGTCTTCTTCGAGGGGAACTACACCGACTATGAAGCGGATTACCACAAGCGAGTGGGCAATGACACGCCGAAGCGAATGAAATACAAGCGCATCGACGCCTGAAAGACAAACCGTTTCACGCTGCCGACCCAATACGCAAATACCCCGCCATCCAGGCGGGGTATTTGTTGGTGACGATGACGCTCGCCCGTGGCGAGTCTCAGCGCCCTCTTCCCCGGATCAGCGAAACGACGAAGAGAATCAGGAAAATCACGAACAACACTTTGGCGATCGTCGCGGCGGCACCGGCAATACCCCCGAACCCCAAGACTCCGGCAATGATGGCGACGATAAGAAAAATCACGGCGTAGCTAAGCATGGCAACTCTTCCTGTGCTGGCCTGTTGGACTTGCCGATCCGGCTTTCTCGCCTTTTCGGCAAACCGCCCTCTCGTTCCATGAGGACAGTCTAAGCCTTGTCGCTCGCCGCACTTTCGTCAAGTTCCGCGTGCAATAACCCGTTCAATAGAATGAACTATCGCCCGGCGGGCGCGTCTTGAATCGTCGATGCAGCCAGAGATACTGCTCTGGATGACGACGAATCGCCTGCTCGATGAAGGCGTTGACCTGTGCCGCATCGGCCACATCGTCTCCACTGGGGAAGTCTTTCAGGGGCGGCAGGTATTCCAGGGTGTAGGTACGGTTGTCCGGATTGCGATGAAACATCAGCGGCATTACCGGCGCGCCGGTCATTCGGGCGATCTTGGCGGTCAGCTTGATCGAGGCGGCGGGGACGCCGAAGAAAGGCGCGAACACGCTCGCCTCGCGGCCAAAGTCCTGATCCGGCGAATACCAGACCGCGTGACCCGACTTGATCCTGCGGACCACGCCACGAAGATCGTGGCGATCGATGGCCGCACCGAAGATTCCGCGCCGCGCACGCGTCATGAAGTCCTCGAAAACCGGGTTGTCATGGGGCCGATAAACCACGTCGGCGGGGAAGAACAGTGAGTGCAGCGCGCCACCCAAATCGAGCGTGGAGAAATGAATCCCGATGATCAGCGCGCCCTTTCCCTGCGCCATGGCGCGCTCCATGTGCTCGGTACCGCGAAAGGTCACGCGGTGGCGCAGGTGTTCGGGGTCGCGGCACCAGCCGGTCGCCGTCTCGAGGATGCCGATCCCGTTGGCGACGAAGGTCTTCCTGACCAGCTCCGCGCGTTGTCGATCGTCGAGCTCAGGGAAACAGAGCGCCAGATTGGTGTCGGTGATATGGCGACGCCGCTTGGCGAGCTTCCAGCTCAGCAATCCGATGCCTCGACCCAGCGCCAGCTTGAGGCGCCAGGGCAGCAGCGCGCCCGCCCGCATCAACCCGATGCCGAGCCAGGCACCCCAGTAACGAGGATGGGCGTGGTTGGCAGGATAGACTTTCTTTGGCATGTCCCTTCCGATTCTTTGTAGATGCCGGCCAGTGTAGCGAAAAGGTGTGGCGTCAGGGCGCCAGATACCGCCGCGGCACGCGCGGCAGCACGCCGGTGAGCAGGGTGTAGCCGATGGTGTCGCAATGCCTGGCAACCTCGTCGACACCGAGACCCCGGCCCCACAACACCACTTCGCTGCCCACTCCGGCGTCGGGCAGATGGCTGATGTCCACTGTCAGCATATCCATGGAAACACGCCCGACCAGCGGACAGCGCTGTCCATCGACCAGCACGGGCGTGCCATCGGCGGCATGCCGGTCATAGCCGTCGCCATAACCGGCGGCGACGACGCCGATCCGCGCCGGCCGAGAGGTGCACCACCGACCGCCATACCCCACCGGCTCTCCCTTCGGCAACGTCTGGACGGCGATCAGACGCGATCGCAGTGTCATCACCGGCCTAAGCGTCAGGCCGCCCGGCAATGTGCCCTCGAGCGGATTGCTGCCGTAGAGCATGATACCGGGCCGATTCCATTGGCCATGCGTACTGGGCTTGGCCAGCGTCGCGGGTGAGTTGGCAATGCACAACGGTGCAGCCAACTGCTGGCTCACGGATTCGATGGTCTGCCGCTGACGCTCGAACTGGGACGGATCGTCCTGGTCGGCACTGGCGAAATGGCTGATCAGATGGAGGTTCTGGACACGATCGCGGGCGGCCTGCAGTTTGGCCCAGCGATCGAGAAATGCGGCCGGGTCGAAACCGAGCCGATGCATCCCCGAATCGAGCTTCAGCCACACAGTCTGGGGCCGCGCGGGAGAGTAGTTCAACACGGCATTCAGTTGCCAGTCGCTATGCACCACCTGCCAGAGTCCCAGCGCCTCGACACGTGCCAGTTCGTCGGCGTCGAAGATGCCTTCCAGCAGCAGTATTGGCTGCACGATGCCGCTGTCACGCAGACTCTCGGCTTCTTCCAGCGACGCCACGGCAAACGCCGGCGCCACTGCCGCCAGCGCCTTGGCGCAGGCCACGGCTCCATGGCCATAGGCATTGGCCTTGATCACCGCCATGGCCTGGCTGTGAGGCGCAAGCTCGCGGGCGACGGCGTAGTTGTGGCACAACGCACCGAGATCGATGTCGGCGATGAGGGGCCGGGCCATGACGATTCCTTCGGGACAAGCAGACGAAAACCGGCACCTACCACCGGCTGAGTCTCGCCATTTTACCGCGTTCGGGAACGCGCGCGGCAGCAAACTGCTTCGGATAGCGACGTCCGGAACGGCGACGCCGCTGCCGTGGCAGCGGCGTCGAACCCGGATTTCCTGACGGCGGGAGTATCAGGGCATGGATGGCGGCGTGGGGCGCTTGCCGATATCGTCCACCGCCGACATGTCGCCATCGTCGACCGATGTCAGCGACACAGGTTTGCTGTCACTCAGCCAGCGATTGGTGCCGCGAATCACCTCGAGACTGAGCACGCCAGCCTGCTGCCTCAGTTGGAGCAGATCCGTGACGTAGGTATAGCGGGCATCGGCATAGTCGGAGATCGATTCGTAAAGCGACTGCTCCGCATCCAGCACGTCGACGATGTTGCGCGTCCCGACCTCGTAGCCGGCGCGGGTCGCTTCCAGCGCGCTGCGACTGGAGACGATGGCCTCGCGTTGCGCATCGACCGACTCGACGTCGTTACTCACCTGAGTGAACAGCGAGCGAACCTGCTGCGTCGTGAAGCGACGCTGATCCTCGAAATCGTACTGCGTCGCTTCCAGGGAGTAGGTGTTCTGCCGCACCGAGGCACTGGTGGAACCGCCGGTATAGATCGGGAGATTGGCCTGCACGCCGACCTGGACATCCTCGTTGTGGCCCCGCAGCTCATCGCGATCGTTATCCGAGTAGGAGTAGTCCGCGAAGGCATCCAGTGTCGGCAGATGGCCGGACCGGGCGATATCGACGCCAGACTTGGCCAAATCGACCGCGGCCTGGGCGTACTGGATGGAGGGGCTGCTCAACAGGGCCATGTCGACCCAATCGTCGCGATTGGCCGGCGCAGGCGGTTGAATGGGCAATTCGTCGTCCAGGCTGGCGATACTGGCGTACTGCTGCCCGGTCAGGCGCTCCAGCGTCTCGAAACTCACCTGCAGGTCGTTCTTGGCAGCGATGCGCTGGGCTCGGGCCGAATCGAAGGCGGCCTTGGCTTCGTTGACATCGGTGATCGCCACCAGGCCAACGTTGAACTGCTCATTGGCTTGTTCGAGCTGGCGACCGATCGCCTTCTCCTGGGCTTGACGCGCGTCCAGGACTTCCTTGGCGCGCAGAATCTCGAAATACGCCTCGGAGACGTCATACAGCAACTGCTGTTGATCGATCTCCAACTGCAGCGCCTGCTGGCCAACCTGCTTCTTGCTCTGCTGGTATTCGTACCAGTTGGTGGCGTCGAACAGCGCCTGCGTCACGTTCACGCCCAGGCTGGTGCCGTTGTAGTCTTCGGAGGAGCTCGTGCCACTCCCCACCGCGCCGCCCTGGCTAACACTGGCGCCGGCATAGCTCTGGCTTTCCAGCGAATTGTAGCGATAGACGCTACCGGTGGCGCTGATCTGGGGCAGCAGATCGCCCCGCTCCACGTCCTGCCCGGCTTCGGTGCTCTTGAACGTCGAGCGTGACGAGTTCAATGTCGCCGAATGCTCCAGCGCGTCCTGCGTGATGGTCAACAGATCCGCCGCGTGAGCCGCGGGAGCGAACGCTGCCACGACCAGCAGCGAAATGGCATGTCGCAGGGGGGAGCGCGACGGCAACGAAATGAGAGGCGACATCGGGACATTTCCTATCGTTGGGCACTGAAGACGACACCAAGCCGACCACGCGAGTCCATGCCGGCGTGCACCAGCCGGAACCACTCTCGGCATCGCCCAGCTACCCAAATCATGGCTGTTTTCTGGCGGACTCGAGACGCCGAGAGGTGTCGACGTCATCCGGAACCATACAACAAACGACCGAGGCGCCAGCACTCTGCTGACGCCTCGGCTCGAGGTTTACATACAATGCCGCATGTATGCGACCGGATCAATAGCCCGATCGGCGTTCACGACCATTTCCGCTCGGAATGCACCGCAGCGGTCGCCTCACTCGAAAATCGAGTCCATCGACAACCCCTGCTTTTCCAGCATCCGGCGCAGCTTCTTGAGCGCCTCGACCTGAATCTGGCGCACACGCTCTCGCGTCAGTCCGATCTCCTCGCCGACCTCCTCGAGCGTGGCGGCTTCGTGCCCCCGCAGGCCGAAGCGTCTCAGCACGACTTCCCGCTGCTTGTCGCTCAACTCGACCAGCCACTCGTCGACGTGCTGCTTGACGTCGTCATCGACCAGATTGGACTCCGGGCCGACCTCGTTCTCGTCGGCCAGCGTATCGATCAGTGGCTTGTCGCTCTCGGCGCCCATGGGGTAGTCGACCGAGGAGACGCGCTCGTTGAGCCCCAGCATGCGCTTGACGGTGCTGACCGGCTTGTCGAGAAACTCGGCGATCTCCTCGGCCGTGGCCTCGTGATCGAGCTTCTGGGTCAATTCGCGGGCGGCCCGCAGATAGATATTGAGCTCCTTGACCACATGAATCGGCAGACGAATCGTGCGCGTCTGGTTCATCAAGGCCCGCTCGATGGTCTGGCGAATCCACCAGGTGGCGTAGGTCGAGAAGCGAAAACCGCGCTCAGGATCGAACTTCTCCACGGCGCGAATCAGTCCCAGGTTACCCTCCTCGATCAGATCGAGAAGCGACAACCCACGGTTCAGGTAACGTCGGGCAATCTTGACCACCAGGCGCAGGTTGGATTCGATCATGCGCTGGCGCCCGGCCGGATCCCCTTTCTGGGCGAGACGGCCGTAATGCACTTCTTCCTGCGGGGTCAGCAGCGGCGAAAAGCCGATCTCGTTGAGATAGATCTGTGTCGCATCGAGGCTGTGGTGGTAGGAGTTCTCTTCACGGTTCAACGCCTTTTCGAAGGCATCTTCATCATCCTTGCGACCCGTGTTATCGCTATCGACCTCCGCGGTATCGACATCGTCGAGCTCAACATCCTGAATTTCCCGTTCAAGCATGCTCATGTCCACTACCCCCAATCTTGGCTTCCTGAGTACCTCGCCACGACGACAGCGCGCCATGGCGACCGCGTATTCCTTGCAGTCTTGTTAACTTCCCTGACGAAGAGGCCATGGTCCCGCTATCTGGGACTCTCTTTCCGGCGCCAGCGGCGCCCCGACATCCACTCTACCGAGCTAGGTCGAGCGTGGCTGTTCGGATGCGTCCATGAATAACGGTTTCGGGTTGGTCTCTCCACAGCAACCCAGGCCAGGCGCGGAAACGAACGACGTGTCGGGTTTCCGCACCGCAGTCTGGAGGCGCCAATGCAGGATCAGCGCGCAGGCAGGTATTTGAGTGGGTCTTGAGGTTGTCCGTTCACGCGAACCTCGAAATGTAGCTGGACCTGGTCAGCATCCGTCTGCCCCATGGTAGCTATCGTCTCTCCGGCCTCAACGACATCGTTCTCTTTTACCTTCAACGAGTCGTTGTGTGCGTAAGCGCTCAAGAAGCGATCATTGTGCTTGAGGATGATGAGATTGCCATATCCCCGCACGCCGTCGCCGGCATACACCACAATCCCTGGTCCGGCTGCTTTGACAGGTTGCCCCTTTTGTCCGGCAATATCAATGCCGGGAGTGATGTTCGAATCGTCATCGAACTTGCCCACCAGTCGCCCGTTTGCCGGCCACTGCCAAGGCACGTTCTCGACCGGCTTGTAAGTCCTGTCGGAACGATCCGGGGCACCGCTCGGTTCGCCGGCGACTTCCGTGCCGGCGTCCGCGCCAGTGGCCGTTTTCGTGCTACCACCACCGAGTGAAGCAGAAGAAGATGACGATCCGGTGTCACTCTTCCCGGCGGTGGAGGCAACGCCCCCTGCCGCGCCCGCCGCCTGACCGCCGGCACTGGTACCGCGATCTCCCGCGCTGGCAGCTGAGCCGCCCTGGGCCGCGTTCGCGGATGAAGTGTCGTTGCGAGCGCCATCGGCAGCGCCACTCTGGGCGTAGACAGGTCCGGGAGACGAGCCGCCGCTCGCCGCCTGTCCGCTGCCCTGCCCTGCGACCTGCCCGCCAGCGGCACTGCCGCTACCACCGTCGGACGGCAGCAGCCAGGAGGGATTATCGTCGCCAGAGGCGCTCTGGGCCCCGTTGCCGTTTGCGGCACCTAGCCCGGTGGCCGTTACTCCGCCCCGGCTGGAACCGCTGCTGGCAATGGCTTGCCCACCGGCGACACTCGCCCCGGACTGCAACCTCAGTTGCTGACCCGGCTCCAGGCGGTAGGGAGGGGAGATGCCGTTGAGTTGAGCCAGGTCGCGGAAGTCGACACGATTCTGCCAGGCGATCCCGTAGATGGTGTCGCCGCTCTTCACCGTATAGGTCGAGGGTGTCTCGCTGTTACGACTGATGGAGAGGTCCTGGACCTGTGGCCGTCCGCTCGAGGTGGTGCAGGCACTCAAGCCGACGGCGACGAGCGGTACGAGCCCCAGTAACAGTGCAGTGCGACGCTTACTCATGAGATGAAGTCCTTTTTCGGAACGAGAAATCCGGAGGTGATGACGACACGCGTCAGGTCGTGACCTCTCTACGCTCTCCCAGGCAGATTACCACCACGATACCGAGGAGGATCAATGCCGCTGCCAGCAACCCCTGGGAGGGCTGCCCGGTGACGGCGGCGTAGTCCGCCGGAGCCAGGTAATGGTAGGCAAGGGCCACCTGCTGTCCGTCGGCGGCCATGCGATAGCTGGCGATCTGCCGCCAGGGCCACAACTGCGGCAACGAACCCAGGATGAAACCGACGATCGTCATCAGCGTCATGGCATGGTGGTGGCGCAACAACCAGGACAGTAGACGGGAGAAGGTGAACAAGCCGAGCAGACAACCGGCACCGAAGATCGCGATGAGCCCGAGGTCGAAGCTCTTGATGCCGTTCATCACGGTGCCGTAGAGCCCCATCACCAGCAGCAGGAAGCTGCCCGACACGCCGGGCAGCAGCATGGCGCTGATGGCGATCGCGCCGGCCACGAACAGCGTCGCATCGCCAGCCTGGCTCATGTCGGGCAGCAGACGCGGCAGGAACGCGGCCAGCACGAGACCCAGCATCACCGGGAGCAGATAGCGCCAGCGCCAATGGCCGACCTGACGCATCACCACCCAGGCCGACGCCAGCACCAACCCGAAGAAGAAAGCATTGAGCAACAGTTGATGATGGGCCATCAGCCAGGTCACCAGGTGCGCGATCGTCACCAGACTGATACCGATCCCCAGCACCAGCGGGATCAGAAAACGCAGGTTGAGATAGGAGACCAGGCCGGCAAGACCCCGCTCGCGCCAGACGCCGAAGGCCCCCGGACCGAAACGCCTGATGGTCTCGATCAGCTCCTCGTAGATCCCCACGATCAACGCGATGGTCCCGCCGGAAACGCCCGGAACGGCATCCGCGGCGCCCATCCCCATCCCCTTCAATACGATTTTCGCGATGCGTTTCAACGAATGACTCCCTCAAGCAATGGTACGAAACGCACCTCTTCGAGACGCTGATGATCGAACGCCAGGCCACGCCGACGCACCCGGGTCAGCCACTGCCGTCCCTCCGCGTCCGCCAGCGGCGCGATCAGGATGCCGCCGTCGCGCAACTGGGACAGCAACGCCTGCGGCAGCTCGCTGGCGCAGGCCGTCAACAGGATGACGTCGAACGGCGCCGCCTGCGGCCACCCCATGCCGCCGTCGGCATGGCGCAGATTGACGTTATGCGCGCCGAGCCGCGTCAGCCGCTGGCGGGCGCGGGCCTGTAACGCGGCGATACGCTCGACGCTCCAGACGCTCTTGACCAGGCGCGACAGAATCAAGGTCTGGTAACCGGACCCCGTGCCGATCTCCAGCACGCGCTGCGGCTCGGCCAGCGCCACCAGTTCGCTCATCCGGGCGACGACCCAGGGCTGGGACAGGGTCTGCCCCAGCCCCAGTGGCAGCGACGTATCCTCATAGGCACGATGCGCCAGCGCCTCGTCGAGAAACAGGTGGCGGGGTTCCGCCGCCATCACCTCCAGTACCCCCGAGTGACGGATCCCGCCGATCGACAGACGTTCGACCATGCGATTGCGAGTTCGTTGCGATGTCATGCCGACACCGCTGAGTTCCTCAGGCGTGTGACAATCCATCAAGCCAGCCCTGTACATCGTTCAGCGTCTCGTGACGGGTTAGATCGGTCTGCAGTGGCGTGATCGAGACGAAACCCGCCTCGATCGCCGCGAAGTCGGTGTCCGGGCCATCATCGGCGTTTTCGGAGACCGCGGCGATCCAGTAGCGATCGCGCCCACGTGGATCCTTGATGTGAATCGGCTGGGAGGCCGGCCCCCGGTATCCCAGCCGAGTCACGCGGAATCCCCGGACTTCGCTCCACGGCAGGTCCGGCACGTTGACGTTGAGCAGGCTGCGCGGCGGCAGCGAGAGGTTCTCCGCCGCACCGACGAGGCTGGCCGCCACCCGGCCGGCGGTCTCGAAATGGCGCTGCCCGCAAAGCGAGATCGCGATGGCGGCCATCCCTAGGTTGCGCCCCTCCATGGCGGCGGCAACGGTTCCGGAATAGAGCACATCGTCGCCCAGGTTGCCGCCATGATTGATCCCGGAGATCACCAGGTCGGGCTTCTCGTCCCACACCCCGTTGACGCCGAGATAGACGCAGTCCGCGGGCGTGCCGTCGACGCTATAGAACCCGGAGTCCATTGCGGTCAACGCCAGCGGCCGTGTCAGCGTCAGCGAATTGCTGGCACCGCTCATGTCGCGATCGGGCGCCACGACCCGCAGTCGCGAGTGCCCCTCGAGCGCCAGCGCCAGCGCTTTCAGCCCCGGTGCATGCACCCCATCGTCGTTGGATAGCAATAGTCTGCGCATCTCTTCTCCTTCCTCCTCGAGCGTCGGGCCGGTGGGTCAGACCAGGGTCGGATGCCGGAACAGCTCCCTGAGCACCGACGTGGCGAAGGCACCTCGTGGCAGCGAGAACGAGAGCCAGGCGGCGTCGCCATCCGTCTGCCACTCGGGCTCCTTGAGCCGCAGCCGTAGCGGTCGCCGCTCATGGTTCACCCCCGCCTGCACCAGCCCCTCGGCCAGGTCGGGGCAGCCGGCGGCGATGCGGATTTCCCGCTCGGCCACCTCGCCCAGGCTCTCCAGCCGACCCCGTCCCCAGAGTGGGCCCGTCGGGTGCAGATCGCCAGCTTCCGCCCTCGCGAGCAGCGCGTCGTCGATCTCCGTCGCAGCGAAGCGACTCGCGGTGCCTTCCAGGTTGAGGACGTCGCCGGGCTGAGGCACGCACCAGGTACCATCGGCGACCCGCGCCGACAGTACACTGTTGAAAAGATAGCTCCGGGCCGTGGAAAGCAGTAGCCCGTGCGGGTCCTGCCGCTTGCGCCAGCCTCGGGCCAGCAGTTGCCGGGCGCGAAAAAGATTACGCCCCTCCGGGCCGAAGCGCTGGGGGCCGAAATAGTTGGGTACGCCTAGCTGTACCAGCCGGTCCCAGCGCTCGTGGGTAGCCGACGACACACTGGCCTCTCCGCCGATCCTCAACCGGAAGCGGTTGGCCCGGTGCACGCCGCGCTTCAGCTTGCGCGGGTGCCGGACTGCCTGGAGGCAGGTGACACCTCGCTCGACGAGCCCTGCCTCCCAGTCCGGCGGCGGTTCGCGTCCCGGTAGCGCTAACGAGAACCACTGCCGCGTCACCGCGTCGCGATCCTTGAGACCGCTGAACCCGACGTCCCGCACCGGAATGTCGACGGCCCGGGCAAGCAGTCGGGCCAGGTCAGGCGTCGTCATGCCGCGCTTTTCCACCCACAACCACCAGTGCTCGCCCTGCCCCTCCGGAATGAAATCGAACACCTCCTCGACCTGGAACTCTTCCGGGCTCTGGCGGTAGTCGCCAGCCGTCGCGGGCGCTCCCGCCAGGTAGTGCCAGGCTGGCGGCCAAGCGATCGATGACGACACCGGGTCACTCATTTGGCGTCCGCGACCAGCAGCACCACCGCTTCCGCCGCAATCCCCTCACCGCGCCCGGTGAAGCCGAGACGTTCGGTGGTCGTCGCCTTGACGTTGACCGCCCCCAGCTCGATTCCCACATCGGCAGCGATCGCTTCGCGCATACGCGGAATCCATTCGGCCATCCGCGGTGCCTGGGCCATCAGCGTGGCGTCGAGATTGCCGACTCGGTAGCCGGCCTCACGAACCAGCCCGACGACGTGCCGCAGCAGCGCCCGGCTGTCGGCACCCTTCCAGGCCGGATCGGTATCCGGGAAGTGACGTCCGATGTCGCCCAACGCGCAGGCACCCAACAGCGCATCGCTGATCGCGTGCAGCAGCACGTCGCCATCCGAGTGGGCGACGAAACCGTGATCGAAGGGCACGCGAACGCCGCCGATCATCAGATGATCGCCGTCGCCGAAACGGTGCACATCGAAGCCGTGGCCGATTCTGAAACTCATGCTTCGACTCCCTGGTCGAGTGCGTCCGCCGAGGTCTCGGCCTGCAGCGCCAGAATTCGCGCGGCCATGGCCAGATCCTCGGGATGCGTGATCTTGAGATTGTCGCGGCTGCCGGTAACGAGCCGCGGCGCCAGGCCCAGCGCCTCGATCGCGGAGGCTTCGTCGGTTACCTTGACCCCGGTCGCCCGGGCGGCGTCCAGCGCCTGGCGCAGCAGATCGAAGCGAAAGACCTGCGGCGTCAACGCATGCCACAAGCCATCACGGGGCTCGGTGTGACTGATACGGCCCCACGCATCGGCGCGCTTCATGGTATCGGCCGCCGGCGTGGCCAGCAGCGCCCCGATCGCCTCGTCCTCGAGCGCCCCCTGCAGGGCACGTAGATCCTCGATCCGCACGCAGGGTCGCGCCGCATCGTGCACCATGACCCAGTCGTCGTCGGCGGCTTCCTCGGCCAGGGTGGTCAGCGCGCGCGCCACCGTATCGGCGCGTTCGTCGCCGCCACCGACACGCAGCCAGCGGTCGAACGGCACGTCTTCGGCGTCGAAGTACTCGTCGTCGGGATCCAAACAGAGGCGCAGCACGGCCTCGGGAAAGGCCTGATGCAGGCGTTCCAGCGTTCGCGCCAGCACACTTCTCCCCTGCAGGGTAAGGTACTGCTTGGGACGGTCGGCCTGCATGCGCTGGCCGCGGCCGGCGGCGGGCACGATCAACCATAGCGTCATGGCTGCACTACCCCCGTGCTGGCGGCGGGGCCGTTGCCGGGGCTGTCGACACCGGGCACCCAGAAGAACTGCTCGTCCTGCCGAACCATGCCGATGTCGCTGCGGGCGCGCTCCTCGATGGCATCGAGGCCGTTCTTGAGATCGACGACTTCGGCGGCAAGGCGGTCATTGCGCGCCTTGAGCGTATCGGTGGTCCCTTCCAGCGTATCGGCGCGAGCCTGAATATCATTGAACTCCCGAATGCCGCCCTCGCCGAACCACAGCCGGTACTGCATCAGCCCCAGCATGACAACCAATACCACAATGACCCATTTCCACATCGCCAAGGTTTCCGATCGGCACGATTCATTTCGGACGGTGCGTTCCCAAGCTCTGTCTGAAAAATCGGCGAGCGATGGCCAGACAAGGCAAAAATTGACGAAAAAGCGGAGTTTACGAGGTGTAAATGAGCATTTTGCGTCAATTTTTAACGCCGTATGGGCGAGCGCAGGCATTTTTCAGACAGAGCGCAACAGGCCGCCCCCCCGGAGATCAGGGGCGCGCCTGACCACTGTCGGAGCGCAGGGCATTATGCCATCATCGCCGCACGCGGCCCACCGTCACGGCACAAACCGGATTAGACGACCCTCATGTACAAGCTGGCGTTCTTCGTTCCCGAGTCCCACCTGGAAAGCGTCAAGTCGGCGGTGTTCGCCAGCGGCGCCGGAAGAATCGGCGATTACGAGGCGTGCTGTTTCCAGGTCCGGGGAGAGGGCCAGTTTCGTCCGCTGGAAGGCGCCACTCCCCACATCGGGAAGACGGGCGCGCTGGAAACGGTCGAGGAGTATCGGGTCGAACTGGTCTGCGAGGATCATCGCATCCGCGCGGCGGTCGCCGCGCTGGTCGAGTCACACCCCTACGAGGAGCCCGCCTACGACGTGTGGCCGCTGAGTTCGTTGGCCTCGCTGCCCGAGGCCTGAGCGCGGGCGCTAGGCGGAACCGAAGTAACGCTCCCGCTCTTCCCGGCCGATCTGGCTAAGATGCAGTTCGAAGGTACCTCGTCGCCGATCGTCGAAGAAGTGGCGCAGCGTGCGCTCGATGGTCGGGAAAGCGAGTTCGTCCCAGGGGATCTGCGTCTCCTCGAACAGTTCGACTTCAAGGCTCTCCGGCCCGGCCGCGAAATCGCCATCGAGATCGCCCAGAAAAATCATGTAGACCTGATTGATGTGCGGCAGGCTGATCAGCGTATACAGTGTCGGCTCGGCGACGATGGCGCAGGCCTCCTCGCGGGTCTCACGCAGCGCCGCCTGCTCCACGGTTTCGGCGTTTTCCATGAAACCCGCCGGCAGCGTCCAGAACCCCTTGCGCGGCGAAATGGCCCGGCGACACAGCAGGATGCGCTCACCGGCCACCGGCAGCGTGCCGGCCACGATGCGCGGATTCTGGTAATGGACGGTGCCGCAGGCATCGCACAGGAATCGCGGACGATCGTCGCCATCGGGAATCGCAAAACGCACGGTGTGACCGCAGTGGCTACAGTAGTTCATAGCGCCTCGAATTCGGAGGTCATCGAGCGGGGGGAGCCCCGAACGACGGCGCCTCGCGGGAACGCCAGACAGCGCCGGCCGGCGCGCCTGCCAACAGGGAGTCGAAAGCGCATGTTAGAGAAACTCCGCGAGCGCCTGCAAGCACATCGCCCAAGTCGCTTAAGCGGTGTTCATCCCCAGGCAGCGGTCCTGCTGCCGATCGTCGCCCGAGCCGAGCCCACGTTGCTGTTCACGCAGCGCACCGCCCACCTCGCCCAGCATGCCGGCCAGGTCGCCTTTCCGGGGGGCAAGCGGGAGCCCGAGGACAGCGACCTACTCACCACCGCTCTGCGGGAAACCCGGGAGGAGATTGCACTCGCGCCGGAGCGGGTCGAGATCATCGGTCGGCTCAGCGACGTCTTCTCGCTCTACGGCCTGCGCGTGACCCCCTTCGTCGGCGTGATCGCGCCGGACCTGCCGCTGGTGGCGGAACCGGGCGAGATCGAGGCGATCTTCGAGGTGCCGCTACGCCACTTCCTCGATGACTGTCGCAGCCACACCGATGTGATCCCGGTCGACGATCAATCCTGGTACGTTCCCAGCTACCCGTTCGAGGGCCGCACGATCTGGGGGCTGTCCGCCATGATGCTGGTCGAGCTGCTGGCCGTCGGCTTCGAATGCGACATCGCCCTGGATCGCAAGCCCGCCCAGGGCGAATTGCGCTATCACCCCCAGCGCCGTCGCTCCGTTGCCGCGCGCCCCGATCGTTCGAGCTAGGGCCTGTGCACGCTATCCACGCGCCGCGACGGAGCCGGTTTTCTCGCGAGGCTGGACGCGAGCCAGGGGTTGTGGCGGGTGCGAGCGCTTGGCTCGTAACAACGCCTCGCGGCGTATACTGTGAACAGGCCCTAGCTTGCCGAGTGAGTCATCCATGACACCCAACGACGCCCACGACGCCTTCTGGGACAACGCCCAGTTGGTCACCTTGATCGACGGCCTGGTGGAGTGCGGCTGGTATGTCGGTGAAGGGTTTCTCGACCCGGGCCTGTGCCAGGGACTGCGGGATGACATGGAGCGACTGCACCAGCGCCAGGCACTTCAGGAGGCGGCCATCGGCCGCGGCGACGAGCGCACGCTGCGACGCGACATCCGTGGCGACGCGATCCACTGGCTGGATCGGGAGAGCCTGGCCCAGCGTCGCTACCTGACGCTGATGAGCGAACTCCAGCAACAGATCAACGTCGCCCTTTACGCCGGACTGTTCGAGTTCGAGGCCCACTTCGCCCTCTATCCACCGGGAGCGTTCTACCGCAAGCATTACGACAGCTTTCGGGGCCGGGCCAACCGCGTCATCTCCACGGTGTTGTACCTCAATCCGGAGTGGCCGGCGGACGGCGGCGGCGAGATGGTGCTCTACGATGCGCAGGAGACCGATCGCGAAGTGGCACGCGTTCAGCCGCAAGCGGGCACTTTCGCCTGTTTTCTATCCGACAGGATCCCCCACGAAGTGCTCCCGACCCGGCAGCCCCGGCTCAGTATCGCCGGCTGGTTTCGCCGCAACGC
This sequence comes from Salinicola lusitanus, assembly GCF_038648475.1. Classification (NCBI taxonomy): domain Bacteria; kingdom Pseudomonadati; phylum Pseudomonadota; class Gammaproteobacteria; order Oceanospirillales; family Halomonadaceae; genus Salinicola; species Salinicola lusitanus. The sequence goes on along the minus strand of NZ_CP151919.1, from coordinate 2,480,456 downwards.
GTCGCTGGGCGGCGTGATCGACCCGGCGCGCTAGGCGCCCGGCAACCCGGTATCCAGGCCCGACGCCGAGTGGCCTACCGCTCGCTCGCCGAGGCGGTAGTAACCTGATCGTTGTGGCCATCGGCTGCCACGACATCGTCCGGCAGCGCCGTCTCCACGTCAGGAACCACCTGCGACAGATCCTCCTGGTGCTCGTGCTCGATCGCTCCCTGCACCAGTTCGTCGGTCACGCTGAGTTCGGCCCCCACCACCGACTGTTGGGGATTCGAGGTGAACGGTGCCACCGGGACCGGCGCCGGGCGCCGGCTCCGGCGCCAGACGAAGAAGACCACCAGCGCCACGCCCAGCCCGGCCAGCGCCACGAACAGCCCGACATTGCCGACATGAATCATCAGTGGCGTGATCAGCGGCGGGCTGAGGGTGGCGCCCAGGGCGTTGATCAGCAACAGCCCCTGACTCATCCGCACCAGCGCGCCGGCCGGGGCGCGGTCGGCGGCGTGGCTCACCGCCACCGGATAGATCGCGAACACCCCGCCGCCCACCAGGAACAGCATCGCCGCGAGCAATCCCGGCAGGTTGGGCAGCAGGATCACGCCGCCACACAGTACCGCCAGCACCACGCCGATCATGATCAGCACGATCTGACGGTCGTGTCGGTCCGACCAGCGCCCGATGGGATACTGCAGCAGCATCCCACCAAGAATCACGATCGCCATCATCTCGCCGATCTGCTGCACCTCGAAACCACTGCGCTGAAGATAGAGCGGCAGCAGACTATAGATGGCCGACACTGCCAGACCGGAACCGAAGCAGCCCATTACCCCGGTCGGCGTCACCGTGATCAACCGCCACGGCGACAGCGGCTCGGCGTGCTCGATGAGCGGAGAGACCCGCGGGATCATGCCCAGCGGCAACACCGACAGCGACGCCAGCATGGCGATGACCATGAACGGCTGGCTGGCACCGGCGCGGTCCGCCACGCCCAGCAGCAACTGCCCGATGACCCCGGCGCCGTAGAGCGCGATCATGTAGAGCGCCAGCAGACGGCCGCGTACGCGGGTATCCGCCGCGGTCAGCAACCAGCTTTCGATGACCAGATAGACACCCAGTGTCGCCCACCCGCCGATCAGGCGCAGCGTGAACCACAGCGGCGCGTTGAGCCACAGCCCCTGCAGCAGCACGGTGACAGCCACCAGCGACGCAAAGCAGGCGTAGGCACGAATGTGGCCGATCCGCAGCAATAGCCGATCGTTGAACAGCGCGCCGATCGCCAGCCCGATGTAGTAGGCGGCCGAGACCCAGCCGATGGTAGTGACCGACTCTCCCGCCGCGTCCAGACGCAGGGTGATCAGCGACGCCAGAAAGCCGTTGCCGATGCCCAGGATGAAAAGGCCGAGCAGGGGTGCCAGCGCCATGGAGAGTAACTGCCGAGACATAAAACCTTGGACCTCGAGCCTGAAATTCAGATCGGCCGGCAGCGGGAGGAAGCGATCGCGACAGCCGGAAGCGAGCGCACTATACGCCCGGCCCTGCGCCAAAAGAAGTCGAAAAAGCGGCTGAAAAAGGGCTATCGCGCCGCTTTGGGGCAACGCCTGCCTTCGTCATTACCTGGCGTTATCCAAAATGGCCGTCTGACGATACGAACCGGTATCGAAGTCACGCCTGTCGCGACCGGGCAATGGAGTGTCAGCGGCTTTTTGGCAGGAAACGGCGTATGCTGAGCCATTAGCACGCTAACCCGCCTCCCCTGCCTCACGCCCAGGACACCATGCCCGCAGACATCGCCGACAATCCCGTTAATCGTCAGCCCGGTTTCGTCCCCTTTCTTGCCTCGCGCCTCTGCGCGGTCTTTGCCATGCAGATCCAGGCGATCGTGGTGGCATGGCAGGTCTACGACATTACCCACGATCCGCTGACACTGGGCTATGTGGGCCTGGCCCAGTTCCTGCCGATGATCGTTCTGCTGCTGCCCGCCGGCGACGTGGTCGACCGCTTCGATCGCAAGCGGATCCTGCAACTCAGCTGGGCCGCCCAAGCGCTCTGCAGCGTGTTGCTGATCCTGCTCTCGCTCCACCAGCCCGATTCGGCAGCGCCTTTCTACGCGGTGCTGGTGCTGTTCGGTGCCGCCCGAGCCTTCACCGGGCCGACGCTGCAGAGCCTGCTGCCGCAGATCGTGCCGCGTGACCAGCTGGGCAAGGCGATTGCCGTCAACTCATCGATCATGAAGATAGGCGTCATCGGCGGGCCCATGCTCGGCGGTCTGCTCTACGCCTTCGGCCCGACGCTCACCTATGGCGTCAACCTCGGCTGCTTCGTCATTGCCCAACTGGCGTTGGCCGGCGTGCCGGTGCGTTACGCGTTCGAACGGGTCCAGACCGACGATACCGCCTGGCAGCGCTTCACCGCCGGGATCCACTACATCCGCAACAAGCCGGTCATCCTGGGCGTCATCTCGCTGGACCTGTTCGCCGTGCTGTTCGGGGGGATCGTCGCGCTGCTGCCGGTCTACGCCCACGAAATCCTTCACGTCGGCCCGGAGGGCCTCGGCGCGCTGCGCAGCTCGATTGCCATCGGCGCCTTCCTGATGGGGCTCTATCTCGGCGTCAGGGCGATCAAGCGACACGCCGGGCTGATCATGTTTGCCGCGGTGGCGGTGTTCGGCATCGCCAATCTCGTGTTCGCGCTCTCGCACTGGTTCTGGCTCTCGTTCGGCGCCCTGCTGATCGCCGGTGCCGCCGACATGATCAGCGTCTACGTGCGTCTGACGCTGCTGCAGCTCGCCACGCCCGACGAGATGCGCGGCCGGGTCAACGCCGTCAACATGCTGTTCATCGGTGCCTCCAACGAACTCGGCGAGTTCGAGTCCGGTGTCACCGCTTCCTGGTTCGGCACCGTGCCGGCAGCGGTCATCGGCTCGGTAGGAACGCTGGCGATCGTCGGGCTGTGGATGTGGCGCTTTCCGGTATTGCGGCGCACCGACCGCCTCGAAGACGTCGAGGAGGAGCCGATGGCGCCGTCGCCCGTGGTGTCCGCGGGCAAGTCGGCATAATCCGAGGGAGAAGCCGGCGAGCATCACTCCGCCCCCCGGCTCTCGTACTCGAACAGCTTGGCCAGTCGCGCTGCCACCGGTGTCAGCGGCACCCCGCGGCGCTTGATCATGTGGAAGGTCGCCAGCGGCAGCGAGTCGTCCAGGGTCAGCTCCATCAGTTCGCCCATGCCGTGCTGGGCGGTCATCTGCGCGGCAAAGGCGCCGACCATCTCGCTGTGCTGGATCAGGTTGAGCGAGGTGGTGAAGGAGTCGCACACCACGCTGACCTGGTCACGCGAGAAGCCGTGACGTTCCAGGGTGTCGGCAAGATCGGCGTAATAGCCGCTGCGCGCCGTCGGCAGCACCCAGTCGCAGTCGATTAACTCCTTCAACCGGCGGGCGCCGGCCTTGGGGTGATCCCGTCTCAGAACCACGACGAAAGGCGTCGAAAACAGCGGTAGCGCCTCGAGATCGCTATCGAGCACGCCGCTGGAGAGCGTATTGATCGAGAAATCCAGCTCGCCATCGCGCAGTCCCGCCACCATCGACGACAGCTGCCCCTCGATCACCCGCAACCTGACATTGGGCAGCTCCCGCCGGAAGCGCCCGACCACTTGAGGTAGCAGCGTGCGTGCCACCGTGGCCGACGCCCCCATCACGATCTGCCCGCGCAGCACCCCGTTCAACTGCTCCACGTTTTCCCGCGCCCGGCGCAGCTCTTCGATGATCAGATGGGCGTGTTGATCGAAGGCCCGCCCGGAGTCGGTCAGCGTCACGCCCCGGGAAGTGCGCACCAGCAGCGCCGCGCCCAGCCCCTCCTCCAGTTCCCGAATGGCCTTGGTCAGGCCCGGCTGGGACAGCCCCAGCTCACGCGCCGCCGCCCGGATGCTGCCGCGACGGGAGACTTCGACGAAGGCCCGAATCTGATGAAGTTTGATCGGATAATGCACAGGACGCCCCCACTCGCGCGATTACCGCAGGTTATCACCAAAAAGTAATCGACATCTTTTGCCGATCCCGAGCCGGCACTACTGTGTTTCGAGGTCGATGACAACGACTCGCCCTGACGCCGGACGCCTCAGGTCCTGCTCACCCTGTCCACGCGACTCGCGGCGTCTAGGATGAACAGGCCCAAACACAATCGACCGTCGGCTCGGGCAAGGCAGAGACAACAGCGCGATACAACATACGATCGGTCCAGCCGGTCGACAACAACCGACTCAGGAGTCCCTCATGACAGCGACCGCGTCTCGCGACGCCGCTCGTCCGCGGCTGTCCATCCGACTGTTGAACGCCATCGAGCGTTTCGGCAACCGGCTTCCCGATCCCTTCATGATCTTCGTCTTGCTGGCTGCCGCCGTGCTGGTGGCATCGGTACTGTTCGCCGTCGCCGGTGCCACCGTCGAGCATCCCGGCAGTGGCGAGGTGGAGGCGATTCGCAGCCTGGTCTCGGCGCCGGGCATCCAGTTCATTCTCGACTCGATGCTCGATAACTTCACCGGTTTCGCACCGCTCGGCCTGGTGCTGTCGATGATGCTGGGGATCGGTCTGGCCGAGAAGCTGGGGCTGCTGGAGACCCTGGTACGCCACACCATTCTGTCGGCACCCAAGCGACTGGTGACCTATACCGTCGCCTTCACCGGAATCATGATGAATGTCGCTTCCGACGCCTCGCTGATCCTGCTGCCGCCGTTGGCAGCGATGGTCTACCACTCGCTGGGACGCCACCCGATCGCCGGCCTGGCGCTCGGTTTCGCCAGCGCCGGCGCGGGGTTCACCGCCAACCTGTTGATCGTCGGTACCGACGCGTTGCTGTCGGGCATCTCCACCGAGGCGGCCCGCATCGTCAGCCCCGACATGACGGTGACCCCGGTGGACAACTGGTACTTCAACTGTGTCTCCGTCTTCGTGCTCACCGTCGTGGCCGCCGTCGTCACCGAGCGGGTCATCGAGCCGCGCCTCGGCAGCTACCGGGGCGACGTCGAGCAGGTCGAGAGCAGCGAACCGCCGAACGCCCGCCGCGGCCTTCGCAACGCCGGCATTGCCGCGCTGGTTTACGTCGCCGCCATCGCCACGCTGCTGTTCTGGCCGAACTCGCCGCTGCGCGGCCCGGACGGCAGCCTGATTCCGTCACCGTTTCTCAGCGGCATCATCCCGATCATCCTGTTCTTCTTCATCACCGTCAGCGTGACCTGGGGCATCACCGTGGGTCGCATCAAGCGCTCGCGCGACGTATCCGAGAACATGGCCGAGGCGATGCGCGACCTGGGCAGCTATATCGTGCTGATCTTCGCCGCCTCGCAGTTCATCGCCTGGTTCAACTGGACGCATATCGGTACCTGGATCGCGGTCAACGGCGCCGACCTGCTGACCGCGATGGACTTCACCGGGTTCCCGGTCATCCTCTGCTACATCGTCTTCACCGCCTGCATGAACCTGCTGATCTTCAGCGGCTCGGCGAAGTGGGCACTGGAAGCCCCGGTGTTCGTGCCGATGTTCATGCAGCTCGGCTATCACCCGGCCTTCGTCCAGGTCGCCTATCGCATCGCCGACTCCTCGACCAACATCATCTCGCCGCTCAACCCCTACATGATCGTGGTGCTCACCTTCATCCGGAAATACGACAAGAACGCCGGCCTCGGCACGCTGATGTCGCTGATGCTGCCTTACACCCTGGCATTTCTGGGGATCTGGATCCTGTTGCTGACGGCGTTCTACCTGCTGGGAATTCCCTACGGTCCGGGTATCACCACCTACTTGCCGTCCTGACGCCGAGGGACGGAGTGGGAGACAAGGCATGAAGACATCCAACAGGCGGAGAACGACACCATGAGTACCGTTACCGAATTCGAACTGGCCCCGGCGATCGAAGCGCTGAGACCGCAGTTGAAGGCGTGGCGAAGGGATTTCCACCATCACGCCGAGTCCGGCTGGGTCGAATTCCGGACCGCCTCGATCGTTGCCGAGGAGCTCGAGCGGCTGGGCTACGACGTCAGTGTCGGCCGCGAGGTGATCGACGCCGACAGCCGCATGGGCGTGCCCGAGCCCGAAGTGCTGGCCCAGGCGCTGGAGCGCGCCCGCGACCAGGGCGCCGTGGCGCGCTGGTTGCCCGCGCTTGCCGGCGGCTATACCGGCGTGGTCGCCAATCTGGAGACCGGTCGACCGGGGCCGACGCTGGCCTATCGCGTCGATCTCGATGCGCTCGATCTCGAGGAGTCCCGGGCCGACGACCATCGTCCCGCCCGCGAGGGGTTCGCCTCCCGCAACGCCGGCATGATGCACGCCTGCGGCCACGATGGTCATACCACCATCGGGCTGGGGCTGGCGCGGCTGTTCATCGAACTCAAGGCGCAGTTGAGCGGCCGGATCAAGCTGATCTTCCAGCCCGCGGAAGAAGGCGTACGTGGCGCGAGATCGATGGTCGAAGCCGGCGTGCTCGATGACGTGGATATCTTCATCGCCACCCATATCGGCACCGGGGTGCCCAAGGGAACGGTCGTCTGCGGCCACAACGGCTATCTCGCCACCACCAAGCTCGATGTCACCTTCACCGGCGTGCCGGCCCACGCCGGCGCCAATCCGGAAGCCGGCAACAACGCCCTGCTGGCCGCCGCCCAGGCCGCCCTGGGACTGCACGCCATCCCCCGTCACAGCGCCGGCGCCTCGCGCATCAACGTCGGCGTGCTCAGCGCCGGCAGCGGCCGCAACGTGGTGCCGGGCACCGCCACGCTCAAGCTCGAGACCCGGGGCGAGACCAGCGAGATCGACGAGGAAATGCAACGCCGAGCGCTGGCCGTGCTGCGCGGCGCGGCGGCGATGCAGGACGTCGAGATGGCGTACCGCCTTGCCGGCGAAGCACGCAACTGCGAACCGAGCCCGGCGCTGGTCGATTTCATCCACTCGCACATCGCCGCTCTTCCCGGGATCGATAGCGTGATCGCGACCGAAAATCGCCCTTCCGGCTCCGAGGATGCCACCACCATGATGCAGCGCGTGCGGGAACGCGGCGGGCTGGCGACCTACATGGTGTTCGGCACCGAGCTGGCCGCCGGCCACCATCATCAATGCTTCGATTTCGACGAGGACGTGCTGGCGGTGGCCATCCACACCCTGGCCCATCTGGCCCTGCAGGCAGACGCCCCGGCGCTTCGCCGACACTCCGAGAAGAGCTGAAGAGAGGTAATTTCATGGACGCAACCGCGACCGACGCCACCACCCGGCAGCTCGACACCCTGATCGAGAACAAGCGCCATCGCTTCATCGACCACGCCAACCAGGTATGGGAACTGGCCGAGACCCGGTTCGAGGAAACCCGCTCTGCGGCAACGCTGAGCGCGGCGCTGGAAGCCGAGGGCTTTCGCGTCGAACGCGGCATCGCCGGCATCGAGACCGCCTTCGTCGCCAGCTACGGCGCCGGCAAACCGGTCATCGCCCTGCTCGGCGAATACGACGCCCTGGCCGGGCTCAGCCAGCGCGGCGAAGCCAGCCGGGCCGAACCCCTGATCGACAACGGCAACGGTCATGGCTGCGGCCATAACCTGCTCGGTGTCGCCGCACTGGCCGGCGCGGTCGGCGTGCGTGACTACATGGCCGACAACGCGCTCTCCGGCACCGTGCGCTTCTACGGCTGCCCCGGCGAAGAGGGTGGCTCCGGCAAGACCTTCATGGTGCGCGAGGGCGTGTTCGACGATGTCGACGCCGCGCTCACCTGGCATCCACAGGCGTTCAACGCCATCTTCTCGACGCCGACGCTGGCCAATATCCAGGCCTACTTCCGGTTCAAGGGCACCTCCGCCCACGCCGCCAACTCGCCGCATCTCGGGCGTAGCGCGCTGGACGCGGTGGAGCTGATGAACGTGGGCGCCAACTATCTGCGCGAGCACATCGTGCCGGATGCACGCCTGCACTACTCGATCACTCGCACCGGTGGCGCCTCCCCCAACGTCGTCCAGGCGGACGCCGAGGTGCTCTACCTGATGCGCGCCCGGCGCATGAGCGATGTCCAGGCGATCTTCGAACGCATCCAGAAAATCGCCGAGGGCGCGGCGCTGATGACCGGCACCCGGGTCGAGATGACGTTCGACAAGGCCTGCTCGGGCTACCGCCCCAATCGCACCCTGGAGCGGCTGATGCAGTCACAGTTCGAGGCGTTCGGCCCGCCGCGTCACGATCCCGATGAGATCGCCTACGGGGAGCGCATCAAGGCAACGGTCAGCGACGACGACCTGCGCACCACCTACGCCAACATCGTCGCAACCGGGGGTGAGGCTGGCGAGGCTTACGTCGAGGGGCTCGCCGACAGGGCGCTGGTCGACGACCTCGCCCCCTACAGTGCCAGCGAAGCGCTCATGTACGGCTCCACCGATGTCGGCGACGTCAGTTGGGTCGTGCCGACCGCCCAGTGCTACGTCAACTGCTTTGCCCTGGGCACACCGCTGCACACCTGGCAGGTGGTCGCCCAGGGGCGCAGCTCGCTGGGCCACAAGGGCATGCTCCAGGCGGCCAAGGTGATGGCCGGCACCGCCGTCGCGCTCATGCAGGATCCGGCCACCCTGGCCGAGGCCCGGGCGGAGCTGGACAGGGCGACCCGACGCGAGCCCTACCGCTGCCCCATCCCGGACGACGTCGCTCCCTCGCCCCTGAAGGGGTAGCGGAGAACGGCTCGAAAGCGCGATCCGCCACCAGGATCCGCTCGCACGATTCACGCGGTCATGGTGGCGCCGTTTCTTTCACGAGGCTAGGCGCGAGCCTCGGGGCATGGTGGCGCCAAGCGCTTGATTCTTCATAACGTCTCGCGCGGAAACCGGCCGGTTCCCTCGGGCTGCGCCCCAAATGCCCCCGGCTTCATTGCATGATTGAACAAGGGAGCAACCCATACCGGGATCCCGCGCCTGGCCTGAACCCACCCCACGTCGCGACGCGGTTCGCGGCGTATTTTGTGAACCGGCCCTAAACCTTCGTAGCAGAAGAACCATTCTTGTCGCCCGCCCCGTCCAAGCCCGAAGCTAATCCGGTGCAACCCGAACCAGAGGCCAAGCGCGACCGCTCATGATGAAGTGGTCCGCTTTTTCATTTTTGGACCCTTACGCAGGCGATAACCCATGAACCGGCCCGCATTATCGTTTTCGATCGATGGCGACTTCGCCCTCGACTCGCCGCCCCGCACGCCGCACTGGCCGCCCGTGCAACCTCTCGAGGCCAACCGGCACGCAGCATCGTCGGACATTCACTGGCAACGCTTTGCCGTCGCCTACGACTATCCCGTGGCCTTCACTCGGGAGATCTTCTCCCTCGACAACGCCCTGCTGGCCGATGTCATCTCGCGCCGCGAGCCCTGCAAGCCCCATCGCTGCCTGGTCTATGTCGATAGCGGTGTGGCGGCGACCTGGCCGGATCTGAACCGTCGTATCGAGGCCTACTTCACCGCCCATGCGAACCGGCTGACACTGCTGGCGGCGCCGATCACCGTGCCGGGCGGCGAGTCCGTGAAGGCCAATCTGGACACCATCGACGACGTACTGGAGGGCATCCGGCGCTACGGTGTCGATCGCCACGCCTACCTGATCGTCATCGGTGGCGGCGCGGTCCTGGACGCCCTCGGGCTTGCCGCGGCCATGGGTCACCGCGGCGTCCGCCTGATCAGGCTGCCCACCACCGTGCTGTCGCAGAACGACAGCGGGGTCGGGGTCAAGAATGCAGTCAACTTCAAGGGCTACAAGAACTTCATCGGCACCTTCGCCCCGCCCTGGGCGGTGCTCAACGACTTCGACTTCCTGAGCACGCTCTCGCGGCGCGACCGGCTGGCCGGCATCTCCGAAGCGATCAAGGTGGCGCTGATCCGTGACGGCGAGTTCTTCAACTGGCTGGAAGCCAACGCCGACTCGCTGGCCGAGTTCGATCCGCGTACCGAGGAGGTGATGATCCGACGCAGCGCCGAACTGCACATGCAGCAGATCGGCCGCGGCGGCGATCCGTTCGAACAGGGTTCGTCGCGGCCGCTGGATTACGGCCACTGGGCGGCACACAAGCTCGAGGCATTGACCCATCACGGCATCGGCCACGGTGAGGCCGTCGCCATCGGCATCGCCCTGGACGCGCGATACTCCGTGCTCACGGGCCTGCTCCCCGCTGGCGCCGAGTGGCGCATCGTGTGGCTGCTGAAGCGGCTGGGGCTGCCGGTCTTCCATAGCCAGTTGATGGAGCTCGGCGATGACGGCGATCTGGCCGTCATGTCGGGACTCAAGGAGTTTCAGCAACATCTCGGCGGTGAGCTGACGATCACGCTGCTGGCTGCGCTGGGCCGTGGACACGATGTCCACGAGATCGATGAAACCACCATGACAGCCGCGATCGACTGGCTGCGCGAAGAGGCAAACCGTGATGCAGCTGCATGATGATCTGGGCCAACTGACCTACTGTCTCAATATTCACCCGACTCAGTCCTGGGAGGCGGTGCGCGAGGCGCTGCTCGGGCCGGTCAAGCGCGTACGCCAGAACGTCTGCCCCGAGGCGCCCTTCGGCGTGGGTCTGCGCCTGTCTGCCCAGGCGTTGGAGGAACTCCGCGCCCCCGAGGCGCGGGCCGAGCTCAAGGAGATCCTCGCGCGGGAAAACTATCGCGTGGTGACCATGAACGGGTTTCCGTTCGGCCCTTTCCACGGCATCCCGGTCAAGCAGGCCGTCTACCAGCCCGACTGGAAGCAGCGCGCCCGCCTCGACTACACCTGCTGGCTTGCCGACCTGATGGTGGAGCTTGGCGTCGCCGGCGACACCCTGAGCCTTAGCACCGTCCCCGGCACCTACAAGCCCTTGGCCGAGGGGGCCGCGCCGGCGATGGCGGAAAACCTGCTCAAGGCGGCGGCCCACTGCGTCAAGCTCGCCCGGCAGACCCAGGTCACCATCGCCATCGCGCTGGAGCCCGAGCCGCACTGTTTCCTCGAGACCATCGACGAAACCATCGCGTTCTTCCGCGATTATCTCTACTCCGATGCCGCCGTGGCACGCTTGAGCGAGCTGACCGGACTCTCCCCCGAGGCATCGAGAGAGGCGCTGCCGCGCCATCTCGGCGTCTGCTACGACGTCTGCCACGCCGCCGTCGAGTTCGAGGATCCGGCCGCCAGCATCGAGGCACTGCGCGCCGCCGGCGTCCCGATCCACAAGCTGCAGTTGAGTGCCGCGCTACGCGTTCCACGGATCGACGCGGCGAAGCGCGATGCCCTGGCGCCGTTCTGCGAGCGCACCTACCTGCATCAGGTCGTGGTCTCCACCGCAGAGGGACTGGTGCGATACGCGGACCTGCCCGAGGCACTGGCCGACGACGCCAGAGCCGATGGTGAAGAGTGGCGCGTGCACTTTCATGTGCCGATCTTCGTGGACGCCATTGCGCCCTTCGAGACCACCCAGTCGTTCCTGGTCGACATTCTCGCCCTGCATCGCCAGCGACCGATCTCTCAGCACCTGGAAGTGGAGACCTACACATGGCAGGTATTACCGGAGAACCTGCGCACGGAGAGCGTGGAAGCGGCCATATCCCGCGAGCTGACCTGGGTCGAACGACAGCTGGCGTGACCACGGCGGGGCCAGCCAGGAAGCGGAGCGCCAGGATCTGGCTGGAGCTGGGGCGCGTTTCCAACCTGCCCACGGTCTGGAGCAACGTGCTGGCCGGCAGCGCCCTGGCGGGCGCCAGTGGCGCCGCGCTGTGGCATACCGCCGGGCTCTGGACGTCGCTGCTGGCACTGACGCTTTTCTATCTCGGCGGCATGTACCTCAACGACGCCTGCGATGCCGAGATCGATGCCCGCGAACGTGCCGATCGGCCCATTCCCCGGGGAGACGTCGGCCGCCTGACCGTCACGCTGCTGGGCGCAGCGATGCTGACACTGGGAAGCGGGCTGCTGCTTCTGAGCCATCCGCCAGCCGGCATGACCGGCCTGGCGCTGGTTGCCGCGATCCTGGGCTATGACTGGTGGCACAAGCGGATCGGCTGGAGCCCGCTGCTGATGGGGGCGTGCCGGCTGTTGACCTACCTCACCGCCGCGCTGATGGTTGCCGACACCCTCGATACGGCGGTGATCTGGGCTGCCGTCGGCCTGGCCTGTCACGTCATTGGCCTGACCTACGCCGCCCGCCAGGAAGCGACCAACCGGCTGGGCGCCGCCTGGCCGTTGGTGGTACTGTCGGTACCGGTGGCGCTGATGCTGGCCGCCATGCTGACCGGCCCCGAACCGTCGCTGCTGGCGTTGATTCTGTGGCTCGGCTATCTGATCTGGGGCGCGCGCTGCCTGCTGTGGCTATCCCGTCGCGCGGCGGGAGACGTACCACGCGCCGTCGTGGGCCTGATCGCCGCCATTTCGCTCTACGACGCCACGCTGATGGCGGCCATGGGCGCCAGCGGAATGGCCTTGCTGGGCGTTCTGGCCTTCGCCGCGACGCTGGTACTGCAACGGGTGACGTCCGGGACCTGAAGCACCGGCCACCCGGTGGCGAACGCCGACGTTATCGCTTTCCGCCTCGCTTGACGCGCAAGGCCGGGCCCGCCTCATGGTGAGGCGGGCCCGGCCTTTTTACCCTGCCTCAGACGCTGGCATCGTCGACGGCGGTCTCGCGGCTGGCCATATCGCCCTCCTCGCCTTCGAACACGTGGGCCAACACCAGTGCCTTGAACGCCTGCGCCTCGACCGGCCCTGCGGATAGCAGGTCCGGTTCGGACGAGATCACCAGTGGGCCCTGGTCGGGATCGTCGGTCAGCCGTCCGTGGGCGCCCTTGACCAGCGCGGTGTCCTTGAGCGAGATGACATCCAGCAGTTGGCGCATGCCCAGCCGCCGCTTGGCGAGTCGCCACCCCGCCGAGAGCCTGGGTGACTTCAGGGCCGGGTCGAAGAACAGTTCCACCGGGTCGTATCCCGGCTTGCGATGAATGTCGACGGTGCGGGCGTAGTCCGGCGCCCGGGTATCATCCAGCCAGTAGTAGTAGCTGAACCAGCGATCCGGCTGGGCGATCGCCACCAGCGCGCCGGAGTTGGGATGGTCCAGACCGTTCTCCCGCTTCTCGGCCTCGCCCCAGACGGCCTCCACGCCATCCAGACCTTCGAGCAGCGCCTTGACCGTCGGCACCTCTGCCGGATCGCTGACGTAGATGTGCGCCACCTGATGATCGGCCACCGCGAAGGCGCGCGACGCGCCGGGATCGAGCTGCTCCTGATCCCGTTCTCGGCGGACCGAGACCAGACCGGCCTCGCGCAACGCGCGATTGATATGAACGGCTTCGCGCACTGGCGTGATCCCGTACTCGGACACCACGATGACCCTTCGGCCTTCCCGATCGGCGGCGTCGATCAACTCGCCGCACAGGGCGTCGACGTCCCGGAGATCACGTTGCAACTCGGGATGCGACAGGTCCGGTCCCAGGCGCTGGAGGTTGTAGTCCAGGTGCGGCAGATAGGTCAGGGTCAGCGTGGGATTGCGGGTCTCCATGACATGGCGCGTCGCGTCGCTGATCCAGCGACTCGACGAGATGTCCGCCATGGGGCCCCAGAAGGTGAACAGCGGGAACGTTCCCAGCTTGGCATCGAGCTCGTCGTGCAGCTCCGGCGGGTAGGTATAGTGGTCCGGCAGCTTGCGACCGTCGGCGGGATACATCGGCCGAGGCGTGGCACTCCAGTCCGCCGTCGAATACATGTTGTACCACCAGAACATCTTGGCGCAGGTAAAGTCGGGATTCTGTCGTTTCCCGGCTTCCCAGATCTTCTCGCCCGCCACCAGGCGATTGGACTGACGCCAGAACCAGACCTCGGAAAGATCCCGGAAATACCAGCCGTTGGCCACGGCACCGTGCCGACCTGGCGGCAAGCCTGTCATCAATGTGGCCTGAACGCTGCAGGTCACCGCCGGGGTCACGGTATTCAATGGTCGCAAACCACCGCGCTCCGCGAGCCGTTTCAGAGCCGGTGTATGCTCACCGACCAGTTGGGGCGTCAGCCCGACCACGAGAATTACCAAGGTGTTGTGCATGGCGCCGACCTGCCGATTCGAGCGTGAGATTCCATCGTCACGACCTCATCGCAACGATCTGTAAAGACTGCATATCAGTTGGGAAAAGGACAGACAATCGGCGCGACGACCAACGCCCGATTTTGAGAAATTATCACTAGAAAAGTGAAGGTACCGGCCCGCTATCGGGGCAAAAAAGTCATTCGATAAGTCCGTTTCAGCATTGGATCCTGCCCCCTCGACTGGCCAGTTAATTGAGCTTGGGGATTCTTTTGGCGACCCGATAAAGTGGCTTCTGAAATCACTGGCCCGGAAATTTACATGTCCGTTACACCTTTGACGCTGCTGCGCGACTGGACCTGCCGTCAGGCCCCGGATCAAGCCCGTTGGCTCGTCGGGCAGTACGCCTCGCTGGGCCAGAGCGGCAACGAGAAGGATCTCCATCTGTTTCTCGGCCTGGTGCCGCGACGACTCGGCAAGCAGGACCTGAGGCTCACTCCACAGGACCTGGCGATGGCGAACCAGGCTTATCCGGGCTGGAATCCCGAGGGCTGGAGCCTCGATGGAGCGGCCCGCATCGCTGCCCTGCTCGCCTTCGAGGGCAACCGCCCGTTCTCGGATACGTTCCGGGATCTGGTCCGGACCGCCGATGCCCGCGAGTTGATCACGCTCTATCGAGGACTGGCTCTCTACCCCCGCCCCGAGTCGTTGACGGACGCCGTAGGCGAGGGGCTGCGCTCCAACATGCGTGCGGTGTTCGAATCCATCGTGCACGGCAACCCCTATCCGCGCGACCACTTCGATCAGCATCGCTGGAACCACATGGTGCTCAAGGCGCTGTTCGTCGGTAGCCGACTCTCCCCCATCGTCGGCCTGGACTCGCGGGTCAACGCGGAGCTGGCCGCGATCCTGCTCGACTACGCCCGGGAACGATGGGCGGCCGGGCGCGAGGTGAGCCCTGAACTGTGGCGCTGTGTCGGGCCCTTCGCCGAACGCGTTGCGGCCTACGATGCCCTGCAACGGGCCCTGGCGGGGACGCCGGAGGAGCGTGGTGCAGCGGTACTGGCACTGCTCGCGGCCGACACCCCCTACGCCCGGGACCTGCTTCAGACGGTGCCGGAGATCACCGCACTGGTCGCGGACGGACGTCTCGACTGGAACCACCTCACCCTGAAAAAAGAGGCCGCCTGAGATGTTCATCGATCCCCATGCCCACATGGTGTCTCGCACCACCGACGACTACGAGGCCATGGCCGCCGCCGGCATCGTGGCCCTGGTCGAACCGGCGTTCTGGGTCGGCCAGCCCCGGACCTTCGTCGGTACCTACGTCGACTACCTCTCCTCCCTGGTGGGTTGGGAGCGCTTCCGTGCCGGCCAGTTCGGTATCCGTCACTACTGCACCATCGGCCTCAACTCGAAGGAGGCCAACAACGAGGCGCTGGCGGAGGGTGTGATGGAGTGGCTGCCACGGTTCGCCCTCAAGGAGGGCGTCGTCGCCATCGGCGAGATCGGCTATGACGAGCAGACCCCACTCGAGGACAAGTACTTTCGTGCCCAACTGGCACTGGCCAAGCAGCTCGAACTGCCAGTGATGGTGCACACGCCGCACCGCGACAAGAAACGCGGCACCTCGCGCTCGATGGACGTCTGCGAGGAGATGGGGCTCGATCCGTCGTGGGTGGTCATCGATCACAACAACGAGGAGACCGTGCGTGAGACGCTCGATCGCGGTTACTGGGCCGGTTTCTCGATCTACCCGTCGACCAAGATGGGCAACGCGCGAATGGTCGAGCTGCTCAAACAGTATGGCGGCAACCGGATCATCGTCGACAGCGCCTGCGACTGGGGAATCTCGGACTGTCTCGGCGTCCCCAAGACGGCGCGGCTGGCGCTCGAATCCGGCATTGCCGAGAGCGTGGTACGCCAGGTCACCTACGACAACGCCCTCGCCGTCTACGGCAAGAGCGGCCAGATGCACGCCGCCGATTGGCTCGATCCCGCGCCCATCGACCAGCGCACGCTATTCGAGGGCAACTCGATCCTGCGAGGCGGCCGCGATCCGCGGGTGGAGGCAGCGGCTGATCGCCGCCGCGACCGGCTGCTGATCGAATAGCGCGAACGTCCCTCTGCTGCGGCGCCTCCGTTCAGGCTGGCACCCGGAGCCTCTCGACGGCAAAATGCGGTCAACCACCGATGCGCCGCCGAGAGGAACTTCATGGTTTCACCGATCGACAATCCTGTCACCGAATCGGACACCGATGCCAGGCGTCCCGACACCACCCTCGCCATGATCGTCTACGCCCTGCTGCTGGGCGTCTTCGTGACCGGCATCACCCCGGTGATCGGCGTGATCATCGCCTATGTCTACCGCGGCAATGGCCCGCGCTGGCTGGACGAGCACTACCGCTACCATATTCGTACTTTCTGGATCGGGCTGCTCTACGCCTGTATCAGTTGGGTACTCGCCTTCGTGCTGATCGGTTTCGTGTTGATGGCGCTGCAGGCGGTGTGGCTGATCGTTCGCTGCGTCATCGGCTTCAAGGCGTTGCAGGAACGCCGCGCGCCGGACAAGGTCGATAGCTGGCTGTGGTGATGCCGAAAGTCAGCTCCCGTTCATGCCGCCGCCCACCGTGCCGGGACGCCGAACCGAGAGATCCGGCAATGACGTGCACCGAGAGAAAGAGAGACGAATGATCGAAGGTCTTCAAGCTCGCGCCATCCACCTGCTCTGGCGTCTGCTGTCACACTGCCGGCTTAAGACGATGTGGTCGCTCGCGGGTGTCGCCAGCCGCGTGCTGTATGCCGTTTCCCGGCGGGAACGCCACGTCAGCCGACGCAATCTGGAAGTCGCCTATCCTGACGACAGTGGCGAGCAGCGTCGCAGCCGGATCCAGGCCAGCCTGCGTCACTCCGCGGCGACCATGCTGGAGCTCGGGTTCGCCTGGATCGCCGATCCCAGACGCGTCGACGCCTCGATCGTCGAGGTCCACGGTCGCGAGCTGCTGGACGAGGCTCGCGCCGAAGGTCGCGGCGTGATCGTGCTGGCGCCCCACTTCGGCAATTGGGAGGTGCTCAATTTCTGGCTGTCGAGCCACTTCCCGTTCACCGCGATGTACGAGCCGCCCAAGATGGCCGACCTCGATCCGGTCATCCGTCACGGCCGCGAGCGAATGGGGGCCGAGCTGGTACCGACCAACCCGCGCGGCGTCGCCGCCCTGCTCAAGGCACTGAAGCGCGCCGAAGCCGTCGGGATCCTGCCCGATCAGGAGCCCGACTGGGGCAGTGGCGTATTCGCCGATTTCTTTGGCCGCCCCGCCTACACCGCCACACTGCTGCCGAAGCTGGTGGCGCGGACCCAGGCTCGCGTCGTCACCGGTGTCGCCAGGCGCCTGCCCGAGGGCCGCGGCTTCGCGATCCACTTTCTGGCCGCCGATGACCGCGTCTATGACACGGATGAAAAGGTATCGGCGCTCGGCGTCAACGCCTGCGTCGAGTCAGCGATCGCGCTCGATCCGGTGCAGTACCAGTGGGAGTACAAACGCTGGAAGAAAACCGAGCAGGAGCAACAGCTCGTGCCCGGCTATCGGAAGCACAGGCTCTACAGCAAACGCTGAGCGTCGGCGCGAGCCACTGCGCTACTGAGCCAGTCCGCCGAAGTGCCCGGCCTGGTAATCGTCGATGGCCGCGACGATCTCCTCCCGGGTGTTCATCACGAACGGGCCATGGGAGACCACCGGCTCATCGATCACTGGCGCATGGCCGAAGATCAGCCGCGCCCCGGTGGTTGCGGTCAACTCGACACGATCACCCTGCCTCTCCAGTTCGATCAGGTGCTGCGCTTTGACGTCGTCGCCGCCGACGCTGACCTCGCCATCGATCAGGTAGAGAAAGACCTGTCGCCCGGCCGGGGCCGGCAGCGTAGGGGAAGCGCCTGCCGTTAGCGTCAGCGTCGACATGAACACATCGGTCAGGCTCTCGACAGGCCCGCGTTGGCCCTCGAACTCACCCGCTATCAGGTTCAGCTCACCGCCACCGGCCAGGGCAATCGCCGGAATCGACGCTTGCTGCAGCCCGATATAACGCGGCTCGCTCATCTTCAGCCGAGCCGGCAGGTTGATCCACAGCTGCAGAATCTCCAGCGGCCCACCGTCACGCAGGAACTCGGGCGGGGAGATCTCGGCGTGGACGATACCGCTGCCGGCGGTCATCCACTGCACGCCGCCGGCGTGGATCACGCTCTGATGGTCCGCGCTGTCGGCGTGGGCCAGCGAGCCTTCGAGGATGAAGGTCACCGTCTCGAAGCCACGGTGCGGATGTGGACCGAACGGCAAGCCATGGTTATTGGGCGGATAGACCTGCGGGCCGTGATGATTGAGAAACAGGAAGGGATCGAGCTGCGACAGGCGCGGCCCCGGCAGTGGGCGCCGAGTCGTCAGATCGCCGATATCGTCGCGGATGGCCGGGTGCTGGGCGACGATACGGCGGGGTCTGGCGGTGGAGACAGGGTCAGGCACGGACATGGACGACTCCTCGGTATCAGTACCCACAGCTTAGGGGTACCGGCGCCCGATGATCAGCGAATTCTTTCCCCGCGTTCGTTTCACGCAATCGTCGGGAGCGGGCTCAGGACACGCCCGCTCCCCGGGTGAGACGTTGCCAGTTGCCATGGGCGAAGGCCGCCTTGGCACGCCCCGCCAGGCCGCACCGCTCGAGGAAAGCCCGCGCATCGCCGCCCGCGCGATATTGATAGGGAAAGTCCGTGGAGAACAGCAGTCGTTCATGACCGACCACCGCCGCCGCCCGGGCCAGATAGTGCGGCAGGAACATGCCGCTGGCGGTGACGTAGAGATTGGCGCGACAGTAGTCGGCAATGGGTCGGGAGAGCGACGCCACACGCTCCATGGCGGCGAATCGCTCGATATAGAACAGCACCATCTCGCCCCAGTGGCCCAGAATCACCTGCAGTCGCGGCAAACGGTCGAACGTGCCCGCCAGCACCAGCCGCAGAAACTGGAGACCGGCGTCATAATGCCACCCGAGGCCGTAGGTCGCCAAAGCCGCATCGAGCGCCGGCGATATCCCACCATAGTAGGCTTGTCTCACCGCCGGCGGCGGCACGCGCGGGTGCAGCAGCACCGGCACGCCCAGACTTTCCGCCTGGGCGAGGATGGGCATCAGGGCGGGATCGTCCAGGTGTCGCGAACCGACCCGTCCACACAGCATCGTGCCCTTGAAGCCGAGCTCGTCGATGCAGCGCTCGAGCTCCAGCGCCGCCGCCTCGGGCTGCGAGACGGGCAGCGTCGCCAGCGCCTGAAAGCGCTGCGGATACCGGGCGACCGCCGCCGCCAGGGTGTCATTGGTGCGCTTGGCGATATCGACACTCTCCACACCCAGGTCGTGCAGTGCCGGCGTGGTCAGCGAGAGGACCTGCACGTCCAGCCCCGTTTCATCCATCAGCGCCAGACGCTCGTCGGCCAGATTCATCAGCCGTCCGTGCCAGGTCCCGGCATGCAGCGCCACGCTCGGGTCCGTCTGTTCCAGCCCCAGCGAGCGCCAGGCGCGATCGATCTCCGGCGTCAGGAAATGCTCTTCGATCCCGATCAGGTGCATGGCGACAGCCTCACCACGGCACGATCTTGCCGAAGCGGTCGAGATACTCGATGCCCGGCCGGCCTCTCTTCTCCAGCAGGACATCGACGATCGCCGGCACCGTCTCTGCCATCGTATAGGGCGCGTCATCTCCTCCCAGGTCGGTACGAATCCAGCCCGGCGCCATCACCAGTACTGCCCGCCCGATAGCGGCGTGACGCGCCGCGAAGCTGCGCATGAACATGTTGAGCGCGGCCTTGCTGCCGCGGTAGAGCTCGCGCATGCCGTTCTCGTTGTTGGCGATGCTGCCCTGCCCGGAAGACATCACGCCGATCAGTCCCGACGTCGGCACCAGAGGCTCGAACTTCTCGATCACGCGCATCGGACTGAGCGCGTTGGTGATCATGATCCGGGTGAACGCTTCGGTGGAGATGGTGCCGATGGCCTGATCGGGGTCCCGGTTGGTGGTCCCGGCATTGACGAACAGCAGATCGATCGACCGCCCCGCCAGGCGTTGGTGCAGCGCGTCGATCTGATCCGGATCCGTGACGTCGAGGGTCTCGATCTCGACCCGGCCGGGGTTGTCGTCCGCCAGGGTG
This sequence comes from Salinicola lusitanus, assembly GCF_038648475.1. Lineage (NCBI taxonomy): Bacteria > Pseudomonadati > Pseudomonadota > Gammaproteobacteria > Oceanospirillales > Halomonadaceae > Salinicola > Salinicola lusitanus. Next base: position 2,460,254 of record NZ_CP151919.1, on the reverse strand, counting down.
TGCAACGGCGTCTGCTCGGCACCGGCGCGAACCGTTCCGATGACGTCCCACTCGGTTTCCGGTGTCGCGCCTCGCGTCAGCAGCTCCGCGGCGATGGCGTGGCCCAGACCCCGCGAGGCGCCCACGATCAGGGCGGTCAGGCGATTGGCAACTGTCGTCATGGGAAGTGACCTCATGGATGTTGGGTTCATCTCAAGGATGGCGGTCGGCGTGACAATGCACCAGACGCATGACATGCACATGATCATTGCATCAAACGCTAGTCCAGAAGCAGGTTCTCGGTTACCGTGAGTCGATGAACGACATCGATCTGAACCTTCTCATCGCGCTGGACGTGCTGCTGGAAGAGGGCAGCGTGACAGCGGCCGCGAAGCGCTTGAACCTCAGCGCGTCGGCGATGAGCCGTACGCTCAAGCGTCTGCGCGAGGCGACGGGAGATCCGCTGCTGGTGCGGGCGGGACGCGGGCTGGTACCTACCCCCCACGCCTCCTCGCTACGCGATCGCGTTCATGAACTGGCGCGGGAGTCGCGCTCGATCCTGCGTCCACGCCCACACGACCTCGATCTCTCGACGCTGGAGCGGACGTTCACCCTGCGCACCAACGCGTCGTTCGTCGAACGCTTTTCGGTGCCGCTGGTGAATGCCATTGCGGAAGCCGCGCCGCGGGTGTGCCTGCGCTTCGTGCCCAAGCCGACCAAAGCGATAGAGCCCCTGCGTGACGGTCAGCTCGACCTCGAGGTCGGGGTCATCGAGACCACCGCGCCGGAGCTGCTGACGCGGGGGCTATTTCAGGACCGCTTCGTCGGCGTCGCGGGCCAGGGGCATGCGTTGCTCGATGACGCCATCACGCCGCAACGCCTCGCCGCGTGCCGGCACGTGATGGCGTCTCCCAGCGGCGAATTCACCGGACCAATGGAACAGGCGTTGAGCGCACTCAGCCTCGACCGGGAATTCGGCGTCATCGTGCCGGGCTTCTCGGATGCCCTGCGGATCGCTCGCCACACCGATCGGATCACGCTGGTACCGCACTCCTGCCTGATGCCGGTGCGACGGCATGAAGATCCCAAGCCCCTGGTGATGTTCGAGCTCCCCGCGCCGATCGATCCGTTCACGATCTCGGCGCTGTGGCATCCGCGGCTGGGTGCCGACCCGGCTCATCGCTGGTTCCGGGAACTGGTGATATCGACCTGTCGCGCGGCCTATCGGGAGACTTGAGCTTCCGGCGTCGATCACCCGATCTCCTCGAGGCCGGCGGTCGTCAATGCTGCCTCGATCACCGCCACCAGCGGCGACTGCGTCGGTGAAAGGCGCGAGACCATTACCAGCTCGCGGTAAAACGTCTGTTCCCCCAGCGCCACGATCCTTACCGGCGGCGGTTGCCGATGTCGCCACAGCCCGGTCAGCGGAATCAGCGCCACGCCCAGACCGAATTCGACCATTCTGGCAATCGCGTCGATCTCATCGAGTTCCAGCCGAATCGCCGGACGCAGTCGCCGCCGCTCGAGGAAGCGGACCACCTGACGTCCGCCGAAGGAGCCCCGGTCGTAGAGCACCAGCGGATGGGTCTCGAGCAGTGCTTCGACGCTCTCACCATCGCTATCGGCCGGCGCTATCATCACGAAGGGCTCGCGTGCGATCACGCGAGCATGGAGATCGCCGGGTAGCGCAAAGGGGGGCTGGACGATCATCGCCATGTCCAGATCACCCTTGTCGACCTGATCGAGCAGCGTCAGCGACACCCCTGGCACGATCCGGGTCATGACCCCGGGTGCCGAGACCCCCAACGTTCGCAGCACGTCGGGCAGCAGCCCGCTCTGGACGCTGGCGATGGCGCCGAGGTGCCATTCGCCGGCCAGGTCGCCGCTATCGGCATTGCGAATACGATCGGCCAGGGCCAGCATCTCCTCGGCCCGGGGCAGCAGTCGGCGTCCGGCAGCGTTGAGCCTGACGGCGCGCCCGGTCCGCTCGAACAGCGGCTCGCCGAGGTCGGCCTCGAGATTTCGAATCTGGGTGCTGACGGCGGACTGGGTCAGCCCCACCGCCCCACCGGCGGCGGAGAAGGTCCCGTGGCGAACCACGGCGAGAAAGGTCTTGAGCTCTCTGAGCATGGGATCGACGGCCACCAGAATACAAACAATTTGATATCAGACAGCAATATTATGCGCTTTCCATCAAATTTAATCGCGTTCAGAATGACTCGACATCAATGCCCCCCAGGCCAACGACCTTCAGGAGAACGCCCATGGCACTGTCCCCCTTCCACCTCGCCATTCCGGTTCACGACCTGCCTGCCGCACGCCAGTTCTACGGCGAGACCTTCGGTCTGAGCGAAGGCCGCTCCAGCGAGCAGTGGGTCGATTTCGACTTCTATGGCCATCAGCTGGTGATTCACGAGCATCCGCCGACGCCGTCCCAGGAGTCCGCGCACACCAACCCGGTCGACGGCCATGACGTGCCGGTGCCCCACTTCGGCATCATCTTGGGCTGGAGCGAGTGGGAAGCCCTGGCAGAGCGCCTGAAGGGCTTCGGCACCCAGTTCGTGATCGAGCCCTACGTGCGCTTCAAGGGTCAGCCCGGCGAACAGGCCACCATGTTCCTGCTCGATCCGTGCGGTAATGCGCTGGAGTTCAAGGCGTTCAAGGATATGGGTCAGCTGTTCGCCAAGTAGTACCGTTTCTCTCGCGTCCCTCGACGTCTTGTGATTGCCGCCGATTTCGATCGGCGGCTTTTTTGTGTCGATGGCGATAACGATCCGCTAAGCGAGCCGCCGGAGATGTAGCGCACCAATGGCCAGCGCGACCAGCAGCAATACCGCGATGAACAGCGACACCCCGTTCCAGCCGCCCCAGAACCAGAAGGCGCCGCCCAGCGTTCCGGCGACGCTGGAGCCCAGGTAGTAGCTGAACAGATAGAGCGACGACGCCTGCCCCTTGGCCTGGCTGGCGCGCTGACCGACCCAGCCGCTGGCCAGCGAGTGGGCGGCGAAGAAACCGAAGGTGAAGATCAGGATGCCGATCAGGATCAGGCTGATCGGTTCGAGCAGCGTGATCGCCAACCCCGCCAGCATCATCACGATGAATAGCCAGAAGATCCGCTGACGCCCCAGGCGGTCGGCCAGTGACCCCGCCCAGGCCGAGCTGTAGGTACCCGAGAGATAGGCGATGGAGAGTAGCCCCACCAGCGCCTGACTGACCTGATAGGGTTCCGCCAGCAGCCGGTAGGCGATGTAGTTGTAGAGGGTGACGAAACCGCCCATCAGCAGGAAAGCTTCGGCAAAGAGCCAGGGCAGCCCCCGATCCCTGAAATGGACGCTGAAGCCGGAGAAGACGCTGCGCCAGTTGAGCGGACGCGGCGTGAAGTGGCGCGACGGCGGCAGCCAGCGCATGAACAGGATCGCTGCGATCAGCGCCACGACACCGATGATGCCGAGCGTCCAGCGCCACGGCACCCAATCCACCATCACCCCGCTGATCAGGCGTCCGCTCATGCCGCCGATCGAGTTGCCGCTGATGTAGAGCCCCATCGACAGGCCGACGTAGCGCGGATGGATCTCCTCGTTGAGATAGGTCATCGCCACCGCGCAGAGCCCCGACAAGGACAGCCCCGCCAGCGCGCGCATGATCAGCATCCCCGTCCAGTTCGGCATCACCGCCGCCAGCAGCGTGCAGGCGGATGCCGACAACAGTGCGATCGTCATGATCGGCTTGCGCCCCACCGCATCGGAGATCGGCCCGGTGACCAGCAGCCCGATCGCCAGCATGCCGGTGGCCACCGAGAGCGATAGACTGCTGGTGGCGGCGTCGATACCGAAGGCGTCGGAGAGGATCGGCATGATCGGCTGCACGCAGTAGAGCAGCACGAAGGTGGAAAAGGCGCCGAGGAAAAGCGCCAGCATGGTGGGCCGGTAACCGGCCCGGCCGCGCTCGATGAAAGCATTCTCGACGGCATCCATCTCGCGCTCCAACTGGCGATTCGCCGCCCGTGTCGCGTCGTGGATCTCGGATGGTGTGTGGCGGGACAACCCGATTCTCCCGTTCTCGGTCTCGCTCTCGCTCTCGATATCAGAGCCAGAGCCAGAGCCGGGGCTGGGCGATGGCCCTGCCCGGATGGCATGAAGGTGACGCTTGGTAGGTTACGCCGCCTCGATTAAGCTTTCTAATATATTATTCGATGCTTTTGAGAGGTTTTACGACTCAATGGAACTGCGCTATCTGCGCTACTTCGTGGCCGTGGCGGAAGAGCTGCATTTCAGCCGCGCCGCCGCCCGGCTGGGCATCTCCCAGCCGCCGCTGAGCCAGCAGATCCGGGCGCTGGAAGCCGAACTCGACACCCGCCTGCTGACGCGCACCAATCGGCGTGTCGAACTGACCGCGGCGGGTCTTCTGTTCCTGGAGGAAGCGCGGGAGATACTGGCTCGCACCGAGCGCGCCTCACGGCTGGTCTCCCGTCTCGGGCGCGGCGAAACCGGCCAGCTCAGGATCGGATTCACCACCTCGGTGCCGCTGACCTCGCTGCTGCCGCGCACGCTGATGCACTATCGCCAGCGCTACCCGGATGTCGACCTGCGCATGCATGAGCTCAACAGCCGCCGCCAGATCAAGCCGCTGCTGGAGGGCGACCTGGACATCGGCATCATGCGTCCGGCCACGCTGCCGGAGGGTCTCGACGCCTTTACCCTGATCCGCGAACCCTTGATAGCGGTGGTCAACGACCAGGGCCCGCTCGGCGGCAGCGCCGCGCCGCTGACACTCGACGAACTGGCGCTGCATCCGTTCATCTACTTCTCGCCGGCCGCCGGCACCGGCCTGCTGGACCAGTTCAACGCCCTGTTCGCCAAGCGGGGCCTGACGCCACGCCTGGTCCAGGAGGTCGGCGGCCCCAATACTATCATCAGCCTGGTCGCCGGCGGACTCGGCGTCTCGATCCTGCCGGCCTCCTTTCGACACATCCGGATCGACAACGTGCGCTACCGCCCCATCAGTGACGACGATGCCGTCTCGGAAGTCTGGCTGACCCACCTCCGCCACCAGCAGACGCCCCAGACACGGCATTTCGTCGACCTGGTTCGACATGCCGAAGCGACTTGAGCCGCCTGACGATCCGGCCGCAAACTCCGCTTGACCCGACCCGGCCCTCGCCACAGACTGGCCATGGCGATGCCAGTCATCGCCAGCTTGACGGGGTGCCGGTGGAACCGGCTGAGATCGTCCTGCGCCGCGCCTCCCCGGGCCCGGCGCCACGGCGGATCCCGACGAACCTGATCCGGCTAGTACCGGCGTAGGGATCAAGCGGAGCGCCTCACGTTCTGGAAGCCATCCCGTCGATTCGCGCTCCTCCCGCCTACGCTGTGCGCCGGCCTGACCTCAACGTCATGCCCGAGGCACAAAGCACCATGAAATCACCTCAGTTTCTCTCCGATACCGCTCGCGTCGACAGCGCCGCCATCGCCCCGCTGCCCGCGTCGACCAAGATCCATGTCGAAGGTTCGCGCCCGGACATCCGCGTCCCGATGCGAGAGATCGCGCTGTCGCCGACAAAGACCAGCCAAGGCTTGGAGCCCAACGAGCCGCTCGCGGTCTACGATACCTCCGGCCCCTATACCGATCCCGCCGCCGAGATCGATCTGCGCCGTGGCTTGCCCGAACTCAGACGCAACTGGATCGACGAGCGCGGCGATACCGAACCGCTTACCGGCCCGACCTCCCATTACGGAAAGATCCGCGCGGCCGACCTGCGCCTTGCCAATCTGCGCTTTCAGCTCCAGCGCACGCCGCGGCGTGCCAGACCCGGTGCCAACGTGACCCAGCTCCACTACGCCAGGCAAGGCATCGTCACCCCGGAGATGGAGTTCATTGCCATTCGCGAGAACCAGCGACGACGCCCGGGCGGTGCCGCATCAGGCGATCCGATGCTGGATCACCAGCATCCGGGAGAGTCTTTTGGCGCCAATCTGCCGGCGGAGATCACCCCCGAATTCGTGCGCGACGAAGTCGCTCGCGGCCGGGCGATCATCCCCGCCAATATCAATCATCCCGAGAGCGAGCCGATGATCATCGGCCGCAACTTCCTGGTGAAGATCAACGGCAACCTGGGCAACTCGGCGGTGACCTCCTCGATCGAGGAAGAGGTCGACAAGATGACCTGGGGCATCCGCTGGGGGGCCGATACCATCATGGATCTCTCCACCGGGCAGAATATCCACGAGACCCGCGAATGGATCATCCGCAACTCGCCGGTACCGATCGGCACGGTGCCGATCTATCAGGCGCTGGAGAAGGTCGATGGGGTGGCGGAGGATCTGACCTGGGAGATCTTCCGCGATACCTTGATCGAACAGGCCGAACAGGGGGTGGACTACTTCACCATCCACGCCGGGGTGCGCCTGCACCATGTGCCGATGACAGCCAGGCGCGTCACCGGCATCGTCTCCCGCGGCGGATCGATCATGGCCAAATGGTGCCTAGCCCACCACCAGGAGAGCTTCCTCTACACCCACTTCGAGGAGATCTGCGAGATCATGAAGGCGTACGACGTCTCGTTCTCGCTGGGTGACGGCCTGCGCCCCGGCTCGATCGCCGACGCCAACGACGAAGCCCAGTTCGCCGAGCTGGAGACCCTGGGCGAGCTGACCCGGATCGCCTGGCGGCACGACGTGCAGGTGATGATCGAAGGCCCCGGCCATGTGCCGATGCAACTGATCAAGGAGAACATGGACAAGCAGCTCGCCTGCTGCGACGAGGCGCCGTTCTACACGCTGGGCCCGCTGACCACCGATATCGCCCCGGGCTATGACCACATCACCTCCGGCATCGGCGCGGCCCAGATCGGCTGGTACGGCTGCGCCATGCTCTGCTACGTCACCCCCAAGGAGCATCTGGGCCTGCCCAACAAGGACGACGTCAAGACCGGCATCATCACCTACAAGATCGCCGCCCACGCCGCCGACCTGGCCAAGGGGCATCCGGGCGCGCAGCGACGCGACAACGCGCTCTCCAAGGCGCGCTTCGAGTTCCGCTGGGAGGATCAGTTCAACCTCGGCCTCGACCCGGACACGGCACGTGCCTTCCATGACGAGACCCTGCCCAAGGACTCGGCCAAGGTGGCGCATTTCTGCTCCATGTGCGGACCGAAGTTCTGCTCGATGAAGATCACCCAGGAGGTGCGCGAGAGATTTGGTGGTGATACCGCCACTACCGCCCGAGACGAGCGAGAGGCCGGCCTGCAGCAGCAGGCGGCGCGGTTCAAGCAAGAAGGCGGCGAGCTCTACCGCGAGGTGTGACGCTGCCGCTGCCGTCATGGGCCGCTCGGCGCGTGGCGGTAGCGGACGCCATGGGCGACTTTGGTCGTAACCCGGTTATATGTCATCCCATTTTCGAATGGGCGGATCGCAAAGGGTTCCGGGATGGGTAGAATGCGCGCTTTTGCCCCCGGCAATCTGGCCTGCGCAAGGAGCCCGCGAATGACAGCAGCATCCTCCCGTCCCAATCTGTGGCGACGTATTCCCCTGTGGCAGAAGATCATCGCCGGCCTGGTGCTGGGTGTTCTTGCCGGTGCGGTGATGGGCGAACAGGCCAGCCTGTTCAAGCCCCTCGGCGATATCTTCATCAACGGCATCAAGATGCTGATCGTGCCGCTGGTCTTCTCGACACTGGTGGTCGGCATCACCGGCATGAGGGATCCCCAGAAGATGGGGCGTGTCGGCGCTCGCACGATAGCGCTCTATCTGGTCACCACCGCCTTTGCCATCGTCATCGGCCTGGTTGCGGCAACGATCTTTCAGCCGGGTGCCGGCGCCGATGCCTCGATGAGCGCGCCGCAGCAGGCGGGCGAAGCGCCCTCGCTGGTCGACATCGTGGTCGGCCTGGTGCCGTCGAACCCGCTGCAGGCAATGATCGAGGGCAACATCCTGCAGATCATCGTCTTCGCCATCGGCCTGGGCATCTCGCTGATGCTGATCGGCGAAAAGGGCGAGCCCGTCGTGCGGGTCTTCGAGAGCTTCGCCGAGGCGATGTACAAGCTCACCGCCATCGTCATGGCGTTCGCCCCCTTCGGCGTCTTCGGCCTGATGGCCAATGTCTCCGGACAGTACGGGCTGGATGTGCTGCTGCCACTGGCCAAGGTGATCGGCGTGGTCTATCTCGCCTGCCTCGTTCACGTACTGGTCGTCTACACCGGTCTACTGAGTCTGATCGGTCGCCTCAATCCGGTGCGCTATCTGCAGGGGATCATCGACGCCCTGGTAGTGTCGTTCTCGTCCGCCTCCTCGTCCGGCACCCTGCCGGTTTCGATTCGCTGCGCACAGAAGAACCTGGGCGTTTCGGAAGGCGTCTCCAGCTTCGTGCTGCCGGTAGGCGCGACCATCAACATGGACGGCACCGCGATCTATCAGGGGGTCGCGGCGCTATTCGTGGCACAGCTGGTCGGGGCCGACCTCTCGATGATGGACTACGGCATGATCGTGCTCACCGGCACGCTGGCCTCCATCGGGACGGCTGGCGTGCCCGGGGCCGGATTGATCATGCTCTCGATCGTGCTGGCGCAGATCGGCCTGCCGCTGGAGGCGATCGGGGTCGTCGCGGGTGTGGACAGAATCCTCGACATGGCACGGACCAGTGTCAACGTGGCCGGCGACCTGATGGTCACGACCCTGGTCGGCAAAAGCGAAAAAGAGCTGGACCTGGAAGTGTACAACCGGCGGGGCAAGGCCTGAGCGACAGCCTCTGCCATCCTCTCCAAACGACAGCGGCCCCGTTTTCCAACGGGGCCGCTGCGTGAAGAGTCCTAGCGGGGCACTCAACGCCCGATAGACTCGGTGTACCGAGATTCAGTGTTGACTAGTGGCGTGGTTTGGTGGCGTCCTTCAGATTGCCTTTGGCGGACTTGGCGTCCCCTTTGGCCTGCTGGGCTTTGCCCTTACCTTCGAGTTCGCGATCCTTGGTCATCTTGCCAGCAGCTTCCTTCACCTTGCCGGCTGCCTTGTCGACCTTGCCTTCCGTCTTGTCCGACTTCGAATGCGTCGTCATGGGAGCTACCTCGTTATCCGTGGATATCCTTATCCGCCCGCCGTCGTTTTCGATGCGAAGAGATCGGGAACGGCGAACGTGACTTCAGAGTAGTTCGTCGCAGGGAAGTGGAAACGGGAGATTGGTAAAGATTTGTTCTTACCGAGAGGACTTGCGGCGAAAGGCGATCATGCCGGGAGGATCGGTGCGGGAGCGCGGAAATGGAGACGAAAGAGCGCCATGGAGCGGCGAGAGCCGCCCGGCAACAGGCGGCTCGCTGGAAAACCGGGCGAAAGCGATCAGGTGCGCGAGGTCACTTCCAGCAGGTGATAGCCAAACTGGGTCTTGACCGGTCCGTGGACTTCGTTGACCGCGCCATTGAAGACGACCTCATCGAACTCCTTGACCATCTGGCCACGCCCGAAGGTGCCGAGTTCACCACCCTGACGACCGGAGGGGCAGGTGGAGTGCTGGCGGGCCACTTCGGCAAAGTCGCTGCCGGCTTCGATCTGCTGCTTGAGTTCGAGACACTGCTGTTCGCTGTCGACGAGAATATGGCGGGCGCTGGCCTGTGCCATGACATCACTCCTGAATCTTGATCAATGGGAACCGGCATTCTACGAAAACACGCCACCCGGCGTCACCGCCGTTTTCCGTCTGGATCAACGCGTCTCGAACCGATCCGCAAGGTAGCGATTGATATCGGCGGACTCATACATCCACTCGACTTCGCCATTTTCCTGCTCGATGCGCAGGCACGGCACCATGGTGCGGCCTCCGCCCGCCATGAGCTCCTGGCGGCGCTCCGGATCCCGCTGGATGTCGCGCAACTCGATGGGCAGCGCCAGACGCTGGATCTGATGGCGAACGCGCTGGCAGAACGGGCAGCTCATGAAGTGATAGAGCGCCAGGTCCCGGCAGGCGCGGTCGACGGCAGCCTGAGCTTCGGCGGAGCGCTCGATGGGGGTCGTTGAGAACATGGTCTTGAACCACCTCCTGATTCGGTCATACATGAGATTTGACGCCACCTTCCCGTCTGTCGTTCAGTTGACCGGTGCCCCTGCGTCTTCGCTGTCAGACGTGGTCGCTTCGCTGGCGGCGTGGTCGATCGCGGCGGCTTCCTGATCGTCGATCAGTACCGGAATCACCAGCGGCGCATCGGTCGGTACCGTCATGCTCGCGGGTGGCGCCGTCTCGATCGGCGCGGATACGTAGCGCTGGGCCGGTGGCTCGGGAGGCAGCAGGAAGTCGCTGGAGACCAGCGGCTGCATCGGTTCGGCGTCACCAGGAAGCCGCAGGGTCGCCTGGATCAGCGGCGACGCGAACTGATCCCGGAACTCCTGGCGTGAAATTGCGCCATTCCCATCCGCATCCAGGGTGTGCCAGTCGCCACCCAGCCCCAGTCGTTCGACATCCAGTGGCAGCAACGAACCATCTCCATCGCTATCGACGGTATCGAAGACATTGTCGGCACTGACCTGACTGAGCCCCTGGGCCGTCGGCCGGTCGACGACGACGTCGTGATTCGTCGTGTTCGAGGCGCAAGCCGCCAGCCATAGCATCATGGGTATCGACACGAGCCATGCCTGCGGTCGCACTGCGGTTCTCGCATTCACCCATGGGTTGAGATTCGTCGCCTTTGCCTTCATCCGTTCGTCTCCCTCGAAATTCACATCCGATACCGACGATGGCATCATCGCCGCGGGTTCCGCAGCGTGCCGTCATCCAGCCGCTGCTGCCAGTTCTGCCACAGACTCAGCCGGCTGGATTCACCGACTTCACGCCCGCCTCCACCCAGTTTGCTGATCCAGAGATGGCTGCCGTTGAAGCTGTAGATCGGCAGCAGGTCGTTTCGACGGGACGCCGGCTCGATCCGCTTGTCGATGTTGTCCAGCACCACCGGTGGCGTCGTCGCGCTCGATGCCCAGGTCACGACCATATGGAACTGGTCGTAGGGAATGTACTTGACGTAGTGCAGGCGCAATTGATTGTCCGGCACGCCGAGCTCGCGCAGCGTCAGGTACTTGGCCATGGCGAAATCTTCGCAATCCCCCGCGCCGACCCCGAGAAACTCGAAGGGCGTGGCCCAGTAATCCTCCACGTGCCAGACCTCGATATCGTCGACGAAGCGCAACTGGTTGAAGAAGTCGTTGACCCCGGCCAGTTGCATGTTTACCGAGCGGCCCTGAAGCCGATCGATGAGCACCTGCCACTGCTGGATGCGCTGCCATCCCGCCTGGCCATAGATCGAGACCACCTCCTGTCGCGGCGGCAGCTTCGGCAGGGCCTGGGCCACGGGCCCGAACTGGAACATGCCCAGCAGGCAAAGCAGACCCAGCAGCGGCATCACCCAGTGGCCGATGCCCCCTCGAACGACGCTCGTCACCATCGGCTCAGGCCCGGCCGGCCAATCGATGCCCCCGGTGTCACTTCAATGCCAACGGGGAGATCGGGGCCAGATAGCCCTGATAACCATCGGCGCCGACCGCCTCCACCCGTTGCCGCTGCTCGTCCGACTCGACCCGCGTCACGATCACTTGCGACTCGACCTGATGAGCCGCCATGCAGAGGCTTCTCAGGAACTCGGTATCCACCTCTTCGCGGACGAAGAAGCCCTGGTCGATCTTGACGTAGTCGGGACGCAGCCTGGCCAGATAGGCCATCGCCTGAAGGTTTCTCGCGAAGCGGTCGACACCGCAGCGGGCGCCGAGGCGATGCGCGCTGCGAAACAACTGCTGCACGACATCGAGATGATCGAGCGCGATCTCCTCGCTGACCTCCAGATCGAGCCGCTCGGTGACGCGCGGATGAGACTCGAGCCAGCCGATCAACTCGCGGTAACGCGCCGGTTCCGCCAGCGAGTCCGCCGTCAGGTTGATGGCCAGCCTGCCCTCGAAGCGCGCCACGTTCTCTCCCAGGCTCTCCAGGACCGCGCGATCGAGCTTCGCCCCCAACTGAAAATGGTTGATGACAGGGAGGAAGGTATAAGCCGGATGCTGCGTGCCCTCTTCGTCGAGACGCACGAACACCTCGCGGTGCAACTCGCTGCCGTCGATCCGCAAGACCGGCTGTGCGACGAAGCTGAGACTGCGCGTCTCCAGCGCCCGATCGATGACCTGGCGCCACTCCTGCCGTCCCCGCGCCGCCAAGGTATTTTCAGGACGCACCACGACCCAGCGCTGGCGCAGCTCGATCGCCTCGCGCAGTGCGCTATCCGCCCTAGCCAGTACGCCTTCGCGGGTCATGCCTGGCTCTTTCAACACCAGGCCGGCCCGCGTATGTTCGAAACGGGTCTCGACCAGTGGATTGGCATCGACGACATCGTCGAGACGGTCCAGAGTATCCTTGAGCCATCGCTCCCGCGTCTCGTCGTCGCAATCCGGGAGAATCAACGCGAACTCCTCGGCGGAGAGCCGGGCGGCCAGAACGGCACGGCCTTCCAGTTGCGCCCCCTTGAGATGACTGCCCAGGCTGCGGATCGCCTGGTCCCGAGCCTCGAAACCGTCACGCCGGTAGAGCTCCTGCAAATGATCGATGCGCAGAATCGCCAGAGCGCCTCCCACCGGCGCCGCCAGCCACTCGTCGAGCGCCCGCGCCAGATAGGCCCGGTTGCCCAATTGCGATACCGCGTCCTGCTCGGTCAGGCGCTGCAGACGGACGACCTGCTCCGCCTGCTGCTCGAACTGCTGGTTGAGTCTGGCGCCCAGCCGATTCACCGACTCGGTGATCCCCTGAAGTTCGCGGATACGGCTGGGTTCCAGCGCTTCGTCGAAACCGTCGATCTGCATGTCGGAGATGCGCCGCGAGAGCCGATTGAGCGGGCCCAGCAGCCGTTTGATACCGATCACGCAGAGCACCACCACTACCAGCATGCCGATCGCCAGCCAGGTCAGTAGCTGCAGCGCCAGGTACCAGAGCTGATCGTAGGCGCCGGCTCGTTCCGACTCGACCCGGATGCTGCCGAGCGCCGACCAGCCGCCACTGATCTCGCGCTCGCTGACCGCATCGGGCAGCACCACCAGACGCTGGAACCATTGGGGCGTGTCGCTATCGCGCCGCGAGTCGATCACCAAAGGCTCTTCCCTTCCCACGGCTTCGAGACGGAGCCGGCGCACCGATCCCCCATCGGCCGCCGCTCGCATGAGTGTTTCGGCACTGGTCCAGTCGCCGATCTCGACGAACGGCACCAGGGACAGGCTCAACGCCTGGGCGAGATTGTCGACGTCGGCTTGCTGGCGCTCGGCCAGCGACGCTCGGGTCTGGTGCACTTCGATCGCGAAGATACCGGCCGAGAACAGGAACAGCAGGCCGACCATGATGGCGATCGAACGTCGAAACAGGCTCATGGAGCTCTCCTCGTCAGCCCCTTGGGCGGTCGTTGGCAGGGTTCACCCCGGGGTAACGATCACCGGCGTCCCCGATCATGGCAGTGTCCACCTGGAGCGTGTCCAGCAGTTGCCCGGTCGCGGAAAGCAATCGGTAATTGGCCTGACGTAGCGCGAACGTCGCCTGGACCTGGGCCTGCTGGGCATCATAGAGCTCGGTCTCGCTGTCGAGCATGTCGAGCAGCGTGCGGCGACCGATGTCGAACTGCTTGCGATAGTTGACGCGGGTCTGTTCGCTGGCCTCGACATGACGTTGCAGGAACGGCAACTGGCTGGTGACGTAGTCGCGCGCATTCCAGGCCAGCCGCAGCTCGTCGCGGATCTCGCGCAGGGAGCGATCGCTGTCATAGCGCACCGCACGCAGCGACTCCTCCCGGGAGCGCATCTCGGCGACGTCGATACCGCCGCGATAGAGATTCCAAGACATCACCAGGTCGGCACTCCAGTCATCCGCGTCACTGCCTTCGTAATCGTAATCGCGGCTGGCCTGTCGGCTCGCCTCGGCGCGGAAGGTGGGCAGGAAATTGCCACGTTCGGCGGCGACCTCGTGCTGGGCAGCGGCGATCGAATGGGAAGCGGAAATGACCAGCGGATTGTTGGCCGTGGCCATGGCCATGGCGGCGTCGAAATCGCCGGGCACGCCGTGCATGTCGACGTCCTCCGGCAAGGTCAGGTTCCTGGGTGATTCGCCGACATAGCGGATGAAGGCGGAAACGGCGTCGTCCAGATTGTTGCGCGCGGCGATCAGACTTGCCTGGGCCTGGGCAAGGCGGCCCTCGACCTGACTGGTGTCGGTAGCCGTGCCGGCCCCCAACTCCTCACGGCGCCGGATATCGGCCGCGATGCGCTGGTGAGTGTCGACGTTGCGTTGCGCCAGCTCCAGCAGGCGCTGCGACCGCAACACGTCGAGATAGCTCTGAACCGTGACCAGGCCTACCTGATTGGCCGCCGCCGCGACCTGCCAGCGCTGGTAGTCGCTCTCGGCATCCGCCTGGCGGATGCGCTCGATCGTGGTGTTACCGTCCCAGATCAGCTGCGACAGGGTGAGATAGGCGCGCCGGTAGCTGTGGGGGTCGCTGGACTGCGAGATGCCGTCGGTCTCGCTCTCGTTCTCGCCATAGCCGACGCGCGCTTCCAGATCGACGGAGGGAAGGTAGGCGCCACGCTGCGCCCTGGCATCCTCCAGGTTCTGCTGATAGCGCGCCATCTCGGTGCGCGTACTGGGATATTCCATGACAGCCTGGGTCACGGCCTCGGTCAAGGTTTGCGCCTGAGCGCTGCCGGCTAATGTCGCGATACCGGCGGACAGAACCCATCTCTTCATCATCACGCTTGTCTCACCCCGTTTCTTGTCTCGCAGCGCACTCATCGTTCACGCATCGCGCCCTGCTGCGCCCGAAGTATCGGTTTCAGCAGGTACTGCAAAATGGTCTGCTCGCCGGTAATGATGTCTACCGTGGCCTGCATGCCTGGAATGATCGCCAGGTCGTCGACGTTCTTGCCCAGATGATTGCTATCGGTGCGCACCGTCACCTCATAGAACGTATTGCCCTTTTCATCCTCTTCGGTGTCGGGGCTGATTCGCATGACCTGCCCCTTCATGCCGCCGTAGATGGTGAAGTCATAGGCCGAGAACTTGACCGTGGCGGGCTGGCCGGCACGAATGAAGCCCACATCCCGCGGCGAGATCTTCGCCTGGACCAGCAGTTGGTCCTCGATCGGCACGATCTCCATCAGGCTGGCACCGGGATCGACCACGCCGCCGATGGTATTGACGTTGATCGACTGCACGCTGCCTCGAACCGGCGACGTGATCAGAGTGCGATCGACCCGATCCTGAAGACTGACGCGGCCCTGCTGGAGACTGTCGAGCTTGTTTCGCGCTTCGGTCAGGGCGTCGGCGCTTCGCGAACGGAACTGCGCGGCAACGTCCCGCCGCTTGCTGATCGCTTCCTGCAACTCCGACTGCTTGGCCGGGATCGACAGTTGCGCGGACTCCAGCTCACCGCGCTGGTCGTTGACCTGACGCTGCAGATTGAGCAGGTCGACCTGGGAGACGATGCCCTCCTTCACCAGCGGCGCGGTAATACCCAACTGCTGGCGTGACAGTTGATAGCTGCGCGACAGCGAATCCGCCTTGGCCCGCAACTCCTGAAGTTCCTGCTGACGCTGCTGAATCTGCGCGGCTGCCTGATCGAGCTGGGAACGCAGGCCGTTGATCCGCTCGCTGTAGGCGCTGGAGGCGGCGCTGTAGATATCCTGATTGGTGGCCTCGAACTCATCGCTCAGCGGAATCTTCTGGGCCGACACGCTGACCTGATCCCGCCACTCCGGGGCGTCGGGCGATACCGTGACCGAGGCAAGTTCCGCCTGGTACTGCGCCACGGAGGCCTGCAAGCCGGCCAGGGTCGAGTTGCGTTCCGCCAGGTCGGAGGTCGCTCGCGTCGGATCGATCCGTGCCAGCGGCTGGCCGGCGTCGACCACGTCGCCTTCGTCGACGTAGATCTCGCGGACGATGCCGCCTTCCAGGTTCTGGATCGTCTGTAGCCGGGAAGAGGGAACCACCTGCCCGGTGCCACGCGTCACCACCTCGATGCTCGACAGCCCTGCCCACACCAGGAACGCGATGAGCGCGGCCAACAGCACCCAGATGATGATGCGCGATCGCCACGGCGTCGCCAGCAGTGTGGCGGCGCTGGCATCGTCGGCCAGCTCGAGCTCGCGCGCGCTTGGCCGAGGCCACTTGACGACATTATCCGCGCTGGCCATGGCGCACCTCCTGCTGGCCGTCGGCCTGGGGCATTGCGGAGTTCGTTTCCGCGGGGGCCTGGACGCGACCCTCGTTGAGCGCCTTGAGAACGGTAGGCTTGGGCCCATCGGCGATCACCCGACCGGAATCCAGCACGATGATCCGATCGGCCACTTCCAGCATCGAACTCTTGTGCGTCACCAGCACCAGGGTCTGGCTTCGCGGCAGGTCACGCAACGTGCGGCGCAGCATTGCCTCCGCGCGGTTATCCATGTGCGAGCCGGGCTCGTCCAGCAGCAGCAGGGAGGGATTGGTCAGAATCGCTCGCGCCAGCAGCACCGTCTGGCGCTGTCCGCTGGAAAGCAGTCGTCCTCCCTCGCCGATCTGGCGATCCAGGCCATCGGGATCGCGTCGGGTGAACTCGCCCACCCCAGCGATATCCGCCGCGCGCTGGACCGCCTCGTCACTGGCGTAGGGGTGGCCGAGGATGATGTTGTCGCGAACCGAGCCGAAGAACAGCGAGCTGTCCTGGCCGGCGAACCCGATATGCCGGCGCACGTCTGCGGGATGGATCTGGTTGATATCGAGCCCGTCGATTCGCACGCTGCCCGCGGTCGAACGATAGAGACCGCTCATCAGCCGCTCGACGGTACTCTTGCCGGCGCCCATGCGGCCAATGATCGCCACCCGCTCCCCCGGTTCGATGGTGAACGAGACATCGGCCAGTACTTCCGGTGACTGCTCGCCGTAACGAAAGCCAACGTGATCGAACTCGATGCGCATGTTGAGCTTGTCGCGATGGACGTAGTTCTTGGCCTCTTCGACCTCGTCGGGCAGGTGCATGATCTGGTCGATCGCCGCCATGGCGCTGCGGGTCTGACCGAAACGCGTAATCAGCAGCGCCATCTGCGCCAACGGCTGTAGCGCACGGCCGGTCAGCATCACGGCCGCGATCAGCCCGCCCATCGACAGCTGGGCGTTGCCGATCAGGTAGACCCCGAGCACCACCAGCGCCACGGTGGAGAGCTGATTGACCGACATGGTCAGCGACGAGACCGAGGTCGAGAGATTACGGCTCTTGACGCCCCACTTGGCAATCTCCCCGACGGCCCGCTCGTAGCGGCGTTGGGTCTCGCCCTGGGCATTGGCGAGCTTGATGCTCTCCAGTCCGGCCACGCTCTCCACCAGCCGTGCGTGCTTTTCCGTCGCCAGGCGCGAACCCAGCTCGATCGAGCGCTTCAGCGGCCACTGGATGATGATGCTGTAGCCGATCAGGATCAGTAGCGCGACGATGGGCACCCACACCAGCGCACCGCCAACGATCCATACCACCAGCAGAAACAGAATCGCGAACGGCAGATCGACCAGGGTGGTCATGGTCATCGAGGTGAAGAAATCGCGAACGGAATCGAACTCCTGTAGATGCTTGACGAAGGCGCCTACCGATACCGGGCGCGCCTCCATCCTCAGATTCATCACCTTGGCGAAGATCTTGGCCGACAGCAGTACCTCCGACTTCTTGCCCGCCGTATCGAGAAACCACGATCGGACCTGGCGCATCAGCAGGTCGAAACCGACCACGATCGCCATGCCCGTCGCCAGCACCCAGAGCGTATCGAACGCCAGGTTCGGCACCACCTTGTCGTAGACGTTCATGGTGAACAGCGGTGCCGCCAGGGCGAACAGGTTGATCAGTAGCGAGGCGATCAGAACGTCGCGATAGATCGGTGTCGAGAGCTTGAGCGTCGACCAGAACCAGTGCCCTTCGGCGAGCTTCACCGTCTCCGGCGCGCGCGCATCGAAACGATGTTCCCGACGAGCGTAGATCACCTGGCCGGTGGCCTGTTCGATCAGCGACGCCATGTCGACGGTCTGGGTGCCGTCCGCTTCCGGCAGGTAGACCGTCGCCTGCTGGCGCTGGGCATCGCGCGCCAGCATCACCACGGCACGCCGCCCCTGCAGGATCACGATGCACGGCAACAGGATATCGGCCACGCGATCGGCGCGCTGACTCACCAGCTTGGCCGAGAGCCCCGCTTTCTGAGCCGCTCGCGGGACCAGCGACAGCGTCAGCCTGCCGTCGTCCAGCGGCAAGCCGTCACTGATCACATCGGCCGATTTCGGCGTGCCGTGATGGCGGGAGAGAAAGACCAGCGCACCCAGTAGCGGGTCGATCTCCTTCTCCCCGGCCGGATCCGGGCGAAGCGGTGTCGGTTCATCAACCAAACCATTGGTCTCCTGTCATTCCGCGGCCATCCTCAGCCGTCGAGATTCGTCTTGAGGTTGCCGTGATCCAGCAGCGACTTGATGATTTCGGTATCCGAGCCGCCGAGCGTTGTCATATCGACGTTACTGAAGACGATCTTCTGCGTCACGGCACCCTCCGGACCACCTGTCTTGATCTCCAGCGTCGAGCCGCCGCTGGTGGCGGCGCCCGGCGCGCCGCTGGCCTCGCCCTTGACGAAGTGCAGCTGCTGAGCCGCCAGTGAGGCCAGGTCGGCGTTGGAGAGGCTCGGGTTCCCGATGTCGAGCATATCGGAGAGGTCGAGCCGGTCACCGCCGTCACCACCCTTGAAGTCGGTGATGCGATCAATCGCCGGGGCGCTCGGGGCGCCCTGATCGCCGCGCATCCAGGCAAAGGTATCGCTGCCGTCCCCGCCCGTCAGAATATCGTTACCCTTGCCACCTTCGAGACGGTCGGCGCCAGCGCCGCCATCGAGCGTGTCGTTGCCGGCGCCGCCGGTCAAGATGTCGCGACCGGCACCGCCGCTGAGGATATCGTTGCCCTCGCCCCCGCGCAGGATGTCGTCACCGTCGCCTCCGGTGAGGATGTCATTGCCCTTGCCGCCGATCAGCACGTCGTCGCCCTTGCCCCCAATGAGCGTCGTGCCGCTGTCGTTGGCCATCAGGGTGTCGTCGCCGTCGCTGCCGGTCAACGTCTGCCCGCGCTGGTAGTCGACGGTTACCGACGCCGTGTCGGTGCTCCCCTGACTATCGGTGACGGTGTAGTCGGTTCTCAGCGTAGAGGTCGTGTCGGCGGCGTTGGCGTAGCCGATCTTCATCGACAGGTCGTAGGTCTCCGGGCCATAGCCGTCGAAGAGCCCGGTGCCGCTGTCCTTCACGTTCATGACCGCAACGGTGTAGCTCTTGTCCCCGCTGCTCGAGTTGGTGAAGGTGCCACCGTTGGGCAGCGCGGTGAAGCCATTATCCCCAGCGCCCTTGTAGGCCAGCGCCACACTGCCCGCGACGCCGGTCGCCAGGGTCAGGGATTCGCCGGCACGCAGGGTCAGCGTCATGAGATCGTTGGCACTGCTCCCGAATCCGAACAACAAACTCCCACCCGCCAGAGTCCCACGCACCACGGTCGCCGCGGTGTTGGCCGCCTGGGCGGCGGTAGAGAAGCTGCTGCGATCGAGAGTGAAGCTGTCGACGCTGCGCTTGTCCTGGGTCTGTACGCTGGCTGCGGTGAAATCGGATGCACGATCCTTCCAGCCAGTGGTCAGCGTCAGCCCGTTGGTGGTCGCCGTGCTACCCGCCGCAATGGCGTCATTGGCGAGCAGCACGTCGGCGCCAACGCTCAGATTCGGACTCAGGATATTGGTGATGATGTGGTCGTCATGCGCCGAGGTGACGCCGTTCTTGACGTTGATGTTCATCACCCCGCTGGCGGTGTCACCGTCGGCGTCGCTCAAGGTGTAGCGAATGGCGTCGGTGCCAAAGCTGCCCAGCTTGGCCGTGTAGCGGTAGCTGCCGTCGTCCATGTCCATGACTAGCTTGCCGCCCAGCTCCGTGGTGATGCCAAGCTGGTGCGAGTTGCCGTCATAGGTGTAGGTGGCTCCGCTCGACGAGGCAGAGACAGTGCCGCTGCTCTTGTCGAAGGTGTAGGTCACGCCGTCGACCACCAGGCTCTTGATGTAGCCGCCATCCCCGCCGAGTGACGACAACCCATGCGCGCTACCGCTCAACAGGCCATCCTGCAGCAGCGGCATCTGCACCGTGCCGCTCACGACACTGGAGAGCGTGTCGAGATTGGTGATGACCACCGCATCGGTGTTATCGCCGGTGCGGCCATCGTAGGCTACCGGGTTGAGATAGGTCTGACTCACGTCACCACCGATCCCCAGTGCCAGCGAGTCGATCGCATTCTTGCCGAGAAACGCCTTCCAGGCCGCCTCTTCGCTGGCATCGATACCGTCGCCCCGATTGACGTCCACGGTATTGCCCGGGTTGGCCTGCGATGCCGTCGGGTAGGCGCTCGACAAGGTGGGCTCACCATCGGAGAAGAAGTACGAGACGTTCTGCACGTCACCGGTCAGCTTGCCGCTGCCGTTCCAGGCAGTCTGGGCATTGCTCAGCGCGTAGTCATAGTTGGTGCCGCCATTGGCCTGCAGGGCTTCCACCGCCTTGAGTGCATCGGAGACCGTCATCCACTGCTTGGGTGAGCTATCGAGCTGATCCGAGAACGGCGCCAGCGCCACCTTGACGTTCCCGATGTCGTCGTACTTCGTCAACATCTCCTTGATCGACTGCTGCAGCACTTGGAGACGCGTCTGCTCGACGCCACCAACGGTCACCTTGTCGTTCATGCTGGCGGAGGTATCAACGATCAGGAGTACATTGGTGTTGATTGCCCCCTGCACGAAGCTGATCGACTGGGACTGGGTAACCGGCGAGTCGTCTTCGACGGTGATGGCGATACTGGTATTGGCACTCAGGCTGCCATCGCTGACCT
The DNA here is from genome assembly GCF_038648475.1 of Salinicola lusitanus. Classification (NCBI taxonomy): domain Bacteria; kingdom Pseudomonadati; phylum Pseudomonadota; class Gammaproteobacteria; order Oceanospirillales; family Halomonadaceae; genus Salinicola; species Salinicola lusitanus. Next base: position 2,439,385 of record NZ_CP151919.1, on the reverse strand, counting down.
TGACCCCGAGGTTGAAACCGAGGGTGTCCTCGCCTTTGCCGGGGTGGTCCACGCCAGCCTTCAGGGTGACCTGATACTGGCCATTGGCATCGATGGTGGCGCGAATCACCTCCTTGCCACCGGCCGATCCGATCAGCGTGCCGCTGTCGCTGCCGCTCCAGGTGATTGCCGCACCCCCCGAGCTCAGCACCGTGGTCGGCGCCGTCAGCGTATAAGTCAACTTGTCGCCATCGACATCGGTGGCAATCACGCGGCCGCTGGCGGTCGCGGAATCCGTGGTATCGGACGTCCCCAGCGTATCCGGCGCGCCGCCCGGCAGCCCCTCCTCTGAGACGGTGGCGCTGTAGCCCTGGGCTGCGACCAGCGGCGCATCGTTGACCGCATGCACGGTGACCGGAATCGCCACGCTGGCCGTCGCGGTGTCGCCGTTGCTGCCCTCGGTCGAGGTGACCGCGGCGGTCAGGTTGATCGTACCGTTGTAGTTGGCGGCCGGCTTGAGCGTCAGCGTGTTGAGATTCCAACCGCTTAGATCGACGCTGGTTTGCCCGCTGCTGCCGACGACGGTGTGACTGCCATCGCTCAGGGTGGCACCTGCCGGAATACCGCTCAACCTGACGCTGCCGAGCGTCTCCGAACCGTCGGTATCGGTCAGTGCCGCGGCGATCTTGGACAGATGGATTACCGAGTCCTCATCGCCTTCGTTCATGGCGTAGAGCTGATAGTAGCTGTTGCCATTACCGTCGCCGCCAAGCAGCCCGGAGTGGTTGACGTTGGCGGCGTCGAGCGCGCTGACATCCTGCATCAGCACGTAGTTGCCAGTGTTGAGCGGGACTGCGGTGCCACCGTTGACGCCGACATTGAGGCTGTAGTTGCCCGCGCCCGCCTGGTTGTGATGATAGAGGTCCAGCGTGTAGTAGCCGCTCACGCTCGGCTTGAACGAACCTGAGTAGGCACCGGCGGAGCCACCCCAGGTGGCCTGAGCAACCACATTGCCGCCGACCAGCAGACGGATGCTGTCATCGCCGACCCCGCTGAAGGCGTAGGTCTTGCCCGCCTCCAGATACATCAGGCCAGAGAGGTGCGTCCCGGTACCAGCGGCCACGTTGCTATTGACGGCATTGGTGGTATTGCCACTGCTCGCCGGCGTGCCGGCAGCGTCGATCGTCGACTGAAGTGTTGCAGGATTGACGCCATTGCCGTCGGTACCCAGCGACAGATTGGCAAAGGTCTCCTTGAGCAACCCGCTGCCGTTGGCGCTATTGCCGCTCAGCGTCAGCGAGGGCGCATCCGCCACTGCCGTGACATTGATCGTGGCTGTCGCCGGCGTCGCATCCTTGCCACCCTGATTGTCGGTCGCCGTGTACTTGAGCGAAGTGGTACCCGACCAGTTGCCATCAGGCTTGAAGTAGACCGTCGCCCCATTGTTGCTAGCCGCGACGTTGGCTCCGGCAGCCAGAAGCTGGGTGCCTGCCGCATCGCTGTAGAACTTGCCGTTGGCCCCCAGGGCGGTGATCTGAAAGCTCGCGATCGAACCATCCACATCCGTACCCGACAGGTTGACCGCGATGAGTGGTGACGGGTCTTCGGTGCCGGTGACACTGACATCCCGCGCCTCTGGCAGCTCGTTGGTACCCGCGATGGTCACCGAGATCGTCTTCGCCGTGCCATCGAGAGTGGTCACCGTGAAGTTCTCGACCTTGCTCTCACCCGCTTTCAGATACTGCACGGCGCTGTTGGCAACGCTGTAGCTCCAGTTCCCCCCGGCCGTGATGGCAAGGGCACCCAGCGTGCCGGCGGCAGCACTGGCATTGCCTGGCACGAAGGCACTCTGGGCATAGTCAGCGTCGGTGACCGTCAAGGCACCGTTGGTCGTCAGGTTACCCGAGACATTGACGTTGCTGTCCTCGATCACCGAGCCGGTGTCGGCACCCGTGATGACCGGTACGTCGTTGGTGCCGGTCACCGTCACGGTCAGTGTCGAGGTGGCGGTGCCGCCCTGGCCGTCGCTGACGGTATAGCTGATCTGGGTGGTGTCCTGCTGACCTGCGGCCAGGCGATCGAACGCCGTGCCCGGATTGAAGCTGTAGGAACCATTCGCGTTCAGCGTGAAGGTACCGCCGTTGGAGCCGGCGATGGACTGCCCCACGCTCCCTGCCACGCCATTGACCGCACTGACGCTCAGCGTGCCGCCGTCGACATCGCTGTCGTTGGCCAGCACGCCCTGGGCGGCGGCGACGTTGAGGGTGGCGTTCTCACCCGTGCTGCCGGTATCGGCAACCGCGACCGGGGCGTCGTTAGTGCCGGTGACTGTCACGGTGAGCGTCGAGGTGGCCGTACCACCCTGGCCATCGCTGACGGTGTAGCTGACCTGGGTCTTGTCAGTCTGCCCTGCAGCCAGGCGATCGAACGCCGCGCCAGGGTTGAAGCTGTAGGAACCATCCGCGTTCAGCGTGAAGGTGCCACCGTTGGAGCCGGCGATGGCCTGGCCCACGCTGCCTGCCACGCCATTGACCGCACTGACGATCAGGGTGCCGCCGTCAACATCGCTGTCGTTGGCCAGCACGCCCTGGGCGGCGGCGACGTTGAGGGTGGCATTTTCACCGGTGCTGCCGGTATCGGTGCGAGCCACCGGAGCATCGTTGGTACCGGTCACCGTCACGGTCAGCGTCGAGGTGGCAGTGCCACCCTGACCATCGCTGACGGTATAGCTGACCTGGGTCTTGTCGGTCTGACCCGCGGTCAGGCGATCGAATGCCGTACCTGGGTTGAAGCTATAGGAACCATCCGCGTTCAGCGTGAAGGTGCCGCCGTTGGAGCCGGCGATGGACTGCCCCACGCTACCTGCCACGCCATTGACCGCGCTCACACTCAACGTGCCGCCGTCGACATCGCTGTCATTGGCCAGCACGCCCTGGGCAGCGGCGACGTTGAGGGTGGCGTTCTCACCCGTGCTGCCGGTATCGGCTCGAGCAACCGGCACGTCGTTGGTGCCGGTGACGGTGATGGTCACCGTCTGCGGGGCACTGACGCCGCCATTGTTGTCGGTGGCGGTGTAGCTAAAGGTGACGTCGCGACTCTGGCCAGCGGCCAGTGCGTCGAAGTCCGCACCCGGGTTAAAGATGTAGCTGCCGTCGCTATTGAAGCTGAGGCTGCCGTTGCCCTGGCCCACGTCGGTCGCGAGCTGATAGCTCTCGACGGTGCCATCGACATCAGTGGCCGCCGGCACGCTACCTTCGAGCACCTGGTTCTCACCGGTGGTCTGGGTATCCGCCTTGGCGACCGGCAGATCGTTGGTGCCAGTGACTGTCACGGTCAGCGTCGAGGTAGCAGTGCCGCCCTGGCCATCGCTGATGGTGTAGCTGATCTGGGTGGTATCTTGCTGACCGGCGGCCAGGCGATCGAATGCCGTGCCCGGGTTGAAGCTGTAGGAACCGTCCGCGTTCAGTGTGAAGGTGCCACCGTTGGAGCCGGTGATCGCCTGACCGACGTTGGCATTGTTGCCGTTCACCGCGCTGACGCTCAGGGTGCCGCCATCGACATCGCTGTCGTTGGCTAGCACGCCCTGGGCGGCGGACACATTGAGGGTGGTGTTCTCACCGGTGCTGCCGGTATCGGCAACTGCCACCGGCGCATCATTGGTGCCGGTGACGGTGATGGTTACCGTCTGCGGGGCGCTGACGCCGCCGTTGTTGTCGATGGCGGTGTAGCTGAAGGTGACGTCGCGACTCTGGCCCGGAGCCAGGCTGTCGAAGTCCACACCCGGGTTGAAGCTGTAGCTGCCGTCGCTGTTGAAACTGAGGCTGCCATTGCCATCACCGACGTTCTGCACCAGTTGATAACTCTCGACCGTGCCATCGACGTCAGTCGCTGCCGGCACCTGAGCGTTCAGGGTGGCGTTTTCACCCGTCGTTTCGGTATCGGCCTTGGCCACCGGCACGTCATTGGTGCCGGTGACGGTGATCGTCACCGTCTGCGGCGCACTGACACCGCCATTGTTATCGGTCGCGGTGTAGCTGAAGGTGACGTCACGGCTCTCACCCGCCGGCAGGCTGTCGAAGTCCGCACCCGGGTTGAAGCTGTAGGAGCCGTCGCTGTTGAAGCTCAGCGCGCCATTACCGTCGCCAACGTTCTGCACCAGTTGGTAGCTCTCGACGGTACCGTCGACGTCGGTAGCCGCCGGCACTTGGCTAGTCAGCGTGGCGTTTTCACCCGTGGTCTGAGTATCCGCCTTGGCGACCGGCACATCGTTGGTGCCGGTAACGGTGATGGTCACCGTCTGCGGCGCACTGACGCCGCCATTGTTGTCGGTGGCGGTGTAGCTGAAGGTGACGTCACGGCTCTGGCCGGCGGCCAGGCTGTCGAAGTCGGTGCCCGGGTTGAAGGTATAGCTGCCGTCGCTATTGAAGCTGAGGCTGCCATTGCCCTGGCCCACATCGGTCGCGAGCTGATAGCTCTCGACCGTACCGTCGACATCGGTCGCTGCCGGAACATTGCCTTCGAGTACCTGATTCTCGCCCGTCGTCGGCGTGTCCGCTTTGGCCACCGGCGCATCATTGGTGCCGGTGACGGTGATGGTCACCGTCTGCGGGGCACTGACGCCGACGTTATTATCGGTGGCGGTGTAGGTAAAGGTGACGTCACGGCTCTGGCCTGCGGCCAGACCGTCGAAGTCAGTACCGGGATTGAAGCTATAGCTGCCATCGCTGTTGAAGCTCAGTGAGCCATTGCCCTGGCCCACGCCGGTCGCAAGCTGATAGCTCTCAACCGTACCGTCGACATCGGTGGCTGCCGGCACCTGAGCGTTCAGGGTGGCGTTTTCGCCGGTGGTCTGGGTATCTGCCTTGGACACCGGCACGTCGTTAGTACCGGTAACGGTGATGGTCACCGTCTGCGGTGCACTCACCCCGCCGTTGTTGTCCGTGGCGGTGTAGGTGAAGGTGACGTCGCGACTCTGGCCTGCGGCCAGACCGTCGAAGTCAGTACCGGGATTGAAGCTATAGCTGCCATCGCTGTTGAAGCTCAGTGAGCCATTGCCCTGGCCCACGCCGGTCGCAAGCTGATAGCTCTCGACCGTACCGTCGACATCGGTGGCTGCCGGCACCTGAGCGTTCAGGGTGGCGTTTTCGCCGGTGGTCTGGGTATCTGCCTTGGACACCGGCACGTCGTTAGTACCGGTCACGGTGATGGTCACCGTCTGCGGTGCACTCACCCCGCCGTTGTTGTCCGTGGCGGTGTAGGTGAAGGTGACGTTGCGGCTTTCACCCGCGGCCAGAACGTCGAAGTCGGCACCCGGGTTGAAGCTGTAGGAGCCGTCGCTGTTGAAGCTCAGCGAGCCGTTGCCCTGGCCCACATCCGTGGCGAGCTGATAGCTCTCGACGGTACCGTCGACGTCAGTCGCTGCCGGAACATTGCCTTCGAGTACCTGATTCTCGCCTGTCGTCGGCGTGTCCGCTTTGGCCACCGGCGCATCATTGGTGCCGGTCACGGTGATGGTCACCGTCTGCGGCGCGCTGACCCCGCCGTTGTTGTCTGTGGCGGTGTAGCTGAAAATGACGTTGCGGCTTTCACCCGCGGCCAGACCGTCGAAGTCGGTACCCGGGTTGAAGCTATAGCTTCCGTCGCTATTGAAGCTCAGGGAACCGTTGTTGTTACCAACACCGTTGACCAGTTGGTAGCTCTCGACGGTGCCGTCGACATCAGTGGCCGCCGGAACCTGGCTAGTCAGCGTGGCGTTCTCATCGGTGGTCTGGGTATCTGCCTTGGCCACCGGCACATCATTGGTGCCGGTGACGGTGATGGTTACCGTCTGCGGGGCGCTCACCCCACCATTATTGTCAGTGGCGGTGTAGCTGAAGGTGACGTCGCGACTCTGGCCAGCGGCCAGGCTGTCGAAGTCGGTGCCCGGGTTGAAGGTATAGCTGCCGTCGCTATTGAAGCTGAGGCTGCCATTGCCCTGGCCCACACCGGTCGCGAGCTGATAGCTCTCGACGGTGCCGTCGACGTCGGTAGCCGCCGGAACCTGGCTAGTCAGCGTGGCGTTCTCACTCGTGGCCTGGGTATCCGCCTTGGCGACCGGCACGTCGTTGGTGCCGGTCACGGTGATGGTCACCGTCTGCGGCGCACTCACCCCGCCATTGTTGTCAGTGGCGGTATAAGTGAAGGTGACGTTGCGGCTTTCACCCGCCGGCAGACTGTCGAAGTCCGTGCCCGGATTGAAAGTGTAGCTGCCATCGCTGTTGAAGCTCAGCGCGCCATTGCCCTGGCCCACATCCGTGGCGAGCTGATAGCTCTCGACGGTGCCGTCGACATCAGTGGCCGCCGGAACCTGGCTAGTCAGCGTGGCGTTTTCACCGGTGGTCTGGGTATCGGCCTTGGCCACCGGTGCGTCATTGGTGCCGATCACGGTGATGGTCACCGTCTGCGGTGCGCTGACGCCGCCGTTATTATCGGTGGCGGTGTAGGTAAAGGTGACGTTACGGCTTTCACCCGCCGGCAAACTGTCGAAGTCCGTACCCGGATTAAAGGTGTAGCTGCCGTCGCTGTTGAAGCTCAGCGCGCCATTGCCCTGGCCCACATCCGTGGCGAGCTGATAGCTCTCGACGGTGCCGTCGACATCAGTGGCCGCCGGAACCTGGCTAGTCAGCGTGGCGTTCTCACCGGTGGTCTGGGTATCTGCCTTGGCCACCGGCACATCATTGGTGCCGGTGACGGTGATGGTTACCGTCTGCAGCGCGCTCACCCCGCCATTATTATCCGTGGCGGTATAGCTGAAGGTGACGTCGCGACTCTCACCCACGGGCAGGCTGTCGAAGTCCGACCCTGGGCTGAAGGTGTAGCTGCCGTTACTGTTGAAGCTGAGGCTGCCGTTGCCTTGTCCCACGCCGGTCGCGAGCTGATAGCTCTCGACCGTGCCATCGACATCAGTCGCTGCCGGCACGCTACCCTCGAGTACCTGGTTCTCACCGGTGGTCTGGGTATCCGCCTTGGCCACCGGCAGATCGTTGGTGCCAGTGACGGTGATGGTCACCGTCTGCGGGGCGCTGACGCCACCATTGTTGTCGGTGGCGGTGTAGCTAAAGGTGACGTCGCGGCTCTGGCCAGCCGCCAGGGCGTCGAAGTCCGCACCCGGATTAAAGGTGTAGCTGCCGTCGCTATTGAAGCTGAGGTTGCCATTGCCCTGACCCACATCGGTCGCGAGCTGATAGCTCTCGACGGTGCCATCGACGTCAGTCGCTGCCGGCACGCTACCTTCGAGCACCTGGTTCTCGCCAGTGGTCTGGGTATCCGCCTTGGCGACCGGCACGTCGTTGGTGCCGGTCACGGTGATGGTCACCGTCTGCGGGGCACTCACCCCACCGTTGTTGTCAGTGGCGGTGTAGCTAAAGGTGACGTTACGGCTTTCTCCCGCAGCCAGACCGTCGAAGTCGGCGCCCGGGTTGAAGGTGTAGCTGCCGTCGCTGTTAAAGCTCAGCGAGCCGTTGCCCTGACCAACGCCGGTCGCGAGCTGGTAGCTCTCGACGGTGCCGTCGACGTCAGTCGCCGCCGGCACTTGGCTAGTCAGCGTGGCGTTCTCGCCGGTGGTCTGGGTGTCGGCCTTGGCCACCGGTACGTCGTTGGTGCCGGTGACGGTGATGGTCACCGTCTGCGGTGCGCTGACGCCGCCGTTGTTGTCGGTGGCGGTGTAGCTAAAGGTGACGTCGCGGCTCTGACCCACGGCCAGACCGTCGAAGTCGGTACCCGGGTTGAAGGTGTAACTGCCGTCGCTATTGAAGCTCAGCGCACCATTGCCCTGGCCCACGCCGGTCGCGAGCTGGTAGCTCTCGACCGTGCCATCCACATCAGTCGCTGCCGGCACCTGAGCGTTCAGGGTGGCGTTCTCACCCGTCGTTTCGGTATCGGCCTTGGCCACCGGCACGTCATTGGTGCCGGTCACGGTGATGGTTACCGTCTGCGGTGCGCTGATGCCGCCGTTGTTGTCCGTGGCGGTGTAGGTAAAGGTGACGTCGCGACTCTGGCCAGCGGCCAGTGCGTCGAAGTCCGCGCCCGGATTGAAGGTGTAGCTGCCGTCGCTATTGAAGCTCAGCGAGCCGTTGTTGTTACCAACACCATTGACCAGTTGGTAGCTCTCGACGGTGCCATCCACATCGGTCGCTGCCGGGACCTGGCCATTCAGGGTGGCGTTTTCGCCGGTGGTCTGGGTATCGGCCTTGGCGACCGGCACGTCATTGGTGCCGGTCACGGTGATGGTCACCGTCTGCGGGGCACTCACGCCGCCATTGTTGTCGGTCGCCGTATAGCTGAACGTGACATCGCGACTCTGACCAGCGGCCAGACCGTCGAAGTCGGCCCCCGGGTTGAAGCTATAGCTGCCGTCGCTATTGAAGCTCAGCGAGCCATTACCCTGGCCCACGCCGGTCGCGAGCTGATAGCTCTCGACCGTACCGTCGACATCGGTCGCTGCCGGCACTTGGCTAGTCAGCGTGGCGTTCTCGCCCGTGGTCTGGGTATCCGCCTTAGCTACCGGCAAGTCGTTGGTGCCGGTGACGGTGATCGTCACCGTCTGCGGGGCACTGACGCCGCCATTGTTGTCAGTGGCGGTGTAGCTAAAGGTGACATCGCGACTCTGGCCAGTAGCCAGACCATCAAAGTCCGTACCCGGGTTGAAGCTGTAGCTGCCGTCGCTGTTGAAGCTCAGCGAGCCGTTGCCCTGGCCGACGTCAGTCGCAAGCTGATAGCTCTCGACCGTGCCATCGACGTCGGTAGCCGCCGGAACCTGGCTAGTCAGCGTGGCATTTTCACCAGTGGTCTGAGTGTCGGCTTTGGCCACCGGTACGTCGTTGGTGCCGGTAACCGTCACGGTCAGCGTCGAGGTGGCAGTGCCGCCCTGACCATCGCTGACGGTGTAGCTGATCTGGGTCTTGTCGGTCTGCCCCGCGGCCAGGCGGTCGAACGCCGTGCCCGGATTGAAGCTGTAGCTACCGTCGGCATTGAGTGTGAAGGTGCCGCCGTTGGAGCCGGCGATCGCGGTGCCTACATTGGCATCGGTGCCGTTCACCGCGCTGACGCTCAGGGTGCCGCCGTCGACATCGCTGTCGTTGGCCAGCACACCTTGGGCGGCGGCGACGTTGAGGGCGGCGTTCTCACCCGTGCTGCCAGTATCGGCGCGAGCCACCGGCGCATCATTGGTGCCGGTGACTGTCACGGTCAGCGTGGCGGTATCGCTGCCGCCTTGGCCGTCGCTAACGGTGTAGCTGATCTGGGTCTTGTCGGTCTGCCCCGCGGCCAGGCGGTCGAACGCCGTGCCCGGATTGAAGCTGTAGCTGCCGTCGGCGTTGAGGGTGAAGGTACCGCCGTTGGAGCCGGCGATGGACTGCCCCACGCTACCTACCACGCCATTGACCGCACTCACCGTCAGTGTTCCGCCATCGACATCGCTATCGTTGGCCAGCACGCCTTGGGCAGCCTCAACGTTGAGGGTGGCGTTTTCACCGGTGCTGCCGGTATCGGCGCGAGCAACAGGCGCGTCGTTCACCGGCGTCACAAGTAGCGTGACCGTTGCCGTGTCACTGCCCCCCTGGCCATCGCTGATCGTGTACTCGAACGTGGCAGGGCCGCTGTAGTTGGCCTCCGGCGTGAAGACGATGGCCCCATCGACGAACGACACGCTGCCGTGGCTGGCATTACCGACACTCGTGACGCTCAGCGTATCGCCCTCGACGTCGGTGTCGTTGGCAAGCAGATCTCCAGGACGCAGGTAGATCGCGGTATCTTCCGCGGTCGTCAACGGGGCATCGACGACGAAGTCGCCGAGTGGCATGTACTCGCCGTCGCCGAACTTCAGCTCGGGCTGGAAGATCGCATGCTCACCTTGATCCCAGTAGACGATCTCTATGGCATGCGTACCGCCCTGCACCACCGTAAAACTGTGCTCGTTGGTCGCCGGGCTTTGATTGTGATCGACAGTGGCCACCGGTTTGCCATCGATCATCACCTGATAGCCATCGTCCGAGAGGATCTTGAACGAGTAGCTGCCTGCTTGCAGCTCGACGACACCTCGCATCCGAAGAATGGCATCGGTGCCTGTCGCCGGCGTATCGGTGCTTAAGGAGTCAGCGTCTGCCCCAAGAAACGCCTTTAGATTGGTGGGGTTGGCGAGATTGCCACTGATGTAGTTGTAGAACAGCGAGCTTGCCACGAAGGTGGCATCGGGCGTGCCTTTCTCGGCGATGAATGCCTGGGCCTGCGAGACGCTCGAGAGATTCGGACCATCGGCGTCAGCGCCCTCCTGGTAGGCGAAGTACTCGGAGTAAAGTCCGCCAAGCTTGCCATTCGTGGCGTAGCTATCGTCGTTCGCCACCGGGGCATCGTTGGTGCCGGTCACCTTGAGGGTTACCGTCTGCGGTGCACTCACCCCACCATCGTTGTCAGTCGCCGTGTAGGTGAAAGAGACGTTGCGGCTCTCGCCCGCCTTCAAGCTGTCGAAGTCCGCCCCCGGATTGAAGCTGTAGCTGCCGTCGCTGTTGAAGCTCAGCGAGCCGTTGCCCTGGCCCACGTCGGTCGCGAGCTGATAGCTCTCGACGGTGCCATCGACGTCAGTCGCTGCCGGCACACTACCTTCGAGCACCTGGTTTTCACCGGTGGTCTGGGTATCGGCCTTGGCGACCGGTACGTCGTTGGTGCCGGTAACGGTGATGGTTACCGTCTGCGGCGCACTCACCCCGCCATTGTTGTCAGTCGCCGTGTAGGTGAAAGAGACGTTGCGGCTCTCGCCCGCCTTCAAGCTGTCGAAGTCCGCCCCCGGATTGAAGCTGTAGCGGCCATCGCTGTTGAAGCTCAGCGAGCCGTTGCCCTGGCCCACATCCGTGGCGAGCTGATAGCTCTCGACCGTGCCATCCACATCGGTCGCTGCCGGAACCTGAGCGTTCAGGGCGGCGTTTTCACCGGTGGTCTGGGTATCGGCCTTGGCGACCGGCAGGTCATTGGTGCCGGTGACGGTGACCATCAGGATGGCAGTATCGATGCCGCCTTGGCCGTCGCTGACGGTATAGCTGATCTGGGTGGTGTCGGTCTGACCCGCGGCCAGGCGATCGAACGCCGTGCCCGGGTTGAAGCTGTAGGAGCCATCTGCGTTCAGCGTGAAGGTGCCGCCGTTGGAGCCGGCGATCGCGGTGCCTACATTGGCATCGGTGCCGTTCACCGCGCTGACACTCAGGGTGCCACCGTCGACATCGCTGTCGTTGGCCAGTACGCCCTGGGCTGCACCGACGGTAAGCGTGGTGTTCTCACCGGTGTTGCCGGTATCGGCGACTGCCACCGGCACATCATTGGTACCGGTGACGGTGATGGTCACCGTCTTCGGTGCGCTCACCCCGCCGTCGTTATCAGTCGCCGTATAAGTGAAGGTGACGTCACGACTCTGGCCTGCGGCCAGACCGTCGAAGTCGGTACCCGGGTTGAAGGTGTAGCTGCCGTCGCTATTGAAGCTCAGCGAGCCATTGCCCTGGCCCACATCCGTGGCGAGCTGATAGCTCTCGACGGTGCCATCCACATCGGTCGCTGCCGGCACCTGAGCGTTCAGGGTGGCGTTTTCACCCGTCGTTTCGGTATCGGCCTTGGCCACCGGCGCATCATTGGTGCCAGTGACGGTGATAGTCACCGTCTGCGGTGCACTCACCCCGCCGTTGTTGTCAGTGGCGGTATAAGTGAAGGTGACGTCGCGGCTCTGGCCAGCGGCCAGTGCGTCGAAGTCGGTACCCGGGTTGAAGGTGTAGCTGCCGTCGCTGTTGAAGCTCAGCGAGCCGTTGCCCTGGCCGACGTCAGTCGCAAGCTGATAGCTCTCGACCGTGCCATCGACGTCGGTAGCCGCCGGCACTTGGCTAGTCAGCGTGGCATTTTCACCAGTGGTCTGAGTGTCGGCTTTGGCCACCGGTACGTCGTTGGTGCCGGTGACGGTGATGGTTACCGTCTGCGGGGCGCTGACGCCGCCGTTATTATCCGTGGCGGTGTAGGTGAAGGTGACGTCGCGACTCTGGCCAGCGGCCAGTGCGTCGAAGTCGGTAAGCGGGTTGAAGCTGTAGCTGCCGTCGCTATTGAAGCTGAGGCTGCCGTTGCCCTGGCCCACATCGGTCGCAAGCTGATAGCTCTCGACGGTGCCATCGACATCGGTGGCCGCCGGCACGCTACCTTCGAGCACTTGGTTCTCACCGGTGGTCTGGGTATCCGCCTTGGCCACCGGCACGTCATTGGTGCCGGTGACGGTGATCGTCACCGTCTGCGGCGCACTCACCCCGCCATTATTGTCCGTGGCGGTATAGGTGAAGGTAACGTTGCGGCTTTCACCCGCCGGCAGACTGTCGAAGTCTGTGCCCGGATTGAAGCTGTAGCTGCCGTCGCTATTGAAGCTCAGCGAGCCATTGCCCTGGCCCACATCCGTGGCGAGCTGATAGCTCTCGACGGTGCCATCGACATCGGTGGCCGCCGGCACGCTACCTTCGAGCACTTGGTTCTCACCGGTGGTCTGGGTATCGGCCTTGGCTACCGGCATGTCATTGGTGCCGGTAACGATGACCGTCAGGATGGCAGTATCGCTGCCGCCCTGGCTGTCGCTGACGGTATAGCTGATCTGAGTGGTGTCCTGCTGACCCGCGGCCAGGCGATCGAACGCCGTGCCCGGGTTGAAGCTGTAGCTGCCATCTGCGTTCAGCGTGAAGGTGCCGCCGTTGGAGCCGGCGATCGCGGTGCCTACATTGGCATCGGTGCCGTTCACCGCGCTGACACTCAGGGTGCCACCGTCGACATCGCTGTCGTTGGCCAGTACGCCTTGGGCAGCACCGACATTGAGGGTGGCGTTTTCACCCGTGCTGCCGGTATCGGCGACTGCCACCGGCACATCATTGGTGCCGGTCACCGTGACGTTCAGTGTCGAGGTGGCGGTGCCGCCTTGACCGTCGCTGACGGTATAGCTGACTTGGGTGGTGTCCTGCTGCCCTGCAGCCAGACGGTCGAACGCCGTGCCTGGGTTAAAGCTGTAGCTGCCATCCGCGTTCAGCGTGAAGGTGCCACCGTTGGAGCCGGCAATGGACTGCCCCACGCTACCTGCCACGCCATTGACCGCACTGACGCTCAACGTGCCGCCGTCGACATCGCTGTCATTGGCCAGCACGCCCTGGGCCGCACCGACGGTGAGCGTGGTGTTCTCACCGGTACTGCCGGTATCGGCAACCGCTACCGGGGCATCATTGGTGCCGGTCACCGTCACGGTCAGTGTCGAGGTAGACGTGCCACCCTGACCGTCGCTGACGGTGTAGCTGATCTGGGTCTTGTCGGTCTGCCCCGCGGCCAGGCGATCGAACGCGGAGCCCGGGTTGAAGCTGTAGGAGCCATCCGCGTTGAGGGTGAAGGTACCGCCGTTGGAGCCGGCAATCGACTGCCCCACGCTACCTGCCACGCCATTGACCGCACTGACGCTCAGGGTACCGCCATCGACATCGCTGTCGTTGGCCAGCACACCTTGAGCGGCGGCGACGTTGAGGGTGGCGTTCTCACCGGTGCTGCCGGTATCGGCGCGGGCCACCGGCACATCGTTAGTACCGGTCACCGTCACGGTCAGTGTCGAGGTGGCGGTGCCACCCTGACCGTCGCTGACGGTGTAGCTGATCTGCGTCTTGTCGGTCTGCCCCGCGGCCAGGCGATCGAACGCCGTGCCCGGGTTGAAGCTGTAGCTGCCATCGGCGTTCAACGTGAAGGTGCCGCCGTTGGAGCCGGCGATGGCCTGACCGACGTTGGCATCGTTGCCGTTCACCGCGCTGACGCTCAGGGTGCCGCCGTCGACATCGCTGTCGTTGGCCAGCACGCCCTGAGAGGCGGCGACGTTGAGGGTGGCGTTCTCACCGGTGCTGTCGATATCGGCGCGGGCTACCGGCGCATCGTTGGTACCGGTCACCGTCACGGTCAGTGTCGAGGTAGCGGTGCCGCCCTGGCCGTCGCTGACGGTGTAGCTGATCTGGGTCTTGTCGGTCTGCCCTGCGGCCAGGCGATCGAATGCCGTACCCGGATTGAAGCTGTAGGAGCCATTCGCGTTCAGCGTGAAGGTACCGCCGTTGGAACCGGCGATGGCCTGACCGACGTTGGCGTCGTTGCCATTGACCGCGCTGACGCTCAGCGTGCCGCCATCGACGTCGCTATCATTGGCCAGCACACCTTGAGCGGCGGCGACGTTGAGCGTCGCGTTCTCACCCGTGCTGCCGGTGTCGGCTACAGCTACAGGCGCATCGTTGGTGCCGGTGACGGTGATGGTTACCGTCTGCGGCGCACTGACACCGCCGTTGTTGTCGGTGGCGGTATAGGTGAAGGTGACATCACGACTCTGGCCAGCGGCCAGACCGTCGAAGTCCGCACCCGGATTGAAGGTGTAGGAACCGTCGCTATTGAAGCTCAGCGAGCCGTTGTTGTTACCAACACCGTTGACCAGTTGGTAGCTCTCGACGGTGCCGTCGACGTCGGTAGCCGCCGGAACCTGGCTAGTCAGCGTGGCGTTCTCACCGGTGGTCTGGGTATCCGCCTTGGCCACCGGCGCGTCGTTGGTGCCGGTCACCGTGATAGTGACCGTCTGCGGTGCACTCACCCCGCCATTATTATCCGTGGCGATATAGGTGAAGGTGACGTCGCGACTCTGGCCAGCGGCCAGTGCGTCGAAGTCCGCACCCGGGTTGAAGGTGTAGCTGCCGTCGCTGTTAAAGTTCAGCGAGCCGTTGCCCTGGCCCAAATCCGTGGCGAGCTGATAGCTCTCGACCGTGCCGTCGACGTCGGTAGCCGCCGGAACCTGGCTAGTCAGCGTGGCGTTCTCACCCGTGGCCTGGGTATCCGCTTTGGCCACCGGCGCATCGTTGGTGCCGGTGACGGTGATGGTTACCGTCTGCGGGGCGCTGACGCCGCCGTTATTATCGGTCGCGGTGTAAGTGAAGGTGACGTCACGACTCTGGCCAGCAGCCAAACCGTCGAAATCCGTGCCCGGGTTGAAGGTGTAGGAACCGTCGCTATTGAAGCTCAGCGAGCCATTGCCCTGACCCACGCCGGTCGCGAGCTGATAGCTCTCGACCGTGCCATCCACATCGGTCGCTGCCGGAACATTGCCTTCGAGTACCTGATTCTCGCCCGTCGTCGGCGTGTCCGCTTTGGCCACCGGCACATCGTTGGTCCCGGTGACTGTCACGGTGAGCGTCGAGGTGGCGGTGCCGCCCTGGCCGTCACTGACGGTGTAGCTGATCTGCGTCTTGTCGGTCTGCCCTGCAGCCAGGCGGTCGAACGCTGTGCCCGGGTTGAAACTATAGGAACCATCCGCGTTCAGCGTGAAGGTGCCTCCGTTGGAGCCGGCAATCGACTGCCCCACGCCGCCCGCTAGACCATTCACCGCACTGACGCTCAGCGTGCCGCCGTCGACATCGCTGTCGTTGGCCAGCACGCCTTGCGCGGCGGCCACGTTGAGGGTGGCGTTCTCACCGGTGCTGCCGGTATCGGCGCGGACCATCGGGGCATCGTTGGTGCCGGTGACTGTCACGGTGAGCGTCGAGGTGGCAGTGCCGCCCTGACCATCGCTGACGGTGTAGCTGATCTGCGTCTTGTCAGTCTGCCCAGCAGCCAGGCGATCGAACGCCGTGCCCGGGTTAAAGCTGTAGCTGCCATCGGCGTTGAGGGTGAAGGTACCGCCGTTGGAGCCGGTGATCGCCTGCCCCACGCTGCCTGCCACACCGTTCACCGCACTGACGCTCAACGTGCCGCCGTCGACATCGCTGTCGTTGGCCAGCACGCCCTGAGCTGCTGCCACGTTGAGGGTGGCGTTCTCACCGGTGCTGCCGGTATCGGCGCGAGCAATCGGCACGTCGTTGGTGCCGGTGACGGTGATGGTTACCGTCTGCGGGGCGCTGACGCCGCCGTTGTTGTCGGTGGCGGTATAACTGAAAGTGACGTCACGACTCTGGCCAGCGGCCAAGCCGTCGAAGTCCGTGCCCGGATTAAAGCTGTAGCTGCCGTCGCTATTGAAGCTCAGCGACCCATTACCCTGGCCAACGCCGGTCGCAAGCTGATAGCTCTCGACGGTGCCATCCACATCGGTAGCCGCCGGAACCTGGCTAGTCAGCGTGGCATTCTCACCCGTCGTTTCGGTATCGGCCTTGGCCACCGGCGCATCGTTGGTGCCTGTGACGGTGATGGTTACCGTCTGCGGGGCGCTGACGCCGCCGTTATTGTCGGTGGCGGTGTAGCTGAAGGTCACATCACGGCTCTGGCCAGCGGCCAGTGCGTCGAAGTCGGTACCCGGGTTGAAGGTGTAGCTGCCGTCGCTATTGAAGCTGAGGCTGCCGTTGCCCTGGCCCACGCCGGTCGCGAGCTGATAGCTCTCGACCGTGCCATCCACATCGATGGCTGACGGCACGCTACCTTCGAGCACCTGGTTCTCACCGGTGGTCTGGGTATCCGCCTTGGCCACCGGCAGGTCATTGGTGCCGGTGACGGTGATGGTTACCGTCTGCGGGGCGCTGACGCCGCCGTTATTATCGGTGGCGGTGTAAGTGAAGGTGACGTCACGGCTCTGGCCCGCGGCCAGACCATCGAAGCCGGCACCCGGGTTGAAGGTGTAGCTGCCGTCGCTATTGAAGCTGAGGCTACCGTTGCCCTGACCCACGCCAGTCGCGAGCTGATAGCTCTCGACGGTGCCGTCGACATCGGTGGCTGCCGGAACCTGGCTGGTCAGGACGGTATTTTCCTCCGTCGTGGCCGTGGCCGCCTGAGCGACCGGTACGTCGTTAGTACCAGTGACAGTGATCGTCACCGTCTGCGGTGTACTCACCCCACCGTTGTTGTCGGTGGCGGTATAAGTGAAGGTGACGTCGCGGCTCTGGCCGGCGGCCAGACCGTCGAAGTCGGCACCCGGGTTGAAGGTGTAGCTGCCGTCGCTATTGAAGCTCAGCGAGCCATTACCCTGACCCAAGCCGGTCGCGAGCTGATAGCTCTCGACGGTGCCGTCGACATCGGTCGCTGCCGGCACGCTACCTTCGAGTACCTGGTTCTCACCGGTGGTCTGGGTGTCGGCCTTGGCGACCGGTGCGTCATTGGTGCCGGTGACGGTGATGGTCACCGTTTGCGGGGCACTCACGCCGCCATTGTTGTCGGTCGCGGTGTAGCTAAAGGTGACGTCACGACTCTGGCCCGCAGCCAGACCATCGAAGTCGGCACCCGGGGTGAAGGTGTAGGTGCCATCGCTATTGAAGCTCAGTGCACCATTGCCATCACCGACGTTCTGCACCAGTTGATAGCTTTCGACCGTGCCATCCACATCGGTGGCTGCCGGTACCTGGCTGGTCAGGACGGTATTTTCCT
Source organism: Salinicola lusitanus (assembly GCF_038648475.1). Classification (NCBI taxonomy): domain Bacteria; kingdom Pseudomonadati; phylum Pseudomonadota; class Gammaproteobacteria; order Oceanospirillales; family Halomonadaceae; genus Salinicola; species Salinicola lusitanus. The sequence continues at coordinate 2,422,012 of NZ_CP151919.1, read as the reverse complement.
CCGTCGTGGCCGTGGCCGCCTGAGCGACCGGCACATCGTTGGTGCCAGTGACGGTGATAGTGACCGTCTGCGGTGCGCTCACGCCGCCGTTATTATCGGTGGCGGTGTAGGTAAAGGTGACATCGCGACTCTGGCCCGCGGCCAGACCGTCGAAGTCCGCACCCGGGTTGAAACTATAGCTGCCGTCGCTATTGAAGCTGAGGCTGCCGTTGCCCTGGCCCACGCCGGTCGCAAGCTGATAGCTCTCGACGGTGCCATCGACGTCAGTCGCTGCCGGTACCTGGCTGGTCAGGACGGTATTTTCCTCCGTCGTGGCCGTGGCCGCCTGAGCTACCGGCGCGTCGTTGGTGCCGGTAACCGTAATCGTCACCGTCTGCGGGGCGCTGACGCCGCCGTTATTATCGGTCGCGGTGTAAGTGAAGGTGACGTCGCGGCTCTGGCCGGCGGCCAGACCATCGAAGTCCGCACCCGGGTTAAAGGTGTAGCTGCCGTCGCTATTGAAGCTGAGGCTGCCATTGCCCTGGCCCACCCCGGTCGCGAGCTGATAGCTCTCGACCGTGCCATCGACATCAGTCGCTGCCGGAACATTGCCTTCGAGTACCTGATTCTCACCGGTGGTCTGGGTGTCGGCCTTGGCCACCGGCAGATCGTTGGTGCCGGTGACGGTGATGGTTACCGTCTGCGGGGCACTGACGCCGCCATTGTTGTCCGTGGCGGTGTAGGTAAAGGTGACGTCACGACTCTGACCAGCAGCCAGTGCGTCGAAGTCGGCCCCCGGGGTGAAGGTGTAGCTACCGTCGCTATTGAAGCTCAGCGCGCCATTACCATCACCGACGTTCTGCACCAGTTGATAACTCTCGACCGTGCCATCGACATCGGTCGCCGCCGGCACCTGAGCGTTCAGGGCGGCGTTTTCACCAGTGGTCTGCGTATCCGCTTTGGCCACCGGCGCATCGTTGGTGCCGGTGACGGTGATGGTTACCGTCTGCGGGGCGCTGACGCCGCCGTTATTATCGGTCGCGGTGTAAGTGAAGGTGACGTCACGACTCTGGCCAGCAGCCAAACCGTCGAAATCCGTGCCCGGGCTGAAGGTGTAGGAACCGTCGCTATTGAAGCTCAGCGAGCCATTGCCCTGACCCACGCCGGTCGCGAGCTGATAGCTCTCGACCGTGCCATCCACATCGGTCGCTGCCGGAACATTGCCTTCGAGTACCTGATTCTCGCCCGTCGTCGGCGTGTCCGCTTTGGCCACCGGCACATCGTTGGTCCCGGTGACTGTCACGGTGAGCGTCGAGGTGGCGGTGCCACCCTGACCGTCGCTGACGGTGTAGCTGATCTGGGTGGTGTCCTGCTGACCCGCGGCCAGACGATCGAACGCCGTGCCTGGGTTGAAGCTGTAGCTGCCATCGGCGTTGAGGGTAAAAGTACCGCCGTTGGAGCCAGCGACCGACTGCCCCACGCTACCTGCCACGCCATTGACTGCACTGACGCTCAACGTGCCGCCATCGACATCGCTGTCGTTGGCCAGCACGCCCTGGGCGGCGGCGACGTTGAGCGTCGCGTTCTCACCAGTGCTGCCGGTGTCGGCGCGAGCAACCGGCGCATCGTTGGTGCCGGTGACGGTGATGGTTACCGTCTGCGGCGCACTGACGCCGCCATTGTTGTCGGTCGCGGTGTAGCTAAAGGTGACGTCCCGACTCTGGCCAGCGGCCAGGCCGTCGAAGTCGGCGCCCGGGTTGAAGGTGTAGCTGCCGTCGCTATTGAAGCTCAGTGAACCGTTGTTGTTACCAACACCGTTGACCAGTTGGTAGCTCTCGACGGTGCCATCCACATCGGTGGCTGCCGGCACGCTACCTTCGAGCACCTGGTTCTCACCGGTGGTCTGGGTGTCGGCCTTGGCGACCGGCGCATCATTGGTACCGGTGACGGTGATGGTCACCGTCTGCGGGGCACTGACGCCGCCATTATTATCGGTGGCGGTATAGCTGAAGGTGACGTCGCGCCTCTGACCAGCAGCCAGACTGTCGAAGTCCGTGCCCGGATTGAAGCTGTAGCTGCCGTCGCTATTGAAGCTCAGCGAGCCGTTGCCCTGGCCCACGCCGTTCTCGAGCTGATAACTCTCGACCGTGCCATCGACATCGGTCGCCGCCGGCACCTGAGCGTTCAGAGTGGCGTTTTCACCGGTGGTCTGGGTATCGGCCTTGGCGACCGGCAGATCGTTGGTGCCAGTGACGGTGATGGTCACCGTCTGCGGTGTGCTCACCCCACCGTCGTTGTCGGTCGCGGTGTAGCTGAAGATGACGTCGCGGCTCTGGCCGACGGCCAGACCGTCGAAGTCGGCACCTGGGTTGAAGGTGTAGCTGCCGTCGCTATTGAAGCTGAGGCTGCCATTGCCCTGACCCAAATCCGTGGCGAGCTGATAGCTCTCGACGGTGCCATCCACATCGGTGGCCGCCGGAACCTGGCTAGTCAGCGTGGCGTTCTCACCCGTGGCCTGGGTATCCGCTTTGGCCACCGGCGCATCGTTGGTGCCGGTGACGGTGATGGTCACCGTCTGCGGTGCACTCACCCCGCCATTATTATCCGTAGCGGTGTAGCTGAAGGTGACATCACGGCTTTCACCCGCCGGCAGACTGTCGAAGTCCGTGCCCGGGTTGAAGGTGTAGCTGCCGTCGCTATTGAAGCTCAGCGCGCCATTGCCATCACCGACGTTCTGCACCAGTTGATAACTCTCGACCGTGCCATCCACATCGATGGCCGACGGCACGCTACCTTCGAGCACCTGGTTCTCGCCAGTGGTCTGGGTATCGGCCTTGGCTACCGGCACGTCATTGGTGCCGGTAACGGTGACCGTCAGGATGGCAGTATCGCTGCCGCCCTGGCTGTCGCTGACGGTATAGCTGATCTGAGTGGTGTCCTGCTGACCCGCGGCCAGACGATCAAATGCCGTGCCCGGGTTGAAGCTGTAGGAGCCATCGGCGTTCAACGTGAAGGTGCCGCCGTTGGAGCCGGCAGTCGACTGCCCCACGCCGCCCGCTAGACCATTCACCGCACTGACGCTCAGCGTACCGCCGTCGACATCGCTGTCGTTGGCCAGCACGCCCTGGGCGGCGGCGACGTTGAGGGTAGCGTTCTCACCGGTGCTGCCGGTATCGGCAACCGCGACCGGCGCATCGTTGGTGCCAGTGACGGTGATGGTCACCGTCTGCGGGGCGCTGACACCGCCGTTGTTGTCGGTGGCGGTGTAGGTAAAGGTGACGTTGCGACTCTGGCCAGCGGCCAAGCCGTCGAAGTCCGACCCCGGATTGAAGGTGTAGCTGCCGTCGCTATTGAAGCTCAGCGAGCCGTTGCCCTGGCCCACGTCAGTCGCAAGCTGATAGCTCTCGACGGTGCCATCCACATCAGTCGCCGCCGAGACCTGAGCGTTCAGGGTGGCGTTTTCACCAGTGGTCTGGGTATCGGCCTTGGCCACCGGCAGATCGTTGGTGCCGGTGACGGTGATGGTCACCGTCTGCGGGGCACTGACGCCGCCGTTGTTGTCGGTGGCGGTGTAGGTAAAGGTGACGTCGCGACTCTGGCCCGCGGCCAGACCGTCGAAGTCCGCACCCAGGTTGAAGGTGTAGCTGCCGTCGCTATTGAAGCTCAGTGAACCGTTGTTGTTACCAACACCGTTGACCAGTTGGTAGCTCTCGACGGTGCCATCCACATCGGTAGCCGCCGGCACCTGAGCGTTCAGGGCGGCGTTTTCACCAGTGGTCTGGGTATCGGCCTTGGCCACCGGGGCATCATTGGTGCCAGTGACGGTGATGGTCACCGTCTGCGGGGCGCTGACACCGCCGTTGTTGTCGGTGGCGGTGTAGGTAAAGGTGACGTTGCGACTCTGGCCAGCGGCCAAGCCGTCGAAGTCCGCACCCGGGTTGAAGGTGTAGCTGCCGTCGCTATTGAAGCTCAGTGCACCATTGCCATCACCGACGTTCTGCACCAGTTGATAGCTTTCCACCGTGCCATCGACATCGGTCGCTGCCGGCACCTGAGCGTTCAGGGCGGCGTTTTCACCAGTGGTCTGGGTATCGGCCCTGGCCACCGGCGCGTCGTTGGTGCCAGTCACCGTGATAGTGACCGTCTGCGGTTCACTGACACCGCCATTATTATCCGTGGCGGTGTAGCTGAAGGTGACGTTGCGGCTCTCGCCCGCGGCCAGACCGTCGAAGTCAGTACCTGGGTTGAAGCTATAGCTGCCGTCGCTATTGAAGCTCAGCGAGCCATTGCCCTGGCCGACGTCAGTCGCGAGCTGATAGCTCTCGACGGTGCCATCCACATCGGTAGCCGCCGGCACCTGAGCGTTCAGGGCGGCGTTCTCACCGGTGGTCTGGGTATCCGCCTTGGCCACCGGCAGATCGTTGGTGCCGGTGACGGTGATGGTCACCGTCTGCGGGGCACTGACGCCGCCGTTATTATCGGTGGCGGTGTAGCTGAAGGTGACGTTACGGCTTTCACCCGCGGCCAGACCGTCGAAGTCCGTGCCCGGATTAAAGCTGTAGCTGCCGTCGCTATTGAAGCTCAGCGACCCATTACCCTGGCCAACGCCGGTCGCAAGCTGATAGCTCTCGACGGTGCCATCGACATCGGTCGCCGCCGGAACCTGGCTGGTCAGGACGGTATTTTCCTCCGTCGTGGCCGTGGCCGCCTGAGCTACCGGCGCGTCGTTGGTGCCGGTAACCGTAATCGTCACCGTCTGCGGCGCACTCACCCCGCCGTTGTTGTCGGTGGCGGTGTAGCTGAAGGTGACGTTACGGCGTTCACCCGCGGCCAGACCATCGAAGTCCGCACCCGGGTTGAAGGTGTAAGAGCCATCGCTGTTGAAGCTGAGGCTGCCATTGCCATCACCGACGTTCTGCACCAGTTGATAACTCTCGACCGTGCCATCGACGTCAGTCGCCGCTGGCACGCTACCTTCGAGCACCTGGTTCTCGCCAGTGGTCTGAGTATCCGCCTTGGCCACCGGCACGTCATTGGTGCCGGTGACGGTGATCGTCACCGTCTGCGGGGCACTGACGCCGCCATTGTTGTCAGTGGCGGTGTAGCTAAAGGTGACATCGCGACTCTGGCCAGTAGCCAGACCATCAAAGTCCGTGCCCGGGTTGAAGGTGTAGCTGCCATCGCTGTTGAACCTCAGCGAGCCGTTGCCCTGGCCCACATCCGTGGCGAGCTGATAGCTCTCGACGGTGCCATCGACGTCAGTTGCCGGCGGGACACTGCCTTCGAATACCTGGTTCTCGCCCGTCGTCTGGGTATCGGCCTTGGCCACCGGCACATCGTTGGTGCCGGTGACTGTCACGGTGAGCGTCGAGGTGGCGGTGCCGCCCTGACCATCGCTGACGGTGTAACTGATCTGGGTGGTGTCCTGCTGACCCGCGGCCAGGCGATCGAACGCCGTGCCTGGGTTGAAGCTGTAGCTACCGTCGGCATTGAGGGTGAAGGTACCGCCGTTGGAGCCGGCGATCGACTGCCCCACGCTACCTGCCAAGCCGTTGACCGCACTGACGCTCAGCGTCCCGCCATCGACATCGCTGTCGTTGGCCAGCACGCCTTGCGCGGCGGCCACGTTGAGAGTGGCGTTCTCACCCGCGCTGCCGGTATCGGCGCGGGCCACCGGGGCATCGTTGGTGCCGGTGACAGTAATGGTCACCGTCTGCGGCGCACTGACACCGCCGTTGTTGTCGGTCGCGGTGTAGCTAAAGGTGACGTCACGGCTCTGGCCAGCGGCCAGTGCGTCGAAGTCGGCACCCGGGTTGAAGGTGTAGCTGCCGTCGCTGTTGAAGCTCAGCGAGCCGTTGCCCTGGCCAACGTCAGTCGCGAGCTGATAGCTCTCGACGGTGCCGTCGACGTCGGTCGCTGCCGGTACATTGCCTTCGAGTACCTGGTTCTCACCGGTGGCCTGGGTGTCCGCCTTGGCCACCGGCAGATCGTTGGTGCCGGTGACGGTGATGGTTACCGTCTGCGGGGCGCTGACGCCGCCATTGTTGTCGGTGGCGGTGTAGCTGAAGGTGACGTCACGGTTCTGGCCTGCGGCCAGACCGTCGAAGTCGGCGCCCGGGTTGAAGGTGTAGCTGCCGTCGCTGTTGAAGCTCAGCGAGCCGTTGCCCTGGCCGACGTCAGTCGCGAGCTGATAGCTCTCGACCGTGCCATCCACATCGGTCGCTGCCGGAACATTGCCTTCGAGTACCTGATTCTCACCCGTCGTCGGCGTGTCCGCTTTGGCCACCGGCACATCGTTGGTGCCGGTGACTGTCACGGTGAGCGTCGAGGTGGCGGTGCCGCCCTGGCCGTCACTGACGGTGTAGCTGATCTGCGTCTTGTCGGTCTGACCCGCGGCCAGGCGATCGAACGCCGTACCTGGGTTGAAGCTATAGGAACCATCCGCGTTCAGCGTGAAGGTGCCACCGTTGGAGCCGGCGATCGACTGCCCCACGCTACCTGCCACGCCATTGACCGCACTGACGCTCAGCGTGCCGCCATCGACATCGCTGTCGTTGGCCAGTACGCCCTGGGCGGCGGCGACGTTGAGGGTGGCGTTCTCACCCGTGCTGTCGGTGTCGGCGCGAGCAACCGGCGCATCGTTGGTGCCGGTGACTGTCACGGTCAGCGTCGAGGTAGAAGTGCCACCCTGACCGTCGCTGACGGTGTAGCTGATCTGTGTCTTGTCGGTCTGACCCGCGGCCAGACGATCGAACGCCGTGCCCGGATTGAAGCTGTAGCTGCCATCCGCGTTCAGCGTGAAGGTGCCACCGTTGGAGCCGGCGATGGCCTGACCGACGTTGACATCGTTGCCATTGACCGCGCTGACGCTCAGCGTGCCGCCGTCGACATCGCTGTCGTTGGCCAGTACGCCCTGAGCTGCTGCCACGTTGAGGGTGGCGTTCTCACCCGTGCTGCCGGTATCGGCGCGAGCAACCGGCGCGTCGTTGGTGCCGGTCACTGTCACGGTGAGCGTCGAGGTGGCAGTGCCGCCTTGGCCGTCGCTGACGGTGTAGCTGATCTGGGTGGTATCGGTCTGGCCCGCGGCCAGGCGATCGAACGCCGTGCCCGGATTGAAGCTATAGGAACCATCCGCGTTTAGCGTGAAGGTGCCACCGTTGGAGCCGGCGATGGCCGTGCCCACGCTGCCTGCCACGCCATTAACCGCACTGACGCTCAGCGTACCGCCGTCGACATCGCTGTCGTTGGCCAGTACGCCTTGGGCGGCGGCGACGTTGAGGGTGGCATTTTCACCGGTGCTGCCGGTATCGGCGCGGACCATCGGGGCATCGTTGGTGCCGGTGACTGTCACGGTGAGCGTCGAGGTGGCAGTGCCGCCCTGACCATCGCTGACGGTGTAGCTGATCTGGGTCTTGTCGGTCTGACCCGCGGCCAGGCGATCGAACGCCGTACCTGGGTTGAAGCTATAGGAACCATCCGCGTTCAGCGTGAAGGTGCCACCGTTGGAGCCGGCGATAGACTGCCCCACGCTACCTGCCACGCCATTGACCGCACTGACGCTCAGGGTGCCGCCATCGACATCGCTGTCGTTGGCCAGCACGCCCTGGGCGGCGGCGACGTTGAGGGTGGCGTTCTCACCCGTGCTGCCGGTGTCGGCGCGAGCAACCGGCGCATCGTTGGTGCCGGTGACAGTGATGGTCACCGTCTGCGGTGCGCTCACCCCACCGTTATTGTCCGTGGCGGTGTAGCTGAAGGTGACGTCACGGCTCTGACCGGCGGCCAGACCGTCGAAGGCGGTACCCGGGTTGAAGGTGTAGCTGCCGTCGCTATTGAAGCTCAGCGAGCCATTGCCCTGACCCACGCCGTTCGCGAGCTGATAGCTCTCGACGGTGCCATCCACATCGGTGGCCGCCGGGACAGTGCCTTCGAATACTTGGTTTTCACTGGTGGTCTGGATATCGGCCTTGGCCACCGGCAGATCGTTGGTGCCTGTGACTGTCACGGTGAGCGTCGAGGTGGCAGTGCCGCCCTGGCCGTCACTGACGGTGTAGCTGATCTGAGTCCTGTCAGTCTGACCCGCGGCCAGACGATCGAACGCCGTACCTGGGTTGAAGCTATAGGAACCATCCGCGTTCAGCGTGAAGGTGCCACCGTTGGAGCCGGCGATAGACTGCCCCACGCTACCTGCCACGCCATTGACTGCACTGACGCTCAACGTGCCGCCATCGACATCACTGTCGTTGGTCAGCACACCCTGGGCGGCATTAACGGTAAGAGTGGCGTTCTCACCCGTGCTGCCGGTATCGGCGCGGGCCACTGGGGCGTCGTTGGTGCCGATGATGTTGATAGTGATGGTCTGACTCGCAGAGCCATCAGCCGATTTCACCGTAAAGGTTTCGGTCCTAACCTGGCCTTCACCAAGGTATTGAACCTTGCTGTTATCGACATTGAAGGTCCAACGGCCATCAGCTGTGATGGAAAGCGAGCCCAGCGAGGAAGTCACGCCGTCAGTTGCGCCACTGGCGCCCGTGAAGATCGCGCTACCCGGATTGAAACTCGACTGCCCGGTATCGACGTCTGCCACCGAGAGCAAGCCTGTCGTCGCGAGTTTTCCACCGCTAACGCCACTATCTTCCACGACGCTGCCAACAGCGGGACCGCTGATGATAGCCACATCGTTCGTACCGACGATCGTCACCGTCAATGTGGCCACTGAAACATTGCCGTGGCCATCACTGACGGTGTAACTGATCTGGGAAGTGGTTTTTTCGCCCGCTGCGAGTGAGTCGTAGGTATCTCCCGGCAGGAATCGATAACTGCCGTCGGATTGCACGATGAACGTTCCGCCGTTGGAACCGGCGACAGATCTCCCAACGCCCTCCGCGTTGCCATCGATGGCAACGACATGCAGCGTCGACCTGTCGCTACCCAGGTCAGAATCGTCGGCTAGAACACCGTGTGCCGCATCGATGTTCAGCGCCTGCTCCTGCTGGGTCGAGCCAGTATCGGCAATCGCAGTTGGCGGCGTGGTGTCGACACCATAAGCGTGGGTGGTCGTGGCGGTGCCGGTATTACCGGCCCCGTCGGTGTGGCTGACCGTGGCATTGATCCGATCGGTGCCGGCGTTGGCCAGCACCGCCCCCGGGACAGAGAGGCTGAAGATGCCGTTGGCACCCACTGTCGTGGTATAGGTCTGGCCGCCTATCTCGATCGTCACCGTGTCGCCGCTAACCGCATCGCCGCCGGCCCTGCCGCTCAGAGTGACATTCTGCCGCGCCTCGGCGGCATTGATCACGTCGTCGCTGGCAACGGCGTTCAGGCTGATCGTGACCACTGGCGCAGTGGTATCGACGGCATAGCTGCCGGCAGTATTGGCGGTGCCGGTGTTGCCGGCAGCATCGGTGTGGCTGACCACGGCCTGGATCGAACCGTTCTGGGCCAGTTGACTGCCGGGCACAGTGATGCTGAACGTGCCGTCGGCCTTGACGCTACCGCTGTAGGTCTGGTTGCCCACGGTCAGCGTCACGCGGTCGCCGACGGCGTAATCGCCGCTGACCTTGCCGGTCACCGGAATCGGTTGGCCGGCTTCGGCGGCATTGACGACATTGTCGCCAGCGATGGTGTCCAGGATGATACCGAGCGTCGGTGGCACGGTGTCGACGCCATAGGCGTGCGTCGTGGTGGCAATGCCAGTGTTGCCGGCCGCGTCGGTGTGGCTGATCACCGCCGTCACCGTCGCGCCTGCCGCAGCCGCCAGGAGCCCGCCCGGCACGACGACGCTGAAGGTCAAATCGTCGGCGACAGACACCTGGTACTGCTGGCCACCGATCGCGATCGTGACGGTATCGCCCGCAACGGCATCGCCGCCAGCGCGTCCCGTCAAGGTAATGGACTCCCCGGACTCGGCAGCGTTGATCACGTCATCGCCGGCGATGGTGTCCAACTGCACGGTCGGCGCAGGCGCATCGAGGTCGACACTGTAGGGCCGGGTCGAGGTCGCGGTGACCACGCTACCGTCACCGACATGCGTCAACGTCGCTGTAGCCGAGGGGAATTGCGCCAACACGCTGCCCGGAACGACGACCGCAAAGCTGAGATCCTCGTTCAGCACCGTGCTATAGGCAATGCCACCGATGGTGATCGTCACCTGGTCGCCAGCAACGGCATCGCCACCGCCTTTGCCGCTGAGCGTGATGTTCTGCTCCGACTCCGCGCGATTGACGATGTCATCGATGGCGATGGCATCGAGGCTGACACTGACGACCGGGGGCAACGTGCCGCCGCCGCCCGCCGCGCCATCGCCCGTCGTTGTGTTGGCCTCGGGGTTGAAGCTGGCAGGCGTCACCGTTACCCGTTCGGGGTCAGCCTGCGTTGCCGCATAACGATAGGTGCTGGACGCTTCACGTCCGGTCCGGGCGATATCGAAAGGCGCGGAGTAACCACCGCCGCCTGCAATCGTTCCGCCGCCTTCTCCGGCACCGGCCGCCGGGGCTTCCTGAATGGCCGTAGGGTCCTGCCCTGAAGCGATGGCCGCTTGAAGTGCCGCTACCTCTGGATCCGCCGCGGCCGGATCCGCCACAGCGACCGTGGCGATGCCTTCGATGATCTGTAGAGTCAACGGCTGCCCTGCGCTCAATGGCAGCACGGTACCGTCGGCAAGGATGAGTCGGCCGCCATCCGGGGAGAAGAGGGTGGCGCCTTCCGGAACCGCCATCCCCTGCACCAGGGGCTTTTGGGGGTCCATCAAAAAGACATTGCCATCGACTCGAACGATAACGACGAGAGCAGCCATCGACTTTCACCTCAGCAGACAGAAGACACGGGGAATCAGGCACCCCCATCATTCGCGAAAAGTAACCGTTTGGTATCCAGAAGCAACAAGATTTTATTAATTATCCTGCAGAGCTTTTATTGATCGTAGCGCAGTTTTTACAAACCTTAGCAAATCCAGCGTGTTATAAAATGTTAGCGCAACGGGACTCGACCAAAGAGACGATTAGCCCCCTTAAATCGATCGCGTTACAGGTTTCGCCGGGGCCATGCCCCGGGCGAGACCTTCTGGTGCGATGCCCTCTCCGCCAACCTGGCCCAATGCCTTGCTTCCCGTATTCAGACGATGTCCGGAAGAAGCCATGACACTTTTCTAGGACTCGGGCCAATCGACGCATCAATCGAAAGCGCGGCGCGGCTGAGGGGGAAAGAACGGCAGAGGCGCCGATCATCAGAAGTATTGGTTCGGGTGTCGAATTGAGGGGTATCAACTCGATGTCGGAGGGGACTCTCAAGCCAGTCCTAGTCGGTGGATGCCAGGTCCAGCGGCGACGAGCCATATTCAACGCGAACGTCGGCCACTTTCGAATAGGGGTCGCTGAACCTTTGCCGCCGCACTCACTTGACCCCTAACTCCGGCTTCTATCGGGGGCGCCGCCGAGTTGGGTAACGCTCAGCAACCGCCACGGTCGATGCTCGGCACGCTCGACGGTGAGTATCCGCGGCCACTGAGACAAGTCGCGCCGGATCCACCGCCGATTCGGCCGCGCGACTCGCCATCACGGGTAACTCCCGCTCAGACTGAGCTGGTTGGCCGCGACCCGTGCCAACATCAGTAACGTTGCCGAGTAGTAGTTTTCTCCCGCAGCAGACTGTTGCGGGATCTCCCACGGTTTTCCCGCCAACAGCGCATTGATGGCCATTCCGCCTTCGGATAGCGGGTATCCCGCGACCTCGCCGGTAGTCACATCGATCCAGGCCGGGGGCAGCGGTGTATCCCAGAATCGCGCGATCTCCTCGAGCGTGTCGACATCTCGACGATTGCCCCAAGTGAAGTAGAGTGGCACCCGCACGTTCTCGAAGCCGAAGCGTGGCGGCCACTTCTCGGCAGGCGCCAATCTGGCAGAGTCGCTCAATCTCAACCAGTCGGCAGGCAGGTCATGGTCGCCGAATCGGGCCAGCGTCAACAGTCGGGCGCCACTGTCGATCAGCGACTGCCAGGGACCGGCGGGCTCCCTGGCCGCGAAATCCCGCAATGCCGGCAAGACCCAGTAGGACAGGTTGATGTTCACGTACCCGGGGTGACGAAACCCTTGCATGGCGGGCAGCAGGATGCGATATCCCGCTACCTCCACGATCAGGTCATCCTGGACCGCATCCAGTATCTGGTCGGCGCGAGCCCGATATCTCGGGTCGTCCCAGCGATCAGCGGCCAGTTGCAGTGCCCAGGCGATGAACAGATCCCCGTCACTGGCATTGTTGATATCCGCGACGGGAGGCGTGGACGCCGGGTCATAGCGCCACGAATAGAGGGCGACATCCTCTCTCGCCAAGTGAGCTTCGGTCCATTGCCACAACCGGTCGAAGGTTTCGCGATCCTGAAACTGAACCGCCAGGTACATCCCCCAGCCCTGCCCTTCGGTATGACTGACATTGCCGTTGGCGGTATCGATGATCCGACCCTCCGGCAACAGAAAATGCGACTTGTAGCTCTCCCAGCCCGCGTCACCGCGGGAGAAGAAGGGTTGAGCCCATGCCGTGGCCGACATCGCCAGCATCACCATGATCCACAGTCCCTGGCGCAGTCGCCCGCTCAGGAACTGCCAACGCTCAGGAACCGCCATAGCGAAATGCCAGGTATCGCCCCGGCTCTCCATGCCGGTACGCAATAGGGGCATCGCCGCCTTCTCCATCGAGCCAATGTTTGTAGAGCCCTTCGAGCAATGCGCTGATGGTCCTTGTCCAGGCTTCGCCAGCCACCGGATCTTCGACCGTATCGACCGCCACGGGGTAGGCGACATGCTCGATAGCCAGATGATCATCGCTTGCGTTCAACGTGCACCATCCCCAATCCATACTGTCCAATCGCGCGTTGATCTGAGCTTCGAGATCGCCCAGGGTCGCCGGCGCGTCCAGCGGGTACTCGCTTGCGAGATGACGGCCGACGTGACGCATGAATCTCGCACTCTCTTCCTTGCCTGCCGATGACTGCATCTCGCTGGCCAATACCTTAAGAAAGGTTCGCCATTGGCGGCTGCAGTGCCGCCGGGTGAAGTAATCCAGACTAAGACGATCGTGTTCATCGATGGATTTCAAGGTCCCGCTCCCAAGCGATAATCGAGATACAACTGCCCCGTACTTTCCGAGTAATCACCAAAGGTGTCATAGCCGACCGCGCCCCCGACGCTCAAGTTCGGCGCCACCTCATAGGCAACGCCCCCTTTCAGCGTGATGCCGAAGCCGCTCTTGCTCTCGCCCTGATAGCGCGACTGGCCGACCAGCCCTGCCCCAGCCAGCGTGTCCAGCAGATCCTGCGCATCACCATCTTCGGGGAAGTAGTCAGCATCGTCCTCGCTGTAGCTCTGAAAACCCGGTGCAATGCTGGCGTGGTAGGTCCACTTGTCCTGGCGCTGTCGGTAACTGATCGGCAGCGAGAGGCTCACGTAATCCTGCGGACTGAAGTAGCCTCCGTGACCATAGGTAAAGTAGCGCAGGTTCTTGTCGTACCCCATGTAGCCGAGGTTGACCCCGATCTGAAGCTGGCGATCCGGCTCGTTGATCGGGCGAACATAGGCACCCGTGGTGACCTCCACGGAGTGGTTGTCGGCAACATGCTCGCCCTCGTACGCGTAGGCGCCTGCAGATGCGTAGGCTCCGCTGTCACCATCATCGTAGGCGATACCGATTGCGCCGCCGGTACGCGTCACGCCGCCCCAGGTTTCGCCTGTCAGTGGATCCTTGACCCCAGCGTAGGATAGGACGCTGTCCGTCACCGCCCGTCGCTCAATCTTCAGTTCCAGCGTGGTGTTGTCCGTCAACTTGGGGCGCCAGGCGACGCCACCGACAACATTGGACTTCTCGAAGCCCTGAGGCGTGGCGCCGATATCGATGTCCGCGCTATCCCAGCGATATGCCAGTCTCAGACCGACCCCTGCATCATGGATGGAGTCGGGACTGCGTGCCGCGCTGGGCACCGAACTCAAACGGCGCGCGATACCCTGCTGCACGTTGGCAATGCTCTCTTCCAGTGTCTGGCGAATATCATCGAACCCATCGGCGTCGACATTCTGGAAATCCGCGTCGAACAGCACGTCGATATCGCGGCGCAATTGCGCCTGATCGGCTGTCGACAGATCATCCGTCACCACGAAATCCGTAACCGCCGTCCGGAATTTTGCCAACTGCTCGGTCGAGAGCGAGGCCGTTTCGATTCCGGACTCGAAGAACGGATTACGCGACAAGGCGTCATCGAAGTTCTCCGCCGCCCGCGCCAGCTGCCGCTCGATCAGCGGGTCATCCGGATTTTCCTGCGCCTGAATCTGCAGCGCCGCGTAACTGTCCGCCGACTGCTGAATGCTGTCGAGCACGGTACCGACACCGTCCAGACTGTCGCTTAGGTTTTCGGCAGCATCCACGAACACGTTGGAGCCGTAGCGGCCGCGAGCGTTGCTGCCCGGTGTCCCGGCAGAGATATATTCGGGCGAGAGCGACACTTCCAGGCGACCGCGCTTGAATGGCGCCGCCGAAAAAGTGACGCTGCTGCCTAGCGAAGTGAGCTCGCTGAGCCCCTCCTCCCCGTCTCGGGAACGCAATGTCGCTTCCGGCTTCAGGTATGTCGCCGTCTCGTCATGCAGTTCCGCCAACAGGCGGTCGATCTCCACCAGCACGGGATCATCGGCAATCGAATCGACACCCGCCGACGCTTGCGACGAATCCGGCGCGCCCGGCAGCCAGGCCCCTCGGGAAGCCATCGCGCCGGCATTCGCGACGGTCACCCGGGCGGCATCCCGCGTCCGGCGGAAAGGATTGCCTGGCAGCAGCAATTGACTGCTGGCGACTCGTGTTCCAGGCAGCAGCCACTGATCGCCGTCCTGCTGGAGTCGTTGCGCCCGCGCCTGCTCGAGCAGTTGAACGGCCTGCCGATGGTCTCCCTTCATGCGCGCGGTGCGCGCCGCCAACACCACCAGCTCGGGCGATCGAATGGGAGCATGGTCCACCAGCAGTTGCTCGGCACGGTCGCCCTCGCCCTGCTCAAGCGCCGCGTTCACCGCGCCAGCGAGCACGTCATCGTTGTCCGGATTCCGCTCCAGCAGGTGGTCATAGACAGTCCCCGCGGCTTCGGGCATGTCGCCACTGGAGTAGAGTCGCCCCAGAGCCAGCAACAGCGAGGTGTCGTCCGGCGCGGCTTGCAACTGGGGCAGCAACACGTCGTAGGCGGCCGCATACTGCTGCTGCTGACGCAGTCTGTCGGCCTCGACGACCGCGAGGCCTCGCGCGGTCGACTGGACTGCCAGACGATCCTCGCTGCTCGAGGCCGCCTCATCCAGCCGTCGCAGCAGATCGTTCGCCTCGCGGATACGTCCGGACTTGGCGAGCACGAGAGCGTAGTTCAGATAGTCGGTTGGGGACTCGTCGATGTCGGCATCGGCCAGGCGACTCCGAACGAGTTGCAGGGCCATTCCCTGTTCGCCGTTGTCTGCCATCAACAGCGCCAGGCCACCCAGATCCGCAGGCGTCTGCGGCGGCTGTCGATACCAGTCGAGCAGCGCCTGTCGCGCGGCGGGATCGTGACTGTCCAGGCGTTGGCGTAGAGACGCCAGCCGCCGATTGAACGTCACCCGCTGCGCCAGGGCGACGGTGTCCGCATCTCGCCCCTCCGTCGGCAGGCGATCGAGAAATTCCGCCGCCTCGTCCCAATGCTGCTGCTCGCTGGCCAACAGCGCCGCCGCCTTGAGTGCATCCGGCGAAGCAGCCGTTCCCAGTAGCGGGGACATCACGAAGCTGGCCTGATACGGCTTGCCCTGAGATTGATAGAGACGCGCAAGATCCAATCGTATCCAGGGATCTTCCGGAGCCAGATTGACCGCCTGAATCAACTGCTGCTGTGCCTGCGTCGAGTTACCTGCCAACAGAGACTGGTTCGCCTGCTGTCGCAACGCCATCGCCTGATCATGACGCGGATCGCCAAGGCCGTCGCGAACTCGGGCCGGCAACTTCTCGGCAACCTGAGCCGCCTCGTCCCAGCGTTTCTGGTCCCGAAGCACGTTGACAAGACCACTGGCCGCCGCAACGTCGGAGGGACTGCGCTCCATCAACCGACGATACCCCTGCTCCGCAGCCTCCAGCTGTCCGTCGCGGCGCAGCAGTTCTGCCTCGAGCAGTTGTGCGGAGCGGCCATCCTGGCCGGATGTTCGACCCAGCGGAGCCACCTTGCTCAGCGCCTGGTCGAGATGCCCCTGGTCCGCCAGACGCCGAACCTCGGCCAATTCCGCATAGAAGCTGGCGCTACGAAACGCCCCCTGCCAGCGAGAAGCGCTCTGCGGCGAGAGCGAGATGGCTCTGCCAAGCTCGTCCCGCGCCTCGGCGAAACGCTGCCGGCGTAGTTGAACCAGACCCAGCCCGGCCAGCGCCTCGGCATCGTTTGGCGTCTCGTCCAGAACACGCTGGAACTGACGCTGCGCTTCATCGAGGTTCTGCTTGTCCAGAGCCGTGTAACCGGCTTGTCGCGCCGCGCCTAGCGTGTCGGTCTCGGGTGCCGCGGTCTTGGCAAGATAGTACTCCCGCACCGCCTGGTCGTCGGGATAACGTTGCAGATAGCGTTCGTACACGCCCTGATCGTCAGCACTGGCATCGAGCCAAAGCAGGGCTTGACGCCAGGCAGCCTTCACATCCGTACTCTGGGACATCGCCGCCAGCCGCGCGATGCCATCCTCGCGAGTCTCTGCTCGATAGGTGAGAACCCGGGCCAGCGCCAGAGACACGGCGTGATCGCCCGGATCCCGCTGATTCAGACGTTCCAGGCCGGCACGCGCTTGCTCCCAGCCCTCGGGCGTACCTGCCAGCGTTTCGTAATATTCCGGGGCCAGATCCCACGGTGGGTCCGTGGGTGAGATCAGGCTTTGATACGCCCGCACCGCCTGCTCGGTATTGCCGGCGCGCGCCAACGCCCGGGCTCTAGCCAGTTCGGCGTTGTCGATGTCACTGCGCGCCTGCGCCTGGCGCAATCGTTCTACCCGGGGGTCGTCCGGCGCGGCTTGAGACAGTTGAGAGAGCCACCGTGTCACCGCTTCCGTGTCCTGATTGGCGACGGCCATCATTCCCAGACGATAGAGCGCTTCGGGGTTGCCAGGATCCGCCGTCAGTACCCGATTCAAGGATTCTTCGGCCAGATCATTGCGTTGATGTGACTGCCAGAAATCGGCCTGCTCGAATAACGGCTGAAGCGTCGCATCCGATGACTGCGCCAGAACCGAAGCACTCCCCCCGAGCGCGCACAATAAAATGGCCTTCCGCCACAGATCACGCTTCATGACGGTCCTCCTTCGAGGGCTGGCGATTGGCCGCACGCTGTTTCAGCGCCGGATAGAGGAGCATCGTGCACATCAGCAGACAACCGATCAGCAACCACATCAGCCACCAAGGGCGCTGACTGAAGAGCCATACCCAGTAAAGCGGCAATGGCATGCTACCGACCTGATATTTGGGCGAGAGGGAAAAGCTACTGACGGTACGGTCGCTGTCGATCAGAACGACGTCGCCGCGAATGGCGGCACTGACTGCCAGGTCCGAGAAGGCCGACATCATTTTCGGCATGGCGCCGGAGTCCGCCGCCGTCAGTAGAATGGCACTGCGCCCGCCGCCGGAAGGCGCCTCGACGCCGATCAAGGCGTTGACGCTACGGCGACTGATCAGCGCCCGCTGCAACGCATCGCCGTCATTGCGCCAGTCGCCCTGAGCCCAGCGCATCATGCGCTGGCTCCATGGCAGATCCTCGGCTACCAGCTTGTTATCGATGATGCGAACCGAGCCCTCCGCAAGCAGCGCTGCCGAGACCGGAGAATCCGTGGTCGCGATGACCAGCAGGTCGCGATCGGTGTATTGCTGTAACCCGGTCACACCCAATCCGACACGCGCCCCATAGGCCGCCACCCCGCTCGACTCGCCCAGGCGAGCGGCGGCTCCCATCATCGCCGTCAGCTCGTTGGCATCGGGTTGCGCGGAGAGAATGAATGCCGTTGTCGAGAGATCTGCATATCGCGTGAACGGAAACCCCGCCCCGACAAAGTAAGAGAGATTGGGAAGCGAGTCGAAATGACGGGTCCGGCTTAGATCGAGTGTCGACGTTCCGTCGACTTCGCTCTGCACATTGCCGCCGACCGGCGCGCAGCCGGCACTATCCTGGGTCTGGATATTGAAGTAGAGACTGAGCGTATTCTCGCCATAGATCAGGTAGGGCGGAATATCGATCACCCCGCTGTCACGGCGAGTGTCGCCACCGAGCCAGCCCCAGGCGCGCTCGAGGAAGCCGGTGTGGTTGACACCGAGGGAACCGAGATAGGTCCCGTTGAGGTTGACGTCCAGCCGTGAGCGAGTTTCATCCAGCCAATCGCTTCCGGGAAAGGTATAACGCAGACGCAGGGGAATCGTGTCTCCCGGCCACAGGAAGAGATCCGGTGACGCTCTGAAGTTGATATCGATGGCCGAGTGGGCGATGTCCGGACTGACCAATGTGTCGGGCGTCACCAGCGCATCCAGCCTGACCGGCACTTGCGTCGAGATCCAGTTGGGGACCTGGTAGGCCTCCGGAGAGGAACGCGTCACCGGCTTTGCCGCCACCTCGGCTCCCGAAAGCGTCGGCTGATTGGCCACGAAATAGCGCGCGGCGGAAAGCACGCCCGTTGCATCGTCACCATGAATCAGCATCAGCGTGCGGGTCGGATCGCGCGGATTGTCGATCAGCCGCACGCCATCGCCCGCCGACTGTGCGGCGGTAATGCCGGGAATCGGCTCGTCTCGGTTGGTGAAGACGATGGCGTCTTCCGCCGGCAGTTCGCCCAAATGCGTATCGAAGTCGATGCCTCGGGATCCGACGCGGGTCCCGATGTAGGAGGCCATCAGTGCTGCCGCCTGCAATGTCGTCTCGCTCGGGTGCTCGGGAACGACGATGGAGACGTGAGGGGGGGATATCGCCACGTCATCGAAGAACGGCAGTGGATAATTGGCCAGATCATGCCCCAGAGCGAATCGCTGCCGCGATAGTTGAATCAGCGACTCGGCGGCAATGACCAGCCCGCCGCTGACACCCTCCTCGAACAGGCACTCTTCGCTCTGCTGACGGGTAATCGCAAAGTCCAGTTGGTTGTGAGTCACCAGCAGTGCGGGGGCGACGGGCAGTGTCAGCGAAAAGCGCTCTCCGGCCTCCTTGTCGAGAACGACGCTTCTCAGAAGCTGGCCATTGAGGGATACGTTGAGAAACGCACGCGAGGCCATCTCCGTTTCGGGCATGCGAATGTCGAGCACCAGTGAAGCTTGCGTCGCGATGTCATCAGGGCGTAGCGAAAAAGCCACGCCGGAGTGGGTCTGGCTGCCACCCAGCACCATGTCACGCTCGCCATTCAGCTCCCCTAGAGTCACGCTCTCCCAGACCGGACCAGAGGCTTCGGAAGAGGCGTTGCCGCTGCCCCCAGCGAGAAACGAGAGTCCGCCATCCGCCTGACGTTGTGGCGCGGGCAACCCCGTGACGGCCGAGGGGCGCGGGCCGGCGGTAAGAGTGACGTCCGACGACACCGACTCCTGGCTGAGCGCACTGCGTGCCGTAATCAGCAGAAGCGCCGCCAGGAAGGTAAGCAGGAGCAGGCGTCCGGCGGGCCAAGCCGATTGGACGATGGTTTTCCGAGAACCGTCATGCCGGCGTTGCCAGGAGGTGAAGAATAGCCCGAAGACGGCCTTGACGACCCACCATAGCGACCGCAGAGGATGATCGACCTGCTCGCCAGTAGGCAACCAAGCATCCGCACGGCCCATCACGGCCCGCACCAGCATGCGCCGCTGGCCGATATCCAGGCGCCCGAAACGCAGCCGCACCTCGCTGGTGTCAGGGCGCTCCTCCAGCGCCTCCCGGCGGATTTCGGATACCGGGAAGGCGATGTAGCGCTGATCCTGATGTAACTCGATCCACTCGATCTCGCCCACGAAATTGCCCGCCGTGGACGGCACCTCAATGCGCGCTCCCCCCATCGACAGGTTGTTGACCAATCCCGATATGGCGTGCCCGCTGGCCATGTATACCGTCGCCGGTAACGAGACATCCACCCGCACATCATGCCGGACCTGCCGGGTTTCCCTGGCGACGGCAATGGCCGCCATCAGCATCAGCAGACTGAAGGAGGCCCAGAACAGATTGAGAAACATGACGCCACGTTCGATGCCGAAGTGGGTATCCCATATCAACCTGACCACGCCCCAGACGATGGCCACGAACAGCAAGACGGCCACTATCAAGTGAGGACGCACGATACGAAAATCGAAGAAACCCTCCGGCAGGAGTCCCCCCTTGTCCGTCACGTTGAACTTGCCTCGCCGCGGGTTGATCAGTGTCGAGAACGTCACCTTCACCAAATGGAAGGACAACACCGTTTCGTAGATTTCCGCCCAAAAGCTGAAACGATAGCGCCCCTGCAGTAGCGAATTGAGTGCCAGGGTATGGGCCAGGTGGGGCAAGGCGTAGACGAAGATCATCGATGCCGAGGCCGCGATGATGTTCTGCCCTATCAGCAGATACGCCAACGGCGCCGTCAGGAAGACGATTCGCGGCAGACCGAACTGAAAGTGCAGAATGGCGTTTAGATAACAGAGCCGCTGCATGAAGGATAACCCTCTGCCCAGCATCGGGTTGTCCCTGCGCAGGATCTGCGTCATACCACGCGCCCAACGCATGCGCTGGCCGACATGCAGGGAAAGCCGCTCGGTGGCCAGGCCTGCGGCCAGAGGGATCCCCAGATAGGCGGTCTTCCAGCCTCGGCGCTGAAGCTTGAGCGCCGTGTGTGCATCTTCGGTCACCGTTTCCACGGCGAATCCATCGATTTCCTCCAGCGCCGATCGGCGAATGACTGCACAGGAACCGCAGAAAAAGGTCGCGTTCCAGTAATCGTTCCCTTTCTGGATGAGCCCATAGAAAAGTTCATCCTCACTGGGCATCTGATGGCCCACACTGAGATTTCGCTCGAACGGATCGGGGGAGTAGAAATGGTGCGGAGTCTGAATCAGCGCGAGATTGTCATCCACCAGGAAACTGCCCGTTGTCATCTGTAGAAAACCGCGCGTGGCCACATGATCGCAGTCAAAGATGCAGATGAGCTCGCCCCCGGTCTTGCTCAGAGCGTGATTGAGGTTGCCCGCCTTGGCGTGCTGATTGTCATCGCGGGTGATATAGCCGACGCCCGCCGACGCTGCAAAGGCGGCGAAATCGGGGCGACGGCCATCGTCAAGCAGATAGATGCTCAACTTGTCGCGCGGGTAATCGATGTTCTGCGCCGCCAGGACCGTATCCTGCACGATCTGCAGACTCTCGTTATAGCTGGGTATATATACGTCAACGCTCGGCCACCGTTCCATGTCGTCCGGAAGCGGTTCGACTTTCCTTTCCAGCGGCCAGAGATTCTGCAGGTATCCCATGATCAGGATGAGCCATGCGTAGGTCTCCGCGGCGAAAAGCCCATACCCCAGAATCGCCTCGAGGGTACTCTGAAAGACCAGTGTCTCGGTGGCACGCCAATACAGATAACGGGTTGAGATGACGGCGGATAACAGGATCAGAAAGACCGCGATGGGCTTGGACTTCGCCCGCAACCGTAACAGGATGAGCATCGCCGCTACGGTGATCAGGCCAAACAGCCCCTGGTGCGCCACCGACATGGGCGTCAATACGGTCAAGGCAATCACAGGCAGCGTGATCAGGACGACGATCACCAGCCACAGACGCGACACGGCGTTCTTGAATACGGCCACCTAGAATGGCCTCCCACCGTCACCGGCAAAATTCAGCGGGAAGCGCTCGGCCAGACGTCGAGCCAGTTCCCCGATATCCCTTGCCGCAGCACTGGCAGGCGCCAGATCAAATACGGAGCGCTGTTCGGCCAACGCCTCCATAAGGGCTTCATCCCGGTGCACGACACCCCACTGGTACGGGCCGAAGCGCTCGAGCATCAGACCGACCACTTCGCGATTGAGCCGCGAACGCGTGTCCATCTGATTGATGACGTAACCCAACCGCCCATCATTCTGGGTCGCTCCGGTTTCTCCGTGAAACGCATTCATTCGTGGGAGTAGCGCCAGAGAGGCGGGATCCGCCAGGAACACGGCCAACGACAGGTTGGCGATATCGCGCATGACCTCTGTCACCGGGCTCTGGCCGGCTGGCATATCCACCAGCACGAAGGTATTGCGACTCTGTATCAGTCGCTCGAGGTGAGGTTCGACGAAACTGCGCTGGCCGAGCGCTTGCAAGAGTGCACGCTGCTGGCTGACGCTGCCCAATCCGAACGGCAGCATCTCGACACCATCCGCGACCGGCAGCAGCAAGGCACGCCAGTCGCCTTCTTCCTCGAATCGGGTCACCAACCCTCTTTCGTCATCCAGACCGAACCGGGAATGCAGGCACAACGCATTCTGCGGATCGAAGTCGATCATGACGACGCGATATCCGAGGCGCCGCAGCGCCTCAGCGAGATTGGCGCAGAGCGTGGTGGTACCGACACCGCCCTTGGGTGACATGATATTGATCAGCGGCATCGTGAGATCCGCTTCAGCAGGCTGGACAGAGGCTCGCCGTGTCCCTCGGAGGGGCCGGACGCCAAGGAGGCACTGGCCGGGACTTCCGCCTCGAAGAGCTTGAAGTTCGGTAATGGTTCAGGCGGATGCGGCCGTTCTCTCTCGAGCGTCGGCAGCGACCCGCGCAGCGCCGGCTCGTTCTGTTCCTGCGGCGCCAGTGCCGGCCGCGAGGGGTACAGTCCGGGAGTCACGGACGAGCACGCCGGCTCCGGCGACACCGCAATGTCAGCTCGTTGGACGGCAGGCTCCCGCTGGCCAGGGGCGACTGTCTCTACTCGGGGCGGCGGTGGCGCCATCGCACTGGAGTCGGCGAGCGGCACACCTCGAACCTGGTTGAGGAGCAACCAACGTCCTTGACCGGACTGGGGAGCGGTCTCCTGGTACCGTACCCGGTCCTCTCCTACCACCCTCAACAAATGCGAAATATCCTGAGACTGCGTCACAGTTGTTCCCCGAGCCAGATGTCCGCGGCGGCTATCGCGGCGACATCCCGAATCGCCGAGCCCCAATAAGCCACCAATTTATTAGATTTATGCCATATATAGATACAAACAGTAACACACTAAAGGCGAATTGCACGCACCATTCTACAGATAGTCTTTTTTCATTAGTTTTTTAATACTCCACAGGCGCTATCTTTCGTCGCGCACCCCTGATTCCGCATGAGTTTCAGCACCCTTCTCACCGCGAATATTTTCAAGGTAATCAATTCGCTTTGATCGTTAACGCGATGTCACGAAGATTCCTCGCCTTGCCGTCACTCCCCCGATGCCGTACGAGATCCGTCATTAGTCGACTCGCCATCGAGGCGTTATGATCGAGGCATGCGCCCCTGACCACCAGCGAGCCCCTCCATGTCTGACGTCATTCCCTCAAGCCTGCGTCCTTCCTGCTCTTCCCGTGTTCACACGATGCCCGACAACCAGATCGTCGCGGTCGCGGATCTCGCCCGGCACGACGCCTCGGTCGTCAGGCTCTGGATCGGTGAGGGTGACCTGCCGACACCTGAATACATCAAACAGGCGGCAATGGATGCATTAAAGGACGACGATACCCGCTACAGCTACTCTCAAGGGTTGCCCGAGCTTCGCCAGGCACTGGCCGATTACCATCGTCGCCATTGGCAGGTGGAGGTCTCCAGCGATCGCTTCTGCGTCACCATCGGAGGCATGAATGCCGTCACCATGGCGATGCAGGCGATTCTCGATGAAGGGAGCGAAGTCATCATGCCCACCCCGGCCTGGCCCAATGCCAGGCAGATGATCGAGATCGTGGGAGGAGTCAACGTGCCGGTTGCCTTCGACTTCCATCCGGATGGCAATATCGAGCTCGACCTGGACAAGCTGTTCGCCAGAGTGACCGAGCGCACCCGTGCCGTCTTCATCAACTCACCGTCCAACCCGACGGGCTGGCGCATGCCGCTCGAGGACATGCGGCGGCTGAGAGACTTCTGCCGAGAGAAAGGGCTCTGGATCGTGGCCGACGAGGTCTACAATCACTTCGTCTATGACGGCGGAGGCCCGGCGCCATCCTTCCTGCAGATCTGCAAGCCTGATGACAAGCTGCTGGTGACCAACACGTTTTCCAAGAATTGGTGCATGACCGGCTGGCGTGCGGGATGGATCACATTCCCAGGCGGCATGGATCAGTTGTTCGCCCGACTCTGCCAGTACAACACCACCGGCGTGGCATCGTTCATTCAGCGGGCCTGCATCGTCGCTCTCGAGGAGGGCGATGAGTTCATCGCCCAGCAGGTCGCCCGCTGCCAGGCATCGCGGGACGTCCTGGTCCACGGGCTGACCGCGCTGGACAACGTGACCGTATTCTCACCCGAAGGTACCTTCTACCTCTTCTTCAAGGTTCACGGGCTCGATGAATCCAGCCTGGAGATGGCCAAGCGGATTCTGCGGGAAGCCAAAGTCGGCGTAGCTCCGGGCAGCGCCTTCGGTCCGGAGGGTGAAGACTACCTTCGGATCTGCTTCGCCATCGATCCCGAGCTTGCCAAGGAAGCGCTCGACCGACTGACTCCGTTCCTTACCGAGCTGGCCGAGGCTTCACAGGACACCACTGCCTATCTAGAGGGCTGAACGAGACTGCCCGCCATCTTCGGCGGGCAGTCTCGCGCGGGGTTCGAAACCGTTCAGCAGGTCGACAGCCTTTCCAAGAGCTCGCTGCGGCGAGCCTCCGACATGAACGCGACTTCGATCGCGTTGCCCGCCAACTGCTTGAAAAGCTCCCGATCCCAGTCGAAGGCTTCGAAACACGCCAGGTAATTATTCAGCACGCCGCCACCGAAATAGGCCGGATCGTCCGAATTGAGCGTGACTTTCACACCCTGCTCGATCATCGCGGGCAACGGATGATCGGCCATCGTCGGAACGACCTTCAATCGCACGTTGGAGAGTGGACAGACGGTCAATGGCACCTGGGACTCACGCAGACGCTCCAGCAGCGTCTCATCCTGCAAGCAGGCAACGCCGTGATCGACCCGACAGATATCGAGCACGTCCAATGCCTCACTGATATAGGCCGCCGGCCCCTCCTCCCCTGCGTGCGCCACGCGAGGAATGCCCAGCGCCTTGGCCCGTTCGAATACCGCCGCGAACTTGGCCGGCGGATTGCCCACCTCCGCGCTATCGAGCCCCACCGCGTCGATCGACTCGTAGAAGGGCGCCGCTTTCTCGAGCACATCCATCGCTTCGCTCGCATCACGATCGCGCAGGAAGCTCATGATCAGTGCCGTGGTCATGCCCCAGCGGCGCTGTGCATCTCGCATCGCGCGGCGCAACCCCTCGAACGGGATCGCCAGCTCCACTCCCCGGTTCAGATGCGCCTGGGGATCGAATGACAATTCGACATGCACCACGCCCTCTTCGTGGGCACGCTCGAGGTACGCCATCGCCAGATCATGGAAATCCTGCTCGGTGTGCAGCACCCGCATACCCTGGTAGTAGAGGTCCAGAAAAGATTGCAGATTACTGAAATCGTAGGCCGCGCGCACTTCGTCCACGGTATCGTAAGGCAGCGCCACGTTATTGCGCGCCGCCAGCGAGAACATCAACTCCGGCTCCAGCGAACCCTCGATATGCAGATGCAGTTCGACCTTGGGCAGTTCACGCAACCAAGTCTCCATGAGCTTTCCTCGCCGGTAGATGGAATGCGATTCAGGATGCCGAAAATGAGTCGGCGAGGAAAGCGTCGGCGAGGTGCCGACGGACGTCACGAGCGATACCCCTGGAGGCAAACTCCGTCGAAGAAACGCCGTTTACGGGGAGTAAACGAGCATTTTGAGCCGGATTTCAACGCAATGCGGGCGAACGCAGCTGTGTGCCGGCATTTTCGGGATCACACCCGCGTCGTCAGCACCTTGATACCCAACGCCACCATCGCCAGCCCCAGCACCCGGTCGATCCAGTGACTGAAGCGTTTGAACCCCCGATGAATGGGCGGCGTGGAGAGCAACAGTGCCACCGCCGAGAACCAACCCAACTGGATGAGCATGATCCAGGCGCCGTAGATGGCGATCTGGTATAGCGGCATCGACGGCGACAGCACGATGGTGAACAGCGAGACGAAGTAGATGGGTGCCTTGGGGTTGAGCGCGTTGCAGAGAAACCCGGTGCCGACGGTTCGCAGCGCCGAGCGCGGCGCTACCACCGGGGCGTCACCGATGTTAGCCGTCACGGCAGCCGGCCGTGAGCGCAACCCCTTGATCCCCAGATAGAGAAGGTAGGCCCCGCCCAGCAGCTTGATCGCCCACAGCGCTTCCGCGGAATTGGCGATCACCGCGGCGAGCCCGAAGGCGGAATAGACGATGTGGATCGACAGGCCCAGCGCGATGCCCAGGCTGCACAGCAGGCCGATGCGCTTGCCGTGGTTGAGCGTCTGTTGGGTGACGAGGACGAAGTCCGGCCCCGGCGAGGCGGCCGCCAGCAGATGCACGAAGGTGATGACGACCAAACCGTGTAGGATTTCCATGACGACTCCTGCGATGCCGAAGAGAAGCGCGAGGTAATCCTGTCATGATCCAACACTTTCGCCATCAGGCCTACTGCAATCTGTGGTCGAACCATCGCCTGCTGGAGGCCTGCGCCAGATTGTCGGTGGCCGAGCTACAGGCCAGGCGCAGCAGCTTTTTCCCGTCGATCCATGCCACGCTCAACCATATCCTGGTCGTCGACGCCTACTACATCGACGCGCTCGAGGGGGGCACGCTCGGTCAGCGGGCGTTCGAGGA
The DNA here is from genome assembly GCF_038648475.1 of Salinicola lusitanus. Taxonomy (NCBI): domain Bacteria; kingdom Pseudomonadati; phylum Pseudomonadota; class Gammaproteobacteria; order Oceanospirillales; family Halomonadaceae; genus Salinicola; species Salinicola lusitanus. The sequence goes on along the minus strand of NZ_CP151919.1, from coordinate 2,395,197 downwards.
CGAGACACCGCACGCGCGCATCGATACGCTTCTGCCGGCGCAGGAGATGCTGGACCGACGACTGATCGCTGTCTGCGACGAGCTGAAGCCTTCGACGCTCGCCGACAACGTCACACTCGAGCGGGCCGACCGTCGACAACTCGAGCCAGCACATCGCGTGCTGGCACATCTCTTCGTCCACCAGACGCATCACCGTGGCCAGGTTCATGCCATGCTTTCGGAGACCGACGTCGCCCCGCCACAGCTCGACGAATTCTTCCTGCTCGACGAAGCGCCACTGAGGCAGGCGGAATTCGAGGCGCTGGGCATCAGCGAAGCGCAGGTGTGGGGGGCACTTCGCTGAAGGCGATCACGCCAACTCGCGATGCGCCTCGGCGAGCGCCGCCATGCTGTTGAAGCGAAAGTCGACCGTCGGCATGTCGCCGGGATTCATGGTCGCGCCGAAGCCTTCCTTGTCGTGGCGACGATAGATCCAGCAGTTGGCCAGTCCATAGCGGTTGGCCGGCTGGTGATCGTGGAACATGCTCTCGGCGGTATGCAGGATTTTCGACTTGTCGATCCCGCGCTCACCGAGTTTTTCCAGCATATAGTCGAAGTTGCGCGCCGCCGGCTTGTAGGAACCGATGTCCTCCGCCGTGTAGACCGCATCGAACTCGACGCCAAGCTTGCGTTGGCTGTAAGCGAAGCTCTCGTTGTCGACGTTGGATAGCACCACCAGCTTGTAGTGCTGCTTGAGATAGCCAAGCGCCTCCGCCGTGTCGGCGAAGGCCGGCCACTGCTTGACGAAGTCACCGTAGGCCAGGCACTCGTCATGGTTGACCGCCACGCCCCACTCTTCCGCCAGGCGCTTGTAGACGACCGCCAACAGCAGCCGATACTGCAGGTGTGGCGTGTAACGCTGCTGGGTCGATTCATGTCGGGCGTGCGCCTCGAGCACCTGGTCGCGGCTCAGGCTCAGCCCGGTGCGCTGCAGCAGCGGCTGCAGCCCGGCGACCATGCCGCTCTCCCAGTCGATCAGGGTGCCGTAGACGTCGAAGGTCAGGGTGGTGAAATCCGTCAATTGCATGGTGTTCTCTCGGGTAGTGTCGAAATGCGTTTCCAGAGTCGTATGTCAATGCTTCGGCTGGCGTTCAACCGGACTCCGTGTTGAGCAGGCGTATGGCGACCTGGAGCTGCAGTCTGGCGTCGGCGTCGTTCAGGGGCATGCCCAGCGCCGTCTCCAATCGCTCGATCCGGTAACGCAGCGTGCTGATGTGGATATCGAGCGCCCGGGCGGTCTGCGCCAGCTGGAAGCCGCTGTCCGCCAGCGCCGAGAGCGTCTCGACAGCACTCTGCCGCCGCGCGCCCTGCCCCAGGGCACGGGAGATGCGTTCGAGGAACAGTCGTCGCGCCTCGGCATCGCCCTCCAGCACCCGGTCGAACAGCAAGGCTTCGAAATCCCGGCGTTCTCCCGGCCTGAGGGAGGGCAGCAGGCGCGCCACGTCGCCGGCGCCCTCGGCGATGGCTGTCGCCCCCCGCGCTTCGCGACTGATCGCCATGGCCGCCGCGCCATCGTTGAGTTCGCGCCACAGCATTGCGGTCGAGATGTCGGTGCGAACCAGAAACAGCAACTGGTTGAGCGAGACGGAGATCAGCGGCGGCAGGCCCTGGGTCTCGAGCAGCTCCCTCAGGCGACGCTCCCATCGCTCCCGACGCAGCAGCCCGTCCCGGCTCAGCGGCACCGGCTCGTTGAGCAGGATGGCACAGACATGGTAGCCGGCTCGGGGGTCCCACCCCTGCAGCGACGCCCGCTCCAGCGCGGCCGGGGTGGGCTCGAACCGCCCTTCCAGCAACGAGTCGACGAAGGCGTAGCCGAGCCGGGTCTCCTGTGCCTGCAGCGCCCGCTGGTGGGACAGGTGCAGTGCAGAGATCAGCGCAGCCTGCTCGGCGGCGCGCCGTTCCAGCTCGCCGACGGGAGACGCCGTCTCGTCGATCCACAGCGTGGCGGCCGGCATCTCCAGAATCCGTACCGGACAGGCCAGCATTCGGCCATCGCCCTCCTCGCCCAGAGAGCGCGCCGAGACCGAGGTCAGGAACTGGGCATCGGTCAGCATGGCCGATGTCGGCAGGCGCCTCGTGTCGAGTTCGGCGCTGCCTCCCAGCCACTCGCCCTCCAGACCGGTAAAGAGCACGTCCCGCTCTAGCAACAGGCTCAATGCCGTGGCGATATCGCCCAGACTGCGCGCAGTCAGCGCCGACCGGGTGAGATCGCGATGAATCCTCTCCGCCTGGGCGATCAACTGCCCCTGACGGGCGATCAGCCAGGCGTGCACCTCCTCGGTGATCTGGCTGAACGGTACATCCCAGGGAATCTCCAGGAGCGGGAAATCCAGCGATTCGGCGACGCGACGGCTGGTCTCGGGAAAGGCAGTGAGAAACCTCGGCACCGCCAGCGCCACGCCGGCGAGCCCCTTCTTCACCAGCGCCTCGATCAGCGAGCGCTCGGCGGCCGGTTCGTCGGGCCAGTGGTAACCGGTGGTCAACAGCAGTTGACCCTCGCGAACCCAGGCGACGATATCGGGATGATCGACCATGTGCACCCAGCGCAACGGCCGATCCAACGAGCGCTCGCCGGCCACCACGCGAGCGTGACGCAGATTGGTCTCGCGCAGCGCCGTGGCCAGGTCGAGCTCGACCGGCGGCCGCTTCAGGTCGGTTTCGTCAACCGACACGGCGGTCAGCCATCCAGCCGCGTCGAGACGAACTTGGTGTCGAGATATTCGTCGATGCCGTAACGACCACCCTCGCGGCCCAGCCCGCTATCCTTGACGCCGCCGAACGGCGCCTGGGGCACGGAAGGCGCACCGTCATTGACACCGACGATACCGTAGTCCAGCGCTTCGGAAACGCGCGCCGCCCGCCCCAGGTTGCGGGTCCACAGATAGGCGGCGAGACCGAACGGCGTGGCGTTGGCGGCGGCGACCGCCTCCTCCTCGCTATCGAAGGCGATCAGCGGGGCGACGGGACCGAAGGTCTCCTCCTGCATGATCTGCATGTCATTGGTAACGTCCGCGAGCACCGTCGGCGCAACGAAGAACCCGTCGACCTCACGCTCGGCCGTCAGGCGACGGGCTCCCTTGGTCAGGGCATCGTCGATATGAGACTGCGCCTTGTCGCGCCCCGCCTGGCTGACCAGCGGACCGATCTGGGTCGTCTCGTCTTCCGGCTGCCCCACGCGCAGTTCGTCGACCGCGGCCGTCAGACGCTCGGAGAAGGCGTCGAGAATGCCACGCTGAACGTAGATGCGGTTGGCACAGACGCAGGTCTGGCCACCATTGCGGAACTTGCTCGCCATCACCTCGGCCACCGCGGCCTCGATGTCGGCGTCGTCGAAGACCAGAAACGGCGCATGCCCACCCAGTTCCAGCGACATGCGCTTCATGGTGGCGGCGGATTTGGCGTAGAGATGCTTGCCGACCGGCGTGCTACCGGTGAAGGTCACCTTGCGGATGCGTCGGTCTTCCATCAGCACGTCGCTGACCGCTGCCGGCCGTTCGGCGGTGATCACCTGGAACACCTCCGCCGGCCCGCCGGCCTGCTGCCAGAGCTGAGCCAGCAGCAGCGCCGTGACCGGCGTCTGCTCCGCCGGCTTGACGATCACCGAGCAGCCGGCCGCCAGCCCCGGCGCCACCTTGCGGGTGATCATCGCGGCCGGGAAGTTCCACGGCGTGATGGCGAGTACCGGGCCGACCGGCTGACGCAGCACGGCAAGGCGCTTGTCCGGATGCTGGCTGGGCAGAATGTCGCCATCGACACGCTTGGCCTGTTCCGCATACCACTCCAGAAAGCTGGCGGCGTAGTCCACTTCACCGCGGGCTTCGCGGATCGGCTTGCCCATCTCCCGGGACATGGTGACGGCGAGGACTTCCTTGGCTTCCATCATCGCCTGGTGCCAAGCCTTGAGCAGAGCTGACCGTTCGAAGGCGGTGGTCCTGCGCCACGCCTCGAAGCCGCGCTGGGCGTTGTCGACAGCCAGCTTCGCCTGCGCCACGCCGCAGTCGGCGACCTCGGCGATCACCTCCCCGGTGGCGGGGGAACGCAAGGCGTAGCGGCCGGCATCAGCGGCATCGAAGCCGACGATCGAGGCGGCGTAGTAGCTGGCGTCGGCGGGTGGGCGAAGCGATACGGCGGGATTCTGAGAAGACGATGAGGTAGCAGACATCGATCCGGGCACCTGTTCGAAACGTAGGAAGTCTGGCCATCCTACCCCTAGGCCGACACGAATTCCTCCTACTGAAAACAGGTATTATCCGTCAGATATCTCTACCAAAAGCAGGATGATTAGACCACATCGATCTTCGCGCCCACCTCTGCGGGCATCCGGTCGCGCCAGGTCCGGCCGGGATCGCCACTGGTCAGCAGGGTGTCGAAATCCGACAGTTCGGCAAAAAATGCCGCACGCATCACGTCGAGCTTGCTCTCGTCGGCGACCAGGATCCTGCGCTCCGCATGCTCGATGGCGGCCTGCTTGGGCGCCACTTCATGGAAGTGGAAACAGCTGGCTCCCTTTTCGGCATGGACGCCGGCGGCGGAGATCAACGCCTTGTTGATGCCCAGGCGTCGAATCGCCGTGGTGACGTCCTGCCCGCCGAAGGAGTCGGAAGCGGCGTAGTAGAGCCCCCCGAGCACCACCAAGCGCATGTTGGGCATGTCGCGCTGGCTGAACGCGTTGGCAACGTTGAGGGCGTAGGTGACGATGGTCACGTTCATCTCGCGCGGCAGCAACGCGCAGAACGGCATCAACGTCGTGCCGCAATCGACAAAGACGGTATCACCCTCCTCGATCATCGACACGACCGCCTCGCAGAGACGTTGCTTGGCCTTCGCGTAGCGGTCTCTCTGCGCATCGAGATTGTAGGCGACCGCGAACTGGGGGTTATCGGCCATCACCAGATGGCCGCCGAAAGAGACGATAGCGCCATTGCTGGCGGCGATATCTCGCCTCACCGTCATTTCGGAGACATCGCACAGCGTCGCCGCGTCCGCCAACGGAAGCGCACCGTGACGCCGAATCGCTTCACGGAGTCTCTCGAGCCTTACGGCGCTGCGGCCATTCATGGGGTTCTCCCGACATCATCTTCCAGATCAGGGTGTCGCGACAGTGTCTCGCACGGCAGGACTCCTCCTTGGAGGCGCAGCAGGCAGCGCGGTATTGCCGTCGGTCGATGATCATACCCTGTAACGCAGCGAGGAGCCCGCAGGCTCCCCGTCGGCGAATCCCTCCCCGCCAGGTTAGAACTGCCAGCCGACGCCGAAGTAGTAACCCCAGCCGGTGGAGCGCAACTCGAAACTGTCGCCGTGACTGTTGGGGAACGGCGCCATCTCGCCATCGTTCCACTGGCCGCCGTTGTGGAAGTAACGCGCCACCGCCATGAACCGCAGATGCGTGAACTGATACAGCAGCACGTTGGTCGCCACGGTCGATTCGTTGGTACGGGTCGGGTCGTTGTCGCCCAGGTCCGAACCGAAGTCGTGGTTGGTGAAACCGACGTAGACCAGCGACGCACCGTTATCGAAGCTGCCCAGCGGGTAGGAGTAGTTCAACTGGGCGCGATAGCCATCCCAGGAGTGCTCGTTGGCGGCGCCGTAGTTTTCCCACTGGCGACGCTTGTAGAGATTGAACGAGAGCCCGAGCGGCGAGCCGGTGTCGATATCGGTGCCCAGGCCGGCATAAAGGGTGTTCTGGCGGCTCTCGGTGGTGTGCCCCCAGTCGAAGATATAGTCGAAGGCGACGAACCACTCCTTGAACGGGCCGAAACTGAGGTCCTGGCCGGTCATGTCATCGATGGAGAGGCGCGGCTCCAGCTCCATGAACACCGGCGACCCCTTGTCGAAGATGCCGCTGTCCGCCGCGTTGCCGACGCCGAAGAACTTCGGAAAATCGATATAGCCGTAGAGATCCAGCGGCCCCTTGCGACCGAAGAACTCGTACTCCAGATAGATATCGTCGACCTGCTGCGGCCCGAATCGGATATTCTTGCTGCCGATGACGGTGAGGTTCTGATGATACCAGTCGGAAAGATAGGGGCCATCGGCGGTTTGCCCTTCGGCGGTCGGCCCCTCGTCCGGCGTCTCCTGCTCGATGACCGGCGCACCGCCCTGGTCATCGGCGGCCCAGGCCGGAGAGACGGCGAGTAGCATCGCCCCCAACCCTGCCGCCAGTGTCAGTCGCGAATGACGAATTCCCCCGTCTGCCGGCCGCACCGAATCCACCCTCGGCCATGCAAGTCGCTCTATCATGCGATCCCCCTACCTTGTTTGTTGTGACATCGTTGTTCGATTGGTCTGAAAAATCCCTGCGCTCACCCACACGGCGTCTTTGCGCCGATTCTTGCCTTGGCTGAACGACGCTCATCGATTTTTCAAACAGGGCCTACGGCATGGCCGTCTTGATTTTGTGACTATTTTTTCATCTGCACCGTCGACCGACACCGACTTGACACAAGCAAGTCTGGTAACGAAGTAGCCTGAAAAACACCATATATAGGCCTACCCACGGCTCAAAACTACTTTATGGGCTTGTTAAAAGAAAAACAATAAGTGACGAGCAAAACCCAAAAATGTTAAAAATATCTCAGGAACTGCGCTACTCGAGTGTCGGCCTCCGTCATATCGGTCCATGACCGCAGGCGCCAGGCCACGGGATCCTCTCGCCGATGCCCTGCATGTGCGCTTCCTACCCACAAAGGCCAACACCAAGGACAACAACATGACACTCCTCATGGGTCTGGTCGGCGTCATCGTGCTACTGCTGATCGCGCTGATCTTCTCGAGCGACCGCAAGGCGATTCGCTTGCGGACCGTCATCGGCGCTTTCGCCATTCAAGCCGGTATCGGCGCCTTCGTGCTCTACGTACCTGTCGGCCAGAGCGTGCTGGGCTCCGTCTCCAGCGCCGTCAGCCAGGTCATCAGCTACGCCAACGACGGCATCGGCTTCCTGTTCGGCAACCTGGCCGACCCGACCAATGTCGGCTTCGTCTTCGCCATCAAGGTGTTGCCGATCATCATCTTCTTCTCGTCGCTGACGGCGGTGCTCTACTACCTGGGCATCATGCAGTGGGTCGTGCGCATCCTGGGTGGCGCGTTGCAGAAGGTGCTGGGCACCTCGCGCACCGAATCGCTTTCCGCCACGGCCAACATTTTCGTCGGCCAGACCGAAGCGCCGCTGGTGGTAAGGCCGTTCTTGGCCAGCATGACGCGCTCCGAGCTGTTCGCGGTCATGTGCGGCGGCCTGGCGTCCGTCGCCGGCTCGGTGCTCGCCGGTTACGCGGAACTCGGCATCCCCATGGAGTACCTGATTGCCGCCTCGTTCATGGCGGCGCCCGGTGGCCTGCTGTTTGCCAAGATTCTGATGCCGGAAACGGAGACGCCCGACGATCGCACCCAGCAGGCCAAGGAGGTCCTGGAAGCCGAGGACAAGCCGGCCAACGTGCTGGATGCCGCCGCTTCCGGTGCCTCTTCGGGGCTGATGCTGGCCGCCAACGTCGGCGCGATGCTGCTGGCCTTCATCGGTCTGATCGCCCTGATCGACGGCATCCTCGGTGGCGTCGGCGGCTGGTTCGGGATGGATTCGCTGAGCCTGTCGATGATCCTCGGCTGGCTGTTTTCGCCGCTGGCGTTCGTGCTCGGCATTCCCTGGCATGAAGCGACGCTGGCAGGTTCGTTCATCGGCCAGAAGCTGGTGGTCAATGAATTCGTGGCATACATCAACCTGGCCCCCTATATCAGCGGGGATACCGTGGTCGAGTCGACCGGGCAGGCGATGTCCCCCCACACCGCCGCGATCCTGTCGTTCGCGCTGTGCGGCTTCGCCAACCTCTCGTCGATCGCGATCCTGCTCGGCGGCCTCGGCACGCTGGCGCCCAGTCGCCGGCCCGAGATCGCCCGCTACGGCCTCAAGGCCGTACTCGCCGGCACCCTTTCCAACCTGATGTCGGCCACCCTGGCCGGGATCTTTCTGTCGCTGGCCGGTACCGCCTGACCCGGAGTGCTTGACGCACAATCACCACGAAGCCCCGGCAGACTGGACGGAATCGCGCCGGGAGCCGGGCCCGGCAGGAAACCGGCGCAAGACGCCGGACAAGGAGATAAATGGATGAGCAGTCTCGAGCACGCCGCCAGCCAGGCGCTGGCAATGATGGACCTCACCTCGCTCAACGATGACGACGACGAGGGTGCCATTCGAGCCCTGTGTCGTCGTACCGACACGCCATACGGCGCCCCTGCCGCGGTCTGCCTCTACCCCGCCTTCATCGACGCGGCGGATCGCGAGCTGACGGCGATGGGAATCCGCGACCGGGTGCGGATCGCCACGGTGACCAATTTCCCCGACGGCAGCGTCAACGTCGAGCGCGCCTGCCGGGAGACCCGGGCAGCCGTCGCGGCCGGCGCCGACGAGGTCGACGTGGTCTTTCCCTACAAGGCGCTGATCGGCGGCGATGCCGAGTCGGGACGCGCTCTGGTCTCCGCCTGCCGCGACGCCTGCGGCGACCGCCTGCTCAAGGTGATACTGGAAACCGGCGAACTCAAGGACCCGGCGCTGATCCGCCAGGCGGCAGACATCGCCCTCGAGTGCGGTGCGGACTTCCTCAAGACCTCCACCGGCAAGGTGGCGACCAACGCCACGCTGGAAGCCGCCGAGATACTGCTTGGCGCCATTCGCGACAGTGGCCGTGACGTCGGATTCAAGGCCGCCGGCGGCATCCGCTCCAGCGACGATGCCAAGGCCTATCTGGACCTGGCCGCCGGCATCATGGGCGAGGCGTGGCTCACGCCCGCGCACTTCCGCTTCGGCGCTTCCGGTCTACTGGACGCGCTGCTCGCGACACTCTCGGGCGACGACACCCAACCGACCCGCGGCGGATACTGACACGGTCGATCATGAGCGGAGAGCGCCATGCTGACGCAGGAAATCATTCGACGTAAGCGCGATGGACAGACCCTCGACCGCAAGATGCTCGACCTGGTCATGGGCGGCATCGCCGACGGCAGCATCGGCGACGCGCAGATCGGCGCGTTCGCCATGGCCGTCTATCTCAACGGCATGAACCGGGACGAGGCGGTGGCGCTGACCGAATCGATCCGCGACTCCGGGCAGGTGATGCGCTGGGACGACCTCGCATTTGACGGCCCAGTGCTCGACAAGCACTCCACCGGCGGGGTCGGCGATCTGGTGTCGCTGGTCCTCGGCCCCTGGGTCGCCGCCTGCGGTGGCCACGTGCCGATGGTCTCCGGTCGCGGCCTGGGCCACACCGGCGGCACCCTGGACAAGCTCGAATCGATTCCCGGCTACGACGTGACCCCGTCCGACGCCGTTTTCCGCCGCCTGGTGAAAGAGGTCGGCGTGGCGATCATCGGCCAGACCGGGTCGCTGGCGCCGGCCGACAAGCGTCTCTACGGCGTTCGCGATGTCACCGCCACGGTGGAGTCGATCCCGCTGATCGTCGCCTCGATTCTGGGCAAGAAGCTCGCCTGCGGCCTCGAGACGCTGGTGATGGACGTCAAGGTCGGCAGCGGCGCCTTCATGCCGACGCCGGAAGCGTCGCGCGAGCTGGCCGAGGCGATCGTCGCCATCGGATGCGGCGCGGGCACCCGGACCAGCGTACTGTTGACCGACATGAACCAGCCGCTGGCCGACTGCGCCGGCAATTCACTGGAAGTCTTCGAGGCACTGCGGCTGCTTGGCGGTCATGGCAAGGAGAGCCGCCTCCATCAAGTGACGCGGTCGTTGGCCCGGGAGATGCTGATCCAGTCCGGCCTGGCCAGCGATGCCGGTGATGCCGACAAGCGCCTGGATCGCGCGCTCGACTCCGGCGAGGCGCTCGAGCGCTTCTCGCGCATGGTGCAGGGTCTCGGCGGCCCTGGCGATCTGGCGGAGCGCGCCGGCCACTATCTCCCCACCGCCCCGGTCACGCTCGATCTCGAGGCGGATCGGACGGGGTTCCTCCGCGCCATCGACACTCGCGCCCTGGGCCTGGGCGTGGTCGAGCTGGGTGGCGGCCGACGTAACGCGGGTGACGCCATCGATCACCGAGTCGGCCTGTCACACATCGCCCCGCTCGGCCAGCACCTCGAACCGGGACAGCCGCTGCTACGCATCCATGCCGCGGATCGGGCCGATGCCGACGCCGTCAGCCAACGCCTGCGTCACGCCTTCGACCTCGGCGATGCACCCGTCGAGCCGCCCCCGCTGGTTCACGCCACGCTGCGCCAGGAAGATCTGTCATGAACGAGGCAAAGAGATGAAACGCGCGATTCTGCTGGTCCTCGACTCCTTCGGCATCGGCAACGCCCCGGACGCCGCGGACTTCGGCGATGCCGGTTCCGACACGCTGGGCCATATCGCCCGCTATCGCGCCGATGCCGGCCGGCCGCTCGCGCTACCCAACCTGGCTCGTCTCGGGCTCTATCACGCCCATCGGCTGAGTGCCGGCGAGTGGGCGGCCGGCGTCGACGTTCCCGACACCGTCGCGGGCGCCTGGGCCTGTGCCCGCGAAATCTCCTCCGGCAAGGACACCCCCTCCGGCCACTGGGAGATCGCCGGTGTTCCGGCACTGTTCGAATGGGGCTACTTCACCGACCGCGAGAACAGCTTTCCGCCGGAACTGCTCGAGGCATTGATCGAGCGCGCCGAGCTGCCCGGGGTGCTCGGTAACTGCCACGCCTCCGGGGTGCCGGTGATCGAGGCCCTCGGCGAGGAACATGTCGCCAGCGGCAAGCCGATCGTCTACACCTCGGCGGATTCCGTGTTCCAGATCGCCGCCCATGAAACCCACTTCGGTCTCGACCGCCTCTATCGGCTGTGCGAGATCGCCCGCGAACTGCTGATGCCCTACAACATCGGCCGCGTCATCGCCCGCCCCTTCATCGGCGAAACGCCGGAGACCTTCGAACGTACCGGCAATCGCCGCGACTACGCCATCGAACCGCCGACGCCGACCGTACTGCAGAAGCTGCACGACGATGGTGGCAGGGTACTCGGTGTCGGCAAGATCGGCGATATCTACGCCCACTGCGGCGTCAGCGAGGTACGCAAGGCGCACGGGTTCGAGCCGCTGTTCGACGCCACGCTGAAGGCGATCGGCGACGCCGGAGACCGGACGCTGGTGATGACCAATTTCGTCGATTTCGACACGCTCTACGGCCACCGCCGCGACCCGGAAGGCTATGCCGGCGCCCTGGAGGCCTTCGACCGGCGTCTGCCGGAGGTGATGGCAAGACTCGAGCCCGGCGACCTGCTGATCCTCACCGCCGATCACGGCAACGACCCGACCTGGCGCGGGACCGACCACACCCGTGAGCAGGTGCCCATCCTGATCGCAAGTGACAGGCTGGCCCCCGGCAACTACGGCCGCCGCGAAAGCTACGCCGATATCGGCCAGACGCTGGCCGAGCATTTCGGACTGACCTCGATGGACCATGGGCGTTCACTACTGACGGAATCGCCCCAGGGAGACAAATGATGGCAACCCCGCATATCGACGCCCAACCGGGCGCCTTCGCCGACACCGTATTGATGCCTGGCGACCCGCTGCGCGCCCAGTTCATCGCCGAAACCTTTCTCGACGATGTCGAATGCATCAACCGGGTGCGCAACATGCTCGGCTTCACCGGCACCTACCAGGGCCGCAGGATCTCGGTGATGGGTAGCGGCATGGGCATTCCCTCCTGCTCCATCTACGCCAAGGAGCTGATCACCGAATATGGCGTCGAGCGACTGGTTCGGGTCGGCTCCTGCGGTGCGGTGCGCGACGACGTCGCGGTCAACGATATCGTCATCGGCATGGGGGCGAGCACCGACTCCGGCGTCAACCGGGCGCGCTTCGGCGGTCACGATTTTGCCGCCATCGCCGATTTCGACTTGGTCCGCCATGCGGCGGACGCCGCCCGCGAACGCGGCACGACGATCAAGGTCGGCAACCTGTTCTCGGCGGATCTGTTCTACACGCCGAACGTCGAGTTCTTTCAGACCATGAAGCGCCACGGCATTCTCGGCGTCGAGATGGAGGCCGCCGGCCTGTATGGGGTCGCCGCCGAATTCGGCGCCCGCGCACTGACCGTGTGTACCGTCTCCGACCATATCCTCGCCGGCGAGGCCCTCGATGCCCAGGCGCGCCAGACCGGCTTTTCCGAGATGATGGCGATCACTCTGGAAGGATTGTTGCGCGATGATCGGGAGACGAATCGATGAAACCGGCCGTGAGCGATATCCAGGTGTCCGATGAAGTCCGGCGGATGGCGCTGCACGTTCGCGACAACGCCTACGTGCCCTATTCCGGCCATCCGGTGGGCGCAGTGTTGATCAGCGAGAGCGGCCGGACCCACGCGGGTTGCAACGTCGAGAGCGCCAACTACAAGGGACTCTGCGCCGAGGCCAGCGCCATCGCCGGGCTGATCTCCAGCGGCGAGCGCGAGATACATGAGATCTACGTCATCGGACCCGGCGAGCACCTCTGCACGCCCTGCGGCGACTGCCGTCAGCGCATTCGCGAATTTGCCACGCCGGAGACCCGGATCGTGGTTCTCGACGGCGAGGGCCGCCCGCTCAAGCGCTATACCATGGACGAACTGCTGCCCGACTCCTTCGGTCCGGAAAATCTGAACAAGACCTCGGGGATGCGCTGAGCGATGTGCAACGAGCTCGCCTTTCGCGTGGCAGCGCCCGACGACCTGCCGGCGCTCTGGTCGATCCGTAACCGGGCGGCAAGGGTTCAGTGCGCGGGGCACTACCCGCCCGCCGCACTGGAGACCTGGCTCGCTGCCGCACCGAGCGACGGTTTCCGACATCTCCTTCGACAGGGTCACGCGATCGTGGCGGAACAAGGGCGGAACATCGTTGGCTACACCGTCGTCGACGTCGGCGAACGGGAGCTGGAAGCGCTGTTCGTCGCCCCGGACCATTTCCGGCGCGGTTGTGGTTCGCAGTTGCTGGCCCGGGCCGAGGAGCTGGCCAGCCAGGAAGGCATCGTCACCTTGACGCTCTCCGCCGCGCTCAACGCCATCGACTTCTATCTCGCCCACGATTACGAACTGCTCGCCATCGATGACTACGCTCATCGCAGCGGGGTGAGGTTGAAGCGCGGGGTGATGCAGAAGTCGCTCAAGATCTCACGCCGATCGTCCTGAACCCGATATTGCTGCTCGAAGCTGCCGGTGTGTTCGAGGTACGCGCCGCGTTCCGGTAGCGATTGCAGTACGAGTCGTGGCACAGAAACGAGCCGCCTCGCATCACGCGGCGCGCGACGTCGGGCGGTCCCGGCGGGTTGCTCAACGGCGAGCGCGCGTAGTAATCGGGGTCGAAGCCATCGCCGCACCACTCCCAGACATTGCCGACCGTCTGATACAGGCCATAACCATTGGGCGCGAAGGCCTCGACCGGCGCGGTGAAACGCCAGCCATCCTCGATGAGATTGGTGTGGGGGAAGTCGCCTTGCCAGATGTTGCAGCGCCATGCCCCGCAGTCGTCCGTCACTTCGTTCCCCCAGGGATAGCGGCATCCCGCCAGTCCGCCACGCGAGGCGTACTCCCATTGTGCTTCACTGGGCAACCAGCGCCCCGCCCATTGACAGTACGCCACGGCATCGCGCCAGCTGACGTGCACGACCGGATGATCCAGCAGGTCATCCACCGTCGACAACGCTCCGCCCGGGGCGCGCCAATGTGCACCCCGTACCGCGACCCACCACGCCATGCCGTCGAGGGCGCCGAGCACGTCCTCCCTCGAGGCCTGGACCTGATGGCGAAACACCGCCGAGATCCCCCACCGCTCGGCATCGGTGCGATATCCCGTGGCGGCGACGAAACGCGCGAAATCGCGGTTGGTAACGGTGGTCGCATCGATGACGAACGCGTCGAGATAGACCGCATGCGTCAGGTGTTCGCCATCGCGACGGTTGGCGATATCGGTACCTTCCCCCATGACGAACGAACCGGCGGGAATGGCCACCTGCTCGATCGAATGGTTACCGGCTCCCGCCAGTCGACGCGGAAGCCCGGCGGCCCCGGCCTCCGGGTTCTTTCGTGCCAAGGACGGGGTACAGCAGGCACGACCGTTCGATGCCATTCGAGACGCCCCCTTCAGCGCCAAGGCGCCGCCCATGTCGACGTATGGGTCGCGCTTTCGGCCCGCCAACGCGCGATCACCTGCTGGAGGTGATCGCGCAGCGCCCGGCAGGAGGGGTCGTCCCAGCGGTTGTCGAGCTCGTCGGGATCGCTTTCCAGGTCGAAGAGCTGCCCCTCGTCACTGTCGACGAAGGTCACCAGCTTCCAGCGGTCGTCACGCACCATGGTCATCAATTCGGTGTCGGTCAGGATGAAATCGCGGGCGTGCTCGGCGAAGACATGCTCGCGACCCGCCCACGCCTTGCCCTGCAGCGCCGGCAACAGTGATTGCGCTTCCATCCAGGCCGGCGGTTCGACACCCGCCAACTCGAGAACGGTCGGCCCCAGATCCATGAGCGAGGTCAAACCTTCGAGGCGCTGGTTCCCTCGCACGAACTTCGGCCCCCAGACGATCGCGGGGACATGCACACTCGACTCGTACATATTCCATTTCTGGCTATGACCGTGGTCATTGAGGCAGTCGCCGTGATCCGAGGTGAATACGATGATGGTGTCCTCGAGGACGCCCCGCCTCTCCAAGGCGTCGAGCAGCCGCCCGACCTGCGCATCGATCATCGTCACGTTGGCATGATAGTGGCGCCGCTGGCGGACCATCTGCTCGGGGGTCGGATGCTCCAGATGCTTGACCGCGTCATGATCGCTGTCGAGATGGTTCTGGCGCAGCGCCCTGAGCGGCGCCGGCTGACCGGCGATGTCGTCCGCGTCGCCGACCGGCATCGGCACGTCACGCGTCTCGAACGGTTGGAGGTATTCAGGCGTGGGATCGTAGGGAGGGTGCGGTCCGGGAAACCCAATCTGCAGAAAGAACGGCTCGTCACCGGGATAACGCTCGAGCCACATGGCCGCGAAGTCACCGACGAAGTTGTCGGCATGCAGCTCGGCAGGCGCCTCCCAGACGAAAGCTCCCAGGCGATCGTCATAGTCGGCGCGGTGACGGTAGGTCACCCGGCTCGGCTTGTCGACGCCCCGGGCCCACAGCGCCTTGTCCCACTGGTCGAGGAAGAACGGCAGGTTGGGATGGTCGCGATCCTTGTTCTCGACCACGTGGCGCTCGTGGAAGCCGAGCGGCGTCTCGTACGGGAAGGTATGCATCTTGCCGATGTTGGCGCAGCGGTAGCCCGCCTGCGCCAGTTGTTCGACCCAAGAATGCCGCCACGGCTCGTCGTTTCGGAACACACCGGTGCTGTGCGGATAGAGGCCCATGAACAGACTGGCTCGTGACGGTGCGCAGGATGGCGCCGTGACGTAGGTTCTCGCGAAGGTAGTGCCCTCCTGAACCAGCCGATCAAGATTCGGAGTGATCGCGTGCTCATGTCCCAGTGCGTGGATCGTGTCGAATCGCTGCTGGTCCGTGATCACGAACATGATATTGGGAACTTTCCTCTCTGACATGGACGCGGCTCCTTGCTCCATTGATGGCGATTTCACAGCTCGCTGCGATAGGTTTCGGTGATCGCGATGACGCAGGCGAGGCTGACCAATGTCATGGCGAACAGATAGAGCGCCGGCCCCCAGTAACTACCGGCGAAGGCACTGGCCAGCGCGGCGGCGATCAACGGCGTCGGTGCACCGCCCAACAGCGCCGAGCCCTGATAGATCATGCCGAGCGAGGTGTAGCGCACGCGCGTCGAGAACATCTCGGCGAAGAAGGTGCCCTGAATGGTGAACATCAGCCCCGTGCCCACCGCCTGCACCACGATGATGGTCGGCCAGACGACCCAGGCCTCTCCGGTGGACAGCAGGGGAAAATAGGCAAGCCCCCCGATGGCGCAGACGACGATGCCCGCCATGTAGACCGGACGGCGCCCCACCCGGTCGGAGAACATGCCGATCAGCGGTGTCAGGAAGACCTGCACCGCGGCGGACATGACGAAACCGGTCAGCATCATCTGCTGCGACAATCCCAGCGTCGACGTGGCGTAGGCGATACCAAAGACATTGATGACGTTGAAGGTCACCGCATCGGCCATGCGCGCGCCGAGCCCGAGCAACAGATGGCCCGGTTGCTCGCGAAGCAGGCTCATCAACGGGATGTGGCGCGCGGGCTCTTGAGTCTTCCGCTTGCGGAAGACTTCCGTCTCTGGCAGCGAACTGCGGAGGAACAGGGCGAAGACGAGAAAGACACCGCTCAACAGAAACGGAATCCGCCAGCCCCACGCCAGAAAGCTCGACTCCGGCAACAGTTGGACCAGGGAGAAGACCCCGGTAGAGACCAGCAACCCCATCGGCGTACCCAACTGGTGAAAGCTGCCCATCAGCCCGCGCTTTCGGCTCGGCGCGTTCTCCAGTGCAACCAGCGCACCGCCGCCGAATTCACCGCCTATTCCCAGCCCCTGCACGATACGAAGGGTAATCAGCGCCGCGGGCGCCCACCAGCCGATCGATTCGTAAGTCGGCACGAGCCCCATCAACAGCGCGCATACGCCCATGATGAGAACGGTGATGATCAGCATCGTCTTGCGACCGTGCCGGTCTCCGAAGTGGCCGAACAGCAACGCCCCAATGGGGCGGGCGATAAAACCGGCGGCAAAGGCGCCGAACGAGGCCATCAGGCTGACGGAAGCATCGGCATCGGCGAAGAATAGTTGCGGAAACACCAGCGCCGAGGCGATGCCGTAGAGATAGAAGTCATACCATTCGATGAAGGCACCGCTGAACGCCGCAAATGCTGCTTTCCTGGATTTGCCCTCTGACCGTGTGGGGTCCTGCCGATCATCGACGCTCATGACATTCCTCTCGTTTGGCGGGCTCCGGCAGGAGGCAGCGGACCCATGACCCAAGTTGTCGTTGGTGATCTAGTCACTAAGAGACGCCCATGAAGACGCTCGAATGAGCAATAAACGTCTCAAACGAGCAAAAGCGTATGCTGGTACTATCGCTCAGGGCAAGTTTTCGACCGACGACTACAACTAAGGATGTACAGGGAGTCTTTATGACGGACGCCAGCAAAACTCGGCCACGAAGGGCTTCTGTCGGCGAGGATCAAATATTCGAGATGGTTCGTCGTTATTTCCTGGAAGACGAATCCAAGAGCGACCTGGCGCGTCACTTCGGTATCAGCCGTTTTCAGGTCGCGCGATTGTTGAAGGAAGCCCGGGAAACGGGGTTGGTTATGATCAGCATTCGCCATCCCGCGCAACTCTCACCGGAAATGGGCTTGGACGTGGCCGCGGCCTTGGGGATCGAACATGCCATCGTTGTGGACCGCACACCGGGTAGCGACCAATCCACCATCGAAGCCGTAGCCCATCGCCTTGCCATAGTGCTCGACGACGAGATCAAACCCGGCCAGACCGTCGGCATGACCTGGAGTCGTGTGATCGAGTCGATGGCACGCCAGATCCGCCAGTTGCCCACCTGTGAGGTCGTGCAGCTCGCCGGAGCCATCCACCTCACCGGCAACCGACTCGGTTCGGTGGAGATCATCCGCATCATCGCAGAAGCCGCCAATGGCACCGCATACCCCATCTATGCACCACTGGTACTGCAGGAAGCCGAAACAGCAAGGGCGTTGGCGCGCCAACCCGATATCGCCCGCTCGCTGGCCCGTATCGAGGAATTGGATATCGCCGTCGTATCGGTCGGTGCCTGGCGCCCCTCCGGCTCGGCGCTCTACAACTTGCTGACAGCGAGCGAGGCTGAGGAGATAGCCGACAAAGGCGCCTGCGGCGAAATCAGCGGTCGACTCTTCGATCAGCATGGACAGGCCATAGAAAGCGAACTGGACCGGCGCGTTCTCGGTATCTCGGTGGACCAATTACGCAGGGTGCCCCGTGTCATCGGTACCGGTGCCGGTGCTTATCGAGCCCAGGCAACGATCGCCGCAGCCAAGGCTGGACTGTTCAATACGCTCATTGTCGACCGCAGTCTGGCCCAGGCCATTCTCGACCTTACCGGGTCGTTAACCACCAACGCATGAGCAGCTCGGTGTCTCGACTTGCAGCACTGGCTTATGCTTTGGCAGAACCTATCGGCGTGACGCAGCGGTGACGACTCTTCGTCGAGTTTGGGTATACTCGGAATCCAATCAATGATGACAACAACCCTTTTTCCGCTTGGATTCATCGATGGCCCCAGCGCGCTTTTCCGCTTTCGAGATTCTGCTGCTGAAAAGTCGTTACCCGCCGGATACCGCGGCTCTGCTGCTGTTGACGTGGGTCTACGTCAACAAGCGAGCCGTGCTTGCCGAGGACCGGCGCTATCTCGAAGTGCTGGCCAACGGCTATCGCCATTCCCGGGATCTCGACACATTGCTGGCGATCGCCAGAGCCGATCTGAAGGCCATCCAACTGGCCGCCGAGGTGGTGTTACGCGAACGCGTCGATGAACAGTCGCACCCCTTCCTGCGGCGCGCGATCGGGCTGGCCACGAGCGAGGGCGATCTCAGCTTGCGAAATCACCACATTCTGCGCTTTCTCTCCGATCTTTCCGGCGTGACGCCCGCTGCTTTTGCACGGCTGTTCCGCGAGGTGGCCGGCCGCGCCCTGACGTCTCCCGGCGACCCCAGCCGACAGGCGTACTGGCAGCAGCAAGAGCAGGCCGAGCCGGCAGCCGAGGCAGACACCACAGCTCCCTCCCCGCGCAGGACTCACCGCTGGCTAGGCTGGCGAGCCCGAATCCTGGCCGCGCATGCGCGGCGACGGGAGAATCGCCTTGAGCGTGACCGCCTGCGCCAGCAGGCACGTCAACTAGCGGAGCGGCGGCGCCAGGAAGAAGAACGCCTGCAACGGGCACGCCAGGCCGAAGCCCAGCGCCAGGAAGAGGAGCGTCAGGCCGACGCCCAGCGCCGAGAGCGAGCGCGTCAGGAAGAAGCCTCAAGTCAAGAACAGCAGCGACGACAACGCCAGTGGCGACAGGCGGCCGGCATGCCCCAACCCCACTATCGAATCCGGCTGGCCTTGCAGGTCCTGGAACTCGACGAGCATGCCTCCTCGACCGATATCAAACGAGCCTACCGTCGCTTGGCACAGCGCCACCATCCCGATCGTTTCCACGGCCAGGGCGACTTGCGAATATCCCTGGCTTCGCAGCGTTTCCAGCGGATCAAGAACGCCTACGACCTGTTGATGCAACATGCGTGACCTCTATCGCCGACTCGGCATCGCCAAGGACGCAACGCCCAAAACCATCGTCCGGGCTGCAGAACGCTGCAGCAATCGGACGCTGAAGGCCGATGCGCTGAGCGCTCTCGGCGACGCGGCGCATCGCGAAGCCTATGACGATCTGCATGACCTGCTGGACGACCTCGGCAGGCTGCGGGCGGGTCTGGGCATGACCCATGCCCCCCACTGGCAAGGGGACACCGCCAACGATTTCTCCTCGTCACCCGAACGCATCGTGGTTCGCCAGGAACTGCTGACGCAACAGCTGCAAATCGCACTCAGCCGCCATCAGACGCGCTGGAGGCGCTGGTCCTGGCTTGCCCTGGTCGTACTGATCGGATGGCTCGCCGCTTATGGCGTTGGCCGCTGGCTGAGTTAGCACAACGCCGATCTGCCATTTCCGCTCGAGCGCAAGAAGGACATCTTCAGCGCAACGGCTCGAGTAGCGAACTCAAGCCGTTGTGATCGATCTCGTGCATCAGCGCCAGCAGCCGCCCGATCTCCCCGTCGGGGAAGCCCTCCCGGGCGAACCAGTTCAGGTATGGGCCCGGCAGGTCGGCGATCAGCCACCCCTCGTACTTGCCGAAAGGCATCTTGCGGGTGACCAGTCTGGTGAGGTCTTCGGGCTCCATTGTGCCTCCTTCGTCGATTCCCGGCCGCATTCTACAGGGTTCGATGACAGTCGCCGCCACCACCCCATGACCCAGATGCATACCGTCATTCCCAGCGGCCGCTTGCTCCACCGGACAGTAAAGGCGTTAGGTTATAGCGCCATAAGCACGGCGCCTCGACGCCTACGACAATCATAACGGGAGACGGGTATGCAGACTTCGCTGCGGCCACTGGTATTCTGGCCGACCTTTTTGATACTGCTGGTCGCGGTCATTGCCAGCTATGTCGACCTGGACGGGTTTCTGGCCACGGCCAGCGCGCTCAACGATGCGGTACTGACCAATTTCTCATGGCTGTTCAGCCTGGGCAGCCTCTATCTGCTGGTCATGGCGGTGATCGTCTATTTCTCTCCGCTCGGCCGTATCCGCATCGGCGGCCGGGATGCCACGCCGCTGCTGTCGCGCCTGCGCTGGTTCTCGATCACCTTGTGCACCACGCTCGCCGTGGGTGTGCTGTTCTGGACCACCGCCGAACCGCTCTACCACTACATGGGCCCACCCGACTCCAGCGGGCTGGAAGCGGGATCGAGCGACGCCATGCTGTTCGCCATGTCGACCATGTTCCTGCACTGGTCGTTCACGCCCTATGCGATCTACGCCGTGCCGGCGCTGATCTTTGCGCTGGCGTTCTACAATCTGCGCCTGCGCTTCTCGATCTCGAGCATGCTGGAGCCGGTCTTCGGTCCCAGGATCAAGCGCTTCGGCGGCCTGATCGATGCAATCTCGCTCTACGCGCTGGTGGCCGGCATGGCCTCGTCGCTGGGCACCGGCGCGCTGACCCTGGCCGGCGGCGCGGGCCAGTATCTGGGCGGCGAGACCAGTCCGCTGCGACTCGGCGTGATCATCGCCATCATCGTGGTGACCTTCGTGATTTCAGCCGCCAGCGGCCTGCAGAAGGGCATCGCCCGATTGTCGTCGTTGAATGCCGTGCTGCTCGCGATTCTCGGCGTCTTCATGTTCATCGTCGGCCCGACGGTCTTCTGTCTGGCCCTGGGTGTCGAATCGTTCGGCGTCTATCTCGACAACTTCTTCACCAAGAGCCTGTTCACCGGGGCCGCGGGCAACGACCCGTGGCCGCAGTGGTGGTCGATCTTCTACTGGGCGGTGTGGTTCGCCTGGGCACCGGTGGCGGCGCTGTTTCTGGGCAAGATCTCCCGCGGCTACACGGTGCGCGAGTTCCTGCGCGTCAATCTGCTCTATCCGGCACTGTTCGCCAGCGTCTGGATCCTGATCTTCTCCGGCACCGCGCTCTACTTCCAGGCTCATGCCGGCACGGGCGGCGCCGACCTCTATGCCGTGCTCAACGATCGTGGCGTCGAAAACGTGCTCTATGCGCTGTTCCGTCAGTTGCCATTCTCCCAGGTGTGGATACCGCTGCTGCTGTTCATCGCCTACATCTCCTACGTCACCGCGGCGGACTCCCAGACCGACGCCATCGGCAACCTCTGCACCCGCGGCCTGACCGCCGACTCCGACCTCAACGCCGGTGTCCCGATGAAGGTGATCTGGGGCGTGATCGTCGGCGTGGTCTCCTGGGTCATGGTCAGTTTCGTGGGAATCGACGGCATCAAGATGCTCTCCAACCTCGGCGGCCTCCCGGCGATGCTGATCGTGCTGCTGGCCACCGGCTCGCTGTGGGCCTGGCTCAAGCATCCCGAGCGACTCGACAGCGTACCGACACCGCCAACCCCTTCCACAGCCAAGGACAAGGCATGAAGATCAAGCAGGACTTTCCGCACCGCGTGCGCGAAATCGAGAACCAGTGGATCGTGCTGGCCGACGGTACCCGCCTGGCTGCCAGAATCTGGCTGCCGGAGGATGCCGAAACGACCCCGGTGCCGGCGATCCTCGAGTATCTGCCCTACCGCAAGCGGGACGGCACGGCGGTGCGCGACGAGTTGACCCACCCCTACTTCGCCGGCCACGGCTACGCCAGCGTGCGCGTCGACATGCGCGGCAACGGCGAATCGGACGGACTGATGGAGGATGAGTACGCGGCGCAGGAGCAGGCCGACGCGCTGGAGGTGATCGACTGGATCGCCCGGCAGCCGTGGTGCGACGGCAAGCTCGGGATGATGGGTATCTCCTGGGGCGGCTTCAATGGCCTGCAGGTGGCTGCGCTCAGACCCGCCCCCCTCAAGGCGATCATCACCCTCTGCTCCACCGACGATCGCTACGCCGACGATATCCACTACAAGGGCGGCAATATGCTGCTCGAGAATCTCGGCTGGGCCGCCACCATGCTGAGCTTCTCTGCCGCGGTGCCCGATCCGCTGCTGGTCGGCGAACGCTGGCGAGAGATGTGGAAGCATCGTCTCGACAACATGCCGCTGCTGGCCGAGCCCTGGCTGCGCCACCAGCAGCGCGACGCCTATTGGCAGCATGGCTCGATCTGCGAGAACTACGGCGACATCGAAGCCGCGGTCTACATGATCAGCGGCTGGGGTGACTCCTACGTCAATACGATCCCGCGGATGATGGAGAATCTCTCCTGCCCGAAGAAGGCGCTGCTCGGGCCCTGGATGCACAAGTACCCCCATTTCGCGATTCCCGATCCGGCTATCGGCTTTCTGCAGGAGGCGCTGCGCTGGTGGGACTACTGGCTCAAGGGCATCGACACCGGAATCATGGACGAGCCACCCTGCACCTTCTATCTGCAGGATGGTGTCCCGCCGGCGCCCAAGTATCTGGAACGGCCGGGCGAGTGGGTACGCACCTCGAACTGGCCCGCGCCAACCGACGAGATCGAGACGACGATTCTCGCGCTGAGCGAGCGTGGCCTGAACCCCGACGGCGAATTGAGCGGCGATCGTCTGATCGCCTCGCCGTTGACGGCAGGCTCGCTGCAGGGCGAGTACATCCCGCTGTGGTTCGGCGCCGACTTTCCGCCGGATCAGCGCCGCGACGATGGCCTGTCGCTGACCTTCGACTCCGAACCCTACGCCGAGGGCCTGGATATCCTGGGCCAGCCGACGGTCGCCGCGACGATCGCCAGCGCGGAAGCTTGCGGTCAGTTCCACGTGCGTCTGTGCGATGTCGCGCCGAGCGGCGAGAGCGCGCTGATCACCTACGGCACGCTCAATCTCAATCTCCGCGACGATGCGGACAGGATCACTCCGCCGATTCCCGGTGGGCCGATGGACGTGCGGCTACCGCTGGATCTGATCGGCTACCGCCTGCCCAAGGGACACCGCCTGCGTCTGGCGCTCTCCAGCGCCAGTTTTCCGCTGATCTGGTCACCCCAAAAGCGTGCCGACCTGACGCTCAAGGCTGGCAAGCCGACACTGGAACTGCCGCTATGCCGAGCCGAAACCATCCCGATGCCGTTCGAACCGCCGGAGAGCGCCACGCCGTGCCGGGTCGAGACGCTGCGCGCCGGTCAACCCAGGCGCACGATCCATGAAGACGTGGGCAGCGGCGAGGTGACCGTCACCATCGAGGACGACATGGGCGACATGCGCTTCGAGAGCCACGGCCTGCGTGTCGAGCAGCGCGCGAAAGAGGTCTATTCGAGCCACCCCACCGATGCCACCCGTACCCGTGCCGATATCGAGTGGGTCTATCGTGCCAGCCGTGAGCAGGGCGAGGGTCGGTTCTCCGTGGAAGTGACCAGCCGCTATCACCTGCATTGCGACGAGACCACCTTCTACCTGAGTGCCGAGCAGCGTGCGTTCGAAGGTGAAACGTTGATCAGCGATAGATCATGGGAGCGGGAGATTCCGCGAACCGCCATCTGATCGTGCCTCTCGGGGCATCGCACGACGCCCATGTTATGCTCCGCAGCCGTCATTCCACGGTTGCGGAAGCCTCCATGTCCACGCGCGATGCCCTGCCACCCCTCACCTGCCTGCGCGCTTTCGAAGCGGCCGCCCGTCATGGCAGCTTCACTCAGGCGGGGAGCGAACTCAGCCTGACCCAGAGCGCCGTCAGCCGGCAGATCAAGCGGCTCGAGGAGGACCTGG
This sequence comes from Salinicola lusitanus, assembly GCF_038648475.1. Classification (NCBI taxonomy): domain Bacteria; kingdom Pseudomonadati; phylum Pseudomonadota; class Gammaproteobacteria; order Oceanospirillales; family Halomonadaceae; genus Salinicola; species Salinicola lusitanus. The sequence goes on along the minus strand of NZ_CP151919.1, from coordinate 2,371,302 downwards.
GGCGCCCGTTGTTCGAGCGCCACTATGACGGCCTGCGACTGACCCCGGCCGGCGAGCACTATTTCCGCGTGGTACAACGCCTGTTGCGTGAGCTCCGCGACGAGACCGCTCGCCTGCGGCGTCGCGGCGACGATCGTCAGTTGACGCTGGCGTCGAGCCCGACCATCGCCTCGATCTGGCTGGCCCGCCAACTGCCGGACTTCCAGCGCGCCCATCCCGATATCGAAATCCGCATTCTCACCGTCGAGGACCCTCACCGCCTCGACCTGGCCGAATTCGATCTCGGCATCTACTACCACGTGCCCCGGGAGGTCGACCCGCCGGGCCTCACCGCCGATGCCATCTTCGCCCAGGAAGACGTCGCCGCCGTCTGCAGCCCGATCTATCTCGAGCGTCACGGGGGCATCGCCGATCCGCAGGACCTGCTGAACCGACACACCTTGATGGTGGTCGAGGATCACTATCACGACTGGTTGACCTGGGAACTCTGGTTCCAGGCGTTGGAACTCGACTGGCAGCCACCCCTTCATACCCTGCGCGCCAACAGCTTCCAGCTGCTGATGAACGCGACGCTGGCCGGCCAAGGCGTCACGCTCGGCTGGACCCGCCTTCTGGCTGCCGAGATCGCCCAGGGCAATCTCGTTCACGCCCTCCCGCACAAGATCCCCAGTCGCGGCCGGCTCTCATTGCTGACGCCGCAGCACCGACATCTTACCGAACCGATGCGCGCGTTCCGGGAGTGGGTGCTGGGCTGAGCGCCACCCGCGGAGTCAGTCGACGATGAACAGCTTGGCGCCGCTCTCGGTCGAGGAGCGGTGCGGTTCGGCCTGATCGGCAACCTGGTAGCTCTGTCCCGGCAGTAGTCGAAAGACTCGGCCGTCCTCCAGTTCGGTGACGAGCTCACCTTCGAGACACAACAGCACATGGCCCTTGGAACACCAGTGATCCGCCAGGTAACCCGGCGTGTATTCGACCATTCGCACGCGGACAGCGCCGAACTGCCGGGTTCGCCAGAGTGCCTTGCCGGTCTCGCCAGCGTGCTCGGTCGGCGTGATCGTCGACCAGTCCGTCGTAGCGAAAGGTATGTCGTCGAGCTGCATGGACTCTGCTCTCTCTTGGAAGGGAGTTGAACGAAGAAAAGGATCGAATCGGGACCTTGCCACAGCGAAGCCGGATCGTCTTGCGAATTGCAGCGCTTCTCCATGCCTGCTCCGGTTTTCAATCGCGCCTTCGGGAGAGACAATCAGCCATCAGACTACACGAACTTACACTGAGAAACGGATGCGACATCAAAGCGTCAAGCAACTGGCCCGACTGCTGCTGGAGCCTTGCGACCCGGCCAAGGGGCAGATTCCCTCTGCTACCGACACCGCCGACTACCGAGCGCTCACCCGGGGAGAGCGCGGTCGCGTCGATCTGCTGGTGACGCGCACCCGCCGTATCGTCGGATTGCGTGCCCATCGGCGCCTGCCGATCTTCATGCGGCCCTTCATTGCCCTGCGCTGGGGCTGCTTCAACGCCTTCGGTGCCGAGCTCGCTCCGCTGGCCTGGTTGACCAGCGCCTTCATTCGCGGCGTGCCTGCCTTCCATCGCCAGGAGATCAACGAGGCCGGCGTTCCGTCGGGGTCCCCAACGTCAGGGCTCACGGCGCCAATCGCGCCCTGCGCCTGAATCGCTCCATTTCCCGGGCCAGAACGCAAAAAACCGGCAGCGCTGATGCTGCCGGTTTTCATCCATTCATTCCGCAGATAGTCGATCAGGCGCGGTGCCCGGCGCCCGCCTTGTGCGACGGATTCGGCTCCTGCAGGCGGTCTCGCGCCTCGGGCGGGGACTTGTCGCTGCTGCACAGACGCAGCGCGACGAACAACCCGAAAGCGACGAAGCCGACGGCAATACAACCCACACTGAATAGACTCATTGCGCACCCCACGTATCGAAATCGTTGTCTACCGGGCTGGACCGCAATGCCCCGAATTCGAGGCTTGTGAGATTCGGTGTCCGCTATCCGGTTTTTCGACGCCGCTCTGGCGCGATCGACGTCACTTTTTGGTCATGCCTGCCTGGTTCAGATCGCGCTGCCCTGCTCGTATCGGTTGTGTCGGCAGCGTACTTCGAGGCTACCCGGCAAATTTACAATCCGATGCACAAAAAATCAATTGATACTTTAAAGTTACCTAATAACACAAATTATAAATTAACGGATGCTGATCAGCCATTAGCGATTGGTGGGTCAGACCAATGGCTATGGGATCGCGGCGACCGAAAACCTGCCGTGGAGCCAGACTTCTGCCAAAAAGCGAAGAGACGTCTAGCGCGGCATGACTCTCACATCGGACAGGTTCTCCAGCGGCTGCGGACGATCGATCAGGTAGCCCTGGGCGAAGTCGACGCCTAGCTGCGACAACTGCGCCATGATCTCGGGCGTTTCGACGAATTCGGCGATCGTCTTCAGCCCCACGGTGTGTCCCACCGTGTTGATCGCTTCCACCATGGCCCGATTGATGGGGTCGGTATCGATATCCTTGATGAAGGCACCATCGATCTTCAGGTAATCCACCGGCAGCTGTTTCAGATAGGCGAACGAGGAGAGGCCAGCGCCGAAATCGTCCAGTGCGAACCGACAGCCCCACTGCTTGAGACGATGGATCAACCGTGTCACCGTGGATAGCTGGGAGATCGCCGCACTTTCGGTAATCTCGAAGCAGAGCGTACCGGCCGGCAGTGCCGCCTGCTGCACCCACACCGCCAGCTCTTCACAGAAGCGTTCGTCGGAGAGCGATGCGCCGGACAGGTTCATCGACCAGGTGTCGATACCAGCGCGCGCCTTGTGACGATACCGATCCGACAGCCACGCCAACGTGTTGCGCACCACCCAGCGATCGATCCGCACAATCAGGTTGTAACGCTCCGCCGAGGGCATGAAACTACCCGGCGCATACAGTCTGCCGTTCTCCTCCAGCCGTACCAGAATCTCGTGATGATGGATGTCGCCGGGATTGGCCACCGAGGCGATCGATTGCGCGTAAAGCCGGAGGCGATCCTGGTCCAGCGCCGCCTGCAGGCGCGGCACCCACTGCAATTCGCCATGACGATCGAGCAACTGACGGTCGTCCGGCTGGTAGACATGAACGCGATTGCGTCCCGCCTCCTTGGCGGCATAGCAGGCGGCATCGGCGCTACTCAGCGCGTCGCTCAGAACGACCGAGCGGCCCACGTCGAGCGCAACCAGGCCGATGCTGGCGCCCAGCGAGAACGTCCGCCCTTCCCAGCTGAAACGGAAATCGTCGATCGCCTCACGAATACCCTCGGCGACCCGTAGCGCATCGTCCAGATCGCACTCGAAGAACACGATACCGAATTCGTCGCCGCCCAGTCGCGCCAGCAGGTCCGTATCCCGAACCCGGGCGCGAAGCAGCATCGATAGCTGGCGCAGCAGCTCGTCTCCCGCCCCGTGGCCACAGGTATCGTTGACGATCTTGAATTGATCGAGATCCAGATAGCAGAGCACATGGAAACCTAGCGCATCGAGCAGCGCCGCCTGCAATCGTTGCTCGAATTCACGCCGATTGACCAGCCCGGTCAGCGCATCGTGGCTGGCCTGATGGTTGAGCTTACGGGTCAGTTCACGGGTCAGCGTCTTGTCCTGGAAGACGACGACCGCTCCCACCGTATAGCCGCCGCGACTGCGAATCGGGGCGGCGGAGTCCTGCACCGGCCAGCGACTGCCGTCGCGCGCGACCAGCAGGCGCGTCTCGAGACTGGCGATCGCCTTGCCGCTGGCGAGCACCTGGCGGGCGGTATTGTCGACCTGGGTGTTCGACGCCTCGTCGATGAGGCTGTAGATCTGGCCCACCGGCAGTTGCCGGGCAGCCTCCAGCGTCCAGCCGGTCAAACGCTCCGCCTCGGCGTTGAGGAAAGTGACCAGACCGCTGTGATCGGTGGTGATCACCCCATCACCGATCGACGCCAGTGTCACCAGGGCGAGCTCCCGCTCGCGGCTCAGTTGCTCCTCGATTCGCTTGCGCTCGGTGATATCACGCACCATACCGGCGAATTCCGCTTCCGAGCCGGACGCTCCCTCGCTGACCTGGATTTCCAGGGAGCGTGTCCCCGCTGCCGTGCGGACACGCAGCTCGCGACGTTGACCGGGCGCCGGAACCCGGCAACGAATCAAGGCCTCGACGGAGGTCCCCATCACCGCCTCGGCGCTGACACCGAACAGCGCCTCCGCCCCCGGATTGATCGCGGTCAGAACGCCATCGCTTCGCCAGGTCAGCATGCCGTCGCGCAGGTTGCGCATGATCACCTGGGTGCGTGTCATCGCCCGCTCCAGCGCCGCCGACACCCGGTTGTAGCTGGCCGCGATCTGGCCGACCTCGGTGAACGGGTCGGCCGCGACCCGCGCGCCGATCTCGCCATGCTCCTCGTGCTGGCGCATGGCGTCGAGCAACTCGAACAGCTCGGTACGGGCGCCGTGCTCGGCCATGTTCAGCCCTATCTCCTCGGCCTCGGCCGAGACGCGCAGCGGCAGCCACCGCCCCAGCATGCCGAACAGCAGCCAGCTCACCAGAAACGCCCAGAGCCCGCACACCACCACACCCAAGAGCTGCACGCCGCACTGCGCGGCCCAACCCAGGCCGGTGCCAAGACGATCGGCGTCGCCAAACACCCCCACGGCCAACGTGCCCCAGATACCGGGAGCGAGGTGGGCGGGGATGGCGCCGACGGCATCGTCGATACGCCATCGCAGCAGCCATTCGCTCACCAGGACCATCAGCACTCCGCCCACGGCACCCGTCACCACCGCCGCATCGACCGAGAGATCATGAGCGCCGGCAGTGATCGCGACCAACCCGGCGATCGCACCGTTCAGGGCGTAGAGCACCTCGGCGAAACCGCGCAGTTTCCAGCCCAGCAGCAAGGCCGACATGACGCCGGAGACGGCCGCGATCACGGTATTGATCAGGACGCCCGGCACGCTGGCATCGAACGCCAGCGTGCTGCCGCCGTTGAATCCGAACCAGCCGATGAACAGCACCAGCACGCCCAGCATGGCGAGCGGCAGATCGCCCGCCGGCATCAGCTTGGTGGCTTGCCCGGAGACGAAGCGCCCACGTCTTGGCCCGATCCGCAATACGGCGGCCAGCGCCACCCAACCGCCAACGCTGTGGACCACGGTGGAGCCAGCGAAATCGATGAAGCCGAGCGCGGCCAGCCAGCCCGGCTCACCGGTGTAACCACCGCCCCAGGCCCAATGGCCGAAGACCGGGTAGATCAGGCCACTGACGATCAGGGTGATGATCAGATAGGACTGGAACGGCATGCGCTCCGCGACCGCACCGGAGACGATGGTTGCCGCCGTGGCGCAGAACATGACCTGGAAGAGAAAGAAGAGCGCCAGCCAGTAGGTGCCCTCGAACTCGGGGAAGAAGAACGTCGTACCGAACCAGCCGCTCTGGCTGCTGCCGAACATGACGCCGAAACCGACGCACCAGAACACCAGCATCGCCACCGCGAAATCGCAGACGTTCTTCATCGCCACGTTGATGGCATTCTTACTGCGCGTGACGCCGGCTTCCAGGCAAAGGAATCCGGCCTGCATCATGAATACCAGTATGGCGCCAAGGGTGACCCACAGCGCATCGACCGCCGCCACCGATTCGCTCATCGTAACGCTCCTGGTCCGTATTCTTGTTGTTGTTGGTCACATGATATTGTTCATTAGAAGCGTTATCGGCCGCCAGATGCGCGACTGTATCTCACTCTCCGGGGAAGCCCACGGTATCTCGACTCTACTGGGCGTCCGGCTCGCCGGGGGCCGTTACCGACTCACGGGTTGTCTCGCCGCGGGCAGGCACCGGCGTCTGCTCCATCACCACACTCATTCGCGGCATTGCCAGGTCCAACCCATCCTGGTCGAAGCGCTGCTTCAGACGCAGGTTGAAGGCGCGGGCCACGTCCCACTGCATGATCGGCGCGGTGCGCATCCGCACGCGCAGAATCGCCGCCCCGGCATCGAAGCTCTCGATGCCCTGAACCTCCAGTGCCGACCAGATGTGGTGGCGCATCATCGGGTCGCTGCGCAGATCGTCGGCTATCTCGCGCACGATCTCGATCGCATCGTCGATCTTCATGTGATGGGCGATCCGAATCCGCAGCAGGGCAATGCCGAACTCGCGGGAGTAGTTCTGGATCCCCTGGATCTGACTGAACGGGATGATGTGCACGATGCCGTCGAGATCTCGCAGCTTGACGGTGCGAATGCTCAACGCCTCCACCGTGCCGCTGTGCGTTCCCAGATTGACGAAATCGTCGATCGCCAGTGAGTCCTCGATCAGGATGAACAGGCCGGTGATCAGATCCTGGACCAGCGTCTGCGCACCGAAGCCGACCGCCAGGCCAATGACACCGGCACCCGCCAGCAGCGGCGTCACGTTCACGCCCAGATTGGCCAGCGCGATGATCAATGCGATCACGGCGATGGTCACGAACACGGTGTTGCGCAGCAACGGCGTGATGGTCTGGGCGCGGGCGCTGGCGTTGACCCGCCGGCCGTGGCGACGGCTACTGCGCAGTAGCGCATGCTTGATCGCGGTATCCGCCAGAATCCATACCAGCCAAGCCAACAGGAATGTCGCGCCCAGCCCGAGCACGCCCTTGACGATCTGCTGCCCGATGCCGGCGGAAGCGCCCACCGCCCATAGCGACGAGCCCCAGACCCGCATCGCCAGCTCGGCGAATACCATCCAACTGGCCAGATGGGCCAGGGTGAAGCCGAAGCGCGCCAGGCGTGCTGAGTATTCCGAGGAGGGGTTCTCGCGAACGTTGGCGCCTCGCCGATGTATCAAGCCGGTAACCACCAGGGTCGCGATCATGAGCCCAGCCGTCACCACCGCCCGGAAGAACGCACTGCGCGAATCCTCTGCCGACATGATCATCGCGATCAGCGATACCGCCACCATGACCAGAATGGGGATGTGCCAGATCCGGCTGAACGCCCGGATCAGTTCGGTGGTCGCGCGACGCTGCTGACGTTGAGAATAGGGGCGGTTGCGAATCAAATGTCGTATGGGTCGCCGGAACACCAGAACGAAAGCGCCCAGCAGCGATGCCGCCAACACATTGGCGATCAGCGACAGGAAGGTCGTGACCCCTGCGCCCAGCGGCTTGACCATCGCCTCGGCATTGGCCGCATCGCCCAGCGCGACCAGTGCCCCCAGCGCAAACAGCCAGCGGGCCCCACGCCGCCGCAGGATGCGCAGCGCGGTGTGACGGTGTCCGCTGCCGAAAAGCGAGAACACGATTTCACAGATCGCCGAGAAGACCGCGCCGCAAAGCGTGGCGTACGCCGCGACCATGGCCAATGTCAGACCCACCGTGCCGGTCGTGACCTGATGCACGGTCATCAGCGCGGCAACGAAGCCGATTGCCAGAGGTACCACGCGCCGCACGATATGGCGAACGAGCGTCCAGGTCGTCGGCTCCGCCGGTAAATGCCACGTCAGCCCCAATTGGCGGACACCCCAACGCCAGAGCGTTGCCACGAGCAACGTCACCCCGACCCAGAGTGCGGTGACCCAAGCCAGTTCGAAAAAGACTCTAGGCCAATGCCGTTGTTCGCTGACCAGCGTCGAGAGATCGTCTCCGGCCTGGTCGGCGCGGGTCGACCAGTAGCGGATCGGATTGTCGAGTCCGTCGGTTTCCAGGGAAGAGAACGACTGAGCGAGGGCGCCCAGCAATCCCTCCGACCTCCCCTCCTGCCTGGCATCGGCCGCCGTAGCATCACGCAGCTGCTTGAGTTGCTCCAGCAGCGACTGGCGCTGGTCGCTGTTCTCGAGCGTGGTGATGATCTGATCGAGCGAGCTACTCAGTTCCTGCGGGGTGGGGGCGGGTGCCGACTGAGTACCGCTGCTCTGCTTGCCGCCCATCAGCGAGGTCAAGGACTGCGCCGATGCCGGCAGGCTGACCAGCAGTGTCAGGACCAGTCCCAAGATCCATCCCAGCTTTCTCAATCCCGTCACGTTGACTCCTGTCCGCATCAATATCGAGCCGTCGAGGGCTTGTCGCCAGACATCATGCTATCCACGCGAGGCCAGAACAACGCTTCGACTCTTTGGTCCAAAGGTCGAAGCTGCTCTATCTTCAATGGAGACGTTGCCTCACGGGCGCGCTCGGCACGGAGGTCTGACCGACCCCAGCCGCCGCCGTCATCGATTCCATCATCATTTCCCACACCTCGCTCGGGCGCTCACGCAGGGCCAGCGAAATCACGCAAGGAGAGACAGATGCGCCTTTCAGGTAAAGTCGCCCTGGTGACCGGCAGCACCCAGGGCATTGGTCGCGCCATTGCCGAGCGTCTCGCCCAGGCCGGCGCCGATGTCGTCGTCAGCGGTAGCCGGCCCTCGGAGCGCGCCGAGGAGACCGCGCGCAGTGTCCGCGCCCATGGCCGTCGGGCTGCGATCGTGACCGGAGACATCGGCGATATCGATACCAATCGCCGCTTGATCGCGGAGAGCGTCGAGGCGCTGGGCCGCCTGGACATTCTCGTCAACAATGCCGGCCTCGAGATAGATTCCCCCTTCCTTGACGTCGATGAAGCCGACTACGACAACGTCATGCGCACCAATCTCAAGGGCGTCTTCTTCACTACCCAGGCCTTCGTCCGTCATCTGCGCGACGAAGGCCGTGGCGGCCGCGTGATCAACATGAGTTCGGTCCACGAGGATCTACCCTTCCCAGGCTTCACCAGCTACTGCATGAGCAAGGGCGGCATGCGCATGCTGACCCGCAACCTGGCCATCGAACTGGCGCCGCTGGGCATCACCGTCAACAGTGTGGCGCCCGGCGCCATCAAGACCCCGATGAATTCGGCGCTCGAAGAGGACCCGGAGAAACTGCGCCATCTTCTCGGCAACATTCCGCTCAACCGTCTGGGCAGGCCCGAGGACGTGGCGGGCGTGGTCGAATTTCTGGCATCCGACGATGCCGCCTACATGACTGGCGCATCACTACCGGTGGATGGCGGGCTACTGTGGCAATATGAAGAATAACCAGGGGGCCATGTCGTCTCCGGTACGCTCCACGTTATGCAGGGAAACCGACATGCTCGACAGCTTTCAGATGTCATCCGGGAGCGCCTGCTCGATCGACGAAGCGGCGATCACCCCCCACGACCGCTTCGGCGAGCTGTTCGAGGCGGTCGCGCTGGCGCATATCTTCGAGGACTCCAAGACCTTCGCCGACTCGATTCCGAGACAGCCGCCCGAGGAGATCATGGAGGCCTACGAACAGCAGCGACGGCAGGTGGGATTCGATCTCGCCGTCTTCGTCTCCGATCACTTCTACAGCGACATGGTTCCGGGCAGGGGCTACGAAGCCCGCCCCGAGCACGACCTGATCGAACATATCGACAACCTGTGGCCGGTGCTGACCCGCAATTCGCGTCAGCATCCGCGCTGGTCCTCGTTGCTCGCCCTGTGCCACGACTATGTGGTGCCCGGCGGGCGGTTTCGCGAGTACTACTACTGGGACTCGTACTTCACCATGCTGGGGCTCGCCGCCAGCGGCGAGAACCACCTGATGTGCGCGGTCACCGATAACTGCGCCGATCTGATCATGCGCTACGGCCATATGCCCAATGGCAACCGCACCTACTATCTCAGCCGGTCCCAGCTACCGCTGTTCTCGATGATGGTCGAACTGACCGAGCGCCAGGGTCTGCGCAAGGCGGTCGACTATCTACCCCAACTGGAGCGGGAGTACGCTTTCTGGATGGATGGAGAGAAGACGCTGGCCCCCGGGGAGAGCCATCGACGTTGCGTGCGCCTCGACGAGGAAAACCGGCTGAATCGGCACTGGGACGATCGCGCCACGCCGCGTGAGGAGTCGTTCCGGGAGGACATCGAGATATCCCAGCGCGCTGCCCGCCCCGCGGAGGCGCTGTTCCGGGATCTTCGCGCCGGCGCAGAGAGCGGATGGGATTTCAGCGGGCGATGGCTGGAGGATGTGACGGATCTCAGCACCATTCGCACGACTCACTTCATCACGCCGGAACTCAACGCGCTGCTCTTCCATCTCGAGCAGACGCTGTGTCGCCTCCATACCGCCACGGGTGACGACGCCAAGGCCGGAGATTTCCGCCGCCGCTCGCTGCGCCGGCAAGCGGCAATGGACAAGTATCTCTGGAGCGATACCCGAGGCGCGTATTACGACTACGACTTCGTGCGCGGCCAGAGCAGCGTTCACCTGACGGCCGCCTGCGTCGCTCCGCTGTTCGTCGGCGCGGCCTCCGACGCCCAGGCCGAACGTGTCGCCAACATCATCGCCAACCGACTCGTGACGCCGGGCGGTCTTGCCACCACGGAGATCACCGATAGCCAGCAGCAGTGGGATCATCCCAATGGCTGGGCACCGCTGCAGTGGATGGCGATCGAGGGACTGCGACGTTATGGCTTCACCGAACTCGCCGACACCATCGCCGACCGCTGGTTGGCCCTGGTCGAGGAGCTCTACCGCCGCGAAAGCAAGCTGGTGGAAAAATACATCCTCTACCCTGGTGCGGATTTCGCCACCGGCGGCGAATACCCGCTTCAGGACGGCTTCGGCTGGACCAACGGCGTCACCCGGGCGCTACTCGCCCAGCGCGCCGGGCATCAGTAGGATCACTCCCAGCGGCGGCAGCGTCAGCACCAGCGACTGAGGCTCGCCGTGGGCGGCGACCGCCTCGGTCTGCAAACCGCCACCGTTGCCTGCATTACTGCCGCCGTAGCATGCCGCGTCGGAGTTGAAACGCTCCTGCCAGCTCCCGGCGGTAGGCACCCCGATGCGATAGCCGCCGAGCCGTTGCGGCGTCATGTTCGCCACCGCCAGGGCCTCGCGACCGTGGCGGTCCCGACGCCACCAGGCGAAGACACTGTTGTGGCTGTCGTCACCGATGACCCATTGAAAGCCATCCGCCTCGCAGTCCAGTGCGTGAAGCGCCGGATGCGAGCGGTAGAGGGCATTGAGATCACCCACCAGGTGCCGAATGCCGGCGTTGGGCGCTTCCTGCAACAGCCACCAGTCGAGTTCACGGTCATGGCTCCACTCTCGGCCCTGGGCGAATTCGCAGCCCATGAACAGCAGTTTCTTGCCGGGATGCAACCACATGAAGCTGAGGTAAGCCCTCAGGTTGGCAAATCGCTGCCAGTCATCGCCAGGCATCTTGTCCAGCAGCGATCCCTTGCCGTGTACCACCTCGTCATGCGAAATCGGCAGCATGAAGCGTTCGTTGAAGGCGTAGATCAGGCCGAACGTCAATTGATCGTGATGATAGCGGCGATAGAGTGGATCGTGACTCATGTAGCTCAGGCTGTCGTGCATCCAGCCCATGTTCCATTTGTAGCTGAAACCCAGGCCATGCTGCTCGACCGGCGCCGTGACACCGGGCCAGGCCGTCGACTCCTCGGCGATGACGATCGCGCCAGGCACCTCGTCCTGAACGACCTGGTTGAGATGCTGGAGAAAGGCCACCGCCTCGAGGTTCTCCTGGCCGCCGAGATGGTTGGGAATCCACTCCCCCTCGCGGCGGGAGTAGTTGCGATAGATCATCGAGGCGACCGCATCGACCCGCAGGCCGTCGATATGGAAGTCACGCAACCAGTGCAACGCGGAGGCCAGCATGAAGCCGTGGACCTCGCGCCGCCCCAGGTTGTAGATGTAGGTGTTCCAATCCTGGTGATAGCCCTCGAAGGGATGGGCGTATTCGTAGAGCGCAGTGCCATCGAAACGCGCCAGGCCGTGAGGATCGGAGGGGAAATGCCCGGGGACCCAATCGAGGATCACGCCGATGCCCGCCATGTGGCAGGCATCGATGAACGCCGCGAACTCCTGCGGCGAACCGAAGCGTCCACTGGGCGCGAACAGTGACAGCGGCTGATATCCCCACGAGCCGCCGAAGGGATACTCCATGATCGGCATCAGCTCGATATGGGTGAAGCCCATCTCGAGCACGTACGGGATCAGCGATTCGGTCAGGTCCCGCCAGCCATAGATCCCGCCGTCGTCGCCGCCATGCTTGCGCCAGGAGCCAGCGTGCACCTCGTAGATCGAGATCGGCGCCGTGGGGGCATGGCGTCCGGGCCTTTCGGCCATCCAGGTCTGGTCATGCCAGGCAAACGGCGTCGCGTCGGCCACCACCGACGCCGTCAGTGGCGGCGGCTCGGTGGAGAGCGCAATCGGATCGGCCTTGAGCAGACGCTCGCCGTTGATGTCGATCAAGGCATACTTGTAGCGCTCACCGGCGCCGATCCCGGGGATGAAAATCTCCCACACCCCCGAGGGGTAACGGCAGCGCATCCCGTGACGACGCGAATCCCAGCCGTTGAAGTCGCCGACCACTGCCACCCGCTGCGCGTTGGGCGCCCATACCGCGAAACGTACCCCCTCGACGCCCTCGACCGTCATTGCGCGGGCCCCGAGGCATTCACCCAGGCGCCGATGGCTTCCCTCGCCAATCAGGTAGAGATCGGTGTCGCCCAGCAATAGCGGGAAGGCGTAGGGATCGGCGACGATCTGCTCCCCGTCAGGCCACCGGACATGCAGCCGGTAGGCACAAGGCTTTGCCATTTTTCCGACGAAAAATCCATCGATGGCGCCGAGTGTACACTCCCCCAGTAAGCGATCACTGTCGCGCTCCACCAGCGATACCGACAGCGCACCTGGCAGGTAGGCGCTGACTTCCAGCTCGCCGCCGGCCGTGACATGGGGCCCCAGTACAGCGAAAGGGTTGGCGTGCGTCGCATGCGCGAGCGACTCGAGATCCGCCACGCCAAGGCGAGAGGCACTCACTCCCGCCAGGCTGGGCGAAGGTGTAACGGGAAGCTCGGCATCGTTCTCGCCGACCGCGCCGCGAACGTGAGTCGGTGTCATGAGCCACCTGCCGGTCGCAGGATGTCGAGAGAGCGGTCAATCATCCGATGTCTCCTCTTCGATCAGTTCGAACAGCGAGAGGCTACGCGACTTGACCCGGTAGCCACTCTCCATGGGACAGCGCACGTCCCCGGCGGCTGGATCGAAGGTTTCGACGCGTCTCAGCCACTCGCTCCCCCCCGGGACGTCCGGCAGCACGAAATCGACGTCCTGGTCGGAGGCATTGAGTGCCAGGAACACCGTGACATCGGAACCGAAGCGGCAGATCCCGGTGGGTTGCGCATGCCCGTTGAGGATGACGCCAATCGCCTTGGCCTCCTCGTCGTGCCAATGGTCCACCGTCATCTCCTCCGCGCTTGGCGTGAGCCAGGAGACGTCCTTGATGCCCAGGTTTTCGTCCAGCTTGCCGGTCATGAAACGTCCGCGTTCCAGGATCGGATACTGGCGCCGCAGCCGGATCAGCTGGCGAGTGAACGCGAGCAGACCGCGTCCCTCATCGGACAGGTTCCAGTCGACCCAGCCGATGTTCCCATCCTGGCAGTAGGCGTTGTTGTTACCGCCCTGCGTGCGGCCGAACTCGTCTCCGGCCAGCAGCATCGGCGTGCCCTGGGACAGCATCAGCGTGGCGAGCAGGTTGCGCATCTGGCGCATGCGCAGCTCGCGGATGGCGGTATCGCTGGTCTCCCCCTCGACGCCATGGTTCCAGGACACGTTGTCGTCGTGGCCATCCTTGTTGTCTTCTCCATTGGCCTCGTTGTGCTTGTTGTTGTAGCTCACCAGGTCGCGGAGCGTGAATCCATCGTGGGCGGTAATGAAGTTGATCGACGAGAACGCCTTGCGGCCGCGGTGGTTGAACAGATCGGCCGAGGCGGTCAGGCGGTTGGCAAAGGCAGGCAGGCGACCCTCGTCTCCCCGCCAGAACGCTCTCATGTCGTCGCGAAAACGGTCGTTCCACTCCGCCCAACCGGGCGGAAACTTGCCGACCTGATAGCCACCCGGACCGCAGTCCCAGGGTTCGGCGATCAGTTTGCACTGGGACAGCAGCGGATCCTGGCGACAGGAGTCGAGGAACCCGCCACCCTCGTCGAAGCCATCGGCCTCGCGCCCGAGGATCGTGGCCAGGTCGAAACGGAAGCCGTCGACACGCATCTCGTCGGCCCAGTAGCGCAGCGAGTCCGTCACCATCTGCAGGACTCGGGGATGGGAGAGGTTCAACGTATTGCCGGTGCCGGTGTCGTTGATGTAGAAGCGCGGCTCATCCGGCATCAGGCGATAGTAGGAGGCGTTGTCGATGCCCTTGAACGACAGCGTCGGCCCCATCTCGTTGCCTTCCGCCGTGTGGTTGTAGACCACGTCCAGCAGCACCTCGATGCCGGCAGCATGGTAGCGCGCCACCATCTGCTTGAACTCGCTGACGGTCTCGGTCGACATGTAGTTCGGGTGCGGCACGAAGAAAGCCAGGGTGTTATAGCCCCAGTAGTTGTGCAGCCCCTTCTCCTGCAGGTGCCGGTCGTCGGCAAAGGCGTGAATCGGCATCAGCTCGAGGGAGGAGACGCCCAGATCGACGAGATAGTCGATCACTTCCGGCACGGCTAGCCCCGAGAAGGTGCCACGCAGCGCTTCCGGTACCGCCGGGTGGCGCATGGTGTAACCGCGCACATGCGTCTCGTAGATGACGGTGTCGCTCCACGGCACCCGGATCTCGGTGGATCGCCCCCAGGTGAAGGCGGGATCGATGACACGACAGCGAGGCATGAACGGCGCACTGTCTCGCTCGTCGAAGCTGAGATCGCCATCCTCGTGGCCGATGGTGTAGCCATAAAGGGCATCGTCCCAGATCAACTCGCCGACCAGCTGCTTGGCGTAGGGGTCGATCAGCAGCTTGTGATGATTGAAACGATGGCCGGCTTCCGGATCGTAGGGGCCGTAGACCCGATAGCCATAGAGCTGGCCTGGACGGGCATCCGGCAGATAGCCGTGCCAGATCTCATCGGTGTATTCCGGCAGCACGACCCGCTCCAGCTCCTCCTGTCCGGATTCATCGAAGAGGCAGAGCTCGACTCGAGTCGCATTGGCCGAAAACAGCGAGAAGTTGACGCCGAGCCCATCCCATGTCGCCCCCAGCGGGTAGGGCAGCCCCTCCCGGATCCGAGACCGCATGGTTCCTGCCTCCTGAACGACCTGCCCCATCGTTCCATCCCGTCCCCAACGCATATCGGTCATCGACTACCCTCCGGGCGAGCCAGGTTCATCCCTGTCACCCTGTGATACCCAGTGTGGGTCGGTTATTCGCTCTTGTCGCCGTTCGTTCCGCGGGGCTTGCGCGGCTTGGCAACCGTTTTCCTGCTACTGCCCTCGGTGGCCTTGGCCGGACTCCGTTTACGCGCCGGCGAGGCGCTTTCGTCGCCACTCGCCGCCTTGCGCCGCGCCGGGGCCCGGGGTCGAGGCTGGCTTGGCGGTATCTCGACCCCCGTATCCGCCTCCTTGCGCGCCTCGGTCTCGGGATCGTCCAGTGGCAGACGCGGCTCGTCTATACCCAGTTCGTCAGGCTCGGCGGGCGGATCCTCTCCCTCCAGCGGCGAGGGTTCGTCGGACGCCGCGCGCCACTCCTGCTCTTCCTCTCGGGCGTTCTCGGCCTCGACGATACGTTCGGCCATCTCCCAGTGACGCGCCTCCTGACTGTCGGGGCGCCCTTCCGACTCCCATATGCGATAAGCCAGCATCCGTATACGTTGTTCACGACCGGTCATCATGATGCGCTCCTTTCTGTTTGCGTGGCTCGACGGGGCATCCCTACCCCACCTGATTCATTCGATACCAGCGCCGACAGGGCCGGCGCCTCACTTCAAGATAGCGGGTTCAAGACGCCCACACCCAAACTCCGCAGGGGAAATCCGACAAATGGCGATGCAGCGGCAGCTCCGCTTCGGCCGCTACCGGCGCCGGCGTCAGCCAGCCCTGACCGACACCTTTCAGGTTCAATGCTTCAAGCGACAACGCCGTATCCGACCACTGGAGCCGACCCTCGAGGGTCTCGTCCATCAGCGCCGCAGAGAGCCGGGTGACGACCACCAGCAAGGTCATGCCCTGCGCTCGGCGTGCAAACGCGATGAGGCGGTCGGCGTGGGCCCCCGTCGCCTGCAGTGGCAGATATTCCCCGTCGTCGAAAAGTGAGGGGTGGTCACGGCGCAAATTCAACAACCGCTGCAAGACGGCCTGCTTGACGGCGCCGTCCCGCCAGTGACGCCAGGCCGCCACTGGCGTTTCGGCGTTATCCAGGGCCTCCCGGCGCGCCGCCATGTGGACCGGGCGACGATTGTCGGGATCGACCAGGGAAAGGTCCCAGAACTCGGTGCCTTGATAGAGGTCGGGAATGCCCGGCGAGCAGAGTCTGAGAACCGTCTGCGCCAAGCCATTGACCGCGCCGGGCATGTCGAGCACCGCCGCTGCCGAGGCCAGCTCGCGGGTCAGTGCATCGCCGGTCAACGCACGCCGTATGGCGTCCTCGCCCGCCTGCTCGTAGTGCTCGTCGGGGGCCAGCCAGTGACTTGCGAGCTTGGCCTCGCGCATCGCCTTGCGCTGCCAGGCGACGAGACGATCGGCGTACTCATGCAGTGCCTCTCGCTCGCGGGAAGCGGACTCCTCGCTGCGCGCCTGCGTTGGGGCCAACTCCAATGGCCATGCCGCCAGCAGCAACTGGAGCATCATCAGGCGGTCCCCGCCGCAGGGTGCGGCGTGACTGTCATAAAGACGCGAGTCTCTGGCCCAGGCACGCAGTTTGGGGGCCAGCACATCGCTCCATTCGCTCAATGCCGCCAATCGCGCACGGACGTCCTCGCCACGTTTGTGATCGTGTGTCGCGGTCGTCAGCATGGCATGGGGGAATGTCGCCAGACGCTGCCGGTTTTCCTGATGAAAGTGCTGGACCGGATAAGCGAAGTGAGCCCCCTCGCAGCCAACGTCGTTACGCGACAGCAGTACTGCCGAGCGATAGCCGGCAGTGTCCTCGACGGCCTTCGCCGCGAGTGGCGATGTCAGCTGTTGGAAGCGGGTGATCGCACCCAAGCGCAACTCGCGCTGTGGCGAATCGAACGCGTCGGGAGCCTTGCCGCCGAGCCAGTCATCCACCAGCGGCAGCCACGAGGCGTCGGCGGCGGATAACCGCGACCGCGCCGCCTGCATGGCGTGATCGAACGCGCCGACATCCGCCTCGGGACGACCGTTGCGATCGGTATAGCTGCGATAGACCGGATAGCCGATCGCCAGCGCCGCAACGACACGTCGAATCGCGGGCAGGCTGAATTCGCGGGTGGCGGGACTGGCGTCAGCCAGGGCCCGCATCGCCCTGACGCAACGCTCGAATTCGGCAGTCAGCGACCCGTGCAGCATTTCCTGACGCGCAATCTCGACCTCGGCGGCGAAATCCGCGGTGCGACCGCTGACCTCCCGCCACAGCCGAGTCAACGGCTCGCGACCTGCCAGGTCGTGCTGGACACCCGAGACGAGATCGAGAAATTCATAGCCCGTGGTGCCGTCGACGCCCCAGTCGGCGTGGAGGCGTTCGCCATCCCCCAGGATCTTCTCGACATAGATCGGCAATCGCTGGCTCCCGGCGCCCTGCCGCTCCGAGATCGCATCGAGACGACCGCGCAGCCGCAGCGCATAACCGCGCGGATCGGCCAGGCCATCGATATGGTCGATACGCAGTCCGTCGATCCAGCCGCGCTCCACCAGCGCCAGGATGTATGCATGAGAGAGATCGAACACGCTCTCGTCTTCGACCCGCACCCCCGCCAGCTCGGTAATATCGAAAAATCGGCGCCAGTTGAGCGCATCGTTGGCGGTACGCCAGTGGAGAAGCCGATAGGGCTGACGCTCCAGCAGTGCGTGCAGGCGCGAGCATCCCGCCCGAGTCTTGGCATCGTGGTCCGCAATGACCGCCGCAACCAGCGGATGGTCCTCGGCTAGCGCCTCCCTCGGCGGGAGGGCGGTTGCCTCACGAGCGTCCGTTGACGAGGCCGCCAGCAGCGCTTCGGTCTGGTCGGGGTCGATCGGAAACCGATGCTCGTGATAGGCGACGAAAAAGACGCTGTGGGTCGCATCCCAGGCCAGCACCAGCTCGCCATCTTCCAGGACCCGTACATAACGATCCCCCAGAAAAGGCAGCAGGATCTTGCCGTCGGCACCGGGCTGCTCCCAGTCGATGTCGAAACAGCGGGCGTAGTCACTGGCGCGCCCCAGAGCCAGCATGTCCTGCCACCAGGGGTTCTCTGCCCCCACCGCCAGATGGTTGGGCACGATATCGGCCACGATTCCCATCTCCGCGGCATGCAGCGCCTCGACCAGACGGGCAAGGCCAGCCTCGCCGCCCAGCTCCGGGTCGATCCGGGTCGGGTCGACGCCGTCGTAACCGTGGGTCGATCCTTTTCTCGAAGTCAGGAAGGGCGACAGATAGAAGTGGCTGACACCCAGCGCGGCGTAGTAGTCCACCTGCCGTCGAGCGTCATCGAAGGTGAAGTCGGCGTGCAACTGCAATCTGACGGTGGCGCGAACGGCTCTCATGATCGATCTCCCCGCCGGATGCGGTCTATGCGCGTCAGCCGTTGCCGTACGGCCCGAGTCTCGAGCGCCTGGGGCGCCGGGACCGGTAGCCGGCGCCGCCAGTTGGGATGCTCATCGAGGGTACCCGGCAAATTGGCCTGCTCCAGCAAGCCCAGCAGATCCTCCAGCGGGAACAGCGCCAGCGGCGTCGGCGTTCTCGCCACGTGCGCCAGCGCCGCATCGATGACGTCGTTGACCTCAACGGCACCGGAGCCCAGGGGCTGGCTGGTGTCAGTGTCGACGCCAAGACCGCAGACAGTGGCCAGCCGTCGCCGCTCCTCGCCTCGCGCCTGCCTGAGTTCGGCTAGCGTCTCGTCTTCGGCGAGCAGTCCCAGGCGGTCGCGCCACTGCAGATCGTTCTCGAGCCACCAGCCCGCCACCGTGGGAAGATCATGGGTGCTGGTCGTCGCCATCGTGCCCTCGCGCCATGAACCGGCCGGGAGGAAGGCATCCCCCTCGCGTTCGAACCACATCACACTCATGCCCAGCACGCCGCGATCCGCCAGGGTGTCGCGAAGCCCATCCTCGACCGTTCCCAGGTCCTCGCCGATGACGATGGCCCGGTGGCGCCAGGATTCCAGCGAGACCAGGCGCAGGAGATCGTCCAGCGGGTAGCGTAGATAGGCCCCCTGCTGGGACGACTCACCTTCGGGGACCAGCCATAGCCGCGATAGTCCCAGTACATGATCGATGCGCAGGCCGCCGGCGTGGGCCAGGCTGGCCCGCAGCATGGCGAGGAAGCCACGATACCCGGAATCGACCAGCCCCTCCGGAGAGAATGCCGCCACCCCCCAGTTCTGGCCGTGGGCATTGAACGCATCCGGCGGCGAGCCGACGCTCAAGCTCCGATGGAGTTCAGCGGGATCGCTCCAGGCCTGGCTGCCGGCGGGATCGACACCCACCGCCAGGTCGGCGATCAATCCCACCGCCATACCGGCGCGTCGCGCGTTCTGCTGTACCCGTTCGAGCCCGGCGGCCACCAGCCACTGCAGAAACACGGCGAAGGTGATCGCCTCCCGGTGCTGCTCGGCGAACGCCTCGACCGCCTCGCTGTCCGGATCACGCCACTCCTCGGGCCACTGGCGCCAGTCGGCCTCGTCGGCATGCGCCTGCAGCACTTCGAAGCGGCAGTGACGCTCCAGCCCTTCCCCCCCGTCACGCCGGAAGGCGACCAGTCGAGATCGCCACTCCAGTGCGCTCTCGTCATGCTCGACGTACTGGAATAGCCGCTCCAGCATCGCCAGCTTGAGACGGGCACTGGCTGGCCAGTCGATCAGCGCCAGCGACTCCTGCCGCGTCATGCTCTCGACGAAGGGCGCTCTTGCCCGATCCAGTATCTCGTCGTCGAACAGGCTCTCCGGCGAGGCGTGCCAGACGTTGTGAAACAGCCGGCTGGAGGGCGAATAGGGACTAAATCGTTCGGGGTGCGCCGCGAACAGCGCATGCACGGGACTGATGGCAACGGCATCCGCCCCGGCCTGGGCCACCGCGCTGCACAGCTCATCTAGCGCGGCCAGCCCCCCAATCCCGCCATCGCCATCACGCCGAAGCCCGTAGAGTTGCGCGGCAACCCCCCAGTGGCTCGGACGCGCCTCTCCCCGCTCGTCAGCGATATCGGAGAGGGTGAAGCAGCGCGCTGGCGTCACTGCCAGCAGACGGGTGACGCTGTCGTCGCCCCGGCCGGTGAGAAAGCTCACCCGGTGGTAGCCGATTTCGTGAATGGCGGGCAGATGACCACCGGCATCGAGATGACCGTCCAACGTTTCGCCGCTCTCGAGCCGGATAGCGAAACCGCATCCGCTCGCCTCGGCCACCGGGACCGGGAAAGGCCGTTGCTGGTCGGCGATCAGCAACGGCGGCAGTTGATCGAAAGCGACCGGATGGTGGCGGGCTCGCCAGCGAGCCAGGCTGGCCGCAACCGCCTTATCATCGGCGGCCGGCCAGCCGAGGCAGTCGAGCATGCGGCGCTGGCGAGTCTCGGAGAGCGACTGGCGGCGGTCGTCACTACCGGTCCACTCGACCAGCAGCCCGACCGACTCGGCGAGCTGTTGCAGCGAATCTGAACGTTCGATCACAGGCTGACCCTGGTCCGTCATGAATGGGGCGCTCCCGCCACGTCATCGGCTACCCTCTTGGCATCCGCCGGGGCAAGCCACACCGCGCTCGCGCGGGCCGGCAATTGGCCCTCGCCGAGAGAGTCGATGATGCCTGGTCGCGAGCAGGCCAGCGGGTCGCCACGAGGGCCCAAGCCAACCGGACCTGGCGAGAGGTTGATCGCGGCGGTCAGTTCTTGACCGTCGCCCATCTGCCAGACGGCCTCCACCGCCTTGTCGCCGAGGACCCGAGCGCCACGCGCATGGCAGCCCGCCAGGCAGGGGACGATGAAGCGATGACGCAGCGCCAGCCATGCTGCGAAGCGCGCCCGATAGTCGCGATGCTCGGGCATGGCCGCCTCCTGATCGTCGAGCTGCGAAGCCGCGAAAGTCGACGCCGCATTGGGGTCGGGAATCCGCTCGCGCTGGGCCGGATCCTCGAATGCGCTGAAGTCCGCGAATTCGCGACGACGGCCCTCACGCACCGCATCGGCCAGATCGTCTCGATGGTCGGTAAAGAAGAGAAACGGTCTCCGCGCCCCCCACTCCTCGCCCATGAACAGCAACGGGATGGCGGGAGAGAGCAGCAGCAGGAGCGTCGCGGCATCGAGCGCGTCGGGCTCGCTCAACCGGGACAGACGCTCGCCAAGGGCGCGATTGCCGATCTGGTCGTGATTCTGGAGGAAGTTGACGAACGCCGTGGGCGGCAGGTTCCCGCTGGGCTCTCCCCGGGCCTCTCCCTTGCGCGAGCGCTGGCCCTGATAGACGAACCCTTCCGCCATCGCCGTCGCCAACTTCGTCGTGGCGTTCTCGACGAAATCGGCGTAATAGCCTTCGTGCTCGCCGGTCAGCAGCACATGCATCACGTTATGCCAGTCATCGGCCCACTGGGCGTCGAACAGGCCCGGTTCCAGCAGACTGGCCTGATTGTTCTCGTTCTCCAGGATCAGGTGGCAATGGCGGGTCGGACCGACGCGCTCGCGCAGAGTCTGCCCCAGCTCGACCAGGAAATCCCGTTCGCTGATGGCGTGGACGGCATCGAACCGGAGTCCGTCGAAACGGTACTCGAGCAGCCACATCAGCGCGTTGTCGATGAAGAAACGCCGCACCTGCGGACGACGGAAATCGATGGCGCCGCCCCAGGGTGTCTGCAGGTCGTCACGAAAGAAAGACTCGGCGTAGTGGGGCAGGAAGTTGCCGTCCGGCCCGAAGTGGTTGTAGACCACATCGAGAAAGATCATCAGGCCGTGCCCGTGAACCTCGTCAACCAGCGCTTTCAGTGTTTCCGGCGAGCCGTAGTAGGACGCGACGGCATAGGGCTGGACGCCGTCGTAGCCCCAGTTGCGCTGCCCGGGACACTCGGCGACCGGCATCAGCTCGATGGCGGTGATGCCCAGCTCGACCAGTGCCGGCAGGCGCCGACGCAGGCCATCGATGCCACCGCAGGCGCCCAGATGGACCTCGTAGATCACCGTCTCTTCCCAGGGACGGCCCGTCCAGTCGTCATGGCGCCACTCGTGATTGCGGTCGACCAGGAGGGAGGCGCCGTCGACACCACCCCGCAGTGCTCTCGAGGCGGGATCGGGCACCGGCATCCCGTCATCGTCATCCCCGACGAAGACACGATAGCGGTAGGCCGCTTGCGAAGGACACTCGAGCTCGAGCTCGAATCCGCCCTCGCCAACCGGATCCATCGGCTGCGGTGCCAGGCCCTCGCACTCCAGCATCACCCGCCGGGCGCTGGGCGCCCACAACCGAAAGCAGGTACGGCCATCGGCCATTGGCGTCGCGCCGTAGAAAGGCGCCCAGGGTGTCGGCGCCTCGTCACGGGTCACCTCGGTGCTGGCGCTCATGGTGCCTCCTCGAACCAGGTCTCGTGACGCAGATACAGCGCGGCCATGGGCGGTACCGTCACGGCAAGCGACTGGGCATGGCCGTGGCTGGGAATCGCTTCGGTCGTCGCGCCATGGCCATTACCCACGTTGCTCCCTCCGTAGAAGACGCTGTCGCTGTTGAATATCTCCCGCCACCGGCCCGCGCCGGTAACACCAAACCGATAGCGATAGTGCACGCACGCCTGGAAGTTGCAGAGGCAGATCATGCTGGCATGCCCGCTCTCGGTATGGCGGGCGAATACGACAACGCTATTGTCGCTGTCATCGTCGACCAGCCATTCGAATCCGAGCGACTCGTCGGCACGGATCTGCAGCGCCGGCTCGTTGACGTACAGCCGATTGAGATCGGCCACGAGACGCAGTATCCCCGCATGCCGGGTCTCGAACAGCAGTGGCCAATGCAGCGACGCCTCCCAGGGGCCGGCCAGCACCTGGCCCAGCTCCACGCCCATCGCCACCTGCTTGTCACCAGGCAGCGCCCACATCAGCGCCAGGCACGCCCTGAACGCCGCGAAACGCTGCCAGTCGTCTCCGTGAACTGTCTGTCGCCACTGGCCTAGCGCCGAGCCTTCATCCGGCACCTGCTCCAGCAATCCACGCGAGCTCTCGCGCGGGGTCAACGCCTCGACCCAGTCGCGGTGTCGCAGATGGCGTCCGGTAGGACCCAGCGCGAGATAGTCGGCGCTGGCAACCTGCCATCGCGGTCGACGATGCAACGTCAGCGTCGACCCGACGGTGTCGCTGCCGAACAACCGACAGCCGCCATCGCGGCCGCCTTCGTCGATGCCATCGAGATGGCAGCGCTGACACCATGCGAGAAACTCGGCCTCGGACATCGATAACGACGCAGGACGCTGGACCACGACGCCCACGCCCGCGACATGACAGGTCTCGACGAACTGGCAGACCACCGCGTAAGGCACCGCGACAATCCCCTCGTCGAGCACGATATGGGTAAATCCCAGGTCGGCGACGTAAGGCACCAGTTCCTGGGCAAGCTGATTCCAGCTCAGGGGCAGGGGGAAGCGGGAAGCGTACCAATCGGCCCCACACAGCCGGTAGAGCGACAATGGCATGTCGCCGCCATGACGCCCCGCTCTCGATCGCATCCACTCCCCGTCGTCCCAGGGCCACGCGTCCTCAGTCTCCCCCTCATCGGCGGCGCCCCCGACACCTGACGCCGCGCGGGGCAGCGTCCCGTCCTGATCGTTCATGCGAGCGCCTGCAACCCCGAGGCTCACTCGTGGCATCGAGTTCATGCCAGCGCCGGCCCCGTTGGTTCCTGCGGAGTACTTCATCGGCTAGTCACCTGCTCTTTGGAATGGACGAACGTCTCGGTCAGCAGGTCAGCGTAGAGCCGGCGATAGGGGACCACGGCCTGGCGCCAATGCAGCCGCCCGGCCATCGCCGCGCGGCGCATGGCGTAGAACAGGTCGGTGGCCCGAAAGAGATCGAAGGCACGCAGCACCGTGGCGCGATAACTGTCCAGGCTCATGTCGTCGAACAGCAAGCCATTGATTCCATCCTGTATCGTATCCGCCAGCCCCCCCGTTCGGTGGGCGATCGGCAGCGAACCGAAGCGCTGAGCGTAGAGCTGGCTGAGCCCGCAGGGTTCGAATCGCGAGGGCATCAGCAGGAAGTCGCTGCCCGCGTAGATCTGACGCGCCTCGCCCTCGTCGAAACCGATGTTGACGCCCACCTGACCCGGGTAGCGCGTCGCCATCTCGACGAGCGACTGCTCGATGGCGTGCTCGCCCTGGCCGATCACCACCAGCTGGCCGCCGGCCCGCACGATGGCGTCGGTGACCTCGATGGTCAGATCGAGCCCCTTCTGCGCCACCAGCCGCGAGACCACGGCGAACAGCGGACCGCCACTGGGCGCGAGTCCGAACATGCGACGCACACGCTGGATGTTGGCGCGTTTGCCATGCCAGTCGTTGATGCCGAAATTTGGCGCCAGGTGGGGATCGGTACGGGGATCCCAGCGGTCGTCGATGCCGTTGAGCAGGCCGCTGAGCCGCCCTTCCAGGGCGCGCTTCTTGAGCAGTCCCTCGAGCCCGCACCCCAGGGCTGGCGTGGTGATCTCCTGGGCGTAGTTGCTGCTGACCGTGGTCACGTGGGAGGCATAGGAGAGCGCCGCCTTCATGAACGATATCTGGCCGTAAAA
Organism: Salinicola lusitanus; assembly: GCF_038648475.1. Lineage (NCBI taxonomy): Bacteria > Pseudomonadati > Pseudomonadota > Gammaproteobacteria > Oceanospirillales > Halomonadaceae > Salinicola > Salinicola lusitanus. Next base: position 2,346,637 of record NZ_CP151919.1, on the reverse strand, counting down.
CTCGACGCCGTCAATGTGGAAGGCGGACGCCGGAATGCCCAGCGCCGCCATGCGCTCCACTGGAAACACTCCTTGATAGGCAAGATTGTGAATGGTGTAGACCGAGGGAACGTAGCGCTTGCCGAGCCAGCGGACATAGCCCGCCGTCAAACCGGTCGCCCAGTCGTTGAGATGGAGCAGCTCCACCTGCCAGTCGAGCAGCGTCGCGTCATTGACGATCTCGGCCGCCGCCATCGCCAGCCTGGCGAAGCGAATGTCGTTGTCCGGCCAGCCCACCCCCAGTTCGTCCCCGTAGGCATTGCCGACCCGATCGTAGAGTTCGGGACACAGCACGACGTAGATGATCAAGCCGTCTTCGCACACGAGACGTCCGATCTCGCAGGCCGGCAAATCGTGCCGGGCGGGAAGACTGGCCACGTGGGCGATGGGACGCCCGGCGGTCAGGAGTTGGCGATAGCCGGGCATCAGCACCCGCACGTCATAATTGGGCTTCAATGCCCGGGGCAGTGCCGCGGAGACGTCGCCCAGACCACCCGCCTTGATGAAGTCGGCGATCTCGGTGGTGACGAACAGTACCCGGCGGTTACGAATCGGCGGTGAGGGAAGCGGACGTGACAATGCCCCTGCCGGGGCCCTGGACGAGGATCGACCGGATAGCGACGCGAGCCAAAGGGGGTCCTCCCCATATCTCGCAGCCGTATGACTTTGCCTCCCACGAACTGCGGCCTGCGTCATGTTCAGCCTCCCTGAACATTGAGTCCACCAGTCAAGTTTAACCAGCGTCGACACATCATCCTGCGCCTCGGGAGCCCGTGACGGCCATAACCGACGTTAATAGCAAAGACCGACGGTCGGTCGCCCGTGCCGAAATGCCGGGCAATGATTCGCGGGCGTGATCGGGTGACGAACGTCGCTCGTTGACGCCGCCCCCTCCTACACATATATGCCACCGGCTGGATAGCGTCAAAGCCTGTTTGGCTCGCTGCCGCGACCCTCGAAGCGGCGGCCATTAAAAAAGGCAACCTCCGTGGGAGGTTGCCTCTGAAAAGCCGATTTCTCGGCAGCATCGACACAGCGTGCTAGTGACTTTCGTCCGGCGTCGGCTGGCGATCGTTGCGCCGCTTGTCACGGCCCAGCCTCGACTGCAGCCCGTGGGTGACCTTCATGATCAACACGTAGGTCGCCGGCACGAACACCGTGGCCAGCAAGGTGATGGAGATCATGCCCCCCACGACCGGCGTTCCGATCTGGTTACGGCTGGCCGCGCTGGCACCGGATGCCAGCGCCAACGGCAGGGTGCCGCCGATAAAGGCCAGCGACGTCATCACGATCGGACGGAACCGCTGGCGCGCCGCCACCTTGGCCGCATCGACCACCGACAACCCGGCGTGCTTGCGCTGCTGCTCGGCGAACTCGACGATCAGGATGGCGTTCTTGGCCGCCAGGCCGACCACCACCAGCAGCCCCACCTGCAGGTAGACACTCGTGCTCAACCCGGCCAGGTAAACGGCCAGAATTGCACCGATGAACGCAAACGGGACGGCGGAGACGACGGCCAGCGGCAAGGTCCAGCTCTCGTACTGGGCCGCCAGGATCAGGAACATCATGATCACGCCGAAGGAGAGCGCCAGTGTCGCAGCCGTGCCCACGTTGACCTGTTGATAGGCCTCGCCGCTCCAGCCCATTCCGTAATTGGAGCCCAACGTATCGGTGACGACTTCCTGCATCGCCTGTACCGCCTGCCCGGAACTGTAGCCCGGTGCCGGCCCACCCGAGAACTGAGCGGCCGCATAGGTGTTGTAACGCTGCAGTACCGTGGGTGCCTTGTCGCGCGTCAGCGTGACCAGCTCGGAAAGCGGGATACGCTGGCCCTCGCCACCTCGCACGTAGACCTTGCTCAGGTCATCCGGGTTGCGGCGGAAGTCATCTTCCGACTGCAGGTAAACCTGGAAGTTACGGCCCGAACTGGTGAAGTAGTTGACGAACGAACTGCCGAAGGTGCTCGCCATGGTGGTGTTCAGGTCGGCAATATCGACCCCCAGGCTGCGCGCCTTTTCCGTGTCGACGTCGGCCTTGTAGGAGGGTACATTGACATCGAGCGACGTGAATACACCCGCGAGCTCCGGACGCTTGGCGGCGGCTTGCATCACCTTGCCGGCGGCCTCCGACAACTGCTGCGACGTATCACCGCCGAAGGATTGCAGATAGCCGGTGAAACCGCCGGTCGGCGACAAGCCCTGAATCGGGGGCAGGTTGAACGCCACGGTCTGCCCCCCCTGGATCTGGGCCCCGATCTGCATGATCTTCTGGGTCAACTGATCGACGGTGATATCACGATCCTGCCAGGGCTTCATCGTCACGAAGACCGTGCCCTTGGCGGTATTGGGCGAGCTCGACAGGATGTCGAAGCCGGGTATGCCGGTGACGAAATTGATCCCGGGCACCTCGTCGCGCAGGCGCTGGCTGAGCTCCTGCACGTAGGCATCGGTTCGCGCCACCGACGATCCTGCGGGCAGGTTGACGGCAGCCAGCGCGACGCCCTGATCCTCGGAAGGGAGCAGCGCCGCCGGCAACTGGGCAAAGATCAACCAGGATACGATGCCCGCGGCAGCAAGACCGACTATCACCAGCCACAACTGATGGATGATGAAGTTGGTGATCGCCATGAAGAAATCGGTGATCTTGTCGAAGATCTTGTTGAACCAGTCGAACGGCTTGCGAATGGCGCGGACGAAGCCGGACTGCTGGAGGCGATCCTGGTTCTTCAGGAAGATCGCGCTCATGGCCGGGGTGAACGACAGCGCCACGATGGCCGAAATCGCCACCGAGATCGCGATGGTGATCGCGAACTGCTGGTACATCTGCCCGGTCAGGCCGCTCATGAAACCGACCGGCACGAACACCGCGGCCATGATGAAGGCGGTCGCGATGACCGCGCCCGACACCTCTTTCATTGCCTCGAGCGCAGCGCTGAACGGGGTAGCCTCCTCGTCCTCCTCCATGATGCGTTCGACGTTCTCGATGACCACGATGGCGTCATCCACCACGATCCCGATTGCCAGTATCATGCCGAACAGCGACAGCAGGTTGATCGAGAAATCGAGCAGGTACATCCCGGCGAACGTCCCCACCACCGAAATCGGCACCACCGACATCGCCACCAGGGTGGAGCGCCAGCTCTGCAGGAACAGGAACACGATCACCGCCACGAGCACCAGGGCCTCGATGAAGGTGTGCTCCACCGACTGCACGGAGGCGTCGATGAACAGCGTCGTGTCGTAGGGGATATCGAAATCCAGTCCCGGCGGGAAACGCGTTTTCAGATCCGCCATCGCCGTCTTCACTTCCGATGCCACATCCAGCGCGTTGGCACCCGGCTGCAGGTAGATGGCGATCGGCGCGATCGGCTTGTTGTTGACGTAGGCCTGAATGCCGTAGCTGTTTTTCCCCAACTCGATCCGCGCCACATCGCTCAGGCGCAGCGAAGAACCATCCGGGTTGGTTCGCAGCACGATCTCGCGAAACTGATCGACGCTCTCGTAACGGCCCTGGGTGGTAATGGTATAGGTGTAGGGGGTGGGGTCGCTCTGCGGCTCGGCGCCCAGCTTGCCACCCGCCACGACCGCGTTCTGCGCCTGTATCGCCGAGGAGACCTCGGCCGGGGTCAGATCGTACTGGGCCAGCTTGTCCGGGTTGAGCCAGACGCGCATCGCGAACTCCTGGCTACCCAGTACTTCGGCCTGCCCCACGCCAGGAAGGCGTGAGAGCTCATCGGTCACGTTGATGTTGGCGTAGTTGGTCAGATACAGGGAGTCGTAGGCATCGGAGTCCGAGGTGATGCCGACGAACAGCAGGATGCTCGATGACCGCTGCTCGACCGTGACCCCCTGGGACTGCACTTCGCTGGGAAGCTGCGACAGCGCTCGCTGGACCCGGTTATTGACGTTGATCGTCGCCGTCTGCGGATCGGTGCCGATGTTGAAATAGACACTCATGGACATCTGACCGCTATCCGAACTGCTCGAGGTCAGATAGATCATGTCCTGAGTACCGTTGATCTCCTGGGCGATCACCGAGGCGACCGTGTCGGAGACCGTCTGTGCGCTGGCACCGGGATAGGTCGCGGAGACGCTGATCGTCGGTGGTACGACAGGCGGATACTGCTCGATGGGCAGCGTCCGCATCGCCATCAACCCGATCAGCGTGATGATGACCGAGAGGACGGTGGCGAAGATCGGGCGTCTGATGAAAACGCTGGAAAAGTTCATCAATTGGCCCCGTTCTGTCCGTCTTTCGCCTCTTGCGCATCGCGATGGGCGCCCTCGACGCCCTCACCGCCCTGGGCATCGGCCTCCTGGGAGGGATTCTCGCCGGCGTTGTTCTGCGGCTGCGGCACTTGGCCGTTGAAGGCTTGGGCGTCGATCTCGTCGCCAGCGGAGACGCTACCGATGCCCGACACGACGACTCGGTCGCCCGGATTCAACCCGTCGGTAATGATCTGCCAGTCTCCCGCGATCTCGCCCAGCGACACGAAACGTGACTCGGCCTTGCCCTCACCGTTGACGACGAAGACCTGGGGTCCCTTGAGTCCCTCGGTCACCGCGATGGCGGGTACGGCGTAGACGTCGTAACGCATCACGTTGGGCAGCTTGACCCGCACGAACTGCCCTGGCAGGAAGAGCTGGTCGTCGTTCTGGAACACGGCTTCGGCCTGGACCGTGCTGGTGGATTCGTCGACTCTCGACCCGAGGAAGTCGAGCTTGCCCTGCAATTGAAGCGCCTCGTGACTGGCACTTTCGGTGCCCGGTGCGGTCAAAACAGCAACGTCGGCCTGTTCGGCATCGCCCCGTTGACGCTGGCGACGGAGGGAAAACGCATCATCGGCAGGCAGCGAAAAACGCACCTCGATCGGATTCAGCGGCGTGATGGTCGCCAGTTCCTGAGGCGGCTGCACCAGGTTACCGACATTGACCTCGCTCAAGCTGATCATGCCGCTGACCGGCGCATTGACCTGGGTGTAGCTGAGATCGATCTGGGCACTGTCCAGCGCCGCCTGGGCCTGGGCCTGGGCGGCTTGCGCGGTCCGCAGATCCGCCTGGGCCTGATCGCGCTGCTGTTGGCTGACGGAGTTCTGGTTGTAAAGACGCTGGTAGCGCTCGGCGTCGCGCTGGGCGCGATACACCTCCGCCTGCGCGCTCTGCACGTCGGCCTGGTTCTGAGCGACCGTCGCCTCGTAGGGCGCCTGCTCGATGGTGAAGAGCTTGTCACCCTTTTCGACCATGCTCCCCTCGCGATAGTGGCGGGCTTCGAGAATCCCCTCCACGCGCCCCATCACGGTGACTTCGCGGTTACTCCGAAGCTGGGCGGGATACTCCTTGGAGAGCGCGACATCGTGGGCCTCGACCTCCAACACTTCAGCCTTGGTGGGCGGCTTCTGTTGTTGCCCCCCACCTTGCTGAGCACTCTGCTGATCGTCTCCACCGCAGGCGGCCAATGCCAACGACAGCAACATCGCCCCACCGAAACCGAGGGTGCCATTCATGAAATTAGGGCGCATGAGTCTCCGTCCTGGAAAGGGGTGCCTAAAGGAATGTAGCGAGCTTACAGGCATACATACATGAATGTAAACTTGCCGATAATTCGTTATGCTGCATCTTGCCGACTTTAATCCGCCCATAAGAAAAGCCATTCGCCATGACTCACTCACGCCAGCGACGACATCACCATGCCCAAACGCACCAAGGCTGAAGCCGAAGCCACCCGAGAGGCCCTGCTCGACGCCGCCGAAGTGATTTTTCTCGAGCGCGGCGTTTCGAGAACCTCGCTCGAGCAGATCGCTCGCCAGGCGGGCATGACCCGCGGCGCCGTCTACTGGCATTTCAAGAACAAGTCCGACCTGTTCCACGCCATGCTGGATCGCGTCAAGATGCCGCTTCGTCAGTTACTGGATGATGTCGAGGACCTCGAACGTCCGCGCGCACCGCTGGAGAGTCTGCGGTTGGCTGCGCTGCACGCATTGGAGCGGCTGCAGGGTCCACGCTCCCGGCGGGTGCACACGATCCTGTTTCACTGCTGCGAGGCCTCCAGCGACGTCGACATTCTCGAGCTGCATCAACGGCTCGCCGACGACTGCCACGAGACCATGCTGGAACGCTTCGAGGAGGCAAACCGTACCGGCACGATGATAGCGAGCATCGAACCGGAAATCGCCTGCCGCATGCTCATGTCGATGTTCGGCGGCCTGATGCACGACTGGCTGCGCGATCCGACACGCTATGATATTGGCGATATCGGCCCGCGCATGATCGACACCTTCTTCGAGCGCATCTCGCCATGCACGCCCCACTGCACCTCGCCGCCCCACTCTTCTTCCTGAATGCCGGCCGCGCGGGCGGGCAGCGCCATCGATCAGGCCGGCGGCGGCGAAGACACGACTTTCGTCGCAAAGACACCACCGTTTCGACCCTCGACACTGGGCGGTCTTTGTGCCGGAGGCTTTCGATCATGACCTATCCAGACTGGCTAGTCGTCGAGGACGACCGCTTTTCCTCGCTGGTCTTGCCCAACGGCCAGCTCGAGCGACTTTGGCAGGCCGGCCGCTGGTGCGAGGGGCCAGCCTACTTCGCCGCCGGGCGCTACCTGCTCTGGTCGGACATCCCCAACGACCGTATCCTGCGCTACGACGAAAATGACGGTCACGTCTCCGTGTTTCGCCAACCCGCTGCCTTCAGCAACGGCCAGACGCTGGACCGGGAAGGCCGCCTCATCACCTGCGAGCACGGCAGCCGCAGCGTCACTCGCACCGAGCACAACGGCCGTATCACCACCTTGGCGGATGCCTTCGAGGGCCACCGGCTCAACTCGCCCAACGATGTCGCGGTCAAGTCCGATGGTTCGGTCTGGTTCACCGATCCCAGCTACGGCATCGACAGCGATTACGAAGGTGGCAAGCGACGCTCCGAGCTGGATTGCCACGTCTACTGCCTCACCCCCGGCGGCGAACTGCGCCGCGTGGCCGACGATTTCGAGAAGCCCAACGGCCTCGCCTTCTCCCCCGATGAATCCTGGCTCTACGTGTCAGATACCGGCGCGACGCATCGCGCCGACGGGCCCCGACATCTCCGGAGATTCCGCGTCGACCAGAATCATCGCCTGCAGGGCGGCGAGGTGTTCGCCGTGTCGGACTGCGGTCTCTTCGACGGTTTTCGCCTGGATATCGCCGGCAACCTGTGGACCAGCGCCGGCGACGGTGTTCACTGCTATGCCCCGGATGGCACTCGCCTCGGTCGCATCCTGATCCCGGAGACCGTGGCCAACGTCTGCTTCGGCGGCATCAGCCGCAATCGGCTCTACGTCTGCGCCACCACGTCGCTCTACGCAGTGCCCCTCAATACCCGAGGGCATCACGTCATCGGCGAGGCCGTCGCCCCTACCGATATTCGCGCTCCGGCACGCGCCTGATCGGCGACTGCCGTCAGCCGGCCAGAATGCGATCGGCCGCCCGCGCCACACCTTGGCGATAGGTGCCGCCGAACAGATAGAGATGGTTGAGCAGCGGGTAGAGCTGGAACAGCGCTTCCCGCCGCTCCCAGTCCGCGGGTCGGTCGCCATCCCAGTAGGCTTCGAAGAAGGCGTCGCCCGGCCCGCCGAAGAGCGTCAGCATGGCCACGTCCACCTCGGGATAGTGCCGGTAGACGGCGGGGTCGATGATTGCCGGCCCCTGCGGCGTGAACAGCACGTTACCGGACCAGAGGTCACCGTGTACCAGCGACGGCGGTGCCTGTTCGAGCCAGCGCTCCAGCGAGTCGGCGGCCCGCTCGACACGCCCGGCGAGCGCGGCATCCAGCGCTCCCCGCTCGCGACAGCCTCTCATCAGCGGCAGCAGACGACGGTCGCGCTGAAAGGCACGTCCGTCGGCCAGCGGGGCGTTGGGCTGCGGGGTCAAGCCACAGGCGTTGTCCCGCGGCCAGCCATGCCCGGCGTCAGCGTCGCGGGAATCCCGGTGCAGTTGGCGCAAGCCTTCACCCAGCGCCGCGCCATCACGCTTCCCCGTGCCCTCCAGGAACTGCATCACCAGCAGATCGTCGTCCTCGGCCAGCACCTCCGGCACGATTAGCTTGCGGCAGGCGCCACTCAACGCCCGCAGGCCGTCGGCCTCGCCGGCGACACGCTCGGGCGTATCCCGCTTGACGATACAGGGCGTCGCCCCGTCGACCCGCCATAGCGCTGCCCCACTGTCGCCACCGGAGAGTGGTGTGATCGCGGCGCCATCAACGGACATTCCCAGGGCCGCCAGCCGCTCTCTCAGCACCTGTGTCATCACCTACCTCCTCGTTCACGTCATCGCTATCGTTGGCAGCGGCTTCCTCGCGCGCGCTCTCCTTGTTGCCACGGCCCCGGTTGAGCTCCTGCTGGAACAAGGACCTCAGTTCCGCCATCGCCGCCTTCTCGGTCGCCATCAACCGCTCCGTGTCGTTGCGGTGGGCATAGGTATCCTTGAGCAGCTGGTTGTCGAAGTCGCGGAAAGTTCGCACCGCATTGATGGCGTTCGAGCTGGGATAACCAAGCCCCTTGAGTACCTCGACGCTCATTTCCATGCTCGAGGCGAACGTTTCCCGCACCACGCCGTCGACGCCGATCTCCATCAGTTGCCAGGCGTGGTGGCGGTTGCGGGCACGGGCGTAGACGGACAGCTCCGGGAAATGGGTCTTGGCCAGGCGGGCGATGGTCAGTGCGGCGCTCTCGCTATCGACCGCGATCACCAGCAGCCGGGCCTTGTCGATACCCGCAGCACGCAGCAGGTCGAGACGCGTGGCGTCGGCGTAGAAGATGCGGGAACCGAAGCGGCGAATGAATTCGACCTGGGTGATGTTGGGATCCAGCGCGGTGAAGTTGATGCCCTGCATTTTCAGCATGCGCCCCACCATCTGCCCGAAGCGTCCGAGACCGGCAATGATCACCGGCGGCGTGTCATCGCCGAAGTCGGTGTCGTAAGGGCGACTCTCCTTGAGTCGGTTGCCAAGCTTCTCGCCCAACTGGTACAGAAACGGCGTCGCGGCCATGCTGAGGGTCACCGCGGCGATGCAGAGGCTGGCGATGCGTTGATCGATGACACCGGCAGCCACGGCCGCGGTCAGCAGCACGAAGTCGAACTCTCCGCCCTGGGCGATGATCGTCGCCAGCCTGGGAATTTCCGTGCGAGGCAACCGGGTCACCCAGCCGATGATCGCCAGCACCACGGTCTTGGCCAGGGTCATGGCGACGGCGAGCCCCAAGACCAGCAGGATGTTGCCCAACACCAGCGATAGATCGACCGACATCCCGACGGCGATGAAAAAGAGCCCCAGCAGTAGCCCCTTGAACGGCTCGATGTTGGCCTCGAGCTCATGCCGGTATGGGGTATCGGCCAGCATGACACCGCCCAGAAAGGCGCCCAGCGCCATCGACAGGCCCGCCCACTGCATGACCAGAGCCATCGCCAGCACCAGGAACAGCGCGGCGGCGGTAAATATCTCATGCACGTCGCTTCGCGCGATCAACGCCAGCACGCGGGGGAAGACCAGGCGGCCGAAAGCGATGGCGGCAATCACCACACCGATGCTGCGCGCAATGACCCAGCCATCGTCCGGCGCCGCGTCCGCGCGTCCGGCCAGGAACGGCAGCAGCGCCAGCAGGGGTATCACTGCCAGGTCCTGGAACAGCAGCATGGCGAAGGCGCTCTGGCCATGTGGCGTCGCCAGCTGCCGGCGCTCGTTGAGGACCTGCAGCGCGAAGGCGGTCGACGATAGCGCCAGCGTCAAGCCGAGGAAGATGGCGATACTCAGCGGCAGATCGAGCAGCAGCCCGATCGGCATCAGCAGGGCTGCGCAGCCGGCCATCTGCAACGATCCCAGTCCCAGCAGCCGCTTGCGCATCGACCACAACCGCTTGGGTTCCAGCTCCAGACCGATGATGAACAGCAACATCACCACGCCGAACTCGGAGAAATGCAGCACTGACTCCGGCTCGGATACGAACCCGGTCACCGATGGCCCGGTCAGCAGGCCGATACAGAGATAGCCCAGAATCGACCCTAGTCCCAGGCGCTGAAACAGGGGCACCGCGATGATGGCCGCCCCGAGCAGAACGGCCGCCTCATTGAGAAAGTCCATCTACCTTCTATCCTCGTCGCGGCGGAGCGCCGCCCAAGTGGGTCCAGGTGCAGAGTATCACTAACCGGGGCTGCGACCGGGTGCAGCCATCGCGATCACCGGGCTATGACGGCGGGTCCTTGAACGGCAGGCGTAGCCGACACTGTTCGAGATAGGTGTGGACGTAGACCCGCTCCTCGCGACAGAACTCGGCGACCGCCTCGCGAAACCCCTCATGTTCGAGATAGTGAAGCGATCGGCTGATGACCGGCGCGAACCCTCGGGTCAGCTTGTGTTCCCCTTGGGTACCCGGGTCGAACCTTGTCAGGCCACGCTCGAGGCAGTGCTCTATCCCCTGGTAGTAGCAGGTCTCGAAGTGCAGGAAGTCGGCCTCTACCTCGCTCCCCCAGTATCGGCCATAGAGGGTGTCGCCACCCTGGAGACAGAGCGCGGCAGCCACCGCCCGACCCGCCATGCTGGCACGCACCAGCACCAGGCAGTCGGCCATGCCGTCACGCAGTCGAGTGAAGAATTCGAGCGACAGGTAGGGTCGCTGCCCTCGTTCGAGGTAGGTCATGCAGTAGCAGCGATAGAACTGCGCCAGCACCTGGTCATCGATCCGGTCTCCTGTCAGGCGCTCGAACACGAATCCCTGATCGGACAGCTTGCGCCGCTCTCGACGTATCTCCTTGCGCTTGCGCGAACTCATGCGCGCCAGGAAGCCGTCGAAGTCGCCGAAGCCGTCGTCCTGCCAGGCGAACTGCACCGCCTGGCGTTCCAGCAGTGGCGCGCCGATCGCGGCCTGCCAGTCGTCAACCTCGTCGCTATCGGCAAACAGCAGGTGCCAGCTCTGCAGACCGGTGTCGCGAATCAGCGGCGCCAGTGCGGCGATGACGGCACGCCGGTCGACATCCTCGACCACCGCCAGTCGCGGCCCGATCGCAGGCGTGAACGGAATCGCCGACAGCGACTTGGGGTAGTAATCGCCGCCCGCGCGCTCCCAGGCATCCGCCCAGGACCAGTCGAACACGTACTCTCCCCGCGAGTGATACTTGGCGTAGCGCGGCAGCACCGCCACCGCTCGCTCGCCCTCGAAAACCATCAGATGGTCCGGTTCCCAACCGGTCTCGGTGTGGGCGCATCCGCAAGCTTCCAGCGCGGCCAGAAACTCGTAGCGAAGAAACGGATAGCGGGCACCGACCACGGCATTCCAGCGCGACGCACTGACGGCAGCCAGGCTGCCGATATTCTCGACCCGCAATGCCATTCCCTTCCTCCCGTCGTTCATTCAACTCCCGTCGCCCGCTGCTCATGTTGAAAACTTCGAGAGCCGCGGACAAGCGTGCGATACTCTACCGACAGTTCCAGCTCGCGAGATGTACAGCACGATGACACCCGCTGCCTCCCCTCCCGGCCAGCCGACACCGCCACCAGGCCCCACCAATACCATGGCACTGGCGGCGTTCGCGTTGAGCGTGCTGGGCACCTTCGTCCCCCCTGCAGCGCTGGGCGGCGTCGTGTGCGGTCATCTCGCTCGACGCCAGATTCGCCAAAAGCAGGAATCCGGCGATAGCTGGGCCCTGGCCGGCTTGATACTAGGCTATTTGTTGATCCTGTTGTCGCTGGCGGGACTTTTGCTGTTTGGCGGCTTCATCGTGACAATGTTCGGTGTCATGGCTTTCCTGTAGCCGATTTCATTGAAGAAACGCTCGCCGGCAAACAACGACCGCGGGTTCTGCCTACGCTGATGACGAGTTCCCATGCTGACTTCGCTTCTCGACAACGACTTCTACAAGATCACGATGCAGAACGCCGTGATCAAGCGCTTCCCCTACGCCCAGGCCCGCTACGCCTTCATCAATCGTGGCGAGCATGAGTTCCCCGACGGGTTTGGCGACGCGCTACGACGCGAGGTGGATGCGATGGCCAACCTGGTCCTGAGCGACGCCGAAAAGCGCTATCTCGAAGCCACCTGCCCCTATCTCGATCCGACTTACCTCGACTTTCTGGCAGGCTTTCGCTACGACCCGGCGGAAGTGACCATCCGCCAGCAGGGTGCCGACCTCTCGGTGACGATCGAGGGGCTGTGGTATCGCACCATTCTGTGGGAAGTCCCGCTGATGGCGCTGATCAGCGAACTCTGGTACCGCTTGCGCGATGTCGAGCGGGATGCCGACGAGACGGTGGAGGCTCGCACCCGGGCCAAGATAGAGCAGTACCAGAAGCTGGGGCTGAAAATCGCCGAATTCGGCACCCGGCGACGTTTTTCGTTCGACGTGCACGACCGAGTGGTCGGCGCGCTGCACCACCACGGCGGCGAGGCGTTCAGTGGCAGCAGCAATGTCCTGCTGGCGATGCGCCACGACGTCAAGCCCATCGGCACCCATGCCCACGAGTGGTTCATGTTCCACGGTGCCCGGTTCGGCTTCAAGATGGCCAACAGCCTAGCCCTGGAGCACTGGGTCGATGTCTACCGCGGCGACCTGGGCATCGCCCTGACCGACACGTTCACCAGCCCGGCCTTCTTCGAGAGCTTCGACAAGAAGTTCGCCAAACTCTTCGATGGCGTCAGGCACGATAGCGCCGATCCGATCGATTTCGCGGCCTCGACCATCGCCCACTACGAAAAGCTGGGCATCGACCCACGCAGCAAGACGATCATCTTCTCCGACGCCCTGACACCGGAGAAGGTCGAACGAATCCAGGCCTTCTGCCAGGACCGTATCGGCATGGCGTTCGGCATCGGCACCAACTTCACCAACGATGTCGGCGTCGAACCCATGAACATGGTCATCAAGATGGTCGAGGCACGACCGGAAGGCCAGCACTGGCTGCCCGTGATCAAGCTATCCGACGTCCCCGACAAGCATACCGGCGACCCCGAGATGATTGCCTTGGCCAAGCGCGTTCTGGCGCTCAACCGCCCGAGTTGAGCTGGAAGCTCGAAGCTCGAAGCTCGAAGCTCGAAGCTCGAAGCTCGAAGCTCGAAGCTCGAAGCTCGAAGCTCGAAGCTCGAAGCTCGAAGCCAGGATCAGACCCTCGCGTCGCTCATGGGCAAGGTCTGCGTTCCTGGCTTTGTTGACCCTTCTTCCGGCTTCGGAGTAATGACTTAGACCAAGGACACAGCTCGATCACTGGTTCAATGCCTCGTCCAGCGTCAGCAGGGCAGCCTGCCAGGAGGCGGCATCCGCAGCCGCGTTGTAAGCCAACGGCAGGTCGTACTCCTGCGCCAGCTCGTCGGCATCCGGATTGGTGAACGCATGCTTGGCGCCGGGGTACTGAACCACGCGAACGTCGGCTCCGTCCTTCTTCAGCGCATCGGCCATGCTGTCGAGCGCTTCCGGGTCCACCAGCGGGTCGTCCTGGCCGTTGTAGATGCGCACCAGCCCATCGAACGGTTGCGGGTTGGTGACGACCTGCGTCGGACTGCCATGAAAGCTGATCGCCGCGTCCAGCGGCATGCCGGCCAACGCCATGTTCATCACCACGCCGCCACCGAAGCAGTAGCCGATCGCTGCCATGCGATCCTCTCGCACCGCCGGATGCTGGCGCAGCGCCGACATTGCCGCTTCCAGACGCGCCCTGGCGGAGGGCCAGTCCTGCATCACCTGACTGGAAAATGCCTTGGCATCCTGAGGATGCTGGGCCACCTTGCCGTCGCCATACATGTCGACGGCCAGCGCGACGAATCCGAGCGCCGCCAGTTGGTCGGCCTTGTGCTTGATGTAGTCGTTCAGCCCCCACCATTCGTGGACCAGCAGGACACCGGGGCGAGGCTCGTCGTCGCTGGCGTTATAGGCGAGATAGCCTTGGTACGTCTGCCCGCCCGTGGTGTACTCGAAGGTCTCTCCCTGGACATGGGGACCTTCGACCTCATCGGCCCAGGCCGACACGCACATCAGGCTGAGCAGCGAGGCCAGCAGTAGTCGTCCCATCCTCTCTCTCCTTCTTATGACTGGCTTGGCGCCTGGCGTGGCCGGCTCCTCTCATGGCGCCTGCTGGACGCGATCCCGGCCGCGCTTCTTGGCATCGCGCATGCCCGCCTCGGCGCGCGCCAACATGATTTCCGCGGACTCGCCATCGCGTCGCCCGGCGACACCAAGACTAACCGAGAACGACAGCCAATGGCCATGGAACTCCACCCGGGTCGAGGCGAAACGGCCCCGCAACCTCTCCGCGATGGTGGCCGTCTCCTGCAGGGACTTGCCGCTCATCAACAGCGCAAAGGTATCCTCCCCGAGCCGGCCGAAGCTGAATCGCTCTCTCAACATCGCCCGACACATCTCGCCGATGCAACTGAGGACGAGATCCCCGCCCTCTCTTCCCCACGCCTGATTGATATCCTCGAAGCGATCGACATCGAACACGATCAGCGTGAACCGGGCCCCGACCTCCCCGTTGGAGAGCGCGTGTCGCAACAATCCCATGAACGGCTCCCGATTGAGCGCAGAGGTGAGCTCGTCGGTCGCGGTATAGGCATCCCACTGCAACGACTGCTGCCGTCGCTGGGTAATGTTCCTGGCAACGGCGACCCAACCCGGCATGGCCGAGGGCTCGGATGCCGGGGTCAGCGGCAGCGGGTAAGGCGAAAAGTGAATCTCGAACCAGCGATAGTCACCGTCCCTATGCCTCAGCCGCAACTCCACGAGCGAAGAGCTCGCGCTGGCGGCCATCTCGACCAGCAGGCGGCGGATGCGGGAGCCATCCTCGGGCGCCATCAATGCGAATAACGACGATGAGAGCAACGACTCGCTGGCCACGCCAAGCGCCCCCTGGGTGTCACCAGCGGCATGGTGGCAATCGAGGTCCTCGTCGAGTGCCATGAGCACGTCACCGCAGTGATCGAGGAGAGACGGCAGCGATGGGCCATCGTGCCCAGCCACAGCGGCGACTCGTGGCTGTAGCAGGCCGACCAGGGTGACGACCACGCCACTCGCGTCACGCTGGATGTTGATGCTGTCGTCGATCGTGCAGCGAGAGCCATCCGACCGCTCGATGACATAGGAAAGGCGTATTGCCGGACTGCCCAGTGTCAGCGCCTGCTGAAGCTGTTTCAGCACCGCCAATCGCTCGGGCTCTGGAATCTGCGCCAGCCACAGTTCCGGACGGGAACGATGGTCTTCCACCGGCCGATGACTCAAGGTGGCGATGGAGTCGCCGACAAAGCGTAGCTCACCCAACCACCAGGCCGAGTCGGTGACATAGACCGTGCCCGGCAACATCTGTAGCCAATTCTGCGTTTCCGCGTCCGGACTTCCGTCGTCATGCACGAAGGCATCCACTGGGTCCATGCACTCCGGCCTCATTGAGCCGCAGAGACGTTTCCGTGCGGCTGGGTGGTATACGCGATAGCGCTAGCGGGAACCAACGCGACGTCGAGAGGAAGCGTGAGAGTCGAAGGTGGCGCTCTCATCGGATGTCCACCCCCTGTCATCACGGGTATCGGCCTCGGGCCTGCTCGGCCGACCCGATTGGCGACGCAGGCAGGCACTGGCGAGCTGGCTCAGCTCATCGCGGGTCAATTCGAAACGTTGTATCCCTGACTGTTCCTGCCAGATCACGAAAATCACCGGCACGGCGCGCGACTGGTCGACGCCAACGATTCTTCCGCGGCGCGGCTCTCCGGGCTCTTGTATCGTTTCGCCAATCAGGCGATGTGCGTTGATGATGGTGTCCTGCATGACGCCGCCAACCTCGGTGCTTGGTGAAAAGGTGAATATCTTCAGACTCACACTAGAAGCGAAGGGTGGGTAAGTCCAAGATCATCAACATGATGCGCAGCATACAGCCTTCTATCGACGCTGAATCGAACGACTTGAGTACGAAATAGGTAGCACTTCGTCCTTAAGCGACCGGCCGAGCCTGCCGGTGCCGAAAGATATGCCATACAAAAAGACGAGGGGCGGCAGAATTCTGCCGCCCCTCGTCGTCATCGTGGCCAAGGCCGAGCTACTACATTCCCGGAACTACACGGGTTCGATCCCCCGGGAACCCGACCTCTCCACTACCCGCCACATCTGTCAGCTTGCCGCCTGCATCGCCAGCGCCGTATCCAACATGCGATTGGAGAAACCCCACTCGTTGTCATACCAGGCCATGACCTTGACCAGACGACCATTCACGCGCGTGTGATTGGCATCGAAAGTGGACGAGTTGGGATCGTGGTTGAAGTCGATGGAGACCAGCGGCTGCGAGTTGACTGCCAGTACCGGCGAGCTGGCCGCCGCCTTGGTGACGATCTCGTTGATCTCCTCCTTGGTGGTGTCGCGCCCGGCGGTGAAAGTCAGGTCGACCAGCGACACATTGATCACCGGCACGCGCACCGCGAGGCCGTCGAGCTTACCGTTCAATTCCGGCAGGACCAGCCCGACGGCGGCCGCCGCCCCGGTCTTGGTCGGGATCATCGACTGCGTAGCGCTACGAGCGCGATACGGATCCTTGTGATAGACGTCGGAGAGATTCTGGTCGTTGGTATAGGCATGGACTGTGGTCATCAGACCATTCTCGATACCGACGGTATCCTGCAGCGCCTGCGCCACCGGCGCCAGGCAGTTGGTGGTGCACGAGGCGTTGGAGACCACCCGATGCTCGGCCTTCAGCGTCCCCTCGTTGACACCGAACACGATGGTCGCATCGGCATCGCCGCTGGGCGCGGAAATCAGCACCCGCCCCGCGCCCGCCTCGATGTGCTTGGCAGCGGCGTCGCGACTGGTGAACAGCCCGGTGCACTCCATCACCAGGTCGACGTTCAACGACTTCCACGGAAGCTGGGACGGATCGCGCTCGGAAAGGATGCGAATGCTATCCCCGTCTACGCTGAGGGTATCGCTGTCGTGGGAGACATCGAACCCGAAGCGGCCGTGAACACTGTCATGGCGTAGCAGATGAGCGTTGAGCGCCGGATCGCCGAGATCGTTGATGGCGACGACTTCGATCCGATCCCGATAACCGTTTTCGTACATGGCTCGGAGTACGTTACGGCCAATGCGGCCAAATCCGTTGATGGCGACACGCAATGTCATGGTGCTCTCCTCTTGATGGCGTGACTGAAACGCTGAAGCTGGCGTAATCGAAACGTTGAGTCGGCCGGGTGACGCGCCTGCGCGCTACCCAGGCGCGGCATCGGTCGAACGAAAGGATTAGATCGCCGCGCAGTTGTGAATAGCCTAGTACGTAGTCTAGAACATCGTCGCATGAAAAAATATTACCCCAAAAGGCTAATACCAAAGGCGCATTCGCGAACATAAGGGGTATTCTTTGGTAAGTTTACCAAATAAACCTGACAGCTCGATGAGGCATCCCATGACGCTCGACCCTACCCTGGACCGTGTAACGAGGCGCATTGAAGAGCGCTCCGCCAACCGCCGCCGTCTCTATGAAGAGCGGATGCAGCAACAGCATCGCCGTGGCGTCCACCGCGCGGAACTCTCCTGCGGCAACCTGGCTCACGGCTTCGCCGCCTGTAACGCTGGCGACAAGAACAGCCTGAAGCTGATGAACAGCGCCAATATCGGCATCGTCTCTTCCTACAACGACATGCTGTCCGCTCACCAGCCGCTCGAGCACTTTCCCGAACTGATCAAGGATGCCGCCCGCGGCATGGGCAGCACAGCGCAGTTCGCCGGCGGCGTGCCGGCCATGTGCGACGGCGTCACCCAGGGTCAGCCCGGCATGGAGCTGTCGCTGTTCTCCCGCGATGTGATCGCCATGTCGACGGCGGTGGCGATGTCGCACAACATGTTCGATGGCGCACTCTATCTTGGTGTGTGTGACAAGATCGTGCCGGGACTGTTCATCGGTGCCGCGCGCTTTGGTCACCTGCCCGCGGTGTTCGTGCCGGCCGGCCCGATGCCGAGCGGGCTGCCCAACGCGGAGAAGTCTCGCATCCGCCAGCTCTACGCCGAGGGCAAGGTGGGCCGCGACGCACTGCTGGAGGCGGAGTCCGACTCCTACCATAGCGCCGGCACCTGCACCTTCTACGGCACCGCCAACTCCAACCAGCTCATGCTCGAGATGATGGGGCTGCACATGCCGGGTACCTCGTTCGTCAACCCCGGCACACCCCTGCGCGACGCCATCACCCGTTTCAGCACCGAGCAGGTGATCCGCAATAGTGACCAGGGCGGCGACTACCACCCGTTCTACAAGCAGATCGACGCCCACGCCATCGTCAACGCCATGGTCGGACTTCTCACCTCGGGCGGATCGACCAACCATACCCTGCACCTGGTGGCCATGGCCGCCTCCGTGGGACTGACCATCACCTGGGACGACTTTGCCGAGCTATCGACGGTCGTACCCGGGCTGACCCGGATCTACCCCAACGGCCAGGCCGACGTGAACCACTTCCACGCCGCTGGCGGCGTCAGTTTCCTGGTCAGACAGTTGCTCTCGGCGGGGCTGATGCATGCCGACGTGCGCACCGCCTTCGGCACCGACATGACCGCCTACACCCAGGAGCCGTTCCTGGAAGGGGACCGGCTGGTCTGGCGCGAAGGCACGCAACAGAGCCTCGATGAAGAGGTGCTGCGGCCGGTAGCGCGCCCGTTCTCCGCCACTGGCGGACTGGCCGTGCTCGACGGCAATCTGGGGCGCGGCGTGATCAAGGTTTCCGCGGTCAAGCCCGAGTTTCGCCGGGTCGAGGCGCCGGTACGACTCTTCGACGACCAGAGCCAGGTCAAGGCGGCCTTCGAAAGCGGCGAGCTGGATCGCGACGTCATCGTCGTGGTGCGCTTTCAGGGCCCCCGCGCCAACGGCATGCCGGAGCTGCATCAATTGACCCCTTTTCTGGGCGTGCTCCAGGATCGAGGACACAAGGTCGCGCTGGTCACCGATGGGCGAATGTCAGGTGCCTCTGGTAAGGTACCTGCGGCGATCCATATCACCCCGGAGGCGGTCGACGCCGGCCCCATCGCCTATCTGCGCGACGGCGACCGGGTACTGCTCGACCCCGACAATGGCGTGCTGGAGGCGCTGGTCGATGCCGAAACCTGGGCGCAACGCGAACCGGCGTCCTGCGATCTGGACCACTATCATCAGGGAATGGGCCGCGAACTGTTCGCCGGTTTCCGCCAGTTGGTCGGCGGTGCCGAGGAAGGCGCGGCAACCTTTGGCGGCTTCGACGCCGCCGACTTGCCCGGAGGGCACACATGACGACACCCGCCCTGATCGGCGACATTGGCGGGACCAACGCGCGCTTTGCGCTGGTCATGCCCGGCAGCGTCGAGCTTCAATCGATCGAGACGCTGCCCTGCGCACGCTACGCCGGACTGGTCGAAGCCATACGGGCCTATCTCGAGCAGGTCGGTGCCGAAGCGCCCCGCGAGGCGTGTCTGGCCTTCGCCTGCCCGGTCCACGAGGACTGGGTCAAGATGACCAACAACGACTGGGCCTTCTCCAAGAAGGCGGTCGCTCACGAACTGGGGTTGTCGAACTTCAAGGTCATCAACGACTTCACCGCCCAGGCGCTGGGCATCCCCCACATCGACGCCAAGGATCTGGTCAAGATCGGTGACGGCGAGGCCGAGGCCCGCCGCCCCCGCCTGGTCATCGGTCCCGGAACCGGACTCGGCGTGGCCGGGCTGATCCCCAGCCAGCGCCACTGGATTCCGCTCACCACGGAGGGAGGTCACGCCACCTTCGCCCCCACCGACCAGCGTGAGCGGCAGTTGCTCGACTACTTTCGCGCCCGCTACGGCCGCGTCTCGATCGAACGCCTGCTTTGCGGCCAGGGCCTGCTCGATCTCTATCTCGCCCACGCTGCCCTGCTCAGCGTCACTGCCAGCTACAATACCCCGGCGGAAGTGACCGGCGCGGCGCGGGCCGGCGACCGCGTCGCCCGCGAGGCGCTGCTGCGCTTCATCAAGATCCTCGGCTCCTGCGCCGGCGATGCCGCCCTCACCCTCGGTGCTCTGGGCGGCGTCTACCTCTGTGGCGGCATTACGCCGCGCCTCGTCGAATGGCTGCCGCGCAGCGATTTCCGCCGCGCCTTTGCCGACAAGGGCCGCCTGAGCGCCTACAATGCCGGCATTCCCACTTGGGTAGTGACCGCGCCCTGGACCGGGCTGCTGGGGGCGGCGGAAGCCCTGCACAACGAGGAGGTGACATGATTCCCGATACGCTGCGGCAGTTGGTCGACGCGACCGACGGTCAGCGGGAAGCCGAGTGGCAAGGCCGGCGCCTGTTGCTGATCAACGCCGACTGGGGCGAACTGGCGATCTCGCTGCAGGGCGCCCAGGTGCTCCACTTTCTACCTTTCGGCCCCGAAGCCGCAGGTGCCCCACCGGCACCCGGCACGGAGGATGGCTGGCTGTGGGTCACGCCGACACCGCAACCCATGCCCCGGGCCATCCGCGGCGGGATTCCGCTCTGCTGGCCGTGGTTCGCCGACGAGTCGCCCGATGGCAAGGGGCCCATGCATGGCCCTGCCCGCACGGCGGCGTGGCGGGTCGATGCCGTCGACGACAGCGTCTCCGGTAGCGGCGTCGAGATCCATCTCTCCCCCGAGGAGCGACTGCACGACCAGCTCGCTCCCAGTGCCGTGGTGCACGCCAACGGCCAGCGCCTGAGCGTCGAGCTGATGACGCGCCACACCGGCACCACCCCGGTCAAGCTGACGGGCGCGCTGCATACATACTTCGCCGTCGCCGACACCCACCGGTGCCGTGTCGAGGGACTGGCCGGCGCACGCTATCTGGACAAGCTCGAACACTTCGCCGAGCACCACCAGCAGGGCGAACTCGGTATTCGCGGTTCGCTCGACCGCATCTACCAGTCGAATCGCCCGGTGATCCTCGATGACGGACAGCGCCGACTCGCGATCACCAAGCAGGGCAGCGATTCCACCGTGGTCTGGCATCCGGGCGACGACCTGCCCGGCGACACCCCGGCCACGGCCGGAATGCGGTTCCTCTGCGTCGAGGCCGCCTGTACCCGGGTCGACCCGGTCTGGCTGGTGCCGGACGGTCAGCATCTGCTCTCCACCACGATCGCGCGGGAGGCGACCTCGGCGTGAGTGACGACCTGGTTTTCGACTCGCCCTTCATTCTGGGCATGATGCGTCTCCACGAGCGGCCCGAATTCGACGATGTCGAGAAGTTCGCCGACTGGCTGGAGGCCCGGGTGGACCAGGGCCTGCACTGGTTCGATCATGCCGACAGCTACGGCAACCACCTGGGCGAGCAGCGCTTCGGCGAGGCACTGGCCCGTCGACCATCGCTCAAGTCCAGGGTGCGGGTGGTGACCAAGGGCAATATCATCCTGCCGCATCGCGACACCTCGCCGTTCGGGGTCAAGCATTACGACACCTCCGAACGCCATCTCACCCAGGTCATCGATGGCTCGCTCTCGCGGCTCGGTGTCGACCGACTCGATCACTTCCTGCTCCACCGCCCCGATCCGCTGATGGACACCGAGGCCACGGCCCGAGCTCTGGACGACGCCATCGCGGCCGGCAAGGTCGGTGCCGTGGGTGTCTCCAACTTCCTCCCGGAGCAGTGGCGTCGTCTGCAGGCCGCTATGCACAACCGGCTCGGCGTCCACCAGCTCGAGCTCTCGCTGGCGCATCCGGATGCCCTGTTCGACGGCTTCTACGACGCCATTCTGGCCGACGGGCTGGCACCCATGGCCTGGTCACCGCTGGGCGGCGGCTCGGTCTTCGAGGACGTTCTCGGTACCGCGCTCTCGCGCCTTGCGGAGCAGCTCAATTCGACCACGGCGGGACTGGCGCTCGCCTGGCTGCGGCGGCTGCCCGGCAAGCCGGTGCCGGTGACCGGAACGTTGAATGAAAGGCGTATCGACAATTTGCTGCTGAGCGGTAATCTCGAACTCGATCGCCCGACGTGGTTCGCGCTGCTCGAGGAAGCACGCAGTCACCGAGTGCCGTGATGACGTTCGATGTGTGCAACGCCCGCATCCTAGATTCCCGTTAGACAAGAGAGTCGGTAACCCATGACCCCCATCATCGCGTTCGGCGAAGCCCTCGTCGACATGTTGTCCAGCCGTCTGGGCGACGACAGCGGCCCCGAGACCTTCACGCCCTATGCCGGCGGTGCGCCGGCCAATGCCGCCGTGGCCTGTGCCCGCCAGGGCATTCCCAGCCTCTTCCTGGGCATGATCGGTGACGACCGTTTCGGCGACTTCCTGGTCGACGAACTGACCCGCTACGGGGTCGACACCCAGCACGTGGTGCGAACCCGTGAAGCCCGCACCGCCTTGGCCTTCGTCTCCCGCGATCGCCAGGGAGAGCGCCAGTTCGATTTCTACCGCCCTCCCGCCGCCGACCTGCTTTATCGCCGGGAACACCTGCCGCCCGGCATCTTCACCGAACCGGCCCTGGTCCATCTGTGCAGCAACAGCCTGACCGATGCCGCCATCGCCCGCACCACCCTCGACCTCGCCAGCATCGCCCGCCGTGGCGGCTGCCTGATCAGCGTCGATGTCAATCTGCGCGCGATGCTGTGGCCCCAGGGCAATGTCGATATCGCTCTGGTCGAGCAGTTGCTCGAACGGGCCCATCTGATCAAGCTCTCCACCGAAGAGCTGGATGCGCTTCGCGGCGATCGCAGTGCCGAGGAGTGGATCAGTGCCAGACTGGCCAAGGGCGCCCGACTGATCGTGATCACCGACGGCCCGGGGCCGGTGAGCGCCCATCTGGCGGATCGTCAGCTTCAGGCGGTGCCGCCCAACGTCCAGGCGGTCGACACCACCGCCGCCGGCGACGCCTTCATCGGCGGCCTGCTGGCGTCCCTGTCCCGCGCCGGAGTGGCCTGCGAGACCCTTGGCGACTGGCTGGCCGACGACGCCAAGCTGAACGAGGCCCTGACCTTCGCCTGTCGCTGCGGCGCCTTCGCGGCGACGCGACCCGGCGCGTTCGTCTCGCTACCGGGCACCTCAGACCTCAACGATCTCCCGAGCTGAATCCTCCATCAGGGCGTGAAAAGCGCTCGCGGTCGAGGAGAGCTGCTGGTCGGCACGCTTCACGATGCCGACCGGCCGCTCGATCGCCGGCTCGGAAAGCGCCAGACAGCGCACCCCCAGCGCCTCCATCTGGGCCCGGCACAGGGCCGGCACCGCGCTCACGCCCAAGCCCTTGCCGACCAGTTGGCCGACCGTGGCCAATTGATGGCTCTCCAACTCCACCGGTAGCGTCATGCCGTGCCGCGACAGCTGCCGCTCCAGCATCACCCTCACCTGGGATGGCCGCTGCAGGGTGATGAACGGGTAGGCCAGCAGCGCCGCCCAGGTCGTCGACGCCTGCGCGGCGAGCGGCGACGTCGGCGGCACCGCCGCCACGAAGCGATCGTGATGGAGCGGGGTGAATGACAGCGCCGGCTGGCGTGGCGGCTCGAAGGCGATCCCGAACTCCACGCGCTGGGCCAGCACCATCTCCACCACCTGCTCGTTGATCACATCGTGAATGGTGACGCTGATGCGCGGGTAGCGCTGGCGAAAATCCGCGATCAGTGGCGGCAGGCAGTTGGAGGCAAAGGATGGCATGGCGGCAATCGCCAGATGCCCCTGCTGCAGATGAAAACGCCGCCTCATGGCATCCTCGGCGTCATCCCACTCGGCCAGCAGCCGACGCGCCACCGGCAGCAGCGCCTCGCCCTCGGGGGTGAGCCGCACCTGGCGAGTGGTACGCGAGAACAGCGCCCCGCCGAGCTGTGACTCCAGCGACTTCACCGCCAGACTCAGCGCCGACTGGGTCACGTGCAGGCGCTCGCAGGCCTGCGCGAAACTCAATGTCTGCGCCACGGCAAGGAAGGCGCGGAGTTGCTTGATGGTCATCAAAACGCCCAATTAATGAGAAAAACTCGACAATTATCGGCGAAAATAAATTTAATTACAGCGCGGCGAGCGGTCATAGTCTATCCAGGACATAACAACCGAGGCTCGCCATGACCCAGCACGCCACTACCCAGACGCGCCCCGCCGGGACGCGCAGCGGAAAATGCTTCGACAGCGCCCAGGCCGCCCTCGATGGCCTGATCGAGGATGGCATGACCCTGGCCGTCGGCGGCTTCGGCCTGTGCGGCATCCCCGAATCGCTGATCGCGGCCCTGCGCGACACCGGCAAGAAGAATCTGACGGTGGCCAGCAACAATGCCGGCGTCGACGGCTTCGGCCTCGGGCTGCTGCTCGAGTCGCGCCAGATCCGCAAGATGCTCTCCTCCTACGTGGGCGAGAACAAGGAGTTCGAGCGCCAGTATCTCTCCGGCGAACTCGAACTGGAGTTCTGCCCCCAGGGCACCCTGGCCGAGCGGCTGCGCGCAGGTGGCGCCGGCATCGCTGCCTTCTTCACCAAGACCGGCTACGGCACCAAGATCGCCGAAGGCAAGGAAGTTCGCGAGTTCGACGGCGAGCATTACGTCATGGAGCGCGGCCTGCCGGTCGACGTGGCGCTGGTCAAGGCCCAGGTCGCCGACAAGGCTGGCAACCTGCGCTTCAACAAGACCGCGCGCAACTTCAATCCGCTGGCCGCCATGGCCGGCAGGATCTGTGTCGCCGAGGTGGAGGAGATCGTCGAGACCGGCGCCCTCGACCCTGACGATATCCACCTGCCGGGCATTTTCGTGCACCGCATCGTGCATAACCCGACCCCGGAAAAACGCATCGAGAAACGCACGCTCAGGGAGGGAAACTGAGATGCCCTGGAACAAGGAACAGATGGCGCAACGCGCCGCCGGCGAGCTTCGGGACGGCTTCTACGTCAACCTGGGCATCGGCCAGCCGACACTGGTGGCGAACTACATCCCCGACGGCATGGAAGTCTGGCTGCAGTCGGAGAACGGTCTGCTCGGCATCGGCCCCTTCCCCACCGAGGAAACCCTCGACCCCGACCTGATCAACGCCGGCAAGCAGACGGTCACCGCCCTGCCCGGCTCTAGCTACTTCGACAACGCCGAGTCGTTCGCGATGATCCGCGGTGGCAAGATCAACCTGGCGATCCTGGGCGCCATGCAGGTCTCCGAACAGGGGGACCTCGCCAACTGGATGATTCCCGGCAAGATGGTCAAGGGCATGGGTGGCGCAATGGATCTGGTCGCCGGCGTGCAGCGCGTGGTGGTATTGATGAGCCATACCGCCAAGGGCGAGCACAAGATCCTGAAGGCGTGCAATCTGCCACTGACCGGGGTCGGGGTGGTCGACCGCATCATCACCGATCTCGGCGTGATGGACGTCACCGCCGAGGGGCTGGCGCTGGTCGAGCTGGCGCCCGATGTCACGCTCGAGGAGATTCGCGAAGCCACCGGCTGCGAGCTGATCGACCAGCGGGAGGCCACCCATGCCTGATGTCAACGCAACCACCCTGCGCGACGTGGTCATCGTCGCGGCCACGCGCACGCCGATCGGCACCTTCCAGGGGGGGCTTGCCAGCGTCCCCGCGGTGACCCTGGGAGCGACCGCCATCCGTCGCGTCCTCGAAGGTATCGACCCGGCCGGCGTCGATGAAGTGATCATGGGCCATGTGCTGCGCGCGGGCCTGGGCCAGAACACCGCACGCCAGGCGTCCATCGAAGCCGGCCTGCCGGACAACGTGCCGGCGATGACGGTCGACAAGGTCTGCGGCTCCGGCCTCAAGGCCGTGCATCTGGCCGTCCAGGCGATCCGCTGCGGCGATGCCGAAACCATCGTTGCCGGCGGCATGGAGAGCATGAGCCTGGCGCCCTACGTGCTGCACAAGGCGCGTACCGGACTGCGCATGGGCCACGCCGAGCTGCTCGACAGCATGATTCACGACGGCCTGTGGGACGCCTTCAACGACTACCACATGGGCATCACCGCAGAGAACGTGGCCGAGCAGTGGGACATCTCCCGCCGCGATCAGGACGCCTACGCCGCGGAATCCCAGCGGCGCGCCTCGGCGGCGCGGGAATCCGGCCGCTTCGATGCGGAGATCACTCCGGTCAGCGTGCCTCAGCGACGCGGCGATCCCATCGTGATCGAACGTGACGAGCAGCCGCGAGACGGTGTCACCGTCGAGTCTCTGGGCAAGCTCAAGCCAGCCTTCTCCAAGAGCGGCAGCGTCACTGCCGGCAATGCGTCGTCGCTCAACGATGGCGCCGCTGCCCTGCTGATCATGAGTGCCGACCGTGCCGCCAAGCTCGGGCTTCCGGTTCTTGCCACCATTCGGGCCTACGCCAACGCCGCCGTCGACCCGGCGACCATGGGTATCGGCCCGGTCCCGGCGACTCGACGCTGCCTGCGGCGAGCCGGCTGGACGATCGACGATCTGGATCTGATCGAGGCCAACGAGGCGTTCGCCGCCCAGACGCTCGCCGTGGCCAAGGATCTGGGGTGGAGCCAGGACAAGGTCAACGTCAATGGCGGCGCCATCGCACTGGGCCATCCCATCGGCGCTTCCGGCGCTCGAATTCTGGTGACGCTACTGCACGAGATGCAGCGCCGCGATGTCAAGCGCGGCTTGGCGACGCTCTGCATTGGCGGCGGCCAGGGGGTGGCCACGGCCGTCGAACGACACTGAACGCCCATCCGACGCGCGGCCAGGTGCCCATGGGGCGCCTGGCCGCTCGCGACGACTTTCTCTCAGCGCGCCGTCCATCCCAGGTCGATGGCCCAGTCTGCACCGGTGACGGCAGAGGCCTGGTCCGAGGCGAGGTAGGCCACGACGCCAGCAACCTCCTCCGGCTCGATGAGTCGCTTGATGGCGGCCCCGCTCAGCATGATCTTCTCGATCACTTCCGACTCATCCATCCCATTCAGCGTCGCCTGGTCTGCGATCTGGCGCTCCACCAGCGGCGTGCGCACGTAGGCCGGGCAGATCGCATTGGCGGTAATGCCATGCTCGCCACCTTCCAGCGCGGCTGTTCGTGTCAGACCGATGAGGCCATGCTTGGCGCTGACGTAGGCCGATTTCCCCGGGGATGCCACGTTGGCATGGATGGAGGCGATATTGATGATCCGCCCCCACGCCTTTTCGCGCATATGCGGCCATGCGGCCTGGGTCAGCAGAAATGGCGCGGTCAACATCAAGTCGATGATCTTGCGCCACTTGTCCGGCGGAAAATGCTCGATATCGGCGACATGTTGGATCCCGGCATTATTGACCAGAATATCGACGCTGCCGAAACGTTCCACCGCCGTACCGATCACCCGGGCGCACTGCTCACCCTCGGTAAGATCGGCTTCGAAGAAGGTGGCACCCACGGCTTCCGCCACGGCCTTGCCGGCCGGATTGGCGTCGACGGCCATCACGCGGATGCCCTGGTTCGCAAGATTCTCCACTACCGCACGGCCGATACCACTACTCGTGCCGGTCACCACCGCCACTCGAGAACGTTCGCTCATGCCTTCTCTCCAGTCCTGGACGAGGAATCCCCTGACAGCATAGTGTGGCGCCGTCAGGGGACGAGGGGTATTCCTCAAAAGCCGTGAGCCCTTCGAGCAGCACGAGGTCACCTGGCTGTCGACGCGCGCCCGAACCGACAATCATCGGCCCGTCCCGTGTCTCAGCGCGGATAGCGCTGCGTCGCCTCCCGAGTCAGGCGCGTGATGCCAGCCCAGTCCTCCTGGTCGACGAGCGACTTCGGCGCCATCCAGGAACCGCCGATGCACATCACGTTGGGCAGTGCGAGATAGTCGCCGGCGTTGTCGACCGTCACCCCGCCGGTCGGACAGAACAGCGCCTCGGGCAACGGGCCGCCAAAGGATTTGAGCGCCTTGGCGCCACCGTTGGCTTCCGCCGGGAAGAACTTGAAGCGGCGATAGCCGTACTCCCAACCCGTGACGACCTCGGAAACCGTGGCCACACCGGGCAACAGCGGTACGTTACTGGCAGTGCCGTGCTCGAACAGGGCTGGCGTCGTGCCGGGCGTGACGACGAAATCGACACCGAGCTCCTCGCAGATGCGATATTGATCGATGCTCAGTACCGTACCGGCGCCCACTGTCACGTCGGGCAACTGCTGCTGAATGCGCTTGATGGCATCGACCGCACAGTCGGTGCGCAAGGTGATCTCGAGCACGTCGAGCCCGCCGTCGACCAGCGCCTGCGCCAGCGGTACGGCGTGTTCGAGACGCTCGATGACCAGCACCGGAATGATCGCCGTGGACCGGCAGATCGCATCGAGGCGATCGGTCTGGGAAATCGGCAGTTGTGATTCGGATCGCATATCGGAATGGCTCCTTTGATGGGTACCCGGCCCTCAAGCAGGCGGGGGTGGCGCGTCAGGGCGCCCAGTAGAGGGTAAGGGGGCAGGTCAGGAAGGCACGGATCGGCAGTTCACGGACATCGTCTCCACTGAGCGCCTGGGCCAGCACCGCTTTCTTGGCGTCGCCGACCAGATGCAGCGCGTGGCGGCGGGCATCGTGAAGCCGGGCCGCGCTCAGGGTGATGCGCGGCTGCGGGACGCTGGGCGCCCGCACGGCCACGACGCTGTCATCCGTACTCAATGCCAGCGAGAGCTCGCCGCTGTCCGGAAACAGCGAGGCGGTATGACCATCGTTGCCCATGCCGAGAACGACCAGACTGGCCGGCCAAGGTAGTGTCGCCAGGCGGGCGGCGACCGTCGCCGCGCCCTGCTCCGGCGTGGAATCGGTGGTGGTCAGCGAGTGAAAGGTCGCCGCCACGGCCCGCCCGGTCAGCAGGGTCTCCCGGACCAGCCGCGCGTTGCTGTCGGGGTGATCCTCGTGCACCCAGCGCTCGTCGGCGAGGGTGACATCGACCCGCGACCACGCCACCGGCTGCTCGGCCAGCCGTCGAAGGAACGGCAGCGGGGTCGAGCCGCCGGAGACGACCAGCAGCGCGCGAGGCTGGCTGGCCAGGTCCTCGGTCAGTGCCTGGGCGGCGGCGGCGGCCAGCTGCGCGCCGATCTGCTCGCGGGCGCTCTCAGTAATCTTCATACCAGGAACGACCATCCTGCGTGATCATCGCGATGGAGGCCACGGGCCCCCAGGATCCGGCCGGATAACGACGCGGCGGGATATCCCGCTTTTCCCAGCCGGCGATCAACTGATCGACCCACTTCCAGGCGTACTCGACCTCGTCGCGACGGACGAACAGGTACTGCTGCCCTTTCATCACCTCGAGCAGCAGACGCTCGTAGGCATCCGGAATCCGCTCCTTGGGAAAGGCGTGGTTGAAGTCCAGGTGCAGCGGGCCGGGACGCAGCCGCATGCCCTTGTCGAGACCGCCATCCTTGGTCAACACCTGCAGCGCGATGCCCTCCTCCGGCTGGAGACGGATCACCAGCTTGTTGGCGGCGAGGTTGCGCTGATCCGGATCGAAGATGTAGTGCGGTTGCTGACGGAAGTGGATGACGATCTGCGACAGCTTTTCCGGCATGCGCTTGCCGGTTCGCAGATAGAACGGCACGCCGGCCCAGCGCCAGTTGGCGACCTCCAGGCGCATGGCGACGAAGGTTTCCGTGGTGCTGGAGGTGTTGGCGTCCTCCTCCTCGAGATATCCCGGAACGCTCTCGCCTTCCATGGTACCGGCGACATACTGCCCACGGACCACATGCCGGTTGAGATCCTCGCCCTCCAGCGGCTTGAGCGCCTTGAGTACCTTGACCTTCTCGTCACGGATGGCATCCGCATCGAGATTGGCCGGGGGGTCCATGGCGAGCATGGTCAGCAATTGCAGGAGATGGTTCTGGACCATGTCGCGCAGTTGGCCAGCCTTGTCGAAATAGCCCCAGCGACCCTCGATACCGACCTGTTCGGCCACGGTGATCTCGACATGGGAGATCTGGCTCTGGTTCCACTGGTTGCCGAACATCGGGTTGGCGAAACGCAGTGCGATCAGGTTCTGGACCGTCTCCTTGCCCAGGTAGTGGTCCATGCGGTAGATGCGCGACTCGGGGAAGACTGCGCCGATGGCGTCGTTGATCTCGTGGGAGGAGTCGAGATCGTAGCCGATCGGCTTCTCGACCACGACCCGCGACTCGCCATCGAGGCTGCCACTCTGCTCGAGATTGGCACAGATCGCCCCGTAGATGCTGGCGGGGACCGCCAGGTAGATGGTCAGCGGGCACTGGGAGTCCGGACTCTCGGCGTGCCAGTCCCGAATCTTCTCGTAGCCGTCGACGGTATCGAAATCGAGCTGGGTGTAGTCGAGCCGAGCCAGGAACCGGTCCAGGCAGGTCTGCTCGAGCTCCTTGGCCTTGACCCGCTTCTTGAGCATTCCCAGCACCACGCTGCGGAAACTGTCGGCGTCGTGCTCACGTCGTGCCAACCCCAGAATCCGGGTGTCGGCCCCCAGCAGGCCATCGCGATCCAGGTGATAGAGCGCCGGGTAAAGCTTGCGCAGCGCCAGGTCGCCGAGCGCACCGAACAGAGCCAAATCCACGTTGGGCGTTGCCTCTCGAGTCATTGCCTCCCTCCACCAGAGTCGTTAATTTACGAATAAAATACGCCATGCGAATGGCTTTTGACATGCAACTTCGTAACTAAATTACCTCACCAGACCATTATATCGTGTCCAGCCGCCAGCGAGCGCCTGCGGCCTCGACGCTCGCCGCTTGGCGCTGGTGTCACCAGAGGCTAGGATGCAGGGCCTGTATGACGAATCAATCATCATTCCGCCGTTAGGAGATGCCCCGCAACCATGGCAATGCACGATCTCATCGCCCGCATTCGTTCGCGGGTCGACGACCTGAATCGCTCGGAACGCAAGGTTGCCGACGTCATCCTCCAGGACCCCAATGCGGCGATTGGCATGAGCATAGCCACTCTGGCACAGGCTGCCACGGTGAGCGAACCCACGGTCAACCGTTTCTGTCGCAATTTCGAGACCAAGGGCTACCCGGACTTCAAGATCCAGTTGGCGCAAAGCCTGGCAGGCGGCACCCCCTACGTCAGCCGCAGCGTCGAAAGTGACGACGACGCCGCCGCCTACACCGACAAGATCATCGGTGCGACCATCGCGGCGCTGGACGAGATCCGTCGCGGCGTCGACCCCAAGCGCATCGAGCGCGTCGTCGACCATCTCTCCCAGGCGCGTCAGATCCATTTCTTCGCGCTGGGCGCATCGGCGCCGGCGGCCTTCGACGCCCAGAACAAGTTCTTCCGCTTCAATCTGCCGGTCGGCGCCTACAATGACGTGCTGATGCAGCGGATGATCGCCGCGGCGTCGCACACCGGTGACGTCATCGTCGTCATCTCCTACACCGGCAGGACCCGCGACCTGGTCGAGGTGGCTCAGGTCGCCCGCGAAAGCGGCGCCCTGGTCATCGGCATCACTCGCGACGGGTCGCCGCTGGCCAGCGTCTGCACCGACATCCTCCCGGTCGACCTGCCGGAGGACACCGAAGTCTACATGCCGATGAGTTCGCGCATGATCCACATGGCGCTGATCGACGTACTGGCGACGGGCGTGACGCTGCGCCGAGGCGAGTCCTTCCTGCCACACCTCAGGACCATCAAGGAAAGCCTGCGTCCGACCAAGTTCCCGCCGAAGGAGGGATGACGCCAGCCGTTGCTGCGGCTTAGGCGGATCGGTCATTTCCTACGACCACGCCGATTAATCCCGGTGCCACATTGCGGTTATCATGTGCGTCTTCTCACTCACCCGAGGTCGCCGCTCATGCGCTGGATGTTCGCCCTGGTCCTGACAATGGTCTGCTCGACCGCCAATGCCGCCGACACCTTCCGCTTCACCGCCATTCCGGACGAGGACCAGTCACGCCTGGTCGAGCGCTTCTCCAAGGTCGCCGACTATCTCTCGGACAAGCTCGGGGTCGATGTCGAGTACGTCCCCGTCACCTCTTACGGCGCCGCGGTCACCGCCTTCCGCAACGACCAGGTCCAACTGGCGTGGTTCGGGGGACTGTCGGGCGTGCAGGCCCGGCAACTGGTACCGGGCTCGAAAGCCATCGCCCAGGGGGCAGAGGATGCGGAGTTCCGCAGCTATTTCATCGCCAATACCGCAACCGGTATCGAACCGAATCAGGACGAGCTTCCCGACTCGGTCGCCGGACACTCGTTCACCTTCGGCGCCAAGACATCGACATCGGGCCGCTTGATGCCGGAGCACTTCATCCGCCAGCGCTTCGATGAAGCCCCCGACCAGCTCTTCTCCCGCGTCGGTTTCTCCGGCGACCACACCCGTACCATCGCGCTGGTCGAGTCCGGCACCTACGACATCGGCGCGGTGAACTTCACCGTGTGGGAAGCCGCCGTCGAGGATAGCCGCGTCGACACCGACAAGGTCGAAGTGATCTGGGAATCACCGACCTATCCGGACTACCAGTGGACCCTGCGTGGCGACGCCGACGAGCGTTACGGCGAGGGATTCACCCAGAAGGTGCAGCAGGCCCTGCTAGACATGACCGACCCCGCCCTGCTGGAGAGCTTCCCGCGCTCGGGCTTCATCCCGGCCAGCAACGACGACTACGCCCCGATCGAGGCGGTAGGGAAATCCATCGGCCTGCTGCGCTGACAACGATGTCGTTACTGGCGCTGGACAGGGTCGACCTGGGGCACGGGACGCAAGTGGTGCTGCCCGACCTGTCGTTGACCTTCGAAGCCGGCGAGCGCGTGGCCCTGCTGGGCCAGAGCGGTGCCGGCAAGTCCACCCTGCTGGCCGAAATCCGGCGCCGGCTGGACCACGCTGCCGCCTGGTGCCCGCAGGGTCACGGCCTGGTGCCGCTGCTTTCGGTCTATCACAACGTCTATATGGGGCGCCTGGAGCGACACCGGGCGCTGACCAACCTGATCAATCTTCTAAAGCCCCGGCGCGACGCCTGGAAGGAGATCGAGCAGCTGGTTGGTGAACTGGGCCTGGAGGGCCTGCTTCGTCGTCCGGTGGAGCAGCTTTCCGGCGGCCAGCGCCAGCGGGTGGCGATCGCCAGGGCCTTGTACCAGCAGCGCAGCGTCTTTCTCGGCGACGAGCCGCTGGCCAGCGTCGATCCCCACCAGGCGAGGCGGCTGCTGGAGTGCATCCAGGCGCGCCATCCAACCTGCATCATCGCGCTGCATCAGCACCGGCTGGCGCTCGACCACTTCGATCGCGTCATTGGGCTGCGAGACGCTCAGGTGGTGCTGGACGCCCCCACCCGCGAGCTGACACTGGCGAGCCTCGACGCCCTCTACCCGGATGCCGGGCCATCGCACCACGACGCTGGAGTCGCCGCATCGACATGAGTCCAGCCCCCGGCCTGCTGCGGGGACGCAGTCCCGGCCTGACGCTGGCGCGCCGTTCGCTGGCGCTGATACTCCTGTGTCTGCTGCTGCTGCCCCTCGCCGACCTGCGAATCATTACGGTCGATCCGTGGGGCGAACTGTGGCGAATGGCCGTGGGTTTCGCCTGGCCCGACTTCATGGCGCTGGAGAGTCCGCTGCGCGCCATCGCCCTGACCGTGAGTGTCGCGCTGTGGGGCACGTTCATCGGCGCGATACTCGGTTTTCCGCTGGCACTGCTGTTTCATCGCTCGAGACTGGTGCGGAGCTTCTGTGCGTTCGTTCGCGCCATTCACGAGCTGTTCTGGGCACTGCTGTTCCTCCAGGTCTTCGGCCTGTCCGCGGTCACCGCCCTGGCCGCGCTGGCCATTCCTTATGCCGGTATCTTCGCCAAGGTCTACGCGGAGATTCTGGAACTCACGCCCAGGGCGCCGGGTGACGCCCTGCCCAGCGGGGTCGATCGGTTGTCACGCTTCCTCTACGCCGAACTGCCGCTGGTCTGGGAGCGACTCGCCAGCTACACCCGCTACCGCTTCGAGTGCGCCATGCGCGCCAGCGTGCTGCTCGGTTTCGTCGGCCTGCCGACGCTCGGGTTCTACCTGGAGAGCGCCTTTCGCGAGGGACGGTTCGGCGAAGCCGGCGCGCTGCTCTGGATCTTCTATGCGCTCGTCGCCACCTTGCACTGGTGGGGGCACCGCCGCCTGCTGGTACCGCTACTGATCGGCGCCTTGTTCTTCCTCGGCCCATGGCCGGATGTCGATGGCGAGCTGCTGTGGCGTTTCGTCAGCCACGACCTGTGGCCATCACCGTTGCTTGAGGGTGACCTGCCCGGTCTGGGCGCCTGGCTGGCCGGGCTACCGGAACTGCTGCCAGCGGTCGGCAACACGCTGCTGCTGGCGCTCATGGGTACCGTCGGCAGCCTGCTGCTGGCGCTGCTGCTGTGGCCGCTGGCCAGTCGCCATTTCGGTCGCCCCTGGCTGGGATTCGGCGGTCGGATGCTACTGGTCGTCATGCGTTCGACGCCGGAACTGATGCTGGCCTTTATCCTCCTGCTGATGCTGGGGCCATCGATGCTGCCGGCATGGCTGGCGCTCGCCCTGCACAACGGTGCCCTGATCGCGTTCCTGGTCGCGCGTCACGCCGACGGCCTGACCCTGGGCATGCCCGACCTGCCGGCATCCGGGCGTTACGCCTACGAACTGCTGCCCCGTCTCTACCCCAACCTGCTGGCACTGGTCTGCTACCGCGCGGAGGTCATCATGCGGGAGACCGCCCTGCTCGGGATGCTAGGCGTCGCGACCCTGGGTTTCTACATCGACTCCGCCTTTCAGTACCTGATGTTCGATCAGGCCTTTTTCCTGCTGCTGGTCACCGCCGTGCTCAACATCGCCATCGACGCCATCTCCCGCCGCTTCCGGCCTCGCGAGGTGCCTCTGGACGATCCCTGTAGCCGGTAGTCTCTCCGGCTCAACGACGCGCTTCGATCAGGTGACGCGTGGAGTGCGCCACGAAGGGGTTGCCTTGGCGCATATCCGCGTCCAGCCGACACAAGAGAGGCCTGTACCGGCTCACGGAGAAATCCGGCACCCACCAGACGCACTTCCGCAGGATCCAGACAACCGCCCCTACATCGTGAAACACCATGCGGCAGCGCGCCGTGCGCAGATCGGTCACGGTCAAACCCGCCGCCTCGGCACTCCTCGCCTCCTGCTCGGCATCCCGCTTACCCCTCGACACGGGTTCATCAACTCTGAAGTGGGCGGGGCAGAAGCAGGCCTTCTCGATTTCGCTGTAAAGCTTCAGTACACGACTACCGTCTCCCTGCTTGATCGGATATACCGGATTCCGCGCGCTTTTTACCTCTCGCCCAAGTCGAGACTTAACCTGCATCAAGTCTTTCCTCGGAGAGCGACGGTAGGCTTGTCGGGCCTGAGGGATCGTCCTCCCGAGGGTGCGCCGGACTCCGGTTCGGCGCTTAGACGCTCCCACCGGGACGGCGATGCCCCCTTCGGAATCCACAAAGCTTGCACGGCGCTGGCCCGGTTTTCCGTTATGATGCGTAGAATTGTTACGATACGGACCGTTAAAAGAACCTCATGACGGATCTTTACCTACAGGATTGGCGAGCCTGGACGCCTCACCGCGAGGCCGCGGGGGAGTCTCGACTCGACACCCAGGACAAACCTGCCGGCAAGGCCGTTCCCGCGATGCTACGTCGTCGCCTCAATCTGATCGGGCGAGCCGTCTGCGACATGCTCGCCACGCTGGATCCCGAAACGAATCGCATCGTGCTGCACGCCTCGCGCCATGGCGATGGTGAGCGCACGCTGGAAATGCTGTACGGCCTCAATGAAGGCGAACCTCTCTCGCCGGCACGCTTTGGCCTGTCGGTTCACAACGCCACGGCCGGCGTCTACTCCATCGCCAGTGGCAACCGGTGCAGCCAGCAGGCGATAGCCGCAAGCGGCAGCGAGTGGGCCGCGCTGATCGCGGAAACCCACGGCTACCTCGCCGACGGCCAGTCGAGCCTGCTGCTCGTCTTCAGTGACCAGCCCGTTCCCCAGCGATTCGCCGCCTACGCCCCCGCGTCGCTCTCCGCTGCCGTTGCCCTTCGGGTCGGCAGCCAGCCAACTGGAGACGCCCAGCGCCTGGTCGAGACGATGAACCCGACAGGCGACTCGACCTTGCAGCCCCTGGACATCATCGACTGGCTGATGGGCAGTCGCCAACGAATCGCATGCGCCATCAGCCGACGCGGTTGGCAACTCGAGCCGGTTCGGTCATGATCCGCCCCCCGCGGCAACCCGTTTTGGCGACGGGATGATCGCCGCAACCGGCCGGCAAGCTACCGGCAACGCGCCCGACGGGCGCCAGTAATCGATAACGAACGAGTCACAAGGACGATCAAGACCGATGACAACGACGGCGCTGGAACAAGAACTCAAGGAGATGATCATCGAGACCCTGGAGCTCGAGGACGTCACACCGGAAGACATCGATCCCAACGAACCGCTGTTCGTCGAAGGTCTGGGCCTCGACTCCATCGACGCGCTGGAACTGGGCCTCGCGCTACAGAAGCGCTACGGCATCACCCTGGAATCCGAGGCGGAGTCCTCCCGCCAGCATTTCGCCAATCTGAAGAGTTTGGCGGCCCTGGTCGAATCGCGTCGCCAGAAATGACGGCGGCGGCGCCCTCGTGATCACGTCGACTCCCACCCACGGTCGCAGCCGGCTGCTCTGGCTGGCAGTGGGTATCCTCGGTCTTGCCTGGCCTTTGGTGGTGCACTGGCTGTTGCCGCACTACGGTGCCTGGCCACTGCTGGTGGTGCTGGCCGTCGCGGCATGGTGGCGACTGCCGCCGACGCAACGACGCTGGGGATGGGGTCTGTTGCCGCTGGTCGTCCTGCTGATGGCGACCGGCAGCGCAGAACTCGGCCTGCGACTATGGCCGGTGGTGGTCAACGTGGCTCTGCTGCTGGTCTTTTCCCACGGCCTGCGTCATCCGCCGACGCTGATCGAGCGGTTCGCCCGTCGGCAGGAACCCGATCTGCCCCCTCACGCCGTGCGCTACACCCGGCGAGTGACCCAAGCCTGGTGCGTCTTCTTCTCGCTCAACGGTGCCATTGCCCTGTTCACCGCGATTTTTGCCGACCTCGAGGTCTGGGCCTGGTACAACGGCGGCATCGTCTACGGCCTGATGCTGGCCATGTTCCTGGGGGAGTGGTGCTTGCGCCAGCGGGTCAAAAGGCGAGCGGAAGCGGCCATGAAATCTCAAGACAAGGCGTCCCATGACGTTTCGTAGACTCGCCGACCGGCCATGGCGTGACCGCGCGACGACGGACGCCATCGCCTGGATCCCACCAGAAGCGGATACGCCATCGCGCTGGTTGACCGCGCCCGAATGGCATGCGCGTATCGGGGCATGGCAGCAGCGCCTGCTCGAGACGCCCAACACGAGTGGAAGCTGGCGCCTGTTCGAGCCGGACCCGATCGAATTCAGTGCCGCCCTGATCGCGATCTGGGAGCGCGGCGATCGCGTCGTGCTCCCGGCAGACAACCAACCGAAGACGCTATCGGCGCTGGATGAGGCGGGCGTGGCGCTAGGGCCCACCGAGCCGGGTCGCAAGAGCGGGCGGACGGGAAGCCCCCCTGACCACCCGCCCCAGTGGCACTCGCGCCCGCTACCCGCTATCGCCGTCTCGCTCTACACGTCCGGCTCCAGCGGCGAGCCACAGCGGCTGGACAAACGTTTCGACCAGTTGGATGCCGAACTCGCCACCCAGGCCTCGCTCTGGCCGCTGTCGGGCCGACTGGTCGTCAGCCAGGTCAGTCATCAGCACATCTACGGCCTGCTGTTCTCGATCCTGCGTCCGCTGTGCGAGAACAGCCCCTTCTCGGCCCGACCCTGTCGTTACCCGGAAACCCTCTACACCTGGTTGCAGCAGTGCCAGGCGACCGGCAAGCGGATGATTCTCGTCAGTGCGCCACCGGCGCTGTCCCGGCTCCCGGAAGCGCTCGACTGGAAGCCGGTCAGCGCGGCGCTGGCAACGATCTATAGCTCGGGAGCACCGCTCTCCAAGGACGCCAGCGACCGGGTCCACGAGCGTCTCGGCCACTCCGTTCACGAGGTGTACGGCAGCTCCGAGACCGGCGGCATCGCTTGGCGCGTCCAGCAGCAAGCCCCCGACTGGACCGCGCTGCCCGGCGTCGAGGTGAGCCACGACGAAGACCATCGTCTATGGCTGCGCTCGCGTCATCTTGAGACCCCGGATCAGTGGCAACGTCAGGCCGATCTTATCGCGCGGACGCAACAGGGCTTCGAACTGCTGGGGCGCGCCGACCGGATCGTCAAGATCGGTGGCAAACGGATCTCGCTGACGGCCATGGACCGGGCCCTGAGCGCGCTCCCCGGCGTCGAGCGGGCGCAGACCCTGACGCTGCAACGCCGCGACCTTCGCCTCGCCGCCATCGTTCAGCTCTCGCCGAACGATATCCCCCACGATCATCGCCAGCATCGCGATACGGTGAAGCGGCTGCGCCGGGAACTCGCCGCCCATTTCGAAACGCCGGTGCTGCCTCGCTACTGGCGTTTCGTCGCCTCCTGGCCGACCAATAGTCAGGGCAAGTTGAGCGCGGAGATCCGGCAGCGCCTGTTCCTCGATCTCGAGGACCGGCGCGCGCCGCGCTGGCTGGGTGAACAGCTTCACGAGAACGGCTGGCGGATCACGCTGGAGGTCCCGGAGCATTGCGCCTACGTGGACGGCCACTTCGACGGCCAGCCGGTAGTGCCCGGCATCGCCCTGATGCACTGGGCGATGCAGCAGGCGCGCCGCCTGTTCACGTTGAATGGCGAGTTCGAGAGCCTCGAGCGGCTGCGATTCCCCCAGCCGCTACTGCCCGGCGACCGCTTCGAAATGAGCCTGGACCACCGTCGGAGCGACGGGACCGAGAGCCTGCGCCTCGAAGGCGAGAGCCAGCGCGGGAAACATGTAACGGGACGGGTCGCCCTGATCCATCGGCAAGCGCGGGAGAGTTGAAGAATGTCGCAAGAGAACAGCGCCCGCATCGCGGTCCTGGTGCCGGTCTACAATCACGCCGAGGCGGTCGGCCAGACCCTGGCGCGACTGGCGCTGCTGAAGTTGCCGGTCATCCTGGTCGATGACGGCAGCGACGCGCACTGTGCCGGGGTGCTGGACGCCCTGGCAGAGGCCGAGACGGTGGATCTGGTCAGGCTGGCCGTCAACCGGGGCAAGGGTGCGGCGGTGCGGGCGGGCCTGGCACGAGCCGCCGAGCGCGGGCTGACCCACGTACTGCAGGTGGATGCGGATGGCCAGCACGAAGCGGCCGACCTGCCGCCCTTCGTCGAGGGGCTCCGCGCCGACGACGAGGTCCTGCGGCTCGGCTACCCGCGATTCGACGCCAGCGTGCCTCGGCACCGCTTCTACTCCCGCTACATCACCCATTCGCTGGTCTGGCTGGCGACGCTGTCGTTCGAGCTTCGCGACACCATGTGCGGGGTCAAGCTCTACCCCGTCGCCGCCGTCAACCGGCTGGTTGCCGAGCACCCCTGCGGCGATCGCATGGAGTTCGACAGCGAGCTTCCGGTACGCTGGCACTGGCAGGGCGGGCGCGTCGCCAACCTGCCCGTCCGCGTCCGCTACCCCATCGACGGCGTCTCCCACTTCCAGCTATGGCGGGACAACGTGCTGCTCGCCCGCATGCATCTGCGTCTGGTGCTCGGCATGCTCAGACGCCTCCCCGATCTCTTGAGCCGCCGCCAGGAACGCCTCTCATGACCCCGATCAGCAGCAATCCCAATCACTGGTCGAGAATTCGCGAGACCGGCACTGCCGGCGGGGTTCGCGCCATGGTCTGGATCCGGCGCAAGCTGGGACGGCTACCGTTCCAGTTCATGCTGCTGCTGGTGATCGTCTACTACTATATTGCCCACGGCCTGCATCGGCGCGCCTCCCACACCTACCTTACCCGGCTGTGGCGGCACCGCTACGGCCAGGCGCCCAGCCATCTGACCTGGCTGAGTCTGCGCCACTTCCGCAGCTTCGGGCAGAGCCTGATGGACAAGATCGACGCCTGGAGCGGCATCCCGCCGGCGCTCAGTTTCGAGGGCGATACGCGGGAGCGGTTTCGCCAGGCGGTCGAAAGCGGCCGTGGCGGCATCATGCTCGTCTCCCATGTCGGCAACATGGAGATCTGCACCGCCATGAGCGACATGCAGGAGGACTTCCGCGCGACCCTGCTGATGCACACACGCAACGCGCAGCAGTTCGACGAGGTCCTGGCGCGCTCGACCCACCGCGAGAACCCGCCCGAGATCATCGAGGTCAGCGAGATCACGCCATCGACGGCGATGAGGCTGGGGCGTCGGATCGCGGAAGGCGGGTTCGTGGTGATCGCCGCGGATCGTGTGCCGATCAGCGATAGCGGACGCGCCCGCACGCTTCCCTTCCTGGGCCATCCGGCGCGTTTCCCGGAAGGCCCGTTCTGGCTGGCGAGCCTGCTGCGCTGCCCGGTCTACACCATCGGCTGCTTTCGCGAAGCGACCAGCTACCGCATCGACTTCGACCACTTCGACGATACCAGCGCGTTGAGCCGGCGAGACCGGGCGGCATGGATAGAGAGAGCCATGGGACGCTACGTCGACTGGCTGACGCGGCAGTGCGAGAAGACCCCCTTGCAGTGGTTCAACTTCTTCCCCTTCTGGCTCGACTGCGAGGATGCCCACGCCGCCAAGCCCGACCAAGAGGACGAGCGCCCCGTCATCTGACCGGGCGATTCCCGACACGCGATACCCCGAGGACACGACCATGCCGTTTCGTCGATGGTGGATCACCTTGCTGCTGTTGGTGCCGCTGAGCGCCCAGGCCTTCGATCTGGACGACCTGCAACGGCGGCTCGCCGCCACGCCCTCGCTGGCGGGCAGCTTCGAGCAGCAGCGCGAACTGGCGGATCTCGACAGTTCGCTCTCCAGCCAGGGCACCTTCCTGTTCGAGCGCGGCAAGCGCGTCGTCTGGCAACTCGAAAAACCGGTCGAGGAGCGGATCGAGCTGACGCCGCAGGCGATAACCGATGGCAGCGGCGAGAACGCGCCTCCCGGCGGCGAGCAGGTCGCCCAGCTGTTCCTGCAGCTGCTGGAAGGCAACTGGCAGGCGCTGGAGTCCCGCTTCACGCTGGCGCTGTCCGGCGACCAGGATGACTGGCAGGTCGCGCTGACCCCGAGAGAGCCCGCACTGCGCGAGCGCATCGCCGAGATCACGCTGCAGGGTTCCGACACCATTGATCATCTCGACATGCGCACCCCCGACGGCGATCGGTTGAAGGTCCGGCTATTCGACCAGCACCCGCTGAACGATTCATGACCGGCAGCAGCTACCGTCGACTCGGCTGGCTCTGGCTGGCGGTGCTGGCGCTCTGTGCCGTCTGGCTGGGCTGGATGCTGCGTCAGGGCCTTCCTGCCGATACCGATCTCACCGCCCTGCTGCCGGCCGACCGGCAGGCGCCACTGGTCGAGCAGGCGGACCGCGAGCTGGGGCGCGGTTTCGAGAATCGCTTCCTGCTGCTGCTCGGCGATGACGACCGCGTGGCGACGACGCAGGCGCTGGGCCAGGCGTTGCAGCAGCTGGTCGACGAGGGCCAGCTGGCCGGCATCGACTGGCGCGAGCTCGATCTGGCCGACGCCGATCCGCACGGCTGGATGGGGCAGTGGCGCTACCGCCTGCTGACGCCGCAGTGGCAGCAGGCCATCGACGCCGATGGCGGCAGCGCGCTGATCGAGCCGGCGCTGCGCCGGCTGTTCTCGCCGACGGCGCGACCCGAGCCCGTCGCCGACCCCTTCGGACTGCTCGATGCCTGGCTGTCACGCCTCCCACGCAGCCCGATCGGCGCCGCCGACGGTCTGCTGACGCTGGAAGCCGAGGGGCGGCAGTGGAGCGTGCTGATCGGCGAGTTGAAAGGTTCCCCCTATGAGCTGCCGATGCAGAATGCGCTGCATGCCACGCTCGAACGATTTCAACAGCAGCATCCCGATGCGCAACTGCTGCGTTCCGGGCTGGTATTCCACGCCGCCGCCGGGGCCCGTCAGGCGAAGCGGGAGATGTCCACCATCGGCGCCGCCTCCCTGCTCGGGGTGGTGCTGATCATCGGTTTCGTCTTCCGCTCGCCTCGGGTGTTGCTGCAACTGATGCTGCCCCTGGTGGCCGGTTCGCTGTTCGCGTTGACGTTGACGCTGGGCATTTTCGGCCGTTTGCACCTGCTGACCCTGGCGTTCGGCGCCAGCCTGATCGGTATCGCCGTCGACTATGTGCTGCACCTGCAGTGCGACCGCGTCATCGACGGCAGGCAATTCCGGCTTCGTCGGCTGATGCCGAGCCTGACCCTTGGCCTGATCTCGAGTGTCATCGCCTATGTGGCCCAGGCCCTGACCCCGATGCCGGGATTACGCCAGATGGCAGCGTTCGCCGCCTTCGGACTGATCAGCGCCTGGCTCACCGTGGTACTGTGGCTGCCCCGCTTCACGCTCCACGCCAGCCCTTTCACCGCCAGCCTGGCGACACGCTGGTGGCGACTATGCCAGCCTCGCCGGCGCCTGTCGCCGTGGCTCGCCCTGGCCGGCGCACTGGTGCTGGTGACCATCTGCGCCCTGCGCCTGACCAGCGATGACAGTCTGGAACTGCTCAATCCCTCGCCGGCGGCACTGATGCACGACGAGCAGCGTGTCCAACAGCTGCTCGACCGCGACACCGGCAGCCGCTATTTCCTGGTTCGGGCCTCGGATACCCAGGCGCTGCTGGCCCGGCTCGAAACATTGGACGGAGCGCTCGACCGAGCCATTGCCGACGGGCTCCGGATCGAGTACCAGTCGCTGGCAGGCTCGGTCCCGACGATGGCCGAGCAGCAGGCCAACCTGGCCCGGGTACGCAAGCTCTACGGCCCCTCGCTGGACGCACTGGTCGAGCGGGCTGGCTTGCCGGCAAACGTCGCCGACCAGGCGCGAGCACGCCTGGACCAGGCGCCACCCTTGACCCTGGCCGAATGGCTCGAGACACCGATTGGCTCGCTCCAGCAGCGCCTGTGGCTGGGCGAGACGGGTGACGGCGAGGTGGCCGCCACCGTGGTGATCTCCGGCGAGCGCGATGACCGCACCAGCGCGGCCCTGGCGACCCTCGCCGACACGTTGCCGGAAGTGAAGTACGTCGACCGCGTCAGTCGCATCGGCGGCCTGCTCGGCGAACTCCGCCGCCACACCGCCATCTGGGTGATAACGGCCATGGCGTTGATGACGCTGGCACTGCTGTGGCGTTATCGACGTCACGCCTGGCGTGTGGTGGTACCGCCCTTCGGCGCCACGCTCATCGTGTTGACCGCCTTCGCCGTCGGCGGCGTCCCACTCAATATCTTCAACCAATTGGGCCTGCTGCTGATCTTGGGAATCGGGCTGGATGCCGGTATCTTCAACGTGGAGCATGCTCGCAAGCCGGCTGCGTGGCTGGCGATCACGCTATCGACGCTCACCAGCCTGCTGGCTTTCGGCATGCTGGCCTTCAGCGCCACACCCGCGCTGCACTATCTCGGCCTGACCTGCCTGATCGGCCTGGCCAGCGTCTGGGCACTGGTCCCGTGGGTACGCCCGGAAACTGGCCATTCGACGACATCACCACGGGAGAGCGAACGTGTCTGAAGCCGACCACGAGGTCATCGTGATTGGCGCCGGCCCCGCCGGTGCCGCGATCGCGGCACAGCTGGCCGCCCGCGGCCGTCGCGTCCTGGTGGTCGAGCGCAGCCATTTTCCGCGCTTTTCCATCGGCGAGAGCCTGCTGCCGCAGTGCATGGGCCATCTCGAAGAGGCCGGCCTCCTCGAGGCCGTCCAGGCCGCCGGCTATCAACCCAAGAACGGTGCCGCGTTCACCCGCGGCGGCGAGAGCACGACGATCGACTTCCGCGAGAAATTCACGCCGGGCTGGGGCACGACCTTCCAGGTCGAGCGGGCCGACTTCGATCATCGGCTGATCGAGGCTGCCCGGGCGAAAGGCGCAGAGGTCGAATTCGGCATCACCGTCACCGCCTTCCGCGCCGATCCCGATCGACCCGAGGTCGATGTCGTCGATGAATCGGGCAATGCCCGCACCCTGACCGCCTGCTTCGTCGTCGACGCCAGCGGCTACGGGCGTGTACTGGCCCGGCTCGAGGAGCTCGAGCGCGATGCCCGCCAGATTCCCCGCACCGCGCTGTTCACCCATGTCGAGGCCTGCCCGGTCGA
Source organism: Salinicola lusitanus (assembly GCF_038648475.1). NCBI lineage: Bacteria > Pseudomonadati > Pseudomonadota > Gammaproteobacteria > Oceanospirillales > Halomonadaceae > Salinicola > Salinicola lusitanus. The sequence continues at coordinate 2,302,591 of NZ_CP151919.1, read as the reverse complement.
GCCGAGCCATGATCGCGACAAGATCCTCATCGGCGTTCATCCCGACGATGCCGGCATCTGGTACTGGCTGATTCCCTTCCGCGACCAGCGCGCTTCGGTGGGCGTGGTCGGCCAGACGGCGAGAATAGACGCCTACGGCCACTCGCCCGAGACACGCTGGCAGGCGCTGATCGACGCCGAACCCCGTTTCCGCCAGCTCCTGGAGGGTGCGCGGCCGACCCGCCCGGTCGGCGAGCTCCGCGGATATTCCGCCGATGTCACCCGGCTGCACGGCGTCGGTCATGTGCTGCTGGGCAACGCTGGCGAGTTCCTGGACCCGGTGTTCTCTTCCGGTGTCACCATTGCGCTGAAATCCGCGAGTCTGGCGGCACCGCTGGTGGATCGCCAGCTGGCCGGCGAGACGATCGACTGGCAGGGCCAGTTCGAGCAGCCGCTGCGCGAGGGCGTCGAGACATTTCGCGCCTTCGTCGATGCGTGGTACGACGGCCGACTCCAGACGATCATCTTCCACGCCGACGCGCCCCGCGACATCAAGGAGCGCATCAGTGCCATTCTGGCCGGCTACGCCTGGGACCGTCGCAACCCGTTCGCCACCGACTCGGCCCGGCATATCGACACGCTGGCCGCCATCTGCGAGAGCCAGGCGGCATCGAGGGCGCCGGGGACCGGGACGGCCAATGCGCGTCAGCCGGATCCCGGCCTGTCGCCGGAGACCGAACGATGAGGCGCATCTTTCCCCTGCTGCCACTGTGCCTGGCGTTCGCCCTGTCCGCCTGCAGCTTGAGTCCGCCGGTGTCGCCGCCGCCGCCACTGGCCGCCGCCACCACGACCGACACGCTGAAGAGCCAGCTCACCTTCGAACCGGATGAGGGCGAAGCCCGGACCTTGATCGCGTTCATCCGGATCGATCCGGAGCACCTGCGTGCGGTGCTGGTGACGCCCTACGGCCAGCGCCTGACGACGCTGGTTCGCGACGCCGACGGCGCCCGCTTCGAGGCGGGCGATGCGCCGGGCGAACCCCCGCTGCCGATACCGCCAGAGTGGCTGGCGTCCCGTCTGGAGTGGAGCCTGTGGCCTCTCGATGCCTTGCACGAGGCCTTCGCGGGAAGCGCCTGGCAGGTCGTCGACAGCGCGGCGAGTCGCGACATCACCTATCGGGGGCGATTGATCGCCCGCATCACGCCGGTGCCGGCGCGCGATCGCGCCGAGACACTGATGCTGGACGACCGCCAGGGCCACTACCGCTTGACGATCGACCCGATGCAGGAGAACGATGATTCATGAGTGCTTCTTCTTGCCGCCTGTCCCGCCCCGGCGTGGTCTGCTCGCTGGGCGACGATCTGGACACGATCGGCCGCGCCCTGTTCTCGGGCCAGCGCGGCCTGACCACCAGCGACGTCTTCACCCCGGGCCGTCCGCTGCCGCTAGGACAGGTCGCCAGTGAACTCCCCGACGACAGCCACTGGCCCAAGGACCATCGCAGCCGCAACAACCGGCTGCTGGCGCTCGCCCTGGCTCGCCTCGGCGACGAACTGGAAGCCCTGTTGTCCGCGGTGCCGGGAGATCGGATCGGGGTGGTCATCGGCAGCAGCACGTCCGGCATCGGCGAGACCGAGGCGGCATTGGCGAAGAGCGGCCGAGAGGGCCCGCTGCCGGAGGATTTCGCTTACGCGCGCCAGGAGCTGGGCGCACCGGCGCGCTTCCTCGCGGAGCGTCTGGGTATCACCGGCCCCTGCTACACCCTGTCGACGGCCTGCAGCTCCAGCGCCAGAGCGCTGGCCAGCGCCAGGCGCCTGCTCAAGAGTGGCCAGTGCGATGCGGTGATCGCCGGCGGCGCCGATAGCCTGTGTCGTCTCACGGTCAATGGATTCCTGAGCCTGGAAGCCGTCAGCGACAATCCCTGTCAGCCCTTCTCCCGGCATCGCGACGGAATCAATCTCGGCGAAGCGGCGGCCCTGTTCGTGGTGACGCCCGAGAGCGGCGGTATCCAGCTCGCCGGCGTTGGCGAGAGCGTCGACGCTCACCACATCTCCGCACCCCGCCCGGATGGCAGTGGCGCAGCGGAAGCGATGCGTCAGGCGCTGGCGATGGCCGGGCTCGACGCGTCCGAGATCGACTACCTCAACCTGCACGGCACCGGCACGGCGCTCAACGACAGCATGGAGGCCGCGGCCGTGACGATGCTGTTTCCCACCCCGCCGGCCTGCAGCTCGACCAAGGGATTGACGGGACACACGCTTGGCGCCGCGGGGGCCCTGGAAGCCGCTTTCTGCTGGCTGGCACTCGCCCAGGGGCGGTTGCCGGCACACCGTTTCGACGGCACCTACGATCCGGAGCTTCCTCCGCTCCCTCTGGTGACGACCGGGGCAACACCAGAACGCCGGCCGCGCCGGGCGCTGAGCAACAGCTTCGCCTTCGGCGGCAACAATGCCAGCCTGCTACTGACGCTGGACCATCCAACCGAATGACGAGACGCGAAGACGGAGAGCGATTGCCATCTTGAATCCATCCATTGCGGCTAGCCTGCCCTGCGCCGTCGAGCCCTTGATACCGCACGCCAGGCGCATGTGCCTGCTGACCCGGCTGATCGCCGCCAGCGACGGTGGCGCCACCGCCGAGACGTGGACGCGGCACGACGACCTGTTCGCCGAGACCGACGGCATCCCCGCCTGGGTCGGGGTCGAATGGCTGGCCCAGACCGTTGCCGCCTGGGCCGGCTTCCGGGCCTCCGGCTCGACCGCCACACCGGCGCCCGGACTGCTGCTCGGGGCCAGACGTTACCAGGCCCGGGTACCCGTCTTCGCCTTCGATCAGCGAATCCAGGTAACGATCACCGTCGACTTCGTCGCCGACAACGGCATTACCCAGGTCAGCGGCGAGTTGCGCCGGGCCGAGACTGGCGAACCACCGCTGGCTCACGGCAGCCTGACGCTCTATCGCCCCGATTCGATGCCGACGCCGGGCGACGCCTGAGCTCCCGACCCACCCATTCGCCGTTCTGCTACCGAGGCTTCATGGAACATCAACATCCCGAGACGATTCTGGTCACCGGCGCCAATCGCGGCATCGGCAAGGCGATCGCCACACGCCTGGCCCGCGACGGCTTCGACCTGGTACTGCACTGCCGCCGCCCGGGCGACGATATCGAGGCGGTCCGAGCCGGGATCGAAGCCGAGGGCCGCCGCGCCCGCGTGATCCATTTCGACGTGACGGCGCGGGAGACGGTCCAGGCAGTGCTGGAGGCGGACATCACTGAACACGGCTGCTATTACGGCGTGATCTGCAACGCTGGCATCACCGCGGACCGGCCTTTCCCGGCCCTCGCGGGCGAGGAGTGGGACAGCGTGCTGCGGACCAACCTCGACGGTTTCTACAATGTCCTGCATCCGCTGGTCATGCCGATGATCCAGCGTCGCCGGCCCGGTCGTATCGTCGCGCTCTCGTCGATGTCCGGATTGACGGGCAACCGCGGCCAGGTCAACTACAGCGCCGCCAAGGCGGGGATCATCGGCGCCAGCAAGGCGCTCGCCGTCGAGCTGGCCAAGCGTCGGATCACGGTCAATTGCGTTGCACCGGGCTGGATCGAGACCGAGATGACCGAAGCGCTGCCGAAGGAGGAGGTTCGCAAGCTGATCCCCATGCAGCGCACCGGATCGGCCGAGGAGGTCGCTGGCACCGTCAGTTTCCTGTGCTCGCGGGACGCCGGCTACATCACCCGCCAGGTGATCGCGGTGAATGGCGGCATGATCTAAGCGCGGCCAGGGCGCTACTTTAGCGTGTGCTCAAGAAACAGCGATCCCGTGCCGATAAAGCGCCATGGCAGCAACGACTCTCCCTGATTGGACATCGGCATGAAATCCGGCATTTCCATCGCCCTGATCATCATCGTGCTACTGGCGCTGGCCGCGGGCGGCGTGCTGGCCAGCGAACTTCGCTGGCCACTGCCGGCCGAGGCGCTGGCGCCGCTGGGCATCTATCTGCTGACCCTGGTGCTGGCCGGCTGGCTCTGCGTGCAGTTGGTGGTCCTGGTCAGAGGGCTGACTCGCCAGCAGCAGGCGCTGATCGAAAGCCAGGATGCGGTTCGGCGCCAACTGGAAGCGGCGGAGCTGTCGCAGTTGATGGGGCAGTTCGTGCAGCACGCCGAGGCGCTACTCGACAAGGAGAGCCTCGACCCCAACAAGCGCAGCGTGATGCGCTGCCTGGCGATCGATGCATTGCGCGGCAACCGGGGTCGCGGCGACGTCAATTACACCCGCCTGGCCAGGCTCTTCGAGTGGCTCGATGCCGAGGCCGAACGACACCAGAACGACACTCACCGGCTGCAGCTGATGCTGCCCACGCTGATGCAGTACGCCGAGATCGCCTGGCAGCTGTGCCAGGTCGGCGAGAGCCAGGCGGACCGGCTGTCGCGCTTTCTGCAACACCAGCCGGCACCGCCCTCCCGCGACGACGCCTGACCGCCGCGCTACTTGATCGCGGCTGTCAGGGTGATCTCCACCCGCAACGCCTGGGCCGGCATCGGTGCCGTGATACAGGTACGCGCTGGCGCATGACCCTCGGGAATCCAGGCATCCCAGACCGCATTCATCGCCGCGAAATCGTCGCCGTCAGCCAGATAGAGGGTGGCGGAGAGGAGATGCTCCCGATCCGAACCGATCTCTTCCAGCAGCGCCTCGACGCGGGAGAGCATGCTCAACGTCTGGGCGGTGATATCTCCCTCACGGGCTTCGGGGCCCGCCACCTGGCCGCAGAGATAGGCGACGCCGTTGTGGATCACCGCCCGGCTCATGCGGGTCTGCGGATCGTGGCGCTGGATGGTCATGGAATCACTCCTGTCGAGGCGGCGGGTAGCGCCAGTGGCAATGAATGCACCACGGCGGCGGTGATCCGCCGTGGTGGTCGGTCAGCGCAGTATAAGCGTTGCGGTCCGCGCGTGTCGCAGCATGGCGGTGGTGGTGCTGCCGACCAGCAGATGACGAATCCGCGAGTGGCCGTAGGCCCCCATGATCGTAAGGTCGACCCCTTGGTGATCCGCGTAGTCGGCGAGCACTTCGTCCACGTCCCCCGCCAGGATAGCGCCCTGGGCGTCGACATGGCCCTGCCGCAGCCGCTCCAGCGCCCACTCGAGCTGGGCCCGCTGGTCGTCGGTACCGGCGCCGATCATGACCACGTGGCAGACCAGGCCATTGAGCAGCGGGCTGGCGGCGATCATCTCGACCCCCTTGCGGGTCGTCCGGCCGCCATCGAACGCCAGCAATAGCCTCGTGGGCGGCTGGAACTCGGGCGGGGTCACCAGAATCGGGGTGTGCAGCGTGCGCACGACCCGTTCCAGATTGCTGCCCAGGTGCTCGAGGGCTTCGTCGGCGGATTCGCCGCGCTTGCCCAGCACCACCAGGCGTGTCTGGGACTCGCGTTCCATCAGCGACTCGAGCAGTTCGCCGTGTCGCAGCGCGGTCGAAACCGTGGTCCCCGGCGCCAGGCGCTCGGCCTGGGCCCGTGCCGACTCGAGCAACTCGCGGCCATGCTGCTGGGCAATCTTGGCGCGCCGCTCGTCGAGTTCGGTGAGCTGCTCGCGCAGATGCTCACGACTGCCGAGCCCGATCTGCCCACTGGCATCGGTGACGCCAGGACTTGGCGCCCTGCTCAGCACATGCATCAACTCGAGCGGCGCGCCGATGCGCTCGGCGGCCCAGGCAGCCGCGGCGCAGACCGCAAAAGCGTGGCGGGAGTCGTCGATGCAGGCCAGAACCTGACGTTCACTCATGGCGTTCTCCTCTGCACTATCGTCTGCCGGATAGGCATCGCACGATTCGAGATCGATTGACATCCGTATTCGTGGCTCGTGGCTCGTGGCTCGTGGCTCGTGGCCCGTGGCCCGTGGCCCGTGGCTCGTGGCTCGTGGCTCGTGGCTCGTGGCTCGTGGCTCGTGGCCAAAGTCTAGTGCCCCATCAGCTTTTCCACCGCATCCGGCTTGTCGTGTACTCCGAAACGATCGACCAGGGTGGCGCTGGCCTGGTTCATGCCCACCACTTCGACCTCGGCCCCCTCGCGACGGAACTTGATCACCACGTTGTCCAGTGCCTCGACCGCCGTGATATCCCAGAAGTGGGCACGGGAGACATCGATCGTCACGCGCTCGACCGCCTCCTTGAAATCGAATCCGGCATTGAAGCGGGTCGAGGAAGCGAAGAACACCTGGCCGACCACATCATAGTTGCGTGTCTTGCCGTCGTCGTCCATGCGACTCCCGATGTAGAGGATCTGCCCCACCTTGTTGGCGAAGAACAGCGACGCCAGCAGCACGCCGACCAAGACGCCGATCGCCAGGTTGTGGGTCGTGACCACCACGGCCACGGTGGCCAGCATGACGATGTTGGTCGACATCGGATGACGGCGCAGATTGACCACCGACTCCCAGCTGAACGTGCCGATCGACACCATGATCATTACCGCCACCAGCGCAGCCATGGGGATCTGCGAGACCCAGTCGCCGAGGAAGACCACCAGGATCAACAGGAAAGCGCCGGCGATCAGCGTCGACAGCCGCGTGCGCCCGCCGGACTTCACGTTGATCACCGACTGGCCAATCATCGCGCAGCCGGCCATGCCGCCGAGCAGGCCGGAGAAGATGTTGGCGACGCCCTGGCCCTTGCACTCCCGATTCTTGTCACTGGAGGTGTCGGTCAGCTCGTCGACGATCGTCGCGGTCATCATCGACTCCAGCAGGCCGACCACGGCGATGCCCAGCGAATACGGCAGGATGATCATCAGGGTGTCGAGATTGAGCGGCACATCGGGCCACAGGAAGACCGGCAGGGAGTCGGGCAGCTCGCCCATGTCACCCACGGTACGGATGTCCATGCCGCTGACCATGTAGACGATCGTCAGCACTACGATGCAGACCAGCGGCGACGGCAGCATTCTGCCGATGACCGGCAGGTAGGGAAACAGGTAGATGATACCGAGCCCGGCAGCGGTCATGGCGTAGACGTGCCAGGTGACGTTGGTCAGCTCCGGCAGCTGGGCCATGAAGATCAGGATGGCCAGCGCATTGACGAACCCCGTCACCACCGAACGCGACACGAAGCGCATCAACTCGCCCAGGCGCAGGTAGCCGAACACGATCTGGATCACCCCTGTCAGCAGCGTCGCCGCCAGCAGGTATTCGAGGCCGTGATCGCGAACCAGGGTCACCATCAGCAGCGCGGTGGCGCCGGTGGCGGCGGAGATCATCCCCGGCCGGCCCCCGGTGAAGGCGATCACCACGGCGATCGAGAACGAAGCGTAGAGGCCGATCTTGGGATCGACGCCGGCGATGATCGAGAACGCGATCGCCTCCGGTATCAGCGCCATGGCAACCACGGTGCCGGCGAGCACGTCGGCGCGGACGTTGGATAGCCAGTGTTTTCTGATCAGCTCAAGCATGGGCAGTTCTCTGTCATGAGCCACGTTGGGCGGCCAGGGACCTCGCCTGTCCGTCTCGACAAGACGAACCTTCGGTGGTCGACATCCATCGTCGGGGGACATCGGACACAGGGCGCTGTCGGCCGACCGCCACGCATTCGCGGCGAATCTTTGAGTGGGATAGGAGCGACGAAACGATGCCATCGACCGACCACGGGGGTCGGGACAGCCAGACGGGTGCCGAGGGCACGCCGGGACGGGGGCGTAACGCTAGGGTGGCGTCATACCGGCGATGGTGTTGGCAAAAAGGGCTTGCATGGAGTCGGACCCTGTCGAGCGCGGCAGGCGCGTCGTTGAATGATCGATCGTCTCGAGGCGCGGGAGTCTACCACTAGCGTCGAAAAGTTCCCAGCCGCGATCCACGGAGTAGAATCGCCACTGTCGCTTCGAGGCCTCAGCGGTTGTGCGCTTCCAGAAACCGCTGCATCGCCTCGACAGTGGCATCGCTGCAGTGGTGCTCGATTCCCTCGGAATCGGCTTCGGCCACGTGGGGTGGCACCCCGAGTGCCAGCAGGGTCGACAGCACCAGTTGGTGGCGGGCCTCGACCTTCTCGGCCAGTTCGCTCCCCTTTGCGGTGAGGAAGACGCCGCGATAGGGGCGCGCCTCGGCAAGGCCGTCACGCTTGAGCCTGGCGATCACCTTGGAAACGGCAGCGGCACTGACACCGAAACGCTCGGCCAGGTCACTGGCCCGGGCCTCGCCGTGATCGCGATGAAGCTGAGCGATCTCCTCCACGTAGTCTTCCACCAGCTCCTGCTGATGGTCGAGGCGAGTGCGCTCGAAACGGGCATAACGTGGACGTGGCGTTACTGGCATGATGTTCTCATCGACGGGCTGAAGTGATGGGCGGCGAGAGTCTGTCGGGCGCTTGCGCGCGCGTCCCCTGAGAGCCTACAGCAACTCGAAGGCCAACACATAACCATTCAGCAAGATGATGATCGCGGCGATGACGCATCCCAGTGCGGTCACCCAGCCACGGCTGGTCAGATTCCCCATCACCCGGTGCTGTGCGGTGAAGTGGATCAGGGGAACCAGCGCGAAGGGTATCCCGAAACTCAACACGACCTGGCTGGCGACGAGCACCTGCTGCTCCGGGAATCCCAGCATGATCACCGCGATCGCCGGCAGCATGGTCAACAGACGCCGCAGCCACATCGGAATGGTGAAGCCGACGAACCCCTGCATCACCACCTGCCCCGCCATCGTGCCGACGATCGATGAGGAGAGCCCCGCCATCAGCAAGGTGAAACCGAACAGGGTGCTGGCCAGGTCCCGGTTCATCAGTGGCGCCAGCAATTGATAGCTCTGCTCGATCGACGCGATGCCGGTCCGGCCGTTATCGAAGAAGACCGCCGCCGCCAGTGCCAGCATCGACAGGTTGATGATCCCGGCGACCCCCATGCCGATGATCACGTCCCAGCGGTAGTAGCGCATCGCGCGGCGGCGCTGTTCGTCGCTGTGGGTCGCCACCCGGCGCTGGGAGAGCGACGAGTGAAGATAGATGACATGCGGCATCACGGTCGCGCCGAGGATGCCTGCGGCCAGGAACACCGCGTAGCCATCCGGGAACTGCGGCAACAGCAAGCCCTGTAGCGCCGGCGCGGCGTCGGGCCGCCCCATGACGATCTGGATCACGAACCCTGCCGCCACCGCCATCAGCATGCTGCCGATGATGATCTCGAGCAGGCGGAAACCGAATCGCTGCATGTAGAGCGCCGCATAGGTGATCGCCCCGGTGAGCAGTGCCCCCTCGAGCATCGACATGCCGAACAGCAGGTTGAAGGCCAGTGCGGCACCGAGGAATTCCGCCAGGTCGGTGGCGATCGCCACCAGCTCGGCCTGGACCCAGTAGAACCACACCAGCGGCCGCGGATAGCGCTCTCGGATCATCTCCGCCAGATTCTTGCCCGTCGCCAGGCCGAGGCGAACCGACAGCGTCTGGATCAGCATCGCCATCAGATTGGCCCACAGCACGACCCACAGCAGAACGTAGCCGTAACGTGAACCCGCTTCGATGTTGGTGGCGAAGTTGCCTGGGTCAATGTAGGCCACCGCCGCGATCATGGCGGGGCCGAAGAACGGTAGGAAGCGCGACAGCGCCGATCGACGGCGGCCGCCGGCTTGCACTGCCTCGCTCCCGTTGCGGGACTCGATAACGCTGTCGGACACGATGGAACCCTGGAATTCGTCAACGAACCGGCGCGATTACGCCCCGGTTATCAATTTAAACCTTGGTTGATAAGATATACCCGAGTTACCAACGATACAATGCATGGGCGTGATGAGTTATTTCAATGATGTTGGCATGCCCGGCCGAATCGACGGGTCACGCCAAAAGTTGGGCGCCATTTCGGCGCCCGTTGTGTGGCATTCTGCGATTTGCCGATCAGAACGTTTTCGACAGTTTCAAGAAGCCTCCATCGCTTCGGTAACCGTCTCCGTTGGCACCGCGATACTCCAGACGCGCCTCGAAGCCGCTATCGCTTGCCAGCGATACACCGGCGCCGTACTTGGCCAGCGTATCTGGCATGGAGACGGTCGAGCTGAAGCGTGAAGCGCTCTCCGCACCCTTGAAGTCGGCACGGCTCTCCCACTCATCCGCGCTGGAGAAACTCACCCCGGCCTCACCAAAGCCGGAGAGCGTCCAGGCATTTCCGACTGACAGGCCGGCCCCGAACTCCAGCGCCGGCGTCGTGATCAACGCCGTCTGGCTACTCTCCTCGACCTCGAGATCCAGGATACCGGCACCATTCTCGTCATAACCCGAGGCGCGCACGTGCACCAGGTCGAGATCGAGTTTCGGTTTCAGGTAGGCCGCGCCCAGCGACGCCGTATAGGCAGCGCGCAGGCGTGCCCCGACGGTCGTGATATCGGTGGTGCCCTCGGCCGTGGCGTCGAACGCGGGGATCCGGATGTGGCGCTCCGTATCATATTCGCCGTAGCTACCGGTCAAGCCAGCGGAAAGCGCCAGATTGCCAATGTCACGGGTCAATGACACGCCGGCATAGCCAGAGGTGCCATCGGCGCTGGAGAGTCCGTCGCGCCCATCCACGTCGGCATCGCCGCCGCCAGCGGTGAACCCGAGTGTCAAATCCGGCGCGACGCGAATCTGGCCGCCGAAGCCGACACCGTGAATGTCACCGCGATACCCGCCGGTGCCGTCCTGGCTAATATTGGCGTCGGCTACACCGGCCCAGAAACAGTGGCCACCATCCCGCGACACCACGGCGCCGGCGCGCGCGCCGCAGCTCATGGCATCATCCAGCCAGCCACTCGTCTGCAGCGTCTGCGCCGCGGCAATCGCCTGTGCGCTGCCCATTGACATCGATGCCAGCCCCCGAGCGTAGCTCGCACCGCCATCAGCATTCATGGAGAGGGCATTGACCTGACCCAGCAGCGGCGCGAAGCCGTTGGTCGCGCCATCGACAAACAGCGCGTCCAGCCGCTCGCCTACCGCGCGCTGGTTGGCGTCGAGATCGGCGAAAGCCGTACCGAAGCGCGTGCGCGCCACCTGGATGCGTGCGCTGCCGCCGACGATCTCGCTGGTGAAATCGACCGCCGGGGTATCAGCGGCCTCGAGGGTACCGGTCGTGCTGCCCGAAACGCTGAACACCTCGAGCGCTTGGGTCGGTGCCAGGGTCGAGGCGAGCACTTGTAACTCGCCTGCGAGCGTGGCGTTCCCCTGAATCTCGAGACGGTCGGCAATACCCCGCTCGAAGTCGGCAGCCACGCTCAATCGCCCACTCTCGGTCTGCTCGAAATCGCCTTCGAGCGTGGCCGTGTTGCCAATGCCCCCACCCTCTGCCACGGAGGAGAGCACGCCCACGGTCCCGGCGTTGACCAGGTCCGCCTGCGACACGTTCTCCAACAGCCAGGTCGCTCCGCTGGCGTTGTCGACCTGAATGCTGGGTCCGGGCGGCGCGGCCAGCAGCGCCAAGGATGTCACCTGGGCAGCGCTGGCTACATCCGTCGACAGCGTGTTCGCCGGCGCCATGCTCGAGGACACCGTGCCGCCGCCGTCCGTACTCTGAGTGCCACCGTAGGCGAGAACGGCACCATAAATGGCGCCCTGATTGTGAATCGCCAGGGTCGGCAGATAGGAGGCCTCGGTAACGAACAGAACCGCAGAGCCGCGTACCGTGCCATCGGTCCCACCGCCGGCACTGACGACGCCTCCCGTGCCCACGTCCAGAACGTTGTTCTGCCCTTCGCTGAATGCGACGGCGGCACCGTTCTTGCTGCCACCCACGACCTGTCCATCGACGCTCACGCTGATCCGGCCGTTGTATTTCGGGCCCATGGATTGCGCGAAGATGCTGTAACTATTGGTGCCGGAAGTCACCAGAGAACCACTTTGCGTCACCGTAACCGCCCCGCCAGCCCCAGCGTTGTTTCCCGTGGAACCCGCGTGCAACACACCGTCGCTGCCACCATACAGGCCGCCGCCGCCGCCGATCGACTGGGCGATGATGCCGTAGGCCCCATCGCCTGACGTTGCGATGTCGCCGTTGACGTTGACCTGGACATTGCCACCGTCGCCTGTGGGTCCATCTTTGCCACCAAATCCTGGTCGGCTGGTCGAGATGGTATTGCCGCTGATGTTACCGGCGATACCACCGCCGCCGCCCACCGACTGCGCGATGATCGCGTGGGCACCCTCACCGGACGTGGCGATGCTGCCACTGGTCACATGAAGAGATACCTGTCCGCCGTTACCACTGGCGCCCGCGGCGTCGGAACCCAGTTCAACGCTCAGCAGGCTATCGGTGTCGGCTGCACCACCCACACCGCCACCACCGCCGATGGATTGCGCGACGATGCCGAACGCACGATCGCCGAAGGTCTGTAGTTGTGTTCCCGTCGTCAGGCCGACTTTACCGCCTTTTCCCGACGCACCGCCGCGTCCGCCGACCGCCACCTCGAGGTCCAGATCGAGGCGTTTTTCGGATTGTGTCGTGCTGCCGGCACCGCCCACACCGCCGCCGCCGCCGATGGACTGGGCGAAGATACCGTAGGCGTCGTCGCCAAGGGTCGCCACGCGACTGAAGCTGCCGCTGCCGATGGTAATGTTGCCACCATCACCCGCCGCACCGCCGGAAGCGCCGAAGCCGCCACCGACGGAGATCTTGCCGTTGGCACTGTCCGAGCCATCGCCGGACTGACCGCCACCGCCACCAATCGACTGCAGCAGCATGCCGTGTGCGGCATAGCCAGAGGTGGTTATTTTCATCCGCGAGCCGGTATCGTTGAAGAAGGTGTTGATCGTCCCGCCGTCGCCGCCCGCGCCGCCCTGACCACCAACCGCCATCGAGAGTTCGGCCTTCGCCGCCGAGCCCGCCGCCAGCGCGGTTCCTCCCGTGCCGCCGCCGCCGCCGATCGACTGCAAGACGATGCCATCTGCCCAGTCACCCTGCGTGGCGATCGTAGTATTGAAAACGAGCGCCGAGTCGCCGCCGATGTCACCGCCGTGACCGCCGCTGCCACCATTGCCGCCAACCGCCGCAGCCAGGCCGAAGGTCATCGGTTCCTCATCGTTCGAATCGTCGTCGCTCGAATCATCAGCGTCGCCGATGTCGCTGCCGGCAGAACCAGCCAGGCCACCGCCTCCACCGATCGACTGCAGCAGTACGCCGTCGGCGTCGCCGCCCTGCGTCGTGATGTTGCCGTTGATGCCCCCCTTGGAGACGATGTCGCCGCCCAGATTGCCGGAGCCACCCGTGGCCCCCACGGCGAGTTTCACGCCTGCGGTGATCTCGGTCGGATCGCTACCCTCTTCGGGCGTCGCGGAACTCTCTCCCCCTTCGGCTTCCGGGGTTTTGTCTCCGCTGCCCTCGCCGCCACCGACCGAAAATCCGACATCGAGACCGATCGTTCCGCCTTGTCCGGTACCGCCGCCGCCACCGACCGACTGCGCCACGATACCGCGGGCCCCCGAGCCATGGGTGGCTACCGATGTGCCGGAGGCCAGACTGACATCGACGTCGTGACCGACACCACCGCTACCACCGCGACCACCAAGTCCGATACTGGCCTTGACGCTGACACCCCCGCCGATTTTCTTGTCACCCGAATTGCCGATGCCACCATCGCCGCCGCCGCCGCCGATCGACTGGGCCACGATAGCGTTGGCGTTATCGCCGTAGGTCTCGACACGCGCGCTGTCGGCGAGCGTCACATGGACCGATCCGGCCGAGCCACCGGCGCCGCCGGAAGCGCCGAGCGCGGTCGAGACATCGACCGATGCCGTATCGGCCAGACCGACAGAGCCGGCGAGACTCGAGGCCGAACCGCCGTCGCCGCCGCCGCCGCCGACCGACTGCGCCAGAATGCCGTGCGCGCCGTCGCCGCCGGTCATGACCGTTGACGCACCATCGAGCGACGCGGTCGCGGAACCGCCGTTACCGCCGGCACCGCTGAGCCCGCCAAGCGCGGTACTGACAGCGACGGCAAACGACTCTCCCTCACCCGTTGGCGCGGCCACGCTCAACGCATCGGCCACCGAGCTGCCACCGGTGCCGCCGCCGCCGCCAATCGATTGCACCGTGATGCCGTGAGACGAACCCGCGTCGGCGCCGAGCGGGTTGCCATTGGCGTCGAAGCCCGTCTGGACTCGGGTGTCGTCCAGTGCCACGCTGGCCTGATTGCCCGAACCACCGGTACCGCCGCTGCCACCCAGCGAGTTGTTCAAGGTCAGACCGACCGAGGCGTCGTAACCCGTCGCACTGCCGCCGGTGCCGCCACCGCCGCCAATCGACTGCACCAGGACCGCGCCAGCGTTGGCGCCAGCGGTCGTCACGAGACTATCGATCAAGTCAAGTGAGCTCTTTCCACCGACAGTGCCGGAACCGGCACTGCCACCGATCTGAATGGCCAGGGGGGTGCCGATATTGAGCGACATCGTATTGCCGCCATTGCCGCCGCCCCCGCCGAGGGACTGAACGATCAGGCCCTTGGCATTCTGGCCCGACGTCGATAGCTGCAGCGCATCGAAATAGCCACTCGCATCACCGCCAGCCCCGCCGCCGGAACCGCCGCCGCCAATCTGCAAGGTCGCAATGGAGAGCGCCGAGACGGCATCGACGCTGCCGCCGTTGCCTCCGCCACCCCCTATCGACTGAACGATCACGCCATGAGAAAAATCGCCACCGGTGACGATCGCACTACCCTCGTCGCTCTGCGGCGCCGCCGACCCGGTATCGGCCGCCGGGCCGTTAGGTCCGGTGGTGACTGGCACGCCGTTGCAACCCGCGTAGGTGTTGGTCGCGCAGGCGGTGAGACCGTTGCCACCTGCCTCGCCCGAGCCGCCAACGCCGATGCCGGCGAGCACCGAGGCATCGAAGGCATCGCCACCATTTCCTCCACCACCACCGATCGACTGGGCTACCAGACCATAGGCGTGATCACCAGCGGTGGAGACAGTCCCCCCCACGGCGAAGATCTCGGCCTTGCCCCCCTGGCCGCCACTGCTGCCACTGCCACCGACCGCCGCCATTCCGACGGCTCCCCCTCCGACCCCGCCGCCGCCGCCGATCGCCTGAGCGACGATGCCCGAAGCGGCGTTACCCGATGTCGTGATGTCTCCACTATTGGTGACGTAGGCGGTTTGCCAGTTGTTCGCGCCGGCCCCGGCGGCACCGCCAACGGATAGGACGCCCCCCGAGGCGCCCGCCGCACCACCACCACCGGCAATCGACTGCGCGAGGACGCCGATCGAGTAGTCGCCGCTGGTGGTGATGTTGCCACTATTATTCTGTTCGACATCGGCAGCGGATCCGCCGCCGCCGGCGTTTCCGCCAAGCGATATCACCCCGGTACTGATGCCTCCCGTGCCGCCGGAGCCGCCGATGGCCTGAGCCAGAAATCCGTAGGCGTGATCGCCACTCGTGGTGATATCGGCACCGCTGGTCGTGGTCGCTTTTTCGGCATTGCCGCCGTTACCGCCGTTGCCTCCCGAACCAAAGAGCACGCCAACGAAATCGTCGCCCGTCCCACCGCCCCCGCCGACCGAGTGCAGCGTGATACCCGCGGCGTAGTCGCCCTGGGTCTCGATCTGCGTGCCCGACGTGGCGTAGACACCGACACTGCCGCCGTTGCCACCTTTTCCGGCCGTTCCCGCGTTGCTGCCGCCGATGCCACCGATCGACTGCGCCAGCAGGCCGTAGCCGCGATCGCCATCCGTCTTGACGGTGCCATCGTCCAGAAGATTCAGCTGAATTCTCCCGCCGTAGCCGCCGGTGCCCCCCTTCGACTGGCTGTGGCCGTTGCCGTTGCCACCGTTACCGCCATAGGAGCGCGCGACGATACCACTCACGTTCTCGCCCGAGACCGCGATCCTGCCGGCCGTGTGGGTGATCACAGTCACGCCGGAGGTATCCGCTTCTCCCTGATTGCGCTGGGCACTACCCGCCCCCCCGATGCCGCCTGTGGTCTCATCGTGGGAGTTTCCCCCGTTGCCACCATGGGACAGTGCCAAAATACCGGCGGACTCGTAGCTACCCATTGCCGTATTGCCGGTCTTGACCAGAGTGATGTCACCGCGGTTGTCGATCGTGATCTCGCGGCCATCCTCGCCCTTGCCGCCGTTATCGCTATTGTCTTCCGAGCCGCTGCCATTGCCGCCGCTGCTGCGGGCGAATATCCCCTGCACACCGTAGGCGCCATTGCCGTTCTCACGGTAATAGAGCGTAAGGTCTGCCTGATTCACCACGCTGATCATGCCACCGGTACCGCCGGCGCCCGCCTGGCCCGTGCCATCCGCGCCATCGCCGCCGCGGCCCCCGATCGACTCGGCACTGATCAATCGCGCAAGATCGCTGCCCTCGAAGACATCGGATGACGACCCGATGGTGATCGGCGCCCGGTTGAGAACGGTCACGGTCTTGCCATCTCCCCCGTTGCCACTCAACTGATCACCGAGCACTGCACTGTTGAAGGGACCACCGTTACCCGCCTTGCTCTGCGCGAACAGCCCCGCGACCATGCCGATACCACCGAAGTCGGCGTTACCCTCGATCTCGATAGCGGAGTAGTTGTTGATCGTGATGAAACCGCCATCGCCGCCACGGCCGCCATCGGCACCCTGGTCGTCCGGCTCGACCCCATTGCTACCCGTCCCCTGGGCACGAATGGCGAAGACATGTTCCGGAAAGTTGTTACTGCCGGAAAGGTCGCCACTGATATGGATGGTGGCGCTATCGTTAGTAATGTTGCCGTCCTTGTCGACCACCCCGTTATTGATGGTCAAGGTGCCAGCCGGATAGCCCGCAGGATGCTTGTCGCGGGATGGCGTGCCGCCACCGACATAGTAGTAGAGGCCGTATATCTCTTTATTCGCGCTCAGCCTGCGCGTCTGGGCGACCGTATTAGTGACGGTGTAATCGGTGCCACCGGCGTTCCAGGCGACGACCTCCTGACCATTCTGGTTCTCATTGATGGTGCAGTGGGTCTCGGTGTTGTAAGGGATAGAGCTGCACTGCTCCGCCCACGCGGCAGGGCTCGATATCAGGCAGCTCATCACTAAACCGATACCGCTGGCCACCCGGGGAGCGACACCAGCCCTCGCTGCTGGCTTGTCGGTGCCGGATTTGCGACGTGCGCGACTCGCCTCCGAGGCCGCCTGCCAGGTTTTTTTGTTGTGATTCCAGACGACTCGATAGACTCGATTCATGACAAATAATCTCCACCACGGTTTATAGTTCCCCGCGGCGGAGCGTCACATGTAACGAACGGTGACCGTCAGTCTCGATTCTCTCAGAACTCTCGAATGCAGCGCACTTTCATGCGAAAAATCGAAAAGACCAGAAATATCACACTGGGTGTCCAGCGAACTCAGATGACTTTCGGGTGAAGCGCGCCTGAGGTCCGGGAAGCACATGGCGCGTATGAACGGGTAGCACCAGTCCCCTTGTCAGTGGCTCTCGGACTGGTGACAAGTGACATCGAGACGGCCCGACTGTCGCTAGAATTCCTCGACGCGTGGTCTAACCCGCGCTCCCCGCGAAAACGATACCGCGCCCGAAGATCGTACGGATGGGAATGAGGACATCCTCCCGGCGGGCTTTCTGCCGCAGGCGACTCAGAATCACGTCGATGCGGTGCAGATCCGGCTCTGCGGCATGCTCGAACATGAGGTCATGCAGCGCCTGCCGCGTGAATACCTGGTTCGTCGACGTCAATAGAATCGACAGTAGCGCGCTCTCCTGGCGAGAGAGCGGAAGCGCCTTGCCACCGGGCCCGAGCAGACGTTCTCCGGATGGCGACAGGGACCAGCCCTGCCAGCCCGGTTCGGCGGCGCGGGACTCGGTGGTGGCGCCGTGCTTGAGCCGTCGATTCAATTGCACCAAGGCGTCTGCCAGCTGCGCGAAATTGATGGGTTTGACCAGAAACAGGTCGGCTCCCAGATTGAGTCCGCGCAGGCGATCCTGCTGATCTCCCCGCGCGGTGATCACGATCGAGCCATACCCCTGCAGCTCGTGCAGAAACTGGACGATGCTGAATCCGTCCTCCCCCGGCAAGCCCAGATCGACGAGCACGATATCGACATCCTGTCGATGCAGCAGCTTCCAGAAGGACTCCGCACTGCCTGTCCCCCAGGCCGGGAACCCCTTGTGATTGAGATAGAACAGCAGCTCTTCGCGGAGGTCTTCGTTATCCTCCACGACCGCGATTCTGGGTAGCGACTCGATCACCCCCCACCTCCTTTCCCTGCCTTCCAGGGCATCGTGAACACGAAGCGACAGCCTGTCGATGTGTTGGCGACGAGAGCCAGCTCACCGCCGTGGGCACGCGCGATCTGGCGGCTGACATGCAGTCCCAAGCCGAATCCGGGGCGCGCGCCGGTCGAGGATTCGGCTCTACGGTAGCGTTCGAAGATGATGTCGACCTGGTCCAGGGGAATGCCGCCACCGCGATCTTCCACCGCCAGCGTGAACCGCTCTCCGGCTCGCCGACACTCGACCCGAATGATGCCACCGGCACTATATTTCACCGCATTGTCGATGACGTTGGAGAGCGCTATACGCATCAGGGCGGCGTCGATCCAGGGTCGCTCGCCGGACGGCATACCGCCCTGCGCTGCGCCGTATGCCAGGTGTTCGAGTTCAAGCCGGCAGCTGTGGTGATCGGAGAAATGGATGAGCGCCACCGCCGAGTTCACGATCTCGACCAGATCGGCGGGCCGGCAGTCGAGGTGCAGGTTTTCGGCATCGAGCCTGGCATCGACGAGGCAGTTATCGGTCAACTGAATGAGTCGATCATTGGCTCTCTCGATGCGGCTGTGGCGCTGACGTATCTGCGCCATGCCGGTTGCGTAGCGCAAGTTCTCCAGACAGCCAGAAATCACCGCCAGAGGCGTTCGAAACTCATGGGCGACCATACCCATGAATTGACGCTGGTTGAAGCTCGCTTCGCGTTCGATCATCAGGTCTCTGGCCAGCCGCTTCTTCTCCCTGGCCTCGCGATATTGCATACGCACCTGGTAAACGGCCACGCCCATGACCAGCAGCATGTTGACCACCAGTGAATATTGCCAGGCACGGTAGAAGACGATTTTGAAAGGCACCCGACCTGCCAGTACCAGCAGACCGTAGAGTGTCAAGGCCGTAACGATGAAGGGTCCAATACTCAACGCGAAAGATAGCGTTCTGAACCCCTCCTTGCCCCAGACACGCAAGCAGTACATCAAAAAGAGAATGCCAATGAAAAAGTGAAGCGTCGTCTGCAGGCGAATCGCCTGACTGTAGAAGCCCAAGGGTATGCTCAGCATCAGCGGCAAGCAGAGGAAGCAGGTCCCGACAAAGGTCCGATAGAGCCACGGCACGCGGTCGCGCAGATCGATCGCTTCGACCGGCATCCACAACAGGGATGCCGACATGAGCAGGGCCAGTACACTGATCAGGTAATGCTGAAACAGGATTCCCAGTCCGGGCAGCGACCAGGCGACGAAACCCTCTATCGAGGCCATCATGGCATAGGGAATGGCCATGAAGGCAACCGACCATAGCAGGCGGTTGCGCAAGAGGATCGCCAGTACCAACGCCAACAGCGTCGAGAGCCCTGCCAGCCCGAAGTAGAAGGCGTAGTAGGCCGACGAGCGCGTGGCATGGATCATGAATTCCTCAGGTTGCCAGAATCCAAGCCGCAGCAGCAGGGAACTGGTCGTCGCGACTCGCATCACGATCTCGTAGCCCGGCGCGCTCGGCGGCGGCGCTATTTTCAGAACGGGAAAGCGATAATCCAGATCTCCTCTGGGCGCCGCGAGCGTATCTCCGACGCGCCGCTGGTGCCAAGGTCCGCTTCCCGTCAGGGGGCGATAGTAGACGCGAATGTCATCGAGAAAGTTGGGCTTGATTTCCAGCCACAGCGGTGCGCCATCGAAAGCGTCCGCCGCGAGGGTGAAGCGCAGCCACGCGACCTCGTGGGTATAGCCCCGCGACAGGACCTCCCTCGCGGGTTTTCCGTGACGCGCGATCTCGGACACGGCTTCACGCAATGAGAGCCGCCCCGTGGGGTCGCTCCAGACGCGATAGGGGATATCGCTTCCCAGCCAAAGCGGTGCGGCCACGGCCGACGGCAGGGTGAAGACAGCCCACCCCGCCAGTGCGCAGAGGAGCGCGGAGCGCCATACGAGACGAATGGCAGAAAGCGAGCGCTGGGGCCCCGTCACCCCGCGTTTCCATCCGCGGTCCCGGGGTCGCGCGTGGGCATCAACGCCACTGCAGGATCGGCCAGCCGCGCGCCTCGGCGGTCTCCCGCAGGCGGGCATCCGGCTGGGTGGCGTGGGGGTGATCGACGAATTCCAGCAGCGGCAGGTCGTTGTAGGAGTCGCTGTAGCCCCAGGTCTCCCAACCTTCGGCAAAGCCGGTGTCGTGGGCGTCGAGCCACTGGGCGAAGGCGTCGAGCTTGCCGCGCTGGTAGGTCTGGATGCCGGTGGGCTCGCCGGTGAAACAGTCGCTGGCATCCAGCTCGGGCAGCGTGGCCAGCGCCCCGTCGGCCCCGACGGCGTCGGCGATGGGTCCGACCAGGTGATGCATCGAGGCGGAAATCACCAGAGTGGCATGGCCATCCCGGCTATGCTGCTGCAGCCGTTCCACCCCGGGCCGCATCAGCCGCGGGCGGACCGAAGACTCGACGAACGCCTCGACCTGCTCGCGAACGCTCCGGCGCGAGCGGCCAACGAGCGGCGCCAGCGTGAAACGCAGATGATCGGTCATGTCCAGCGTGCCGGCATGGTACTGCTCGTCGTGGGCACGCATCTGGGCCAGCAGGCTGTCGCCATCGGCGACCCAGCCACACGCGATGATCCACTCCAGCCAGAGGTGGGTGCAATCGCCGTCGAGCAGGGTGTCGTCGAGATCGAAGATGGCCAGGGCGGACGGCGGGCGTGACGGAAGAGGTCGTGACGTAGCCAAGCGTGACTCCGGTTCAATCGGCTGAGGATGACGTCAGGATACACGCTGGCGCCGCGACGGACAGCGTCCGCCAGCGTCGATCAATCGTCCTCCTTCGGGGCGGCCGCGCCGGAGAATCCCCTCATCGTCTTGAACGCTTCCATGATGTCCATCGGCAGCGGAAAGACGATGGTGGAGGCGTTCTTGTTGCTCATGTCACTCATGGTCTGGAGGTAACGCAGCTGCAGCGCCGCCGGATTGCGCGACATGATGTCGGCCGCCTCGACCAGCTTCTCGGCCGCCTGCTGTTCGCCCTCGGCGTGGATCACCTTGGCGCGGCGCTCGCGCTCGGCCTCGGCCTGACGGGCGATCGCCCGAATCATGCTTTCGTCGAGATCGACATGCTTGATCTCGACGTTGGCGACCTTGATCCCCCAGGCTTCGGTCTGGGTATCGATGATCTCCTGGATGTCGTCGTTGAGCTTGTCGCGTTCGGAGAGCATCTCGTCGAGATCGTGCTTGCCCAGCACCGAGCGCAGCGTGGTCTGCGCCAGCTGGCTGGTGGCGTTGACGTAGTTCTCGACCTGGATGATCGCCTTCTGCGGATCGACGACGCGGAAATAGAGCACCGCATTGACGCGCACGGTGACGTTGTCCTGCGAGATGACGTCCTGCTCCGGCACGTCCATGGTGATCACGCGCAGGTCGACCACCTGCATCTTCTGGACCACCGGAATCAGGAAGAACAGCCCCGGCCCCTTGACGTCCTGGAAGCGCCCCAGGAAGAACACCACGCCACGGCGATACTCCGGCAGGATCCGGACCGACGCCAGCAGCAGCAGAATCAGCAGTACCACGGGTACCAGATAGGCGAACATCATCTCGTCTCCTTCCTGCAGGACAGCCTTCCGCCTCGTCCTGGCGACGGGCGTGGGGCCTCGGTTTCAGTTCGATGTCGGCGGGCGCGCGACGCCGGTCGGTTCGACGCTGACGGTCAATCCGTCCAGTGCCGTTACCCGCAACTTGTCACCCTTGTGAATTCGGGCCTCTCCGCGGGCCCGCCAGCGCTCGCCATGCAGCAGCACCTTGCCGCGCCCGGCGGCAAAGTCCCCCAGCGCCACCGCCTCGGCCCCGATCAGCTCCTCGCGACCGGTCAACGGGAGCCGCCGGCGCACCCCCATCAGGCGTATCACGCCCCACAGCAGGAAACCGGCCGCCACCAGCGCGGTGCCGCCGATCAACGGCCACGCCACGGCACTGTTGGCCTCCTCCATCAACAGGATGGACCCGATCACGAAGGCGGCGATACCGCCCACGCCGAGCGCTCCGAAGCTGGGCAGAAAGGCTTCGCCGACGATCATCACCAGGCCGAGCAGGACCAGTCCCAGCCCCGCCAGATCGATCGACAACACCTGAAAGGCGAACAGCCCCAGCAGCAGGCTGATGGCGCCGACCACGCCCGGAACGATCGTGCCGGGACTGGCGAGTTCGAACACCAGCCCGTAGAAGCCGATCAGCAGCAGCCCGTAGGCGATGGTGGGATTGGCGATGAACGACAGCAGCGAGGTGCGCCAGTCCGGCAGTTCCCGAACGACCTCGATACCCTCGGTGGAGAGCGTGCGCGTGCCGTCTTCCAGCGTCACCCGCCGGCCGTCCAGCTGCGCCAGCAGGTCGTCGAGATCCGTGGCCACCAGATCGATGACGTTGCGATCCAGCGCCTCCCGCGCCCCCAGATTGGCCGCCTCGCGCACCGCCTGTTCGGCCCAGTCCGCGTTGCGACCGTGGCGTTGTGCGTAGCCGCGGATCGTGGCCACGGCATCTTCGACCATCTTGCGGTGCATCGCCTCGCCGTTGGCGTTCTCGCCCGTCGTGTCTCCCAGCGTCACCGGCGTGGCGGAGCCGAGATGGGTACCCGGTGCCATCGCCGCTATCGGGCTCGCGTAGAGCAGATAGGTACCCGCACTGGCCGCGCGAGCCCCGCTCGGCGTGACGTAGATCGCGACCGGCACCTCGGAGACGAGTATGGACTGGGCTAGCCGGCGCATCGACTCGACCTGGCCCCCGGGCGTATCGAGTTCCACGACCAGGAGCGAGGCCCCCATCGACTCGGCCTGGCGAATACCGCGTTCGACGTAGTCCCGGGTTGCCGGATTGATGCTGTCATCGAGGGTGAGTACCAGCGCCCGCGAGGCGGAGGAAGCCTGCACCAGCGCCGCCAAGGCCAGCAGCCCGCCTACCACCAGGCAGGCGAGCCAACCAGCGCGGCGCTGACGACGCGTCGGGAACCTGCGAGTACCACCCGTCGAATGGAACATACCCGCAGCGTAGTCAGTTTTTCGTGTCGATGCCGTTAATCAGTCGTCGCGAGAGTCAGGGCTGCAGCTTTCCCTCGCGCCTGAGCATCACCTCGAACTGGTCCGCCAACGCCTCCATGTCGGGAGCCATCATATCGGGAGGATCGCCCCAGGGTTCGAACGGCAGCTTGGGGTTGCGCTGGACCCAGGCGGCGCGCAGCCCGGCATAGCGCGCGCCGATGATGTCGAAAGGATTGGCGGAGACCAGCCAGGTATTGTCGGGGCGGCTGTGAGTACGTCGCCGCAGGTGTGCGTAGACGACGGCATCTGGCTTGAACCGTCGCACCTCCTCGACGCTGACGATGTCGTCGAACATCGCCAGCAGGCCGGCGTTGTCGAACAGCAGCTCGATGCTCTGGCGGCTGCCGTTGGAGAACGCCACGCAGCGCACGCCCAGCTTGCGGATACGCTCGAGCGCGGCGGGAACCTCGCTGAAAGCGGGCAGGCGGCGATAGGCGGCCATCAGGCTCTGCTTGAACTCCTCGCCGAAACGGGTACCCCACTCCTGATCGACCAGGTCCAGCGCTTCCCGTTTACACTGGGAGAAATCGGCGTAGGCGCCCATCAGCCCCCGACGGAAAGCGAATTCGAGCTGCTTGTCGCGCCAGCGATCGGCGAAGCGGGACGCCTCATCGCCGAGCCGGGCGCGAAGCGTGGAAACCACGCCCTGCGTGTCCACCAGCGTCCCGTAGACATCGAAAGCCAGTACCGGTGTCTGCATGTATTGGATCCTTGGTCAAAGTGCTTCATGTCGTTTTTTTTGTCACCATGAGCTCATGGAATCGAAAAAACCCGAACAAAATCATTGTTCTATTTTGTAATCACCGAGTGACATTTCATGCGCCTGGACTACATGGGACCGTTTCCCGAACCCGTGGGTTTTCTGCTCATCCCGCGTTTCTCGATGATGGCGTTCTTCTCCGCGGTAGAGCCGCTGCGCATCGCCAACCGGCTTGCCGGTCGCGAGCTCTACCGGTGGTCGCTGATCAGCGAGGACGGCCGCCCGGTGACCGCCAGCAACGACATGACCCTGCTCGTCGACTGCGGCCTGGCCGATGCCCCCTCCCTGCCGACGCTGGCGGTGTGCGCGGGTTTCGAACCCGAACGCGATCTGCCGCGCCGACTCACCCAGTGGCTGCACCGCCGGGCCAGTGAAGGCTGCCTGCTGGGCGGCATCGATACCGGCCCGCTGCTGCTGGCGGAAATGGGGTTGCTCGACGGTCACCGCCTGACGCTGCACTGGGAGAGCCTGCCGGCGTTTCGCGAGCGGTTCCCGACGCTGGAAGCGGTCGAGTCGCTGTTCGAGATCGACGCCCGCCGCTTCACCTGCGCCGGCGGTGCCGCGGCCATGGACATGACCCTGAGCATGATCGCCGGACGCCACGGCCAGGCGCTGGCCGACGACATTTCCGAGCAGTTGATTCACGCCCGCCTGCGCCCGCGCCAGGAGCACCAGCGCCTGCCGCTGGCGAAACGCCTCGGCACGCACCGCCGACCGCTGGTCGACGCCGTCGCGTTGATGGAACGTCACCTGGAACAGCCGCTGTCGATGACCACGGTGAGCGAACGGATCGGGCTCTCCATGCGCCAGCTCCAACGCCTGTTTCTCGACGAGCTGGGACGGCGACCGCGGGACTACTACCTCGAACTGCGTCTGGATCGCGCGCGTCATCTGCTTGAGGAGACCGATCGCGATATTCTCAGTATCGGTCTGGCATGCGGCTTCGGCTCGGCCTCGAGCTTCTCCCGCGCCTATCGCCAGCAGTACGGGGCGCCTCCCAGCGCATCGCGGCGCCCCCACGGGCTTCCAGCGCCCCCTGCCAATCACGGCCAATAACCTCAATAAAATGGCGGTTAAGCGCAATCCCGGCGCCGGGTCATCCGCCACGCTGAGTCGATCCCCAGCAGCGATGCCTTCGGAGTCCCTCATGTCAGCCGCCTCGGATCCACGCTCACACGCCCTTCCCGCCACGCCCGACTTCGACGCCTGGCCGGTCGATCACGCCATCACCGGTCTCTCCCACGACGACCGGCAACTGACGATCACCTGGCAGGATGGCCGCAGGAGCCGCTACCACAGCATCTGGCTGCGCGAGAACGCCGCCGATGACAGCACGGTCAACCCGGCGACCCGGGAACGTATCCTCGATCTCTCCCGATTGGGGGCGTGGCCGACCCTCGGCGAAGCCCGCCTGGAAACCAGCGGCGCGGTCACGCTCGAGTTTCTGCCCGAGCGACGCCGCCTGTCGTTCCACCCCGGCTGGCTGCGCGCCCACGACTACGATAACGAGACCGCCACCGAAGCCCCGCTGGTGGCGACGACACACTGGCGTGGCGCCGAACGCAGCGAACCGACCACGCTCGACGCCAGCGGCTGGATGGACGTCGAACTCGACGCCTCCAGCACCGACCCGCTGCTGGAACAGGCGCTGGAGGCGGTCATCGGCGAAGGGTTGGTCAGACTGCGCAACCTGCCCGTCGAACCGGGCAGCCTCGATCTCATCGCACGCCGCATCGGCCCGCCACGACCGACCAACTTCGGCCACCTGTTCGACGTTCGCGCCAAGCCGGACCCGGACTCCAACGCCTACACCTCGATCGCCCTGCCGCCCCACGTCGACCTGCCGACGCGGGAGTACCAGCCGGGCCTGCAGCTGTTGCACTGCCTGGAGAACGATACCGTCGGCGGCGAGGCGGTGATGATGGACGGCTTCGCCGTGGCCGAGGCCCTGCGCGAGCGCCATCCCGAGCACTTCGCGACGCTCACCCGCGTGCGCTGGTGCTACGCCAATACCGCCAGGACCAGCGACTACGTCTGGTTCGATCCGATGATCAAGCTCGATGCCCGGGGCGAGTTCGATGAAGTCCGCATCGCGGATTTCCTGCGCGGCCCGCTGATGGCGCCATTCGACGACGTCGAGCCCGCCTATGCGGCGCTGATGGCGCTGCAGCGGTTGCTGCGCGAGCCTGAGTTCGCGCTGCGCTTCAGCTACGCGCCCGGTGACCTGGTGATCTTCGACAACCGGCGCCTGCTGCATGCTCGCGACGCCTTCGACGTCAGCCAGGGCGGCCGTCGCTGGCTACAGGGGTGCTATCTGGAGCGCGACGAGGCCCGCTCCCGCCTGCGCATGCTGCAGCGTGCCCGGCGCCGGGAGCGAGTCGCCTCTTCGGTGGCGTCAGGAGCCTGACGCCGGCTAGTCCCGCCTGATACCGATGCGCCGCCCGGCAGCGCTCGGCCACGCATCCCCCGCGGTGGGCAGCGTCATCAGCTCGGCGGCTACCGGCGCGGGGAACGGTGCCGGGCGTCCGCTGGCCACATCGATCCCCATCAGCATCTGCTCGCTGGTGGCGAGCACGTCGCCATCCACGTTGTTGAGCGTGAACAGCACGTGCAGACGCTTGGCATCGCTGTCGAGCAGCGTCAGTGTCACGCTCAGCCCCTCGCCGCGATGGGCCTGCTGGCGATAGCAGAGGTGGGTCTCGAGGGTGTAGATCGTATAGCCATGCTCGGCGCGACCCGCTTCGTCGAGACCGATGCGATCCATCAGCGCCTCCACCGCCAGCGAGAATACCCGGGCGTACTCGGCATCGTTCATGTGGCCGTTATAGTCGACCCAGGCGTCCTCGACCCGGGTATGGAACAGCGGCTCGTCCGGACTCGCGCTCATCAGATCCGTCTCATTCATTAAATTCGACCCTGGAGCCCTTCGGCCTCCGGCCAGTATTTCCGGGTCAGCGCGAGCAGCTCGGTGAGAAACGCATCGCGGCGTGTCTCGAGCTCGGCAACGCTGCGCCCGGCGGCCTGATGCTCGCAACCGTCGGCCACCTTGTCGATCAGCTCGTCGGTCAACTCCGGCGCTTCCAGCTTGGTCCACGGCAGTTTCAGTGCCGGGCCGAACTGGTGCAGCATGTGGCGCATGCCGCCGTCACCGCCGGCCAGATGGAACGTCAAGAACGTCCCCATCAGCGACCAGCGCAGACCGCAGCCGTAGACCACCGCCGCGTCGATCTCCTCGGTGGTGGCGACCCCGTCGTTCACCAGGTGCAGCGCCTCGCGCCACAGCGCCTCCATCAGCCGGTCGGCGACGTGGCCTTCGATCTCGCGACGCACCACCAGCGGACGCATGCCCAGTGCGGCGTACTGCGCCTGGGCGCGTTCGATCACCTTGGGCGCGGTGTGCTCGCCACCGACCAGTTCCACCAGCGGCAGCAGATAGACCGGATTGAACGGGTGCGCCACGATCACGCGGCCGGGCTCGCGGGTGCAGGCCGACTGCAGATCGCTCGGCTTGATCCCGGAGGTCGACGAGCCGATCACCACGCCCGGCGCGGCCAGGGCGTCGAGCTGGCGCAACACGTCGTGCTTGAGCGCCAGCCGCTCGGGCACGTTCTCCTGGATCAGCTCGGCGCCCTCGACAGCGGCTTCGAGGGAATCGACGAAGGTCAGCGCCGCGGGATCGGCGTTCTCGGCGAGCCCCAGCCGCTCCAGCGCCGGCCAGGCACGCTCGACGAAGGCGCGGGTGCGCTCGGGGGCCGTGGCATCTGGGTCGAAAGCGGTGACCCGGCAGCCGGCAGCCAGGGCGCGGGCGATCCAGCCGTTGCCGATCACGCCGGTGCCGATCACGGCAACGTTGCGGGGAAGTTCGGAAGCGGTCATCAGGGCACTCCATGACGATGCGAAACAGGATTGACGGCGAACGCGCACTCGGGAGATGGCCGGGGCGCGTTCACGGAAAACGGGAGAGTTCAGGCGAAATCAGGGCTTGCGCAGTCCCAGCGACTCGCGAGTCTGCGCCGGCGTCTGCACCCTGCCGCCGAGGTTCTCGGCGATGGTGGCGGCACGCTCGACCAGTTGGGCGTTGGTGGCGAAGACGCCCTTGCTCAGGTAGAGATTGTCCTCCAGGCCAACCCGCATGTGCCCGCCCAGGATCATCGACTGCGCCGCCATCGGGAACTGCTGGCGACCGATGCCGAACGCCGACCAGATCGCGTTTTCCGGCAGTTTGTTGCGCATCGCCAGCATGGTCTCGGTGTCCGCCTCGGCGCCCCAGGGAATCCCCAGGCAGAGCTGGAACAGCGGGTCGCCGTCGATCAGCCCCTCTTCGACCAGCTGACGGGCGAACCAGACGTGGCCGAGATCGAAGCACTCGAGCTCCGGCTTGACCCCGGCCTGCTGGATCAGGCGCGCATGCTCGCGCAGCCAGTCGGCGCTGTTGAGATAGACCATATCGCCGAAGTTGAGGCTGCCGCAGTCCAGCGTGCACAGCTCCGGCAGCAGCTCGCCCACCGGGTGGTGGCGCTCCGCCGCCGTCTGCAGGTCGGTGCCCTCGAGCCCGTGGATCACGCCGTCGCGAATCTCGGGGTAGAGATCGCCACCGCCACCGGCAGTGATGTTGATCACCGCGTCCACGTCGGAGTCGCGGATGCGCTCGACCACCTCGCGGAAGTGATCGGTCGAGTGGCTGATGCCACCGGTCTCCGGGTCGCGTACGTGAAGGTGAACGATGCTGGCACCGGCACGGGCGGCGTCCAGCGCGCTGTCGGCGATCTGGCGCGGGGTGATCGGCAGGTCAGGGTGCTTGCCGGCGGTATCGCCGGCGCCGGTCACGGCACAGGTCAGGATGACGTCGCGATTCATGGAATCCTCTCTTGGTCCGGCCGCGACTCGTTGGCCGTTCGCGGCGGTGCATGAGTGCACCCGGTGGGTGCCTGTCGATGTCATCCATTGTGGTTGTCGCCGGGCCCCGCAAGTTGTCATAAGACGCCATGAAATTGACGCTTCACGACACGCTTCTTCCCCGCTGTGCCGTGGTTCGCGGCGACTCGCCGAACCGTGCCCGGTAGATCCGGGAGAAATGCGCTGGCTGGGTGAATCCTGCCGCCAACCCGGCCTGAGTCACGCTGGTTCGGCTATCGGCGAGGATCTGCCGGGCCCGATCGAGTCGCAGCGATAGGTAGCGACCCTTCGCCGTTTCGCCGCGATAGCGCTGAAAGAGCCGGTTGAGCTGGCGCTGGGACTGGCCGACCCGTTGGCAGATCTCCGGGATCGTCAGCGGCTGCGCCAGATTGGCCTCCATGATCGCCTCCGCCCGACGCACGCTCCGGGGTCGATACGCCGAGCCGGCCCGCCCCTCGCCATCCTCCTGGACGCAGGGGTCCAGGCGCGAGTGCACCAGCTGCCGGCTCAGCGCCGCGACCAGGTTGGCCCCGTGCTCCCGCTCGATGAAAGCCATCATCAAGTCGAGACTGGCCGCACCACCGCCGCCCGTCAGACGCTGGCGATCGAACCGGTAGCGGGCGTCGCTCAGGGCGAGACCGGGGAACTCTTCCGCGAAGGCCGGTGCGCTCTCCCAGTGAAGGGCCACTTCGAAGCCGTCGAGCAACCCGGCCCGGGCCAGAATGAAGGCCCCCGTCTCCAGCGCCGCGAGCAGACCGCCATGGGCCGCGACCTGACGCAACGCCGCCCAGTGCGACGAGGCCACCGTCGCTTCGGCCTCGTAGGAGGCCACCACGAACAGATTGTCGAAGATCGGCGTTCGCCCCAGTGCCGCATCGACATCGACGGTCACGCCGTTGCTGGCGGTCACCGGCCTACCATCGTTGGAAAACAGCCGCCACGCGAACAGCGAGCGCCCGAAACGATTGGCGACGCGCAGCGGCTCGAGCAGACAGTAGAGCGTCAGCATCGAGAACTTCGGCAGCAACCAGAGATTGACCGTGACGTCCGCCTCCTCGGGCGACAGCACGGGCGGCAGGTCGGGGCGGGGATAGAGCCATTCCGGCGTCGAATGATCGGACATGGCGAAAAGCGTCGCCGATACGGCCAAAAATATCAATTGCCTCGGCGCGACACCTCCTAGGGTATCAGGACACTGACCCACCGAGAGATGTCGCCATGGATGTTTTCGTCGAGATCATTCCCGGCACCCACGCTCGCCAGCTGAGAGTGGTCGAGGGCAATCGGGAAACGCGCTTCCACGCGCTGTGGCTACGCGAGCGCTCCCCCGATGCGGAAACGCTCGATCCCCGCACCGGCCAGCGGCTGATCGAGGCGGCTGCCTTGCCGCAGGACCTGGCGCTGACCGGCGCAGCGTGTGACGGCGAGACGGTCGACTTGACGTTCAGCGACGGACATCGTGCCCGTTTCCCCTGGCGTGACCTGCATCCGGCGCCGCCGGCCGGCGCCATCCATGAGCACTGGGATGCGTCGCTGGCGATCATGCCGAGTGCCGATTTCAGCCAGGCGCTGGAGCGCGACGACGCCCTGTCGGAGATGCTCGAGGGGCTCGAGCGCTACGGTTTCGTCAAGGTCAGCGGCGTACCGCTGACGCTCGATGGCATGATGCCGCTGGTGGAGCGCCTGGGGCCGCTGCGTCGGACCAACTGGGGCGGCATCGCCGACGTCAAGTCGATCGCCGATGCCTACGACCTGACCATGACGCAGCGCGGGCTCGAACCGCATACCGACAACCCCTATCGCGATCCGATACCCGGCTATATCTGGCTGCACTGCCTGAGCAACGCCGATAGCGGCGGTGACAGCACGCTGACCGACGGCTTCATGGCCGCGAAGCGCCTGCGCCGGGACGATCCCGACGCCTTCGACTGCCTGACCCGCACCTCGACACGATTCCGCTACGTCGACGATGACGCCCACCTGGAAAGCGAGGGTCCGCTGATCGAACTCGACCCCCGCGGCAAGGTGATCCGGGTACGCTACAACAATCGCACCGAGCGCATCCCGCCGTTGCCGCCCGAGCAGTTGGAGCGCTACTACGCCGCCCGGCGCGCCTTCTTCGCGCTGATCACGGCGCCGGAACTGACCCTGACGCCCAAGTTGGCACCCGGCGAGATGCTGATCATGGACAACTACCGGCTACTGCACGGACGCACTGCCTTTCGGCTGAGCCAGGGCGTTCGCCATCTGCGCCAGGGGTACGTCGATCGCGACACCACCGCCAGTCGACGACTGACGTTGCGTCGCCAGGCCGGTATCTCCCTTCACTCGCTGGAGGAGTCCGCATGAACGCCACGTTTACCCGGTTCGATCATAGCCAGGCGGATGACTGGCGCGAGATCGACCTCCACTTTCGCGACTACCGCGAAGGCGTGGTCGATCGCGTGGTCGCGCATCTCCTTCGTCTCGAGGGCGACACTCACGGCTACCCCGTCGACCGCTATACCCACTGCCTGCAGACGGCGACGCGCGCCGAGCGTGCCGGTGCCGACGAAGAGACCGTCGTCTGTGCCCTGCTCCACGATATCGGCGACGACCTGGCCCCGGACAACCATGCCGAGATCGCCGCCGCGATCCTGGAGCCGTTCGTCGACCCGCTGAACCTGTGGATGATCCGTCATCACGAGCTGTTCCAGGGCTATCATTACCGCCACTTCTACGGCCTGGATCGCCACGCCCGTGACGACTATCGCGATCACCCTGCCTACCCGCGCACGGTCCGCTTCTGTGACGAGTGGGACCAGACCTCGTTCGACCCCGACTACGACACGCTGACGCTCGCGCATTTCCGCCCGGCCCTCGAACGGGTTCTGGGGCGTCCGCCGTTCGAGGGCGCCGGGCTGCCAGAGGTCCGAAACGCATCAGCGGAGCCCAGCCCCGGAATCGATACCCGGAACCGACACCCGAAATCGACATAACAACGAGGAGTCATCATGACACTACGCCCCGCACTCGTGGCCGCCACGCTGCTGCCACTCTCGCTGATGACCGCATCGGTCGCGGCATTCGCCCAAGACCCGCAGCCGGACGAGGCCGACAGCGTCAATTTCGTCGTCCCCCCCTGGCCGGGGGTCACGGTCAAGACCGAAGTCTTCAGCCAACTGATCGAACCGCTCGGCTACGACAGCGAGACCCAGGAGGTCAGCAGCACGGTCGGCTATCAGACGCTGCAGACCGGTGACAGCGACGTGTTCCTGGCCGGCTGGATGCCAGCCCAGCAGGAGAGCCACGATCAGGCGATGGCCAGCGGCAAGATCGAGGATCTCGGCACCAACGTCACCGGCGCGCGGATGGGCTTCGCGGTGCCCGGTTACGTCTACGACGCCGGCGTTCACAGTGCCGAGGACCTGGCCGCGCACCGTGACCGGTTCGGCGGCCGTTTCTACTCGATCGAGTCCGGCTCGACGGTCAGCACGTTCATCCACGACGCCAAGGACCGGGACCTCTACGGGCTGGGCGACTGGCAGATTCTCGAATCCTCGACGCCGGGCATGCTGTCGGAGGTCGACACCGCCTTCAACGACAAGCGCTGGATCCTCTGGTACGGCTGGACCCCGCACTGGATGGCGCCGGCCTACGACATGCACATCCTCGACGACCCGGAGTCGGTCTACGGCCCCGACAACGGCAAGAGCGAGGTGCGCACCATCGTCAACAAGGCGTTCGCCGAGGCCAACCCCAACCTAATGGCACTGCTCGGGCAGTTCACCCTGACCGCCGACGAGCAGAGCGAATTCATCGACGGCTATGGCCGCCAGGAGCGCTCGGCCGAAGCGGTCGCCCGGGAGTGGTTGCAGGATCATCCCGACCGCGTCGCCGAGTTCCTCGATGGCATTACCACCCGCGACGGCCGACCGGCACTCGAAGCGGTAAACGCCAGCCTGCAGTAACGTCTCGCCCCGACCGGCATCGTCCTGCCGACGCCGACAAGGCGACGCACGGCCACCGAGCAGGCACGCCCCGCTCGGTGGCTGTTCGTGGCAACGCGGAATCGTTAGTCTGTCACCATCAGCCAGCTTCCACTCCGCGACTCGCCACCACGGGACCACCATGCGTTCAGCCGACCCACACACCCCGTCTCCCCGCTTTGCCCAGTTGACCCGACGCATCGCCGGCGAGGGCGCCAGCGCCTGGAACATCCACTTCCGTGCCAAGGCGCGCCAGGCCCGTGGCGAGGACGTGATCGTCCTCTCGGTGGGCGATCCCGATTTCGACACCCCGCCCTCGATCGTCGACGCCGCTGTCGACAGTCTGCGGCGCGGCGTGACCCACTACGCCGACGTTCAGGGCAAGCCGGTCCTGCGCGAGCGCATCGCGGCCTTTCATCGCGCCCATGGCGGCCAGCCCGAGACGAGCGCGGACCACGTCGCCGTGCTCGCCGGCGCGCAGTGCGGTCTCTACGCCACGGCCCAGTGCCTGCTCGATCCGGGCGACGAGGTGATCATCCCCGAACCGGCCTATGTCACCTACGAGGCGGTGGTGCAGTCCACGGGCGCGGTGCCGGTGTGGGTCCCGCTGCCGGCCGACGAAGGCTTCCAGCCCCGATCGGCCGACATCGAGGCGGCGATCACGCCGCGCACCAAGGCGATCCTGATCAACAGCCCGCACAACCCAACCGGCCAGTGCCTGACACCGGCGCTGTGGCAATCGATCGCCACGCTCTGCCGCGATCACGACCTGTGGTTGATCGTCGATGCCGTCTACGCCGACCTGGTCTTCGACGGCGAGCACCTCAGTCCCGACAGCCTGCCGGGCATGGCAGAGCGCACCGTGGTGATCAGCAGCCTGTCGAAATCCCACGCCATGACCGGCTGGCGGCTCGGCTGGGTCGTCGGCCCGCGGCCCCTGATGACCCATCTGGTCAATCTCGCCCTGTGCATGCTCTACGGCTGCCAGCCGTTCATCCAGGACGCGGCCATCGCCGCTTTCGACGCACCGCCGGCGGCGCTGGAGGCGATGCGCGAGACCTACCGCCAGCGCCGCGATGCGGTGGTCGAGACCCTGCGCGACAGCGAGACCGTCGCCACGCTGCCACCCGCCGCCGGGATGTTCATGATGATCGACATTCGCGCGACCGGGCTCAGCACCCACGCCTTCGCCGACCGCCTGCTCGACGAGCATGGCGTATCGGTGCTCGCGGGCGAGGCGTTCGGCGCTTCCGCCGCGGGCTTCGTGCGGCTGAGCCTGACCGTGGATGCCGACCGCCTGCGCGAGGCGTGTCGGCGAATCGAGCGCTGCGCCCAGGAGTGCCAGGGCGAGTCCCGACTGGCGGCCCAGCCGCTCAACGGCATGACAAGCTGACCCCGAACCCCCACAATAACGCGATCACGATATCGTCAAAGATCACTGGCAGGACAACGCCCATGGCATCTCCGGACTCATCCCAGCGCACCTTCAAGGTCTACGTCGACGGCCAGGAAGGCACCACCGGTCTGCGCCTGTTCGACTATCTCCAGGCCCGCGACGATATCGAGCTGCTGCGCATCGACAGTGACAAGCGCAAGGATCCGGCCGAGCGAGCACGCCTGCTCAACGCCGCCGACGTCGCCTTTCTATGCCTGCCGGATGCGGCCTCCCGCGAAGCCGCGGCGATGGTCGAGAATCCGAACACCTGCCTGATCGATGCCAGCACGGCGTTTCGCACCGATCCGGGCTGGGTCTACGGGCTGCCGGAGCTTGACGAGGGCCAGCGCGACCGGATTCGCGCCAGCAAGCGCATCGCCAACGTCGGCTGCCACGCCAGCGCCTTCATCCTGCTGGTACGGCCGCTGGTGGACGCCGGGCTGCTACCGGCGGACTATCCGCTCTCCGCCTTCTCGCTGACCGGCTACAGCGGTGGCGGCAAGGCGATGATCGCCGACTACCAGAACGACGGTGACGGCCGCCTGAACGCGCCACGCCCCTATGCCATGGCGCTCGGCCACAAGCACCTGCCGGAGATGCAGCAGCATGGCCGCCTGGCGCAGCCGCCGGTGTTCTCACCGATCGTCGGCCCGTACCTGAAAGGGTTGATGGTCAGCGTGCCGTTGCAGCTCTCGCAGCTGCCCGCGGGCGTGGGCGCGGAGGAGCTGCTCGACGCCTATCGCGCGCACTACGCCGACGAGCCGTTCGTCCGGGTACGGCCGTTCGAGGCACTCGACAATCTGGACAACGGCTTCTTCGACGTCCAGGGCGCCAACGAGACCAACCGTGTCGACCTGTTCGTGTTCGGCAACGACGAGCGCGTCTGCCTGGTTTCGCGGCTCGACAACCTCGGCAAGGGCGCCGCGGGCTCCGCCGTGCAGAACATGAACGTGCATCTGGAGGTGGACGAGGCCACGGGCCTCGGCGTCTGACATCTCTCCCGCCGGGGCCATCGGCCAGCCCGGCCCCGGCAGGTTCGACAACCGCTATCGGCGGCGATAGCGATCCAGATACGCGTGGATCGCCGCGATGTCCTGCTCGCCATGGCCGGCATTGACCGCGTCGAACCAGAGATTGCGGATCTGGGCCAGTGACGGCAGCGCCTCGTCGTCTCCCGCTTCCAGCGCGAGCCCTGCATCCTTCAGCCCCCACTGCAGCGCCATCTGTGGATCGAAGTCGCCACTGGCGATCGTGTCCAGCTTGAGCTTCATGTAGGGCGTGGCCAGCGGCCCCCCTTCGAGCACCTGCCACAGGTCGTCGGCCGCGAAGCCGAGCGCGTCGGCGAGGTGAGCGGTCTCGGCGATCCCCTGCATCATCGAGATCAGCCAGGCGTTGATGACGACCTTCATTCGCGCGCCCTGCCCGGCCCTCCCCAGCCAGTGGGTCTGCTTGCCCAGCACCTCGAAGATCGGCTCGACGATGCCTGCCGCGCGCTCTCGATCGCCACTGGCCAGTACGACTACCGAGCCCTGCTCGGCCGGAGCCTTGGTGCCGGAAACCGGCGCGTCGATGAAGACGATGTCGTCTCGCGCTTCCTCCACCTCGGCGATCAGCCGATCGGTCTCGGCAACGCCGAGCGTCCCCATCTGAATCAGCACCGCGCCTTTTGCCATCCCCGCCAACGCCCCGTGGTCGCCCAGCAGGAGATCACGGGTTATCGCCAGATCCGGCAGCATGACGATGACCGCCTGCGCATCGGCAACGGCATCGGCGGCGGAGTCGGCAAGTCTGGCGCCACCATTGACCAGGTCGTCAGCCTTGTCGGGTGAGCGGTTCCAGACACTGACATCGAAGCCGGCCTCGAGCAGGTTGGCGGCGAAAGCGTGGCCCATGGCACCCAGGCCAAGCACAGCGACGGAGCGGGAATCGGACATCAGCAAGATCCTCGATAAAGTGTAGGCTCCTAACTATAGACGACACCGCCGTTGTTCAAGCGCGAGAGGCTACCTTTACCGCCATAGCGACGGCAGCGATCCGCCGACAGGATCGGCATCCGGCAACGCGACCGCGGCAACCCGCCGGCAGGCGGCGGCGAATCGGGCGGGGTCGCCACGTTCGACTTCCCAGCGCTGCCCCGGGGGGTAGGCGCCGACCATGGCGAAGTCGTCGCTGGAAGCGAGATTGGCGTGACCGACGCCCGCCGGCAGCACCAATACGTCGCCGGCGGCGATCTCGTGCTGACTGCCGTGGGGGCCGCCCAGCCGGATCCGCGCCCGGCCGCGAAACACGCCCAGCGCCTCGTGGGCGGTGGAATGGAAATGGTCGAAATCGAACAGACCGTAACGCCACTCGGGCGGCCACCGATGGGCCGCGAACAGCGCCTCGAACGTCGAGGCGGCGCGCTCTCCTGCGGCATCGATGAGCTGTCGATAGATCAGCACCGGCAGTGGCGCATTGGGAAAGCCACTGGCCTCGTCGGCGTCGATCAGCAAGGCTTCAGGGCGGGATACCGGCATCGCTCTCTCCTCCAGACGGGAACGACTCTCTAGACAGGCACGACTCTCGAAGCCTAGGTGGGCGCCGCCGTTCCGTCATCCTCGCGTGCCGTCATCGGCATTCGACGGACGGCGACCAGACTCGCTGCCGCGAACGCCAGCATCGGCCATAGCGACAGGCTCGCCCGGGAGAACGCTTCCGCCATCCAGCCGCCGACCATCGGCATGACGAAGGCCAGGGTGTAGCCGACGAAAGACATGCCGGCGGTCAGCGAGGCCACCGCCTCACCGCGCTCCAGGCAAGGCGGCAAGGCCATGATCAGGGTCAGCTCGAGGGTGATGCCGAAACCGGAAATCACCAGCGCGACCAGGGCGGGCCAGCCCTCCATCCCCAGGAACCCGACCAGCCCCAGCACGCCGAGCGCGGCGAAGATCCCCACTGGCCAGCGCCGGCCGATCCAGCGTCGTCCCCGCCACAGCATCACGAGCGAGGCCGCCAGCGGACTGGCATTGTAGAACAGCAGCGCCAGGGCCAGCAGGTCGGTCTCGCCGCGGGCATCGAGTATGCTGCTCATGTAGGCATTGGTCGCCATGAAGAGCCCGACCGACGCGGCCAACGGCACCCCCATCAGCCAGACCCGGCGCGAGCGCAGCGAAATGCCGCGTCGGGAGCCACTCTCGGCCTCCGGTGGCTCGCGGGTACCTCGCGGCGCCTTGCGCAGCTTCAACACCAGCAGCGCCACGATCATCAACGCCGGCAACGACCACAGCAGCATCGCCACCTGCCAGTCGCCGCCGGCCAGTTTCAACACGATGGGACGGGTGGCGCCGGCGCCGATAAGTTCGCCCACCGTCATGCCGTTGAGATAGACCGTGCTGCCCAGCGCCAGGTGGCGTGGTGTCCAGTCACGCAACAGCGCCGGTACGGTCACCTGCATCAGCGCCAGACCCAGCCCCATCACCACCGAGGCGGAGAACAGCACGGGAGCGGAGAGCGTCAAGCCGCGCGCGCCGGAACCGAGCGTCACGATGACCAGCGCCAGCACCAGCGCTCGCAACATGCCGATTCCCCGGGCAAACCGCACCGCCAGCATCATGCTCAGGGCCAGCACCACGTAGGGCACGGTGGTCAATGCTCCCATCGCCGCGCTTCCCAGCGAGAGCGCCTCGGCGATATCCCCGGCCAGTGGCGGCGCGATCAGAATCGGCAGCCGCATGTAGAGACCGACCAGCCAGAGCAGGGCCAGCGTGCTCCAGGGCAGTGCCTCGCGGGCGACCGACGGCAAGACAATTCGTTTGCGAGAGAGAAATCCCATGATGCCACCCATCAACGACGACTCGAGCTTGCCGCTCCGCGAGTGCGGGGCGGTCCCGGCTGCCGAAGCCACGTCGATCCGTTCATCGATGAGGAAAAATCACCGTTTCGGAGTTTCGCGACAGCCGAACCATCTCGCAATCTAGGCAAGTGGCCGGCTGACGACAAAAGAGACTTGTTGCCATAATGGATGAGTTATTTTCATCCATGGGGCCACGCCCGATGCGCTACCTGCCGTCACTCAACGCCCTGCGCGCCTTCGAGGCCGCGGCCAGACACGAGAGCTTCCATCACGCCGCCGAAGAGCTCCACGTCACGGCATCGGCGATCAGTCATCAGGTGCGCGGCTTGGAGAGCGTGCTGCAGACCACGCTGTTCCTGCGCCGCACCCGCCAGGTCGTGCTGACCGACTCGGGGCGCCGTCTGCTCGAAGGCGTTCGCGACGGGCTGGATCGCATCGGCGAAGCCGTCGCCGCGGTCACCCCCAGGCCGGAGGACCCCGTGCTGACAGTCTCGACGGTGCCGTTCTTCGCCAGCGGGTGGCTGATTCCGCGACTGGCCGATTTCCAGTCCCGCTACCCGGCCTACCAGGTAAGGCTGGAGACTTCCGTCGATCTCGTCGATGTCGAGCAGGCGGACGTCGACATGGCGATCCGCTACCTCTCCAGGCCGCCGGCCGCCAACCTCGAGACGCGGTTCCTGTTCCACGAGCGGCTGACCGTGGTCTGCTCGCCCGCCCTGGCGGAGAGGCTGAAGACGCCCGAGGATCTCACCGGCGTGACCCATATCCAGACCCGGCTGCGCCCGGAGGGCTGGCGGGCATGGCTCACTCCCCGAGGCCTAGCCCACCTGGACGATGGCAGCGGCCCGACCTTCGACAACGATACGCTGGCGCTGGAGGCGGTGATGACCGGGCTCGGTGTCGCCATCACGCATCAGGAGATCGCCCACCCGCTGATCGCCAGCGGCCGCCTGATCGAACCTTTCGGTGCCGGTCACGTGATCGGCCTGAGCTGCTACTGGGTCAGCACCCACCGGCGCAGCCGGCTGCCCAAGGTAGTCGCCTTTCGCGACTGGCTGCTCGAGCGCCTGGCCGACGAGGGCCTGTTCGATGCCGGCCGCCCGCCCCACCGGTGAGGAGCCCGACCGGGAGACGCACTAGACGGAAGGCGTATGGCCCGGGCACCCGACTTGACCGACAGTGGTTGTCATACAAACTCTGGATAAGGCGACAACCGATGACGATGAGCCTGGCATTGATCGCTCCCGGCGCCATGGGCGCCGCCATCGCCCGGCGCCTGACCGACCATGGCGCCGACGTCATGACCACCCTGGCGGGACGCAGCGCCGGCAGCATCGAGCGGGCACGGCGCGCGGGGATGCGCGACGTCGACCTCGCCCAACTGATGCACGCCGACCTGCTGCTCTCGGTGGTTCCTCCCGCCGAGGCGGAGTCGCTGGCCCGGCAACTGGCGCCCCTGATGGCCGCCAGCGAGGCGCCACCGATCTACTGCGACTTGAATGCCGTCAGCCCCGCCACGCTCGCTCGCGTCGAACGCATCGTTCACGCCAGCGGTGCGGCGTTCGTGGATGGCGGCATCATCGGCCCGCCGCCGTCGGACAGGGCCATGCCGCGGATCTACGTGGCCGGCGAACGAGCCTCGTCGCTGGCCAGGCTCAACGATCTCGGTCTCGACGTCCGTGTTCTCGAAGGCGGGATCGGCAGCGCCTCGGCGTTGAAGATGTGTTTCGCCGGCATCAACAAGGGCATGACGGCGCTGACCACGCTGATGCTGATCGCGGCCGGCCGCAGTGGCGCCGGTGGAGCCCTTCGCGCGGAACTCGAACACAGTCTGCCGGAGGTCGTCGACCGCATCGACAATGGCATTCCGGACATGCTGCCCAAGGCATGGCGCTGGCACCCGGAAATGCGCGAGATCGCCGACTTCCTGGATACCACCGCCCCGGACGGCGAGAACATGGCCGGCCGTCACGCTTTCGAAGGGTTCGCGGCCCTCTACGAACAGCTGGGAGACAGTGCTCGCAACCAGGAGATGAAGCGCCTCCTCGACAGCCTGATCGAGCCGTCCCCTGCCAAGGCGTGAACTCTCCCCAAAAGATCGACGCTCGGTGGCCGGGCAAGGCAGAGGTCAGCGACAGACCGTCAGGGTTAGCGATCGGGACAGCGCCGCCGCGGGAAGCGCGAGCGACAAGGATGTGGCGGGTCAAAAAGGAGATCGCGAGTCAAGAGCGCACCGGACTGACGCTCCCGATGCCCCGAGGCGATGCGCCTTTTTACATGGGCTGGCGCGCCAGTCGATGATCGATGCCGTTAAGGTGAGCGCAGACATGTTTCAGGCAACGCATGGCGCGCTCACCCGGCACGGCTACATGCCGTGCTTGATCCCGCGCTCGATCAGTAGCCAGTTGGCGGGGTAGGAGGTCATGAAGCCGACCAGCATCGCGATCTGCATCATGAACCAGAACGGCGCGGTGAACGCATCCATCTCCCCCAGCCAGGCGTGTAGCGCGATCAGCATCCACAGGTACATGCCGATCTGGAAGGCGATCAGCGACAGGGTATCGGCCTTGATCGCGTCCTTCAGCGCCTGTGCCGGGCCGGCATCGCTCATCGCCCGGATCGGCAGATACTGGAACAGCACCCCGAACAGATAGGCGCCGACGAACGCCAGCGCAAAGTGCCCCAGCACCGTCGAACCCAGCAGGGCGAAGCCGGTGGCCGTGGCGATCGGC
Organism: Salinicola lusitanus; assembly: GCF_038648475.1. Taxonomy (NCBI): domain Bacteria; kingdom Pseudomonadati; phylum Pseudomonadota; class Gammaproteobacteria; order Oceanospirillales; family Halomonadaceae; genus Salinicola; species Salinicola lusitanus. Next base: position 2,261,740 of record NZ_CP151919.1, on the reverse strand, counting down.
GCGGTGACCACGTCGCCCAGCGTGCAGCCGCCGCCGCAGTGGGTGGCGGAGACGAAGACGCTCTGCCACTTCGGCTTGTCGCTGCCGTGATGATGCCCATGATCGTGGCCGTGATCGGCGTGGGCGTGATGGTCATGGCCCGCCTGATCCTGCTGGCCCGCCGCAGCCCTAGGCGCCGCACGCCCCATCTTGCAGTAGGCCCACCAGCCGACAAGCGGCATGTAGAGCCCCGTGATCGGCCAGGTCACGTTCATGATCGACATCGGTTGGGGGCGCCTCGAGACGTCGACGGCAATCGCCACCGCGGTGGCGCCCCCCAGCAGCAGAAAACCCCAGGACCAGACAGTCAACATGGCATCGTCCTCCTTTACGATTCACTGGCGCCGGATATCCGGATCCGGCTGATGACTTGGCGTGTCCTAGGTATAGAAACGCCTGGCGCCGATCACAAGCGACGTGCTGGACACAGGTTGCAAGGTGCCACGCGCCATGGCTTCACGACTTTCCCACGAAACGTTCAACGTCTCGTCCGGCAGAACGGCGTTAAATTACCTAAATAGATCGGAGCCCCGCCCGTATCGGCGTGAAAAACGTCGGCATTGAATGAATATTACGAAAATATGGAGCACATGCCCCGAAAGGCGTCAATACCACCATGGTCCGGCGCGTGGGTGGCAACAATTCCCTTACCGTTCTAATGATGAACGGCTACTTTATAAGCCACCTCGCTTAATGCATCATCTCGCGCCAGCAAACGCGCTGACACGACGAGGTCGGGTCGGTAACGCTCAATTCAGGACTTGTCATCACGAGGATTTCGCTCATGCCCGACATGCAACGACCGAACTATCGCAGCGCGCTGATCGTCGTCACGACGATCTTCTTCATGTGGGGATTCATCACCTGTCTCAACGACATTCTGATCCCCCACCTGAAGGCGGTCTTCTCGCTCAACTACACCCAGACCATGCTGATCCAGTTCACCTTCTTCGGCGCCTATTTCATCATGTCGTTGCCGATGGGCAAGGTGCTGGCGAGGATCGGCTACAAGAACGCCATCAGCCTGGGCCTGCTGATCGCGGCCGTGGGCGCGGTGATGTTCTACCCCGCCGCCCGGGCACCCTCCTATCCGCTGTTTCTGACTGCCCTGTTCGTGCTCGCCAGCGGGGTGACGATGCTGCAGGTCGCAGCCAATCCCTATGTCAGCCTTTTGGGCCCGGAAGGCTCCGCGTCCAGCCGGCTCAACCTGGCCCAGGCGTTCAACTCACTCGGCACCACGCTGGCGCCCTACTTCGGCGGGATGCTGATCCTGGGCGCGGCAGTGCTGGGCGCCAGCGAGCTGGCCGACATGTCCAGCGCCGACCGGATGGCCTACAAGGTCCAGCAGGCCCAGAGCGTGCAGCTCCCCTACCTGCTGCTGGCGGCAGTGCTCGCCATCCTCGCGGTCGTGATCTACCTCTGGAAGCTGCCCAACTTCAAGGACCAGGCCCGCGACGACAGCCCCACCGAGAAAGTCACCGCCGCCCAGGCGCTGCGCCATCCCCACGTGCTGTTCGGCGTGATCGGTATCTTCGCCTACGTCGGCGCCGAGGTCTCCATCGGCAGCTTTCTGATCAACTACATTTCGCTGCCGGAGATCGGCAACATGAGCGAGAGCGATGCCGCCAGCTATGTCGCCTACTACTGGGGCGGCGCGATGATAGGCCGCTTCATCGGGTCGGCGTTGATGCAGAAGATCCGCCCCAGCCTGCTGCTGGGCCTGTTCGCCATCGTGGCGGCACTGCTCACGATGACCACCATGCTTGCCTCCGGTCATACCGCCATGTGGAGCATCGTCGCCATCGGCCTGTTCAACTCGATCATGTTCCCGACCATCTTCACGCTGGGCATCGCCAAGCTCGGCCCGTTGACCAGCAAGGCGTCGAGCCTGCTGATCATGGCCATCGTCGGCGGTGCCATTCTGCCAGTCGCCCAGGGCGCGATCGCCGACACCGTGGGCATTCACCACGCCTTCGTGCTGCCGCTGATCTGCTACCTGTTCATCGCCTTCTACGGTTTCCGCGGCTCGCGCGTCATCGACCCGCATCCGTCGGTCCGGGACGCGCACCCCGCCTCGTCCTGAGCGCCCCGGCGGCCACCTGAAACGCCCCTCCCGCGAGGGGCGTTTTCGACAGGGCCGTTGGCCCGGTGTGATCAGGTACGGGCCCTGGATCCGTGGCCCGACGGGTCGATGACTTCGCCGATCGCGCGCCACCTACCCAGCGCCCGAGGTGCGCGACCTTAGTCGCAATCCCCTTGAAAGTCATACAACCAAGTCGGGATAATCGCTTAGCGAGCAAAACATAGACGCGTTATCGATTCGCCTGCTTCCTTCATCGACGCCCCTTTCGCCGCAACCACGAAAGCCCTGGCGCCGCCTCCTGCCAGAGCCAGCAACCGATCGCCCCCTCGCGACGGCTGGGGCTGGCTCCATGGCGTGCCCATGAACCGACAAGGAGTGCCATTGCCTCTCACGATCCGGACGATCGCCAGCCGGTGCGACGACGCATGACCCAGGTCGAGCAGCTGTTCGCGCGCTACGGCCCTCGCTATAAGCTCTGGGTCACGCTGACGGTGATGCTGGGGCTGGTGGCACTGGGCATGTCGATCACCATCGTCAACGTGGCCATCCCCTATATCAAGGGCGCTTTCGGCATGAGCGACTCCCAGGTCCAGTGGCTCTCCACCGGATTCCTCGCCTCGACCACGGTATCGCTGTTGATCGCTCCCTGGCTGGTGGCGGCGGTCGGCCAGCGCGCGACCTTCGTGGGACTGCTGCTGGCCTTCATCGCGGCTTCGATCCTGGGTGGCCTGGGTCAGGGCATGGCGGCGCTGGTGGCAGCCAGGATCGTCCAGGGCGGCATGACCGGCTTGATCCGCCCGGTGGCCATGCAGGCGCTGTTTGCCGCCTACCCGCCGGAAGGTCGCGGCATGGCCACCGCGATGTACGGCATGTGCCTGGGGCTGCCGTTGACGCTGGCGACCGTGGTCGGCGGCTGGCTGGTGGAGCACTTCACCTGGCGCTACGTCTTCTTCGTGACCCTGCCGATCTGCTTCGCGGCCATCGTCATGGGGCTGTTCTTTCTGCCGACCCGGGAGCAAAAGGGCCCTCGCCCACCGTTCGACTGGGCCGGTGTCGTGCTGCTGTTCATCGGCGTCTTCTCGCTGCTGGCGGCGCTCTCCAACGGCCAGCGCTGGGGCTGGTACGATCCGCGAGTGCCCGAGCTGATCCTGACCTCGGTGCTCTGCGGTGCCGCCTTCATCGCCTGGCAGAGACGTATCGCCCACCCGCTGCTGGATCTGGCGATCTTCCGCAACCGGCTGTTCGTGGTCGGCACGCTGGCGATGTGCCTGTTCGGTGGCACCTTCTACGGCATCATGTACCTGCTGCCGCAATTCGTGCAGGCGGTGCTGCACTACAGTCCGATCACCGCCGGCCAGATATTCCTGCCCTCCACTGCGGTACTCGGCATCCTGGTGCCGCTGGTGGGCTGGCTCAGCGACCGTTATCCGCCCCACTGGATCACCCTGCCGGGGCTGGCCTGTACCCTGTTCTCGGTATGGCTGATGGCGCAGATGGACTGGAACACCTCGTTTTTCTACCTCGCCGTGGCGATGGGCATTCTCTCCATCGGCATGGCCGCGTTCCCGCCTCCGACGCTCTCCAACGCCATCGCCGGCTTGCCCGGCCATCTCACCGGCCATGGCTCCGGCGCGATCAACTTCGCCCTGCAACTGGGCGGCGCGCTGGGCACGGCCGGACTGGTCATCCTGCTGGATCGTCAGACCGCCTATCACGGCCAGATCCTGAATGCCGGCGTCAACGCCGGCAACACCACCGCCCGCCAGGCCCTGGGGCAACTGACCGACCTGGTGGGCCGCCTCGGCGTGCCGGAAATTCACCAGCCGGCCATGGCCGGCTATCTGCTGGGTCGCATCGAGGCGATCTGGGCGTCGATTCTCGCCTATCAGGATGGCTTCTGGATCCTGATCGGCAGCCTGCTGCTGGTGGTGATCCCCTCGCTGCTGCTCAGCCGCTGGCGCCGTTCGCCCCATGTCTGACTCCGCCCACCCGATCGACGAAGGATGCACCCGCACCATGACCGCCGACGCTTCCCAGCCCCGCAAACGCCGCCTGCCGCGCAGCGCCAAGCTGCTGATACTCGCCATCGTCGTGGTGCTGTGTCTGATCTGGATCGGTCTGGCCGTCGCCCATCGCCTGACCCATGTCAGCGCCCAGGACGCTCGCGTCATGACCGACGAGGTGACCGTCAGCAGTCGTCTCGAGGGTTGGGTGACGACGTTCGACCTGATCGAGGGCGACACCCTGAAACGCGGCGATGCCGTCGCCGCGCTCTACAGCAAGCCGGACCAGCGCCAGCACGAAGCACTGACGGCCAAGGTCGCGACCCAGCAGGCACGTCTGACGTACGAGCAGGCACGGCTGGCGACGGCCCAGAAGCAGTTGAAAGGCGGCATCAGCCTGATGCAGCGTCAACTGGAGGCGAGCAAGGCGGCCGAGAAGGCCGCCCAGGCCCGGCTGACCGAAGCCGAGCGCGATTTCCAGCGCTCCGACACGCTCTACCAGAAACGCTCGGTCTCGGAGCAGCGCCGCGATCAGGACTACTACGCCTATCAGGCCGCACTCGCGGAACACGCCCAGGCGCAGCAGGAGGTGCGAGTCAGCCAGGCCCTGGCCGACAACGCCGAGGTCGGCTTCATCAACGGCTCGCAGATGCCGCTTCCCAATCCCGAAGTGCTGAGACAGCAGGTACGCATCGCCCGCCAGCAACTGGCCGAAACCCGAGCGACGCTGGAGGAACAGCAACTGCGCATCACCGACCTCACGATCGACAGCCCCATCGACGGCGTGGTCGACAAGACGCTCATCGATCAGGGCGAATACGTCAGCGCCGGCCAGCCCATCGTGATGATGCACGACCCCTCGAAGCTGTGGGTGGAAGCCAACATCAAGGAGACCGATGTCGGCGCCCTGCGTACCGGCCAGCCCGTCGCCATTACCGTCGATGCCTTCCCCGACCGGACCTTCAGCGGCCATGTCGCCGTCATCGGCCGCGCCGCGACCAGCCAGTTCGCGCTGCTGCCGGACCCCAACCCCTCGGGCAATTTCACCAAGATCACCCAGCGAATCCCCGTGCGCATCCGCTTCGACGACGGCCCCACCGAACGGATCGGGCCCGGCATGATGGTGGAAGTGGATATCGATGTCGGCGGCACCGGCTGAGGGCAATATTCTTCAATATTCTCCGCCCCCCACCCCCTACGCTCCTCTTCTTCCAGTCGAGAGGAGCTCTCCATGTCATCCGCCGTCGTCCTTTCCATGGCCGCCTTCGCCCTGGCAGCTTCGCTGTCTCCCGGCCCGGTCAACCTGGTCGCGTTGAGCACCGGGCTGAGCTACGGCTTTCGCCACAGCCTTCGCCACGTAAGCGGTGCCACCTGCGGCTTTACCTTGCTGCTGCTGGCGATCGGCGGAGCGCTGCAGCCGGTTCTGAATTGGCCGCCCGCCATGATTGCGATTCGCTGGGCCGGTGTGCTTTTCCTGCTCTACATGAGTGTCGGCCTGGCGCTCGACGACGGCCATCTCCGCGCCCGCGACCCGCGTCGCGCGTCGTTTCGCCGGGGGGCACTCATGCAGTGGTTGAACCCCAAGGCCTGGATGGCCTCGGCAGCGGGCACCGGTGCCTACACTTCCGCCGGCAGTGCCGGTTCCGTCGCCCTGTTCGCGCTGATCTTCTTCGTCATCTGCTATCTCAGCCTGGCGAGCTGGGCCGCGCTGGGCGCCTGGCTGGGAAGGCGCCTGCCGACGCCACGGCAGGTGCGCTGGATCAATCGTGGCCTGGCACTGATGCTGCTGCTCAGCGCCTCGAGTCTTGCGGTCGTCCCGCTCGGCGATACTGGTCAGGCGTCGCTGCGGTGAAGCGCTTGAAGGTCCGCTGAAAGTGGGACTGGTCGGCGAATCGGCACTCGAGCGCCACATCGGCGATGGCACTTCCCGCTTTCAGGGCGGCCTGGCCATGGCGAACGCGACAATCGGTCAAGAAGGCATGCGGGGTGATGCCATACTGGCGCTTGAAGCTTCGTACCAGATGCGTCGGCGACAACCCCGCTTCGGCGGCCATGCGCTCGAGCGGCAAGTGCTCGGTGCAGTGGTCGCGAATGAAGTCGACCACCGGCTGCAGCACCGAGCCGTCGCGCCGTGGCTCGGCCCGGTAGGCACCTGGCTGCACCAACAACCGCCGGAAGAATGACTCGCTTGCCGCGGCCTTGGCGGCCGGCGGGCCATCGGCGTCGAACAGCTCGTCGCACAGCCCCAAGAGATCGCGGTAGAGCGCTGGCGCGCGTGTCATGTGCAGCGCCAATGGCAGGAAGCGACCTTCGCCGATGCCGGCCTCTCGCTGCAGCGCCGCCAGCCAGCGGGCGTCGGCATAGAGCATGACGTAGGACCAGGGCGTGTCGTCGAGCGGATTGCAGGCGTGGATCTCGAACGGATTCATGACCACGACGGCCCCTTCGGACACCGGTATCGTCCGTAACGACTCGCCGGGCACCTGGTACTCGTAGAGACTGCGTCCCGCCAGCACCGCGCCGATCGAGAACGCCTCGTGGCTGTGCCGCGCATAGCCCACGCCCCGACCCTCCCGGGTCAGTCTCGCTTCCACGAATGGCAGTTCGCCGCTGCGCCAGAAGCGCATCTCGCCACCTTGGCGTAGGTATTCCTTCATGAGCTGATCGCCGATGCCTCGATGGGGACAGGTTGCGGGCCGCGATGCGGCCCGGTCTCCCTAGTATGCCAGCCCTAACGCCCGAACTCGGCGGCATCCGAACTCGACACTCCTCGTCCCAGCGCCCGGCAGTGACGCTGTGCCGACTCCTCGATGACGCGCTTGGCGTCGACCAGGATCTCGCGCCCCCAGAAGGCGGAGTAGGCGCTATCGAACGCGAGCGGTTCCAGGCGTCGGGCGATGCCCGCCACCGTCCCCGCATCCAGCGGCACGTTGTTGGGATAGGACCACATGAACGACGCCATCCGATCCGGCGTCACCATCAGCGTGTCGCCCGTCAGCAGGACCCCGTGTTCCGCCCAGTGCAGCACGCTGGCGCCGGGGAAATGACCGCCCAGGGAATGTACGGTGACGCCGGGCAGTATCTCGCGCGAGGCGCCTTCCCAGAACTCGATTCGCGCGTCCGGCACGCTGACCCATTCGCGATCCGCGGCGTGAACGTGGACCGGACAGTCGAACGCCCGCGCCCACTCGGCCATGGTGGTGAAGAAATGCGGGTGAGACAGCACGATGGCGTCGAGCCCGCCGAGCCCTTCGATGATCTCGATGGTCGCCTCGTCGAGCAGCGTCAGGCAGTCCCACAGCACGTTGCCGGCCGGCGTCCGCAACAGGAAGGCGCGCTGGCCGATGGCGAAGCTGGGCGTGGTGCCGATGGCCATCAACCCCGGCGCCATATGACGAAAGGTGTTGGTGTGACTGGCCGTCAACTGGGTTGGCGTTGTCCAGCGCTGCCCTTCGACCGGGACGAACTGGCGCTCGTCCTCACAGATATCGCAGTGCTCCGGTGGCGTATCGCTCCTTGGATACTGCAGGCCACACGTGGCGCAGATGAAACCGGTGTTATGCATGTCTACCTCCCCGATCCAGAACGAGACATCATCCTGCCTCCTCAAGTTAGCTTGAGGTCAAGGCTTTGCCAGGCGTGATCGAGCGCCGGAACGTCGCAGGACCAGCCAGCCCGAGATCAGGATCACCGTCATGCCGAGCCAGGTCGTCGCATCGGGAACCTCGTCGAACCACAGGGCGCCCCAGACGGCGGCAAAGGGGAGGTAGGCGTAATCGAACGTTCCCACCAGCGAGGAGGGGGCGATCTGATAGGCTCGCGCCACGCCCGTGTTGACGCTCACCATCAGTAGCGCATAGAGCAGGATCAGGGCGGCCTCGGCAAGGTCGAGCGGTTGCCACGAACGGCTCAGGAAACCCCGCGGCAGTGCCTGATCGTCGACCCACATCGCCACCAGGCCACTCCCCGCCACACCGGCCAGCGCGAAGCCCAGATTCAGCCCCAGGGCCAGCACCAGCGGGCGCTCGCTCGCGCAGTGGCGACGCGTCAGCACCATGGCTCCGGCGTAGCAGCACGCCGCCGCCACCGGCAATGTCATGGCGAGGGAGAACACCCCCAGGCCCGGTCGCAGCACCAGCAGCACGCCGCCGAAGCCAAGCCCGATCGCCGCCCAGTTCCCGCGCGTGAGCCGCTCTTCGCCGATGGCCGACGCGAGAATCGCGATGAACAGCGGCGTGGTGTAGATGCCCACGGCCGCGGTGGCGAGCGGGATCAGGGGCAGCGACGCATAGAACAGCAGCCACATCGCCAGTAGCAGCAGACTGCGCAACATCACCCACCCCGGTCGCTCGGGGAGCAGCGCCCTCCAGCCCCCGCGCAGCAGCAGGCATCCCGCGAGGAGCGGAATCGATATCGACGATGCCAATGTCAGCAACTGCCAGAGCGATGGCCCGGCGCCGAGAGACTTGACCAGCGCATCGGACAACGCCAGCAGGCAGACCGACCCGACGATCAGCGCCACGCCCTGGCGACGGTTGTCATGGCGTTCGGGGTGCATGATGATCTCCAAGGGTTCGCAATGGGTCTCACCATGCCCGCGGAGCCCGTCATCCGACCAACGACTTCTGCGTCGTCATCCATGAGCTCAGGTTATGAATTGGCTAGGTAAATCGTTGCCGCCCCTATCGACGCTGCTGCCCTTCGAGGCGGCGGCACGGCTCGAGAGCATCTCGCGCGCGGCAGACGAGTTGCACCTCACCCAGGCCGCCGTCAGCCGTCAGGTTCGCGCGCTGGAGGAGAATCTCGGGCTGGTGCTGTTCGAGCGTCGCAATCGCGGGGTCTTCCTCACCCCGGCAGGACGCGAGCTGGCGGCGACCGTCTCTCGTTCCCTGGGCGCCATGGCCGATCAAGCCAACGACATGCGCGGCCCCGCTCGCGGCGCCCAGGTCACCCTGTTCTGCCAACTCTGCGAGGCGTTCTACTGGCTGATGCCGCGCCTGGCCGCCTTCAATCGTCGCCATCCCGATATCGATCTGAAACTGGTCACCTCGACGCGCCCCATCGCGGAACATCGCGAACCGTTCGATATCGCCCTGCAGACGAGCGGCAGGCCCAGCGGTCATCATCCGCTGGCACTCACGGCCGGCGACGAGGTCTATCCCGTCTGCAGCCCGGCGCACCCCGCGGCACACGGTGCCCCCCGCTCGCTGGCGTCGTTGACGGCATTCGCCCTGCTTCACCACCACGCCACGCCGCCGGACTGGGTGGAGTGGTCCGACTGGCTCCGGGCGATGGGACATTCGCAGGCTCCCCCGCTCCCGGGAAAGACCTTCGACAGCTATCCGCTGATGCTTCAGGCAACCCTGGAGGGCCACGGCGTGGCGCTGGGCTGGCGGCGCACCACCGAACGGCTGATCGCCTCGGGCGAACTGGTTCGTCCCGTGCGCGAAAGCCTGCAGCAACCGCAGGCGGTCGCCATCTACACGAGACGGGGCTCGCCGGAACGCCCCGCCACCCGGGCACTGCTCGATTGGTTGCAGGAAGCGCTGGAAGGCACGCCGCCTTAGCACAGGTCACTGCCGTCGCGATTCTCGGCTTCCGCCTGGACCTGCCCCCGCCCCGGTCGGAGGCGATCGCGGCCCTCAGTCCGCAGTGTCGAGTCGTCGAAACCAACCCGCCACGAACGCGTCGGCCGGCAGTACCCGGAAGAGTTCGGTCGAACGGACCGCCGCTTGAAAATAGGGATCCCTGTCCGCGGCGAACGTCGGCACGAACCCCGCCCGCCTCGCCCGGCGCCGCTGCTGGCGGCGATTGGCGCGCGGCGAGAGGTCGCTCATGCTGTCCAGCAGCAGCGCCTTGTGTTTCTGTCGCTCCGCGTCGAGCGGCCAGAGCATCGGTGTCGGCGTGTCGTCGAACAAGTCATCGATGGCGATGGATCGCGGCGGCATCCAGGCGGGCTGGAAAGCCGGGCCGGGTGGGTAGGCGCGGCGGTAGTGGTTGGCATAGAGCATGACTTGGGTCGGCCGGTGCGCGCTTTTCGCCAGCGCCATGGCCAGCGCCAGCGAGGTCGCGCGATGGTCGGCGTGCGGATCGAACTCCGGGTCGGTCACCAGTATCGTGTTCGGGCGGATGGCGTCGATCATCTGGCGCAGGGCCGCCAGCACATGCTCGCGCTCGAGCACGTCGGCCTCCGAAAACGGCAGCTCGGCACGATTGAATGCCCGCGCCTCGCGTAGCGGCCAGACGGGCCTCTGGGGAGTGCCGTCGTGGATCAACGGCCACCCTTGGCCATCCGGCACCCCGATCAGGGTCGACCGCTCCGCCGGCAGACCGGCCAGCATCGGCGAGGCGTAGACGTTCCAGCGCCGCCACTCCGCCTTGCGTCGGGTGGCATCCGCCAGTGTCCGGTCCAGTCCATCGAGGTACTGACGATCCACTCCCTTGAGCTTCTCGCCGCAGGAGAGAGTGACGATGTGCAGGGAGTCGGCGTGGTCGCTGTAGAAGCCGCCGGCGGCCAACTCCGCATCGTCGGGATGCGGCGCCAGAATCAGAAACGGGCCGTTCAGACGGGGGCGCGGATGCCAATGGAGACGCGGCGCCCCGACGAGCCGGGCACCGTCGATGGCGAGACGCAGCTCGCTCTGTGCGGGCAGGTCGGGCGTCAGCGAATAGGCGATCCTCTGGCTGTCGCGCGACGCTTCCAGGGTGAAGGAGACCACCTCGCCACCGTCGCGACCGACCGTGACGGTGGGCAGGCCGCGACGCCACAAGCGCCAGCCGCCGGTCTCCAGCGCCAGTTCGATCTCCACCATGCCGGCCACCCCGACCATCTCGTCCGGCAGGCGAAAGCGGTAGCCACCGCCGGCCACGGGCTCTGCGTCGTGCCGTCCGTTCATGCCGCTCCCATCGATTGCAGATGTCGGGTCATGCTGTCGACGTATCGCTCCAGCGTAAAGCGCTCGCTGACGAATTGGCGACCCGCCACGCGCATGCGGTGATGGCGCTCCGGGTCGCCCAGTACCGCGGCAACGCTCTCGGCCAGCCGCACCGGCGAAACGCCGAGCGGCACCCGCAGTTGGTCGGTATCGGGATCGTAGACCTGGGCCGAGATGCTGCTGTGACCGGGATGCGTCGTGAGCGATTCGACCGCTTCCGTGCATGGCAGGGTGAGCCCGGTGACTCCTTCGTCCAGGGTCTCCGGTAGCCCGTCGACCCGACTGCCGATGACCGGGCAGCCAACGGCGGCGGCCTCGATGCTGACCATCCCGAAGGTCTCGCGAAACGAAGGACAGAGCAGCAGGTCGAGTCGCGCCAGCGCGGCGGGCATGTCGTCGACGAAACCGTGAAAGACGACCCGATCCTTCAATTGCAGCGCTTCGACCAGTGTCTCCAGATCCTGCTGCATCATGCCGCTGCCGAGTACGTGCAACTCGGCGTCGAGGCCGCCGTCCACCAGCCGGCGAAGCGCGCGGATGGCGATGGGGAACCCCTTGACCGGCACCAGCCGTCCGGCGACGCCCAGCCGCCAACGCCGCTTCACGGCCGGCTCGGGCGCCTCGATGACGACGCGGTCCCGCAAGGGGTGAATCAGGGGGTTGTGCTGCACCACCATGGAGATATCGGCGACGCCCCAGCGCAGCTGCAACATGCGGCGGGTGGCGTGGGAGACACAGATCACGCCGTCGCAGGCGGCAAGGTGCGCCAGTCTCGAGCGGCTCGGCATGGCGCGCCAGGCGGAGCCGTGATCGTAGTGGATCGCTCGCGCGCCGAGTTTGCGATGGGCCGCGATCAGGGGCCCGGCGTTGAGCTGGGACCAGCTCAGCAGCACGTCGGGACGCGGCAAACCGGTCAGCGACCGCGACACGCCCCACTCCCGCAGCCCCGGCACCCAGGCCGGCAGCTTGACGCCCTGCGGCGCCTTGTAGCGAATCACCGGCGTGTCCGGCGGTAGCCGCGCGGCCATCGCCTTGGCGACTCGGTCGCCCTTGTTGAATACCAGATTGACGTGGCGTCGAGACAGCTCCTGGATCAGCGTGGCACAGAGCAGGCCGATGCCCCCGGCCACGTTGAAGCTTGCGAAGTGCGATACATTCATGAGCACGCCATACCCATCGAGTCAGTGGCATCCAGCGCCAAGATAATGAGCATGGTAAGGGATGCGCCGGCAAGCGCAAGCGGCGGCTCGCCGCAGCCTCTAGACGAGAATATCCGACGGCCCGCGAATCTCCGTCTCGATCCGTGTGCCTGTCTCGCGCTCCTCGTTGGAGAACCCGTCGTATTCGGCCAGGTCGGCGAAGTCGAGCCCGGCCAGCTCGCCGATCCGGGCCACGCTGCGCTGGTAGGTCTTGTACTGCCCGAACATGAAGCCGAGCCCTTCGAGCTCCTCGGCCTGCTCGATCATGTAGGCCGTGGCCGAGGGCTGACCATCCGCCATGAACGCCACCACCTTCCAGTACGCCTCGGGGATTTTCACGCCTCGGTAGCGGCGGTCCCCCTCTCGGAACACGGGCCCGGTGAAGACCGTGATTCGCTGCCCGTCGGCGCGGGCGTTCTCCAGCAGGTAATCTTCCAGCCCCAGCCAGGTCTGCTGGTTGAACCCCGCCATCTGTGGCGTGCAGTTGGTGAAGTGGAAGGTATCGGCATTGGCCTGCTCGGCCTCTGGGCCCCAGTTGGCCGAAGTGCGGCGAACCAGATGCCCCCGGTCCAGCGGGTTGCGCGCGTAGAGCGATTCGCCGACCTGAAGCGATTCGTCGATCCGGGGATCGAAACGCCAGTTGTCGTTGCGTCTGGGCACGCTCTCCAGCCGGCTGCCATCGAGATTGAGGGCAGTGAAGATCGCCAGCCTGCGGGAGCGCGACATCACGACCGAGAAGTGCGTGTAGTCGAGCCGGCCGTCGTCACGTCCGGGCACCGGCGTCACGTCCTCCGCGCGCGCGCCGACGGGCACCGGCAGCGGTACGACGAGGTCGTCCAGAAACGCCGTGTCGTAGCCTTGGCGGTCGTTCAGCGAATCGCTATCGGTGACGCCCATCGACGACGCTGCCACCGTCGATCTTGCGGTGCCTGGCACGGCCAGGCGACGCAGGTCGCGCAGACCGGGGCGACGAAATTCCTTGTGGGACATGGGACTTCGCTCTCGAGGTCGGGTCGGGGCAGCCATCAGCCTGCCACGGACCATGAGTGCCGCGTGACAGGCCGACGACGACTCACTTCCAGAAGTTGCTCTTCACCAGGTCGACGACATCGCTCATGCGGCCATCGAGCACCGCCTTGCCCGAGTAGAGCGCGGTGGAGGTGACCTGCCCCGGCTCGATCTTGGGCGGCATCACCAGCTCCATGCGATTGACCTTGACGTCGAGAAGCGCCGGCCCCGGCTGGGACAGCCATTCGGCAATGGCGTGCTTGAGCTCGTGCTCGCGTTCGACACGTCGCCCCCACAGGCCTATCGATTGCGCCAGCAGCCCGAAATCCGGGTTGTCGAGGTCGGTGTAGCTGTCCAGCAGACCATCGACCTTCTGCTCCAGTTCGACGAAGCCCAGCGAGCTGTTGTTGAAGACGACGATCTTGAGCGGGATCTGCTCCTGTTTCAGAGTCAGCAGATCGCCCATCAGCATGGTCATGCCGCCGTCGCCGCACATGGCGATGACCTGACGCTCCGGAAACGCCTTCTGGATGCCGATCGCCTGGGGATAGGCGTTGGCCATGGTGCCGTGGACCAGGCTGGAGAGCGTGCGCCGTTTGCCGTTGGCGCGGATGTGACGCAGCATCCACACCATCGGGCTGCCGCCGTCGGCGGTAAAGAACGCATCGTCGTGGGCAGCGTCGTTCAGCGCCAGCGTCAGCTCCTGCGGGTGAATCAACGCATCGTCCCCGGACTCGTGGGCGTCGTGCTCCAGCGCCTTGTGATAGCTCTTGCGGCACCGCTCCAGCCACGCCGTGTCATGCTGCTCGTCGACGATCTGGGCCAGTGCGGCGCAGGTGTCGCGCACGCTGCCGAGCAGCCCGATGTCGACCGGATGACGCTTGCCGATCTGCTGCGGATCGATATCCACCTGGATGATCGTCGCCTTGTCGGGATAGAACTGCGTCCAGGCGAAGTTGCACCCCAGCAGCAGCAAGGTGTCGCAGTCGGCCACGGCATGGTAGCCGCCGGCCAGGCCGAAAACCCCGGTCATCCCGACCTCGAAGGGATTGTCGGGCTCGATGAAATCCTTGGCTCGCGAGGTCCAGGCCACCGGCGCATTGAGCTTGGCGGCCAGCACCATCACCTCGTTGCGCGCATGCTCGCAGCCCGCTCCCGCGAAAATGGATATCTTGCCGCCGGCATTGAGCGCCTTGATCGCCGGCACCAGCTCCTCGGCGCTGGGCCGGGTGATCGGGTCGAAGCGATGCGTCCGATAAGGCAGGTCCTGGCTCGGCTTCTGGGTGAACAGGTCACCGTGCACGATCAGCACCGCGACGCCGTTCTTCGCCAGCGCCGCCTGGGCCGCCAATGTGGTCAGCCGCCGCACCTGATCGGGGTTGATGATCGTCTCGCAGAAGACGCTGTACTGCTCGTAGATCGGCTTGGGGTCGACATCCTGCGGAAAACCGACACCGGTATCGGCGGTGCCGACCTGGGAAGCGATCAGCACCACCGGAGAACCGCTGCGATGGGCTTCGAACAGACCGTTGACGAAGTGCAGCGTGCCCGGCCCGCAGGTGCCGGCGCACAGCGCCAACTCGCGGGTCATGTAGGCTTCGCCGCCAGCGGCGAAACCGCCGACCTCCTCGTGGCGGACATGGACCCACTCGAGATCGCTGCGGCGGACGGCATCGGTGAAGTGGTTGATGGTGTCCCCCACCACGCCGTAGCAACGCTTGGCACCGGCACTGGAGAGGGTTTCGACGATGATTTCGGCGACGTTCTGACTCATGGAGCGACTCCTTTCGCAGGCGGGGGATCGCCTCGAGGCCCGATGGAGCTCGGCGATTCCGCCATGACCAGGCCCGGTGAACTGGGCGGTGAAAAGACAAACGGATTAGTAGTGGCGCATCTTGTGCCCCCTGTTCAAGCGTAGTCGGCCATCGCCGATTCGTCCGAGGTATCTAACAGGCGTCGTTCGAATGACCAAAGTCTTAGCAGTCCTCGTTTGGAACATGACCTATTACTGAACAACCGGACGGAGGGCGGAATCCTCGGGGGGTGAAAGTCATGCTGGGGAGCCATATTCGAGTCAGCGCGTTTCGCTGGGTACCCGATTTCGCCCGCGGCAAGGTTCGCGACCTGCGGGTCCGCTGGGCCCTGGAGGAGGCCGGCCTGCCCTACGAGACCGAGGCCATCGACTTCGTCGAGAAACGGAGCGCGACCTATCTGTGTCGGCAACCCTTCGGGCAGGTGCCTGTGATCGAAGTGGATGGTGAAGCCATGTTCGAGTCCGGCGCCATCGTGCTCAAGATCGCGGAACAGTACGAACCGCTGCTCTCTCGAGTTCCGCGCCGGCGGGACCAGACCCTCAGCTGGTTGTTCGCCGGCCTGAACAGCGTCGAACCCCCGATCATGGCGCTGGCCGAACTGGATTTCTTTGTCGAGGACGAGACGGTCAGGGCACGTCATCGTGAGTTCGTGCTGGGCAATGTCGTCGATCGACTCGACGATCTGGCGCGCGTCCTGGGCGAACGTACCTATCTGGTCGACGAGTTCAGCGTCGCCGACCTGATGATGACCACGGTGCTGCGCATTATCGATCACACCGAACTGCTCGTGGAGCGCCCTGCTCTCGACGCCTACGTGAGGCGATGCAGCGAACGACCGGCCTTCGATCGCGCCCTGCGGGCTCAACTGCGCGTATTCGACGAGAACGCGCCCGTTTCCGGCTGAATGTGACATCAGGACATCGAGAGTTCGGGCGCTACGGCCGAGCGGTCAAGACAGGGCGGGCCAAGCGGCGAGTCGAGCGATGATCGGCTAAAGGAGACGTGGAGGGAAAAACATGCACTATGTACAGGGGTTCGTGGTACCCGTGGACGGTGACAAGCGCGATGCGTATCACGCGCTGGCCGAGAAAGCCGCGACCTTCTTTCTCGAGCAGGGCGCCATACGCATCGTCGAGGCCTGGGGCGAGGACGTGCCGGACGGCAAGGTCACCGATTTCAAACGCTCCGTTGCCGCCCAGGCGGATGAGCAGATCGTCTTTTCATGGATCGAGTGGCCCGATAAATCCACCTGCGAGACCGCCGCGCAACGCATGCAGAGCGACGAGCGTTTCAAGATGCCCGACGACTTGCCCTTCGACGGCAAACGCACGATCTGGGCCGGATTCACGCCATTTCTCGATCGATATCGGGACGATAGCGCAACCTAAGCCATTTCCGCCGGATCGGGTACGCGGGGGAACCGCGGCGGATGCGCCTGCATGTAGGCGTGGCAGGCACGCAGCACACGCACGTCGTCATGCTTGCCACCGGCGAGTTGAAAACCGACCGGCAGACCGGACTCCGTGAACCCGCAGGGGACCGAGGCCGCCGGCTGCTGGCTCAGGTTGAACGGGTAGGAGAACGGAGCCCACTCCTCCCAGTCGCGCATGCCACTGCCCGGTGGTACCTCATGTCCCGTGGCGAACGGCTCGATGGGCACCGTCGGCGTCATCAGCAGATGGTACTTCTGGTTGAAGCGCTCCAGGCACTCGGTGAAGTTGGCCCGGCGCCCCAGCGTCTGGAACAGGTCGAGCGCGCTCCACTGCTGGGCAGTGCGGGCATTGTCGACCAGCCCGGGGTCGAGCTGTTCGCGCTCCCGATCGCTGCATTTCGACCAGAAGTCCAGCGAGGCGGTGAACCAGAGCTTCTGAAAGATATCGATCGGCGACTCGAAGCCGGGATGAACCTCCTCGACCTCCGCGCCCAACTGCTCAAGGTTGCGGGCCGCCTCGCGCACGCGTGCCGCGATCTGCTCATCGACCTCGGCGTAGCCCAGCGTCGGCGAGTAGGCGATTCGCAGTCCCCGCAGATCCTGGTCGATGTCCGCCCCCCAATCGTCCGGCTGGCCGCGGGTGGCGTAAGGGTCGCGATAGTCGTAGCGACCGATGACGTTGAGCATACGCACGGCGTCCTTGACACTTCGGGTCAGCGGACCGATATGGGACAACGACGGCTCCGTGGCCGGCGGCCACTGGGGCGTCCAGCCGTAGGTGGGCTTGAAGCCGAACACACCGGTGAAGGCGGCGGGAATGCGTATCGAACCGCCGGAATCGCCGCCCTGGTGCAGCACCCCCATGTTGAGCGCCGCCGCCGCTGCCGCCCCGCCCGAAGAACCGCCCGGGGTCAGGCGCGTGTCCCAGGGATTGCAGGTGGCGCCGAAGACCCGGTTGTCGGTCACTGCCTTCCAGCCGAATTCAGGCGTATTGGTCTTGCCGAGAATCACGGCGCCCGCTTCCCGAAGCATGCGCGCCGGCGGACAGTCCTCTTCGCACGCCGCCGTCGACGAGGTCAACGAACCGCCGCGAGCCGGCATGCCGGCCACTTCGGCCAGGTCCTTCATCGATACCGGGATACCGTCGATGGCGCTCAGCGGCTTGCCCTGACCCCATCGCCTGGCCGAGGCCTTGGCAGCCTTCTCGGCGCCCTCGCGATCGACATGGACATAGGCGTTCACCGCATCGTTGAACCGCTCGATACGCTCGAGCGCCGCCCGGGTCGCCTCCAGCGGAGAGGCTTCGCCGGATCGGTACAGCCGCTCGAGCTTCTCGGCGTCCATGTTGCCGAGATCCGTTTCTGAGTCTGTTCCGTTCACAATCGGCTCCACGTCCTGTGGTGTATGGAAGATCCCTCTGTCCCAAGGCTAGTCGGCGATCGCGACGGGACGCAATGTCGGCGGGCAGCGCATCGTCGAGACCCATCGCGCGCTCAGAAATCGTGTTCCGCCTCGGCCGGTGACGTCGCATGGGCGTTAATGCGCTGGAGATGCAGGCGTCGAGTCAGGCGAATGATCGGTCGGATCAGCATCTCGATGCTGCCGATCAGGAACAGCCAGGTACCGTAGTAGGTCAATGATTCGTAAAAAAAGAAAAAGCTGCCGATGACGAACCAGATGCCGATGAGAATATCGTTGACGATGCTCAGGACCTCGTAACGCCGACGGATGATGAGTTCGTCACGGCCGAAATGCAGCGTTAGGCCCTGATTGACGTCGGCGGATCGACCGGCCCGCCCCGGGTCGGGACCCTGCGTGCTGGCGCTGCTGCCTGCCTCCGAACGGTCACCACGCATGTGATACTCCCCCTGTCTTGGCTAGCATTTGGTTCGATTCAGTCTGGCTCAGCTCGCCAGGACGCGCAAAATCGGCGCGGGAGAATCGATGAACGCCGCATTCGCTGGCCCCCGGCCGGAATGTCTTCCATGATGAAGTCGCACCACGCGACCGACTCCCGGCAACCCACATGACGAGGTGAGAGCCGTGCCCCATTCGACGCGAGCGAAGTACGAACAGACGCCTGCCGCCGACGACACCACGATGTTCATCTTCGGCGCCGGTGGCGATCTGGTGAAGCGGCTGCTGATCCCTTCACTCTATAATCTGGATCGGGATCGCCTGATCTCTCCGAAAATGCGGATCGTCGGCATCGATCTCGCCGAGCACGACGACGAGAGCTTCCGTCGGCACCTCAAGGACTTCATCGCCGACAAGGCCGCCGACAACCACTCGGAGAGCCGTGAGGGCTCCCTGGACGAATCCCACTGGCGGGATTTCGAGAAGCGGCTGCACTATCGACAGGGCGATTTCACCGATGGTGCCATCTATCGCCAGATCGATGAGGTCATCGCCGCCTCGGAGAGCGACAACGCCCTCTTCTATTGCGCCACGTCATCGCGTTTCTTCAGCGATATCGCCAGACAACTCGGGAGCGCCGGACTGCTCGAGGAGCGCAACGGGCGATACCGCCGGCTCGTGGTCGAGAAGCCATTCGGTCACGACCTCGAGTCCGCCCGGGAATTGAATGCCGATCTGCTCGAGGTGATGCAGGAAGAGCAGATCTACCGAATCGATCATTTCCTCGGCAAGGAGACGGTCCAGAACATCCTCGTCGCCCGCTTCGCCAACGTGCTGTTCGAGCCATTCTGGAACAATCACTACATCGACCACATCCAGATTACCGCTGCGGAAACGGTCGGCGTCGAGGAGCGTGCCGCCTTCTACGACAAGGCCGGCGCGATGCGCGACATGGTTCCCAACCACCTGTTTCAGCTGCTGGCGATGGTCGCGATCGAACCGCCGGCGGCATTCGGCGCCGACTCCCTGCGCAGCGAGAAGTCGAAGGTACTGGGCGCCATCCGCCCCTGGACGACCGAAGAAGCCAAGCGCTACTCCGCCCGCGGCCGCTACGCGAAAGGCACCCTCGGCGACCGCCAGGTGCCCGGCTATCTGGACGAGCACGGCGTCGATGCAGAGAGCGAGACCGAAACCTTCGTCGCCATGAAGGTGATGGTCGACAACTGGCGCTGGGTCGACGTGCCCTTCTACCTGCGCACCGGCAAGCGCATGAGCGCGCGGGATACCGAAATCGCCATCTGCTTCAAGCCGGCGCCCTACGCCCAGTTTCGCAACACCGACGTGGAACGCATGGCCTCCAACTGGCTGATCATCCAGATCCAGCCCAACGAAGGCATGTGGTTCGACTTCCAGGCCAAACGCCCCGGCCCCGAGTTGGAAATGGATACCGTCAAGATGGGGTTCGCCTACAAGGACTTCTTCGATCTGCCCGCGGTCACCGGCTACGAGACCCTGATCTACGACTGCCTGACCGGCGATCAGATGCTGTTCCAGCGCGCCGACACCATCGAGAACGGCTGGCGCGCGGTGCAGCCGTTCCTGGACGCCTGGTCCGAGCAGTCCGAAGCGGGCGAACCCGATATCGAAGCGTACGCTGCCGGCACCGATGGGCCGACCGGCGCCCATGACCTGATCCAGCGTGACGGCCGCGTATGGCACAAGGTAGGAGAAGCGACGGGACCCGGCGTGGCGCCCGTGCCAACCCAGAGCAAGCGCTGACGGAAACCATCAGGCTCAGGGTCGAAGGCCCAGTGGCCGCGCCATCAGCTTCTCGACCAGCGGCTGCCCCGCGATCTCGAAGTTCTGGTCGAGTTCGAGATCGCGGAAGCCGCAGCGCTGGTAGAAGCGGATGGCCGGCGCATTGTCGGCGATGACCCACAACCCCACCTCGCGATAGCCCTGGGCGAGACACCACCTCAGGGCGGCCTGCCACAGGGCGTGGCCGACGCCCTGGCGCTGCGCCCGCGGGGCGACGTAGAAGCCGTAGAGTTCGATCCAGCCGGGAGTGAGCGTCCGGACCTCGGGCCGCGCGCTCTCGCTCTGGCGGAAAGGCCCGACACTCACCCAACCGAGCAGCGCATCGGCCCGGGGCCCAGCCTGGGCATCGAGGTGCATGTCGAGATGGGTATCGGGGTCAGTGTCGAGGTCAATGCCTGCCTGGGTGTCTGCCTGGGTATTCGAACCCGTGCCGACGAAGACCACCGCCCCCGCCTCGAGCTGCGAGCGCCAGGCCGCGGCACGCGCGGCGACATCCAGGCCCGCCAGCGTGGTCTCGGCGATCCAGCCGCGATAGTTGTGGCGCCAGGCGTCGACGTGGATGGTTGCGATCGCCTCGGCGTCGGCTGGGGTGGCACGGCGCACCACCACCGCACCCGCCACGCTCACGGCGCCAGCCGGCCCAGCGCAAACCCGGCGATGGCGGTGTCCTGCACCCCGGTGCCGGTGAGATCGCAGACGGTGATCTGGGAATCCGCGGTACGCAGACCGCTCCCGCTGGCAATCACTGCACCCAGCTCGTTGACGGTGAACGGCGGCTCGTGGCCGGCGTAGGCCTTGAGCTCGCCGTTGTGCTCGCTCTGGGCGCGGGTATCGGCCACGAAGTGATCGGCCCGCTCCATCACCGACGAATCGAGTTCGCGCTTGTCCGGACTGTCCGAGCCCATCGCAGTGACATGCACGCCCTCGCGCAGATGTTCTCCGGAGAGCAGTGGTGATCGCGACGGCGTGGTGGTGACGATGATGTCCGCCTCGCGGCAGGCGTTGCCGATCTCGGTATGCACCGCCACGGTCAAGCCGTAGGCCTCCTGCATCCGCGCCGCGTAGGCCTCGGCCTTGGCGACGTCGCGGGCCCAGACGTCGAGCGTCTCGATGTCACGCACCAGCCTGAGCGCGGCGACCTGCAGCTCCGCCTGCAGCCCGGCACCGAGGACGGTGACGCGGCGGCTGTCGCGCCGCGAGAGATGCTTGGCGGCGATGGCGCCCGCCAGCGCAGTGCGAATATCGGTGAGATAGCCCTCGTCGAACAGCACCGCCTCGACCAGCCCGGTCCTGGCCGAGAATACGATCATCAGTCCGTTGAGACTCGGCAGCCCCAGCTTGGGATTGTCGAAGAAGCCGGGGCTGACCTTGATCGCGAAGCGCGAATTGCCCCGGATATGGGCGGTCTTGACGTCGACCTCACCGTTGGACTCTTCGATCGCCATCGACAGGATCGGCGGCTGGACCACACTGCCCTCTCCCAGCGCGCGAAAACCGGCTTCAACGGCATCCAGCGCGGCATGGTCGAGCGTGACGACATCCTGAATCTGCTGTCGGTTATAGAGTTCCATCTGTAATCCTTCTAATCCGTTACGTAGCTATGGTTGAGATCGAGCGAGTCTGAAAATTTGGCAAGCGACGGCCAGATCGGAGCGCATAGCCAATCGAGTGCGCCGCATGCCGAGCGCAGGCCGTTTTCACCCGCTCAGCGCGCCGGATAGTCGACCAGGGTTCTCGCCCGCATCAGCGTCCCGGCATCCACGCCGTTGCCCGAGACGATCAACACCACCTTCTGGCCGCGGATGTCGAGGGCGTGCTCCTCGATGGCGGCGAGCCCCACCACGGCGGCCCCCTCGACCAGCATCTTCTCCTGTTCGAAGAAGTGCAGCATGGCACGGGCAATCGCCGGCTCCGAGACCCGGTAGTGATCGTCCATCACCTCGCGCACCAGCGCGAAGGTGCAGCGGTTGTCGAGCCCGATCCCGCCCCCGAGCGAATCGGCCAGCGACGCTTCCTCCTCGACCTCGACCGGTTTGCCCGCGGCCAGGCTGTCGATCATCGCCGCGCCTTTTTCCATGCTCACGCCGGTCACATGAACCCTGGGGTTGATGCCTTTGACGGCGCGCCCGATGCCGCCGAGCAGGCCACCGCCGGAGAGCCCGATCAGCACGCGGTCGAGATCCGGCAGATCCTCCATCAGCTCGAGGCCGATGGTGCCCTGGCCGGCCGCGATCAGCGGGTCGTCGAAGGGTTCGATCAGCGCCATGCCCTCCTCGGCGACCAGACGCCGCGCCTCGACGAAGGCATCGTCCTGGGAGCGCCCGATCACCCGCGCCTCCGCCCCCAACGCTTCGATGGCGGCGACCTTGTTGGCCGGCACCAGCTCGGAGAGGCAGATCACCGCCCGTGCGCCGAGTCGCCGGGCCGCCCACGCCACCGCCCGGCCATGATTGCCGGTGGAGGCCGTGGTGACACCGCGTTCGAGCTGATCCGGCGACAGCGAGGCGATCTTGTTGAGCGCGCCACGCAGCTTGAATGCGCCGCTCGGTTGCAGCGTCTCGAGTTTGAGATAGATCTCGGCATCGAAGCGCGCCGATAGGGTCTGGGAGAGGACCAGCGGCGTGCGTGCCGCCTGCCCGGCGAGTCGCTGGCGGGCCAGGTAGATATCGTGCAGGATGACGGGGTCGGACATGCGGGCTCCCGAAGCAATGATGAAAAGCGGCAGAGCTCTCACCCTGCCGCAGGGGCGCGATCGCATCAAGCCGATGCGGGCAGCCGTCAGTCCAGGTCTACAGCGCCTTTTCGCGGGTCAACTCGTCGGTCACCTTGTCGATGGCTCGCTTGGCACGGGCGATCACCTCATCGACCTGGCCGCGGTCGATCACCAGCGGCGGCGCAAAGCCGAGGATATCGCCGTTGGGCATGGCCCGAGCGATCAGGTTCTCCTCCAGCGCTGCCGCGGCGACACGAGCGCCGACCTTGAGCGCGGGATCGAATGGCGTGTATTCGCCCTTCTCCGGGGCGAACTCCAGCGCCGCCATCAGCCCCTCACCGCGCACGTCGCCCACCAGCGGGTGGTCGCCGAAGGTCTTGGCCAGTTGGGCGTTGAAGTAGGCGCCGGTTTCGGCGGCATTCCCCACCAGGTTCTCGCGTTCGATGATGTCCAGGTTGGCCATCGCGGCGGCGGCGCCCAGCGGGTGGCCGGAGTAGGTCCAGCCGTGACCGATCGGGCCGTATTCGCCGGTGCCATCCTCCAGCGCTTTCCATACGCGCTCGCCGACGATCACGCCGGAAAGCGGCTGATAGGCGCTGGTCAGCCCCTTGGCGATGGTCACCAGGTCCGGCTCGATACCATAGTGCTGGAAGCCGAAGTCGCTGCCCAGACGACCGAAGCCGCTGACCACCTCGTCGGCGATCAGCAGGATGTCATGGCGCTTGAGCACGGCCTGGATCGCCTCCCAGTAACCCGCCGGCGGCGGGATGATGCCGCCGGTGCCCAGTACCGGCTCGCCGATGAAGGCGCCAATGGTTTCCGGGCCTTCGCGCTGGATCAGCGCCTCGAGCTGCTCGGCGCAGTAGGTCGAGAACTCGCGCTCGCTCATGTCACCGCGCTCGCGACGATAATAGTAAGGCGCCTTGGTGTGCAGGATGCCGTCGATGGGCAGGTCGAAGTGCTGGTGGAACGCGGGCAGCCCGGTGAGCGAACCGGCGGCGATGCTGGAGCCGTGGTAGCCACGCTGACGCGCGATGATCTTTTTCTTCTTCGGCTGGCCGGTGACGTTGTGGTAGTAGCGCACCAGCTTGATCTGGGTCTCGTTGGCGTCACTGCCGGAAAGCCCGTAGTAGACCTTGTTCAAGCCGTTGCCGGCGAGCTTGGCGATCCGCTCGGAGAGGGCGATCAGCGGCTCGTTGGAGTGGCCGACATAGGTGTGATAGTACGCCAGCTCCTTGGCCTGGGCGTAGATCGCCTCGGCGATCTCGCTGCGACCGTAGCCGATGTTGACGCAGTAGAGCCCGGCGAAGGCGTCGATCATCTCGCGGCCGTCACGATCGACGATGGAGATTCCCTGGCCGCCGGTGATGATGCGTCCTGGCGCGTCGCCGTGGGCATGGTCCCGAAGATGGGTGGACGCGTGAAAGACGTGGCGGCGATCGTTGTCGATCAGGCTACGCGTATCGGTCATGACGTTTTCCTTGATGAAGGCGGAACCGCCACCGCGACTGTCGGTGGTGTTTGATGGCGATTCCCAGCGGGCGCAGCGGTCACCGTGACCCTTGTGTGATACCCGCTTGAAGCTTGCGATTTCGTGGCTGGAGAGCCCTCTCCAGCCGGTCACTGTCGATCTCGGGGCGACGAGCAGAGGCGCCATTATCACCCTTGGCAACGTCGACGAGCGAGCTGGCCCCTGATCCGGGGCGCCCGCCCGAGCCGACGCGGCCGGCGCCAGCCAACGAGCATGGCGGGAGTGGCCGCGACACCGTCACGGCGACGGGCCGCCACGGTCGTCAAGACGAACTGGCCGAGGGCATATTGCCGAGACAGTAGTACTTGGTGTCGAGATACTCATCGAGTCCCGCAGCGCCACCCTCGCGGCCCAGACCGGACTGCTTCACGCCACCGAACGGAATCGGCGCGCCGGTCATCTTGACGCTGTTGACGCTGACCATGCCGTACTCGAGCCCGCGCATCAGCTTCCAGATACGACGCACGTCGTGGGTATAGACGTAGGCCGCGAGCCCGTACTCGGTGTCGTTGGCAAGCCGGATCACCTCGTCGTCGTCGTCGAACGCGCAGACCCCCGCGACCGGCGAGAAGGTCTCCTCGCGGAACACCCGCATTTGCGGGGTGATGTCCGCCAGCAGCGTCGGCATGAAGAAGTTCTCTCCGGGCGGTTTCCCCTCTCCACCCAGCTGGCGGGCGCCCTTGCTGACCCCATCCTCGACGAAGCCCTTGGCCATGTCGACCGCGCGCTTGTGAATCAGCGGACCGATGTCGCTCTCCTCCAGGCCATTCCCTACCTTCAGCGCCTGCATGTGCACCAGGAAGCGCTCGATGAAGGCATCGTAGATCTTGCGATGAACGAACAGCCGGTTGGCGGCGAGACAGTCCTGACCGGCGGTCTGGAACTTGGCGGCGACCGCCTCTTTCGCCGCCACATCCGGATCCATGTCATCGCAGACGATGAAGGGCGCATTGCCACCCAGCTCCAGCGACATGCGCTTGACGCTGGAGGAACTCTGGCGCATCAGCAGCTTGCCGACGCGGGTCGAACCGGTGAACGAAATGTTGCGAATGCGGTTGTCGTTGCACAGCACCTCGGAGACCGTCGCCGGGTCGCCGGTGACGACGTTGAATACCCCGGCCGGAATGCCCGCCCGCTCGGCCAGCTCGGCCAGCGCCAGGGCCGAATAAGGCGTCTCGTTGGCCGGCTTGACGATCACCGTGCAGCCGGCCGCCAGCGCCGCCCCGGCCTTGCGGGTGATCATCGCCAGCGGGAAGTTCCACGGCGTGAACATCGCCGACACGCCGACCGGCTCCTTGATCGTGCCCAGTGCGGCGTTGGGGATATGACTCGGAATGGTCACCCCATAGGCGCGCTTGGCCTCCTCCGCGAACCACTGGATGAAGCTGGCACCGTAGTCGACCTCGCCGCGTGCATCCTTAAGCGGCTTGCCCTGCTCGTAGGTCATCAGCAACGCCAGGTCTTCCTTGTGCTCGTGCAGCAGGCGATACCAGGCGTTGAGCTTCTCGGCCCGCTCGTGGACGTTGATCGCCCGCCAATCGGCGAAGGCATTTTCGGCGGCGGTCACGGTCTCGGTGATCTGGGCCGCTTCCAGCAACGCGCAGTGGCCGAGAATCTCTCCCGTGGCGGGATCGACGACCGCTTCCTCGCGCCCCTCGCTGCCATGGGTCCACTTGCCGTCGATATAGGCGTACTGGCGGAAAAGCCGGGGATCGTTGAGTTTCATGATGTCGCCTCCTGCAAGGTGTCGGCGGTGGGCAGAACGGTTTGCCGATCCTGCGAGTGCGACCATGGTATCGATTCTGCAGCGGGTAATTTTTTTGTCCCGACCGATTTACGGTACGTTTTCTTTCGAAAGAACGTGTTGAGGTTGAGGTTTTTTCGGATGAGGTGGGACGGGAAACGAACGAACCTGGCGTCGGCCAGGTTCATTCATCGTTTCCGTTCGTCAGCTCTCAGACGGAGAAGCCGTCGGGATCGGGCAGCGCCGGCGGCCCTTCGCGCTTGACCGTCTTGGTGACGATATAGGTGAAGTAGCGCTCGATGCCGAGGTCGGAGACCAGCCAGGCGTCGATCAGCCGCTGATAGGCGTCGATACTGTCGGCGGCGATCTTGACCAGATAGTCGACACCGCCGCCGACCGCGACGCATTCCGCCACCGCATCGGTGTCCGACACCATTCGCTCGAAGCGGGCAAAGCTCTCGGCGTTGTGCTGCTTGAGCTCGATCTGAACCCATACCGGGGTGCGCTTGACGATGGCATCGGGATCGATCCGGGCGCTGTAGCCTTCGATGACCCCAGCCTTCTCCAGCCGCTTGACCCGCTCCCAGCAGGGGCTGACGGAGAGGCTGATCGCCTCCGCCAGGCGCGACTTGGTAATTCGGCCGTCGCGGCTTAGGATTTCCAGGATCTTGAGGTCGTAGCGATCAAGCTTCATACCAGACACCATCCAAACGGATCACGCTCGGCCATTCCTCGTTGAACGCGGTTTCAAAACGCTCGTTTACCCCTCGTAAACTCCGCTCTCTCAACAGCGCTCGCCTCGTCTGATCTTCACTCACTCATTGGCGTTGGGTCTGGTCACGTTCCAAAGACTCGACCACTTCCGCGACCACGGCGATGGTATCGCCCATTCCGACCTTGGCCGGAAAGCGCCGGGCGATCAGCACGCCGTCGCGCCGGGCACGGTACTCGACCGGCTCCGCACCGGTGCGACTCATGTCATGGACCCGCGCCAGCACGTCGCCCTGCTTGACCATTTCCCCCAGTGAGACCGTCAGTTCCAGCAGACCGGAATGCTCGCTCTGGACGTAGCAGCTGGCATCCGGCATGTCGACGTAGATCATGGGCTCGGCGGGCGTCTCGACTTCGCCTTCCACCAGACCGTAGTGAACCAGGAAGTTGCGCACGCCCCGCTCGGTCACGGCCAGGCTCGCCGGTGTCGAGGTGCCGCCGCCGCCCAGCTCGGTGGTGACGAAGGTCTTGCCCTGGGACTCCACCGCCGTGTCGTAGAGCTTGGTCGCGTCGAGCTCGAACATCATCATCGCATAGGGCGCGCCGAAGGCCACCGCACCGGCCAGGCTCGCACGCTCCTGACCGATATCGTCGAGCCGATGCGCGGCGGCGAAGGGCACGATGTCCAGCGTGCGACCGCCGGAGTGCAGGTCGAGCGCCACGTCGCACATCGGCACCAGCACGCGGTTGAAATAATCGGCGATCTGCGAGGTGACTCCGCCATTGGGATCGCCGGGGAAACTCCGATTGAGGTTGCCGCCATCCAGCGGCGAGGTCCGCTTGCCCGCTTCCGCCGCCGGCAGGTTCATCATCGGCACGATGATGACGCGGCCGCGCACGTCTTCCGCCCGGAGCGTGCTGGCGAGCTTGAGCAGCGAGGTGATGCCCTCATACTCGTCGCCATGGTTGCCGCCGGTCAGCAGCGCCGTGGGCCCTTCGCCGTTGGCGACCACGGTGATCGGGATCATCACCGCGCCCCATGCGGAAGTGTCGATGGAGATCGGCAGCTTGAGAAAACCGTGCTGAACGCCCTGGGCATCGAAGTCGACGGTGGCGCTGATCGGGCTGGAACGCAGGGTTGCGGACATGCGAACTCTCCTCAATGAAACGGATGACGCGCCGCAGCGGATCGCTAACAGGCGCGTCATTGAACGGTAGCAAAATAGCCGGGCGGGGCGAGTCCCCGGCGGGCCTAAGGCCCGCTATCCGGCCTTGTTCCACCAACGACCGGCGACTCTGGTTTCACCAACAGCTGACCCGGCTTACTTGACGAACAGCTGACGCGGGAAATGGCATAGCGGCTCGGCACCTTTCTCGGTGATCAGGATACTCTCGGTGATCTCCAGGCCCCAGTCGTCCATCCACATGCCCGGCATGAAGTGGAAGGTCATGCCGGGTTCGAGGATCGTCTCGTCGGAAGGGCGCAGACTCATGGTGCGCTCGCCCCAGTCCGGCGGGTAGCTGATACCGATCGGATAGCCGCAGCGCGCCCCGCCACGGTCGAAACCGTACTTGTCCATGGCCGCGCCCAGCGCCAGCGCGATGTCGGCGCAGCGATTGCCGGGCTTGGCCACCGCCAGCCCGTTGTCGATCCCCTCGAGCAGTGCCGACTCGCCGCGGATGAAGTCCTGCGGCGGCTTGCCGAGGAAGACGGTCCGCGATAGCGGTGCGTGGTAGCGCTTGTAGCAGCCGGCGATCTCGAAGAACGTCCCTTCGCCCTTGCGAAACGGGGTGTCGTCCCAGGTCAGATGAGGCGCGGCGGCGTCGCTGCCGGTCGGCAACAGCGGCACGATGGCGGGGTAGTCGCCGCCGTGGACCGTGCCATGCTCGTCGGTCCAGCCTTCGGTGCCGACCCGATAGATCTCCGAGACCAGCTTGCTCTTGGCCAGGCCGGGCTCGATCATCTCGATGATCCGGGTGTGCATGCACTCGACGATTCTCGCCGCCGTGCGCATGTAGGCGATCTCCTGCGGCGACTTGATCGCCCGGCACCAGTTGACCAGCGCCGTGGCATCGACCAGCCGGGCGTGTGGCAACTCCTTGAGCAGGCTGGTATAGGCCTTGCCCGAGAAGTAATAGTTGTCCATCTCCAGCCCGACATTGCCGGTGTGCCAGCCATACTCCGGCAGCACCGACTGGGCCAGATACTCCATCGGGTGCATGTCCGGATTCTGGACATAGTAATCCGGGTAGTAGCGCACCCGTTCGGCATCCATCCAGCAGGTGCGCCAGGCCCCGTTGGCATCCTGGCGCCGACCGTACCAGACCGGCTCGCCCTCCAACCCTATCAGTACGCACTGGTGAACGTAGAACGACCATCCGTCGTACCCGGTCAGCCAGCCCATGTTGGAAGGGTCGCTGACAACGAGAACATCAATTCCGCGGCTCGCCATGGAAACGCGCACTTTGTGCAAACGACTGGCGTACTC
The DNA here is from genome assembly GCF_038648475.1 of Salinicola lusitanus. Lineage (NCBI taxonomy): Bacteria > Pseudomonadati > Pseudomonadota > Gammaproteobacteria > Oceanospirillales > Halomonadaceae > Salinicola > Salinicola lusitanus. The sequence goes on along the minus strand of NZ_CP151919.1, from coordinate 2,232,364 downwards.
TTCACGCGAAAAAGGCAAAGAAACCTGAAACATGGAGCCACTCGACTAACGGGACCGAATTGTTGGGACCTCGGCAGTCGAGGGGATCGAGCCGAGTGTCCTGCCGCTTGCCGACCGGGTGTGAAATTGTCATGATTTACTTATCAATATTCATGACAATTATCGGTCAATGCATCAACGATGATAGTAGCATCGTCGCTCAGCGTGCCGTCAAAGGCTTTATTGCATCATGACAATCGACCTGACGCCCTTCCTCGGCGGGCACGGCCCCAAATACCTTTCCATCGCTCGCGCCCTCGCCGAGGCAGTTCGCCATGGCGTGCTCTCGCCAGGCATGCGCCTGCCGACCCATCGCGAACTCGCCGAGACGCTGGGGGTCAGCGTGCAGACCGTGTCGCGAGCTTACGAGCAGGCCGAGAAGAGCGGCCTCGTCCAGGCCCGGGTCGGCAGCGGCACCTGGATTCGCGATGCCGAGGGCGATTCCGAGAACGAATACCTGCGGGCGCCGGCCGCGGTCAGCGACGACGCCCCCATCGATCTGTCGATCGCCCATCCGGTCTGTCCGCCCTCTCACCACCGGCGCTTTCGCGAGGCGCTGGCGGAACTCGCCAGGTCCGCCCACGCCGACGTCATCGGCGCCAGCCGCCCGATCGCCGGCCTGCTGCATCAGCGCGAGCGCGCCAACGTCTGGTTGAAGGAGCGCCTCGGCGTCCCCGGCGAGACCGACGACCGACTGCTCTGCAATGGCGCCGCCCATGGGCTGATGCTGGCGATCGCCACCGTGGTCCAGCACGGCGATATCGTGTTGACCGAGGCGCTGACCGATCACGGCCTGATCGCGCTGGCGCGCACCCTCGGCTTCCAGTTGCACGGCGTGGCGATCGACGAGCAGGGCGTCATTCCTGAAGCACTGGAGGCGGCCATCGTGAGATACCGCCCGCGAGCCGTCTGCCTGACCCCGACCCAGCTCAACCCCACCGGCGCGACCATGGAGAACGCCCGTCGCGACGTCGTGGCGGAGATTCTGCTGCGTCACGACGTCTGGCTGATCGAGGACGATGTCCATGCGCTGCTGGAGCCCGCAGGCCTCACCTCCCTGACCGCCAGGCTGCCCCAGCAGAGCTTCCACGTCACCAGCCTGACCAAGGCCACCGTCCCCGGGCTGCGCGCCGGCTACCTCAGCGTGCCCCGCGGCCAGATGCACCACACCTTGCCGAGACTGCGCGCCACCAGTTGGATGGCCACCCCGCTGGTGTTCGAACTGGCGGATTACTGGCTGGCCAGCGGCATGGTCGACACGCTCGCCCACGAACAGCGCCAGCTGTTGGCGGAACGCCAGCAGCTGGCATCACGCAAGCTGGCGGGGCATGCCATCGAATCGCGCCCCAGCAGCCTGCATGTCTGGCTGATGCTGCCGGAGCCGTGGCGGGCGGAAGAGCTGCAGCAGCAGGCCCGCCAGGAAGGTGTCGCCATCACCACCGCCCAGCCGTTCCTGGTCGAGCCGTCCGCCATGCCGCGGCGTGTTCGCATCAGCCTGGGAGCCGAACCGGACCTGTCACGCCTGGCCAGCGGCCTGGACGTGCTGAGCCAGCTGCTCGGCGAAGCGCCGCCGCCGATGCTGGAGATCGCTTACTGAAGACCACGGGCTACGAGCTACGAGCTACGAGCTACGAGCTACGAGCTACGGGCTACGGGCTACGGGCTACGAGCTATGGGCTATGGGCTATGGGCTATGGGCTATGGGCTATGGGCTATGGGCTATGGGCTATGGGCTACACGAACGGTGTCAACTGGTCAGCAAACCCGCCAAGCCGCGCACGGCGGTTTCTTTCGCCACGGGCAACCTGCCATGATGACAAGACATGACCCAACAGCGACGACGGAGCCAAGATGCGAGTCCTGATCTACCATAGTGACGCCGAGCAGTGGCGCACCATCCTGCTCGAGCGCCTGCCGGACGCCGAGGTCCAGATTGCGGCGGACAGTGGCAACCCGCAGGTGGACTACCTGGTCGCCTGGAAACCGCCCGCCTCGGTCTTCGAGGAACAGAGGGCGCTCAAGGGCATCGTCAATCTCGGCGCCGGGGTCGATGCCCTGCTGCAGAACCCCGCACTCCCCCGCGAGATCCCCATCGTCAAACTGCGCGACGCCGGCATGGGCGAACTGATCGGCGACTACGCTCGCTATGGCGTACTCCATTTCCAGCGCGACTTCGACCGCTACCGACGTCAGCAAGCCAGTGCCGAGTGGCGCGAGGTGCCGGTCATCGACAAGCCCGACTGGCCGGTGGGCGTGCTGGGGCTCGGCGCCATCGGGACGCGGGTGGCGCAGATGCTTGCCGCCGACGGCTACCCCGTCCACGGCTGGAGCCGCTCACCCAAGCGGATCGAAGGCATCGCCTGTCACCATGGCGATGAGGGGCTCGACACCCTGCTGCGTCAGGTCAAGACGCTGATCACGCTGCTCCCCGACACCCCAGCCACCCGGCACATCATCAATCGCGACAACCTGGCCAAGCTCCCCGCTGGCGCCAGCCTGATCAACCCAGGTCGCGGCACGCTGATCGACGAGCCCGCCCTGCTCGACGCACTCGGTGATGGAGAGTCTGAAGGCCACCTGCGCGGCGCCCTGCTGGATGCCTTCCCCACCGAGCCGCTGGCGGCGGAGAGCCCGCTGTGGCGCCATCCGCGCATTCTGATCACCCCGCACATGGCAGGCCCCACGCCGATCGGCGCCGCCGCCGACCAGGTCGCCGACGCACTGGACGCGATGTCGAAGGGCAAGGCGGTCGAGACCATCGACCCCGAAGCGGGGTATTGAGTGGCGATCGAGCAGGGTATCTGGAAGCTGGCCAGCGGCGTGGGCGAACACCCGCAGCGGCTACGCCCCGCCGGGCTGGCCGATGAGGGGCTGCTGGAAGCGCAGATCATGCAGGACGTCTCGATTCTCAATCGGGACTGGCTGCTGATCGGCCGGCAGGTGCGCACGGCCTTCGACAAGCTGATCGACCTGCTGGCGATCGATGCCAACGGCACGGTGATCATCATCGAACTCAAGCGGGACAAGACGCCTCGCGAGGTCGTCGCCCAGACCATCGACTACGCCTCGTGGATCGCGGGCCTGGGGGACAGCGAGATCGTCGATATCTATCTCGACTTCGCCAGACGCTACTCACGCCCGCACGAGACGCTGGACGAGGCGTTCCAGGCCAAGTTCGGCATCGCGCTGTCGGACGCCTCGGTCAACGAACAGCATCAGATGGTAGTCGTCGCGACCAAGCTGGATGCCAGTACCGAGCGCATCATCACCTATCTCAACGACTACGCGCAGATTTCCATCAACGCCCTGTTCTTCGCGGCGTTCGAGGATGGCGGCAACCGCTACCTGAGTCGCGCCTGGATGATCGATCCGGACGAGAGCCAGGAGCGCGCCATCACCAAGGGCCGCAAGGAGCCCTGGAACGGCGAGTTCTACGCCTCGTTCGGTGACGACAGGCCATGGTCGCTGGCAAGACGACTGGGCTTCATCGCCGGCGGCGGCGCGACCTGGTACTCGAAGACGTTATCCATGCTTTCCGAGGGGGATCGCGTCTGGGTGAATATTCCCAAGACGGGTTATGTCGGTGTCGGCATCGTCACCGGCGAGCGCTGCCGGGCCGACGAGTACCGGTTCGAGAATGAAGGTGGAAGAACGCTGCCGGAGATCATTGACCAAGACACTGGTCTCTCGCACGAGTCGTATCCGCATCTTTTTCAAACCGGGTTCGATGAAGAGGAGGCGGAGTATCTCGTGCCCGTGCGCTGGATTCATACGGTAGCGAGGAACGATGCGTTCAGCGAGGTGGGGTTGTTCGGTAACCAGAACACCGTCTGCAAGCCGACGACGCCGAAGTGGCAACACACGGTAGAGCGGCTCGGCAGAGTGTGGCCCGTCGCCTGATCCAGCCTGATGATCGGGAACACCGGCGGCGGCTCGGCGTCTGAGAGGGATAGATCGCCGATTCGCTTCCGAGGATGTTCATGTCACACCGAATTTCGACTCTCAAGGCCCTTGCCGCTCTGCTCCTGACGACCGTCAGCTCCTTGGCACTGGCGGCACCGACGCCGTTCACCGCCCACTACCGGCTCGACATCAGCGGCTGGCCGGATGCGACGATCACCCACCAGCTCTCGCACCGGGGCAATGACGTGCAAACCGGCGATGTCTGGGAGAGCGACATGCGAGCCAGCATCAAGGTCGCCAGTGGCGAGGAGCGCGGCCGATTTCAGCTCGATGGCGACCGCGTGCAGGCGCTGGATTACACCAGTTCGTACTCGCTCGTGGGGATTGGCGATAAATACCATCTGAACCGGGCCCAGTTGCAGGCGTTGCCGGACCGCCAGACCGCACTTTTCGATCTTTCACGCAAGGCGCCGGATGCCCGCTGCGCCAGCACTCAGGTCTCGCCCTGCCAGCTCGACTACCAGAATCACAAGGGCAAGACGGAGATGCTCTACTACCGGGTGATCGACCGTAGCGACATCCAGACCCCCGCCGGCACGTTCCCGGGCGTTACCGTGGACACCTGGGACCCCGATAAACGAGGCCGACATCTCTACCTGACCTTTCACCGCGAGATCCCCGGCCTGCTGCTCGGGATGCGCTACGTGCGCGACGACGAGGAACGCAGCCATCTCACGCTCACGGATCTGACGCTCGCCCCGTCGAACTCGGCCTCGGCGAGCACTTCCGGCGGATAATCGGCCGGCCGTTCTTCCCTCCTCGGCACACATCCTCTAGAGTTCGTTGCCAATCACGGACGCCGATTCATCGGCGTCCGTTTTTTTCGTGCCGCGTCATTGCCGGTGACTCATGGGTTCGCTTCGGGAGGGATCATGCTGCTGGGGTTATTGTGGATACTGCTGCCGTTGATCGTCGGCTACCTGATCCCCGTTCGCCACGCCGGGGTTCGTCAGGCCATCGATCGCGGCGTCAGCGCCTCGGTCTACGTGATCCTGCTGCTGATGGGTATCAGTCTGGGCGGGCTGGAGAACCTGCTGGGGCAGTTGTCCCGCATCGGGTCCACGGCGTTGGTGCTGTTCCTGGTGATCTCGCCGCTCAATCTGCTCGCCCTGTGGTGGCTGTCGCGGCGGCCAATGGCACGGGTCGAGCGCATCGCCGGCGACGATGCCGCGCCACTCGGCAAGTGGCAGGCGATGAAGGGCTCGGTGCTGCTGTGCGCCGTGGTCGCCGGTGGCGTACTGCTCGGCGCGGGCATGCGCCTGCTCGGCTGGCACCCGGCGGCCCAGGCCGAGACCCTGGCTACCTGGACGCTCTACGTTCTGCTCGGCCTGATCGGCTGCCAGCTGCGCAATTCGGGGCTGGGGCTGCGCCAGATTCTGCTCAATCGACTAGGCCTGGCGATCGCGACGACCGTATTCGTGAGTTCGATGCTGGCGGGGCTGATCGCGGCACCGCTGCTCCAGTTACCCTGGAACGAGGGGATGGCGATGGCGGCGGGGTTTGGCTGGTATTCGCTCTCCGGCATTCTGATCGGCGACCAGCTCGGACCGGTGCTCGGCGGCGCCGCCTTCTTCAACGATCTGGCCCGGGAGCTTCTGGCCTTTCTGCTGGTGCCACTGTTCATCCGCGGCGCGGTGCCGCTGGCGATCGGCTACAGCGGCGCCACGGCGATGGACTTCACCCTGCCGGTGATCCAGAAGCACGGCGGCATCGCCTGCGTGCCAGTGGCCATCGTCAGCGGCTTTCTGCTCTCGCTGCTCTCACCGCCGCTGATCCTGCTGCTGCTCTCCTTCACCTGACCCCGCGCCGCCTGTCACCTATCAACGCCGCCTGTCACCTATCAGCGCCACCCGGCACGTAGGCGCCTGAAAGGCGCCACCCCGCCGATCACGATCGATGGGGTGGCGGGTCACACGGCCCGCCGCTGACGGCGGGCTCGAGCCAGGTCGGCTCCCAGCCTAGACTTTGTTCTAGAACCACGCCTCCATCTGCGTGCCAAAGGTCCACTGCCCGCCGGTGAAGTTGTCCTTGCCCAGGGCATCGTCACCCGCGAATTTATTGAGCTCGCTGTCCCAGTCGCTGTAGCTGGCGAATACGCGGATCTCCGGACGCTGCCAGAAGCCGCCCACCTGGGGCTTGAAGGTCGGCGCCAGGGTAAAGCGGGTGTAGCCCCCCTCCACCGCATTGCGGCCCTTGTAACCCTTGGGGTCGAGATCCATCCACTGGTAGCTGGCTTCGTACTGCATCTCGAAGTTCTGGGTCAGCTCGTTGGCGAAGCGCAGGTTGAAAGTGGCCCAGTCGTAGCTGTCGCCGTTGGCGTAGCGGTCGTCGCTGGTCTGGGCCAGCATCGCCGGGGCCAGGCGCCAGCTCGGCGCCACGTAGGTGGTGCCGTAGAGCGCCAGCCGCGTGGTCTTGGCGTCTTTGGTCAGGTTGCCGTCGGAGCCCAGCGACTTGACCTCCGCCCCCAGCCCTTCGCCGTGAAGCAGTGCGGCGACGGTGTTGCCGTCGCTGACCCCGAAGAAGCTGTCACCGTGGTAGGCGAGCATGCTATGGAAACCGTGGTCGGCCGCCTTGGCGCGGCTGCCGGTGTCGCGATCATCGTTATCGTTGGCGGAGAGGCCGCTGAGCATCCACTGGAACGGGCCGACGTAGTTGTTGGTAGAGAGGATCAGGGCGTCGGTGCTGCCGGTCAGATCCGGGTTGTCGCTGGTGACCACGGAGAAGTCGCTGAAGCTGCGCCCGTAGAGCGTCAGGTTGGTACTCCAGTCGTCGGTGACCGCCACGTCGTAGACACCGGCGCCGGTACCGGCGAGGAAGATGACGTCACTGTCGAGCCAGTGGATATCGAAGTTATTGCGATCGAAACGCTTGCCGGCCCAGACCTTGGCGTTCTCGAAGGGACCGGTGAAGCTGGGCAGATCGCTGAACTCGACGAACGCCTGGCGCACGTTGAGCTGCGACTCGTCGGCGGTCCAGTCGTTGCTGGTGGTGGTGCTGTCCGCCAGCATGATGCGGTAGAGCGACTTGGCACCGTTGTCGAAGGTCTGGTGGTAGCTGAGCACGGTCTCGACGTAGGTGTCCGGCTCGTTGCCCAGACGCCCCACCGCGCCACCGGTGGCCCCCGCCGGGGTCAGGTAGGGGCCGCCGGGGGCGCTCTTGCCATCATCACCGAGCAGCAGCCCGGAGCGCGCGTAGACGCTCAACGACAGGCCGTCGTCACCCTGCTCGGCCGCCTCGGCGCTGCGGTTCTCGGTCTGGCTCTCGACCGCGGCGAGACGCGTATCGAGCGACTGATCCTCGAGCGAATCGAGTTTCTGCTCGGCCCGGTTGGCGCGCTGTTCGGCGGTGGCCGCGCGCTGCTCGGCCGCCGCCACCCTGGCTTCGAGCGCCGCCAGGCGCGCTTCCAGGCTCTGGTTCGACTGTGCCTGCGCCGAGGAGACGGCGCCCAGTGAGGCCAGCGCCACACCGATGGCGAGCCCGGTCTTGCGAAACCCCGGTGTCGCCCAGCGCGGGCGGCATAGCCGAGAACCTTCGATCACATCGATCGCTGATCTGGACATGACATGCTCCTGTTGTGGTTGTTGTCGTCCCCTTGCCCGCCGGACGCCCCGTCGCCTGCGCGGCAGGGCGTCGCCATCCCCCGATCCAACCCCGAGTCCCCTGCCCTGACCACGGGATGGCGGTGTCAGCGAGCCGTGACGCAAGGCGGAACTTAAACGTTTAAGAACCGGCTGAAAATATCGACGAAAGGCGCTTTGACCAAGGTCTAACGCCCTCGTCCCGGGGCATCACGAGCGCTCGGCGCGCTTTTGCACTCAGCCCTCGCCAACGCCCCTTTACAACCAAAGTCCGGGTTGAGCGGGCGCAAACAAGTGGCATAACTTGGCCGAGAACTTAAACGATTAAGATCGCGTCTGGATTGCCGCAGACCAAGGCGAGCCGCATCCAACCGCGACCCTCGGGCGCACGGCGATGACCACCGACGAGATCGCCCACAACAACAACCGGCACTCCCCAGGAGCCCAGGATGAAAACACGTTCTCTGCTAATGCTGGCGACCACGCTGATCGTCGCGGGCCAGGTCCAGGCCGCCGATCTCACCATCTCCTGCGGCGCGGTCGGCGCCGAGCTTAAGCTGTGCAAGGAGGGCGTCGCGCGCTGGGAAGCCCAGAGCGGCCACAGCGTCGAGGTGGTCTCGACCCCTAACTCTGCCACCGAGCGGCTGTCGCTCTATCAGCAGATTCTCAACGCGCGCTCCGGTGACATCGACGTGTTCCAGATCGACGTGGTGTGGCCGGGCATGCTCGCGCCGCATCTGGTCGACCTCAACGAGTACCTGCCCAAGGGCACCACTGACGACTTCTTCGACGCCATCGTCGACAACAACACCGTCGATGGCCGGCTGGTGGCGATGCCGTGGTTCACCGATGCCGGGGTGCTCTACTACCGCAAGGATCTGCTCGAGAAATATGGCCTGGCGGTGCCCACCACCTGGGAGCAGCTGACCGCAGCGGCGCGTACCGTCCAGACCGGCGAGCGCCAGGCCGGGCACAAGGATTTCTGGGGCTTCGTGTTCCAGGGGCGCGCCTACGAGGGGCTGACGGTGGACGCCCTGGAGTGGATCGCCAGCTATCCCGGTGGCGGCACCATCGTCGACGATGCCGGCGACATCACCGTCGACAATCCGCAGGCGATCAAGGCGCTGACCCTGGCGGCGAGCTGGATCGGCGATATCTCGCCCAAGGGAGTGCTCAACTACACCGAGGAGGAGTCCCGCGGGGTGTTCCAGTCGGGCAATGCGCTGTTCATGCGCAACTGGCCCTACGCCTGGGATCTGGTGCAGTCCGAGCAGAGCGATATCCGCGACAAGGTCGGCGTGGTGGCACTGCCCGCCGGTGGCGCCGATGGCCACAGCGCGGCCGTGCTCGGCGGCTGGAACCTGGCAGTCTCGCGCTACAGCGAGCACCCGCAGATGGCCGCCGATCTGGTCGCCTTTCTGACCTCGCCCGCAGAGCAGAAGCGCCGCGCCATCGAAGGCTCCTACAACCCGACCCTGCCGGCACTCTACAAGGACAAGGAGGTGCTCGCCGCGGTGCCCTTCTTCGGCACCCTCTACACCACCTTCACCTCGGCGATTCCACGCCCCGCGGCGGTGACCGGCGACAAGTATCCACGGGTCTCCAACGCCTTCTTCAACACCGTGCATGAAGTGCTCTCCGGCAAGGTCGGCGCGGCCCAGGGTCTGGCATCACTGCAGAGCGAACTCGAGCGCATCAAGCGGCGCCGCTGGTAAGCGGCCGGGAGGCAATCCATGGCAACTCGGCAACCCACGCTGGCGCAGACATCGGCTGCCCAGAATCCGGGCGGCGCGGTGGACGCCACGCAGCCGGCACGGCCGCGCCGCGAACGCGGCACCCGGGTACGCCGGCGCCGGGTACGCGCGGCCTGGCTGTTCCTGACCCCGATGCTGATCGGCCTGGCGCTGGTCGCCGGCTGGCCGCTGGCGCGCACCTTCTGGTTCAGCGTCACCGATGCCAGCCTGTCGAGCCTCGAGGGCGCCAACTTCATCGGGTTCGAGAACTATCTGGTCCATGACAACGGCTGGTACGGCATTCTCGCCGACCCGCTGTGGTGGCAGTCGGTGTGGAACACGCTCTACTTCGCGCTGGTCTCGGTGTCGCTGGAGGCGGTGCTGGGGGTGATCGTGGCGCTGGTGCTCAACGCCCACTTCCGCGGCCGCACCCTGGTGCGCGCGGCGATGCTGATCCCGTGGGCGATCCCCACCGTGGTCTCGGCCAAGATCTGGGCGTGGATGCTCAACGACCAGTTCGGGATCATCAATCATCTGCTGATGACTCTGGGGCTGATCGACGCACCTCTGTCCTGGACCGCCGACGCCAGTCTGTCGATGTGGGCGGTGATCATGGTCGACGTGTGGAAGGCGACCCCCTTCGTCGCCCTGCTGGTGCTGGCGGCGCTGCAGATGCTGCCCTCGGACTGCTATGAAGCGGCCAAGGTCGATGGCATCCATCCGTTGCGGGTGTTCTTCCGCGTCACCCTGCCGCTGATCACCCCGGCCCTGCTGGTGGCGGTGATCTTCCGCGCCCTGGATGCGCTGCGCGTGTTCGACGTCATCTACGTGCTGACCTCCAACGCCGCCTCGACCATGACGATGTCGATCTACGCCCGCCAGCAGCTGGTGGAGTTCCAGGATGTGGGCTACGGCAGTGCCGCCTCGACGCTGTTGTTCATGATCATCGCGCTGGTCACGGTGGTCTATCTCTATCTCGGACGCCGCCAGCTGGGAGGTGGGTCATGACGCTGCGCAGACTGAAGGGCATCGCGCTGACAATCGGCTTCTGGCTGCTGGTGGCGGTGCTGGTGCTCTATGCCATCTTCCCCTTCTACTACGCCATCGTGACCTCGCTGAAGCCGTCGAGCCAGCTGTTCGAGGTGAGCTACTGGGTCGATAGTCTGGACTTCTCCAACTATGTCACGGTGCTGTCGCAGCCGACCTTCCTGGCCGCGATCCGCAACTCGGTGATCGTCGCCCTCAGCGTGGTGCTCATCGCCCTGCTGCTGGGCCTGACCGCGGCCTGGGCGCTGGGCCGGGTGCGCTTTCGCGGGCGTACCACGGTGATGATGATCGTGCTGGGGGTGTCGATGTTCCCCCAGGTGGCGGTGCTCTCGGGGCTGTTCGAGGTGATCCGTACGCTCGATCTCTACAACTCCCCCGGCGGGCTGATCTTGAGCTACACCATCTTCACCCTGCCGTTCACGGTGTGGATCCTGACCACCTTCATGCGCCAGCTCCCCGACGAACTCGAGGAGGCGGCGATCGTCGACGGCGCCTCCCCCTGGGTGACCCTGACCAAGGTGTTCATGCCGCTGTTGTGGCCGGCCATGGCCACCACCGGTCTGCTGGCCTTCATCGCGGCGTGGAACGAGTTCCTGTTCGCCCTGACCTTCACCCTGACCGACTCGCAGCGCACGGTACCGGTGGCGATCGCGCTGATCTCCGGCGGCAGCCAGTACGAGCTGCCGTGGGGTCCGATCATGGCCGCCTCGGTGATCGTCACCGTGCCGCTGGTGGTGCTGGTGGTGATCTTCCAGCGGCGTATCGTCTCCGGGCTCACCGCCGGTGCCGTCAAGGGCTGAACGCCTCTGAGGCTTTGCGCCACTACCGCTTTCCCCGTTCTCGGGTAGGAGAAACTATGGCTGGTCTGACGCTCGAACGAGTCAACAAGCGCTTCGGCAGCACCCAAGTGATCGACGACGTCTCGATGCAGATCGACGATGGCGAGTTCATCGTCTTCGTCGGCCCCTCGGGCTGCGGCAAGTCGACCCTGCTGCGCCTGATCGCCGGGCTCGAATCGATCACCCACGGCGACCTGATGATCGACGACCAACGGGTCAACAATCTGACGCCGCCGGAGCGCGGCATCGGCATGGTGTTCCAGTCCTATGCGCTCTATCCGCATATGAGCGTCTACGACAACATCGCCTTCGGCCTGAAGCTGGCCAAGCAGGAGAAGCAGACGGTGGACGAACGGGCCCGCCACACGGCCAAGCTCCTGCAGCTCGACGGCCTGCTGGAGCGCCTGCCCAAGGCGCTCTCCGGCGGCCAGCGCCAGCGCGTGGCGATCGGCCGGGCGATGGCCCGCGAGCCCAAGATCCTGCTCTTCGACGAGCCGCTCTCCAACCTCGACGCGGCGCTGCGGGTGCAGACCCGCAACGAGATCGCCAGGCTCCACGAGCGCCTGGGTTCGACCATGATCTACGTCACCCACGACCAGGTCGAGGCGATGACCCTGGCCGACCGCATCGTGGTGCTCAACGCCGGCCATGTGGAGCAGATCGGCACCCCGCGCGAGCTCTACGAACGCCCCGCGTCACGCTTCGTCGCCGGCTTCATCGGCTCGCCCAAGATGAACTTCATCGCGGTCGCCGCCGAGGCCGACGCCGAGCACGGCTGCCGCGTGGAGATTCCGGCCGTCGGCCAGCGCACCCTGCCGCTGGCCTTCAGCGCCGGCAGCGGCAGTGCCAACGAGGCGACCCTGGGCGTGCGCCCGGAGCATCTGATTCCCACCCCCAGCGAGCACGGCGAGGGGCTGGAGATCGTCAATGTCGAGTATCTCGGCAGCGAGGCCTACCTCTATCTGGAACGCGACGACGGCGAGCTGCTGGTGTGCCGCAGCCAGGCGCCCAGCCCGTTCCGGCGCGGCCAGCGGGTGACGCTCGACTTCGATCCGCTTCACGCTCATCTGTTCGACTGCGACGGCCGCGCGGTGCCGCCGTACGAACGCCACGCCGCACCCGCCGCCGCGCAGGGAGCCGCCTCATGAGCGGGGCCCACGCCAGTCGACATCGGCGGCCAGTCGGTCCACGCCCAGACAACCTGCGAACGGCTGGGACTGGCGCGCCACCCCCGAGCCCCTGATTCGCCTTGTGACGAGGAATTCTGCATGACCCAGCCGCAGTGGTGGCGCGACGCCGTCATCTATCAGATCTATCCGCGCAGCTTCATGGACGCCAACGGCGACGGCATGGGCGATCTCGCCGGTGTCAGCGCACGCCTCGACTATCTCGCCGCGCTGGGGATCGATGCGCTATGGCTATCGCCGTTCTACCGCTCGCCCCAGGCCGATGCCGGCTACGACGTCGCCGACTACTGCGACGTCGACCCGCTGTTCGGCACCCTCGACGACTTCGACCGCCTGCTGGCCGGTGCCCACGAGCGCGGCATGCGAGTGATCGTCGACCTGGTGCCCAATCACAGCTCCAGCGAACACGTCTGGTTCCAGGAGGCGCTGGCCAGCCCGCCGGGCAGCCCGGCACGGGCGCGCTATCTCTTTCGCGACGGGCGTGGCGAGCAGGGCGAACTGCCGCCCAACAACTGGCAGAGCATCTTCGGCGGCGCGGCCTGGACCCGGGTCGCAGACGGCCAGTGGTATCTGCACATGTTCGACACTGCCCAGCCCGACTTCGACTGGCAGAACCCGGAGGTGGGCGACGAGTTCGAGCGCGTGCTGCGCTTCTGGCTCGCCCGCGGGGTCGACGGCTTCCGCGTCGACGTGGCCCACGGCATGATCAAGCAGCCGGGCCTGCCGGACTGGGACGGCGAGCAGGTGATGGTCGAAGGCGGCAACCGTGGGCCGATGTGGGACCAGGAGGGCGTGCACGACATCTATCGCCGCTGGCACCGAATCCTGGCGGAGTACGGCGACGACCGCATGATGGTCGCCGAGGCCTGGCTCAAGCCGGAGCGGGTGGCGCGCTACATTCGCCCCGACGAGATGCAGCAGGCGTTCAACTTCGATTACCTGATCGCCCACTGGGATGCCGCGGCGCTGCGCACCGTCATCGACCGCTCGCTCGCCGTCACCGGCGCGGTCGGCGCCACCACCACCTGGGTGATGTCCAACCACGACGGCGTGCGCCATGCCTCGCGCCTGGGGCTGTCGAATCCCGGCGTGCGGCCGCAGAAGATCGGCATCGGTGACGAGCAGCCCGACGAGGCGCTGGGCCTGCGCCGGGCGCGGGCGATCATCATGCTGACCCTGGCGCTGCCCGGCTCCGCCTACCTCTACCAGGGCGAGGAGCTGGGCCTGCCGGATCACACCAGCATGCCCGACCGCTACCGCCAGGACCCGGGCTTCTTCCGCCCCGGCGGTGAGGATGGCGGCCGCGACGGCTGTCGGGTGCCGTTGCCTTGGCGCGCCGACGCCCCGGCCTTCGGCTTCAACGACAGCGGCGAGCGCTGGCTGCCACAGCCGGACAACTACGTCGACTACGCCGTCGACCGTCAGCTCGATCAGCCGGATTCGACGCTCAGCCTATATCAGCGGTTGCTCAAACTGCGCCGCGACCATAACCTTGGCCAGGGCGAACTGGCGTGGGCAGCTAGCCCGCGTGAGGATGTGCTGGTGCTGACCAACGGCGACGTTCGGGTGGTGCTCAACCTGGGCGATACGCCGATCGCCCTGCCGGCGGCCCCGCTGCTCGCCCAGAGCCAGCCCGATGCGGTGAGCGAGGCGACGCTGGCCGGCAATGCGGCGGTATGGCTGAGCGCCACCTAGGCAAAGCCCAAGGCGGGATGGCGGCCGGCGTCCTGGCCGCCATCCGATTCCCGACGAGGAGACTCACCTATGCTTCCGGCCACGGCCATCCGTGCACGGCGCCAGCAGCGCGCGACACGGCATCCCATCCCCCGCGTGCGACCGTGAGCCCGACCAAGCGCATGACGCTGAAGACGGTGGCTGCACGTCTCGGCGTCTCCGCCGCCACCGTCTCCAACGCCTTCAATCGCCCCGACCAGCTCTCCCAGGCCCGGCGCGAGGAGATTCTCGCCGCCGCCGCGGCGCTCGGCTACCACGGCCCCGACTCCCGCGGGCGCATGCTGCGCACCGGCCGTTCCGGCATCATCGCCATGCTGCTGGCGGAAAATCTCTTCTACAGCCTGAGCGACAGCGTCGCCAGCGAGCTGATCGCCGGTGTCGCCGCACAGTTGGACCAGCACGGCCACTCGCTGATGCTGCTGCCGGGACGCCTGGAGCAGAGCGGCGGCGGTGTCGACATGGCCGACGGGGTCATCGTCTACGGCCTGCACGGCGCCTCCTCGCGCATCCTCGACCTGATCGCGGGTCGCCCCGCGGTGGCCATCGACATCGATCTACCGGGTATCCCTGCGGTGCATGTCGACAACTATCCGGCCAGCCTCGCACTGGCCCGTCATGCCCTGCGCCATCCGCCGCAGCGAGTCGCCATCGTCGGGCTGCGCCTGACCCAGTCCCACGTGGGCCAGATCGGCCTGGAGGCGCTGCTGTCGGCCGACCTCACCGTCACCCGGCGGCGCCTCGACGGGATCTTCAAGGCGCTGACGGAGGCCGCCATCGATCCCGACAGCGTGGCACTGTGGAACGTCGACCAGAACACCTACGAAGGCTGCGTGCCGGTGGTCGCCGCGCTGCTCGACCAGCCCGCGGCGTCACGTCCGGACCTGCTCATCTGTCTCTCCGATCGTGTCGCCCTGACCGCCATCGACCTGGCCGAGCGGCGCGGGCTGCGGGTGCCGGAGGATCTGCGCATCACCGGCTTCGACGGCATCGCCGAAGGCCAGCGGCGGCGCCCACGACTGACCACGGTACGCCAGGACAGCACCACCAAGGGCCGGCTGGCGGCGGCCATGCTGCTCGACCTAGAACCGCGCCGCTCGCGCACCCTGGAGACCGAGCTGCTGATCGGCGATAGCGCCCCTTGAGCACGGGCTCGACCCCACCTCCGGCAATCCGACCGGCTACAACCATGGCCGCACAGCCAGCGCCAGGGCAGCGTGCTAGTCTGCTCGAAAGTTACCGCTAACCATCATCATCATCGGACCCGCCTCGGGCGCGATATCCCTATCGATCGCCAGCGTCGGGCGCCGCTGCCGCGCTGGGGAGATCGTCATGCCGCGCCGCGCTTCGGGACGCGTCACGCTTCAGGATATCGCCGATCGGGTCGGGGTCACCAAGATCACCGTCTCGCGCGCCCTGCGCGAGCCGCAGCGGGTCTCGCTACCGCTGCGCCAGCGTATCGAGGCGGCGATCGCCGAGCTCGGCTATATCCCCAATCACGCCGCCGGGGCGCTGGCCAGCGGCCGCAGTCACAGTGTCGCGCTGCTGATCCCGTCACTCTCCAACGCGGTATTCTCGGATATCCAGCGCGGCATCGAGGAGGGGCTGCGCGCCGCCGGCTATCAGCTGCTGATCGGCCATACCGGCTACTCGATCCTCGAGGAGGAGCGCCTGATCGACACCTATCTGGGCTATGGGGTGGATGGCCTGGTACTGTCGGGGACTCGACATACAGAGCATGCCGAGCGGCTGCTGCGACGGGCCGGTGTGCCGGTGGTGGAGACGCTGGAGCTGACCGAGACGCCGCTGGACATCAATGTCGGGCTCGACCAGCACGAGGCCGGCATGGCGATGACACAGGCGTTTCTCGACCGCGGATATCGGAGGATCGGCTTTCTCGGCGCGCGCATGGACTATCGCGCGCAGCTGCGGATGGCGGGCTGGGAGGCGGCACTGCGCGCCGCCGGTCTCTCCACCGAGTCCTGCCTGACCACGCCGCAGCCGTCGAGCTATCGCCTCGGCGGCGAGATGCTGGGCTCGATGCTGGAACGCTGGCCAGCGCTGGAGGCGGTGTTCTGCTGCAATGACGACCTCGCCGCCGGCGCGCTGTTCGAGTGCCAGCGCCGGCGCCTGGCGGTGCCCGATGCCCTCGCCCTGGCCGGCTTCAACGGTCTCGATATCGTGGAGGCGACCGCCCCGCCGCTGGCGACGGTGGTGACACCGCGGCGACGCATCGGGGATATCATCGCCGTGCGCCTGCTGGCGCGCCTTCGGGGTGCCCCGCGACAACCGACCAGCGAAAACCTGGGATTCGAGGTACGCGTTGGCGGGAGCCTGTGACCGGCGCCCCGATGGCGATGATTCCCTTCCAGGCGAGGGCGGGTCTCTCAGCGCCCGCCGGCAAGCGGTCGCTTCTCGAGTTTCAGCACCGCCTCGTTGACCACCTGCTCGATCGTGCCGGCGATATCGACGGTGACCGCCTCGTCCTCGCCGGGCGCCTCGAGGGTCGCCAACTGGCTGTCCAGCATCGCCTCGCCCTTGAAGAAGTGATCGCGGCGCGACTGGATGCGCTGCAGCAGCAGCTCGCGGCTTCCGGCGAGATGCACGAAGGTCAGATCTTCATCGCCCTGGCGCAGCGTATCGCGATAGCGCTTCTTGAGCGCAGAGCAGCCGATGACCAGCGTCTCGTCCTTGGTCCTGGCCTCGGCCAGAAACGCCGCCAGTCGCTGCAGCCAACCGGCCCGATCCTCGTCGTTGAGGGGTTCGCCATGCGACATCTTGGCGACGCTTTCCGGCGAATGGTAGTCGTCTCCGTCGAGGAAGCGCCCTCCCAGCGCGGTTGCCAGCCGCTGCCCGACTTCGGTCTTGCCGCAGCTGGATACGCCCATTACGACGATGCGCCGATTCATCTTTGCGTCCATGACGTTGCCTTCCGATTGGTACCAGCGGGGTTGCTACGCAGGTAGCGACTATATCGGTAATCGATACCTGTGTGACTGGTACGGGTGTGATTGGTGCCGTGCGCGCTCGCCGGCCTGCCAATGGCCTATCCCGATTGGATAGAAGTTGTCTCTACACCTTTAGGCGCATTGTTGGGACCGATCTGTTACCGGTAACATCCATTTTCGCCAACTCCACCGCGAAGCACAACGCCACCATTGGCGTATACCCGGCCTCCGACGCCGCGTGCTTTCACCAAGGAATGTCGTCGACATGGATAGCCCAACTTCTCTCATACTCGCCGCGCTGGGCAGCATCATCGTGCTGCTTTATCTGGTCATGAAGCTGCGCCTGCACGCCTTTGTCGCGCTGCTCGTCGTCAGTGGTCTGGTCGGGCTGGCCACCGGCATGAACGTCGACCAACTGCTGGATACGGTCGAGAAAGGCATGGGCGGCACGCTCGGCTTCGTCGCCACCGTGGTGGGCCTGGGCGCGATGTTCGGCAAGATGCTGGAGGTCTCCGGCGGGGTCGATCGCCTGGCCAGCACGCTGCTCGACAAGTTCGGCGAGAACCGCTCGCAGTGGGCGATGGGGGTCACCGGTTTCCTCGTCGCGATTCCGGTATTCCTCGATGTCGCCTTCATCATCCTGGTGCCGTTGATCTATGCCCTCACCCGCCGCACCGGGCGCTCGCTGCTCTACTACGGCATTCCGCTCCTCGCTGGGCTCGCGGTCACTCACTCGTTCATTCCGCCGACACCGGGCCCGATCGCGGTGGCCAAGCTGATCGGAGCCGATCTCGGCTACGTGATCCTGTTCGGGGCGATCTGCGGCCTGCCGGCCATGATCATTGCTGGGCCGCTGTTCGGGCGCTGGATCGCCAAGCGCATCGACGCCCAGATCCCGGATTACATGGAGCTGCCGAAAAACGATGTCGATACCGCCGGCCTGCCCAGCTTCAAGCTGATCCTGTCGATCATTCTGCTGCCGCTGGCGCTGATCGTGCTCAACACCGTCTCCGGCGTGATCCTGCCGGCGGACAGCCCGGTACTGGCCGCGCTGACCTTTCTCGGCCACCCGTTCGTGGCCCTCACCCTGGCTACCCTGCTCGCCTTCACCCTGCTGGGAACGCGTCGCGGCATGACACGGGAACAGGTGATGGAGGTCGCCACCAAGGCCCTGGAACCGGCCGGCATCATCATTCTGGTCACCGGTGCGGGCGGCGTATTCAAGCAGGTGCTGATCGATTCTGGCGTCGGTGAAGTGATGGGCAACATCATGGCCGAGAGCGCGCTGCCGCCGATTCTGCTGGCGTTTTTGATCTCCACCGCGGTGCGGGTGATCCAGGGTTCGGCCACCGTCGCGATGATCACCGCCGCCGGCCTGATGGCCCCGGTGATCACCACGCTGAATCTCGATGGCCCGGTGCTCGGTCTGCTGGTCATCGCGATCGCTTCCGGCGCCACGGTACTGAGCCACGTCAACGACTCCGGTTTCTGGCTGGTCAACCGCTACTTCGGTCTGACCGAGGCGCAGACGCTCAAGAGCTGGACGGTGATGGAGACGATCATCGGTCTGACCGGGCTGATCATGGCGCTGATCGTGGGGCTGTTCGTCTAGACCGGAACCACCACGTCAAACGCCCGCGGCGAGTGATCGCCGCGGGCGTTTTTATATGAATGCTGATAACCAAGGACGACAACAGCAGCCAAACCAATCAGATCAGTAGTCGCTGCAACGCGCCCGCTCCCTGGCCACCGCCAGAGCTGCGGTCGCCCCCATTGGGCGCTTTAGCTTTTGGGGCAATAGCCCTCCCGCCGAAGGATCCCGCTTTCTATCGACATAACCGCGCCGCAACAGTCGCGCGATAGCTTGGTTATGAAGGCGCGGCTCGAGAATGTCGGAGACGCGAGAAACGAATTCACGCTGCAACTCCCAAAGCACACGGGCCTCTCCCGCGTGGTCTTCAAGCTCGGCTTCCAACAAACGAACCGACGCAACCAAAGGATCCAGCGCAGAGTGTCTGTCACCACGGTATGCGGGGGGCTTTTCGACACCATGCTTATCGGCATTCTGATTCGGGAGATAGAGCCTACCAATGTCGATCAACGCAGATAGGCTCTGAGCATGGCTAATATCGATTCGCGTAGTACCAGTGCTATTGGCTAGCGCATAACGAGCTGCAGTCAGCGCCTTTACGACGTCACCCGACCACGCACGCAATTCCTGAGTCCAGACCGCCAAACCCAGCTCGGACCGACGACCGAGCCGATAACTCACGCTGACTGCCAGTATCGATATGACTAGACCCAATGCGCCTATCCAACTGGACGATTCCATCTCCATCTATGTCCCCTACAGATCTTCGGCCCGACTGAGAAAACCTAAGCCGTCTCCAGCGCCTCGCGGATGGTCTGCTCTCGCCGCCGGGCAAGCTCCTGACCCAGCTGCGGCCCACGCAGGCCCTCGTCGAGCAGCGCCTGGGGCAGGATCTGGGACGCCAGCCGCCAGGCCAGTGCCAGATCGTCCGCCAGTCCGCCATCGTCATGGGCGATCAGAGCCAGCAGCGGCGCGACGCGCTCGGGCCGTCGCCAGGCGTCGATCCCGTCCAGCCAGGCCATGATCGCGCCGGCACGATCCTCGGTGTCACCGGGCCGCAGATCATTGATGCGGAGACGCAACCGGCGAGACAGGGCTGCCAGCCGCATGGCATCCCGAAAGGCGTTGGGCGCCTTGACGGCATCGTTGAGCCGGGACTGCTCGTCATCCTCGAGGTGCTCGCCGAGCCGCGCCCAGCGCCATAGCGCCACACTATGGGAAGTGGACTCGTCGGGGACCGGTTCGAGTCGCGCCAGCGCCTGGGGTAGCGATGGCGTCGCCAGCGGCGGCATCAGCACCGCCAGCGCCCCGCACGCTTCCAGCGTCTGGAAATAGGCGGAAGGGTCGGCTTCGCCCAGCGCCTTGTGCGTCTCCGTCCACACTCGCTCGGCGACCAGATATCGCATTTCGCCGCTGTCGGTGAGCTGACGCATCAGCGCCATCGTCTCCGCGGCGATGGTGAAACCGAGCTTGCGGTAACGCGCCAGGAAGCGCGCCGCGCGCAGCACCCGCAGCGGGTCCTCGACGAACGCGGCCGAGACATGCCTGAGCCTCCTGGCCGCAAGATCGTCGGCGCCGCCATAGGGGTCGACCAGTTCGCCCTCGGGGGTCTCGGCCATGGCGTTGATGGTGAAATCCCGTCGCGCCAGATCGGCTTCCAGCGTCACCTCGGGACTCGCGTGCACTTCGAATCCGGTGTAGCCATGGCCCTGCTTGCGCTCGGTGCGGGCCAGCGCATACTCCTCGTGGGTATCGGGATGCAGGAAGACCGGAAAATCGCGACCGACGGGCTTGAAGCCGCGCTGGCGCAGGGCCTCCGGCGTGGCGCCGACGACTACCCAGTCACGATCGCCCACCGGCCAGCCCAGACGGGCGTCGCGAACGGCGCCACCCACCAGGTAGACCTCCAGCCCGTCGAGACGGGGATCGGGGGACATGCTCATGCCGCGAGACCGCTAGCGTTCGACATGTTCGGGCCGGCGATGCGCCCAGTCGACGAACCCGCCATCCAGGCTGTAGACCTCGCCGAAGCCCTGCCCGGCCAGCCAGGAGGCGGCCTGTTGACTGGAGTGGCCGTGATAGCAGACCACCACCACGGGCGTGTCGCTGGGCGTCCTGTCCACCAGTTCCGCCACGGTGGTGTTGTCGAGGTGGTAGCTGCCAGGGATATGGCCCTGGGCAAAACTCATGGGATCGCGAATGTCGACGAGCTTGAACGAGCGCCCTTCGCTCAGCCACTGCGCCAGGGTCGTCGGATCGAGATGAGCGAAAGACTGGGTCATGAATCACTCCTGAAAAGGCTTGGCTGTGAGCGACCGGCAGCGGAGCCGCTCATCGGTCTGCCGACCGGGATGGCACCGAGCTCCGTTCGCCGCTGTCGAGATCGAGGGCGGTCAGGGCCCCACCCCATACGCAGCCGGTATCCAGCGCCTGCGCATCTACCCTGGCCCCCGGGGTGCGCCCCTCCAGCGCGGCCCAGTGGCCGAACAGCAGCGTCAGGTCGTCGGCGCGGGGATAGGTGAACCAGGGGGCGTAGCCCGCCGGCGCGCTGTCCAGCCCCTCCTTGGCGGCAAAATCCAGGGTGCCGTCGCCGTCGATGAAGCGCATGCGGGTGAAGACGTTGACGATGGCCCGGATACGGTCCGTGCCGGTCAGGTCCGGCTCGAAGCGGGCCGGCTGGTTGCCGTACATCACGTTCAGAAAAGCATCCACGTCGTCCGACCGCAAGACCGCTTCCGCCTCTGCCGCCAATTCGCTCGCCCGGGCGAGCGACCATCGCGGCAGCAGCCCGGCATGGGTCATCACGCAGCCGCGCGCGGGGTCGGCGACCAGCAGCGGCTGATGGCGCAGCCATTCGAGCATCTGGTGCCGGTCCGGGGCTTCGAGAATATCGCTCAGGGTGTCGTTGCGCTTGAGCTTGCCATGGCCCCGCGCGACGGCCAGCAGGTGCAGATCGTGGTTGCCCAGCACTACGCTGGCGGCACCGTCCAGCGCGACGCTCCTGCGCAGACAACCCAGCGAATCGGGGCCGCGGTTGACCAGGTCACCGGCCAGCCACAGGTGATCCCGGGAGGGCGAGAAGTCGAGCTGCTCGAGCAGGGCTTCGAATTCGGCGTGACAGCCCTGCAGGTCGCCGATTGCGTAGGTCGCCATGCGCTTCCTCGTGTGGGTGGTGCCGCCCAGTTGCGCGATCCGCGCCGGCGCAGCGGCGGCGGCAAATGCCGATTGCGCGCCGCTCAGTGGACCTGGTTGGGGCCGGCCAGGCGAAACGGCGCGACGGCGACATCGAAGGTGGCCTGGCTGGCCAGATCGATACAGGTATAACTGCCCTGCATGACGCCGACGGGACATTCGATCACCGCACGGCTGGTATAGCGAAAGCTGTGCCCGGCGGTGATCGTCGGCTGCTTGCCGACCACCCCGTTGCCCCGCACTTCCTGCACCTTGCCGTGGCCCTGGGTGATCTTCCAGTAACGCGACAGCAGCTGCACGCTGCGGTCGGAGTGATTGTGCACGGTCACCGTGTAGCTGAACACGAAACGGTTGTCGCCGGGCGACGATTCGTCCTCGCGAAACGCCGGCTCGACGTCGACGGTGACGGCGGGTGCGAACTCGCTCATGAACACGTCTCCGTGGCGGCAGGGTTCTCGGGCTGGAGGCCGGCGAGATGGTTGCTGATGGCGACGAACTCCTCGACTCGCAGCGTCTGCGGCCGACGGCCGGGATCGATCCCCAGCGCCGCCAGTGCCTCCGCGTCGATCATTCCCTTGAGGTTGTTGCGCAGGGTCTTGCGACGCTGACCGAAAGCCTCTCTCACCACATCGGCAAAGTGGGCCTCGTCGAGGGCCGGCGAAGGCAGCTCGGCATGAGGCGTCAGCCGCACGATCGCCGAATCCACCTTGGGTTGCGGCACGAAGGCGCCGGGCGGCACCACGAACAGCGATTCGACCGCGCAGTGATACTGGGTCATCACCGACAGCCGCCCCCAGTCAGGCCCGCCGGGCTCGGCGGCGAGGCGCTCGACGACCTCCTTCTGCAGCATGAAGTGCATATCCCGGATGGCGCCGCGGGCCGTCAACAGGTGAAAGATCAACGGCGTCGAGATGTTGTAGGGGAGATTGCCGACCACCCGCAACGGGCGTCCATCCTGCCGCCACAGCTCGTGAAAATCGAACTTGAGCGCATCCCCCTCGTGAATCGTGAACTCGGGGTAGTCGTAGAACTGCACTCGCAGGCCGGGGATCAGATCGCGATCCAGCTCGATCACTTCCAGCGCGCCGGTAGCCTCCAGCAGCGGCCCGGTCAGGGCGCCCTGGCCGGGGCCGATCTCGACCAGGCGATCGCCACTGCGGGGCCCGATGGCCCGAACGATGCGCGAGATCACCCCGCCGTCGCGGAGGAAGTTCTGGCCGAACCGTTTCCGGGCACGAGGCATCGGTGAACGATCGGAGGAGCGTGTAGCCATGACAACAAGATTCCTTCAGTGAGCGCGGGCGGTCATCTGCCGAGCCATCTGCAGCGCGACCCGGAGGCTCCCCACTTCGGCCAGGCCGGTGCCGGCGAGATCCAGGGCAGTACCGTGGTCGACAGAAGTGCGAACCATCCCCAGGCCCAGGGTAATATTGGCGGCCTGGCCGAACCCGGCGTACTTGAGCACCGGCAGGCCCTGGTCGTGATACATCGCCAGCACGGCATCGGCACGATCGAGGTGACGGGGGGTGAACAGCGTATCCGCGGGCAGCGGCCCCACCAGGTCGAGGCCTTCGTCACGCAGCCGCTCCAGCGCGGGCGTGATGACCTCGATCTCCTCGCGCCCCAGGTGTCCGTCCTCCCCGGCGTGGGGGTTGAGCCCACAGACGAGAATCCGGGGCGACGCGATGCCGAAGCGCCGGGTCAGCTCCGCCGCCAGGACCCGGATGACACGCGCCAGGCCCGCATCGGTGATCGCCTCGGCAACTCGCGAGAGCGGCAGATGGGTAGTCGCCAGCGCGACCCGCAGTGGTCGGGGCGTGCCTTCGGTGGCAAGCATCATCACCACCTCCTCGACACTGCAGGCGTCGCGAAGATACTCGGTGTGGCCGGTGAAACCGGGATACCCGCCCTCGATGATCGCTCCCTTGTGAAGCGGCGCCGTCACCATGGCGTCGGCGGCCCCCTGCCGACAGGCCTCGATGGCGACATCGAGCGTCTCCAGCACGTAGCCGGCGTTGGCGGGGTCCAGCCGACCGGGCGTCGACGGTCTCGCCAGCGACACCGGCCAGACCGGCAGGCGACCGTCGCTGGGCGGTGGCAACTCCGCCCCCGGCTCGACGACCTCCAGTTCGACCGGCCAGCCGAGCAGCCGGGCACGCTGGGCCAGCAGGTCCGGGTCCCCCACGGCGACCACCGTCGCCGCCAGCTGCTGCCAGTCCCGAGCCACCGCGAGCGCGAGTTCGGGGCCGACACCCGCCGGTTCGCCGGTGGTCAGCGCCAATACCGGCAAGGCCATCAGCCGTTGTCGAGACGGTTGTCGATATAGGCGCTGGCGCGAATCTCCTGCGTCCAGGCTTCCAGCTCGTCATTGACCTTGCGCTGGAAGATCGCCTGGCTGGCCTGGTCGCGGGTCATCTGTCCGCTGTCGCCACCCCGGGTGTCGATCAGCTTGACCAGGTGGAAACCGCTGGGGCTGCGAATCGGCTCGCTGACTTCACCCTTGGAGAGATCGGGGATCACATCGGCGAAGATGGAGGGAATCTGTGCCGCCTGGCGCCAACCGAGATCGCCACCCTGCAACGCCTGCGCGTCATCGGACTCGGCCACGGCCAGCTGCTGGAAGTCGGCGCCCTCCTGCAGTTGCTGATAGAGCTTCTGTGCCTCGGCCTGCGCCTGGGCGACCTGATCCGGCGTCGGCGACTGCGGCACGGCGATCAGAATCTGGGCGAGGTGATAGGCGACATTGCTGTTCCCGCCGCGCTGCGCCAGAAAACGATCGACCTCGCGATCGGAGACCGTGATTCTGCTGGCGACCCGATCCTGCTGCACTTGTCGAATCAGCAATTCTCGACGCACCTGCTCACGTACTTCCGCCAGGGTCTGGCCCTGCTGCTCAAGCTTGTTCGCGAACTCATCCAGGGTCATCCCGTTGTTCTGGGCGATGCCTCGCATGGTGCTGTTGAGCTGGGTCTCGTCGATGCTCAGCTTGGCATTCTTGGCCATCTGCAACTCGATCTGCTCGGTGATCATGCGGTCCAGCACCTGGCGCTCCAGCGCCTGCTCGGGCGGCATCTGGATGTTGTTGGCCTGGAGCTGGTCGCGCGCCTGGGCGACCCGTCGTTCGAGCTGGCTATGCATGATGGCATCGTCGTTGACCACGGCGACGATACGATCCAGCTGCACCACTTCCGCCATCGCGGACAACGGCGACAGCAGCATTACCAGCGCCAGGGGGATCCATACTCTAGGACGCATGCCTACCTCTCTTGCTTGATGGAAAGGCGAGCCGTTCGGGCTCGCCGTAAACATGGATTGATCGGGACAACCGAGTCATCAGAACTGCGTCGCTTCATAGCCCGGTACCGCCTGGGCGAAGTAGC
Organism: Salinicola lusitanus; assembly: GCF_038648475.1. Taxonomy (NCBI): domain Bacteria; kingdom Pseudomonadati; phylum Pseudomonadota; class Gammaproteobacteria; order Oceanospirillales; family Halomonadaceae; genus Salinicola; species Salinicola lusitanus. The sequence continues at coordinate 2,207,136 of NZ_CP151919.1, read as the reverse complement.
TGTCGGCTTCCTGGCCGACGCCGCCCAGCCCCTTGAACACGAAGCGCAGGAACAGGCCCCGGTCCGTATAGTCGTCATCGATGGTGTTGGCGGTATCGTTGTCTTCGACCCATTCACGCCACACCACCTGTACCGCGCTACAGCAGCTGTTGAACTGGACGCCGGCCAGCGATTCCAGGTCGCGGCTGTTGGTGTTGTCATAGAGATAACGGCCTATCAGGTCCAACGATGACGTGGCCTTGTAGGCGAACGACACGTCGAAATCCTCGCGACTGTAGTTAAGACGATCCTCTTCGTCTCCCGACGGATCGAATCCTTGGATCTGCCAACGGTAGCCAAGGTTCACGACATGGCCGACCGGACTCAGGTACTGGAGATAGGCCGACGCCTTTTCAGTCTTGGAGCGGTCCGGATCGTAGAACCACTCGTAGCGCGAGCGCCACTGATCGTTGATCCGCCAGTCGAGCTGGGTGATGACCGGTGAGCGGTCGCGGGTGGCACGATACCAGTCCTCGTAGTCGGTCTCCTTGTTCGGCAGCGTGGTCGGGTCGCCCTCGATATCGATCTTGCGATCCGAGAAGTAGGCGCTCTGCCCCACGGACAGCGACAGACGCTCGCGACCGGTGTCGTCCTCGAGGAAACGCGTCGAAGCGCCGTAGGAGAGCTTATTGACGTCCCCTACCCGATCGGCCCCGGTGAAGCGATAAGGCGACCAGAGCTGGCTCCACGAGATCGGCAGCTCGTCGGTGTCGAAATCGGGAAACTCCGACTGATTCCGTTCCGGCACATAGGCGTAGTAGAGCCGCGGCTCGAAGGTCTGCTTCCAGTCGCTGTCGAACAGCGTGACGTCACGCTGGAAAATCAGGCCAGAGTCGACCGAGTAGACCGGCACCGTGCGCGACAGGCTCTCGTCCCGATCGGTGTCGCGATTGCCGTAGTCGAGCTCGTAGTTGGTCTGCCACAGCTGGAAGCGCGGCTCCAAGAAGCCCCAACTGGGCTGGGCGCGCCAGCCGATGGCCGGGGTCAGGTTGATACGCGACCCGTTGGCCGCTTCACGCAGGCGGATCTGGCGGGTATCGCCGGTCTCCTCGTCTTCCCAGAAACCGTTGCTGTCGACGCCATGCAGATCGCGCCGGAAGTAGGTCGCGTTGGAATTCCACTCCTGGTAGAAGCCGCTATCCTGCTGCCAGCGGGCATTGGCGGTCAGGCTGGGCAGCTTGTAGAACGGCCGATCGTCCTCGTCGAGCGGAAAATCCATGCGCTGATAGCCCTGGGCGCGGGCATCCAGATACCAGGTATTACCCTGATAGCTCAGCCGTGCCAGGCGCTCGAGGTATTCGGTATCCTGCTCGCCGAAGTCACGCCCGAAATCGTCGAAATAGCGCCCGTCGCTGGCGGCGCCGTAACGCATGGCGTAATCCAGCCGGTCGGTGAAGCGTCCGTAGTGGCTGTAGTCGATGTACCAGCGATCCTCGCCGTCGAAGGCATCGTTGGGATCGTTGGGATTGTCGTTGTTGCCGCCATTGTCGTTGGGCAGGTAGGCGCCCTCGACGGACCCCTCGTCGCTGTCGAACAGGTAGCGGAACTCGCCGCCCAGCATGAAACCGTGGTCGGAGATGATCCGTGGCGTGAGGGTGGCATCGTAATTGGGTGCCAGATTGAGATAGTACGGCTGGCTATAGTCCAGACCGTCGCTGGAGAGCCCTACGGTCGGCCACAGGAACCCGCTCTGGCGGCGATCGTCGATGGGAAAACGTACCCACGGCCAGTAGAAGACCGGCACGTCGCCCATCTCGAGCCGCGCGTTGGACGCGGTGCCGAAGCCCTGCTCGCGGTCGATGGTGACGTCGCTGCCCACGACCCGCCACAGTCGGCTATCCGGGGCACAGGTGGTGAAGCTGGCTTCGGTCATGCGATAGCGGCCGTCGTCGAGACGCTGCATCGACTGGGCATCCCCGCGCAGCCGCTGCTCATGGACGACGTAGTGGGCGTCATCGATGCGCGCCGCATCGCTGTCGAGCGAGACCTGGCCATCGTCACCGCGCACCAGCATGCCCGGATAGCGAATCGTCAGGGGGCCATCGGCGAAGGCGGTGTCACGGGCAGCGTTGACTCGCACCCGCGGCGACTCCAGTTGGCTTTCGCCACGCCGCAGCACGACATTGCCGCCCAGAATGGTCTCGCCATCATCGCCGTACTCGGCCGAACCCGAATCGGACAGCACCTCCTCGGGGGTCTTGCCCTCGGGCAGCAGGTAGCCCGGTTCGATATAGCGGCCACCACAAAGCGCGCCAGCCGGGGCCTGATCCCCCCATGGAGACCAGTCCAGCTGGTCCGCCGGTAGGGGGGCGGGGGGCGCCGCCTGGGCCGTCGATGAAATCAGGCCGGTGAGGGCAGTCCAGACCAGTCGCTTGCCCATGTCCTCTATGTCCTTGCCGAGTGAAGCCGGTATTATACAGACCTCGACGGGAGTTGCCGCGAAGCCATTCCTTGTTGAGTCGTCTGGACACCGCGGGGCGCGTCGAAACCTCGGCGGAGGCCAGACCGAGTTGCGATGGCGTCCGAATGCGGCATTGATCGCTGGCCGCCGGATGCTACCCTATCGCGCTCCTGGCGCACCGCTCGACAGCGTGAAAATTGGCGCGGCGATTCCGGATTAGCGCCCAGCATGCGGTGCCAGTTCCGGCCCGTCAACTCGCGGCAAGCGCTGTCATCGGCAGTGCGCCGCCACGCTCTCTCATTATCAGCGGAAGCCTGCATGACCCTGCGCCTGGATGCTCTTCGCCACTGGATCGCCGCCCAGCATCACCTGTCACCGGAGGCCTGCCGGCTGGAAACGGTGGCTGGCGACGCCAGCCTTCGTGGCTACTGTCGCGTCACCTTCCCGGACGGTGCGACACGGATCGTCATGGATGCGCCGCCGGCGCTGGAGGACAGCCGGCCATTCGTGACCATCGGCCGCGAATGGCGCGAGGCCGGCCTGCCGGTACCTCGACTGCACGCCGTCGACCTGGAGTCGGGATTCATCGAGCTCGACGACCTCGGCAACGACAGCCTTCACCACCACTTCGAGACCGAGTCCGGCGCACGCCAGGGGACATCGCAGGCACTGGCGCTGCTCGACGAGGTCGAACGACTCGCGCCGGTCGCCCCGCTGCCCCACTACACCGCCGACTTCCTCGAGGAGGAGATGGACCGCTTCCCCGACTGGGGCCTGACCCGCTGGCTCGAGATCGGGACACCACCGCAGTGGCCCGAGGTCAAGCGCCACCTGCTCGCTCATATCGCCAGGCTCCCCACCGTCGCCGTACACCGCGACTTCGACGCCATGAACCTGATGATCCATCGGGAGCGGCTCTGGATCATCGACTTTCAGGGCGCGCTGGCCGGGCCTCTTGGCTACGATCTGATCTCCCTGCTGCGAGGTCGCTATCACCACTGGTCACGCCAGGAGATGGACCTCTGGATCGAGGATTTTCGCCAGCGCTGTCTCGCCGCGGGGCGGATCGACGCCGATCTGGACGCCGAGACGTTCCGGGCCGGTGTCGAGGCGATCGGCGCCCAGCGTCAGCTCAAGATTCTGGGCCAATTCTGTCGCCTCTTTCTGCGCGACGGCAAACCCCGCTATCTCGACTGGCTGCCCCATTTCTACGGGCATCTCGACGAGGGGCTGACGGCACTGCCCGCCCTCGGCGATTTCCACCGCTGGCTGCGCGAAAGCTATCGCCCGGCGATGGAAGCACGCCTGGCCGAGCACCACGCCAACCTCGACCGGGGTGCCTCGTCATGAAAGCGATGATTCTCGCCGCCGGCCTCGGCACCCGCATGCGTCCGCTCACCGACCACTGTCCCAAGCCGCTGCTGACGGTCGCCGGCAAACCGCTGATCGTGCATCACCTCGAGCGGCTGGCAACGGCAGGCATCCACGACATCGTGATCAACGTCAGCTATCGCGGCCAGCAGATCATCGACGCCCTCGGCGACGGCGAGCGCTATGGCGTCTCGCTTCAATTCAGCGTCGAACGGACGCCGTTGGAAACCGCGGGCGGATTGCGTCAGGCGCTGCCACTACTGGGCGAAGCACCGTTCATCCTGCTCAACGGCGACGTCTGGACGGATTTTCCGCTCGCACGCCTCGCGCTCGCCAATGACGACCTCGCCTCGCTGGTGATGGTGGATACGACCGACTTCCACCGGCGGGGCGACTTCCATCTCGACGCCCAGGGCCGGCTGCACGTCGATGGCGAGCCGCGGTTGATCTATGCCGGTCTCGGTGTCGTGCGCCCCGAGCTGGTCGCCGACCTGCCGGCTGGAGCGGCCATCAAGCTGGCACCACTGCTGATCGACGCGATGCAGGCGGGCCGTGTCGGTGGCTGGCACCACCGCGGCGACTGGGTCGATGTCGGCACGCCGCAGCGCCTGGCCGAGCTGGAAGCACGACTCACGCAGGGATGAAGAACCCGGACACCACCAGCACTTGCCGGGAGTGTTATCCTGCCGCCATCGACAACCGAACGATTCAACGACGAATCCCAGTAAGGAATCCTTGCCATGAAAGCCACAGTCAAATGGACCGACGGCCGCCAGTTCGTCACCGAATCCGGCAGCGGCCATAGCGTCGTCATCGACGGCAACCCGGATCACGGTGGCCGCAACACCGGGCCGAGACCCATGGAGATGGTGCTGATGGGTCTGGGCGGCTGCACCTCGTTCGACGTGATCCAGATCCTCGAGAAGGCCCGCGCCGAGGTCACCGATTGCGTCGCCACGCTGGAAGCCGAGCGCTTCGACGGCACCCCCAGCGTCTTCACCAAGATCCACGTCCACTTCGTCGTCACCGGCAAGGGTTTGAAGGACGCCGTGGTCAAGCGCGCCGTCGACCTTTCCGCCGAGAAATACTGCAGCGCGTCACTGATGCTGAGCAAAGGCGGGGTGGAGATCACCCACGACTACGAGATCGTCGAGGCCTGAGCGCGAGCCGCGACACCCCGTCTGCGCCCGCGATTTTGCCGTAAAGAAAAAAGCCAGCGACCTCTGTCGCTGGCTTTTTTCGTAGCCCGTAGCCCGTAGCCCGTAGCCCGTAGCCCGTAGCCCGTAGCCCGTAGCCCGCAGCTCAGATCCGATAGACGCTCTTGGTCATCACCTTCGACATCAGCCGCATGCCCCATTTCACCGGTAGCGGGAAGCGACTGCCGCCGGACTCCAGCGCCCAGCGTTCGTGCTGCGCCTCGTCGATGCGCATCTGCTCGAGCACCGCCCGCGAGCGCTTGTCATCGATCGGCAGCTTGCGCAGATGGGCCTCGAGATGCCGCCCCACCTGCTCTTCCGTGGCGGCGACGAATCCGAGGCTGAGCCGGTCGCCGATCGCCCCGGCCACCGCGCCCAACCCGAACGAAGCCGCGTAGAACGCCGGATTGAGATAGCTGGTACGGCTGTCGAGCTCCTGCAGTCGCTGATCGCACCAGGCCAGATGATCGATCTCCTCCGCGGCCGCCTCTTCCATGCGCTCGCGGGTTTCGGTCAGCTTGGCCGTCAGCCCCTGGCCCTGGTAGAGCGCCTGGGCGCAGACCTCACCGGTGTGGTTGATCCGCATCAGCCCCGCCACGTGATGGCGCTGCTCGTCGTCGAGCGCGCCAGCCGGCTGGACGTTGGCCGGCGACGGCCGGCTCGGCTGGGCCGCCCTGGGCACCAGCGTGCGCAGCACCGTATCGAACTGGTGGATCAGGTTGTCGGCGCGGGAAATCTTGCGAGTCATCGGAACCTCCTTGTTGACGCCACTCGGACGAGCAGACCGGTTGTCAGCCTGGCGGCCACTGCATGCGACGCCCGCCCAGCAAGTGCATGTGGATATGATAGACCGATTGCCCGCCCGCCTCGTTGCAGTTCATCACCACGCGATAGCCCTCCTCGGCGAACCCGAGCTCCTTGGCCAGCTTGGCGGCGGTGTACTGCAATCGGCCGATCAGGGCCAGATCACCCTCCTCGATGTCATTCAAGGTGGCGATGGGCTTCTTCGGAATGATCAGGATGTGCGTGGGTGCCTTCGGATCGATATCGTTGAAGGCGAGCACCTCGTCATCCTCGTAGACGATATCCGCCGGTATCTCGCGATCGATGATCTTGCTGAAGAGTGTCGGTTCCATGAGAGCTCCTGATGTCGGCGTAAAGGATAGGGCGGCGGCCGGGCTCAGCGGAAGCGACGCTGGGCCAGCAGTTGGCGCACCTGGGGCGCGAGGATCAGGTCCATCGCCAGCGACAGGCGCGCCCCCGGGACGACCAGCGTGTTGGGTCGGCTCATGAAGGCATCATGAATCATGGTGACCAGGTAGGGGAAGTCGACGGCCGCCGGATCCCGGAACCGGATGACCACGAACGATTCGCCATCGTTGGGCACGTCCTGCAGCTCGAAGGGATTCGAGGTATCGACCGTCGGTACGCGCTGGAAATTGATGTGCGTGCGCGACAGCTGGGGCTGGATGTAGCGCACGTAGTCGTGCATGCGCCCCAGGATGGTGTCGATGACCGCCTCCTGGGAGTAGCCGCGCAGCTTGGTATCGCGGTCGATCTTCTGCAGCCATTCGAGATTGATCGTCGGTGCCACCCCGATCAGCATGTCGACGTGCCTGGCGATGTCGACCTCGTGGGTCACCAGGCCGCCATGCAGCCCCTCGTAGAGCATCAGGTCCGTGCCGCTGGGGATCGGCTGCCAGTCGGTGAAGGTCCCGACCTGCCAGCCCGCCTCGATCATGCGCTTGTCCTCGGCATGAATGTAGTGGCGATAGGTGCCCTTGCCGTTCTCGCCGTACTCCTGGAACAGCGCATCGAGACGGTCGAGCAGGTTGGCATTGACCGAGAAGTGGGACAGCTCCGCCTTGCGTTCCGGCTCGACCTGCAGGATCTGCGCCAGTTCCGCCCGCGAGTAGCGATGGAAGGCATCACCGTCGATGAACGCGGCATGTACGTCCTCGCGAGCGAACATCCGCTCGAAGGTACGCTTGACCGTGGTGGTCCCCGCGCCGGAGGAGCCTGTCACCGCAATGATCGGAAATTCACGCGACATGCAGAACCTCGTCATTCAGCACGCTCGACCGGCTAGCGCAGAGACCCGCCACAATGCCGCGGCGACTCGCGCGTTCGAGTCGCTCTCCGATCGTTGATCGATGCCTCACTTGCTGCATGGCGGATTTTCCTTGTTGCTAGAGCGACCGGTTTTTCACGACGGCTGACGCTCTCGGGCGATGGCGCGATAAGCGATATCGCGCCGGTACTCGGCGCCGGGCCAGCGCACCACGTCGAGACCGGCGTAGGCCTGTGCCGCCGCGGCGCCGACCGTCTCGCCGAGAGCGGTAACACATAGCACGCGCCCACCGCTGGTGACGACGCGACCATCGTCGCTCATGCGGGTGCCGGCGTGGAAGACCTTGCAGCCGGCCGCGTCCGCCGCCTCGAGCCCGGTGATCTCGTCACCCTTGCGGTAGCTGCCGGGATACCCCTCCGCCGCCAGCACCACGCCGACGGCGGCGCGCGAATCCCACTCGCACTCGACCTGATCGAGCTGGCGCGCGAGCGCCGCCTGGCACAGCGCCACCAGATCGCTTTTCAAGCGCATCAGGATCGGCTGGGTTTCCGGGTCGCCGAAGCGGCAGTTGTACTCGATCACCTTGGGGGCGCCCTCGGCGTCGATCATCAGCCCGGCATAGAGAAAACCGGTGTAGGGATGCCCCTCGCTGGCCATGCCACGGACGGTGGGCAGAATCACCTCGTCCATGATGCGCCGGTAGACGCTTTCGGTGACCACGGGGGCCGGCGAGTAGGCGCCCATGCCGCCGGTGTTGGGGCCGGTGTCGCCATCGCCCGCCCGCTTGTGGTCCTGGCTGGTGGCCATCGGCAGCACGTGCTCGCCGTCGACCATGACGATGAAGCTCGCTTCCTCGCCGTCGAGAAACTCCTCGATCACGACCCGCGCCCCGGCGTCGCCAAAGGCGTTGTCTTCGAGCATGTCGCGAATCGCCGCTTCGGCTTCGGCTTCGGTCATCGCCACGACCACGCCCTTGCCCGCCGCCAGGCCATCGGCCTTGATCACGATCGGTGCGCCCATCTGCTCGAGATAGGCCAGGGCGGGCGTGACGTCGCTGAAGGTTTGATAGTCGGCGGAAGGGATCGCATGGCGCGCCAGGAAGTCCTTGGTGAACGCCTTGGAGCCCTCGAGCTGGGCGGCGCCCTCGCTCGGGCCGAAGATCGCCAGTCCGGCCGCCTGGAAAGCGTCGACGACGCCGGCGACGAGCGGGGCTTCCGGACCGACGATCGTCAACTCGACGGCGTTGTCGCGGGCGAAGGCGATCAGCGCCTCGCTCTCCATGACGTCGATGGCCACGTTGGTCAGACCGGGCTCCCGCGCGGTGCCGGCATTCCCCGGCGCCACGAATACCGTCTCGACCTGTGGCGATTGCGCCACTTTCCATGCCAGCGCATGTTCGCGCCCGCCCCCGCCAATGATCAGAACCTTCATCGCTAGCCTTCTTCTGGAACTGTGACTGAATGCATGGGCGCATTATGTCAGAAAGGCCAGGCGCTCGCCGCTGTGTTCAGGCTCCCCGGCTTCAGGCAGAATGATCGCCCTGCCCGATCCTCCGTCACGATGCGCCGACCCGCTACCTCATGAACCTGATTCTGCTGCAGCCCGACGAGTGGCTGGACGACACTCACGCCACCGTCCGTGATCCGCGCCGCCTGCGTCACCTCGTCGACGTCCACCGCGCCACACCCGGCGACAGCCTGACCGTGGGCGCCCTGGATGGCCTGATGGGCCGCGGGGAACTGCTCGCGTTGAGCGACGGCGAAGCGCGATTCCGGGTCACCCTCGACCGCGAGCCACCGGCGCCGCTGCCGGTCCATCTGCTGCTGGCACTGCCCCGCCCGCGGATGCTGGCGAGGACGCTGGAGCACGTCTCGGCACTCGGGGTGAAACGCGTGACCTTGATGCATACCCGGCGTGTCGAGAAGAGCTACTGGCAATCCCCCGAACTGAAGCCGGAGAAGATCCGCCAGCACTTGCTGCTCGGACTGGAACAGGCCCGCGATACCCGGCTGCCGGAGATCACGCTGGAGACCCGTTTCAGACCGTTCGTGGAAGATCGGCTGCCAGCCCTGCTCGAGGGCCGGCGTGGGCTGCTGGCGCACCCCGGACTGGCCCAGGCCTGCCCTCGCGCCATCACCGAGCCGACGCTGCTGGCGATCGGCCCGGAAGGCGGCTTCGTCGATTACGAGGTCGAAAGGTTCCTCGAGCTGGGCTTCGAGGGGATTCATCTGGGAGAGCGCATTCTGCGCGTGGAAACCGCCGTTACCGCGCTGCTCGCGCGACTCTTCTGAGGCGATGATCCTCCCCTTCGGATAGTCGTGCCCATGGCGCCACCGACTCGATGGCGAGCGGCATCAACCCGCCGATGCCCGAACCTTCGATGAAGATCGGCTCAGCCAGCTCGTGGGATCGCGAATCAGTTCGATACCGAGAAACCGGGCCGCGGTGACGCCGAGATTATCGAGCAGGCGAGCGCTCTCTTCGTCCAGCGCCGGGAAGAAGGTGCCGCCACGGGAGTCGTGCAACCAGCACAGCACGGGTACCCGGGGGCGGCCGGCGGGAACCGCCAGCTTGAGCCGCCGATAGAGATCCGCCACGTCGAGCCTTGTCGTATCCACCCACAGCAACCATCCGACCGGAGAGATCCCCGCTTCGTGCTCTCCCAGCGCCAGCCAGGTTCTGCCTTCCGGGGCGGGCAGCGTGGCCAGTGCCCGCCCCAGCGCATCGCCCCCCGGCTCGCCCAATACCCGCAGGGGGACCGCAGCGGGGCTCAGCCGGGCGCGCAAGCCGGCCGCCTGGTCGCTCACGCCGCCACGGCCACATCGGCAGACGTGACCACTCCCGCCCGCGCCAGCGCGGCATGCGCGCTCAGCGTATCCATGAGCGCCTCCAGCAGCGCCTTGGGACGCCGTCCACAGCGACGCTGGGCAATCCCCGACAAGCTGGCCCGGACATCCATCGCCCAGGCCTGCTCCTCTTCGCTCAGCCGTAGCGCCAGCGCTGCCAGCATCGCGGCCAGGTGCCAGCGCTGCTCGCTGTCGTGGGTCACCAGGCCGCGATCGACCAGAATCCGATCCGCCTGCCGCGTCATGCCGGGCAGGGCATCGCCGGCAAGTGCCGATGGCAGCCGCGAGGCGGCATCGAACCCGGCTTGTGCCGTGCCGAGCCAGTAACGGCTCGCCAACCGGCGGCCGTCGTCACGATCGCGGACTTCGCCATGCCAGGCCACGACCGGCAGCGCGTGAGGATCCTGGCGACGCTGGCTGAGGCTCGTCTCCAGTCGTGTCACATGAAGGTCCGCCGCGCGGCCCTGATGGCGCACCGGCCATTGGCCCACCTTCTCTCCGAGCGCCATCGCCTGGGATAGCGCCAGCCATTCGCCAGCGTGACGCAAGCGGCGGCTTCCCGTCACCGATGCCAGCCAGCCCTGCCCCTGGCTATCGAGATCCTCGAGCTCGGCGACATTCGGCAGCTGCGCGAACAGGTGCCAGCCGACGCCGAGCGGCCGCGCCCACTCCAGCTGACCGCGCTGGCCGGCCGGCAGCCGGTGGCGCGGCCAGGCCAGCGGCTGCGGCATGCCGTGATGATCCAGCGAGACCAGCGGCATCGCCCGGTCGCCACCGCTGACATTGCCACTCTTGGACCAGTACAGCGCATGGGCACTCCGGCTGGAGGCCACCAGCCGCTGCTGAGTCATGTCGTCCATGAGTCGCGCAAAATCGCCGGCGGCGGCCCCGACGCGATTGGCGCGCTGCCAGACCTGTTCGAGCAACGCCATGCCCAGGTTGTGCTGCCTCAAGGTAGCGAGCGTCGTCTCCAGTGCGCCGCCCTGACGCAGCACACCGCGGGAGAGCGCCTGCTGGCGGGCCCGCGGCAGTGGCAGCGCCTCCGTTTCCCGAAGCTCGTCGAAGGGCGACTCGCCCGCCAGCGACAGCGCTTCGGCGAGCAGCGCATCGGCCTCCACTCGCTCGAGATCCTCCGGCACGCGTTGACCGCGGGAGACGTAACAGAGCTTGAGACGATGCCGCATGACCACATCGAGCACGCTGCCCAGTCGCGCCGCCTCGTCGAGCTTGGTCAGGATGCAGCCCCACAGCGGCGCCCCGGCATCCAGCGACGCCTGCTGCCAGGCTTCGATGACCTGCGCCAGGGTATCGCCGTGGCTGGCGGCGTTGAGCACGAGTACGCGCCTTGCCGGCGCGGGCCCCTCGGCCAGGCGAGAGATCTCCCCCACCAGCCGCTGGTCGCGCTGACTCATGCCGACGGTATCGATCACCGTCAGCTTTTTCCCCGCGCTGCGTGACAGCAAGGCGCGACGCGGCTGCGTCAGTCTGGCGACCAGCTCCCCCAGGTCGCCATCCTCCTCGAGCGCGTAGACCTCGGTTCCCAGTAGCCTGGCGTAGATTCGCAACTGCTCCGCGGCGCCGATGCGGTAGCTGTCCGTGGTCACCAGGGCCACGTCCTTGGGTCCGTGGCGCATCACGTAGCGAGAGGCCAGCTTGGCCGTGGTGGTGGTCTTGCCGACGCCGGTGGGACCGACCAGCGCGAACACCCCGCCCTCGGCGAACAGCGCGTCCTCGTCCTCCAGCCAGGCCAGCCGCGAGCGCAGCTGGCGCAGCAGCCAGGCTTCCACGAGGGGAGATTCAGGCGTCTCCTCGCGCAGCTCCTCCGGCGGGTCCTGGAGAATGTCATCGGCCAGCGATGCGCTGAACCCCGCCTGCATCAGGCGTCGGCGCAACGAGGCCGTGAGCGACGGAGAATCGGTCCGCGGGGATGAGGCGTTGTCGCGCAGCAGCGCGCGCACGTCATCCAGCAACCGGCGGTTGAGCGCCTCGAGCGTCTCTACCGTGGGCGTGGCGGCAGGCTCCGGCACGGCGGTCGCCGCGGGACTCGCTTGCGGCTCGAGACCGGCCAGCGCCTGCTCATGGGCCTGCTCCGGCATGGCGATGATCTCGACACCCCCTTCGACCGCACGATTGGAGAGGATCAGCACCTGATCCCCCAGTGCCGATCTCACCTGACGCATGGCCTCGCGGCTGTTACTGGCTATGAAACGTTGGACGCCCATGACTTCCTCGATGGTTCGGGGCAGTCCGCCAGAAGTCGCCGACCGCCACTAAAGATTCGCGGTCACAGTCTGCCAGCCACCGGACACCGGGCATGGCCGGGAATGGCGGTCAAATCGGTGCCAATTCCGAGGCTGGGCGATATCGAGATGACACGCGAGCGCGATCCACCGGGGATGGCCGCGAGCGAGCGCGCGACGCGGAAAGAGCCCCCGCCGCGCACCGAGGTGGGGTCAGCCGCTGGTCAGGCGCTGGATCAGGGATTGCGTCGGATAGCCGTCGGGGACCACGCCGATGCTGCGCTGGTAGGCCCGCAGGCCGGCGCGGGTGTTGGGACCGACCAGACCATCCGGCGTGCCTACATCGAAGCCGTGGGCGTTGAGCCCCTGCTGCATGCGACGGATGCGATCACGCGAGAGCGCCGGTTCGTCACGCGGCCATTCACCCTGGATCCCCGGGCGTCCGGCCAGCCGGTCCGACAGCGTGGCGACGGCCAGCGCGTAGCTGGTCGAGGCGTTGTAGCGCATGATCACGCGAAAGTTGGGCCCGACCAGAAATGCCGGCCCCTGGGCGCCCGCCGGAGCGATCACCGAAGCCTGATCGAAGTCCGGCAGCGGCTGGCCGTCGAGGCGCTTCACCCCCTGGGCCTGCCATGCCTGACTCGGGTGACGCACCGACAGCTCGGTCTGGGAGTAGTCGAAGCCGTCCGGCAACGTGACCTCGACGCCCCAGGGTTGCCCGCGCTGCCAACCGGATGCATCGAGGTAGTTGGCCGTCGACGCCATCACGTCGGGAATGCTGCCCCAGATATCCCGGCGACCATCACCGTCCTCGTCGACCGCATAGGCCAGGAAGCTGCTCGGGATGAACTGGGTATGTCCCATCGCCCCCGCCCAGGAGCCTCGCATGTGATCCCGGTCGATATCGCCATTCTGCAGTATCTTGAGGGCCGCCATCAGCTCGCCCTGCGCAAACGACTGACGTCGTCCGTCGAAACCCAGCGTCGAGAGCGCATCGATGGTCTCGAAGTCGCCGAAGTTGCTGCCGTAGTTGCTCTCGATCCCCCAGATGGCAACGATGATTTCCCCGGGAACGCCGTATTGCCGGTTGACCTCATCCACCGTGGCCCGGTTGGCGGCAAGGCGCTCACGACCATTGGAGACGCGCGACGCCGAGACGGCGCTGTCGAGATAGCTCCAGATCTGGCGGGTGAACTCGGGCTGGGAACGGTCGTACTCGAGAATGCGGGGCTGGTAACTGGCCCGATCGAACGCTTCGGCCAGCGTCGCCTGATCGATCCCCTCGGCGGCCGCCCGCTGCCGGAACTGGTCGACCCAGGCGTCGAATCCGGCCGGATCCTGCACAACCCCGGCATCCGTGGCGGCGGCACCGGAACCGTTGTCGGTCTCCTCGGTCGCCGCCCGGGAGTCGGACGGGCTCGATGTCGTCTTCTGGGGAGCGCTGGAGGCGATCGTTTCGCTGGCGCGACCTTTCGACGCAGTATGGGTATCGGCGACGCTCTGACACCCCAGCAGCGCCAGCGAGAGGCAGAGCGAGAGTGCGGCGGGAGCCTTGACCGGTAGTGAACGCTTCACGGAGACATATCCTTATGCTGAAGTGGTTCCAGGAGACGCTGGACGCCGATGCGGTTGCGCTGGCGGATTGCACCGCAGTGTAGCGTATCCCGTCGCCCGGGGAAGTGACCTGCAGCCGATGACAACGCGCCCTGCGCGAGGGCCGGAAAGCGGCGCCGGCCCCCGACGTTTCGCGCCTTCGTCGAAGCCAGATTGGAGGCTCCAGGTTACCCGCGCCGGGGCAGCCACCATCCATCGCCCCCTATGGCTAGGTGTATATCGGCGTGGTAAAGTCGGACCAACGCCACCATTTGGTTTCCATAATTTACTAATATTTTCAATAATTTCGCGCTCAGCGAACCATGACCAGGCGTTTCCTGAAGGGAGGAGAGACACCATGCCGGGCCACATGCCTAGCCAGCTTTCGCTGACATGCGCGACCTGTCGTATTGGTGCCCCGACTCGTATCGGTGCCCAGACACCGCCATCCATCGCTGGCACGATCACACCTGGTGGCCGGACCCCTGCCTGGATGCTGGCACCCCGCGGCGCCCGTCGTCCTTATCTGACCGATCCGCCCCAGCGACTCTGACCTGGCGACTGGCACGCCATGAGACCATGGATACCGCCATCGCCGCTTGTCCGCAGTGGGCCACCCGCCCCATCTCGCGCGGAGAAGGACATCATCGCCCCGACTTCGACCATCCCCAAGACGCACGCCTCGTGCGACTGGCAACATCGCTTACACTGAGGCGAGCTAGGGGCGCGGATCGATTGCGACGGGCGAGAAACGAAGCTCGAACGGACCGGCTGCCACCATGAGGCAGATCGAGAAACGGGCCTCCCTGATCCAAGAATAGAGCGACAACTTCATGTCACTGCCGCTGATCGTTCTGCTGCCGCTTCTGGGCAGCCTCATACCCTTGCTGAGCAGTAACCGGCAACGCAATCTCAATGCCTGGTCCACCGCCCTGCTTCCCGCGATCGCGCTGGGCATCGTGATCGCCCATGCTCCGGGCGTGATTGCGGGTGAGGTGTACCACTCCAGCATGAGCTGGGTGCCGCAGCTGGGCCTCGATCTGGCCTTCCGTCTCGACGGCCTCTCGCTGCTGTTCCTGCTGTTGATTCTGGGCATCGGCCTGCTGATCATTCTCTACTCGCGCTACTACCTGTCGCCCGAGGACAGCATGCCGCGCTTCTACGCCTACCTGATGCTGTTCATGACCTCCATGATCGGCATCGTGATGGCCGACAACCTGTTGCTGCTGTGGGTGTTCTGGGAACTGACCAGCCTGTCGTCGTTCTTGCTGATCGGCTACTGGTATCGACAGAGCGAGGCACGTCGCGGCGCGCGCATGGCCCTGGCGGTCACCGGCATGGGCGGGTTGGCGATGCTGGCCGGCTTCCTGCTGATCGGCCATATCGTCGGTACCTTCGACCTGCAGACGGTGCTCGACAGCCGCGAGCTGATCCAGGCCGACCCGCGCTATCTGCCGGCGCTGCTGCTGGTACTGCTCGGCGCGTTCACCAAATCGGCGCAGTTCCCTTTCCACTTCTGGCTTCCCCATGCGATGGCCGCACCGACGCCGGTTTCGGCGTTCCTGCACTCCGCCACCATGGTCAAGGCCGGCGTGTTCCTGCTCGCCCGCCTGCACCCGGCGCTGGCCGGCTCCCAGTTGTGGCTCTACATCGTCACCCTCACCGGGCTGGTGACGATGATCTACGCCGCCTACTTCGCGCTGCTCAAATACGACCTCAAGGGCGTGCTGGCGTTCTCCACCGTGAGTCACCTGGGTCTGATCACCATGCTGTTCGGGCTGGACAGCAAGCTGGCCGTGGTGGCGGGGCTCTTCCACATCATCAATCACGCGATGTTCAAGGCGGCACTGTTCATGTCCTCCGGGATCATCGATCACGAGACCGGCACGCGGGACATCCGCAAGCTGAGCGGGTTGCGCCACAGCATGCCGATGACGGCGGCGCTGTCGGGCCTGGCCGCGGCCTCCATGGCGGGGGTGCCGCTGCTCAACGGTTTCATCTCCAAAGAGATGATGCTGACCGAGACACTGGAGAGCAGCCTGCTGGGCGGCCTGGCCTGGCTGATCCCGGTGCTGGCGACGCTCGGCAGCATACTATCGGTGGCCTATTCGCTGCGCCTGATCCGGAATGTCTTCTTCGGCCCGGAAGCGAAGGAGCTGCCCAAGGCGCCGCATGAAGCGCCGTTTCCGATGCGCCTGCCCATGCTGCTGCTGGTCGGTCTGTGCGTCGTCATCGGGCTGATACCCGCAGTGATCGTGTCGGGAGTGCTGGATGCCGCCGCCCAGGCCACGATCCTGGCGCCGAGGCCAGAGCTTCATCTGTCGATCTGGCACGGCTTCAACCTGCCACTGCTGATGAGCGCCATCGCGCTGGCCGGCGGGGTCGGCATCTACGCCGTGCGCCGCAATCTGTTCAGCTTCCAGCGCCAGTTCCCGCAACGCAACGCGCTGATGATCTTCGAGCACAGCGTGCGCCGCCTGCTGCAATGGACCCAGATCGCCATCGACCGGCTCGAGAACGGCTCGCTGCAGCGCTACATGCTATGGCTGATCGTGGCGGTGCTGTTCCTCACCGGCAGCGGACTGCTGGACCTGGACCAGTTGCAGGGCTCGCGCCAGCCGCAGCCGCTCGACGGCCTGCTGCTCGCCGGCGCTGGCATCACGATCCTGGCGGGCCTGGGTACCGCCGTGCTCCACCGCCGCCGGCTGGTCTCGCTGATGATGCTGTCGGTCGTCGGACTGATGGTGTCGTTGGCGTTCGCCCGCTTCTCCGCCCCCGATCTCGCGCTGACGCAGCTGGCGGTCGAAGTGGTGACCGTGATCCTGCTGATGCTGGCTCTGTTCTTCCTGCCCCAGCGCACGCCCAAGGAGTCCACCGGCGCACGCGTGGTGAGGGACGTGCTGCTGGCGGCCGGTTTCGGTGGCGTGGTGGCGAGCCTCAACTACGCCCTGCTGACAAGGCCGCTGGACAGCATCTCCGGCTTCTTCCTCGACAACAGCGTCAGCGGCGGTGGCGGGCACAACGTGGTCAACGTCATCCTGGTCGACTTCCGCGGATTCGATACCCTGGGCGAGATCACCGTGCTCTGCATCGCCGCCATCGGCATCTACAAGCTGCTCAATCGCCTACGCCTGTTCATGCCATCGAGCGACAGCGAAGGCCGCCCCTGGTCCAAGGACCTGCACCCGATGCTGCTGGCCACGGTGTCACAGACCCTGCTGCCGCTGGCGCTGCTAGTGTCGGTATTCATCTTCCTGCGGGGTCACAACGAACCCGGCGGCGGCTTCATCGCCGGCCTGGTGACGGCGGTCGCGCTGATTCTCCTCTACATCGCCCGTGGCGTGGACTGGGCCCAGCAGCGCCTCTCCTTCCAGTACCAGCCCATCGCCGTGACGGGCGTCGCCATCGCCACCCTGACCGGCCTCGGCAGCTGGCTGTTCGGCCACAACTTCCTGACCTCCGCCTTCGGCCATTTCTCGATTCCGTTTATCGGCGAGATCGAGCTGGCCACGGCGATGCTGTTCGATCTCGGGGTCTACCTGACGGTCGTGGGCGCCACGCTGATGATTCTGGCCAACCTGGGCAAACTGACCACGCGACACCGGCCCAGCAAAGAGAACGAAAAGGAGACCGTCTGATGGAAGCGCTCTACGCCACCGTAACCGGTTTCCTGGCCGCCAGTGGTCTCTACCTGGCGTTGCGGGGCCGCACCTTTCCCGTGGTCGTGGGACTGACCCTGCTCTCCTATGCGGTCAACCTGTTCCTGTTCTCCACCGGCGGGCTCACCACCAACGGGGCGGCGGTCATTCGCGAAGGCGTCACCCACTACGCCGACCCGCTCCCCCAGGCCCTGGTCCTGACCGCCATCGTGATCGGCTTTGCCATGACCGCATTCTCGGTGATCCTGGCGATGCGCGTGCGCGGCGACCAGGGTAGCGACCAGGTCAACGACCAGCGCGGCGAAGAGCCGAAGGAGGGGAAGTCATGATGCATCACCTGATCGTGCTTCCGGTCCTCCTGCCGCTGCTGAGCGGACTGCTGATGCTGGTCAAACGAGACTCGATCGTGCTGCCTCGACGGGCGATCGCCTTGGCCAGCACCGCGGCACTGCTGGTGATCAGCGTCGTGCTGGTGATCCAGAGCGATAGCGGAGAGATCACCTACTACGCGCTGGGCGACTGGCAGCCACCTTTCGGCATCGTGCTGGTGCTCGATCGACTCTCGGCGCTGATGGTCTGCCTGACAGCCTTCCTGGCCCTGGGCAGCGTCGCTTACGCCTGCGCCGGCGACGACCGCAAGGGCAGCAATTTCCACGGCCTGTTCCAGCTGCAGTTGATGGGGATCAACGGTGCTTTCCTGACCGGCGACATGTTCAATCTGTTCGTATTCTTCGAAGTGTTGCTGATCGCCTCCTACTCGCTGCTGATGCATGGCGGTGGCAAGGATCGAACCCAGGCCGGCTTCCACTACGTGGCGCTGAACCTGGCCGGCTCGGCGATGTTCCTGATCGCGCTCGGCGTGCTCTACGGCACCACCGGCACGCTCAACATGGCGGACATGTCGCAGAAGGTCGCTGCGCTCGATCCCGACCGGCTCGGTCTGATCAAGGCGGGCGCGTTCCTGCTGCTGGTGGTGTTCGGTCTCAAGGCCGCGATCCTGCCGCTCTATTTCTGGCTGCCGCGCGCCTACAGCAGCGCGCCGGCGCCGGTAGCGGCGCTGTTCGCGATCATGACCAAGGTGGGCATCTACGCGATCCTGAGGGTCTACACGCTGATCTTCGGCGGCGGGGCCGGCGAGCTGGCCAATTTCGTTCAACCCTGGCTGTGGTGGTTCGCCTTGGCGACACTCGCCCTCGGCGGCCTTGGCGTGCTATCGGCCCGCGACCTGCGCAACCAGGTGGCCTATCTGATCCTGATTTCGGTCGGCACCCTGCTGGTCGGGGTCAGCATGAATCGTGAGGCGCCCCTCGCGGCCGTGCTCTACTACATGATCCATACCACCCTGGTCAGCGGCGGCCTGTTCCTGCTGGCCGATGCGATCGGCGAGCAGCGCGGCAAGGCTGGCGCGCGGATCGTTCCCGGCCGCGGCGTGACCCAACCGGCCCTGCTGGGACTGTTCTACTTCGTCGGTGCGGTCACGGTGATCGGCCTGCCGCCGCTGTCCGGCGCCATCGGCAAGGCGCTGCTGCTGAATGCCGCGCTGCCGAGCGAGCAACCCTGGCTGTGGTCGCTGCTGCTGCTGTCGAGCCTGGCCGGACTCGTCGCCATGGCGCGTAGCGGCTCGACCGTGTTCTGGAAGGCGGGGCGCGGTGACAGCGACGGCCCCAGATTGAAGCCGGCGATGCTGGCGGGACTGATCCTGCTGCTCGGCGCGTCACCGGCACTGTCGATTCTCGCCGGCCCGGTCACGCGGTTCACCGATGCCAGCGCCACTCAACTGCTCGATCACGACGCCTATGCCGAGGCGGTCCTGTCTGGCAACGTCGCCGGAGGTGACTCATGATTCCTCCCACTCGCTGGCTGCCAATGCCGGTGTTATCACTACTGCTGCTGGTGGTGTGGCTGCTGCTGCAGGAGAGCGTCGCGCTGGGGCAGTGGCTCCTCGGCGGCGTGCTGGCGATTCTGATCCCGGTGGTCTGCCGACCTTTCTGGGAGCGCCAGCCGACCATCAAGCGCCCTCTGAAACTGCTGGGCTACTTCTTCCGCGTGCTGGGCGATATCGTGACCGCCAACATCCAGGTCTCGAAGTTGATTCTCGACCCCCGGGGCCGGATGCGACCGGCCTTCGTCGAGTACCCGCTCACGCTGAAGGAGAATTTTCCGATCACCATCCTGGCCAGCACCATCACCATGACGCCGGGAACCGTCTCCGCCCACCTGCGGCTCGACGGCAGGACGCTGCTCATCCACGCGCTGGACGTGGCGGACACCAAGGCGTTGATCGACGAAATTCACCAGCGCTACGAGCGCCCCCTGCTGGAGATCTTCGAATCATGATCGACATGGCCCTGTGGATCGCGCTGGCGTTGTTCTGCGCCGCCATCGTACTCAACTTCTATCGCGCCGTGGTCGGACCGAGTCTGCCAGATCGCGTGCTGGCGGTGGACACCATGTACATGAACTCGATCGCACTGATCGTACTGTTCGGTATCTGGGTCAACAACAAGGACTACTTCGAGGCGGCGCTGCTGATCGCGATGCTGGGCTTCGTCAGCACCATCGCCATCTGCAAGTACCTGCTGCGCGGCGACATCATCGAATAGGAGGCGTGACGATGCTGGATACGATTATCGAGGGCGCGGTCGCCTTCATGCTCATTGCCGGTGGCGCATTCGCCTTCATCGGCTCGCTGGGTCTGACGCATCTCAAGGATTTCTACATGCGTCTCCACGGCCCTTCCAAGACGACGACACTGGGTGTCGGCTTCACCCTGATCGGCTCGCTGATCTACTTCAGCCGGGAAGACGGGCCGGTCATCCAGGAACTGCTGATCACCATCTTCGCCTTTATCACCGCACCGGTATCGGCCCACATGCTGGCCAAGAGCGCACTGCACCACAAACTGAAGCCGGATCCCCGCACCCGCGGCAATCCGGTGGAGCTGGAGAGCGACAAGCCCAGACACACCATCGAGGAAGCCCCCCAGGGCAACTCACCGCTGCCCTAGGAGCGCCGCCGGCATTACCAGCCGGCGGTGTGCTGCTCGACCAGATGGGTCAGCAGGGTGACGTGCTCCGGACGTTCATTGAGCGCCGGGATGTACCGATATCGCCCGCCCCCGGCCTGCTGGAAGTAGTGACGGTTCTCGGCATCGATCTCTTCCAGGGTCTCCAGACAGTCGGCCGCAAAGGCCGGGCTGATAACATCGACGCACTCGGTCTTGTCCGCGCCCCAGGCCTTGAGCGTCTCGTCAGTGTAGGGTTTGAGCCACTCCTCGCGGCCGAACCGCGACTGATAACTCTGAAACCACTCCCCTTCGCCGAGCCCCAACTCCTCGGCCAATAGCCGACTCGTCGTCTCGCAGTGCCTGGCATAGGGATCGCCGTTGTCGACGTAGCGCCTGGGAATGCCGTGATAGGACATCAACAGCCGCCCCCGGTCGCCATTGGCCTCCCAGTGCTGGCGGACGCTGGCCGCCAGCGCCGCGATATAGTCCGGGTGGTCGTGATAGTCGCGCACGAAGCGCAGCTCCGGCAGGTGCGGACAGGGTTCCAGCGCCTTGGCCAGGCGCTGGAACACCGCGCCGGTCGTGGTACGCGAAAACTGGGGATAGAGCGGCACCACCAGGATGCGCCCGACGCCGGCTTCACGCAGCTTGAGCCCGGCCTCCTCCATGCTCGGCTTGCCGTAGGTCATCGCCAGCTCCACCGGGATGGACTCACCGCTGCGGATAGCCAGCGACTCCCTCAACGCGCGCTGCTGGCGCCGTCCGATCGCCAGCAGCGGTGACCCCTCCTCCTGCCAGACCGAGGCATAGGCCTTGGCGACCTTGGGCGGGCGAATTCGCAGGATGACGCCATGCAGAATCGGCCACCACAGCCAGCGTGGCGCATCGATGACCCGGGGGTCGCCGAGGAACTCCCCGAGATATTCCCTCACGGCCTTGGCCGTGGGCGCCTCAGGCGTTCCCAGATTGACCAGCAGCACTCCGTAACGGGCCGCCATAGCACCACTCCTTTCCCTGCCATCTTTTGATGAAATTCTACCAACGTCGCTTGTACTTACCCGATCATCTTATACGATCAATACAATGTGTATAATTTATGGATAACTTAATGTCGCGTCCGCTGATCCTGATTCTGGGTGATCAGTTGTGCGAGGAGCTGGAACTCCTCGCCAACGCCCCGGCCGATGCCGTCGTCGCTCTCTGCGAGGTCAAGGCGGAAGGGGAATATGTCCCTCACCACCCCCAGAAGATCGTGTTGATATTGTCGGCGATGCGCCACTTCGCCGATACCCTGCGCGACAAAGGGTATCAGGTCCACTACAGCCGGCTCGACGACGACGACAACCGCCAGGATCTTCTGCAGGAAGCCGAGCGACTCGCCGACGCCTATGGCTGCGACGAAATCCGGGTGACACATCCCGGCGAATGGCGGCTGCTGGAGCGTATCCAGCGTCGGGGCACGCGCTGGCGACTCTACGACGATACCCGCTTCTACTGCTCCATCGCCGAGTTCGGCGAATGGCTGGAGGGGCGCAGACGCTTTCGGATGGAAGATTTCTACCGCCAGATGCGCAAGCGGACCGGATTGCTGATGGAGGAGGACGAACCGGCCGGCGGTCAGTGGAACTTCGATCACGACAACCGGCGACCCGTCGATAGCGGCCTTCAGTTCCCTGAGCCGCCACGTCATCGTCGGGACGCTATCACCCGCGAGGTCCAGGCGCTGGTCGAAGCGCAGTTCGGCGACCATTTCGGCACCCTGGATGGCTTCAACTGGGCGGTGACGCGACGCCAGGCATTGGGCGACCTGCGCCATTTCGTCGCCCACGCGCTACCGGACTTCGGCACCTACCAGGACGCCATCAGCGACGCGGACCCGTGGCTGTTTCACTCGCGACTCTCGGCGTCGCTGAACATCGGCCTGCTCTCGCCCCGAGAGGTCTGCGATGCCGCCGTGGAGGCCTGGCGGCGCGAGGAGGCACCCATCAACGCCGTGGAGGGCTTCGTGCGCCAGATCCTGGGCTGGCGTGAGTACGTCCGCGGCATCTACTGGCAACGCATGCCGCACTACAAGCGCGCGAACCGGCTCGACGCACGGCGTGGGCTGCCCGATTTCTACTGGACCGCCGACACCGATCTGCGCTGCGTCCGACGCGCCCTGGAGATGACCCGCGATAACGCCTATGCCCACCATATCCAGCGCCTGATGATCACCGGCAACTTCGCGCTGCTTTGCGGGGTCGCCCCGGCGGCACTCTGCGACTGGTATCTGGCGGTCTACGTCGACGCCTTCGAATGGGTCGAGCTGCCCAACACGCTGGGCATGACCCTCTACGCCGACGGGGGCTATCTCGGCTCCAAGCCCTACTGCGCGTCGGGAAAGTACATCGACCGCATGTCGGATCACTGCCGCCAGTGCCGCTACGACGTCAAGCAGGTCACCGGCGAGGGCGCTTGCCCCTTCAACAGCTTGTACTGGCACTTTCTGGAGCGGCATCGCGAGCGTCTACGGGGCAACCACCGCATGAAACTGATCTACGGAAGCTGGGGTCGGATGCAGGAAGACAAGCGAGCGGCCATCCTCGACCAGGCAGAGCGATTCCTGCGTTCGATCCACTTCGAGGCGCCCTACGGCCAAGGTGATCACGCAGAAGGCTATCGGCGGCACTGACGACGGCAGGTCCACGTAGCCTGGCAGCCCGGCATCGGTGTAAACGAGAGAAGAGAGAAGAGAGAAGAGAGAAGAGAGAAGAGAAACAGTATTCCCTCCAGACCATGGCAAGTCACTGCGGGACTCGCCGGAGGGAAATCAGGTTGGTGAATGGAAAATAGGTCGGATTGGAGTCCTGGAGACCGTCGATCCGGGATCAGAAGACCAGCGGCATCCGCGACAGCAGCGGATCGTGATAATGGGGCTCGTGGCCGACGATCTCGTCGTTGGCAACCTGCTGGACCAGATAGGCGCGGTGGATGCCGGCCTGTTTCAGTTCGCCGTAGACATCGTCGAGAGCGCGAAACAGCATCGGCTTGCCGCGCCGGGTCAAGGCCTGCGTGGTACCGTCTTCCGGCTCCAGCATGACTTGATAGTAGCGGCTGCCGGCATGGGCGATGACGCGGATCTCGAAGTTCTCGTGATGTCGTTGATAGTGCGCTAGCTCCTTGAGTTCCATGGTTCCCTCCTGTGGGTCGTTGATGGAATCGTGTTCTGGATCGGGAGACGCTCCTTGCCATCCCGTCGCGACACCCTGACACTCGGATGTGACAAAACTGTGACCAGGGCCTGTTCACACCCTACGCCGCGAGTCGCGTGGAGAGTGTGAACAGATCCTAAGACGCCAAGACACGCCGATCGTTCACCCCCGGACACCTGCCGAACGGCGGTCCAGCGTCACCACGATTCGACCGTTGGCGGCACGCTTGGCCGCCGGCTTGAAGTGGCTCCAGAGATCGCCGAAGCTATCGACCATGGCCTCGGCACCGACGCGAAGCGCAATGATCGACAGCCGGACCAGCGGGAAAAAACGCCATTGATCGTAGCGATCTTTGGCATGAAAGCCACCTTCCGCTCTGGCGTCTGCGGGCACCAGCGCTTGGCTCTCCCTGCTGAAGCGGCGTTGTATGCCGGCCAGCCGACGGTGGAGATCCTTCCCGTCATTCAGCAGCAGTATGAAATCGTCGCCGCCAAGATGGCCCAGAAAGTCCTCCCTCCCCAGTTCGCTTCTCACCAGGCTCGCCAGCGCGAGAATCACTCGATCCCCCAGGGCGTAACCAAACCGGTCATTGAAGGGCTTGAAGTTGTCCAGATCCAGATAGCAGGCGACGAAACCCCGGGCCTGGCGCTGATAGTGTTCCAACGCCAACCTGATGGGGCGGTTGCCTGGCAGTTGGGTCAACGGATTGGCCTGGCGCGCCAACTGGACCTGCTGCTCGGTGAACAGTTGCAGCAGGTTGATGACGTGCCCCATACCCAGATAGCGGCCACCGTCGGTGATGACGAAATCCTCGTCGCGGGATGCCTCCTCGCGCCCAGTCACCTTGCGCGAGACCCGCTCCAGAGGCTCGTGGGCCTCCACGCAGAGCGCCTGGGTCCGCATCACCTTGGTGACCGGCTGACGGCCGTGAAGATCGAAGCCGAAGCGTTTGCCGAGCAGCGCCATCAGTTGCTGGCGCCCCAGGATGCCGATCGGTCGACTCCGGCCATCGACGACCGCCAACGCGTTGGCATGGGGCAGACGGCTGAATCGCTCGGACGCCTCCGCCACGCAGAGAGCGGCGTCCAGCGCGGGCAGCGGCACACTGAGGCGCCGGATCTCTGTCGCGGCGGTGGGCGGGCGATGGTTGGCAGCCAGTGACACCAGTCGGGCTTCGAGAGCCTCGCGTACCCGGTGGGGAGCGGCATCGGGGCGCGCGAACAACCACCCCTGGCAATAATCCGCCCCCAGCTCGAGCAGGGTATCCAGCTCCCCCTCCCGCTCCACGCCCTCCGCGATGACACGGCTATCCATGCTGTGCGCGATGTCGATGATGGAGCGAACGAACCGGCGCTTGACGGGGTTCTCGTCGAGGCGACTGACGAAGTGGCGATCCAGCTTGACGTAGTCGGGATCGAGCTGGGACCAGAGTCGCAGACCGGCGTAGCCGTCTCCCAGGTCGTCCAGCGCGATGGAGAACCCCATAGACTGATAATGGCGGGCAGCCTCGGCCATCAGCTCGCAATCGATCCCCGGCGACTGTTCGGTGATCTCGATGACGATGCGGTCGGGCGAGAGACCGTGCTGGTGAAGAAGCGCCAGCGTCTGGCCGCCGAGATCTTCAGGGTCGATCAGGACTTCCGGACTGGCGTTGAGGAACAGAAGCTCGCCGAGGCCGGTATCCACCCAACGCTTGATCGCCCGCTCCCGGCATCCGCGCTCAAGCGCGGCAAGCAGGCCGCGCTCGCGGGCCGCCCGGAACATCGGGATCGGATTGGCGTAGGGCGAGTCCCGTGGACCGCGAGACAACGCCTCGTACGCCAGAATATGTCCGGTCGTGACGGCAACGATCGGCTGGAAATGAACGCTCAGATCACGACGGGCGACGATCTCGTCGAGAGAAGGGCTGCCGAGGGAAGCGGAGGGTGGGTTCATGAACGCCATAAAAGCGAAACATCATGACACCGTCATGACACATAAAGATACAATCCCGCATCGTCATGGCAGCGACTACTGATAAGCGGAAGGATCGATCGCCTTGCCCAGAGAGTTGCGGTCGATCCACCTGCCCGCCTTCGCCTCCTTGTAGCGAAACACCACGCGGTCGCCGATGGCAACCGGCAGTTCGGCATCTTCCGTCTGATAACTATAGAGTTCGCCATCGACCGTGAGCCAATGGCGGTAGAGATCGGGCATGCCCAGCCACTCCTTGAAAGGGCCTTCACGCTCCAGCTTTTCCAACTGGCCACGCACCTCGATCTTGGGAACCCGCTGACGACGCCCCCGCTGAAATCCACCTGCCATGATTCGACTCCTTGATATCTTTCCAAAACACCGGCAACGCCGGCTTCTTCACTATCCGTCGACTTACTCGTAGTGCTGACCGTAGCTATCCGGCGCCAGATCCTCGAATCGCGTGTACTTGCCGATGAAAGCCATGTGGACGGTACCGATAGGACCGTTACGCTGCTTGCCGATGATCAGCTCGGCCAGCCCCTTGTTGTCCGGATTGTCGGAATTGTAGACCTCGTCGCGGTAGACGAAGGCGATGACATCGGCATCCTGCTCGATGGCGCCGGATTCACGCAAGTCGGACATGACCGGGCGCTTGTTGGGCCGCTGCTCCAGCGAGCGGTTGAGCTGAGAGAGCGAAACCACCGGGCAGTTGAACTCCTTGGCCACGCCCTTCAGCGAGCGCGATATCTCCGAAATCTCGGCGGTACGGTTCTCGGACAGCCCCGGTACCTGCATCAGCTGTAGATAGTCGATCATCACCAGCCCGACATTGCCGTGCTCGCGGGCGATGCGACGCACCCGCGACCGCAGCTCGTTGGGCGACAGCGCCGGCGTATCGTCGATGAAAAGTTGCCGATCCTTGAGCAGGTTGACCGCCGAGGTCAGGCGCGGCCAATCCTCGTCCTCGAGCTGGCCGGTACGCACCCGCGTCTGATCGATTCGCCCCAGCGAAGAGAGCATACGCAGCATCAGCGATTCCGCCGGCATCTCCATCGAGAACACGATGACCGGCTTGTCGCTGGAAACCACCGCGTGCTCGACCAGATTCATGGCGAAGGTGGTCTTGCCCATGGAGGGGCGGCCCGCGATGATCACCAGGTCCGAGGGTTGCAGACCCGAGGTCATGTCGTCGAGATCGCGAAAACCGGTCGAGATCCCGGTCATCTGCCCCTTCATGTTGAACAGCTCGTCGATCCGGTCGACCGCCTTGGTCAGCAGGTCGCTCATGCCGATCGGCCCACCGAACTTAGGTCGCGACTCGCTGATCTGGAACACCAGGCGCTCGGCCTCGTTGACCAGCTCGTCCGGCGGCCGCCCTTCCGGCGAGTAGGCACTGTCGGCGATCTGACGCGAGGCCTGGATCAGTTTCCGCAGTGTCGCCCGCTCGCGGACGATATCGGCGTAGGCGCGAATGTTGCTGGCCGAAGGCGTATTGCGGGCCAGCTCCGCCAGGTAGGCGAGCCCCCCCACGCTCTCGAGCTGATCGCGGCGCTCCAGCGCTTCCGACAGCGTGACGACATCGAGTGGATGCGCGCTCTCGGCCAGTTCCGCCATCGCATTGAATGCCAGGCGATGCTCGTGACGATAGAAGTCGTCCGCGACCAACCGCTCCGACACCGTATCCCAGCTGCTGTTGTCGAGCATCAACCCGCCCAGCACCGACTGCTCCGCTTCGAGCGAGTGGGGCGGCATCTTCAGCTGGGCGGTTTCGTGATCATTGTCGACGCGTTGATTCATGCTTGGCGTTCATCCCGTGTCGCGCGCAGAACACGCTGCAAAAGTCTGGCGCTCATTCTACCCAGTCGGCAGCCACCATCGCCACGCCTCCCGGCCATGAAAAAGGCACGCAGGGCGTGAGCCCTGCGTGCCTTCGGCCAGACGTCTCGGCGACGACGACGGTCGAGATTTACTCGGCCACCACCACCACACGGACGCTGGAAGTGACTTCGGCATGCAGTTGCAGCGCGATGTCGTATTCGCCGGTCTGGCGAAGCGGGCCTTCCGGCATGCGCACTTCGCTCTTGGCGACTTCGATGCCAGCCTGAGCCATGGCTTCGGCCAGATCGCGCGGGCCGATGGAGCCGAACAGCTTGCCTTCATCGCCCGCTTTCGCGACCAGAGACAGTTCGATTTCGGCGAGCTGTGCCGCGCGAGTCTCGGCCTGGGCCTTGCGCTCTGCAGCCTGGGCTTCGAGCTCGGCGCGCTGCGCTTCGAACGCTTCGACGTTGTCTTTGGTTGCCGGCACGGCCAGGCCGTAGGGAACCAGGTAATTACGGCCATATCCGGGCTTGACGGTGACCTTGTCACCCAGGTCGCCCAGCTTGCCGATGTTATCGAGCAGAATGACTTCCATTCTCGTGAACCTCTCGTCAATCACTGCGTGTCAGTCGACCGCGAAAATCCGCGAAGGTATCTACCAACGCCAACAGCAGTACAATCAGAATCGTGGGCCAGGTGGTCAACAGCAAGGCATAGAAGCCTACCAGCCAGAACCCGCTCATTCCCTTCAAACCGATAAACCCATGAACCAGTGCCACGCCGGCGACCAGCAGCGGAACCCAGGCCAGCAGACTGGCGGCGGGAACGGCCAGCACCATGCCCAGCGCCATCAAACCCACCAGCAACAGGAGCTGCTTGCGCGATAGCTTCAGTGAATGAAACTCCTCGCGAAACCCTCCGGGGTTGTATAGCCCCGCCTGCCAACTGCGGGCCAGCGCCAGGCAGGCGATCCCGGCGAGCAGCACGACCAGGCCGGTTGCCCCGCCGATCACCAGCGTCGCCATCAGCTCGGTATCGACGCCCTGCGCCGATAGCTGATCGAGCATGCTGGCAACCTCCGACGAGCTCTGCCGCAGTTCCGCCAGCAATGGCGCGGTCCCTCCGGCCGGCACGAAGATGCCAAGCTGGACAAGAACCATGCAGACCACGCTGCCGACGATGAGCGCTTCGGACCAGCGCATGCGTGAACGCAGCACCGTCGCCATCAACGTCACCAGCAGAATGGTGGCCAGCGGAACCGAATCGCCCTGCATCCACCACCAACCGGCGGGGAGGGCTGCGGCCAGCAACACCGGCGCCGCCGTGGTCATGCCCCGGCGCAGGGTAACCAACCCGGCAACGGCGGCGCTGAACCAGAACAGCCACGGCACCAGCGCTGTCAGTGCGGCCGCCGCTATCGCTTGTGGCGTACCGCGCATGATCCAACGTGCCAGTGCCAGCATGATGCCTCGCTATGGATTACCGATCGTAGACTACCGGATCAGGGTTTACTGGTGGCTGTCGGAGTACGGCAACAGCGCCAGGTAACGCGCCCGCTTGATCGCGGTAGACAGTTGACGCTGGTAGCGCGCCTGAGTACCGGTAATACGGCTCGGGACGATCTTGCCAGTTTCGGTGACGTAGGCTTTCAGCGTATCGATGTCTTTGTAATCGATGTACTTCACGCCTTCGGCAGTGAAGCGGCAGAACTTACGGCGACGGAAAAAACGTGCCATGAGAGTCTCTCCTTAGCGAAATCGAATCAGTTGGTTTCGGCGGTGGTTTCGGAACGCTCGGGGCGCTCTGAACGCTCACGATCGCCACGCTCGGAGGGCTTGTCGTCACGGCGACGGCTCTTCTCTTCAGCCGGCTTCATCATCGGCGAGGCTTCGGTAACGGCCTCTTTGTTGCGCACGATCATGCTGCGGATGATGGCATCGTTGAAACGGAAGATGTTCTCGATCTCGTCGAGGGTCTCGCCGCTGCACTCGATGTTCATCAGCACGTAGTGTGCCTTGTGGATCTTGTTGATCGGGTAGGCCAGGTGGCGACGGCCCCAATCCTCGAGACGATGCACGGTACCGCCGTTCTCGGTCACGAGGCTGGTGTAGCGCTCGACCATGGCCGGAACCTGCTCGCTCTGGTCCGGATGGACCATAAACACGATTTCATAATGACGCATGTTAGCTCCTTGCGGTTTGGCAGCTTCCGCGCGGCGACGCTCCTGAAGAGATGGCCACCACGAGAAGCAAGGAGTCGATATCGGGTGAACGGCGTCATGCCCCGCTCACGATCCCGGATATTCAGACCAATTGGCGATTCGCCCGGACAGGTCCGAGCGGGAGTCGCGCTCCATGAGCATAGCCTGCCCACAGAACCGCGCAATTGTAGAGACCAAGCCCTGCCAGCGCAAGTTTAACCGGCAACACCCCCGGCCCGCTGGCGCACCGCCTCGAACAGACAGATGCCGGTGGCGACAGAGACATTGAGACTGGAGACACCGCCCTGCATCGGCAGTTTGACCAGCCCATCGCAGGCCTCGCGAGTCAGCCGGCGCATGCCCTTGCCCTCGGCACCCATCACCAGGGCACAGGGCACGGTGAAATCCGCATCGTACAGGAGCGAGTCCGCCTCGCCGGCGGTACCGGTGATCCAGATCCCATGCTGCTTGAGCTTCTCCATGCAGCGGGCGAGATTGGTGACCTGAAACACCGGCACCAGCTCCGCCGCCCCGCACGCCACCTTGCGCACCGTCGCGTTGAGCGGCGCCGACTTGTCCTTGGGTACGATCACGCCATTGACCCCGGCGGCGTCGGCGCTGCGCAGGCAGGCTCCCAGATTGTGGGGATCGGTGACGCCATCCAGAATCAGCAGCAGCGGCGGCCGGCTGGCCTGCCACTGCTCGAGCCGCCACCACAGGGTCGTTTCGTTCTCGGCGATCAACGGCTCGCAGAAGCCGATCACGCCCTGGTGGGATGCCTGGTGGGAGACGCCATCGAGCGCCTCGCGCGCCATTCGCCTCAACTCGCAACCCGCCGCGTGGGCCTGCTGCAGGAGAGTCTCCAGGCGTTGCTCGGCATGACCTTGCTGAATCCATAGCACTTTCGGCGGCTGGCCGCGTTCGAACAGCGCGCGAACGGCGTGAACGCCATGGACGGGCTCCAGCCCGTCCGGCATGCGAGGCAGCTCGCGCGGCTTCGCGGAGGTGCGGCGATTCGCAGGACGACTCATCTCGGCTGGCGCCTGCTGGACGGCTGGCCGATGGCCGCCATCATCGCTTGCCACCGCGCTGACGCGGGCCGCGGGAACGACGCTTGCCGACTTCGTCACTGCCCTCCGCTGCCCCCTGGCGCTCGCGCTTGCCCGGCCGGCTCTTGCGTGAAGAGGACTTCTTGGCGGGTGCGCCGGCGGCGGGGGCGTCGCCACCGGGCTTCTGGCCACGCGGCGTGCGGCGGTGACGCGGCGCCGCGTCGGCCAGATCGAAATCTATCTTGCGGTCGTCGAGATCGACGCGGGCGATACGCACG
This sequence comes from Salinicola lusitanus, assembly GCF_038648475.1. Taxonomy (NCBI): domain Bacteria; kingdom Pseudomonadati; phylum Pseudomonadota; class Gammaproteobacteria; order Oceanospirillales; family Halomonadaceae; genus Salinicola; species Salinicola lusitanus. Next base: position 2,176,221 of record NZ_CP151919.1, on the reverse strand, counting down.
GTGACGCCATCTCCCAGACGATAGGCGACCCCGCTGCGTTCGCCCTTGAGGCGGTGCTTTTCCGCTTCGTAGTGATAGTAGTCGGACGGCAGCGACGTCACGTGCACCAGCCCTTCCACGTAGACGTCGTCGAGCCGCACGAAGATCCCGAACTGGGTGACCGAGGCGATGGTGCCCTCGTAGACCTCGCCGACCTTGTCGGAGAGGAACTCGCACTTCAGCCAGTCGGTGACATCCCGGGTCGCCTCGTCGGCGCGACGCTCGGTCATCGAGCAGTGCTCGCCCAGTTCGACCATCTGTTCGAAGGTGTACGGGCACCAGATCGAGGGTTTCTCGACCGGCGCCCCCTCCGCCCGCTGCACGGTCTGGGTCTGACGCGGGCCGCGAATGACCGACCGGATCGCACGATGTACCAGCAGGTCGGGATAGCGGCGGATCGGCGACGTGAAATGCGCATACGCCTGGTAAGCGAGACCGAAATGCCCGTCGTTCTGCGGCGAGTAGACCGCCTGGCTCATCGAGCGCAGCATGACGGTCTGGATGATGTCGAAGTCGGGACGCCCCTGAATCACCTCCCGCAGCGCCTGGTAGTCCTTCGGCGTCGGTTCGTCACCGCCGCCCAGGGTCAGCCCCAGTTCACCCAGGAACACGCGCAGGTTCTCGAGCCGCTCGGGAGCCGGTGACTGGTGGACGCGATAGAGCGCGGGCAGGTCGTGCTTGTCGAGGAAGCGCGCCGTGGCCACGTTGGCCGCCAGCATGCACTCCTCGATCAGCTTGTGGGCGTCGTTGCGCGTGCGCGGCACGATCTTCTCGATCTTGCGCTCGTCGTTGAAGACGATCTGCGTCTCCGTGGTCTCGAAATCGATGGCGCCACGCACTTCCCGCGCCTGGCGCAGCACCTTGTAGAGCGCGTGCAGGTTCTCCAGCGACGGCACCAGTTCGCGGTAGCGTTCGCGAAGTGCCGCCCCTTCGTCGCTGTCCGGCTCCTCCAGCATCGCGCCGACCTGGTTGTAGGTCAGCCGGGCGTGGGACTGGATCACCGCCTCGTAGAACTTGTAGCGACTGATGGTGCCGTTCTGGGAGATGTTCATCTCGCAGACCATGGTCAGGCGGTCGACGTGCGGGTTGAGGGAGCAGAGCCCGTTGGAGAGCAGCTCCGGCAGCATCGGTACGACCTGGCCGGGAAAGTAGACGGAGTTGCCGCGGATGTAGGCCTCGTTGTCGAGTGCACTGCCGCCGCGAACGTAGTGGGAGACGTCGGCAATCGCCACGACCAGCTTCCAGCTCCCGGACTTGGTCTTCCAGGCGCAGACGGCATCGTCGAAATCCTTGGCGTCCTCACCGTCGATGGTCACCAGCGGCATCTCGCGGAGGTCGATTCGCGCCGTCTTGTCCTCCTCCTTCACCTCGGCGGACATGCCGGCGATCTGCTCGTCCACTTCCGGCGGAAACTCCGCGGGAATATCGTGGGAGCGAATCGCGATGTCGATCTCGAGCCCGGGGTCCATCCGCTCTCCCAGAACTTCCACCACTTCCCCTACCGGCTGCTTGCGGGTCTCCGGCTGCTGGGTGATGTGGACGGAAACGATCTGGCCGTCCTTCGCGCCACCGCTGACGCTGTGGGGGATGATCACTTCCTGGCTGATCCGCGAATTCTCGGGGATCAGCACCGCGAATTCGGAGCTGTTCTGACGGAACACACCGACCAGCGTCTGGGTATTGCGGGCCAGCACCTCGGCGATGGTGCCCTCGGCGCGACCTCGACGATCCTTGCCGCTGACGCGGGCCAGTACCACGTCGCCGTCGAACACACGGCGCATCTGGCGCGGCGGCAGCACCAGGTCGGGCTTGACGCCATCGTGACGAATCAGGAAGCCCATGCCGTCACGGTGACCCTGAACGCGCCCCTTGATCAGATCGAGCTTGTCGATCAGGGCATAGGCGCCTCTGCGATCCTTGAGGATCTGGCCGTCACGCTCCATCGCCGCCAGCCTGCGGCGCACGGCTTCCAGCTGGTTGTCGTCTTCCAGCCCCAGCATGGCACTCATGTCTTCATGAGTGATCGGCTTGCCGTAGCTCTCCAGCCGTGCCAGCAGATACTCGCGACTGGGCACGGGGTTGTCATATTTTTCCGTTTCACGAGCCGCGTGCGGATCGTCATCCAACGTCCAATGAGTCATGCAACCATCGTCCTTGCGTTGAGCCTGCTGGGCCTAGGCGGTAGAGAGAATTCACGCGGCGGGCGGCCTGAGCCGTTCGATCTTTTTGGATTCATTCTCCAAGTATAGCGTTCACGCCTGTTCGACCCAACCATGCGCTGCCAAACGGCCAAGGTCGTGGTCGATTGCCAGGTATGGGAATCGCCCCGGGGGGCCCGTTCGGGCGGAAACCCAAGCGCCATCACCGGACGCTTGCATTCGAATGCAAAATCGGTATTATGCATCGCGCCTTGGCCCAGATGGCGGAATTGGTAGACGCGCTAGCTTCAGGTGCTAGTGTCCTTACGGACGTGGAGGTTCAAGTCCTCTTCTGGGCACCATCGCTCTCGGCGATGGTCATTTAGAATGGACAAGGCCGGTTTGGCCCGGATGGCGGAATTGGTAGACGCGCTAGCTTCAGGTGCTAGTATCCTTACGGATGTGGAGGTTCAAGTCCTCTTCCGGGCACCATTCCAGAGGAGTTTTCCAAACTCCTGGCAGCACCCGATACATGACACGCCCAGGTGGCGGAATTGGTAGACGCGCTAGCTTCAGGTGCTAGTATCCTTACGGATGTGGAGGTTCAAGTCCTCTCCTGGGCACCACGTGTCATGATCGTTTTCTCCTGAGACTCCTTCTCGCAAACGCTGTCGCCATCATCTCTGCACGCCCCTCCATATCGTGATCCGTAGAGATGGCATCGCCATCATCGATAACGCCCAGGCCGCGTCGAGACCGCCTCGAGCCCCCAGCCCTCCTTGTCTACCCGCCCTTCCAGCTTGCGCTCGACGGGATCGGCCAGTTGAGGGAAGAAATCCAGGCCGGTACGCGCCTCGATCTCGTCGATCGTGACCGCAAAGCGGGCGAGAGGCTCGTTGCCGTCGACGTTCTGCGGCATCAGAAATGCCAGCGCACGGGGTGTCGCGCCAGGTGCGATCAGGATCTTGTAGAATCCCACGGGAATTTGAGAAAACCCGACCCGATGCAGCAACTGGTCGTCGTAGACCGGCCCGGTGACGACCCAGACGCGCCCGAATCTGGGCACGAAATCGTCGATGACAGCCTCCTCCAGGCGCTGCCATAGCTGCCGATTGAGTTTGGGTCGCTGCGGCGCGATGTTGGTCATCAGGAAGCTGGCCATCTGCGCATCCCGTCCATGGACGACCGACATGGCGTAGTTCGGCGCCAGATGCCCCCGATCATAGCCGCTGTGGGTGTAGTCACTGCTGTCGATCGGCCACAGGCTGCGCCAGTCGGACTCGAACCGGTCGGGCCGTGGAAGGCTGTGGGGATCGTCGACCCGATTCAATACATAGCCAACCCAGAGCGGTCCGCCCCGCACGTCCGACCACCCCAACAGGAAGCCGTCGTTGCGAAGCACCCGGTTCCAGCCCCGCCAATCGTTCCACTGCCACTCGGGTACGCCCATCCAGCTCAACTGGTCGCGGACGCTCGCCTCCTGCCAGTACCACAACCCGCTGATGACAACGACGAAGATCAGGCCAATCCGGGACGAGCGAGCCAGTTGCCCCAGCAGCCCCCGCTTGCGACGACGCGCCACCCGAATTACAGGCCGACGGAGAACATGGCGTCGAGATCGTGGCGCGAATGCACCTGCATGGCATTGAGCGTTTCGGTGTCACGGATGCCCTCGACGCTCATCAGCCGTTCGGTCACCAGCGAGGCCAAGGATTCGAAATCCCGCGTCCGGGCGATGGCGATAAGGTCGTAACGACCGCAGGTCGAATAGACTTCGCTGATGCCCTCGAGATCGGCCAGGCGCTCGGCGACACCCCGTATCCGGCCCTTTTCGACATTGATCAGAATGACGGCGTTCTGCATTTCCCTCTCCCACCGGCGTTCGGCCTTTCGCGAGGCCCGAAGAATGAATGATCCGGCGCGAGTATATCAGCTCCCGGGCCAACCGCCTTCCAGCGTCAGCAGGGCGCGCTTCAACGACTCGCCACCGCTGTAGCCGCCCATCCCCCGGGCGGCGACGACCCGGTGACAGGGGATGAACAACGGCAGCGGATTGGCCCCCACCGCACCGCCGATCGCCTGCGCCGCGCCCTCCCTGCCCAGGCGATGTGCCATCTCGCCATAGGTGCTGGTCTGCCCATATGGGATACGCAACAGGCCCTGCCAGACCTGCAGCTGGAAATCGCTCCCCTCGGGGGCCAGCGTGACATTGAAGCTCCGCCGTCGCCCCGCCAGGTAAGCGTCGAGCTCGGCCCGGGCCTGGGCAAAGAAGTCGGCGTCCTCCTGCCAGCTCGACTCCGGCGTCCCGGAACGGGAACTCCCGGGCAGGCGCAGTTCGCGCAAGCCCTGCTCGTCCCCCACCAGCATCATCTCTCCATGATCGGTCACAAACTGGACATAGCGCATAATCGACCCTTGGCGACACCGTGAATGGCGAAATTGCCCGGCAGCGAATGGCGGCTGCGAGTGTATTGTGACAATGTCACGACACATCGCAGACTTCCAGTCATCCAGAAGCGGTGTGCGTCAGGACAACGAACCGGAGACGGGTCATGCAGGAATCAACGAAAAAGAGGACGAGAGAGGCCGGCGGGTCGCCGAATGGTGAAGGACGTCGGCGCTTTCTGCGCCATGGCCTGTGCGCCTCCGGCCTGCTGCTGCTGGGCTGGCGGGGCCTGCCCACCCTGGCCCAGGACAAGCCGATGCTGGACCCGGACGCCTATCAAGCCAAGGCGCTCGATTATGTCGAGGAGGCCTCGAATGCTGCGGACAACCCTGCCTACCAGGCGGGTCGGCGCTGCGCCAACTGCGACTTCTTCACCGCGTCGAGCCAGGCGTGTGGTCTGTTTCCCGACTACCGGGTCGCCAGCGATGGCTGGTGCAGCGGCTGGACGGCCAGCGCGTCCTGACATCACCCCCGGCGGCGGACCCAGAATTCATGCCGACTCGCGATTCGACTCCGGAATCGGCCACTGATAGCGACGCACGACCTCACCTTCCTCCATCGACTCGAGCTTGATCGGGAACCCCCAGAGCTGGTGCAGGTAGCGCATTACCGGGAACAGGCTCTGGCCCAGCGGCCGGCGCCGGTCCTGTACGTGGCGCAGGGTGAGCGAGCGGTCACCGCGAATGTCGGCCTCCCACACCTGGATATTGGGCTCCCGGGCCGACAGCGCGTACTGCACGCTCAGCGCCTCGCGGATGCGCCGATAACCCCGATCATCGTGAATCGCCTCGATCTGCAGGCTGTCGTCACGGTCGTCGTCGACCAGGCTGAACAACTTGAGATCGCGAATCACCTTGGGTGACAGGAACTGCTGGATGAACGACTCATCCTTGAAGTTCTGCATCGCGAAATGCAGCGTCTCCAACCAGTCGCTGCCGGCAATCTCGGGGAACCATTCGCGGTCCTCGTCGGAGGGCGACTGACAAATGCGCTGGATGTCGCTGAACATCGCGAAGCCCAGCGCATAGGGATTGATGCCGTTGAAATAGGGACTGTCGAAACCCGGCTGGCTGACCACGGACGTATGGGACTGCAGGAACTCCAGCATGATGCCTTCGTCGATCAGGCCGTCGTCGTACAAACGATTCATCAGCGTGTAGTGCCAGAAGGTGGCCCAACCCTCGTTCATCACCTGGGTCTGGCGCTGCGGGTAGAAGTACTGGGCCAGCTTGCGCACGATGCGCACGATCTCGCGCTGCCAGGGCTCCAGCAGTGGCGCATTCTTCTCCAGGAAATAGAGCAGGTTTTCCTGGGGCTCACTGGGGTAGCGGTCGTGTCTGTGCAGCCCCAGGGGATCGTTCTCGAAATCGTGCGATGGCTGCTGGACCAAGCCACCGATCGGGGTCGGGATCGTGCTCCAGAGCCGGTTGACCTGGGTCTGGAGGTAGGCCTCGCGCTCGTCCTGGCGCCGCACCTCCTCCTCGGCGGAGACCGGTGATGGGCGCTTGTAGCGGTCGACGCCGTAGTTCTGCAGCGCGTGGCAGGCGTCGAGAAGCTGCTCCACCGCCTCGACGCCATGCCGCTCTTCGCACTTGGCGACATATTTACGGGCAAAGACGAGATAATCGACGATCGCCGAAGCGTCCGTCCAGGCGCGGAACAGATAGTTGCCCTTGAAGAACGAGTTGTGGCCGTAGCAGGCGTGGGCGATGACCAGCACCTGCATCATCAGCGAGTTCTCCTCCATCAGGTAGGCGATGCAGGGGTCGGAGTTGATCACCAGTTCGTAGGCCAGCCCCATCTGGCCCCGGCGATAGGCCTGCTCCACCGACAGGAACTGCTTGCCGAACGACCAGTGGTGGTAGCCGATCGGCATGCCCACGCTGGCGTAGGCATCCATCATCTGTTCGGAGGTAATGATCTCGATCTGGTTGGGATAGGTGTCCAGCCGATACTCCCGCGCCAAGGCGCCAATGGCGTGCTCGTAGGCTTCCAGCGCCTCGAAGTTCCAGTCCGAACCGGTGGCAATGGGCTCGCGTCGCGTCATCGCTCTCTATCTCCTCGCTGCGTTACGTCACCAGGCCTCTGCGCTCACCCCTTCGCCCGCTGGCGGAAGAGCTCACGGAAAACCGGGTAGATATCTTCCGCCTGGACGATCTGCTGCATGGCGAAGCGCTCGGGATAGGCCGCCCTGACCGAATCGTAGGCTTCCCACAGCGCCTGGTGGGCGTGAGGCGTGATCTCCACGTAGGTGAAATACTGCAACTTGCGCATCAGTGACTCGTCGAGCAACTCGAGACAGGTAGACGAGTCGTCGTCCCAGTTGTCGCCATCGCTGGCCTGCGCCACGTAGAGATTCCACTGCTCCGGCGCGTAGCGCGCCTCGATGATGCTGTCGACCAGGGTCAATGCACTGGAAACGATGGTGCCGCCGGTCTCCCGGGAATAGAAGAACTCCTCCTCGTCGACCTCCTTGGCCACGGTATGGTGACGCACGAACACCAGCTCGACCTTCTCGTAATTGCGCTCCAGGAATAGATAGAGCAGCAGGAAGAAGCGTTTGCCGATGTCCTTGTGCGCCTGAGTCATCGACCCCGAGACATCCATGATGCAGAACATCACCGCCTGGTTCGATGGCATCGGCTGATGGGTGAGATGGTTGTAGCGCAGGTCGTAGGTATCCAGGAACGGGATCGCCTCGATCCGCTTCTCCAGTCGTTCGATCTCCGATTTCAGCTCGCTGACACGCGCCGGGTTACGCAGCACCGGGTCCTTGCGCTCCTCGGCTTCGAGCGCTTCCTGGGCCTCGCGCAGGGCACGCTTCAGCGGCGCCCGCATGCCGATCCGCCGGGCCTGGGCCTCGCGCATCGAGCGCACGATATTGATCCGTGCCGGCACTCCCTCCTTGGAGATCCCCGCGCGCACCGGTCGCGTTTCTTCCAGTACCTGCAACTGCTTGCGCTCGAGATGCGGCAGCTCTAGGCCATCGAAGACGAAATCGAGAAACTCCTCCCGGGAGAGCGAGAACACGAACTCATCCACGCCCTCGCCCTGATTGCCTGCCTGACCCTCGCCGCTACCCTGCCCACCGCCACCGCTGGGTCGCCTCAGCCGGTCGCCCTCGGCGAACTCCCTGTTGCCGGGACTCACGACCGTCCGCCGACCGCCCGGGCCGTGCTGAAACGAAGGTTCGGAAATATCCTTGGCGGGGATGGAGACTTTCTCGCCACGCTCCATGTCGGTGATCGAGCGCCGATTCACCGACTCTTCCACGGCCCGCTTGATGTGGGAGCGATAGCGCTGCAGGAACCGCTGACGATTCACGGCACTCTTGTTGCGCGCATTGGGGCGTCGATCGATGAAGTAGCTCATGGCACCTCCCGCAGACTGACTGCGACAGCGGCCGCCCGCCTATGGCCCCTGCCCCAAGGCACGGAATCCGACCCGCGATCCCGCGCCGCTGACATCGACTCACGATCGTTCAGTGCGACTTGCGCACCCGCAGATACCACTCCGACAGCAGCCGCACCTGCTTCTCGGTGTAACCGCGCTGCACCATGCGATCGACGAAATCCTCGTGCTTGCGCTGATCGGAGGCCGACGCCTTGGCGTTGAACGAGATCACCGGCAGCAGCTCCTCGGTGTTGGCGAACATCTTGTGCTCGATCACCCCGCGGAGTTTCTCGTAAGACTGCCAGCTGGGGTTCATGCCGTTGTTGTGCGCCCGCGCCCGCAGCACGAAGTTGACCACCTCATGGCGGAAATCCTTGGGATTGGAGATGCCGGCCGGCTTCTCGATCTTCTCGAGGTCCTCGTTGAGCGACTGCCGGTCGAACAGCTCGCCGGTCTCGGGATCGCGGTACTCCTGGTCCTGGATCCAGAAATCGGCATAGGTCACGTAGCGGTCGAAGATGTTCTGACCGTACTCGGTGTAGGACTCGAGGTAGGCGGTCTGGATCTCCTTGCCGATGAAATCGACGTAGCGCGGCGCCAGATACTCCTTGATGAAGCGCAGGTAGCGCTCGTGGGTCTCCTTCGGCAACTGCTCGCGCTCCAGCGCCTGCTCCAGCACGTAGAGCAGATGCACCGGATTGGCGGCGATCTCGTGAGCGTCGAAGTTGAACACCTTGGAGAGAATCTTGAACGCGAACCGCGTGGAGAGCCCATTCATGCCCTCGTCGACGCCGGCGGCGTCACGATACTCCTGGATCGACTTGGCCTTGGGATCGGTATCCTTCAGGTTCTCGCCGTCGTAGACGCGCATCTTGGAATAGATGCTCGAATTCTCCGGCTCCTTGAGTCGCGAAAGTACCGAGAACTGCGCCAGCATGCGCAAGGTGTCCGGCGCGCAGGGCGCCTCGTCCAGCGAGGAGTGCTCGAGCAGCTTCTGGTAGATCTTGATCTCCTCCGACACGCGCAGGCAGTAAGGCACCTTGACGATGTAGACGCGGTCGAGGAACGCCTCGTTGTTGCGGTTGTTGCGGAACTGCTGCCACTCGCTCTCGTTGGAGTGGGCCATGATGATGCCGTCGAAGGGAATCGCGCCCATGCCTTCGGTGGGGTTGTAGTTGCCTTCCTGGGTGGCCGTCAGCAGCGGATGCAGCACCTTGATCGGCGCCTTGAACATCTCGACGAACTCCATCAGCCCCTGGTTGGCCTTGCACAGGCCGCCGGAGAAGCTGTAGGCGTCCGGGTCGTCCTGGGAGTAGAGCTCCAGCTGGCGGATGTCGACCTTGCCCACCAGCGATGAGATGTCCTGGTTGTTCTCGTCGCCGGGTTCGGTCTTGGAGACCGCGATCTGGTTGAGGCGGGAAGGATGCAGACGCACCACCCGGAACCGCGACAGGTCGCCACCGTACTCCTTGAGTCGCTTCGCCGCCCAGGGCGACATCGGCCCGCGCAGGTGACGCTGGGGGATGCTGTACTCCTTCTCGAGCAGCTCACCATCCTCTTCCGGCGAGAACAGCCCGAGGGGCGACTCGTAGACCGGCGAATCCTTGATCGCGTAGAACGGGACACGCTCCATCAGCAGCTTCAGGCGCTCGGCCAGCGATGACTTGCCGCCGCCAACCGGGCCCAGCAGGTAGAGAATCTGCTTGCGCTCCTCGAGCCCCTGGGCGGCATGGCGGAAGTAGGCGACGATCTGCTCGATCGCCTCTTCCATGCCGTAGAACTCGGCGAAGGCGGGATAGCGGCGAATGACCTTGTTGGAGAAGATACGCGACAGGCGGGAGTCCTTGGCCGTATCGATGGTCTCGGGCTCCCCGATGGCGTTCAGCATTCGCTCGGCGGCATTGGCGTAGACACGGGGATCCTTCCGGCACAGCTCTAGATATTCCTGCAGGCTCATCTCTTCCTGTTGAACCTGCTCGTAACGGCTCTGCACGTGATCGAAGATGCTCATGGAAGCCTCCTGGTCGTGACCCCCAACCGCTCAGGGCGAACGCCCTGCCAGCCGGGCTAGCTGACTATCAGCATAGACAGATGCACGAAGCGTCGGGAAGACTCTTTTTGCGAGTCTTTTCAACGCAGCGTCGGAATACACGCTTTAGAACACGCTACCACGATCCGGTTTCGATGCACGGGGAATTTGCATCGACAAAATGCGTCGATTCACGCAGGTATCGGTAACTCATAGAAAATCCGGGACAAATTCGCTCGCGAATCATCGCGCGGATGACGAGGCCCGGCCGGCGCCCGAGGGGGTCGGGCGCCGGTGCCCCTCAGGGCACCTCGAAGGCGGCGCGGGCATCGGCCAACAGCTGGTCGAGCAGCTCCGAGGTCGTGTTCCAGGAGCAGACGAAACGCGCCCCGCCGGCGCCGATGAAGGTGTAGAACGTCCAGCCCTGGGCGCGCAACTGGGAGATGACCGGTTCCGGCAGACTCACGAAGACGCTGTTGGCCTGGGTTGGAAACATCAGCGACGCGCCGGGAAGCGATGCCAGGCCGTCGGCGAGATAGCGTGCCATGGCGTTGGCGTGATCGGCATTGCGCCGCCAGGCACCGGATTCCAGCAGGCCCAGCCAGGGCGCGGCGATGAAGCGCATCTTGGAAGCCAACTGCCCCGCCTGCTTGCAGCGATAGGCGAAATCCTCGGCCAGCTCCTTGTTGAAGAACAGAATCGCCTCGCCCATCGGCAGGCCGTTCTTGGTGCCGGAAAAGCAGAGTACGTCGACACCGGCCTGCCAGGTCAGCTCGGCCGGGGAGGCATCCAGCGCACTGCAGGCGTTGGCGAAACGCGCCCCGTCCATGTGCACGCGCAGATCGTACTTGTCCGCCACGGTGCGAATCGCCAGCAGCTCCTCGCGGGAATAGACCGTCCCCACTTCGGTGGCCTGAGTGATCGAGACCACCCGCGGCTTGGGGTAGTGGATATCGTTGCGCTTGACCACCAGGCGCTCGATGCCCTCCGGCGTCAGCTTGCCGTTCTCACCCGGGCTGGTCAGCAACTTGGAGCCGTTGGAGAAAAACTCCGGCCCACCGCACTCGTCGGTCTCGATATGAGCCAGTTCGTGGCAGATCACGCTGTGGTAACTCTGGCCCAGCGCGGCCAGCGAAAGCGAGTTGGCGGCAGTACCGTTGAAGACGAAGAAGACGTCACAGTCGTAGTCGAAGAGTTCGCGGAAGCGATCCGCGGCACGGTGAGTCCAGGCATCGTTGCCGTAGGCGAGATCGTCGCTGGCATTGGCTCGAATCAGGTAATCAAGCGCTTCCGGGCAGATGCCGGAGGTGTTGTCGCTCGCCAGATAGCGAGGGTTACAGTCGGATGTCATCTGGGGGTCCTTGTACGATCCCTCCATCGAGAAAAGCGACTCGGGCCGGTCACGGCGTGCAGAGTCCGCGTTTTCTGAGGGTCAGGCATGGCGGTCGATTCCACGGCGGCCTGAATAACAAGAAGCGCGACCCAGTCGGCGTCGGGGTCGCCGTCGCCCGGCTCGCGCTCACTGGTGAACACCCGAGTCTAACATCTGCTCCCGACTATCGGCAGCGCGGGAGCCCTTCCCTCTCACGCTGACTCAACGCAAACCCGGCACGCGCTCACAGGGTCGCCGCCAGCCGCACCCCCTGGTCGATGGCCCGCTTGGCATCGAGTTCCGCCGCCAGATCGGCGCCGCCGATACGATGAACTCGCGCCCCGGTTACGACCAGCGCCTCATAGAGCGCCTGCTGCGACTCCTGCCCGGCGCAGATCACGATGCTGTCGACCGCCAGTCGCCTGGACTCCCCCTCGACATCGAGGTGCAGACCGTCACTGTCGATGTGCCGATAGACACAGCCCGACAGCGTCTCGACACGCCGAGCCCGAAGCGCGGCCCGGTGGACCCAGCCGGTAGTCACCCCGAGCCCTGCGCCCGGCTTGCCGGTCTTGCGCTGCAGCAGCGTAATCTGTCGCGGCACCGTGGGCTTCAGCCGCGGCTTCAAGCCGCCGGCGTGTTCAACCGTCAAGTCGACGCCCCACTCGTCGCACCAACGCTCGACATCGAGCGCCGGCTGCTCGGCATGCGCCAACAGTTCAGCGACATCGAAACCTATGCCGCCGGCACCGATGATGGCGACGCGACGCCCGACGCGCTCCGGGTGCAGGATCGCCATGGGGTAGGAGATGACGCAGGGGTGATCGCTGCCCTCCAGTTCGAGTTCGCGGGGCCTGACGCCGGTGGCGATGACGACCTCGTCGAACTCCCGCAACTGCTGGACATCGGCATCCACGTTGAGGCGCAGCTCCACGCCGAGCAGCCCGAGCCGCGTCGAGAAATAGCGCAGCGTCTCGGCGAACTCCTCCTTCCCGGGTATGCGCTGCGCCAACCGGAACTGACCGCCAATCTGCGGATCGCGTTCGAAAAGCGTCACCCGATGGCCACGCTCGGCGCAGGCGGTGGCTGCGGCCAGGCCCGCCGGACCAGCCCCTACCACGGCGATGCGCTTGGGGGCATCGGTCGGCGGTAGCGTCAGCTCCGTTTCATGACAGGCGCGCGGATTGACCAGACAGGAAGTCAGCTTGCCCTGGAAAGTGTGGTCGAGGCAGGCCTGATTGCAGGCGATGCAGGTATTGATCTCCTCGACTCGATCCTGCTCGGCCTTGGCCATCCAGGCCGGATCGGCGAGAAAAGGACGCGCCATGGAGACTAGGTCGGCGTGCCCCTCGGCCAGTACCGCCTCGGCGATCGCCGGCATGTTGATACGATTGGTCGCGATCAACGGTATCGAGATCGCTTCGCGCACCGCCCGGCTGACCGGGACGAAAGCGGCGCGCGGCACGCTGGTGACGATGGTCGGCACCCGCGCCTCATGCCAGCCGATACCGCTGTTGATCACATCCGCACCGGCACGCTCGATCGCCAGCGCCAGCGCCACGACCTCGTCGCCGGTACTGCCCTCCTCCACCAGATCGATCATCGACAGCCGAAAGATCAGCAGGAAATCCGGGCCACACGTGTCACGAACGCGACGCACGATCTCGGTGGCGAAGCGCTGCCGGCGCTGGCTATCGCCGCCCCAGGCGTCGTCGCGGTGGTTGGTCCGGCGGCACAGGAACTGATTGATCAGATATCCCTCCGACCCCATGATCTCGACGCCGTCGTATCCCGCGCGCTGCGCCAGCTCGGCACAGCGCGCGAAGTCATCGATCTGCCGCTCGATCTCGCTGTCACTCAGCGCGCGTGGCGTAAAGCGGTTGATCGGCGCGGCAATCGCCGAAGGCGCTACCAGATCCGGAGAGTAGGCGTAGCGACCCGCGTGCAGAATCTGCAGACAGATATGCGCGCCGCGTGCATGGACGGCTTCCACCACCGGGCGGTGCTGCTCGGCCTCGGCTTCGTCGGTGAGCTTGGCGGCGCCCTGGAAGACCGCCCCTTCAGGGTTGGGCGCAATGCCACCGGTGACGATCAACCCCACCCCATGACGCGCCCGTTCCGCGTAGAACGCCGCCAGACGATCGAAGCCGTTCGGTGCTTCTTCCAGGTTGGTATGCATCGACCCCATCACCACGCGGTTGCGCAGCGTCAGCGAGCCAACTTGCAAAGGACGAAAGAGATTGGGAAAACGCGTCACGAATCGGATCCACTCATGTCGAGGCGCACACCGCCGGCAGCGGTTTCAAACGCGCGTATGAGGGTCAGTGTAACGAAAACCGCAACGAGAGCCATTCCACCAAAGCGGTAGCACCGCACGGGGGATAGGGAGCACGGGGTTAGAGTGCATGAAGACAAGAAGAGGTGATGATTCGGCCGCCAGACGGGGCGAAACCATGGCATGAGATACGAGAGAGAAGAAAGAACTTCAGAAGTTCGAGCGCGGGAAACCGCGATCATCGCGGCAGCGCCATACAGCGAGGCGTGAAACGTATCGAGTGCAGCAGAAGACGTCGATATGGCGGACCGGACGAGACTCGAACTCGCGACCTCCGGCGTGACAGGCCGGCATTCTAACCAACTGAACTACCGGTCCGCTATGGTGGGTGGTACGGGACTCGAACCTGTGACCCCCAGCATGTGAAGCTGGTGCTCTAACCAACTGAGCTAACCACCCAAACATCAAACGACTCAATACTACAAATACAACCAGTGCGAAGCGTGGCGGACCGGACGAGACTCGAACTCGCGACCTCCGGCGTGACAGGCCGGCATTCTAACCGACTGAACTACCGGTCCACTCTGTGCATCGAGAATTCATGCCGAAACACGGACCCCGATACGAACTACGCAACTAGCGAACTGCCCCACCTGCAACATCGCATACCTTGACGGCGTGAGAAAAATGCTGAAATGGCGGACCGGACGAGACTCGAACTCGCGACCTCCGGCGTGACAGGCCGGCATTCTAACCGACTGAACTACCGGTCCGCATATTCCAACGCTTTTCCCGCTACTGCGACTTGCAACACGTGATACCCGAGCATCATGAAACCATGATGGTGGGTGGTACAGGGTTCGAACCTGTGACCCCCAGCTTGTAAGGCTGGTGCTCTCCCAGCTGAGCTAACCACCCGTGGTCACGTGGCGCTGCATTCTACCTGTGACCGGTTGAAAGTCAACAGCTTTTCACCCCGCTTTTCTCCATCCGGATCATCCACTTGCGCCGAGCCTCCGAACCACGTGGCCGACAGCTTCGTCGATCAGCATCGACTGCGTGTGCGCAGCACGTTTGGGCACCTGCCAGTCATGGTCTCCACCTTCCATGAAGTGACACTCGACCTGTCCCGGCAGCCGATACCCCTCGACCTCGTCACGCCGCCCGAACGGATCGCGGGTCCCCTGGAACAGCAGCACGGGGCAGGCGATCTGCGGCCAGTGCTCGAGTCGCAACCGGGCCGGCTTGCCGGGAGGATGGAACGGGTATCCGAACAGGACCAGCCCCGCCAGGCCGATCCGGGTAGCCAGCAGGCTAGCGACCCGGCCGCCCATCGACTTGCCGCCGAACCACAGCGGCGTTGCCGCGTCCAGTTCCGTCAGCACCCGACGCCACTCGGCGAGTTCGTCCACCAGCGTCTCGATCCTGGGTGGAGGGCGCCGTCTGCCACTCCGACCCATGGCAGTCATGTAATCGAACTCCACCGCCACCACCTGGAGGCCGAGCGCGGCCAGTCGCCGGCGCAGCCGCACCAGGAACTCGGAATCGTGGCCCGCGCCCGCACCGTGACAGAGGACGAGGCGCGCGGGCGTCGGCGCTCGTCCCTCCACGATGAATCCTCCCGAGGCAGTCTCGTGGCGCGAGCCATCGCCGGCCGCCAGCGCTTCGCGCAGCCTGTCGCCATCCTGGGTCTCCTGCATCGGCACTGTCACCGTATCGCCCCCTGTTGGCTTGTCGGAACAATCAATACGCTACCCTGGCTGATGGCACGACGACACTGCCAGCATTCCCAGCGGGCGGGATTTATGCGTAGGATGATAAACCTGATCGATCGGTCAGATTTTATCGAACCAACGACAACAACCAGGATAAACCATGACGCTCAACGTTCTCGTCATCGGCGCCGGCATGGGCGGACTCACCGCGGCGCTGGCCCTGCAGGAATCGGGACACCGGGTCGAGGTGGTCGACCGGGTCTCCGAACTGCGCCCGGTAGGTGCCGCCATCTCGGTCTGGTCCAATGGCGTCAAGGTGCTCAAGGCCCTGGGCGTGGGCGACGCCATCGAGCAGGCCAGCGGCCGCATGGATGCCATGGCGTATCACGGCAAGGACGGCGCCCCGCTGACGCGGTTCAGCCTGCAGCCGCTCTATGACCAGGTCGGCCAGCGCGCCTGCCCCATCGCCCGGGCGACCCTCCAGCAGCTGCTTCTGGACGCCGTCGGCGAAGACAACGTCACCCTCGGGCTGGCATGTACCGACTTCCGGACCACCGACAGCGGCGTCACCGCCGAATTCGCCGACGGCTCGACTCGCCAGGCGGACCTGATCGTGATCGCCGACGGCACCCACTCGGCGCTGCGCGAACGCGCCCTCGGCAGGCCTGTCGAGCGGCGCTACTGCGGCTACGTCAACTGGAACGTCCGCGTGGCGGCCACGCCGGACCTGGCACCGCTCGAGAGCTGGGTCCAGTACGTCGGTGACCACCAGCGCGTCTCGATGATGCCGATGAGCGGCGATCCCGCCACCCCGGAATTCTACTGCTTCTTCGACGTGCCCCTGCCGATCGACACACCGAACGACCCGATGCGTTACCGCGACGAACTGGCACGCCACTTCGCCGGCTGGGCGGAGCCGGTGCAGAAGTTGATCGCGCGTTTCGACCCCGCGGCCATGGCCCGCGTCGAAATTCACGACATCGAACCGCTCGAGACGGTCGTCGGCGAACGCGCGGCGATTCTGGGCGATGCGGCCCACGGCATGGCCCCGGACCTGGGCCAGGGCGGCTGCCAGGCGATGGAGGATGCCTGGGTGCTGGCGCGGGCGCTGGATGATGCCGACGGCGATGTGGCGAAGGCATTGAAGGCCTACGACGGCGCCCGGGTCGAACGAGTCGGGGAGATCGTCAGCCGAGCCCGCAAGCGCGCCGAAACCACCCATGGCGCCGACCCTGACGCCACACGGGCGTGGTACGCCGAACTGGCAGCCGAGGACGGCAGTCACATCATGGCGGGAATGAGCAAGACGATACTGGGCGGCCCGCTGGGATAAATCCGGCTCTCAAAACGTCTGCCACAACGCCGAAGGCCCGCCGGAAACTCTCCCCGGCGGGCCTTCGACAATCCGCAATCGCTCAGGCTTCGCGAGCGAGCAGGTCGAACGTGTCGATCCGCGTCTCCTGCATCTGGCGCTGCTTGGCTTCCAGGCCCTCGAAATCGAACAGGTTGCGATCGGCGAGCTGCGAGGGCGCGACGTTGGTCACCGCCTTGAACATGGTCTCCAGGCGCCCGGGGTGCTTGGCCTCCCACTCCGCCAGCATCTCCTTGACCACCTGACGCTGCAGGTTGGGCTGGGAACCGCACAGGTTGCAGGGGATGATCGGAAACGCCATCTGGCGCGAGAACTCGGCGATATCGGCTTCGCGACAGTACGCCAGCGGTCGGATGACGATGTTCTTGCCATCGTCCGACAGCAGCTTGGGCGGCATCGACTTGAGCGAACCACCGAAGAACATGTTGAGAAACAGAGTCTCGAGGATGTCCTCGCGGTGATGGCCCAGCGCCACCTTGGTCGCACCGATCTCCTCGGCGAAACCGTAGAGCGAACCACGGCGAAGGCGCGAGCAGAGCGCGCAGGTGGTCTTGCCTTCGGGTGTCTTCTCCTTGACCACCGAGTAGGTGTCACGCTCCAGGATGTGGTAACCCACTCCCTTGGCATCGAGATACTCGGGCAGCACGTGCTCGGGGAAGCCGGGCTGTTTCTGATCGAGATTGACCGCCACCAGTTCGAAGTCGACCGGCGCGTTGCGCTGCAGATTCATCAGAATCTCCAGCATGGTGTAGGAGTCCTTGCCGCCGGACAGGCAGACCATCACCTTGTCGCCGTCATGGATCATCCCGTAGTCGATGATCGCATTGCCGACCTGGCGACGCAGCCGCTTCTGCAGCTTGTTGAACTCGTATTTCTGGGTACCGGTAGATGCTTGCATGGGTCGAATGACACACAGGGATATGAAGGCATGCTCATGCTATCACCGCGCCCGGCGACTTGCGATGCCATGGCCTGACAGGTCTCTAGCGCGCCACCAGCGCACCCTGCTTCAGACGGATGTACATCAGGGCCGTGGTCACCGCATCGCCAAGGGCGGTATGACGGCCCATCACCGGCACCCCGAGAGCCTCGGCGGCCGCCTCGAAACTCACCACCGGCTCCCGTTGCGGCTGCGTCCGCTGCATCTCGCGCCGATATATCCGTGCCATGTCGAGGCTGGGGTTGGGCAGGCCGAAGCCGAACAGCGGCCGCAACTGGCGATCGATCACGGCCAGGTCGTAATCGATACACCAACCCAGCAGCGGACGGTTGCCGACGAAGTCCAGGAACTTCTCCAGCGCTTCGTCCAGCGCCTCGCCATCATCCAGGTCGACACCGCGCAAGCGATGGACCTTGATGGAATCGCCGCTCAGGGTGGCTGGTGGCCGGAGGCGTAGATCCAGCGCCCCGCTGGTCAGCACCCGCTCGCCCTCGAAGGCCACCGCAGCGATCGAGATCAGCTCGGCGCGCCGGGTGTCGAGACCGGTGGTCTCGCAGTCGATGGACACCATCTCGTCGCCGGCGTAGGCGCCGAACAGTTTGCCGTAGCGGCCATCGGCCTGGCGGCGCCGATCGGCGGCACGGCGTAGCGAACGTATCATCGCACTTCTCGTCAGTACTCGAGATGGAAACGGTGCGTCAGACGCTGCTGGAAGTCCTTGACGATATGCAGCGCCTCGCGCAGCAGATCGCGCTCCAGCGAGGAGAGGTTCTGAACCATGATCAGATCGGGTTCGTCGCTGCTCTGCCGACCGTCGAGTTGCGCCAGTTGCCGTTTGAGGCGGAGTTCGATGAACAGCGCCAGCGCCTCGCCCAGATCCGCGGCGAAATCCGCTTCCAGCCGCCCCTGGCCGGCAAGCGCCTCCAGTCGGGCCAGGGTCGATGTCGCGGTGATGCGGCACTCCAGCGCCAAGGTACGGACCCCGTGCACGATCGGGAAAATGCCGCCCTTCTTGATGTCGATACCATGCCGAGGCTTCCTGAGCGAACCGAACAGGGTCAACGGCGCGGAGAAGTGCAGCGCCGCGCGGGCAAAGTGCGACAGCAGCAGCTCATCGCGGGCACAGCTGTCGAAGAGATGTCTGCGCAGACGCTCCAGCAAGCGAGTGTCGCCGGCCACGCCGTGAGCGTCCAGCATGATGGCGAGGTTCATCAACGAGGTGCCGTCGCGACGTTCGGCCCAGCGCGTGATCGCCGTCCGCCACCCGCTTTCACTGTTCACCCAGGCCGGGTTGGACACCATGATGTTGCCCGGACACGGCGGATAACCCAACGTGCAGAGCGTTTCGGTGACGCGCTGCATGACGGCGGCGCAGTCCGGCCAATCCATGCCGTCGGCGACGATCAGGGCATTGTCCTGATCGGTCTTGAGGATCTGTTCGCCACGGCCTTCACTGCCCATCACCATCAGGCAGCTCCGGGCACGATGGTGCGGCTGGGTGAGGAACTGGAAGGCCTTCTCGACGATGCGCCCGTTGAGCGCCGCCAGCAGGTCCATGACGAAGCGGAGCTTGACCCCCTGGGCCATCAGCGTCTGGACCAGACCCGACAGTTTCGCGCTGGCGCGAGCCAGTTTCTCGACGGTGTCGGCCTGCTCGAGCTCGAGTCCGACCATGTAGGAGTGGCTCGAGAAATAGCTGAGCAGGTCGGTCAGCTCGACCACGCCGACCGGACGACCCTGCTCGACCACCACCACCCGGGCCACCCGATGCCGAGTCATCTGCACCAGCGCGTCGAACAAGTACTGATCGGGACCGGCGGAGACCAGCTCGAAGTGGGCGATGGTGACGACCGGGCGCGCCTGGGTCGCGCCTTCCATCACCAACGCATTGAGCAAGTCGGTTTTGGTCACCACGCCGAATCGGCAGCCCTCGCCTACCAGCAGACTATCCGCGTGGCTCTCGTTGAGCCGGGCGACCGCCGCGGCAATGGTAGTGACGGCATCGACGATCACCGGCGCCCGCATGCATTCGCTGATTCGCGCGAGCATGAACCCTGCCATGTTCGCGCCACTCTCGATGCGACGCTCGGCCAGCAGCCGGGTCTTCTGCACCAGCCCATGGCGGAAGAAGTCGGCGAAAGCCGGGTAATCGTCGCAGAGGCGCTCGAACAGCGCCTTGGGTATCACGTAGCAGAGGCTCTCCTGCTCCGCCTTGAAGCGATAGCGACTGGTGCCGTTGAGGATGCTGATGGCGCCGAACAGGTCGCCCGCCGTGTAGTGGGCGATGCGCGAATGGCTGGCCGGCGCGTGTGGATCGAACTCGGCAACCTCGCCCTTGTGGATGATGAAGACGAACTCGCCGGGCTGACCGGCTTCGAGCACGACCTCGTCGCTGTCGAAGTAGGCCATATCGGCGCCACGCGCTACCCGTTCGCGCCCGCTGTCGTCGAGCAGCGTAAAAGGCAATTGGGAAAGATCGATGTCGACCATCAGGCGACCCCCGCCCCAACGCCGCCGTACCCCGGCCGGCTGCGCTGCGGTAAATGATTCGAGTGGCGATCACGACACGACTTCAGACTCTGCCGGTCGGGCCGGGATGCCTCGCTACGGCCCGCTCGCGCTATCGTCATCTTGGCCAAGTCAGTTTCCCCCTGAAAAAGGCGTAGCAAGCCTGACGCCAGGAGAACGGCAACTATCAATTCACTGTTGTAGAATTCTATTCCCGCCACCTTCAACTCGCGACTGACTTTTGGCCCCAGTCTCGCTCAGAAAGAGACCATCAGGGTTCGGTATTGCAATACGCAAATGGATGAAGACGACTTCCCTCGGCCGATAAGTTCCACCCGAATTCGACACCATTATTATCCTGGACACACAGACTTTCGTTGCAGAATGCCGGACATCTCCTAAGGCGTCGCGGCGCCACCCTTGCTCATGTTTAACCGGCTAACGATACATGGCCATCACTATTGCGCCCCGATACTAAGGTAGGGTAATCAACATCTTGTTTTCATTAATCAATGTTGATATCAAGTGATTCAGGGAATCACATGCCGACAACCCATCTCGCCACAAGACCAATAACTCAAATAAAGTGCAACTTTAGTCGCTACACCAACTGTGATCGAAAAGCGCCGACCGGACTATTCTCCCAGCGCAGGATTCATGCACCTGTGAATCACTCAGAATAAATGTGGCTTGTGGACGAGCGATTGTTTTGCCGAATACACATAAACGAAGAGCCACCTCCCCCCTTAACGATGCGGAGAACGATGATATGGCAGATGACAAATCCAAAGCTGCTGCCTATTGGAAGGCGAATCTTCGCCTGATAACCGGCTGCCTGATCGTCTGGGCACTGGTCTCCTACGGCTGCGCGATCCTGCTACGCCCCTTGCTGGCCGGCATCTCCGTCGGCGGCACCGACCTGGGCTTCTGGTTCGCCCAGCAGGGATCCATTCTGGTCTTCATCGGCTTGATCTTCTTCTATGCCTGGAAGATGAATCGGCTGGACAAAAAATTCGGTCTCGGGGAGTAAGTCGGCATGAGCCAATTCGCGATCAACGTTCTCTTTGTCGGCGGCTCCTTTGCTATCTACATCGGCATTGCGATCTGGGCCAAGGCCGGTTCGACCAGGGACTTCTATGTCGCTGGCGGCGGCGTTCACCCGATCACCAACGGCATGGCGATCGGTGCCGACTGGATGTCCGCCGCCTCGTTCATTTCCATGGCGGGTATCATCGCCTCGGCAGGCTACGGCGCCTCCACCTTTCTGATGGGCTGGACCGGTGGCTATGTCCTGCTGGCCCTGCTGCTGGCCCCCTATCTGCGCAAGTTCGGCAAGTTCACCGTTCCCGAGTTCATCGGCGATCGCTTTTACAGCAAGCCGGCACGCATGGTAGCGGTGGTCTGCTTGATCGTCGCCTCGCTCACCTACGTCATCGGTCAGATGGCCGGCGCCGGAGTGGCCTTCTCGCGCTTTCTGGAGGTCGATGCGACCACCGGCCTCATCATCGCCGCCATCGTCGTGTTCTTCTATTCGGTCCTCGGGGGCATGAAGGGCATCACCTATACCCAGGTGGCTCAGTACATCGTGCTGATCGTCGCCTATACCATCCCGGCAGTGTTCATCTCGCTGGAGCTGACCGACAACCCGATCCCGCCGCTCGGTCTGTTCTCCGATCACAGCGCCTCCGGCGAGCCGCTGCTGTCCAAGCTCAACGAGGTCGTGACCGCGCTGGGCTTCAACGAATACACGGCGATGGTCGACAACAAGCTGAACATGGTGCTGTTCACGCTATCGTTGATGATCGGTACCGCGGGGCTGCCGCACGTCATCATGCGCTTCTTCACCGTGCCCAAGGTCGCCGACGCACGCTGGTCCGCCGGCTGGGCACTGGTGTTCATCGGCCTGCTCTACCTGACGGCGCCGGCCGTGGCCTCGATGGCCCGGCTCAACCTGGTGACCACCATCTACCCGGACATGGCCGCCCAGGTCCAGAACTACGAGGATGCCGCCGCCAATCCCATCGCCTATGCAGATCGTCCCGACTGGATTCGCACCTGGGAGGAGACCGGGCTGATCACCTTCGACGACAAGAACAACGACGGCAGGATCCAGCTCTACAACAATGCCGCCGACTTCTCCGACCGCGGCTGGCAGGGCAATGAACTCGAGGTCAGCAACGACATCCTGGTACTGGCCAACCCTGAAATCGCGAACCTGCCCGGCTGGGTGGTCGGCCTGATCGCGGCGGGAGGCCTGGCGGCAGCGCTGTCCACCGCGGCAGGCCTGCTGCTGGCGATCTCCTCGGCAATCAGTCATGACCTGATCAAGGGGGCGATCAACCCGAAGATCACCGAAAAAGGCGAACTGCGGGCGGCACGCATCTCGATGTCCGTGGCGATCGTGGTGGCGACCTATCTCGGCGTCAATCCTCCCGGGTTCGCCGCCCAGGTCGTGGCACTGGCCTTCGGTATCGCCGCCGCCTCGCTGTTCCCGGCGCTGATGATGGGGATCTTCTCCAAGCGGATCAACAACAAGGGAGCGATTGCCGGGATGCTCTCGGGGCTGGTCTTCACCCTGGTCTACATCTTCGTCTACAAGGGCTGGTTCTTCATTCCCGACACCAACAACCTGGCCGACGTCGAGGCCAACTGGGTGCTGGGCATCTCGCCGCTATCGATCGGCGCCGTCGGCGCGATCCTCAACTTCGTGGTGGCCTACCTGGTCTCCAGCGTCACCGAGGAGCCACCCCAGGAGATTCAGGATCTGGTGGAAAGCGTACGCTATCCCAAGGGGGCTGGTGTCGCGATCGATCACTAGGCGACAATGCCGTCCTGACCAACCAGGCTGACGGGTTTCAATCGGATCGGGCTTCCCAGCGGGAAGCCCGATTCTTTGCGCAAGGAATCACCATGATATGGCATTTGGTCGCGGCAGCCTCGGCCGGCCTGGGCGCCGCCGGCGTAGCGCTGTTGTTGCGTTCTCTCAGCGGTGGACGGCTGCCTCGCTGGATC
The DNA here is from genome assembly GCF_038648475.1 of Salinicola lusitanus. Taxonomy (NCBI): domain Bacteria; kingdom Pseudomonadati; phylum Pseudomonadota; class Gammaproteobacteria; order Oceanospirillales; family Halomonadaceae; genus Salinicola; species Salinicola lusitanus. Next base: position 2,152,982 of record NZ_CP151919.1, on the reverse strand, counting down.
ATTCCCGCGTGTGCGGGGCTGGGCCTGCTGGTCTACCAGATCAGCTACGAGTACGGCTGGTATGAAGCCAAGCGCGAGCAGTTGCCCCAGTCGGCGGCCATGGTGTCGACCGAGAAGAGCCGGATGCCGTGGCGCCCGTGGACCTACCTCTATCCGCTGACCACGGCGTTCAGCGTGGTGGATCGTGACAAGCTGGTGACCTCGCAAGCCGACGGCGAGCGCCTCGTCGAGTTCGTCCTCTATCGTTTCGAAATGCAGTATCGCGACGTGCTGACCCACCAGGCGTACCTGGTCAACTGCAGCACCCGCGAGCGCGTTCCGCTCGTCGGCGATGATCGCCGGCCCGACATCGATCGTCTGCGTCATCTCTCGGACGACGACTCGCAACTCGAGACGGTATGCTCCAAGGGTTGATGCAACACGCGGCACCACTGTCGGGCCGCACCGGGTCGCGGCGACCCACTGAGCCGAACTGGCTCGAGGATGGCTTCAGGTCAAGGGAGAGAGTTCATGTTTGAAGGCGGGTTGTTGATCATCGTGGCGCTGCTCTACGTGGCCACGCTGTTCGCGATTGCCTGGCGAGGGGATCGCCATGCCAGGCGTCATGGCCCTGCCAGCCGCCGGCCGATTGTCTACAGTCTGGCGCTGGCCGTCTACTGCACCTCCTGGACCTTTTACGGCAGCGTCGGCCAGGCCGCGACTTCCGGCTGGTCGTTCGCCAGCATCTTCGTCGGCCCGGTGCTTGCCTTCCTGCTGTTCTGGCCGGTCATCACCAAGATGATCCGCGTCGCCAAGCGCCAGAACGTCACCTCGATCGCCGACTTCATCGCGTCCCGCTACGGCAAGTCGCAGTCACTGGCGGCGTTCGCCAGCCTGATCGCGCTGATCGGCACCCTGCCGTACATCGCGCTGCAACTGAAGGCGGTCTCCACCGCGTTCCGGGTCATGACCAGCGACGGCCACGCGGTGAAGGCACCGATCGTCGACGACACCGCCTTCTACATCACCATCTTCATGGCGGCGTTCGCGATTCTCTTCGGGACCCGGGACACCAACGCCACCGAGCACCACGAAGGGCTGATCCAGGCCATCGCCTTCGAATCGGTGGTCAAGCTGCTGGTCTTCCTGGTCCTGGGTGCCTACGTCACCTGGGGCATGTTCGACGGGCTCGGCGAGCTGCTGACGCGCGCCGACACCTACCTGAAACTGCAGCAGCAGTTGACCGAGCAGAACTTCGACACCAGCTTCTGGACCCAGACATTGCTGGCGATGCTGGCGGTCTTCTGCCTGCCTCGCCAGTTCCATATCACCGTGGTCGAGAACACCCATACCGACGATGCCAAGCGGGCGCGCTGGCTCTTTCCGATCTACCTGATCGCCATCGGCTTCTTCGTCCTGCCGCTGGCTGCGGCGGGGCTCTCGCTGTTCGCCGGCGAGAACCTGGCTCCGGACAGCTATGTGCTCGCCCTGCCGATCGTCGCCGACCAACCGTGGCTGGCGATGATGACCTTCGTCGGCGGCCTCTCGGCGGCGACCGGCATGGTGATCATGGCGGTCGTCTCCAACGCGATCATGATCTCCAACGAGATCCTGCTGCCGGCGCTGTTCCGGCTACGCTGGTTCGAGAAGAAGCCACGCGACTACGGCCGTCTGGTGCTGCGCGCTCGACGCCTCACCATCGTCGTCATTCTCGCCCTGGCCTATCTCTTCTACCAGCTGGTCGCCGAATACAGCTCGCTGGCCGCCACCGGCCTGCTCTCCCTTGCCGCCATAGCGCAGTTCGCACCCGCGGTGCTGGGCGGGCTCTACTGGAAGCGCGGCAATCGCCTGGGCGTGGTGACCGGGCTCAATGTCGGTTTCGCCATCTGGGCCTATACCCTGCTGATGCCGGCGCTGATCCAGGCCGGACTGCTGCCGGAAGCGTGGCTGGTGGGCGGGCCGCTAGGCGTGGAGTGGCTCTCGCCGCTACACCTGTTCGGGCTCAACGTCACCGACAGTTTCGCCCACGGTGCCATGCTGTCGCTGGGCTTCAACCTGTTCTTCTACATCTTCATCTCGCAGCTGACGCCCCAGCGGGTGGTTGAGCGCATCCAGGCTTCGCTGTTCGTCGACAGCATCGAGACCCGCCAGACCACGGTCAATCGCCCCTGGACCGGGGCGACCACCATGGGCGATCTCAAGGTGCTGTGCGAACGGTTCCTGGGCAAGTCGCAGGTCGAGCGGGCCTTCGAGGACTACGCCCGGCGCAACGCCAAGCCAATGGACAACAACACCCGCGCCTCGATCGACGTCATTCAGTTCACCGAGCGCCTGCTGGCGTCGGTCCTCGGCGCCTCGTCATCGCGAATCGTGGTCAACTCGGCGCTCCAGGGCCGCGGCATCGGCATCTCCGACGTCATCTCGATCGTCGACGAGGCGTCCCAGGTGCTGGAGTTCAACCGCGCCCTGCTCCAGGCGACCATCGAGAACATCAACCAGGGCATCGGGGTGGTCGACCAGAACCTCAACCTGGTGGTGTGGAATCAGCGCTACCTGGAGATCTTCCGCTTCCCCGACAACCTGATCCGCGTCGGCACGCCGATGGAGAAGGTGTTCCGCTACAACGCCCACAACGGCGAGTACGGCCCCGGCGATCCGGAGGAGCATGTCGAGCAGCTGATCGAGAACATCAGAAGCGGCCAGCCCCACCGCTACGAGCGCTACCGCCCCGACGGTTCGGTGCTGGAAGTGCTGGGCAACCCGATGCCGGGGGGCGGGTTCGTCTACACCTACCAGGACATCACCCAGCAGAAGCGCACCGAGGAGGCGCTGATCCGCTCGGAGAGCAACATCCGTATCTATACCGACAACGTGCCGGCATTGATCGCCTACTTCGACAAGGAGTGCCGCTACCTCTTCACCAACCGCGCCTACGAAGCGGCCATGGGGATCGACCGCAACGCCGTGATCGGGGAGCGAGCGGACAACGTGCTGCCGGCCCAGACGGCACGGCAGCGCACGCCGTGGATGAAACGCGCCCTGGGCGGGGAGCGGGTCACTTTCGAGATATCGCTCGACGACGGTGACGGCGGCGTCCGCTACATGCTGGTGACCTACACGCCTCATTTCGGCGAGGGCGGACGCATTCTGGGCTTTTTCGCCCTCTACCAGGACATCACCGAGCGCCGACTGGCCGAGATAGCCCTGCGCGAGACCAACGAGAACCTGGAGGAGCGCGTGCGCGAGCGTACCCAGGCGCTGTCCGAAGCCAACGCGGCGCTACGTCAGGAGAACCGGGTCCGCGCCGAGGCCGAACAGGCGCTGCGCCAGGCCAAGCAGACCGCCGAGGATGCCAACGCCTCCAAGACACGCTTCCTCGCCGCCGCCAGCCACGACCTGCTGCAGCCGCTGAACGCCGCTCGGCTGTTCACCTCGGCGCTCGGACAGCAGATCGATCAACCCGACCACAGCCGAACCATTGGCCACATCGACAACTCCCTGCAGGCTGCCGAGGAGCTGCTGGGCACGCTGCTCGACATCTCCAAGCTCGATGCCGGCGCACTCACCCCGCGTCGCAGCCAGTTCCCGCTGGCCGACATCCTGAGGCCGTTGCGTGCCGAATTCGAGGTCATGGCGGACGATCGCGGTCTCGATCTCGACATGGTCTCCACCAGCCTGTGGGTCGACAGCGACGCCCAGATGCTGCGCCGCATCGTCCAGAATTTTCTTTCCAACGCCCTGCGTTACACCCAGCAAGGCCGCGTCCTGCTGGGCTGCCGGCGCCACGCCGAGCGCATAACGATCGAGGTCTGGGACACCGGACCCGGGATCCCGGAGTCAAAGCTGAGCGAGATCTTCCAGGAGTTCCGCCGTCTCGATCAGGCCTCCCGTCACAAGGAGAGCGAACGTGGGCTGGGGCTTGGTCTGTCGATCGCCGAACGCATGAGCCGGGTGCTGGATCATCCGATCCTGGTCCGCTCCCGAGTCGGCATGGGCACCGTCTTTTCGGTCTCCGTGCCGCTGGTGGCCGGACGACGAGGCGCCGCCGCTCCGGAGGAGAAGGCGCCCGGCAGGCGTGCCAGCAACAAGCTGGTGGGCACTCGCATCCTCTGTATCGACAACGAACGCCTGATCCTCGAGGGCATGAAGGCGATGCTCGAAGGCTGGGAGTGCGAGGTCTACACCGCCACCTCCATCGGCGGCGCCAAGTCGGCGATCCGCAACATGGGCGGCGACCCGGATGCGATCCTGGCGGACTACCATCTCGACAACGAAGTCACCGGCATGATGGCGCTGGAAGCGCTGGAAGAGCTCTGCGAGCAAGCCGTGCCGGGAATCGTCATCACCGCCGATCGCACCGAAGAAGTCGCCGAGGAGATCAAGCGGGGCGGCTATCAGATCCTGCTCAAGCCGGTGCGCCCGGCTGCCCTGCGCGCTCTGATGACGCGCACGCTGCAGGCGAGTCGTGCGGCGAGGCTATCCCAGGACGAGGAGTAGTCGGTATTGGCGCGGCGACCTCGCCCATTGCATCCGCGTGGGCTTGGTAATACTCACTCCACACAATGATTTCGCCAACTCATTGTCGAGAGAAGAAACATCCACTGTCGGGACTTTATCTCCCTCGCGCAAGTTAATGCGAGGGAGGGCCCTCGCGCTCCCCTTTTTTTGACGCCACAAGCTCGCGAAACCCTGATCACTCGATCGCCACGCTCGGGTCGGCGCAAAAGGGCATCCTGCCCAATGCGCCTCTTGCGACATCCATGTCGCAAGCCCCGGCGCGTCGCCCGAGCGCCCAGCGCTAGCTTGAAAGGCGTCACGAGGTGGCTCATTTCTGATAAGAGGCCATCTGCAGCGTTGTCAAAACCGAGCGTCGGCAAAATCAAAGCCCCGCCAACCTCTCGGTTGGCGGGGCTCGTCGTTCGTGCCCGCGACAGGGCTTCGCGCTTACTCGTCGAGGAACGAGCGCAGCGGCTCGGAGCGCGACGGGTGACGCAGCTTGCGCAGCGCCTTCGCTTCGATCTGGCGAATTCGCTCGCGGGTGACATCGAACTGCTTGCCGACCTCCTCGAGGGTGTGGTCGGTATTCATGTCGATGCCGAAGCGCATGCGCAGCACCTTGGCTTCTCGCGCGGTCAGGCCGCCCAGCACGTTGCGGGTGGCTTCGATCAGGCCTTCGCCGGTAGCGGAGTCGATCGGCAGCACCATGGTGCTGTCCTCGATGAAGTCGCCGAGATGCGAATCCTCGTCGTCGCCGATCGGTGTCTCCATGGAGATCGGTTCCTTGGCGATCTTGAGCACCTTGCGAACCTTGTCTTCCGGCATCTCAAGGCGCTCGCCCAGCTCTTCCGGAGTCGGTTCGCGGCCCATCTCCTGCAGCATCTGGCGCGACACGCGGTTGAGCTTGTTGATCGTCTCGATCATGTGCACCGGAATACGGATGGTGCGCGCCTGGTCGGCGATCGAGCGGGTGATCGCCTGGCGAATCCACCAGGTGGCATAGGTCGAGAACTTGTAGCCGCGACGATACTCGAACTTGTCCACCGCCTTCATCAGACCGATGTTGCCCTCCTGGATCAGGTCCAGGAACTGCAGGCCGCGGTTGGTGTACTTCTTGGCAATCGAGATGACCAGGCGAAGGTTGGCCTCGACCATCTCCTTCTTGGCTCGACGCGCCTTGGCTTCGCCGATGGAAAGGCGGCGATTGACCTCTTTCAGCTGGCCTACGCTGAGCAGCACCATCTCCTGCTCGAAGCTGATCTTGCGCTGCGCCCGCTGCACGTCGCCACGGAAAGGCTCGAGGCGTTCGGCATACTTGCCGTGCTTGGCGAGAAACTCATCGAACCAGCTACCTGAGGCCTCGTTACCCAGGAAAGAGCTGATGAACGTCTTGCGCGGCACTTTGCCCTGCTTGACGAACACCTGCATGATCGCCTTTTCCTGACCACGAACCTGGTCGACGCTGATCCGGACCTGACCGACCAGCCGTTCGAAGTGCTTGGGCGAAAGCTTGATCGGCGAGAACAGTTCGGCCAGGCGCGCCTGCTCGGCGTTGGCTTCGCTGGAGCCCCGCCCGTGCTTCTCGATGGCCGCCTTGGCGGATTCGTTCTGCTCGCGAATCTGCTCGAAGCGCACCCGCGCTTCCTCGGGGTCGGGACCGCCTTCGCTGGAGTTGTCGTCTTCTTCGCTGTCTTCGTCGTCTTCTTCATCGTCGTCGCCGCTGATATCGGCTTCGACTTCTTCGGGCATCTCGACCTCGGCAACGCCGGGGATACCTTCGTCGGGATCGATGAAACCGGAGAACAAGTCCGATAGACGTCCCGGCGCTTCCTCGTCCTGGGTCTGATCATAGGCATTGAGGATGGAGTCCACCGCCCCGGGCAGATAGGCCAGCGACGACATCACCTCGCGCAGGCCTTCCTCGATGCGCTTGGCGATCTCGATTTCGCCTTCGCGGGTCAGCAGCTCCACCGTTCCCATCTCGCGCATGTACATGCGCACCGGGTCGGTGGTACGTCCGACATCGCTCTCGACCGCTGCCAACGCCGCCACGGCCTCTTCCGCCGCCGACTCGTCGGTGGAATCGTCGGACATCATCAGCGTGTCTTCGTCAGGTGCCTCCTCGACGACATTAATCCCCATGTCATTGATCATGGAGATAATGTCTTCCACCTGATCGGGATCAGCGATATCTTCGGGGAGATGATCATTCACTTCGGCGTAGGTCAGGAAGCCCTGCTCCTTGCCGCGTGCGATCAACTCCTTCAAACGTGACTGCTGTGCATTTCCAGCCATAGAAACCCTACTCGACGAAGAAGAATGAAGCACCTGGGGTGACAGCGCGACGCCCCAAAAGCCGGCTAGTATAGCGCGCCCCCGCTTTTTGCTGCCAGCTTCTATTACCTTGTCTACCAGGTGTGCTAGTGTGTTTGGTTACCTATCTGGTGGCGATCGTCGCCAATTCAACCTCTCCAACCGGTTTACCGGCTGACAACCTCACCGATCGACCACTTCACGCTTCCCTGCCGACAGTCTCGATCTTTATTTCAATTCGTCCGCGATGCCCCGATCAACCTAGGCTGCCATCGGCGAGCCCGCGCGACTCACGACCTTTCGGCCAACTTGCCGATCAACTCCCGCAACCGATGTTTCTCATCCGAACTCAGTGCCCCCGACCGACGACTCTTCTCCAGCAGTTGCTGGTACTCCTCGACCGGCGTCAATCTGGCGCTCTCGCGCTCCAGATGGCGTACCCAGTTGTCCAGTTCGCTGGCTCGCACGTCACGGGGGATGGCGAGCTCTCGACGAACCAGTTGATCGAGCCGCTCCCCATCCGGGCTGCCGTGAAAATGCGCCAGCAACACTTGAGGACTGCGATAACGCCCGGCACGCAACAACTGCACTACCTCGCGACACAACCGCCCGTCGGGCACCTCGGCGGGGCACCAGTCGACCGATTCCGGCAAGCCGTCGACCAATCCCGGCTCGTGCAATAGCAGATGCAATATCCGAGCCGGAATGGTCAGGGAAAGCGTAGCAGTTCCTGCGCGAGTTGCCGGGAACCCGCGCCGACTTGCTCGATTATTCCCATTATCGACCGTCGAACCCGGGTCTGAAGCCGCTTCGACGTCGCCATCCGGCGTCATCATCAACGCCTCGTAGCCTTCGGCATCCGCCGTCGCGCCGGGACGTGGCGCTGGCGGGGCATGACTGGCGAACCAGTCGGCGAACTGCGACTGCTCGATCCCGCTGCGCGTCGACAGCTCCTTCACCAGCAACGACTTGAGAACCCCCTCGGGGAGATGCTTGAGCATCTCCAGCACGGCCGTGACGAAACGTTCACGACCCTCGACCTGCTTCAGGTCGCGCCCTTCCGCCGCCTGTTCGAACAGGAACTCCGACAGCGGGCTGGCGCAGGTGATGCGGTTCTCGAACGCCTCCTGACCCTCCTGACGCACCAGCGTATCGGGGTCCTCCCCCTCCGGAAGGAACAGGAAGCGGACCTGCCGGCCGTCGATCATCGAAGGCAACGCCGTCTGCAACGAGCGACGGGCCGCCTGGCGACCGGCATTGTCGCCGTCGAAGCAGAACACCACTTCGTCCACCAGCCGGAACAGCCGCTGCAGGTGATCGGTGGTCAGCGCCGTGCCCAGGGTGGCACACGCATTGCGAATGCCGAATTGCGCCAGCGCCACCACATCCATGTAGCCCTCGACCACCAGCACCCGCGCGAGTTGCCGGTTGGCCTGGCGCGCCTCGAACAACCCGTAGAGTTCGCGGCCCTTGTGGAAGACCGGTGTCTCCGGCGAGTTGAGGTACTTGGGCTTGGCATCGCCGAGCACTCGCCCGCCAAAAGCGATGGTGCGCCCTTTCCAGTCCCGGATCGGGAACATCACGCGATCGCGAAACCGGTCGTAGGTGCGCCCGGTCTCTTCACGGTGCACCAGCAGCCCGTACTCGACCTGAACCGCCTCGCCAATGCCCTGCTCGAGCAGATATCGCTTGAGCGACTCCCATTCATCCTCGGCGTAACCAATGCCGAAGTCCCGAATGATCTCCTGACTCAGCCCCCGACGCTCGAGGTACTCCCGCGCTTGACGCCCGCCCCCCAAGGCGAGCCGCTCACGAAAGAAGCGGGCCGCCAGCTCCAGCAGGTTGACGCCTTCCTCGCGCTTCTGCTGACGCTGACGGGCGCCCGGGTCCTCCCCACCTTCCCGCTCGACCTGCATCCCGGCGCGGGACGCGAGCTGCTCGACCGCTTCGGGAAAACGCAGGTTGTCGAACTCCATCAGGAAACGCAGCGCGTTGCCGTGAGCGCTGCACCCGAAGCAGTGATAGAACTGCTTGTCCTGGCTGACCGTGAAAGACGGTGAATTTTCCTGGTGAAACGGGCAGAGGCCGCTGTGATTGCGCCCACTCTTCTTGAGCTGCACTCGCTCGGAGATCACATCGACGATATCGGTGCGCGCCAACAGGTCATCGATGAAGCGCTGGGAGATCTGTCCGGCCATGTCGTCAGGACGCTCTGGAGAATCGGACTGGAGGCTGGGGAGGCTCCGTACTGCCTATCCATGAAGATAGACCAGACGGAGAACGCTGCCCATGTGCCGACATCAGTGAAGGCGGCGGGGTAAAAACAAACGGCCACCTTGACGGCGGCCGTTTGATCGTCCCTCTGGGGTGACCGAGGTCACCGCAGTACGGATCAATACAAGCGTTCGAAACGCTTACGCTCACGCTGCAACTTCTTGGCGTGACGCTTCACGGCAGCCGCAGCTTTGCGCTTGCGAACCGCAGTGGGCTTTTCGTAAGTTTCGCGACGGCGGACTTCGGATAGAACTCCGGCTTTCTCGCAGGAGCGTTTGAAGCGACGCAGCGCGACGTCGAACGGCTCGTTATCACGTACTTTAACAGCGGGCATGAAGCACTCACCTACCTTGGGAATTGAGTTCGGTTTGAACGCACGCCCGAGAAGACGATCCGTGCGGTTTCAGACGGCGCTACGAGGGATGATTCACTCTCTCGCCGATCGTCTGCAACACCACATACCGGATCTTCAGGGCGCACGACCCAGTCCTGCAGAGCAGAGCATTCTAGTCCTGCCCATGAACCAATGCAAATATCTTTTCGACGGCGTAAACTAGCGCGCCTTCCGCTTCAGCATTTCCTTCAACGACTCCGACGGATGATTCGACCATGCGCGTGCTGGGTATCGAAACTTCATGCGACGAAACCGGCGTCGCGCTCTATGACACCGATGCCGGGCTGCTGGCCGATGCGCTCTACAGCCAGATAGCCCTGCATGCCGAATTCGGTGGGGTCGTACCGGAGCTGGCCTCCCGCGATCACACCCGCAAGCTGCTGCCACTGGTGGACCAGGTGCTGGCCGACGCGCAGCTGACCAAGCAGGACCTGGATGCGATCGCCTATACCGCCGGGCCCGGACTGGTCGGCGCGCTAATGGTCGGCGCCTGCACCGCTCACGGCATGGCCCGCGCGCTCGACATCCCGGTGCTGGGCGTGCATCACATGGAAGGCCATCTGCTGGCACCGATGCTGGAAGAGACCGCCCCCGCATTTCCGTTCGTCGCCCTGCTGGTCTCCGGTGGGCATACCCAACTGGTCGACGTGCGCGGCCTGGGCGACTACCGCTTGCTGGGCGAATCCGTCGACGACGCTGCCGGCGAAGCCTTCGACAAGGTCGCCAAGATGCTCGAACTGCCCTATCCCGGCGGCCCGCAGGTCGCCGCACTGGCCGAGCAAGGCCGCAGCGAACGCTTTCGCTTCCCCCGCCCGATGACCGATCGGCCGGGGCTCGACTTCAGTTTTTCCGGGCTCAAGACCCACACCTTGACCGCGCTCCGCCAGCTACGCGAGCAGGACGCCCTCGACAGCCAGGCCCGGGCCGATGTCGCCCGGGCCTTCGAGGATGCCGTCGTCGATACCTTGATCATCAAGTGCCGGCGCGCCCTCAAGGAGAGCGGCCGGGAGAGGCTGGTCGTCGCCGGAGGGGTCAGCGCCAACCGGCGCCTGCGCGAGACACTCGACGTTGCGCTGACCAAGCTGGGGGCCAGGGCATTCTATCCGCGCGGGCGATTCTGCACCGACAACGGCGCCATGATCGCCTACGCCGGTGCGCAGCGGCTGATCGCGGGCCAGCGCAGCGACGCGATACAGCCGAGGCCGCGCTGGCCGCTGGCGGAGCTGGCGCCTCCCCGGCACTAATCCCGGTCATTGCCCTCGCGACGGTCGCGCAGGGCGTCTTCTTCATCGAAGGGATCGGCCAGCGCCGGCTCGTGCGCCTCGCGGCGCCGCTCCCGCCACCGCCGAATGTTCCAGCCGTGGCGTGCCAGCACCAGCAGCGAGAACACGCAGATGACGCCCGTCATCGGCGGCACCAGCCAGTAGCTGAGCAGCGGCGCCAGCAGCGCCGACGCCAGGGACGCCACGGCCGCCGTACGTACTCGCCAGGCGAGCAGGAACCAGCACAGCGCGCAGACCAACGCCACCGGCGTCGCCAGCATCAACAGCACCCCAAACGCGCTGGCCACCGCCTTGCCACCCCGCCCCCGATGCCAGACCGGGCAGCTGTGCCCGACCAGCACGCTCAACCCCACCAGCCCCTGGGCCCAGACCGAGAGCGACAGCGCACCCGCCAGCCACAGCACCGGCATTCCCTTGACCGCATCGATGACCAGCGTCACCAGCGCCGGACGCCAGCCGAAGGCCCGCAGGACATTGGAGAACCCCGGATTTCCCGAGCCTGCCCAGCGTGGATCGCGCAGCCCCCAGGCCCGGCAGACCCAGATCGCGCCGAGCAGCGAACCACTGAGATAGCCAGCTGCCAACAGCAGGCCGGTGACAACGATCGGTGGCAAGACTCAACTCCCCTTGACCGCGCGGCGCGGACATCATCGAGAGCCCTGATTCTGCCACTCTCATCGCGTACAATCGACGCCACCCTGGACGGCGGGTCCGCTTCGACCCACCGCCCGCACGATGAACGCTGACGGACATCAGCGCTGACGAGGAGGTCGCGTGGATCAGGTATTGATCGAAGGCTTGAGCCTGGAGACGGTGATCGGCGTCTACGACTGGGAACGCAAGGTGCGCCAACGCCTCGAGCTCGACCTGGAGCTTCGCACCGACATTCGCCCGGCGGCCCGTGCCGACGATCTCTCCCGGACACTCGACTACGCTGCCATCTGCCAGCGTCTCTCCGACTATGCCGACGCCAACGCCCATGGCCTGGTCGAGACGTTTGCGGAGCGCGTCGCGGCGTTGCTGATCGACGAGTTCGGCATCCGCCACCTGCGCCTGACCGTTCGCAAGCCGGGAGCGGTGGCGGCGGCACGCGCCGTGGGCGTGCGCATCGAGCGCAGCGTCGACTGATGCCGCTGGTCGCTCTCGGGCTGGGCAGCAACATCCGGCGCCAGCACCATCTGACCCGGGCGCTGGAGGCGCTGGAGTCGCTCGCCGCCCCTCACCCGCTGCAGCTTTCCCGGGTCTTCGAAAGCCCGGCGGTCGGTTTCGACGACGAGCGCCCGTTCTACAATATGGTGGTGGCCTTCGAAACCGAACTCTCCCCGGCGACGATCGATCGTCACTGCAAGGCGATCGAGAGGGAGAACGGCCGCCCGGCAGGGCCGGCCAAGTTCGTCGCCCGCACCCTGGACATCGACCTGCTGCTGTGGGGCGACAGCGTCGAGTGCGACGACACCCGGCGGCTACCGCGGGAGGACATCGAGCGCTATGCTTTCGTGCTCCATCCGCTGGCGGAGCTGCTGCCGGCGCACCGGCACCCGGTCAGCGGCGTCACGTTCGCCGCACTGTGGGCATCCTTCGACGCCACCGACCAGCCCCACCGGCCGATCGACTTCGTCTGGGGCGAGCGACGGATATCCCGAAGCGACGAGACCTGATGTCGGAGCCGCCCTCTACCGTTCCCCGAACCCGGCGCACCGGGGCAAGAAGCCCGGAGCCGAAAGTTCGAAGCGCAGAGGCGGGTGTGGCAATCTCCACAATCTTTGCCGATTGCCTGAACCGTCACTGCCATGCGTTGCGTCACACTTAGGGATCGTCGTCATTCGTGGAAAAGCCTGCCCCTATGCTTCCATCGCTCAGCAGTCGACGTGACTGGCCGCGGCTGTCACGCCTGAGCCTCAAGCTTTTCGCCATCATCCTGGTCACCAACGTGCTGATCAGCGGCCTGGTGTTCGTGTTCGTCTCGAGAAGCCTGGACGAAGGGTTCGTCAACTACCTGGAACGCAGCCAGTCGACACGGGCCGAAACGCTGGCCAACGCGCTGGGAGAGCAGTGGACGCAGCGCGGCAGTTGGCAGTGGCTGCGCGACAACCCCCGCGCCTGGCAGAGCCTGGTCCGCAGCCAGCTATGGTCGAGCGACCGCCACCCCCCGACCGGGATCGATCGACAACTTTCCGACGCCCGCGGCTACGTGCTGCTCGACGAGTTGAGCAACCCCGTCATCGGCGAACCCCTGCTCAAGCCGCCGCCGCAGGACCTCGACCTGGACATTCCGCCACCGCCGGAGCCGCACTTCGTTCCCATCCGCAGCGGCGACAAGCTGGTGGGGCAACTCGGCTACCTCCCGCCGGAACGCCTCATGGCGCGCATGGACCAGATATTTCTCGAGCGCCAGCAGCGCAATCTCACGATCATCGTCGGCGCGCTGTTTCTTACCTCGTTACTGCTGGCGGGCGGGCTGGCCTGGTGGCTGGGTCGCCGTGCCCGGTTCATGACGCTGGCCACCCGGCGTCTGACCCTGGGCGACTACAGCGTGCGCCTGTCCGAACGTGGCCGCGACGAGTTGTCGAGCCTCTCCGCGGATTTCAACCAACTCGCCGAGACCCTCGAGGCCAACCGGCGCGCGAGGCAGCGCTGGGTCGCGGATATCGCTCATGAACTGCGCACGCCGTTGGCGGTACTGCGGGGTGAGATCGAGGCCATGCAGGATGGCGTGCGGCCGCTGTCGCCGGACAACCTGGGATCGCTGCAACAGGAGGTCGACCAGCTCGGACACCTGGTCGAGGATCTGCGGCTGCTCGCCCAGAGCGACGCTGGCGCCCTGGACATGCATCTGGTGCCGGTGGATCTCGAGGAGTCGCTGGTCCAGCGGCTCGAGGACAGCGAGTTGCGCCTCGAGAGCCACGGTCTGACCCTTCGGCTCGACACTGCCCCCGTCTGGGTGCGCGCCGACAGTCAGCGCCTGCGCCAGCTATGGGACAACCTGCTCTCCAACACCATTGCCTACACCGACGGCCCCGGTACGCTGCAAGTCACCCTGCGGCGACGGCACGACAAGGCGGAAGTGATCTGGGAGGATACGCCGCCGGGGGTGCCTGCCGACGAACTGCCTCGCCTGACCGAACGGCTGTATCGGGTAGAGGGCTCACGCAGCCGCCGTAGCGGCGGCAGCGGGCTGGGCCTCTCCATCGCCCGGGCGCTGATCGAGGCCCAAGGGGGCGTACTGACACCCTCCGCTTCACCACTGGGCGGGTTGCGATGGACGCTGGCGTTTCCGCTGGACCTGCCTGCCGAATCCTCCGCCGAGCCCTCTTCTCCCGCCGGGGAGCCGGCCAGCAGCAGCGGCAGCCATACCAATCGATAGGGAGCCGGTTTGATGAACGACACCATTCTGATCGTCGAGGATGAACCCAAGATCGCCCGCCTGGTCGCCGATTACCTGTCGAAGAGCGGCTATGCCTCCGACCACATCGACCACGGCAACGCCGTCATGGAGTGGCTGGAGGAGAACCAGCCGATGCTGGTGCTGCTCGACCTGATGCTGCCCGGCACCGACGGCCTCACCCTGTGCCGCCAGATTCGCGAGCGATTTCCCGCCATCCCGGTGATCATGCTGACCGCACGGGTCGAAGAGGTGGATCGGTTGCTGGGGCTCGAACTGGGCGCCGACGACTATATCTGCAAACCTTTCAGCCCCCGGGAAGTCGTGGCTCGCGTCAAGGCCGTGCTGCGACGCAGCCATGGCATCACCGGCACGGACGAAGCGCTCCCCCAAGGAGATCACCTGACGCTGGACGAGGATGGCTGGCGTGCCATGGCGGGGAGCGAGGACCTCAACCTGACCGCCGTCGAGTTCCAGTTGCTCAAGGTAATGATGCACAGCCCGGGCCGGATATTCTCCCGCGACCAGTTGATGGACCACATGTATCGCGACCACCGCATCGTCTCCGAGCGCACCGTCGACAGTCACGTCAAGAAACTGCGCCGCAAGATCGCCGACGTCTGGCCCGAGCGTGACATCATCCGCTCGGTCTATGGGGTCGGCTACAAGTACCAGCCGGAAGAGTGAGGCCAGCGACCGGAGCGGGAAACGAGGATCACCCTTCCCCTGCGGTAGCGGCGGTTACCGGGGGCGCCTAGGGGGCCTGTTCACTCGATACGTCGCGACCGCGTGGATAGTTTGAGCCAGCCCTAGAGGGAAGCGCTCTTCAGGAAGCCATCGGCGTCTCTCGCCGAGAAGAACACCAGCGTCACCGCGAGGCCGGGCAGCGCCGGTAGTCGCTCGCGCATCACCGCCGCCACGATGCTGGCGGCGGCGGCGGCCGGATAGCCGTAGATCCCGGTGGAGATGGCGGGAAAGGCCAGCCGCTCGAATCGATGCTCGGCGGCAAGGTGCAAGGCGTTGCGATAGCAGTCGGCCAGCAGTTCGGAACGATCTTCCGACTTGGCGAATACCGGCCCAACCGTATGGATGACGTGACGCGCCGGCAGCTTGAAACCCGGCGTCATCGCCACTTCACCGACGGGCAAGCCGTCCGGCCAGGTCGTGCGTCGCAGCTCCCGACACGCCTCGAGCAGTTCCGGACCTGCCGCACGATGAATCGCCCCATCGACGCCGCCACCCCCCTGCAGGCTCCTGTTGGCGGCATTGACGATGGCATCGCCCTCGAACCGGGTGATATCGCCCTCGGCGACGGTCAGGCGATCACCCTGCCAGTGAATCTTCATTGCCCACCTCGGCTGGTTGCGGTCGGGTCATCGGCACCAGGACGGAGGCCGACGGCAACGAGCCGTTGCCAGCCGGTCTTGATCGTCCCCGTCCGTACCGATCCCGTCTTCATCCACCCAATGTAGGATGCGATGCCGCTGCTCGCGAATCGGAATCGTGTCAGGAAGCCTGGCGACTCATCCCGGCGACGTCGGGCGAGGCCGGTGCGACCGGCACCGTCTCCGCCCCGCCACGCTTGAGCAGTGCGTAGCCGATCCCGGTGATCAGCGAGCCGGCGGCAATGGCCAGCAGGTAGAGCAGCGCCAGGTTGACCGCGTTCGGGATCAGCAGCACGAACAAGCCGCCGTGCGGTGCCATCAGCTTGACGCCGAACCACATCGAAAGCGCCCCGGTCACCGCACCGCCGAGCATCGAGATCGGAATCACCCGCAACGGATCCTTGGCGGCGAACGGGATCGCCCCCTCGCTGATGAAGCAAAGGCCCAGCACGAATGACGCCTTGCCCGCTTCACGCTCGGCCTGGGCGAACCGGCTGCGCCGCAGGAACGTGGCCAGCCCCATGCCGATGGGCGGCACCATGCCCGCGGCCATGATCGCCGCCATCGGCATGTAGGTCTCGGTCGACAGCAGCCCCACGCCGAAGGTGTAGGCCGCCTTGTTGACCGGGCCGCCCATGTCGAAGCACATCATCGCGCCGAGCAGCAGGCCCAGCAGCACCGCATTGGTGGAGCCCATGTTGTTGAGGAACTGGGTCAGTCCGGAGAGGATCGCCGCCACCGGCGTGCCCACCACGTAGATCATCACCAGCCCGGTGAACAGGCTCGCCAGCAGCGGGATGATCAGGATCGGCTTGAGCGACTCGACGCTCGCCGGCAGCCTGACGTAGCGAGTCACCGCCTTGGCCGAGTAGCCGGCCAGGAAGCCCGCGAGGATCCCGCCGATGAAGCCGGCGCCCAGGGTGGAGGCCAGCATCCCGCCGATCATCCCCGGTGCGATGCCCGGACGGTCGGCGATGGAGTAAGCGATGTAGCCGGCCAGCACCGGCACCATCAAGGCGAAGGCGGTACCACCGCCGATCTGCATCAGCGCCGCCGCCAGCGTCCCCTCCTGCTCGTAGGCCTTGATCCCGAACACGAACGAGAGCGCGATACAGAGCCCGCCCGCCACCACCATCGGCAGCATGAACGAGACACCGGTCAGCAGGTGCTTGTAGAACCCGCGCTCCTTGGCGCTCTTGCGCTCGCCGCCGGCCCCTTTTTCACTGCCGGCCGACTCGACCTGCGCCTCTGCGAGGGCCTTCTGGATCGTCTGCTGTGGCTGCTTGAGGGCGCTGCCGGTGGAGGTGCGGTAGATCGGCTTGCCGGCGAAACGGGTGTCGTCGACCTCGATGTCGCAGGCCAGCAGCACGATATCCGCGGCCTCGATATCGGCTTCACTGATCGGGTTCTGGGCGCCCACAGAGCCTTGGGTCTCGACATGGATCCGGTGACCCAGTGCCCGGCCGGCCTGTTCTAGGGCCTCGGCGGCCATGAAGGTGTGCGCCACCCCGGTAGGACAGGCAGTCACCGCGACGATCCGTCTGGCCCGGGAAGGATTCGCCTCGGCCACCGCCGGGGCGTCGGCGGGCTCGTCGGCGGCATCGAACGCCGTCGCCTCGCGGGCGGCGCGCTCGAGAAATGCCTCGGGATCGGGCAGCGCCTGCTGGACCGGGGCACGGTAGAGCCGCTTGCCGACGAAGCGGGACGCTTCCGGCACCCGCTCGGCGGCCACCACGACCAGGTCTGCCTCGGCGATCGCCTGGGCCGATACCGGCGCAACCGGCTCGAGCTCGCCGTGCATCTCTATCTGGGGTTGCCAGCCGCGACGCCGCGCGGCCTGCTCCAGCCGTCTCGCGGCCAGAAAGGTCGTCGCCATGCCACTGGGGCAGGCCGTAACCAGAATGACGTTCATGCGTTCACCGTTCATGCCCCCTCCTGACGCGTGTCGCCACAGCGAGTGACACGCGTCTGTTGCAGTAGTTGCTGGAAATCCTCGACGTGCGGATTACCGACACCGACATGCCGGACCGCTTCGGCCGCCAGCGCCGTCGCCTGGCGCAGTGCGTCCTGCGGTGCCTGATCCGCGATCACCCCATGCAGCAAGGCGGCCAGCAGGGTGTCGCCGGCCCCCACCGTACTCTTGACCTGGACACTGGGCGGGATCGCCCGCCATTCGCCGCGGCGGCTGACCCACAGCGTACCCGCCGCACCCAGCGACAGTATCGACTCCTCGATACCGGCCGCATGCAGCCGCCGGGCCGCATCGAGCTGCGAGGCCGGGTCGTCCAGCGGGCCGCCGGCCCAATCGGCCAGCTCCTGCTCGTTGGGCTTGGCCGCGTGAGGCGCCACCGCCAGTGCCGCCGTCAGCGCCGGCCCGCTGGTATCGACCCAGACCGGGATACCGCTCGCCTTGAGCGTCTCGATCAGCCTCGCCAGCGCCGCGGGAGACACGCCCGGTGGCAGGCTGCCGGTCACCACCACCGCCGACGGCGCCGCAGTCTCGCAGCAGGCGACCAGCGCCTCGGTCAGCTCGGCCAGCGCGGCCTCGGAGACCTCGAGCCCCGGGCCGTTGACGTCGGTCACTCGGCCGTCGTCCTCGGCCAGCTTGGCGTTGATCCGGGTCTCGCCGGGCAGGCGCAGGCTGGCATCCTCGATACCGTCGCGCCGGCAGGCCTGGACGAAGGCGGTATCGTTGTCCGCGCCCAGGAAGCCCGACAGCGTCACCCGATGGCCCAGCGACACCAGCACCTGGGCCACGTTGAGACCCTTGCCGGCCGCCGCCAGATGCGACGACCGCGTGCGATTGACCGCCCCCGGCTCGAGTCGCGGCAACTGGATCGACAGATCCAGCGCCGGATTGAGCGTCACCACCAGCACATGGGCCATCAGAGCGCCTCCAGCGCATCGCGCACGGCCTGGCTGGTGGCCTGGGCCAGCGCCGTCTCGGCGTGCAGCCGCGCCGTTGCCTGAGTGATGCCACGCAGCCGCGCCTTGACCATCGGCACCTGGCGCACCGACACCGACAGTTCATCGACTCCCAGGCCGACCAGCACCGGCACGGCGGCGGCATCCGACCCCAGCTCGCCGCAGACGCCGACCCACTTGCCCTCGGCGTGGGCGGCCTCGACGGTCATCTGGATCAGCCGCAATACCGCCGGATGCAAGCCATCCGCCTGGGAAGAGAGCTCGGGGTGGCCACGATCGATCGCCAGGGTGTACTGGGTCAGATCGTTGGTGCCGATGGAGAAGAAATCGACCTCGGCGGCCAGGCTCGGTGCCAGCAGTGCCGCGGAAGGAATCTCGATCATCACTCCGACCTGAATGTCGCCGGCACCGATCTCCGCCTGCAGGCGGTCGACGATGGCGCGCGCCTGGCGGTACTCGTCGACGTCCTTGACCATCGGGAACATGATCCGCAGCGGCCGATCACCGGCGGCGGTCAACAGTGCCCGCAACTGGGTCTCGAGCACCTCGGGTCGGGTCAGCGCCAGACGAATGCCGCGCAGGCCGAGAAAGGGGTTGTCTTCCGCCGCCACCGGCCAGTAAGGCAGGGGCTTGTCGCCGCCCACATCCAGCGTGCGCGCCACCAGCGGACGGCCATCGAGGGCGTCGAAGGCGCGTCGGTACTCGCCGATCTGGGTCTCCAGATCCGGCGCCTCCGGATGCGCCATGAACAGGAATTCGGTGCGCAGCAGCCCGACACCCTCGGCGCCCTGCTCTACCGCGTCGGCGGCGTGAGCGGTGTTGCCCAGGTTGGCGGCGACCTCGATACGCTTGCCGTCGGCGGTGCGCCCTTCTTCGAAGCGCGCCCCATGGGCCTCGCGGCGCAAACGCTCGAGCTCCTTGAGCCGCAGCTCGGCGCGATCACGGCGCTCCGCACTGGGGCGCACGATCACCCGGCCGAGATCGCCATCGAGGATCAGTTCATCGTCGTTGGCGAGCGTCAGCGCCCGCGGGCCCGCACCCACGACGGCGGGGATGCCCAGCGCCCGCGCCAGGATGGCGCTGTGGGAAGTGGCGCCGCCGCGGGCGGTCAGCAGTCCCCGCACTTGGGCGGTATCGAGACGCGCCACATCGGAGGGCCCGATGTCGTCGGTGACCAGAATGTAGGGACGCGACGGCGGAGTCGGCATCTTCACCCCGCACAACACGCCGAGCACGCGACGGCCGACATCGCGCAGGTCAGCGGCACGCTCGGCCAGCAGGCGATCCGCCAGCACTTCCTGGGCGCGGGCCGCGGTATCGATCGCCTGCCACCAGGCGGCTTCGGCGCTGAGGCCATCGCGCATGCCCTCGAAGGCCGCTTCGTGCAGCTCAGGATCGTCGAGCATCTCGGCGTGCATGGAGAGGATCTCGGCCACGTCGCCGCCCTTGGCGGTGCCGATCAGCGCATGCAACTGATCACGCGCCTCGTTCAGGCTGGCACGCAAGCGCTCTCGCTGGCGCTCGGCCCCCCCTTGTTGCTCCGACGCCAGATCGCGAGCCCGCTCGGGGTAGTCGAAGCTGGGCGAGCGCATCACGAAGACCGGCGCGATCGCCAGGCCCGGCGAGGCGGCCGTGGCCGGCAACGCCGTGTCGTCGGCGATCGGCTCCTGCACGGTCTCGGCCGTTGGCGCCACGGTCTCGTCTCGAGACGCACGATCGGCGAGGCCGCCGTCCGCCAGCGGGCGCACCGATTCACCGAGCCCCGCCTTGACGGCAGCGACCATCGCCGCCAGCGCTGCCTGGGCCCCCTCCCCCTCGGCGGAGAAGATCAGCGTCTGACCGCGTCGGGCACCCAGCCCGATGACCTTGGTGAGGCTGGCGGCGGAAACCGTCTCCGCCGCGCCCTCCATCAAGCGCACCCGAACCGGCAACGACTGCTCGCGGGCCGCCTGGACCAGCAACTTGGCAGGTCGTGCGTGCAGGCCATGGGCATTGAGCAGCGTCGCCCGAGCGGTCTCGGCCTGGTTCGATTCGCCGGACAACCGCGCCAGGACGTGATCCGCGTCGGCATCGATCAGCGCCTCGCCTTCGCCGCTGTCCAGCAGATCCGCCAGCCGCTCCAGCAGCGTCCGGTGCACGTCGCCTTGCGCCGCCACGCAGAAGACGCCATTGACCACGCCTTTCGGACCGCTGAACGACCGCTCCGGCGTCGCCAGCCCCAGCGCCGGCTGGCTGACCCCGAGGGAAGCGCTCACCAGCCACAGCCCCTGACCGAGCGCGACCGGCTCCTGCTCGGTGATCGCGGCGACGAAGCGCGCGTCGACGCACTCCGCCTGGCGCAGTCGCGCCGCCGCCGCCAACGCCAGCTCGAAACGATCCCGCGCCGGAAAGCCCAGGCACAGCGTGCCGGCGTCCAGGCGCGCCTTGACCGGCGATTTGGCGAGCAGCGCGACCATCGCTTCGGCGCTGTCGGCGTTGGCGATGCGCTCGGCGACCCCCTCGTCATCGAGGACGTGAGTCAGATGGCGCAGCACGTCGAGATGCTCGTCGCTGGCGGCGGCGATCGCCACCAGCAGGAACACCCGATTGCCGTCGTGCCAGGTCACCCCGGCCGGGAACTGCAGCAGGCGGACGCCGGTGCGGTGGATCTGCCCGCGGCTCTCGGGGGTACCGTGGGGAATGGCGATACCGCTGCCGAGGAAGGTCGAGCCCTGCGCCTCGCGGGCATGCAGGGCATCGCGATAGCCGGCTTCGACCAGACCGGCCTCGTGCAACGAGGCGGCGGCCTGATCCAGCGCCTCCTGCCAACTGTCGGCGTGGCAATCGAGCGCCGCGTCTTGCGGCTGGAGGGTCAACATAACGATCTCTCCGAGTGGGTCGTTCGATGCACGACTCGTGGCCAGTCCGGCGCCGCCGGGGTCAGCCGGACGGACAGCTTCGAGCGCCCTAGCTGAATCGTGTCACCTCAATGGTGCCAATGCTCTCCGCTGGCGACCGGTTTGGCAAGCTAGACCTTCGCCTCACGCCATGGCCGGCATCACGGTCGCCGAAATCAGACTGGGCCGCCAGGGCCCGACGCGGTATCGTTCAGACCGTGAAAAATGCGCCGCCCCCTCCCATGAGCCTTGCAGGAGCCTTGCATGAAGCTTGCCGATATCGCCCGACTGGCCGGCGTCTCCCGCACGACCGCCAGCTATGTCCTCAACGGCCAGGCCAAAGCAAGACGCATCAGCGATGCCACAGTGACACGGGTGCTGGCCATCGCCAATGCCCACGACTATCGAATCGATGCCCAGGCGGCCGCACTGCGGGGAGGCGACAGCCGCACCCTCGGCCTGATCGTGCCGGATCTGGAGAACGGCAGCTATGCACGGCTGGCCAAACGTCTCGAGCATGGTGCGCGCCGGCAGGGCTACCAGTTGCTGATCGCCGGTTCCGACGACGACCCGCAGAGCGAGCGCGAGGTCGCCAGGTCCCTGCGCGCCCAGCGCTGCGACGTGCTGTTGGTCGCCAGCAGCCTGAGCCCCCAGGATCCGTTCTACGTCGAGCTATTGGCTCAGGGACTGCCGATCATCGCCATCGACCGACCGCTGGATCCCGAGCGTTTCGTCAATATCGTGACCAACGGTCGCGCCGCCGGCGAGATGCTGACCCGTTCGGTGCTGGCCGACGACGTGACCCACGTGGTGTGGCTGGATGCCGTCCCGGATCTCTCGATCAGCGCCGAGCGGCGGCGCGGGTTTCTGGATGCCCTGGCCAGCGAGCCCAGGTGCCATCCCCGCTGCTTCAGCGGAGAGCGCTACGACCGCGATAGCGGCGCCCGGCTGATCCAACGACTGCTGGATGACGACGGCTTGCCGGACGCCATCGTCACCGCCTCCTACACCCTGATGGAGGGTCTGCTCGACGTGCTGCTCGCGGACGGCGCCCCCCCGGCCGACCTGCGTCTGGCCACCTTCGGCGACGACCGGCTGCTCGACTTCCTGCCCTGCAAGGTGAATTCGCTGCCCCAGGACCACGACCGGGTCGCCGAGCAGGCGCTGGCGAGAGCCCTGCAGGCGGCCCGTGGCGACTATACGCCAGGACTGGACGTGATCGACAGGACGCTCAAGCGACGGCGCTGAACGTACAGCGATGGATCCTCACCGGGGGCGTGGCCGGGAGCCACGACTGAAGTATGCTTGGCCCATCGAGACTTTCAGGAACCGCGACTTGTCAGACGACCTCCCCGACATCCTGGCCGGGCCGATACTCCGCCGGGCGGCGCCGCGGCGGCTGGTGCTGTGGCTGGCCGCATCACGCCCGCTCGAGCTCCAGCTGACCCTGACCACCGCCGCTGCGTCATGGACACACCCGCTGGCCGCAGCAACCACCCGGGTCGAAGTGGGCACCCACGCCCACCTCCATCTGATCGACCTCGAGCTGGATGCGGCCCTGCCCCAGGATGTCCGCATCGCCTACGACCTCGCCTATCGTGGCGAATCCGAATGGTGCTCGAC
Organism: Salinicola lusitanus; assembly: GCF_038648475.1. Lineage (NCBI taxonomy): Bacteria > Pseudomonadati > Pseudomonadota > Gammaproteobacteria > Oceanospirillales > Halomonadaceae > Salinicola > Salinicola lusitanus. The sequence continues at coordinate 2,130,051 of NZ_CP151919.1, read as the reverse complement.
CGGCGACTGGGGCCAGGCGCTGTGCTACGGCAACGAGCCGCTCCCCACGCTGGTGCTGCGCTCGCGTCACGACAATCTGCTTCATGGCTCCTGTCGCAAACCCCACCACGCCAGCGGGGACGGCCTGGCACGCGCCGACCGCTGGCTGGACGGCTGCCACGACGACGCCGCCGCCAGGCCGGCGGCACTGCTGCTGACCGGTGACCAGATCTACGCCGACGACGTCGCCGGCCCGATGCTGGCCGCCATCCATGCGTTGATCGCCCGCCTCGGCCTCCACGACGAATGCCTGGAAGGGACGGACATTGCCAGCGGCCGCGAGCTCTATGCCCGCGACGAGACCTACTATCATCGGGACGAACTGCTGCCGGCGATCCGCTCCACCGAGGCGCTGCGCGAGAAGTTCTTCGGTGGCGTGCGCAAGCCGATCTTCACCACCGCCAGCGCCGAGAACCACCTGATCACCTTCGCCGAGGTGATGGCGATGTACCTGCTGGTCTGGTCGCCCACTCCATGGCGGCTGATCGAGGTCGAGCCGCCCCGCCTCAGCGCGGAGGAGCAGGACCGCTATCGCCGGGAGCAGCGGCATATCGATGCGTTCGTCACCGGGCTGCCGGGGGTGGCACGCCTGCTCGCCCACCTGCCCACGCTGATGATCTTCGACGACCACGACGTCACCGACGACTGGAACCTCTCCGCCGCCTGGGAAGCCGCGGTCTACGACCATCCCTTCTCGCGCCGGATCGTGGGCAATGCCCTGATCGCTTACCTGTTCTGCCAGGGCTGGGGCAACGATCCCGATGGACTGGCCGAGCCGCTGCGCGCCAGCCGCGAGTGGCTGGACTCCGCCACCGGTGACAGCGGCTTCGACTGCCAACTGCACGACCAACTGGTGACCCGGCTGCTGCGCTTCACCGGCTGGGGCTACACCATCGACTCGACGCCTCGCCTGGTGGTGCTGGATACGCGCACCCGACGCTGGCGCAGCGAGCGCAAGCGCCACCGTCCCTCGGGATTGATGGACTGGGAAGCACTGAGCGAGTTCCAGCAGGCGTTGCTCGGGGAACCATCGGTCATCATCGTGTCGCCGGCCCCGATCTTCGGCGTCAAGCTGATCGAGGGCATCCAGCGCCTGTTCACCTGGTTCGGCAAGCCGCTGCTGGTCGACGCCGAGAACTGGATGGCACACCCCGGGGCTGCCCGTACCATGCTCAACATCCTGCGCCATAGTCGCACCCCGCAGCGCTACGTGATCCTCTCCGGCGACGTCCACTACTCCTTCGTCTATGCGATCACCATTCGCCAGCGCCGCAACAGCCCCCAGATGTGGCAGATCACCAGCAGCGGTCTCAAGAATACCTTTCCCGATACCCTGCTCGACGGGTTCGACCGCCTCAATCGCTGGCTCTATGCGCCCTGGTCGCCGCTCAACTGGCTCACCAAGCGCCGCCGCATGCTGATCGAACCCTACCGCCCCGAGCGCAGCGCGAAAGGCGAGCGACTGTGGAATCGCGCCGGTATCGGCCAGGTGAAACTCGACGCCGAGGGCGCGCCGACCGAGGTCATGCAACTGGGCGCCGACGACTGCGATACCCGGTTTGACAAGGAGCGCCGATGAACCCGACGAATGCCAGGCTGCGTGTGGCCACCGCCGAGGACTTGAGCGTGGTGGAAGCGCTGGTCCGCGACGCCTACGGCCACTACATCGCCCGCATCGGCAAGACGCCGGGGCCGATACAGGACATCGACGACAAGCGCTATGCGCGCTATATCGATGCCGGTTACGTCAACCTGCTGCAGGCCGGCGGCGAGATCGTCGGCCTGCTGGTGCTGATCCCCAAGCCCGACACCCTGCTGCTGGACAACGTGGCGGTCAGCTCGTCCGCCCAGGGCCGCGGCTTCGGCCGGATCTTGCTGGAGTTCGCGGAAGCCCGCGCTCGCCAGTTGGGCTTTCGCGACATCACGCTCTACACCCAGGAGCTGATGCACGAGAATCTGGCGATCTACCGACGCTACGGCTACATGGAGACGCATCGCGCCGAAGAGCTCGGGCTGAAGCGCGTCTATCTGCGCAAGCCGCTCTGACCCGCGATGGTCGCTCGACACTCGGTACCGGGCAAGCCGGGGCGTCGACATGACAGGGCGAGGCCAGTGATACCGGACCGCTGAAACGCAAACCGCCGCGCCTCTTCAGAGGCGCGGCGGTCACTGCCGGACGCACCGGCCATCGATCAGACCGCGTGAGCGGCGCCGGGAGGCGATTCGACATGGCCGAAGGTGCCGTTGGTGCCTTCCACGTCACGCAGCTCCACCACGATCCCGCGTGCTGCCGCATTGTCGACGAATCGGTCGATGTCCTCGCGGATGTCAGGATCGATGTAGTTCGCCCCGCGGGCATCGATGATCAGTTCGCCGTTGTCCGGTACGGCGTCGAGACACTGGCGCATCTCCTCACGGTTCAGAAACGACACATCCTGCTGGAACTTCAGCAGCATGTGCTCGCCGCGCCGGGTGCAGGTGATGGCCGAGCGGTAGCCGGACTGGAGCAGGAAGTAGAGGCTGCAGACCAGTCCCACCAGTACGCCCATCAGCAGGTCGGTGGCGAGAATCGTGACCACCGTCACGGTGAAGGGAATGAAGCGACGCATGCCTTCGCGATACTGCTCCATGAACAGTGCCGGCTTGGCCAGCTTGTAGCCGGTGTGCAGCAGGATCGCCGCTAGCGTCGCCAGGGGAATCAGCTCGAGCCAAACCGCCAGAAACGCCACGCTCACCAGCAGCAGCCCGCCGTGAATCAGGCTCGACAGCCGGGTACGTCCGCCGGCATTGGCGTTGGCGGAGCTGCGCACGATCACCGCGGTGACCGGCAGCGCCCCGACCAGCCCGCACACCATGTTGCCGATGCCCTGGGCCTTCAATTCGCGGTGCGGCGGCGAGTGCCGCTTGAGCGGATCGAGCTTGTCGATGGCCTCCAGGCTCAACAGCGTCTCGAGGCTGGCGATGATGGCGATGGTGATGGCGACCGTATAGACCGCCGGATTGGCCAGCGCACCGAGATCGGGACGTGTCATCTGGGCGATCAGCTCCGAGGGTCCGGACAGACCGCCAAGATCGATGTGGTGCCCCGCTCCCAGCGCCCAGCCGGGCATCGCGCCGCCCACCAGGCGATCGATGGCGATACTGCCGAGCACCACCAGCAGCGGCCCCGGGATCAATGCCAGTGCCCGGTGCCGCTTGATCACCGGCTGTTCCCACAGCACCAGCAGCGCCAGGCTGAACAGCGCGATCAGCGTGGCCAGCGGCGAGATGCCGCTGAACAGGGCGACCGGTTCGGTGATCGAGGGCATGTCCTCCAGCGGATGTCCCAGCGCCATCGGGAATTGCCCCAGCACCAGGATCAGGCCGATGCCGGCCAGCATGCCCTTGATCACCGAGGTCGGCACGAAGGCGCCGATCCGGCCCAGCTTGAAGACCCCCATCAGCAGTTGCAGCGCGCCGGCCAGCACCACCGCGATCAGGAAAGCGGAAAAGCTGCCCAACTGTTCGATCGCATCCAGCACGATGACGGTCAGGCCGGCCGCCGGACCGCTGACGCTGAGCGCCGAACCGCTGAACATCGTCACCACCAGCCCGCCGACCATGCCGGCCACCAGCCCGGCAATGGGCGGTGCCCCCGAGGCCAAAGCGATCCCCAGACAGAGTGGAATCGCCACTAGAAAGACCACGATACCGGCAGGGATGTCCCGCGAGAGGTGGCGTAGGGAGAGCGTGGTGGGCCGGTCATGCCGATTCGATGCCGTGTGGGTCGACGGTGCCGATCGTGTCGTTTGTGTCATTGTCGTGTCCTCGAGTCCATGAGTCACAGCGGTAAGTGTCGGCTCACCCGGCGGCAGCGCGCTGCCAGCTCGGTTCGGCGGAAGCACCTTCCGCCCAATCGGGCTCGCGACGATAGACCTCTTCCAGGTGCCCACTCGCCAGGTCGTAGACCCATCCGTGCAGACTCGGCGCCTTGCGCGCCTGCCAACTGTCGGTGACCAGTGACATGGTCGACAGTCGCTCGATCTGCGCGATGACGTTGAGCTCGACGACATGGTCGACCTTCTCGCTCAACTGAGAGAAACGCCCGAGTTCTTCCTCGCGCTCGGCGACCAGCTGCTTGACCTGGCCCAGGTGCTGGTCGACGTACGGCAAGGCCTGCAGGGCGTCACCACCGCTCACCGCCGCCTGGATACCGCCGCAGCCACGGTGGCCACAGACGATGATGTGATCCACCTTCAGCGCGTTGATGGCGAACTCCAGGACGCTCGATACATTGGCATCGTCCTCGTGCACCAGGTTGGCGATATTGCGGTGAATGAACAGCTCACCGGGCTTGGCGTTGCAGATCTGCTCCGCCGGTACGCGACTGTCGCAGCAGCCAATCCACAGCGCGGCGGGCGCCTGCCCCTCATGCAGACGTTCGAAGATACCTGGATCGGCCATTTTCATGCCGGCGGCCCAGGCGCGGTTTTCAAGCAGCAGACGATCGAAGAATTGCATGTCTAACACCCCTAGATGACCAATGGCGGGTCGTCGTTCAGCGCCATCATGGCTTTTGAGTCGACTGACGCCATTGCGTGACGGATAAACGAAAACTCGAAATTTCCCGGCCTTGCCGACGACTCGATGACGGTTGGGAGCAGCCATGAGACCAAAGGCGTAGGCTTCGCTTAAAGTCGTAAGGCGGAGGGGTAGGTGCGGGCAAGCAAAAAGTGATTTGCCGACAGCAAATTTTGTAACGCGAGGTGATTGAATGTTGATTCAGGAATGCCGGCCAGACATCGGCACTCACACGCCGTTACATGCAGAGAGGGCTAGCGGCCATGCTGCTGTCCAGAGTGTCACCCCGATTCGAGCGGCTTTCGGCGGCGAGTCTGAACGGGCGGTGAATGGCGGATTAACGCTGGATGAAAGGCGCCATCATGCGGATGGCCGCTTGTCGGTCACCCGCTCGGACACATCGAATATTTAATAAAAACTAATGTAACAATTTGATCGATAACCTTGCGTGAAAATGAACGATACTCATCCGGTCGACAGTTCAGGTTATCTGAACGTTACCGGAAGACTACGTTCATCTTCAATTCATGACAGGTTCATCCCCGGTTCACCTCGACGGGTCGTCTCAACGGCTCGTTTCCAGCACTTCGATGGCATCGTCCAGGCGGACCTCTCCCCGGTTTTCCGCCACCAGATTCTGGCCAAAAAAGACTTTTCCCTTGTCGCCGCGTCGATAGCTCGCCAGCGTCTTCAACGGCTCCTTGTCGCGACGTTTTTCGCCCCGGGCCGGATCGACCGTCACCATGGCGCAGCGAGCGCAGGGCGCATCGACACGAAATGTCACCTCGCCGATGCGAATGCGCTTCCAGCCGTCCTCGGCGTAGGGCACGGTGCCGGCGACGACCAGGTTGGGCCGGAACTGCGCCATCACGTGCGTGCCGTCGGTGCGGGCGTTGAGATCCTCCAGCGAGGCCTCGGAGATCAGCAACAACGGATAGCCATCGGCGAAACTGACTCTCACCCCGATCGTGTCCCGATAGCGCGATGACCGCTCCCCCAGCCAGAGCAGCCGCGCCGGTTCGCCGGCGACGTCACTGAACCATTCGTCGAGCGAGGTGTGAGTGGTGGTGGCGGTGAAGGGATCGGCCCAGACCTGGGTATCGAAGGGGTGGCCCGAGAACTCCTCGCGAGCCACGTCCACCGGGGGCAGGGCGTCATGGGTCAGGGTCAGCCGCTCGCCGTCGAACTGCGCCCGGACTCGCTGAAGCCCGGGATGGGTTCGGGCGGTGATAAAGGTGCCGTCAGGCTTGACCACCATGAAGCGGCGATCGCCGACAACGCCCTCCTCCTCGACCCGCGCATGGCGCAGGGACGCCCCCGCGGTCGACTTGATCGGGTAGCGATAAATCGCAGAAAGCGTTGGCACGAAGGGGCTCCTGTCAGAAAACACACGGGTAATGCCGCCCATGGGCGGCCTGTCATCGACGCCTGTCCGCCTTGCGGCGGCGTTGATAGTCGCGCTTGGCACGCAGATAGGCATCATCGCTGCGTACCGCGTCGAGCGCCACTTGATAGCGCTCGGCGATACGTGCCTTCTCCGGGTCGGCATTGCCGGGCTGGCGTAGGCTACCGTCGGCATCTTTCTTGCGCCCGCCGGGGTAGCGCGCATAGCGCCGGGCCCGGGTATAGCCCATCTGTAGATATTTCCGCGCCATGTCCATGCCGACAAAATCGTCCTGCTCGCGATAGGCCCTGTATCTGGCGCTCAAGTCTTCGATCGCCTGTCTGGCATCGGCTTCGTTGCGAATTGCCCACAGCGGCAGCAGCTCGTCCTTGTAGGGCTGGACATGAAAGACGCCACGCTCGCCATGACCGATCCGGTAGCACTCGGGGTGGCGGCGATAATCGATGGATGCGTCGGGAAAGCTCACGTTCACCTCACTTCCGGTCATGATGTCGTCATGCATTGACGGCGCGATGACGCCTCGCCACGAAAACGGCCGCCTCGCGAGAGACGGCCGTCATGTTGACACGGACGCGACGCGGCGTCAGGCGGTCGCCAGGTGCTCGGACTTGCCGTCCTTGGGTCCGCGGCGACGCCGCTGGAGCATCACGACCAGCCCGAACAGCAGCAGCGCCGGAATCCACATCAGCTCTTTCGGCAACTGCGACCTGGGGATACGCACCGAGACGATCTGCTGATCGAAGTCGAAGCCCAGCTTTTCCGCCTGGCTGCCGAAATCGGTCATGTCCACCAGCATCTTGCCATCTTCCTGCATCAGATGTAGGCCCAGGCTCTGCAGCCGCTCGGCCCCGGTCTCGCCCTCCGTCGCCGGCACCTGAATCACGAAACTGGTCGGCGCGCCATAGGCATCGAGCCCCTCGATCCGCGTCATCAGGTGGCCATCAGGGCCGATCTCCCCCAGCGCCTGCTCGAATTGAGCCGGTGGCACCTCTTCATAGGGCGCATCGACCATGTCCATCCAGAAACCGGGGCGGAACAGGGAAAAGGCAATCAGCAGCAGCAGCAGGCTCTCGTACCAGCGGCTCCTGACCAGCATGAATCCCTGCGTCGCCGCTGCGAAGATCAGCATGGCGGCCGTCGCCACGATGAAAATCACGATCCCGTGAAGCCAGTCGACATTGATCAGCAGCAGATCGGTGTTGAAAATGAACAGGAAGGGCAGCGCCGCGGTCCGCAAGCTGTAGTAGAACGCCTGGAAGCCCGTGCGGATCGGATCCGCGCCGGAGATCGCCGCCGCCGCGAACGAGGCCAGCCCCACCGGCGGCGTGACGTCGGCCATGATGCCGAAGTAGAACACGAACAGGTGGACCGCGATCAGCGGCACGATCAGCCCGTTCTGTTCGCCCAGTTGCACGATCACCGGCGCCAGCAGCGCGGAAACCACGATATAGTTGGCGGTGGTCGGCAGCCCCATGCCCAGAATCAGGCTGAGCACCGCGGTGAGCAGCAGCATCAGCAGCAGGTTGCCCATCGACAGCGTTTCGACCAGATCCGCCAGCACCAGCCCAACCCCCGTCTGCGCGACGGCGCCGACGATGATCCCCGCGGTCGCAGTGGCGATACCGATGCCGATCATGTTGCGGGCGCCATCGATCAGTCCGTCCCACAGATCCATGCCACCACGCTTGATGTCGCTGGCCAGCTCGCTCTTGCCACGGAAGAAAGCGTCGACCGGGCGTTGCGTCAGGATGATGAAGATCATGAAGGCGGTGGCCCAGAACGCCGACAGGCCCGGCGACAGGCGCTCCACCATCAGGCACCACACCAGCACGATCACCGGCAGGATGTAGTGCAACCCCACCATCACCGTGGGTTTGGTGCGCGGCAGCTGGGTGATCTCCTGGGAGGGGTCGTCCACTTCCAGTTCCGGATAGTGCGAACCAATCTTCAGCAGTGCGATATAGACGGCGCCAACGCCCAGGGCGATGACCCAGGAAGCCGAATCGCCCAGCGCCGGCTTGAGCCAGCCGATGCCGTAGTAGACGGCGAATGCCAGCGCCATGATGCCGACCAGCCCGGTCAGGAAGCCCAGGATCTTGTTGAGCCAGGGCCGCTGCGGGTTACCGCTGGGCAGCCCCTGCATGCCCGCCTTGAGCGCCTCGAGATGGACGATGTACAGCAGCGCGATATAGGAGATCACGGCGGGGACGAAGGCGTGCTTGATCACCTCGATATACGGAATGCCGACATACTCGACCATCAGGAACGCGGCCGCGCCCATCACCGGAGGCATGATCTGGCCGTTGACGGACGAGGAGACCTCGACCGCCCCTGCCTTGGTAGCGCTGAAACCGACGCGCTTCATCATCGGAATGGTAAAGGTGCCGGTGGTCACGGTATTGGCGATCGAAGAGCCGGAAATCAGGCCGGTGAGGCCGGAAGAGACGACGGCGGCCTTGGCCGGGCCACCGCGGTAGTGCCCCAGCAGCGAGAACGCCACCTTGATGAAGTAGTTGCCGGCGCCGGCCTTGTCGAGCAGTGCGCCAAACAGCACGAACAGGAAGACGAAGCTGGTGGAGACCCCCAGCGCGATGCCGAACACCCCTTGCGTGGTCAGCCACTGATGGTTGACCAGCCCGGAGAAGCTGACGCCACGGTGGGCCAGGATCCCTGGCATGTAGGGCCCCGCCAGGGAATAGACCAGAAAGATCAGCGCGATGATCATCAGCGGCGGGCCGAGCGCTCGGCGTGTCGCCTCGAGCAGCAGCACGATCCCCACCACACCGACGATCACGTCCTGCAGAATCGGCGCACCGGGGCGCTGCGATAGCTGGGCGTAGAAGAAGTAGAGGTAGGACGCACAGAACGCCCCGACCAAGGCCATCACCCAATCGAGGATCGGCATGCGCTCTCGTGGCGAGCGCTTGAACGCCGGGTAAGCCATGAAGGCCAGGAAAACCGCAAAAGCCAGGTGAATGGAGCGTGCCTCGGTGGCACTGAAGACGCCAAACCCGACGATGAAGGGGAGCGGCGAAGCGATCCAGAGCTGGAACAGCGACCACAGCGCCGCCACACCGAGCAGGATGCGGTTGGGCGTTCCGGTCAACTTGCGACCACCGGTATCGGTCGCGGCCAGTTCTTCCAGCTTGGCCTGATCGGGGCCGGAAGTCTTGTTATCGGTCATGAGCAGATCCTGACGTGAGGAAACACGGAATCGTTGCCTGCGCGAGCGAATGGTTGCGCCACAGGGCTCCGGAGCGCCACGCCATCGAGGCCTGTCCGCCTTGCGATGATATCTCGCCCTCGGCGTTCCGTTCGCTGTTGTGCAAAACAGTGCCCCCTACTCTCTCACTCGAGAAAGGGCCCGGCGCCCTTGGCGGCCGGTGAGTGGACCGACGTCGACACGACATCGGTTCACGCTTGATTCGATGCGACGATCACCGTCGCGGGGATTCCATCCAACGGCGCGGCGGTTGCAGACAACCGCCGCGCCAGAGTGTCAACGCCTTCTATCGAGAATGGCGTCGGGCCATTACAGCCAGCCCTGCTCCTTGTAGTAGCGCTTGGCACCGTCATGCAGCGGGGCGGAAAGGCCCTGGCTGATCATGTCTTCCGGCGTCAGGTTGGCGAACGCGGGGTGCAGACGCTTGAAGCGATCGAAGTTGTCGAACACGGCCTTGACCGTCTGATAGACGACTTCGTCGTCGACGTCGGCGGAGGTCACGAAGGTCGCGCGAACACCGAAGGTCTCGACGTCGTCCGGGTTGCCCTCGTACATGCCACCCGGGATGGTGGACATGCTGTAGTAGGGGAACTCGTCGACCAGCCCCTTGACGGCATCGTCGTTCAACGGGACGAGGTTGGAGGCGACGGTGGTGGTCGCTTCCTGGATGGCGCCATTGGGGTGACCGACCACGTAGGCCATGGCATCGATGTTGTTGTCAGCCAGCGCGGAGGCCATCTCGGCGGCACCGAGCTCGGAGGAGAGCGAGAAGACGCTGGTGTCCCACCCCTCGGCGTCCATCAGCACTTCCATGGTGGCGCGCTGACCCGACCCCGGGTTGCCGATATTGACACGCTTGCCCTTCAGGTCCTGCACCGACTGGATGTTGGCATCCTTGCGCGCCAGGATGGTCAACGGCTCGCCGTGGAGCGAGAAGACCGAACGCAGGTTCTCCATCGGCTGGTCGAACTGCGCCTTGCCGTTGTAGGCGTTGTACTGCACGTCCGACTGCGCCACCCCCATGTTCAGCTCACCGGACTTGATGCCGTTGATATTGGCAACGGAACCACCGGTGGACGGTGCGTTGCACCGAATGCCGCTCTCCTCGGCGCTGCGATTGACCATCCGGCAGACGGACTGACCGACGACGTAATAGACCCCGGTCTGACCGCCGGTACCGATGGTGATGTATTGCTGATCCTGCGCCATGGCTGGCGTGGAGATCGACAGGGCGCCCATCAGGGCGGAGGAGAGAACGGCTGCGGTTAATGCGTGGCGTTTCATGCGCATACCTCGAATTTTTCCCGTTTATTGTGTTGATCGGCGTTCCGATCGCGAAGACAACAGGCCGGCCGGCGTGCGTCAGGGTGTGATTCAGATCGCACCGTGCCCGTGACTTACCCATTGCAACATAACTTATCCCCGACGGCGCGCCATCATATAGCGAGTTTTTGACCGGCAAAACCGTCGTGGCGCGGGGAAGCTCATCCCCAGGGAGCGGGCTTGACCCATCGGTCAACCCACGGACACCGTCACCATGCGCTTTTGCCGTGTTCCAAAGCCGATGGGCCGCCTACCCTTCACCATTATCGGCATGCCTCATGCCGGAAGCGAATGCATTTCACGGCGACTCGATCCAGGGTGCGAGCTCGACACGATCGCCGACCTCGATCCCGCGTTCGGCGAAGTAGCCGGCATTGGCCTCCAGCGCGGCGCGAAAGCGCGCCCCCGCCGGGTAGACGGGGCATCGGCTCGACGCTTCGGCGCGGCAGGGAGACATGGTCCTCAGCGAACGGATCACGCCACCCTCGTCGATGAAGGCGATATCCAGCGGAATTCGCGTCCGGTACATCCAGTAGGCGCTCGTCGCCGGCTGTTCGGCGCCGTAGAGGAACAGCATTCCGGCGTCGACAGGAAGCGAATCGCGCTCCATCAGGCCTCTCGAGCGCTGCTGCGGGGTCTCGGCGACCTCGATCCGAATCGTGTGCGTGCGTTGGCCATTGTCGAGGACCAGAGCGTGGCGAGTCGGCGCTTCCGCCCAGGCCGGCATGGTGAGCAGCATCGACGCCAGCCACGCGGCGGGAATCAACGCTCGGGACAGCATGCCCTTCCCCCCCGGGTCGCGAGACTGATCGTCAAGCCTGCTCCTCCTCGTCGCGCTGACGCTGGTTGTTCTGCGCCGCGACCGCCTGACGCGTCACGGATTCGCCGCTTCCGTGGCGATGGTCGATATAGGACAGCACGAACAGCTGGGCGAAGAGAAAGCAGACGCAGAAGATGATTCCCTTGATCATGGGTTGGCTCTCGAGTGCGAAGATTCCCGACCTGGCGACGAAGAATCGGTCGATTTTGCGTAGAGTAGCGCATTCCCCGAGCTGAGAAACGCAGATTACGCCGACCGGCGAAGCGCCGAAGCCCCGTGGAAGACGACATCTCAAAATACTCTTGCTCTCGCGAGAGCCGCTGAGACAATGGGCCATCCGGCGCCTTCGTCGACGCCCCCTTCCAATGACGAGTACTGCACGTGCCCCTGAAGGACTTGCTGATCGGCCTGGGTATCATTGCCATCTGGGCTTTCAATATCATCGTGATCAAGCTTGGTATCGAGGATCTGCCGCCGCTGCTGGTGACGGTACTCCGCTTCATGCTGGTCGCCGTGCTGATCGTGCCGTTCACTCGCATCTCGCGCCAGCAGCTCGGTTGGCTCCTGGTGCTGGCCGTCACCTTTGGCGGCCTGCATTTTCCGCTGCTGTTTCTCGGCCTGCAGCATGCGGAAGCCGGTACCGGCGCGCTGCTGGTGCAGATGGGGACACCCTTCGCGACGCTGCTGGCCGCGATCTTTCTCAAGGAGAAGCTCGGCCCGCGCCGAATCTTCGGCCTGATCCTCGCCTTCGGCGGTGTCGTGGTGCTGGCCGGGGGCCCATCCCTGCCGCCGCCAGCCTCGACTGCCCTGCTGCTCGCCAGCGCCCTGTTCTGGGCCGTCTCGACCATGATCATCAAGCTCGCGCCACCGATCGCCCCGTTGACCATGACCGGCTGGATCTCGCTGTTCGCGATACCGTTGGTCGCGACGGGCAGTTGGCTCTTCGAGGACGACCAGTGGCACGCCTTGCAGAACGCCGGCCTGGCCGGGTGGGGTGCGGTCGTGTACACCGCCTTGATGTCATCGATCGCCGCCTACGGACTCTGGTATCGGCTCCTGCAAAAGCACCCCGTCAGCCGCGTCGTACCGCTGACCCTGCTGATGCCGGTCTTCGCCGTCATCCTCGGCGTATGGCTGCTCGACGACCCGCTGGGTATCAACAAGATGGCCGGCGGCGCCATGGTCGTCGCCGGGCTGGCCGTCATCAATATTCGCTTCAGCCGCCACCGTAGATCGAGGCCCGCGCCATGAACTCCAGTCCCATGCCCGACATCCTGCCCATGACCATCGACGATCACCCGGACTTCGCCGCCATGATGTCGCGTACCCCGGGGGTGGTGCTCCGCAGCGCCGATGGCTACGCGGCGACGCAGCGCTATCTCGCGCGCAATCCCGGCCTGAGTTTCGTTGCGCGACCGGCCGTCGGGGACGGCATCGTGGGCTGCGCCATGGCGGGACACGACGGCCGTCGCGGCTATCTGCAGCATGTCATGGTCGACCCGGACTATCGCCACCTGGGGCTGGCACGAGCGATGGTCGATCGCTGCCTGACGGCACTGCTGGCGGCCGGTATCGAGAAGGTGCATCTCGACACCCTGGCGGACAATCACCAGGCGCACCGCTTCTGGCATCATCTGGGATGGGACGATCGCCGCGACGAGATCGTCAAGTTCTCCCGTGTCCTGGTCGCCGACGCCAACGCCTGAGGCGGGGCGGCGAAGGCACGAGGGCGGTCCAGAAAACCGTCGCCACGCCGATAACACAAGAAAGCCCGGGAAAAGCCATCATGTTGCGACCACTCATCGTCGGCATACTGATCGCGATATCGTCATTGGCGGCGCAAGCGGACGAGCCGCCCTACCCCAGGGATATGCCGCTGTTGACGCTCGTCGATCCCCACGGCCGGGTGCTGGCGTCGTTCACGCTGACGAGCCTGGAGGCGCTGCCCAGCCGCGAAGTGACGGGCTCGATCCCCGACACCAGCGATCCCGAAGCTCGCTGGTCGGGAGTGTCGATCAACGTCCTGCTGCGGAGCCAGTCGATCGCCGCGCCCGGCAGGATGCTCGCCGTGGGTCTCGACGACTACAGCGACATCATTCCCCGTTCGGACCTGGAGAACTACGATCCCGTCGTCGCCTATCGCCGCAACGGCCACTACCTCGCCGTCGACCGTTATGGGCCGCTGGTCGTCATGTATCCCTATAGCGACTATCCCGAACTCCACGAACGCACCTACTACAGCCGCACCGTATGGCAGCTGAGCGAACTACAGCTCCAGTGAGCGGATCAGACGCCATCGGAGCCGGCAAGGGCCGACGCTGGCCGGTCATGCTGTTGATCGCGCTGGCCGGGACGATGATCGTCGCCGCGCTGGCGGGGCTCAAGCTGATCTCGGAGAAAGGCGATGACTACGCCTCGCCCGGCCTGCACACCGAGGTGTGGCAGAGCTATCAGTTGCGCTCGGAGATCCAGCGCCTGCTCGACACCGCCCATGCCGTCGAGGAGGGCCAGACAGGTGCTGCCGCGTTGATCCTGCGCCTGGGCGTCATGCGCAATACCCTCGACCCTTTCCGCCACAGCCGTGTCTTCGACTATCTGCCGCAACCCAGGCCCGAAGTACACCGGACGATCGCCCATCTCGACTCGCTCAGCGCGGGCTGGATGCAGCGGCTGGACTGGCACGACCAGGCCGGCGCAAGGCGCGTGGCCGCCGACATGCTGGCCGAGTTGCCGAGGCAATTGCGTCCGGCGCACGAGCTGATCGTCGTCTCCAATATCGCGGTCGCGGCGCAACTCGACTGGGAACGCCAATCGCTGCAGCGAACGTTCCACTGGCTCACCGTCACCCTGGTGCTGCTGGCCTGCGGCTGCCTCATCCTGGCATTGCGCATCCTGAGTTCGCAGCGGCGCTCTCGTCATCTCGCCGAGGAGCTGCAGGCGCTCAACAGCTCGCTGGAGCGGCGCGTCCGGAGTCGCACGCGCCTGCTGCACGAACGCGAGGCGCTACTGCGCACGATTCTTGACTCGACGCCGAGTGACGTCACCCTGATCAGCGCCGACCAGCGCCGGATCTTCTACATCAGCGAGGACCTGCTGACCCAGACGGATACCCGGCGAGCCGAGGAGTTCCATCTCGAGACCCTGTTCGAGAATGGCGATGACTATCGACAACTCGTCGCGCGCCTGAGCCGCGGGGAGACCGTGCATCAGCTGGAGGTCAGGCTGGCGCCTCGCGCGCCTTACTGGGCCCTGCTGAGCGCGAGACCACTGCACATCCATGCGCAGTCGGCGTGGCTGATCTGGAGCCTCGACATCACCCGTCGCAAGGCGATGGAGCACAAGCTGCATCAGTTGGCCTCCACCGATGCCCTGACCGGCCTCCACAACCGGCGTGCCCTGTGGCGTGCCGCGGTGAAGCGGCTGCGCCGGGACCGGAACGCCCCACTGAGCGTGCTGTTGATCGACATCGACCACTTCAAGCGGATCAACGACGAATATGGTCATCCGGTGGGAGATCAGGCGTTGTGCGCGCTGGCCCGCCAGCTCGATGAGCTGATGCAGGAGGATGCCCTGCTCGGGCGCATCGGTGGCGAGGAGTTCGCCGTGGTGCTCTCCGGCATGTCCCCGGAAGCCGTCGCGCTGATGGCCGAACGCTTGCGCGCCGCCGTTGCCGACACTCCGTTGGTGGTGAACGACGCCGTCACGCTGTCGATGACGCTGAGCATCGGCCTGACCCAGCGTCACGAGAACGATAGCCTCAAGAGCCTGATGATGCGGGCCGACCGTGCGCTCTACCGGGCCAAGGCAGAAGGTCGCAATCGATGTTGCCATCTGCCTGCGGTGGCGCTGGCGCCCCCGGCGCTCGACGAGGCTTGAGAGGCCGACCACGACCGCTTCACCGACTATCGCTCGACGAGCCGGGCGATCGAGCGACGTCGAACATCGCCGGTTGGTGCTCGGTACCTCGGTTTCCAGCTAGACTGCTCGGTAGCCGCGACGCTCATGTCTCTGACAACGATTTCAGTAGCGTGCTAATATTATCCGTTCGTCACGCCACCGCCACAGGGAAAATATGGGTTTACAGGAAATCGCCGTCGGCGGGATCTTCATCAGTCCTCTGCTGATCTATGCCCTGTTCGGCTTCATCGCGACCATCGTCCTGCGCTCATTGCTGCACTGGATGGTCGGACAGCGTGCGCTCTGGTACGAAGCCTGGTTCGATGTCTCGCTGTTCGTGCTGTTCACTGCCGGTATCACTTTTCTGTTCTCCTTCCTGCTCGAGAGTACTTGATGCGCAATTCGCTACGTATCCTCATGACCCTCGTCGTCGTCGCGATCGCCGTGGCCGCCGGCATCTGGCTATGGAACTACTACCTCTTCACGCCGTGGACGCGTGATGCCCGGGTGCGCGCGGAGGTGGTCACCATCGCTCCCGACGTTTCCGGCTGGGTTCGGACGCTCAATGTCAACGACACCGGGTTCGTCGCCCAGGGCGACCCCCTGTTCGAGATCGACCCCGCGCGCTACCAGGCGGCTCTGGACCAGGCCCAGGCCACGGTCGAGAACCGCGAGGCCACCCTCCAGCTGCGTCAGACGGAGGCCCAGCGTCGCAACCAGTTGAGCAGCCGGTCGATCAGCGCGGAAGATCGCCAGATCGCCCAGATCAACAGCCGCGTCGCCGCCGCCAATCTCAAGCAGGCCCAGGCCGACCTCGCCAGTGCCAAGCTCGATCTGGAGCGCACTCGCGTCGTGGCGCCGATCAACGGCCATGTGCTCAACCTGCAACTGGCCGCCGGCAACTACGTGACTCGCGGTACCCCGGTGATGGCGCTGGTGCAGTCGAACTCCTACTACGTCATGGGCTATTTCGAGGAGACCAAGATGTCCTCCATCGATGTCGGCGATCCGGCAGAGGTCATCCTGATGAACGGCGACACCCATCTGCATGGCCATGTGGCCGGTATCGGCCGCGGCATCGCCGACACCAACACCACGCTCAACAATCAGCTATTGCCGCAGGTCCAGCCGACCTTCAACTGGGTGAGGCTGGCTCAACGCATTCCGGTTCGGATCACGCTGGACCATATTCCTGACGACACTCTGCTCAGCGCCGGGATGACCGCGACGGTCAGAGTTCAGCATGCGGACGGCGAGCATCCGGCCGAGCCCGCCGGTGAGCCCGCCAGCACCACCACCCCGCGCAGCCTGCCCGCCGATCGCCGGCCGACGGCGCAGTCGCAGTCGACCGCCGAGACGCCGGCCGAGAACGCAACCGAAGCGCCGCAGTGAGCACCATGCCGCCGCTCGTCAAGACCTACCTGATGCCCGATGCCTCGGCGGTCAAGTTCGCCATCAAGACCACCGTGGCGATGATGATCGCGCTCTACCTGGCGCTCTGGTTCAATCTCGATCGTCCCTACTGGGCGTTGATTTCGGCGGCTTTTCTGCAGATCCGGCCCATGAGCGGCATGGTGATCGAGAAAGGTATCTGCCAGATCAGCGGTACCTTCATCGGCGCCGTGACGGGCATCGCCATCATGGCGCTTTTCGCCCAGGCCCGAGTGCCGGCGCTGATCACTCTGACGCTATGGATCATGCTGTGCACCTACGTCGGCTCGCTGTGGCGCAACAACTACACCTACGGCTGCCTGATGGCGGCCGTCACCGCCATGCTGATCGTGGTGATATCCAATGGGAGCACCCCCGGCGGTATCTTCGACATCGCGGTGGCGCGACTATCGGAACTGGGCCTGGGCGCCATCTGCGCCACCCTGGTCAGTTCGCTGCTGTGGCCGTCGCGAGTCGGCAAGCACCTCGCGTCGCAGGCCGACACCGTCATCAACGAAGCGTTCGAGAATGCCGCCCTGCGCCTGGAGGCGAGCAGCGACATTCCCGCCATGCAGAAGGCATTGCGAGGTAGCCTCGGCCCGTTGACGGTGCTGGAGACGGACAGTCAGGCAGCTCGCTTCGAAGGGCCGGAGGGACCGGGACGCATCCGTGCGACCCACGTGCTGACCCGACGAACGCTGCGCTTTCTGGCCAACCTCCAGGCACTGCACCAGATGCTGCACGACCACGCCGACAAGCTGGACCCCCGCAGCATCGAGATCGCACGGCAGGTGGCCCAGGGCTTTCGCGAGGCGGAGCATGTCAAGGGCGTTCCCAAGGCGCGGCAGGAGTTACAGGAACTTCGCCACCTCGTGCATGAGAGCGACGAGGCGGGCATGGCACCGCTGGACCGTCGCGCCCGGCTGGGGCTGCGGGAATCGATCGGTCACGCCATGGTGATGCTGGATGCCCGCGAGGCGATTGCGTCACCCGGTACGCACAAGCTGCGTTCGACCTCGCTGGCCTGGCATCGCGATCATCTCGCCGCCGGCATCAACGCACTGCGCTCCGGCCTGGTATTCGGCACGCTGGCCACCTTCTGGATTCTCACCGCCTGGAACAGTGCCATGGTCGCCATGCTGCTGGGGACGCTGTTCTCGTCGTTCTTCGCCAGCCGCGACAATCCGGTCGCGATCACCATGATGTTCTACAAGGGCATGCTCGCCGCCATTCCCAGCGCGTTCCTGTTCGGCCACGTGCTGCTGTCGCAGGCCAACGGTTTCCCGATGCTGGCGCTGCTGTTCGGCACGCCGCTGTTCCTGGGGCTCCTGGGCGCGACCAATCCGGCCACGATGGGCTACTGCCTCGCCTTCACGATCTTCAATATCCTGCTGACCATGCCCGGCAACAACATGGATTTCTCCTTCGACAGCTTCGCCAACCGGGCGGTGGCGGTGATCATCGGCCTGACCTGCGTAGTGATGGGTTTCCGGCTGCTGCCCGGACTGGGCACGCGGCTACGCCGACGCCGTCTGATCAACGCCATTTCCCGGGACATCCACCAGCTGCGGCGACGTTCCATACGCGATGCCGAAACCCGCTTCAGTGGCCACATGGCCGATCGCATACTGCAGTTGGCGCAGCACGACGACATGCTGCCCGAAGACCAGCGCCACCTGTTCATCCTCGGCTTGACGGGGCTGGACCTGGGGACGGCCACGCTGCGACTGCGGGATCGGCTCGACGACGCCCCTCATCCCATGATCCGGCGTGCCCATCGCCAGTTGCTGCGGGCGCTGGCCAGCGGCTTCGAGGAGAGCGCCAACGGCCGCCAGCCGCAGGGCATTCGCGAGGCCGGCAAGCGCCTGGACGAGGCCATTGCCGAGCATGGCGATGTCGCCGCCGATCGCCGGGTGCTGCTGGAGGGCCTGGTCGAGCGTCTCGAACTGGCGCTGGAGCGGCTGGGGCGAATCATGGCCGAGCGGCCACGTATCAAGCCCGATCGCCAGCCCGAGCCCGCGACATCCTGACCGCGACCCACGCTCCGACGAACCGGCGTTTCACCGCGCTCCGATTCGTGGCCAGGTATCGGCGAGCCGGTAGCCGCCAGGCCACGGATCCTGTGGATCGAGAGTGTACTGGTGGGTGCCGGTGATATAAGCACGGCCGCGGATCAGTGGCGTCACCGCCGCCACCTCGCCGACGCGAGTCGTGCCGTCGAGTCGGCAGACAAAACGGGAATCGATGATCGATTCACCGATGAAGGTCTCGTTCAATCCCAGCTTGCCCTGGGCGTGCAGCAGCGCCATGCGCGCCGAACAGCCGGTGCCGGTAGGCGAACGGTCGAGCTTGCCGGGTTGAATCGCCACCGTATTGCGTCCCAGCCAGGCGTCACCCTCCCGTATCAGCGGTGCGGCGATCTGGCAGAACGAGACGTGCCGCCAATCGGGATTGGCAGGGTGGCGGAATCCGAACTGCTCGTTGACCGCATTGGTGATCCGGATACCGGCTTCGACCAGCTCCCGCGCCTCGTCCGGCACCAGCCGGAAGCCGAGATCCTCGGCGTCGACGATCACGAAGCTGTCGCCGCCAAAAGCCGTGTCGACACGCAGCGTGCCCAGCCCAGGGACCTCCAGTTGCAGGTCCCGCTGATCGACGAAGGCCGGCAGGTTGCGCACGGTGACGTCGAGGACGCGGCCGTTCTCGCAGCGCGCCACGGCTTCTATCACGCCACCGGGAGCCTCGAGCACGAGATGGGTTTCCGGCTCACGCATGGGCAGGATGCCGGTCTCGAGCAGCACGGTCACCACGCACAAACTGTTGGAACCGGACATCGGCGGCGTGTCTTCCGGCTCCATGATGATCCAGCCCATCTGCGCGCGGGGGTCCCTGGCCGGCACCAGCAGGTTGACGTGGCGAAAGACGCCGCCGCGCGGCTCGTTGAGCATGAAGTCACGCAGGGTCCGGTCGCGGGCGATCCAGCGCGACTGCGCCCAGAGTGTCTCTCCGGGCGGCGGTGCCACGCCGCCCACGATGACGTCTCCCACTTCGCCCTCGGCGTGACAGCCGACGACATGGATCACGCGGCTCGTCTGCATGTTCCCCTCCCGCGTTGCGCTACTCGCCCACCCCCAGGTAGGCCTTCACGATCGATTCGTCCTGGCGAAGTTCGGCAGCCGCCCCCTGCATCCGAATCTCGCCGTTCTCGATCACGTAGGCGTAATGCGCCAGGCGCAATGCCAGACGCGCGTTCTGTTCGACCAGCAGGATCGTGGTGCCGGCCTCGTTGAGCCGCTTGATGATGCGCATGATGTCGGTCACGAGCTTGGGCGCCAGCCCCATCGAGGGCTCGTCGAGCAGCATCACGCTGGGGCCGTGCATCAACGCGCGCCCCATCGCCAGCATCTGCTGCTGGCCGCCGGAGAGCAGCGACCCATCCTGATGGCGACGCTCGTGGAGGATCGGAAAGAGTGCGTAGACTTCGTCGAGTCGTTGCCGGCGCAACCCGCTGTCCTTGACCGTGAACGCGCCCAGTTCCAGGTTCTCCTTGACCGTCAGCCCGCGCAGGATGCGTCTTCCCTCGGGCACGTGAACCACGCCACGCCGGGCGATCTCGTGGGCGGCCAGCTTGGCGATCGACTCACCCTCCAGCTGGACCTCGCCCCGCTGCGCCCGGACCAGCCCGGAAATGGTCTTGAGCGTGGTCGACTTGCCGGCCCCGTTGCTGCCCAGCAAGGTCACGATCTCGCCCTCGTGGACATCCAGCGAGACGCCCCGCAGCGCCTGAATCTGACCGTAGAAGGCTTCGACATCGCGGATGCCGAGACGCACCTTGCCCGGGCGCGAATCGATTGCCGGCGCGTCGGTCTGGTCAATGGTCTGTATCACAGTGCCAGCTCCTCGTCGTCCTGGCCGAGATAGGCCTCGATCACCTTGGGATCGTTCTGCACCGAGTGGGGGTCGCCCTCGGTGATCAAACTGCCGTGATCGAGCACGCTGATGCGCTCGGAGACATTCATCACCAGGCTCATGTCGTGCTCGATCAGCAGCACGGCGACGCCGCGCTCGTCCCGGATACGTCGAATCAGTTCGATCAGCGCCTGCTTCTCGCCGCTGTTGAGGCCCGCCGCCGGCTCGTCGAGCAACAGGAGCTTGGGCTCGGTGGCCAGGGCGCGGGCGATCTCGACGCGGCGCTGGTGGCCGTAGGCGAGATTGGTCGCCAGCCGGTCCTGGTGCCCCATCAGGCCGACGAAATCGAGGCATTCGAGACTGGTCTCGAGAATCCGCCGCTCCTCGGCGCGCTGACTCGGCAGCCGCAGAATGGCCGCCAAGGCACCGGCCCGGCTGCGACAGTGCTGCCCCGCCATGACGTTCTCGAGCACCGACATCTCACGGAACAGCCGCACGTTCTGGAAGGTCCGGGCGACCCCCAGGCGGGTGACGGCATGAGGCTTGCGCTTGACGATCTGCTCGCCATCCAGCGTGATGTCGCCCTGCTGGGGCCGATAGAAGCCGGTGATGACGTTGAACATCGACGTCTTGCCGGCGCCATTGGGGCCGATCAGGCTATGGATACGCCCCGCGGCGACGCCGAAGTCGACCTCGTGCAGTACGGTGTTGCCGGCGAAGCTCAGCGACACCTGTTTCAGTTGCAGCAGCATCGCTTTCCCCTATGAACGTTTCTCGGGCCAGATACCGCTCGGCCGGAACAGCATGATCAGTAGCAGCAGGACCGCGAAGATTAGCAGTCGCAGGGTGCCGAAATCGCGCAGCAATTCGGGCCCGAGCACGACGATGAACGCCCCCAGGATGACGCCGGGAATCTTGCCCATGCCACCCAGCACCACTGCCAGCAGAATCAGTACGGATTGCTGGAAGCTGAAGCTCTCTGGCGAGATGGCGCCCAGATTGACCGAGAAGAAGATTCCCCCGATCGCCCCGAAGATGGCGCCGGTCACATAGGCCGCCAGTTTGGTCGCAACCCGGTTGATCCCCATCGCCTCGGCCGCATCCTCGTCGTGGCGCACGTAGAGCCATGCCCGGCCCAGACGGGAGTCGAACAGCCGCTGGCTGGCGACATAGGCAAGCACCGCCAGTACCACGAAGACGTAATAGAAGTCGATCGAGCTGTCGATGTGCCAGCCGAACAGCGACGGTTCCGGGATATGCGACAGCCCGCTGGCGCCGCCGGTGATCTCCAGGTTGCGCGCGGTAAAGCGCACGATCTCACCGAACCCCAGGGTCACGATGGCGAGATAGTCGCTGCGCAAGCGCAAGGTCGGCCCGCCGATGATGACCCCGGCGAGCGCCGCCGCCATCAGCGCAAAGGGGATCGCGGCCCAGAAATTGACGCCGAACTGCTGGGTCAGGATACCGACGGTATAGGCACCGACCGCGAAGAAGGCGGCATAGCCGAGATCGAGCAGCCCGGCGTAGCCGACCACGATATTCAGCCCCAGACACAGCACGACGTAGAGCAGCGCGTTGGTCAGAATGACGGTGGTGTACTGACTCGAGATCCACGGGGTGACGATCAGGATCGCCAGAATCGTGAGATGAAGCGCCCGCCGCCGCCCCGGCGATTCGAAGGCTGCGTAGAGTTTCTGGAGTGGATTGCGCGGTTTCGCCCGGCCGGAATCGTGCTCGTCGACATCGGTGGGCGTTGGTGGCGAATGCTTGTCCATGTCACATCCTCTCCACTTCGGATTTGCCCAGCAGGCCGGTGGGTTTGAACACCAGTACCAGAATCAGGATCGAGAAGGTGAAGACATCTTTCCACTCGCTGCCGATGAACGGAATATGAGTGCCGAAGGACTCCAGCAGCCCCAGAATCAGACCTCCCAGCATCGCACCGGTGATGCTGCCGATACCGCCGATCACCGCGGCGGTGAACGCCTTGAGCCCGATCAGAAACCCCATGAAGTACCAGATGCTGCCGTAATAGGCGCCAGCCATCGTCCCTGCGGCGGCAGCCAGTCCCGAACCGATGAAGAAGGTCACCGCAATGACGGCGGAGACGTTGATCCCCATCATCCGGCACATGTCCTTGTCGATGGAGACCGCGCGCATCGCCCGTCCATAAAGCGTCCTGGAGACGAACAGCTCGAGCGCGATCATCAGCACGGCGGCGGCCGCCACCAGCACGATCTGGTTGTAGGAGAGGAAAAGATTGCCGAGACTGATGCCGCCGAAGCCGAGATCGGTGCTGAAGGCCGTGTACTGGCCGCCGGTCAGCGCCAGCGCCGCGTTCTGCAGTACCAACGAAACCGCCAGTGCGGTGATCAGTATCGACAGCCGCGGCGCGCCGAGCATCGGATGATAAGCCACCCGTTCGATCACCACCCCGAGGCAACCGACGGCAAGCATTGCCAGCAGCATGGCCACGAAGATGCCGAGCCAGCCGGCCCCGAGAAAGCCGGAGACCAGCGACAGCCCGCCGAACCCGGCGAAGGCACCGGTCATGTAGAGATCGCCGTGGGCGAAGTTGAGCAGCTTGATGACCCCGAACACCATGGTGTAACCGAGCGCCACCAGGGCATAGAAAGAGCCCAGCACCAGCCCGTCGACGAGCTGCTGCAGAAAAGAATCGTACCAGGTCATGGCGTTTGTCTCTGGCCAGCGAACAGCGGATGAGGAAGACGAACGCGGCGTGGAGATCAAGCTCTACGCGGCGTTCCAACACCACCGGTTCGAGCGGAAGCCCGAACCGGTGATGCAGCCGTCATTTTTCGTAGCGGGTCCACTTGCCGCCCTGCCCCTCGAGCACCACGAAATTGCTTCGCGCCAGGGTGTGCTGCGGCGTGAAGGAGATCGGACCGGCCAGCCATTCCTGGCCATCGGCACTATTGAGTGCCTTGATGATGGCATCGCCATCGGTGGAGCCAGCCTTGTCGATGGCCCAGGCCATCAATTGCATGCCATCGTAGGCGAGCGGCGCGTACGGCCCCGGCGCATTGCCGAATTTCGATTGGTAGTCGCTGGCGAACTGCTTGGCAGCCGGCAGGAAGTCGGCCGTCGGGTTGGAGAAGGCAAATACGCCCTCGGCGGCCTTGCCGGCGATATTGAACAGCTCCGGCGAGTTGGAACCGTCACCCACCGCGATGATGCCCTGGAAGCCGCGCTGACGTAGCTGGCGAATCAGCAGGCCGCCATCGGCATAGTAGGCGGTCCAGAACACCGCCTCGGCGCCGGAGCCCCGGATCTTGTTGACCAGGGCGGAGAAGTCCTGCTCCCCCTTGTTGACGTACTCGAAGGCGGAGACAGTATGGCCCGCGGCGGTCCAGGCATCGCGAGTCAGATTGGCCAGGTCCTGCGAATAGGCGTCACCCTGGTTGACGATGGCCAGTTTCTCGATGCCCTTGCCCTCGAAGAAATCGAGCGCGGTCTTGGCCTGGTCGTCACCGGTGGAGTTGATCATCACCGCATTGCCAGGGTTGGCCGGGATCAATTGCGTCGAGTTGGCCGCCACGATGACGAACGGGATATTGGCATCGCCGTAGGTCTTGAGCGTCGGCTGAGTCGCTCCGGAGCAGTAACCGCCCACGACACCCACCACTTCCTGCGACGCCAGTCGACTGGCTGCGTTGACCGACTGCTGGGGGTCGCAGGCGGTGTCCCCGGAGATCAGCTCGATCTGGCGACCATCCAGCAGGCCGCCATCGGCGTTGATCTCGTCCGCGGCCAGCGATATGGCGTTGAACATGTCCTTGCCGTAGGTCGCCTCGGAACCGGTCGTCGGCGCCTGCACGCCGATGACGATCGGGCCTTCCTGCGCCATGGCCAGAGACCCCGCGGCCAGACTCAGGGCGGTCGTAACGGTGACCAGCTTGAGAAATTTATTCATACAACGATTACTCCCTTCTGCGCTTATTGTTCGTTCGTACTGCAAAGGGGTCGGGCGTTGCGCCCTTCCGTTCGAGGCCGTGATCCAGGCGACGTTGAGTCATCCTGCCACGAAAAATTACGTTTCGACACCGAGCTTTTCGTCGACACTAGGCTTTTCGTATAAAATATACAAGAGACATGAAGAGCAACTTTGGCGTCAACTGAAGTCTCTCTTCGCGCATTGGTTCTTCGCCGATCCCGGGCACGAGGCGGGCAGTGAAAGGTCATCAAGCCGTGGTCGCCGGACAGCCGGGGCTGGCCATGCCCAAGGCTTCCCAACAAAAACTCCCTCTTGCGACTTCCGCCTGGCGCATTGGGAGGCAGATCCCTTCACCACCGCTAGCGTTTCGACCGAAGCGACAGCGCACGGGCACTCCCGCAGCTTGGCGACTGCCACTAAGTTGCCTCCGACAAATGGCGTCGAGTCGGCCCGTTTTCGGCCTGAATTCATCGTCAGCTTCCATTACCATGACTACGCTTGTCCCATGCGACAGCTTGTCGCATGGGGTCATTGATCGCATCGGAGTATGCGGTCATTCGGCAGTCAATAAGTCATTCAAGGGAGAGTTCTGTGGCCACTACGACTTCTTCCGGCGGTGCTGGCAGTGTGTTCGCCAAGCTCGTCGGAATCATTGTTGCGCTTGTCGGGCTGGCTCTGGGAGCCGGCGGCGCCTATCTAGCGACATTGGGCGGCTCCTGGTATTACCTGGTCGCCGGTGTATTGATGCTGATTTCCGGCATCCAACTGTTTCGCGGCAAGGTTTCCGGTGCCGTCATTTACGGTGTCGTCTTCGTAGGGACGTTCTTGTGGGCCGCTTGGGAATCGGGACTGAATTACTGGCGCTGGATTCCACGCCTGGATGTCGTACTCATTCTCGCCATCCTGGTAGCGCTGGTTACGCCTGCGCTCAAAGACGGACCCACCCGCAAGACCGGCTTCTCCCTGGCGGGCGTTCTATTCCTTGGCCTGATCGTCGCGGGCGCCTTGGCATTCGTTCCCGGTCGCGGCTACCAGCACCTCGAGGACGTCCCGGCGGTCGCTGACGAGTCCCTCTCGACGGACGTGGGCGATGCCCAGCCTGCCGATGTACCGGCCGATGGAGACTGGGCCGCTTACGGTCGTGACTCCGCTGCGACTCGCTACTCACCCGCAGACCAGATCACCCCGGACAATGTGGGCGACCTGGAAGTGGCGTGGCAGTACCGCACCGGCGATATTCTGGATCACCGCTGGGGCGCCGAGACCACACCGCTGAAAGTCGGCGATGACGTCTTCCTGTGCACCTCCCGCAACATCCTGATCTCCCTGAATGCCGCGACCGGTGAAGAGAACTGGCGCTACGACCCGGTCGTATCGGAGGATGCGATTCCTTACACCGCCGCCTGCCGTGGCGTGACCTATTACGAAGTGCCGGAAGATCGCCTGGACCCATCCGCCGAATCGGCGACCGCCGATGAGCAGGGTGAACAGTCAGCGGCGACCGACACGCAGGAAGGCGACGACGGGACAGCGGGTGACGACACGCCGCAGCAGCCGGCCGTTGCAGCCAATGAGGCGCAAACCTGCCGCGCCAGGATCATCTCCGGCACCCTCGACGGTCGCATCATCGAGGTCGATGCCGCTACCGGCGAGCCCTGCACCGATTTCGGCGACAACGGCCAGGTCGACATCAAGCGCAACATGGGCGAGACCCCGCCGGGCTACGTGTCGATCAATTCGGCTCCCGTCGTCGTGCGTGACATCGTCGTGACCGGCCACCAGGTATTGGATGGCCAGCGGCGTTATCCGCCGTCCGGCGTGATCAAGGGCTTTGACGCGGTCACGGGTGAGCTGCAGTGGGCGTGGGACGCCGGGCGGCCGGATCAGAGCGAACCGCTGACGGGCGATGAAACCTACGTCCGTGGCTCGCCCAACATGTGGACTACCGCCGCCGGTGACAGCAAGCTGGGACTAGTCTATCTACCGATGGCCAACAGCGCTGCCGACTACTGGAGCAGCTCGCGGACGCCGGAAGAGAACGAGTGGGCCAGCTCCATGGTCGCCCTCGATGTCGAAACGGGCCTGCCAAAGTGGCATTTCCAGACGGCGCACAAGGACGTCTGGGATTACGATCCCGGTTCGCAGCCGACCTTGATCGACTTTCCCACCGGTAACGGCAAAGTGCCGGCACTGGTCATGCCGACCAAGCAGGGCGATATCTACGTATTCAATCGCGAGACAGGCGAACTGCTCGGCGGTGGCGCCGAAGAGCGCCCGGTCCCCCAAGGGGGTGCCGAACCGGAGCAGCGTAGCGAGACCCAGCCGTTTTCGCTCTACGCGACGCTGCGTCAGCCGGATATCGACGAGAAAGACATGTGGGGCATGACCCCGTTCGATCAACTGTTCTGCCGAATCCAGTATCGCCAGGCAAGCTGGAAAGGCATGTATACGCCGCCCACCGCCGAACAGCCGTGGATCCAGTACACCGGTTACAACGGAGGCTCCGACTGGGGCAGCGTGGCGATCGATCCGCATCGCGGTGTGATCATCGCCAACTATAACGACATGCCCAACTACAACGAGCTGGTGCCGCGCGATGTAGCCAACAAGCTCGGCTGGGTGCCGCGAGAAGAGCAGAAGGAAGACAGCGGCGGTGCGGAAGGCGCCGGAGACCCTCAAGCCAACACGCCTTACGCGATCAACGTCAATGCTGGCTGGCGCGTGCCCTACACCGGCATGCTGTGCAAGCAGCCGCCGTATGGCCACATCCGCGCCATCGACCTGGCGAGCGGCGACACATTGTGGGATCGACCACTGGGCACCGCCCGGGCCAATGGTCCCTGGGGTATCCGCTCAGGTCTGCCGATCGACATAGGGACGCCCAACAACGGCGGCTCCGTGGTCACCGCCGGCGGGCTGATCTTCATTGCCGCGGCAACCGACGACCTGATCCGTGCCATCGACATCGAGAGCGGCAAGACGATCTGGCAGGCACCGCTGCCGGCCGGTGGTCAGGCCAATCCGATGGTCTACGAAGCCAACGGCCGTCAATACGTGGTCATCGTCGCCACGGGCCACCACTTCATGGAGACTCCCACCGGGGACTACGTGATCGCCTACGCACTGCCGGAGGGTGAAGGCTCCTGACCGTCTGACTGGGTCATCCTGCCTGGGCAAGATTCGGGCAGGATGGTCCAGGCGACAATTCATGGGACAACAACCATGAATGACAGAAGCCCGAGCTCCACTGATGTGGGCTCGGGCTTCTTGGTTGAGACCGTCCAGCAGGTTCGGTCTCTCCGAAGGGGCGGCAGTCGGTCTTCAGTTACCAGACTATCGCTACTTCATGGTTGTATTAATTCTGTGCGTCTTCCGCTTTATCCTGAATGTTTTCACCCGCGTCTTCCATGGCGTCGCCAGCATTATCCACGGCATTGTCGACTGACTCTCCAGCCTCTTCGGCCGGGCCTTCGTCGTTATCGCAAGCAACCACGCCAAAGGCCATAAAGCCTACCAGCATTGCCATCGCCATTTTTTTCAGTAGTTCGGTGCGCATCGAATCTTCTCCTTGGTAACAGCTTCCATGTATTGCCCACTCAACATAGCCGTTGATCGCACAATCATCCAACGGTAAACGCACCTTCCCCAATTCATCCTAATTGCTAGGCGGGCAATCTAAAGTTGTCGGCTTTTAGCGTCGCCAATCTTTTAATTCCCACCCGCGCAACGCAAACAGACAAGGCGCCTGGCAAACGAAGCGTCACGAACCTTGTCGATGGGAAGAATAGAGGCGCCCTCCCCGGTCTCCGGCCAGAGAAGCTGCGCTCCAAGCGCAAACGTGGACTTACCGCGGAAGTCGCCGAGCCGAGCTCATGGCCCGTAGCCCGTAGCCCGTAGCCCGTAGCGATGATCCACCGGGCAAGGCAAAACCCCAGCCTCTTTCGAAGCTGGGGTTGGGGATAGAAGCCTGACGATGTTCGGGCCGGCCACCCGGCGCTCCGCGACTTGACTCGTCTCCTCCTGAGACTCGCCCTTCGGGCCTGCTGAAGCGATTCCCGTTCGTTCCCGACGAACGGGTCCAGGGGAGGCCCCTAAAACGAATGAACCCCGACCAATGGCCGGGGTTCGAAATAAGTGCCTGACGATGACCTACTCTCACATGGGGAGACCCCACACTACCATCGGCGCTAAGCGGTTTCACTTCTGAGTTCGGCATGGATCAGGTGGTTCCCACTCGCTATGGTCGTCAGGCAAAACTGACGCTGAAACGATCTTTTCCTCGCATCGCTTCAACTGATTCGGATCATGCTGACGGCTACGTCTCGTTTGGCCGGCTCTTCCTCGGCCCGCGTATCCAGTCATTGTCGTACTAATCGCTCGACCTCGCGTCCCGGCTTTCGCCACGACGCCTCTTTCCAAAACCCCTTGGGGTTATATGGTCAAGCCTCACGGGGCATTAGTACACGTTAGCTCAACGCCTTGCAGCGCTTCCACACCGTGCCTATCAACCAGCTAGTCTTGCTGGACCCTTTAGGAGACTCGAAGTCTCAGGGAGATCTCATCTTGAAGGAGGCTTCCCGCTTAGATGCCTTCAGCGGTTATCCCGTCCGCACATAGCTACCCGGCGATGCCACTGGCGTGACAACCGGAACACCAGAGGTGCGTCCACTCCGGTCCTCTCGTACTAGGAGCAGCACTTCTCAAATCTCCAACGCCCACGGCAGATAGGGACCGAACTGTCTCACGACGTTCTAAACCCAGCTCGCGTACCACTTTAAATGGCGAACAGCCATACCCTTGGGACCGACTTCAGCCCCAGGATGTGATGAGCCGACATCGAGGTGCCAAACACCGCCGTCGATGTGAACTCTTGGGCGGTATCAGCCTGTTATCCCCGGAGTACCTTTTATCCGTTGAGCGATGGCCCTTCCATACAGAACCACCGGATCACTAGAACCTACTTTCGTACCTGCTCGACGTGTCTGTCTCGCAGTTAAGCACCCTTATGCTCTTGCACTCAATGCACGATTTCCAACCGTGCTGAGGGTACCTTCGTGCTCCTCCGTTACGCTTTCGGAGGAGACCGCCCCAGTCAAACTACCCACCACACACTGTCCTCACACCGGATCACGGTGCCAAGTTAGAACGCCAATGATGCCAGGCTGGTATTTCAAGGTTGGCTCCACCCGAACTGGCGTCCGGGTTTCCAAGCCTCCCAGCTATCCTACACAAGCAACATCAGCGTCCAGTGTGAAGCTATAGTAAAGGTTCACGGGGTCTTTCCGTCTAGCCGCGGGTACACAGCATCTTCACTGCGATTTCAATTTCACTGAGTCTCGGGTGGAGACAGCGTGGCCATCATTACGCCATTCGTGCAGGTCGGAACTTACCCGACAAGGAATTTCGCTACCTTAGGACCGTTATAGTTACGGCCGCCGTTTACCGGGGCTTCGATCAAGAGCTTCGCCTTACGGCTAACACCATCAATTAACCTTCCGGCACCGGGCAGGCGTCACACCCTATACGTCCGCTTACGCGTTAGCAGAGTGCTGTGTTTTTAATAAACAGTTGCAGCCACCTGGTATCTTCGACCGGTTCGAGCTCGGGACGCGAAGTCCTTCACCCTAAGCCGGCGCACCTTCTCCCGAAGTTACGGTGCCATTTTGCCTAGTTCCTTCACCCGAGTTCTCTCAAGCGCCTTGGGATTCTCACCCTGACCACCTGTGTCGGTTTGGGGTACGGTCGCATGTGATCTGAAGCTTAGAGGCTTTTCCTGGAAGCGTGGCATCGATGACTTCCGGACCGTAGTCCGTTCGTCTCGTCTCTCGGCCTTAAGGACCCGGATTTGCCTAAGTCCTCAGCCTACTGACTTTCACCAGGACAACCAACGCCTGGCTCACCTAGCCTTCTTCGTCCCCCCATCGCAACCACATCCGGTACGGGAATATTGACCCGTTTCCCATCGACTACGCTTTTCAGCCTCGCCTTAGGGGCCGACTCACTCTGCTCTGATTAACATAGAACAGAAAACCTTGGTCTTCCGGCGGGGGAGTTTTTCACTCCCCTTGTCGTTACTCATGTCAGCATTCGCACTCGTGATATCTCCAGCATGCTTCTCAACACACCTTCACAGACTTACACGACGCTCCTCTACCGCTCATCCAGAGGATGAACCCGTAGCTTCGGCATCTGGTTTGAGCCCCGTTACATCTTCCGCGCAGGCCGACTCGACTAGTGAGCTATTACGCTTTCTTTAAAGGATGGCTGCTTCTAAGCCAACCTCCTAGCTGTCTATGCCTTCCCACATCGTTTCCCACTTAACCAGAATTTGGGGGCCTTAGCTGACGGTCTGGGTTGTTTCCCTTTTCACGACGGACGTTAGCACCCGCCGTGTGTCTCCCACGCTCTACTCACCGGTATTCGGAGTTTGCCTCGGGTTGGTAACCCGGGATGGGCCCCTAGCCGAAACAGTGCTCTACCCCCGGCGGTAATACGTGAGGCGCTACCTAAATAGCTTTCGAGGAGAACCAGCTATCTCCGAGCTTGATTAGCCTTTCACTCCGATCCACAGCTCATCCCAGCATTTTTCAACATACTTGGGTTCGGGCCTCCAATTGATGTTACTCAATCTTCACCCTGGCCATGGATAGATCGCCCGGTTTCGGGTCTATATCCAGCGACTGGTCGCCCAGTTAAGACTCGATTTCTCTACGCCTCCCCTATACGGTTAAGCTCGCCACTGAATATAAGTCGCTGACCCATTATACAAAAGGTACGCGGTCACCGAACAAGTCGGCTCCCACTGCTTGTACGCACACGGTTTCAGGATCTATTTCACTCCCCTCTCCGGGGTTCTTTTCGCCTTTCCCTCACGGTACTGGTTCACTATCGGTCAGCCAGGAGTATTTAGCCTTGGAGGATGGTCCCCCCATGTTCAGTCAGGGTTTCACGTGCCCCGACCTACTCGATTTCACACATTCAGGTTTTCGACTACGGGGCTATCACCCACTATGGCCGGCCTTTCCAGGCGCGTTCGTCTAACCAGTCACATGCTTAAGGGCTACTCCCCGTTCGCTCGCCGCTACTGGGGGAATCTCGGTTGATTTCTTTTCCTCGGGGTACTTAGATGTTTCAGTTCTCCCGGTTCGCTTCCCAACACCTATGGATTCAGTGTGGGATACCCAGCTTGTGCTGGGTGGGTTTCCCCATTCGGACATGTCCGGGTCGCAGGTTGTTTGCCACCTCACCGAACCTTTTCGCAGGCTACAACGTCCTTCATCGCCTCTGGCTGCCAAGGCATCCACCGTGTGCGCTTAATCGCTTGACCATATAACCCGAAGGAGTCTGGTCGTGCGATTAGTCTAACGACAATTGCCGGATACGCTTGAGACGTATCACTTTCGTTCTTCTCTTGCGAGAAGAACTGTCAGCATGATCCAAATTGTTAAAGAGCGTTTAGAGCAGAAGCTCTAAGCGATCGACTTTGCCGGCGTATGACGCGACGAAGCGGATGGCTTAGAACTCAATGACTGTGTGGTGCGATTTCTCAGGAAAGACATGGTGGAGCCAAGCGGGATCGAACCGCTGACCTCCTGCGTGCAAGGCAGGCGCTCTCCCAGCTGAGCTATGGCCCCGACAAATGCAATTTTGTCGAAGACAAGGCGCTTTTTGCCGACGTGTAGCCTGCTACACGAGGGAAAAAGCAACGCCGTATTCGGCAAAATTTGGTGGGTCTGGGCAGACTCGAACTGCCGACCTCACCCTTATCAGGGGTGCGCTCTAACCAACTGAGCTACAGACCCGGCTTACCACTGGGTCCGTGACCCAAACAGTCATTGCTCTTGGCCGATCAGGTAATTGATTGTGGACGCTTGAACCACGTGAAGCTGGTCGTTTAAGGAGGTGATCCAGCCGCAGGTTCCCCTACGGCTACCTTGTTACGACTTCACCCCAGTCATGAACCACACCGTGGTGATCGCTCTCCCGAAGGTTAAGCTAACCACTTCTGGTGCAGTCCACTCCCATGGTGTGACGGGCGGTGTGTACAAGGCCCGGGAACGTATTCACCGTGACATTCTGATTCACGATTACTAGCGATTCCGACTTCACGGAGTCGAGTTGCAGACTCCGATCCGGACTGAGGCCGGCTTTCTGGGATTCGCTCCACCTCGCGGTCTCGCAACCCTTTGTACCGGCCATTGTAGCACGTGTGTAGCCCTACCCGTAAGGGCCATGATGACTTGACGTCGTCCCCACCTTCCTCCGGTTTGTCACCGGCAGTCTCCTTAGAGTTCCCGACCGAATCGCTGGCAAATAAGGACAAGGGTTGCGCTCGTTACGGGACTTAACCCAACATTTCACAACACGAGCTGACGACAGCCATGCAGCACCTGTCTCAGAGTTCCCGAAGGCACCAATCCATCTCTGGAAAGTTCTCTGGATGTCAAGGGTAGGTAAGGTTCTTCGCGTTGCATCGAATTAAACCACATGCTCCACCGCTTGTGCGGGCCCCCGTCAATTCATTTGAGTTTTAACCTTGCGGCCGTACTCCCCAGGCGGTCGACTTATCGCGTTAACTGCGCCACTAAGTCCTTAAAGGTCCCAACGGCTAGTCGACATCGTTTACGGCGTGGACTACCAGGGTATCTAATCCTGTTTGCTACCCACGCTTTCGCACCTCAGTGTCAGTGTCAGGCCAGAAGGCCGCCTTCGCCACTGGTATTCCTCCCGATCTCTACGCATTTCACCGCTACACCGGGAATTCTACCTTCCTCTCCTGCACTCTAGCCTGGCCGTTCCGGATGCCGTTCCCAGGTTGAGCCCGGGGCTTTCACAACCGGCGTGCCAAGCCACCTACGCGCGCTTTACGCCCAGTAATTCCGATTAACGCTCGCACCCTCCGTATTACCGCGGCTGCTGGCACGGAGTTAGCCGGTGCTTCTTCTGCGAGTGATGTCCTTCCTCTGGGGTATTAACCCAGAGGCTTTCTTCCTCGCTGAAAGTGCTTTACAACCCGAAAGCCTTCTTCACACACGCGGCATGGCTGGATCAGGCTTTCGCCCATTGTCCAATATTCCCCACTGCTGCCTCCCGTAGGAGTCTGGGCCGTGTCTCAGTCCCAGTGTGGCTGATCATCCTCTCAGACCAGCTACGGATCGTCGCCTTGGTAAGCCGTTACCTTACCAACTAGCTAATCCGACATAGGCTCATCCGATAGCGCGAAGTCCGAAGATCCTCCGCTTTCTCCCGTAGGACGTATGCGGTATTAGCGTGGGTTTCCCCACGTTATCCCCCACTACCGGGCAGATTCCTATGCATTACTCACCCGTCCGCCGCTCGCCACCAGGGAGCAAGCTCCCCGTGCTGCCGCTCGACTTGCATGTGTTAGGCCTGCCGCCAGCGTTCAATCTGAGCCATGATCAAACTCTTCAGTTTAAAGTCTGATAGTCCTTACTTCTCCCGAAGGAAAAAAGCGGACCAAACTTGGTTCAAGGTCAAACGAATCTTGACGAGTCGCTTGCCTCGATATGTCGTGACTGGCTGTCACGCGAGAACAAGCGCCCACATCAATTACCTGATCGATTGTTAAAGAGCGCCTTACTTTGCCGTTTCGAATCCAAGTACTTGTCAGCGCTTGTTTTCTGGGCCGCCGTAAGGAGTGGCGTATTTTAAGGATCGAGGCGAGGATGTCAACGTCTTTTTTGTCGAATCCTGCTTGGCGTCGCGTGCTGCTGTCGGCGCCGATCCTTGCCAAGAAGCGGGAGCATTCTGCCTGCTTCCCTTGCCTTGCGTCAACCGATTATTTCAATCAAATCAACTGCTTGGCTTTCTTCTTCACCGCCTCCGAAAACCTCTCTCGGCGGCAGCGGATGCGTACTTTACGGATCGACCGCCGCGTTGGCAAGCCCTCGAGTCAAAAAAACTGAAATCGATGACGTCCGACAGCGGAGGTCCGATACATCCCAGGACAATCCGGGCCGATTGTCAGCGTCGTCCCTGGCGTGGCAGCGCACCATTGAAGCCTGGCCGCTTCATACTTTGGTCCGAATCGAGGCCCGACAACCGCTACCACGGCAGGCAGCGCTTTGAGCAGTGCCAGAACATTGGTAAAACCAATGACTGCAATCGTTATCGGGAGCTTCATCGCGTGAACTACCCCACCGTCAGGCAGCCTCGTCTTGCCGATGTCATCACCGAACGCCTCGAGACGATGATCCTCGAGGGCAGCCTCAAACCGGGCCACCGCCTGCCGGCCGAGAGGCAACTGGCCGAACGCTTTGGCGTGTCACGCCCCTCGCTACGTGAAGCCATTCAAAAGCTGGCCGCTCGAGGCCTGCTGATCAGCCGGCAAGGTGGTGGCACCTACGTCAGTGAGCGTCTCGCCGCCAGCTACGGCGACCCCATGCTGGAGATGCTGTCGCGTCACGACGAGTTTCACCTGGATGTGCTGGAGTTCCGCGATGCAATGGAGGGGATCACGGCCTACCACGCGGCGATGCGGGCAACCCCGGCCGACAAGGAGATGCTGCAGCAACGGTTCGAGGCGCTGGACAGAAGTTATCGGGATCCCGTTCAGCAAGGCGACCCATTACGCGAGGCCAAGGCCGATGCCGCCTTTCATCTCGCCATTGCCGAGGCCGCCCACAATGTCCTGATGCTGCATACCATTCGTGGCCTCTTCCATTTGCTGGAGAAGAGTATCGTCGGCAACCTGGCGCATCTGTTCGAGCGTCCCAATGCCCGCCAGCGTCTGATGGCACAGCACCGTGCGCTGCTCGAGGCGATTCAGGAAGGGAGAGCCGAGGATGCTCGCACGTTGGCCCACGAGCATCTCGACTACGTCAAGGCGGGGCTGATCGACATGCAGCGTGCCGAATCGAGGGCCCGGCGCGCCGAGAGGCGCTCGCAGCTGCTGAGCGACCGCCTCGAGCCCTGAGTGCGCCAGCCTCCGATCATTCTCCGCTCAGGTGCTGGTCCTTCAGCTTGACGTAATTTCCCGCGGAGTAACTGAAAAACGTCCGCTCGGCGGCCTTGAGCTCGCGTAGCGGCTTGGCCGGGTTACCGGCGTAGACATGACCGCTCTCCAGCACTTTGCCCGGCGGAACCATGGCGCCCGCGGCGACGATCACCTCATCTTCGATCACGACCCCGTCCAGAACCACGGCGCCCATCCCGATGAGAACCCGATCTCCGATCCGGCAGCCGTGCAGAGTGGCCTGGTGGCCGATCGTGACCTCGTCCCCGATGATCAAGGGATGGCCGCCGGGGTTGTAGTCGCTTGCGTGGGTACAATGCAGCACGCAGCCATCCTGCACACTGGTGCGCGCGCCGATGCGAATGCGATGGACATCACCCCGAATGACCGCCATCGGCCATACCGAGCAGTCGTCACCCAGCGCCACGTCCCCCAGCACGACGCTGGTATCATCGATGAACACTCGTTGACCGAGGCTGGGCGTCACACCCTGAAATGTTCGAATTGCCATGAGTTCTCCTCCTGTCGCTATCCAGAATCGGCTTGTCCCTCGCAGCACGGCCTAGAGAAGGCTGGACGCCAGCACCACCACCGTCAGCGGGATCGACACGTAACGCACCAGCCATTGCCATAGTCGGAAACTGCCGGCGCCGACGCCCAGCGCCGCCACGGCGGCCTCCCTCGACATCACCCAGGCCGCGAAGATGGCGATCAGCAGACCACCGATCGGCAGGAAGATATCGGGCGGAATGGTCGACACCAGCGTGAAGAAGTTCATCTCGCCGACCCAGTGCACGTCTGCCAGGGTAGAGAACGAGAGCGCCGACAACAGCCCCACCAGCCACACCAGCGACCCGATCAGAATAGCAGCGCGGCTGCGACGCCACCCGGAACCGACCAGCATCGACACCATCGGCTCGGCGAGATTGATCGACGACGTCCAAGTCGCCACCAGCAGCAGCAGAAAGAAGGCGCCCAGCCAGACCTGGCCGCCCGGCAAATCGCTGAAGGCGATCGGCAGCGTGACGAACATCAGCCCGGGCCCTTCGCTGGGATCGAGACCATGGGTGAAAACCACGGAGAAGATGGCGATACCGGAGAGCAGCGCCACCGTGATGTCGAGCAGAGCCACGGCGAAGACGGCCTTGGGCAAGCTCTGCTCCTCGGGCATGTAGGCGCCATAGGCCATCAGGGCACACGCCCCCACCGCCAGAGTAAAGAAGGCGTGTCCCATGGCATTGAGCACGACGCTCCAGGTAATGGCAGCGACGTTCGGCGTGAACAGCCAGTGCATGGCGGCCCCGAAGCCCGGCGTGGTCACGGCGTAGCCCGCGAGAACGATCAGGATCCCGTAAAGCAGCGGCATCATCACGTTGTTGAGCTTTTCGATCCCGTTGACGATACCGGCCGCCACCACCGACATGGTCAGCAGCATGAACAGGGTATGGTTGAAGGTCATGCGCAACGGGTCTGCCAGGAAGGCATTGAAGCTCGCACCGACCTGCTGGGGAGAGAGACCGACGAAGTTGCCATTCACGGCACTGACCAGGTACTCGATCGACCAGCCGGAGACCACCGAGTAGAACGACAGGATGAAGAAGACCGTGATCGCGCCGAACAGCCCCAGCCATTTCCAGTGACGACTGACATCGGCCTCGTCGGCCAGGAACGCCAGCGCCTGCATCGGGCTGCGCCGACCGGCGCGACCGATCATGATCTCGGCCATCATCATCGGCAGCCCCAGCAGCAGTACGAAGAGGATGTAGAGCAGCAGGAACGCCGAGCCTCCGTTCTCGCCCGTCATGTAGGGGAAGCGCCAGATGTTGCCCAGCCCCACGGCGGCGCCGGTGACCGCCAGGATGAAGGCACGGCGGGACTGCCAGCGCTCCAGAGTTTCACTCATCATTCGGGACCTTTAGCGAACGGATTGCGGCCGCGGACTACCCACCCGGGACAGGCAGGGCTGGCGCGAAAACGCGAAGAGCCTATCAGCACCGGGGCGGCTCGCCAATCTGGCCCGGGCCAGCGTCCAACAGCGGGCGCTGCCAACTGGAGCCCGGATTGAAAGCTGCCTCGGCTTCCCCCATATAGAATGACACTGATTCCATCGTCCGAGGTGACCATGTCGAATAACCCGCTGCTCGAGCATCATACCCTGCCGCCGTTCGAGGCGATCCGTCCCGAACACGTCGTACCGGCCATCGAAAAGATCATTGCCGACAACCGGCAGGCCACCGAGACCCTGGCCCGGCAGCAGGACGTGAGCTGGCAGACCCTGGCCGCGCCGCTGGAATCGCTCGACGACCGCCTGTCCCAGGCGTGGTCGCCGGTGTCCCATCTCAATTCGACGATGAACAGCGACGCGCTGCGCGACGCCTATCAGCAGTGCCTGGCCATGCTTTCCGAGTACGGTACCTGGGTCGGCCAGCACACCGCGCTTTTCCAGGCATTCGAACGTCTGCGGCAGAGCGACGAGTTCGCCTCACTCGAGACCGCGCAGCGCAAGGCGATCGACAACACCCTGCGCAACTTTCGCCTCGCCGGCGTCGATCTACCAGCCGAGGACAAGAAACGCTACGGCGAAATCCAGGCTCGCCTATCGGAACTCGGCAACACCTTCTCCAACCAGTTGCTGGATGCGACCCAATCCTGGCATCTCGATCTTGCCGACGCCGACCGCCTGGGCGGCCTGCCCGAGAGCGCCCTGGAGACATTGAAGGCCAATGCCGAAGCCAAGGGCGTTACCGGTTATCGGATCACCCTGGACGTTCCCAGCTTCCTGCCGGTCATGACCTTCGCCGAAGATCGCGAACTGCGCCGTGAGGTCTACACCGCCTATGTCACGCGGGCTTCCGACCAGGGCCCCAAGGCCGGCGAAAACGACAATGCACCAGTGATAGAGGAGACGCTGCGGCTGCGTCAGGAGCTGGCCCGTCTGCTCGGTTTCGACACCTATGCTGACTACTCGCTGGCCACCAAGATGGCCGAAACGCCCGAACAGGTGCTCGGCTTCCTCGACGACCTCGCCGAGCGCGCGCACCCGCAGGCGCAGCGCGAATTCAACGAGCTCGAAGCCTTCGCCAAGGAGACCCTCGGCCTCGATGCATTGAAACCGTGGGACACCGGCTTCGTCAGCGAGAAGCTGCGCCAGGCGCGCTACGATATCTCGCAGGAGCAGTTGCGGCCCTACTTCCCGGCGCCGCGCGCCATCGAGGGCCTATTCCGCGTCACCAACAAGCTCTACGGCATCCGCATGGCGGAGAACCCGGAAGCGCCCTGCTATCACCCGGACGTCAAATACTTCGACGTGCTCGATGGCGATCGCCCCATCGCCGGTTTCTATCTGGACCTGTACGCCCGAGAAGGCAAGCGTGGCGGCGCCTGGATGGACGTCTGCCGCACGCGTCTCCAGCGCGAGAATGGCGAACTGCAGCTGCCGGTGGCCTATCTCACCTGCAACTTCACGCCCCCGGTGGCAGGCAAGCCGGCACTGCTGACCCACGAGGAGGTGCTGACGCTGTTCCACGAGTTCGGCCATGGCCTGCACCACATGTTGACGCAGCAGACGGTCGCCGACGTTTCCGGCATCAGCGGCGTCGCCTGGGATGCCGTCGAGCTGCCGAGCCAGTTCATGGAGAATTTCTGCTGGGAGCGCGAGGGCCTCGACCTGATCGCCGGCCACGTCGACACCGGCGACAAATTGCCGGACGAGCTGCTGGACAAGCTGCAGGCGGCGCGCAATTTCCAGTCGGCGATGCAGATGATGCGCCAGCTCGAATTCTCGCTATTCGACTTCCGTCTCCATCACGAACTCGAGAAACCGAGCGCCAGTGACGTCCAGCGTCTGCTCGATGACGTGAGAGCCAAGGTCTCGGTCGTGCCGACCGTCGACTTCAATCGCTTCCAGAACGGTTTCGCGCATATCTTCGCCGGTGGCTACGCTGCCGGTTACTACAGCTACAAATGGGCCGAGGTGCTGTCGGCGGATGCCTACAGCGCCTTCGAGGAAGCCGGGATTTTCGATCCCGAGACCGGCCGACGCTTCCGCGAAGCGATTCTCGAACAGGGTGGCTCACGGGAAGCGGCAGAGCTGTTCGAAGCCTTCCGTGGCCGTGAACCGAGCATCGATGCGCTACTGCGCCACTCCGGTATCGACGCCAAGGATGCTGCCTGATCCTGGGCGGTGTCTGATCCCACAGTGAACCGGGCGGGCGCCAGTCAGCGCCCGCCCACTGCTTTCGAGGTAATGCATGTCCCAGACGCCGAAACGCTTCATCGCCGGCGCAATCTGCCCTCGCTGTGCCGCCATGGACCGCATACGTTCGTGGGAGCAGAACGGCATTCGCTACCGCGACTGCGTCAGCTGCGACTTCTTCGAACAATTACCGATCGAAGACGACACACCGCAGGAAATTCCGACTCGCGTCAATCAACCGCGTGACAAACAGCGGCCAGCCAGCGACGAGGTCCGCCCGGTGCGGATCATCGACCCCGGCAAGCTGCATTGACGCCAACGGCGGCAGTCGTCACTGCGCGACAGCGCGCTGAACCAGACGGGCAAGGTCGTCATCCTGCCAGTCCGGCACGTCGCCGAGCTGCGGATCCATTGCCTTGCCCGGCCGTGCGATGAACCCGGTTCGCAGCCCGGCCGCGTTGGCACCGATCAAATCCCAGCCGTGAGCGGCGATCATGATCAGCTCGGCAGTGGCGACGCCCCAGTGGCTCGCCGCATGCCGGTAAGGCTCTGGAGACGGCTTGTATCGCCCCACGCTCTCGACACTTAGAATGGCATCGAAATAACCGCTCAGTCCGGCGTTGTCGAGCTGCCGATGCGCTGCCTTCAGCGCGCTATTGGTCAGCGCCGTCAGCGTATGCCCATGCTCGCGCAGCTGCGCCAGCGCCGCCGCCGAATCGGCGTGGGCCGGCAGCGAGAGAATCGCCTCGACCAGCTCCTGCTCGTCGCCCACAGCGATCGCGACGCCATGTTTGGCCCCGAGTTGGCGCAGCGCACTTCTGGCAAGATCTGCAAAGGGTTCGAACTCCCCCACCAAGTTGGCCGTCATCCAGGTCTCCTGAAGCGTCAGGAACCATTCAGAGCGCGCAGCGTCGGTGCCGAACCAGCGCTTGAACAGCGGATCGAGCGCTCCCGTGTCGAGCAGTGTTTCATTGACGTCGAATACCAGATGCATCGTGGACTCCATGCCATCATTGGGGCTGATGATTCAGATCGGATGGGAAAAGCGTAGCGAGGGATAACGTCTAACGCTCGCAAGGTTCTCGAGTCGTCGCCATCGATTGGCGGCCCCGCAGCAGCGCCTCAGTGCCACAGCGCCACACCCTGCATCACCAGTTGCCGCAGCACCGAGAAGGACGGTAGCCAGCTCAACAGGTGCGCCGATATCAGCGCCAGCATCAGCGCACTGCCCGGAGACTGCCAGCTGAACGGCTTGAGGGCCGTGCCGAACGAACGCTTGAAGCGCGCCCCGGTGAGATCGACGCTGTACAGCTCGTCCAGCGTCAGATGGATGACGAAGCCCAGTGTCATCGCCAACCCGTGGATCCAGGCCAGGCGTTCAGGCTGACCCAGCAGGGAGAAGCTGATCGCTGCCGTCGACAGCCCGCTGATCGACGCTGCCAGCAGCGAATGCCACAACCCGCGATGAACCGTGAAGCGTGCGAAGATCGCACCGGCCAGGTAGCGCACGCCGAGATAGATACCGCCGCAGGCGGCAAACAGATAGGCCGGCGTGACTCGATGCTGCAGGACCAGCACTGCCAGCACCACCGCGACGACGGCCAGGATATTGAAGATCAGACGAATGGCCTGGGACTGATCGGCATCGATATCCGGAAGAATCCCGCCG
Organism: Salinicola lusitanus; assembly: GCF_038648475.1. Taxonomy (NCBI): domain Bacteria; kingdom Pseudomonadati; phylum Pseudomonadota; class Gammaproteobacteria; order Oceanospirillales; family Halomonadaceae; genus Salinicola; species Salinicola lusitanus. The sequence goes on along the minus strand of NZ_CP151919.1, from coordinate 2,088,650 downwards.
AACGCCACCAGCATCGCGACCGCCAGCGACTGCCAGCCGCTCCACTGCCCCGCCTGCCATCCGGCCTGAGCGACCGCGACTCCCCCGACGGTCGCCACGCCGAGATGCGTTCGAAAGTTGGCCATTGGCCGGGCGCCCCACAACTGGATAAATGAACAGATTATGGCGCGCCAGCCAACCAGAAAACAATAGCTTAAGAAAACAGCCTCAAGACGAACCGGCTCCGCAACGAAACGGCTCCACCTTTGGTGGAGCCGTCGAGTTGCGTGCCGCTCAATGTTCGCTAGTTACCGTCGATGACGCCGCAGGCCACTCGGCTCCCGCCCCCACCCAACTTGGGCTCGTCGCTGTAGTTGTCGCCACCTTGGTGAATCATCAGCGAGTGACCGGCGAGATCGGCTTCGGTGAGTCGAGGCGCCAGCACTGGTGTCGCCGCTTTGCCGTCGTCCCCGACCGTGAGGGCCGGCAGATCCCCGAGATGGCCCTCGTCGCTGTAGGGCCCCTGGTGGGTGCCGGTCTCGTCAGGGTCGAAATGGCCCCCGGCAGCGCCACCGGGCGTGACTTCGCCATCAGTCTCGCTGGTCTCGCAACTGGCGTTGGTATGCAGGTGGAAACCGTGAAGTCCGGCCTTCAGCCCCGACAGGTCCGGCGTCAGCAACAGTCCATAATCGGTGTCCTTGGCGACCACCGTACCGACGCTATCACCGACCCCGTCGGCGGACACCGCATGCATCTCTACCGTGGTTTCCGCCTGTGCCCACCCCGACAGGGCTAGCGCGACCCCCGCGGTCAGACCGATCAATCCATTGCGTTGCATGGCGTTCTCCTCTGCGTGAGTGACGGGTCCCGATCGACGACTTGCTTGATCGGGACTGGTTTCAACGTAGCCAACCGGCGGCACTAACGCGAACGGCCGGGTTTCGGCGAGGCGAACTCGGCGGCCAGATTCAGCTCAAGTTGTCGAGCACCTTGAGCACCGGCGCGGATTGATTCAGCGTATAGAAATGCAGGCCAGGGGCCCCGCCCTCCAGTAACCGCCGGCATAGCTTCGAGATCACCTCGGTACCGAAGGCCTGGATGCTGTCGCTGTCATCGCCGTAGGCCTCGAGCTGCTTGCGGATCCAGCGCGGGATGTCGGCGCCGCAGGTATCGGAGAAACGAGCCAGCTTGGTGTAATTGGTGATCGGCATGATGCCGGGAATGATCGGCGTCTCCACCCCCATGGCGCGAACCCGGTCCACGAAGTGGAAATAGGCGTCGGCGGTGAAGAAGTACTGGGTGATCGCGAGATCCGCGCCCGCCTTGGCCTTGCGGGCGAAGTTTTCCAGGTCACGTTCGAAGCTGGCTGCCTGGGGATGGGCTTCCGGGTAGGCGGCCACCGCGATCTCGAAATGATCGCCGGTCTCGTCGCGAATGAACTCGACCAGCTCGTTGGCGTAACGCAATTCGCCTGCGCCCCCCATGCCAGATGGTAAGTCACCACGCAACGCCACCAGGCTATCCACGCCATCCTCCCGGTAGGTGTGCAGCAGATCACGCAGCGACGACTTGTCGCTACCGACACAGGAGAGGTGTGGCGCCGTGGCGACGCCACTGCGACGGACCGTCTTGACGGTGTCGAACGTGCGCGCCTGGGTGGAGCCACCGGCCCCATAGGTGACGGAGAAAAACCGCGGCTTGCGAGCAGCCAGCGCATCGCGGACCCCACCGAGCTTCTCGCGCCCCGCGTCGGTATTGGGAGGGAAGAATTCGAAACTGAACCCCAGTGGAGGCTGCGTGCTCATGACAGTGCTCTCTTCGATGCGGGCCCGCGCGATCACACGCTGGGCGAGGTCTCGCTCTCGAGCGCCGATGTCCCGGTAGCGACGACCGACGATGGATTGACGACCGTATGATGGCGATTCTGCCTCTCCGGGGCGATCACGGCCAATGAAACCTTCCTGCCCTTCTCATGAACAAGGCTCATCACGAAGCGACATCCCGCGCGACGGGCTCAGGGATGCACGATCATGCCGTGGTTGCACTCGCCCCCGGTGAGGCAGTCTCGCGTCTCGACCTGCAGGGTGGCGTGCTGGATCCCGAAGCGGGACTGGAGCATAGCGTAGGCACGCTCGATGACACCGTCGTGTAAGGCGGGAGACTCGATCACCAGGTGCGCGCTGAGCAGCGGGTCCTGCGGCGTCAGGCCCCAGACATGAATGTCGTGCAGGCTCTTGACGCCCTCGACGTCGAGTAGCGCCTGCCGGATCTGGCCGACATCGACACCTTCGGGCGTGCCCTCGAGCAGGGTATGCGCCGAGCGCCCCAGGATCTTCCAGGCGGCGCGCAGAATCAATGTCGCGGCCAGCATCGACAGCAGGGGGTCGATCGGCGTCCAGCCCGTGATCAGGATCACCACGGATGCCACGATGGCCGCCACCGATCCCAGCAGGTCGCCGATCACATGCAGCAAGGCGCCGCGCAGGTTGAGGTTTTCCTGGTCGCCCCCGTGAAGAATTCTGAAGACCACGATGTTCACCAGCAGCCCCAGCACGGCTACCACCATCATCGGACCTGCCAGGACCTCGACCGGCTGGGTGAATCGCTGGATCGCAGCGATCACGATCCATACCGCGATCGCCAGCAGCGTCAGCCCGTTGACGAAGGCGGCCAGCACCTGGAAGCGCTGATAACCGAAAGTGCGAAACCTGTCCGGTGCCTTGTCGCCCATATAGAAGGCGAACAGCGCCAGGCCGAGCGAAAAGCTGTCGCTGAACATGTGGCCGGCGTCGGCCAGCAGCGCCAGCGAGCCGGAGATCCAGCCGCCCACCACCTCCGCCAGCATGAAGCCGGCGGTCAGGATCATCGCCAGCCTGACGCGCCGGACACTGTCCGCCGTCACGGTTGGCGCATGATCGTGGGAGTGCCCATGGTCGTGGCCGTGAGAATGCCCCTGCCCGGCGTGATCATGAGGGTCGTGATGCGAGTGGTCGTGCGAGGCCATGTCATGGATCCTGACGGGTGTGTCCCCGGATCTTAGCTCACGACCCCGACGCTATTGTATTACACGCTGCTGGCGCGGCGAGCGCACTCGACTCCCGAGATATCCCTGGGACAACGGGGTTCGATCGACTACGTTGAGATCACGACCGGGGCGTGCCGCTGCCTGGCCGCCACCCATCGCACCATCACCATCAAGGAGGAAGTCATGAGCGAGCAGACCTTTTTGACCGATATCAAGACGATTCGCGAACGGGCCCGCCAGCATATCGAGAATGGCGCCGTCACCGAGGGATATAGCGCCGACCGCGAGACGGTCATCAAGATTCTCAACGAGGCACTGGCAACCGAGATCGTCTGTGTCCTGCGTTACAAGCGTCATTACTATATGGCCGACGGTCTCAGCGCGAGCATTGCCAAGGACGAATTCCTGGAGCATGCCCAGGAAGAGCAGCAGCACGCCGACCAGCTCGCCGAACGCATTACCCAGTTGGGCGGTGCCCCCAATTTCTCGCCGGAGGGTTTGCTGAGCCGCTCGCACTCGGAGTACGCCGAGGGGGAAACGCTCGAGGAGATGATCAAGGAGGATCTCATTGCCGAGCGGATCGCGATCGACAGCTACCGCGAGATCATCACCTACCTTGGTGACAAGGATCCGACCTCTCGCCGAGTGATGGAGGACATCCTGGCGCAGGAAGAGGAGCATGCCGACGACATGGCGGCGCTACTCGAGGGGGTCAAGACCCGCAACTGATATCGCCATCGGGCCATTTCGACCTGTCGGACTGGCCCGAGCCGCCAACGCCTCAGTCGTCATGCCGCGAACGTTGGCGCCAGAGATCCCAGGCGATTCCCGAGGCGATGCCTGCACCAATCCCCCACCCCCATTCGGCAGAGGCCATCCAGACCACCATCCCTACCACGATACCGATCAGCGAACCCTGCATGGTGTCTCCATCGATGGCGACGTTGTCGTCAGGGCATCATTGTAGTCACGACTTGCACGGAAGCGGGAATCACGATCACGCAGGGGGTCACGCAACGGGCGAGGCCGGCGATAGGGAAAAGCAGACATCAGCGTGGCTGAGCGTCGAATCCACCGAAATACGCGGTGATGTGAGTTAGCAGGAGATATGGCACTGATGGAGTTAAGTGGGATTTGGTGGGCGCAAGTGGGATGAAGCGGGACGTGGCGCCGCTTTCAGCGCGGTGCGATGTCTAAAGCAGTGCCAAAACTGCACAAAGACAAAAAAGGGTCGATCCGGCATAGATCGGCCCTTTTCGCAAGCTACTTGGCACTACCTCAGAGTTGCTGCAAGCCCGTCCACTGCCTCCGAGCACTCTCGGTCGCTAAAACGCCGTATTGCTTACCCACCGCTCTCGCTGCGGACTCCGCCTTGTCTACTACCTGCTGGATGGACTCGCTTCCCCTGTAGTCATACTCACCATCTGGCATCAACCAAGTAGTCCCATTGTCAGCTCGCAGTCGGTCAGTGAACCCTCGCTGCTGCATTTGCTGGTGAAGATTTTTGTAATCTTCCGAATTCGCTCCGTGTAACACCATGCGTACTGTGTACTGGACCATAGCGGCCTCCGTTATCGTTGTCAGAGCCATCCCGCCGACCACACCGCGCGGCCGACGATTTCCAGTTCGTCCATACGATCACGCGGGACGACGATCTTCTCGTACTCCTTATTTGCGCTGATGATGGCAACGCCGTCGAACTGGCGCTGCAGGCGCTTGGCGTACAGGTGGCCATCCAGGCGCAGGATATAGATGCCCTCGCCTTCGACCGTGGTGCGCGTATGGTCGATCAGCACCGTATCGCCGCTGTGAAGCACCGGCTCCATCGAATCCCCATCGATACGGATCGCAGAGAGGTGATCCGGCGTGAGCCCTTGCTTGCGCAGTGAGTAGCGCGTGAACGAAATGTGCGTCAGCACGCGGCAGTTCTCATTCCAAGCGCCGTCGCCAGCGCTGCACTGCGCATCGTATAGCGGTACAAACGCAAAGTCGCCGATGGACATGCCCTCGGGCAACTGAACCCCCTGCGGGGAATCCATGTTGCGACCACTCGATGCTCTCGTTGTTACCGCACTACCCGTTGCAACCCAGTCCAGCGACACACCCGCCGCCAGGCACAGCCGAGCCACGCCCGCGAACACCGGAACCGACTCGCCAGTGATCCAGCGATTCAGCGTGGAAACAGAAACCCCCGCCGCTTCGGCGGCTTTTTTCCTGCTCCCCAGCCTCTCTGCCACTTCAGCGATTCGGGTTCCGATTCCATTCTCGGGATTCGGAACCGAATTTGCGTCGTCAGTCATAAATTCCGTTTCTCTCTAAGCTTCTGAAACTTCAGACAAAACCCGAACAAGGGCTTCAACGCTTCAAATCTGAAGAATCAGAACACCAAAAACGGGTTGATACAGACCCAAGTTCGGTTTATGTTTACGTCCAAGGACGGGTTAGACATCCCAAAAAAACGCCACGCAGGTGACGCCATGAAAGCAACCGATGTCCCGCTGGAACCAACCCATCGCTGGGAATGGCTCAAGTATCAGCTCCGAGTCAGGGGGAGCTCTCTCATCAAACTCGCCGACGAGCTTGGCGTCGTGAGCAGCGCAGTCAAAGACGCGAAGCACCGACAGTACCCACGAGTCGAACGCGCCATCGCCAACAAGATCGGGCTGGCCCCGTGTGTCATTTGGCCTGAGCGCTGGAACTCGGACGGCACACCCCACCGTCAGCGACCAGGACGCTCCGAAGCAAACTTGCGTCGACCCAAAAATGCGATGACTCGCGCAGAGTCTAACGTTCATGGCGACAGCGCGCATCGGCAAGTTGTCACGGGAGCGTAAACATGCGTCGCGTTCGAGACACTCAGACTTTAGACATCTTCGCCGTTCCCATGCCGGTGGTCCCCGCGCCGGGTAGCGGCAACTACGCCGCCCAAGTGAGCGAGTTGGTCGGCATCGTACTCAAGGAATGCCCAATCGACCGTTACGAGGTCGCTTCCCAGATGAGCCGGCTCTCCGGTGACGACGTTTCCAAGAACATGCTGGATGCCTGGAGCTCACCGGCCCGCGCCGATCACAACATCCCGTTCTATCGCGTGCCGCTGATCGAAGAGGTGTGCTCGAGCCACGCCTTTACCGATTGGTTGGTACATCAGCGCGGTGGTCGCGTGGCCTATGGCCGAGAGGCACTTCACGCCGAGTACGGCCGTCGTCAGCAGATGATGGACCAGCTCAAGGCCGACATGCGCAAGCTGAAGCAGTTGATGGGGGAAGAGGAATGAATGCCCAAGCCTCTCCACTCACACGCGGCTGGTTCACCGCTCGCGAGCTTGCTGGTCTTCCAGGAATGCCCGGTACCGAACGAGGCGTCAAGAAAGCAGCAGACCGGTCCGCCTGGGAGGGCCAACGCCGCCTCGGCACCAAGGCGCTCGAATACGCCTTCGGCGTGCTGCCAGCGGAGACGCAGAACGCATTGCTGATGCGTAGTGCCGGCGAAGCCGAGCCGGAGGTCATCACCGCCGCCGATGAGACACAGGAATCCGAACGCCCCGAGCAGCGTGCGCTGACCGATACCCAGCGCCGCGTCATGGGAGCCCGCGTCGCCTTCGTTCGAGAAATCGAGCGGATGACACAGCACGTCACCCAGACGCGCGCCATCGAAACGCTGTTAACGCTGGCCGCGACCGACGATCTATCGCCCTACCTCGCCGAGCGGGTGGTGCTGGCCAACGATCGCAAGACGGACACTCGCACGCTTTCCGAGCGCACGCTAAAACGCTGGTTGGCCGATTACCGCAAGCATGGCGAGCGCGGTCTGGCGCCGAAGCGCCGCAAGGCCGATATGGGCGTGCCGAACTGGGCTGGCGACTTCCTCAAGCGTTACCAGCGCCCGCAGAAACCGAGCGTGGAAGCTGCCTACCAGTTGCTGGTCGAGCAGACCCAACCGCCACATCCGAGCATCCATCAGGTGCGCCGATGGCTGGCGAAGCTATCGCCGGAAGCCCGCGAACGCGGCCGCATGGGCGCCCACGAACTCAAGACGCTGCAGCCGTTCAAGCGCCGTAAGGCTGACACGCTGTGGCCAAACGATGTCTGGGTCGCGGACGGTCACACCTTTGACGCCGAAGTGATCAACCCGCTGACCGGCCAGGCATTCCGCCCCGAGATCACCATGGTCATCGACTGGGCAACGCGTCGCATCACCGGCTTTGCGCTCAACCTGGCCGAATCGACGCTGGCCACCCTAGATGTGCTGCGCGACGCAGTCAGCCGCACCGGCATGTTCAACGTCTTCTATGTCGACAACGGTTCCGGTTTTGACAACGCCACTGTTTATGAAGTGGTCGATCGTCTCGGCGGCACCATCACGCACTCGCTGCCTTACAACTCCCAGGCGCGCGGCGTTATCGAACGCGCTCACCGATCGATCCTGGTCAATCTCGCCAAGACCATGCCGAGCTATATCGGCGCGGACATGGATAAAGAAGCCGGCACCCGCGCCCACCGGCTATCACGCCGCGACATCGCCAACGGTCTGAAACCGGCTCAGATTCCGAGCTTTCAGGAATTCTACGACCGGCTCTGCCAGGCCATCGATGCCTACAACCATCGGCCGCATCGCGGCCTGCCGAAGATCCGCGACCTGGACACCGGCAACCTGCGCCATCGCTCGCCGATGGAAGCGTGGAAGTCGGCCGAAGCCGAAGGCTTCGAGGCGCTGACCGCGCCAGCGGATGTGGTCGCCTCGCTGATGCGTCCTCAGGAGACCCGCAAGACCCATCGCGGCGAAGTGAAGATCAATTCCGGCATCTACTTCCTGGATGCGCTGCGCGACTTCCACGGCGAAGAGATCCGCGTCGCCTGGGACTACCGCGACGTGGGTGCCGTCGGTATCTACACGCTCGAGGGCGAGTGGATCGGCGAAGCGATCCTGGACGGCAACGCTACCCCGGCCATGCCGCAGTCGATGATGGAACGCGCCGGAGAGAAGCGCGAGAAAGGCCAGATCGCCAGGATCGTGAAGAAAGCCAAGACGCTGACCGGTGGCGAGTTCGAATTGCGCCGGGTCGAGTCCGAGCAGCCCTCCGTGCGCAATGATCGCCAGCTCGAAGAAGCCCGCGAGCATGCCAAGCAGCTCGCGAATGAAGCACCGAAGTTCGAGATACCCCAAGGAAAGGTCGAGCGGTACCGATTCTGGAACCAACTCGATGCGCAGCTCCGGGCCGGAGAGGAATTGTCCGACGCGGCCCTGCGCTGGCACGACCACTACCGGAATAACAGCGACTTCAAGGCCATCGCCAAGGTGATGGATACCGAGATGGATGCGAGTGGGCGGCAACCCACCCGCACCCGGCGGGCCGTCTGAACCACGGCCCATGACACCCGCAGGAACCACTGTAAGGAAGCACCATGAGCGTCAACACCATTGTACCACTCACCAATGTCGCCCTACTCGCCGCCGCCATCGAGCGCGCCTCGAGCCGACCGGCGGGCCTGCCGGGGCTGGTGGTGATGTATGGCCCCAGCGGGTACGGCAAGAGTCTGGCCGCGTCCTACTCCGCCAATCAGCACCGCGCTTATTACGTCGAGTGCCGCGAGAGCTGGACCAAGAAAGCCTTCCTGCTGGCGATCCTGCGCGAGATCGGCGTGATCCCGGCCAAGACCATCTCGGAGATGGTCGACCAGATCGCCGAGCAGCTCTCCCGCTCCGGCCGGCCGCTGATCGTCGACGACGTCCAGTACGTGATCGACAAGGCCGCCGCCAACGTATTGACCGACCTCTACAACGCCTCCGAAGGCACCATCATTCTGATCGGCGAAGAGCGCGTGCCGGCGTCGATGGGGCGTCTCGAGCGCCTGCACAACCGCGTGCTCGAGTGGGTACCGGCGGAAGCCGCCAGTCTGGATGACGTGCGAGCACTCGCCGCGCGCAGCCATGCGGATATCCAGATTGCCGACGACCTGCTTGCGCTGGTCAACGATCGGGTGCGCGGCTGCCTGCGCCGGGTTGCCGTCAACCTCTACCAGATCCACCAGGAAGCGCTGGCCAATGGCTGGGATCGCGTCGACGTTGCCACTTGGGACGAGCGCGAGATCCATACCGGTCAACCGCCGGCACGGAGGGGCTGAGCATGGCAAAGCGCAACCAACCGACTCTGGCCGGAGACGTTCCCAGCCGTCAGCAGATCTGGGAATCGATCCGCACCCTGCATGCCAACAAGCTCACCATCACCATGGCGCGGCTCGACCTGCTACTGCCCAAGGTGCCTGCCTCACGGATCACCGACTATCTGCGCGGGCTGACGGCTGCCGGCTACCTCGAGCGTAATGATCCGCATAAGAAGCCTGGAAAAGTCGTGGAATACCGACTGGCAAGAGATATCGGATTCGAAGCCCCCCGCGTGCGCCGCGATGGCAGCGAGCCACCTGCGCCGGGCCGCGAACAGCTGTGGCGCACCATGAAGATCATCGGGGAATTCACCGCCGCCGATCTTGCCAGCGCCGCGACGACGCCGGATCGCACCATCGCCGAGGCTACCGCCCACGAGTACTGCAAGTTTCTGGCGCGTGCTGACTATCTCGCCATCACTCGGGAGCCGGGCCCGGCGCTACCAACCCGTTATCGTCTCGCCGCCGGTCGCTGGACCGGGCCGATGGCGCCGCAGATCCGCCGCACCAAAGAGCTTTACGACCCGAACACCAAGTCGGTCGTTTATTCCCGCGTCACGCGCGTGGACGGAGGTGAGCCATGAGCGCCGTTCGAAAGCCGCGACAGGTCGATATTTCATCCTGGGGCGACGCGCCGCCGCACTGGATCGAACTGCTCGCCGCCGAGGTCGAGGCCACCAACATGACCCGCGCCGGCGAGCGTATCGGCATGTCGCGCTCGGCGGTCTCTTTGGCACTCGCCAACCGCTACCCGAGCCCGAACACCACCGGCGTCGAGCAGCGCGTGATCGAAGCCCTGGATGGCACTCACTGCCCAGCGCAGGAAGCGGTGATCACCAGCGATCAGTGCCGCAGCTACCGACAGCGCCAGGCCCCCACCCATAACCCGATGGCGATGCGCGCCTGGCGTACCTGCCAGAACTGCCCGCACAACCCCGACAACACGCAGGGAGGTGAGTCATGACGCGCATCTCGGACGAACAGCTCGACTACTACGCCGATCGCTTCCAGCTACTGGGCATCGCCCGCGCCGGCATCCAGCTCGACCGCTACCTGGCGAACCCGGAGCGCTGCGAGCTGATGGCACGGTTCGTGAAGCTCCGCCTTGAACGGCGACGAGTGAGCTTCACCCAGTTCTGCGCCGATCCCGAACTGTTTGAGGAACGTGCCGCGACCGAGTGCGAACCGCCGCTGGCCAGCCAGCAAGCCGCGATTCTGCGCTGCTGGCAGCAGCAGGACACCGGCGTGATGCCGCGCCAGCATGCCGACCCGACCCACGGTCCGTGGCTCGACGAAGACGACCTGATCGACATCGCCGAGCTGCTCGCCGGATGGCGCGACGAGTGCGAGGCACTGCCGCACCGCAACGGCGCAGCGATCGAACCCATGCGCCATCACCGAAAACACCGTAGCCACCGTAACGCCAGCGCCAACTTCAAAATCCGAGGAGCCTGAGATGACCACCCACAACGCCATTCTGAGGCTGATCGATACCGACGACATCGGCCAGGCAACTGTCAGTCAGTTGCTACGCGACATGGGCGCCGAACGCTCTCCCAACGTCGCGGTGGCAATCACTCGCCGCCACCAGTTCCAGCCGTTTGCGGCACTGGTCTGCCTGCATGGGCCGCATACCGCTCGCTACATGGCCGCCATCGAAGCGGTCAGCCAAGCCATCCAACGCGAAGAGCAAATCGGGAGTCACCAATGAACGCACCGCAACAGATCCCCGCCGGATTCCGCCAGGACGCCAAGGGCCGTCTGATCCCCGAATCCCAGATCAGGCCGATCGATCAGCTTCGCGACGAGATCGTGCTATCGATGGTCGATCGCGCCAATCAGCTCCGTGACGAGCTACGCGACTACAAGGGCGACGCCTTCAGCGAGATCGAGCAGTTCGTCGAGACATCCGCGAGCGAGTACGACGTCCAGATCGGCGGCAAGAAAGGCAACGTCACCCTCTACTCGTTCGATGGCCGCTACAAGGTGGTCCGCGCCATCCAGGAGCGGATCTCGTTCGACGAGCGCCTGCAGGCTGCGAAGGGGCTGATCGACGAGTGCCTGCGCGAGTGGACTCAGGATGCCCGCCCCGAGATCGCAACGATCGTCCAGGATGCTTTCCGCGTTGACCAGGCCGGCAACATCCGCACCGGCCAGGTGCTCGGCCTGCGCCGTCTGGATATCGACGACAAGCGCTGGCTCAAGGCCATGGATGCCATCAGCGATGCCGTCCAGGTCACTGGCTCCAAGTCATACATCCGGCTCTATGAGCGGGTCGGTGACAGCGAGCAGTACTTGCCCATCTCACTCGATATCGCGGGGGTGTGAGCATGGATACCGCCACCATTCGTGTCCGCCCAGCGATGGGCGGTTACGCCGCCACGCTGAAGGGCAAACGCGCTACCTGCACCTGGAGCCACGAGGAAGCGGCCCGAAGAGTCGCGCGCAAGGTCTACGGCGGCAAGGTCGACGTGGTGAACGACTACCTACGCGACAGCGATGTCGCTGCCGGCATCCAGTACCGCTACCACGTCACGCATCACCGGAGCGAAGCATGAGCCAGAAACGCGACAGCCACGGCACGCCCTGCACGATCCGGATCTTCGAGAACGAGCATGGAGGCGTGTCGGTCGATGCCGGGTTCGAAGTCAGCGACCCACGCAGCCTGAGCACGACTCAAGCGCTTGCTCTGGTCGGTGTGACGGCTATCCATCACGCCATGATCGAGTATCGCGAGAAAGCCCGGAAAGAAACGACCCACTGAGCGAAACGCCTCGGGTCGACCCGAGGCGTCTGCCGAGCGTGGTGGCCCGGCACTGATGAGCAGCCGCAGGAGACTCCAATGGATTCGAAGATCCTCGACAAGATAAAGAAATGCCTTCGCCTGGCGAAGTCGAGCAATGCCAATGAAGCAGCGGCTGCAATGCGTCAGGCGCAGAAGCTGATGGCGGCACATGGCATTACTTCTGATGACGTCACGGTCAGTGATGTCGACAGCCATATCGCCAAGGTCGCTGCCGGTGAGCGGCCTCCCGCACACCTCGGCATGTTGGCCAACATGGTCGCCAGTGCATTCGGCGCCGAGCTGATCTACTGCCCGGTTCATGATGGCAAGCGTTGGCACGGTCGATTCGAGTTCTACGGCGTTAACGGCGCCGGAGAAGTGAGTGGCTATGCCTTCGAGGTGCTGCTGCGCCAGCTCACCCGCGACCGGAACGCCTATCTCAAGACCCAGAGCAAGCGTCTCAAGCGGACAACGAAGATCCGTCGCGGCGATCTCTATGCGCAGAGCTGGATTCACACAGTCGCCCAGCACGTGATCAAACACGAACGCAGCGACGCCGAGAATGCCGTCATTCAGCGCTACCAGGAACGCCGCTGGCAGCAGCCGCTGGAAACGATGACCGGGCGCGACAACACCAAAGGCCTTCGCAACCATGACGCTTCTGCCCTGATCCAAGGACGCGCCGATGGCAAACGTGTGGAGTTTTATCAGGGCGTGAACGGTCAGCGCCAAACAGCGCTCGGGAAATCATCATGATCCACCGCAGCAAGCTCGCCCAGATCCATATCGCCAAGAGCCAATTGGGCCTGAGCGAAGACGACTACCGCGCACTGCTCGCTCGTGTTGCTGGCGTCAGCAGTGCCAAAGAACTCACGAATCGCAATGTGGGCGCGGTGATCAATGAGTTCCAGCGCCTGGGCTGGAAGCCGGCACCGGCCAAACGAGCCGGCCGGAAGGCGCCACGCCCGCCGCGCACCCGCGCCTCGGTCATGAGCAAGGTCGAAGCATTGCTGGCCGACTCCGGTCGCCCTTGGGCCTACGCCGACGGCATGGCGCAGCGCATGTTCAACATCGAGCGTGTCGACTGGCTCGACGATGACCAGTTGACGCGGCTAATGCAGGGGCTGGTGATCGATGCCAAACGGAGAGGCAAATGACCGACGTTCGCTGCCCCGCGTGCCATACCCAGTTCACCCTTGAGCAGATGGTCGAGGACGAATCCCTGCGCGAGCTGATGGGCATCCTCTCCGATCTGCCGCGCGACGTATCGCGACCGCTGGTTGCTTATCTCGGGCTCTTCCGGGGCAAGAGTCGCAGCACCGCCTATGAGCGCCAGCTACGCCTGGCACGCGAGACGCTGGCACTGGCGTCGGATACCAGCCTGGTCGGCGCGGCGCTGTCGGATACGGTCGAGGCAATCCGCGCCAAGCGCGACAGCGGCGAGGACACTCGGCCGCTCAAGAACCACAACTATCTCAAGCGTGTCGTCGAGAGCATGGGCGCGCGCGCCGAGGCCCGCGCCGCACTTCCCGACGATGGCCATCGTCGTCCGACCAAGGGCGTCGCCCGCGCACTTGCCGCGCTGGATGTGGGGAGGCAGTCATGACCCATCCCGGCATGAGCCAGCCCGCGCAATGGTTCCGCGATGAGATCGCCCAGGGGCTCGCCCGGCTGGTGGTGCTTCGCCTGCAGAACGCGCCGTGGGAAGACGACATCGCCTACACCCAGCAGGCATGGGTCGACACGCTGTGGGCCAAGCCGATCGGATGGGATGCGGAGCTCGACACTCGACGACTGAGAACTGCGTTCCAGCGCCTGGCCGGTAGCGTCAACCGCTGGCCAGCGCCGCGCCAGTTGATCGAGGCAATGCCTGATCGCCTCCAACGCCCGCGTCTTGGTAAGCCGCAAATGAGCGAATCACAGCGGCGAGAAAACAGAGATCGCTTACAACGATTGATGGCAGAAACCGGTATAGGAGGAATGCGCAATGGCCGATAACCTCGATATGTTCCCGGACGTGCCGGACGACGCCCTGGAACGGATGACCGACCCGGAGATTCTCAAGAAGTGGCCACAGGGGCTCACCGATATTCTGCTAGTGATCGAAGCGGTCTACCGCCGCCATGGCGATAACGAGGAGATAGCGCGAGCGCGGGCTTTCCGCGCCGTGCGCGCCTTGGCACACTTCCATGGTGGGCATTCGTTCTACCTGCCCAAGGGCGACAGGCTGGAGATTGCGCTTAGGGATCGCGAAATTTTCGAGCGCCACAACGGTGCCAACGTGACGCAGCTCGCGCGGGAGCATCGGCTGACCGAGGTTCAGGTCTACTCGATACTGGCCGAACAACGAAAACTGGCCCGAAATCGGCTTCAGCCGGGCCTGTTCTAATAACGAAGACGCAAGGGAAAATAGAATGAAAACAGTAGCGACCATTATGGCGCTGACCGCGATCGCCGTAGCCGGCGCCGCTAACGCCAACGAAGAATGTGCTGGCATCAGTGACGATCAAAGTCGCTTGGCCTGCTATGACGCCGAGTACCGTCCTGCGACAAGCACGTCACAGAAATCTGCGTGGAGTGTGAACACCTCAACCTCACCGATCGACGATTCCAAAACGGTGGTATTGATGACCGACTCGACGCAGCCGGTGAGAAGCAGGTTCGGGCGGCCGGAAAGCGCGACGCTAATCGCTCGCTGCTCCGAAAATACAACGTCGATGTACCTAATCTTTGCTGGCAACCACATGACCGATATTCAGTCGTACGGTCAGGTCACGACTCGAGTCGATGATTTGAAGGCCAGAACGATCAATATGGACAGCTCGACTGACAATAAGGCTCTCGGGCTATGGCGAGGAGGCAGTTCCATTCCTTTCCTGGAGAGTATGTTCGGGCACGACATGCTGACAGTCAGAGCAACGCCGTTCAATGAATCGCCGATTACTGCACAATTCCCGGTCACTGGACTTGAAGAAGCCATTCAACCGCTTCGCGATGCTTGCCACTGGTAGGAGAAAACCATGAAGTACGCCTCACTTCTCCTAGCCTCGGTAGCGATCTGCCTCTCGCTCTCGGGTTGCAGCAAAGACCCGATTAGCATGGAAGAGTCGCTCGACATCGCTGAGCTCTCTCAAGATGCCGACACCTACAAAAACGAGTTTGCCCTGGCCATCCAAGATCTCAGCACCAAGGATGGTTGTCAGGCAGAAGTTATGCGCGAAGGCGGTGGCTTCTCTCGCGTGACGGGAGATAGCTTCTATTTCCTCTACTGCGGAAAGCCGATCAACACATCGAGCCGATGGTATTACGACCCAGCCAACGGCAAGCTCAGCCAGGATAAGAGCGAGCTTCGAGGATAGCTTTACACCATCACCGCACCAGCGATAATGCTCTCAGAACGCCAGAGCGCCTTTTCTCGAAAGACCCAACGCCCACCACCCGGTGGGCGTTTTTCGTAAACCGCTTGAATCCCGCCTCGACCGCTCCCGCCGGTAACGTCAGAACTCACGCCACGCGCATCGATTCTGACCCGAAACCGACGGAGACGGCACCGTGTTCCAGACCCTGTTTGAAAAGCTCAAAGGCGCCACCCGGCTGTGGCCCTGCCTGCTGCTGGCCATCGTCACCACGACTGCCGTGGGTGCCGTCTACCCACAGCAGGTGGGGCTGCTGCTGTGGTCGCTGACCAAGGTGTTCTGGGCGATTTATCTCGCCTACTGGCTCGACCGCTGGGTGTTCTGGTACGCCCGCCCTGGGGATTACCAATCACGCTCGACTGCTGGCAATAGCCTGATCACCTACATGATGTTGCGACGCGTCATCCTGATGGCCGCCGTGGCCATCGCTGTCGGGCTGGGCGTGTGATGAACGGCCAGCATCGCAAGATCCTGGCGGCGGTCCACGCCGAGCAGCGCGAACGACGCGGCCCGGTCCCGCCGGCCCTGGTTTCCATCGCACTCAATGTCGCTTCGACGGCGGGTCGCGAGCGCGTGGATCGGCACATCACCGAGCTGCTGGGGTCTGGCTGCCTCGAGGCGGTCGAGGACACTCACCGGGGCAACGGCCTGCTCGTGACGGTTGCCGGCCGGCGCGAACTGGATAGCCAGCCGCCGGCACCAGTTGGCCCAGTTTCCAGCGGCACAGATGGAGCCGAGCCATCTGACCCGCAAGCCGTCGAATCTCAGGCGCCGGCGACTGGCTCAACGAACGATGCCGACCTCGCCGCCGAGGGCTGGTCGATCATGACCGGGCTGGCCGAGATCGCGATCGGCAAGCTACGAACTCTGCCCGCGAATGACGTCACAGAACGCGCCCGGCTCTATGCGGTGCTGCGTCGCTACCAGCGCCATACCGACGCGCTACTGGCGCGCTACGGGGGCGAAGCGTGATTCGCCTCGGCCTCTTTCTAACCTTGCTGCTGGTCGGCTGCCAGCCGGCCACTGCCTGGCAGCCGCCGGCCAACGCCGAGCGATACCAACGCGAGCTGACCCGTATCGTCCAGCAGACCTGGGGGCTGGATGGCTCCGTCGCTGTTCACGCCGCGCAGATCCAGCAAGAGAGCGCCTGGCGTCCGGATGTCGATAGCCCCGTCGGCGCCCAGGGGCTGGCGCAGTTCATGCCGAGCACCAGCGCCTGGATCGTCGAAATCTACCCGGACCTGGGGCCGGTGGCGCCGTACTCACCCGGCTGGGCGATGCGGGCGATGGCGCGCTACGACCGCTGGATCTGGCAGCGGGTAGACGCCGCCGATGCCTGCCAGCGCTGGGCAATGACGCTTTCCGGCTACAACGGTGGGCTGGGATGGGTCTGGCGTGACCAGAAACTGGCCGACGACGCCGGCGATAACCCCGCCGTATGGTTCGGCTCGGTAGCGAACTACACCGCTCGCGCGGACTGGGCAAAACGAGAAAACCGCGACTACGTGGATCGCATCCTGCTGCGCTATACACCGCGCTACGTCAGCGCCTGGGGCGGGAGGTCACCGTGCTATCACTTCTGAGCCGCCTCGGCGGCCTGTTCAAGATCGTGCCGCCAACCCTGTGGGTGGCGCTGGCGACCGGCGCGCTGGTGATCGGCTGCCTGCTCTACCAGCAACACACCATCGACGGGCTGCGCGACGATTTGGTCGATGCCAAACAGGCTTTGATAACCGCCGAACGCGATCGCGACGCGTGGCTAAACGTGGCCTTCCAGCGCTCTCGCGAATTGGCGACCGAACGCGAGGAGCGTGCGGCCGGTGAGACCGCCACCCGTGAGCTGAACAACCAACTCGACACGCTCGACGAGCGTTATCGGCCCTCAGCCGAGCGTATCCGCCAGGCGCCGACGGCGGACGATGCGCCGGTGGCGCCGGTATTGCGTCAGGCGATCGAGGATCTGCCATGAAGCTCATCGGTATCGTTGTCTCCACCGCAATGCTCACCGCCTGCGAGAGCGTGCCGGCACCGCCGCCGATGATCGACAACGCACCACCGGTGGTGATCTGCGCGATCCCCGCCGGGATGACCGAGCGCGAAGCCGAACCGGCCAAACCGCTCGGCGACTACACCCAACGCGATGTCGGCAGCTACATCACCGCCCTGCATCGCTGGGGCTCTCGAGGCTGGCTGAGACTGGCCCGAGTCGATCAACGGAGCCAGGCGTGCCAAGCGCGAGCGCTGGCTCCGGCAAAACCATAACGCGTAACGCAGAGGAAACGATGGGACCACTCAACTGGGATGCCATCCGTGTCGTCTGGGATTTCCTGCAGGCGATCTCGGTATTGCTCTTCTCCGCCGGCATCTGGTGGATCAACCGGACACGAGCCAGCGAGACAGCGATCCGTCGGGTGGATTCCCGCATCGACGAAGTGGAGCGCCACATGACCTCTCTCGAACACCAGGTGCATTCGCTGCCCAGCCGCGATGACATCGACCACCTACGTGCCGAACAGGCCAAGACCAACCGGCTACTGGCCGAGATATCCGCGACACAACGCGCCCAGGGGCAGCTCACGGATCGCATCCACACCTACCTGTTCAATGAGCGAGGGAACCGATGAACTATCCAGACTTCGAGACCGAGGGCCGGCGCCTTTCGATCCTGCGCATCCTGGCGCGGCGCAATCAGTACACCACCAATGAATACTCGCTCAACGACGAGCTGGTCGGTGCCTACGCCCATCGCGTCAGTCGTGATCGGCTGCATGGCGACCTGGCGTGGCTCGAAGAGCAGCAGCTCGTGATCACCCAATCGCCGCGTGCCGGCATGATCGTCACGCTGACAGCTCGTGGCCATGATGCCGCGACTGGCCTCGCCAACGTTCCCGGCGTCGCCAAGCCGTTGCCGGAGTAAACCCATGCCCCCACGCTCCAAGGTCTATGAGCTTCCGCCAGAGATCCGCGACCAGCTGAACGAGAAGCTCGTCTCGAGCGGCTTCCAGGATTACACCGGCCTGGCCGAGTGGCTCGAATCCAACGGCTACAAGATCTCGCGCTCCAGCGTCGCCCGCTACGGCTCCGATCTCCAGCAAGAGTTCGAGGAAGCGATGGGCGATGTGCGCAAGACGACGGAACTCGCCCGCGCCCTGACCGCCGAGCAGGAGGACGAATCCGGCGCGCTGCTGGATGCCACCGCGCGCATCGTGCAGGACCAACTGCTGCGGATCTCGATCGCCATGCGCAAAGCCGAGGAAGATCCGGCCAAAGCCGCCAAGCAGCTAGGCAGCGTGACCAAGGCGCTGGCCGATATCGGCCGGGTCAGCTTGAGCCAGAAGAAGTGGGCGCGGGAGCTGCGTGTCGAAGTCGCCGCCGAGGCAGCGGCGGCGGCCGAGGGCGCCATGGCCAGCCAGGGCATGAGCCGCGATGCCATCGACGCGATCAAGCGCGACATCCTGGGGATCGCCTGATGGATGAACTCACCATTGCTCAGGCTATCGTCGATGCTGGCGACTCCCTTGGCTTCGCCATCGTGGTCGCCGCATTGATTCGGGGGGTCTTCAACAAATGATCGCCATGCCCAAGTCGGTGCTGCTGCCCTACCAGCAGACGTGGATCGAGGATGAATCCGATCTCAAGATAGCCGAGAAGTCGCGCCGAACCGGTATCACTTGGGGCGAAGCGGCGGACGCCGTGTTGAGCGCCAGCGCGGCAAAGGCCGCCGGCGGCACCAACCATTTCTACGTGGGCTCGAACCGCGAGATGGCGATCGAGTTCATCGACGCGGCCGCCATGTGGGCCAGGGCGTTCAACAAGGCGGCCAGCGCGATCGAGGAAGAGATCATCCAGGATGAAGACAAGGACATCCTCACCTTCAATATTCGCTTCTCCAGTGGTTTCAAGATCCAGGCGCTATCCAGCCGGCCGAGCAATCTTCGCGGCCGCCAGGGCAACGTCACCATCGACGAGGCCGCCTTCCATGGCGAGCTAGCCGAAGTGCTGAAGGCAGCGCTGGCACTCACCATGTGGGGCGCCAAGGTGCGTCTGATCTCGACCCACAACGGCGTCGACAACCTCTTCAACGAACTGGTGCAGGACAGCCGCGCCGGCAAGAAGCGCTATTCGGTCCACCGCATCACGCTCGACGACGCCTGCGAACAGGGGCTTTACAAGCGCATCTGCCAGGTGCGCGGCAAGACGTGGACCCAAGCGGCCGAGGATCAGTGGAAGGCGAACCTGCTCGCCGATACCGCGACCCGCGAGGATGCGCTCGAGGAGTACTACTGCGTTCCCAAGTCGGGCGGTGGCGCCTACCTCTCCCGTGCCCTGATCGAGTCACGCATGGTCGATGCCCCGGTGCTGCGCTTCGAGGGCTCGGCGACATTCAACGCGCTGCCGGAAACCCTACGCGCGGTCGAGATGGCGCAATGGTGCCAGGAAGAACTGCTGCCGCTGCTGATGCAGCTCGATCCGCAACATACCCACTGTTTCGGGGAAGACTTCGCCCGCTCCGGCGACCTGACCGTGATCGCCCCCATGGCGATCGATCAACAGCTCAAGCGCCTAGTGCCGTTTCTGGTCGAACTGCGCAACGTGCCGTTCAAACAGCAGGAGCAAGTGCTGTTCTACATCGTCGATCGGCTGCCGCGCCTTCAGGCTGGCGCTTTGGACGCACGCGGTAACGGCCAGTACCTCGCCGAGCAGGCGGTGGACCAGTACGGCAGCGGCCGTATCGAGGCAGTGATGCTTTCCCAGGGCTGGTACCTGGAGGCGATGCCCAAGTTCAAAGCCGCGTTCGAGGATGGCGAGATTGCGATTCCCCGCGACCGCGACGTGGCCGACGACCTGCGCGCTCTGCAGGTGATCAAGGGGATACCCAAGCTGCCGGATGGCAAGACCGGTGATGCCAAGGCGCGCCACGGCGACGCCGCAATCGCCTTGGCATTGGCCTATTACGCCAGCCTGATGGACGTCAGCGAGATCGACTTTATCGCCGTGCCCAAGGCCGGCAGCAACCATTACGCCGATGACGATGACGTCGGTGATCTCTACGACGGTTTAGGAGGCGGCTGGTGAGCCTGACACAACGTTTACGCGCACTCTTTGGCACCGGCCGCGATGAGCGGTCCCGCGCCCTGGATGAACAGCAGACAGATGCCGACGACCGCTCGACGGTCGGCAACCTCAAACGCGAATTCGCCGAGCACCCGAGCAAGGGGCTGACCCCGGCGAAGCTCCATCAGATCCTGGAGGCCGCCGAGCAAGGCGACCTCAAGAGTCAGTCCGAGCTGTTCGACGACATGGAGGAGAAAGACAGCCAGATCGGCGCGGACCTGGGCAAACGCCGTCAACTCGCCGCCGAGCTGGAGTGGCAGATCGTGCCGCCGGACAACGCCAGCGCCGCTGAAAAGCGCGCGGCGGATTTCTGCGCCGAGGTGTTCGACGGGCTCGAGGTCGAGGATCTGATACTCGATATGGGGACCGGCATCGGCCACGGCTGGGCCAATCTCGAGCTTGCCTGGAACCGCGACGGCGCCCAACGCTTCATCGAGCAGCCGCAGCTGCGCCCACACTCGTGGTTTCGCCTGCACGGAGAGGATCAGAACCGCATCACGCTGCGCGACAGCTCCAACAATGGTGCCGACCTATGGGCGCTGGGCTGGGTGCAGCACCGCCACCGGGCCAAGCCAGGCTATGTGGCGCGGATGGGCCTCGGTCGGATGCTGGTCTGGCCCTATCTGTTCCAGAACTACGCCCTCGGCGATCTCGCCCAACTGCTCGAGATCTACGGGCTGCCGGCGCGGGTCGGCAAATACCCGAAGAACGCCACCCAGCAGGAGAAAGCGACGCTCTTGCGGGCCGTGGTCTCCATGGGCAAGGACGCCGCCGGCATCATCCCCGAAGGGATGGCAATCGAGTTCATGGAAGCCGCCGGCGGCCGTGCCGATATGTTCGAGTCGATGATCCACTGGTGCGAACGCGCCAAGGCGAAAGCCATTCTCGGCGGCACGCTGACCAGCGGTACCGGCGAAGGTACCAACACCAACGCCCTGGGCAACGTCCACGAGCGCGGCCAGGCGTCGCTGATCCGCTCGGATATCCGCCAGTACGGCGGCACCATCCAGCGCGACATCCTATGGCCGATGGCTGCACTCAACTTCGGCGTCGACAACCGCCGCCGGGCGCCCCGGTTCGTGCTCGATATGGGCGAAACCGAAGACTTCGAAACGCTGGCCAGCACACTGCCGATACTAGTCGATATGGGCATGGCCATCCCCAAATGGTGGGCACACGAGAAAACCGGCATCCCCGAGGCGACCAAACAAGACGAGATCCTGACGCCACGCGCTCAGCTGCAGCCGTTTGGCCAGGCGATGCTCAAGACCGGCCGGCCGCCGGGGCTGGCCGCGCTGCGCGAGGCACCGGCGGTGCCGACACCCGCACAGCCTGAGCATTATCGCGAGCCGGCCTCCAGCGTGCTCGAGCGCGAGGCACAGCCCGCGATCGACGGCTGGGTCGATCAGCTCCAGGTGATCGTCGATGAGGCCGAGACGTTCGAGGATCTACAGTCACGCATCCTGGAGGCGTTCAGCGATCTGGACGAAGAACAGCTTGCCGAGGTGATGGGCCAAGCCTTCCTCGCCGCCAACCTCGCGGGGCGTTCGACCGTCAGCGATGAAGCCGAGGCAACCGATGCCAACGGTTAGCGCCATGTTCCGGCGGCCGTTCAAGGAACAGGTCGCCTACTTCCGCCAGAAGCAGAGCCTGCCCACCAACCGCTGGGACGACCTGTGGCGGGACGAACACGACAAGGCATTCGTCGTCGCCGGCGCCACCAAAGCGGATCTGCTCGCCGACCTGCGTGCGGCCGTCGATGACTCGATCGCGAACGGTCAGAGCCTGGGCGAGTTCCGCCGCCAGTTCCGAGAGATCGTCGCCAAGCGCGGCTGGACGGGCTGGACTGGGGAAGGCTCCAAAGCCGGCACCGCTTGGCGAACCCGCGTCATCTACAAGACCAACATGGACACCAGCTACATGGCCGGGCGCTGGCAGCAGATGACCGACCCGGATGTGGTTCGCGCGCGGCCCTACTGGCGCTACGTCCACAACACCGTCGAGAACCCGCGCATCCAGCATCAGCGGTGGGACGGCCTGGTGCTGGCCGCTGGCGACCCGTGGTTTCACACTCACTGGCCACCCAACGGCTGGGGCTGCAACTGTGGCGTCGAGACGATGAGCCGCCGCCAGCTCGAGCGCAGCGGTCGCACCGGGCCAGATACTGCCCCCAACGACGGCATGACCCAGCACGTCAACGATCGCACCGGCGAAGTGACCGAAGTGCCAAACGGCGTGCAACCGGGCTGGGATTACGCGCCGGGCAAGAGCGCTGCAGAGACAGCCGTCGCCGCCCGGCTCAATCGGCTGGATACGGTCGAGGCGAACGTGGCCAGACTCAACGTCAAGGATCTGGTCGAGAGCGACCTGTTCGGCCGTTTCTGCGCCGGCGAGATCCAGGGCGAGTTCCCCATCGCCGTGGTACCGCCGACCGAACGCGAGATCCTCGGCGCCGAATCGCCAACGGTGCTGCTCTCCCAGGCGAGCCTGGCGGCGCATATCGAGAGGCACCCGGAGATCGGCCTGGCCGACTATCGGCGCGTGCAGACGCTGCTGGACCGGGGCGAGGTCTATCGGCGCACGGGCGAGGATGGCCGGCTGATCTATCTGACGGTGGATGGCGTGACCTACCGCGCCGCGCTCAAGCGAACGCAGGACGGCAAGCGCAACTACTTCCTGACGCTGTTCAAGGTCAAGGAGTCGGCAGCGGAGCGCAACGTGAGAAACAAGATGGAACGGCTGAGATAGGACTGCGGTAGGAAGAGAGCGAGGCTGGTTCGTCATCCCCAGATACCTCATCAGCGCGATGCGCTGGGTACGCCAGACGAATGTTGGCCTCTCGCACTCGTAGGTCCAGTTTGAGCCGATCCGGGGGCGTGATCAAGCCCATCTCCCAGGAGAGAGCATGTCCATCACCATCGACGACGACCAGGTACTGCAGGCGCTCAGCGCCATGCAGCAGCGCTCGATTCGGCTGCAGCCGGCGTTCAAGGCGATCGGCGAAGCGATGGTGGCGAGCACCCACGAGCGCTTCCAGGAGAAGGAGGCACCGGACGGCACGCCCTGGACGCCACTCTCCGAGACCACCGTCGAGCGCAAAGGACACGACCGCATCCTCGAAGGCGAAAGCGGTCAGCTCGCTCGACAGATCCACTACGAGACCAACGACGACGAGCTGCTCTGGGGCAGCTCGATGATCTACGCCGCCATGCAGCACTACGGCGGCGAGCAATCCGAGTTCCCGCACCTATGGGGCGACATCCCCGGTCGTGAGTTTCTGGGCGTCTCCAGCGACGACCGCGACGAGGTGCTGGATACCCTCTCGCTCTACCTCGAAGGCGGATTGTGACCGACCGCCTGTAAGGCGCTGTGAGGCGTTCGGAGCGGCTGGGCGCTACGCTGGCCCGAGAAAATGCGGCGAGAAGCGTTAGAGGTGCGTTAGATTGGCGACAAGTAGCGTCATGGGCCGCCGAGCCACCAAGGGTGTAGGAGAATAGCCATAGACGGGGGAGATTGTGACGTTAAGATACAAAACACACTCAGCGTCGTCACAGGAAGAAACCATGGCTCGTCGTCCTACCAGTAAAAGACTCCATTATGTTCGCGCCGTCTACACTCGTGCCAATCGCCCACAGGAAAACTTCGCCAGCTTGGTCAGAAGAGCACTTCAGCAGCTACCACACGTTGCAGATACAAAAGTGGCGATTCGGACGATGGGGGTGGTTGGGGTTAGGCAACGGCATGCTGACTGGGAAAACGTCGCTGAGCCTCTTAGGATTGCGATCGGAGCCGGCGCTCCGGGCGAATCAATAGGTACATTTGGCGCTGATACCGTCGCCGTTCATGACCTCGATGCCCCTGAGGCTCCACCAGTAGATCGAGCTTTCAAATTAGCTGACGCTTTCGTCCTGATTGACGAAGATGAGCTAATCATCTGCACCGATGGCGCTATGCGAGGTTACAGCATGGTGGCACGGTATCTAAGGGATCTCTTCAGCCAAGCAAATTTACCCCCAAACACTCAGACTTTTGACTTTGAACCAGCGTCAAATCAAGAGAAACGCAGGACGCTTGAGCTAGAGGGGGTCAGAGAGATGAAGCTAAAAGGCACCCTCTATGCAGCAACGCGCGAGCTGGACGGGGATGAGCCTCAGGGTCTCACCGCGGCTTGGCGTCGATTCCGTAGAGGAGTTCAAGGATTGTTCACAGAAGAAGCCGAGGACGATCAGCAGCGAGCCATCCTGGCAGGCCATTGGGGCGACTTCAATATCACAACTACGATCGCACCAGTCGGTGGTAGCCGCGCAGAACCGGTCGTACTGACGACTCTCGATGATGCTGCAATGGACGTGATCGATGAAATACCGGACGATTCAGAAGTCGTGATCAAAACCCGACAAGGAAACGAGATTAGATCCGGAGACGTGATCCTGACGAAGCAGGTGCGGTTGGGCCGCAAAGACGGCCAGAACGATCTCGACCATATTGAGGTATGGGACGAGCTCCAAACCTTCAGAAGTGAGCTACGCCAGAGAGGCGCATGGCAGAGATAAACGCACAGAAACAGAGGATCAGCAAAAAAAAGGTGTTCTATGTCGCCGCGAGCTTAGTTTTAGCGGCATTGGCATCTTGGAAGCTGCAGCCCTGGTTTCACTCCAGCGAGGACGCCGTGACCGTACTAGTCACGGTTTTCTCTATTCTGGCCGGTTTTCTAGCCGCCGTGATGGCTATCGTTGCTAACGATAGGATCCTGCGTGGGCGCAACTGGAGGCAAGACACATATTACCTTCGATTAATCAAGAATGAGCTGTTGAAGTACTCCATCATTTTTTACATCTATCTGGTCACTCTAGTTTTATCGTTTGTCGTGAGCCTTGACAGCCACTGGCCAGACTGGTCGCAGTGCTGGTTAGAGCGAGCGCTTCTCTTCACCACGACGCTAGGAGTGCTCTATTCGTTTCAGTTGCCTGCACTGATCAGTCGAAAGCATGTTAACGCGATGCAGCATCAAATTCGTCAACGACGAGAAAAGGAAACGGGCGAGCATTGAGATTGAACGGCCTCCTACCTCAAATGTTCTACCGCCGATAATTCCCAAAACGCTTTAATCCCCCGCCTCACCCTGCGCCCGCCACCATGGGCGCATGGATACGACACTCGCACTTCGCCACCCCATCGCCGCATGCTCGGCGCCGACCGCCAACCCCGTTGCGGTCTGTTCGCTGCGCGTCTCCGCCAGCGATGACCTGACCCGGCTGATCCCCGCCGGCACCTTCACGGCGCCGCGTGGATCGCTCGAGGGCCAAGGCCCGTGGCATCTTCTTGAGTCCCACGCTCGCTCGATCATCGAGCGAGCGGCGGCTCGCTCCACCGATATCGTCATCGACTACGAACACCAGACGCTGCTCGCCGAGCGTAACGGCTTGCCTGCGCCTGCCGCCGGCTGGGTCGACCCGCGCTCGCTGGAATGGCGTGCTGACGGCCTATACGGCCGCGTGAAGTGGACCGCTGCCGCTAGGGCGGCGATCGACGACGATTCGTATCGCTATCTCTCCCCCGTTTTCCCCTACGACGCGCAATCGGGCGATGTGCTCGACCTGCTGCACGTCGGGTTGACCAACACGCCGGCGATCGACACCGGCGCTATCACCGAACTGGCCGCAGCGCGCATGTCGTCAGGCCGCACTCCCAATGACCAGGAGGTCACCACCGTGGACCGCGAGAAGCTGATTGCCGCGCTCGGACTGAAAGCCGACGCCACCGACGAACAGATCGACCAGAAGATCGCCGCGCTCAAGGCCGGCAGCGATGACGCCAGCGCGCTGCGTTTGGCACTCGGTGCCAAGGATGACGCAAAGCCCGCCGACGCCGTGGCCGCGCTGAAAGCCGGCGTGACGCCCGCACAGCCGGACATGACCCAGTACGTTCCCAAGGCAGTATTCGAGGAACAACAGACGGCACTCGCCGCGCTGCGCACCGGCAGCAACGACGCCGAGCTGAAGGCGCTGATTGAAGAAGGCGTCAAAGACGGCCGCATCCCCGGCCAGGCAACGGCGGACTGGCTCCAGGGCCAGGGGCTCGCCGCGTGCAAAGCGTACCTCGACGGAGCGCCGCCGATCGCCGCGCTGCGTGGCAACTCGCAGACCCAGGGCAAGCCGCCGGCTGACGACAAGTCGGACGCGCTTTCCGAGACCGAGCTGGCTGTCTGCCGCGCGTCGGGTATCTCACCCGAGGAGTACCGCAAGGCCAACCCGACGGCCCAGTAAACGCCGCCGACTCTCGCGTCTCGCCCCCTGAATTCTCGACCGAGGACCACCACCGATGAATCGCAATACCGCATCCCGCGCCGGCATGCGCCGCGCCCATCTCGTGCTCGCCGGCGCCGTCTGCCACGCCGGCACGCTTGCCATGATCGATACCGACGGCTACGTCCAGCCCGGCCGCGAGGCCACCGGCCTGACTGCTGTCGGCGTGTTCGACAAGCTCGTCGACAACTCGGGCGGCCTTTCAGGCGACGCCCATGCCGAGGTCAATCGCGGCTATTTCAAGCTGGCTGGCGCCAGCGGTGCTGATGAGATCGCCGCTGGCGATATCGGCAAGCCCTGCTACGTCGTCGACGCCGAGACCGTGGCGCTGACCGACGGCGGCGGCACGCGCTCACCGGCCGGGATCATCGACGGCGTCGATGGCGATGGTGGCGTGTGGGTCAACGTCGACCCGACCAATGGCGTGGCGCTGGGCTAAGCCCCTCAAGCCAAGCCCCGCATACCACACCGATCATCAATCTCGAGGACGACCGACGATGGATCTCACATCCGCCAATCTCAACGCGCTGTTCAAGGCGTACAACACCAACTTCCAGCAAGGCTTCAACTCGCTGGGCGACAACGGCTCGCAGTACGAACAGATCTGCACCGTGGTGCCCTCGACCACTGCCGTTGAGGTTTACCCCTGGCTCAAGACGCTGCCGCGCATGCGCGAATGGCTTGGAGACCGTGTCATCCATGGTCTGGAAGGCGCGGACTTCGCGATCAAGAACCGCAAGTTCGAGCTAACCGCCGGCGTCTCTCGCGATGCGATCGAGGACGACACCTACGGCCTCTACGGTCCCACGTTTCAGGAGTTCGGCCGGTCCAGCCGCGAGCACCCCAACGAGCTGGCCGTCGAGGTACTGGCCAAGAATCCGGTCTGCTACGACGGCCAGCAGCTGTTCGACGCAGACCACCCGGTGCTGGACAAGAACGGCAAGGAAATCTCCGTCTCCAACGATATCGGTGGCAGTGGCGCCGCCTGGTACGTCGCGGATTTCTCCCGCGCCATCAAGCCGATGATCTTCCAGCGCCGGCGCGACTACTCGTTCCGGGCGCTCACTGATCTGAACAGCGACCGAGTCTTCATGACGGACGAGTTCGTGTTCGGCACCGATGCCCGCGTCAATGCCGGCCCCGGTCTGTGGCAGCTGATCGTGCGCTGCCAGGAAGAGTTCACGCCGGAAACCTACGAGGCCGCCCGCAAGCGCCTGCAGGATCTCAAGGGCGATCACGGCCGACCGCTGGCGCTGCGTCACACCCACACCATGGTGCCGGGCTCCATGGAAGGCGCTGCGCGCCGTGTGCTGAACAATAGCCAGGCGGCCAACGGCGCGACCAACGAGTGGGCCGGCACTTCCCAGCTGCTTCTCAACCCCTGGCTGCCAAGCGCCGCGTAAGTGGCGCCAGGCTCCCGTTCATCTGAGGAGAAAGCGACATGACCACCACTAACCGTAAGCGTTCGACCAGTGCCAAAAGCACCGCGAAACCCGCCCCGAATTCCGACAGCCAGGCGCCCGAGCAGGAAGCACCGGCGGAGACCGGGGAATCGGCGGCAACGCCGGCAGCGACCGTCGAATCTGCCGCCGGGCCGACGAACACGCCGGACAGCGGCCCGATTGAGGTCGTTACGGGCAACAGCGTCACTGGCGACGGCTCGGGCGAAGCGCTGCCCCCGGTCGACCCTGAAGCGGGCGAGCGCACCGCCGAGGGCGTGAGTGATGACGCCCAGGGCGACGACGCTACCGATGCCGCCCAGGACGAGATCCCCGCGCTGTTCATCCGCACTCGCAAGTCGATTTTGAAGCGCCGCCGCTGCGGTCACGTGTTCACGCCGGAGGGGCACGGCATCGCGCTTTCTGGCCTGAGCACCGAGCAGATCGCGGCCTTCGAAAGCGACCCGACGCTGGTCGTCGAGGAGTGCTCGTTCCCGGCGCAGCCGGATACGGACACGCAGTGATGGCCTACGTCGACCAGATGGCGCTGGTAACTCGCTTCGGCGAGGACGAGCTGCGGGCGCTGGCACCGGACGACAACGGTGGCATCGACACCAGCACCGTGCAGCGCGCCTGCGATGACGCGGCCGGCGAGATCGATGGTCGCCTCGCCGCCGCAGGCATCGAGACGCCGATGGTGCCGGTACCGGGTGCGGTGGCCGCGATCGCTGCCGACATCGCTCGCTACCGGCTCTACGACGACCAGGTCAGCGACGCGGTGAAAGGCCGTTACGACGATGCCATGCGGTTCCTGCTCGGCGTCTCGCGCGGCGATATCAAGCTCGGGCGAACCGCCAGCGAGGCGCCCAGCTCCGCCGGCGACGTTCAATTCAATGACAGCCGTCGCGTATTTCGCGGCGGTGGATTCTGAGGAGTGCCGACGATGGCCACGAAACCCCAGCCCCAGGAAAAACAGGACGCGCCCAAGGCGACCGAAGAGAAGTCCGCGGCGCCGGTCGCGCAGAAAGCGCCCTACAAGCCGACACCGGTTCGCTTGCGGGTGCGAACGAAGCAGACCGGCGCCAAGCGAACCGCGATCGGCCTGGTCTTCACCGGCAGCTGGCAAACCGTCGAGATCGCCAGGAACCACAGTGCCCACAAGGAACTGCTGGCCAACGGCGGGCTCGTCGTCGAGGAGTTGCCGTCGTCGGGTAGCAAGGCCAACTGATGCTGAGCCTGGAGCCGTGGCTCGAGCGGCTGAACGGTGCCGCGCTGGGCGTGCAAGCCAGCCTGGCGGCGGATGTCAAGGCCGCCCAGCAGGTCCGGGGCAACCCGAGCCTCACGCTGATCAGCGGCCGCGAGCGCGTCACGCACCAGGAGCGCCACCCGCGCACGCTGCACAAGGTGAGCTGCGAAGTGATGGTGGTGACAGGCGTGGCCCGCTTCGGTAGCGCGCGCTTTGGCACCGCGAAGGACCAGTTGGCGAATCTGCGTCAGCCGGTTCTCTCGCGGCTCATCTACTGGCAGCCGCCTGGCGCGGAGCTGCCGATTCGCTGGAACGGCGGGCAGCTGCTCGCCCTGACCGACAGCGCCCTATTCTGGGTCGATGTCGTCTCGACTGACTACTGGTGGGCCGATCAATCTCAGGAGACAACCCCGTGAGCAACCAACGTACCAATCGCCGCGTACTGCGCTTCGGCATCGAAGCGAGCTACAACGCGGACACCGTGCCGGACATGACGGCGATCCTGCCGACCTCCATCGACGTGACGCCGCTGGCCGGCAACGACATCGACCGCAGCTACATCCGGCCCCACTACGGCAACGCACCGCAAGCGCCGGGCGAGAAGCACGTCCAGGTGCAGGTGGGCGTGGAGCTGACCACTTCCGGTGAGGCCGGAACGCCGCCGCCCTGGGGCGCCCTGCTGCGTACCTGTGGCTGGACAGAGACCATCGTGCCGGCGGATGGCGAGACGACTGCCCAGGTCGTCTACGCGCCGGTCTCCGACAACGAAGACAGCGGCCGTTTCTACTGCCACGTCGACAAGAACCTGCACGAAGGGCGCGGTGCGCGCGGCACGCCGCAGTTCACGCTCAACGCCGAGTCGATCCCGGCGCTCCAGGTCACGCTGATGGCGCTGATTCAGCCGGTGACCAACGTCG
Source organism: Salinicola lusitanus (assembly GCF_038648475.1). Lineage (NCBI taxonomy): Bacteria > Pseudomonadati > Pseudomonadota > Gammaproteobacteria > Oceanospirillales > Halomonadaceae > Salinicola > Salinicola lusitanus. The sequence continues at coordinate 2,058,262 of NZ_CP151919.1, read as the reverse complement.
CGCTGCCGGAGGTGGATCTCACTCACTGGCCCAAGGCGCTGCCGATCAACACGCTCAACACCCAGCCTTTGAAGGTGTTTGGCATCGCGTCGCCGTTCCAGTCGTTCTCGCTCGACATGAGCGCGCAGACCCGCCAGCGCACGGTGGTCGGGGCCAACGACATCGCCATCACCGGGCGTCAGCCGAGCGGCTCGCTGACGATCGATGACCCTGGCGTCGTCGCAGTGAACTACTTCCAGCGCTCGCTCAACGTCGAAACCGGCGAGATCTCGTTGATCCACGGCACCGAGCCGGGCTCGATCATCGAGATCGTGATGCCGTCCTGCTCGCTGGCCAGCCCGACCTACGCCGACGACCAGGGCGTGCAGATGCTTTCGATGAACTATCGGCCGGAGCCGGTCCAGGGCAACGACGAAGTCCGCATCATCTGCCGCTAAGCGCGGCGCTCTTTCTAACCAGCCCGAAGCCGCTGGGAAGGCCAGTCCGAACGATTCAGACATTTCAGGAGCTATGCCCGTGTTCAAGGTCAACCGCAACCGCACTTATCAATACCCCGTAACCGCCACCGTCTACGACGCCGAGGGCAAGGAGCAGACCGGCAAGTTCAAGGCGCACTTCAGGGTGCTACCCCACGACCAAGCCAAGGAACTGCCGGAAGACACCACGCTGCTGGATGCCGTGCTGACCAGCGTTAGCGAGATCGAGATCGGTGGCGAGGATGGCCAGCCGCTCGCCGGCAACGAGCTGCTGGAAGCTGTGAAGAATGACCCGGCACTCTCCGCCGCCACCGTGGGTGCTTACCACGAGTCGATCGCAAAAAAGAACCGGCCCAGAACCTGATCGACGCCGGCCGTTTCTGGGCCGGTGCTGACCGGGCTTCACGATCGGAGGCCGAGTTTCGCGCGGAAGCGGCGGAGCTCGGCGTTCGGCTACCGGATGAGCCAGAGGAGCTGGACGAATCAACGGCCGACGAATTCGAGGTACTACCGGAGAACTGGGACGCGCTGGAGCTGTTCCTCGACTGCTCGACCCAATGGCGCCAGGCCCCGATGGGGGGGCTGACCGGGCTGGATTACAGCGCGGTTTACGTGGTCATGCAAATCCACGCTGTGCCACCCGACGAAGGCCGTGACCGCCTACAACAGATCCGGCTGCTCGAGCGCGGCGCGCTCAATGAGATGAACAAGGCGAAAGGCTAGATGGCTGACAACCTCACTCTCAAAGTCACCCTGCGCGGGGATGGTCGCCATCTCTCCGGCACGCTGCGTGACGCCTCCGGTGAGGTCCGCGAGTTCGGGGCGACATCGGATCGCTCAGGGCGTCAGTCATCGGCCGCTTTCGATCGTACCGGCCGCAGCGTGCGCGGTGTCAATCGTGAGGTCACGGAACTCAACCGTGTCAGCGACCTCGCCCGCAACTCGCTACTCGCCTTGGGTGGGGCGATTTCGGTTCGTGAGGTAATCGGCTATTCGGACGCATGGACCAATACCACCAACCAGATCCGCACGGTCTCGGACAGCAACGAGCGACTGATCGCCAGCCAACAACGGCTGATGGCGATCGCCAATGACACCCGAACATCCTACGAGTCCACCGCCAACCTCTATGCCCGCCTGACCCGAGCGACAACCAAGCTCAATCTCGGCTATGAGCGCACTTATAGCCTGGTCGAGACGATCAATAAGTCGTTCGCGGTTTCCGGTGCCACCGCAGAGGAAGCGTCTGCCGCGATCGTACAGTTGTCCCAGGGGTTGGCTGCTGGCGCCCTGCGCGGAGACGAGTTCAATTCCGTCTCGGAGCAAGCCCCGGCGATCATGTACGCAATCGCTGACTCGCTGAACATGACGCTCGGCGAGCTGCGTGAGTTCGCGGCATCCGGCGGCATCACCGCAGAGATCGTCGTCAACGCGCTGGAAAAGGCCAGCGCGGCGATCGATGAGACCTTCGGCGGGTCGATTGCCTCGTTTGGCCAGAAGATGGCCGTGGCTCGCAACGAGATGATCCAGTGGGTGGGAACCAGTGATCAAGTCAGCGGCGCTGTCCACCTCACGGGCGATGCCGTGCTCGGCCTGGTCGGTCATATGGACGAGCTGGTCACTATCGCTACGGTGCTTGCCACCCTCTACGGCGGTCGAGTCGCGGGCGCGTTGGCCAGCTCAGCAGCAGGATATGCAGCCCGTACCATCGCCACCGTCCGTGATACCCAAGCCCAACGTGATGCATCCGCCGCCGAAGCGGGTCGCCAACTGGCCCTGGCCCGCACGGCGGCGGCGGAGAAGACGGCGGAGGCCAACAACGCCTCGTTGGCCGCACGCCGAGCCCTCTCCGCCCGTCAGGACGCGGCCAACAACGCCGCCAACCTTGCCCAGGTAAGGGCCTCGCTGGTTGCGGAGCGTGAGCTGGAAGCGCAGCGGTTACAGGCGCAAATTTCCGCGACCGGTCGCCAGCGCTCGATCGCTCGGATGGCGGAGCTGCGACGTTCCGAGATGCTGGTTACGACCCAGCTAACCGCCGCCAACGCAAAGCTGACCCAGACAGAAGCGGCAGTGACGTCCGCCAGTCGCGCGGCGACCTTGGCCTCGGCTGAACAGGCGGCTGCAACGCGAGCTGCAACCGTGGCCCAAGGGGCATACACAGGGGCGATGCGTGCCTCTAGCGCTGCCGCCACTACGATGGCTGCAGCGGCGCGTGGTGCTTCGGCAGCCTTGGCGTTGATTGGCGGCCCCGCGGGTGCTGCATTGATCGCCGTGGGTGCGCTTTACGCCTTCCGGGAAGAACTGGGCTTCGTCAGCAAGAAAGCCAATGACGCGAAGACGAAAGTCGATCAGCTAACCGGCAGTCTGGATGGTCTGACCGAGGCACAGGTCCATAACAAGCGAGCGTCGCTGGTGCAGGATCTGGTCGAGGCCCGGATCGAAGCCGAGAAGCTGCAGAAGCAATTCTCGGCGCTGGAGAAGCAGAACCGCGATCAGATGATCACCAACCAGGGCCGAGCCGGCTCGGCCTGGTTTGAACGCCAGAAGCTGAGCCCGCAGCTGGCGGAGGCGAAGTCCGTCGTCGCGACCCTCCAGCAAGGCCTTGACGACTTCGATGAGCAGGTCGCTCGCATCCAAACCTCGGCGACATCCGGGGTCAAGATCTTCAAGACGCTGGATCAGTGGCTGTTCGATACCGGTGAGACGGCTGACCAGACGTCTACCTCGGTCGCGACCCTGGCTAAGCAAACGAGCGCCTACGACAACGCCCTACAGGGCTTGCTCGATAAGCTCGACCCGGTCGCCAAGTCACAGCGCGACTTCCAGGCAGACACGCAACTGCTCAACCAGGCGGTGTCTCAGGGCGCCATCACGTTCGACCGCTATTTCGAGTTGGTCGACAAACTCCAGTTGGCCTACCAGAACGCCGGCGATGCCGCCCAGGTCTATGGCCTGGACGGCAGCAACGCGGCGGAGGCGGTCACGCGCGAGATGACCGTGCTCGAGACAACGCTCAAGCGAAGCCTTGAGCGCACCGACGACGCCTTCGTCGACTTCTGGGAGAACGTGATCAGCGGCAGCAAGAACACGTTCGATGCGTTCAAGCAGGTCGCGATCTCGACGCTGGCCGAGATCATCCACGCCTACACCACGCGCAAGATCACCGCGTCTCTGGGGCTATCGCTCGCCGGTACCGGAACGGCCGCCGCCGATGGCATGGGCGGTCTCGGCGGTGGCGGCATGGATCTCACCAGTCTGGGCAAGACGATCTACCAGGGCATCACCGACGGCTTCGGAGCGATCGACTGGACCGGAGCGCCGACCGGCGCGACGTCTTACGCTCAAGGCTTTGGCTCCCAAGTCGCAACTAGCGGCGGACAGTTCGGCGGCTCCTTCTCCAACTTCAGTGGTATGAATGGCATCGCATCTCTGGGGGCCGGTTATGCAGGCAGCCAGGTTGGGACGAAGCTGGGATCATCACTGTTCGGCAAGCAGGCCAACTCGCAATGGGGTTCCACCATCGGTGGCGCGGTCGGCACCTACTTTGGCGGTCCGATCGGGGCGTTCGCCGGCTCGACACTGGGCGGGATGGTCGATTCGCTGTTCGGTTCCGGTCGCAAGGCAAAGGTCAAAGGCTGGCAAGGCGGGCTGGGCTCCAACGGCGACAACGAGTATCGCGATTACCACGCGGATACGGCATTTGGCACATTCACGATCCTCGACAAGGTCAAGACCGAGCCCGAGGACATTCTCAACATGCTCGACGCGTTCGAGCAGATCGATGGCGTGCTGTCGGACGCGATGACCGAGGTGCAGCGCAAGGCCGTCACCGACGACTTCGCCTCCGGCTGGAAGATCAACGAGTCGAACGTCGGCGAGGTGTTCGCAAAGCGCTATGAGCGGCTGTTACGCACGCTGGATGGCCAAGCATCCGACGGCGTCGAGAAAGCGCTACTCGAGCGCGTGCCGGAACTCACGAACGACAATACCGAGGAGTGGTCGACCGCACTGGCCGGCGCATTGCAGCTCAACAAGTTGATCGATGGGCTGTCAGGGAACGTTCGTGCCTATGCCTCACAAGTCGTCGAAGATACGAACCTCTCCATCGACGACGCGCTCTCCCAGATTACCGCCGGCGTCTCGGCCCACGCCGCCGTCTCCGCGATCACGGATGAGCTCAACCTGACCTTCGACAAGATGGGCGATCAGGCCGTCGAGGCGTCGCTGGATCTCGCTCAGCTCACGGGCGGGCTAGAGAACCTGCAGAGCCAGGCTCAGACCTACTATCAAAATTTCTTCACCGATGCCGAGCGCCAGCAGCGTGCGATCGAGCAGCTAACCCCGGTGCTCCAGACCGTGGGGCTCTCCGCCGCCTCGACCCGCGAGCAGTTCCGCGACGTCGTGGAATCGCTCGACCTCAATACCGAAGCTGGCCGCAAGACATACGCCGAGTTGATGAGCGTCGCCGGCGCCTTCGCCGAGATCTCCGGTCCGATCCAGGAGACTACACAGTCGCTCGAGGATCTGCAGGCGGCCGCCAAATCGCAGGTCGAGAGTGCCAAAGACGCCGTGCGCCAGGCGTATGAGACCTTCGCCAGCCAGGCCTTCGATCAGCAGGTCACGCTCTTGCAGCTCGCCGGCCGCGACCAGGAGGCACTGAACCTGCAGCGCCAGCAAGAGCTGGAAACGATCGACGAGAGCCTGCGACCGATCCAGGAGCGCATCTGGGCATTGCAAGACGAGCAGTCCGCGCTCCAGGACGCCCGCCAGGCCAGCGCCGATTATCGCTCCGCGCTCGAGCAGGCCTCGAGCCAGCTCGACGGCACCTTGGGCAATATCAGCGCCTGGATCGACCAGCAGACCGCCACCGGCGGCTCACCAAGCGTCAATTTGCAGGAAGCGCAGGCCCAATTCGCACGCCAATTGGCACTTGCCGAGAATGGCGACCGCGACGCGCTCAACTCGATTACCCAGTACGCCGACCGCTACCAGCAGGCCGGCCAGTCGTATTACGGCTCAGGCTCCGGCTATCAACGCATCCGCGATGAAGTGCTCGACGCGCTTGGCGAGTTGCCCGACCAGGTGTCTGCCGAGGAGTATATCGCTGACGAGATCAAGCAGGCGCTGATCGAGCAAACCGACGGCATCACCACGAAGCTCGCCGATGTGCTGCGTGGGGATAACCCGGCCTCCATCGGTACCGAGCTGGCTGGCTACTTCGCGACCCTAGCAGGCGGTATCGACGGCGTGCTGACCCGCGACCAGCTCAAGCTGGTGATGAACGGCAAGGCCACCGATCGCCAGCTCGACGCGATGATCCGGGCGCTGGATCTCAACGGTGACGACATCGTCTCCGGGCTGGAATCGGTCATCGTCTCCGGCATGCCCACGGACGCGACCCTGGCTAACGTGCTCGGCTCCCAGCTGCGGGCCAACGGCAACAAGGCGCTGACGGAGCACCAGGTACGTTCCGCGCTCTCTCCGATCGCGACCGATGCGGAGATCCAGGCGCTGATCCGCGCCACCGATGCCAACGGCGACGGCCTGCTGGATGCGCAGGAAGTCGCCAACGCCCGGCTCGGCGGGCTGGCACGCGGTATCGGCGGCGCGCTGAATCCGATGTTCGACAAGATCGACTCGTCGCTGGACGGGCTGATCGATTACGGAGAATTCGGGAAGTATTTCAAAGGGCTGGCCAGCGATTCGCAGCTGCAGCAGATCTTTCGTCAGCTCGACACGGATGGTGATGGCCAGATATCGGCGCTAGAGGCGGTGAAGGCATCGACCGACAAGGTGGGCAACAACACCGGGTCGATCGAAGAGCGCTCGCTGGAGCAGCTCGAGCGGCTCACAAACCTGACGTCTGAGATGGCGCGCAGCACCGACCAGTTCATTACCCTCAACTCGAACATGGTTTCACTCCGCGACGCGATCGGTGCACTGGGCGTGGCGCAGGAAGAGCTGGCGCGGATCGAGAAGGCCCGACAGGAAGCCGAAGCAGCGGCCAAGCAGCGCGCCGAGCTCGAGCGCCAGCTCACCAGCATCGAGTCGAAGCTGGACCGTGAGCAGTCCCGCTACGACGATGCGGACCAGACCCGGCTTGGCCTCTACGAAGACCGAAGCGCGGCCGCCTACAAGGAGAACCGGTTCAGCGCAGCGTCCTCCTCGTTCGATGACATGGATCGCTCCTATAAGGGCTATACCGGCTACATCGGTGACGAGAACGCCTGGTATGACGGAGGTCTCAAAACGTCGGGGAATAGTGCCGAAAAGCACAACGTCGGGAAGCTTTGGTACTCGATGAAGGACTTCATCGATCTCTACCAATCCCAGACCGGTAAAGGCGACTACAAGCAGTTGGCGTTAGACGAGACCGACTGGTATGGCGTCGGCGATTCCCGTAACCGCTACGAGATCGAGTACGGCGGCAAGACCTACAAGGCCGGTTACGACTCCAACGGCGTGCAAGACCTGGATGATGTCTGGACGGAGATGCAGAAGGCTCTGAACAGCTACTACGGCACCTCGTTCGACTACAAGGCCATAGACAGCGTCTCCGACATCAACCGCGACCTGGATCGATTCGGCGACGTCATGGACGACGCCAAGAACGATATCCGCGACTACCAGAAACAGATCGACAAGCTGGCCAAGGAGATCGCGAAGCTCAAGCAGGTCGAGCAGTACGACGGCAGCCACGCCGATGGGCTCTCGTACGTGCCGTTCGATGGCTATCGCGCGGAGTTGCACCGGGGCGAGCTGGTCGCCACGGCCGATGAAGCACCGGCGGTGCGGGAATTCCTCAGCGGCAAGATGGTGTCGCTGCCACCGACCTCACAGCCGCCGACCAGCAACGCTCAAGTCGAAGGCTTACTCCGCCGGCTGGCCCAACTTACCGCTGAAAATACCGAGTTGCTGAAGCGTCTCGAATCTCACGGCGCTGCCGGCGTTCGGGTCGCTCAGGCGGGACATCAGCGATCCATTCGGCAACTGGAGCGCATCGCAGGTACCAATGAGAGCATGGATGATCGCGAGCGGATGGGGGCCATGTCATGACCTGGCTACTCACCATCGAAGCCCGCGACCCGGACAACCAGCCCTGCGTGCTGCGTTTCTCCGATGGCGCTTATGACGCGCCGGACGACACGCTTTATCTGCCACGCATCCAACAACCGGGGCTCTACCAGGCCGGGCTCTACGCCGGCGAGATCGTTAGTGTCGATCGCTCCGGCTTCGGCGAAACAACGTTGATCAACACCGATGGCGGCCTGGATTACCTGGTCGACTACGCCGTGGATGGTCGCGCCGTGGTGCTGTCGCTGGCGACCGAAACGGGCGTGACCGAGATCCTGCGCGGCACCGCCGCCGGGCTCACCTACCAGCGCAACGAGGTATCGCTCAAGCTGCGCGCGCCCCAGGCGCTGTTGCAGCGTCCGCATCCGTATCAGACCTATGCCGGTACCAACACGCTGCCGGAGGGCGTCGAAGGCACGGCCGACGATATCCAGGGCCAGCCCAAGCCTCGCGTCTATGGCGACGTGCGCAACGCCCAGCCGACGCTAGTCAACACTGCCAAGCTTATCTATCAGATCAGCAGCCGAGATAATTGCACGGTCACCAGCGTCTACGACAAGGGCGCCAAACTAACGGCTGGAGCGGCCTACAGCTCACTGACGCAGCTGCAAAGCACCGCGCCTGCCGCCGGTGAGTGGCGAGCCTGGCGCGGCTACCTGCGCTTGGGTGACAGCCCCGTCGGTACGTTGACCTGTGACGCTCGCACCGCCGACACCGGCATCGACGCCGTGATTGCCATGCTCTGCGACGAAGTCGATCAGCCATGCGATACGTCCGCGCTCTCGGGCATGGGCAGCGTCGGGCTCTATGTTACCGATACCGCCGACACGGCGGCGCTGCTCGACCGGCTCGTTGCCGCCGGTGCCTGGTGGCGTATCGACGCCGCAGGGACGCTGCGCGCGGCACGGCTCGAAGTGCCCCTCACTCAGTCAGACGGCTCGCCAGCGAAGATCCAGGACCACGAGATCCTATCGCTCGATCGTAAAGCGGCTGGCGCCAGCAGCGATGGGCTGCCGATCTGGCGGGTCACGGTGCGGGCCGATCGTCTCGAGACAACGCAGACCGACCTCGCCGGCGCCGTCGATGAGGGCCGCCGCGGCCGGCTTGGCCGGCAGTACCGCGAAGCGATCGCCGAGCGGCCCGACGTGCTCGAGCGCCATCCCCTCGCTGGCGAACTGGAGATCGACTCCTGCCTGCGGGATCTCGCCGATGCTCAGGCGGCCGCCGAGGCGATTCTGGAGCTGGTCAGCGTGCGCCGCGATCGCGTGACGCTCGAGGGGCGCGTCGCTCGCCATCGTCTCGAGATCGGCGCCGGCGTCGAGATCGTCACCCCGCGTCAGGGTTACGCCGCCGGCCGAACCATGCTGGTGCTTGGCCAGCAGATCAACGCCCGCACCGGGCGTCTCACACTGGAGCTCTGGGGCTGATGGCACTGAATCCCGACAAGATCACCCTGTGCTGGCCCAACCTGGTCGACAAGGCATCGCTCTCCGGCGGCGCCTGGCTAGCCGGCCTGCCGCTGGCCTTGGCCCAGGACTCGACGCTGGCCGTACGCTGTAAGAGCGTCGATGCCACACCTGAATCGACCTGGTTCGATATCACGCTCGACAAGCCGCGGCCGATCCAGTGCCTGGCCATTGCCGCCCACTCGTTCAGCGCGCCGGCGCGCTACCGCGTGCGCATTTATGGCGATGTCGAGCAGCAGTTTCCACTCTGGGACAGCGCCTGGCAGACCGTATGGCCGCAGCTCTTTGCCACCAGCGAGCTGGAGTGGGAATACGACAACTACTGGCTCGGCACCATCGCCGAGGATGACCGCGCCCTCTATACGCCGCTGCTGACGGTTTTCTCAGACGACGTCCAGCTCGCCCAGAGCGTGCGCGTCGAGATCGACGACGCCGGCAACCCGGAGGGCGCGGTTCGCTTCGGTCGCGTTTTCCTCGCCGACGCCTGGCAGCCGGACGTCAACGTCTCATTCGGCATCCAACATGGCTTCGACAACGCCACCGAATTCGCCGAGGCCGGCGATCGCACCGAGTACGCCGACGTCAAGCGCCAGCGGCGTACCGCGACGTTCAGCCTGGATTGGCTCTCCGAGGAAGAGGCGTACCAGCGTCTCTACTCGCTGCAGCGCGTGCTGGGTACCCATGGGGAGGTCGTCTACGCCTTCAATCTGGCGGCCCGACCGGAAAACTTCGCCCGGACGTTTCTGGCGCGACAGCAGCAGCTCGATCCGCTCGCCCAGCCCTATGAATTCACGCACACCAACAGCATGAAACTGCTGGAGATCCTCTGACATGGCAGAAGTCATATTCCCCGAAGACCTAGGCGGTGACGGCCTCGTCGTCACCGACGACGCCAACCCAGACACCGGCCTCGCTGCCGGTGGCCACCGCCTGCGCTTCGTTCCCGCCCTGGCCAACACCGTGGCCGTGGCCCGCACAGCGAAACAGCAAGCAGCGTTGGCGCAGACGCTGGCCGACCAAGTGGCCGCTGATCGCAAGCAGACCGGAGAGGACCGGGATGCCATCGCCGGGGCGCGGGAAGCCACGGCCGCCGATCGGCAACAGACCGGACTAGATCGCGAAGCCACAAAAGCCGATGCCGAAGCTACCGCCGCTGATCGCCAGCAGACCGGCGAGGACCGCCAGGCAACGACCGCTGCTGCCGAGGCTGCGGCCGCCGATCGCCAGCAGACCGGCAAGGATCGCACCGCGACAGCCGCTGCCGCCGAGGCTACGGCCGCCGATCGCCAGCAGACCGGAGAGGATCGCACCGCAACGAACGCCGCCGCCGAGGCCACGGCCGCCGATCGCCAGCAGACCGGAGAAGATCGCCAAGCAACGGCCGCCGATCGCGAAGCCGCGCAATCGGCGGCAGCCAGTGTCGATGCCGAAAAGATCATGCATGCCAGGGGCTCGGGGCTGCCGAATGAGGTGGGAACGGCGGCGACGCGGAATGTGGGTACCGAAGCCGGCAACCTGATGGAGGTCGGGGCGTTTGGGGTGGGTTCACATGGTGTGAGGCTGACCGATGCTGACGACTTGGCAAGCCTCCCTTTCGTTGACGCTACATATTGCTGCTATAGCAGCAAGCCGGTGAATGCCCCTGAGTCAGGTGGGACTACAGCTGTTATCTCTGTGCGCGCAACTTCCAGCGGCAGCTATCAATTCAAAGAGTTTGATTACACCGACAACGCTGGGCGTAAATTCAACGCTGTTCAGAGACAGAATTCGGACACAATCAATTGGATTCGCTCGGTAAGCTCCGCTACCGCTGTTGGTGATGTATCCGATCCATTGTCTGGCGCAATTGTCGAGTCCGGAGAAAACGAAAACGGCAGCTACACCAAGTTCGCGGATGGGACGCTCATCTGCCGAGGTGTAGACACGATTCCCTACGACACCCGCCTGCGCTGCAGGCTCTATAAAACGATGCCCGCCCCCTTCGCAAATGACACGGGGTCGGTCTGCGTTCTGCCGGACTGGGGAAGCCGAGGCACGAAGTTCAACCAGGCAATTCCTGCCGGGGGGCTCGCAAACAATGGGTATAACGCCCATCTGGCGTTCTGGGCGCCGGACACCTCCGAGTTTGAGACGACGGACTCGTTCCCTAAAACTGCCTGGATGGCGATCGGTATCGCTCGCTAAACGGAGAAGCTATGAAGCTACTGCTATCACCCGTGCGGAGTGACGACGCCGTCACATATCACCGTGAAGGGGAACGTCTGATTATCGAGGTCAACGGGCAGCGTGACACATTCGATTTCACGGGGGCCAGCGACGGCGTCTTTCATGACTTCACCTCCGACACACTGCCATTCGTTCCCATCGAGAGCGCTTCATGCGATAGCGGCTCGCTAACCGTGGTGGTCATTTCACCCTATGGGCCGGAACCAGCCAGAACAGCGTTCGAAACTGACGATGCATTCCGGGAAGCTTTCGAAGCTTGGAGTGTTCAGCGGTCTACACGAGAGGTTGAAATCTAATGGGCAGCTTTACCCACACACCGCCCCCTTCCTCCACTGATCGGCTAGCGGAAGCTCGAGCCCGCGCGCTCAGGCGACTGAACGACAGCTACGAAGCCGCCGCTAGCCCGCTGCTCCGGGAGTATCCGGAAATCGAGCGGCTAAGCTGGGGCACCCAACAGACCGAGGCCAATGCCTATCGTGCGTGGCAGGACGCCGACAAGCCGGACGACGCGCCCCAAACACCGGCTTTGGAAGCAATCCTCGCGGGGCGCAATGGTAACACCGGCACCGAGACGCTCGAGCAGCTCGTCGCCGCAGTGCTCGCCCGCGCCGAGGCGTTCATCGCTTGGCAGACGTTCACCGGCACACGGCAACGCGGCGAGTGGGCAATACAGGACGCCCAGACGCCGGAGGCGGCGCTCGCGGTGACCTGGGAGAGTTTGACGGCCAGCTAGGCCGGGGAAGAGGAGCGATCGCCGGAGGTGCGGACACACCACCGGCGACCCCAACAGCAGATCCAGCCTGCGTGTCGGCCAGGGCTCCCCGCATCGCGCGATGCACGCGGGAGTCTAGGCGAAACGTTAGATCGACAGAAGGCCTGGATGAATGAAAGCGATCCGCTGTAGCGGTTGTAGCAAGCTGCTGGCACGCGCCAGCCGATTCGACACCATCGAAATCAAGTGCCCGCGCTGCGGGCGACTCCATACCCAGAGAGCCACGAGCTCCATGCCAAACAGGATGCAAAATCGTGGCTCAACCGATAATCCCGTGGATGGGCGGCAAGCGAAGGCTGGCCGATAGGATCTTCCCTCTAATGCCCGCCCATGAGTGCTACGTGGAACCCTTCGCCGGCGGTGCGGCCCTCTTCTTCCTGCGTGCTCAACCCGCGCAGGTCGAGGTGTTGAACGACATCAACGGCGATCTGGTGAACCTCTACCGGGTCGTCCAGAACCATCTGGAAGAGTTCGTCAGGCAATTCAAGTGGGCGCTCTCGAGCAGGCAGGTATTCGAGTGGCTGAAGCTGACCCGCGTCGAGACGCTGACGGACATCCAACGCGCCGCGCGCTTCTACTACCTGCAGCAGAACGCCTTCGGCGCTCGCATCGAGGGCCAGACATTCGGCACCGCCACCACCACACCGCCGGGGCTCAACCTGCTAAGACTGGAGGAATCGCTGTCAGCCGCGCACCTGCGGCTGGCCAGCACCTACATTGAGCACCTGAGCTGGCAAGACTGCATCGCCCGATACGACCGCCCCCACACGCTGTTTTACCTCGACCCGCCGTACTGGCAGACCGAGGGTTATGGCGTTCCCTTTGGCATCGAAGAATACGAGCAGATGGCCGATATCCTCGGTAGGCTCAAGGGCAAGGCGATCATCTCGCTGAACGACCATCCCGACATCCGTCGCGTTTTCGCTGGCTACCACATCGAGACGACCGACATCAGGTATACAGTGGGTGGCGGTAAGGGCCAGGAGGCTCGCGAGGTGCTGATCTTCAGTTGGGATGTGGAGGCCGAGCCGGCGGGGCTTTTCTAGGGCAATGATAACTGCCGATTGAACGAGGGCTATGCGGCTATTGTGGGCGCTCCATGTAACGTCCCTCAGCGCCACGCTTCGCTCTAGGAACACCGGCAGTGCAAAAACACTGCCGGCCTATAGCCTTCAGACTCCTTTCCACTTTCTAACAGCGACAAGATCGCCCTGAAATTCGTAACCCGGTTTGGTATTACGCTCGATCACTCCTTCAGAGACGGCTTGGTTCATAAATGGTTGAGCTTGCTCATAATTTGGTACGTGTAAGCGTTTTATCATTTCCAGCACCTCCTCGGGGTTCTGGAACTCACTATCAGACAGATTTTGTAGCAGAACCATCAGTCCGTCGGGAGTCGCAAAAAAATCAAGCCCCAAGTCAGAAACCATATTCCCCCCCTGCCGGTACGCTTGATCAGTGTCGTACTGGCACCCTTGACTACGAGGCGAAGCAAGTCGAGCGTGTACTAGACGAAGGGAATGCGAGGGCGTGCTTTCGCCGTTGGGAAGCGCTTGGTGCAGCCATTCTACCCATCCGTCCTCAGCTTCGTTTATAGGTCCACCGCAAGAGTCACAAGTCCAAGTCATAACAGTCCTACCCATTTTCTAGGTTGAGGTGATCGCCTATCAAGCGATGAGGTTACACTTTGGCAACAAAAATATGGGTATGTCCAGTAACCTTCGAGAGCTGACAGCAATCGAGGCGTGGCGGTGCTGCGAAGAAATGTCTTTTACGTTGAGGAGGTCGAGGCCGAGATCCGGCGGCGCTGCTACCTACGATGGTGCGACGTTCGGTATGTTAAGAAGTGGACTCGGGCTGATGAAACCAGGGGATGAGAGATGGTGGAGATAGGTGCAGCACTGACAGCGCTTCGCACGGCTTACGACACAGCTAGAGCCGCTAAAGACGTCAACGACGCAGCAGCTTTGAACGCAGCGGTCAGCGACATCATGGAACGGCTGACCTCAGCACAGTTCACCCTTACGGAAGTGCTTCAGGAGCATCATGTAGTGGTTCACTAAAACCGGACACCCATTTAGGTGGTATCGTCGCCACCAAAGTAGAGGTGATCCATGGCCAGAAAACGTCGTTCATTCTCCACCGAGTTCAAGCGGGAAGCCGCTGGGCTCGTACTTGACCAGGGCTACTCCGTGGCTCAAGCCGCTCGCGCCGTCGATGTCGGCGAAACGCCTCTGAGACGCTGGATAGATCAGCTCCGGGCAGAGCGCGGTGGTGTCACGCCAAAGTCAAAAGCGCTGAGGCCCGAGCAGCAGCGAATCCAGGAACTCGAGAGCCGCATCAACCGGCTGGAGCGGGAGAAAGCGATACTAAAAAAGGCTACCGCTCTCTTGATGTCGGACGATCTCGATCGTACGCGCTGATAGACCAGTTGAGTGAGCAGGCGCCTGTGAATATGGTCTGTAGCGCCTTTGGCATTGCACGTTCGAGCTATTACGAACATCGCCTTCGCCGATCTCGCGTCGATATCGAGCGGTTGACGTTGCGCGCAACCGTTAGAGAGCTGTTCAACCAGAGCCGGCGTTCCGCGGGTAGCCGAACGATCATGATGCAGATGCGGGAATCCGGGGCCGACGTGGGACGATTCAAGGTCCGACGTCTGATGCAGGAGATGGATCTGATATGCCAACAGCCGCGACCACCGGCCTACCGACGGGCGACGGTCGAGCGACCCGATATTCCCAACCGCCTGAACCGTCAGTTTACTGTCACCGCGCCCAATCAGGTGTGGTGTGGCGATATCACCTACGTGTGGGTACAGAACCGTTGGCACTATCTGGCCGTCGTGCTGGATCTGTATGCACGACGCGTCGTCGGATGGGCATTATCTAATCGCCCCGACGCGGCCCTGGTCATCAATGCGCTGGACAGGGCCTTCGAGCAGCGAGGCAGGCCGCCGGGGCTGCTGTTCCATTCAGATCAGGGCGGTCAATATGCGAGCCGAGTCTTCCGTCAGCGACTGTGGCGCTACCGGATACAACAGAGCATGAGCCGTCGTGGAAACTGCTGGGATAACGCACCGATGGAGCGGCTGTTCCGCAGCTACAAGAGCGAGTGGATGCCCGCGATCGGCTATCTGTCAGCACAAGAGGCTTTACGAGATATCAGCTTCTATCTGATGGAGCGCTACAACCGACAGCGACCCCATCAGTACAACGGCGGCATGTCGCCCGCACGAGCGGAAGCAACACTCAATTCACTGTCCGGAATTAGTTGACCACTACATCATGCCCTGCTGGATCAAGTGAGGCAGCTAAGGGAGGCTCAGGCCAGAGAGGCGCGGTTTGATCGCTATCACCTCGAGCAAACAAGGCGAGGCTATTTCGTTCTCAGGCTCGATGAACGTCAGGCAGGGCCCTATGAGCCCAACCATGCAATATGCCCAAGATGTAAAGAGGACGGGAAACTAGCGGTGATGATGGAGAACGACGAAGTACTTGAGTGCATCACTTGCAGGTATTCGGCGTGGAAAGAATATCCTGACCCTATCGTCGGCTAACCTGGGGTGGTGCCAAATGGACCGCTAAAGTGCCCTGCTCCAAGACTTAGGCATGGTGCCAAATCCGGCGCGCTTCAGTGCCAAATGCGCCGCGCGGTTACAGGTGAGAAGCAAGATATCGATGCCACCGAATCGTGGTAACCGATAGAAGGGTAAGAAGAGAGAAGAACCCACTCCCACGTTCCTTCGCGGTGAGAGCCACTTGGCTAAGTGGGCAGTGTCAGAGTGGACCTTCATCGTCGCCACGCCAACGTTTTTCTCGTGATATCTTGATCGTTTTTGCTAATAACAAAACTTAAGTGTTCTTAATCATGCGTTTATAAGTAACTGAGTATTCAACAAAACACGTAATTTTTTGCAACATCCGAAAAATGGCCGTTCTCATACCACCGGTACGAGGCAAAGCGCTGGAACCCGGCGACCGCCGACACCGGACGAACTCCTCGTCTGCAGCCAAGACGATGGCGGAAGAGAGTGGGAGTCGAACCCACCAGAGACTGCTGGCAGCCCCTACAGGAGTTGAAATCCTGGCGCCCCACCGGGGAACGATTCTCTTCCTGAGAGAGGATTCACGAAATGCCCTTACCGGCCGACCTCGCGCCCCCTGCGGACGCTCGACCGCCAGGGATCGAGCCCAATCACTCGAACAGCATATCGTCCCGAATGACCTTGTGACCATCCCCGACCCGCCGGGTGAATCCGATCCGGTCGAAAAACTCGAGAATCGCCACCGCCAGTTTCCGGCCGCAGCCGATCCGATCGCGAAATACCGCCGCTGTCGCCCCGGCTGGCGACTCGCCATCGATTTGGCGAATCACTGCTGCCAGCTCGGAAACTCGGCTCGCCAGGAAGAAGTGATCATGTCGCAACTGATAGACATCGCCCAGTAGCGCGCAGTCATGCAGGAGCTGGCGCACGTCGGTTTCGGCCCACCCGAGCTGCCCGGCGATATCGCGCACCCGAGGTGGATCGTAGGGCCGCGCCATGAGCAGCGGGCGTACCGCATCCCAGCGCTTTTCGTCCTGCGCCGACAGCGACGCCGTATGCGATGCCAGCGCCACGAAGGGGCCGTGCTGGGCGAGATCTCCACGCGCTTTCCAGTGTTCGAGCAGCGGCCGAAACAGGTCGGCGGGAAGTCGCGGCGCCACCATGCGACGCAGACGATCGATATCGACGCCTCGCATTGCCGGCTCCTGCTCGTGGATCGACGCCAGACGTTCGATCGCGTCGTCATACAGCGATCGCTCATGGATCGGCGCCAGGGCATGCTGTTCCGTCGGGTTTGACAGCACGAGCCAATGCGCCGCTGACGCGCTCCGCTGCACATCGTCGACCGGCACATCGAGATTCACCGCCAGCGCCGCGAGATCCACGCTGGTCATCTCGAGGTTCGCGAGCTCCCGCCGTGGGGAAAACAGCGGCTGCCAATCCGGCGGCCCGACGCCATCCGACAGCACCTCTCGCAGTCGACTCAACCAGGTCAGCCGATCCGGTTTCCGGGCACCGCGGCGTGGCGGGGCGACGTCCAGCACCCTGGCGCCTCCCAGGGTACGGCTGGCGCCGTGATCGCGGATCACGATGCGGTCGCCGTGGATCGCCTGCAGCGGCGAATCCAGCACCAGCTGCGCCAGCGACGAGCCGCCGGCGTCCAGCGTATCCGCCTCCAGCAGTGCAACCCGCCCCGTCACATGGGCGCTGCCGTGATGCAGGTGGACCGGCGTCCAGTGCCTGAGCGCTGGCGCTTCCGGCAGCCAGTCCAGGGCGACGTCGAGTCGTGCCCGATCGGCCGCCCGGGAGGCCGCCGCCACGACCCAGTTCCCTCGGGCGAGCCGGCTCCGCTCGATGCCCGGTCCGCTCAGATTGAGGGCGCAGCGTTCACCCGGCCGCGCCAGGTCGACCTCACGATCCTGCGCGCGCAGTCCGCGCACTCGCGCATCCATGTCGCCAGGCAACAGCCGTACCTTGTCGCCGAGGGCGACGCGGCCGCTGCGCACCGTGCCGGTCACCACGACGCCAGCGCCCTGCTTGACGAAGACACGATCGACGGCGAGCCGGAAGCGCCCCGTCTCATGAACGGGCAAGGGCTGCGCCGCCTGCGCCCAGAGCGTGCTCTCGAGCGGTTGCAACCCGGCCCCCGTAACGCTGGAGAGCGGAAAGATCGGCGCGCCGGCGAAAGCTGTCGTGTCGAGCCAGGCGGCGATCTCGCGGCGTACTTCGTCGATGCGCGCCGGCGTCACCCGATCGATCTTGGTCAGCGCGACCCAGGCCTGGGTCACGCCCAGCAGCTCGAGGATGCGGGCATGTTCGAGCGTCTGCGGCATGATGCCGTCGTCTGCCGCGATCACCAGCAACATCGCCTGGATACCCACGGCGCCGGAGAGCATATTGGCAACGAAACGCTCGTGCCCCGGCACATCGATGAACCCCAGCACGGCCCCGGCCTGTCCCGGTGGTGGCTCGGGATAGGCATAGCCGGCCTCGATGGTGAGTCCCCGTGCCTGCTCCTCCTTCAGGCGATCCGTTGCCACGCCGGTCAGCGCGTGGATCAGGGACGTCTTGCCGTGGTCGACGTGACCGGCGGTACCGACGATCATGGAGTGGCACGCCACAGCGACTGAATGCCCGAGAGCTGCGCCAGGAACGACCGCTCGTCCGCCTCACGGCACAGGCAACGAAGATCGAGCCACAGCGCACCTTCGTGCAGGCGACCGATCACCGGTCGCGGTAGCGCGCGCAGGGTGCGCTCGAGCCGGGCGAGCGCCGGGCCCTCGGTGCAACGCATGACCAGCGCCCGGCTGTCGAGCCGATCGACGGGCAGCGAACCGCTGCCGAGCTGACTTCGGCAAGCGCGAGTGACGACCTCGGCGACGCCGTCCAGCGCCGCCTGCATCCGAGGCAACAGTCGCGCCGCCTGAGCATCGATCTCGTCGACGCCACGCGAGAGCATCGCCAGCGTCGGCAGATGCCGGGCTGGCTCGGCACTATCGCGATAACACCGGAGCGTGGCTTCCAAGGCCGCGAGGGTGAGCTTGTCACAGCGCAGTGCCCGCTTTAGCGGATGCTGCTTGAGACGCTCGATCAACTCGCGCTTGCCGACGACGATACCGGCCTGGGGGCCGCCGAGCAGTTTGTCGCCGCTGAAGGTGACCAGATCCGCCCCGGCGGCAATCGCCTCCCCCGGTCGCGCCTCGTGGGGCAGGCCAAGCTCGCGAAAATCGGTCAGCGCCCCGCTGCCGAGATCGATCATGAAGGGGATGCCGTGGTCGCGGGCGATCGTGGCCAGCTCCGCCTCGGGCACGCTGCTGGTGAAGCCGGTAATGGCGTAGTTGGAGGTGTGCGCCTTGACGATCAGGCCACTGTCATCACCGAGAGCCTGACGAAAATCCCGCCCGTGGGTGCGGTTGGTGGCACCGACCTCGACCAAGCGACAGCCTGCCGCGGTCATCACGTCCGGCATCCGGAAGGCGCCGCCGATCTCGATCATCTCGCCGCGGGATATCACTGCCTCGCGGCCGGCGCCGAGCGCCGTCAGGGCCAGCAGTACGGCAGCGGCATTGTTGTTGACCACCGTCGCCGCCTCGGCGCCGGTGAGCTCGATCAGCAGTCCCTCGACCAGGCGATCGCGATCCCCGCGCCGCCCCTTGTCGAGATCGTATTCCAGCGCCACCGGATGGCGCGCCGCCTGGACCACGGCATCGATGGCCGCTTCGGAGAGCGGTGAGCGGCCCAGATTCGTATGGATGACGGTGCCGGTAAGATTGAAGACGGCGCGGACGTTGAGCCGTGCCTCGGCGGCCAGCGCGCGCTCCACGGCCGCGAGCAGCGCCGCTTCATCGATCGTCGGGAGCGGCGACATCGCCGGATCGCCCAAGCGGCGTCGCCATTCGGCCAAGGTCGTGCGGATGGCGCGGATCACGAGACCATCGCCATGCTCGCGGCGCGAGGCTTCGAAGCGGGGGTGATTTAGCAGTTGGTCGACCGCCGGCAACTGGCGACGCAGGTCATTCGGATTGGCAGCACTATCGGACATGAACGGCTCGCGGTAACCGGCGGGAGGAGTCTCGATTTAATCGTTACCGGCGATCGGGAACAAGGGTGACGAAAGCCAATGACACCTGGCAAGCCACGGCAAGGGTACGCCGTGGCTTGCCATCGGCACCGCCACCTCACGAACTGCGTGGATTCAGGCCGGCTCGCCCAGCACCAGTAGTGGATTGAAGGCGCGTCGCGCCAGATCGCGGTCGGCGATCATCATGTCGAGCGCCAGGCTGGCGAGGTCGTCGGCCAAGGGATCGGCTGCGGCCTCCCACTCCCGGTTGACCCGTTTCAGATAGCTGTGGCATTGATCGCAGGTCTCGGCCTGGATGGGCAACACCCGCTCGCCCTGCTCATCCTCCAAGCCGCAGTAATCCAGGTCTTTACTGCTACCGCACTGCGCGCACCTGGCACGCTCGGCGTACCACTCGCTGGCACACAGCCCGCACTGCAGGTAGCGCACCCGGGAGCGGGCCATGCCGATCTGGACCAGACTCCCCACCGCCGGGGCACCACAGCAAGGGCACAAGGTGCCGGCGGCGCCCGACGGACGCGGCGGCGGCACGGGGAGCGAGCGTGCCTGGCGCGTCCAGGCCACCTGCAGTGCCGCGCCCATCAGCGGCGCCATCCCGCGTTGCTCCAACGCCAGCGGCTGGCCGGCCAGTATGGCCCGGGCCAGTTCGACACGGTCGGCGACGGCGAGATCGCAGATCGCGTCGAACCACGCCCGCTGGGGCGCCACGACCTGGCCGTCCAGTTCCGCCAGCAGTGCATCGAGGTCTTCCGCCCAGGACATGTCTCGCCACAGCCCATCCAGGGAGAGGGGCGGAATGCCATGGGTCATCGCCAGCTGTGCTCCGCCCACCAACGAGGGCCGGGGCAACTGGATGACGCGATGCTGGGCCTCGACGATCATCGCCATGAAGCGCAGGTAGGCGGTCATCGTCGGCAGCCGGTCGGCCAACTGCCGCAGCCGCTGGGCACGCTCGGCGAAGAGCTTGCGCGAAGGCAGCATCACCATCGGCGGCGCCCCCGGGGAAGGAGGCGCCTGACCGAAGGCGTGGTCGCCGTTCGCGCCTGGCGTCGAATCGTCAGGGTTGCTGTTCACGGCGCTGCGCCTCCTCCTGTTCGCGGGCCCACAGGCCATGGTGATGACGCGCCCAGGCGCGGGTAACCCAGCCTCGCGTCATCGAGCGGACCGAGCCCTTGACCCAGATCGCGGCATAGACGTGAACCACGATGGTGACGATGGCAACGAAGGCCGACACCGCATGGAGCAGGCTGGCGAACCGAATCAGCGGAATCGGGAAGTAGCCGGCGAACCACGGCCGCCACATGATCACGCCGCTGATCAGCAGCAGCGCGATCGATACCACCAGCGACCAGTAGACCAGCTTCTGACCGGGGTTGTACTTGCCGACGGGCGGCAACTTCTCGTCGCGATTGTCGAGCACGTCACCGATCTGGCGCATCCACTGCACGTCGTTCTCGCCGAGCAGATTGCGACGCACGTGTCGCGCTGCCATGGCGTAGAACAGCAGAACCAGCACCACACCGAGAAACGGGTGGAGAATGCGAGCCCATACCGGCCCGCCCAGCGTGTGGCTGAGGAAGAAGAATGCCGGGTGGAAGAACGCCAGCCCGGAGAGCGCCAGCAGCACGAAGACCATGGCCATGGTCCAGTGATTGGCGCGATCCAGCGGCGAGTAGCGAATCAGGCGATCCCGAGGCATCTTCATCGATCTTCTCCCTGCGGACGATCGTCCGCATTCCGACCGGCTCCGGGACGCCGCCGGGTAGCGTCATAGCCCAGTGAGGAAGGCGGAACGCCGCCGTCGCGCGTCGCTCGATGCTCCTCTTCGGGCGAATCTTCCGGCTCCTCCTTGGGCCCCTTGGTCATGTAGTGGATCACGCCGGCAAAGGCGGTGATGCCGATGATCGCGGACATGATCGGCTTGGTCACGCCCTTCCACGCCCCGACCAGCGGCGAGATGCGGGGATCCTTGGGCAGCCCGCTGTAGCGATTGGGATCGTCGGCATGATGCAGCACGTACATGACGTGGGTTCCGCCGACCCCGGCCGGATCGTAGATGCCGGCATCGCGGAAGCCCAGCGCCTTGAGATCGCCGACCCGCTTCTCCGCGCGTGCCAGCATGTCCGTCTTGGTGCCGAACTCGATGCAGTTGGTCGGGCAGGTCTTGACGCAGGCCGGCTCCATCCCGGCACTGACCCGGTCCGAACAGAGCGTACACTTGTAGGACTTCTGGTCCTTGGGAGAGATGCGTGGAATGTCGAACGGGCAACCGGTGATGCAGTAGCCGCAGCCGATGCAGTGGTTGGAATCGAAGTCGACGATGCCGTTGGCGTACTGCACGATCGCGCCGGGGGCCGGACAGGCCTTGAGGCAGCCCGGCTCGGCGCAGTGCATGCAGCCATCCTTGCGAATCAGCCACTCGAGATTGCCGTCGGCGCTTTCGTGCTCGCTGAATCGCATCACCGTCCAGGACTCGGCGGTGAGGTCGGTGGGGTTGTCGTAGGTGCCGTGGCACTCGCCGACGTCGTCGCGCAGGTCGTTCCACTCCATGCACGCCACCTGGCACGCCTTGCAGCCGATGCACTTGGATACATCGATCAGCTTGGCCACTTCCTCCACATGGCTGCGCGCCTGAGGAGGCTCGGTGGTCGTGGCGGAGCGGGCGATGATGTTTTGCGAATTGATCATGGCGAGCTCCCTATGCCTTCTCGACGCGGACGGTGAACGACTTGTATTCCGGCGTCTGCGTGTTGGCGTCACCGACGAACGGCGTCAGGGCGTTGACCAGGTAGCCTTTCTTGGCCACGCCGGTAAAGCCCCAGTGCAGCGGAATGCCCACGTGGTGGACCTGCTTGTCGCCGATCATCATCGGCCGCAGCCGTTTGGTCACTACCGCCACCGCCTTGATGAATCCACGATTGGACGACACCTTCACCCAATCCCCGGCGACGATGCCGATCTCGCCGGCCAGCGCTTCGCCGATTTCGACGAACTGCTGCGGCTGCACGATGGCGTTGAGCTCGGCGTGCTTGGTCCAGAAGTGGAAATGCTCGGTCAGACGATAGGTCGTCGCCGCGTGCGGGAACTCCTCCGGCTTGCCCAGCGCTTCGCGGTCCTCGTCGAAGATCCGGGCGGCCGGATTGTTGCGCGCCTTCTCCTTGCCCGGGTGCAACAGATTCTGCGGCACCGGCGACTCGAACGGTTCGTAGTGCTCGGGGAAGGGCCCGTCGACCATGCTCTGCCCGGCGAACAGATGGCCGACGCCCTCCGGCTGCATAATGAACGGCATCTGCCCCTGGGATGGCGGCGAGTTGGTCGGGAAGTCCGGCACGTCTGCGCCGACCCAGGCCCCCTGCTTGCCGTCCCACCAGATGAACGCCTTGTTGGCGCCCCACGGCCGGCCCTGCAGATCGGCACTGGCGCGGTTGTAGAGGATGCGGCGATTCATCGGCCAGGCCCAGGCCCAGCCCAGGGTATTGCCGGTGCCGTAGGGGTCCGAGTTGTCGCGATTCGCCATCTGGTTGCCGTCTTCGGTCCAGCAGCCGGTGAATATCCAGCAGCCGGCCGCCGTGCGACCGTCGTTGGTCAGTTCCGCGAATCCGGCAAGCTGGTCGCCGGCACGCCGGGTCACGTTGCCCTGTTCGTCGGTGAGATCCTCCAGCGCGCGACCGTTGTACTCCCGCGCGAGCTCCTCCGCCTTGGGCTCCGCGGGGATCTTGTAATCCCAGGTCAGGTTGAGGATCGGATCGGGAAAGACACCGCCCTCATCGAGATAGAGCTGCTTCAGCTTGAGAAACAGCTCACCCATGATCCGGGTGTCCGGCCGGGCGTCACCGGGCGGCGGCGCGGCCGCCCAGTGCCACTGCAGCCAGCGCGCGCTGTTGACGATCGACCCGTCGTCCTCCGCGAAGCAGCAGGTCGGCAGACGGAACACCTCGGTATCGATCTGGCTCGGGTCGACATCGTTGTATTCGCCGTAGTTCTTCCAGAACTCGCTGGTCTCGGTATTGAGCGGGTCCATCACCACCAGATACTTCAGTGACGCCAGCGCCCGGGTCACCTTGGCCCGGTCGGGGAAGGAGGCCAGCGGGTTGAAGCCCTGGCAGAAGTAGCCATTGAGCTCCCCCTTCGACATGCGCTCGAAGGTATCGAGAATGTCGTAGAGCGGTCGCTCGAGCTTGGGCAGCCAGTCGAAGCACCAGTTGTTGCCCTCGTTGGCGGCCTCGCCGAACCATGACTTCATCAGACTGACGTGGAATTTCTCGTAGTTCTTCCAGTAGGAGACCTGCCCCTCCACCGTCGGCTGCTTGGTGCGCTTGTCGATGTAGGCGCGGTACTCCTGCTCCTTGGCATTGGCCAGCGTCATGTAGCCCGGCAGCAGCTGCGACAGCAGCCCCAGGTCGGTCAGCCCCTGGATGTTGGAGTGCCCGCGCAGGGCGTTGACGCCGCCGCCAGGCATACCCATGTTGCCCAGCAGCAGCTGGACCATGGCCGCGGTGCGGATGATCTGGGAGCCGATCGAGTGCTGCGTCCAACCCAGCGCGTAGAGGATGGTCATGGTCTTGTCGGGCACCGCCATCGCCGCGATCTTCTTCCAGATTCGCTGGATGGTCTCGACCGGAATCCCGGAGATGCTCGAGACCATATCCGGCGTGTAGCGCGAGTAGTGCTCGCGCAGCAGCTGGTAGACGCAGCGGGGATCGCTCAGCGACTCGTCGCGGCGCACGAAACCATCGTCGCCCATCTCGTACATCCACGACTGCTTGTCGTAGCTGCGGGTCGACTCGTCGTAGCCCGAGAACAGGCCATCCTCGAAGCCGTAATCCGGACGCACGATCAACGCCGCGTCGGTGTAGTTCAGCACGTATTCGCGCTGGATCTGGTCAGTCTCGATCAGATAGCTGATCAGCCCGCCGAGAAAGGCGATATCGGTGCCGGTTCGAATGAACGCCTTGTCCTGCGCCACGGCGCCGGTGCGGGTGAAACGAGGATCGATGGTGATCAGCTCGGCGTGGTTGTGCTCGATGGCCTCGGTGACCCAACGGAAGCCCACGGGGTGTGCCTCGGCCGAGTTGCCGCCCATCGACAGAATCAGATTGGCATTGCGGATGTCGACCCAGTGATTGGTCATGGCACCGCGACCGAATGAAGGGGCAAGACCTGCCACCGTCGGTCCGTGTCAGACGCGCGCCTGGTTGTCGAACGCCACCATGCCGAGATTGCGCACCACCTTGTGGGTGATGTAGCCGGCTTCGTTGGAGGAGCCGGACGCCGCCAGGAAACCCGTCGTCGTCCAGTGATTGACCGTCTGCCCCTGGGCGTTGCGCTGGACGAAGTTGGCGTCGCGGTCATCCTTCATGTGCCGGGCGATACGTCCGAGCGCCTCGTCCCAGCTGATCCGCTTCCACTCGTCGCTGCCGGCCTCACGAACCTGCGGGTAGGCCAGTCGCCCCTTGCTGTGCACGAAGTCCAGCAGACCCGCCCCCTTGGGGCAGAGTGAGCCGCGGGATACCGGATGGTCCGGGTCGCCTTCGATATGGAACACGTTCTGCTCGACGTTCTTGGAACCGTCACCCTTGCTGTAGATCAGGATGCCGCAGCCGACGGAGCAGTAGGTGCAGGTGTTGCGAGTCTCTTTGGCATGGGTCAGCTTGAATTGACGAATCGAGGCCTCGGCGGGCTCCGGGGCGAACCCCATCATCGCCAGGCTCGAACTCGCCAACCCCGCCCCGCCCAGTTTGAAAAACTGGCGCCGAGTGACGTTGATAGCCATCAGTTCTCCTCATCGGTCGTTGACTGACACCTCTGCTGCCGGATGGGTGCCTTGAATTCCTTATAGCAAACCTCGGCCAGGAATGCCCGCCGACGCCACTCGATGGATCGTTGCCACCGCCGGCGACGTGCCCGGTGGCGCCAGGTCCGGTCGACCGCCCACCATCGAAAACGCCCGCCCTCCCTGGCGGGAGCGCGGGCGTTGCCGTAGAGCTCGACGGCGTCATGCAGAAGCAGGCCGCTGTCGGGTAGCCGTCAGTCGCCGACCGGTGCCTGCTGGGGCGGCTTGGCCTTGGCCAGCAGGAACAGCACCACGGTAATCACCGCGCCGACGACATCGCTGGCCAGCCCCGGGAAGATCAGCGCCAGCGCGCCGACCGCCGCCAGGATCCGCCAGAAGGGGTTGAGCGGCCGGCGCAGGTAGCCCTCCACCGCCACCGCCAGCAGCAGCACGCCGACCACGCCGGTCACGATGACCCACAGGGTGTTCCACAGCGTGGCATCGATCATCAGCATGCTGTGGGCGAACACGAACATGTACGGTACCACGAACCCGGCGATCGCCAGCTTCATCGCCTGGAAGCCGGTCGCGTTGGGCGACCCGCCGCTGATGCCGGCGCCCGCATAGGCAGCCAGCGCCACGGGGGGCGTCAGGTTGGCGAACAGCCCGAAGTAGAATACGAACATGTGAGCGACGAAGATCGCCGTCTCGTTGCTGCCGGCCAGCTCGCGGAACAGCGGCAGGTTGAGCAGAATCGGCGCCGCCATGGTGCTGGTGATGATGTAGGTCGGGATACTGGGCAGTCCCATGCCCAGCACGATCGAGGCGATCATGGTCAGCACCAGCGTGACCAGCAGTTGAATCATCGGAATGGGAATCTGCTGGCCCAGTGTCACCACGGCATCCGCCGCTTCCAGCGCAATGCCGGTGAGCGTGGCGATCCCCACGATGACCCCCACCGCGCCGCAGGCCACCGCCACGGGAATCGCGTTGCGCACGCCGTCGTGCATGGCATCGCGGCAATCCCCGACATCCATCTTCTCGGCCACCATCCCGAGCCTGGCCCGGAGCGCATTGATCGCCACCGGAATCGCGATGATCAGGAACAGCACCCAGCGACTGGCCGGGAAATTGGGCAGCGCATGACCACCGATCAGCGCCCGCAGTTGCGGCTCGAAGATCAACAGCGCCAGGATCAGGCTCAGGCCGATGGTCACGCGACGCGTGCCGCAGATCAGCACCGTCGCGGCGATCGACCAGAAGGCGGCGAAGAACGGCGCACGGCCCTCGAACAGCAGCCAGAGCAGCACCGCCATCGGTATCAACAG
This sequence comes from Salinicola lusitanus, assembly GCF_038648475.1. NCBI lineage: Bacteria > Pseudomonadati > Pseudomonadota > Gammaproteobacteria > Oceanospirillales > Halomonadaceae > Salinicola > Salinicola lusitanus. The sequence continues at coordinate 2,031,519 of NZ_CP151919.1, read as the reverse complement.
ATGACCGCGCTTGAGCATCACCTCCTTGAGCGGGGTCAACTGCGAACGGGGAATCCCTTCCAGCCCGTTGCGCATGGCCCGCAGATGCACCTGGAACAGCACCCCGAGGTAGTAGAGCAGGGCCGGGATGATGCCGGCCAGGATCACCTGGGTGTAAGGCACCGAGAGCACCTCGGCCATGATGAACGCCGCCGCGCCCATGATCGGCGGCAAGATCTGCCCACCGACGCTGGCCGCGGCCTCCACCGCGCCGGCGAAATTGGGCTTGTAGCCGGTCTTTTTCATCAGCGGAATGGTGAAGGCGCCGGTCGTCACCACGTTGGCGATGGCGGAGCCGTTGATCGACCCCAGGAAGCCGCTGGCGATGACCGCCACCTTGGCCGGGCCGCCCCGGGTATGCCCGGCGATGGCCAGCGCCAGATCGTTGAACAGCTGCCCCAGGCCAGACTTGCCGAGGAAGGCACCGAACAGGATGAACAGGATGATGTAGCTCGCCGAGACCCCGATCGCGGTGCCCAGCAAGCCCTCGGTGATATACACCAGGTGCGAGACGATCTGCTTGCACGTCGCGAGAACGATCGCCTCGTTCACCTGTGGATAGAACGACAGCTTGGCGTAGAAGCCGTAGAGCAGAAACAGCGAGGCCAGGATCGTCAGCCCCCAGCCGGTCACCCGACGCGTAGCATCCAGCACCAGCAGAATCGCCACGAAGCCGACCACCATGTCGATATTGTTGATGCGCCCCGCGGAGGCGATGACCCGATCCGACACCGTCAGCATGTAGACGCCAATGCCGAAGGCGACCAGCGCGAGGATGGCGTCACCCCACGGCACGTGGTCCCGCGCGCCCTTGCGGGTCAACGGATAGAGGATGAACGCCAGCCCCAGCAGCGTATAGAGGTGAATGCTGCGCTGGGCAACGTCCACCAGCGGCCCGGAGAAAGAGGTGTAGAGGTGGAACAGCGCCAGCAGTACCGACACCGCGGTGACGAACTGGATCACTCTGTGCGGCAGTCGATCCCGGACCAGGCTCTCGCGATCGAATTTCTCCAGCGCCTCCTTGACCGACGGATCCTCGGGAGCATCGGCGGAAACCGTGACTTTTTGTTCGGACATACTTCTTCCTCGCCAGGCGGGAATCTACGATAACCAGGGACGCAACAGTGCCGGCAGTGCTTGCCACAACGGCACCCTGATGATGGAAAAGGTGAGAATCGGCGGCGGGTCACCCCGAGACAAGGCGATGGTGTGGCCGGCGAAGATCAGCCTGTAATGCTCCTCTGCCGCGGCCTGGACGGCCAACGGATCGACGTCGCGATCGATCCCGGTCATCACTACCCAACCGTCCTCGAGATGGGTTTCGGTGCCGGCATCCGACGGCACACCGGCGCCGAAGGTCTTGAAGCGCGTCCCGGTGATCTCGATGGCGTCGGCATCGGTCACCCTGAACCACTCTTCCCAGTCCTCTTTTTCGACCGAATGCATCCAGCGAATGGTGAAGGTCGTCCCCTGCCACCCGGGAAACGCGAACCGCCACTGTGGCCCTTCGCGGATGACCAACCACGGCAGCGGAACCGAAGCGGTGGCGATCAAGAGGATCGCCACCGCTGCCAGACTCAACCAGGTTTTACGCATCGGAATCACACGTCATCGCAATGCTTGCCGGTGACGCCCGCCGACGCTCAGGACTGCGGTTCTTTGTCCTGGGCGTTCTCGCTGCCGCTGGTGTCGCTACCTTCGGTCGTGTCGATATTGTCTTCTGGCGTCTCGGCGCTGGTCTGCTTGGCCGGTTCGGATTCGGCGCCATCGGCTTCGGTCGTGGCCGCCTGCTCGTTGGCCGGCATGGAGGCGGTCTCTTCCGAGAGATCGCTGTTGTCGCCAGTGGTCGCGGCGGCGTCGCCGGACTTCGCATCCGCGGAGCCAGCCAGCGTCTCGTAATACGCCTCGGCGCCCGGATGCAACGGCACGACCAGATTCTGGTCCATGGTCGCAGGGTCGAACTGCTTGAGTGCGCCGACGGAAACGTTGCCGGATTCCAGATAGTCGTGGAAGCGTTTGGCCAGGTCCTCGGCGACATCATCGCGCATCGAGGAGGGTACGATCAGGATGTTGCGGATCGCCACCGTGTCCACGGCATCGCCCAGGTTGTAGCGCTCGGGGGCACCGGCCGGGATCTCGTAGTTCTCGTAGTACGGGTATTTCTCCAGCAGCTTGGAGGCGACGTCGCCGCTGACCGGTACGAAGGTGATGTCGGTGCTCTGCATCAGACCGGTGATGCTGGAGTTGGGAACGCCGGAGGTGAAGAACGCGGCATCGAGATTGCCGTTGCTCATCTCGGTGACGCTGTCGGCGTAACCGGTATGGCTGACCTGGGCCAGATCGTCGTAGCTCAGACCGGCAGACTCCAGCACCTTGGCGGCGCTCTGCTCGACCCCGGAGCCGACCTTGCCGACGCCGACGCGCTTGCCTTTCAGATCGGCAATGCTGTGGATATCGCTGTCAGCGGTGGCAACGACCTGCACCACGTTCGGATACATCCCGGCGATGGTCTCGATATCGGCGGGCTGGCCGTCGAACTGGTTCTGGCCCTTGACCGCGTCATAGGCCACGTCGCTCATCACGATGGCGACCTGGTTGAGACCATCGGTGATGTTGTTGATGTTCTGCACCGAGGCGCCGGTCGAGACCACCTGCACGCCATTGACCAGATCGCTCTGCTCGAACACGCTCTTCAGCGCGCCGCCGATCGGATAGTAGGAGCCGCCGGTACCGCCGGTGCCGAAGATCAGGTTCACCGGCTCGCCGCCACTGCTGCCTTCGCTGCCGGAGGAGTCGGAAGCGGCCATCTCCTGGGAATCGGAGCCGGAAGACTGGGTTTCCTGCTGGGAGGATGACGGTTCCTGAGTCTCGCTCTTCGCCTGATCATCGCTGTCATCGCCGCAGCCCACCAGCAGCGCGCCGGACAGGCCTAGTGCCGCGACCAGCATCCCTGTGCGTAACATCATGGTTCACCCCGTCATTTTTGAATACCATCGGCCGGTCGGCCGAAGAAGAAGATACAACACGATGACACAAGAGTAAGGAACGCCCGGCGCCGATACCATGCCTGAGCCGTCACATACCACTAAAGTCTAAGACGGGTCAGATCCCTGTGCCAATACCCGCTGCACGACGCCGCCAATGGTCAAGCCCTGGACCAGAATCGAGAACAGCACGATAAGGTAGGTCACCATCACCAGCGTATTGCGGTAATCGCTCTCGGGAAGGCCCAGCGCCAGCGCTACCGAGATTCCGCCCCGCAACCCGCCCCAGGTGAGCACCCGCGTGGTTCCGTGGCGGAAGTGGACCCAGCGACTCAAGACGACGATGGGCAGGCCGATGGTGGCCAGGCGCGTCAGCAGGATCACGCCGATCACCGGGCCCGCGACGATCAAGTACGACCATTCGAAGGGAATCAGCAGTAACTCGAGGCCGATCAGCACGAACAGCACCGCGTTCAGGATTTCGTCGATCAGTTCCCAGAAGCCATCGACGTAGCGGCGGGTGGTGTCCGACATGGCGTATTCGCGCCCGCGATTGCCGATGAACAGCCCGGCGATGACCATCGAGATGGGCCCCGAGACCTGCAGATGCGTCGCCAGCGTGTAGCCACCCAGTACCAGGGCCAGGGTCACCAGCACTTCGATCTGATACTGGTCGATGCTCTTCATCAACCGGTAGGCGACATACCCCATCACCAGCCCGAGCAGCATCCCGCCCCCGGCCTCTTCCAGAAACAGCATCGCGGAGTGGGTCACCGTCAGCGCCTCCGTCGCGGTCGCTGCTCCCAGCAGCATGGTGAACACCACCACCGCGACCCCATCGTTGAACAGCGACTCGCCGACGATCTTGATCTCCATGTCCTCCGGCGCACCGGCACTGCGCATGATGCCGAGAACGGCGATCGGATCCGTCGGCGAGATCAAGGCGCCGAAGACCAGGCAGTAGAGATAGGGCACACCGATATGGAAGGTGCGGAAGAGCCACCAGGCGGCGCTGCCGATCGCCACCGTCGAGATCAACACCCCGGCGGTGGCGAGCAGGCCGATCGAGTAGCGGTAGCGCTTCAACTGATGGAAATCGACATGCAGCGCACCCGCGAACAGCAGAAAGGAGAGCATTCCGTCCATCAGCAGGGCGTTGAAGTTGATCTGTCCCAGCCAGGCTTCGGCCCAGTCGGTGATGGCGTCGAACCCGAGGTGGCTCGAGGCGATCAGCAGCACCGATGTCACCAGCGAGATGAACATCACGCCGATCGTCGCGGGCAGCTTGATGAATCGATAGTTGAACCACGCGAACAGCGCGGTGATCGTGATGAAGATGGCTGCAATTTCCAGCATCGTCCCCTTCCCTGTCGTCGCCGCTCCATCAAAAAAGCGGACCCGGTGGGCGGGTCCGCTATGTCCTGTACCGCTGGCCGTGCCGGGACTCGTCACAGTCCGGCGGCGGCCCTCAGGGTCTCTGCCCTGTCCGTCTTCTCCCACGGGAAGGCGGTGAAGGTCTCGGTCTGCGTTTCGCCGTTGACGTCGGTCCAGGTATAGCTGGACTCGAACGGTTCGCGGCCGAAGTGGCCGTAGGACGCGGTCAGTTGATACATCGGATGGAGCAGATCGAGCATGCGGGTGATCGCGTGCGGGCGCAGGTCGAAGTGCTCGCGCACCAGTTCGATGATCTTGGCCTCACTGATCCGGGCGGTACCGAAGGTATTGATCGACACCGAGGTCGGCTCGGCGACGCCGATGGCGTAGGAGACCTGAATCTCGCACTTGTCGGCCAGCCCCGCGGCGACGATGTTCTTGGCCACGTAACGCCCGGCGTAAGCGGCGCTGCGGTCGACCTTGGAGGGATCCTTGCCGGAGAAGGCACCGCCGCCGTGACGCGCCATGCCGCCATAGGTGTCGACGATGATCTTGCGCCCGGTCAGACCGCAATCGCCCACCGGACCGCCGATCACGAACTTGCCGGTCGGATTGATATGGAACCGGGTGTTGTCGTGAATCCACTTCGTTGGCAGCACGTCGCGGATGATCAGATCCTCCACCGCCTTGCGCAGGTCATCCTGGGAGATGTCCGGATCGTGCTGGGTCGAGAGCACTACGGCATCGACCCCGTTGGGCTGGCCCTGGTCGTCGTAGCTGAAGGTGATCTGGCTCTTGGCGTCCGGACGCAGCCACGAAAGCGTGCCGTTCTTGCGCAGTTCCGCCTGGCGTTCGACGAGACGATGCGAGTAGTGGATCGGCGCCGGCATGAACGACTCGGTCTCGTTGGTGGCGTAGCCGAACATCAGGCCCTGGTCCCCCGCCCCCTGATCCTCGGGCTTGCTGCGGTCGACGCCCTGGGCGATATCGACACTCTGCTTGCCGATCAGGTTGATCACGCCACAGGTTTCGCCATCGAAGCCGACCTCCGACGAGGTATACCCGATATCCATGATCACCTTGCGCACCAGCTCTTCCAGATCGACCCAGGCGGTGGTGGATATCTCGCCGGCGACGATGGCCACGCCGGTCTTGACCAGCGTTTCGCAGGCGACGCGGGCCTGCTTGTCACGGGCAATGATGGCGTCCAGCACGGCATCGGAAATCTGGTCGGCGATCTTGTCCGGGTGCCCCTCGGACACGGACTCGGAGGTAAACAGAGAGTATTCACTCATGGCGTACGGAGATCCCTTCGTTCACTGGTTGCGGGACGCGCGCGGCCCGCCTGACAAAACGCAGCGCCGCCGGTCGGAAGGACGGATGAAACGACGCACGGCATCGCTGCCCCGAGTGGATCGGGACAGGGTACAAAAGTCTACACACAGAATAGCTAGCTGCCTACGTTTTGCCACCGCCGCCATCGCTTTCGCCGTGCGCCGCATCGCCTCCGTCGTCGTCACGCCCATGCACGATGGCGACCAGCCGCTCGATGCCCCCGGTCACGCCCTCGCGCTGCCAGGCGTTGCGGCCGAAGATCACGCCGCTGGCGCCATTGTCCAGCGCACCCCGGGTAAATCGCGTCAACGCCTCGTCATCGTTCATCGCGGCGCCCCCCAGCACGAGCACCGGCACCGGACAGCTCTCCGTCAGAGCACGCATGTCGTCGGGATCGCCGGTGTACTGCGCCTTGATCAGGTCGGCTCCCAGCTCGGCGGCGATTCTCGCGACTCGCGCGATACGCTCTCCATCGAGCAACCCTTCCTCCCTGGCCCCCCACACCACCGCCTCGACGATCAGCGGCAGCCCGATCGCTTCGCACTGACGCGCCGCCACCGCCACCGCCTCGAGATTGTCGGCCTCGCGCCGAGGGTCGTCGTAGCCGGAGATCAGGCACATCACCACGGCATCCGCGCCCATCGCCTGCGCCTGGGCGGGGGTGGCGATCATGCGGTGATGCTCCTCCCCCGCCAGGGTGAAGTCGCCCACCATCGGATAGTCGATTCGCAGCACGACCCTGGGAGCCCGACTATCGGCGAACAGCGCCCCGCAGGACTTGAGCACGCCCGGCGACAGCAGTACCGCATCCGGACGCGAGTTGACGATGGCTTCGCAGGTGCGTCGCGCATCGATCGCATGCGCCACCGGACCCGCCAGCAGCGTGCGATCGAACGCCACCATGCAGGTCAGGCCGGTCTCGCGACGGAACAGCCGCCCCGTTCTCAATCCGCTGGCGGAAAATCTGTGGGTCATGATGCTGACTCCTGACTGGAGGAGGGTCCCTCCCGCGGGGCGCTTCCCGGCGAAGAAGGAGACGGCTCGGTAGCGCTGCCCGTGGTGTCGTCGGCAGCCGGGGCGAGCGAGACACCGTGCATGCGCACGGCGATCTCCCGTACCCTGTCGATCTCTTCCCGACGACGGTCTTCCGACCACGCCAGGGCCCCGCCGCACAGTGTCGCGACCTCTTCGATCACCGCGCTGTCGAGCAGGCCGGCCAGCGCGATCGGCAGACGCCGGAACAGCACGTCCGCCAGATGCTCGACGCGCTCGAAGCGGCAGACGAAATCGATCTCCCCGACCCGATAACCGGGCAGCGAATCCAGCGGCCGCTGACGGCAGGCGCCGCCGGCATTCATCCCCGCGCAGTGCCGTGCCACCGATTCGCCCCGCGTGCCATAGCGATCCAGCAGGGTAATGGCCCGGTACCGGTCGCCCTCGCAGAGGGCCGTCGCCCGGGCGAGCCACGCCTCCCGCGAGGTCGCATCGCGGGGAAAGTCCCGCCCACCGCCGATGGCCAACTGCCGGGTATCGATCTCGCGCCGACGCCCCAGTCTCGCCAGCAGGTCGTCGGCCGCCTCCTCGGCGAACCCGCGAAACGTGGTCCATTTGCCCCCCACCAGGGACAATACCGGCCAGGCGTGGATGCGATCCTCGACGATGGCGTGATCGCGGCTGATCTGGCCCGGATCGGCGGCATCGCTGCGCGGCAATGGCCGCACGCCGCTATAGCGGTAGCGAACCTGATCCGGACCGATCGTCACCTCGGGAAACAGGTAATGCACCGCTTCGAGCAGGTAGTCGCGCTCGTCGTCGTCGCAGACGGCCTGATCCGGGTCGGTGCAGCGGATGTCGGTGGCGCCGACCAGCACATGGCTCATGAACGGATAGATCAGGCAGATGCGGCCATCGGGCGTGCCGAAATAGATCATGCGCCCATCGAGCTGATCGCGGATCCGTGGCACGTCGACGACCAGGTGCCCGCCCTTGGTGCCGCCGATATGCCGCGTCTCCCGGCCCAGTTGACGGTTGATCTCGTCGATCCAGGCGCCGCCGGCGTTGACGATGATCCGCGGGCGCACCTGGAAGGCGCTGCCGTCTCCGTCGGCGAAGGTTATCGCCTCGCCATCGCTACCGGTCAGGGTGACGTGATTGAGCGCCATCGCGCCGCGATGGGCACGGCAGCCGTCGTCGATCAGCTCGAATCCGAGCCGCTCGGCCTGGCTGATCGCGGCATCGTAGTAGGTGTGGAGCGCCTTGACGTCGTGACGCACGTCCGGCAGCGACTCGCGCACCCGCTTCCCCAGCGTCACCGAGTGACGCGGCATGCTGCGGAAATGGCGGCCGAGGAAGTCGTAGAGCGTCAGCCCCGCTTCGCTGATCAGGATGCCGCGATCGTCGATCTTCGCCGGACGACGCAGAAACCGCTGGATCGACGGCCAGATCCCGCCCCACCAGCTGTGCGTCGGCATTGCCGTGCGCAACGGATGCACCACGTGCGGCGCGTTGCGCAGCAGCAGGTTGCGCTCGCGGGTCGACTGAGCCACCAGCCGAAACTCGCCGGTCTCGAGATATTTGAGTCCCCCATGGATCAGTCGCGACGGTGCGGCGCTGGCGCCGGCACAGAAGTCCTGCTTGTCGACGATCAAGGTATCGACGCCCTGCAGCGCCAGGTCGCGGAACAGCCCGGCGCCGTTGATTCCGGCACCGATGATCAGCACCGACACCGCGGGATCCGCGCGCAGGCGATCCAGGGTCTGCCGGCGCGTCAGCGGTGCGGCATTGGCGGGTTCCGTCATTGTCCTGCTCCCATCGTCGGCGTGGATTCGGTCGGGGTGTCGGGCAAATCCGAGGGCGACGCCTCGGCATCCAGTGTCGCCCATAGCGCTCTCATGCCTTCGATCAAGCGCTGATAACGCTCGAAGCCCTGCTGGCACGCTGCCTGGCGCTCCGAATCGGGGCTATAGCGGTGATCGACCTCGCAAAGCGCCGTGGTGGACTCGATGGAGGGAAATATCTCGGCTGCCACGCCGGCGCAGATCGCGGCGCCCCAGGCCGCGGCCTCCTGGATTCGCGACGTTTCCAGCGGTCGCCCCAGCGAGTCGGCGAACAGCTGGGCCAACCGCGGCGAGTGACTGCCGCCCCCGGTGATCCGGATGCGATCGATAGGGAACGTCGACGCCAGCGCATCGACATGCACCCGGTGATTGAACACCACCCCTTCCAGGATCGCGCGCAGGACATGGCCCCGGTCGTGCCAGCCCTGGAGACCGAACAGCCCGGCACTGGCCGGCTCGTCGTAGGGCGAACCATAGAGGAACGGGTGGTAGACCAGTCGTGACGGGCTGCGGAAGGCGGCGTCGAGCGCCGCCTCCATGTCGGCGAGGAAGGCCCCGGTACCACCGTCTCCCGGCTGCCCCCACTGACGATGAAACCACTCGAGATTGCTCGACGAAGCCGGTGAAATCGCCATGTTGAGCCACTGGCCAGGGCGCAGCCCGTTGCGTGTCGCCCAACGCGGATCGGGCTTGGGCGCGTCGGAAAAGACTTCGTTGATGCTGAACGTCCCGGCCGCGATGGTCAGCGTGTCCGATGCGATATTGCCCAGCCCCACCGCGCTGGCAGTTACGTCGTGCAACCCCGTGGCGACCGGTATACCGGCTTTGAGGCCGGTGGCCCGCGCCGCCGACGCGCAGACCTGGCCGGCGACCTCCTCGGGCAGGCGAACGTCGGGCAGGGCCTCGAAGGCCGAGGCGATGCCCAGCATCGACAGTGCGTCGCGGCTGTAGCGCTGGGTGTTGACGTCGGTATAGCCGGTGCTGGCCTCGGTGAAGTCGGTGGCGATCTCGCCGGTCAGCTTGAATCGCAGCCAGTCCTTGCAGGTCAGGACGTGGGCGAGAGCGGCGTAGCGCTCGGGTTGGTTGGCCTGCAGCCACGCCAGCAAGGTCACCGGCGAGAAGGCGAAAGGCGTCTGCCCGATCCGCGTCAACGCCTCCTCGCGCAGACCCCGCTCGCACCACCGCTCGACGATACCCGCCGCACGGCTATCGAGCGAGGTGATGGCGTGGCCGAGCGGCTCACCCTTGCGATCGAGTGGGTAAAGCCCATCGCCGTGGGCCGTGACCCCCACCGCCAGTATCTCACCGCCCTCGAGACCGGCAGCCGCCAGGGCGGCGCGTATCGATGCGGTGGCGCTCGCCCAGGCGACGTTCATGTCACGCTCGACCCAGTGCGCCTGGGGATGCTCGAGCCGGGACGCTTCCCGCCCGATTCCCACGACGTTGCCCCGGGTATCGAAAATCACCGCCTTGGTGGAACTGGAGCCACCGTCCAGCCCCAGCAGATAACCGCGCGACATGGCTGCCTCCCGTGTATTGGCCCCGCCGGCACACTTGCCTATCGTTGCGAGAGCTTCATGAGCGCCATTTCTAACACCATCTTGTGATACCTGGACGTTAGACGATGGTGTTAAACCAGAACTAAAATTTGAAAAATTAATTTAATTTCAGGTAGTTAAAACTAACCTCATGACGAAACGGTTTTATCGAGACCAAAGTCATAGGGCGCATCGTCACTTTTTGATGTTATTTCTTCATCGCCGATCAACATGACAGCGTTCTCCTACACATCGACAAAAAAGCCCTCTCCTCGCAGGAGTGAAACATCATGTGTAACGCCATGCTTCGAAACCTGTTTTATGTGTTTTCGCTGGCCCTGTGGGCGATCTCCACCACCGCCCATGCCGATGATGCCCAGCGCCAGTATCGCTTCGTGGTGGTTCCCAAGGTCGTGCACCCCTGGTTCGACCAGCTCAACGAGGGGGCTCAGGAAGCGGCTCGCGAGATTCAGCGCCTGACCGGTGCCGAGGTCACCGTTCAATACACCGCGCCCCAGAGTGCCAGCGTTGCAGAACAGAATCAGATACTCGAGAGAGCCATCGCGACTCGACCCGACGCCATCATCACCGACCTGCTCGACCCCACCGGCAACCGCGCCGTGATCCGCGAGGCCCTGGAGCAGGAGATTCCCGTCTCGGTCATCGATGACAAGGGGATCGAGGACATGCATCTCCCCGTCGTCGGCAGCGACTACTGCACCCAGGCGATGGTAGCGGCAGAACGCCTGGTCGAACTCCTCGACCAGAAAGGCAACGTGGCCATCATGATGGGCGTACCAACGGCTTCCAACCACGCGCAGCGCGCCGAGTGCAGCCGTGCGGTGTTTGATCGTTATCCCGACATTGACATCGTCGCTACCGGTGTCGACAACGACAGCATCTCCACGGCACAGAATCAGGCGGCGGCGATCATGCAGGCCCATCCCGAGCTGGATGGCTGGATCCCCTCCAATGCCGCCGGCCCCATCGGCATTGGCCAGGCAGTCAAGGAAGCCGGCAAGGCGGGGCAGATCAAAATCGTCGGTATCGATGATCTCAACCAGACCTTGAGCCTGATCCAGGAAGGCGTCATCGATTCCACGTCCGCACTACGCCCGAGGCTGATGGGGTGCTGGTTCATCATCAGTGCCTGGCAGCGCGCCAATGGTGCGGAAGTGCCCGAGTACATCGACACGGGACATGTATTCATCGATCAGGACAACGTCGAAGACTATCTATAAACGGCGACGTTTGACGTGGATTTCCGCTCACCCGTTCAGGAGACCGTGACGATGCTACCCGATGACATGCAAGCCGTGGTCTGTCGTGGCCCCGGCGACTACCGGCTGGAGCGCGTGCCCACCCCCCGGCCCGGCCCCAACGAACTGATTCTCGGCATCCAGGCCTGCGGCATCTGCTCCAGCGATCTCAAGTGCCGCGACGGGGCCGCCATGTACTGGGGCGACGGCGACCGCTTCGCCCCTTTCGTCAAACCACCGATGATCGTCGGCCACGAATTCACGGGGGAAGTCGTCGCACTGGGCGAGGGTGCCGGGGAGCACTTCGGCGTCTCGCTCGGTGATCGCGTCGTGCCGGAACAGATCCTCCCCTGCGGCAAATGTCTCTACTGCCAGCGCGGCCACTACTGGATGTGTGAAGTGCATCATATCTTCGGCTTCCAGGGCGGTGTCGCCGATGGGGGCATGGCCGAGTACCTGCGCGTGCCGGCCAATGCGGTGCTGCACCCGGTCGACCCGCGCCTGAGCGTCGAGGAAGCCGCCTTTCTCGAACCGCTGGCCTGCGGCATCCACGCCGTCAACCGCGCCGAGATTCAGTTCGACGACACCGTGGTGATCGCCGGTGGCGGCCCGATCGGCCTGGCCATGGTGCAGCTCGCCAGGCTCAAGACGCCCAGGCAGTTGATTCTGGTCGACACCCACGACGACCGCCTGGCAATGGCCTACGACTACGGTGCCGATCACGGCTTCAATCCACATCGCGACGATATCGCCAAGGAGATTCGGGCACTCACCGGCGGTTACGGCTGCGAGGTCTATATCGACGCCACGGGCTCGTCGAGCGGCGTGGCCCAGGGCCTGGAATCGCTACGCAAGCTCGGCCGCTTCGTCGAGTTCAGCGTCTTCAAGGAGCCCACCAGCGTCGACTGGTCCACTATCGGCGACCGCAAGGAGCTGGATATCCGCGGCTCTCACCTCTCTCCGCATACCTACCCGGTGGCGATCGACCTGCTGGCCCGCGGGCTGGTGACGACTCGCGGCATCGTCACCCACCGTGTTGCGCTGACCGACTTCGAACGCGGCTTCGAGATCGCCGCCCGGCGCGACTCGATCAAGGTCGTGTTGACGACGGGAGCGTCATGACCTCGCCCGCAGACATGACGACGCGTGCCGTGACCCGGGGGGCGCCAGCGCGCCGCCAGGCGATGCTGGACTACATCATCCAGGCCGGCTCGGCCCAGGTCGACGAACTGGCCGAGCGCTTCGGCGTCAGCCGGATGACGGTGCACCGCGATCTCGACGCCCTCTCCGAGCAGGGCATGGTCAACAAGCAGCACGGCGGAGTCACCACGCGCTCTTCCAGCGTGTTCGAAAGCAACTTCGCACTGCGCTCGCATATCGCCACGCGAGAAAAGCAGGCCCTGGCCCGCGCGGCGCTGGAGGAGATCGCCCCCGGCGAAGCGGTGATGCTGGACGACTCCACCACTGCCGCCGAACTCGCCCTGCTACTGCCGGCGCGGGAGCCGCTGACCGTGATCACCAATGGCCTGGAGAGCATCGACCGGCTCAAGGCCACCAGCGGCATCAAGTTGATCACCCTGGGCGGCGACTACCAGCCTCGTTTCAATGCCACCTTCGGCCTGCTCTGCGAACAGACGCTCGCCAATCTGCGTGCCAATATCGCGGTGCTTTCCGCTTCGGCGATCCTCGGCACTACCGCCTACGTGCAGGACCCGACGGTGACCCAGATCAAGCGCGCCCAGATGGCGGCGGCAGAGCGTCGGATACTGCTCGTCCACAGTGCCAAGTTCGGCCATGGCGCGCTGCACCGCCTCGCCGATCTCGACGAATTCGACCTCGTATTGATCGATGAAAGCCTTACCGTCGAGCATCGCACCACGCTGGACGAGGCCGGGGTTCGTTATCGCCTGATTCGGCTATGACGGGCTCGACCTGAGTAGGCGAAGTTCCACTCTCCGAGCATCGCTGGGAGTCACCGAAGACCGCTCTTGCGAGAGCAGCGGCGGGAAACTCCCGGCTCAGCTCGAAGCGTCACCGGCTCCGGGCCCGTTGATGGCCATCGAAGACCTGACAAGCATGGCGGCCACCGATCGAACGAGGAAGATTAATTATCTCGAGATGGTGCCAATGCTGGCGTCGATCGGGCGAGGCCACGGTGGAAAATGCCAGGGTCGAGAACTCCCATAAGGCGACACGCCCCATCGGGTTTATCGTCCATGACAGTGCATTCGTTATGTCTGATATTAAGTCATCCGCAGAACTCGTGAGCGGGGTATTCTCCTCGATCGTGACCTGTTGCTAAGATACAGAGACTGAAACCAATTCAGGCCGCGCCTGAAAATTGATTGGCAATGACAGTGTCAAGGCCTCCGCAAAGGTTGAACGCTAAAATAGCTGGCATTTTTGATGAGGCGAAGTAAGAGCATGGGCATCAAAGACAACGTTGACTCGCAGATCATAGAGCTATTGAAAAAGAATGCGAGAGAGAAGCTCTCGAACATCGCCAGGTTGGTGAACCGCTCCAGGACTTCGGTAGAGAAGAGAATCGAGAGACTCGAGGCAGACGGAACCATTCAAGGTTACAACGTAATATTAAATACAGACAAGGAGAGAAGCTCAAAAAAGCTGAGAGGCTTCGTCATCATCAATCATGTCTATGGCTCGCAATGCGAACAGCTGCTTAAAGAACTCGAAACTTTCGATATCATCAAAAGCAAGTACTCCGTTTATGGCGACCTGGATCTGATTTTGGAAATATCTTATGACTCACTCGAGGAAATGATGAAACTCAAATACTTCTTGACTGAACATCCAAAAGTGAAAAGCTCATCAATCTCCCCAGTGATCAAAATGTGGGACTAGGTCTCCTTGACATCTCACTGCTAAGACACACTCTTAATCTCGCCTTTCCAGGAGTACACGAAAATGGAAACCGCAACGATCAGGATCGGATAAATAACGCTTAGCCCCTGCAAAAGCACGATTATCAAGCACACACCAGCGCCAAGACAGGCAATCATTTTCTCAGCCATTCCTTGCGCCAACTTGAAAAGCACCAGCGCCGAAAAACCATACAGGATCAGAAAATTCTGGCCCGCCAACTTGAGAAGATTATCGATACCCAAAAACCCAATCCAGTCAAAGACGATAACGGTGCTGAAGATGAGAACGATCGTTATCAGTGCATAATATGGCTGGCCTTTGGTGAGATTAAGCAGATAGGAGGGCGCGATCCCTTCCTGCGCCAGAGAGTAGACCATCCTTGACACTCCCCACCCGGCAGCACTGAGATTCGCAAAGATCAAGGTGATAGCGATGAGACCGACAATCACGCTTCCATAGGCGCCAAGGTGATTATTGATGATAGTCGCGAAGGGCGCTGCGTAACCGTTCTGCAAATTCGCACGCTGAGCCACATAGGCCATGATCAGATATAGCGCAATGGCTACGAAGAAGGATATCCACATGGCGATGGGGAGATCTTTTCTGGGGTTCTTGAACTCGCCGGTGATGCTGGCTCCCACTTCCCACCCGGTAAAGGCAAAGAAGATCATCGGAACCGCCAACCAAATGGTGCGGAATTCGTCAATAGAACTTGGAGCTGCGATGGCATGGTATGCAGGCTCATTCGAGACCAGGTAGAGCGACAGCAGTGCCAGGCCAGTCAAGAAAACCACCAGCACCCATGATAGAACCTGATTTAGCTTGCCCGCGGCCTCGACTGACTGCAGATTGAGCAGTAGCACGGCCCCCATGATCAGCAATCCGTAAATGTGTGCGGAGCCGCCAAATGTCGTACTGGCGTAGTAGCCTCCCGTCAAAGCAATCGCAGGGAGGCCCAGAACGACGGCGCCCAGAAACATCAATGAGGCAACGACATAAGCGAACCTGCCGTAAGCTTGTTGCACGTATGCGGCCAACCCTCCTGGTCCGGGGTGTCGGCAGCCCAGGATAATGAAGATGACGAACAGAGGAGTGGCCAGCACGGCACAAATGATCCATGAGACCAACGAGAGATCTCCAACTCTTTGCACCGTGAGACCGGGTAAAACGAGCAGCCCTGCACCCAGAACTATATTGATGAATAGCGCTGCCCCCCTCCAGGCGGTAAGGGTTTTTTGTAGTTCAGCCATGAGACGACTCCTGAAGCTCTTCTAGAAGATGACTGACATCTCGAAAACATATCGTATAGATGCAGCCAGTATTCGAAGCTGTGGACTTGTGACGGGTGCCCGTAGGGAGGATATTTTCGTCGCCTTTCCCGCATTCAACTTGCCCAAAAAATTACACTAGTAACAAGGCACTCTGAGATAACTACCGTCTTCTGACCCGGCTGATGGCCGCGCCACTCGCGGGCAGGAATCAGATAATCTTTTCACCCTCTAGAAAGCCCTGATCACTCAATGCCGCAATGGTTATGCTACAGAGTCAGGGAGGATAAAAACATTTTACATAGTGCAAACGATTACGCGAAGTACCTAAACAGGGCTTCAATTTTCACGGCGCTTAGGAATATTCACTAACGTGCTTGGAAAATTACCCACCTCGGGCCTGTGCGATGTGTGGTGGCACCATTTCTTGCCAGGGCAACACCCCAGCCACGCCCCTCTCGTTGTCTTACCACCCTTTATCCAACCACCCGATGATCCGTTGTTGGCATGTCGGGCGACCTGATGCCAGGTGATGCCGCTCCGGCTCGAGCCTACGCCTCGATGATGAGTCAGCGACAAGGTCACCGGCGGAGCTCGGGGCATTCCAGACATGACGCTGTCGCCGCTGAGCGGGTCATCGATATTTTACAGACCGGACATTTGACGGTGTCCCTACCCCTTCACCGCTAGCGCCAACGCCAACGCTCGGACCTGGCCTCAATCGAGACGAAAAAAAAACCGCCGCGGGCGGGTACCCGCGGCGGCGTCTCGGGGGACGGCCTTGCGTTTTACTGCTTGAGCACGAACGGCGAGACGTACTTGTCGACGTTATCCGGCGTGATCAGGATGCAATCGAAGAGGTGCTTCTCGCCCTGGACACCGGTTTCACCGGTGGTGATGAACTTGTCGGCCATCTGCACCGCCGCCTTGGAGAAGATCGCCACCGGCTGCAGCACGGTGTAGGCGAGCTCGCCGGACTTGACCGCGTCGACCGCGTCGGGCGAACCGTCGAAGCCACCGACCACGACATCGTCCAGCTTGCCGGCTTCCTTGAGTGCGGCGATCGCGCCCAGCGCCATCTCGTCGTTGCCACTGATCACCCCTTGGATGTCAGGGTTGGCCTGCAACAGGCTCTGCATTTTGTTGAATCCCTGGGTACGGTCCCAGTTGGCGACATCCTCGCCGACCTTCTTGAGATCCGGGTACTGGCTCAACACCGTCTCGTAACCGTTGGAGCGGGTCGCGGCGTTGTTGTCCGACGGCGCGCCCTTCAGCTCGACGTAGTTGGCCGAGTCGCCGACCGCCTGTACCCACTGCTGGGCACCGAGGGCGGCACCCTGGGCGTTGTTGGAGACCAGTTGCGCCTTGGCCAGCCCCTGCTCGTTGATTTCCGCGTTGACCAGGAATACCGGGATACCGGCGTCGACGGCCTTGCGCACCGCACCGACGGAACCATCGGCATTGGCGGGATCGAGAATGATCGCCTTGGCCTGGTTGGTGATCGCGGTATCGATCTGGCGGCTTTCGGTATTGGTATCCCCCTTGTGGGCGCTGACGTTGGCGCGATACCCCAACCCCTCGGCCGTTTCCCGGGCGATCTTGCCTTCGGTGAACCAGTAGGGGTTGGAGGTATCGTTGACGATGACCGAGATCAGCCCCTTGTCCTGCGCCAAGGCGGTTCCGGCGAGCAACGGCGCGCTGACGGCGAGGGCTGCGATCAGCAGGCGTTTTCCTGTCTTGAACATGATGGATCACCCTTCTTTTGCGATTGTGATGACTAGCGTGCAGCGGTGAGGCTAGTGCTGTGTTGCCGGTTTACCGGCCGTACTTTCCGCCTCGGATGTCACGCGCGCGGCGTTGCCGCTCGAGGCCGGAGAAGAGGGGTCGTCGGGTGCCTTCGGTTCCGCGGGCCTAGCCACGCGCTTCCGGCGCCCGCCGTACTGAATGCTGTTGAGCAGCACCGCCAGCACGATCACCGCACCGGTGAAGACGGTCTGCCAGTACGAGGAGACGCCGATGATGACCAGGCCATCGGACAAAAAGCCGATCACGAAGGCCCCCAGCAGCGTGCCGCGCACGGTACCGCGGCCACCGGTCAGCGCCGCCCCGCCGATGACCACGCCGGCGATGGCGGTCAGCTCGTAGGTGGTGCCGGCGGTGGGGCCGGCGGAGGTGAGCTGCGACGACAGCACCAGCCCGGCGATCGCCGCACAGATGCCGGAGAGCACATAGACCGAAACCTGGACCCGCTTGACCGGCACCCCGGAGAGCTCCGCGGCGCGGGCGTTGCCACCGGTGGAGTAGACCCAGCGCCCGAACGGCGTGCGCGCCAGCGCCAGCAGGGTGACGACCGCGACGATCGCCAGCACCCAGACGCCCACCGGCACACCGAAAAGGCGGTTGAAGCCGAGCCAGTCGAAACCGGTATTGCCCAGCGCCGGATCGCCGCCGAGGTTGTTGTAGGTCAGGCCGTCGGTCATCAGCAGCGCCACGCCGCGGGCCACATAGAGCAGGCCCAGGGTGGCGACGAACGCCGGCACCTTGAAGTAGGCGATCAGCACGCCGTTGATGGCGCCGATGAAGGCCCCGACCCCACAGGTGAGGATCACCACCACCCAGACCGGCGGATAGAGGGTCACGCCGAACGCATCCAGCGTCACGCCCTGCATCAGAAAGCCGGCGACCACCCCGCACAGGCCCAGGGTCGAGCCCACCGACAGATCGATGCCGCCGGTCAGGATCACCAGCAGCATGCCGATGGAGAGCAGCCCGAAGATCGCCACGTGGGACGACATGGTCAGGAAATTGTTGGTCGAGAAATAGACCGGCGACAGCGCCGAGAAGATGATGATGATCGCGATCAGGGCGAAGAAGGCGCGACCCTCGAGCAGCATTCGCCCCAGATCGAAGCCACCACTCTGGCGCGCTGGCGCTTGGCTGTGCTTGGACATAATCAAAACTCCCTTCGAGTAAAAGCGCTCACGCGACCACGGCCTCGCCCGAGGCGGCCATGATCTGCTCCTTGGAGGCGTCGGCGCCGAACTCCGCCGCGATGTGTCCGCGGCTCATCACCACGATGCGGTGGGCGATGCTCAGGCATTCGCCGACTTCGGAAGTGGAGAAGATCACCGCCAGCCCCTGCTTGGCGGCCCCTTCCGCCAGCAGCTTGAACACCTCGGCCTTGGCCCCGATGTCGATACCGCGGCTCGGCTCGTCGAGCACCACCACCCGGGGATGGGTCGCCAGCATCTTGCCGATCACCACCTTCTGCTGGTTGCCGCCGGAGAGCGAACCGATCTCGGCCCTGGGCCCGTCGGTCTTGATATGGACATTGGCGATCGACTCGTCGACTACGCCGCGCTCGCGGCTGCCCGAGGTCAGCAGCCAGCGGGTGAACGCCTTGATGCTGGCCAGCGACAGGTTCTCGCCCACCGACATGGTCTGCACCAGACCATCGCGCTGCCGGTCTTCCGGCACCAGCACCAGGCCCTTGGCGATGCGCTCGGCGATGCTCAGGTGCGAGACGTCCTCGCCTTCCAGCACCACCCGGCCGCCGCTCAGCGGCACGCGGCCAGCCACGCACTCGAGCAGCTCGGTGCGTCCGGCGCCCATCAGGCCATAGATGCAGACGATCTCGCCGGCGCGCACCTCCAGCGACAGATGGTCGACCACCGAGCGGTCCGGCACCGCGGTATCGGCGACACTGACATCCTCGAGCGACAGCGCCACGTCGCCCATGGCGTGACCAGTCGGCGGCGAGCCGAGATCGAAGTTCTCGCCGACCATGTTGCGCACGATCCACTCCAGATCGATGTCCGCTCGCCGGGCATAGGCCGTCATCACGCCGTCACGCAGCACCACGGCGTGGTCGGTGATGAGCAGCGCTTCCTCCAGGTGGTGGGAGATGTAGACGATCGAGACGCCGCGGCTCTTGAGATCGCGAATCACCCGGAACAGCACCTCGACCTCGGTCGCCGACAGCGCCGAGGTCGGCTCGTCCATGATCAGGATGCGCGAATTCACCGACAGCGCGCGGGCGATTTCGACGATCTGCTGCTGGCCCAGGCGCAGGTCCTCCACCGGCGTCAGCGGATCGATCGGTTCGTCGAGCTCCTCCATCAACGCCCGGGTCTGACGCGCCTCCTCGGCATAGTCGATACCGGCAGGCCCCTTGATCTCGCGGCCCATGAAGATGTTGTCGCGAACGCTGAGATTGGGCGCCAGGCTCAACTCCTGATGGATGATCGAAATGCCCAGGCGCTGGGCATCGGTGGTCGAGGCGAACCGCACCGGTTCACCCTCCAGCACGATCTCGCCGGAGGTCGGCTGGATCACCCCGGACAGGATCTTCATCAGCGTCGACTTGCCGGCCCCGTTCTCGCCGAACAGGGTGGTCACCTGACCGCGATAGACGTCGAAATTGACCGTCTTGAGCGCATGCACGCTGCCAAACGATTTGGCGACATCCCGCGCCGACAGCACCACATCGTCGACCGGTTCGCCTGCAGGAGCAGGCCGACTCGAGGAGGAAGCCATCACTGCACCTCCATGCTGACGGGTGTCACCAGCCAGTTCTTGGGATTGATCAGCTTGAACACACCGGTCACGCTGACGGTCTTGCCGCTCAGATCGGCGGTATCGATGTCCGCCAGCACGGCTTTCTTCATGGCGTCGTTGATCGAGGCGCCGGCGTTCTGATACTCGATCTGGTTGGCAAACTCGCCGAACGAGATCTGGCCGGTGGCGTCGCGCAGGTCGGTACCATTGATCGCCGGGCCGGTCTGCACGCGCAGCGTGATCTCGTCGGGCACGCCCTTGGCGTCGACGGTATAGATGCCTGAACGCGCCTCACCGAATGTCCCGCTGAAGGTGACCGGCACCACCGGGCCGAAGCCGTCGCCGACACCGTACTTCTGACCCGCCGCCGTCGAATCCGCGAGTACCGCCGACGCCAGTTCAGCGGCATCGACGGCGCGCTCCTCGACGCTCGCCTGAATCGCCGGGAAATGCTCCCCGCCATAGGTCTCGGCAGAGAAGCCGCCGGCCAACTCCGCCTCGTGGCCGATCTCGACCACCGTGGTATCCCAGGCCATTGCCGCCAGCACCACGACCACACAGGCGCCGATGATCAGGCGCCCTTTCAGCTTGCCCGGCGCCGCTGGCCGACTGGCAACTGTTGTACTCATCGCTTCGAGCCCTCTTTCCTGATACCGCTGTCTTCGTCTGCACGGCGCCGGGGCAACCGTCGCCGCCGCGCCGAAATCAGGGGATCAGCACGATCTTCAGTGACTTCGATCCGCTCTTCATCAGCTCGAAGCCTTCCTCGTATTTCTCCAGCGGCAGCTTGTGAGTCACCACACCTTCGGTCGGGAAGTCGCCGTTGCGGATCCCCTCGATGACCAGCGGATAGCAGTACGGGCCGAGGTGGGAACCCAGCACGTCGAGCTCCTTGCGGTCGGAGATGATGCTCCAGTCGACGCTGACCGGATCCTTGAACACGCTGAACTCGACGAAACGCCCCAGCTTGCGAATCATCGACAGCCCCTGCTCCACCGACTTGGGATGCCCGGTCGCCTCGATGTAGACGTCGCAGCCGTAACCCTCGGTCATCTCCTTGATGATCGAGACCACATCGTCGCGCTTGGGGTTCAGGGTCAGGTCGGCGCCGAATTTCCTGGCCAGTTCCAGGCGGTCGTCGAACAGGTCGAGCACGATCAATTTCTCGGCGCCCGCTTTCTTGGCCGCACCGACCATGCCGAGCCCCAGGGTGCCGGCGCCGGAGAGCACCACCACGTCGCCCAGTTCGATCTTGGCGCGCTGCACCGCGTGCAGCGAACAGGCGTAAGGCTCGATCAGGATCGCCTTCTCCAGCGGCAGCTCCTCGGGGACGTGGTAGTTGATCGCCTCCTTGGTGAACTTCATGTACTCGGCCATGCCGCCGTTGACGTTGTTCTGGAAGCCGTACAGGTCATGCTTCTCGCACATCCAGTACTGGCCCCGACCGCAGAAGCGACAGTTCCAGCACGGCACGATCTGCTCGGAGATCACCCGATCGCCGACGGCGTAGCCTTCGACCTGGGTACCGACCTTGACCACCCGGCCGATGAACTCGTGCCCCGGAATCATCGGTGCCTTGATATAGGCGGGCTGGGTCTCGTCACCCCAGAAGCTGGGCGCGCCGTCGTAGGACTTGATGTCCCCGGCGCAGATGCCGCACCCCTCGACCTTGACCAGGATCTCCTTGTCCTCGATCTCGGGGACCGGCACTTCTTCGTAGCGATAATCGTTGGGTGCGTAGGCGACCACCGCTTTCATCGTGCGGGGGATGTCGTCGTGGGAAGTCGCTTGGGTGGATGTGGCAGTGGCGTCGCTCATGGAAGATCTCCTGCGCTTAAACACATGATCAATATTTGGTCATATGTTTTTAGCCCAGCAGCGGAAAAGACATCAATACGCAGAGCGGGAACACACCCTAAGACTTTAGCCAAATGATTTTTATCTTGTTGATAAACATAGATTTAAAATGAATTCATTTGACTTCTTACGACTAAAGTTATCGTCGGGTTGGCGGCAAGATTCGAGAAATCGATTGGAAACAAAATGCGTTAGAATGATCTAAATAAGATCATATGATCACCGCAAGGATCGAAACGCACGATCGTGATCGTGAGCGACGGCAGCGGAGAGGCTCGGGTGGAGCCACTGCCCATGAGAAAGGAGGAGGTCGGTGTCGGGCATCCGGCCGGGGGCCGTGCCACAGCCGGACCGCGACAGCGGCCCGGCTGCCGGGCCGGTCAATCGCGCTTGAAATAGCGCCGGGAAATGGAGTCCAGCGAGATCGCGATCACCACGATGGCGCCGCTCACCATCGACTGCCAGTACGGGGAGATGCCCAGCAGCACGATCACGTTCTCGATCACTCCGATGATCGCCGCGCCGAAGATCGCCCCCAGCGGCGTACCGATGCCGCCCGTGGTCGGCACCCCGCCAATCACCGAGGCGGCGATAGGCCCCAGCACCCACGAATCCCCGATGGAGGGCTGTGCCGAGCCGAGCCGGGCGACCATCAGCATGCCGGCCAACGCCGCCAGAAAGCCTGCGAAGGCGAACACGCCCAGACGAACACGATCGGCGCGAATGCCCAGCATCCTGGCGGCCGACAGATTGCTGCCGACGGCATACATGTAGCGCCCGAACGGGGTCTTCAGCGTGATGAAACAGGCCACGACCAGGAACAGCAGCATGATCCAGAACGGCACCGGCAGGCCGGCCCACTTGCCGCTGCCGAGAAACCCGATGTCGGCGGGAATGCCGGTGATCGCCACCCCCTTGGTGATGACCAGGTTGAGTCCGCCGTAGACCCCCGCCATGCCGATCGTCAGCACCAGCGAGGGGAGCCGGAGCAGCGTCACCAGCAGGCCGTTGAGCAGCCCGAACAGTGCCCCGATCACCAGGCAGAGCGCGAATGCCAGCCACGGATTCAGCCCCAGCTTGACCATGAGGATGCCGCCGATCACGCCGCAGAAGCCACCGATGGCGCCGAGCGACAGGTCCAGCTCCCCCAGGATCATCAACATCGACTGCGCGATGGTGATCATGCCGATGAAGGCCAGCGACCTGGCGATGATGACCAGGTTGTAGCTGTTCAGGAAATTTTCCGACAGCAGCGACGCCACCACCACGATGAGCGCCAACACCCCCACCACGCCACTCAGAGGGTTGCTGACCATGAACCCCATTGCCTTACGCAGCATGCCCGCTTCCCCCATGACCGTGGATGGCTCCGACCAGCGCGTCTCCACTGGCCTGATCGATATGAAACTCTCCGCTGACCTTCCCTTCGTAGAGTGTGATGATGCGATTGGCGCAGCGTCGCAGCTCATCCATCTCCGAAGACACCAGGATGATTCCCACGCCACGCTCCGCCAGCACCTTCATCAACCGATAGATCTCCATCTTGGTGCGGATATCGATCCCCTTGGTCGGCTCGTCGAAGATCAGTATGCGAGGGTCACAGGCCATGGCGCGCCCGATGATCGCCTTCTGTTGATTGCCGCCCGACAGGAAAGCGATGTTCTTGTTCATGGTCGGCGTCTTGATGTCGTAGTCGCGCACGATGTCGCCGACCCGTGCCCGCTCCCGGCGGGCATCGATCACCCCGTGGCGGGCGGTGGCGCGCAGCAATGCCATGCCGATATTGCGGCGCACGCTCTGGCCGGGAAAGATGCCGTGATACTTGCGCTCCTCGGAGAGATAGAAGAGACCGTGGCGAATGGAGTAGTGCGTATCCCCCAGCCGCCACGCCTCCCCCTCCAGCTGGACCGTCCCGGACCGGGCCGGCAGAAAGCCGAACAGCGTCTGCATCACTTCGGAGCGGCCAGCCCCGACCAGGCCGGCGAACCCCAGGATCTCTCCGCGCCGCAAGGTGAACGAGACATCCTCGAATCGTTTCCCGCAGAGCCCCTCGACTCGCAGCATCACCTCCCCGCTCCCGCCCTCCGGCTGCAGGCGGCTGTCCGTCTTGACCTCCTGCCCCGACATCAGCGAGACCAGTTGACGGTCATCCAGCTGCGACGCCGGCCGCGTCTCGATCTTGCGACCGTTACGCAACACGCTGATGGTGTCGCTGATGGCGAACATCTCGTCGAACTTGTGCGAAATGAAGACGACACCGCACCCCGAGGCCACCACATCCCGCACCACGCGGAAGACGCGCTCGACCTCGGTCTCCGTCAGCGAAGAGGTCGGCTCATCGAGGATCAGGATCTTCATCGACTCGTTGGTGCAGGCTCGCGCGATCTGCAGCAGCTGCTGATCGGAGATCGAGATGTGGCGCACCTTGTCGCCAGGGCTGGCCGCGATCTTGAATCGATCGAGCCAGGTCTGCGCCGCACGCTCCAGCTCGCCACGCTTAAATAGCCAGCCCCCGCGCCGGGAGCGCGAGAACGGCATGAAGAGGTTCTCGGCAACGGTCATGTTGCCGAACAGGTTGATCTCCTGGGGGACATAGGCAATGGTCTTGTGCAGGTGGTCGTGACTCGACGCATCCTGACCGTCGATCATCACCCGCCCCTGGGATGGCTTCTCGGTGCCGGTCAAGATCTTGACCAGCGTCGACTTCCCCGCGCCATTCTCCCCCGCCAGCGTATGCACCCGGCCCATCTCGATCTCGAGCACGACGTCATCCAGCGCCTTGACGCCCGGAAAACGCTTGCTGACATGGTCGACATGCAAGTAAGCCATCGTCGCCTCCCGTGGACTCTCGCGTTGAATCACCGCAACCGCCCCCGCCGGAGATATCGCTGCCGGCGGGGGCGCCCTGGGCCTCACTCCATGAAGGAGTCGACGTTATCGGGCGTGATCATGACGTTACCGGTATCGATGTGATTGGGCGTGATCGCCCCGGTAGCCAGTTGCCACATGTTGATCACCGACCAGTAGCCCTGCATGGTCGGGCGCGAAGCCGACGAGGAGTCCGCCACGCCCTCCTTGATCAACACCAGCATCTGGCTGAGGTCATCGAGACCGACCAACTGGACCTTGCCGACCTTGTCGGCCTCCTTGATCGCCTGGCCGATACCGACCGGTCCGGCGGCGTCCGACGCCACCCAGCCATCGAGGTCGGGGTTGGCCTGCATGATCGCGGAGGCCTGCTGCTGCGCGGTATTGATGTCATCGTTGTCGACGCCGGTCGCGACAACCTCGATACCCTCGTGCGCATCAAACACGGCCTGCGCGCAGCGCGCCCGCTCGGCGTGATTGGGGGCCGTGGGCACGCCCATCATGATTGCCACCTTGCCCTTTCCATCCAACAGCTCGATCAGGCGGTTGGCCGCCATCTCGGCCTGCTCGCAGAAATCGCTGCCGACGGTGGTCAGATTCATTCCCTCGGGGTTGATCGAATCGAACAGCGTGATCGGAATCCCCTGCTCCTGGGCCTCCTCCAGCACGGTGCGGTTGCCGCTGGGATCGAGAAGATCGACGATGATCCCGTCGGGACGCGTCGAGATGGCACGCTCGATGATCTCGTTCTGCTGGGCGACGTTGGCGCTCTGGGGAGCCGAGTACTGGATCTCCACGTCGGATCCGGTCTGCGCCTTGATGGCAGCAGCAGCCTGCTGCGCACCCTGATTGACCTTGTCGAACCAGGGGTGGACCACCTTCGGCACCACCACGAAACGATAGCTATCGTGCTTCTCGGTCCCCGGACCCTCGGCGGCGAGGGTCGATGAAGCCACTCCCGCGGATGCCAGAATGCCGAGTGCCAGTGCCAGACTCGCCTTGACGATTTTCATGAAGAACCCTCCGCAATGATCCAAACCACCATTCAAATGAGACACATGGAGTTCACATGAACACCTCATGTCACCATCACTCACCGCTTGGCTTGCAAACTGAACAAGGCAGGCTTCAGTGGCTGCGATGAAAGCCACCTTTTTTCACTTCAATTTCATTGGCTTAATAAATTTCAGCACGACGACGCATCAAAACAAGGCAAAATCGGGCGCTCATTTCCTCATGATCATATGATCACCATGCAGCAGCCTTTACCTCCCACCCCATATCGAGACCGTCGACCGTCCAGCCATCCCGCTGAAAACACCGGGCGGCACGCCGAGCCTTCAACCCGACTCAGCGATGCTCACGCTCGTAAGCCTCGATCCGGTCCACCTTGGGCTGCGAGCGACCGCCGGGCTCATACTCGTTACTCAGGAAGCTCTCGACGATCGTCTTGGCCAACTCGATACCGATGACGCGCGCGCCCATGGTGACGATCTGGGCATCATTGCTCTTTCGAGCGCGCTCGGCGGAGTAGGTGTCGTGAGCCTGGGCGGCGCGAATGCCGGCCACCTTGTTGGCGGAGATCGCCACGCCAATGCCGGTGCCGCACATCAGGACGCCGCGATCGTAGCGACCCTCGGCAATCGCCTCCGCGACCTCGATCGCGATGTCCGGATAGAGCACCGGCTTCGCCTCGTGGGTGCCGAAGTCCTCGACTTCGTGCCCCAGCGCCCGGACATGCTCGATCATCGCCTGCTTCATCTCATACGCCGCCTCGTCACACCCCAGCGCCACTCGCCACTGCTTTGCCATCACTCACCTCCCATGCTCTCAATGGCGTCGAACGTCGACGGCGTCATCATAGCCACACATTGTTCATATGAACAACAACATCTCATATGAGCAAAAAGTCGTGTATCAAACGGCGTCACCGACGCAAGAATCGGCGCCAAAGCCGCTGGCAAGCCGAGAGAATCACGCTCGAGCCACGAGATGGAACGATGCGATATCACCACCAAAGTCGCATATCCTCGCCCTTTCCGGTCGCTATGATGGTCCCGAACGCCATAGACAACCAAATGTGCACCATCGGATCATATTTTCATCAGGCCAGATCCGGACAGCGATCGTCCATGGCCTGGCACACATCTCAATCGCCGGGAGCGTCGGCCATGACACGTCTTTACAACGATCCTGTGAATTTCGTCGACGAAGCGACCGAAGGATTCGTCGCCGCGCATGCGCAGCGGGTCTGCCAGGTACCTGGCGGGGTCATCCGCAGCACCCGCAGCGAACCGGGCACCGTCGCCGTCGTCATCGGCGGCGGCTCCGGCCACTACCCCGCCTTCGCGGGGCTGGTCGGCCAGGGCCTGGCGCATGGCGCGGTAATGGGCAATCTGTTTGCCTCGCCGTCGGCACAGCAGGTCTACAACGTCTGCAAGGCAGCCAACAATGGCGCCGGCGTGCTGCTCAGCTTCGGCAACTACGCCGGCGACGTGCTGCATTTCGGCCAGGCCCGGGAGCGCCTGATCCGCGAGGGCATCCCCTGCGAGATCGTCGCGGTCATCGACGATGTCTCCAGCGCCGGCCAGGACGAGCTGCACAAGCGCCGCGGCATCGCCGGCGACCTGACCGTCTTCAAGATCGCAGCGGCAGCGGCCGAGGCCGGCTATTCGCTGGAGGAGGTCGTACGCGTCTCCCGCGCGGCCAACCTGCGCACCCGCTCCATGGGCGTGGCATTCGACGGCTGCACGCTGCCGGGTGCGAAGGATGCGCTGTTCCACGTACCCGCCGGCAAGATGGCGGTGGGCCTGGGCATCCACGGCGAACCGGGGATCAGCGAGCAGGACGTTCCCAGCGCCGACGCTCTCGCCGAGCTACTCGTCTCTCACCTGATGGAGGAGATCCCGGACGGGGTCGGCAGTGTCGAGGGGGCCAAGGCCTCGGTGCTGCTCAACGGCCTGGGCTCGATCAAGTACGAAGAGCTGTTCGTGGTCTATCGGCGGGTCAATCAGTTGCTGACGGAGGCCGGCCTGGAGATCGTCGAGCCGGAAGTGGGGGAACTGGTCACCAGTCTCGACATGGCGGGCGCCTCGTTGACACTGTTCTGGCTCGACGACGAGCTGGAGCGGTTGTGGAAGGCGCCGGCCGATGCGCCAGCCTATCGCAAGGGCAGTCTCGAGGCCGCCCCGCCCATCGACGCCTCCCAGCTGGACATCCCGGATGCCGATGCCATTCCACCCGCCAGCGAAGCGTCGATCGCTACCGCGCGCTGCCTCTACCAGGCGTTGAGCGCGACGCGCAAGATCATCGACCAGAAGGTGGAGGAGCTGGGGCGACTCGATGCCATTGCCGGGGATGGCGACCATGGCATCGGCATGCAGCGCGGGGCGGTCGCCGCGGAACTGGCCGCGGAAGACGCGGTGAGCCGCAGTGCCGGGGCCGGCACGCTGCTGCGCATGGCCGCCGAGGCGTGGTCGGATCGCGCAGGCGGCACCTCCGGCGCGATCTGGGGCGTCATGCTCAATGCCCTCAGCGTGACGCTCGGCGACGACGACGCGCCAACCCCGGCGCACTATGCCGAAGGCATCACCAAGGCCAAGAATGACGTGATGGCATTCGGCAAGGCCAAGCTGGGCGACAAGACGCTGGTCGATGCGCTGGCGCCGTTCAGCGAGGCGCTCGAACAGGCGGTGGATGCCGGCGACGATCTGGCGACGGCATGGCGCAAGGCCGTCGAGGCCTGCGAAGCGGCGGCGACCGCCACCTCCGAGCTCCGGCCGAAGATGGGGCGCGCCCGCCCGCTGGCCGAGAAGAGCCTCGGCACGCCGGATCCCGGCGCGGTCTCGCTCTCCCTGATCGTCGCCGCCATTCAACCCGTCATCGACCGGTGATCCCGTTCTCGATGGCCCAAGGCTAGACAACCGCGAGGACGCCATGGCTCAAGCCCCGATCACCCTGGGCATCAGCTTCAAGATGTACTTCGGCTATGCCCAGACCCTGGAGTGGTGTCGCCGGATCGCCACCCTTCTCGCCCATCACCCGGCCGTCGTCGACGGCCGGGTGTCGCTGTTCGTGCTGCCCAGCTTCCCGGCGCTCGCCCCGGTGCTCGATTGCTTCGCCGACACGCCAATCGGCGTGGGTGGCCAGAACCTGTATCAGGCACCACCCGGCGCTTATACTGGCGAGGTGAGCGGGGCCATGCTGGCCGAGATGGGCTGTCGTTATGTCGAGATCGGCCATGCCGAACGCCGGCGCCTGTTCGCGGAAGATGACGCTGTCGTCGCCACCAAGACACGGATCGCCCTGGCGCAGGGGCTGATACCGGTGCTCTGCATCGGTGAAGCCGACCATGGCGAGCCGCGCGATGCCATTGCCGACTGCCGGCACCAGATCGACTCGGCGCTGTCGCTGGTAACGCCGGATCAGCGCTCGCAGCCGCTGGTGGTCGCCTATGAACCGCACTGGGCGATCGGCGCCTCGGAACCGGCGTCACTGGCGCACATTGCAGCGGTCTGCCAGGGGTTGCGGGATCACCTCTCCACGCACCCGTCTGCTAGGGTGATCTATGGTGGCAGCGCCGGCCCCGACCTGTTGACCCGCCTGGCGGGAAAGGTCGATGGTCTGTTCCTGGGGCGTTTCGCCCACGATCCGGCCGCGTTCGAGGCGATCGTGAACGAAGCCTCGCTGCTCGCGTCAAACGGATCAGCCGCGGGGAGCGAATCCTCCGCACCGGATTGACCATCCGCGCTAAACTGAACAGCCACGTTAGACTTGATGCCACGTTAGACTTGATTGTCGTGTCGAACCGAGTGCCAGATCGCGTCTCGCGACATCATCCATTTACGATCTAGGGGATCCGAAAGCCAATGCCATCTCGTCGTCAGCTAGCCAACGCCATCCGCGCGCTTTCCATGGACGCCGTGCAGAAGGCCAACTCCGGCCACCCCGGCATGCCGATGGGCATGGCCGATATAGCGGAAGTGCTGTGGAACGACCATCTCAAGCACAACCCCGCCAACCCGGACTGGGAAGATCGCGACCGTTTCATTCTCTCCAACGGTCACGGCTCGATGCTGCACTACTCGCTGCTTCATCTGACCGGTTACGACCTGCCGATGAAGGAGCTCGAGAACTTCCGCCAGTTGGGTTCTAAGACCCCCGGTCACCCGGAACACGGTTACACGCCCGGTATCGAGACCACCACCGGGCCGCTGGGCCAGGGCCTGGCCAACGGTATCGGCATGGCCATCGCCGAGCGCACTCTGGCGGCGCAGTTCAACCGTGACGGCCACGAGATCGTCGACCACCGCATCTGGGTCTTCGCCGGCGACGGCTGCCTGATGGAGGGGATCAGCCACGAGGCGTGCTCGCTGGCCGGCACCCTGGGCCTGGGCAACCTGACCGTGTTCTACGACGACAACGGCATCTCCATCGATGGCGAGGTCGAGGGCTGGTTCACCGACGACACCGCCAAGCGCTTCGAGGCCTACCACTGGCACGTGGTGCGCGACGTCGACGGCCACGACGCCGAGCAGATCAACGCCGCCATCGAGGAAGCCAAGCGTGTCACCGACAAGCCGACCCTGATCATCTGCAAGACCGTGATCGGCTTCGGTTCGCCCAACAAGGCGGGCAAGGAGGAGAGCCACGGTGCCGCCCTCGGCGAAGACGAAGTCGCGGCCGCGCGCAAGGAGCTGGGTTGGGAATATCCGGCGTTCGAGATTCCCGACGACTACTACGCGGCGTGGGACGCCCGCGAGCAGGGCCAGAAACGCGAAGCCGAGTACGACGCCAAGCTGGCGGCTTACGAGCAGGCCTACCCGGAACTGGCCAAGGAGCTGAAACGTCGCTACAACGGCGAGCTGCCGGCCAACTTCGACGGCGATGCCCTGATCAAGACGGCGCAGGAGAAATCCGAGACCACCGCCTCGCGCAAGGCCTCGCTGGGCGTCCTCAACGAGCTGGGACCGGACCTGCCCGAGCTGTTCGGCGGCAGCGCCGACCTCGCCCCCTCCAACCTGACCCTGTGGAAAGGCGCCAAGGCGATCAGCAAGGAAGACTTCGACGGCGGCTACCTGCACTACGGCGTGCGCGAGTTCGGCATGGGCGCGATCGCCAACGGCATCGCCACCCACGGCGGCTTCATTCCCTACGACGCGACCTTCCTGGTGTTCATGGAGTACATGCACAACGCCGTGCGCATGTCGGCGCTGTCGCATACCCGCATCATTCACGTCTTCACCCACGACTCCATCGGTCTCGGCGAAGATGGTCCGACCCACCAGCCGATCGAGCAGCTGGCCGACCTGCGCAATCTG
Organism: Salinicola lusitanus; assembly: GCF_038648475.1. NCBI lineage: Bacteria > Pseudomonadati > Pseudomonadota > Gammaproteobacteria > Oceanospirillales > Halomonadaceae > Salinicola > Salinicola lusitanus. Next base: position 2,000,400 of record NZ_CP151919.1, on the reverse strand, counting down.
CCCGGTCTGGCAACGTGGCGCCCGTGTGACGCCACCGAAACGACGGCGGCCTGGGTCGAGGGCCTGAAGCGGGAGAAAGGCCCCACGGCGCTGATCTTCTCGCGCCAGGATCTGCCGGCCCAGCCGCGCGACGACGAGCAGCTCAAGCAGATTCGTCGCGGCGGCTACGTGCTCAAGGAAGCCGAGGGCGGCAAGCCGGAGCTGATCCTGATCGCCACCGGTTCCGAAGTGGGCCTGGCGATGGACGCCGCCACCGAACTCGAGGGCAAGGGCAAGAAGGTCCGCGTGGTCTCCATGCCCTGCACCAGCGCCTTCGACGAGCAGGACGAGAGCTATCGCGAGTCGGTGCTGCCGGGCGACGTGCGCAAGCGTCTGGCGGTCGAAGCCGCCATCCCGTCGACCTGGTACAAGTACGTGGGCCTCGATGGCGACGTCATCGGCATGACCACCTATGGCGAGTCCGCCAAGGCCGGCGATCTGTTCAAGCACTTCGGTTTCACGGTCGACAAGGTCGTCGCCCGCGCCGAGAAGCTGCTGGGCTGATCGTTACACCCGACAGCGTCCAACCAGACGCCCGGCCTGCTGGCCGGGCGTTTTTCGTTGTTGACACTGGTGGCGAGGGTATTATCGGCCGCCCTGATGCTCTCGGCTGCCGAGGAACGCTCCGGTCTCAGCCAGCGCTCAATCGGACTTGTCGTCGACCCGGGTCGCCTCGTCCAGGCGCAGAATGGTGTGGGCGTTGGTGACGCTGGTGGCGAGGGTGTCGATCACCCCGGTGCGCAGCGCGCCGAGGATACCGGCCGCCTTGGTGTTCTCGGCGGCGATGGCGATCACGTCGGGGATCCGCGCCAGATCGGTGATGGTCAAGCCGATCACGCGGCCCTGCATCGGCGTCATCGACGGCCGACCGTAGATGTCGATGAAGTCGTAGCCCATCATGTCGCCGACCGTGCCGGAGAGGCGCGCCTCGGCAGTCTCCTGGGGGGTGAACCAGCCCATCCGCACCATGTTGCTGTTCTCGCTGAGATCGCCGATGCCGATCAGGGCGAGGTCGGCGCGCCGGGCGCGATCCAGGGTCTGGCGAATGGTCGGGTTCTCGTACATGGCGTCGCGCAGCTCGAGGTTCTGCACCAGCGCTGGCGCGTAAAGCGTCTCGCTGTCGCCGCCGAACTTGATCGCCAGGCGGCGGCAGATATGGTCCGGATTCATGTACTCCCCCGCCCGCACCGAACCGCCGATGGCGCAGACGAACGAGCACTGCCGCTGCCCCTGCTCGAACACGTTGTCCGCCACCGCACCGACATTGCGCCCCATGCCGACGGCGACGATCGCCCCCTCGCTCAGCTGCCGCGAGAGATGATCGGCCACCAGGCTGGCCACGTTGGCGCGCTGAACGTCGGCATCGGCGTGATCGAGCGCGATCAGGGCGCGCTTGACCCCGAAGCGCCGTTTCAGCGCCTGCTCGATCTCCGCGCTGACGGCGGGATGCTGGCGCACACGAACGTCGACGATGCCTTCCGCCTGCGCGCGCTTGAGCAGGCGTCCCGCCTTGACCCGCGAGATCCCCAATCGATTGGCGATGACCTCCTGGGTCTCACCCTCGGTGTAGTAGAGGGTGGCGATTTCCGTCATCAGAGCGATATCGGCGTTCTCGTTGCGCTCGTTCATGCACGCTTCCATAGTTTGAGAAGATCGAGTGTTGAGAAGATCGGTCTTGAACGGCCCGTGACGGGCGCGTCCCACCCTCGCCCAGCCGGCCGCTTCGACCGGCTCACGATACCACAGGGTCCACCGCGTTCGACTTTCTCGCGCGCCGTGATCGGCGTAGACTATCGGCGGATTGCGGTTCGCCGCGATCGGTTCTCAGGGCGGGGTGCAAGTCCCCACCGGCGGTAATGATGCGGCGTGAAAAGAACGCCCGTATCTCAGCCCGCGAGCGCTCGAAGGCGTCGCCTTCGAGGTCAGCAGATTCGGTGAGACTCCGAAGCCGACGGTGATAGTCCGGATGAAAGAGAACGGTTCCCTTGCAACGACGATTCGGTCAGCCGCGCGGCTGTCGGTGACATTCACCGTTCGCCCCCACGCCAACCGCCTCCCGTGACTCCCAAGCGGATCCGAAGCCCTGATTCTGGTTAACGTGACTTCGGTCACCGATCAATAGGAAACGACCATGAATCAGCCCTATCCGCCGCAGCTCTCGCCGCAGACGCTGTCGCAACGCATCGCCTTCATTCGTGCCGACTGGCACGGCGATATCGTCGGCAACTGCCACGCTGCCTTCCTCGAAGCGGTCGCCGAACGCGGCTTTGCCACCGAGCAAGTCGATACCTTTACCGTCCCCGGCGTGTTCGAGATTCCGCTCCAGGCCAAGCTGCTGGCCAAGAGCGGCCGCTACGCCGCGATCGTCGCCTCCGGCTTCGTCGTCGACGGCGGCATCTATCGCCACGACTTCGTCTCCACCGCCGTGATCGACGCACTGATGTCACTGCAGGTCGAACAGGAAGTGCCGGTGCTCTCCGCGGTGCTGACGCCGCACCACTTCCATGAGCACGAGGCGCATCTGGGGTTCTTCCAGCAGCACTTCCTCACCAAGGGACGCGAGGCCGCCGAGGCGTGCCTGACGACGATGGAAAACCTCAGTCAGGTGCGTAAGCTGAGCGTCGACTGAGCGCCCACCAGTGTCATACTGAAGAGCCCACGCCATCCCCGATGGCGTGGGCTTTTTCGTTCCGTTTCACCCGTTCGACGGGGGATCAGGTCAGCTCTCGACGGCGACCTGGCGCCGACTCCTCACCCGCAGATAGATCGCGAACGCCAGCGACACGGCGATCAATACCCACAGGCACACGGCGATCGGACTCTTGGTGAAGAAGATCGAGTAGTTGCCGTATGACTCCAGGCTCTTGACGAAATAGACCTCTGCCGACTTGCCGAGAATGAAGCCGATGATCAGCGGCACCGTCTCCAGTCCGATCTTGTGGGCGACCCAGCCGAACACGCCGAAGATCAGCAGCGTCCAGACATCGAACATGATGCCGTAGTTGATGGCGTAGGCACCGACGACGCACATCATGATGATCAGCGGATAGAGAATGTACTTCGGCACCTCGATGACCCTGGCGATATGGCGGATCGCGAAGTACATGATGCCGAACATCAGCACGTTGGCCGCCAGCAGCGCGATGATCATCAGGTACCAGGTATCGAGGTTGTTGCCGATGAACAGCGGGCCGACCTGGATGCCCTGGAGCGTGAACGCGCCGATCAGGATCGCGGTGGTGGAGTCCCCGGGGATACCCAGCGACAGCAGCGGCACCAGCGCACCACCGGTCAGCGCGTTGTTGGAGGACTCCGACGAGACGATCCCCTGCGGGGCGCCCTTGCCCATCTGCGAGGAGTCCCGCGAGAAATTCTTCTCCTGGCTGTAGGCCAGTACCGAAGCGGCACTGCCCCCCACGCCCGGCAGGATCCCGACGAAGGTGCCGATGCTCGAGGAGCGTATCAGGTTGGTTAGTTGGCCCTTGAACACGCCGAACCGGAACTTGGCACCGTTCTTGAGCGAAATCGGCCCCTGGCCGGTCTCGTCCCTGAACCCCTTTTCGGCATCCAGCAGCACGGTGGTCAGGCCAAAGATACCGATCAGTACCGGCAGCAGCGAAAAGCCGTCGATCAGGTAGTACTGCATGAAGTCGAACATCAGCCGCGGCTCGCCGTTGCCACCCTCGGTGATCGAGTAGGTGCCGATCAGGCTCAGCCACACCCCCAGCACGCCGCTGAACACACCCATCAGCATGTTGGAACAGAGCGAGGCGATGACCGTCAGCGCCAGCAGGATGATCAGGAATTTCTCGACGTAGGAGAACTTGATCGCGAAGTCCGCCAGCAACGGCGCGAAGAAGAACAGTACCGCGGCGCTGAACAGCCCGCCGAAGACCGAGGCGACGATCCCGATCTTGAGCGCGCGCTCGCCCTCGCCCCGCTTGGCCATCGGATAGCCGTCGAAGGTGGTGGTGATCGACGATGGCGTGCCGGGGATGTTGATCAGTACGGCCGGCACCATCCCGCCGGAAATGCCGCCGACGTAAAGCCCCAGCAACAGCGCGATGCCGTTCTCGAGGCCGAAGGCGTAGGTCAGCGGCAGACAGACCGCCACCGCCATGGTGGCGGTCATGCCGGGGATCGCGCCGAAGATGATGCCGATCGCGGTCCCCGCGGCGATCAGCGCGAAGAACATCGGCGTGAGATGAGACAGAATATCCATGAAAGACGTCTCCGGCAGTCAGGGCGAAGGAGTTGGGGGCCAGCGGCTCAGGGCAGGGTGATGCGGAAAAGCTGTGCCAGCACGTACCAGGCCAGCGTCGGTGCGATCAGCGCATTGAGCACCAGGATGACCCACAGGCGCCGCGTCGGCCGATCCACGTACAACAGCGAGAGCAGAAACACGAACAGCACCGACATGATCAGAAAGCTGTAGCCGGTGTTGGGAAACACATCGCTCAACACGCCCATCAGGTAGAAGTAGGCCGTGGTCAGCGCCAGCGTGCCGAAGAAGCGCCGGTGGTCGAAATCGCCCTCGCGCCCGGCCAGAACGCGCCCCGCGTGCTTGAGCCCCGGCACCAGCCGCCGGTAGCGAGTGATCAGGATGATCGCCAGCAGTACGACCAGAATCCAGGTGACGATTCGCGGAAAGAAGAGATGCGATTGGTCGAAATCGATGGTCACATCGAGCAGCGACAGCCATTGGCTTTCCATGGAAAGCGGCTCCTGCGCCGGGTCATCGCCGGCAGTCTCAGTGGTGGGAACGAGCCGTACCGGCCGACGTCAGTCGGCCGGTACGCGACAGGATCAACCTTTCAGGTCGTTGATGATGGTCTTGTACTGGTCGTTTTTCTCTTTCAGGTAGCTGGCCGCTTCCTGGGAAGGCTTGAAGTCCGGCACGAAGAACGAGCGCTTCTGCTGCTGCTGGATCTCGCCCTCGTCGTAGATCTCCGCCAGCGCGTCGTCGATACACTGGATCGCGGCGGGATCCATGTCCTTGTTGTAGAGGAAGAAAAATTCCTTGTCGAAAGTGAAGTCCTGGTCGGCCGTCATCGGCACGCTGACATTCGGCGTCACGTACTGCAGCAGCTGCTCGCGCGTGGTATCGCCCATGCCCGCTTCGTCGGTCTCGGCGATGGTCTGCTCGCGCGCGGTGATCCAGACGAAGCGCATCGCCTTCTGATCATCCGCCGGCAGTTGGGTGTACTGCTCGTTGGCCTGCACCGAGCCGTTGATCACGTCCACCGCCCCGTCGAACAGCAGCTGGTTCTTGTCCGCCTGGGAGCCGGTATTGACGGCAACGATATTGCCCTCCTTGCCGGGATACTTCATGCGCACGGCATTCTTGAGCGCCGAGAACCCGATCTCCGAGACGCTGCCCGGCTGGATCGCGACCTTGATCTGCTTGCCATCGCCCGCGGCCTCGATGATGTCGCTCATCGACTGATAAGGGGAATCCTTGGGCACCAGATAGGCGTTGCCCGGATTGATGGCGATGGTCGGCCCGACGATGAACTTGTCGAAGATATCGGGATAGCCGTTCACCCCGTAGAGATTGCCCAGGTAGGCGCCATCGTGAAAGATCATCACGGTGTTGCCGTGACGGCTGCGCTCCAGCGCCTGGAAGCCGGGCATCACCCCGACGGCATCGACCTTGGCGTTGATATCGAGCTTGTCCGCCAACTGATCCACCACGATGCTCGAGTTCTGGTAAGTGTCGCCCCCGGTAGAGGTCGAGCCGATCACCACGCGCAGGTTGCCCGGCAGCGGACAGTCGTCGGCGGCTTGTGCCGAGGCCGACATCCCGATGGCGGCACTGGCCACGACCGCCAGACAGGTCTTGCTCCAAATCGCTTTCATGACACGTCTCCCTCATACCGTTGCCCACTCGAGTGGCGCGACTCGCGCCGCCCTACCCCGGTGGGGACAAAATGATAGCGTTATCATCGAACACGTCTTGCACGGTAATGAAGGCGACTTTGTCAGACAATTCAACTTAAGTCCCCAGACCAAGGTCGCATGCCGTCGGTCGGTGCAACTCCCTGAAATCGAGGCAGAAAAAAAGCCCGGCGATGGCCGGGCTTCGGAGATTCCGTGGCGTCCTGCGTCCAGCGTCGATCCCGGACCCGGGATCAGGCGACGGTGACATCCTTGGAAAGGTAGACATCCTGAACCGCGTTGAGCAGTTCGATACCCTCGTTCAGCGGCTTCTGGAACGCCTTGCGCCCGGAGATCAGGCCCATGCCGCCGGCACGCTTGTTGATGACCGCCGTACGAACCGCTTCGCCCAGGTCGGAGTGCCCCTTGGAGCCACCACCGGAGTTGATCAGTCCGGCGCGCCCCATGAACGAGTTGGCCACCTGGTAGCGGGCCAGATCGATCGGGTGATCGCTGGTCAGCTCGCTGTAGACCTTGTCGTGGGTATGGCCGAAGCCGATCGCCTTGTAGCCGCCGTTGTTCTCGGGCAGCTTCTGCTTGACGATGTCGGCCTTGATGGTCGCCGCCAGGTGCACCGCCTGGCTGGTGAGGTCGGAGGAGACGTGGTAGTCGACACCATCCTTCTTGAACGCCGGGTTGCGCAGGTAGGACCACAGCACGGTGACCATGCCCAGCTCGTGAGCGCGCTCGAAGGCTTCGCTGACTTCCTGGATCTGGCGACGGCAGTCCTCGGAACCGAAGTAGATGGTGGCGCCGACCGCGATGCAGCCCATGTCATGGGCCTGCTCGATCTGCGCGAACATGGTCTGTTCGTACATCGCCGGCAGCGTCAGGCTCTCGTTATGGTTGAGCTTGAGCATCATCGGGATCTTGTGCGCATAGCGTCGCGCCACCGAAGAGAGCACCCCCAGCGTCGAGCAGACGCAGTTGCAGCCGCCCTGCAGGGCCAGCTCGACGATGTTCTTGGGATCGAAGTACATCGGGTTGGGAGCAAACGACGCACCGGCCGAGTGCTCGATGCCCTGGTCGACCGGCAGGATGCTGAGGTAACCGGTACCGCCCAGGCGACCGGTATTGAACAGCGTCTGCAGGTTACGCATCACGTGCGGGCTGCGATCGGTGTCGGAGAAGACGCGATCGACGAAGTCGGGGCCCGGCAGATACAGGTCTTCTTTCTTGAAGCCCGTGCAGGTATAGCTGAGTAGGCTGTCTGCTTCCTTGCCCAGCAGCTTGGCAATATCGGTCATGTTGCTTTTCCTCTGTCCTCAAGATGGATCATCCGGGAAATCTCGACTTGGGCCGCTTCCCTGTCTACCAAAGATGGCTAACCGATAATGGCTGCGTGGCATGGTCTCGACCCGCTGCCCGTGGCGCCAGCTCCCCTCTCTATCGCGGCGATCATCGACTAGCCGTTGAGAGCGTGTTCACCCAATGGCTGCACCCGACAATACGGCGTATCGGCCTCAAAAGGAGCATTGACCCTCGGGTACGATTACGCCTCGCCCGCTCCGTCTGCGCCGATCCTGCCTGGTCCTGTCTTCGCTCACCGAATTTGTGCACACCCTCTAAGGAAACACCGCAAAATTGTCCGCGCTTCCAGAGATCACCGCCAAGAATAAGCGACTATGCGCCGCAGTTCACGCCCATGCACCATTTCTGCATCGCCTGTCTGCTCGATCGGACGCCCTGACGGGGGCCGTCCCAGATTGTCACGTTTCGTATCCCGGCGACGGCTGAAAATCGTCATGGGAAAGTCTTGAGCGCCGGCCGGGGTCAGAGCGGCGGGTCAGGTCGACGGGACGACGCCAGGCATTTGCTATGATGCTCGTCCCTCACGCGATGCGAGATTGTCAGGATGTCCGTTCTGCGCGGCTTTTTATGGCTGCTGGTCTTTCTGCTACTGGGACAGGCCGCGGTGGAGCTGTTCCATCTCCCGATCCCCAGCGGCGTCATCGGGATGCTGTTGTTGACGCTCTTCTTCGGCTACCGGGGTGGCATGAACCCGGATGTCGTCCACGTCAGCCAGCCGCTGATCGCGATGCTGGCGCTATTGATCATGCCCGGTGTCGTCGAGATATTCTTTGTCGCCGGCCGGTTCGCGGACCAGGGGATCGCCATCGTGACCGCGCTGATCGCAGGCACGCTGCTCAGCGTGCTGTCGAGCCTGCTGCTGATGCGGCGCTATCTACCCGCGAGCGACGTTCCGGGGAATGCCGGCGATGAATGAGTGGCTCGAGCGGCTTTCGCAGCTGCCGCAACAGTGGTTCGACTCCCCGGTCGCCGCCATCGCGCTCACGCTCGGCGCCTATTTCCTCGGTATCCGCCTGTTCAAGCTGATGCATCGGCCCACTTGGTGCCCGCCGATGCTGATCGCGGCGCTCCTGATCGCCGCGGTCATCGCGCTATTGCCCATCGGCATCGACGATTACAACCGCGGCGCCGGCTGGCTCATGCTGCTGCTGGGCCCGGCCACCGTCGCGCTGGCGGTGCCGCTCTACCAGCAACTGCCGCAGATTCGCGCGCTGTGGAAGCCCATCATGCTGACGCTGCCGCTGTCGGCGACCCTGGCGGCCTGCTACGCCGTGATCATCGCCGCCGTCATGGGCGCGCCGCCGGAAGTGCTCGCCTCGCTGGCGCCCAAGTCGGTGACCTCCCCGATCGCGCTCGGACTGGCCGAAGAGCTCGGCGGCTCCCGGGCACTGCTGATGGGGGCACTGCTGACGACCGGCGTCACTGCCATTTTCGGCGTGGAGTGGCTCAGCCGGGTCCTGCGCATTCGCGACCCCCGACTGATCGGCCTGGCACTGGGCATCAACGGACACGCCCTGGGCACGGTGCGCGCGTTCGAGATCAGCAGCGTCGCCGGCGCGTTCGCTTCGCTGGGCATGAGCCTGACGGGTGCCTTCACTGCCATCGTGCTACCTCTCGTCTGGCATCTGTTCGACTGAGCATCGCGGCGTGCCCCCAATCGATGCCTGACAGCGACGCAGATCCCGCTACGCTGTTAGTCAGGCCGTCGCCTGCAGCGACGGTCGCGGCAAGGAACGCCGGACACGGCAACGCCTCGACAGGAGAGACCCGATGACGATAGCCAGTGACAGCGGTCAGGGAAGCCCGACGCTGGTGCTCATGCACTTCTTCGGCAGTTCCCATCATGAGTGGGAGGCGGTCCTGCCGCTTCTCGACGAGCGGTACCGGGTGATCACGCTGGACATGCCCGGCTTCGGCCGCGCCAGTGACGTGGCGGGATTCGATGTCGCCTCGATGACCCGCCACGTGGAGCAGTGTGTCGACGACGCCGATCTCGACGACGTCATCCTGGTCGGTCACTCGTTCTCCGGCCGGATCGCGATGACCGTCGCCGCCGATCGCCCCGCCTGGCTGCGCGCCTTGATCCTGATCGCGCCCTCTCCACCCGGGCCACAGTCGATCAGCGAGGAGGAACACCGGTTCCAGCTCGACTTCGATTTCAGCGAGGCCCAAGCACGCCAGTTCATCGACGGCGCCAGCGAAGTGTCTCTGCCACCGGCGCTCTACCAGCAGGCGGTGGAGGACGCCATCAACGCCAATCCGTCGGCATGGAGGGCCTGGCCGACAACGACGTACGCCGAGGACTGGCGCGAGCCCGTCGGCAAGCTCCCCTACCCGGCCTGGGTGCTGGTCGGTGACAGGGATCCGTCGCTGCCACCGGACATCCAGCGCTCCGAGGTGATGCCCCACCTCCCCCAAGGCAAGCTGGAAGTCTTTCCCGGCTACGGGCATCTCCTGCCCATGGAGATGCCGGAGACACTGGCGGAGCGCCTCAATGCCATCGCCGCAGAGATGCCGTGACGACCTCAGTGGGTGGAGGGTGCGGGCGCCCGGCCGACCATCGCCACGCAGAGCGCGAGCGGCCACGGCATCTCGGCGCTCGCTCGCAGTGACGCCGGGTCGCTGAGCGGCATGCCACCGAGCGCTCGGCAAGCCTCGGCGAAGCGCGTCGTCGCCTTGCCGGACGCCCCGATCGTCGTCGGCACGCGAAACCCGTCGCCCCACTCGACCAGGCGGGCGACAAGGGCCAGGCCCACCGGGCCGACATCGATATCGCTGCCGACATGCATGCGATCCACGTCGAGCAGCGCCCGGGCGCCACGCAGGCGAGCCATGCGCACGACGACCCGCATCGCGGCCTGGGCGGCCGGGCCGGCGCCGCCATCGAGACAGCGCCGGTCCTCCGGCGATAGCGCGAAGCCATCGTTGGCGGCGGTGACGGGGGCCGGCTCGTATCCCAGTTCGCCGCCGGCGGTGACGCTGGCCAACCCCGCCAGGCGGGGGCCGCTCAGGACCAGCCGCCCGCCGCGATAGAGCGAGATGAGATGCGCCGCCTGGGCCATGGCGAAGCGGGCATCGTCCAGCACCACCAGCGGCAGCGAACGTGACAGTATCTCTTCGGCAACGATGGCTTCCAGGGCAACGGCCTGGTCGGGACGGTCGAGCACGACCAGTGCCGGCCCCTGGTCGGCATGGATGGCTTCCAGCAGTCCCGCGCCAGCGCTGCTTGAACCCGACCTGCAGGAAACGACCAGCGCTCGCCCGGTGACGGACTCGCCGCCCGGCTCGTCCCGTTCTGGCGGGCCCTCCCCTAACCGGCAGGGCATCGCGCGGGTCAGGACCACGCCGCTGGCCTCGCCCTCGACCAGGCAGTCGGTGGCGGAGAGGTAGAACGACAGCGACTCGAGGCGGCGCATCACGACGCTGCCGCCTCGAAGAGCGGCGAGGGCGCGAGAACCACGGCAGCGGCGATGGCAACGACGATCAAAGCAGCTTCCCGACATGAGAGAGATCGTCTCAAATTATGAGCCGAGCGCTCCCGCGTCCAGTGCTTTGGCCTGACATCCGGCTCAGACTCGGCTGGCCCGATGTGAATGCGCTAAGATGGACGGCCTCGAACCTCGCCCTCAACCTCGGGTTATCGGACTCGCCCATGACCTACCGCGTCGCCATCAACGGATACGGCCGTATCGGCCAGAGCGTCCTGCGGGCACTGATCGAGCGCCCCGATCTACCGTTGGAGATCGTCGCCATCAACGAGCGCTCCGATCTCGAGACGATCGCCTACCTGACCCGTTACGACACCACCCACGGGCGCTTCCCCGGTCATGTCGAAGCGGGTGATGGCTGCCTGATCGTCAACGGTAGATCCATTCGTGTCCTCAACGCCGAGGCACCGGAGACGTTGCCGTGGAGGGAGCTCGGCGTCGACCTGTTGCTGGAGTGCTCCGGCAGTTTCAAGGATCGCGCCACCGCCGAACGCCACCTTCAGGCCGGCGCGTCGCGGCTGCTGTTTTCCCAGCCGGCAGAAGCGGATGTCGATGCCACCGTGGTCTACGGCGTCAATCAGGCGGCGATCGCCCCCGGGATGCGAATCGTCTCGGCAGCGTCATGCACCACCAACTGCCTAATACCGATCCTCGACGTGCTGGAAGCCAGCTTCGGCGTCTCCCACGGCGTCACCACCACCATTCACTCGGCGATGAACGACCAGCCGGTGATCGACGCCTACCACAACAGCGATCTGCGCCTGACCCGCTCGGCGATGCACTCCATCATCCCGGTCGATTCCGGCCTGGCGCGCGGCATCGGCCGCTTGATGCCGCATCTGGCCGACCGCTTCGAGTGCCTTCACGTCCGCGTGCCGACCATCAACGTCTCGGCCATGGACCTGTCGATCTCGCTCGAGCGCGATACCGACGCCGATGCGGTCAACGCCTGCCTGGAAGCCGCCACTCGCGAGCGTTACCTGGGCCTGCTCGGCGTGACCTACGAGCCGATGGCCTCGGTCGACTTCAACCACGATCCCCGCTCGGGTATCGTGGATGCCACTCAGACCCGCGTGGCCGGCGGCCGCCTGCTGAAGGCGCTGTGCTGGTTCGACAACGAATGGGGTTTCGCCAACAGAATGCTCGATGTCGCCCGCCACTGGCTCGAACTCTCATCTCCCGTCTCCGAACCCGCCACCTCCTCAGGAGAGGGTATTCAAGAAACAGGCGAACGAAGACGAGGCAAGGCGAAACCGGATGAAACAGCGGAGTTTACGAGCAGTAAATGAGCATGTTGAAGAAGGTTTCAACGCCGTATCGGCGAGTGCAGCCCTTTATTGAACACCCTCTAAGGAAAGGATTTCATGACCGTACTCAAGATGTCTGAACTGGATCTCTCCGGGAAGCGCGTGCTGATCCGCGAGGATCTCAACGTCCCGGTCAAGGGCGGCAAGGTGACCAGCGATGCCCGCATCCGCGCCTGCCTGCCGACGATCCGGGCCGCGCTCGACGCCGGCGCCAGCGTGATGCTGATGAGTCACCTGGGGCGGCCCACCGAGGGCGAGCCCGCCGACGAATTCACCCTGGCCCCGGTGGCCGAACATCTCTCCGAGCTGCTGGGCAAGCCGGTGCGGCTGGAGAAGGAGTACCTCGACGGCAACGTCGAGATCGCCACCGGTGAAGTCGTGCTGCTGGAGAACGTGCGCTACAACGCGGGCGAGAAGAAGGACGACGAAGCGCTGGCCAAGGCGTATGCCGCCCTCTGCGATATCTACGTGATGGACGCCTTTGGCACCGCCCACCGCGCCCAGGCCTCCACCCACGGCGTGATCCGGTTCGCACCGCAATCCTGCGCCGGCCCGCTGCTGGCCAACGAGCTCGACGCACTGGAGCAGACGCTCAGCGCACCCAAGCGCCCGATGGCCGCCATCGTCGGCGGGTCCAAGGTGTCGACCAAGCTCGACGTGCTCTATTCGCTGTCGGAGAAGTGCGATCAGCTGATCGTCGGCGGCGGCATCGCCAACACCTTCATCGCCGCGGCCGGTTACGGCGTGGGCAAATCGCTCCATGAAGCGGATCTGATCGACAAGGCCAAGGAGCTGATGGCCAAGGTCGAGATCCCGCTGCCCACCGACGTCGTCGTTGCCACCGAGTTCTCCGAATCCGCCACCGCGACCGTCAAACCCGTCGACCAGGTCGGCGACGACGAGATGATCCTGGATATCGGCCCGGAGACCGCCAAGCACCTCGCCAGCCTGCTGGAAAACGCCGGCACCATCCTGTGGAACGGCCCGGTCGGGGTGTTCGAGATCGACCAGTTCGGCAAGGGCACCGAAGTGCTGTCGAAGGCGATCGCCGCCAGCCCCGCCTTCTCCATCGCCGGTGGCGGCGACACCCTGGCCGCCATCGACAAGTACGGCATCGCCGACCAGGTCTCCTACATCTCGACCGGTGGTGGCGCCTTCCTCGAGTACGTCGAAGGCAAGACGCTCCCGGCGGTCGCGGCGCTGGCAGCGACTGCCAAATAGCGCCATTTCATGGCCTGATGACAGACGGCGACACCGACCCGAGGGTCGGTGTCGCCGTCTCTGGGCAACGATCTGCCATTTCACATCGCTTTCTGGCTCACGGCGCCGCCTGGCTCTCGTCCTGACCGCTCTCCGTCAACGCCCGTTTCACCAGCCCGCTCTGCTTCATGCGGGAGAGGAAATCCTCGACGTAGCGCGTGACCTCATCCGACGCCTGCGCCTTCGTCACCGCCATGCACTGCTCGATGGCGGTAAAATGCCCCGCCAGCACGCGATACCCCGGATGCTCTGCGGCGTAGCTCGCCAACGGCTGGCGCACGCCGGCGGCAGCGTCCAGTTGGCGGTCGACGAACAGCTCGATCGCCGCGGCGGACGTGGCGGCGCGAACCAGGCTGGCATGCTTCAACGCCCGTGTCAGATAGAGGTCGTAGGCCGCACCCTTGCCCACGGCGATGCGGACATCGCCCCGATCCAGCTCGTCGACCTCCTGAAACGGCGCCGCCTCCGGCACCAGGTAGGTGCCTTCGATGATCACGTAGGGGGCGGTGAAGTGGATCTTCTCGGCCCGCACCGGGTCGCGGGCGAGAAAGCCGACCCGCCAGACGTCATCGTCGATGGCGGCGAACACGTCACCGGCACCGTCGAAGGTGGCAAATTCCGCTTCCACCCCAAGCTCGTCCGCCAACGCCCGTGCCAGTACCGCCGAGACCCCGGCAGGCTCACCGTTCTCGCCACGCTGGGCCAGGACGATATTGCCGTAGTTGATCGCCACGCGCAGTCGCCCCTGCGGCGCCAGCGCTTCGATGACCGCCGATTTTGCATCGCTCATGTAACGTTCCTCAGAGAGAAAGCGAGTAAGGATAATAGCTGATCCCATTCATCGATCCTGGGTTCCGGCTCTGGCCGCCTGCATCCGCCGACGCAGGATCGGCCCCACGATCACCGGCAGCAGCAGCCCGATGATCGCCACCAGCCACAGCCCGATCGACAGACCGCTGCTCCACAGAATCGACCAGTCGCCGTCGGAGATCTGCATCGCGTGGCGCAGGTTCTTCTCCATCTCCGGTCCCAGCAGCAAGCCCAGGATCACCGGCACCAGCGGAATCTCCAGCTTGCGCAGGATATAGCCGGCGACGCCGAAGGCGATCATGAAGTAGAGATCGAAGGTCGAGTGGCTGATCGAGTAGATGCCCACGAACGCGACCATGGTCACGATCGGCAGCAGGTACATCGGCGGCACCGACAGGATCTTCACGAACACCCCGACCAGTGGAATGTTGAGCAGCAGCAGCATGAAGTTGCCCACCAGCAGTGCGGCGATGACGCCCCACACCAGGTCGGCGTTCTGGGTGAACATCAGCGGCCCGGGGGTGATGTTGAGCGATACCAGCATCGCCAGCAGCACCGCCGTGGTGCCGCTGCCCGGCACGCCGAGGGTCAGCATGGGTACCAGCGCGCCGCTGGAGGCGCCGTTGTTGCCCGCCTCGGGCGCCGCCACGCCGCGCGGGTCACCCTCGCCGAAGTAGCCCTTCTTGCCGACGATCTTCTTCTCCAGGGTGTAGGTGATGAAGCTGCCCAGCGAGGCCCCGGCCCCCGGCAGCACGCCCGCGATGAAGCCCAGCACGCCGCCGCGCAGCGTGGTCGGCATGATCGACAGGATCTCCCGCCACTTCAGCTTGAGCGGGTTGACCTTGATCATCTCGCGCCCCTTGCCGGCCTTCTCCTCGATGAAGAACAGCAGCTCGGAGACCGCGAACAGACCGACGATGGCGATGATGAAATCGACCCCTTCGTAGAGCTCCAGCACGTTGAAGGTGTAGCGCTGGGTGCCGGTGGAGAGATCGATCCCCACGGTGGCGATGATCAAGCCGATGGCTGCCGCCATCAGCGTCTTCATCGGGTTCTTGCCGGTGATACCGCCAAGCGTCGCGAAGGCCAGTACGAACAGGGCGAAGTACTCGGCCGGGCCGAACGTCAACGCGAACCGGGCCAGCAGCGGCGCCAGCAGAATCAGGCCGATGGTGGCGATCAAGCTGCCCATGAACGAGGCGATCGCCGAAATCGCCAGCGCTTCGGCGGCCTTGCCCTGGCGCGCCATTGGATAACCGTCGAGACAGGTCATCATCGCCGGTTCGTCACCGGGGATGTTCAACAGGATCGACGAAATTCGTCCGCCGTACATCGCCCCGGCGTAGACCGCGGTGAGCATGATCAGCGCCGTTTCGGGCTTGAGGCCGAGGGTGAAGGCGAGCGGAATCAGGATCGCCACGCCGTTGGCCGGGCCGAGACCCGGCAGCGCGCCGATCAGGGTGCCGATGAAACAGCCCATCAGGGCGAACATCAGGTTCTCGGGCTGCAGCGCCACGCCGAAGCCGAGCGAGAGATAGTGCAACGTCTCCATCAGTGGATCTCCAGCAGGCCGAGCGGCAGCGGCAGTTCGAGCCCGTAGGTGAACAGCACGAACACCACCACGCCACTGATCAGTCCGGTGAGATAGGCCTTCACCGGGCGCGCGCCCATGCGCCAGCACAGCGTGCCGACGGCGAGCATGGTCGAGAGGATGAACCCGAGCGGCTCAAGCAGCAGCGCGTAGGCGATCAGCACGACGACGGCAATGCCCAGCTCCAGGAAGGTCCTGGCCACCGGCCAGTGGTTGTCCGGGTCGGGCTTGACGATCATGTACAGGCTACAGATCGCGAGGATGACGGCCAGCAGCTTGGGAAAGGTCTCGGGACCCACGGCTTCCGATCCCCCGAAGGGGACCGGAAACTGGGTGGCGCCGTAGTAGTAGGCGACGGCGATCACCAGCATGACCAGGCCGAAGACGCGGTCGTTGAACTTGCTCATTGAATCAGCCCGATTTCCTTGGAGAGCGACTGGATATCCTGGATCTGCTGCTTGACGAAGGCTTCGAACTCGCTGGAGTCCGGGTGGAACGGCATCAGGCCGTTACTCTTCATGACCTTCTTCCACTGGTCGCTGGCATAGAGCTTGTCGATGGCATCGACCCAGTACTGCTTGGCGTCGTCATCGATGTCGACCGGCATGTAGAAGCCGCGCCAGTTCGCGCCGATCGCATCGATACCCTGCTCCCTGGCAGTGGGAATCGTGGAGAACGCTCCTGGAAGGCGATCCTCGGAGAGCACGGCTAGCACGCGGATGTCACCGGACTCGAAGAACCCCTTGGCTTCGGTGATATCACCGGTGAACGCGCCCACATGACCACCGACAAGCTGGGTCAGCGCTTCGCCGCCGTTGTTGTAGGAGAGATAGGGAATCCGCGGCAGGTTCTCGACCCCGGCCGCCTTGGCCGCGATCAGCACCTTGAGGTGATCCCAGCCGCCGTTGGCGCTGCCGCCGGCGAACTTGACCGCTCGCGGATCCTGCTTCATCGCGTCCATCAGCTCGTTGAGGTTATGGTAGGGGGAGTCCTTGGAGACCGCGATCACGCCGTAATCGGCGCCGATCGTTCCCAACCAGTTCACCATGCTCGCATCCATACCCGGAAACTGACCCTGAGCCAGACGCGTCACCGTCGATGTGGAAGCCGCAACGAGCAGGTCATCGTCTCCACGGCGCTTGCTCACGGTGTGAGCGAAGGCAACGCCACCCCCCGCCCCTGCCATGTTGATAGTCTGCATGGTCTTCGGCACGAGCCCGAGCTCTTGGAAAACGTTGGCTGCGTTTCTGCAGGTGAAGTCCCATCCTCCACCCGGATCCGCTGGCGCAATGCACTCCGTCTTGCTGCCCGGCTCGTAAGCCAGGGTCAGCGAGCTGAAAATCAGAAGGGGAAAAATAAGAAACGTTTTAATGATGGCGTGCTTCATTGTCGAACCCTCAGTTAATTATCTGCACCAACACGATCATTACCGCACCGAAACATTGGAAACAGAGAAAAACTAAACACTCGAAAACCGCCTGAGAATTCTCTATCAGATAAGCCTGTCTTTCCCAAACAGAAAACTAAAAAAAGACAAGATCTTAGCACTCAATGTTGGGTCAGGTGTTCCACTAAAGACTTAACCGCCGGGTCAAGATATCGATTGGTCTTGACGCCGACGACGAGGTCGCGCTCGGCCCAATCCTCATTCAGCGAAACCGCAACGATGGGTATGGATTTCGCATAGACCTCGATGGTCTCTCTTGGCATTATCGCCAGGCCGTATTGACAGGCAACCAGTTGGCACATGCAGTCGAAACTGCTGACTCTGACGCCAATCTTCAACTGGAAGCCGCGGATTTCAGCCTCTTTTTCCAGGTGTTCGTACAATAGACTATCGACGTGCTGAGCGACCATCGAATACTCGGCCAGCGCCTCATATCGTATGGGCGAACCATTGGCCAGCGGGTGGCCCACGGGAACTGCCAACGCCAGCTCATAGGTTCGATACCGAAAGATCTCGATATCGGGAGGAGTGGATTCCGCGGAAAAAACGCCTAGATCCGCTTCACCCTCTCTCAAGGCGCGAAGGATGGCGCCCCCCACCCTCCCTTCGATATCCAGGTTGATTTTAGGGTACTTATGTCGAAAAGAAGCGATATCGAATGGTAGAAACTGCGAGAGGGCGGAGGTGGTAGCGCAAATCCTGACATTCCCACGAATCTCTTCGGAAAAGCTCGCCAGCTCCTCGTCCATTTCTTCGATTCGGGCAAAGACACGGCGCACGTGAACCAGCAGCGCCTCTCCCGCCGTGGTCAATTCCACCCCGCGCGCAAAGCGCACGAACAGGGGCGTTCCGACCCTGCCTTCGAGTTCGGCTATCCTCTTGCTGACTGCGGAGACGGCGATATGGGCTCTCACGGAAGCCCGGGTCAGGCTTTTCTCCTCCGCCACACAGAGAAAAATATTCAACGAGGCAAGGTCGTGTTTCACCGGTTCCTCTAGACGGTTGATCGCTCCTGACTAATAGGCCCGAAGCGCGTTCAGCTGTAGAGCATCGTAATCCAGACCATGCTCGAGATGATGCCGGAAGGCTGCAAGCTCCCTCTCACCCGGCAACTGCACGGGCCTTTCGTCATCGATAGCCGGCGTATCGTGGATGATATCGAAAAAGTCGCTCATCCTCTCGCCAAGCCAGCCCTCTCCGCCCAATCCTTGAGTATTGATGGTCAAAAAGAAGTGGCCCAGATTTTGTGGCTGGTCGGGCTGCTTGTCCCAGGCTTTGACATGATTGAGATAGGCCGCCCCTGACAGAACCCCCGCCAGCATATCCACGGCGAGTGCCAGGCCGTAGCCTTTATGCCCCCCGATCGTCTGCAGCATACCGGCAAGCGCTTCGTTGGGGTCGCTCGTCGGAGCACCGCTGGTATCCACCGCCCAGTCGAGCGGAATCGACTCTCCCCGGTCCCTCGCGGCTCGAATCTTCGCTCGGGCGACCGTGCTCAGCGCCATGTCCAGCAGAAAGTGCTCCCCGCAGGGATTGGGAAAACCGAAGCCGAGCGGGTTGTTGCCCAACTTTGGGGAAGTGCCACCATAAGGAGCTATCGTCGTCGTGGCATTGCTGGCGATGAAGCTCATGAACCCCTGCTCGGCGGCCATGAACGAGTACGGCATGACAGGGCCGAAGTGATTGCTTCCCCTGACGAAAACCATGCCGACACCGAACTCCGAGGCCATCTTCATGGATTGAGAAAGTGCCCTCTTGCCGAGCAATGGGCCAAGCGCATTATCCCCGGCGAGCGTAGCGACGGTAGGGTAGGATTGGTGCCATTCGATCCGAGGATTGGCGTTGATCCCGCCGACTTTTATCCTCTCGCCATAGGACATGATGCGCGCCACGCCATGGGTGTGAATCCCCATCATGTCAGCCATGACCAGCACATCCGCCACGTCCTCGGCTTCGTCCGTCACGAGACCGAGGCGCACCAGTGCCTCGATCGCGATACCTTTCAATTCTGCCTGTCCAATCTTTCCCTTGGGCATATCCGCCATCGCCATTTCCCCTATCAAAGTGCCAACGAGAGCTGGCAGATTATCCCCCGCATCGGACAGGGAGAATTTCTTTCTGGGAAAGGGAGCTTTCTCGTAATCACAAGCAGCGTCAGGCACGTCGACCGTCGGCAACCGCCCTCGTGGTGACCAGCGGTTTATCGATAGCTCGACCGTTTCCCGTCGCGGGCGTTTCGACCCGCCCGAGTCGCGCCTTCCCATCCCGACCCGAATGAAAAAGGCCCCGCCAAAGCGGGGCCATCCAGTGCTGCCAGCGCGTCACGCCATCCCGACATCAGGACGGCCTGGCTGCCGGCAGAAATTTCGCCTTGAGCTTGCCCGCGAACATCGGCACCAGCACCACCAGGGCGGCGGCGATCCAGAGCCCGATCGACAGGTTGGACTGGAACAGGATGCCGACGTCACCACCGCTGATCGAGAGCGCCCGGCGCAGGTTCTCTTCCATCAGGCCGCCCAGCACGAAGCCCAGCACCACCGGTGCCAGCGAGAAGCCGAACTTGCGCAGCAGATAGCCGAACACGCCGATGACCAGCATCAGGTAGATCGCCATCAGATCGGAGTGCAGCTGGTAGACGCCGACGAAGGCGAGGATCGCCACGCTCGGTACCAGCAGCCAGCGCGGCACCTGCAGTACGCGGGCGAACACGCCGGCCAGCGGCAGGTTGAGCAGCAGCAGCATGACGTTGCCGATATAGAGCGAGGCGATCAGGCCACCTACCACCACCGGCTGTTCGCGGAACATCATCGGGCCGGGGTTGATGTTGTAGAGCATCAGCGCGCCCAGCAGGATCGCGGTGGTGCCGGAGCCGGGAATGCCCAGCGTCAGCATCGGCACGAAGGAACCGGCGGCGGAGGCGTTGTTGGCCGCTTCCGGCGCCGCCAGGCCGCGCATGTCACCGGTTCCAAAGGTATTGTCGCGGTCACTGATGCGTTTTTCGGTGGTGTAGGCCACGGCACTGGCGACGGAGGCGCCGGTGCCCGGCAGCACGCCGATGACGAAGCCGATCACGCTGGAGCGCAGGATCGCCCACTTGCAGTAGAGGACCTCGCTCATCTTGACCATCACGCGGCCGATCGGCGCCATCTCGCCATCCTGGTCGTGGCGGAAGGCGTGCTCGAGCATCAGCAGAATCTCGCTGACCGCGAACAGGCCGATGATCATCACCACGAAATCGATGCCATCGTAGAGTTCGGGCATATCGAAGGTGAAGCGCAGCACGCCGGTGCCGGAATCGACGCCGACGGTCGAGATCAACACGCCGAGCACGGCGCCGATCAGCGTCTTGATCGGATCCTTGCCCATCATCGCGGACATGGAAGCGAAGGCGAAGATCATCAGGCCGAAGAATTCGGCGGGACCGAACTTGACCGCCACGATCGCCAACAACGGCGCAAACAGGGTCAGGCCGATGATCGCGATGGTCGCTCCAATGAACGAGCTGACGGCGGAGAGTCCCAGGGCCGGCCCAGCCAACCCCTTTTTGGCCAACGGATGGCCGTCCAGCGTGGTCATGACCGCGCCGGCATCGCCGGGCACGTTGAGCAGAATGCTCGACATGCGCCCGCCGTACTCGGAACCGGTGTAGATGCCCGCCAGCAGGATGAGTGCGGATTCCGCCGGCAGGCCGAGGGTATAGGCCAGCGGCATCAGAATGGCGATGCCGTTGATCGGGCCGATACCCGGCAAGGCACCGAACAGGGTGCCGAGCAGCGCGCCGAGGAAAGCGAGCCCGAGATTGAGCGGCGTCAGCGCGACGCCGAAGCCCTGGATCAGAAAATCGAACATGGTTAGTTGCTCCCCAGCAGCGGCTCGATCCAGCTACCGGTCGGCAGCGAGATTCCCAGTCCGTAGGTGAATAGCAGATAACTGCCCACCGCCAGCAGCAGGCCGCCGACGACCGCTTTCAACGGCGCGGCACCGAACAGCCAGGCGATGATGATGCTGACCAGGGCGGTCGTCACCAGGAAACCGAGGTTAATGAATAGCGCCGCATAGAGACCCAGCACCGCCATGGTGAAGAGCAGGCGCAGCAACAGCGCGCCGGTCGGCCACTCACCGCTGGCGCCCGGGCGCACGAACAGCACGACGGCCAATACCGCCAGCAGACCCGACAGTATCAGCGGAAAGGCTTTAGGCCCGACCGGGTCGTAACTGAACGGCACTTCCAACTGCCAGGCCTGGACGGCGACGAACGCCGCCAGACCGAGCAACAGCAAACTCAGGATTCGGTCGGCGGCGAGTTTCATTGGGTCAGACCCACTTCTTTGGCCAGTTGCTGGAAGTCGGCAACCTGGTCTTTCACGTACTGATGGAAGTCTTCACCGAACTTGGCCATCGGGAACAGACCGCGCCCTTCACGCAGCTTGGCGAAGCTTTCCGTCTCGCTCAGCGCTTTCAGGCGGTCGGCCCACGCCTGATAGTCTTCGTCGCTGACATCCGGCCCCATGTAATAACCGCGCCAGATCGGCCATTCGACGTCGTAGCCCTGCTCCTTGGCGGTGGGGATGTCCGCGTAGGGCCCACCCATGCGCTCTTCGGAGAGAGACGCCAGAATCCGGATCTCACCGCTGTCGAGCTGTGGTTTCAGCTCGGCCAGGTCGCCGGTGAAGACCTGAATGTGCTCACCCAGCAGTGCGGCCAGCGCTTCACCGCCACCCTCGAAGGAGACGTAGCGCAGCTTGCGTGGATCGACGTCGTCGGACTTGGCCATCAGCGCCGCCTTCATCCAGTCCTGGCTGCCGACCGTACCACCGGCACCGATGACCACGCTGGAGGGGTCCTTCTTCAGCGCTTTCATCAGTTCGTCAAGGTTGGTCCACGGCGCATCCTGGCGGACGACGACCGCGCCGTAGTCCACGCCCAGCGCACCGACCCAGCGCACGTCGTCGACAGTGTGCTGCTGCCCGAACTTGCCCAGCGCCAGGTTGAGCGCGGCACCGGTGCTGGCGGCCACGATAAGGTTGGGATCGTCGTCGCGGACGCCGGTAACGTGGTTGTAGGCGACGGCACCGATACCGCCCGGCATGTAGCTGACCATCATCGGCTCGTCGATCAACTTGGCTTCCTGCAGGCCATTGGCTGCCAGCCGGCAGGTCAGGTCGTAACCGCCACCCGGTTTGGCCGGCGCGATGCACTCCGGCGGCTTGGCCTGGGCCTGGACGGCACCGGCCAGTAGCGCACCACCGGTAACGGCGGCGACCAGCCAGCGATGAAGGCCTTTCGCTTTGGACACGTGATTGTGAGGCATGCTGTGCGTCTCCTACCTGGGTTGTTATGCTCGCAACGCTCATGGCGGGCACCGGACTCGGGCCGGTTTTGCCCACCGACAGCGCGATGCTAGAGCGCTAACCTTTCATCAACCTGTCATCTAAACCTTTGTCGTATAGGACATTAGTCGCATAAGGCATGGGGATCCGATGACGCGAGACACCGCCATGCATCTGCTCGTGATCGAGGATGACCCGCTGCTGTCGCGCTCGCTGACCCAGGCGATGACCCGCCATGGCTATACCGTCGATGCCCTGGCCCGCATCGACGATGCCATCCAGGCGTTGCGCCAGGGTCGTTTCGATCTGGTACTGCTCGACCTCGGCCTGCCTGACGGCAGCGGCCTCGACGTGCTGGAGTGGATGCGCGCCCATACCGACTCGACGCCGGTGATGATTCTCACCGCGCGGGATGCGCTGGCGGATCGGGTACGCGGGCTGGACCTCGGCGCCGACGACTATCTGGCCAAGCCGTTCTCGATCACCGAACTCGAAGCCCGGGTGCGGGCCCTGCTGCGCCGCAGCCAGCAACGGCTCGACAACAACGTTCGCTTCGGTGGCCTGGTACTGGATACCCGCTCGGCCAGCGCCTGGCTGGACGGGACGGCGCTCGATCTGCCGAGGCGCGAGTTCAGCCTGCTGGAAGCGCTGATGCTCAATGCGGGACGCATCGTGCAGCGCGAAGCCCTGGAGAACCGCCTGTTCGGCTTCGAAGCGGTGGGCGCCAACGCCCTGGACGTCTATGTCAGCCGGCTGCGCAAGCGCCTGGCCGGCTCCGGCCTGTCGATTCGAACGCTCCGCGGCCTGGGGTATCGGCTCGAGGAGCCGCGGGCGCCCTTCGAGAAGGGGCGGCCCGAGTGATGCCACCTCGCACCTCGCTCAAGCGGCGACTGACGCTATGGCTCGTGGTGATCGTCGCCGGTCTGGGAACGCTGCTGCTGATCGAGGCCTACACCAGCGCCCGCAAGGCGGCGGACCGCGCCATGGATGGCCAGCTCGAGGCTGCCAGCCTGACCATCGCCGAGTCGCTGCAGTGGCCGGAGGGCAATCCCACCCTGGAGATGCCCGCCTCGGCGCTGCAGATCCTTGCCACCCGCTGGCAGGAGAGAGTCTTCTACTGGTTGCAGGCGGATAACGGCACCACGATCACCCAGAATGCCGCCCTGCCGATCACCGAGGCGATGCGGGCCGAAGCCCGGCAAGGACCGGTCTATCTCGATGCCCGCTACGACGGCCAGCCGATTCGCCTCAGCGGCCGCGAGGTGGACTCCGCCGGCTGGGATACCCAGGAGCCGGTGCAGTTGTGGGTGGGCCACACCCGCCATGGGCGCGACCTGCTGGCGCGGGAGCTATTCCGGAAGAGCGCGACCCGCTTCGCCGCGATGGTGCTGATCACCGCGGCCCTGGTGGGGATCGCCATGCACACCATGCTGGCGCCGTTGCGACGCCTGCGCCAGGCGCTGCGCGATCGTCGCGCCGAGGAGAACAGCCCGTTGATGCTCGACGTGCCGCGGGAGATGCAGGAGCTGGTCGAAACGCTCAACCGCTTGTTCGCCGACCAGCGCCATCATCGAGACGCGCTATTGCGCTTCATCGCCGACGCCTCGCACCAGCTCAAGACCCCGCTGGCGGGGCTCCAGAGCACCAGCGAGCTGGCGCTGACCAGTCACGAGCCCGGCGTCTGGCACCAGGCCCTGGTCACCGTCCACGACAGCGCCGGGCGTACCAGCCGCCTGGCCGGACAGATGCTGAGCCTGACCCGCCTGCAGCATCTGGGGCCATTGCATGAATGTCAGCCGCTGGCACTGGATCAGTTGATGCGCGAGATCACCGTCGACTGGGCCGATCGCCAGGACAGCCGCGATCACGACCTCGGGCTCGCCATCGAGGCACCGGCTCCGGTCTGGGTCGAGGGCGAGAGCTGGGCCCTGCGCGAACTGCTCAACAACCTGATCGACAATGCCTTTCGCTACACGCCACCCGGCAGCGAGATCACGCTGGCGCTCCGCGGCGATGATGCGTGGGTGACGCTGGCCATCGAGGACGACGGCCCCGGCGTCGACGCCGAATCCCTCGACCGTCTGACTCGCCCCTTCGAGCGCGGACATCGCCAGGACACCCACGGTTCCGGGCTCGGCCTGGCCATCGCCGACTCCATCGCCGGGCGTCACGGCAGTCGACTGGAGGTATCCAACCGCATCCCTCGAGGACTCAGAGTCTGCCTGACGCTGCCTCGCTGTCAGCCGCCCGAGGGGGGCGCGGGATGACCAGACACCTCCACCTCGGCCTGAGTCTAATGCTGTCGCTCTGTCTCGGTGTCGGCGGCAGTGGCACGGCCCGCGGGGCCGAAAGGCTGATCATCGAAGCGGCCCTGGATCGGCAGATCGTCGAGCCGGTGCTGGCCGCCTTCGCTGCCGAGAACCCGCAGATCGACCTCGACTACCGCGATCGCTCCACGCTGGAGGTCGACCGCCGCGCCCGGGATCCAGAATCGCCGCCGGACGTGGTGATCAGTTCGGCCATGCCGTGGCAGCTGGCGCTCAGCAACGACGGGATGGCCCAGCCCCTCGACGCCCCGGAGGCCGATCAGTGGCCGGCGTGGGCCAAATGGCGCAACGAGGTGTTCGGCTTCACCTTCGAACCGGTGGTGATGGCCTACCGGCTCGAGCTCGCCTCGCACATGCCGCCGCCGGAGACCCACCGCGACCTGCTCGACCTGCTGACCCACTATCGCCAGTGGCTCGACGGCCGCGTGGTCAGCTATTCGCCGCGCGAGAGCGGCGTGGGCTACACCCTGTTTCAGCAGGATGCCCGCTACACGCCCCGCGCCTGGGACCTGATCGCCGCCATGGGCGCCGCCAATGTGGACTTCGAAGCCACCACCCAGCGCATGCTGGAGGGGCTTAGCGACGGTCGCTACTGGCTCGGCTACAACCTGCTGGGCTCCTATGCCATGGTCTGGGCCCAGAGCCATCCCGATATCATCGTCCAGGTCCCCAACGACTACTCGCTGGTAATGATGCGGATGGCGTTCGTCCATCGCGACGCGCCTCATCCGGCGGCGGCCAGGCGCTTCGTCAGCTTCCTGCTGAGCCAGCGGGGCCAGCACATCCTGGCCGGCCAGACGCCGCTGTTCAGCGTGCGCGATGATGTCGTCGGCCCCTACACCGCGCAGCGGCTGCGCGATCAGGTGGGCGATCACCTCTATCCGATCCCGATCAACGCCACGCTGCTGGCGTTCGTCGATCCGCTGCGCCGCCAGGCCTTTCTGCGCCGCTGGGATCGCGAACTTCAGATCCTGGAACCGCCGGAACAGTAGTCGTCTCGCGCCAAGGGGCGCGATCCACCCGCCGAGGTCTGTGTCCGGCAGCGCAATGCCGTAAGATATGCCGCCGCGACGTCGCAGCGCCTGCCAGCGCTGCGATCAAAGACATAGATCACCGAGAGTTCCGGATGAGCACGCCAGCCACGACCACCGCCCCCGCCCACTCGACAAGCCAGGCCCGACGCGCCGCCATCGGCAGTTTCGTCGGCGCCGTGGTCGACTGGTATGACTTCCTGCTCTACGGCATCGTCGCTGCGCTGGTCTTCAACTCGCAGTTCTTTCCCAACGTCAGTCCGGCCGCCGGCACCCTGGCGGCACTGGCCACCTTCGGCGTCGGCTTTCTGTTTCGTCCGCTCGGCGGTCTGGTATTCGGTCATTACGGCGACCGCCTGGGTCGCAAGCGCATGCTGATTCTTACCGTCATCCTGATGGGCGGTGCGACGGCGCTGATCGGTCTGCTGCCGACCTATGCCCAGATCGGCGTGTGGGCGCCGATCCTGCTGGTGACGCTGCGCGCGGTGCAGGGCTTCGCCGTCGGCGGGGAGTGGGGCGGCGCCGCCTTGATGGCAGTGGAGAGCGCGCCACGCGGTCGCCGCGCGTTCTACTCCAGTGGCGTCCAGGTCGGTTACGGCGTGGGCCTGATCCTGGCCACCGGCAGTGTCTCGCTGCTCAGCTACTGGCTGAGCGATGCCGATTTCACCGCCTGGGGCTGGCGCCTGCCGTTTCTGTTCAGCGTGGTGCTGGTGCTGGTGGCGCTGAAGATCCGTTCGAGCCTTGAAGAGTCGCCGGAGTTCGTCGAAGCGGTCGAGCACAACGACCAGACGCCGGCCAGACCGCCGATCCTCGAGGCGCTTAGACGCCACCCCAGCGCTTTCGTCACCATCATCGCCATGCGCCTGGCCGAACTGTTCACGATGTACATCGTCACCACCTTCGCGCTGAGCTACTCCACCGGCTATCTCGACCTGTCGCGGGATCTGTTTCTCCACATCGGGCTGCTGGTCGGCGCGATCAGCTGCGTCACCATCCCGCTGTTCGCGTTCCTCGCCGACACGCTGGGGCGTCGGCGCGTCTACATCACCGGCGCCATCGTCGGCGTGCTGGCCGCGTTCCCGTTCTTCATGGCCCTACAGGCCGGTTCGATCCTGTGGATCGTGGTATTCGCCGTGGCGCTCGCCAACCTCGCCCACGACATGGTGGTCAGCGTGCAGCAGCCGATCTTCGCCGAGCTGTTCGGCACCGCCTACCGCTACAGCGGCGCCGGAGTCGGCTACCAGGTCGCCAGCGTGATCGGCGGGGGGTTCACGCCGTTCATCGCCGCCGCGCTGGTGGATTTCTACGCTGGCAGCTGGACGCCGGTCGCGATCTACCTGGCCGCCGGCTGCCTGCTCTCCGCCGTGGGCGCGGCGTGGATGCTGCGAAAGCGAGGGGCATGACGCGATCGAGCCCCGGCCGCTGACCATCGCCCGCCCCGAAACCCCTTACGACCAACGTCGCACTGCTTCGCCATAGACGAAGCCTCGCTTTGCCAACCGGTAATGGCCAGCCGTCGCCGCGGCTGGCTATAGTCCCTCGTTTGCTGTCGCGCCGCCGCGCCGAATTCGTGTCGCCATCGTGCACGCCATCGAGGTGCCTTGATGAAAAGAAGAGTCAGTGAACCGGTCAAGAAGCCGCTGGTCTGGATCGGCTTCGTCATTCTGTTCGCCCTGATCAATCCCTGGTATTTCCCCGCCGGCTCCTGGTCGCCGCTATTCTTCGGCGTCCCCTACTGGGCCCTGATCATCCTGCTCGCCTCGCTGGCATTGTCGATCTTCATCACCTGGGTGGTGAAGACGCAATGGGAGACCGGCGCCGACGAAGACGAGGAGCCCTGACGATGGAAGTGGAACTGGCCTTCAGCGGATGGTCCGGCATCCTGGTGCTGATGCTCTACGGCGGCCTGATGCTGGCCGTGGGCATCTTCGCTTTCCTGCGCAATCGCAAGGTTCGTGAAAGCCTCGACGAGTACTACCTGGGCGGACGTGGCCTCGGGGTCATGGTGCTGTTCTTCACCTTTTTCGCCACTCAGTACAGCGGCAACACCGTGGTCGGCTACCCGCCCACGGCCTACCGGCTCGGCTACCAATACCTGGTTTCCGTACCGTTCTTCATCATGATCATCATGGTCTATCTGCTGTTCGCACCCAGGCTCTATGCGCTGGGCCGACGCTTCAACCTGCTGACGCCGGTGGACTGGATCGATCTGCGTTTCCGTTCGAAGAAGGTCACGATCCTGGCCGCGATCCTAATGCTCTACGGTCTCGGCAACTATCTGCTGGAGCAGTTCGTCGCCATCGGCCAGGGCGTATCCGGCCTGACCGGTGGCACGATTCCCTATCAGGTCGGCGTGGTGTTCTTCATCGTGATCATGGTCGCCTATAGCTGGCTGGGTGGCATGCGCTCGGTGGCCTACACCGACACGATCCAGGGCATCGCCCTGCTGTTCGGGGTGTTCACGCTGCTGATCGGCTCATTGATCTACCTCGGCGGGTTGCCGACGGCAGCCGAGACGATGATCGCCGAGGCGCCGGAGAAACTGGGTGCGCCAAGCGGGGGTAGCCTCACCACCTGGTTCTGTCTGCTGGTGCTGGTGGGTATCGGCGCGGCGATCTACCCGCACGCTTTCCAGCGGATCTTCGCGGCTCGCAGCGAGCGTACGCTCAAGCGCTCCTTCATCCGCATGGCCTACATGCCGTTTCTGACCGCCGGGGTAGTGTTCATGGTCGGGATCATCGGCATCTCCGCCTTTCCCGACCTGACCACCGCGGAGTCCGAGCAACTGGTGGGTATGATGGCCAACGCGCTGGCCAATCAGAACGCCTTCTTCTATTGGGCGATGGTGCTGCTGTTCGGCGGTGTGATTGCGGCCATCGTGTCGACGGCCGACTCGGTACTGCTGACGTTCTCGTCGATCGTCTCCAACGACCTCTACGGACGTTACATCGCGCCCGGCGCCGATGAGTCGCGCAAGATCCTGGTAGGCAAGCTGGTGGGCGTGGCCGCCGTCGTCGTACTGGTATTGATCGCCTGGTATCCACCGGGAACGCTCTATCAGATCTTCGTGCTCAAGTTCGAGGTACTGATCCAGACCGCGCCGGCGCTGATCCTCGGCCTCTACTGGAGCCGACTCAATACCCAGGCGGTATTCACCGGCATGCTCGCCGGCACCATCCTGGCCGCCGTCTTCACCTTCGCCGGCTACCGTCCGCTGGGCGTCTACAGTGGCCTGTGGGGATTGCTGCTCAATCTGATCGTGTGCGTGGGCGGGAGCCTGCTCAGCCAAGCCAGCGAGGCAAACCGACAGCGGGCACTGGAGGTGATCGGCTGGCAGCGCTGACCGGGGACATCCGCTGATCGCGGAGGACGGGCACCCTCGAGTGAATCCACTTGCCGGTGGCCCGTCCGACGCTCATGCTACTAGACTTAAGTCTAATTCGTAGTGATCAGAGCCTCGTGAATACCATCCTCGGCGCCATCATCCCCATCTTCATCCTGCTGGGCATCGGCTACCTGGCCGTGCTCAAGCGGGCCGTGAACAAGACGCACATCCAGGGCATGGGCCGCTACGTGATCAACATCGCCCTGCCCGCGCTGGTGATCCAGGCACTGCTGCAGCGCCCGCTGGACGAAGTCTTCAACGTACCCTACCTGCTCGTCTATGGGCTCGGTTCCGGGCTCGCCTTCGCCATCACCTTCCTGCTGGTGACGCTGCGCGGCAACGCGCCGCTGGAGCGCCGGGCGATGTATGCACTCGGCACCTCGGCCTCCAACAGCGGTTTCATCGGTTATCCGGTGGCGGTGCTGGTCATCGGCCCCGCGGCGGGTATCGCCCTGGCGCTGAACATGCTGATCGAGAACCTGCTGGTGATTCCCACGGCGCTGGTGCTCGCCGAGCTCGGCCGTCAGGCCCGCAGCGGCATTTGGGAGACGGTGAAACCGGTGGTCGTGCGCGTTCTGCGCCACCCCCTGATCATCGCCATCGCCGTGGGCACGCTGCTCGCCTCGCTGGACCTGCATCCGCCGGCACCGATCGCCCGGGTGCTGGAGATGCTCGCCGCGTCATCGTCACCGGTGGCGCTGTTCGTGATCGGCGGCACGCTGTGCGGCCTGCGCGTGCGCGGCATGGTCAAGCGCGTGACCCGAGTCGCGCTCGCCAAGCTCACCCTGCACCCACTCTGCGTGCTGCTGATGATACTGCTGGTCCCGGGGCTCGATCCGGTCTTCGCCACCGCCGCCATCGTTTTCGCCTGTGCGCCGATGCTCTCGATGTACCCGCTGCTTGGCCAGCGCTACGGCTTCGGCGAGCTGGGTACGGCGGCGATGGTGATGGCGACGATACTCTCTGCACTGACGCTGGCGCTGGGTATCTGGCTGAGCCATCTGTGGTTCGTCTAGCGCGAGCCCGCTCACCTAGCCCCTCGGGGAGCGCAGCGACTCCAGCGCCTGCTTGCCCTGCAGGGCAGCCATGCCCGTCGGCGTGACATCGAGCGTGTCGCTGAAGATTTCCAGTGACAGCGGCCCCGAGTAACCGGTCCGTTCCAGTGCGGTCATGAAGGCGTCGATGGGCAGCTCGCCGTCGCCGGGGAAGGCGCGTCGATGGCGACTCAGCGCCTGCAGGTCCTGCCCTCGCGGCCACGGCGAGTCGGCCAGCTGCACCAGGCCGATCCGGTCGCCCGGGATCGTGGCGAGGGTTTCCAGTTCCAGCTCCCGGGCAAGAATGTGATAGCTGTCGAGCACGATGGAGAGCGCCGGATGATCCGCCTGACGGACGATCTTCCAGGCATCGCGATAATCGAAGAGATGGCGAGCCCAGGCCAGCGCCTCGAACCCGATCCGCATCTCTCTTGCGGCAGCCAGCTCGGCCAGTTCGTGCAGGGTTTCGGCTGCCCGGCCATGATCGTGATCGGCCTCCTCCCGCGTGTTGCTGCAGGCAAGCAGAAAGTCCCCACCGAGTTCGGCCAGGGTATCGAAGTGGCGCTTGGCCTGGTCCAGCCTCTTTCGATGCAGCTCGGGCGGTAGCGCCTCGGCATCGCGAAAGGGCTGCAGCGCCACGACCGTCAAGCCGAGTTCGCGGCAGCGATCGCCGACGAGCCGCGGCGACAGCCCGCTCGACCGCAGGTCGTCGACGAAAATCTCCACGCCATCGAACCCGGCCCGCGCGATCGCCTCGAGCTTGTTCATCAACTCGCCACTCAGGCAGAGCGTCGCCATCGCTCCCGTCGTCATCTCTCCTCCCGATCGTTGCCAGACGGCCCCCCGCTTAGCGTAGTCGATCCGCCACCCTCTCGAGGCGCTGGTATACTGCCGCCTCGCTCGTTTCTGGAACCGCCATGATCTCCTCCTCGGTTACCGCTCCTCCCTGGCGTCAGGGCGTGTCGTTACTGGCCCTGCTGGGCGCCCTGGGCTGGCTGTTGCTGGGAAGCGCCGACGGCTCGGTACTGCAGGCCGGTATCGTCGTGGTGCTCTGCATCGGCCTGTGGGCCACCGGCTGGCTGCCGCAATGGCTGACCGCACTGATCTTCTTCACCCTGTGCACCGTGGCCAAGGTGGCCCCGGCCTCGACGGCATTCGCCGGTTTCGAGTCGGCTGCGACCTGGCTGGTGTTCTCGGGCATGGTGATCGGCGCCGCGATCAATCACACCGGCCTGGGTGAGCGCGTCGCTGCGAGGATCGGCCCCCACCTCGCCTCGGGTTATCCACAGGCGGTCGTGGGGATCGGTCTGCTAGGATTGATCGCGTCGTTCTTCATGCCGTCGGCGATGGGCCGGATCGTGCTGCTGGTGCCGATCCTGCTGATGCTGGTCGACCGCTTCGGCTACGCGCCGGGCGATCCAGGCCGCATCGGCATCCTGCTCAGCGGCATCATGTCGAGCTTTCTGCCCACCTTCACGATCCTGCCGGCCAACGTGCCCAACAATGTGCTGATGGGCGCCAGCGAAGCGGTTCTCGGGTATTCGCCCAGCTACGGCGAATACCTGCTGCTGCACTTTCCCGTGCTGGGGCTGCTCAAGTGGGCACTGATCATGGCGTTGATCCTGTGGCAGTTCCGCGCGGCGCCACCGTCACCGTTCACGGCCGAGGCACCTTCCCGGCTGGGGCGCGGCGGCAACCTGATGGGCGTGCTGCTGGGCTTTGCCGTGCTGATGTGGATGACCGATGCCTGGCACGGCATTTCTCCGGCCTGGATCGGCATGCTGGTGGCCCTGGCCTGCCTGTTCCCCGGTAGTGGCCTGCTGCCGGCCCGTCCCCTCCAGCAGATGAATCTCGAGCCATTCATCTACGTGGCGGGGATCGTCAGCCTAGGGGCGCTGGCGCATCAGAGCGGGCTGGGCGAGGCGATCGCCGGTCGGCTGCTCGACGTGCTGCCGCTGTCACCGCAATCGACCGCCGGTAACTTCACCTGGCTCGCCGTGATCGCCACGATACTGGGCATGCTGGTCACGCTACCCGGCGTGCCCGCGGTGATGACACCCCTGGCGCCGCAGCTGGCCGACGTCACCGGATGGTCGCCATCGGCCGTGGTGATGTCCCAGGTGATCGGCTTCTCGACCGTGGTATTCCCCTATCAGTCGCCACCCCTGATCATCGGCCTGCTCACCTCCGGCGTGACCATTCGTCAGGCCATGCGGATCACGGTGCCGCTGGCACTGATCACCATCGTGCTGCTGTGGCCGCTCGACTTCGGCTGGTGGCGCTGGCTGGGCGTGATCTGAGCGGGCCGCGATTTTTTGCTCCGGAGCCGGGAATAGATCACCTAGACTGAACGTCATACGAGACGCGAGCTGCAACTCGCGGCGCGCGGCGAGTGAAGCGGTACGCATCCAGCCGCGCGCTGCCAGCGTATCCACGACATGCCACTGTTGGCGGTTGGAGACTCATCATGTTGATCAAGATTGCCAAGCCCGGCGACCTGCGCGAATCGGACGTCACCCCGGAATCGGTCTATCTCTCGCGTCGCCGCTTCATGGGCGGCGTGATCGGCGTCGGTGCGGGGCTGGCGCTGGCCGGTCGCGCCCAGGCCGCCGCTTCCGACTACCAGGACGTACCGGCCGGCAATCCGCCGGACTGGTTCGGCCCCAAGCTCGAGAATGCCGAGTGGGACAGCGTGGTCCCCGCCGACCCGAAACTGGACAAGCTGACGCCCTTCGAAGACGCCACCCACTACAACAATTTCTACGAGTTCGGCACCGGCAAGAGCGACCCTGCCCGCAATGCCGACTCGCTCAAGACCCAGCCGTGGAGCGTGGTGATCGACGGCGAGGTCAACAACGGCGGGCGCTTCGCCCTCGAGGATATCGTCAAGCCCTCTCGACTGCAGGAGCGCATCTACCGGCTGCGCTGCGTCGAGGCGTGGTCGATGGTGATCCCGTGGCTGGGCATTCCGCTGGGTGACGTGATCCAGCGTGCCGAGCCGACCTCGAAAGCCAAGTACGTCAAGTTCGAGACCCTGGTCGCACCGGAGCAGATGCCGGGGCAGAACTCCTCGTTCGCGCTGATCGACTGGCCCTACACCGAAGGCCTGCGCATGGACGAGGCGATGCATCCGCTGGCGATTCTCGGCCTTGGCATGTATGGCCGCGAGCTGCCCAATCAGAACGGCGCGCCCTTCCGCCTGATCGTGCCGTGGAAATACGGCTTCAAGAGCATCAAGTCGATCGTGCGCATCTCGCTGGTCGAGCAGCAGCCGGTCAACTCCTGGCAGGCGATTGCCCCTGACGAGTACGGCTTCTACGCCAACGTCAATCCGCAGGTGGATCATCCGCGCTGGAGCCAGGCCACCGAGCGCCGGCTGCCCAACAGCCTGTTCAATCCCAACATCATCGATACCCGCATGTTCAACGGCTACGCCGACGAGGTCGCGAGCCTCTATCAGGGCATGGATCTGAGGAAGAACTTCTGATGGCGATGCCGCGCTATACGCTGACGCTCTGGCGCATCGTGGTGTTCATCGCCGCGCTGGCGCCGCTGGGCTGGTGGAGTTACCAGGTCGCGATCAACGCGGCCGGGCCGGAGCCGGGGAGATACCTGCTGCTCAACATCGGTCAGGGCATTCTGTGGATGCTGCTGCTGACTCTCTCCCTGACGCCGCTGACCAAGTTGACGCGCTGGAAAGGCTTCACCCTGATCCGGCGCCAGCTCGGCCTGTGGACGCTCGCCTACGCCGTGCTCCACCTGTTCTGCTATGCCGTCTTCATTCTCGGCCTGGATCTGTCACGCCTCGGCAGCGAGATCGTTCGCCGTCCCTACATCATCGTCGGCATGCTCGCCCTCGCCGGGCTGATCGTGATGGGCGTGACCTCCAACAAATGGTCGATGCGCAAGCTCGGCAAGCGCTGGAAGACCCTCCACAAGATCGTCTATCTGGTGCTAGGCCTGGGGCTTTTGCACTTCCTGTGGGTGGTTCGGGCCGACCTGGAGCAGTGGAGCCTCTATGCCGCTGTCGGCGCGCTGCTGATGATTCTGCGCATTCCGCCCATCGCCCGGCAGTTGCCGAAATTCCGCCAGTTGATCAAGCGACCCCACCGCGCGCACGCCTGACCTCTTGGGTGTACGCTTGCGGCCTGCGCTCAGAACCGCGTCGCGGCGTAGGGCGCGGGGTCGACATAGGGTGTCTCGCCGCAGATCATTTCCGCCAGCAGCCGCCCGGATGCCGGCCCCAGGGTGAAGCCCTGATGGGCGTGCCCGAAGTGCAGCCACAGCCCCGGGTGTCTTGGCGCCGGGCCGATGATCGGTTTCATGTCGCTGGTGCAGGGGCGAGCCCCCAGCCAGGAGGCGGCTTCGACCGCCTCGCCGAGCTCGAGAATCTGGCGCGCCGCGACCTCGGCCCTGCCGGACTGCAGCGGGGTGGCGCGGGCATCCAGACGTGCGAATTCGGCGCCCGTGGTGATGCGCAGCCCGCGGTTCATCGGCGCCAGCATGATGCCGTTTTCCGCATCCAGCATCGCCATGCTGAGCGGCTTCCGCATCGTGTAGTGGCGATGATAACCGCGCTTGACGAACAGCGGCAGGCGATACCCCAGCCGCCGGGTCAGCGTATCCGCCCAGGGACCGAGCGCAATGACCGCCTGTTCGGCATCGATCACACCGTCCTGGGTGGTAACGCGCCAGCCCTTACCGTGTTGCGCCAGCGTCGTCGCGTCACCGTTGACGAAATGGCCGCCACGCTGCCGGAAAAGGTCGGCATAACTGGCGACTAGGGCACCGGGATCGCGTACCGACCAGGGTTGGGTCCAGTGCACCGCCCCAGCCATGGGATGTCTCAGCCCCGGTTCCAACCGACCGAGCTCGGCGCCGTCGACGACCGTATGCTCGACGCCATATTCCCGCTGCAGCCGTTCGGCGTGCGCGATGCCCTGGGCCATGGCGCTCGGTGTCCGAAACGCCGTGCGCCAGCCGGTCTGGCGCACCAGCGCATCGGCACCCGCCTCTCGAATCAGGCTATCGTGCTCGCTCAGGCAGTGCTCGATCAGCCGGCTGTATTCACGTGCGACCCGGGCGTAGCGAGACGGCGACGACCACCACCAGTACTGCGCCAGCGGCGAAGCCAGCCTGGGCAGCGCCAGCGGGTGATAGTTGACGTCGATGCCGCCCTTGCGCATGACCTTGAAGATCATGCGGCTGTCGTGGGGAAACGGGTAGGGCTCGACGGCCTCGCGCTGAATCAGTCCGGCGTTGCCATAGGAAGTCTCCTCCCCCGGCGCCCGCCGATCGATCAACGCCACCTGCCTGCCACGGCGCTGCAACTGCAGCGCCGTCGACACGCCGATCATGCCAGCCCCCAGCACCAGAACATCCGCTTGCATCACCACGCCTCGCGTCATCACCAACAGTGCTTCCACATTACAACGTTCCGTCGCCAGCGCCACCCGTCAACCCCACTTCGATGCCTCCAGGCGACGCCGCTCAAGGCTTTCGGCCACACTCCCGGTCCCGCCTCCCCTGGCTCACTGGTCTAGACTTTCGTCGAAGCGCCGCCTCGGGGAGCCGGATTTGTCGGTAAGCTCGTCCGTCCCCCACCGTGGCAGACATCGACATCGTCGCCCGTGGACATCATCCATCCTTCAGCCGGAGAGTCTTTCATGAGCAAGCGCATCCTGGCGTACCGCCGCCTCAACGACCAGCAACTCGAGCAGCTACGCGAACGCTTTCACGTCGACTACTTCGGCAAGCTCGAGTCGCCCGACGATCCGGCGTTTCGCGAAGCCCTGGGCGAGGCCCACGGTCTGATCGGTGCCGGGGTCACCCTGACGCCGGCACTGCTCGACGCCGCCCCCAACCTGGAGGCGGTCGCCAGTATCTCGGTGGGAGTGGACAACTACCCGGTCGATGAGCTGACCCGGCGCGGCATTCTGCTCTGCAATACCCCGGACGTGCTCACCGAGACCACCGCCGATACCGGCTTCTCGCTGATCATGTCGACCGCTCGGCGGGTGGTAGAGCTGGCCGAATTCGTCAAGCGCGGTGACTGGAAAGCGAGCATCGGGCCCGAGCAGTTCGGCAGCGACGTCCATGGCAAGACGCTGGGCATGGTCGGTTTCGGTCGCATCGGCCAGGCCGTGGCTCGCCGCGGCGCCCTCGGCTTCGGCATGAAGATTCTCTACTCCAACGCTTCGCCCAAGCCGGCGCTGGAGGCGGAACTGGGCGCCCGCCACTGCGAGCTGGACGAACTGCTGCAGCAATCCGATTTCGTCTGCGCGATCGTGCCGCTGACCCCGGAGACCCGCCAGCTCATCGGCGCCCGCGAGTTCGGGCTGATGCGCGAAAGCGCCATTTTCATCAATATCTCCCGCGGTCAGGTGGTCGATGAGGCGGCGCTGATCGATGCCCTGACCAGCGGCCAGATCCGTGGCGCCGGTCTCGACGTGTTCGAACAGGAACCGCTGCAGGCGGACTCTCCGCTGCCCAGGATGTCCAATGTCGTCGCCCTGCCGCATATCGGCTCCGCCACCCATGAGACGCGCACGGCGATGGCGCAGCGTGCCGTGGACAACATCATGCTGGCGCTGGATGGCAAGCGTCCGCTCAGCCCGTTCAACGAGGAAGCCTGGGCAGGCCGCTTCGACTGACCTCACGACCACGTTCTCGATGGCGCCTCGACTATTCGACCGGGGCTTTCCATCGGGGATCCCGACTGCCGGTAAGGCGATATACCACCAAAGGGGGATAGGCGACATCGTCGTGGCGCACTAGTCTTTCCGACACTTTTGGATCGATCCAAAAACGGGGCCACGATGGTATCCACTGCTCGAACTCGCGTGACGCTCAAGGACATCGCTGCCCATGCTGGCGTGTCTCGCTCGACCGTATCGCTGGTGATGCAAGAGAGTGAACTGGTGGCGGGGGCAACCCGCAAGCGGGTGCAGGAAGCCGCCGTCGCGCTGGGCTACGTCTACAATCGCGGCGCGGCGACCTTGAGAAGCTCGCGCACCGCCACCGTCGGCGTCGTTGTCCACGATATCGCCAACCCGTTCTTCGGTGCCTTGATGGCGGGGATCGACGAAACCCTACAGGCCGCCGACTACATCCCCTTTCTGGCCAGCAGCGGCGACAGCCTGGATCGTCAGGCGCGTTTTCTCGCTCGCATGCGTGAGCATCGCGTCGACGCCTTGCTGTTATGCCCGGCAGAAGAGACGCCGGCGTCTTCGATCGAGGCGATCGCCGACTGGGGCATGCCTTGTATCGAGGTCATGCGCCACGTCGGCCAATCGCCGCTCGGAGACTATGTCGGTGCCGACCTCCGCGCCGGCGTCATCAATGCCGTCCGTCATCTCGTCACTCAGGGACACCGCCGCATCACGCTGCTCGCGGGCATTGCCGATCACTCCGCCGATCGGGAGCGCCTCGCGGGCTATCGACACGCCATGCACGAAGCCGGTCTCGACGAGCTGGCGAGCGTCGACCGCGGACCCTTGACCCGTTGCGCGGGACGCGAGCGAGCCCTGGCGCTGCTGCGCGGCGACACTGCGCCTACCGCACTGATCTGCCACAACGACCTGGTCGCGCTCGGCGCCCTGCTGGCGCTGTCGCATCTCGGGCTTCACGCGGGACGGGATTGCGCGGTGATCGGCGTCGACGACATCGAGGAAGCCGCCCTCGCCGAGCCCGCGCTGAGCAGCATCGCGACGCATCCTCGCGCGATCGGCCGGAACGCTGCCGAACTGGCCATACAGCGAATAGCCCATCCCGAAGGCGAGCGACAGCGCATCGTGCTCGAGGCCCCCCTGGTGATTCGCGCCAGTTCCCGAATTTCATCCGCTGTCACGCAGGAGTCGACATGAACCATCGCCCCCCGGCCTTTCGCGGGTTAGCCACCGTTCTGCTGACGACAATGGCGCTGACGGCGCTCGTCGCCATCGTTCCCGCCGCCCAGGCTCGCGAGCTGATCTTCGGCCATGGCGCCACCGAGGATACCGCCTATCACCTCAGTGCGGAGCGCTTCAAGCAGCTGCTGGAGGAGAAGACCGGCGGTGACCTGACGGTCAGTATCTACAGCAACTCGGTGCTGGGTCACGAAACCGAGATGTTCGAGCAGCAGACCGCGGGCGCGCTGGACCTCTCGATCGTCAATCCGGGCCTGATCTCGGAGTTCTCGCACACCGCCACCATCTTCTCGATTCCCTTCCTGTATCGCGATCTCGACCACTGGCGTCACGTGCTGGATGGCGAGCCGGGCCGGGAAATCGCCCGGCGTATCGAAGAGGAGACCGGGGTCAAGGTGCTTGCCTACTACGGCGGGAGCACGCGCCAGATCGTCAGCACGCGACCGCTCGAGAATCTCGATGCGCTCCAGGGCATGAAGCTGCGCACCAATCCGACCCGTCCGGTCATCACCGCCTGGGCGGCGCTGGGCACCCAGCCGACGGTGATGGCCTACAAGGAGATCTACACCGGCCTGCAGCTCGGCGCCATCGACGGCCTGCTCAACGAAGCGGAGTGGATCTACCGCATGCGCTTCCACGAGGTCGCGCCCTATATCGGGCTCTCCGAGCACGACATCACCGTACGCTTGCTGACGATCTCCGACGACACCTGGGAGTCGCTGACACCGGACCAGCGGCAGGCGGTGCAGGCGGCTGCCGACGAGAGCGAGCAGTACGCGCGCAACCTGCAGATCCGGCTCGACAAGGAGTCCCGCGACAAGCTGAAAGAGGAAGGTGCCACTTTCTATCCCATGGACCGCCAGCGCATGCAGCAGATCGTCGCCGAACCGCTGGGGCGGGTCATCGACGACATGGGGCTACGCGATCTTTACGAACTCATCATCAACACGGATTGAGGAGCACCTCATGGCATTCGCAATGACCCTGGGCCGCGTCAACCGTCAGTTGGAGCGCTTCCTCAATGGCGTGTTGCTGCTGCTGCTGGCCAGCTTCATCGTGCTGATCGTCTATCAGATCGCGAGCCGCAATCTGGGCTTCATGCCGCGACTCTACTGGACCGAGGAGATGAGCCGTTTCGCCTTCCAGTGGATGATCATGCTGGGCACCTCGATCGGGGTGCTGCATGCCGACCACTTCGTGCTCGAGGCATTTCCGCGCGGTTCCCGACCGGACCGGATAACGCGAGTGATTCGCGACGTCGCCTGTCTGCTGGTGGGCATGATCTTCGTCGTCTTCGGCTTCGGCTTCCTGCTCTCCGGCTTCGACCGCATCGCCAGCGCCTCGCAGTTGCCGATGGTGGTGACCTATTCGACCTTCTTCGTCAGCGGCGTGCTGATCGTGCTGTTCAGTCTGCAGCGCCTGCTGTTGACGATGCGCCACGGCGTCGACGCCATGGAACGCGAGCTGGACACCCCTTCCGAGATAGATGAGCTGGGGGCCGCCCCCCCGACGCAGACACTCGATACCCCGGAGAACCGATCATGATGCCCACCGACTGGTTACCCCTGCTGCCGTGGCTCCTGTTCGTGCTGCTCGGCGTATTCATCATTCTCGGCGTCCCCATCGCCATGTCGCTGGTGCTGACGTCATTCTCGATCATCGTGCTCGACCCACGTCTCGTCCCCTGGATCATGTTCCAGCGCATGTACTACGGCATGGATTCGTTCGTGCTGCTGGCGGTCCCGCTGTTCCTGCTCGCCGGCAACCTGATGAATGCGGCCCGGATCACCGATCGCCTGATCACGCTGTGTCTCAATCTGGTCGGCCACGTCAAAGGGGCACTGGCCCATGTCAACGTACTGGTGAGCATGCTGTTCGCCGGGGTTTCGGGATCCTCGACGGCGGACAGTGCCGGCATCGGTACGGTGCTGATCCCGGCGATGAAGAAAGAGGGCTACCCGACCCATTTCAGTGTCGCGGTCACCGCGGCCTCGTCGGTGATGGGCATCATCATTCCGCCGTCGATCAACATGATCGTCTGGGGCGCGCTGACCAGCACCTCGATCGCCGGCCTGTTCCTGGGGGGCATCGTTCCCGGGGTCCTGATCGCGGTGGCACAACTGCTGCTCAACCTGGGCTACGTGCGCCGCTACGACGTGCCGACGCGCAAGCGGGCCACGCTCAAGCAACTGGCCAGTTCGGGCAAGGATGGCCTGCTCGCCGCTGGCATCCCGGTGCTGATCATCGGTGGCATTACCCTCGGTATCGTCACGCCAACCGAGGCGGCGGTGATGGCGGTGCTCTATGCCCTGCTGCTGGGTTCCATCGTCTACCGCGAGCTGACCTTCAAGAGCGTGCTGGACGCCTCGACCGACACCGTCCGGCTCTGCTCGCTGTCGCTGTTCAGCCTGGTGGGCGCCGCGATCTTCGGCTACCTGATCAGCTTCTACCGCATCCCGCCGCAACTGATGGCTGGCGTCGAGATCACCGACCCGACCACCCTGCTGATCATCGCCACCATCGTCATGCTGCTGGTCGGCACCTTCATGGATTCGCTGCCGGCGATGGCGATTCTGGCCCCGATCTTCCAACCGCTGGCGGCCCAGGCGGGCGTCGATCCGCTGCAGTTCGGCGTGATCAGCGTCATGGCGCTCGGCCTTGGCCTGATCACGCCGCCCTACGGCCTGTGCCTGATGATCTCGGCCAAGATCGGCGGCATCCCCCTGCTCAAGGCACTGGGTACCACGATGGTCTATCTGCTGGTGATGCTGGTGGTGATCGGCCTGCTGATCGCCTTCCCAGACCTGGTCCTCTACCTACCCCAGACTTTCGGCCCGGACGCGGGCTGAGACAGGGCGATCAAAAAGTGTGCAATTTCTGGGGACTCGTTCGCTCCGGCTTGTGATTTCCAGCCGGGGCGACTAAAGTTGCAAGATAGATTAAAAACAGTGTTCCGTAATCCTACAGTCTTCGATCACGGGGCCGATAATCAGAGAACTGGAGTCAACCGCAGCGGCCAGTTTCACCCAAGGCCGGCGTCACATCCACTGACAGCGCCCTCGAGGCGACCCACCATGCCCGATCCCCTCTGCCTGCTTTTCGATTGCGACGGCACTCTGGTCGACAGCGAACCCCTCCTCGCCGAGATCATGGCGAAGTATCTCAATCAGGCGGGCCTACCCTTCCAGCCCAATGACTATCTGACGGAATTTCGTGGCGCGCGTTTCGCCAGCATCGTCTCCCATCTGGAACGACTGCACGGACGCCTCGAGGATTCCGTTCGCCAGCGAATCGAGACGGCGATGCGCCAGGAGATGCACGAGCGCATGGTCGACGAGCTCGTGCCCATCGCTGGCGTACCGGAAGCGCTCGACGCGCTCGGAGCCCTGCCGCGCTGCGTCGCGTCCAACGGGCCCGAGGCCAAGATTCGGCGAGCGCTGGACAGCACCGGATTGCGTGGCTTCTTCGGCGATCATATCTACAGCGCCTACACCGTGGGCAGCTGGAAGCCGGCACCGGGCCTGTTCCTGCATGCCGGCCGCGACATGGGCTTCGAACCCGCCGACTGCATCGTGATCGACGATGCCCAGGTGGGCGTCCGCGCCGCGCTGGCCGCGGGCATGCGGGTCGTCCATATCAATCGCTTCCCCGACCTCGAGCCCTCCCCGTCAGAGGCCATCGAAATTCGCGACATGCGCGAATTGCCGGCGGTGATCGACAAGTTGATCCCGGCCCTCGCGGTCGGCAACCTCTAGCGGCTCGACCAAGCGCACTCGGCGACGGCCACTACTGGAGGTTCCACCGCCTACGGCGATGATCGCGGCCCGAGCCCCTGGCTCGGGCCGCGATCGTTTCGGATCGCTCGTTACCGGCCGGATGGCCGCGTTATCATGTGTTTTTCACGTCTTATCGGAGTTTTCATGCCTTCGTTACAGGATCAACTGCGTGGCCTGGTCTATTCGACCGAACATGGCGAGACCTGTCCCGACTGCCGTCGGCCTGTCGCCGAGTGCGAATGCCGGGCCCGGGAGGAGGCCGAACGGATCGCCGCGCTCGACGGCATCGTTCGTATCCGGCGCGAGACCAGCGGCCGCAAGGGCAAGGGTGTGACGACGATTCAAGGCGTGCCGCTGGACAGCGAAGCGCTGAAGATGCTGGCCAAGACGCTCAAGAAACGCTGCGGGACGGGCGGTGCGATCAAGGATGGGGTGATCGAGATCCAGGGCGACCATCGCGACGTACTCAAGCGCGAGCTGGAATCGCGAGGCTACAAGGTCAAGCTCGCCGGGGGGTGAGCCCGAGGGACTCCGGCACCTTGTCCGGCGCGTGGAATTTAGGCCGTGTTCCCTTGTCCCACCCTTATCGCACGCTTCAACGCTCAATCTTCGAGGGGATTCGATGTTCTCGTCCAACGCTTCACGCTCGCTCCGACTCGGCACTGCCGCACTGGCACTCGGGATGCTGGCAGGCTGCGCCAGCGGCCCCCAGTTCGACACGCTGGCGGCTCGCGTGGTTGCCGACAAGCCGGTCACGTTGCCCGAATCCGCGGTACTGGAGGTTCAGCTGAAGGACATTTCCACCGGCGACGTCCTGGCCAGCAGTCGCTACGAACAGCTGGGGCGACTGCCGATTCCAGTCACGCTGCAGTACGCAGCCGAGGCGATCGATCACGACGATCTCTATCGTCTCAGCGCGCAGATTCGCGACGACGACCGTATTCTCTACCTGAATCCCGAACCGGTCTCGGTATTCGGCGACGGTGACGCCGCCGAACCCGATATTCCGGTCACGACCACCGGCGCAGCGCCGACGCACTGAAGAGACCACCCACCGAAGGTACGGCTTGTGGCGGTCGGGCTGGCGCC
The DNA here is from genome assembly GCF_038648475.1 of Salinicola lusitanus. Lineage (NCBI taxonomy): Bacteria > Pseudomonadati > Pseudomonadota > Gammaproteobacteria > Oceanospirillales > Halomonadaceae > Salinicola > Salinicola lusitanus. The sequence continues at coordinate 1,957,331 of NZ_CP151919.1, read as the reverse complement.
TCACTCTGTAGGGCTTCGCTTCGCCACCAAGGAGGGCAGGATGGAAACACTGACATTACCGGGCACGGACATCGTCACCTCGCGCATCGGCCTCGGCACCTGGGCCATGGGTGGGCGCATGTGGGGCGGCACCGACGATCCCAACGCGATTCGTACCATCCACGCCGCCATCGACCGGGGCGTCAACCTGATCGATACCGCTCCGGCGTACGGCTTCGGCCATTCGGAGGAGGTCGTCGGCAAGGCGGTTGCCCAGTCGGACCAGCGCGACAAGCTGGTGCTGGCGACCAAGGCCGGTCTCGAGTGGTACGACGACAACACCCTGGCCCGCAACGCCACCGCCAAACGCCTGGAGAAGGAGCTCGACGACTCGCTGCGGCGACTGCGAACCGATCATATCGATCTCTACCAGATTCACTGGCCGGATCCATTGGTCGACCTCGAGGAGACCGCCACGGCGATGGCGCGCTTCCACCGCGAAGGCAAGATCCGGGCGATCGGCGTGAGCAACTTCTCCCCCGAGCAGTGCGACACCTTTCGCCGCTCGGCGCCACTACATACGCTGCAGCCGCCCTACAACCTGTTCGAGCGCGACATCGACGGCGAGATCCTGCCTTACGCAGAGAACAACGACCTGACGCTGCTGACCTACGGCGCGCTCTGTCGGGGGCTGCTCACCGGCAAGATGCACTCGGACTACCGCTTCAGCGGCGACGATCTGCGCAACAAGGATCCCAAGTTCCAGCCACCGCGCTTTGCCCAGTATCTGGCCGCCGTCGACGCGCTGACGGAGCTGGCTCGCACCCGCCACGACAAGAGCGTGCTGGCACTGGCGGTGCGCTGGATCCTGGATCGTTCGCCCAACGTCGTCGCGCTGTGGGGCGCACGCAAGCCGGACCAGGTCGATCCGCTGGGCGACATTACCGGCTGGCAGCTGAGCGAGGAGGACATGGCGGATATCGACGCGATTCTGTCGAAACAGGTGAAGGATCCGGTGGGCCCGGAGTTCATGGCGCCACCGACGCGCCAGTGAGCGTCCGACACCAACTGCGACATCAGAACCCGGCCGAGGCCGGGTTCTCTCGTTCCGGAATCATGCCACCCCGCCGCCGTTCCAGTGCATCGACCAGTGCCATCAGCGTCGGTCCGATCGGCGCCGCGATCTTGAGCGCGAACAGCTCGTCGGCCCGGGTGACGCCGAGATTGACGCAGGCCATCGGCTTGCCGTCCCTGGCCGCCCGACGAGCGAAGCGGAACCCGGAATAGACCATCAACGACGATCCGATCACCAGCATCCCCGCCGCCGCCTCGAGGGCAGCCAAGGCCCGTTCGACCCGTGGCTTGGGAACGTTGTCGCCGAAGAACACCACGTCCGGCTTGAGAATGCCGACATGACAACGATGGCAACCGGGTACCTGGAAGGTCGAAAAATCGTGGCCGTCGAGATCGGCATCGCCGTCCGGCCCCACCTCCGCGGTCAGCGACAACCACTGCGGGTTGAGGCGGGCCAGCTCATCATGGAGCGCATGGCGCATCATCGTCGCGTCGCAGCGCATGCACTTCACCACGTCGGCCTGGCCGTGCAGGTCGATGACGCGGCGGGCACCGGCGCGCTGATGCAGACCATCGACGTTCTGGGTCACCAGCGAAGTGATCCGCGACTGTCGCTCCAGCGTCGCCAACGCCCGGTGCGCCTGCCCCGGATGAGCCCCGGCGAGGGCACGAAAGCCGACCAGACTGCGCGCCCAGTAGCGCTGGCGCACGCCATGACTCGCCATGAACGCCTGATGGCTGACCGGCGGCGGCCGTTTCCAGTCGCCCCGCGCATCGCGATAGTCGGGAATACCGGAGTCGGTGCTGACACCGGCACCCGTCAGCACGAACAGCCGCGGATGGCGCTCGACGAAATCGGCCAGCGCCGCGACGTCCGGAATTGAGTCGTTGGGCATACTGTTTTCCACCGATCGATGTTAGATATGAAAGCTACCATTCATGAACACAACATAGGCGTCCTGAACGCCGGTGGCTTCCGATATGCCCGATACGCCTCTGGATCCTGTGGTCGAAAAGCGTTTGAGAGGCATCCGTCTCGCTAGACGGATCTACGCACCACGGACCCTGGGTCTCCTGATTGGCGGGCTGTGTATTGGCAGCGCGCTCCACGAATTGCCGACCCCGCCCTGGGTCTGGACGCTGTGGGCCCTGCAGATCCTATTCTGGTCCCATCTCGCCTATTGGCGGGCGAGGTATCACGCCTCACCCTATCATGCCGAACGCTGGAATCTCGGCGCCGACAGTCTGCTGGGCGGTTTCTGGACGGCGGCCATGCATTTCAATGTACTTCCCTCCGTGGTGGTGTTGACGATGATCAGCCTCGACAATATCGCGGTTGGCGGGATACGCATGCTGCTGCGGGGTTTCGCTCTGCTGGCCGCCGGTGCGGCGATCGGCATGTGGGTGATCGTGCCGGGTTTCCCCAACGTCGTCCCGTCGTCGACCGTGCTGCTCTGCAGCCTGCCGATGATCATCATCTATCCCCTCGCGATCGGCTACATCACCTATCTCCAGGCCCGCAAGCTCAACCGCCAGAAGACGACGCTGATGGAGCTGAGCCGCGCCGACGGCTTGACCGGGCTGTTCAACCGCCGCTTCTGGGAGGGCCAGGTGGCGACCCACCTGCCAACCGATTCGCCCGCCACCATCGCGCTGCTCGACCTCGACCACTTCAAGCGCATCAACGACGAACATGGCCACGGCATCGGCGACCAGACACTGCGTACGCTGGCGGCTCTGCTGCGCCAGTCGTTCGGCGATGACGTGCTGCTCGGCCGGTACGGTGGCGAGGAGTTCGGCCTGCTGATGCCGTCGACCACCCTGGAGCAGGCCATGGCCAGGCTTCAGCATTTCCAGCAGCGGCTGGGGCGCTACCCGCCACCGCCGCCGCTTCTCAGGATGCCCACCTGCAGTATCGGCGTGGCCGCCAAGAGCCCGCTGATGATGAACCACGAGCAGTGGCTGCTGCAGGCAGATCAGGCGCTCTACGCGGCCAAGCATGCCGGACGCAACCGGATCTGCGTCGACGGCGTTCCAACATCGCAGACCACGCTCGACCTCGGCTAGAATGAAGCCTCTTCCCGCCCACGCCACTGCAAGGACAACCGCTCATGGCCTGGTTGGAGTACGTGCTGCCGCTGATCTTTCTCGCCCCGCTGGGCGCCGCCGCGCTGGTGGCGATCACCCTGCGCGACGTGCAGACCGTCGGTCTCCGCTCCCCGCACGACGGCAAGCCGATTCGTGAAATTGCCCAGGCCCACCGGGACCGGCTGGAAAAGGCCCGCATGGTGTTCTTCCTCGACGCCACGCTGGCGCCGACGCTCACCCTGATGCCGCTGGTCTACGGCATGGGCCGGATGCTGTTCGCCGAGGAGCAGAGCTGGCTGGAGTGGTCGCTGTACGGCGTGGTCAGCACCCTGCTGGCGATGCTGTTCTGCTTTTTGATCCTGCGCGACGTGCAGCGAGTGCGCCGCCTGACGCGCAGCCTCGCCTGTGAACTGGCGGTGGGCCAGGCGCTGGATCACCTGATTCGCCCGCTGGCCAAGCCCTACTTCGTGTTCCACGACTTCCCCGCCGACTCCTACACCATCGACAACGTGCTGGTGACGCCGCAGGGCGTGTTCGTGATCCAGACGGTGGCCCGCGAATTCCCGCTCGATCTCGAGGGCCGCCCCATCAATACCGTCTCGGTGGAGAGCGAACGCCTGCGCTTTCGCGGCTGGAACGAGCGCCAGGTCCTGCGCAAGGTTCGGCTTTCGACGGTCTGGCTGCGTCAGTGGCTGGCTCGTCACGCCAAGTTGAGCGTGCCGGTGAGTGGCATACTGGTACTGCCCGGCTGGGAGATCGATGATGAAACCGAGCATCTCGGCGACAGCCGCGACGTCCGGGTGGTCGATGGCGTCGATCTTGCCACCCAGTTGGGTACGGCCCAGGGCGAAGCGATCGACGACGCCCAGCGCCAGCATCTGGTGGAGATCCTGAACCGGCGCCACCAGTGCGGCGTGAACAAGCCCCCAAGCCAGTGACATCGCCGGGGCGACGTTTCGCGCCGGCTTCCCGGACGCCATCTTCCCACTCTTTTTCCACATCACGTTCTTGACGAAGCGTGCTTGCACCCAACAGGAGACGCCATGCCCCGTTCCGATTCCCGCACCGCTTACGATGTCCTGACCTTTGGCGAGGCGATGGCGATGTTCATCGCCGACGATCAAGGCCCGCTCGACCAGGTGACGAGATTTCATCGCCGCACCGCCGGCGCCGATACCAATGTCGCGATCGGACTCTCGAGGCTGGGCTTCGACGTGCGCTGGCTCAGCCGGGTCGGCGCGGATCACAACGGCACCTTCCTGCAGCGGGCACTGGAGGCCGAAGGTCTCGACTGCCGGCATGTTCGACGTGATGCAGCGAATGCCACCGGATTGATCTTCAAGGAGCGTGCCGTCGACGGCGCCGACCCTCACGTCGAGTACGTCCGCCGGGGTAGCGCCGCCAGCCACCTGAGCATCGCCGACGCCAGCGATGTCGAGCTGGAGGCGGCCCGCCATCTCCACGCCACCGGCATCCCGCCCGCCATTTCCGAGTCGGCGCGCGAACTCTCCTTTCATCTGCTGCGACAGGCCCGCCGCGACGGGTTGTCGGTCTCGTTCGATCCCAACCTGCGCCCCAGCCTGTGGCCCAGCGAAGCGGTGATGATCGAGACCCTCAATGCGCTCGCCGCCGAGGCCGACATCGTCATGCCAGGTCTGAGCGAAGGCCGCCTGCTGACCGGCCGCGAGACGGCCTACGACATCGCCGGCGACTACCTCGACCGCGGCGCCAGGGCAGTGGTGATCAAGCTCGGCCCGGAGGGTAGCTACTTCCGCACCGCCGACAGCGAGGGCACCGTCGACGGCTCACCCGTCGAGCAGGTCGTCGACACCGTCGGTGCCGGCGACGGCTTCGCGGTGGGCATCGTCAGCGCCTATCTGGACGGGCTGGACTGGCACGCGGCGCTGCATCGCGGCAACTTGATCGGCGCCCGCCAGGTTCAGGTGATCGGCGACATGGAGGGCCTTCCCAACCGGGAGCAACTGGTCGCCATGGAGCGCGGCGGCGATGCCCGCTAGCCGGGAACGCGCTCGTCGTCCCGGGTCGCCGGACCGCTGGCGGCCTCGGCGCGCGCTCGGTGGCGAAGCCCGGCCAGCACCGCCGGCTTGAGTGCCCCCAGCGCCTCGCCGGAGAGGCCGCTGAGAACGATCAACCGGGCATGGCGACGCCCTGGCGAATAACCCAGCCACAGCGGGAATTCGACCGCTCGCAACGTCGCGGGCTGAACCCGCAGCGACCAGCGGCGCGGCCGGGCCAGTCGCTCCCATAGCCACCAGCGCTCGAACTGCGATAGCGTCGGCGGTCGACCGCCTTCGAGGGCCAGCACGCCGTCGTGGTCCGCCGAATGGAGGGGCAACTCCCCCGCCATCAGCATGGCTCTCGGCAGATTGTCGGCCGCCAGCAGCCAAGCCATTGGTGGCCCCGTCTCGCGACCGATCGCCACTGCCCACAGCGACAACCACGCCGGTTCGAACCGTTCGGCACCGTAGCGCCGCAGCCTCGGCTCGGCGGCGACGGCGCCCAGCCGCCGAGGCAGCCTCGACGCCGGCGCCGTCTCATCCACCGCCATCATCCGCCGCTCGCCTTGGCGATCAGCCATTGGCCCATCCCTGCAGCAGCGCCAGTGCGGTCAGCGACACGAAGAACCACACGACCAGGCCGATGCAGCGACGCCGTGTCAGGCGCGCATCGCGACCGATCTCGGCGGCACCTTCGCTGCGTCCCTTGAGGATCGCCTGCATGTCGGGCGCGGTCTCGTCGATCACCACGTCCGAGAGCTGCGCGGCCGACGGCGCCGGCGCGGTCAAACTCACCGCATAGCCGACCACGACCGAGACGATCAGCCCGACGAAGTTCTGGTAGAGCCAGGAGACATCGGTCTGGGAGACGGACCATACCGCCGCCATGCCGACGATGATCCCGCTGACCGCCCCTCTGCCGTTGCTGCGATGGCTGAGCACGGCCAGTAGGAAGGTTCCCAGCAGCGCGCCGTAGAACCAGGAACCGATGCGGTTGACGGCTTCGATGACCGGGCCGAGATTACCGGCGAAGAACGCGAACGCGGTGGCGTAGAGTCCCCAGAAGATGGTCGCCCAGCGCGACGCCTTGAGGTAGTGCCTCTCGTCGGCATCGGGCCTGACGTAGCGGGCGTAGAAATCGCGCACCGTCACCGCGGACAACGAGTTGAGCGCGGAATCCAGGCTCGACATGGCGGCTGCGAAGACCCCGGCGATCACCAGCCCGGTCACCCCGACGGGAAAGGCGTTGACCACGTAGCGCGGGAACAGCTCGTTCAGGTTCTCCGGCGCGGTGAGGCCGTGCTGCTGGTAGTAGGCGGCGAGCATCACGCCGATGAACAGGAACAGCAGCATCTGCGGCACCAGCAGGTAGCCGCCGATCAGCAGCGAGCGCTGCCCCTCGGCGATCGAGGGGCTGGTCAGTACCCGCTGGATCTGGCTCTGGTCGGTGCCGAAATAGGCCACGTGCATGACCACGCCGCCGATCAGCCCCGCCCATAGCGAGTAGGTCACGGTGGGATCGAGCGACAAATCGATGGTGTCGAACATGCCGTTGGCGGCGCCGTAGGCGAACACGTCGCCCCAGCCGCCGGGCAGGCTCGAGACCATCAGCACCATGCTCAGGATCGCGCCCAGCCACAGCACGAACATCTGGATCACGTCGGTCCAGATCACCGCGCTGATGCCGCCGAGCACGGTATAGCTCACCGCGATCACCGCCATTAGCACGATGGTCAGGTTGACGTCCCAACCGGTGACGACCGAGAGCACCAGCGCCGGTGCGTAGAGCACCACGCCCGTGGCGAGGCCACGCGCGACCAGGAACAGCAGCGCCGCCAGCGATCGGGTCAGCGCCCCGAAGCGACGCTCGAGCAGCTCGTAGATGCTGTAGATGCCGGCTCGATGGAAGATCGGTACCAGCACCAGAATCAAAACCGCCATCGCCAGCGGCACGTTGATGAAGGTCGCCAGGCGCTCCAGGCCGCCCTCGAACCCCCAGCCGGGTGCGCCGATGAAGGTGATCGCGCTGGCCTGGGTCGCCATCACCGACAGGCCGATGGCCCAGCCGGGAATCTTGCGGCCACCGAGAAAATAGTCCTGCGTGCTCTCCTGATCCTTGCCGAAGCGGGCGCCCACCCAGGCAATGCCCACCACGTAGACGATCAGAACCGCGGTATCCCACCAAGTGAAAGCGCCCACATCCCGTCCTCGCTTTTTTGTTATCGACAAAATTGAGCGTAGCACGTCGTCGATATGTCACCCCGGCGCCGGCGGCGGGGGATTGTTCCCATCGCCCGGTCGCGAAGGACTTGCCAAGTTCCCCAAACGGCCCGATGATAGCGCGCTTTTTTCTCCCTCCCACCAGCGGGCTGGTATTTCAAGAGGCATCCGATGCGTCTGATCTCCTTCGACGTTTCTCGCACCCTGCACATCCCCGGCGTTCGCTACATCAAGCCCGAGCGCATGTTCGAACATCTCGACGAGATCCAGGCCGCCGACTGGCTGCTGTTTCCCAGCTACTGGCAGGTCAGCACGCTGCTGCATGCGATGCACAAGCGCATCTTCCCGTCGCCGGCCACCTACTATCTGGGCCACGACAAGGTGGAGCAGACCCGCGCCTTCCAGGCCATCTGCCCGGACAACCTCCCGCGGACGACGATTCAGGCCAGCACCTGCCACGGTATCGATATCGCCGAGGCGGAAGTCGGCTACCCGATGATCGTCAAGGAGATCCGCAGCGCCCGTGGCCAGGGCGTGCACCTGATCGAGAGGCGACGCGAACTCGAAACGCTGGCCGCGTCCCAGGAGGTGCTGTACGCCCAGACCCTCCTTCCCATCGACCGGGACCTGCGCATCGTCCTGATCGGCGATCGGATCCTCGCCAGTTACTGGCGGGTGACGCCGGCGGGAGGATATCGCGCCAACGTCGCCCAGGGCGGCACGATCGATCACGACGACATCCCTCCCTCCGCGCTGGCGCTGGTCCAGCGTGTGGCCGCCAGACTGGGCGTCGATCACGCCGGGTTCGACGTTGCCATGGTCGGGGATCACCCCTTCCTGTTCGAGTTCAACCGCCTGTTCGGCACCCAGGGCATCGCCGACCCCGGCAGGACGACGGCCACGGCCATCCTGGAATGGCTCAACCGCAGCCAGGGAACGCCCGCCGCGAACGACGCCGGTATCGCGGCGGAGCCGATCGAGGGCTTTCCGGAAGGGCTTCTGGACGTCGCGCCAGCGATGGTCTGAATGGCGATCGCCAGGGATGGCGGACACAAAAAAGACCCCGGCCAGAAAGCCGGGGTCGTGGTCAGCGAGAAGCCAGGCGATCTCAGCCCGGCGGCTGTTCCGGACTGTCAGGCATATTGATGCTGCCCGGCTCTTCCCGATTGAGGTGCAGGAACTGCAGGTGGCGCTCGTACTGGTCGAGGATGTCATCGATGACCTGCTCGCGGGTGTAGCCCATCAGGTCGTAGCCCTGGCTACCTTCCAGCAGATACACCTCCAGACGATAGTACCGACTGCTGCTGCGCGGTGTCCGCATGGCGAAGGACGGCGTCGAGAACGGGTGCGTCCAGATCTGGTAGGCGAAGTTCTGCTCGCTGCCGAGATCGACGTAGAGCGACAGGTAGTCGTCATCGTTCTGCGTGCCAGTGCTGATGTCGACCTCGACGCCCTGCTTCATCAGCTCCTCACGCACCGCCTCCATTGCCGGCCGCCCGGTCTCTTCCAGGAACTGCTGGGCCTGCTGGCGATTGGGGAACGACATGGCACGCTTGAGCCGGGTCTTCCAGTCGTGAGCGCGATCGCGCCCGCCGGCGGACATGCGTCCCGACAGCGAGCCGGACAGGCTGAGGCGGTGGCTGTCCTCCTTGAACGCCTCGACCTTCAGCGCCTTGTAGAGCCCCGCGATCATGAAGAACAGCACGATCGAGAAGGGCAGCCCGGTGATGACCACCGCGCTCTGCAGCGTCGACAGCCCACCGGCCAGCAGCAGTGACAGGGTCAGCACCCCGATCACCGCCGACCACAGGATGCGCATCCAGATCGGCGCGTCGCTGTTGACGTCCTTCAGCTTGGAGGTGAAGTTCGACAGTACCAGGGCGCCCGAGTCACCGGAGGTGACGAAGAACACGATCGCCAGGATGCTGACCGCGATGGTCGAGAAGACCGGGAACGGATACTCCTGCAGGAACAGATAGATACCCGCCGGCGGCGTATTCATGACCTGCTCGCCGAAGTCCGTCGCGCCATTCATCGCCATGTCGAGGGCACTGTTACCCAGGATCGACATCCAGATCATCATGAAGGCGATCGGCAGCGTCAGGGTGCCGGCCACGAAGGTTCTGATGGTGCGGCCGCGCGAAATCCGCGCCAGGAACAGACCGACGAACGGGCCCCAGGCGATCCACCATGCCCAGAAGAACAGCGTCCAGGCGTTGAGCCAGTCCGTCGGCTGATCGAAGGCATAGGTGTCGAACGACATGGAAATGAAGCCGGAGAGGTAGTCGCCGATGTTCATCACCAGCGCATTGAGCAGGAACACCGTCTTGCCGGCAAACAGCACGAACAGCAGCAGCGCGATCGCCAGCAGAATGTTGAACTCGGAAAGGCGACGAATCCCCTTCTCGACACCGGTCACCGCGGAGATCGTCGCGAACAGCACGATCAGCAGCACCAGGATGGTCTGGGTCCAGGCACTTTCCGCGATGCCGAACATGAAGTTCAGCCCGTAGTTGAGCTGGATGACGCCGATGCCGAGACTGGCAGCGATACCGAACACCGTGCCCAGTACGGCGGCGATGTCCACCACGTGACCGATGGGGCCGTAGATCTTCTTGCCGAAGATGGGATAGAGCGCGCTACTGATGGTCAGCGGCAGGTTGTGTCGATAGCTGAAGAACGCCAGCGACATGCCCACCAGGGTGTAGATCCCCCAGCCCGAAAGCCCCCAGTGGAGGAAAGTCAGTTGCATCGCGTGACGGGCGGCCGCCACCTGGTCGCTCGGCGCGTTGGGCGCGTTGTAGAACTGGGTCAGCGGTTCCGCCAGGGCGAAGAAGATGACCCCGATGCCGATACCGGCGGAGAACAGCATCGCCGACCAAGAGAAGATATTGAAATCCGGCCTCGAATGCTCCGGCCCGAGACGAATCTTGCCGAAGCGGGAAAAGCCCACGAACACCACGAAGGCAAGGTAGATGACGACTGTGAGAAAGTAGTACCAGCCGAAAGTGTTGGAGATCCAGCCCAGCAGCGCGTTGATGATGCCGTTCGCTTGCTCGGTAGCGATCATCGCCCACAGCGAAAAGGCGACGATGCCGATGACCGACCCATAGAAGACGACTGGATTCAGTCTGTCCTGGGTCGTGGAATTATTATCGGGGCTTGTGCTCATGCGGCTCCCATCATGGTCAGATAGTTTGCGTTGACGAGCAGCGACGCCCCTGGCGGCTGACATGACCTGTAGAGGCGCAGGGCGTTTGAGGCCCTTGGCTCGTTCCCGTGTTCCCGCCGCGAGGTCATCTGACCTCGAGTTGAGTTAAGTCGACTTCAGTCGTTGAATCCAGCCACGTGTTCAACGGAAGACTCGACCCACTCCGTAGCCCTGACGCTTGGCTGTCATCTGCCGATCCCGGCGTCAGGTCGTGGAACCGCCGGCCCACGCGTCGCGCGTTTTTGCCAGCCTGGCGATGCCGGCTGGCGTCTGAAATATGGCTCATCGCCGGGTAAAAGCGAGAATGGTTTTTCCCAGCGGGCGGTGGCGACGTTGGCCGGCGGCCTGAATCGGCGATCGGGTGCTCGCTCTCGACCCCTGGCGTGCGGTCGAACCGATCTTTATTGATTGACCGTTCAATTAAAATACGGAGTTGTGAGTCTGGTTTCAACAGCCATACCCGACACTCGCCCGAGGCAATGGTCTAATGGGTGCCAGATACGACGACGCCGGGAGCGGGCCCGGCGACGAGAGGAGAAGCGGGAGAGCGTTCAGTCTCCCTTGAGGCGGCCACCCATCTCCTGGGCCAGCTCGACCGCGTAGTGATCGGTCATGCCGCCGATGAAATCGAGCATCCGACGATAGCTGTCGTAGAGCGGCCAGTTCGGCTTCGGCGTGTTCTCGCCGATCAGCGCCAGCACGCGCTGGTGCTTGAAGGAAGAGTGCCCGGTGTGATGCAGCTCATGCGCCGCACCGATGAAGGCCTCCAGCAGAATACCGAGCGTGGTATAGGCGCCGATCTCGAGCTTGGCCTTGCGCTCGTTCTGGAAGATGCGCTCGCGAGCCAGCTGCTTCGCCGAGGAGACGCCCCAGGTGAGATCCGGGTGGCAGAGCTCGAGCAGATCGTCGTTGAGGGCGCCGTTGAGCAACGCTTTCTCGTGTTGAACGAAGACATCGCCGACTTCGTTGACCGCCCTCTCCATCGCCGCGCCGCGCAGCGCCGCGATCCGCCGACGCTGCGACACACCGTCGGCGGCCATCTGTTCATAACCCCTCGGCGGCTCGCCGGCAATCTGCAGCAGTACCTGAGCGACCTCTTCGTAGCGCAGGATGCCCATCTCCAGACCATCCTCGAGATCGAGCAGCGCATAGCAGATGTCGTCCGCCGCCTCGACCAGATAGGCCAGGGGATGCCGGCACCACTTGGAACCATCGACCGACTTGAGACCGAGCCGCTCGACGACCTCGACCAGCAGATGCTTCTCGGACTGATAGCAGCCGAACTTGCCCATCTGGCCACCATGCTCGACCGTCCACGGATACTTCAGCAGCGTACCCAGCGTCGCGGCGGAGAGCCGCATGCCGCCGCGAAACTGGTTGTACTCGATCTGGGTCACGATCCGGAAACCCTGGGCGTTCCCCTCGTAGGTCAACAGATCCCGGCGCTGCGCCTCGTCGAGCCCCTCCAGCAGACCGCTCCCCTGGGCCTCGGCCCACTTGAACCAGTCGCGAATCGCGTATTCGCCGGCATGCCCGAACGGCGGGTTGCCGATGTCGTGCCCCAGGCAGGCCGCCTGGACGATGACGCCGAGATCAGCGGGCGTGACCCAATCCGGCAGGCTGTCGCGCAGCTGCTCGCCGACGATCATGCCCAGGCTGCGACCGACGCAGCCGACCTCGATCGAGTGGGTCAATCGGGTGTGGATATGATCGTTGTCGGTCAGCGGATGGACCTGGGTCTTGCGCCCCAGACGCCGAAACGAACCGGAGAAGACGATGCGGTCGTAGTCCTTGTGAAACGGACTCCGGCCGATTTCGCCGCGCGACGTCCGGGCATCGTGCAGCCGGACAGGATCGAGCAGGCGCTCCCACTGCATGACAGTCATCGTGATCTCCGTTAACACTAAAGGCAGCTTCGGGCTTCGGGCTTCGGGCTTCGGGCTTCGGGCTTCGAACCGACTAGGATGCCGTCCGGGTCGCGGAAAGAAAAGCATCCACCTCCCGCCCGCGAACCCATCACCCCTGCTCTCGGCTCTAAGCTCGTAGCTCGTGGCTCGTGGCTCGTAGCTCGTGGCTACTCTTTCACATCCATGTATTCGCGGGCCCAGATTCGATACTCCTCGAGCGTCGAGTAGCGCGTCGACAGCTTCGAAGCATCCAGGTCGTTGGTCGCGATATCGCGCTGCTCGCGCAGGCAGTCGTAGGTCGCCTTGATCGCGGCGAAGTAGGCAGCGTGACCGTTGACGACGATGCGCACGCCCAGTGCCGCGAGGCGCGCGCGATCCCGCAGGGCCGGGTTGTCGTAGGTGACCAGCATCAGCGGCACCGTCAACGGTGCCGCCAGCTTCTCGAGGTGCTCGAAGTCCCGGACCCCGACCAGGCAGATGGCGTCGACGCCGGCCGCCTGGTAGGCGCGAATGCGGGCAATGGCGGCATCGTCGTCGAGCTGGCCGGCGTTGGTTCGGGCGATGATCGACAGCGCCGGGTCGATCCGGGCCTCGAGTGCGGCGCGCATCTTGCCGACGCCCTCCTCCACGGGAATCAGGTCGGTCGACTTGTGGCCGTACTGCGCCGGCAGCAAGGTGTCCTCGATGGTCAGCGCGGCGACACCGGCCCGCTCCAGTTCGGTGATCGTGCGCATCACATTGAGCGCGTTGCCGTAGCCATGGTCGGCATCGGCGATCACCGGCAACCGTGCCACCCGGCCGATCCGGGTCGCCTGTTCGACGAATTCGCTCAGGGTGATCAAGGCGAAATCGGGCGCCGCCAGCACCTGCAGCGAGGCGACCGACCCTCCCAGAATGCCAACCTCGAAGTCGAGGTCGGCGGCGATGCGAGCCGACATCGGATCGAACACCGAGGCCGTGTAGTAGCACTCGCCACTGGCGAGCAGTTCGCGGAAGGCGTTGCGAAGATCATGCTGAGAGGGGGTCGTCACGGGACACTCCTGTTCTTTACCCCGGCGTTCGACGTTGGGGCGCGATGGAAAAAGACTCCCGGCCGATGCCGATGGCACGTCGGTGAATGCGTCGGCGGGGGCCGACAATCCTACCACTAAAGTTTGAGGGCGCGACGCCGGTCACATCGGCCACCCACCTCACGATGAACGATACACATGCTCAGCTTGAACTCGCTTCATTGGTCGAATGGCCGCCCAGCCCGCATCATTGGCGACCTCGCCATCGCCAGCCGCCGATGACACCGCATGGCGAAGTCCCAGCACAGGAGGCAAGTTCATGTCGCAAGCGCATCCCCCATTCCGAGCCGATATCGTCGGCAGCTTTCTTCGCCCGCAGGCGCTGAAGGAGGCCCGGACCCTCTTCCATCGAGGCGATATCGACGCCGCCGCGCTCGCGGCCGTCGAGGATCGCGAGATCCGTCAGGTGGTGGAGCAGCAGGAAGCCGCCGGCCTCGAGGTGGTGACCGACGGCGAGTTCCGTCGCGCCTGGTGGCACTTCGATTTCCTCGAACGGCTCGCTGGCGTCACCGGTTTCACCGGCGACCAGGGCATTCAGTTCCAGGGCGTGCAGACGGGCGCGAAGCAGATCCGGGTCGACGGCAAGGTCGGCTTCGACGATACCCACCCGATGCTGGATCACTTCCGCTATCTGGCCAGCGTCGCCAGCGTCATGCCCAAGATGACGATCCCGAGTCCCAGCGTGCTGCACTTCCGCGGCGGTCGCAAGAAGATCGACAGTGGCGTCTACCCCAGCCTGGACGCCTTTTTCGCCGATACCGCCGACGCCTATCGCGACGCCGTCCGCGCCTTCTACGATGCCGGCTGCCGCTATCTGCAACTGGACGACACCGTGTGGGCCTATCTCTGCTCGGAAAAGGAGCTGCAGGCGGCCCGGGACCGCGGCGACGACCCCGACCGCCTGCAGGCGATCTACGCCGAGATGCTCAATCATGCCCTCGCCGGCAAGCCGGACGACCTCCATGTCTCGCTCCACGTCTGTCGCGGCAACTTCCGCTCCACCTGGATCAGCGAAGGCGGTTACGAGCCGGTGGCCGATACCCTGTTCGGCCGCGTCAACGTCGATGCCTGGTTCCTGGAATACGACAGCGACCGTGCTGGCAGCTTCGATCCGCTGCGCTTCGTCCCGGAGGGTCACCAGCAGGCGGTGCTGGGGCTGATCACCACCAAGGTGGGCGAGCTCGAGGAGCCCCAGGCCGTCAGAGCGCGTCTCGACGAAGCCACGCGATTCGTCGACCGGCAGCAGCTCTGTCTGAGCCCGCAGTGCGGTTTCGCCTCCACCGAGGAGGGCAACGAACTCGCCGAACGGGCACAGTGGGACAAGGTGCGGCTAGTGGTCGACCTGGCCCGCGACTACTGGGGCGGGTGAGCCGCCGGCCGGTCTTGGGGCGCGGGCTCAGCCCTGCCGCGCCCCGCCCTCGTCCTGCCCCATCAGCGACCCCAGCAGCCGGCTGAGAAAGCCCTTGCGCTCGGGGTCGGGCTCCTGGTCGATCAGCGCCCGGGGGTCGATGCTAGCCCGGTCGACATGCACGAACGCCGCCTGGAAGGCAGGCAGAGTCAGCTCGCCGTTCTCGAGGTGCGCCGTGAATCCCGCCTGATAGACGATCTCGCCAGCACCGTCCGGGAGACTGGTGTGGCGCGTTTCATCGGTGAGATTGAAGACCGCCAGGATCGCCTGGTCCCGGGAGACCCGCAACCAGCCCAGCAAGTCGTCGTCGAAGTCGCCCAGAATCAAGGTGCCGTCGACCATCGCCGGCTGCGACTTGCGCCAGTGCAGGAACTCGCGCGTCACGCGCAGGGTGCTGTCCGCGTCGGCGAGCTGCCGCTCCACCGACAGCTGACGGTGATGGCCGTCCACCGGCAGCCAAGGCTCCGTCGAGGTGAACCCCCCGTACTCGCCGCTCGTCCAGGGCATCGGCGTGCGGCAGCCGTCGCGCCCCTTGTAATCCGGCCACAGCGCCAGCCCGTAGGGGTCGACCAGACGCTCGTAGGGGACGTCCGCTTCCGGCAACCCCAGCTCCTCGCCCTGATAGAGGCAGAGGCTACCGTAGAGCGAACAGAGCATGACCGTCGCGAGCTTGGCCACCAGCGGCCCTTGCTGCTCCAGGTTCTCGTGCTGGGTCCAGCGCGAGACGACACGCATGACATCGTGATTGGAGAGCGCCCAGCAGGGCCAGGCGTCGCCCGCGTAGTACTGGAAATGCTCGATGATGTCGCGCAGCCGCTGGGCGCTGAACTCGGCATCGAACAGGTCGAAGGTGTAGGCCATGTGGAGCCGGTCTTCGCCGATGGTGTACTCGACCATGCGCTCCAGCGGGCGATCGTCGGATATCTCGCCCACCGTCATGGTGCCGGGGTACTCGTCCATCAGGGCGCGCAGTTCGCTCAGGAAGCCGAGATTCTCCGGCTGGCTGATATCGAACTGGTGGCGCTGCATCGAATAGGGGTTCGATGCCGGGACGCTGGGCGTCTTGAGCTCGCCGCTGCCGAGCGCGGGGTTATCCTGCAGCGCCAGGCTGTGGAAGTAGAAATTCGAGGTATCCAGGCGAAAGCCGTCGACCCCGAGATCGAGCCAGAAGCGGGCGTTGTCGAGCTGCTCCTTACGCACCGCCGGGTTGTGAAAGTTGAGGTCCGGCTGGCAGGAGAGGAAGTTGTGCAGGTAGTACTGGCGGCGCCGACTGTCGAAGGTCCAGGCGCTGCCGCTGAAGAAGGAGAGCCAGTTGTTGGGCGGGGTGCCATCGGGCTTGGGATCGGCCCACACGTACCAGTCGGATTTCTGGTTTTCCCGCGAACTGCGACTCTGGACGAACCAGTGGTGCTGATCCGAGGTGTGACTGAGCACCAGGTCGATGATCACTTTCAGCCCCAGCCCGTGGGCCCGCTCGAGCAGCATCTGGAAGTCGTGAAAGGAGCCGAACATCGGGTCGACACCGCGATAATCGGTGACATCGTAGCCGAAGTCCTTCATCGGCGAGGGGAAGAACGGCGAAATCCAGATCGCATCGACACCCAGCTCGGCGATATAGTCCAGCTTCGCGGTGATCCCGGGCAGATCGCCGACGCCATCGCCACGCGCGTCCATGAAGCTTCTGGGATATATCTGATAGATGACGCTGCCACGCCACCATTGGGTCGAATCGGACATGCGAGTCCCCGTGTTGGTGTCATCTATTTCACGCCGGTAACGATCAGCCAGCGACGACGACGCCCGACCTGGCATGGAAGCCAGCGCCGGGCGTCGTGTCAGACTAGCGGTTTTTGTGATCGAGGTTAAATTCGGGAGGCAGCCGAGGCCACTGCCTGGCCCGCCGACGTCCCCAGCGGGCGGTGCCGGCAAGGGTCAGCGCCCGGCTTCCTCCCGCTTCAGCCACCAGGCGAAAAGCAGCCCGGCCGCCATCAGGGCGACGGCGAACGCGTAGATGCCGATCGAGATACCGCTGGAGACCAGAATGCTCCAGTCGCCTCCCGAGATGGACATGGCCCGGCGCAGGTTGAACTCCATCTGCCCGCCCAGCAACAACCCCAGCACCACCGGCACGGAGGGAATGTCCAGCTTGCGCAGCACGTAGCCCAGCACCCCGAAGGCGAGCATGACGTAGAGGTCGAAAGCGCTGTTGTTGAGCGAATAGACGCCCACGAACGCCACCAGGATCACCACCGGCATCAACAGCCAGGTGGGGGCCCGCAGTACGCGGGCAAACAGGCCTACCAGCGGTACGTTCAGTACCAGCAGCATGATGTTGCCGATGAACAGCGCCGCCACCAGTCCCCACACCATGTCGGGCTGCTGTTCGAACAGCAGCGGCCCAGGGGTGATGTTCATCGACAGCAGCAGCGCCAGCAGGATAGCGGTCGTGCCGCTGCCCGGAATGCCCAGCGACAGCATGGGAATCAGGGCACCGCCGGCGGCGGCATTGTTGCCCGCCTCGGGCGCGGCCACGCCGCGCGGGTCTCCGTTGCCGAAATCGCCCTTGCGTCCCAGCCAGCGCTTCTCCAGCGTATAGGAGAGAAAGCTGCCCAGCGAGGCCCCGGCCCCCGGCAGCACGCCGGCGACGAAGCCGATCAGCGAACCGCGCGCGATGGTCGGCGCGCACTGTCGGGCGCTCTTCATCCCGGGAATGGCCGATCCCAGCTCCTGGTTGGTGGCGGTCTCCCGGCGGCGATCCTCGAGCAGGATCAGGCATTCCGAGATGGCGAACAGCCCGACCAGCGCGGCGATGAAGTCGATGCCGTCGTAGAGTTCGTAGAGGCCGAAGGTGTAGCGCGACACGCCGGTCGCCGGATCGAGGCCTACCGTGCCCAGCAGCAGCCCGAGGCCGGCGGCGATGAAGCTCTTGGTGAAGCTGCCGCTGGTCACCCCGCCGATGGTAGCGAACGCCAGCATGAACAGCGCGAAGTACTCGGCAGGCCCGAACCGGATGGCGAACCCCACCAGTAACGGCGCAAAGAGCGTCAAGCCGATGGTCGCCACGGTCGCGCCGACGAACGACGCCACCGCGGACAGCCCCAGCGCTTCGCCGCCCCGCCCTTTCAGCGCCATCGGGTAACCGTCGAGCGTGGTCATCATCGCCGGCTCGTCGCCGGGAATGTTGAGCACGATCGAGCTGATGCGCCCGCCGTACATGGTGCCGTAATAGACACTGACCAGCAGGATCAGCGCGGCTGTGGGCGACAGCCCGAAATTGAACGCCAAGGGGATCAGCAGCGCCACCCCGTTGACCGGCCCCAGCCCCGGCAAGGCACCGATCAAGGTGCCCACGGCGCAGCCGATCAGGGCCAGGAAGAGATTCTGGGGTTCGAGGGCGATCACGAAACCGTGCAGGAGAAAGGCGAGAATATCCATGGCATGTCGGCCCTCAAACGCCGAGTCCGGGGACGGCGGGCAGCGGAATGCCCAGCGCGTACTCGAACAGCAGGTAGAGGATCACCGTCAACGACAACCCGCTGACCAGCGCCTGTCGCCACGCGGCATCGAACAGCCGAATCAACAGCACGCTGCAGACCAGCGTTGCCGGCAGAAACCCCCAGGGCTCGAGGAAACCGGCATAGCCGCCGAGCACCACCAGCAGTCCCGCCTGCCGCAGCAGCGCCACGCCGCGCGGCCAGCGCTGATTGAGCCCGGGCCGGCACATCAAGTAGAGCGCCAGCACACCCAGCGGCACGCAGACCAGACGCGGAAACAGGTCCGGCCCCACCGGCTGGCGAAAACCGGAGACAAAGGTCTGGGCGTGCCACCAGGCGGCCACCGCCAGCACGGCCAGCACGGCCCCGGCGATACGATCGCCGAGCGCCGCCGTGGAGGGCGCGGCGCCCGATGCTTCCGCCGTCACTGGATGACCCCGATCTCCTGGGAGATGCTCTCGACCTTGTCGGCCGTGTCACGAACGAAGGCGTCGAACTCGTCACCGCCGCGCCACAGGGGTACCAGGCCGTTGCGCTCGGCGACCTGCTTCCATTCCGGCGAGTCGTAGAGCGTCTTCAGAGTCTCGACCATCGACTGGTAGTCGGCATCCGAGACCTCGCCGCCGGTGTAGAACCCCCGCCAGTTGTAGCCGGTCACGTCATAGCCCTGGGAGATCGCCGTCGGCAGGTCGTCGAAGGGCGGAGCCAGCGGCTCGTCGGCGAGCACCGCCAACACCCGGACGTCGCCCGAGTTGATGAAGCCGGCAATCTCGCCCAGGTCCGTGGACACCGCGTCCACGTGCCCGCCCATCATCTGGGTCACGGCGGGGCCGCCGCCATCGAACTGCACCCAGCGCACGCTGCCGCTCTGCTCGCTCGACAGGCCCGCGGCCTTGGCCAGCATCAGGGCGCGAACGTGGTCCCAGCCACCGATCCCGCTGGATCCGGCGATGACGACCGAAGTGGGATCGTCGACCATCGCCTCGAGCAGCTCGTCGAGGCTCTGGTAGGGGCTGTCGTCATCGACCAGGATCACCCCGACGTCAGTGCCCAGCATGGCCAGCCAGCGCATGGTATCGACATCTCCCGGATAGCGCCCCTGGGCAATCTGGGTCACCCCCACGGTGCTGGTGGCCACGATCAGGTTGCTGTCGCCTGCACGCTTGCCGGCCACGTTGGAGAAGGCCACGGCGCCGACGCCACCCGGCATGTTGATCACTCGCACGGGGCTGTCGACCAGGCCGAGTTCGTGGAGCAGCTTGCCCACGGATCGGCAGGTGAAGTCCCAGCCACCGCCCGGGTCGGCCGGTGCCAGGCAATCGCTGATCGGCAACGCCTGACTCGGGGCACTGACCGTCAGGCCCCCCGCCAACAGGAGCGAGACCGCCAGGGTGTGCAAAGGTCGCAGAGAGATAGCCATGTTGTTGTTCCTTGTGTCGGTGTCATGCCTTCGCCAGCGTGTCGGGGAGGTCAGACGACCCCCTCGTCTTGAAGTCGTTGCAGCTCCGTCTCGTCGATGCCCAGTTGGGTCAGAATCTCGCGGGTATGCTCGCCCAGGGCCGGCACGTGGCGATAGATCGCCGCCGGCGCTTCGCTCATCTTCACCGGGAAGCCCGTGGTCGGCACCCGGCCGTGTTCGCCCTGATCGAGCTCCAGGCGCATCTGCTGGGCCTGGACCTGGGGGTCGTCGAAGGTGTCGCGCAGGCTGTGGACACGGCCGCAGGGGACCCCGGCCTCGTTGAGATGCGCGATCCACTCCGCCACGCTGCGAGTGCCGATCACGGCATTGAGGCGATCGCGCAGCGCCTCGCGATGGATCATGCGGCGGCGATTGTCGGCAAAGCGCTCGTCCTGAAGCAGTTCCAACCGGTCCAGCGCGCCCAGCAGTCGCGCGACCATGGCGTCGTTGCTGGGGGCGATCGCCACGTCGCCGTCGCTGGCCTGGAACAGGCCGTAGGGATAGACCATGGGATGGTCGTTGCCGGTCCGGGCTGGCATCTGGTCGGTGGCGAAATACTCGGCGGCGAGGTAGCCCATCATCCCGATCAGACCATTGGTCAGGGCGGTCTCGACGATCTCCCCCCGACCGGTGCGCTCCCGCCGCACCAGCGCGGCGCAGAGCCCGAAAGCCAGATTCTGGCTGGCGACCATGTCGCTGAGCGGCGGGGCCGCCCGCATGGGCTCGCCATCACTCGTGCCGTTGACGCTCATGAAACCGCTCATCGCCTGGGCGATGAAATCGTAGGCCGGTCGATCGCGATAGGGCCCCTCGGAGCCGAAGCCGTTGATTCGCCCGACCACCAGGCGCGGAAAACGCTCGCGGAGCGTGGTGTCGTCCAGCCCCATCCTGGCCAGCACGCCGGGACGGAAATTCTCCACCAGCACGTCGGCATCCTCGAGCAGTCGCCAGAGCACCGCCTTGCCGCTCTCGCTGCGAAGGTCCAGGGTCAAGGAGCGTTTGTTGCGGTTGAACTGGGCGAAGTACCAGCTCAAGCCCTCGACGATGTTGCCCTGGGCGCGCACCACGTCGCCGCGCCCGGGCGGCTCGACCTTGATCACGTCGGCTCCGTGATCGCCGAGCATCTGGGTACAGAAGGGGCCGGAGATGACCCGCGTGAGGTCGATGACGCGGATGCCATCGAGTGAGCCGGCGGTCGGGAAGGACAACGGTGGCATGCTCACCCCCGTGCCGTGGCGACGGTGTCGCTGCCGTTGAGCGCGAGTCGCCGTCCGGCCTTGGTAACCTGCGCGGGCAGCGGCCGCCCTATCAACTGGGTGGCCAGTTGACCCGCCTCGATCAGCGCCGCCAGCTCGATACCGGTGTCGATGCCCATCTCGGTGAGCAGATAGACCAGGTCCTCGCTGGCGATATTGCCGCTGGCGCCGGGGGCGAAGGGGCATCCGCCCAGCCCGCCGATGGCGCTCTCGTAGCGGGCAACACCGAGCGACAGGCCCTGCATCACATTGGCTAGCCCGATGCCCCGGGTATTGTGGAAATGCAGCGTCGGGGAGAGGGAGGGTGCCACCTCGCGCAGGTGAAGAATTCGCTCGCTGACCAGGGGCGGCGTCGCCATGCCGGTGGTATCGCCCAGGGCTACGCGGCGAGCGCCCAGATCGGCAAAGGCGCGGGCGATGTCGCCAACCTTGGCGACGTCGATGTCGCCCTCGAACGGGCAGCCGAAGGCCGTGGCGATGGCGCCGCGCAGTTCGACCCCGCTACCGTCGAGCAGACGCCCGATCTCGGCGAAACCCGCTAGCGAGGTGACAATGTCGCGGTTGACGTTCTTGGCGTTGTGGGTCTCCGAGGCCGACACGAACAGCACCACCGAGTCGATACCCGCCTCGAGCGCGCGCTCGGCGCCGCGGACGTTGGGAACCAGCGCCGACCAGTGCACGTTGGGGATGTCGGCCAGCGCCCTCACCAGTTCCGTGGCATCAGCCAGTGCCGGTACCGCTCGCGGGCTGACGAACGAGGTCAGCTCGAATTCGCGCACCCCGGCGGCGACCAGCGACCGTACCAGGGCCACCTTCTCATCGGTGCTCAGTCGTCTGGCTTCGTTCTGCAGCCCATCGCGGAGTCCCACCTCGGTGACCTGCACCCGGGCGGGTATCGACTGATACGGATCCATGGCAGGAGCGGCCTCGTCAAACCAGTTTTCAGTTGGTTACGCGAGCCTACTCTGGCCAAGCCATGTCGAAAAAGCGCGACTTTGGTCGCTCCTGGTCCCATCGGCCCCTGACGTCAACGCCGACGGAGTTCACCCTCGGGCGCTCGATCGAGCGCGCTGGCCAGCACTGGGCCTATTCGTCCGCTAGCGCCGGCAGGAGCACTTTCACCTTCCGAGTCAAGGTGTTGCGGCCCCAGCCCAGCAGCTCGGCGGCCTCCCCCTTGCGCCCGCCGGTATGCTTCAAGGCGGTCTCGATCAGGATCCGCTCGAAATCCGGCATCGCCTCTTCGAGCAGATGCGTGTGGCCCGAGGCCAGGGCCCGATCCGCCCACTCGCGAAACGCGTTGCGCCAGTCTCCGCTGGGCGCCTCGGTCCCCTCGAGCTCGCGCAGCTCCGGCGGCAGATCGTCGACCAGCACTTCCCGACCGGAGGCCATGACGGTCAGCCAGCGACAGGTGTTCTCCAATTGCCGCACGTTGCCCGGCCAGGGGAGATGCGTGAGATGCGTCTCGGCTTCGCGGGTCAGAACCTTGGGCTCGGTGGAGAGCTCCTTGGCGGCCTCGGCGAGAAAATGCTGGGCCAGCCGGGGAATGTCCTCGCGTCGCTCCGACAGCCGTGGCAGATGGACGCGAATGACGTTCAGCCGGTGGAACAGATCCTCGCGAAAACGGCCTTCCGTCACCAGTTTTTCCAGGTTCTGGTGGGTTGCGGCGATGATCCGCACATCCACCTTGACCGGCACGTGGCCACCGACCCGGTAGAATTCACCATCCGCCAGCACGCGCAGCAGCCGCGTCTGCGTATCGGCGGGCATGTCGCCGATCTCGTCGAGGAACAGCGTGCCGCCGTCGGCCTGCTCGAAACGCCCGCGGCGCTGGGCGGCGGCGCCGGTAAAGGCCCCCTTTTCATGACCGAACAGCTCCGACTCCATCAGGTCCTTGGGAATCGCCGCCATGTTGAGCGCGATGAACGGGTGACCACTGCGCGGACTATGCTGGTGCAGGGCCTGGGCGACACGCTCCTTGCCGGTGCCCGACTCGCCGTTGATCAGCACCGTGATATGCGACTGCGACAGCCGGCCGATGGCGCGAAACACCTCCTGCATCGCCGGCGCCTCGCCGATGATCTCGGCCGAGAGCCCTTCCGGCATCGCCGCCGGCGAGCGCCGCTCCCGGGCATGGGCAACGCCGCGCCGCACCAGCGCCAGTGCGTCGTCCACGTCGAACGGCTTGGGCAGGTACTCGAAGGCACCGCCCTGGTAGGAAGCGACCGCACTATCCAGATCCGAGTGCGCCGTCATCACGATCACCGGCAGATCGGGATGCATCTCGCGCACCTTGGCCATCAGGTCGAGACCGTCGAGCCCCGGCATGCGGATATCGGTCAGGAGCACGTCCGGGGGCTGTCGCTCGATCGCTTCGAGCGCCGCATCGGCACGCTCGAAGGACTGCACCTCGAGATCCGGTTGTGCCAGCGCCCTTTCCAGGACCCAGCGGATAGCGCGGTCATCATCGACGATCGCGATACGGGCGACTTCAGTCATGGCAGTTCTCCAGCAGAACGGTGAATCGTGTGCTTGGCGGCGTCGATATGGGCCACTCGCCAGACTCGGCAGCGATATAGCGAGCCGACACGCTCACTGTGGCGCCTCGAAGGGGATCAATAACCGGAACTCCGTGATCCCCGGATGGGAGTCGCACTCGATCAGGCCTTGATGCTGATGCAGGATCGACTGCGCGATGGACAATCCCAGACCGCTGCCCTCGGCACGCCCGGAGACCATCGGAAAGAACAGCGTTTCGCGGATGTGCTCGGGGATGCCGGGGCCGTTGTCGATCACCGCGACCTCGCATACCAGCCGGTGGCGCTCGGCGCCGAGGGTGAACTGACGGCGGACGCGAGTCCGCAGCAGCAGCCGCGGCTCGGGCGTCCCGAACTCCTCCATCGCCTGGACGGCGTTGCGCGCGATGTTGAGAACCGCCTGGATCAGTTGCGCCTCGTCGCCGACCAGATCCGGCACGCTGGGATCGTAGTCGCGTTCGAAGCTCAACCGGTGATGCTCCACCTCGAGAAGTGCACGAACGCGCTCCAGCACCTTGTGCACGTTGAGCGGCTCGTGACGCACCAGCGTGTTGGGGCCGAGCATGCGGTCGACCAGGTCCCGCAGGCGATCCGCCTCCTCGACGATGATCCGGGTGAACTCGGTGAGCTGCGGGTCGGGAAGATCACGCTCCAGCAACTGGGCGGCGCCACGAATGCCGCCCAGCGGATTCTTGACCTCGTGGGCGAGTCCTCGCATCAGCACCTTGACCGTCTCCTGTCGCGCGATCAGGGCCTCCTCCCGCGAGATGCGCAGCAGTCGATCCCGCGGTTCGATCTCCAGCAGCAGTTCCCGACTGGTGATCGGTGTCGCGGTGAAATCGACCGTGATCACGTCCCCCGCGGCCAGCACCAGTGCCGCTTCCCGTTGTGTATAGGGATGGAACTCCTGCATGGCCTTGTGCAGCACCTGACGCACACTGCCATCCTCGCCGTTGAGGCACTCCAGCCACTGACCGACCACCCGGGGCCGGCTAGCCGCCAACAGTGCTTCGGCCGCGGGGTTGAGCCAGCGCACGTGAAGCCGCTCGTCGAGTAACAGGACGGCGGTCGTCAGATGCTCCAGCAAACGTTGATACATGCGTTGTTCCATCGTGGTGATCCGGTACGTGCTTATACAGTGCAAAAACCGCGCCACTCCCCGATTTCGCCCATGGACAGGGAGGTCCGGATAAAAATTGGAAATTCATTCACCAAAATAGTGCAAACGCTGGAGGCCGTGGCTACCGATTGGAGGCACGACGCCGCTGCAGACGGAACTACTTGCCACGATTGGGATTGTTGGGATTGGCCGGCAGGTTGATGCTGGCACGCTGCACGTAGAGCGTCACCGATGGCGTCGAAAGCCTCACCTGCCCCTGGGCATCGACCAGGTCGGCCTGAAGCTGATGCTCGCCTCGCGGCAACTGAGTCAGCACGAAGACGCTGGTGTGCATCGGCGACTGGCTCACCTTGCCATCCACCCTTAGCTGGACACGGTCGCCCCGCTGCAGCGCGGGCTCGATCGCCAACCTGACCTGGACATTTCCCGCCTGTCCTGTCGGCAGCGTCTGCTGGTTCTCCGGACGGGTGATCACGAAACGCTCGTACTCCACTGCCGGGGTCTCGGGCGTGATCGACTGGCGCGAGTCCGCACGTGGCTCGACCTCGGTGGGATCGACCACCGTGATCGGCTTGAGATCGACGCGCGTGCCCGTTCCCGGCTCGTCGCTGTAGACCACGTTACCCTCGGCATCGACGTGTCGATAGACCGATGCCGCCATCGCGGGCAGGACGGCCCCGGCCACCAGGCAAATCGATATCACCGATACCACCATCCTCGTGCGCATCCGTTGGCGCTCCCTTGTCGATCACCCTGTTATCGGCCGGCGGCTTCGATCCTTCACCTGGCCGGTATCTCCTGCCACTCGCCCCGCTTTCCAAGGTCCGCTTCATGGCCACCATTCCGGGAGACGGCCCCACGAAAAAGCCCCACCGAAGTGGGGCTCTCTTTCTGCAAGGCATCGGGCCTGGGCTCGAGCTTCAGACGCTGTAGTAGAGATCGAATTCGACCGGATGCGTCGCCAGACGCAGGCGCTCGACGTCCTCGCTCTTCAGCGCAATATAGGCATCGATCATGTCGTCGGTGAACACGCCACCTTCGGTCAGGAAGGCGCGATCGGTGTCGAGCGCTTCCAGGGCCTGATCGAGGCTGGTCGCCACGGTCGGGACCTTCTTGCCTTCTTCCGGCGGCAGGTCGTACAAGTTCTTGTCCATGGCATCGCCAGGATGAATCTTGTTCTTGATGCCGTCGATACCGGCCATCAGCATCGCAGAGAACGCCAGGTACGGGTTGGCGGTCGGGTCGGGGAAACGGGTCTCGACGCGCTTGCCTTTCGGGCTGGCAGTGTACGGAATTCGAATCGACGCAGAGCGGTTACGCGCGCTGTAGGCCAGCATGACCGGCGCTTCGAAGCCCGGCACCAGACGCTTGTAGGAGTTGGTCGAAGCGTTGGTGAAGGCGTTCAAGGCACGTGCGTGCTTGATGATACCGCCGATGTAATACAGCGCCATCTCGGACAGGCCGGCGTACTCGTCACCCGCGAACTGGTTGGTGCCGTCCTTCCAGAAAGACTGGTGAACGTGCATCCCGGAACCGTTGTCGCCAACCAGCGGCTTGGGCATGAAGGTTGCCGTCTTGCCGTAGGCATGCGCGACGTTATGGATGACGTATTTCATCTCCTGAACTTCGTCGGCTTTCTTCACCAGCGTGTTGAACTTGACGCCGATTTCGTTCTGACCGGCGTTGGCCACTTCGTGGTGATGCACTTCGACGCTCTGGCCGATCGCCTGCAGCGTGTTGCACATCGCGCTGCGAATGTCGTGGAAGCTGTCGACCGGCGGCACCGGGAAGTACCCACCCTTGACGCGCGGACGGTGTGCCAGATTGCCACCTTCGACCTGACGGTCGGTGGACCAGGCGCCCTCTTCGGAGGAGATCTTGTACATGGAGCCTTCGATATCGGTCTTCCAATGCACTTCGTCGAAGATGAAGAACTCGGGTTCCGGACCGAAGAACGCGGTGTCGCCCAGACCGGTGCTGTTCAGATAGGCTTCGGCGCGCTTGGCGATGGAGCGCGGATCACGCTCGTAACCCTGCATGGTCGCCGGCTCGATGATGTCGCAGCGCAGGATCAGCGTGGAGTCTTCGGTGAACGGATCGAGAAAGGCGGTGCCGTCTTCCGGGCGCAGAATCATGTCGGACTCGTTGATGCCCTTCCAGCCTTCGATGGAAGAGCCATCGAACATCTGGCCGTCTTCGAAGAATTCCGCATCGATGGCGCTGGCAGGAATGGTGACGTGCTGCTCCTTGCCCTTGGTATCGGTAAAGCGCAGATCCACCCACTTGACGTCGTGTTCTTCGATAAGGGCGAGGGTTTTCTCAGACATGTTGTCCTCCACTGTGAGCCATGGCTCGATTCGTTGGCGAATATCCAACACCGTTTTGTGGCATGCGTGTTTTGTAGCACGAAGTCGACGCTCTTGCCCACGCGCACACCGTTTTTACATAACTATGCAGAGAATGTGCCAAAATGAGGCAAGGACCGGACGCCCGATAATAAGTATTTGATTGAAATTGCTTTATCGAAAATCTGCCTGACGCCTCCAGACGTCGTTTCCGCCTCTTCCTTCCCAAGGGAGTAGCTCAAACCTCTTAGACGCACCAACTTGGAGCACACAAACGCCTCGTTGCACCAAAAAAGAAAGCTCGCGAATCCGCTTCGCAACCTTTGCCGAAAATCGATAGGCAACGGATACTGTAGAGAGAAGCCATGTGTTGATGGCGATCGACGACTCGAGTAATGGAATGGCCCATGTCTAGGCTGGATCGCACACAGGATGTGGTACAGCGTCTACGCGGTCACTGGCGTCTCAGCCTGAGTGAGCCGTTGTGGGGGCGGAGCGCCATTCTCGCGCTGAATCGCGTGCTGGACGATGAAGCCGAGGCACGCTTGCCTCACAGGGCCGACTGGTGCCTGGGGCCGGATAGCTTTCGTCATCTGCTGGAGAGCCTCAGCGAGAGCGCGCAGATCGTCAGCCTGGAGAGCGTGTTGCAGTTGCATCACGACCAGTTGCCGCGCATTGCCCTCACCTTCGACGGTGGCTGGCGCGATACGCTGAAACAGGTGTCGCCGACCCTGGAGCGCCTGACGTTGCCGGCCAATGTCTTTCTTCCCGGCCCGGTCACCAGAAGGGCCTGGAGCTCATGGCACGAAGCCATCGGCGAAGCCCTCTGGAGCCAGGAGACGGCCGACCACGCGAAGCGCCTGCTCGCCGAGGCCGGCCTGCCGGCGCCGCCCGCCGCCGGAGCGCAGCGCGACGAGCGCTACAGCCAGGCGATCAGGAACTATGTCGCCGAACTCGATCACTCGCAGGACGCCATCACCTTGCATGCCGTCGCCTCGGCGCTGGATAGCGATCCGGCGTTCGCCGACGAAACCCTGGACGCCTTCAGCATCCGCCGTCTGGAGCAGGGCGGCCTGTTCCGCTTCGGCAGCCTGCTCCCCACGCACGCCACGAGCGGAGACGCTTCCGCCCTCGTGCAGCTCCGCGAGAGCCAGCACCAGCTGGCGGTGCTGTGCCGCCATCCGCTTCGCATCGCCACCAGCGCCTCGACAGAGACAGACGAAAAGCTGGCGCGGCTGGCGACCAGCGCCGGCATCGAACGTGTGCTGACGCACCGCACGGGCTGGCTCGAACCACCGATCGACACGGTGCTATTGCCGCGCTTCGTCATTACGCAGCCGGTCGCCAACAGCCAGGGGAGACTGTTCGACTGGCTGCTGGGCAACCTGCCCTCGTAGCGCCTCTCAAAGCCCCCGGATCTCGAGTTCCGGCCAGCGGCGCTGCCACCCCTTGGCAACGACGCGGCGCCGAAACACTTCGCTATCGCCATGCCGCGGGTTGGGCGTCACCTGACCCGACAGCAGCGAGGCGGTGCCAAGGGGGGCCGTCAGGCGAATGCCGTCATCGTCATCGAGGGTCACCGCCACCGCCGTTTCACACTCGACCCACACGCTCAACGCTTCCTCTATAGAGGTGTAGGGACGATGCCCATGGCGCTCGTGCATCCGCGCCTGGTTCTTGATCGACCAGGGCAGCGGGGCAACGCGCCGGAGTTCGCGCTCGAGGGCCCGATCGACAGAGGTGTCGACGTGGGTCGCATCGAAGTAGACCAGATCGATATCGTTCAGCGGCGTCGATGACGAATAGCCATGCAGGCGATCCCAGACCAGGTTGCGCACGAAACCGGCGGCCAGCCACCAGTCGGGGAGACGCAACGCACGCGCCTGGCGCAGCGCATCCAGGCGCCAGGCGTCGGCACGAACCCATCCGATGATTCGTGCCGCGCGCTCCCGCTCTCCTTCCTCCGACGACATGAAACCCTCGCTTTTCAATGGATTGGCTCGCCGCTTTCGAGATCGTCGAGGCGCACGGGCGGCGACGGGATTGTCGTCGAAAAAGCCCGCGAATGGCACCGATAGACTAAAGTAGCCAGTGTCGCGCGCTTGCCTGTACAATGCGCGCCCGACCCTCCTACTCAGTGCCCAGGGGACTCGTCGATCCAGCGCTAGAGCGCGGATCATCGACTTAGGGGCTGTCGGCGTTTCATGCACGGCCGCGCCGGAGCCAGTGATTGTGCGGGGCAAGGCGTGAGGAGCGTAGTTTGGTCATTCCAAATGAATGACGAATGACGCAGCACCACGCAAACACTGGCCCGGCCCTTCGGGTTGCGCGGCAAATGGCGCCATGCGGCGTTGCGGGATTGAAAAAAGGGAACCACCCTTCTCTGCATCCCGCGCCTGGCCTGGCGCCATTTGGCGCAGCACCGCGGCTCGCGCTGAAACGTCAACAGCCCCTAGACATGGGCGCACACATTTTACGATGGAAACCGCCCCATGAGTGACAACGCCTCTAACGCTCGCATCGAGAGCATTAGGAACATTGCCATTATCGCCCACGTCGACCATGGCAAGACGACACTGGTCGACAAGCTCCTGAGCCAATCCGGCACCCTGGACCGCAAGGCCGAAGGCCAGGAGCGGATCATGGACTCCAACGACCAGGAGAAGGAACGCGGCATCACCATCCTGGCCAAGAACACCGCGATCCGCTGGAACGACGGCAACGGCCGCGACTACCACATCAATATCGTCGACACCCCGGGACACGCCGACTTCGGTGGTGAAGTCGAACGCGTCATGTCCATGGTCGATTCGGTACTGCTGCTGGTCGATGCCGTCGACGGCCCGATGCCGCAGACCCGCTTCGTGACCCAGAAGGCCTTCGCCCAGGGTCTCAAGCCGATCGTGGTGGTCAACAAGGTCGACCGTCCCGGCGCGCGCCCGGATTGGGTCGTCGATCAGATCTTCGATCTGTTCGACAACCTCGGCGCCACCGACGAGCAGCTCGACTTCCCGATCATCTACTGCTCCGCGCTCAACGGCATCGCCGGCATGGAGCCGGACGACATGGCCGAAGACATGACGCCGATGTTCAAGAGCATCGTCAACATCGTCGAACCGCCCAAGGTCGAACTCGACGGCCCGTTCCAGATGCAGATCTCGGCGCTGGACTACAACAGCTACGTCGGCGTCATCGGCCTGGGCCGCATCAAGCGCGGCAGCGTAAAGCCGAGCCAGCAGATCAGCGTCATCACCAAGGAAGGCGCCGTCCGCAAGGGCAAGATCGGCCAGGTCATGACCCACATGGGCCTGGAGCGGGTCCAGACCGACGAAGCCACCGCCGGCGACATCGTCTGCATCACCGGTATCGACAACCTGGCGATCTCCGACACGCTGTGCGACGTCAACAACGTCGAAGCGCTGCCGCCGCTCTCCGTCGACGAGCCGACCGTCTCGATGACCTTCCAGGTCAACGATTCGCCGTTCGCCGGCAAGGATGGCAAGTACGTCACCAGCCGCAACATCAAGGATCGCCTCGAGCAGGAGCTGATCCACAACGTCGCGCTGCGCGTCGAGCAGGGTGAGTCCTCCGAGAAGTTCAAGGTCTCCGGACGTGGCGAACTGCACCTGTCGGTGCTGATCGAGACCATGCGTCGCGAAGGCTTCGAACTGGCCGTCGGCCGCCCCGAGGTCATCATCCGCGAGATCGATGGCGTCAAGCAGGAGCCCTACGAAGAAGTCATCATCGACTGCGAAGAGCAGCACCAGGGCGCCGTGATGGAAGAGCTCGGCTACCGCAAGGGCGAGCTCTCCAACATGAACCCGGACGGCAAGGGCCGGGTGCGCCTGGACTTCATCATCCCGGCTCGCGGCCTGATCGGCTTCCGTGGCCAGTTCCTGACGCTGACTTCCGGTACCGGCATCCTGACCAGCCGCTTCGATCACTACGGCCCGCTCAAGCCGGACGCCGCGATCGAACGTCGTAACGGCGTGCTGGTGTCGATGGTGCCGGGCAAGGCGCTGGCCTATGCGCTCTACACCCTGCAGGAGCGCGGCAAGCTGATCGTCGACCACGGCACCGAGGTCTACGAAGGCATGCTGATCGGCATCAACAACCGCGCCAACGACATGGTGGTCAACCCGACCAAGGGCAAGAAGCTCGACAACATGCGCGCCTCCGGCAACGACGAGAACATCGTGCTGACGCCGCCGATTCGCTTCACCCTGGAGCAGGCGATCGAGTTCCTCGACGACGACGAACTGGTCGAGATCACCCCGAGCTTCATTCGTCTGCGCAAGAAACACCTGACCGAAAACGAGCGCAAGCGGGCCGGCAAGAAAGGCTGATCGCCCCGCGAGCCTCCACTGCCGTCAGATCGCAGTGGCAATAACCACGACACCCGCCCTTCGGCGGGTGTCGTCGTTTGGGCCAGCGTAGCGTTGATTAAGAAAGACTACTCATGGCGACCGACGGCTGTACAATCGGCAACAACAAGGCTACAAGACACCGGCATTCCGTCTCTTCACGCACGCCGCCAGCGGGCGCAACGAGGTCGAGATCGCGGTAGACAGAGACAGGCGCCCCCCAACGGCGCGCCAGGACAATATCAATAAATGCTCGGGGGAGACGCGATGACGCCGATCATCGATGTCCGCAACATCCGCAAGTCGTTCGGCGGCCTCACGGTCATCGACGACTGCTCCATCCAGGTCGCCAAGGGCTCCATCACCGGCATGATCGGTCCCAATGGCGCCGGTAAATCGACGCTGTTCAACATCATCGCCGGCAGCCTCGCGCCCGACAGCGGCGAGGTCCTGCTCAACGGCCAGGCGATCACCCATCTCTCCGCCAACCAGCGCTTCCACCGCGGGCTGCTGCGCACCTTCCAGATCGCCCACGAGTTCAGCCACCTGACCTCGCTGGAGAACCTGATGATGGTCCCGCCCCGGCAGGAGGGCGAGAACCTGTTCAGCACCTGGCTGAAACCCGGCGAAGTGCGGCGTCAGGAGGCCGAGGTCCGCCGCCGCGCCCTCGAGGTGCTCGATTTCGTCGGCCTGTCCCATGTCCGCAACGAACTGGCCGGCAACCTCTCCGGCGGCCAGAAGAAGCTGCTCGAACTCGGCCGGACCATGATGACCGACGCCGAGGTGGTGCTGCTCGACGAGATCGCCGCCGGGGTCAACCGCACCCTGCTCGGCGACCTGATGGGCAATATCGAACGGCTCAATCGCGAGCTGGGTTATACCTTCCTGGTCATCGAACACGACATGGACATGATCGGTCGCCTGTGCGACCCGGTGATCGTGCTGGCCCAGGGCCAGGTGATGATGGAAGGCTCGATCGGCGAGATCCAGAACAATCCGGAAGTGATCGAAGCCTATTTTGGTTCCGAGACCGCCTAGGCCAGGACCGAGACACGACGGCAACCCATTGCCAAGCAATAACAAAGAGCACCCAATGCCACTACTCGAAGCAGTTGACGTTCATGGCGGCTACGGCGGCATGAACATTCTCAACGGGGTCAACATGACGATCGAGGCCGACGAAATCGGCGTCATCGTCGGCCCCAACGGCGCCGGCAAGTCGACCATGCTCAAGGCGGTCTTCGGCCTGCTGACGATCACCCAGGGCGAGATCCGGCTGCGCGGCAAGCCGATCACCAATCTTTCACCGCACAAGCTGGTGGAGATGGGCATGGGGTTCGTGCCGCAGGAGAAGAACATCTTCCCGAGTCTCTCCGTCGAGGAGAACCTGGAAATGGGCGCCTTTCTCAAGCCCGCCACCGTCTCGCGGCTCAAGGCGCAGATCTACGAATTCTTCCCCCCGCTACGGGAGAAGCGCCGCCAACCCGCCGGCGAGCTTTCCGGCGGCCAGCGCCAGATGGTGGCCATGGGGCGGGCGCTGATGAACGAACCCAGCGTGCTGCTGCTCGACGAGCCCACCGCCGGGCTCTCGCCACGCTACATGAACGAGATATTCGACCGGGTGAAAACCATCAGTGCCGCCGGCGTCGGCGTGCTGATGGTGGAGCAGAACGCCAAGCAGGCGCTGCGCATCGCCCACAAGGGCTTCGTGCTCGCGGCCGGCCAGAACCGGTTCAGCGATACCGGCGAAGCGCTGCTCAACGATCCTCAGGTGGCCAAGAGCTTCCTCGGTGGTTGAGCGCCGTCGTCCCGCTGGCGAGCCAAGGCTTGCGAGAGCCCGTCTTCAACAAGAGATTTCGTCGTGAATGAGCTGATCTACTTCTTCAACTACGTGGTGGTGGCCGGCAGTGTCACCGGCTGCATCTACGCCATCGGCGCCGTCGGCGTGACGCTGATCTACAGCATCCTGCGCTTCGCCCATTTCGCCCACGCCGACATGATGACGCTCGGCACCCTCGCCGTGCTGCTGCTGACACTCGCATTCCCCCACGCCGGTGATCCCCTCGGGCTGCCCACCGCGATCGTCATGCTGCCGGTGGCGATGGCGTTCACCTCGCTGGTGGCCGTGGGAATCGATCGCGCCTTCTACCAGCCGCTGCGAAGCCATGGCGTCAAGCCGATCGTGATGGTGATCGCCTCGCTCGGTGTCACGCTGATGCTGCAGGGACTGATCCGGCTGTTCGCCGGCACCGGCTCGCAGAACCTCTACGTCGATGCGCGCAAGGAGATCTTTCGTATCGACGTGCCCGGCGTGACCCGGCCGATCATCCTCACCGAGCCCCAGATCATCCTGTTCGTGATCACCATCGTCGCCGTGGTCGGGCTGCACCTGTTCCTGACCCGGGCGCGCCTGGGCAAGGCGATGCGGGCGATGTCGGACAACCCCGACCTGGCACGCGCCTCCGGCATCAATACCAAGCTGATCATTACCCTGACCTGGGTCATTGCCGGGTCGCTGGCCACCATCGCCGGCACGCTGCTGTCGCTGGATGTCGCCTTCAAGCCGGACCTCAGCTTCTTCCTGCTGCTGCCGATCTTCGCCGCCGCCATCGTCGGCGGCGTCGGCCACCCCTACGGCGCCATCGCCGGCGGCTTCCTGGTCGGCTTCGCCGAGACACTGGCGGTCTTCAACTGGTCGGTACTGCTCAGGCCGCTGCGGGACAGCCTGCCGACCTGGCTGGAACTGCCCAACAACCTGGCGCTGGTGGGTACCGAGTACAAGATCGTGGTGCCCTTCTTCATTCTGGTGGCGGTGCTGATCTGGCGCCCGACCGGCATCTTCAAAGGGAAGGTGATCTGATGACTGCCCCCTCAACGCAACGCCCCGCAACTTCCGATCGTCGCACGCTCCCGATCCGCGAGCTGGTGCTGTTCGGCGGCCTTGCCCTCGTGGTTCTCGCCGTCTTCGCGACCATGGGTCCGGCCTACTCCACCCGCATGCTGGTGGAGGCCTCCTGCTACGCGATCCTGGCTCTCGGCCTGACCATCCAGTGGGGCTACGCCGGTCAGTTCAACGCCGGCATCATGGGCTTCGTCGCCCTGGGCGGTTTCTCGGCGACGTTCTTCAGCATCCCGGTCAATCATGCGTTCTGGTCAAGCGACCTTCCCGGTCGGCTGGGCTGGGTGCTGCTGGCGATGGTCGTGGTCACCGCGATCGTGTTCGCCATCAGCCGGCTCGACCGCATCGGCGTCCCCAAGCTGCTGCGCACGATCCTCGCCATCGTCGCCGGGCTGGTGGGCTATCTGGTCGTGATCAGTTGGTTGCGCAGCGTCACCGGCGATATCGAGTCCCAGGTGGAGTTCATCGGCGGGCTGGGGCTGCCGGTGTGGCTGGGCTGGATCGTGGGTGGCGCCCTGGCCGGCGGTGTCGGCTACTTCATCGGCCATATCTGCCTGGGCCTGCGCAGCGACTATCTGGTCATCGCGACCTTGGGGATCGCCGAGATCATCAAGGCGTTCCTCAAGAATTCGGACTGGCTCACGCGCGGCACCGCGACCATTTCGCCCCTGCCCTGGCCGGTACCGGACCCCGGCCAGGTCGGCTTCCTGACCGCCCGCTCGCTCTACCTGTCGGTGACCGTGGTCATGATCGCGGTGATCTTCTTCCTGCTCCATCGCGCCTATCACGCCCCCTGGGGGCGCATGATCCGCGCCATCCGCGACAACGAGGTTTCCGCCGCGGCCATGGGCAAATCGATCAACCGTCGCCGCCAGGAGATCTTCGTCTTCGGCTGTATCCTGATGGGGATCGGTGGCGCAGTGCTCACCAGCTTCAACGGGCTGTTCGATCCGCAGGGCTACCTGCCGCTCAACCACACCTTCCTGGTGCTGGTGATGGTGATCCTCGGCGGCCCGGGCAACAACCTGGGCACGCTGTTCGGCGCGGTGCTGGTCTACGTGATCTGGATCATGTCGGGGCCGATGGCGCTGGCCGTGATGCACGCCATCGTCGCACTGGGCGCGCACTGGTTCGACTGGCAACCGGGGAATCTCGACAGCCGCGCCCTGCAGGCGAGAGTGTTCGTGATCGGGCTGCTGATCCTGCTGGTGCTGCGCTTCGCCCCGCGCGGGCTGATCCCGGAGAAGGTCGCGCACCACGATTGAAGCCGACCGCACCGAGACCTGCCGATTCGGTAGGCCAGAACGCAAAATCCCGAGCCTTGGCTCGGGATTTTGCTGAGTGGACGCCGATAATGGTCAGTCGGCGATCAACCCTTGGGTCACACTAGTCATTCACCAATCGGACCCTTGGTCACGAACTTGCCATCCTCGACCGCCATTTCGACCACGATACCCGGCACGTCGCCGTTGTCGTCGAACTCCGCGCTGCCGGAGGCGCCTTCGTAGTTGATCTCCTTGCCTTCATCGATCAGCTTCTTGGCCTTCTCCCACTCTCCCGGCAGGATCGTCTCGCCCGGCGCCGTGGCAACGTCACGCAGCGCCTCGGAAAGGCCCTCACGGTCGGCACTGCCGTTCTTCTCGATGGCAAGCGCCAGCAGGAACGCGGCATCGTAGGCCTGCGCCGCGAACACCGCGCTGGGGTCGATGCCGGCCTTCTCGGCCAGGTCGTTGAAGATATCCGAGCCAGGCACGTCCGGCGAGCCCGGACGCGTCGCAATCATGCCCTCCAGCACGTCGGCGCCCACCGCATCGACCAGCGCGTTCCCGACCATGCCGTCGCCGCCGGCATATTGGGTAAAGGCGCCGCTCTCGTAGGCCTGGCGCAGGATCGTCTGGCCGGACGTATCGGCGTAGGCCAGCACCACCAGCGTCTGCGAGCCGCCGGAGGAGAGCTTGCCGATCTCCGACCGGTAGTCCGCTCGATTGTCCTCATGGGCCAGGTTGGCGGAGATCGAGCCGCCTTCGGCCTCGAACGTCTTGGTGAAAGCGTCGTCCAGGCCCTGGCCGTAGTCGTTGTTGACGTAGGTCACGGCGACGTCCTCGATCCCCTTGGAGAGCAGCAGCTTGGCCAACTGCTCACCCTGGAAGGCGTCGGAGGGCACGGTGCGGAAGACCAGATCGTTGTCATCGAGATCCGTCACCGCCGGTGCCGTGGAAGCCGGCGACACCATTACCACGCCGCCGGGAATCGCGGCATTGTTGGCCGCGGCGATGGTGGCACCGGTGCACAGCGCGCCGACGATCGCGGTCACTTTCTCGCTGTTGACCAGCCGGTCGGCGGCGTTGGAGGCGGCCGAGGCATCCGAACAGGTGGTGTCACCCGAGGGCATGACCATCTTTTCACCATCCAGCAGGCCGCCCTGATCGTTGATCTCCTGCACCGCGAGTTTGGCGCCATCGAAGATCGGCGGCGTCAGGCTTTCGATACCGCCGGTGAAGCCCCCCAGAAATCCCACTTTGACATCCGCCTGCGCGACACCGGCACATGCCGTGGTTGCCGCAATGGCGAGTGCAAGTACTGTCTTCTTCATCGCTTTTATCGCTCTTTGTTGGGTTGCGAAAGACCACGTTCACTCTGCTGGCAAGCCGTCCAAAAGACAAGCGTCCGTAACCGTTCGTGTCTTCACCTTTCGGCGTGCTCGAGCGGCCCGATCGTGGCACCGCGGCGATCTCGCCGAGCATGAGGCAACCTGCGATGCCGGCGGCAAATCAATCGATTAGCGGCTACGCTGAAACCGCGACAACGCTAACGGCAAGGAGAACGCCATGCACAAGCATATCGAGTGGGATGCGCCGGGCGGCGCCAGTGTCGACGCCCACTACGCCAAGGACGAACAGCATCGTGTCACCCCGCAACCGGGGATGATGCTGACCGCGCGCTACCACGGCGCGACGGTGCGCGTTCAGGTCGAGGCCTACAAGGATGGCGTCAGCATCGGCAAGGTCGCGGCACTGATCGGCGATGACGGTGAGCGTCACGACAGCTTCGGGGACCTCGCCAAGGGCGACATGGTCCGCCTGCCCGACGACAAGCGCGCTTTCCAGGCGTCAGAGGACGACGAGGACTGAATGCAAAAAGCCCCGGTCCAGGGGGTGGACCGGGGAAGTTGGAGGTACTGGAAGGTCGCGGGACCCGAAGCAGTGCCTACCGATTCGCTGCGCCCGTCAGCACGGGCGCAACGCAGGGATATCGTGTGTCGTCGGTATCAATCGAGGCTGGCGAAGGACATTTCCACGCTGCCCCGCTCGCTGTTACCGCCCCCATTCACATTCTTCAGCGCCTGGGCAGCGGCCGTGCTCTGGCCTTGGCCTACCAGGCTATCGTTGCCGCCCGCGATGTCGGTTGCACGCTGGGTCGTAGCAGCGACATAGGCCAGGGAATTATCGGCTGCGGTGCTGTGGCCACCGCTGACGGTGTTGATTCGATACTCGCTCGGCAGCAACTGGTACTGGGAAGTCGCCTGGGTATTGAGGGCTTCATGCTGCTGAGCGAAAGCGCGTTGTTCCATGACGCTGTTGGCCTGAGCGGCAGCGGGAAGTGCGATAGCCAGAGCGACAGCGGCGAGAATGCGAGTTTTCATGGTAAACCTCCAATCATCTTCGTTTGCGTGGTTGGCCTCTTGGCCTGACCGTTGAAGAGATTATGGGGGCCAGTTTATTAGGTGGCTAATCAGTTGCCTTGAAGTCGTCTATCACCGAGATTGATAGAAAAATATCCGTACCCGCCACGCGGGGGCTGCCCTGTGGCACTGCCAACCGGCTACGATAACGAAGCCAGCCGGCGTACGGAAAACAGGGGAAACCAATGGGACAGGCACGGAGCGCGATCATTCTGGGCGGATTGCTGGCCATCGGCATGATCTGGGGCGGAAGCTACATCGAGGACGCCGCCGAAACCTGGCGTGACGCCGGCCGCAGCGTCACGGTCAAGGGTCTTTCGGAGCGCGAGGTGCCGGCGGACATGGCACTCTGGCCGCTGCACTACACCGTCACCGCCAACGAGCTGGAAACGCTGCAGCAGGAATTGACGACACAGGAGAGCCGCATTCGCGAGTTTCTCACCCAGCGAGGCTTCCAGACCGACAACATCACCGTGACCTCGCCCCAGGTGACCGACCGCTTCGCCAATCTCTACGGCGCCGACCGGCCCGACGAGCGCTACCAGGCCGAAGCCACGGTGCTGCTGCGTACGCCGGCGGTGGATAGCGTCAAGAAAGCGATGCCCCAGACCGGAGAACTGGTCCGCGCCGGGGTCGTGCTGTCACCCAACTACGACTACCGCACCGAATTCCTGTTTACCGGCCTCAATGACATCAAGCCGGAGATGGTCGCCGAAGCCACCAAGGATGCGCGCGGCGTCGCCCAGCAATTCGCCAGGGACTCAGGCAGTCGCGTCGGCGAGATCCGCAGCGCCAACCAGGGCTACTTCTCGATCGAAGATGTCGACAGCTACACCCCCGACATCAAGCGGGTACGAGTGGTGACGACGATCGATTACGCGCTGGAGGAGTGAGGCCTCGCCCAAGGCGCCCTCCCCCGGTCTATGTCCTTATCGGCTGCCTGGGCGGCAGCCAACCCGAGAGGGGGATTGTCATTGCGTTCCGTCATTTTCTGAGCTGCCTGGGCGGCAGCCAACACGCACTAGCGGCGCCCGCAGCGCTATATCTGCTTTCTGAGCTGCCTGGGCGGCAGCCAACATCAGCTCGACGATGACGACGTGCTGTCGATCTTTCTGAGCTGCCTGGGCGGCAGCCAACTCTGAGTCGATATCCATCCGCAATGCGCGAACTTTCTGAGCTGCCTGGGCGGCAGCCAACGCGTTCGACGGACTGGATCGACTTCAGCCGGCTTTCTGAGCTGCCTGGGCGGCAGCCAACCGGCCTACGCGCCATGGGATATCAAGTGCAATTTTCTGAGCTGCCTGGGCGGCAGCCAACGTCTCGCAAGCGTGCTATCCGGTCGCTCTCGTTTTCTGAGCTGCCTGGGCGGCAGCCAACCCACGTGAGTCCTGGCGCTTGTACGCCTTGATTTTCTGAGCTGCCTGGGCGGCAGCCAACGGCTTCTGCTTTTTGAGGGCGTCGTGGGCGATTTTCTGAGCTGCCTGGGCGGCAGCCAACCAGGCGAGCGGTTCGCCGGCGGATAGCATCATTTTCTGAGCTGCCTGGGCGGCAGCCAACCCACCGAGCCATGCGGGCCGTGGATCGGGGTATTTCTGAGCTGC
Source organism: Salinicola lusitanus (assembly GCF_038648475.1). NCBI lineage: Bacteria > Pseudomonadati > Pseudomonadota > Gammaproteobacteria > Oceanospirillales > Halomonadaceae > Salinicola > Salinicola lusitanus. The sequence goes on along the minus strand of NZ_CP151919.1, from coordinate 1,917,602 downwards.
CTGGGCGGCAGCCAACGAATCCGTCCAATGCTGCCGCCGGCGGTTTCATTTCTGAGCTGCCTGGGCGGCAGCCAACGTTTCCGCCAGCGAAGCCCTGTCCCGATTCAATTTCTGAGCTGCCTGGGCGGCAGCCAACGGTGTCCGGTACCAGGAACTGGTTTTCGACCGTTTCTGAGCTGCCTGGGCGGCAGCCAACCGGTGTCGGCGTGTAGGTGTAGCCGTTGAACCTTTCTGAGCTGCCTGGGCGGCAGCCAACTACGGCGGCAAGGGTGGCGATATCCATATGTCTTTCTGAGCTGCCTGGGCGGCAGCCAACGGATTTCAGCGCATCGTTTTGGCGTACCAGCTTTTCTGAGCTGCCTGGGCGGCAGCCAACAACGCCCTGCTGCTTCAACTTGGCGGCCTCGATTTCTGAGCTGCCTGGGCGGCAGCCAACGCAAACAGCCGCCGGTCTTCGTCTACCGGGTATTTCTGAGCTGCCTGGGCGGCAGCCAACGCATCGATATCCGCCTGCGCGGCGTCGTACATTTTCTGAGCTGCCTGGGCGGCAGCCAACGGTGACCGATGCATCGAAGCGTTCGTCGCCGATTTCTGAGCTGCCTGGGCGGCAGCCAACATAGCAACGAGGCGAGCTGAGGAGTCATGGGCTTTCTGAGCTGCCTGGGCGGCAGCCAACGTGATCCGCGCGCCGCTGCACTGGCACGTCCTTTTCTGAGCTGCCTGGGCGGCAGCCAACGCGATGGCTCTGGCGACTCTGGTGGTGGCTCATTTCTGAGCTGCCTGGGCGGCAGCCAACGCTCCCCCCGTTCCGCTAGATCGCTCCACTGGTTTCTGAGCTGCCTGGGCGGCAGCCAATGCCGGGTTTCGGCCACACGCCATGGCCGATCCTTTCTGAGCTGCCTGGGCGGCAGCCAACTACCTGCCGATTGAAAACAGAGATGAGATAGATTTCTGAGCTGCCTGGGCGGCAGCCAACTCGGGGGTGCGCCCTTCCCTTTCTTGCGTGGCTTTCTGAGCTGCCTGGGCGGCAGCCAACTACAAGGTTCACCAGGCGGCGATCGCGCTTGATTTCTGAGCTGCCTGGGCGGCAGCCAACCGGTAACGCGGCTTCCAGTCCATTCGGTAACCTTTCTGAGCTGCCTGGGCGGCAGCCAACAGAGCCTGCAGGCGTCCGCGCATCTGCTTGGCTTTCTGAGCTGCCTGGGCGGCAGCCAACACAACGATGATGCGCGGCTTGAAGCGCAACTTTTTCTGAGCTGCCTGGGCGGCAGCCAACGAAGGCGATGAGGAAATTGGCGATGCTCCGCATTTCTGAGCTGCCTGGGCGGCAGCCAACCGGGGCGGTCAATCTCGGCGTCGCCGCGGTCATTTCTGAGCTGCCTGGGCGGCAGCCAACTTTCCCTGCGTATTTCGCCCGGCCCAGCGCCGTTTCTGAGCTGCCTGGGCGGCAGCCAACGTACCTTCGACAAGATTGATGTCTTGTTTTCTTTTCTGAGCTGCCTGGGCGGCAGCCAACCTGCGCAACGCGGCGGCGTTCATCCAGTGGCATTTCTGAGCTGCCTGGGCGGCAGCCAACAGGGCATCAAACATCAAGGCGCTCATTGAAGCTTTCTGAGCTGCCTGGGCGGCAGCCAACATGTAATGGATATTCGATCCATGCCAGAGCTTTTTCTGAGCTGCCTGGGCGGCAGCCAACCATTACATGGCCTCCATCAGTAGATCGTTGTATTTCTGAGCTGCCTGGGCGGCAGCCAACACTTCCGAAACCTGTTCCTCTACACACCAGGTTTTCTGAGCTGCCTGGGCGGCAGCCAACACTGGCGACCTCAAGGCCAGCGCCCTGACGCTTTTCTGAGCTGCCTGGGCGGCAGCCAACATCGACTTGGCGCCCGCGATGGTGCGCCACTGTTTCTGAGCTGCCTGGGCGGCAGCCAACGCGTCAACGCTGCTTGATTCCAGCGGACGGATTTTCTGAGCTGCCTGGGCGGCAGCCAACCGCGACAAGCTGCATCGTATCAACGTCTACACTTTCTGAGCTGCCTGGGCGGCAGCCAACGATCGGGAAGCCCATCGCGGTTCCCGTCGTCATTTCTGAGCTGCCTGGGCGGCAGCCAACTCGATAGGATTGCTGGTGTACCCGCAGGCATTCTTTCTGAGCTGCCTGGGCGGCAGCCAACCAGGAAGCCGCCGGCGCCAACGTCGATATGTCTTTCTGAGCTGCCTGGGCGGCAGCCAACAGCATTGGACGCGACAGAATTCTGGTCGTGGCTTTCTGAGCTGCCTGGGCGGCAGCCAACATTGGCAGGCTGCCGTCTTCCGCAGAAATGGATTTCTGAGCTGCCTGGGCGGCAGCCAACTGCAGCATCCTCCTTCGCTCGTCTAGGTACTGTTTCTGAGCTGCCTGGGCGGCAGCCAACTCTTCGCCCTGGCGGTCCACTGTGACCGTCTGTTTCTGAGCTGCCTGGGCGCAGCCAACGTTGGCGCCCAGGACGTGCTGTCGATTATGCATTTCTGAGCTGCCTGGGCGGCAGCCAACTCCAGCGCGCTCAACGCACGCGTAGCATGTGGTTTCTGAGCTGCCTGGGCGGCAGCCAACACCATGAACGGCACCGTTCGCTCGTTGCGGATTTTCTGAGCTGCCTGGGCGGCAGCCAACTTCAGCACTGACCACAAGAACGTCGGCACGACTTTCTGAGCTGCCTGGGCGGCAGCCAACGTCCTGGCCATCTTCGAGATCGAAATTCATCTTTTCTGAGCTGCCTGGGCGGCAGCCAACTCATAGCTGGTGGGCTTGCGTGGTTTCGCCATAGTTTCTGAGCTGCCTGGGCGGCAGCCAACGCGCTGACCAGTCAGCTCGGCGCGCTGCGTAATTTCTGAGCTGCCTGGGCGGCAGCCAACGAAAGCCTGGGCGACTCCGGCAGCTCGGGATTTTTCTGAGCTGCCTGGGCGGCAGCCAACGCGCTCGGCAAAGTCGAGCAGGAGTATGCCAATTTCTGAGCTGCCTGGGCGGCAGCCAACCGTGGCCTCCGCACTCAGCGGCTTGCCCCGCTTTTCTGAGCTGCCTGGGCGGCAGCCAACCGCTGACGTCGACGTATGACGCCCAGTAGTATTTTCTGAGCTGCCTGGGCGGCAGCCAACTTTTACGCGTCTTCATCGGCATCTGGCTCCTGTTTCTGAGCTGCCTGGGCGGCAGCCAACGGCACCACGGCGCAGTCGGTCCGGGCCCGGCTTTTCTGAGCTGCCTGGGCGGCAGCCAACAAGGCCCTGGCGTGGGGGCTCAACGCGCAGCATTTCTGAGCTGCCTGGGCGGCAGCCAACAAGCTCTGCTCGATATTCATTATCGCCCGCCTTTTCTGAGCTGCCTGGGCGGCAGCCAACATGAAGGGCTACCAGATGATAGCCCTTATCGTTTTCTGAGCTGCCTGGGCGGCAGCCAACGAGATTAGCGATACTGTCAGTGTTGCCGCTATTTTCTGAGCTGCCTGGGCGGCAGCCAACGAGCCCACGCCGGCCACCTGGGCGACTTGATCTTTCTGAGCTGCCTGGGCGGCAGCCAACGGCTTGTCGATCAGCCACTCGTACGCGGCCATTTTCTGAGCTGCCTGGGCGGCAGCCAACTGCCTGTTGCTCGTGGCGCTGACGCGGCCCCTTTTCTGAGCTGCCTGGGCGGCAGCCAACGATATCGGCAATACCGGAGTCGATCACGTACTTTTCTGAGCTGCCTGGGCGGCAGCCAACGTGGTGGCTCTGGTGATGGGTCCGATGGATCATTTCTGAGCTGCCTGGGCGGCAGCCAACGGACACTCTGAGGCACCCCCGGATGATGGAAATTTCTGAGCTGCCTGGGCGGCAGCCAACGATGACCACACGGCGGCCCGCCGCGCCGAGCTTTTCTGAGCTGCCTGGGCGGCAGCCAACTACACCGACGATCAGTTGGATCTCGACGAGTTTTTCTGAGCTGCCTGGGCGGCAGCCAACAGGATGACGTTTGGCTGGATTCCTTTCCGGACTTTCTGAGCTGCCTGGGCGGCAGCCAACCTGAGCCGATCCGTTGGAAACGCGACGCTCGATTTCTGAGCTGCCTGGGCGGCAGCCAACGCCAAAGGCGCGGCGAAGTCTGCTGGCATGCTTTTCTGAGCTGCCTGGGCGGCAGCCAACATCAAGCTGCGCATTGCTCACCGTAGACATCCTTTCTGAGCTGCCTGGGCGGCAGCCAACTAGGATGACGGCCTGGTGAAGACAATGAGCAGTTTCTGAGCTGCCTGGGCGGCAGCCAACACGACCACCTTGCCGGTGCCGTTGATGTGGTATTTCTGAGCTGCCTGGGCGGCAGCCAACTAGAGCTTTTCCAAGCTAATACCCTGATTGTTAAAGAGCAATAGCCATAAAACGCGACGCCTCCCTTTTTGCGGAGGCGTCGCTAAACCCTTGTTTTTCCGAGCGCTATAAAAACGCTCGAAAAAAGGGTCAAAAGAACCAGGGTACGGTCGCCTCCTGGCTCAGGCCGTAGTGGTTGAAGTGACCACTGATCGGTGTCGGCTGCGGTTCGCCATGCTCGATGAACAGCGCAAAGCGTTGCTGGCTGGATCGACTGCTGAGTGACACGAAGGGCAAGGGGATGCGTGGCCCGTTGGTGTGTGCGAACTTGGCTTGCGCCTCCTCAAGATCGATGGCATGACGCCGTGCATAGCGCTTTACCTGGCTATCATTGCCGGTCTTGAACTGTCGGCGCCTGACCACGCGATGAAGCGCGTCGTCGGGCACCGGTAGGGTTTCCGCGATTTCCACGAGTTCGCGCATGCCGGCGAGCCAGGGTTGCGTCATGAGTTGCGCCAGACTCTGTTGTGTTCCATGCAGACGTAGCCGGTCGCCCGGCGTGCGTGCCTTCACACCGGTTTTGTGATCCGGGAAGCTCACGCCGATATCGTTCGCGTCCAGGTCGAACAGCGCGCGATGCAGTCGGCCGTAGAGCGCGCCCATCAACATCGCGGGCGGAAAGTCCGGATCGGGTCGCAGTCGCAGGTCGATATAGTGGTCCATGGTTCACCCCGCGTCGCCGAAGACGCCGCCACGGATCAGGGTCGCCATCACGAAGTGCTGCTGCTCGGTCGCCGGCACCTGATCCTTGAGCAGCCAGTTGTCGAGCAGGTTGTAGAAGTCCACTTTCTGCTTCGGCTGGCGGTAGGCCGTTCCCTGGGTGGTTACCGAGCCGTAGGGCTCGACGGCGATCGGCCCCAAGTCGCTGCCGTCCTCTGGTGCTGGGTACCAGGTGTCGATGGTACGCAGGGCGTTGCCGATCTTCTGGGAGTGAATGGCGGCGCTTTTGTCATCCCCGATGCTGTAAAGCGTCTTGCTCTTGTCGCCACGGGTGCGGTCTAGGATCAGCTCCTGCGATGGGAAGACTTCCTGACCGGCACCGATACGGGCAAAGGCGACCACGTCCAGCAGTAGATACTGCTCGCCGGCCAAGGCACTGGCGATTACCTCCCCTAGCGCGCGGGTCTGCTCGTCGCCGTTGAAATCACGGGTCGAGCGGTCGAGAGCATTGTCGAAGGTCCATGCCTGTTCAGTTTCCCCGGCCTTAGTCTGGCGTACCGTCACTTCGAGCGCCTCGGCCTTGAGGCGATTGCGCCACAGGAAGCGGCCGTTGGCGAGGTTGCAGGCGTAGCGATGGGCCAGTTCGCTGAAGCCGTGCTCGCTGACGTAGCCCTCGACAGCCTGCTTCAGCTTGGCTTGATAGTCGGCACTATTGCAGGCTGAGGGGGTACCGGCGCCGGCCAGCACGCGCAGCGTGAAATGTACCGCCAGGGTATCGGCGTCGTGGGGCAGCGCGGCGACGTCTACGGTCTGCAGGTTGGGGTTTTCGATGGCGGCATCGAGCTTGAGCGGGTCCTGATCCTTGGTCTTCAGGCGGTTGGAGATGGTGCCACGCACGGACTTTTCCGTGACCGGGATGCAGGGCCAGGCGGTAAATTGGTCGCGCTTGTCCCAGTTGCCGGCACTGAACAGGGCATCGGAGGGGTCGAGCTTGCGCTCGAAGGCGAGGACGGAAGCGGTTTTTAGAGCGTCGTTCTTGGCCATGATGGATTCTCCTTGATGATCAGTCTGCTTCGGAATGGGTCAGGCTGTAATCGTTGGTGAGGCGGTAAACGCCACGTTCGAGATCGTTGTCGACGAACCACAACAGCGCGTCCGGGGTGCGCAGCCGATGCGGGCTGACCCACTCGCCGATCGAATAGAGGCTCTCGACGAATTGGAACGGCATCCGCGAATCACGCGCATTGGTGACCTCGCCGGGATCGAATAGCTCGGAGATAGCGCCATAGCCGACCGGGATGGGCACCAGCCAGCCGGGATAGGGACGACGAATCTCCCAGTGAGCCACTTCTTTTTTCTGGCCCTCCTTGTCCTCATGTGTCTCGATTCGGCATTCATGATTGAGCCGGCAGAGATCGAGCCAGGCATCCAGAGCCGTCGCGCTGTCGTCGTCGGCCTCGAGTGTTTTCGTGTGTTCGGCCAGATAGTCATCTCGCAGCACCAACGCAAAGCCAGGCAGTAGCCGTCGCTTGAGGCGTCGCCACTGTTTGCTGCGTTCTTCTTCGTTGTCATCGAAGGTGATCAGCTCAGGGCGCTGCCGTTTTGCCTCGCTGAGAGGCGGCATGACGCTGCCACCGGCGATTCGCATGCTCCGCACCTGATCGAACAGTTGGCGGGCAATGGCCCGACGACGCTCGGTATTACTCAGATCGTCGCCATCGGACTCGATGCCGATAAGCAGGGTCACGTCTAGGTGCGCGCGTCCTTCCTCGACGATGGCTGCCGTGGCGCCGGACTTGTCCACGGGATTGCGCGTGAGGTGAAACGCTCGGGTAAATCCGCCCTCGGTGACCTGCGGCTCGATGTGGTGGCACACCACGCCGACACCATCGAAGACAATCCGGATATCGTCGGGAAGGTTGCGCTCCAGCGCCTGGATGGCGCCCATGAAGGCGCTCATGGCGGGGAAGCCCCAGGTCATCGAGCTGGAGATGGCGTTGGCGTTCTGGATGCGAAGTCGGGGCAGAACCAGGAGATGCGAGATGGAATCGATCATGTCAGCTCTCCTGTGTCTTCCTCGTCATCACGCAGCGCATCCTGCAGGTCGTCGAGCTGGCGGCGGAAGCGTTTCAAAACGTTGTCGAACCGACCTTTCCAATGCTCATGCTCGATATCGCCGAACTGCAGCGGGCTTTTTTGTCCCAGCTCGCGATTGAGCCAGAGCGCAGCACGCGCGCTGATCTCGTCGTGCCAATTGGATTGGCGTCGCGCCTCGGCGAATTCCGCGTCCTGCTCGGCCCGCCCGGGGTCGAGCCAGTACTGCTCTTCCGGTGCGAGTTCGCAGCGCGCTTCAGTGGTCCAGCCCGGTGGGAGCAAGTGCATGTCGAAAGTGAACAGCATCAGCTCATCGACCAGCATGGCGGTCAGGTCATCGCGTAAATCACGCGTCTGCATGTTGGCGGTGGGGTCGGATTCGAGAAAGTGCTTCAGTTCATTGAGCGTGCGCCGAACTTCCGGGCGCCCTTTGAACGCCTTGAACGGATCACGCATCGGCGCGTAGATCTCGCGTGACTGCCAGTTGGGGGGAAGGGAGGCGAGCAGGTAATTTTGGCCGCCACGCTCGCTATTGAGCTGGGAGATGTTCTGGGGTTTGGTACCGCCAAGCTTTTGAACCGAGAGATTCAGGTAGTCGGCATAGCCACCCTGAAAAATGGCGTCTTCGCGTCGTGCCTTACGACCTGCCTTGGCGTGGTCCCCGAAACGTGCCTCGCTCAGTCGTGCATGAACCGGATGGGTGAGCGCTGTCGCATATAGAGGTGCCAACAAGCGATAGTCTTCGTCACTGGCAGGATTATCGCCCACCAGCCAATAGACCTGCTTGCCACGCGCATGGGAACTCGGCGTCCCTTTTGGCTCGACGATATCCGCGAAGGCGCTTACCCAGCTTTCTGCTTCCGCCCGATCTGGACTCAAGGCCTCGATCAGTGCCTCGTCGCCATCGAGCGCTAGCTCTAGTAACGAGTGTTCTTCCCATCTCAGCTTGAGGAACTTGTAGACATCCAAAGCGGCTGCGTTACCTACGACATCGCCTTCGAAGTCAGCCGGCAGGCAGTGGCTCCCCACCAGTTCGCGGCGCTTTAGCTGAGCGGGCTCTACATAGAGATTGGTGCCCTTGGCGTCGGGATGAATCGCCTTGAGCGAGTGGGTGACGACCTGAAGCTGACTGACGCGACGCGCGGCGTCGGAAAGCCAGGCCTGCGGATCGAACTGCTGCTGCAGTTTGAGATAAACGGGGTCGTCCGGCGCGAGCTTTTCCGTCTTGGTCAGAAAACGGTTGTAGATGAATCCGCGAATGACTGACTCAAGCGTCGACGGTGGACTATTCATCGGTTCTGACATATTCCCCCTCATTGGTAGCGTGAACGGTTATTTTTTCCTCACAAACCCTAGCGCCGGATGAAAGTGCCAACCCTGCGGGGCCCGATCCGGTTTCAGGCGAATGCGGCCGAAACGCATCGCGCATTGCTCGAGCGTCATGTCCATGGCCTCGGCTTGTTCACTCAAGGTCGCCAGGTAGTCCGGTTCGTTCCAAGGTGATACGCGCGGGTTGTGCAGCGCCTCGTCCGGTAGACGGTCCAGCTCGGATTCAACCGGGGTCAGCGTCGCCTCCTGGCCTTCCTGACCCACACGCCAAAAGCCGTAATCCTCTTCGGTCTCGTCGGGACGCAGCACGAATTCGGCATCCGGCACGTTGTCTTCCCGGAAAGGCTGCTGCTGGATCGCCACGGCGCTCAGTGACATCGCCGTTGGCCGGTAGAACAGATAGGCGCCCAGGTGGATCGGCTTGCGCCGACGCGTGCGTCGCTGGCCGGGTGGTTCGGCGCCCTCCACCATCAGCATCGTGAGCCGCGCGTGTTCGAGATCGACCAGCTTGCTGGTGGGCTCGAGGGGCTCGGCCGGCAGTAAGCGCGGGCGCGAGTCGATGGCGGCGACTTCCTCATCGCGCAGCAGCGTAGGCAGTCGATGCTTAGTCAGCGGCCAATCATTGTTTTCGAAGCCTGGCCGGCGAAAAGCGGGTCGTTCGCCCTTCAGATGCTTCACGTTGGTTTCCAGCAGGGCAATATTGGGTATCTCGACTGGCTCGGGCCGGTGGCGCCGCACGCGCCCGGCGAGCTGGATGATCGAGCGCATGGAGGAGGGTTCGACCACGGCCCAGTCGAAATCGTGATCCCGGCCGACTTCAGTCACCGGTGAGCCCAGCACGACAAACAGGTGATCGTCGGTGTCACCGACGAGTCGCCGGCGAATGTCGGCCAGTTCGAACACTGCAGCCGGGTCGCGGCGGTCCAGCGCCCGGTCGAGCCGGGCTTCCAGGCGTGAGCGCAGCAGCAGCGGAAATTGCGAGTGATAGACACACAGGTGAATCTGGGTGCCCTCGGGAATCTCAGCGCGATAGATGGCCTGTGCCACCGCGACCAGCGGCTCGATATTGGCCATGCGCACCAGGCCGAAGCTGACGCGCTTGCCGCTGTGCGTATCACGCGAGTGGTGCCGATCATGCAGGGCGAGGGCTTCTGTAAGGATCGTCTGCGCCACTGCCTCATGAATGGCGTCCGGATGCTTGGAAGGCGCTGAAATAGGTACGAGCGTGCCGCGTCGCAGTGGGTCGAGCTTAGCGAGCCGGGCAGCGCGCTTGCAGGCGAAAGCCGCGTGGGCACTATCGAAGTCGCCCCCATCGGCGCAGCCCTGGTGCGTGCAGCCATGCTCATCGAACCAGGCACAGATGGGAGCGACCGGCGCATGGGGCATGCCGCGATGCCGCTGGTAGTCGGCGCGCCCTTCCTGGTAAGCGTCGAACAGGCCGCGCACCAGCGCCGAAGGTAGTGTCGCGGAAGAGAGCAACACGCGAGAGCCCAGCAGGCCGGTCCAATAGACCAGCCGTGTCAGCGCGGGCAGATCATCGATATCGAAGTCGTCCGGCTCGTCGAGCACCAGATCGCCGCTCATCAGCCGCAGCATCGGCGCAATCTGTCCGCCACCACGCAGACTCTCGGTAGCCGGCATCAGGTGATCGATCGTACAGACCAGCACTGGCGCCTGGATCAGCGCCCGTGCCTGCGGATCGACGACAGCCTTACCCAGTACGCGGTGGGCATCCATATCGCCTTCGAACAGCACGTGCCCCTGATCATCGAGCAGCTCGGCGCGGGACTCAGAGCCGCCGGTGCTCTGCTGATATGCGAACATCGCGCGGCTGGCGCTGCCGCCCACGCGGATGGCCAGTTCATCGCTGCCGAGCCCGAGCCTTTCGCAGTAAGCCTGTCCGGTCTGCAGGGTCAACGTACGCAGGCCAAGCGCGATCGAGAAGCGCGCGCCGCTCTCCGGGTTGGCCAGCGCATACAGGATGCGACCGTTAGCGATGGTCTTGCCGCAGCCGGTGGACGCCATGTTGATGCCGAAAAAGCCCTGTTCCTGGCCCATGTCGCGTAGGCCGGAGGCAAGATCGAAGGCCTTGTCCTGCCAGCGAAAGCGGGCGTCACGGCTGCGCGCCTTGAACCCTTTGTGGCGTGCGATTCGCGGTAGTGCCGTGGCGATATCCGGCAGTGAGTGAACGATCTCTCCGGTGGCGCGCGTCACGCCCAGCAGATGCTCGGTCAGCGGCTGGCAGCGCTCGCGCTTGCCCTGGTCAACGGTGGTATTGGCATGGAGCGCCTCGTTCCAAGGCCCGCTGAGTCGCCCAACATCGACGAGGCTCGAGTAGTGATGGTCCGCGAGCATCAAGGCGAGCCGGGCCAGATGCATGACATAGGGCGATTCCAGCGGTGGCGTCTGCCAATGCAGCTCGCCTAGTTGCCGGGCCAAGCGTTGCGCCCGCTCTCGCCATGGTTTGTCCGTGATCGGCAGGCCGTGAGAAAACCGCCACCATGGCGCCAGCTCGCTGGCATCCGCGGGCTCGACGCATTCGTTCCAGGTGGCCGAAATGGCCTCCGGCAGAGCTGGAAGACTACTGGCATTGAGTATCGACTTGGCCCCCACCCACTTCTGGGAGCCGTCGTCGTTTTCGGCGGGTAGCGCCGGCAGGCGGTGGTGGCTGACGATCAGCCAGCCGATGGCGGCGGCGAGTGGAGGTAAGCGTGCGAAGGGAGATTCGCCTGCCGCGGGGATATCTAGCCCATCTCTTCTGAGGTGCGTCAGCCAGCAGGCGTCGTCTTCGGCTGTTGGCTGATGTAGCCGCGCCAGCCACTCGGCATCGCTATCGTCACCGACGAAGGCCTCGAGCAACCGCAGCGATACCCACTCATGGCGATAACGGTTGCGCCCCTCCAACTTTCCGGAGAGGCGCATCTGGAAGGCGTCGGTGGCCTTGCCCAGGTCGTGGAACAGTGCAGCCATCGAGGCTAGAAGATGTATCTGACGCAGCGAGTGCCAGTCGTTCTCATCCTCGCCCCGCAGCACATTGCGCTTGGTGGTATTGGTCGGCGTGGCGCCGCGGTCATTGAATGACGAGGCGTCACCGACGATCCATAGCAGCTCGCTGTGGTCGTGGCCGCGAATCCAGTGGCAGGCGACGGCGGTATTCTTGCGCGCTGTCTGGCGCAGCAGCTTTCTCAGCGTGTCGAGTCCGGCTTTGGTGATCGCTGTCTGCCAGGTGCGCTCGCCGCGGCGCTCGGCGAACTGGTCGAGAACCCGGCGGGTCTCCTTGAGGGCGTTCTTGCGGCACTGGGAGACGATCAGCACGTTCATCGCCGCGCTTCCCCGTCCAGCCGCTCGGCAACGCCTTGCACCAACTCGATCAGCGTGTCCAGTGCCTCGACGCGGGTGAGCCGTTCGATGCAGGCCTGGCGGAATGCCTGCTCTTCGTCGCCACGGCTAGCGGAGATGAACGCCTGCGGCAGAATGACCGCATCCTTGATCAGGTCGGCGATGTCGAACACCAGGCCGCCGCGTCGGGTCTTGCCGTGGAGCACCGCCAGACCGTGGGGTAATCCCAGCACCCAGCTAGCAGTGGCGCCCAGTCCGTAGGCGAGGTAGTTGCCGTGATCGAGAAAACGGTTGGCGGGGTCGACACCGCTACCTTTCTTGGCGCGCACGAATTCGCCATAGCCGACCGCCTGGGTGGCGAGCCGGAACAGCTGCTTGGTCAGCCGGGCTTCTTCCGTCAGCAGTGCGGTGGTGTCCGCTGCTTGGTCGATGGCGCTGCGGCTGCCCTCTAGCAGTGCCTTCAACTCGGCTGCGCTGGGCTTGAAATCGGTATCGCGTTGAAAGCGTGAGTCAAGCCAGTGCCGTTCGACCTGGGTCAGGCGCGCACGCTGAAAGCTGCGTGCCGCCTCTAGCCTCAGCGCATCGTCGAACCAGAAACGCACCCACTGTTGTAAGTACTCGGTGGGGCGGTACTCGCTATGTGGGTTGAACCAGGCGACCTCGACATCGACTTCGTTGGCGGAGAACAGCGGCGTGCCGCCGCCACCGCAGAAGCCGACCAGAACGCCCGCCTTGGCCAGCTCGCGCATCGCCGCCTGGGTAATCGAGGTGCCGGTACCCAGCAGCAGCGAGGTGGTGTTGGCGATGGGGATGTTCCAGTAGGCCGAGCGCTTGCCCTCGTCGGTGACATACTCCACGCGGCCGCCGTTGACCAGTACCCGGCAGTGCTGGAGGTAGTAGAGATTGGCACGCTTGGAGTGCAGGATCGTTTTGAGATCGCTTGAAGATAGATCTTCCATCGCTTCGTTACCTACCGGTTCGTCCCGTAACCGTTGGTAACGCAGATGCTGCGGCACCACAAGTCCAACCAAAGGACTGTCAGCGATCTCCTACAAGATCGCGTCGTTCACAATCTCCCCTTTCCACATCATTTGTTATGTTATAACCTTTGCCTCCGTTTCAGGAGATCGTCATGTCACACCGTCACCGGCACCGCCCCGATGGGCCGTGCCATTTTTCGTTGATGTCGCTGGGCGCCGGGCGGCGCGTGTTGCTGGCGCTGTTGCCGCTGGCTGTGCTGTGGCTCGTCGCGGGCTGGGCTGCCGGGGTGTTCGGTTGATGGGGCAGTGGAGAACAGAGGCGCAGGATGAGCCCAACACCCTGCTGACGCTGGAATCGTTATCGCTGGCGCAGGGCAACCGCATGGTGCTGGAGGGTATCGACGGTCATTTCGAGGCCGGCACCATCACCGCGCTGGTGGGCGCCAACGGCGCCGGCAAGAGTACGCTGGTCCAGGGGATCATGGGCGAGCTGCGCCCCGTCAGCGGTCGAGTTCACTGTCGGGTACCCAACGCCCGGCGCGCCTGGCTGCCGCAGCAGCTGGCGCTGGATCTGACCTTCCCGATGAGCGTCGAGGAGCTGGTGATGAGCGGCTGCTGGCCGACCCACGGCAGTTTCAAGCGCTACGGCCCGGCGGAGTACCGCCGCGGCCAGGCGGTGATGCAGCGCCTGGGCCTGCAGGCGTTCGAACATCGCCCGCTGGGCGAGCTGTCCGGCGGCCAGCGCCAGCGCGCCCTGCTGGGCCGTACCTTGATGCAGGAAGCCCAACTGCTGCTGCTGGACGAGCCGTTCGCCAATGTCGATGCCGCCACCGTCGAGGTGCTGATCGAGGTATTGCAGGACATGGCGGCCAAGGGCGCGGCGATCATCATCGTGCTGCACGATCACGATCAGATGACCCGGCTGGCCGACCGGATCCTGCACCTGGAGCGCGGGCATGGCACCTGGTCGACGCCCGCCCGGGTCGGCGACGCCTCCTCCACGGCGGAGACGCTGATATGATCGACTGGCTGTTCTCTCCGTTAATCGATTTCGGTTTCATGCGCCGCGCGCTGGTGGCCGGCTTGGCGCTGTCGCTGGTCGCTCCGCCACTGGGGGTTTTCCTCACCCTGCGCGGCATGAGCCTGGTCGGCGACGCCATGGCCCACGCCGTGTTGCCGGGCGTGGCGGTGGGTTTCCTGCTGGCCGGGTTCTCGCTGCCGGCGATGAGCTTTGGCGGCCTGATCGCGGGGCTGCTGGTGGCAGGGCTGGCGGGCAGCGTGTCGCGCCTGACCGGCCATCGCGAAGACTCCGCCATCGCCAGCTTCTACCTGATCTCGCTCGCCGCCGGGGTGATGTTGATCTCGATGCGCGGCAGCAGCGTCGATCTGACCCACGTGCTGTTCGGCTCGATCCTGGCGGTGGACAGTACCGCGCTGTGGCTGATCGTCAGCGTGTCGAGCCTGACCCTGATCGTGCTCGCCGCGATCTTCCGCATCCTGGTGGTGGAGTGCCTCGACCCGCTGTTCCTGCGCGGCCAGGGCATTCGCGGCGGGGCCGTGCATGGCCTGTTCCTGGGCTTGATGGTGCTCAATCTGACGGCCGGCTTCCAGACGCTGGGGACGCTGATGGCGGTCGGCCTGATGATGCTGCCGGCCACCGCGGCGCGCTTCTGGTCGAAACGCCTCGAAGGCCTGATGGGGCTGGCGATCGCCATCGGCATGATCTCGAGCGTGGGAGGCCTGCTGCTCTCCTATCACGCCGGCCTGCCCTCCGGTCCCTGCATCATTCTGCTCGCTGGCGTCATCTATCTGTTTTCCGCGCTGTTCGGGCGGTACCACAGCGTCTTTGCCCGCTGGCGTCGGCGCGTCCAGCCCATGCTGCCGCCGGACGCCCACGGCTGACTCGGCACTCCATCGTTCAACTTCACTCGAGGAATTCAAGATGTCACGTCAATCCATCGCTTCCACGCTGCTCAAGGGCCTCATCGCCGGCGGTCTGAGCGTCGCCGCCCTGTCACCGATCTATGCCCAGGCGGAGCCGCTCAAGGTCGTCACCAGCTTCAGCATCCTCGACGACATGGTCGAGACCATCGGTGCCGATCACGTCTCGGTCACCTCGCTGGTCGGCCCGGATGGCGACGTGCACGCGTTCTCGCCCAAGCCCTCTGACGCGCAGTCGCTGGCCGACGCTGACCTGATCGTGGTCAACGGCCTGCAGCTCGAAGGCTGGATCGATCGCCTGATCGACGCCAGCGAATATCAGGGCGACATCGTGGTCGCCAGCGACGGCGTCAAGACGCGGCCGTTCGAGGGTCATGGCGACGAGGATGAGGGCGAGGACCATGGTCACGATCATGATGACCACGACCACGACCACGACCACGACCACGACCACGACCACGACCACGACCACGACCACGACGAACATGATCAGGCCGCGAATGGCGGTGAGGAAGGTCACCACCACCATGGCGATGTCGATCCGCACGCCTGGCAGGATCTCGAGAACGGCGAGCAGTACGCCCGCAACATCCGCGATGCGCTGGTGAAGGCGGATCCGGATCATGCCGACGACTACCGCGCCAACGCCAAGCAGTACATCGAGAAGATGGAAGCGCTGGACACCGAGACCAAGCAGCGCATGGCGCAGATTCCTGAGCAGAATCGCCTGATCATCACCAGCCACGACGCCTTCGGCTACTTTGCCGACGCTTACGGTCTCGAGCTGCTCTCGCCGGTGGGTATCAATACCCTGGCCGAACCCAGCGCCAGCGACATGGCCCAGTTGACGCAGCAGATCGAGAGCAGTCACGCCAAGGCACTGTTCCTGGAGAACATGAGCAACCCGGCGCTGATCAACCAGTTGCACGAAGAGACCGGCATCGCCATCGGCGGCACGCTGTATGCCGACGCGCTGACACCCGATGGCGAAGGCAGCACCTACCTCGGGATGTTCCAGCACAACGTCGACACGCTGATCGAGGCGTTGACGACCAACGACTGACGCGGCGAGGCCGGCGGCACCGCCGGCCGTTTCTCGCACTGGTCAATCAAGGCCACCTGAACGACACTGCTTCTCGAACCATCGCCGAGACAGTGTCGTTTTCATGCCGCCAGTGACTGCCCCCCACCGTCATCTCTCTCTTGCCCAGGCCCGGCGGCTCGCCCTGAAGGCCCAGGGATTCAGCGCCTCCTCCCCCGAAACCGTCAACCGCGGCCATCTCAACCGCCTGCTGAGTCGCCTTGGCGTGTTGCAGATCGACTCCGTCAACGCCCTCGCACGCTCCCACTACCTGCCCGTTCTGTCGCGGCTCGGCCCGTATCCGACGGCACTGCTCGACGAGGCGGCCTGGAGCCGCAATCGCCATCGGTCGTTGTTCGAGTACTGGGGCCACGAAGCCTCGCTGCTGCCGCTCTCGCTCTATCCGGCGATGCGCTGGCGCATGCGCCGCGCCCAGGACGGCATCGGCATCTACAAGCACCTGGCGAGATTCGGGCGGGAGCGGCGCGACGTGATCGAGCGCGTGCTGGCCAGCGTGCGCGAGCAGGGGCCACTGGGGGCGGGGGCGCTGAACACGCGGGAAGGGCCGTCCGGCCCGTGGTGGGACTGGAGCGAGGAGAAACAAGCGCTGGAGTGGCTGTTCGCCGCCGGCGAGGTCACCGTTGCCCGCCGCCGGGGCTTCGAACGGCTCTACGATCTCCCCGAGCGGGTGCTGCCGGCGGCGGTGCTGAACCGGCCCGAGCCCGACCTGCTCGAAGCCCATCGCCAACTACTGGCCCAGTCCGCCGCCGCCCTGGGGGTGGCCACCGAGAAAGACCTGCGCGACTATTATCGGCTGGCACCGAACGATACCCGCGCCGCGCTCGAGACCCTGGTTGAGGACGGCACCTTGACGCCGGTCGCGGTGCAGGGCTGGCGCCAGCCCGGCTATCTGCTCGGCGACCCCAGCGTGCCGAGGCGCATCGAAGCCGCTGCCCTGCTGTCACCGTTCGACTCGCTCGTCTGGTACCGCGAACGAACCGAGCGGCTGTTCGGGTTCCACTATCGCCTCGAGTTCTACGTACCGCCTCGCAAGCGCGTCTACGGCTACTACGTCATGCCCTTTCTCCACGGCGACCGGCTCGTCGGCCGCATCGATCTCCGCGCTCGTCGTGCCGAGGGCGAACTGACGGTTCTCGCGCTCCACCCGGAGCCGGAGGTCCGCTTCGGGGAGGCGCAACTCGCCGCCCTGGCGCAGCAGTTCGAGCAACTGGCAACGTGGCTGGGGCTGCCGCGCATCCATCTCGCCTGCGAACGCCCGCTGGCTCAGAGGCTCTCCAACCACTGGCCGGTAGAGTCGCAGCGGCGGCGCCATCTCTGAAGCCGGCAAGGCGCCGGCTCTTTCCTTTTCCTGCCTCCCGTTTCCCGTTTCCCGTTTCCCGTTTCCCGTTTCCCGTTTCCCGTTTCCCGTTTCCCGTTTCCCGTTTCCCTAAGAATACTTCTGCGACCAATAACCACATTCTTTTTGTGGTTATTCGGTCGTAGCCTGATCCCGATGCCACGACCCGAACCGGTCGCGGCGAGTACACCAAGGGCCATCAAGGGAACGCCACTCATGAACACGATCCTACGCCGCTTGAGCATCGCCGGACTGGCGGTAGCGACATCGCTCGGCGCCAGCAGCGCCTTCGCTTACGGTGCCGGCGACTGGTTCACCCACTTCGGTATCGCCAAGGTCTCGCCCAAGAGCGACAACGGTGACTTCGATGCCATCGGCGTCGACAAGATCGACGTCGACGACGAAAGCGGCTTCGCCTTCACGCTCGGTTATCGCTTCCTCGACAACTGGGGCGTCGAACTGCTGGCCGCCCAACGTTTCAAGCACGACATCAATCTGGATGGCACCCAGATGGGCTCCACCAAACATCTGCCGCCGACCCTGACGCTGCAGTACTACCCACTCGGCGGCACCGATGCCCGGGTTCAGCCCTATGTCGGCGCCGGCCTGAACTACACCCACTTCTCCGACGAGAAGGTCGACGGCGGCAGTCTGAAGATGGATGACTCCTGGGGCGCCGCGGCGCAACTGGGCATCGACCTGCTGATCGATGACCACTGGTCGTTGAATGCGGCGGCCTGGTACCTGGATATCGACTCCGACACCACCGCCACGATCGGCGGCGAGTCCTACGACACCACGGTCCATATCGACCCCGTCGTGGTCATGGGCGGCATCGGCTACCGCTTCTGAAGCGAACCGCCGCCACACGCTCGGATCCTCCCTGGCCACCGCCCGGTGGCCAGGCATAGGGCTCGCCTCCCGGTTTCGTCCCTCGAGAGGTGGCTGGCAAAAGCCTGCGCTCGACAATAGGGCGTTGGAATCGGCCTCGCACGCGAGCCCGAACTCGGCGCCCGCCTCAGACTGCGCATTTCCTCCAGCGCAAACTGGAGCGTCAGCCCGGTCCTTCTCCCATTCGATGTTGCCTGGTCCCGCCTTCACTCACCGAGTGGGTTAACACCTCCTCAGCGATTTTTGCCCAAAACTGTAGACTTGCGGCGAAGAGAATGTGATCATTCGCAGCCTAACTTTTACTCCGCTTCAATAATGACCCATGGGTGAGCGCACCCATGGGCGTTGGTCATTCATGATTCGAATTCCTGCCGATCACTGGCTACTGGCGTTGAGAACGGTGCTGGCCGTCTGGCTAGCGTTGTTCCTGGCCATGCGCCTCGATCTCTACCAACCCGCCTGGGCGATCCTGGCGGTGATGATCGTGACCCTGCAGCCGGTCATGTTCACCGGCGGCACGCCTCCGCTCGGGATCATCATCGGGCGCAGCGTCGCACGGCTTTTCGGCACCCTGTTCGGGGCGGTCGTCGGGCTGGCGCTGATCGCCCTGTTCGGCCAGCAGCCCATGCTCTATCTGCTGTTCTCCGGCGGCTGGCTCGCCTTCTGCATGTACTGGGTGATGCTCGAGCAGGACGAGTATCTCGGCTACGTGATGATGCTCAGCGGCTATACCGCGACCCTGGTCTCGCTGACGGCGATCGGTACCGGCGTCGACCAGATCTGGACGATCGCGCTGGCACGCTTCACCGAGACGGCGCTGGGGATCGGCTGCGGACTGCTGATGCACGTGGTCATCGCGCCGCGCTTCGGCAGCCGCGCGCTGCCCGGCGCGCTGTCATCCTTCCTCTCGCTGAGCGCCCGGGAAACGCTGGCCTCGCTGGACGCCCCGCGCTCACGGGCGCAGCGGGACGACGGGCTCAAGGCGCTGCTGGCGACCTATCAGCAGTTCGAGAAGTTGCGAGGATTGACGCGCCTCGAGACCCGCCGGCTCAGCCATTTCATTCCCGCGCTGGATCGCTTTGCCGCCGATGGTCTGGCCCTGCTCACCGCCGTGCGGGAACTGCAGACGGCGCTCGATTACCTGCGCGCCTGCGACGACGGCGAACGCTGGCTGAACCAACTCGCAACGGCGGCGGTCCCGCTGCTCGAGACGATCGAGTCGGCGCCGGATGGCGAACCCAGCGAACGCCTGGTGCTGGCCGACTTCGACTGGGACGACACCACGGTCGAGCCACGCAGCCGTGCCCGCGCCGAGCTGGTGCGCCAGCGTCTGGGCGAGGTGCTGGGGCTGCTCCAGCACGGCCGGCGATTGCGCCACGCGCTCGACGACCCGGCCTCGTCGCGGATCGAGACGCTACCCCGCGAGCGCCGCTCGCGAACCACCCACAACGAGCACTTCGTGGCCCGCTTCAACGCCTTCCGCGTGTTCGTCGCCTTCGAGCTGCTGGGCCTGTTCTGGATCCACAGCGGCTGGCACTCCGGCTATCTCGCCATGATGCTGCTGGGCGTCTTCACCATGCTGTTCGCCAAGGCGCCCGATCCCGCGGCGGTGGTCTATCAGTTCCTGTGGGGCTCGATCGCCGCGGTGATCTTCGGCGGCGTGCTGCTGTTCCTGGTGCTGCCGGTGATCAACGGTTTCCCGCTGCTGGCGCTGGCGGTGGCAATACCGGTGACCATCGGCACGCTGCTGACCCCTCATCCGCGCTGGTCGGCGATCGGGCTGGCCGGCGCCATCACCATGATGACGCTGCTCAACCTCAACTCCACCTACACTTTCGCCCCGGCGCGCTACATCAACGGCGGGCTGGCCTCGATCATCGGCACCCTCTGCGCCATGTTCACCTACTCCCTGCTGCGCCAGCGCTCGCCGGACGAGCGCATCCGCATCCTGATGGCCACCTACTGGCGCGGCCTGAGTCGGCTGATGCGGGAGAAATCACTGCCCAACCGTCCCCGCCTGGAGAGTCGCCTCTACGACCGGCTGGGCCGGCTGGTCGCCCTCGGCGGCAGCGACCAAGCCCTGCGCGAAGCCATCGACCTCCATGCCATGGCGCTGTGCGTATGGCGCATCCGCCGTCTGCGCGGCGCCCTCGGCCCCCACCGTGCCGAGATCGAAGCCTGGCTCGCGGGCATCGGCGCACGACTGATCGCCCGCGAACGCCACGACCCCGCCGTCTGGCAAAGCCTGGCCGACGAGGCCATCGCCTGGGTCGAGCGGCTCTATCACGAGACCCACCTGCCGATCGCCAGCATCGGGGAGATCGCCATGCTGGGCCACCTGATGCGCGAGGCGCCGGGCGTGACCCTCGAAGCCCGCGCCAACGCCGAGACGGCAGACGTCTCGATGGCGGCCACTACCGGAGAGTCGCGACATGCTGGCTGAATGGTCCTTCCTGGGATTTCTGATGCCGCCGCTGGCCGTTCCGGTTCTGGTGGCGCTGGGGCTCTACCTGGTTCTCCGGCGTCTCTTCGTGCGCCTGGGGCTCTATCACTGGTTCTGGCAACCGGTGCTCGCGGATATCGCGATCTACGCTTTGCTGTTGTGGTCGGTGCTGGCCCTGACGGGCTCGCTACCGATCGCTGGATGAGGAAAAGACCTTGATGAACTGGCCTACCGGACTCCGCAAGACTGTGCGGCTGCTGCTGACCCTCGCCCTGGTCGTCGCGGCGATCGTCGCCGTCGCCCAGCTCTGGAATCACTACATGCACGACCCGTGGACCCGCGACGGTCGGGTCCGTGCCGACGTCGTCAATCTCGGCACCGATGTCGCCGGGCTCGTCGACAGTCTCGAGGTACACGACAACCAGCGGGTGGCGAAAGGCGACGTGCTGTTCACCATCGATCAACAGCGCTACCGGCTGGCCCTGGACGAGGCCCAGGCCAACCTGCACCAGCTGGTGCAGAAGCGTGACGAGGCCCAGGCCGCCAACAGCCGTCGCCAGCGGTTGAAGAACTACGTCTCCCAGGAGGACAAGGACAACGCTCGGTTCTCGCTGGCCACGGCCCAGGCCGCAGTCGAGCAGGCCAAGGTCGAGGTCGATCAGGCCAAGCTGAACCT
Organism: Salinicola lusitanus; assembly: GCF_038648475.1. Classification (NCBI taxonomy): domain Bacteria; kingdom Pseudomonadati; phylum Pseudomonadota; class Gammaproteobacteria; order Oceanospirillales; family Halomonadaceae; genus Salinicola; species Salinicola lusitanus. The sequence continues at coordinate 1,896,434 of NZ_CP151919.1, read as the reverse complement.
GGAGCGCGCCACCGTGCGCGCGCCGGTCGACGGCTACGTCACCAACCTGCTGCTGCGCCCGGGCCAGTACGTGACCGTGGGAACGGATGCCATGACCCTGGTCGATGCCCACAGTTTCTACGTGCTGGGCTATTTCGAGGAGACCAAGCTGGACCGCATCGACATCGGCGCGCCCGCCAGGATCCAGCTACTCTCCAGCGACCGGCCCGTATGGGGTCATGTGGACAGCTTCGCCCGCGGCATCAGCGACAGCAGCCTGAGCAGTCAGCAGAACGGCCTTGCCACGGTCAACGCCTCCTTCGATTGGGTACGCCTCTCCCAGCGCATCCCGGTGCGTATCGCACTCGACGACATTCCCGAAGGGACCAAGCTCTCCGCCGGCCTCACCGCCACCGTCTATCTCGACGGCGACCGGCACGAGCGCGAAGACGCCCCCGGCTGGTGGAAGCCGATTCGCCAGTGGTGGGAGGGATTGGTCGGTATCTGAGCACCGCAAGCTACGAGCTACGAGCTACGAGCTACGAGCTACGAGCTACGAGCTACGAGGCAGCATCCCGACACATCACTAAACGTTCAAGGGCGGCAGGTCATCCTGCCGCCCTTCCGTTTTTCCACGCCCGACGATGGCGAGTCAGTGCAGCGCCTGGCAGGCCTCGTCGATCCGGCGACACGCTTCGAGCAGTGGCTCGGTACCGGTGGCGAAGGAGATCCGGAAATGACCGGGCAGACCAAAGGCGCTGCCCGGCACGACAGCGACCCGGGCGGACTCGAGCAGATAGAGCGCCAGCGCCTGGTCGTCCTCGATCTTCACCCCCTCTGACGTTTCGCGTCCCAGCAGCCCTTCGCAGTTCGGGAACAGATAGAACGCGCCCTCCGGCAGTCGGCAGACCAGCCCCTCGACCGCATTGATCGCCTCGGCACAGCGCGTGCGCCGCTCGGCAAATATCGTATTGCGCCGCTGAATGTCGTCCTGTGGCTGGGCGAGTGCCGCGATCGCCGCCGCCTGGGAAACCGAGGCCGGGTTGGAGGTCGTCTGCGACTGCATGACCGCCATCGCCCGAATCAGCTCTGCCGGACCGGCGCCGAAGCCGATTCGCCATCCGGTCATGGCGTGGCCCTTGGAGACACCGTTGATGGTCAGCGTGCGCGACTTCAGCCGCGGTTCGACCTCGGCCAGGGTGCAGAACTCGAAGTCGTCATAGACGAGATACTCGTAGATATCGTCGGTCAGGACGACGATATCGGGGTGATCCAGCAGCACCGCCGCCAGCGCGGTCAGCTCGCTACGGGTGTAACCGGCCCCGGTGGGGTTGCCGGGTGAGTTGAGGATCAGCACGCGGGTTTTCGGGGTGATCGCGGCCTGCAGCTGCGTCGGCGTCAATTTGAAGCCGGTCTCCGCCGGACAAGGGACCGCCACCGGCATGCCACCGGCCAGGCGCACCATGTCCGGATAGGAGACCCAGTGCGGCGCGGCGAAGATCACTTCGTCGCCCGGATCGACCAGCGCCATCAGCGCGTTGAAGATCACCTGCTTGCCACCGGCGCCGACGCTGATCTCATCGGTGCGGTACGCCAGGCCGTTGTCGCGGCGGAATTTCTCGACGATAGCCTGCTTGAGCGCGGGGGTGCCGTCGACGGCGGTATAGCGGGTCTCCCCCGCATCCAGTGCGGCCTTGGCGGCCTCGCGGATGGCGACTGGCGTCTCGAAATCGGGCTCGCCCTGGGAGAGCGAGATCACATCGATCCCCTCGGCGCGCATCGTTGCGGCGCGCCCGCTGATTTCGATGGATGCGGAGGGGCGAACGACGGACAGGCGTCCGGCCAATCGAATCATCGACGGAGACCTCCCGACGGTTGGCGGGCGGCGACGATGTCGGCCATCGGCCGGATCTCGACGCCGGCGTTCTCGAGGCGCCGACGCAGCACGGCTGCCATCTCGACGGCGCCGGGCGTATCGCCATGAACGCAGATACTGTCGATCTCGAGCGGGATGCGCTTGCCGGAAACCGTGGTGACGGCCTGCTCCTCGAGCATGCGCAGGACCCGGTCGGCAGCGACGTCGGGGTCGTGAATCACCGCGCCGGGCAGCTTGCGCGACAGCAGGTTGCCGTTGTCGGCGTAGGCCCGGTCGGCGAAGACCTCGTTGCCCACCTGCAGCCCCAGCTCCTGCGCGGTCAGCGACGTCTGCATGCCCGGCATGGCCAGATGGATCAGGGCGGGGTCGACGGCGACGATCGCCCGGGAGACGGCCAGTGCCAGTTGCCGATCCTCGGCCGCCATGTTGCCGAGCGAACCATGTGTCTTGACGTGGCGGATGGGGTGCCCCACCACCTCGGCCATGGTGCGCATGGCGCCAATCTGATAGATCAACTGCTTTTCCAGATCCGCCGGGGTCTCGCCCTCGATCCGGCGCCGTCCGAATCCGACCAGATCCATGAAGCTCGGATGCGCGCCGACCTGGACCCCACGCTCGCGGGCCTGGGTCAGCGTCTCGTGCATCACCATCGGGTCGCCGGCATGAAACCCGCAGGCAATGTTCGCGGTGGTGACGATATCGAGCATGGCGAGGTCGTCACCCATGCGCCAGGCGGCAAAGCTCTCGCCCATATCGCAGTTGAGGTCCACGCGGGTACTCATCTGGTGTCTCCTGAAGTCGTTGCGTCATTTGTTGTTGAAAGATCGCTCGAGACCAAGGCGGTGTCGTATGGCCTTGCGCCATGGTATACCAATAGTATGCAATTCGCGTATTCCCCTGGCCATCGCCAACGAAAAGATCCATGGCGAGTGGCGAGACACTTTATCCATGACGCGATCAATAACAATACGAGGAGCTTTGCGTGACCGATTTCACCTGCGTGATCGCCCAACCCATCCACCAGGACGGCGTCGACGCACTGCGTCAGGCAGGCATCCGCGTCATCGACGCCCCGGCCGCCGATCCGGGTTCGGTCGGGGCGCTACTCGGCGATGCCGACGCCCTGATCGTGCGCAGTGCCGCGGTCAACCGCACCATGCTGGCAGGTGCACCCCGGCTCAAGGTGATCGGCGTCCACGGTGTCGGCGTCGACGCGATCGATATTCCCGCCGCGACGGACCATGGCACCGTCGTCGCCAACACGCCAGGCAGCAACGCCCAGGCGGTGGCGGAACAGGCCATCTCGCTGATGTTCGCCGCGGCCAAGCGAGTGCCGCTGGCCGACCGTACCGTGCGGGAAGGCGACTTCTTCGCCTTCAAATACAGCGTGCCGATGCTCGAACTCGACGGGCTCACCTTCGGCGTGGTCGGCTTCGGCAATATCGGCCAGCGCGCCGCCCGCATGGCAACGGGGCTGGGCATGCGCGTGATCACCTATTCGCCCAACGCCCCGGACAGCGCCCTGGCCGAGGTGGGCGCCGAGCGCATGGATTCGCTGGAGGCGCTACTGACACGCGCCGACGTGGTGTCGGTGCATGTCGGCCTCAACGCACGGACCCGGAATCTCATCGGCAGCCGGGAACTGGCATTGATGAAATCCTCGGCGCTGTTGATCAATACCGGCCGTGGCGGCACGGTGGACGAGATCGCCCTGGCCGAGGCGCTGGCGACACAGCGCCTGGCGGGCGCCGGGCTGGATGTCTTCGCCGTCGAGCCGATGCCCTACGATCATCCGCTGCTGGCACTGGACAATGTCGTCGTCTCGCCCCACAACGGCGGCTCCACCGCTGCCAGCATGTCGCGCACGGCGCGGGCGGTCGCCCAACACGTCATCGACGTCAGTCGCGGAGAAGCGCCGACCCCGATGCTCAATCCCACTGCCTGGAACGACAGGTTGAGTTCATGAACGAGATCCCGCCCGACATCGCCCTGGCCGAGCGGCTGTTCACCGAATTGGCTGCGCCCTACGCGCAGCAGGTCGGCATCACCCGTGATGCCTACGGCCCCGGCGAGCAAGCCGCTCACGAACGGTTCGTCGACACCGCAGAGGCCCTGGGACTGGAAACCCATGCCGACGCCGCCGGCAACCACTTCGCGGTGTGCCGTGGTCGTGACCGGAGCCTGCCCGCGTGGCTGATCGGCTCGCATCTCGACTCCGTCCCCCAGGGCGGCAACTACGATGGTGCCGCCGGTGTGGTTGCCGGCCTCACGGCGATCGCCGGGCTGCTGAGCGCGGGCATCACGCCCCGACGCGACATCATCGTGGCGGCGTTTCGCGCCGAGGAGAGCACCTGGTTCCCCGCTTCCTACCTCGGCAGTCGATCGGCGCTGGGCCAACTGCGTGCCGAGGATCTGGAGGTGACGAGAGCCGACACCGGGCGCTCACTCGGGGATCACATGCGGGACTGCGGTGGCGACCCCGAGGCGGTGTCGGCCGGCCATAGCTGGCTCGGGCAGCGCGCCCTGCACGCCATGCTGGAGCTTCACATCGAGCAGGGCCCCACGCTGGAGACAGAGGAGCTGGCCCTGGGCATCGTCACCGGGATCGCGGGCAGCTTCCGCTATCGCCAGGCCCGCTGTCTCGGCGAGTGGGGGCACTCCGGCGCCGTGGCCAGGGCGCACCGCCACGATGCCCTGATGGCTTTCTGCGAACTGGCACTGGCCCTGGAGCGGGAGTGGGCCGCGCTCGAGACGCAGGGCCGAAGCGCCACCGTGACCGTCGGCCAGATCGCGACTCCGCCGGCGCAGCACGCCTTCAGCAAGATTCCCGGAGAGGTCGGTTTCTGTCTCGACGTGCGCAGCGAGAGCCCCGAGACGTTGGGCCATCTGGAGCGCTTCCTGTTCGCGACCGCCGAGCGGATCGCGGACGAGCGCGGCGTCCGCTTCGACCTGGGCCCGCGCACCGCCAGTCAACCGGCGCCGATGAGCCCCGCCCTGACCGAGCGCTGTCGGGCGCTGGCCTCGGAGCTCGGCATCGCCCATCGCCTGCTGCCGAGCGGCGCGGGCCACGACGCGGCGACCTTCTCCAACGCGGGAATACCGGCGCAGATGCTGTTCGTGCGCAACCAGCACGGCAGCCACAATCCCGACGAGGCGATGCGCCTGGCGGATTTTGCCGAGGGGGTTCGCGTGATAGCGGCGCTGATTCAGGCGTGAACGACGACCACGGTGTGGCAGTTCGGGTCAGATGTACGCCAGACGGTTGATGATGCTCCGGCGGACGTTGTCGATGTGAGCCTCCATCGCCTCCCGCGCCCCTTGGCTGTCCCGCGCCCGCAGCTGTTCCAGAATGGCCAGGTGTTCGTGGCAGCCGGGCTCGAAGCGCTCGGGTACCTGGGCCAGATCGAACACCCGGGTCTTGAGGCGCAGGTCGGCGACCATTCGGGCCAGCAGCCGGTTGTCGCTGGCCAGCGCGATGCCGTTGTGCAGAGCATCGTCGACACGGTGCAGCTGCTCCGACGTGCGGGCCTCCTCGGATGTCTCCAGCAGCGTGGTCACCTGCTGCACCAGGACATCGATAGCCTCGATGGCGAGGCGTTGGGCAGCGTGCCCCGCCGACTCGCCCTCCAGCAGGGCCCGCACCCGCAGGATCTCCATGTACTCATGTACCGAGGGCGCCTTGACCGCCAGTTGCCCCCTGGCCACGCGGACCGCAAAGCCCTCGTGCTCGAGCCGGCTCAGCGCCTCGCGCACCGGCGTGCGCGAAATATCGAGCGCTTCGGCCAGGTTGCGCTCCTGCAGCAGCGTACCGGCCGGCAGGCGCCCCAGCTGAATCATCTCGAACAGCTGCTGATAGGCCTGACCCGACAGACTCCGGATGCGCGTCCCTTGCAGTATGCGGTCGATATCCAGCGTTTGCATTGCCGCGTTCCCTGCCAGTGAATGGTTAAACGTCGTCGATGTTCGAGTATACGTAACTCAGGTCGCAAGTCCCGCCAGATAGCGACGAAAGGCCCGCTGGCGCCCGCGCCACAAGGTCTCGGCATGGGCGGGCTCGATCGCCTCGAAGCGCAGCCGATCGCCGGGCTTCATCTGCCCGAGCCGAGCCAGATCCGCCCGGATCACCGTGGCGATCTTGGGGTAGCCGCCGGTGGTGCCGCGGTCGTGCATGGCGATGATCGGCCGGCCGTCGCCGGGAATCTGCACGCTACCGGTCAGCAACGCATCGGACACGATGTTGTGCCCTGCGGCACTTTTCAACTCGGGGCCGTGGAGACGATAGCCCATGCGATCGGCGAGCGTCGAGATCGTCCACTCGGCGGTCAGGAAGCGGGTGATACCGGCATGGGAGAAGGCGCCCGACTGCGGTCCCAGTACCACCCGGACGGGCCGTTTCTCCCGCTGCGGCAGATGCCGTTCCCCCACGCGCCCGGCGTGTTCGATGCCGGCCGCCGGGTCGCTCAGGGGCAGCCGGTCGCCGGCCTCCAGAGCGCGCCCGTCGAAGCCCCCGACACCGGCGCGCACCAGCGTCGACACGCTGCCGAGAAACGGCGTCGAGGCAAAGCCCCCGCCCACCGCCAGATAGGCCCTGGCCCCGGAGAGGACGCGCCGGACGTGCAGTTCGTCGCCCGCCTCCAGCGCCAGGGCGCGAAAGGTCTCGACGCGCCGGCCGTTGACCAGCACCTCCGCGTCACCGGTCACCGCGACCACGCAGCGGCCGCCCGAGAGTCGCAGGCGCGGGCCCAGCAGGGTGATCTCCAGCGCGCCGAACTCCTGGGGCTGGCCCGTCTGGCAGTCCGGCTTCGGCGCATTCCCGACCAGGGCATTGGCCTGCCCCAGGCTCATGCCATCGAGCGCTCCCGAGGGCGGCAACCCGAGATGGCCTTGCCCGAGGCGTCCGGCATCCTGCAGCGTCGTCATCATGCCCGGCGCCTCGACCACGAATGCCACGCCGGCGCCCGGTTCCGGAACCCCCATCGCGGTGCTCATGGGTTCGCCTCCCCACTCTCGATCCACTCCCAGTCGGGAAGCCAGTCACGATCCTGCTGGAGCGTCTCGAAGCGTGCGCCGTCGATCGCGTCGAAACGGACGCAGTCGCCGGCCTCGATCAGGATCGGCGGGGTTCGCCCGACCGCGAAGTTGCGCACGGGTGTGCGACCGAGCAGATGCCAGCCGCTGGGCGCTTCCACCGACGCGAAGGCGGTCTGCTGGCCGCCGACGCTGATGCTGCCGGCCGGCGTCCTTGTCCGCGGCGAGTCGCGACGCGGCGTGTGCAGGTGCGGGTCGAGGCCGCCCAGATAGGCGAAACCGGGCATGAATCCGATCATGAACACGCGGTAATCCGGCGCCGTATGGCGGGCAATGAGCTCATCGCGCGAGAGCTCGTGGCGGCGGCGGAAGTCGTCGAAATCGATCCCGAACTCCCCGCCGTAGACGACCGGAATTCGCCAGCGTCGGCTGCGGCGCTGGCCGACACTCAGTGCCACCAGCAGTGCATCGAGGCGCGCGGTCAACTCGCGCTGGGTGATCGTCGCACTGTCGTACTCGATCGCCAGCGAACGGTAGGTCGGCACGATGCCGATCACGCCGGCGATTCCCGCCGCCCGTACGGCCAGGGCGGCGGCTTCTATCCAGCGGTTGACCTCGATGTCGATGGTCTCGCCGCAATCGATCAGTACGCCCTGATCGGCCAGCGGCACGATGTGATAAGTCGGCGTCATCATCGGAACACTCGAAGATTGATCGTCACTGGCGCGGCGACAGGTGATCCGGAAGCCAGGTCACGATCTCCGGCACGATGGCCAGCAGCAGCGTGAAAGCGACCATGATCAAGAAGAACGGGAATACCGCTCGCGCAATCTGGCTGATCTTCATGCCGGTGATACCGTTGATCACGAACAGGTTGAAACCGACCGGCGGCGTGATCTGGGCCATCTCCACCACCAGCACCAGAAAGACACCGAACCAGATCGGATCGAATCCCGCCTGCGTGATCAGTGGCAACGTGATCGGCAACGTCATGACGATGATCGACATGCCCTCGAGCAGCATGCCCAGCACCACGTAGAAGATCAGCAGCACCACCACCAGCGCCAGTGGCGACAGCCCCAGCAAGCCGATGGTGTCGGCGATGGTGCGCGGCACGTTGAGAAATCCCATCGCGACCGACAGGAACATGGCGCCGACGATGATCAGCCCGATCATCGACGTGATCTGTGCCGCTCCCATCAGCGCGCTCCACAGGCTCCTGAAGCTCAGACAGCGCTGCAGCAGGCAGACTACCAGCGCCCCCAGCACGCCCACCGCGCCCGCCTCGGTGGGCGTCGCCATGCCGGTGAGCATGCTGCCGATGACGAACGCGATCAGCAACGCCACCGGCCCCAACTGGACCAGTGCGCGCAGGTAGTCCCGCACGCCCAGCCCCCGCTGACGCGGCGGCAGCTGGCTGGCGTGGGTCAGCGCGTAGACGCCCAGGTAGGTCATGAAGGCCAGCGCCAGCAGCAGCCCGGGGACGATTCCGGCGACGAACATCTTGAGGATCGATACCTGCGCCAGTACGCCGTAGATGATCATGATCGTGCTGGGCGGAATCAGGAATCCCAGGGTGCCCGCCCCGGCAAGGGAGCCGGCGGCGATGCGGGCATCGTAGCCCCGCCGCATCAGTTCGCTGGAGGTGATGCGCCCGACCGTCGCCGTCGTCGCCGCCGAGGAACCGGAGATCGCCGCGAACAGCGTGCAACCCAGCACGTTGGTGTGCAGCAGCCGCCCCGGCACACGATCGACCCACGGCGCCAGTCCGTCGAACAGCAGCTGGGTCAGACGGCTGCGGAACAGCAGCTCCCCCATCAGGATGAAGAGCGGCAGCGCCACCAGCTCGGCGCTGGTGGTGGAGTTCCACACCGTCTGGGCGAGCAGCTTCTCCACCGGCATGAAGCCGCGGAACGTCTCCAGCGAGACGATACCGACACCGGCCAGCCCCAACCCGACCCAGACGCCGCTGGCCAGCAGCGCCACCAGCAGCGCGAACGCCGTCAACATGATCGCGGTCATGACTCGCCCTCCGTCGGCAGCGCCGAGTCCAGCCGCTTCTGATCGCTCATCAGTTCCGGCGCGGCGACCAGCACCAGGGCGCGCACGATCAGCGTCGCCGTGAACACGATCAGCCCCAGCGCCATCAACGCACGCGGGTAGATCAGCGGAATCTGCTGGGGGGTGCTCGACACCGTGCCGCTGTGCCAGGTCTGCAGGCAGAACCCGATGAACGCCGCCGCGAAGAAGCCGGCGATGATCACGCCGAGCAGTGTCGCCAGCAGATCGAGCCAGCGCACGCCGCCGGCAGGCAGATGCTCGCGCAGCAGCGTGATGCGGATGTGCTTGTCATGGCGCAGCGCCCAACTGCTCGCCATGAAGATGATCAGCCCGAGCAGGTAGCCGCTGACCTCCCAGCTGAAACCGAGACTGGTCCCGAGCAGATTGCGCGAGACGATTTCCGACAGCATCAGCACGAACAGCAGCGCCATGGCGAGCGCAGCCAGTGCCGCGCTCGCCCGGGCCAGGCGATCACTCCACTGCAGCAAGCGAGAGATCATGGGAAGACTCCCCAGAAAGAGCGGGCAAGAAAGCCGGTGGGTCAGCCGCGAACCGGCAAGCCGATTCGCGGATTGTCGGATGGCGATGCGCTCAGGGCGCGTCGCGGGCCTCGAGGTAGCGCGTCATCAGCTCGTCGGCCTTGGGGCCGGCCGTGTCGCGGAACTGCTGCCACTGGGGCTGCGCCGCCTCGGTCAACTGCTCCGATAGCGCGGCATCGGGAGCGGACATGTGGATGCCGTGATCGGCGAGAATCTTCGCGTTGCGCGTATCCTCGTCCTGGGAGATCTGCTGGAACCGGGGCTCCATCTTCCGGGCCAGCGATTCGATCGTCTGCTGCTGCTCGCCGGTCAGCGAATTCCACGCATCGAGATTGATCGAGACGACGTCCGGTGCGAGCTGCCAGTCGAGCTTGTTGAAGTAGTCGGTGAACTCCCAGAAGCTGCCGTCGACGCCGGAGGGCGTCGAGGTGGTCACTCCATCGATCGCCCCGGAGGCCAGCGCCGGCACCACCTCGCCCCACGGCATCTGCACCGGGGAAGCACCCAGCGCCTTGAAGAATTCGGTGCCGTTCTTGTCGACGGTGCGCAGCTTCACGCCCGCGAGATCATCGACGGTCTTCACCGGCTGCTGGGTGAAGACGCCCTGGCCGGGCCACGGCACGGTGTAAAGGAATTTCTGGTTGAACTCGGCCGCCACGGCTTCGTAGTAAGGCCAGGCGGTGTCGCGCAGCAGCGCCGCATCGTCCTGGTTGCGAGTGAGATACGGCACGGATTCGATACCCAGCAGCGGCGCCTCGCCGACCTGCTGGGTCAGCAGCATGTCGGCGCCCTGGACGATGCCGTCGCGCACCGCAGAGAGCAGCTCGGGACCTTTCAATCCCAGATCGCCGCCGGCGTGGATGTCCAGCTCGACTTCACCGTCGGTGGCTTCCTTGACCGCGTCCGCGAACTGATTGAGCGTCTTGACCTGGAAGTTGCCCTCCGGCCACGGCGTGACGATCATCAACTGCGTCGCCGCCTGGACGCCGAATGTCGCCAGGGAGAGGACCGCTGCCGTGCCGCAGGCAGCCAGACGGGAGAGGGTCGCTTGCATGTTCGACTCCTGAGAGTTGTTGTTGTCGTGTGCCGCCGGGAGGCAGCCTTTCGGATCGAAGCGACTGTTTTGTATTGTGGCGTCGCCTTGGCATATCTTTGGCATACCAGAGCAGACAAGTCAATTCATATAGTGCAATAGGGCTTTGGTCTATCGACCGCTCCCGGCCTTGTCGTGGGTGACGCGGGGCCCGGCAATCGAGGGCGGGGGCTCGACGACGCCAGCCCGAGTTCCCGACTCGGGCCGGCATCATGACACCTACTCGAAGTAGCTGAAGGTCTCGCCGGGCTTGATGTCGAGCAGTGCGTGGTAGATCAGCTCGATCACGTTCTCGACGTCCTGCTTGTGGACCATCTCGACGGTGGTGTGCATGTAGCGCAGCGGCAGCGAGATCAGTGCCGAGGCGACACCGGAGTTGGAGTAGGCGAAGGCGTCGGTATCGGTACCGGTGGCGCGCGAGCGCGGCAGCCGCTGGAACGGGATCTTCTGCTCGGTGGCGACCTTGATCAACCGCTCGCGCAGCTTGTTCTGGATCGCCGGGGCGTAGCAGATCACCGGGCCGTCGCCGATCTTGTTGGCACCCTCGCGGCGCGGTTCGATCATCGGCGTCGAGGTGTCGTGGCTGACGTCGGTGACGATCGCCACATTCGGGTCGAGCCGTTCGGCGATCATCTCGGCACCGCGCAGCCCCACCTCTTCCTGCACCGCATTGACGATGTAGAGACCGAAATCGAGCGTCTGCTTGCGCGCCTTCAGCAGCCGCGCCACTTCCGCGATCATGAAGCCGCCGATGCGGTTGTCGATCGCCCGGCAGACCAGCTTGTCGCCGTTGAGCACGAAGAACTCGTCCGGGTAGGTGATCACGCAGCCGACGTGCACGCCCAGCGCCTCGACCTCCTCCTTGGTGCTGCAGCCGACGTCGATGAAGATGTTGTCGAGCTCCGGCGGCTTCTCCTTCGGGCCCTGGCGGCGGGTATGGATCGCCGGCCAGCCGAACACGCCCTGGACGATGCCGTTGTCGGTATGGATGTTGACCCGCTTGGAAGGGGCAATTTGGTGATCGCTGCCGCCGTTGCGGATGACGTAGATCAGGCCGTTGTCGGTGATGTAGTTGACGTACCAGGAGATCTCGTCGGCGTGGCCTTCGATCACCACCTTGTACTCGGCGTCCGGGTTGATCACGCCGACGGCGGTGCCGTAGGTGTCGGTGATGAACTCGTCGACGTAGGGGCGCAGGTACTCCATCCACAGCTTCTGCCCCTCCCACTCGTAGCCGGTGGGCGAGGCGTTGTTGAGATAGCGTTCGAGGAACGCCATGGCATCCGCGTCGAGCGGCTTGGCGCTATTTCGGCCGCCCTTGGCGGTTCTCTTGGGGCTCTTGCCGGTGCTTTTGCTCATGCATCTTTCCTAAACGAGTCATGAAGGTGGCTCTAGCTTAGCAGCCCCTGACGCGAGATTGCCTCATCGGCGCCCGTTCGCGTCTACGCTAGTGGTCTCACTCGACCCACCGGAGAGACAAGGATGACTCGACGCCCGCTACGCCACCACCAACGCTTCGCCTACCGCCCGATCACCGATCGGGACGATTGGCACTGGCCCGGCAATACCGACCTGGCGGTCTACATCGGGCTCAATCTGGAGCATTACGCCTTCGGCGAGGGTCGCGGCGTGGGGATCGCGCCGCCCGCGCCGGCAGGCGAGCCGGACGTGCTCAACTACGCGTGGCGCGAATATGGCAACCGGGTAGGGGCATGGCGCTGTCTCGAACTCTTCGAGGCATTGAACCTGCCGGCGGGCGTCATCGCCAACACCTCGGTTCTCGATCACTGCCCCGAGCTGCTGGATGCCTTCGTTGCGCGTGGCGACGAGATCATCGCCCATGGCCATACCAACGCCGAACGCCAGGGCCAGATGGATGAAACCCGGGAGCAAGAGCTGATTCGCAGCTGCCGCGACCGTCTCGCCGAGCGCTACGGCCAGGCGCCTGCCGGCTGGCTGTCACCGTGGATCTCGGAAAGCGAAGCGACGCCGGACCTGCTGGCGGGGTCGGGCTTCGACTACGAGCTCAACTGGGCGCACGATGACCGGCCGATCGCCATGAGCACTCGCGCCGGCACGCTCTGGTCGATCCCCTACCCGCAGGAGCTCAACGACATTCCGACCATCTCGACCCATCGCGTCTCGATGGAGGAGTTCACGACGATGATCCGCGATCAGTTTCGGGAACTGCTGGAGCAGTCACGCCGGCAGCCTCTCGTCATGGGCATCGCGCTGCACCCCTGGTTGATCGGTCAGCCGTTCCGGTTGCGTCAACTGCGGGAGGTGCTCACCGAGCTGGCCGACTACCGCGAGGCCCAGGGCGTGTGGTGGACGACACCGGGCGCCATCGCCGATTACGCCAGCCAGCGCTCTTAGCCCGCGGCTCGCGGCTCGCGGCTCGCGGCTCACAGCGTCATCGCGGCGATCCAGCCGAAGACCAGCAGCGGCACGTTGTAGTGCAGGAAGGTCGGCACCACGCTGTCCCAGATGTGGTCATGCTGGCCGTCGGCATTGAGTCCGGCGGTGGGGCCGAGCGTGGAATCCGAGGCCGGCGAGCCGGCGTCGCCCAGCGCCGCCGCCGTCCCCACCAGTGCGGTGGTCGCCAGCGGCGAGAAGCCGAAGCCCAGCGCCAGCGGCACGTAGAGCGAGGCGATGATCGGGATGGTGGAAAACGACGAGCCGATCCCCATGGTGATGAACAGCCCCACCAGCAGCATGATCAACGCGGCCAGCCCCTTGTGGTCGCCGATCATCGCCGCCGAACTCGTCACCAGGCTGTCCACCGCGCCGGTCGCCTGCATCACTCCGGCGAAACCGGCGGCCGCGATCATGATGAAGCCGACCTGCGCCATCATCCGCATGCCCTCGGTAAAGACGTCGTCCTGCGCACGCCAGCGAAACACGCCGCTGACCGACAGCAGCGCAAAGCCGAACAGTCCGCCGAGCACCATCGAGTCGGTCAGCAACTGCACTACCACCGTGCCGACCAGTGACGCCACCAGCACGATCTTCTGCCAGCCGCGGAGACCGGCTTCTCCATCGAGCGTGGTCGCGGGCTGCTCGTCGTCCCGCTGCCCCACCAGCGCGCGGTCCTCGTAATGCCGCCGACGGCGATAGCTGAAGAACACCGCCACCAGCAGCCCCAGCGCCATCCCGCCGATCGGCATCGCCATGGCCAGCGGTACCTGGGCCGCCTCGACCTGGAGGCCGAGCTGGGCACCGCTGCTGTTGAGGTTGTTGAGCAGGATATCGTTGAGAAAGATGGCCCCGAACCCCACCGGCAGCAGCATGTAGGGGGCGGTGATGCCGAAGGTGATCACGCAGGCCACCGCGCGGCGATCGAGCTCGAGACGGTTCATCAGCGTCAGCAGCGGTGGCACCAGGATCGGAATGAAGGCGATATGCACCGGAATCAGGTTCTGCGAACTGATCGCCGCCAGCAGCAGACAGCCCAGCAGCGCCAGTACCACGCGACGCGGGCGAGCGCCGGCGCCCTCGAGATGGAATCGCTGGACGGCGCGCCGAGCCAGGCCCTGGGTGATACCCGAGCGCGAAAGCGCTACCGCGAATGCCCCCAGCACCGCATAGGAGATCGCCACCGTCGCCCCGTTGCCCAGGCCGCCGTTGAAAGCCTCCAGAATGGCATCGAGCGGCATGCCCGCATAAAGCCCACCCGCGATGGCGGCAACGATCAGCGCAAATACGACCGATACCCGCGCCAGACTCAACGTGACCATGATCAGGATGGCCAGCACCACAGCATTCATGCATCGCCTCTTTTCGAACCGTGAACGGTATCCGCCGAACGCTGCCGACGAACGAAGCGGACGATGATATCGACCCCGTCACCGAACGCCAGGAAAAATCCGGGACGCGGGCCCACTCGTCACCGAGGCCGGCCGCGGGAGACGACGCCGTGGGTTACCGGACTCACCACCGGTAACCAAACGCCCCCATACCGGCAAAGCCGCTGACAAAAAACCTCATCCATTTTCGATCCGGTCGCCTTAAGCTCGATTGACGATAACGACCGGCGCAGGAAGCGTCGGCAGAGAGTGCTCGCCAGGTGACAGACCGGCGGACTCCGGGGTGATTGAAGGGGCTGGCTCAGCAACTTCAGGAACGGCGACATGCACAATGCGGATCGTGCCGGCTTCGCCATCTTCTGCGTGGCGATTGCCTTCATGGCTTTCATCGGGGGCGCCTTCGTCATTCTGACGAAGTCGTTCCCCTATACCTATCTCGACGATGCCCACAAGGCGGCGGTTGCCGTCATCGCGCAGCAGTCCGATGACGACCTCTACACCGGGACCGATCTGTGGCGCGACGCCCGCCGGGATGATCGAGGCACCACCATCGACGACCCGGAGAAAGCCTACGAGGGTCTGACGCTCTACACCTCGGGGGACGGCCCCTACGCCAACCTGGTCGATATGCACGGGAAGGTCGTTCACCGCTGGGAACTGCCCTACAGCGACGTCTGGGAAACCAGCCCGACCGGCCGCGATCCCCGTCCCGACGACCGCATGTACTGGCGCAAGGCCAAGGTCCTGCCCAACGGCGATCTGGTCGCCATGTACATCGCCGACAACGACACCCCGTGGGGATACGGCATCGTCAAACTCGATGCCGACTCCCGGGTCATCTGGAAGTATCACGCCAGCACCCACCATGACCTGGATATCACCCCGGACGGCGACGTGATCACCCTGACCCATGCGTTCACTCAGCGGAAGGTGCCAGACTTCCAGGCCCTCTCCTATCCGTGGCTCGACGACTATCTGGTCAGGCTGGACGGGGAGACGGGCGAGGAGATCAGCAAGGTTTCGCTCGGCGACGCCTTCATCGACTCCCCCTTCGCCGCTCTTTTCTACTCGGTGCCGAGCTTCGCCACCGAGGACCCGCTTCACACCAATAGCGTTCAATACCTGGACGACGAACTGACCCGGAATTTCGCGCCGGCCAACGGCCACGGCGGCCAGATCATGCTGTCGTTCCGCCACCCCGGGGCGGTGGCGCTGGTCGATCCGGACGCCGGGGAGATGACCTGGGCCATGAAAGGGCCGTGGCTGGGCCAGCATTCCGCCCGCGTCCAGCCCAACGGCAACTTCACGCTGTTCGACAACCTGGGCAATTTCGAGCGGGGCAATCGTACCCGCATTCTGGAAGTGAACCCGAACGACGATGCGATTGTCGCAAGCTATAGCGGCACTGATGAACACCCCTTCGACAGCGGCCTGCGCGGTGCCGCGCAGACACTGCCGAATGGCAACCGGCTGATCACCGAATCCGATGGCGGCCGGCTGTTCGAGACGACTCCACAGGGGGAGATCGCCTGGGAGTTCATCAATCCCGCTCGCGGGGGTGACAAGGAGCAGTACGTCCCCGTGGTCTCATCGGGTCAGCGCATCGCCACTGCCAACCTCGACGCGGATTTCCGCGCCGATCTCGACACCACTAGGAGGTGATCGTCATGACGCGTTTGACCAAGCGATACGACAAGTTCCTGCTGACGGGCGTGCTGGCCGTCGGTGCCATCCTGCCGCTCACCGCCGAGGCCTACGTCGGCCCGGGCGCCGGCCTGAGCCTTCTCACGGCGCTATGGGGCATCATCGCCGCTGTCGGCATGGCGCTGTTCTTCGTCATCATGTGGCCGATCCGTCGCATGCGTCGGCGCCGAAAGGCCGAAGCCGCCGCGGCCTCGGCGGGCGAATCGTCCACGGCGCAGGCCCGCACCGCCCAGGACCCCGAGTCGCCGCCGACCACCACCCGCGTCGAACAGACGCAGCGCGAGACGCCGCAGGCCGACCAGCGCTCGTGAAGCCAGGGTGATGGGCCGGGACGTCCTGGCGCGTCCCGGTCAGCGCATCGATCCCGAGGCACTTCCCCTCGCCATGAAACGTCACCCCTGTCTTCGGCGCCGAGCGACGCGCCGAGGAGCGGCTTGTGTCAGGAGGACACATGGGTTTACTGAATCTGCCCGATCCGATCTTCGGCGCCATCGATGGCGGGATGCAGTCGTTCCTGCCGGCCACCGTGCGCTTGATCGTATGGGCGACGATCGCCGGTATCGGCACGCTGTTCCTGTATCGACTGGTCTCGCCGCAAGGCAGAATCGGCCACGCCAAGCGCGAGGCCCGCGCCGCACGCCAGCGACTCAACGAGTTCGACGGTGAGTTCAGTGATGCCGGACCCTTGATCCGCAACCAGTTTCTCGCCGCCTTCAAGCATCTCGGGCTGGTGTTCCTGCCCACACTCGTCTCGATCCTGCCCCTGCTGGCGCTACTGACCTGGCTGGAGAGCTACTACGCCCACGCCTTGCCGGCGGCAGGCGACACCCCGACCGTGCAGGTCACGCCGGACACCTACGACGCGCAGTGGGTCCAGCAGGACGATGGCCCCCACGTGATCGTCAGCGACAGCGACAGCGAATTGGCCAACGTTGCCATCACGGCGCCGATTCCGGTGATCGAGCAACGCCACTGGTGGAACTGGCTGGCCGCCAACCCCTTGGGTTACCTGTCCGCGGAGAGCGGCATTACGCGGATCGCCTTCGACCTGCCGGAGCCCGAGTATCTTCCGTTCGGGCCGGGCTGGATGCGCCACTGGCTGGCGGTCTTCTTTCCGATCATGACGATCGTCTCTCTGATCACCTATCGCTGGGCGAAAATCGAATGAACCACTTTGATTCCGACGATTCGGCGCCTCGGGCCGCCGAGCCAGGCGCAGCCAGAAACGAAACGACCGCCAGTGGAGACATCAGCGATCCGGGCTTCGTGGTCCCCGGCTGGATGCACTGGCTGGGGGGCTGGATCCACCGCAAACCCCGCACCTGGATCAAGCTTGGCAACCTGGAGACCCGCGCGGTCCGGGATGCGATCACCGACAAGCGGGTCGACCGCCCCGTCTACGTCGCCGGCCTGGCCCGCTCGGGCACGACGATCCTGCTCGAGCACCTGGCCTCGCACCCCGATGTGGCAACCCACCGCTACATCGACTTCCCTCCTCTGCTGACGCCTTACTGGTGGAATCGCTGGCTGGCGAAGGTGCCCAACGCCCAGGAGCAGGCCCAGGAGCGCGCTCACAAGGATGGCATCGAGGTGACCTCGCAGAGCCCGGAGGCGTTCGAGGAGATGCTGTGGATGGCGTTCTTCCCCGACATCCACGACCCGAGCCACAGTTCGGTGAAAGGCCGCGATGCCGAGCACCCCGAGTTCGAGCGCTTCTACGACGAGCACGTGCGGAAATTGCTCGCGGTGCGCGATCGCCAGCGCTACGTCGCCAAGGGCAACTACAACCTGGTGCGACTGGGCTATCTGCACCGGCTCTACCCGGCGGCGAAATTCATCCTGGTGATTCGCGATCCGGTCTGGCACATCGCTTCGCTGATGAAGCAGCAGAAGCTGTTCGTGGCCGGCGAGACCAGCGAACCGCGCGCCCTGGAGCACATGCGCCGGGTGGGGCACTACGAGTTCGGTCTCGACCGGCGGGCGATCAACGTGGGCGACGACGACGAGACCCGGCGCATCACCGAGCTATGGCAATCCGGCAATGAAGTCGAAGGGTGGGCTCGCTACTGGGCGGCGATCTACGCCCATGTCGCCGACACGCTGGACGCCGACCCGGAGCTCGAATCGGCTTGTCTGCTGGTGCGCTACGAGGCGCTCTGCGGCGAACCCCACGAGAGCTTGCAGGCGGTCTTCGACCACGCCGAGCTCGAGCTGGCGCCGCAAGCGCTGGCCGACGCCGCCAGCGGCCTGCATGCGCCGACCTACTACAAGCCCAGGTTCAGCGACGCGGAGCTGGCCACGATCGCCGAGATCACCGGCCCCGTTGCGGCCCGGTTCGGGTACTAGTCGCGGGCTTCGGCCAGCGCCGGTTTCGGGGCGCTTGAAAATCGGCTTCGGCCTGCGCCGGTTTCGGGGCGCTTGAAAAGAAACGGGGCGGCCAGATGGCCGCCCCGCTTTCCGTCGTATCGACTCGCTCCGCCCTCACCCCTGGGCGGGATGTGCCGGATAGTGACGCTCCTCCGGCGGGGTCGGGAAGTACTGATAGAGCCAGGTCTCGCTCACCGTCTTGCCGTCGGCGAGCAGATTCAGGCGCATATTGATGGGATCGGTGGAGTCGCTGGTGGGGTACCAGTCGAACTGAATGCGGAAGCCCTCGATCTCCTCCACCCACAGGATATCGAGCTGCTTGACGTCGCCCTCGGGCACGTCGAGCTGGGTCTTGATGTCGATATCGTTGTCGTAGAGGTGCTTGAGCTCGCCGCCGATGAAGTCCACTGCGATCCGCTTGGCCCACACCTCGGGATAGTGCTCGCCCGGCGCCCAGCCCTCCGGGAAACCGCCGATGCCGGTGAAGGTCTTGCGCACGCGAGCCAGCTCGGGCTTCACCGGCGGCTGCGCGCTCCAGTAGAGCTTGTAGCCGTAGTTGAGTTCCTGGCCCGGCTCGATCGGCTGTTCGGGCTTCCAGAACGCCACCACGTTGTCCATGGTCTCGCCGGTGGTCGGGATCTCGAGCATCTGGATCTCGCCCTTGCCCCACTGCCCCTTCGGCTCGACCCACAGGCTCGGCCGCTTGTGATAGTTGCCGACGATGTCTTCGTAATGGGTAAAGTCGTGGTCGGTCTGGAGCAGGCCGAAGCCCTTGGGGTTATCGTCGCCGAAGGTGTTGAACTGGACCCGCGGCGGATTGTTGAGGGGGCGGCAGACCCACTCGCCGTTGCCGAGCCACATCGACAGCCGGTCGGAGTCGTGAATCTGCGGGTGGAAGGTCAGGCACATGTCGCGCTGCTGGGTGCCGCAGCTGAACATGCTGGTCATCGGCGTGATACCGAGCTGGGCGATCGACTCGCGCGGATAGAGATGCTTGTCGATATCCATCACCACGCGCTCGTCCTCGCAGTGGATGACGAAGCGATAGGCCCCGGCGAGGCTCGGTGAATCGAGCAGCGCATAGGCGGTGAAGGTCGTCGCGCCGGGCTTCGGCGTCTCGAACCAGAACCGGGTGAAGGCCGGAAACTCCTCGGTCTTGCCGTCGCTGTAGGTGTTGACCGTCACGCCACGAGCGGACAGACCGTACTGATAGGTGTCGTCGACGGCACGGAAGTAGCTGGCGCCGAGGAAGGAGACGATATCGCGCTCGGTCAGCGAAGGCGCCTTGAACACCCGGAATCCGGCGAAGCCGAGATCGCCCTGGCCCTCGAGCTGGGAGACATCGACGTCGGCCCGGGAGTAATCGAACAGGTCCGGCCGGAAGTGGATCTCCTTGGCCTGCTGGGTCTGCGGATCGATGGAGTACATCCGGACCGGCTGGTTGAACGCCATGCCGACATGGAAGAACTGGATGTCGAGCGGACCATTCATGCTCTTCCACAGCGAATGGTCGGGATCGTAGCCGATGGCGTTGTACTTCTGCGGCGTGAGGTCGGCCAGGGTCGGCGGTAGCTGCTCGACAGTGCTCTGGTAGGCCTTGGCAGCCAGGTCACGGGCAAATCCCTGCAGCCAATCGAAGCTGAAGGAAGACGCCTCGCCATCGGCAATGTCACTGGTGGCACGCGCCGCCGCGAACAGCGGTGCCGAGGGCAACCCATACCAGGCAGCCAGGGCAATCGCGCTTTTCAGCACACTTCTACGATCCATGAACACCCCATCCTTATGTCTGTCGGCAATCGAACTGGAAGCATACCCGATCGTCTCGGATCAGGCTGCACCGGAGAAAATCCCTTTTCAGACGCCAATGCCATCCGAGGGTTCCCCGGGAGCGGGCCGACCCGTGTCCCCGCTCGCGCGCGTCGGTGTCCGCCCCCTGTCGACTCGCCGTTGGTGGCATCGTCGACCCATGGTTGGCGTGCTAGGGTTTCGTACGAAAAGTCGGCGAGCGATGACCAGACAAGGCAAAAAACAGCGAAGAGACGGAGTTTACGGGGCGTAAATGAGTACTTTGAGCTGTTTTTTAACGCCGTATGGCCGAGCGCAGGCAGTTTTCGTACAAAGCCTAACGTCGATTCCATCACCGTTCCGCCGACATCGAGAGGCCCCGTGAAACGACGCTACTCCTCGCACCATGCCTGGCGCCGCGCCCAGAGCATCGACGAACTCGCCTGGATGGCGCGCCGGCGCCTGCCCGCCTTCGCCTGGGAGTATGTCCACGGCGGCTCGGAAGACGAGATCACCCTGCACGACAACCGTCGCGCCTTCGCCGCCTGGGGGTGGCAACCGCGAACGCTGGTCGACGTCGAGCAGCGCGACAGCCGCACGCGGCTGCTGGGGGCCCCCGCCGAGCTGCCGCTGGCGATCGCGCCCACCGGCTACAACGGCATGCTGTGGCGGGACGGCGATATCGCGCTGGCCCGGGCGGCCGCCAGTCGCGGCATTCCGTTTACCCTGAGCACGGTCTCCTGCGCCAGCCTGGAAACCCTCGCCGACGCGGTGCCGGAGGCGCGGCTCTGGTTCCAGCTCTACGTGCTGGATGACGAGGCCGTTCGCAACGACATGCTCGAGCGGGCGAAGCGCGTCGGCGTCGACACGCTGATGGTCACCACGGACACCGTGGTGCTGGGACGTCGCGAATGGGATTCGAGAAGCTACCTCAATCCCCGGCGCCTGGCGCTGCCCTATCTCGTGGACGCCGCCCTGCATCCGCAGTGGGCCTATCGAGCGCTCTGGCCCCAGGGCCTGCCGACGCTGGGCAACCTGATGAAGTATCTGCCCAAGGAACAGCAGAGCGCGGGCAGCGCCGCCGGCTACATCAATCAGCGCATGACCCGCCGGCTGACTTGGGAGGTGCTGGCCGACATTCGCCAGCGCTGGCCCGGCAAGCTGCTGATCAAGGGAATCCTCAACGCCGAGGACGCGCTCGAGGCCAAACGCATCGGCGCCGACGGCGTGGTCGTCACCAACCACGGCGGCCGTCAGCTCGACGGCGCGCCGGCGACGCTGGATGCGCTACCCGAGGTCGTCGACGCGGTGGGAGAGTCGATGCACGTGCTGCTCGACAGCGGCATCCGCCGCGGTAGCGATATCGCCAAGGCCGTGGCGCTGGGCGCCGAGGGCGTGCTCTGCGGCCGCGCCACGCTCTACGGCCTGGCGCTGGGCGGAGAGGCCGGGGCGGCCCATGCCATCGACCTGCTCAAGGAGCAGTTGCACAACCTGATGGCGCAGCTGGGACGGCCGACGCTCGAGCAGATCGACCGCACCTGCCTGCGGCGCGCCCCCTATGCCGCTACCCGAGGCGACCTCCCCCAACGCCCGAGCGACGCCCTGCCGGGTGGAGAGACGCCGGGGGATATGCCCTAGGCTCCCAGCCCTTTCGACAGCGAGGGCTGCACGACCTCGATCCAGTAGCCATCGGGGTCCTTGACGAAGATCACGTTCTTCATCTTGCCCTGGTCGGCGCGCTTCTTGAACTCGACCCCGTTGGCATCGAACCACTGCTCGGCAGCCGCCAGATCCGGCACCGCGAAGCAGATATGGCCGAAGCCCTGTGGTTCGGCATTGCCGTCATGATACGAAAGCTCGGGATCGTGCTCGCTGCCCCAGTTGTGGGTCAGTTCCAGTACGCCTTTCTGCGAAAAGGTGTAGGCGGTACGCTCGCCATCGGCTTCGGGGATGGCGCTGTCGTCGTCGACCCGGGCCAGAAAATAGAGCGTGAACTGCATCTCCGGAAAGTCGAGCTTGCGCAGCAGGCGCATGCCGAACACACGGGTGTAGAAGGCCAGCGACACCGCCGGGTCCTTGGCCCGCAGCATGGTGTGATTGAACACGAAGCCTTGCGTCTCCGCCGGCGCGGCTTGTACGCCGGGAACCTGGTCTTCGGCAATGGACATGGGATCCTCCTGTGGATTCGGATGACGATATCGACAGACAGCCGAAACGCCGATGGGACACCAGAACAGTGGGGGCGACTTCTGCCGCTCTCAAGCCTTGCGGTTCCCGCCCCCGGCGAGAAGAGGACCACGACGACCGCATACCGAAACGCCAGGGCCGGACGACTTTGCAGCACCGGGCCCCTGCTCTACACTCGGTTGAAACCGGCAGACAGGGCCCGCGGGCATGGCGACAGGCACCACTCCCCACCATTTCTCCCGATTCACCGCGGCGCGGCAGGCTCCCTCGACCCGATCAAATCGCCAGGCAACGCTCTCCCAGCCGGGCCTGCTGTTCCTCGCCCTGCTCCTGCTGCTGCTCGCCGGTTGCAGTACCCAGAAGGCGATCGTCACCCGCGACGATGGCCCGGCCATCGACGGCAACAATCTCTCCATCGACCGCATTCTGGTGATGTCCGCCGCCAAGGACGCGCTCGGCACGCCCTACCAGTGGGGCGGCAGCACACCCCGGGGCTACGACTGCTCGGGGCTGGTACAGATGGCCTACGGCAAGATCGGCATCTCGCTGCCGCGAACCTCCAACGAGCAGTTCCACGCCCTGAAGGAGATCGACGTCGCCCGTCCCGGCGACCTGCTGTTCTTCGGCTCGGGCAGCCGTGCCACCCATGTCGGCATCTACATGGGCGACCGCCAGATGATTCATGCGCCCGGCAGCGGCCGCACCGTCAGCGTGTCGTCGCTCGACATCCGCTACTGGCGCCAGCACTACCTGGGGGCAGCGGCGCCCGCGAACTGAAATCGTGCCCGAAGGTTCAGCCACCAAAACCGCACGGCGCCCTTGAGATATCGGGCGCTGGCTACCACGTTGTAGGAACGTCACGGACATATCGTGCGAGCGCGGGCATGTCGTTATCGCTATCGATTGTTTCACAGCACTGCCCGGGCTCGTCATGATGGAGTTCCGACCCCAGGCTTCGGAAGGAAGCCGTCAACGGCAACAGGAGAAAGTCATGGCGTTACAACTCGGCGATACCGCCCCGGATTTCACCCAGGAGAGCACCGAAGGGCCGATCTCGTTCCACCAGTGGGCCGGCGACAGCTGGGTCATCCTGTTCTCCCACCCGGCCGACTTCACGCCGGTGTGCACCACCGAGCTCGGCGAGGTCTCGCGCCTCAAGCCGGAGTTCGAGCGTCGCAACACCAAGGCGATCGGCCTCTCGGTCGATCCGCTGGACGACCACCAGCGCTGGGTCGGCGACATCGAGGAGACCCAGGGCTGCGGGCTCAACTTCCCGCTGCTGGCGGATGCCGACCGCTCGGTGAGCGAAGCCTACGGCATGATCCATCCCAACGCCAGCGGCACCAACACCGTGCGTTCGGTGTTCATCATCGATCCGGCCAAGAAGGTGCGCCTGACCATCACCTATCCGCCCAGCACCGGGCGTAACTTCGCCGAGATCCTGCGCGTGCTCGACAGCCTGCAGCTGACCGACGGCTACAAGGTCGCCACCCCGGTCAACTGGCAGGATGGCGACGACGTGATCATCGTGCCGTCGATCGACAACGAGAAAGCCAAGGAGCTGTTCCCCAACGGCTGGGACGAGAAAAAGCCCTACCTGCGCGTGACCAAGCAGCCGAACAAGTAAGCCGGCTGCCAGGTAGCAGAGAAAAAAGCCCGCGCTCATCGAGCGCGGGCTTTTTTTGGCTCCCGAGAACGCCTGCGCCGAACAGCAGCCGGGAGGCCATGCCGGCGGCAGAGAGCCCGGCAGCGACTTACGGCTTCAGACGAATCCCGGCGTGGGGCGGCGGTACCAGTAGAAGCGTCGCTCCCCGGATCAAATGGCAGCGGTTCATGCGCTGACCTGCTCTCCATGATAGAAGCGGATGCTGGGTAGCTGGCCGCCCAGCCAGTAGGCGAGTTCCGCCGGCCCGGTCACGTCCCAGGCAACCGCGTCAGCCACCTTGCCCACCTCGAGCGAGCCGTGGCTGGCCTCGATGCCGAGCGCCCTGGCCGCATTCAGCGTCACGCCGGCCAGGGCCTCCTCCGGCGTCAGGCGGAACAGCGTGCAAGCGAGGTTCATCATCAGCCGCAGCGACAACACCGGCGAGGTGCCGGGATTGAGGTCACTAGCCAACGCCATGGCGACGCCGTGCTCGCGAAACGCCTCGATCGGCGGCAGCTGGGTCTCCCGCAGGGTCAGAAACGCGCCGGGGAGCAGCACGGCGGTCGTACCGCTGGCGGCCATGGCCCGTGCATCGTCGGCGTTGGCGTACTCGACGTGATCGGCCGACAGTGCGCCGAACTCGGCCGCCAGCTGGCAACCCCCCAGGTGCGACAGCTGCTCGGCGTGCAGCTTGACCGGCAGACCGAGCCGGCGAGCCGTCTCGAAGACCCGCCGCATCTGGGCCGGAGAAAACGCTATGCCCTCGCAGAAGCCGTCGACGGCGTCGACCCATCCCTCCGCGGCCAGCGTCGGCAGCATCGTCTCGCACACCCGTTCGATGTAGTCATCGCTGCGACCGGCGTACTCCGGCGGCAGGGCGTGGGCGGCCAGGCAGGTCGTCTTTACCGTCACCGGCAGGCGTTTGCCCAGTTCGCGGGCGACCCGGAGCATGCGCCGTTCACTATCGAGATCGAGACCGTAGCCGGACTTGATCTCGAGTGTGGTCACGCCCTCGGCCAGCAGCACCCGCGCCCGCGCTTCGGCGCTTGCGTAGAGCGTCTCGAAGTCGGTCTCCCGGGTCGCTCTGACACTGCTGACGATACCGCCGCCCTGACGGGCGATCGTCTCGTAGTCGACGCCCTCCAGACGCTGCTCGAACTCACCGCTGCGGTCCCCCCCGAACACGAGATGGGTGTGGCAGTCGATCAGCCCCGGCGTCAGCCAGCGACCGCCGAGGTCGTGGATCGCCTCGAAATCCTGCTCGGCCAGATCGTCGGCCTTGCCGATCCAGTCGATCCGTCCATCGGCAATGACGAGCGCGGCGTCGGTGATGAGGGAGTAGCGGCCCTCGGCCATGGTGATGGCGTGACAGTGGTGCCAGAGCTGGGTCATGGGCGATTGCCTCCGTGCGGTCGGAAAAGATCAGGTCAAGGTGAGGGCGCGCGCTTCCGGCGCTGTACTCAGGGTCGCCGCCACGGACTCAGGGATCGCGGCGGAGCGCATCGCCGAGAAGGCTCGCTCGATATCCCGGGAGAGCGGATGCTCCTCCTCGTAGACGCCGACGAGAGTGCGCAGCCAGCGCCATGCCGCACTGGTGCCGGTGGCGAAGCGCTCGCTCGGCAGCAGGTCGAAGGCCTGCGCCGCACACAGCCACTCGATGGCGATGATGCGAAAGGCGTTGTCCAGCGCGACATCCAGCTTCAGCGCGGCGCTGTCGCCGAGGCTGAGGTGATCCTCCTGCAGGGCGGAGGTCAGGTAGTTGTCGATCACCGCCGGCTGGGCCAGGCGCTTGTTGTCGGCGGCCAGCGAAGCGGCCGTGTACTGCGCGATCATCAGCCCGGATTTCATCCCGCTCTCCGCCGAGAGAAAGGGCGGCAGGCCACTGTGCAGGCTGCTCACTTCCGGCGTCACCAGGCGGTAGATGCGCCGCTCGGAGATCGCGCTCCACTCCGCCACCGCCATCGCCAACTGATCGCAGGCCAGGGCGATCGACTCGCCATGCGGGTTGGCTTGCGAGACGACCCGGTAGCCGTCGCCGCTCTTCAGCAGCAGGGGATTGTCGGTGGCACCGTTGAGCTCACGCTCGATCTGCTGGGCCGCGTGTGCCAGCTGGTCGCGACAGGCGCCGTGGACCTGCGGAATCGCGCGCAGACTCAGGGCGTCCTGCAGGTGCCCGCCACGGCGCGCGGCGAGCCATGGGCTGTCGTGCAGCAGCTCCCGCAGGGTGGCGCCACATATCTGCATCCCGAGCTGCGGCTTGAGGGCGAGGACATCGGCATCGAACGCCGCCAGCTGGCCACCCAGCGCATCGAAGCTCATCGCCGCGCCGACGTCCGCCCAGGCGCTCAAGCGATTGGCGCCATCCAGTGCCAGGCAGGCCAACCCGGTCATGGCCGGGGTACCGTTGACCAGACTCAAGCCGTCCTTGGCGCCCAGGGCCACCGGCGGCTTGCCGATCCGCGCCAGTGCTGCCTCGGCGCTCATGACCCGGCCCTCGTGGCGAACCTCGCCGATGCCGATCATCGCCAAGCCGATATGCGCCATGTGGGTGAGATACCCCACCGACCCCTGTCCCGGCACCACCGGCGTCACCCCGTGGTTGAGAAAGTCGAGCAGCCGCTCGACGATCTGGGGACTGATGCCCGAATGGCCGTGGCTGTAATTGACCACGGCGGTCGCCATGATGGCGCGGACCTGGTCGTCGCGCAGGGGGGCGCCGACACAACAGGCGTGGCTCATCAGGGTGTGATAGGAGAGCCGCACCAGTTGATCCGGCGCCAGGCGTACCTGGCAGAGCGCCCCGAGGCCGGTATTGATGCCGTAATAACGGGTGTCTTCCCGGGCGAACGCCTCCACCGCCTGGCGAGCCTCGCGAACCTTGGCCCAGCGCCCGTCATCGAGCGCCAGCTGCGCGCCATGGCAGGCCACCTCGACGATGATGCGCCAGGAGAGTGGCCCGTTGCCGAGCGTGACGGTTTTCATCGTCTCACCCCTCGCTCGCCGCCGTGGCGCCGCTGGCCGCGTCCCTGGGCAGCGCCGTGGCGATGGCGCTCTCGCGCCCGTAGATCAGCGCCTTGACGCTCGCGGCGAGGACCAGAACGAACAGGAAGACCACGAAGAAGCCGCCCGCCGCCGCGAGATACTTGATCCCATCGACGCCCTGCTCGCCACCCCCGAAGGCGACCATGACGAACGCGATGACGCTGATCGACACGCCCCACAGGATCTTCTGGAAGGTGGGCGATTCATCGTCGGCGGTCATGCCCCGGGTGCAGATCGTGGCGATGGTCGCCGACATCGAGTCCGCGGCGGTGGCGAACGAGAGGATCAGCGCCAGGATCGTGGCCGGCACCAGCAGCCAGGCGAGCGGCAACTGGTGGAGGAAGCCCCACAGGCCGGCCACGGCACCGTCCTGCTTGATGATCGCGGCCAGGTCCAGCGTGCCGTCCAACTGCCACTGGATCGCGCTGCCGCCCCAGACCGTGAACCAGACGATGCCGAAGATCGCCGGCAGCAGCCAATTGATCATCAGGAACTCGCGCAGCGTCCGCCCGTAGGAGATGCGCGCCAGGAACAGGCCCATCAGCGGGGCGTAGGCGATCCAGATCGACCAGTCGTACATCGTCCACCAGGTCACCAGCGCTTCACCGCCCAGCGCCTTGGTGTCGAACGCCCAGGTGAAGAAGTTGTCGAGCCAATAGCCGATGCTGGTGGTGGAGAGATTCAGCATGTAGATCACCGGGCCGATGATCAGCAGCAGTGCCAGCATGGCGTAGTAGAGATAGGCATTCAGCGAGGAGAGATAGCGAATGCCACGCTTGAGCCCGGACACCGAGGAGGCGATGAAGATCACCGTGATGATCGCCACCAGCACCAGCCAGGTGGTGGGCCCGACGCTCACGCCATACTCCCGCGACACCCCCGAGCCGATCAGGGCGACGCCGGCGCCCAGCGACGATGCGAGGCCGAGCGCGATCGCCAGCACCGACACGATATCGATGATGGCGGTGATCGCCGGACGACGGTGATGATCGCCGATGATCGGCGAGATGGCCGCCGAGATGGAGAAGCGTTGGCGTCGGTTGTAGTGCATGTAGGCGATCATCATGCCGACCACG
The DNA here is from genome assembly GCF_038648475.1 of Salinicola lusitanus. Lineage (NCBI taxonomy): Bacteria > Pseudomonadati > Pseudomonadota > Gammaproteobacteria > Oceanospirillales > Halomonadaceae > Salinicola > Salinicola lusitanus. The sequence goes on along the minus strand of NZ_CP151919.1, from coordinate 1,868,246 downwards.
GCATACATCGCGTAGGGAATGAAGCTCCAGTTGTGAAAACTGCGTGCCAGCGCGAAAACCGCCGACTCGCCGCTGCCCGGCGCGAAGGCTTGCTGGTCGATCTCGCCGTAGACATTGCCCATGTAGATGATGGGTTCATTGACGGCGTAGGTGACCACCCCCGTGGCGATACCGCCCGTCAGGGCCATGGCGAAAGTCGACATCAACGAGAACCTGGGCTTGGCATCCGCGCCACCGAGGCGAATGTTGCCCACCTTGGAACAGAAGACGTACCCGACGACGGCTAGAGCCACCACGGCGACCAGTTGATAGAGCCAGGCAAAGTCGGAGAGCGTCAAATAGAAGATATCCCGCGCGACGTCGATCAGCAGTTCGTTGTCGACCAGGCCGATGATCGCGGCGACGGCGACGATCAAGAACGTCGGGATGAATACGCTGAGCTTGAGGCTTCTGGGAGCGGGTTTTGACATTTTTATACCCTGACACGAGAGGCTGTCGGACCGCGTGAAACTACCACGCGGCCCATGTCGTCAATGCGGCCGGGGAGAGCCTCCCCGGCCACTGTCGACGTTCCGGAGCTACTTGATCATCGGCAGGTCGAGTCCCTGAGACTTGGCGCACTCGATCGCGATGTCGTAGCCGGCGTCGGCGTGGCGCATCACGCCAGTGGCCGGATCGTTGTGCAGGACCCGAGCGATGCGGCGCGCGGCGTCGTCGCTGCCGTCGCAGACGATCACCATGCCAGCGTGCTGCGAGAAGCCCATGCCGACGCCGCCACCGTGATGGAGCGAGACCCAAGTGGCACCGCTGGCCGTATTGAGCAGCGCGTTCAACAGCGGCCAGTCGGACACGGCATCGGAACCATCCTGCATGCTTTCGGTTTCGCGGTTGGGGCTGGCCACCGAGCCGGAATCGAGATGATCGCGGCCAATGACCACCGGCGCGGAGAGTTCGCCGCTGCGCACCATCTCATTGAACGCCAGCCCCAGCTTCGCGCGCAGGCCCAGACCGACCCAGCAGATACGTGCCGGCAACCCCTGGAAACTGATCCGTTCGCGAGCCATGTCCAGCCAGCGGTGCAGGTGCGCGTCATCGGGAATCAGCTCCTTGACCTTGGCATCGGTCTTGTAGATGTCCTGCGGATCGCCGGACAGTGCCGCCCAGCGGAACGGGCCAATGCCCCGGCAGAACAGCGGCCGAATATAGGCGGGGACGAAACCGGGAAAGTCGAAGGCGTTGGCAACGCCCTCTTCCTGCGCCATCTGGCGGATGTTGTTGCCGTAATCGAAGGTAGGGATACCCTGCTCGGCGAACGCCAGCATGGCGCGCACGTGCTCCGCCATCGACGCCTTGGACGCCTTGACCACCGCCTGCGGCTCGCGCTTGCTGCGCGCCCGGTAGTCTTCCCAGCGCCAGCCGGCCGGTAGATAACCGTTGAGCGGATCGTGGGCGCTGGTCTGATCGGTGACCATGTCCGGGCGCACGCCACGCCGAACCAGCTCAGGCAGAATTTCCGCCGCATTGCCGTGCAGGGCGATGGAAACCGCCTTGCCTTCGGCGGTGTAGCGCGCGATCCGGGCCAGCGCATCGTCCAGGTCGTCTGCCTGCTCGTCGACATAGCGCGTGCGCAACCGGAAATCGATGCGTGACTGCTGGCACTCGATATTGAGCGAGCAAGCCCCCGCCAGCGTCGCCGCCAGCGGCTGCGCGCCGCCCATCCCCCCGAGCCCCGCCGTCAGCACCCAGCGCCCTGCCAGCTTGCCATCGTAGTGCTGGCGTCCGGCCTCGACGAAGGTCTCGTAGGTCCCTTGCACGATGCCCTGGGAGCCGATGTAGATCCACGAGCCCGCGGTCATCTGGCCGTACATCATCAGGCCCTTGGCATCGAGCTCGTTGAAATGCTCCCAGTCGGCCCAGTGCGGTACCAGGTTGGAGTTGGCAATCAGCACCCGCGGCGCATCGGCATGGGTCTTGAACACCCCGACCGGCTTGCCCGACTGCACCAGCAGCGTCTCGTCCGTCTCCAGGCTCTCGAGCGACGCGACGATCGCATCAAAACACGCCCAATCCCGGGCCGCACGCCCGATACCGCCATAGACCACCAGCTCCTTGGGGTTCTCGGCCACATCCGGGTCGAGGTTGTTCATCAGCATGCGCAGCGGCGCTTCGGTCAGCCAGCTCTTGGCTGTCAGGGTGTTGCCACGAGGGGCGCGGATGTCGACGTCACGAAAACGGGAATCTTTCATGAGAGCTCCAGGCAAGCGATAGGCCACGAGATACGGGTGCCCGCGGTCGCGGATGAAGCCATTGAATATGTATATACATTAAGCTGTCAAACGAAAACGCATCGACCGACCGATTCTCCCCCTCGAGCACCAGAGAATCCCAAACAAGGTGCATGGACGGGCCGATCGCACTGAAATGGCGCATGCAGGCCCCGTCTTGAACTGCCACGGCAAGCACGCTATATGTATATACAAATCGATGCCAAGGATCGCCCACCGTGTCCAGAACCTACTTCGCCGCCGCCGCGCTCCTGCCCGACGGATGGCACCGCGACGTCCGTCTGAGCGTCGACGATCAGGGGATCATCGAGGGCGTCACCAGCGACGCCACCGACGAGGGTGCCGAGCGGCTGAAAGGGCCGGTGCTGCCGGGCATGCCGAACCTTCACTCACACGCCTTTCAGCGCGCCATGGCCGGCCTGGCGGAGGTGGGATCGGCGCTGCCCGACAGCTTCTGGAGCTGGCGCGACCACATGTACGCGCTGGTCGACCGGCTGACACCCGACGAGGTGGCGATCATCGCCCGCGCGCTCTACGTCGAGATGCTCAAGGGCGGCTATACCCAGGTCAGCGAATTCCACTACCTGCACCACGCCCCGTCCGGGGAACCCTACGCGGACCCGCTGGCGATGTCGGACGCGCTGCTGGAGGCAGCGGCCAGCAGCGGTATCGCCATGACACTGCTGCCGGTGCTCTACGCCCACAGCGATTTCGGCGGCGCGCCGCCGACCCGGGGCCAGCGGCGCTTCGTTCATGGCGTCGACGCCTATCTGCGCCGGCTGGATGCGCTGCAAGGGCGCTGCCAGGCCGATCCGCGCCATACGCTCGGCATGGCCCTGCACTCCCTGCGGGCGGTCACTCCCGAGGAGATCGCCGCGGTACTCGCCGCCAACCCGGCCGGCCCACGCCATATTCATGTCGCCGAACAGCAGAAGGAGGTCCAGGCCAGCCTGGCCTGGTCCGGCCAGCGGCCGGTGCGGTGGCTGCTGGACAACGTCGAGATCGACGCGCGCTGGTGCCTGATTCATGCCACCCACCTCGATGACGGCGAAATCGACGATCTGGCGGCCAGCGGCGCCGTCGCCGGGCTCTGCCCGACCACCGAGGCCAATCTCGGCGACGGCCTCTTCCCCAGTGAAAAGTATGCCGCCCGCCAGGGCCGCTGGGGCATCGGGTCGGATAGCCATGTCTCCCTGAACGTCGTCGAGGAGTTGCGGCTGCTGGAGTACGGGCAACGCCTGACAACGCAGCGGCGCAACGTGCTGCAGAGTCCACGGCAGCGCAGCGTCGCGGAGTGGCTCTACACCCAGGCGGCCGCCGGCGGTGCCCAGGCCTCGGGCCAGCCGATTGGTGCACTGGCCCCCGGCAAGCGCGCCGACTGGGTCGTGCTGGATGGTGACGATCCCTATCTGGCGAGCGCCAGCGACACGTCGCGGATGGGTCGCTGGCTCTTCGCCGGGAGCCAGGCCCAGATTCGCGACGTCATGGTGGCCGGCGTGTGGCAGATCGAAGAGGGTCGTCACGCCCGGGACGAAGACAACCGAAGGGAGCTGCGCGACGTCTTGCAGAGACTGCAACGGCGCGACTGACCGCCACGGCCGACGACAACAACCAACAACATTTTCAGGAGCCTCTTATGCCGTCATCATCCCAGGCCGAGTCCGAACAGGCGTTCAGGCCGTCGCCGACCCAGCTGTTCAAACTCATCATCCCCAGCGCACTGGGCATCCTGGTGTTTTTCGTCCCCCTCTCGATCGATGACCGGCGCACCATTCTGCTCGATCACTTCGTCATCGGCCTGCGCGCGCTGATGGGCAGTGGCGTGACCCTCTATGCCCTGGTGCTCGTTGTGGCCGGCGCCCTCTACCCCTTGTGGAGCGGACGATGGCGGGCCAGTCGCACCGAAACCGTGCTGACCCTATTCAAGCTCATCGGTGCAGGCGTGGCGATCATGGCCGTCAGCGGCTGGGGACCGGCGGCACTTTTCGCCCCGGACATGCTGCCGTTTCTGTTCGACAAGCTCGTCATCTCGGTCGGCCTGATCGTGCCGGTGGGCGCGATCTTCCTGGCGCTGCTGATCAACTACGGGCTGATGGAGGGCGTGGGCGTGCTGTGCCAACCCTTGATGCGCCCGATCTGGCGCACGCCCGGGCGCTCGGCGATCGACGCCGTGGCCTCCTTCGTCGGCAGCTACTCGATCGGGCTGCTCATTACCAACCGCGTCTATCTGGCGGGTCGCTACTCCGCGCGCGAGGCGGCGATCATCGCCACCGGTTTTTCGACGGTGTCGGCCACGTTCATGATCATCGTGGCCAAGACGCTGGACCTGATGGCGATGTGGAATCTCTACTTCTGGCTGACCCTGCTGATCACCTTCATCGTCAGCGCCATCAGCGTCCGCCTGCCGCCGCTGGCCGGGATGGACGACCGCAAGGCGGATGGCGAAGCCGAGGTCCCCCGCGGCCAGCGCCTGCGCCGGGCCTGGCACGAGAGCCTGATGGCCGCCGACCGCGCGCCGAGACTCGGCAGCAGCGTCATCACCAACCTGAAGGAGGGCCTGCTGATGACCATCAGCATCCTGCCCTCGATCCTGTCGGTGGGGCTGCTGGGTCTGCTGCTTGCCAAGTACACGCCGGTGTTCGCGTGGCTGGGGATGATCTTCTACCCCGTGATCGCCCTGTTCGGGATCGATGAGGCACGCCAGCTCTCCCAGGCGGTGGCTTCCGGGCTGGCCGAGATGTTCCTGCCGGCCCTGCTGACGGCCGACGCCTCGCTGCCGGCCCGATTCACCGCCGGCGTGGTGTCGGTATCCTCGATTCTGTTCTTCTCGGCATCGATACCCTGCATCCTGTCGACCCGCATACCGCTGTCGATCGGGCAAATCGTGGTGATCTGGCTGATTCGGACGCTGCTGAGTCTCGTCCTGGCGCTCCCCGCGGCACTCATGGTGGCGGCGATCGTCGCCTGAACGGCGCGATGCCTACCGCCTCGACGGCCCACCCGCGGCGTCGAGCGTCACCAGGATGGAGCACCTGGCTCAGCGCCCGCCGGTATGCGCCATCGAACGCAGCTTGTAGCGATCGCCGGGATGCAGCAGATGCGCATAGCTGATCAGGCGGTCCTTCGACCAGGTGCGGCGACGCACGCTCAGGCAGGGCGTGCCGACCTCCAGTTCGAGAAACCGGGAGGCGAGAGCATCCGCTGGCACGGCCTCGACGATATGCTCCATGTCGCTGATCGGACAGGCCGCCACCAGAATCTCGTTGGGTGTCTGGCGCTCGAAATCGGCGTCCAGGTAGCCCGGCACCCAGCGGGGATTGACGTACCGGATCTCCAGCTGGATCGGCATGCCATCTTCCAAGTGGACCAGGCGGGAATGGAACAGCTGGCTGCCGACCTTGACGCCCATGCGCATGGCGATCTCGTCGTCCGCGACCACCGCCTCACGCACGATCACCCGGTTGGCGTAGGCGTGCCCGCGCCCTCTGACCTCGTCGGCGATGTTGTTGATCTCCACCAGCGGGGACTCGGAGCGGCGATCGGCGACGAAGGTGCCGATGCCCGACTGACGCCAGAGATATCCCTCCTGGACCAGGTCGCGAATCGCCTTGTTGGCCGTCATCCGGCTGACCCCGAAGGTGGTCGCCAGCGTCTCCTCCGGCGGTATCTGGTGATCCACCGGAAAATCGCCGCGCTGAATCTGCTCGAGTAGATACTGCTTGATGACCTGATAGCGTGGGGGCTGCCGATTCACGCCTGCTCCTTGTTGTAGGCAAGAGTCTGTGCCGGGCATCCTGACCGACCACTAGAACCGCTGCTGGACACTTGCGCCATCCGGCGCCAGCAAGCGTCTTTTCAGTTGGATATCAAAACCGATGACGCCGTGCTCGCCATCGTCGGCCGGGCAGAGGCGTGGCCCCCCTGCCCTTGCGCCATGCTCGGCAGGGTAGCGCAGCGCATCGCCAGGCCCAATGGCTTCCTGGCCCCGCGACGATGCACCGACATCCAGCCGCCCTTGCGCCAGCACGAACCAGCGCTCCGCGAGCGTCTCATCGGCGATAGGCGATGGCCACGACCCCGACCCCGACCCCGACCCCGACCCCGACCTGCAAGATACAAGAGACCCCTGCCATCGGCGGGGATCGAACATCAGGTTCAAGGCCCGGCTCGGGCCGGCGGGGAGCTCGCACGCGACCGGCTCGTCACCGTCGAACACCACCACGTCGCCGGTGGCGAGGGTGATCCGTCGATCACGGAAAGACAGCACGACGGGATTCGCCCCGAGCACGCCGAAATGGCGTCGATAGCCGCCGAAATGGGAGAACGCGCCCCAGCGCTCCAGATCGGCGACCGAGATCCGCCAGCCCGGCGGAAGATCGCCACGCTCACGCGCGACTTCGCGGGTGACGCCCCCACCGTTTTTCCAGGCAACGGCGACCATGTCCTGGCGCCGGAGAATACCCCACTCGTGTTGCTCGTCATCCCTGCTGGACATCGCGCCGCTCCCCGATCGCTCCTGGCCGCCCGGCAACCATGGCCCTTGCGACCTACCGGCGGCACGCCGTCGCGATCGGTTCAGGCCCCGCCCCGGGTAGAATCTCACGTACCGATAATGTATATACATTAAGAGCGCGACCTCCAAGCGACAACAACAACCTTGGGTCCGCGTCTGGAACGTCAATCTCTTAAAAGGATAACCCATGTCTTCTCTGAAAATGCTGCTGGCTACTGCGGGCCTCGCCGTGGTCGGTATCGCCCCCGCGAGCGCGGCGGACAAGTCGGTCACCATCGGCACCAACAACTGGGCGGAAAACATTGCCGTCTCGCATATGTGGCAGCAGCTGCTTGGCGAGAAGGGTTACGACGTCACCCTCGACGAAGTCTCGAAGCCGATTCTCTTCGGCGGCCTGGCCGAGGGCGACATCGATATCTCGCTCGAGGTGTGGCTCCCCAGCGACCACGCCTATGTCGACCCCTACCGCGACCGTATCGATCTTCACGCCACCTGGTATGACGACGCGCTGGATGCTCTGGTCGTCCCCACTTACATGGATGACGTCGACTCCGTGGCCGATCTGGCGAATCATGCCGCGGCGTTCGACTACCAGGGCAAGCCGACGATCTTCGGTATCGAGCCCGGTGCCACCATCGCCGATGAGGCCGACACGGCGATCGCTGAGTACGATCTGCCGTTTCGCCAGCTCAGTAGCAGCGAGTCGGCGATGATGGCGCAACTCAAGCAGGCCTATCGGGAGAAGAAGCCGATCGTCGCGACCCTGTGGCAGCCGCATTGGGCGTTTGCCGAGTACGATCTCAAGATTCTCGCGGACCCCAAAAAGGTGTTCAGTGCCGGCGAGGAGATCAAATGGGTGTCCCATCACGGTTTCAGCGCGAGCAACCCGGAACTCACGGCCATTCTCGACGCTTGGCACATGACGCCTGGGCAGCTCTCTCAACTGATGCTGGTCATCGAGAACGCGGGAGACCCTGACAAGGGCGCCGCCCAGTGGATTGCCGACAACCGCGAGCTCGTCGACGGGTGGCTCGACGCCACGCCGTGAGCACAGCGACTCGCTGCCATCACGAAAAACCCCGGCATCGGCCGGGGTTATCGCTTCTGGCCACAGCCGTGGCTCAGCAGCGCGTGCAGTGCTTCAAGGTTTCGGCAGCGTCTTGCTCGAGCTGCGGCGTTCGTGATGGCAGTGCCGACGAGCGCCGCGAGGCCGGCAGCAGCGGCGTCGAGCGCAGCAGCATCATCACCATGGCGCGCACCACGTGCGCAAGCACGTAGATGACGACGGCCATAACGATCAACGCTTTGATGCGCCCGGAAATTTTCACGCTGCTTCTCCTTGGAGGGGGGAGTCGGGGGGATTGGCAGCAAGGATATAATCACAAGATTGTGACGGAAAATTGAAGGCATCGATAACCGGTATGCGGGTCATCGATGGCGGTGGTCTATTCTAAAGCCACAATGTCGGCCGAGAGGTACCTGGCTTGAGACCGTCGAAGACCGATTTCCCGCTGGACCAGTGCCGCTGCCATCTGGAAACGGGGCCGATCGTGCTGGTCGGCTCCCAATGGCGGGGCGAACGCAACCTGATGGTGATGGGCTGGCACCTGATGCTCGGCTTCGCCCCGGCACACTTCGGCTGCCTGATTACCGCCGGCAACCATAGCCATCGTCTGGTGCGTGAAAGCCGCGAATGCACGATCAACGTGCCAACGCTCGACCTGGTCGATGCGGTCGTCGGTGTCGGCAACAGCGACGGCGACGCCATCGACAAGTTCGATGCCTTCGGTCTGACACCGGAGGAGGGAGAGATCGTCTCGGCACCGCTGGTCGCCGAATGTTACGCCAGCTTCGAATGCCGTCTGGTCGACGACAGCCAGATCGATCGCCACGAGCTGTTCATCTGGGAGATCGTCAAGGCGCATGTCGACAGCTCGATCGAACGTCCCCGCACGCTCCACTACCGCGGCCATGGCCGCTTCATGGTCGCCGGCGACGAAGTCGACCGATCAAGGGACTTCCGGGTGCAGAATCTATAGAGGCCGTCCCGGGTTGCTATGTCTCCAACAATCCCTCGAAGAAGCGCACCGCGTTCTCTTCGAGCCCTTCCAGGTAGTAGCCGCCCTCCTGCACCACCAGCGTGGGTAGATCGAGGGCGGCGATGTCGCGGCCGAGCCTTTCGAATCCCGGCGTGGAGACCGCCACCTTGGCCTGGGGGTCCTTCTCGTGGATATCGAAGCCCAGCGCCAGCACCAGCGCATCCGGTTCGAACAGGCGAATCGCCTGGCAGGCCTCCTCAAGACGCGCGAAGAAGACCGCCTCCGATGATCCGTGGGGCATCGGCAGATTGAGGTTGTAACCGAGCCCCGCGCCGCGCCCGCGCTCATCCTCGAAACCGCAGACCGCCGGGTAGAAATTGGTGGTGTCGCCGTGGATCGAGATATACATCACGTCGTCGCGCTCGTAGAAGATCTCCTGCACGCCCTGGCCGTGGTGCATGTCGGTATCGAGCACGACGACGCGGGGATAGCGCGAGGTCAGACGCTGTGCGGCGATCGCCGCGTTGTTGAGAAAGCAGAAGCCGCCGGCGGAGTCGATCCCCGAGTGGTGACCCGGCGGGCGCGACAGCGTATAGGCGAAGCGCTCGCCGGCGAGCAGGGTGTCGGCCCCCGCCACCGCGCTCTGCGCCGCCCAGTAGGCCGCCTGCCAGGTGTGCCGGCCCACCGGGGCGCTGCCATCGGCCAAATAGCGCGCCGCTTCGGCAAGAATGCCACGCAGGGCGTTGGGCGAGCGCACGAACACATTGGAGATCACCTCCTCGCCCCAGTCCTCGCCCAGCTCGTGCCAGCGCCGGTGGGCGCTCTCGAGAAAGCGCAGATAGGGCAGCGAGTGCACGGCGCGCAGCGGGCCGACCCCCTGGTCGGTCGGCGCCTGGACCTGGAAACCGAGCCGCCTGGCCGCGGCCAGCAGATGCTCGGCGCGATCGCGCACTTCCTGGGGCTTGCGCATCTTGCCGCGGGAGAAATAGGTCTGCGGTTGATGCAGTAGCTGATCGTCGTGAAAGAAGGTCTTCATGGGTTGTCCTTATTGTCCGCCGTCCACCTCGAGCTCAATACCCTGCCTCTCGATCCACCACGCTCGTGGGTAGCTGGCCCTGCTCCAGACGCTGCAGCGCCTTCGCCACTTCCTGGGCCACCTGCGGCGGCGTCGAGTCACAGGCGTCGTGCGGGGTGACCAGGATCCGCTCGTGCCGCCAGAACGGATGATCCTGCGGCAGCGGCTCGATCGCGAAGACGTCCAGCGAGGCCGCCGCAAGCTGGCCGCTCGCCAGGGCCGCGAGCAGGTCGTCCTCGATGAGATGTTCACCGCGCCCGACGTGGATCAGCGCCGCGCCCCGGGGCATCCGGGCAAACAGCGCGGCGTCGAGGATGCCCCGGGTCTGCGGGGTCAGTGGCAGCAGATTGATCAGGATGTCGCTGCGCGCGGAGAGCCGTTCGAGCCCCGCCTCACCGCTGAATCCCTCGACGCCGGCCGGCAGGTTGCGCCCGCTGCGCGAATGGATCGCCACGTCGTAATCCAGCGCCACCAGTGAGCGCGCCACCGCCCCGCCCATCCTGCCCGCCCCCAGCAGCCCCACCCGCACGTCGGCGGCGTCGCGCTTCGGCAGACGCTGCCAGTGGCGTTGACGCTGATGGTCTAGATAGTCGCCGAAGCGGCGGTGATGCCACAGCACGTGCCAGGTCACGAACCCCGCCATCATCTGGGCCTGGGACTCACCGGCAATGCGCATCAGCGGCACGTCACTCGGCAGGCTGGGGCTTTGGAGAATCCCGTTGACGCCGGCGGCGATCGACGACACCAGGCGCAGATGGGGATAGGGCCGGAAATCCTCGGCCCCCGGGTCCCAGGCCAGCGCGAAGGTCACGCTCTCGGGGTCGGTGATGGCGTCCGGCAGCGACAGACGGATATGCGGCGCCATCTGCTCGAAGGCGGCGATGTAGGTCGTCATGATCTCGGGCGTCCCCAACAGCACGCCCTGCACGGTTGGCACGTCGGCGCGTGGTCCGGATCTCTGCCCGTGGCGTTCGGTTTCCATGGTCGTCATGCGTTCCATTTGTCGTTGATCGATTCAGAGCACCCCGGCGGTTGCCGTCGCCGGCGCCGGCGCCTCGCGGCGTCCCGGTATCGCTTCCAGCAGCTCGCGGGTATAGGGGTGCTGCGGCGAGGTAAAGATCTCCCTGGCGCTGCCGTGCTCGACGATTCGCCCCTTCTGCATCACGATCAGGCGATCGCAGATCTGGGCCGCCACCCGCAGATCATGGGTGATGAACAGCAGCGAGAGATCGAGTTTCTGTTTCAGGTCATCGAGCAGCTTCAGCACCTGCGCCTGGATCGAGACGTCCAGCGCCGAGACGGCCTCGTCGGCCACGATCAGTTCGGGATTGAGCGCCAGCGCCCGGGCGATACCGATACGCTGACGCTGGCCGCCGGAGAACTCGTGGGGATAGCGCTCGGCGGCGCCGCCATCGAGCCCCACCGTTGCCAGCAGCGCCCGCGCCTGTGCCAGCGCCTCGGCCTTGGGCACGCCGTTGGCGATCGGCCCCTGGGCGATGGCCATGCCGACACGGATGCGTGGGTTGAGCGACGCATACGGGTCCTGGAAGACCATCTGGATGCGACGGCGATGCGCTCGCCGCTCGCGGCCCTCCAAGGTACTCAGATCCACCCCGTCGAGACGGATCTCGCCGCTGTCCGGCCGGTTCAGGCCCACGATGCAGCGCCCCAGAGTCGATTTCCCGGAGCCCGACTCGCCGACGATCCCCAGCGTCTCGCCCTTGCCGAGCGAGAAGCCGATGCCGTCGAGCGCGACGACTTCACGCTTGGGCTGGAACCAGCCGCCGCTGGAGCGATAGATCTTGTCGAGGCCGCTGACCGACAGTAGCGGTGTCGAATCCGTGTCGTCCCGCGGCGGCGGGATGGCATCCCCCGGCCTTTCCACCGCCGCCATGACATCGGCGGGTCTTCCTACCGCCGCCACGGCATCGGCGGGTCTTCCTACCGCCGCCACGACATCGGCGGGGATGGCGTCGATCAGCGCACGGGTGTAGTCATGCCGGGGATGGTCGAGCACCTCGCGGGCCTCCCCCATCTCGACGATCTTGCCTTCGCGCATGACGCAGACGCGATCGGCGATCTCGGCGACCACGCCGAAATCGTGGGTGATGAACATCACCGCCATACCGCGCCGCGCCTGCAGATCCTTCACCAGATGCAGAATCTGCGCCTGGGTGGTCACATCCAGCGCCGTGGTCGGCTCGTCGGCAATCAGCAGTTCCGGCTCGAGGGCCAGCGCCATGGCGATCATCACCCGCTGACGCTGGCCGCCGGAAAGCTCGAAGGGGTAGGCGCGCAGCGCCGATGTCGGATCGGGCAGGCGGACCTCCTCGAGCAGCGCCAGCGCCCTCTCCCTGCGCGCCCGCGGGGTCAACAGGCCGTGCGCCTCGAACACCTCGGCGATCTGCTCGCCGACCCGCATCAGCGGGTTGAGCGCCGTCATCGGCTCCTGGAAGATCATGCCGATGCGCCGCCCGCGCAGGGCACGGTGGCTGAGCTCATCCATCGCCAGCACGTCCTGGCCGTCGAACAGCGCCCGCCCCTGGGCGACACGCACACCGCTCGGCAAGAGCCCCATGAGCGCATTGGCCGTCATCGACTTGCCGGAGCCGGATTCGCCGACCACGCACAGGATCTCGCCCGCCTTCAGGTCGTAGCTGACGTTGTCGACGGCATAGAGCCGGTCGGCGCCCTCCGGCAGGGCCAGCGACAGGCGCTCGATACGTAGCAGGGGCGCGCCGGATTCTCGTGTGGGTTCACTCATGGTCGGTCTCCTAGCGTGCTCTGGCGAGCTGGGGGTTCAGTGCATCATCCAGCCCTTCGCCGACCAGATTGAGCGCCAGCACCGTGAGCAGGATCGCCACCCCCGGAATGACCGACAGCCACCAGGCCTGGCGCATGACCGTCCGCGCGGCGCCGATCATGTAGCCCCAGGACATGGTGTCCGGATCGCCGAGACCGAGGAAGGAGAGCGAGGATTCCAGCAGAATCGCCGTGGCCACCATGAGCGAGGCCAGCACGATCACCGGTGAGAGCGTATTGGGCAGGATCTGCTTGATGATGATGTCACGGTGGGTCTGGCCGACCAGGCGCGCCGCCTCGACGTACTCGCGATGCTTGATCGAGAGAAATTCACCGCGCACCAGGCGCGCCACCGGCGGCCAGCTGACGATGGCGATGGCCAGCACGATGGAGAACGTGCTCGGCTCCATGATCGCCACCAGCACGATCGCCAGCGCGAAGTTGGGAATGGTCTGGAAGAACTCGGTGAAGCGCATCAGGGCGTCGTCGATCTTGCCACCGAAATACCCCGCCAGCGCCCCCAGGGGCACCCCGATGGCGAGCGCCACCACGGTGGAGATCAAGCCGATCAGCAGCGACACCCAGGCGCCGTGGGCCAGCCCCGCAGCGACGTCGCGCCCCATGACATCGGTGCCCAGCCAGAAACCGGAGACCTCCCCCGGCGCCAGAAACGGCCGCTGCACCATGCGCCAGGGCGAGTCGGGATAGAGAAAGGGCGCCAGCAAGGCCAGCAGCACCACCAGACCGAGAATCACCAGCCCCACCAGGGCACCGCGATTCTGGGCAAAGCGTTTGAAGAAATTCATGCGGCCCCCAAAGAAAGAGTTGCCTGGATCGCCGAGCGGAATGAAGCGCGAGGCGCTCGGCGCGCAGAGAGCAAGACATAACTGGCTGTTAGGATTGCGCTAGAGCACCGCGCACCATTTCGCCGGGAGCGAAAAGGAACAGCCGCAGGCTGGCCTTCGGTGGCCGCCAGGACGGCGGCCATAGCAAAGCGATTCGTCCGCGCAGACATTCAGGTAGCGCCCTGCTTGATACGCGGATCGGCGAGCCGATAGATCACGTCGGTCAGCATGTTGAACAGGATCACCAGCAGCGCGCAGAAGAAGAAGATGCCCAGCAGCAGGTTGTAGTCCCGCTGCATCAGCGCCTCGTACATCAGCCGGCCGATGCCGGGCCAGGCGAACACGGTCTCGGTCAGCACCGCCCCGCCCACCATCTGCCCGGCCTGCAGCCCGGCCAGGGTGATGATCGGCAGCAGCGCGTTGCGCAGGATATGCCGACGCTGGATCACCCCCGGCGCCAGCCCCTTGGCCCGCGCCGTCTTGACGAAATCCTGCTGCGACACGCTCAGCATCGAGGTGCGCGTCATCCGGGTGTAGACCGCCATGAAGAACAGCCCCAGCGTCAGCGCCGGCAGAACCAGATGAACCGCGACGTCGCCGACGTGGGCCAGGCCGGTGTAGTCGGCGCCGACCGTCGAGTAGCCGTAGGCGGGCAGCCAGTCCAGCGTCACCGAGAAGACCAGCACCGCCATCATCGCCACCCAGTAGAGCGGCGTGGCGTAGAACAGCAGCGCCAGCCCCATGATGATCGACCCCGATGGCCGTTTGGCGCGCATGGCGGCCAGCGTCCCCGCGATGATCCCGAACAGCAGCGAGATGCAGAACGCCGCGCCGGTGAGCAGCAGCGTCGCCGGCAGTCGATCCAGGATCAGATCGAGCACCGGCATCTGCTGGCGATAGGAGTAGCCGAAGTCGAGCTGCAATACGCCGCTCATGTAGCGCCAGAGCTGCACCGGCAGTGGCTGGTCGAGACCGAAGCGTTCGCGCAGGTCGTCGAGGAACTGCTGGTCGGTCGCCCCGGCTTCGCCCGCCATGACGGCCGCGGGATCGCCGGGAGCGGCGTGAATCAGGAAGAAATTGAACACCAGGATCGCCAACAGCACGATGACGGCCTTGCCGACGCGACCCAGGATCAGAGAGACATAAGCCATGGTTCTGTCCTCGTCGAGCGTCGGCCACCCGCAGGCCACCGACGCTTGCTACCGAAACCGGGGTCGTCTACTGCTCGATCCAGGCGTTCTTGAACCCGTCGTTGAGACCGATACCGGTGGTGATCAGGTCATGCACGTTGCAGCGGTAGATCGTCGGCTGCGCCAGCTCCATGATCCACGCCAGCGGCACGTCGTCGTGCAGCGTCTGCTGAATCTGGTCGTACATCGCCTGGCGTTCGTCGGCGTCGTTCTCCACCGCGGCAGCGGCGAACAGCTTGTCGATCTCGGGGTTCTCGTAGCCCTCGACGTTGTTCCACGGCGAGCCCTTGGCGATATTGCTGGAGACGTAGGTCCGCGCGATCCCCAGTGACGGGTCGCCGTACTGGAACAGGTAGGTGAAGGCGATATCGTAGTCCCAGTCACTCACTTTCTGGTTCCAGCCCGCCACGTCCGAGGATTCGGTCTCGATGTCGATGCCCACATCCTCGAGGTTCTGGCGCACGGCTTCCGCCCAGCGGGTCCAGGTCTCGCCGTAGGGCAGCGGCAACAGGCGCACCGGTTCGCCCTGGTAGCCCATCTCGGCGAGCAGCTTCCTGGCCTTGTCCGGGTCGTAGGGGTACGGCTGGAGATCGTCGTCATGGGCGGCCAGGGTCGAACTGAACGGGCCGTTGGGCACCTTGCCCAGTCCATTCCAGAGCACGTTCTTGGCGAAATCGCGATCGAGGGCGTACATCACCGCCTGGCGGAAGCGCTTGTCGGCGGTCGGCCCTTCACGGTTGTTGAGCCACAGCATGGCGAACGGGTTGAAGTACTCGTTGCCCGCTTCCGTCATGCAGCTTCCGTCCATCCCGGCAAGACGCGGAATATCGAAGTTCTCCACCGACCCGGCGGGCATGATGTTCAGGGTCCCGTTCTCGTAGGCCGCTGCCCGGGACGCCGCATCCGGGATCACGTGCCAGTAGATCTTGTCGAGATAGGGCTTGCCCGCTTCGTAGTAGTCCGGATTCTTGTCCAGCTCGATCACCGAGCCGCGATCCCATTTGGCAAACTCGAACGGGCCGGTGCCGATCGGGTGGTTGTTGGCCGGATTGTTGTAGAAGTCGGTGCCTGCATAGAGATGCTTGGGCACGATCGGCAGGGTGCCGACCTCGAAGGCCTGGATGAAGGCCGGGAAGGGCTGCTTGAGCGTGAAGACCACCGTCTCGTCGTCAGGCGCCTCGATGCTGGCGACGTGGTCGAGAATCGCCCGGGTTCGCGGGTTGGTCTCGCGCAGGAACACGTCGGCGGAGAACACCACGTCGGCGGCGGAGAACGCCTCGCCGTCATGCCAGGTCACGTCGGGGTGCAGATGGAAGGTGTAGGTCAGGCCGTCGTCGCTGATCTCCCAGGAGGTCGCCAGCTGGGGCATCGGCTCGAGCTCGGCGTCGTAACGCAGCAACCCTTCGAAGATATTCCCGGCCACCCGCTGGGTCGGGGCATTCTGGACCAGCGGCAGCATCAGCCCCGGGGGCTCGGGTTGAATGGCGACATTGGCGACACCGCCGGATTGTGGCGTTTCCTGAGCCACGGCGGGCAGTGCGACAGCAAGCGATAGTGCGGCCGCCGTCAGACGGCCGGTCACGGACGATAGCAGGGTCATGGCAGATCTCGTCGTTATTGGATTTGTCGAATCTTCGAACCACTGGCAAAGCGACTTTCAGACGCCTTCAGCGCGGTGTGTTCAGGGTTACCGCGCGCCTTCTCGTATCCAGCTTGGTGATGGCCAACCTCGTTCTATCCAGCCTCGTTTCCATCCAGCCTCGTGATAGCCAACCGCAGGGATCGACGACAGGCGCGAGCCTCCGGCGGCGCGTCGTCAGCCCTCGAAATCGGGCTGAATGCGCTTCAACAGGCGCAAGTAGGCGTCCCACTCCGGGTCGTGATCGGTGACACCGTGATCCGCGTCCCACTTTTCGTACTGCTGGGCGGTGTGCTCGGCCAGGGCGTCGTCCACCCGGCGGACTTTCATGCCGCTGCCCATCAGCGCGAGCTGCGCCTGACAGCTGCGCTCGAGGTTGTGCATCCGTTTGAACGCCTCGCCGACGCTGCGGCCACACACCAGCATGCCGTGATTGCGCAGCACCATGATCGGCTTGTCGCCCAGATCCGCGACCAGTCGCTCGCGCTCGGCCAGGTCCAGGGCGATCCCTTCGTAGTCGTGATAGGCGGTGCGGCCGTGGAACTCCATCGACCACTGGTTCAAGGGCAACAACCCCTCTTCCAGGCACGAGACAGCGACACCGGCCACCGAGTGGGTATGCAGCACACAGTGAACGTCCGGGCGCGCCTCGTGGATCGAACTGTGGATGGTGAAGCCGGCCTTGTTGATCCCGGCACGCGCCGGATCGTCGACCACGTTGCCGTCGAGGTCGACGGTCACCAGATTGGCTGCGGTCACTTCCTCGAAGCGATAACCGTAGGGGTTGATCAGGAAGTTCTCCTTGCCCGCCTCGGCACGCGCGGAAATATGCGTATAGATGCTGTCATCCAGGCCGAAATGCGCGATCAGCCGATAGGCTGCCGCCAGGTCGCGGCGGGCGGCCTGTGTCGAGGCGTGGTGGGCGTCGGTCGCCATTTCCATCATCGATCTCCTGTGGGGACTTGGGGCGTTGCCGTTGTCATCGGTGACCGCATTGTCGAGCGGGCCTGGCGATTAACCTATCAGGCCATCCTCAAACTGTCGACACTCGACAGTCGACCCGATACGATCGCTGAGAGAGTATCTGAAAGATGCCAACCGCCAGCCAAACGAGATGCCATGACGACGACCACACGGGGATTCGCCACCATCCAGCAGCGCGATCTGGTCAACCAGATTGCCGACATGCTGACGGAAGCGCTGCTCAAGGGGGAGTTCGCACCCGGCGTGCATCTGGCCGAAGCGCAGCTGGCACGCGACTTCGGCGTCAGTCGTGCCCCGGTGCGGGAAGCGGCACGCCTGCTCGAAAGTCGTGGCATGCTGGTCTCCCAGCCCCGGCGCGGCTTCTTCGTGCGTACCTTCAACGCCGACGAGCTGGATGACGTCTACGACCTGCGCCTCTGCCTCGAACGCCACGCCATTCGCCTGCTGGCCGGCAAGTTGACCGCCGCGATGGAAGCGGCGCTCAGCCATCAGCTCGAGACGATGCGCCAGGTGGCCCGCGACGGCACCGCCGTGCAGCAGATCGAGGAGGATGTCGCGTTCCACCGCATGCTGTGCGAGTTCAGCGGTAACCAGCGCCTGGTGCGCGTGTTCGACGAGCTGTGTCACGAGATGCGCTTCTGCATTCTGCTGATCGGCCAGCTCTACGATGACCCCCTGCGCGTCGCCGATACCCACGAGCCGATTCTGGAGGCGCTGCGCACCCGCTCGCCCGACGCCGGCGAGGCGGCGCTGGATTACCACATCGGCGTCGCCCAGCAGCGGGTGGTGGAGATGTTCCGGGAACGTGCCAAGGGCTGACTGCGGCTTCGGCGCTCGTGGGCACGACAGACGTCTCTGGCCGCGCGGCTGACGCCGGTGTCGAAGACTTTCCGACAAGTGGAGAACAATATGCATGTCTTCGTGAGTGACGCTCACCGCGATCACGACCCGCAGTTCTTCGTCGTGCGCGGTCAGGTCCGCCGCAGCAACGAGCAGCCGGAGCGGGCCGATCGCCTGCAGCGCTCTGCGGCCAGCGGCGGCCATACCCTCGTCACCGCGGATACCGAGGTCGACCACGACACGCTGGCAGCCGTGCATACGCCGCGCTATCTCGACTTCCTCGAACACGTCCATAGCCGCTGGCTGGCCCTGGAGGACCGCAACCCGGAAGAGGTGGTCGCCAACGTCCACCCCTTTCCCGGCGAGCCCTGCACCTACCCGGATCATCTGGTCGGGCGGGTCGGCTTCCACCTGGGCGATATGGCCGCCTCGATCGGGCCCGGCACCTGGCGGGCGGCGAGAGGTGCCGCCCAGTGCGCCCTGAGCGCGACTCGCCACGTCCAGTCAGGCCACCGCCTCGCCTATGCGCTGTGCCGCCCACCGGGGCACCACGCCTATGCAGAGCGTGCCAACGGTTTCTGCTATCTCAACAACGCCGCCATCGCCGCCAGCGAGCTGCGCCGCCACCATGCGCGGGTGGCGATACTCGATATCGACGTTCACCACGGCAACGGCACCCAGGGCATCTTCTACCACCGCGACGATGTGCTGACGGTCTCGCTGCACGCCGACCCGCACTTCATGACGCCCTTCTTCACCGGTCACGCCCATGAAACCGGTCGCGATGCGGGCGAGGGCTACAACCTCAACCTGCCGCTGCCCCAGGGGCTCGAGACCGCTGGCTATCTGCGCCAACTGAACCGCGCCTGCGAGCGCATCGCCGACTTCGCCCCCGGCGCGCTCGTCGTCTCGCTCGGCCTCGACATCTACGAACACGACCCCTACCAGGGTGTCGCGGTGACTACGGAGGGCTTTGCGCGGATCACCCACCAGATCGCCCAGCTCGGCCTGCCCACCGTCATCGTGCAGGAGGGTGGCTACCTCTCCGACGCCCTCGGCGACAACCTGATCAGCGCGCTGTCGGGGTTCGAATGACGACGATTCCCGCACACGAGAGCACGGACGTCCTCGCGGCCACGGCCCTGACGGTGTCACCAGGGACCGCCCGACGAGTGCTGGCCGAGCGCTTCGGCCTCGCTGCCACCCTCGAGCCGCTCAGCGGCGAGCGCGACTGCAATTTCCGCGCGGCGACGGCCGACGGCCAGCGCTATCTGCTCAAGTTCACCCACCCGGCCGAGCGCCAGGCGGTGAGCGATTTTCAGGTCCGTGCGCTGATGCACCTGGCCGAACAGGACCCGGCCCTGCCGGTCCCGCGGGTGCTGCGCGACCGCGATGGCGATCCAGCGCCACCGCTGCGTCTCGACGACGGCCGCGTCAGTCACGTGCGCCTGTCGACCTTCCTGCCCGGCACGCCGCTGGCCGACCGGGTGGCCTCCCCGCGTTTCCAGTTCAGGCTCGGCGGCTGGCTGGCGCGGATCGATACCGCCCTGGCCGACTTCGACCACCCGGTTCGCGAGCTGTCGATGCCATGGGACCTGCAGCGCGCCGACGACCTGCTGCCGCAGACCGACAGCCTCGATGACGCCTCGCGCCAGCGCATCCGCGACCTGCTCCAGCGCTTCGCCGAGCAGCTGCGCCCGCGCCTGGCGGTGCTGCCGCGTCAACCGATCCATAACGACCTCAACGGTCACAACGTGCTGTTTGCCCCGACCGCGGACGACGCCAACGCCGCGCCCGAACACCCCGCCGCGATCATCGATTTCGGCGACATGCTGTTCGCCCCGCGGGTGATCGATCTCGCCGTGGCCGCGGCCTACCAGATGAAGGGTGCCGCCGATCCGCTGGCGGGGGCCCTGGCGCTGATCGCCGGCTATCATGCCCACTCGCCGCTCGACGAGACGGAGTGCGCGCTGCTGCGCGGCTTGATCGAGACCCGGCTGGCGATGGCGATTACCATCGCCACCCATCGCGCCGAGCGCTACCCGCAAAACGCCGACTATCTGCTGCGCAATACGGCCGCTTCCCGCCGGGCGCTGGAGCACTGCCTGAGCCTGCCCGCGGCGACCTTCCAGCACCGCCTGCGCGAGGCCCTCGACTCACCCATCAATCCACCGGGTACGGGAGAGTGAACATGCAGGAGCCCAGCGTGAAAGATGACGATGCCGTCGACGCGGCCCTGCTGGCGCGGCGCCAGCGCCTGCTCGGCGCCTCCTACCGCCTGTTCTATCAGCGGCCGTTCCATCCCGTGCGCGGTGAGGGCGTGTGGCTCTTCGACCGCCACGGCACGGCGCACCTGGACGCCTACAACAACGTCGCCTGTGTCGGCCACTGCCACCCGAAGGTCGTGGCAGCCATCGCCACCCAG
Source organism: Salinicola lusitanus (assembly GCF_038648475.1). Classification (NCBI taxonomy): domain Bacteria; kingdom Pseudomonadati; phylum Pseudomonadota; class Gammaproteobacteria; order Oceanospirillales; family Halomonadaceae; genus Salinicola; species Salinicola lusitanus. Next base: position 1,847,609 of record NZ_CP151919.1, on the reverse strand, counting down.
GCGGCTACCCTCAATACCCATACCCGCTACCTGCACGAGACGATCCTCGACTGCGCCGAGCGGCTGATCGACTCGCTGCCGGCGCCGCTGGAACAGCTGGTCTTCACCTGCTCGGGCAGCGAGGCCAACGATCTCGCCCTGCGCATGGCCCGCGCCTTCACCGGCGGCGAGGGGCTGATCGTCACCGAGCTGGCCTATCACGGCGTGACCCAGGCGATCGCCGAGGCGTCGCCCTCCCTCGGCAGCAAGGTCAAGCTGGGCAGGAGCGTGCGCACCGTGCCCGCGCCGGTGGATCGCGGTGACGGCGTCGCGGCGATGGGCGCACGCTTCGCCGCCGGCGTGCAGGCGGCGATCGACGATCTCGCCGCCCACGGCATCCGCCCCGCCGCGCTGCTGCTCGACAGCGTCTTCTCCAGCGACGGCATCGTGACCGATCCGGTCGGGTTTCTCGCCCCGGCGGTCGAGACCATCCGGTGTGCCGGCGGGCTCTATATCGCCGACGAAGTGCAGGCCGGGCTCGGCCGCACCGGCGTCCTGTGGGGCTTCCCACGCCACGGCGTCAGGGCCGATCTGGTCACGCTCGGCAAACCGCTGGGCAACGGCCACCCGGTGGCCGGGGTTGCCGGCCGGCGCGAGGTGATGGACCACTTCGGGGAGACGGCGCGCTACTTCAATACCTTCGGCGGCAATCCCGTGGCCTGCGCCGCCGCGCTGGCGGTCCAGCGCGTCATGGCCGAGGAGGATCTGGTGGCCCAGGCCGCCGCGGTTGGCGCCGAGCTCCACGCCGGCCTGGGTCAGATCGCGGCCACCACGGACCGGCTCGGCGCGGTGCGCGGTGCGGGTCTGCTGGCCGGTGTCGAGGTGCTCGATGCAAAGGGCGCACCGGACGCCGCGCTCGCGCAGACGCTGGTCGACGGCCTGCGCGAGCGCCAGGTGCTGATCAGCGCCACCGGGCCACAGGCCAATGTGCTGAAGATCCGCCCGCCGCTGGTCTTCAACCGCACACACGTCGAACGCCTGTGCGAGGTGCTGGAGGAGACCCTGGGCGACCTGCTCGAGACATGGCGCGACAGATAAATCCCGACAATGACGTTCCTGGCAGCCAGCCACTAACATGAAGAGCCAGGCGCGGTGATAGACCGCTGCAAGTAGCAGGCTGAACATGAGGAAAATGCCCAGCGGCCTGGCTTGGCCCTCACCCGTCACCCCACCCGTCATTCCATCCCAACCAGGAGAGAGATCATGTCCGACGCCCCGGTTGCCATGATCAGTGGCGCCAATCGCGGTATTGGCGCCAGCATCGCCGACACCCTGCTGGCCGCCGGCTGGCGCGTGAGCCTTGGCTGCCGTACCCCGCCCAGCGAACGCCCGGAGAGCGCCAACTGGCTGAGCTGTCACTACGATGCCCTCGATGCCGCCAGCGGCCAGGCCTGGGTCGATGACACCCTGCGCACCTTCGGCCGCCTGGATGCCTTGATCAACAACGCCGGCATCCTCAGCCAATCGACGGTGCTGGAAGCGAGTGGCGATGAGTTCGACCGCGTGATGGCGGTCAATGCCCGCGCACCGATGCTGCTCACCCAACAAGCCTGGCCGCACCTGGTCGCCGCCGAACAGGGCAAGGTGATCTCGATCGTCTCGCTCTCCGGGCTGAGGGTCAGGTCCGCCGCTTCCGGTCTCTACGCGATGAGCAAGTTTGCCGCCCAGGCGTTCGTCCACGGCTTGCGCCACTGCACGGCGGAGACCCGTGTCCGCGCCACCGCGATCTGCCCCGGCTTCGTCGCGACCGATATGGCCACCGCCGCACAGGTCGATGGCGCCAGCGTCACCCAACCCGAGGAGGTCGCCCGCGTGGTGCAGATGCTCGTCACGCTGCCGCCCTCCGCCGGCATCGCCACGGTCCCGATCAACTGGCAGATCGAAGACACGGTCTGATTCGCCATCATCGCCGGCGGGCCGCGGGTGCCGAGAAGGCGAGCCCGGCGCGACACTCGCGCCTCGGGGTCTCGCGTCCGGGCGTCGGGCATGGTGCAACGGCCATCGACATGGCAGCTGTCGACATGGGCTAAGCGCCGGCATCACGGACAACCGACGACACCCATGGCAAGATGGCCTTTTGACACGCGGCACACTCGCTATGACCTCGCCTGCCTTAAAGCCAATACGCCACTGGGTCTTCGACATGGATGGCACGCTCACCGTCGGTGTGCACGACTTCCCGGCGATCCGCCGCGAGTTGGAGATACCCGAAGGCGCCGATATCCTGCACCACCTGGATACGCTCCCGGCTGCCGAGCGCGACGCCAAGCACAGCTGGCTGCTCGAGCATGAACGCGAGCTGGCGATGCGCTCGACCGCCGCCAGCGGTGCGGTCGAGTTGATAAAGGCGCTGCGTGATCGCGGCTGCCGGCTGGGTATCCTGACACGCAATGCCAAGGAGCTGGCGCATATCACCCTGGAGGCGATCGGCCTCGCCGACTGCTTCGCCCACGCGGACGTGCTCGGCCGCGACGAAGCGCCGCCCAAACCCCACCCCGGCGGCCTCGACCACTTCATCCATCACTGGCGGGTCGAACCCTCGGCGGTGGTCATGGTCGGCGACAGCCCGCTGGATCTCGAGTGCGGTCGCGCCGCCGGTACCCGCACCGTCCTGGTCAATGTCGCGGACAACCGTTGGCCAAGCCTCACCGACTGGCACCATCAGGATTGTCGAGGACTACTGGCACAGCTTTGAGCCCGAGCGCCTGCGGGCGCTGCGCCATCCGGCACGCTCTCGCCCTCACCACCGGTTTGGCCGTCCTTCCCCGCTTCCGACCCTCGCCTTTCGATTGAAGTCGCTTTTCCCTTCACAGCCGAATCAACCGATGCTATACATCGAAACCAAAGGAACACCATTTAACCAGGGTAAAAAAACGAATCGCGCTAACGTTTCGCGCTCGAAGCACTGCGTGGGCTTGGAGCACAACGGTCGCGACTACCCTGGCCAATCTCGTTTCGAGTAGGAGCGCCTCATGCCTGGGATGATGGATCGACGTTGGACACTGGTGCGGATCGTGGCCTTCGCGATGCTGCTGATCGCGCTGCCGGCCTTCGCGCAGGATGCCGAGCGGAAAAAGTTCAAGGCGGTGACGACGTTCACGGTGATCGCGGATATGGCCCAGAACGTGGCCGGGGATGCCGCCACGGTGGAATCCATCACCCGTCCGGGCGCCGAGATCCACAATTATGCGCCGACCCCGCGCGACATACTGCGTGCCCAGGATGCCGACATGATCCTCTGGAACGGGCTCGACCTGGAGCGCTGGTTCGAGCGCTTCTTCCACAACCTGCAGGAGGTACCGAGTGTCGTGGTCTCCGAGGGCGTGAGCCCGATCAGCATCGCCGAAGGGCCCTACGACGGCAAACCCAACCCGCATGCCTGGATGTCACCGGCGAGTGCGATGATCTACGTCGACAACATTCGCGACGCCTTCATCCAGTACGACCCGGACAACGCCGACACCTACCGCGACAATGCGGCGCGCTACAAGCAGCAGATCGAGGCTGCCGTGGCGCCGATCCGTGAAGCGCTGGCCCAGATCCCGGAGACGCATCGCTGGCTGGTGACCAGCGAGGGGGCATTCTCCTATCTGGCACGGGATTTCGACCTCCGCGAGCGCTACCTGTGGCCGATCAACGCCGATCAGCAGGGTACGCCACAGCAGGTTCGCCAGGTCATCGACGTCATCCGCGCCAACGATATTCCGGTCATCTTCAGCGAGAGTACCGTCTCCGATAAGCCGGCCCGCCAAGTGGCCCGCGAAACCGGCATTCACTATGGCGGTGTCCTTTACGTGGATTCGCTCAGCGATCCCGATGGCGCGGTACCGACCTATATCGATCTGCTGCGCGTCACCACCGAGACCATCGTGGACGGCCTGAACCAGGGAGCCTCTTCATGACGAGGCGGCGCGATACGGCACCTGCCGATCACAAGGCGGATGCCACGACTGCCGATCGGGCCGGCGCGGGCATCCGCGTGACCGACGCCGCCGTCATCTATCGCAACGGGCACACCGCGCTGCGCGATACCAGTTTCGAGATCCCCACCGGTACGATCACCGCGCTGGTCGGCGTCAACGGTTCCGGCAAGTCGACCCTGTTCAAGGCGATCATGGGCTTCGTGCGCCTGGCCCGGGGCGAAATACGCGTACTGGGGGTGCCAGCGCGCGTGGCGCTCAAGCGCAACCTGATCGCCTATGTGCCGCAGTCGGAGGAGGTCGACTGGAACTTTCCGGTGCTGGTCGAGGACGTGGTGATGATGGGCCGCTACGGGCACATGGGCATGCTCAGAATCCCCAAGCGGCAGGATCGCGACGCGGTCGAGACGGCACTGGCCCGGGTCGATATGCAGGCGTTCCGCCAGCGCCAGATCGGTGAACTCTCCGGCGGCCAGAAGAAACGTGTGTTCCTGGCCCGTGCGCTGGCCCAGGACAGCCGCGTCATTCTGCTCGACGAGCCGTTCACCGGCGTCGATGTGCAGACCGAGGACCGGATCATCCACCTGCTGAGAGAGCTGCGCGCCGAGGGGCGGGTGATGCTGGTCTCGACCCACAATCTCGGTTCGGTTCCGGAGTTCTGCGACCGCACGGTGATGATCAAGGGCACGGTGCTCGCCCACGGCCTCACCGACGAGATATTCACCCAGCACAACCTCGAGCGCGCCTTCGGCGGCGTGCTGCGGCACTTCGTGCTCGACCAATCCCAACAGGCCGGCGCGCCGCCCCAGGCCGTGGGGGTGTTCACCGACGATGAACGGCCCCTGGTGCTGCAGAACGGCATCGCCGCCAGGCGGCCCTCGAGCAAGCCAGGGGAGCGACGATGATCGGTGCGCTGCTCGAACCCTTCGGCTACGGCTATATGCAGAATGCCATGTGGGTATCCGCACTGGTCGGTGGGGTCTGCGCGTTTCTCTCCTGCTACCTGATGCTCAAGGGGTGGTCACTGATCGGCGATGCGCTGTCGCACTCGATCGTGCCTGGCGTCGCCGGTGCCTACATGCTGGGGCTGCCGTTCTCGCTCGGCGCCTTCTTCGCCGGTGGGCTGGCCTCCGCGACGATGCTGTTTCTCAACCAGCGCAGCAAGCTGAAGGAAGACGTCATCATCGGCCTGATCTTCAGCTCGTTCTTCGGCCTGGGGCTGTTCATGGTGTCGCTGTCGCCGACCTCGGTGAATATCCAGACCATCGTGCTCGGCAACATTCTGGCGATCACCCCCGCCGACACGCTCCAGCTGGTGGCGATCGCGGTGGTATCGCTGGTCGTGCTGCTGGCCAAGTGGAAGGATCTGATGGTGACCTTCTTCGACGAGAACCATGCCCGCTCGATCGGGCTCAATCCGACGGCGCTCAAGATCCTGTTCTTCACCCTGCTGGCCGCTTCCACCGTCGCGGCGCTGCAGACGGTCGGTGCCTTTCTGGTGATCTGCATGGTCATCACCCCGGGCGCGACGGCCTATCTGCTCAGCGACCGCTTCCCGCGCCTGCTGATCATCGCGGTGACGATCGGCACGCTGACCAGCTTCTTCGGTGCCTATGCCAGCTACTTTCTCGACGGCGCCACTGGCGGCATCATCGTCGTGCTGCAGACGGTGCTGTTCCTTCTGGCGTTCGTGTTCGCACCCAACCACGGCATGCTGGCGGCGAGACGCAGGGCCGCCGCATCGCTGGCGCAGTCATCGACGAGCCAGACACGATCGCCAGCCTCCGGGCCCACGGAGTCACCTCGATGAGCGGGTTCGAGACGCTGCTGATGCCGTTCCAGTTCGGCTTCATGGTCAACGCCATGATCATCGCGGTGCTGGTGACCATCCCGATGTCCCTGCTCTCCTGCTTTCTGGTCCTCAAGGGCTGGTCGCTGATGGGCGACGCCATCTCCCACGCGGTCTTCCCGGGTGTCGTGATCGCCTATCTCGTCGGCATCCCCTACGCCATCGGCGCCTTCGTCGCCGGCATGTTCTGTGCCGTTGCCACCGGCTTCCTCGAGGAGAACAGCCGTATCAAGCAGGATACCGTCATGGGTATCGTCTACTCCGGCATGTTCGGCATCGGCCTGGTGCTGTTCGTCAAGATCCAGTCAACGGTCCACCTCGACCACATCCTGTTCGGCGACATCCTCGGGGTCGCCTGGCGTGACATAGTGGAATCGGCGCTGATCGCCCTGGTCACCGTTGGCGTCATCGGCGTGAAGTGGAAGGACTTTCTGCTCCACGCCTTCGACCCGACCCAGGCCCGGGCGGTGGGACTGCGAACCGGGCTGCTGCACTATGGCCTGCTCTGCCTGATGTCGCTGACCATCGTCGGCGCCCTGAAGGCGGCGGGGATCATCCTGGCCATTGCCCTGCTGATCGCGCCCGGCGCCATCGCCTTCCTGCTGACCCGGCGCTTTGGCACCATGCTGCTGCTGTCGGTGACGATGTCGGCGATCATCGCCTTCCTCGGTGTCTATCTCTCGTTCTTCCTGGACAGCGCCCCGGCACCGACCATCGTGCTGCTGTTCTCGCTCGTCTTCATCGTGGCATTCGTCGTCTCGACGAGACGCACGGCGAAGCGCGAAGCCAGCGGCGGATCGCTACCCGTCGAGCGGCGCTGACACGCCTCGGGTGGGCGCAAACCGCTCGACGACCATGTCGATGTACTGCCGGGCGAAGAACGACAGAGAGACGTTTCTGTTATAGATGAGCGATGCCTGCACGCGAATGTCGAGCGTCGTGGGAAGAGAGATCAGATCGGCATAGTGTCCCTCGGTGATCAGCGAGGCATCGAGAATGCCCACGCCGACGCCCTGACTGATCAGATCATAGGCCTGCATGGTACCGGCTTCGATCTGTGGCTCCAGATGCGAGCCCTGCCGTTGCAGCGCGCGCTCGACGGCATGTCGCAGGTAGGTACCGCTGCGATTGAGGATCAGAATCTCATCCGCGAGATCGGCGACATCCACCACCGCCTTGCTGGCCAGCCGACTGTCTCGGCGAACGATACACCGATACTGGATCTGTTCCAGCGGAATGACCTCGAGCGTCTCGTTGACCTTGGAACCATAGATGAAACCGACATCGAACGAGCCGACCTCGATATTGCCGATCACCTGAGAGGATTGTCCGGCATGAAACGAGACCTTCGCTCTGGGATAAGCAGCCATGAACCGGGGAATCGTCGGCGCCACGAAGTGCTTTGACATCGAGGAGATCGACTGCACCGCCAGAAAGGCATCGCCGCCTCGAGCAATATTGTCGATCTTGGTCTGCATATGATCGAAGTGGCCGAAAATACGCTCCACCTCGGGCAGCAATTGTACCGCCTCCGGCGTCGGCGAGAGACCGAAGCTGGTGCGATAGAACAGCGGCATGCCGACCTTCTCCTCCAGCCTCTTGACGATGCCGCTGGCGGTGGGCTGCGATACGTTCAGTTCGATGGCGGTCTTGCTGATCGAACCCGTGTGCATCACCGAACGAAACACCTCGAGGCTGCGGATACTGGCTTTCATGCCGACTCCTGACGATGAAGACACTTTCGGTAGCGCGGCCCCTCCAGGCCGGCTAACCCAGGCCTGAGCGCGCCCTCACTTCCAGGGGTCGCGGTTCCAGAGCTCGACGACGGCCTGGTGCTGCTGCTCGACCAGCCCTTTCCAGGCATCGGCATCGAGATAGGCCGCGGGTACCGCCTCTCGGCTCATGTCCTTGAGAAACTCGGGATCCTCGAACATTTTGGCGAAGGCTTCATTATACTGGTCGACGATCGCTGTCGGCGTTCCCTTGGGCAGCACGTAGCCCCGAGTCGAGGCCATGTCGATATCGTAACCCTGCTCCTCGAAGGTCGGCACGTCCTGCAGGTACGCCGAGCGAGATTCATCCATTACACCCAGGAAATTCACGGAATCCTGATAATTGTAGGCGGCACTGACGTTGACGACCGCGAGGTCGACATGCCCGCCCATCAGTGCCGTCCGGGCCGAGCCGTCGCCGCCCAGTGGCACGTAAGTGAAGTGACAGCCCAGGGCACTCTCGACCTGTTTGGCGGCGAAGTGGTCTTCACCACCGTATCCCGCCAGGCCAAGCGTCAACTGGCCGCCATCGGCGCATGTCTGCTTAAGATCTTCCAGCGAATCGATATCGTCATCGCGCTGAGTGATCAGCGTATTGGGATCCGAAGTGACACTGGAGAGAAATTCGAAGCTATCGAGGTCGTAGCTCACTTTGCGGTCGACCATCCGCCCGATCGATGCGGGCACGTTGAAGGTCCCCACCGTATAGCCATCGGGATCGGCCCGGGATACCTGGGTCAGCGCGATGACGCCACCGGCCCCTTTGACGTTCTTGACCACCACGCTGGCATCGCCATCCAAGTACTTCTCGAGATAGCGCCCGACCACACGCGCGGTAATATCGGTCCCCCCACCGGGTCCGTAGCCGACCACGATGGTAATGTCCTTGTCCGGAAAGTCGGCCTGAGCCACCAGCGGCATCAACGCCACCAGGCCCGTCATCATTGTCATCTTGTTCCGGTGATTCAACATGGTGCCTCTCCTAGTTGGTGAGTCTTTTACCGATCAGCGACGACAGACGTTGCTTGAAGCACGTCAAGACGATCAGCATCACGATCATCGCAATGAGCACGATCGATGGAGCCGAGCCCCACAGCACGGCGGGATCGTTGCCGCTCATCAGCATCGAAATACGGAAGTTGTACTCCATGAACCCGCCCAAGATGACGCCAAGCACGATGGGCGCCATCGGGAATTTGAGCTTCTCGAGTACGTAACCGAACACCCCGAAACCGAACATCAAGAAGACGTCGAACAGGGTTTCGTGAATCGAGTAGGCGCCGACCACCATCAGCGAAAGGATGATGCTGCCCAGCAGCGGTCTCGGCAGATGGAGCACCTTGGAGAAGAGTCGGGTCGCCACGGACCCGCCAAGAAATAGCAGCATCACCGACGCAATCAGGAACTGCCACATGAAGCCGAACACCTCGTCCGGGTGCTCTCGGAACAGGTTGGGGCCAGGCTGCAGTCCATGGATGAGAAATCCCCCCAGCATGACAGCAGCCACCGAGGTGCCGGGGATGCCCAGGGTCAGCGCCGGGATCATCGAAGCCGCGGTATCGGCGTTGTTGCAGGTCTCGGCGGCGGCGACGCCCTCTGGCTCCCCCTTACCCCACGCTTCCGAGTTGCGCGCACTTCGCTTGGCTTCGTTGTAACTGATGAATGTCCCGAAGGACCCACCAGCGCCCGGCAAAATGCCTACTGCGATACCGATCAGAGATGCCCGTAACCAAGTTTTCCAGTAGCCGAGCATTGATGCCAAAGACCTGAAGAAACCTTCGTCGTCCACCTCTTTGACGTGGCTCTCTTCACCATTCTGTGGATTGACCAAGGTGTCGATGACCGGTGGCATCGCATACAGCCCAATCAGCAGCACGATCACGCTGATACCGTCATCGAGATAAAGCGAGCCGAAGGTAAAGCGCTCATTGGCACTCACCGGGTCGATCCCAACCGTGGCGACGAAGATACCAATGCCTGCGCTGATCAACCCTTTCAGGGCGTTGCCCTTGATCAATAATGCGATGCTCAGAATGCCGAACACGGAGACCCAGAAAATCTCGGTTGGCCCGAACATTAGCGTCACACTGCCCAGCGGCGGCGCCAGCAACATCAGCGCCAGTCCACTGGCCAAACCACCGATGGCAGAGGAGACAAGCGCCACGCGCAGCGCCTTGTTGGCACGGCCCTGCTGCGCCATAGGGTAGCCATCGAAGGTGGTCGCCACGGCCGCTGGCGTGCCAGGGATACGCAACAGGATGGCGGGAATGGCGCCACCGTACATCGAGCCGTTATAGATCCCCGCCATCATCCCGAGCGCAACCTGCGGGCTCATGCCGAAGGTGAAAGGGAGCAATACCGAGATGCCGAGCGTGGCACTCAACCCCGGCAATGCACCGAGGAAAATGCCGGCGACGACGCCGACCGCGACGGCCAGCAGACTGCTGACGCTCAGAATATCGGGCAGGGAGTGCCAGAGTGCTTCAAACATGGACGTGCCTCACATCAGCCAGCCATGGGGCAAGCTTCTGCCCATGGCCATGTCGAACAGCAGATAGAGCATCACCGTGAATAGCGCCGAGCCGAACAGGCTGCGCTCCCATCGGCGATAACCGAATGCCGCGCTCATCAGCGGAATCATCAGAAAGGTGGAGGCATAGAAGCCGAGCTTGGCAACGGCCACCAGGTAGACCAGCACGCAGAACAGGCCGAGCACGACCTTGCCCAGGCTTTCGGGATGACCCTCGCCGGCCTCCCGCTTGCGGTCCTGCAGGCAGGACTGCACGAGCAGCACGACGCTCAAGACACACACGACGCCGAGAACGCCCAATGGAAACATCGCCGATTCCAATGGAAGGCCTGCGCCCATGACGATGAAGGCGATAGATGCCCCCATCAGCGCGATGCAGACAACGACCGTTGGCATCAATCCCTTGGATATGGCTTTCATGTACCTCTCCCCTCTGTGGTCTGGGGAGCCACGCTAGGGAAAAAGCTGGAGCGCCACGAATGCGTTTTTTTGCCAGACCCATAGCATTGCGCTATACCTAGCTTTCACCGTCGGTAGAATCTTTTTATTCATATTAGAAATCAAATATTTATGAACAACATGAACTTAGGTATAAGAGGGGATACCGAGCTAATCTTAGACTAAAGTTACAGTGTTCTACCTGCCATATTACCCTCGCCGATAGCCTCGCCATGGGCCGAAATCCCGGAGCCATGCCGTGGCCATCGGCTTTGACTTGGGCACGAGGACTGCACGCCGAATCGGTGCCAGCAGCGTGCTCCTTCGTCACGACATCGCATCGTCGAGCCGACAGCGGCACGGATGACAGCGCTGAGGAGAATCAGCCGCGCAAGGGTTCACAAGTAACAGTGCGCAGCCGAGAAGATGGGAGGGAGAAACAACAGAGCGTTAGCCGACACGGGCTGGGCGCGAGGGCTCGAACGACCGTTGTACGCACTGAACAACCACGCCGACAAGCGCCAGCGCCACGCTCGCCATGACCTTACGGGGCCTGTCGGCACCGTGCATGGCAAACCCGGCCGAGTGAGTACGTTGGTTCCTCAGGTGATGGTCCCGCCCGTCATTCGGTGGAACGGGCCTGCGCCGTCAACTCGCTCACGCGCATCAGCGTTTCCAATCCCATGACGGTATCATGCAGTCGTGAGCCGGCTTCGGCGGATAGGACATGCGCCGTGCAGCGGTCGAACTTGGCGCGAATCATGGCTGTCGGCGCAGGCTCTTCGGCATGACGCCCCAACGGGCGGTCCAGCCGCTTGAACCGCTGCGACCCGTCTCGCAGCACGATGCAAAGCTCGGTGAGATAGTTTCCCTCGGGGGTCGGCGCGCTATGGGCATGAGGGCGCGTTTCGACCTTGGCCATCAGCGACTTCACCGCCTCGTTCTCATAGGCATGCTCGGTAAAACTATCGAAATCAATTCGCCCATCCAGCAATGTCCGCGTTATACAGTACTGGACGCTGAACTTGGCATCGGTCGCACTGCGCAGTATGGGGCGGTCGACGTGGGTCAGGCGTAGCGGATGAATCGTCACCACGACGCGTTCTACATCCGTGACATCGAACGCCTGCTCGCCCTGGAGCAAGCGTACGGCATCGATGCTGGCGTGGGTGCTGTCACAGCATGGGTAGAGCTTGATGCCGATTCCCGGCGTGACGATATCGAGCGGCGCGGCCCAATTCTCGAGGACGCGATTGGCATGGTAATTGCCCTCGCCGTTGAAGACGTTGAAGAAGCCCTGACGATGTTCGAAGGCGTCCAGACTGGCAGAGAAACCCTGGCGTGCCATCAGTGCCGCCATCACGCCATGACGCGCGGCGTGTCCGACGTGGAAAGGCTTGGTCATGGTGCCGAAGTTGGCTTTGACGCCGCTGGCGAGGCTCACGCAGATGCTGAGCGCTGTCGCAGTACGGTTCGCGCTCAAGTTCAGAAGCTTGGCGCAGGCGGCAGCGGTGCCGAATACGCCTAGCGTGGCGGTCGGATGCCAGCCAAGATCGTAATGATAGAAATTGACCGCCCGCGCCAGTCGCGTTTCGGTCTCGAACCCCGCGATGAAGGAGAGCAGTAGCGTCCTCCCGCTGCTATCGAGTTCCTCCGCCAACGGCAACAGCCCCGCCAGCAGCGGCGCGGACGGATGCCCGCCCATGGCAGTATTGACGTCATCGAAGTCGAGCGCGTGCGCGGCACACCCGTTGATCAGCGCGGCACTCAATAGGTCTAGGCGTTCGCTCCGGCCCATTAGCGAACACTCGCCAGAAGTCGCCATCCCGGGCGTCGCCATCAAGGTGTCAACCGCATGTTCCCTGGCTCCGGCAAGCGCGCAGCCTAACGTGTCGAGAATCGCCGTCTTGGCATTGTCGATGGCGGTCGCCGGAAGATCCTCATAGGTCAACGCCACGATCCGTGCCGCCAATTGCTGGGATAAAGTCATGGGTAGGCTGTCTCGAATGTCGTAAGTCGGGGCCAATAGCGTCGTATCGTCCGGTACGAACACCCGGAACGACGCGACGAGGGTCGGCGGCGCTATCGGCTACAGGCGTAATGCGGGACGCGCGATGTCAACGACGCGGACGTCACGACGGGCCTCGTCAGAGCGACATTGCGGCACTGGACAGAAGGAGGGGGATCGCCCAGGTTCTTCGCTGCCATGAGTCACGCCCTGTAACGCATGTGTCATGGCTTGGGAAGGTGTCACGGCCGATTGTGGCGTCACAAATCGCTTTTTCTCGATGGGTTCCAAAGAAAATGGATGGCCATCGACAAGACGATTTCAAGCCTATGAATAGAAAAGATTTTTGCGGCGGGATCCGGGAGCGGTCACGGCATTCGGCTGGACCAGACTTTAGTCGCACTCGGGTTTCGGCTGGCGAACATCGTGGCGTGCCCCACGGGTGGCGGAAATCATACTGACGAAGCGTTGCCGCCGGCAGACACCCGCACGGGGTGGCGAATAAAAAATCACACTATCGTTACCAATTCCTGCGAATCGCCTTCCCTGGCGGCTGTAGCATGAGCGGCTTCATTCAGGACGCTACCGTACCGGATCATGGAATCTTTCAACTTACGTCTCTTCGCCTGGCTCAATGCCCCGTCGCACGCTTCGCATCTGACCCTGTCACTGGCCTACGCCCTGGCCATCTACGCCATCTATCTCGTGCCGCTACTGATGATTCTCGGCTGGTTGCACCGAGACCCCGCCCGCCAGCGCTTGGCGCTGAAAGCCCTGCTGGGGTGCGTCTTCGCCCTGTCGGTCAACGAAGTCATCGCCTTGCTGTGGGATCATCCTCGCCCCTTCGTCATTCCCGTCGGCCATACCTACCTGGATCACGCCGCGAACAGCTCGTTTCCCAGCGATCACATGACCGTGATTTCGACACTGGCGATCACGCTACTGTTGTCCCGTGAGTGGCGTCCGCTCGGCTATCTCTTCGCCGGACTGGGGCTGGGCATCGCCTGGTCCCGGGTCTACCTCGGCGTTCACTTTCCCCTGGACATGCTCGGCGCCATCGTCGTCTCGGCCCTGGTTGCCACGCTGTTGGCCATCACCGAACGCTTCTACATGCCGTCGCTCCATGGCCTGTCACGCGGCCTTTATCGGCGCCTGTTCGCCCCGCTGATCGAGCGCGGCTGGCTGGCCCACTGAGCTCCCGCGGCGACTCAGTGGCCAAGACAGAGCGGCCGGGCCATCGATGATGGCCCGGCCGCTTGGTTTCCGCGCTACCGCCGCGCGCGTCAGGCGCCGGCGGACACCGTGGGCTGCCTCCGCCCGGCGAGACTCACGCCGATCAGCGTCACCGCCGCCAGCGGCATCGCCACCAGCACGCTGTTCCAGCCCATCGGCTTGCCGAGCGCGATCTCCCACACCAGCGTCATCACGCCGCCGACGATCATCGCCGCCAGCGCCCCGGCCGGAGTCGCCCGTGGCCACAGCAGCGCGGCCAGGAACACCGGGGTGATCGCCGCCCCGTACATGCCGTAGGAGTACATCTGCATCGCCAGCACGCTGGGGAAGAACGCCCCCAGGACCCAGGCCAGAATGCCCAACCCGACCACGGTCAACCGGTTGACGAGCAGCGCCTTGCCCGCCGGGATATTCAGTCTCAGCAATCCACCGAGAATGTCCTGGGTCAGGCTGGCCGAGGCCGACAGCAGGTACGAGTTGCCGGTGGTCAGCAGCAGCGCCACCAGAGACGCCAGCAGCAGCCCGCCGACCACCGTGGGCAACCCCTGCTGGGCCAGGGTCATCATCGCGGTCGACGGCGTGATATCGGGATACATCACCCGCGTGGCACAGACCAGCAGGGTAATCAGCGAAGTGCAGACGATGGAGGCGATGACCAGCCCCATCGCGGCCTTCTTGGCGGTGGCCGGATCCCGCGCGGCGGCAAAGCGCTGAAACAGGTTCTGGTCGCCCAGGATGAGCAGGAACAGCGGCAGGAAATAGCCCAGCGCCTGCCATGGCGTGAGACCGCCGAGCAGTGTCTGGTGCGTGGCCGGCAGCGCATCCATCATGTCGCCGAGACCGCCCAGCCGAGTCAGCACCAGCGGCAAGGCGATCAGCATGCTGCCAAAGATGATGATGGCGCTCAGGTAGTCGGTATAGGCCACCGAGACCAGCCCGCCCATGGTCGCCAGCCCGATCATCACCAGCGCGGCGATCACCACCCCCTGCCACACCGGCAGGCCGAACGCCAGGTTGAGCGCCTGGCCCGCCCCGGTGAACTGGTAGGAGACGATGCCGACGTAGGCCAGCAGGATGATCAGTGATGCGATCGAGCGCGCCGTGGAGCCGAACCGCTCCTCGATCAGCCCGGGAATGGTGGTGGCGCGCGAACGCCGCATCTTCTGCGCCAGCAGGAAGTAGACCACCAGCGCCGCGATCGGCGTGCCGGCGAAGAAGAAGATTGCCGCCCCCGGGCCGTGCTGGAACACGAAGCTGGCGCCGCCGACGATGGAGCCGGAGCCGACGAAGGTGGCCAGCAGCGTCGCGGTCAGCACCAGCGTGGAGAGCGAACGCCCCGCCACGATGAAGTCGGTGTCGTCGTGAACCTTGCGTCGCGAGAAGTAGAGCCCGATGACGACCATCAACACGATATACGCGATGACGAAGAATGCCTGCATGATCGCAGCCTCCCGTTCTTGTTTGTTATGAGTCGTGATTGTTATGCGTCGTGACTGTCTTGCATGTCGTTGTGCCGACCCGGTGCGAACGCTAGCCCCGGATCGAACGGGTGTCAGCGGCTCAAGCGATCCTTGACCGCACGGCCGCCCTGCATGATCAGCGACAGGTGCTTGCCCTGGCCGGCCAGCAGGCTCATGTCTTCCAGTGGATTGCCGTCGACCACGATCAAATCCGCCCACGCCCCCGGCGCGACACAGCCGATCTCGCCCTCCATCCGCAGCAGCTTGGCCGCCGTGGCGGTGGCGCTGCGGATCACCTCATGGGCCGGCAGGACCTGGGCGCGGATCACGAACTCCTCCGACTGATGCGGATGCATCTCGCCGAGCAGATCGGTGCCGTAGGCCATCTCCAGGCCGGCCTCGCGCATGGTCACCAGACTCTCCAGCCCGGCCAGGCGCACGTCGTCGATCTTGGCCACCGACTCGGGCTTGAGACCGTAGTCGGCGCCTTCGATCTTGAGACGTTCGTAGGTCACCAGGGTGGGACAGGCCATGGCACCACGCTCCGCTGCCAGTCGGGCCGTGTCCGCCGTGATCAGGTTGCAGTGCTCGAGCGAGCGGACGCCGGCCTCGACGGCACGTCGAATCGCCTCGTCGGTGTAGAGATGAGCGCTGACATAGGTCTGGGCGTTGCTGGCCTCCTCGACGATGGTCTTGAGCTCGTCCACCGAGAAACTCAGGAAATCGATCGGATCGCTGGGCGAGGAGACGCCGCCGTTGGCCATCACCTTGATGAACTGGGCGCCGGCCTTGATCTCCTGGCGCACCGCACGACGCACCGATTCGACGCCGTCGCAGATACGGCCCATCGATCCCAGTCGCCGGGTCTGGTACTGATCGTCACGCTCGTCATAGAAGCCGCGATAATCGTTGTGCCCGCCCGTCTGGGAGAGCGCCTTGCCGCAGATCACCAGACGCGGCCCGACGAAGAGCCCTTCCGCCACCGCCTGCTGGATGCCCCGATCGGCACCGCCCACGTCGCGCACCGTGGTGAAGCCTCGCATCAGCATGCCTTCCATGATCGGTGTCGCGCGCGCGGCCACCAGGGCGTCCGGCAGCAGCGCGTTGGCACCGAGATCGGCCGTGGTCGCGATCACGTGGACATGGCAGTCGATCAGGCCCGGCATCAGCGTGCGCCCTTCGAGGTCGATCACGCGGGCGTCCCGGGGTGCCTCGATCGGCGAGTCGGAAACCTGGGTGATGCGGTCACCCTCGACCAAGACGTGCACGCCGGCCCGTGGCTGCGGGGAGGATCCGTCGACCAGGCTGGCATTACGGAACAGCACCGCCGGGGTGGCGCGGGAGGAGGTAGGTTCGGTCATGGCTTGGGCTCTTGTGGGTGACTCGAATATGGCTTGAGCCTACCCAGCGCCTCGAGCCCATGAAAAGCGCTAAAAACGCATGGCAGCATGCGGCCAGCGCATCGATCGCCCGCTCACGCTTCCCGCGGTGATATCTCCAGCAGCCAGCGCTTGAAACAGCGCGTGGCGACGTTTTCCCGACGCTCGTCCGGCGTGATCAGATAGTAGCCGCCGCCATGGCTGGCCCAGTGGTCAGAGGCGACCACCAGGCGGCCACGCTCGATCTGGCTGTCGATGACGTGGCGCCAGCCGAGCACGATGCCTTGCTCGAATACCGCCATTTCGACCAGCGTGGGGTAGTGATTGAAGATCACCGCCTGGGTCGACGGCGAGATGGTCACATCGTGGTATTGAAACCAGTCGCGCCAGGAGATCCACAGGCTCTGGGCATCCTCCAGGGTCAACAGCGTCTCCTGCAGGATATGCTCGGGCTCGAGCTTCTGGTGCTCGCCCAGGCCGTAACGCTCGCGACACGCCGCGAGATAGGCGGGCGCGCAGACCGGGAAGACCTTCTCGGGGATCGCATGAGTGGTTTCGAATCCTGGCAGGGACGCCTGTTTCAGATAGTAGAGCCCGATATCGAACTCGAACGAGGAGAGCGAAGTCACGCCGTCGCGCACGATCAGGCGCAGCTTGAAGTTGGGGTACTGACGCCGGAAATCGCCCAGCCGTGGCGCCATCCAGAACTGGGCCACCCCCGCGGTACAGGCCACCGTCAACTCGTTCTCGCCAGTGCTCTTCATCACCTCGGCGGTGGCGTTGACACAGTCGTCCAGAATCGAGCGCACCTGCAGCGCATAGGTTTCGCCCGCACGGGTCAGCGTCAGCTGGCGCTGCTCGCGGATGAAAAGCTTGCGTCCCAGAAATTGCTCGAGATGAACGATCTGGCGGCTCACCGCGCTCTGGGACAGATTCAGCTCGACCGCGGCGCGAGTGAAACTCATGTGTCTCACCGCCGCTTCGAAAGCGATCAGAGCGTTGAGCGGCGGCAGCGGCGACATGCGCATGGAAAGCTCCAGGGAAGCGGCGAAGAGGCTCAGGATACGTTATTGCGCCGCCGGGAACGCTAGCCGTGATCGCGAACGAAATCGATGAAGGCCCGTAGCGGCGCGGGTACCAGCCTTCGATCCGAATAGTAGAGATAGGGTCCCGTGAACCGCGGCCACCAGGATTCGAGCACCGGCACCAGCGCGCCGCTTTGAAGGTACGGTTCAAGCCACTGCTCGAAGAGCATGATCAGGCCGACGCCTTGCAGTGCCGCTTCGACACCAAGATCCACGCCGCCGCCGATGCTGATCGTCAAAGGGCCGGTGGGCTCGATGCGCATCGACTCCTCGCCGCGCTCGAACTCCCATGCCGCCCGGTTACCGTTGGTGAAGCGGCCACGGATACAGGCATGCTGCAGCAGCTCGCGGGGGTGCGTGGGCGTGCCTCGACGCGCCAGGTAGTCGGGCGAGGCCACCAGCGCAAAACGCTGCTCGCGCGGACCGATGGGCACGGCGATCATGTCCTGCTCGAGCAGTTCGTCATAGCGAATGCCGGCATCGAAGCCCGCCGCCAGCGTATCCGTCGCCGCACTGTCGGCGGTGACCTCCACGCGGATCTCCGGGTAAGCCTTGAGGAAATCGGGCAGGATCGATGGCAGGATCAGCCGCGCCGCACTGACCGGGACATTGAGGCGTAGCGTGCCGGCGGGGCGATCCCGAAAGCCGTTGATCGCATCCAGCGCGTTTTCGACCTCCTGGACCGCTGGCGCCAGCCGCGCGACCAGGGCAGCGCCGGCCTCGGTCAGCGTCACCGCCCGCGTGGTGCGATGAAACAGCCGAATGCCCAGCGCCGTCTCGGCACGCCGCACCGCATCGCTCAAGCGCGACGCACTGCTACCGCTCAGCCGCGCCGCTTCCCGAAACCCCTTGGCTCTGGCCACGGCCAGCACGACCTGAAGATCACCGAGATCGGCACTCATTGTGCATTTCTCCGCACACCTTGTATGTATTGAGGGCAATAGTCGCACAGCACTGACGCGCCTACCATGAGGGGACATCGGGGCATCTGACGCCCCGACCTCGACACAGGAGTGAACGCATGTCCCTCATCGACAAGGCTGGCACCTACCCACTCGGCAACCGACGGGTCAAACGACTGGGCTATGGGGCGATGCAGCTCGCCGGCCCCGGCGTGTTCGGTCCGCCCAAGGATCCGGCGCGGGCGTTGCAGGTCCTCGAGGCGGCCATCGCCGCCGGTATCGATCATATCGACACCTCGGACTTCTACGGCCCCCACATCACCAATCAGCTCATCAAGCAGGCGTTGCACCCCTATCCGAGCGATCTCTGCCTCGTCACCAAGGTCAGTGCCCGGCGCGATGACACCGGCGCCTGGCTGCCCGCCCTCTCGCCCGCCGAGCTGACCCAGGCTGTGGAAGACAACCTGCGCAATCTGGGGCTCGAGCAGATGGAGGTCGTCAACCTGCGCAGCATGCTGGATGTGCATGGGCCGGCGGAGGGCTCGCTGGAGGCCCCGCTGACGACACTGGCGGAACTTCGCGAGCGCGGCCTGATCAAGCATATCGGCCTGAGCAATGTCACGCCGACCCAGGTGGCCGACGGACAGAAGATCGTGCCCATCGTCTGCGTGCAGAACCAGTTCAACCTGGCCAACCGCGCCGACGATGCGCTGATCGATCAGCTGGCCGCGGAGGGCATTCCCTACGTGCCGTTCTTCCCGCTGGGCGGATTCACCCCACTCCAGTCGCAGACGCTCACCGAGGTCGCGGCGACGCTGGACGCCACCCCGATGCAGGTAGCACTGGCCTGGCTGCTGGCTCGTTCACCCAATATCCTGCTGATCCCCGGGACTTCGTCTCCCGATCATCTGCAGCAGAATATCCAGGCGGCAGCGCTGGAGATTCCCGCGGCGCAGATGGCACGGCTGGACCGCATCGGCGACTGATTCATTGGGTCTCCCCCGCGCCCGGCAGCCATGGATTACCCGGTAGTACGGCGCGCGGACACGATGGCCCGGGCCGAGCGCGACTTCGCCCTCCGAGGAGATCGCAGGGGTGACGCCAGCGCACCGAACACGATCACCCATCGTGCCCGGTTCGGCGTCCATTCGTCGAAGCTAGCCGATGGTCTGACGGTCGTCGGACGTTACCCCTCATACAGTGTCATCAAGCCCCGGCGGGATGGGCCGGGCAGGCACTTCAGCGGGGTATGCCATGAGCCGTTATCAGGACGAGTACCGAGCCTCCCTCGAGGACCCGGAAGCCTTCTGGATGCGCCAGGCCCGGCGTCTGCCCTGGTTCACCCCGCCGACCCGAGCGCTCGCCTACGACGCAAACGGACACGCCCGCTGGTTCGGCGATGGCGAGCTCAATCTGTGCCATGCCGCCCTCGACCATCACGTCGAGCAGGGGCACGGCGAGCGCATCGCGCTCTACTGGGACTCGCCGCTCAGCGGCCAGCAGCGGCGCTACACCTATCGTGAGCTGCGCGATGCCACCGCCCGCTGCGCCGGCGCCCTGCGCGGGCTGGGCGTGACCCCGGGCGAGCGCGTGGTGATCTACATGCCGATGGTGCCGGAGGCGTTGATCGCGATGCTCGCCTGCGCACGCCTCGGCGCCATCCACTCGGTGGTGTTCGGCGGTTTCGCCGCCCGCGAGCTGGCGGCACGGATCGAGGACGCCAAGCCCAGGGTGGTAGTAGCGGCCTCCTGCGGGCTCGAGCCCGGCCGCGTGGTGGCCTACCAACCGATCGTGCGCGAGGCGCTGTCGCGCAGCGCCCATGCGGTGGCTCACTGCGTCTACCTGCAGCGCGACGCCTGCCGCGCCGAGCTCGGCCCCGGCGAGGCCGAGTGGAAGACGCTGATGGCCACGGCCGAGCCCGCCGACTGCGTTCCGGTCAAGGCCACCGACCCGCTCTACATCCTCTACACCTCCGGCACCACCGGCCGTCCCAAGGGCGTGGTACGCGATACCGGCGGCTACGCCGTGGCGCTGCACTACTCGATGGAGACGATCTACGACATCGCCCCGGGTGAGGTGTTCTTCTCCGCCTCCGACGTGGGCTGGGTCGTGGGCCACTCCTACATCGTCTACGGCCCGCTGCTGCGCGGCGCCAGCACGGTGGTCTACGAGGGCAAGCCGGTGCGCACTCCCGATGCCGGCGCCTTCTGGCGGGTGATCGAGGCGTATCGGGTGAAGAGCTTCTTCACCGCGCCTACGGCCTTCCGCGCGATCAAGAAGGAGGACCCCGAGGCGCGGCTGAAGGAGGGCTACGACCTCTCCAGCCTGCGCTCGCTATTCCTCGCCGGGGAGCGTCTCGACCCACCCACCTACCACTGGCTCAAGGCGCATCTCGACGTGCCGATCGTCGACCACTGGTGGCAGACCGAGACCGGCTGGGCGATCGCCGCCGATCCGCTGGGGCTCGACCCGGTGCCCACCCGCGCCGGCTCCGCCACCTTCCCGGTGCCGGGCTACGATGTGCGCATCCTCGATCGCCACGGCGAGGAGGTGGGCGCGCTGACCGAGGGTAGCGTGGTGATCAAGCAGCCGCTGCCGCCGGGCTGCCTCGCCGGTATCTGGGGCGACCCCGAGCGCCTGTACAGCGCCTACCTGGCCACCTATCCGGGTTACTACCTCACCGGCGACGGTGGCTATATCGACGAGGACGGCTACCTGTTCGTGATGGGGCGCACCGACGATGTGATCAACGTCGCCGGCCACCGGCTCTCCACCGGCGAGATGGAGGAGGTACTCGGCTCGCACCCGGCGGTGGCCGAGTGCGCGGTGATCGGCGCCCAGGATGCGCTCAAGGGGCAATTACCGCTGGGCCTGGTGATCCCCAAGGATGGCTTCGATGGCGACCACGCCAAGCTGGAGCGGGAGCTGGTCGCCCTGGTGCGGGAACGGATCGGCCCGGTGGCGAGTTTCAAGCAGGTGCGGGTGGTAGACCGCCTGCCCAAGACCCGTTCGGGCAAGATCCTGCGCCGCGCGCTGCGCCAGATCGCCGACGGGGAGACCTTCGACGTGCCCGCCACCATCGACGATCCGACCAGCCTGGAGGATGCCCGCGAGGCGATCGCCAAGCTGCGCGAGGGGGCGCCCAAGGGGGTGGACGACACTTGCTAAGAACGTCTTTCACAGCCGCCAAGCGACGTGGGCTTATCCGGCGGCAGGGCGTCGTGAGGGCGCTGTGAACCCATCCCTGGGCGCTACTTTTGCATCCATGGCAAGGGACCCTCGCTTTGCCATGCCCCCGGCGCCCATCGCCAGAGGGTTTGGAAATGAGCGCCAAGAGGGGTGTACAGGAAAATGCCTGCGCGTGCGTCCGCTCTCGAATCGCGCCAGCCGAAACGTCCCTGCCGAAAAACCTAGCCGAATAGCCCTTTCAAGGTATGCGGCTGGCTGCGTAGATACTGCTTGGGTGCGTGCACGCTGGCCCCCAGCTTGGCTGCGGCGTGCCACGGCCAGCGCGGATCGAAGAGCATGCCGCGGGCCAGCGCCACGGCGTCGGCCTCGCCGCTGAAGACGATCCCTTCGGCCTGCTCCGGCTCGGTGATCAGACCCACCGCGATCACCGGCATGGCGACCTCCTGCTTCATGCGCCGGGCGAACGGCACCTGGTAGCTGGGGCCCACATCGAGCGCCTGGCGCGGGTCGAGCCCGCCACCGGAGCAGTCGATGAAGCTGCAGCCGCGGGCGTCCAGCGCCTGAGCCAGGGCCACGCTCTGCTCCAGATCCCAGCCGCCTTCGACCCAGTCGCTGCCGGAGATGCGAATGCCCACCGGCTTGTCTGCCGGGAATACCTCGCGCACCGCCTCGAAGATCTCGAGGACCAGGCGCATGCGGTTCTCCAGGCTGCCGCCGTAGGCGTCCTCGCGCTGGTTGGAGAGCGGCGACAGGAACTGATGCAGCAGATAGCCGTGGGCCGCGTGCAGCTCGATCAGATCGAAGCCGAGACGCTCGGCACGCTTCGCCGCGGCGACGAAATCCGCCTTGAGCGCGTCGATATCGTCGAGCGTCATCGCCTGCGGCGGGCGCTGATCGTCCTGATAGGGCACGTCGGAGGGCGCCAGGGTCTGCCATCCTCCCGCCTCCAGGCTCAACTGCTTGCCGCCCTCCCAGGGGGCCTGGCAGGAGGCCTTGCGCCCGGCGTGGCCGAGCTGGATGCCGATGGGCATCGGCGAGTGAGCGCGTACCGAGGCGAGCGTACGCGCCATCGCCTGCTCGTTGGCGTCGGAATAGAGCCCGACGTCGCCCGGGGTGATACGTCCCGCTTCGGCCACCGCCGAGGCCTCGATGATCAGCAGGCCGGCGCCGGAGAGCGCCAGCTGGCCCAGGTGGATCGTATGCCAATCGGTCATGCTGCCCTCGCCGTCGGCCGAGTACTGGCACATCGGCGAGATCACGATACGGTTGGGCAGCTCGAGCTCGGCGAGCTTGAACGGTGTAAACAGCTTGGGAGATGCCATGAATCCTGTTCCTGACTGAGACGGATGATGGCAAAAATGTAGCTTGCTAATAATTTTTTAGCAATATCTGCATCTTGATGGCGGAACCAAACATCCACCGGGCGGCTGTCGAGGTCGTGAATGACCACTCGCACGATGACCGCTGACTATGGCGGCCAAAAAAACCCCGGTAAACCGCGAGGGGTTACCGGGGAAGCTCTGGTGGAGACCAGACCATAGCGAGTCGTCAACAGCAGGCTCAGGCGGCGACACCCCAGTCGGGAAAGGGATCGGGCAAGCTTTTCCAGTACACCTTGCCGCGGGCCAGTTCGTCGTCGTCGAGCAGGCAGGCTTCCAGGCGGCGGCGGATGTGCGCCACGTCGAGCCCCTGGCCGATGAACACCAGCTCCTGGCGCATGTCGCCGAAGGGTTCTTCCCACTTCTCCCGGATCGAGGCGAGATACTCCGGGTCCTGGGGCCAGCGCGACTCGGGCACCGCTCGCCAGAACAGACCGGCGAAGCCGTGGTGGGCAATGCCGCCGGCCAGGCTCCACTGGCCGGCGAACTCGGGCCGGCTGGCGAGCCAGAAGAAGCCCTTGGAGCGCAGCAGGCGGCCGTCGCCCCAGTCGCCGTGCAACAGCTCGAAGAAGCGCTGCGGGTGGAACGGCCGGCGCGCTTCGAAGCTGAAGCTGCTGATGCCGTACTCCTCGGTCTCGGGGACATGCTCGCCGCGCAGCTCCTTGAGCCAGCCCGGGGCGAGCTGGGCCTTATCGAAACTGAAGCGGCCAGTATCGAGCACCCGATCCAGGGCGATCTGGCCGTGGCTGATGGCGTGGATCTCGGCGTCCGGATTGAGGGTTCTGAGCACCGCCTCGACTTCGGCGAGCTGAGCAGCGTCGATCAGATCGCTCTTGGAGATCAGCAGCACGTCGCAGAACTCGATCTGGTCGACCAGCAGGTCGGCGACGTTGCGCTCGTCCTCCTCGCCCAGGCTTTCACCGGCCTCGGCCAGCGATTTGGCCTCGTAGTACTGGGTCAGGAAGTTGGCGCCGTCGACCACCGTGACCAGGGTATCCAGGCGCGCCACCTGCGACAGGCTGCGGCCGTGTTCATCCTCGAAGGTGAAGGTCTCCGCCACCGGCAGCGGCTCGGAGATGCCGGTGGACTCGATCACCAGGTAGTCGAAGCGCCCCTCCTCGGCGAGGCGATTCACCTCGATCAGCAGGTCTTCGCGCAGGGTGCAGCAGATGCAGCCGTTGCTCATCTCGACCAGCTTCTCTTCGGCACGGTTGAGATCGACTTCGCGCTCGACCAGGGCGGCATCGATATTGATCTCGCTCATGTCGTTGACGATCACCGCGATACGGCGGCCGTCACGGTTGTTGAGCAGGTGGTTGAGCAGCGTGGTCTTGCCGGCGCCGAGAAAGCCGGACAGCACGGTGACGGGAAGCGGCTGCGCCATGGGGCGCGGTTCACTCGGTGTTTTTTCACTCATGATCGTTTCCTCACGGCATCGGTCGTTGCCAGGACGCGGCTGGTGCGGCGCGTGTCAGGGCCGCGGAGCCGTAGCGCCTCTCACGCTGCAGCGTTTGGAGTCAGGCGCTGCGGCGCTTGGCATAGTGGTGTTCGCGCTGCTCCTGGCGCTGCTTGGCCTCCAGGCAGAGCGTGGCGGTGGGTCTCAGCAACAATCGTCGCAGGCCGATCGGCGCGCCGGTCTCTTCGCAGAACCCATAGTCGCCCTCGTCCAAGCGCTTCAGGGTACCGGCAACCTTGCGCAGCAGCCGGGTCTCGCGGTCGGCCTGACGCAGCAGCAGACGCAACGTCTCCTCGTTGGCGGCCAGATCGGCCTCGTCGCCGACGCCACGGCTGTCGACGATGGTGCGGCGAGTCTCTTCAAGCGCGACTTCAAGATCCGCCTGCTCCGCCAGCAGACGCCGTCGAAAGAAGTCGAGCTGAGCCTCGTTCATGTAGGCATCCTCGGGCATGGCCAGCAGTTGGCTCTCTTCCTCGATAAGCGGTGACGGCATGGCGATCTCCTCCGGAGCGTCCTGGCCAATTAATGTTATAACATAACAATAAAAACACCAACACTCTTCTTTTCTGCTCGGAAACGAACATGAAACGCAGTCATTAGCGAAAGTCGTATGCGCTTTACGGCGGATTTTGCGCACACTGTGACAAAACCATGACACCCAAAGCGCCTCCAAAGAGATCGACAAATCGCGCAGCCGGTGTCGCCTATAACAACCTCCGCTCCAGGAGATCCGCCATGCTACGACGCCTCGAATCCTCCAGCTCCCCCTCGCTGCGCCTGCCGCTTTCCCTGCTGACCACGCTGCTGCTCGGCTGCGGCCTCGCTCTCTCGGCTCAGGCCGCCGATGCGTGCCCGCAACGCGGGGACCTGGCGCCCATGTACTGCGACGCCGATGGCGATCTGGTCGCCGATGCGCCGACCGACGAATCCCAGTATCTCGATCCCGATCCGCTGGTCTTCGCCTATACCCCGGTCGAGGACCCGGCGATCTACGCCGATATCTGGGAGCCGTTCATCGAGCACCTCCGCGACGTCACCGGCAAGGACGTTCGCTTCTACGCCGTGCAGTCGAATGCTGCCGAGATCGAAGCGATGCGCAGCGGGCGCATCCAGGTCGCGGGCTTCTCCACCGGGCCGACGCCGTTCGCGGTCAACCTCGCCGGGGCGGTGCCGTTCGCGATCATGGGCAGCGACGACGGCGAGTTCGGCTATACCTTGCAGGTCTACACCCGCAAGGACAGCGGCATCGACGAGTTGAGCGATCTCAAGGGCAAGCGCGTCGCGCACACCTCCCCCACCTCCAACTCCGGCAACCTGGCACCGCGTGCCCTGTTCCCGAAGCAGGGCATCACCCCCGACGAAGACTACGAAGTGGTCTACTCGGGCTCCCACGACCAGTCGATGCTGGGCGTGGTGGCGGGGGACTACGACGCGGCACCGGTCGCCTCCGAGGTGGTCGATCGGATGGCCGAGCGGGGTCTCTACGACCCGGAAGAGGTCAAGATCGTGTTCGAGTCCAAGCGCTTCCCCACCACCTCCTATACCTATGCCTACAACCTCAAGCCCGAGCTGATCGACAAGATCAAGGAGGCCTTCTTCAGCTTCGACATGAACGGCACCGAGCTGGGCGAGGAGTTCGACGGCGTGACCAAGTTCGTCCCGGTCACTTACCAGAAGGACTGGGAAGTCATCCGCGACATCCAGGATGCCAACGGCGTCGTCTACTCCCAGGAAAACGTCGAGTAATCCGCCGACCCACCAGACGGCGCCATCGGCCATGAAGGCCGATGGCGCCGTCACAGAGGATCTCCCATGCTGCGCATTCAGAATCTGATCAAACGGTACGGCCATGGCGAGCCGGTGCTGCGCGGGCTCGATCTCGACGTTCCCGGAGAATCGGTGGTATCGATCATCGGCGCTTCGGGGGCCGGCAAGAGCACCCTGCTGCGCTGCATCAACCGACTGGTGGAACCCACGGAAGGCAGCATCGAGCTCAACGGCCTGGAGTTGACGCATCTCAAGCGTGAAGAGCTGCGCAAGGCGCGCCGGCGCATCGGGATGATCTTCCAGGGCTTCAACCTGGTGGATCGCCTGACGGTGATGGAGAACGTCCAGTGCGGGAGGCTGGGTTACATCCCCTACTGGCGGGCGGCACTGCGCAAGTACCCGGCGGAAGACATCGAACGCGCCTACCACCTGATGGAGCGCGTCGGCATCGCGCACTACGCCAACAAACGCGCCGATGCGCTCTCCGGTGGCGAACGTCAGCGTGTCGGCGTGGTTCGGGCGTTGATGCAGCAACCGGAAATTCTGCTCGCCGACGAGCCCACGGCCTCGCTGGATCCGGTGAGCTCGCGCCAGATCATGGAGCTTCTGCAGACGCTCTCCCAGGAGCTGTCGCTCCCGGTACTGATCAACATCCACAACGTGGCCGAAGCGCGGGAATACACCCAGCGCATCGTCGGCATGCGATTCGGCAAACTGATCTTCGACGGCGTTCCCGCCGACCTGGATCAGGAGGCGATGGATGCCGTCTACAGCGGCACGCCGGGGGAAGCACGTCAGCAGGCCGAGAGCGGTCCGGCCCACTCCCCGGCGGTGGTGTCATGAGCACCAGCACCGATCAGACGGTCCCGTCGTCACGGCGACACTGGAGCAAGCCACCGTTCATCGCCAATCCAGTGCTGCGTTGGGGGCTGGTCGTCGGCGTCGCGATCTACGCCGTGTGGGCGATCTCGATCCTGCCGTTCGATCTCGATCGCATCAGCCAGGGCATGACCCGTGCCGCGCGGATCTTCTCCGGCGCCTTTCCGCCCAACTTCGACCGCTATGAGCTGCTCATCGACGGCTTCCTCGAAAGCCTGCAGATCGCCATCCTGGCGACACTGCTCGGTCTCGCGTTGAGCGTTCCCATCGCCTTCATGGCGGCCCGCAACATCGCCGCCAGGCCGATCTACATGATCGGCCGGGCCATCATCATCCTCGCACGCAGCTTCCATCCGGTGATCGTGGCGATCCTGTTCGTCAAGGCGGTGGGGTTCGGTCCGGTGGCCGGGATCCTGACGCTGACGCTCTACTCGATCGGCTTCGTCGCCAAGATGCTGGCCGAGCGAATCGAGGAGATCGACTGGGGTCAGGTGGAAGCGCTACGTGCCAGCGGCACCCGCTATATCAGCGTGCTGCAGTTCGCCGTGCTGCCGCAGATCATGCCGCGCCAGATCGGTCTCGGCATCTATCAGCTCGACAGCAATCTGCGGGCGTCGGCGGTGGTCGGCATCGTCGGCGCCGGCGGCATCGGCTCGACGCTGATGAACGCTTTCGGCCGCTACGACTACGACTTCGCCCTGGCGATCACGCTGGTGATCATCGGCGTGATTCTGGTCAGCGAAGCGATCAGCGGTCGGATCAGGAGGAACATCGGATGACCCAGCAGACCGTTGCCGAGCGCACCTGGGCGCGCTATACCCCGCAGCAGCGCTGGAAGCGCTTCCTGACAATGCTGGTCGTGGCGGCGGCCGTGGTGTGGGCGGTGGAGAGCATCGATATCATCTGGCCCTGGGTGTGGGATGCCCCGGCCCAGGTCGGTGACCTGTTCGGACGCATGGTGCCGCCGGACGTGAGCAACCTGCGGGCGATTCTTTGGGCCCTGGTCGAGACGCTCAACATCGCCACCATCGCCACGTTCGTGGCCATCTTCCTGTCGCTGCCGATCGCCTACATCGCGGCCCAGAACACGACCCCCAACCGTTTCACGCTATGGCTGGGGCGTTTCATCCTGGTCTCGAGCCGCTCGGTCAACACGCTGATCTGGGCTCTGCTGTTCGTGGCGATCTTCGGCCCCGGCGTGCTGGCCGGGATCATCGCGATCATGTTCCGGTCGATCGGCTTTCTCGGCAAACTGCTGGGCGAGGCGATCGAGGAGATCGATCGCCGTCCGGTGGAGGCGCTGGAAGCGACCGGCGCCTCGCGGGCCAAGGTAGTGCTCTACGCGATCGTGCCGCAGGTCATGCCGACTTTCTTCGCGGTCGGCATCCTGCGCTGGGACATCAACCTGCGCGAGTCGACCGTACTCGGCCTGGTCGGCGCCGGCGGAATCGGCGTGATCCTGCAGGGCGCCATCGACACGCTGGCGTGGCAGACCGTCGCCACCATCCTGCTGGCGATCATCGCCCTGGTCATCCTGGGCGAAGCGCTCGCCGCCTGGCTACGCAAGAAGGTCATCTGACCCGGGACCTCCTTTTCCCGGCGTTCACGCGCCGGGGAAGGTCGCTTCGGCTTTTCCTAAGCATGACCCTATGTAAATGCTGGTTTCGCCGTGGCGGCCGGGATGCAAAGCTTGATCCATCCCGATCCTCGAGAGTCGCCCGGCATGCCAACCCATACCCGCATTCGCATGTTCAACACCAAAGAGACCTATCCCAATCAGTCGCTGGACAACGACCTGTGCCAGGCCGTACGGGCGGGCAATACGATCTACGTTCGCGGTCAGGTCGGCACCGACTTCGACGGCGTTCTCGTCGGCCTGGGCGACCCTAGGGCCCAGGCAGAGCAGGCGATGAAGAACGTCAAGCAGTTACTGGAAGAGGCCGGCTCGGACCTCTCGCACATCGTCAAGACGACCACCTACCTTATCGATCCACGCTACCGCGAACCGGTCTACCAGGAGGTCGGCAAATGGCTGAAGGGCGTCTATCCGATCTCCACCGGGCTCGTGGTCTCGGCACTGGGACAGCCGCAGTGGCTGATGGAGATCGACGTCATCGCCGTCATTCCCGAAGACACCGTTTCCTCTGAAATTTCAGCACTCTGACCCTCCCACCTTCCAACAATCGGAGCTGCCCGTGGCGACCGTATCCCTGAGTCCACCTTCCGCCGCCCCGGCGTCCGCCGTCGGCTCGCCAGCCACCACGCCCGAGCGTGTCGCGGTGCAACTCGACGGCATTCTCAAACGCTTCGGTGATGCGATCGCGCTGCAGAAGATCTCGCTGAAGATCCGCGAGGGTGAATTCGTCACGCTTCTCGGCCCATCGGGCTGCGGCAAGACGACGCTCTTGAATCTCATGGCCGGCTTTCTCGAAGCCGACAATGGCGAGATCTTCATCGATGGCCAACTGGTTACCGAGACCCCGCCCTACCAGCGGGAAATCGGCATCGTGTTCCAGAACTACGCGCTCTTCCCTCACATGAGCGTGGTCAAGAATGTCGGCTATGGGCTGCGCATGCGCGGCACGCCGAAGGCAGAGATCGATGAACGAGTCGCCCAGGCGCTGGCGCTGGTGAAGCTTGAGGGCTTCGGCGAGCGTATGCCGCGCGAGCTCTCCGGCGGTCAACAGCAGCGAGTCGCCCTCGCCCGTGCCCTGGTGATTCGGCCCAAGGTGCTGCTGCTCGACGAACCCTTCTCGGCGCTGGATAAGAACCTGCGCCTGTCGATGCAACTCGAGTTGAAGGAGATTCAGCGCAAGCTGGGCGTGACCACGGTCTTCGTCACCCACGACCAGGGCGAAGCGTTGAGCATGAGCGACCGCGTGGTGGTGATGTCCGCCGGGCACGTGCGCCAGATCGGCACGCCGGATGCCATCTATCGCTCCCCGGAAGACCCGTTCGTGGCTGGTTTCGTCGGTGATGCCAACGTGCTCCCGGGGCGCTATCTGAGCCGTGACGACGCCGCCAACATCGAGCTGGGCGACGCCACGCTGCGCCTGCCCGTCGATCGCATTCATGCCTCGGTAGGAGCGCGTCTGGCGGTCTACGCGCGTCCCGAAAACATTCATCTGGTGCCACTGAACGGCGACACGCTACTGACCGGCACGGTGATCAATCACGTGTTCCAGGGCGATCACGTCGACGTTCATCTGGACGTGCCGTCGCTGGATCAGGCGCGGCTGTTCGTGCGCCGCTCGGGGGTCGAATCCCTGACTCGCTGGCCCGTGGGCACGGTCGCCGGTCTGGCCTTCGAAGACGACGGCATCTGTGCCTTCGCCGCCGACACGACGTCTGCTTGATCGACACGATAGCCGCTGAACAGGAGCACCCCGCCATGCCCTTGCCCGATACCATGCTGGCCGTGATCGCCCGTCAACCAGGCGCCCCGGACGTTCTCACCTGTGTAAAGCGCGCGCTACCCGCCGTGAGCCGAGGCGAAGTCCTCGTTCGTGTCGCGGCGGCCGGCGTGAACCGCCCGGACCTGATGCAGCGCAGCGGTGCGCCGCTACCGCCAGGCACCACCGACGTGCTGGGTCTGGAAGCCGCCGGCACTGTCGTTGCCGTGGGTGACGGCGTGACCGACATCAGTGTCGGCGAACGCGTCATGGCACTGCTCGGCGGCGGCGGATACGCCGAATACTGCATGGCCGTCGCCGCTCACTGCCTGCCCGTGCCCGCCGGCCTCTCTCTGGAGGACGCCGCGGGTGTTCCCGAAGCGGCCTTCACCGTTTGGCACAACCTGTTCGAGCGCGGGCGGCTGACGGCGGGCGAGACCGTCCTGATTCACGGCGCCGCCAGCGGCGTGGGAACCTTCGCCGTGCAGTGCGCTCATGCCGCCGGCGCCCGCGTGATCGCGACCGCAGGTGGCGCGGTCAAGATCGCCGCGTTGCAAAAGCTCGGCGTCTGGCGCGCCGTGGATCGTCACGAGGAAGATTTCGTCGATGTCATCGCTGACATGACCGAAGGCCGCGGCGTCGACGTGGTGCTGGACAACGTCGGCGGACCCTACGTGGCCAGGAATCTGGCGGCCATGGCCCCAGGCGGGCGCCACGTCAGCCTGTCGTTCATGCAGGGCCAGCACATCGAGCTGGATCTGTCGGTGCTGATGCGCAAGGGCCTGAACCTGACCTCCTCGACGTTGCGCCCCAAGAGCCACGAGGAGAAGGCACGCCTGGCCGCGGCCATCCGCCAGCATCTGCTGCCGTGGCTGGCCTCGGGCGACGTGCGTCCATTGATTCACGCCACGCTACCGCTCTCGCGAGCCGCCGAGGCCCATCGCTGCCTCGAAGCCAACGAGAACATCGGCAAGGTGTTGCTGGTCCCCGGCACCGATTGAACGCCAGCCCTGGCGCCCGACAAGAACAAGGAGCCCCCATGGGCGATTCGACCCGTTTCCTGCTGTACTACGCCTCGACTTCCGCCTTCGTGCGCAAGGTCATGATCAGCGCCCAGGTTCTGGGTCTGGCCGATCGCATCGAGCGGCTCGATTCTGCCGCCCACCCGGTGAAGCGCGACGAGCGCATCGCCGCGTTCAATCCGCTGGCCAAGGTGCCGGCGCTGCGCGCACCCGGCGGCATATCGCTCTACGACAGCCGCGTCATCTGCGAATACCTGAATACCGTCGCCGGCGGCTCGCTGTTCCCCGCTGAGGGCGATGCACGCTGGATCAGCCTGACGCGCCAAGCGTTGGGAGATGGCCTGATCGATGCCGCTTTGCTGGCGCGCTACGAGTTCACCGCCCGCCCGGCAACGGCTCAGTGGCCGCCCTGGGCCGAGGCACAGTTGATCAAGGTTCGCGCCGCACTGGCCGAGATCGATGCGCAGTCACCCACCCTCAGCGACCAGCCGGACGACATCGGCGTGATCACCTTCGGGTGCGCCTTGGGCTATCTCGACTTCCGCTTCGCCGATCTCGACTGGCGACGCGACCATCCCCGCGCCGCGGCCTGGTTCGAGCGCTTGAGCCAGCACCCGGCCCTGCGCTCCACGCAGCCCCAGCCCTGAGATTCCGGAGTCTCCATGTCCCATCGTGTCTACTTTCTCAACGGTCCCAATGCCAATCTCTATGGCCTCGACAAGCATGGCACCTACGGCAGCGAGAGCTTCGCCAGCATAGAGCAGGGTTGCCAGCGCCACGCCGGCGCGCTCGAACTGACCCTCGAGTTCCGCCAGAGCAACCACGAGGGCGTGCTGGTGGACTGGATTCAGGAAGCGCGTCAGAGCGCCGATGCCCTCATCATCAACGCCGCGGGACTCACCTACAGTTCGGTACCGATTCTCGACGCGCTGCTCGCCTTCGACGGCCCGATCATCGAAGTCCACATGAGCAATATCTGGCAGCGCGAAAGCTTTCGCCACCACTCCTACGTGTCGAAGGCAGCGACCGGTGTTGTCGCGGGCCTGGGCGCCACCGGCTATCGCCTGGCGCTGTCGGCCGTGGCGGAGCTGCTGGAGGACCGGGCATGACGCCGACGCTGGTGTTCTACAGTCAGTTCGACAGCTTCGAGGCGTGGCGCGATCTTCTCTCGCCGCTGCTGCCCCAGGTACGAATCCGTCAGGCGGCGGATGTCGACGATGCGGACAGCGTGCTCTATGCGCTGGCCTGGAAACCGCCCGAGGGTTTCTTCACCCGCTACCGTAACCTGAAGCTGCTGGTGAACCTGGGCGCCGGCGTCGACTCGCTGGTCGGTCGCGACGACCTGCCGGCCATTCCGATCACCCGCGTCTCCGACCCCGACATGGGGCGGATGATGGCAAGCTACGTGCTCTTCGCCGTCCTCCGCTACGCCCGCGACATTCCCGCCTTCGAACGCGCCCAGCGCGAGCGACGCTGGCACTATCTGCACCCCCGGCTACCGGGTAGTATCCGCGTCGGCGTGCTGGGACTCGGCGAGCTGGGCGCCTGCGCCGCGCGGGAGCTGGCCCGTCAGGGATTCGATGTCCGCGGCTGGTCGCGCTCGCCCAAACGGCTGGAAGGTGTGACCTGCGTCGACGGCATGCCACGGCTCGACGACTTTATCGCCGCGAGCGATATCCTGGTCACGATGCTGCCGCTGACGCCCGAGACTCGTGGACTTCTGAGTGCCGAGCGCCTGGCGCTACTGCCACCGGGAGCCTGCTTCATCAACGTTTCCCGAGGCGCGATCGTCGACCAGCGGGCGCTGACCGAGGCCCTAACCAGCCGGCGCATTGCCGAGGCCACGCTGGACGTGTTCGACCGTGAGCCGCTGCCGCCGGAAGATCCCTTGTGGCAACTGGACAACGTACTGATCACGCCGCACCTCGCCTCGGTGGCCATTCCCGAGTCCGCCGCGCGCCAAATCGCCGACAATATCGGCCGTCTCGAGCGCGGCGAAACAGTGCGGCATCAGGTGAGTCCGGCTCGCGGCTACTAGATCCACGGCTACTGGATTTACGACGACTCTCCTACGATCCAGGAAAACCGTCCCGACCCCGCGCCACTCTCAATCCCCGATGTCAGCCCCGGTGTTCGCTGTCGCCGGCGCCCTCAGCCCACATCCTCGATCGCACGGACCGAATGCGGGTCGAAGAAGCTCGGCGCCGCCATACCGGGAATGTACTGGTCGGACACGAACATCCGGCAGCGCTCGGCGAAGGCGCTGACCACGCGCGACAGCTGCCCGTTCCTGGCGACGGCGTAGCCCAACTGCATGGGCCGGTGCTCGCCTGCCAGCCTCACGCGAATCAGACGCTTGCCGTCCAGTGACAGATTGGCCTTGGGACGCACGTTGGCGATGCTGTAGCCGACGCCGTTGGCGACCATCGCCCGAACCACCTCGAGATTGCTCGACCGCATCACGACGTTCGGCGTGACCCCGGCAGGCAGGAACAGACTGAGGAAGTATTCCCGGCTCCACGGCATGTCCAGCAGGACCATGGGGTGGGTTTCCAGATCGTCCATCGTCACCGCCGACAGATTCGCGAACGGGTGATGCTCTCCCACCATCACGTAGGGCGGTAGCCGAGCCAGCGGCTGGAAATCGATATCGTCGTTCGATACCAGATCGTAGGTCAGGGCGATGTCGATCTCCGCGCTTCGCAGCTTGGCCAATAGCTGCTCGTAGTCGCCCTCGAACTGACTGATGCGAACCCCTGGAAACGCCCGCCCGAAACCGAACACCAGCTCGGGCGTGATCATCGGTGCCAGCGAGCCGAAGCAGCCGACGCGCAGGGGGCCCCGAATGGTGTTCAGCGACTCCGAGGCGATGGTGTAGAGATTGCTCACTTGGTCGAGAATCAGCTTCGCCTCTTTCATCACCTCGCGGCCAATCGCCGTGAGCGAGACCCCCTGGGCGTGATGCCGCACGAAGAGCTGAACACCCAGCTCGGACTCGATATGGCTGATCGCGGCCGAGATCGAGGGCGAGGAGACATGCAGGCGCTCGGACGCGCCATGCAGACTGCCTGCCTCGCCGGAGGCGACAAAGTATTCGAGTTGGCGTTGTGTGATTCGACTGAGCATGGCGGGTTCTCGATACGAAGATAGCGCTTTTCGAAGCGACGATGGCGAGTTCGCAAGACGGCGCATGCGGCAGTGGCCACGGCGTTTGAGCACGAGCGCCCCGCCTCTCGGCCTCGATCATACGACAGCGTGTCTCGATGCGTCAGTGCCTGCCGAGGCGCCGGCGATGCCCACGAGCCTGGCGCCGCCCCGCGCCATGCTGCATCGGAAATTCCTACGCAAGGCAACGGCAAAGGCTGTTTTACCGATCCCGCCGCGCGAGGCCATGATGGCCTCGAACGGTGAACGGCTGATCGCCATGTCTCAAGTGACCGCGTCGTATTCCGTCGACGCTCACGCGATACGACGGCATCACGAGCTGCCCGACACCACGCCTTTCGACCATCGAACGAGAGCTAAAACAATGCATAAAGCCATCGCTCTGACCCTGCTGAGTGCCAGCCTGATGGGCATCTCAAGTGCGAACGCTGCCGACAAGTTGATCGTCAGCACCTGGGGCGGCAGTTTCCGCGATCTCATCGACGAGGCCATCGGCCAGGAGTTCACCCGACAGACCGGCGTCGAGGTCGAATACGTGACCGGCGGCACCATCGACCGTCTCAACAAGGCCAAGCTGGCTGGCAGTGCCGAAACCGATATCACCTTTACCACGTCCCACGTGGGTTGGCTCTACGCCAACGACGGCCTGTTTGAGGACCTGGACATGGGCAAGATCCCCAATGCCAAGAATCTCGTGCATCAGGCCAAGCTGAGCCCGAATCACATCGGCGTGTGGGGCTACGTCTACACCATCGGCTATCGCCCGGACTTGGTGCCGGACGACATCACCTTCGACAGCTGGGAAGACCTGTGGAATCCCGAGCTCGAGGGCACCATCGCACTACCCGACTGGGATCCGAGCCATATCATCGCTGTGGCCGCCAAGCTCGAAGGTGCCGACGCCGAGCACTGGGAGGCCGGCCAGGACAAGCTCAAGGCGCTCATTCCCAATATCAAGGCGTTCTATACCAACGACGCCAACAGCCAGCAGTTGATCGCCACCGGGGAGACGCCAGTACAGCTGCTGCTGTCGATGAACGCCTACCACATGATGGACGAAGGCGTGGACATCGAACTGGCGATGCCAAAGGAAGGCGCCGTGCTTGGCATCGATGCCATGGGCATCAACAAGGGCAGCGAACACGCCGATCTAGCCTACCAGTTCATGAACATCGCACTGTCGCCGGAAGTCCAGGCGAAAATCGCCGAGATCAACAACGGCAGTCCGGTCGTGACCAATGCGACGGTCGACCCGGAAATCGCCAAACTGCCGGGCATGCTGACGACGGCCGAGCAGTGGGACGCCACGCTGGACACCGATCCCAAGCTGCGGGCCGAGATGACCGCCGAATGGCGCAAGTGGTTCTCGGAAAACATCATGACGCATTGATCATTGTGACTCCAAAGGCTCAAGACCCGGCCGCCGAGGCTCTCCCCCGGTGGTCGTTTCTCCCGACCGTGCTCGATGGAAAGCCCCATGACTCGTAGACCTGCCTTCGTCGGTTGGTTCCTGCTGCCGGCGGTGCTCACCGCTCTCGGCCTGACGATCGCCATGCTGACCGTGCTTCAGTACAGCGTGCGCGCGTACATTCCAGGCTCGCTGGACGTGGGCGGCTTCACGCTCGACAACTTTCAGGACCTGTTGAAGGGCCTCTATGCACGCGCCTTTCTCAATACCGTGTGGTTGAGCTTCAAGACCGCGCTGTTCGGACTACTGCTGAGCTACCCACTGGCCTATACGCTGGTACGCACACGCACCGCATGGTTGAAGTCGTGCATCCTGATCATCGCCATCACGCCGCTGTTCCTCGGCGAGGTGGTGCGGACATACTCTTGGATCATCGTGCTTGGCAACAGCGGCTTCCTCAATAGCCTGCTGCTGGCCATCGGGCTGATCGACAAACCGCTGCAACTGATGTTCACCAACACCGGCGTGGTACTGGCGCTGGTCCACGTCACCATGCCGATCATGGTACTCATGCTGGCGACCGGCCTGTCACACATCGACATCGCCTACGAAAAGGCCGCCACCAGCCTGGGCGCAAGCCCCTTCAGGGCCTTCCTGACCATCACGCTGCCGCTGTCGCTACCGGGTGTCGTCGCCAGCGTGACGACCGCCTTCGCCTGGACGTTCAGCGCCTTCGCCACACCGCAGCTGATCGGTGGCGGACGCGTGAGTACCGTCGCCACGCTGGTCTACCAGTTGGGCTTTTCGTCGCTGAACTTCCCCTTCGCCGCCGCCCTGAGCATGGCCGGCCTAGCGATGACGGTAGTGCTGCTGGCCGCGCTCAAGCGTATGACCCGACCGCTGCAGAACGTAGGGACCCACTGAAATGACTCGCTCGACCCGTGATCGATGGCTGGGCTACGCCGGACGCCTCCTGGTGGCCCTGATCCTGCTCTTCGTGCTGCTGCCGACGGTGGTGGTGGTCATCTCCTCTTTCAGCAGTACCTCGGTGCTCTTCTTCCCGCCCAAGGGCTGGTCGCTGCGCTGGTTCGAACGCGCCGTGAGCTACGACGACTTCAGAAGCGGTTTCTACTCGGGGCTGATCGTCACCGCCTGGGCCTCGACGCTCGCCGTGTTCATCGGCACGACCCTGGCAATCGTCATCCACCGCTACACATTCCGCTTCAAGGCCGTGCTGGAGGGCATCCTGCTGTCGCCGCTGTTCATCCCCCATTTCACTATCGGTCTCGGCCTGCTGATGCTGGTGGCACAGTTGAATCTGGGACGCGGCTACGCGCTGGTGATCTTCTGCCATGTCGTGCTCGTGCTGCCGTTCGTGCTGCGCAGTCTGTACGTTTCGCTTCAGAACCTGGGCGATCGGGTCGAGATGGCGGCGGCCAGCCTCGGTGCCTCGCCACTGCGGGTGGTGTGGACCATCACGGTTCCGCTGATGCTGCCAGGCCTGTTCGGCGGGTGGCTGTTCGCCGCGATTCTCTCGTTCAACGAATTCACCGCGTCACTGTTCATCACGACCCAACGCACCCAGACGCTGCCGGTGGCGATGTACAACTACGTTCGCGAGTTCGCTGACCCGACGCTGGCCGCGCTGTCGGTGATCTACATCGTGATCACGGCCACCCTGCTCACCCTGGCCAACCGTTTTCTCGGTCTGGGCCGGATTCTCAACGTCGACGCACCGCGCTGAATGCGCGCTCGCGTGACCTCATCCAGGAGAGACGACGCATGACCTTTTCCATCACGGGGCGTTGCGCCGAGACCGGGCAGATGGGGATCGCCATCAGTTCCTCGAGTATCGCCGTGGGGGCCCGATGTCCCTGGCTGCGTCCCGGTATCGGGGCGGTCTCCACCCAGAACGTGACGCTACCCGCACTCGGCGAGCGAGTGCTGGCGTGTCTGGCCCAGGGCGCATCCCCGGCGCAGGCACGGGACACGGCGCTGGCCACCGATGCTCATTGCCAGTATCGGCAATTGGCGGTGGTCGACGCACAAGGCCGCACCGCCCACTTCAGCGGCGACGAGACGCTGGGCTGCCACCACGCCGTCGCAGGCAAGCAGTGCGTCGGTGCCGGCAATCTGCTGGCCAGCCGAGACGTGATCGAGGTACTGGTGCGAGCGTTCGAGACCCACCGGGGCCCGCTGGCCGACCGCTTGATCGCGGCGATGCAGGCGGCAATGACCGCCGGGGGTGAAGCCGGGCCGGTACATTCGGCGGCGCTGCTGGTGGTCGGGGAGCCGAGTTGGCCGATCGTCGATTTGCGCGTGGACTGGGCGGACGAGGCACCAATCGAGCAGTTGGCGACGCTCTGGGCCGCCTATCGGCCTCAGATGCAGGACTACCTCACCCGCGCATTCGACCCGACCCAGGCGCCCAGCTACGGCGTCCCGGGCAACGAATGATGCAGCGGTTGGCGCCGACCGGCATAGCTCAGGCGAGCATTGGCCGTCGCCGTACCCGATCCACACGCCGCACGCGATCCGCAAGGCACGCCGGGGTCACGTGCTGCCCCCATCCACATGCTGCATCCGTTCCACGCGTCACAACGGGGGCTTCAAGCCCTTCAGGAAACTTGCATGACAGTCGAGAGAATCAACACGCTGGTGGTCGGTGCCGGCCAGGCAGGCATCGCCATGAGCGAGCACCTATCGCTCATGAACATTCCCCATATCGTGCTAGAGCGCGCCCGCATCGCCGAGCGTTGGCGTTCCGAGCGCTGGGACTCCCTGGTGGCCAACGGGCCCGCCTGGCACGACCGTTTTCCGACGCTCGCGTTCGAGGGCGTTTCACCCGACGCCTTCCCGCCGAAGGAGCGCATGGCTGACTATTTCGAAACCTATGCGGAGATGCTGAAGGCCCCGGTTCGCACCGGGATCGAGGTGCAACGGGTGGAGCGCCTGACGGGGCGACGCGGGTTCCGGGTCGAGACCTCCGAGGGCGAGTACGAGGCGGACAACGTGGTCGCGGCGACCGGCCCCTTCCAGAAGCCGACCTTCCCTCGCATCATTCCAGAAACGGCCGACGTGCAGCAGTTGCACTCCTCGGCGTACAAGAACCCCGAGCAGCTACCCGATGGCGGCGTGCTGGTTGTCGGCGCGGGCGCATCCGGTTCACAGATCGCCGAGGAGTTGCGCCAGGCGGGTCGGCGGGTCTATCTGTCGGTGGGCGAGCATTACCGGCCACCGCGCGCGTATCGCGGGCGCGACTACTGTTGGTGGTTGGGTGCCCTTGGCCTGTGGGACGAAGTACGTATCCGCCCGAAAAAAGCGCATGTCGCCTTCGCGGTCAGCGGTTACGAAGGCGGCCGGACCGTGGACTTCCGCCGGCTCGCCCACGCCGGCATCACGCTGGTAGGCCTGACCCGTGCCTGGGAAGCGGGACGCTTGCGCTTCGACGAGGGACTGGCGGAGAACATCGCCCAGGGCGACCAGGCCTACTTCGACGTGCTGCGCGAAGCCGATGCGTATATCGCGCAGAATGGTCTGGATTTCCCGCCGGAGCC
Organism: Salinicola lusitanus; assembly: GCF_038648475.1. Taxonomy (NCBI): domain Bacteria; kingdom Pseudomonadati; phylum Pseudomonadota; class Gammaproteobacteria; order Oceanospirillales; family Halomonadaceae; genus Salinicola; species Salinicola lusitanus. Next base: position 1,807,780 of record NZ_CP151919.1, on the reverse strand, counting down.
GGAAGCCTGGGAGCTCCTGCCCGACCCCGACTGCCTCACCTCCCCGATCCTCGAAATCGACCTGAAAGCAGAAGGCATTACCACCGTGCTATGGGCTACCGGCTTTCAATTCGACTTCAGCTGGCTGCAAGTCAACGCCTTCGACGACGCGGGATTGCCGTTCCACAAGCGTGGCATCTCCGCCGAGAGCGGTATCTATTTTCTGGGCCTGCCCAATCTGGTCAATCGGGCCTCGTCGTTCATCTACGGTGTCTGGCACGACGCCAAGTACGTTGCCGACCACATCGCGCTGCAGAATGCCTACATGGCTTACGAACGCGCTTGAGCAACCCACGTGAGCGCCACGCCATGAGCCACGTCACCTGCATCGAAGATCTGCGCCGTCTGGCACGCAAACGCGTGCCGAGGATGTTCTACGACTACGTCGATGGCGGCTCGTGGACCGAGTCAACCTATCGCGCCAACGAGTGCGATCTGCAGCGACTCGAGTTCCGTCAGCGCGTGGCCTGCGACATCACCCACCGCAGTTTGGACTCCACGATGGCGGGGCAATCCGTCTCCATGCCGGTGGCCATCGCCCCCACCGGACTGACGGGAATGCAGTACGCCGATGGTGAGATCCTCGCAGCGCAGGCGGCAAAACGCGCTGGCATCCCGTTCACGCTGTCAACGATGAGTATCTGCTCGATCGAGGCGGTGGCCAACGCTACCGGACACCATCCGTTCTGGTTTCAGCTCTACGTCACGCGCGACCGTCGATTCAGCGAGGACCTGATCGAGCGCGCCCGCGCTGCTCGCTGTTCGGCGTTAATGGTCACCATGGATCTTCAGGTCTTCGGTCAACGACACAAGGACCGCAAGAATGGTCTTTCGGTGCCGCCACGACTCACGCCGAAACACCTTCTCGACCTCGCTTGCAAACCGCGCTGGTGCTTGGGCATGCTCGGCACGCGACACCGTCAATTCGGCAATATCGTCGGCCACGCCCGCGGCGTCGACGACATTCGATCCTTGGTGGCTTGGACGCAGGAGCAGTTCGACCCCACCCTGTCTTGGGCGGACGTGGAGTGGATCAAGGAGCGCTGGGGCGGTCCCCTGATCGTCAAGGGCATCCAGCACCCCGACGATGCCCATTTGGCGGTGGAAAGCGGCGCCGACGCCGTAGTCGTCTCCAACCATGGCGGCCGACAGCTGGACGGCGCGGCATCGTCCATCACCACGCTGCCGGAGATCGTCGAGGCGGTGGGCGCGAGAACGGAGATTCATTTTGACAGCGGGATACGCTCTGGCCAGGACACGCTCAGGGCGTTGGCGCTCGGCGCGCGAGGCGTCTACATCGGCCGCGCCATGCTCTACGGGCTCGGCGCTCTTGGCGAGCCCGGCGTGACCCGTGCGCTGGATATCATCAGAGACGAACTCGACCTGTCGATGGCTTTCTGCGGGCGCACGGACGTTCAGGCAGTGGACCGGGATATCCTGCGACCGTCACTCCGGCCCATCGCCGGAACGGGGTGATAGTCCCGGACGCACGCGCTTCAGCCAACGCTGCTTGGCGTACTTGCGCAGGTTATGCACGTTGTCGGTCTCGTCGATGATGTCCTGGCCCAGGATCGTCTCGATCACGTCTTCCATGGTGATCAGCCCGACCCAGTTGCCATGGTCGTCGTAGACCACGCGCAGGTGGTTGTGATCCTTGAGCATGGCGGTGAAGACATGCTCGACGCTGTCGTTCTCATCGATGATCGCGACGGAGTGCATCAGCGATTTCAGCCTCTCGCCATCCTCGGCGTGGTAGGTATCCGACTTGTGCACGTAGCCCAGGGCATCCTCGCCGCCATCCATCACCGGGAAACGCGTGAACTGCGTCTTGCCATAGCGCTCATCGAACTCGGCCACGGTCATGTGGGGCGTCACCGTTTCACATACGGTTCGCGGCGTCATCACGCTCTTCACCGGGATCTCGTGGAGATTGAGGATATTGGTGATGGTGCGGGTCTCGTCGGCATCCAGCGCCTTCTCTTCCAGCCCGATCCTCGCCAGCGCCTTGATCTCGCCGCGCATGTCGACATCGCCCTCGTTCTTGGCGATACGATTGGTGATCATCTCCGACAGCCAGATGAAGGGCAGCAGCAGCAACACCATGAAGCGCAGCGTCGGTGGCAGCAGAGGCGCCAGGCTGCGCCAGTAGGTCGCTCCGATGGTCTTGGGGATGATCTCCGAGAACACCAGGATGCCGAAGGTCATCAAGGCCGAGGCGATGGCCACGTGGGCATCGCCGAACACGACGGCCACTTGCGCGCCGACACCCGTGGCACCGACGGTGTGAGCGATCGTGTTGAGCGTGAGGATCGCCGCCAGCGGCCGATCGATATTCGACTTGAGCTTGTTGAGCTTGTCGTGAAGCCTGGGGCGGTCGTCCTTGAGCTGCGCGATATAACTCGGTGTGAGCGAGAGCAGCGCGGCTTCCAGCACCGAACAGACGAAGGAAAAACCGATGGAGAGAACGACGAATGCCGTCAGCAGAAACATGGGGGGTCGCTATGTGACTTGTGAGGACTCTTTATCCTGACTTGTCACGCAACTGTCAATGGCCTCCCGGAGAAACGCCGCCGACATCCCATCGGACATCGGCGGCATCAAAAGCCAGGTCGGGTCTGGCGGCTCAGTGGCCGAACTTCTCGTTCTCGCCGAGATCCGGCTGATGCTCCTTCTTCACGTTGGCCTTGGCGATCTCGTAGAGCTGGAACGTCTTGCTCTCACGCGACTGCCAGTGCTCGCCGAAGTCGATGTCGATCTCCATCATGGTGATGTCCGGATCCTCCTTGCCACCGGTGAACCAGGCGGCCACGAACGGATTCCAGTACTTCTCGATCAGCGCGGGATCGTCGTTGAGGCGTGCCCGGCCGGACATCGACACGTAGATGCCGTCATCCTGGTCCGAGAACGTGATGCAGACATCCTGATCCTGCTTCGCCTCGAACGACTTTTCGGCACTGCGGCGCGTATAGAACCAGAGCTTGCCGTCGTAGGCATCCTGCACCAGATGCATGGGGCGCGCTCGCGGCACGCCATCGTCGAGCGTGACCAACATGCCGACCTTGATCTTCTCGATCAGCTTCCAGATCTTCTGCTTGTGCTCGGGACTGGACATCGTTGCCTCCTGCTAATGTTGCCCTTGGCGGGGTTACCCCTTCGCCGGGCTGTCATCACGCCATCCGGGCGTGAGCGTCTTGCACTGACGTTCTGGGATCGTCTGGGCGTCTTGCAGCCTGGGCGACGCCCACCAAGAAGCCTAGTCGGGGCGCCCCGGTCCGGCAAACCGTCGCGATGCGGACCACGAGCTGACGCTATACTGGTGAACGTTCGCCCGATAACGCCACCATCACTCGCCCCGACCAAGGCGCCCATCATGCCCCTGACTCGCCCTTTCTCGCTCGATCACGCCGCTCTGCTGGACGAACTGGCGGCCACCGACAACCTGCTCGTCATCCAGGACCTCGACGGCGTCTGCATGGGACTGGTAGGCAATCCGCTGACGCGCCAGCTGGAGCGACGCTACCTCGACGCCACCCGCCGGCTCGATGGCCATTTCTTCGTGCTGACCAACGGCGAGCACATTGGCTCCCGCGGCGTGAACGGCATCGTCGAGGCGCTGTTCGAGACGCCGGATCGCGCTGGCGAGCAAGGGCGCTACCTGCCCGGCCTGGCCGCCGGTGGCGTGCAGTGGCAGGACCGCTTCGGGGCGGTGTCGCACCCCGGCGTGAGCGACGCCGAGCTGGCGTTTCTGAAGACGTTTCCCGATCGGGCCGAGGCATTCCTCGAGTCGCTGCTGTCGCGGCCACCCTACGACCTGCCGTCCGAGGCGAGACGCGACCTGATCGCCGCGGCGGTCCTCGACAACATCGCCTCGCCGACACTCAACCTCAATGTCTTCCACCGTCACTGGCAGGCGACGCCGGAGCGCTATCGGGCACTACAGGCCGACGTCGCCGAGTTCATGCACGAGCGGCTCGAGGCGGCCCGCCGGTCGGGAATGGGTGACGCCTTCTTCATCCACTACGCGCCCAATGCCGGCCAGGATGGCGAGGGCAACGAGCGCCTGCGACAGGGCGACGAGAACGGGGAAGGGGCCGGCACCACCGATTTCCAGCTGATGCTGCGCGGCGGCGTCAAGGAGGTGGGGGTGCTGGTCATCCTCAACCGCTACTACCATCGCCATACGGGGCATTACCCGTTGGGCGAGGGCTTCAACGCCCGCGAGGCGCCCCGCGATCAGGCGGCATTGCTGGAACTGGCCCGCGACCGTTTCGATCCCGCGCTGATGCCGCGCATCGTCGGGGTGGGAGATACCGTGACATCGTTCATTCCATCTGGCGATGCGGGCGGCGAGCGCCAGCGCGGCGGCAGCGACCGCGGTTTCCTGACGCTCGTTCAGCAACTGGGTAACGCTTTCGACAGCGGCAACCGGGTACTCTATGTCGACAGCAGCGGTGGCGAGGTTCGCCGCGCCGGCATCGACGCCGAGCGGCTGGCGCGCCACGCCGGGAATCCCGACATCGTCGTCTGGCCGGCCCTGGAAGGGATCAGCGATGCCGAGGATCCGTTGACGCTGGATGTGATCTTTCCCGAAGGCCACACCCAGTATGTCGACTTCTTCTGCGAGCTGGCCGCGCGGCGCTGATCAGACGGCCGGCACCGCGCGCCGCGGCGGCTGCAGCCGCGGCTGCGTCGATGTGCTCTCCCCGCTCAAGGCGGGCGCCGGCATGTCGGCGAGCCGGAACGCCCCCACCGTCACGGCCAGACGCTGCGACTGGTGACGCAGCTCGACCGCCGCCGTCGCGGTCTGCTGAACCATCGCCGCATTCTGCTGGGTGACCTGGTCGATCTCCGCCACGGCCTGATTGACCTGGCCGATCCCCTGACTCTGCTCGCTGGTCGCCGCGCTGATCTCGCCCAGCACGTCGGTCACCCGGGCGATGCTGGCAACGATCTCCTCCATCGCCTCGCCAGCATGGCGGACGCGCTCCGCACCCAGCTGCGTCTTGCCGCTGGCGACATCCACCAGCGACTTGATCTGGCGCGCGGCGTCGGCGCTGCGGCTGGCGAGGTTGCGCACTTCCTGGGCGACGACCGCGAATCCCTTGCCCTGTTCACCGGCGCGAGCAGCCTCCACCGAGGCGTTGAGCGCCAGCAGGTTGGTCTGGAACGCGATGCCATCCATGGTGGTGACGATCTCGGCGATCTGGCGCGAGGAGGCTTCGATCTCACCCATGGTATTGACGACGTCACCGACGACCTCGCCACCGCGGCGCGCCGCGTCGGTGGCGGATACCGCCATCTGATCGACCTGGCGCGCCGACTGCGCGGTGTGGTCGACCGTACTGGTGAGCTCCTCCATCGAGGCCGAGGTCTGCTGCAGGCTGGCCGCCATGGCATCGGTGCGGCGCGACAGATCTTCGCTACCGCTGGCGATCTCCTGGGATGCGGCGCGTACCGACTCGCTGCTCTCGCGCACCTCGAGCATGACCTCGTGCATCTTGTCGGCGAAGGCGTTGAACTGGATCGCCAGCTCGGCGCTCTCGTTGCGGCCGCGCACCGGCAGGCGCTGGGTGAGGTCTCCGTCGCCGGAAGCGATCTCGCGCATCCGCAACGCCAGCCGTCTGAGCGGCCGCGACAGGCTACCGCCGAGCAGCCAACCGGCGAACAGGCCCAGCAGCGCCACGCCGACACCCACCGCGAGCATCGCGAGCGTGTCGTGGTGACGCTGGCTGGCGAGCTGCTGGCGCAGGTCGGTCAGCCCGGCCATGACCACGCTCTGGGGCAGCCGGATCATCAGTACCCATGGCTTGCTGTCGGCCGGACCGACGGTGAACGGCCATAGCATCTCGATCTGGCCCTCGTGGCTGTCGAGGACCGGCTGCCCCTGGCGCGCCTCGGCAAGCCGGGCGTTGATGGCGGCATCGAAGAATGTCTCCGCGTTGCTGCCCACGCCGGAGGGTTCGCCGGTGCGGGCGGTAATCCCACCTTGCGGGGCGACCAGGGTCCAGTCACCGGCGCCGTCGTAGAGCGAGCGGCTGGCATCGGCCAGCAGCCCCTGGATGAAGTCGACGGAGAGGTCGACGCCGGCGCTACCGCGGAACTGGCCGTCGACCATGATCGGTACGTTGAAGGAGGTCACCATCAGCGTCTTGCCATTGTAGTCGTATGGTGCCGGGTCGATGATGCAGGGCTTGCCGGTCTCCTTGGGACAGAGGTAGTACTCCCCTTCTCGCACACCGCTGTCCATCGTCTTGCTGCTATCCATCGTCTCGCCCAGCGGCAGCACCGCGACCTTGCCATCCTCGGTCCGATACCACCACGGCATGAAGCGGCCATCCTCGCCGTAGCCGGCATCCTCTCTTCCGGTGTAGTAGCGGTCACTGCCGAAGGCATCGGGCTCCCAGCCGATGAAGGCGTCGAGCAGATCGGGATTGTCGACGACCGTCTGGCGCACCAGGTTGGAGAGTTCGTCGCGACCGAGGAGAAGCCGACGCCGACCCTGATCGTCGACCTCCCCCATCAGGGCATTGGTACTGGCCAGGTTTCGCGCCAGGGTCAGCGCGTGTTCGAGTCGGGCCTGGATGCTTTCGGCCTGGCGGCCGGCCACGGCAGAGAGGCGCCGGTCGATGCTCGACTCGAGCAGCGCATGGGTGCGAGCGTCCACCAGCGCCTGCGAGCGCGCGTCGGCATAAAAGGAGTAGCCCACCAGAGCAGCGGCGACCAGCACGATACAAGCGCCCACCAGAAGCGTGACCAGTGTGCGTATAGATTTGAAATGCATGGGGTATCCCTGCCATAGGAAGGCGCCGCCCGGGGCACGGCATCGAAATTGACAGAGGAGATATCGTCCATGTCGAAGGCAACTTTAGGCTTTCGGCGAAAACGGCTCGCGCTCGGCAGTACGACGTTGCATCGCGACTTGCCGAGGGGCGCCTGGCTGGTCCGGATGATGGCCGAGCGACCGGCGGGCGGGGCCGGGAGAGCGGGGTCTCCCGGTCCCGTACCCGGCGTCAGCCCGCCAGTACCTCGTCGACCAGCGCCTTGGCCTCCTGCTGAATCCGCTTGAGATGCGCTTCGCCCTCGAAGCTCTCGGCGTAGATCTTGTAGACGTCCTCGGTGCCGGAGGGACGTGCGGCGAACCAGCCGGCGTCGGTGACCACCTTGAGCCCGCCGATGGCGGCGCCGTTGCCGGGCGCCTCGGTCAACTTGCGGGTGATCGGGTGGCCCGCCAGCGTGTCGGCGCTGACCTGCTCGGGCGACAGCTTGCCGAGCCTCGCCTTCTGCTCACGGTTGGCCGGGGCATCGACGCGTTCGTAGACCGGCGCACCGAAGCGTTCGGTCAGCGCCTGGTAGCGCTCGCCCGGGTCCTTGCCGGTGACGGCGGTGATCTCGGCGGCAAGCAGGCCGAGAATGATGCCGTCCTTGTCGGTGGACCAGGGCTTGCCGTCTAGGGTCAGGAACGAGGCGCCGGCGGACTCTTCGCCACCGAAGCCGAGGCTGCCCTCGATCAGGCCGTCGACGAACCACTTGAAGCCCACCGGCACCTCGACCACGTCTCGACCCAGCCCTTGGGCGACGTAATCGATCATCGACGACGACACCAGAGTCTTGCCGATGGCGGCCTTGTCGCTCCAGTTCGGGCGATGGGTGAACAGATACTCGATGGCAACGGCGAGATAGTGGTTGGGATTCAGCAGTCCGGTCGAGCGGGCGACGATGCCGTGGCGATCGTGATCGGTGTCGCAGGCGAAGGAGACATCGAAGCGATCCTTGTTCTCGATCAGCCCGGCCATGGCGTAGGGCGACGAGCAGTCCATGCGGATCTTGCCGTCCCAGTCGACGCGCATGAAGCGGAAGGTCGGATCGACGGTGGTCGAGATCACCTCCAGCGGCAGGTCGTACTTCGCGGCGATCCGCGGCCAGTAGTGCACCCCGGCACCGCCCAGCGGATCGACGCCGAACCTGAGCCCGGAGTCGCGGATCGCGGCCATGTCGATGACCTTGTCGAGGCCACCGACATAGCTCTCGATATAGTCGAAACGCTGGGTGGTCGGCGCCTTCAGGGCTTCGGCATAACCGATGCGGCGAACGCCCTCGAGGCCGCCGGCGAGCAGTTCGTTGGCCCGCTCCTGGATCCACTTGGTGACGTTGGTATCGGCCGGCCCGCCGTTGGTCGGGTTGTACTTGAACCCGCCATCGCCAGGCGGGTTGTGAGAAGGGGTGATGACGATACCGTCGGCCAGCCCGCCGCTGCGGCCCTGGTTGTAGACCAGAATGGCGTTGGAGATCGCCGGCGTCGGCGTGTACCCCACCTCGCCACCGGTTTCTTCGCAGCCGGCATCGATGCGCGTCTCGACACCGTTGGCCGCCAGCACTTCCAGCGCCGAGCAGAATGCCGGCTCGGAGAGCGCATGGGTGTCCATGCCGATGAACAGCGGGCCGTCGACACCCTGCGCTTCGCGGTACTCGCAGATCGCCTGGGTCGTGGCCAGGATGTGCCATTCGTTGAAACTGGTCTTCAACGAGGAGCCGCGATGGCCCGAGGTGCCGAAAGCCACCTGCTGGCCCGGGTCGCTGGGGTCCGGCCGCTCGCTGTAGTAGCGCGACACCAGGCGCGGAATATTGGCGAGGCTGTGCTCGTCCGGCAAGCGTCCTGCTTGGGAATCGATGCTCATCGTCAGTTCCTTTCGATGGTCTGGGGAGGAATGCCTTTCTTATAGCAGACCATCTTCAACGCCCGACAGGCAAGATGAGCTCGGCCATGCTTGCCGCGTCTCACCTCGCCCGGTCGGTCGTACCGACAACACCGGCCCATCGCCTACTGACAGCTAGCCACCACCGTGTCGCCTTCGCCAGCCGGCACCGGCCTCGTTCTCACGCCCGCGAGTACCAGTGCGGCCGCGACCAGCAGCAGCGTGCCCGCGGTGGCGCAGACGGCCAGCACGCCGCCGATGCCGAAGACAACGCCTCCCACGGCCGCTCCCAGGGCGATCGCCAACTGGATCGATGCGACGATCAGGCCACCGCCACTCTCGGCTTCGTCCGGCACGACACGGGTGATCCAGGTCGACCAGGCCACCGGCACGGCGCCGAAGGCGAAGCCCCACAGCGCGACCATGAGGGCATCGGTCCCCAGCGAAAAGCCGCCCAGCGTCGCCAGCAGCCAGCCCAGCGAGCCCATGATCAGCGGCATCAGCACCAATGTCAGACGCAGGCTGCGCTCGAGCAGATACCCCGCGGCCAGGGTCCCGACGAAGTTAGCCACCCCGAACGCCAGCAGGGTCGATGAGAGCGCATTGATCCCCATGTGCGACACGCCCTCGAGAAACGGACGGATGTAGGTGAAGAAGGCGAAATGGCCACAGAACACCAGCAGGATGGCGACGATACCGACCATCATGCCCGGTCGTTTCATCACGCTCACCAGCGTGCCGAGCGGGGTGGGACGCTCCGGCGTCATGGACGGCAAGGTGACGTACTGGAAGATCAGCGTCGCTACCGATATCGCCGTCGCGAGCAGAAACACGTTACGCCAGCCGACCAGGTCGCCGAGATAGCTGCCCAGTGCCGCGGCACTGATGGTGGCGATGGGGACGCCGGTAAAAAGCAGCGACAGCGCGCGCGGCACGTCGTGCTCCGGCACCAGTCGCATGACGGTAGCGGCGGAGAGCGCCCAGAATCCGCCCAGCGCCACGCCCAGCAGCACCCGCCCGGCCAGCAGCCAGATCAGGTCCGGCGAGTAGGCGACCAACAGATTGGCAGCGATCATTAGCCCGGAAAATCCCAGCAGCACGTGGCGACGGTCGAGCCGCTGGGTGGCGGAGGTCACCAGCAACCCCGACAGCAGCGCCACCACCGCCGTCACCGTGACGGCCTGCCCCGCCTGGCCCTCGCTGATCGCCAGCGAGTCCGCCATTGGCGTCAGCAGGCTGGCCGGCAGAAACTCGGCCATCACCAGGCTGAAGACACCCAGCGTCAACGAGAAAACGGCGCTCCAGGCCCCTCGGGATGCCCCCGTCGGGCGTGTATCGTGCGAGTCGTTCGTGGTCATGTGAGACATCCATCGATCATTGAGATGCTGCGTAGACTAAAGTAGCATCGCAAGATCCGCTATCATCAAAACTCCAGGATCTTTGATCAAAAGTCCGAGATAACGATGAAACCCTCGATCTCTCAGTCGTCCTCCCCCCGCTCTCCCGACCGCCGATCGGCCGACACGCTATCGCCCGAGAGTCGCGTGCCTGACACCCCGCCGATGGGACAGCCGCCGCTCCGGAAGTCCAGCGAGTGGATCAACGCGCTCTTGCTCGGAATGCGGCTTTCGGGGTTGAGCTATCGGCGCGTGCAGATGAGAGCGCCGTTCGCCATCGCCTTCGACACCGATGCCACCTGCGCGCAGTTTCACTTCATCGCGCAAGGTTCGGCGATCCTGCGAATCGGCGACGACGTGCAGCAGCTGGAGAGCGGCGATGCGGTGCTGCTGCCGCGCGGCGGGCATCACTGCCTGCTCTCCTCCCCCGAGGTGGAGAGTCGTGACATCGAGCAGATCGACGCCATCCCGCTCTGCGACTCGTTCAGCTGTATCGACGACGGCTCGGCGCGCCTCGAGCAAGGCCAGGGCGTGCGGCTGTTCAGCGGCTGCATGCAGTTCGATCTCGGCGGCATGCAACCGCTGGTCTCGATGATGCCTGCCGTGATGCACGTGGGAACGCTGCTGTCGCGCTACCCGGAGATGTTGCCGATGCTCGAGGCGATGGAGCGCGAGGCGAGCCTGAGCCGGGCCGGCGCTGCCGGCATCCTGTCGCGGCTGGCGGACGTGGTGGCCGCCAGTATCGTACGCGGCTGGGTCGAATGCGGCTGTGCGGAGATCGGCGGCTGGGTCGAGGCGCTGCGCGACCCACGCCTGGGCAAGGTGATCGCGGCCGTCCATCGCCAACCGGGACGCCACTGGAGCGTGGCCGACATGGCGGCGGAAATGGGCAGCTCACGCTCGGCCTTCGCCGAGCGCTTCCGCACTGTCCTGGGTGTTTCGCCACTGGGCTACGTGACGCAGCTACGGATGCGACTCGCCACGCAGTGGATCCGCGAGAAACGCCTCTCCATCGATCAAGTCGCCTGGCAGCTGGGCTACGGTTCCCAGGCCGCCTTCAGCCGCGCGTTCAAACGCGCCACCGGGCAGACACCGGGCGAGGCGCGGGGCGGCTGACGACCACGCCTTCCGCACCACGCCGTCGCTCGTCGGGTCACGCCATCGCCAGCGGCGGCACCAACCTGGGCAGCTGCGTTTCCAGCAGCCGGGCCACGGCCATCACGCGGTCGTCACGATAGCGCGGACCGACCAGATGCAGACCGACCGGCAAACCATTGTCGTCCAGACCGCAGGGCAGCGAGGCAGCGGGTTGCTGGGTGAGGTTGAAGGGGTAGCTGAACGGGGTCCAGTCCACCCAGTCGACATAGTCGCTGCCGGGTGGCACTTCATGACCGGCGGCGAAGGCCGACAACGGCATCGTCGGGGTCACCAGCAGATCGAACTCGCGGTGAAATTCGGCCATCCGCGCCACCAGAGCCGCGCGCTGCTCGCGAGCGACCAGGTAATCGGTCAGCGACAGTGTCTTGCCATGCTCGGCGATGGCACGCAGGCCCGGGTCCAGCGCTTCGATCTGGGCGTCGCTCAAGCCGTCCAGCAGCCGCGAGGCACCCGCGTGCCAGAGCGTATCGAAGCTCACCTTGGGTGAGTCGAACCCCGGATCGACGTCGATCACTTCCGCGCCCAGCGCCCGCAACCGTTCGACCGCCGCCTCCACGGCGCGCAGGATGTCCGGCGCCACCGAGACGTAGCCCAGATCACGGCTGTAGGCGATGCGCATGCCGTCCAGTCGACGCGGCGCGGCGACCAGCCAGTCGAGCGGACAGTCAGGACCGGCGTAGCCGTCCCGCGCATCGGGCTGGGCGATCACCGAGAGCATCAGCGCGCTGTCGGCGGCCGTGCGCGTCATCGGCCCCAGGTGCGACAGGGTCGTCATGGCACTGGCCGGCCATTGAGGGATCCAGCCGAAGGTCGGCTTGATGCCGAACGTGCCGGTGAACGCGCAGGGAATCCGGATCGAGCCGCCGGCGTCGCTGCCCTGGTGCAGCATGCCCAGGTTGAGCGCTGCGGCGGCGCCGGCGCCGCCGGAAGACCCGCCGGCGGTCAGCTCGGGATTCCACGGATTGCGGGTGATGCCGTAAAGCGGGTTGTCGGTCACCCCCTTCCAGCCGAACTCCGGCGTGGTGGTCTTGCCCAGCAGCACGGCACCCGCCTCGCGCATCCGCGCCGTGAAAGGGGCATCGCTCGTCCAGGGGCCATCCGCCGACGTCGTCGTCGAGCCCTTGCGGGTCGGCATGCCGACGGTGAGGGTCAAATCCTTGATCGTGCTGGGCACGCCATCCAGCGGCCCCATCGGATCATGACGCCGCCAGCGCGCTTCCGATGCCCGCGCAGCCGCCAGCGCGCCCTCACCATCGACATGGCAGAAGGCGTTGACGACCGGGTTGTGGCGCTCGATGCGCGCCAGGCAGTCCCGGGTCAACTCCACCGGCGAGAGCTCGCCCCGCTCGAACAGCGCCAGGGCCTCGAGGGCGGTCAGATCGGCCAGCTCGGTCGTCGTTACATTGCGCATGCTGGTGTCCTCGTCGCTGCTCATGCCGCCGCCCCGGCCGCAAGCCCAGCCAGGTTCAGCGTCGCGTGCAGCAATACGTTGGCGCCGGCAGTGACATCTTCCGGCGCGGCGTACTCGCTCTCGTTGTGACTGATCCCCTTCTCGCAGGGGATGAAGATCATCGCCGCCGGCGCGATGTCGCCGATGAAGACGGCATCGTGCCCGGCGCCGCTGACGATATCCCGGTGTGCATAGCCGTTGGCCTGGGCACCCTGACGCACGGCGGCGATGCAATCGGCGGCGAAATGCTGCGGCGGATAATCGGCGGTGGGTGCGATCTCGATGGAGAGTCCGGTCTCGCGGGCGATGGCGTCCAGCGTCTGGCGAAACTCGGTGACGATCGCGTCGAGCACCTCGCCCTCGCTGTGCCGGAAGTCGACGCTCAGCGTCACCTGTCCTGGGATCACGTTGCGCGAGTTGGGCAGCAGCTGAAACGCCCCCACCGTCCCGCGGCCGTCGGGTTGGTGCGCCAGCGCGATCCGGTTGACCGCTTCGACCACCCGGGTCGCGCCCAGCAGCGCATCCCGGCGCAGATGCATCGGCGTCGAGCCGGAGTGGGCCGCCATGCCGGTCACCGTGACATCGAACCACTTCAGCCCCAGCGCCCCGGTGACCACGCCGATGGTCTTGCCCTCGTCCTCGAGGATCGGCCCCTGCTCGATATGGGCTTCGAGATAGGCCGCAAACCGGCCGGGGCGATTGGCATCGTCCCCGACGTAGCCAATCGCCTCGAGCGCTTCGCCCGCGGTGATGCCGTCGACATCCGTTCGCGACAGAGCATCTTCCAGCGTGAGCTGACCGGCAAACACGCCGGAGCCCATCATGCAGGGCGCGAAACGGCAGCCCTCTTCGTTGGTCCAGGAAACCAGCTCGATCGGCCGTTCGGTCCCGATGCCGTTGGCGTTGAGCGTTCGGATGACCTCAAGTGCCGCCAGCACACCGAAGCAACCGTCGTACTTGCCGCCGGTGGGCTGGGTGTCGATATGGCTGCCGATGACGACCGGGTCGGCGTCGGCGTTGCTGCCATCGCGGCGAGCGAAGAGGTTGCCGATGGCATCGAAGCGCACGGCCAGGCCTTCGGCCTCGCACCAGCGGATCAGCAGTTCACGACCTTCGCGGTCGAGCTCGGTCAGCGCCTGGCGATTGCAGCCCCCCTTGGGCGTGCCGCCGATCACGGCCAGCTCCATCAGTGTCTGCCAGAGGCGTTCGCCATCGATGGCGGGCACGTTGACCTCGGTCGAAAGTGTCTCGTTCATGTCGTTGTCCTTATCATCGAGATGAAGCACGGCGAACCTCGGCGCCATGGGTATTGTGCTTGAGCGTCAGTCGGCGATCGTCAGTTCTCACTATCGATACGTATCGATCGATCATGACGTCGCCGCCAGCGTCGGATCAAGCTCGCCGCAAGCCGAGACGCGCCGACGTGCGCTAGACTACCGCGACAGCTCGTGATGATGGAGCCCGACCATGCCCCGCCCTCCCCGCATATTCTCCAACAGCACCCCCTCGCTGCCTCACGATGACACCGGGCCTCTGGGTCAGTACCAGGCAGCGGATACGCTTCCCGACGAGAGCGAAGCTCGCGCTGGCAGGCTCGAAAGCCATGCCGAGAGTTACAGCGACGAGCGCTTCTGGCGGAAGATGACCCGCTTCGGCAAACGCGCCGGCCGCGAGGTGGCGCTGAAGGCGCTGCAGCTCTATTTCGTGCTGAAGCGCCCCGATGTGCCGTTGTGGGCCAAGTCGACCATCATCGGTGCGCTCGGTTATTTCATCTCGCCGCTGGATGCCATTCCCGACTTCATTGCCGGTGTCGGCTATACCGATGATGCCAGCGTGCTGGCTGCCGCGCTGGTGGCGGTATCGATCTATATTGACGAGGAGGTCAAATGCCAGGCGGAGTCCGCCTTGGCGCGCTGGTGGCCCCAGGCCGAACAGCGCTGAAGCGGCCGTCGCGAGCGACGCCCCATTGGCAGTTTTTTTGTACACAAAAACAATCTACAGTAGTTTCCCAAGAGCGGATAAAAACAATCAACGTGGGAGTCGATCATGAGCCTGGATACCGCAGAACGGTCGGATTCATCGCATCAATTCGAAGAAAATCAGGACGCTAAGAAAAACCCGTTACGCGACGTCGACTATTTTCCGCCACTGCGAAAAGCCATCCCTCTTGGTATACAGCACGTGCTGGCCATGTTCGTCAGCAACGCCGCGGTGCCGCTGATCATCGCTGGCGCGGCAGGGCTTTCGGGTGCCGATACGGTGTTCCTGGTGCAGATGGCGATGTTCGTCGCGGGCGTGGCGACACTGGTCCAGACGCTCGGCATCGGCCCTCTCGGCGCCCGTCTGCCCATCGTCATGGGTACCAGTTTCGGCTTCGTGCCGGTGATGATTCCCATCGCCGCCAACCAGGGGTTGCCGGCGGTGTTCGGCGGCGCCCTGATCGGTGGGCTGGCGATGGCGGTGGTGGGGCTCTGCTACAGGCGCTTGAGCGTCTTCTTCCCGCCGGTGGTATCGGGCACCTTCGTATTGCTGATCGGCATCCTGCTGCTGCCGGTGGGGTTTGCCTACGTCGGTGGTGGCGTCGGCGCCGAGGACTTCGGCGCACCACATCATTTGCTGCTGGCGACGCTGGTGTTCGTGGTGACCGTGGCGTTCCACCAGTTCTGCCGCGGCTTTCTCTCCGAGGCCGCGGTGCTGATCGGCATCCTGGTCGGCTGCGTGGCGGCGGCACCGATGGGCCTGCTCGATTTTTCCCGCGTCGCCGAGGCCGGCTGGTTCCAGCTTCCGATCCCCTTCGAGATCGGCCTTGCCTTCGATCCGGCGGCGATCCTGGCGATCACGCTGATGGCCGTGGTCACCTGCGCCGAATCGATCGGCGACATCTCCGGCACGGCGATCGGCGGTGCCGAGCGCGAACCGACAGCGCGGGAGCTGTCCGGCGGCGTCATGGCCGACGGGCTCTCGAGCAGTTTTGCCGCACTGTTCGGCGCCTTCCCGCAGATCAGCTTCAGCCAGAACGTCGGCCTGGTGGCGCTCACCGGGGTCGCCAGCCGCTTTGTCGTCGCGCTCGGCGGCGGCTTTCTGGTTCTTGCGGGGCTGGTGCCGAAGCTGGGAGCCCTGGTATCGGCCATCCCGGCGGCGGCGCTGGGCGGCGCGGTGATCATCATGTTCGGCATGATCGCCAGCGCCGGAGTGAAGATGCTCTCTCGCGCCAGGTTCAACAAGCGCAACATGCTGATCGTCGGCGTATCGCTGGCGCTGGCGATCGGCCTGCCGGCCCAGAGCGGGCTCTACCAGGGCGCCCCGCAGCAGATCGGCGTGCTGCTGGAGTCGGGCCTGATCCCGGGGGCGCTGGCGTCGATCATTCTCAACCTGATCCTGCCCCGGGCGGACGACGAACCCGCCACGAAGGACCCTGCCGTGCCCTGAGCCACCTGGCCGGCCGGCGTCACCGGGGGCTTCCCGACTTCATCCGCGATAAGGACAATCGATCCCCGAACGAGCTACCCTGAACTGGATCTGGTTAATTCGGCAGCAAGGAGCACGCCATGGGTATCTACTGCCTGACCTTCGACAGGCCGCTGGGAAGGATGGATCGTCATCGCCTGGAGTCGATGCTCCGGCGATTCGACTCCATTGCACTGTTCCGCACGACGTGGCTGATCGAGTCGACCGATCCGATCGAATTCCTGCGCTCCCGCTTGAGTCGGGCATTCGGCAAGCAGACTCGCTTTTTCATCACCCGACTGAGCGAACCCTGGTGCACCGACGGTATCGGCCCGGTAAGCCAATGGCTGAGCGCCCCTGAACGGCAGTGGTAGGCGGTCAGGCTTGCGCCGCCTCCAGCACGCCCTGGCTATCCCTGGTCAGCTTGCAACGAACCAGTGCGGCCATCAGCCTGGGGTAGTCCTCGCGTGACACCTTGTTGGCGAGCTTCCCCGCATCGGCCTTGAGCCCCAGCTTGTCAGCCGCCGAAAGTGCTGCCTTGTCGGCGTAGGGATAGCATTCATCCCATACCGCCTGAACCTCGCGCAGGAAGATATCGGCACCGGTACCGCCGATCCCCTTGAACGTCTTGAGCCGCTTGCGCAGGGCTTTCGGGCTGCCCGCCGCCGCTTCCCGCAGCTGGCGCAAATCGCCAGCGTAGGTGTCCAGCAGCTCGGCGTTCATGTCGGCCAGCTGCGTGGCCGTCTTCTCGTCGACGCGGGCGTAGCCGGCTTCGTTGAGCACCCGCGCCCGACTCGCCCAGTCGCTCGCCTGCAGCTTCCGTGGCGTCGTCCAGCCGGCTTCGGCCATTGCCCTGGCGCCTCGCATCGCCAGGTCGGCACTGACCGGCGCGCTGGTCAGCAGCGAATAGCAGAGCAGGCGGAACAGCGGCGACGGCGTGTTCTTGCGCAGGTCGACGCCGAGTTCACTGGCGAAGGTTCGACCGTGACGCTGCATCAGGACTTCGACGATTCGTCTCTGGCGGGCCATGTTGTCTCCTCGAAGCAGTACGGACTTTCAACATGGCAGCAGCGGGCACGCTGTCAAATCGACCGCTGGCTGATTCGCGTGCGCGAGGGCGAGAGGCGGCCTTGAGATCTCCTCCCGGCCACCGCATATTGCGCATTCGCCAGCGTCATGCAACGGAGTCCCATGTCCTTCGACACCACCGCCCACAACCGCCGGATGACCTACTTCGACAAGCACGAGTCGGTATGGCTCTTTGGCTACGGCTCACTGATCTGGAAGGCGGATTTCGATTATCTGGAGCGCCGGCCGGCATCGATTCGCGGCTGGACGCGTCGCTTCTGGCAAGGCTCTCACGATCATCGCGGTACGCCGGAAGCACCGGGAAGAGTGGTGACACTGGTGCCGGAAGACGACGCCGTCTGCCACGGCATGGCCTACCGCATTTCCCCCCGGGTGTTCGAACCGCTGGATGTTCGAGAGAAGAATGGCTACCTGCGCGTGGTGACCGAGATGACGTTCGAGGACGCACCCTCGGGAGAGGTCGAACGGACCGAAGGCGTCGTCTATCTGGCGGGGGAGGATAACGCGGCCTATCTCGGCCCCGCCGAGGAAGCGGCCATCGCGCGCCAGATCGCCGAATCCCACGGTCCCAGCGGTCCCAATCGCGACTACCTGCTCAATCTGGCCGCCGCCTTGCGCGAGCTGGGGTTCGAGGACGCCCACGTGTTCGCCCTGGAGCGCGCGCTGCTCGGTGACTGTCGCTGAGGTGAGCCAGCTATGGCTCGCCTCAGTGGCTGCTACCGGATCGGAACTTCTTGATCAGCAAGACCGCGCCAAGCACCAGTGCACCGGCCAGGAGGCCGAAACCGAGATTCAACAGCATGGGCGTCAGCGGTTGAATGATCGTGCCGACACCCGGGATCTCGCCGGGCGCCTCGGCGAGATCCTCGATGCCGTGGTGAATGAAGGGGATGCCGTGGGTCAGAATACCGCCGCCGACGAGGAACATCGCGATGGTGCCGACGATCGACAGCAGCTTCATCAGGTAGGGTGCCGCCCACAGGATGGCACGGCCGATCGATTGGGCGACGCGCGTGGCACGCTCGGTGAGATAGAGGCCGAGATCGTCGAGCTTGACGATACCTGCCACCAGGCCATAGACCACGGCGGTAATGGCGACGGCGATGATCGCCAGCACCGCGACCTGCTGCAGGAAGCTGGCGCTGGCCACCGAGCCGAGCGTGATGGCGATGATCTCCGCCGAGAGGATGAAGTCGGTACGAACCGCTCCCTTGATCTTCTCCTTCTCGAAAGCCAGGCGCTCCTCTTTCGACTTCAGTTGCGCCGCGGCCCGCACCGCCTCCTTGCTCGCTTCTCCTCCGTCGTGCAGAAACTTGTGGGCCAGTTTTTCCGCCCCTTCGTAGCAGAGAAACGCGCCCCCCAGCATCAGCAGCGGCGTGATCAGCCAGGGAGCGACGACGCTGATCAGCAGCGCCGCGGGGACCAGAATCAGCTTGTTGCGCAGCGACCCTTTCGCTACCGCCCAGACGACCGGCAGCTCCCGATTGGCACGAACGCCGGTGACCTGCTGGGCATTGAGCGCCAGATCGTCCCCCAGCACCCCTGCCGTCTTCTTGGCAGCGACCTTGGTCATCAGGGATACGTCGTCGAGCAGCGTGGCGATGTCGTCGAGTAGTGTCAGTAAACTGCCTGCGGCCACGAGTCTTCCCCTCTCGATCGATCAAAGCACGGCTGGATGATGCCAAGCGTAGCGGAAACCCTCACCCTCATGTGACGATTCTTGCCAGCGCCTGCTTCACGGACTCCGCCGATTCCGGACGCACGCAGCGCGCGACCTCCTCACCATCCCGCAGGAAGATCAGCGTCGGCCAGAGCTTGACCCGGAAAGCTCGGCCCAGCGGGCGGCCCTTGCCATCCTCGATCTTGAAGTGCGTCAGGCCTTCGTGGCCCGCGAACGCCTCGTCGATCCGTGGCCGGGCAGCCTGACACCAGGGGCACCAGGGCGCGCCGAATTCGACCACGACAGGCCCCGGGATGGCACGCAGGGCTTCGCGATCCGGTTCGTCCGTCGTGTAGTGGTTCGTCATGGCACTCTCCTGGCCCGGTCTTTTGCAGTCCCGCCAGCACACTGTAGACATGAACGGGGGAAGTTACCGCAAACGCCAACAACATCGCCGGCGCGAGGAGCTCGGGCAAAAGCCCCCCGGCATTCGACCAGCCAACGGGAGAGAGCGGGCTCGCACCTCGCTCGATCTCCGGCGCTTCAATCTAGATCGAGCGGTTTCAACCCGCGGGAGAACGCCTGCCAGCGCTCGACATAGTGCGCGGCCGACGCTTTCAACCCCTCGATCGCCTTGTCGTCCAACGTGCGCACGGCTTTTGCCGGCGCGCCCACGATCAGCGAGTTGTCGGGAAAGGATTTGCCTTCGGTCACCAACGCATTGGCACCGACCAGGCAGTTGCTGCCGATCTCGGCGCCGTTGAGCACGGTAGCCCCCATGCCGATCAGCGTGTTGTCGCCCAGGGTGCAGCCGTGCAGGATCGCGTGATGACCAACGGTACAGCCACGACCGACACGCAGCACGAAACCGGGATCGGTATGCAGCATGGATCCCTCCTGGATATTGCTGCCCGCGCCGATCACGATGCGATCATTGTCGCCACGGATCACCACGTTGAACCAGATCCCCACATCCTCCCCGAGTTCGACCTGGCCAATGACGTGAGCGCTTGGCGCGATCCAGTGACGATTCCGGTCCGGCAGACTCGGTACCGCGTCGAAATAGGCATAGACAGGCATGGGCTCGGCTCCGACGGAAAGAGGCTTATCCTCGCCCGCGCCGGGACCCGCCACCAGCCGACTTTAGCCCCAGAGCACCTGCTTCCCCAGGCACCTGCCGCCGGTTCGCTCGCCCCGGCAAGCGCAGGCACCGACGCAAAGAGGCCCCGGCATCGTATCGACGCCGGGGCCTCTCGTTCACGCTGGCTGCTCACCCGTTACCTCGCCACGACGCCTGCCCGTCACTGCTAGGCGGATTCGTCGTCCTGCTTGCTCTCGCTGGTAACGGAGGTGGTGACACTGCTACCGCTATAGGAATTCTGGTGCTGGCTGGCCTCGCTCTCCGCTGCCATGGAAAACGGCAACACGGCGGAGACGACGATGGCGGCCAACATCGAAAACAGCTTGTTGAACGCTTTCATGACCACTCCTTCGGTAATGGGATGCCCTGCGACGTTTTGTCGCGAGACCTTATTAGCATGCTAAACGAAACGATGGCCGTCAAGCACGGAATGGTCGAAAGGAGAGCGTCGCCATGCCTGCCGCGACGACACGCCGACGTTCGGGGTTCAAGGCTGCACCCAGTTCGCGATCTGCAACGTCTCGGGAAGCGACTGCAGTACAGCGGTGAGCTGGCGCGCGTCATCCGACCGGCAGCCGCTATCATGCTCAAGCACCGCCGTTTCACCGTCGCGGCGTATCCAGGTCACCGTGTAGTGGGAGAAATCCGTTGCCCGCGGCCCGCAACGCGGCGTCTCGGCCGTCTTCAGCGTGGTACCCATGGTTGGCTGCCAGGCCGAGAGACGCTGTTTCACCAGCGCAAAACGCTCCGGGTCGCCGGTTGTCATCCGCTCGCCCTCGACGGCGGTATAGCGCTCGCCGATGAAGCGTGTCGCACCATTCTGCTGAAGCTCGACACGATAGACCGGGCAAGTTCCATGGCAGGGACCGACCTGGTATCGAATGGCAGTGATGGCCGATTCATGGGGCGCGGCCAGCTCCTGTCGAGCGCATCCGCTGACTGCCAGTACACCAAGTGCCGCGACGAAACAGCGGATTTTCCATCGCATTCGAGTGCTCTCCTTTTTGTCACACCTGAAATTTTTTTAGTTCATCTAGTTTAAAAACAACACTGAAAAGCTTTCAGTATTGTTAGGAAATCCGATGATTCCATGATGGCACGCACGCTCTCGACCTGAATATTAAATTTATAAAATCATCGTTTAAATCCGCGCGGCTTCATGCACCCTGCGACAATTTACAGCGCTACCTCCGCTCCCTAGAATATCGCCCGACTCTCGCCCGCGGCAGATCACATTGTCTGCATCGCAGAATGCTTCAGAACGTGATGTCGGCATCATCGACACGACACTTTCGTGACAGTCCTTCGATCATGATCCAATCATTTTTTCATCGATGATTGAGGGATCAGTGTGATCGCGATCGACTTCATTCAGGAATCAGGGATCATTCAATGAAACTTTATCGCAGCATGGCGGCAGGAGTAGGCCTGTTGACGATCTCGTCGGCACTGATGGCCGCCGACGAGACACCCGTCGATGTCGTTCTGATCGGTGGCGGCACGATGAGCGCAACGCTCGGCACCTATCTCCAGGAGCTGGAGCCGAACTGGAATGTCACCCTGTTCGAGCGCCTCGGTGAAGTCGCGGAAGAGAGCTCCAACGCGTGGAACAATTCCGGTTCCGGCCACTCGGCCTTCTGCGAGATGAATTACACGCCGCAGCTCGAGGACGGCAGCGTCGCCATCGACCGCGCCATCAAGGTCACCGAGGACTTCGAGGTCTCGCGCCAGTTCTGGGCCCATCAGGTCGACCAGGGCGTACTGCACGACCCGGCGTCCTTCATCACCAGCATGCCGCACATGAGCCTGGTGTGGGGCGACAACCACGTCAACTTCCTGCGCGCACGCTATGCCGCGATGCACCAGCATCCGTTCTACGAGCAGATGGAGTACACCGAAGATCGTGACACCATCCGCCAGTGGCTGCCGCTGGTCATGGACGGCGCCGATGGGGATCAGCCCATTGCCGCGACCCGCATGCCGATCGGTACCGAGGTCAACTACGGCGAGATTACCCGCCAGCTGATCCACTCGCTCGGTGACAACGACCATTTCACGCTCTCGCTCAACAGCGAAGTGCGCGGCCTGGATCGCAATGACGACGGTACCTGGAAAGTCACCGTCGCCGATCTCGCCAATGGCGAAAAGGAACACAGCGTCAACGCCCGCTACGTGTTCATCGGTGCCGGCGGCGCCGCACTACCGCTACTGCAGGCCTCCGGCATTCCCGAAGCCGAGCAGTACGCCGGCTTCCCGGTCGGCGGCCAGTTCCTCTACACCACCAACCCGGACGTAGTCGCCCAGCATCGGGTGAAAGCCTACGGCCTCGCCGCGGAAGGTTCTCCGCCGATGTCCGTGCCGCACATGGACGCTCGAATGCTCGACGGCCAGCCGGCAATCTTCTTCGGGCCGTTCGCGACCTTCTCCAGCAAGTTCCTGAAAAATGGCTCCTGGACCGACCTGTTCGGCTCGATGACCTTCAGCAACACCTGGCCGATGATGGAAGTCGGCATGGACAACTTCAATCTGGTCCAGTATCTCGTCGGCCAGGTGATGCAGTCCGACGACGATCGGATGAAGGCGCTGAAGCAGTTCTACCCGCAGGCGAATCCCGATGACTGGAAGCTGTGGACCGCCGGTCAGCGCGTGCAGATCATCAAGAACGACCCCGAAAAGGGTGGCGTGCTGCAGTTCGGCACCGAAGTGGTCGCGTCGGAAGATGGCACCATGTCGGCACTGCTGGGCGCTTCGCCGGGCGCCTCTACCGCGCCGCCGATCATGCTGCGCCTGCTGAACCGGGTCTTCCCGCAGCAGGTCGAAAGCGCGGCGTGGCAGGAAAAACTGCACGAGATCATTCCCTCCTACGGCCAGAAACTGGCGGACAACCCGGCGCTGCTGCGCGACCTGCGCCGCCGCACCGCCAATTCACTGGAGCTGGTCGGCGGCGGACCGGAGCCGACCACTTTCGAGCAGGCGGTGAAGGCAGAGCGAAAGGAGGGCGATGCGCCCTCCGAGGCAGCGATCGAACCAAGCGGCCCGGTCGCCGGCGAGTCCCGGACCGACACCTGACACCCGACCCGCGACGCCATGACCCCGTACCGCCCTCCGGCGGTGCGGGGTTTCTTCCTTCAAATCTGTAGGAAGTTCATCTTTTTCTCTCAACTTACTGATTGGAAAGAATAAACATACCAAACGGCGACCTCCCATCCGCGCCGCCTCTGTCATAGTCATGGCACTAACGCCGCGACCTCATTAAACTGTCGTCCTAGTCGCGTTCGCGCCTGTCCGTATCCATCAGACAGAGAACCTTCATGAAATTGCGTCACGGCATGACATTCGTCTCCAGCCTGCAGACCCAGACTGGCGCCGAATCCGGCGAGACCCAAAACGTCGACGTCGTTCTCATCGGCGGCGGCACGATGAGCGCCACCCTGGGAACCCTGCTCCAGTCACTACAGCCCGACTGGACCATCCACCTCTACGAGCGCCTGGACAAGGCGGCCGAAGAGAGCTCCAACGTCTGGAACAATGCCGGCACCGGCCACTCGGCCTTCGCCGAGATGAACTACACCTCGCCGCAGCCGGACGGTAGCGTCGACATCCAGCGTGCCATCGGCATTACCGAGCAGTTCGAGGTGTCGCGCCAGTTCTGGGCCAGCCAGGTCCGTGAAGGCGTGCTGGCCAACCCGCGCTCCTTCATCAACACCGTGCCGCACCTGAGCTTCGTCTGGAGTGGCGAGCGCGTGTCGTTCCTGAAGACACGCTTCGAGGCGATGCGGGAAAGCCCGCTCTACGCCGGCATGGAGTACTCCGACGATCCCAAGAAGATCTCGGAATGGATCCCGCTGGTCATGACGGGGCGCGATACCGACGAACCCGTGGCCGCGACCCGCATGCCGATCGGCACCGAGGTCAACTTCGGCGAGATCACCCGCCAGATGATGAACTCGCTGGCCCGCCGCGACAATTTCCATCTCTCCGTCAACACGCAGGTGCGCGACCTCAAGCGCAATGCGGACGGCAGTTGGAAAGTCACCGTG
Source organism: Salinicola lusitanus (assembly GCF_038648475.1). Lineage (NCBI taxonomy): Bacteria > Pseudomonadati > Pseudomonadota > Gammaproteobacteria > Oceanospirillales > Halomonadaceae > Salinicola > Salinicola lusitanus. The sequence goes on along the minus strand of NZ_CP151919.1, from coordinate 1,783,666 downwards.
GCCAACACCAGCGACGGCGAGAACGAGCGCAGCGTCAACGCCCGCTTCGTCTTCATCGGCGCGGGCGGTGCGGCCCTGCCACTGCTGCAGAAGTCCGGCATTCCCGAAGCCCGGATGTACGGGGGCTTCCCGGTCGGCGGCCAGTTCCTCTACACCACCAACCCGGAAGTGGTCGCCAAGCACGACGCCAAGGTCTACGGGCTGGCGCCGGCCGGCTCGCCGCCCATGTCGGTGCCCCATATCGACAAGCGCATCCTCGACGGTACGCCGGCGATCATGTTCGGCCCCTTCGCGACGTTCTCGAGCAAGTTCCTCAAGAACGGCTCCTGGACCGATCTGGTGCGCTCGATCACGCCCAACAACCTGTGGCCGATGACCAAGGTCGGCATCAACAACCTGGATCTGGTGCGATATCTGATCAGCCAGCTTCGCATGTCGGAAAGCGGCCAGTTCAAGGAGCTTCAGAACTACTATCCCGAGGCCAACCGCGACGACTGGAAACTGTGGACCGCCGGCCAGCGAGTGCAGACGATCAAGGATATCGAGGGCAAGGGCGGCACCCTGCAGTTCGGCACCGAACTGGTAACCGGTGCGGAAGGCTCCATCGCCGCACTGCTGGGCGCATCGCCGGGCGCCTCGACGGCACCGTCGATCATGCTCAAACTGCTCGAGAAGGTCTTCCCCGACCAGGTGTCCAGCGAAGCGTGGCAGGCCAAGCTGAAGTCGATGATCCCCTCCTATGGCAAGGCACTGACCGACAACCCGCAGCTGCTCTACGACGTTCGCGCCATGTCACGTGAGCTGCTGGAGCTGAGCGAGCCGGATTTGACCACCACGCCGGTGCCAAGCTCGGAACCGGAAACCAGCGGCAGCTGAACCGAATCGCCACCCTCCGTGAAAAACGCCGCCCGCCCTGGACGAACCAGGGCGGGCGATCCGTTCGACCCATGTCTGGCTTTTCGCCGCTCTATCTCGCTGTTGGCGGCGCCTCCTGCCGATAGAGCACCATCCCGCCGTGGTGCAGGACACCATCGATGAAATCGCCATCGGCGGTAAAGCCGGTGTCGTCCCAGTACTCGATGTGGTCGCCGGTGATTTCATATCGGCCCTGGTAGGCACTCTCCCGCGTCCCCCTGGCCTCGTCGTAGCGGCCATTCGGTAGTAGCTCGTGGCGGACGTGACCGTCTGCCGTCGCCCATAAGCCAACGTAGGTTCGATCCGTCATGTCGGTGACCCCCTCGTGATTCTCTGCGGATGCTTGGGCCCCAAAGCCGAGCGCGGCAGCGAAGATGCCGATGCACGTTTTTCGGTAGCCACGGAAATGCCGGACGCGGCCGGTCATGGCCCCGCCTCGACAAGCTGGCGCCGCTCCTCGAACAGCTCGGACAGAGCGACGGATGCCGCGATGGCCGGCGGAAACCCGGCATGGACGGTCGTCAGGTAGATGACCTCCTTCAACTCTGCCTCGCTGACACCGGCATTCAGGGCGTAACCGGCGTGAATCTTCATGTAGGCAGGCTGGCCGAGAGCGGCGAAGACACCGACAGTGATCAGCTGTCGCGTGCGATCATCCAGCACCTCGCGGCCCCACACCTCACCCAGCGCATAGCCCTGGGTGGCATCGGCGAGGAAGGGAAACTCCTCGCGCATGGCCTCCAGCGCGGGCTGGGGCTGCCCCTAGTTGAGGCGCTCGATCACTTCTCTTCCCGTCTCCAGGCGCTCCCGCTCGCCGGCGGCATGGGCCGGTTCGAGAGCGAACAGCGCCGCCGAGAGCCACAGCGCCCCGTAGCAACATGATATTCCCAGTGTCGTCGACGTCATCTCGCTTCCTCCCTTTCGGGTGTCCGATCCAGCGGCCAAGGTCAGTAGGGACTGGCCGTGGGGCGCACGATGATTTCGCTGACATCGACGGTGGCCGGCTGTTCGATGGCGAAGGCGATCGATCGGGCAATGGCCTCGGCCGGTATGGCGCCCTGGCGGAAGGTTCTCATCGTCTCCTGGGCAGTCGGATCGGTGATCGAGTCGGCAAGATCGGATTCGGTGACACCGGGGCTGATCACGGTCACGCGGATGTCGCCCCCCACCTCCTGGCGCAGCCCTTCGGAGATCGCCCCCACGGCAAATTTGGTCGCGCTGTAGACGGCCGCGGTGGGCGAGACCGCATGTCCGCCGATGGAGGAGAGATTGATGACCTGCCCCGCCTTCTGGTCCTGCATGACCGGTAGCACCGCCGCGATACCGTGGAGGACACCGCGAATGTTGACGTCGATCATCCGGTTCCACTCGTCGAGCTTGAGCATCTCGAGTTTCGAAAGCGGCATGACGCCGGCATTGTTGATGATGACGTCGACGCGGCCATAGGTTTCCTGCGCTGCGGTGACGAAGCCGCGCATGGAATCGATGGAGGTGACATCGAGCTGGCGCCAGTTGGCCTCGCCACCGCGCTCGCGTATCTCGCCGGCCAGACGTTCGAGCCGGTCGACGCGACGCGCCCCCAGCATCAGTCGGGCCCCTCGCGCCCCCAGATGGCGTGCGGTGGCTTCGCCGATGCCGCTACTCGCACCAGTGATCAGCACGACCTTGTCTGTCAGTTCCGTCATGGTAACTACTCCGTCTCATGAAGGGTCGTGCAACGGCACGACCGACGAGGAGCAGTCTATTGAGTAATGACAGAACGATAATCGGGGAAAATGTTCATGCGTTATGAAGCTGAATAGACATAATCGGACAAAAGCGGCGACGAGCCCGGGAATCGCTCACCCCTCGGGACCTCGCCGCTTCGACAGCCGCCGAAGAAGCGCCGTGCGATCGACGAGGTGCGGGTCGAGCCACCATGTCAGGTCGTCATTTCTCAGCATCAAAGGTGCGGCGCTCGTCCCGAACCCGGTATCGGCATCGGCGTTTTCCCGCAGGATCGTGGCGGTCGGCCGAGAGGGAGCTTGGCGCCAGAAGCCGCCGACCCAGCAGGGCGAAGGGCATGTCGAGGCCGGCTGTCCCCCCACCCCACCATCGGAGCCGAAACCGAAGCCGCCGTCATCGTTGACGGGAAAGGCGCACCGCCTCAAGGCCAGGGAGATGCCCCGCGAGGGCATCAGGCAGGTGCGATGCAGATCCATGCTGACGATACCTTCGTCGTCGCCTCCTGAATCCGGCTCCCGGTCGCCCAGCTCCACATGGACGAAACAGAGCCGAGAACTGTGCGCCGGATCGGGGCACAGCAGGGCCAGCAAGCGGTTACCCGGCATGACCTCGATGGGAAGATCGAGGGCTTCCGAGGGTGCCATCGACAGCAGATACCGCCCCTCCCCCTCAAAACGAGTAGCTGATCCCGCTCTGGAAGGAAACGGCATGGTCGTCCTCGATCAGTGGGCTGTCGGCAATGTCATCGGGATAGTGCTGGTATTCCAGGCCGGCGTAGACAGCCCAGTCCCGATTCAACGAGTAGGCGAGATCGAGGCCGACACCAGGAATGAGCGCGGCATCGGGATAATAGGCGTAGCCGCCATCAAGGCTCTCATTCGTATCGACCCCGAAGTAGTAATCGGTGACCCTGCCGGAGAGATAGGTAACCCCCAGGCTGGGGGTGATTCGCAAGTCGCCTGTCTGCCAAGGATAGGCGTAGTACCCATGGTAGCGCTCGCCCTCGGCGTTGCCCGATATGTCCGTCTGCGCTCGTGCCCCCAGCACACCGAATGGCGTCTTCCAGGCGCCAGCGAGACCGGCGTAATAGCTGCGATCACGATCATCCAGCCGGTCTCGGTCGACACCGGCTGCCGCCAGTTCCCGTCGTCCGAGATCGTCCGGGTCCATCTCCTGTCCGCCTAGCGACAGTAAAGCGTCCAGGGTGAAGGCACCGCTACGATAGAGGTGGACACCACCTTCCGTTGCGTGGAAAAACAGCCGCCGGCCATCGAAATAGATCAGCGGCAGGACGCTGGTGTTCGCGTCGGCACCCGCATAGGCGTCATCGGAGATCGCTCCCATCACTCCCAAGCGCCATTGACCGGCGCCATTGACCGGCGCCATCATCACCGACCGGTTCGTCCTGCGCCGCTGCCCCAGGAGCCCAAAGTGCGGCGAAAGCGCCGGTCGCAGACAATAGTACAGAGGAAAGTCTCGAGTTCGATGGAACGTACACTGTTTTCTCCCCAACAAAGATAGCTGGACACAAGGCCGTGAAATCATGTTGGAATGAATAGTGGCATGACGATCTTTCCAGGTTATCTCTGCAGTGTTTCCGAACAGACATATCAATCACGAATCGATACATTCGACGCTATCCCGGCGACGGGTAAAAGCGAACCAGAGGAACAGACAATGACGAGACTCCTGGTCGTCGATGACGACATCGATCTTCTCGAGCTCATGACCACTTTCTTCGGTCGCTATGATATCGAGATAGAAACCGCCTCATCCGGCCAGGAACTGGATCGAAAACTGGCAGAGTCCACGTTCGACATCATCATTCTCGACATCATGCTTCCTGGCGAAGATGGCATCAGTATTTGTCGAAGAATGAGAGAGCAGTCTTCGATACCTATTATCATGTTGACGGCAGTATCGGAGACAACAGAGAGAGTCGTCGGGTTGGAACTGGGGGCCGATGACTACGTTACCAAACCGTTCGAGCCACGAGAACTTCTGGCGAGGGTTCGAGCGGTTCTCCGGCGGGTAACGGAAAGGACTGACAGCCAGGCATGCTCCTCTTCCTCGCTGCAGTTCAGACACTGGAGGCTCAATGTCGCACGCCGTGAGTTGCGCCGCCCGGATCAAACATTGATTCCCCTATCCGGAGGAGAGTTCGCACTGTTGATGACCTTTCTCAGTCGTCCGGGGCAACTGTTGTCGCGCGATCAACTACTGGACTACACCAAAGGCTCGGCTCATGAGGTGTTCGACAGAAGCATCGATGTTCTCGTCAGCCGGTTGCGCCGCAAGCTGGAGACCGACCCCCGAAGGCCCGAGATCATCAAGACGGTTCGTAACATGGGCTATCTGTTCTCGCCAGCGGTCCATCGATCATGACCACGAGACAGCGTTTCATCGGCAGCCTCAATGGCTGGTTCATCTTCAACGTCATCGTTGCCATATTGATCGCCCTGATCATGAACCTTACCTTCCTCAGGTTCTCCGGCACCTGGGCCAACCCACCGATCCAGGACATCGACCAGCTTGTGGTGGCAGGAAGTATTGCCAAGACGTTCAATTATCTATCGCCCTCTCAGCGGAACGCCCTCAAAGACAAGGTGTCAGGAAACGGAATAAACGTCAGTTGGTTCTCCGACCGCAACGATCTTCCCATACCCACACCGGAAAAGAATGACGACACCGATTCCTGGCCTGAAATCAGAAGAATACTGGACTATCCCGATAGTGAAATCCTGACCGTCGGCCCTAACGAAAAAGGATGGGCATCCTTATCACCTCCACCCGAACAGCGATTCTATGCAATCGCGATTCGGCTTGAGGATCACTCATGGATGATGTTCGATACTCCCTCGAAACTCTGGGGACTGAGTTCGACATCACGAGCGCTGGTCACCGGCTTTTTCATACTTGTCTCGACCATCGCCATTTCCTGGTTTTTTGGTCTGAGAGTGGCAAGGCCACTTCGCTCTTTCGCGGATGCCGTCGAGCGTTTTGGGATTGGTGCTCGAACCCAACCACTGGCAATTCGTGGCCCCCTGGAAATCAGGGAGGCGCTCTCCGCATTCAACGCCATGCAGGTCCAGATTCAGAGATTACTGGACGGCCGCATCGAGATGTTTTCGGCGATATCTCATGACCTCAGGGCGCCTTTGACACGACTCAAGCTGCGCAGTGAGCTTGTCGACGACGAACGGCAACGCGACAAGATCATGGCCGACATCGACGAGCTGCAATCCATGGTCCAATCCTGCCTGTCATATTTTCAACTGGAATCCCGCCCCGAGGAAATGACCCGCTTCGAGCTCGGTGAGCTGCTCCACACCGTTATCGACAACTTCCGGGACACCGGCAAGGATGTTCGTTTCCGACCGGGAGATCGCGTCGTCTACGACGGTCAACCGCTGGCCTTGACGCGAGCCCTGACCAATCTGATCGACAATGCGGTCAAGTATGGCGGCCATGCCGAGGTCAACTTGAGGGTATCCCAACGAGATGTCGTCATTACGGTCCAGGATCAGGGGCCCGGCGTTCCGCCAGAGAGCCTGCCAAGGCTGTTCGCCCCGTTCTACCGGGTGGAGCCGTCACGCAACCCTCACACCGGCGGATACGGTTTGGGGTTGGCCGCCAGCCGTGCCATCGTGCATTTCCATGGCGGCGAGTTGACGCTCGCCAACCGCCAGCCCCACGGCCTGATCGCCACGCTCCGTCTGCCCCTGCACGGGGCGTCCCGTGCGAAGGCCTGACCCGGGCGCTGGCGCCTCAGGCGTTCCGCTTGAGGAAGTCGATGAAGACCCGCATCGCGGCCAGGTGGTGACGCTGACGCGGGTAGCAGAAGTAGAATCCGTCGAACGGCGCGCACCACTCGTCGAGCATGGTCACCAGGCGCCCCTCGCGGATCAACGGGGCTGCCCAGGCATCGACGGTGAAGGCGATGCCGACGCCGTTGACGGCCGCCTCGAGCATGGCTCTGAGATCGTTGATGATCAGCGGACCATGGACGGCGACCCGAAACCAGCCGCCGTCGCGATGGAACTCCCATTGGTACGGATGCATCTGCCCCGGCCAGCGCCAATTGATGCAGCGGTGCCGGTGCAGGTCGGAGGGTGTGACGGGCTTGCCGTGGCGCTTCACGTACGCCGGTGACGCGACCACGCAGTGGCGCAGGGTCGCGCCCAGCGGCATCGCGATCATGTCCTGCTCGAGCAGTTCGCCGAGCCGGATCGCCCCGTCGAAGCCCGCTTCGATCATGTCGACCGGCTGATCGTCCAGCGTCAGGTCCAGTTCGATATCGGGATACGCCTCGGCAAAGCGGGCCAGCAGAGGTGCCAGATAGAGCTGGTAGCCGACCCGGAAGGCATGAAGGCGCAATCGGCCCTGGGGCCGCTCACCGAGCTCGGCGGCATCGGCGACGGCCGCCTCGACCTCCTCCACCGCCGGCTTCAGGCGGGCCAGCAGTCTCTCCCCCGCCTGACTCAACCCGACCCGGCGGGTGGTGCGATGAAACAGCCGGACGTCGAGCCTCGCCTCGAGCCCCTTGATGGTCTGGCTCAGGGCCGATGGCGAGACCTGCAGCGCCTCCGCCGCGCGAACGAAGCTGCCCTGCTCGGCAACGGCGAGAAATGCCTGCAGTTCGGCGAACTCATTGCCGCGCATCGCCACCGTCGACCACGTTCAGCTTCGACAGCATCTCGTAGGCCGCCTGCACTCGCGCATCGTTGGGATAGTTCCTGTTGGCCAGCATGACCAGCCCGACCTGCTTGCCGGGCACGAGAACCACATAGCCGCCGAAGCCGTTGGTGGAGCCGGTCTTGTTGATCCAGACGTCATCCCGCGGCGCCTGCGGTGGCTCGATCGCCTTGGCCGCGTTGGGTTTCAGGATCATGTCGTAGCCGTTGCCCGCCAGCAGCGTATCGAACGAGACCGGCAGCGGGTACTGCTCCCAGATCAGATCCTGGGTCATGTCGCCGACCTGGAAATTGCCCTGGCGCGTGATGTCGATCGCCTGCTGCAGGTCGTCGTCGATCTCGAGCAGGCCGAGATTGGCCTGCACCAGCCGGGCCAGGTCGCCCGCGGTGGTCTTGACGCCGTAGGCCTCGTCATCGAGCACCCCGGGCGCCACGCGAATGGGCTCGCCCTGCTTGTCTTCGCCCATGGCGTAGTGCGCCATCTGCGCCTCGGGGACGTCGTACCAGGTGTGCTGCAATCCCAGCGGTTCCAGCACCCGAGCCCGCATCGCCGGCACGAACCCCTGATCGAGGCTCGCGGCAGTCTCGACGCCCAGCAGGCCGATGCCCAGGTTGGAGTAGGTGCGTACCTCGCCGATCGCTTCGCTGGGCTGCCACTGTCGGTACCAGGTCATCAGCGAGTCGCGGTCGGTCACCTCGTCCGGCACGAACAGCGGCAGCCCGCCGGTGGTGTGCGTGCCCAGGTTGCGCCCGCTGATCCGGTCGAACGCGCTGCCCTCGAGCGTCGGCAGATAACGGCTGACCGGCGCATCCAGATCGAGCTTGCCCTCGACGGCGGCAAGCGTGGCCAGCGTGGCGGTGAAGATCTTGCTGAGCGAGCCGATCTCGAACAGGGTATCGCCGTCGACCGGGGTGCCGTCGTCACGATCGGCGACGCCGTAGTTCAGAATCTGCACGCCCTGCGGCCGTACCACCGCCACCGCCATGCCGGGGATGCTCTGCTGCTGCATCAACGACGCGACGATCGGATCGACGGTATCGCGCACATCGACGTCATCGTCCTCCGCCAGCGCCACACTCGACGAGCCCAGCAACAGCAGCGACACTCCCAATGCGATTCCTTTCATGACGATTTCGGTCCTCGGCAGTGCGCGCCGACGGTAAACGTCGGGCGCGGAAAACGGTGCCGCCAATCATGCGCAAAAACCGCACAAACCGAAACCGTCGTCGATCGGCTACAGCAGCTTGTCCAGCGTGATCGGCAGATCGCGAACACGCTTTCCGCAAGCGTTGTAGACCGCATTGGCCACCGCCGCGCCGACGCCGGTAATGCCGATCTCACCGACGCCGTGGGCCCCCATGGGCGTGCGCGGGTCGGGAATATCGGTCCACATCACCTCGATCTCCGGCACGTCCATCTGCACCGGCACGTGGTAGTCGGCCAGGCTGGGGTTCATCACCCGGCCACTGCGCGCATCGAACAGCGTCTCCTCCATCAGCGCCATCCCGAGGCCCATGATCATGCCGCCGCGGAACTGGCTAGCCGCCGTCTTGGCGTTGAGAATCCGGCCGCAGTCGAATGACCCGAGCAGGCGGCGGACGCGCACCTCGCCGGTGACCGCGCTCACCCCCGCCTCGCAGAAGATCGTGCCGAAGGAGTGCATCGACCAGTTGCCGAGTTCTTGCGATTCGGCGGCGTTCGCCTCCACGCAGAGTTCGCTGCGGCCGGCGGACGCCAGGATCTGACGATAGCTCTCGAAGCGCGAGCCATCGCCGATGGCGCCGAGGCCTTCGTCCCGGCATTCGATCTCGTCCGGCGAAAGACCGGACAACGGCGAATGCTCATCCACCAGCGACAGCAGCTCCGTGACCAGCGCCCGCTGCGCCGCGATCACCGCACCGCCGATCGCCGCCGTCTGCTGCGAGCCACCCGCCAGCACGCTTCCGGCCAGCTGTGAATCGCCATACCGGAAAACGATCTTCTCCACCGGCAGACCCAGCCGTGCGGCGGCGACCTGGGTCTGCACCGTCGCCGTGCCCATGCCCATCTCATGGGCGGCGATGCCCACGGTCGCACCGTCGGGCGTGAGCGTGATGCTGGCCGCCGCCCCGGGCATGCGCATGTACGGATAGGTGGCCGTGGCGCAGCCCATGCCGATCTGCCACTCGCCGTCGTGCCGGCCAGCGGGCGTCGCGCTTCGCTCTGACCAGCCGAAGCGTTCGGCTCCCGCGCGAGCCGCTTCCAGCCAGTGACGCGAGGAGAACGCCAGGCCGCTGGTGGGGTCGCGCTCCGGCTCGTTGCGCGCCCTCAGTTCGAGCGGGTCCATGCCGAGCTGGTCGGCCAGCTCGTCCAGGGCCGACTCCAGCGCGAAAGTGCCCACCGACTCGCCCGGTGCACGCATGAAGGTGTTGGCCAGCATGTGCATGTCCGCGACCTCGATCGACAACCGGATATGGTCGGCCGCGTACAGGCACTTGGTCGCCTGGAAGAAGGGCTCGGGCAGGTTGTTGTGGCGGGTCATCGCCGCGACCCCCGAGTGGATCAGTGCCTGCAGCCTGCCTCGGTCGTCCGCCCCCAGGGCGACCCGCTGCTCGGTGCAGGCCCGCCCGCCGACCACGCGGTAGACGCCCTCGCGAGACAGCGCCAGCCGTACCGGGCGACCCGCGAGCTTCGCCGCCGCCGCGGCCAGGATCTGATGCTGCCACAGTGTCTTGCCACCGAAGCCGCCCCCCACGAACGGCGACGTGATGTGAATCCGCGAGATGTCGATGCCGAATACCTCGGCCAGCGATGCCACGGCCAGATCGACGCACTGGGAGGCATCGTGAATTCGCAGCGTTTCGCCTTCGCCCTCCGGCTCGTTCACCCACGCCAGCGTCAGCGCGTGGGGCTCGATGGCGTTGTGACTGTGGCGTGGAGTGGTATAGGTGGCGTCGACCCTGTAGGCGGCGGCTGCCAGGGCTGAATCGGCATCGCCCACGCGGATCTCGGCCGGCCCGCCGAGCAGGTTGTCCGGCTGGCGCGCCTGGGTCTTGGCGATCGCGAAATCGGTCATCGCCGGTTCGGCCGCGTAATCCACGCGGATACTCTCGGCGGCGGCATCGGCCTGTTCCTGGGTTTCGGCCAGCACCAGCGCCACCGGCTGGCCGTTCCAGTGGACGCGATCGGTCTGCATGATCGGATGATCGTCGCCGGCGGCGCCGTTGGGGGCGCGCAGAAACACCGGCGGGGTATTGAGCCGCGGTGCGTTCTGGTGCGTCATCACCAGCGCCACACCGTCCAAGGACTCGGCGTCGCAGGTGTCGATCCCGACGATGCGGCCGTTGGCGATGGTGCTGTAGACCAATGCGGCGTAGAGCATGCCGTCGAAGCGGAACTCACCGGCGAAGCGCGCGCCGCCGGTGACCTTGTCCGCCCCGTCGACACGCGACAACGGCGCGCCGATCCCGCTTCGCCCCTGCTCGCCCAAGGGATCCGGCCGCCCCTCCGGCCGCCAGTAGTCGCCGGCCAGGGCGACGCCCGCGGGTTGGGTATCGCCAGGCCGTCCTGTATCGAGAGCACTCATGCGTCACCTCCGTCACGCGCGTCCGAGAGACACTGCGACAGCTCCGCGATCAGCGTTCGTCGCGCCAGTTCGACCTTGAAGGCATTGCCCGGCAGCGGCCGGGCAGCGGCCAGCTCGGCGTCGACGGCGGCGGCAATCGTCGCCGCGGTCGCCGGTTGGCCCCGCAGCACCGCTTCTGCCCGCGACGCACGCCACGGCTTCGTCCCCACGCCGCCCAGCGCCAGGCGTACGTCCTGGATCGTCTCTCCATCGAGCTCGACCATGGACGCCACCGATACCAGCGCAAAGGCATAGCTGGCGCGGTCTCGCACCTTGCGGTACTGGGAACGCGCCGCCATCGCCAACGGCGGCAGCTCCACCGCGACGATCAGCTCCTCGGGTTGCAGTTCGGTCTCGAGATCCGGACGCTCGCCCGGCTCGCGATGGAGTTCGGTGATCGCCAGTTGTCGATCACCAGCGGGTCCACGCAAATGAACCCGCGCATCGAGCGCCACCAGCGCCACCGCCATGTCCGAGGGGTGTGTGGCGCTGCAGGATGACGAGGTGCCGAAAATGGCGTGGTAGCGGTGAAAGCCCTCGAGCGCATCGCAGCCCGCGCCCGGCTCGCGCTTGTTGCAGCGTGTCGCCGTGTCGTAGAAGTAGGCGCAGCGCGTCCGCTGCAGCAGGTTGCCGCCGACGGTCGCCATATTGCGGATCTGGGCGCTGGCGCCACTCAGGATCGCGCGGGCCAGCAGCGGGTAGCGGCTACGGACCCGCGCATCGCCGGCCAGCGCGGCGTTGGTGACGGCGGCACCGATGATCAGGCCGCCCCCATCGATGTCGGTGATATCGCGGGACAAGCGTGTCACGTCGATCAGGGTTTGCGGACGCTCCACGGTTTCGCGCATCAGATCGACCAGATTGGTGCCGCCGCCAAGATACTTCGCCTGCTGGCAACGCACAGCCTGCTCGATCGCCTGGGTGCCGTCGGCGGCCTGGTGATAGTCGAAGGCGTTCATCGCGCTATCTCCTCACCCAGCTCCTCGGCGAGCACCGCCGCAATCGCGTCGGCGATGCCGTTGTAGGCCCCGCAACGACACAGATTGCCGCTCATCCGTTCGCGCAGCTCGTCACGCTGCCACTCGATCTGGCCCGCCGCCAGATCGACCGTGACCGCACTCGGCAGGTCGCGTTCGAGTTCGCCGATCATGCCCACCGCCGAGCAGAGCTGGCCGGGAGTGCAGTAACCGCACTGGAACCCGTCGTGTTCGACGAACGCCGCCTGAACCGGATGCAGCTTGCCATGCTCGGCCAGCCCCTCGACCGTGGTGATCTCCCGGCCCTGATATTGAACGGCGAGTGCCAGGCAGGCGTTGATGCGCTCCCCGTCGACCAGCACGGTGCAGGCACCACAGGCGCCCTGGTTGCAGCCCTTCTTGGTGCCGCTGAGCTGGAACTGCTCGCGCAGCAGATCGAGCAGTGACGTTCGGAAATCCACCTTGGCCTCCCGAACCAGGCCGTTGATCGTCCATTGCATATCGAGCCTCGAGTCACGGTTGTGTATCGTTATCGGATTGTCGTCAGGTCGTTGCTAGGTGCGGATCGCGGGTGTTTATCGAGCGTAGCTCGCTTCCCGGTCTGGCAAGATCACTCTTTCGTGACGGCCCGATCAGACGATGCCGACTGCGCCTTTTCGGCCCCCCGGGTCGGAGATTTGGGCGCTCGTGGGCAATGGCAGGGTCTCCAGCCGAATCGCCGTGCCCTGCAGCAGATCGGATAGCGCCTCGCCGCCGATCGCATCGAAGGAGGGAAAGCGGACGACGCGGGCCGCGCGCGCTCGGGCGAGCAGTGGCAGGAAGGCAAGAACCGGCCCCAGGGTGGCAAAGCGATAGGGTGAGGTCCGTCTTGCCCAAGGACAGCGACGGTCGGGTTCGGCGAGACATTCGACCGTGCCGATGGCGAGGACGTCCAGCCGCCCGTATCGATCGTCGATCCAAGCTGCCGCCCGCTGCAGCGCACCGGCATCGCCGATCGACAAGGGCAGACCGACCACGTCGCCAACCGCCGCATTCGGACCGGGCTGGGACGAAGGTCCGGCGGAAGCGGTCGACTCGTCCAGCAACAGCGTGGCATCGGCCCAGCCCGATGCCAGCAAGGCCCCGAGTTCGCTATCGTCGAGCCCGAGACCCAGCGTGATACGTGAATCGGGTTCCATCCACTCTCTCCGGTCAGCCAAGAAGACGTCGGTTGACGCCGCTGTCGGAAACCCTAGTATTCTCCACTATCCTACAAAATCCGTGACTTTATCCTACGTTTGAAAACCTCAGGCTCGGCCATCACCCCATGAGTGCATTCGACTCCCCTTCGCCCTCGCTGGGCGAATTCCTGCGTGCCAAGCGCGCCGACATCACACCCGAGATGGCCGGTCTGCCGCCGGGTCGCCGTCGGCGTACGCCAGGCCTGCGCCGCGAGGAAGTGGCCAGCCGCGCCAGCATGGGTTCGGCCTGGTACACCGCCCTGGAGCAAGGCCGCGATGTGCAACCCTCCGATCGGGCCCTGGCCTGCCTGGCACGTGCGCTGATGATGAACGAAACCGAGCGCGAACATCTCTACGCGCTGGCCGGACGCCCGGCACCGCCGCGCGCCATCGATGGCGAATCGACGGTCAATCCGATCCTGCAGCGCCTGCTCGATCGTCTCGAACCGGAACCGGCCTACGTCATGGACGCCTACTGGGAAGTGATCGCGTGGAATGATGCGGCCGGGGCGCTGTTCAGCATCGAGCGCCCCGGCGACAAGCATCCACGCAACAAGCTGTGGTGGGTGTTCACCCAGAAACGCGTGGAGACGCATCAGGCCGACTGGCTGAAATCCGCGCGCACCCTGGTGTCGATCTTTCGCAGCCAGGCCACACGCTACGCCGACGACCCGCGCATGCGCCAACTGATCGACGACCTGCTCGAGGCGAGCGAAACCTTCCGCAAACTCTGGGCCGAGCAGGGCGTGCTCGAACTCGGCAGCGGCCGCAAGGCGATGCGAATGCCGGACGGCACCGACCGCGAGTTCGACTACCTGCCGCTGCGGATTCCCGACCTGCCCGGCGCCTGCCTGATGATCTACCTGGGGGTGGAGTGAGCGCGCAACCGAGGCACTACGCTTTGTCTGAAAAATACCCGCTCTCGCCGGTTTTCCAGACAGAGCTTAGGCGTTCACGATACCGATGTCCGATCTCGACAAGGCCAAAGGCGGGTTGCTGGCTCGCCGATTCGACTCCGGACGTCTGCTGGCGCGATCAAACGACGGCTCTCAGCACCAGAAAGGCGATCGCCGCCATTATCGCCGCAGCCGGCAGGGTTATGACCCAGGCCAAGGCGATGGGCCGCATCAGTGCCCAATTGGTCTGACGGTTGACCATGCCGATGCCGAGCACGGCGCCGATCAGGATGTGGGTGCTGGAAACCGGCAGGCCCAGCATCGAGGCGAGCATTACCACGGCGGCAGCGGCGAGTTCCGCGGAGAAACCTGACGCCGGGTGCATTTTGGTCAGATTCTCGCCGACGGTCTTGATCACCTCCTTGCCGATGAACCAGAGCCCGACGATCAATGCCACACCGAAGGTCAGCATCGCCAGCGGTGGGATCGTGGCTTCGTCGCCGATCGCTCCGGTTCGCAGCACATCGAGAATCGCCACGAACGGACCAATGGCGTTGGCGATGTCGTTGGAGCCATGGCTGAAGGCGAAGCCGGAGGCGGTGAATACCTGCATCCAGCTGAACATCAGAAAGGTCGAGCGATCCAGCGACTCGCCCTTGAGAGTCTTGGCGAAGATGAAGGTCGCCATCCACACCACAGCGCCGATCATCCCCATGATCAGGTAGTTGTCGAGTGTGCTCAGGCCAAGCTGCATGTTCTTCAGTCCCTTGAACAGCAGCATTGCCGAGATAATCATGGCGCCCAGCGCGGCCACCATGGGTACCCAGCTCTCCAGTGCGCGATGGGAGTGAATCTGGCGCCGCTTCTCGTCGATCTGGTGCAGATCACGGTAGTACTCTGACTCCAGATCCTCCGTCCCGTAATCGCCGTCGTTCACCGTCTGCATGTCCCGTGCCATGGCATGGGTGTAAGCGATCTGTTGAATCTCCGAGAGCCGTTCGAAGCGCGCCTTGTGCTCGCGTTTATGCTGCCGCTTCTCTTCGCGCACCGCGGTCAGCTCGCTCTTCGCCATTTCGTTGTAAGAGAGGATGTGCTTCTTGATCTGGGAGTAGAGCAGATAGGCGACTACGCCACCCAGTAGTGGCGACAACAACCAGGAGATCGCGATCTGACCGATTTGCCCCCACTGGACCAGATCCAGCGCGGAGTCGGTGCCATTGATCAGGATGCCAAGGGTGATCGAGCTGCCGACGATCGCGCCGACGATGGAGTGGGTGGTCGAGACCGGATACCCCTTGCGCGACGCAAAGAGCAGCCAGAGTGCCGCGGCAATCAGCGCCGACATCATGATGTTGACGAAGTCCAGAGGCGCTACCTGAATGCCACCGAGATCGACGATCCCGCCACGAATGGTCGAGGTCACCTCGCCGCCGGCGATGACCGCGCCACTCACCTCGAAGATCGCCGCCACGAACAGCGCCTGCCTGATGGTCAGCGTGCCGGCGCCGACGCTGGTACCGAATGAGTTGGCGACGTCGTTGCCGCCGATGTTGAATGCCATGAAGACACCGAACAACGTGGCCAGCACGAACAACAGCGTATTGTCGCCCCGAATGTAGCCCATGCCCCAGACGAGGAAATAGCCCGTCGTGACGACGAGCAAAACGCCGAAAAAGAGACTTGTCCGCAAGCCTCCTCCAGAATCACCGAGTATCGTTGGATTATCGCTGGCTGCCGGATTGGCCATGCTCGCTTCCTCTCGTTCCCCACGTGAGATGGGGCAAGCCGTGAGTGGTGGCTGATTCCTCGGCAGATTGGGGCACGAGCATGACAGAACGGTGAAGCCAGATAGGCCAGGCTCGACGATGCCTCCGCTGCCAGGTGTTTCGATCTTGCACCCCTCGGACCTCGTCGTTGAGCGGCCAGCCACGACTCGCGCTAGAGTTCAGGCGTGGTAATTACGGGTACCACCGATGGTTTCAGGAGAAAACGTTCCAGGAGGAAACATGGAGCTCAACCAAGGAAAGAGATATCGGATCGGTGTCGTTGCGGCCAGCCTACTGACACTGACGCTGGCCGGTTGTTCGGATTCGTCTTCGGACGCGGACGACGCCGCCGGCGGCCAGGCGTCATCGACGCCACAGGCAACGACTCAGGAACCGGCACAGGCCACCGCCGAGCGACCGTCGGACGCGGGTGGCGCAACCCAGGGCGGGGATGGTTCCCAGATCACCCTCGATGCGCTGACAGCGTCGGATATCGACGAGGCCAACCTCTCGGGCGAGCTGGGCTGTCAGTTCTCGACGGAGCGAGCTTCGCCGCTGCTGGTCGCGATGGGGAATGTCGACTCGTCCTCGGCGGCCCAGGGCGTGGTCAAGGTAGCCGGCTACGTGGAGCGCGTCTCGGCGCCAGGCGGCTTCGACGGCATGACCGACAACCCGACTTTCGAGGGCAAGGGCAAGACGCTCAGCATCGAGGTGACGGGCGAACCCAGCGAGGGCGGCGAGTCGCCCGCACGGCCGGCGACGCTGACCTACGACCGGGCCGATGGCGCCCAGCGCACGCTCGAAGGCGAGTGGCAGTGCGGCCCGTGAGGTTCGACGGCACCGGCGAGCTGTCGTGACGGCGGATTGCTCGACCGCGCTGGCCGTCATTGGCACCAGGCGTCGCCCAACGCGGCGGCCGCCTCTGCGATGATCGTCTCCGGCGCGTCGCGTCGGCTGACCAGCCCTTCCAGATACACGAATTGCGGCGCGCGAATGCCCAGCGTATTCAGCACGGCTTCGAGATGGGGGGTGAGGAAATTGGGCTGCTGCGATTCTCCGGCGCGGTGAAAGCCGCCGGAACTGACGATGACGAGCGTCGCCCGGTCCGCCAGCAGACCCACCTTGCCCTGCGGGGATGCCGCAAAGGTCCGATGGATGCGCAGCACGTAATCGACCCAGAGCTTCAGTGCCGCGGGCATGGCGAAGTTATGCATGGGGGTCGCGATGATCAGCCGGTCGGTGGATTCGAGCTCTTCGATCAGGCACTCGGATAACGCAAGCGTCGCGTTTGCGCGAGGCAAGGGATCGCGCAGCGTCAGCGCCCGGGCATAGTCCATCGTCAGCGGCGCCAGCGGCTCGGCAACGAGATCCCGCACCAGCAGGTCGCCCCATCGCGCCGCGATCTGCCGCGCCAGACGGCTCCCCAAGGCCTTGTCGCGGTGCGGGCTGGCGGTCACGAGCAGTGTTCGTATCGTCACGATGCCGTCTCCTCGACGCTCAAGGCTTCCACGAAGTGCATGCCTCGGGAAAGCAGCCCCTGCCGGAAGTAGAAGCGCTGTGCCAGTGCCATGCCCAGCCCGGTATCCAGCACCAGATGACGGCATCCCTCAGCTCTCGCCTCCTCGCGCACGGACGCCAGCAGCCGCGCCCCCAGACCGTGGCGACGGCCTGCTGCGCTGACGACGAGATCGTCGACATAGACGTAGCGGCCATAAAGCAGGTTTTCGGTCAGGCGATAGCCCGCCAGTCCGACGACCCGATTCCCCTCCCATGCCGCCAACAGCCGATAACCCAAGGCCATCTGGCGCATGATCTGGCTGGTGAATGTCTGTGGTGCGTCGAGAGGCGGGCGAAGCTCACGCATGACATCGAAGCAGCGCAGACACGCCTGCTCCGTCGTCACCGGTAGTAGTCGAACGGTGGTCATCGGACATCCTCCTTGTGAAGAGGAGTCAGGTTAGAATCGGACAGATCCGCTTGGCAGCGCCAAGACGTCTTCGATCTTCTGGGACATCGACATGTCCAATACCCGACTTCGGCTCGGCCGTACGCAGAGCGTGCCGATCTACCGGCAGCTCTACCAGCGCCTGCGCGAAGCGATGACAGACGGGCGCCTGCCACCCGGCAAACGGGTGCCTTCGGTACGCAGCCTCGCCAGTGAGCTGAACCTGTCGCGCGGCACGGTGGAGTTGGCGTATCAACTGCTCGTCAGCGAAGGGTATCTGCTGCCGCGAGGCCCGGCGGGCACGATCGTCTCGCCCCACTTGCCCGACGCCATGGGTCCGGCCCCGACACCGGATACGATGGCCGGGCAGGCGCCGGAGTCCGATCTCGAACCGCCGCAACCGTTCCAACTGGGGCTTCCGGCGCTGGACGCCTTCCCCCACAAGTTGTGGGCACGCCTGAGCCAGCGCCGACTCCGGGCCCAGACCAGCGCCGAACTCAACTACCCGCCGCCGACGGGCCACCCGGCGCTGAAGCGCGCACTGGTGAGCTACCTCGGCGTATCGAGAGGCATCGCCTGCCAGCCCGAACAGATCTTCATCACCGACAGCTATCGGGACACGCTTGGCCTGATCTGCCGGGCCCTGCTGACACCCGGTGACAGGGGATGGTTCGAAGAGCCGGGCTACGTGATGGCGCGGGAACGACTGCTGGGCGAGGGGATGCACCTGACCCCGGTGAGCGTCGACGGCGAAGGAGTGAATGTCGAAGCGGGGTACTCACGCGACGCCCAGGCCCGTTTCGCCGTCGTCACGCCCACGCATCAGAGCCCCACCGGGGTGACGATGACGCTGGCCCGCCGCCAGGCGTTGCTGGCATGGGCGAAGCGGGAAGCGGCCTGGATCATCGAGGATGACTACGACAGTGAGTACCGCTATCGCGGCCAGCCCGTCCCGGCACTGAAGAGTCTCGATGGCGACGAACGCGTGCTCTACACCGGCACGTTCAGCAAGGTGCTGTTTCCCGCCATCAAGCTGGCCTACCTGGTGGTTCCCCGTACTCAAATCGCGACCTTCCAGCGCGCGACGCGGGGTCTGGGTCATGGCTCCCCGACGTTGAACCAGGCGGTGGCGACGGATTTCATCGAAGAGGGCCATTTCGCCCGCCACCTCAAGCGGATGCGGGCGCTCTACCAGATGCGCCGTGAACACCTTCGACAGGCGCTCGAACACCATCTGGGCGACCGGATTCACATCGACCTACAAGCCGGCGGGATGCACCTGCTGGCTCGTCTTCCCGACGGCGCCGACGACGTGACCCTCGCGAGACAGGCGGCCAGCGCCGGGCTGGGTGGGCATGCACTGTCCGCCTGGTACCTGAGCGCGGCAAGACAGTCCGGGCTGTTGCTGAGCTTCACCAACGTCACCGATGCGGCCCATGCCGATGCCCTGGCCGCTCGACTGGCCGAACTCATGACGTGATGCGGCCCGGCGCCTCTTGCCATGGCCTAGAAATCGTCGCCGGTCTTGGCTCTGTGCGACCTCACGCCTGCACCTCATCCTGTCCCGGTATCTGGTTCGCATCTTCCCATGACCCACTACCCAGACAGGTGAACGACATGCAAGCCCGCGTGAATTACTACCAGACCTCTCCCAAGGCCGCGCAGAAGTACATCGATTTCAACATGGCACTGTCGCAGAGCGAGGTGATCAAGGAGATCAAGCATCTGGTGACGCTGCGAGCGTCTCAGCTCAACGGCTGCGCCTTCTGCGTCGACATGCACGTCAAGGAGGCGAAGATCGATGGCGAGCGCGAATTGCGCCTGCACCACGTTGCGCTGTGGCGGGAATCGACGCTGTTCACCCCCCGCGAACGGGCCGCCCTGGCCTGGACGGAAACCTTGACCCGACTGCCCGAGCATGGGGTCGATGATGGCGCCTACGACAACGTGCGCAGCCACTTCTCCGAGGCGGAGCTCTCGGACCTGACCTTCCTGATCGTCGCCATCAACGGCTGGAATCGTCTCAGCATCGCTTTCCAGGCCATTCCCGGCTCAGCCGACAAGGCCTTCGGGCTGGACAAGGCAGGGCTGTGATCGGACGCTACCGGACCCGGCACCGAGTGCGCTGCGGGGTCAATGCACCACGTTGCGGATGAAGCGCAGCGTGCCACGCCCATCGTTGCGATAGCGATAGGGCTGGTTACTCGGATAGACATGGAAGTCGCCGGCGGGGATGACGATGTCTCCCGCCGCCAGCTCCAGCGTCAGCACACCTTCGATCACCACCAGCATCTCGTGCCAGCCGTTGTCGTCGGCCGCCGACTCGTAGATATCTCCCGGTGCGAGCGACCAGGACCACAGCTCGACCTCCTGGCGGGCCGGCTTGCTCGCCAGCAGCCGCGCCCGGCTCTCCGGCGAGCGGCCGACCCAGGCCACCTCGTCGATGCGCGCCGAGTCTTCGCTGTCCGGCGGCTGGACCAGCGCGTAGAACAGCACGCCCAGCGCTTCGGCCAGGCGATCCAGCATTCCCAGACTGACGTTGACGTCGCCCTTCTCGATGTTGACCAGCATGCGCCGACTGACACCGGCCCGCTCGGCCAGTGCCTGCTGGCTCAGTGAGACCGCCTGGCGCAGGCGCCTGACATTGGCGGCCACGTGCACCAGTACGTCGGGGCGCTCGTTAGAGTTGTGCAATATATTGCCCATCCGTACAATCGCGACTCTCGTCCCATGCCGCTCATCGCCAAGGCGATAGACGGTCACGTTTTGGCGAGCCATCATGCCGCAGACCTCGGGAGGTGTCATGTCAGTCGCCATGCGCGAATTCTTCGCCAGAATCTGGCCGGTGGCCATGCTGATCGTGGCGATGTGCTCGATCCAGAGCGGCGCCTCCGTCGCCCAGTCGCTGTTCCCGGTCATCGGCGCCACCGGCACCACCTCGATTCGCCTGATCCTCGCCGCCCTGCTGCTGCTGCTCGTCATGCGACCCTGGCGCCGGCCGCTGAGCCGTCGCGCCTGGAAATCGACGCTCATCTACGGCGTCTCGCTGGGCGTCATGAATCTCCTCTTCTACCAGGCCTTGCGGACCGTGCCGCTGGGTATCGCGGTGGCGCTGGAGTTCACCGGGCCGCTGGCGGTGGCGATGCTCTCGTCGCGGCGCTGGCTAGATCTGCTCTGGGTAGCCCTCGCGGTACTCGGTCTGATCTGCCTGCTGCTGCTGGGCGATGGCGGCAGCGGCCCGATCGACCCCTACGGCGCGGCCTGCGCCCTCGGCGCCGGCGTCTGCTGGGCACTCTATATCCTGTTCGGGCAGAAGGCGGGGGCGATCAATGGCGCCCAGAGCGCCACCCTCGGTATCACCATCGCCGCGGTGGTCATCGCCCCGGTAGGGTTGCTCGACGCGGGTACGGCCATCTTCGCGCCGGAGGTGCTGCCGTACGCCCTGGCAGTGGCGATACTCTCCACCGCGCTGCCCTACACCCTGGAGATGATCGCCATGCCGCGACTGCCGACCCAGACCTTCGGTACCCTGATGAGCCTCGAGCCCGCCGTGGGCGCGCTCTCCGGCCTGCTGTTCCTGGGCCAGCTGCTGGGTACGCTGCAGTGGTTGGCGATCGGACTGGTGATTGCCGCCTCGATCGGCACCACGCTGACGATCCGGCGCCGCGATACCTTCGAGGCGCCAGTGCCGGATTGAACGCGCCCGCGTTCCTGCGGCGAGGCCCGGACTGCACGAACGTTCCAGACCCCGGCGTCCCTTTCTGGCATGCTGCCAGGATCGAACCGGCGTAGCGCATCGATGGGCAGCCGGACGGGAGGCAGCATGACATCCACGAACTGGATCGATCTGCGACAGGACCGCGATACCGGCATCGAGACGATCCGTGCCCACTTCGAGGGCCACGCCTACGATCCCCACTGGCACGACAGTTATCTGATCGGCTTCACCGAGCAGGGCGTACAGCAGTTCCACTGCCGCCGCGTTCGTCACGACAGCACACCCGGCCACCTGTTCTTCGTCGAGCCCGGCGAGATTCACGACGGCCATGCGCCGGCCGAGGGCGGTTTCACCTACGCCATGCTCTACCTCGACCCCGACTGGCTGCAGCGTGAGCTGCGCCAGTTTGCGACCGCCGGCACCGTTGCCGGCGAACCGGGCTTCGCCTCGACGCTGGTCGACGACACCCCATTGATCGCGAGCACCGCCCGCGCCTTCACGACCCTGCGTCAGTCGACGTCGCGGCTCGAACGCGACGACGCTCTCGATGCCCTGCTCCAGGGCCTGGTGCCACACCTGGGCTGGCGCCGACGTCCGTTGACGGATCCGCGCCTGCCGCGCGCCGCCCGTCGGGCGCAGGAACTGCTGCATGCGAACTATGCCGAGGATATCGGCCTGCAGACCCTGGCCGAGCAGTGCGGCGTCGACCGGTTCCGGCTCACCCGCGCCTTCAAGTCGGCCTTCGGCCTGGCACCTCATGCCTATCTGGTGCAGTTGCGCCTGAGCCTCGCCCGCCAGCGGCTCGCTGCCGGCGAATCGCCCGCCTCGGTTGCCAGCCAGCTCGGTTTCGCCGATCAGAGCCATCTGGGACGCTGGTTCCGGCGTGCCTACGGTCTGACGCCGGCGAGCTATCGCCAGCGCTGCGGCCGGGGCGGTTGAATCGGCCTGGGGCTTCGGTAGGCGCCGGTTGCGGGGCGCTGTTGAAGCGGCTTCGGAGCAACGCTGGGGCGCGGCTGCTCAAACCTTCCAGACCCTGGGTGACAACGGCGCGATAGTGACGGCTCCATGCTATTTCCGGAGTCGATCATGTCCGCCTGGTTACCGTTCACCCTGTTCGCCTTCGTCGCCTCGATCACGCCGGGGCCGACCAACCTGCTGATACTCGCGCAGGGCTCGCGCCGGGGCTGGAAAAGCGCCCTCCCCGCCGTTTTCGGTGCCAGCCTGGCGGCGGCGGCGATCGTGCTGGCGGTGGGCCTGGGGCTATCGCAGACGCTACTGGCCTACCCCCTCGTGCGTCGACTGATGGCGGCGATCGGCGTGGCCTGGTTGAGCTGGCTGGCGTGGCGGCTCTTTCGCAGCCCGCCACCGGAAGTCGAGGCCGGAGACGAGATATCCGCCGCACCGGCATTCGGGGCGCGCCAGGCCGCCGGCTTGCAGTTGATCAATCCCAAGACCTGGATGATGGCGCTGTCGGTCGTCGGTGTCTTCGCCGGCCCGGCCTCCCGCGCACTGGATATCGCTCTGCTGGCCCTGACGTTCGGTGTCGTGGCCCTGCCCTGCCTGGCGCTCTGGGGGCTGGTGGGTAGCGGTGTCGCCAGGCTGTTCCGGCACCCGTATCAGTGGCAGTGGTTCAATCGCGTGCTGGCACTGCTGCTGCTGACGGTGGCGTGGTGGAGTCTACTGATCACGGGCTGACCACCTGCCGGCGTCGCGGCGTCAGCCCTCGCTGCCGAGTCGCCGGCGGAGCCCCCGAACCTCTGCGCGAAGCGCCTCGCAACGCGCTTCCAGGGCCTGTCGCGTGGCGGGATCGGGTAGCGCTTCGAGATTGGCCCCGGCCCCGATCACCAACGCCTCCAGCGCCGCGCCGAGCATGGTGGCGCCGGCCAGCGTGTCGCTGCGCATCGCCGGCGAGGTCAGCGGCAGCGCCTCGAGCGCCAGCACCAACCCCTCCCGGCATCGCTCGGCGGCGGCCAGCGGAATCCGGATCGACGCCTCACGAGCCTCATCTAGGGCCGAATCGCACGGATCCGATTCGGCGGCATCATCGTGCGATCGCCGTTGCGCCTGTAGATAGTCGTCGAATGCCGCGGCGTCATCGTCGACGGCCTCGGCCAGTGCCTGCTGCAGCGCGTCTCCTTCGGAGATCAGACGCTGGCGATGCGGATCGGTTTCCCCCCGATGCAAGCGCACGCCCTTGAGGATCAATGCCAGGCCCAGGCAGCCGTTCAACGCCGCGGCAGCACCGCAACCCGGCGTGGACCGCGTTTCGACGGCGTGCTGGAAATCGGCGAGCGAGGCGTGCCAGAGCGAGGATGAGGTCGACATGAAAGCTCCCGGAGAGGATCGATGTCTCAGCATAGACGCCGCCACGGAAAGCGTGGCAAATCAAGGGCGCGATACGGCCGAAAGGGGGGCATCGGGAGGTATGGGTAGGAAAAACGGGGGGAGCACCATGGCGAAGCGGCCGCAGATCGTTTCAGGCCGCTTGGCGATGGCGCCCTCCCTCGGGCGACCGCCCTTTGCGGGAGTAGCTGCCCTTGCCTTTCTTCGGTTTCTGTTGCTGCTGTCGGAATCGGGGCGAGCGCAGTGTCGCCTTTAGCGCGTTGTCCCGAATGGGGTGTGATGCCATTTGACCTCCAGGTTCGTTCGACTTCACGGATGGGGGGCATAGCCTAGGGCCTCAGCCAAGCGCTTGGAACCCCAGAATCCGAGGCTCGCGCCTGGTCTCACGAAAAAGCCGGCTCCGTCGCGGCCGCACGGATGGTGTGAATAGGCCTAGGCAGTGTCGGCAAGCTTTCAAGCGACGCGAGCCACCAGATGCTCGTAGAGCACGGTACAACCGATTCCGATCAGGACCAGCCCTCCCACGATTTCGGCCCGCTTGCCGATCAGCGATCCGATCGCGCGACCCAGCATGATGCCGACGGTGACCATTAGCATCGTCGCCAGGCCGATCGCCGCCGCCGCCACGACGATGTTCACATCGGTAAAGGCCAGCGTCACGCCGACGGCCATGGCGTCAATGCTGGTGGCCAGCGCCGTGAGCGCAAGCAGCCAGCCCGATTTGCGCTCCGGTGCGCTGCCGTCGTCCGCCTCGACCGGGACCGGCTTGAACCCTTCCCAGATCATGTGGGCACCGAGCGCCCCCAACAGCACGAAGGCGATCCAGTGGTCCCATTCGGACACGAACCGCGTGGCGGCCAAGCCGATAGCCCAGCCGATGACCGGCGTGATCGCCTCGACCGTTCCGAAAATGGCACCGATGCGCAGTGCCTCGGGGAACCGGGTGCGCCGGAGAGCCGCACCCTTGCCGACCGAAGCAGCGAAGGCATCGGTCGACATGGCGAAAGCGAGTATGAACAGGGATGCAGGATTCATTGTCCGTTCCAGCCGGTGGTGTTGCCACGACATTCGCCGTACCCGACTCGTACCGCGGATGCCCATGGTCTCGCCAACCGGTCTCGGCGTTCGTGCCACGGCATTGCCGGGTGTGTTGACACGGACATCACGACCAGCAAGGTGCAGTCGTGATCGGCTACTCCCCAAGGAGGTCTCAGACTATAGCCACGAAAACGAAGAACGGCAATAAATGATTGAATTTAAAGGGAAAAATTCACCTCGGTTAATTCATGTCGTTGACGTTAATCAAGTTAACGCCGGTTGGACTTTGATGACGAGGTTACGGGCCGGTACGGCAAGATTGGCAGCGATCGTGACGAACCGCAGCGTAGTGGTGACACTGCGAGATCAAGTCGGAATGCGTCATTCCCGATGACGCCATGATGCGACACGGGGATGGAAAAATGCTCGCGCTGCAAACCGTTCATGCAGACATAATTCAGATGAAACTAATTCAGAAATAACTCAAAACAAGAGCATGAAAAAACCCGACGAAAAAGGTGTGCACTTTAATGCACGTTGACCATCGGGCGGCATCGAGTCACTGAAATGAAGAAGAGTGCCACCATGGATTGAAACGCTCATTTCAACGTAACGAGGGGTAATAAATGCATACCAGGAATCGATTGAACGGCCATTCAATATAGATCTTTTTCTTTATAATCAAAATCTTGCTTCAAACAATATGGCTTTCCTTCCGTTACTCTACAGCAACGCAAAACATCAAAGTTTTACTTCCAAGCCGTCGCATTGTCATTCGCAGCCAGTAGTCTGAATTGCGTTGGATCGCGTTCCCAAAGTTTGGTCGATATCGAGAACCCGGTCCGGCACCTCTTCAAACCGCTGGAATGGCGGACCTTGAATTTCACGCTACCAGGAGAAATACCATGGCTACGCCCGCAATCGATCCGTCAACTTCGAATGACAGCGCAGACTCTTCCATCGATCAATTGAAGGCCGTGTTTGATCAGGCGATCGAGAAATCCGCTGAAATCACCAAGGTCACGACCGAGAAGAAGACCATGCTCGATGCGACCAAGCAGCGTCCGCAGAACTGATGCGGAGAAGTCGCGGGCGAAACCACGCCGCCCGCGACGCTCTTCCCAACCACGGCAGTGCGTCCGGGACGCATCGGACATAGCGACGATGGAGAATGCTGGATTTTCTGGAGTTTCCTTGGCTGTCCGCCTCGACGAATCCGGTACGGACAGCCAAGGAATTTCTTCCCGCATCGTACGACACTAGCGAGTCAAGCGCATGAACACCGTCACCTCCCCCATGGCGTCGGCAGGCGAAGTCGTTGCGACGCTCACGGTCACCGCTGGACTGCATCACGGCGCGACGATGGATCTCGGCGAGCCAACCTGTCGGATTGGCAGCGACGAAGCCGCCGATATTCTGCTGGGCGACCCCGGCGTGGCACCCGAGCACCTGGTACTGCGGTTCCACGGACGCCAGCTGGCGGTCGAAGCGATCGGCGGCGATATCGTCTTCAACGGTCGCGTCGTGCACCAGGGGACCGGCCAGCGCGGCGAGCTTCCGGCCGAGTTGCGCTTCGAGGGCGTGTCACTGACGCTGTCGCGTCCCTCCGCGCCCTCGATGATCCCGGCACTCCCCAAGCTCCCGGCCCTGCCACCACGCTGGCGAACCTCGCTCAATAGAGGCGCCACGTTCACCGCGCTGGTGGCGACGCTCGGCGTGCTGGCGGTCTACGAATTCATCGACGTCAATCAGGCTGGCGCCAATATCGGCGGTTACTCGACGGTCTCCCTCGATCCCCAGGCGCTCGACGGAGCGCATCGGCTGACCACGGAGAGCCGCCCGGGCCCGGCGGAAGCGCTACGTCGCCAGCTCTCGGACGCAGGCCTCGACTCGCTGAGCGTCGTCGATCACGGCGGTTACCTGAGCGTATCCGGCCAGTACGCGGCGGCGCAGGGCGCGGCCTGGGACCAGACCCAGCGCTGGTTCGATCAGCATTACGGCGGCCATCAGGTGCTGCTCAACGACGTCAAGGCCCGGCAGGATGCCGCACCACCCGACCTGAAGCTGCAGGCCGTGTGGCTGGGCGACAGCCCCTATGTCATCGACGGCCGCGGGAAGCGACTCTATCCCGGCGCCGCGCTCGAATCCGGATGGGTGATATCCGCGATTCAGCCGGACCGCATCACGCTGAGCCGCGGCGACGACCAGTTCGCGCTGACGCTCTGAATGAGAGACCGCGCTGACGAGGCCGTCGTGTCATGAAGATCACCGGTCGCCAGGTCGAACCAGACCGCTATCGCTCCTCGGGCACGGGTCCGGCGCCTGTCCGTCCCGTCGAGACACCCGCCGGGCGGGACGACGATTTCATCCGCGCGATCGGTCACGCCCGGGCTCGCGGCGCCGGCCAACCGGCGCTGGCCGCACGCCTGGACGCGTTCGAGCGACCCGAGGCCAGCGACGCCCGCAGCTACGCCAACGCCCGTAGCATCGAACTGCTCCAGCACGTGATCGAAGGCGTGCTGCCGACGTTGGATGCGGACGACGACATCGTCGGGATGGCGAAGAAAGTCATCGGCGAGGAGCTCGAGTGGCGCCAGGCCTGGGAGGCGCGCATGAGCGACACCATGGCACCGCAGGCAGACGCTGCTCCCGGTGGTGACGATGCCCACGACGAGGAGCCGTCATGACAGAGACCAACGATCGCGATGCGGCCGACCTGCTGCACTTGATGGGCCACCTCTACCTCAAGAGCGGCCAGACCCAGCGGGGGCTGGTGCTGCTGCTGATCGCCACCCGCATGGCGCCGGAGCATACCGGCATCCTGCGCGCGCTGTGTCGCGGATTTCTGACCCACGGCAACGGCGGGCGTGCCCTCAATGTCATCGAGCGCCTGGAGGCCGCGGGCCAGGGCGATGCCACGCTGCTCCTGCTGCGCAGCCGTGCCGAATGGCTGAACGGCGACCGGGACGCCGCGCGACGCCACTTTCGACGCTACCTGGAACACCGACAGCAAGCCGATGCATCACGGGAGCGGGCATGACATGAACCAGCTTCTCGGTCGACTCAATATCCTCGCCCGCCGCGCCTCCCAGCGCAGCGACGTGATCATCGCGGTCTTCATGGTGCTGGCCGTGGTGATGATGATCATCCCGTTGCCCACCGCCCTGGTCGACGCGCTGATCGGGGTCAACATCGGTTTCAGCCTGCTGATCCTGATCGTGGCGTTCTATATCTCGCACCCGGTGGAGTTCTCCTCGCTGCCGCCGATCATTCTGCTGGCGACGCTGTTCCGGCTGGCGCTGTCGATCACCACCACCCGCCTGATCCTGCTCGACGCCGATGCCGGCCAGATCGTCGACGCCTTCGGCAACTTCGTCATCGCCGGGGAGGTGGTCATCGGCATGGTGGTGTTCCTGATCATCACCGTGGCCCAGTTCCTGGTGATCACCAAGGGCTCGGAGCGGGTCGCCGAAGTCGCGGCGCGTTTCACGCTCGACGCCATGCCCGGCAAGCAGATGAGCATCGACAACGAGATGCGCAACGGCGATATCGACCACGTCGAGGCACGCCGCCGACGTTCGCTGCTGGAGAGCGAGAGCCAGCTCTACGGGGCCATGGATGGCGCCATGAAATTCGTCAAGGGCGACGCCATTGCCGGGCTGGTGATCCTGTTCGTCAACCTGATCGGCGGCCTGCTGATCGGGATGCTCGAGCACGGCATGCCGTTCGGCGAAGCCGTCGAGACCTACTCCCTGCTCACCGTCGGCGACGGCCTGATCGCCCAGATCCCGGCGCTACTGATCTCCATCGGCGCCGGCACCGTGGTCACCCGGGTCAGTTCCGACAACGCCAGCGACCTGGGCAGCGAGATCGTCGGCCAGCTCGGCAGCAACGCCAAGGCGCTGGGCCTGACCGCCGCCGTGCTGTTCTGCGCGGCCTTCATCCCGGGCTTCGCCACCGGCGTGTTCCTGGCGATCTCGGCGCTGCTGGGGAGCGCCGCCTTCCTGCTACGCCGACGCCACCTGCGTGAACAGGCCGAAGCGGAAACGGCCGATGCCGAGACCACGCCGAGCGCTGGCGAGTCTTCGCCGCGCCAGGACGACGCCCCCGCCGAGGCCGCTACCCCCGGCCGCCTGGCCGCCGACGATCCGGGCCAGCATCGCGTCATGCTGTGCCTGAGCGCGACCCTCGCGGACTCCCTGTCGCTGGACCTGCTGCGAGAGGGCGTCCAGGCGGTCCGGGAGCGCGTCGAGCGCGACCTGGGGATCGCCGTTCCCAGCGTCGGGCTGCGTCTCGAACCGGCGCTCGGCGCGCAGCGCTTCGCCATCGAGCTGGACGAAGTCCCCGTGCTCAACGGCGAACTGCCGGCCGCCAGCGTGCTGCTGGACGACGACGCCGGCACGCTGGCGCTACTCGAGCTCTCCGCACAGACAGAGCCCGCACTGGTCGGCCGCGGCCATTGGCAGTGGCTGCCGGACTCGGCGAGCAGCACGCTCGACGAGGCGGGAATGCGCTATCGCACACCGGACCAGGTGCTGGAACGCTGCCTGGAACGCACGCTGACGCGCTACGCCGGTGATTTCGTCGGCATTCAGGAAGCTCGCTCGCTGCTGTCGCGGATGGAAACGGATTATGCCGAGCTGGTCACCGAGGCGGTTCGCGTCGTCTCGCTGCAGAAGATGGCGGAAATCCTGCGCCGTCTGGTCAGCGAGGGAGTACCGGTCCGCGCCATGCGTACCATTCTCGAAGCGATGGTGACCTGGGGGCCGCAGGAGTCCAGCAGCGCGCGGCTAGCCGACCGCATTCGCGTCGCCATGGCACGTCAGATCTGTCATCGCCATGCCCGCAGCGATCGGGTCCTGCCGGCCTGGGTCGCCACCCGACCGCTGGAGGAAGCGCTACGGGCCGCCCAGCGCCACGCCGAGGCCCAGTCCCTGCGCATCGGGCTGCCAGCCCCCCTCTCCCGGGCCCTCAATGGCTGGTTCCAGCAACAGCTGGACGCGCTGGATACCGACCTGCGACCGGTGATCGTGATCGCCGGGGACGTGCGCGCGTCACTGCAGCAGTGGCTCAAACAGCAGGAGATCGACATGGCCGTCCTGGCCTGGCCGGAGGTCGCACCGGAATTCAGCCTGCAGGCGATCGCCCAGGTGCGCCTGCCGAAGCCCGCACCGCGACGCGAGACCGAGGCGCAGACCAAGTCGTAACATGATGACAATAAACGATTTCCAAGGTATGAGTAGAGACCCCGCGGCCAGCGGGACTTTGCGACAAGGGATCCGATGACAACAGCAATGGACAACGCTCGTGGCATAGTGGCAGGCCACTTCATGAGGGGCGCTAGCCACACCTCTCTGCTCGCCCCCTTCTACTTGGCACTCCAGCTGGTGATGGCACTGCTGATGACCGTGCCGTTCGCGCATGCCGATGTCGCCGTCGACAGCGCCGGCGAGACACTGGCGCTGGAGACTGGCCAGGGACGCATTCTGCGCTTCGACCGACAGGTCGCCTCGGTATTCGTGGCCAACCCCGCCATCGCCGATGTGCAGGTGGTCTCCCCCGGGGTGATCTACCTGTTCGGCAAGCAGGCCGGCGATACCAACCTGATCGCCCTCGGCGCCGACGACGAGAGCCAGGCCTCGCTGCGGCTGCAGGTCCGCGACGGTGACGCCAGGGCGAGCCAGGCGCTTCGCGGCATCGACGGCGACAGTCAGGTCAGTCTGCACATGGCCGGCAACCAGTTGGTGGCCGAGGGCCGCAACGCGACGGTGGCCAGCGCCATGGCCACGCAGTCGGCCCTCGATGCCGAGGCGCCCGCCGATGGCGGTCTCAATCGCTCGAGCTACGACGGCGCCAACCAGATCAATATTCGGGTGCGCTTTGCCGAGGTCGCCCGCGACGAACTGCTCAGCTACGGCGTCAGCTGGAATGCGCTGATCAACAACGGCTCGTTCTCGTTCGGCGTGCTGACCAGCAATATCGCCAGCTCCCCGGGCAGCGAGGGCGTCGACGGCCTGCTCCAGGCGCTGCAGCAGAACAACCTGTTGCAGATACTCGCCGAACCCAACATCACCACGGTCTCGGGTCAGACCGCCAGCTTCCTCGCCGGCGGCGAGATTCCGATTCCCGTACCGGTCAACAGCGACCTGGTGGGGATCGACTACAAGCAGTTCGGGGTCTCCCTGCTGAGCACCCCGACCCTGCTGCCCAACGGCCGCATCTCGATGGAGGTGCGCCCCGAGGTCAGCAGTCTCTCCAGCGACAACGTTCAGATCGCCGGTTACGACGTGCCGTCGCTGCAGGTGCGACGCGCCGACACCGTGGTCGAAGTGGGTAGCGGCCAGACCTTCGCCATTGCCGGGCTGTTCCAGCGCCAGGCCTCCAACGAGATCGAGCGCATCCCGGTGCTGGGCGACATTCCGATCCTGGGCCAACTGTTCCGGTCGCGCCGTTTCCAGCGCAACGAGACCGAGCTGGTGATCCTGATCACCCCCTACCTGGTCCGCCCCTCCTCGTCCCCGACGCCGAGAACGCCACTGGACCAGGCCCAGATCAGCCGCGGCACCCGGCTTGGCGACGATCCGGCACAGCACGCCAGGTCGGCGGGCGTCGACGATCCTTTCGGGTTCTATCTGCGATGAGCGAGGAGACCGCCGTGATGTCACCCAACCCGCTCGCCACGACGCGCGCGATCCGCCATTTCGCCCCGCTGCTGATGCTGACGCTACTGGCCGGCTGCCAGTCGTCGATGGGGCCGATGAGCTGGACCAGCGGCTACCGACAGGTGGCACTGGCCGCTCCGGGGATCGAAGAAGCCGCACCGGGCGGTCGGATGGCGACCCTGCCCAACCTGTGCCAGACGGAACCGGACGCCGAGGGTCTGGTGACGCTCCCCCCGGGTTGCGCCAACGATCTGAATCTCCAGCTGATGGTGGCCAATCCCCAGGACCTGATCCGCGGGCGGGAGATGGGGCCGCCGATGGCGGGCCCCATCGCCAACGCCGCCCGCGAGCGGCTCGACGATCGCGGCCGCGCCAACGAGCGGCGTGCGATGCTGGAAGGCGAGGCGCGCAGTGCCATGGGCGACACCGCGACGACCGATGGCCTGTGACGGGCCGGTGGGCGCCGGCGCGAGTTCACTCGCGCGCAGCGGAAGCCTGGGCCATGCCGAGGGCCTGGGCGCGCGCGGCAGCGCTGGGCAGCGCGGCAATGCGCTCGGCGCTGGCGATCAACGACTCGCGCCGCGACGCCGGCAGGTCGGGGATCTCGACACGACGGGCTTCTTCGCGCTGCCCGCCCAGTACCAGTACCAGAATGAGGTTGCGGTAATGGCGCGCTTCGGCCAGGGGAGAGTCGACGACCCGACGCATGCCGGCGATGGCCTTGGCGTCATCGCCGGCCAGGGACTCGGCCAGCGCCAGATTGGCCTGGACGTCGAGATCCCGCGGTTCGAGCCGCGCGGCCCTGGCAAAGGCCTCGACCGACCGACCGGGATGCCCCGCCAGCGCCTGCGCGGCGCCCAGACGGCTCCAGGCAGCCACGCTGTCGAGCTCGGGGGCGGCCCGCGACAGGCTGCGCAGCGCCCCTTGGGGCTCGCCCAACCGCAGCTGCGCCGTGCCCAGGCCCAGCAGCGCCGGGGCCAGCTCGAGATCATCGGCCAGTGCCTGCCGAAAGGCTTGGGCCGCGGCCTCGGGCTCTCCGGCGGCCAGGCGCGCATTGCCCAGGCGAATCAGCAGCTCGGCGGACGGTTCCCCCTGCTCCAGCGCACGTTCGTACATGGCCGCCGCCGTGGCGTGGTCGCCACGCTGGTCGACATCGTCGGCCAGCTTGAGCAGCCGGCCCTCCCGGGTATCGGACGGCGTCGCCGCGCACGCGGAGAGGGCGAATCCGACGGCGACGACCGCCGCCCATGTCACACCCTTGCGGCGGACCGTCGCCGCGCGGGTCGAGACCATTCGAGAAACCGTAGAAGATGACTTCATCCGTGAATCAGTCCAGAGGCTCGGGGAGTGGAGGAACAGCGTACCGGAGAACCGGCAGCTTGGGGCAGCGTGGCATGTCAATGAATGGTGACAGTCGTTTACACAGGGCAAGCGAAAGCCACAAAAAGACATACAACCGGCCACCAAACCGTCATCGCGATCTTGCTAGGGTTATCGGAGCGTCCGCGGCGGTGGCCCTCATGGGCCTTCGCCGCCGGGGAGCCCGGTGGCGATCCTTGGCCGTCATCGCCCTGATGCTCGGGTTGGCGGGCAACGGTGCCTTCGCAGCCGACGCTCCCTGGGCAGGCCGAAGCTACCGCTACGTGGTGATCGATCAGAAAGTCCGCGACGTGCTGCAGGAGTTCGGGCGCAACCTGTCGCTGCCGGTCGAGGTCAGCAGCGCGGTGAAAGGTGAGGTCCGCGGCGATATCCACGCCGAGACCGCCCAGGCCTTTCTGGAACAGGTCTGCCGGGCGAACGGGCTGGCGTGGTTCTTCGATGGCTATGTGCTCCACGTCGCCGCACGCGAGGAGTTGGGTCGTCGAAGCTTCGATCTCGACGGGGTCGATGTGTCGCGCTTGAGCGCCGAGATTGAAGCGACGAGGATCGGCTCGCCATTGAGTGCCGATTTCCAGGACGGCCGCCACCGGCTCGAGGCGATGGGCCCGCCCGCCTGGCTGACGGAGGTGGCGCAGCGGGTGGAGGATTCGAGGCGGACGCCGGCGCCCTCGGCACCCGGTGAGGTCAGGGTCTTCCGAGGCAGCGTGGCGCAACCGGCCGTAGCGCAGTAGTCGTATGCGGCAGGCAGGACAACGAGGCAGGAACGAGCGGGCCGTCACTCCAAGGCGACCGCTCATCAATGACCGTTCCCGAACGCGCTCTCTCGAAGAACGGTACGACGACTCACCGACGGCTCGACGCCGATCGGTCAATGCCAAACCGAAGGAGACGACACATGGCTATCGATGCCGTAGGCAATGCCAGCGCGACTGGTGAATCCACCCCCGACTCCCAGGCCTTCGACGACGCCGTCGACAACGCCAAGTTCCAGGAAGCGATGTCCGAGGGCATGGTCCAGGTCGGTGGGCAGTTGATCCTGATGCCGATGATGAAGGAGATGCTCAGCGAAGCCATGTCGGGCGGCGAAGAGTAGCCAGGCCTCCAAGCCCGAATCCCGCGAGGTGACGAGGGACGACGACCGGTTGGCGACACGTCGCGATGGCCGGTCGCCGTCGTTGGAATCGACACCGGCCCGCCATGGGCCCGAACACGAGGTGAATGATGACTCCCGTGACACCACCGGGGGCGGGGGTGCCGATGACGACACCCGCGCCGACCCCATCGGAGACGAGCGCCAAGACGCTGGCATCGCAGAACCTGTTCGAGCACATGGCCGGCCAGGCCGGCGCCGCGCCCCCTGGTGCGAGCCCCGGCGAGCTGGGCTCGAACCTGATCAACAATCTCGACGGCTTCGTCGACCGGGTCAACAGCTTCGCGCAGCAGGCCAAGGTTCCCGATGCCCAGGCTCCCGATCGCTTCGCCAAGGTGACCACCCAGGAAGTCTCGCCGGCGCCGGATGCCGGCGACAGGCCCACCGCCATCGGCGACGACAAGATGGCGAAAGTCGTCGACTCGCTGAGCCAGGTCTTCGACCACTCCATCGAGACCACCATGGTGGTGCGAGGTGCCACTCAGGTATCGGGCTCGGCCAATACCCTACTGAAAGGTCAATGACACTTGGCGCCTCTCGATCGACGCTTCAGCCCTTCACGGCCAATCCGGAAACGCTACCGACGCCCGCTGCACTGGCTTGCGCTGCTGTTGATGGCCCTGCTGCTGCAGGCCTGCGACACCGACCTCTATACCCAGCTCGACGAGCGCGAGGCCAATGTCATCGTGGCGACCCTGGCACGCAACGGCATCCCCGCCAGTCGCCATGCCGAGGATGAGGGCCGGATGCGCGTCACCGTCGACGAGAGCCGCTTTGCCGAAGCGGTCGACGTGCTCGATCGCGCCGGTCTGCCGGAACGCAAGTTCGCCAATCTCGGCGAGGTCTTCCAGGGTAACGGCCTGGTGTCGTCACCGGTCCAGGAGCGCGCCCAGATGATCTACGCGCTGAGCCAGGAACTCTCCCACACGGTATCCCAGATCGACGGTGTGCTGTCGGCGCGGGTCCACGTGGTGCTGCCTGACAACGACCTGCTGCAGCAGAACAGCACGCCCTCCTCGGCCTCGGTCTTCGTGCGCTACATTCCTTCGCTGGAGATCGCCCCGCTGATCCCGCAGATCAAGACCCTGGTGGCCAACGGTATCGCCGGCCTCTCCTACGACAAGGTCTCGGTGGTGCCGGTGGTCTCGTCCCTGCCCGAGGAGACACGCTCGGCCCCTCAGCCGGCCATGAGCTCGTTTCTCGGCATCGCGATGCCGGCCACCAGCGTGGCGCGTGCCGGCTGGCTGTTCGGGCTGCTGAGCGTGGCGATTCTCGCCCTCGGCATCGCGGTCGGCTGGCTGGTCTGGCGCCAGCGCCGCCAACGCCCCTACGACCTGGCGACCCCGTCATGACGGCAGCGCCATCCCCCGAGCTGCCGGTGCGAATCGATCCGGCCAACTGGGCCGGCACCCTGGACGGCATCGCCAGCGACGAGACGCTGCACCGCTGGTGCCGCCAGCCACGGTTCCAGCATCGACTGGTCGAACGGCTCCGGCGCCGCCACCACCTCCCCGCCCAGGCCGAACTGCCGCCGAGAGATCCCATCGACCAGACGCTTTGCCTGCTCGACGGTGAGTCGCTGACACACTGCGCCCGCGCGGCGGGCATCATCTTCCATGCCGGAGCCCTGGTCCGCGAGATCCGGGCGCCCCGGGTCGCGGCCGTCAAACAGCGCTTCGGTGCCGAGCTCTACGCCTTGGCACTGGCCAAGCGGGAGCATGGCCAGACCGAGGAGAGCGAGGTGCGCGATCTCGACGCCTTCGAGGCGGAGGTCGAGCGGGATGGCAGACGCTGTCTGCTGGCCTGGGCCGACGCCCAGCCCGCCGCGCTGCGCGCCTGGTTGCAATTGGGCTGGTATGGCAGGCTGGCGCGCGACGACGCCGAGGCGAACGACGGCGCCATGGAGATCGCACGCCTGGCCGCCGCCGAGCGACTTGCCGCCGAAACGGCGGCTGCCGCCCAGAATCAGCCTCAGCCCGCTGGGCCAGCAGCGCCGGATCGAGGGGGTGAGCGGCCATGAACTCACTGCCTCCCCGCCCCGGCAAGGTGATTTTGCGCGCCGAGGAAGCCGAGGCCTGGATCGATGGCTACGCCTTTCTGGAGCGGGCGCGCCGACAAGCGGCCGATCAGGATCGGGTGCTTCGTGACGCCCGTGACGAGGCTCACGCCGAGGGCTTCGAGGCCGGGCGCCGCGCAGGCGAGATCCAGGCCGCCCGGCTGCTGGCGACCACCCGGGATGATGTGGCTCGCTATCTGGAGCGCCTCGAACCGGCGCTGGCAGAGCTTGCACTGGACCTGGTCCGGCGTCTGCTCGGCGAGTTCGACGAGGCCGAGCTGGTCGCCCGCTGCGTTCGCCAGGCGCTGCGCGAGTGGCGCCAGGAGCACCGGATCCGCATCCGCGTGGCCCCATCGCTGGAGGCGCGAGTGGCGACGCTGCTCTCGGCGGATCCAGCCGTCACGCAAGACTATGAGGTCGAAGCCGATCCCCAACTGGGGCCGCAACAGTGCCTGCTGGTGACCCCGGTCGCGGTGATGGACATCGGTGTGGATTCGCAACTCGACGTTCTCCGCCAGGCGCTGCTCGACGCCCCGGTGGACGGCCAGGAGCCGGCATGAGTCGACCTGACCCGGACCGGGCCACGGTCGCACTCGACGCGCTGCTGCCGAGGCTCGGCCAACGCCTGGCCCGGACGGAGACGCGCCGGGTCAACGGCCGGGTGCGCCGCATCCGCGGCCTGCTGATTCACGCCAGCATCGAGGGCGTCAGCATCGGCGAACTCTGCTATCTGCGCGACCCGGTCAGCGGACGTCGCGTCGCCGCCGAGGTGATCGGTTTCGAGGAAGAGGATGCGATCCTCTCGCCCATCGGCGAACTTCACGGACTCTCCACGCGCAGCGAAGTGATCGCCACCGGGCGCGCTCAGGGCGTGGCGGTCGGCGAAGCGCTGTTGGGCCGGGTCATCAGTCCGCTGGGAGAGTGGCTGGACGCTGCGGCGACGCCGCCCGGCGACGCCTCGAATCCGGCGCCTCCGCTGCGCGAATATCCCGTGCACGCCGAGCCGCCCGCGCCGCTGCGCCGCCAGCTGATCGAACAGCCGCTGGCGCTCGGCGTGCGTGCCATCGATGCGCTCAACACCGTGGCGAGAGGCCAGCGTGTCGGCCTGTTCGGCGAACCCGGCGTGGGCAAATCCTCACTGCTCTCGGCCATCGTCAAGGGCAGCAGCGCCGAGGTGGTGGTGCTCGGCCTGGTCGGCGAGCGCGGCCGCGAAGTGCGCGAACTGCTCGACGTGCAACTGGACGCCGACGCGCGTCGCCGCACCGTCTGTGTCGTCTCCACCTCGGACCGCCCCGCCATCGAGCGCGCCCGCGCGGCGCTGGTCGCCACCGGCGTGGCGGAGTATTTCCGCGACCAGGGCCGGGACGTGCTGCTGCTGGTCGACAGCCTCACCCGATTTGCCCGTGCCCAGCGCGAGATCGGCCTGGCCGCGGGCGAACCGCCGACCCGACGCGGCTACCCGCCATCGCTGTTCGCCGCCCTGCCCCGGCTGCTCGAACGCGCCGGCCCGGGCGATGCCGCCAGCGGCACCATCACCGCCATCTACACGGTGCTGACCGAGGGAGACGGCACCCTGGACCCGGTAGCGGAGGAGACCCGCGCCGTCCTCGACGGACACATCGTATTGAGCGCCGAGCTCGCCCGGCGTGACCATTTTCCGGCGATCGATGTGCTGGCCAGTCGCAGCCGGCTGATGGAGAACGTCGCCGACGACGAGCATCGCCGCGACGCGGCCAAGGTCCGCGAGCTGATGGCGCGCTATCGGGACGTCGAGCTGCTGCTCCAGGTGGGCGAATATCGCGAGGGCAGCGACGCCGCCACCGACGAAGCGATACGCAAGCACGCCGAGATCGAGGCCTTCCTGCGCCAGTCCCGGGACGATCGCAGCGATTTCGCGGAGACGCTGAAACGGCTGAAGGAGATCGCCCAATGACCTCGTTGCACCCACTCGAGCGCCTGATCCAGCTGCGGCGTCATCGTACCCGCCGAGCCGAGGAGGCGCTGACGACAAGCCAGCGCCGCTGTCGCGAACTGGATGCCCGGCATCAGGCACTTGAGGTCTCTCTCGACCAGCACCAGCGCGCTTCCAGACGTCGCGAGCAGGCGCTCTTCGACGATAGCGCGCAGCAGCCGATGGGTGCCGAGGCCATGGCGGCGTGGCAACAGACGCTGGCCGACGATGCCGGACGACAGGAATCGCTGCTCCAGCAGCGGCGAACGCTGGCGCGGGAGCGCCGGACCGCC
This sequence comes from Salinicola lusitanus, assembly GCF_038648475.1. Taxonomy (NCBI): domain Bacteria; kingdom Pseudomonadati; phylum Pseudomonadota; class Gammaproteobacteria; order Oceanospirillales; family Halomonadaceae; genus Salinicola; species Salinicola lusitanus. The sequence continues at coordinate 1,745,332 of NZ_CP151919.1, read as the reverse complement.
GATGCCGAGCGCGACGAGCGGGCCGCCGAATGGGCGAGATGTCGGCGCGCCGAGCAGGCCCTGGACCGCCTGCAGGCCGATCGTTCCCGCGCGCTGGCGGTCGACGCCGAGCGGCTGGCGGAGCTGGAGATGGAAGAGATGCGACCGCCGCAGGGAGCGCTGAGGTGACCCAACTGTCCACGACGCCACGCCGAGCTTCGGACCCGGCCTCAACGATCACGGCCGACGTTGCACCCGATGGCGCCACGCCGGGCCGGGCGACACCGTTGTCACTGGCATCGCTGCCAGCGATGGCAGCCGACCGTCTGGCGCTGCACAACGCGCTGCACGTTGCCCGCCGGCCGCTCGAATTCGACTGGCACGACCGCAAGGCCACGCTGCGCTTGCTGCCCGAGGACACCGCCATCGAGTCGGCCTGGTCGATCACCCTCGATCTCGGCGGGGAGCCCCTGACGCTGTCCGGCAGCGCAGCGGCGCTGGACCGACTCGGTCAGCATCCCGACCGCCGGCGAGACCTGCGCGAGGTCGATCGCGAACTGGCCGCCATGTGGCTGGAGGTGGTCTGGCTGGAGTGGCTGGAGCCGCTGGAGCACCGGCTGGGCATCGACATCCAGCTGCGGCCTGCGATGTCGGCAACCATGGAGAGCCCCGCACGTATCTGCATCGCTTTCGAGCTCGAGGGCGAATCGCACCCGCTCGCCCTCGACCTGCCGGTGGCCACCGCCGAGCGACTGCTGCCGACGCTCGACAGCGCCTTTCCGGCGCAACGCGTCCCGGCCGACGGCGTCACTGCTACCCTGCGAATCGAGAGCGGCGCCCAGACCCTGACGCTGGGCCAATGGCGCAACCTGCGCGCCGGCGACGTGGTCATGCTCGACGGCGCAACGGCCGACAGCGTCCGGCTGAATCTCGCCGACCGTTTCGGCTGCCGGGCTCGCCTCGGCGATACCGGGCTGCGTGCCGACGGGCCGCTCGCCGCGAGCTCCCTCGATCGAGCCCCGAGCTCCCCCTGTGAAGCCTCGAACCGTCCTTATGACGCCCAGAACCGTCCTTGTGAAGAGAGTGCCATGAGCGAACCCCCTGTGGATAAATCAACATCCCCCGAGCGATCCGGAACGGCCCAGGAGAGTTCGGCACCGACGCCGGAAGTACCGGACGTGGATAGTTCGCACCCGAGCCCTCTGGATTCGGTCGACCGGAACCTGGATGACCTCCCGGTGCAGTTGACCTGCGAACTGGGCCGGCTGGAGCTCTCGCTCGGCGAACTGCGCCAACTCGGCGAGGGTAGCGTGCTCCCGCTGGAGCGGCATCCCGAGCGGGCGGTCGACCTGATCGTCAACGGCCGGCGGATGGGACGTGGACGCCTGGTCGCCATCGGTGACGCAATCGGGGTGCAGGTCGAGAGGCTCGCGCTCGACGACGGGCGCGCCGGGGATGACTGAGTTTCAGCCCAACCTGATCGCGATCATCATCGTGGTCGCCACCATCGGCCTGGTGCCGCTGGCGGTGGTGACGATGACCGGCTTTCTCAAGATCTCGGTGGTGCTGTTCCTGATCCGCAACGCCCTCGGTGTGCAGCAGACGCCCCCCAACCTGGTGCTCTACGGCATCGCGCTGATCCTGACGGTCTATATCACCACGCCGTTGATCGGCGAGATGGCCCATGAGTTCGAGCAGCGCTCGGCGGGCCTGGCCAGCGTCGAGGAGATCAAGCAGACCGGCGAGGCCCTGCGCGGGCCACTACAGGCGTATCTGTCGCGCTACGCCAGTGAACACGAGCGGGCGTTCTTCATCGATGCCACCCGCACGCTATGGTCCGACGAAGCCCGCGAGGACCTCAAGAGCGATGACCTGATCGTGCTGATTCCCGCCTTCGTCAGCTCGGAACTGACCCGCGCCTTCGAGATCGGCTTTCTGCTCTATATCCCGTTTCTGATCATCGACCTGATCGTCTCCAACGTGCTGATGGCGATGGGCATGATGATGGTTTCACCCACCCTGATCTCGATTCCGCTGAAGATTTTCCTGTTCGTGGCGGTGGACGGCTGGTCGCGGCTGATGCACGGACTGATTCTGAGTTACGGAGGCGGCTAGGATGACCGACGACATCTTTCTCTCGCTGATGAAGAACGCCCTGTGGACGGTGCTGCTGGTGTCGGCGCCGGCGCTGCTGGTGGCGATCGCCGTCGGCTTCGGCGTCGGTCTGCTGCAGGCGCTGACCCAGATCCAGGACCAGACGCTGCCGCAGGCGGTCAAGCTGGTCGCGGTGCTGCTGGTGCTGATTCTCTCGGGGCCGCTGCTGGCCGGGCAGATCGTCAATCTCACCGATCAGGTGCTGGACAATTTCGCCGCCTGGTCGCGCTGAGGAAACGTGACCTGACCGGCTGCGCTTCCTTCTTGAGAAATCCAAGAGACCGATGAACTACGACGATTTTGCCCGGTTCCTCACCGACTTCGCCTATCCGCTGATCGCGGCGGCGGCCGTCGGCGTGGCCCGGGCGCTGGGCATGGTGCTGGTGACGCCGGCCTTCAATCGCCTGGGGCTGACCGGCATGATCCGCTCCGCCGTGGCAGTGACGATCTCGCTGCCGCTGATCGTGCCGCTGTTCGACGCGATGGTGAACGCGGAGACCCTGTCGACCTTCAGCGTCGCCGGCATGGTGATCAAGGAGTTGCTGATCGGCGTCGCCATCGGCCTGGTCTTCGGCGTGCCGTTCTGGGCAGCCGAGGTGGCCGGCGAGCTGATCGACCTGCAGCGCGGCTCGACCATGGCGCAGATCGTCGATCCGATGGGCGCGACCGAGACCGGGGTGACCTCGACGCTGCTGACGATCACGCTGCTGGCACTGTTCTTCATCACCGGCGGCTTCATGCTGCTGCTCGACGGCTTCTATCGCAGCTATGCGCTGTGGCCGGCGGTGGACTTCGTGCCGCTGCTGTCGCAGACCTCGGCGATGGCGCTGCTCGGCCTGCTCGACCAGGTGATGCAGATCGGCGTGCTGATGATCGCCCCGCTGGTGATCGCGCTGCTGATCGCCGACCTGATGCTGGCCTACGTTGCCAGGATGGCGCCCAACCTGCACGCCTTCGACCTGTCGCTACCGATCAAGAACCTGCTGTTCGCGTTCCTGATGTTGATCTACGTGGTCTTCCTGATCCCGCTGATGATCGACAAGCTCGATATCGTCGCGCTCAACATGGCGCGTCTCGAAGCCATTCTCGGCGCGATGCGATAGCCGCCGTCCACCCCACCAAAGCCATACAGTCCGTTACCCAGCGTTTCACCGCTGCCATCGGGGCGTCATCCGGCGCCGGAATACTGGAGGCGTCTTCCCGCGATGCCGTCCCGTCCTGTTCATGGATCGAACGTCGGCGTCCTCGAGCCAACCTCCTTGTAGAGAGAACAAGCCGATGCGCGTCAACGATGATGTCACCCTCGACAAAGATCCGGTCTCGTCCGCCCCCATTCAGGTTTTCAACTCCTTGCTCAAGCTGGCGCAGAAAATGGCCAAGGAGGGGGACGCGGAGAAAGAAGATCTCGAACCCGGCAGTCAGGACTACGAGGAGACGCTGAATTCGCTGGCGGTGGACATGGCGGACGGCATCGACATCGACAAGCGCCGGGTTTCCAGTCTGACGGGGGGCGCCGCGGACAAGTTCGAGAAGCTGGTCACCGCCGAGCTCAACGCCCAGCGCGCCGACGGCAAGCGCCCCGATCTGTCCAAGGCGATCGACAACGCCAGGAAAGCGCTGTTCGACCGCATCGGGCATGCCCTCGACAACGCCGACCGCAACGCCGACAAGGGCCTGGATGTCTTCGAAGGCTACTGGAAGCGCCACGGCGGCGAAGAGGCCGCGATCGACGCGGGTTATGACGCCTACGGCGACTTTCTGGCCGATACCACGCTGACCGACAACCCCGATTACGAAGACAACCTCAATGCGCTGGCCCTGGGGATGGCCGGCGGCACGCTGACCGACCAGCGCAAGATCCTGCATCTCGACGCATCGGACACGCTCTCCCAACTCTACAAGAATCTGATCCAGAACCGGATCGATCAGGGCGACGATACTCAGGAAGCGATGGATCACGTCAACGACGATCTACGCGAGCGCATCGACAGCGTCGGCGGTGGTGACGTCGCCAATGTCTTCGACGGCTATTTCAAGCGTCACGGTGGCGAAGCCGACACCGAGGAGCTGGCCCAGGAGAGCTATCTGGCCAATCGCGACGAGGGCGACATCGCCTACGACGACACGCTGAATTCGCTCTCCTCCGACATGGCCGAAGGCATCGATATCGACGACCGCACGGTAAGACCGCTGACCGGAGAGGCCGCCAGCCAGTTCCGCCAACTGGTGGCGTATCAACTCGACCAGCAGCGTGAGCGCGGCGATGCCCCGGATCTCCAGGCGGCCATCGACGACGCCAAGGAAGACCTCTTCGCGCGCACCGGCAACGCCTTGACCGATGCCGACAAGGACAGCGAGGACGGACTCGATGTGCTCAACGGCTACTGGGAGCGTCATGGCGGCAAGGACGACGCCATCGATGCCGGCTACACAGCCTACGACGACTTCCTCGCCGACCACACCGTGACCGACAACCCCAGTTACGAGGACAACCTCAACGCGCTCTCATCCGGCCTGGCAGGCAGCACCCTGACCGACTCGCGCCAGATTCTGCATATCGAAAGCTCGGAGACGCTGTCACAGCTCTACCAGAACCTGATCGACAGCAAGCTGAGCGACGGCGCCTCCCGCGAGGAGGCCACCGCCCAGGTCAACGACGACCTGCGCGAGCGGATCCGGCACGCGGCCGGAGACGATGGCAAGGCGGTCCAGAATGTCTTCGACGGTTACTGGTCGCGGCACGGCGGCGAGACCAACACCCAGCGCCTGTCCGACAACGCGGAGCTGGATACGGCGCGGCGCGATCACGACCTGCCGGCGTTCAGCGATGTCGACATCCAGTCGATGGAGACCAGCGAGAGCGACCCGGACGACAGTTCACGCAAGCTGACCGTCAGCGAGCTGACCTGGCAGAACCTGATCGAAGCGTGGAAGACGGGGATCGAGGACGGCAGCATCGACAAGAACGACGAGCGCGCCCAGTTCTACCGTGCCCTGCGCGCCCAGGGTGCGCTCGACAACGGCCTGGACCTGGTCGGCCTCGATATCTCGGAGGGGCTGAGCCTCGATCACGTCACCGGCGATGATCTCTCGTCGGTCATCGATGGCGAGAAACTCGATGCCAGCCTCGGCGAACTGTTCGCTTCCGAGGCCGTGCAGGAGGATTACCTGGAAGCCCAGGAAGGCGCCGTCGACAAGGTCGCCGACAAGGACGACATCGCCTCGCGACTGGAGGAGACCGCCTTCAGCGAAGCGTACATCGACTACATCAACGACCTGCGCGAGAGCGGCCAGGGGGAACTCGCCGAGCAGGATATCTCGCGCACCTACAATGCGCTCTCGACACTGTTCCCGGCCACCGAAGAGAGCGACAAGGCGGCCGAATTCGCCCAGAATCTACAGCTCGACTCGATGATCACCGATCTCGACGATCTGCTCGCCAACCCCGCCAACATCAACGATGCCAACCTGGCCGCTGGCACCCAGGACGTGGTCAAGACGGTCCTCACCGCGCTCAAGCGGGCCGGCATCGACATACCGCGACGCACGGCCGAGAGCATCGACAAGTTCGTGCACGAGTTCCTGAACAATGAGCAATCGGCGAAGACTTTCGGCAAGGCACTGCAGGAACTCGGCGACAAGTTCGAGAAAAACGGCAGCCTCACCGAGGCGGATATCAAGAAGACACTGAGCAAGGATGTCTACACTGCGCTCAACGAGAAGACCAACGGCGGCATGATGTCGCTGGTTTCTCACCTCAACGGCAATGGCGCGCTGGGTTCCGTTGGCGGCCTGATTTCACTCACTTCCGGTATTTATCAGCTCGCTGGCGGCCGTGTCTCCGACAAGGCGGAAGCGGGAGTCGCCATTACCAAGGAGCTGGTGAGTTTCCTCGGCGCGAGCCAGCATTTCGTCAACCTCGGCAGCAATATCATCGATACCGTCTCCGGCTCGAAACTCAACGAGATGCTGGGGCTGGACAAGACGCTGGACGGCATCTGGAGCACCGACAAGCCCACCCCGGGCAGTCAGGATCCGGACCGCTTCCTGCGCTTGAGCGAGAATTTCCAGAGCGTCGTCGATACGGCGTCCGTCGACGATCAGGGCAAACTCGGCAAGATACTGGATCTCACGCCCGAGGAGGCAGAAGCGGTAGTCAAAGGCGTCGACAAGGGCTTCACTTCCAACCCCGAGCTGCCAGGTGCAACGACCACGACACGGAGTATCAGCTCATTTCTTCGCGTGCTTGACGGTGCCGCCAACGGGACGGCCGGAGCGCTGGACATCGCCCTCGGCGGACTGATGATCAAGCGCGGCGCGGATAGCGGCGATGGCGCCACCATCGGCCAGGGCGCGGTGACCGTCGCGGCGGGCGCCTTCGGCCTTGCCGGCGGCGCCTCGTCGCTGGCCGCCCTCAAGGGCATTGCCGTCGCCCGCGCCGCCACCGGGCCGCTGTTCTGGATCTCCGCCGGCCTGACGCTGGCGACGCTGCCGTTCTCCATCGTCCAGGACATCAAGCGCACCAACGCGCTGGAAGGACACGAAGCCGACCTCAAGGAGCTCTTCACCTCTCTCGACGAGGATGGTCTACTGACCGAGGATGGCTTGACGCGCTACGAGTTCCTCGAAGCGTATGTCCGGAACTACGGCCAGCGCGACGCCCCGGACGACGAGAGCATCCTCGACTACCGTAGTGACGAGTACGAGTTCTACGTGCGGGAGGGCCATCTTCCCGACTCGACCTGGGACGATTTCGAACATGAGGACTACGCCGGCGATGGCAGCAATCTCGAGACCAAGATGGACGAGGGCTCGACCGTCGGTGCCTGACGCCTCGGCGGGTGAACGCCTCGCGCCATGAGCCAGCAGCCATCCGAGGAAAAGACGCTACCGCCGTCGACGAAGAAGCTGCGCGACGCCCGCAAGAAGGGCCAGGTCTCCAAGAGCGCGGACCTGGTCACGGCCATGGTGCTGCTGGCCTGTACACTCTACATCGCGGTCAGCGCCAGCCATATCATCGCCCGGGTTCAGGGCCTGCTCGACACCATCGCGCGGCTCTACACCGAGCCCTTCGACTCGCTGTGGCCGCGGCTGGTCGCGCAGGCGGGCGAAGTGCTGCTGCTCTCGGTGGTACCGCTGGTGGCACTCACCTTCGTGATCATCGTGCTGACCAACATCGTGGTGTCGCAGGGTTTCGTCTTCGCCACCGAACCGGTGCTGCCCAAGGCGGAGAAAGTCGATCCGGTGCAGGGGTTCAAACGCATCTTCTCGATGCGCGGCCTGATCGAATTCCTCAAGTCGCTGTTCAAGATGGTGGCGCTGGGGGTCGCCCTGATCGTGGTCTATGGCCTGGGCCTGCAGTCGCTGATGGAGTCGTCGAGCTGCGGGTTCGGCTGCATCCAGGGGACTTTTCTCGATCTGCTGCAGCCGCTGGTGATCACGGCGCTGATCGCGTTCCTGCTGGTGGGCGGCTTCGACGTGATGCTGCAGCGCTGGCTGTTCCGCCGCGACCAGCGCATGACCAAGACCGAGCAGAAGCGGGAACGCAAGGATCAGGAAGGCGACCCGACGATGAACCAGGAGCGCCGCAAGCGGCGGCGCGAGATGCATCAGCTGAACGCCAAGGTCGGCGTGCAGCACGCCTCGATGATGATAGGCACCGAAGATGGCTGGCTGGTCGGTATTCGCTACGTGCGCGGCGAAACACCAGTGCCGCTGGTCACCTGCAAGGCGTCGCCGGACCAGGCCGCGGCGCTGCTGGTGAGTGCCAACTCCCGCCACCTCCCCCGGGCAGCGGACGCCACGCTCGCTGCCAGCATCGCCAGACGAGCCAGCAACGGCGACCCGATACCCGACGGGACCTTCCAGTCGGTGGCTGACCTGCTGGTGGCCGCCAAGCTGATCTGAACGTCAGTCGACATCTTCCACGGCCAGCGCGCGGACGATCCAGCGCCGGAGATTGGCGGCGGTCGCCGATTCGCGATCGTACAGCAGGCGGTAGGTCATCGGCGCCACCACGCCGTCGACGAGGCGCTCCAGAGAAGGCACCGCCTCCTCGCCGCGCGCGAGCGCACGCTCCCGCAGTGTCGTCATGAGCGACTCGCTGTAGCGGCAGCAGCGCTCGCGACGGCCGTTATCCGCGCTGGCCATCACATCGTTGAGGGCGCGCTGTCCGGGCACCGAGGCCATCTCCTCGAGATACTGCTCGCCCCAGGCCTGTAGATCGCCAGCCAGGGTACCGGTATCCACGGGGTCTTCATCGGGGCGCATGCGCTCGACCGAGACATCGGCGACCAGTTCCGCCAGATTCCCCCAGCGCCGGTAGATCGTCGACGGCGTGACGCCGGCCAGTTCGGCGACCTGGGGCACCGTCAATTCATCGCGCGATTTGACCGCCTGCAGCTCGCGAACGGCCTGATGGACGGCTTCCTGTACCCGGGCACTGCGCCCGCCCGGTCTGACGGCTTCTTTGATCGGCATGGCGGTTCACTGGTGAAGAACACAAACGCAAAATATTTGCTTTATGAGTCTGCTAAGTTCAAACTCTCTCTAACGCAAAATTTTAGCATTAATGGACACCCCCATGTCACCTCCATCTTCTTCCCCGTCGGCCGATGGCTATCCGGCCCCCCGGCTCGGTTCGCTGGTCTACTACGCGGTATTGATGGTGACGTTTCTCGCGGCCTCGAGCGCGCCGACGCCACTCTACCGGATCTATCAGACCAGCTGGCACTTCTCCACGACCTGGCTGACGCTGGTATTCGCGAGTTACGTCTTCGCGCTGCTGCTGGCGCTGCTGGTCACCGGTTCGCTATCCGATTACATCGGTCGGCGACCGGTAGTGGCGATCGCCATCGTCGGCGAGATCCTGTCGCTGCTGCTGTTCGTGGTCGCCGACGGGCTCGCCTGGGTACTGGCGGCCAGGATTCTGCAAGGCGTGGCCACCGGTATCGTGACCAGCGCCCTGGCCGCGGCGATGCTCGATAGCGACCATACACGCGGGCCGGTGCTGGCGAGCATCGCACCGCTTTCCGGGATGGGCATCGGCGCGCTGTTCGCCGGTCTGCTGGTGACCTACGCGCCGGCGCCGATGCGAACGGTCTATCTGGTACTGATCGTCCTGCTCGTCGTCATGGGTGTCTGTCTCAGGCGTATTCCGGAGAGCGTGACGCCGCGTCCCGGTGCCCTGGCGGCGCTCCGTCCCCGTGCGACGATTCCGCCATCCGTGCGCGGGCCGCTGTTTCGGGTCATCCCGGCCGTCGTCTCCTCCTGGGCGCTGGGGGGCTTCTCGCTCTCGCTGGGGCCCACCCTGGTGGAGACGATCAGCGGTGTCCACAACCCGCTGGTGGGCTGCCTGATCACCTTCCTGCTCCCGTTCATCGGCGGCATCAGCGTGCTGGTCCTGCGCGCCCGACCGCCACGCCTGGCAGTGCTGCTCGGCACCGCCTGCCTGATCGTCGGCATGTTCGGCTTGCTGCTGGGAGTCCATCAACGGGCGGTAGGGATACTACTGGTCGGAACGGCGATCGCCGGCATCGGCTTCGGCGCCGCGTTCATGGGCGCCATGCGCGTCGTCATGCCCCTGGCACCGCCCACCGAGCGATCGGCGTTGATGGCAGCGTTCTACGTGATTTGCTACCTATCCGCCAGCACGCTGGCACTGGGTGGCGGGATCATGACACAGCACCTGGGCCTGATACCCACCACCTACGCCTACGGCAGTCTGGTGGCGCTGCTGTCACTGGCCGCGTTCTTCGGAACCTTGACCCAGCGTCCGCCCGAGTCCGAGCCCCGGGCGCAATGCACGAACCCGGCCTAGGCCGGGCTTTCGTCGGTCTGGCGTTCCAGCGTACGGCAGAGATCGCCGTCGAGCTTGAGCGCTGCCGCCAGTTGATCGAGCCAGGCCCGCTCCATCGGGTTCTGTTCGTCGACGATCGCCACGCTGGCCAAGTAGACCTCGCGCGCCGCCTGGGGTGAATCGGCAGCGCGGGCGATGGCATCGGCGTCCAGTGGCGCGGACATCTGCTGCTCCACCCAGGCGTGAAGTTCGTCATCCGCGCCCAAGGCGTCGATCTGCTCGGCCAGCGCGGCCCGCTCCTGGGCATCGATATGGCCGTCGGCACGCGCAGCGGCGATCATCGCCTGCAGGATCAACAGGCTGCGGGTCTCCTGCCGCTCGCCGGAGAGCTGCTCCAGCGGCTGGTCCGTTGCGTTCGTCGCCTCGGCGGGCGCCGATTTCTGCTCCTGATGCGCCTGCCAGGCTTTCCAGGCCAGGGCGCCCAGGCCAGCCAGGGCGCCGTACTTGATCGCCTTGCCGCCCATGCTACGCCCGCGCTTGCTGCCGACGAGCATGCCCAACGCACCACCGCCGAGCAGTGACTTGATGTCGAAACCGCTGCTGCCGGACTTCTGGCGCTGACCGCTACCCGCCTGCTGCATGAGCTGGGAAAGGATCCGTTGTGCGTTCATCTGCTGTACTCCGCTGCCTGTCGAGAAGAAGTGACGTCGCCAGCGACGCCCCCCGGGCCACGGCGCCGGCCAGGTGTGCCAGTTTGCCGCAGCGGCGGGTACTCAAGGCGCTGGCGCAAACGCCGATAAAACGTACTCGGCACCCACGCGGATCGGCGCCGTTCCGGCCGACACCCGCGTGGTGACGCCCGGCACTCGGATACTAAGGGAAGGCAGGTGAACCAAGCATGAAACGTCTCGCAGACATGACCGTGAAGACCAGCTGGCTGCTGGTACTGGTGGCATTCACACTCCTGGTGCTGGGGGTCGCGGGGTTGGCCGCCTATGCCGTCAACACCGATGTCTCGCCGGGGTTGATCAACGCCGGCATTGTCGCCGCGGTGGTGGCGACCCTGGTCCTGGTGGCGATCGTGCTGTGGGGCGTGACGGTCAACGTGATTCGTCCTCTGGAGCGGCTGGTGGCGCACTGCGAGAAGCTCGCCGCCGGCGACCTGTCGGTGCCGGTGGAGCGCCGCGGCAACAATGAGATCGGGCGGCTGTTCGCGGCCATGGCGCAGACCCAGAGCCATCTCTCGCGCACCGTCGGCAACGTACGCAACGCCTGCGACAACGTGCTCGACGGCGCCAGCGGCATCGCCCAGGGCAACACCGACCTCTCCTCGCGCACCGAGCAGCAGGCGGCATCGCTGGAGGAGACGGCCGCGAGCATGGAGCAACTGACCTCGACCGTTCGCCAGAACGCCGACAACGCCGCCCAGGCCAGCCAGTTGGCGAACGAGGCCACCGGCGTGGCGCACCGCGGTGGCGAGGTGGTCGGCGGCGTAGTGAGCACGATGCACGAGATCAGCGAGAACTCGCGCCAAGCGGTGACGCTGCTCGACGCCATCGACGCGGTGGCGTTCCAGACCAATATCCTCGCCCTCAACGCCTCGGTGGAGGCAGCCCGCGCCGGCGAGCAGGGCCGCGGCTTCGCCGTGGTCGCCAACGAGGTGCAGACACTGGCCAGGCGTTCCGCCGATGCGGCCAAGGCGATCCGCGACCTGATCCAGCGCTCCGCCGAGCGGGTCGAGAGCGGCGCCGCCCTGGCCGACAAGGCCGGTACCACGATGAACGACATCGTCACCTCGATCACCCGGGTCAGCGAGATCATGCACGAGATCGCCGCGGCGTCGGAGGAGCAGAACCACGGCATCACCCAGGTCAATCAGGCGGTGACCCAGATGGATCAGGTCACCCAGCAGAACGCCGCCCTGGTGCAGCAGGCCGCCAACGCCGCGCGGGCGCTGGAGGAAGAGGCCAACGAACTGCAGTCGGTGGTTGCGGTATTCCGCCTCGACGCCCGCACCGCGACCAGCCCGCGACGCCCGCAGGCCACCCCGCTGCCGGCAGCGAGCGCCAAGCCTGCAAACGCCCGGCCGGCCCGGCGCCGCGAGTCGGAAGCCGCCGAGTGGGAGGCGTTCTAGGCGTCTCGTCGGCGGGCTTCGCTAGTCGATGATCGTGGGCCGCTGCGGCTGGGCATGAAAGGCGAACGCATCCTCGATGTCCCGGGCGATGACCCTAGGCTCGGAGAGTGGCGGCAGCGCCGTGGGCGAGAAATAGGCGGCATCGTGCACTTCATGCCCGGGATCGAGCGGAGCAGCATCGAGCCGCTCACAGAGAAAGAACAGCTTGTAGAAATCGAGCACGTCGGCGGGATAAGCGTGCTTCGCCTTGTGGCGGACGGCGTAGAGCCGCTTGGCTTCGACCTTGACGCCAGCCTCTTCCCACACTTCCTTGATCGTGTTTTCGGCAGCCGAGAGCCCGACCTCGGCGTAGCCGCCGGGCATCGTCCAGCGTCCGTCCATCTTCTCCCTGACCAGCAGAATCCTGCCGTCGTCGATGATCGCCGCGCGCACATCGATCTTGGGGGTGACATGACCCTTGCCCTCGCCCAGGGCCAGGTTCACGTGGCCGATGGGGATATCGCCCAACGCCGACATCATCGATGCCGAAATCTCGGCGACTTCTTCATAGCGCTCGCGATCGAACTTGTCGCGGCAGTAGTGAAGCCCGGTATCGGCCAGCGCCGCGAGCCGCTTGGCCCAGGCAAGCCATTGATCTTCCATGGGTCAGTTTCCGATCGCAGAGGGTGGATGACGATGCAGGTTCGGCTAAAGACTAACAACTGTGGCCGAGGACGTCAGGCAACCACGTAGCGCGGGCATGAAAAAGCCCTTCCGAGGAAGGGCTGGTGTCGACGTGATAGCGGCATCAGCCGGCCGCAGGCGCCTCGTGTTCCGGCCGGGGGCCGTGATTCGGGCCATCATGCGGACCGCGCGGCGGCTTGGTCAGCGCTTCGAATGCTGCGACCTGCTCGTCATCCAGCACCGAGGAGAGCGCGCTGTGACGCTGCTCCAGCAGTTGCTTGAGCTGGGCACCGCGAGCGTCCCGCGATTCACCGTCTCCCTTCACGTCGGGACGCTTCAACTGACGCAGGCCATCGAAGAAGGTGCGCTCGGCGTTGAGCACCTTGGCGCTCTGTGCCTGATCGAGATTCCAGGTCGCGAACAGCGGCGCATAGCGCTGCTCGAGCTGGGCGGTCATCTGCTCGGGATCCAGGCGCGGTCCGCCGTGGTGACGCATCATTGGACGCGGGCGCTCCAGCATCTGGTAGGCGTGCAGCTGTTCATCGCTGAGCACGCCGCTGAGTTGCTCGCGCTGCTGCTGGAGCAGGGACTCGATGGCGGCACGGCGCTGCTCCGGCGCAACCTTGCCATCGGCATCGCCGCGCAACTGGTGCAGGCCGGCGCGGAACTCGCTGTCAGCCTTGGCCAGACGGGCCAGCTTGTCCTCATCGAGGTTCCAGCTGGCGACCACCGCCTCCTTGAGCGGGTTGGCGTGGGCCATGGGTGCCTCGTGGGGCGCAGGCGGTCTGGGCTGTTCGGTGGGAGCGGCCATGGCCAACGGTGACAAGGTGGAAGCGGCAACGGCCAGCGCGATGAGTGACTTGTGAAATTTCATGACTTCGACTCCGGTTGCGCACCGAGACAAGGTGCAGAAGCACTATCGCGCGACTTCGTGCAGGCAGTGTGCAGCGAGCGAGGAAGGTCATTCCACGACATTGGCTGGTCTGCCGCGACCGCGAGATTCGGATAGACACAAAAAAGCCGCCCTGGGCAGGGCGGCTTTTGTCGAGACAGGCCGTCGGATCAGAACGCCCAGTCCTCGTCTTCCGTACTGACTGTCTTGCCGATCACGTAGGAAGAGCCGGAGCCGGAGAAGAAGTCGTGGTTCTCGTCGGAGCCGGGCGAGAGCGCGGCGAGGATCGCCGGGCTGACGTCGGTGACGCTGGCCGGGAACAGCGCCTCGAAGCCCAGGTTCATCAACGCCTTGTTGGCGTTGTAGTGGAGGAACTTCTTGACGTCTTCGGTCAGGCCGACGTCGTCGTAGAGCGCCTCGGTGTACTTGACCTCGTTGTCATAGAGCTCGTGGAGCAGCTCGTAGGCGTAGATCTTGATCTCTTCCTGACGCTCCGCCGGCAGCTGGGCCAGCTGGCGCTGGAACTTGTAGCCGATGTAATAGCCGTGGATCGCCTCGTCGCGAATGATCAGGCGAATCAGGTCGGCGGTGTTGGTCAGCTTGGCGCGGCTGGACCAGTACATCGGCAGGTAGAAGCCGGAGTAGAACAGGAACGACTCCAGGAACACGCTGGCAATCTTGCGCATCAGCGGGTCTTCACTGCGGTAGCGCTCGAGGATCAGTTCCGCCTTCTTCTGCAAAAACGGGTTCTCCTCGCTCCAGCGGTAGGCGTCGTCGACGTCGCGGGTGGCGCACAGCGTCGAGAAGATCGAGCTGTAGGAGCGCGCGTGGACCGACTCCATGAAGCTGATGTTGGTGAACACCGCCTCTTCGTGCGGCGTGAGCGCATCCTCGATCAGCACCGGCGCGCCGACCGTGCCCTGGATGGTGTCGAGCAGCGTCAGGCCGGTGAAGACGCGGATGGTGAGCTGCTGCTCGTGCTCGGTCAGGGTGTTCCACGCGGGAATGTCGTTGGAGAGCGGAATCTTCTCCGGCAGCCAGAAGTTGCCGGTGAGCCGGTTCCAGACCTCCAGGTCCTTGTCGTCCTGGAGGCGGTTCCAGTTGATCGCATCGACCCGGTTGAGATGACGGGCGGCGGAGGTAGGCATATCCATGAGATGTTCTCGTTCGGTTGGCGCCGAGCCCGCGGCTCGGCGCGTTCAAACAGATTCAGGCTTACAGCGTGCAGGAAACGCAGCCTTCGACTTCCGTTCCCTCGAGAGCGGCCTGGCGCAGACGAATGTAGTAGATCGTCTTGATGCCTTTGCGCCAGGCGTAGATCTGCGCGCGGTTGACGTCACGCGTGGTCGCGGTGTCTCGGAAGAACAGCGTCAGCGACAGGCCCTGATCGACGTGCTGCGTCGCTTCGGCGTAGGTGTCGATGATCTTCTCCGGGCCGAGCTCGTAGGCGTCCTGATAGTACGCCTGATTCTCGTCGGTCAGGTACGGCGCCGGATAGTAGACCCGACCCAGCTTGCCTTCCTTGCGGATCTCGACCTTGGCCGTCACCGGGTGGATGCTCGAGGTCGAATTGTTGATGTACGAGATCGAGCCGGTGGGCGGAATCGCCTGCAGGTTGCGGTTGAACAGCCCGTGGGCCATCACCGATGCCTTGAGTTCGCGCCAGTCATCCTGGGTCGGGATGGCGATGCCGCTCTTCTCGAACAGACCGCGCACCTTCTCGGTCTTCGGTTCCCACGCCTGCTCGGTGTACTTGTCGAAGTACTCGCCGCTGGCATAGGTCGACTGCTCGAAGCCGGCGAAGCGCTGGTCGCGCTCGATGGCGATACGGTTGGACGCCCGAAGGGCATGGAACGCGATGGTGTAGAAGTAGATGTTGGTGAAATCCAACCCCTCTTCGCTGCCATAGAGAATGTGCTCGCGGGCCAGGTAGCCGTGCAGGTTCATCTGCCCCAGGCCGATGGCGTGCGACTTGGCGTTGCCTTCGGCGATCGACGGCACCGAGGTGATGTTGCTCATCTCGGAGACCGCGGTCAGACCGCGAATGGCCGCCTCTACCGTGGTGCCGAAGTCCGGCGAATCCATGGTCTTGGCGATGTTGAGCGAGCCCAGATTGCAGGAGATGTCCTCGCCGATATGACGATAGCCGAGATCGTCGTCGTACTCGGTGGGCGTATTGACCTGCAGGATCTCCGAGCAGAGGTTCGACATGTTGATCCGGCCGTGGATCGGGTTGGCACGGTTTACCGTGTCCTCGAACATCAGATACGGATAGCCGGACTCGAACTGCAGCTCGGCGATGGTCTGGAACAGTTCGCGGGCGTTGATCTTCTTCTTGCGGATACGACCGTCGGCGACCATCTCCTCGTACTTCTCGGTGACGCTGATGTCGCCGAACGGCACGCCGTAGATGCGCTCCACGTCGTAGGGCGAGAACAGGTACATCTCCTCGTTGCGCTTGGCCAGCTCGAAGGTGATGTCCGGCATCACGATGCCGAGCGACAGCGTCTTGATGCGGATCTTCTCGTCGGCGTTCTCGCGCTTGGTGTCGAGGAAACGCAGGATGTCCGGGTGGTGGGCGTTGAGATAGACCGCCCCGGCACCCTGACGCGCGCCCAGTTGGTTGGCGTAGGAGAAGGCGTCCTCGAGCATCTTCATGATCGGGATGATGCCGGAGGACTGGTTCTCGATGCGCTTGATCGGCGCGCCGGATTCCCGCACGTTGGAGAGCGAGAACGCCACCCCGCCGCCACGCTTGGAGAGCTGCAGCGCGGAGTTGATCGAGCGCCCGATCGACTCCATGTTGTCCTCGATGCGCAGCAGGAAGCAGGAGACCAGCTCGCCGCGCTGGCGCTTGCCGCAGTTGAGGAAGGTCGGTGTCGCCGGCTGGAAGCGGCCGTGGATGATCTCCTCGACCAATTGACGCGCCAGGGTCTCGTCGCCGCGCGCCAGGCTCAACGCCACCATGCAGACACGATCTTCGAAACGCTCGAGGTAACGCTTGCCGTCGAAGGTCTTGAGCGTGTAGCTGGTGTAGTACTTGAACGCGCCCAGGAAGCTCTGGAAACGGAATTTCGCCGCGTAGGCCTGATCGAACAGTGCCGTCACGAAGCCGAAGTCGTACTGGTCGAGCACCTGCTGTTCGTAGTAGCCCTCTTCCACCAGGTAGTCGAGCTTTTCCTTCAGCGAGTGGAAGAACACCGTGTTCTGGTTCACGTGCTGCAGAAAATACTGACGCGCCGCTTCCTTGTCCTTGTCGAGCTGCAGACGGCCGTTGGCGTCATACAGGTTCAACATGGCATTGAGCGCGTGGTAATCGAGCGCCTTGGCATTGTGGTCGGCACTGACGGCAGGCCGCACGGTCGTACCCGTATCTAGGCTGAGCGTTTCCAAAATTCGGTCACCCCTGCAAGGACTCGATGGACATCTTCTGCCGTGCCCATCAGTTCGAAACGATAGAGAAGCGGTACCCGACACTTGTTCGCGACAACCCGTCCCGCCAGGCCAAAGGCCTCGCCGAAATTGGTGTTGCCGCCGGCGATGACGCCGCGAATCAGGGACCGGTTATGTTCGTCATTCAGAAAGCGAATGACTGGCGCGGGCACCGCGGAGCGCGGATCACCGTCACCATAGGTCGGTACTACGAGAATATAGGGTGTCTCGACCTGCAGGGGTGGGTCGCTTCGGTTCAGCGGAATCCGGCTGGCCGGCAGACCCAGTTTTTCGACGAAGCGCCGCGTATTGCCTGATTTGGTCGAAAAATAGACCAGCCCAGCCATGACGGTCTCCTGCGCCCCTGCGCGGTTTCGGCAGCGCGGGCGAAGCCAGCGCTAGCCGGAAAGATTCGAGCCTGAAAGATGCGAAGCGATCGGATCAGGCGACCAGCGTGCTGATCTTGTCCGGACGGAACCCGGCCCAGTGATCTTCACCCGCGACCACGACCGGCACCTGGCGGTAGCCGAGATTTTGAACGCGCTGCATGGCATCGGCGTCTTGGGTTAGATCAACCACGGTATAGTCGATTCCTTGCTTGTCCAGAGCGCGGTAGGTGGCGTTGCACTGGACGCAGGCCGGCTTGCTATAGATCGTGATGCTCATGATAACCATCCTTGACAGGGAAAGACGCCATCGACAGCCGATGGTGCAGGCTATGGCGGTTGGGAAATCACGGTTTCGCACCGCTCCCGCCGCCTCTGGAAAAACACTATATATGGTAGCCGGCGGTTTTTCCAAGCATAGATGTGGTCTTTTTCTGTCAACATCCTGTGGATAATTTCGGACGACTCGGGAGCCCGCATGGTAGCCGGCTTCCCGCCCTGTCAAGGTCGAAAATCGAGTGCGGTTGCAGCCGAAAACGCCGGGAGAGTTGTGTCTCCCGGCGTCTCTGAACACACTATCTGGTAGTGGAAGGGAATGGGTAGGGCAGCGTGACGAAGGTCGATCCAGGCGTGGCGGCGCGACGATGCGCCAGCCACCACGTAGGCGCTTCGATCAGCGCTTCTTGATCTCGTGTCCGCCGAATTCGTTGCGCATGGCGGAGAGCAGCTTGTCACCATAGGAGTCCTGCTCGCGCGAGCGCAGCCGTTCGAGCAGAGAGAGAGTGATCACCGGCGCGCTGACCTCGAGTTCGATCGCCTCGTCCACGGTCCAGCGCCCCTCGCCGGAGTCCGAGACATAGGGCGCGATACCCTCCAGCGATGGATTCTTTTCCAGTGCATCGGCGGTCAGGTCGAGCAGCCAGGAGCGCACCACGCTGCCGTAGCGCCAGATCTCGGCGATCTGATGCAGATCGAGCTCGAAATCCTTGCGCTCCATGATCGCGAAGCCCTCGGCGTAGGCCTGCATCATGCCGTACTCGATGCCGTTGTGGACCATCTTGGTGAAGTGACCCGCGCCGCTTGGCCCGACATGCCCCCACCCCTTGTCCGCGGCGGGTGCGAGCGCTTCGAACAGCGGCCGGAGCGACTCCACCACGTCGGTCTCGCCGCCCACCATCATGCTGTAGCCCTCGGCGAGCCCCCAGACGCCGCCGCTGGTGCCGACATCCACATAGTGCAGCCGACTCGTGCGCGACTGCGCCGCGCGGCGCAGCGTGTCCTTGTACATCGAGTTGCCGCCGTCGATGATCACGTCGTCGGCGGCCAGCAGCGGTTCGAGTTCGGCGATCAGCTTGTCCACTGGCGGGCCTGCAGGCACCATCAGCCAGACGATCCTGGGTGACGGCAGCGCGTCGACTGCCGCCGCCAGCGACACCGCCGGCTCGATGCCTTTATCCGCCGCCCTGGCCCTCGCCTCCTCGCTGGGATCGACGCCCACCACGCGATGGCCGTTGCGTACCAGGCGCTCCGCCATATTGGCGCCCATGCGCCCCAAGCCCACCATTGCAAGATCCATACGAACTCCTGTCGAGCGTGAACGGAGATGACGGGGCTGGCCCGCCAGTCGCTAACTTGCCGAACGGGTCAAATGACCGGCGATCAGGCGCCGAATGGGCCAGGCCGTCTCGCCGGCTCTCAATACCGCCTTGCGTAACAGCCTGGCCGGTGGCCGATCATCGGTATAGAGCCCGACGATCGCCAAGGTGGCCGCGAACAGCGGGCCTGTCGCCAGCCGCTGTTCGCGCTGATACCGCCTGAGCAGAGCCGGCGAGGCGATGTCGCGCCCCTGCTGGCGTGCCTCGCCAACCAGCTCCGCCAGCCTGGCGAGGCCCTGCAGGCCGAGATTGAAACCATGGGCCGTCACCGGGTGCATGCCGACGGCGGCATCACCGATCAGCGCCTGACGGTGACCGACGAAACGCTCGGCATAGACGCTGACCAGCGGATAACAGTGCGGCTCGGCGATCCGATGCATGGCGCCGAGCCGACCCTCGAAACGCCGGGTGATATCGGCGTCGAACGCCGCGTCGCTCAGCGCCAACTGCTGCGCCATCGCCTCGGGGGAGAGGGTGAGCACCAGCGACGAGCAGTGGGTATCGACCGGCAACAACGCCAGGGTCTGACCGTAGCCGAACCACTCCCAGGCGGTCTGGTCGTGAGGCTCGTCGTGGTGCATCCGGCAGACCAGCATCTGCTCGCCGTGCTGGTAGGTACGGGCCGGAATCCCCATGGCCCGCCGCGTGGTGGAGAAGCGGCTGTCCGCTGCCACCAGCAGCGAAGCCTGGACACGTTCGCCACTGCCGAGCTCGATATCGACCGCTGCCTCGTTGGCCTGGAACCGCACGATCTCGCCTTCGTCGCGCCACAGGATATCCCCCGCTCCCGGCGCTTCCGGCTGCAGGGCACCGTAGGCAGCCCGACGAATCACCCGATTGGGTACCAGGCAACCGAGCGGGTCGTCCCGGGTGGCGCCCGGCGCGATCTCCATCGCGAACAGTGACTGGCCGTCGAAGACCTTGGCGGCTCGCATTCGGGTCCGTTCAGCGGGATCGATACCCGACCAGACGCCGAGTCGATCGAGGATCTGCTGCGATGCTCGGGTCAGCGCGATCTCACGCCCGTCGTTGCCAGGGTCCGCCATTGCCGACCTCGGCTGGCGGTCGATCAGCATCGAACTCACGCCCTGGCGCGACAGTGCATTGGCGAAACAGAGGCCGATCGGCCCCGCGCCGACGATGGCGACATCGACCTGCGTGGTCGGGGTTGAATCATCCATTCCTACCGCTCCCTAGCCTCAATGGGCGTAACGGTAACGGAAAAGCCTTCGGCGGCGAAGTCGCCACGCCTGTCGAGCGTCGCGCTCGAGGAGCAACGGCGTGGCGCCCGGCGAGACACGAACGGCGCCGAGTTGGCGGTGCCCTGCCGGCTCGACGCCGGAGCGAGCTCTCAATGCCCTTCGCCATGAATGTTGATGTGCCCGGTCTTGTCCCGGAATATCTTCTCCTCGAACTCGACTTCCAGGTGCTTGTCGCCCTTCTGCCTGAGCCGGTGATACTCCAGGCCACTGAAGCTCAATTCGAGCTGATCGTCGTATTCGTCGAGCAGGCGCTTGAATTCGCCAACGTTGATAATCATGCCATCTCCTTTTTCTCGAGGGGACGTCGAACTCCTTCCGACACTCCAAGCCTAGACCATGATGCGGGTTCGGAGTTTCCTCGTCACATCGAGGATCGCGGACGGTCATCACCGCGCTTGGACAGAAGCGCCTGGTTGCTCTAGCGTAGAGCGGCGCCAGCAAGGCGTCTCATCGCCCTATCATCGATACTCGCGGATCGTTTCACCGGAACCCCGTCGGGGTTTCTTTTCCAGCCAGGAGTATGAATTCATGAATCTTCGTTTCCTCTCCGCCGCCCTGTTGACCGCGTCCATCGCCGCCTCCCCCATGGCGTCGGCCTTCAGCTTCGACAGCGTCAAGAAAAACGCCGGCGAGGTGATGTCCGGGCACTCCTCCCAGGGTCAGGGGGCAGGCGCCACCGGCGGCGCCTCGCTGCTCAGCTCGCTCGGCTCCGGGTCGATGAATCTCGGCAGCATGCAGAATGTGGCCGGAGTGCTGGGCTACTGCCAGCAGCAGGGCTATACCGAGAGCACGACCGACCAGGTCAAGAGTCGCCTGCTCGAGAAGGTCGGCGGTCAGAGTCAGGCCAAGGAGGATGCCGGCTATCAACAGGGCCTGAGCGGCCTGCTGCAGGGCGGCAATGGCCAGACCTTCAGCCTGACCAATCTCAAGGAGCAGGCAGGTAAAAAGGCCTGCGGCATGATCACCGACAAGGCCATGTCCTCTTTCCTCGGCGGCTGACACTCGCCCTCGCGCCATTCAATCCCGCTCCACGGGCGTCCCCGCCGCTCCCGGCTCACGGCAACGGGGCGCCCGTTCCTGCGGCGACGGCCATCCTCGCCGCTCCGGCTCATGGCGGAGCATCGGCCTCGCCACGTTGCCGACAGAACTCGACGAATCGCTCGATCAACGGACTGCGATACTTGTCGCGGTGCAGCACCAGACTGAACTCCCGGGTCATATCCAGGTCCAGTTCGATCTCGACCAGACGTCCATCTCTCAAGGCGTGCCGCGCCTCCAGCGCGGAAAGGCAGGTCAGCCCGAGCCCGGCCGCGGCGGCGTTGATGATCGCCTCCGCCGAGTTGATCTCCAGGCTCAGTTCCCACTGGGGTAACCGCGGGGCGATGAACCGCATGAACTGCTCCCGGGTGCCGGAGCCCGGTTCGCGCAGCAGCCACGCGTACTCTGCCAGCCTCTCGACCGCCACCGGCCCCAGGGCTGCCAGCGGGTGATCGCGGGAGGCCGCCACCAGCATCCGGTCGCGGCGCCACGGCAGCACGTGGAAACGCTCTCCGGCGACGCGGCCCTCGATCATGCCGACGTCCAGCTCGAACGCTTCCAGCGCGGTGCAGATCGAGGCACTGTTGGCGATGGTGATCCGCTGATCACGATGCCCGCTCTCGACCCGGAAGTCCCGCAACAGCGCCGGCAACAGCTGGTGACCGATCGTGTAACTGGCGCCGATGTGGAGATGCCCGCCCAGGGCATCGTTGTCGAACAGCTGCTCGATCGCTTCGCTGCGGGCCAGCAGCTCATCCGCCATCGGCAGCAGCCGCCGCCCCTGGTCGTTGAGATAGAGTCGGTTGCGGTGGCGATCGAAGAGCGTGCGACCGCACTGCTTCTCCAATTCCGCCAGCGCGATGCTGACCGCCGGCTTGGTCAGGAACAGCGTCGCTGCCGCGGCGGTCAAGGTGCGCTCGCGCGCCACCGCGACGAACACTTGAAGCTGACGGAACGTGATCGCCATTGCTTCCTCGCTTTGATCAAACCTCGTTCGTTGAATTTTATAAAACGACCAGTAAACAAAGTTAAAATATAACGATAGCGCAAAATGCCATAAGGTGTCTCCATCGATCATGAGGAGACCCTCCATGCCGACCCTGACCCAACGTCTTCAGACTGCGCCGACGCCGATGGCCGGCCTGGCGCTGGGGATCTCCAGCCTGGGCTGGAGCTGGGAGAGTTTCGCGCCCCTCGAGGGCAGGGCGCAGTTGGCCGGTGCGATAGCCGCGACGGTGCTGCTGTTGATCCTCAGTGCCAAGTTCGTGCTTCACCCTCGGCTGCTGTGGACGGACCTGGCCCACCCGGTCGTCGGCAGCGTCGTGCCAACCTTCGCCATGGCGCTGATGGTGGTCTCGAAAGCCGCCGGTGAATGGCTGGCGCCTTCCGTCGGTGTCGCGCTCTGGCTCGTGGCGGTAGCGCTGCACCTGAGCTTTCTCGTCGCCTTCGTGGTACACCGGGCGCGGGCGTTCGAACTCCACCACATGGTGCCGGCGTGGTTCGTGCCGCCGGTGGGGATCATCGTCGCCGACGTGGCGTTTCCGGGCGTCTCGGCACTGCATCCGCTGGCGATCGGCCTGCTCTATCTCGGCATGGGTCTCTACGCCATCCTGCTGCCGGTCATGATCTATCGACTGATCTTCGCCGACGAGATCCCCGATCCCGCCAAACCGACCATCGCCATCATGGCGGCACCGGCCAGTCTGTCACTGGCCGGCTACCTCACCGTCGTCGAGACGCCGTCGCCGCTGCTGGTCGCGCTGCTGGGCGGCATCGCGGTCCTGATGACCCTGATCATCTATCTGGCCTTTTTCAAACTGCTGCGCCTGCCCTACAGCCCGGGATATGCCGCCTTCACCTTTCCCATGGTGATCGGCGCCACGGCCCTGGCGAAGACCGCCGACTGGATGCAGACCCACGGCTTCAGCGCCCACGATGTCGCGATCGTCCACGCCCTGGCAACGCTGGAGGTGATCGTCGCCAGCGTCATCGTCGGCTATGTGGCGCTGCGCTATCTCGGTTTCTATCTACGCGGCTGGCGTGCCGGCGCCCTGGCCCGCACGGTCTGAGAAAAGCGCCCTGGAACGAGCCGACGGCCCCACGTGGCAGATCGCGCTGGCATGCGCCACACTCGGAAACATGCCGACCTCCCTGAAAAACCCTCGCGACATGCCTGCCTGGCGTCTCTGCCTCGTTGGCCTGCTGACGCTGCTGCCGCTCGAGCCGGCGGCCGCGGCCCTGGCCGCCGACAAGCGGGAGAGCCTCGTCGAGCGCGCCGGCGCCCTGCCGCGCAGCCATACCCTGCTGGTCGCCATCGATGGCGAGACCGTCATCGAAGAGGGCTTTCGCGGCCACGCGACCGACGAGACGGCCAATATCAAGTCGCTCTCCAAGACGCTGATCTCGGCCCTGGTGGGCGCGGCCATCGACCGCGGCGTGATCGAGAGCGTCGATCAGCCCGTCGTCGAGCTGCTGGGGACCCGGGCCCCCGCGGATGTCGACCCACGCGTCAGCGAGATCACCGTCGGTAACCTGCTGTCGATGCAGGCCGGACTGGAGCGCACCTCCGGCGGCAACTATGGCGCCTGGGTGACGAGCGCGAACTGGGTCGGCGATGCCCTGACGCGCCCCTTCGTCGCCGAGATCGGCGGGCGCATGCTCTACTCCACCGGCAACAGCCACCTGCTCTCCGCCGCACTGACCGAGGCCTCCGGGCGCAGCACGCTGGCGCTGGCCCGGGACTGGCTGGGCGATCCGCTCGACGTTGCCGTTCCGCCGTGGACGCGGGACCCGCAAGGGATCTACTTCGGTGGCAACGAGATGGGCCTGACGCCACGCGCGCTACTGCGATTCGGCGAGCTCTATCGCCAGGGTGGCATGCACGAGGGACAGGCCATCATCTCCGCCCACTGGATCGAGCAGTCGTGGCAGCCCCGCACCCGCTCGTTCTTCAACGGCGATGACTACGGCTATGGCTGGTTCATCACCGAACTCGCCGGCGAACCGGTCTACTACGGCTGGGGCTACGGCGGCCAACTGCTCTACGTCATCCCCTCCCGCGCCATGACCGTCGTCATGACTTCCGATCCCACCCCGCCCTCGAACGGCAGCGCCTACAACACCCGTGTCGAGGCACTGGTCAGCGAATTGATCGAGGCGACAGCCACGAACGAAGCGACCGCCAGCGCCGAAGGCGGCTAGCACGACAAAAATCGCTTATCCCTGGCCAAAGAAAAATCGATTGGACGCTAACGTCCGAAATCGGTTTCCTCTTATCAAGCGACTCACTCCAACTCCAAACACAATCGAGAGCGCACCATGAGACGTTCGATGCTCGCCGCGACGCTCGCGGCACTATCCGCTGTCGCCTTGACCACGGCCGCCCATGCCGAGACCTGGCGCATGGCTACCAAGATGCCGGTCGACAGTCCGGAAGGAGAGCTCTTCCAGGCGTTCGCCGACAAGGTCGAGCAGTACACCGACGGCGAACTCACCATTCAGGTATTTCCCAACGAACAGCTCGGCAAGGAAGACGCCATCCTCGAGCAGTTGCAGTCGGGGGTCGTCACGATCTACGCCGAAGGCTTCAATTTCCTGAAGCGCTGGGAGCCCGACCTGGCCTGGGT
Organism: Salinicola lusitanus; assembly: GCF_038648475.1. Lineage (NCBI taxonomy): Bacteria > Pseudomonadati > Pseudomonadota > Gammaproteobacteria > Oceanospirillales > Halomonadaceae > Salinicola > Salinicola lusitanus. The sequence continues at coordinate 1,720,313 of NZ_CP151919.1, read as the reverse complement.
CGTGGCACCGTTCGCCTTCGACGATTACGATCACTGGTCGCGTTTCATGAACTCCGAGCTGGTCGACGGCTGGTTCGAGCATGCCGCCGGGAAGTCCGGCATCGTGCCGCTCAGCGACCCCTCCGCTATCGTGCGCGGGCCCTATCGTGTGCTGGTCTCCAATAAGCCGGTCGCCGGGCTTCAGGACGTCGACGGCCTGAAAATGCGCATGCCGGCCAATCAGTTGCTGATGAAAGTCTGGGACAACCTGGGCGCCCAGGTCATGACTCTCCCATGGACGGAGGTCTATCAATCGATCTCCAAGGATATCGTCCAGGCGGTTACCAGCCCCGTTGCCATGGTCGAGTCGATGCGTTTCAACGAGGTAGCGCCCTACATGGCGCGTACCAACGAGTACTATCAGTCGATCGGCTTCATGACCAACCGGGCAGCGCTCGATGCGCTGGACGACGACACTCGGGCCGGCCTGATGCGGGCCTACCGGGAAACCGGCAAGGAGAGCCATGACGCCCTGGCCAAAGTGACCCGGGCCAGCCTCGAGCGAATGCAGCAACATGGCCTGAGCTATACCGAACTGGATACGCAGCCATTCATCGAGCGCACCCAGCAGCTCTATCGGCAGATGGATACCGCCGGCGATCTACCCGAGGGATTCCTGCAGACGGTCAAAGACACTCGCGGCGCAGCGGAGTGATGACGCCATGAGTGAGCAAGACAACGTCATTCGACGCCTGGTGGCGGGTGCCGATCGAGCGCTGTGGACGCTCGGCGGGGCCTGCCTGTGGCTCTGCAATCTGTGCCTCCTTGCGATGCTCGCACTGACGGCGGCCACTTTTCTGCTGCGTCCTTTCGATGTCTCGGTGTGGTGGTTCTGGCCGTGGACCATGGTGCTGTTCATCTGGCTGAGCTTCTTCGGCTTCTTCGCCATCTACGTCCGCCTCAAGGACGTGCGTATCGACTTCCTGGTCAAACGCCTTGGCCAAGCCGGCGATATCGTCAGTCGCTTGCTCTCCGATGCGGTCGGCTTGGGCGTCAGCGTGATTCTGGTGCAACAGGCCCCTACGGTGATGGCTTCCGCCGCCGGGTTCGTCGAGGGCGTGCTGCTGCCCTGGGGTGACGAGCTTCCGCGGCAGGCGCTGTTCGTGCCGCTCTTCATCTCCAGCGCGCTGGTGGCCCTGACCGCACTCGTCGATATCGCCAAGTGCTGCGTCGGCCTCCCCGAGAATACCGCGCCACTCCATCCGGAGGTGGCACCATGATCTACGTTCTGTTTGGCGTCTTCCTGATGCTGATCCTGCTGCGGGTACCGATTTCGATCGCCATCGGCGGCGCGGTGACCCTCGCCTTTCTCACCTCGGATTTCTCGACGGCCCTGCAGATCATTCCGCAGCAGATGCTGGAGGGGGTCAACAAGGCCTCGCTGACGGCCGTGCCGTTCTTCATCATGGCCGGCAACCTGATGAACGTCACCGGTGTCACCGACCGCATCTTCGCCTTCGCCAATGCGCTGGTGGGTCACTTCCGTGCCGGGCTGGCGCAGGTCAACGTCCTCTCCTCGATGATCTTCGCCGGCATCTCCGGCGCTGCGGTCGCGGATTGCGCCGGCCTGGGAGCGATCGAGATCAAGGCGATGCGCGAGCGAGGCTATCGCGCGGACTTCTCCGCCGCCATCACCGTGGCCTCCTCGGTGATCGGGCCGTTGATTCCGCCTTCCATCGGGCTGGTGATCTACGCCTTCCTGGCCCAGGTCTCCATTGAACGCATGTTCCTGGCAGGACTGGTCCCGGGGCTGCTGGTGGGCTTGTCGCTGATGCTCTATCTGCGGCTGCGCGCGACTCGCAAAACGTTCCCCATGCAACCACGTGCCTCGCGACGGGAGATCGCGGTGACTGGCAGGCACGGTTTCCTGGCCCTGCTGGCGCCAGCGATCATTCTCGGCTCGATCATGACCGGTTTCGTCACCGCGACCGAAGCGGGCGTGCTGGCATGTCTCTACTGTATCGGACTGGGGCTATGGTATCGCGAGCTGACCTGGCGAAAGTTCCGTGAGGCGCTCACCGACACCACTTCGATGACGGCAGTGATCATGATCATCATCGCCTTTTCCATTGCCATGGGCTGGGTGCTGGCGATCGAGCAGGCGCCTCAACACATCGCCAACCAGATGTTCGCCCTGACCGACAACCGCTACGTGTTCCTGATGCTATTGCTGGTCTTCATCGTCGTGGTCGGCTGCGTGGTCGAAGGTGTGCCGGCCAAGCTGATCCTGGTGCCGACGCTGCTGCCGGTGATCGACGCCTACGGTATCGACCGCGTGCACTTCGGCATCATCATCCAGCTCGGCCTGCTGCTCGGCATCGCCACGCCGCCGATGGGGATCGGACTCTACATCGTCTCGAAGGTCGGTCGCGTCCGCTTCGAAGACGTCACGCTGGCCGTCCTTCCCATGCTGGTTCCGCTGTTCCTGGTGCTGCTGTTGATCACCTTCGTTCCCGGCGTGGCGACCCTTCTGCCTGACCTGCTGCTGGGGCCTTCGTGAACCGGCCCGACGCGAAGGTCATCGACACACGATCGACCGCCATGATCGGACACTGACAGCGGTCGGTCTCGACTCGTCGCCTATCCCCAAACACAAGAGAGCCATGATGACGCAACTGACCTACAAGATTAATCCCATGCCGGAGCCGATCGCCGCCGACAAGCTGGAGCGTCTCGCCAAGCTCGAGACCGCAACCCTGGGCCACTTCTATCACTTCGGCTTCGCCAGCCCGGCGATCTCGCCGGTACTGCCGAGCAAGACCGTCGTCGGCACCGTCTGCACGCTGGCGATCCCGGGGCTCGACAGCACCCTCCTGCATCACTGCCTGGCTCAGATGGGCCCGGGGTATTTTCTCGCCGTGGACCGTCTCGGCGACCGCAAGTACGCCTGCTGGGGCGGCGGCGTAACCCGTATGGCGGCGTCGATGCAGATCGCCGGCGGCTGCGTCGACGGCCCTCATACCGACACCGCCGAGATTCGCGAGCAGGACTTCCCGATGTGGTCCCGCGGTGCCTCGCCGGTCACCACGCGGCTCTACAATACCGGTGGCGGCTTCAATATTCCGGTCGCGATCGGGGGAGCCGCCGTACTGCCAGGCTATGCGGTACTCGCCGACGAGTGCGGGGTACTGTTCATCGCCCCCGAGGATCTGGACGCCGTGCTCGACGCGGGCGAGACCAAGACCGCCACCGGCCTCAAGAACGAAGCCCGTGTCAGCGCGGGAGAGCGCCTGGGTGATCTGTCCGGCGCTTCCCGTATGATCGAAGAAAAACTGGCAACCTGAGGCAGCCATGGCCACCAACACGCTTCATGCCGATATCGACAACTGGACCCTGGCCACGCCTGCCGCGCGCTCCCCGAACGGCGTGGTCGCTTCCCAGCACCGTTTGGCAGCGCAGGCGGGCGCTGCCCAGCTCGATGCCGGCGGCAACGCCATCGATGCCATCGTCGCCACCGCCTACGCCCTCAATGCCGTCGAGCCGTGGATGAGCGGGCTCGGCGGCTCGGGCTTCATGGTGATCTGGCTGGCGCGGGAGCAGCGCGCGGTAGCCCTCGATTTTCAGGGCACCCTGGCCGGTGATACCCGCCTCGAAGACTATCCGGTCGATCCTGGCCTGCCGGCGACCCCCATGGGCTTCCCCGGCGTGGTCGATAACGCCAATATCGAAGGCTATCGCTCGATCACCGTACCCGGCGCCGTGGCCGGGCTCGAACATGCGTTGCGCCGTTTCGGCACGAAGCCGCGTGCCGAGGTGATGGCACCGGCGATCGCGCTGGCCGACCGCGGCCTGCATGTCGACTGGTTCACCAGCCTGCAGATCGGTGTCTGTGCCAGGACGCTGGCCCGCGACCCGATATCGGCCTCGATCTATCTGCCTGGCGGGCATCCGGCCACGCCAGAGAGCCGGCTACGCATTCCGCAGCTCGCCGGAGCGCTCACCGAGATCGCCGAAGCGGGCGCCGAAAGCTTCTATCGCGGCGCCCTGGCCGAGCGGATCGTCGCCGACCTTCAGGCCGGCGGCTCGCGCATCTCGCGGGAGGATCTCGCCGCCTACGAGGTGTTCGAGTATGCCGCCATGGCCGCCGAGCATCGCGGCTACACGCTCTATACCCCAGGCGAGGCCTCCGGCGGCCTGCGCCAGCGGGAGATGCTGGCGCACGCGCTCGATGCCATGCCTGCGCCGCCGGAAAACCCGACACCTGAGACCTGGCTCGTCTATGCCGAGGCGCTCGAGGCGTGCTGGAAGCAGCACAAGATTCGCAACGGCGTGCTGAGCGCGGCCGACGGCGAGAACGGCGCCTGTACTTCGTCGATGTCATCGGTGGATGCCGAGGGCAATATGGTCGCGCTCACCTACACGCTCCTCAATCGCTTCGGTTCCGGCGTCACCCTGCCGGCGACCGGGATGCTGATGAACGACAGCGTCAGCTATTTCGATCCGCGCCCCGGTTACCCCACCACCATGGCCGGCGGCAAGCGCATCAACTCTTCGAACATGTGCCCCACCGTCGCGGTGAGGGACGGCGAGGCACGCTTCTCGGTGGGCGCCTCTGGCGGCAATCTGATCATGCCGGCGGTGACCCAGGTCGCGGCGCTGATGATGGATTTCGACATGAGCCTGGAACGGGCCGTGCACCATCCGCGTCTCGATGCCAGCTATCGCGGCTCGGTGCGGGTCGATCCCCGCTTCAGCCCCGAGACGCTGGCGCGGCTGGGCGAGCGCTTCGCACTGGAGATCGCCCAGCAGCTGGTATTTCCCAAGCTCTACGCCTGCGTCTCGGCGGTCTCGCGGGACCCGGAAACCGGCGAATGTATTGGCATCAACGATCCCACTCAGCCGATCGGCGGGGGCGCCGCGCCGACGCCGTTCAGGCTGGGGTCGCTCGGCAGCGATGCGCCCGCGGTACGGCCCTGAACCGACGGCACCGTGGTCATGCCGAGTCGACGAAGCGCGCATAGTCGAGGTGGTCATCGCACCAGGTCTTCGCGGCATGGCGCGCCAGCTCGAAGAGGTCGTCTATCAGCGGGCGGCGCGATTCGTTGAGGTGCACGCAGCGAATCTCCAAAGGTGCCAGCGCGGTCGTGGTGGGGATTTCGACCAGCAGGCCACTGGCGATATCGGGCTCCACCACCGCCAGCGGAATCGCCGAGGGACCAAAACCCTGACGCAGCATCTCGACGATCATCGGCAGCGAGTTGGCATAGTGTCGTGGCCCCCGGCCGAGCTGGTCTTCATGCACGTAGTCGGCAATCGGCGAGAACAGTGGCGACGAACGCGGGTAGAGAATCAGCGGCATCTGACGCAGTTCGTCGGGCGTCCTGGACCTGGCAACATCGGCCGCGCCGTCGGTACGCGTCACCCAGCCGACGCGATACTGCACCGCAAAGCTGCCTTCGACAGGCGAGAGTCCGGCGTCGTTGGAGAGAAAGGCAATGTCGATGCTCCCCGAGGCTATCATCGGTCGCAGTTGATAGTTTGCCGAAGCGTGGAAGTCGACGACGAGATCCGCCGCGTGGTGGGCGATGTCGTCCTTCAGGGCCACGCCCCAGGTCAGCGCTGCCGGCCCGGTCATCGCGATCGAGAGCCGCTGGTGCTGGCGCTGATGGAGACGGCTATTCATCGCCTCGCGAAGATTCAGGAACTGCTCGGCATAGCCGGCCACCGCATGGCCCGATTCGGTGAGCGCGAAGTCATGGCCACGCCGCTCGACCAGAGGGGTGCCGAGTGCCTCTTCGAGTGCGCTGATACGCGCGGATACGGCAGGCTGTGTCAGGCTGAGCCGCTCGGCGACCCGTTGATAGTTACCCAGTTGGGCCAGCCAGTAGAAGGCTTCCAGTTGCTTGAAATTCATCCTTGGGACATCCCCAACCTTGTTCTTATCAGGTAGATCATCATGACCATCATTGTTTCACACCCCCATCGCGAAAAGATCGACTGGTGGATCGAGCAGCTCCAGGCGCTGCTCCCGAGCTGGACGATCCGCCCGATCCACGATCCGGGCGATGTCGAGGCAGTCACCTATGCCGTAGCGTGGAAGCCGAAGACCGGCGCGTTTCTCCCCTTCCCCAACCTCAAGGCGATCGTCTCGCTGGGCGCCGGGATCGATCACGTCCTGGCCGACCGCGAGCTGCCATCGGGGGTGCCGATCATCCGCACCGTGGGGGCAGATCTGACCCAGCGTATGCGCGAATACGTGGCGCTGCATGTGCTGCGCCATCACCGCGACATGCCGACAATCACCGCCAATCAGCGCGAGCGGCACTGGCAGCAGCTGGTGGTGCCGCCCGCCACCGGTCGCACCGTCGGCATCATGGGGCTGGGCAATCTCGGCGGCAATGCCGCGCTGACGCTCGCCGCCCTCGGTTTCGAGACGCTCGGCTGGTCACGTACGCAGCGCGAGATCGAGGGGGTCACCACCTACGCCGGCGATGCCGGATTCGATGATTTCATCGGCAACTGCGAGATTCTGGTCTGTCTGCTGCCGTTGACCGAGGCGACGACGGGGATCCTCGACGCCGAGCTCTTCGCCAGGCTCCCGCGAGGCGCCAGCCTCATCAATGCCGGCCGGGGTCAGCATCTGGTCGAGGCGGATCTCGCCGCGGCCCTGGACGATGGCCAACTGAGCCACGCCACGCTGGATGTCTTCCACATCGAGCCGCTGCCGAGCGAGCATCCGTTCTGGTCGCATCCCAGGATCACGGTGACGCCTCACATCGCCTCGCTGATCGATCCCGCCACCGGCAGCCGCATCGTTGCCGCCAATATCGAACGCTTCGAGCAGACCGGGCACGTGGATGATCTAGCCGATGCCACACGCGGGTATTGACGCAAAATAGCTCACCCACCAATAACGGCCTGTTGCCGGAGAAACCAACCCAAACTGCAAGGGCGATCGTCCGATCCCTTTTCAGCATAGGAGTTTCAAAAACAATTAATTGACATGTCAAAAACACGAGTTCAACCTTTCTAAATAAACTCCGTACAATAAACAGGAATTTGAGCCGTGTCGGACACCTCTACCTTTCGCCCCGAGACCTGGTTGGAGAGCCGCGAGCCAATCTTCGAAGGCCAGCGACTCTCATCGCACTACCTGACCATGCGGGACGGTATTCGCCTCGCCGTTGACATCCACCTTCCCGGCCGTCAGCCCTCCTCTGACGCCCGACTCCCCGTCGTCGCATTCTTCACGCCTTACTACCGGCGCATGAAATTGAAGCCCGCCACCCCGGATGACACGGAAGACTGTCCCAACATCGCCGTGTTCCGCTCGCTGCTGCTGGCGCGAGGCTATGCGCTGGTTGCCGTGGACGTGCGTGGTAGTGGCGCTTCCTATGGCACTCGCACCGGCTTGCGTTCTCCCAACGAGCGCGAGGACTACCTGGAGGTGATCGACTGGATCAGCCAACAGTCCTGGTGCAGCGGCGCGATAGGAGTGACCGGCATCTCCTACCTCGGCGCGGCTGCCGATTTCACCGCGTCCTGGGCCCATCCAGCCGTCAAGGCTATCGTGCCGCACTCGGCGGTCTGGGATACCTGGTCGAATCAGCTCTACCCGGGAGGCGTCATGTGCCGTCGACTGGTCAAGGAGTACGGCCGTCTGATGGAGGCGCTCGACGACGATGCCGCCGACGAGAGGGCCAGCTTCCCCTATTTTCGCGGCGACCACTTCGAGGGTCCGGCGCCGGTCGATGAAGACACGGACGGCGCCATGCTTGCCGCAGCACTGAAGGAGCATGTCGCCAACTTCGACATGGCAGATTTCGTCCACCAACTGCCCTACCGGGACCGGGCCCTGCATACGTCGCCGGACTTCACATCGGCTACCATCAGCCCCTACCACTACGCCAATCGCACCGCCGACTCACAGACCGCCGTCTACACGATCTCCGGCTGGATGGACGGCCATTACTCCCGTGGCGCGGCGCTGCGTTTCAACTGGCAGCGAAACCCCGACAAGCGACTGATGCTCGGCGCATGGGATCATGGGGCCCGCACCGGCTCCAGCCCGTTTCGACACGATCCGGCACCGCAGGACAAGGCGCTAGCGGAGACGTTGCGTTTCTTCGACCAGCATCTGATGGGTTTGGAAACCGGTATCGGCAATGAACCACCGGTGCACTATTACACCGTGGGGGAAGAACGCTGGAAGTCCGCCAGCGAGTGGCCACCCGCGGAGACGACGCTCAACAGGCTCTACTTTCAGCCCGACCACCGGCTCGCCGACACCGCGCCGACGGCGGAAACGGCAGCGGACCGATATGTCGGCGACTATCGCTGCGGTAGCGGTAACCAGTCCCGCTACAACCGCCTCTACGCCCAGAACGTCGAGCGCTACTACCCAGACTGGCATGGTCGGGACGAGCGCATGCTCTGCTATACCACCGACCGCTTAGAATCGGACATGGAGGTGACCGGCCACCCCGTCGTGCGACTGTTCCTAGAGAGCGATACCGAGGACTGCGCCCTGTTCGTCTATCTCGAGGACATCGATGAACAGGGGCAGGCATCCTATGTCACCGAAGGTGTCTTCCGCGCCCTGCACCGACGACTCTCGTCCGGCCCCGATAATATTCCGTCGCTTGGCCCGGATCACAGTTTCAACGAATGCGACGCCCGCTACCTGATTCCCGGCGAGCGTAGCGAGATCGCCTTCGACTTGCTGCCGATATCGTGGCTGTTCAAGGCTGGCCATCGCCTACGGGTGGCGATCGCACTTGCTGACAACGACCACTTCTCCCGTATTCCGGATGGCGTCGTGCCAACCATCACCATAGGCCGACAAGCCGCCCACGCCTCGCATATCGAACTGCCCATGATGGCCCGCCGATAACCCTTTCCCCGTTTCGGACAGGCCCGCGACGACCGGTCGGGCGTCGCTCAACGCAAAGAACAAGCCCACAACAACCAATGGGGTCTCTCCATGCAATTCTTGACACGGCTGTGCCTCAAGTTCGTCCAGACCTGTCTGCCCAACGCGATGCTGTTGGCCATCGCGTTGAGCGCGGTCGTCTTCCTGCTCGGCGTGACCATCGAAGGGCAGAGCGCCTATACCATGCTCAACGGTTGGGGAGAGGGATTCTCGAATCTCTACAAGTTCGCCATGCAGATGTGCCTGATTCTGCTGACAGGCTTCGTCATCGCCAAGACGCCAATCGTCGCGCGCCTCATCGATCGCCTGGTCGACATCCCCGACAACCCGGCCCAGGCCGCCGGTATCATCGCCGTCGTATCAATGGTGACCTTCTATATCAACTGGGGGTTCGGCATGATCGTCGGTGCCTTCCTTGCCCGGGAGATGGGGCGCCGCGTGCCAGGACTCCATTTTCCCCTCGCCGTTGCCGCCGCTTATTCGGGGGAGATCGTCCGTGGCACCACGGCCTCGATCCCGCTGTTGATGGCCTCCGAAGGTAATTTCATGCAGGACGTGGTGGGTATCGTACCGATCACCGACACTCTCTACTCGTGGTGGAACGTCGCCCTGACTCTGGTGCTGCTGGCATTGCTCTATTTCGTTTTTACCCGGGTCAAACCGGAGGGTGACGAGGTCAAGCAGTTCCAGGGCGAGCCCTTGAACAATGACACGGGGATCGTCGATACCCGCCAGATGCCGTGGGCCGAAAAGTTGGAGCACTATCGCCTGCCCAATCTCGTGCTGGCGCTGTTGCCCCTGGGATACCTGGTGATCAACTTCCAACAGCTCGGCTTCACGCTGAGTCTGAACCTGGTCATCCTGATCTTCCTGACCATAGGCCTGTTGCTGCAACCTAGCCCCGCAAGCTTCGGCAAGGCGGTCAAGGAAGGCGTCCTCTCTTGTCGCGGCATCATCATGCAGTTTCCGCTGTACGCCGGGATTGCCGGCATGGTCAAGGTCTCGGGACTGGCCGACACCCTCTCGACCTGGTTCGTTGATATCGCCAACGTTCATACCTTCCCGATCCTGACGTTCGTGTCGGCGGGGATCATCAACATATTCATCCCTTCCGGCGGCGGCCAATGGGCCATTCAAGGACCGATCATGCTGGACGCGGCGAAGACGCTGGGGGCCGACATACCGCAGACCATCATGGCCTTTACTTGGGGTGATGCCTGGACCAACCAGATGCAGCCGTTCTGGGCACTGCCGCTGCTGGGCGTTGCCGGCCTCTCCGCCAGGGACATCATGGGCTACTGCGTGATGTGGACATTGCTGTGCGGCGCTACCATCATCGCGGCTTTCGTGCTGCTCTCCATGCTGTAAAGTGGCCGCATCACCACACACCAACGTCGAGTGTCGTCCGAGAGGCCGGCGGGTGCAGACAGTTTCCGGCGACACTCGGGCTGCTCCAGCATCCGGCGGACTCATCGGGCGCCACTGCGCCATCCTCACGGAAATCGGCCATGGCAACGTCCCCGAAAAAAGGCAACCTTAACGCTCAAGCCTTCGACACCCTGCGCAGAGACATCATCTCCTGCACGCTGAAGCCTGGCACCACTATCACCGAAGCCTGGCTCACCGAGCACTACGCCCTGGGTAAGGCGGCGATCCGCCATGCCCTGGCGCGACTCACGCAACAAGGGCTGACCCTCAATCAGGGGCGACTGGGCTACACCGTGGCCCCGATCACCATCAAGAGTATTCGCGACAGTTACCAGGCGCGCCGGCTGATCGAGCCGGAGCTTTGCCGACTGGCGGCCGGGCGACTCGACGGCGACAAGCTACGCGCCCTGCGTGACTGCAGTTCGGCAAGCTACGACCGTAACAGCGCCGCCGAGATGATCGCTTTCTCTCAGGCAAACCACCGGTTTCATTGCCTGATCGCTCATGCCGCGGGCAACGACCGTCTAGCGCGACTGATCGAGGAGCTGTCGGACGATCATATGAGAATCGCCTATGTCAGCATGGTATATGGTCAATCGAGCGAGTACTGGAACGATGATCACGCAGGCATCGTTGCGGCGCTGGAAAGCGGTTGCGGGGACGAAGCGGCGAGATTGATGACGGAGCACCTTGCCTCGGGCGAGGAGGCGATCATGAAGGCGATTCTCAACCTTCCTGAGCTGCTGGAGACCTCGCTGAGTTCTTCGTGATCTCGGCCTATAAGGTAGGGTCGCCCGCACGTCCGCGCGACAACTTGCTAAACTGACGGGGCAAGCGATTCGATACCGATCATCTCTCCACGCGCACGCTAAAGGGGTCCCATGGCCAGCAAGAAAGACAACACCGCGAGTCGACGCAACATCAAGTCCTGGTTGACCGATATGGATGGCGTCCTGGTCCATGAGAACAAGGCCATTCCCGGCGCCGCGGACCTGATCAATCAGTGGCGGGAGCGGGAGATTCCGTTTCTGGTACTGACCAACAACTCGATCTTCACCCCCCGCGATCTCAGCGCGCGCCTGCGACACAGCGGCCTGGAGGTCCCCGAGGAGAAGATCTGGACCTCGGCACTGGCGACGGCGGCGTTCCTGCGCGACCAGGCACCGGGGGGCTCGGCCTTCGTCGTCGGCGAGGCGGGCCTGACCACCGCGATCCACGAGGCCGGTTTCATCATGACCGATGCCAAGCCGGACTACGTGGTGATCGGCGAGACCCGCTCCTACTCCTTCGAGGCGATCACCAAGGCGATTCGGCTGATCAACCAGGGCGCCCGCTTCATCTGCACCAACCCGGACGCCACCGGGCCCAGCCAGGAGGGCGTGCTGCCGGCCACGGGCGCGGTCGCCGCGCTGATCACCGAGGCGACGGGGCGCAAGCCGTACATCGTCGGCAAGCCCAACCCGATGATGTTCCGCTCGGCGCTCAACAAGCTCGGCGTCCACTCCGACGGTACCGGCATGATCGGTGACCGCATGGATACCGATATCGTCGCCGGCATCGAAGCGGGCATGCACACGGTGCTGGTACTCAGCGGCATCGCCGACAAGGCGGAGATCGAACGCTACCCGTTCCGACCCAAGGAGATCATGTCCTCAGTGGCGGAACTGGTCGACAAGTAGCCTCGGAGACGCATCGAGGCGGCGCTCTCCGCGCCGCCTCGCTTCAAGTCTCCGACAGCAGACGCTCACCCAGCAACCGGCCATTCTCGAGGCAGTCCCCGACCGCGATCCCCCCGCGCCAGTTGCCCGCCAGGTGCAGCCTGGGATGGGCCTGAAGCGCCGCGTCCAGCGCCTCGATGCGCTTCAGGTGGCCGAGTTCGTACTGTGGAATCGCCCGTGGCCAGCGGATGACGCGCTGCCATACCGGCTCGCCATGAATCCCCAGGAGATCACCAAGATCGTCGATCACCTGCGCGACCTGGGCCGCATCGTCGCCGTCGGCGGCATCCGGGTCCTGGCGGCCGCCGATGAAGACATTGAGCAGCTTGTGCCCCGCCGGTGCCCGATGGGGAAATAGCGTCGACGAGAACAGCGCACCGAGCGTGCGCCGCCCCTCCGAGCGGGGAATCAGCACCCCGAAGCCATCCAGGGGGTGGGCGATCTCCTGCTCGCGAAAACCCAGCGCGATGGCGTTGACCGGCGGATAGGCGATCGCCGCCAGCGGCTCCGCCAGGGCCGAGTCCGTGGGCGCCAGTAGTCGTGCCGCCACTGGAGCCGGCACCGCGAGCACCAGCGACTTGGCGCGCCACACCTGCCCTAGGCGGTCCTTCACCTCCCAGCGCTCGCCGTCACGATGCACGCTGACGATATCGCACCCGGTGTGGATCGCGGCCGTCGGCTGCGCGTCGATTCGCGTGGCCAGGCGGTCGGCCAAGTGCTGGAGACCGGCGGGGAAACTGACCAGTTTGCCGCGCCACTCGGCTGGCACCGGCGAAGGCTCGCGGCGAGCCTGGCGCAGGCGCTTGAGACCGCCGAGGATCAGCGAGCGGTGCTCGCGCTCGATGGCCGCCAGCCGCGGCATCGCTGCCTGGACCGACAGCCGGTTCGGATCACCGGCATGGACGCCGGAGACGAACGGATCGACCATCCGCGCGAGAATCCGTGGGCCGAGGCGGCGTTCGACGAAAGCGGCGAGGGTCTCCTCCGCTGCGCTCGCGCGAGCGATGAAGGGTTCTCGAACCAGCCGTGACCAGCCACGCCAGCCGATGAGCGGGCTGGTCAACGCCTCGGCCGGTGTCATCGGCAGCGCCACCGGTTTGCCGGCCATCACCACGTAGCGCTTGTTGGCGATGGCGTTGGCCGGCTGCGCCTCGTCGAGGAGATCGAGCTCCTCGAGCAGCGCGTAGAGCGGGGGTTTCATGATCACGGTGTTGGGACCGTGCTCGATCTGCCATTCGCCGTCGCGCTCGGTGCGCAGGTTGCCGCCCACCCGGTCGTTGCTCTCGAGCACGGTGACCTTCTGGCCGCGCTTGGCAAGCGCCCAGGCAGCGGCGAGGCCGGTGGCCCCGGCACCGACGATCAGGGTGTCGGACGGGGCGTCATGTCGGTCGGCAGGCGTGTCGGCCGGGGCATCTGGAGCATGGCTGGTCATGGGAGCTCGCGCGGGAGAGTGTCATGTGAAGTCTACGCAGACATCGTTCGCCCCGCATCCAGCCGGCGTGCGGCGTCTTGCCGCCACGCCGGCCGGTGGAGCGCTCACTCGCCGGACTCATTCAAAGGGCTCACTCGTCGCGCCCGCCCGGATGACAGCCGGGCGCCGCGACATAGAGGTCGCAGTCCGGCATCACGGCGGTCTCCTCGTGCGGCGTGCCCGCCGGTGCCCAGTCGTAATCCACGAGCTGCGCGCGGTAGACCTGATTGGTGACGTAATCGTCGCTCGGCATCGACTTGCCGAAGAACGGGCTCACGTACTCCCACACGATCTCGCCTTCCGGCGTGACCTGGAACAGTCGGCCGTTCTGGCCCTCGTCGATCAGCGTATTGCCGTTGGGCAGCCGCCGCGCGCTCGAGATGAACGAGCTATAGAAGGTGTAGGGCGAACGTCCCGACATGTTGCCGGTGTACTGCCACACGATCTTGCCGCTGCTCGGGTTCACCTCGATCACACGGGAGGAAGAGAAGAATCCCTGCTTCGACGGCGGGAAGCCGGCATTGCCCTGGTTGTCGAAGATCAGCAGATTGCCGGCACCCGGCAGGCCCTCGGGGATGAGGTGGACGTCGTGGGACCCCACTGTCTGATCCACGGGACGGCCAAGCTTGCCATTGAGCTGCAGGGCCGGCAGGTCGGGGCCGATACGCCAGACGATCTCGCCGCTCTGCCGGGCGACGATGAACGTGACGTTGGCGTTGCGCGAATTGACCAGGATATTGTCCGGCGCGAAGCGCTCGTCGCCGGCGTCGTACCAGCGATTGGCCCCCACCGGTACGGCGGTGTTCAGATGCAGGAAGTCGGGATCCTCGGAATCCTTGAGCGAGCGAAGGCCGGCATCGGAGAACCCCATCTCGTCGAGATGATCGCCCGCCTTCCAAGTCCATACCACCTGGCCCTCGTCATCGACCTCCTCGATACCGTTCTCGATGATCGGATAATCGAACCCGTTGAGTTCGCGTAGCTCGGCTGTCATCACCAGGTTGTTGCCGTTGGGCAGCCTGCGCATGTCGTGATGCTGGTAGACCGGATCCTGCTGGCTGCCCCACCGCCACTTCACCTCGCCGTCCCAGTTCACCTCCGCCACGGAGGCGTTGGTGAGCCCGTTGCCGGGGCTGGCATGCTCGGGGAGCTTGTCGGCCCTCGCCAGTTGCACCAGCAGATGCCCTCTCTCGCCGCCAGCCTGCTCGGCGGAGAGCGGAATGGGCGGGAAGCTCTCGTAGTCCCAACGGTGCACTTCGTTGCCGTTCATGTCGATCAGGTGGGTCTTGCGATCGCCGCCGGGGAACAGCACGAAGCCGTTGTAGGCCCGCTCGGGATCGTAGTAGGTCGTACCGGTGGGAAAACTGCTGGGCAAGGCCAACGCCGTGGTCGCCGTGGCCATCAGCCAGGCGCCCAGCAGTCCCGCAACGGATCCTTTCCGTGACATCATCGCTCGTCGCTCCTTCGTCGAGTGCCGCCCTGTGCGGGCCTGGCCGGCACGACAGCATGCCGGCAATCCTGATCTCACCGATGATAGTCATGATTCATGGCCATCGGCTTTCCGATAGACCCTCGCCACGCCATTTCGATCCCCGCACGCCAATGTTTAGCGTCTAGGCGGTTGCCGGCAGCCGTTCGGTGAACTCGGCGATCGTCATCGGCTTGGAAAACATCGAGTAGTCGTAGCGGATCGCGGCATCGTGCTCGGCCTCGCTGGTCGCGGCGACGCCGTCGGTCAGCGTCAGCACCTCGAAGCCTTTCTCGTAGCCCGAGCGCATGGTGGATTCCACGCAGCAATTGGTCAGAAATCCGGCCAGCGCAATGGTTTCGATACCCTTGCTGCGCAGGATGAAATCGAGGTTGGTCGAGGCAAAGGTATCCAACCCCCGCTTGCCCTCGATGACGATGTCACCGGCCTGCGGCGTCAGCGCATCGCAGATCTCCGCACCCCACTCGCCCTTGACGAAGGCGTTGCCCTCGACGACACCCGCGAGGATGCCGTAGGGCTGGGCGGTGATCTCGCCATAGCCGGGTGCGAAGTGGATCGGCGCGTGCAGCACGCTGACTCCCGCCGCGCGTGCCGTGGCGACGAGACGCTGGGTCTTGGCCAGCATGTCGTCACGCGCCATGACGGCCTTGACGGCCTCGTGGAGTACGCCACCGGGGGTGGTGAAGTCGTTCTGGAATTCGATCAGGACCAGGGCGGTCTTGACCGGATCAATGCGCTGGGAGAGAGCAGATGTCATGGCGGGAGGCTCCTGACAGGGGTGGACTCGCTGTCGTTCAGCGTAGTCCATCCCCGGCCACGAAGCAGTGGTGGTGGCTAGCCGTAGACGCCCTGACTGCGCAGATAGTCGTCGTAGCTGCCGCTGAAATCGACGATGCCATCCTCTTTCATTTCGATGATGCGGGTCGCCAGCGAGCCGACGAACTCGCGGTCGTGACTGACGAAGATCAGCGTGCCGGGGTAGTTGTCCAGCGCCAGGTTGAGCGCCTCGATCGACTCCATGTCGAGGTGGTTGGTGGGCTCGTCCATCACCAGCACATTGGGCTTCTGCAGGATCAGCTTGCCGAACAGCATGCGCCCCTGCTCGCCGCCGGAGATCACCTTCACCGACTTGCCGATATCGTCGTTGGAGAACAGCATGCGGCCCAGCGCGCCGCGCACGGTCTGCTCGCCTTCGGTGGTCCACTGGCGCATCCACTCGAACAGCGTCTCGCCGCTCTCGAAATCGGCGGCGTGGTCCTGGGCGAAATAGCCCACTTCCGCCGCGTCGGTCCACTTCACTTCCCCGGCGTCCGGGGCCATCGTGCCGACCAGGCAGTTAAGCAGTGTGGTCTTGCCGATGCCGTTGGGGCCGATGATGGCGACCCGCTCGCCGGCCTCGACCTGCAGCCCGAAACGCTCGAACAGCACGTTGTCGCCCCACGCCTTGGAGAGCTTCTCGGCGGTCAGCGCATGGCGGTGGATCTTCTTGCTCTGCTCGAAACGGATGAACGGGCTCACCCGCGAGGAGGGCTTGACCTCCTCGAGCTGGATCTTGTCGATCTTGCGCTGGCGCGAGGTCGCCTGCTTGGCCTTGGACGCATTGGCCGAGAAGCGGCTGACGAACTGCTGCAGCTCGGCGATCTCGGCCTTCTTCTTGGCGTTGTCGGCGTGCAGCCGCTCCCGCGCCTGGGTGGCAGCGATCATGTACTCGTCGTAGTTGCCCGGGAACAGCCGCAGCTCGCCGTAATCGAGATCCGCCATGTGGGTGCAGACGCTGTTCAGGAAGTGGCGGTCGTGGGAGATGATGATCATGGTCGAGCTGCGCGCCCGCAGGATCTCCTCCAGCCAGCGGATGGTGTTGATATCCAGGTGGTTGGTGGGCTCGTCGAGCAGCAGCACGTCGGGGTCGGAGAACAGCGCCTGGGCCAGCAGCACGCGCAGCTTCCAGCCCGGGGCGACCACGCTCATCGGCTGGGTGTGCTGTTCGAGAGGAATGCCCAGTCCCAGCAGCAGCTCGCCGGCGCGGGCCGCGGCGGTATAGCCCTCGAGTTCGGCGAAGCGCACCTCCAGGTCGGCGACCTTCATGCCGTCCTCGTCGCTCATCTCCGCCTGGGAGTAGATACGCTCACGCTCCGCGGTGACTTCCCACAGCTCCTCGTGACCCATGATCACGGTGTCGATCACCCGCTCGTCCTCGAACGCGAACTGGTCCTGGCGCAGCTTGCCCAGCCGCGTGGTGACGTCCTTCATCACCTGGCCGCCGGTCGGCTCCAGATCGCCACCCAGGATCTTCATGAAGGTGGACTTGCCGCAGCCGTTGGCGCCGATCAAGCCGTAGCGATGGCCACCGCCGAACTTGACGGAAACATTCTCGAACAGCGGCTTGGGGCCAAACTGCATGGTGATATTGGCAGTAGAGAGCACAGCGGGGAATCTCGCGGAAACGGCGTGAATGAAACGACGACAGAGGGAACGAAACGACGACAGCCGAGGCAGGCTCGACTGTCGTCTTGGACGTTCGTCTCATGCGGATTGTACGCGCATGCGGCGCCCACTCATACGCCACATAGCGATAGATTGCGCAGAGCCCCCGTGTTCGGGCTTTCACTCGCCGCGGGGAAAGCGCTGGGACGCCTCGACGATGTTGAGATCCATGTGGTTGCGCATGTAGCGCTGCGAGGCGTCCTGCAACGGCTGATGATCCCACGGGTAGTAGTGGCCGTTGCGCAGCGCTTCATAGACGATCAGCCGCTGGGCCTGACTTTCGCGGACTTCGGCGTCGAAGCGCTGCATGTCCCAGCGCTCGCGGACCTTGGCCTGGAATTCCGCCAGCGTCTCAGCGTAGTCCGGGTCGTCGGCCAGGTTGCGGGTCTCGTGCGGATCGGCCTCGAGATCGAACAGCTGCGGCGGATCGAGCTCGCAGTGGTTGAACTTCCAGCGCCCTTCGCGAATCGTGACCAGCGGGGCCTGGGTGCCCTCGGCGGCGTACTCCATGTAGACCGGCGCCTCGCGGGTGCCGCCCCGGGCCAGCGGCAGCAGCGACTGGCCATCGGTCCAGGGGGCCACCTCGGAGAGATCGATCCCCACCAGGTCGGCCAGGGTGGCGTTGACGTCGATGGTCGACACCGGCGTCTCCACCGAACGCGGCGCCAGTCCCGGCGCGGCGATCATCAACGGGACTCTCGAGGAGCCCTCGAACGGGCTCATTTTGAACCACAGCCCTTTCTCGCCGAGCATGTCGCCGTGATCGGAGCAGACCACGATGATGGTGTTGTCGAGCATCCGGGTCCGCTCCAGCACGTCCAGAATCGAACCGACCTTGTCGTCGATATAGGAGATATTGGCGAAATAGCCGCGGCGTGCCCGGCGCACGTGCTCGGGCTGGATATCGAACTGGGTGTAGTCGTTGGCCTCGAAGATCCGCCGACTGTGCGGGTCGAGCTCGTCGAAGGGCACCACAGCCTGCTCGGGATCGAGGTGCTCGCAATCCTCGTAGAGGTCCCAGAACCGGCGACGGGCGACATAGGGGTCATGGGGGTGGGTAAAGCTCACGCACAGCGCCCAGGGCCGCGAGTCGTGCCCGCGGGAGAGATCGAACAGCTTCTGCTCGGCGTGGAAGGCGACCTCGTCGTCGTACTCCATCTGGTTGGAGATCTCGGCCACGCCGGCGCCGGTGACCGAGCCCAGGTTGTGATACCACCAGTCGATTCGCTCGCCGGGCTTGCGGTAATCCGGCGTCCAGCCGAAATCGGCGGGATAGACATCGGTGGTCAGCCGGGTTTCGAAGCCGTGCAACTGGTCCGGCCCCACGAAGTGCATCTTGCCGGAGAGGCAGGTCGAATAGCCGGCCCGGCGCAGGTGATGCGCCCAGGTCGGCACGGCGGAGCGAAATTCCGCGGCATTGTCGTAGACACCGGTGCGCGACGGCAGCTGTCCGGACATGAAAGCCGCGCGACCCGGCGCGCACAGGTAGCTCGGGGTGTAGGCGTTGTTGAAGTTGACCGCGCGCCTGGCCAGCTTCTTCAGGTTCGGCGCGTGCAGAAAGTCCGCCGGCCCGTTCTCGAACAGGGTACCGTTCAGCTGATCGGCCATCAGCACCAGAATATTGGGTCGTGTCATGCATTCCCCCTGCGTCGTTGTCTTGGCGTTCGAATATCGTCAGCTTGCGCTTCGCGGAAGGAGTGGCGCAAACGATCAATTCGACGCCTGAGGCCAAGTGGGGCTTGGGCTAGGCGATACGCCGCCAGGCTCCGTCGTCGGCACCTTTCCCGAAACTTGCCGGACGGCGTCGAGGCGATGGCGTCCTTCACGCATCGCCGTTGTCTCGTCCCAAAGGACGCCGTTTCCTTCAATTTTCATCGACCGCCCTTCGGTAGCCTGGTAGCCACGAGTCGAGACGTCCACGGCCGCCGCAAAGGTGCGCGACAAGGCCCTGACCCGCTCGATTCGACTGCGACTTTCCGCTATCACACATCGAGAAGGGCTGATCATGTCACCGAAACTGGAAGTCTTGACGCCAGACAACTGCCAGATCATTTTCATCGACCAGCAGCCGCAGATGGCTTTCGGCGTGCAGTCCATCGACCGGCAGGTGCTGAAGAACAATGTGGTGGGGCTGGCCAAGGCCGCCAGCATCTTCGGCATCCCCACGACGATCACCACGGTGGAAACGCTCAGTTTCTCCGGGCATACCTTTCCCGAACTGCTCGCCGTCTTCCCGAATCTTCCGATTCTCGAACGTACGTCCATGAACTCCTGGGACGACCAGAAAGTGCGCGACGCCTTGGCCACAAATGGCCGCAACAAGGTCGTCGTCGCCGGCCTGTGGACGGAAGTGTGCAACAACACCTTCGCGCTTTCCGCCATGCATGACGCGGACTACGAGATCTACATGGTCGCCGACGCCTCGGGTGGCACCTCGAAGGATGCTCACGATTACGCCATGCAGCGCATGATTCAGGCCGGCGTGGTACCGATGACGTGGCAGCAGGTTCTGCTCGAATGGCAGCGCGACTGGGCGCGCCGCGATACCTATGACGCCGTCATGGCACTGGTCAAGGAGCATTCCGGCGCTTACGGCATGGGTGTCGACTACGCCTACACCATGGTGCACGGCGCCGAAGAGCGCGTGAAACACGGCCCGACACAGGAACCGGTTCCCGCGCGTTGACGCTCGATACCCGAGGGCCGCTCGCGACCGTCATCCCCACGGCGACGTCGGGAGCGCGGCCGACGCGTTCGGCCCATCTCCGCCCATCGTCCTGAAAGGCGCACGCAGCCATGAAGCTCTACCTGCTCTCCATCGGTGCCGGCGTGCTGGTCGGCATCCTCTACAGCCTGCTCCAGGTACGTTCACCGGCGCCACCGCTGGTGGCGCTTCTGGGCCTGCTGGGCATGCTCTGCGGCGAGCAGGTGATTCCGGTCGCCAAGCACGTCCTGGGCGGCACCTCGCTGACATCGGCCTGGCACAGGGCCGATTGCAGCAATCACATTCTTGGCGTGCTGCCGGGGCGGAACAACGGGGCCTCTTCGAATCCGTCCCCCGACTGCCGCACTCCCAGCGACCCCGCCACTCGCCCGCTCGATCCCGAGGATCCCCGCTCATGAATCGCACCGCCAACGCATCGCCGGATCTGATCCTGGTCAATGGCCGGTTCACCACGCTGAACCCCTCGCAGCCACGGGCGGAAGCCGTCGCCATCCAGAGCGGCCGGTTTTCGAAGGTGGGTTCCGTCAGCGACGTCATGGCCCTGGCGGACGCCAGTACGCAGGTCATCGATCTCGGTGGCAAACCGGTACTCCCCGGGCTGATCGACAACCATATCCACGTCATCCGCGGCGGCTTGAACTTCAACATGGAGTTGCGCTGGGACGGCGTGTCATCCCTGTTTGATGCCATGCGGATGCTCAAGCAGCAGGTCGCGATCACGCCACCGCCGCAGTGGGTCCGCGTCGTCGGCGGCTTCACCGAAAACCAGTTCGTCGAGAAGCGCCTGCCCACGCTCGAGGAGCTCAACGCGGTGGCACCGGATACCCCGGTGTTCATCCTGCATCTCTACGATCGCGCCCTGCTCAATGCCGCCGCACTACGTGCCGTCGGCTATACCCGGGAGACGCCCAATCCTCCGGGTGGCGAGATCCAGCGCGACGCCAACGGCAACCCCACCGGTCTGCTGCTGGCGAAGCCCAACGCCACCATTCTCTACGCGACGCTGGCCAAGGGTCCCAAGCTGCCGTTCGACTACCAGCTCAATTCGACACGCCACTTCATGCGCGACCTGAACCGGCTCGGGGTGACCAGCGTGATCGATGCCGGTGGCGGCTTCCAGAACTACCCCGACGACTACGCCGTGATTCAGAAGCTGGCGGACGACGGTCAGTTGACGATACGCCTGGCGTACAACCTGTTCACGCAGAAGCCCAAGGAGGAGAAGCAGGACTTCCTGAACTGGACACGCTCGACGCGCTACAAGCAGGGCGACGATTACTTCCGCCACAACGGCGCCGGCGAGATGCTGGTCTATTCCGCCGCCGACTTCGAGAATTTTCGTCAGCCGCGCCCCGAGATGCCGGCGGAGATGGAAGGCGAGCTGGAGGAAGTGATCCGAGTCCTCGTCCAGAACCGCTGGCCATGGCGTCTGCACGCCACCTACGACGAGACCATCAGCCGTGCCCTGGACGCCTTCGAGAAGGTCAACGAGGAGACACCGCTGGATGGCATTCACTGGTTCTTCGATCACGCCGAAACCATCTCCGAGCGTTCCATGGAACGGATCGCGGCGCTGGGCGGCGGCGTCGCCGTGCAACACCGCATGGCGTACCAGGGCGAATACTTCGTCGAACGCTATGGCGCCAAGGCCGCCGAGGCGACACCACCGATCGCCAGGATGCTCGAGATGGGCGTGCGCATCTCTGCCGGTACCGATGCCACACGGGTCGCCTCCTACAACCCTTGGGTATCGCTGGCCTGGCTGGTAACCGGCAAGACCGTCGGCGGCCTGCGCCTCCATCCGCGACACCACTGTCTGGATCGCGATACCGCGTTGCGGATGTGGACCGAGAACGTCGCCTGGTTTTCCAACGAGGAGGGCAACAAGGGCCGGATCGTCGAGGGTCAGCTGGCCGACCTGATCGTTCCGGATCGGGATTTCTTTGCCTGCGCCGAAGACGAGATCGCCCATACCAGCTCGCATCTCACGGTGGTCGGGGGACGCGTGGTCTATGCTGCCGCCGATTTCGCAGGATTGGACGACGCGCCGCCGCCGGCCATGCCGGACTGGTCGCCAGTGAATCGTTACGGTGGCTACGGCGGCTGGAGAGAGGCCGAGATGGCCACCAACCCGCCCCCGATGATGCGTGTCTCCGCCTCCACCTGTGGATGCGGTACGGGTTGCGCCGTGCATGGCCACGATCATGCGCGCGCCTGGGCCAGTCAGGCCCCGGCCTCGGACCTGAAGGCCTTCTGGGGCGCGCTCGGCTGCGCCTGCTGGGCGGTGTGAGGTGAACCTGAGAAGCACGCGTAACCCGCGCTGGGTCGCGGCCCTGGTGAGTCAGCCCGGCATCCTGAGGCTGGCTCGGACCGGACTGGCTTCTGCCTACCTGGTCGGCGGTCTCGATAAACTCTGGCACTTCGAGGCTGCCATACAGGAGCAGGCCCATTTCGGCCTTCACCCCGCCGGGCTGTGGGCAACGCTAGCGGTCGTCATCGAACTGACCGGTTCGTTGAGCCTCATCTTCAATCGCTGGACATGGCTCGGTGCCGGTGCGCTCGGCTGTCTGACGCTGGTGGCAATGCTGGTCGCCAACGATTTCTGGAACCTTGCCGGCAAAGCCCGCTTCGTGGCGATGAACGGTTTCTTCGAGCATCTCGGGCTGATCTCCGCGCTCATTCTCGTGACGCGGCTCTGCGACACGCCATTCGTCGACGCGCCACTGCCGGAGAAGCCGTCGAGGGAAACATCATGAAGCATGAAGACACCGTACTCGCCGGCATCGCGGGCTACGTCGATACGCTGGGCTTCGTTGCCCTCTTCGGGCTTTTCACCGCCCACGTGACCGGCAACTTCGTGCTGATCGGGGCACAGGCCGGTGGCTTCGCCGAGGGTGCGCTCATCAAGCTGATGGCGTTTCCTGCCTTCGTGATCGGCGTCGTGCTGAGCAGCTTCCTGGTCAGGTGGCTACCGCGGCCTCTGGCGCCCAGTGTGCTATATGGTACTCAGACGGTATTGCTGCTCGCCTTCTGTCTGACGGGCATTCGCCTCTCACCGGTGGTCGACCCCGAGGATATCAGCGTGATCCTCTGCGGCATGACCGGCGCCATGGCAATGGGCATACAGAACGCCCACAGTCGTCTGATCGTGCGAGTCGGCGTTCCCAACACCGTGATGACCGGAAACGTGACCCAGGCCGTGCTCGATATCATCGAACTGATCGGACGGCGCTGCTCCCAGGAAGTCCGGCAGGCGGCCAGGGGGCGCCTGTCCAGGACCCTGCCGGCAGTGGCGGCATTCGGGCTCGGCGCCATCGCCGGTGCCGTGGCCTATCGCGAGATGCTGTTCATCGCGCTGCTACTGCCCGTGGCGCTGCTCGCCGCGATGACGCTGATCGCCTGGCGTCGACGTCCATTGGCGCGAGACGAATCCGCCGGGGCGGACGTTGAACGCTAGCGCGATACGCTCCCATGTCACTCCCTTCCCGGTGGCAAGGCCACCGGGCACCACCGGACTGGAAGTTCCAGTCCGACGTTACGACAACCCGACACTGTAAGAGGAGTGCTTCCGATGACAACGATCACGACCCGCGATGGCACCGCCATCTACTACAAGGATTGGGGGAGCGGTCAGCCTATCGTCTTCAGCCACGGCTGGCCGTTGTGCGCCGATGCCTGGGAGAGTCAGATGATGTTCCTGGCCGAACAGGGTTTTCGCTGTATCGCCCACGACCGCCGTGGTCACGGTCGTTCCAGCCAACCGTGGCACGGCAACGAGATGGATACCTACGCCGACGATCTGGCCGAACTGATCGAATCGCTGGATCTGCAGGATGCGATTCTGATCGGCCACTCCACCGGCGGCGGCGAAGTCGCGCGCTACATCGGACGCCACGGGACCCGGCGCCTCGCCAAGGCAGTGCTGGTGGGCGCGGTGCCCCCCATCATGGTGGAAAGCCCCAACAACCCCAACGGTCTGCCGATGGCGGTCTTCGACGGCATCCGCGAGGGCGTGGCCAAGGACCGTTCGCAGTTCTTCCAGGACCTGACCACACCGTTCTTCGGCGCAAACCGCGACGGGGCCGAGGTCAGTCAGGGCATGCGCGATGCCTTCTGGCAGCAGGGCATGATGGGCGGCCTGAAGAACGAGTACGACTGCATCAAGGCGTTCTCGGAGACCGACTTCACCGACGATCTGAGAGCCTTCGACATTCCGACGCTGATCATTCACGGCGACGACGATCAGATCGTGCCCATCGCGGGCGCGGCTCGCCTGAGCGTGGAACTGGTCCCCGACGCCCGACTGACGGTCTACGAGGGTGGCAGTCACGCGCTGGCGGACACCCACAAGGACCAGCTCAACGCCGATCTGCTCGCGTTCGCCCGCTCCTGACAACTGGCCGGCGCCGCCAGGCGCCGGACTCGACTCCCCACTGGCACCGATGCTCACTCTCGGCGCGACCGACCAAAACGAGGGGCGAAGCCTCGCATCATGCGCAGTCACCGGGCGATTCCGACGTGAAGCGGACCGTCGTTTTCATCCACGATATTGGCCAGACGCCCGCCTGTTGGAACCTCTTCGTCAGCCGCTACGGCGCCTGTGACTATCTTTGTCAGGCACCCGCCTGGCCATGGCTTGCAACGACGCCAGGGACCGTATCCTCGACCCCAGGGTCCGGACCGTCGATCAAGAGCGTCGTCGATCACTACGCCGACTGGATCGGGTCGATGTCGTTTCCCCCCCTGCTGGTCGGCCACGGTTTCGGCGGTCTTGTCATCCAGCTGCTGCTGGATCGCGGCCTGGGCGCTGCCGGTATCGCGCTGTGCCCGATACCGCGCCGGGGCCACTGGAAGTCGCTGTTCCCGTTGCCGCCCCCTGCGCCAACGCTGGGGGCGGGCGACGTGCCCCCGCGGTCGACCGTGATGCCACGCCGGCTGCTGCTCGACGTCACGCTGGGCATCGGCACCGCCATCGACTACGCCAACGACGAGCGGGGACCACTGCTGCTGATCAGCGCGGGGAAGAGTCGCCGGGTATCGAGTGCCAGCGTCGCCGCCTGCTACCGACGCCATCGCCGCTCGATGGCCATCACCGCGCTGCGGGCGTTCCCCCATCACGGTGACTGGCTGATCGTCGAACCCGGCTGGGAAGCCGTCGCCGACGCCACGCTCGACTGGGTGCTAGACCCCGAATGACGCCAAAGACGGAGGCTGGGTGTAGTATCGGACACCCGGGTGTCCCTCCAACTCGACCGGCGAATACGACGCCGGCGCATCGCCGTAGGAAGGTCGGCATGAAACCTACGTCACCGCTCTGGCTGCACGCGCCGCGCCGTCGGTCGATCCTTCTCTGGCTATGGTGGGTCTGGCTGCTGATGCCGCCCAAGGCGCTGGCCCTGGATCCGAACCTCGCGCTCCAGCAGCTTCACCACCGCAGCTGGAGCGGGACCGCCGATGCGGGCGGGCCTGGCCAGGTCGGTGCTATCGCCCAAACCCCGGATGGCTACCTGTGGCTGGGCACGCACTACTCGCTGTTTCGATTCGACGGCAATACCTTCGAGCGTTATGTCTCGCTGGCGGGAAAAACCGTGGGGACCGTGTCGTCCCTGCTGGCGCTTCCCGATGGCGGACTCTGGGTAGGTCTTCGACGTGGGGGGATCAGCCTGATTCGCAACGGCGAGCTCACCGACTATGCGCCAGGCGCGGAGTTCCCCAGTGGCGCCGTCTATGGGCTGGCGCAGGATCACGACGGCAACGTCTGGGCTGCCGCCAACGATGGTCTGGCGCGCTTCGACGGCAATCGCTGGCATACCGTCTCGGCCGACCAGGGCTTCCCCGGCAACAACGCTCGCTCGGTCTTCGTCGACCGGGACGGCACGCTCTGGGCCGCCAGCGAAAACCGGCTTTTCTACCTGCCCCGCGGTCATCGTCGATTCCTCGCTGTCGACCAGCCGGTGGGCTGGATCAGTCAGATGACCCAGACCCGCGACGGCACCCTGTGGATCGCCGAACTCTATCCCGGCCGCGTGCGCCCCGTTCTGCCTGATGGCAAGGCTTCGCCATCCATCGATGTCGTTTCTCTGGGCCTGGCCGCGGATCGCGACGGCAACCTGTGGATCGGTAGCCAGGGCGATGGCCTGCTGCGATTGCCCGCGCACGACGTCTCGTCGACCGACGCCGATCCGCCTGGCGATGCGCTTCAACGCTATGTCCATCTCGATGGTCTTAGCGCCGACGATGTCGAGCCCGTCTTCGAGGACGGCGCGGGCAATATCTGGGTCGGCACCAGCGCGGGCCTGGACCGCTTTCGAGTGGCGACCCTCACGCCAGCGACACTGCCCGACGGCACCCGCAATGTCGCGTTGGCCACGGATGCGTCCGGCACGTTGTGGGCAGGCTCCAGCAATCGCCCGGTCATGCGCCAATCGACAGGAGAGTGGCTGGCGACCGACGTACCGCCGCCCATCACCAGCGCTTTCAGCGATACCGCGGGCGACGTGTGGCTGGGCGGTCCGAACGGTCTGTGGCGAGCGCATCGAGGTGTGCTGAGCCAGCTCACCGCGTTGCCGCCGGCCGCCCATGCTGAAGCGAGCGTGCGCGCCATGGCCCGAGATGGAAGTGGTGCTCTGTGGGTCTCGATCAACCGGCTGGGCCTGTTCCGTTGGCAAGACGGAATCTGGCAGCCCACGCGCCCGCCGACGAGTCGCCCGAGTCAAACCATGCCGGTCAGCGCTGCCAGCGATGCCCGGGGCCGGGTCTGGTTCGGCTACCGGGACGATCTACTGGTCAGACGAGGCGAGGATGGTGTTCGACAATGGGGGCCGCCGGAGGGTCTGGATGTCGGCAATGTGACGGCGCTCGCCCCGTCATCCCAATCTCTGTGGGTCGCAGGCACCAACGGCGTTGCCCTGTTCGATGGCGAACGCTTCCACGCCATCGCCAAGGGGGCCCCGTTCACCGGCATTCATGCGATCATCGAAACCCGACCGGATAACGCGAGCGAACATCGCGCCGTCCTGCCGCCACTGGCCCCTTTCGTACCGGGAGACCTGTGGTTGCACACGCAATCCGGCATCCTGCGGGTTCCGGCGGCGGAAGTCGCTCGAGTGCTAGACGATCCTGGCTATCGTGTTCGCTTTGACCGCTACGAAGGGGATGGCGATCTTCCCAACGATGCTTTTCGTATCCATCCGGTGCCCAGCGCCATCCGGGGTCTGGACGGTCGTCTATGGTTCGCCACTGTCACCGGCGTGGTCTCGATCGACCCGCATCGGAGCCAGGATCGATCGCCACCGCCCGAGCCCCGGATCACGGCGGTCTCGGCAGATGCCAGCACCTACCCCCCGGCTGCCCGGATTTCGCTCTCCAGTCGACCCAGGCGTGTCGTGATCGACTACACCGCGATCGACCTGGCCCGTCCCGACAGTGTCCACTTCCGGTTTCGCCTGAACGGCTACGATGCCGATTGGCAGGATGTCGGCAATCGTCGTCAGGCCATCTACACCCAGTTGGGCGCCGGCGATTACCGCTTCGACGTCGCGGCCGCGAGCAGCAACGGCATCTGGCACCCCCAGTTTGCGAGCGTGACGCTGCACGTCGCCCCCGCCTTTTATCAAACCTGGCTCTTCCGCGGGCTGTGCCTGCTGACGATGGCCACCGCGCTGTGGGCCTTCTATCGTTATCGGATGCGCCAGGCGGCGTTTTATCTGCGCGCTCGGCTCGAGGCGCGCCACGCCGAACGCGACCGTATCGCCCGCGAACTGCATGACACGCTATTGCAGAGCATCCAGGCGCTGGTGCTGCATTTTCAGGCCGCTGCCGACAGGATGCCCGCCGAGGATCCGGCTCGTCAGGCAATGACCCGGGCCCTCGAGCGTGCCGACGAAGTCATCGACGAAGGTCGTGAACGCGTGATCTCTCTGCGCCGCGCCTCGACCCGCGACAGTCTCGTCGCGCGCTTGTCACGGGTACCGCTGGAGTGGCCCTCCGCCCACAGCGTCACTTGCCGGGTCGTCACCCGGGGCCACCCCAGGCGCTTGCATGCCCAGATCGACAACGAAGTGTACTGGATCGGCCATCAGGCGCTGAGCAACGCGCTTCGCCATGCCGGGGCCACGCAAGTCACCACAACGCTCAGCTATGAGAAAGAGGGCTTACGCTTGTCTGTCAGCGACGACGGCATGGGGATTCCCGGCCATTATTTGACGTCTTCGGGCCGCCCTGAACACTGGGGGCTGTCCGGCATGCAGGAACGCGCCCGACAGCTCCGAGGGAGGCTGACGATCGATAGCCGGGCTGGCGTCGGGACCACGGTCCGCCTGTCGGTGCCGGCAGCGGAGGCCTATCGAAGCCAAGCCCGGTCATGGCGCCGATGGCGATTGGGGAGAGCCTGAGCATGCAGCAGCGCCATGGGCCCATTCGGGTACTGATCGCCGACGATCATCCGCTGTTGAGGGAAGGCATCGCTGCCGTGATCGCGGGGCAACCGGATATCGAGCTGATCGGGGAAGCCAGCAACGGGGTCGAGGCCGTCGATCGCTATCGTCATCTACAGCCCGACGTCACGCTGATGGATCTGCAAATGCCCGAACTGGACGGCATCGCCGCCATTCGCGCCATTCGCGACGAATTCCCCGCGGCGCGCATCGCCATCCTGACCACCTATCAGGGCGATGTCCGCGTTCTGCACGCCATTCAGGCCGGCGCCACTGGCTATCTGTTGAAAAGCACGCTGCGTAAGTCGCTCGTCGAGACCATCAGAACGCTCGCGAAGGGCAAGCCCCACTTCCCCGCTGAGATCGCCGCCGACCTGGCATGCCATCTCGGCGCCGAGCCGCTCAGCCGGCGCGAGGTCGAGGTCCTGCGCTGCATCGCGCAAGGGCAGTCCAACAAGGCGATCGCACGCCAGCTCGGGCTCACCGAGGAAACGATCAAGGCCCATGTCAAGAATCTGATCGCCAAACTCGATGCCAGCAACCGCACGCATGCCGTCGCTATTGCCCTGCGGCGCGGCATCATCGATATGGCATAGGGGAAGGGTGGCCTGGATAACGAGTGGGTGGAAAGACGCTGCCACTACCTCTTTCAAGGGAGGCATCTCCCCTACCAAAGGGGCTTATGGTGTCGACGACCGTGACCGATCATCGGTGCTCTGACGTCGCAGCAGAGGAGCTCGAACATGGCAGACCCTCGCCAAGGACCGGCCGTTTACCCGCCCCATCATGAAATGCAGACGGACAGGATGGTCATCGCGCTGTCTCTCCTGACCCAGGCAACCTACACCCTTGACGACGAATCGCTCTCCGAGCAACTGGGGCTTTCTCGGGTCGTGACGCTGCTGAGAGAACGACTCCCGGACAACACCGCGCCAGCCAAGCTCGCGGGCTGGCAGACCCAACGCTTGACCCTCCACATCGAGACCCATCTCCACGATACGATACGTGCTGCCGACCTGGCCGCCATCGTTCGGCTGAGCGTCGGTCACTTCACACATGCATTCAAAATGACTTTCGGCGAAACGCCATGCCACTACGTCCATCGCCTGCGCATCCAACGGGCGCAAACGCTGATGCAGCGTCGAGAGCTTCCGCTGGCCGAGATCGCGTTGGCCTGCGGCTTCTGCGATCAGCCTCACTTCACCCGTCTGTTTCGTCGAGTCACCGGTATCAGCCCCAGTGAGTGGCGACGCCGCTTCGGCAACGGCCCGATACAGCCACCGGCATCGATGGCACCGACGACATCGACGCCGCCAGCCTCGGCAGTCTGCGATGCCCTTCTTCCCTGAACGAGGTCGACCGGACTCGACCGCCAGCGTCACTCAGGCAGCAGCAGGAAATTACCCTCCCGACCGTCACCGAGCTGGGAGTCCCCTTCGCTGTCGTCCTTGAGTGCGACCCCGGAGGCGCCCAGCGTCTGCGCCTCGCGCATCAGGTAGGCCAGCAGCCTGGCGGCATTGGCATACTTCAGTCCTCGCGGGCGGATGTTGGAGATGCAGTTGCGCTCGCTGTCGCGCCGGCCTGCCCGTGGCGCCCAGGTAAAATAGAGCCCCAGGCTGTCCGGCGAACTGAGTCCGGGCCGTTCACCGATCATTACGATGCTCATGCGCGCCTTGAGCGCCTCGCCGATGGGGTCGCCGATCGCGACCCGGCCCTGCTCCACCAGCGCCACCGGCCCCAACGACAGCCCAAGCCGTTCGATCTCCGGCAGCGCGGCGTCGAGAAACGGGATGGCCTGTTCATGAATCGCCCGCGCGGAAAGGCCGTCGACCACGCAGATCGAGACATCGCAGGGTTCGGACGTGATGGCGGCAAGCTCCTGCTCGGCGTCTGCGGAGAGTTGTCGGCCGAGATCCGGCCGGCGCAGGTATTCGTCACGGTCGGCTGCTTGGCTGTGCAGGCGCAGCGCCAGCGGAAAGCGACGGTCCAGTTCCGGCATCAGGCGCTCGGTATCCAGCGCCATGTGTACGGCATCCCGGGCCCGGGCATGGTCGAGCTGAAAGGCCAGCTGGGCCGACGTCGGCAGGCTCCCGCCGACGCGCCCCAGGCCGATTCTGGCATCGGTGAGCTCGCGCAGTCGCTGCCAGGGGTTGGTGACGGTGAGCGCTTCACCGGCCGCGGACGGTTGTCCCTCCTTCATGACGGCAGCTCCGTAGTGCCCCTCGATCCCAGTACATGCTGGAAACGCGGCGGCAACTCGCGGTCAAAGGCGATGCCCTGACCATGGCGGTAGATGCCGCTGCGCTCCAGCCACTGCTCGAACTCCGGCGCCGAACGCAGTCCCAGCACCTGGCGCAGGTAGAGCGCGTCATGGAACGACGTGGTCTGGTAGTTGAGCATGATGTCGTCGGAGCCGGGAATGCCCATGATGTAGTGGCATCCCGCCGCACCCAGCAGCGTCAGCAGCATGTCCATGTCGTCCTGGTCGGCCTCGGCGTGATTGGTGTAGCAGACATCGCAGCCCATCGGCACGCCGAGCAGTTTGCCGCAGAAGTGATCCTCCAGCCCGGCGCGGATGATCTGCTTGCCGTCGAACAGATACTCGGGGCCGATGAAGCCGACCACGGTGTTGACCAGCAGCGGCTCGAACTCCCGCGCGACCGCGTAGGCGCGCGCTTCCAGCGTCTGCTGGTCGAGCCCGTGATGGGCATTGGCGGAGAGCGCGCTGCCCTGACCGGTCTCGAAGTACATCACGTTGTTGCCGAGGGGGCCGCGCTTCAACGACAGTGCCGCTTCGCGCCCTTCCCGCAGCAGGGCCAGGTCGATGCCGAAGCCGCGATTGGCCGCCTCGGTGCCGGCGATCGACTGGAACACCAGATCCGTTGGCGCGCCGCGCTCGATCGCCTCGATCGCGGTGGTGACATGGGTTAGCACGCAGCTCTGGGTGGGGATTTCGTAGCGGGAGATGACCTCGTCGAGCATCTTCAACAGCGTCACCACCGTGGCGGTGTTGTCGGTGGCGGGATTGATGCCGATCACGGCGTCACCACTGGCGTAGAGCAGGCCATCGAGAATGCTGGCCGCGATGCCGGAAGCGTCGTCGGTGGGATGGTTGGGTTGCAGCCGCGTCGACAGCCGGCCCGGCAGGCCGATGGTATTGCGAAAGCGCGTGACGACCTCGCACTTGCGGCCCACCAGCACCAGATCCTGCACCCGCATCAGCTTGGAGACCGCCGCAACCATCTCCGGTGTCAGGCCGGGGGCCAGCCGTGCGAGCGACTCGCCATCGGCGCGTTCGGAGAGCAACCAGTTGCGGAATTCGCCGACGCTCAGCGAGGCGACCGGCGTGAACGCGGCACGATCATGTCGATCGAGGATCAGCCGCGTGATCTCGTCCTCCTCGTAGGGGATCAGCGGCTCTTCCAGGAACGTGGCAAGAGGCAGCTCCGCCAGCGCCATCTGGGCGACGGCTCGCTCCTCGGCACTGGCAGCCGCAATTCCGGCCAGGGCATCTCCGGAGCGGTGCGGCGTGGCGGCAGCCAGCAGCGCACCAAGACCGTCGAACCGGTACCGCCGGCCGTCGACATCGATAACATGCTCACTCATGGCATCACACCTGTTGTCGTTGTTCGCGTACAGGGAGAGTGACCTTCAGTTTATGCCATAAACGCCGTAGCGCCTGCGAGCGGCATGTCTTCGCCTTCGCGGTACTTGCGCCTAGCTCCTCGCCAGTGCCAGGACCTCCTCCCAGAGGCCGTCGTCCAGCGTCAGCGGCGCCTGGCTGCGACGCTGGCGCCAGGTCGAAGCCCCTGGCCAGCGCACCGCCCGGCCTGACTCATCGGACGTGGCGGTCGCCAGATGATGCTGGATGCCCTCGACGATGGCGTCGCAGGCGGCTCGTCCGCCGAGCTGCTCGGGGTCGAACAGCATGAATATCTGGCAACTCCCGCCACCGCTGCCGCGTTCGACCCGATCGATGTCGTGGCTCGGTCGGCCCTGCGCCAGCAGCGCGGCCAGGGCGTCGAGCATTATGGACAGTCCCGACCCTTTCCAGTAACCGGTCGGAAGAAGGCGACGCGTCGCCTCGATCGCCGCCGGATCCCGCGTCAGTTCGCCATCCGCACCGAAGCCACCGTCGATGGGAAGCTGCTCGCCTTTGCGTCGCGTGGTCTGCAGCTTGCCATAGGAGAATTGGGACATCGCCATGTCCAGCACCAGCGGACCGTCGCGATGGGGAACGGCCATGACCAGAGGATTGTTGCCGATCGACTGGGTGGTGGCCCCCCAGGCCGGCATGCACGACTCCGTATTGGTCCACATGATCGCCGCAAAGCCCTGTTCGGCTGCGTGCCAACCGTAGCTGCCTCCGCGCATCCAGTGGGTCGTGTCGCGCAGCGCGACCAGCCCCATGCCATGCTCACGCGCCAGGGCCATGCCCCGTTCGGTGGCCCGGATCGCATTACGAATGCCGATGCCGAAGTGGCCGTCGAGCACCTCGATGGCGCCGAGTCGCTGTACGGGTTCCAGCGAGGCGTCGACGTCGACCCAACCCCGGCGGACGTAGTCGACGAAGCGGGGAATGCGCCCGATCCCGTGAGAGTGCACCCCGTCCCGCGTGCTCTCGGCATGAATACGCGCACAGAGCGCAGCGTCGTCGGGGCCCAGCCCCGCCTCGAGCAGGACCCGGTGCAGCGTGGCTTGCAGTGTTGCGAAATCGACCGTCGCCATTGGATGCCTTTTAGTAATACATCATACATATATTGACCATAGCGGCCGCGATCACGCCTGCGTATTCGCCTTTAGTGGAGGATGGACCATCGCCGGTATCCCAGCAGTGGCGATCGCCTGAGCGACGAGCCCTGGTACCGGGGTGTGGAGAGACGGGATCACTCGCATCGAGCGCATGAAAAAAGCCCTGCCGATGGATCGACAGGGCTTTCTCGACGATGACGAGGCGTCACCGGCTTTCGCTGATACCAGGGCCGCCGTTGCCGGCGACCGGGCGACTCAGCGACGCAGGCCGAGCTTCTTGATCAGCGACTGATAGCGATCGAAGTCCTTGCCCTTCAGGTAGTCCAGCAGCTTACGGCGCTGGTTGACCATGCGGATCAGACCACGGCGAGAGTGGTGATCCTGCTTGTGATCCTTGAAGTGGCTCTGCAGGCCGTCGATGTTGGCGCTCAGCAGCGCAACCTGGACTTCCGGGGATCCGGTGTCGCTCTCGCCCTGACCGAACTCTTTGACGATCTCGGCTTTCTTTTCAGCGGTTAATGCCATGAAAAACTCTCCAGCAAGCAATATGCCTGAATGATGAATATCGGAGACCACGCATATTTGCAGCCTCCCGTTTGACCGTCACGGGGACGGGTGCATCGAATCGATGCCGCCAACTTGGCCTCAGCCGTCTGTCGAGGCTTGTCTCGACTCGACAGGATCCGAGTCCAATGCTGTCGTGTCGACCAGACGCCGGGGAGCGATTTCCCCCGGCGCGGTCAATTCGACCAATCCCAGAAAGGATTCGTCGCGATACAGTCTTGCCGTCGCGCCTGGCGCCAGCTCGGTGTCCGACACCGCCGCCCGTTGCCCCAGCAGCAGTCGCCGGGCCACGGTTTCCGTCACGCTGAGCGTCGGCAGATGCTCGAGCATGACGTCGACCGGGAGCAGTTGCGCCAGCCGTTCCTCGCCGCTCATCGCCTCGAGCGCCTCGAAGGATAAACGCCTTTCGCTGTCGAAGGGCCCGGTTTCCAGCCGTTCCAACGCCGTGATGTGGGCGCCAAACCCAACCGCGGCGCCGATATCCTCGGCCAGGGTCCGAATGTAGGTGCCCTTGCTGCAGCGAACCTGCAGCCAGACGCCATCGGGCTCCCATTCGAGCGGGCGCATATCATATATCGTTACGCGGCGCGGCGCACGCGCTACCGTCTCACCCTGACGCGCCAGCTCGTAGAGCTTGCGCCCCTGATGCTTGAGCGCCGAATACATCGGTGGGACCTGTTCGATCTCACCGCGGAAACGCTCGAGCGCAGCTTCGACGACGTCACGATCCAGCGTGGCGGGCAGCGCTTGGCGCGCGATCGCCTCACCTTCGGCGTCCCCGGTGTCGGTCATGGCCCCGAACTGGATTCGGGTCCGATAGACCTTGTCGGCTTCGAGCAGGTGAGCGGAGAACTTGGTCGCCTCGCCCAGGCAGACCGGCAACAACCCGGTCGCCATCGGGTCCAGCGTCCCGGTATGGCCCGCCTTGCGTGCCTGGAACAACCGCCGGGCGCGCTGCAGCGCGTGATTGCTCGACACCCCCTTGGGCTTGTCGAGCAGCAGCACACCGTTGATGGGCAGCCCCTTGCGACGCCGTGCCATCAGCGGGACTCTCCATCTCCGTGCCGCGTATCGTCCTGCCGGGATTCGTCGTCCTGGCCCGCACCATCCGCAGCCGCCGCCTCGTCACTCTCCTGCGGGCGGTTGCTGGCAACGGCCTCGTCGATCAGCGCCGACAGCTTGTGCCCGCGCACGACGCTTTCGTCATAGTGAAAGCGCAGCTCGGGTACATGGCGAAGCTTGATGCGGCGCGCGATCTGCGAGCGCAGGAAACCGGCGGCCCGCTTGAGCACAGCCAGGTTTTCCTTGACCCGAGCCGGATCGTTCTCGCCCAGCAAGGTCACGTAGATGTCGGCGTAACCGAGATCCCGACTGACCTTGACCGAGCTGACCGTGACCATCCCCAGGCGCGGATCCTTGATCTCGCGCTGAATCAGCACGGCCAGCTCCTGCTGCAGCTGGTCGGCGACCCGGTCGGTTCGTTTGAATTCGCGCATCGTTGCCTCTCGAGATTCCGCAGGCGCCTATTGCGTCAAAGACCTAGGCGCCGGCGGGATCCTGTCACTTACAGGGTACGCTCGACCTTGACCTGGTCGAAGACCTCGATCTTGTCGCCAATCTGAACGTCGTTGTAGTTCTTGACGCCGATACCGCACTCCATGCCGTTGCGCACTTCGTTGACGTCATCCTTGAAGCGACGCAGGGACTCCAGCTCGCCTTCGTAGATGACCACATTGTCGCGCAGGACACGGATCTTCTTGTTGCGGTGGACGGAGCCCTCGACGACCATGCAGCCGGCGATCGCCCCGATCTTCGGCGCCTTGAACACGTCGCGCACCTCGGCGATACCGACGATCTCTTCCTTCCACTCCGGTGCCAGCATGCCGCTCATGGCCTGCTTGACCTCGTCGATCAGCTGGTAGATGACGCTGTAGTAGCGCAGATCCAGCCCTTCACGCTCGACGATCTCCCGCGCGGAGGCGTCGGCACGGACGTTGAAGCCGACCAGAATCGCTTCACTGGCCAGTGCCAGGTTGGCATCGGTACCGGTGATGCCGCCAACCCCGGAGGAGACCACCGCCACCTGCACTTCATCGGTGGAGAGCTCTTCCAGTGCGCCACGGATCGCTTCCAGCGAGCCCTGGACGTCGGCCTTGAGCACGACGTTGACCTTGGCCACCTCGTCCTGACCCATCTGGCTGAACATGTTCTCCAGCTTGGCCTTCTGCTGGCGCGCCAGACGCACTTCGCGGTATTTGCCCTGACGGAAGTTGGCGATTTCACGCGCCTTCTTCTCATCGGTCAGCACCATGAAGTCTTCACCGGCTTCCGGCGTGCCGTCGAGCCCCTGGATCTCCACCGGCATCGACGGACCCACCGACTCGACCTGCTTGCCGAGTTCGTTGGTCAGCGCACGCACGCGACCGTAGTGCAGGCCGGCGAGGACGATGTCGCCACGCTTGAGCGTGCCGTTCTGGACCAGCACGGTCGCTACCGGGCCACGCCCCTTGTCGAGGCGAGACTCGACCACGACGCCTTTGCCCGGTGCTTCCGGCACGGCCTTGAGCTCGAGCACTTCGGAAACCAGCAGCACCGATTCCAGCAGTTGGTCGATACCTTCGCCGGTCTTCGCGGAGACCGAGACGAACTGGGTATCGCCGCCCCACTCCTCGGAGATCACACCGTGCTGAGAGAGCTCGTTGCGAATCCGGTCGAGATCGGCGCCTTCCTTGTCGATCTTGTTGATCGCCACGACCAGTTGCACCCCGGCGGCCTTGGCGTGTTCTACCGCCTCGACCGTCTGCGGCATGACACCATCGTCGGCGGCAACCACCAGGATGACGACGTCGGTAGCCTGGGCACCACGAGCACGCATGGCGGTAAAGGCCGCGTGGCCAGGCGTATCCAGGAAGGTGACCCCACCATGTTCGCCTTCGACGTGGTAGGCACCGATGTGCTGGGTGATACCGCCGGCCTCGCCGGTCGCGACCTTGGTGCGACGAATGAAGTCGAGCAGCGAGGTCTTGCCGTGGTCGACGTGTCCCATGACGGTGACGACCGGCGAGCGGGTGATCTCGTCGCCTTCATAGGAGATGCCTTCGAGCACTTCGGTCTCGAGCGCATCTTCCTTGACCAGCTTCGGCTTGTGGCCCATCTCCTCGACCACGATCGCGGCAGTGTCCTGATCGATGGTCTGGTTGATGGTCACCGCCGCGCCCATGTTGAACATGGCCTTGATCACTTCGTTGGCCTTGACCGACATCTTGTCCGCCAATTCCGCGACGCTGATCGACTCCGGCAGCGCGACTTCACGCACGATCGGCTGGGTCGGCTTCTGGAACCCGTGCTGGTTGTCGCCGCGACCGCGACGGCTACCCCGACGCTCGGCCCGCTTGACCTTCTTGGCACCACCACCGCGACGCCGCTCGGAACGGTCGTCATCGTCGTCACGACGGCCACGACGACCCTGATCGCGCTCCTTGTCCTTCTTCGGGTGGGCGCGACGGTTCTCCGTCCGCGGCTCCTTGGGCGGCGGCTCGACGAACGGCTGGCTGTTGGACGTCGGCTCCTCGTCTTCCACCTGAGGCTCCTGGGGAATATCATCCCCCGGTGCCTGAGGCTCGGGCGCGGGGGCCGCTGCCTTGTTGGAGCTCTCCTGACCGGCGGTCAGATCCGCCGTCGGCTCGCTGGCCGCTTCCGCCGCCGCAGCCTGCTCGGACTGCTGCTGCGCCTGATCGGCCATGTCGCCGACGAGCTGACGCGGACCCGCTTCCTCGGCCGGCGCTTCCTCGACCGGCTCCGCATCACGCTTGACGTAGGTGCGCTTCTTGCGCACCTGCACCTCGATGGTCTTGCCACGCTCGCCCGAACGGATCTTACTGCGGGTATTGCGTGTCAAGGTGATGCGATTGCGCGGGCCGCGGCCACCACCACCATGACTCTTGGTCAGGTGATCGAGGAGACGTTGCTTGTCCTCTTCGGAGACCGCGTCGCTTTCCTTCTGATGCGGCAGACCCGCATCCTTCATCTGTTCAAGCAGGCGGGACACATCGCGTCCCACCTTGCCGGCAAACTCTTTTACGGTCATGTCTGACATTACGACCCTCCTGAACCCGTGACCACGTTACTCTTCGCTCTGAAACCAAGGCGCACGGGCAGTCATGATCAGTGCCGCTGCGCGCTCCTCGTCCACGTCGTCGATATCCTTCAGATCCTCGATGGACTGTTCTGCGAGGTCCTCCATGGTGACGATGCCACGGCTGGCAAGAATGAAAGCCAGGTGGCGGTCCATGCCGTCCATCGTGAGAAGGTCTTCGGCGGGCTGAGCGCCATCCAGTTGCTCTTCCGACGCGATGGCCAGGTTGAGAAGCTCATCCTTGGCCCTTGCACGAAGTTCCTCGACCAGATCCTCATCGAACTCTTCGATCTCCAGCATCTCTTCGACCGGCACGTAGGCCAGTTCTTCGATCGTCGTGAACCCTTCCTCGACCAGGATGCGGGCGACGTCTTCGTCGATCTCGAGATGGTTGATGAAATATTCGACCAGGCTGTCGACTTCCTGCTCGCGTTTACCCTCGGCTTCATCGATGGTCATGACGTTGAGCGTCCAGCCCGTCAGCTCGCTGGCGAGCCTCACGTTCTGACCGCTACGACCAATGGCCTGAGCGAGGTTGTCCTCGCCGACGGCGACGTCCATCGAATGGGCGTCCTCGTCAACGAGGATGGAGGCGACTTCCGCCGGCGCCATGGCGTTGATCACCAGTTGCGCGGGGTTGTCGTCCCATAAAATGATATCCACGCGCTCGTTACGCAGCTCGTTGGATACCGCCTGCACGCGCGATCCGCGCATGCCGACACAGGCGCCGACCGGATCGATTCGCCTGTCGTTGGTCTTGACCGCGATCTTGGCCCGCGCGCCGGGATCGCGAGCCGCGCCCTTGATCTCGATCAGTTGCTCGGCGATCTCCGGCACTTCGATCTTGAACAGCTCGACCAGCATGCCCGGCTTGGTCCGCGACAGGATCAGCTGGGAGCCACGCGCCTCCGCATCGACTTTCCACAGCAGCGCGCGCACACGCTCGTTCATGCGGTAGCGCTCGCCGGGGATCATCTCGCCACGGGGCAGGAAGCCCTCGGCGTTCTCGCCGAGATCGATGATCAGCCCGTCGCGTGTCGTTTTCTTGACGATGCCCGCGACCAGTTCGCCTTCCCGCTCGGAGTACTGCTTGACGATCTGGGCGCGTTCGGCCTCGCGCACCTTCTGCACGATCACCTGCTTGGCGGTCTGCGCGGCGATACGGCCGAAGGCCACCGACTCCACCTGCTCTTCGACCACATCGCCGACGGCCAAGGGAGGCTCGCGCGTCTCCGCTTCGGAGAGCGGAATCTCGCGATCTTCGCTGAGATAGTCTTCGTCTTCGACCACCACCCAGCGACGGAAAGTATCGTACTCGCCGGTGCGGCGATCAATCTGGACGCGGACGCTGACGTCCTGCCCCTCGAAGCGCTTGCGCGATGCGCTGGCCAGTGCCGCCTCGACAGCCTCGAAAATGACGTCTCGGGGCACGCTCTTCTCGTTGGAGATGGCGTCAACGACCAGCAGTATCTCTTTGCTCATGCCTATGCCTCGCCGAAAAACCGGTTCTTGGTTTCGAATTCTTGGTCTCGAATTACTGAGTCATCGAACAACAGGTGATGGAATTCAGTCGTCGAACTGCGGGACGACGCGAGCCTGATCGATGCTTTCGATGGGAAAGCAGTACTCTTCGCCATCGATGTGCAGCAGCACCTCGTCGCCATCGATGCCGGCCAGGCGCCCCTGGAACTTGCGACGCCCATCGAAGGCGGTGCGTAGCTTGAGCTGCACCACGTGACCGCTGAAGCGCGAAAAATGATCGAGCGTATAGAGCGGGCGATCGAGACCTGGAGAGGAAACTTCCAGGCTGTAGTTGCTCGAGATCGGATCTTCGACATCCAGCACGCCGCTGACCTGACGGCTGACACTCGCGCAATCATCGACCGAGATTCCATCGGGGCTGTCGATGTAGATCATCAGCTTGGAATGCTTGCCCTGAGCCAGATAGTCGAGGCCCCACAATTCGAAACCCATGGCGGTGACCACAGGTTCGATGATCGCATACAGTGCTGCGTCCTTGGTGACCACAAACGACTCCTACAGCAGTTGCATCAGGCACCTGACCGGGAGTTGAGAGAAATGCAAGGTGCTAGGTGGCTGACTGGCATTGACGTCGGCAGCGCCGTCGACGGCGACGAGCGCTGAAATCGACAAGGCTGCTAACAAAAAGCCCCTTCTCAGGAAGGGGCCTTTCAAAAAACTTGGTAGCGGGGGCCGGATTTGAACCGACGACCTTCGGGTTATGAGCCCGACGAGCTACCAGACTGCTCCACCCCGCAACATCAGGTTGGCGATTATAGGAACGGCCTCGAGATGGGTCAAGGAGGGCCGCAATATCGCCGAATTCTCAGCAACAAGAATTCATCAGTACCGCCCAGAGGTTCAAGTCGAAAAGACCGGAAAAACTTGA
This sequence comes from Salinicola lusitanus, assembly GCF_038648475.1. Taxonomy (NCBI): domain Bacteria; kingdom Pseudomonadati; phylum Pseudomonadota; class Gammaproteobacteria; order Oceanospirillales; family Halomonadaceae; genus Salinicola; species Salinicola lusitanus. The sequence continues at coordinate 1,679,791 of NZ_CP151919.1, read as the reverse complement.
CGATGGTGCCGAAGGCGGGACTTGAACCCGCACGACCGTAAGGTCACTACCCCCTCAAGATAGCGTGTCTACCAATTCCACCACTTCGGCATCAGGGGTGTGTAGCGCCTGGGCGCCACACTTAATTCGCTGCATTCGGAGCTTTCATCGAAGGCAGCGAATTTTCCTTTTCACTCAAGGATTTGACGATTCCTGACCGCCACCTTCCTCGAGTGCTGGCGCAGCATTATTCCCGCTTTGGGCACCATCGTCAAGCGTTGGCGCACCATTATGTTGCTGCTCGATCACCTGAGCATCCGGAATACCGCTCTGCGGCGCACTGCCGGCATTGGCGGCGAAGTACGCCAGCCCCAGCGAGGTCACGAAGAAAAGCGCCGCCAGGCCGCCCGTCAGCTTGGACATGAAGCCGCCACTGCCGCGAGAGCCGAACACCGTCTGCGAGGAGCCGCCACCGAATGCAGCGCCCGCTTCGGCGCCCTTGCCCTGCTGAAGCAGGACCAGAACCACCAGCGCAATGGCGGCGAGGACGTGTAACAACAAAACTGCTATCTGCATGAAATCAACCTGCTGACTGACAAATCGCTTTGAAATCGTCGACCTTGAGCGAAGCTCCGCCGATCAGGCCGCCGTCGATATCTTCCTGGGCGAGCAACTCCCGTGCGTTGCTCGCGTTCATGCTACCGCCATACAGCAGGCGTAGCGCATCGGCCAACGCCGAGTCGAAGCTCGCCTGATAGCCGCGAATCGCGGCCATCATCTGCTGGGCTTGCTCCGGCGTGGCCGTGCGCCCGGTACCGATCGCCCAGACCGGCTCGTAGGCAATCGTCATCATTCGACGCTGCCCGGGCTCGAGCCGGGCCATGACATGACCGACCTGACGCAGCACGACATCCTCGGACTGGCCGGCGTCGCGCTCCTCGAGGGTCTCTCCCACACAGAGAATCGGCTTGAGCCCCACGGTGAGCGCAGCGATGACCCGCTCGTAAACCTGTTCGTCACTTTCGTGATAGAGCTGGCGACGCTCGGAGTGGCCGGCCAGCACATACTCGACGCCGAACTCGGCGAGCATTTCGCCACTCACCTCGCCGGTGCGGGCCCCGGAGGGCAGCGGGTTCAGCGTCTGGGCGCCCAGCGCGAGAGGCGTGCCCGCAAAAGCGCTGCGCGCAGCATCGAGATAGGGAAACGGGGGATGGATCACCACATCGACCGGCGACGACAACTCAATCCCGGCAAACGTTCGACCGAACGTCTCGATCAATTCTGCCGAGCCGTTCATCTTCCAGTTACCTGCGATCAGCGGCTTGCGCATGCTACCTCCCATCGGTGGAGCGACATGGTATAAGAGCCTTGACAACAAGACAACAATTGCTGTCGGCGATCCGATCAGCTCAGGCGATCAAGGTTTCGACACTATCGGCGATCCGCCGCGCCAGCGCCTGGACATCGAATCTCGGTCGGCCTTCGACCATGACCCTGATCAGCGGTTCGGTACCCGAGGGCCGCAGCAGAACCCGACCACCGCCGCCCAGCTCCTCTTCCACCGACGCGACGCTTCGACACAACGCCTGGCTCTCCAATAGCGCCCGGGCATCGGAACCCGGGGGCAGGCGAACGTTGACCAGGGCCTGCGGCGCCTTCTCGAACCCTTCGAGCAACTGGTCCAGAGGCACCCCCTCTCGCACCATGACCGCCAGCACCTGCAGCGCGGAGACGATGCCATCGCCGGTGGTCTGCACGTTGCGACAGACGATATGTCCCGAGGCCTCCCCGCCCAGCAGCCAGTCGTTGGCCAGCAGCCGCTCGACGACGTAGCGGTCTCCCACCTTGGCCCGCTCGAAAGGGATCCCCTGCTTCTCGAACGCCGCGGCCAGCCCGAAGTTGGTCATCAGCGTGCCCACGACCCCGCCATTGAGCTTGCCTCGCGCGTGGAGGTCCCGCGCGATGATGTAGAGGATCTCGTCGCCGTCCACCGCCTCGCCCCGACGGTCGATCATCAGTACGCGATCGCCGTCGCCATCGAACGCGATGCCCAGGTCGGCCTGACACGACAGGACAGCCTCGCGCAAACGCTCGGTGTGGGTCGACCCCACGTCGCGGTTGATATTGAGGCCATCCGGCTCCCCGCCGATCACGCTGACATCGGCGCCGAGCTCCCGAAAGACATTGGGCGCGATATGGTAGGTCGCGCCATGCGCGCAATCCAGGACGATCCTCAGGCCATGCAGCTCGAGGCGATTGTGGACCGTTGACTTGCAGAACTCGATGTAGCGCCCGGCGGCGTCGCCGATTCGCACCGCCTTGCCGAGCTGGTTCGGCGCCATGGTCTCCAGCGGCTTCTCGAGTTCATCCTCGATCTCCGCCTCGACCTCGTCGGCCAGCTTCAGCCCTTCCGCCGAGAAGAACTTGATGCCGTTGTCCTGGTAGGGATTGTGCGAAGCCGAGATCACGATACCAGCGTCGGCACGAAAGGTTCGGGTCAGGTAGGCGATACCCGGGGTCGGCATCGGTCCCAGCAGGGAGACGTCGGCCCCTGCGGCCGATAGCCCCGCCTCCAACGCCGATTCGAACATGTAACCCGAGATGCGAGTGTCCTTGCCGATGATCACCTTGGGTCGCGGCGACTGGGAGGATCGCTGCCGGGTCTGATGAGAGGATAGCTTGCGAGACAGCACGCGCCCCATCGCCCACCCCAGCTTGAGCATGAAGTCAGCGGTGATCGGATACTCGCCGACGGTGCCGCGAATACCGTCGGTACCAAAATAACGTCTACTCATGATCGCTCCGTTCCTGAAGCACGGCCCAGGCCATGTCGATCGCGTCGACCGTGGCTGCCACATCGTGCACTCTGACTATTCTAGCGCCACGCTCGACCGCCATCACGCTCAACGCGAGACCTCCAGGCAGGCGCTGATCGACAGGCCGGCCCAGCGCCTGGCCGATCATGCTCTTTCGCGACATCCCGACCAGCAGCGGCAGATCGAGCGCTTCGAGCGCACTCAGACGATTGAGCAGTCGAAGATTGTGTTCCAGCGTCTTGGCAAAGCCGAAACCCGGGTCGATCAGCAGTCGCTCCCGCGGAATACCTGCCTGCGCGCAGGCGGTGACGCGCTGGCGCAGGAACTCGACCACCGCCATCTCGATCGGCTCGGCGTAGTACGGCGCCTGCTGCATCGTCCCCGGCTCTCCGCGCATGTGCATGAGACAGACGGGCAACTCGGTGCCCGCCGCCGCCGCCAACGCCCCGGGTCGCGTCAGCGAGCGCACGTCGTTGAGCATCCCCGCCCCGGCCGCAGCGGCTTCGCGAATCAGTTCCGGCGTGCTGGTGTCGACCGAGACCAGCGCACCGAACTCCCGCACCAGCGTCTCGACCACCGGCAGCACTCGATCACGCTCCTCCTCCAGCGACACCGGTTCGGCGCCGGGGCGCGTCGATTCCCCGCCCACATCGATGATGTCGGCCCCCTCCCGCAGCAGCCGTTCGGCGTGACGGCGCGCGTCGTCCAGCTCGCGGTGCCGGTTGCCATCGGAGAAGGAGTCGGGCGTCACGTTCAGAATGCCCATGACGCGCGGACGCGAAAGATCGAGATCGTGATGGCCGCAGCGCAATCGGACACCGATGGAGGAAGAGTCAGTCATGGAAGGTCGTCGCTGGCAAAAGCGCCCACTCTAGGTAGGCCGGTACGGTTTCGCAACCGTCTCACAACGCAGCAGGGCGCCATATCTGACGCCCTGCTGGTTGATGCCGAGTCGTTCGAACCCGGATTGGCTGTGGACCGCCGGATCACCTCAAAGCCCTGACGGCCCGCCCAGAGGATCCGAGGGCCGGCGGTTGCCGGGCTCGTCATCCGACGTGCCTTCATCGCCTGGCTGTGGCTCAGGATCGCTGACCGGCCGACCAGAACCCGAGCTCGGACCATCGTCACCCCAATCCTTCGGCGGACGCGGCGGGCGACCTTCCATGATGTCCTTGAGCTGGGCAGCGTCGATGGTCTCGTACTGCATCAGCGCTTCGGCCATCAGGTCGAGCTTGTCGCGGTTGTCCTCGAGAATCTTGCGCGCCATGGCATAGCATTCGTCGATGATGCGACGCACCTCCTTGTCGAGGCGGGTCGAAGTCTCACCGGAACTCAGTTTGCCGCCACCCTGACCGGGACCACCGAGGAACTGATGCGATTCGTCCTCGTCGTACATCAGCGGCCCCATCTCCTCGGAGAGACCCCACTTGGCCACCATGCTGTGCGCAAGCTCGGTGGCCCGCTTGATGTCGTTGGAGGCACCGGTGGTGACCCCATTCGGCCCAAGCGTCATCTCTTCGGCGATCCGGCCACCGAACAGCGAGCAGAGCTGGCTGATGATCTGCTGACGGGAATAGCTGTAGCGGTCTTCCTCGGGGAGGAACATGGTCACGCCCAGCGCACGACCGCGCGGGATGATGGTGACCTTGTAGACCGGATCGTGCTCGGGCATCACCAGGCCGATGATGGCATGGCCGGCCTCATGGTAGGCCGTGTTGAGCTTGTCCTTCTCGGACATGACCATGGACCGACGCTCGGCGCCCATCATGATCTTGTCCTTGGCCAGCTCCAGCTCTTCCATACCCACGGTGCGTCGATTGCGTCGCGCCGCGAACAGCGCCGCCTCGTTGACCAGGTTGGCCAGGTCGGCGCCCGAGAAGCCGGGCGTGCCACGGGCGATGATGCTGGCCTGGACACCGTCGGCCATCGGCACCTTGCGCAGATGTACGTTGAGAATATGCTCGCGACCCCGGATGTCGGGCAGCGGTACGGTGACCTGACGGTCGAAGCGGCCCGGGCGCAGCAGCGCCGGATCCAGCACGTCGGGACGGTTGGTGGCGGCAATGACGATGATGCCGTCGTTGGCCTCGAAGCCGTCCATCTCGACCAGCAATTGGTTCAGGGTCTGCTCGCGCTCGTCGTGACCGCCGCCCATGCCGGAGCCACGATGGCGACCGACGGCATCGATCTCGTCGATGAAGATGATGCACGGCGCCTGCTTCTTGGCCTGTTCGAACATGTCGCGGACGCGGGATGCACCCACGCCGACGAACATCTCGACGAAGTCGGACCCGGAGATCGAGAAGAACGGCACCTTGGCCTCGCCGGCGATCGCCTTCGCCAGCAGCGTCTTGCCGGTACCCGGGGGGCCCACCATCAGCACGCCGCGGGGTATCTGGCCACCCAGGCGCTGAAACTTCGAAGGATCCTTGAGGAAGTCGACCAGCTCGACCACCTCCTCCTTGGCCTCGTCACAACCCGCGACGTCGGCAAAGGTGGATTTGATCTGATCCTGGCTCAGCAGCTTCGCCTTCGACTTGCCGAAGCTCATCGGGCCGCCCCGACCACTGCCGCCGCCCTGCATCTGGCGCATGAAGAAGATGAAGATGCCCAGAATCAACAGGATCGGGAAGCTGGCGATCAGCAAGCGCGTCCACAGGCTCTGCTCCTCGGGTTTCTGGCCGACGACCGTGACGTCATGCGCCAACAGATCGTCCATCAGCTTGGGATCCTGGGCGGCGGGGCGAATGGTCTGGAATTGCGTGCCATCCTTGCGCTCACCGTTGATGGTGTAGCCGTCGATGGTCACGCTGCGCACCTGGTCGTTCTGGACCTGCTGCACGAACTGCGAATAGCTCGTCGTGTGCGGCGAGCTATCGACGCTGAAGTTGTTGAACACCGTCAGCAGCACGGCTGCGATGACCAACCAGAGAATTAGATTCTTCGCCATGTCGTTCAAGACACCACCCTCGTAGTACGAATCTTGCTGCCTGCGCTTGCCGTGGTCTGACACTACACCAGATGGGGGCGTTCAACCACGCTTGCAAGCCTAGCCATGAAATCCCTGCGCCAGCAGGTAGACTTCTCGGGACCGGGCCCGGGACGCCTCCGGCTTGCGCGTGACCACCTTGCGGAAGCTGCCGCGCAGCTCCCGCAGGTAGTCGTCGAATCCTTCGCCCTGAAACACCTTGGCCAGAAAATGACCGCCGGGTGCCAAGGTCTGCCGCGCCAGATCGAGCGCCAGCTCGACCAGATACATCGCCTGGGGCTGGTCTATCGCCGCCATGCCGCTCATGTTCGGGGCCATGTCGGACAACACCAGGTCGACGGAGCGATCCCCCAGCGCAGCCAGAATCGCCTCCAGCACCGACTCTTCGGTGAAATCGCCCTGGATGAAGTCGACGCCGGCCAACGCATCCATCTCAAGGATGTCCGACGCAATCACCACCCCATCGCTACCGACCTTCTCGGCGGCGACCTGACTCCAGCCTCCCGGGGCGGCCCCCAGGTCGATCACCGACATCCCGGACCGGAGTAACTTGTCACGCTCGTCGAGTTCCAGCAACTTATAGCTTGCACGCGAACGATAACCATCCTTCCAGGACTGCTGGACGTAGCGATCGTCGAAATGCTCTTTCAGCCAGCCTGCGCTGCTCTTGCTCTGGCGCGTCGAGGAACCGGCATTGTCGGGACTGGGCCTGGAGGAGCGCGCCACTGGAGATCACCTGAAGAAAGCTCGAAGAAAGGGTGGAGATGCGGACTGAAGATCGGACGTGGGAGAGCGAGGTGTCGACAGGGGATCACCATCACCGCTCCAGGGACCACACACCAACGACATCTTTCCCGCGGCGACCGAAACCCGTACCATGTCGCGTTTCGACAGTGCGGTGGTGAGACCGATTGCAGCACCGCTGTAAAATATCGCGAAGTCCAACGGTCAGACTACCATGAGCCTATCATCCGCACAAAAGAAAGCCTTCCGCAGCATCGGCCATCATCTGCAGCCGATCGTCACGGTGAGTGAAAACGGCTTGAGCGAGGGCGCTCAGCAGGAGCTCGAACGCGCCCTGCGCGATCACGAACTGGTCAAGGTCAAACTGGCAATTCCCGAACGGGAAGAGCGCCAGGCCATGGTCGAAGAGCTGATCGAACTCTCCGGCGCGGAGCTGGTGCAGTCGCTGGGCAAGACGGCACTACTCTACCGCCACAACCCGAAAGCCAACCCCAAGCTCTCCAACGTTCAACGCGCCGAGGAGCATCACGGGCGGCACTGAGCAGCCGGGGCATGCCCGGAGCTGGAAGCTGGAAGCTGGAAGCTGGAAGCTGGAAGCTGGAAGCTGGAAGCTGGAAGTCGACAGAATTCCGCGACCGTACAGACAAAAACACCCCGCAGCCAAATCACTGCGGGGTGTTTTTCTTCCAGCTTCAGGCTTCCAGGCGCGCAGCGCCGCTCTTCGAGCTAATCACTTTCCACTTCCGGCGCAGCCGGTCACAGATGCTCGACGCCGGAGATCTCGTACTCCACGTCCCCACCCGGCGTACGCACGTTGACCACATCGCCTTCGCTCTTGCCGATCAGCGCACGGGCGATCGGCGAGGTCACCGAGATCTTGCCGGCCTTGATGTCCGCCTCATCCTCGCCGACGATCCGGTAGCGCACCTCGTCGTCGGTCTCGAGATTGAGCAGTTCGACCGTCACGCCGAAGATCACCTTGCCGTTCTTCGGCATCTTGGTCACGTCGATGACCTGCGCCGCCGACAGCTTGCCCTCGATCTCCTGGATCCGCCCCTCGATGAAGCCCTGCTGCTCGCGGGCGGCGTGATACTCGGCGTTCTCCTTGAGGTCGCCGTGCTCGCGGGCGACCGCAATGTCGTTGATGACTCGCGGGCGCTCTACGCCTTTCAACTGCTCCAGCTCCTGACGCAAGGCCTGCTCGCCGTGGACGGTCATCGGGACTTTATTCATGGACTACTCCTGCATGCTGTTCCTGCAGCCGCCGCACCGTGATCTCGTTACCATACTCCAGCGCCATGCAGACGGCACGCGCCCCGGCCAGCGTGGTGGCATAGGGAACCTTGCGCGCCAGCGCGGTGCGCCGGATGACCGAGGAGTCATTGATCGCCTGACGACCTTCCGTGGTATTCACGATATAGGCGATCTCGTCGTTCTTGAGCAGATCGACGATATGCGGACGGCCTTCAAAAACCTTGTTGACGACGGCAACGGACAGACCGGCCCCCTCCAGAGCCCTGGCCGTACCCCGTGTTGCCACTAAACTGAAACCCAAGGCTAGCAGAGATTGGGCCACCTCGATAACACCTTGCTTGTCCGGCTCGCGCACGGAGAGGAACGCCTTGCGCTCCCCGGTCAGCCTCGGAATCGCTTCGCCGGCGCCCAACTGCGCCTTGTAGAAGGCTTCGGCAAAGGTCGCGCCGCTCCCCATCACCTCACCGGTGGACTTCATCTCCGGCGACAGGATCGGATCGACCCCCGGGAACTTGTTGAACGGGAAGACCGCTTCCTTGACGCTGTAGTAGCCCGGAATGATCTCGCGGGTGAACTGCTGCTCGGCCAGGGTCGTTCCGGCCATGCAGCGCGCCGCGACCTGCGCCAGCGAGGTGCCGATGCACTTGGAGACGAACGGCACGGTGCGCGAAGCGCGCGGATTGACCTCGATGACGTAGATCTCGCCATCCTGCCACGCCAGCTGCACGTTCATCAGGCCGACCACGTTGAGCTCGACCGCCATCTTCTTGACCTGGTCGCGCATCGCGTCCTGCACCTCCGCCGGCAGCGAGTACGGCGGCAACGAGCAGGCGGAATCACCGGAGTGCACGCCGGCCTGCTCGATATGCTGCATGATGCCGCCGATCACCACCTGCTTGCCGTCGCTGACCGCATCGATATCGATCTCGATCGCCGCGTTGAGGAAATGGTCGAGCAGCACCGGCGAGTCGTTGGAGACCTTGACCGCGTGGGTCATGTAGCGCTCCAGCTCCTCGGCGGTGTAGACGATCTCCATGGCGCGGCCGCCAAGCACGTAGCTCGGTCGCACCACCAGCGGATAGCCGATCTTCTCGGCCTTGGCGAAGGCGTCCTCGAAGCTGCGCGCGGTAGCGTTGGGCGGCTGCTTGAGGCCCAGCTTGTCGATCATCTGCTGGAAGCGCTCGCGGTCCTCGGCCCGATCGATCGCATCCGGGGTGGTGCCGATGATCGGTACGCCGGCGGCTTCCAGGGCGCGGGCCAGCTTCAGCGGGGTCTGGCCGCCGAACTGGACGATCACCCCGACCGGCTTCTCCTTGTCGGCGATCTCGAGCACGTCCTCCAGGGTCACCGGCTCGAAATAGAGCCGATCGCTGGTGTCGTAGTCGGTGGAGACGGTCTCCGGGTTACAGTTGACCATGATCGTCTCGTAACCGTCTTCGCGCATCGCCAGAGCCGCATGCACGCAGCAGTAGTCGAACTCGATACCCTGGCCGATCCGGTTGGGTCCACCGCCCAGCACCATGATCTTCTGGCGATCGCTGACGTCGGCCTCGCACTCCTCTTCATAGGTGGAGTACATGTAGGCGGTGTCGGAGGCGAATTCGGCGGCACAGGTGTCGACCCGCTTGTAGACCGGGCGAATGCCGAGCTGCTGACGACGGCTGCGGAACTCACTCTCCGAGACGCCGAGCAGCGACGCCAGTCGGGCATCGGAGAAGCCCTTGCGCTTGAGACGATATAGCTCGTCGGCGCTGAAATCGTGCAGCGAGCGTTCGGTGATCGCCGCCTCGCTCAGGATCAGATCCTCGAGCTGGACCAGGAACCAGCGATCGATATTGGTCAGCGTGAACACCTCGTCCACGCTCATGCCGCTGCGCATGGCGTCGGCGATGTAGAAGATGCGGTCGGCGCCGGCGGCCTGCAGCTCGCCCTTGATCAGCGCCATGTTCTCCGGACCGAAGTCGATCACCTTGGGATCGAGCCCGTCGACACCGATCTCGAGCCCGCGCAGCGCTTTCTGCATCGACTCCTGGAAGGTGCGACCGATCGCCATCACCTCGCCGACCGACTTCATCTGGGTGGTCAGACGGTCATTGGCCTGGGGGAACTTCTCGAAGGTGAAGCGCGGGATCTTGGTCACGACATAGTCGATCGACGGCTCGAACGAGGCCGGCGTGGCACCGCCGGTGATGTCGTTCTGCAGCTCGTCCAGGGTGTAGCCCACCGCCAGCTTGGCGGCGATCTTGGCGATCGGGAAACCGGTCGCCTTGGAAGCCAGCGCCGAGGAGCGCGACACCCGCGGGTTCATCTCGATCACCACCATGCGTCCGGTGTCGGGATCGACGCCGAACTGGACGTTGGAGCCGCCGGTCTCGACGCCGATCTCGCGCAGCACCGCAAGCGATGCGTTGCGCATGATCTGGTACTCCTTGTCGGTCAGCGTCTGCGCTGGCGCGACGGTGATGGAGTCGCCGGTGTGCACGCCCATGGGGTCGAAGTTCTCGATGGCGCAGACGATGATGCAGTTGTCGTTCTTGTCACGAACGACCTCCATCTCGTACTCCTTCCAGCCGAGAAGGGACTCGTCGATCAGCAGCTCGTGGTTATTGGAGAGTTCGAAACCGCGATCGCAGATCTCCTCGAACTCCTCCTTGTTGTAGGCCACGCCGCCGCCGGAGCCGCCCATGGTGTAGGAAGGCCGGATGATCACCGGGAACCCGAGCGTAGCCTGGATCTCCCACGCCTCGTCCATGGTGTGCGCCACTTTCGCCTTGGGGCACTCCAGACCGATGTTCTTCATCGCCTTGTCGAACAGATCGCGATCTTCGGCCTTGTTGATGGCATCGGCGTTGGCACCGATCATCTCGACCCCGTACTTCTCGAGCACGCCATGCTTGTCGAGATCCAGCGCGCAGTTGAGCGCGGTCTGGCCGCCCATGGTCGGCAGGATCGCCGACGGGCGCTCACGCTCGATGATCTGCTCCACCGCCTGCCAGGTGATCGGCTCGATATAGGTGGCGTCCGCCATCACCGGGTCGGTCATGATGGTCGCCGGGTTGGAGTTGACCAGGATGACGCGGTAGCCCTCTTCGCGCAGTGCCTTGCAGGCCTGGGCCCCGGAGTAGTCGAATTCGCACGCCTGCCCGATGACGATGGGGCCGGCGCCGATGATCAGAATGCTGTCGAGATCCGTACGTTTTGGCATGCGCTAACACTCGTCGAAAATGGTGGTGTCGGCGGCTGGCGCCGACCCAAGAAGACTGAATTCCAAACGGCCGAGGCCGTGCTGCGTTTCGCTGACGGCTTATACCGCGTCCCGCTGGCGGGCCTGCATCATCGTCACGAAGCGATCGAACAGCGGCGAGACGTCCTGCGGCCCCGGGCTCGCCTCGGGGTGCCCCTGGAAGCTGAACGCCGGCCGGTCGGTCAGCTCGATGCCCTGCAGGGTGCCATCGAACAGCGAGCGATGAATCGCGCGCACGTTGCCGGGCAGGCTGGTCTCGTCCACCGCGAAGCCGTGGTTCTGGCTGGTGATCATCACCTGCCCGCTGTCGAGATCCTGGACCGGGTGGTTGGCGCCGTGGTGGCCATGGTTCATCTTCACCGTTCTGGCGCCGGCGGCCAGCGCCAGCAGCTGGTGACCCAGGCAGATGCCGAAGACCGGGACATCCGTCTCGAGCACCTCGCGGATCGCACTGATGGCGTAGTCGCAGGGCTCGGGATCGCCCGGCCCGTTGGCCAGGAACACGCCGTCCGGATTCATCGCCAGCACCTCGCTGGCCGGCGTCTGCGCCGGCACCACGGTCAGGCGGCAGCCACGGGAGGCGAGCATGCGCAGGATGTTGCGTTTGACGCCGTAGTCGTAGGCCACCACGTGGTACGGGCGCGGGTCCTGGGCGCCCTCCGAGGGCCGCTCGCCCCGGGCGGTGTCGGCGTAGCCCTGGCCCAGCGTCCACTCGCCCTCGGTCCACTCGTGGATCGACTCGCAGGAGACTTCCCTGGCCAGGTCCATGCCCTTGAGACCCGGGAAGGCCTGGGCTTCCGCCAGCGCCCGCTCGACGGCATCATCGCCCCGGGCTGCGTCGCCGGCCAGGATGGCGCCGTTCAGCGACCCCTTGCTGCGCAGGATGCGCGTCAGGCGGCGGGTGTCGATATCGGCGATGCCGATGACGTTCTGCGAAGCCAGATACTCGGAGAGCGTGGCCGTGCTGCGAAAATTGCTGGCGATCAGCGGCAGGTCCCGAATGACCAGGCCGGCGGCGCAGATTCGATGCGACTCGACGTCCTCGACGTTGACGCCGGTATTACCGATGTGGGGGTAGGTCAGGGTCACGATCTGGCGGGTATAGGAGGGGTCGGTGAGAATTTCCTGATAACCGGTCATGGCGGTATTGAAGACCACCTCCCCGCTGGTCTGCCCATCGGCTCCGATCGCGACGCCGTGAAATACACTGCCGTCTTCGAGAGCCAGTATCGCGGGTCTGTTCAAGGCAACATCCTCCTTAACTGGTCATCAACAAATTGCGTCGAGGTGTAGCATCACGCCCCTTCATGCACTGACCGGCAGCCGCCGCAAGGTCGTAAAAAAGCGGGACGAAATCCGGAAAACCGGTTTCATCCCGCTCATTGTCCTGTTGCTGCATCATCTGCGGCGAATCTCTACTGCCTGCGGCGCTGGCCCGGCCAAATTGGCAAAATGATACCGGAAAGCGGCGACCGGCTCCAGTACCGATCGCGATTCGATCCCATGACACGCCACCCGGTGTCCCGCCGCCGTCGAACATCCGCTCCGACCGAGCGTCAATCCTTCAGGCCGAGCACGTCCTGCATGTCGTAGCGCCCGGTATCGCGCGCGGCGAGCCAGCGCGCCGCGCGTACCGCGCCCTTGGCGAAGGTCATGCGGCTGGAGGCCTTGTGGGTGATCTCGATGCGTTCGCCCTCGGTGGCGAACATCACCGTGTGCTCGCCGACGATATCGCCCGCCCGCACGGTGGCGAAGCCGATCTCTTTCTCGCTGCGCGGCCCGCACTGCCCGACCCGCTCGAATACGCCGTACGCCTTGAGTGGACGCGCCAGGGCATCGGCCATCACCTCGCCCATCTTCAGCGCGGTACCCGAGGGCGCGTCGACCTTGTGGCGATGGTGGGCCTCGATCACCTCGATGTCGTAGCCCTCGTCGCCCAGGGCGCGGGCGGCGGTGGCAAGCAGATTGAGGGTCAGGTTGACACCGACGCTCATGTTGGGCGCGAAGACCATCGCCACGCGCTCGCGGTAGCCGTCGAGCTCGGCCAGTTGGGCCTCGTCGAGGCCGGTGGTGCCGATCACGATCGCCTTGCCGTGGTCGGCGCAGAAAGCGAGGTTGGCCAGGGTGGTGGCGGGCGAGGTGAAGTCGATCAGCACATCGAAGTCGTCGGCGATGGCGGCCAGGTCGTCGGTGGCGGTCACGCCCAGGCGCCCGATGCCGGCGAGTTCGCCCAGGTCGGCGCCGACCAGCGAGCTGCCGGTGGAGACGCTGCCGCCGGCCAGACTGGCCCCGTCATCCTGCTGCACGGCACTAACCAGATTGCGGCCCATGCGGCCGGCGGCGCCGACAATGGCGATACGGGGGGCGTGAGAAGGCATGCGATCTCCAGCGGTAGGGTAAGTCGCGGCAGTATAACAACTGCCGCCGGGGCCCGCGCGACGCCTGTCGGTAGCCCCGCAAGCCTAAGCACGGCTCTGGACGCCCCGCCACCCCTGCGACATACTAGCGCCCCATCGCAAATAAGAATCATGCGTAACTAACCCATTCGCCTCTCTGCCGGATCTCGCCGTGACTCAGCCACGTTTCCTCTTCGCCGGATACGCCGCGAGGCTCGTCCGTCTCGCCGTCATCACCTTAGCCCTCGGCGGCGCCACCAGCGCCTGGGCCGACCCGATCACGGTGACCGATATCGCCGGCCGTCAGGTGACCCTCGAGGCGCCGGTGCAGCGCGTCATCCTCGGCGAGGGGCGCCAGATCTATCTGCTCGCCGCGCTCGAGCCCGACAACCCGTTCGCCCACGTGGTGGGCTGGCGCCACGACCTCGCCGAGGCCGACCCGGACAACTACGCCGCCTACGCCGCCAAGTTTCCCGAGATGAAGCAGATCCCCACCTTCGGCGGCTTCAAGGATGGCACCTTCGACGTCGAGCAGGCCGCCAGCCTGCACCCCGACGTGGTGCTGATGAACCTGGAGGCCAAGGCCGCCACCGAAGACGCCGGCTACGACACCAAGCTGGCCGCGCTGGGCATTCCGATCGTCTACGTCGATTTCCGCGAGAAGCCACTCGAGCACACCATCCCCTCGATGCGTCTGATGGGGCGTCTGCTCGGCGACACCCAGCGCGCCGACGCCTTCATCGACTTCTCCCAGGCGCAGCTGGCCCGGGTCACCGACAAGATCGCCGCCGCCGATCCGGCGCGGCCCAAGGTGTTCATCGATCGCGCCGGCGGCTACTCCGACGACTGCTGCATGAGCTTCGGTCCCGGCAACTTCGGCGAGTACGTCGAGCTCGCCGGCGGCCACAACATCGCCGACGGCATCATCCCGTCGACCTTCGGCACCCTCAATCCGGAGCAGATCATCGCCGCCAACCCCGATCAGGTGGTGGTCACCGGCGGCAACTGGGGCGCCTACGTCCCTGGCGGCAACTGGGTCGGCGTGGGCCCGGGGGCAGACATGCAGCAGGCCCGGGCCAAGCTCGAGCAACTGACCCACCGCACCGCCATGACCGGCATCGAGGCGGTGAAGAGCGGCCAGGTCCACGCCATCTGGCACCAGTTCTACAACAGCCCCTACTACTTCGTGGCGGTGCAGCAGCTGGCCAAGTGGTTCCACCCGGAGCTGTTCGCCGATCTCGACCCCGAGGCCACCCTGCGCGAGCTGCATCAGCGCTTCCTGCCGGTGGACTATGCCCCCGGCTACTGGGTATCCCTGCATGACGACTGAGAGTTCCCGCGCGAGCGCCGAGCCGCCGCGTGCGGTCGCCTTCGCGCCGGCCGCGGCCGATGATGCCAATCTCTATCGCCGGCTGGTGCTGCGGCGCCAACTGATCCTGGCCGCGCTGGCCCTGGCGCTGTTCGCCAGTCTGTGTGTCGATCTCGCCCTGGGGCCGGCGCGTTTCGGCCTGGACCAGGTGGTCGCGGCGCTCTTCACCCCCGGCTCGGTGGAGGATTCGCTGCGGGTGATCCTGTGGCAGATCCGCATGCCGGTGGCGCTGATGGCGCTGGTGGTGGGCGCCAGCCTGTCGATCGCCGGCGCCCAGATGCAGACCATCCTCAGCAACCCGCTGGCCAGCCCCTTCACTCTCGGCATCTCCGCCGGCGCCAGTTTCGGTGCCGCGCTGGCGCTGGCCTTCGGGGTGACCCTGGTGCCGGCGCTGGTCGACTACGCGATCCCGCTCAACGCCTTCATCATGGCGATGCTGACCGCGCTGGCGATCCACTTTCTGAGCATGCGCCGCGGGGTGACGATCGAGACCATCGTGCTGCTGGGCATCGCCATGGTGTTCATATTCAACTCGCTGATGGCACTGATCCAGTTCTTCGCCAGCCAGCAGGCGGTCTCCGCGGTGGTGTTCTGGACCATGGGCAGCCTGACCAAGGCGACCTGGCCCAAGCTCGGCATCGCCTTCGCCGTGCTCGCGGTGGTGGTGCCGCTGCTGGCCCGCCACGGCTGGGCGCTGACCGCCATGCGCCTGGGCGATGCCAAGGCCGAGAGCCTGGGCGTCAAGCCGCGGGCGCTGCGTCTGGAGGTGCTGATCATGGTCTCGCTGCTGGCGGCAATCGCCGTCTCCTTCGTCGGCACCATCGGCTTCGTCGGGCTGGTCGGGCCGCACATCGCGCGCCTGCTGCTGGGTGAGGATCAGCGCTTCTTCCTGCCCGGTTCGGCGCTGTGCGGGGCCCTGATGCTCTCGGTGGGCTCGGTGCTGTCGAAGGTGATCATCCCCGGCACCATCATTCCGATCGGCATCATCACCTCGCTGGTGGGGATTCCGTTTTTCCTGTTCTTGATCCTCAACCACAAGAAGAACGCATGGTAACGCTGACGCTCGACCGCCTCTCGGCGCGCTACGGCCGCCGCCAGATCCTCGACGATATCTCCACCCCGCCGCTGCACGGTGGCCAGGTAGTGGCGCTGCTCGGCCCCAACGCGGCGGGCAAGTCGACCCTGTTCCGGCGCATCCTGGGGCTGCTCGAGGGGGATGGCGAGGTACGCATCACCGGCACCAGCAGTGAGCGTCCGGTCGCCTACATGCCCCAGGACAACGGCGCCACCGCCGTGCTGACGGTCTACGAAGCGGTGCTGCTGGCGCGCATGCAGGGGCGCCGTCTCAAGGTGGCGGATGCCGACCTCAAGGAGGTCGACAAGGCGCTGGCAGCGCTCGGCATCGACACCCTGGCCGGGCGCGACATCGGCAATCTGAGCGGCGGCCAGCGGCAGCTGGTGGGCGCAGCCCAGGCGCTGGTGCAGTCCCCCGACATCCTGCTGCTGGACGAGCCCACCTCGGCGCTCGACCTCCACCGCCAGATCAGCCTGCTCAGCATCCTGCGCCGACTGGCCCAGGAGCGAAACATGCTGATCATCGCCGCGCTCCACGATCTCGGCCACGCCCTGCGCTTCGCCGATCAGGCGCTGGTGATCGAAAGCGGGCGACTGGTCGACTGCGGCCCCTGCGAACAGGTGGTGACACCGCAGATGCTGCGCCACACCTTCCAGGTCGAGGCGCGCATCGAGCCCTGCTCCCAGGGAAGGCCGCAGTTGATCGTCGAAGCCGCCATCTAGGTATTGCAACGACAACGGCCTACCCTCGCCGACTTTTCGTGCGGAGCCTAGTCACCCGCGCTCGGGCTACCCGCACCCAGGCGCCGCCGCGGCCACCCCAGGCGTCGCCCCTCCAGCGCTGCCAACATGGCGCCCCCCAGCACCAGCGGCAGGGCCAGCACGAAGCCGCTGGAGAGCGGCTGTCCGAACAGCCACAGATCCGCCAGCAGCGGCCAGATCAGCGCCACGTACTCGAACGGCGCCAGCCGAGAGACCTCGGTCATGCGCAGCGCCAGCGTCATGCAGATATGCGCCGCACCGCCGAACAGCCCCGCCAGCACCAGCAGCAGCAGCGTCGGCCAGGCCACCGTGACCCAGCCCAGGGCAGCGGTCGCCAGCCCCGCCAAGGTGGTCACCAACACGAAGTAGAACGCGATCGAGGCGGGCGTCTCGGTGCGCGAGATGCGCCGCACCGTGAGCAGCGCCCCGGCGGTGAGCAGCGCAGCGGCAATACCCAGGGCGTAACCGGTGATCCGCGATGGCGCCGGGGCGCCGCGCAGTTCGGGCAGGATCAGCACCCCCACCCCGACCAGCACCAGCGTCAGCGCCGCCAGGCGGTGGCGGGTGAGGCGTTCGCCCAGCAGCAGGATTCCGCCCAGCGCCAGCGCCACCGGCGCCAGCTGGGCCAGCAGGGTCGCCTCCGCCACCGGCAGCCGCGCCACCGCGGCGAAGGAGGCGAACATCGCCGCCGCCCCCAGCCCCGAGCGCAGCAGATGGCCGAGCGGCCGCCGGGTGGCCAGGGCGCGCGGGAATTCGCGCCGCCACAGCATGAAGACGACGATCGGCAGCAGCGCGAAGGCGGAGCGAAAGAACACGGTCTGCCCCAGCGGCACCTCGTCGCTGACCGCCTTGACGCAGACCAGCATGCCGGCGAACAGCAACCCCGAGAGCAGCCGCAGCAGAATGCCGGCCAGCGGCCGGTCCGTGGTGTCGTGCATGATAAAGGCGTCTCCTCGGGGCGGGATGATTCGGCTTCAGCGAGCGGGCGACATTATACCTGGGTGCACCGAATCTCGCTGGAGGGCAAGGCCTCCCATTGCCATGAGCTGGAACAGGGAAGTCCCCCTGATCGCAGTCCGGGGCACGCCCCGACTTTCTCCTGGGCGCAATCCTGCCAGATCGATCACTGTTGATGGCAACAGTATGCCAAGGTCATGCCAACCCTGACCTGAATGAAGTTAACGCCCGTCCGCCATGCCACGAGCCTCCGCGCCTGGAGGTCGACAATCCGCTTTCCGCAGGATGCGACCACCGAAACTTCATGCGCGGCCAAATCCGACACCTTGCCGACAATAAACGCAGCGTTAAGATTAACGCTTAAAACATTAGCGCACTAAAATCATCCGACACCAAGTGGATTATTCGACCCCGCCGGACCCAGCTATTTTCTCAACCAGACGAGACTAGACTTTAGACTCATAAACCAAAGGACAATAAGTAACTTTTTATTTAAAATCAGCGAATTGGAACAAAAAATATAGATAGAAAAATTAACCTAAAGGGAATCGACTCGAATGCAATTGACGCCAATTGAAGGCGCTGTTATTCCTGATATATCACAAAATATCACGACCAGATAAATCTCGAACCGCGTCAAACTCGGGCAATAAAGCGAGGCCATATTGATTGCTGCACGCCATTTATTTGCCAACGGATAAAGCGCGGCGCATACCCGACAACCCAGATCGGGCATTCATCCGACGCCCATGAAGACATGGACCTGGCCGGCTTTTGTTGGCTGGCGGGATGTCATCTGGTGACCTCGTGATCAACCCACGCAACGCGCTGGCCAAGAGAAGGGAATATCGATGTCGATTCAACTATTCGACCTGACCGGAAAAACGGCACTGGTGACAGGCTCATCCAGGGGTTTGGGTCGTGCTTTCGCGGAAGGATTGGCCGCTGCCGGCGCCGAGGTGATTCTCAACGGCATCAACGAGCAACGACTGACCACTGCCGCCCGCGAGATGTCCGAAGCGGGCCATCGAGTCCAGACCGCCGCCTTCGACGTTACCGACGACGACGCCGTCAAGGAGGCCTTTTCCCGGTTCGATGAAGACGGCGTCGAGATCGACATCGTGGTCAATAATGCCGGCATTCAGTTTCGCAAACCCATGCTGGAACTCGAGACTGCCGACTGGCAACGGGTGCTCGATACCAATCTCACGTCGGCGTTCGTCGTCGGGCGCGAAGCGGCCAGGCGAATGGTCGAACGCGGTCAGGGCAAGATCATCAATATCGGCTCCCTCACCAGCGAGCTGGCCCGCGCCACAGTCGCCCCGTACACCGTGGCCAAAGGGGGAGTAAAGATGTTGACCAAGGCCATGGCAGCGGAATGGGGCGGCCTGGGGATCCAGGCCAACGCCATCGGTCCTGGCTACATGCTGACCGACATGAACGAGGCTTTGACCTCCAATCCCGAATTCGATGCCTGGGTCAAGGGCAGGACGCCGGCAGGCCGATGGGGCAAGCCGGAAGAGCTGATCGGGACCGTGGTGTACCTCGCATCGCAGGCCTCCGACTACATCAATGGCCAGATCATCTACGCCGATGGCGGCATGATTTCGGTGCTCTGACCGCATCACCACGATGCCTGACAATCTCCAGGCGCAGGTAGCCTGAATCGGCAGACCTGCTTCATGACCCACTGGATCCGACATCATGCCAAATGCGCCGGATATGACGCTGCCGACGGTTCAAGACAAAGGCCGCGACAATAAAAGCCTGCTCGAACATGCCTATAGGGAGATCGAGGAGCTGATCGTCACCTGTCGGTTGGGTCCAGGGAGTTATCTGCGAGTTCGCGACCTGCAGGAAATTACCGGCTATAGCCGCATGCCGGTCTATCAGGCAGTCACTCGCCTGGCGTCGGATACGCTGGTCACCATACGGCCGCGACAAGGCGTCCAGATAGCCCCCGTCGACCTGGCAAGAACGGCAACGCTGTTGCATTTGCGTCGAGACATGGAGCGATTCGTCGTCACGCTAGCCTGCGAGAAAGCCTCGCCATTGCAACGAAGGATGCTGGAAAAACTGGCACGGTCCATGGAAAACCAAGCGGCGGCAATGTCGCTATCGACATTCAACCGTTTCGATCTTCAGATCGATGCCCAGATATTGAAGATCTGTGACGAGCCTTTCCTGGAATATTCGTTGCGACCCCTGCACACCATGTTCCGCAGGATCGGGTGGATCTACCACACGAACGCCAAGCCCAATCAGGATCTTTCGGGGACTATCGAAGGCCATCTTGGCGTCCTGCGAGCCATTCTCTCTCAGGATGCTCAGGCTGCGGCAAAGGCATCGGACAATCTGATGGATTTCATGGGGGAAACCCTGCGCGTCATCGAGCGGGATACCGATCCGATTCTGCTGAATGTAGAGCTCGATCCAAGCATCGATTGAAGCAGCGATGACCGTGTCCAGATTCGATGGGAGACACGGTCTCGTCGAGAAGAGGGTGTCGACCGAACGCCCCCAATCCCGGGTCCTGGACTCACTCATCACGACCCGGCAATAACGTGCGCCAGACGGCGTTACCACCCGAGGAATACGACATGACAACAGCTTCCCTCTTGACTCACGCACCTCGTCTTGCCGCCCTGGCCGCCGGTGTCGCCATGGCACTCGGCAGCCTCTCGGCGTCTGCCGCCCAGTTCAACGCCAAGCTTTCACTGGACGTGCCCGAGGGCAACACCAAATACGAAGCGGCTCAGCAGTTCGCCGACCTCGTCCGCGAACGCACGGACGACAATGTCGACATCCAGCTGTTCCCCAACAGCGTACTGGGAGGAGAGACCGAATCCGCGGAGGGGATCCGGCTGGGATCCGTTCAGATGGGCATCATCACGAGCTCCGTACTCTCCTCGTGGGTACCCGAAGTCCAGGTTCTGGACCTCCCCTATGTCATTACCGATGAAGCCAATGCTTCGGCACTGAGCGAGCCGCTTACCGAGGCCCTATCTTCCAGTTTCGAGGATCAAGGCTTCCACCTGCTCGGGTTTACCGTCAATGGCGTCCGAGAGCTGATGAGCAGCTTCCCGATCCACTCCATCGACGATATCCAGGGCAAGAAGATGCGGGTCATCCAGAGCCCACTGCATGTGGATGCCTGGCGCGCGGCGGGCGCCAACCCGACGCCGGTACCCGCGCCCGAGATCTACAACTCCATGCAGACGGGAGTCATCGATTTCTTCGACAACACGGCCACCAACTACCTGACGAATCGTTTCTATGAAGTCGCGCCCTACTACGTGAAGACCGACCATATCTACGCGATGGGCACCTGGGTCGTGGCGCAGAACTGGTGGAAGCGGCTGCCCGAGGACTACCAACAGGCCATCACCGAAGCGGCGCTGGAGGTGCAATCCCGGGTACCGGAAATGCGCCAGAAGGACGACGAAGCGGCTCTCGCCGAGACCGTGGCGGACGGGGCGACCATCATCGACATCGAAGACAAGACGCCTTGGATGGAGGCGATGGCCCCGGTGCGCGAAAAGTACATCGATCAGATTCCCGACGGGGCCGAACTGGTCGAGCTGATTCGCAGCGCCAAGTAAGTTTTCGCCTCGCTCGGGACCTGCCTGGGCGGGGCGTCAGTCATTGACGATCGATCCCTTTCTGGAGGTGGCACCATGGCTGCCGATCAACCCGCTCTCTCCGCTACCCTGTCGCTGCTCGATCGATCGGCGGTACGCCTGGAAAGCCTCGTCCGGCTTTCCGTTTTCTCCATCCTGGTGGCGATGTCCCTGGCGGTCCTGGCGGGAGTCGTTGCCCGCTACGTATTCAACAGCTCCTTCTCCTGGACCGAGGAGTTCGCCATCTGGTGCTTCACCTGGCTGATCTTTCTCGGCGCCGCGCTGGGGGTGCGCCGCAGCCGCCATGTCGTGGCGGACCTGCTGCCGTCATCGCGGGTGCCATGGCTGCAGGCGCTGCTCGAGCCGATGGCGACCACCTTGCTGGCGCTGACCCTGATCATGATGTACGCCGGCGGCATGCAGTTGACCGAGATGGTCGGAGGGCTCAGTGCGAGCCTGCAATGGCCGAATTCGATCAAATACGCCGTGATTCCTGCGTCGGCCATGATTTCCCTGGCCTTCTTGCTGGTACGCCGTGTCGACTCTCTCAAGGGGTGTCTACGCAATCTGTTGTGCGTCGGCATCGCCTGGCTGCTGTTTCAGTGGAGTGACGCCGGTGGCCTTGCTTTCCTGGCCAGCTTTTCACCGAGCCTGGTCATGGTGGCGGCATTCTTTCTGGCTATCGCCATCGGCGTTCCCGTGGCTTTCGCCCTGGTGCTCGGCGTCTTCATCGCCAGCTCCGCCTCCTTCATCCTGCCGCCACCCGCCGTCGTTCAGAACATGGTGACCGGTTCGACCAAGTTCATCCTACTGGCCATCCCCTTTTTCCTGTCGACGGGTTATCTGCTCAATCTCGGTGGGCTGTCGGCGCGACTGATCGACTTTGCCGTCTCTCTCGTCGGCCATTTCCGGGGCGGCCTGGCCCACGTCAATATCCTCAACAGTCTGATGGTCGGCGGCATCTCGGGTTCCTCCAGCGCCGATGCCGCGAGCAGTACCAAGATTCTCGTCCCCGAGATGGTCAAGCGTGGCTACTCCCCGGCGTTTTCCTGTGCCGTCAGCGCGGCGTCGGCCATCTTGCCCAATGTCGTGCCACCGGCTATCGCCATGCTGGTCTATGCCTCGGTCGCCAACGTGTCGGTGGCCAGGCTGTTCACCGCGGGGGTACTGCCGGCCATTCTGATCGCACTGGCCTTGATGGGGGTTGCCTACGCCATCTCGGTTCGACGCGACTATCAGTCCTCGAGCCAGCGCGCGCCCTGGTCTACCGTGCGCCACAGCTTTCTACGCGCCCTTCCGGTGCTGGTCATTACCGTCGGTGTTCTCGGTGGGATTCGTTTCGGGGTCATCACGGCGACGGAAGCAGGCGTCGTCGCCCTGGTCTGGACCTTCATCCTGGGGAAGATGGTGTTCAAGCAGTACGACTGGCGAACGTTCTATCGTGCGTTCAGTGACTGCGCCATGGATGCCGCACTCATCGGGTTCATCATCGCGGCATCGGTGCCCTTCGCCTGGGTGCTGATTGCCGAGCAGGTGCCCCAGGCCATCGTGGGCTGGGCCGGGGCGGCAGCGGAAGGGCCACTGGGGCTATTCCTGATCCTCATTCTCGTGCTGGCCGCCGCGGGGATGTTCCTGGACCTGACGCCGGCCATGCTGATCATCGCGCCGCTGTTTCTGCCCATGATGATCGACGCTGGCATCGATCCCGTGCAACTGGGGATCATCATGATCGTCACGCTGCAACTGGGCGGCGTCTCGCCGCCAGTGGGCCTGCTGGTCTTCATCACGTCCCAGATCGCCAACGTGGCCCCCTCTGCCGTGTTTCGCGCGGTCATGCCTTTCATCTTCGCGACCATGGGCGTCGTGGTGCTGTTGTGCGCTTTCCCCTCGCTGACCATCGGATTATGGAACCTGCTGGAATAGCCTTGGCAGCCATGAAGCCACGCGGGTGATTCCTGCCGACGGATGCCCACGTCCAATGCCGAAATCGATAGATTGGAGATTGTGGATATACTGCACCTCAGTCACGTCCGAACGGGAAAGCGGTCATGTCACGATTGTCCCACCGACTGGCCGTCTTCACCGGCTGGCTGGCGCCTGCGCTGATGGTCGCCGGCTGCAGCGCCACGCCTCATCGCACCGCCATCGCGCCGGTGGAGCTGCTGGCGAGCACACCGAACATCGAATGGTGCGGCACCCTGGCACTGCCGTCGGAGTGGCAGGATGGAACCCCGGTGGGTGGACTCTCCGACCTGGGCTGGGACGAGGACGAGTCGATGCTGTTTCTGGTCTCGGATCGCGGCTGGCTGCACCGGGCGCGGCTGACGTTCAGCGGCAGCGGCGAGCTGCGCGACTACGAGCCGCTGGATACCTATCCGTTGCGGGGCGAGGATGGCGCCATTCTGGCGCATGCCAGCAGCGACGCCGAGGCGCTGACGCTGGAGAACGCCGACGATGGCCTGCGCGGCAACACCCAACTGGTCATCGGCTTCGAGGGAGCGCCGGCAAGCGACGCCCGCTGGCAGCGTTTCTATCCCTCGGGGCTGGCCAGCGAACCGCCCCACCGCCCCGCGGCGCTGGCCGACGTCAACGCCAACGGTGGTCTCGAGGCGCTGACCGATACCCCCGATTACGGCCTGATCGGGGGTATCGAGGAGCCGCCGGAAGGCTGGCCGGCGAAGATGACACGGCTTTTCACCCTCGACGGCTCCCGGGAGTGGCGTTACCCGCTGGCGGCCAATGCCAACAGTGCCCTGACCGCCCTCGAAACCCTGGATGACGACCTGCTGGCGCTGGAGCGCGCCTACACCCCGCCAGCCTCGCTGGTGATCCGGCTGCGCCGCGCTAGTCTCGCCGACGATGGCAGCGTCGAAATCACCGAACTGGCCAGACTGTCCAACGGCGACGGCTGGTCGCTGGACAATTTCGAAGGCCTGGCGCGTATCGGTCATCACCGCTACCTGATGGTCAGTGATGACAACTTCAGTCTGATGCAGCGCACCCTGCTGACCTGCTTCGCCATCAACGAACCCGACACGGCGACGCCGTGACAACGGCGCACACGCCCCTTGTCAGGACGGGTGCCGACTTCCCCACCAACCACTCCCAGCCCCTTGCGCCCTCTGCCAGCCCTCACCTATGCACAAACAAGCATAATGATTTCCGCTAGTTGTCATTTCCGCTCGCGGATTCGATCCTGCCGACTCTCGTTGATGAACACGGCAACAATAAGAAGAACTGTTCATACATTCTTCGCTCAAGCCCAAGGGCGCTCCTGCCGATGTAGAGCACGCAGTGTCTTCCCGGTAGGGCCGGCAGCGCCATCGACACGATAATCAAGAAGAGGGTTCAGGATGAGTGGGATCAATCAGGCCGCGCTGGAGACCGGCGGCAACACATCGGCGGGATTTTTCTCCCGCGAGAGAACGGTAGCGGGACCCAACTTCAATCGCTGGCTGGTGCCGACCGCGGCACTGGCGATTCACCTGTGTATCGGCATGGCCTACGGCTTCTCGGTGTTCTGGCTGCCGATGAGTCAGCAGATCGTCGACGCCCCGGCCAGCTGCAGCAATCTCGGCCTGTTGCAGGCACTGACCACCACCAGCTGTAACTGGAGCGTGGCCCAGGTCACCTATGTCTTCGGTATCTTCATCGCCATGCTGGGCGTCTCGGCAGCCATCTGGGGTGCCTGGCTCGAGCATGCCGGCCCGCGCAAGGCCGGCTGCATCGCAGCACTGTGCTGGGGCGGCGGCCTGATCGTCGGCGGCATCGGGGTCATGCAGCATCAACTGTGGCTGGTCTATCTCGGCTGCGGCGTGCTGGGCGGTATCGGCCAGGGCCTGGGCTACATCACACCGGTCTCGACCCTGATCAAGTGGTTCCCGGACCGGCGCGGCATGGCCACCGGCTTTGCCATCATGGGCTATGGCGGCGGCGCCATGGTCGGCGCGCCGCTGGCGGTAGTGCTGATGAACCACTATTCCACGGACGGCGGGACCGGTGTCGCCATGACGCTGATCACCATGGGGGTCATCTACGCCATCGTCATGGCCTGCGGCGCCATCGGCTTCCGAGTGCCACCCAACGGCTGGAAACCGGCGGGCTGGACGGCACCGAAGGACGCCAAGGCCAACACCATGATCACCCAGGGCCACGTGCACCTGAACACGGCGTGGAAGACCAGGCAGTTCTGGCTGATCTGGGGCGTGCTGTTCCTCAACGTGACCGCCGGCATTGCCGTGATCTCCATGGCCAGCCCGATGCTGCAGGACGTCTTCGGCGGCGCCCTGGTCGGCCTCGCCGACCGCTCCGCCGCATTGAGCGAGGCACAGCAGGCGGCCGTGGTCGCCGCGGCTGCCGGCCTGGTCGGCCTGATCAGCTTGTTCAACAGCGTCGGACGCCTGTTCTGGGCCTCGCTGTCGGACAAGATCGGGCGCAAGAACACCTACTACTGCTTCTTCGCGATCGGCATCGTCATGTACTGCCTGCTGCCGATGTGGGGCCACCTGGGCATGGCCGGACTGTTCGTGATCTCGATCTGCGTCATCCTGAGCATGTACGGCGGTGGCTTCGCCACGGTGCCGGCCTATCTCGCCGATATCTTCGGCACTCAGATGGTCGGCGCGATACACGGCCGCCTGCTCACCGCCTGGACCGCTGCCGGCCTGGTCGGCCCGCTGATCATCGCCGCCCTGCGTCAGGCCCAGCTCGACGCCGGCGTGGAGCCGAGTCTCGTCTACGACCGCACGCTCTACATCATGGCGGGGCTGCTGTTCCTGGGCCTGATCTGCAACTCGCTGGTCAAGCCGGTCAAGCCGGAGCAGCAGATGAGCGAAGAGGAACTGGCCCGTGAGCGCTCGCTGCAGAAGGAAGACACCGTCTCCTCCAATGCCGAGACCGCGGCTCGCGGCAGCTTCGGTATCGGCGGCGTGCTGGCCTGGCTCGGCGTGGGCGTACCGTTTCTGATCGGCCTCTACATCGCTCTGGCCAAGGCGGCCGCGCTGTTCTGATTCCGGCGCACCGCCCCTGAACGACGGCCGGACACGATCGTGTCCGGCCCTCTACCCGCGATCTCCCGCCAGTAGCGCCTCGAACGTCTCCACTTCGCCACACCGATCCGCCGCATAGCCGGTCAGTGATTCGAGCTGGGCGAGAAATCCCTTGGATCCCATGAACGCCAGCAGATCCTGGACGTTCTGCTGCCGCAGCCGATCCTCGGGGCAGACCAGCAGGTAGTGTTCGGTGGAGAGCGGCTCGAAATCGAGCCCGAACTGCGCCGCCGCCGCTTCCAAACCAAACCCGACATCGGCCATGCCCGAGGCGACGTAGGCCGCCACCGCCGTGTGGGTGAACTCCTCCCGTTCGGCGCCCTGGATCTGGGCCTCTTCGATCCCCTTCTCCTCCAGCAACAGATTGAACAGGATCCGCGTGCCGGAGTGCTCGTCGCGATTGATGAAGCGCACCCCGGGTCGGGTGAGATCGTTCAGCCCCCCGATGCGATCGCGATCCGCGGCGCGCAGGATCAATCCCTGACGCCGGGTCACGAACCGGATCACGCGCAGCTTCTGACGCCCCAACTGCCGCCGATAGACCTGCATCACCCGCCTCGCCAGTCGCGGGCAGGTAGGCAGATGGAAGCTGGCCAGGTCGCACTCGCCGCGCTCCATGGCATTCAGCGCTTCCTCGGGATGGCAGTAGCGCAGATCGAGTTCGCTGCAGCTCCCCGGCAGCAGCGCCACCGCGTAGCCGTGGGTAGCGTGCAGCCGCAACACCGGGTGAGCGCCCGCCAGCAGCTGCTGCAACTGGTTGTTGAGTTCCGAGGCCATACTGTCGATCTGCGGTCCCAGACGCGCCTTCACGCGTTGCTCCGACCACAGCAGCTTTTCCCCCAGGGGGGAGAGCCGAGTGCCGTGCCCCTTACGCATCTCCACCAGTGCCATGCCGAAGAACGCCTCGCCACGATTGAGCAGATTCCAGGCGTGACGGTAGGAGACACCGGCAGCTTCGGCAGCGCGTGTCAGCTTGCCGGACTCGCGCAGATTGGCGAGCAGACGAAACAGCACCGGGTCGAGCAGCTCGCCATCGTCACTTCGAAACAGCCAGGCCGGGGTGATATTCAACTTTTTTCTAAGCATCTTCGTTCATATTTTTCGTGTCTCCAGGGAGTGCTAGTTTGGCGAATAGCGGGACCCTGACTTAAACCAGTTAAGAACGACGATTCCTATAAGACGATTGGACGAGTCCCGACATGCGTGAAGTCACCGTCGGGCACAGACCAGCAACTTGATGAGACGACCAGGCCATGTCACACGCTAGTCCGCAGGCCGCCGACACCTGGACGTCGGCGCAGATCCAGGCAGTGGTGGACGAGTATCGCTCGTTGCCGGGCGCCATGCTGCCGACGCTCCACGCGCTCCAGAACCGTTTCGGCCATATCCCCGAGGCGGCGATCCCGATCGTCGCCGAGGCGCTGCGCCACACCCGCGCCGAGGTGCACGGCATCATCAGCTTCTACCACCACTTTCGCACCCAGCCACCGGGGCGCCACGTGATCCAGGTGTGTCGCGCCGAGGCCTGCCAGGCGGTGGGCGCACGGGCGCTGGAAGCCCACGTCAAGTCCGCGCTGGGGGTCGACTACCATCAGACCACGGCGGATCGCGAGTTCACCCTGGAGCCGGTCTACTGCCTCGGCAACTGCGCCTGCGGGCCGTCGCTGCGGGTCGACGACGAGATCCACGGGCGCATGGACGCCGCCGGTTTCGACCGCCTGGCGGCGCAGCTGAGCGCCACCGTGGTGGAGGTGAAGTGATGACGACCACGATCTATGTGCCCTGCGACACCACCGCCCGCTCCCTCGGCGCCGACGCCGTGGCGGCACGCCTGACACGGGCCGCCGATCGTCTGGGCGTGGCGATCCAGCTCAAGCGCAACGGTTCTCGCGGGCTCTTCTGGCTGGAGCCGCTGGTGGAGGTCGAGACCGCGTCGGGCCGGGTGGCCTATGGCCCGGTGGCGCCCACCGACGTCGACGCCCTGGTCGAGGCCGGCCTGTTCGAGGGCCGCCAGGACCATGCGCTGGCTCTCGGCAATATCGAGGAGCACCCCTATCTGGCTCGCCAGCAGCGGCTGACCTTCTCGCGTATCGGTCTGACCGACCCGCTGTCGCTCGAGGATTACACCGCACGGCAAGGCTTCGCCGGCCTGAAACAGGCCCTGGCGCTGACGCCCCAGGGTATCGTCGACGAGGTCAAGGCCTCGGGGCTGCGCGGGCGTGGCGGTGCGGCCTTCCCCACCGGCATCAAGTGGCAGACCGTGCACGACACCCCGGCGGCGCAGAAGTACATCGTCTGCAATGCCGACGAGGGCGACTCCGGCACCTTCGCCGACCGTCTGGTGATGGAGTGCGACCCCTTCATGCTGATCGAGGGCATGACCATCGCCGGGCTCGCCGTGGGTGCCACCCAGGGCTATATCTATCTGCGCTCGGAGTATCCGCTGGCCCAGGCGATGCTCGACGAGGCGATCCTTCGCGCCGAGGCGGCCGGCTATCTGGGCGATAACATCCTCGACAGCGGCCAGACCTTCCATCTCGAAGTGCGCCTGGGCGCCGGTGCCTATATCTGCGGCGAAGAGACCTCGCTGCTGGAGAGCCTGGAGGGCAAGCGCGGGCTGGTGCGCGCCAAGCCGCCGCTACCGGCGATCGAAGGCCTGTTCGGCCAGCCCACCGTGGTCAACAACGTGCTCTCGCTGGCCGCGGTACCGTTCATTCTCGACCAGGGCGGCCAGGCCTACGCCGACTACGGCATGGGCAGGTCTCGCGGCACCCTGGCGCTGCAGCTGGCTGGCAACGTCGCCCGCGGCGGGCTGGTCGAGCTGGCCTTCGGCACCACCCTGCGCGAGCTGATGGAGAGCTTCGGTGGCGGCACGCGCAGCGGCCGCCCGCTCAAGGCGGTGCAGGTGGGCGGGCCGCTGGGCGCCTATCTGCCGCAGAGCCAGTGGGACACCCCACTCGACTATGAAGCCTTCGCCGCCTTCGGTGGCGTGGTCGGCCACGGCGGCGTGGTGATGTTCGACGACAGCGTCGACATGGGCGCCCAGGCGCGCTTCGCCATGGAGTTCTGCGCGGTGGAGTCCTGCGGCAAGTGCACCCCGTGCCGCATTGGCGCCGTACGCGGCGTCGAGGTGATCGACCGTATCCGTGCCGGCGACGCGGCCGACGACAATCTGGTGCTGCTCGCCGACCTGTGCGAGACCATGGTGGACGGTTCGCTGTGCGCCATGGGGGGCATGACCCCCTTCCCGGTGCAGAGCGTGATGAAGCACTTTCCCGATGACCTGACCCGGCCCCTGGCCGAAGGCGGGAGGTAAGCATGTTGCAATATTTCGAACCCGACGCATCCCACGCCGCCCAGTTCGCCCGCGACCTGGGCACCCCGGCGCGTTTCTCAGAGACCCAGGTGGCGCTGACCATCGACGGCCACAGCATCAGCGTGCCGGAGGGCACCTCGGTGCTGCGCGCCGCGGCGCTGGCCGGCATCACCATTCCCAAGCTGTGCGCCTCGGACAATCTCGAAGCGTTCGGCTCGTGCCGCCTGTGCGCGGTGGAGATCGAGGGCCGACGCGGCCTGCCGGCCTCCTGCACCACGCCGGTCACCGAGGGCATGGCGGTGACCACCCAGAACGCCCGGCTGGCCAAGCTGCGCCGCAACGTGATGGAGCTCTACATCTCCGATCACCCGCTGGACTGCCTGACCTGCCCCGCCAACGGCGACTGCGAGCTGCAGGACATGGCCGGCGCAGTGGGCCTGCGCGAGGTGCGCTACGGCTTCGACGGCGCCAATCACCTCGACGCCGAAATCGACGACTCCAATCCCTACTTCAGCTTCGACCCGAGCAAGTGCATCGTCTGCTCGCGCTGCGTACGCGCCTGCAACGAGGTCCAGGGCACCTTCGCCCTGACCATCGAGGGGCGCGGCTTCGACTCCAAGGTCGCCGCCGGCCAGAACGAGCCGTTCATGGACTCCGAGTGCGTCTCCTGCGGCGCCTGCGTGCAGGCCTGCCCCACCTCGACGCTGATGGAGAAGAGCGTGATCGAGCAGGGCGTGCCCGAGCACAGCGTGGTCACCACCTGCGCCTACTGCGGCGTGGGCTGCTCGTTCGAGGCGCAGATGAAGGGCGACCAGCTGGTGCGCATGGTGCCCTACAAGGGCGGCGACGCGAACCACGGCCACTCCTGCGTCAAGGGGCGCTTCGCCTTCGGCTACGCCACCCACAAGGATCGCATCAAGGAGCCGATGATCCGCGACGCGATCGATCAGCCGTGGCGCGCCGTCTCCTGGGAGGAGGCGATCGCGTTCGCCGCCCGACGCCTCAGGGAGACCCAGACGAAGTACGGTCGCGAGAGCATTGGCGGCATCACCTCCTCGCGCTGTACCAACGAGGAGACCTATCTGGTCCAGAAGCTGATCCGCGCCGCCTTCGGCAACAACAATACCGATACCTGCGCGCGTGTCTGCCACTCGCCCACCGGCTACGGACTCAAGACCACCCTGGGCGAATCCGCCGGTACCCAGACCTTCGATTCGGTGATGAAGGCCGACACCATCCTGGTGATCGGCGCCAACCCCACCGACGCCCATCCGGTGTTCGCCTCGCAGATGAAACGCCGTCTGCGCCAGGGGGCGACCCTGATCGTCGCCGACCCGCGGCGGATCGATCTGCTCAAGACCCCTCACGGCGGCAGGAGCCTGCACCTGCCGCTCAAGCCGGGCACCAACGTGGCGCTGGTGAATTCGCTGGCCCACGTGGTGGTGACCGAAGGTCTGGAGGATGCCGACTTCATCGCGAAACGCTGCGACAGCGACGCCTACCAGCGATGGCGCGACTTCATCCAGGAACCCCAGAACTCCCCGGAAGCCCTCGAAAGCGTGACCGGCGTGCCTGCCGTCCAGGTCCGCGAAGCGGCCCGCGCCTACGCCAACGCCGGCAACGGGGCGATCTATTACGGTCTCGGTGTCACCGAGCACAGCCAGGGCTCGACCATGGTGATGGGCATCGCCAATCTGGCGATGGCGACCGGCAACATCGGCCGCGAGGGGGTCGGGGTCAACCCGCTGCGCGGCCAGAACAACGTCCAGGGCTCCTGCGACATGGGCTCCTTCCCCCATGAGCTGCCCGGCTATCAGCACGTCGCCGATCCGGCGGTGCGCGAGAAGTTCGAGGCACTCTGGCACACCACGATCGACGACGAGCCGGGGCTGCGCATTCCCAACATGTTCGATGCCGCCATCGCCGGCACCTTCAAGGGGTTGTATGTCCAGGGCGAGGATATCGCCCAGTCCGACCCCAACACCCAGCATGTCGAGGCGGCGCTGACCGCGCTGGACTGCCTGATCGTGCAGGACATCTTCCTCAACGAGACCGCCAAGTACGCCCATGTGCTGCTGCCCGGCTCCACGTTCCTCGAGAAGAACGGCACCTTCACCAACGCCGAACGCCGCATCAACCGCGTGCGCAAGGTGATGCCGCCGGTGGCCGGCAAGGAGGACTGGGAGGTCACCCAGGACCTGGCCAACGCGATGGGCTATCCGATGCACTACACCCATCCTTCCGAGATCATGGATGAAATCGCCCAGCTGACACCGACCTTCACCGGCGTCAGCTATGCCAAGCTCGAGGCGCGAGGCAGTATCCAGTGGCCCTGCAACGACGCCTTCCCCGACGGCACCCCGACCATGCACGCGCTGGACTTCCCCATCGGCAAGGGCAACTTCGCGATCACCGAGTACGTCCCCACCGAGGAGCGCGCCAGTCGACGCTACCCGCTGCTGCTGACCACCGGTCGCATTCTCAGCCAGTACAACGTCGGCGCCCAGACCCGGCGTACCGCCAACAGTGCCTGGCACGCCGAGGACGTCCTCGAGATCCATCCCAGCGACGCCGAAGTACGCGGCATCGCCGATGGCGACTGGCTCGGTATCAGCAGCCGCGTCGGACGCACGGTGCTGCGCTGCCGGGTCAGCGAGCGCATGGCGCCGGGGGTGGTCTACACCACCTTCCACCATCCCGGCAGCGGGGCCAACGTGATCACCACCGACAACTCGGACTGGGCCACCAACTGCCCGGAGTACAAGGTGACGGCGGTGCAGGTGGAGAAGGTCTCCCAGCCCTCTTCCTGGCAGCAGCATTTCCAGCGTTTCGACGAACGCCAGCAGCGTTATCTGGAATCTGCAGAGGCGGCGCTCAAATGAGCGCCGCCGGCCACTCTTCCGATACCAGGGAGCGCGCGAGATGAGCGATGCGAGCATGAATGATGCGAGCCATGGCGGACCCACCGCGCCGCTGATCAAGATGGTCAACCAGATCAGCGCCAACAATCTGCACCATGGTGACGACACCCAGGCGGCCGAGCTGGTCGCCACGCACCTCAAGAAATTCTGGGCACGCCCCATGAAGCGCGACATCATCGCCTACGCCGATACGAATGGCAGCGAGTTGAGCCCGGTCTCGCGCCTCGCGATCGCGCGGCTGAAGACCCTGTCGTCGACCGTCAAGGACTGGGAAGAGACTTCCGACGCAGGATGACACGCCGATGGAGCGGCTGCTGGATCCCCGGGGCGCGGATCTCCGTGAAGGCTCGAAAGACGCGAACCCCGGTTCGGTAAAAGCGTGACAAGCAAAAGGCCTCGTCCGATCTCTCGGACGAGGCCTTTCCGTTGCAGCGACGATAAGCGCTTACGGCTTCATATCCTCGAAGAAGCGCTTCACGCCATCGAACCAGCCCTCTTTCTTGGGCGAATGGCGACTGGCACTGCCCAGGCTGTCCTGGAACTTGCGCAGCAGCTCTTTCTGCTCTTCGTTGAGATTGACCGGGGTTTCGGTCACCACCTTGCACAGCAGATCGCCGGCGGGGCCGCCGCGCACGGGCTTGACGCCCTTGCCACGCAGCCGGAACAGCTTGCCGGTCTGGGTCTCGGGCGGGATCTTGAGCTTGACCCGGCCCTCCAGCGTCGGCACCTCGAGTTCGCCACCCAGCGCCGCATCGACGAAGTTGATCGGCACTTCGCAGTGCAGATGTCGGCCGTCGCGCTCGAAGATCGGGTGCGGCTTGATCTCGACCTGGACGTAGAGATCCCCCGCGGGGCCACCGTTGAGCCCGGATTCGCCTTCGGCATTGAGCCGAATGCGGTCGCCGGTATCGACACCCGCCGGAATCTTCACCGATAGCGTACGGGTCTCGCGGACGCGACCCTCGCCATGACACTTGCGACAAGGCACCTTGATGCTCTGGCCGCTGCCGTGACAGGTCGGACAGGTCTGCTGGACGGCAAAGAAACCCTGCTGCATCCGCACCTGGCCCTGGCCGTGGCAGGTCGGGCAGGTCTCCTTGCTCGACCCCGGTTCGGCGCCGCTGCCGTCGCAGTGCCCGCACTCGACGTGACGCGGCACGCGGATGTCGACGGTGGTGCCGAATACCGCGTTCTCGAGGTCGAGCTCGAGGTTGTAACGCAGGTCGCTGCCACGCTGCGGGGCATTGGGATTGCGGCGACCGCCGCCGCCCCCGAAGATGTCGCCGAAGACATCGCCGAAGATATCGCTGAAGCCGCCGGCTCCGGCACCGCCGAAACCGCCGCCGCCGAATCCACCGGCCTGGCCGTCGACGCCGGCATGACCGAACTGGTCGTAGGCCGCGCGCTTCTGATCGTCGGAGAGCACTTCATAGGCATCGGAGACCTCTCGGAATTTCTCCGCTGCCTGCTGATCTTCCGGATTGCGATCCGGATGGTATTTCTGCGCCAGCCGACGATAGGCTTTCTTGATGTCCTTGCCGTCGGCGCCCTTGTCGACGCCCAATACTTCGTAGTAGTCACGTTGGGACATTACTGAGTCCGCCTCCGTGTCGGTGCCGTGCAAACAGCAACGCGGGAGTCGTCTTGGCTCCCGCGCTACTGCCGATCACACGGCGTCAGACGTCGTGGTTATTGCTTTTTCTGATCGTCGTTGACTTCTTCGAACTCGGCGTCAACCACGTCATCCTCTTTCTTGCCGCTGGCCTGGGTGTCGTCGCTCGGCTGCTCGGCCTGTGCACCGGCACCTTCACCCTGCTCGGCATACATCTTCTGCGCCAGGTTGCCGGACGCTTCGGTCAGGGCATCGAGCTTGGCCTGGATGGCGTCCTTGTCGTCGCCCTTGAGCGCTTCCTCGAGTTCGCCGATGGCGGTCTCGATCTTGCTCTTCTCGTCGGCGTCGACCTTGTCGCCAGCCTCTTCCAGCGTCTTGCGCGAGGCATGGATCATGCCGTCGGCCTGGTTGCGCAGGGCCACCAGTTCCTCGAACTTCTTGTCCTCGGCTTCGTGGGCCTCGGCATCCTTGACCATCTGGTCGATCTCCTCGTCGGAGAGACCGCTGGAGGACTTGATCACGATCGACTGTTCCTTGCCGGTCGCCTTGTCCTTGGCCGTGATGTTGAGGATACCGTTGGCGTCGAGATCGAAGGCAACCTCGATCTGCGGCACGCCGCGCGGCGCCGGCGGAATGTCGGCCAGGTCGAAACGGCCCAGCGACTTGTTCTGACCCGCCTGCTTGCGCTCACCCTGCAGCGCGTGGATGGTCACCGCCGTCTGGTTGTCTTCCGCAGTGGAGAAGGTCTGGGTCTTCTTGGTCGGGATCGTGGTGTTCTTCTCGATCAGCGGGGTCATCACGCCACCCAGCGTCTCGATGCCCAGCGTCAGCGGCGTGACGTCGAGCAGCAGCACGTCCTTGACGTCACCGCCGAGCACGCCACCCTGGATCGCGGCGCCCATGGCCACGGCTTCGTCCGGGTTGACGTCCTTGCGCGCTTCCTTGCCGAAGAACTCGGCGACCTTCTGCTGCACCATCGGCATGCGGGTCTGGCCACCGACCAGGATCACGTCGTGAATCTCGCTGTTGGAGAGGCCGGCGTCTTCCATGGCGGTCTTGCACGGACCCAGCGAACGCTGGACCAGATCCTCGACCAGTGATTCCAGCTTGGCGCGAGTGACCTTGATCGCCAGGTGCTTGGGACCGGTGTTGTCCGCCGTGATGTAGGGCAGGTTGACTTCGGTCTGCTGGGCGGAAGAGAGCTCGATCTTGGCCTTCTCGGCGGCTTCCTTCAGACGCTGCATGGCGAGGCTGTCGCCGGACAGGTCGATGCCGGAATCGCTCTTGAACTGCTGGACGAGATAGTCGATCAGCTTGAGGTCGAAATCCTCGCCACCCAGGAAGGTGTCACCGTTGGTCGCCAGCACCTCGAACTGCTTCTCGCCATCGACGTCGGCCACTTCGATGATCGAGATGTCGAAGGTACCGCCACCCAGGTCGTAGACCGCGATGGTGCGGTCACCGGTGGAGCGGTCCATGCCGTAGGCCAGCGCGGCTGCGGTCGGCTCGTTGATGATGCGCTTGACTTCGAGACCGGCGATACGGCCGGCGTCCTTGGTCGCCTGGCGCTGAGAGTCGTTGAAGTAGGCCGGCACGGTGATGACCGCTTCGGTCACTTCTTCACCGAGATAGTCCTCGGCGGTCTTCTTCATCTTTTTCAGCACTTCGGCGCTGACCTGGGGCGGTGCCAACTTGTTGTCGTTGACCTTGACCCAGGCGTCGCCGTTGTCGGCTTCGACGATCTCGTAAGGCACCATCTTGATGTCTTTCTGGACGACATCGTCCTTGAACTTGCGGCCGACCAGACGCTTGATGGCGTAGAGCGTGTTGGTCGGGTTGGTGACCGCCTGACGCTTGGCCGCCTGACCGACCAGCGTTTCGCCGTCATCGGTATACGCGATGATGGAAGGCGTCGTGCGGCCACCTTCGGCATTTTCGATCACACGAGTCTTGTCACCATCGAGTACGGCGACACAGGAGTTGGTCGTACCCAGGTCGATGCCAATGATGCGTCCCATAATTCCTCACCTCTAACTATTCGTTGACGACTCAATTCGTTTGGATGACGGCGCTTGCTGCGCGATTGCTTGCTATGTGGGGGCTGGCCGGCGCCTTTCAAGTCCCCGCCGACACTCAGTTGCAGTATCGGCCCGGCCGCGGCACCCGACCCTCTACCCCGCCGCCTTGCTGACCACGACCATCGCCGGCCGAATCAACCGGCCGTTGAGGGTATAGCCCTTCTGCATGACGTCCATCACGGTATTGGGTTCCAGTTCCGGATTGGGAACCATGGTCATGGCTTCGTGGAACTGCGGATCGAACGGCTCGCCCTGGGGATCGAGCTGCTCGACACCGAACTTGCCCAGCACGTCGAGCTGCATCCGGAGCGTCATCGAGACGCCCTCGCGGTGGGTCTCGTCGACCTCCTGCATGCTCTCCAGCCCCTTCTCCAGGCTGTCGACCACCGGCAATAGTTCCTTGACGAACTTCTCGAGCGCGAACTTCTTCGCCTTGTCGGCATCCTGCTCGGCACGACGACGCGCGTTCTGTGCCTCGGCAGCGGCGCGCATCGACTGATCCTTGGCATCTGCCAGCGCCTGCTCGAGCTCCTCGACTCGGGCGGCCAGAACCTCGGCCTCGGGATTGGCCTCCCCCTCGAAGTCATCCGCCTCGTGTTCGAGCGACTCCGCGAACTGCTCCAGATCGCCGTCCAACGTCTCGTTGGTGGACTGGTGCTGGGGCTCGCCGTCGCGTTCGGCGCGCTCGAGTTCTTCGTCTACGGGGTTCTGCGGATCTCTAGCCATGAATCTCTCCTGGCAAGGTGTTGTGACAGCGATTCGACAAGCGTCGGAAGTTGTCTGCCTATATGGGGCTATCGATTCAGATCTCAAGCGTTTCGTCACCACACCATCACGACAGCCGTTGAAGGCCATTTTCGACTACTGTATAAACAACCAGAAACCCGAATCACCGATCGTCCACCGCCCGCTGACCGTATCGCCGCCATTGCCCCGCAGGAGGCCGCATGCTGATCCAACTCGCCATTCGTGACTTCGCTATCGTCGACACGCTGGACCTGGAGTTTCAGGCCGGCATGACCGCCATCACTGGCGAGACCGGGGCCGGCAAGTCGATCCTGCTCGGTGCGCTGGGCCTCTGCCTGGGAGAGCGGGCCGACGCCGGCGGCGTGCGCCACGGCGCCGACCGCGCCGATCTGAGCGCGCGCTTCGACATCGCAGAGCGGGAAGATGCCCGGGCGTGGCTGGCCGCCCGCGAACTGGCGACGGACGACTGCCTGCTTCGCCGCGTCGTCACCGCCAACGGACGCTCCAAGGCGTGGATCAACGGCCAGCCCTGCACCATCGCCGACCTGCGAGAACTGGGCGAGTGCCTGATCGACGTGCACAGCCAGCATGCGCATCAGGCGCTGCTCAACGAGGATACCCACCGCCGCCTGCTCGACGACGCCGCCGGCCATCACAAGGCGGTCGCCGAGCTTGGCGACCTCCATCGCCAATGGCACGCGCTGCGCCGGCAGTATCGTCAACGCAGCGAGAACGACGAGGAGCGCCAGGCCAAGCGCCAGCTGCTGCGCTATCAGGTCGAGGAGCTGGATCAGCTCGATCTCCAGGCGGACGAACTCGCCGACCTGGAGCAGGAGCAGGAGACCCTGGCCCACCTCGAGGAGAGCCTGCGCGAGGCGCAGTTCGCGGCGGACAGCTGCGACCATGACGAACACGGCGCATCGACGCTGCTGTCGCAGGCAACCCAGCGGCTGTCCCGGGTGCCGGGCAGCGACCGCGGCGCACTGTCGGAGGCACTGGGCATGCTCAACGACGCCCAGATCCAGATCGAGGAAGCGGCCCGGGAACTGCACCATTTCGTCGAGTCGACGGAGCTCGATCCGCAACGGCTGGCCTGGGTCGAGGAGCGACTCGGCGAGATTCACCGGATCGCGCGCAAGCATCACGTCATGCCGGAGGAGCTGAGTGGGCTGCATCGCCGGCTGCGGGAAGAGCTGGAGGCGCTCGACGGCGGTGACAACGACCTCGAGACCCTGCGAACCAGGCTCGACGAGCTACGCCAGCAGTACCGCGACAGCGCCAGGGAGATCAGCGAAACGCGACAGCGCGCCGCCAAGGTTTTCGCCCGGCAGGTCCAGGAGCAGCTGGCGTTTCTGGGAATGGACAAGGCGCGCTTCGCCGTCGATGTCTCGCCGCTGGAGACCCCTCAACCCCACGGCCTGGATAGGGTCAGCCTGCAGATCAGCGCCAACCCGGGCCAACCGACCCGGCCGCTGGCCAAGGTCGCCTCGGGCGGCGAACTCTCTCGCGTCAGCCTGGCGATTCAGGTCGTTGCCGCCAGTCACAGCACCCTGGCGACGCTGGTCTTCGACGAGGTCGACGTCGGCATCTCCGGCGCTACCGCCGAGATCGTCGGGCAACTGCTGCGCCGGCTGGGCAGCGATGCCCAGGTCATGACCGTGACCCACCTGCCGCAGGTGGCGGCGCAGGCGCATCAGCATCTGCATATCGAGAAGCACTCCAGCGACGATGCGACCCGCACGCTGATGTCTCAACTGGACGAAGCCGGGCGAGTCCGCGAACTGGCGCGGATGCTGGGAGGCGTCAAGCTCTCCAACCGCACGCTGGCTCATGCGCGCGAGATGCTGGCGGCCAGTCAGCGTTCAGCGCACTGATTGAAAGCCCTTTGAACGCGAAACGCCGACCCGAGGGTCGGCGTTTCGATAGTCTGTCGCGCGCTAGCGGGCGCTGCGCGGGTTACTTCTTGACGGCATCCTGGCGCGTGGCCTTTGAGCCACGGGGGCGCACGTAGAGCACCAGCGCGTGCTCGACCAGCTCGTAGCCGTGTTCTTCGACGATCTCTCGCTGCCGACGCTCGATCTCCTCGTCATAGAACTCGACGATCTCGCCGGATTCGAGGTCCACCATGTGGTCATGGTGCTCTTCCTGGGACATCTCGAAGACCGCGTGCCCGCCGTCGAAGTTGTGCCGGACGACCAGCCCCGCCGCCTCGAACTGGGTCAAGACGCGATAGACCGTGGCCAACCCGACATCCTCTCCAGACTCCAGCAGCGCCTTGTAGACGTCCTCGGCACTCATGTGGAGCTCTTCTTCCATACGAGTCGCTTCGAGGATCTGCAGAATCTTGACGCGTGGCAGAGTGACCTTCAGCCCCGCCTTACGCAATTCTTGGTTTTCGTCGGCCATGGTCGCTCTTCGCAGTAGCGTCTCGTGTCGGGTATGATCAATCCACGCAACGATAGTGAAAGACGGACTCAAATGCAAAATCTGATCAGAACGGTCGTACTCCTTATTGCAGTCTCGCTCATCGCCGGCTGCAGCTACTTTGGCGTCTATAAAAGGGACATCCCGCAAGGCAATCTCATCACCCAGGACATGGTGTCCCAGCTTCACCCCGGCATGAGCCGTTCGCAGGTGGCCTACATCATGGGCACGCCGCTGATGGAAGCGCCCTTCTCGTCGGACCAGTGGGATTACGTCTTCTATCTCGACAAAGCTTACGGCGGTACGGTGGAAAAACGCCTGACCCTGACTTTCCAGAACGACCAGCTGGTCGACATCGCCAAATCCGGCGACATGGACTCGGACGTCGAGCTGAATCAGGACGACGGGCCCGGACCGGCGGTGGAAGGCTCCGGCGAGGGCTCGGCGGTTCCGCAGATCGGTCCCAGCGGCATCTAGATCCCGCCTGACTCACAGCTGAACGGGCAGTTCAACGCGAGGCGTTGGCCGCCCGTTCACGCCGCGCCTGCTTGGGGTCGAGCTCCAGCGGCCGATAGACTTCGAGGCGATCGCCGGCCTCCGGCTGGTACGTCTCAGGAGCCGCCAGACGCTCGCCGAAGATTCCCAGCGGCGCCTGCGTGAAATCGAGCTCCGCCCAACTCGGGTGTCGGCTCGGCAGGTCCGCCAGCATCACTGCCTGCCGGGCGTTGATGCCGGGCTCGAGTGTCAAGCGCACGATCGTCTGCCATTCGGGCGTGGCGAAGGCGATTTCGATATGGCCCACCGGCATACCCGCTAGCGTCCGTAGACCTGATCGGCGCGCCGGGTGAAGGCGTCGACCAGTTGGCCTGCCACCTGTTGGAACAGGCGACCGAATGCCATGCCCAGCAGGCGATTGCTGAATTCGAAGTTCATCTCGAGTTCGATCTTGCAGGCGTCTTCTCCCATGGCTCGAAAATGCCACTGTCCACTCAGCCGCTTGAACGGGCCATCGACGAGGGACAGGTCGATCCGCTGGGGCCGCTCGAGGTCGTTGCGTGTCGTCACGCTCTGCTCCACGCCGCCCTTGGCCAATGTCATTCGACCAATCAGATAGCCGTCTCCCTGTTCGACGATGCTGGCCCGCCGACATCCGGGCAGAAAGTCGGGATAACGCTCGAAATCATTGACCAGTTCAAACATCTGTTCCGGTGTATGCCGAACGAATGCGGACCGATTCACGCTGGGCATAGGGGTCTCCACTGATTTATCGCCCCGACATGCGTATCATGGGGCACTGTTTTCAATGGCTTGAATGGTATCACGGCTGCCCTCATAACTAGACTTCACACGATGCTTTGCGCATGAACCCCCACGGCGCATGATGTGATGAACATAGCGCACGGCGCGCCGGACCGCAGGTCATCGAATGCATTGGCAGTGGGGCATACCGGATAACGCCGCAAAGAGGTGTCATGGGTAAGAAAAAAGGCAACGCGCCTAGCAGCAACACGATCGCCCAGAACAAGAAGGCTCGGTTCGAATATCACATCGACGAGACCTTCGAGGCAGGCCTGTCACTGGCCGGCTGGGAGGTGAAGAGCCTTCGCGCAGGCAAGGCCCAGTTGACCGACACCTACATCCTGGTCAAGAACGGCGAAGCGTGGCTGCTGGGCAGCCACATCATGCCGCTCAATACCGCCAGCACTCACGTGCTTGCGGACCCGACCCGGACGCGCAAGCTGCTCTTGCATCGCAAGGAGATCGCCAGAATCTTCTCCAGAACGCAGGAGAAGGGGCACACCTGTGTGCCGCTCAAGCTCTACTGGAAGCAGAATCTGGTCAAGTGCGAGCTGGCCCTGGTGCGCGGCAAGCAATTGCACGACAAGCGCGCCACCGAGAAAGAGCGCGACTGGAACCGCGAGAAGGCCCGGGTCATGAGGGATCATGCCTGAGACGACGCTGAATAGTCGAGACGGCACTTGATATGGCGTGGGCTCGTCGCCATCTGTTAGACTGTACGAGTTGTAAGGGGGCGACATGGCTTCGACGCCGGTGACAATCCCTGAGGTGCATGCCGAGAGTGTAACGTATCTCGTAAATCCAACGTTGCAATTGAATAGTCGCAAACGACGAAAACTACGCTCAAGGCGCACTGGCAGCGTAAAAACTGCTAGCTGTTAGTCTGGCCCCAAAGCGATGTGCCCATTCATCGCGGCGGGGATACGAGCTAAAGCTGATGGGACCGCGGATGTCAGCGCTCTCCTGACATTCGTTAAACCTTAGAGAGATCGCAAGGTGCCATCCTGCCCGTCGGAGTGCACTGCGTTAAATCAAAAGACGGAACTAAGCATGTAGAGCTGATGGGCGAGTGCCGGCGGACGGGGGTTCAATTCCCCCCGCCTCCACCAAACAAGGGTTTCAGGGCATATCAAGAAGTGTCATGAGACCAGCAAACAAGGGCCTTCGGGCCCTTTTTTGTTGCCATAACGTCCCACGGGATTCCTAGACATATTGGCATCTCAGGGGGCATATTTGGGGGCATATCACCACTGCGCCCACGAGATGCCCCCAAATGTCCCGCCCCACCAATAAGCTGAGCGCCACCGCCGTTCGTAACACCAAGCCGGGAGAGAAGATCCAGCGGCTGGCGGACGGAGGCGGGCTCTATCTGGAGATCTCTCCCGCAGGTGGCCGCTACTGGCGGATGAAGTACCGGATGCACGGCAAGGAGAAGCGCCTGGCAATCGGCGTCTATCCCGATGTCGGGCTATCGGATGCGAGAAGCGCACGAGACGAAGCGCGCCGGCTGCTGACGCAGGGGATCGACCCGAGTACCGCCAAGCGTCTGACCCGGCAATATGGCGCAGAGAACGCCGCCAGCACCTTTCAGGCCGTGGGCGTGGAGTGGCTGGAGCAGGTACACCAGCACGAGGTGGTGCCAGAGCACTACCAGCGCAACAAGCGCCGACTGGAGCGCGACGCCTTCCCCATACTTGGCCGCCGGCCGATCGCGGAGATAAACGCCCCGGAGCTGCTGGACTGCCTCAAGCGGATTCAGGATCGCGGGCATCTGGAGACCGCCCACCGCGTCAAGACACTGTGCGGCCAAGTATTCCGCTACGCCATCTCGAAGGGGCGCGCCGAGAGAGACCCGACGCCAGACCTCAAGGGTGCGTTACGCAGTGCAAGAGGCGGCCACCACGCCGCGCTGACCGATCCCGAGCAGATAGGCCCGTTGCTGCGAGCGATCGACGGCTATGGCGGCACGCCGATTGTCATTGCTGCACTCAAGGTCTCGCCGCTGATCTTCGTTCGGCCGGGGGAGCTGCGCCAGGCACTTTGGGAGGACATCGACCTCGAGGCCGGCGAGTGGGCTTTCCAGCCCAGCAAGAACGCCCCGCCGCTGATCGTGCCGCTGCCGACCCAGGCGGTGGAAGTGCTCGCCAGCCTGGAAGGGCTCACCGGGCGTAGCCGGTACGTTTTCCCCGGCGCCCGTAGCAACACCCGCCCGATGAGCAATGCCGCCATCAAGGCCGCACTGGACACGATGGGATTCAAGGGCCAGATGACCGCCCACGGATTCCGCGCGATGGCGCGCACGGTGCTGGCGGAACGCCTCAACTTCCCCAGCGAGTACATCGAGCAGCAACTGGCCCACTCGGTCCGCGATGCCAACGGCAGGGCCTACAACCGAACCCAGCACCTCGAGCAGCGCCGAAAGATGCTGCAGGCTTGGGCCGATTACCTGGATGTCCTGAAACAGGACACCCCCAACGTGGTCCCGCTTCGGAAAGCTGGCGGATGATATCCAGATGACAGGAGGAGCAATGGGAAACGACAACCTATCGATCAAAGGCTACCGCAAAGGCGGCCGGCCGATGAGGTGCCATGCTTGCGGCCGGAAAACAGAGCACGCCACCTCGGAAGTCATTGAAAAGCGTAGATATTGTGTGGACTGCTTGCGCTACACACTCTCGCGGCGACGCTAACGAGAGTCCATCAAATAGCCATAGCGTGCCAAGCGATTCCAAGAAGTTGTTTAAAAAGCGGTACTTTTTGGGTATTCTTTCTTCCATGCTGGTATTTCAGATGCCGAACGGTAGGGAAGTTCACCAATTGGCATCTGTGACAGCTAGACAGGCCGCCCAACCGAGGCGGTTTTTTTGTGCCCCTGATTGCCAACTTGGCATTTAAGGGGTACGTTCTAGCTACGGTGTGTAGCTGCGCCAAGACGCAGCCGCCGCCCCGGAAAGCCGCATTACCAGCATCCGAGAAACCGCCCCCGAGGCGGTTTTTTTGTGCCCAAAGGAAACCCGAACCCGCCTCGAGCGGGTTTTTTTATGCCTGGAGAAAGTGCAATGGCCATGATTCGGCTTCCCGAAGTGATGAAGGAAACAGGCCTGAGCCGCAGCAGTGTTTACCGGCTCATCAAGTCCGGCGAGTTCCCGCAGCCGGTCAACCTTGGACCACGAGCGGTCGCGTGGATCGATAACGAAGTGCGCGAGTGGATCGACAGTCGCATCCAAGATGCGCGCAACAGCGGGGAGACTGCCTAATGCTTGCGCTACCCTCACCG
Source organism: Salinicola lusitanus (assembly GCF_038648475.1). Taxonomy (NCBI): domain Bacteria; kingdom Pseudomonadati; phylum Pseudomonadota; class Gammaproteobacteria; order Oceanospirillales; family Halomonadaceae; genus Salinicola; species Salinicola lusitanus. Next base: position 1,635,865 of record NZ_CP151919.1, on the reverse strand, counting down.
TCCCGATATGCTGAGACCGTTGCGGCAAAATCCGTAACCGATCTTGGCGGATCGAATTCAATCAGGCGCACCAGCGCCCCCCATGACGGCGCTTTTTTTGTGCCCGTCAGTTATGGCGGCTGTGCGCGAGATGCCTTCGGGCATGCCGGATTCCTGTTTGACCGGTCCGCCAACTTGCGTACAGTCGCCCCCATTCGATGCTTGGCGGCATCCGGGGACGACTCCAATTCAAACAGGAGTCACCCAATGGCCTTTCTGCGCCAATTCCCTACCCGCAATCCGTCCGACCGCGCCGCAGCCCATCGTGCTATGGCAAGAGCCGCCCTATTCAGCGACTCCAGCGCCGCCGTTCGGCTGAAGCGTTACAACCACCACATCGCCAAAGCTCGCCGCCTGACCGCCGTCGATAACGGACAGGAGGTGCCGGCATGAATACCGTGACCCTCACCCCTACCGCGATCAAGCATCGCGCGGATGCCGCTGCGCGCATTGGTTCAGCGCTGGCGGGCATTACCACCGTGCTGCTGGATGACGAGATTGAGCGCGGCGAGGGCCGTCCGCCTCGAATGACCAACTTCACCCGAGGGAATCTGTTTGAGGCGTTGATGGCGCTAAGCGATCAAGCCACCGACCTGGCGGATTCGATCGACTACCTGGCCCGCCACAAGCAGGAGGGCCAGTCATGAGCGACGACCTGACGATTGCCCAGCAGATGGCGGCCCGCTTCGTATTCGAGTCCAGCCGCCTACAGGTCGCGCTGACCGCGATCAGCGAGGTGGCCTCCTCCGAAGAAGACGCCGTTTCCGAGGGAACGCTACGCGGGCTGATGGAGGCTTCCAGCATCCTTGGCGACTACCTCGACCTGTTTGCCTCCGACCAACAGACCCACCTCGAGCGCATCGCCGAGGAACGTGCAGCAGCCAAGACGAAGAAAGGAGCCGCGTGATGACCGCTATCAGGCAAAGAATCGACGAGTACAGCCTAAAGCTCGAGCAGCTTTCGTTGGCATCCGAAGACCTGCTGCAAGCCGCGGCGCTATTCAAGGCTGTTGAGGCAATGATCGAGAAAGATCCGTTCGACCCGGCTGCAAAACGTGTCGCCCAGGCTGGGCGCCAGATTGCGGAACGCCGATCGGATTACTTCGAAGATGAGGCCAATGCGCTGGAGGCCGAGATCGAGCAGCTAGAGGCTCAAGAGGAGGAAAAATCATGCGAGTAGAAACGAAAAAACCCGGCCTCTCCCCAGGCCGGGCTCATTCGAATGCTCTATCTGATATTGATCCTACCACCCAGACGGGACGGGTGCTAGAGGCGCTGAGGCGTCATCCGATGAGCGCGGCGGAATTGCAGTGGGAACTACGCATCGCCCACGCGCCCGCAGCGGTCCGAGACTTGCGCAATCGTGGCTTCTCCATCGTCACTGAGTGGCATCCACAACCGGCAAAGCCCCAGGCCAAGATCAAGCGTTATCGACTGATCGAGACCGAGTAGCTGGCGCGGGGGTGTCGCGAAACGCGACGCCCCTGCCTCCGAGGAGGATGGCATGACGAAGAAGAAGCGTGATCGGGCATCAGCGCCCGGCGGCTTCCTCGCATTGCCCAAGCTACTGATGGAGCAGCGGGACTTCCGCGAGTTGTCACCGTCTGCCCTGAAAGTGCTGATGGTGCTGGGAAGCCAGTACAACGGCCGCAACAACGGCAATCTGGCCGCCACTCACTCGATGATGGATGTGTGGGGCGGCATGGCTAAGGCAACGCTGGCCAAGTCTCTGAGGGAGCTGCAGGACCGCAACCTGATCAGCAAGACTCGAGAGAATCGGCGTGGCCGAGAAGGTGCCCGCTGTGCGCTGTTCGCGCTCACGTGGCACACCATCGACGACTGCCCGGGTAAGGATCTGGACGTGGTGCCGAGCATCATTCCACTACGAAGGCTGTCCCAGGCATAAGCAGATTGTCCTTTCGACCCGCCCTTGAGGCGGGTTTTCTTTGCCCGTTCGATTTTTACCGCGTTCAAAAATTGCCACCCACGGTGGCAAAAAATGAACCCTTATCCAGTTGAGGATGCTTCCAGCTTTAAATAAGGGTTCAAAAAATGAACCCTTATTCGGGAGTTTCGATTTTTACCGCGTTCAATAATTGGACACCCTTCTAGAGTTACCACCCGGTGGGGGTTTAAAGGTGATTACGAGTCACTTTTAAAACACCTATGCAACGATATATCATTGCGTTTATGGTGGATATTCATACAGTGCCACCAACCCAACCAGACACCGCCACAAGGTGAATCATCATGAAACTGAGTGCCCTACGTGAGCAGCGTTCCGCCAAGGTCGCCGCCATGACAACCCTGGTCGATACCGCCTCCAACGAGGGGCGCGATCTAACCGCTGAAGAAATCCAGAACTTCGACGCTCTCAAGGCCGAGGAGCGCAACCTGGTCGGCCAAATCGAGCGAGCCGAGTATCTGGCCGATGCCGAGCGTCGTAGTGTCGCCACGCCCGTGAACAACGAAGCTGGCGGCGACCTGGACAAGCTGGCGCGTCAGGTCAGCGTGGTGAAGGTGATGCGTGCCCAGATGGAAGGCCGCTCGCTGGATGGCGCCGAGCGCGAGTACAGCCAGGAAGCCGAACGCCGATCGGGTCGCAAGGCTCAAGGCGCGTTCATTCCGATGCAGGCGCTCGAGACCCGTGCCAACGAGACCGGCACCGCCAGCCAGATTGTGCCGGTACAGCATCGCCCGCAGGACTACATCGGCGCGCTGCGTAATCGGCTGCTGGCTCGCAGTCTGGGTGTGCGCGTGCTGTCCGGCCTTTCCGGTGATGTTGCCATTCCCAAGTACAAAACCGGGCTGGCGACCGGCTGGGTGACGGAAGGCCAAGCAGTGCCCGAAGGCCAAATGTCGTTTGGTGACGTGAAGCTGACGCCCAAGCACGTGGGCGGCAAGACTGAGATGTCCCGCCAGCTCATCCAGCAGTCGAGCCCGGACATCGAGGAGCTGGTGCGCAGTGATCTGACCGCTCTGATCGCCGAGCAAATCGACCGCGCCATCCTCGCCGGTACCGGTGCCGATGGCGAGCCGATCGGGATCCTCAATACCGCAGGCATCCAGACCGCCAACCTGCCGAGCGACTGGGCGGGCGTGCTGGGTCTGTCCGAGCTGCTGGAGCTGGCCAACCTGGAGGCGATCAACTGGCTGGCGGCGCCGGGCGTCAAGACCACCTACGCCAGCACCGAGAAGGTGCCGGGCAGCGGCTCCGGCTTCCTCCTGCAAGGTGGCCGGATGGACGACAAGCCGTTCAACGTCACCAACCAGATGCCGGCTGAAACGCTTCTACTGGGTGACTTCAGCCAGGTGATGCTGGGGATCTGGTCGGAGCTCGATATTCTGGTCAACCCGTATGCCGAGCCGGCCTACAGCCGTGGCGGTGTTCAGGTGCGTGCGATGGCGACCGCCGATGTGGCGATTCGCTACCCGCAAGGCTTCGTTGTCGCCAAGCCGGAAGCCTGATCATGGAAGTGCGCGCCAGTAACGAGATCAAGCCTCAGGGGCGCAAGCTGACCGGCTATGTGTCCCGCTTCAACGTGCCCGCCGATCTGGGCGAGTTCGTGGAGGTCGTCCGGCCTGGCGCGTTCACTCGCACGCTGGGCGACCCGAGAGCCCGCAACATCCGAGCCATCTACGAGCATGACGGCCGCGCCCTACTGGGGAGAGTAGGCGCCGGCAGCCTGAGGCTTTCGGAAGATGCCGACGGGCTCGCGTTCGAGATCGATCTACCCGACACGACCTTGGGACGGGATCTGGCGGCACTGGTCACCCGTGGCGACGTGGCCGGCTGTTCGTTCGGCTTTCTGCCGGTACGGGATAGCTGGATCGAGGAGAGCGGGCGCCCGATGCGGGAGCTACTGGACGTCGACCTGTTCGAGGTGACGATAACCGCCGCGCCGGCCTACGACGCCTCGAGCGTTCAGGTTCGCCACACCCAACACCGTGCCATTCGCTTGGCCCGGCTCTACCTGGAGGCCTGCCAGTGAAGCTTTTCCGACGCCGCACCGAGAAGCGGGCAGACGCCTACGACCGCTATTGGGACAAGGTGGCAGCCGTTCAGGACGTAGCCGGCGTGAACGTGACGCCATCGAGCGCCGAGGGTATTTCCGCTGTCTATGCCGCCGTGGCAGCCATTTCCGAGAGCGTGGCGAGCCTGCCTCTCGACATCTACCGGCGCACGGAGGATGGCCGGGAGAAAGCCCGCTCCCATCCGCTGTACAAGGTGCTTCACACCGAGCCCAACTCGAAGCAAACCGCGCTCGAGTTCCGCGAGATGATGCAGCGTCACGTACTGCTGAGGGGTAACGCCTACGCCGAGATCCAGTGGAGCCGTACCGGACGCATCGAAGCCCTACTGCCATTGCATCCGGATCGGGTGAGCGTGCTGCTGACCGACGACGACTCACTGGTCTACGAGGTTAGCGATCGACGCGGCAACATCCGCCGGCTGCTGGCCGAGGAGGTGCTACACCTTCGCTACCACACCGATGACGGAATCATGGGCAGAAGCCCGATTCAGGTGGCGCGCGACACCGTGGGGCTGGCATTGGCCGAGCGCACGCACGGGGAACGGATGTTCGCCCAGGGCACCAAGCTATCCGGGGTGATCCAGACCCAAGCCGGTACCACCAAGCAGCAGGCCGGCGACATTCGGGAGAGCTGGGCGGCTGGCTATGGCGGTGTGGGCAGCCACGGCAAGACCGCCGTCCTGCCGGCTGGTGCCGAGTTCAAGACCGTCAGCATGACGCTGGAGGATGCCGAGTGGATCGAGGCCCGCCGGATGAGTGTCGAGGAGGTGGCGCGACTGTTCCGCGTGCCACCTGTCCTGATCGGGGATCTGCGCGAGGCCAACTACTCCAACGCCGTAGAGCTGGGCCGGTACTTCGTGACACACACGCTGCGCCGGCACCTGGTGATGTGGGAGCAGGCAGCGGGCCGATCGTTGATCAATGATCCGGGCACCTTCTACGCAGAGCACAACGTGGAAGGCCTGCTGCGCGGCGACAGCCTCAAGCGGGCCCAGTTCTACCAGCGCTCGATCGAGGACGGCTGGATGATGCGTTCAGAGGTTCGCCGCCTGGAGAACCTGCCCACCGTGGAGGGTATCGACGATGCGCCCCGTCAAGAAGCAGCGCCGCGTACCGCTGAGTAGCGCGGCATGGCGCAAGCTGCGTGCCCAGGTGCTGGCCGAGGAGCCGCTGTGTCGCCAGTGCGTGGCGCTGGGCATCGTCACCCCGGCTACCGATGTCGACCACATCGACAACGCCGAGGGCGACTACACGGACGACAACAGCCGCGAGAACCTGCAGCCACTGTGCCACGAGTGCCACTCACGCAAGACGATGGCAGAGACTCAGGGGCGCGGCGCGGCCGTCATCGGATGCGACACGAGCGGAATGCCGCTCGACCCGGATCATCCGTGGCGAAAAATCACCAGCAACTGACCCGGCCCACACCGCCGCCAAAGGTCGCTTTTATCGGTAACTGCCATGAAATCCACGCCACGCCGCCATCGATCCGACAGCGCTAAGGCCGCTGTGACGGCTGCCCAGGCCGCGTCTATGGGGCCGATCGAGCCGCCGGCATTCGTGCGCGTGCGCGACCGTGACCGCCCGGCGTGGGACGCCATCGTGACCGCTCGAGCGCGTGACACGTGGACCGAAGCCGACCTGATGCTGGCCGGGCAACTGGCCCGCGCCTATGGCGATATCGCCGAGCTGGAGGCCTACATCGACGAGAACGGCATGATTCTAGGCGATCAAATCAACCCGGCCTGCACACTGCTGGACAAGGTGAGCCGGCGAGCATTGGCAATGGCCCGCCAACTCAAGGTCGACACGATCAGCGTGGTGGGCAAGTCGCAGGACATCCACAAGGGCGCAGCACTCGAGCGTGGCGCCCGCCAGGGTATCGACGATGACGACGACCTGATTCCGAGGGCGCTGCAATGACTCGCGCCGATCGCGTGATTCGCTTCATCGAGCGCTACTGCGTCACGCCTGAAGGTGCCGGCGTTGGCAAGCCGATGGTGCTGGCGGACTTCCAGCAGCGGTTTATCCGCGACATCTACGACAACCCGGCCGGCACGCGGCGCGCGATCCTGTCGGTGGGCCGCAAAAACGGCAAGACCGGGCTGATCGCCGCCCTGCTACTGGCCCACCTGGTGGGGCCCGAGGCGAAGCAGAATAGCCAGCTCGTCTCCGGCGCGCTGAGCCGCGATCAGGCGGCGCTGGTGTTCAACCTCGCGTCCAAGATGGTGCAGCAGTCGGCGGAGCTTTCGCGCATCGTGAGGATCGTGCCCAGTGGCAAGCGCCTCATCGGGCTGACGATGAATACCGAGTTCAAGGCGCTGGCGGCCGATGGCAAGACGGCGCACGGCTTGTCGCCGGTGCTGGCCATCCTCGACGAGGTGGGCCAGGTGCGCGGGCCACAGTCCGACTTCGTGGACGCGATCACGACCAGCCAAGGCGCCCACGAGAGCCCGCTACTGATCACGATCAGCACGCAGGCAGCGAACGATGCCGACCTGCTGAGCCAATGGATCGACGACGCCCTGCGCTCGAAAGACCCGCGCACGGTTTGCCGACTCTACGCCGCGCCCGAAGGCTGCGACCTGATGGACGAGGAGGCGTGGAAGGCTGCCAATCCAGCGCTTGGCATCTTCCGCAGTCAGGACGATATGCGCGAGCAGATGGCGCAGGCCGAGCGGATGCCGAGTATGTCGAACACCGCCCGTAACCTACTGCTGAATCAGCGCGTAAGCCTGGATAGCCCGTTCATCAGCCCGGACGTATGGGCTGGCTGCGCCGAGACGCCCGAGCCATTCGATGGCCCGGTCTATGGCGGGCTAGACCTGTCGGCCCGAACCGACCTCACCGCGCTGGTGCTGGTGGGCAAGGTCGGCGGCGTGTGGCAGGTGCGCCCGTACTTCTGGACGCCAGAGCAGGGGCTATTCGACCGCGCCAAGGCAGACCGGGCGCCCTATGACGTGTGGGCGCGTTCAGGGCTGCTTCGTACCACGCCCGGTGCCACCGTGGACTATGAGGCAGTGGCCGCCGAGCTGGCGGACATTCTGCAGGACGTGGATCTGCACGCGCTGGCCTTCGACCGCTGGCGAATCGACATCTTCCGTAAGGAGCTCGACCGGCTGGGTATCGAGCTCCCGCTGGTACCGCACGGCCAAGGCTTCCGAGATATGGCGCCGGCACTTGATGCGCTCGAGGCCGAGCTGTTGAACGGTCGCATTGCCCACGGCAATCACCCGGTGCTGACGATGTGCGCGGCCAACGCCGTCGCCGTCACCGATCCGGCCGGCGCTCGCAAGCTGGACAAGTCGCGGCGAACCGGGCGCATCGACGGCATTCAGGCGCTGGCGATGGCAATGGGCGCCGCCCAGGGGGCTGAGGAGCCCGCCGATATCGAAACTGAGGTGTATTTCATATGACGACCGTCACGCTGCAGGAAGCAAAGGACCATCTCCGAATCCCCGAGGACTACGACGACGCCTACATTACCGGGCTGCTGGCGGCCGCTGAGGGCCACGTAGCCGGCTACCTTGGCGATGACCTGCCCGAGCCAATGCCGGCGCCCGTGCGCGCCGCCGTCCTTCTGCTGGTCGGCGACCTGTACGAGCATCGCGAGCGGCAGAATGACCGGGCGCTGTACGAGAACGCCACGTTTCATCTGCTGCTGAACCCCTACCGATCGCACGAGGTGCTGTGATGCCGGATATCAGAATAGTCGCCCGCCCCAATCCCCTGCGAGCTGACACCGTAGAGGCCTACGTCTCCGAAGGCGAGACCGTGAACCGGATCATTCCCAATGTCGTCGAGTCGGTAAGTGTCCAGTGGAATGGGCAACCGTTTCCACGTTGTCGCTGGGATGAACCACTGAGCGGGGGCGAGCTGACGATCGTGAGCACGCCGCGGGACGACAGCATCACTTCCGCAGTGCTTCAGATAGGCATGGCGGCAGCAGCAGCATACGCAGCTTCTCTAGTGCCAGGCTCATACGGGCTTTGGGCAAAAGTCGCTGTGGGCGCCGCCACACCAATTTGCGGCCGGCTGAACATCGGGCAGAGGTCTGCACCATGACCACGCTTAACCTCACGATTACAGCAGAGCGCGCCTGGATGTCTCAAGATCACGCGTTAGCGTCGACGTCCAAGGAACTCCCCGAGTCAGTGGAGAAGCTGCACTTATGCCACGACAGGAAGATGGTTGTCGGCGCCGCCGGCTCCTTCCTGCACGCAATGCTTTGGAGGGCTCGCCTTGCAGCCATGCCCGAAGGTGATATCAGTGAAGTTGCCCAATGGGCGCCTGACGCTTTGCGCGAGATCGTGAAGATACCCGTCGCAACGGATGTGGCCGATCTCATCGTCATTCACGCGGGGTGGAGCTCGTCAGAGGGCAGAGTGATTGCCTTCATCTATCAACGCGCCAATGACTTCGCCCCCCTCCGAGTCGATCAAGGGCATACCTATACGCCGTCCGAACTGAGCAACGATGCCCCCGGCTACCCGCGCCTATACGAGCTATGGCCACAAGCTGCAGAAGGGCGGAGGGTCAAAGAGTTTCACGCCGCGCTACTTGAGAACCAGCGGTTTAGTTCGGCGGCTGGCCGACTTCTCAACGACACAAACATCTCGGAGTCCTTTTCCATTGTGGCGATCGATCATGTAGGCATACACGCGGTGGAAGGGTGCGATTTGAAATCGCGCCCTTGAGGGTACGCACACTGTGCGCCCCCTATTTGGCGTCCGTATCTCTTACACGGTGGCAAAGGGTGGGTTGTTTCGCCCCATCCTTACATACCTCCCTCAACGGGGGCATATCTGGGGGCACACCGGATCACGCATTATGAAAAATGCTTTCTTAACTGACGCATAGACGAGCTTTTCAGTGGACCCCGCCTCCACCAAACATGAAAAAGCACCCGATCGGGTGCTTTTTTTGTGACCTGACGTCAGCTATGCCATTGCGGTCCGCGACACCGACGATCTCATCCCGCCAGCAGGGTCTTCATGAAGCCGTGATAGGGCTCGCAGGGGTCGAATCGGCCCATCCTCTCCATCAGCTTGGCTCTCCCGGCCGCCGGTATCGCCCGCGTCACCCGCTCGAGCTCAGCCTCGGCCAGCGTCTTCACGATCCGACCGGGGGTTGTCAGGTAACGCTCGTTGGTCTGCAGGATCACATGATCCGCGGCTTCGCGATCGACGATCTCGTGCACGTAACTGCCCGGCAGATTGACCACGACGACCCGCCGGAAGACGTTGGCAAACAGCGTCGCGAAGCCGCCCGCGCCCGCCGATGATCCCCCGAAGATGACCAGGGTTCGGTCGTGGATCGGCCGGGCGTTCTCGAAGATCGTGATGTTGCCGGTCCCCGGCAGATAGTTGGAAAAGCGGCAGAATACGCCGCTCTTTTCCCGGAAGACGGCGACGGTCGACGAGGATTTGGCTGGAGGTTCCCTCTTCGATCCCAGATCGCCCACTACCTCCCGTTTTTCGAAGACGTATTGCGACTCGAAGTCATCGTCGTATCCGAAGTGGCGCATGCAGGCGGCGAAGGCAAGGTAGGCACCGCGACCGCTCCAATGGGTGTCCGTAGGGTAGTAGCTGTCCACTTCCGCCTGCATCGCGGCGACGGGATTGCAGTAATCTATCCCGCCCTCATCCAGCAGCGCCGATACCTGCTCGGTGATGGTAACCTCGGCTCTTTCGTACGGATAATGTTCCGGCCGGACCATCTCCTTGGAGTTGGCGATCAAGAACAGCAGGGAGCGCTGCCGTTGTAACGGTGCGAGTCCGGCAGCGAAAAATCGCCACTGCGACCTCTCCTCGTCACTCAGGCGCTTCCTGCCGGTGAACTGGTCGACGCTCGCGTTGGTATCGTTGGCCAGGAACAGCCATCCTTCCCGCCCCTCGACCACCTCCATCACCGGCGCGACCGAGAGCCTAACGCACTGCAGCAGCTCACCATTCCCGTCGCGAACGCCAAGGGTCACTCCCGCGGCGATATCCAGCGAGTGCTCGAACAGCCAGGCGCCGGCGTCCACCCCCGCTTGCGGCTTTCGCTCGAGAGGCAGAGAAGATTCACCCTCGGGGCCGATGGCAATCAGTTCGGGCTGCCGATCCGGGGGCACGTCGACCCGCCCCCCCACCCGGTAACGGCGGAAGGTTTCCAGCGCCGCGATCTGCCGCTGGCCGTCGACGATCTCCCAGTGCAGCGCGGACGCGGCCTCTAGCGGCTGGACCACCACTTGATACTTCTTGGCCTTCTGACTGGCAATGACGCTCTTGAGGTCTACCAGCACCGGGTCATCGGGACGTGCCTCCAGCGCCAGGTCCACCACGCCAAGCGCTGCCGTGAACTGCTTCGCCGCCAGCAGGGCGCGGGCCTGGCGCAGATAGACCTGAGGAGGAAAGCTTGCCTGGTGATCGAGTATCGATTGCCACCGCTGTACCGCGCTGGACCAGTCGCCACGTCTCATCGCCGCCTCGGCGTAGGCGATGCTCAGCTTGAGCGGCGGTTGGGGGGATTTTCGCAGCACGACCGCCATCAGTGCTTCCTGCTTGGCGATATCTCCGGCGCCTTCGTAGGCCTGCATCAGCGCAGAGGAGAGATCCAGACTGTCGATGCCGGCTCGAAATGCGGGCTCCAGCAGCGCAATGGCGCCAGTGAAATCGTGACGTGCCAGCCGCTCTTCGGCTTGGACAACCAGCTCGGGTATCTGCTCGATGCGCTCGGCGAAGGATGTTGAACTCATGACAGTCCCTGGTAGTTGGCAACGGAAGATAGCGAGCAGGATGCTTCATTCAAAACGTCGTAACGAAGCGCAGTGTGCCGCCCTGAGCTCCCGGTCGTTCGTCACTATATCCCAGCGCCAACCTGACCCGACATCGCCCGTCGAGCATGAAATTTGTCAGCGTGGCGAGGTCATCGATGACAAGGTCATCTCGACGAGAACCGGCGGCGATTGGTGCCGAGAATCGACCTGGCACGCCCCCGATGCAGCGTGAAAAGCAGAGTCCGACGCCCGCGATTCTGGAAAACACGCCTAGATCGGCTAGCCTCACAAGACACCCGGATTCACGCCGACGCGTCGATTGGTCGACCGCGATAAAGTGTTATCCTAAAAATGGTTAGGGGTCGTCGAGCGCTGCCGAGACGCCCCGGGAACGATTCGATCACTAGACAGGAGGTTGGAGCTTGACAGTCCTTCGCCCCGATCGCTGGCTCAGTCGCTGGCTGTTGCTATTATTTTTGATATTCGCTGGCCCGACACTGGCTCAGGAAAGTGGCTCCGAAGGGCAGAGTGCTCAGGATGGCCCGGCTTATTCCACCATGGCGGATTTGCTCGAGAACGCCCAGTCGCGACAGGCGCTGATCGACCAGTTGCGGCAACTGGCCGCTCAGCAGGAGTCCGGCGACACTCAGGAATCCGGCGCGAATGACGCTGGCGGTGGCACCACGGAAGCCCCCGGAAGCGGCCAGGAATCGACGGCCTCGAACGGCAATGAAAAGGGCGCCGCCGCCACGGACTCCTTCCCGCGCAGAATGGCGCAGATGACCAGCGATATCGCTGGCGATATCGGCGGACAATTCACCAGCCTCGCTGCCATGATCGGCGGCTTCTTCACCAGTGGCGACGCGGCGGCCAGCAGTGGCCCATCGTTCAACATGAACGACTTCCTCAGCGCGGCGATCGATCTCGCGCTGGTCATCATCGCGACCGTGGCCGTCTTCCTGATTCTGCGCCGGATCGCACGCCCGTTTTTCTCGAAGTTCAGCCAGTGGGCCATGCAGGGTGACGGTCGTAGCCATCTGCCCCGGGTCATCGTCGCCGTGATACTGGCCGCCATCGTCGATGTCATCGTCATCGTGCTTGCCTACGTGGCCGGCAATCTGGTCGCGACCTTTCTTGTCGGCGAGAGCGGCAGCCTCAATACCCGGTTCTCGCTGTTCCTCAATGCCTTCCTCATGATCGAGCTGTTCAAGTGCGCACTGCGCGTCCTTTTCTCGTCGCAGCACGAGGGGCTGCGTCTGGTCTCGATCGAGGCTGCCCAGGCGAAGCGCTGCAACCGCTTCCTGGCAACGTTGGCCGGCTTCGTGGGCTACGGCATGCTGGTCGTCGTGCCGATACTGAACGCCAATCTTCCGCTCGCGTTCGGCAAGGCCGTGAGCGTGTTGATCATGCTCATCGCGCTGATCTGGGCGATAGGCGTGATCCTCAGGCATCGCACCGGCGTCCGCGACATGATCGTCGCCAAGGCCGACACCGCGCAGATGTCCGCCTCCCGCGTGACACTGCGCCTGTTCGCCCGGATCTGGCACGTTCTCGCGCTGCTCTACGCCATCATGGTGTTCGCCGTGACCCTGCTGCATCCCGAGACAGCGCTGCCATTCGTGCTGATCGCAACGCTCAAGACGATTGTCTACATCGGCATCGGCATGCTGGTATCCGGCCTGCTGACCCAGCTGATCGGCCGACGTATCGACCTCGGCGAGAACATGCGCTCCCGGCTGCCACTGCTCGAGACTCGCCTCAACTCCTACATCCCGACGCTGCTGAAGATCATCCGCGCCATCATCCTGATAGCCGTGGTGATGTATACGTTCGATGCCTGGAAGGCGTTCGATCTCGCCGCCTGGTACGCCAGCGACTCGGGATCGCACGTCGTCGCGACGGTGATTCAGGTGATCCTGATCCTGATCATTGCCGCCATCGTCTGGATCGCCCTTGCCAGCCTGATCGAGAACTATCTCAATCCGGACACCGGTGGCGGCGCCCCCACCGCGCGAGCCAAGACCTTGATGAGCCTGTTCCGCAACGCCCTGGCGATCACCCTGATCATCATGACCGTGATGATCGTGCTGTCGCAGATCGGTATCAACATCGGGCCGCTCATCGCCGGCGCCGGGGTACTGGGTCTGGCGATCGGCTTCGGGGCTCAGAAGCTGGTGCAGGATGTCATCACCGGCGTCTTCATTCAGCTCGAGAACGCCATGAACACCGGCGACGTGGTCACCGTGGGCGGGATCACCGGTACCGCCGAGCGCGTCAGCATCCGCTCGGTGGCGATCCGCGACCTGTCGGGCACCTACCACATCGTGCCGTTCTCGTCGGTCGATACGGTCTCCAACTACATGCGCGAATTCGGTAACCACGTCGGCGAGTACGGCATCGCCTATCGCGAGAACATCGATTACGCCATCGAGCAGTTGCAGGCCGCTTTCGACGACCTTCAGGCCAGCGAGGAGCACGGCCACAAGCTGCTGGCGCCGATGACCGTCGCCGGTGTCGTTGCGCTCGCCGACAGCTCGGTCAATATCCGCGTGGTGATCAAGACCACGCCGGGCGACCAGTGGGGCGTCGGCCGAGCCTTCAACCGTCTGGTCAAGCTCTACTTCGACAAGGCCGGTATCGAGATCCCGTTCCCGCATACCACGCTCTACTTCGGCCAGGATCGCACCGGCTCGGCACCGCCCGCCAACCTGCGCATCATGCAGGAAGACTTCACGATCGACGGAAGTCCCGCCGGCCAGCCCAAGTCTCACGAGACCGGGGCGCCTGCAGCGATCGAGGGTGAAAGCCAGTCGAAGAAGACGCCGGACCAGGAGGCCAAGGACCGTACGCACCGCAAGCCCACCGACGACGATGTCGACGGTGACGAGGCAGAAGACCCTCGCTGAGTCGGTCCAGTCCGCGCTTTTCCAGGCCGCCTACGGGCGGCCTTTTTTATCTCCGTTCGTCCCCGACGCTCCCGAAGCGGCGGCGCCCAGCATCGCCGCGCCGCGTACGCCACTCGATGCCCCCAGTCGGGAGCCGACGACTTCCGGCGTCTCGACCCCCGGGAACAGGTGCATCGATATCGCTGCCGGTAGCGCCTCCAACAGCCCTTCCACGGTCGACAGGCCGCCCCCAATCACGATCACCTGCGGCGACAGCAGCTTGACCACGTTGGCCAGGGCGCCACCCAGCAGATCGAGGTGACACGCCCGGGCCCGCTGCGCCGCTTCCTCACCCGCCTGCCAGGCCGCGTGCCACGCTTCGGCGGACGCCGAGGCACCGCCGAAATGACGATGCAACCTCGCCAGGCCGGGCCCGGCGATGTAGGTCTCCAGGCAACCCGCCAGGCCGCAGCCGCAGGTGATGCACGGCAGGTCGTAACGTCTCGCCGTGGCGGCGGAGAGGGGCAGATGCCCCCATTCGCCGGCGAACCGGCCTGCGCCGCTGAGAAGTCGGCCGTCGACGATGGCGCCACCTCCCGCGCCCGTCCCCAGGATCGCGCCGAAGGCGTGCCTCGCACCCTCCGCCGCCCCGCCGGGGCCGACCTCCGAGACCATGAAACAGCGGCTGTCGTTCTCGATCACGAAGGCCCGATCGAGGACTGCGGCAAGCGCCGTCTCGAGCACCAGCGGGCGCAGCCCCGGCAGATTCGCCGTGATCAGGTGGCCGCGCTCATCGAGCACGCCCGGGAACCCGAGCCCCAGCGTCCCCCGGCCGGCACAGCGGCGGTCCGCTTCCCGCACCATCGCGGCCAGCAGCGCCAGAAAGGCCTCGGCGTCGTCGGAGGGCGTCGGCTCACGCCAGCGTTCGAGACATGCCCAGTCCCGGTCATAGATCGCGATCTCGGTCTTGGTTCCACCGACATCGATACCGTAGTGCATGGGGTCTTGCTCCTGGTGAAGATACCGTTTCGCTCGGGCGGACAGGGAAATCACGCCGACCCCTGGCCACAAAAAAGGCGCCCGCAGGCGCCGAGGAGAGCAATCGGTCGAAGGCCGAAAGTCAGCGTGTCATGTCGCTGGGCTGCGGCAGCGCGGGTAGCGACTTGTCCAGCAGCGTCACGCTCTGGCGATAATAGAGCTGGCTCTTGCTGTGATCGCCGAGGTTGGCGTAGAGCCTGGCCAGCTCGGCGCAGACGACGCCACTCGGGCGCTGGCGCTGGCTCGCTTCGAAGTACTCCTGCGCCTTGCCCCAATAGGCATTGCGCAGCGACAGGCGGCCGAGCGTCAGCAGCAGATCGGGGTCGTTGGGTCGCTCCTGCAGCCACTTCTCGGCGTAGACCAGCTGGCGCGCCGCATCGACGTTGAGCAGACCGTAACGCAGCACCAGTCGCGTATCCCAGTGCTCCTTGAGCGCATTGCGCAGCAGGCGTTCGGCGTCGCCCTCTTCGCCGCCCTTGATCAACGCTTCGGCATAGAGCCCCACCAGCTCGACGTCGCCGCGCAGGTTATCCGGCATGTCCGCCCATAGCGAGCGGACCCGGGTCAGGTTGCCCTCCTGTTGCGCAGCCTGGACCAGCAGCTCCCGGTAGACGCGCTGATCGAGGGCCTGACGCTCGTCTTCGGTGATCAGGCGGTGCTTGTCGAGACGCGGCAGCAGCCGGCGCATGCCGTCCCAGTCATTGACACTGAGATAGGCCTGCTTGAGCAGCTTGAGCACCTGCGGGTGTTCCGGCAGTTGCTGTTCGAGCCGCGTCAGTGTCGCCAGCGCCTCCTCGAACTGCTGGCGATCCAGCATCAACTGCGCCTGCACCAGACCGACCGCGGTATCGGCGCCCTCGGTACTGTGATGCGCCCGTTTGAGCAGGACGTCGGCCTGCTCGTAGCGCCCCTGGTAATGGGCCGCCAGTGCCGCCGAGAGATAGTTGACCAGCGGCGTGCCGGAGTCGTCGGCCGCCTTGGTCAGTGACTTCTCGGCCCGTTTCCAGCGCCCCTCCGCCAGTGCCACCAGCCCTCGAACGGTACGCTTCATCGCCGTGCGGTGGCGCGTGCGGCTATTCCACACCTTGAGCCGGCTGACCGGACGACGCAGGCGCATCAGCGCCCGCAGCAGGAAATGCAGTACCAGGAAGGAAGCGAGCAGCAGGACGCAGCCGAACCAGAACGAGGTCTGGACCGAGGTGTCGCCGACGCGAATGAACCAGTAGCCCGGCAGCGACTGCATCAACTGCCCGAATAGCGCGCCGACCGCCAGACCGAAGACGATCAGCAGGATCAGCTTTCTCATGCGCCCTCTCCCTGTGCCGATCCCTGGTTCGTCGCGCTACCGCTTGGCGAGTCGCTGCCCTGGGAACTGCCCTGGGAGCCACCCTGCGCCCCCCCGCCGTTGCCGAAGCGCTGCTCGATGAAACGCTTGAGCAGCTGCGAGGATTCGCTGATGTCCGGCAGCTCCGGACGCACATCCTGATCACGCAGGCTTTTCAGCTTGTCGATCGATTTGGCGACGCCGTCGTTATCGGTGTCGTAGTAGCCCTCGACCAGTTCCGTCGCCTTGTCGAGGCTGGCCTGATAGAGCTCGGGCTCGGACTTCAGCAGGGCCAGTTGCGCCTGCTCCAGTAGCAGCCGCACGTTCTGGCGCAGATAGGATTCCTGTTCCGGCGTGATCAGGGCCTCCAGCGGCTGATCGTGTCGCCGCACGGTCACCAGGTCCTTGAGTTCGCGACCCAGCGTTGCCAGCTGCTGGCGCCAGCCTCCGGTAGGCTTGGCGTCGCCCTTGCCGGCGGCGATCTCCTCGATGTCCTGCTTGAGCGGCAGCCGCGCCAGCTGCTCCTGCTGCGCCATCAAGGCGAGATAGAGCCCCGTGCGGTCGATCACCGGCACGGAGTCGAGGGAGGCAAGCTCGGACTGAATGGCGCGACGAACCGGCACCAGAGCCGGGTTGTCGGCTTCACGCAGTCGATCGTCCGCCGCCTTCAACAGCGCCTTGGCACCCTTGACGTCGCGCTCGAGCTGAAGCCGCTGATTGGCCAGACGGAGCAGATATTCGGCCTCGGCGTGCAGCCATTCGCGCGGATCGGCCTGCTGCTGCTGCGCCAGCTCCTTGAGCACCTTGTCCAGCGTATTGTCGAGACTCTGGCGATACTGATCGAACTCGCCACGCATCATCTTCAGGTTCTGCTGGCGGTTCTGGTCAAGCTCGCCGACTTTCGATTCGAGCTGATCGAGGGTCGTGCTGTTGGTACCGATCTGGCTCAACTGCGCCTGCTGTGCCTGCAGTTTCTGCCACCCCCGGTAGCCGACGAACGCCACGACGATCGCCAGCAGGATTACCAGGATCAGGGCCAGCAGGCCCAGTTTGCCGCCGGCGCCGCGCCCGCCGCCACCCGAGCTCGCGCCACGGCCGGAGGGTGGCTGGCCGCCGCCCGAAGCGGCCTTGCCGGCGGGGCTGGAGGAGTTACTGGTGGGTTTGGACTGGGCGGCGGCACCGGATGTCGCCGAGGGGGTAGCGCTCGATGTCGTGGTCCCGGCCCCCCGACCGGCCCCTGCCTTGGACTTGCCTGCCGATTTCGACTTGCTGCCGGTAGCGGGAGCGGGCTTGTCGGTTGCGTCGGTGGAGCCGCTGGTTGCGTCGGTGGAGCCGCTGGACGCGCTTGTCGCATCGCTCGCGGTGCCCGGCTTGCCGGTCGCATCGTCGGCGGCAACCGGCTGGGCGACATCGGGCTTGATCGGATCGGTCGCCCCCGTCTTGTCGGCGGGACTGGCGGGTGATGGCGCCCGGTCATTGCCGGTATCCACCGTCTCGGACGCCGTTGTCTTCGACCCCTGCCCAGTCGGCTTGGCCTGGCCGTCCGGCGCCTTCTCGCCATCGGAGGCCGGAGCCGACTGCGGTTGCTGATCTTTGCTCTGCTTGCTCATCTATCGCTAGCCTTTTCCGTGATCACCCTGATCGAAGGTGGCGCCCTTTGGACCGAGCACCGCGCGAATCTCTGCGTTCAATGCCGCGGGAGAGGCGCCCGACGCCACGTGAAGCGAGCCGAATCCCAATGTCCCCGCCAGTGTAGCCAACCGCGGACTCGAGACGATTAGCGGTTGGTTCAACGCAACCGGGCCACACCACGTGACCAAATGTTGCAATATTTCCCCGCTGGTCACCACCAATGCGGCGAAATCGCCCTGTTCGAGCCACCCTTTGGCGGGCGAGGAGGGCGCCCGGTAATGGCGCCGGTAGAGCGCCAGGACCTCGACATCGGCCCCTCGCTCTCGCAGCCGTTCCGGCAGCAGCTCCCGCCCCGACTCGCCCCGGGCCAGCAACAGGCGCTTGCCGGCCACCGCCTTGAGCGACGCCACTTCCAGCAGTGCTTCGCTGTGCTCGCCGCTCGCCCGTGGGGGCAGGACCGCCGGCACGCCCAACTCCGTGTAAAGCCGCTCCGCAGTGGCTTCGCCGACGGCGTAGAAACGCAGCCCCTGCGGCAACTGCGGCCAGTATGACGCAATGGCCTCGGCAAGACACGTCGCCGCCTGCGGGCTGACCACGATGATGCCGTGGAACTGATCGAGATCGAGCAGTGCCGCCCGGCCGCTATCCGACAGCGCCAAGGGCTCCAGGCGCAGGATGTCGAGCGCGGCCGTCACCAGGCCGCTCCTTTCCAGCGTCCGCGCCAGGACCTCACCGCGCTCGCCAGGGCGCGTCAGCAGTACGCGGCCTGCCATCACTCGCCGCCAACGCCCCCGTAGACTTCGGCGAGGATCTCGCCGGCCCCCTGGGCCAGCAGCTCTTCCGCCACCCGGATTCCCAGCGACTCGGGCTCCATGGCCGACCCTCGGCCCTCGGCGCGCAGCACGGTCGAGCCGTCCGGATGCCCCACCAGTCCACGCAGCCAGAGCGTATCGCCATCGTTCTCGAGCATGGCGTAGCCGCCGATCGGTACCTGGCAGCCGCCATCCAGGCGCGTATTGAGCGCCCGCTCGGCACGCACCCGGGTTGCCGTCGCAGTGTGGTCCAGCGGCGCCAGCAGCGAGACCAGCTCGGCATCGTCATGGCGGCACTCGATGCCCAGCGCCCCCTGGCCGCAGGCGGGCAGGCTCTCCTCCGGCGTGAGCTCCGCGGTGATCCGGTCGGCGAGCTTGAGCCGCTCCAGCCCCGCCGTGGCCAGGATGATCGCCTCGAAATCGCCGGCGTCGAGCTTGCCCAGGCGCGTCTGGACATTGCCCCGCAGCGAGAGCACCTCGAGATCCGGCCGCCGCGCGCTGACCTGCAGGCCGCGGCGCAGGCTGGACGTCCCCACCCGCGCCCCCTCGGGCAGCGCATCGACGCTGGCGTAGGCGTTGGAGACGAAGGCGTCGGTGGGTGCCCCACTCTCCAGGATCACCGAGAGCCCGAGTCCTTCGGGGAACTGCATCGGCACGTCCTTCATCGAGTGAACGGCCAGATCCGCCCGACCGTCGAGCATCGCCTCCTCGAGCTCCTTGACGAACAGCGCCTTGCCGCCGACCTTGGCCAGTGGCGTATCGAGGATCTGGTCGCCACGGGTGGAGAGCGGCACCAGTTCGATGGTCAGGTGCGGATGATGATGTTCGAGCAGCGCCTTGACGTGTTCGGCCTGCCATAGCGCCAGGGCACTCTTGCGGGTTGCGATTCTCAATCTGTTAGCGTCGAGCACGCCATTCTCCGAGTGGGATGGACGCCCCGAAACGCCTGGGCAGGCGCTTCAGGATTCGTCATCAAGTGGGTGTTCGTCTGCGCGAACCTCATTGGCCCATGATAAAGCAGTCACCCACCGAGTAAAAACGGCGACCGGGTGCCGCGGGACAGACCTTGCATCCCGCCGTTCGACCGCGAGTTTCAGCGTCCTATGCCGACGCTGTCTCTGATACACTCGGGCAATCGTTTCGCAGTTTTCACCCGTAGACCACGCAGAGCTCGATTTTCGATGACGCAGGCAACCAACCAATCCTGGGGCGGACGTTTCAGCGAACCCACCGATGCATTCGTCGCCGCCTTCACCGCTTCGATCCCGTTCGACAAGCGTCTCTATCACCACGATATTCGCGGCTCGATCGCCCACGCCACCATGCTGGCCCGGGTCGGCGTCCTGACCGACGACGAGCGGGACCGTATCGTCGATGGCCTCAACGCCATCGAAGCGGAGATCGAACGCGGCGACGTCGAGTGGTCGATCGCCCTCGAAGACATCCACATGAACATCGAAGCGCGGCTGACCGACAAGATCGGCATCACCGGCAAGAAGCTGCATACCGGGCGCTCGCGCAACGACCAGATCGCCACCGATATCCGGCTCTACCTGCGCGACGAGATTGACGCCGTGGCCGCCGAACTCGCGCGCCTGCGCAGCGGCCTGATCGAGTTGGCCGACCGCGAGGCGGATACCATCATGCCCGGGTTTACCCACCTGCAGACGGCGCAGCCGGTGACCTTCGGCCACCATCTGCTGGCGTGGCAGGAGATGCTGACGCGGGATCACGAGCGCCTGCTCGACTGTCGCAAGCGGGTCAACGTGCTGCCGCTGGGCGCGGCGGCGCTGGCCGGCACCACCTACCCCATCGACCGCCACGTCACCGCCGAGCTGCTGGGCTTCGACCGTCCGGCGGAGAACTCGCTGGATGCGGTGAGCGATCGCGATTTCGCCATCGAGTTCACCGCCTTCGCCAGCATCCTGTTGATGCACCTGTCGCGGATGAGCGAGGAGATGGTGCTGTGGGCCAGCGCCCAGTTCGACTTCGTCGATCTGCCGGACCGCTTCTGCACCGGCTCGTCGATCATGCCGCAGAAGAAGAACCCCGACGTGCCGGAGCTGGTACGCGGCAAGACCGGCCGGGTCTACGGCCACCTGATGAGCCTGTTGACGCTGATGAAGTCCCAGCCGCTGGCCTACAACAAGGACAATCAGGAGGACAAGGAGCCGCTGTTCGACACCCTCGACACGGTCAAGGGGTGTCTGCGCGCCTTCGCCGACATGGCGCCGGCGCTGGTGGCCAAGCCGGACAACATGCTCGAGGCGGCGCGGCGCGGTTTCTCCACCGCCACCGATCTCGCCGACTACCTGGTCAGGGCCGGTGTCGCGTTTCGGGATGCCCACGAGATCGTCGGCAAGGCGGTCGCCTACGGCATCGAGCAGGGCAAGGATCTCTCCGAGATGTCGCTCGAGGAACTCAAGCGCTTCTCCGACGTGATCGGCGAAGATGTTTTCGAGGTGCTGACGCTGGAAGGGTCGGTCGCCGCCCGCAACCATATCGGTGGAACCGCGCCCGACCAGGTTCGCGCCGCCGCCCAGCGCGCCCGCGATGCGCTCGCCACGCTGCAGGAGAGCCGTCATGTCGCGTAACGCCGCACTCGCCATCGCCCTGGCCACGATGCTGCTGGCGCTCGCCGGCTGCGGCCAGAAAGGCCCGCTCTACCTGCCCGGCGACAGCGAGGCTTCGAAGACCTACGACCCGCAGGGGGATTACGAACCGTCGCAGCCAGCCTCCTCCAGGCAGACGCCCACGGAGAGCGACCCCGACGCGGCGCCTCGTCAGCCGGCAGCGCCCCAGGCAAGCCCGGCGCCGGCAGCCAACCCGCCGACCGCCGAGGAGCTGCCGTGACCTCCGACAACTTCCCCGTCCGCGATGGCGTGCTGCATGCCGAGGGCACTGCGCTGGATCAACTGGCCGAGCAGTACGGCACGCCTTGCTACGTCTACTCCCGCGCCGCCCTGACCCGGCACTTTCGGGCCTACAGCGACGCCCTGGGCGACATGCCGCACCTGGTCTGCTACGCGCTCAAGGCCAACTCCAACCTCGCCGTGCTCGACGTGCTCGCCCGGCTCGGTGCCGGCTTCGACATCGTCTCGGTGGGCGAGCTGGAGCGCGTCCTGGCGGCCGGTGGCGATCCGGCCAAGGTGGTCTTCTCCGGGGTCGCCAAGCAGGCCGACGAGATGGCACGTGCCCTGGAGGTCGGCATCAAGTGCTTCAACGTCGAATCGCGGCCGGAACTCGAGCGCCTCGATCGCGTCGCCGCCGAGCGCGGCCAGGTCGCCAACATCTCGATCCGGGTCAATCCGGACGTCGATGCCAAGACCCATCCCTACATTTCCACCGGGCTCAAGGCCAACAAGTTCGGCGTGGCCGCGGAAGAGGTGTTCGACCTTTACGCCTGGGCCGCCGAACGGCCGAACCTCAAGGTCGTGGGGCTAGATTGCCATATCGGCTCGCAGTTGACCGAACTCTCGCCCTATCTCGATGCGCTGGACCGTCTGCTCGCGTTGATCGACCGGCTCGCCGATCACGGTATCGTGATCGAGCACCTGGATATCGGTGGCGGCCTGGGCGTCACCTATCAGGATGAACGTCCGCCGGCAGCTGGCGACTTCGTCCACGCGGTGCGGGAACGCCTGCGAGGCCGTGAACTGAGCTTGCTGCTAGAGCCGGGCCGCTCCATCGCCGCCAACGCCGGCGTGATGTTGACCCGAGTCGAGTATCTCAAGCCCGGCGAGACCAAGAACTTCGCCATCGTGGATGCCGGGATGAACGATCTGATCCGGCCGTCGCTGTACCAGGCGTGGCAGCGCATCGAACGCGTCGATACCCGACCTGCGCGGCCAAGCGCCGTCTACGACGTGGTCGGTCCGATCTGCGAAAGCGGCGACTTCCTCGGCCAGGAGCGCGAACTGGCGATCGCCGAAGGGGATCTGCTGGCGGTGCGCTCGGCCGGCGCCTACGGCTTCGCCATGGCATCCAACTACAACAGCCGCGGCCGCCCTGCCGAAGTCCTCGTCGACGGCGACCGAAGCCATCTGGTACGCCGTCGCGAGAGCCTCGACTCGCTGTGGGCGCTGGAGTCGCGGCTGCCGGGGGAGAGCTGATGCTGCTGAACTTCACCAAGATGCACGGCCTGGGCAACGACTTCATGGTGGTGGACCTGATCACCCAGCGGGCTTACCTGCGGGACGACCAGATTCGTCAACTGGCCGACCGTCACTTCGGCATCGGTTTCGACCAGTTGCTGCTGGTGGAGCCGCCGCGCAAGCCGGACATGGATTTCCGCTACCGGATCTTCAACGCCGACGGCGGCGAGGTGGAGAACTGCGGTAACGGTGCCCGCTGCTTCGCCCGCTTCGTCATCGACCAGCGCCTGACCCACAAGCGCGAGTTCCAGGTCGAGACCCTGGGCGGCCCGTTATCGCTGAAGGTCGACGACGACGGCCGGGTGCGGGTCGACATGGGCACGCCCCGCTTCGCGCCGGCGGATATACCGTTCGTCGCCGATCGCGACGAAACATCGCACCATCTCGATATCGACGACCGGAGCGTCACGTTCAGCGTCGCCTCGATGGGCAACCCGCATGCCGTGTTGCAGGTCGACGACGTCGACGCCGCCCCGGTCGGTGAGCTGGGGCCGAAGCTGCAGCACCACCCCAGCTTTCCGCGCCAGGCCAATATCGGATTCATGCAGATCGTTTCCCCTCACGCCATCCGCCTGCGCGTCTACGAGCGCGGCGTCGGCGAGACGCTGGCTTGCGGGACCGGTGCCTGCGCGGCGGTGGCCTGCGGTATTCGCCGAGGCGTGCTGCAAAGCCCCGTCGACGTGGAACTTCGCGGCGGCCGCTTGACGCTCGAGTGGAAAGGCGGCGAAACACCCATCGTCATGACCGGCCCGGCCGAACGCGTCTTCGAAGGGCGCGTCGCCTTGAACTAATAAAAAGACACGGCGGGACAGGCTGCTGTCTCGTCAGGGATTCACAGGAGAACCACCGCATGTCACGCGCCCAGGTCCCCGAGCCTCGCCAGACACTGGATCCCGATCGGGTTGCCGAATGGCTGGCGCAACATACCGATTTTTTCGTCGGCCGAGAGGGACTGCTACAGCAACTCAAGGTGCCGCACCCCCATATTCCAGGCGCCGTATCACTACTGGAGCGGCTGGTGCACGATTTGCGCCACCGAGCCGAGGACGCGGAGTGGCGGCTCGAGAACCTGCTCGAGTCGGCGCGCTACAACGAGGCGCAGTATCGCCGTACCCGCGAGCTGGTGCTGGGCCTGATCGAGGCCGAGAGCGCCGACGCCCTGGCCGAGGCGCTGTCGACGCAACTGGCCGAGCGCTTCCGTACCCAGGGCATCGGGCTGTGGCTGGAGGCGCCGCCAGCCTGCCACGCCACGCCCCGGGATACCAACGCCTGGCAGCCACCCCGGTTCGCCTTGACCGACGCCGCGCGTCAGCGCCTGGAGCTGCTGCTCAATGAGCAGACCAGCCGCTGCACCACGCTCGACCGGGAGGAGTGGAAGGCCCTGCTGCCGCACTGCACCGCGCCGCCGGAATCCGGCTCCTGCGCCATTACCCGGCTGACCCAGGGGGAGTCGCTGGGCTTCCTGCTGCTGGCCAGCCACGATGGCGAACACTTCCGGGCCACCCTGGACACGCTGTTCACGGAGTATCTGGGAGAAGTGGTCAGCCGACTGCTGCGGCGTGCCGAGGTCCCCCGTGCAGGCCGCAGTTGATGCCTTTCTGAAGCGGCTGGCGCAGCGCGCCAGTCCGGCGACGGTGGATGCCTATCGCCGCGATATCGGCGGCCTGATCGGTTATCTCGAAACCCAGGACGTCCACGCCTGGCACGAGTTCGACGTGACGTTGCTGCGCCGCTATCTGGCCCACGAACGCACCCGAGGCATAGCGCCGAGAACCCTGGCGAGGCGGCGCGCCGCGCTGTCCCGCTTCGCCGATGAGCTGGTCAGACGGGGCGAGCTGGATCACAACCCGGTACAGCTGACCCAGGCGCCCCGGCAGCCGCGCCACTTGCCGAGCCCGGTGGACATCGACCTGCTCGGCCGGTTTCTGGATACGCCTCATGACGGCGACCCGCTCGAGGTACGCGACCAGGCCATGCTGGAGCTGTTCTACTCCTGCGGGCTGCGCCTGGCCGAGCTGGCGGCGCTGGATCTCTCCAGTCTCGACGAGCGTCACGTGCGGGTCGTCGGCAAGGGCGGCAAACCGCGCCAGGTACCGCTGGGCAGGCGCGCGAGCGATGCCATCCGGGCGTGGCTCGGGTTTCGCAGCGCACTGGCGGGAGAGGGCGAGACCGCGCTGTTCGTCGCCCAGCATGGGGGGCGCCTGGGTCATCGTTCGATCCAGGCCCGCCTAGCCGACACCGCCCGCAAGCGTGGCCTGCCGGAGCATCTTCATCCGCACCGGCTGCGCCACTCCTTCGCCAGCCATCTGCTGGAGTCGAGTCAGGATCTGCGCGCGGTACAGGAGCTGCTCGGCCACGCCAATCTCTCCACCACGCAGATCTACACCAGGCTGGACTGGCAGCAGCTCGCCGAGGTCTACGACAAGGCCCACCCCCGCGCCCGACGCAGGCCGGCTGCCTCCTCGGACGAGAGTTCAGACAACCGCTAGGGACCACTCGCATGCCGCTGGACGCCATCACCTTCGACCTCGACGACACGCTGTGGCACAACGGGCCGGTCATGGCCCACGCCGAGCCGACGCATTACCAATGGCTCGCCGAGCAGGTCGATGCCTTGCCCGACGCCATCGTCCGCCCGCTCACCGAGTCGTTTCCGCTCGCGGAATATCAGCGCATCCGGGCATCGCTGATGGCGCGCTTCCCGCTTAGCCGCGGCGATCATAGCTGGATTCGCGAACGTGCCATGGTCGAGCTGCTGCTCGAGCATGGCCTGTCGGATGCAACCGCCAGAGAGTGGGCGAGAGCGGGTTTCGAGCAGTTCATGGCGCTGCGTCACGACGTCTCGCTCTACCCGGAGGTCGTACCGATGTTCGACGCCTGGGCGCGTCGCTACCGGCTCGGCATCATCACCAATGGCAATGTCGACGTGCGCCGACTGGCGCTGGATCACCATTTTGACGTGATCATTCTGGCTGGCGAGATGCACGCTCCCAAGCCCGACTCACGCCCCTTCCTGACCGCCGTGGCCTCGCTCGGCACCCAGCCCTATCGCGCCCTGCACGTCGGCGACAACTGGGAGGAGGACGTGCTGGCGGCCCAGCGCCTCGGCATGCACGCGGTATGGATCGATGCCAAGAACGAGGGCGAGCGCGAACTGCCGCCGAGAGTGTACCGGGTAACGCACGTGCGGGAGTTACCGGGGATCGTGGCGAAACTGGATCAGGCGTCATTATAGCGACACGACATGTCACTTGGAGAGAGCGGTGACTGGGAGGGTGATCGCTTGGAGATCGATCCGAGTCCCAGCAGGTCACGACTGAACGAGCATTCCCCTCCGTTCCGCTCGTTATCGTGAGGGGCAAGCCCCTCACACTCCCCTTTTTGACGCCCAGAACGGCGAAATCCTGCCTCTGGGCTCGCTGAGCTCGGGTCGGCGCGAAAGGACATCCTGTCCAACCCGCCTTTTGCGACATCCCTGTCGCCAACCCCGGCTCAGCGAGCCCATCGTCAGCGCCGTCCTGAATAGGCGTCATCGGGGTGGCACATTCAGTGGGAAGTGGATTCAGTAGAGGATGCCAATCAGTGACCGAACCCGATGTCTCTCACTCGGCCATCATCCACCGATCCATCACGGAACAAGCCTGGTCCAGCCCCTGGCGCTTGAGCGCAGAGAACAGCTGCACGCTGACCAGGTCCTCCCACTCGGCCAGGCGCTGCCTGACCTGCTGCAGCGAGGCCTTGGCCGGGCCCTGTTTCAGCTTGTCGGCCTTGGTCAGCAGAATGTGCACCGGCAGCGCGCGGTCGTCCGCCATCTCCAGCAGCTGGATATCGAAATCGCTGAGCGGATGGCGCACGTCCATCAGCAGGATCAGACCGGCCAGCGAGCGGCGGCGCTGCAGATAATCGGCGAGATGGGCCTGCCACTCCTTCTTCATCGCTTCCGGCACCTTGGCGTAACCGTAGCCCGGCAGGTCGACCAGCCTGAGCTGTTCGTCGTTCTGCAGGGTGAAGAAGTTGATCAACTGTGTGCGCCCCGGCGTCTTCGAGGTCCGTGCCAGCGCCCGCTGCTGGGTCAGTGCATTGATCGCACTGGACTTGCCCGCGTTGGAGCGGCCGGCGAAAGCGATCTCGACCCCGCGATCCGACGGGCATTTGGCCAGCGTCGGCGCGCTGATCAGGAAAGTCGCGGTCTGGTAATTGCGGCGCTCGGGCGTGGCGGTCATGGTGGGCTCGATCATCTTGAGGCGTTGGCGCCGCGCAGTGTATCACGCGTACTCACCATCGGCTGAGCGCCAACGTCAGCCCCGGGGCCCGCTGTCGTCATCCCCCGGCGTCGAGCATCGGATGCCCTACGCTTTTCCGGCCATTTCTGTCAGGCTATGGGAAAGTGATCGGTAGCAGGCTAGCTAGGGAACCTCGCAGCCCTCTGAGGCTCCAACAGCCGTGGCGCGTCATCAACCGAGCCGAGGCCCCGTCGCCTGGCGGTGATTTCCTTGAAACCTGTTTCACAACAACTTATCGACCTTCAGGAGCAGTAACGCATGATCAAGTCTTTCGTGGCGCTATTGGCCGGGCTGACGTTCTCGGGCGCGGTGATGGCGGCGGACATCGTCGAGGGGCAGGACTATCAAGTCGTCGACGAACCGATGAAAACCGAGGTGCCGGCGGACCAGATCGAAGTCACCGAAGTGTTCTGGTACGGCTGCCCGCACTGCTACGCGCTGGAGAAGCCGCTCAACGAGTGGGTTGCCCAACTGCCGGACGACGTCACCTTCGATCGCATGGCAGCGCCGCTGGGTCGGGTCTGGGAGCAGCACGCCATCGCGTTCTACGCAGCCCGTCAGCTCGGCATCGAGGACGAGATGCGCCAGGACTTCATGGATGCCATCCACAAGCAGGGCAAGCGGCTGACCGACAAGGACGACATCGCCGAATTCTTCACCCACTATGGCGTCAGCAAGGAGGAAGCCCTCAAGGCGCTCGACTCCTTCGGCGTCAAGAGCGAGATCCAGCAGGCTTCGGCCAAGATGCGTGGCTACCAGTTGATGGGCGTGCCGGACCTGATCGTCGATGGCCGCTATGTGGTCACGCCCGACTCCGCCGGCTCGCTGGAAAACATGCCGAAGATTGCCAGCGCCCTGATCGAGAAAGTCCGCGAGGAACGCACCGAGAGCGAGTGACGCCATGTCTCTAGCCGTCTCGACACCTGCCAGCGAGATCGCGTCGACGTTGAAACTGCTGACCTGCAACCTGCAGGTCGGCATTCACACTTCGGCCTATCATCACTATTTCACGCGGAGCTGGCAGCACCTGCTGCCCCATCCCAAACGCAGCTCGCGACTGGATATCGTCGCCAGCACCCTGTCGGCCTACGATATCGTCGGCCTGCAGGAGGTCGACGGCGGCAGCTTCCGCTCCAGTCACGTCAACCAGGTCGAGTATCTCGCCCATCGCTCGGCGTTCGATTTTCACTTCCAGCAGCTCAACCGCAACCTCGGCCGCGTCGCCCAGCACAGCAACGGGCTGCTCTCGCGCCTGACGCCCAGCCAGGTGGACGAGCACCGCCTGCCCGGCATGCGCGGGCGCGGTGCGATCCACGCCCGCTACGGCGAAGGGCCCGATGCGCTGCACGTCTTCGTCGCTCACCTCGCGCTCAGCCAGCGTGGTCGCTTGCGCCAGTTGGACTATCTCGGCGAGATCGTCGAGCCGCTGCAACATGTGGTGGTCATGGGCGATCTCAACTGCACGCCGGAGCAGTTGCTGGCACACCCACGGTTCTGCAAGGCCCTGGACCTCAATCCGCTCAAGTCGCAGCTCAGCTATCCTGCCTGGCAACCCCGCCGCGCGCTGGACCACATCCTGCTCTCCGCATCGCTGAAGGCCGAGCAACCGCGCGTGCTGGAAGCGATGTTCTCGGATCATCTCCCCATCGCCGTGGACATCCATCTGCCGGCCGGCTGCCGCCGCAGCATCGGCCTCGCCACCGGCGCCTGACACGAAAAAGCGCCCTGTGGCGGGCGCTTTCTCGGGCGTCAATGGGAGGCGCTCGACGGCTGGCGATCGTCACCGTCACCCCGCGACCCAGTTGACCCAATTGATCATCGGTGTCGGGTAGAGCCCCAGCAGGATCACCAGGGTGGCGACGCCCAGCACCACCATACCGCCGGCGCGCTCGGCCCAGTCGTGGGTCGCATCGCGGCGCTGCATGCCGGGCTCGTGCAGGAACAGGGTCACCATCACCCGCAGGTAGTAGTAGAGCCCGATGGCGCTGCCGACCACTACGCTGCCGACCAGCCACCAGCGATGCGCCTCGACCCCGACCGCGATGATGTAGAACTTGCCGATGAAGCCGGCGGTGAACGGAATCCCCGCCAGCGACAGCATCGACACCGTCATCACCGCCGTGAGGTAGGGCCGCCGCCAGAACAGGCCGCGATAGTGGTGCAGCGGACTGGCATCCGCCGTGCCGCCGGTGGCGATGTAGGGGCTCGACACCAGGGTGACGACGCCGAACGCGCCGAGCGTGGTGAGAACGTAGGTGACCAGGTAGATGCCGACGGTCTCGACCGCCAGCCCCTGGTTGACCACCAATGCCACCAGCAGATAGCCGAAATGGGCGATCGACGAGTAGCCCAGCAGGCGCTTGAGGTCGTTCTGGGTCAGCGCCAGCAGGTTGCCCACCAGCATGGTGATCACGGCGATGAAGCCGAGCAGGTCGTGCCACCAGTTCTCGTGGAAGGCCAGCGTCGACTGGAACAGTCGCAGCAGCACCAGGAACACCGCCACCTTGCTGGCGGTCGCGAGAAACGTCGTCGCCGGCCCGGGGCCACCCTGGTAGACATCCGGTGTCCACAGGTGAAAGGGGACGATGGAGAGCTTGAACGCCAGCCCCACCAGCAGCAGGCCGGCACCGGCCAGCAGCCAGGGGTCGCTGCCGCGAGCCGATAGCGCCGCCCCCAGTTCGGCGAAGTCCAGCGTGCCCGTCACCGCGTAGAGCAGCGCCATGCCGAACAGCAGGAACGCGGTCGCCGCCGCCGACAGCACCATGTACTTGATGCCGCTCTCCAGCGCGCCACGGTCCCGGAAGGTGTAGGCGAGCATCCCGAACAGCGGCATCGACAGCAGCTCGATGCCGAAGAACAGCGTCGTCATGTGACGCGCCGAGACCAGCACCAGGCCGCCGGCGGCGGCGCTCGTCAGCAGCAGATAGAACTCGTCCCGCGGCCCTTCGTAGCCTTCGAGGTAGTGGTGGGCCAGCGTGACGCAGGCCAGCGTCGACATCAGCACCAGCACGCCGCCGAAGCGGGAAAGATCGTCGACCACCAGGACCGAAGTGACGTCGACCGAACCCAGCGTCCAGCCGAACAGCAGCGCCAGCAGTGCCGCATTGAGGCCGACGGCGGTGAGAATCGCGCTCAAGGCGTGATTGCGTTTCCAGGCGATCGAGAGCATCACCACGATCACGGTCAGGCAGACCAGAATCAGCGGGGAAATGGCGAGCAGGGTCGTCAGGACACCATGATTGGCGACATCGCTCATTGGGCACCTCCCGTCATCGCCGCGGCTTGCTGAACGCTCTGCTGTACCACCTGCATGGCCCCGGCCGAGGTATCCAGCAGCGGCTGGGGATAGATGCCGAAGAACACCACCAGCGCGACGATGCCGAACAGCAGTATCGTCTCGCGCCGGTCGAGGCCGGCCAGCGGC
The DNA here is from genome assembly GCF_038648475.1 of Salinicola lusitanus. Taxonomy (NCBI): domain Bacteria; kingdom Pseudomonadati; phylum Pseudomonadota; class Gammaproteobacteria; order Oceanospirillales; family Halomonadaceae; genus Salinicola; species Salinicola lusitanus. The sequence goes on along the minus strand of NZ_CP151919.1, from coordinate 1,605,481 downwards.
GTCTCCTCCACCGGCGGTCCGTAGTAGACCCGCTGCATGATGAACAGCGAGTAGACGGCGGCCAGGATCAGGCCGGCGCTGGCGATCACCACCACCCAGGGTGCCACGCCGAAGGCACCGAACATCACCATGAACTCACCGACGAAGTTGGCGGTGCCGGGCAGGCCCAGCGACGCCGCCACGAACACCAGCGCGAACCCCGGCAGGCCACGGATACGCCCCCACAGCCCCCCCATCTGGCGCATGTCGCGAGTGTGCAGTCGCTCGTAGAGCTGCCCGGAGAGAATGAACAGCCCGGCGGCGGAGAAGGCGTGCGCCACCATCAGCGCCACCACGCCCTGCAGCGCCAGTTCGGTACCGGCATAGATACCGATCAGGACGAAGCCCATGTGGGAGATGCTGGTGTAGGCGATCAGGCGTTTCAGATCCTGCTGGCCGCAGGCCAGGATCGCACCGTAGAAGATACCGATCAGACCCAGCGTCATCGCCACCGGCGCGAACGCCTGGGAGGCCTCCGGAAACAGCGGCAGCGCGAAACGCAGCATCCCGTAGGCCGCCGTCTTGAGCAGAATGCCGGCGAGATCGACACTACCGGCCGTCGGCGCCTGGGCGTGGGCATCCGGTAGCCAGCCGTGCAGCGGCACCACCGGCAACTTGACCGCGAAGGCGACGAAGAAGCCGAGCATCAGCCACCAGGCCGTGGTCTCCGATAGCGGCGTGTTCAACAGATCCGCATAGGCGAAGGTGTACTCGCCAGTCGCCCCGTGATGCGCGAACACCAGGCCCAGGATGGCGATCAGCATCAGCAGGCCGCTGGCCTGGGTGTAGATGAAGAACTTGGTCGCGGCGCCGATGCGCGAACTGCCCTGGGAGCCGCTGTGCCCCCACAGCGCGATCAGGAAGTACATCGGTACCAGCATCATTTCCCAGAACAGGAAGAACAGGAACAGGTCGATGGCGAGAAAGACCCCGACCACCCCGCCCAGGATCCACAGCAGGTTGAGGTGGAAGAACCCGACCCGACGGACGATCTCCTTCCAGGAGCAGACCACCGCCATGGCACCGAGCAGGCCGGTCAACGCGATCATCAGCAGCGACAGGCCGTCGATCGCCAGATGCAGTTGAATGCCGAAGCGCGGAATCCAGTCCGCCTGCCACTCCAGCGTCCAGACGCTGGCGGCGCCCTCCGCCGGCAGCTGAAAGTCGCTGCTGACCCAGAGCCCCAGCACCATCACCAGTTCCAGCAGCATGGTGCCCAGCGCGATCCAGCGAGGCGCCTGGTCGCCAAAGCGTTCCGCCTGCCAACAGAGCAGGCCGCCAATGAAGGGGATCAGTATCAGCCAGACCAGAGTCATGAATCAGCCATCCGCGATAGAGTGAATTCCGTTGGCGCCCGAGCTGGGGTCATCGGGGCCTCGACGCCGTGTAACCTGTCTGCGCGCATCTCGTCAGCCCACCAGCAGGAAGACGAGCAGCAGCGTCGCTCCCAGCACCATCGATACGGCGTAGTGACGCATCAGGCCCGTCTGCGTCGTGCGCAGCCCCTGATGGGAAGCCCGGGCCAGCCACGGCAGAATGTTGCACAGCGAGTTGATCCAGTCGCCCCGGTTGACCCGGACCACGCCCTGGTAAGGACGCACGAACAGCCAGTCGTAGAGCGCATCGAAGCCCCAGGCGTTGTGCCAGAACGTCCACAGCCGGGCGCCGCGCGGGTCCGCCATGCCACGGCGGATCAGGTCGCGCCGGCGCTTGAACAGCCAGCCCGCGAACAGCACGCCGCCGACGGCCACGACCATGGCGGTGAATTCGAGGATATGGACTCCCAGGCCCTCGGCGACCGGGCCGGGCGGCAGCACTTCGTCCAGCGGCGGGGTCAGCTGCGCGCCGATGGCCGTCGACATCACGATCAGCACCACCAGCGGTATGCCATGCACCAGCCCCTTGCCAGCATGGGCACTGCGGGCGTTGTCGCTCTTGGGCTTGCCGTGGAAGGTGCCGAGGATCAGGCGCACGGTATAGATCGATGTCAGCAGCGCGCCAAGCAGCCCGGCGAGCATCAGCACGCCATGGCCGGAAGCGAGTGCCGAGACGAGGATGGCATCCTTGCTGTAGAAGCCCGCCGTCACCAGCGGCAGGGCCGCCAGCGCCGCCCCGCCGACGATGAACCCGGCGTAGGTCAGTGGCAGCTTGCGCCACAGCCCACCGAGACGGCGCATGTCCTGCTCGTGATGGGTGCAGATGATCACCGAGCCGGCGGAGAGGAACAGCAGCGCCTTGAAGAAGGCGTGGATCATCAGATGGAAGATCGCCGCATCGAACGCGCCGACACCCAGCGCCAGGAACATGTAGCCGATCTGGCTCATGGTCGAGTAGGCGAGCACCCGCTTGATGTCGGTCTGCGCCAGCGCCGCGAAGCCTGCCACCAGCAGGGTCAGCGCACCGACCACCCCGACCAGCAGCAGTACGTCCGGCGCCATCAGGAAGATGCCGTTCATCCGCGCGATCAGATAGACACCCGCCGTGACCATGGTCGCCGCGTGGATCAATGCCGACACCGGCGTCGGGCCCGCCATGGCGTCCGCCAGCCAGGTGTGCAGCGGCAGCTGTGCCGACTTGCCCACCGCGCCACCGAGCAGCATCAGCGCCGCGAGCTGTGGCATCAGACCGCCCTCGGTCCAGATCTCCGGTGCCCGCGCCAGCAGCGTCTGCAGGTTGAGCGAGCCGAGCTCGAGGTAGAGCAGGAACATACCGATGGCGAGGAAGACATCGCCGGTACGGGTGATGACGAAAGCCTTGAACGCCGCCCAGCCGTTGGCCGGCGTGCGGTAGTAGTAGCCGATCAACAGGTAGCTGCAGAGCCCCACCCCTTCCCAGCCGAAGTAGAGCAGCAGCAGGTTGTCTCCCAGCACCAGCAGGATCATGCTGAACACGAACAGGTTCATGTGACAGAAGAAGCGGGTCACGCCATCCTCGCCACGCATGTACCAGGCCGCGAACAGGTGGATGAAGAAACCGACGCCGGTAATCACGCCGAGCAGGGTCAGCGACAGGCCATCCAGCATCAACCCCACGGTCGGCTGGAAATCGCCCACGCTGATCCAGTGCCACAGGGTCAACGTCTGCGCCGACTTGCCCTGGTCGTAGAAATCGATGCCGACCCACAGCGTGCACAGTGCCGCCAGGCCGATGGAGGCGACGCCGACGGTCGCGCTGGCTCGCTCGGAGAGACGCCCGTACGACAGCGCCAGGATCAGCGATCCCAGTAAAGGAAAGACGAACGTGAGTGTCAGCAAGACATCGTGAAAAGTGGTCATCCGCGCAACCTGCTAGCCGCATCGATATCGAGAGTCTTGAAGCGCCGGTAGAGCTGCATCAGCAGCGCCAGACCCACGCTCGCCTCTGCCGCCGCCAAGGTGATGATCATCAGGAACATGACCTGACCATCGGCCTGCTGCCAGTGGGTCCCGCCGACAATGAACGCCAGGCCGGCGGCGTTCATCATGATCTCCAGGCTCATCAGCACGAACAGCATGTTGCGCCGCGTCATCAGTCCTGCCAGCCCCAGCACGAACAGAATCGCCGCCAGCCACAGGCCGTGCTCTACCGGAATGCCCGTCATGCCTTGCCCTCCTGCGCATCGCGACGCGCCTCGCGAGTGGGGTTCGATGTCTCGCTGGTCGACGCCTGGTCGTTCAGCTCACGCTGGCGCTCGCGGGCGAGGTCGGCTTCATCGTGCGCTTCACTGCGCCCCAGGTGAGACGCCGCCACCAGCGCCGCCAGCAACAGCATTGCCGCCAGTTCGACGATCACCAGATAGGGGCCGAACAGCGATATGCCGACCATCTTGGCCGTCAGCGTCTCGCCGCTGATGGTGCCGTCATAGTCGCCGCTGGCCAGCGTCACCACCATCACGACAAGCAGGACCGCCGTCAGGATCGCCGGGCCCATCCACGCTCTGGGCTGGAGCCAGGCCCGCTCCTGTTCCACCGCCGACTCGCCCAAGTTGAGCATCATTACCACGAACACGAACAGCACCATGATCGCGCCGGCATAGACGATGATCTCCAGCGCCCCGGCGAAGGGGGCGCCCAGGGCGAAGAACACCATCGCCACCGCGATCAGCGACACGATCAGATAGAGCAGCGCATGGACCGGATGGGTGCCGGTCACCACGCGGAGGGTGGCGAGAATCGCGACCAGCCCACTCAAGTAAAACGCGATTTGCATGCTTCTCTCTCCCCCATCAAACAGCTCCTGGCCGCTACCGTCTCTCGACGATACCGGCTGACGTATACCACTCACGGCATCAGCGACTTGACGTCGATGGGTTCGGCCTCGTTCTGCGCCTCGCCCTTGTCCTTGCCGGCAATCGACAGGCCGGCCACGCGATAGAAGTTGGTGTTGTGGTCCTTGCCCGGGCCATCGATCAGCAGGTCCTGCTTCTCGTAGACGAGCTCCTGTCTTCGGAACTCGCTCATCTCGAAGTCCGGCGTCAACTGGATCGCCGAGGTCGGGCACGCCTCCTCGCACATCCCGCAGAAGATGCAGCGAGAGAAGTTGATGCGAAAGAATTCTGGATACCAGCGACCATCCTCCTTCTCACCCTTCTGCAACGAGATGCACGCCACCGGACAGGCCACCGCGCACAGGTTGCAGGCCACGCAGCGCTCCTCGCCGTCCGGGTCGCGGGTCAGCACGATTCGCCCGCGATAGCGCGGCGGCAGGTAGACCTGCTCCTCCGGATACTGCAGCGTCTCGCGCTTGCGCCAGGCGTGCGAAAACACCATCCACAGCGTGCGCAGTTGCGTGCCGGTGCCGGACACGATCTTCCGGATCTGACTCAGCATGGTCGCTCTCCCTTACACGCCCGGGTCGATGAGCAGAATCATCGCCCCGGTGATCAATAGATTGACGAGTGTCAGCGGCAGACACACCTTCCAGCCGAAGCTCATCACCTTGTCGTAGCGCGGCCGCGGCAACGCCGCCCGCAGCAGGACGAACAGGATGACGAAGAACACCGTCTTGAGCAGGAACCAGACGATCGGCGGCAGCAGCGGCCCGTGCCAGCCGCCGAAGAACAGCGTCACCAGCAGCGCCGAGATCAGCACGATGCCGATGTACTCGCCGACGAAGAACATGCCCCATTTCATTCCGGAATATTCGATGTGATAGCCGTCGGCCAGCTCCTGCTCCGCCTCCGGCTGATCGAACGGATGGCGGTGAGTCACCGCGATACCGGCGATGACGAAGGTGCAGAAGCCGAAGAACTGCGGCACGATGAACCAGACGTTCTCCTGAGCGTTGACGATGTCACGCATGTTGAACGAGCCGGTCATGGCGACGATACCCATGACCGCCAGGCCCATGAAGACCTCGTAGGAGAGCGTCTGGGCGGAGGCACGCAGGGCGCCGAGCAGCGCATACTTGTTGCTGCTGGCCCAGCCGGCGAACAGCACCGCATAGACGTTGATGCCGGCCATGGCAAAGAAGAACAGGATGCCGATGTTGAGATCCGCCACCCCCCAGCCGGGCGTGATCGGGATCACCATGAACGACAGCAGCAGCGAGGCCATGGCGATCGCCGGCGCCAGCACGAAGAAGGTACGGTCGGCGAACGGCGGGATCCAGTCCTCCTTGAAGAAGATCTTGAGCATGTCGGCGGCGATCTGCAAAAGCCCGAAAGGCCCGACCCGGTTGGGGCCGTAGCGATCCTGCCACAGCGCCAGCAGGCGCCGCTCGATCATGCTCAGCAGCGCCCCGGAAACGACCACGACCAGCAGGATGACCACGGCCTGGACCATGGCGATCAACGTCGCCTCGACTTGCGGCGTCCACCAGCTCATGGGCGCGCCTCCCCGGCCGACGCCTGGCTCTCGTGCTCCGCTTTCGCGACCTGCCCCCAGCGCATGACGCCTGGCGTCAGTCCTCCGGTGACTTCCTGGATCGCGCCGCTGGGCAGGCCGACGACACCTGGCGGCAGACCGGCGCTGAGTCTCGCCGGCAGCTTGAAGCGCGTGCCATCGACAGCGATCGAGACCGCATCGCCGGCACCGATACCCAACCCCGCGGCGTCGGCCTGGTTGAGTGCGACCTGGGGCGGCGCCATGCGCTCGCGGATCGGTTCGGCGCGGCGCGACATGTCGTCGCCGCCGAACAGCTGGGGCAGATCGATCACCTGCCATTCGCCCTCGCGCGGTTCGAACGCGGCAGGGATCTCGCTGCAGTAGTCGCCACCGGCGGCGGTCGTGAACAGCCGCTTGCCCGGGTCGCCGGCGCGCAGGTGGCCGCCGACTTCGTCCTGGAACTTGTTCCAGGCCTGCGGGGAGTTCCAGCCCGGCGCCCAGGCGAAGGCGACCTCCCGGCGCGGCTCGCGATAGCCGGAATAGCCCTCCATCGAGAACGCGAAGGGGGTATCGAGATCCACCGGCGCCCGCGGCTCGTTGACGTTGAGATTGGCACGCATGGCAGTACGGCCACTGTAGCGGTGGGGCTCGCGGGCCAGCTTCAGGCCGTGGATGCGAAACATCGCCTCCGGCGTATTCTGGTGCAGCGGCGCCAGGGCGGGAGCATCCTCGGCAACGGCCTGGGTCAGGTCGTCGAGCAGGATGGTCTCCATCGGCTGGCGCTCCAGCGTGGCGTGAAGCGCGTGCAGCCAGCGCCAGCTCTCGCGAATCCGGGTGTCCGGGCGCATGTAGCTGGGGTCGAAGACCTGGTAGAACCGCTGGGCACGGCCTTCCAGGCTGACCAGGGTGCCGTCGCTCTCGGCGAAGGTACCCGCCGGCAGGCCGACGTCGGCGCGCTCCCAGGTCGGCGTCCGCTGGTGGTCGACCACGACGACCGCCGCGGCCCGCCCGAGCGCGCTGTCCACGCGTGACGCAGGCAACCGGACATAGAGGTCGTTCTCCAGGATCACCACACCGTCGGCGTCGCCCTGCTCGAGCTGGGCCATCGCCCAGTCGAGGGATTCGCCACCCAGCAACCCGAGCCCGACGCTATTGGCCTCGCGGCGAACGAGGGTCAGGCCGGCATCCGAACGCTGGCGCCGGCCGAGCGCCCGAGCGATGTTGCCGACCGCTTCCAGGATCGCCATCGAACCCAACGACTCGCCGGCAATGACCAGCGGCTTCTTCGCCGCCAGCAGGGTATCGGCGATGCGCCCGGCCAGCTGCGACGTCTCTTCGTCGAGACCGTCGACGACCGGCGCGGTGGAGTCGAGGGCGTGCGCCACGGCGAACCCGAGCCGGGCGATATCATCGGGCGCGAGTCGCCCGGCATGGGCAGCGATGCCGTCGAGCTTGGTCGCGTCCGGCGTAGCCAGGAACAGCGGATGGCCGGCATCCTGGGCGATGGTCTTGACCGCTTCGGCGTTCCACTCGGGGATGCCGCGCTCGGCGCCCAGCTCGGCACCCTTGCCGCGCACCGCCTGGCGCACCGACAACGCGACGCGGGCGGCGCTCTGGATGAGGTCTTCACCCAGCACCAGGATCGCATCGCACTGCTCGATCTCGCGCAGGCTCGGCGTGGCCAGCCCCGCCTCGCGGTTGAGCGCTTCCATCCGCCGGATCCGCGCCAGCTCTCCGGCCTCGATACCGGTGGAGAAGTTGGCCGCGCCGACCAGCTGACGCAGCCGATGGTTGCTCTCCAGGCTGGCCCGGGGCGAGCCGATGCCGATGATCCGCTTGGCGCCACGCAGGCGATCCGCAGCCAGATCGAGCGCTTCGTCGACTTCCATCGTCCGGGCTTCACCCCCGCTCTCCCGGCACTCGGGGCGAGTCGGCCGATCCTTGCGGTTGACGTAACCGTAGCCGAACCGGCCACGGTCGCAGAGAAAGTAGCCGTTGACGTCGCCGTTGTAGCGATTCTCGATCCGGCGAATGTCGCCGTAGCGCTCGCCGGGGCTGATATTGCAGCCGCTGGCGCACTGGTGGCAGATGCTCGGTGCGAACTGCAGATCCCACTTGCGGGTGTAGTGATCGGAGTGGGTCTGGTCGGTGAACACCCCGGTCGGGCAGACCTCGGTGAGGTTGCCGGAGAACTCGCTCTCCAGCGTGCCGTCGGTGACGCGGCCGAAGTAGACGTTGTCGTGGGCGCCGAAGGCCCCCAGGTCCTCGCCACCGGCGTAGTCCTGGTAGAAGCGCGTACAGCGGTAGCAGGTGATGCAGCGGTTCATCTCGTGGGCGATGAACGGCCCCAGGTTCTGGTTGCGATGGGTGCGCTTGCGGAAGCGGTAACGACGCCGGTCGTGGCCGGTCATCACCGTCATGTCCTGCAGGTGGCAGTGGCCCCCTTCCTCGCACACCGGGCAGTCGTGGGGGTGATTGACCATCAGGAACTCGATCACCGTCTCGCGGAAGGCCTTGGCCTCCTCGTCGGCGATGGAGATATAGGCGTCATCCTTCACCGGCGCCATGCACGACATCACCAGCATGCCGCGGTCGTCGTCGGCATCCTTGTACTGCTTCACCGCGCACTGGCGGCATGCGCCGACGCTGCCCATCGCCGGATGCCAGCAGAAATAGGGGATATCCAGTCCCAGCGAAAGGCAGGCGTGGAGCAGGTTGTCGCTGTCTTCGACTTCGTAGTCGTTGCCGTCGACGTGAATAGTGGCCATGGCGTCGAACTCCTCCTACACGCTGCCGACCGGGATCGGGTCCGCGTGCGCCTCACCCTCGGGTCGGGTGATGCCGCGCTCGAACTCGTCACGGAAATAGTGGATCGCGGATGCCAGCGGCATCGCCGCCCCCGGCGCATGCGCGCAGAAGGTCTTGCCCGGTCCCAGGTCGCGGGCCATCTGCTCGAGCAGCTCGATATCGCCAGCCTGGCCCTCGCCCGCCTCCAGCGCCCGCAGCAGCTTGACGCTCCACGGCAGGCCGTCGCGGCACGGCGTGCACCAGCCGCAGGATTCGCGGGCGAAGAACTCCTCCAGGTTGCGGGTCAGTGAGACCATGCTCTGGTTGTCGGCGACCACGGTCAGCAGCCCTGTTCCCATGCGGCTGCCGGTCTTGCCGATGGTGTCGAAATCGAGCGCCAGCTCCAGGTGTTCGGGCAGCAGGAAGCCGGTACTGCCACCGCCGGGCAGCCAGCTCTTGAGGGTCAGGCCGTCACGCATGCCGCCGGCGAGCTCAAGGATCCGGTTGCCGGTGGTACCCATCGGCAACTCCCACAGCCCGGGATTGTTGACCTTGCCGGAGACCCCATAGAGCTTGGTGCCGCCGTCGCTGCTGAGATCGCCGGAGAGCGCCTGGAACCAGTCGGCGCCATGATTGACGATGCCCGGCACGTTGCACAGCGTCTCGACGTTGTTGACCACCGTCGGCAGCCCCCAGGCGCCGGACTGGCCGGGAAACGGCGGTTTGGCTCGCGGATTGGCACGCTTGCCCTCGAGCGAGTTGATCAACGCGGTCTCTTCCCCGCAGATATAGCGCCCGGCACCGGTGTGCAGGGAGATATCGAAATCCCAGCCGCTGCCGCGCACGTCCGGACCCAGCCAGCCATCGGCGCGGGCGTCGGCCAGGGCACGCTGGATCGAGGCGGCCGCCAGGTGGTACTCGCCGCGCAGGAAGATATAGCCTTGTTTCGAGCGGTTGGCGTAACCGGCCAGGATCATGCCCTCGATCAGCAGGTGCGGCTGCTGCTCCATCAGCAGGCGGTCCTTGAAGGTACCCGGCTCCATCTCGTCGGCGTTGCAGACGATATAGCCGCGCGGCGCGTCGCCGCCCTTGGCGGTCAGGCTCCACTTCATGCCGGCGGAGAAACCCGCGCCGCCACGGCCGCGAAGATTGGCGCCCTTCACCTCCTCGGTCAGCGACTCGTAGGTGTACTGTTCCAGCGCCTTGGTGACCGCGGCATAGCCCTGGGTGTCGAGATACTCCTCGAGCAGCACCGGCGACTGGTCGTCGTGCAGGCGCCAGGTCAGCGGATGGGTCTCGGCGCGGCGTTCGCCGGCGGATTGCAGAATGCGACTCACGACTCGCCCTCCCGCATCAGGTTCTTGATCGTCATGCGTACGCCTCCAGCAGTCGGGGGATCTCGTCCGGGGTCACCGGACCGTGCAGTTCCTCGCCGATCAGAATCGTGGGCCCGCGATCGCAGGCACCGAGACAGCACACCGGCAGCAGGGTAAAGCGGCCATCTGCGGTGGTCTGGCCCATCTGGATACCGAGATGATCGATGAAGGCGTCGCGCAGCTGCTCATAGTCGGTAAGAAAGCACGAGCTGCTGTCGCAGATCAGGATGACGTGACGGCCGACCGGCTGCCGGAAGATCAGGCTGTAGAAGGTCGCCACGCCCTCGACGTCGGCGACGCGAATGCCCAGCGTCTCGGCGATCGCCGGGATCGCGCCATCCGGCACGTGGCCGTGGCGCTTCTGCACGATCTTCAGTGCCTCGATGCTCGCCGCCTGCGGATAGGGGTAGTGCGCCCGCTCCTCGAGAATCGCCGCGCGGTCGGCGGGGTCGAGGACGAAACCGTCGCTGGCGATAGTCGTCCCAATGGTCGCGGTAGTAGTCATGATGGCTGCCTCATCGGTCCACGTCGGCCATGACGAAGTCGATACTGCCCAGGTGCGCGATCAGATCCGGCACGAACCCGCCGCGCATGACGGCGGGGATCTGCTGCAGATGCGGAAAGCTGGGCGTGCGAATGCGTGTCCGGTAGCTCATGGTGCTGCCGTCGCTGGTCAGGTAGTAGCTATTGATGCCCTTGGTCGCCTCGATCATCTGCATCGACTCGGCGGCCGGCAGCACCGGCCCCCACGAGACCTGCAGGAAGTGGGTGATCAGGGTCTCGATGTGCTGCAGCATCTTCTCCCGCGGCGGCGGCGTGGTCAGCGGATGGTCAGCCTTGTAGTCGCCAGCCGGCATGTGATCGATGCACTGCTGGAGAATGCGCACGCTCTGGCGCATCTCCTCGATCCGCATCATGCCGCGATCGAAGGCGTCGCCGTTGACGGCGGTGGGCACCTCGAAATCGAAATTCTCGTAGCCGGAATAGGGGCGCTTCTTGCGCAGGTCGAAGTCGAGCCCGGTGGCGCGCAGGTTGGGACCGGTGACGCCCCACTCCAGCGCCTGCCGGGTATCGAAAGCGGCGACGAAGCGGGTGCGGTCGCGCACGATGGCGTTGTCCATCATCGCCTTCTCGTACTCGGCCAGGCGCTTGGGCATCCAGTCGACGAAGCCCTGCACCAGCTTGTCCCAGCCCTTGGGCAGATCATGGGCGGTGCCGCCGATGCGATACCACGCCGGGTGCATGCGGAAACCGGTGATCGCTTCGATCACCTCGTAGGCCTTCTGGCGGTCGGTGAAGGTGAAGAAGACCGGCGTCATGGCGCCCAGATCCTGTAGATAGGTCCCCAGGAACAGCAGGTGGCTGTTGATGCGGAACATCTCCGCCATCATCACCCGGATGGTCTTGGCGCGGTCGGTGACGGTGATCCCGGCCAGCTTCTCCACCGCCAGCACGTAGGGCAGGTTGTTCATCACCCCGCCGGTATAGTCGATACGATCGGTATAGGGGATGAAGCTGTGCCACGACTGGCGCTCGGCCATCTTCTCGGCGCCGCGGTGGTGATAGCCGATGTCCGGCACGCAGTCGACCACCTCCTCGCCGTCGAGCTGCAGCACGATGCGGAAGGCGCCGTGGGCCGAGGGGTGGTTGGGCCCGAGGTTCAGGAACATGAACTCGGTCTCTTCGCCCTCGTGCTTCATGCCCCAGGCCGCGGGATCGAAACGCAGCGCCTCCTGCTCCACCTCCTGGCCCTTCACCGTCAGCGTGTAGGGGTCGAATTCGGTGGCGCGGGCGGAGTAGTCCTTGCGCAGCGGATGACCGGTCCAGGTCGGCGGCATCATGATCCGGGTCAGATGCGGGTGGCCGCTGAAGTGGATGCCGAAGAGATCGAAGACCTCGCGCTCGTACCAGTTGGCATTGACGAAGATGTCGCTGATCGAGGGCAGCGCCAGGTCTCGCTCGTGCAGCGCCACCTTGATCATCAGGTCGGCGTTCCGCTCCACCGACAGCAACTGGTAGAAGACGGTGAAATCGGATGGCGGCAGGCCGCGGCGATGGGTCCGCAGGCGCTCGTCCACGGCGCTCAGATCGAAGAGCATCGAGAACGGACCGGTCACGCGCCGCAGAAAGCCGAGCACATCTCGGAGTTGTTCGCGAGCGACCCAGATGACCGGCATGCCGGTCAGCGTCGCCTGCGGCGTAAAGGCGGCCTCGCCGAACTGGCGCGCCAGTTCGTCCATGACGTCGGGTTGACCGGCGGCATGGGAGGCGCTGGAAGTCGTCGCGCTCTCGTTTCGAGAATCATCGGCTGCGGTCATGGTCTGGCGGCCCCCGGGTGCAGAATCAATGGTCGAAAACGACCACAAGGATCAATGGCAGTAACGATCGACGTGGACGACCGGGCTAGATGCCATCGGGGGTGCGCAGCTCCTTGACCGCAATGCGCCTGTCGCGATGCTTTTCCCGCTGCGACGGCATCTCGGCACGATAGACGCCCTGGTCCCCGACCACCCAGGAGAGCGGACGACGCTCCTCCTGAATCGAGTCCTGCAGGAGCTGAAGACCTTGGAGAAACGCTTCGGGGCGCGGCGGGCAGCCGGGCACATAGACATCCACGGGCAGGAACTTGTCGACCCCCTGGACCACCGAATAGATGTCGTACATGCCGCCGGAGTTGGCGCAGGAACCCATCGATATGACCCACTTGGGCTCGAGCATCTGGTCGTAGAGCTGCTGGATGACGGGCGCCATCTTGATGAAGCAGGTGCCGGCAATGACCATGAAATCGGCTTGGCGTGGCGAGGCGCGGATGACCTCGGCCCCGAAACGGGCAACGTCGTGGGGCGCGGTGAACGCCGTGGTCATTTCCACGTAGCAGCACGAGAGCCCGAAGTTGTAGGGCCACAACGAGTTCTTGCGCCCCCAGTTGACGGCCGAGTGAAGCACGTCCTCGAGCTTGCCCATGAAGACGTTGCGATGAACCTGCTGTTTCATCGGATCATCGACGATCTCGCGCTCGCCGAGTGGGTAACGATCAGCCGAGGAATCGCCTCCCTCCGCACGGGTCAGGGTGTACTGCATAGTGGGCCTCAACAAACCTGATAGAAAAACGGTCGAGGAAGCGCAGATCAGTCACGGATGCCTGGCTCCCATCGTTATAATCTTGTCGATCGATACCGCGATCCTGCTTTACGCGTTGCGTCTCGAGGCAACGGGCGGATTCAGCGTGCACGACGCTCGACCCCCGGCACGGCAGCCAGCTCGCGGGCACGCGACGCGTCTTCGCGCCCGCGCTTGCGCGGCGCCCAGTCGAGCGCGCCGACGCGGGCATCGTAGACCAGGCCTGCCAGTAGAATAAGGATGAATACCGCCGCCCCGGCGAATCCCGTCCAGCCCACCTCGCGCACGGAGACGGCCCAGCCGAACAGGTAGACGGCTTCGATATCGAAGATGACGAACAGCATGGCAACGAGATAGAACTTGACCGAGAACCGCTGGCGCGCGGACCCGGCACCCACGATGCCGGACTCGAACGGCAGGGACTTGCTGCGTCCGTGGCTCTTGCCACCGAGCAGGCTGGCAGCGCCGATCATCAATCCACAGAGCGCCACCACGGCCACCACGAAAAAGCCGGTAGCCCAGTAGCTGGCAATCCATGCGGAGACCGGATCGGACATGCCTTCCCTCGCAGACGTGATGGAACCCGAACATGATGGATATCGAACCAAACTGACAGGTTCGTAAGTTTACGAGTTTACACGATGACGACTGGGTAACAAGTCTGCTAATTAGTCCTATTGCAGCCTGTCGGTAAATCTGGCGGGCCGCTGCCGGACCATCGTCTTCGCCACTCTGGCCTTCAATCCACCTATTGCCGTTGGGCAATGACGGCATCTTGTCTTAGGCTAGACGCTTTCCCGCTGCTTGCAATGTCCACCCATGGTTTCTCGCTCGATTCCCAATGCTTTGACGATCGCCGGATCCGACCCGTCCGGTGGCGCCGGACTGCAGGCCGATATCAAGACCTTCTCGGCCCTCGGCGTCTATGCCACCAACGTGATTACCGCCGTAATCGCGCAGAACACGCGAGGCGTGGTGGCGGTCGAGCCGGTATCGGTGGGGCTGATCCGCACCCAACTGGACAACCTGCTCGACGACGTCGAGATCGACACGGTCAAGATCGGCATGGTTGCCAGCCGCGAGGTGGCGCAAGCGATTGCCGCGGCGCTGGCGCGACGCCGGCCGCGCTGGATCGTGCTCGACCCGGTGATGGTCGCCAAGAGCGGCGACCGACTGGTGGACGACGAGGGGCTGCGCGCCGTGCGCGACATCCTGGTCCCGCTGGCCGACGTGATCACGCCCAATCTGCCCGAGGCCGCGGCCCTGCTCGGGACCGAGGTGCCACGAGACCTCGCTGCCATGGAGGCGATGGTAGGCGATCTCGCGGCATTGGGGGCCCCTTACGGCCTGCTGAAGGGAGGCCATCTACCGCTGGATCGCTGCCCGGACCTGCTGTGGGTGCCGAACGCCACGCGCTGGCTGGATGCGCCACGGCTGCGGACACGCAACCTCCATGGCGCGGGCTGCGCGCTCTCATCGGCGATCGCGGCCCACCTGGCGCACTTGCCCCCCACCCACCCCGACGTCGAACAGGCCATCGGCGATGCCAAGCAGTGGCTCCTCCAGGCTCTGGAGGCCAGCGATCGCCTCACCGTTGGCCAGGGCAAGGGGCCGCCAAACCATTTCCACGCCTGGTGGTAGAGAGCGAGCCGCGAGCCGCGAGCCGCGAGCCGCGAGCCGCGAGCCGCGAGCCGCGAGCCGCGAGCCGCGAGCCGCGAGCCGCGAGCCGCGAAGATCAGGGTGTTGCCGTTGAGCGAAAAATGTCAGCGTCGCTGGCATTTTTCGCCCGAAGCCCGAAGCCCGAAGCCCGAAGCCCGAAGCCCGAAGCCCGAAGCCCGAAGCCCGAAGCCCGAAGCCCAAAGCCCGCCACTCAATCGTCCGGGTCGAGAACCGCCTTCAGGAAGGCCTTGGTACGCGCCTCCTTCGGGGCGGTGAAGATCTCCTCCGGCTTGCCCTGCTCCTTGATCCGCCCCTTGTCGAAGAAGCAGATACGGTCGGAGACCTGACGCGCGAAATGCATTTCGTGAGTCACCAGCAGCATGGTCAGGTCGTGCTCGTCGGCCAGCGTCCGGATGACGTTCAACACCTCTCCCACCAGCTCTGGATCCAGCGCAGAGGTCGGCTCGTCGAACAGCATGATCTTGGGCCGCATTGCCAGTGCCCGGGCAATGCCCACTCGCTGCTGCTGACCACCGGAGAGCTGGTGGGGGTACTTGGTGGCCTGGTCGGTCAGTCCCACCATCTCCAGCAGCTCCATGCCGCGCTGCTTCGCTTCGGCCTTGCTGACGCCGAGCACCTGGACCGGCGCTTCGGTCAAGTTGCGCAGCACCGTCATGTGCGGGAACAGGTTGAACTGCTGGAACACCATGCCCAGGTGGCTTCGCATCTGGCGCAGGTGCTGCTCGCCAGCCGGTTCGAGTGATTCGCCCTTGCGCTGATGCCAGAGCGGCTCGCCGCCGACGTAGACGACACCGCCGTTGATCTCCTCCAGTGTCATCAGGATGCGCAGCACCGTCGACTTGCCCGAGCCGGAGGGGCCGATGATCGTCACTTTCTCGCCTCGCTGGACCTCGAAATCGAGCTCGTCGAGAACCACATGATCGCCGAAGCGCTTGACGACCTTGTCGAATTTGATGATGGGGCCGCGATTGTCGGTGGCGTCGTTCATTTGAGGGAGAGGCCTCGCTTGGGCAGATGGGTATCCAGGTAGCGCACGCCGAAGGAGGCAATGATCGTCATCACCAGATAGAGGCCGCCAACCATGGAGAGCGGGATCAGGTAGCCACCGGTGCGATCGCCGATGATCTTGGCCACGCCGAGCATCTCCAGCACGGTCACGACCGACAGCACGGGCACGTCTTTCATGATCGAGACCAGATAGTTGCCCAGCGCGGGAATGATGCGCGGGATCGCCTGCGGCAGGATGATATGGGTAAAGGTCCTGGCGGACGCCAGATTGAGCGCGCGGGCCGCCTCGCGCTGCCCCTTGGCCACCGCCTCCAGGCCGGCGCGGTAGACCTCGGAGGTATAGGCGCTGTACTGCACGCCCAGCGCCAGCGCACCGGTCAGAAATGCCGGCAGCGTCAACCCGAATTCGGGCAGCACGTAGAACAGGAAGAATAGCTGGATCAACAGCGGGGTATCCCGAATGAACTCGGTCACCAGCTTGGCCGGCCAGCGGATGAAGCGGGTCGGCGCGCTCTTCAGCGCCGCCAGCACCAGGCCCAGGATCAGGGCGATGAAGAAGCCGACCACGGTGGCCTGCAGTGTCACCACCAGACCGTGCAGCAGAATCGGGAAGATCGAGACCGCAAAAGCCCACTGGCTGCTGGTATCCCATTCGATGCCGAAAAACATGCGTTATCTCCCCGCCGCGCGCCAGCGGCCAACGTAGCGTTCCAGCAGCTTCATGCAGGCCGTGAGCACCAGCGCCATGCCGAAGTACATGAACAGGACCAGGGTGTAGACGGTCACGCTGTCCTGGGTGAAATTACGGATCTGCTCGGCCCGAAAGGCCATGTCGCCCAGAGAGATAAGCGACACCAGCGCCGTGTCCTTGAGGTTCTGGACCGCGAGATTGCCGAAGGTCGGCATCATCTCCGGAATCGCCTGCGGCAGGGTGATGCGCCACAGTCGCTTGCGCCCGGTGAAATTGAGCGCGGTCGCCGCTTCGTACTGCTCCTTGGGTACCGCCTGCACGGCGCCGCGAACCACTTCGGCACCATAGGCGCCGATATTCAGCGCCAGCGCGACGACCCCCGCCACCACCGGCGGGAAGCGCAGGTCGAGCCCGATCGCCTGCCCCATGATGGGTAGCGCGAAGTAGATCCAGAACAGTTGCACCAACAGGGATGTGCCGCGGAAGATCTCGATGTAGGCAACGCTGACCCCCTTGACCAAGGGGTTGTGGGACAGCTTGCCGAGACCGAACACGAAGGCACAGAGAGCTCCCAGAATCGTCGAGTAGACCGTGAGCTGCACGGTCACCCACGCACCCTGGGAGAGGGGGGCGAGATAGCTCGTCCATTCCATCGGGAAGACCCCGCAGTCGCTGACGAAGGGTCCCGGCCGAACCGGGACCATCAATCACGGCACGCATGCCCGCGCGAGGAGGATCTCAGCGGACATGCGCAGTCATATCGCGTTCAGAAACTGGCTGAATTCACGAATCCGCGGTGCAGAGCTCTTCCGTCGTGTGATGGCTCGAACCATCGACATCAGCCTGGCTGAAACCGTAGCCCATCAGGGTTTCACGCCATGTGTCCGTCTGCTTGTACTTCTCCAGCGCCTGGTTGACCGCGTCGCGCAACTCGGTGTTGTCGCTGTTGAACGCGAACGCGCCCCAGCTTCGCACCTCTTCGCCATCGATGACCGGATCCTTGAAATCACCGGCGGACTCGACGTCGCCGCTCTTGTCGGCCAGCTCGCTGACCGTCAGGCTGGTGGCAGCGTAGGCATCCGCGCGGCCGGTCGATACGGTCGAGATCGCATCGGCGTTGCTGGAGATGGTGACCATGTTGTCCTGCGGCACGCCGAGCGCCTGCAGCATGTCGAGCTGGTCGGCACCCGCCATGATGGCGACCTTGGCATCACCGTCGACGAAGTCGCTGAAGGCGTGCAGATCCTTTGGATTACCCTCCTTGACCAGCAGCCCCTCCCCGTAGGATGAGTTCGGCTCGGAGTAGATCACCTGCTGGCAGCGATCCGGCAGCACCGCCATCTCGGCCGCGGCGATGTCGAAGCGATTGGCCTGCAGGCCAGGGATCAGCGAGCTGAAGTTGGTGGTGACCCACTCGATGTCGTCGACACCCATCTCGTTCATGATATGGCGGATGACATCGGGGCCCGCACCCTTGGCTTCCCCGCTCATGTCCATGTAGCCGTAGGGAATTTCGTTGGCCACGGCGATCTTGACCGAGCCGGAGTCCTTGATCTCCTGGAGTGAAGCGGCCTGCGCGACCCCGACGGCCAGGCAGGAAAGCACGGAACCGGCAATCAGTGTCGTGACGCCTTTATTGATGTTGTATCGCATCGTTCAGATTCTCCGTCTACAAGATTCAGACCCGTATCAACGGGTCGCCCTCGACTCGAGTTCTCGATGATGGGCGCGTTATCGCTTGTCATCACGCCCAGGCCGGCGTGGCCCTGGCATAATTGTCATGATCCTAGAACCACAAACCAGGACAATTCGCAAAAGTTTGATCCGCTTGGATAGTAGCACCACCCCAGCGGCGGGCGTCAAAGCCTTTATTGACTCATGACAATGGCGCCCCAATAACCACTCGGACCGGGGATTCGACCCCGTTTTTTCGCTGCCGGCAATGGTCAGAGAACCGGATTTCGCCCGTTCCAGGCCATCATCTCTTCCTCGAGACGCCAGTAACATAAACATACGTTCTAGTAGCGTCCGTTTTCAATAACGCTTTGCTTGCTATTGATCTCGATCATTCCAATGTCGCTCCGGCGTGCTAACCTTTCGTCCAACTTTCCACCCCGATTTTCACAGGGATGCCAAGCTGCGATGCGAGCTCTGATTCAACGGGTCAGCCAGGCGTCGGTAAGCGTCGAAGGCGAGATCGTGGGAGGTATCGGTACGGGGTTGCTGGCACTCGTCGGGGTCACGGCGACCGATGACCGAGCCCGCGCCGACCGCCTGCTGCACAAGCTGCTGCACTATCGCGTGTTCGCCGACGACACTGGCCGCATGAACCGCAACCTGCAGCAGATCGACGGAGGCTTGCTGTTGGTGTCCCAGTTCACGCTGGTGGCGGCGACCGACAAGGGCCTGCGCCCGAGCTTCTCCAGTGCCGCCCCGCCGGCACACGGGCAGGCGATGTTCGACTACCTGGTGGCCCAGGCCCTCCAGGCGTGGCCGCGAGTCGAGACAGGCCGGTTCGGCGCCGAGATGCAGGTGGCGCTGATCAACGACGGCCCAGTGACGTTCATGCTGGAGACATAGGGGCTTCGGCGATTCGGCTGACCATGGCGACCGCCAGACTCGGCGCCGCCTCATACGACAGGGAAACGCGGCACACGCCGTAAGCGAGAAAGGAAGGAACCTGACCCATGACCATTCCCCTTGCCATCATCACCGGCGGCGCCCAGGGCATCGGACGCGCCACGGTGGAACTGCTGCTGACCGAAGGCTGGCGGGTCGCCGCCCTGGATCGCGACGCCGAGGCCGTGGCGGAGCTCGACGAGGCACATCCCGCGTCGACGCTTCTGTCGATGGTCGTCGATGTCGGTGACGAGCTGCAGGTCAAGGAAGCGTTTCACCACCTCACCCATTGGCAGCAGGAGAACGACCAGTCCACTGGAGTGGATTTGCTGGTCAACAATGCCGGGCTGGCCGACCCGGTCTGCGGGCCGATCGAAGCGCTGTCGCTGGCGGACTGGCGGTTATGGCAGGAGAGCCATTTGACCGGCGCCTTCCTGTGCACTCGCGCCGCCGTCCCCGGCCTGCGCCAGCGCCATGGCGCCATCGTCAATATCGCCTCGACCCGAGCGCTGCAGTCGGAGCCCCATTGCGAATCCTACGCAGCCGCCAAGGGCGGACTGCTCTCCATGACCCACGCGTTGGCCGTCAGCCTGGGCCCGGATATCCGCGTCAACGCGATCTGCCCGGGCTGGATCGAGACCGGGCCGTGGCAGAAAAGCGGTCGCCAGACACAGGCGGACCATCGCGATGTCGATCGCGAACAGCATCCGGTGGGTCGCGTCGGCGAACCGGCCGATGTCGCCGCCACGGTGGCTTTTCTCGCCAGCGACAAGGCGGGCTTCATCACCGGCCAGCACATCAGCGTCGATGGCGGGATGACCAAGAAGATGATCTACGCCGACTAGCCGCGAAAGCCAAAACGGGCTTATTGCGAGAAGGGCCAGCGACTTCAGTCGCTGGCCCTTCTCGTAGCTCGTAGCTCGTAGCTCGTAGCTCGTAGCTCGTAGCTCGTAGCTCGTAGCTCGTAGCTCGTAGCTCGTAGCTCGTAGCTCGTAGCTCGTAGCTCGTAGCTCGTAGCTCGTGGCTCAAGCCTTCGGATGCCAGTTGCCGTCGTCGCCCTTCGCGTACTTCGCTTCGACGGCCTTCCAGGCCACGGCGTGGGCGACCTCTTCTCGAGAGCTGTCGCCCCGCCGGTCCTCGGGATTCTTGTACTCTTCCCAGGCGTTGTTGAACGCCTCCTTGTAGATCGTGCGGGCGTGCGGCGGCAGCACCTTGCGCGCGCTTTCAGGGATATCATCGCGGGAATCGTAAGGCATGGACTCTCTCCTTGAGTACGACGTTCCTGCTCAGTGTAGACGCTCGGGACAGACGTCGAGGACGGCTCAGGATTCCGCCTGCATCAGTTCCGCCTCCAGCGCTTCCAACGCCTCTTCTGCTGCCATCCATTCGCTCTCGAGCGCCTCAACCTCGGCCTGACGTTCGCCCTGTTCACGCACCAGCTTTGCCAGCTCCTCCTTGCGCCCGGCGTCGTAGATGTCCGGGTCGGCCAGCCGCGCATCCAGTGCCGACAGCGCCGCCTGCGCCTTGTCGAGCCGCTTCTCCGCCGCGTCGCGCTGCTTGCGCAGCGGCTTCATCTGCTCGCGCCGTTCGGCGGCCGCCCGTCGCACCGCCTTGCGATCGCCACCCTCCGTCGGCCGTTTCTCCTGACGCGCCTCCTGCTTCAGATCGCGTCGGCGTTCCGTCTCACGGGACTTGAGCCACTGATGGTAGTCGTCGAGATCGCCGTCGAAGGGGTCGACCCGCCCGTCCACGACACGCCAGAAGGTATCGACGCTGGCCCGCAGCAGATGGCGATCGTGGGAGACGATGATCACCGCGCCTTCGTACTCCGCCAGCGCCTCGGCCAACGCCTCGCGCATGTCCAGGTCGAGATGGTTGGTCGGCTCGTCCAGCAGCAGCAGGTTGGGCTTTTCCCACGCCACCAGCGACAGCGCCAGCCGCGCCTTCTCCCCGCCGGAGAAGCGCGAGACGTCTCCGAACACGTCATCGCCACGGAAACCGAAACCACCCAGGAAATTGCGTATCGAGAGATCGCTGGCCGTCGGCGAGAGCCGCTGCACATGCATGAACGGCGTGGCGGTCACATCCAGATGCTCGAGCTGATGCTGGGCGTAGTAGCCCACCACCAGGTTGTCGCCCGGCACGCGCGAGCCGGCGAGCGGCGGCAGGTCACCGATCAGGGTCTTGATCAGCGTCGACTTGCCCGCCCCATTGGGCCCCAGCAGACCGATGCGCTCACCGGGCAGGATCGAGACCTTCACCTCATCGAGGATCGTGCGGTCGGGATAGCCCAGCGCCGCCTGGTCCAGCGACAGCAGTGGCGTGGAGGTCTTGTCCGCACAGGGCAGTCGAAAGCGAAACGGGGAGTCGGCGCGGGCGGCAGCGATGTTCTCCATCCGCTCGAGCATTTTCAGACGGCTCTGGGCCTGGCGCGCCTTGGTTGCCTTGGCCCGGAAGCGCTCGACGAAGCCCTCGATCTCGGCGCGCCGGGCCTGCTGTTTCTCGAATGCCGCCTGCTGCTGGGCCAGCCGCTCGGCGCGGGCGCGTTCGAAGGCGCTGTAATGGCCGCGATAGAGCATCAGTTGCGCCTGGTCGATATGCAGGATGTGATCGCAGACCGCGTCGAGAAAATCGCGATCGTGGGAGATCAGCATCAGCGTGCCGGGGTAACGGGTCAGCCACTGCTCGAGCCACAGCAGTGCATCCAGGTCCAGGTGGTTGGTCGGCTCGTCCAGCAGCAGGATCTCGGAGGGGGTGAACAGGGTCCGGGCCAGCCCCACCCGCATCCGCCAGCCACCGGAGAACGCCGCCAGCGGACGATAGAGATCCGCCTGCGCGAACCCCAGACCGGCCAGTAGCTGCTCGGCCCGCGACCGGGCCGTATAGCCGTCGAGCGCCTCGATCTGGCCATGCAGCGACGCCTCGCGCTGCGCGTCGCCACTGGCCTGCGCCTCGGCCAGCGCCGCTTCCGTCTCGCGCAGGGTCACGTCGCCGTCGAGCACGAACTCCACCAGCGGCCGCTCGATGGCCGAGACTTCCTGCGCCATATGAGCGATGCGTTTGCCACCGGCAATCTCGACGCTGCCGGCATCCGCGCCCAGCTCCCCCCGGATCAGCGCGAACAGGCTCGATTTGCCGGCGCCGTTGGCACCAACGATGCCGACCTTCTGGCCTTCGTGCAGCACCAGGTCGGCACCCTCGAACAGCCGTCGGGTGCCGCGTTGCAGGGCGAGTTGGCGAAATGCGATCATGCCGGGCTCCAGGGCGCGTCGAATGGGCGCTCATTCTACCAGCCATCCGCCACCGGTATGGAGTGCCATGCCCGTCGACGATCTATCCGATTCGCTCTGGGCCTACGCCCTGGAGCGCTACGCCCGCCCTGGCGTCGAAGCCGAATGCCTCAGGCTTCAGGATGAGCATGGCTGGGATATCTGCGAACTGCTGTGGGTGGCCTGGCTGAGCGAGCGCCGGCTGCGCCCCGATCCCGCAGCCGGCCAGGCCCTGGCCGCGGCAAGACGCTGGCAACACACCATGACCGTGCCGTTGCGCAGTCGCCGCCGAGGGCTGAAGGCCGAGGTTTCGCACCACCCCCGACTGGAGCCGTTGCGCCAGACCCTCAAGCAGGCGGAGCTGCAGGCCGAGCGAGAAATGCTGGCGCGACTGGCCGCCCTGCCTGCACTCGCCGCCACCACGGATACGGCCCTCGAACAGGCGCTGGAGAGTTGCCGAACGCTGCGCGAGATCCCGCCCGAGGCTTACCCACCGTTACGCCACCTGCTGGCGCGTTGGATAATCGATGCCCCGGATGCGGAACCAAAAGCCACCTGTTAGAGTCACATCACGACTATCCACCGGTGTTTGAGGCTTCTTTCGCATACTGGCCAGCATCGGTTTCATTCCTGACCCAAGGAGTTTGCATGAAACGTTTGGTAACCGCCGTCGCCCTCGGCAGCATCATGGCCATGCCGTTGACGGCCCTCGCCCAGGACAAGGTCGACCTCGACAGCGATCAGGCGAAGCTCAGCTACAGCATCGGCGCCACACTCGGTCAGGGCCTGTCCAAGGACATCAAGGATCTCGACGTCGATGCGTTCGCGGCAGCGATCAAGGATGTCTATGGCGATGACGACCTGCAGATGAGCCAGGACGAGATCAGCACCACCCTGACCCAGTATCAGCAGAAGAAAGTGGCCGAACAGAAGGCCGAGCAGAAGAAAGTCGCCGACGAGAACCGCAAGAAGAGCGAAGCCTTCCTCGCGGAGAACGCCAAGAAGGATGGGGTGAAGACCACCGACTCCGGCTTGCAGTACCAGATTCTCGAATCCGGTGACGGCGAATCCCCGAGTGCCGACGACACCGTGCGCGTCAACTACGAGGGCACCCTGCCCGACGGCACCGTCTTCGACAGCTCCTACAAGCGCGGCGAGCCGATCTCGTTCAAGGTCGACCAGGTCATTCCGGGCTGGCAGGAAGCGCTGAAGATGATGCACGTCGGCGACACCTGGGAAATCACCGTCCCCTCCGACCTGGCCTACGGCCCGGCCGGCACCGGCGGCCCCATCGGCCCCAACCAGGCGCTGCAGTTCAAGGTCGAACTGCTCGCGGTCAATCCCGACGATGCCGCCGACGCTGGCAGCAGCGACGACGGGGACAACGACGACAGCTGAACGCTGTCCCGTATGTCTTCTTCATCGACGCCGGCCCCTGCGGGCCGGCGTCGGTGTTTACAGGCAGCGCTGGTCTTCCCGCCCCATCGTCCCGCCTCCCGGCTGCTGGCTGTCGAAATCGAACCAGCTCCCTTTGAGGCCGTGATCGCTGAGCACGACCACCTGGGCCCGCCAGGCGTCCACATGCGCGCTGCAGAGCCCCAGATTACCCTCTCCGACGAACAGTCCATCCCCCTTCGACTGCAACGTGAGACGGCGTGACTGCACGTTCATGTCGCGGCCGATGAACTGGACCGTCACCGACTGCGGCGACCGGCCCTGGACACGCGCCTCGAACGTCAGCGTGCCGCTCTCGTCATGCGCCTCCTGCAGCGCGAACGCTACCGACGAGTCGACCCCCAGGCTGGCGTGACAACCGCCCTTCAGCAGTACGCAGCCCTGTGCCGGCGGATACCAGGTCACGTCCCGGGTCGACTCCCGCAGATAGTAGTAATCGAGCAGATACCAGAGCGCGATGACGATCGTCATCAGGGTGACCCCGATCAGCAGATTGAGCATGCGAGGTCGGGCAGTTTCCTCTTCGTAGGCAGCCATGGACTTTCAGAGACTCCAAG
Organism: Salinicola lusitanus; assembly: GCF_038648475.1. Taxonomy (NCBI): domain Bacteria; kingdom Pseudomonadati; phylum Pseudomonadota; class Gammaproteobacteria; order Oceanospirillales; family Halomonadaceae; genus Salinicola; species Salinicola lusitanus. The sequence continues at coordinate 1,581,076 of NZ_CP151919.1, read as the reverse complement.
CGTTGGGCATTAGTCGATAGACTGGCCGTCACCGGCGCTACACATCACCGAAGCGCTCGACAAGGATGACACATGAGCGACATCGCGAACGCCCTGGGCCCGCTATTTCTGTTGATTTTACTCGGTGCAGGGCTGGGATGGGCACGTTTTCCGGGCGGCGATTTCTGGCCACGGCTCGAACGCTTCATCTACTACCTGCTGTTTCCGGCCATGCTGGTGGCGACACTGGCCACCGCCGACGTCAGTCAGGTACCGGTCATTCGACTCGGAGTGACGCTACTCGGCACGATGACGCTGATGGGCGCGGGGCTATGGCTGATGCGGCATCGCCTCCAGCTGGCGCCTGCCGCCTTCACCTCCGCCTTCCAGGGCGTGGTCCGCTTCAATACCTACGTCGGCGTCGCCGGTGCCACGGCCCTGCATGGCGCCGCCGGCACCACGGTAGCGGCCGTCGCGGTCGCGCTGATGGTTCCCGCGGCCAACATCCTCTGCGTGCTGGCGTTCATCGCTTCCGGCACGCTGGGTAGCGCCAGCCTGGGCCGCAGCGCCATGGCGTTGCTGCGCAATCCGTTGATTCTCGCCTGCCTGCTGGGCATTGCCCTGAACCTCGGCGGCATCGGTCTGCCCGGCTGGAGCTTCGAGGCCATCGGCCTGCTCGGCGATGCCGCACTGCCGCTGGGGCTGGTCGCGGTGGGCGTTGCCCTGCGGCCTCAGGCGCTCTGGCGCAGCGGCAAGGCATTCTGGCTGTCGAGCGGGCTCAAGCTGATCGCGACGCCATTGATCGTGGCGGCACTGGCCTGGGCCGTCGGTCTCCACGGCGCGGATCGCGACGTGGCACTACTGTTCGCCGCGCTGCCGACCGCAACCTCTGCCTACATTCTGGCTCGTCAGTTGGGCGGCGACGCCGAGCTGATGGCCGCCGTGATCACCGGGCAGACGCTACTGGCGATGGCGACCCTGCCCTTGCTGCTGCACACCTTCGGCGTGAGTTGACAGCCGCAAATAAAAAAGATTCTCGTTACGCTTGCAATCACAAATGAGAATGATTAACCTTTCTCTCGTGGCGTCGCCAAACGCCACTGACCACAGCAGCGAATGTCAGGTTCCTGCCATGGTTATCTCCTCATCAAGCTAGTCACGGTCCTTAGTGCCGCCCCGCCAGGGGCGGCTTTTTTATGCTCAGGGCCGCTGTCCGCCATCGCGTCCACTCAAGGCGTCCCGCTGCCAGGGCCCGCGACCGCGCAGTCGCTCCCGGAGCAGCTGGGCCAGCGCCTCGACAGCGGGCTGCGATGCATCATCGATTCCCCGGGCGAAGTGCAGCCGGGCGACACACCGCCGGATCGGCGGCAGGCCGTCGCTCTCGTCCAGCGCCCGCATCGCCGTGGTAACCCGTTCGCGATCGAGCACCCCGATCGCCATGCCGGTCTCGATGGCCTTCTCCACCGCGTGGATACTGGTGCTGGTGAAGACGGTCCGCCACGGTCGCTGGATCGAATCCAGTCCCTCGATCGCCAGATGACGATAGGGGCACTGCTCGGGATGCACCGCCAGGGGCACGACCGCCTCCCGATGGATGGCGCCCTGAATCGGTGCCGCCCATACCGGCGTGGGATGCCATAGCGTTTCGCCGCCCTCCAGCCCCGAGGCATGATCGAGCACGATGCCCAGGTCGAGCTGACGCTTCCGGAGTGCCCGCGCCAGACGGCCGCTGGTATCGGTGTTGACGTCCAGCAGAATGCCCGGGTAGCGCGCCATGAACTGGGGCAAGGTATCGTCGAGCAGCTCGCGGGCATAGTCCTCGGGGATTCCCAGTCGAACGCGGCCACTCAGGCGCTCGCCGCTGAACCGGCTGACCAGGGTGTCGTGAACGCGGAGCAATTCGCGGGCTTCCTGCAGCAGCACCTCGCCACTCGAGGTCAGCGATACGCCTCTCGGACCACGCTCGAGCAGCCGCACGTCCAGCTCGGCCTCCAGTCGCTTCATCTGCATGCTGATGGCACTGAGCGTGCGGTGGCGGATCTCCGCCGTCGCCGCCAGCGAGCCCGTCCGGGCGACGACCTGGAAGGTCCGAAGCAGTTCGAGATCGAGCATGGAGCTGACTTCAATCATATTGAACCCTAATAGATTTTTATTCGATTCATTGAATCCTCAAGCGCGCGCAGACTCAAGCCACTTCGAACAGACCGGCACGGGGGGCCTGACATGCGCGAGCTATCGCTGAACGTGATGTTGATGACAGGATTCGTCATCTGCTGGAGTTCCGGTTTCATCGGCAGCGAGCTGGCCAGTCGCGCCCCCCTGAACGCGCTGGACCTGTTCGCCTGGCGCTTCGTCATCGCCGCCGTGCTGGCTGCGCTCTGGTGGCGCCTTCACGACCGGCGCCCGCTGGCACTGTCAGGCTGGCTGCGCGAGATGGCTGTCGGCGCCCTCACCATGGGGGGCTATCTGCTGTGCGTGATGCTCGCCATCGGCGAGGGCGTCAGCGCCAGCGTCACCGCGCTGATCACCGCCCAGCAGCCGCTACTGGCGGCGGCGATCGCCACGCTGTGGCTGCGCGAGCAGCTACCGGCGGTCGCCTGGCTCGGCCTCGGCCTGGCCGGCAGCGGCGTGGTGCTCTGCATCGCGGGTGACTGGCAGGGGGCGGGCAGCGCCGGCGGCTGGGCCTACGCACTACCGATTCTCGCGGTGATCAGCGTGACCGCGGGCAGTCTGCTCGCCGCCCGACGCCCTTCGGGATTGGGGCTGGCGGCCTCGCTGACCGCGCAATTGAGCGCGGCGGCCCTGATTTTCGGCCTGGCCGCGGCGAGCACGGGCGGCCTGGCGCTGCCGGGCAACGCGCTGCTGACCTGGCAGACGCTGGGTTGGCTGGTGCTGCTGTCGAGTTTCGGCGGCTACGGCTTCTTCACCGTCTGTCTGCGACGTCTCGGCGTCAATGCGGTCTCCAGCGCCATCTACCTGACGCCGCCGGTGACCCTGGCGTGGAGTGCGGGGATGTTCGGCGAGCGCGTGGAGACGCTCCAGCTCGGCGGGATGGCCCTGGCGCTGCTGGGCGTGGCGGTCGCGCTGATCGCCCAGCACCGCTTGCGGCCCCTCGATGGCTGTACGCATTGAAGCGTTGCCAGGCGGACGCCGGGATGATCAATCCCGACGATAGATGAGATCCCAGACGCCGTGCCCCAGCCGCTCGCCGCGCTGTTCGAACTTGGTCAGCGGCCGAAAAGCGGGACGCTCGACGAAGGGCGCGGTCTCGGCCGGCGCGGTGTTGACGAACCCCGGCGCCTCGGCCATGACCTCTGCCATGAACTCGGCGTAGGCCTGCCAGTCGGTCGCCATGTGCAGCTTGCCGCCCGGCTCGAGGCGGGAGCGCACCAGCTCGACGAACGGCAGCTGCACGATACGCCGCTTGTGATGTTTCTTCTTGGGCCACGGATCGGGGAAAAAGAGCTGCAGCGTATCGATGCTCGCCTCCGGCAGACAGTCCGCCAGTACGGCCAGCGCATCCTCACGATAGACCCGCAGGTTGGTGAGCCCGCGCTTGTCGGCCTCGTCGAGCAGCTTGCCCACCCCGGGCGCGTGGACCTCGATGCCGATGAAGTCGGTCTCGGGATGGCTCTCCGCCTGCTCGACCAGCGACTTGCCCATGCCGAAACCGATCTCCACCACGCAGGGTGCCTTGCGGCCGAACAGTTGCTCGAGGTCCTGGCGGCCATCGGCCAGCGTCAGCCCCCACCTGGGCCATACCTCCTTCAGGCCGCGCTCCTGCGCCGCCGTCATGCGGCCGGCCCGCAGCACGTAGCTCTTGATGCCCCGGCGCGCGGGCGCGTCGGTGACGGATTCGTTGTCGGGCGTCGTCTTGTCAGTCATGCAGGGGAATCAACAGGCAGGGGAAAGGAAAATGGCCGCCGATCGAGCGGCGGCCCCATGGGCGTCGACGGGAAGGCTCAGCCGTTGATGCGTCCGGCGAACGGCGAAGAGGGGCTGGCGCTCTGGCGACGTGGCATGCGCTCGGCGAGAAACGCCTCGCGTCCGGCTTCGACCGCCTTGCGCATGGCATGGGCCATCATCACCGGATGCCTGGCGTGGGCGATGGCGGAGTTCATCAGTACGCCATCGCAGCCCATCTCCATCGCCAGCGCCGCATCGGACGCCGTACCGATACCCGCATCGACCAGCACCGGCACCTCGGCGTGCTCGAGGATGAGCGCCAGCGTTGCCGGATTGAGCAGGCCGTTGCCGGAGCCGATCAGCGATCCCAGCGGCATCACCGCGCAGCAGCCACGACGCTCGAGCTCCTTGGCCACGATCGGGTCGTCGCTGGTATAGACCATGACATCGAAGCCGTCGTTGACCAGCGTTTCCGCGGCCGCCAGCGTCTCGACCACATTGGGATAGAGCGTCTTGTCGTCACCCAGGACCTCGAGCTTGACCAGATTGTGGCCATCGAGCAGCTCGCGGGCGAGCTTGCAGGTACGCACGGCGTCCTTGGCGGTGTAGCAGCCGGCGGTGTTGGGCAGCAGCGTATAGCGTGACGGCGAAATGGCGTCGAGCAGATTGGGCTCGTCCGGATTCTGGCCCAGGTTGGTCCGGCGAACCGCGAACGTCACCACATCGGCAGCGCTGGCCTCGATCGCCGCGGCGGTTTCCTCGAAGTCGCGATACTTGCCGGTGCCAACCAGCAGGCGAGACGCGAAGCGGCGTCCGGCTACGATCAACGGGGCGTCCTGAATCGACTGGGTCATGGTTGGCTCCTGGTCGTGAATCTGACGGCGACTCAGCCGCCACCGATGGCGTGCACGATCTCCACGCTGTCGCCGTCCTGCAGGCGCGTCTGCGCGTGCAGGCTGCGTGGCACGATCTCTTCGTTGACCTCGATGGCGATACGCCGGCCCGACAGGCCGAGCGAGTCGACCAGTTGGGCCAGCGTCGGCTCGCCGTCGAAATGGCTGGGCTCACCGTTGAGCTGAATCTGCATGGCGGCCTCCCTGAAGCAGATCTCGAGGAGGCGCATTGTAGCGCCTCACGCCGCTTCAGGCATCCCGATCGGGCGCCATGCTGGATTCAGACGGTGCTTTCGCGCGCCGGCCAGACATCGGCGTCGACTTGCTCGGGACGCTTGAGCACGCCCTTGGGATCGAAGGTCGGCTCGCGCACGCCATCCTTGCGCTGGCGCTCGTAGTCCTTGAGCACGCGCAGGGCGACCGGGCACAGCAGCAGGATCGCGATGAGGTTGGTCGTGGCCATCAGCCCCATGGCGAGATCGGCGAAGTCCCACACGAACTGCAGTTGCGCGACGGAGCCGATCATCACCATCGCCAGCACGGCGACGCGCAACACCGATACCGCCAGCTTGGCATGGCGCTTGAACAGGTACTCGATATTGATCTGCGAGTAGGAGAAGTTGGCAATGATCGAAGTGAACGCGAACAGGAAGATGGCAATCGCGATGAAGATCTCACCGAAGCTGCCCAAATGATCGACCATCGCGTCCTGGGTCAGCTGAATGCCGACGATGTCCTGACCCGGCGACGTGCTCATCAGGCGCTCGTAGACGCCGGAAAGCAGAATCACGACAGCGGTGCAGCTGCAGATCACGAGGGTATCGATGAACACGCCGAAAGATTGGACCAGTCCCTGTGCCGCCGGGTGCTTGACGTCGGCCTGGGCAGCGGCGTTGGGCGCCGAGCCCATGCCCGCCTCGTTGGAGAACAGCCCGCGCTTGATGCCGTTTTCCATCGCGATCTTGATGGTGTAGCCCACCGCACCGCCGACGGCGGGGCCGTAGCCGAAAGCACTCTTGACGATCAGTTCCAGCATCGCGGGCACTTCACTGATGTTCACCACCAGCACGTACAGCGCCACCAGGAAGTAACCGATGGCCATGATCGGCACGATCTTCTCGGCGGTACGCGCCACGGACTTGAGCCCGCCGTAGATGACCAGCGCGGTGATGATCACCAGCGCGACGCCGGTCATCCAGTTGGGAATCGAGAACGCCTGGGAGAGGCCCTGGGCGATGGTATTGGACTGCGCGCCATTGAACGCCAGCCCGTAGGCGATCAGCAGGAAGATCGCGAACAGTACGCTCATCCAGCGCTGTCCCAGCGCCCGTTCGATGTAGTAGGCAGGGCCGCCGCGGAAGACGCCATCCTCGTTGCGCTTCTTGTAGGTCTGGGCCAGGGTCGACTCGATGAACGACGTGGCAAAGCCGACCAGCGCCGTCATCCACATCCAGAAGATCGCCCCGGGACCACCGACCCACAGCGCTATCGCCACGCCAGCCAGGTTGCCGGTACCGACCCTGGCCGCCAGTGAAGTGGCGAAGGCCTGAAAACCGCTGACACCCGAACCCGAGCCGCGACTATTGAAAGTGACCCGCGCCATGTGACCGAAAAGCCGGAACTGCATGAAGCGCGTGAGCACGGTGAACAGAAGCCCGGCGCCCAGCAACAGGTACAGCAGGATGTAGGTCCAGACAAAATCGCTGAGCGGGGTCATGACCGCATAGACCGCGTCGTGAAGCGTGTTGATGAATTCCATTTCGGAAGTCCTTATGGGTAACGATGACGTCGCAAACGCTGGCAGGCGGCTGCCGAGCCGGTTTTTTACGCGCTAGACTAGCGAGCGTCAATTCCGCGGCTGACGCCCTCTAGAAGCATAGCCGCCATCGAGGAGTCGCAACATGCACCAAAAGTGGCCCTGGTTTCTTGCCGCCCTGAGTGGGTTCCTGATCGTGGCGGCCGGTGCCTTCGGCGCTCACGCGCTGGCGAACACGCTGTCGCCGCGCGATCTCGAGGTCTTTCATACTGCCGTGCGCTACCAGGCGTGGCACACGCTGGCGGTCATGGCCGTGCTCGGCTGGCAGGGGAAGCAGGCCCTGCGCGGCCAGAGGCTGGCGATCTGGCTGTGGTTCGCGGGGATGGTGCTGTTCAGCGGTTCGCTCTACTTGCTGGTGCTCGGCGGAATGCGAGCGCTGGGGATCGTCACGCCCTTCGGCGGCCTGTTGCTGATGGCGGGGTGGCTGGTGCTGGCGTGGAGCGCATGGCGACAGCGTCCGGCCACGCGCTAGGTATTGCCTGAAAAGTCGACGACCAAAGGAGAGGCAAGGCAAAAGTCGGTGACCCATCGTCAAGATCGACGATTGGGGCTACGCCGCCGCACGAAGCACGAGCGACAAGGATGTGGCGAGCCGAGAGCAGATCGGGTTGGTGCCCTGGTGGACGGGGGCAAATGAGCCGGTGATTCGCCCCGCTCGCCCTTCGGGTCGTCCTTCGGACGTTCTGAACCTTGTTCCGTGAGCCACGTTTCAACGCCACATGCGCGAGCGCTGCCCTTCCCGGACAGGGCCCAGGTCGTGACCGTGGTCGAGTCAACGGAGATCCATCGTCGCGATCCGGCAGCCCATAGGTCGCCGTGATCAGCGCCACGGGGTCATCGTCGAGACGGGGAAATCAGGAACCAACAGGGTATCGCCGTTCAAGACGACGGTATGGATGTCGACGTTTCCCCTGTCCGGGAGGAAAGAGCGAATTGCTGGCCGATCCAGTCGGTGACTCGTCGACAGGCCTCCGAACGCGCGGACCGCTCGTTGAACACCACCTCATAGATGGCACCAGTGGGATAGTGGGTTCCCAGCGGTGCGGACAGGCGACCCGACGTCAGCAGGCCATTGACCAACGGCGTACGTCCCATGGCCAAGGCATATCCCTGCGCCGCCGCTTCCAACGTCAGGGTGGAGTCGGCCAACCGCTCGGTCCATGCGGAAAGTACGACCGGCTCATCCAGAGTGCGTTGCCAGAGGGACCATTCTTCGTAATGGGCGTCGTTGATCAGACGCCGCATCTCCCCCAGCGCCGACGGCTGCAGTCGCAGCCGCTCGGCCAGCGACGGGGCGCAGACCGGAAAGGCGTACTCCGGTAGCGTCAGCATGGCCTGCCCGCCAGAGCGGCCATCGGCGCGGTAGCGGATCGCCAGATCGATACCGTCGCGATAGAGATCCAGCGTCCGATTGGTCGTGACCAGACGCAGCTCGACCTCCGGCAGCGACTGCTCGAAATCGGTAATGGCTGGCACCAGCCACAGCGTGGCAAGCGCCGGTGGCAGCGTCAGCACGACATGCTGGGGTAGCGGCTCGGCGACGAATTCTGTCGTTGCCTGGTCGATGTGGTGAAAGGGCTCGCGCAGCCGGCTCACATAGCGCAAAGCCAGCGGCGTCAGTTCGATGCCGCGCCCTTTACGTTCCAGCAATGTCCTCCCCAGACGTCGCTCCAGATCCTTGAGCAGGTGACTGACGGCAGACTCCGAACGGCCAATGTGTCTTGCGGCAGCGCGAATGCTGCCACGATCGGCCACGGCCACCAAGACGTGAAGGGCATGGTAGGGAAGCGTGCTTCGTGTCATTTCGATACCTGAAAAAGTTGCAGGTTTTGCCAGCGTATTACGCGATCGTCGTCGTCGCAGCCAGATACTACGATTTCAGCAAATTCCAATGGCCGCGAGACACCGTGAAAACCTGCGATAATCACATCTCCGGCAGAGCGCGTCTCTTGCTGGTGTTTACTCCCTTCATGCTGGCCTACCTGATCTCGGAGCTCTATCGCAACGTCAATGGCGTGATCGCGCCGGCGCTGCGCCAGAATCTCGATATCGGCCCCGAGCAGTTGGGACTTCTCTCCAGCGTCTTCCTGTTGGCACTGGCGCTGGTGCAGATTCCGTCAGGCCTGTTGCTGGATCGTTTTGGCTCACGCCGAACCGTCGCTTCCTTCATGGTCGTGGCGGCACTGGGCGCCTGGCTGTTCACCGTTCCAGACTACCGGGCCGCCCTGGCTGGACGACTGCTGATGGGAGTGGGTTTGGGCGCCTGCTGGGCAGGTGCCTACCGGGCCAATGTACTGTGGTGGCCTGCCGAGCGGCTGGCGCTGGCGAACGGCACGCTGCTGGGCTTGGCGGGATTGGGTGCGCTACTGGCTACCCTGCCCACCGAGGCGCTGCTCAGGGTTCTCGATTGGCAAACGCTCTTTCACGCGCTGGCGGTGGTTACGCTGCTACTTGCCCTCTTGATCTGGGCGGTGGTGCCCACCCACCCCGCCGAGCGCGAGACCAGTGGCGCCTCGTTGGGCGGGCTCATGGCGGTGATGCGCCACCCACTGTTCATGCGACTCTGGCCGATGACGCTGCTTTGTGAAGGTAGTTGGCTGGCTTGGCAAGGGCTCTGGGCGGGCGGGTGGATGCGCGAAGTGGCCGGATTGAGCGAGAGAGTCACCGCTCTCTACCTGCTGGGCTTGGCGACAGCCATCGTGGTAGGCCAGCTATTGCTCAGCGCGATCACCGACCGCTTGCTCCGGCGTGGCGTACCGTTGATTCGACCGATGAGACTCATGTCGATCGGTTTCGTCGCGGTGCAGGGCATGATCGTCTGGTTGCCGTTGCCTGGCATCAATCTGCTGTGGATCGCATTCGGGCTGCTCACCGTCGGCCCTATTCTCACCTACGCCTGGCTCGCGGCCGAATTACCGTCACACCTATCCGGACGGCTGATCAGCCTGCTCAATATGGCCGCAACCTTGGGAGGATTCATGCTCCAGTACGCCGTAGGTTGGATGATAGAACTCTGGTCGCAAACCAACGGGCACTACCCGGAAGCCGCCTGGCGCTGGACCTTTTCGCTGATGATCGCACTCCAGATACTCGCCGTGGGGCGCCTATGGCGTCTACCACGTTGAGTGCCCCAGTGATCGAGAATGGACAGGTGTGCTCGCCGTAACCCTGGGGCCCTCGATCAATCGTCGCGATCCGGCAGCACATAGGTCGCCGTGACCAGTGCCACGGGATCGTCGTCGCCGGTGGAAAAGAGCTGCACCTCCCCCACCGCCAACCGTCGGCCCAGCTTGAGGATGCGCGCATTGGCGATCAGGTCCCGGTCGCCGCGGGCACGGCGCAGGAAGTGGCAGTTGAGGCTGCTGGTCACGGCCATCGCCTCGGGCCCGATCTCGGCCAGGATCGCCACGTAGAGACAGACGTCGGCCAGCCCCATCATCGATGGCCCCGATACGCTGGCGCCGGGGCGGAGGTGTTCGTCCTCGATCGCCAGGCTCATGGTGGCGCGCAGGTGGTCGACCGCTTCGATGGTCCCCTGGCGGTGTGGAAAGACGTCGTCGAGGTAATCCTCGATCTCGGCGGCGGTCATCACGGTCATCGAACTCTCCCCCCGGCAGCGGTTCTCGGCACGCCGGACCTCATGCCCAGGCACAGGACGCTCGAGAACGTTGCGCCCAAGATAGCGCAAGCCGCGCATCAGGCACAGCCGGACGCACCGGCCCATCCCATCGATCATCGCGACCGCAGCGCCGCCCCACACACGCCGACGCCAGCGACCGGGGTCGCTGGCGTCGAAGTCGGACGGTTGTCGGGCTTTGCCTACTGTTTCTTTCACACCGGTGGCCGGAATGGACTTGCTCGATGGCAAGGCGTTGCGAGGGCGCTGTAGACCCATCCCCGGGCGCTACCTTTGCCATCCCTGGCCGAGGACCCTCGCTTCGCCTTGCCCCCGACGCCCATGCAGGCGTTTGTAAAGGGTTCTCAGCCCTTGGCCTTGTCCACCGCCCGCCAGTGATGCAGCAACGGCTCGGTGTAGCCGGAAGGCTGCTCGCGGCCCTTGAAGATCAGGTCCGACGCCGCCTGGAAGGCGGTGGAGTCCGCCAGATGCGATGTCATCGCCGTATAGCCCGGATCGTCGGCATTCTGGCCGTCGACCACCTTGGCCATGCGCTCCAGTGTCTCGCGCACCTGGGCCTCGTCGACGATGCCGTGATGCAGCCAGTTGGCGATGTGCTGGCTGGAGATGCGCAGCGTGGCACGATCCTCCATCAGGCCGACATCGTGGATGTCCGGCACCTTGGAGCAGCCCACCCCGTGCTCGACCCAGCGCACCACGTAGCCAAGGATGCCCTGGCAGTTGTTGTCGAGCTCCTGCTGGATCTCCTCGGCGCTCCAGGCCGCCTCGGGGTCGACCGGCACGGTCAGCAGATCGTCGAGAAGATCCACTTCGCCCTGCTCCTCCATATCGCGCTGAATCGCCCCCACGTCGATCTGGTGGTAGTGCAGCGCATGCAGTACCGCCGCGGTGGGTGACGGCACCCAGGCGGTATTGGCACCCGCCTTGGGATGGCCCACTTTCTGTTCGAGCATGGCCGCCATCAGATCCGGCATCGCCCACATGCCCTTGCCGATCTGGGCTCGGCCCCGCAGTCCGCAGGCCAGGCCGATCTGGACGTTGCTGCGCTCGTAGGCGCCGATCCAGCGGCTGCCCTTCATGTCGCCCTTGCGCAGCATCGGTCCCGCGTTCATCGCGGTGTGCATCTCGTCGCCGGTGCGGTCCAGGAAACCGGTGTTGATGAAGGCGACACGCGAGGCTGCTGCGTCGATACAGGCTTTCAGGTTGACCGAGGTCCGGCGCTCCTCGTCCATGATGCCCATCTTCAGCGTGGCCGTCGGCAGCCCGAGCAGCTGTTCGACGCGTCCGAACAGCTCGTCGGCGAAGGCGACTTCCTTCGGCCCGTGCATCTTGGGCTTGACGATGTAGAGCGAACCGGCGCGCGAGTTGCCGCGCTCCCGCTTCAGGTCGTGCAGACCGATCAGCGAGGTCATCACCGCATCCAGTATGCCCTCGGGGATCTCGTTACCCTCGTCGTCGAGAATGGCTGGCGTGGTCATCAGATGGCCGACGTTACGCACGAACATCAGCGAACGGCCCGGCAGGGTCAGGGAGCCGCCGTCCGGCAAGGTGTAGTCGCGATCCGGGTTGAGTCGGCGGGTGACGGTCTTGCCGCCCTTGTCGAAGCGCTCCTCGAGATCGCCTTTCATCAGCCCGAGCCAGTTGCGATAGACCAGCGTCTTGTCCTCGGCATCGACTGCCGCCACCGAATCCTCGCAATCCATGATCGTGGTCACCGCCGCCTCGACCAGCAGGTCCTTGACGTGCGCCGGATCGGTCTTGCCGATCGGGTGCTCGGCGTCGATCTGGATCTCGAGATGCAGGCCGTGATTGGAGAGCAGGATCGCGTCGGGCGATGGCGCCTCGCCTTGGAAGCCGACGAACTGGCCCGGATTCTTCAGGCCGGTGTCTCGTCCGCCCTCCAGCTTGACCGACAGCCGACCGTCACGAACGACATAACCGACCGCTTCCCGATGCGAACCGGTCGCCAGCGGGGCGGCCATATCGAGCACGTTGCGGGCGTAGGCGATCACCTTGTCGCCGCGCTTGGGGTTGTAGGCGCTCCCCTTCTCGGCGCCATCGGCCTCGCTGATCACGTCGGTGCCGTATAGCGCATCGTAGAGGCTTCCCCAGCGGGCGTTGGCAGCGTTGAGCGCATAGCGGGCGTTATTGACCGGCACCACCAGTTGAGGCCCGGCCTGCCGCGCGATCTCGTCATCCACGTTGGTCGTGGTGGCCTGGACCTTCGCGGGGGCGTCCACCAGATAGCCGATCTTCTTGAGGAAGGCGCGATAGGCCGCCATATCCTTGATCTCGCCGGGATTGTCGCGATGCCAGTCGTCGAGTTGTTGCTGGAGACGATCGCGCTCGGCCAACAGCTCGCGATTACGTGGAGCGAGATCGTGGATCAGCGCGTCGAAGCCGGCCCAGAAGGCATCGACGTCGATATCGGTACCCGGCAGGACTTCGTCGACAATGAAGCGCTCGAGCGCTGTCGCTACCCGCAGCCGGTGATGAGTGGTACGTTTCGTCGTGTCGGATGTCATGTTCGCCTCCAGATCGGTAGTCGCTCAGGCCACGTCCGCCGCCTCGATCGCGACGCCATCGTGCCCACTGGACCGTTTGTGGAAAATATTTCCATAGAATATACGGCATCATAGTCAGCCGCTCGGGCGTTGTCTCCCCCGACCTTCGTCCTCCCTTCGCATCCCGAGCTATCGATCATCGTCTCCCGCACCCTGTCATGGTCTCGGTAGCGCACGACGAGTAGCATAGGTGGATCAGGAGACACGTACATGCTCGACTTTTCGCCATTGAAGGCGGTTGGCCCGCTTCATCACATCAAGACGCCCTCCGATTCGCCCTTGGCCGACTACCTCGACCACTACCGGCTATCGGCGCTGCTGGGCAGCATCGAGAACCTGGAGCTCCATGCCGGCTTTCTCCAGGCCGAGGGAGAGCAGGAGAGGAGGTTCGACCTCTGGGTCCAGGTCTGGGCGCCCCCGTCGCCTCGGGGAACGATCTTCGTGGTCCACGGCTACTTCGATCACCTCGGTCTCTACGGTCACCTGCTCGAACGCCTGCTGACGCTCGGCTGGCAGGTGGTGATGTGGGATCTGCCCGGCCATGGGCTCTCCAGCGGGGCCCGTGCCACCATCGACGACTTCACCGACTACGTGAAGTGCTTCAACGATATCGAACGCCAGATCGCGGAACGACATCTGGCGCCGGGGCCGTGGCTGGCGATCGGCCAGAGCACCGGTGCGTCGATCGTGGCCACCGACGCGCTGGCGCGCGGCGACCAGGCACCGTGGCAAGGGCTGGTGCTGCTGGCGCCCCTGGTCCGCCCCTGGGGCTGGAATCAGTCCCGCTGGCTACACCGTATCGCCAGTCCTTTCGTGGATACCATCCCGCGAAAGTATCGCGCCAATACCACCAATCTCGATTTCGCCGACTTCCTGCGTCTGCACGACCCCCTGCAGGATGACCATCTGGCCCTGACCTGGGTCACGGCCATGCGCCGCTGGATGCCGACCCTGCTCAAGCGGCCACCCAGCGAGTTGCCGGTGCTGATCCTGCAGGGAGAACAGGACCTGACCGTCGACTGGAGTTGGAATCTCAAGGCGCTCCGCAGGAAGTTCCCCCGCGCCGAGATCGTGCGTCATCCCGATGCCCGCCACCATCTGGTCAACGAGGCGGAGTCGATTCGCCGCCTGCTGTTCGAGGCGCTCGACGATTTTCTGACGCGCTTCGCCGCGACCCATCCCCCCGACCCGCTGCCCGCGCCATGAAATCGCTGATCACCGGGCTCGTGTTGCTCATGCTGGGCGGATGCGCCGGTCTCAGCCAGTCGCCGCCGGACGCCCGCGAGGCACTGAAGGGCCTCGCCGCCAACGCCGCCCGTGGATTGCTGGCCTCTCCCCCCTGGCCCGCGCAGGACACCCCGGCAATCACGATCCTGCTGCGCCCCGCGGAAGTCGCCGAGACGCTGCCGATCACCCCGGCTGCGCTGAACGAGGCACTGGGGCGGGCGCTGCTGAGCAACGAGAATGCTCCACATGTCCTGGATTGGGCGCCAGCCTCGATGTCGGCGCGAGTCGACGGACAATGGCTGCTCCAGGCCGAACTGACGGCCGACTCGCCCCCGCTGCGATTGAGCGACCGGACCTTGCAGCCCTATCGTCTGCAGTTCGATCTCTCCCAGCCCGGCGGTGAGCACTGGCAGTGGCAAGCCAGTGGCGCCCTCGACCCCGATGCCCTGCCCAGAACCACCGAATCCCCCTGATTTTCACGTCCGAGAGAGATATTCATGTCACGCTTTGCTCGCCACCTCGGCAATCAAGATGGCCCCCACAACCCCTTCCCCGGGTTGCAGGCGCTGGAGCGCAGGTTAGGGCATGCCCTGCCGCACCGTATCGGCTCCAACGAAGGACTCGACATGCCGCATCGGGCTCTGAAGGCCCGGTTCGGAAAGGATGTCGCCGACCTCGCCCGCACCTACGGCGATGCCGAGGCGTGGCAGGTTCGCCAGCGACTGGCCGAGACCCTGGGGTTGCCGATGGAGGCGCTGCTGGTGGATGCGGGCGCGGACAGCCTGATGGCGCTGACACTGCGCGCCCTCTGCGAACCGGGCGATACCGTGGTCACCAGCGCCGGTACCTACCCCACCTGGAGCTACTTCGTGCAGGGACACGGCTGCCGCCAACGGGAAGTCGCTTACACCAGTCGCGCAGACCTGCTGGCGCCGGATCTCGCCGCCCTGGCGGCCGAGGCCAATCGCGAGCGTGCCCGCGTGGTCTATCTCGCCAACCCCGACAATCCCAGCGGCCATCTCCACGACGACGCCGACGTGCTGGCGCTTCGCGACGCCCTCCCCGACGACTGCACCCTGGTCCTCGACGAGGCCTATCATGATTTCCGCGACGACGCCTGGGCACCAGCGGCGAGTGCGGTGTGGCCAGGGGTGATTCGCCTGCGCACCTTCTCGAAGGCCCATGGCCTCGCCGGGCTGCGCGTGGGCTACGCCATCGCCACGCCGGAAACCCACGCCATGCTGCTGAAAGTGAGGATTCACTACGCCGTCTCGTCGCTGGCCCTGGCGGCCGCGGAGACCGTTCTCGCGCACCCCGACGAGACCCGCGAGCACGTGACCGCGGTGGTAAACCGGCGCGAGGCCCTGAGTGCCTGGCTGCGGGAATGCGGCGGCGATGTGCTCCCCAGCACGACCAATTTCGTGGCGCTGCGTCTGAGCGACGCCGAGCGCGCCAGCGCGATCCATCGGCAACTGCTGGGGGAAGGCACGGTGATCCACCGCCCGGCGCATCCGGCCCTGGGCCATCTACTGCGGATCAGCGCGCTGGATGACGCCCTGGTGCCGGGCAGGCTCGAGACATTGGCGTCGACACTGCGGAACGGGGGATGAGTCGTATCCCGAATTACGCTCGCATGGGATCGTTGGACTTCAGCATGCGGTCCAGCTGGCGATAGCCGATCGCCTCCATCAGTTGCGCCTTGCCGACCCGCGCTTCCCCGCCGAGGTCGGCCAGGGTCAGCGCCACCCGTAATACGCGGTGATAGGCCCGCGCGGAAAGATTGAGTCGATCCAGCACGCTGGCGAACCACTGCCGCTCATACGCGGACAAGGCGCAGGCGGCTTCCAGCTCGGGGCCGGGCAGATGGGCGTTGAGATGGCCCCGCGCTTGCTGGCGCCGGCGGGCGGCGAGAACCCGCTTCCTCACGCTGGCGGAAGACTCACCAGGCGTCTGATCGGTCAGTTGGGTGGCCGGCAGCGCCGGCACCTCGACCTGCAGATCGATCCGGTCCAGCAAGGGGCCGGACAGACGCGACTGGTAGCGCTGGATCTGGGCGGAGCTGCAGTGGCAGCGCTGACGCGGATCGCCGAGATGGCCACAGGGGCAGGGGTTCATCGCCGCGACGAGCTGAAAACGGGCCGGAAAGCGGCGCTGATGATTGGCCCGGGAGATCAGGATCTGCGCCGACTCCATCGGCTCCCGCAGCACTTCCAGCACGTGGCGGTCGAACTCCGGCAGTTCATCCAGAAACAGCACGCCCTGGTGCGCGAGCGAGATCTCGCCGGGCCGCGGCCGCGCACCGCCGCCCACCAGCGCCACGCTGCTCGAGGTGTGGTGCGGATTGCGAAACGGCCGCTGCCCCCAGCGCTCCATGATCGGCAGCCCGCACACCGACCGTACCGCCGCCACCTCGAGCGACTCATCCTGTGTCAGCGGTGGCAGAATGCCGGCCAGCCGGCTCGCCAACATGGTCTTGCCCGTGCCTGGCGGCCCCGCCAGCAACAGGTTGTGACCACCCGCCGCCGCGACCTCCAGTGCCCGGCGCGCCTGATGCTGCCCTTTGACATCTGCCATGTCCGGTTGGGGCAGTTCCGCGTTGACGGGCGCGCCAAATTGGTGCGCAACGAGCTTCTCGCGACCGAGTAAATGGCCCACGACCTCGAGCAGATGCCCCGCCGCGAACACCTCGACGCCGTCGGCCAATGCCGCCTCATCGGCATTGGCGAGCGGAACGATAAGCCCCCGGCCTGAGCGCCGCGCCGCCAGTGCCGTCGGGAGTGCGCCCGTGACCGGCCGCAGCGCACCGTCCAGCGCCAGCTCGCCGACGACTTCGAGCCGTTCGGCCGCCTCGACGGGAACCTGGCCGGACGCCATCAGAATGCCCAGCGCAATGGGCAGATCGAAGCGACCGCCATCCTTGGGCAGGTCGGCAGGCGCCAGGTTGAGCGTGATGCGACGTGAAGGAAACTCGAAACCGGCGTTGATGAGCGCGCTGCGAACCCGTTCGCGACTCTCCTTGACCGCGGCCTCGGGCAGGCCCACCAGCGTCAACCCTGGCAAACCGTTACTCAGATGAACCTCGATCAGCACTTCGGGGGCCTCGAGTCCGAGGCTGGCGCGGGCGCGCACGATGGCAAGCGTCATGGGAGCTCCCAGGTCGGCACCTGGGCAGTTGCCGCAGGCCAGGAGATGCCGGGGCGACATCCTTCATGGCCCTACAACTACATAATGTTACGTGATATCGCAACTCGATCGCCGCCACCAGCCGGGCGAGGATGCCCGGCGGCGACACGAATCAACTGGAGTCAGCTCCGGCGTGGTCAGGGTTTGGTTCCGTGGGCGCTGCCATCGGTGTCGTCGCCTGGCGGAGTGCTGGGCTCCACGCGGGGCTGGGCCGCCTGCTCGCTCTGCAGTGTGTTCTCCAGCGCCGCCACCTGCTCCTCCAGCGCCTCGACACGCTCACGCGTGCGCTGGAGCACTTCCATCATGATGTCGAAATCTTCCCGGGAAACGATCTCCATACGCTCCATGGCGCCCCGCAATACCCCCTGCACGTTGCGCTGGATGTCACCCGGCGCCTGGGAGGCACCATGGAGCTTGTCACTCAGCTGCCTGGTCAGACGCTCGAACCGATCCTGTGCCGACATGAAATTGTCTCCTTGATTTCCCGATGTCTTCGATGGCCTGTCACTCAAGTCTACGCAAACTCCCGGCTTTACGCCTGCGCATAACGTAAACTCCCGGCTTTACGCCTGCGCATAAAAGGTGCAGCCACAAAACCGGTCTGCATGATTCTGGTGCAACCACCGGTCTCGGCGGCGACGCATCGCTAGCGGCCGCACTCGAGACCACCAACAACTTATTGATTTTTTTACCCTCATCGGCAAATGGCATGTGTCCTGCCTATCACCTGAAGGCGCAAGCCGATTACGGGAGAGACAAGGGATGAAACTCATCACCGCCATCATTAAACCCTTCAAGCTCGACGATGTGCGCGAAGCGCTGGCCGATAACGGCGTGCAAGGCATCACCGTCACCGAAGTGAAAGGGTTCGGTCGTCAAAAAGGCCATACAGAGCTTTACCGCGGCGCGGAGTATGTCGTCGATTTCCTGCCGAAGGTGAAAGTGGAGATCGCTGTCGAAGACGATCGTGTCGATGGTGTGCTGGACTCGATCCGCAATGCCGCCAACAGCGGCAAGATCGGCGACGGCAAACTATTCGTCACGCCACTCGAAGATGTGATCCGGATTCGTACCGGGGAACGCGGGGCCGACGCCGTTTGACGGCGCGGAACGAGGAGACAAAAGAATGAATGATCAAGTAGTTCAACTTTCCTACGCACTCGACACCTTCTACTTTCTGGTGACGGGCGCCCTGGTGATGTGGATGGCGGCAGGGTTCGCCATGCTCGAGGCGGGACTGGTCCGCGCCAAGAACACCACCGAGATCCTGACCAAGAACGTCGTTCTCTACGCCATCGCCTGCACCATGTACCTGCTGGTGGGCTATCACATCATGTACTCCAGCGAGAGCGGTGGCTTCCTGCCCAACCTCGGCTTCCTGATCGGCGCAGAGAACAGCGTCGACGACGTGATGTCCAGCGGCGGCGACGTCTACTACTCCGCACGCTCCGACTTCTTCTTCCAGGTCGTCTTCGTTGCCACCGCAATGTCGATCGTCTCCGGCGCCGTCGCCGAGCGTATGAAACTGTGGGCATTCATGCTCTTCGCAGTCGTCATGACCGGCTTCATCTACCCGATTCAGGGCTACTGGAAATGGGGTGGCGGCTTCCTCGACGCGGCCGGTTTCCAGGATTTCGCCGGCTCTGGCGTCGTCCACCTCTGTGGTGCCACGGCCGCGTTCGCCGGTGTGCTGCTGCTGGGCGCTCGCAAGGGCAAGTACGGCAAGAACGGCGCCATCTACGCGATCCCTGGCTCCAACCTGCCGCTGGCAACGCTCGGGACCTTCATCCTGTGGCTGGGCTGGTTCGGCTTCAACGGCGGCTCCGAACTGATGGTGTCCAATGTCGATGAAGCCAACGCCGTTGCTCAGGTC
This sequence comes from Salinicola lusitanus, assembly GCF_038648475.1. Lineage (NCBI taxonomy): Bacteria > Pseudomonadati > Pseudomonadota > Gammaproteobacteria > Oceanospirillales > Halomonadaceae > Salinicola > Salinicola lusitanus. Next base: position 1,561,998 of record NZ_CP151919.1, on the reverse strand, counting down.
TTCGTCAACACCAACGCGGCGGCTGCCGGCGGTGTCATCGCCGCGATCATTCTGGCCAAGCTGTGGTTCCGCAAGGCGGACCTGACCATGGCGCTGAATGGCGCGCTGGCCGGCCTGGTCGCCATCACCGCCGAGCCGCTGGCTCCCACTGCCCTTGGCGCAACGCTGATCGGCGCTGTCGGTGGTCTGCTGGTGGTCATCGCCATCGTGACGCTCGACAAGGTGAAGATCGACGACCCGGTCGGCGCGATCTCGGTCCATGGCGTCGTCGGCATCTGGGGCCTGCTCGCCGTACCGCTCTCCAACGGCGACGCCACGTTCGGCGCTCAGCTCCTGGGTATCGCGACCATCTTCGCCTGGACCTTCATCGCCAGCCTGGTGGTGTGGGGCATCATCAAGGCCGTGATGGGTATCCGAGTCTCCGAAGAAGAAGAATATGAAGGCGTCGATATCGCGGAATGCGGTATGGAAGCCTATCCTGAATTCAACGTCGGCAAGAAGTGAGCCGACACACCGAGTGAGCTGGCGTGCTCCCCTGGCCCCCTTCGGGGGGCCTTTTTTAATTCCCGCGATCGGCGGTGTATGCTTAAACTACTAGTCGTCGGGCATTCGAACGGCCACTCGATGAGTTGAGCGCACATCATCCGCCTATCGCACGTGAGGAGAACTTCCATGAAACTGGTTACCGCCATTATCAAACCGTTCAAGCTGGACGACGTGCGTGAGTCTCTGTCCGAGATCGGCGTGCAGGGCGTCACCGTGACCGAGGTCAAGGGCTTCGGTCGCCAGAAGGGCCACACCGAGCTCTACCGTGGCGCCGAATACGTGGTCGACTTCCTTCCCAAGATCAAGCTGGAAGTCGCCGTCGACGACGGCATGAGCGACCAGGTAATCGATGCCATCACCAAGGTGGCCAATACCGGCAAGATCGGCGACGGCAAGATCTTCGTCTCGCCGCTGGAGCAGGTCATTCGGATTCGTACTGGTGAAACCGGCAAGGACGCCGTCTAAAGCCACGAGCCACGAGCCACGAGCCACGAGCCACGAGCCACGAGCCACGAGCCACGAGCCACGAGCCACGAGCCACGAGCCACGAGCCACGAGCCACGAAAATCAGAATATTGCCCTTGAACGAGAAGATGCCAGCGACGATAGCGTTGCTGGCATCTTTCGTTCGGAACTGGGAACCGGCTTTTGGTCTTGCGCGAAGCCCGTAGCTCGCGACTCTTGGCTAGGGTTACTTCTCGACCTTACTTTTCGACCTTACTTTTCGACAAAGGCCCGCTCGATGACGTAATCGCCCGGCTCGCCCATGCGCGGCGAGATGGCAAATCCGAGTTCGTCGAGCAGCTCGCTGGTCTCTTCGAGCATCGCCGGGCTGCCGCAGATCATGGCCCGGTCCTGTTTCGGATCCAGCGGCGGCAGGCCGGTATCCTCGACCAGTTTGCCACTGCGGATATGGTCGGTCAGACGGCCCATGGTATGAAATTCCTCACGGGTCACCGTCGGGTAGTAGACCAGCTTGTCGCGAATCTCGTCGCCCAGGTACTCGTGTGCCGGCAGCTCCTTGGAGATGAAGTCCGCATAGGCCAGTTCGCTGACGGTACGCACGCCGTGGATCAGCACGACCTTCTCGTAACGCTCGTAAACCTCGGGATCCTGGATCAGGCTCATGAACGGCGCAAGGCCAGTGCCAGTGGAGAGCATGTAGAGATTGCGCCCCGGCAGCAGATCGTCGCAGACCAGCGTACCCGTGGGCTTGCGGCTGACCATGATCTGGTCGCCGACCTTGAGATGCTGCAGGCGCGACGTCAGCGGACCGTCCTGGACCTTGATGCTGAAGAACTCCAGGTGGTCTTCGTAATTGGGGCTGGCGACGGAGTAGGCACGCACCAACGGCTTGCCGTTCACTTCCAGGCCGATCATCACGAACTGCCCGTTCTTGAAGCGCAGGCTGCGCTCACGCGTGGTCCGGAAGCTGAACAGGGTGTCGTTCCAGTGGTGAACGCTCAAGACTTCTTCCAGCGCAAATTTGCTCATGACCGGCTCCTTGCGATGACGTTAATCAATAATAGCGAAAAGGCATAAACGGGATGCCGAGTAGATGTGACGACTATAAGAAAGCGTAGGTATTCTGTTAAGTGGGTTATTTGGATATCCTATATCCATAAAATCGATAAGGGCCGCAACTCATGCGCTACACCCTGCGACAGCTCGAGGTTTTCGTGGCGATTGCCCAGCATCAGAGCGTGTCTCGGGCCGCGCAGACTCTGTCGATGTCGCAGTCGGCAACGAGTACCGCATTGGCGGAACTGGAAAGACAGTTCGACTGCCAACTGCTGGATCGGCTCGGCAAGCGCCTCAAGCTGAATGCGCTGGGCTTTCAACTGCTGCCCAAGGCGGTCGCGCTACTGGATCGCGGCGAGGAGATCGAGGAACTGCTGCAGGGCCAGAGCGGTATCAGCTCGCTGGAGGTGGGCGCGACGCTGACGATCGGCAATTACCTGGCGACACTGTTGATCAGCGATTTCATGCAGCGCTACCCGGAAAGCCGGGTCCGGCTGCACGTCCGCAACACCGCCTCCATCGTCGAGCGCATCGCGCTGCACGAGCTGGACCTGGGCCTGATCGAGGGTGACTGCCAGCACGACGACGTCGTCATCCAACCCTGGATCGAAGACGACCTGACGGTGTTCTGCTCGCCACGCCACCCTCTGGCCGAGGCTGGAAGCGCCGATGTCGAACGGCTGCTGCGCGAGGCGTGGATCATGCGCGAAGTGGGTTCAGGCACGCGTCGGACGCTGGAACATGCCATGCGTCACCGCCGAGGGCGTTTCAATATTCTGCTCGAACTGGAGCATACCGAAGGGATCAAGCGCGCCGTGGAGTCCGGTCTCGGCATCGGCTGCGTCTCTCGCCTGGCGCTGAGAGACGCTTTCCGACGCGGCAGCCTGGTGCCGATCGCGACACCGGAGCTGGATCTTTCCCGCCGCTTCGCCTTCATCTGGCATCGTCAGAAATACCTGACGACCGGCATGCGCGAGTTCCTGCGCCTGTGTCGCGAGATGACAACCGGCATTCAGCGCAGCGACGAGATCGACCTGCCGACGATCCCCTGACAGAGAGTCATCGTCGGCCCTGATCGAAGATCAATCGAGCTTGCTGATGATCTCGTCCTCGTTGGCTTTCGAGAGGTCCTTGTCGAGCGTCTGGACCACGCAGTCGAGCGTTGGCTTGTCGAGCTTGTCGCGCAGATGGCCCAGGAACTGCGGCGCGGCAATCAGCACGAACTTGTCGGCCTTGCCCTGGGTTCTCGCTTTGCGCAGGTAGCCGGCGACCTCCTTGGCGAAAAACATCGCCTGTTTCTCCGAGGTGGCATTGTCGTTGCCGGTTTGACGCTGACTGGGCCCGGAAGTGACCGCCCCCTCGCCTCCCGTGCGCAGATCCCCCGTATGCAGCCGGGATTCCGGATGCGTCAGTGTCTCGATTTCACGCAGCACCCGAGCCTCCAGGGCGAAAATACGCGCGCGGGACGCGTCGGCAGCAACGACGAAGGTCTTTTCCATGATCACTCTCTCCTGTTCCGTGGATCGTGATCCAAGCTTGGTAGAGATTCCTTCATCGCTCAACCTTCACGCCGACAGAAACGACTTCGCCCCGCAGGTGCGGGGCGAAGTCGCCAAGACCGAACGTCGGTCGATCATTCCACAGGCGGAATCCAGGCAATCATGTCCACCTCGACATCGGCACCGCCGGCGAGGCCGGTGACACCGATGCAGGTTCGCGTTGGCAGCGGGTCCACAAAATAGCTGGCGTAGACACCGTTCACCTCCTCGAAGTGCCCCATGTTGGTGATGAAGACACGGCTCTGGACCACATGCTCGAAGCTGGTGCCGGCGGCTTTTAGGACGATCTCCAGATTCTGCATCACCCGGTGCGTCTGCTCGGTGAACGTGCCCAGCAGCATCTCGTTGGTCTCCGGCACTGTCGGCATCTGGCCGGTGATGAAGACCAGCTCCCCCACCTTGCAGGCGTGGGAGAACGGTGCGATCGGCTGCGGGGCGCCGCTGACGAAAAGTTTTTCGATACCCATCTGATCTATCCTCAATGCCCCAGAATCTGGCTCAGGAACAGCTGGGTTCGCTCGGAGCGCGGGTTGTTGAAGAACTCGTGCGGCGGCGCTTCTTCGATGATCTGCCCCTGATCCATGAAGATCACCCGATCGGCGACGGTCTTGGCGAAGCCCATCTCATGGGTGACGCAGAGCATCGTCATGCCTTCGTGGGCAAGCTCGATCATGACGTCGAGCACTTCCTTGATCATCTCCGGATCGAGCGCCGAAGTCGGCTCGTCGAACAGCATCACCTCCGGGCGCATGCAGAGCGCCCGGGCGATCGCCACCCGCTGCTGCTGCCCCCCCGAGAGCTGACCGGGATATTTCAGCGCCTGATTGGCGATCTGAACCCGCTCCAGATATTCCATCGCGGTCTTCTCCGCCTCGGCACGCGGCTTCTTCTGTACCCAGATCTGAGATAGGCAGCAGTTCTCGAGCACGGTCAGGTGCGGGAACAGATTGAAGTGCTGGAAGACCATGCCGACGTTGCGGCGGATCTGCTCGATCCGCTTGACGTCGTTGGTCATCGGTACGCCGTTGACCACGATAGAGCCCTGCTGGTGCTCCTCGAGGTGATTGATGCAGCGGATCATCGTCGACTTGCCAGAGCCGGAAGGGCCACAGATGACGATCCGCTCGCCCTTGGTCACGGTCAGGTTGATGTCGCGCAGCACATGGAAACTGCCGTACCACTTGTTGAGATGATCGATTTCGATCATCGGTCGGTCGCTGCCGGACGCGGTTGTCTGAGACGCTGTCGCTTCGCTCATGGCAATGATTTCCTGATGACAATCTTGTTATGGGAGTGCGTGAAGGCGCAGTCGCTGGTCGCACTCACCGTTTATGTCCGGTGTTCAGACGTCGCTCGATGTACAGGCTGTAGCGGGACATGCTGAAGCAGAATATCCAGTAGACGGCCGCCGCAAAGACATAGCCTTCCGTGGAAAAGCCCAGCCAGTTGGAGTCGGTGAGGCCGGCGCGAATGATCGCCAGCAGATCGAAAAGGCCGATGATCAGCACCAGCGACGTATCCTTGAACAGCGCGATAAAGGTATTGACGATCCCCGGGATCACCAGCTTGAGTGCCTGCGGCAGCACGATCAGGCCGGTCCTCTGCCAGTAGTTCAGACCCAGCGCCTGGCCCGCTTCCGTCTGCCCCTTGCCGATCGCCTGAAGGCCGCTGCGGATCACCTCCGCCATGTAGGCGCTCCAGAAGAACATGATCCCGATCAGTGCACGCAGCAGCTTGTCGAAATCGAAATTCCCGGGCACGAACAGGGGCAGCATGACCGAGGCCATGAACAGTACCGTGATCAACGGAACGCCGCGCCAGAACTCGATGAAGATCACGCAGATGCCTTTGACGAACGGCATCTTGGAGCGTCGACCGAGGGCCAGAATGATCCCCAGCGGTAGCGAACCGACGATGCCCAGCACGGCGATCGTCAGCGTCAGCATCAGGCCACCCCAGGCGCGCGTCGGCACGTACTCGAGCCCGAACGAGCCCCCCACCAGCAGGAAGTAGGCGATGATCGGCAGACCGATAAGCGCAAACAGCGCCACCCATTTCTTGTAGGGAAGCTTGGGGACCGCCAGCCAGGCGACCAGGATCGCCAACAGCGCGAACACGATGTCGACGCGCCAGCGCGCGGCTTCCGGATAGAAGCCGTAGATGATGGATTCGAAGCGCGCCGAGATGAACACCCAGCAGGCGCCCTGGCCGGTACAAGCGTCCCGCGTGGTACCGATCCAGTCAGCGTCGATCACCGCCCATTCGAGGAACGGCCAGATCAGTCGTGCCAGCAGGTAGATGACGACGATCGAGACGATACTGTTGATAGGGCCGTTGAACAGATTGGCTCGAAACCAGCCGATCACACCCCGACGCTGATCAGGCGCATCACGCGCTTCGATCATTTCAGTGCGGAAGGTAGAGTCAGTCGTCATCTCAACGCTCCTTCAGCAGCGTGCGCGCGTTATAGAGATTCATCAAAAACGAGACCGTCAGGCTGATGACCAGATAGACCGCCATGGTCATGGCGATGATCTCGATCGCCTGCCCGGTCTGGTTCAGCGTGGTACCGGCGAATACCGCCACGAGATCGGGATAGCCGATGGCGGTCGCCAGTGACGAGTTCTTGATCAGATTGAGATACTGGCTGGTCATCTGCGGGATGATCACGCGCATCGCCTGAGGAATGACGACCTTGCGCAGCGTGATCGCCTCCGGCAGGCTCAGCGAGCGTGCGGCTTCCGTCTGACCGTGGGAGACCGACAGAATGCCCGACCGCACGATCTCGGCGATGAACGCCGCCGTGTAGATCGACAGCGCCAGCCACAGCGCCAGCAGTTCCGGCAGGATGTTGATACCGCCGCGGAAGTTGAAACCCGCCATTTCCGGCAGCGTCCACTCGAGCGGTGACCCGGTAGCCAGGAAGACGATCAGCGGCAGCCCGACGATGATCGTCAGGCCAATCCAGTAGACGGGAAGCGACTTGCCCGTGCTCGCTTGGCGACGCTTGGCGAACACGCCGAACAGGATCGTGACGACGACGGCAACCAGCAGTGCCCAGGGCGTGGCGGCAAAGCCATCCAGCGGCTGCGGGTCTGGCATCACCATGCCCCGCACGTTGAAGAAGAAGGCGTCGAACAGCGACAGACTCTGTCGTGGCGACGGGAGGGCCCGCAGTACGGCGTAGTACCAGAACAGGATCTGAACCAGCAGCGGGATATTGCGGAAGGTTTCGACGTAGATCGTCGCCAGGCGCGCCAGCAGCCAGTTGGGCGACAGGCGCGCGATTCCGACCAGAAACCCGATGATCGTGGCGGCGACGATACCCAGCGCCGACACCAGCAGCGTATTGAGCAGGCCGATGACGAAGGTTCTGCCATAGGTACTGTCGCTGGTGTACTCGATCAGCGTCTGTGGAATCGAGAAGCCGGCTCGCCCCTCCAGAAAGCCGAAACCGGTATGAATACCGCGGGCTTCCAGGTTGAGCAGCGTGTTGTGAACCAGATAACCGATGAAAGCCGCCAGTACCAGAAACAGCACGGCCTGAACGATCAGGGCGCGTATGGCGGGGTTCCGCCACAAGGGCCCGTGCCCCCGTCGCGGTAAGGTAGTGGATGGACGCAGCATGAGTTGTCTCTACTCGAGCGTGGAGAGGCACCGCGCCCCGGCGCTCAGACCGAAGGGGCGCGGTGTCGAGAGCACGAGGTAACGCTTAGCGAACCGGCGGTGCGTACTGGATGCCGCCGTCGTTCCACAGTGCGTTGATGCCGCGTTCGAGTCCCATCGGCGAGTCGGCGCCCACGGTGCGGTCGAACACCTCACCGTAGTTGCCCACCATCTTGACGATGTTATAGGCCCAGTCGTTGCTGATGCCCATCTGCTCGCCGAAGTTGCCGTCCTTGCCCAGCAGGCGGGCGACGTCCGGATTCGGCGGGGTTTCGCGCATTTCGTCGACGTTCTCGCTGGTGATGCCGAGCTCTTCGGCGTCGAGCATGGCGAACAACGTCCACTTGACGATGTTGAACCACTGATCGTCGCCCTGACGCACGACCGGGCCCAGCGGCTCCTTGGAGATCCGTTCCGGCAGAATCACGACACCGTCCGGATCCGCCAGCTGCAGACGCAGGGCGGCCAGCTGCGAGGAGTCGGAGGTCAGCACGTCGCAGCGGCCGCTGTCGAAGCCCTGGGCGGTCTGGTCGGAGGTATCGAAGGCGACCTGCTGGAACTGCATGTCGTTGGCCTTGAAGTAGTCGGCCATGTTGAGTTCGGTGGTGGTACCGGCCTGCACGCAGATGGAAGCGCCATCCAGTTCCTTGGCGCTCTTGACGCCGAGATCCTTGCGCACCAGGAAACCCTGGCCGTCATAGAAGTTGACCCCGGTGAAGTTTAGCCCCAGCGAGTTGTCGCGGGTGGCGGTCCAGGTCGTATTGCGGGACAGCACGTCGACTTCACCGGACTGCAGCGCGGTGAAACGCTCCTTGGCGGTCAGCGGGGAGAAAACAACGGCTTCCGGGTCGCCCAGGACGGCCGCGCCAACGGCACGGCAGACTTCAACGTCGATACCGGTCCATTTGCCATTTTCATCGGGAGACGAGAACCCGGTCAGCCCCGTGCTGACACCACAGGTGAACTCGCCGCTGCTTTTGACATCATCCAGAGTGGCAGCCTGAACTTGGGTGACGGCAGCCGCGGCAAGCATGGCGGCTGGCAGTACGATCAGGCTTTTGTTCTTGTGGCGCATATGGAATCAACTCCCTCGCATTATCATTTGAGTGCATGCCGGAACATGCCCAGATGAAATTAGCAAAGTTCGTTCCACTTTCGCGCCGAGGGCCGTAAAACCCTGTTTCAACGCTACCCTAGCCTCGACGATCCTGCCCACATCCAGTTCGGCGGACCGCCCGGGGCGCCGAAATGACAACAAATTGTTTCAAAACAGTGCCTAAATAACACACCTGCACCATGGTGGTGCCCGCGCTGAAGATCCTTCCCGGACCCATGCCCGCCGGGAGACCCTGGTGCTTGATTCGACTAACGTTGAATTCCGCGACCGCGTCGGTACCGCGATCCGATCGATGACACGCCCAGGGCGACGCTGGCGCCGAGCGCATTGGCGAGAATATCGTCCCAGTCACCGCCTTGACGCCCCGGCACGTAGAGCTGCAGGTATTCGATGGCGATACTGAATGTCACCGCCGCCAGCCAGGCCGACAGCCAGCGGCACCCGGAGAGACGCAGCCCTAGCGCCAGGCCGGCGTAGGCGATGAAGTGGTTGAACTTGTCCCAGGGCAGGTGCTGCGGCAACTCTTGAGCGGGACTCAAGCTTCCCCAGGCGATCCCCGCCGCCCAGACCAGCGTCGCCACCACCGCGGCCACTCTTGGCCAGCGCGATGGCCCAGCGTCGTCCCACTCTCGGCGGCGGCCGGCTTTCATGGCTCGTCCGCCAGTTCGCCAGGCAGCCCGCAGCGATGGCAGAGCCCGGCAGAGAGATGATTCACCCAGCGTGGATGATCCTCGAGACGCGCGGCACCAAGCGACGAGAGTCGATGCCGGTGGTTGCCGACGAGACGGTAGCCGCCATCGCGCAGAGGACGCGGAATCCAGCGCAACCACTCGAGTCGCTGCCAACCACCCCGCAGCCGGGCGGCCAGGCGCCAGACGGCATCGCTGTTACGGCGGGGTTCGCCGTCGGCGAAGCACCAGATGCTGTCTGAACGCGCGAAGTCGATGCCGAAATGCTCGCCGAGCCGATGCGAGACCGAGCCCTCCAGCCCCGCGATGCGCAGCCGGCTGTCCGGCCTTTCGCGGGCCAGCAGCCAGCGAACCGAACGCCGACAGAACGGGCAGTCGGCATCGAACAGCAGCAGGCCATTGCCGGCCTCGCCGCCAGCGGACTCATCGATGATAGGCGGGGCTGAGCTCATGCAGGGCATCCATGAACGCCGTGACGTGATCCGGATCGGTGAACTGACTGATGCCGTGTCCCAGGTTGAAGACATGACCTTCGCCCGGGCCGAAACTTTCGAGGATGCGGGCAACCTCCTCGCGGATCCGCGACGGCGGCGCAAACAGCACGTTGGGGTCGAGATTGCCCTGCAGCGCCACCCGTTCGCCGACGCGCCGACGGGCGTCGCTCAGCTCGGTGGTCCAGTCCAGGCCCACCGCGTCGCAGCCGCTGTCGGCGATCGACTCGAGCCACTGCCCGCCGTTCTTGGTAAACAGGATAACCGGCACCCGGCGGCCGTCGTGCTCGCGAATCAGGCCATCGACGATGCGCTGCATGTAGGCCAGGGAGAACTCGCGATAGGCCGGCGTCGACAATGCCCCGCCCCAGGTGTCGAAGATCTGCACCACCTGGGCGCCGGCGCGAATCTGGGTATTCAGGTAGTCGGTGACCGCGGTGGCGAGTACGCCGAGTAACGCATGAAGGGTGTCGGGGTCGCCGTAGAGCATCGCCTTGAGGTGGCGGAAATCCTTGCTCGAGCCGCCTTCGACCATATAGGTCGCCAGCGTCCACGGGCTACCGGAAAAGCCGATAAGCGGCACCCGGCCACCGAGCTCGCGACGGATCGTGGAGACGGCGTTCATCACGTAGTCGAGATCGCGCTCGGCGTTCGGCGCGCTCAGCGCGGCCACCTCGGCGGCGGAGCGCACCGTCTTGCGGAACTTGGGGCCTTCCCCTGTCTCGAAATAGAGCCCGAGCCCCATGGCGTCCGGAATGGTCAGGATATCCGAGAACAGAATGGCGGCATCCAGCGGATAACGCTCGAGCGGCTGCAGCGTTACCTCGCAGGCCAGTTCGGCGTTGCGACACAGATCCATGAAACTGCCGGCGTGGGCCCGGGTCTGACGATACTCCGGCAGATAGCGGCCCGCCTGTCGCATCATCCAGACCGGCGTGCGGTCCACCGGCTGGCGGGCCAGCGCCCGCAGCAGGCGGTCGTTATGCAGCGCCGGCGGCTGGACAGCGTCGGAAAGCGCCTGCGACTGGGAATCACGGGACAGAGTCATGACGGCCTTTTGCGTTCGAGATTTGCCGGCATTGTAACGGATCGGCCGCCAGGCCTGTTATAATGCCGCCCTTTTTAATTGTCCGGCGCTCTCGGCCAGCATTCGACGCCGGAGCCCCTCCTACCGCGAGGTCATCGTGACGATCCGCTTCATCGCCGCATCGCAACTACCCACTCCCTGGGCGACGTTCATGCTGCACGGCTTCCAGGAAGAGGCCACCGGCAAGGAGCACGTCGTGCTCACCCTTGGCGACGTCACCACGTCGGAACCGGTGCTGGCGCGGGTGCACTCCGAATGCCTGACCGGCGATGCCCTGTTCTCGATGCGCTGCGACTGCGGCTATCAGCTTCAGGAAGCGCTCAAGCGGATCGCCGACGAGGGGCGCGGCGCCCTGCTCTACCTGCGTCAGGAAGGCCGCGGCATCGGCCTGCTCAACAAGATCCGTGCCTATGCGCTGCAGGACGATGGCGCCGACACCGTCGAAGCCAATGAGCGCCTGGGTTTCGGTGCCGACCAGCGCCGCTACGATATCTGTGTGCCGATGCTGGAACACCTGGGCATTCGGTCGCTGCGGCTGATGACCAACAACCCGCGCAAGGTCGAGGCGCTGAGCCAGGATGGCGTCGAGATCCACGAGCGCCTGCCGATCACCACCGGTCGCAACCCGTTCAACGAGCACTACCTGACCACCAAGGTCGGCAAGCTCGACCACATGATGGATCTCGACGATTTCACGCCCGCCAGCGACGTGGATATCGAACGCGACGCCTGAACGACCGCCTCCTCACCCGCGAACTTCTTCCGGCGTCATATTGGCGTCATCATGGCCACACAGACTGAACGCCGAGGTCTCGATTCAGTCACATAAGAGACAGCTTTCCGAATTCTGCCGCCGTAGTGGCAGCCGCCTCGAACAGTGAGGTCTCGAAAATCATGTCCGATCAGCCGCCAGAGTCCGCCAGCGCGCATGAACTCGACGAATTCTCCCGGTTAGAGGAGTGGTTGCACAGCATCAGCCACGGCATCGGCGCGGCGCTGAGTCTCGTCGGCATGATCGTATTGATCGTGCTCGCCAGCGTCGCCGCCCACGTCGACCCCTGGAAGATCGTCAGCGTCTCGCTCTACGGCAGTTGCCTGCTGCTGCTCTACACCGCCTCGACCCTCTACCACGGCTTTCGCGGCCAGCGCCTAAAGCGCGTCTTCCAGGCCTTCGATCACTGCGCCATCTACCTGCTGATCGCCGGCACCTACACCCCCTTCCTGCTGGTCAACCTGCGCGGGCCGATGGGCTGGGCGCTGTTTGCCGTCATCTGGAGCCTGGCACTCGGCGGTATCGCGCTGCGTCTGATCTGGCCCCATCGATTCGACATACTGCGCGTGTTCATCTACCTGATCATGGGCTGGCTGATCCTGATCGCCTCCGACAGCCTCACTGCACAGCTGTCCCCCAACGGCCTCGCCCTGCTGGTGGCTGGCGGCATCACCTACACCGTGGGCGTGATCTTCTACGCCATCCGGGCAATCCCGTTCCATCACGCGATCTGGCACCTGTTCGTCATCGGTGGCAGCGTCTGTCACTTCCTGGCCGTCTACACCGCAGTGCTGCCGTTCGAGACCTGAACTGGCCTCCGGCGATCTCGCTCCAGACGCTATCAATCGCCCCCGTTACCGCCCAGCACGTCGCCCGGATTGCGCAACGGACACTGCGACAGCGACAGGCAACCGCAGCCGATACAGCCATCGAGCTGGTCGCGCAGCAGGGTGAGCTGGGCGATGCGCTCGTCCAGGGCCGCGCGCCAGCGCTCCGACAGCCGCCGCCAGTCCGCCGCCGTGGGGGTGCGCGAGTCGGGTAGCGCTGCCAGTGCCTCGCGGATTTCCGTCAACGGCACACCGGTACGCTGGGCGATCTTGATCACCGCCACACGGCGCAGCACGTCTCGGGTATAGCGCCGCTGATTGCCGGCGTTGCGCCAGCTGTGGATCAATCCCCTGGTCTCGTAGAAGTGCAGCGTCGATACCGCAACGCCGCTTCGCCGGGCCACATCACCGACGCTCAATGCCTGTTTGGTGGCGGAGATCGCCCCCCTCCGCGGTGCTCTCGTCGTCATGTTCCACGCTTGACCTCAAGCTTGCTTGAGGAATTAGAGTGCAGCGATTCCAACCTTCTCGCAAGCGAGCGACACCATGCCATCCGATACGCCTCAACCGCCGAGCCGGGGCAGTTCTCGACACGCTCGACCGCCGCCAGCTGCCGTGGTTACCCTCGTCTCCGGCAGTAAAGCCAGGTCACGCAGGGGCCAATCGATGACTCCAGGGTAGCCGAACCGGCGTACAATCAAGGCTGCCCCCCGGGCGACCGAACGACCGCGCTCGCGAGTCGTCGCCCCGATCATGAAACCAGACTCCAGGATTGCCATGTTTCGCTGGTTCGAAAACCGCCTCGATCCCTTTCCGCCCCAGGAACCTCAGCGTCCCCCCGATACCCTGGTCGCCTTCTGCCTCCACTATACCCGGGGTGCCTGGCCTTACTTGCTGACGGCGACGGCGCTGATGGCACTGATCGCCGGCATCGAGGTGTGGATGTTCGGCTTTCTGGGCAACATCGTCGACTGGCTTGCCGCCCAGGATCGGGAGACGTTCCTGGCCAGCCAGGGCTGGAAACTGGCCGGCATGGCCTTCGTGGTGCTGATCCTGCTGCCCGGCATGGTGTGGCTGCACTCGCTGTTCCAGCAGCAGACGATGATGGGCAATTTCCCCATGCGTATCCGCTGGCAGGCGCACCGCTACCTGCTGCGCCAGTCGATGCACTTCTACCAGGACGAGTTCGCCGGACGCATCGCCACCAAGGTGATGCAGACCTCGCTGGCCGTGCGCGAATGCGTGATCAAGCTGTTCGACGTGCTCAACTACGTCAGCGTCTATTTCCTGGGCACGCTGCTGCTGGTGGGCAATGCCGACTGGCGCCTGGCGATGCCGCTGGTGGCCTGGCTGGCCGGCTACCTGCTGCTGCTGCGGGTATTCGTGCCGATCATGGGCCGGGTGTCGAAATCCCAGGCCGACGCCCGCTCGCGCATGACCGGACGCATCGTCGACAGCTACAGCAACATCCAGACCGTCAAGCTGTTCTCCCACGCCCAGCGGGAGGCGTCGTTCGCCAAGGAGGGCATGCACGGTTTCCTGGTCACCGTGTACCGTCAGATGCGCCTGGTGACAGGGCTCTACGGGATGCTCTACCTGCTCAATGCGCTACTGCTGTTCAGCGTCGGCTGGCTCTCCATCGCGCTGTGGCTGGGGGAAGCGATCAGCGTGGGTGCCGTCGCCGTGGCGCTGGGCCTGGTGATGCGGCTGTGGGGCATGTCGCAGTGGATCATGTGGGAGGTTTCGGGCCTGTTCGAGAACATCGGCACGGTCCAGGACGGCATGGCGACGCTGTCGCTGCCGCGCCAGATCGAGGACGCACCCGAGGCACGGCCGCTGGCCATCGATCGCGGCGAGATCGCGTTCGACCATATCCGCTTCCACTACGGCAAGGGCGGCGGCGTGATCGACGACCTGTCGCTGACCATCCGGCCCGGCGAGAAGATCGGCCTGATCGGCCCGAGCGGCGCCGGCAAGTCGACCCTGGTCAACCTGCTGCTGCGCTTCTACGAGCTGGAGGGCGGGGCCATCCGCATCGATGGCCAGGATATCGCCGAGGTCATCCAGGAGAGTCTGCGCGCCAAGATCGGCATGGTCACCCAGGACACCTCGCTGCTGCACCGCTCGGTGCGCGACAACCTGCTCTACGGTCGCCCCGACGCCAGCGACGAGATGGCCTGGCAGGCGGCGAAGCAGGCCCACGTCTCGGACTTCATCGAGTCACTGCGCGACGTTCACGGTCGAGAGGGGTTCGAGGCGCATGTCGGCGAGCGCGGGGTCAAGCTCTCGGGCGGCCAGCGCCAGCGGCTCGCCATCGCCCGGGTGATGCTCAAGGATGCGCCGATCCTGATCCTCGACGAGGCTACCTCGGCGCTGGACTCCGATGTCGAGGCGGCGATCCAGGAAAACCTCGACCAGTTGATGCGGGGCAAGACGGTGATCGCCATCGCTCACCGGCTCTCCACCATCGCGGCCATGGACCGGCTGGTGGTGATGGAGCAAGGACGCATCGTCGAACAGGGCAGCCATGCCGAACTGATCCGCCACAACGGTCTCTACGCGCGGCTGTGGCGGCGCCAGTCCGGCGGCTTCCTGGAAGCGGAAGCCGCGCCGCCATCGACACAGGAGGTTCGCTGAGCCAGGCCGCGCGGTGGGAACCGGCGCGGTCAGCTTCGGTAGGAGGGCAGTCCCGATACCCCCTGCAGCGCCGAGTCGCTGCGGCCAGCGTCCGGAATCACGCTGAAGGTGCCGTCGGTCTCCAGCACCACGGCATGGACGCCTTCGACGTCGGCGATCCCGTTCTCGCGGATGGCCGCGCGAACCTCGGCTTCGGCGACGCGCTCCCGGGTCATGGTCGCCTGCTGAAAACACCCCTGGAAGAGCAGCAGCGTCGGCTGCGACTTGACCAGGTTCTTGATCGCGCGGGAGCGGACGGACGTGAACGTGATCGCGAACTGCAACAGCACGATCAACAGGAAGGCGGTGATGCTTTGCGCCAGCGATACTTGCGTGGATACCAGCGCCGTCGACAGCGTCGACCCCAAGGCGATGGTGACCACGAAATCGAAGGCATTCCATTTCGATAGCGTACGCTTGCCGGACAGTCGGATGATGGCGATCAGGACCAGATAGCTGATGATGCCGACGACGATGGTGTGCAGGACAGGCGGCATGAACGAACCCCGTGAACGAGTGAGCAGCGATCTGTCAGCCTAGGCGGCTTGTGCCGATGCCGCCAGCCGTGACGCCCCGATCCCAGCACAGGCTCTCGATCAAGAACGACTCAGCTCACCAGTTTCAGCCCCACCACCGCCGAGACGATCATCGCCACGAAGGCGAGGCGCAGCGGTCTGCGCGACTCACCCCACAGCAGCATGCCCATCAGCGTGCTGCCGAGGGTGCCGATCCCGGTGAAGATGGCATAGGCCACGCCCATGTCGATCGAGCGCATGGCGATCGACAGCAGGCCCAGCGAACTGCCGAAACCAACGACGAGCAGCAGCAGGCCGTGCAGACGCTGGCCGCGATTGAGGCGGTCGAAGCCGGCGACGCCGACGATCTCGAAAGCGCCCGACACCAGCAGGGCGATCCAGTGCAGTGTGGTCGGTTCCATCAGTCGCTCACCCGTTGCAATCCGATCACGCCGGTCAGCAGCAGCGCGATGAAGGCCAAGACCGGCCAGTGAAACGCCACGCCGAACAGCAGCCAGTCGGCGACGGCCGTGCCCGCCGCGCCCAGGCCGACGAAGACCGTATAGACGGTGCTGGTGGGCATGTAGCGCACCGCCCTCGAGGCCAGCCACAGGCTGGTGACCGCCAGCACGACGGTGAGCACCCAGTCCGGCACGGTTTCGGCATGCTTCAGGCCGGCTGCCCAGCCGACCTCGGCCAGGCCCGCCAGCGGCAGGATGATCCACTGCGGTCGCATCATGACTTGCACCCATCGGCAAAGAATGACTAACTAACGGTCGTTAGTTTATTTCACCCCATCAAACTTGGCAAGCTACGCCCTCTACCCCACTGGAAGACGACCCTTGAAGACCCGCGACCGCCTCAAGCAGATCGGCCTCTCGCTGTTCGCCCGCCACGGCTACGAAGCCACGACGCTGGCCCAGATCGCCTCCGCAGCGGGCATCAAGAAGCCCTCGATCTACAATCACTTCGACAGCAAGGCCGCGCTGTTCCTGGAGCTGTCCCGCGATGCCGACGACGACATGATCGCGCTGATCGACGCCAGCCTGGCCGAGATGGCGGACGCCCCGTTCGAACGGCGGCTGCGACACCTGCTGCAGCAGTGCGCAACCTTCGCCTATCGTGAGCATCAAGGCGTTTTCTACAAGCGTTTCCTGCTGTTTCCTCCTCACGACCTCGTCGCCGAGACCGAGGCGATCACCGAGCAGGGCGAATCACGAATCGATCGGCGCCTGCTCGCCTTCGTCCAGGCGGGACACCGAACCGGCGCCTTGCGCGAGACCTTGGCTGACGATCACTTCGTCGCCGCCTTCTACTGCGTCGTCGACGGGCTGCTATCGGAAACTTTCATGTATGAAAGGCCTGAACTGGAGCGCCGGTTCGAAGGCGTCTGGTCGGTATTCTGGGCGGGCGTGAAGGCGGACTGATCAGCCTTCGGGCTTGCGATACGCCTGATAGCAGTGCTGGTTGCGCTCGAGGGCAACCAGCGAGTGGGTGTCGAGGCCGGGGATGTCGGCGATCTCCAATCCATCCAGCGCGGCGATGGAGTCGGGCGGGCAGTCGTTACGCGGCGGTATGTCGTTCCACCCCAGCAGGAACAGGCCGCCGGGCCTGAGGCAGACCGCCGCGCCAGCAAAAGCCGTCTCCACCGCGTCGGGCTCGTCCAGCCCCCATCCCAGTACACCGTTGCAGATGACCGCATCGAGGCTTGCCGGAGCGATGTGCTCGGTGATGTCGGTCATGTTCGCGACGATGTGCGGGTCACCACCGAAAGCCGCCTTGGCAGGATCGATCTCCATGGTCATCACTTGCTTGCGCGGCAGCAGCGCCGGATAGTGGCGGGTATACCAGGCACACCCGACGAGCAGCAGCGACTCCACCGCCGGGTCGCGGTCGAGCGCGGGCAACACCACGTCCTCGAGCAGTCTCCGGTCGCCGTAGCGGTAACGCAGTATCCATCCACTCTTGTCGATCGTGCCCAGCATGCGGGCGGCAGTGCGGTAGAGATCGGCCTTCGCTGGCATCCAGTCACGTCCCTGTGGTGGGAGTCTCGGCGTTCGTACC
Organism: Salinicola lusitanus; assembly: GCF_038648475.1. Classification (NCBI taxonomy): domain Bacteria; kingdom Pseudomonadati; phylum Pseudomonadota; class Gammaproteobacteria; order Oceanospirillales; family Halomonadaceae; genus Salinicola; species Salinicola lusitanus. The sequence continues at coordinate 1,544,468 of NZ_CP151919.1, read as the reverse complement.
TCTATCTAAGCGTGTTACCTGCCACGAGACAATAGCGACCGATCTCGGCGCGGGACGGCTTCAGCCCGCGCGCTGCTCCCGTGTCTTCTTGATCAGATCGTAGGCGTTGCTGATCTCGCTGGTCCGCTCCTTGGCCATCTCGCGCATGCTCTCGGGCAAGCCCTTGCCGGCCAGCTTGTCGGGATGGTTCTCGCTCATCAGCTTGCGATAGGCGCGCTTGAGCTCGGCATCGGAGGCATCCTCGGAGACGCCCAGCACGCGATAGGCGTCCTCCAGCGACTGACCGCTGCTCGCCCCGCCGGCCCCCTGCTGGGCGCCACCGCGCAACATCGCTTCGATCTGCTGGATCTCCGCTTCGGAGAAGCCGAGGCCCCGGGCCACGCGAAGCAGCATGTCGTGCTCAGCGGGGTGCATCTGGCCGTCGGCGGCGATGGCCGCCAGCTGCACCTGCAGGAACACCTGCAGCAGCGCGCGCTGGCCGCCGGTAACGCGGCGCACCGTTTCCACCTCGGCGTCGAGGTCGAACTCCGGCGACTTGCCGCGATTGAAGGCCGCCTTGGCCCGCTCGCGCATCTGTCCGCTCAGATTGAGGCGATCGAACAGCATCTCGGCGGTGCGGATCTCGTCCTGGGTGATATGGCCGTCGACCTTGCACACGCACCCCATCACCGCGAAGGTCGACTCCAGGAACTGGTGCTGGATATTGACGACCCGTCCCACCAGCGAGCTGCGCAGCTTGCGGCTGATCCACCAGCCGATGGCGGCACCGATCAGAAGGCCCGGCAGCTTGCCGAAGAGATAGCCGATGACGGCGCCGATCAGAATGGCAATTGACATGAAAGTCCTATCGGTCGTTGTTGGTGTTCAAGCGTTGGCGGATGGCGGCCTCGATTCCCGTGGCGTCCAGGCCGCAATCGCGCAGTAGCTCGGCGGGCTTGCCATGTTCGACGAAAGCATCGGGAATGCCCAGGTTGAGCACCTGGGCCTCGACGCCTTCCGCCGCCAGCAGTTCGTTGACGGCGCTGCCCGCGCCGCCGGCCACCACGTTCTCCTCCAGCGTCACCAGCAAGTCGTGATCTCGTGCGGCCGCCAGGATCGCCTCCCGGTCCAGTGGCTTGACCGAGCGCATGTTGAGGTGCGTCGCATCGAGCCGCTCGGCGACTTCGGCCGCCGGCGTGTTGAGACTGCCGAAGGCCAACAGCGCAACGCGCTTCTCCGACGCGGCCGATTCACGCCGCCGTTCGGCCCTGCCGATCGGCACCCGAGCGGCCAGATCCGTCGGCAGCTCGCTGCCGGGCCCGGTACCGCGCGGATAGCGCACCGCGGCGGGGCCGGGATGGTGGTAGGCGGTCGACAGCATCGCGCGGCACTCGGCCTCGTCCGCCGGCGCCAGAATGATCATCTCCGGCACGCAGCGCAGATAGGAGAGATCCAGGGCACCGTGGTGGGTGGGGCCATCCTCGCCGACGAGACCGGCGCGGTCGATGGCAAAGGTCACATCGAGGTGCTGGACGGCGACATCGTGAATCAGCTGGTCGTAGCCGCGCTGCAGGAAGGTCGAATAGATCGCGACGACCGGCTTCATCGCCTCGCAGGCCATGCCCGCCGCCAGCGTCACCGCATGCTGCTCGGCGATCGCCACGTCGTAGTAACGCTCGGGATAGGTCTGCGAGAAACGAATCAGATCCGAGCCCTCGCGCATCGCGGGCGTGATCCCGATCAGTCTCGGATCCTCCGCCGCCATGTCGCACAGCCAGTCGCCGAAGACGTTGCAATACTTCCTCGGCTTCGGACGCGGGGTGGATTGCGCCGACGCCCCGGCAGCGCTCATGGCAGCCGCCGGCGGTGTGATGGCATCCACTTGCGGCGGCGGCGGTGGCGTCTTTTCCAGCTTGGTGATCGCATGGAAGCCGATCGGGTCGGCTTCCGCCGGACGAAAGCCACGCCCCTTGCGGGTACGGACGTGGAGAAACTGCGGGCCGTCGAGATCACGCACGGTCTCCAGCGCCTGGTTCAACGCTGCCAGATCGTGGCCGTCGATCGGCCCGAGATAGTTGAAGCCCATCTCCTCGAACAGCGTCGCCGGGCTGATCATGCCCTTGACGTGCTCTTCGGTACGCCGGGCGAGCTCCAGCGCGCCGGGGAGATGGGACAGGACCCGCTTGCCGTTCTCGCGCATGGCGGTGTAGGGCTTGCTGGTCAGGATCCGGGTCAGGTAGCTCGCCATGCCACCGACGTTTTCCGAGATCGACATCTCGTTGTCGTTGAGCACGACCAGCAGGTTGGCGTTGACGTGGCCGGCGTGGGCCAGCGCCTCGAACGCCATGCCGGCGGTCAGCGCGCCGTCGCCGATCACCGCGCAGACACGACGTTTCTCGCCCTTGGTCCGGGCGCTCAGCGCCATGCCCAGCGCTGCCGAGATCGAGGTGCTCGAGTGGCCGACGCCGAAGGTGTCGAACGGCGACTCTTCACGCCGCGGGAACGCCGCCAGGCCGCCATACTGGCGGATGCTCGCCAGCGCCTCGCGGCGGCCGGTCAGGATCTTGTGCGGATAGGCCTGATGGCCGACATCCCACAGCAAGCGATCGTGAGGCGTTTCCAGCGCACGGTGCAGCGCCACGGTCAACTCGACGACGCCGAGGCCGGCACCGAAATGGCCGCCACTGCAGCCTACGCTGTAGAGCAGGTAGGCGCGCAGCTCGTCGGCGACCTGTCGCTGCTGGGTCAGCGACAGCGTGCGCAAGCCCGCAGGCGACTCGAGCGTGTCGAGCAGCGGGGTGAATGGGCGCCGAGTGGGAATTTCATCGAACAGCTTCATAAAATGTCGTTACCGGGTCAGTGATCGCGATCGATCATGAAACGGGCCAGAGCCGCCAGTGGCAGGCCTGCCTCGCCCAGCGGCTGCAGGGCCTCGAGCGCCTCGTCGAGCAGGTGGAGCGCGCGCTCACGGGCCTGTGCGACACCGAGAAGAGCAGGATAGGTCGGTTTGTCGCGGCGCGCGTCGGCGCCGGAGGTCTTGCCCAGCGTCCGGGTGTCGCCGGTGACGTCGAGCACGTCGTCGTGAATCTGGAACGCCAGCCCCATCGCCGCGGCGTAATTGTCCAGTGCCGCCACCCTGGGATCGGACTCCTCGACCGCGACCAGCGCGCCCAGGCGCACGGCGGCACGGATCAACGCCCCCGTCTTGTGCTGGTGCATCATTTGCAGTGCGGCGAGATCCATCGGGGCGCCCACGGCACCGAGATCGATCGCCTGCCCCGCCGCCATGCCATCCCGACCGGCGGCCTGGGCGAGCGTGGTGATCAGGGCCGCCAGCCGCGGGTGCGGCCTGGAGGCAAGCGCCTCGAACGCCAGCGTCTGCAGCGCATCGCCGGCCAGAATGGCCAGCGGCTCGTCGAAGGCGCGATGGACCGTCGGTCGGCCGCGGCGGAGGTCGTCGTCGTCCATCGCCGGCAGATCGTCGTGAACCAGCGAATAGGCATGGATCATCTCGATCGCCGCCGCCGGCGCATCCAGCGCGTCGTCCTCGGCCCCGAGCGCACGGCCGGCGAGATAGACCAGCACCGGACGCAGCCGCTTGCCGGAGCCCAGCACGCTGTACCGGAGAGCATCGTCGAGAGTGGCGCAGCTGCCATTCTGGCGATTGAGCCAGCCGGTCAGCACATGTTCGCTGCGTGACCGCGCCGCGTCGATCACCGCCGCGACGCCGGGTTGATCAGCGCTCATGGTCCGGCTCCCGGCTCTCGAACGGCACGGACTGCAGGCTGCCATCACCCTGCTCGAGCAGGGCCTGAACCTGGAGTTCGGCACTGTCGAGGCGGTGCTGGGCATCTCGCGTCAGCCGGACGCCACGCTCGAAGGCGCTCAACGAGGCTTCCAGCGTCAGTTCGCCGGATTCGAGCTGCGCCACCAGCGTCTCGAGTCGATCCAGCGTTGCGGCGAAATCCTTGGGGTCGTCCTGGGAAACGTCCTTGTCAGCCATCTTGTCGGGCATGGGGCTCTCGTGTCATCGCTCGCGGCCATCCAGATGGCGCCGGGAGCTCTCATCGAGGCGCGAACGTCCGGATAACGCCACGCCAGTTCGGAAACGGCTTCCCAGTATACACCGCCGCCCCGGGGGGGCGTCTGCCCCCGGCGGCAAATCCGGCACGGCGCCCGCGCGACCGCCCATGCCGGGCTCGGCAGCGCACTTGACAATGCATCCGCTTCACGTCGAAGCCGCGTCATTTTCATCGTGCCCGGCGGTGCCTGTGTTAAGCTATGCGCCCGCTGGCGCCACCGAGTCGGGGGCTCCCCGCCCCGGGTCGCCAGATCTTCCCATGAATGCGACGCCGCTCGTCATGCCACCGTCGCCACAAGCCGATGAAGAAGGGTTGATCCACCAATGGCCAAGACGTCTCTGGACAAGAGCAAGATCAAGATCCTCCTGCTCGAGGGCATTCATCAGTCCGCCGTGGACACGCTGCTGAACGCGGGTTACACCAGTATCGAGACGCTCTCCACGTCGCTGACCGAAGAGGATCTGATCGACAAGATCCGCGACGTGCACTTCATCGGCATTCGCTCCCGGACGCAGCTTACCGAACGGGTCTTCGCCGCGGCGGAAAGGCTCACCGCCGTCGGCTGTTTCTGCATCGGCACCAATCAGGTCGATCTCGATGCGGCGCTCAAGCGCGCCATCCCGGTGTTCAATGCGCCCTACTCCAACACCCGCTCGGTGGCGGAGCTGGTCCTGGCCGAGACGATCATGCTGCTGCGCGGCATTCCCGAGAAGAATGCCCGCGCGCACCAGGGCGGCTGGCTCAAGTCGGCCAAGAACTCCCACGAGGCGCGCGGCAAGACACTGGGGATCATCGGCTACGGCAGCATCGGGGCCCAGCTCTCCGTGCTCGCCGAAGGGCTCGGCTTCGACGTGCTCTACTACGATGTGGTGACCAAGCTGGCCATGGGCAATGCGCGCCAGGTGGGCAGCCTGGAAGAGCTGCTCGCCCGCGCCGACGTGGTCACGCTGCACGTGCCGGACCTGCCCTCCACCCGCTGGATGATCGGCACCGAACAGATCGCGCTGATGAAGCAGGGCGGTATTCTGATCAACGCCTCGCGCGGTTCGGTCGTGGATATCGACGCGCTGGCCGAGTCGCTCAAAAGCGGCAAGCTGCTGGGCGCGGCGATCGACGTCTTCCCGGTCGAACCCAAGGGTGCCGACGAAGAGTTCACCTCGCCGCTGCGCGGGCTCGACAACGTGATCCTGACGCCGCACATCGGTGGCTCGACCCTGGAAGCCCAGCAGAACATCGGCATCGAGGTCGCCGAGAAGCTGGTCACCTACTCCGACAACGGCACCACCATCACCTCGGTCAACTTCCCCGAAGTGGCACTGCCGTCGCATCCGGACAAGCACCGCCTGCTGCATATCCACGAGAACGTGCCCGGCGTGCTCTTCGAGATCAACCGCGTACTCTCCGAGAACGGCATCAACATCGCCGGCCAGTTCCTGCAGACCAACGACAAGGTCGGCTACGTCGTCATCGACGTCGACAAGGCCTACGGCAAGCAGGCGCTGGAAGCGCTCAAGCAGGTGAACCACACCCTGCGCCTGCGGGTACTCTACTCCGAGAGCGACTATCAGGCCTGATCGTCGCCTCGGTGTACCGTCGACCGACAAGCCGCCCGCGGGCGGCTTGTTGCGTCAGGTCCCGGAAATCACCGCCGCCTAGGGCAGTTCGCCGGTACCATTCTGGCCGCGGGAGGCGTCTGCCGGGTTGCTGGTCGGCCCTTCCTGGGGCACGCCGGGCTTCACCTCGCGATGGCCATCGTTGTAGCGGTTGAACGTGCAGCCGCTGACGAGGGAGAGCAGGACCAGGGCTCCGACAAACGGGACGAGAGTGCGCATAACGGTTCCTTGAATCATCGATGATGGCGGCGATACGCCGTCGCCGCTCTGGTATTTTCCACCTCGTGGCATCGGCCGGCGATGCCTCAGAAGTCGATTCCGATACCAGCATAGACCGTTCGCCCCGGTGCCGGCTCGAAATAGCGGTCGTTACTGGCATTGATACGCACGTTGGCGTAATGCTCGACGTCGAACAGGTTGCGAACGCCGCCGTAGAGGTTGAGCACGGTATCGCCGCCCAGACGCCAGCCATCCCCTCCGCGCAGGTTGACCAGCCAGTAGTCGCCGACGTGAACGTCGCCGGCGTTGTCGGCCACCATATCGCCGACGTACTGCGTCTCGAGCGCCGCGAAGCGCCGATCCAGGCCCTGCCAGGTCAATCGATTGACCCAGGTCTGCTCCGGCAGGCCGGGGATGCGATTGCCACCGTAGTCGCCCGCCTCGCTGGCGTAGCTGTCGAACTCGTAGCGGGCCAGCGTCAAGGCGCTGTCGATTCGCCAGCTCGGATCGAACTGCCAGCCCAGCGCGACCTCGAGTCCGTCACGATCGCTGTCGCCGGCGTTCTCGTAGAAGGTGCGTCCATCATCGCCCTCGTAGGGCACCAGCTCGTCGCGCACGCGCACCGAGAACAGCGCCACGTCGTAGTCGAGACCGTTGTCGAAATTGCCGCGCAGGCCGAGCTCGCGACTCCAGGATTTCTGCGGCTCGATATCCGGATTGAACCCCCCGATGCCGGCGGGATTGGCGAACTCGGAGAAGGTCGGCGTCTCGTAGGCGGTACCGGTATTGACGTAGACCTGATGGTGGCGACGATAGCGATAGCTCAACCCGGCCGAGCCGCTCCATTGATGGAAGGTCCGGTCGCCGCCGTTGTCGCCGTCACTGAGATAGTCGTCATCGATATCGAGATCGACCCGGTCGTAGCGCCCCCCCAGTGACAGGGTCCAGCGCTCGGTGAGATCGAGATCGCCCTGCAGGAAGGTACCGACCGAAGTGGCCGTCTGAGTCTCGTCGGCGACCTTGCCGGTGACATCGCCATTGAAGGCGACGTTCTTGCGCCCGCGGTCGTCTTGCTGACGCGCCAGGTCGAGCCCCGCCACATAGCGCAGCGGCATGTCGCCCACGCTCAACGTCTGGTGGTACTCGGCGCTGGCGCCATAATAGTCGCGCTGATAGTCGATCAGGCTATCGCCGGGGTAAGGCAACTGCTGTTCGAAATCCCGCTTGAGATAGAACCCCTTGAGGTAGAACTCCCCCGGACCGGCCGACAGATCCTCGTACTGCAGCCCCAGCACCTGCTGATCGACCGACTGGCCGGTATCGTAGGCCTCGGTAAAGCGCCCCGCCTGATCGCGATCCTCGTGGACCTGCTCGCGGGTCAAACCGCCCGGATCTTCCGAGCGCGGATTGTCGAGCAGGTTGACGATCGCCGTCAGCGCACGATCGCTGCCCAGCTCGCGGCGCAGCTTGGCGTTGAGCAGGTACTTCTCGGTCGAACTGTGATCGCGGTAGCCATCGACATTGAGCGCCGACACGCTGACGTGGTGGGACCACGGCCCGTTCACCCCGCCGTTGCTGACCGCGTACTTCCGATAACCGTCACTGCCGCCTTCGATACGGACATGGCTACCCGGGTCATCGCTGCCATCGGCGGTCGTCACGCTGATCACACCGCCGGCGGCGTTACCGTACTGGACGGCCGCCGGGCCCCGAATCACCTCGATGCGCTCGGCGCTGTCGAGATCGATGGCATCGAGCTGGGCCTGGCCATCCGGCAGGGTATAGGGAATGCCGTCGACGACAACGGTGATCCCGCGCACACCGAAGGGCGCACGGGCGCCGAAGCCGCGGATGGAGATCCGCTGCCCCTGGGCGAAATTGTCGCGATTCTGCAGGAAGAGACCGGGGACCGTGACCAGCGATTCGTCCAGGCGGACGCGCTGCTGGCCCTGCTGGATCTCGTCGCGATCGACCACCGAGACCGCGGCAGGCGTCGCGTAAAGCTCACGGGCAAGCCGTGGCGCGGTTATCTCGATCACCGGCTGCGCGCCGGACGAGGCAGTTGCCGGCGCGGGCTGTGCCAGCACGACGCCGGGCATGGCGGCACCGAGAGTCAGCGCCGTCGAGAAATAACGGAATGTCATGGCGTTCCCTGCAATCAGAATGTCGCCGCTTTTCCCGCGGCTTGAATCACGAGCTGGCGTGAGAAGCCCCATTCTTGCGTCTCCAGCCCGCCCCCGCAAGGCGATCCGTCCAGAACGGGATTGGCGGGAACCGACAAGCTCGACCATGCTGGAGGCGCGAACTCGGTATCCCTTCGCACCCATCCCGCATTAGGCAAGGAGGCTTGATCATGGATCTGGCGATTCGCGGTAAAACGGCGCTGATCACGGGCGCGCAGGGCGGTATCGGTCTGGCCACGGCCAAATCGCTCGCCGCCGAAGGCGTCAACCTGGTTCTCAGCGATCTCGATTCGGAGGCGCTCTCCAGCGCTGCCGCCGAGATCCATGGCAACCCGCTCTGCATCGTGGCGGACGTCACCGATCAGGCCGAAATCGATGCGCTGGTTCGCCAGGGCGTCGAACGCTTCGGCGCGATCGATATCGTCGTCCACACCGCAGGCGTCACCGGGGCCAAGGGCGACCCGCTAGAACTCAGCGACGAGGATTACGAACACGCCTGGCAAATCGACTTCTTCTCGGCGGTCCGAGTGGCGCGAGCGACCATCCCGCCGATGCGCGACCGCGGCTGGGGGCGCTTCATCTGCCTGACCTCGGAAAACACCATCCAGCCCTACTGGGAGGAGGCGGTCTACAATACCGCCAAGGCGGCGCTCAGCACATTCGTCAAGAATCTCTCCTACAAGGAAGCCGCCAATGGGGTGCTGTGCAACACGGTTGCGCCAGCTTTCGTCGCCTCGCCGATGACCGACGGCATGATGAAGCAGCGCGCCGAAGCGCTCGGCTGCACCTTCGAGGAAGCGATCGAGAGCTTTCTGGAGGAGGAGCGCCCCGGGATCGTCGCCAAGCGCCGCGGCGAAGCCGACGAGGTGGCCTTCGTCATCACCATGCTGGCGTCGCAGCACGCCTCGTTCGTCAACGGCAGCAACGTGAGGGTCGACGGCGGCTCGGTCATCTCGGTCCAGAATTGAGTCGAATCGCGCCCCACCCAAGCGCTGCCATGAAAAACGGGGCCGAAGCCCCGTTCTGGTTCGGCATCTCTGCGCCGGCCGATCACATGTTGTAGACCAGCGACACCCCCGTGGCGGTATCGGTCTGGCTGGACGCACCCGGCGGTGGGCTGTCGTTGAATTCGACCTCGTAGGAAACCTTGAGCGCCAGCGTGTCGTTCATCGCCACCGTCAAGGCGGTTTCCGAGCGCCCGATGATGTTCTCGTCGGAAGCCTCTGTCGCCAGCGACTGCGAAAATTTCGATGTCTCCGAGAACTGCCAGTCGTAGTCGAGCCCGGCATAGAGCAGGCCGACGTTGTCGTGGCCACCCTCTTCGTACTCATCGTGACGCACGCCCGGGCCGACCTCCACGGCCAGCGAGTGCGGCGGACCGCTCAGCAGTTGGCGCCCGTAGCCGCCGGCCAGGGTCGACTGGGAGTCGTAGCCGGAGAAGCGATCCTTGTCCCAGCGGGCCAGACCGAACAGGTAGTTGGAGGCAGAGAGGTTGTAGCGCGTCCGCCCGGCGACCAGATACTCCTCCGCCGAGGTTTCGTCGTTGTCGCTGGCGCTCTTGGCAGCCGCTTTGAAACTGTAGGACCAGGCCTGCCGGAACCAGGTCATGTCGACCCCGGCGCGCAGACTCTCGCTGTTGCTGTTGCCGCTGATCTTGTTGTAGCCCAGTTCGGCGGTTCCCTCGAAAGGCTTCTCCGCCTGCGCCGGGTTGTCCATGACCTCGAAATCCTCGAGCTGGGCCTGCGCCATGCCAGCACCGGTCAGACCCGCGATGCCCAGGCTGGCGGCCATGAGCGCTCTCAGGCGCCGCGAATGTCCCTGAGCGGGCTGTCGTCCTTGATGATTCACACTGTCGGCCTCTTGTGGCAGTCGAAACGCGCCATCCGTCGAATTGACGTCAGCGCTTTTCATTAGACGTAACCCACGACGAGGAAACAACCGAACAGTGTTTTACTCCTTATTTCCCTGCGAATTCATGCGTCCCCGCGAATTCGTGGCGCCCGCCCCGGCGCGAGCAGGACATCGACGGGCGAGATATAAAAAAGGCGAGCCATTGGCTCGCCACAAACTTCCGTCAATGATTCGTTAGGTCTCATCCCGACGGAAGAGCGCTCGGGAGATGCATCGCGAGAGTGCCGAACCGGCTCGTCGGCCAGGCGCGCGATGCACCCTGTCAAGAGAGTGCCGTCGACAACGAGACCCACCCGTCATCGCCGCTCATGGATGCCAAGTTAAGCGAGCGACGACCGGGCGTCAATATTTATGGAAACCATTTCCACTTTTTTAATGCCGAATGCGGCAGCGTCAATCAGAAGCAGGTCTCGATCACCTCCTTCACCGCCAATCGCTCGTCGACCAGCAGCATCCGCCGCCACTTGTCGAACGTCAGGCAGGGATGCGAAGTGCCGAAGGCAATGACATCGCCAACCGCAACCTCGGCACTGTCGGGAATCTCGAGAAAGACGTGCTGATCCATGATCTTCGTCGCTCGCCACGAGCGGACGTCGACGGGCGCCGAGGTGTCATCGTCGTGCCGGCGATAGAGACGGAGCGGCAACGGCAGGTCCGGCTCGTGACCGATGTCGCGCTTGCCCAGAGCGATGATCGCCAGGCCAGGCTCGGGCAGCGACTGGACATGGGCGAACACTTCCAGCGCCGGCTCCAACTCGCCCTCGAGCGCCGGATCACGGGCCTTGATCGCCTCCATCGCACCGGCATAGAGCTTGTGATCGTGAACCACGTAACAGCCCGGTCTCAGCACCGGCGTGTAGTGCTCGCGCAGCTCCGCCTTGTCGAACGCTTCGGCGATCAGATCGAACCACTTGGAGCCGGAGGCCGTGACGATCGGCGCCTCGCGCTGGAGTGCGCCGCTGGCGCGGAGCGTCTTGACGGTATCGACCAGCCGCTCGCCGTAGGCGCGTACCGCGGCGATCTCGTCGTCGCCGCCGATCATGCCCTCGTAACCCTCGATGCCGACCAGCGCCAGCGCCGGCTCGGCGGCGATCGCCGCCACCAGCGCGTCGACCTGCTCGGCATCACGGCAACCACAGCGGCCGCCGTCGATACCCAGCTCGACCAGTACGTTCAGTGTCAGGTTCCTGGCGGCGAAGAATGCCCCCAGGTCGCGAACGTTGTCCGCGCCGTCGACCACACAGTAGTACTCCAGGCCCGCCTCGATGGCATCCGCCACCAGCGCCATGTTCGGCCGACCGACCAGTTGATTGACCATCAACACCCGCGCTATGCCATGGGCATGCGCCGCCACCGTCTGCACCGCCGTGGCCAGGGTAATGCCCCAGGCCCCCGCCTCGAGCTGACGCTGAAACAGCGCTGGCGCCATGGTGGTCTTGCCGTGAGGAGCGAGCTTGGCACCGTGGTCATCGGCGAAGCGCTGCATCCATGCCAGGTTGTGGGCCAGCGGCGTCTCGAGTATCGCCGCCGCCGGCAGTGGCACGTCGGTCAGCAGCTGGGCAGGCGTCGACCACGGGGTTCCTTTCTGCCGCGTTGCCGGGGGAGTCGTCTTGTTCATGATCTGTTCTCCGGATGGGGATGTCAGCGGGGGGCGGTCTCGCGGGAGAGCGAACATGATGCCTCGCGCAAGGCCGTAAGCAGGGTTTCACGGCGCGCCTGGTCAGCGTCACGGCCGACGGTGAAGCAGAGCGTGGCCAGGGCTGGACCGGCACCCTCGTGGATGGGAACGGCCATGCAGCAGGCGAAACTGTCGACCAGCCCTTCGGTCAGGGCGTAACCCCGGCGACGCGTCGACTCGATATCGGCGATGAACCCATCGACATCGATGCGCTCGCCGCTGGGAAGCGTGAAATCCTCCTCTGGTATCAGCTCCAGCATCGCTTCCCGACTCATGCCGCCGAGCAGCACCCGGCCGGATGCAGTCCAGGGAATCGGCACCTTCACCCCGACTTCGGAGCTGATACGAAAAGGCCGGGCGCCGTTCTCGTTGAGCATGACCGTGTACTTGTCACCATCCAGCATGCACAGCTGGGTGGTCTCGTCGAAACGCGCCGATAACTGGCGCATCACGGGCCGGGCACGGCGCAGCAGATCGTTGTGGTCGGCATAGTCGAGACCGAAGTAGTGCATTGCCCGGCCGAAGAAGATCCGGCCGTCGCTCTCCGTCTCCAGCCAGCCCGCTTCACTGAGCAGGTTGACCAGCTCGTAGACGCTCGATCGCGGCGCGCCGGTGGCCGCCATCAACTCTTTCGGCGTCATCGGTTGACGGTGCAAGTGCAGCTGCTCGCACAGCGAGATGACGCGATCGACGCCACGAGCTCGCGGCGTCGATGTAGTACTGGAACGGCTCATATCACCTCGTCGATGGCTGTCTGGGCCTCAGTCTAGCGGCCCTCGCCTGCGGCCGGAAAACCCACTTGCGCAGGGGCGATGGATGGGTGCAGTATAATTTCATCCGGTAAATCGGACAACGGTCCGATATATCGGACAAATAACAGCAACAAGACGAGTCCACTCCATGAAAACGATCCTCAAAGCGCTGGGCGCCGTTGCGGCGTTCACCCTCATCCCCTCTCTTGCCGCCGCGACCGCCCAGGCCGATACCTTGCAGACGGTACTCGACCGCGGCGAACTGATCGTCGGCACCGGCAGCTCGAATCCGCCCTGGCATTTCACCGACAACGGCCAGACCGTCGGTTTCGATGCCGATATCGGCCACATTCTGGCCCAGGGCCTGTTCAACGATCCGAGCAAGGTCCGTTTCGTCAACCAGTCCTCGGATGCCCGCATCCCCAACCTGCTGACCAACAAGGTCGACATCTCCTGCCAGGGGATGACGGTCACGGCGGCCCGCGCCCAGCAGGTGGCGTTCACCGTGCCCTACTACCGGGAAGGCGTCGGCCTGCTGATGCTCAAGGGTAGCGACTATGCCGACTACGACGCGCTCAAGGCGGCCGGCAGCGACATCACGATCGCCGTGCTGCAGAACGTCTATGCCGAGGAGATGGTGCACCAGGCGCTGCCACAGGCGAAGGTCGACCAGTACGAGAGCCAGAACCTGATCTACCAGGCGCTCAACTCACGTCGCGCCAATGCCGTGGCCACCGATCTGTCGACGTTGAAGTGGTACATGAAGAACAACGCCGGACGCTATGTCGATGCCGGCTACAGCTGGAACCCGCAATCCTATGCCTGCGCGGTCTCGCCGGACGACCAGCGCTGGTTGAACTTCGTCAATACCACCCTCGAGGAAGCCATGTACGGCGTCGAGTTCCAGCGCTATGCCGATGCGTTCGAACAGTGGTTCGGCGAGCGTCCTCCCGCACCGCAGACCGGCTTCCCCGCCGAGATGCGCTGACCCCCGGCCCGCCGACGTTGCCGGGCGGCCTCTGGCCCGGCAATGCCCTCCCGAACCGCTTCCCCGAGCGGATGGACTGACATGAACTATCACTTCAACTTCGCCCCCATCCTGGATCAGTGGCCGGTACTGCTCAGCGGCCTCGGCCTCGGCCTGCTGCTGGCGCTGGTGTCGATCGCCATCGGCTCCGTGCTGGGGCTGGTCGTGGCCTTTGCCAGCCGCGCCCCCAGCCCCTGGCTACGCAGCCTGGCCTTTACCTGGATATCGATCCTTCGCAATCTGCCGATTCTGGTGATCGTGCTGTTCCTGTTCTTCGGCATGCCGCAACTCGGGCTGTCGCTGGACAAGATCACCAGCTTCATCGTGGCCCTGTCGCTCTACGCCAGTGCCTACATGGCCGAGGTCTTCCGTGGCGGGCTGCTCAGCGTTCCCAAAGGGTTGACCGAAGCCGGACAGGCGATCGGGCTGACGTCATTCCGAATCAAGCGCTACATCGTGCTGCCGATCATGTTTCGCAACGCCCTGCCGGCGTTCGGCAACAACTTCATCTCGCTGTTCAAGGACACCTCGCTGGCCGCCACCATCGCGGTCCCCGAACTGACGTTCTATGCCCGCAAGATCAACTCCGAGACCTTCCGGGTGATCGAGGTCTGGCTCGTCGCCTCGCTGCTCTACATCGTCTGCTGCTACGCCATCACGCTGGTGCTCAGGGCAATGGAGAAGCGACTGGTGCTGGAGAAAAACTGACATGGAATGGGATTACTTCCTGAATGAAGTGGTCGCCAATCGCGACGCGCTGCTGCATGGCGCGGCGATCACCTTCGCCGTATCACTGATCGCGATCCTGGCCGGCACCGTGCTCGGCATCGTGATCGGCATTGCCGTCACCTACGGTGGCAAGCCGCTCAGATGGCCAGCTCGCCTCTACATCGACATCATCCGCGGGACGCCCGTACTGGTTCTGGTACTGGCGACGTTCTACGTCTCTTCCGCCGTGGGTCTGAACCTCAACGCTTTCCAGGCCGGCGCGCTGGCGCTCACGCTGTTCTGCGCCTCCCATGTCAGCGAGATACTGCGAGGCGCCCTGCAGTCGCTGTCGCGCGGCCAGATCGAAGCCGGCCGCGCCATCGGCCTCACCTTCGGCGGCATCTTCCGCTACATCCTGTTCCCCCAGGCGTTGCGCTACGCCCTGCCGACCTGGATCACCGCCGCGGTGGAGATGGTGAAGGCCTCGACGCTGCTGTCGGTGATCGGTGTCGCCGAGCTGCTGCTCACGACCCAGCAGATCATCAGCAACAACTTTCTCAACATGCAGTTCTACCTGCTGGCCGGGGTGATCTATTTCCTGATCGACTTCGCCATCGAGCAGGTCGGGCGTTTCATCGGTCGGCGTCTCGACCAACCGACGAGGAGAGCGGTATGACCCCTATCGTGGAAGTGCGCGATCTACACAAGCGTTTCGGCGAGCTCGAGGTGCTGAAGGGCATCGATTTCACCGTCGCCGAGGGCGAGGTCGTATCGATCATCGGCGCCAGCGGTTCCGGCAAGACCACCCTGCTGCGCTGCCTCAACCTGCTCGAGGAGTTTCACCAGGGCGACGTTCTGATCGGCGGCGAAGCGATTGGCTACCACCTCCGCCGTGGCCAGCGGGTCCGCATCGTCGAGCGGGAAGTCGCGCGTCAGCGAGCGATGACCGGCATGGTGTTCCAGGCCTTCAACCTGTTTCCCCACATGAGTGCGCTGGATAACGTCACGCTCGGCCTGACCAAGGTCCGGGGCATGCCGAGGCCTCAGGCGGTCGAGTTGGCCGATCACTGGCTCGACCGGGTGGGCATGCTCGAGCGGCGCGATCATCGGCCGTCCCAGCTCTCCGGCGGCCAGCAGCAGCGCGTGGCCATCGCCAGGGCGATCGCCATGAGCCCCAAGGTGATGCTGTTCGACGAAGCCACTTCCGCGCTTGACCCGGAGCGGGTCGGCGAGGTGCTGGAGACGATTCGATCCCTCGCCCAGGAAGGCATGACCATGGTGCTGGTCACCCACGAAATGCGATTCGCGCGGGACGTCTCCGACAAGGTCGTATTCATGGAGGACGGTCGAATCGCCGAACAGGGGCCGCCCCAGCGACTGTTCCTGAACCCCGAGTCGCCACGTCTGCAAGCGTTTCTCAAGACGTCGTCGTTCTAGCGCTTTCTCGTACTGACTCCTGAAGTCGCTCGGGGGCAGCAATGTCTACGACTTTGGGCGGGATTCTTCGCTGCAGGACGGTAATAACTTTCAAATGAAATATTTTTAGGTTAGAAAGTATCAGAACAGAGTCGCCTCCGAAGTGATGCCGAAGGAGAGCCCGTGAGCCAGCAGATCGACATCCTGTCGCATATCACCGCTTGCCTGCCTAGCCTGCGCGAGGCGGAGAAAAAGGTCGCGAATCTGATCTTCGACGATATCGACTTCGTTGCGGAGGCGAGCATCGGTGAGATCGCCAGGCGCGCCGCGGTGAGCGATGCCACGGTGACCCGCTTCGCCCGGGCGGTGGATTGCCGCAACGTGCGTGATCTCAAGACCCGCCTGACCCGCGCGCTGGCGGCCGGCCGCCGTTTCATCCAGGAGGCCAGCGAGGACGATGGGCTGGGGGTGATCTACGACACCGCCGCCCAGACCCTGGCGCTCAATCGCACGCTGATGGAGCAGGCCGATGTCGAGGGCGCGGTGGCGATGCTCGACGATGCCCGCCAGATCCTGGTGTTCGGCGCCGGCGGCGGTTCGACGGTGATGGCCCAGGAGATGCAGTTCCGCCTGGTGCGGCTCGGTTATGCCATCAGCGCCTATCCCCAGGCGCTGCTGCCGCGCATGGTCGCCTCGACCCTGGAGCCTACCGACGTGGTCGTCGCGCTCTCGGTCACCGGTTACACCCCGGAGATCAACGATGCCGCGGAGCTGGCGCGTGAATACGGCGCGCGGGTCCTGGCGATTACCGCTACCGGCTCGCCGTTGGCCAAGGTCGCCGATATCACGCTGCCGCTGGCAGCCCGCGAGACCGACTACATCTATTTTCCGTCGTCGTCGCGCTACGCCATGATGGCCGCCATCGACATGTTGGCCCTCGGCCTGGCCCTGCGTCACCGCTCGCGCACCCGCGACAAGCTACGACGACTCAAGATCACCCTCGATGCCCACCGCGGCGGCGACAACCGCCAGCCGCTGGGGGATTGAGAATCCGGGAGCTCCCATGTCTCACGATTTGCTGATTCGCCGCGCCAGCCTCATCGATGGCAGCGGACGCGAGCCCTTCCTCGCCGACGTGGCGATCGACGGTGACCGGATCGTCGCCATCGGCGATCTGGGTCACCTCGACGCCCGCGAGACGGTCGAGGCGCAAGGACTGGTGCTGACGCCGGGGTTCATCGACGTGCATACCCACGATGACACCAATGTCATCCGCACTCCCCAGATGCTGCCCAAGCTCTCCCAGGGCGTGACCACGGTGGTGGTCGGCAATTGCGGTATCAGCGCGAGCCCGGTGCGACTCTCCGGCGGAGTGCCGGACCCGATGAACCTGCTCGGCCGAGCGGAGGATTTCCGCTACCCGACCTTCGCCGCCTACGCCGAGGCGATCGAGCAGGCGCAGCCCAGCGTCAACGTGGCGGCGCTGATCGGCCATACCAGCCTGCGCAGCCAGGTGATGGATCGCTTCGACCGGGCCGCCAGCGATCCCGAGATCGCCGCCATGCGCGAACAGCTGGAAACGGCGCTGGCCGAGGGCGCCGTGGGCATGAGTTCCGGACTCGCCTATCGCAACGCCTATCACGCCCCCACCGCCGAGATGAACACGCTGGTCGAGACGGTCGGCCGAGCCGGCGGCGTCTACACCACGCATCTGCGCGACGAGTTCGCCGGCCTACCCGAAGCGATGGACGAGGCCTTCGCCACCGCCAGGCACGGGCGAGCACCGCTGGTGATCTCGCACCTCAAGTGCGCCGGGGCCGGCAACTGGGGCAATGCCCCCAAGGCGCTGGCCAAGCTCGACGATGCCGCGCGCTCCCACGGCGTGCACTGCGACTGCTACCCCTACACCGCCGGCTCGTCGACGCTGGATCTGGGCCAGGTCACCGACGAGATCGATATCTTCATCACCTGGTCCGACCCGCATCCGGAAATGGCGCGCCAACCGCTGAAGACGATCGCCGAGCAGTGGGGGCTGTCGCTGATGGACGCGGCCCGGCGCCTGCAGCCGGCCGGCGCGGTCTACCACAACATGAGCGAGGCGGACATGCGTCAGGTGCTGGCGCATCCGCTGTCGATGGTGGGCTCCGACGGCCTGCCCAACGACCCGCACCCGCACCCGCGGCTGTGGGGCGCCTTCCCGCGAGTACTGGCCCACTACAGCCGAGACCTGAAACTGCTGCCGCTGACCGAGGCGGTGCGCAAGATGACCGGGCTTTCCGCCACCAACTTCGGCCTCACCGATCGCGGCGAGATTCGCGTCGGCGCCTTCGCCGACCTGGTGCTGTTCGACCTCGACGCCCTCGAGGATACCGCGACCTACACCGCGCCGATCGCCCAGGCCAGCGGCATCGAGCTGGTCGTCGTCAACGGCATGGTCAGCTACCGCCACGGCGAAGCCAGCGAACAGCGGGCCGGACGACTGCTGCGACGCCAGGTTCGGCTGTCGGCCCGGCCTTCCCGTACGGACTCATGAGCTTCCACCCGTTTTACTCACCCGACCTTCAGACAACCCAGGAGCAAACCCTATGAGCATCAAACGTTATGGCGTCGAGGGCGGCGTCGGCACCGGCGGCCAGAAACTGCCGTTCGCCCGCGCCACCGAAGCGGCCGGCTGGCTGTTCGTCTCCGGCCAGACCCCGATGACCGATGGCGAAGTCGTCGAGGGCAGCATCATCGAGCAGTCGCGGCTGGCCTTCGCCAACTGCCTGAAGATCGCCGAGGAAGCCGGCTATGGCGTCGAGGACGTGGTCCATGTCACTGCGGTGTTGACCGACGCGCGCTACTTCAGCTCGTTCAACAAGGTGTTCAAGGAAGTGTTCGGCGACCACCCGCCGGCGCGGATCTGCAGCGTCCAGGACCTGGTGGTGGACTGCAAGGTGGAAGTGGACATCAAGTGCTATCGCGCCGATCGCGCCTGATGACTGCCTGCGCGGACGCATCGCTTTGTTGCACGTGACTCGGGAAACTCGCCTAACCCCCTGTTATGTCTCGCTCCCTGCGTAACGTGCGCCTCGCGCTGCATTCCGCTCGGCGATTTATCCGATTTGTTCTGGAACTGGCCAAAGCTTCGATGATCAAGCATCGAAGTCTTGGACGATAAGTTGGCGTAACAGCCAGAAAGGTGGTCGCGCCCCGGCAAGGGCGCGACCGCAGTGAAAAACCTCATGGGCCATGACATTCCACACTGCTCCGGTCGCGGCAACGACCGGAACGACAATTATAAGAGGTCGTTATGAACAGTCACGTTTTCCTCGGGGCCTTCGTCGCCTACGTGCTCGTCATGATCGCGTTCGGGTGGTGGGTCTCTCGCAACAGTCGCAGCAACGGCGACGATTTCCTGCTCGGCGGGCGTAGCGTTCCGATCTTCCTCACCATCGGCACCACGGTGGCCACCATGGTCGGCACCGGCTCGAGCATGGGCGCCGTCGGGTTCGGCTATGCCAACGGCTGGGCCGGCGCGCTCTACGGCATCGGCGGCGCCATCGGCGTGCTGCTGCTGGCGTTCTGGTTCGCCCCGGTACGCCGCTTCCGCTTCATGACCATGAGCGAGGAGCTCTCCTACTACGTCGGCGCCAACCGCTGGGTGCGCAACATCGTCGCGGTGCTGATCTACATCGCCTGCATCGGCTGGCTGGGCGCCCATATCCTCGGCGGCGGCCTCTATCTGTCATGGATGGCGGGGATCGACCTGACCACCGCACGCATACTGGTGGCCCTGGGCTTCGGTATCTACTGCGTGATCGGCGGCTACATGGCGGTGATCTGGACCGATACCGTGCAGGCGGTGGTGCTGTTCGTCGGCTTCATCGTGATGGCGATCATCGCGCTGTTCGAGGTCGGCGGCTTCTCCGGACTCGGTGCCAACATGGACGTCGCGGCCACCAGTTTCCTCGGCATCGACAAGATCGGCCTGGTGCCGGCCATCTCGCTCGCCGCCGTCATCGCCGTCGGCGTGCTGGCCACGCCCTCCTACCGCCAGCGGATCTACTCCGGCAACTCGGTGGGCTCGGTACGCAAGTCGTTCGTGATCACCGGCATCCTCTATCTGTTCTTCTCGATCATCCCGGCGATCATCGGCATGGCGACCCACGCGTTGAACCCCGGCCTGGACAACAGCAACTTCGCCTTCCCGTTCCTCGCCACCGAGATTCTGCCGCTGTGGCTCGGCCTGCTGCTGCTGGTCGCGGGGCTGTCGGCGACCATGTCCAGCGCCAGCTCCGATGCCATCGCCGGCGTCTCGATCCTGCTGCGCGATGTCTATGTGCTGTTTACCGGCCACACGCCGTCGGCGCGCAAGGTCGTGGGGCTGTCCCGGTTGGCGCTGGTCGCCACCATCGGCCTGGCGCTGCTGTTCGCACTCACCTCCAACAACGTCATCAGCTATATCACCAGCATGATCGCCACGGTGATGGCGGGGATGTTCGTCTGTGGCGTGCTGGGGCGCTTCTGGCCACGCTACAACTGGCAGGGCGCCATCGCCACCCTGATCGCCGCATCGGCGACCTCGCTGGCGGTGATCAATGTCGACAGCTGGACCGCTTTCTGGGGCAACCCCAGCATCCCCGCCGTCCTGGTCGCACTGGTCGTGGGCGTCGTCGTCAGCCTGGTCACCCCGGCCTCGAAGGTGACACCGGAACAGGCGCTCAAGATCATCGACGACGAACGCGAGCGCATGGAACTGGAGGAGGACCCCGCCAGCGCGCTCAGCGGCAAGTCAGTCTGATACGGAACCGTCGACACCAACGAAAACGCCACCCCAGCGGGGTGGCGTTCTCGTAGCGGTCACCGCATTCATGCCCGGTCCGCGCGATAGCACTTGATGTCCACCTCGACCTTGCAGTCCACCACCAGGTCCTGGACGCTGCAGATCCGCGCCGGCGGATGGTCGCCGAACACTTCCTTGAACACCTTGTTGAACGAGCTGAAGTAGCGCGCGTCGGTCAGCACCGCAGTGACATGGACCACGTCCTCGACGCCGTAGCCGGCCTCCTCGGCGATCTGCAGGCAGTTGGCGAAGGCCAGCCGCGACTGCTCGATGATGCTGCCCTCGACGACTTCACCGTCGGTCATCGGGGTCTGGCCGGAAACGAACAGCCAGCCGGCCGCTTCGGTGGCGCGGGCGAACGGCAGTTTCTGGCCGCCGGTGCCGACGCCGCCCTCGACGCCATAACGTTTGATGCTCATGGATTGTTCTCCTGATGGGTTCGCGGGACGAGATCACGCGATGGGTCAGGCCTGACCGGCGAGGTCAGGCTCAGTAGCAGATGCCGCGAGCGTGGACGGTTATCTCGCCGACGATATCGTCGCCCTCGCACAGCACCAGGCGATCCTTGAGATTGGGCACGACGCAGCAGTGGTTGGGGATGATCTCGAGCCGATCGCCGATCGCGAGTCGATGAAGGGAGGGATCGTAGCGCAGGAAACCATGCTCCTCGTTGAGATGGGTGATCGTCGCATCCGGCATCGAGACGACATGGCCATGGCCCTCGCCGTGCTTGGTACCGTCGCTGGTCAGCGTCTTGGAGCCAGCATCGAGAATGGCGTAGCCCGGCTCCTGCTGCGCAATGACCGTCGTCAGCACACGCTGGGCGCACTGCGCCGGGGTGACCTCGCCGACATCCAGGATGCCGCGATCGCCCAGCACGTAGTTGCCGGCCCGGACCTCGGTGGCGCCGGGCAGAGCCTCGATCATCAACGCCTCCATGGAGGAGCCGATGGACAAGGTGTCGACGACGATTCCCGCCTCCGCCAGCAACGTCCTTACCGACTTCAGCGTCTCCAGCGCCTCCCGGGCAACGGCGATGCGCGCCTCGCGACTCGCGGGCGCGTAGCACTGTCCGGCGTAGCCCTGCAGCCCGGATATCCGAACCGATGCCAGGTCAACGGCGCGCCGGGCGACCGCCAGCACGCGCTCGTCCGGTGGCAGCTCGCCGCGGTGAATGCCCACGTCGATCTCGAGATAGAGTTCGATGACCCGGCCGGCCTCGGCGGCTGCCGCGGCAACGTTCTCCAACGCCTCCAGCGAGTTGATCGACACGATCAGTCGGTCCAGTCGTGGGGCCAGGGCAACCAGGCGCCGACGATTGCGCTCACCGATGATCGGGTAGGCGATCAGGATGTCCTTGAGGCCGTGGTCCGCCATGACTTCGGCTTCGCCGATGCTGGAAGTGGTGATGCCTCGGGCACCGGCCTGCTGTTGGCGCAGTGCGATATCCGCGCTTTTGTGCGTCTTGATATGAGGACGATGCGCAACGCCGGCATCGGCGAGCCGGCGCTCCATTCGGTCGATGGTCGCGTTCAGGATATCGCGACGCACGATGACTTCCGGGGTCAGCAGTCCGTCGAGAGTCGTAGGGTGATCAGGCATGCGAAAGAATGACCTCGTCGAGGGAGTCGATGATCTGGGCGTAGCTGAGTGCCGCCATTTCGAGCTGATCCAGGGCGACGAATTCGTCGGCCTGATGAGCCTGGGCGATCGAGCCCGGGCCGATGATCAGTGTCTTGATGCCGGCCTCCATGAGGAAGGCGGCCTCGCAGGTCGCTTCGAAGGCGTAGCGTCGAGGCGTCACACCGCGAACCCGCTCCACGGCGCTCGCGCAGTGCCGGCTGATGGCCGCATCGGCCGGTGTCAGGCCGGAGGGGCAGAAAGTCGTCTGATTCAGTTGCCAGCCCCCGATGCTGCCGGCGGCTTGCAGACGCGAGAGTTCGGCTTCCAGAGCGTCGCGTACCTGGGCTTCGGTTTCGCCGCAGGCCAGGCGGCCATCGATCTGCAGGCTCGCCCGAGCCGGGATGACATTGACCTTGACGCCACTCTGGCACCCGGTGACCTGCAGCCGACTCTGGCCGAGCACGTCGTTGGATCGCTGCTGCTGCCATCGCCTGTCCAGGTCGCGAATGGCCTGAACCGCTTCGACGGCATGGTAGAGCGCATTGGCGCCATGCTGCGACTGCGCCGCATGACAGGCAACGCCGTCCATGACCAGTTCGAACGCGATGACGCCGCGATGCCCTATCGCGATATCCATACCGGTCGGTTCGCCAACCACGCACCAGTCGGCGTGGAACCCGCTGTCCAGCAACGCCTTGATGCCCTTGTTGCTCTTCTCTTCGTCGATTACCGCCGTGAAGACGATATCCACCGCCGGTGGCTCGTCCTGGTCGACCAGGCACTCGAGCACGTGCAGGAACGCCGCGACCGAGCCCTTCATGTCGCAGGCGCCGCGCCCGTACAGACGGCCATCGCGGATGTCGGGCATAAACGCTGGCGTGGTCCAGAGTTCGGCAGGGCCAGCCGGCACCACGTCGAGGTGGCCGTTGTAGGCGAAGCTGTGGTTGCGGTTGCGCCCCGGCAACCGGGCGATCACGTTGAACCGGTCACCCGCCACCGGCTGGCGTGTCACTTCCAGACCCAGCCGCTCGCAGAAACTGGCGACGACATCGCCTACGCCCGCCTCGTTACCGGGAGGATTTTCGCTTTCCCTCTCGATCAAGCGGCGCGTCAGTTCGGCCACCCGCTGGCCATCGACTCGTTTTCTCAGGTTCGAACTCATGTCGCCTCCCGGCTTACGGTGGTCGCCCCGGCTCCGTCACGGGCGGGCTGAGTGATCAGGCTGACGACGATCAGCGTCAGCACATTGGCGACGAAGCCCCAGGCGGGAGCGACGATGCCCCACGGCGTACCGATGACATAGGAGAACAGCAGCGCGGTGACCAGTCCGACGATCAGCGCGGCGATCGCTCCCTGCTTGGTCGCCTTCGACCAGAACAAGGCGGCGATCATCAGCGGGAAGAACTGGATCACACCGCTGTAGGTATTCGCCAGAATCGTCCAGAGGAAGGTCGGCTTGGTCAGCGCCGCCGCATAGGCGATCACGCAAGTGATCAGCACGAACGCGCGGGAGACGGCGATGATCCGGGATTCCGATGGACGCCTCTTGACCAATCGCAGATAGAGATCCTGCGCCACTGTCACCCCCTGGGAGTGGGCGAGGCTGTTGATCGTCGAGAGCGATGCGGCGATACCGCCGGCGCCCAGGATGGCGATGGTCCAGAGGGGGGCGTAGTCGCCGATCAGCGAGATCAGTGCCGTATCGGGGCTCGCCAGGGAGGGAATCAGGATGGCGGCGGCGAGCGCCCCCAGCACGACGGGTAACTGGCTGGGCACCGAGGCCAGGGTGATCAGCGAACCGACGCGACGGGCATCCCGCGCGGAGCGCGCGGCGACCATCCGCATGTAGAGATGCGGCCACATGTATCCGCCGAGCCCGATGACCCAGGTCTGGGACAGGAAGTATCCCCACTCGAGATTCTTCGGTCCGGGCAGGGTCAACAATTCGGGAACGCGCGAACGCGCCGCCTCGAAGAAGCTGCCGAACCCGCCGAAGGCATCGAAGAGGATCATGCCGACGACGAACCAGATGCTGGTCACGAAGACGATGCCGAGCAGGACGTCGGTCCAGGCGACGGAAGTCATGCCACCGAAGTAGATGAACAGTGCGCAGATCGCCACGGCGATCAGCGCACCCAGCCAGAACGGTACCAGGCCGTCAGTGAAGATATCGAAGATCAACCCGACGCCAACCACCTGAATGGTGATGTAGGGGATCATGCAGACCGTGCCCACGAGCCCGACGAGAAGCCCCAGCAACCGGCTGTCGAACCGGTGCGCGAAGAAGTCGGCTTGGGTCACGAACCGGTGGCGCTGCCCCAGCGCCTGCATGCGGGGCGCGATGAAATAGAAGACGAGACCCGAGATCGCGGTCGACGTGAACGCGAAGATCCAGCCGATCCCCTTGGCATAGACCTCCGCCACCGCACCGAGAAACAGCGACGAGCTGTACCAGGTCGCCATCGATGTGAAGAAAAGCACCACCGGCCCCATGCCCCGCGAGCCGAGAAAGTACTCGTTGACGCTGAGCGCCTGTTTCGCCTTGCGGCTGAACGCGGGCGCGAGGCCGACCCCCAGCGTCAGGATGAGAACGATGGAAATGCCAATCAACGCCGTCATGATTCGCCCTCCCCTTCCAGGGAGGACACGCGGCTATGCAACACCATCAGGATCCATAGCAGCAGCGGTACCGACCCGCACCACAGCAGGAAGAACGGAATCCCCAGCGGCGATGGGGTGACGCGATTGGCAAGAATGACGATCGGTGTGGCGGTCATGGCGATGATGATTGCCATCAGCAACCACAGGATACGTTGCGTTCGAGAGCGGGACATGAACAGGGCCTTTGTTGATGTTGTCTTCTAACCACTCAACATATAATACATGTTGCTGCGACTTATAATACATCAGCGTAAGCAACGCAACGCCGTGGAGGGTCTATCCGGCAACCCAGCCGCCTGGGCCGATAGCCGCCCAAACCTGTATGACATCTCTGAAAGACGCTACACTGCGGGTAATGCACGAATGGAGATAAGAGGGGTTATGGAAGGGATCGATTTCTTCGCTGGTGGCGGATCGCGCCTTTACCGACAAGTGGGCGAACACCTGCTCGCTCGCTTGAATGCTGGCGAGTTTGCCAACAGCGGCCGGTTGCCTTCGGAAAAGAACCTGTGCGAGGCCTACGATGTCAGCCGTACCGTGATCCGCGAGGCGCTCATCATGCTCGAGGTCAAGGGCAAGGTGGAGATCCGCAAGGGCTCAGGCGTTCATGTGGTAGAGGGTGGCGATTCCAACGAGGATCTCGGCCACGACATAGGACCTTTCGAGCTGCTACAGGCGCGCCAGGTTCTCGAGGGCAGCATCGCCCGGCTCGCCGCCCGCACGGCGGGTCCACGCGATATCGCTCGCCTGGAGGCCGCCCTGGCGCTGGAAACCCAGGAGTTCGAGCAAGGGATCTACCAGGGCCAGGGGGATTTCGAGTTTCATCTAGGGGTCGCCGAGGCCACGCAGAACAGCCTGCTGATCGCCACGGTCCATCAGCTCTGGAAATATCGGGAAAAATCACCGATGTGGCAGAAGCTGCAGTCTCATATCGAGAACAAGCAACAACTCAACTACTGGGTGCCGGACCACCGACGGATCCTCGACGCACTCTCCCGGCGCGATCCGACACTGGCCGAGAGCAGCATGAGCGAGCATCTCGAGCATGTGCGGGAGATGCTTTTCGAACTTTCCGACATCGACCGACCCGACATGGATCGCCAGTTCTTCGCGCCACCGACTCGCTAAGGCAGCACGACCCGAATCCCTATCTCGCGCTCGTCGAGGTTGTCGGCGCCACCGCGATCGACGACCAGAAACTCCCCCTCTTTCTCCAGTACCGAATGGATCGCGTGCCAGGTGCCGGCCCGGTAGTTGACCCCCTGGTGGCCGTCGGTGACGAAGGCGCGAATCGTGTTCGGATCGATATCGTCGCCCGGCGGCGCCACGACCACGATGAAGCGTTCTTCATGCAGCGGCATGAATGCCTGGCTGCCCAGCGGGTGGCGCTCGAGCAGCTCGATCTCCAGCGGCAGCGTCACCGGCTGGCTGACGAAGATGCTGATCAGCGGGGGCGTCGCGGCGTCACGGATCTCGACCCTGGCCAGCGCATGGTGGCGTTGGGTGCGCCCACCGTTGATCGGAAACGACTCGCTGCCACGCGAGTCGAGCACCTCGCCGAACGCGGCGAAGGCCGCCGGGGTCAGCTTCCGAGCTTTCAATTCCAGCATCGCTTATGTCTCCTCTGTTATCGTGTCGTCCACCAAGCGCAACCCATCGTATACAAAAAGTGTCGCACGAACTGCACCCGGGTGGTGCAGGACGGTCGCAGACCGTGCATTGAGCGTGCGTTTTCGACCGCCTCGATCGCGATGCCGCTCCATCATGGTTGCGGGCCAGCCCAGCGCTGTTCTCGAGTCGCCGAGCACCGATCTATCCGGACGAGCCTAAAGACTTGAGCATGGGGCAGTTTCCTCGAGGTCATCCATGATCGCCTGGCGATGAGGCTCTCCGACTATTCTTCAATGGCGAACATGGCACGCATCTTGTATACAAAAAATGCGGATCACAATCACAACACGGCCCCGCGGAGGGCGTTCGCCATGCCTCAGCAACCGCATCACTCATCACACCAGTACAGTAACCGGCTGCACAATGCCGATCTTGCGCCGACGCAACAGAACTGGAACTGGTACAACATTCTCGCCTTCTGGCTTTCCGACGTGCACAGCGTCGGCGGCTACGTGGTCGCTGCCAGCCTGTTCGCGCTGGGGCTGGCCGGCTGGCAGGTACTGATCTCGCTGCTGGTGGGTATCTGCATCGTGCAGATCTTCGCCAACCTGATGGCGAGACCGAGCCAGAAGGCCGCGGTCCCCTTTCCGGTGATCTGCCGGCTCTCGTTCGGCGTATTCGGCGCCAATATCCCGGCGATGATTCGCGGCCTGATCGCCGTGGTGTGGTACGGCATCCAGACCTTTCTCGCCTCCAACGCGCTGACGATCGTGCTACTACGGCTCTTCCCCGGCATGGAGTCGCTGGCCGGCCCCAGTTTCCTGGGGCTCTCCTATCTTGGCTGGATCAGCTTCATGCTGCTGTGGTGCCTGCAAGCGATCGTCTTCTGGCACGGCATGGATTCGATCCGGCGCTTCATCGACTGGAGCGGCCCGGCGGTCTACGTGGTGATGTTCGTGCTGGCGGCGTGGCTGGTGTGGCAGGCGGGCTGGTCCAACATCAGCTTCACCCTCAGCGACATCCAGCTCTCCCCCGGCGAGCAGTTGTGGCAGATGGTGATTGCCGCGGCCATCGTGGCCGGCTACTTCGCCGGCCCGACGCTCAACTTCGGCGACTTCACCCGATACGCCCGCAGCTTCGAGGACGTCAAGCGCGGCAACTTCTGGGGCCTGCCGGTCAACTTCCTGGTCTTCTCCGCCACCACCGTGATGATGGTCTCGGCGACCCTGCCGGTGTTCGGTGAGATGATCGACGACCCGATCCAGACCGTGGCGCGACTCGACAACACCTTCATCGCCCTGCTCGGTGCCGCGACCTTCGTCACCACCACCATCGGGATCAACATCGTCGCCAACTTCGTCGCTCCGGCGTTCGACTTCTCCAACATGGCGCCCAGCAAGATCAGCTTCCGGACCGGCGGCTTCATCGCTGCGGTGGGCTCGATCTTCCTCACCCCGTGGAACCTGTTCAGCAATCCGGAGATCATCCACTACACCGTGGATCTGCTGGCGGCGGCCATCGGCCCGCTCTACGGCATCCTGATCATGGACTACTACCGCATTCGCCGCGGGCGGATCGACGTCGATGCACTGTTCAGCGTCGACCCCAACGGCCCCTACTGGTACCGCAACGGCTTCAATCCGGCGGCGGTGAAGGCCGTCGTCGCCGCGTCGCTGATCGGCATCATGATCAACTTCCTGCCGCTGGGCGATCTCGGCCACTTCTCGGTGTTCATCGGCGGCGCGCTCGGCGCCACCTTCTACGCCATGGGCATGCGCCGCGCCACCGCAGCGGCAGCGGTCGCCTCCTGACCCCAGTGCCCCGGCGGCTGGCCGCCGGGGCACTGCCGGCTATCTCTCTTGACCCTCTCCATATCGGTCGTCGGTAGCTGACACCCCGCTGCCTCATGCCTAGGCCTTGCGCCCTTCTTCCGTGTCACGGCCGTGGACGCACGACTCCCCTCCGCCGCCTTGTGACAGGATCATCCGCCCCCGACTTCCCGCCCGCTTTCCTTATCCCCTCAAAGATTGTATAAAATCTACAATAGTGAAATCAGCCGCGCGCCTCGATGCCCGTCGGCCGCCACTCCAGCCCGCCCAGACCACGCCCAGATCAGAGGGGAAACCCCCATGCAGCGTATCCATGTCATCGATTCCCACACCGGCGGCGAGCCGACCCGGCTGGTGATGTCGGGCTTCCCGGCGCTGACCGGCGACATGGCCGCCCAGCGCGATCTGCTGCGCGAGCACCACGATCGATGGCGGCGGGCCTGTCTGCTCGAGCCGCGGGGCAACGACGTGCTGGTGGGGGCGCTCTACTGCGAGCCGGTCTCGCCGGAGGCCAGCTGCGGGGTGATCTTCTTCAACAATACGGGCTACCTGGGCATGTGCGGCCACGGCACCATCGGGCTGGTGGCGTCGCTTTACCATCTCGGCAAGCTGAGCCCGGGCACCCATCGCATCGACACCCCGGTGGGGCAGGTCAGCGCCATCCTCCATGACGACGGCGCGGTCACCGTGGGCAACGTGCCCGCCTACCGCTACCGCCAGCGGGTGCCGGTCGAGGTGCCGGGCTACGGCGTGGTGCATGGCGACATCGCCTGGGGCGGCAACTGGTTCTTCCTGGTGGGTGAGCACGACCAGGCGCTGACGCTGGCCAACGAGGAGGCGCTGACGGCCTTTACCTGGGCGATCCGCCAGGCGCTGGACGCGCAGGCCATCACCGGCGAGAACGGTGGCCACATCGACCATATCGAGCTGTTCGCCGCGGACACCCACGGCAACCCGCCGGCCGACAGCCGCAACTTCGTGCTCTGCCCCGGCAAGGCCTACGACCGCTCCCCCTGCGGCACCGGGACCAGCGCCAAGCTGGCCTGCCTGGCGGCGGACGGCAAGCTGGCCCCCGGCGAGACCTGGGTCCAGGCCAGCATCACCGGCAGCCGCTTCGAGGGGCGCTACGCATGGCAGGGCGATCGCATCCTGCCCTTCATCACCGGCAGCGCCCATGTCACCGCCGATGCCACCCTGCTGATCGACGACAATGATCCGTTCGCCTGGGGCATCACCGCGTCCTAGCCGCTCACGCATCACTCCCGACCACGCATCACTTCCGAAAACGCATGACTTCCGAAAACAGTGCCAGAGGACAACCATGAACGACTCCATCTTCACCGGCTGCATTCCCGCGCTGATGACCCCCTGCACCACAGAGCGCACCCCCGACTATGACGCCCTGGTCGCCAAGGGGCGCGAGCTGGTCGATCTCGGCATGCGCGCGGTGGTCTACTGCGGCTCCATGGGCGACTGGCCGCTGCTCAGCGAAGCCGAGCGTCAGGAGGGCGTGGCCCGGCTGGTCGCCGCCGGCGTGCCCGTCATCGTCGGCACCGGCGCGGTCAATTCGAAGGAGGCGGTCTCTCACGCCGCCCATGCGGCCAGGGTCGGCGCGCAAGGATTGATGGTGATTCCCCGGGTGCTCTCCCGCGGTACCGCGCCCGCGGCCCAGAAGGCGCACTTCTCGGCGATCCTGGCCGCCGCCCCCGAACTGCCGGCGGTGATCTACAACAGCCCCTATTACGGCTTCGCCACCCGCGCCGAGCTGTTCTTCGCGCTGCGTCGCGAACACCCCAATCTGATCGGTTTCAAGGAGTTTGGCGGTGCGGACGATCTGCGCTACGCCGCCGAGCACATCACCTCCCAGGACGACGACGTCAGCCTGATGGTCGGCGTCGACACCCAGGTGTTCCATGGTTTCGTCAACTGCCATGCCACCGGCGCCATCACCGGGGTCGGCAACGCCCTGCCGAAAGAGGTGCTGCAACTGGTGGCGCTCTGCAAGAAGGCCGCCACCGGCGATCTCGAGGCTCGGCGCCAGGCCCAGGAGCTGGAATCGGCGCTGGCGGTACTCTCCTCCTTCGACGAGGGCGTGGACCTGGTGCTCTACTACAAGCATCTGATGGTGCTCAACGGCGACAGCGAGTACCGCCTGCACTTCAATGAGAGCGACGCCTTGAGCGAGGCCCAACGCCGCTACGTCGAGACCCAGTACGCGCTGTTCCGTGAGTGGTACGCACAGTGGTCGGCCCAGCTCGGCAAGGCCAGGTAGCGGCCCCGCTCGAGTCGACGGCGAGGCGGACCGGCTTGCCGCCTCGCCTGCCGGAAGCCGGCGGACAGCCACCTGCGCTATCGACACGCGTGGTGGGTGACTTGCGGTTTGCATACAATATCCAAAATACCGCGAGAACGATGACCCCCATGGCAAATTTCAAGACCCGAGCCCAGCATGTCGCCGATGACCTGCGTGAGCGTATTCTCGGCGGTGAATTCAAGGGCGGCTCCCAGCTGCGTCAGGATGCCCTGGCCAAGGACTACGACGTCAGCCGCATTCCCGTCCGGGAGGCCCTGCTGACGCTCGAGTCCGAGGGCCTGGTGGAGTTCCACGCCCATCGCGGCGCCTTCACCACCGAGCTCTCCGTGGCCGCGATTCGCGAGCTGTTCGAGCTGCGCGTGCTGCTCGAGACCCATGTGCTGCGCTATGCGATCCCGAACCTGAAGGCGGCGGATCTCGAGCACGCCGCGAGCATCCTGCGCCAGTACGACGCCGCGCTCGACGCCGGCAGCCAGATCGACAACTGGAGCGACTACAACTTCGCGTTCCATCACGCGCTGTACGCCCCTTCCGGGCTACCCGAGACGCTGGCCATGATCGGTCAGTTGAACACCAAGTCGGGGCGCTATATCCGCATGCAGCTGGTCTACACCCGCGAAATCGAGAAAGCCGAACGCGAACATCGCGAGCTGCTCGAGCTGGCGCGCCACGGCGATGTCGACCCGGCCTGCCGCCTGCTGGAACGCCATATCAAGGACGCCGCGGAGGGCATCGCGGCGGTACTGGAGAAGAGCCTGCGCAGCGCCTGAGCCGTCGCGCACGCTCCGCTCCCCAACCCTGTCGCCTGGTCATGAGGTAGCCCATGCCGGACCCCTCCCCTTCGGCTCTGACCGATGCCGATACCATCGTCGTCGGTGCCGGCCTCGTCGGCGTGACGAGCGCCCTGGCACTGGCGCGCCGGGGTCACCGCGTGCGGGTACTCGATCGTCAGGCGCCGGGGCGGGGCGCCTCCTACGGCAACGCGGGCCATCTGGCCACCGAGCAGGTCTTTCCGATCGCCGATGCGTCGATCCTGCGCGCCCTGCCCGGCATGCTCAGGGACCCCATGGGCCCCCTGCGGCTGGACTGGAAATACCTACCCCGCGCGCTGCCGTGGCTGACCCGGCTGGTCCTGAACCTGCGCCCGGCGCCGTTCCGCGCAAGCGTGGCCGGCCTTCGTGCCCTCAACGAACGCAGCCTGGCGGCGTGGCAACGCCTGCTGGCATCGGTAGACAGCGCTCACCTGCTCAGGGCGGATGGCTCGCTGCTGGTCTACGAAAAGCCGGAGTCGCACTCGAAGCTCGCAGCACTCGAGTCGCGCATGCGCGCCCAGCAGGTGCCGGTGGAACGGTGGGAGCGAGAGGCGATTCGGCGTGCGGCACCGCAGCTTTCCACCGACCTGAAGGGCGGGCTGTTCTTTCCCGCGACGGGTCATGTGCTGGATCCATGGCGCGTCGTCAACACGCTGGTCGATGCGGCCAAACAAGAAGGGGTGCAGTTCGAGCAGGCCAGCGTGCAGTCGGCGCGATTGACCGACAGCGGCGTCGCGTTGATGACCGACGCCGGCGAACGCGAGGCCAGCCAGGTGCTGATCGCCTGTGGCGCCCACTCGGCCGCGTTGACGGCCCAGCTCACCGGCAAGCGCGTACCGCTGGACACCGAGCGCGGCTATCACCTGATGCTGCCCCGCGAGCATGAGCGACTGCCCTTCGCGGTGACCTCGCTGGAGCGACGCTTCATCATGACGCCGATGGAAACCGGGCTGAGACTGGCCGGCACCGTGGAGTTCGCGGGGCTGGTCGCACCGCCCAACATGGCCCGGGCCTGGCAGCTTCACCGACTGAGCCGGGGCCTGTTCAAGACCGATCTCGACGCCGGGGACGCCACGCCCTGGATGGGCTTCCGCCCGTCGCTGCCGGACTCGCTGCCGATCATCGACCGTCTCGAGCATGGCCGCGTGCTGCTCGCCTTCGGGCATCATCACCTGGGGCTGACCCAGGCGGCGATCACCGCCGAACTGATCGCCGACCTGGCCGGCCCGGCCGAGGGCCACCCATCGACCGAGCCACCTGACCTGCCGCCGCGGGCGCCCTATCGGCTCTCCCGCTTCGACTGAAGCTGGCCGCTCCCCTCAGGAGAGGCCGAGCTTCATGTGCCGGTTGACGTCCTTGTAGAGCAGATAGCGGAACGGCGTCGAACCGGCGGCGTAGCAGGACTGCGGGCAGAAGGCGCGCAGCCACATGTAGTCGCCGGCCTCGACCTCGACCCACTCCTGGTTGAGGTGGTAGACCGCGCGCCCCTCCAGCACGTAGAGGCCGTGCTCCATCACATGGGTCTCGTCGAACGGAATCACCCCACCCGGCTGGAAGGTGACGATGGTGACGTGCATGTCGTGGCGCAGGTCGGCGGGATCGACGAAGCGCGTGGTCGCCCAGCGGCCGTCGGTATCCGGCATCGGCGTCGGCGCGATCGTCTGCTCGTTGGTGACGAAGGCCGGCGGCACCTCGATCCCCTCGACGAACGCATACGCCTTGCGGATCCAGTGGAAGCGCACCGGCGCATCGCTCGCATTGCGCAGCTGCCAGTCGCACCCCGGCGGCAGATAGGCGTAGCCCCCCGGCACCATCTCGTGGTGCTCGTCATCGACGGTCAGACGCATCTCGCCCTCGACCACGAACAGCACGCCCTCGGCACCCTGGTCCGGCTCCGGCCGCTCGCTGCCGCCACCGGGCGAGACCTCCATGATGTACTGGGAGAAGGTCTCGGCGAAGCCGGAGAGCGGCCGCGACAGCACCCACAGCCGGGTCTTCTCCCAGTGCGGCAGGAAGCTCACGACGATATCGCTCATCACTCCCTTGGGGATCACCGCGTAGGCCTCGGTGAACACCGCACGGCCATGGATCAACTGGCTCTGCGGCGGCAAACCGCCATGGGGGGCGTAGTAACTGCGTTGCGGCATGCTCTCTCCTTCTCATCGTCAAATCGGCTATGGGACGCTTGCGCCAAGCGCTGCCCTAAGGGGCGAGTTCGTCCAGGGCCTCGTACAGCTCGGTCACTTCGCCGATCCTGGCTCGCCCCTCGGCCAGCCGACGATGCAGCATGGCATTGGCGAGCAGGCTGACGAGGCTCATGGCGCTGGCGTAACTGTCGAACGCCGAGATCGTCTCCAACGCACACTCCAGCCGCCAGGTGACCCGATCGGCATATTTGGCGGTGGTCGGGTCGCCGATCAGCAGCACGCGATGTTCGCGCTCTTGGAGTGCGCCGATCAGCGTCTCGAACAGCCTGGGCCGGCGACGAAAGCCGATCAGCACGATCAGCGTACCGGGTTCGAGCTGGACCAGCTCCTCGGCCAGCGACTGGTTGGGCGCGGGCAGCAGACGCACGTTACCACGGGCCTGGAGCAGCTGCTGGCGCAGATGCAGCGCCACCGGATAACTGTTGCGATAGCCCACCACGGCCACCGCGGGCGCCGCGTCGAGGGCATGCACGACCGCGTCGAACAGCACGGGCGTCAGCCCTTCCAGGCACTGGCGCAGATTCTCCTGCTCGCGTTCGGCGTGACGACGGAAGCGCTCGACGCCGTCACCCAGCGCATCGGAACCCGAGGCCAGCGGCACGCCATAATGGCGCAGTTGGCGCGCATGCGCCTTGACCGCCTTGAAGTCCTGGTAACCCAGGCGCTTGAACAGGCGGGTCACGGTCGCCTTGGAGACGCCACTGTAGCGCGCCAGATCGGCCGCGCTGTAGACCGCCAGATCCTCCAGGTGCGCCAGGATGAAGCCCGCCACCCGGCGCTCCTGCGGGCCCAGCTCGGCAAAATGCTGCTGCAGCCGGCGGCCGATATGCGCCTGCGTATTCGCTCCCGACATGAAAGGCTCCCACATGGACTACAGCACGGAGGCGATGAACTGACTCAGCTCCGGTGTCCTGGGCTGGCTGAATAGCGTCTGCGGGTCGCCGGATTCATGGATCCGGCCCTGATGCATGAAGACCACGCGGTCACTGACGTCGCGCGCGAACTTCATCTCATGGGTGACCAGGATCAGCGTCATCCCTTCACTCGCCAGGTCTTCGAGCACGCGCAGCACTTCGCCCACCAGTTCGGGGTCGAGCGCCGAGGTCACCTCGTCGCACAGCAGCACCTTGGGATTCATCGCCAGTGCCCGGGCAATCGCCACGCGCTGCTGCTGGCCGCCGGAGAGCTGGGCTGGATAGGCGTCGACCTTCTCGGACATCCCCACCTTGGCGAGCACCGACTCGGCGATCCGGCGCGCCTCGTCCCGGGGCGTCTGCTTGACCACCACCGGTGCCAGCATCACGTTCTCGACCACCGTCTTGTGCGGGAACAGGTTGAAGCTCTGGAACACCATGCCGACGTTCCGGCTCAGCTCCCCCGGCGACATCGCGGTGCCGTCGAGACGCTGATCGGCCAGCACGATCGTCCCCCAGTCGTGACGTTCGAGCTGGTTGAGGCAGCGCAGCAGGGTACTCTTGCCCGAGCCGCTGCGGCCGATGATCGACACCACCTCGCCGGCCTCGATCTCCAGATCGATGCCCTTGAGCACCTCCAGCTCGCCGAAGGATTTATGCAGATCTTTAACGGATACCAGCGCCATAGAGCTTTTTCTCCAGGTGACGGGCGTAGCGGGACAGCGGATAGCAGAGGATGAAATATCCGAGCGCCACCAGCGCGAAGATGGTGAAGGGCGCAAAGGCCGCGTTGTTGAGCATGGTGCCGGCCTTGGTCAGCTCGACGAAGCCGATCACCGACGCCAGCGCGGTGCCCTTGATGACCTGTACCGAGAAGCCGACGGTGGGCGGTACCGCCAGGCGCAGCGCCTGCGGCAGGATGACGTGGCGCATCGACTGCAGATAGTTCAGCCCGAGTACCCGGGAGGCCTGCCACTGGCCGCTGGGTACCGCCTCGACGCAGCCGCGCCAGATGTCGCACAGGAAGGCGCTGGTGAACAGCGTCAGCGCCACGCTGGCCGCGGTCCAGGCGGAGACGTCGAACCCCAGCGCCGCGGCGCCGAAATAGGCCAGGAACAGCTGCATCAGCAGCGGCGTGCCCTGGAACAGATCGACGTAGAGCCGGATCAGCCAGCGAATCGGCTTCAGGCCGCCCATCCGCAGCAGGGTCAACACCAGCCCGACAAGCGCCCCGCCGGCGAAGGCGATCAGCGACAGTACCACCGTCCAGCGCCCTGCCAGCAGCAGGTTGCGGACGATGTCCCACAGCGTGAAATCGGTCATGCCGAACCTCCCTGGCGAAACGCGAACAGGCGGCGCCCGACGAACTCGAACGCCAGCCGCAGCCCCACCGCCAGCAGCAGGTAAATCAGCGTCACCACCAGATAGACTTCGAAGCCGCGGAAGTTGCGGGACTGGATGAAGTTGGCGGCGTAGGTGAGATCGAAGACCGAGATCTGTGACACCACCGCGGAGCCCAGCATCACGATGATGCACTGGCTGATCAGCGACGGATAAACCCGCGAGAACGCCGGCACCAGGACCACGTGTCGGAAGCTCTGCAGACGCGACAGCCCCAGCGCGCGGGCCGCTTCATGCTGGCCTCTCTGGGTCGAGTCGATCCCGGCGCGCAGGATCTCGGCGGTATAGGCGCCCAGGTTCAAGATCATCGCCAGCAGCGCCGCGACCGTCGCGCTGATCGGGATGCCCAGCGCCGGCAGGCCGAAGAACAGAAAGAACAGCTGCACGATGAACGGGGTGTTGCGGATGACCTCGACATAGCCGCCCAGCAGGCGGCTGACGAGGGTCGGTCGCCCTTTGGAAGCCCCGTCCCGCAGGTAGGCGACGACGATCGCCAGGGCGATGCCGGCCATCGTCGTCACGGCAGTCAGCCACAGCGTCGTCATCAAGCCGTGCAGGATCTGATCCGTGTAGGGCAGCAGCGTGGAGAAATCCAGCGTCATGACCGCTTACCCCCTCAGGAGGAGAGATCGTCGGGCAGCGCGGTGTGGAACCACTTCTGCGACATCGATTCCAGCGTGCCATCCTGCTTGGCCTGCTCGATCAGCGCATTGACGCGCGTTTTCAGCGCCTCGTTGTCCTTGGCCAGGCCGATATAGCAGGGCGAATTCTTGATCCGGAACACCATGGTCGGCGCCCGCTCGGCGTTGCGCTCGGCGATCTGTGCCGCGACCACGTTGCCGGTGGCGATGTAGTCGACCTGACCGGAGAGAAACGCGGAGATCGTGGTGGCGTTGTCCTCGAAGCGCTGGACGGTGGTATCGCTCGGCGCCAGATCGGAGAGCTCCATGTCCTCGACCGAGCCGCGGGTCACCCCGATGGTCTTGCCGGCGAGCCCTGCGGCATCGTCGACCGGTGCGGCATCGGGCGTGCCGAACACGCCGAGGAAGAACGGCGCATAGGCCTCGGTGAAGTCGATCACCGCGGCGCGCTCGGGGTTCTTGCCCAGGCTCGAGATCACCAGATCGACCTTGTCGGTCTGCAGGAACGGGATGCGATTGGCACTGGTGACGGTCACCAGCTTCAGATCGACATCCATCTGGTCGGCCAGATAGTGCGCCATATCGATGTCGTAGCCCTGCGGTTGCAGGTCGGTGCCCACCGAGCCGAACGGCGGAAAGTCCTGCGGTACCGCGACCCGCAGCGTGCCACGCTGCTCGATGGTCTCCAGGTCGCTGGCCTGGGCCGAGAGCGCGGCGAGGCCGGCGACGACGGTGCAGCAGAGTGCCAGCACCAGCTGGCGCGAGAATCGATTCTTGACGCAGGCGAACATGCCATACCTCCTGAGGAGCGCTTGAGCGTTGTTATGCGGATCGCGTGATGCCGGTGAAGAAACGATTGGCGACTTCTCCATCGGATAAGAAACGTTTGTTTCACAACACTCCATAGCAAGCTCGGCGCCAGAACCGGTACCACTGCCGTCGATTCAGGGAGTTAGCCACCACTCGAGGCCCAGATGCATCGCTTCGCCCCCCTGGGCAGCGTGGAAATTGACCGAATCAGGGGCACGAACTCACCCCCACGCACCAGGAAGATGCGTGGGGGAGACCGGGTTCGATCCGCGGGACTCGAACCTGGCGTGATCGATCCGCTACGCGGCCGGGTGGTGGCTGGCCCAGTGGCGGGCGATATCCACACGTCGGGTTATCCACACCCGGTCGTGGGCCTCGAGGTGATCGAGGAAGCGCTGCAGCGCACGGAAGCGCCCGGGACGCCCGATCAGCCGGCAGTGCAGGCCGATCGAGAGCATCTTGGGCGTCTCTGCCCCCTCCGCGTAGAGCACGTCGAAGGCGTCGCGCAGATACTGGAAGAACGGCTCGCCGTGATCGAAGCCGGTCGGCGAGGCGAAGCGCATGTCATTGCTGTCCAGGGTGTAGGGCACGATCAGGTGGCGCCGGCTGCGCCCCTGGCTGTCGTCGACATCGCACCAGAACGGCAGATCGTCGCCGTAGTAGTCGCTGTCGTAGAGGAAGCCCCCCTCGTCGACCAGCAGCCGCCGGGTATTGGGGCTGTCGCGGCCGGTGTACCAGCCCAGCGGGCGCTCGCCGTAGAGCGACTCGAAGATCGACAGCGCGCGCTGCAGGTGCGCCCGCTCCACCGCCTCCGGCACGTTCTGGTAGTGGATCCAGCGATAGCCGTGGCAGGCCACCTCGTGGCCCAGCTCGCGAAACGCCTGGGCGGCTTCCGGGTTGCGCTCCAGCGCCATCGCCACGCCGAACACCGTCAGCGGCAGGCCGCGCCGCTCGAACTCGCCCAGCACCCGCCACACCCCGGCGCGGGAGCCGTACTCGTAGATCGACTCCATGCTCAGGTGGCGCGCCGGATAGGCCTCGGCCCCGGCGATCTCGGAGAGGAACTGCTCGGAGTGGGCGTCGCCGTGCAGCACGCAGTTCTCGCCGCCCTCCTCGTAGTTGAGCACGAACTGCACCGCCACGCGGGCCTGGCCGGGCCAGTTGGCCTGGGGTGGATTGCGGCCGTAGCCGATCAGATCGCGGGGGTAGTCCGGGGAGATCATGCGCAGCGCCCTTTTTGTCGAGATGCCGGTTTTGGACTGGTCTTCATCGATATTGTATTCAAAGTCGGTTATTTTTGTGGACAAAATAACCGTATCGCGATTCGCTCGAATCGCCAAGGTGCCATGCCATGCAGATCCACGTCATCAACCCCAACACGACCGCCAGCATGACCGACAAGATCGGTGCCTGCGCCAACCGTGTGGCCGCGGAGAGCACGCGGATCCACGTCAGTCAGCCGGAGAGCGGCCCGGTCTCGATCGAGAGCCACTTCGACGAGGCGATCAGCGCCGTCGGCGTGCTGGAGGAGATTCGCCGCGGCGAAACCCTGGCAATGGATGCCTACGTCATCGCCTGTTTCGGTGATCCGGGGCTGCTCGCGGCGCGCGAACTGACCCGGGCGCCGGTGATCGGTATCGCCGAGGCCGGTTTCCATCTGGCCACGCTGATCAGCACCCGTTTCTCGGTAGTGACCACGCTTTCGCGCACCGCGATCATCGCCGAACACCTGCTCGACCAGTATGGATTCCGCCATCACTGCCGCCGGGTACGCGCCACCGACCTGCCGGTGCTGGAGCTGGAGAACCCGGCGGGCAATGCCTATCAGGCGCTACTGGAAGAGTGCCAACGAGCCAGGGACGAGGATGGCATCGGCGCCATCGTGCTTGGCTGCGGTGGCATGGCGGATCTCACCGAGCGCCTCACCCATGACCTGCAGCTGCCGGTGATCGAAGGCGTCAGCGCGGCGATCAAGCTGGCGGAGTCGCTGGTCTCGCTGGGGCTGGGGACCAGCAAGCACGGCGATCTCGCCTTTCCCCGGCCCAAGCCGTTCGCGGGGCGCTTCGCCGACTGGAGCCAGGAGCCGGATCGGCGCTGAGCCTCAGGCAAAGATCGCGTTCAGGTCCGGCGCTTCATCGGTGCTTTCCTCGATCGACAGCGACGCCTCGATCGCCTTGAGGTGGCGCTGCATGAAAGCGACCGCGCGCTCCTCCTTGCCGGTCTCCAGCAGCGTGACCAGCTCGTCGTGGTCGTGGGACTCGCAGCCCAGGTGCCCGGAGGCGCCGTAGACGGCGAGGATCAGCGACGATCGCGAGCAGAGCCGGGCGACGAACTCCGCCAGCGGCGTGTTGCCGGAGAGTTCGGCCAGGCGCTGGTGGAACTGGGCGGAGAGCTGGATCGCCCGGCTCTGCTGGCCGGCGCGCAGGGCCTGACGCTCGTCGATGGCCAGTTGCCGGAGCGCCTTGGCGTCTGCCGCTTTCAGCCGCCGTGCGACCCATGGCATCAGCTGGCACTCCACCAGTTGGCGCGCGGCAAATACATCCCGCGCCTCCTCGATGGTCGGCCGGCTGACGCTGGCGCCACGCCTCGGCGTCAGTGTGACCAGATGCTCCAGCGCGAGACGCTGCAGGATCTTGCGGATGCCGGTACGGCTGACCCCGAACACTTCTGCCAGCGCGTCCTCGCGCAACCGCGCCCCCGGCTTGAGCCGGTGCTCGACGATCGCCTCGCGAATCTGCTGATAGATCGTTTCATGGCGCTCGGCGCCATCGCCCGCCTTGCCCGCCCCGCGACCCCGCTTCGCCTCGGCAGGCGTGCTCGTACTGCTCGCTGCGTTCGCGCTCTTCGCCATTGTCGTTCGCTCCACCCAGCGCCGGTCGCACCGATGATTGACTTCGTCAACGATTGTATACGGCCCGCCGCCAGATGACAGCCGCATGGGCACGGAGGCTCAGCCCGAGACCAGCCGGCTGGCACTGGCGTTGTGCCTGGCCACCATCGTCTCGAGATCGTGACCCAGCAGCACGCCGTTCTCGACGCGGCGCACCCCGTTGACGATGGAGAGATCGACCGTCGGCGGTTGGCAGAAGACCAGCGATGCCAGCGGGTCATGGAGCGCGCCACCGGCCAGCGCCAGCGAGTCCAGCCGGAAGCCGATGATATCGGCGGCC
Source organism: Salinicola lusitanus (assembly GCF_038648475.1). Taxonomy (NCBI): domain Bacteria; kingdom Pseudomonadati; phylum Pseudomonadota; class Gammaproteobacteria; order Oceanospirillales; family Halomonadaceae; genus Salinicola; species Salinicola lusitanus. Next base: position 1,504,082 of record NZ_CP151919.1, on the reverse strand, counting down.
TTGCCCACCGCGAGCTGGCCGATATCGTCCCGGCCCAACACCGCGGCGCCGCCGCGAGTGGCGAACCACAGCATCCGGCGCGCACTGAATTCGTTCGGGTCGCCCTGTAGCCGGCCCAGCAGCATCGCCTGGCGAGCCTCCGCCAGCAGGTGCGAGCCATCGTTGGAGGCACTGCCATCGACGCCGAGGCCGACCCGCATGCCGGCCTGGTGCATCGCCATCACCGGGGCGATGCCGGAACCGAGACGCATGTTGGAGCTGGGACAGTGCGCCGCGCCGCAGCAGTGGCCGCCCAGGCGCACGATCTCGTCGGCATGGGGATGCACCATGTGGGCGAACCAGACATCGCTGCCGACCCAGCCGACCTGCTCGGCGTACTCCACCGGCGTGCAGCCGAAGCGCTCGCGACAGTAGGCTTCCTCGTCGCGGGTTTCGGCCAGGTGGGTGTGCAGATGCACGCCATAGTGACGGGCCAGTTCGGCACTGTTGACCATCAGCTCGCGGGAGACCGAGAACGGCGAGCAGGGCGCCACCACGATACGGGTCATCGCCCGCTCGGCGGCGTCGTGATAGCGCTCGATGGCGCGCTGGGTATCGTCGAGGATCGCCTGTTCGGATTCGACCACGCTGTCCGGCGGCAGCCCACCCTGGGATTCGCCCACCGACATCGAGCCGCGCGAGGCATGAAAGCGCAGCCCGAGCTCGGAGACCGCCGCGATCTGATCGTCGATGCGGGCGCCATTGGGCCATAGATAAGTGTGATCCGCCGCCGTGGTGCAGCCGGAGAGCAGCAGCTCCGCCGCGGCGACCTGGCTGCTGGCGAACAGCGATTCGGGGTCGAGTCGCGCCCAGATCGGGTAATGGGTCACCAGCCAGTCGAACAGCGCGGCGTTCTGCCCGGCGGGCAGGTTGCGCGTCAGGGTCTGGTAGAAGTGATGGTGCGTGTTCACCAGCCCCGGCAGCAGGACATGACCGCGCGCATCGATGACCTCGTCTGCCGGCGCCTCGAGCGCGGCGGCGACCTCCTGCGCCGAGCCGATCGCGACGATGCGATCGTCTCTGATGAGCAGGCTGGCATCGCGCAGCTCGCGCTCGGCATCGTCGAAGGTCGCGATCAGCTCGGCATTGCGGATCAGTGTCGTTGTCACGGTGGATCTCCGGGAACATGAAAACTTCGCTAACCGAGAAATGCGGCGAGCGATGGCCAGGCGAGACAACGATTGTCGAGTCGCCGAAGCGGTCGATGAGCATGGCGGAAGCGCTTTTGACGACGACCGGCCGAGCCCAGCGCTTCTCTAGCTGCCCCGGTAGGTCGAATAGCTGAACGGAGAGAGCAGCAGCGGCACGTGATAGTGCTCGTTGGGCGCGTCGACCGTGAACTGCAGCGGGATACGATCGAGAAAATGCCCCGCGGGCGCCTCGTCGGCACGGAGATAATCCCCGGCATGGAAAAGGAGTTCGTAGACCCCGGCGATGAAATCCGCCCCTTCCAACAGCGGTGCGTCGCAGCGACCGTCGGCATTGGTCTTCACATCGGCCAGCCGCAATCGGGTGCCGCCCTCCAGCCGGTAGAGTTCGATGCGCAGATCGCTGGCAGGGCGACCGCGCGCCGTGTCCAGCACGTGGGTGGTCAGATAACCTTGGGGGGCGTCGCTCATGGCTTCCTCGCGAAGTCGGTTGTCATGGTCGAAAAGGGTGGATCGACGGGCGGTGTCGCGCTAGCCTCATTCAAGTGTTTTTGTATACAAAGGTCAACCGGAGCCGCCATGTCTGCCGCCCTGCTCTCGCCTCGCCCCAGCCAGCTCGACCGTGACGCGTTCATCGCCCGCTATGGCGACATCTACGAACACTCGCCGTGGATCGCGGCGCAGGCCTGGGAGCTCGGGCTCGAGGCGGCCCAGGACACGCCCGCCGGACTGGCCGAGCGGCTGCGCGAGCAGGTCGACGCCGCCTCGGCCAATGCCCAGCTGGCGCTGATCCGGGCCCATCCCGATCTGGCCGGCAAGGCAGCGATCGGCGGCAAGCTGACCGACGACTCCCGCTCGGAACAGGCCGGCGCTGGCCTGGACCAGTGCACGCCGGCGGAGTTCGCCCGTTTCGAGCAGCTCAACCGGGCCTACCGCGATCGGTTCGACTTCCCGTTCGTCATCGCCGTGCGCGGACTCGATCGCCACGCGATCCTGGCCGCCTTCGAGACCCGCCTGAACCATACCCGGAAGCAGGAACGCCGGACCGCCATCGCCCAGATCCACCGGATCGCGCGATTGCGGCTGGAGCAGCGCGCGGCCGAAAGTCTTAACCGATAGCGCGCAGACACCGGGGGATCGAGCGGTTATCCTGAGCGCCTGATATGAGCGGACACGAGAGCGGCGACGGGTGACGGACGAAGAGCGGCATCGGGCGACTGAACAGCAGCAAAATCGGGCGACGGAAACCAAACGCAGGGCCGTCGGCCGGCCCGCGGGCGGCAAGAGCAGCGGCGGTCACAGTCAGTCGCTGGTCCGCGGCCTGAACATCCTGGAAATGCTGGCGGCAACCCCGGATGGACTGGCCCTTTCCGATGTCGCCGAGGACGTCGGCCTGGCCCCCTCGACCACTCACCGCCTGCTGCAGGCGCTGTTCCAGCAAGGCTTCATCACCCAGGACGTCGAGAGCGGACTGTGGAAGATCGACGTCAAGACCTTCCGTATCGGCAACAGCTTCCTCGAGGCCCGCGATTTCGTCGCCACCGCTCGCCCCTTTCTGCGCCAGCTCACCGCCACCAGCGGCGAAACCGCCAACCTCGGCATCCGCGATGACGGCATGGTGGTCTACCTGGCCCAGAGCGAATCGAAGCAGATGATGCGCATGATCACCCGCCTGGGCTCGCGGGCGCCGCTGCACGCCTCCGGGGTCGGCAAGGCACTCCTGGCGTGGATGCCACCCCAGGAGTTCGAGCAGATCGTCGCCGGCCGTACACTGGAGGGCGAAACGCCCAATACGCTGACCAACGTCGAGACGCTTCGCGACCAGCTGGTCGAGATTCGCCGACAGGGCTACGCCGTCGACCGCGAAGAGCACGCCATCGGTCTCAACTGCGTCGCCGCCACCCTGCATGACGAAAGCGGCCTGCCGCTGGCGGCGATCTCGGTCTCCGGGCCGGTGGCCCGGATCGACGACTCTCGCCTGCCCGAGCTCGCCGCACTGGTCGCGGAAACCGCCCGCGAGATCACCGTCAAGATCGGCGGCAAGACGCCCTCCGAACCGCCGGCCTGAAAGGCGGGGGAGTTTCAGGTATTGACGATCACGCCGCCATTCAGATGGATCGTCTGGCCACTCATGTAGGAAGACTCCTTGCTGGCCAGATAGACGTAGGCAGGGCCCATTTCGCTGGGCTGCCCGGCGCGCTTCATCGGCACCTGCCCGCCGAAGCTCTCGACCTTCTCTTCGTCGAAACTGGCCGGGATCAGCGGCGCCCATACCGGCCCCGGCGCTACCGCATTGACGCGGATCTCGCGATCCACCAGCGATTGCGCCAGCGAACGCACGAATCCCTGGATCGCTCCCTTGGTCGCCGAGTAGTCGATCAGGGTGGCGTTGCCCTTGAAGGCGTTGATGGAGGACGTGGCGATGATGGTGTCGCCGGCCCCCAGATGCGGAACCGCCTCGCGCACCAGGTAGAAGTGGCTGAAGATGTTGGTGGCAAAGGTCCGCTGCAGGGTTTCATCGGTGATGTCGGTCACGTCGTCCCAGTCGTGCTGCTCGGCGGCATTGTTGACCAGGATATTGAGCCCGCCCAGCTCTCGGCGCGTACGCTCGACCACGTCGCGACAGAAGCTGGAGTCGGCGACGTCGCCCTTGAGCAGCAGACAACGCCGCCCCTCGGCTTCGATCAGCGCCTGGGTATCTTCCGCATCGCGCTCCTCATCGAGGTAGACCACGGCGCAGTCGGCGCCCTCGCGGGCGTAGTGGACCGCGACGGCGCGACCGATGCCGCTGTCGCCGCCGGTGATGAGCGCCACCTTGCCCTTGAGCTTGTCGGTGCCACGGTAGTCGGCGCGAATGAACTCCGGTTCGGGATGCATCTCGTGCTCGTTACCCGGCTGATGGGTCTGATGCTGCGGTGGAAAATGCGACTCGGCCATGCTGGCTCCCTCCCGAATGAAGCGAATGAAATGTACCCGACCGTCGCGGGATCCTCCTGTGATTCACCGCGACGCTCTCCCAGCATAGAAAGCCTGGCGATTTCTTCCAAACCTTGGTATCGATATTTAACTCAGGTTAAGTCAAGAGTCGCGACGCGATCGTCAGGGGGCGGTCTTGTCGCCCCTCGCGGCGACGACGCGACATCACTCCTCTCCGGGCGTGAAGCCGGCCGCCAGCGGCGCTACACTATCGCCGCCGCCTGCGCTGCCACATTTGCCCGCCAAAGAGGTCTCCCGATGCCTTCGCACCTGCTCTCCGTCGATTCACTCTCCCGTGATGCCGTCGACCATCTGATCCGCATCGCCGAGCGCATGGAACCGATCGCCCAGCGGCGCCAGGTGACTCGCGTGCTCGAAGGTGCGGTGCTCGGCAATCTCTTCTTCGAGGCCAGCACGCGCACGCGGATCAGCTTCAACGCCGCCTTCTGCCGCCTCGGCGGCAGCGTCTGCGATACCACCGGCTTCACCTTCTCGTCGATGGCCAAGGGCGAGTCGCTCTACGACACCAGCCGGGTGATGGGCGGCTATGTCGACGCCATCGTCATGCGCCACCCGGAGCAGGGCTCGGTGGCGGAGTTCGCCGAGGCGACCCAGGTACCGGTGATCAACGGCGGCGACGGGCCCGGCGAGCACCCGAGCCAGGCGCTGCTGGACGTCTACACCATCACCAAGGAGTTCGCGCGGCTGGGCAAGCCGCTGGCGGGCGCCCACCTGCTGCTGACCGGCGACCTGAAATACGGCCGCACGGTGCACTCGCTGGTCAAGCTGCTGTCGCTCTACGAGCCCCTGCGCATCACGCTGGTGTCGCCGCCGGGGCTGGAGATGCCCCAGCACCTGATCGATCTGGTGGCGTCGCGGGGGCATCGCATCGAGACGCGACTCAACCTCGCCGAGTCGTTCGACGACGTGGATGTCATCTACGCCACCCGGATCCAGCGCGAGCGCTTCACCGCCGAGATGACCGAGAGCTTCACCGAGCTGACCGCCGACTTCGTCGTCGACCGTGGCTTCCTCGACCGCCGCTGCTCGCCGACCACCATCGTCATGCATCCGCTGCCGCGGGACAGCCGCCCCGGCGCCAACGATCTCTCCACCGACCTTAACGGCGATCCGCGCCTGGCGATCTTCCGCCAGACCGACAACGGCATCCCCATGCGCATGGCGATCTTCGCCCATCTGCTGCAGGTGGAGGGTCTGATCGAGAAGGATCTACGCGACGTGGGCTGGTTCGTGCCGCCGAGCTTCGGTGTCGACGACGCCAGCTTCCAGGGCTCAGGTTCCGCCTGAAGAGTTGGCGCGCGATGGCCGGGCAAGGCGAAAATGAGCGAGAAGGCGGCGTTTACGGGTTGTAAAGGCGTACTTTGATCGGACTCGCGCACGAGCTCATTTTCAACGCCGCATGGACGAGCGCAGCACTTTTGAGGCAAGCCTAACGGCGCGCCTGCCAGAACAGCGAGAACAGCTCCGACTGGGAATTGACCCCCAGCTTGGCATAGAGATGCTTCTTGTGGGCGCGGACCGTTTCGACGGAGATCGCCAGACGGCGGGCGATCTCCTTGGTCGAGCTGCCGCCCAGCATCAATTGACTCACTTCGCGCTCGCGTTCGGTCAGTGCATAGCGGGAATCGAATTCCAGCGCGCGCTCCGGTAGCGGATGCCAGGGATGGGGGCCGGCCTCTCCGTCGCCCTCCGGCTCGAAATGCATGCGCAAGCGCATCAGGGCCAGCAGCCACGGCTGCATCAGCGCGAGACTGCCCAACGCCTGACGGGAAAAGGAACGGGTCGAGCCCAGCGACAGGCATAGGGTTCGGCGAGCATCCAGCGTCTGATTGAAGTGAATCTCGTCGGCGACGATGTTGCGTCGAAAATAGCGCTGGTAGTACTCGGTGCGGGTGAAGTGCTGAGGCGCCACTTCCGCCAGCGTGAACAGACCGCAGCGATCGCGCTCGCAAGCGTCGATGTAGAACGGATCGAGGAGATACAGGCCGCGCTGATAATCCTGAAACAGGGCGTCGTCGGCGCCATCGTCCTCGTCGCTCTCGGCGAGAATACGGGGCGGCTGCCGGCGGTCGAAAACCAGTGCCACCCAGGTATCGAAATGCACTTCCCCCGCCAACCGCCGCACCAATGCCAGCCAGAAGCCGGCACGATCGACGTTTTCCGCCAACTGCCCGAAGGCACGATGCCACTCCAGACTCTCCAGCGGCGTCATGTCGTCGGCCCTTGTGCTCGGCCGGGGTCGATGGGTCATCGTTTCTCTCTCTGAGGCTGTGCCAGCCTGACGCCATATCGCTGCAACGCTACCGTCGAGCGTCTCCTTCCCCCGATCGGGTTACCCCGCTCGCGGGATAGGCAGCGGCGCGGGATTGGGGATACTGGAGGTCATCGGCTCCCGTTCCAATCACAACTCCCGGAGTGTTCCATGCAGCTTGTCCTGGCACAACTCGCCAGCCGCGAAGGCGAGATCGCGCACAACCTCGCCCGCGCGCTGGAAATCGTGCATGCCGCCGACGAAGGCACGGCGCTGATCGTCTTCCCCGAAACGCACCTGAGCGGCTTTGCCGAATCCGGGCATGTGCTCGACCGCGCCCTGACCCTCGACGGCCCGGAGTTGCAGGCGCTGATCGGCGCCAGTCGCGAGCGCGACATGGCGATCGCCATCGGCCTGCTGGAACGGGATGGCGATGCCGTATTCAACACCACCGTGCTGATCACGCCGGAAAGCGGCATCGCCCTGCGTTATCGCAAGACTCACCTATGGCCGGATGAACGCACCCTGGTCGAGCCCGGCGATGCGCTCCACTGCCTCGAATGGCGCGGCCGATGCATCGGGCTGCTGATCTGCTACGACCTGGAATTCCCCGAACCGGCGCGGGCGCTGGCCGCCATGGGTGTGGACCTGCTGGTGGTGACCAACGGCAACATGGACCCCTACGGCCCCGTACACGCCCGCGCCGCCCAGGTCAGAGCCCAGGAAAATCAGTGCTTCCTGGCCATGAGCAACCGGGTCGGCCAGGGCGCCGGGCTCACCTTCGCCGGCGAGAGCGCTCTGGTCGGCCCCGACGGCGAGCTGCTGTTCCGGGCCGGGCGCGAGGAGACGATCCAGCCGCTGCAGCTGGATCCGGCACGCCTGCCCAGCGCCAGGCAGGAGTACGACTACCACCGGGATCGGCGCCTGAGCCTCGCGGGCCACCTCGAAACCCGGGGCGCCCACCGCAGCTGGCATTTCGGCTGAGCGCCGTTGCTCTGCCCTGCGGTCATCGCCACAGCGGCAGCGGGTCGCAATGACCGCGAAGCTCTAAATAACCGCGAATCTCAAAATAACCACAACAGGAAACGATGATGTCGGAAATGAAGAAGACCCTTACCCTCTCCCAGGTGGTGCTGTTCGGCCTAGCCTACATGACCCCGATCATCGTGCTCGGCACCTTCGGGGTGCTGGCGGTGGTCACGCAGGGGGCGGTGGCAGGTGCCTACCTCGCCGCCCTGGTGGCCATGCTGTTCACCGCCCACAGCTACGGTCGCATGGCCGCTGCCTATCCCGTCGCCGGCTCCGCCTATGCCTATGTCCGTCACGCCATCGACGATCGCCTGGGTTTTCTCGCCGGCTGGGCCATCCTGCTCGATTATCTGTTCCTGCCGATGGTGATCTGGCTGATCGGGGCGGCCTATCTCAACTCCACCTTCCCGAGCATTCCGACGGCGCTGTGGCTGTTGGCGTTCATCGCGGTCACCACGGTGATCAACGTGCTCGGCCTGAAACTGGCCAGCCTGGTCAACAGCGCCATGATGCTGATCCAGATGCTGGTACTGGTGGCCTTCGTCGGTCTCAGCGTGCACTACATCCTCGGCGACCCCACTCAGCCGCTATTCAGCCTGGCGCCGTTTCTCGGCAGCGACGGCGGATCGCTACCGGTACTGATGGCCGGTGCGGCCGTCGCCTGCTACTCGTTCCTCGGCTTCGATGCCGTGACCACGCTGACGGAGGAGACTCGGGATCCGCAGCGCACGCTGCCCCGAGCGATCCTGCTGATCACGCTCCTGGGCGGGCTGATCTTCGTCGTCGTCTCTTACTGCGTCCAGCTCGCGGCGCCGGGCTTCGACTTCGCCAACCCGGACGCCGCCGCCTATGCCATCGCGCGTAACATCGGTGGCGATCTGTTCGTCTCGATCTTCCTGATCGGATTGGTCGTGGGCCAGTTCGCCTCGGGCATTGCCGCACAGGCCAGTGGTGCTCGGCTGATCTATGCGATGGGACGGGACGACGTGTTGCCGCGGCGCTGGCTGGGGACGCTGGGTCGCTATGGGACGCCACTGGGAGGGCTGATGCTGAGCGCCCTGGTGGCACTGCTGGCGCTGACGATGGATGTGCTGTCAGCGGCCTCGTTCATCAACTTCGGCGCTTTCCTGGCCTTCGCCCTGGTCAACCTGGCGGTGATCTTTCATTACTATCTCAAGGAGCACCGCCGTGGCCCTGGCGATACCCTGCGCTTTCTGGTCTGCCCGGCGATCGGGCTCGTCGCCATCGTGTGGCTGCTGTTCAGTCTCGATCACAGAGCGATCATGCTTGGCTCGATATGGCTACTGGCAGGAGTGGGCTGGCTGGTCTGGCTGACCCGTGGCTTCCGCCGCCCGACGCCGGAGCTGCATATCGACGCTTGAGGTGGAGGAGATGACACGCGACCTGCGCGCGGTGCGCTGGTCCGTGTCGAAAACTGACGGCATCGACGAAGAGAGTCCGAAAGCGGGCTCATGACGCCCCATCGATCCCGGGAGCTGGGTCATACGCTGGTTTGACGGCATTGTGCCACGCACCCAGCGACAGCCCTGCCCATCGACCCAAGGCAGCCGATGCCCTCCATCGGCTGCCTGATTCAACGCTACTGTCGATTATTCCACTATCCATCCAATCTCTCTCGGGGCCGACCCAAGGCCATCGGACGGGACATCCCGACCCAGACCTCGATGGTAAGGTCGCGAAACAACGGACCTGGAAAAGCGAAAAACGCGCTCTCACCCTCCTTTCCGAGGGAAGGAAACCCAGCAGAAAGAGCCGAGGCGTCTACCGAATCTCATCTCTTCCGGCCAAAAATAGTGTTATTAAATAGTTGACATCAACTACGGAACGAGTGACACACTGAGTAGGTCACGTCGCTCTTCGATATGACAGAATCAACAATTACAAGCGCAGCGCGCAACCCAAGACGGACTCCCTATGACAGTTCATTCGTCGTCGGCGACAACTTCCTCCTGGTACCGGGACTCCATCGCCGTCGAGCTCGAGCCGGCGCTCCCGCTGGAGGGCGATCACCGCGCCGATGTCTGCGTGATCGGCGCAGGCGTTACCGGTTGTTCCGCCGCGCTGCACCTGGCTCAGCGGGGATATCGAGTCATCCTGCTCGAAGCACTGAGCGTGGGCCATGGGGCCTCCGGCCGCAGCGGCGGGCAGATACTGCCTGGCCTGGGCACCGACATGCACACCGTCGAGAAGGCCTTGGGGCTGTCGGCCGCCCGTGATATCTGGGAAATGAGCCGTGAAGCCGTCAGGCTGACTGCCCACCTCGTCGAGCATCACCAGATCCCCTGCGAGATGTCCTGGGGTTACCTTCACGCGGCGGTCAAACCTCGCCATGTCGTTGCGCTCAGGCAGTCACAGGAGCGCATGGCCCGCGACTTCGACTATCACGGGCTCGAGTGGCGAGAGGGCGACGCGCTGCGCGAACACGTCGTCACCGACGCCTACCCGGCGGCGCTCTGGGAGCGCGAAGCGGGCCACCTGCATCCGCTCAATTACACGCTCGGCCTGGCCCGAGCCGCTCAACGGGCCGGAGCGATCCTTCACCAGTTCAGCCCCGTGGTCGATATCCAGCACGGCAAGCCGGCCAACGTCGTCACCGCGCGCGGCCGTGTCACTGCCGATCACGTCGTGGTCGCCACCAACGCCTACGGCGATAGGCTGGTGCCCGCCATGAGCGGGCGCATCATGAAAGCGGCCAACTACATGATCGCCACCGCGCCCATGACCGAGCAGCAGGCCGCTCAGGTTCTCCCGAGAAACGACGCCTTGTCGGATGCCAACTTCGTACTCGACTATTATCGTCTGTCGAGAGACAGGCGCCTGATCTACGGCGGGGAGGTGAGTTACGACGGCCGCCCACCGCAAGGTCTGGAGGCGCGTACCGATGCCAAGATACGGCGCCTTTTCCCGGTGTTGAAAGAGATCGATATCGAATATCGCTGGGGAGGAGACGTGGCCATCACCATGAATCGCGCACCTGACTTCGGCCGACTGGCGCCCAATGTTTTCTATGCCCAGGGCTACTCCGGCCACGGGATGGCGTTGGCGGGGCTGGCCGGCCAACTGCTGGGCGAGACCATTGCCGGACAAAGTGAGCGCTTCGACATCTTTGCCGCCATGCCCCACCGGACGTTTCCGGGCGGCCGGTGGTTACGGACCCCCCTGCTGGTACTGGCGACCCATTTCTACAAGCTTCGCGACCGGCTGTGACCAGCGGCAAGAACGACGAGGACGGCCCAATGACCGATTTGACCAACACCGTGAAAGCCACCGATCGCGCGGACGGGGCAGACACGGCGTCGAAAGACAAACGCGGTGCTTCCTCGATCAGGATGCAGGGGTTACGCAAGCAGTTCGGGCGCGATTCCGTTGCGCTGGCCGGCGTCGACCTGGATATCGACGCCGGCGAATTCTTTACCCTGCTGGGGCCATCCGGGTGTGGCAAGACGACCTTGCTGCGCATTCTCGCCGGCCTGGAAGAGGCCGATGACGGCCAGCTGAAGATCGGCGGAAAGGATGTCATCGACGTGCCGCCGCATCGGCGCAGCGTCAATACGGTCTTCCAGTCCTACGCGCTATTCCCCCACCTCTCCGTACGCGACAACCTGGCGTTCGGCCTGCGCATGCGTGGCGAACCGGCCGCCGAGCGCAACCGCAAGGTGGCGGAGGTCGCCGAATTCATCAAGCTCGGCTCGCTGGTCGAGCGCCGCGTCGACCAGCTGTCGGGAGGCCAGAAACAGCGCATCGCCCTGGCCCGGGCGCTGGTCTGCGAGCCCGACGTGCTGCTGCTGGACGAACCGCTGTCGGCCCTGGATGCCGGCCTGCGCGGCCAGTTGCAGGTCGAACTGCAACGCCTGCAGAAGCGCCTGGGCGTGACCTTCGTCTTCGTCACCCACGACCAGGACGAGGCCATGGTGATGTCGGATCGCATCGCGGTGCTCGATAGCGGCATCATCCAGCAGGTGGGCACCCCCAGCGAGATCTACGAGCATCCGGCCAACGCCTTCGTCGCCCGTTTCATGGGGCACGACAATTTGTTCGCCATCACCGCCAGCGACAGCAACTGGGTGGACACCGGGCTGGGGCGGCTGCAGCTGGATCCCGCCGAGCAACGCGACACCCCTGACGGATGGCTGCTGATCCGCCCCGAGACCCTGGAGCTGGGCGGCGACGTTCCCGCGGACTACAACCGGCTCGAGGGCACGGTGGAAGAGCGCCTCTATCGCGGCAGCCGCATCGAATACCGGCTGACCGTCAACGATCACCCCCTGACGGCGGTGGCCGGCAATCTCGGCCAGCGCATACACGACGTCGGCGACCGGGTGACCATCGGCATCTGTCCGGAAGATCTGGTCCGCGTCGCGGCCTGAGGAGAAGCGACATGCTGCAGACATCCCAGACCGCCTCGCGGCGCCATGCGGTGGTCAGCGAAACTCGCCACCTGCTGTTTACGGTGACCCCGGGCGCCGCCTGGATCGTCCTCTTCCTGGTGCTGCCGAGTCTCTATCTGATGGCCGTGGCGTTCATGACCAACGGCCCCTACGGACTGCCGCAGTTGCCGCTGTCGCTGAGTTCGTTCGAGCAGTTGGCGGGCGTCGGCTTTCTGGGCTGGAGCCCGGGCAATCTCTACACGCTGCTGCGCTCGCTGTGGCAGACCATCGTCGCCACCGGCCTGGTGGTGCTGGTCGCCTATCCCATCGCCTATTACATCACCACCTGCCGGGCGCGGTGGCGACCGATCATGCTGCTGCTGGTGGTAGTGCCGTCCTGGACCAATCAGGTGATTCGCACCTTCGGCTGGATGAATCTGCTGGCGCCGGGCACACCGCTCTCCAACCTCGCCGAGATGATGGGCCTGATCTCGCCCAACATGGGGCTCTATCCGTCCAACTTCGCGGTGACACTGGGTCTCGTCTACAACTTCCTGCCGTTCATGGTACTGCCGCTCTACGCCGCCTTCGAGAAGCTCGACACCGCCCAGGTCGAAGCGGCGCAGGATCTTTACGCCAAGCCGGTCCGGGCGTTCTGGCACGCCGTCTTCCCGCAGACACTGCCGGGCCTGCTCGCGGGCGTGGTGCTGGTGGCGATCCCCGCGTTCGGCATGTACGTGATTCCGGAGCTTCTCGGCGGCGGCAAGGCGATGATGCTCGGCAACCTGGTGGCGACGCAGTTCTCCGGCGGCTCGAACTGGCCGCTGGGCGCCGCTGGCGCGATCCTGATGCTGATCGCGACTTTCATCGGTCTGTTCGCGATGCGCCGCATCGGCAAGCGCCTCGGCGGCGGCGAGGAGGTGGTGATATGAGAAAGCGCACGCTCAAGCGCGGCCTGACGGCGTTCTGGTGGCTGACGCTGATCTTCCTCTACCTGCCGCTTGCCGTGGTGGTGCTGTTCTCGTTCAATGCCGCCAACAGCGCCGCTCGATTGACCGGGTTCTCGCTGCGCTGGTATCACCAGTTGCTGGGCAACGAACAGATCATCACGGCATTTGGTAACACGTTGATTCTGGCAACCTGTTCCTCCGTCATCGCGCTCGCCATCGGCTGCCTGATCGGCTACGGCATGTACCGGCACCGCCATCGCAAGCTCGGTTGGCTGATCGTGCTGATCTACCTGCCGATCGTGTTGCCGGACATCGTCTTCGGCATCTCCGAGATGGCATTCTTCGTCCAGTTCCACCGTCTGACCGGACTGCTGCAGCCGGGGCTTGGGACCATGGTCATCGCCCATGTGACCTTCCAGATCCCGTTCGTCGCGCTGATCGTCTACTCGCGCTTTGTCGGGCTCGACCCCAGCCTGTTCGAAGCGGCCAAGGACCTCTATGCCACGCCGTTGAAGCGGGTCATTCACTTCATGCTGCCGACCATCAAGCCGGCGCTGATCTCCGCGTTCTTCCTGTCGTTCACCCTATCGGTGGACGATTTCGTGATCAGCTTCTTCACCGCCGGGCCGGAGAGTGCCACGCTGCCGATCTACATCTGGAGCGCGATCAAGAAAGGCGTCACGCCGGAAATCAATGCCATTGCCACATTGATGATCGGCGCGGTGGCCCTGGCCGCCGTGATCAGTCTCGCATTCAACCGCCAGCGCAAGGTCTGAGGAGAAGCCCCGCGCCGGGCCCGCTCGGAAAATTGTCAAGAAAAGCCGTCGAACAACAAGGAGAAGAACCGATGTCAAAGCCCGTCATCAGTGCCCTCACCGCCGCCTGCTGCAGCCTGCTGCTCGTCAGCCAGGCCCAGGCCGCGGACGACAAGCTCTACCTGTTCAACTGGACCGAGTACATGGATCCGGAGATCATCACGGCGTTCGAGCAGAAATACGACGTCGAGGTGGTGCAGAACTACTACAACTCGCTGCCGGAGATGTTCGCCAAGCTCAATGCCGGCGGTGCCTCCCAGTACGACATCATCGTGCCCTCGAACTACTACGTGCCGCGCTTGATCCAGACCGGCCTGGTCCAGAAGCTCGATCACTCCAGGATCCCCAATTTCACCAATGTGAAGGCGCAGTTCCAGGATCCGAGTTTCGACCCGGGTTCCGCCTATTCGGCGCCGTACCAGTGGGGCACGACCGGGATCATCTACAACACCGATACCTTCCCGGACGCGCCCCGCAGCTGGTCGCTGATGTTCGATCCCAAGGTCAACCCCGACTACCCCTTCGCGATCATGGGCGACGGCCAGGTCGCCATGGGCGCCGCCTGCGCGGCGCTGGGCAAACCCTACGACTGCGATGACCTCGACAGCTGGCGCGACGCCGCCAAGCTGATGATCGAGACCAAGCATCGCGACAACTTTTCCGGCTTCTCCGACGGCACCCCCGCACTGCAGCAGCTAGCGCGCGGCGTGACCCATGTCGGCATGTCCTATAACGGCGACTATCTGCTGTACAAGAGCGAGGATCCGGAGACCTTCGCGCACCTCGACTTCATGATCCCCGAGGAAGGCGCCGAAATGTGGGTCGACTCGATGATGATTCCATCCCAGGCCCCCCACCCGGATCTGGCCTACAAGTTCATCAACTTCATTCTCGACGCCAAGATCGGTGCCCAGCTCTCCAACTACAATTTCTATGCCAGCCCCAACGCCGCCGCCGAGCCCTATCTGGAAGAGGCTCTGAGGCAACCACCGGCCCAGCCCACCGAGGAAGAGATGAAAGTGCTGCGTTTCACCCCGAGCCTGGAGGGCGAAAAACTGCAGACCTTCCAGCAACTGTGGTCGGAAGTGCAGGCTCGGTAGCGCCGCCGCTTCCCCATCTCACAGCCCGGCACGGCCGCTGGCCGCGTCCGGGCAACCCATCACCACACGGAACGCTCACATGGGTCACCGTCAGGAAACACCAGCGCTCAAAGACTGGTTCCAACAGCACGGCATCACCGAGGTCGAATGTCTGGTTACCGATCTCACCGGCATCCTCAAGGGCAAGATCATGCCCGCCAGCAAGTACCTCGATGGCGGGCTGCCACGATTGCCGGACTCGATCTTCATCCAGACCGTCACCGGCGGTTATCCCGACGACGAGGATATCCGCTTCTGGAATCCCGCCGAGCGGGACATGGAGCTGGTGCCCGATCCCGATGCCGCCTTCCTGGTACCCTGGGCCGAAGACCCCACCGCGCAGATCATTCACGACTGCTACTACCTCACCGGCGAGCCGGTCGATCTCTCGCCCCGTCACGTGCTCAAGCGCGTCCTGGAGCTCTACGAACAGCGCGGCTGGCGCCCGGTGGTCGCCCCCGAGGTCGAGTTCTACCTGGTCAAGACCAACACCGATTCCGACTACCCGCTGGAGCCGCCGATCGGTCGTACCGGACGCCAGGAGAGCAGCCGCCAGTCGTTCTCCATCGACGCGGTCAACGAATTCGATCCCCTGTTCGAGGAGATGTACGACTATTGCGAGGCGATGCACCTCGACCTGGACACGCTGATCCACGAGGAGGGTGCCGGCCAGATGGAGGTCAACTTCCAGCACGGCAATCCGCTGGCGCTGGCCGATCAGGTGGTCATGTTCAAGCGTGTGCTGCGAGAAACCGCGCTGCGCCACGGCATGTACGCCACCTTCATGGCCAAGCCGATGGCCAACGAGCCGGGTAGCTCCATGCACATTCACCAGAGCCTGGTCGACGCCAAGGGCAACAACCTGTTCGCCTCTGGCCTCAGCGGAATCGGGGACAACCCCACCAGCCCTCTGTTTCATCATTTCATCGGCGGTTTGCAGCACTATCTGCCCGCAGCGATGCCGCTGCTGGCCCCCAACGTCAACTCCTATCGCCGACTGATGCGCCACGAGGCGAGTGGTTCCGCGCCGGTCAACGTCGACTGGGGGATGGACAACCGCACCGTGGGCTTGCGCGTGCCGGTCTCCTCGCCCGCCGCCACCCGGGTCGAAAACCGCCTCGGCGGCGCCGACGCCAACCCCTATCTGGTGCTGGCGGCCTCGCTGGCCTGCGGCTATCTCGGCATGGTCGGCCAGCTGGAACCCCGTCCGCCGATGGTCGGTTCGGCCTGGTCCAGTGGCAGCAAGCTGCCGGACGACATCGGCCCGGCACTGGATCGGCTGCGGGAATGTCCCGAACTGGCCGACATTCTCGGCGAACGCTTCACCAACAGCTATCTCGCGGTCAAACGCGCCGAACATCGCGCCTACTTCCGCGTGATCAGCTCGTGGGAGCGCGAGCATTTGCTGCTGCGGGTTTGAAGTCCAACAAGAAGGCCAATGAACAGCGAAGCGGGGGAACGATGATGAAATTGACGCAATGGGCGGTCTTGTCGATGGCGGCGCTGGCGAGCAGCGGCGCCGTGGCCGACGATCAGGAAAGACAGTTGAACCTGTTCAACTGGACCGACTACATGGATCCCGAGATCATCGCCGACTTCGAGGCCGAAACCGGAATCGACGTGGTTCAGAACTACTACAACTCCAACGCCGAGATGCTGGCCAAGCTGAACGCCGGTGGCGATGCCCAGTACGATATCGTCATCCCCTCGGACTACTTCGTGCCGCGCCTCATCGGGGCGAAGGTCATTCAGCCGCTCGCCCCTGACGGCCAATCACTCGAGGGCATCGACAACATCATGGCGGACTTCCAGCAGCCCGCCTACGATCCGGATGGCACCTACACCGTGCCCTATCAATGGGGGGTGACCGGCATCGTCTACAACACCGATACCTTCCCCGACCCGGATCCTAGCTGGGGACTGCTGTACGATCCCGCCGTCAACGCCGACTACCCCTTTGCGCTACTCAAGGGCGATGCCCAGTTCACCTTCTCGACCCTCTGCGCCTACCTTGGCGAAGGGTTCGACTGCGTCGGCCAGGCCCCTTGGGTCAAGGCCGCCAAGCTGCTGGTTGCCACCCGTGAGCGAGACAATTTCGTCGGCTTCGTCGACGCCACCGCGACCATCGAGCAGATCGCCAGCGGCGTGATCCACGCCGGCATTGCCTACAACGGCGACCTGGCCGGCAAGCAGAGCGAAGATCCGGAGCTCTACGGCAACATCGGCTTTTTCGTGCCCAGGGAAGGCTCGCAGCGCTGGGTGGACGTGATGGTCATCCCGGCCCGGGCACCGCATCCGGACAACGCACGCCGTTTCATCGAATACCTGCTGCGCCCCGAGGTCGCGGCCCGGCTCTCCAACTACAACCTGTACACCTCGCCCAACGCAGCGGCGCAACCGATGCTGTCCGCCGAACTTCGCGAGCCGCCGGTGATGCCCGATGCCGACACCCGCGCACGGCTGTCGCTGACGCCCGCCGTCGACGGCGAGCAGTTGCAGCTGCTGCAGCAGTTGTGGTCGGAAGCCCGATCTCGCTGATCGGCCTTTATCCTCCCAATCGTCCTTTCATTCATGGAGTCCAGGATGTCCGCGCCTGCCGACGCAAAGCCCCCGTCAAAGCTCGAGCACACCGCCTCCTGGTACGCGGCCTCGGCCAACGCCGCGCCGGCGCGACCGGCACTGTCGGCCGATGTCAGCTGCGACGTGTGCGTGGTGGGGGCCGGCTTCACCGGGCTGTCATCGGCGCTGCATCTGGCCGAGAAGGGTCTGAAGGTGATCGTGCTGGAAGCCGCGCGCGTCGGCTATGGCGCCTCGGGACGCAACGGCGGCCAGATCGTCAACAGCTACAGCCGCGACATCGACGTGATCGAATCGAAATACGGCCAGACAACCGGCCGGGCGCTGGGCGACATGGCCTTCGAGGGCAACCGGATAATCCGCGAGCGAATCGCGACCTACGGCATCGAGTGCGACCTCCGCGACGGCAACCTGTTCGCCGCCTGCAACGCCAAGCAGCTCGAGGCCCTCAGGCATCACCAGACCCTGTGGCAGCGCTACGGCAACGACAGCCTGGAACTGCTGGGAGGCGACGCCTACCAGCGTGAGGTCGGCAGCAACCGCTACACCGGCGTGCTGATCGATCATTCCGGCGGCCATCTCCACCCGCTCAACCTGGCGCTGGGCCAGGCTGCCGCCCTGGAATCGAGGGGCGGCGTAATTTACGAGCAGAGCCCGGTCGTCACCCTCGAGCACGGCGCTCCGGTCACGGTGAAGACCGCTGATGGCACCGTCAGGGCCGACCGCGTCGTCATGGCCGGCAACGCCTATCTGCACGGGGTCATGCCGGAGCTCGAGCGAAAGTCCATGCCCTGCGGGACGCAGATCATCACCACCGAACCCCTCGGGGACGAGCTTGCCCGGCGCCTGCTGCCCAACGGCATGGCGGTGGAGGACTGCAACTACCTGCTCGACTACTACCGGCTGACTCGCGACAACCGGCTGCTGTACGGCGGTGGCGTCAACTACGGCAGCGAGGGGCCGGCGGATATCGAGGCGGTGATTCGCCCCAAGATGCTCAAGACGTTTCCGCAGTTGAAAGAGGTCAAGGTGGACTACGCCTGGAGCGGCAACTTCCTGATGACGCTGAATCGCCTGCCGCAGTTCGGCGTGATCAACGACAACGTCTACTACGCCCAGGGCTACTCCGGCCACGGCGTGACCTGCACGCATCTTGCCGGGCGCCTGATCAGCGAAGTGATGACGGGGCGCGACGATCGATTCGACGCCTTCGCCGGGCTGCCGCACCAGCCCTTTCCCGGCGGCCGGATGCTGCGCGTGCCGCTCTCGGCACTGGGAGCCTGGTATTACGAGGCGCGCGACCGACTCGGCATCTAGGTGGCTCGACATCCCGATGCCGCCGGGAGCGCGCAGGGATTACCGTCCAGGTTCGGGCGAGCGCTGGCGGCGTCCGTCATTGCGGCTGACAGGCGCGGGCAAACCCTCGGAAGATCGCGTCGTAGAGCGCGTTGTTCCCGGGTTCCCACTCGGGGTGCCACTGCACCGCCAGGGTAAAGCCAGGCGCTTCCGGCAGCGAAACCGCCTCGACCAGACCATCCGGTGCCACCGCCTCCACGAACAGGCCCTCCGCCAACCGGTCTATACCTTGCTGATGCAGCGAGTTCACCCGTGCCTTCAGCCCTTTCCGGCACTCGCCATAGAGGCTGGCCAGGCGGCCGCCGGACCGGATCTCGACCTCGTGGCTCGGCGCATACTGCTGGGCCTTCGACCCTTCCGGCTCGCGGTGATCCATGAGGCCGGGCACACGCTGGACGGCCTGATGCAGCGTCCCGCCAAGGGCCACGTTGAACTCTTGGAAGCCGCGGCAGATCCCCAGTAGCGGCAGCCGGCGCTCCAGTGCCAACGGCACCCACAGCATGGCGGCGTGATCGCGATCCAGGTCGTCCCGCGTGTTTTCAGGCGCCCGTGCCGCATGGTATCGACTCGGCAGCACGTTGGTGTAGCTACCGGTCAGCATCAGGCCGTCGAGGCGATCCAGCAGCGCGCTGGCAACGTCGGCATCGCTGTCGCGCCAGACCGGCAGGATGACCGGCTCCAGCCCATACGCCCGCAGCGCGCTAAGGTATTTATCGGTGACCATGTGGGCCGGGTGGCCTTCCACCTCACGGCGGCAGGCAATGACACCCACCAGGGGACGCTTCTGCATGATGCCTCCTCGAAACCGAAATCCGTCATGTTTTCATCAACACGCACAGATCTATTTTTCTTGCCAGACAGCGACCGTGAAAAACAAATAAAAATCATGAAAACAATTATTTATACGAAAAAAAAATAATATTCCATCAATTTTCAGCCGAAGAAAAAACGAATAAAACGTAAACAATTTGACAACAATACCGGGCGAACGAAACACTATCAACGACCATAACAAACGATCTCAGGTGACATCATGTCCTCCCTTCCCGTCGACGAGGCTCGTGACTTCCTGGCGCGCAACCCCGCTATCGATAGCATCGATCTCTTGCTGAGCGACCTCAATGGGGTGTTTCGCGGCAAGCGGATTCCCCGGGAAAATCTCGAAAAGGCCTACGTCAACGGTATCAACCTCCCCGGCTCGGTCTTCGCGCTGGACATCACCGGCAATACGATCGAAGCGACGGGCCTTGGCCTGGACATCGGCGACTGCGACCAGGTCTGCCGCCCGATTCCCGGCACCCTGATGCCGACACCCTGGCTGCGGGACGGCTGCCAGGGGCAACTGCTGATGACCATGCGCAACGAGCATGATGGCCCCTTCTTCGCCGACCCGCGCAACGTCCTGGCCCGACAGGTACAGCGCCTGGCGACGATGGGGTTCACCGCCGCGGTCGCGCTGGAGCTCGAGTTCTATATCGTCGATCGCACGCGGGACGAGCTGGGCAGAGTGCAGCCGCCCCGCTCGCCGGAGACCGGCGAACGCGCCACCACCAGCCAGGTGTATTCGATTTCGGAGCTCGACGAATATGCCGCGCTCCTGGGCGACATCCAGGCCGCGGCCGCGACCCAGAACCTGCCGCTGGACACGGCGCTGAAGGAGTGCGCGCCGGGCCAGTTCGAGATCAACCTGCTGCACGGCAGCGACGTACTCAAGGCATGCGACAGCGCGGTGCTGCTCAAGCGCCTGATCAAGGGCATCGCCGTCAACCATGGCTTCGAAGCGACGTTCATGGCCAAACCCTACGACGAGGAAGCCGGCAACGGCATGCATGTCCACATCAGCCTGCTCGATGCCCACGGTCGCAATGTCTTTGCCGCCGATGACGAGAACCCGCTGGGTACCGAAACGCTGCGCCACGCCATCGGCGGCCTGCTCAGACTGATGCCGGAATCGGTCGCCCTGATGGCCCCGAATCTCAACTCCTTCCGCCGGTTTCAGCCGGGGCTCTACGTTCCCATGGCGCCGACCTGGGGCTTCGACAACCGCTCCGTGGCCCTGCGCATTCCCTCCGGGCCAAATGCCGCGCGACGGATCGAGCACCGTGTCGGCGGTGCAGATGCCAACCCCTACCTGCTGCTAGCGACCCTGCTCGCCTCGATCATCCACGGCATCACCCACCGGATCCCCCCCGAGGAGATCGTCACCGGCAACGCCTACGAGCAGTTCGACCCGATACTGACCAACAGCTGGTCTCGAGCGCTGGAGCTGCTCGAGCAATCCGAGGTGCTGAACGAGGCGCTCGGCCAGGAGTTCCTGAACGTGTTCCTGGCGAACCGCCGTGCCGAACGGGCATCCGCCATGCAAGTGGTCAGCCGGCTCGAGTACGACTGGTATCTGCGCCACGTCTGATCCCTTGAGCGACACCAGGAGGACATTGCCGGAGCCACCAAATCGGGTACGCCCGCTCCAGAGGAGTACGCCATGACACCGTCAGACGCCGCAGGACTCAAAGCGCTCGACCGCGATCACTACCTGCACCCCTTCACCGACTTCAAGGCGCTGGGTGACGAAGGCAGTCGACTCATCACCGCCGCCGACGGCATCTACATCGAGGACGACGGAGGCCGGCGGTTCCTGGACGCGATGGCGGGACTGTGGTGCGTCAACCTGGGCTACGGCCGACAGGAACTGGTCGATGCCGCGAGCCGCCAGTTGCAGCAGCTGCCCTACTACAACAGCTTCTTCAAGACCACGAATCCACCAGCGGCCGAGCTGGCCGAGACCCTCTGCGGCCTGGCGCCGGATCATATCAACCGCGTGTTCTTCACCGGCTCCGGGTCCGAAGCCAATGACACGGCATTGCGCATGGTGCGCCGCTACTGGGCGCTCGAGGGTCAGCCCGAAAAGCAGTGGATCATCGGTCGCGACAACGCCTATCACGGCTCGACGGTGGCCGGCATGAGCCTGGGCGGCATGGCGCCGATGCAGGCCCAGGGCGGGCCCTGCGTACCGGGCATCACCCACATCCGTCAGCCTTACTGGTTCGATGAAGGGCGGGACATGTCGCCAGAGGCGTTCGGCAAGGTCTGTGCCGACGCACTGGAAGCGCGCATCCAGGCGCTGGGGCCGGACAAGGTCGCTGCCTTCATCGCCGAACCGGTGCAGGGCGCGGGCGGCGCAATCATCCCGCCGGAGAGCTACTGGCCGGCGATCAAGGAGGTGCTGTCGCGCCACGACATCCTGCTGGTCGTCGACGAAGTCATCTGCGGGTTCGGTCGCCTGGGCGAATGGTTCGGCAGCGTTCACTACGATCTCGCGCCGGACCTGATGTCGGTCGCCAAGGGCCTGTCGTCCGGCTACCTGCCGATCGGCGGCGTGCTGGTCGGCGACCGGGTTGCCCGGACACTGATCGACGATGGCGGGGAATTCCACCACGGCTTCACCTACTCCGGGCACCCTACCTGCGCCGCCGTTGCGCTGGAAAACCTCAGGTTGATGGCGGCCGAAGGCGTCGTCGAACAGGTGCGCCGAGTGACAGGGCCGTATCTGGCGAAGCACTGGAAGGCGCTCGAGCGGCATCCCCTCATCGGCGAGGCCCGCTCCCTGGGGCTGATCGGCGCGCTCGAGATCGTCGCCGACAAGGCAGCCGGTACGCATTTCGACAAGACCCTCAAGGCGGGCGAAACCTGTCGCGAGATCTGCTTCGAGTTCGGGCTGGTGATGCGCTCGGTGGGAGACACGATGATCATCTCCCCACCGCTGGTCATCACCGAGGCCCAGATCGACGAACTGATCGCGCTGGCGACGGCCGCGCTGGACGAGACGGCTCGACGGCTGCAGGCCCGAGGGGCCACCATTTCGGCAACGAAGGAGACACCCACATGAGCCCGACGCCAACGCTGGCAGACTGGCAGGCCAAAGCCGCCGCCCTTACCGCCAATCTCGAGACACGCGCCTTCATCGACGATGAGTTCGTCGCGGCCGAGAGCGGCGAGATCTTCGCCACGATCAATCCCGCGACGGGGGCAATCCTGGCCAAGGTGGCGAGCTGCGACGCCGCCGATGCCGACAAGGCCGTGACCGTGGCCCGCGCGGCATTCACCCGCGGTAGCTGGGCACGGCTGGCGCCCACCGCACGCAAGCACGCGCTGCTACGCCTGGCCGGGCTGATGGAGCGCCATCGCGATACGCTGGCCCTGCTCGACACGCTGGACATGGGCAAGCCGATCAGCAGCGCCCAGAGCGATGTCAGCGGCGCCATCGGCTGCATTCGCCATCAGGCCGAGTCGATCGACAAGCTCTACGGCGAGGTGGCGCCGACCGGCGACGATACCCTCGCGCTGGTGCTGCGCGAACCGCTGGGCGTCGTCGCCGCCATCGTGCCGTGGAATTTTCCGCTGATGATGACGGCCTGGAAGATCGGTCCGGCGCTCGCCGCAGGTAACAGCGTCATCCTCAAGCCCTCCGAGAAGTCGCCGCTCTCCGCGCTGTATCTGGCCTCGCTGGCGCGGGAGGCGGGCCTGCCGAGCGGCGTTTTCCAGGTACTGCCGGGGTTCGGCCACACGGTCGGCAAGGCCTTGGCGCTGTCCATGGAGGTCAACTGCCTCGCCTTCACCGGCTCGACCGGCGTCGGCAAGCAGCTGCTGCAGTACGCGGGGCAGTCCAACCTGAAGCGGGTGTACCTGGAGTGTGGCGGCAAGAGCCCGAATATCGTCTTCGCCGACTGCAAGGACCTGGACAGCGTGGCCCGCCACGCCGCCGAGGCGATCTTCTACAACCAGGGCGAGGTCTGCATCGCAGGGTCACGCCTGCTGGTGGAAAACAGCGTGCGCGAGGCCTTCATCGACAGGCTGCTCGCCGCCGCCGAATCGATGCAACCGGGCGATCCGCTGGACCCCGCCAGCTTCATGGGCGCTATCGTCGACCGCACCCAGTACGAACGGGTGCTGGACTATATCCGCCAGGGCGTGGCAGAAGGCGCGCGGCTGCGCATGGGCGGCAAGCCACAAACTGGGCCCGGCCTCTTCATCGGCCCAACCGTCTTCGACGGCGTCACCGACGACATGGTCATCGGCCGGGAGGAGATCTTCGGTCCGGTGCTGTCGGTATTCGGCTTCGACACGGAGGAGCAAGCGATCGCGATGGCCAACGACAGCGACTACGGGCTGGCGGCCGGCTTCTGGAGCCAGGACATCGACCGCATCATGCGGGTCACCCGGCGCCTCCAGTCTGGCCAGGTCTTCGTCAACAACTGGGCCGGCGGCGACCAGACCGTGCCCTTCGGCGGCGTCAAGCAGTCCGGCAACGGCCGCGACAAGTCGCACCACTCGCTGGAGGAGTACTCCGAGCTCAAGAGTGTGTGGATGTCGCTTTCGTCGTGAGCCGGGATCGCGCTTGGCAGATCGCCGCGGGGGATCAGAACGTCTTGGCGGGAGTGGCGCAGCTGACGAGCCGGCAGGCCGACTTGCCGGGGTTGCGGAAGCGGTGCGGGACGTTGGTATTGAAGTAGTAAGCCTCGCCCGGCGCCAGTATCCGCGTCTGGGCACCGATCGTGATCTCGATCTCCCCTTCGAGCACGACCCCGGCTTCCTCGCCTTGATGGGCGATCATCTCGCGCCCGGTATCGCTGCCGGCCGGATAGGTCTCGACCATGAACGACAACGCCCGCGACTCCCGGTTGGCTCCCACCAGCTTGTAGATCACGTCTCCGGTGCCAACGTCGGTCAACTCGTCGGCACCGAAGAAGACCTGATTCCGATTCTCCAGATCCATGGTGAAGAAATCCCCCACGCTCATCGGAATGGCGTCGAGAATCTTCTTCAGCGAGCTGACGGAAGGACTGACCTTGCCCTGCTCGATCAGCGACAGGCTGGAGTGCGTCACGCCACAGCGCTTGGCCAGCTCGCGCTGGGAGATGCCGCGAAAGGTTCTCAGAGCTCGCAGGCGGGCGCCGACATCATCAGACATCCGTTCTCTTCCTCAAGCGATGGTCAGCTTACGTCGGGGGCCCCGGACGGGAGCGACTCGCGGTTGAACCAGTTCTCCAGAATCAACTGGGCGGCGATGCCGTCGACGCCACGATCACGGTAGTTGCCCTTGTGGCCCTGCTCCAGGGCGATCTGCTTGGCGGCGCGGGTGGTGCCGCGCTCGTCGAACATCTCCACCGGCTTGCCGAAACGGCCATGCAGCCGATTGCCGAACTTGCGCGCCCGCACGCTCATGTCGGATTCACTGCCGTCGTCGTGGATCGGCAGCCCGACCACCAGCAGATCCGGCTGCCACTCCTTCAACAACCTCTCGACGACGACCCAATCGGGGATGCCGTCGCGGGCGGGCAGCGGCTCCAGGCCACTAGCGGAGCGCAGCATCTCGTTGCCGACCGAGACGCCGATCCGCCGGGTGCCGTAATCGAACGCCATCACCAGGCGCTGACCGACCCGGTCACCGGTTGCCGATGCCATCAGGCGTGTCCGGCGTCGCGGGTCATCAGGTTGAGATCGACGCCGAGGATGCCGGCGGCGGCGCCCAGGCGCTGCTCAGGCGGGCGATCGAACAGGATCGCGGCGTCACCCTCGGCGATCAGCCAGGTGTTCTGCTTGAGTTCGTCCTCGAGCTGGCCGGATTTCCACCCCGCGCAGCCCAGCGTGACCAGATACTGCTCCGGGCCTCGCCGCTGGGCGATCGCCTGCAGCATGTCCATCGACGTGGTCAGCGCCAGACCGTCGGCGACCTGGATACTGGAGTCCCAGTCGCTGGCATTGCCACGATGCAGGATGAAACCGCGATCGCGGTAGGTCGGCCCGCCGTTGTAGACCAGCACGTCGTTGTGCGGGCCGGGCTCGGACTCGATATCGAGCTGTTCGAACAGCCCGTCCAGGGTCAGTTCGGAGGGCCGATTGACGATCACCCCCAGGGTGCCGTCGTCGTCATGGTCGCAGAGATAGGTCAGCGTCCCGGCAAAGTTGGGGTCTTCCAGATGCGGCATCGCCATCAGGAAGTAGTTCTTGAGGCTCTGCATCGGCGTGGGCATGGATGTTGGCCTGGTCGTTGGCATAGGACTCCATCGGACATCGCGCAGCGATCCGGCGCTCGAGCCGCGAGCGCCGGTCATAGAGGAAATGGGCTTATTGTAACATCTCTGCCCCGTCGGGCTGGATCAGCCCTGGGCGTCCAGCCGTCTGGCGATCGCGGCCATCAACTGCGCGGCGATGTCGGTGCCGCGCTGGTCGTCGATCTCGCGCACGCAGGTGGGGCTGGTGACGTTGATCTCGGTGATGTAGTCGCCGATCACGTCGAGGCCGACGAACAGCAGCCCCTTTTCGCGAATCATCGGCTGCACCTGCTCGACCAGCCAGTAGTCGCGATCGGTCAGCTCCCGGGAGACACCGCGGCCACCGGCGGCCAGGTTGCCGCGAGTCTCGCCGGCGCTGGGGATGCGCGCCAGCCCGTAGGGCACCGGCTCGCCGTCGACCAGCAGAATGCGGGTGTCGCCATCCTTGATCTCCGGCAGATAGCGCTGGGCCATGATCTGACGCTGGCCGCGCTCGGTGAGCTGCTCGATCACCGCGCCGAGATTTCGCCCCTCCGGGCCGATATGGAAGATGCCGGTGCCGCCCATGCCATCCAGCGGCTTGAAGATGGTATCGCCATGCTCGGCCTGGAAGGCCCGCAGCACCGCGTCGCGACAGGAGACCACCGTCGGCGGGATACAGTGGGCGAACTGCTGGGCGAACAGCTTTTCGTTGCACTCGAACAGCGCCCGGGTCGGGTTGACCACCAGGGTACCCTCGCGCTCGGCGAACGCCAGCAGGTGCACGGCGTTGAGGAAGTGGCCATCCACCGGCGGGTCCTTGCGCATCAGGATCACGTCCAGCTCGCCCAGCGGCATCGCCTCCCGCTCGCCCAGCTCGAACCAGTGCGCCGGATCGCGGAACACCTTGAGCGGGCGCACGCTGCCCATGGCGCGCCCCTCGTAGAGATAGAGATCCTCCTGCTCGAGATAGTAGAGCGACCAGCCCATCGCCTCCGCCGCCCACAGCAGGGCCAGCGTGGTGTCCTTCTTGTAGGTAATGTCGGCGATGGGGTCCATCACCACGCCAAGCTTCGCCGTTTTCTGGCTCATCGATCAGATCTTCCCAAAGAGAGATTGAATGGGTCGCAGTATGACGCAGCCCACGTCTCATCTGTAGGGGGCGGGGAAACCGAAGTTCGGGCGATCCGTCGCAGCGCCCAAGCCCCACGCTTTCGATAGCCGCTGACGGCAACCGACGGGACTAAAGGTTAAGGCCCCCGGTGCTCCGAAGCGACCAACGTATAATGTATACATTGCCCGATTGGGCGCAATCTCTCTCTTGAAGAGCATCGAGGGAGCGGCGGCCGCGAGGGTCCATCTCTGGCCGATATCGCCCGGCACCAGGGGCGTCTCGGTACAGCGCACGCCGGTTTCGAAAGCGATCTCTTCAGGCACGGCGCCTTTCCACCGTGCCACGGCGTGTTGATCGCTGGATCGACGCGTCAGTTGGATGCCCTCAATCGGAGATCGCCTGCATGACCGTCCAGAACCCAACGTCCCGCCCTCTTCTCGCTATCCTGACGGCCGCTGCGACGGTGCTCGTGCCCTTCGCCAGCGCCCAGGCCGCCACGACACTCAACTTCGCCCACACCCATCCGGTGGAGGACGCCCAGCATCTCGCCGCGGAGCATTTTGCCGATCTCGTCGACGAGCGCAGCGGTGGCGACCTGCAGATCCGCGTCTTCCCCAGCGGACAGCTGGGCAGCGACACCGCCCTGGTGGCCAGCGCCCGCGGCGGCCAGGTCGATATCGTATTGACCGGCAACCCCTACTACACCGGACTGGTCGGCGAGCTGAACGTACTCGACCTGCCGTTTCTGTTCGACGACTACGCCCATGCCTATGCCGTGCTGGATGGCGATATCGGCCAATCCCTGCTCGCCAGGCTCGGCGATCACGACCTCAAGGGGCTGGCATTCTGGGAGATCGGCTTTCGCAACCTGACCAACTCCCAACACCCGGTGGAGACCGCGGACGACATCAAGGGACTGACGCTGCGCACCACGCCCAACCCGGCCCATATCGCCGCTTTCAAGGCCCTCGGCGCCAACCCGACGCCGATGCCGTTCACCGAGCTGTTCACGGCGCTGGAGACCCGCACGGTGGATGGGCAGGAGAACCCGGTCAGCCTGATCCGCTCGGCCAATTTCTATGAGGTTCAGGACTACCTGTCGCTCACGGCGCACGCCTATACCGCGGCGCCCCTGGTCATGAACAAGGCCAAGTTCGAGAGCTTGAGTCCGGAAAACCAGCAACTACTGGTCCAGGCCGCCATCGACTCGGCGACGTTCGAGCGCGAGGAGCTCGCCCGACGCCTGACCGGCGACCTCGAGTTTCTCAAGCAGCAGGGCATGCAGATCGTCGAGGAGCCGGATCGCGATTCGATGCGGGATATCGTCGCCGCACCGGTACAGGCCAGCTTCGCCGAGCAGTACGGCAGCGAGCTGATCGAGGCCATCGAGGCGGCAAGGCCCGGCACGGAATAGATCGGCGCCGCGGCGACTGCCCAACACGATCGACCACCGATTGCGAGAAGAGGCCCATCATGTCCCGACCGGCACAAGCGAGTGTCCGCACGCCCCATGGCTCGCTCCAGACCACGCTATGTCGCTTGTCGCACCTCACCGAAAAGGTGCTCAACCTGGTGATGGTGCTGGCACTGGTGGCAATGATCGCGCTGGTGTTCGCCAACGTCGTGCTGCGCTACGGCTTCAATAGCGGCATCTCGATCAGCGTCGAGCTGTCGCGGTTCCTGTTCGTATGGGTGATCTTTCTCGGTACCGTCGTGGGCCTGATGCGACACGAGCATCTCAGCGTGACGACGTTCTCGGATCGCCTGCCGGGCAGGGCCCAGGCCGTGCTGCGGCGGCTGGTGACGCTGGTGATGCTGGTCTGCTGTCTGATGCTGGTCAAGGGCAGCTACGCCCAGACCCTGCTCAACTGGAGCGATCTCTCCCCGATCAGCGGCATCCCCGTGGGTGTCTTCTATCTGGCCGGGCTGGTCGCCGGGGTTCTGATGTCGCTGATTCTGACGCTGCGTTTGCTGCTGCCGGCCCCGCTGACGTCGATGCCGGACCGCCGGGAGATGGCACCATGACGATAGGTCTGTTTCTCGCCTCGCTGCTGGCCTCGATCGGGCTCAGCCTGCCGATCGCCTTCGCCCTGCTGGTCAGCGCCGTGGTGCTGATGCTGCATCTGGGGCTGTTCGATTCGCAGATCCTGGCCCAGAACCTGATCAACGGCGCCGACAGCTACACGCTGCTGGCGATTCCCTTCTTCCTGGTGGCCGGCGAGGTGATGTCGCGCGGCGGCCTGTCGAAACGCATCGTGCTGCTGGCGATGAGCCTGGTGGGGCACCGCAAGGGTGGGCTTGGCTTCGTCGCCATCTTCGCCGCCATCGTCATGGCCAGCCTGTCCGGTTCGGCCGTCGCCGACACCGCGGCACTGGGTTCGATGCTGCTGCCGATGATGCGCCAGGCAGGCTACCCCCAGGGTCGATCGGCCGGGCTGATGGCGGCGGGAGGCATCATCGCCCCGATCATCCCGCCCTCCATTCCGCTGATCATCATCGGGGTGGCCGGTAGCATCTCGATCAGCAAGCTGTTCCTGGCCGGCATCGTGCCCGGGCTGATCATGGGCGCGACCCTGGTGCTGATGTGGATGTTCATCACGCGCAAGGAAACGCTGGTGGTCGCCGAGAAGGCGTCCGGTACCGAGCGGCTGGCTGCGTTGCGCCAGAGCTTCTGGGCGATCCTGCTGCCGGTGATCATCATCGGCGGTATCAAGACCGGCATTTTCACCCCCACCGAGGCCGGCGTGGTCGCGGCGGTCTACGCCATGCTGGTATCCACCCTGATCTACCGGGAGCTCAATCTCGCCGAGCTGTATGAGGTGCTGACGCAGGCTGCGCGCAACACGGCCGTGGTGATGTTCCTGGTGGCGGCGGCCAGCGTCGCCTCCTGGCTGATCAGCATCGCCCAGCTGCCAATGATGGTGGCCGGTCTGCTGGCGCCGCTGGCCGACCATCCCCGCCTGCTGATGCTGGCGATCATGGCCATCGTGTTGATCGTCGGCATGGTGATGGACCTGACGCCGACGATCCTGGTGCTGACGCCGATCCTGATGCCGATCGTCAAGATCGCCGGCATCGACCCGGTCTACTTCGGCATCATGTTCGTACTCAATTGCGCCATCGGCCTGATCACGCCACCGGTGGGCAACGTGCTCAACGTCATCACCAGCGTGGGCCGGATCAAGTTCGAGAAAGCGGTCATGGGCGTACTGCCCTTCGTCACGGCCTACGTTTTACTGCTGCTGCTGTTCGTGGCGTTCCCGCAAATCATCACCATGCCGCTCTACTGGCTGGCAAGCTGAGGTCATCCCCATGAGCGAACAGCTCCTGATCGATAGCCATCACCACTTCTGGGCGCTGGATGGCAGCGTGCACTACCCATGGCTCGAGGATGAGATCGACGACCACTTCTTCCTCGGTGATTACGCCGCCATTCGCCAACCGTTCCTGCCGGCGGACATCCGAGCGCTGATCCCCCCGGGCTACCACCTGACGGGCACGGTGCACTGCGAGGCCGAATCGACTCGCCAGGCGCCGGAGGTGGAGACCCGTTGGCTGACGCAGCTGTCCGAGCAGCAGGGGCTGCCGGTGGCACTGGTGGGTTGGGCGGCCTTCGCCGATCCGGCCTGCGAAACGCAACTCGATCGTCAGATGGATTCGCCGCTGTTTCGTGGCGTGCGCGCCAAACCGGTGACGGCCGCGCGCCCCGACCGATACGACGATACGCTCGGCGCGCCCGGTTCATTGCAGGATGCCGGCTGGGCCCGCGGGCTGCGAATGCTGGAAGAGCGCGACCTGTCATGGGATCTGCGGGTGCCGGCCTGGCATCTCGCGGATGCTGCCAGGGCTCTGGAAGCCACCCCGAACCTGCGGGTGATTCTCAACCATACCGGCCTGCCCTGGGATCGCAGCGAGCCGGGGCTGGCAAGCTGGCGCGAGGGGATGCAGGCGCTGGCGGCCAATCCCAATGTCGCGGTCAAGCTCTCGGAGCTGGGAAGCCCCATGGCTGACTGGGACGAGCGCCAGAATATCGCCCTGCTCGCCGAAACGATCGGTATCTTCGGGCCCCGACGCTGTCTCTTCGCCAGCAACTTTCCGGTTACCGGACTCAATGCCAGCTATGCGACCTGGCTCGCCATGATCGAGCAGGCCATCGCCGATGCCGCAGCGGACGCACGCCAGCCGATCCTCCACGACAACGCTGTCCGCTGGTATCGGCTCCCGGCGCCGGCCATGGCGGGCTGACTGCCGCCGCGATGGCGGCAGTCGATTGCAACAACGCCCTATCCGGCCTTGCCCAGTCGAGCCCACAGAAACCGCCACGCCAGCGCGCTCAGCTTCGCCCGCTGGGCGTTGTCCGCCGCGCCGCCGTGGCCGCCTTCGGTGTTCTCGTAGTAGAAGACGTCCCCTGCGTTCATCGCTTCCATGCGCGCCATCATCTTGCGGGCGTGGCCCGGGTGGACCCGGTCGTCGCGGGTCGAGGTGGTGAACAGTACCGCAGGATAGTCCACGCCCTCGCGCAGGTTGTGATAGGGCGAGTAGTCCTTCAGGAAGCGCTCCCAGTCGTCGCTGTCCGGATCGCCGTACTCGGCCATCCACGAGGCGCCCGCCAGCAGCTGGTGATAACGCTGCATGTCGAGCAGCGGCACTTCACACACCGCGGCGGCGAAGTGATCCGGATAGCGGGTGATCATGTTGCCGACCAGCAGTCCCCCGTTCGAACCGCCCTGGATGCCCAGCTGACGCGGCGTGGTGATGCCGGTCGCCACCAGATCTTCGGCGACGGCGGCGAAATCCTCGAAGGCCTTGTGGCGCTCGCCCTTGAGCGCGGCGCGATGCCAGCGCGGGCCATATTCGCCACCGCCCCGGATATTGGCCACCACGTAGGCGCCGCCGCGCGAAAGCCAGCTGCACCCGGCCCCGGCGATGTAGTGCGGCGTGAGCGAGATCTCGAAGCCGCCGTAGCCGTAGAGCAGCGTCGGCAAGGGCGCATTCGGCCTCTCCCGCCCCACATCCGCCGGCAGCACCAGAAAATAGGGAATCGACGTGCCGTCCAGGCTGGTGGCGAAACGTTGCGTCACCTGCATGCCGTCGGCCTCGAAGAAGCTCGGCGCGCGCTTGATCGTTTCCGCGTCGCTCTCCGGCCGAGCCGACGGGGTCCGTGCCAGATCCATCTTCAACAGCGATGTCGGGGTGAGATAGTCGGTGACGATCAGAAAGACTTCGTCGCTCTCTTCATCGTCCACCGCCGCGACGCCGATCTCGCCGGTGGCGGGCAAGCCGGCCAGCGGACGCGGCGACCAGCCGTCGCCCTGCCCCGGCGTCAGCACCTGCAGCCGGTGCTTGACGTCCTCGAGGATATCCAGCACCAGGTAATGGCGCGTCCACTCGAACCCTTCCAGCGAGCGGTGTGCATCCGGCGTGAACAGGGTGGTGAAATCCCGGCCACCGCGCTTGAAGGTGTCGTAGTCGATCGCCAGCAGCGCGCCGCTTTGGAAACTCCGGTCGTTCTCTTCGAGTCGCCAGTCGTCGCGCAGATGCACCAGCAACCACTCACGATGCACCACCGCCTGCGCTGACAGCGGCACCTCGATGGGGAAGGTCTCGCCGTCGGGCATGAGCTCGATCAGGCGCTGCTCGTAGAAGGCCAGCGCGTGATGGATGAAATCGCGCTCGAAGCCGCGGGTGCTGTCATGGAACGCCAGCGCCATCAGGTCCTGGCGGTCCGCCTCGAACAGCGTTTCGGCAGCACTCAGTGGCTGGCCCCGCCGCCAGCGCTTGACGCAGCGCGGGTAGCCGGAGCTGGTCAGGGAGTCCGCACCGAAATCGGTATAGACGAACACCGTGTCGCGATCGATCCAGGTCATGCCGCCCTTGGCCTCCGGGCGCTCGAAACCGGCCTCGCCGTGACCGTCGTGCCCGACCCAGCGCTTGTCGACCAGGTCGAAC
Organism: Salinicola lusitanus; assembly: GCF_038648475.1. Classification (NCBI taxonomy): domain Bacteria; kingdom Pseudomonadati; phylum Pseudomonadota; class Gammaproteobacteria; order Oceanospirillales; family Halomonadaceae; genus Salinicola; species Salinicola lusitanus. The sequence continues at coordinate 1,471,299 of NZ_CP151919.1, read as the reverse complement.
TCGCGGGTCACGTCGGCATCCGCGCCACCGCGGGAGAGTGATACCAGCGCCCGCTCCCAGGGAGCGTCCGGCGTCTTCGGCTCCAGGCAACTGGCGCCATGCCAGACCCAGTTCTCGCCCTCGGCGGCGTCGAGCGCGTCGACGTCGATCAGCACCTCCCACGCCGGCCGTGACTGACGGTAGGACGCCCACGTGGTGCGCCGCCACAGGCCGCGCGGGTGCTCGGCGTCCTGCCAGAAGTTGTAGTAGTGCTCGCCGCGCTTGACCACGAACGGAATCCGGTCGTCGGCGTCGAGAATCTGGCGCAATCCCGTCTGCAAGGCGTCGAACTCGGCGTCCTCGAAGCGTGCGAGCGTCCGCCGGTTCTGCGCCTCGACCCAGGCCAGCGCCTCTGGGCTGTCGACCGCTTCCAGCCAGCGATACGAATCCTCGCCCGGCGAACCGGCGATATCCGGATCGGCCGAGCGATAACGATAAGGGGGGAAGCGAAGCATGGCGTTCTCCAGACCATCAGGGTGCCGTCGAGCCTAGCATGCGTCGGTCGACGGCAAGGCGAGTTTAGAACCGATCCACGCCGGCGGCCCGCCATTCGGCCTGCCACACCTCGGGCACGTCGTCGCCGAGCAACTGGCCGGCCTCCAGCGCCGGCATTTCGAAATCGCTGTAGCCGCGAGCCGGCGCGTAACCGCTGCGATGGCGAATGTGGTCCGGGGTCAGCTCGTCGAAGTGCGAGAGTCCCATGGCACCGGTGAGCGCGGCGAAACCATCCAGCGTGGCCTGATGATAGCGGGCCACCCGCTCGGCCTTTTCCGGCACGTTGATCGCCCGGGAGCGCTTGGGGTCCTGGGTCGCCACCCCGGTCGGGCACTTGTTGGTATGGCAGCGACGGGCCTGGATGCAGCCGACCGCGAACATGAACGGGCGCGCGGCGTTGCACATGTCGGCGCCGAGCGCGGTCTTAACCACCATGTCGTAGCCCAGTGCCACCTTGCCGCTGGCGACGAGGCGGATCTTGTCGCGCAGGCCGACGCCGCGCAGGGCATTGTCGACGAACGGCACGGCGTCGTCGATGAACACGCCGAGACTGTCCGAGAACTCCTGCGGCGCGGCCCCGGTACCGCCCTCGGCACCATCGATGACGATGAAATCGACCAGCGTGCCGGTCTCGATCATCGCCTTGCAGATACTCAGGAATTCGCTGCGCTTGCCCAGGCAGAGCTTGATCCCGACGGGCCTGCCATCGCTGAGTTCACGCAGGCGCGCGACGAACGCCATCAATTCGCGCGGGGTGGAAAATTCAGGGTGTGAAGAGGGGGAGGCGCAATCCTGCCCCGCCTCGATCTGGCGCGTGCTGGCGATCTCCTGGTTGACCTTGGCCCCCGGCAGCAACCCGCCATGAGAGGGCTTGGCACCCTGGGATATCTTGATCTCCACCATCTTGACCTGGTCCCGGCACGCCTTCTCCCGGAACGTCTCGGCGTCGAAGCGGCCATTGTCGTGGCGGCAGCCGAAGTAGGCCGTACCCAGCTCCCAGATCAGATCGCCGCCATGCTTCTCGTGATAGGGGCTGATCGCGCCCTCGCCGGTGTCGTGGGCAAAGCCGCCCTGCTTGGCACCCAGGTTCATCGCCTCGATGGCGTTGCCCGAGAGCGAGCCGAAACTCATCGCCGAGATGTTGAGCCGCGACGAGCGATAGGGCCGGGTACATTGGGGCCCGCCAATGGTGATCCAGCGCGCCTCATCCGGCACCTTGCCGGGCTGGATGGAGTGGTAGGAGAGGTTGTAGCCGGGCGCATCGACATCGCGGATGGTGCCGAACGGCGAGGTATCCCCGGTACCGTCGGCGCGCGCATTGATCAGGTTGCGCTGCTCGCGCGAAAACGGCCGGCCGCTGGTCTCGGATTCGAAGAAATATTGACGGAGCTCCGGGCGCACGAACTCGAGCATATAGCGCAGATGACCGATCAGCGGGTAGTTGTAGAGCACGTTGTGTGGCGAGCGCAGATCCCGCCAGCCGACGAGGGCCAGCGGTATCCAGAGAAGCAGCAACCACAGTAGCGGGGACCAGAAAATGCCGATGACGAGAGTGGCCGCGATCAACGCGGCCGTCAGAAAATAAAAACATTGGCGATACATGGTTGGCTGTCCGACGATGAGGGTGACCCTTCAAGTGTTGATCGCACCTGAGGATTGTTCAAATTATCGAGCCCGCCGGCTACCGACGTAGTAAATAAACCACGTCACCGATACGGAGGCGACGAGCCTCCGGCGCCATCGAACGAGCAGAGGGCGAGAGCGGCAAACCAATGTCGTATTTTTAGACATATGACTTCATGCAACCGTGGGACGGTAACCACCCCTTCCGGGAGAGCTTCATGGACGACTGGACGCAAACCCTGACCGCAGGGCCGTTGCTCGGCATCGCCGCCGCCGCGATCGCCCTGCTACTGGTACTGATCATCCGCTTTCATCTACACGCCTTTCCCACCCTGGTGCTGGTCAGCCTGCTGACCGCCTTTGCCACCGGCATCCCGGCCGGTGCCATCGTCGATACCATGACCGACAGCTTCGCCGGCACGCTGGGCTCGGTGGCGCTGCTGGTCGGTTTCGGCGCCATGCTCGGCAAGCTGGTGGAGCACTCCGGCGGCGCCCAGGTGCTGGCCGAACGGATGGTGTCGCTGTTCGGCGAGTCCCGCGCCCCGTTCGCGCTGGGTATCGCCTCGCTGATCATGGGCTTCCCGATCTTCTTCGACGCCGGGCTGATCGTGATGCTGCCGATCATCTTCGCGGTGGCGAAACGCCTCGGCGGCCCGGTGCTGCTCTACGCCCTGCCGGCGGCGGCGGCGTTTTCAGTGATGCACGTGTTCGTGCCGCCCCATCCCGGCCCGGTCACCGCCACCGAGCTCTACGGCGCCAACCTGGGCCTGGTGCTGCTGGTGGGCATCCTCATCGCCTTCCCGATGTGGTACCTCTCGGGTTACCTGTGGGGGCGTTTCGCCGCCAGCCGTTTCGACTTCAAGCTGGAAGTCAGCCTGTTCGGCGGCCAGGACAACGACACGATCGAGAATCCGCCCAGCGTGGGTACGGTCATTGCGCTACTGCTGTTGCCGCTGGCGTTGATCTTTCTCAATACCGGGCTCGACTTCGCCCGCGCTGCCGGCGTGGCCGACAGCGACGCCACCTGGTTCCAGTTCCTCTCCTCACTGGGCGAGACGCCGATCGCGCTGCTGATCTCGGTGCTGGTGGCGATCTACGTGCTGGGCAGCCGCCGCGGTGAAGGCGGCAGCGCGCTGGAGAAGATCGTCGACTCCTCGCTGGGGCCGATCTGCTCGGTGATCCTGATCACCGGCGCCGGCGGCATGTTCGGCGGGGTGCTGCAGGCCTCCGGCATCGGCGATGCGCTCTCCGACTCGATGAGCGACCTGGGCATGCCGGTGATCGTCGCCGCCTACCTGGTCGCGGTGGTGATGCGCCTGGCCCAGGGCTCGGCCACGGTGGCGCTGGTCACCGCCGCCGGGCTGATGGCGCCCGCCGTCGCCAGCGGCGACTTCTCGGCCATGCAGATCGTCGCGATCACCCTCGCCACCGCTGCCGGCTCGGTATTCGCCGGCCACGTCAACGACTCCGGCTTCTGGCTGGTGGGGCGGCTTTTGGGCATGGACGTCAAGACCACGCTGATGACCTGGACCGTGCAGCAGGCGCTGGAATCGGTGGTGGGCTTCCTGCTCGCCTGCATCGTCTATCTGATTTTCTAGGCCACTGACCCGCCAGATCCGTTTTTGGCGGCAAGGAGTATCGATGAAAGACCTTTTCGACATTCGCGACCGGCTGGCGCTGGTCACCGGCTCGACCCGCGGCCTGGGCAACGCCCTAGCCCGCGGGCTGGCCGAGCGCGGCGCTCATGTCATCCTTCACGGACGCCGCCAGGAAGCCGCCGACGAGGCCGCGCGGATACTGGCGGCAGAGACCGGGGCCCAGGTCGACGCCGTAGCCTTCGACGTCACCGATGCCGAGGCCGTGAAAGCCACCACTGCCGCGTTGATCGAACGACTCGGCGTGCCGGACATCCTGGTCAACAACGCCGGCCTGCAGAAGCGGGCGCCCTTCAACGACTTCGACCCCGCCGACTGGGACGCCGTGCTGGCGACGAATCTCTCCAGCGCCTTCTACGTCTCCAGGGCGCTGAGTCCGGCGATGTCCGAGCGCGGCAGCGGCAAGATCGTCAATGTCGGCTCGGTGCAGTCGAAGCTGGCCCGCGAAACCATCGTGCCCTACGCCGCCTCCAAGGGCGGCGTGGCGCTGCTGACCCAGGGCATGGCGGCGGACCTGGCGCGCTACGGCATCCAGGTCAACTGCCTATCCCCCGGCTACTTCCAGACCGACATGAACCAGGCCTTGTGGCAGGACGCCGATTTCAACGCCTGGATCGAGAAGCGCACGCCGGCCCAGCGCTGGGGCCAGGTCGAGGAGCTGGTCGGCACGCTGGTCTACCTCTGCTCCGGGGCGTCCGACTTCGTCTCCGGGCAGAACGTGTTCGTCGATGGCGGCATGACCTCGGTGGTGTGAACCGGCCGGCGATTCGGCCCGGCCCGCGATAGATTCCCTCTATCGACCCGGTCGTCAGGCTTCATTGTTGGTCGGCTAATCGTTGCCTAGACTTTGGTCTATTCGAGCGAGCCCTTTCGGGCTCGCTCTGCGTTTGGCCGGCCATTACCGCGGCCGAATGTCGGCATAAAAAGGAGTTCACGATATGACATCGCTATTCGAACCGTTCGATCTTGCCGGTACGCGCCTCAACAATCGCATCGTCATGGCCCCGATGACCCGGGCCCGCGCCAAGGGCGACATCCCCGACGAGATGGGCGCCCTCTACTATCGTCAGCGCGCCAGCGCCGGGCTGATCATTTCCGAGGGCAGCCCGATCTCCCGCGAGGGCCAGGGTTACCTGTTCAATCCAGGCATCTACGGGCCGGACCAGATCGCCGGCTGGAAGAAAGCGACCCAGGCCGTTCACGAGTGCGGCGGGGTCATCTTCTGCCAGACCTGGCACGTCGGCCGTGTCTCGCACACCTCGATCCAGCTCAACGGCGCCGCGCCGATCAGCAGCAGCGCCAAGCAGGGCGGCATGGCGTTCGGCTACAACGAAGACGGTCAGCCCGACATGCTGGCGGCGACGACGCCGCGCGCGGCCACCACCGAAGAGTGCCGCCGGCTCGTCGACGACTTCGCCCAGGCGGCGCTGAACGCGCGTAATGCCGGCTTCGACGGCGTCGAACTGCACGGGGCCAACGGCTACCTGCTCGAGCAGTTCATCAACGCCGGCCTCAACGACCGCACCGACGACTACGGCGGTTCGCGCGAGAACCGTTGCCGGCTGCTGCTCGAGGCGATCGACGCCTCGATCGCGCTGATCGGCGCGCATCGTGTCGGCGTGCGCCTGACGCCTTACGGCACCCTGTTCGATATGCCGAGCTACGACGATATCGAAGGGACCTATCTCTATCTCGCCGCCGAGCTGAGCAAGCGTGGCCTGGCCTACGTCCACCTGATGGACCAGGGCGCCCAGGGGCAGGATGGCCTGCCGCGGGAGTTCCTGCGTCAGTTCCGCGACACCTATCGCGGCACGCTGCTGTTCGCCGGCAATCTCGACAAGGCGGAAGCGCAGAAGCTGGTCGATGAAGGTACCATCGACCTGCCGGTATTCGGTCGCTACTTCACCTCCAACCCGGACCTGGTCGAGCGCCTGCAGCACGACTGGCCGCTGGCCGAGTTCGACCCGGATACCTTCTACGGCGGTGACGCCCGAGGCTATGTCGACTTCCCCACCTACGAGGAAGAGCAGGCACGTCTGGCGCGCGAAAAGATGATCGAGGAAAAATCCTGATCGCCTGACCCGCCGTAATCCCGGCGCCTCGCTGGCAGGATCTTGCCGCTGAGATGAAAACGCCCCGCCATCGCGGGGCGTTCGTCGTTGGGGGCAACTGGTATCAGGCGCCGTTCGGAATCCGCGCCACCACCTTGATCTCGAAATCGAATCCGGCCAGCCAGTTCACGCCCACGGCGGTCCAGTTGGGATAGGGCGGCGCCGGAAAGTGGCGCGACTTGGTCGCCAGCACCGTATCGAACTGATGCTCCGGATCGGTGTGGAAGGTGGTGACGTCGACGAGATCCTCCAGCCCGCAGCCGGCGGCGGCCAACACCGCTTTTAGATTGTCGAAGGCGAGCGCGACCTGGCGTTCGAAATCGGGCTCCGGCGAGCCATCCTCGCGGCTGCCGACCTGGCCGGAGACGAACAGCAGATCCCCGGAGCGAATCGCGGCCGAGTAGCCGTGCTTCTCGTAAAGCGCACTACGGTTGGCGGGAAAGACCGGCTGCGGCGACTGGGTAGGCTGAGCTTGCAACATGGTTTGACTCCTTGGGACAGCGCGACGCGCGAGAGCGCCAGAGAATTGACATACGACACGTATATTAACGACACATACGCGATGTATGTCAAATTAATATACGCTGCGTATGCCAATACTCGTCGTCTCGCGATACCCTTGCGGCGGAACGGACGAAGCCGTCTTGAACACAGGAGAGATCATGACCCGACGTAGTCGCGCCGAAATGCTGGAAGAGACCCGCGCCAAGCTGATCGATGCCGCGCGAGCGGCCTTCGCCGAGAAGGGCTACGCCGGCGCCTCGATGGACGAGCTCACCGCCCGCGCCGGCCTGACCCGCGGCGCGCTCTATCATCACTTCGGTGACAAGCGGGGCCTGCTCGCCGCCGTGGTCGATCGACTCGACAGCGAGATGGCCGCCCGTGCCCACGAGATCGGGCAGCGCCATACCGATGCCTGGGAGGCACTGCTGGCGGAGGGTGGTGCCTACATCGAGCTGGCGCGCGATCCCGAGATCCAGCGCATCGTGCTGCTGGATGGCCCGGCGGTGCTGGGAGATCCCTCCCAGTGGCCGAGCCAGAACCGCTGCCTGCTGGCGACGATGACGACGCTGGAGGCGTTGAGCAGGGAGGGAGTCGTCAAGCCGGTGGACGTGGAAGCCGCCGCCCGGCTGATCAATGGCGCGGCGCTCAACGCCGCGCTCTGGGTCGCCGCCAGCGATGATGCTGACGTGCTGGACAGGGCCACCGACGCTTTCCGCCAACTGGCCTCGGGGCTATTGGCGCTCGGCCCTTCCACCAGCCCGAGCTGATCGGAGATCGCCGTCGCCCGCCGGCGAGAGGGCCGGGCGACGGCATCATCGCGGTTGTCGTCGTCTACTTCTTGCGCCGCCACGGCCAGTTGGTCTTGGCCAGATCGACCACTTCGTCGCCGCGACCGCTCATCACCGCGCGCATGGTGTAGAGGCTGAAGCCCTTGGCCTGCTCGGCCTGGATACGCGGCGGAATCGACAACTCCTGCTTGGCGGTGCGCACGTCGACCAGCGCCGGGCCGTCATGCGCGAACGCCTCGCGCAACGCAGCGTCGATGGCGTCGGAGGATTCGACACGGACGCTGAACATGCCCAGCGACTCGGCGACCTTGGCGAAATCCGCCGCCGGCAGGTTGGTGACTTCGTCGACGAAGCCCGCCGCTTTCATCTCCATCGCCACGAAGCCCAGCGTGTGGTTGTTGTAGACCACGATCTTCACCGGCAACTGATGCTCGACCAGCGTGATCAGATCCCCCATCAGCATGCTGACACCGCCATCGCCGGCCAGCGCCACCACCTGGCGCTCGGGGAAGGTCGCCTGCCAACCCATCGCCTGGGGTACCGCGGTGGCCATCGAGCCGTGCATGAACGAGCCGGTCAGCCTTCGCTGACCGTTCATGGCCAGGTAGCGCGCCGCCCACACCGTCGGCGTGCCGACGTCGCAGGTGAACACGGCATCGCCGGTGGCCAGCTCGCTCACTCGCGCGGTCAGGTATTGCGGATGCAGCGGCTCGCCGCTGCCGCGCGGGGTGGCGAGGTCGTCGAGCCCCTTGCGCGCCTTGCGGTAATCCTTCTGGGCATCGTCGAGGAAATCCCGATCGGTCTTCTCGGTCAGACGCGGCAGCAGCGCCTCGAGGGTAGCGCCGATATCGCCCACCAGTCCCTTCAGCAACGGACTGCGCCGGCCCAGGTGAGGGCCACGCTCGTCGATCTGGACGATCCTGCCGTGCTCGGGGAAGAAGTCGCGATAGGGAAAGTTGGTTCCCAGCATCAGCAGGAAGTCGCAATCCTTGAGCGCGTGATAGCCGGAGCTGAAGCCGATCAGCCCGGTCATGCCGACGTCATAGGGATTGTCGTACTCCAGCGACTGCTTGCCGCGCAGCGCATGGACGACCGGTGCCTTCAGTCGTTCGGCCAGGGCGACGACCTGATCGTGATAGCCGTCGCAGCCGTAGCCGCCGAGAATCGCCACACGCTCCTGACCATTGATCAATTCGGCCAGCTCATCGAGTGCAGGCGCGGGCGGCACCGGCACGGCGCGCACCGGATCGGACCAGCTCGAGGCCTTGACCGGTGCCGGCTGCAGCGCAATGTCCCCCGGTATCACGATCACCGCCACGCTGCGCTGGGTGATCGCCACGTTCATGGCGGTCTCCAGCACCCGCGGCATCTGCGCCGGCGACGACACCAGCTCGCAGTAGTCGCTGCACTCACGGAACAGGTTCTCGGGATGCGTCTCCTGGAAGTAGCCCAGGCCGATCTCGCTGGAGGGGATCTGCGCGGCGATCGCCAGCATCGGCACATTGGCGCGCTGGGCCTCGTACAGACCGTTGATCAGATGCAGATTGCCCGGGCCGCAGGAGCCGGCGCAGACCGACAGACGCTTGGTGGCATCGGCCTCGGCGCTGGCCGCGAGTGCCGCCACCTCCTCGTGGCGCACGCCGCGCCAGCGAATCCGCTCCTGGCGTCGCAGGCTCTCGGTCAGGCCATTGAGCGAGTCGCCCGGCAGCCCCCAGATGTTGCGCACGCCGGCGCGGTCCAGCGTCTCGATGATGAGGTCCGCAATATTCGGTTCGGCCACGAGAGTCTCCCTGGGTTGACTGGACTCCCGGCGAGGTCAGATGCCGGGCAGCCCCGATGACTGAAGAGAACAGCGAATGGAGCCTCCAAGCCGAGGCCCCAGTGCTTGGACTTTAGTCTAGTAGAAATACCGGGCCCTGCCGCCGGGCCTGAGCCCGCCGAGCGACAATGACCAGCCAGTCAGCCGGAAGTCGAAATCCCTGAGAGAGAACCGCGAAAAGAGAAGAGAAAATCGGAGAGAAACCCAGGATGGCGGCCCATGCGGCCGCCATCACGGCAGCGAATCAGCGGCGAATGCCCAGCGCTTCATGCTGCTTGGCAAACAGGGCCTGACAGCCACTCTCGGCCAGGTCGAGCATGCCGTTGAGCTCGGCGCGGGAAAACGCTTCGGCCTCCGCCGTGCCCTGCACCTCGATCAGCTTGCCGTCCTCGGTCATCACCACGTTCATGTCGGTGTCGGCGGCGCTGTCTTCCGGATAGTCCAGATCGAGCACCGGCGTGCCCTTGTAGACGCCCACCGAGATCGAGCTGACCAACTGGCGGAACGGATCGGTCTTGATCATCTTCTTGCGCTGCATGTACTGCAGCGCCTCGATCAGCGCCACACAGGCCCCGGTGATCGACGCGGTACGGGTGCCGCCATCGGCCTGCAGCACGTCGCAGTCGACCGTGATGGTGAACTCGCCGAGCTTCTTCAGGTCCACCGCCGCGCGCAAGCTGCGGCCGATCAGGCGCTGGATCTCCAGCGTGCGCCCGCCCTGCTTGCCTCGCGCCGCCTCACGGCCGCCGCGGGTATGGGTCGCCCGCGGCAGCATGCCGTACTCGGCGGTCACCCAGCCCTGGTTCTTGCCGCGCAACCAGCGCGGCACACCGGCTTCGACGCTGGCGTTGCACAGCACCTGGGTATCCCCGAAGCTCACCAGCACCGAGCCTTCGGCGTGACGGGTAAAACCGCGGGTCAGCGTGACCTCGCGGGGCTGATCGGGTTGTCGTCCACTCGGGCGCATGAAAGCCTCTCGATCCAAAACATCAATGACAGAAGCGCCACGCCTTCGACGCTTCACAGCAGGCCGGCCATTCTACACGGCTCGGCTGCACATTCACCGCTGGCGAGCGGCGGCCAACGGCTTCACGGATGGGTTACACTCGATCGATCAGCTCGACGACCCAAGGAACTTCCATGCCCCACAGCATGACCGCCTTCTCACGCCAGACCCGTGATGCCGACTGGGGCAGCCTGCAGCTCGAACTGCGCTCGGTGAATCAGCGCTACCTGGAGCCCCACTTCCGCCTTCCCGATACCCTGCGCGATCTCGAACCGCACTTTCGCGATGCCATGCGCCAGCGCCTCGCCCGCGGCAAGGTGGAGTGCTCGCTGCGTTTCGACCCCGCCGAGGATAGCGCCGCCCCCGGGATCAACGCCGATCAGCTCGCCGCCCTCTCCCAGGCGCTGGAGCAGATCCGCGCCCAGCTCCCGGAAGCGCCGATGCCCAACGCACTGGAGCTGCTCGCCCATCCTGGCGTGATGGCCACCCAGCGCCTGGATATCGATCAGGTCAAAGCCGCCGGACTCGCGCTGTTCGACGCCGCACTCGAGGATCTGGATGCCGGCCGCGCCCGCGAAGGCGAGCGCCTGGCGGAACTGATTCGCGAGCGTCTGAGCGGCATCCGCGAACAGGTAGCGACCGTGCGCGAGCACCTGCCGACGATTCTCGAGCGCCAGCGTACCCAGCTACTGGAACGACTGGAGAGCGCCAAGACCGAACTCGACCCGCAACGCCTGGAAGCGGAAATGGTGATGCTGGCCCACAAGGCGGATGTCGCCGAAGAACTCGACCGGCTGGAAACCCACGTCACCGAAGTGGAACGCCAGTTGAAACAGAAAGGGCCGATCGGCCGCCGCCTCGATTTCCTGATGCAGGAACTCAACCGCGAAGCCAACACCCTCTCCTCCAAGGCCGTCGTCGCCGACACCACCCGCTGCGCGGTGGAATTGAAGGTGCTGATCGAGCAGATGCGGGAGCAGATTCAGAATATAGAGTAACATCCACACAGCTCTCAGATATTCCATATACCGCTGAATTTACGTTGTTTTTCTCCAACACCTGTCCATGAATGTCTATTGGCATCCCGCTAAATCCATCTCTCACCGGGGAGTAATATGGGGAGTAAAATTGTTGCCTCCCCAAAAACCCTCCTTCACAATCGGAGGTACTACCCACCCACTCTCTTAATGCCGCCGTATTCGCCAAGCTCAAACGGTGAGCCCCAGCCTGGCGCGGACTGCATCTAGAGAAGGGGATGGGTAGAGATCAGATACCTTACCGGGGAAGGACTAACGACAGTGGGAAGCCTCAACGCCAAAAAAGTACAGTCGCTCGTCAAGGATGGATCTTCTGGGCGATATAGTGATGGCGGCGGTTTGTACCTGATGATTCCCAAAAAGGGAGCCGCTTACTGGATGCTGCGCTATTCGCTATCTGGTAAGCGTCGTGAAATGTCACTGGGTAAGCATGCGCATCTTTCACTGGCCGATGCTCGGTCGACGACGCTGGAGCACCAACGGTCGCTTCAAGCAGGTGTCGATCCCATCGAGTCGCGTAAACGGGTGCAGCAGGTTTCGATCAGAACCGTGAACGACCTGTTCGCTGACTGGTATCCCGATTTGGAGAAACGTCTCAAGCATCCCCACATCCCAAAGCGCGTGTACCGTAAGGAGGTGGAGCCCAGCATCGGAGAGCGGGAGATCGACGCGGTCACTCCGATGGATGTTCGAGACATCATCAGGAAAGTCTCAGCCAGTGGACGGCCCACCACTGCCAACGACACGCTGATGTATCTGAAGCAGCTCTTCAATCATGCCGTTAAGCTCGGGCTGATCACTTACAATCCGGCCTCAGCGTTTAACGTCAATGATGCTGGCGGCGTAGAGAAGAGCCGTGACCGCGCACTGACGCTGGATGAGATAAGCAAAGTCTTTGCGGTATTTCGCGAAAATCGCTCGAGCTTTACTCGGGAGAACTATCTCGCCTGCGCTCTACTGATCGTATTAGGAACGAGAAAAACCGAGCTTACCGAAGCCAAGTGGGAGGAGTTCGACTTGGAGCAAAGTCAGTGGGAGCTACCTGGAGCGCGCAGCAAGTCGGGCGTCGGTATGATCGTACCGTTGCCTTCCCAAGCCGTTGACTGGTTTCAAGAGCTTCAAGTTCGCGCCTGCGGCTCTGAGTTCGTGTTTCCCAACCGGCGCAGCAGCAAGCTCCCTCACATGGGGAAGGACACTTTGAACCACGCTATTGCCAAGCTTTTCGGTCGGGAACCAGGCAAGCAGCAGCCAGAGAACCGAATGGGCGACATACCCGTATTCACGGTCCATGACCTACGCCGCACATGTCGAAGTTTACTAGCCTCAGTGGGTACTCCCGGGCATGTTGCTGAGCGATGTCTCAATCATAAAATCAAAGGAGTAGAGGGCATATACGACCGCTACGACTATTTCGAAGAGCGCAAGCTGGCTCACAAAAAGGTTGCCAAGCTAGTTGAGCCGTTAACTGTCGGGTCCCGTGTGATTAACCACCCGCCTGGTAAATAAGTCAGGCCGTTTAGTCTGCCATTCTTTCATCATCGCAATAGGTGATTGATGGTGCAGTGCCTTCTGCGGGATGTGGTGATTGTACAGCCAGGTATAGCGTTTCAGCGTCTGTTCCAGGTCCTCGCCTGAGGCATAGCGCCGAGTCGCCAGCACGTCGCTGATGCGGCCGTTGAAGCGCTCCACCATGCCGTTCGTTTGCGGCTTTCCCGGCTTGATCAGGCGGTGTTCAATGTCATGTGCCTGGCACTCCTGGTCAAATGGATGCCGGCCGCTGGGCTTGCGCTCACCTGCACGTGTGAAGCGATCGGTAAAGGATTTGCCGTTGTCAGTCAGCACCGTCTGGATCTTGAAGGGCGCCTTCTCTTCCACCTGCTTCATGAACGCGCGAGCATCCTTCGCGGACTGACTGCTTCGGATCTCCAGATACACCCAACGCGTGGCGCGATCGATGGCGACGTACAGGTAGCGTTTTTGCTCCTCATCGGGCATCTGAGGCAGGTGCTTGATGTCGATGTGCACATACCCCGGTTCGTAGTCTTTGAAGGGCTTGTGCCTCGGCTTCTCGTCATCTCCGACGTCCTGCCGAGCCAGTTCCGCTAGTGTCGGCACGTCGCGCCGCTGGAGCATGCGATGCAGGCCGGAGCGAGACAACCGGGAGTTCAGGAACTCACGCGCCACGACGAGGAGATCATCCAGACCGAGGCGAAGGAATTCGCGCGCTGCGATCAGCACCTCCTCCTGCTCGGGCGTGAGCGTGGCCAGCAGGTTGTGACGCGTGTGCGATCGATCATGGACATCGTCACGGTACCGCCAGCGCCGTATGGTCGTGGTGGCGACACCATACTGGCGGGCCAGCTTGCTATCCGTGATGCTGGAGGGCGCTGCCTGGATCTCGGCACGGATCTTCGGTGTCGTGGTCGCTTGTTTATGCAGCTTGATGTCCATGAACTTGCTCCCGGATGAATTGCTGAAGAAGCTCCCTCGCTGCTAGCAGAGGATAACTTCTATAGGCGATCTGATCATCCGGGACCCTACAGTTAACTAACTAAATAAACATTTAACTTCGAAAGTCGGTTACAACCGACCTTCGAAGTTTCAAATAGCGGCTTAATTCATAAACTCAACTGAATATAACCTTAGAACTCTCTTCTGTAAGCCTCCATGATAATGGCTTCTAAGGTCGCCTTCATATTTTCTTCTCTCTTTTTGGATAGAGACTTCAACTTCTTTTTAGCGTCTTGGCTAATGTAGGTATTCAATGGCTTTTTACCAGCCTGATTTCTTCTGTAGAGCTTCTGGCCCCATGCCTTCTTAAGCCTCATCATAAAAAGCACTTTCTCACTTTTTACAGGATTCCAAAAGTCTAAGACAGCACATGCGTACCGATATTCGTCATCAGAATTTTCAGGATAAAAATGACTGCAAACATTTAGATTTTGTCTCAAATACATCCAAACCCATTGACATTGTTCGGTATCTTGCTGATTAAACCAAGACAAGTTCTCTCTATTCTCATACACTTCCGACCATGTGGAGTGCATGCTTAACATTAATTTTGCCTTGTGTTGAATTAGCCCATTCCATGAATCGAAGAAAAAAACTATCTCATCATAGTGCGTACCCACTACGTCAACACCTCCCTCACTTAAGACGCTATCAAAAAAGCCATCAGCCTCCTCCGGCTTAATAGAAGTCAGCCAAGTGTTGCCAGACAGCTGATTGAGCTGGCCATTAGACGAAGTCTTGAGCAACAACCAAACAAACACACACGCTCTGGAATTATTTCTCAGCCACAGAAATTCATCACCTGGTAGTAACCTGCTATTTTCCCATAACAACAAGCTTTCTATTTTCTCCGGCACCAATGCCGGATCTATTTCGAAAAAGTAGTTTTCAATCGACTCTCGCGTCGGCGCAACCTTAAATGAGCCCGACTCATCATTGTTTATAACACTCGCATAGCCACGACAATGTCTAGCACAGCTTAATGTCAGTCGATTAAAAACAGAACCTCTATTCAATGCCGCCAAAGTAAACCTCCACCCTCTGAATCGCTATAGAACTACGTAACCCTCTCGTAGCTTTATCGGCATTTTTTCAATCCAATTGAGTAATTTTTTCGTCAGCTTTGCGAAGGATTTTCAGAGGAGCATGATGGCCATAATTTACCAGGAGACAAAAAAATCAATAAGTTACCAATGATCCCGGTACCTGACATTGCCAGAATCATGCTTGGCCTCATGTCAGGAGCTGGTATCAGAATACGCACATGGTGGCCCGCCCTCTCGACTCGAACCTGCCGGCCAACCCCATTCAGTGAAAAAGGCGAACACGCCCTAGGCTCCAATGAAATTGGTAAAGTTAAATATTACAGGCATGGCGAATCTCATGAGACGAATATGGAGCCTCGTAGACATGAGATTAATCAAACTGAAAGACGTGATGTTTCAAACTGGCCTGGCGCGGTCCACTGTTTACAAATACATTTCTGAAAACAGGTTTCCAAAGCCAGTTTCTTTAGGAGAAAGAAATGTCGCTTGGGTAGAAAGGGAAGTTGAAGACTGGATAGCCTCTAAAATCATGGAAAGAGACGAAGTGTGCGAGTGATTCGAAAAACAGCAATCGATCATGTTTCGCAAATGCTATTGAAAGTTCAGCAATGCACCACCACAAAAAATTAAACTTACTTCGCGGATGGCTAAAGGTCTTTGAAGAACACGACTAGGTAGGGAAGATACAGACTAAGAGAAAAAAGGCTACAACCTGTAGGCACAGGCTTCATATCGCAACCAGGAGATTATCTACCCTCCATCGACACTCAAAACGGCAACTAAGCTGAAGAGGCAACCTAATCTAACACTCACTCCAACCAAGACAGTAGCTGCTGGATAGCCCTCGTCTCTGTTAAACACCTCATAGCCCTTCATAACGGGCCAGGATAACAACTCATTAAAATCCACTTATTGGAATTATCATAGAAAGCCCCCCCTATCTCAAAGCCATGACATCAAAAAAATAAGAAACAGTTTCCGGACTCGGCGCCACCCGCAGGCGGCGCCAAATATCGCATTGAGGTTTAGAACCGGCATAGACTTTCATCTAAAACACCAGTCGGAATTTCCAAAGGCTAAGTTCAGACTAACTCAAGCTGCCATTACTGAACCTAACCTTCGCTCCATCTCATCATGAAACACCTCCACGCGCTCCGCTATGGTTTGAATCAACGCCTCATCCCGATAGGCCCGCTTCACAAACAGCGGCATTCCCGGCCAGTAACTGACGAAGTCAATCCACTCTCGTTCACTAACCCACAAGCCGCCCTGGCACTGAGCAATGTGCTCAGCGGGTATTTCTCCAGCTAGAAGCAATTCGATTTGATATTTGGGCAGTTTAGTCTTGATCTCGACTAAGCCATCGTTACCCACGAGGCAGTCAGGCGAATAGCCCACCCCATGATTGAGAATGATGCCCACCTGCTCCAGACGAGATCGCCCAATGGCTTCTTGGTAGAGCTCACGCGCGACCGGTTCCAGTTCGTGGCCACGCTGCGTGTGCGCATTGCCCGTGAAAGCGTCTGCCGCTTCTCCCGTGATGCGTTCACCGATCAGCTGATGCATATAGCTGACGGCGCCGGCACCGAATCCACCAGGCCCTTTACCCTTGACCAGCAACGTCTTGAGCTCGGACATGGTGACGATGCCGAGACGCGCGGCATGCCACTCCGGCGTGCCCTGCTCTACTGTTAGTATCTGCATGATCTTTTCCTCCTCGAAATACAGGCTATTCGGCGAGGCCGTGCCCGCCGACTGATCAGTGATGTGAACGGCTGGACTTCACGCGCTTCTGTAGGGAGGCGCGCAGCTTGTCGAAGTCGTTCCGGGGGACTCGGCCCGCGTCCCCATATTTGCCGGCGAACCACTCCTGCGTGGCGGCCGGGCAGTCGGCGATGAGCTTCTTGATCTGAGCGGCCTGGAAGGTGGTGACGAGTTTCAGCGTCGCCGCGGAGAGGCCGTTGTCGTCCTGGCCCCGAGTGGTAATGTTGAGCAAGGCGCAGAGCACGTAGCGCTTGCCGTAGCTGGTCGAAGAGCCGAAGGCCTGCACGGCATTCTTGCTGCCGCTCACGTCCGCCGGCAGCAGCATGCTGGTCTCTTCACGATGCCCCTCGCGATGCATCAGCACCCCCGTCACCTGAATCCCCCGCTCCTGCGTCTGGATCCGGAAGCTCACCGCGAAACCGTGGCGCTGAAGGATGGGCCGCACCGTGTCGACGATATCCTCGAGCGTGGCGTATTGGCCGTTGTTGGTTCTACCCCGCTCTTCGATACTGGGTAGCTCGGTCTGCATGGCCGCCATGGCGGCGCTATAAGACATCAGCGCCTGGCGATCGAGCACCCGCTCCTGCATCTGCAGGAGCCGCTCCATCTTGTCGATATCGACATCCGGGTTGAGCGCCGCGCGCTCGATGACCTGGATAATGGCGGAATGGTCTTCGCTCTTGCTCACGGCGACGGGTTTGGCAGCCGTCGTGGATGACTGTCTTGGCATGATGAGACTCCTCTATTGGTAGGCTTTGATCACGTCGTCGATCTGCTCTGGCGGAACCGGGGTGAGCTCGACGGTGATGCGGTAGATGCGGCCCCGGCCCAACACGTGGGTTTGGGTCTTGCACTGGTCGGTCTCGAGCATTTGTCGAGTTAGGCGTGTCAGCGATTGGCAGAGATCGAGTGTCAGTGATGGTTGGTTCATCGGTCCTTCCTCCGGGCATAAAAAAACCCGGCCAGAAGGAGCCGGGTCATGATGAGAGGCGCACGCAGCAAGCGGTCGTTAAATTCGATACCTAGTGATCGCCAGCAGCAGTCAGATGGTTCGAGGTTACTCCACGCCTGCCTTGACGCGCTTGTTTGCCTGAACGAACGCCGTGATGGCGAAGCCGATACCGTAGAGAGTCGCGAACATGCCCCACCCGGCAGCGGCCTCGACATCGCTCTCCATGCAGGCCAGCAAAAACAAGAGACAAAGGGAAAAGAACACTATTCCGATGAGGGACATGACTTTAACGGTTTTCATACGAGTTCCTTATTGCGTTTTTTAGTGTGAAGGCGCCCAGTTCATTACCAGGCGCTGCGACAGTTGTTTTCGGGGCTATCGAGCGGCGGTAGCGCACGCTCCAGTCCCGCCGTGGGCAACTTCGAGCGGACGCCGTCCGCGCTGATGTAGAGATTGTTGGCCTGACGCAGCGCCTCCCAAAAGGCCGGGAAGTTGGAACCGCAGGCGCGGCAATCGGTGAAGAAGGGGTTGGACCAGCGCTCACCATCGACGATGACGTCGAAACCTGGGTCACCCGAAAGCGTATCGGAGCCGTAGCGCTGACCGTCGATCGTGGCTTCAGCGCTCACGTAGCCTTCCGTCGAGGGCTCTCCTTCATAAAGCTTCGGACATGAGACGAGCAGTGCATTGTTGTTGCCGTCGTCGACCCAGTATTCGCTGGCCCCCATGCCGAAACCACTATTCCACTCGTAGTTATCGGCAAACGCGGGGCTGCCCAGGGCGCCACAAAGTAGCGGCACCCAAAGCCATGGGTTTTTCATGGTTGGTAGTTCCCTGAATGAGATTTTTCGTTTGAAAGTCTGATCCCTGACAACGTTACACATCCTTACGGGTCGGATGACAACCCAACAGGGTGTTCATGTCAAGGCGATGATACCCAACCATTCAGGTTGGATGGAGGGCTTCATGACGGACGAGGATTCAGTAGCACTGGCCAAGCGAATTGGCCGTGCCATTGCCCGAGAGCGCTTGCGCTGCGATCTCAAGCAGAGCGATGTCGCCGAACGGATGAGATTGGGCAACGAGGCCGTCTCCCGCATCGAACGTGGCATCGTGCTTCCGGGGCTGGAACGGCTATTCCAGTTTGCCGAGGTCTTTGACTGCGAGGTCGGCGACCTGCTGAGCGAAACGAGCCCGCTCGCCCAGGATCGCGCCAAGCATCTGGCCAACTTGCTGGAACCGCTAAGCGCGGAAGACCGCGAGTTGGTGACCGGTCTCATAGAGCAGTTAAGCACGCGCCTTCAACATCCGAAGACTCGCGGGGCCAAGTGAGGATCAGTTCGTTCGATTCTGTCGCGCCCCGCAACGCAGGCAGAGGTATTGCTGCCCCACGAAGTGATGTCGGATCACGTCATCCCGAAACGACGCCACGCTGTCTTTCGACGCAGATACTTCGTTCACGCCGGCCAGGCAAACTTCCAACTCGGGAAGTCCGGCTTCGCTCTTAGCCGAGGATGTTTCCTTGGACTGGGTTCTGGCGACCCGCCGGATGCCCCGAGCCAGACCAGCGAAGATGCCAAGCACCACCACAACGCCACCTGCCTCCTCTCGCGATATCAACACCCGTGAGCCACAAATCAAGCAGTGCCTTGTCACTGTCGTCATGAGCGGGTCTCCAGGAATAGTGGTTGCCCCCAAGGTAAAAGCTGGCAACGGCGACGCTCCTCAGGACGAATACGCCATCGCTCTTGCTTCGTGATGGAATGAACCTTGCGTTGGCGAAAACTCATGTCACCAGCTCGAGTGCGGCATTCAGCGCTTTCTGCTTCAGCTGTGCGCCCTGGCCAAACCACGCAGAGTCCATGCGATAGTCGTTGCTCCGCGCGCGCTTCTCATGATCGACGTACTCGGTAACGGCGTTGACCAGCCCCCAGGCGGTGTTCCTAGCCGTGCATAGCTCGGAACCCCGCCCCTTGCCGTTGTACAGCGCCGTCACCCGCTCCAGTGCCCGCCGATTGGAAAGCGTTGCGGTATCACTGATCGGCGTCGAGATGTCACACAGCACCGATTGGAACCAGCCTTCTGCTTCGCGCTGGGTGACCCGCCGCTCGGCCAACGTCTTGAGACGCACCATGAAGTCGTCCCAACGCGAGACCGAGATCCCCAACTGCCGTTTTACCTGACGGGCGTCAAAGCGGGTGCTGTGCGGCACCTTCACGCTTTGGCTGGCGCCATCCACCGCGATACTCAGGGTGTTGTTGCAGACCACACGGACGGTGGTGGGCGTGGCCACAGTGGCCAACGACCCATCGCAGGAAGTGGCCAGCAGTAGGTAATCGCCGATCGCATCCACGCCTTTGAGCGAGGTCGTCAGCCCGCTACGCGCCAATGCCCAGAACTTCCGACCGCCCTTCAGCACACCAGCCGTCTCGAGCTCGTACCCGGCATGTTCGGTCAGGTCACGATAGAACTCCAGAATCTCCTCCGGCTGGACCACCCGATAACGTTGCGACACCACCGACAGTGGCGCGCGGGTATCGGATCGGTAGAGCACCTTCTGCTCGGGGAACGCGTGGATGGTGCCGAGTCGCTCTTCTTCGCCGTCGACGTAGCGAACCGGCGCTTCCTGGATGCGCCAATCGAGACCGGCCTCGCGACGCCACACTTCCAATGGTTGAGCGGGTGAGAGGCGATTACCCAGTCCATGCCAGGGCGTGTCGCCCACGTAGGCCATGGTTTCGAGTTCGTGTGCCATGGGATATCTCCTGTTTTGAGAGGATATAAACGACATAGGGCCCGCCATCCGTGGATGACGAGCCCTATGCGAGAAGGCGTTGAGTGATTTACAGCGATGATTTCGGGGGGACAGCCTCGACACGGAAGGTATACCCACAAGCGTGGCACTCACGGTTATCGAGTACCCGCTCGTCGAGCTCGCTGCCGATACGCGCACCGGTCATACCACCCGCTGCACCTCCGGCCAGCGCGCCGAACACGGCACCCGCTACGCTGCCAACAGTGATTCCTACGGGGCCGGCCCAAGCCGACAGCAGCGCACCAGTTTGGGCTCCACTCCAAGCCCCTGCCGCTCCGCCAGCGGACCCCGCGGCGATACCCGCGCTACTACAGACTTTTCGCCCCTGATGGCGAAGCAGAACTTCGGCTGAGCCGCAGCTCGGACAAATATTCTTCATATAAACCTCCTGATTGGGGAAAGAAGCATCAACTAAACCATTGCTTCCCGACTTCATGGAGATAGTAAAGGTTTGAATATTGTTTAAATTGACTTCTGACCAAGTCGGCGTCTTTACATATACGACGCCAGCGCTAAAACCCATCCTACCTAAAATAAAAACCCACCAGTGACGTTATTTTTAACATGGCTCACGAATTGAATGAACAACAATCACACAAAGCTTCGGAAATGAACTTTTTTTAGAAGAAGAAGAAGTCAGCGACCCTCAATCTAGCCGATGATCTATGCGACAAACCGTAGCCCAGACTGGGATTCTCGAACATGCTCGATGACGGAGACAGTAATATGTAAATTATACTTTTCTTAATTCACCAAGAGATTAACAAAGCCATCCTGCACCCCTCCCTCGCTCAACCGACGATCATGCCATAAGGCATGATACGTAAATCTCTTTAGCTATAAGGTGCATCATGTTTCAGACACAGCCCAAGCGTCATCCACTTTACACGAAACTCAAGTGCTTCTATGGAACTCACTACCGAAACTTTGAAATTTCTTACAACGGCGATTGCCCGTTAATCGAGAATTATCTGGAGCGTGCGTATCTAACCCAGTGGCGTGCTTTAAATCAGTATGAGCGAGTTCTCGCACTACGCTTCGACCTTCGCTTTCCTTTTTGGATGCCTGATGGTGAGCTCGGCAATGATAACCGAAAGATCAGCCTTTTCTTTCGCCACCTCAACGAGGAAATCGATAAAGCACGCACCAAGTATCCGACGACAGTCCGATACGTTTGGTGTCGAGAGCAGGAAGGCAGCGGCAAGCCGCATTACCATGTCATGCTTTATCTGAACTACAATGCTTTCAGTAGGATAGGTCGAATAAAGCCTTCCTACGGTGGAGGCTACGAAGGCAACTGCATGTATCACCGCATCGCCCGTTCGTGGGCAAAGGCGCTGAGCGTTATGTCTTGTGATGTAGAGGGGCTGGTCGAGCCAGGAAGAAAAGCATTTGAAGGGAACTTCTTCGATACGTGTCTGCATCGTGATGATTGGATGGCCCAGGACGAGGCCTTCTTCAGGGTCAGTTATCTTTGCAAGGCTCATACCAAGCCCTTTAGTCAGGGAGTTCAGGTATTCAATACCAGTCGCATCTGAGATCCAATATAGCCAGCCGACTAACTTATAGTTAGCTTCTGTTTTATTTTAGATGCTAAAAGCACGCTTTCTCTAATCACTTTATGGTGAATCATGCGAATCGTCTTCCATTAGAGGCGGTAACGTTACCGCATACGATGACTCGGGACGAAAACTGCCTGTAGCAATACACTAATAGACTGCCTAATTCAAACTTATCAAAGTGAGTAGAATACTCATTCATCAATTACGTGGCAGCCCTGAGGAGTAGCACGATATCAGCTTACACTTGACGATACGCTACAACTAACTGAGCCCTTCAGCACAACAATGGAATTTCGCCATAAAAGCAAAAGAAACTCGGCTCACTGCTCTGTATGAATTGGCGAAAAACCATTCCCAGCACAACTAAACAATATTAATTAAGCTCAGGCTAGATTCGCGTATAGCCATAAACTGTTTGTCACAGGAGTAGCGCGCTCGTAGCTCAGTATCTAAAAGCTGTTGAGGCATACATTCTGAAAACTTCAGTTCCTGGATGAATTTGGTATCCAACGGCACCTGTACTAACTCATCGCTACCCGCATCCATCAACCGTCTGATCCGATGCTTCAACCGAGTCGTATCGCCGACCTTGCTGAGCGATATCGCCAGGTTATCGGAACTGATCTTATCAGCCAGACCTCCCAGCGCATCGGCCATTGCAGCATTGAACACAGCACCCGCGAAGGTCCACCAGGTGGCGCTCCGCTCACCGTCGATGAGTACCACTGTCTGGCTTGGTTCAAGCCAGCCGAATTCTTCACGAAGCTGTTCGAGCAGCGCCTCTGCTCGTTTCGAATATCCCACAGGTTTATCTTGAGAAAGCAACTCTCCCTCGATTGCCTGGCAAAGGGCAAAGTGCATGGGCTGGCCTGAACCCAACCATTGTGAGCGACCCTTGAGCTCAGTAGGCTCCACGTAGGCTCGTCGCCTCGGCCAGTCGACGTAGGTAGTGGACCAGTTCCTGCCACCCAGGGTCAGCAAAGCCGGGCTGCCTTCCTCGCCCACGGCAAACGTTAGCTCGTGAACCTCACCCAGCTCCTGCTTGCCATGGAAGACCTTCACCATCGGTGGTGTCGTGAAGACCGAGACGAGCTCCATGAAGTGTTGGTAACCGAAAGTGCGCTCGCCACGCTCGCCAATGCTCAGTAAGCCGCTGTCACTATGCAGGATGCCGGTCTCCAGCATGTAGTAGAGCACAGCGTTGCGCTGTTTGGCGTCAATCAGCTTGAAACCAGGCATCTTGCTAATCCAGCGCTCGATATCTGCCTCGATGATGCCTTGTTCCTGCAAACACAGCGCCATGATCTGCTGAGCATAAATGTGCAGGGGCAACGCGGGTGGCTCAATGGGCTCCACAAAACCGGAACGCCAGAGGGAAAGCAGTCCCATGCTTCTGAGAAAGGCTTCTTCGGTAGTCGCAAGGAACAGGCAGTTCCGGGCCACATCGGCTCTGCGCCCGGTGCGGCCGATACGCTGCAGGAACGAACTGACGCTATAAGGCGCGTCGACCTGGATCACTCGGTCCAGGTCCCCTACATCAATGCCCAGTTCTAGGGTGCTGGTCGCCACGATGACGCAGTTCGAGCCCTCAGCAAAGGCACTTTCTGCTGCCTTGCGCTCCTCCAGGCTGAGACTGCTGTGCGAGACGAAGGTATTGACGCCTAAGCCACGCAGCTCCATGGCCAGCAGCTCCACCCGAGAACGGCTGTCCACGAATACCAGCCGCTTCTCACCCCGGTGCAAGCGAGAGATGACGATGGCGGCATTCTTGAGTGAGCCGACCCAGTCGAGCTGAACGTCTGACGATTTCGCTCCCTCGATCAACGGATTGATGACACTGCGTCTGGCTTGACAGCCCCCGGCCAACCAATCACACAGCGCTTCGGGGTTGCCGACCGTCGCAGAGAGGCCAAGCCGCTGGACTTCCTGGCCCGCCAGGCCCTGGATACGTTCAACGAGGGAAAGCAAATGCCAGCCTCGGTCATCGCCAGCGAAGGCATGAACCTCGTCCACGATGACACTACGTACTCCCCCAAGCAGCCAACGATGATCAATGCGAGACGATACCAGCATCGCCTCCAGCGACTCCGGCGTCGTCAGCAGGATATCGGGCGGATCGGCGATGATCTTGGCCTTGCGTGAGGCACTGACATCCCCATGCCAGAGAGCAACACGCCGGCCAAGTAGGCCGGCGTAATATTCCAGGCGTGGCAGTAGGTTGTTGAGCAGCGCCTTGATCGGACAGAGGTATAAGACACTGATCCCGCCCCACCCCTCCGAGAGCATGCGAGAGAGCACCGGGAAGCAAGCCGCCTCGGTTTTGCCCCCGGCTGTCGGGGCCAACAATATCGCATTCTCACCACGGAGCACCGGCTCAATGGTGGCTTCCTGTAAGGGCCGAAGCCGAGGCCAGCCCAGGCTATTGACGATATGGTGCTGAAGCGCCGGATGAAGTTGGTCGAAGGCGCTCATAGATCCAGCTCGATATCATCCGTCGATTCGGCCCCTCGCGCTGCACGCTCAACCAACGTCAGCTCGATATCAGAGATCGTCAGGGCGTAATGCTGGCGAGGGTCGAAGTCTTCAAACTGGTCGATGCGGTCGAGCACCTCCCCCACCAGCTTCTTGAGGAAGATGCGCGGAGCGATGCCGATCTTGCCACCCAGATCGCCGGTAACGGCCTGGGCCAGGTTCGCCACGTAGGTGTCATCGGCCTTGGCGCGAATGCGTTCCGGAACATCGCTATTGGCGGCATAGAGGTCACGCACCTTACAGCCGACCTCCTGAAGCAGCTCAGTATCGAAGCCCTTGAGGCGGATCTGCACGGCACGCGGGTTGTCGAAGCGTGCGTCGGTGGTGAAATCGACGGCCAGGCGCTGTGCCAGAGGCGGCAGGCGCTGAACCCCCATCGGCCCTTCGAAGAAGGCAGTGGTGCCGGTCATTACCAGATAGAGCCCCGGGAAGCGGCCGCTGTCGATCTCATCCATCAACTGACGCAGAGCGTTGAGGCTCTTGTCACGTACATCCCCGCGCATGCGTTGCAGTGTCTCGACCTCGTCGAGTACTAGGAGCAGGCCGGGGTGGCCGGAGTCCTTAAGTATCGTCAGGATGCCCTGCAGGAAGCTCAAGGCGCCGAAGTGATCGATATCGCCCTTGATGCGCGCATAGCGCTTCACGCTGGCAGCAATGTTGGGCTGGCCTGCCATCCACGCCAGCAGACCATCGGCGATCTCTTCGTTTCCCTCCAGCAGGGCTTGCCGGTAGGCACGCAGGGTCAGCGAAAAGGCGGGTGCCGAGCGAACCACCTCTCCCAACCGCTGCTCCATCAGCGTGTCGGTGGCCTGCACCAAGGCTTCCACATCATCCGGATCGATCGTCTGCTGCGACAGCACATCCTCTTCCAGTGTATAGAACCAGGACTCGATGATATTGCGGAAAGCGCCAGTGGGTGAGTCAGCCGTGGTCAGGCGCTCCATGAGTCGCCGATAAACGGTTTCCAGACGATGCAACGGGGTTTCCGTCTCGGAGACCTGGACTTCGGCACAGGCAAAGCCTAATCCATGGGCACGCTCGCGCAGCCAGCGGCTGACGAAGGTCTTGCCACTACCATATTCGCCGCGGATCGCTTTGAAGACGCCGCCGCCGCGTGTGACTTTGCCAAGCTCCTCGTCGAATGCCGGCGTCAAGTGGCCCAGACCCACCGCCAGGGCGTCCAGGCCATACTGGGGAACGGTGCCACGGCGCAGTGCGTCGATAATGTCCTGGCGGCGCTGGCGACTGATACTCACAAGAGGCTCCTTACAGCTCGAACTGTACCTTGAGCGATGCTTTGTCCAGCATCACGGTACGACTTTCCCGGTCAGTCTTCAGCAACGGATAACCATCCAGGTTGAGCAGCTTCTGGGCAGACGAAAGGAAGCCACGCAGGCGAATCCTCGGTATGGCCAGATGCTGCGCGATCTGAGTCTCCATGACGGTACCCTTGCCCTGTTCCAACAGCTCAAGAAGCTGACGCATCTGCTCGGCACTGACGGCTGATCGCCCTGCGCGCTGAAGCGACTGCTGGTAAATCGGTGAGGCCAGCAGGGCCTCGATCCATGAGTCAGGGTGCGTCTCCTCCATCTCATGGGTAGCGTCCTGCTCGACGCTAGGCGCCGAACTGTCGGGGGGCGTATCGCCGGCAAACAGGTCGGGAACTCTGTCGTCGGACACGGCCTTTTTTTTCTTCTTGCTGGCTGGCCTTGAAGGCGACATGCCAGCTTGGGGGCGCTCTTCGACAATGGTGCTTGCTGAACTGTCGGCTGCCCACCAATTAGGAAACCGGCGGGGCAGCTCTGTCCACCCTGATATCCTATCCGGGTCGCTGGCACTGATGTAGATCCCAAGGGGAATCACCGCCTCCTGAAGGCTGCCGCCGCCGTGGTAACCATGGTTGCGACCCTTGGTATAACGAAGCTTTTCCGACCAGGGAATGACCGCACGCTGAGATGCCGTCAACACGCGTGGTCCGCTTACCTCCACTTCCAGCTCCGAGGGGATCGCCCCCTCTTCGCGATAGCGCTCACCGTTATGGGTGTCTTCCTGGGTCTGGGCGTACTGGGAATGATGATCGAGCACGTGACCATGGTCACTGGTGACGATCACGGCTCGGCCGCCTTCTCGTGCCGCTTCCAGTACCTGGCGTAGCATGGGAATCGACTGCAGGCTCCACTTCACCACCACCTGGGAACTGCTGGAGAGCTGGTCATCAATGGCGTTGATCACTACCCCCACCACCTTGTACTCGGTGCCTGCAATCTGTGCCCGTGCACTAGCTGCAAGGCCTCCACTACCGGGTTGCTGAATGTCCTGCTTGTGCAACAGCAACGGGGGGAAGCGCGTCGACAGCAGCTGCCGCAGCGCCGTATGACCGGCAAAGGCCTGTTTCTCCTGAGTGGCGCTGCCTCGGCTCAGGGAGCCCGACAGCAACGAGCAGCGGCTGAACTCCGTCGCTGACGGCAGAGCCGATACCAGGCAGCGGGGCGGGGCTTCAGCCTTTTCACTGGTCTCGATCCAGCCATAGGCCACCAGGTCTTCCTGAAGCTCGCGGTATACCGCCTCGTTCATGCCATCCATCACTATTAGCAGTACGGGTTTCTTCGCCGCCACGATGGGCTTGACCACCTGATCTAGGGCTTGCTCTACCGGCACCAACGATTCGGCCAGCGTATCTCCGCGCGCAATGGCGCGGAGGTGGCGCCCGAAGTCGCGATTCTGCTGTTCTCGGCGCTGTGTCGCTAACTCCGAGAGAGTGGCATAGACGCGAGCCAGTGCCTCGTGGTCCTCTCCCGCCCATAACTGAGTGCGTGCCCAGTCGACGAAACTGCCATCACTTACGTAGTGGCTCAGCATCTGGTGGGCGGTCCCCGTCAAGGAAGGCGTCCCTTGTACCAGCCAGCGCAACAGGCGCAGGGCCATCTCAGCGCGCTGCATCTGGTCATGACGCTGGGTCTCATGCGTCAACCAGTGTGTCCGAAGGTTTTGCCAGGCCAGCTCGGCGGTATCTACGCGACGCTTCTCGCAGCCCTCTTCCAAGGCCTGGGCCAGAGTGCTCAGGCGCTGCATCAAACCACCCGGCAGCACCGGGGAGAGGCCTACCACCGGCATGAAATCAAGGCTGGCCAGAATCTGCTCCGCCTGGCTCAAGCTCTGGCTGATGGCCTTCTGCCCCTGCTCCCGGAGGAGGCTTCGCGTGGTCTCCAGCGCGCCCTTGCCGAACTCAGCCAGCACGTCGCTCCCGACCTTATACCCATTCAAGTAACGCTCGATGAACCGGCCGCGCCCCGAGTAGATGGACTGAGCTTCCAGATGACCGGAGGCCTCCAGCTCAGGGGCATACATCACGCTGCAGGCGAGGCCAACGGCCAGCAGATGGTGGGCGTGGCCCTCACGCAGCAGGTTCTCGATCAGCGACCCCGTGCGTGGCAACGCAGGCCTGAGCCATTCACCCAAGTGCTCACAAACATTCTCTGGCAGGGCCGCGATACGCCGTGCCGCATTCTCCTGCAATGACCAGCGAAACAGCGAGGGCAGCTCCAGGCTTGGGGCGGTGTAATCCAGATAGCCCCACGCCAACGCCTGCCAGGCGGTCTCCAGGTCCAGCACCTCACCAAAGACGATATGCCCCTGGAATCGGTCGAAGCCATCCAGCAAAGCCTCCGCCATCCAGCGCCCCTGATGCCGGGTCAGCCGTGGGTCGATGGTTTGCACATGGGCCAGCTGCTCCAACGTTCGCCACGGGCTGATCCGCTGCGGCTCGTTCTTCCACAGGCGAGCCAGAACATCCTTGCCCAGTTGGCTCTGGTCGAACGGCGACAGGATAACCAGCTTTTCTGGCCCGCGATGGGTCACCAAGACCTCGCGAATGGCCAATTCGGAAGGGCACCAGATCAGTCTTACATCCCGCGCGCCGATGCCACGGCTCTGCACCTCGGGCTGAAGGGGTTCACTCCACTTCAGAGCAATCCGGTCGGCCTCGGGATCACGCTGCAGAATCGCCTGAAGCTGGTTGTAGATCGCTCCTGGCATGCTATCGGCGTGACGGGTGGATCGCGTGGTCGGCATCAGGCATCGCGTCCTTCACGGGTCGTGATAGTAAAGTCCACATCCAGAATCTGGTCGTCGGCCAGTTCGGCTTCGAGTTCAGCAAATAGCTGCCGCGCCTGTTGGAGGGACAGTCCATGGCGCCGATCGCGACGCACCACACGGCTGGCCCCACCGGTACCAGTGCCAGTCTCCCCGCCGGTAGGCGGCGGTGGATCGACAGAGGGCGTAGGCGCAATCAGTGCCGTGGCATCGTTTTGTGCGCGATCCAACACCGGGCCAATCGGCTTGGCCAGCTCATCTGCCTTCAGTGCCTCGATGACCCGTTCTTTGATGGCCTGTGCCTCGGCATTGCCGCCCTTCCAGACCTTCTCCAGCAAGGCCCAGTTGTTGTGTTTGATTCGGCTGGCCACTTCCTGAGCGGTTTTTAGGCTGCGGCCCAATGCCTGATCGGAACTGGGCGGCTGGCTATCGGCCAGGTGCTGTACCAGTGCCGTGCCTTCCAACGAGCGCAGCTTATCCATCAGGCTGACGGCATATTCTGCGGTGGCCAGGCGCTGGCCTTGGTCCGCCACGCCGAGCTGTGAGAGCTGTCGACGAAGCGCCTCCGCCAGGTTTTCCGAACTGGATAGATAGGCTTCCGCCTCGTCCCGCACCTGCCTGACCAAGTCGTTCTGGTGGTTGGCGGTTCGCAGCGTGCTGCGCAGAGTCACCCCTAGGATGGCGCCGGCCTTCTCCAGGGCACGTGCCCACGCGCCGGGCTCCGCCAGTTCCTGCTTGCTGAGAACCAGATTATCCGGCAGGTCCTTGAGGCCAGGATCGTACTCCTGGCCATGCAGCTGGCAGGCGTAGTGGCCGTGCTCCATGAACACCAGTATAAGCAGGTTCTCTACTTCACTCGTCAGTCCCCGCGGTTCAGGATGGTCGATGGCATGGCGCAGTTGGGCAACGGTCAGCGACGTGGTGCCCTGGCCCATCTTGGCCAAGTTGGTGCGCAAACGATTGGGCCAGGTGTCCTGGAAGACGAAGTGGCGCTCGTGCATGGTGCCCAGCCCCAGCGGCTCGGCGATCTTCTCCATCAGGCCGCGCAGCGATCCCTCGATATCGATTCGCCCATTGGTGGCGTGTACCGCACGGCGCATCTCCGCCAGCACCTTGCCGAGATCGTTGATGCGGACTTCCGTCTTGAATTCGGGATGTTCGGGGAACTGGAAGCGTAGTGCCTGGTCGAGCAGCTGCTCGAAAGCCTGGCCGAGATTCATTCCGTGGGGCAGGCGCGGCTTGAAGCTGGGTTCCAGCGACATCACCTGCTCGTCAATGGTCACGGAGTCATCCAGGGTACCCGGAATGGCGCTGCTGCCGCCGTAGGCTCCCAGCAGGCAATCCTTCAAGCGCTGCTGTAGCTGACTACGCTGATTCTCCAACAGGGTGCGCGCCTGGGCGCGATCCACCGGGGTGAGGTGCTTGCTGAAGGAGCTGAAACGGTCATCGCTCTTCAGCACATAGTCAAGTCGCACCAGAATACCGAGGTCACGCTGGGCCGACTGGCTCAGGAAGTAGGGAAGCCAGCACAGCGTACACGTCGTATTGCCGGTATCGAGATACTCCTGAACGCGTGCCCGGTCATCCGCCGGCGAATGGTTACCGGTATCGAACGGGAAGTCGACGATCAGTTTCCAGTCGTCGCCGTTGGCCTCGAAAATATTGAAGTCGTCGATCTCGCGGATGTTCTGGAACAGCACATCGACATGTCGCCAGGTACCGCGCCATAGCCAGCGATGTTCGATGAACAGCTGGCCATCGTCGTGGATGCCGAAGGCCTCGAAAACGAGGTCCTTGATCATCTTGCTGCGTGAACCGGGATTATCGTGGATCTGGGCCTGCTCAAGGATGCTCTCGGTGTCGACTCCCGAGATCTGCACAGCGATGGTCGGATTGCTGCTGTCCTCACTGATCTTGATCTCGCCGACCTGGCCGGCCCAGCGGCGGCAGCGACCCATCACTGCCGAGGCCTCGCGCCCCGGAATAGGCGACTTGATGGTGCCGTGGTTGAGGGCGGCCAGTTTGTGGGAGGTCAGCTGCTTGAAGCTCTCAACCTCCGGCACCAGGGCGGCCAGCAGCAGGGTCTTGAGCAGACGCAGGTCGTTGTTGAAGGCTCTGGCCTTGGTATCGTTAGTTGACTGCTCTTTGGCCTCCGCCAGGGTAATGCCATGCTCGGCTTCCAGCAGAGGAATCAGCTTGCGCTCGAACAGCTGCTTGGCGTTCTCGAAGTGGGCGCGCATCTGCTCCGAGAAGGGCTCGGCCTCGGAGGCAATAACATCGTAGAGGTCACCGACCGGAATCACGCCACCCAGCTCCAGGGTGTCGCGCTGCTCCACCAGCAGCATCAGCATCACCTTCAGCGCCGTACGTTCACGCTGCAGCGCCGAGGAAAGTGCGACCAGAGCCTGGATCAGCGCCGGGCTGAAGGGGTAGAGGGCGCGGAACATCTCCCGGTCGCCCTGGGTGGTCAGCAGGATGTTGTGCACGTCCTCGCGCAGGCCCTTGTCGATGGCGTCGAAGGACTGCTGGATCTGCTGACGCGCGGCCTCGTCCTTGGGCTTGAGCAGGCGTCGCTGTGCGATGACCGGCAGGTTGCGGTCTTCCAGGGTGATGGTGTGGAAGCGTCCCTCCCAGTACTTTAGAGAATCGCTCAGTGCGACCTGGTTCGCCCCCACCGTCTGGTCACCGACGAACTCGCGAAGGTCACGCTGGCGAGCGATGAAGCTGGCCATGGGCAGTGCCCGCGGCTCGCTAGGCTCCACCAGTTTGACCACTTTCTGGATGTTGTTGGCGATGAACTGGTGATCGGAGATATGGCTGGCCAGCCACAGTATCAGCTCATCGAGGAACAGCACCACGGCGTCATAGCCCAGCGACTTGGCGTGCTGGGTCATGATGCGCAGGCCTTCGTCGAAATCGACGTAGCCGACCTTCTCGCCCGACTTCAGCTCATCGCTGGAGGCGTTGGCCAGGTCGCTCATCGACTGGAAGAAGGTGCCCACCAGCGCCGAGACTAGGGCGGTGTGGTCCTCCATGCTCGCGCGGCCTTCTAGCACCGCCTCGAAGCTCTGCGGCGTCCAGCGCTCGTCGCCCACTTCTCCCCAGCCGTCATCTTCCGCCGGAGCGGCGCCCTCCTGGTTGAGGATCTCGAAGAACTTGTCATCCCCCAGCGTACTACGCATCCCCTCGGCATCACGGAACAGACGGTCGCTCAAGTAGAAGCCCGGCTGGGGGGCTTCCGGATGGCGCTTCTTGATGTAGCGCACATAGCCACCTAGGATGCCCGCCTCGATGCTGGGCGCGCCGATCATGTGGTAGGGCACCAACAAGATGTTGTGCTGCTGCAGCCATTCATCGTGCTTGCTGACTGCCGGCGCCAGTTCCTGAATGGCCCGGGCCTCCGGATTGCCCTGCAACAGCAGGTGCAGCACCGCCATGAAATGTGACTTACCACTACCGAAACTGCCGTGCAGGTAGGCGCCTTTCTGACGGTTCTGGCTGCCCACCACCGTGCTCTTGATAAAGCTCAGCGCATCCTCGAAGGCCTTGGCCAGCTGGGGGGTCACCACGTACTGCGCCAGGGTCTGATGAATGGCGTCGCCTTCCAGCCCGTGAGAGAGGTTGAGCACGAAATCACCGCGCTGCACCTTCTCGGGAATCTCGATCAGCTCTTTGATCAATGTCATCGGTATTCTTTCCTTCCCTGTCAGGCGCTGGTGGCGGTCTTGCGACGGCGGCCACGGCGAGCCACCGAGGGCTGCCAGGCCAGTAGGTCATCACGGGTGAGCTCGAGCTCCCGCAACTCCTCGAACAGGAAGTTTTCGTAGAATTCGCCCATGCGCTCGCCGAACTCTGGGTTCAGCTCATTGTGCCATTGCTTCAACCAAGGGATCAGCTCCTCCAGAGCCACCAGCATGGGCATCAGCTTGTCAGGCTCCCAGCCGTCCTGCTCCTTGCGTTCCATGTACCAGCCGGCGATGGCCTGGGCACGCTGCAGATGATCGAGGCCAGCCCAGCCGATCACCCGGGTACTGTCGCCGGGCTTCTCGCAGCCGGGCAGGCTGAAGAAGCGCTCCTTGGGCACGTCAAGCTTGCCGCGCAGCGGCCAATAACTGCTCTTGCGGAAGTCGGTGGATGCATACTTGGGGGGCACCGGGATGGCGCCTACCTCGGCGGCTTTTTTGGCCTCGGCCTGCTTCCTGGCCGCCTCATAGCCCTTCACCTTCTCGGCGTCCTCGGCATCTTCGGGGCTGAGCGGCTCGGCCACGCCGAACTCAGCGTCGATAGCATCTTCCTGGCGCTGCTTGTCCCAGGTCTCCTGCCAGGCACGGAACTTCTTGATCGCCGTGGGCTTGAGCCGTGCCGGGGCCATCTGTGGTACCTCGTCGATGGTGATCAGCTCGGTAACCAGCTGCTGGGCGTCAAATAGCGGATTGTCGGTGTAGAGCTCGGCGACCTGCTGAAACTTATCATCGTGGCGCACGCGGTCAGCCAGCTGAGCGCCAGTCAGTAGCTCGGAGTCGTTGTTTTTGGCAGCAGTCTCCAGACAGACCAACAGCCAATTTTTACAAGAATTTTTAAGCTCATCTGAACGGGAAGAATGATTAAATAAACCTTGGCGTCCAATCCAACGACGCTTGTAATTAGAGTCTTCAACAATGCTTATTGTGCTATTATCACGGATTGCCTGCATACGCTGATGCCATTTTTTCTGCATAGCTTCAGGCCAATCGCTTGGCACACTGTTCGGCACATCGAATCCGTCTTGATTAAAACCGGAAATAATTTCAAAAGGCCGCTGACCTGGCGCTATTCCCTGCTTCATCCAGCCATCAATATCAGCCAACAGTGAGGAGTCACAGATACCATAAGCATGGTAGACTCTCCAGTCAATTTCCTCCTGGATCAGCACCAGCCGGCTACGCAAAGCAGTGCGTTTCTTCAGGATTTCTTTTAATGCATTTTTAGGTGAATTGCCGGTACCAAGTGCCTCATTCAGCACCTTCTCAGCAGAAAGCCCATGAAGCATTGAGGAAATCTCATCCGCTTCTCTAGCCAAGCCTAGCAAGTTATTTTTAAAACCCTGATCATTAAAAACATCTGGCAATGGTAACTTTTTCAGCTGTGTTCCCGAAAATTGATAGGGCACCTTCGCTTTTGAATCAACACGGACCCCATCTCCACCAGTCATTTGTTTTTGATGACTTACTTGCTTCATCCAAAAACATATAGTAGAGCTATTCAACAACCCGAGAAGAAACAGGTAATCATTCTCCGACGTCCCATCAGGAAGCTGAATCATTGGCGCAGTCTGTTTAAATATTTTCCCCCCTCGGTCAAAAACAAAATGATTATGGCTAGCTACCTCAGCAAAAGCTAAAGAAAGGGCGCGACGGTTCCTTTCCACAGGAATCTGATGATACTCGGCGAATCCCCTGCCAGCTTCTTTGAAACTCTTTTTCCCAAAAGTATCGCGTTTCCAAAGATGAGTTCGTAATAGCCATAAGTACCTAAGCGACTCCTCACTTGGATTAAAACATATTTTTTTATCATAAGGAAAAATAGCTATTTCATCTGAGCCAACATCCCAGTCTCTAATAGCTTCACCTTCAATTACATATCTGCTTTGCTGAGGAAAGCCTGCTGAAAAAGCTTTCTCTTTCGGCAAACTAAATGCTTCGTCATCTCCAAGTATAACACCGAAACCTATCAGGTCTACTATTTTAGATAGTGTCTCTTTATTACCTTCCAGATATGCTCTTACATCCCCTGCTCCCCCACCTACTAGACTCCAAGGGTGCACCTTATAAAGCTCACGATCTTGATCGACTGAACTACCAAAAGAATCTTCCTCACCTGGGCGCTCTAATAAACCTAAAATAGAGCGCCAAACTTTACCATAAGCGGCGTTTTTTGGTGTACTCGGCTCTCCCCGGATACCTAAAACTGCGCGCACCTTATCATGCTTGGGGAGTCTATTACGCGCAAATAGTATAACCGTAGGTGTGCCATGCCCCGGGATATAAGCCCCCGAAGTGTCAATTACATGAGTAAGGTCTTTACTTGGCAGGTACTCTTCAATCAGCTTTTTTCCAAATTCCCTTTTCATAAAACTGTTAGAAGTAATCATACCTACATAACCTGCCGCCTGGTTATCCTCACCAAGATGTGTCAAGTCAAAGAAACGCTCAGTGAAAGGCGCACCAAGCGAATACTTGCGGTGGCAAGTTGGATATAGGGTGCGATAAGCTGCGTTAAGCGCTTTATCCTTTACGGTGATATATGGTGGGTTACCCACCACAACGTGATAGCGCTGCCCTAAGATGGCGTTGAGTTTAGACAAATCCTCCGACTCAAAAACGTGACGAAGCGAATCATCAAAAGCATCTTTTTGAAGCCCCTCTCCTCCAGACTCATGGCGCTTGCCATGCAGCAGGGAGTCGCCCACCGCCAAGTGGAAGTCGAAATCCGGGGCGTTGCGGATCTTATCCGAGCCCGCCGCCCTCAGAGCCGCGATCAGCAGGCGAAACTTGGCCACGGCGATGGCGTAGGGGTTGATGTCCACCCCGTGCACCACATCCAGCGCCCTTTGAGCTAGGTGACGAGCATTGGTGGCCGGCTCGCGGCGTAGCCAGGCGTTAAACACCCGCTCGAAGGTGGTGAGCAGAAAGTGGCCGCTGCCGCAGGTCGGATCGATCAGCCGCAGCCCCTCCAGGCCGAAGGTCTCGATGGCCGGGGTCAAGGTATAGTCGAGGATAAACTCCTCGACGAACTCCGGCGTTTGCAGCAGCGCATAGCGCTTACGCACAGACTCCGAAAGGTCCTGATAAAGGTCCCCTAGGAAGCGGGTATCCCACTCGGGATCGGTGAAGTCGTGGATCAGCTCGCCCGTCTCAGGATCGATGCGCTGAAAGAAGTCCACCAGGCGCTTGGCGCCGTCGTCGGAGACCGGAATCTGCCACAGCGGGTTATGCCGCGGGT
Organism: Salinicola lusitanus; assembly: GCF_038648475.1. Taxonomy (NCBI): domain Bacteria; kingdom Pseudomonadati; phylum Pseudomonadota; class Gammaproteobacteria; order Oceanospirillales; family Halomonadaceae; genus Salinicola; species Salinicola lusitanus. The sequence goes on along the minus strand of NZ_CP151919.1, from coordinate 1,435,967 downwards.
CGAGCAAGGCATCGATCACCGGGTACTGGTCAAGCTCGCGGAACAATGCCAGCAGGTATTCGCGCTCGCCGTGGGCCGGGTGCTCGTTGAAGTGGTGGGTAATGCGCTCCTTGGCATGGGCCAGGGGGCTGCTGGCATCTTCGCGCTCTGCAGGGCCGGAGAGCACCGGCTCATCCAGCAGGTCGTTATCCTCCAGGAAGCGCACGAACACACAGGTCAGCACCCAAGCTGCGGCGGCCTGGGTGATTTGTGCCTCCCGCCAGGCAACGAAGTGCTCGGCCGTGCGGCCGGCCTCCACGGCCTTGTCGTATTCCCCCTTTAGGTGCCGTCCTAGCTCGGCGTGTCTTTCGCTGTACTGAAGAATATCCGCTTCGATCTTGGGTAGCTCAGCCTTCAGGTCGCTCAGCAGATGCTCGCGATCAATCATCATTATCCCTTGCGTATTAATTGTATTTACGGTGCTCAGCGCGTCATCAGCAGATGCCGGATGGCCGTCTCGAACGGCTGGCCGGCTATCCTTTGGTTTCTAGAGCACTGGCCTGGTGAGTGGTCACGCCACACTGGCCATGGTGTCGTTCTCCAGCCAGACGCTGGGAATCCGTGCCCATTCGCGCGTGCCAGCTCCTCGCGGCACTGTCACGCCATCGATCGTAGCACCATCCTGCTGGGCGTCGGCAGCGATCAAAAGCAGCAACGCGTGGGACGTTGTCCCATCGCCAGTGGAGATCACCAGATGCTGACGCAACTCATTGAGCCAGGTGGTGACCAGCTCATAACGGGCCATCAGGCCGGGCTCCGTGAGCAGCACCGGTTGGCCAGCCTCGCGAATCTCTTCCGCCATCGCTGGCAGCACTCTAGCAACCAGGCGCTGCAGGTTTTGCCAATCTCGACTGGTGTGCTCGGCGGCGTCGGCCTTTAGCACCACCGACCAGTCCGGGGGGCGTGACATGCCAGCGCATAGCCTGTGCAGATGGCGCAGCAGCAGCTCATCGAAGCTGATCAGCATCAACGAGTAGTTGGCACGCAACTTGGCCTTGGCCTGCTCCCACTGGCGGGGACGTACGGTCAGCGCCAGGAAGCGGGCGCTGTCGAGAGCATTGCGAATCGACTGCTCAAGCGATTGAACATCCTGGAGAGTGGTGCCTTGCCCTTCGTCTCCGCTGCTGGAATGGCTCTGGGTCAGGCTACGACCACCGCTGGTCGATAGACTGGCGAGCGGCAGGCAGTAGGCGCCTCGCTTCTTATTGGCAAGCTCGAAGTCGCCATCCCACTTAAAGCCCATGTCCAAGCTGTGCACCAGATCATCCAGCTTAGGCCTGGGTGGCAAAGCTTCGGCCATGGGATAGCGGCCCTGTACACGCTCTTGTACCTCTCTCACGGTGAGCGCCTTGCTGCCCAGTAGCGCCCCCTGAGCCAGTTCCAAGGCCCGCTGGGCCTTCATCCCGATGGGGTAAAATTCGGCACGGCTAGAAAGAGCGGCGCGCTGTGACGTCGCGGCGGCCAGGCGCAGCAGGCGGGCATTACTCAGGCCTAGCGAGGCTTCCGGCGCGGGTACGCTGCGGATCTTTTCCAAGGTTCGACTGGGGGAGAGCAGGGCCTCCTGCGCCACGCATTCATCAGCCAGTTGGCCCAGCGCCTCTGCATAGTCGGCAAGCTCCTCGCCTCGCCCTTGAATGTTATCTGCTAGCACTAGGCGATGCCCGATGCGGCGAATGATCCAGCGCGGCTCCTGCTTAGCCAATTCGGTGTCCACGGCGGCGCGTGCCACGGCCTGGGCCCAGCGTTCACGCAGCGGGCTCTCCTGCAGCGAGCCGCGGCGCAACAGCAAAGCTTCCGACACTTCGAGTGCGGTGATCACGCCGCCGTTATCAGCCAGGATCTCAGCTATCTCGTCCCTGGCCTCGGTGATCGCCTTGTTCTTGCTCCACAGGGTAATCACTTTGTCCTGGAAGGAGCGTACCTCGGTCGTGTCGAGCCCAGTATGGGCGCTGATGCTAAGCATCGTGGGCCAGTGGACTGAATGGCTATCGCTGGGCTTATCATTATCCAGCCGCCCCAGATACTCGTTCAGAAACTGTTGACGCTGCGGGTCCGCACGCCGGGCAGGCATCACCATGCCGAACAGGCGGTCAATGCTGGCATGCTCATCATCGCCCTGAGCTCGCTCACGTGCCTGCTGCTCGGTCTGCAGACGCTCCTGCAAGACGCCAATGGCCTCGGAGAGCTCGGCACGGGTGTGGCTGCCCACGCCGACCCAGACGCGAACTTTGCTGCGGCTGAGGCCTACCAGGTCGGCCACGGTATTGATGCCGCGGCGGGTCAGTGCATCCAGCGCCGCAGGACGCAGCGGCAGCAGACCGATCTGAGTATCGAGCGAGGCCTCGTCGAAAGTACAGGTGCCTGTGTTCTGCTGCTGTGGCTGCAGGCTCGGCTTCTGGGCGTTCATAAACACCCGTCGCCACTCCTTGAGCATCTCCTCGGCATTGGCAAAGCGCTTGCGTACATCGCGGATCAGCGCCTTATCGAAGAAGGCCGTCAACCGGTCGCGGATATGCGGATCAAACATGTTGCTGTCGATTTGCAGCTGGCCCTCGATAAGGGCAGGTAAACCGGTATCACCGGCCCAGCCCGGCAGGCTACCGGCGGCCATCTCGTACAGGGTCAGCGCAGCGGCGAAGCGTTCGGCGTAATCGTCCCAGCGGCGGCGGCCCGGATCGCGGATGAAAGGATCCATGTAGGCCAGGGTGCCAGCGGTGATGTTGTCGGCTCCCGCATGGGAGAGAGAAAAATCGAACATCACCAGGTGAAGCTGGCTACCGCCCAGCTTGATCAGTCCCAGATTCTCCGGCTTGATGTCACGATGGAAAATGGCGTGATCTTCCAGGTGTAATAAAGCGCCCAATAGATCTTCACCGAAGCGCTCCAGCATACCTAGGGGCACAGCGCCTTCGCGCCGCAACCGTTGGGCTAACGTGCCCTGCTCGGCAAAGTCGATCAGCAGACCGACGTGGCCTCCCAAATCCACACTGTCGTGATAGCCCACAATAGCTTGGTGACGCAGACTCGCCAGGGTATGTGCTTCCTGCTGAAGGCGGGCATTGTGATCCGGCGTCACGGCCAGCTTGAGCACGCGCTGCTGACCGTGGTGATCAACCAGAAATACTACCGAGGATGCTCCCTTACCCAACCGTTTGATGACTCGCATGCCATCTGTCAGCAGTTGCGACGGCTGAGCCTCGGTCGGCGCCGTAGGTATTTCTCCCTCGGTGCGTGAGAGAACTTGCTCAAGTCTCTCCAGCTCCTCCAGAAATTCATCCACCGAATCGATGCGGCTGCTGACATCGGGATGGGTAGCATACTGGACCAGGGCCTGCATCTCGTGGCTGGCACCGTTTAGGGCATCGGTGACCTGTAGCCCCTTGCCGTTACTAAGCTTGTCTTGAAGCTCAAGATCACTCTCGGCTGGCTTATTGCCGGTAAACAGGTGATAGGCAATGGCCCCAAGTGAGAAGACGTCCATCTGCACACCGTCTGCCCCGCCCTGGTGCGCCTCAAGCGCCACATAGGGCCCCGCCTCTTCTCGCACGAGATAGGTGAGGTGGCTCAGCACACTCAGCTGCTGGGTATCGCTCTCGAAGATTCGACTGGCAGTGGACCAGTTGGCGATCTTGCAGCGCAGTCCCCCATCGGGGAGTTGCTTGACGTAGATGTTCTGGGGGCTGAGCGCGCGGTGATAGAGCCGCTGGCCGTGGGCGTACTTTACCGCCTCGGCAATCTGCCGGACCAAGTCGATGGCTTGCAGTGTATCCAGCCGGCGAATATTGTTGCGCAGCAGCAGGTCGAGGCGGAACGCCTCCGGGTCGTGCTCGTAGACCAGTGCTGGACCATGGTCGTGTTGCAATAGGTCCAATGCCTTGAGAATTCCTGGATGTTCCAGACCTTCCAGTATGCGAAATTCCAGCTCAGCGGCCTTCTGCAACCGTCGTGCCTCCTCCGGCGGGCGGTGCTGAGTCAGATAGATGCGAACCTTGCGAGCCATTCCCACGTCAAGGTGGCGGGCTAACCACTCCTGGTAATAGTCAGACTCGTCAAGCAGTTCGGTCAGTTCGTATTGCCCGACGCGACGTAACCGCTTCGACTCTTTGATGCCGGCTTCTTCCATCGCGCGCGCGAGCAGTTTGGCCACAGGGCGCGACATGATCCGGTGAGGCGGATCCTCGTGCATCTCGATCAGACTTCCCAACACATCGTCACGCGTGCAGACGTTGATCCGCGCGGGACCTTCCAGCCGTGTGATCAGGTTCTCCGACGAGAGGAACACCAGGGAAGTGATAAAAGGGATGCGATCCTTACTTTTGCGGCTGGAGGGCTGCCCCCCTAACAGAGAGGCCAATTTCTTGGCCTTGCGATCCGCGAGCAGGCGAGGGTTATCGAAGGATTGCCGACGACCATTGCGCTTGATCTGCACCCAGGTACTGGCATCTCCGCTCAGTTCGCCGCTGTGCGACTTCACCTCCACCAGGAAACAACCCTTCGGAGTGAGCAGTAGCAGGTCGACCTCGTTTATGGAGCCATCCTGGGCGATGAACTCGAAGTTGGACCACGCACGGTAGGGGTCATGGTCGGGCAGCGCCTCGCGCAAAAACTCAAGTGCTTCGCGCTCCCAGGCATAGTCCGACGGCGTAATCTGTTTCCAGTGATTGGCCATGCTCATGACTCGGCCCTTCTGCCTGTCTGCTCCGCACCGGCGCTCGCCAGCGTTCCCGTTTGCTGGCGAATCCAGTGATCAATGTCCTGTAAACGGAAGCGCCAAGTGTTGGCTACCTTGAAAGCCGGAAGCTCACCTTTAGAGGCCAGTCGGTAGACAGTCCGCTCATGGACCTTGAGGTAGCCGGCTACCTCCTTGATAGTCATGATTTGCTCGGTCATCTCCGCCTAGCCTGTCAAAAGAGTACAATGCGGGCCAGTATAGTCAGGAGGGCTGGAGCCGAACAAGACTTTACAAAGACGCATTCTCTTAGGAAGGGAGCCTCGAGCAATGTGTGAGGCAGGACATCATTTCAAGGATCCGTGAGGAAACATGGCGCAGGAGAAGATCAAATTTGACGTCCCCGATAGTCCGTTTCCTTTCATCCCGCCTATAGCGGAACTCCTAAGTTGGCTTGGTGGGCCCACGGGGCTGCATACGCCGATCTACTGGCTGCATCAGGATCTAAGACTTAATAAGCCTGATCTGAAAACCCTTAGGAAAGCTTGCCAGGAAGGCGTGACGCCACGCATTGCCGAGATGATCGAGGCAAATATCCATCAAGGCGCAAGGGAAAAGGGGTTCATAGAGCTACTGGAAGAGGCCGTCCCAACAGAACCTGTCGTCAAGGCCACCAACGGTACGAAATGGTTGCGAGCGGCGCGAGGCTTACTTGAAGGCGCCAATCGCCATCAGCCAACTAAGCTGGAATTACCTCGAACCTTCGCCTTTCTGGAGCAGCGGAGCGTGGCGGAAGGTCAAATGATGCTGGCATTTCATCGTGCCAATAACACGAATGTTTCTCAGGTAGAGAGACTTGCTCGGATACAGACTGCCTTCTGCGAAACTTGCCGGCATCACACTCTCCTCGCCCCACAAGAGATTCAGATCTACTCCAATGTCGTAGTCGACGCTAACCGTTCAGGGCAATCCAAATCACTTGAGCTGGTAGCCGACGCGCTCAAGCTGACGTTCAGCCTGCGGACGGATTTCTACCATCAGCTTCTGGCCAGCTTCATGGCTGACATGCTGCCGCTTCGAGAAACGCTGCAGCTATCAGCTGATTTGGATGATGCTCTGGTGGTACATGGCGCTATGGGGCAGCTGACGCCAAAGTTGAAGCAGGGAAAATTGGTCACACCTACATATCAGCTTTACGAGCTCTGGCGTGGCTCGTTTTCGGCGCCCAACGAACGGCCATTATCTTACCGCGCCATGGCACTTCACCTGCCCCGCCCCGAGGGCTCACGAACGCGAGTCAATGAGAATGCCTGCCTGCAAGATATTCTGGACGCCGCGGATGAAACTCGCCGCAGACAATTGAAGGAATGGAGGTCCGGGACAGTACCCCAGGCTGACCATCTCACCAAGTTCTTGGAGTCACTGACCGGAGAGGTCTATGGCGCCTTTCTGCCATTTATCATAACGCGCGCAGCTACGGCTTGGACCCAATGGATCGAGTATGAACGTGTACATCTAGACTCATTGGTGAAGAAAGTACCCGCACTTGACGACTATATAAACTTCGAATGGATCTTGGCGAAGTTCTCCCAATATCCAGAGTACTGGCAACACGCCATGGCCCAGGCGGCCAAGGGCCAGCCTGAGCCATAGTAGTCACCGATTACTTCTTCCCACGATTACTTGCAGCATTGCGCGCACCCGCGCTGGTTGCTCTTGAGCTGAAGGAGCCCTTGGATACTGCGCCCCCGTTCGATTTGGCAGAGTGGCTCTGGATACGTGAGGCAGCAGCCGGGGTCATGGGTGTCTTGCCTTTTGTCATGGTCATCATCTCCGTTGGTTAGCCGGCCAGTAGTGCAATGGCATACTTCGCTACTGATGGTAATGAGATGATCGCGCCCAACCTAAGCCAGCGGGAGGGGAGTCGAGATGGGAATTTCTGTAAGCTGCCCGTTAGTCAGCCATGAACCGCCATAGCTTCAAAGGTCTCTTCAAGCAGGTCGCCTCCAGCATCCGACCAAGGCGAGCCGACGTGCTCTAGGTTCCATAATCCACTACCTGCAATGGCTGCCCTTGGGCTTGAGAGACCTAGCCATCGCGGATGAATCGCCGGCTTACCTCCATTCAGACCAGATAATAGGGTAATCAGATAGCGTTCAAGCCGAGCGCGCTGGTTGCCGGCCTCGGACTCTCCGGATACCTCGAGCCAAGCCAGGTGCAGCTCTCCTAGATAGGCGCTGACTCGCTGCTCATGGGCTTTCTCTTTTTCTAGTGCGGCCAAATCCGCTTTCAATTCGACTGGCCGCGAACTGCCACGTCCCCACCAAGGCAGCTCATGACAATCACGAGCCTGTAGGGCCGTCCCAATGTGCAAGCGGAAGACAGACCCTCGATGGTTCCCGCTCCCGGCTTGAGCCCCCTTATGGGCCCTCAGTCGCTGCCAAAGCGTAGATCGTGAGCCTGCTGCAACACCATGAGTTCCTACCCGCACGATTCGGCCCGGCACGGCCGGATGTACAGGTTGCTCGTGGGGATCGATGAATAGATAGAGCCCTGCACGAGGAAGTGCCGATTGGCCGCTATAGTGGGCAAGCGGCAACCCCTGCCCCTCCTGAGTGAGCAACCTCGCCAACTGCTCGTGAAAATGGTGATGGGCCTGATCGCGCGTCATACTGATCTTCCCACTTGATCCCGTAGCCAGCTGAGTTGATGACCGAAACGCTTGCCTGCCAAAGGCACTTCCACGGTGTGACCTCTCGCTGCTAACCAGGGCATCAGGTTTTCTCGATAGCGCTCGCCTGCCAGCATCAAAATCGACGCGTCAGAAGGAATTGCTTCGCTCAGTGAGTGGCAAACACGAGCGGCCCAGGCGCGTCGATCAGCGATGGGCATACGATTCAGAGTCCGCTCGTAGGGCGCGATGACAGTCTCTGGCGCTAGAAGACCGTGTTCGGCAGAAAGAACGTACCAACAATCGGCCTGCCGACGAGCGTAAGCTCGCAAACTGCGGAACAGGTTGGAGGTATAAAGCTCCCCAGCCGGAGCTGGAACAGACTGTTTGGTCTTTACGCATGAGACAAGAGCAATCTTCAAAGGAGGCTCCTTACCATTGGACAACGTCCGTAACCCGGCCTTTGGATCTTATTTGCATTCAACTCTTAAAGGCCATTTATTCTAAAAGGTTCGGCCACATTATTTTCACTTGCCCCGTCCGAGACCAATAAAAGGCATGGATTTTCTCATACTCGCCTTCTGTTATAGCAACTGCCCCTCCACTGCTTTGCCTTCTTCTATCCGCAAAAGCATCCTGCGATCCGATTGATCGAAAAAATGTTGGTACAGCTGCTGCGCAACCGTAGGGCCTTCTTTCAAAGAGTGAGTCAAAGCTTCAAGTTTGGCTGCATAACGCTGTTTCTGGTCTTCTTGTGCAGAGGAAAGAAATGAATGGCTCATCGACATTTGAGCGCTGAAAATCTGTTGGTTTCGGGATGCGGCCCCAGGCAGATCGGCTAGGCCATCGATAATTCGACATGCTTCGGTTCGATAACGAGATAGCGGGTTGGCTATATAGAGTAGAGCGTAGCTGACGACACGTAGCTGCACGACTTGAAGATAAGCGGTCGTCCACTCCTGTTGCTTCGCGAGACTCTCCTCAAGCTTTAGACGTGAGCTCTTGGCAGTCAGGATTTTACCTTGCTCTATTTTTCTAGCGAGCTCTTCTTCTCTTGAGATTCTATCTTTAAAATGGCGTTCCAATTCGTATAAATCAATAAGCCGCTGTTCCAAGTGATTCTGAGCAGCCCCATCGATACCCTCGATAGGATAGTGATCCAGAAGGCTCTGAATATACTGGATCATACCTTCTAGCTTATATCGTCGCTCATTGTCGAAATCTGCCTGCAAGGCATCAATCTGTCGAATGATTTTTGTCAGCTTTTCATTGATGTCATGTAGGTGCTTCTGTGCCACTGCAGTAGATACGACATTCCATATAGCTCCGCTAACCAGAACATTTTGTAAAGCCTCCGGCTTGCTCAGGGTCGCATGTTCCTTAAAGCGCCCTCCATGAGTGATAAAAGCTCGCGCTCCTTCCTGACTTTTGGCTTCAGTCAAAGAGCTAAATGGCAAACTGCATAGCACATAATTACCCCGCTGCTGTTCTGCCATCGCTGCCAGCCCCGGAATATTGGATAACAGCGGATTCAGCATACTGATTTGCTCATCCGACAAATCACTACCTGACACTTCGGGCTCACGGTCGAACAGGCTGATTTTCATGAGGGGCCCGCCGTTGTCGTCGGTTAGCTCCAGACTATTGATCGCGGCGGCGTCTGCAGTCGAGAGCGAACTTTGAGACGGCACCATTTTCGTTGGTTTCTCAGCATCCTGTTGCTGCCGCAGGCTTATCCATCCCATTTGCGCCACAAAGGGTATGGTTACTCGATAGGCTTCAGAGAGCACACTATTGACAGCGAGACCTGCGCCGATCAGTGCTCCCGCTGGGTTCAACCGCATGCCGACCGCAGCTGCTAGCGTTTTGGTCTTGCTGTTAAAAACCTTCGAGGTAAATCCGCGCGCTTTGTCGCTGATGTCACGGGGAATGAAGAACGCTCCAGACAGCACTCGAGTGCTGGTGCTTTTTTCCAGACACTCGGCCGGGCTCAAATCCCGCCATTCATCGCCAAATAGGGCTAGCGCAATCTCGCGCTCCTTCTGCTCACTGGTTTTGCCCTCATTATCCGTACCATTCAACTTTTTGAAGACGTCCCCAACGATCTCGTCATAGATGGCTGTGGGGCGTTTTAGGATTCGACGTGTGACGTTCGCGATGGAGTGGCCGCCAAACGCCTGAGCTTCGAAAGCGATCAAACTGAGTACACTGTCATCGTATCGGCCGGGTTCGGGGTTCTGCCTCGCGAAGACCAATGCTCTTTTATATTCAGCAGCCAGACTGGTGCGCCCCTTGCCCGAATTAGTGATCACATCGACCAATACATCGATTTCCTCGGGGAGGGCTTTTTGCAGCCGTTCGAGTAACACCTCATCGCACGGCCATTGCTTCTGGCTCATCTCTGACTCCCAGGTTGGATCTCAGTGGGCGGCAAAGGACCTCGGAGAAGTTAAGGGTCTCGCCGTTTTACGCTAGGTATATCGGCAGATGGTTAACTATCTTCAATAATGAGACCCTCACGTTGAGACTGCTCGGCTGTGCCAGAGGGGGGTTGGAAAATTCGTCGTTTTGTCTCCTTGAGCGAACGAGCAAAGGGTGGATCCGTTCCCAAACGCTTCTGATCGGTTAAGGGCTGGCCTTCCTCGTCGGTGATGGATAGAGCTTCAGTCGGCCCAGAGATTCTTTCCAAGGTCCAACCACGGCCAACTGGGGAGCACTATGGGTAGTAAAAGGAAAAAATCGACAACGCTGTCGTGATAACCCTATGTTTTTAAAAGAAATTATTCACATATTCAATATTAAGATTCAGAATCTGGAGTGAGATGTCCATCCATCGGAGGACGATCCATCACCCCACCACATGACACTACCTGTCACCGATGCGATGCTGGCACGGTATCGACATCAGCCCAGGGTTCCGGACGACCGTCATGACGGTCTAGCGTGATCGCATTCAAGCCATGACAAAGCTCACAGATCGGGTCTACACGACACTCAGAAGAAAAATCATGTCGGGAGAGTTATCTTCGGACATGCAGATCAAGGAAGCCCATCTAGCCGAGACGCTTGCGGTCAGCCGGACGCCGGTTCGAGCAGCCATTCAGCGCCTCGTGGACGACGGCCTGATCTATCACGAGAAGGGTCGCGGCTCATTCGTTTCGCCCTGGCAGCAGGACGATATCGTGGACATCTACGAGCTGCGCATCCTGTTGGAATCACGCGCAGCCAGGCTGGCCGCTAGCCGTGCGACGGCGGAGCAGATCGCGCAATTGCATCGTCATGCCGACGTGATCGAAGGACTCTATCGGGACCAGCCCGACAAGTACCTGTTCAGCATCCAGGCGGAAAATCAGAAATTCCATCAGATCCTGATGACGGCATCTGGCTCTGCGCAGCTCAAGCAGATGGTCAGGATGCTGGTCGATTCACCGATCACGGTAGGCTCCTATTACCTCTACTCCGACGCAGAGATGCAGCGCTCGATGCAGCAACACAGGGACATCATCGATGCGATCGAGCAACGGGAGGAGAGTTACGCTGAAGACCTCATGCGCGTGCACCTGCGCATGGCCTACTGCGTTTTCATGGCCAGGCAGTCGGCCCAATCGAAAGGGGATCCTTGGGAAAAAGCGGATAAGACATAGCGCGCCTCGAGCGCACCAAAGACGCGCTAGACCAACCTATCCCAGATCACTGACGCTCAAGGCTCAAACCGTTGACGGGCCCGCTCGGGGTCGCTCGCCATTGCCAGTTTCGACGGCCGCCCTCGGTAGTGGGTCAGCAGCCGCCGAATGACCGGTACCAGAACGGTCAGCACAATGATCGTCACCATCACGATGGCAATGGTACTGGAGAAGAGATAGCTCACCTCATGTCGGCCAATGAGCATCGCACGGCGCAGGTTCGATTCCGCCACCGGGCCAAGAATGACGGCCAATACCGCAGGCGCCAGCGGAATTTTCAGTCGTTCCATGCCCCACCCCATGACCCCGAACGCCAGCATGAGCCACACATCGAACAGACTGTTGTTAATGGCATAGACGCCGATGGTAGTCAGGGCAATGATGATCGGCGCCAGGAGCAGCGGCGGCATGTACATCACATTGATGAACAGCCTCGCGCCAAGCCGACCGATCACGAACAGCATGATCGAGGTCACCAGCATGGCCAGGATAAAACCGTAGGTGACGGGAGCGGAGCGCGTGAACAGGTCCGGCCCCGGAAGCATGCCGTGAACCAGTAAGCCGCCCAGGATGACCGCAGAAACGCTGCTGCCCGGGATCCCCAGGGTCAACGCGGGAATCAGGGAAGCCGCGTTGTCAGCGTTGTTGGCGCACTCCGCCGCTGCGACGCCTTCGGGCGCGCCCTTGCCGAACCGCGACTTGTCCTTCGCCACACGCCGCGCCTCGTTCCATGAGAGCATGGCTGCGATATTCCCCCCTGTGCCCGGGATGATGCCTACGATCACGCCGATGACCGATGCCCGGCACCAGGTCGGCACCAATCGTCTCCAGCCGATACCGCTTCTCGTCCTGCCGCCGCTGCCGATGCTGTTCTTGCTCAGCAGCATGGCTTCCTGCGCCAGCGTCAGAGCCGGCGGAATGGCATAGAGCCCGGTGAGCAGCACCAGGATGTCGATGCCGCCCATGAGATCCATGACATTGAACGTGAAGCGCTCGTTACCGGTCATCGAGTCGATCCCGACCATACCGATGACGAGACCGAGACAGGCACTGATGAGCCCCTTGATGGGCGCATCGCTCAGCAGTACGGAGATGGCCGCCAGCCCGAAGATCGCCAGCCAGAAAACCTCCACCGGGCCGAACTTCAACGCCATCGCGGCCAGCGGCGGACTCAGAAAGAGCAGCGCCAGGGCACTGACCGAGCCGCCGATCGCCGAAGACGTCAACGCGATCTTCATCGCCTCCAGCCCCTGGCCCTTTTTCGCCATGGGGTGGCCGTCGAAAACCGTGGCGATACCGGCAGGCGTACCGGGAATACGCAGTAGAATGGCAGGAATTGCGCCGCCGTACATGGCGCCATTGTAGATACCCGCCATCATGCCGAGCGCAACCAGTGGATCCATGGTGAACGTCAGCGGAATCAGCACGGCGATCCCCATCGTCGCCGAAAGCCCAGGCAGGGCACCGATGAGCACGCCGATGGTCGTACCACCGGCCATGGCGAGCAGGACAGCGGGTGAAAATAGCAACGGGAGGGCGGAAAGAATGGAATCCCACATGAGTCATATCCCTGTGAAAAGACGCAGCGCCATTTCGGGAGGTAGTGGTCTATCCAGCACCACCTGGAAAATCACATAGATCAACAGCGAGAAAATGATTGCCGTGACCACCAGCCACTTACCTCTGCGATAGCCGAGGAGCATTCCACTCAGAGGTACGAACAGCAGAAACGTAGTGGCGAATCCCAACCTGGGTGCAGCGACGATCATGACGATGGAGGTTGCCAGCAAGGTAAAAAACCTTCTGACATGGCCCGGCGAAAATCGCATCGATTCACCACCTTCATGACGCAAGGCAAGCGCAGACCTCACAGCCCATACCACCAGCAGGAGGGTCAGAAATCCCATCACGACGGTGGGCAAATAGGCGGAATCTCGCGTGAAACCCAGCGCATGGACAAGCCCGAAGACGCTGAGTATCGCGCCAGCGAGTGCCACGCCTGTCTCTACCGCTGCCTGACGCATCATCGCGCTCCTCTCAAATGCGATGGATAAAAAGTGGCGAGCCAGCCAGGGGCTGGCTCGTCCAATCACTGACTCCAGGGAGATTCATCCCAAAGCGTCTGAAAACGTGCCTGCAGGTCCTGAAGTGTTTGCTGGTAGGTGGTCGGGTCCTGGTAGTCGAGTGGTAACGACTGCTGCGCGGCTGCCTTCTGGAACTCTTCGTTGTTCATGGCCGCTTCGATGGCACTGGAGAGTTTCTGAACGATCGCGTCCGGGACCCCGGCAGGAACGGCGATGCCGCGGTTCGAGCCAATAGTCAGCTCGTAACCGGCTTCGGCAGTCGTCGGCACATCGGGTAATTCCTTCGAACGCTGACTTGCAGCCTGGGCCAGCATCTTGATTCGCCCGGCCTTCACGTCCGCCGCCGCTTCGCCAATGTTGAATATCCCCATCTCGATGTGCCCGCCCATCAATGCCTGACGTACGTCGGCAGCACCGGGAAAGGGCACGTGGGTCATCTCGATCCCCGCCAAGCGCTCCAGCGCCAGCGCGGCCAGGTGATCGTCCGAGCCCACCCCGGTCGTGCCGTAGGTGATCTCGCCGGGGTGTTCCTTCGCGTAGGCGACCAGATCCTCGAGCGAGGCGAATTCGCTATCCGGCCCCACGTTGAAGCCATCGGGATCATCGACGACGCTGGCCACCGGCTGGAAATCGGAAAGTTCGTAGCGTGTGTCACGTTCGATCGGGATGGTCAGCACGTTGGGCGTATTGATGAAGCCGATGGTGTAACCGTCGGGCTCGGCGTTGGCCAGTGCCGTGAAGCCGACCTCACCACCGGCACCGGGGCGGTTGATGACGGTGATGTCGGTGCCCAATTCCTTCTCGATATAGGGAGCCAGTGTCCGCGCGGCGATATCCGTGCCGCCTCCGGCGGAGTAGCCGATGATCATCTGCACGGCGCGCTCGGGATAATCGGCCATGGCCGACAACGGCATCAGCATGATGGCGGCGATCGCAACGGTTCTTGTCTTCATGCCAGGCTTCATGGGCCTCTCCTTTTTCGCCGCCATCGCCTCAACGGACGTACTGGCTTGGCGAGCTGTGCTCGGATGGATGTCGAAAACGACTGATATCGTTCGTCTTTCGATTATTGTTCTAATAAAAAACAAAATCATCGAATCACAGGTGTCTCATTGGCTCAAGCGGCGATTTCAACCGCTCTGTCCAGAAACCGAGTACGGCCTACAAATAATTGAATATCAATATATTTTACCTTCATTATACTTTTGTCTCGCATTGGAAAAAGGAAGATTTTGTAGACAGGCCATCTTTATTGTTTTTTTATTGTTCTTGTCGATGTCCTGCGCTGACGAGACCTTGCGCACCGGACGATCTCCTCACTCAGGGAAGGGCCAACGAATGACCTCACAGACCGTCATGGACACGCTGAAGACATTGGGCAGTGCAACGATTCATGAAGCTCAAGGTCAGCGTGGCGCCATGGATTCCGGTATCAAGCCGCTGGATCCAACGCTGAGAGTGGCCGGCAGGGCACTGACCGTGGACTGCTCGCCCGGCGACAATCTGCTGATTCACTACGCCATCTCCAAGGCAAGGCCGGGTGACGTGCTGGTCGTCGATGCCAAGGGCTTCACCGAAGGGGGGCCATGGGGGGATATTCTGACGCTGGCGGCCACGCTGGCGGGCATCAGCGGCCTGATCATCGACGGCATGGTGCGCGACGCCGACACCATCATCGAATCCCGCTTTCCAGTGTTCTGCCGCGGGCTCTCGATCAAGGGAACGCACAAGCATCAATCGGGCAAGGTCAACGAAACGATCCAGTGCGGCGGCGTGGCGATACGTGCCGGCGACATCGTGGTCGGCGATCGGGATGGCGTGGTGGTGGTGGCAAGCGAAGCGCTCGATGACGTCATCACGGCCTCCCAGGCGCGCGAGGAGAAGGAAGAGGCGTACCGCCGTGAACTGGAGCAGGGGGCCAGCACGCTCGATCTACTGAATCTACGCGGCACCCTCGACCGCCTGGGCTTGAAGTAAAGCCTGGCTAGTCAATGACCGGCGCGTCGCGGGATGAGGGTGTTGCGCGAAGACCCAATCCCCTTGATCGCCGGCCCCGCTAGACTGAATGACGGAACGCTCGATGCCGATCTCAATCCGCCCCCTTCTCGCTGACGCTCGATCGGCGGTAATCCGTCGACGGCTGGCCCGTATTCACAACCTGCACGACTTCGAGGCGGCGGCTCGTCGGTATCTGCCCCACTCCATCTTTTCCTACATCGCCAATGCCGCAGAAGAGGGTCAATCGTTCAGAGCCAACCGGCATGCCTTTGGCGATTATGGCTTCATGCCACGGGTGTTGGTGGATGTCTCTCAAGTGAGCCAGACCACGACCCTCTTCGACCTGCCGCTGTCCTCACCATTCGGTATCGCACCGATGGGACTCGGCGCACTGTGGGCCTACCGGGCTGACATCGTCCTCGCTGACGCCGCCGCATCGGCGGGCATCCCGATGATCATGAGCGGCTCATCGCTAATCCGTATGGAAACCCTCGCCGGGCGAGGAGATTCGACCTGGTTCCAGGCCTATCTACCGGCCGGGCGCGAGGCCATTCGGTCGCTGGTGGCACGCGTCCAGGCAGCGGGGTTCACCACGCTGGTGATCACCCTGGATACGCCGGTTGCCACGAACCCGGACAACAACCGTCGAGCCGGCTTCTCCTCCCCCATGAAGCCGTCGGTCAGACTGGCCTGGGATGGCATTTCACATCCCGGATGGCTGTTCAACACCTTCCTGAGAACGCTCCATCGCCACGGGATGCCGCACTTCGAGAACAACTACGCTTCCCGCGGCGCCCCTATTTTCTCCCCCCATGTCGACAGAGATATCTCCGACCGGGGCCATTTGAACTGGGACGATCTGGCATTCATTCGCGACATCTGGCGGGGCCGGCTGGTACTCAAGAGTGTCCTGCATCCCACCGATGCGAAAAGAGCCCAGGCACTCGGGGTCGACGCGCTCATCGTATCCAACCACGGCGGCCGGCAGCTGGATGGGGCGATCTCGCCGTTACATGCGCTGGCCGACATCATCGCGGCAGTGGGTGACCTACCGGTCATGATCGACAGCGGTTTCCGTCGCGGCACGGACGTGCTGAAAGCCCTGGCTCTCGGGGCGCGCTTCGTATTTATCGGGCGACCGTTCGCCTATGCCGCCGCCGTCGGCGGCGAGCCGGGCGTCGCGCACGCCATCGAACTCATGTCGGCCGAGATCCGGCGAGACATGGCACTACTGGGCATCACACAACTGAACCAGTTGCGCCGGGATCATCTGGTCGCGCTGACCTCGATGGCGGAGCGCCGCTTGTCGAATGACAGCGACCCAGGTCGTCACGACAGTCCAGAAAATCCGTCACATCGAGATCATCACACCGATCGAGAGAATCATCGTCAGGAAGCGAGGAGCGAAAATTGAATCATCGACACAGTGCGCCGACACCACTAGAGACGACGTCGCGGCAACGGTCTCTCGACAAGTCGGTCTTTCGACTCGATGTCTGGTACGACGAATCGATGCAGGCCATCTACAAGACTCGACCCGATATCACGCTGACCACGCTCCCCGCTGCCAGCCGCCTCGACGACTGTGCAGAGGTGCTGCAGGCGGCACACGCCTACCAGATATCCTCGGCCAAGGATGAAACCCCTCCGAGCTGGTTCGCCAATGAAGCCCTGCTCGCCAGAACGCCCAATCTCCTCTGTGTCTCCACGTCAGGGTCCGGCTATGACACGGTCGATATCGAGGCGTGCAGCCGTGCCGGCGTCCTCGTGATGAATCAATCCGGCGCCAACGCCCAATCGGTTGCCGAACACACCTTGGGCATGATGTTGGGAGTCAACAAGCGACTCGCGGAGAATGACCACCGCCTGAGGCAAGGGGGCACCTTCTCCCGCGAGGATCTCATGGGACGCGAGCTGCAAGGCAAGACAGTCGGACTCGTAGGCATCGGCCATATCGGAAAGCGGGTCGCCGCGTTGGCCAGAGCGTTCGGCATGGAGGTGATCGCCTATGATCCGTTCCTGAATGCGGACACGATTCGAGAGAGAGGTGCCCAACCGGTGTCCCTATCGGCGCTGCTGGCCGAATCGGACATCGTATCGCTGCACTGTCCGAGGAAGGCCGACACGCTTGGGATGTTTGATGCGTCCGCCTTTGCAGCCATGAAACCCGGCGCACTCTTCGTCACCACGGCACGCGGTGGCATCCATTCGGAAGCGGCGCTGGCCGAGGCACTTCAAAGCGGGCATATCGGTGGAGCCGGTATCGATGTGTGGGACGTTGAACCCCCGCCTCTGGACCATCCACTGCTGGCCATGCCCAACGTGATGGCGACGTATCACACCGCCGGCGTCACTCACGAGGCGCGGCGCAATATTGCAACCTGGGCAACACGGCAACTGATCGAAACACTGGACGGTGAATTCCCGCCGCGCTTGCTCAATCCCGAAGCCTGGCCAATTTACGCTGAGCGTTATCATGCGATATTCGGAAAACATCCAACGAAGGCTTGTCGATAAAGCATGAAAGCCTTGGCTTTTTTCAAGACCGACGGCCTAGCATGTTCGTGCAATCGAAATACCCAATCGATTGGTATCTCACCCTGATAGTTTGATTTCGAGCGCTGGACTTGGGAATGATGACACGCCTTGACCGGGGCAGCGCCGAGCTGACGCTGCCCGAGCGCTATCGCCGATTCCTCGCCGAGCTGTCGACGGCCGGCTTCAGCGGCGATATCGCCGCCAATACCGCCGATCTCCAGCGGATCGCCCGTCTCTTGGGGATTAATCGTATCGCGATGTCGTGCTTGCGCCTTTGGGGCGGCACCGACCACCAGGCGGCATCTCGCCAACCTGACAATTTAGATATTCGAAGCATCCGACACTCTCGACACCCGGAGTAGTGCACGAACTCGCCGAACAATTGGTCTGATTGACACAATGCCGGACATCATTTAAGTAAAGTTGCGAAACTTTAGACCAAAGTCTCGATTCACAACCCTAATTCCTTGTGTGAAAAAAAATTAACCACGCCCAATAAAAATATTCGCTTTAGCCCCCCCTTTGATGTGCCCTTAACTGGCCGGACGAATTGAGAGTCTTGAGGGCACAAAAATGGGATTCAAATCGCTTTCGGTCGCCGCAGCGCTTATCGTCTCATGCATCACTACCACGAGCGCTCTGGCAGATTATCCTGAAAAGAAAATCGACATGATCGTCGGCTTCGCCGCGGGTGGCGGCACCGACGTCATGGCCAGAAATATCGCCCCTTATCTGGAGAAGTACCTGGGTAACGGCGTGTCCGTGGTCGTCAAGAACATGCCTGGAGCCAGCGGGCAGATCGGCATCACGGCAGTCGCCGAAGCCGATCCGGATGGTTATACGATCGGCACCTACAATCTGCCTGGGGCGATGGCACGAACCCTCGACCGCAACGCGGATTACGACGCTGACAGCTTCACCTATCTCGCCAATATCGTTAACGATCCCAATGTGATCGTGACGCCAAAAAGTAGTGACATCGACACCATGGACAAGCTCGTCGAGGCCGCCAAGGCCCGCTCGGGCGCGGTGACGGTCGCCATGTCCAGCCTCGGCGGCGACGATCATTTCTTCCTGCAGAAGCTCTCCAGCGCCACGGACGCCGACTACATCACCGTTCCCTTCTCGGGTTCGGCGCCGGCGCGCAGCGCGCTGATGGGGGGGCACGTGACGATGGGTATCATCAACGTCTCCGAAGTGGTCAATTTTCGCGACGAGCTGAACGTTCTGGGTATCGCCTCGAAAGCGCGCTCCAGCATGGCCGAGGATATCCCGACCTTCCAGGAACAGGGTTACGACCTGGTCAATGGCGCCCTGCGCGGCTTCGTCGCGCCGGCCGGCCTGCCCGAAGACGTCGAGTCGAAGCTGCTCGCCGCGTTCCAGCAGACCTACGACGACCCGGACTTTCAGACCGCGATGCGCAAGTCGGGCAATCCCACCGAACTTGCACTGGGTGACGACTTCGAGGCGCTCAACGCCGAACAGCTGGAGCTCGCCAAGCAGATCTGGGAAACCCAGCCCTGGAAGTAAGCGTCACTCGCCCGCGCCATCCGACACCCCCTCGATGATCCCTGCGACTCTCGCCACGAGAGAGTCGTAGTCGGCTCGCGCCAGCGGCGAGACACGTCGGCCCCTCGTCCTTCCATTGATGAGACAGACCATGAACCACGAGTCCAACGCCCCATCGTCCCCTCGTTCTCGCCGCCTCGATCCGGACCTGATCGCCGGCATCGTCATCGTTCTGGCAGCTGGCGCCCTGCTCCTGCGGACCGCTGGGATGCCGGCGATGACGGCGTTGCTGCCGGTCTCGATGCTGTCGGTGCTCGTTCTACTCGGCGTCTTCTTGATCGCCCGCTGCGTGATCCGCCTCAAGCGACAAGGCGACGCCTACGCGCCCACGCAGGTTTTCGATAACGCCCGCCGTTTCCTCGGGATCGCAGCGTCCATCGCCCTCTACGTCGTAGGCGTCGCCCTGCTCGGCTTCTACACCACGACCGCGGTGATGATCCCCGCGGTGGCCTGGTGTTTCGGCTATCGCAGCCTGAAGGGGTTGCTGCTCGCCGATCTGATATTCACCGGCGGCATCGCGATCATCTTCGTGCTGTTGATGGGCCAGGAACTTCCCACCGAACTCTTTCTGCGCTAGCGAGGGCATCCCATGTACGGCAATCTCATCGACGCACTGCCGGCAGTGCTGTCCCTAGGCAATATCCTTGCAGTCGTGGTCGGCGTGATCGCCGGCATCTGCGTCGGCGCCCTGCCGGGCCTCAGCGCCACCATGGCGATTTCGGTGCTCATTCCGTTCACCTTCGGCATGGACCCGCTAGTCGCGCTCGGCATGATGGCCGGCATCTACAACGGCGCCATGTACGGCGGATCGATTCCTGCCGTGCTGTTGCGCATCCCCGGCACCCCGGCGGCCGTCGCCACGAGCTTCGACGGCTACCCGATGGCCCAACAAGGGCGCGGCGGCTACGCCCTGCAGGTGGCGGTGGTCTCGTCGGCTCTGGGCGGTATCGCCTCGGCGCTGGTTCTGATGCTGCTGGCGCCGCCGCTGGCCAAGGTGACGCTCCTATTCGGGCCGACCGAGATCTTCTGGGTTGCCGTGTTTGGCATGTCGGCGATCGTGTTCCTGCTCGGCGGCGACATCATCAAAGGGCTGATCAGCGCCGCTTTCGGCGTGTTCGTCTCCTTGATCGGCGTCGATACGATCACGGGCTACGAGCGTTACACCTTCGGCCATCTCGAGCTGCTGGATGGCATCAACATCGTCGTGCTGCTGGTGGGTCTCTACGCGCTGCCGCCGGCGATCGGTCTGCTCGAAGAAGTTCGTGACTTCGACACCAAGAACACCGGGCGCCTCAATACGACCAGCATCTGGAAGGCGATACCCGGCATGTTGAAGTACTGGAAGACCTGGCTTCGCTCGTCGGTGATCGGGGTCTTCGTCGGCATCCTGCCGGGGGCCGGCGGATCGATGGCCGCCTTCCTCAGCTACAACGAAGCGCGGCGTGCCTCCAAGAACCCGGATGACTGGGGCAAGGGCGAGCCCGAGGGCGTCGCGGCGTCCGAGACGTCGAACAATGCCGATACCGCCGCCGCGCTGATCCCGGCCCTGACCCTGGGGATTCCGGGCACCGCCGTCGCCGCCGTCATGCTGGGCGGACTGCTGATCCATGGTCTCCAGCCGGGGCCGATGCTTTTCCGTGACAACCCCGAGATCGTCTTCGGCTTCATGTGGCAATTCCTGTTCGCCGCCATCCTGCTGATCTTCCTGGGCGGCGCCCTGGCGACGAACAGCTTCGCTCAGGTACTGCGCCTGCCGCGGCCGCTACTCGGCGCCATCATCATTGCTCTGGTCTTCATCGGCGTCTACTCGATCAACAATCGCATGTTCGATGTCTATCTGATGCTGGGCTTCGGCCTCATTGGCTACTTCATGGACAAGCTGAAGTTCCCGCTGCCGCCGGTGGTGCTGGGCCTGATCCTCGGCGGTTTCGCGGAGCAGAACCTGCGTCTGGCGCTGAGGATCGGCGGTGGTGACTGGAGCATTCTGGCGTCGAGCCCCACCGCCAAGGTGCTCATCGCCATGGTGCTGCTGGTCATCGTCTCGCCGCTCATCTCGCGACGTCTGCGCGCCAGAAAGGCCAGCAAGGTAGCGGGATGAAGACGCCACACGCGACGATCCGGGAGTCGTGGCTGGCTCGCCACCGGGAACCGATCCTGATGCCCGAGCAAAAGATCCTCGATGCGCATCACCATCTCTGGGACCGGGAAGAGGGCCGCTACCGCACCGACGAGTTCCTGGCGGATGTCGCCCAGGGTCACGACGTTCGCGCGAGCCTCTACGTCCAGTGCCGCACCGGGTATCGCGATGCGGGGCCCGAGGCCCTCAAACCGCTAGGCGAAGTCGAAACGGTACTCGAGTGGAGCGCTGGCGCCCCGAATTACCCGCTCGGCATCGTCGCCTTCGCCGATCTGCTGGCCGGCAGCCAGGTTCGAGAGACGCTCGAGGCGCTATGCGCCATTGCGCCCGGTAGCGTGCGCGGCATTCGTAACACCACCGCCTATCATCCCGATCCGGCCGTACGCTCCAACCCCCGGCCGGCACCGGATGGCCTGCTGCGCGCCAGGGCCTTCCGCGAGGGCGCCGCGCAAGTGGCCCGGGCGGGACTCACGCTGGATGTCTGGGCCTATCAGACCCAGCTTCAGGAGGTAGAAGCGCTGGCTCGCGCCCTGCCGGACCTCACCGTGGTGATCGATCACTGCGGCGGCCCGCTGGGGGTGGGGCCGTTCCGCGGCAGAACCCCCGCGGATTTCGCGGCCTGGCGCCAGGGAATCCAGCGGCTGGCGGCGCTGCCCAATACTCGCATCAAGATCGGCGGATTCGGCCTGACGGTTTTCGGCAACGCCTATCACCTGAATCCCGAACCGCCGACTTCCGCGCAGCTCGCCTCGGACTGGTCGCCCCATGTGGAGACCTGCCTCGAGGCCTTCGGCTCGCATCGCGCCATGTTCGAAAGCAATTTCCCCGTGGACAAGGGCATGTACTCCTACGTCGCGCTGTGGAATGCCTTCAAACGACTGAGCCAACCCCTGGGTCAGGCAGATCGGGACCGCCTGTTCTGGCGCACGGCCGCCGAGACCTACGGCCTCGACCCTGGCTGGCAGTGAACAGTGACCGGGACCTGGCGACGCCGCCTTGGCCGCAGTCACCCGACGACCATGAGGAAAGAGACGATGCTCAAAAGAACGCTGGCCACGATACTGCTCTCCGCGCTGAGCGCCACGGCCTTCGCCGATTACCCCGACAAGCCGATCACGGTGGTCGTGGGCTACTCGCCAGGCGGAGGCACCGACGTGCTGGCCCGCGTAGTCGGCAAGTACCTGGAGAAGGCGTTGGGCGACGATGCGAGCGTCGTGGTCAAGAACCAACCCGGCGCCGGTGGCCAGATCGGCTTCACCAGCGTCGCCGAGGCCAAGCCCGACGGCTACACCCTGGGCACCTTCAACCTGCCGGCAGCGCTGGCGCTGACCTTCGATCGCCATGCCGCTTATGACGCCGACAGTTTCGATTACATCGCCAATGTGGTCCACGACCCCAACACCTTCGTCGTCAGTCGGAATTCGCCCTACCACAGCCTCGACGAGCTGATCGAGGCCGCCAAGGCCAAGCCCGGGAGCCTGAGCGTGGCGCTGGCATCACTGGGCGGCAACGATCACTTCAGCGCGCTATTGATGGAAGCGGCTGCCGGCGTCGACTTCAACCTGATCCCCTTCGAGGGCGCCTCCATGGCGAGGACGACGCTGATGGGCGGGCATGTGGCGGTCGGGACCATGGCGCTGAGCCAGACGGTGGGCTTCGAGGACGATCTACGAGTTCTCGCCGTGCTGGATGACCAGCGTTCCTCCTACGCGCCGGACGTGCCGACCGCCAAGGAGCAGGGGTACGACGTCGAGATGGGCTCCTATCGCGGGTTCGTCGCGCCCAAGGGGCTACCCGATGCGCTCGAGTCCCGCCTCGAAGCGGCCTTCAGGCACCTGGCCGACAACCCGGATCTTCGTCGGGAGCTGGCGGCTCAGGGCAACTCGCTGGATATCGTCGTGGGGGAGGACTACCGCAGGCTGGCCGAGGCGCAGTCCGATATCGCGGGAGACTTGTGGAAGCACCAGCCGTGGAAGTGAATCACGGCATCTGGCGCGGCTTGAAGCGATCCAGACGATCAGAGAAAGACGCCGAACTCCCCGGAAAGCTCAGCGAGCTTGTTGTGCATGGCGATCAACAGTTCGGACTTGGCCGAGTTGGCGCGCTGCACGGTACCGATCTGGCGATAGACCTGGGGCTGTCCGAAGGGGAGCTTCAACATGTCACGACCGTTCTCGCGCACCGCGATGTCCGGCACCACGGCGGCACCGAGCCCGGCCGCCACGCACTCCACGATGGCCGGAATGGTGTCGATCTCGGCGATGTGCTTGACCTTGAGACTCTGGTGGGTCAGCTCGTTGTTGATGAGTGCGGCCAGCGGCACGTCGCTGGCGAAATGCACGAACGGCAGGCTCTCCAGCAGCTCACCCGCCGTCATTGGCGGCGTTCCCGGCGGCGCGATGACGACCAGCGGCTCGCGCAGGAAGGGAGACCAGGTGAGGTTGCGCGACACCCCCGCGTGTTCCGCCACCACCGCCAGGTCGAGGCGCCCGGCGTTGACGTCGCTCAGAAGGCTCGACGACATCCCGACGCGCAGGTCGACGTGAAGCTCGGGATAGGTCTGACGCAGGGCCACGATAGCGCGTGGCAACAGGCCGATCGTACTGGTTCGAACCGACCCGATGCTGAGCGAGCTGGAGATCCGGCTGCCTTTCAAAGAAATCCGAGTCTCCTCGACCAGTCCCAGAATCTTCTTGGCCGTCTCCAGCAGCTGCAACCCATGCAGGTTGAGGCTCGGGGGTCGCGTCTCGCGGTTGAACAGCGGTGTATCCAGCTCCTGCTCGAGCGCGAGGATCTGCTGGCTCACGGCCGATGGCGTCAGGTTCACCTCGCGCGCGGCCCGCGCGAAGGTGCCGTACTCGGCGATAGCCATCAGCGTGCGTAGCTGGCGAGTGTCCATACCACCCCTTTGATTAAAATAACTTCACTTAAAGAACAATATTAGTCGCTTTTATACAGAAAAACTATCTGTATTCTGGTTTGACCGCTTCATCGATTTGCGGCTCCTGCTACTTGGCGGGCCGTTGGACAAGACAAGTCGGATAAGACAAAGAGAGACACGCCATTGGATAAGCAACCCGCCATTCTCGTCACCGGCCCCTACTTGGCGAATCCGGCAAGGCAGCTTGCCGAGGACGCCGGCTACGCCATCTTCCATACCCCGCCCTATCCGACGACCGAGGTGCTCGTCGCGCACATCCAGCGTCACGATCCCGTCGGCATCGTCTCGCGCATGGGCCAGTTCGGCGCGGAGGCCATGGCGGCCGGAAAGTCGCTCAAGGTCGTCTCCAAGCACGGCGCGGGTGTCGACAACATCGACGTCGATGCCGCGACCCGGCAGGGCGTGCAGGTCATCCGTGCCGCCGGGGGCAACGCCATCTCCGTCGCGGAGCATGCGGTCGCCCTGATCTTCGCAGTCGTCAAACGCCTGCTGCCGCTGGACACCGGCATGCGGGCAGGCCGTTGGGAAAAAGCCGAGTTCCTGGGCCGCGAGCTGTCCGGCATGCGCCTGGGCCTGGTCGGTGCGGGCGCCATTGCCGCTGCCGTGGCAAAAATCGTGAAGGGGGTAGGATTGGAAATCAGCGTCTACGACCCCTATGCCTCAGTCGAGGCTATCGAAGCCCTCGGTGCGCGCCGAGCCGATCGAATCGAGGATCTTCTCGGTCAATCCGACATCGTCAGCCTGCACTGCCCGCTGACCAAAGATAACGCGCATCTGCTCAATGCCGAAACGATCGCGCTGATGCCGGCCAACAGCTACATCGTCAATACCTCCCGCGGCGGCCTGATCGATGAAAAGGCCCTGCTGGCCGCACTCGAGAGCGGTCACATCGCAGGCGCCGGCCTGGATACCTTCGAGCAGGAACCCCCCGAGGGCATCAGCCCGCTGGCGAACTCCGAGCGGGTCATCCTGACCCCTCATGTCGCGGGCGTCACGGAAGAAGGCGGTACCCGGGTCGGCGTATTGGCCGTCGGTGGCATCATCGATTTTCTTGCCGGAAAGGCGCTTCCGAAAGCGCGCCTGGCCAATGAATTGCCAGAGTCGATCTTCTCCTGAACGATTGCTACCAGTAACGCCATCTCGTTGGCGCTTTTCCACAACGGAGTCATGCCATGCCAGTCGGAAACAGAATCCTCCAGCGTAAGCGCAGTGTCGACCAGCGCCTCGTCAAGGCCTTTGCAGCACTGCCTGTCGCCGTGGTCAGCGACAGCATGTCGCGCGTCTTCGCTGGCGGCTCCAACCTGCGCCCCATGCACCGCGACGGCAACCTGGCCGGCGTTGCGCTCACCGTTCGCACGCGCCCGGGCGACAACCTGATGCTGCACAAGGCCATCGACATGGCCGAGCCCGGCGACGTCATCGTCTGCGACGCTGGCGGCGATACCACCAATGCGCTCATGGGTGAGCTGATGCTGGCTTACGCGGTCAAGAAAGGGGTCGCCGGGTTCGTCCTCAACGGTGCGCTTCGCGACCTCGACGGCTTCCGCGAGACCAACCTGCCGACCTTCGCCGCCGGTGTCACCCATCGTGGCCCGTACAAGAACGGGCCCGGAGAGATCAATACACCGATCAACCTGGGCGGCATGGTCATCGAACCCGGCGATCTGATCATCGGCGACAGTGATGGCATGCTTGCCGTGCCTTACGACGATGCCGAAACGGTGCTGGAGGCGGCCCAGGCCAAGCAGGCGGCCGAAGAGAAGCAGATGGCCGCCATTCATGCCGGTGAAAACGATCGATCCTGGGTCGATGCCGCGTTGAAAGCAGCGGGATGCGAGATGGTCTGAGACCACGGATACCGGATTCAACCTGCCATCATCGACAACGTCTATCGCTGCTAACCGGCGTCCACAGTCGCCGACAAAGCGCTACGAAAGCTGAAATCCGCCGACCGACTCCCCACGGGAGAAGGTCGGCTTCTGCATGTCGAAATTAACTACAAATTACTGATATTTATGAAATAAATATTATTTTTTAAAACTAAGGTCTAATGCTTTGATCTCGCCGGATTGGCTAGTATTCCTTGTCGAATTCAAGGCTGACCGTCTTTGAAATTCCTATCGGAAGCACGCCGAAATCCAATGAAAACCGATAGAAATGGCTCGTTATGATTTCAGCGAATCGGCCGTCGATACAGCAGCGGGGCCATTCGTTCGTTTCATCGCGCATCTCAGGCTCTGAGGCCGGCGGTGTCGTACCATCAACAGGGGTCTGATGCCTTGCTAGTTCACCGCATTACCATTGCCCTCGCCACGGCGCTGCTGCTCGTCGCGACAACGGCCTGGGCCGAGCCTTTTCCCTCGCGGCCCGTCACGCTGGTGGTGCCTTACGGTGCTGGCGGCACGACGGACATCTCGGCGCGTCAACTGGCCAAGCTCGCGGAGCCGATACTGGGCCAGCCCGTGGTCGTGGAGAATCACCCTGGCGGCGGCGGCATCAACGCCATGCGCTCCGTCGCTCGAGCCACCCCGGACGGCTACACCCTCATCGCGACGACCTCGTCTCCCTCGTTCGTGACACCGGCGCTGCGTGACGTGGGATACGATCCGATCCAGGACTTCCTGCCGCTGTTGAACTACTCAGGCCCCTATCACGGGGTGCTGATCAACGCCGACAGCCCTTATCGGACCCTGGACGAGTTGCTCGAGGCGGCGCGAAACGGCACGCGGCTGACCTACGCCACCGCCGGTGCGCTGAGCGGGGCTCGCCTCTCTTTCACCGCGCTCTCGCGGGAGACCCACGCCGATCTCCAACATGTCCCGTTCGACGGCGCCTCCAGCGCCACGGCGGCGCTGCTGGGTCATCATGTCGACATCGCCCTGGTCCCCGCCTACCGCGACCTGGTCAACGATGGGCGGCTCCGGCTGCTGGCGGTGCTGGATGACGAGCGGGATCCGGATTTCCCCTCGATTCCGACACTCGCGCAGAGTGGTCACGATATCGAGTTTCCCTCCATCGTCGCGCTGATGGCACCGCGGGGGACGCCAGCCGGGCGCATCGATACGCTCCGCGACGCCTTCACCCAGGCTGCATCATCGGATGCCTTCGCCAAGGTCATGAAGAAGCTGAACCAGCCGGTGCGACTCATGTCCGGCGAGGCCCTGGAAGCGGTCATCGAGAAAAACCTGGCCGACTACCGCGAACTGGCCAGCGAGCTGAAAAAATGAAGCCCGGCATCGAGTCATCTCAGGAGAACGCCGATCGCCGCGTCGGAGTGCAGACGCTGATCACGTCGGGGCTATTGCTCGTCGCCCTGGCTGGACTGTTCACGCTCTCTTCCCAGGTCACTGTCTTCGATTTCGGCGACAGCGGCCCGGATGCCCGCTTCTTCCCTAGGCTGGTCCTTGCGCTGCTGGCCCTGATGGCCGGCTTGCGGCTATGGCGCCACCGTCACGCGCTGGAGACCGCCCTGGGTTCAGCCAGAGACTGGAGTCGGACGCTGTTCGCGGTCGTGCTGATCGGCGTCGCCATCGCGGCGATGAACCTGGTCGGCTTTCTCGCCAGTGCCGCGATGGTCGGCATCCTGCTCTCCTGGCTGCTGGGCGAGCGGCGGCTTTCGCTGAGCGTGGTCCTGCCGCTGGTCGTCGCCGCGCTCGTCACGCTATCTGCCCGTCAGCTCTTGAACCTTCCGCTCCCCTGAATTCAGGCCATTCGAAGAGAACCCGTCATGCTGCTGGACGCCTTCTACGCACTGCTCGATGTGTGGGTCTTGATCGCCGCCGTGGTCGGCGTCATCGCGGGGATCGTGATCGGCGCGATCCCCGGACTGGGGCCCACCATGGCCATCGCGCTGCTGATTCCGGTGACATTCACGATGTCGCCGATTCCTGCCCTCATCCTGCTCCTCGGGGTCTACCAGGGGGCAATCTTCGGTGGCTCCATCTCGGCGATACTGCTCAACGTACCGGGCACCCCGTCGTCGGCCGCAACCGCACTGGATGGCCATGCGATGGCGCGCCGGGGCAAGGCGGGCGAGGCGCTGCGCATCGCGCTCTATGCCAGCGTCTTCGGCAATGTCTTCAGCTGTCTCGTGCTGATGCTCCTGGCACAACCGCTGGCCTCCCTCGCCCTCGATTTCGGCCCCGCCCAGATGGCGGAGCTGATGCTCTTCGCGCTCGCCATCATCGTGCTGTTCGGCGGCGGCTCCATCCTCGATTCGGCACTCATGACGCTCGTCGGTATCACCGCCGGCATCGTGGGGCTGGATCCGATCGAGGGTCTGCCCCGGTTCACCTTCGGCAGTTTCGCCGCCGAGGATGGCTTGCAGCTGATCCCGGTCTTGATCGGCCTGTTCGCGATGTCGGAAGTGCTGCAGCAGGCCTTCGGCGGCCATCGACAGTCGCGCCCGCCGGCCGAGGTGGGCAGCGTTTCCGGCCATGTCGGAATACTGGCGATGTGGCGGATGCGGGTGACACTGCTTGTGTCATCGCTCATTGGCACCTTCGTCGGCATCCTGCCCGGGATCGGCTCGACGGTACCCGCCTTCGTCAGCTACGGCTTCGCGCGCTCGCGTTCGAGACACAAGGAGACCTTCGGGCAGGGCGAGCCAGAGGGGGTCGCGGCTCCCGAGGCGGCCAACAACGCCGTCACTGGCGGGGCGCTGGTGCCGATGCTCTCCCTGGGCATCCCCGGAGACGCGGTCACGGCCGTCATCCTGGGCGCCTTCATGCTGCAGGGACTGACGCCCGGGCCGTTCCTGTTCCAGCACCACGGCGTCGAGGTCTACGCGATCTTCGAGGCACTGATCCTGCTGTCGATCCCCTGCGTCCTGTTCGGCCTGATGATGTTCAAGGGCGCCGTTCACGTGATCAAGCTCCAGCCTCGCCACCTGTTTCCGGCCATCGCGATTCTGGCCATCTTCGGTGCGTTTTCCGTCAACAATTCGCTGTTCGACGTTGGCGTCATGCTCGGCGCCGGTGTGATCGGCTTCCTGTTCCGTCGCTGCGGTTTCCCGCTGCCGCCGCTGCTGATCGGACTGATCCTCGGCCCCCCTCTCGAGGAGAGCCTGCGGCAGGCACTACTGACCAGCGGTGGCAGCGTCGATATCTTTCTGGACTCGCCAATCGCCCTGGGGCTTCTGGGTGTCACGGCGCTCTGTGCGCTGGGCGCCTCGTTACAGCGTCTTCGCCATCGACGCCAAGGAAACTGACCCATGCCGAACCACTCGTCGACGCCGCTTCGATGCGACTGCCATATTCACGTCTTCGACCGGGACAAGTCCTACGCCTCCTCGACCTACCAGCCTCCCGGCAAGGGCATCGAGGCGTTCCGCGCCGAGGGCATGGTGCGGGGAATCGGCCGGGCGGTGCTGATACAGGCCTCCATCGATGGTACGGATAATCGCTATCTGGTCGAGACGCTGCGTGCCCAGGCCGGCATCGAGCTGAGGGGCGTGGCGGTCATCGACGAGCAGACCGAGGGCCTCGACGATCTTGCCGCCGCCGGCGTGCGCGCTATCCGCGTGCAGGACAGGACCCGCCTGGGTCGGAACGA
The DNA here is from genome assembly GCF_038648475.1 of Salinicola lusitanus. Classification (NCBI taxonomy): domain Bacteria; kingdom Pseudomonadati; phylum Pseudomonadota; class Gammaproteobacteria; order Oceanospirillales; family Halomonadaceae; genus Salinicola; species Salinicola lusitanus. The sequence goes on along the minus strand of NZ_CP151919.1, from coordinate 1,406,085 downwards.
TCTCGACCGGTTGCCGGTGCTCGCTCGACGGGCGGCGACCATGGATTGGCACGTCGAGCTCAATACCGAGCCTGCACGTTATGGCAGGCTGCAGGCACTGATGGCCAGTTTGCCGGCAGACCAGCCCCTGGTACTCGACCACTTGGGTCATGTATCGCCACACGACATCGAGCATCTCGCCGGCCTGAGCCGCCTGCTCGACACCGGCCGCGTCTGGGTCAAGCTTGCGCCGACGCGCGTCAGCCAGTCCCCGGATCGCTACGACGATCTCGCCCCACTGGTGCATCACCTGGCAGGGCGCTACCCCGATCGGTGTCTCTGGGGCAGCGACTGGCCTCATGTGATGACGGCGCCACCGCTGCCCAGCTCTTCGGCCATGATCAGATTTCTCGAGCGTGAGTTGACCAGCGCTCAATTCGAAGCCTGCTTTTCGAGTAATCCTGCCGCTCTTTATCGATTCTAGGCACTGCCTGAAAAGTACTGTGCTCGCCCATGCGGCGTTAAAAATCGGCTCAAAATACTCATTTACACCCCGCAAACTCCGCGTTTTCGCCGATTTTTGCCTTGCCTGGCCTTCGCTCGTCGACTTTTCAGACAGCACCTAGCGTCGCCGTTCGGATCGATTTCAGCAGCCTGGAATGGCATTCGATCCGACGACGACATACCGGACATTTCGTCTCGGGTCTGCAGGCATCACGGTTTCCATCGGCCCTGTCGACTCTCGTCTCGAGACCAAAGTTCTATAGACAATTCTCCTTTATAAGCAGCGATTTAAGTGAAAAATAACTAATCACGACAACCAGAAAAACGCGCTTTAGTGCCATCAGGATTTCATGTTCACTTTGAAAAAGTGGAGGCGTTCAAAGCGAGTCATCTCTCCCTGAAATTCGCCTCGATCACGCTCGCGGCCAGAACCTATTTCCTGGCCGCCGCTGGAAACTCGCCACCCGGCTTTCCCTCAAAGAGCGCCGACCGACACCAGGAAGGACAACTCATGAAATCTCTCAAGAATCGCCTGCTATCGAGCTTGATACTGCTGGGACTCGCGGCAGCCGGCACGGCCCACGCCACCAATTGGACCGGATACACCTACTCCTCCGTTTCCACCACGGCCGCCGTCAAGGGGATGGAGCGGATCGCCGACCGTGTCGAGAAAGAGACCGACGATGATCTGTCGATCACCCTCCACCTGGGAAAGACCCTGCAGATCGCCTCCAGCGACATCACCCAGGCCACCGGTGATGGCATCGTCGACTTCGCCGCGGACCTCTACTCCTCGGGCAACGTGCCAATCGCCCGCATTCTCAGCCTGCCGCTGCTCATCAACGACGATGAAGAGTGGAACAAGGCCTACGCCGTGATGAAGCCCTACCTGAAAGAGGGATTCGCGCAACAGGGCGTCACGTATCTCGGCAGCTACCGCTATCCGCAACAGGTCATCTTCACGAGCTTCGAGGTCGATTCACTCGACGATCTCTCGGGCCACAAGATCCGCGTCACCTCGCCGGAGCAGGGCGCCTTCGTCGAGGCTTTCGGCGGGTCGCCGATCACGCTCTCCGGTTCGGAGGTCCCGACGGCGCTGGAGCGCGGCGTCATCGATGGTGTGCTGACCGCCAGCGCCGGTGGGGCAAAGAACTGGCATGAATTTCTGCCCTACAACTACCGCCTGCCGGTCAATTACGCCTTCAGCGCCATCATCGCCAACACCTCGTCTCACGACGACCTCGATCCGGCGACTCGCGACACCCTCGACAGGATCGTCGATGAAGAGACCCGGCAGATCACTCGCGATTTCATCGCGGACGAAAAGGTCCAGAAGCAGAACCAGGCACAGGCGGGCATGACGATCGTCGAGGCGGATCCCGCGGATATTCGCCGGGCGCAGGAGGCCATGGTGCCCTGGTGGCACGAGTGGGCCAAAAAAGCGGGACCTGACCATGAGAAGGCCTTGGCCGAGGTGTTGAAAGCACTCGGTAAGTGAACCCAGGAGTCATGACGATGAGCGAAGCCCATCCGCAAGAAATCTCTTCGCAAGCGCCCTCTTCTCGGACGCCGCCCGGGCCGGCATCGGCCGGCTCCGTTTTCGACATCGTGGCGTCTCTCGTCCGAGCGATTGCGGGCGTCGCGCTGGTTGCACTCGTGGCGCTGGTCGCCGCGGAGATCGTTTCGCGCTTCTTCTTCAGCTATTCGCTGCGAATCGTCGAAGAGCTTGCCGGCTATCTCGTCGTTGGGCTGACACTGTTCGGCGCGAGCCTGGCCGTGAGGAAGAACAGTCTGTTCCAGGTCGGTTTTCTGTTCGATGCGCTCCCGCGGGCCCTGCGCCACGGGTTGAACCTGTTCTATCTGACGCTCTCGTTTGCCGTTTGCAGCGTGTTGATCTGGTACACCGCCCAACTGGTGATGAGTTCCTACCAGCGCGGCAACGTGGCACCCACCTTCCTGATGACGCCACTCTGGATCCCCCAACTGGTAATGCCAGTCGGGCTCCTCTTCGTTGCCGTCTTCATCGTCGAGCGCGGGCTGGTCGCCTTGCGCAACGGGGGACGTGACTGATGGACGCGCTCATCGCCTTTGGCGTGCTACTGATTCTGATCGTCGGCGGGTTGTGGGTTCAGTTTGCCGTTGGCGCCGCCTCGCTGATCTATCTCTGGCTGATGAAAGGTGCCGCCGGGTGGAAGGCGCTCGGGCTGGTGAGCTGGGGCGCCGCCAACAGCTTCACCCTGGCGGCGATCCCCCTGTTCATTCTGATGGCGGAAATCCTGCTGGCCAGCGGCCTGAGTGGACGCCTCTACAACGGTATCGCGCCATTCATGAAGCGCCTGCCCGGAGGCTTGCTGCACACCAATATCGTCGGCAGCGGTGTCTTCGCCGCCGTGGCCGGCGGCAGCGCACCGACGGCCGCGGCCATGTCCACCGTCGCCCTGCCGGCGCTGACCGCACGCGGTTACGACCGACGCCTGGTCGCCGGCTCTCTCGCGGCGGGTGGCACGCTGGGGATCCTGATTCCGCCGTCGATCACCATGATCATCTACGCCACCTTCACCGAGACCTCGATTGCCAAACTGTTCGCGGCGGGCCTGGTGCCCGGTATCCTGCTCGGCGCTTGCTACAGCCTGCTGATCATCGCGCGCGCACTGGCGAAGCCGAATCTCGTTCCCAAGGATACCCAGCAGCGCCAGTTCAAGGATTACCTGCGGGCCGCCTCCGACGTCTTCCCGTTCACACTACTGATCGCCTTCGTGCTGGGAAGCATCTATGCCGGTGTCGCCACGCCGACCGAAGCCGGTGCGCTGGGCGTCATCGGCGCAGCGCTGATCTCCGCGCTCTACGGCAAACTCAACGTCGCGATGCTGAAGTCGGCGCTGTCACGCACGCTGACGATGAGCGGCAACGTCCTGTTCATCGTCTTCATCTCCATGCTGTTTGCCTATGCCACCGCGCTCTCCGGCGTGGGAGAGGCGCTGGTCGATCGTGTCGCCGACGCGGGTCTGTCCCAGTTCTCGCTGCTGCTGATCCTGATGGTGGTGTTCGCCATTCTGGGCTGCTTCATGGAAGGGCTCGGCATGATCGCCATCATCGTGCCGGTGATATTCCCCACCCTCATGGCGATGGGTGTCGACCCGGTCTGGTTCGGCGTCTTCGTGGTGATCCTGGTCGAGCTGGGCCAGTTGACGCCGCCGCTCGGGGTCATTCTCTTCGTGGTGGCCAGTTCGGATTCGAAAACCCGGGTCGAGGACGTCGTCATGGGCGTGCTGCCCTTCTTCGCCATCATCCTGGCGTTTCTCGTCCTGCTGATCGGGTTCCCCGATATCGCACTGTGGCTACCCAATCTGACTGCCGGAGGTTGATCCATGGCGTTCCCCCACCCCGATCCCATCCTGATCGAAGCGGACGTCTTCACCACGCTGCCGCCCGCGCTTCGCCAGACCGGGAAGCCCTCGCCCTGGGCCGACAAGAACCGGCGCGGCGCGGCAGTGGACAGTTTCATCGAAGGCCCCTCTTTCGATCTGGCGGGCAATCTCTGGTTCGTCGACATCCCCTTCGGGCGCATCTTTCGTGCCTCCCCCAGGGGTGAAATCGAACTGATCGCGCAGTACGAGGGACAACCCAACGGCTTGAAGATCGATGCCAAGGGTCGGATTTTCATCGCCGATTTTCAGCACGGCATCCTGATGCTCGATCCTGACACGGGCAGTGTCACAACCGCACTGGGAGACGCCGATTCGGAAGGGTTCAAGGGCTGCAACGATCTCCATTTCGGCCCCGACGGCATGCTCTACTTCACCGACCAGGGCCAGACCGGGCTGCAGGACCCCAGTGGCCGCGTTTATCGCTGGGACCCCGACAGCGGCCGACTGGACTGTCTGATCGACAAGGTTCCCAGCCCCAACGGCCTGGTGCTGGACAAGTCCGGCCACACGCTCTACGTCGCCGTCACCCGAGCCAATGCGGTATGGCGACTGCCGATCTCCCGGAGTCAGCGCGTGGTCAAGGCCGGCCTGTTCCTGCAATTCTCCGGTGGCCGCGCCGGCCCGGATGGGCTGGCGCTGACGAGCGACAACGGCGTCGTGGTGTGCCAGACCGGCATGGGGCTGGTCTGGGTTCACGATGCGCTCGGCGTTCCCGTCGCCGTGGTCAGGTCGCCGAAGGGGCTGGGCACCACCAACTGTGCCTTCGGCGGCCCCGAGGGCCGGACGCTCTACATCACGGAATCGGATTCCGGTTCGATTCTGTGCGCCGAGTTGCCGGTTTCCGGTCTTCCCATGGCTTCAGGCTGGGGGCAGTAGCGCCCGCCCGCATGCCCATAGCCTATCTGTACAGGTCGATCCCAGCGCGATGATCCTCAATCTCGACGACTATGAAATCGCGGCCCGACGCCGCCTCCCGCGCCCGCTATTCCAATATGTCGCAGGTGCGTCGGAGACTGCCGCGGCACGCGAGGACAACCGCGCCGCGCTCGACGAACTGAAGCTGGTGCCGAGGGTGCTTCGCGGCGTGGAGGGCCGGACCCTGCGGCAGCGGCTGCTGGGAGAAGAGTGGGCGGCGCCCTTCGGCATTGCGCCGATGGGCATCAGCGCGCTGATGGCGCTTGACGGCGACAACGTCGCCGCGCGAGTTGCCGACCGTGAAGGCATCCCCTACGTTCTGAGCGGTTCGTCTCTTACCCGCCTGGAAGAGGTCATCGAGACCAACCCCCGAGCCTGGTTTCAGGCTTACGTGCCCGGCGAAGAGGACCGGATCGAGGCGCTGGTGGCGCGAGTCGCGGCGGCAGGCTACCGAACCCTGGTCCTGACCGCGGATACGGCCGTGCTGGCCAACCGGGAGAACAACCTGCGTGCCGGCTTCTCCACTCCGCTGCGCTTCACGCCCCGACTGTTGTGGGATTTCGGCATCAAGCCCCGCTGGCTGCTCACCACTTTCCTGCCGACGCTCCGGCGCCGGGGCATGCCACATTTCGAGAACTCCCACGCCCAGCGCGGCGCGCCCATCGTCTCTCGCCAGGCGGCGCGGGACTTCGGTCGCAAGGATCACCTGAACTGGGACCACGTCCGTCGAATTCGAGACCAGTGGAAAGGCAAGCTGGTCGTGAAGGGAGTGCTCTCCCATCTCGATGTCGCGCTAGCCCGAGACATCGGTTGCGACGGCGTCGTGCTGTCCAATCATGGCGGCCGACAGCTCGATCACGCCATCTCCGCGATCCGAGCGCTACCGCGGGCCAAAGCCGAGGCCGGCCACATGGTCATCATGGTCGACGGCGGCATTCGGCGCGGCACGGATGTCGTCAAAGCCCTGGCGCTCGGCGCCGACTTCGTCTTCATCGGACGTCCCTTTCTCTACGCCTCCACCATCGGGGGCGAAGAGAGTCTGGGCGGCGCGGTTCAGATCATGAAAAACGAGATCTATCGTGATCTTGGTCTGCTGGGCCTACGCTCGACCGGCGAAACGCGCTCTTCTCCCGTGCTGCATCAAACCTGAGAATCACGCCCTCCAACGCTCGATGCTGGATGGTTACCCCTGTCTGCCCGGACCTGGTCTCGGGCAGCCCGCCGTTCAAGCGTCCGGTGACCGGTTTCACGCCAGCGGCCTCCGGGCGAAAGAAGTCCACGCCGGGATCGGCGTGTCTCGATGCGCCGGCACAAGGAAGCCATGGCGAGACGCCAGATGTCGATGACAATCCGATTTTGATATTTGGAGACGATCGGTCTAAATTGGAGTCCATGCAGACACCAACGACCCCCAGCAGACGCCGCGGCCGCCCACCGAAGGTGGCGCGTACCAACCCGGACACCCGGGACGCCCTGATTCGGTGTGGCGTCGAAGTGCTCACCGAGCAGGGATTCGTCTCGACCGGAATCGATGGCGTGCTGAAACGGGTCGGCGTGCCAAAGGGCTCGTTCTATCACTACTTCGACAGCAAGGAGGCGTTCGGTCACGCCGTGCTGTCACGATACGCCGACTATTTCGCGCGCAAGCTCGACCGCTGGCTGCTCTCTTCCGAGCTGCCGCCCCTTGAACGGCTCCGCCGGTTCACCCAGGACGCCCAGGAGGGGATGGCGCGCCACCACTATCGGCGAGGCTGCCTGGTGGGCAATCTGGGCCAGGAAGTCACCCTGTTACCCGCAGGATTCGACGAGCGGCTGGAAGCCATCCTCCAGGACTGGCAACGCCGGGTCGCCGACTGCCTGCGGCTAGCCCAGGCGCACGGCGAACTGGCCGCCGATACGGATTGCGATACCCTCGCCGCTTTCTTCTGGATCGGCTGGGAAGGCGCCGTACAGCGAGCTCGTCTGAAGTGCGAGCCGACCCCCTTGGAGCTCTTCAGCCAGGAGTTCTTCGCTCGATTGCCCCGTTGAGATCGATCTCACCACCGTCAAACGCCCTCTCCGAATCACCGTTCAATGCTCAGGAGGTTCACGTGTTCAACGCCATTGTCGTGCAGCAGACCGAAGCCGATCGGCGGAGCCACGCCGCGCTGACGCAGCTCGACCCCGAATCACTGCCTCCGGGCGACGTCCTGGTGCGTGTCGAATGGAGCACGCTCAACTACAAGGACGCGCTGGCGATCACCGGCAAAGGGGCCGTCGTGCGCCGTTTTCCCATGGTGCCGGGCATCGACCTTGCCGGAGTCGTCGAGCACAGCGAGCATCCCGAATGGACAGTAGGCGATCGCGTCCTGCTCAACGGCTGGGGCATCGGCGAGGCGCACTGGGGCGGCCTGGCCCAGTACGCTCGCGTCGACGGCGACTGGCTCACCCGGCTGCCGCCCTCGCTGAACACGCATCAGGCGATGGCCATCGGCACCGCCGGCTACACCGCCATGCTGAGCCTGCTGGCGCTGGAGCGCCACGGCCTGACGCCGGATCGCGGCGAGGTACTGGTGACCGGCGCCAACGGGGGCGTCGGCAGCTACGCCATCGCCCTGCTGGCGGCACGCGGCTACCGCGTCGTCGCGGCGACCGGCCGCCCTCAGGAGTCGACCTTTCTCGAGCGGCTGGGTGCCGCCGAGATCATCGATCGCAGCGAACTGTCAGGCCCCGGAAAGCCCCTGGCCAAGGCGCAGTGGTTTGCCGCCATCGACTCGGTGGGCAGCCATACCCTGGCCAACGTCTGCGCCCGAACCTGCCCCGACGGCCTGATCGCCGCCTGCGGCCTCGCCCAGGGCATGGATTTCCCCGCCACCGTGGCCCCCTTCATTCTGCGTGGCGTCAGCCTGCTCGGTATCAACAGCGTCACCCGCCCTGCCGAGGAGCGCCGGCACGCCTGGGCACGACTCGCCGGGGATATCGAGCCCGCCCTGCTCGACGAAATCTCACGTGACATCCGCTTGAGCGAAACCCTGGAGGCGGCCGAACGGCTCCTGGCAGGAACCGTGCGCGGCCGGCTCGTGGTGGACGTCAATGGCTGACTGCCCATGGGCCGACATGCTGGCACGGGCGGAAACGAGGAGTGAGGGACGAAAGACTCCACGACGCCCCGCCCAATGCGTAGCGGTGACTCAATGGGACGCATACGATCAGGTCTCCAGGTGCCTGATCAGTTTCGCGCTGGTGGACGCCCCGTCGAGCTTGTTCACCCGTCTGGCCGAGGCCGTTCACCGCGGCTCGGAACGGGCGCCGGCAAACTCGGTTTCGATGAAGTCGACGAACGCTCGGGTGCGGGCGTTGCTCTGACGGCCACTGGGGAAGACGGCCCACAGGTCGATCGATGGCAGACGCCAGTCGGTCAGCACAGGGACGACCGTACCCGCCGACAATTCCGGCGCAAACATCCACTCGGAGGCAATGGCCATCCCCATCCCGGCCAGGACGCTCTCGCGCACGCCCTCGGCGGCATTCGTTCTCAACCGCCCACTCACGGAAACGTTCACACGCTGGCCATCTCGTTCGAACGTCCACTGATGGTCACGACCGGAAAGGTCATGGATCACGACATCGTGTTCGGTGAGCGCGGAGGGGTGTTCGGGAGTCCCAGCGCGCTCGAAATAGCCGGGCGTGCCTACCGCCCAGCGAGGGCATTGACTGATCTTGCGCACCGTCAGCGAGGAGTCCGCCAGTTCGCCCATCCGCAGGGCGAGGTCGATCCCGTTCTCGATCAGATCGATATTGCCGTCATTGAGCACGATATCGACTTCGATATCCGGATGGCGGGCAAAGAAGAGCGGCAATCGAGGAATCACGTGCAAGCGCGCGAACGTGACCGCCATGCAGACTCTGACCCGGCCGGATATGGCGGCCTTGTCTCCCTGGGCGACGCGTTCCGCTTCGTCGGCCTGTTCCAGCGCGAGCCTGGCATGCTCGTAGAAGTCATGCCCGGCCTGGGTCGGCGTCAGCCCCTGGGTCGAGCGCAGCAGCAACCGCACCCCGAGCCGCGTTTCCAGCTGCGCCACAGCCTTCGAGACTGCCGGCTGTCCGACATGCAACAGCCGGGCGGCGCTGGAGAACGAGCCCGACTCGTAGACCTTCACGAAGGTTTCCATCGCGGTAAAGCGATTCATGATCATGCCCCAGAAGTGTGCAAGGCCGCGCCGCTCGATGTCCGGTAAGGCGCTATCCGGCTCGTGACGATGCAGGAGAACGGCCCTGACCAAACGAGCGGCCTATTCCTGAGAGGAATAAACGATAGTCCAACTCCCTGTCTACCTGGCATCGGGCAAATCCTCGAATCTGCACCTGTCGCATCCCATAGGTCTGCCACGACAGCGAGGAATCCCCATGACGACATTTACCACGTATACCGCCGACACCGCTCCGGAAGCTTCCCGGTCAGGGCTGGCTGCCACCAAAGCCGCTTTCGGCTTCGTCCCGAACCTGCAGGGCAACATGGCCGAATCGCCGGAACTGCTGGCGGGCTACGCCACCCTGTGGGACCTGTTCGGCAAGACGACGCTCACGCCCCACGAACAGCAGGTCGTCTACATGAGCTCGAACTTCGAGAACGAATGCCACTACTGCATGGCCGGTCACAGCACCCTGGCCAAGATGCAGAAAATGGACCCTGCGGTCATCGAAGCGCTGCGCGCCGGCACCGCCCTGCCGGACGCCAGGCTCGAAGCCCTGCATCGGTTCGCCACGCTGGTGGTACGCCATCGCGGCTGGGTCTCCGATGACGATACCGAGGCCTTCCTCGCCGCCGGTTATACCCGCCGCAATGTGTTCGAGGTGATTCTCGGTGTCGCGACCAAGGTGATGAGCAACTACACGAACCATATCGCCCATACCCAGCTCGATGACTTCATGAAAGGCAACGAGTGGACCAAGCCCGGCACCGCCGGCGCCTGAACTCGGCGCCCTCTGCAACTCGACCTGACGACAACGCGCCGCACTACCCAGGAGAACCTCATGTCACTTCAAGCCAGACTGGACGCTTTCAAGGCGGACTTCGAAGCCGGTAACCCGCCCTACAACATGTCACCGGCGATGATCGCGACGATGCATCGCGCGACCGCCGCCCTGATCGAGTCCGGCGCTGCCGAAAACGCCAGGCAGGTCGGCGACAAGGCCCCCTCGTTCGAACTCAAGGACCCGGAAGGCAGGGTCGTCAGGTCAGAGGATCTGCTGGAGTACGGGCCGCTGATCGTGAGCTTCTACCGCGGGGTATGGTGCCCTTACTGCAACATGGAGCTACAGGCACTCGAGGCCGCCAAGCCGGCATTCGAGCGCCTGGGCGCCTCGCTCGTCGCCATCTCGCCCCAGACGGCCCCCAACAGCCGCAAGTCAGTGCGGCAGAACCGGCTGACGTTTCCGATCCTGTCGGATACCCGGGGCGACATTGGCGCCGCCTTCGGCCTGCGCTTCTCGCTTCCTCCCGATCTGGTCGACCTCTACAAGACGCTGAAAAACGACCTGCCGACGTTCAACGACGATCCCAGTTGGTCCCTGCCGATGCCGGCGCGCTATCTGATCGGACAGGACGGGACCATCCTCTACGCGGACGTGAACCCGGACTATACCCGGCGGCCCGAGCCCGAAGCGCTGATCGCCGTGCTGGAAGCGCACCAGCCCACCAGTGCCTGATACCACCACCTGAAATGACGGCCCTGGCAAGGGTCGTTCTCACGGGAGTTCGTCATGAACCCACGCACGTTTCTCATCACCGGCGCGACCAAAGGTATCGGGCTCGCGCTATCCCGTCGGCTCGTCTCGGCCGGGCACCGCGTCGTGGGATTGGCGCGCAGCGATGCCGATTTCCCCGGCGAACTCGTCACCACCGATCTCGCGGACCGGTCACAGACGGCACGGGTGCTCGATGACCTGACCGAACGTCATGCATTCGATGGCGTGATCAACAACGTCGGCCTGGTGCGTCCGCAACGGCTGGGCGAGATCCGGCATGACGACATGGACGCGGTGTTTTCCGTGAATCTGCACGCCGCCGTGCAGGTGGCCCAGGCGGCACTGCCCGCCATGCGCCGGCAAGGCTGGGGGCGGATCGTCAATATCTCGAGCCTGACGATTCTCGGGATCACCGATCGCACCGCCTACGCCGCAGCGAAGGCCGGCCTCGTCAGCTTCAGCCGCTCGTGGGCGCTCGAACTCGCCGACACCGGTATCACCGTCAATGCCATCGCCCCCGGCCCGACCGAAACCGAACTCTTCCGCGTCAACAACCCGCCTGGCAGCGATGGGGAGCGCCGCTACCTCTCCGGCGTTCCCATGGGTCGCTTCGGCAAGCCCGAAGAGATCGCCGCCGGTATCGAGTTCTTCCTCTCGGAAGACGCCAGCTTCATTACCGGACAGACGCTCTTCATCGACGGCGGCGCCTCGATCGGCAAGGCCGCTTTCTAAAGAACGCCTCGGCCCGGTTTCCCGGGCCGAGGCGCGATCGGACGTCGATAGCGATTCATACCACCAGCGGCGCGAGCCTGGGGGCGATCATGTTCTCCGGGCGCAGGATATCGGCGAGCGAGGCTTGATCGAGCAAATTCTCCTCCAGCACCAGCTCCAGCACGCCACGGCCGGAGACCAGCGCCTCGCGGGCGATGCGCGTGGCGTTGTCGTAGCCGATATGCGGGTTGAGCGCGGTGACCAGCCCGATCGAACGCTCCACCATCTCGCGGCAGTGGGCCTCGTTGGCGGTGATGCCCTCGATGCAGTGCTCGCGCAGCATGTGCATGGCGCGGGTCAGCAGGCGGATGGAGTCGAACAGCTTGTAGGCGATCAACGGCTCCATCACGTTGAGCTGGAGCTGCCCGCCCTCGGCGGCCATGGTCAGCGCCAGGTCGTTGCCGATCACCTCGAACGCCACCTGGTTGACCGCCTCGGGAATCACCGGATTGACCTTGCCGGGCATGATCGAACTGCCGGGTTGGCGCGGCGGCAGGTTGATCTCGTTGAAGCCGGCGCGCGGGCCGCTGGAGAGCAGGCGCAGGTCGTTGCAGATCTTGGAGAGCTTCACCGCCAGGCGCTTCAACATGCCCGAGAAGAGCACGAACGCGCCCATGTCGGAGGTGGCCTCGATCAGGTCCTGGGCCGGCACCAGCGGCTGGCCGCTGATCGCGCCGAGGCGCGCCACCGCCAGGCGCTGGTAGCGCGGGTCGGAGTTGATCCCGGTGCCGATGGCGGTGCCGCCCAGGTTGACCTCGCACAGCAGGCGCGGAATCTGCGCCTCCAGGTGGCCCAGGTCCTCGCCCAGGGTGGTGGCGAAGGCGTTGAACTCCTGACCTAGCGTCATCGGCACCGCGTCCTGCAACTGGGTACGGCCCATCTTGAGCACGTCGGCGAAGGCCGCGCCCTTGTCCGCCAGCGCGTCGCGCAGCTGCGCCAGGCTGCCCAGCAGCGCATCGTGGCCCAGCAGCAGACCGAGGCGGATCGCGGTGGGGTAAGCGTCGTTGGTCGACTGCGCCATGTTGACGTGGTTGTTGGGGTGCAGGTGCGCGTAGTCGCCCTTGGCGTGGCCGAGATGTTCGAGTGCCAGATTGGCGATCACCTCGTTGGCGTTCATGTTGGTCGAGGTACCCGCCCCGCCCTGGATCATATCGACCACGAACTGATCGTGGTGCTCGCCGGCAATCAGCGTCTGGCAGGCGTGGCGGATCGCCTCCAGCCGGGTGGCGTCGAGATAGCCCAGCTCGTGATTGGCCTCCGCCGCGGCCTGCTTGACCATGGCCAGCGCGATCACCAACTTGGGGTAATGCGCCAGGGGCACGCCGCTCAGGTGGAAGTTCTCCACCGCGCGCTGGGTCTGGATGCCGTAATAGGCGCTCTGGGGCACGGGCAGCACGCCCAGCAGGTCCTTCTCTTCACGGGTGGGGATCGCGTCGGCGTCAGTGCCGAGATCCGGGGTCGCCATCATGGTGGGTATCGTCTTCAGTCAGGGGGTTCGAACGGCCTGGGCACCGGGTTGCCGGCGCCGCTGGGCGTAAGGTAACGCCGCGCCGGGTCGCCTGCCCAATGCCGTTACGTGGTAGTGCATGCGTGGGTGGTATGGCTGGGAGAGCGGCATTACAGCGGCGAAGAAAGGTAGGCGCCTCTTACGAGGCGCGGTGGGCTCGCGCGGACTGGAGCCATGTCGTCCGCGATACGCATGTGCCGGAAGAGCGCCTCACTCTGGAAGCGCGGCCCCTGCCCGCGGGCGGTCATGCGAATCGCCGCTACCAGAGGGTGTAGCCGCCATCCACCACGACGATGGAGCCGGTCATGAAACTCGAAGCGTTGCTGGCCATGTAGACGATGGTGGGGCCGAGCTCGGCGGGTGTGGCAGCACGCTGCATGGGCGCGTCGTCTATCCAGCGCGGCTTGAAGCGGGGATCGTCGACCGGCGCCATCGCGGTCTTGACGTAGCCGGGGGCCAGCGCGTTGACACGAATTCCGTACGGCGCCCACTCGGCGGCCAACGACTTGGTCAATTGGTGCACGGCAGCCTTGGAGGCGTTGTAGGCGGGCTGCATCTGCGGACGATTGACGATCATCGCCGAGATCGAGCCGATGTTGATGATCACGCCACCGCGCGACTGCATTCGCCGGCCGGCGGCCTGGGCGCAGTACCACAGGCCGTGGACATTGATATCGAAGATATCGCGCCAGCGTGCGGGGGTGACCTCCAGTGCTGGCGCATGCTGGCAGGCGCCGGCGTTGTTGAGGAAGATATCGACCGGGCCGAGGCCGGCTTCGACCTCGTCGAGCAGGGCGTCCGCCGCCTCGGGTTGGGTAACGTCGACCTCCACCGCCATGGCGCGGTGCCCGGCATCGGTCAGGGCCTTGACCACTTCCAGGCTGCGGGCGTGTCCGCGGGCGGCGATGGCGACCTTCGCGCCGGCCTCGGCCAGAGCGTGGGCGAACGCCTCGCCGAGCCCGCCGTTGCCACCGGTGACCACGGCGACCTTGCCGCTCAGGTCGAACTGCGACATCACGTTCATGCTGGTCTCCTCCCTCTGCTGAAGTGTGGACTCGCCTGCCAGGGCGTCATTTCACGGCGCCCATGGTCAGCCCCTGGACCAGCCAGCGCTTGACCAGCAGCCCGGCGATCGCCATCGGGCAGACCACGATGGTGCCGATCGCCAGCAGCTTGCCCCAGTCGATACCGGTCTGGGTCAGCAGCTGTGCCGCGGCGATGGGGATGGTCTGGGTGCTGGGCCCGGAGAAGGTCTGGGCGAAGGCGTAATCGTTCCAGGCAAAGATGAAGCACAGGATGGCGGTGGTCACCAGCCCGGGGGTCATCAGCGGCAGTACCACGTAGCGGAACGCCTGGAACTTGGTGGCACCATCGATCATCGCCGCCTCTTCCAGATCGGGCGGCAGGTCGTCGAAGAAGGCGGTCATCAGCCAGATGGCGAAGGGCAGGTTGAAGCTCAGATAGGCGACGATCAGGCCGACGTGGGTATCGAGCAGGTAGAGATAGCGGAACAGCAGGTACAGCGGCACGATCACCGCCGCGATCGGCGCCATGCGGGTACTGATGATCCAGAATGCCAGGTGCTGCTTGCCCTTGATCCGGATCCGCGACAGCCCGAAGCCCGCCATGCAGCCCAGGACCACGGCGATCAACGTCGAGGTGCCGGCGATCAGCAGGCTGTTCGTCAGATAGGGCCAGAGGCTGTTACCGCCGCTGAACAGCGAGACGTAGTGCTCCAGGGTGGGTGTGAAGAAGACCCGTGGCGTGTTGGCCGTGATGACACTGTTCGGCTTGAACGAGGAGAGCACCATCCACCCGATCGGCACCAGCGTCCACAGTAGCAACAGCGTCAGCAGGACGAGCTTGACGGTGAGGAAGAACCAGCGCTTGGGAGCGGTCATGAGCGCTTCTCCTGACGCTTGAGTAGCTTCATGAACGCATTGGCGACCAGGATCGAGAACGCCAGCATGGTGATACCCACGGCGGCGGCATAGCCCAGGTCGAAGAATCGAAAGGCGATGTCGTAGAGCCTGATGGGGATGATCTTGGTGGAGTCCGCCGGACCGCCGTTGGTGGTGATGAAGATGATCGCGAAGAAGCGGATCGCGTCCATGGCGCGGATCAGCAGTGCCACCAGCAGGATGTTGGAGATCGATGGCAGGATGATGTAGAGCAGTTTCTGGCCATACTTGGCGCCGTCCATTTCGGCCGCTTCCAGGATATCCTCGGGGACCGAGGCGAGGCCGGCGAGCACGATCAGCGCCACCAGCGGGGTCCACTCCCAGACGTCCATGAGGATGACCGCAACCATCGCCGAGCCGACGCTGCCGAGGATGTTGCCGTCGAACAGGCCGGTTTCATTGAGCAGCCAGGCATACAGGCCGTGGCTGGGGTCGAGCATGAAGCGCCCGAGCAGCCCGACGATCACCGGGGCGATGAACATCGGGATCAACAGCAGCGAGATGATGAGGTTGCTGCCTCGCCTCAGGCTGTAGACCAGCAGTGCCATCATCGTGCCGAGGATCATCTCCAGGCCCACCGTGGCCAGGAAGTAGAACAGGCTGATCAGCCAGCTGGAGCGGATGTCCGGGTCGGTGAACACCCGCTGCCAGTTATCGAGGCCCGAGAACTCGAAGGTCAGCCCGCCCATCAGGCTGACGTCGTTGAAGCTCATCCAGATGATCGAGAAGAACGGAACCAGCGTGATCAGGGCGAGCAGAAAAAGGGCTGGCGACATCATCGCCAGCTCGAATCCCTGTCGTCGCGCCGAGGGCTTTCCGGTCAGCAGCGCCATGCCTCACGCCCCCACGATGCGATCGATGCGCTGTTTGGCGCTCTGCATGGTTTCCTCGGGGGACATCTGCCCCGCCAGCATCTTGGAGAGTTCGGTAAAGATCACCGTGTCGACCTCGTTCCACTGGGGGATCTTGGGTCGCAGGCCGATGTGATCGTCTTGCCATGCGGTCAGCATGGTATCCGCGGTGAGCATGTTGGGCATGTCGGTGGGCGGTTTGCTGGCGGCCTTGACCTCCGGCATATCGTAGACCGACTGGCGGGTCGGGGTGCCGCCGCCGACCTGGCTTTTCAGCCCCATTAACTGGGTCTGCGGCGAGGTCGCCCAGACCAGGAACAGCCACGCTGCCTTCTGCTTCTCGGGCGAGGCGTTGGCGTTGATGCCGATGCCCGTGCCGCCCCACAGGTTGGCGCTGCGCGCCGGGCCCTTGGGCAGTGGGGCATAGCCGATCTTGCCCTTCAGGTCCGAACCTTCCAACGAGCCGGCGAATTCGTGCCACTCCGGCATCATCGCGAACTCGCCGTTCTGGAAGGCGTTGGCGACGCCGGTCCAGTCCCAGCTGGTGCTGCCGGGGTGGGCGACCTTGAGCAGTTTCTGGTAGAAGCGCGCCGCTTCCAGCGAGGCGTCGCTGGTCAACTGGCAGGCGCCGGGGGAGTCGGTGCCGTAAAGGCCGACCTGCTCGCCGTTGGCGAAGTAGCTACCGCCGTAGGCGAACAGCACGTTGGAGAAGTCGCACATCAGCGAATCGTACTGCTGGGCCTGATGGCCGGTGCCGTACTTGACCTCGCTGGCGTTGCCGTCACTGAACCACGCGGCGATCTGATAGTACTGTTCCCAGGTGGTGTCGTCCGTGGGCATCGGGTCGAAGCCGAGATCCTGCTGCATCTGGTCGCGGTACTTCTCGAACAGATCGCGGCGGTAGATCCAGATCATCGTCGGGCAGTCGTAGGGCAAGGCATACAGGGCATCCGCGTTCTCGAACCGGCCGGCGGCGGCCAGCTGCGAGGGAATGAAGTCCTCGATGCCCTTGGGGACGACCGGTTGCTGGCCGTCCTTGATGAACTTATTGAGATCCACCAGGCCGCGATGGTAGGGCGCCAGCACCTGGTAGGGGTCGGCATAGATCACGTCGAAGGCGCTGCGGCCGGCGCCGAAGTCCAGCGCGACCTTCTGGACCAGGGCGCCCAGCTGCATCTCGGTGATGTTGACGGTGATCCCGGTGAGCGCCTTGAACGACGCCAGGTTGGCGGCGATCGCCGTCGTCGGCGGGGTGTTCTCGGAGATGAACTGGATAGTGGTGCCGCTGGCCTGTTTCCAGGCTTCGTCGCTGGCCATCCCCTGGGCAAGGGCCGTGCGCAGCGCGCCGGCGCCCATCAGCGACAGGCCGGCGAGCCCGCCCATTCCCTTCAATATGTCGCGACGCTTGAACTGGGTCATTGTTGTTTGCCTCTGGTGGATTGCGTGCTGGTATTAGGTGTCATTCAGGTATCGAGCGTGATCTGCAACTTGACGTCATCAGGTCGTGCGCTCGCGGCGCGTTCGAACGCGGCGATGCTCTGCTCGAAATCGAAGGTCTCGCTGATCAGCGGCTCGAGATCGACCTTGCCCGAGGCGATCAAGTCGATCGCCCGGTCATAGACATTGGCGTAGCGGAACACCGTCTCGATGCGCAGCTCCTTGGCCTGGGCCGAGACGATATCGAAGGTGACCGGCTCCACCGGCATGCCGACCAGCACGATCGTGCCGGCGGGTCGGGCACAGGCCAGCACGTCGTCATAGACCCGGGGGCTGCCACTGGCTTCGAACACCACGTCGGCGCCCCACTCCTCGCCGCAGCGCCGGTCGACGGCTTCGCGCAGCGACTCCCGCGAGACGTTGACGGGGGTAATGCCGGCGTAGCGCCCGGCGATCGCCAGCTTCTCCTCGACCAGATCGGAGACCAGCACCTCGCTGGCGCCCCCCGCCAGTGCCGCCAGCGCGACCATCAGGCCGATCGGCCCGGCGCCGGTGACGACGCAGACGTCGCCCGGCTGCATGCGCGCCTTGACCACCGCCTGCATGCCGATGGCGAACGGCTCGATCATCGCCCCCTCGGCGAAGGAGACCGAATCGGGCAGCGCGAAGGTGAAGGCTGCCGGATGAATGACCTCGGGGGTCAGGCAGCCATGCACCGGCGGCGTGGCCCAGAAGCGCACGCTGGGGTCGACGTTGTAGACGCCCAGCCTGGCGGCACGCGAGGTGAGATCGGGGATGCCGGGCTCCATGCACACCCGCGTGCCTACCCGCAGGTGGTTGACGTTGCCGCCGACCTCGGTGACCACGCCGGACGCTTCATGACCGAGCACCATCGGCTCTCGAACCACGAAAGGGCCAATCCGGCCATGGGTGTAGTAGTGCACGTCGCTGCCGCATATCCCGACGGTATGTATGCGGACGCGAACATCGTCGGGCCCGAGTCGGTCCGGCAGATCTATCTCGCGTAGCGACAGCTCGCGTTGCTTTTCCAGCACCAGGGCTCTGGCTTTCATGGCGCGTTTCCCGGGAGATATTGGCATGGGTCGAGAGGCGGTCGATGCGCGACCACACCCTCGCTATCGGCGTGGCAATGAACCTACGCCCCGCGCCGGAAAAGCGGCTAGGCTGTAATTTTCGAGGCAGTGATACTTTTTTGCAGACTTTACCGGGTCAATTTACAACCCGTTGTTTTGTATCGATATTCATGGGGATAAGAAAAAATATTCTGCTTATCCAATAGGCTTGGCAGGACCAAAGTCTACCCTGATACCAAGGTATAAAAGCCCACTGTTTCGCTCTATTCCAGGATATATAGTGGCTCTGGAAAGGAGGACCGGTGCAGTCGCTTTTCGGGTAGAGCCTAGACCTCATCCAGGCCCGATGGACCTGATATAAAGAGGCTCCGATAACTCATGATCGCTGCGCAGCTCAACGATACTCGTCTTGGTGCGCCTGTCTTCGAAAGCGTCACCCAGGACCCGAAATTCAGCTTCTACTGGCACTGCCATGATTTTCCCGCGCCCATTGCCCGCTGGAATTATCATCCAGAGTACGAGCTGCATCTCATCCGTTACTCGGAGGGGCATGCGTTCGTGGGCGATTACATTGGCCGCTTCGGACCCGGCAACCTGGTACTGGTAGGGCCGAACATTCCTCACGCCTGGTTCAGCGACCCCGACGAGGCAAGGCCGGTCATCGAGGGGCGCGATGTCGTGCTCCAGTTCAAGGGCGAATGGCTGGAGCACATGATGGAGCTCTGCCCGGAGCTCAACTGCCTGTCGACGCTGATCGAGGACTCGGCTCTGGGTGTGGAGTTCGAAGGGGAGGAAGCGGCGCGCTGCAGCGAGTTGCTGATCACCATGGGCGAGCAGGACAATGCCGGCAGGCTGCTCAGCATGCTGGCGATTCTGCGTAGCCTGTCGCAGAGCGATTATCGAACGCTCTCCGGGCGTGGCTATGGCCCCGGTGCCAGCGGTGTCTCCTCGGCGCAGGTCGATGCGGTACTGCGCTATATCCACGACCATTCCCACGAAGAGTTGCGCATGTCGAGACTGGCCGAGCGGTACGGCATGACTCCCTCCACGTTTTCACGCTTCTTCAAGCACGCCACCGGCGACACCTTCGTGGCTTTCCTCAGACGTATTCGTATCGGCCACGCCTGCCGACTACTGCTGGAGGGTGAACACTCCGTTGCCGATATCTGCTTCCAGGTCGGCTACAACAATCTCTCCAATTTCAATCGCCACTTCCGCGAGCAGAAGGGCATGACGCCACGCCAATACCAGCATCAGACGGCCGACCTGGAGCGGCATGTCACGATCTATCCCCTACCATGAAAAATGGGGCAGCTCGGTACACGGAGCGGGAAAGCCCTCCTTGCCGAGGCGTCTTTGAGCTCCCCGTTCCAGAAGTCAAAACCACTACCACCCTCGACTATTGGCGTAGAACCGCCCGATATTGACCGCGATCGGCTACCCTTGCTCCCCTGGCTTGCCGCCGTGCAGCAATATCTTTCGATTTCCAAGGATGGTTCTCTTGTCGACTTCCGCGATGCCCCGCCGGAGCGTGCTGACTCTCGTCGCACTGCTGCTGGTAGCGATCAATCTCCGCCCGGCCCTGACCAGCGTCTCGCCGGTGCTCGGCAGCATTGCCGAGGCGCTCGCGCTCTCTCCCAGCTGGCAGGGCATCCTGACCACCCTGCCGGTGCTGTTTCTGGGTCTGGCGGCGCCACTGGCGCCCAAACTGGTGCGTCGCATCGGCCCGGAACGCAGCGTGTTCGCCGCGCTTCTGGTATTGGCGGTGGCGCTGCTGGCGCGGCCCTATGTCGTTACAACGGTCGGCTCGGCGGGGCTGTTCCTGGGTACGGCGGTGGCCGGAAGCTGCATCGGCATCATCGGGGTGTTGCTGCCGGGCATCGTCAAGCGGGACTTCCCCCGCCGCGTCAGCATCATGACCGGCCTCTACACCGTGGCGCTCAATCTCGGCGCCTCCGCTGCCGCGGGCACCACCGAGCCGCTGCGTCAGCAGCTCGGCGGCATCTGGCAGGGTGCTTCTCAAGGGGTGTCTCATGGCTCCTGGCAGGGCGCGCTGGCGTTCTGGCTGCTGCCGGCGGTGATCGCTGCCCTGTTCTGGCTGCCGCAGCTCAAGGGCACCAAACCCGTTCGCGTACCCGTCCGTCGGGGTGCGCGCCTGCGTCACGATCCGCTGGCGTGGCAGGTATCGCTGTTCATGGGGCTGCAGTCGTCGCTGGCGTACATCGTGTTCGGCTGGCTGCCGACGATCCTGCAGGATCGCGGGCTGACGGCGGTCGCCGCAGGGCTGGCGCTATCGGTGTCGATCCTGCTGCAGGTGATCACGGCGATCCTGGCGCCGTGGATCGGCAGCCGCATGCGCGATCAGCGGGCGGTACTGGTCGGGGTGATGGCGCTCACCCTGGTCGGCCTGCTGGGCTGTCTCTATGCGCCGATCGGTAGCGTATGGCTGTGGATCGTGATCCTGGGGTTGGGCCAGGGCGGCACCTTCAGCATGGCGTTGACCCTGTTGGCGCTGCGCGCGCCGGACGCCATCACCGCGGCCAGCCTCTCGGCGATGGCCCAGGGCATCGGCTATACCCTGGCGGCAATGGGGCCGTTGCTGGTCGGCGTGCTGCACGACTGGAGCGGTGGCTGGAACGTGGTGGGCATTCTGGTGAGCGCGATTGCGCTGGGCGCCCTGGTCATGGCGCTGGGTGCCGGCCGCGATCGCCAGGTGGCCTCGACCCAGGGTGTGGATTGACGACGTGGGCTGACGGCGCAAAGCGGACACGCCGACGAACCGGGCCGCCGGAATCGGTTACCCTAGAGACGAGACCCACGACCCAGGAGATTCGCATGCCCGCCAGAGCCATCAGCCTCGAGCAGCAACAGCAGTTGATCGAGATCGTGCGCGACGCCGCCAAGACCGAGATCCTGCCTCGTTTTCGCAACCTCTCCGAAGAGGCGATCCGCGCGAAGAGCGCGCCGGACGATCTGGTCACCGATGCCGACCAGGGGGCGGAGCGGATGATGACGGCGGCGATTCGCGAGCTGCTGCCGGAGGCGACGGTGATCGGCGAGGAGGCGGTGGCCGACGGCAGCGCCAATCTCGACGATATCGCCGGCGCCGAACTGGCGCTGATCATCGACCCGGTCGACGGCACCTGGAACTTCGCCCGCGGGCTCAACCAGTTTGGCGTGATCCTGGCTGCCACCAGCTTCGGCGAGACGATCTTCGGGCTGCTCTACGACCCCATGGCGGACGACTGGATCGTCGCGCGCCACGGCGAGGGAGCCTGGTTTGGCCGCCCCGACGGCACCCAGCGCCGGCTGCAGGTGTCGGATACCGACAAGTTCGACGAGATGGTCGGCTCGACCTCGATCCGGCTGTTCCCCAAGCCGCAGCAGTATCAGCTGGCGGCGACCTTCCCCGACTTCCAGCGCATGATGGCGTTCGGCTGCGCCTGCCACGAGTACCGCACCATGGCGTTCGGCTTCGTCGACTTCATGCTCACCGGCAAGCTGATGCCGTGGGATCACGCCGCCGGGCTGATGATCCACGCCGAAGCCGGTGGCTATTCGGCGCTGCTCGATGGCACGCCCTACCGGCCGACGATTCATCAGGGCACGGTGCTGGCCGCCAGCTCGCGGGCGCATTGGGAGCAGCTGCGCGAGAAGTTCAGCTTTCTGGTCTGAACACGCTCCAGGCGTTTTCAACGACGAAGACCGGCGCCGAGAAGGCGCCGGTCTTCTTGCTTTGATCGAAACGGACCCATCGTCGACAACGTCTAGCTGTCGATAAAGACCCGCGGCCGATCAAAAAATGATCACCTAGGCCGGATCAGGGAATGATCTTCTCGGCGCGCAGGCGATCGAACAGGTCGAAGAAGGCGCTGCGCGTCTCGCGGAAGTGGTCGAAGCCGAAGTCCCGCGACTTGGTGGTGTCGTTGACGCACTCCTGGTCGCGGCCGAGATCGGCATCGGTGTGCCACCAGGAGGCGAGCTTGGCGACGTCCGGCTCGACCAGATCGTGCTTGGCGGCGATCTCGCGCCAGATCGATTCGGCACCGGCCATCTGCTTCTCCAGCGGCTGCATCGTCTCCGGATCGTCCGAGGCTTCGGGCCCCTGACTGTCTAGACCAAAATACTCACCGATCTCGCGCCACATCCGGCGCCAGCGGAACACGTCTCCGTTGACGGTGTTGAAGGCCTGATTGGCCGCGCCCGGCGTGGTCGCCGCCCACGCCATCTGACGTGCCAGCACCAGCGCATCGGTCATGTCGGTCAGCGCGTTCCACTGGGTCTGAGAGCCGGGGAAGACGAACGGCCGCCCGGTCTCGCGGCAGATCGAAGCGTAGACCGCCAGCGTCGTGCCCATGTTCATGGCGTTGCCACGGGCATAACCGATCACGGTGTGCGGGCGATGCACGTTCCAGGCAAAACCCTGGCGCTCGGCGGCCTCGAACAGCACGTCTTCCAGCGCGTAGTAGAAGTTATCGCCGGGGACGCGTGGCTCGGATTCGCGGAACGGCGTCTCGATCCGCCCGCTGCCGTAGGCCTCGAACGACCCCAGATACTGCTTGGTGCCAGTGACCAGCGAGGCATGCGCGAGCGGCGCCGCTTCGAGCGCGGCGAACAGGTTGCGCATCATCTGACTGTTGGCCTCGACATTGGCGCGCTCGTTGTCGCGACGAATCCAGGTGCAGTAGAAGACGTGGGTGATCGGCAGGCCGGCCAGCGCCTGCTCGGTGGCGGGCTTGTCCAGCAGGTCCGCGGCGACGGGAATCACGCCGCTCTGCTCGGTGGCACGACGTGACAGGCCGTAGACGGTCCAGCCGCTGGCGACCAGATAAGACGCCAGATTGCCGCCGGTGATGCCGGTGGCGCCGACGACGAGTGCAGTTCCTTTACGCATGGTCGATGACCTCCTTTCCAGTCAGGGAATCGAATCAGGAAGATCCGGCGGCGCGCCGGATCGATGAACGCAGTCTGGTAGCGCCTGATCGTTGCTACAATCGAAAGCATCGCAAATCTTTATTGCATGAGGCGCAACTTGATGACGGGCAGACCGACAACGCGGCAGGCGCTGGCTCTCGACGCGCTGGACCTCAACGCCCTGCGCGTCTTCGAGCGCGTCGCCGCGACCGGCAGCTTCACCGCCGCCGCTCGGCATTTTCACCGCGCGGTCTCCTCGGTCTCGCGTCAGATTCGCGGGCTGGAAGAGGCGCTCGGCCAGCCGCTGCTCTACCGGCACACCCGCGCCGTCGCGCTCACCGACGCGGGCTGGCGCTACTACGAGGAGATCCGCGAGATTCTGGAGCGGCTCGATCTCGCCACGGAGGCGCTGGCCTACCCCGACGCCGACCCCAGCGGCGTGCTGCGCATCAATGCCCCCGTCGCCTTCGGCCAGCGCCAGATCGTGCCGCTGCTGCATGCTTTCCAGCGCCAACATTCAGGCATCACCGCCGAACTGCAGCTGAGCGACCAGGTCGTCGACCCGGTGCGCGAGGGCCAGGACATCACCTTTCGGGTCGGCGACCTGGCCGACTCCTCGCTGGTGGCGCGCCGCCTGGCACCGATGAACTACGTGGTGGCCGCCGCACCGAGCTATCTCGAAGCGCACGGTGAACCCCGGACCCCCGAGGCGCTGGCCGATCACAACTGCCTGCTCTACCAGGGCGAGATGGGCCGCCAGCGCTGGTATTTTCAGGCGCCGGACCAGAGCGGCTCGACCCCGTTTGAGGTCAGCGGCAACCTCTACAGCAACGATGCCGAAAGCCTGCTGCGCGCCGCCCTGCTGGGGCAGGGGCTGGTGCTGTTTCCCACCTGGCTGATCGGCGACGCGCTTGCACGCGGGGAACTGGTGCCGCTGCTGGAGGCGTGGCGCGGCGAGGTGATGCCGGGTCGCCGCGATATCCACGTGCTGACCACCGAACGCCGCCTGCGCACGCGCAAGGTGCGCGCCTTTCTCGACTATCTACGCGAATCGCTGGGGCCACGGCCGGCATGGGACCGGTGGCATGAAGGCATAGGCGGCCTCTCGAACGACCATAGATAAAGCTAATTAGCGATTGAATCGTGCGCGATCTATCTTGGCGGCATGACGACACCCGATGACACCGACAACGCCCTGGCGCTCGAATCGCAGCTCTGCTTCGCGATCTATTCGACGCAATTGGCGATGAACAAGCTCTACCGCGCCCTGCTGAGCGAGCTCGACCTGACCTACCCCCAGTATCTGACCCTGCTGGTGCTATGGCAGCGGGATCGGCAGACGGTGTCGGAGATCGGCGAACACCTGTATCTGGATTCGGCCACGCTGACGCCACTGCTGAAGCGCCTGGCAGCGGCCGGGCTGGTGACGCGCCAGCGCTCGCGCCAGGATGAACGCCAGGTGGAGATCGCCTTGACCGCCAAGGGCCGTGCGCTGCGGGAGCGGGCCAAGTCGGTCCCGCATGCCGCCGGCTGCGCGGGCCAGTGCACGCCCGAAGAAGCCGCCGAACTGCGCGATGCTCTGCATGGGCTGCGTCGGCGACTCGACACTCAGTGAAGCGTTTGCCCGATTGGCGCAGACCCTTTTTATCCCAATAGATCGTGCACGATTCAATTGCTGACGATCTTTAACCCGAAGGAGCAGTTCCATGTCACTCGATAAAGTCCTCTACCGCGCCGAAGCCACCGTCACTGGCGGCCGCGACGGCCGTGCCACCGCCGCCGACGGTGCCATCGACCTCAAGCTGTCGACCCCCAAGGAGCTGGGCGGCGCCGGCGGTGACGGCACCAACCCCGAGCAGCTGTTCGCCGCTGGCTACTCCGCCTGCTTCATCGGCGCGCTCAAGCTGGTGGCATCGCAAGAGAAAGCCAAGCTGCCTGAAGACACCCGGATCCAGGGTGAAGTCGGCATCGGCCCCAAGGGTGACGGCTTCGGCATCGAAGCCACGCTGACGGTGAAGCTGCCGGGCATGGCGCGCGAGCAGGCCGAAGCGCTGGTGGAGAAGGCCCATCAGGTCTGCCCCTACTCCAACGCCACCCGCGGCAATATCGACGTGACGCTCAACGTCGAGGTCTGAGCCGGTGTCGGCAGCGCCGACGCTCGCCTCACACGGGTGCGCCCATCCCGGCGCCCCGCCCCCTTGGCAAAGGGGGCGGGGCGTCGTGCTTTGGTCGTAACGACCCCTACCGCCGCTTTTTAGCAATCCATAAAAACTCGTAAAATCAGAATCTTACAGGATCATGCAAAAACGCGATGCGGACATAGCAACAACGCAATAGTCTCGCGCCGTCGCCGCTGACTACCGTGTCGACTCCAACCACCAAGGGATTCGATCATGGTCGCGTTTCTCATCGCCATGGCGGTAACGGCTTTCGCCGGCACGCTGGTCATCAAGAAATACCAACCACAGACCGTGCTGCTGCTGGCCGGCCTGGCCCTGTTCGTCGCCACGGCGCTGTTCTTCCCCGCCCAGTCGATCCTGTTCAAGGAGACCCAGACCAGCGGCTGGGCCGGCTTCGATATCTTCGAGTTCATCCACCAGATCATGTCCTACCGCCTGGCCGGGCTGGGGCTGATCATCATGGCCGCTGGCGGCTTCGCCAAGTACATGGACCATATCGGCGCCACTCAGGCGATGGTCAATATCGGCACCCGGCCGCTGGCCCGGATGCGTGCGCCCTACCTGGTGCTGGCGCTCGGCTATGCGGTGGGCCAGGTGCTCAATATCTTCATCCCCAGCGCGGCGGGGCTGGCCATGCTGCTGCTGGTCACGCTCTATCCCACCCTGGTGCGCCTCGGCGTCAGCAAGGCCTCCGCCGCCGCGATGATCGGCATGACCTCGGTGCTCGACCTGGGGCCGGCCTCCGGCACCGCCAACCTGGCGGCGCATACCGCCAACATGGATGTGGCGATCTACTTCGCCCAGTACCAGATCCCGGCGTCGCTGTTCATCGTGCCGGTGATCTGCGTGCTGACCTATGTCAGCGCCAAGTATTTCGATCGTCGCAGCGGCCACGTGGTCGACCCCGATCCGACCGCCCATGCCATCGCCGATGGCGAGACGCAGGCCCAGCGCGTGCCCGGCTTCTACGCGCTGCTGCCGATCCTGCCGCTGACGCTGATCCTGGTCTTCAGCAAGCTGCTGATCCATCAGATCGAGATCGGCGTGGTGACGGCGATGATCATCGGTGCGGTGCTGGGCCTGTTCTGCGAGATGGTGCGCAAGCGTCGCGAGCTGCAGGCGGTGTTCAAGGGCTTCATGACCTTCTTCCAGGGCATGGGCCAGATGTTCTCCTCGATCATCTCGCTGATCATCTGTGCCGAGTTCTTCGCCGCCGGACTCACCGCCATCGGCGCCATCGACTTCATGATCGGCGCCGCCCAGGGTGCGGGCTTCGGCCTGTTCGGGATGACCCTGGTCACCTGTCTGCTGGTGGCGGTGACCGCGATTCTCACCGGCTCCGGCAACGCGGCGTTCTTCTCCTTCGCCGGCCTGGCGCCCAACGTCGCTGCCGCCACGGCTGCCGGCCCGGTAGCACTGCTGCTGCCGCTGCAGTTCACCGCCGGGATCGCGCGCTCGTTGTCGCCGGTTTCCGGGGTGATCATCGCCGTCAGCGAGGCCGCCGGCTGCTCGCCCATCGATATCGTCAAGCGCACCGCGATTCCGCTGATCGGCGGCCTGGTGGTGCTGTTCGTCTATACCGCGCTGTTCGTCGGCGTCAATTGATTCCCGATCGCCCAGGCACCGGACCAAGGAACCCCACATGAAGACCGACCCGCTTCCCGAGTCGACCGACCCTATCTTCTCGCGTGACGCCACCTGGCAGGCGTGGCTGGAGGTCGAGCGTGCGCTGGCCCTGACCCAGGCCGAGCAGGGCATGATCCCTGCCGCCGCCGCCGCCGAGATCGCGCGCTGCGCGACCCTCGACCAGCTCGACCGCGAGGCGCTGGCGGCGGATATCGAACGCACCCTGTCGCCGGTGATGTCGCTGGTGCGGGCGCTGGCCGCGCGCTGCGACGGCGACGCCGGCGGCTATGTCCACCTCGGTGCCACCACCCAGAACATCATCCTCACCGGCAAGATGCTGCAGCTCGCACGCTCGCATCGCTGGCTCAAGGCGCAGCTCGCCGCCCAGCTCGAGTGTCTGGCGGATCTCGCCGAGCGCGGCGCCGAGTGGCCCTGCGTCTCGCGCACCAATCGCCGCCACGCCCTGCCGATCACCTTCGGCTACAAGGTCGCCGGCTGGATCGAGGAGCTGGAGCGCAACGTCGAGCGGCTGGAGGCGGTCGAGCCCCGCGCCTTCGTGCTCACCTTCGGCGGCGCCAGCGGCGCCATGCACAGCTACGGCGACGAGGGGCAGGCACTGGCCCAGGCGCTGGCCGCCCGGCTCGGCCTCGGCGTGTCGCGGGTCCACTCCCGCGCCGCCGTCGACGGCCTGGTCGAGTACATCACCACGCTGGGGCTCTACGCCGCCGGCTGCGAGCGCCTGGGCCAGGAGCTCTACACGCTGATGGCCAACGAGTTCGAGGAGGTCAGCGAGAACCAGGGCGAGGAGGTGGTCGGCAGCAGCACCATGCCGCACAAGTTCAACCCCAAGTATGCCGTCAACCTGCTGGCCGAGGCCGGCGAGCTGCGCAGTCTGGTGGCACCGGCGCTGGAGACCGCGCGCCCCTCCCACGAGGGCGATGCGGCGTGCAACTTCCGCCTCTACAAGCTGCTCGACCAGGCCGGTGCGCTCGCCTATCGCGTTGCCGCCACCCAGCGCACGCTGCTGACCCGGCTGGTCCCCCACCCCGAGCGGATGCGCGAGATCCTGATGGCGAACGCCGCACCGCTGATGTCCGAACACATCATGCTCGAACTGAGCGACGAGATCGGCCGCCAGCGCGCCCATGACCTCGTCCATGACGCCATCGTCGCCAGTCGCGACGGGGCTCGCACCTTTGCCGAGGCGCTGTTCGAGGACGACACCGTGCGCCGTCACTATGGCGACCGGGACGCGCTCGAACGTGCGCTCAGCCCCGAGCACTACACCGGCCAGAGCCGCCAGATCGCGCTGGCGATGGCCGCCTCCGCCCGCGACCTCGCCGCACGCCTGGCTCGGGAACTCACGGAAATACCCGCGTCGGCGCGCTGACAGCCCGGAAAGAGAACCACCCCACCGATGCGCCAAGCGCATCGGTGGCACAACGCCGCATCGACAAGAACGCATCGACAAGAAAAAGAGGAAGGATCATGCCAACAACACCAAGACGCTATCTCGGCCTCCTGCTCGCGCTGGGCGGCCTCGCCCTGTCGCCGCTGGCACAGTCACAGACGCCCCAGACCGCCCCACCCCTGGCCACGGGCAGCCATGAATCGACCTTCACCCTGCCGCAGAGCCAGCGCCAGATCGAGGTGGCCAGCTACGTGCCCAAGGGGGCCGATGCCAAGACGCCGATCGTGTTCGTGCTGACCGGCCTCAAGCGCAACGCCGAGGATTATCGCGACGCCTGGATCAAGGCCGCCGACGAATACGGCTTCACCATCGTGGTGCCACGTTTCTCCAAGCAGGACTATCCCGGCGTCGCCGGCTACAACCTGGGCAATCTGGTCGCGAAAGATGGCCAGCCCAACCCGCCCGAGGCGTGGTCCTACACCGTCATCGACGATCTCTTCAGCGATCTCGAGCAGTCCGGCCAGACCGAGCGCCAGCGCTACTACCTGTTCGGCCACAGCGCCGGCTGTCAGTTCGTCCACCGCATGCTGACCTTCGTGCCACAGTCGCGAATCCAGGCGGCGATCTGCTCGGCGGCGGGATGGTGGACGCTGCCCGATACCGACAATGAATGGCCCTACGGACTCAAGGATGCGCCGGTCGCAGTCGATCGTGATGCCCAGCGCCAGCTTGCCGGTCTCGACCTGCTGGTGACGGTCGGCGCCGAGGACACCGATCCCTGGCACAAGTATCTGCGCCGCAGCTATCAGGCGATGGCCCAGGGCAACAACCGGGTCGAGCGCGCCTGGGTCTACTACAAGACCGCCGAGCAGAAGGCCAACCGCTACGGCTTCGACTTCCACTGGGCGTTCCAGACCGTGCCCGGTGTCGGCCACGACAACGCCGGCATCGCGCCCTTCGCCGCCAAGCAGTTCGCCGCCTTCGAGCGCGATGGCGCCTTCGATGTCGTGACCCCGGAGACCGCGCCGGAGAGCACGCCTGACTAGGCTTCCGTCCGTCTTTCCGATACTCGCCTTTCACCCTTTCGACCACTACCCCTCGTCCGCTCAGCGGGCGAGGCAGGGAACCTGCGTCCGCTCGAGGGCCAACGTCGCGCCTCGAGCGGCCGCGCCAGCAGCTCCCCTACAACATGAAAAACGACAGGAGTTCACCATGATCACGCCCCGCCACCACCACACGTCCCGGCGATCCCGACTCGCACGCGCACGCTTGCCTCTGTCGATAACGGCGCCTTTAGCGATGACGACACCTTTATCGATAACGACTTTCGCGGGCGCCTGCACTGTGGCATCGGCCCTGGCCATCGCCACCCCGGCCCAGGCCGATTTCCTGGCGGACAGCACCGCCTCGCTGGAGCTCAAGAACTACTTCATCACCCGCGACTACCTCGAGGGCAACCGGGACGACAACAAGCGCGAGGAGTGGGCCCAGGGCTTTCTGTTCCGGGCCGACTCCGGCTTCACCGAGGGCCCGATCGGGTTCGGCGTCGACACCATCAGCATGCTGGGCGTGAAGCTCGACTCGAGCCCGTCCCGGGCCGGCACCGGTCTGCTAAAGATCGACGACGACGGCCGCGCCGAGGACGACTACACCAAGTTCGGCGCCACCGCCAAGATCCGCGCCGGTGAGAGCATCTTGCGCTACGGCTATCTCGAGCCGAGCCTGCCGTCGCTGCGGCCCAATGCCAGCCGGCTGTTCACGCAGTCGTTCCTCGGCACCCAGATCACCTCCACCGACATCGAGGGCCTGGAGCTGACGGCAGGCCAGCTCAACCGCACCCGCCAGCGCGACGAGACCGAGCACGAGCCGATGGCGCTGAATCGCAAGAGCGGCGCCTACGGCAGGGCCACCAGTAACCGCTTCCAGTTCATCGGCGGGGAGTACCATCTCGGCAAGCGCGCCCGCCTCGGCTATCACTATGCGCAGTTGGAGGATATCTACCGCCAGCACTATGTGGGGCTGAGCGACGGCATCGATCTCGGGTCGGGGCGGCTGGGCGCCGACATCCGCTATTTCGACGCCAGCGAGCAGGGCGCCGCCGAGGCCGGCGAGGTGGACAACCGCGCCGTCAGCACGCGGCTGCGCTATCGGCTGGGCGCACATACCTGGAGTGGCGGCTACCAGTCCCAGTTCGGCGATACCCCTTTCACCTATCTGAGCGGTACCAACGTCTACCTGTTCTCCCAGTACCAGATCAGCAACTTCACCGAGACCGGCGAGCGGGTCTGGCACGCCCGCTACGACTACGACTTCAGCGATCTCGGCCTGCCCGGGCTGACCTTCATGCTCCGGTATGCGACCGGCGACCAGGCCAGCGTCCGCGGCTTCGACGGCGAGGCGCGGGAGTGGGAGCGGGATGTCGACATCGAGAACCGCATCCTGCTCGGCTATACCCTGAAGCTCTGACGCGGCCAACACCGTCACCGCCAGGCAGCCCTTTCCGACTCA
The DNA here is from genome assembly GCF_038648475.1 of Salinicola lusitanus. Classification (NCBI taxonomy): domain Bacteria; kingdom Pseudomonadati; phylum Pseudomonadota; class Gammaproteobacteria; order Oceanospirillales; family Halomonadaceae; genus Salinicola; species Salinicola lusitanus. The sequence continues at coordinate 1,375,272 of NZ_CP151919.1, read as the reverse complement.
GGGGAGCAGGGTGACACCGTCCCGGAACGCGCGGTCCTGCCGGCCGCGCGACTCGAGCGTCTCGCGCAGGGTCTCGATGAAGCGCCGCGCGATGGGGCGCTGCCCTGCCGGCGGCAGAATGCAGGCATAGGTCAGCTCGGTGGCAGGCGTGACCGGCCGCATCACCGTGCCGGCCGTTCCTGCGCCCGATCCGACGGCGGCACCGCAACAGGCCAGATCGAGCAGCCCCAGCCCGAAGCCGGCCTCGACGAAGCGCGGCACCAGCTGCGTCGAACCGACTTCCAGCGCGATCCGGGGCTTGCGCCCGACTCCATCGAACAGCCGCTCCAGTCGCTGACGCCAGATCTGCTGCGGCTTGAGGGTGACGAAGGGTGACTCCAGCAGCGCCTCGACCGGCACCCGCTCGAGGGTTGCCAGCGGATGGTCGGCCGGCATCAGCACCTGGGTGGTCGCCTGCAGCAGAGGCTCCACCGCCAGCTCGACGATGGTGTTCTCCACCGGCAGCGACAGCAAGCCGACGTTGTAGCGCCGCGACCCGACCTGGCGCTCGACATCGAAGCGGCTGCCGATATCGATCTTGCAGTTGAGTTCGCGGCAGCGCTCGCGCAGGTCGGCGATCGCCGCCGGCAGCAGCGTGGCGCCGATGGGGGCGGAGGTGATGATGCGCAACGCCTCGACCGTCTGCTGGCGTATCTCGCCGGCGATGGTGGGAATCTCCTCGACGCCGTTGAGGATATGCTCGGCCTCGCGGTAGAAGCGTTCCCCCTCCTGGGTCAGCAGCAGCTTCTGGTGGGTACGCTCGAACAGCGTCAGCTTGAGCTCCGCCTCCAGCGAGGCGATCAACCGACTGGCGGCGGGCTGGCTCAGGTTGGCCGCCTGCGCCGCCGCCGACAGCGAGCCGTGCAGCACGGTCAATCGGAACAGTCGGAGCGCCTTGAGATTCATGGGAAGTCGACTTTGCCAGGCCATCGGATCGACGAGCCTACCAGAAGCCCGGACAGAGACACTGCCGCTTTGGTCAAAGCCGGTGACGACGCATCGGGCGGCCAGCACGGGGCGGCCGACGAGATCAATGGTTCAGAATGATCGCCGTGATCACCCCGGTGGCGACCGCAGCGAGCACGTAATCGCCGTCGATGTTCAGCCAGCGGTGCCCGCGTGGCGGTTCCCGCAGATGCCGCGCGTGCCAGTCACGCACCCAGTAGCGGTCGTCGCGGTAGTAGCGATCGGCAATCCGTCCGCCGGGGTGCCACCCCCGCGGCGCCCGGTGGCGCTCCCGGTCGTAATGATGATGGTGGTGAGCCGGCCCGTGGTGGCGGTCATGCTGGCGCGCGTGGCCCGGCGCCCCTCCGGGGCCGGGGCCGCCGCCCGGATGGGCCTGGGCGATTCCGGCGGCACTCAGCGCGGCGATCAGGAGACCGGCGGTGACGATACGGTGTTTCATGGGACTCTCCTCTCATGGCCATCGATGGCGAGATGCTTCCAGCATGAAAGGCCAATAAGAAAACAGTGTTCACGAATTGTGCATTCCAACGGACTGCCCTGGCGACGCGGGTGACATGCAAGGGAGTCCAACCGCGAACGGCGGCGAATCTCAATTAGCATGCTAATATCGCAGAACCCTCACCCTTCACCCGGACTTGCCGCCCGTGTCAGCGACCACCTCCCCCTCCGCAGCGCCCACGCCCTGGCCCACCATCGTTCTGCTGGCGATGACCGCCTTCTGCGCCTCCGCCACCCAGCGAATCCTCGATCCGATGCTGCCGCGCCTCGCCGAGGTCTACACCACCACCCTGAGCGCCGCCTCCTGGGCCATCACCGCCTTCGCCATCGTCTACGGCTGCCTGCAGCTGGTGCTGGGCCCCAGCGGTGATCGCTACGGCAAGCTACGCGTGATCTCGCTGTTCTCGCTGCTCGCCGCCGTGGCCAGTCTGCTCTGTGCGCTGTCGGGGACGCTGGCGACACTGATCGCGGCGCGCATGCTGGCGGGGGTGGGGTGCGCAGCGGTCATCCCGCTGGCGATGGCGTGGATCGGCGACAACGTCCCCTACGAGCAGCGCCAGGCGGTGCTGGCGCGCTTTCTGATCGGCCAGATCTGCGGCCTCGCCTGCGGTCAGACGTTCGGCGGGCTGGCCGCGGAACAGGATTGGTGGCAGTGGCCGTTTCTGGTCTACACCTTACTGTTCGCCGCCGCCAGCGGGCTGCTGTGGTACCGCGCCGGGCGTCACGAGCGGCCCCAGGGGCGCAAGCCGGAGTCGCTCGGCGTGAGCCTGCGCTACGTATTGCAGAAGTCCTGGCCGAGGGTGGTGCTGGTTGCGGTGTTCTGCGAAGGCGCCGCGGTATTCTGCGGTTTCGCCTTCGTCGCCAGTCACCTTCATGTCGTCGGGGGGCTGCCGCTGACCGAGGCCGGACTGATCCTGGCGGTGTTCGCCCTCGGAGGCTTGAGTTTCGCCCTGCTGGCGCGGCGGCTGGTGCCGAAACTCGGCGAGAGCGGGCTGTGCCAGCTGGGCTGCGTGCTGATCGCGATCGCGCTGGCTGCCATCTGCCTGAGACCGACCCCCGGCGTCGGCGTCATCGGCTGCTACCTGTTCGGGCTGGGCTTCTACATGCTCCACAACACGTTGCAGACCACCGCCACCCAGATGGCGCCGGAGCGGCGTGGCGCGGCGGTCTCGCTGTTCGCCACCGCCTTCTTCACCGGACAGTCGCTGGGCACCGCCGTCGGCGGCGGGATCATCGCGCTGTCCGGCACCACGCCGACCCTGGCGCTCGCCGCCGTCGCCGTACTGCCGGTCGGCTTCGGCTTCGCCTGGCAGATCCGTCGGCGCGACCGGGCACTGGTGCCAACCTGACCTTCGCGCTGACCACCGGTTATAGCCCCGGGCCACAGTGCGATAAGCTGCCAGACTCGATGCCACCATCCGCCGGCCCGGAGACCGACTTCATGACCATCGCCACGCCGCAACAGGTTCTCGACTTCTGGTTCGAGACGCTGACCCCCAAGGAGTGGTTCCGCAAGGACGCCGATCTCGACCGCACCATCGCTGAGCGCTTCGGCGACACCCTGGCCGCCGCCGCGCATTGCGAATGCTGGCAGTGGCGGGAGACGCCGACCGGCCGACTGGCGGAGATCATCGTGCTGGACCAGTTCTCGCGCAACGTTCATCGCGACACCCCGGGCGCCTTTGCCCAGGACCCGCTGGCCCTGGCGCTGGCCCAGGAGCTGATCGCCCGCGGGGAGGATACCGAGCTGCCCGTCGCGCAGCGCATCTTCGCCTACATGCCGTTCATGCACAGCGAGTCGCTGGCGATCCATGCCCGTGCGGTCGCGCTGTTCGACGTTCCCGGCATGGAGACGCAGCTCGACTACGAGCACCGTCATCGCGAGATCATCGAGCGCTTCGGGCGCTACCCGCATCGCAACGCCATTCTGGGGCGGGAGTCGACGCCGGAGGAGGTCGAATTCCTGCGCCAGCCGGGGTCGGCCTTCTAGCAGAAAATAAGCAGGCGAACTTTCTTTTCGGACTGCAAACGGGCGATCATGCGGCCCTGACATTCATCCGGAGCCAATCCATGACGCCGACCATCGATCTACTGCGCAGCCATCGCTCGATTCGCGCCTTCACCGACCAACCGATCAGCGATGACCAGCGTGAGGCGATCATCGCCGCCGCGCAATCCGCCTCGACCTCTAGCTTCCTGCAGTGCTCCTCGATCGTCCGCGTCACCGACACCCGCCTGCGTGACCAGCTCGTCGAACTCACTGGCGGCCAGCCATGGGTCGCGCAGGCGGCGGAGTTCTGGGTGTTCTGCGCCGACTTCAACCGCCACCGGCAGATCTGTCCGGAAGCGCAGCTGGGGCGCGCCGAGCAACTGCTGGTGGGCTGCGTGGATACGGCGCTGATGGCGCAGAACGCCATGGTGGCAGCGGAGTCGCTGGGGCTGGGCGGCGTCTTCATCGGCGGGCTGCGCAACAACATCGCCAGTGTGACCGAGCTGCTGGAACTGCCGAAGTTCGTGCTGCCGCTGTTCGGCTTCTGTATCGGCTGGCCGAAGGCCGAACCCGACCTCAAACCGCGCCTGCCCCAGGCGATGCTGGTCCACGAGAACCGCTACCGGAAGATCGATCCGGCCGTGCTGGCCGATTACGACGATCAGATCACGCGCTACTATCAGCAGCGCGACAGCCAGCAGCGCACCGAGACCTGGAGCGCGATGATCCAGCGGATGATCATCAAGGAGACCCGGCCGTTCATTCTGGACTACCTGCACAGCCAAGGCTGGGCGACGCACTAATCCCGGGCAGACCTCACGTCACGATGAACCCCACGCAGGCTGCCGTGGCGAGCCCCATCGCGCCATTGAAGATCCGCCAGGCGCGCGGCGTCTTGAGCAGCCGGCCGATCGCCATGCCGAAAGCCGCCCAGAAAGAGATGCAGAAGAACGCCACACTCTCCATCACCAGCGCCAGCACCAGAGCGTTGAGGATGAGCAACCCTTCGTGGGGCAGAAAACCCGCCACCAGCGCGATACCCATCACCCACACCTTGGGATTGACGAACTGGAAGGCTGCCGCCTGCCACGCGGTCAGCGGTCGCGCCCCGTCACGAGCGGCAAGGTTCGGTGGTGGGGCACTGGCGATCTTCCACGCCAGATAGAGCAGATAGACCGCGCCCACCACCTTGAGACTCTGCTGGATCAGCGGATAGCGCTCGAACAGCGCACCGAGCCCCAGGGCGACGCTGAGAAAGAGTACGAAACCGCCGGCCATGATGCCGAAAATGTGCGGCAGGGTGCGGCGGTAACCGTAGAGCGCCCCGGAGGCGGTGAGCATCACGTTGTTAGGCCCAGGGGAGCCGGTCATCGACGCGGCGAAGAGTGTCAGCGATAGCCACCAAGCGAGCGAGGTCATGCTTGCTCCTCCGCGGTCTCGTCCCACACCAGGGTGAAGCGGCGGTTGCGGGCGCCGCGATTCTTGATGCTGGCGACCTGGATCGGACCGATCTCCGCGGTCGAAGCGACGTGGGTGCCGCCACAGGGCTGGTAGTCGACGTCGCCGATGCGCACCATGCGGATGGCTCCCGCATCGCGGGGCGGCGCCACCGACATCGTTTTCACCAGTTCGGGATGGGCGTCGAGCTCCGCCTCGCTGATCCACTCGCTGGTGACAGGATAGTCGGCAGCGATCAGGGCGTTGAGCCGCTCGCTCAGCTCGTCCTTGTCGAAGCTGGCCTCGCCCAGGTCGAAGTCGAGCCGGCCACGCTCGGCACCGATGCTGCCGCCGGTGACCCCGTGGGGAACGATGACGGAGAGCAGATGCAGCGCGGTGTGCATGCGCATGTGGGCATAGCGCCGCTCCCAGTCGATCTGCTGGGTGACGCTCTGCCCCGCCTCCAGCCCGTGGGCCGGATCGAGCAGATGATGGACCTGCCCGTTATCGCCCTTGCGCGTGTCGAGCACCTTCAGCGTGCGGCCGTCGGCGGTGATGAACACGCCCTGGTCCCCCGGCTGGCCGCCGCCATGGGGGTAGAACAGTGTGGCATCTGTAATGACCACGCTATTCGCTACCACACCACCCTCGCCAATGGCCCCTGTCGTTGCCAACACGGTCGCCAGGCTCTCGCGGGCGTAAGGGAGTTCGCGAAACGTCAGTGCGGTAGACATCGGACACCTCTCGAGGAAGTCGTTCCTCAGAAATTGAATGGGTACAATTTGTTGACTTTGCGGCCAAAAGACCGAACAATTCGAGCATAAACCGCCTAATTTCCCGGTCAACTCGATTTTTGTCACCATGACAATCTGGATACCCGCTCTACCCGGTCAAGGTCCGCGCTACCGCGAACTGGCCGATGCCATCGCCAACGCCACCGCCAGCGGCGAACTGGTGGCGGGCGCCAAGCTGCCACCGCAAAGACGCCTGGCGGATGCCCTCGGCGTCACCGTCGGTACCGTGACTCGCGCCTACGCCCTCGCCGAACAGCGCGGGATCGTCACCGCCCGGGTCGGCAGCGGCACCTATGTGCGCGGCGCCGGGGCGCCCCATCCGGCTTTCGATCATGTCCGTCGCGCCGCGCCGGACAGCGGCATCGTCGATCTCAGCCTGTCGCTGCCGCCCCCCCATCCGCAGCGCGAGGCATCGCTGGCGCGGGCGATGCAGTCGATCCAGCACGACCCCGAACTGCTGCGGGCGGCCATCGATTATCAGCCGGAAGCGGGCCTGACCTGGCAGCGGGAAGTCATCGCCGGCTGGCTGACCACACTCGGACGCCCGGTTCCCGCGGACGAGCTGGTGATCAACCAGGGCGGCATGCACGGCATCTTCCTGAGCCTCAGCGCCCTGCTCTCTCCCGGTGAGCGGCTGGCGGCGGAACGGCTGACCTATCCGGGCCTGATCAGCGGATTACAGCAGCTGTCGCTGAAGAGCGTGGCGATCGCCCACGACGAGGAAGGGATTGACATCGATGCGCTGGCGCGTGCTTTCGAGCAGCAGCCGTTCCGCGCGCTCTATGTCATGCCGGACTGCCACAACCCCACCACCGCGAGGCTGAGCGAGGCACGGCGCCACGCGCTGGTCGCCCTGGCCCGGGAGCGACGGTTCTGGCTAATCGAGGATGACATCCACCCCCAGCTCGATGATGACCCGGTGACACCGCTCTATCGATTGGCCCCCGAGTGCACGGTGACACTGTTCTCGGTGGCCAAGCTGCTCGGCGGTGGCCTGCGCGTCGGTGCCATGCGCGCGCCACCGCTGTTGCACGGGCGACTGACGGCAGCGCTGCGGGCGCAGAGCTGGATGCCGCCGCCATTGATGGCCTCGCTGGTCTGCCGCTGGATCGAAAGCGGCGACGCCGATTCACTGCTGCAGTGGCAGCGCGAAGAGCTCGAGTGGCGCTTCGACCGCGCGATGGAGAGGCTGGGCGAGTTCTCCCCGCGCGGGCATCGCGGCGGTTTCTATCTGTGGCTGGCACTGCCGGGCGAGTTGCGTACCAGCCATGTGGTGGGCCAGCTCCAGGCTCAAGGGGTCAACGTCAGCACGGCGGAAAGCTTCTGCCTCGGTAGCGTCAGCGCCCCCCAGGCGATTCGTGTCTGCATCAGCGCCGCCGAGAGCCGCGAAGCGCTCGAACACGCCCTGCAGGTCATCGCCACAACGCTGGGCGACCCGGATCCGATGCTGTGGCAGACGGTTTGAAACACTGACCGCAGCCCGGTTCAGCGCTAGCTGCTTCGCGGCCCCGGCAACGTGCTGCGCGGCGGCAGCCAGTCGAGGCCGGCACTGGTGATATGCACCCAGCGCGGGGTGGAGCCCGCACCATACGAGTGTCACACCGGCAGCGGGCGGCTCTCCGCCAGCGCCTCCATGGCGAAGTAGGAGGTCACGGTGTCGATCTCGAAGCCGTCGATCAGGCGCTGATAGATCAGATCGAAGGCGCCGATGTCCCGCGTCACGATCTTGAGCATGTAGTCGTAATCGCCGCCGATACGATAGAAGTCGATCACTTCGGGAATCCCCAGCACATGTTCGCGAAACGCCGCCAGCCAGGTCCGCGAGTGGCTGCGAGTGCGAATCATGGAGAACACCACCAGCCCGAAACCGAGCGCCTGACGGCTCAGCACCAGCCGCCGCGCCTCGATCACGCCCGCCTCTTCGAGCTGCCTGATCCGCCGCCAGCAGGCGTTCTGGGAAAGATTGACGCGCTCCGCCAGCTCACGCTGGGGGAGACCGGGACGCAGCTGCAGCGTGCGCAGGATGGCGAGGTTGAAATGATCCAATTTGGCGTCGTTCATGGTGTCAAAACACTCATGTAATAATTGATTTTCAGGTCATATCGAGAAATTTACCTGTCAACGTCGGGATATCATAGCCGGACGCGCTGGAGGCTCGTGCTCCCCCTCTCCACGCCCTCCTCATCTCACACCAAGGTGCTGCCATGACGACGCTCGCCGATTTTCGCCGCTCCCTGTCCGGACCGGATCTGCTTGCCCGGCTGCGGGAAGGTTTGATCGGCAACGACATGCCGTTCGTCACCCCCTTCGGCGAACGGCGATTGCTCTACGCCGATTACGTCGCCTCCGGCCGAGCGCTGCGCCAGGTCGAGCGCTTCATTAGTGAAGAGATCCTGCCGTTCTACGCCAACTCGCACACCGAGGCCTCGCACTGCGGGCAGGCCATGACCCGGCTGCGCCAGGAGGCACGGGCGCTGATCGCGCGGGCGCTCAACGCCGAGGATTGCCACGTGGTGTTCAGCGGAAGCGGCGCCACCGCCGGCATCAACCGGATCGTGGCGCTGCTCGATATCGCCGCCCGCGTGCGGCGTGGCGAGCGGGTCAGCGTGCTGGTCGGTCCCTACGAGCACCACTCCAACCTCCTGCCGTGGCGGGAGAGCGGCGCCGTGCTGGTGGAGATTCCCGAGGACGACGCCGGCGGGCCGGACATCGTGGCGCTGGAGCGGGCACTGGATACCGTCGCCGGCAGCGACCTGATCGTCGGCGCCTTCTCGGCCGCCTCCAACGTCACCGGGATCGTCAGCAACGTCGACGACATCACCCGGCGCCTCAAACGCCACGGCGCCTTGGCGGTGTGGGATTACGCCGGTGGCGGCCCCTATCTGGCGATGGACATGGCGCCCGCGCCGGACTGCCGCAAGGACGCCATCGTCTTCTCGCCGCACAAGTTCGTCGGCGGACCCGGGGCTTCCGGCGTCATGGTGGTCCGCGACACGCTCGTTCACCGCCGCACACCGTCGCTGCCCGGCGGCGGCACGGTCAGCTTCGTCTCGCCCTGGACACACCACTACAGCAGCCGTCTCGAAGCCCGCGAGGAGAGCGGCACCCCCAATGTGGTCGGCGACATTCGCGCCGCGCTGGCGCTGCTGGTCAAGGAGGCAATCGGGCTGCCCGAAATCGCCCGGCGCGATGCCGAACTGCGCCGACACGCGCTCGCCCGCTGGGCAGACGAACCGCGCCTGGAACTGCTCGGCCGCCAGGACGTGCCAGCGCTGCCGATCTTCTCCTTCCGCGTGCGCGACGATGCTGGCAACCTGGTCCATCACCAGCTCTTCACCCGCATGCTGTCCGACGTCTACGGCATCCAGGCTCGTGGTGGCTGCGCCTGCGCCGGCCCCTACGCCCATCGCCTGCTCGGCATCGATGCCGCGGCCTCCGAAGCGCTGGTCGAGCGGTTGGGCCAGGGCCACGAGCTGGAGAAGCCCGGCTGGATACGGCTGAGCCTGAACGTTCTGCACGACGACGCCCAGGTGGAGCGCATCCTCGACGGCGTTCAGACTCTGGCGCGGGAGGCAGCGGCCTGGGCCCGCCACTATCGCGCCGATCCGGTCACCGCGCGCTTCCGGGTCGACGCCGCCGGGGGATGACAGCCGCACCGGGCCGGGTAAGATGGTCGCTTTGCTGATGCGCTGGAGCCCATCGCCATGCCCACCCTGATCCGTCGCCCCTTCGTCTTTCTGCGCCACGGCCAGAGCACCCGCAATCTCGAACGACGGATCGGCGGCCAGCACGACGTGGCACTGACCCCGCAGGGAGAAGACGAGGCGCGGCGCGCCCGGGCGTTGCTCGGCGATGTCGACTGGCCGCTGACGGTGTCGAGCCCGCTGCAGCGCGCCTATCGTACCGCCGAGCTGGCCCTGGGCCGCGCCCCGGATCGGGTCGTCGACGGGCTGATGGAGCGCCACTGGGGCGAGCTGGAGGGCCAGACGATCCCCGATACCGTTCCCTATCTGAGCACGCCCGTTGGCGGCGAGTCCTGGGAGACGTTCGTGGCGCGCATCGCCACCACCCTCAACGCCCTGCTCGAGGAGGCCGACACGCCACTGATCGTAGGGCATTCGGGGCTGGTTCGCGCCGTGCGCGGGCTGACCCACGGCAGCCCGGCGGGGCCACGCTCGGCCAACGCGATTCCGTTGTGGATCGCTCCCATGGGCAGTACGCAGTGGACGATCGAGCCCCTCGCGAGAGCTCACCTGGAGTCGGTTCGCCCGTCATAGCCCAGGACCTTCGATGCGCCGACCAAGGTGACATCGCGGCTGGCGCCGCGTTGACCGCGCCATGAATAATAATGATAATGATTATCTTTAATCAAATAGAAGAAGAACGATGCGAGCGCTTTTCGCCAGCCGGCTGGGCCTGGCCATCATCGCGATCGGCTCTGCGCTACTGTGGTCGACGACCGCATTGGCGGCGGAGCGTACCGACCCGGCCGCGGCCCCCCACTTCCCCGTCACCTTGACCGACCTGGCCGGCCAGGAGCTCACGCTGCAGGCTCCGCCGCAGCGCATCTTCCTCGACAACCCGCGCCACCTGTTCGCCCTCGCTGCCCTGTTGCCCGATCCCGTCTCGCGGATGAGCGGCTGGCGCGGCTCGCTCGAGAGCTTCGACCCGGTGGCCCAGTCGCGATTGACAGCAGCCTTGCCCGCCCTTGCCGACCTGCCGGCGCCGGGGACGGCGAACAACGCCATGCTGGGCGCCGAAGCGCTGATCACCCTCGATCCGGACCTGATCGTCGCCGATGTCTCGCGCTATCGCGAGCTGCAGACATCGCCGCTGCGGGCGCAGCTGGAGGCGCTACGAATACCGATCCTGTTCGTCGACTTCCGCGAGCATCCGCTGGCGGACACCGCCCCATCGTTGCGTCTGCTGGGCCGCGCCCTGGGCGCGGAATCCCGCGCCACCGCGTTGATCCAGCAGCTCGATACCGAGCAGGCCGCGGTCGACGACTGTCTCGCTACCGTCACCCGGCGACCCAGCGTGCTGATCGATATCGCCCCCGGGCTCAGGGTCGACTGCTGCCGCAGCAACTTCGACTCCGGCCTCGCCGATCTGGTGGCCTACGCGCGGGGCGACAACATCGCCGCCGGCATGAGTCCCGGCACCGAGAACGTGCTCAATCCTGAAACCATTCTGGCCCGCGACCCCGACGTCATCATCGCCACTGCCGCGCAGTGGCCGAAAGGCGGTTCGGTTCGCGCCGGCTTCGGCGTCGAGAAGAGCGACACCCAGCGCGACATGGCCGATGTCGTGGCCCGTCGCCCGGGTTGGCCGGCACTGTCGGCGGTCAGCGATGGCGGCTTCCATGCGCTCTGGCACGGCTATCACCAGGGGCCGTTCTCGGTGGTCGCGCTGCAGGCCATCGCCGGCTGGCTGCATCCTCGCCAATGCGCGGCGCTCGACCCCGAAGAGACGCTGGAGTCGCTCTATCGCCGGTTCATGCCGATCGATGCCAGCGGCACCTTCCAGGCGACCTACGCCGGCAACCCATCTGAGAACGGCAATACCAACGACGGGTCTCGAGACCCGCGATAACGAGATCACCCCCGGGAACCCCATCATGCGTATCACCCCCAGACTCTGCCGACGCTCCGCGCTGGCGATGGCCGTGCTGTACCTCCCCGCGGCGCAGGCCGCCGAGACCAGCGCCACGACCCTCGACCCGCTGGTCGTCAAGGCGACATCGGCGGCGCCGGTCGACGACGCCTATCGCCCAGGCCCCTCCAGCATGGTCACCGGTCGCGCCACCGACTTCCTGAGCCAGGCGCGCACGGTCGACCAGGTCAGCGCCCGGATGCTCGAGGACATCGGTGCCGATTCGTTGACCGACGCCATGGGCTACGTCAACGGCATCACCCAGGGCAACACCATGGGCGGCACCGAAGCGAGCTTCATCAAGCGCGGGTTCGGCAGCAACAGCGACGGCTCGATCCTGCGCGACGGCATCCGCCAGCCGCGCAATACCTTTCCGCTGTTCACCGCCGAACGGATCGAAGTGCTCAAGGGGCCGAGCTCGTTTCGTTACGGCATCCAGGAGCCCGGCGGGGTGGTCAACATCGTCAGCAAGAAGCCGCAATACGCGTGGGCGCGCACCATCAGCGGCAAGGGCACCTCTTTCGGCGGCGGCGATGCCAGCGTCGACGTCACCGGTCCGCTGGGCGACAGCGGCGCGGCGTTCCGGTTCATCGTCGGCCAGCAGGACGAGGATTACTGGCGCGACTTCGGCAGCAACCGCCAGACGGTGGTGGCCCCTTCGCTGAGCTGGGAGGACGACGACACCCGGCTGTGGTTCGCCTATGAGTATCGCGATTACGACCTGACCCTGGATCGCGGCACCGCCTTCGTCGACGGCGATCCCGTCGACGTGCCGCGCAAGCGCCGCTTCGACGAGGCGTGGTCGCGGGTCACCGGCCACGATCAGTCGTTCACCGCGCGCTGGGAGCAGGATCTGAGCAGCGCCTGGACCAGCCGCTTGAGCTACGGCTGGAACCGGCGTCAATACGACGACGGCCAGCTCCGGGTGCTGAGCGTCGACGAGGATGGCAACGCCAGGCGGCGCGCCGATGCCAACCACGGCTTCGACCGCCGGGTGATCTATACCGCCGCCGAGCTGCTCGGCGATGTCGAACTGGCCGGCGTTCGCCACGAGATGACCGTCGGCATCGATCACGAACGCCGCCGCGACTACCTGGCCGACCGTTATCGCGGCGCCACCGACACGATCTCGATCTACCATCCGAATCACGGCGATCTGACGCTGGACGGCGCCACCTATCTCGAAGACAGCAGTCGCCGCCTTCACGAGATCAACACCACCGGCGCCTACTTCGACGACAACCTCCATCTGGGCGAACGCTGGATTCTCGGTCTGGGCGGGCGTTTTCAGCATACCGAACTCTATGGCGGCCGGAGCCGCCCGTTCGTGGTCGAGACCGACACCCAGGACAACATCTTCCTGCCCCACGCCAGCCTGCTCTACAGGCTGACGCCACAGACCTCGCTCTACGCCAGCTATAGCGAATCGTTCGTGCCCAACGAACCCGATGCCGAATCCGGCCAGCGCTTCGCCCCGGAGGAGGGTCGCGGCTGGGAAGCGGGGGTCAAGCGCAGTTTCCTGGCCGACCGCTTGCAGGCTTCGCTGGCCTACTTCGAGATCACCAAGGAGAACGTCGTCGTCAGCGACAACGGCGTCTCGCGGGCCATCGGCAAGAGCCGCTCGAAAGGGATCGAGTTCTCCGCCCAGGGAGAACTGACCGACCGGCTGTCGATTCTCGCCAACTACGCCTATACCGATGCCGCGGTACTCGAGGACGCCGACGGCGGCACGGCGGGCAACGAGCTGCCCAACGTGGCACGGCACACCGCCTCGCTGCTGCTGGCCCGAGAGCTGGGGCTCGATCCCGACTACGGCCGCTGGCGGGTCGGCGGCGGGGTGCGCTACGTCGGCATTCGCGAGGGCGACGCCGACAACAGCTTCAGCCTCGACGACTACACCGTCGCCGACGCCTTCATCGCCTGGGACAACGGCTGGCTGGGTGACAACACCCATCTGCAGTTGAACGTGAAGAACCTGTTCGATACCACCTACTACCCCTCCAGCATCGGCGACACCCGGGTGGTGGTCGGCGAACCGCTGGAAGTCACGCTGCAGGCCAGCGTGACGTTCTAGTGTGTTGCCGAGTCCACGCCAGACAAGCGAACGGGCCGCCGGCCAAGCCGGGCGGGGTTACGTTAATGTGCGTTACGGTCGTGGGGGTGGGGGTGTTTTTGGTTTGGGTGGTGTTGTGTGTTTGTTGGTGTGTTGTGTGTGGTTGTAGGGGGGGGCGGGTGGTGGGGGGGGGGGGGGGCGTGGGGGTAGAGGGTGGAGGGGGTGCCGCCCGCCAAGCGACCGGCCCGCCGGCGCCAGGCCGGGGTGCCGTTACGTTAATGCCTGCGTGACGCGGGAAGCGTCGATCAGTTCAGCGTCGTCTTCCAGCTCAGCGACTCTCCGGCCCGATAGGGCACGAAGGTGTTGTCGCCCTCGCCCACGCTGGCCGCCACCGGGGTCGGCTGCCGGGTCAGGGTGACCGTGCCCTGGTTCAGCGGCAGGCCGTAGAACCGCGGGCCGTTCTCGGAACAGAAGGCTTCGAAGTGCTCGAGCGCCCCCTCCTGCTCGAAGACATCGGCATAGACCGACAGCGCAGCCTCGGCATTGAACACCCCGGCGCAGCCGCAGGACGTCTCCTTGGCGGCGGTGATGTGGGGGGCGGAATCGGTGCCGAGGAAGAAGCGCGGATGGCCGCTGGCCACGGCCTGGCGCAGCGCCTGCTGATGCTCCTGCCGCTTGAGGATCGGCAGGCAGTAGAGATGCGGGCGAATGCCGCCGACCAGCATGTCGTTGCGGTTCTGGGCCAGGTGCTGGGGGGTCAGCGTGGCGCCCAGGAATTCGTCGCCTTCCAGCACGAACTGGGCGGCGTCCCGGGTGGTGATGTGCTCGAACACCACCTTGAGCGCCGGGAACTGGCGGCGAATGTCGGTCATCACCTCGTCGATGAAGACCTTCTCGCGATCGAAGATATCGATCTCGCCACGCGTCACTTCACCATGAACCAGCAGCGGCATGCCGATCCGCTGCATCACTTCCAGTAGCGGGTAGACGTCGGCAATGTGCTTGACGCCGTGCTGGGAGTTGGTGGTGGCGTTGGCCGGGTAGAGCTTGGCGGCGGTGAACAGGCCGTCCGCGTGGCCGCGCTCCAGCGTCTCGCGGGAGACGCTCTCATTGAGATAGCAGGTCATCAGCGGGGTGAAGTCGTGACCGGCGGGAACTGCCGCCATGATCCGCTCACGGTAGGCACTGGCGGCCTCGATGGTGGTGACCGGCGGCACCAGGTTGGGCATCACGATGGCACGGGCAAAGGTCCGGCTCGTGTAGGGCACCACGGTCTGCATGACCTCGCCGTCACGGAAGTGCAAGTGCCAGTCGTCGGGGCGGCGGAGGGTAAGCGTATCGGGCGCGGCGGTCATCGGGGGCTCCTGGCAGTCGGTGAAACGAATCGGCGCTCATGATACCAGAGCGCCGAGAGAGGAGCGGATCAGGGTGATTCCAAGCGCTGCCGTCGGGACGGTCGGAGCAGCAGGCCCAGCGCCACGCAACAGAGCAGTGCCACCAGCAGCGCGAACAGCAGCCCGGTCAGCTGCAGGCTGATGAAGGAGGCGACCACGCCGATACCGATCACGGGCAGCGAGATGGCCATGTAAGCCACCACGAAGAAGGTCGAAACCACCGAAGCCTTCTGCGCCGACGGACTTGCCGCCGCGATGGCGCCCAACCCGGCACGGAAGGCGATGCCCTGGCCGATGCCGGCGACGACGGGGCCGATGATGAATCCCGTCAGCGTTTTCGCGCCGATACCCCAGGCGATCGACAGCACGCCGATCAGCAGGATGCCGCAGCCGATCGGCAGGCGGCGCGCGGCCGGCAGCCTGCCCTGCAGGATCTGCCCCGCGGTGGAGGCGATGAAGAGCAGTCCGGCCACGAAGCCGATCAGCGCCGGGTTGTGATGGCCAAGCTCCTTGCCGAGAAAAGCCGGCGTCACCGAGGTCGCGAACCCACACACCATGAAGCCGGCAAAAGCGGCAATCGCGGCGGGAATGAAAATGCCGCGAACCCCTTCGGGCACGCCGAGCCGCTGCACGCTGAGCCGAATCCGCGCCGGGCGCTCCACCGTCTCGGGCGCCCGCCACAGGCAGAGCACGGCCAGCACGACCAGGGCCAGGTGGACGACGTAGGGAAGGATCAGCGGCATCGGGAACGCCACCACCAGTACCCCGGCCAGCATCGGCCCCAGCCCCAGCCCGCCCATGTTGGCCGCGGTGGCGACCAGCGGGCCGGCCCGCTTCCAGGCCTCGGGCACCAGCTCCATGACCGCGACAGTGGCGGTACCGGTGAAGATGCCGGCCGAGATACCGGACAGCACGCGACCAACCAGGATCATGCCGAGACCGCCGGCATGCCAGAACACCAGGTCGCTCAACGCCGACGCGGCCAGGCCGGCGAACAGCATCGGGCGCCGTCCCAGCTGATCCGACCAGCGTCCGGTCAGCAGCAGCGCGCCCATCACGCCGGCTGCGTAGACCGCGAAGATGATCGTGATCGTCAGCTGGGAGAAACCGAACTGCTGCTGATAGATCGGATAGAGCGGCGTCGGCATGGTGGTGCCGATCATGGTGAGCACGAAGGCGAACGCGGCACCGATGAAGGCGACCGGGCTGCCGGCCGCCGCAGGTTGTGAAGAGGCCATGGAACTCCTTCGGAGTGGAATCGGGTTGGGCATCGTCGAGTGATCTCGAACGCCAGGCGAGACTCGCCGACCTCCACCATTCTAGCGCACGACCGAACCCGTCGGGCCGCCCCAATCGCTTCGATTCATGGCATACTGAGCCGCTTCACGCACTTCCTCACGGCCGTCTCGCCATGTCGCAAAGTACTTCCGCATCGCACGCCACCGCCGCGCCGGCAGTCGGCACGCTCTATATCATTTCCGCGCCATCCGGTGCCGGCAAGACCAGCCTGGTCCGTGCCCTGCTCCAGCGCAACGCGGGCATCGGCGTCTCGGTTTCCCATACCACACGGGCGATGCGCCCCGGCGAACGGGATGGGGTCAACTACCACTTCGTCGCCCAGCCCGAGTTCGAGGCAATGGTCGAACGCGGCGAATTCTTCGAGCACGCCTGGGTCTTCGACCGCCACTACGGCACCTCGAGAGTCGAGGTCGAGAAGCGACTCGCGGTGGGCGAGGACGTGATTCTGGAGATCGACTGGCAGGGGGCTCGGCAGGTTCGCGAACAGGCGCCGGATGCCGAGTCGATCTTCATCCTGCCGCCGTCGCGGGAGGCGCTGAGGGAGCGGCTTGCCGGGCGCGGGACCGACGACGAGGCGGTGATCGAACGGCGCATGCGCGATGCGGTCAGCGAGATGTCGCATTTCGACGAGTACGAACATGTCGTCATCAACGACACTTTCGAGCACGCCCTGACCGAGCTCGAGTGCATCGTTCATGCGCGCCGGTCGCGTCTCGACAAGATGCAGGCACGTCATGCGACGCTGCTCCACGAGCTGCTGAACGGCATCGACTGAACCGCCATTGGCGTGCACCTGCCGGTCATGATGCACTCTCGTCACTCGTCGAGGACTCTTGCCACCCGTCGAGGCCTCTTGTCAGACAGCGCGCCACTCCAGTAGACTGCTCGGTCCCGCAGACCCCGCAGTCCGGGGCGCGTTCACCCAATTTGTTTGGCAGGGCTACCCTCATGGCACGAGTGACCGTCGAAGATTGTCTGGACCACATCGAGAACCGTTTCAAGCTGGTGATGATCTCGTCCCAACGCGCCCGCCAGCTCGCGCGCGGCTCCCGCGATGCGCTGCTGCCTTGGGAAAACGACAAGCCGACCGTCATGGCCCTGCGCGAGATCGCCACCGGCCAGATCGGTGACAGCATTCTCGACGAGCCGGTCGAAGCCGCCCCGCCGCGCCCGCGTCCCGAGCCGACCCAGGAATACGACATCTGAGCCACTCTCCCGGCATGGCCGACGGCCCCCGGGCCGTTGTCGCGGTCTCCACGGAGCCGGTTGCCAGACGGGCCATGTAAGACGGGTCGTTAACGAAAAAATAGGCGCGCCGCATGTTCACCATCGATGACCTGGCCGATCGCCTCGGCGGCTATCTCCCCGACGACGAGATTCAGCAGGTCAAACGCGCCTTCTACTACGCCGAACAGGCCCACGACGGCCAGCAGCGTCGTTCCGGCGAGCCCTACGTCACCCATCCCCTCGCCGTCGCCAATATCCTCGCCAACATGCACATGGACCATCAGAGCCTGATGGCCGCCATGCTGCACGATGTCATCGAGGACACCGGCGTCTCCCGGGAAGCGCTGGAAGCGCAGTTCGGCGAGGCCGTGGCAGAGCTGGTCGACGGCGTCTCGAAGCTGACCCAGATCACCTTCGAGGACAAGGCGGTCGCCCAGGCCGAGAACTTCCAGAAGATGGTGATGGCGATGTCCCGGGACATCCGGGTGATCATCGTCAAGCTCGCCGACCGCCTGCACAACATGCGCACGCTGGGTGCACTGCGCCCGGACAAGAAGCGCCGCATCGCCCGCGAAACCCTGGAGATCTACGCCCGCATCGCCGGGCGGCTGGGCATCAACACCATTCGCGTCGAGCTCGAGGACCTCTCGTTCCAGGCGATCCACCCGATGCGCGCCGAGCGCATCAAGCGCGCGGTGGCCAGCGCCCGCGGCAACCGCCGCTCGACCATGCGCCAGATCCAGACCAGCCTGCAGCGCCGGCTCGACGAAGACGACCTCACCGGCAGCGTGGTCGGGCGCCAGAAGCACCTGCTGTCGATCTACCGCAAGATGCACGACCAGCGTAAACCGTTCGCCGAGATCATGGACGTGTTCGGTTTCCGTATCATCACTGACAGCGTCGACAACTGCTATCGCGTGCTGGGCGCGGTGCACAATCTCTACAAGCCGGTGCCGGGGCGCTTCAAGGATTACATCGCCATCCCCAAGGCCAACGGTTACCAGAGCCTGCACACCACGCTGTTCGGCCCCAGCGGCATGCCGATCGAGGTGCAGATCCGTACCCGCGAGATGGAGGCGATGGCCAATAACGGCATCGCCGCCCACTGGCTCTACAAGGCCGGCCAGACCGAACGCCCCATCGCCGCCGGCAGCCATGCCCGGGCCCGCGAATGGGTCCGTGGCCTGCTCGAGATGCAGCGCCACGCCGGTGACTCGCTGGAGTTCATCGAACACGTCAAGAACGACTTGTTCCCGGACGATGTCTACATCTTCACCCCCAAAGGCGACATCATGGAGCTGCCGCAGGGGGCCACGGCGGTCGACTTCGCCTACAGTGTCCATACCGACATCGGCAACAGTTGCATCGCCTGCCGCATCGATCGTCATCTCGCGCCGCTGTCGACCCCGCTGGAGAGCGGCCAGACCCTGGAGATCATCACGGCCCCCGGCGCACGTCCCAATCTCGCCTGGCTCAATTTCGTGATCACCGCCAAGGCGCGCTCGGCGATTCGTCATGCGCTGAAGAGCCAGCAGCGCAGCGAAGCGATTCAGCTCGGCCGCCGCCTGCTCAACCGGGCGCTGGGCAGCTTCGAGACCAGCCTGGAGAAGCTGCCGCCGGAACGGCTCCCGGCGCTGCTGGAGGAGCTGGACCTCAAGACCGAGGACGATCTGCTCGAGACCATTGGCCTCGGTACCCGCCTGGCGCATGCCACGGCGCGGCGCCTGGTCGCGCGGGAACTCACCACGGATGTGGATACCGGGGCGAGCGACGACCCGCTGGAGCGGCTGCTGGAGGATTCGCCTCACAACGGTCCGATCGTGATCAACGGTTCCGAGAGCATGGCGATCAGCTTTGCCCGCTGCTGCCACCCGTTACCGGGAGACCCGGTCATCGGCCACCTCTCCATCGGCAAGGGGATCGTCGTCCACCGTCACGAATGTGGTAATCTCGACGAGTTGCGCGACGATCCCGACAAACTGGTCTCGTTGACCTGGTCGAAGCAGATCGATCAGGATTTCCCGGTACCGTTGCGGATCGAGGTCGAGACCCGGCGCGGCCTGATCGCCGAACTGGCCAGCCTGATCACCGATGCCGACGCCAATATCGAGCGTATCGGGATCGAGGAGCGCGATGCCAGGCTCTCGATCGTCAACCTGACCATTCTGGTCAAGGGGCGTGTTCATCTGGCGCGAATCATCAAGCGCCTGCGCAATCTGAACCATATCGGCCGCATCGTCCGCGCCCGAAACTAATCGCAGGATCGTTGCCCCGCCGTGGCCAACACGGCGGGGCAACGTTTTTTGCGTCATGGCTCCGTCCATGGACGGCGATATCGCCGAAACGCGGTTTGGATGTCAGGAACGCCGGATGGATCGGCGAGCGGGATGAAGCGCAAGGCGCAAGCACAGACTCGAAGCGAAGCGGACGTCCGACGGACGACCCCGCAGGTTTCGAGTCGACCGAAGCCTATGGATATAGGTGAGGATTGAGATCGGACCGGCACACCGGCACCGCACAACGACGCGATTTACCGGGGCCGCCGAGTCCACGCAGACATTGAAACAATGCTGGAGGGTACGCCATGAGCAACAAAGCCGTTATCAACACCGACAACGCCCCGGCCGCCATCGGCCCCTATTCCCAGGCGATCAAGTCGGGCAACACCGTCTATCTCTCGGGTCAGATTCCGCTCGATCCGAAGACCATGGAACTGGTCTCCCAGGAGTTCGAGGCCCAGGCCCGCCAGGTCTTCACCAACCTGTCCGCCGTGTGCCAGGAAGCCGCCGGCTCGCTGCAGGACATCGTCAAGCTCAACCTCTACCTGACCGACCTCGACAACTTCGGCGTGGTCAACCAGGTGATGGAGGAGTTCTTCCAGGCGCCGTTCCCGGCTCGCGCCGCGGTCGGCGTCAAGCAGCTCCCCAAGGGCAGCCAGGTGGAAGCCGAAGCGGTCATGGTCATCGGCGACTGAGTCCGTTGCTCGGCCCGCCGGAATCGGGGCGCACCATCAGGCACGCGCGGTCTGCGGTAGTTCGCCGCGCAGCTTGCTCACGTCCGCGCGCGGCGGCACTCCGAAAAGGCGGCTGTATTCGCGGCTGAAATGGGATGGGCTGCCGTACCCCACGCGGAAGCTGGCGGTGGCCGCCTCCATCCCTTCGGTCAGCATCAGCCTGCGCGCTTCATGGAGCCGCAGCTTCTTCTGGAACTGCACCGGCGACATCCGGGTGACCTGCTTGAAGCTGTGGAACAGCGACGACTCGCTCATGTTCACCATCTCCGCCAGTTCGCGAACGCGCAGCGGCTCGGTGAAGCGATCCTTGAGTGCCGCGATCACCTTCGCGATGCGGTGGGTCTGGGTATCGGCCACCGCGAACTTGCGCATGTGCAGGCCGATCTCGCCGATCAGTGCACGATAGAAGATCTCGCGCCGCACCAACGGTGCGAGGATGCGAATGTCCTGGGGTGAATCGAGCAGGTTGACCAGCCGCAGCATGGCTTCCACCAGGCCCTTCTCGGCCTGCACGCGACTCAGGCCGCAAGCCGTCTCGGCACACTCCCGCATCTCCATCTCACCCACGCCCTCCCCCAGCTCCAGTACCAGCGCGGTGATCTCCTGGGCATCGACGGCGAGCTTCAGCCCCAGGTAGGGCCTTTCCGCCGAGGCCTCGGTCACCTTGCCCAGCACCGGCAGATGCACCGCCGACACCATGCAGCTCAGCGGCCCATAGTCGATCTCCCGATCCCCCAGCCATATACGCTTGCTGCCCTGCGCGATCAGGCAGAGCGAGGGGTCGTAGACCGTCGAACCGAGACAGCTGGTGTGCGAGGAGTTGGCGCGCACCAACTCCAGCCCTGGCACCGATGTGGGCGTCAGGCCCTCTTCCGGTGCCCACTTCTGAATCTGACGGGCTAGAGTTTTCGCCAATTGGGCGAGCTCGTCATCTAATGTCTGAAAAACCGGTTGCACGATACTCATGTTCTCACCCCGTATGGATCGCCAATGCTCGATCTTGGATGTATCGCGAGTATATGCCGTCATAACGGTGCTTTTATGACGATTTGAGGACTTATGCAGGATTGGGCAAGACCTTTGAAGAAACGGGCAAGTCAACCGACGATCCCCTAAGACCGGCAGAGGCCAATAGGTATTCTGCTTCGAAGACTGGCGATATTGACAGGATCAGGCAATCAATACGGAGGAAACCGATAACGCCCGCTCGCGGCGCGAACGTACATTGTCAGGCCATGATCCCCCGCCGGCACCTGCCGTCTTGCGAAGGGCGACGGCGCGTTTTGACCGGCGCCACTCGCCTCGTCTTCATCGGTTGATCGACGCCCCTTGCTGCCGGCGCCGTCGGTCGATAACCCCCGAAACCGACTCGAAGGCACCCCAGGGCGATCCGCCGTGAAAGGTGGGGCAAGGGATCGATGACCGGGAATGAAACAAGGGAAGCCCAACAATGAACAAGTCCGACCACAAGCGTCTGTCGAAAACGGGTCTGACTCGCGGCCTAGGCGTGATGCTCGTCATCGCGCTGCTGGCCGGCTGCGATGCCCATGGCGAAGCGGACTCCGCCGCCGCGCCACCGCCGCCGGAAGTCGACGTGGCAACGGTGCTGGTGGAACCGATCACATTGCGTGAGACCTTTACCGGCCGCGTGGCATCACCGCAGACCGTGCAGGTCCGGCCACGAGTGAGCGGCTATATCGACGAGGTGGCCTTCGAGGAGGGAGAGCTGGTCGAGGCCGGCGACCTGCTGTTCCGGATCGACCCGCGCCCCTACGAAGCTCGCGTCCAGGCCGCCAAGGCATCGTTGGCACAGGCGCGCAGCCAGCGCCGGCTCACCGAAGTCGAGGCCGGCCGCTCCCGCCAGTTGATCCAGAAACACATGATTTCCCAGGAGCAGCACGATCAGCGCCAGGCGGCGGCGCTCAATGCCCAGGCCCAGGAGGCCGAGGCCGAGGCCGCGCTGACCAGTGCCGAACTGGACCTGCAGTACACCCAGGTGATCGCGCCGGTGACGGGCCGTACCGGACGAGCGATGGTCACCAAGGGCAATCTCGCCAGTGCCGACCAGTCGGTCCTGACCACGCTGGTGTCGGTGGACCCCTTGTACGTCTATTTCGACAGCAACGAAGCCGAAGCCCCCAGCGCCCAGGCACTGCTGAATCAAGGCAAGAGCGCCACGCTGCATATCGGCCTGACCGGCGAGACGGGTTTCCCGCATCCGGCGCAACTGGACTTCGTCGACAACCAGATCAACGCCGATACCGGCACGCTACGCTATCGCGCCGTGCTGCCCAACCCGGATGGCGCCTTCAGGCCCGGCCAGTTCGCCCGCGTGGAGATGCCCGTCGCCAATCTCGCCAAGGCAACGCTGGTGAATCGCAAGGCCGTGCTCGCCAATCAGGACCGACGTCTGGTCTACGTGGTCGGCGACGACAACACCGTGATGCCCCGACAGGTACAGCTTGGCCGCGAGGTGGGCGACCTGGTGGTGGTCGAGGAAGGCCTCGAGGCCGGAGAACGGGTGATCGTCAATGGCACCCAGAAGGTGTTCGCACCCGGCATGCCGGTCACGCCGAACCCGATCGCCATGCGGGAAGCGGAGGCGGGCAAGGCGGTTGCCACTCGATCCTGAGGCAGCCCTGCGCGCCGATCCACTCAACGCTTCCTGAAGCGCTTCTCTCCTCTGAATGACAAGACGCGGCGGGCATCGTCCCCGCCGCCCAGGAGCCTGCTGTCATGAATTTTTCCCGCTTTTTCGTCGACCGGCCGATCTTCGCCGCGGTGCTCTCGATCATCATCTTCGCGGTGGGCCTGATCTCCATTCCCAACCTGCCGATCGGCGAGTATCCGGAAGTGGTGCCGCCCTCGGTGCTGGTCCGCACCACCTACCCGGGCGCCAACCCCAAGGAGATCGCGGAAACCGTGGCGACGCCGCTGGAAGAGGCGATCACCGGCGTCGAGAACATGATGTACTTCAAGTCGGTGGCCGGTTCCGATGGCGTGCTGCAGATGACCATCACCTTCCAGCCCGGTACCGATCCCGAACAGGCCACCGTGCGGGTCCAGAATCGGGTCAGCCAGGCGCTGGCGCGGTTGCCGGAGGCGGTGAGGCGGCAGGGCGTGACCACCCAGAAGCAATCGCCCACCTTCCTGATGGTGGTGCACCTGGTCTCGCCGGATGACAGCTACGACACCCTCTACCTGCGCAACTACGCCCGCCTGCACGTACGCGACCAGCTGGCGAAGATTTCCGGCGTCGGTGAGGCCCAGATGTTCGGCGGCGGCGATTACGCCATGCGCGCCTGGCTGGATCCCGACCGCATTGCCTCCCATGGTCTCACCGCCGGCGACGTGGTCGCCGCCATGCGCGAGCAGAACGTGCAGGTCTCCGCCGGCCAAATCGGCGCCGAGCCGATGCCGCACAGCGATTTTCTCACCCTGATCAACGCCAAGGGCCGGCTGTCCACCGAGCAGGAGTTCGGCAACATCGTGCTCAAGGTCGGTGCCGACGGCCAAGTACTTCGGCTTCGCGATGTCGCGCGGCTCGAGATGGGCGCGGGCGACTACACCCTGCGCTCCCGGCTGGACGGCAAGGACGCGGTGGCGATCGGCATCTTCCAGTCGCCCGGCGCCAACGCGCTCCAGATCCGCGACCAGGTGATCCAAACCATGGACGAGCTGGCCACCCAGTTCCCGCCGGGGGTGGAATATCGCACCGTCTATGACACCACGCTGTTCGTCAGCGACTCGATCCGCTCGGTGATCCAGACCCTGCTGGAGGCGATACTGCTGGTGGTATTGGTGGTGACGCTGTTCCTGCAGACCTGGCGCGCCTCGCTGATTCCGCTGCTGGCGGTGCCGGTCTCGGTGGTGGGCACGTTCTCGGTGCTCTACCTGCTGGGCTACTCGATCAATACCCTGACCCTGTTCGGGCTGGTGCTGGCGATCGGCATCGTGGTGGATGACGCCATCGTGGTGGTGGAGAACGTGGAGCGCAACATCGGCCAGGGGCTGGCACCGCGGGCCGCCGCCCACCAGGCGATGCGCGAGGTCTCCGGCCCGATCGTCGCCATCGGCCTGGTGCTGTGCGCGGTATTCGTGCCGATGGCATTCCTCTCCGGGGTCACCGGCCAGTTCTACCGTCAGTTCGCGGTGACCATCGCCATCTCCACGGTCATCTCGACGATCAACTCGCTGACCCTGTCGCCAGCGCTGGCGGCGATGCTGCTCAGGTCCCACGACGCGCCCAGGGATCGCCTGACCCGAATCATCGACTTCCTGTTCGGCTGGCTGTTCCGGCCGTTCAACCGCTTCTTCAACGCCAGTTCCAATCGTTACCAGGGCGTGGTCGCGGGTAGCCTGCGCCGTCGCGGCGCGGTGTTCGTGATCTACCTGATCCTGCTGGGAACCACCGGTTATCTGTTCAAGCTGGTGCCGCCCGGGTTCATTCCGGTTCAGGACAAGATGTACCTGATCGCCGGCGTCAAGCTCCCCGAGGGGGCCTCGCTGGAGCGCACCGACGAGTTGTTGCGTCAGGTGGTGGATATCGCCATGGAGACCGACGGCGTCGAGCACGCCATCTCGTTCCCCGGCCTCAACGCGCTGCAGTTCACCAACACCGCCAACACCGGGCTGGCGTTCCTGACCCTGAAGCCATTCGACCAGCGCACCCGTACCGCGGCAGAGATCAACGCCGAGATCGCGGGCAGGATCGCCGGCCTCAAGGACGGCATCGCGTTCTCATTCATGCCGCCGCCGATCCTCGGGCTCGGCAACGGCTCCGGCTATCAGCTGTTCATCGAGGACCGTGGCGGGCTCGGCTACGGCCCGCTGCAGGAGGCGGTGACCGCGTTCCAGGGCGCGGTGGTGCAGACCCCGGGCATGTCCTATCCGATCACCAGCTACCAGGCCAACGTGCCCCAGCTCGATGCCGAGGTGGATCGCCTCAAGGCCAAGACCCAGGGCGTGGCGGTGAGCGACCTGTTCGACACCCTGCAGACCTATCTGGGCTCCACCTACGTCAACGATTTCAACAATTTCGGCCGCACCTGGCAGGTCATCGCCCAGGCCGACGCCCCCTACCGCGACAGCGTCGAGGACATCGCCCGGCTGCGTACCCGCAATGCCCTGGGCGAGATGGTGCCGATCGGCTCGATGATCGATATCCACCAGAGCTTCGGCCCCGACCCGGTGCTGCGCTTCAACGGCTATCCGGCGGCGGACCTGGCCGGCGAAGCCGACCCGCGGGTGCTCTCCTCGCCCCAGGCGATGGGCGTGCTGTCCGATATCGGCGAGCGGGTACTGCCGGATGGCATCGACTTCGAGTGGACCGACCTCAGCTATCAGCAGTTCACCCAGGGCAATGCCGCGCTGGTGGTCTTCCCGCTGGCGGTACTGCTGGTGTTCCTGGTTCTGGCCGCGCTCTACGAGAGCTGGACCCTGCCGCTTGCGGTGATCCTGATCGTGCCGATGTGCCTGCTCTCGGCGCTGGTCGGCGTCAGGATCTCCGGCGGCGACACCAACGTCTTCGTCCAGGTGGGGCTGGTGGTGCTGATCGGGCTGGCCTGCAAGAACGCGATTCTGATCGTCGAATTCGCCCGCGAGCTCGAGTTCCAGGGTCGCAGCGTGGTGGAGGCGGCGCTGGAAGCCTGCCGCCTGCGACTGCGTCCGATCATCATGACCTCGATCACCTTCACCGCGGCGGTGATACCGCTGGCGCTGGGTCACGGCGCCGGTGCCGAGGTGCGCCAGGCACTGGGCATCGCGGTCTTCGCCGGCATGCTCGGGGTGACCCTGTTCGGCCTGTTCCTGACGCCGGTCTTCTATGTCGCGCTGCGCAAGCTGGCCGGCCCGCTGCGCCAGGATCACGGCTCGACGATGGAGGGCGAGGAGCCTCGGCCCCACGACGGCCCCGCCTGAGCGGGAGCCACGCGCATACCGGGAAACCGTTGGCAACGAGGGGAACGATGCGCCACCCTGCAGGCAACGCCATCGGGAGCCGCCATCGTGATCCTTTCTCGCCGACTCTTCTTCGCCCTGTGGCCCGACGACGCCAGTCGTCGGGCGCTGGCCGCCGAGGCCGGACGCCTGGCACCCCGCTGCGGCGGCTACCCGCTACCGGCGCAGAACATGCATATCACGCTGGCGTTTCTGGGCAGTGTCGATGCCTCGCGGCTGGCGGCGCTGCTCGAGCTGACCCGGGCGTGGCCGGCGCCGCAGGGCGAGTGGACGCTGGATCGGCTCGGCCATTTCCCTCAGCCGCGCATCGTCTGGGCCGGCAGCCAGACGCCGGACCCTGCGTTGCTGGCACTCCATGCCGAGCTCTGGCAGGCACTCGCCCGTCACGGTTTCACCGCGCCACAGCGTGACTTCACCCCGCATGTCAGCCTGGTTCGCCAGGCCGACCTTGCGGCCCCGGATTCACGGCTACCCGCCCCGCTGCGCTGGCGCTTCGACCATCTCGCGCTGGTGGAATCGCAGCTCGGCGACGGCGGCTCGCGCTATCGCACCCTGGCTTGCCGTTCAGGCTGAGATCACGATGACCTATCCAGCTAGCACTCGTGCGCGGTTTCACAACGCTCACAGAACGCGACCACGTCGTCGTCCTGAAAATCGGAAAGCCTTGCGCTGATCGTCTCGAACGGCCAGTGCCACCAAGCGATGGCTTGCAGTCGGGTGACGATGTCGGGCGGAAAGCGGGATTTGATCGCGCGCGCGGGGACGCCGCCCACCACCGCATACGGGGCCACGTCTTTCGTCACCACGGCGCCCGCCGCCAGCACCGCGCCATTACCGACATGGACACCGGGCAACACCGTGACGCCATGCCCGATCCAAACGTCGTGACCAATCGTCACGCGCTGTTCGCGACGCTGGGCGAAAAAGCCCGCGTCGCGCTGCAGATCGGAATCGTAGTATTCCGGGCAGTAGGTAAAACGGTGCTGGGAAGGTCGTCCCATGGGGTGATTGGGCGCGCCAAGGCGCACATGATTGGCGATGGCGGTGAACTTGCCAATCGAGCAATCGGCCACATGGCAATATTCGCCGAGGTAGGAAAAATCCCCCAGCTCGCTGTATTCCATGTAGGTGTGAGCCAGAATCTCGCACTGTTCGCCGATCGAGCTCTCACGTATTTTCACGCTGTGATCGATGACCGTAGTCGAAAGTTTTGCAGCGCTCGGCGGATTGATAGTCGACATTCGTACCTCTTCCCGTTGGCGGTTTCGTCGAGTTGGAGCGGTCGTCGGCGGCGAAATCTTCAAACCAGAATTTCCAGACCATCTGCCGCGAGTTCGACCCCGACCGGCAGTGGCGAACTGCCTGTCATCATCGAAGCGTCCAGCTCGTGGCTGATATGCGTCAGCCAGGTGCGGGCGGGGTCGAGACGCTCGATGATCTCCAGCGCCATGGCGAGGTTGTTGTGGTTACGCGGCGTGTCAGAGGAATCCGGATGGGTCGCGTCGATCACCACGCCATGGGGTTGCCACTCGCTCAGGAAGCGCTCGGTGGCCCCGGGCAGGCCAACGGTGTCGCAGAGCCAGGCAATGCGCTGGGCGCCGTCTTCGATCGCATAGCCCAGCGTCGGCTTGCTGTGATTGAGCGGCAGCGGCGTCAGCGTGAGGCCGCCGAGGGTGAGGGGCCGAAACGGCTTGAGGCCGGGGCGGAAGTCGAGGATGCCGGGGTTCTTGTGCAGGTCGGCACAGCCCTGGGCATCCTTGGGGCCATACACCGGAATCGCCTCGCCCCGCCCCCAGCGCAGGTGCAGAAGCCCCTGGACGTGATCGGCGTGGTAGTGGGTCAGCAGGATCGCGGCCGGGCGCTGACGCTCGCAGCGCTCGGCCAGGTCCATGCGGCCGGCGTCGATCAGGATCAGCTCGCCATCGAGCTCGATCTCGCCGGCGCACGGCCCGCGGCGGTGGCAAGTCAGCAGCCGCGCCCGCTGACACGCCGGGCAGTCGCAACCGAAGCAGGGCACCTGGGCGCTGTCGCCGGTGCCGGCGAAACGCAGCTTCATGGCGGCGATGCCGTCGCGGGCGACGCCTCGACGAAAGCTTCGAGCGCCTCGATGCTCTGTGCCAGTTCGCCGCCGTTGTCGAGCCGCGGGATGTCGCCCAGGGTCTCCTCGTCGCCGCCCCGCGCCAGCCGCGCCTCGATCTCGGCCGGCGTCTCGCGCCCACGCGCGAGCAGACGTCGGCGCAGCACCTCGGCATCCGCCACCACCAGCAGTGGCACCAGCGACTCACCGAAGCGCGCCCGCGCGAGCGCCAGCGCGCGGCGACTGCCGTTGAGCACCACCGTATGCCCCGCCGTCAGCCAGGACTCGATCTCGATGCCGACGCCATAGTTGAGCCCATGCGCGCACCAGGCCAGGCAGAACAGCCCCTGCTTCCGGCGCCAGGCGAACTCGGCGGCGCTCAGTTCGACACAGTTCTCGCCGCTACCGCTGGCCCGGGTGATATAGCGATGCGCCACCAGCAGATCCGGACGGCGCTGGCGCAGTTCGCGCAGCAGGCTGTCCTTGCCGACCCCGCTGGCGCCCATGACGTAGATCAGACGCGACATCTCGGACCTCTCGGAAAATACGCCATCAATGCACCTGCTGGCCCGCAGACCAAACTCTCTGCACCACCGGATGCCCGTCGATCACGCGTACCCGCAGCAGGTCGGCACGCAGCCCCGGCGCCAGACGGCCGCGGTCCACCAGCCCGACCGCCTCGGCCGGAATGCGGGTCGCGGTGGCAACGGCATGGGGCAAGGCGTAGCCGTTCTCCATCGCCGCCACCTTGAACACCGCATCGAGCAGCGCGGCCGGGTAGTAATCCGACGACAGGATATCCAGCACGCCCAGCGCGACCAGCGCGGCGGCGGCGATATTGCCGGAGTGGGAGCCGCCACGAACCACGTTGGGCGCGCCCATCATCACCGCCATGCCGGCCCGGTGGGAGGCCTCGGCCGCCTCGAGGGTGGTCGGGAACTCCGCCACCCGGGTGCCGTACTCGGCGCTTTCGGCGACGTGCTCGACGGTGGCATCGTCATGGCTGGCGATCGCCAGACCGCGCTCGCGGCAGATCGCCGCAATGGCGCGACGATGCTCGGCGCTGTAGCGCTGGCTGTTGTCGATCTGGGACGCCATGAAGGCATTCATGGCCGCGTCGTCGAGCTTGTACTTGCCTTGATAGTAGATGCGATAGGCCTCGAGGCTGGCAAACTGGCGCTGACCGGGGGCGTGATCCATCAGCGATACCAGCCCCAGCAGCGGCGATGACGACAGCTCGTGGAAGCGTGCCAGCGTGTTCGGGTGGCTCACCTCGCAGCGCAGATGGAGACGATGATCGACCCGCGCCAGGCCGTCGTGGGCGATCCGCGCCAGGGCCTGGCACATATCGTCGAGTGAGCCGTGACGCATGCTCTGCTCGTCGACGTCGCCCACCGAGACCGCGTCGAAGACCGTGGTGATGCCGCTGGCCGCCATCTGGGCGTCATGGGCCAGCGCGGCCTGTAGCCCCGGCCACTCGACCTTGGGCCGCGGCTGGAAATACTTCTCCATGTTGTCGGTATGCAGCTCGACCAGCCCCGGCAGCAGGATGTCGCCCTCGCAGTCGATGGCGGCTGCGACCTGACTGGCACCGTGATCGACCGCGGCGATACGACCGTCGCGGATCACCAGCGTGCCGTCGACCGTCTCGTCGTCGAGCACCAGTGTGGCGTGGGTCAGGATCTGTTCCCGTGCACTCATGACAGGCTCTCCCGGTAGTGCTGGCTGGCGTTGGACAAGCCGCCCTGGTTGCCATCCAGCGGCAGCAGACGGTCGGCGACGCGCTCGCGCACGTCCTCGTCGTGAAAGATCCCGAGCATGGCGGTACCGCGCGCCTTGGCCTCGCCGATCAGCGCGATCACCACGTCGCGGTTGGCGGCGTCCAGCGAGGCGGTGGGCTCGTCGAGCAGCAGCAGCGGATGCTCGCCGATGAAGCCGCGGGCGATATTGACGCGCTGCTGCTCACCACCGGAGAAGGTCCCGGGGGGCAGTCGCCACAGCCGCTCGGGCAGATTGAGCCGGGCCAGCAGCGTCTCGGCTCGCTGGCGCGAGTCGGCTTCGTCGGCGCCGCGGGCCAGCAGCGGCTCCATCACCACATCGACGGCGGCGACCCGCGGCACCACCCGCAGAAACTGGCTGACATAGCCGATCACGTCGCGGCGCAGGCCATGCCAGGCATAGGTCGGCAGAGTCTCGAGATCGAGGTCGCCATCATCGAAGTGCAGCCGGATCCGGCCCTGATCGATGCGGTAGTCGCCGTAGAGCATCTTCAGCAGCGTGCTCTTGCCGATGCCGCTGCGTCCGGCCAGCACCAGACATTCACCGGCCTGCAGCGTCAGCGAGAGATCGTGCATCACGTCGATCTCGAGCCCGCCCTGGCCGTGAAGCAGGAACTGCTTGTGCAACCCGTTCACCGTGAGGCGAGGTCGGGCGTTCGTCATGGAATGCATTGAAATTCCTTCCTCAAGGCGTCAGGACAGAAGACACCAGCAGCTGCGTATATTCGTGCTGCGGGTCGTCGAGAATCTGGTCGGTGAGGCCGGTCTCGACCACCTGGCCGCGGCGCATCACCATCAGCCGGTGGGCGAGCAGGCGCGCCACGGCGAGATCGTGGGTCACCAGCACCACCGACAGGCCGAGCTGGCGTACCAGCGTGCGCAGCATGTCGAGCAGCCGCGCCTGTACCGAGACGTCGAGCCCGCCGGTGGGCTCGTCCATGAACACCAGCCGTGGCTGGGTGACCAGAGTGCGGGCGATCTGCAGCCGCTGCTGCATGCCGCCGGAGAAGGTCCGCGGGGCATCGTCGATACGCCCGGGGTCGAGTTCGACCTGGCGCATCCACGTCTGCCCGGTGGCGCGGAGCTGGCCGTAGTGGCGCTGACCCTGGGCCATCAGCCGTTCGCCGATGTTGGCCCCGGCGGACACGCCCATGCGCAGGCCGTCGCGGGGGTTCTGATGCACCAGCCCCCACTCGAGGCGCAGCAGTGCCCGGCGTCGCGCCTCGCCGATGGCGTAGAGATCGAGCTCGGCTTCCTCGGCCCCCGCATCATCCGTCTGACGGCGGTACAGGACCTGTCCGGCATCCGGCGCTTCCAGGCCGGCGAGCACCCGCAGCAGGGTCGACTTGCCGGAGCCGGACTCGCCGACGATGCCCAGCACTTCGCCGGCGTGGAGTTGAAAATCGATCGCCTCGCAGCCCTTGGCCGGGCCGTAGAGTCGGGTGATGCCCTGCACATCCAGCAGGACCGGGCGTTCCAGCACCGGCTTCTTCATGCCACTTCTCCCCGCCGGCTCTGGCAGTAGTCGGTATCGGAGCAGACGAACATCCGCCCGCCCTGGTCGTCGGTGATCACTTCGTCCAGATAGCTGTGATCGCTGCCGCACAGCGCGCAGGCGTGCTCCCAGCGCTGGATCTCGAACGGGTGATCCTCGAAGTCGAGGCTCTCGACCCGGGTGTAGGGCGGAATCGCGTAGAGCCGCTTTTCGCGACCGGCGCCGAACAGCATCAGCGCCGGATTGCCGTCGAGCTTGGGGTTGTCGAACTTGGGGATCGGCGAGGGATCCATCACGTAGCGCCCGTCGACCTTGACCGGGTAGGCGTAGGTGGTCGCGATATGGCCGTAGCGGGCGATGTCCTCGTAGAGCTTGACGTGCATCACGCCGTACTCCTCCAGCGCGTGCATCAGCCGGGTCTCCTGCTCGCTGGGTTCGATGAAGCGCAGCGGCTCGGGGATCGGCACCTGGAACACCAGGATCTGGCCGGCGCGCAGCGGGGTTTCGGGAATCCGGTGGCGGGTCTGGATCACGTCCGCGGCCGTGGTCGCAGTGGTGGTCTCGACCCCGGCCACGCGCTGAAAGAAGTGACGAATACTGACCGCATTGGTGGTGTCGTCGGCGCCCTGGTCGATCACCTTGAGGATGTCGTCGGCGCCGAGAATGCTGGCGGTGAGCTGCACGCCGCCGGTGCCCCAGCCGTAGGGCATCGGCATCTCGCGGCCGCCGAACGGCACCTGGTAGCCGGGGATCGCCACCGCCTTGAGCAGCGCGCGGCGGATCATGCGTTTGGTCTGTTCGTCGAGGTAGGCGAAGTTGTATCCGTTCATATCAACGCTCCTCCGGTTGGGGGCTGGCCGTATCGCGAGCACTATCAAGTTCGGCCTGGCGCGAGGCATGTTCGCGACGCAGCCGCCTGAGCAGATCCAGCTCGGACTGGAAGTCGACGTAGTGCGGCAGCTTCAGGTGGGAGACGAAGCCGGAGGCGTCGACGCTGTCGGCGTGGGCCAGCACGAACTCCGCCTGCTGCGCCGGGCCACTGATCGGCTCGCCCAGCTCCTCGGCGCGCAGGGCGCGATCGACCAGCGCCATGGCCATGGTCTTGCGCTCGTTGTGGCCGAAGGCGAGGCCATAGCCCCGGGTGAACTGCGGCGCGGCTTCGCGCGAGCCGCCGAACTGGTTGATCATCTGGCACTCGCTCAGCGCGATCTCGCCGACGCAGATCGTCTCGTCCCACTCCTCGACGTGGATCTCCACTTCCACCTGGCCCAGGCGAATCTCGCCGGCGAACGGATGGTTGCGGCCGTAGCCGCGCTGGGTGGAGTAGCCCAGCGCCAGCAGGTAGCCCTCGTCACCGCGGGCCAGCATCTGCAGCCGGGCGGCCCGGTTCATCGGGTAATCGGGCGGATCGCGGGTGATATCCATGGGCTCGCTGCCGTCGTCGATCGCCTGCTCCACCAGGCCCTCGTCGTTGAGCAGCTCGAGGATCTGCGGGCAGGGCTCGGCGTCGGTGACGTTATCCCGGGTCTCGGCAGGCGGCACCTCGGCGCCGGCCAGCTGCAGGAAATCGAGCAGCCGATGGGTGTAGTCGTAGGTCGGGCCCAGAATCTGGCCGCCGGGAATGTCCTTGTAGGTAGCGCTGATGCGCCGCTCGATGCGCATGCCGGCGGTGTCGAGCGGCTCGCTGACCGCCAGGCGCGGCAGCGTGGTGCGATAGGCGCGCAGCAGGAACACGGCCTCGGTGAGATCGCCGCTGGCCTGCTTGAAGGCCAGCGCGGCGAGCTCGGGATCATAGAGCGAGGCTTCGCTCATCACCCGGTCGACGGCCAGCCGCAGCTGATCGCCGATCTGGGCGACCTCGAGTTCTGGGCGCTCGCGGTCACCGCGACGGCGGTCGGCCAGCCAGCGGTGGGCACTGGCGATCGCCTGCTCGCCTCCCTTGACGGCAACGTACATCAGTTCACCTCCTTGGCATCGGCGCGCGTGACGCGGGTGCTGCGTGGCACCGCCGCCAGCCGCGCGCCGCAGCCGAAGATCATGTCCAGCCCCTGGGGGAAGCTGGTGCGATTGGCGCCAAGGCGGCTCATCAGCCGCCGACAGCCGGGGCTGTCACCGATATCGAGCAGCCGCGAGTCGGCGATACCGGGGCCACTGAGCCGCCAGCCGTTGGTATCGCCGCGTGCCTCGTTCGAATCGTTTTCCAGCCGCTCGACGGCGACCAGCAGCGTGGTGCCGCGGTCGGGGTAGGTATCGCTGCCCAGCGCAAACGGCATCTCTGGATCGAAGGCGTCATGGGTCAGCAGCGCAAAATCGGCGCTCGCCGGGTCGTCGGTGATGCGCGCCCCGGTGTGGAAGGCCAGCGCCTGGCGCAGGGCCGGCGAGTCGAGATCGGCGGCGATCCACACACGTGTCTCGAGATCGCAGAGCGTCAGCACCACCCCCCACAGTGCGGCGCCCAGGGCGTCACTCGGCGGTGCCTGGGGCGGTGTCGGCACGACCAGCGTCTCGAGCGTGCCCGGCTCGGACATTGCGCCGAGAATCTGGCGAAACAGACGCTGGCTGTCGTGGGCGGGGTCATCCAGCCCGGGCCAGGCTGCACTCACTGCTTCTCTCTTCCCGCTCTCGCTCTGCGGCGTGATATCTCTCTGCGTCATCGTCACTCTCCCCTGACCAGCGTGAAGAAATCGACCCGGGTGGCGGCAGCGGTGGCCGCATCACGTCGCTGGCGCGCGGCGAGCTCGTCGGCCAGCGGCGCCAGCACCTGGGTCTCGAGTGCTTCCTGCCACTCCGCGTGCTGGGCGACGGCATCGGCCAGCGCGATCAGTTCGGCGTGACGATGATCGCGCCCGCGCACCCAGCCGTGGCCGACAGTGCCGTCATCGAGCGCCACGCTGGCGCGGGTCAGGGTCATCTCGCCCAGGTGGAAAGCGTTGCCGGTGGCGCCGATGCGCCCCTTGAGCATCGCCATGCCGGTCTCCGGCCCGCGCAGGCAGCGGTGGCTGGGCAGTCGGCCCAGCGCGCCCCAGCGGGCTTCGATGTGGTGACGGGAGGAGAGCGCCAGCAGTCGCTGGCGGGCGCCTCGGGAGGTGCGAGTCATGCGTCGTCCTCGTCGGATGGAAAGAGAGCGGAAGGATCGCTGGCGCCGTCGTGACGGCGGCCCGCGGCTTCCTCGAAATCCCGGCCCGCGGCTTCCTCGAAATCGATGTGATAGGAGAGCCGATCGGCCCGCGCCCGCCCCACGGAGACCTCCACCAGCGCCCCCTCGGCGTCGGTGTTGTCGCTGGTCATCACCAGCAGCGGGGCGTTGAGCGGGCACTGTAGCCAGCGGGTGTCGTCGCGATCGGCGCCGACGGCGTCGATGCGCACCCGCCGCCGATGCAGCTGCAGGCCGTAGTGCTGGGTCAGCAGGGCGCGGGTGGAACCGCCGCGATAGCGCGCCAGCCAGCCAGGCACCCGCTCAGGATCGAACCAGTGGCGCAGGCGCATCAGCGGGGCGTCGTCGACGGTGCGCACGGTATCGACCCGCAGCAGCGGCTCGCTGACAGGCCGTCCGAAGCGCTGGGCGATGGCCTCGGGAGGATTCACGAGCCCCTGCTCGAGGCAGCAGGTCGTCGAGGGCAGCCCGAGGCCGGCCAGGTTCTGGGTCACCTTGCTGCCGGCGCTGACGGCGTAGTCGAGTCGGCGATCGACGACCTGGGTGCCACGCCCCTGATGGCGGGTCACCATGCCGGCGGCGACCAGTTCGTCCAGCGCGCGCCGCACGGTGTGGCGGTTGACCGCGAAGCGCTTGGCGAGCTGTGCCTCGGTCGGCAGCAGATCGCCCGGGGCGTAGTCGGCACGGACCTCGCGGACCAGCACCTCGGCCAGTTCGCGGTAGCGGGGTAGTGTCAAAACTTGTCTAGACATCATCGGATACGCTCAAACCTGGATTGGAATATCCTCCAGGCCGTCTACGAAAAGTCGCCGAGCGACGCCCAGACAAGGCAAAAATTGGCGAAAAAGCGGAGTTTACGTGTGTGTAAATGAGCATTTTGAGCCGATTTTTAACGCGGTATGGGCGAGCGCAGGCAGTTTTCGTCATGGCCTAGATGAAGCGCTTGCGAACACGCTGCGAAACCATGTCCAGCAGCGTCACGGCGACGATGATCACCAGCATGATCGTGGCGGTCTCGGTGTACTGGAAACCGCGCATGGTCTCCCACAGCGATACCCCGATACCGCCGCCGCCGACCATGCCGAGCACGGTGGCGGAGCGGATGTTGGATTCGAAGCGATAGAGACTGACCGAGATCCACAGCGGCAGTACCTGGGGGATCAGGCCGAAGACGATCTCCTCCAGCCGCCCGGCACCGGTGACGCGGATGCCCTCCATCGGCCCGGCGTCGGTGGCCTCCACCGCTTCCGAGAAGAGCTTGGCGAGCACACCGGTGGTATGGACGAACAGCGCCATGGTGCCGGCGAAGGGACCGAGCCCGACGGCGACCACGAACAGCATCGCGAACACCAGTTCGTTGATCGCACGGCAGGCGTCCATCAACCGCCGCACCGGCTGGTTGATCCACCACGGCGCCAGGTTTTCCGACGAGAGCAGGCCGAAGGGGATGGCGAACAGCACCGCCAGCAGCGTGCCCCAGATGGCGATCTGGATGGTGACCAGCATCTGGTCGATGTAGTGGTCGAGACGGCCGAAGGTGGGCGGCACGAAGTCGGCGGCCAGGGTCGCCATGTTGCCGGCGTTCTGGAACAGCAGGCTCGGCGCCATCTCGGCGCCCTGCCAGGCCCAGCCCAGCACGACGACGGCAATGGCCCAGCCCAGCAGGGTGGTCCAGCGGCGTCTGCCGGATCGGGCGCGAATGTCGAAGGAAGCGGCGCTTTGCATAAGTGTTGTCCTGACGCAGTCGGTGAAGACCGGGATGGCGCTATCGCTGGCGGCAGGGCGCTGTCCGCGGCCCGCCGCCAGCGATGAACGCGGTCCTAGTCGACCATCGCCGTGGTGTTGTCGGCGCGCTCGGCCTGGGCGGCGTCGCGGGCTTCCATGCGTTGGTTCAGCGTGTCGAGACGGGCGTCGAGATCCGCCAGTTGCTGCTGCTTGGCATCGGCATCGAGCGAATCATCGGCGGCGACCTGGGCGCGCTGCTTGAACAGCTCGAGCTGACGGATCGGCAGCAGCTGATCGTTGTCGGAAGCGGCGAAGCCGGACCACTGCAGCGGCTCGAGGATCGCTTTCTGCTGTTCGGTGTCGCCGTAGCCGAGGAAGAACTGGCGCAGTTCGTCCTTGGTCTGCTGCGGCAGATTGGTGCGCCAGACCAGCGGATCGGACGGGATCAGCGGCGACTTCCAGATCACCTTGAGCTGGGCAGCCTTGTCGGGATGGGTGAGCTCCAGGCGCTCCATGCCCTCGGTATTGAAGGTGGCGACATCGACCTGGCCGTTGGCCACGGTCAGCGCATTGGTCTCGTGGCTGGCATTGAGCGTGCGCTTGAACGCGGTGTTGGGATCGACATGATTCTTGGCGAAGACGTAGTAGCCCGGCACCAGATAGCCCGAGGTGGAGTTGGGGTCGCCATTGCCGAAGGTCAGCTTGCTGGCGTTGGCGAGGATCTCCTGAACGTTGTCATAGGGGCTGTCCTTGTTGACGATCATCAGGCTCCAGTATCCCGGGTCGCCGTTGGCGGCGACGGTCTGGGCGAAGATCTCGCCGCCGGCGCGATCGACCGCTTCCATCGCCGACTTGTTGCCGTACCAGGCGAGGTCGATCTTGTCGAAACGCATCGCCTGAATCACCGCGGCGTAGTCGGTGGCGAAGAACGGCTCGACCTTGACGCCCAGGGCCTTGGACATGTCATCCAGGAACGGCTGCCACTGGGTCGCCTGGTTGGTGCTCGATTCGGTGGAGATGATGCCGAAGCGCAGCGGCTCGTCGGCGGCCTGGGCGGAACCGACGGCAAGCGTGCCGCCGAGCAGTCCGAGCCCGGCGATCAGCGGCAGGGCCGTGCGGCGCAACAGGGATGAGATCATGTCGTTTCCTCGAGGTGTCGTGGGTGATGAATCGTGGGTCTTGAGTCGAATGCCTGCCCGGATCAGCCCACCGCATGCAGCGGCGGCGCGATCCGGTGGCCAGGCTGACGGGACTCGAGCTCGTCGAGACCGGCGTTCTCGTAGAGCGCCTGCAGGCGAGCATCGGTGAGGCCGGCGATCGGCCCGTCGTAGTAGAGGCGCCCCTGCTTCAATGCGATGGCGCGGCGGCAGTAGCGGCGGGCAACATCGACCTGATGCAGGGTGACGACGATGGTGCGGCCATCCTCGCGATTGATGCGCTGCAGGATCTCCATCACCTCGCGGGCACTACGCGGGTCGAGGGAGGCGATCGGCTCGTCGGCGAAGATGACCTCCGCCTCCTGCACCAGCGCCCGGGCGATGGCGACGCGCTGCATCTGGCCGCCCGACAGCGTGTTGGCACG
The DNA here is from genome assembly GCF_038648475.1 of Salinicola lusitanus. Taxonomy (NCBI): domain Bacteria; kingdom Pseudomonadati; phylum Pseudomonadota; class Gammaproteobacteria; order Oceanospirillales; family Halomonadaceae; genus Salinicola; species Salinicola lusitanus. The sequence continues at coordinate 1,337,141 of NZ_CP151919.1, read as the reverse complement.
CTGGTGGGCCAGCCCGACGATGCCGACCCGTTCGAGGGCCTGCAGCGCCTTGTCCCGCTCCTGGTGGGTGAAACGGCCGGTCAGGGCCCGCCAGCGCGGCATCGCGCCAAGGTGGCCGACCAGCACGTTGGTCATGACGCTCAACCGGCCGGCGAGGTTGAACTGCTGGAAGATGTAGCCGCAGCGACGCCGCTGTTCGCGGCTGGCCCCGAGCAGACGCCCGTTGCGCTGCACGTCGCGATCCAGCACCCGGACATGGCTGTGCGACTGACGATCGGCGCGTGTCAGGCCGATCAGATGGCGCAACAGGGTCGACTTACCCGAGCCGGAGGGCCCGATCAACGTGACCAGCTCGCCGGCGTGGATCTCGAAACCGATCTCGCGCAGCGCCGCATGGTGACCGAAGGATTTGTCGAGCCGTTCGACGCTAACGATGGCGGTCATACGATTCGTCCCGGAAAGTGTCGGGCCGTGATTCGGACTACGAATCCCTGGCCCCGAAGTGTTGGACACAGTCTGGCGACGTCGTGTGACGGTTATTTATCTAGACAATTAAGAAACGATGACAGCTTGGACGGTGGTACGAGCCACAAAAAAAGCGCCCGGAGGCGCTTTATCAGATATTTCAGCGGATTGAGAAATCGTGTCATCGGATCGACATCGATTCGCCGTCGAAACGTCACAGACGAGCGACATGACGCACCGGGCTAGCGCCCTGACGTCACGCCTTCTCCTTGGCCGACAGAAAGCCGCCCTGCTGGAGCACGTCTTCGTAACCTTCGCGGAAGGTGGGATAGCGAAACGTGTAGCCGGAATCGAGCAGCTGCCGGTTATTGCAGCGCTTGCTCGAGCGACGCCGCAACGGCGACTGGATCACCTCCGGCGTCTCGACCTTGAGTCGCTTGGCGATCCACGCCATCACTTCGTGCAGCGGCGCGGAGTCGCAGTCGCTGGCCAGGTAGACCGGCTCCAGCGGCTTGCCTTCCAATGACAGCTGAACCAGATGTGCGATGACCCCGGCGCAGTCGTCGCGATGGATACGGTTGGAGTACATCGGCGGGTTCGAGGCCGCGATCCGGCCCTCCTGCACCTGGCGGATGAGCCGATCGCGCCCCGGGCCGTAGATACCCGAGAAACGCACCGCCGTGCCGGGCAGATCGTGGGCGAGCAGCGCCTGCTCGGCTTCGCGCATCAGCGTGCCGGAGAAACCGTTCGGGTCGGTTTCCGAGGTTTCGTCGACCTCCTCGCCGCCCTGCTGGGCGTAGACGCTCGTCGAGGAGACGAAGAGCACTCGCTCCGGCTTTTTCTCGCGGGCCCCGAACGTTTCGAGCACCGCTTTCAGCCCGGTCGGATACGCCGTCTCGTAGGCCGACTCCTCGAACCGATCCGCGGTCACCGCGTAGACGATGATGTCGGCATCCGGCAGTGCCGCCAGCGCCGCTTCGTCAGTGACGTCCAGCGCCACCGCCTCGATGCCGGTTCCCTCCAGCGCGCCGACATTGCGCCGCGCGCCGATCACGCGATGACCGGCAGCGATCAACTGCTTCCCGAGCTGAGTGCCGATATCGCCACAGCCGAGAATTAGCGTTGTTTTCTTCACCTTTCCCTAGCCTCTTGGTAAAACGTCCTTGATGATTCGTCCCTGAGGACGCGCACGCACGAGCGTGACCACGAGAATTGCGTACCGCTGTTCACTTGCCAAATCGCGCTGACAGGGAGCCTTTCGGTCCCAGCCAATGACTCTAACAGAACTCCGCTACATCGTAACCTTGGCCCAGGAGCGTCATTTCGGCCGCGCCGCCGAGCGCTGCTTCGTCTCTCAACCGACGCTGTCGGTGGCCGTCAAGAAACTCGAGGACGAACTCGGCATCGCGCTGTTCGAGCGCTCCAAGTCCACCGTTCAGGTCACACCGCTGGGCGAGCGAATCGTCGAGCAGGCCCACCGCGTGCTGGAGCAGGCCACATTGATCCGGGAGATGGCCAGCGAAGGCAAGGATCAATTGATCAGCCCGCTGCGCATCGGCGCCATCTATACCATTGGCCCTTACCTGTTCCCGCACCTGATCCCGGCACTGTCGCGCATCGCCCCGCAGATGCCGTTGTATATCGAGGAGAGTTTCACCGGCGTGCTGCGGCGCAAGCTGCGCAGCGGCGAGTTGGACGCGATCTTCGTGGCGCTACCGTTCAACGAGCCCGACGTGGTCACCAAGACGCTCTACGAGGAGCCGTTCGAGGTGCTGCTGCCCGCCGGCCATCCGTGGACGGAAAAGGCGGCGATCGACAAGGAGGACCTGCTTACCGAGCGCCTGCTGCTGCTCGGCGAGGGCCACTGTTTCCGCGACCAGATCCTCGAGGCGTGCCCGGCGATCAGCGCCCAGCTCAACAATCCCGAGAACACCCTGATTGCGGAGGGCGGCTCGCTGGAGACCATTCGTCACATGGTCGCCTCCGGTCTGGGCATCACGGTACTGCCCAAATTGGCGATCGGTACCAGCCACTACGAAGGCGGGCTGCTGGAAAGCCGGCCGTTCAAGGGCGATGTGCCGATGCGCAGCGTCGCCCTGGCCTGGCGTGCCAGCTTCCCGCGACCCAAGGCGATCGATGCCCTGATCCAGGCGATCGATAAAATCCAGGGTAGCGACGTCGAGGCGGCATGAGCCTCGACACGCCAGTCACCGAGCTCTCCGGCGTCGGCGAGGCCCTGGCCGGCAAGCTGGCCAGGCTGGGCATCGAGCAGGTCGCCGACCTGCTGTTCCACCTGCCGCTGCGCTATCAGGATCGGACCCGGATCACCCCGATCGGCACCCTGCGCGCCGGCACCGAGGCGGTGGTCGAGGGCGAGGTGAGCGCCGCAGAGGTGGTTCGCGGTCGCCGGCGCAGCCTGCTGGTGCGGCTCAAGGATGGCTCCGGCATCCTCAGCCTGCGCTTCTTCCACTTCTCGCCGGCCCAGCAGCAGCAGTTCGTCAAGGGCGTCCAGGTGCGCTGCTTCGGCGAGGCCCGCGCCGGCAGCACCGGACTCGAGATCTATCATCCGGAATATCGCCTGATCCAGTCCGACGCCACGCCGGTGGACGAACATCTCACGCCGATCTACCCGGCCACCGAGGGCCTGGCGCAGCCGCGCCTGCGGGCGCTGATCCAGCAGGCGCTGAAACGCCTGGCGGCGGCCCCAGAGAGCCTGCCGGAGTGGATTCCCGAACCGCTGCGGGGCCGCTTTCGGCTGCCGGGATTGATCGAATCGCTGCGCTATCTCCATGAACCGCCGCCCGACGCCCCCCAGGAGCGTCTGGCCGATGGTCGCCATCCGGCCCAGCGGCGGCTGGCGCTGGAGGAGCTGCTGGCGCACCAGTTGAGCCTGCGCCAGGTGCGGCTGCGCATTCAGGCCGATGGCGCCCCCCCGCTGGCCGCCGCCAGCAACCTGCAGGCGCGCTTTCTGACCCAGCTGCCGTTCTCGCTGACCCAGGCCCAGCGTCGCGTGCTGGAGGAGATCGGCCGTGACCTGGAGCGGGAGGTGCCGATGCTGCGGCTGGTCCAGGGCGACGTCGGCTCGGGCAAGACCGTGGTCGCGGCGATGGCGGTGCTGAACGCCATCGCCGGCGACTGTCAGGCGGCGGTGATGGCACCCACCGAGATCCTCGCCGAGCAGCACTTCCGCCAGTTCCGCGCCTGGCTCGAACCGCTGGGCATCGAGGTGGGCTGGCTGGCCGGCAAGCTCAAGGGCAAGGCGCGCCTGGATACCAAGGCGGCCATCGCCGACGGTCGCGTGCAGGTCGCCGTCGGCACCCACGCGCTGTTCCAGGATGACGTGACTTTCCATCGGCTGGGGCTGGCGGTGATCGACGAGCAGCACCGCTTTGGCGTCCACCAGCGCCTGGCACTGCGCCAGAAGGGCGAGTCCGGCGGCCTGACCCCGCACCAGTTGATCATGACCGCCACGCCGATCCCGCGCACCCTGGCGATGAGCGCCTACGCCGATCTCGATCTCTCGGTGATCGACGAGCTGCCGCCGGGCCGCACCCCGGTACATACCGTGGCGGTGCCCGACGAGCGCCGTACCGAGGTGATCGAGCGTATCCGCAACGCCTGCGCCGAGGGGCGCCAGGCCTACTGGGTCTGCACCCTGATCGAGGAGTCGGAAGCGCTCACCTGCCAGGCGGCGGAAGTGACCCGCGACACCCTGGTCGAAGCGCTGCCGGAACTCAACGTCGGGCTGGTCCACGGGCGCATGAAGGCGCAGGAGAAGGGCGAGGTGATGGACGCCTTCAAGAGCGGCGAGCTCGACCTGCTGGTGGCGACCACGGTGATCGAGGTCGGCGTCGACGTGCCCAACGCCAGCCTGATGATCATCGAGAACCCGGAGCGGCTGGGGCTCTCCCAGTTGCATCAGCTGCGTGGCCGGGTCGGCCGCGGGCGCGTCGACAGCTACTGCGTGCTGCTCTATCACCCGCCGCTGTCGCACCACTCCCGCCAGCGGCTCGGCATCCTGCGCGACACCACCGACGGCTTCAAGGTCGCCGAGAAGGATCTCGAACTGCGCGGCCCCGGCGAAGTGCTCGGCACCCGCCAGACCGGCCTGGCGCAGATGAAGATCGCCGACCTGGAGCGCGACCGCGACCTGCTCGATACCGTCACCGCGCTGGCCCAGGCGCTGCTGGAAGAAGCCCCCGGCGCCGCGACGCCGCTGATCCGCCGCTGGCTCGGCGATGAAGCCGGGCGCTACGGGCAGGTATAACGCGGCCAACGCCGCGTCGGCACGGGCATCTCAGCCCAGCGGCAGCCGGTTGGTCGACTTCACCTCGCGCAGCGACAGGCTGGAGCGGATATTGGTCACCCCCGGCAACCGTCGCAGCTCGCGCTCCACGAACCGGCTGTAGTCGTCCAGGTCCTTGGCCACGATGATCAGCAGGAAGTCGTCATCGCCGGTGGTGTTGTGGCAGGCGAGAATATTGGGACTGGCGTGGATGATCCGCTCGAACGCCGCCACCGAGCCCGCGTGGTGCTCCGAGCAGTTGAGCTGGACGAAGGCCAGCACCCCCAGCCCCAGCCGCTTGCGATCCAGGTTGGCCTGATAGCCGGTGATCAGCTTCTCCTCCTCCAGCCGCTTGAGCCGCCGCCAGCACGGCGTCTCGCTCAGCGCCAGGGCTTCGGCCAGCTTGGCGTTGGTCATGCGGCCATCCTGCTGGAGCAGATCCAGCAGGCGCAGGTTGATGTCATCCAGCGGCTTCAAGGGAAGATCCTTCTCTATTCTGGTGATTCGCTAAAACAAGCTTGCCACCAGGCGGCAAAACGGAGCAAGAAGGCAAAGATATTTCGGCCATCTGAGGTAGCCTGTCTCCTACAATCGCCATTCGTCAGCCGCTTCCCGCCAACCCTCCAGTGCATGAGTCATCGCCATGAAAGCCGTGGTCTTCGAAAGCTTCCAGACACCCCCCAGCATCCAGACCGTTCCCGATCCCTCCCCCGCGCCCCACGGCGTGGTGGTGCGAGTGGAAGCGTCGGGGCTGTGCCGCAGCGACTGGCACGCCTGGATGGGGCACGACAGCGACATCGTGCTGCCCCACGTCCCCGGGCACGAGCTGGCCGGCACCATCGTCGCGGTGGGCAAGGATGTCACCCGCTGGCAGCCGGGGGCGCGGGTCACCGTGCCCTTCGTCAGCGGCTGCGGCGCCTGCCACGAGTGCCGCAGCGGCCACCAGCAGGTGTGCCACCACCAGGTGCAGCCCGGTTTCACCCAGTGGGGCTCCTACGCCGAGTACACCAGCCTGCAGCATGCCGATCTCAACCTGGTCGCGCTGCCAGAGAGCATGGATTTCGCCACCGCCGCGGGTCTCGGCTGTCGTTTCGCCACCGCCTTCCGGGCGGTGGTCGATCAGGGCCGGGTCAGCGGCGGGCAGTGGGTCAGCGTCTACGGCTGCGGCGGGGTCGGTCTCTCGGCGATCATGATCGCCAGCGCCCTGGGTGCCCAGGTGGTGGCCATCGATATCGATGACGCCAAGCTGCGCCTGGCCCAAGAGCTCGGCGCCACGGTGACGCTGAATGCCACGCAGTGTGCGGATGTCGTCGAGGCGGTACGCGAACTGAGCCAGGGCGGCACCCACGTCTCGCTGGATGCGCTGGGCAGCCGGCTCACCTGCCAGAACTCGATCCTGAGTCTGCGCACCCGCGGCAAGCACGTGCAGGTGGGGCTGATGGCGGGGGACCAGCAGTCGCCGCCGCTGCCCATGCATCGAGTGATTGCCGAGGAGCTGGAGATTCTGGGCAGCCACGGTATGCAGGCGCACCGCTACGGCGCCATGCTCGACATGGTCCGCCATGGCCGGCTCGACCCGGCGCGCCTGGTCGGCCAGCGCATCAGCCTGACCGAAGCGCCGGCGGCGTTGATGGCGATGGATTCGTTCCAGGGCGTGGGGGCCACGGTGATCACCGACTTCCGCTAGGCCTGCTGGAAGAAGCCTCCCGCCGATCCGCTGCTGGTTGGGCGACGAGGCCGGCAGGGATGGGCAGTTCCAGACCTCGAGGCACGGGCCACGGCGCCCGGCGTCTCAGCTCGCCCCGACCGCCTTCTCGTCGTGCGCGGTCTGCGTCTGGGTCTCGATCAGGCGCGTCGCGGCTTCGCTCATCGGCACCAGCTGGCGGCTGATATGGGCGAGCTGCGCCTGGATCAGGCGACGCTCGTCGTCGCCGTCGTCCTGGGCACTGGTCGGCTCCTGCTCGAAGATGGCGACGAGGTCGTTCTGTTCGGTCTTGAAGTCGGGTATCGCCTCGCGGGCGCTCAGCCCGGCGGCGATGGCATCGAAACCATCGGCAAGCCGGCGCGCGGCGACGTAGGTGTCGGTATCGCTCTCGCTCGCCGCCAGCGCGCCACGATGAGCCCCCAGCGCGGAGAGATAGCCCAGCAACGTGTGCGAGACGACGAGGAAGCGGAAACCTTCGTCGGCATCCTTCTTGCGGTAGTGCCCGGGCTCCTGGAGCATGTTGGCGAGCACGGTCGAGAGCGCGGCATCGGCGTTGTGGGCGTTGCGCCGGGCCAGGCGATAGGCGAGGTCATCCTGCTTGCCGGCTTCGTACTGATGAACGATCTCGCGCAGATAGGCACTGCTGCCGGTGAGCGCCGCGCCGGCCACCTTGTGGAGCCGGCGTCCCTGCCAGTCGGGCAGGATGAAGAAGACCGCGAGCCCCGAGATCAGCGCGCCGATGAGCGTGTCGATCAGCCGCGGCATGATCAGGTCGAAACCGTCGCCGACCTGGTTGAAGCTTGCCAGCACCAGCGTGGTGATGGCGGCGGTCGCGATCACGTAGTGCTGCTCGCGGTTGGCGAAGAAGACGACACCGGCGACGATGGCGATCAGCGACTGCATCAGCGGATCGGGAAACAGGCTGATCAGCGCCCAGCCGACCACCAGCCCCACCACCGTGCCGATGATGCGCTGGCGCAGGAAGCGCCGGGTGGCACCGAAGTTGGGCCGGCACACGAACAGCGTGGTGAGCAGAATCCAGAAGCCCTGGGTCGGATGAACCAGGTGCAGCACGCCGTAGCCGACCAGCAGCGCGATCGACAGACGCAGCGCATGGCGGAAGGTCGGTGAACCCGAGGTCAGGTTGAGGCGTACCCGCTCCCAGGCGTCCTTGAAGCTGCGGGGCGAGCGATTGAACAGGCTCGCATCCTTCTGGTCGGCGACGGCGTCGGGGTTGTGGGCACTGGAGAGCTGATCCTCGAGCGTGGCCAGATTGCGCGCCAGCGCCTGCAGCGAGCGTAGCAGCGGCGTCCACGCCGGGTTGCGCTGGGCGCGCAGGTAGACGATCGAGGCGCGCAGGTCCTCGAGAGCCTGCTCGCTCAGGCTGTGGTCGAACGGTTGACGCAGCAGCAGCGCCTTGCCGAGCCGTTTGCAGGCTCGCCCCTGCTGGTCGAGCAGACGCTGACAGCGGAACAGCACGTCGTGGTGGAAGAAGGTCTCGGCCAGCGCCGAATAGGGGTAGTGCGAAGCGCTGATTCGCTCGTGGATGTCCTGGGCGATGAAGTAGAGCCGCAGGTAGCGATTGAGCTTGCGGCTGCCACGCTGGCCTTCGAGACGCCGGAAGATCATCTCCTTGGCCTGGTTGAGCGCCATCACCACCCGCCCGTTCTGGCGCGCCAGCGCCACGCGCCGGGCCTCCACGTCGAGCCCGCGCAGCGGCTCGAACAGCGTCGCCTTGATGATCAGGTACTCGCCCAGCTCACGGTAGAGCTGGGCCATGCTCTGCTTGACCGGCTGGCGCGAGAAGAGCAGGCACCAGATGACCGAGATCAGGCCATACCAGGCCGCGCCGCCGACCAGCAGCAGTGGCTGATGCCAGAAATTGCCATCGGTGGTACCGCCGTGCTGCTCGATGTTGATCATCGAGTAGACGGAGAGAATCAGCGTGGCGGAAGCGATGGTGGCATAGCGCTGCTCGATGGCACCGAGCATGATCAGCACGAACGCGGACAGCGCGAGCCCCGGTGCGAAAAGCCACGGCCAGGGGAACAGCAGCTCCACCGAGGTGGAGGCGACGAAGAAGCAGATCAGCGTGACCAGCAGGGCCCGGACCCGGCCTTCCCAGTTGTCGTCGGTCTCGGAGAGGGCGCTGGCAATGATGCCCAGAAACAGCGGGATGGCGAGCGCGATCTGATCGAGAGTCCAGCTCAGCGCGATGGCACCGCTGAAAGCGAGGAAGACACGAAGGCTGTAGGCGAACTTGTCGAGCGTCCAGAGACGGCGCAGCGAGTGGGACAGCGAATCGGAAATCTCGGCTTCTCCAGGGTCGTGGCTCTCGAGGCACGATAGCCTGTCGGACAAGAAGTTGACAGGCGTCTTGAGTCGAAGAGCCGAAACGAACTCAAGTGCTTGGTAGCCGTTATCGGCATGCGAACCCGGCATCACGCATTAGACTTTAGTATAACGCCGCTACCCCGATTCACCACAGCTCCGACAGCGCTTTATTCCCTCGCGCTTGTCCGGCACCATCGCCCCTTTCCGCCACCGTGTCCGCAGGAGGTGCCGCTCGCGCCCGCACTCTCCGTTGGGCACTGGCGGTCTCCGTACGCCACCGTCTCATGGAGCGCCATGGCCCTCTCCGTTCGTCCGACTCGCCGCCCGCTTCGCATCCTCGGCCACAGCGTGCGCGCCATCGCCTTGATCGCCACCATCGGCTGGGGCGCTCTCGCAATCCACTTCGAGCTGCCCGGCTCGCCCGGCGTGGTGATCTCGACCCTTGCCGTCTGGTGCCTGGTCGGCGGCGTCGCCTTGCTGGCGCCGCTCTGGCAACGCGCGCGGCCGCACCTCGCGCTGGCGGCACGCTGCAGCTTCGTCATCGCGCTGATCACCCTCGTTGCCTGGTGGCAGGGTTTGACTCCCCGCAGCGACCGCGACTGGGCCCCCGATGTCGCCCGCCAGCTCTCCCACGAGCGCGAGGGCGATCGGGTGACGCTACATGACGTTCGCGATTTCGAGTGGCATACACCGGAGACCGCGACACCGCATTGGGAGACCCGCGAGTACGATCTGTCGCAGCTCGACCGTGTCGACATGATCGTCTCCTACTGGATGGGACCGGCAATCGCCCACACCCTGGTCAGTTTCGGCTTCGACGATGGCCGGCACCTGACCTTCTCGGTGGAGATCCGTCGCGAGCGCGATGAAGCGTTCTCGATCAGCGGCGGTTTCTTCAAGCAGTTCGAGGTCAACCTGATCGCCGCCGACGAGAACGATATTCTGCGCCTGCGCAGCAACGTCAGAGGCGAAGACGTCTATCTCTACAACGTGGGGCTGTCGCCGGCCGCCCGGCGCGAGCTGTTTTTGGCCTATCTCGACGAAGCCGACAGGCTGCGCGCGGACCCCGCGTTCTACAACACCCTGACCAGCAACTGCACCACCATCGTCTTCGACATGGTCGACAAGATCGTGCCGGGCCTGCCCAGGGATATCCGGCTGATTCTCTCCGGCTATCTGCCGGCGTACGTCTACGACATCGGTGGGCTGGACAGCAGCCATTCGCTCGAATTCCTGCGCCAGCGGGGCCATATCAATCCGCGCGCCCGGCAGATCCCGTACAATGCGGGGAGCGAGGCCTTTTCCCGCGCCATCCGCGATGGCGTCCCCGTCGCCGACGGCGAGACCGTTCATGCGTCACCGCCCTGACCCGAACCCAATGCCATGACTTCCCTGCGCGACGCCATCGAAAAGCGCATCAGCCACCTGACCGGCCGCACGCTGGGCGGGGTCGACTACACCGAGCCCAAGGGCGATCCCGGCCTGTTCGGTCCGGATACCGTCGCCTGGCAGGTCCACGGCGAGTTCACGCCGATGATGTGCGGCGGTGTCAGCGCGCTGCTGCTGCAGACGCTGCACCCGCTGGCCCTGGCCGGCATCTGGGATCACTCCCACTTCCGCCAGGACATGATCGGCCGGCTGCGCCGTACCAGCCAGTTCATCGCCGTCACCACCTTCGGTGCCCGCGATGACGCCGAGCGGGTCATCGAGCGGGTACGCCGGGTTCACGATGGCGTCCACGGTCACGCCGCCGACGGCACGCCCTACGCCGCCAACGATCCCGAGCTGCTGGTGTGGGTCCACGTGGCCGAAATGAGCCGCTTCCTGGCCGCCCACATGCGCTATCGCAATCCCCGGCTCAGCCTCGAGAACCAGGATCGCTACTTCGATGAAACCGCACGCGTCGCCGAGGCACTGGGCGCGCGCCACGTGCCCCGATCGCGCGCGGCGATCGACGCCTATCTGGAACGTCAGCGTCGGTATCTCGTCTGCGACACACGGACCCGCGACGTGACCGACGTGCTGCTGCACGCCTTGCCGCCCAACCCGATCTTCCGGTCGGCCGGGACGCTGTTCATGCGCGCCGGCATCGATCTGCTGCCCTCCTGGGCGGCGACACTGCTCAGCCTCGAGATGTCGCGACTCGAGCGCCACGCGGTTCGCGGCGGCATCCGCGCCATCGCCCCGGTGATGCGCTGGGCGGTGCGCAACGGCTCCTATCGCCGGGCCCTGGAACGGATGCAGGCGAGAGAGCAGGCTCAGCGCTGAACGCCGGTCAGCTCGCGGCGCAACCATTCGGCGAGGCGCTCGCCGCGCCGGGTATCGATGCCGGGCGCCAGCCACAGCCCCAGAGACGCATCGGTCTCGATCGCCGGCCACGGCGCCATCAGCCGCCCCTGGTGCAGCTCGCTCGCCACCAGCAACTCGGGCGCGATGGCGACGCCCAGGCCGGCCAGCGCAGCCTCCAGCAGATAGTAGAGGTGCTCGAAACTGCGCCCCCTGGCGCGCGCGTCGGCCAGCGTCGCATCATCGACGCCCATGGCCGCTGCCCACTGGGGCCAGGCTTGCGGCCGCGACGCCGTATCCAGCAGCGTGAGCCGCTCGAGCATTGCCCTGGCCGACCCCTTCGCTGCCGTCGTCCAGATCGCCGGTGTCGCGACCGCGACGATGCGCTCCGACATCAGTTCGAACACCGGCATGTCATCAAACCAGGGCGGCGCGGCGAAACGCAGCGTGGCATCGACATCCTCGCGACGCGGGTCGAGTTCGTTTTCGCTGGAGACCACCCGCAGGCGCAGCTCGGGCAGGTCGGCATTGAGCCGGTCGAGCCGCGGGATCAACCAGCGTGCCAGCAGGCTGCCGGGACAGGCCAGCGTGAACGGCGCCTCGTCGAGATGGCGGGTCAGCGCCGAGCAGCCCTCGCTCAAGCGTGAGAAAGCCTCACCCACGGCGGGGTATAGCAGACGACCGTGACTCGTCGGCACGAGCCCGCGCCCAGCCTTCTCGAACAGTTCGACGCCAAAGTGTTCTCCCAGCGTTCGCAACTGGCGGCTCACCGCACCATGCGTGACATGAAGCTCCTCGGCGGCGGCACTGACGCTGCCCAGGCGGGCGGTGGCCTCGAACGCGCGCAACGCATTGAGAGACGGTAACGTGGCCATCGCAGGCCCCTCATTAGGTGATTTTTTCTCACATTACGCGGAGAGTTTATCGATTTTTTCCCTCTCGCCGCCAGCCTAGTCTGGGGGCATCGAATCGATGACCGGATCTGAACGATGAACTCGACATTGAAGACTCTCCCCGACCACAACGGCTTTTTTGTACCCGCCACCCCTGGCGGCCACCCTTCGGGCCGTCGCCGGCGCGACGCCAAAAATTTCCCCCGGGAATTTTTGGATGGCAGCGCGGACGATGGCCACGACACGCCGTCGAACCTGGGCTACGGCGGGCGCTATGTCGCCGAGACGCTGATGCCGCTGATCGGCGAGATCGAAGCCGCCTATGACGAGGCCCGCCTCGACCCCACCTTCCAGGCCAGGCTGGAGGAGCTTCAGCGCGACTACGTGGGGCGCGCCACTCCGCTCTATTTCGCCGAGCGTCTGACCGAACACTTCGGCGGTGCGCGGATCTACCTGAAGCGTGAGGATCTCAATCACACCGGCGCGCACAAGATCAACAACGCCCTGGGTCAGGCGCTGCTGGCGCAGCGCATGGGCCGCCAGCGGCTGATCGCGGAGACCGGGGCCGGCATGCACGGCGTGGCCGTCGCCACGATCGCCGCGCGGCTCGGCCTGGGTTGCGTGATCTACATGGGGGCGACCGATATCGAGCGCCAGCAGCCCAACGTTCAGCGCATGCGCCTGCTCGGCGCCGAGATCGTGCCGGTCCACAGTGGCACGGCGACGCTCAAGGACGCCATGAACGAGGCGCTGCGCGACTGGGTCGCCAACGTCGACGACACCTTCTACATCATCGGCACGGTGGCGGGGCCCGCGCCTTATCCGCGCATGGTGCGGGATTTCCAGACGGTGATCGGTCTCGAGACACGCGAGCAGCTGCTGACGGCGCAGGGTCGTCTGCCGGACACGCTGGTCGCCTGCGTCGGCGGCGGCTCCAACGCCATGGGACTGTTCCATGCCTTTCTCGACGACGCGGCGGTTGCCATGGTCGGCGTGGAGGCCGCCGGGGAAGGGCTGGAGAGCGGCCGCCACGCCGCCAGTCTCAACGGCGGCGCGCCCGGCATCCTGCACGGCAATCGTACCTATCTGCTGCAGGACGACGACGGCCAGATTCGCGATGCGCACTCGATCTCCGCGGGACTCGACTATCCCGGCATCGGCCCCGAGCACGCCTATCTTCACGACAGCGGCCGGGCGAGCTATGTCGCGGTCACCGACGAGGAGGCGCTCGAGGCCGTCGCGCTCTGCTGCCGGCTGGAAGGGATCCTGCCGGCACTGGAATCGGCCCACGCGCTCCATCATGCCGGGCGGCTGGCCGCCAGGCAGGAAGCGGACCAGATCATCGTGGTCTGCCTGAGCGGTCGCGGCGACAAGGACATGGACACCATCACTCGTCACCTGATGCCCGAGGAGGCCGAATCATGAACGCACCGTCATCGACGATCGACACGCAGCAGACCGAGACCCCGCGCCCTGTCTCTCCCCTGACCGATTCACGCCTGGCGCGCCGTTTCGCGGCGCTGAGTGTCGAGAATCGCGCCGCGCTGGTGACCTACGTGATGGCCGGCGACCCCGATCCCGTCACCAGCGGCGACCTGCTCGCCCGGCTGCCGGCCGCGGGCGCCGACATCATCGAACTGGGGATGCCGTTCAGCGACCCGATGGCCGACGGCGTGGCCATCCAACGTGCCGGACAGCGGGCCCTGGCGAATGGCCAGACCCTGGCGCGAACCCTGGAGATGGTGCGCGATTTTCGCCAGCGCGACGAGGAGACGCCGATCGTGCTGATGGGTTATCTCAATCCGCTCCAGCGCTTCGGCGAGGATCGCTTCCTGCAAGCGGCAGCGGAGGCCGGTGTGGATGGACTGATCCTGGTCGATCTGCCGCCGGAGCACGGCGCCGCGCTGACGGCCAGGGCACGCGACCTGGGTCTGGCGCGAATCCCGCTGGTGGCGCCGACGACACCGCCCGATCGACTACCTGCCCTGCTGGCGCAGGGTGATGGCTTCGTCTATCGCATCGCCTTCAACGGCGTGACCGGCAGTCGGCGACTCGATATCGCGGCGGAGCTGGGTCGCGCGCTCGACGATCTCAAGCGGCAGTCGCCGTTGCCTGTCGCCGTCGGCTTTGGCGTGCGCGACGGCGACACGGCCGCCGCCATCGCCAGGGTCACCGACGCGGTGGTCGTCGGTAGCGCGCTGATCGAGCGACTCGCCGAGTCAGGTCCGGAGGGTGCGCTGGCGTTGATCCGGGAACTGGCCGATTCGATCCGAGGTGCGCGAATCGGCGAATCCTGAGTGCGCGCAATCGTTCGATTTTGCGCATCGATACATGCATAAAAACGCGCTTTTGTTCGATTAATTGATCGATAAACTGTCTCCATCGCGCCGCGGCTGACGCTCGGCGCCCGCAACCAGGAGACACTCCATGTTGACGATCAGACACGCTGGCGAGCGCGGTTACGCCGATCACGGCTGGCTCAAGAGCTATCACTCTTTCTCGTTCGCCGGCTACCACGATCCGAAGCACGTCCACTTCAGCGTACTGCGGGTCATCAACGAAGATCGCGTGGCGCCCGGTCAAGGCTTTGGCCGGCACGGCCATCAGGACATGGAGATCTTCTCCTATGTTCTGAGCGGCGAGCTGGGTCATCAGGACACCCTGGGCAACGGCTCCTCGATCGGCCCCGGCCGGGTGCAGATCATGACCACGGGAAGTGGCGTCGAGCACAGCGAGTTCAACCACTCGACCAGCGAACCGGTCCACTTCCTGCAGATCTGGCTGTTCCCGCGAGAGCGCGGCCTGACCCCGCACTACGCCGAGAAGGATTTCACGGATGCCGACAAGCGTGGCCGGCTGTGCCTGATTCTCTCTCCTGACGGTCGCGACGGTTCGCTCACCCTGCAGCAGGACGCCTTCATCTACGCGTCGCTACTCGACGCCGACGAGCGTGTCGAGCTGGCACTGGCCGATGGCCGTCAGAGCTACGTCCATGTGGTGCGCGGCAAGGTGAGCGTCAACGGCCAGGCGCTCGAGGGCGGCGATGCGCTGATGCTGGTGGAAGAGCCAGGCGTGACCCTGGAACACGGCGAGGATGCCGAAGTGCTGGTATTCGATCTGCCGACGATATCCTGATCTGAATCTTGGCGGCCACCTACGGGTGTCCGCCATTCGAACAGCGTGAAAGACCACCCAACTCGAGGAAGTTACCGATGATGTCGAACAAGATCGTCCTGGCTGCAGCCCTGCTGGCGTCGACGGCAAGCGTCAGCGCGATGGCAGATACCACGACGTACCAGATGGATCCCACGCATACCAGCGTCGTGGCTTCCTGGAGCCACTTCGGGTTCTCCCACCCGACGGCCACGTTCTCGGACGTGACCGGCACCATTCAGTTCGACGAGGACGACGTCGCCAATTCCCGTGTCGAGGTGACCATTCCGGTCAAGACCGTGGACACCAAGGTGCCGGCGCTCAACGAGGAGTTCCTGGGCAGCGAGTACTTCGACGTTGCGCAGTATCCCGACGCCACGTTCAAGAGTACCGAGATCGAATCGATGGGTAACGATCGGTACGACGTGCATGGCGACCTGACTCTCAAGGGCGTGACCAAGCCGGTCGTGCTGCACGCCACGCTCAATGGCGTTGGCGAGCATCCGATGGCGAAGGTGCCGGCGCTGGGCTTC
This sequence comes from Salinicola lusitanus, assembly GCF_038648475.1. Classification (NCBI taxonomy): domain Bacteria; kingdom Pseudomonadati; phylum Pseudomonadota; class Gammaproteobacteria; order Oceanospirillales; family Halomonadaceae; genus Salinicola; species Salinicola lusitanus. The sequence continues at coordinate 1,321,487 of NZ_CP151919.1, read as the reverse complement.
GACGCCGAGACGACCCTTCAGCGCAGCGATTTCGGCCTGGATCAGTATGTGCCCAATGTCAGCGATGACATCACCATTCGCCTGTCGAGCGAAGCCGAAGCCGCCAAGCCGTCCACCGCACAGTAAAGACGGGATGCCGGCCGGCATTCCCGCCGGCCGATAACAAGCGCCCCTGGCAGTTCATCACTGCCAGGGGCGCTGCGGTTCAGGGCCGGCGCATACTCAGGATCGGCTAGAGATGCTTCAGCAGTCCCTGCAGTCGTTCCAGATCGCGGGAGTCGCCCACCAGCCGCAGGCGGCCATCGAACAGCCCCTCGCGGAAGGCGCGCTGAGACGGTTTACGGAGAAAGCGAGTCGCGCTGTCGGCGTCACGAAAGCGCAGCTCCAGCGCCAGATCCACCGGCAGGCCGGGAGCGCTCTGGATTGCCTGGGGCGTCATGCGATAGTGCCGAGCAATCGACAGGTCCTCGGTGGCCACACCCCAGTCGAACCGACGGAGCTTTTCCAGCGTGTCGCGGAATGCCGCCTTGCGCGAACGCGCGCGTTTGAGCATCACGCCAAGCCACCAGAGCATCAACTTGAGCTTCATGCCACCTCGCACGACCGATCAACAGGACAGGGAATGTATCGAAGAATGCCGACCCGCCGGTATCGGGACGGATCGGCTATCGCTGCGCTCATTGGCGGATGAGCGACTCGGGAATTCGAAACCCGAACTTACTTGCTGACGGCGTCCTTGAGAGCCTTGCCGGGCTTGAAGGCCACGGTCTTGCTGGCCGGGATGTTCAGCGGCTTGCCAGTCTGCGGGTTCTTACCCGTCCGTGCGGCACGCTCGCGAACCGTAAATGAACCAAAACCGATCAAGGTGACATCGCTACCTTTGGAAACCGTCCCGGTGATTTCGTCGAGAATGACGTTCAGCACCTGACTGGCCTTGTCCTTCGAAAGATCCGCACGCTCGGCAATCGCCGCAGCGAGTTCTGGCTTACGCATAGAGCCCTCCTAGTTTGGCTATGGCGTCACCTGAAACGCCTCGCATCTAAAACGAGTTGTTGTTCTCGATGAGGGGAATGCCCTCCGAACGCATAATAAGCCGCTCGGGGCGCGGTTTGTCCAGCATCAGGTGACGATTCATGGCTGATACAACCGTAGCCACCGAGGCTAGCCTAGCAACGGGGGGGCAGCTCGCGCCAGTTCGACTTTACGACGAACGCAGCGCCCGGTCAGCGCGAAGCCCAGCAACCGCCCTGTCTGATCCTCGGCCAGGGCGCTGAAATCGCTGGCCTCTCCCTCGATCCGCCAGTGGTGCGGGGGTTCACGCGGTGGCAGCGCGACAACCGGCAGCAGCGGTGTCTTGACCACCACCGGCCAGGCGCCGTAGCTCGCCTCGGTCGGGGCGCCGGTCAGCGTTGCCGCCAGCGCCTTGACCGCGGCCTGCAGTGGCTGAACGTACATGGCGCTCACTCCGCCGGTCGGGGCGCCGAGCCCGTCGACACAGGCCACGTCACCCAGCGCGAAGATATCCGGCGCACTGGTCGCGAGCCGGCGGTCGGTCAGGATACCGGCCGGCGACACCGCCAGCCCTGCGGCCTCGGCCAGGCCGGTACGTGGGCGCAGCCCCGTCGCGACCAGTACCAGATCCGCTGCCAGCACTTCGCCATCGTCGAGTGCCAGCGTCACACCGTCGCCATCGTCGTGAAGCGCTGTCACCTGACGTTCGAAATAGCCGCTAATACCGGCCTCGGCGAAGGCCTCGCCGAGTGCCCGCCCCAACGGTGGTGGCAGCAGGCGTGGCAGCGGCGTCGGCTCGGGCGCGACCAGCGCGATCCGGTGGCCTCCTGCATGGAGATCATTGGCGAACTCGCAACCCACCAGCCCGGCGCCGATGATGGCGATGCGGGCCTGCTGGCCGGGATGACGATCCAGCACCCCGCGCAAGCGACGATAGTCATCGAGATCGTTGATCTGAAAGACCCGGTCGCGCAGCGAAGACGCCACCTCGAACGGCTGCCGGGGGGCGGCGCCGGTCGCCAGCACCAGCTGGCCGTAGGGCAGCGTCTCGGCACCGATCACCAGCCGGTGGCCGACGGGGTCGATGGCATCGACGGGCATCCGGGTACGGACCCGCGCCTTCAGCGTCGCGGCCAGGCCCACCGCATCGTGCATGGCCAGCGATTGTGGCGTCTGCCGCTTGGCGAAGGCGCTGGAGAGCAGCGGCTTGGTGTACTCGTCGCCGCTGTCGGCACTGATCAGGGTGATCGGCCGCTCGCCATCACGGCGCCGAACGGCTCGGGCCAGGCCCACGCCGGCCATCCCGGTGCCGATGATCGTCAGGGGCGCGTTGGAGGGATCGGATTGACTCATTGCGGGGCTCGTCGGTCGGTCGTCTCGAGGCCTCATGTTACACTACGCCGCCTTCGACCCGCGCCGTCCCGGTGGTCCCTGACCGTTCCACGGCGCTTTCCTGATGCGTCCTGATGGAGTCGCTTCGCGTGCCCTCAGCTTGTTACTGCCATGCACTGTCGCCCGCCGAACGATCCTGGCGATGGATTCGCTGGGCTCCCGCCGTCACCCGCCGACCTTGCATGAGCGCCGCCTGGTGGCAGTGGGTAGGCTCTACCGATTCGCTCACCGCCCGGTTGGTCGCGGCCTCCAGGCGCCCCTTCCGGGTCAGGCTGGAACACCAGGGCGTCGAACGACCGCGCCGCGACGAGGCGCTTGCCTTGGGGCTGGCGCCTACCGATCTCGCCTGGATACGCGAGGTCACGCTGATGAGCGGCGAGCGACCGTGGGTGGCGGCGCGCTCGGTCGCTCCACTGGATCGTACCGGTTGTCGGCGCCTGCGCACGCTGGGCGAGCGTTCGCTGGGGAGTTGGCTATTCGCGCAGCCCGACCTGCAACGCGACCCGATCGAGGTGGCGCGAGTCTCCGCGGACGCAGAGGGCGTGTGGCTGCGGCGATCACGTTTCCGGCACGGCAGCATTCAACTGCTGGTGCAGGAGTGCTTCCTGCATGAAATGGCGGAGGACCTGGGCCTGGCTCTCCCGGAACGACGACCGACGGCCTGAACGACGGCTCCCACCTCGAAGCGAGGCCGCAGTTGCAGTAAAGTCGTTGCCGATTCAGAGGCCTTGCCGTTTCGGAGATTCGTATGCCCAGCGCCGGTTCCCCTTCCACGCCCCGCGGCCTCGCCCGCCTGCCGGACTTCCTGCGCCTGACCCGGCTCGACAAGCCGATCGGCACCTGGCTGCTGATGTGGCCGACGCTGTGGGCACTGTGGCTAGCCGCCGGCGGCCTGCCGGATCGCGCCAACCTGATCATCTTCGTGCTCGGCGTCTATCTGATGCGCGCTGCCGGCTGCGTGGTCAACGACTACGCCGACCGCAAGATCGACGGCCACGTCAAGCGCACCCGGGAGCGCCCGCTGGCCACCGGACGCATCCGCGAGCGCGAGGCCAAGATCCTGTTCGCGGCGCTGGTGGCGGCGGCCTTCGTGCTGGTCTGCTTCACCAACCTGGCCACGGTACTGCTCTCCTTCGTCGGGGTGGCGCTGGCCGCACTCTACCCCTTCATGAAGCGCTACACCCACCTGCCCCAGGTGGTGCTGGGGCTGGCGTTCTCGTGGAGCATCCCGATGGCGTTCATGGCGGTGAGTCGCAGCGTGCCGCTGGAGGCGTGGCTGCTGCTGCTGGCCAACCTGGCCTGGACCGTGGCCTACGACACCCAGTACGCCATGGTCGACCGCGACGACGACATCAAGATCGGGGTGAAGTCCACCGCGCGCCTGTTCGGCCGCGCCGACAAGCTGATCATCGGTCTGCTGCAGCTGCTGACCCTGGCGTTGCTGACCTGGGTCGGAGCGCGGCTGGCACTGGGCGGTTTCTTCTGGCTGGGGCTGGCCGCGATGGCGGCGACCTTCGTCTACCAGCAGTGGCTGATCCGGGAGCGCGAGCGCGGCCCCTGCTTCCAGGCCTTCCTCAACAACTTCTGGTCGGGACTCTTGCTGTTCGCCGGACTGGTGCTGGCGCTGTGGCCGCCGGCCTGAAAGGCGCGATTGTCGTAACTGTCATATCGATGTCATATTTTCACGATGTAATCGTCACCGTTCTGTCACGGCCGGTCGCTACGCCCGATGGCGTCATCGACGCCACGCAACAAAGCGAACCGGCGGCTCACTCGAGGCACTGCGCATGAGCTCCAAGACCGTACTCATCGTTGACGACGAAGCATCCATCCGCGAAATGATCGCCGTTGCCCTGGAAATGGCCGATTATCGTGTACTGGAAGCCGACAACGCCCAGACCGGCCACGCCATGGCGCTGGATCAGAAACCCGACCTGATGCTGCTCGACTGGATGATGCCCGGCACCAGCGGCATCGAGCTCGCGCGTCGGCTGAAGCGCGAGGAGGCTACCGCCGAGATGCCGATCATCCTGCTCACCGCCAAGGGTGAAGAGGACAACAAGGTCCAGGGGCTGGAGGCGGGCGCCGACGACTACATCACCAAGCCCTTTTCGCCGCGCGAGCTGGTGGCCCGACTCAAGGCGGTACTGCGCCGGGCCACGCCGCCGGGTATCGAGGAGGCGGTCGAGGTCGAGGGGCTGCGGCTCGACCCCTCCAGCCACCGCGTCACCTCCCATGGTGGCGCCCTGGAGATCGGCCCGACCGAGTATCGTCTGCTGCAGTTCTTCATGACCCACCAGGAACGCGCCTACACCCGCAGCCAGTTGCTGGATCAGGTCTGGGGCGGCAACGTCTACGTGGAAGAGCGTACCGTCGATGTGCATATCCGCCGGCTGCGCAAATCCCTCGGCGAAGCGCACCAGCATCTGGTCCAGACCGTGCGCGGCACCGGCTACCGCTTTTCGGTCAGGGAGTAAGTCAGGACGTGCGCTACTGGATCAACGAACTGTGGCGCCTCGGCTACATGCTGTTCGGGCTCGGCGCCATGGGACTGTTGCTCGGCGAGCTGGGCGACGACCTGCTCGCCGGGCTGGGCTGGGGGCTAGCGGCCGGCCTGGGGCTCTATGTCTTCCTGCACCTGCGCCACGTGCGCATGCTCTATGTCTGGCTGCTGAAGAATCCCCGCGAGGCGCCACCACCCGGCACCGGAGTCTGGGGTGACCTGTTCGATCGCCTGTATCACTATCAGAAAGCCCAGACCCAGCTGCAGCAACGACTGCGCGATATCCTGCGGCGCATCCAGGACTCCTGCGAGGCGATGCGCGACAGCGTGGTGATGCTGGATCCCAATGGCGACCTGGAGTGGTGGAACAGCGCCGCCGGCGACATGCTCGGCCTGCAGCCCGATCACGACCGCGGTCAGCCGATCACCAACTTCCTGCGCGATCCCCGTTTCATCGCCTACTTCGAGACGGGCGACTACCGCGAGCCGCTGCTGATTCCCTCCCCGGTCCAGGCCAATCGTACCCTGCAGTTCCATCTCACCCTGTTCGGCGACAACGAACGCCTGCTGATGGCGCGGGACGTGTCCCGGCTGCATCAGCTGGAGATGATGCGCCGCGACTTCGTCGCCAACGTCTCCCATGAGCTGCGCACGCCGCTGACGGTGCTGGCCGGTTATCTCGAAACCTACTCGGACCACGCCGACCAGCTGCCGACACGCTGGCAGCGAGGCTTCTCGCAGATGCAGGCGCAGACCACGCGCATGCAGAATCTGGTCGAGGATCTGCTGCTGCTCTCCCGGCTCGAGATCGATAGCCCCGACGACGACCGCGATACGCTGGACGTGACGACGCTGCTCGGCGAGATCGTCGCCGATGCCCGGGAGTTGAGCGCCCAACGCCACCAGTTGTCGATAGAAGCCGACGAGTCGCGGCGGCTGCTGGCGAACACCAAGGAGATACGCAGCGCCGTCTCCAACCTGGTCTTCAACGCCGTTCGCTACACACCGGAAGGCAGCACCATCACCCTGCGCTGGAAGCCCTGGCATGACGGCGCCGCCATCGAAGTGGAAGACAACGGCGAGGGTTTCGATCCCATCCATATCCCGCGACTGACCGAGCGCTTCTATCGCGTCGACAAGGGTCGCAGCGCCGCCACCGGCGGCACGGGGCTGGGCCTGGCCATCGTCAAGCACGTGCTGCTGCGCCACGACGCCAGCCTGGAAATCGTCAGCCGCCCGGGGCTCGGCGCGCGCTTCCGCTGCGTGTTTCCCGCTGCCCGACTGGTCGAGCCTGACACAGGGTCGGCGCCGTCCCCCTGAACGGCGCCGTCGCTGCTCACGGCGGACCCTCCTCCCTCCAGGCCGGCATGGCCGCCGAATCGCGTCGGGCAACGTCGGCGTACCCCAATCCGGCCCGATCACGCGCATCGCGGCGAAATCGCACGAATCGATCTCAACCTTGATTAGAACCTGCCGATAAAGTGAGCGGATTATTAGTTTAATCCTCCATATGAATCGACAGATACCTCGGAAAGGAACGGTTTTCGCGATGACGATGCGGCAAAAACTCTGGATCACGGTGGGACTGATGTGGTTCGGTATGCTGGTGCTGGTGGGCTGGATGGCCCTGGAGAAGCGCGATACGTTGATGGCCGAGCGCGTCAGCAGTCTCAAGAGCTTCGTGGCCAGCGCCCAGACACTGGTCGAGCGCTATGTCCAACGCGCCAACGATGGCGAGTTCTCCGAACAAGCCGCCAAGGACTTCGCGCGCAGGAACCTATCGGCGCTGGATCTCGACGGCAGCTATGTCTACGCCTTCGACAGCAACATCCATCTGGTCTATCACCCCAAGCGCGAAATCGGCACGGACATGAGCGGTTTCCGCGACGACAACGGCATCTATTTCTATCGCGAGCTCAAGGCGCTGGCGGACTCCCCCGACGACGGCACCCTGGAGTACACCTCCACCAACGCCGATGGCCAGGACATATCGCGCCTCAACTACGTGCGCTACGTCCCCGAGTGGGACTGGTATCTCGCCGCCAACGTCTATATCAGCGACATCCAGCAGGCGTTCTGGGCCGGCGTGTTGAAGATGAGCCTGATCGCCGGTGCCATCGGCATCATCATCACGCTGATCATGGGCTGGATCATCCGCAACGTGCTGGGCGACCTGGGGGGCGACCCGCGCCAGGCGCGAAACGCGATCCGGGGCATGGCCGAGGGCGATCTCACCACCGCGCTGAAGATCGGCGCCGGCGACCGCCACAGCCTGCTCGCGGCCATCGAGGGCATGCGGATTCACCTGGCCGAATCGATGACCAACGTTCGCCACGCCTCGACCACCATCACCGTCGGCGTGGGCCAGATCCACAGCGGCAACCAGGACCTGGCGGCGCGAACCGAGCAGCAGGCGGCCTCCGTCGGCGAGACGGCCTCCAGCATGGAGGAGCTGACCCAGACCGTGCGCCAGAATGCCGACAACGCCCGCCAGGCGAGCGGCCTGGCCGGTGAGGCCCGCGCCACCGCCGCGGAGGGCGGCGAGATGATGGATCAGGTCGTCTCGACCATGCAGGGCATCACCGACAGCTCGCGCCGGGTCACCGAGATCGTCGGCGTGATCGACTCGATCGCCTTCCAGACCAATATCCTGGCGCTCAACGCCTCGGTGGAAGCCGCCCGGGCCGGCGAGCAGGGTCGGGGGTTCGCGGTCGTCGCCAATGAAGTCCGCACCCTGGCCAGCCGCAGCGCCGAGGCCTCCCGCGAGATCCGCGAACTGATCGACGCCTCGAATCGCAGGATCGATGCCGGTTCCGAGATCGTCGGGCAAGCCGGCGGGACCATTCGTCGTGCCGTGGATTCGGTGGCCCGCATGACAGATCTGATCGAGGAGATCTCGATCGCTTCCGGCGAACAGTCCAACGGTATCGACCAGGTCAACGAGGCCGTCGTGCAGATGGATCACGTCACCCAGCAGAACGCCTCGCTGGTACAGCAGGCATCGGCGGCCGCCGCCACGCTCAATGCGCAGGTGGCGACGCTGGAGCGGGCACTGGCCGGGTTCAAGATTCCCGATGCCGAATACGACGAGAGGGTGTCGCGCTATCGCTCGCCGTCACCCTCGACCCCGGCGCCGATATTGGCGGCGGCCTCCTCGCCGGGAGGCAAGACCGCGACACGCTCGGCACCGAGCGATAACGACGATTGGGAGTCGTTCTAGAGCGCCCTCTCGACCCGGCCCTGTCTCCCATCCGCCTGTCTTCCGCCACCGGCTCGGGTTATGGTGGCGGCATCCCGCGATACGGAGTGCCGACAGGTGATATCGATCCCCTCCTCTCTCTGGTGGTGCCGACGACTCGGCGCCACCGTCTTCGTGCTGCTGCTGTCGAGCGTCATGGTCGAAACACGCGCCGATGCGGTTCCGGTCACCTTCCCCGACAGCGTCCAGCAGGGCTCGATGGTGATCGGACGCGTGCCGCCCGGCAGCCAGGTCACCGTGGCGGGACACGATCTCCGGGTTACCGGCTACGGCACCGTAGTCTTCGGTGTCGGCCGCGATGCCAGCGGTCGTCAGACAGTGTCGATCACCACACCGGATGGGCGCCAGCAGAGCGCGGCGGTCGCGATCACGCCCCGGGACTGGCCGATCGAGCGCATCGACGGCGTGCCGCCCAGGACCGTCTCGCCGCCGCCGGAGATCGCCGCCCGCATCGCCCGCGAGCAGGCCGCCGTCAGCGCCGAGCGCAAGCGCAACGACGACCGGGTGGGGTTCGCCCAGACCTTCGTCTGGCCGGTGGAGGGGCGCATCAGCGGGCGTTTCGGCAACCAGCGCATCTACAACGGCACGCCGGGATCGGCGCACTCGGGCATGGACATCGCCGCCGCCGAGGGCACGCCGATCAAGGCCCCGGCGAGCGGCGTGATCACCTTCGCCGACGATCTCTATCTGACCGGCGGTACGGTGCTGCTCGACCACGGTTACGGCATCAGCTCCAATTTCCTGCATCTGTCGCGGATCGACGTGAAGGTCGGCGATCGCGTCGAGCAGGGCGACGTGATCGGTGCGGTGGGGGCGACCGGGCGCGCCACCGGGCCCCACCTGCACTGGGGCATGAACTGGTTCGATACCCGCATCGACCCGCTGCTGGTACTGGAGCGAGGCCGTTAGTCACGAACGCAGCTAGGCGCTTTCCCGTTTCCAGTAGCCCGTGACCAGATGCTGCCCCTTCCGCAGCCCGAACTCCTGCTTGAGCCGCTTCCTCAGGCGCTGGCTGACATCGGCTTCACCGGCGAACCAGACGAACAGATCGTCGCGGGTATCGGGCATCGCCTCGACCACCGCCGAGGCAAGCTGCTCGCTCGGCGCGTGACCGCGACAGCGGTGCCGCCAGCTGATGCGGCAGTGATCGGCGACCGGCAGCTCCAGCTCATCCACCGGCGATTCGACCTCCAGCCACGCCTCGACCTGCGCGCTCGCCGGCAATGTCTCCAGCAACCGCGCGATGGCGGGAATGGCCGTCTCGTCGCCGGCCAGCAGGTAGTGGGATGCGTCGGCGACGCCCCGGCCGTAGGGACCGGCCATGCCACAGATGTCGCCCGGTTTGGCTCGGCGGGCGAAATCGCCTCCCGGCCCCGGCGCTTCGTGTAGCAGGAAATCGATCTCCACCTCGCCGCTGACGACGTCCAGGCGGCGAATGGTGTAGTAGCGAATCTCGGCCCGTCGATCTTCCGGCGGCCATTGGGTACCGCCTTCCGCGGTGGGTCGGGGCCACTGGGGGCGATCGATGCCGACCGGGGGGAAATGCAGCCGCACGTGCCACTCTTGCGGATGATCGAAGCGCGCCAGGTTTTCGCCACTCAGGGTCAAACGACGGATGCTGGGGCTGAGCTCCTCGACCCGGGTCACCCGCATCTCGCGAAAATTGGCGAAGGTCGGTGCCGCCACCACGTCGCCATGCCAGTGCAGTGGCAGGGCGTTCTCGCCAGCGAACAGCGAGACGTAGTGCTCGATAATGCCGCGCAGCGTCTCCAACCCATCTCTCGCGTCGGCTTCGGCCTCGAGGTGAAGGCCGACCCGGCTCACCGAGAAGCGTGCTTCGCCACCCGGCAGATCGATCGCCACCTGGCGCTCGTCGCTGCGGTAGGCCACATCGTACTCATCCAGAAACGATATCAGGCGCAATCGAAAATCATTCACATCGGTAAGCGTCAGTGTGGCGTCGCAGCGTTGTGCAGTCATGGTATCGGATCGTCGCGAGGGTGGATCGATGAGCGGAGCCGGCAGGACGCCAGCGCGATCAGCGTATCAGAAAAGGCGCTACGGGGGGAATCCTTGCCGAGGCGGGTACCAACGCAGGATGCCCCCGAAACGGGGGCATCCTTGAACGGCCTGACATCGGAATATCGACCCGATGATCAGGCAGTCGCTTCGGCGTAGCGACGGTTGACTTCGTCCCAGTTGATGACGTCGAAGAACGCCGCGATATAGTCCGGACGCTTGTTCTGGTACTTCAGATAGTAGGCGTGTTCCCAGACGTCCAGTCCCAGGATCGGCGTCAGGCCTTCCATCAGCGGGCTATCCTGGTTGAGGGTGTTGATGACCTTGAGCTTCTTCTCGGGCGTCACCACCAGCCATGCCCAGCCACTGCCGAAACGGCCGGCTGCCGCCTTCTTGAACTCTTCCTTGAAGGTCTCGTAGCCGCCCAGCTCGCTGCTGATGGCCTCGCCCACCTTGCCGGTCGGCTCGCCACCGCCATCCTTGGACATCACGGTCCAGAACAGAGAGTGGTTGGCATGACCGCCGCCGTTGTTGATGACGGCCTGGCGCTTGTCCTGCGGCACCTTGTCGATATCGGCCATCAGCTTGTCGACCGGCACCTCCTCGAGACCCGTGCCTTCCAGCGCGGCGTTGAGGTTGTTGACGTAAGTCTGATGGTGACGAGTGTGGTGGATCTCCATCGTCATCGCGTCGATCTTGGGTTCCAGCGCGTCATAAGCGTAGGGTAGCGACGGTAAGCTATGAGCCATGATCAAAACTCCCTTTCATGAGGAGGCATTGCCCGACGTGGGCGCCTCTCGGGTGAATCAAAATAGTGAGCAACGCGTCGCGGTGTCAAGCGAGCCCGATCTTCGCACAGCGTTGCTACGATGAAATATCACATTGATTTCAAAAGATTTTCCGAAGCCTTGGCAAAGCTGACCTCACTGCTTCGGCAAATCTCCCTGCCGTACCAGTCTAGATGGCGTGCTCCAAGGCGGCTTTCAACCCCATCCACCATTTTTCTTGTCGACCCAGGCCTCGTTGGTGCGCGCCAGTCGTGCGCCATCAGCGGGTGGCCGGCACCATGGAGCGGTAGTAGCGATCCCACAACATGACGCCACCGGCAACGCCGCCGGGCAACAGAATCAGATTGAGCACCGGCACCCAGGTCGCCACCGACATGCAAGCGCCGTAGGTCAACGTCGGCCACCAGCGCCCGCGCAGCCGACGACGCATGTCGGTGAAGCTGACCTGATTGTTGTCCATCGGGTAATCGAGGTACTGGACGGCCATCATCCAGGCCGAGAACGCCGCCCACAGAAAGGGGGTGATCAGGTTCAGCCCCGGCACGAACCCCAGCAGGAACAGCACCGCCATGCGCGGCAGGATATAGCCCAGCTTGACCAGTTCCCGCCCCAGCGCATCGACGCCGGTCTTGATCCAGCCGCGCTCGTCGCTGGGCGGCCGCCCGGTGACCCGGGTTTCCACCTTTTCGGCCAGGAAGCCGTAGAACGGCGCCGCGATCAGGTTGGAGACCAGGGTGAAAGTGAAGAAGACGATCAGCGCCAGGGCAACCACCAGCAGCGGCCAGATCAGCCACTCGAGCCAGGTCAGCCAGCCCGGCACCTGGCGCATGCCGTAGTCGAGCCAGCCGCCGAAGTTGCCGATCAGATAGTAGATGGTGCCGCCATACAGCAGCAGGTTGACCAGAATCGGACCGATCACGAAGCGGCGCAGCCCGGGTTCGAACACCAGGCGCGTGCCTTGGATAATCGCTTGAAGGGGATAGATCATGCTGAATCCGTCGACCAGACAAAATGTTGCGTGATCGACACGCTAACACACTCCCTGCGGCGCGGCGTCAATCCTGACCCCGCATGCCCCCGGCCGGCGAGCGACGGGCCCTGGCGCGAAGTATGAAAACCCCGGCCCTTGCCGATACGGCGTCAACGCTCGACTGGCGCACCAATCCGGTCCTCTCTGCCGCCGATCCTGCGTTGCGGCCCACGGGCCAGGGGGGAAGGACGGCGACCCGCGGAGTATGGGCCCAGGATCGGCCTGCGCCCGTCGGCTTTTTAGCCAGACCTAGCGCTTGTCGCTTCGGCCCAGGGCTTCCCGATCGAGCTCGTCCACCGAGGTATGGCGGATGTCGCGCCCCTTCACCAGATAGATGACGTGCTCGGCGAGGTTGTCGGCGTGATCGCCGATACGCTCGAGCGCGCGCAATACCGTCATGACGCTGAGCACGCCACCGATGGAGCGAGGGTCTTCCATCATGAAGGTCGCCAGCGATCGCATGGCCGTGGTGTACTCGCTATCCACCGACGCGTCTTCCTGAACCACCTTCAAGGCCAGTTCGGTATCGAAGCGGGCGAAGGCGGTCAGGGAATCGCGCAACATGCTGCGCACGTGTTCGCTGATGTGACGAATCTCCACGCTGCCCTGGGGGATACGCCCCGACTCGATCAGATCGATGGCGTTGCGCGCGATCTTGTTGGCTTCGTCGCCCATCCGCTCGAGATCATTGGTAGCCCGAATGACCGCGATCACCAGGCGCAGATCGGAAGCTGCCGGCTGGCGACGCGCCAGGATCCGCACGCACTCCTCGTCGATCTTGAGCTGCATGTCGTTGACGCTGGTGTCGTTGTCGCGCACCCGAATCGCCAGTTGGCTGTCGCCATCCAACAGTGCATCCAGCGCTTCCTGGAGCTGCTTCTCGACCAGCCCTCCCATGGCCATCAATTGGGTCTTGATGGTCTCGAGATCCTGATTGTACTGCTGCGAGATGTGCTGACTGTGGGTATCGCTGGTGATATCCATGCGTGACTCCGACGGCTTGTCTTGGGGGCGTTGACGTATCTGGCACTGTGACTGGGCAGTCGAGCCTGCCAGCAAGGATCTGTCTTCGATGGCCTGAACGCGACAGGCGTAGAGACACCTATAGCCGCGATCATCGCACGGAATTGTTGCAACTTCGTGACGATGACGGATTCACAGCGGGGTCAGTTTGGCGAATCCCAGTACCAACCACTTGTCGCCCTCGCCCTCGAAACTGACATGCACCCGAGCCCGAGCCCCTTCACCCTCGGCATCGAGTATCACGCCCTCGCCGAACAGCGGATGGCTGACGCGCTGGCCGAGCGACAGCGATGGCAGATCGTCGCCGCCCTCGACGCCCTGCTGACGCGCCGGCCCCACGCTGGGCCGGGAGGTCACCGGTCGCGATACCTGGCCGCGCAGGCGCACCTCCTCGAGCAGCTCCTCGGGGACTTCCCGCAAGAACCGCGAGGGTCGCGCCATGGTCTCACGCCCGTGCAGGCGGCGAATCTCGGCGTAGGTGAGATAGAGCTTGCGCATGGCACGGGTCATGCCCACGTAGCAGAGCCGGCGCTCCTCCTCGAGGCGCCCCGGCTCCTCCAGCGACATCTTGTGCGGGAACAGCCCCTCTTCGATACCGGCCACGAACACCACCGGGAACTCCAGCCCTTTGGCCGAGTGCAGCGTCATCATCTGGACGCAATCCTCGAACTCGTCGGCTTCGTGATCGCCGGCATTGAGTGCCGCCTCGGCCAGGAACGGCTCCAGTGCCGCGGCGCCTTCGCCCACCTCCTGCAGGTCGATCGGATTGGCCTGGGCGCTCTGCGAGAACGCTCGGGCCGCGTTGATCAGCTCCTCGAGGTTCTCGACCCGCGCCTGGCCTTTCTCGCCCTTCTCGCTGCGGTGATGCTCGATCAGCCCGGAGACCTGAATGACGTGATCGATGATCTCGTAGAGCGCCATGCCGGCGGTGTCGTTGTCGAGGCGCTCGATCAGCTCGGCGAAGGCGTTGATCGCATTCCCGGCCCGCCCCTTGAGCGTGCCGTCGCTCAGGCTGTCGTGCAGTGCCTGCCACAGCGACACGTTGGTGTCGCGGGCGCGGCCACGCAGGATCTCCACCGTGCGCGTACCGATCCCGCGGGGCGGCACGTTGATCACCCGCTCCAGCGAGGCGTCGTCCTCGCGATTGAGCAGCAGCCGCAGATAGGCCAGCGCGTTCTTGATCTCGAGCCGTTCATAGAAGCGCTGGCCACCGTAGATGCGATACGGCACGCCGCTGCGGATCAGCGCCTCCTCGATCACCCGCGACTGGGCGTTGGAGCGGTAGAGAATCGCCATCTCGCGGCGCGCGAAGCCGTTGCGGCCCTGCTCGCCGATGGTATCGACGATGAAGCGCGCCTCGTCGAGATCGTTGAAGCCGGCATAGACCGAGATCTTCTCGCCGGTCTCGCCATCGGTCCACAGCTCCTTCCCCATGCGCCCGCTGTTCTGGCTGATCAGCGCATTGGCGGCATCCAGAATCACGCTGGTGGAGCGGTAGTTCTGCTCCAGGCGCACGGTCCGGGTATTGGCGAACTCGCTCTCGAAACGACGGATGTTCTCGACCTTGGCCCCGCGCCAGCCGTAGATCGACTGATCGTCGTCGCCGACCACGATCATGGCCGCACAATCGGCATCGCTCCCCCCATTGCCATCGGCGCCGGCCAGCAGCTTGAGCCAGGCGTACTGCAGGGTATTGGTATCCTGGAACTCGTCGACCAGGATATGGCCGAAGCGTTCGCGATAGTGCTTGAGCAGCGCCGGCGTGTCGCGCAGCAGCTCCAGGCTGCGCAGCAGCAGCTCGCCGAAGTCGACCAGTCCGCCCCGCTCGCAGGTCAGTTGATAGAGCTCGTAGAGCTCGACCATCTTAGCCATGTAGGGATCGCCGTGGGTCGCCACCTGCTGCGGGCGCAGTCCCTCCTCCTTGCAACCGCCGATGAAATACTGCACCTGCTTGGGCGGATAGCGCTCGTCGTCGACGTTGTGATCCCGCAGCAGGCGCTTGACCAACCGCAGCTGGTCGTCGCTGTCGATGATCTGGAAATGCTGGGGCAACCGCGCGTCATGCCAGTGCGTGCGCAGCAGGCGATGAGCAATGGAGTGGAAGGTACCGACCCACATGTTGCGCAGCGACGCGCCCTGTAGCGCCTCGAGACGCGTGCGCATCTCGCGGGCCGCCTTGTTGGTGAAGGTCACCGCCAGAATCGCGTAGGGGGAGACGCCCTCCACCTGCATCAACCAGGCGATGCGATGCACCAGAACCCGGGTCTTGCCCGAACCGGCACCGGCCAGCACCAGCATATTGCCGGGCGGCGCGGCGACGGCCTCGCGCTGGTTGGCGTTGAGGGAGTCGATTAGTGCCGAGACATCATCCATTGGGAACCGTGCGGGGCCTGCTGCTGGAAATAGAGAAGAGCGCGCCAGCTTAACATAGCCGACCCGCTCCACCTGACATGACGCCCGCCACGGCTGAGTGGCGCGGGGCGATCAGCGCTTCTGCGACGTGGCGGCGTCTTCGGCCGCAGCCCGGATCGCCGCATCCTGGGGACGCGCGGGCGCAGACGACGCTCCGGCTCCGGCGGCACCGGTCGCCGAGGAGGAGGCGGAAGATTTCGCCGCCGCGCCGGAGGTCGTGGGAGCCGTCGCCGACGGCGCTTCCCGGGGAGTCGGCGAAGCCGCCGATGCCTTCTCCTTGTCGGCACTCGGCGTATCTGCCGCCTCGCCGCCGGCAGGCCGGTCCTGGGTGATCGCCTCGGGCTTGGGCGGCGGCTCGATCACCGTCTCGTGGTGCATGTCGGCGAGCTTCTCGGCGCCCTTGGCGACGTGGTGATACATCTCGCGATAATCCTCGACCATACGGGTCATGGTCGCGGAGACCTGTTCGAAATGCTCGCGGACGTCCTCCTTGTAGGCGGTGTGTTCGCGGTTGAGTTCGCGCATCGGTTCGGTGTTGTGGCCCCCCATCTTGGTACCCAGCCAGTAACCGACCAATACGCCAACGGCGCCCACCGCCACGACGATCGCGATCCAGGGCCCTACGCCAATGCTCTCCATAAATCAGCCGCCTCTTATTGAAAGACAATTCCAGTGTATGAAAGACAAATACCATCGGTCCTTGCCGCACCACGATTGAAGACAGATCGCACGGCGGGATGGTTCAATACCCAACCTTATCTCAGCACCTAACCATAGTTCAGCCTCGTTCGGCCAGCCGCTCGCGACTCGCCGGCTCCCATTTCGGTTTACGCTCACTATCGCGCCAAGGCGGCCTGAAGCCGGTCGTGACGTTTTACGCTTGCCTTTCGCTCGTAGCTCGTAGCTCGTAGCTCGTAGCTCGGATCAGTGAAAATCCCGGCTGCGCGTACTCAACCCCTCCAGCAGACCGGTGAGGTCGGTCAGATGCCGGGCGATGAGATGACGGACACCCTCCTGGCTCTCCAGCTTGCCGGCCACCCGCAGCAGGCGGGATTCGAGCAGGATACGGCGATAGCGCTCGGCGAGCCGCGGCCAGACCACGACATTGACCATGCCGAACTCATCCTCGAGGGTGAGGAAGGTGACGCCCTTGGCCGAGCCCGGGCGCTGGCGCCCGACCACCAGCCCGGCGATCGCCACGTCGATATCGCCGGGCAGCGTGGCCAGGCGGCGTGAATCCACCACGCCACCGAGGCCACGAGTGCCACCCGAGCGGCAGCGCTGGCGCAGTAGCGCCAGCGGGTGCGGCCCCAGGGTGGTACCGAGCGTGGCGTAATCCGCCTTGATGGCCTCGCCGATCTCGATGGCCGGCAGCGCGAGGGGTTCCTCTTCGCTATCGACTTCGGAAAACAGCGGCAGCGACGCCTCGATCCCGGCCGCGGCCCAGCGCGCCCGATGGCGATCACCCGCCAGCCCTTCCAGCGCGCCGGCATCGGCGAGCCGTGACAAGACCGCCCGCTTGACCCCGGACCTCGCCGCCAGGCGCTCGACGCTGTCGCAGCCGGACGTGTCGCGCGCCGCCAGCAGGCGTTGGCCGTCGCTCTCGGCCAAGCCCTTGATCATGTGAAGCCCGAGCCGGATCGCCAGCGCGCCGGTGGTCGCGGGGGTGCTCTCGTCCGCCGGCTCCAGCGTGCTCTCCCACTGGCTCTGGCGGATGTCGACCGGACGCACCTCGACGCCGTGGCGACGGGCGTCCTGCAGCACCTGATCGGGCGAGTAGAAGCCCATCGGCCAGCTGTTGATCAGGGCGCAGGCGAAGATCGCCTGCTCGTGACACTTGAACCAGCAGCTGGCATAGGTGAGCAGGGCGAAGCTGGCGGCGTGGGATTCGGGAAAGCCGTAGCTGCCGAAGCCCTTGATCTGCTCGAAGATGCGCTCGGCGAACTCTCTGGCGTAGCCCCGTTCCAGCATGCCGTCGACGATCCGTTGGCGATGGGGTTCGAGCCCGCCGTGGCGCTTCCAGGCGGCCATCGAACGGCGCAGCTGGTCGGCCTCGCCAGGACTGTAGCCCGCGGCCTCCACCGCCAGCGCCATCACCTGCTCCTGGAACAGCGGTACGCCCAGGGTACGCGCGAAGACCTGCTCGAACGCCTGCGAGGGGTAGGTGATCGGCTCCTCGCCGCTGCGCCGCTTGAGGTAGGGGTGCACCATGTCGCCCTGGATCGGCCCGGGGCGCACGATCGCCACCTCGATCACCAGATCGTAGAACTTGGCCGGCCTGAGCCGGGGCAGCATCGCCATCTGCGCGCGGGATTCGATCTGGAACACGCCCAGGGTGTCGGCGCGCTGGATCATGGCGTAGGTCTCGTTGCACTCCTTGGGAATCGTCGCCAGCTCGTAGTCGAGTCCGCGATGTCGGCGCAGCAGATCCAGGCTTCGCCGCAGCACCGTCAGCATGCCCAGCGAGAGCACGTCGACCTTGAGCAGGCCGACCAGGTCGAGATCGTCCTTGTCCCACTGAATCACGGTGCGTTCCGGCATGGCGGCGTTTTCCACCGGCACCAGCGTCTGCAGCGGCGCATCCGAGATCACGAATCCCCCCGGATGCTGGGAGAGATGGCGTGGAAAACCGATGAGCGTGCCGGCCAGCACCAGCAGCCGCTGCAGTGCTGGCTCGTCGGGCTCGAACCCCTGCTCGCGCAGTCGTGCCGGATCGGGAATGTGATCGGTCCAGCGCCCGGCACAGCGGGCGAGTCGATCGATCCGCTCCGGCGCGAAACCCAGTGCCCGCCCGATATCCCGAATCGCCCCGGCGGCATGGTAATGGCTGACCACGGCGGTCAGCGCCGCCCGATGCCGCCCGTAGCGGCGAAAGACGTACTGGATCACCTCCTCCCGCCGTTCATGTTCGAAATCGACATCGATATCCGGTGGCTCGTCGCGCTCGCGGGAGATGAAACGCTCGAACAGCAGCGCCGTGCGCGACGGATCGATCTCGGTAATCCCCAGTGCGAAACAGACCGCCGAGTTGGCCGCCGAGCCGCGCCCCTGGCATAGGATGTGCTGGCGTCGCGCGAAGTCGACGATGTCGTGCACGGTCAGGAAGTAGTGCTCGTAGCCGAGCTCTTCGATCAGCGCGAGTTCGTGGTCGATCTGCCCTGCCGTCTTCTCGGGCACCCCATCCGGCCATCGCCGCCGGCACCCTTCAGCGGTCAGTTCGCGCAGCCATTCGGCCGGGGTCTTGCCGTCCGGCACCACCTCGTGGGGGTAGGTGTACTCGAGCTCGCCGAGATCGAAGCGGCAGCGCGACGCCAGTGTGACGCTTGCGGCCATCAGCGCGGCGGGGTAGATCGCGGACAGCGCGTCACGCGTGCGCAGATGGCGCTCGCCGTTGGGGAACAGGGTATCGCCGGCCTCGAATACGCTCTGGTGGTGGCGAATGGCGGTGAGACAATCCTGCAGCGCCCGCCGGCCACGGGCGTGCATGTGAACGTCTCCCGTCGCCACTGCCGGAATGCCCAGCGACTCGGCCAGGGCCTGCAACTGGGCCAGGCGCGCCGCGTTGTCGCAGCCCTGCTCGAAGCCGTAGTGCAGCTCCACCGCCAGCCACAGCCGATCGGGAAAGAGGCTGGCCAATCGCTTCCCGACATCAGGATCCGGTACCGCGCCGGGAATCCACAGCGCGAACAGGCCGTCACCGCCATCGAGTCCCTCGAGATCCGATGCAAGCAGCCGGTACTCGCCCTTAGGAGCACGGCCACGAACGCGGGTAATCAATCCGCAGAGCGCTTCGTAACCCCGCCGATTCTCCACCAGCAGCACCAGCTTGATACCGCACTCGGTACGAAACTCGGCCCCGACGATCAGGTCGATGCCGTACTCACGCGCCGCCTGCCAGCCGCGCACGATGCCGGCCAGCGTGGCTTCGTCGGTGATCGCCAGGGCCTGATAGCCGTGCCGCGCCGCCCGCTCGAACAGTTCATCCGCAGTGGAAGCCCCGCGCTGGAAGCTGAAGGCGGAAAGGCAGTGCAGCTCGGCGTAGGCGTTGGCCTCGTGTCCCGGGGCCTCATAGGCGCCCGCAGTCGCGCCGATGCTACAGGCGCCCGCACCCGCGCCTATCGGCTCCCGGGCTTCCGAATCCGCGTCGATCCTACAGGCGCCCGAATCTGCGCCTACCGACTCACGGGTGTCCGAAGCGGCAGCGTCGGGCCGCGATAAGGCGACAGCGTCGGGCCGCAGTGGAAAGAGCTCGTTCATCCGAACCATCCGTGCAGATACCAGCCCTGCCGTCCCGGCTCGCACCAGACCCAGGCGTGGCGACCATCCACCCACTGGGCCAGATAGTAGTCGCGTCGAATGTCGCCACCGTCCCACCAGCCGCTTTCTATTCGCTCCGGCCCCGCCAGCAGTTGCACCACGTCGCCATCGCAGCGCTGCGGCGCAGGCACTAGCCAGCCGGGACGAGGCGGGCCGGCGCTGGCGTCACGCGCCCGTGGCCCGAGTCCGTTCAGCACCGCCTTCTCCGGCCGATACTCGCGATGTTCGACCAGCGGCCGGAGTGCCGACTCCCCCAATCGCGCCACCAGCCGCTGGTGCAGCGCCGCCCAGGCCTGGGCCTGGCGCGCCGGCCCCTCCAGCAACTCGCGTCTTGTCGGGGCATAGTCGGAGAGCCGAGGTGCGAAGAGCGTCAAGGCCATCACCGGGCCGACGAGGCGCACACGCTCCAGATGCGCTCGGGTCAGCTCGAGCAGGGTCTCGGGGTCACGCTGTACCGACAACAGACCGATCTCGACGGTCTGCGGCGGGCCGTCCTCCAGTTCGAACGTGACCTGGAATCGCTCGACCCCGGCGTCCTGGCCGATCAGAAACAGGCTCAGTTCCTGCAGCAGACGCTTGAGCGGAAAGGCCAGGCCGGCAATGGCATGCACTGGCCGATCGAACGCGAAGGTGCGAGAAAACCGCGGCGTCGGGCGGTGGTAATCCAGCGCCAGCGGCCACTCTCCCCGCAGTTCGCCCAGATGGCGCATCAGGCGGCCCCCGAAACGTCGGGCCAGGGCGCTGCGCGGCAGGGCGAACAGCTCGCCCAGACGCTGGAAGCCACTGCGGGTCAGGGTCTGCACGATGTCACGATCGGCATCGAGACTCGCCAGCCCGGCCCGATCGAGACGCAGGCTTGCCAATGCCGCTTCCAGCCCGCTCTCGTCCACTGCCAGGCCATCATGGACATTGACCAGCACCCGCGCCGCCGCCGGATTGGGGGCGATCACCAGTCGGTGCGAAAAGCCGAGCTCGCCGAGTTCCGCGCGCAGACGCGCCTCCAGCCGTGGCCAGGGGCCGAGCAGATCGAGACTGCTGGCGATTTCGAACACCAGCGCATGGGGATAGTGAAGGCTGACCTGAGCGCTGAAGCCATAGGCCCAGGCGGCCAGACGTCGGCGCCAACGTTCGACGGATTCGGCATCGAACGGCGCGGTTTCCAGGCTGTCACAGAGCGCTTCGGCGAAGCCCAGCGCCTGTCCGGGCCTGACGCCTCGCTCGCGGGCCGCGCGATTGGCAGCACGGATGCATTGACGCGGTGGCGGCCCGTCGATCAGTGCGAACGGAGCGCCGGGATCGGGGCGGCGACGCAGCGCGCCCTCCAGCGCCAGACGCGGGAACAGCAGGCAGACCCAACGCATGCGGTCACGTCCCGCCGCCGAAGGCGATCCGACGCGAGGAGACCAAGCCGCCGCGACACTTGAGGACTTCCAGCTCGGCGTACCGGTGCAATCGCAACCGCAGTGGCGCCGGTGATGCCTCGGCCACCTTCACCAAAGGACGATGCACGAAGGCCAGCGTATTCCCGCTGGCCGCCGCCACCTGCAACCGGCGCATGAGACGGCTATCGGCCTGCGGCAGCCAGGCCATGACGGCCCCGCAGCAGCCGGCGCGCAGACACTGCTCCGCCGCCCATAACGCCTCGCGACCCTGCACTTCGAGCCAGTGGCACTGCCCGAGCGCCACACCCGCCTGCCGCCACGCTGCCGGGTAGGGCGCCCCCGGTGGCGAAATCAGCACGATCGGCCTGCCTTGCCGTGTCATCCGCGAGAGCACGGGCCACAGCAGGGCCAGCTCGCCGTTGCCGGCGCCGTTCGACAGCAGCTCGCTGACCGCGGCCGGTGGCCAGCCACCGCCCGGCAGGAGCGCATCGAGCTCGGCGTGTCCGCTGGCAATCGCCTCGCCTCGATCGCCGGCGGTATTGGCCTGGGCACGCCAGACCTGGCGGCTGTCGAGCAGGGTTTCCAGGCTGCTCATCGGCCGGCCTCCTTGGCGAGGGGTGGCAGCGGTAGCCATCGAAAACAGCAGGAAGCGAGTGACGACATGGCGGTGCTCGGGAGAGTTGAATCGTTGCCAACAGTGTCACTCAGAACACGAATACTGTCTATATATACAGTATTCGATACGTAAAAAAACGCCACCTCAAGCGACGTTTCCCGGGATGCGAGCGGCTCAGGAGACGCTGTTGGAAACCCTCAGCGACCCCAGGCTGCGCTTGATCGCCTTGAGCTGATCGCTGATCTGCGGGCCACGATTCTTGGCCACGCCCACGGCGAGCACGTCGATGGTCAACAGGTGGGCGATGCGCGAGGTCATGGGGATGTAGACCTCGGTGTCCTCCTGCACGTCGACCGGCAGTGTCAGGGTCACCTCGCGAGCCAGTGGCGAATCGCTGGGACACAGGCCGATCACGGTAGCGCCGGCCTTGACCGCCGTCTTCGCGCTGGCGATCAGCGCCCGGGTGCGGCCGGTCTGGGAGATCGCCACCACCACGTCGCCCGCCTTCATGGTGGCGGCGGACATGGCCTGCATGTGGGGATCGGCATAGGCCGACGTCTGGATCTGGAGACGGAAGAACTTGTGCTGGGCATCGGCGGCGACGATACCCGATGCGCCATAACCGTAGAACTCGACCCGGTTGGCGACTGCCAGCGCGGCGATTGCCTTGCCCAGCGCCTCATTGTCGAGACGATCGCGGACCTGTTCGAGGGTCTCGATGGTGCTGTCGAAGATGCCATGGGAGAACTCGGCCACGCTATCGCCGTCGTTCATGGTGAACTGGGCGTACTGACTTCCCTTGGCCATCATCTGCGCCAGTTTCAGCTTGAACTCCTGGAATCCGGCCATGCCCATGGCGCGACAGAAGCGCACTACCGTGGGCTCGCTGACCTGCGCCTCGCTGGCCAGGTCGGTGATCCGCATCAGGATCACCTCTTCCGGATTGCGCAGCACGAAGCGCGCCACCTTCTGCTCGGAACGGCGCAGACGATCCATGTGAACGCGCAATTCATCGAACAGCGAACGACTCATGGCTGGCCCTCGGATGGCGACATCAAGCGGTCTCGTGTCTCTGGATTTCGATCAGGAGTTCGCGGCCTAGTATGCCCGACTCGGGCTGGCGGGAATACGCCGACACGGCGCGTTGGAAGCATGAAAAAAGTGAACCGTCATTATCTTGTAAAGTTGAGTATAGTATGCATGTCGGGCGAAAACCGACGGTTCCGAGGATGCCAGGAGATTCGATCAATGAAGGACATCGAACATCTTCACACCCTGAAGAGCGAAATTTTCGATATTTTCATGACGTTGGAGGTCAACGAGCACGAGCAGCGCAAGCGCAAGGCAGCCGTGCGATACCTCAAGGCCCGGCGCGGCATCGAGCAGCGTCTGGAGAAGCGCCAGCTAGCGGAAGAGATCGCCGAGCTGCCCGAGTAGCGTCCAGTCGGTCGGAGACAGCTACCCAACGATCAGTGGCCGTCACCCCGAGGGCAACGGCCACTGCCTGCCGCGCCGGGATCCTCTCCGGCGCGGAAACTCCCGTCACGCCCCAAGACGTGACGGCGGTTCACTACAGACTGTTGAAGAACACCACGATCACGCCGATCGGTGCGACATAACGCGATACGTAGTGCCATACGACCCGACCTTTCGGCCCCAGTCCCAGCTCCCGCTTGACGTCTTCGCTATCCAGGAACCAGGCGGTGAAGACGATGGCAGCCAGTCCCGTCAGCGGCAGCATCAGCTTGCTGGTGAGGGCATCGAGCAGGTCGAAGACGTTGAAGCCGAACGGCTGGAAGCCGGACCAGAGGTTGAACGCCAGCAGCGCCGCGATCCCCAGCGTCCAGGTTGCCAGGGCGGCGACGAACGCCGAGCCCAGGCGGGACAGCGGCGTGCGCTCCTCCAGGAACTCCGTCACCGGCTCCAGCAGCGAGATCGCCGAGGTGATCGCGGCCACCGTGAGCAGGGCGAAGAAGATCGTGCCGAACGCCAGCCCCCAGGGCATGTCGATGAATGCCAGCGGCAGGGTCACGAACAGCAGCCCCGGGCCGGCGCTCGGGTCCAGACCATTGGCGAACACCACCGGGAAGATCGCCATGCCGGCGCCGAGCGCGATCACCGTATCCAGGATCACCACGGTACGCGCGGTCTTGATCAGATCGACCTCCTGCCCCAGGTAAGAGCCGTAGGCCATCATGATCCCCATCCCCAGCGACAGGGTGAAGAAGGCGTGACCCAGCGCCGCGAGAATGACGCCGCCGTTCAACTTGCTCCAGTCGGGCGAGAACATGAACTCGGCCGCCTGACCAAAGCCCGAGGTGGACATGCCAAAGCCGATCAGCACGACCAGCGCCACGATCAGCAGCGGCATCAGCCACTTGGCCGCACGCTCCAGGCCACCCTTGACCCCACCGGCGACGATGCCGAAGGTCAACAGCATGAATAGCGTGTGCCAGAACAGCAGCGTGCCCGGCTGGCCCAGCAGGGTGGTGAAGTAATCACCCACGCTGACACCGCTGGACTGACCGAGGTCGCCGGTCAGCGTGCTCCAGGTGTAGTTGAGCGACCAGCCGCCGACCACGCTGTAGAACGAGAGGATCAGAAACGAGCCGAGGACGCCGGCGATCCCCACCAGCACCCAGTCCGGCGATTTCTTCGCGTCGCGGCTGACCGTCTGCATGGTGTTGATCGGGTTGGACTGTCCGCGCCGGCCCAGCAGCCACTCGGAGACCAGGATCGGCAGCCCGATCAGCGCGATGCAGACCAGGTAGACGAGCACGAACACGGCGCCGCCGCTGTCGCCCACCATGTAGGGAAACTTCCAGATGTTGCCGAGCCCCACGGCCGAACCGGTCGCCGCCAGGACGAAGGCCGTGCGGGAGGACCACTGCGCATGGGTATGGGATTGTTTGGCCATGAATTCACCATCGAGTAATGCTGTTGTCGGAAACCCGCAGCGCCCCGTGACGGCGCCAGGCACCCGGACGGGCTTCTCTTGTCGGCGCGGATTATAACGGCTCGAACCCGTTTCTTCCCTTTTTCCTCCCTGTAACCGTCCAAAATCGGTGTAAAGCGTCCCGAAACCGCAACGATTTCGCAGAATGCACCATGCCAGCCGCCTGGCGGACGACTCATCCTCTCGCGCTATCGGGGCTATCGGGAAGCCGCGCTCGATGCGTGAAATGTCGCGTGTTCTTGTAGGGCATCTTCATGTAGCCGGAAACCCCCAGGCCGTCGATCTGCGGCACCGCCGCCAGCAGCGTCTCCAGACAGTCGCGGAACTCCTCCTC
The DNA here is from genome assembly GCF_038648475.1 of Salinicola lusitanus. NCBI lineage: Bacteria > Pseudomonadati > Pseudomonadota > Gammaproteobacteria > Oceanospirillales > Halomonadaceae > Salinicola > Salinicola lusitanus. The sequence continues at coordinate 1,296,445 of NZ_CP151919.1, read as the reverse complement.
GCGGGCCGGATCGAGCAGGCGGTAGTAGCTGTGGATCTTCAGATGGGTCGCCAACGCCTCGAAGATGATCATGCCGGTGTGATGGATGGCATTGAGCCGCGACAGCGCCTCGATCATCACCGGCGGCAGGCGCAGGAACTCCTCGGGATCCGGACCATCCTCGAAGTAGGAGTGCTCGCGGCTGGCATCTTCCAGCTCCGGCGTGGGGCTGACCTCGTAGGGGATCGCGCAAGCGGCGTCGGGCACGAACGGCCGGGAGGCATCGTCACGGTCGACGTGCAGGGTGCGCCGGGCGTTGAACAGGCACGCCTTGAACACGCCGTCGCGGCGACGGATCGCCCGGGCGAGATTGACCATGTTGTTCACCGCCGCGACGAAGGCGGTCCGGAGCGACGGCTCGTTGAGGCTCAGCGTCGTGTCGAACTCGACGCCGGCGTCGCTCCAGCGCACCGCCAGTCCGCCCACCACCGGATACTTGCCCAGCCGCCCCACCGCCACCAGGAAAGCCTTCTCGAGATCGCCCATGCCCTGCATGAAGTGCTTGTAGTAGCGATCGAGCTGGATATCGTTGATGGCGCTCAGGGTATCGTCGCGCGCGTCATCCTGACGATGGTCATCACGCAGGAAAGCCTTGCGCGAGCTGTAGACCACCGTCTCGATCTCCTGCTCCAGCGAACGTACCCATACCGGGACCAGCGGGATCTCCGGTGACTCCGGTGGCTCACGGATGATCGTCCGGGCGATCCGCGGCATGTGCTGGAGAAAATAGTCGCCGGCCCGACGCCGCAGTCCGGGGTCCTCGCTCAGCATCGCATCCAGTACCCGGGCGAACTCGATCGGCAACCCCAGCGAGGTGGCCGGGATCGTCTCGCGGCCGAAGCGGCTGGACTGCGCGGTGGCAAGTGCATAGAGGGTCGCGGCGACGCCCTGTTCGTCGAAGCGCGGCGACGACAGCGCGCCCTCGAGCTGCTCCTCGCCGATATAGTAGACATCACCCATGCGGGCGTTGGTGTGCTGCAGATCGTCGGACATCAGCGCCATCACGTTGCGCGACAGGAACTGGCCCTCGGCATCGAGCTGGGCGAAGACCGACGAGCCCCAGTCGATCAACGCGATCTGCTCGGTTCCCGCGTCGAACATCAGGTTCGAGGGTTTGATATCCCCGTGTACCACCAGACGTCCCTCGGCGGATTCGCGCCGCAGCGTGCGCAGGATATCGGCGAGCTGCGCCGCGATGGCGATGATCAGCCGCGCCGGAAGGCGGCCGTGGCGCAGCGAGTACTCCTCCAGGTTGATGCCCGGGGCGCGCTGCATCACCAGCATCGCCTGATGGCGCAGGGCGCGATAGGCGATCAGGCGGGGAACGCGAGGATGGTCCACCTGTTCGAGCATGAACGCCTCCTCCTCCAGGCGCTCATGGAACGCCTGGGGCAGGTTCTGGCGCGTGAACTTGAACACGTGGCTGGCGCCGGCGCCATCGATACCCGCGAAGACGAACCCGTAGGCGCCCTTGCCGACCAGCTCCACCTCCCGGTAGCCGACCTGGGCGAGCTGGTGGCGGCAGCGCTCGATCCACTCGCGCAGTTGCCGTGCCTGGCTCTGGCTGAGCAGGTAGACCGACTGCTCCTCGGGGATATAGAACTGCTGAATTCCCGTCGGCTCGAGGCTCATGGGGTCGCCTCAGCGCAGCTCGGTGAGCATGCTCTCCGGCGCTTCCAGATAGCCCTTCCAGCGGTTGCAGAAGCGCGCCATGGTGCCGCCGTCGAGCACGCGGTGATCGCCGGACCAGGTCACGGTCATGATCGAACGCGCCACCACCCGCCCCTCGGCATCGAAACGCGGCAGCCGCTGCACCCGGCCGAGAGCGACGATCGCCACTTCCGGCGCGTTGATGATCGGCATGGCATAGGTGCCACCGAGCGCGCCGATGTTGGAGATGCTGATGGTGCCGCCCTTGAGATCCGCCGGTGCGACCCGCCCCTCCCGCGCGGCCCGCGTCAGGCGCTCGACCTCGGCCGCCACCTGGCGCAGGCTCAGCCCCTCCACATGCTTGACGTTGGGTACCAGCAGGCCGCTCTGGCTATCCACCGCCATGCCGATATGGCAGCCGTCCTGATAGTGGATCGCCTCGGCGTCGGCATCGAAGCGGCAGTTGAGCAGCGGAAACTCGCTCACCGCCAGCGCCAGCGCCTTCATCAGCAGCGGCATCAGTGTCAATCGCTCGCCGCGCGCCTCGAAATCGTTTTTCAGGCGCTCCCGCAGCGCCAGCAGCTCGGTGACATCGAACTCGTCGCCGTAGGCGAAGTGAGGAATGCTCGCCGCGGCCTCGCTCATCCGCCGCGCCATCACCGCACGAATCCCCTTGAGCGGCTCGACCCGATCCCCCACCACTGTCTCGCCAGCGGTCGGGGGTTGGCTCTGGGCCTTGTTCTGGCTCCGGGTCTGGGTCTGATTCTGGGCGTCGCGCTCGGCCGTGGGCTGCGCTGTGTCGGCGGCGCTGTCACGGCGCTGCTGGAACGCCAGCACATCCTCCTTGAGCACCCGGCCATCCTTGCCGCTACCGGGAATTTCCTCGAGACGCACGCCGAGCTCGCGCACTCGCCGGCGGACCGCCGGGCTGGCGGGAATTCGCCGCCGGCCGGTATCGTCCCGCATCGAGCGAGCGAATGACGATGCTCCGGCTCCGCTCTGGGCGGCATGAGTCGCGGCCGTCCCGGCCTCGGCGTGCGTTTCACGTGGAACAGCGCCGGTGGCCGCCGGGGTGTCACCGGACGGGGCGGCGTCATCGCCGGCTTGCGGAATGTACGCGAACAGCGGCGAGTGCACCTTGGCAACCTCGTCGAGCTGACAGTACCGGCGCACCAGCCGGCCCGCCTCCGGCGCGGTGATCTCCATCACTGCCTTGTCGGTGCTGACTTCGACGACCGGCTGGTCCTCGGCGATCTCGTCGCCCTCCTCGACGCGCCAGGCCACCACCTCGCACTCGACGATGCCTTCGCCCAGGTCGGGCAGGATGAAATCCTTCGATCTCGCCGGTTTCGCCTCCCCTTCGTCCGGCCCGGGCGGTTGTGGGTTCTCGTCCTCGGGAGTGGCGGCAGCCGGCTGGGGTGGCCGAGCATCGTGATGGGGCCGGGTGTCGGCGCCGGATCGGGCGCCATCGGCAACGCTTTCGATGGCGAACAGCGGCGCATGGACCCGTGCCGTCTCCCCTTCGCGGACATAGAGCCGCGTGACGCGGCCGGCCTCGGGGGCGGGAATCTCCACCAGCGCCTTGTCGGTGGTCACCTCGGCGACAGGCTGGTCCTCGGCGATGGTATCGCCCTCGCTGACCAGCCATTTCACCACTTCGCACTCGACGATACCCTCGCCGATGTCGGGCAGCAGGAAATCGCTCATCTCACCTCCTAGAAGTCCATCGTGCGGTGGATGGCATCGAGCACCTTCAACGGCCCCGGCATGTACTCTTTCTCGAGCGTCAGCGGGAACGGCGTGTCGAGTCCCGCCACGCGCTCGATCGGCGACTCCAGATAGAGGAAGCAGCGGCTCTGGATGGTGGCGGCGATCTCGGCGGCGAAGCCGCCGGTCAGCGGTGCCTCGTGGCTCACCACCAATCTCCCGGTCTTGAGCACCGACTCGACCACGGTATCGATATCCCACGGTACGATGGTGCGCAGGTCGATGATTTCACACGAGATACCCGCTTCCTCGGCCATCTCCGCCGCCTGCTCGACCACCTCCAGTTGGGCGCCCCAGGCCAGCAGGGTGATGTCGTTGCCCTCCTTGACCACCTCCGCCTGACGCAGCGGCAGCTCGTAGTCGTCGTCGGGCACCTCGCCCACCGATGCGCGATAGAGCCGCTTGGGCTCGAAGAAGATGACCGGGTCCGGCGAGCGGATCGAGGCCAACAGCAGCCCCTTGGCCTGGTGCGGATTGCGCGGTACGACCACGGTCAGCCCCGGGGTGTGGGCGAAGTAGGCCTCCGGCGACTGCGAATGGTAGTGACCACCGGCGATGCCGCCGCCGTAGGGCGCGCGCACCGTCAGCCCGCCGACATCGAACAGATTGCCGGAACGATAGCGAAACTTGGCGGTTTCGTTCACCAGTTGATCGAAAGCGGGGAAGATGTAGTCGGCGAACTGGATCTCGGCCACCGGCACCGAGCCCTGGGCGGCCAGGCCATTGGCGAAACCGACGATACCCTGCTCCACCAGCGGGGTATTGAAGCAGCGATCGCGGCCGTACTTCTCCTGCAGGTGGCTGGTGGCACGGAACACGCCGCCGAAGACACCGACGTCCTCGCCAAAGCAGAGCACGCGCTCATCGGCGGCCATGGCGGTATCCAGCGCATTGTTGACGGCCTGGAGCAGATTCATCCGGCTCATGCCTGGCCCTCCGTCTCGGTGTCGCCATCCAGCCAGGGCGCGCTTCGGGGATAGGCCTCGGGATGACGTCCGATATGGGCCTTCAACGTCGCGAGCTGTTCGCGCAGCAGTGCCGGTGTCTCGGCGTAGACATCGCTGACCAGCGTCTCCAGCGCCGGCGGACGACGCTTCTCCGCCTGTTTCATGGTTTCCAGCACCTCACGGCGCAACGACTCGGTCAGCTCGCGCTCCTCGTCCTCGTTCCACCAGCCCCGCTCGATCAGCCAGCGCTGCATTCGGCGCAGGGGATCCTTCTTGTGCCACGCCTCCTCTTCCTTCTTGCTGCGATAGCCGGAGGGGTCGTCGGAGGAGGAGTGCGCCGCCAGGCGATAGGTCATCGCCTCGATCAGCACCGGTTCGTTCTCCTCCACCGCCAGCCGTCGGGCTTCGCGGGTCGCCTCGTAGACCGCCAGCACGTCATTGCCGTCGACCCGGATCGACTGCATGCGATAGCCGAAGGCGCGCGCGGCGACACCGTCGCCGGCGAACTGCTCGGTGACCGGGGTGGAGATGGCGTAGCCGTTGTTGCGGCACAGGAAGATCACCGGCACCTTGTGCACCGATGCCATGTTGAGCGCAGCGTGGAAATCCCCCTCCGAGGCCGCCCCCTCGCCGAATATCGTCAGCGTACAGTGGCCCTGGCCGGCCAGCTTCTGGCCATAGGCGTAGCCGGTGGCCTGGGGAATCTGGGTCGCCAGCGGCGAAGAGATCGTCAGGTAGTGAAGGTCTCGCGAGCCGTAATGGATCGGCATCTGGCGACCGTGGGCGGTGTCGCGCTCGTTGCCGAACAGTTGATCCATGAACTCGTCGGTGGTGAAGCCGCGGTAGGCCAGCGCCCCCTGCTCGCGGTACTGGGCCATGATCATGTCGGCGTCGGCCAGCGCCGCCGTGCTGCCGATCACTGCCGCTTCCTCGCCGGTGCACTGCATGTAGAAGCTGAGCCGACCCTGGCGCTGGGCCGCCATCATGCGCTCGTCGAGCACCCGGGTGTAGAGCATGGCACGGTAGATGCGCCGTGCGGTGGTCTCGTCGAGAGAGGTCGCCCCGGCCCCGGCATAGAGCGTGCCGTCGGGCTTGAGCAGGGTGAACACGGGGATCTGGATGTCGTCGCCGTTGGCAAAAACCGGCTTGTGGACGGGTTTCGCCGTGGATCGGGTCTTTTTCATCTGACATGTCCTGAGATCGATGACCAGGGGTCGAGCCGCCTCGTGAGCCGCCCTTTCCCATGAGCCGACAGGTCGGGAAACGACCGGTTTCGACAGCCGCCTCAACATGTGACCTTGACGTCAATGTCAACTTGTCGCCATCCGACCTTGGTCTTTCAGCACTAGGTCCTATTGTCCTGCTCGACAGAGCGTCGCTAGAACAGAGAGCCATGCCGCGCACGACCTACCCGGTCAGCCGCGTGCGCCCTCTCGCGATGAGGGGTTTCCCGACGAGAGGCTTTTCCAGAAGAGAGGCTTTTCCCAGACGAGGAGTGTCGACAGCTCATGGACTTCGAACTCGACGCCGACCAGCAGGCCTACCGAGAGGCGGCACGCCAGTTCGCCCAGCGCGAACTGGCGCCCAACGCCGCCGAATGGGACGCCAACAGCGTCTTTCCGGTGGATGTCCTGCGTCAGGCCGGAGACCTCGGCTTCTGCGGTCTCTACACCCCGGAAGCCGCCGGCGGGCTGGGCCTGAGCCGCCTCGATGCGACCCTGATCATCGAGGAGCTGGCCCAGGGCTGCACCTCCACCACCGCCTTTCTGACCATCCACAACATGGTCAACTGGATTCTCGCCAGCTACGCCAACGAGGCCCTGCGCGAGGCCTGGCTGCCCGCCATGCTGAGCGGCGAGAAGCTCGGCTCCTACTGCCTCACCGAGCCCAACGCCGGCTCCGACGCCGCCTCGTTGCGCACCCGAGCGCGTCGCGATGGCGATGCCTATGTGATCGACGGCAACAAGATGTTCATCTCCGGTGCCGGCGACACCCAGCTGCTGGTGGTGATGGCCCGCACCGGGGCGCCGGACAGCGGCGCCGGCGGCATCTCCGCCTTCGCCGTGCCGGCGGACACGCCGGGCATCGGCTACGGCAAGAAAGAGGCGAAGATGGGCTGGAACAGCCAGTCCACCCGGGCGATCAGCTTCGACGGCGTGCGCGTGCCGGCGGACCACCGCCTCGGCGAAGAGGGTGAAGGTTTTCGTATCGCCATGCGCGCCCTTGATGGCGGGCGCATCAATATCGCCACCTGCTCGGTGGGCACCGCCCAGGCCGCGCTCACCACCGCCCACCGCTACCTGAACGAGCGCGAACAGTTCGGACGCCCGCTGGCCAGCTTCCAGGCGCTGCAGTTCAAGCTCGCCGACATGGCCACCCAGCTCGTCGCGGCGCGCCAGATGGTGCGTCTGGCGGCGAGCAAGCTCGATCGCGGCGACCCCGACGCCACGCTCTACTGCGCCATGGCCAAGCGCTTCGCCACCGACCAGGGCTTCGCCATCTGCAACGAGGCCCTGCAGCTCCACGGCGGCTACGGCTACCTGCGCGACTACCCGCTGGAGCGTCATGTTCGCGACTGTCGGGTACACCAGATTCTCGAGGGCACCAACGAGATCATGCGCCTGGTGATCGCCCGCCGCCTGCTCGACAAGGACGACCTGGAGACCCTGATATGAGCGATCATCCCGCCGACGGCCTGCGCCTGGAGCGCCGCGGCGCCATCGCCGTGCTGACCATCGACAATCCACCCGCCAACACCTGGCACGAAGGCTCGCTAGCAGCACTAGCCGACCATCTCGACGCGCTGGCGGCCGAGCCCCAGCCACCGGCACTGGTGATCACCGGCGCCGGCGACAAGTTCTTCTCCGCCGGGGCCGACCTCAAGCGCTTCACCGAAGGTAAGGCCACCGCGCTGGAGATGGCGACCCGCTTCGGCCGCGCTTTCGAGACCCTGAGCGCCTACCCCGGGGTCACCATCGCCGCGATCAATGGCTACGCCATGGGCGGCGGGCTGGAGTGCGCGCTGGCCTGTGACATCCGGATCGCCGAGCGCCAGGCCAAGCTGGCGCTGCCCGAGGCCAAGGTGGGGTTGCTGCCCTGCGCCGGCGGCACCCAGCACCTGCCGTGGCTGGTCGGCGAGGGCTGGGCCAAGCGCATCATCCTGTGCGGCGAGCGCATCGACGCCGAGCGCGCGCTGGGTATCGGTCTGGTCGAGGAGCTGGTCGACGCCGGCCAGGCGCTGCCCACCGCGCTGGCTCTGGCCGAGCAGAGCGGCGGCCAGAGCCCGGACGCGTTGGCGCGCTGCAAACGCCTGATCATGAACGCCCGCGACCACGGCCTGCCCCACGGCTACCGCATGGAGCGCGAGCTGTTCATGGAGCTGTTCGACACCGCCGCCCCGGGGGAGGGCATCGGCGCCTTCCTCGACAAGCGCCCGCCGCGCTGGCGCGAGGACGCGACCCCGGGCGCCGTCGATGACACCCGCGACGGAGATCAGGCATGAGCGCGCCGGTACAATTCGACACCCTGGCCACCGCCGACGGCCACCGCCTCGGGCGCATCACCCTCGATGCCCCCAAGAGCCTCAATGCGCTGTCGCTGGAGATGATCGATGCCATCCAGGCGCAGATCGACGCCTGGGCCGAGGACGCCGAGATAGTCGCACTGTGGCTGGAGGGTGCCGGCGACAAGGCGTTCTGCGCCGGCGGCGACGTGGTCGCCCTCTATCGCGCCATCGCCGAAGGCCACACCGGCCGTGACCCCGAGGCCGCGGATGGTGCCGTGGCGCGCTACTTCACCCACGAGTATCGCCTCGACCACGCCCTCCACACCTATCCCAAGCCGATCGTCGCCTGGGGCGACGGCATTGTCATGGGCGGCGGCATGGGGCTGCTGGCCGGTACCTCGCATCGGGTGGTGACACCGCGCTCGATGCTGGCCATGCCGGAGATCACCATCGGCCTCTACCCGGACGTGGGCGCGAGCTGGTTCCTGAACCGCATGCCGGGGGCCAGTGGCACCTTCCTCGGCCTGACCGGTGCCCGCCTCAACGCCACCGACGCCCTGTTCGTCGGTCTCGCCGACCGCCTGATCGCCGCCGAACGCCGCGACGCGGTGATCGACGATCTGCTCAATGCCGACTGGTCCCGGCCGCGCCCGGCCCTCGAACGGGTGCTGCGCACCCACGCCGAGGCGAGCCGCGATCTCGCCCCGGCCGCCGAGGTCGCACCACGGCAGGAAGCGATCGCCGCGCTGACCGACGCCGACAGCGACGAAGATCTGATCGCCGCGATCATCGCCGCCAGCGACAGCGACGACGCCTGGATCGCCCGCGCCGCGCGCAGCCTGGCAGCCGGCTCACCGCTCTCGGCGCGGCTGATCCTGCGCCAGTTGGCGCGCTGCCGGCGCGTCTCACTGGCCGAGGCGCTGCGCAGCGAGCTCGACCTGTCGCTGGCCTGCGCCACCCACGGCGATATCGCCGAGGGGGTGCGTGCGCTGCTGATCGACAAGGACAAGACTCCCCGATGGCAACACCGGCACGGCGAGGTATCCGACGCCGATATCGCAGCCTGCTTCGTTTCCCCTTGGGATCGCGATGGCCATCCCCTGCGCGATCTCGGCGATCGAGCTGTCGACGAGGAACCGACCCATGCAACTGACTGAACGCACCTTCATCGTCACCGGCGGCGGCTCCGGCCTGGGCGCCGCCACGGCGAACATGCTCGTCGACAACGGCGCCAACGTGGTGCTGGTCGATCAGGACATCGAAGCGGCCCGCCGCCTTGCAAAAGCGCTTGGCACCCGCACGCTGGCGCTGCAGGCCGACGTCACCCGCGAAGCCGACGGCGAGCGGGCGATCGCCGAGACGCTCGAACGCTTCGGCGCCCTCCACGGGCTGATCAACTGCGCCGGGGTGGCGCCGGCAGAGAAGATCCACGGCAAGCGCGGCGTACACGGCCTCGACAGCTTCCGCCGGGTGGTCGACATCAACCTGATCGGCACCTTCAACATGCTGCGTCTGGCGGTGGCGGCGATGCAGGAGAACCCGGCGACGGAGGACGACGGCGAGCGCGGGGTGGTGATCAACACCGCCTCGGTGGCGGCCTACGAGGGCCAGATCGGGCAGGCCGCCTATGCCGCCTCCAAGGCCGGCGTGGTCGGCCTGACCCTGCCAGCCGCCCGCGAACTGGCCAGCTCGGGCATCCGGGTGATGGCGATCGCCCCCGGCATCTTCGACACCGCCATGATGCAGGGCATGCCCGAGGAGGTGCGCGAGAGCCTCAACGCCAAGGTGCCGTTCCCGCCGCGCATGGGCCACGCCGAGGAGTACGCCGCGCTCGCCTGCCAGATCCTCGAGAACCGCTATCTCAATGGCGAGGTGATACGCCTGGATGGCGCCATCCGCATGAGTGCGCGGTGAAAAGCGACTGAGAGGGTGTTTACAAATTCGACGAGCGAAGGCAAGACAAGGCGAAATCGGCCGAAAAAGCGGAGTTTACAAGGGGTAAATGAGTATTTTGAGGTCGATTTCAACGCCGTATTGTCGAGCGCAGGCATTTTGTAAACACCCTCTGAGTATCGATCCCTCACCAGCATGGGAGAGCCGACTATGAACACCCCCGACCCGATCGTCATCGTCGGCGCCAAGCGCACGCCGATGGGCGCTTTTCAAGGCGCCCTGGGCGGGCTTGCCTGCCCGCAGCTGGGCGCAGCGGCGATTCGCGGCGCCCTCGAACAGGCCAGCCTGGCGCCCGACAGCCTCGACGAGCTGATCATGGGCTGCGTGCTCCCCGCCGGGCAGGGCCAGGCACCGGCGCGCCAGGCGGCACTCGGTGCGGGCCTGGCCGAGTCGACGCCCTGCACCACCGTCAACAAGATGTGCGGCTCCGGCATGAAGGCGGTGATGCAGGCGTTCGATACCCTCTCGCTGGGTCACGCCGCCCACGCCATCGCCGGCGGCATGGAGAGCATGAGCAACGCCCCCTATCTGCTGCCCAAGGCGCGCGCCGGGCTGCGCATGGGGCATGCCCAGGTGCTCGATCACATGTTCCTCGACGGGCTCGAGGACGCCTACGAGCCGGGGCGGCTGATGGGCACCTATGCCGAAGATTGTGCCCAGGCCTTCGGCTTCAGCCGCGAGGCCCAGGATGCCTATGCCATCGCCTCGCTGACCCGCGCCCGCCAGGCGATCGAGAGTGGCGTCTTTCTAGATGAGATCGTCACCCTCGACGCCCCCGCCGGCCGCGACACCCGCCGGGTCGACCAGGACGAACAGCCCCACAAGGCCAATCTCGAGCGCATCCCCCAGCTCAAGCCCGCCTTTCGCGAGGGCGGCAGCGTCACCGCGGCCAACTCGAGTTCGATCTCCGACGGCGCCGCGGCGCTGGTGCTGATGCGCCAGCGCGAGGCCGAACGCCAGGGGCTGACCCCGCTGGCGCGTCTCCACGGCCACGCCAGCCACGCCATGCGCCCGGGTGACTTCCCGGTGGCGCCGATCCACGCCGTGCGCAAGCTGTACCAGCGGCTCGGCTGGTCGCGGGAGAGCGTCGATCTCTACGAGATCAACGAAGCCTTCGCCGTGGTGGCGATGGCGGCCATGCACGAACTCGATCTCGACCACGAGCGGGTCAACGTGCACGGCGGCGCCTGCGCCCTGGGCCACCCGATCGGCGCCTCCGGCGCGCGCATTCTGGTCACGCTGCTCAACGCGCTCGCCCACCATGGGATGACCCGGGGCGTCGCGGCGATCTGTATCGGCGGCGGCGAGGCCACGGCGGTAGGTATCGAACGGCTCGCGTAGCCGCAGACGCGAGTGCCGGCATCCCTGCCGCACGACATCCACTCCAGGAGAGGTATGACGATGACCGGGCCAACCCGCGCCACACCCAGTCACCAACCCAGCTACGTCAGCGGCACCAGCGAGCAGCCGCTGCTGGGACTGACCATCGGCGACTGCCTCGATGCCGCCGCCGCTGCCTGCCCGGAGCGCGAGGCGCTGGTGAGCTGCCACCAGAACCTGCGCTACACCTACGCCGAACTGCGCGCGGAGGCCGACCGCATCGCCCGTGCCCTGCTGGCGATGGGGGTGGAGCGTGGCGACCGGGTCGGTATCTGGTCACTCAACTGTGCGGAGTGGGCGCTCACCCAGCTGGCAAGCGCCAAGATCGGCGCGATCCTGGTCAATCTCAACCCGGCCTACCGCGCACGCGAGCTGGAGCACGCGCTGCTGCAGTCGGGGCTCTCGGTACTGGTGCTGCAGGGCGCCCACCGGGCCGGTGGTGAGATCCGCTCCCACTACGTCGATATCCTCTGCCAGCTCGCCCCGGAACTGCGCGACGCCCCTACCCCCCACAACGAGCAGCGCCGGCTCGACTGCGCCAGCCTGCCCCAGCTCAGGCAGGTGGTATGTCTCGACCCCGAGCTCGCCACCCCGGGCATGTGGCACTGGGAGGAGCTGCACGCCCTTGCCGAGGCAGTACCCACCGAACGACTGGCGGCACTGCAGGCCGAACTGCAGTTCGACGACCCGATCAATATCCAGTACACCTCCGGCACCACCGGCGCGCCCAAGGGGGTGACGCTGACCCACCACAACATTCTCAACAACGGCTACTTCGTCGGCGCCGGCATGAACCTGCAGCCCGCGGAACGCGTGGTGATCCCGGTGCCGCTCTACCACTGCTTCGGCATGGTGATGGGCAACCTGGCGTGTCTCACCCACCGCGCCACCATGATCTACCCCAACGCCGCCTTCGACCCGACGGCCACCCTGCGTGCGGTGGAAGCGGAACGCGCCGATGCTCTCTACGGCGTGCCCACCATGTTCATCGCCGAGCTCGAACACCCCGAGTTCGCCAACTTCGATCTCTCCAGCCTGCGCACCGGCATCATGGCCGGCTCCAACTGCCCGGTGGAGGTGATGAAACGGGTGATCGAGCGCATGCACATGGAAGCGGTCACCATCGCCTACGGCATGACCGAGACCAGCCCGGTGAGCCTGCAGACGCGCACCGACGCGCCGCTGGAGAAGCGCGTCGCCACCGTCGGCACCATTCACCCGCACCTGGAGGTGAAAATCATCGACCCGGCCAGCGGCCAGGTGCTCCCGCGCGGCACCAGCGGCGAACTCTGCACCCGAGGCTACAGCGTGATGCAGGGTTACTGGGACAACGACGACGCCACCCGCCAGGCGATCGACACCCACGGCTGGATGCACAGCGGCGATCTGGCGATGATGGACGATACGGGCTATGTGGCGATCACCGGGCGCATCAAGGACATGATCATCCGCGGCGGCGAGAACCTCTACCCGCGCGAGATCGAGGAGTTTCTCTACACCCACCCGGCGATCTCCGATGCCCAGGTGTTCGGCGTGCCGGACGACCACTACGGCGAGGCGGTGGCGGTCTGGATTCGCCTGGTGGAGGGCGCCGAGCTCGACGAGGAGGGCGTGCGCGCCTACTGTCGCGAGCGCATCGCCCACCACAAGATTCCGCGCTACGTGAAGTTCGTCGACGATTTCCCGATGACCGTCAGCGGCAAGGTGCAGAAATTCCGCATGCGCCAGACCACCAGCAATGAACTGGGGCTGGAGTAACCGCTGGACACGGTCTAGGTTCGTACGAAAAGTCGTCTCGCACCGCGCCCCAGGCAACAGGCTCCTTCGGATTGCCATCCCATGACGATCGCCCTCGAGGACGCTATACCTGTGCGTAGCCGCCATCGACGAAGACTTCGCCACCGGTCATGTAGCTACTGTCACTGGAAGCGAGAAACGCGGCTACCGCAGCCGTTTCGGCGGGATCCCCCATCCGTTCAAGTGGCGTTGCCTGCATCTGTCCGGTCAAGATGTCGTCGCTCAGTAGCCCTTTCACCGTGTCCGTCTCCGTCAGACCGGGTGACAGCACGTTGACCCGAATACCGCTGCCTCGGAGATCCTGGGCCCAGCTCCTGGCGAGGTTGCGAACGGCCGCCTTGGAGGCGCTGTAGACGCTCATTGCCGGCGTCCCCGTCACGCCTACCGTTGACCCCGTCAGAATGATCGAACTGCCGGCTGGCATCAAAGGCAGCGCCTTTTGCACCGTGAACAGCGTGCCCCTGACGTTGATATCGAACGTCCGGTCGAAATGCTCGGGTGTGATCGCACCGAGAGCCACCAGCTCACCGACCCCGGCGTTCGCGAACAGGATATCGAGACTGCCCCTTTCGGATTTCACCGTCGAGAACAGGCGATCGAGATCTGCCGACTTCGTGACGTCACCCCGGACGGCACGCGCATGGGAGCCGAGTTCGGCCACTGCTTCGTCGAGAGCTTGCTGTCTGCGCCCGAAGAGGTAGACGAACGCCCCTTCCGTCGTGAAACGCTTCGCCGTGGCCAGGCCGATCCCCGATGCACCGCCTGTGATCACGGCGGTCTTTCCCTGTAGCTTACCCATCCGTCTGCACTCCTGGTATTGAGGTGGAGGCAGGTTAAGAATTAACATTCTTTTCTACAAGTATGCACCTTTTGGTAAGTATCAAAATGAACGAGAAAACCTTGGCACCCTCCCCTTTCATCTGTGGTCTCGACGCCACGCTCCATGTCATGGGCGGCAAGTGGAAGCCGCTTATCCTCCACTTCCTGGCGGGTGGCTCACTGCGCTATGGCGAGCTGAAGCGCAGCATCCGAGGCATCAGTCACAAGATGCTGATTCAGCAGCTCAAGATGCTGGAGCGGGATGGCGTCGTGTCGCGGACGGATCACGGGGAGATTCCTCCCCGCGTGGATTACGCACTGACGCCGCTTGGCCACAGCTTGTGCGAAGCACTCAGGCCACTGTGCAGTTGGGGAGACCAGCACACCGAGATGATCGCCACCATGCTGGAAAAGCGCGAAGCGTAGCCACCCGCTCGTTCGGCTCTACGTTGGCGGCGTCAGTGAGTCACCCCCGATTGACCACCGCCATGGTCAGTCGCGACATGCATACCAGCCGGCCGCGCTCGTCCTCGATGCGGATCTCCCAAAGCTGAGTGGTGCTGCCCAGATGCAGTGGCCGGGCACACCCCTCGACCCAGCCTTCACGCACCGCGCGCACGTGGTTGGCGTTGATCTCCATCCCCACCGCCATCTTGCTTTCGTCGGCCAGACACAGGTTCGCCGCAATGCTGCCCAGCGTCTCCGCCAGCACCACCGAGGCACCGCCGTGGAGCAGACCGTAGGGCTGATGGGTGCGCGCATCCACCGGCATACGACCGCGCAGGCAGTCGTCACCCAGCTCGGTGAACTCGATCCCGATATGCGCCACCAGCGTCTGCTGGCACTGGGTGGCGAGGGCTTCCAGGGAAGCGGGACGTTTCCAGATCGACATGACAGGGATCTCCGGTGAAGACAGCGAAGGAGGCCGACGCCTCCCTCTTTAGGCTAGTTCTCGTATTAACACGTTGACGTTAACGTTAATCAATACCTATCGTCATCTCGTCCCATGGGGTCCCGAAGCGGGCAGGCGTGCTTATTCACACCCTTACCGGGACTTACCCACTACTTATCCACAGCAAACCTCGTTGTCAGCAACGCTCAACCATAACAACGCCCTTTCACAACAACGTCCATCCACAACAACAAGGCTCTCGCTACCCGTCATGGTGCCGGAGCTCCGACCAAGGCCATCGACCCATGAGCACACTGGCTATCGTTGTCTCGCTGATCCTGCTGATCGTCCTCGCCTATCGCGGCATCACCGTGCTGCTGCTGGCACCGCTGATGGCGTCGCTGGCGGTACTGCTGTCCGGGGAAGCCGGGCTGCTGCTGCCGATCTATACCAGCACCTTCATGAGTGCGCTCGGCGGTTATCTGATCAAGTTCTTCCCGCTGTTCATTCTCGGCGCCCTGTTTGGCCAGCTGATGGCCGACTCCGGTGCGGCGCATGCCATCGCCAACTGGATCATCAAGCGCCTCGGCACCCGCCACGTGGTGCTGACCGTGGTGCTGGCCTGCGCCATTCTCACCTACGGCGGCGTGTCGCTGTTCGTGGTGGCGTTCGCGGTCTTCCCCATCGGAGCGGCGCTGTTCCGCGAGACCGGCACGCCCAAGCGGCTGATTCCCGGTGCCATCGCCCTGGGCTCGTTCACCTTTACCATGACCGCGCTCCCCGGCACGCCGGCGATCCAGAACGCGATCCCGATCCCGTTCTTCCAGACCACCAGCTTCGCAGCACCAGGGCTAGGCATCATCGCCGGCGCGATGATGCTGGGTCTTGGCACCTGGTGGCTGCAGTCCCGTGCCAGCAAGGCGATGCGCCAGGGCGAGGGCTACGGGCATCACCCCAACGAGAAGATCGATATCGCCGAGGTGCCGGTCATTGGCACCGTCGCTGCCTTCACCCCGCTGGTGATGGTGATTCTGCTCAACGGCCTGCTGACCTACTGGATTCTGCCGAGTCTCGATTTCTCGCAGCTGCCGGAAGAACGCTTCGGCGCCCTCGACCCCAATTCGATGCTCGGGCTGTGGGCGATCATCATCGCGCTGCTGACCTCCTGCGCCTGGCTGGTCGTCAGCCGCTGGCGCCACTGGGTGGATCTCAAGGAGACCATCAACAAGGGCTGCTTCGGCTCGATGCTGCCGGTGTTCAATACCGCCTCCGAGGTCGGCTACGGCGCGGTGATCGCCAGCCTCGCCGGCTTCGTCATCATCCGCGATGCGGTGCTGAGCCTGGCGCCGGGCAATCCGCTGATCTCCGAGGCGGTCTCGATGAACGTGCTGGCGGCGGTCACCGGCTCCTCCTCCGGCGGCATGAGCATCGCCCTCAGCGTGCTCGGCGACGACTATCTGCGCATGGCCAATGCGGTCGGTCTCAACCCCGAACTGCTGCACCGGGTCGCCACCATCGCGGCCGGCGGCATGGATACCCTGCCCCACTCCGGCGCGGTGATCACGCTGCTGGCGATCTGCGGCCTCACCCATCGCCAGGCCTATCCCAACATCGCCGCGGTCACCATCGTGGTGCCGATGATCACCCTGGTCGCGGTGATCACCCTGGGCACTCTGTTCGGGAGTTTCTGAGCCGATGAACGATGCCCACCCCAGCGCACTGCTGACAGCAGGGCTCGACTACGACCGCCTCCACGCCACCTTCGCGTGGGAGGTGCCGGCGCGGTTCAACATCGCCAGCGTCTGCTGTGACCGCTGGGCGGAGAACCCCAAGCGCCTGGCGATGATCGAGATCGGCGACGACGGCAGCACCCGCGAGGTCACCTTCGCCGAGCTCCAGCGCGGTGCCAACCGACTCGCCAACAGCCTGGTCGCCCAGGGCATTCAGCCCGGCGACCGGGTCGGGGTGCTGCTGCCCCAGCGTCACGAGACCGCGCTGGCGCATCTGGCCTGCTTCAAGCTGGGGGCGATCGCGGTACCGCTGTTTAGCCTGTTCGGCCCCGAGGCGCTGAATCACCGGCTCGCCGACTGCGGCATGCGCGCCATCGTCAGCGATGCCCGCGGCCTGGCGACGCTCGACGAGATTCGCCACCAGCTACCGGCGCTGCAGGCGATCTACACCGTCGATGCCGTGCCCGAACCGGGGCGCGCCACCGCTGACGCGCTCGATTTCCACGCCGAGCTGGCCGCCGCCAGCGAGGTTTTCGTCACCCGCGACACCCATCCCGACGAGCCGGCGCTGATCATCTACACCTCCGGGACCACCGGCAGCCCCAAGGGCGCGGTGCACGGCCACCGGGTGCTGCTGGGACACCTGCCAGGGGTGGAGATATCCCATAACCTGCTGCCGCAGCCCGGTGACCGCCTGTGGACCCCGGCCGACTGGGCCTGGATCGGCGGCCTGCTCGACGTGCTGCTGCCGGCGCTCTACCACGCGGTGCCGATCGTCGCCCACCGCATGCTCAAGTTCTCGCCGGAGGCGGCATTCGCGCTGATCGAGCGCCACCGCGTGCGCAACCTGTTCCTGCCGCCGACCGCACTCAAGCTGATGCGCCGGGTCGAGCAGCCGCAACGCCGCTGGCGGCTCGACGTGCGCAGCGTCGCCAGCGGTGGCGAGTCGCTGGGCGAAGCGCTGCTGGCGTGGGGGCAGGAGACCTTCGGCCTCACCATCAACGAGTTCTACGGCCAGACCGAATGCAACATGGTGCTCTCGGCCTGCGCGGCGCTCGGCGTGCACCGCCCGGGGGCGATCGGCAAGGCGGTGCCGGGGCACGAGCTGGCCATCGTCGACGCCGAGGGTGAACGGCTCGCCGACGGCGAGACCGGCCATATCGCGGTGCGCGCGCCGGACCCGGTGATGTTTCTGCACTACTGGCAGAAGCCGGAGGCGACCGCGGCCAAGTTCGCCGGCGAGTGGCTGCTGACCGGCGACATGGGTCGGCGCGATGCCGAGGGCTACTTCACCTTCCTCAGCCGCGACGACGACGTCATCACCAGCGCCGGCTACCGCATCGGCCCTGCCCCCATCGAGAACTGCCTGCTGGGCCACCCGGCGGTGCGCATGGCCGCCGTGGTGGGCAAACCCGATGAGCTACGCACCGAGATCGTCGCCGCCTACGTGGTGCTCGCCGACGGCTGGGACGCTTCCCCGGCGCTGGTGGAGACGCTGCAGCAGCACGTGCGCTCGCGCCTGGCGGCCCACGAATACCCGCGCGAGATCCACTTCGTCGACGAATTCCCGATGACCGCCACCGGCAAGATCGTGCGCAAGGCACTGCGAACGCTGGATCGCGACGAGACCCCATGAACACGCCCCTTGCGAGCCCAGGAGTGATTGCATGAATTTTGTCGGCAACGCTTTCGACGAGATCGCCGTCGATGACACCTTCGGCCAGACCCTGACCATTACCGAGGCGCATATCGTCCAGGCCTGTGGCCTGTTCGGCGACTTCAACCCGCTGCACAGCAACGACGCCTTCGCCAGACAGACACGCTTCGGCCAGCGCATCCTGCACGGGCCGATGACCTCGGCCTACATGACCGCTTCCATCGGCATGTATTTCTATGCCACCGCGGTGGCCTATCTGGCGCACGACTGTCGGTTTCTGGCCCCGGTCCTCGCCGGTGACACCCTGACCACCGAGTGGCGCATCGCCGAGCTGATCGCCAAACCTCACCATCGGGGCGGCATTGCGGTGCTGGCGGGGCACTGCCGCAACCAGCGCGACGAGATCGTCGCCGAGGCCGACGGCAAGATCCTGCTGCTGGATCGGGCGGCGGTGCCGGAGGAGGCCCGACGATCCTAGATCTTTCTTGAAGAGCCTAGACCATGGTCGAGGGGCTCTAGCCGCATCTGATTATTGACGTTAACGTCAACGTATAAAGTCGAGAACACCTGCGAGCCTATTCGCCCGCGGCCCGGCGTTCTCGTCCATCGACAGCGGAGGATCATCCGATGCACGCCCCCTACACCGAGCTCGATTTCGGCCTCGACGACGAGCTGAACATGCTGCGCGAGCAGGTCAACGCCTTCGCCCGCGACGAGATCGCCCCGCGCGCGGCCCAGATCGACCACGACAACGTCTTCCCCGCGGACCTGTGGCAGAAGTTCGGCGACATGGGCCTGCTCGGCATCACCGTCAGCGAAGACGACGGCGGCAGCGGCATGGGCTACCTGGCCCACTGTATCGCCATGGAGGAGATTTCCCGGGCCAGCGCCTCGGTGGGGCTCTCCTACGGCGCCCACGCCAATCTCTGCGTCAACCAGATCAAGCTCAACGCCACCGCCGAGCAGAAGGCCAAGTACCTGCCCAAACTGATCAGCGGCGAGCACGTGGGGGCGCTGGCGATGTCCGAACCCGGCGCCGGGTCGGACGTGGTCTCGATGAGTCTGCGCGCCGACAGACACGGCGATCACTACGTACTCAACGGCAACAAGATGTGGATCACCAACGGCCCCGACGCCGACGTGCTGGTGGTCTACGCCAAGACCGACCCGGAGGCCGGTGCCAAGGGCATCACCGCCTTTCTGATCGAGAAGGGGTTCGCCGGTTTCTCCACCGCGCAGAAGCTCGACAAGCTGGGCATGCGCGGCTCCAACACCTGCGAGCTGGTGTTCGAGGATTGCCAGGTGCCGGCGGAGAACGTGCTGGGCGAGGAGAACCGTGGCGTACGCGTACTGATGAGCGGGCTCGACTACGAGCGCACGGTGCTCGCCGCCGGCCCGATCGGGATCATGCAGGCGTGTCTGGACGTGGTGGTGCCCTACGTCCATGAGCGCAAGCAGTTCGGCCAGGCGATCGGCGAGTTCCAGCTGATCCAGGGCAAGCTCGCCGACATGTACACCACGCTCAACGCCTGCCGCGCCTATCTCTACGCCGTGGCCGGCGCCTGCGACCGCGGCCGAACCAGCCGCAAGGACGCCGCCGGGGTGATCCTCTACTGCGCCGAGAAGGCGACCCAGATGGCGCTGGATGCCATCCAGCTGCTCGGCGGCAACGGCTATATCAACGAGTACCCCACCGGGCGGCTGCTGCGCGACGCCAAGCTCTACGAGATCGGCGCCGGCACTAGCGAGATTCGGCGGATGTTGATCGGGCGCGAGCTTTTCGCGGAATCGGCATAAATCAGCATCGGGCTTCGGGCTTCGAGCCTCGAACTGCTCGTAGCTCGTAGCTCGTAGCTCGTAGCTCGTAGCTCGTAAGAGGATTTCCATGGCCATACTGAGTAGCCAGATCAACCCCCGCGCCGAGGCCTTCCAGGCCAATGCCCAGGCGCTGCGAGCGGAGGTCGACAAGCTCCACACGCTGAGCGCCGAGATCGCCCGGGGCGGCGGCGACAAGGCACGCGCCCGGCACGAGTCCCGCGGCAAGCTGTTCGTGCGCGAGCGCATCGACCAGTTGCTCGACGAGGGCGCGGCCTTCCTCGAGATCGGCGCGCTGGCGGCCCACGAGGTCTACGACACCCCGGTGCCCGCTGCAGGGGTGGTCGCCGGCATCGGCCGGGTCAGCGGTGTGGAGTGCGTGATCGTCGCCAACGACGCCACGGTCAAGGGCGGCACCTACTTCCCGCTGACGGTGAAGAAGCACCTGCGCGCCCAGGAGATCGCCCGCAAGCACCGCCTGCCCTGCCTCTACCTGGTCGACTCCGGCGGCGCCTACCTGCCGGCGCAGGACGAGGTCTTCCCCGACCACGACGACTTCGGCCGCATCTTCTACAACCAGGCCACGCTCTCCGCCGCTGGCATCCCGCAGATCGCGGTGGTGATGGGCTCCTGCACTGCCGGCGGCGCCTACGTGCCGGCGATGGCCGATGAATCGATCATCGTGCGCAACCAGGGCACCATCTTTCTCGGCGGGCCGCCGCTGGTGAAGGCTGCCACCGGCGAGACCATCACCGCCGAGGATCTCGGTGGCGCGGATGTGCACGCAAAGATCAGCGGCGTGGTCGACCACTACGCCGAGAACGATGCCCATGCGCTGCAGCTCGCCCGCCGCGCGGTCTCCCGGCTCAACTGGCGCAAGCGCGGCAAGCTGGCGCTGCGGGAATCCCGCCCGCCGCGGCTCGACCCTTCGGAGCTCTACGGCATCGTCGGCACCGACCTGCGCAAGCCGTATGACGTGCGCGAGGTGATCGGGCGGCTGGTGGACGACTCCGACTTCGACGAGTTCAAGCGCTATTACGGCGACACCCTGGTCACCGGCTTCGCCCACTGGTGCGGCCACCCGGTGGGCATCGTCGCCAACAACGGGGTGCTGTTCTCGGAGTCCGCGCAGAAGGGCGCGCACTTCATCGAACTCTGCGCCCAGCGCCAGATCCCGCTGATCTTTCTACAGAACATCACCGGCTTCATGGTCGGCTCCAAGTACGAGCAGGAGGGCATCGCCAAGCACGGCGCCAAGCTGGTCACCGCCGTGGCCTGCGCCAAGGTGCCCAAGTTCACCGTGCTGATCGGCGGCAGCTTCGGCGCCGGCAATTACGGCATGTGCGGCCGTGCTTATGACCCCAACCTGCTGTTCATGTGGCCCAACGCGCGCATCTCGGTGATGGGCGGCGAACAGGCGGCCAACGTGCTGGCGCAGGTGAAACGGGAGCAGATGGAGCGCGACGGCAGCGGCTGGCCGGAAGACGAGGAAGCCGCCTTCAAGGCGCCGATTCGCGAACAGTACGAGCGCCAGGGGCACCCGTACTACGCCAGCGCCCGGCTGTGGGACGACGGTGTGATCGATCCATTGCAGACCCGCGATGTGATCGGCCTGGCACTCTCCGCGGCTCTAAACGCCGAAATCGAAGAGACGCGTTTCGGCGTGTTCCGGATGTAGGCGCTTCGCGCCAAGCCACGAGCGACGGGCAGCGAGCCACGAGCTGCTCGAAGCTCGAAGCTCGAAGCTCGAAGCTCGAAGCTCGAAGCTCGAAGCAAACATGATCATGAGAGGCCGCCATGGCAGCCATATCCGATAGCTTCACTCGTTTGACCATCGACTCTCGCGGCGTCGCGCAGCTGACGCTGGACCGCCCCGCGGTGCACAACGCCTTCGACGACGTCTTGATCGCCGCGCTCAACGCCCATCTCGAGCGCCTCCACGCCATGGCTGCGAGCGGCGAGGTGCGGGTGGTGGTGCTCGGCTCCCAGGGCAAGCACTTCTCCGCCGGGGCGGATCTCGCCTGGATGAAGCGCATGGTCGACTACAGCGTCGACGACAATCTGGCCGACTCGCGCCAGCTCTCGCGCCTGATGCACGGGCTGGACACCCTACCCTGCCCCACGCTCTGCCGGGTGCAGGGTGCGGCCTACGGTGGCGCGGTGGGGCTGGCCGCCTGCTGCGATCTGGTGATCGCCTCGGATGCGGCGCGCTTCTGCCTCTCCGAGGTCAAGATCGGCCTCTCGCCGGCAGTGGTCGGGCCCTATGTCCAGCGCGCCATCGGCGCCCGCCAGATGCGCCGCTACGCGCTGACCGCCGAGGTGATCGACGCCGCCACCGCCCGCGAACTGGGGCTGGTACACCAGGTGGTGACTGGCGACGCGCTGGATGAAGAGATCGAACGCCAGATCGACACCCTGCTCGCCGCCTCTCCCCAGGCCCAGCGCGCCACCAAGGCGCTGCTCGCGCAGATCGCCCGCGAACCGGAGAGCGACGCCACCCGCGAGGCCGCGTGCCGCACCATCAGCGAGCTGCGGGTCAGCGCCGAAGGCCAGGAGGGGCTGGCCGCCTTCTTCGACAAACGCCCGCCCGCCTGGCTCGTGGCCAGCGGCGGCGACAAGGAGCCGCGCTCATGAGTCTCGCCACTGCGCCCCGCCCGCTGCGCGCCGTGCTGATCGCCAACCGCGGCGAGATCGCCTGCCGGGTGATCCGCACCGCGCGGCGCCTTGGCCTGCGCACCATCGCGGTCTATTCGGATGCCGACGCCCGCGCCCGCCACGTGCGCGAGGCCGACGAAGCGATCCGCCTCGGCCCGGCGGCGGCCGGCGAGAGCTATCTCGCCATCGACAAGGTCATCGCCGCCGCCGAGCGCAGCGGCGCCGACGCCATTCACCCGGGCTACGGCTTTCTCTCCGAGAACGCCGAGTTCGTCGCCGCCTGCGACGCCGCCGGGCTCGTCTTCATCGGCCCGCCGGCCAGCGCCATCGCCGCCATGGGCGACAAGGCCGCGGCCAAGGCGCGCATGGCCAGCGCCGGCGTGCCGCTGGTGCCCGGCTATCACGGCGAAGCGCAGGACGATGCCCTGCTGCGGGAAGAAGCCGGCAAGATCGGCTACCCGGTGCTGCTCAAGGCCAGCGCCGGTGGCGGCGGCAAGGGCATGCGGGTGGTCGAGTCCGAGCGCGAGTTCCAGGCGGCGCTCGACGGCTGCCGCCGCGAATCCCGCGCCGCCTTCGGCGATGAGCGCATGCTGATCGAGAAGTATCTGACCCAGCCACGCCATGTCGAAGTGCAGGTGTTCTGTGACAGCCTCGGGGGCGGCGTCTACCTGTTCGAGCGCGACTGCAGCGTGCAGCGGCGCCACCAGAAGGTGCTCGAAGAGGCCCCTGCGCCCCACCTGCCCGAGGCGCTGCGTCGCGAGATGGGCGAGGCCGCGGTGCGCGCCGCCCAGGAGATCGGCTATGTCGGCGCCGGCACGGTGGAGTTCCTGCTGGATGCCGCCGCCGAGACCACGCAGGAGAACGGCTCGCCGTTCTTCTTCATGGAGATGAACACCCGGCTGCAGGTCGAGCACCCGGTGACCGAGATGATCAGCGGCGAGGACCTGGTCGAGTGGCAGCTACGGGTCGCCGCCGGCCTGGCGCTGCCCAAGGCGCAGAACGAATTGACGCTCACCGGCCACGCCATCGAAGCGCGGCTCTACGCCGAAGACCCGGACAACGACTTCCTCCCCGCCACCGGCAAGCTGCTGCGCTTTACGCTGCCGCTGGCGGACCGGGACGGCCGAATCCGCCTGGATAGCGGCGTCGAGGCCGGCGACACGGTGACCATGCACTACGACCCGATGCTGGCCAAGCTGATCGTCCACGGTGAGGATCGCGGCCAGGCCCTGGCCGAGATGGCCCGCGCCCTGGCCGCGCTGGATATCAGCGGCGTGACCACCAATCGCCGTTTCCTGCAGCGGCTGGTGACCCACCCGGACTTCATCGCCGCCGAGCTGAATACCCGCTTCATCGAGCATCATCACGACGATCTGTTCGCCGCGCCCCACGCCACCGACGCCGATATCGCCCGCGCGGCCCTGGTTGCTATAGATCGGCTTGCCATGAATCAGCTTACGAGAGATCAGCTCGCCAGGAGCCACATCGACGGAGCGCCGCGCACAGACGACCCCTGGCAGCGTCGCGACGGTTGGCGGCTCAACGCGCCGCGCCGGCTACGTCTCGCCTTTCAGGAGACCGACGGCAGCGGCGCGTACGAGGTGATCGCCACCCAGGGGCTGACTCAGGGTCTAGCACAGGAGCCAGCACAGGCGACCTGGCAGCTCCAGGTGCAGCGCGGCGGCGAGGAGACGAGCCGGCTCGCCGGGCAGTGCCAGCGCCTCGATAACGACACCCTGGCGCTCACCCTGGATGGCCATCGCCAGCGCCTCTTCGCCCGGCTCGACCCAGCCAGCGAAGGCGACACCATCGTGCTCACCGCCGCCAGTGTGGAATCGCGCCTGATCTGGCGCCGCGCCGACCGCGCCGACCATCTACCGCAAGAGGCCGAAGCCAAGCTGACCGCGCCGATGCACGGCACAGTGGTGGCGCTGCTGGTCGACCCCGGACAGACAGTGGAGAAAGGCACGCCGCTGGTGGTGGTAGAAGCGATGAAGATGGAGCACACCCTGAGCGCCCCCGCCGACGGCGCGGTGGAAGCCTTCCATGTCGCGGTGGGGGACGCCGTGGCGCAGGGGGATGAGCTGCTCGCATTCGCCAACGCCGACGCCAGTGCCGAAGCGAATTAGGCTCTATCTGAAAAGTCGGCGAGCGAAGGCCAGACAAGGCAAAAATTGGCGAAAGAGCGGAGTTTACGCGGGTGTAAATGAGTATCTTGAGCCAATTTTTAACGCAGTATGGGCGAGCGCAGGCATTTTTCAGACAGAGCCGAGGAAAGTGAGATGGGGATGCCGAAGCAAGTCAGTGTGGTGGAGGTCGGCCCGCGGGACGGACTGCAGAACGAAGCCGAGCCCATCGCCACCGCCGCCAAGCTGGAACTGATCGAGCGGCTCGGCGCGGCGGGGCTTAAGCGGATCGAAGCGGCGAGTTTCGTCTCGCCCAAATGGGTGCCGCAGATGGCGGATCACCGCGAGGTAATGACCGGCATTCGCCGCCGGCCGGGCGTGATCTACTCCGCGCTCACGCCCAATCTCAAAGGGCTGGAAGCCGCGCTCGAATGCGGCGTCGAGGAAGTCGCCGTCTTCGCGGCGGCGAGCGAAGCCTTCTCGCACAAGAACATCAACTGCTCGATTGCCGAATCGCTGGCGCGCTTCGAACCGGTGGTCGAACGCGCCCGGGAAGCCGGCGTGCGCGTGCGCGGCTATGTCTCCTGCGTGCTCGGCTGCCCCTACGAAGGCGAAGTCGCCCCCCAGCGGGTCGCCGAGGTCTCCCACGCGCTTTATGAGATGGGCTGCTATGAAATCTCGCTGGGCGATACCATCGGCGTCGGCACCCCGCTCGAGGCCAAGCGCCTGCTCGACGCCGTGGGCCGCGATATCCCCAGGGACAAGCTCGCCGCCCACTTCCACGATACCTACGGCCAGGCGCTGGCCAACCTCTACGCCGTGCTCGAAGAGGGCATCGGCGTGATCGACAGCGCCGTCGCCGGCCTCGGCGGCTGCCCCTACGCCAAGGGCGCCACCGGCAACGTCGCCACGGAAGACGTGATCTACCTGCTCAACGGCCTCGGCATCGACAGCGGCGTGGATCTGGATAACTTGGCAGAGACAGGGGTGCGGATAACACAGACCATCGGCAAGCCGAATCGGTCGAGGGTGGGGGTGGCGCTGGCTGCGAAGCGAACCTCTTCATAATGGAACCCCCTAGCCAACTCACGGGCTTGCAGGAATCGCTTCCAAGGATAGAGGGGTATTCACTCAAGCCCGGCGGGAAAGCCATGCATGGATCAACCCCGCCTGGAAAAACGGCACCGGAAGTTCGAAACCGCCTGCCTCGATGATCGAGGCAATTCGCGCTGGCGGTAGCACACCGACATCATGCGCATAGGCATGGCGCATCCGCGCCATCATCTCTTCGGAGACATCGGCCGCGGACATCATGTTCATCCACGCGTGAAGCAGTACGTCATATTCGGGTGACGCGATGTCTGACGCCAGGTCGGCGCTTGCGAGAATGCCACCCGAGTTGAGTTGCGCGGCAATGCCACGGAAGAAACCGGAGCGCTCGTCGAGATTCGTGATGAACTGCGAGACGAGCAGGCAGGTCGCGGCATCGTGTAGCTCGGC
Organism: Salinicola lusitanus; assembly: GCF_038648475.1. Lineage (NCBI taxonomy): Bacteria > Pseudomonadati > Pseudomonadota > Gammaproteobacteria > Oceanospirillales > Halomonadaceae > Salinicola > Salinicola lusitanus. The sequence goes on along the minus strand of NZ_CP151919.1, from coordinate 1,270,213 downwards.
GGTGGGTAGTGACTCCAGATACCCCTCATGGAAGGTGCAGCGAGACGTCACACCTTCCTGCTCGGCCCTTTCCCGACAGACGTCGAGCATACGCCCCGACGGCTCCACGGCCGTAAAACGCCAACCAGGATGCTGTGAGGCGAGATAGAACAGCTCATCGCCCGTCCCCACCCCGACACAGAGGATTCGTGCCTCCGCCGGCAAATCCGCGAACAACGACCCCAGCAACAGATGCAGACAATTCCGAATCGGTGACGTCTTGGCCCACTGCTGGTCGTAGCTTGCCGCCTGCTGGTCGAACAGTGCCTTGATCTCGTCCTGGTTCATGTTATTCCCCGCGGTTAATCCTGACGCTGACACTCGGCAGGCCAAATTGGTCGAAGGTGGATGTGGCGTTGGCGGCGCGCTAGCCATTTATGGATCAACTGTTCAGGGCTGCGCGATCTAGCTGAGACTGAAACGCTAGAGACAACTCGACATAGGCGTGTGCTGCCTCTTTTGTCGGCTCCAGATCGCGAGCCACCTCGCGACGCAGACGCCGCAGCTCGTGATACAGCGTCACCTGCGGCTGATCGATCAGCCCTGCCCTTACCAGCAGCTCCGGTAGCCGAGCCGCTGATACCTCGCCCGGGCCCCGCTCACCGCTTTCCTGTGACGATAGCGACGCGCGGGCCGCACGCTCCAGCCGAGTCCACGCCTCCAGTATAGTCGTGCGAGGATGGCGCTCGGCCAGCTCGGTGAGAAACGTCTCCTCTTGACCAGCACGCACACCGACGAGGTTACCCCGACCCGGCGACAGCAAGCGCAACTGTTCGAGGTCGTGCTCGAACTCAGCCTCGATGGGTCCGGCCCGCAGCTTCTTGATGAAGGACCCAAACTGCAGGATCTGGTCGCGGAAGAGAAGCGCGAGAATCAGGGCGAACACCGGCCAGGCCAGCGACCGGACAAGGCTCGAAATGAATGTCAGCCAATCCATCGTCAGTACTCGGTTGATCCCGCGTGCATGGTCGTGACTGCGCGAGCTGACAGTCAGAGTTCCAGGTTGGTGCAGGGATGAAAAATTGCGAGCCCTCTCAGGTAGGGGCGGCTGACAAAAGCACATGCAGCGATGCGTAGAGATACCTGCGTAAGTCTGACGCTCAGGCATCGTCAGTCATATCTCGACGGAAGACGTGATTTACCTACCAAAAGGCTTCGGCACCGTCGGCGGCGTGGATCTGGAAGAAGTTGGCGGAGACAGGTATATAGATAATAAAACCCACTGACAGGCCGAATCGGTCCAAGGTGGGTGTGGCTCCGGCGGCGCAGTTATCGCGTCGCTGAAAACAGAAAAGCCCGCAGCCATTGATAAACTGGCCCGAGCTTTACGTATTATGATTATTGTTTGAAGCAAGGTGCATGAGTCCGATCAGCTTTTTGATAACCTGGCTACCCACTGCCCTTGGAACTCCGTCTCGGGCGCTTGCTCACCTCTAGATATCGTAATTAATTCGAAGGAGTTTTCTGGTTCCACTCCCAGCCTTGCAGCCAAAAGGCTTAGCATCATCGACGAGCGCCCTACGCCCCCCCGACAGTGAAATACTATTTTTCTCTTCTCTTGTTGCAAAAGCGCCAAGGAATCGATGAACTGCATCACTTCTGTATCACTATCGGCCACTTCATCTCTGATCGGAAAGTTAAGGTACAAAATTTCCTTGTTCTGGCAAACGTCTCCTTCAGCAAGAAGTTCGAGCTCCGCTTGTTCTTCACTCGTCAGCATGGAAACAACGACGTCATAACCTGACAACCTGATTTCCTCTATACTCTGTTCGAGAAAATCACCACCTTGCGGGTGAGGCATGATAGCAAACTGATTATCACAAAGCCCCTCAATCTTGTATATTGAATTCATCATTTATACTTACCAAAATATAACGCTTTCAATTGCGGCAGGTACGGAGCGCAGCGTAGTAGCTGTCCAACAATCTGCACTTTTTAAAGCTGGGCAGGCAACGTGTAGCCGCTTACCCAATGAGCACCATAAAACTCAAAAATCCATAGGGAATGTCTTGGATCTTCCGGAGCGACTGCATATTTATAGGCAACTTGCCTGATCGTTCTTTAAATCACTTCCGTATGCGCTCTTTAATCCTAAAATACTCCTAAACGAGACTTTAGCTGACCCGCTTTATTCAAAAAAAGACACGCCTGGATTTTTTATGTATGCGCTGCAGGAGGTTTTGATCCTGTCGCAAATTTCGAGTGATTTTATCAGTAAAAAGCTGCCGAGCGATATCGTTATTTACATCTGTATGCATGCTGAGATAGACATTGAAGAGATCATCGAGATCGGAAGCCGAATTGTTGCACTCAAAACAAGCGGGTAAGTTAATCAAAGTAGGCCGAGGCGTAGGAAAGATAGTTTTGGGGGGAAGTGATCGCGAGTAGAAGCTTGGTTCACACTACAGAGTGCACAAAGCCCCGACTTTTACTTCCTGTTGATCCGTTTTTCTGTAAAATTGAGCCAGATGCCTCCTTCTTTGAACTTTTCCTATCCGCTGTTTGCGGAGCTTTTCTTCTCGGATTATATGAGCCAATTTAGCTCGCACCCCTTTAATGCTCGCGCACCGGAAAAGTGCGAGCGTAGCGAATAATTTTTCCAAGAGCAGCAATTTTTTATGCCCTCGACCTTATAAGCTCGGCGATTTCAGCCGCGATTTCATTGATGGTATGAGTGGCGGTGCTCCTAGCAACTTTATCAGCCAGAGACGGACTATAATCAACAACTTGCTGCTTTGTAATATTATGCCAAATCGGCAGTAGAACCTGCTCGCCTGAGACTGTACGCGTAACAATTCCGTCAAGTTCGTAATTGGTCCAGCCCTTTGAAATAAACGAAGGGGAAAGAACTACCAGCCCAACGCGACTATTAGCTAAGCCTCTGTCAATTTTTTGCCTCAGGCTATCTCCAATCCTAAGCGTCATTTCGTCGTACCAAACGTTCAGGCCTTCATTTATTAATGCGTTGGCGAGTGGCCTAACAAATTCATCTTTATCTTCTGACGCATGAGAGATAAACACATCATGCGTATCTCCACCAGTTTCTGTAGGAGGTGGAACATTGTCCCGCACCAAACTCGGTACTTCAGAAAGCGGGCGTTCCTGGATTTCGGGCAAGACCCCCGGCACAACACGAACAGAGGCATTTGTACTGCCGCGCAATCCTTGCATGTCAACAGCAACGTACCAGTGGCCAGAATTCGGAACTGCTATTCGTATTGGTGATTTCTTAGCTAACCCACCATAGAATCTATGTCTCCGTCCGTTCTTATAGCTGTTGAAATTAGAGCTATCCATCAACCGAACATTCGCGCCACTAGACAAAGTTACCTCAACCACCTCGCCTCTCTTGAGATTACCAAGATCATACTTTAAGAAATTCAATGTCGACTCCTTTCAGGCATAATGCCCGCAGCACGCGCGAATTTGTAGTGAAGGCAAAGCCGCAACGAAAAGCCGTCGCTGTGCCTGCGCTGGTTATGAGTTTTTGTGCGTTTGCTCATCGTCTGGCTTGGCCATTGCTTTAATCGCCCTGACATTGCCGCCTTTTTCGTATTGTTTTTTCACATAACGCTCTGCCCAGGCATTAATTCTCGAGAGCATTCTGCCTAATGAATCCCCCATTATACGACCAGATCTTTTTAGCTCATCAGCGAAGAGGCTTTCATCTACACCCCGCGCAAACCTTGTACCTACATAAGTGAGAACTGCACCGCCTATAAACGCACCAATGATGAGCGATCCGGAATTTATAGACCGAATACCCAAATAGGTCATTCTTGGTTGATGGAATCTGTGCTCGTATAAGGGGCCAAAGACCTCCTCTTCCAAGAGCCACGGTGGATAGACACCCCAAAATATCTCTTGTTCTATGATTCTATCAATCGAGCCCAAAATTTCGTCCAGATCAAATCTGGTTACAAAATTGTCGAAATCTACAGATATTATTAGCTCATGTTCAGCTTCATCATTCATCTATGCGCTCCTCAAGGCCGGGCTTTCCTGTATAGATATTCATAACAGGTATTAGGTAGCCCGCTCCGTTTGCCATTTTAACAAGCTCCCGCGTTCAATAATTTTATCTATAACGCTCTTTCACGCTTAGCACATTGATTTCAAAGGACTCGCAGAATAATTACGCGTGCTTTGCAGAAGTCGCGTGCTCGCGCGTTTTGCTGAGCCCGATATGACTGTACATAGACACAGCCATGTAGCGGTGGGTCGTCCGGTTGGTTTTTTGGTGAAGGCAGCCACGCTACCGCCAGCCATGGAGGATGACGATAGTTGCCATCATCCCAGCGCGGCTGTCCCTTGTGAGCTTGTGACTCTGTAAGCCATCTTTTATGTAGTTCTACGCACAGTAACCAAGCATTACATTGGAAACAACGCCACGAAAGCATTAATCAGTCTTGGCGTCAGGTCGAGGGCGCCGGTACGTCGAGAACCGAAGATTATTTAGGAAGTATGAGGGTCACTGGCCGCTTGCCGTCACGGGAACGGCCAGATTGAAGCGCTAGCCGCAGGTACTCAGTACATCGGATTTCCGTTCTTGGTTTCATGCGGAATTCTCTGGATGGAATCCCAGTGTTCTACGATCTTGCCGTTGTCGTCGAAACGGAAAAAATCCATCGTGACGTACTCATCGCCGTCGGGCCAGGTCTGGTGCGTGTGTAGGGATACCAGATCGGCTTCGGCCACCGCGCGCAGGAACTCGATTTCCTTCCCGGGATACTGCTCAGCCATTGCCGTGAAGTAGTCGATGAACGCTTGCTTTCCATTACCGACTACCGGGTTGTGCTGGATGTAATCGGCGCCGACATATGTCTCGACGGCAAGGGCAGGGTCGCCGAGATAGGCCGTGCGATAGAAGGCGATCGCATTGCGCTTGTTGGCTTCCAGGTCATGTTGCATGCCGTTGCTCCGTGCAGATGACTACCATCGAAGGAGCCGTAGAGCAGAACCGTGTGTACCAACCAGCGCTCAGTGACCCTGTTCCGCCGCCTTCAACTCTCCCAATGCACCTTTGCACCGTTCTTCGACCTGATCCAGCTCGCGCTGCATGATGCGGATGTCTTCGAGCTGGCGTTCGAGGTTGGCGCGTTTATCGGCGAGGATCTCGAGCAGGCGCTCGAGTTGGCGGATGCTGCCGTCATGGCGGGTGTCGTAGAGATCGAGCACTTCGCGAATCTCGATCAGCGAGAAACCGAGACGCTTGCCGCGCAGGGCGAGCTTGAGGCGAACGCGATCCTTCTCGTGGTAGACGCGAGTCTTGCCGCGCCGCTCGGGGGAGAGCAGGCCCTCCTGCTCGTAGAAGCGGATGGTGCGGGTGGTCACATCGAAGTGTTGCGCGAGTTCGCCAATGGCGTAGGTCTGGCCGGACACAACGTTATTCTCTTTTCTGATTTTCCCTACCCTAGCGCCGTTTAACCTTTACGTGAAGATCAACTTTAAGCGGAGTATTCCCCACGCATCGGCACCGCAGACAGGCGGTCACTGACCCTGCGTGATGGGCGACATGGGGTCGAAGAAGCGTGCTCGAGTTATCAACAGCCTGTTTCAGATTTGTCTAAAACAGCGAATTCTGTCGCTCTCCCGGGAACTCGGCCAGCGACGGCAATTCGATCCGTTCGGCGATACGACTGTAGAACTTTCGTGCCAGTTCCGGCGCCTGGCGGTTATCCGGTGTATGCACAAAGAGAAAAGGGGTTTTCCCCTGTTTTATCCACAGGGTGAGGCGTTCTATCCACGGTTCGAAACGGGCCAGGTTAATGGCTTCGTCGAAGTGCCCGATAAATCGAATAACGGGATTGACCGCCGTGCAGAGCACGTGTAATGGGACTTTCGGCTTTTCGCCCTGCGCCTTGGCGAGCCGGTTGTCAAGCCCTGAGGGTGTGGCAAAGAGCGCGCGCACGTCGAGCATGACCCGATTGGCGTCTTGACTTATCAACAAGCGGTTGAATGCCTGTTCTGGTGCCCCCTTGTGGAAAAAATCACTGTGCCGGACCTCGACCGCGCAGGGTATCTCCCGTGGCCAGTGAGTGAGTAATCGCTCGAGGGTCGGCAGCTCGCCCTGGCCGAAATCTCTGGGTAGCTGGACCATGATCGGCCCTAGACGATCTTTCAACGGTGAGAGGCGCTCGATGAAGCGTTCGAACTCATTGTCGATGTCGCGCAGGCGCTTGCCATGGGTCAGCTGGCTGGGCAGCTTGAAGCAGAAACGAAAGGTCTCGGGCGCCTGCTCGGCCCAGGCCGCGACCGTCTCCGCCTTGGGAATGCCGCTGTAGAAGGTGGTATTGCCCTCCACAGCGTTGAACACGCTGGCGTAGTCGCGCAGCTCCACGTCGCCGTGGGCGGGCAGCAGGCTGCCTTGCCAGTCGGTGTTGGCCCACATCGCCATGCCCAGGTAGAGCGGGGGTTCATGGGTCGTGGCGAGGTTATCTGAGGCGTTCGGCATGCAAGGTCACCGTAGGCGAAACGATATCCTGCTGCGCGGCGATCATCGCCAGCTCGCGGGTGCCGGCACGGCGGGTGTGCTCGAACAGCATCTGCACCGCGGCGGCGGTCTGCTCCAGGGCGCGGGCGGGGCCTTCTTCGGTGAGCCCGGCGCGCAGGCTGTGGGCGAGGAACATCGCGGCAGTGAAGTCGCCGGCACCGTTGGGCGCGATGGCGAAGTCGACCTTGGGCGTGGCGATCCGCCAGCTGCCACTGGGGGCGTCCACCAGCATGCCGATGTGTCGCTGGTCGTCACCCGCGACTTCCAGCGAGGTGATCAACACCACCCTGGGGCCCTTGGCGCGTAGTGCGGCGGCGGCGGCGAGGGCGTCTTCCAGGGTGTTCACCTCCCGCCCGGCCAGGAAGGCGAGCTCGAACTGGTTGGGGGTGACGATATCGGCGCGGGCGATGGCGTGGTCGCGCATCCACTCGGGGATCCCCTCGCGGACGAAGAAGCCGCGCCCGACGTCGCCCATCACCGGATCGCAGCAGTAGAGCGCCTGCGGATTGGCCTGCTTGACCCGGTCGACGCTATCCAGCACGGCGCGACCGATGCCTTCGTCGCCCATGTAGCCGGAAAGCAGGGCGTCGACATCGTCGAGCCCGACCAGCGATTCGACCCCATCCAGCACGTTCCTGAGATGGTCCGGGCTGAAGACATCGCCGGTAAAGGCGCCATAGCCCGTGTGGTTGGAGAACTGGACGGTGTTGATGGCGGTGACTTCCAGCCCCAGCCGCTGCAGCGGAAACACGGCGGCACGGTTGCCGACGTAGCCATAGGCGACGTGGCTCTGAATGGAGATGACATGGGTCATGAGACGGTCCTGCCGCGAGAGCAAAGCGCACAGTGTAATGCGAGGGGGAAGGAACTTGCAGCGGCTGTCTTTGGTCGATACCTCGCTCGACGCCATCGAGCGGCGGCGATATGCTCGCTCCAGCTTTTATCCATCGTCCCGTTTATCCGCCTTCGTCTGTGCATCGTGTTCAAGGATCGAATCTGCATGCTTTCAAGCGCCCCGCGCCAGCGCGCATCGTCACTCCGCTTCTCCTGGCTGCTGGCCGCTCTCTTTTTCGCCGTGCTGGTGGCGGGCTGCTCCAGCGGTCCGGTCATGACCCCGGCACCAAGCGGTAGCCCGGAGGCGCGGGTCGAACAGCCGGCGCGCAAGACCACCTGGCACCACCTGCCGGGCTGGAACCGGGACCAACCGATGGCGGCATGGAGCGCATTCCGGGAGAGCTGCAAGCGGCTCGAGCGCAAGCCGACGTGGAAGAGCGTCTGCCACGACGCCCGGTCGGTCGATCCGCTCAATGCGCTGGCGATCCAGAACTTCTTCGAGAGCCGTTTCGTGCCGTATCGCGTGACCAACAGCGACGGCAGCGCGACCGGCCTGATCACCGGCTACTACGAGCCGATCCTGCGCGGCTCCCGCGTGCGCGGCGGGCCCTACCAGACGCCGCTCTACCAGTACCCGAAATACTGGAAGCGACACACCCACGTCGGCCCGACCCGCGCCGAACTGATGCGCAGCGGCGATCTCGATGGCACCGAACTGGTGTGGGTCGACGACCCGGTGGAGGCAGCCTACCTGCAGATTCAGGGCTCCGGCCGTGTCGAAATGACCGACGGCACCACCATGCGGGTGGCCTACGCCGGCACCAACAACCAGCCGTTCCGCTCCTTCGCCAAGCGCCTGATCGACCGCGGCGAGATCACGCCCGCCCAGGCCACGCTGCCCGGCGTGCGCGACTGGGCCCGCCGCCACCCGGGCCAGGTGGAGGAGATGCTCAACGTCAATCCACGCATGGTGTTCTTCCGCGAGCTCAAGGGCAGCGAAGCGCTGGCCGATACCAGCGGCCCGGTGGGCGCGCTGGGGGTGCCGCTCACCTCCGAGCGCAGCATCGCGGTCGACCCCGACGAGATCCCGCTCGGCGCGCCGGTGTTCCTCTCCACTACCCAGCCGCTTTCCAACCAGCCGCTGCAGCGCCTGATGGTGGCTCAGGATACCGGCAGCGCGGTCAAGGGCGCGGTGCGAGCGGACTTCTACTGGGGCCACGGCGACGCTGCCGGCGAGGCCGCCAGCCGGATGAAACAGCGGGGCGAGATGTGGGTGCTGATGCCCAAATGAGAGAGCGCCCAATCGCTTGGGCGCTCTCTGGACATTGCGGCCCTCGCTAGCGAGGGCCGGCGAACATCTTGCGCACCCGCAACGCCGCGATCACCTGGATGACGCCGTAGACCAGCGCGACGATCCCGATCCACAGCGCAGTGGCCACCAGGCCGCTGAGCGGGCTGACGACGAGCAGGATGCCCAGCAGCAGCGCCAGCACCCCACTGAGAACGGTCCATCCCTCGCCGGGCGCGGCCCAGCCCTGGCCGGCCACCGGGCGGCGAATGCGCAGCCCCAGCAGCAGGCGATAGACGCCGGCGATGATCAGCCAGATACCCACCAGCACCAGCAGCGCGCTGGCCATGGAGAGCGGATCGAAAATCGCGAGCAGGCCGAACAGTATCGACAGCACGCCGTAGCCGATCAGCCATCCCTTGCCCGCGCCTCGATAGGCCGTCGCCGTCATGAACAGCGTGGAGACGCCTTCCGCCAGTGCCATGATGCCCATGATCCAGGTCAACGCCGCGATGGCGGCCAGCGGCTGAAACACCGCGATCAGGCCGAATACGATGGCGATGACGCCGAACGCCATCAGGATCCACCAGCTACGTCCGATGAGACTTCTCGTTGCCATTGACGACTCCCATTGATATCCCTGTTCGAGGAAACCTGAACGCTGCACCGACTCCATCGTTCAATACCGATCTTTAACATAGACCTTCACGGGAGTGACTTCGATGACCGAATCCGCCCCGGCGGCAGCGCCGCTGGCCATCGTCACCGGCGCCACCGCCGGACTCGGACTGGAGACTGCCAAGGGCCTGGCAGCGAACGGGTATCGCGTCATCGTCGCCGGGCGCAATGCCGACAAGGGCAAGCTCGCCTGCCACGCGGTGCGTGCCCATCAGCCCGGCGCAGAGATTCGCTTCGAGTGGCTCGATCTCGACAGTCTCGCGTCGGTGCGCCAGTTCGCCGCGCGCCTGCGCGAGCGCGAAACCGAGCTGCACCGGCTGATCAACAACGCCGGCATCATGGCGCTGCCCAAGCGCGAGCGCACCGAGGACGGCTTCGAGCGCCAGTTCGGGGTCAACTATCTCGGCCACTTCCTGCTCACCAGCCTGCTGCTGCCGCTGCTGGTCGCCGCCTCGTCGGGGGATTCCGCACCTGCCCGCGTCGTCCAGCTCTCGAGCCTGGCGCATCGCGGCGGGAAGATCGCTTTCGATGATCTGAATGGCGAGCGCGACTACGACCCGTGGCGCGCCTACCGGCAATCGAAGCTCGCCATGCTGCTGTTCGCCCAGGCGCTGCAGCGGCAGAGCGACCGGCACGGCTGGGGGTTGTTGAGCGTCGCCGCCCATCCCGGGCTCTCCCGCACGGCGCTGTTCGATGCCGGCGTGAAGAGTCGCGCCCTGATCGGCCAGGCGTTCAAGCTGGTGATGCCGCTGATCAGCCAAACCGCCGACCAGGGCGCCAGGCCCACGCTTCACGCCGCGCTCGCCGACGACGTGGGCCCCGGCGACTACTTCGGCCCCGACGGCTTCAGCGAGACCCGCGGCGCACCCAAGCGCGCCCATCGCAGCACCGCGGCCAGGGACCAGGCGGTGGAAGATCGGCTGTGGACGGTGTCGTGTGAATTGACCGGGGCGGCGTGGTCAGCGGATGGTTGAAGATTCACGCCACGGGAATGGTACCGCCGTCGACGACGAACTCGGACCCGGTGATGCTCGCCGCCCTAGATGACGCCAGGAAAGCGATGAGATTGGCCACTTCCCCGGGCGAGGAGGGCCGTCCCAGCGGAATGCCCCCGAGCGACTGCATGATGATCTCCTTGCCGCCCTCGTAGTCGGTGCCCGCCTCCTCGGCCAATCGCTCGGCGAGCGCGACCGACGCCTCGGTTTCGACCCAGCCCGGCGACACCCGCACGACCCGCACGCCTTGAGGCGCCAGCTCCTTGGACAAGCTCTTGCTGTAGGTGGACAACGCCGCCTTCGCCGCAGCGTAGGCCGTGGTCGACTCCGGCAGTGGCAGCGCTCGCTGAATGGACGTCACATGAATCACGACGCCTGAACCGCGCGCCACCATGTGCGGTACCAGATGGCGATCGAGCCGCACCGCGGGAAACAGATTGAGATCGAGCTCCTGCCTCCACTCATCCTCGCCCAGGGCGGTGAAGCCGCCACCCGGCGACGACGACCCGCCCAGGACATGCACCACGACATCGATATGCCCCAGCCGCTCGCGGGCCGACTCCGCCGCCAGGCGACAGCCCTCGTTGGTGGTGAGATCCGCGGTTATGACGTGCTCCGGGTGCATCTTGTCAGGCCTGTGGCGAGCGGCAGTGACCACACTCGCCCCCAGGTCGAGGAAAAGCTCGACGGCGGCTCTGCCAATACCTTTGGTACCGCCGGTCACAAAGACACGAGTATGCTGTAAGCCCAGGTCCATGATCGTTCCTTTTTTAGCTATCGTCTTGGTTCAAAAAGCCAACCCGCTCGGTGAAATGTCATTATCTTCGCTGCTGAAAGGGAAACAAGAACGCACGAAATAGTAAGGGGCTAACCCAAAAGTTATGGCCAAGAATCACACGCCGGAGAGCGCCGCGCTCGAGCTGGAATCGATATTCAAACTGCTGAAAGGGAGATGGAAACTATTGATCATCTTCCACCTCTTCGATGGCAAGGTTCAGCGTTTCTCCGATCTCGAACGCCAGATCCCGGGCATTTCCCAGAAGATGCTCGCCCAGCAACTTCGCGAGCTCGAAAACGACGGCATCGTCTCCCGGAAGGTCTATCCCGAGGTGCCGCCCAAGGTCGACTATCGGATGACCTCCTGGGGTCAGGATCTTTGCCCCGCCCTGGACGCGCTTCTGAAATGGAAGGAGAAATTCGAGGAACCAAAAGGGGAATAGATCGCTGCGTCACTCGTCTTACCTGCAGCCGACAGTGACAGGAATTCTTCCGCTGTCGACCGCGGCCCCATGTCGAGGTCGCAGGCATTTCGATGACAGGAGTCGATGATGAAAACCCCGATAGTGTCCCACCTGGCCCGAGTCGCCGCCGCCGTGGCGCTTGCCGGATTTCTGCCCGTGCTGGCGCAGGCCGACGATAGCATCGCCCAGCAGGAAGCCATGCAGCGACTGCACCAGCCGCTGAATCTGCAGCCGGCGATGGTGACGGCCAACCAGTTCGGCGCCTGGCGCCTGGATATCGGCGCCGGCCAAAGCGAAGCCAGCGCCAATGCGCTGCGTGCCGAACAGCACCGCACCGGCATGACCACCATGAAAGCGCTGGGCCGGGCCCAGCAGAGCTTGATAGCGGAAGGGCAGAGTGCGGCGCAGATGGACGTTGTGAAACGTCTCTACCGCGTGGACCCCGCCTGAAAGACGCTTGATGGAGAGCGGCCGCGATGTCAGAGCCGAGGCTGATCGCCTCGGCTTTTTAGTGTCTTACCACTCTATAAATCTTCCCTATAGCTCGCGGTTATTTCTTGCTTTCCATACCGGTATTCACTTCTTTTTATCAATATCGACATGGCAATTGCCTGATATCGCCAGGGAAAGGCTGGCAGCGATCGGGCGTGGAATCACGCCTCCCCCGATCGCTTTCTTCAAGTCGAAAGCCAATCGTCTTTTCCCTGAAAAGGCGACCCATGATTCAGGGCTTACGATGGCCTTTCGTCATGCTGGCCAATACGCCATCCCGACGAATCAAGCCGTGGTACAAGGCTGCCGCCAGGTGAAGGAGGATGAGCGCGAACAGGCTCAGCGCCAACCAGGTGTGGGCGAAACGCAACGCGCTGTAGAGCGTGGGAGATGGAGAGACCAGATCCGGTAGCGTGACGCCGGCAAAGAGGGTGACCGGATAACCGCCAGCCGAGAGCATGGTCCAGCCGATCAGCGGCATCGCCAGCATCAGCGCATACAGCATCCAGTGGGAGAGATGGGCGGAAAGGCGCTGCCAGGGCGGCAGGTCCGCGGGCAGCGCCGGGGTGCCGTATCGCCAGCGCACCAGAAGCCGCACGATGACCAGCGCGAGAATCGCGATTCCCAGCGGTTTATGCAGTTGCACGAGCCATACGTGACGCTCGGACACCGTGGCCACCATGCCGACGCCGACAAACAGCATCGTCAGGATCATGATCGCCATCAGCCAGTGAAGCAGACGGGCAGGGAGGGAGAAGGTAACGGCAGTCCGCGGGTTCATGATCGTGGCTCCTGGGTCGAGGATGTCGCCGATTCGGCCTCCTCGCGAGTGCGTCGGTTGTAGGATTCCGAATAGGCGGCGGAGCGGGCGCTCAACAGCGGGTCATCGGAGCCGGCGATACCGTCGGGCAGCACCAGCGGGTCGTAGTTGATGTCGCGACAGGGGCCGTCGGCCTGATCCTGGGCCCGATCGATGGTGACGATGCCGGCGTCGATCTGGCGGCGGTCCGCGGGCCAGGCCAGGGTGGCATCGTCGGTCGGATCGCCGGGGTTGGCCACGGTCACGATCAGGTGCCAGCGCTGGGGCCCTCTATCCAGGCGTTCCTGCAGGTCTCGGGAGAGGAAATCGGGATCCTGCTTCTGGGCATCGGTCATCGGCGTGAAGGGCGCTTCCGGCACCAGCCCCCAGCGTACGAAGTGGGTCGTCCCGCCGGCATCGATGAAGCGGAAGGCATCGAGGCTGTTGTACTCGACATTGACGAAACTCGAGGAGTGCCGCGCGGTTTTCACCCAGGCCAGGAATGGCTTGGTTTCCGGATGGTCGGCAAAGAAGGCCCCCATCTTCGCGGGGTCCGGCTTGCCGCTGCGGGAATCCGGCTGGGAGGCTTGCAACAGTTCCCAGAACGCCTGTGGCGTCGATACCGGGAACACCGGCATCGCGTTCATCGCGGTTCGCCACTGCTCGCCGTTCGGCAACTCGAATTGCAGCGCGAAACTGCGAATCGGCGGCATGCCATCGTCGGCATGGGGGTTGCCTCCGGGGATCGCCAGGCGGCCGATGAGCGGGCTGACCTGTCCCGTCGCGAAAACCGTGGCACGCGACAGGCTCTCCGCATTGCCACTGCTCTCGAAACTGCCCACCACGCAGTACCCCTTGGCGTGATTGCGGCGGTAACCTTCGTGAACGCCGGCATTGTCTTCCAGCGTATCGATCATCCGATCCGGGGTCAGCCGATCGGGGTCCAGCCAGCCGCCAACATAGGCGAAGGCCGTCGCCAGGATGGCGACTACGAGTCCGATGACCGTGAACCGGAATAGCGTGTTCAGCGGTGGTGGGGGTTTCGGGGTCATGTCTGCTCCGGGGTGAGTGGCCTGCATGGAGCGAGTAGGACGCCGCTGCCGATACTTTATTCCCGCTCGCTCATCCGTTGCCCGAACCCCGCCGTCGAGCAATTGACGATTCCCTTGACGACGAAAGGGAATAGAATCCCCTCCGGTTCGTCCTACAGCGACTTCCTTCGATACGCTGGAACCTCCATGAATCCACCCGATGACGATCAACTGCGTGACATACTGCCCCGTTTGCGGCGCTTCGCCGTGTCGCTGACCCAGGATCCCGGTGATGCCGACGATCTGGTGCAGGCGACGATGGAGAAAGCGATCGGCCACTGGCAGCGCCGCCGCCCCGACGGCGATCTTCGCGCCTGGCTGTTTTCGATTCTGTACCGGCAGTTCCTCGACGGTCGGCGTCGCGCCGGGCGCTATGCCCGGCTGCTGCAGCTGTTCACCAGCGAACCCCAGACCAGCGCCTCGGCGGAAGATATCGTCGTGGCCAACGCCAGTTGGGACGCCTTCGACCAGTTGCCCCCCGAGCAGCGGGCCCTGCTCATGCTCGTTTCGGTGGAGGGATTGAGCTATCGCGAGGTGAGCGAGACCCTGGATATTCCGATGGGGACGGTCATGTCGCGACTCTCGCGAGCGCGTCGATCCCTGCGCGAGCTGGATGAGGGAGAACCGCGCGAGAAGCGTCCGGCACCGTCACTCAGGAGGCTCAAATGAACCCGAACCGACCCACCGAACAGGACCTGCACGCCTATCTCGACGACCAGTTGGACGCCGAGCGCCGGCAGTGGGTGGCAGCCTGGCTCCAGGCCAACCCGGAGCGGGCGGCGGAACTCGAGGCGTGGCGTCGGGATGCCCAACACTTGCGCGCGCGCTACGCCAATCCGGAACAGTGGCCGGCCAATCCCGCACTCGATCCGGCCGCGATTCGCCGCCGTCAGCGAGCGGGGCAGCGGCGCTGGCTGGCCACGGCCGCCATGCTGGTCATGGCCCTGGGTATCGGCCTGACCGGCGGCTGGACGATGCGCGACATGACGACTCCGGACTCGCCACCGCCGATGGCGGATGCGGTCCAGGCCTACCGCCTGTTCACCGCTGACGCCTCGTTCGACGGCCATGACGCCATCGACGAGGACCCTATCGTCGATGCCAGTGACACCACCGCGCCTGCGCCGGCCAGCCACGGTCGGGAACAGATCGCCAGGTTATTCCAGGCCCACTTCAGCGACGGGATCATGCCCCCGGATCTCAGCGCCGCCGGCCTGGAGATGACCGACGCCCGCCTGCTAGCCACCGACCAAGGGCCCGCCGCGATGGTGGTCTATCGCGACCGGAGCGGGCGCCAGATGATGATGTATATCCGCCCGCCGGGGGCCGGTCACCACATGCTGGCGCCGGGCAAGCGAGTCGACGGCAAGCTCATGGCGCAGTACTGGTCGAAGGGCAACTACAACTATGCCATCGTCAGCCAGCCCGACGACCCCAACGCCGCGATGCTGGAGCAGATGCTGCGCGAGAGTTGAGCCGTGCCATTCGCGTGACGTCGCTCACAGATCCTTGACCAGACGCAGGGCGTCGTAGATCGCGGCATGGGTGTTGCGATGGGAGATCGCATCGCCGATACGGAACAGCTGGAAGCCCTCGGCCGCATCCGCAGGCTTCACGATCGGCTGCGGGTCACCCACGATCAGCTTGTCGTAGTCCACCGCGCCCTGATTGCTCGACAGCGGTTTGAGCGACTCGTAGAGATCCTCCATCGGCAGGGTGCCGAAGTTGACCACCACCTGATCGACGCGGCGCTCCTTGCCGACGCGGGTGTAATCGCTCTCCACCGAAGCCACCAGCTCGTCGCCCTCGCGGCGCAGCGCGACCAGGCGGAAGGTCGGCGTGAAGGTGGTATCGAGCACCTGCAGCGAGCGCAGGTAGGGCACCAGGTTCATCCCCATCACCTCGGGCGCCAGCGCGCGGTCGGCGGTCATGTACTCGACCCGGGCCCCGCTCCTGGCGATGATCTCGGCGGCCTGCAGCGCGGTGTGATCACCCGCATCGTCGTAGACCAGCACATTGCGCCCCGGCTTGACGTGCCCCGAGAGAATGTCCCAGCCGGTCACGGCCAGTTCGTTGCCCTGGCTCAGCGCCTGCTCGTTGGGTAGCCCGCCGGTGGCGACGATGACCACGTCCGGTGACTCGGCGGCCACCTCCTCCTGCTCGGCGAAGACGTTGAAGTGGAAGGTGACGCCCAGCGCCTGGCAGCGCTCGTAGCGCCAGTCGATGATGCCCATCATCTCGCGCCGACGCTCGCTCTGGGCGGTGAGGCGAATCTGCCCGCCCGGGGCGTCGGCGGCCTCGAACACCACCACCTCGTGGCCGCGTTCGGCGGCGACCCGGGCCGCTTCCATCCCCCCGGGGCCGGTTCCCACCACCACCACTTTGCGCCGCGTCACGGCCGGCGCAATGGTGTGCGGCATGCTCGTCTCGCGCCCGGTGGCCGGGTTGTGGATGCAGTAGGCGGCACCGCCCTGATAGATGCGGTCGAGACAGTAGTTGGCGCCGACACAGGGTCGGATCTCCTCCTCGCGCCCCTCGATCACCTTGCGCATCAGGTGCGGATCGGCCATGTGCGCGCGGGTCATGCCGATCATGTCGACCTTGCCCGAGGCGATGGCGTGACGTGCGGTGGCGACGTCCTGGATCTTGGCGCCGTGGAAGAGGGGGAAGTCGACCTCGCGCTTGATGTCGCCGGCCAGGTCGAGGTGCGGCGCGCTGGGCATGCCCTGGATGGGGATGACGTCGGTGAGGCCGGCATCGGTGTCGATGTGCCCCTTGACCACGTTGAGGAAGTCGATCAGTCCGCTGTGCTTGAGCCGGCGCGAGATCTCCATGCCGTCATTGGCGTCGAGGCCACCAGGCAGACACTCGTCGCCGGTGTAGCGCACGCCCAGCAGGAAGTCGTCGCCGACCCGGGCACGAATCGCCGAGAGCACCTCGAAGGTGAAGCGCAGGCGGTTGTCCAGGCTGCCGCCGTAGGGGCCGTCGAGCTCGTTGGTCAGGGGCGACCAGAACTGATCCATGAGATGGCCATAGGCCTGGATCTCGAGCCCGTCGAGCCCCGCGGCATGCATGCGCTCGGCGGCATCGGCATAGTCCTGGATCAGACGCTCGATATCCCACGGCTCGGCCTTCTTGGGATAGGCCCGGTGGGCGACCTCGCGGTGGTGGGACGCCGATACCACCGGCAGCCAGTCGCCCTTGTCCCAGCGCGTACGTCGTCCCAGGTGGGTGAGCTGGATCATCACCGCCGTGCCGTGCTCGTGACAGGCGTCGCTCAGCTCGCGCATCCACGGCACCACCTCGTCCTGGTAGGCGAGGATGTTGTTGAACACCGGCGGGCTATCGCGGGATACCGCCGCCGAGCCGGCGGTCATGGTCAGCGCCACACCGGCCTTGGCGCGCTCGACGTGATAGGCCCGATAGCGCGCCTTGGGCAGGCCGTCCTCGGGATAGGCGGGCTCGTGGGAAGTCAGCATGACGCGGTTCTTGAGCGTCAGGTTCTTGAGCGTCAGCGGCTGCAGCAGGGGATCGTTCTTCACGGTCAGGCACCCTTGTTGTCGTGGGGTTGACACCACGCTAGCGCTCGCTGTACACCAGTGTCAACTGAGAATACAGTTGTGTACACGGATGTCGACGTCTGATGTTCAGGAAATGCCGAAAGCAGTGTTCACGCCGGGGCCAAGGTGCTCGTGGCGATCTAAAACACCGGCCTCCGGCCTGCTACGCTCAGCGTCCTGCCCATCGTCACCAAGGACTCATCGTGAAAGACGAACTCGCCAATAATCGCAAGGCCTGGGTCGATGCGGCCTACACGCTGCTGATCGGCGCCGGGGTCGGTGCGGTCAAGATCGTGCCGCTGGCCAAGCAGTTGAAGACCTCGCGGACCAGCTTCTACTGGCTGTTCAAGGATCGCGAGGAGATTCTGGAGGCGCTGCTGGCGCGCTGGGAGGCGCAGAACACGCAGGCCGTCATTACCCAGAGCGAGCGCTACGCGGCGACGATCGTCGAGGCCACGCTCAACGTCTTCGACTGCTGGTTCGACCCGGCGATCTTCGATTCCGAGTTCGAGTACGCCGTGCGCAGCTGGAGCCTGCAGGACCCGGCGGTGGCCACCCGCGTCCAGAGGGCCGACAGCGCACGCCTGGGCGCGCTGAAAGCGATGTTCGCGCGCTTCGGTTATCCCGAGCTGGAAGCCGATACCCGGGCGCGTACCGTCTATCTACTGCAGATCGGTTACATCTCCATGCACATCCAGGAGAGCAAGGACACGCGCATCACCCGAATCGCCGAATACGTGCGCATCTTTACCGGCCAGCCCTGCACCGAGAGCGATATCGCGCGCTTCGCCGACCGTCACCGCGCGCGCTTTCGCACGTCGGCGACCCCAGCGGCGAAGAGCGCCACATGAGTTTCCCGAAGGTCGACCAGTTCGACACCCGGCGGGCCGTACCTTGGGACGCCGCACCTTAGGACATAGCCGCCGGTATCCGCTGATTCCCACCCCACTCGAGAGGTAGACACATGAAGGTGCTCGTCGGCGTCAAACGGGTCATCGATTACAACGTCAAGGTACGGGTGCGCCCGGATCACAGCGATGTCGATCTGACCAACACCAAGATGGCCATGAATCCGTTCTGCGAGATCGCGGTGGAGGAGGCGCTGCGACTCAAGGAGCGTGGCGTGGCCAGCGAGATCGTGGCTGTCAGCATCGGCCCCAAGGCGGCTCAGGAGCAGCTGCGCACGGCGCTGGCGCTGGGCGCCGACCGCGCCATCCACATCGAGAGCGAGGAGAGACTGGATTCGCTCGAGGTCGCCCAGGTGCTGGCCCGAATCGTCGCCGAGGAGCAGCCGGGGCTGGTGATCCTGGGCAAGCAGGCGATCGACAGCGACAACAATCAGACCGGGCAGATGCTCGCCGCCCTCACCGGCATGGGCCAGGGCACCTTCGCCTCGCGCCTGGAGGTGACGGATGAGGAAGTCCAGGTAACGCGCGAGGTCGACGGCGGCCTGCGCACGCTGGCCTTGCGCCTGCCGGCGGTGATCACCACCGATCTGCGTCTCAACGAGCCGCGTCACGCGCGCCTGCCCGACATCATGAAAGCCAAGAAGAAGCCCATCGATAGCCGTGGGATCGACACCGTCGGCCTCGCCGCCAACGACTATCTGCGCCTCGAGCGAGTCGAGACCCCGGCGGCACGACAGGGCGGCAGCAAGGTCGCCTCGGTCGATGAGCTGGTCGACAAACTCAAACACGAAGCCAAAGTCCTGTGACAGGAGAGTCCATGAGCACACTGATCGTGGTAGAGCATCGGGATGGCGCCCTGGCCGCCTCCACGGCCCACGTGGTCGCCGCGGCCCGCGCCCTGGGCACAGAGGTCGACCTGCTGGTGGCCGGTGAAGGGATCGACGCCGTGGCCGCTGCCGCCGCCCGTCTCGACGGCGTGCGTGCGGTTCTCACGGCGGATCATGCGGTCTATGCCCACCAGTTGGCGGAGCCGATGGCGGCGCTGATCGTCGCCTGCGTGGACGACTACAGTCACCTCCTCGCAGCCGCCTCCAGCAGCGGCAAGGACATCCTGCCGCGGGTTGCCGCGCTCAAGGGCGTGCCGCAGATATCCGACATCATCGCCATCGAGGCGCCCGACACCTTCAAGCGCCCCATCTATGCCGGTAGCGCCATCGCCACGCTGAGCAACCACGCCCCGCTCAAGGTGGTGAGCGTGCGCACCAGCGCTTTCGATGCCGTGGCAGAGACTGGCAGCGCCGAGATCCGCGCGCTCGGTATCGTGGTCGACAACACGCTGTCCACCTTCGTCGGCGACGAACTCGCCACCAGCCACGGGCCGGAACTCGGCAGCGCACGGGTGATCGTGTCCGGCGGGCGTGGCCTCGGCAGTGGCGAGAACTTCAAGCTGCTCGACGGCGTCGCGGCCAAGCTCGGGGCGGCCATCGGTGCCTCGCGCGCCGCAGTGGACGCAGGCTATGCCGCCAACGACCTGCAGGTGGGCCAGACCGGCAAGGTGGTGGCGCCGGATCTCTATATTGCCGTGGGCATCAGCGGCGCGATCCAGCATCTCGCCGGGATGAAGGACTCCAAGGTGATCGTGGCGATCAACCAGGACGAGGAGGCGCCGATCTTCGGCATCGCCGACTACGGGCTGGTGGGTGACCTGTTCGAAGTGATACCGGCCCTCGAGAGCCGGCTGTAGATCTGGCGCCTCCAGCGCTTGAGTGTTTTGACCTGTTGCGGCTCAAGCGAGGCGCGCCTCATACCGCCTGGCGAAAGCGCATCACCGGTAGCGGCTCGTCGGGCAGATGCAGAATGTCCGCGTGCACACCGAAGGTCTGCCGCAGCCGGGCGGCGGTCAGCACCTCGTGGGGCGCCCCGACGGCGACCAGGCGCCCCCGATCGAGTAACGCGAGACGATCACAGGCCAGCGCCTGATTGAGATCGTGCAGCGCGACGACCACGGTCAACGGCAGATGCTCGATCAGTTGGAACAGCGCGAGCTGATGATGGATATCCAGGTGATTGGTCGGCTCATCGAGCAGCAGCAGACCCGGTTGTTGCGCCAGAGCCCGGGCCAGATGGGCACGCTGACGCTCGCCGCCGGAGAGCGTCTGCCAGCGCCGCGCCGCCAGATGCCCCATGCCGACAGCATCCAGCGCGCGTGCCACGATACGTGCATCCTCGTCACGCCACGGGCGCAGTGGCGAGAGAAAGGGCGTGCGCCCCAGGCTGACCGCCTGCTGGACTTCGATACGCGCGTCGGTCGTGGCCTGCTGCTCGACCAGTGCCAATGCGCGTGCCACGTCGCGCCGCGACAGGCGCGAAATGTCGCGCTCGTTCAGCAGGACACGCCCGCGCTTGGGCTTGTCGAGACCGGCGAGCAGCCTCAGCAGGGTCGACTTGCCCGAGCCGTTGGGTCCGATCAGACCCAGTTTTTCGCCGGGATGGACCGTCAGATCGATCCCCTCGAGCAAATACTGACCACGCACCCAGAACGTGACATCGTCGGCGACGAGCTTCATTTCGCATGCGCTCCACGCAGTAGGATCAGGGCGAAGCAGGGCGCGCCGATCAGCGAGGTGATCACGCCTATCGGGAGTACCTGCCCCTCGACGATGATGCGCGAGACAATGTCGGCGGCGATCAGAAAGAGTGCCCCGGCCAGCGCCGAGATCGGCACCAGCCGAGCGTGGTGACTGCCCACGAGCATGCGCACCGCGTGTGGCACCACCAGGCCGACGAAGCCGATGGCGCCGACCCGAGACACCATCACCGCCGTGACCAGAGCCACGCTAGCGATCAGGATGCCACGCACCCGGCGCACGGCGATGCCCAGGGAAGCCGCGCTGTCGGCACCGAAGGTAAAGGCATCGAGCGCCCGGCGATACCAGAGACACACCAATAGCCCGATCAGCGCCGTGGGCACCGCCAGCCGGGTATCGTCCCAGCGCACACCGGAAAGATTGCCCATCAACCAGAACATCAACCCACGGGCCTGCTCGGCGCTCGCCGATCTGGCGATGATGAAGGCGGTCAGCGCATTGAACAGGCTGGACCCGGCAATCCCCGCCAGAATGATCGTGCCGGAAGCTTGCATCGTGCTGCCGCGCCCCGCGCTGCCGCCAGCGGCTCCCGCCAGTAGCGTCACCAGAATGAATGCCCCCACCGCCCCCACCATCGCCCCCGAGGAGAGCGTGACGGCCCCGGCCCCCCAGCCAGCGACGGCGACCAGCACGGCGCCGGTCGAGGCGCCGGCGGAAATCCCCATCAGGTAGGGGTCGGCCAAGGGGTTGCGCAGCAGCGCCTGCAGCACCACCCCGGCCAGCGCGAGCCCGGCGCCGCAGCAGCCCGCCATGACGGAGCGACTCAAGCGATAGTTCCAGATGATGCCGGCATCGATACGATCGACGGCGTAGTGGGCGCCAGTGAGGCGATTGGCAAGCACTTTGACGATGGTCTGCGGCGCGATCGTGGTCTCACCGATCGCGCTACCCGCCAGCAGCGCACCGAACATCAGACAAGGCGCCAGCCACAGCCAGTGGCCCCACCCCCACGCCCCGCCTTTCGCGGCGACTGCCGTCATCGCGTGAACGACATCGTCGACAGCGCATCGACCAGCGTGTCGAGCCCGTAGATCGTGCGCAGGGTAGCGCTCATGGCGTGAGCGTTCATCTCGATGATGTGTCCCTGCTTCACCGCCCTCATTTCCCGCGCCACCGGGTCCTGATGCAGGAAGGCACGCTTCACCGCCACCGAATCGGCGGGGTAGCGACGGCGATCCATGCTGGCGATCACGATGATGTCCGGATCGGCACGCGCAATGGTCTCCCAGTCGACGGTTGGCCATTCGTCGTCGGAACGGATGACATTATGGATACCCAGCACTTGCATCATGTAGCCCGGCGCCCCTTTGCGACCGGCGACATAGGGCGCCACCCCGGTATCCGGCGACGAGAACCAGAAGACCGCCGACAAATCCTCGGGCAGATCGAGTGCCTTGGCCCTGGCGACGGCATCCGCCTGGCGCGCCTTCAGCGACGCGATCAGACGCGCTCCGACGGGCTCGACATCGAAAATCTGCGCCAGCTGGGCGATGCCCTTGTAGACCGAAGCGGGTGAAAAGGCAGCCGTGCGCGTCCCGTCACCCCCGGTCGAATTGTCCTTGCTATCGCAGTCGGCGGGCATCACGTAGGTCGCGATGCCCAGCTCTGCGAACTGTTCCCGAGTGCCCACGCTGCCAGTGGGGCCGACATGCCACTCATACTGCGCGGCCACCAGGTCCGGGTGCTTGTTGACCACCGATTCGAAGCTCGGATCGTTGTCGGCCAGGCGTTCGATGCTGGCATCGGCTTCGCGAAACTGCGACAACACCGGCGTGAACCAGACCGAGGTCCCCTTCACCCTGTCAGCCAACCCCAGCGAGTAGAGAATTTCGGTTGCTGACTGGCCCACCGTGACCACTCGCTGAGGCGGGGCGGCGATGCGTAACGTGACGCCACAGTTGTCCAGCGTTAGCGGATAGTGGGTGGATTGGGCGGTTGCCGGGAGCGCGATCGCGGCTGCGAGTACGCCCAGAACCCCGGGAAGCGCTTTGATGAATGGCTTGTACATGGGCTGCCTGAGTCGTGTCCGAAACTCGCTGGAGGTCTCGATGCGGTCACAAACGAAGCGGCCCGGACCGCGAGCGGGCAGAGCCGCAGACCACCCGGACAGCAATGAAATGTTATGATATAACATATCTATGGCTATCTGAAGCCACTTCCCCGACAACCCGCTTTGAACAGTCAGCACGCAAACGCCCGACTCTGACGAGCCGGGCGTCCCTGCGACCTCGGGCGGAGCGGAAGCGCCGCGATCAGGCGGGCTCGGGGGTCTTCTGGTTGTCGCCGAGGGTCACCCCGGGCAGATCCCCGGTCATCGTCTCCTGCGGCTGGTAGTGGATCACCGAGCGGATCGCCTCACCGCGGTGGAGCAGATCGAACGCCGTGTTGATGCGATCGTGGGTCATGTTGTGGGTGATGTAGGGGTCGACGTCGAAGCGCCCAGAGAGCCACTCGTCGACCATGCCCGGCAGCTCCGAGCGCCCCAGCACGCCACCGAAGGCGCTGCCGCGCCAGACCCGCCCGGTGACCAGCTGGAACGGGCGCGTGGCGATCTCCTCACCGGCGCCGGCGACGCCGATGATGATGCTCTCGCCCCAGCCCTTGTGGCAGCACTCCAGCGCCGCGCGCATCAGGCGCACGTTGCCGACACACTCGAAGGAGAAGTCGACACCGCCGTTGGTCATGTCGATGATCACTTCGTGCAGCGGCTCGGGGTGCTCGTTCGGATTCAGGCACTCGGTGGCGCCCAGCGACTCGGCCAGGGCGAACTTGGCCGGATTGACGTCGATCCCGATGATCCGCCCCGCGCCCTGCAGCTTGGCACCCTGGATCACCGCCATGCCCACCGCGCCGAGGCCGAAGACAGCGACGGTATCCCCCGGCTGCACCTTGGCGGTGTTGCGCACCGCGCCGATGCCGGTGGGCACCGCACAGCCCATCACGCACGCCTTGGACAGCGGCGCCTCGGGGTTGATCTTGGCCACCGCGATCTCCGGCAGCACGGTGTACTCGCTGAAGGTGCTGGTGCCCATGTAGTGGCGCAGCATCTTGCCCTTGTAGGAGAAGCGGCTGGTGCCGTCCGGCATCAGCCCCTGCCCCTGGGTCTTGCGTATCGTCTGGCACAGGTTGGTCTTGCCGGACCGGATATAGGGGCAGTCGGGATCTTCCGGGGTGTAGAGCGGGATGATGTGATCGCCCGGCGCGACCGAGGTCACGCCCTTGCCGATCTCCTCGACGATCCCCACGCCCTCGTGCCCCAGCACGCAGGGGAAGAGTCCTTCGGGATCGCGCCCCGAGAGCGTGAACATGTCGGTGTGGCAGAGGCTGGTGGTGACGATCCGGACCAGCACCTCGCCCGCCTTGGGCCCTTCGAGATCGATCTCTTCGATCTCCAGCGGGCGATTCGGCTCCCAGGCAATGGCGGCGCGCGTTTTCATGAGGACCTCCGTCAACGGAAAAGTGAGGCAAGGTCTCAGTGACCCTGAGTCGTGACTGTGAAGAGCGACGTTGAGTCGAGACGTGGCGTAGTGACCTTGAGGGCGTCACGTCGGCGGGTCGACACGCTACACTCGTGACGATACCGACATGGTTAACGTAAGATACGTTATAACATAACAACTCTGACGCGCTATCGGTTTCCGACAAAAAGCTTTCCACCGACGACACTCATCCGCCCTCTGGTCCGCCTGCCATGCCCAAGACCGCGACGACCCCGATCCCCGTCACCCTGCTGACCGGCTTTCTCGGCAGCGGCAAGACCACCCTGCTCAATCGTCTGGTCCGCCAGCCCGACATGGACCGCACCCTGGTGATCATCAACGAGTTCGGCGAGATCGGGCTCGATCACCGCCTGTTCAGCGCCACCGACGAGACCGAGGTGGTGGCGCTGGAGAGCGGCTGCCTGTGCTGCACCATCCGCGGCGACCTCGCCCGCACGCTGCGCGATGCGCCCTGGCGCTACGCCCGGGAGGGCCGGCGCCAGTTCGACCGCGTGGTGATCGAAACCACCGGCCTGGCCGATCCGGCGCCGATCCTGCACACCCTGATGACCGAGCCCAGGCTGGTCGGTCAGTACCGGCTCGACGGCATCGTCACCACCATCGATGCCGTCCACGGCAGCGCCACCCTCGACCACCACCCGGAAGCGCTCAAGCAGGCCGCGGTGGCCGACCGCCTGCTGCTGACCAAAGCCGATCTGGCGCCTCTAGAGGCGCTGGCAGCACTCGCCCGGCGGTTGGCCGAGATCAATCCGGGGGCCGGCCAGCGCCAGGTGGTCCAGGGCGAGATCGAAGCCGCCGCCTTGACCGGGCTGGGGCTGATGGGGGCAGACGGCACCCGCCCCGATCTCGCCCGCTGGATCGACGCCTACGCCCAGCCACCGAGTCTGGCCGGGCTGGCCTTCAGCACCGGCCCCGCGGCTGCCGGGTCACTGCTCGCCCCGGCGGGCAGCGACACTCCCGGGCAAGACCCCAACCGCCACGACGACCGCATTCGCGCCCACTGCTTCACCCTGGACGCACCGATCGAACTCGGCCGCTTCGAAGCCTGGCTCGAGCTGATGACGGCGCTGATGGGCGAGAACATGCTGCGCATCAAGGGCATCCTCAACCTCGCCGGGCGCGAGCGCCCCACCGTGATCCACGGCGTGCAGCACATCTTCCACCCGCCGGTGGAGCTCGACGCCTGGCCCGATGACGACCGCCGCTCGCGGCTGGTATTCATCACCCGGGACATCCCGCGCGAATCGCTGGAGAGCGTGCTGGTGGCAGTCACGTAGAAACGCCCCGCGGCACCGAGATGTTATCGGTGCCGCGGGGCGTCGGGTCCGGCGAGGATCGCCGTTGCCGGAGGCATTCAGGCCGGGGCCGGCGCTGCTCCCCGCGGGCGCCACCGCGGCAGCGACCCGGCGCTGGAGAGCGAGACCGCCAGGATCGACATCAGCACCAGCGCCAGCGCGGGTACCAGCACCGCCCAGGGCGCGCGTTCGAGATAGGGCAGGCTCTCGGCCAGCAGCAGCCCCCACTCCGGTGCCGGTGGCCGCGGCCCCAGCCCGAGAAAGCCCAGCGCCGCCAGCGCCAGTGCGGTGCCCGGCAGGCGCAGCATGGCGTGGCGGAACACCGGGCCGACCACCGCCGGCAGCAGATAGCGGGTGAGCAGCCGCAGCCGCCCCACCCCGAGCATCGGGGTGATGCGCACATGCGGCTGGCCCAGCGTCTCGGCCACCAGCGCCGCGGTATGGGCCGCCAGTGGCGCCCAGCTGACCAGGGTGACCGCGATCACCGCGCCGCTGGCGCTCGGCCCCAGCAGGCCGGCGACGATCAGCCCGGCGATCACCGGCGGGGTGGCATTGGTGATCTCGATCGGCCCCGCGGCGAGGCGCGGCATCAGTCCGATCGTCACCCCGAGCAGAAAGCTGATGCCCACCGCCAGCAGCGCCATGCCCATGGTCGAGAGCGCGCCATGACTCACCCGCGCCAGAATGTCGCGACCGATCCCGTCGGCCCCCAGCGGCAGCGCCAGGCTCGGCGGCTGCAGCCGCAGATAGGCCGAACTCAGCGGGTCGCGCCCCAACCCGGCGACGATGATCAGCGCGAGCGCTAACGCCGCCAGGGCAGGTACCAGCCAGCGCCAGCGCCCGGGCTGGGGTGGCGTCACTGTCACCGGCACCGCGCCGGCACGCAGCGTACGCCCCAGCAGCAGCGTCCGGCACAGATTGGCGCTCCCGCCGAGTACGATGGCGATGACGATCAGTATGAGAATACCGGTCTGCAGCGCCGGCAGATCCTGCGCCGAGGCGGCCCCCAGGGTGGCCCGCCCCAGTCCGGGAATGGAGAACACCTGCTCCACCGCGATCGCGCCGCCGGTCAGCCCCACCATCACCAGCCCCACCTGCGGCAGCAGACTGGGCAGGGTGCGCTGGATCGCCGCCAGGGCGATACGCCGGCGCGCAAAGCCGGCCACGTGCCAGGTCACTACCCAGCGCTCGCAGAACGCCGCCGTCAGCGCATCGCCGAACAGCCGCCCGAGCAGACCACCGCCGGGTAGGCCGAGGGCCACCGCCGGCAGGATCAGATGGCGCCAGTCACCCCAGCCATAGGGCGGCAACCAGCGTAGCCAGGCGGCAAAGACCACCAGCAAGAGCGCCGCGAGCAGAAACTCCGGCAGCGCGGTGAGCGTCGCCCCCAGCGCACCGGAGGTCGGCGTCGCCTCGCCGGCTAGCCCGCGCTTGAGCGTCGGCAGGCAGATCAGCAGGGTGACCACCAGCGCCACCCCCAGCGCTGCCGCCATCAGCGTCAGCGAGACCTGCGCTGCCTGCAGCATGCCCGGCAGCACCGGCGTGCCGGAGATCCACGACACCCCGGCATCGCCCCGGAACAGCCCGCTCAGCCAGTGCCCCAGCTTCTCGAACGGCCCCATGGCGAGGCCGAGCTGGGCACGGATGGCGTCCAGCGCCTCCGCGCTCGGGTTCTGATCGCCGGCCCGGGCGCGCAGAATGCTGAGCGCCGGGTCGCGCCCGGAGAGCCACGGCAGCAGCCCCACCAGTACCACCACGCCGGCCAGCGTCACCAGCCGCGACAGCGTCGGCAACAGCCGCTGCCACGCCTCCCAGTGCCATGCCACCCCGGTAGACCGCGGGGTCACACTCGCTGGCTCACTAGCGGGCATCGGCAGTCTGGCGGAAGTGGGTGTGCTCGTCGATCAACTCACGCTCGCGCGGGTCGCGCAGCGCCCCGACCACATCGGTGGCTTCGCCCTGGATCACCCGCTCGTGGAGCATGGGTACCGCGGCGTCCGTTTCCAGGATCGCCGCCTCGGCCGCGATGATCGCCTGACGACGCTCGGGCCCCGGCGGCAGATCGCCGGCCTTGGCCAGCGCCGCATCGATCGCCGGGTCGCACAGCTGGGCGATATTGAACGAGCCCGCGCAGGAGAAGTCGCTGACCATGTAGGCGACCGGATCACCGGAGTCGAGCAGGGTCGCCCGCGACAGGATGAAGGCGTCGAACTTGCCCGCCAGCATGTCGGATTCGATATGCGCGTACTGGCGCACCTCCTGCTGGACGTCGAAACCCGCCGCCTCGAGCTGCTGTTCGAGCAGCACCGCCACTTCCGGCAGCTCGGCACGATCGGTGAAGGTGGCCAGGGTGATGCGAACGCCATCGGGCTCGGCGGCCGCGGTGCGCTGGGCCAGCGGCTGGCGCAGCTCGCTCGCCCAGGCCAGTGCCGGGCCCAGCAGCCCTTCGGCGACGTCGGCGCGGCCCTCGTAGACGGTGCGCACGAGGGCACCACGATCCAGTGCCTCACGCGCCGCCGCACGCAGGGTCGGGGCCTGGAACGGCCCGGAGGCGGTATTGAGATAGAGGGTGTTGGTGCGCGGCATCGGCACTTCATGAATCAGCGATGGGTCGATCAGCGCCACCTGCGACACCGGCACCGCCTCGACCACATCCGCCGTGCCGGTGCGCAGCGCAGCGCCACGGGCGGTGCCATCGGGCACGTAGTCGGCATCGATACCGGCGAGTTCGGCACGCTCGCCCCAGTAGCCGTCGTAACGCTCGAGGGTGGCGCTCTGGGTGCCATTGATCTCGGTGAGCACGAAGGGCCCGGTACCCGCACGGATGGGATCGACGTGACCCGCCTGGGCGTAGGCTCTCGCCGCCATGATCGCCAACTGCGGGCTGGAGAGCCGGTTGGGCACCAGCGGGTCGGTATCTGCGGTGCGCACGATGACCGCATTCTCGCCGTCGGCCTCGATGCGCATCTCGACCCCATCGAGAATGCGCGGTTTGGGCACGGCGTTGGTCGCGGCGGTGAGCGAGGCGACCACCTGCTCGACGGTCAGCGCGCTGCCGTCATGGAAGGTCACGTCCGGGCGGATGGTGAAGCGCCAGGTCTGGGGGTCGAGCTGCTCCCATTCGGTGGCCAGAAACGGCTGCGGATCGCCGTCGGCATCGAGCCGAATCAGCGTCTCGGCGGTGCGCCAGCGCGACAGCTTGAAGGCGTCGTCGGTGAGCGGATTGAGCCCGGAGCGGGGCGGCTGCAGCATGGCGACGCGGAGTCGCCGATCCTGCGTCTGCGTCTTCCCGGGGGCATCGTCGCGCGCCGCCGAGGTCTCCTCATCCTGCCCACAGCCGGCGAGAAGAGAGAACGACAGCACCATCAGCGGCAGCGTCAGGGCACGCCGCAGCAGGCTGACCGGGCGGCGTGTGGCCGAGGCGCGCCGGGGCGTCGCGGCGGTGGCGGGCATCACAGAGGCAGAGAAGGTCACGAGGGGATCTCCTGGGTCGTGGGGTGGCGCCCAGCGGCCTCCGAGGGCGGAACGGGCATGGACAAGGTGGTAGAAAAGGTCGTGGCGGCGCGCAGCAGCGCTGCGGTGTGCGCCTGGGCCGGCTGGCGGAACAGCGCCGCCGTGGGGCGATCTTCGATGATCGCACCGGCATCGAGGATCAGCGTGCGCTGGCACAGCCGGCACACCACCGAGAGATCGTGGGAGATCAGCAGCAGGGCGATGTCGGCGTCGTGGTTGAGCGACTTGAGCACCTGGGTGACCTTGGCCTGGACCGGCAGGTCGAGCCCGCTCAGCGGCTCGTCCGCCAGCAGCAGCCGGGGCCGCACCGCGATCGCCCGGGCGATCGCCACGCGCTGCGCCTGCCCGCCCGAGAGCGACTCGGGGCGCCGCTCGAGAAAGCTGCCATCCAGCCCCACCTGCGCCAGCGCTTCGCTCACCCGCCGCCGGTGATCGCCATCGATGCCCAGATGCACCAGCGGTTCGCGCACCAGTTCGCGGACCCGCATACGCGGGTCGAGGGAGGCAGCGGGGTCCTGCGGGATGTACTGCACCACCCGGCGGTACCAGCGCAGCACACGCACCGAGCCGGGTTGAATACGCCGGCCCTGGCACCAGATCTCGCCGCTGTCGGCACGTGCCAGACCCAGCATCAGATTGAGCAGCGTCGACTTGCCCGCCCCGGAGACGCCGGCGAGACCGATCAACTCTCCCGGGCGGATGGCGAAATCCACCGCCTTCAGGATCGGCTGCCGTTCGCGCCGCCAACCCCAGCGACGCGGCCCCGCCACCCAGCGGCTCAGCCCGCTGACGCGCAGAAGGGAGCCATCAGCGTTTAAATAAGAGCCATCAGCGCTAAGGAGAGAACCATCAGCGTTTAAACAAGAGCCGTCAGCGTTTAGAGAAGCGCCGTCAGCGTTTGGAGAAAAGCCATCAGCGTCTGGGCGAACGTCGTCGTCGCCTTTCGACGGATGGCAATCGTCGTGGTGTCTCATCGCGCCCCCACCGCAGCAGCGCCGGAGATGGAGTAGGCGTCAGTTGCCGCCAGCATCTCGGGCGTTATCTCGGCGCTGCGCATCGCAGCCACCAGCTCGCGGGTGAAGCGCTGCTGGGGTGACGCGACCAGATCCGCCAGCGGGCCACTCTCGATCATCCGCCCCTGCTCCAGAATCACCGCCCGCTGACACAGCCGGCTGGCCCCCCCCATGTCGTGGGAGATGAACAGCAGCGCAGGCTTCCCGGCGCCACCGGTGGTCTCGTGCAGCAGCGTCAGCACCTCCGCCTGGGTCAGCGCATCGAGCGCCGTGGTCGGCTCGTCGGCCACGATCAGTGAAGGCTTGCAGGCCAGCGCCAGCGCCACGCAGACCCGCTGGCGCTGGCCACCGGAGAGTTCGGCGGGCGAGCGCGTCAACAGCTCGGTGGCCGCCGTGAGGCGCATGCGCGTCAGCAGCTCGGCGGCAGCGGCCCGCGCCGCCCGCCGCGACAGCCCATGGAAGCGCACGAAAGGCTCGCTCAACTGGGCGCCCACGCTCACCAGCGGGTTCAGGGCCGCCTGGGTGTTCTGGAACACCATGCCGATGCGCAGCGCTCGCGGGCGCTGCGTCGCCGCCACACCAGCGACCTCATGCGCGCCGAAGCGAATGCTGCCGCCGACGCTTGCCGTGGAGGGGGTGATACCGAGGATCGCCGCCGCGGTGAGCGACTTGCCCGAACCCGAGGGGCCGATCAGACAGACGCGCTCACCGGCGCCGACGGTGAAGTCGAGACCAGCCACCACGCGCTGCGTGCCGATATGCACCGACAGATTGTCCACCCGCAACACGGGCTCACTGGGCTCGGGCACCACGCCACGCTCCTGCTGGAAAGGCCGAGAAGCGCGAAGTTATAACATAACGATTCAGAGATGTGCTATCGCCGTCTGAGCGGCTTGCGAGGTCGGTATGTGCGGGGGAGACATTGGGCTGCCTGGCGTCAGGGACGATTCGAGGCAACGGCTGGCACGACGGGCCCCGCTGGGGCCCGTCGCGTCGGCGCGCTCTATTCCACCGTCACGCTCTTGGCCAGGTTGCGCGGCTGATCCACGTCGGTGCCCTTGAGCACGGCGACATGGTAGGAGAGCAGCTGCAGCGGCAGGGTGTAGAGAATCGGCGCGAGCACTTCGTCGATCTGCGGCAGGTGCAGCACGCGCAGGTCGGCGGCGGCGGTCAGCCCAACGCCTTCGTCGGCGAAGACGAACAGTTCACCACCGCGGGCGCGCACTTCCTGCAGGTTGGACTTGAGCTTCTCCAGCAGCTCGTCGTTGGGTGCCACCGCGATCACCGGCATATCAGCGTCGACCAGCGCCAGCGGGCCATGCTTGAGCTCCCCCGCCGGATAGGCCTCGGCGTGGATGTAGGAGATCTCCTTGAGCTTGAGCGCGCCCTCCAGGGCGATCGGGAACTGGGTGCCGCGGCCCAGGAACAGCGCATGATGCTTCTCGGCGAACGCCTCCGACAGCTCGGCGATGGGGCCATCCATCTCCAGCGCCTGTTCGAGCAGCGCCGGCAGCCCGCGCAGGGCCTGCACCAGCGCCGTCTCGCGGGCATCGCCGCGCTCGCGGCGCAGCGCCAGGGTGAGCAGCAACAGCGCCACCAGCTGGGTGGTGAACGCCTTGGTCGAGGCGACGCCGATCTCCGGGCCGGCCTGGGTCATCAGCGCCAGATCCGACTCGCGGGTCAACGAGCTGCCCGGCACGTTGCAGATCGCCAAGGCGCCAAGATAGCCGGCCGCACGCCCCTTGGCGTAGCGTAGCGCCGCCAGGGTGTCGGCGGTCTCGCCGGACTGGGAGAGGGTGACGAAGAGGGTATTCTCCGGCACCACCACCTCGCGGTAGCGATACTCCGAAGCGACTTCGACCGTGGTCGGGATACCGGCGAGCTTCTCCAGCCAGTAACGCGCCACCAGGCCGGCGTGATAGCTGGTGCCGCAGGCAACGATATGGATCTGCCTGACGCGCGCGAACAGCGCCTTGGCCCCGACCCCGAAGCTGCTCTCAAGCACATGGGAGCCGCTCAGCCGGCCCTCCAGGGTGGCGGCGATCACGGCGGGCTGCTCATGGATCTCCTTGAGCATGAAGTGGCGATACTCGCCGCGGCTGGCGGCGCTGTCGCCATGCTCGAAGGTGTGCACCGCCCGCTCGGCCGGCTCGCCGTCGGCGAAGATCTCGATGCCGTGGGCATCCGACAGGCGCACCACGTCGCCCTCCTGCAGATAGACGAAGCGGTCGGTGACCTGCAAAAGCGCCAGGGTGTCGGAGGCGAGGAAGTGCTCGTCGATCCCTACGCCGACCACCAGCGGGCTGCCCTTGCGCGCGCCGACGATCTCGCGCGGCGCCTCCACGTGCATCACGGCCAGCGCGTAGGCGCCGTCGATCCGGGCCAGGGTCGCCTGCACCGCGGCGAGCAGATCGCCGTGGGCGTCGAAGGCGCGTTCGAGCAGATGCGCCACCACTTCGGTGTCGGTCTCGGACTCGAACACCACGCCCTCGGCCTCGAGCTCGCGCTTGAGCGGTTCGTAGTTCTCGATGATGCCGTTGTGCACCAGCGCCAGGCGCCCGGCGATATGGGGATGGGCGTTGGCCTCGGAGGGCTTTCCATGGGTCGCCCAGCGGGTGTGGGCGATACCGATATGCCCCTTGAGGTCACCATCGGCGAGCTTCTCCTCCAGCGCCGCGACCTTGCCCAGCGCACGCAGGCGCGCCAGCGCGCCTGCGCTATCCAGCACGGCCATGCCGGCACTGTCGTAGCCACGGTACTCGAGCCGCTTGAGTCCTTCCAGCAGGATGCCCTGCACGTTGCGCGCTGCCAGCGCGGCGACGATTCCACACATGTTCGATGTCCTCGAAGCTATTGGGGCGCGTCGGCGACCACCAGCGTCACGCCCTGGGCCTCGATGGCGGCGGCATCCGCCGCCTCGAGACGCCAGTCGGTCACCAGGGTGTCGATACGAGCCCAGGGGAGTTCCAGATTGGGGATGCGGCGGCCGAGCTTGTCGGCCTCGACCATCACAACCACCTCGCGGGCGACCTCCGCCATCACGCGGGTGAGGCCGAACAGCTCGTTGTAGGTGGTGGTACCGCGGTCGAGATCGATGCCGTCGGCACCGACGAAGAGCTGATCGAAGTCATAGGCGCGCAGCACCTGTTCGGCGACCTGACCCTGAAAGGATTCGGAGTGCGGGTCCCAGGTGCCACCGGTCATCAGCAGCGCCGGCTCGGGTTCGAGCTCGCGCAGGGCGCCGGCCACGGCGAGCGAATTGGTCATCACCACCAGCCCACGCAGGCCACCGAGTTCACCGATCAGCGCCGCCGTGGTGGTGCCGCTGTCGACGATGATGCGGTTGTGCTCGCGGATGCGGGCGCGGGCGGCCCGGGCGATGGCGCGCTTGTGGGGCGAGAGCACCTGTGCCGGTTCGGCGAGCATCTCCTGGGGCAGCGGCGCCGCCCCACCGTAGCGGCGCAGCAGCAGACCGCTGCTCTCCAGCGAGGAGAGATCCTTGCGCACCGTGACCTCGGAGATGGCGAAGCGCGACGCCAGCACCTCGACCGGCGTTTCGCCATGGGCGTTGACGTAGGCAAGGATGGCATGACGTCGCTGAGCAGTATCGCGTTTCGGCATGGCGTGAGTTTCGAAATCCGCTTTTAAGTTTCGATTCGAAAGATAATGGATTCGAATCAAAACCCAATCGCGCCATCGGGTCAAGTATCGGTGCTCGGCGTCGGCGCGAAATGGCGACGAATGAACGACCGCGAACGGAACAGCGAGAGCGTGCCAGGCTGGAAGAAGCGGGTGTGGACAACACAGCGCACGGGTCACGCTGCCCTCCGGCTGTGGATAGATTGACTCGACGCGCCTTCGCCTCAGCGCAACAGCAGGCGATAACCGATCCCGGCCTCGGTCTGGATCAGCGCGGGAGCATCCGGGTCGTCGCCGAGCTTCTGGCGCAGGCGGCTGATGACGATACGCAGATAGTGGGTGTCATGGACATGTACCGGCCCCCAGATATCCGACAGCAGTTGGTGCTGGGTGATGACCCGATCGGGCTGGCGGGCGAGCGCAGCCAGCACGCTGAACTCTCGCGGCGTGAGGTGGATGCTCTCGCCGTGCCGGGTGACCCGGCGCCCGGCCAGATCGATGATCACGTCGCCGAGGCTGAGCCCTTCGCCGGCGGTGCCGGGCGTGGCCTTGCGCAGCGCCGCCCGCACCCGTGCCAGCAGCTCCTGCACCCCGAACGGCTTGGTGATGTAATCATTGGCCCCGGCATCCAGTGCGGCGACTTTCTCCGCTTCGCTGGCTCGCACCGAGACCACGATCACCGGCACCTCGCTCTGGGCCCGCAGGGCGTCCAGCACCTCCATGCCATCCATGTCGGGCAGCCCGAGATCGAGCAGCACCAGATCCGGACGCTGGCGGTTGAATGCCGCCATTCCGGCGTTGCCATGCTCCGTTTCGACGACCTCGAACCCTTGCGAGGTCAGGCTGATGCGCAGAAAGCGCCGGATCTGACGCTCGTCCTCGATCAGCAGAATGCGCGGACCGCGCTGGTCGGGCGTCGAATCGCTCATGGCTCACGCCCCGTGGGTGGTTGCTGCATGCGCTGCCTTCTCTCGTTGTGGGTTGGACGTCAGATCCCGTTTTCGCGGGCATTCTCGACGCCGTCCCCGACTGTCGCTTCCTCCGCTGGCGGCGTCCAGACCGGCAGCAGGATCCGGATCGTGGTGCCCAGGCCCCACGCCGCCGGGCCGGCGCTGATCTCGCCGCCGTGTGCACCGATCATGCCACGGCAGATGGCCAGCCCCAGGCCGCTGCCCTGGGGGCCGCGATCCCCCTCGCCACCGCTGAAGAACATGTCGAAGATGCGTTCGCGCAGCGCTTCCGGAATGCCCGGCCCCTGGTCGCTGACCTGGATCGCGATGCGATCGGCCTCCCGCTCCCCGGTGATCCGCAGCCGCCCACCCGGCGGCGAGAAGCGGGCCGCGTTCTCGATGACGTTGATCAGCGCCTGTTCGATCAGCGCGGGGTGCACGTAGAGCAGCGGCAGGTCGGCGGCGATGTGGCGCTCGATCTCGAGCGTTTCGACCACCGAGCCGAGACGCTTCAGCGCCGAGGCGACGATATCCGACAGCGCTACCCAGTCCCGCTCGAGCTTGAGCCCTCCGTGGCCGAGTCGGGTCATGTCGAGCAGGTTCTGAATGTAACGGTTGAGCCGCTCGCTCTCGCCAAGGATGCCATCCAGCAGCTCCTCCCGGTCGCCCTCACCGAGCTGCGACCAGAGCTCCCGCAGCGAGCTGGCCGAACCGATGATCGAGGCCAGCGGCGTGCGCAGATCGTGGGAGACCGATGAGAGCAGCGCCGAGCGCAGGCGTTCGTTCTCCTCCGCCAGCCGGGCGGCACCGAGATCGGCGACCAGTCGGGTGCGCGCCAGCGCGCTGGCCAGTTGATTGATCAGACTGTCGATCAGCGCCTCTTCGGCGACACCGAGCGGCTGCTGGCGATCGCCCAGCGCCAGCCCCAGCACGCCGCGGGTGGCACCGCTCCCGCCCACCGGCAGGAATCGCCAGCGCTGGGCGCTGAGGGTCTGGGTCCCGTGCCCGCTCGGCTTGCCGTGCTGATGGGTCCAGCGGGCGGCCTGGAGCGCGGCGGGCTCGAGGGCGAGGCTGCCCGGATAGGCGGCGGTGGCGCGAGGCGCCTCGGCCGGATCGTCACTCTCGACGAATACGCAGGGTAGCGCCAGCGAATCGGCCAGTGCCTTGAGCGCGATGTCGCGAACGCGATCATGATCGGCTGCCCCCGCCAGCGCACGTGAGATCGACAGCATCTCCTGGATCTGATGACGACTCTGACGCAGCGCACCGAGCTGTCGACGCACCTTGCCCGCCAGTTGGCCCGCTACCACGGCCACCAGCAGAAAGATCACCAGCGTCAGGATCTGGTCCTGCTGGATCATCGCCAGGGTGAAGCGTGGCTCGGTGAACAGGAAGTTGTAGGTCAGGGCGCTGAACGCCACCGTCAGCATCGCCGCCCGGGTACCGGCACGCAGCGCGCTCGCCAGCACGGCGGTCAGGAAGATCAGCGACAGGTTGGCCAGCTGTACCTGAGTCGAGAGCAGCTGTGCCGCCAGCGCCGCCAGCGCGGTCGTCGCGATCGGCCACAGCCATTCGCGGGCCTGCGGCCACTGCCAGCGTGGCCGGGAGCGCCGGGCGGGGCTGTCGTCGTCGGCCAGCACGATCAGATCGAACGGCGGGCGTCGCGCCAGCAACCGCTCCACCAGCGGGCGCCGCCATCCGCTCGCGGGCCAGCCGATTTCGCTCGATGTTCGCCCCGCACGGCGATTCGCACCGCCACGCCCGATCATCAGCGCGGTGATGTTGTGACGCGCGGCATGATCGAGCAGCTCCGCCATCGGATCGTCGCCGCTCAGGGTCTCCCAACTGCCGCCGAGCTGTTCGGCCTGCTGACGCAGGTTGCTCGACTCGCTCTCGGTGGCCGGGTCGGCGTCCCGCAACGGCGTCAGTTGCACCACCTGCCAAGGTGCCTGATGGCGCTGTGCCCAGCGGCTGGCGGCGCGCAGCAGGACGTGATCGACCCGGCGGCCTTCAACGACGACCAGCAGTCGCGCCCGTACCGGCCATGGGCCGGCGACGCCGCTGGCGTCCATCACCTGACGAACGTCCGCATCCAGCCGTTCCGACATCACTCGCAGCGCCAGCTCGCGCAGCGCCGTGAGGTTGCCCGGCGAGAAGTAGTGCTCCAGCGCGGCGCGCGCCTGCTCGGGAACGTAGACCTTGCCCTGCTTGAGCCGCTCGATCAGTTCCAGTGGGGTGAGGTCGATCAGCGATACGTCCCGGGCCCGGGCGATCAGGCGATCGGGCACGGTCTCGCGCATGCGGATGCCGGTGATCCGGGCAACATCGTCATTGAGACTCTCGACGTGCTGGACGTTGAGCGTGGTCCAGACCTCGATCCCCGCCTCCAGCAGTTCCTCGATATCCTGCCAGCGCCGGGCGTGGCGCCCACCCGGAATGTTGCGGTGGGCCAGCTCGTCGACCAGCAGGATCGCCGGGTGCCGAGCCAGCGCCCCATCGAGGTCGAATTCAGGAAAGGTGCGACCATGGCGTTCCCTGGGCGTCAGCGCCAGATTCGGCAGGCCGTCGCAGAGCCGCTCGGTCTCCTCGCGACCGTGGGCCTCGATCACTCCCAGCACGATGTCGGCCCCGGCGTCGAAGCGCTCCCGGGCGGTGCGCAGCATGGCGCTGGTCTTGCCAACGCCGGGGGCGGCGCCGAAAAAGATCCGCAGCGCGCCACCGGCGCGGGCCCGGGTGGTATCCAGCAGCGCGTCCGGGTCGGGGCGGCGCATGGCAAGAGGCTCATTCACGGCACGATCTCCCTCGGTCACTCGCCCGTCCGGGACACTCCGGCGGGCACTCGATGTCTCGCGAATGGCATCACTCGCGCCCGTCCAGCGCCAGATTGAGCGCCAGCACGTTGACTCTCGGCTCGCCAAGGTCCCCGCGGTCACTATAGCGCTCGACCAGCGCCGTGACAGCCGACGGCGCCAGACCGCGCACCCTCGCGATACGCGCGACCTGGATGGCCGCCGCCTCGGGGCTGATGTGCGGGTCGACCCCGGAACCCGAAGCGGTCAGCAGATCCGCCGGTATCCGCCCCGGCGGGACCCCGTCACGGGCGGTGATTCGCCGGGCGTCGGCCTCGGCACGTTGCCGCAATGCCGGGTTGCTCGGCGCCAGATTGGAGCCGGCGACGGCATCGGCGGCGTAGTCCACCGCCGAGGGGCGACCCTGAAAATAGCGGTCGCCGGTGAATCGCTGGCCGATCAGGGCGGAGCCGACGACACGGCCTTCCCGGTCGCTCAGCAGGCTGCCGTTAGCGTGGTGGGGAAACGCCAGCTGCCCCAGGCCGACGACGACCAGCGGATAGAGCAGACCGAGCAGCCCGGCCATGAGCAGGGTGAAGCGAAGCGCCGTCGCTGCGCCGCCGGCGTTGTCGCGGCGGGCGCTGCCGAGGCGGGCACTGTTCAGAAACGAGGCGAATGACATCTCGAGAACCTCCGTTGGCAAGGGACGATCGGCTAGACGAACAGCCCGACGACCAGATCGATCAGCTTGATCGCGGGGAACGGCAGCAGCAGGCCGCCGAGACCGTAGATCAGCAGGTTGCGCCGTAGCATGGCGCTGGCGCTCCTGGCACGGACCCGCACCCCGCGCAGGGCGAACGGAATCAACGCGGGAATCACCAGGGCGTTGAAGATCACCGCCGACAGCACGGCGGAGGCCGGCGAGTGCAGGCCGAGCACGTCGAGCCCACCCAATGCCGGCACGCTGGCGGCGAAGATCGCCGGCAGGATGACGAAGTACTTGGCGACATCGTTGGCCAGCGAGAAGGTGGTGAGCGCGCCACGGGTGATCAGCAGCTGCTTGCCGATCTCCACCGCCTCGAGCAGCTTGCCGGGGTCGGAGTCGAGGTCGACCATGTTGGCCGCCTCCCGCGCGGCCTGGGTGCCGGAGTTCATCGCCAGGCCCAGGTCCGCCTGGGCCAGCGCCGGGGCGTCGTTGGTGCCGTCGCCCATCATCGCTACCAGCCGACCGGCGGCCTGTTCCTCGCGGATCAGCGCCAGCTTGCGCTCCGGCGTTGCCTCGGCAATGTAGTCGTCGACCCCGGCCTCGGCGGCGATCGCCGAGGCGGTGATCGGGTTGTCGCCGGTGATCATCACCGTCTTCACCCCCATCTCGCGAAGCTGCATGAAGCGCTCGGCGATGCCTGGCTTGATCACGTCCGACAGCGCGATCACGCCCAGCAGCACGTTGTCCTCGGCCACCGCCAGCGGCGTGGCGCCGTGGCGCGAGATCCGTTCGACCAGCGCCTCGTAATCGTCCGGTAGCCGCCCGCCGGCTTCCTGCACCTGTCGCGCAATGGCGTTGGGCGCGCCCTTGCGCCAGCGTCGGCCGTCGGCGAAATCGAGGCCGGAAACCCGGCTGGTGGCGGAAAACGGCACCACCTCGGCGTCTTCGACAGGCACCAGCGCCGCACCCTGCTCTCTCGCCAGCACGACGATGGAGCGCCCCTCCGGCGTCGGGTCCTCGAGCGAGCAGATACCGGCGACCTCGCGCAGCCGCTTCATGTCGATTCCGTGGCACGGTGCGAACTCGGTGGCGCGACGATCGCCCAGGGTGATGGTGCCGGTCTTGTCGAGCAGTAGGGTGTCGATGCTGCCGACGATCTCCACCGCCTTG
This sequence comes from Salinicola lusitanus, assembly GCF_038648475.1. NCBI lineage: Bacteria > Pseudomonadati > Pseudomonadota > Gammaproteobacteria > Oceanospirillales > Halomonadaceae > Salinicola > Salinicola lusitanus. Next base: position 1,230,572 of record NZ_CP151919.1, on the reverse strand, counting down.
CCGGACTTGGCGATGAGATTGGCGCGCATGGCCCGCTCCATCCCGGCGATGCCGATGGCCGGTAAGAGCCCGCCGATGGTGGTGGGTATCAGGCAGACCAGCAGCGCCACCAGCATCACCGTCGAGGTCTCGATCCCCACGAATCGCGCCATCGGCACCAACGTGACCACGACGATCAGGAACACCAGCGTCAGCGTGGAGAGCAGCACCGACAGCGCCAGCTCGCTCGGCGTCTTCTGGCGGCTGGCGCCCTCCACCAGGGCGATCATGCGATCGAGCAGCGACTCGCCGGGGTCGACGCTGACCTCGACGATCAGCTCATCGGAGAGCAGCTTGGTCCCGGCACTGACGCCGCTGTTGTCGGTGCCCGCCTCGCGCAGGACCGGCGCGGATTCGCCGGTGACGGCGGACTCGTTGATCGAACCGGCGCCCTGGACGATCTCGCCGTCGGCGGGGATCAGTTCGCCGGCCGATACGCGGACACGATCGCCGCGGCGCAGTTGGTCGGCGGCGACCGTCTCCTCGCCGCTGCGGGTCAGCCGTCGTGCCTTCAACTCACCGCGGGTGGCGCGCAGGCTGCCGGCGTGGGCCTTGCCACGGGCCTCGGCCATCGCCTCGGCGGCGTTGGCGAACAGCACCGTGGCCAGCAGGATCAGCGTCACGCTCAAGGCGAAACCACCCTGGCCGTTGGCCTCGGCAAAGGCGAGGGTGGTGTAGAGCGCGCAGATCAGCGTGCCGATGGCGACCACCGCCATCACGGGGTTGCGCGCCAGGCTGGTCGGATTCAGGCGCTTGAAGGACTCCACCAGCAGGAGCAGCGGCTGCACCTGCAGGGTCGTTGCCTTGGCACGGGGTTGGCGTCTGGTCAGGTCACGCTTCACAGGGCTCTCCCTATCGCTCCCGCTGTCTCTTCCCGTTCGAGAACGGGAAACGAAGGTACTGTCATCGATGGGCTTCATGGGGCGAGTACCAGTTGTTCGGCGATCGGCCCCAGCACCAGGGCGGGCAGGAAGCCGAGCAGATTGACGATGACGATGACACCGGCGGTGAGTCCGACGAAGGCGCCGTTCTCCATGGCCAGGCTGCCACGCCCTTGCGGCGCCGTGCGCTTGCCCGCCAGCCAGCCGGCCACCGCCAGCGGCACCAGCATCGGCAGGAAGCGGCCGACCGCCAGTGCCACCACGCAGGTCAGGTTCCACCACGGCGTCGCGTCGCCGAGCCCTTCGAAGCCGGAGCCGTTGTTGGCGAACGCCGAGGTGAATTCGTAGAGCACCTGGGAAAGGCCGTGGAAGCCGGGGTTGGAGTTGCCGGTCAGGCCGGGGAAGGTCACGGTGATCGCGCTCAGGCCGAGAATGATCAGGGGCTGCGCCAGGATCGCCAGCGAGATCCAGCGCATCTCGCGGGTCTCCAGTGGCTTGCCGAACAGTTCCGGAGCGCGGCCGATCATCAGCGAACCGATGAACGCCGCCAGCATCAGGTAGAGCAGATAGCCGATCAGGCCCACGCCGATGCCGCCGAAGGTGACGTTGACGAACATGTCCATCAGCAGCCCCAGACCACCCAGCGGGTTGAAGCTGTCGTGCATGGCGTTGACGGAGCCGTTGGAGGTCTGAGTCGTCCAGCTGCCCCAGAGCGCGGAGAGGTCGCTGCCGAAGCGCAGCTCCTTGCCCTCGAGATTGGGGCTGTCGGCGACGACGAGCCCGGCCAGGGCGGCGTTGGGCAGTCGCTCCGACACCACGATCAGGCTGGTGGTGATCAGCGAGAACGCGATCATCACCGCGCCGATCCCCATCATCAGCCGGCGCCGGCCGCTGATGACGCCCACCGCGATCAGCGACGCCACCGGTATCAGCATCAGTGCGATCGTCTCGATCAGGTTCGACAGCCCGGTCGGATTTTCCAGCGGCACGGTCGAGTTGGGGCCGTACCAGCCACCGCCGTTGGTGCCGAGCTGCTTGATCGCCACCATCGGTGCCACCGGACCGCGCGGTATCACCTGGGTCGCGCCGCCATCGAGCATCATCACCCGCTCGGCGCCCTGGTACGTCGCCGGCACGCCCTGCCATACCAGAATCAGGGCCACGACCAGTGATAGCGGCAGCAGCACCCGCATCACGATCCGCGTGAGGTCGACGTAGTAGTTACCCACCCCGCCCCCGGCGTTGGTGGCAGCCGGGCGCCTCAGCAGCGTCCGGGTGATGGCGAGCAGCACCGCCAGCCCCGTCGCCGGAGTCAGGAACTGCAGCGTGACGATGGCCAGCGTCTGGCTCAGGTAGGAGAGCTGGGCCTGGCCCGAATAGTGCTGCTGGTTGGTGTTGGTGGCGAACGAGACGGCGGTGTGCAGCGCCGTATCCCAGTTCATGCCGGGGATCCCGTCGGGGTTGAGCGGCAGGACTCCCTGGCCCATGAAGACCAGCCAGGCCAGCGCGACCAACAGCAGATGAAGCTTCAACACCGCCAGCAGATAGGCCGACCAGGACATCGAGGCGCGGCGATCGACACCGGCCAGGCGCATCAGGACCGACTCCACCGGCCCGAAGAGACGATCCATCACGCTGGGGCGGTCCGTATCCAGCGCGCGGCCCATATAGAGCCCGAGCGGCAGCGCCAGCCCGATCAGCAGGGCGTAGCAGAGCATCATTGCATTCATGGCTAGAATCGCTCCGGCCAGCAGAGCGTCGCCAGCAGGTAGACGGCGGTCGCGAGGGCGACCGCCAGCATCAGGTAGGACATGGCTCACCTCCTCGTTCGAGAGAGATCCAGTGTCGAGTCGAAGGGCGTAAAAATTCGATGAGGAAAGTCGGCGCAAGGCGTCAAGAAAACGTAAAAATGCCAAGCCAGGTGGCACAACGAACCGGCGAGCGGCATCATCGACTACCGATGACCACCGACTTCACAAGGACAAGCGCCATGTCGACCTCTTTGAACAGCCAAGCGCTCCTCGAGAAGCTGATCGGCTTCGCCACCGTCAGCCGCGACTCCAACCTTGCCCTGATCGAGTTCGTGCGCGATTACCTCGCCGAGCAGGGCGTCGATAGCGAACTAATCCACAACGAGGACGGCAGCAAGGCGAATCTGTGGGCGACGATCGGCCCCGCCGACCGTGGCGGCGTGGTGCTTTCCGGACACACCGACGTGGTGCCGGTGGATGGCCAGCCATGGACCGTACCGGCCTTCGAGATGACCGAACGGGACGGCAAGCTCTACGGTCGCGGATCGACCGACATGAAGGGTTATATCGCTTGCGTGCTGGCGGCGGTGCCGAGCTTCAAGGCGGCCGACCTCGAGACGCCGATTCATCTGGCGTTCTCCTATGACGAAGAGGTGGGCTGCCTTGGCGTGCGTTCGATCATCTCGATGCTGGAGGAGAGGCCGCATCGGCCGATCGCCTGCATCATCGGCGAGCCGACCGAACTCAAGCCGGTGCTGGGCCACAAGGGCAAACTCGGCGTGCGCTGCCAGGTGAAGGGCGCGCCCTGCCACTCCGCCTATGCACCGGAAGGGGTCAACGCCATCGAGACCGCGGCGAAGATGATCACCAAGCTCACCGAGATCGGTGAACGACTGGCCGACCCGGCCCATCACGACGAGCGCTTCTATCCGCCCTTCTCGACCGTGCAGACCGGCGTGATCGAGGGCGGCCGGGCACTCAACATCGTGCCCTCGGAGTGTCGCTTCGACTGGGAAGTGCGCTCGCTGCCAGGCTTCGATGCCGGTGAGGTGGAGCGCGAGATGCGCGACTACGCCGATACCGAGCTGCTCCCGCGCATGCGCGCCGTCGAGCCCGACACCGATATCCGCTTCGAGCCGCTGCAGGCCTATCCGGGGCTGACCACCGAGGCGTCGAGCGACGTGGCGCGACTGATCGCCACCCTGGCGGATCGCGATGACTTCGGCACGGTCGCCTACGGCACCGAGGGCGGGCTGTTCCACGAGGCCGGCATTCCCACCGTGGTGTGCGGCCCCGGCTGCATGGATCAGGGCCACAAGCCGGACGAGTTCATCGCCATCGAGCAGCTCGAACGCTGCGACGCGATGCTGCAGCGGCTGGTGAAGCATCTCGGCGCACGAGGAGATTCATGATTCCCGGGCGACTCCGCTGGGCACCCGCCCTTGGCCTGACACTGCTGGTCGGCTGCAGCACCCAGCCACCGCAGCCCGGCTTCGAGCAGCGCCCGGCAGCGGTAAAAACCGAGCTGGTCGGCCTGATACCGGCCTCGACCGAGGACCGCGACGGCTGGGCGACGGACATCACCGCCGCCTTCTCGGCCCAGAACCTGCCCGCGACGAAGGACAACCTCTGCGCCACGCTGGCGGTGATCGAGCAGGAATCGACCTACGACGCCGATCCCAGCGTGCCCAATCTATCCGTCATCGCCCGCCAGGAGATCGAGCGCCGGGCCAGCGCGCTACATATCCCCGGCTTCCTGGTGACTGCCGGTCTGAATCTCGAATCGCCCACCGGCGAGAGCTACAGCGAGCGCCTCGATCACATCACCACCGAGCGCGAGATGAGCGAGATCTTCGAGGATTTCATCGACATGGCGCCGCTCGGGCGGGAGCTGTTCGGCAGCCTCAACCCGGTGCACACCGGCGGCCCGATGCAGGTCAGCGTCGACTTCGCCGAAAAGCACGCCGACGACTACCCCTACCCGATCGACGGCTCGATCCGTCACGAGGTGTTCACCCGGCGCGGCGGACTCTACTTCGGCATCGCCCACCTGCTCGGCTATCCGGCCAACTACGACGAGCCGATCTACCGTTTCGCCGACTTCAACGCCGGCTGGTACGCCAGCCGCAACGCCGCCTTCCAGGCCGCCGTCACCCAGCTTTCCGGGATTCCGCTCGCCCTCGACGGCGACCTGATCATCCCCGGCTCACGCCAGGCCGGGCAGACCGAACTCGCGGTACGCACGCTGAAAGGCCGGCTGGGCATGGATGACGGCGAGATTCGCGATGCGCTGGAGAAAGAGGATTCCCTCGATTTCGAACGGACCGCGCTCTACGAAAAGGTCTATTCGCTGGCGCTACAGCAGGAAGGTCAGCCCATCCCCTACGCACGCCTGCCGGGGATCAAGCTCGAAAGCCCCAAGATCACCCGCAACCTGACCACCGCCTGGTTCGCCAAGCGGGTCGACGACCGCTGGCAGCAGTGCATGGCTCGCGCTCGGTCGACGGATGCGAAGGGGTAGACGCCAAGGGATGGCCAATGCCGATTTAGAACGCCTTTCCAACCGGTGGATGACGTGGGCTTATCCGGCGGCAGGGCGTCGCGAGGGCGCTGTGAACCCTTCCCTGGGCGCTACCTTTGCCATCCATGGCAAAGGACCCTCGCTTTGCCCTGCCCCCGGCGCCCATCATCAGAGGGTTTATAAACACCCTCTTGGAACATCGGCCAGACGCAGCATCAACGCTTCGGTGTCTTCTCCGGCCGCTGCCACCCTTGCTTGGCGACCTGACGACTACGCGCGATGGCCAGTTCATCGTCTTCCACTGTGCGAGTGATGGTGGAACCAGCAGCGACGGTGGCTCCGTTGCCGATGGTGACCGGGGCGACCAAGGCGCTGTTGGAGCCGACGAAGACCCGCTCGCCGATCCGCGTGAGGTGCTTGTTGGCGCCATCGTAGTTGCAGGTGATGGTGCCGGCGCCGATATTGGTGTCGCGGCCGATCTCGGCATCCCCCAGATAGCTGAGATGTCCGGCCTTGACGCCTTCACCGAGCGTCGCGTTCTTGGTCTCGACGAAGTTGCCAACATGGGCACGCGCGCCGAGCCGGGTGCCGGGACGCAACCGGGCGAACGGCCCACAGTCGCTCTCCTCCCCCATCTCGGCGCCGTCGAGGTGGCTATTCGCCTTGATCACCGCGCCACGGCGGATGACGCTGTCCTTGATCACGCAGTGGGGGCCGATGACGACGTCATCTTCCAGGATCACCTGGCCTTCGAGGATCACGTTGACGTCGATCTGGATATCGCGCCCGACGGTGACGTCGCCACGTAGATCGAAGCGTTCGGGATCGGCCAGCCCCACGCCCGCCGCCATCAGACGATCGGCCTGACGGCGCTGGAAGGCCCGCTCCAGCGAGGCGAGCTGGCGGCGATCGTTGACGCCCTCGACCTCCACCGGCGAACCCGGCTGGCTGGCGGTGACCTCGACGCCGTCGGCGGCGGCCATGGCGATCACGTCGGTCAGGTAGTACTCGCCCTGGGCGTTCTCGGCGGAGAGCTCGGGCAGCCAGCATCGGAGCTGGGCGGCGGTCATGGCCATGATCCCGGTATTGCACTCGCGGATGGCGCGCTGCTGGTTGTCGGCATCCTTGTGCTCGACGATGGCGACGACCGAACCCTTGCCGTCACGCACGATGCGGCCGTAACCGGTCGGGTCGTCGAGTGTCACCGTCAACAGCGCCATGTGACGCTCGTCGACGCCCTCGAGCAGTGTCTCGAGGGTTCTGGCCTGAATCAGCGGCACGTCGCCATAGAGCACCAGCACCTTGCCGTCGCCGAGGCTATCCAGCGCCTGCGCCACGGCGTGCCCGGTGCCCTTCTGCTCGGCCTGCTCGCAGAAGGCGAGCTCGCGGTCCGCAGGCGTCGACAACGCCTGGCGCACCATCTCGCCGCCATGACCGACGACCACGTGCAGCCGCGCCTGCTCCAGCCCCGATGCCGTGTCGACGACGTGCTGAACCAGGGAACGCCCCGCCAGCTTGTGCAACACCTTCGGCGTCTTCGAGCGCATGCGGGAGCCCTGGCCGGCGGCCAGTATCACGACGTCGAGAGTCATGGCGTTCTTCCTTCTGATCAATGAAAACCGGGCGTCATTCTAGCGTGTCGGAGGCAGCCTGACAGAATCCGATCGTCTGGCCTCCAGGCATGAAAAAGGCGACTCCAGGGAGTCGCCTTCGGGTACTGCCATCAGCACATGCTGCCTGGGCGCCTGGCGCGTCAGCCGCGACCGCCCTTGCGGCGCAGCTGTTGCAGCGTGCGCAGCTGAGCGGAGGCTTCGGCCAGTTCGGCGGAGGCTCGTGCGTAGTCGAGCTCGCTCTGTTTCTCGTTGAGCGAGGCCAGCGCATGTTGCCGCGCCTGCTCGGCTTCCGCCTCATCGAGATCGCTGGCTCGGGTGGCGGTATCCGCCAGCACCGAGACCACGTCCGGCTGCACTTCGAGGAAGCCGCCGGTGACGTAGTAGAGCTCTTCTTCGCCGTTCTCCTGGATCACGCGCACTGGACCGGGCTTGAGCTCGGTCAGCAGCGGCGCGTGACCGCGCAGGATACCCAGATCGCCGGCCACGCCGGCAGCAATGAGCTGCTCGACGTTGCCCGAGAAGATCTCCTTCTCGGCACTGACGATGTCACACTGAAATGTGGCCATAGCGATGTCTCCCGGGTGTCTGCAGGCTTACTTCATGCTCTTGGCTTTCTCGACGGCTTCGTCGATGGTGCCGACCATGTAGAACGCCTGTTCGGGCATGTCGTCGTAGTCGCCGTTGAGGATGCCCTGGAAGCCACGGATGGTTTCCTGCAGCGACACGTACTTGCCCGGTGCACCGGTGAAGACCTCGGCGACGAAGAACGGCTGCGACAGGAAGCGCTGGATCTTACGCGCCCGGGCCACGGCCAGCTTGTCTTCGTCGGAGAGCTCGTCCATCCCCAGGATGGCGATGATGTCCTTGAGCTCCTTGTAACGCTGGAGCACGTTCTGGACACCGCGAGCGGTGTTGTAGTGCTCTTCGCCGACCACCAGCGGATCGAGCTGGCGAGACGTGGAGTCGAGCGGATCGACGGCCGGGTAGATACCCAGTTCGGCGATGGAGCGCGACAGCGTCACGGTGGAATCCAGGTGGGCGAAGGTGGTGGCCGGCGACGGGTCGGTCAAGTCATCCGCCGGCACGTAGACGGCCTGGACGGAGGTGATCGAGCCGGTCTTGGTCGAGGTGATACGCTCCTGCAGGGCGCCCATCTCTTCGGCCAGGGTCGGCTGATAGCCCACCGCCGACGGCATACGACCCAGCAGTGCCGACACTTCGGTACCGGCCAGGGTGTAGCGGTAGATGTTGTCGACGAACAGCAGTACGTCGCGACCTTCGTCACGGAAGTTCTCGGCGATGGTCAGGCCGGTCAGGGCGACGCGCAGACGGTTGCCCGGGGGCTCGTTCATCTGGCCGTAGACCAGCGCGACCTTGTCGAGAACGTTGGACTCGTCCATCTCGTGGTAGAAGTCGTTACCTTCACGCGTACGCTCACCGACACCAGCGAACACGGAGTAGCCGCTGTGCTCGGTGGCGATGTTACGGATCAACTCCATCATGTTGACGGTCTTGCCGACACCGGCACCGCCGAACAGGCCGACCTTGCCGCCCTTGGCGAACGGGCAGACCAGGTCGATGACCTTGATGCCGGTCTCCAGCAGATCGCTGGAGGCGGCCTGATCCGCGTAGCCGGGGGCCTGGCGGTGGATCGGCATGCGCTTGGCATCCGAACCGATGTCGCCGGCCTCGTCGATCGGCTCACCCAGCACGTTCATGATGCGACCCAGCGTCTCGGTACCCACCGGTACGGAGATCGGAGCACCGGTGTTGACCACTTCGATGCCGCGCTGGAGACCTTCGCTGGAGCCCATGACGATGGCGCGAACCACGCCGTCACCGAGCTGCTGCTGCACTTCGAGAACGGCCTCTTTACCCGAGACCGTCAGCGCGTCGTAGACCTTGGGAACGTCGTCCCGCGGGAATTCTACGTCAACCACCGCGCCTATGATTTGTACGATACGTCCGCTCATAGTGGTTCCTCGTAAACCTGCAAATGAAACCTGTTGGGCCAAGCCGTACTCGAGATCGCCGTCACGCAGACGGCGATGTCGTCATACCGCCGCGGCACCACCGACGATTTCCGAAATTTCCTGGGTAATGGCCGCCTGACGCGCCTTGTTGTACACCAGTTGAAGATCGTCAATCAGATCGCCGGCGTTGTCGGTCGCGTTCTTCATCGCGATCATGCGCGCGGCCTGCTCACAAGCCGCGTTCTCCACCACGGCCTGGTACACCTGGGATTCGACGTAGCGAACCAGCAGGTGATCGAGCAGGGTCTTGGCATCCGGCTCATACAGGTAGTCCCAGCTTTTGTGCGTGTCGCCGGAACCGGGTTGTTCTTCCCCATCGTTTTCGTCGTCGACAGCCTCGAGAGGCAGCAACTGACGCACGACGGGTTTCTGGCTCATGGTGTTGACGAATTCGTTGTACACCACGTAGAGCCGATCCAGACTGCCTTCATCGAAGGCATCGAGCATCACCTTGACGCTACCGACCAGATCCTGGGCTTCCGGCGCATCACCAAGACCTTTCTTGGCTGCCAGCAGGTTGCCGCCGCGCTTGCGGAAGAAACCACCGGCCTTGCTGCCGATCGCCGCGAAATCGGCGCCCACGCCCTTCTGGTCCCAGTCACGTGCGTGCTTGACCACCGCCTTGAACATGTTGACGTTCAAGCCGCCGGCGAGCCCGCGATCACTGGAAACGACGATATAACCGACGCGCTTGACGTCGCGTTCGATCATGTAGTCGTGACGGTATTCCGGATTGGCCTTGGCGACGTGGCCGACCACCCGGCGGATCAGTTTGGCATAGGGCTGGCTGGCCGCCATGCGCTCCTGAGCCCGACGCATTTTCGACGCAGCGACCATTTCCATGGCGCTGGTGATTTTCTGCGTGTTCTTGATGCTCCCAATCTGGGACTTGATCTCTTTTCCAGCTGCCATCTCGGATCACCCTGATTCATGCCGCTCAGTCGGGCGGGCCGGCCCGCTCTCGTCCGTGGACGAGAAGTCGGGCCATGCCACTTACCAGGTCTGAGTGGACTTGAACGACTCGAGACCCGACTTGAGACCCTTCTGGATCTCGTCGTCGTAGCCGCCGCTCTGGTTGATCTTGTCGAGCAGATCGGCGTGCTCGGACTTCATGTAGTCGTGCAGGGCACGCTCGAAATCCAGCACCTTGTCGACCGCGACGTCGTCCAGGAAGCCCTCGTTGGCGGCGTACAGCGTGACGCCCATCTCGGCCACCGACAACGGCGAGTACTGCTTCTGCTTCATCAGTTCGGTGACGCGCTGACCGTGCTCGAGCTGCTTGCGGGTCGCTTCGTCGAGATCGGACGCGAACTGCGAGAACGCGGCCAGCTCGCGATACTGGGCGAGGGCCAGACGCACACCGCCGCCGAGCTTCTTGATGATCTTGGTCTGGGCCGAACCGCCGACACGCGATACCGACAGACCGGCGTTGATGGCCGGACGGATACCGGAGTTGAACAGGCCGGTCTCGAGGAAGATCTGGCCGTCGGTGATCGAGATCACGTTGGTGGGAACGAACGCGGAGACGTCGCCGCCCTGGGTCTCGATGATCGGCAGCGCGGTCAAGGAACCGGTCTTGCCTTTCACTTCACCGTTGGTGAACTTCTCGACGTACTCGGCGTTGACGCGCGCGGCGCGCTCGAGCAGACGCGAGTGGAGGTAGAAGACGTCACCCGGATAGGCTTCACGACCCGGCGGACGACGCAGCAGCAGCGAGATCTGACGATAGGCGACGGCCTGCTTGGAGAGGTCGTCGTAGACGATCATCGCGTCTTCGCCGCGGTCGCGGAAGTACTCGCCCATGGTGCAGCCGGCGTAGGGCGCCAGGTACTGCATGGCGGCCGGATCGGCGGCGCCGGCGGCGACCACGATGGTGTGATCCATGGCGCCGTGCTGTTCGAGCTTGCGCACCACGTTGGCGATGGTCGACTGCTTCTGACCGATGGCCACGTAGATACAGGTGATCCCCGTACCCTTCTGGTTGATGATCGCGTCGATCGCCACCGCGGATTTACCGATCTGGCGATCGCCGATGATCAGCTCGCGCTGGCCACGACCGATCGGCACCATGGCGTCGATCGACTTGAGGCCGGTCTGCACCGGCTGGTCGACCGACTGGCGGGTGATGACGCCCGGCGCAACCTTCTCGATCGCGTCGGTCATCTTGGCGTCGATGTCGCCCTTGCCATCGATCGGGTTGCCCAGTGCGTCGACCACGCGGCCGATCAGTTCGCGACCGACCGGCACTTCGAGGATACGACCGGTACACTGCGCGGTCATGCCCTCTTCGAGCTCGAGGTAGTCGCCCAGGACCACGGCGCCGACGCTGTCGCGCTCGAGGTTGAGCGCCATGCCGAAGACGCTACCGGGGAATTCGATCATTTCGCCCAGCATCGCGTCGGCCAGGCCGTGGATGCGGACGATGCCGTCAGCGACGCTGACGACGGTGCCCTGATTACGGGCCTCGGAGGCGACATCCAGCTTTTCGATACGCTGCTTGATGATGTCGCTGATCTCGGAAGGATTCAGTTGCTGCATGCCATGTCCCTCGAACTCAGGCGGTGAGCGCTTCGCGCAGACGTTGCAATCGACCGCGTACCGAACCGTCGATGACGGTGTCGCCGGTACGCAGGATCACGCCGCCTAGCAGCTCGCGGTCCACCTGAGTGGTAATGGAGATTTCACGATTAAGGCGCTTCTTCAGAGCCTCGGCGAGCACGTTCTGCTGCGCATCGTCCAGTTCGAAGGCGGAGACGATGGTGACATCGACCCGCTTCTCTTCCTGGGCGCGCAGCGCCTCGAACTCGTCAAAGATGTCGGGCAACGCAGCCAGGCGCCCCTTTTCGCCGACGAGGCGCAGGAAGTTGCCCACGCTCTCGTCGAAGGGCTGGTCTTCGCAGACTTCCAGCAGCAGCCGGGTCTTGTCCTCGAAGGTCAGCCGCGGGTTGCCGAGTATGCGTTCACGGACATCGGTGTCACCGGCCGCCTGGGCGACCAGTGACAGACTCTGGGACCACGCTTGGAGCGCCTTGTTATCGCGCGCGAACTCGAACGCCGCCTTGGCGTAGGGTCGAGCGACGGTAGACGATTCAGCCATGGTGCGCCTCCTTAGAGCTCGGCAGCGAGCTTGTCGACGAGCTCACGATGCTTGGCTTCGTCGATGGAGGACTCCAGGATACGCTCGGCGCCGGCCACGGCCAGCAGCGATACCTGGGCACGCAGCTCTTCCTTCGCGCGATTGATCTCCTGATCGATTTCGCTGCGAGCGCTCTCGATGATGCGCTCGCCTTCGGCCCGCGCGTTGTCACGGGCTTCTTCGACGATCTGATTGGCCCGCTTGTTGGCCTGTTCCAGGATCTGCTGCGCCTGCTCCTTGCTCTCCCGCAGTGTCTCTTCGGCTTTTTCCTGAGCCAGTTCGAGATCACGGGTCGCACGGCTGGCTGCATCCAGACCATCGGCAATCTTCTTCTGTCGTTCCTGCAGCGCCTGCATGACCGGCGGCCATACATACTTCATGCAGAACCAGACGAAGACGGCAAAGGCAATGGCCTGACCAATCAGTGTAAGGTTCAGATTCACGCCAGCACCTCTCGCGTCACGGGTTTGGGGTTAGGGTCACCGGGGCCTCGAGGGCCTTGAGGCGACGTTAACCGACAAACGGATTGGCGAAGGTGAAGAACAGAGCGATACCGACACCGATCATGGTCACGGCGTCGAGCAGGCCGGCGACGATGAACATCTTGACCTGCAGCTGCGGGATCATTTCCGGCTGACGCGCGGCGCCTTCCAGAAACTTGCCGCCGAGGATGCCGAAGCCGATAGCGGTGCCGAGGGCACCCAGGCCGATCAGCAGGGAAACGGCAATCGCGGTCATGCCCAGAACTTGTGCTTCCATGGTTCTCTCCAGTTTCAGTCGAGTCTTGCTCAGTCGAGTTTTGCTAAGGGTCAGGGGTTAACGGGAAACGCTACTCAATGCTGCTCTTCCGTCGCCATGCTGAGATAGACGATGGTGAGCATCATGAAGATGAAGGCCTGCAGCGTGATGATCAGGATGTGGAACACCGCCCACGGGAAGTGCAGCGGCAGCTGCCACAAGCCGACCATGGCTATCAGGATGAAGATCAGTTCGCCGGCGTAGAGGTTACCGAACAGTCGTAACGCCAGCGAGATCGGTTTGGCCAACAAGGTAACGAGTTCAAGCAGTAAATTGACCGGGATCAACAGGATCTGGGCGAAGATATTGGACGTACTGAAAGGGTGCAACGTCAGTTCGGCGACGAAACCGGACAGGCCCTTGGCACGGATGGAGTAGAAAATGATCAGCGCGAAGACGGAGAGCGACATGCCGAGCGTGGCGTTGACGTCGGTGGTGGGCACGACCTTGAAATAGACGTGGGCCGGGTCGGCACCGAACCAGGCGCCGATCTTCTGCGCCAGCATCGGCAGGAAGTCCACCGGCACCAGGTCCATGATGTTCATCAGGAAGATCCAGCAGAAGATCGTCAGCGACAGCGGCGCGATCAGGCGGCTCTTGCCGTGGAAGGTCTCGCGCACGGAGCTGTCGACGAACTCCACCATCATCTCGACGAAGTTCTGCAGTCCGGTGGGCACACCGGTGGAAGCGCGCTTGGCGACCAGGCGGAACAGGTACAGGAACAGCACCCCGAGGCCGATCGACCACAGCATGGTATCGACGTGGATGGCCCAGAATCCCATGGCCTTGGCCTCGGCAGCGGAATGAGCCATCGACCAGCCGTTTTCCGGATGCAGACCATAGGTCATGTTCTGCAAATGGTGCTGGATGTACTCCGTACTCGTCATGTTGTTGCCAGCCATGGTTCAGCCTCGAGATTGAATGTGTGACGGGCGGCGCAGGAGCCAGGGCCCCAACCAGTGCGCCAGCAGCGTCACGACATAAGCGCCAAAGAAGAAAGCGGGGTTTGAGGGGGGCACGGCCACGAACACCAGCGTGAACAGTGCCGCCGTCAAACCGAACTTGCCGGCCTCGGCGTGGTAGAAACTCTTGACGATGTATCTCGCCTGCGCCGCCCCCTGATAGCGAAAGGCGCGCCAGGCGAAGAAGGCGTTGGGCATGGCGGCAACGAGACCACCGGTCAAAGCGGAAAACGCCGTCCCGCGGTCCCAGAACCCCCAACCGATGAGGACCAGCCCCATCACCACGCCGCACTGTAACAGGATCAACCCCGCGATTCGCGGTCTGGGAAGCTTGGCCGGTGCCGCTGGTTGCATGGCGTCGGTCTCGCCGTTGAGTCCTGGGATGAAAGTGACATTTCCGCGTGCGCTGTCTGCGTTCGGCGTCAGCCTGGCAAATCTCGGCGGATTATAGAGAAGCGGTCATGCCGCTTCAACCGAACCTGCACCGATCTGAGGCGTCTCCTCGAGCAAAAGATCACGAAAAGTGCGTAAATTCCGTTAACGCGCTAAATGTTTTGACGGCTCGAGACGCCGGAGGCCGATGCGGATTCAGCGGATGTGCCCGAGTATGCCATCCAGCTCATCGAGGCTGGTGTAACGGATGGTGACTCGTCCCTTGCCGGAACTGTTGTGGTGAATCTTGACCGGCGCGCCCAGCAGGTCGGCGAGGCGATTCTCGAGCCGACCGACGTCCGCCGGCGGCTTCTTGGCATCGGCCTTGGTCTGGCCACTGGCGATCTGTTTGACCAGGGCCTCGGTCTGACGCACGGTGAGTTCGCGAGCCACGACTTCATGGGCCGCATGGCGCTGCTTGGCGGCCGGCAGGCTCAGCAGCGCACGGGCGTGGCCCATGTCCAGATCGCCACGTTCGAGCAGCGTCAGCACCTGCGGATCCAGCGCCAGCAGGCGAAGGAGATTGGCAACCTGGGCCCGCGACCGACCGACCGCATCGGCCACCTGCTGCTGGGTCAATTCGAACTCGTCGAGCAGACGCTTGAGCGCCATCGACTCCTCGACCGGGTTGAGGTTCTCGCGCTGAATGTTCTCGATCAGCGCGAGCGCCAGGGCGACCTCGTCGCTGACCTCGCGAATGACCGCGGGGATGGTCTCGAGCTCGGCCAGTTGCGACGCTCGCCAGCGGCGCTCGCCGGCGATGATCTCGTAACGCTCTGCGCCAATTTGTCGCACCACGATCGGCTGCATGACACCCTGGGCGCGGATCGAATCGGCCAGCTCCTCCAACGCCTCGGGCTGGATATCGCGCCGCGGCTGATACTTGCCGCGGGTCAGCTGTCGCAACGGCAGGCGCTCGAGCCGCTCCTCGGATGCATCGAACTCCGGCGGTGCCTGGGCTGGCGAGGGCTTGTCGGAGCCCGACTCCGGCGACAGGCTGTCGCGGCGACGGGCACTGGAACCGATCAAGGCATCGAGACCGCGGCCCAGCGGGCGTTTGCGCGTCGTCATGGGGTATTCCTCGCAGCAGTCATCGTCATTACAGCGCCAGCCGGCGAATCAGTTCCTTGGCCAGGACGCGGTGCGCCTGGCTGCCACGCGAGAGCCGCGCGTACTTGGTGACGGGCACGCCGTGGCTGGGCGCTTCCGCCACCCGCACGTTGCGCGGGATGGTGGTCTTGAGTAGAGAATCGCCGAAATACTGGCCGAGCTGCTTGCTGACGTCGCGGGTCAGGCTGTTGCGCGGGTCGTACATGGTTCGCACGATGCCGAAGATCTCGAGGGTGGGATTCACGCTCTCCTGGATCTGCTCGACGGTGTCGAGCAGCGCCGACAGTCCCTCCAGCGCATAGAATTCGCACTGGACCGGGATCAATACACCGTGAGCGGCGGTGAGCGCATTGACCGTCAGCATGTTGAGGGACGGGGGACAGTCGATCATCACCACGTCGTAGTCGGCGGCAACGCTCTGGATCGCGGTCTGAAGCACCCGTTCGCGGCCATCGCGATCGAGCAGATCGACCTCGGCGGCGGTCAGGTCACCGTTGCCCGGCAGCAGTGCGTAGCCGGCCACCGCGCAGTCGACGATCACCTCGGCGGCACTCTTGTCGCCGAGCAGCACATCGAGGACGCTGCCGTCGAGGTCGTGCTTGTCGACCCCGCTGCCCATGGTGGCATGGCCCTGGGGGTCGAGATCGATCAGCAATACGCGTCGATCGAGGGCCGCCAGGCAAGCCGCCAGATTGACCGCGGTCGTCGTCTTGCCCACGCCGCCCTTCTGGTTGGTCAATGCAATGATTCTGGTCACTGGCGACTCCCTTCGTCGAGACTGATCCTGTGGATCGCGAGCGATCCGCTGGCGCTGATCCGGCCCGGCGTCGACGACGCCGGTGTTCCTCACGTCTGGCCCATGACGAGCCTACTGGCGATGGCCCGCCTGCTCGTCCCGCCCGAGGCGGAGCAGCTGGCGTTCGACGTCGTCCACGCCGGGCACCGCCAGGGCAAGCTGCTCGCGTACCACGACGTGGGGCGGCAACGATTCGAGTTCCCGGGGTTCCAGGCCCCCTTTCATCGCCAGCCACTCGCCGCCTTGGGCCAGCAACGGCTCGGTAAGCCCGATGAAATCCCCCAGTGCGGCGAAGGCACGCGAGATGACCTGGTCGAACGTGGCGTCGAAGGATTCGACCCGAACCTGCTCGCAGCGCACGTTCGCTAGCCCCAGTTCCATCACCGCCTGGCGCTGAAAACGGACTTTCTTGCCGTTACTGTCCAGTAGCGTGACCTGGAGGCCGGGATCCAGAATCGCCAATACCAGTCCCGGAAAACCCGGTCCCGAGCCGACGTCCAGCAAGTTGGTGCCACCCACGGCGAAAGCGACGCTGGCGCTATCCAGCAGATGACGGCTGACCATCGCCTCGGGCGAGCGTACTGCGGTGAGGTTATAGGCGCGATTCCACTTGTGCAACAGCGCGAGCAGCGCCAGCAATCGCTGACGCTGACCGGCGTCGCAAGGGACCTTCAGCGCCGCCAGTCCCTCATCGAGAATCCGTTCACAGCTCGGGGTCATGCGCTCAAGGCCCGGCTATCGTCGATCAATCGCCGCTTCTTGAGATGGATCAGCAGAATCGACACCGCGGCCGGCGTGACGCCGGAGATACGGCCGGCCTGGCCCAGGGTCTGCGGGCGCGCCTGTTCGAGCTTCTGGCGAATCTCGTTGGAGAGCCCCTCGACCCTGGCATAGTCCAGCGAGTCGGGCAGCGGCGTCGCTTCGTGGCGACGCAGGCGGTCGATCTCGTCCTGCTGCCGCGCGATGTAGCCCTCGTACTTGGCCTCGATCTCCACCTGCTCGGCGACCGGCTCGTCGCTGACGGCCTCGCCCTTGAGCGAAGCGACGTCTGCGTAGCCGAGTTCGGGGCGCTTGAGCAGATCCATCAGGCTGTATTCACGCGCCAGCGGCTGGCCGAGCTTTTCGGCGACACGCTGACCGGCTTCGGTCTTCGGCTGGATCCACGTCGCACGCAGGCGAGCACTCTCGTTCTCGATCTTGTCGCGCTTGGTCTCGAAGGCGGACCAGCGGTGATCGTCGACCAGCCCCAGTTCGCGACCGGTGGCGGTGAGGCGCAGGTCGGCGTTGTCCTCACGCAGCAGCAGACGATACTCGGCCCGCGAGGTGAACATCCGATAGGGCTCCTGGGTGCCCATGGTGATCAGGTCGTCGACCAGCACCCCGAGATAGGCCTCATCGCGACGCGGCCACCAGACCGATTCGCCCAGCGCTCGGCGAGCGGCGTTGAGTCCCGCCAGCAGCCCCTGGGCGCCGGCTTCCTCGTAACCCGTGGTGCCGTTGATCTGGCCGGCAAAGAACAGGTTGTGGATAAATTTGGTTTCCAGCGAGTGCTTGAGATCCCGCGGATCGAAGAAATCGTACTCGATCGCATAACCCGGCCGCGTGATATGCGCGTTCTCCAGCCCTTCGATCGAGCGCACGACCTGCAGCTGGACATCGAACGGCAGTGACGTGGAGATCCCGTTGGGATAGAGCTCGTGGGTATCCAGGCCCTCCGGTTCGACGAAGACCTGATGGCTGGTCTTGTCGGCGAAGCGGTGGACCTTGTCCTCGATCGACGGGCAGTAACGCGGGCCCACGCCTTCGATCACGCCGGAGTACATCGGCGAGCGATCGAGATTGGCGAAAATGATCTCGTGGGTGCGCTCGTTGGTGTGGGCGATATGGCAGTCGACCTGACGCGGGTGCTGTTCGCGGCTGCCCAGGTAGGACATCACCGGCAGCGGCGTGTCGCCGGGCTGGCGCTCGAGCCTGGAGAAATCGACGCTCTTGGCGTCGATCCGCGGTGGCGTGCCGGTCTTCAGCCGATCGACCCGGAACGGGAGCGCTCGCAGCCGCTGGGCCAGCGCATTGGCCGGCGGATCGCCGGCGCGGCCACCGGCATGGTGATCCAGACCGATATGGATCACACCGCCCAGGAAGGTTCCGGTACACAGCACCACGGTATCCGCCATGAAGCGAATGCCGGTCTGGGTGGTGACGCCGACGACGGTCTCGTTTTCCACAACCAGATCGTCGACGCCCTGCTGGAACAGCGTGAGATTGGGCTGGTTTTCCAGCATGCCGCGAATGGCGGCCTTGTAGCGGACGCGATCGGCCTGGGCTCGGGTGGCCCGAACCGCCGGGCCCTTGCGTGAGTTGAGCACGCGAAACTGGATGCCGGCCAGGTCGGTAGCCTGGGCCATGGCCCCACCCAGGGCATCGATCTCCTTGACCAGATGGCTTTTGCCGATCCCGCCGATGGCGGGATTGCAGGACATCTGGCCCAGGGTCTCGATGTTGTGCGTCAGCAGCAGCGTACGGGCACCACTTCGTGCCGACGCCAGTGCGGCTTCGGTTCCGGCATGGCCACCGCCGATCACGATGACCTGAAAACGGTCGGGATACTCCACGGTTTACCTCACGAGGTGCCCGTAGCGCTATGGCTCGAGCGGGCACCCGACGATGAATGGATCACGAAATCGGCCAGGCCGATTTTACCGTCCTGTTCACGACGGCGATGGCACGGCCCCGGAGGGTTCGGTGGCCACGAAAGCCGCCCAGTATAAACCTCCTGTGGGTAACCGTCAGGGGTTTTCCACATCGGGATCGAGGCGATCCGTCAGTCATCAGATTCATTATTAAAAAAATGAAAAATATATAAAGAAGTTCTGTAGTGGTAGTGACTATTGGTGTGGACAATTTCCGGGGATAAGTAAAAAATCACCAATAGAATCATATTCTTGAATTGTTATTCGATTGTTTGAAAAGCTCTGGCGAGCCTGCTGACAAGGGCGTTGATTCCTGTGGACAGCTTCGCCTCTTGTACACAGGCGCGACCGCGCACGGGTTATCCACCGCTGCATACGGTAGCTGTTACCGCGACGGTCAACAAACCCCCGATCACGCCAGAGCGACTGAGGCGTCAGGGCTGGAGACGAATCGACGAAAAAATTGTCCACAGGCGAAAAATACGCCCCGGGATAACTCACGAGCGATGAAATCCGGGTCACGCCACCGTTTTTCCGGCTCCGACGATCTCGATCGCACGACGGCCAGAACCGGTCTGGACGAATCAATGAAAGGGAAGAGAGGGAGAGGGTGTAGGGGGTGGGCGGCACGGAGGAGATCCATCCGTGCCTGCTATTTGAGAAACCGATCGCTAGTGCTTGAGCACGCGGGAGAGGAACGCCTGGGTGCGCTCGTGGCGGGGCTGATCGAACAGCTGGTCGGGTGGACCTTGTTCGACGATCTGGCCGCCATGGACGAATACCACGCGATCGGCGACCTCGCGGGCGAAGCCCATCTCGTGGGTGACGATCATCATGGTCATGCCGTCGTTGACCAGTTCCCGCATGGCATCCAGCACTTCACCGATCATCTCCGGATCCAGCGCCGAGGTCGGCTCGTCGAACAGCATCAGACGAGGTTCCATGGCCAACGCCCGGGCCAGCGCCACGCGCTGTTGCTGCCCCCCGGAGAGTTGAGTCGGATGCTTGTCGGCCTGATCCGAGATGCCGACCCGCGCCAGCAGCCTGTCGGCGATGGCATCGGCCTGCCGCCGGGTCATGCCGCGGACCTTGCGGGGCGCCAGGGTGACGTTGTCGCGGATCGACAGGTGCGGGAACAGGTTGAACTGCTGGAACACCATGCCGACCTCGGTACGGACTGCCTGGAGCGACTTGCCGCTGGCGCCATTGGGCAGCAGCGTCTTGCCGTCGACCTCGATACGACCGGACTGGAAGGGCTCGAGGCCATTGACGCAGCGGATCAGCGTCGATTTTCCCGAGCCACTGGCGCCGATGATCACCACGACCTCGCCCTGGGCCACGCTCAGGTCGATGTCCTGCATCACGTGCAGACGGCCGAAGTGCTTGTTGACCCCTTCGAGACGCACGATCGGCGACGATCCGGACGATCGAGCGGTCGCTTGCCGGTTTGCGCTATCGTTCATCCCACTAACCCCTTGCGTTCGAGCAGACTCAGAGCCAACGACAGACTCAGGGTAATCGCCAGGTAGAGCAGGGCGATCATGAAATAGACCTCCAGCGCGGTGAAGGTATTGGCGATATAGACCTGACCCTGACGGACCAGCTCACCCACACCGATGACCGAGAACAGCGACGTGTCCTTGATGCTGACGATGCCCTGGTTGCCGAGCGCGGGAATCATCCGGCGCAGCGCCTGGGGCCAGATCACGTAGCGGAAGGTCTGGGGCGGGGAGAGCCCCAGCGACAGTCCGGCCTCGCGCTGGCCCCGTTCGATCGACTGCACGCCGCCGCGCACGATCTCGGAGATATAGGCGCCGGCGTTGAGGGCGATGGCCGCGATCCCGGCGGTCAGCGCGTCAATGGGGCCACCGAGTAGCGTCGGTAGGCCATAGAAGATGAACAGGACCTGGACCAGCACCGGGGTGCCGCGAAACACCTCCACGTAGACCACGGCGGGCCAGCGTATCCAGCGGGAAGGGCCGATTCGCATCAATCCGAAGACGATGCCGATGACGAAGCCGATGGCGAGGCCGGCGAAGGAGATGAGCAGGGTGTAGGGCAAGCCCTTGAGCAGGAACGGCAGCGAATCGATTGCCGCCTGCCAGTCGAACTGGAAGTTGAATTCCACGAGGTTCTCCGTTGGCAACGATGAGATCTCTCATCGCGTCACGACGAGAGATCTCCGGCCACTCTGGGAGTGGCATTCTCCACAAACCATCCGGGGGCCGACGCCAGTGGCGCGGCCCTAGGTCAGGCGGGCGAGGTCACTCGGATTCCGGTGCTTCGCCGAACCACTTCTTGTGGATCTCGTCGTAGGTGCCGTCCTCGTGCATGGCCTCGAGAGCCTCATTGGCCGGCTCGACCCAGTCGCTCCCCTTGGCGAAGGCGATACCGTACTGCTGGCCCTCGTAGAGCGGACCGACCGTCTTGACCTTGCCCTCGCCCTTGGTCTGGGCGAAATAGCCCACGTTGGGCGCGTCGTAGAAGACCGCATCGGCGCTGCCGCCCATCAGGGCCATGTACATGTCGGAGCTGCCCGGATAGGGCGTGATCTCGGCGCTATCGCCCAGTTTCTCCTGCAGGTAGTCGTAGCTGGTGGAGCCGATCTTGGTGGCGATGCGCTTGCCTTCCAGGTCGTCCAGCGAGCCGACGTCGCTGCCATCGGCAACCAGGATGCGCAGGCCGGAGTCGTAGTAAGGATCGCTGAAATCGACGATCTGCTGGCGCTCGTCGGTGATGGTGATGCCGGCGATGGCCAGATCGACGTTGCCGGTTTGCACGGCGGGGATGATGCCGTTGAAATCCATGGTGTTGAGATCGACGTCGAAACCTGCGCGATCGGCGATCTCGTGAAGGATGTCCATATCGAAACCGACCATCTCGCCGCTCTCCTGATCCATCATCTCGAATGGGACGAAGCTGGGGTCGGTGACGGCCTTGAGCGTGGTGTCCTGAGCCGAAGCCAGACCGGAAACGCTCAGGGAGAGTGCGACGGCGGGGATGGCGAGCCAGTGGCTCGGCGTCATGTTGTTTTTCATAAGTTCCTCAAGTCATTGTTCGATCGGGACAATCGATGACTACCTTGAGGAAGATTGTTACTGAAGGTCAAGTCGACCTAGGCCGCAGCCAGGGACGATGGACCGTTCGTCACTGCCGCTTCAGACGGAAAACGAGGCCCCGCAGCCGCAGGTGGACTGGGCGTTGGGGTTCTTGATGACGAATCGGGCGCCAGCGAGCCCCTCTTCGAAATCCACCGTCGAACCCACCAGATACTGGTAGGAGAGAGGATCCACCACCAGGCTGACGTCGCCGTTGTCGATGACGGTATCGTCCTCGGCCGTCTTGTCGCCGAGATCGAATCCATACTGGAACCCCGAACAGCCTCCGCCCGTGACATAGACCCGCAGCTTCAGCTCGGGGTTGTTCTCTTCGGCGACTAGGGCTCTGACTCGCCTGGCGGCGGCATCGGTGAAGAACATCGGGGTTGGAGCGAAGGACTCCACTGTACTCATCGTCACGCTCCCGTTGGTGCCGGCCGTGACCGGGCTGTCGATAATGACGTAGGGCGGCGGGGCCGCCATCACACCTCCATTATCGTTAATACCGAGTAAAAGGGTCAACTTTAGTGTCGAGGGCACTCACCGCCGACCATCAAGGATCGGTGTATGATGTCAGTTACGTAACGCTCGCACGATGTGACCGCCCACCCTGGCAGGTATCGCGCACCAAAGACGAGCGATCGAGATCGGGCAAGGAGGAGAGTTTGTCACGCGTGCCGCGGTTCGTCCCACGACGTCCCAGCCTCGAACGTTTCCGACGCCAGTTGGCGAGCGTCGATGCCATGCCCCAACTCTGCCTGCTGGGGATTTTCGCCGGCATTCTGACGGGTTCCGTGATGGTCGTTTTCCGACTGTTGCTGGAGTTCGGCGCCCTGTTGTTCATGCCCGGTGACGATCCGGAAGCCTTCGAGACGCTGCCGCCGACGTTTCGCGCGGTGCTGCCGCTGATCGCGGTCACCTTGATCGGACTCTGGCTGTGGCCGCAGCCTAGCCGGGCGCTGAAGATGGGGATCGGCCATGTCATCGAGCGCCTCGCCTATCACCAGGGCAAGATGCCGCTGCGCAACTGGATCAACCAGTGGTGGGTCGGGGTGATCTCGGTCATCGGCGGGCTGTCGGCCGGCCGCGAGGGGCCGGCGATCCACCTCGGCTCCGCGGCCTCGAGCTGGATCGGCTCGCGGCTGCGGCTGCCGCACAACAGCCTGCGCGTGCTGGTGGCCTGCGGCACCGCAGCGGGCATTTCCGCGTCGTTCAACACGCCCATCGCCGGCGTCATCTTCGCCATGGAAGTGGTGATGATGGAGTACACCATCGCCGGCTTCATGCCGGTGATACTCGCCGCCACCATGGGCGCGCTGGTGTCGTGGGCGGTCTACGGCTCGGAGCCGGCGTTCAGCGTGCCGCCGCTGCAGCTCAATTCGTTGCTGGATCTGCCCTGGATCGTGCTGACCGCGCTGGTCGTCGGTTTGCTGGCCGGTGGCTTCGTGCGCCTGGCCCAGGGGCATCCATCGATCTCCCGGGTACCCTTCGCCCTGCGGCTGGCTGCCATCGGTCTGCTCACCGGAGCCGTGGCATGGTGGTACCCGCAGGTGCAGGGAATCGGCTACGACAGTCTCGAGCAGATGCTCAACGGGCCGATGGCGCTGGACGTGCTGCTGGTGCTGGCGGTGGTCAAGCTGGCGCTGACCGGACTCTGCATGGCGGGTGGCGTGCCGGTGGGCGTGATCGGGCCGATGCTGGTTTCCGGTGCAGCGGTCGGCGCGGTGATGGGCATGGTCGGCGGGGCGCTGCTGCCGAGCGTGGTCACCACGCCCAATCTCTACGCGGTACTGGGCATGGCGGCGATGATGGCGGCGGCGCTCCAGGCCCCGCTGGCAGCCCTGTTGGCGCTGCTGGAACTGACCCGCAACTCATCGATCATGCTGCCGGGCATGCTGGCGGTAGTGGTCGCCGTTCTCACCGCACGCCAGCTCTGCCGCTGTCAGGGATTCTTCCTCTCCAGCCTGACCCAGCAGGGGCTCCATCCGCTGCAGCAGCCGTTGATGCAGGCGTTGTCGCGGGTTGCCGTACCGGCGGTGATGGAGCGCAATCTGGTCCGTACGCCGAGAGTCATCGATCATGACAGGGCCAAGGCGCTGCTCGATTCCAAGCCGACCTGGCTGGTGATCGTCCAGGACAACAAGGACAAGCCGCCACTGGCGATGAAGGCTGCTCACCTGGCGCGGGTGCTGCACGATGAGGAGTGGCTCGCGGAGCACGAGCGTATCGATCTCGAGGAGGTGCCGGGGCAGCGTCTCGATCTGGCGCCGGTTCACCTGGAGGCGACGCTCTCCGAGGCTTACGACACGCTCAACGAATCCGGTGTCGACGCGCTCTATGTCGAGCACACCACGGCGCCGATGATTCGCAAGATTTCCGGTATCATCACTCGCGAGGCGATCGAGAACTATTATCGACGTAAACGTTGATAGGATGAACGCGCCTGGTGTCGAGACTCAGGACACACCGAAGCGATCGATGAGGAGAGCTCCCATGCGAGAGATGAATGGCCATCTCGCCACACGCTCCCTGGCGGTGACGAGCGTCCCGGGGGGGACGTCATGATTCGCTACGAAGACAAGCCCGTGGTCATGGTGCTGGCGGGCCACGATCCCAGCGGCGGCGCGGGACTGGTCGCGGATGCCGAGGCCGTGCGCGGCTGCGGTGGCTGGCCGGTGACCGTGCCCACCGCCATGACCGTCCAGTCGACCCGCGACGTGGTCAGCGTCGAATCGTGCAGCGGCGATTTCATTCGTCGTGCGGCCCGGGTGCTGTTCGACGACTTCCGTATCGCGGCGATCAAGGTGGGGTTGATCCCCGATCTCGAGGTGCTGGAAGCGGTGATCGACGTCGCCCGGATGAGCCCCGGCACGCCGCTGATCGTCGATCCGGTCCTGCGCAGCGGCCGCGGTTCCGAATTATCCACACCCGCTCTGATCGAGCCGATTCGCCATCGCCTGCTACCCCTTGTGGATATCCTGACACCCAACCGTCGCGAACTGGCGCTGCTCTCCACGATCGACGACGCCGATGAAGTGGCTCGGGTGGTCGAGGTGATGTCGCTGGGCTGTGCCGCGGTGCTGGTGACCGGTACCGATCCCCTGGGGCAGGAGTCGACGCAGGCCCACGTGGTTCACACCTTGCATACGCCCGAACTCAACCGACAGTGGCAGTGGCCGCGCCTGCCCGCCGACTATCACGGCTCCGGCTGCACGCTGGCGTCGGCGTTGGCGACCCGGCTGGCCGCCGGCGAGGGGCTCGCAGCGGCCTGCGCCCAGGCGCAGCGGTTCACCTGGGATACGCTGGACAACGGTCTGGCGCTGGGTCAGGGCCAGTATCTACCGGACCGGGTCTGGCGTGCGCCGGACTTCGATGCCACGCTGGAGTGATGATGTCGACGCGCCCGCCTTCATCGACCCTGAATGGACTCTACGCGATCACCGACAGCCAGCTGTTGCCGGACGATCGCACGCTGCTCACGGCCTGCGAATCGGCGCTGAGCGAGGGGATCGCGTTGCTGCAGTACCGTGACAAGTCCGCGGATACCGCGCGGCGTTGGCGGCAGGGCGATGCCTTGGCCGCACTGTGCGAGCGCCATGCGGTGCCGCTGATCGTCAACGACGATCTGGAACTGGCGCTGCGACTGCAGCAGCGCTGGGGGGATATCGTCGGACTGCACGTCGGTCAGGACGACGTCTCGCTGGCAACCGCCAGGCAACGGCTGGGCGACCGAGCCATCGTCGGTGCCACCTGCCATGACTCCCCGGTCCTGGCGCGCCAGGCAGCCGAGTCCGGTGCCAGCTATCTGGCGTTCGGACGCTTCTTCGCCTCGCGCACCAAGCCGGAGGCCGCGCCGGCGTCGCTATCGATACTCGAGGAGGTGGCTCATCTGGGGTTGCCCCGGGTCGCCATCGGTGGCATCGACGCTCGCACCGCCCCCGAGGCACGACAGGCCGGTGCCGAGCTCCTGGCTGTGGTCCATGCCGTCTTCGGTAGGCCGGATATCGCGCGGGCGGTGCGCGAACTCAAACTCCAGATGGGCGATGGCGCTTCGCCGAATACCAGGATCGGCCGTCATTCTGTAATCGATCAACGCTAGAGAGAACACCATGACCACATCCGCCGAGCTCTTCGAGCGTGC
This sequence comes from Salinicola lusitanus, assembly GCF_038648475.1. Classification (NCBI taxonomy): domain Bacteria; kingdom Pseudomonadati; phylum Pseudomonadota; class Gammaproteobacteria; order Oceanospirillales; family Halomonadaceae; genus Salinicola; species Salinicola lusitanus. The sequence continues at coordinate 1,204,571 of NZ_CP151919.1, read as the reverse complement.
CTGCCGCCACATTCCCGGCGGCGTAAACTCTCCGGTAAGAGCCTTCAAGGGCATGTCCCAGCCGCCGGTCTTCATCGAGCGCGCTCAGGGAGCCTATCTGTTCGACGTCGAGGGCAAGCGTTATATCGACTACGTGGGCTCCTGGGGGCCGATGATCACCGGACATGCCGATCCCGAGGTGCTCAACGCCGTCCGCGAACGGCTCGACAGCGGGCTCTCGTTCGGGACGCCGACCGCGATCGAGACCACCATGGCCGACCTGATCTGCGAGATCATTCCCTCCATCGACATGGTGCGCATGGTCAACTCCGGCACCGAGGCGACCATGTCGGCGATCCGGCTGGCGCGGGGATATACCGGCCGCGACAAGATCGTCAAGTTCGAGGGCAACTACCATGGCCACTCGGACTCGCTGCTGGTGAAAGCCGGTTCCGGTGCCTTGACCCACGGCGAGCCCAGTTCGCCCGGCGTGCCGGCGTCACTGGCCGAGCACACCCTGACGCTCTCTTACAATGACATCGAAGCCGTGCACGAATGCTTCGAGGCCATGGGCGAACAGATCGCCTGCATCATCGTCGAGCCGGTGGCCGGCAACATGAACTGCATACCGCCGCAGCCCGGTTTCCTGGAAGCCCTGCGCGAGGTGTGCGACAGCCACGGCAGCGTATTGATCTTCGATGAGGTGATGACCGGTTTCCGGGTGGCCCTGGGCGGTGCCCAGGCGCACTACGGAATCACGCCGGATCTGACCTGCCTCGGCAAGATCGTCGGCGGTGGCATGCCGGTCGGCGCCTTCGGTGGCAAGCGCGACATAATGGAACAGATATCGCCGCTGGGTCCGGTCTATCAGGCCGGTACGCTATCGGGGAATCCGCTGGCGATGGCGGCCGGTATCACCCTGCTCGAGAAAGTCCGCCAGCCGGGCTTCCACGAGGCGCTGTCCACCCGGGTCGAGACGCTCTGCGACGGGCTCGAGACACGTGCCCGCGATGCCGGTATCGAGATGATCACCCAGCGTGCCGGCGGCATGTTCGGCCTGTTCTTCACCGCCCAACAGCGGGTCGACAATTTTGGCCAGACCATGGCGTGCGATGCCCAGGCGTTCCGCGACTTCTTCTCGCACATGCTCGAGTCCGGCGTCTACCTGGCACCCTCGGCATTCGAAGCCGGGTTCATGTCTAGCGCTCACACCCATGACCATATTCAGACGACCTTGATGGCCAGCGAGCGTGCCTTCGCCGCCATGCGTCAACAATGAGTCACGAACGCCACTGACAGGGAGACGACGCATGAGCCGAACGCTGATACAGGCGCTCAAGGAGAGTGATTGTTTCGATCATCCGATCGGCGCCGTCGAAGTGTTCGAAACCCCCATCTCCTGGGTGGTATCGACCGGCGATTACGCCTACAAGATCAAGAAGTCGCTGGATTACGGCAGTTTTCTCGATTTCTCGACGCTGGAGAAGCGCCGGCGCCTCTGCGAGCAGGAGGTCGCGCTGAATCGTCGCGTGGCGCCGGCGCTCTACCTTGGCTGCGTGGCCATCTCGGGCACCGAGGAGGCACCCCGGGTCAACGACGACAGCGCGCCGATCGAGTACGCGGTCAAGATGCGTCAGTTCAGCACCCGCCATCTGCTGAGCTCGCTGCAGGCCAGCGGAGAGCTGTCGGCGGAGTTGATCGACGATCTCATCGACCAGTTGGTGGCGCTTCACGAATCCGCTCCCAGCGCCTCGGGGGACAATCCTTTGGGGTCGCCGCCGAGCATTCACGAGATGCTGGTCGGCGAGTTCGACGTGATCGAGCCGCTGCTGGAATCGCCTGGCGATCGCGAGCAGCTAGCCAACGTCAAGACGTTGACGCTCGAGAGCTTCGCGCGTCTGGAACCCATTCTGGCATCGCGCTGGAGAGAGGGCTTCATTCGCGAGAGCCATGGTGACATCCATCTCGGCAATGCGGTGCGGTTCGAGGGCAAGGCGATCCTGTTCAACGGCATCGAGTTCAACGATCGTCTGCGCTGGTGCGACGTGGCCTGCGAGCTCGCCTTCCTGATCATGGATCTGGAAGCCCGTGGCGAGCGGGAGTTCGCCCATTATGCGCTCAACCGGTACCTCGAGCTGTCCGGCGACTACCAGGCGGTACGGCTGCTCAACTTCTACAAGCGCTATCGAGCCCTGCTCAGAGCCCGGATCGAACTGGTGCGGGACCACGATGCCGGGGTGATGGACGATCTGCCCGGTGGCGAGCCGATAGAGGTCTTCCGCCGTTATCTGACGATGGCCCAGGAGTACAGCGAATTCCGCTTTCCCTACCTGATCCTGGCGGTCGGCGTCTCCGGCAGTGGCAAGAGCCGGTTCACCGAGGAGATCGTGCGACGGCTGGGCGGGGTGCGGATACGCTCCGATGTCGAGCGCAAGCGGCTTTTCGACTTCACCGCGGCACCCGACGATGCGAAAGCCGTCTACAGCGAGACAGCGACCGACCAGACCTATCGTCGCCTGGCCGAACTGACGGGCACGGTACTCGAAGCCGGATTGCCGGCTTGCATCGATGCCACCTGCCTGCTGCTGGAACAGCGCAAGCGGCTACGTTTCGAAGCCGAGAAGCGTGGTCTGCCGGTACTGATCGTCAGTTTCGAGGCCGACCGGGCGACCTTGCGGGCCCGTATCGTCAAACGCGCCAGGCGTAGCGGAGAGCCGTCCGAGCGGAGTCTTTCGATTCTGGAGCGTCAACTTCAGCGTTTCGAGCCATTCGCGAGTGACGAGACGACCCACCTGGTGCATCTCGATACCACCGCGCCGGATGCCAACCTGACGCTAGCTTCTCTGATCCAGGAGCGGATGCGGCTAAACTGAGAGGGCCGGGAAGCCGTGTTTCACTGGCTTCCCGGCTGAGTGACTGGCGGTTACCTGGCGGCTTCAGCGACGCCCGTTGGCATAGCGCGAGGCCATGACCGGAATCGTCCCCAGGTTCTGTCGTGCCCAGTTGGTCGCCTGGATGCGGTTGTGAACGTTGATCTTGCGGAAGAGGTTGTAGAGGTGCGACTTGACCGTATGCTCGCTCACGAACAGCTTTTCCGCGATCTCCGTATTGCTCGCACCGGAAACCAGCAGCGTGACGATCTCCAGTTCCCTTCGTGTCAGACCGCACACGGGCCGGTAGGTGTTGACCTGCTGGCGACGATAGAAGTCGATCAACATCGCCGAGAGTGGCCGGGAGATCCAGAGCTCTCCGCCGAGAAGCTTGATGATCCCCTTGCAGATGAGCTCGAGGCTGTCCTGGCGATAGAAGACGCCGCGGAGGTGGATGCCGATCAGCAGCTCCATGACCTGCTTGTTGTCGCGGACATTGAAAGCCGACAGGATGATGGCATCGCTCTCTTCGGCTCTGGTGTTCCAGGCCAGCAGGTCTTTCTCCTGGACGTGATCTCCATCCAGTAGTACGAGCACTCTGCTGCCTTCGGGTACCGGGAAACGATCCTGGGGACTGAGTGCCGAGACTCGGCAACCCGTTTTCTGGTGTATGTAATCCAGAAATAGTACGGACTGTGAATTACAATCTGTAACAAGAACGATGTCGGTGTGTTCGGTGTTCATGGTCTGATCCCTTCGAAGGATTTTAATTAGTGTTTTACGCTTTTTCGCTGTGACCCTTGGCTGAGCAACCTACTGCGGCTCCGTGATTGTTGGAGCTCAATAGTGTTAATAAAACCCATGCGTTGTAAATATAGGGTATTGAGGTTTTCAAAAATTGACACGAAGGCGGCAATTAAGCGGCGCTTAATTTCTCTAATTAAATGATTTTAATCAATGGCTTATCTGCCATATTTCCACAAACTTTTTAAAAAACAATGTTTCCTTTTCGAGAAAAAACACGCTCGCGCTCACGAGGACCCGGAAGCCTCGGCAGGCGAATTACTGAGGTTTCTCATCCCGATATGATGAGTGACTGATGGCTTCCCGGCCCAGGTATCCTATGCCTCGAATGCCACGCCCCGTAGAATGAACGTTTTGTCAGGAAGCCCCTCCATGAACCCGTCCATAGAGAATCTGGTCGTCGCCAGTGGCAACCCGGGAAAGCTGGTTGAATTTCAACAGCTTCTCGCTCCCTTGGGACTGCAGGTCCAGCCGCAGTCGGACTTCGGCGTCAACGACGTCGAGGAGACCGGATTGACGTTCGTCGAAAATGCCATCCTCAAGGCGCGGGCCGCCGCCCGTGCCAGTGGCCTGCCGGCGCTGGCCGACGACTCCGGTCTGGCGGTCGATGCCCTCGCCGGTGCGCCAGGCATCTACTCGGCGCGCTATGCCGGGGACACCGGAAGCGGCGAGTCCCGGGACAGCGCCAACAACGCCAAGCTGCTGGAGGCGCTCAAGGAGATCCCCGAAGGGGAACGAACGGCACGATACTGGTGCGTGCTGGTCTACCTGCGCCATGCGGATGACCCGGTACCGCTGATCGTCCAGTGCGACTGGCCTGGCGATATCCTGGCCTACCCGCGTGGCGAGGGGGGGTTCGGTTACGATCCGCTGTTCTGGGTTCCCGAACGGGGCATGAGCGTCGCCGAGCTGAGCGCCGAGGAGAAGAATCGGCTGAGCCACCGGGGACGAGCGCTGCAGGCATTGCTGGCGCAGCTCAGGGAATCGGAAAAGCACCGGGAATGATGGATCTACCACCGCTGGCGCTATACATCCACGTACCCTGGTGCGTGCGCAAGTGCCCCTATTGCGACTTCAATTCGCACGGCGTGGGTCGAGGCGCCGAGCTGCCGGAACGTCGGTACGTCGACGCCTTGCTGGCCGATCTCGAGCAGGAGCTGGTGGCGGTGCAGGGTCGCGAGATCGTCAGCATCTTCATCGGCGGAGGGACGCCGAGCCTGTTCTCCCCCGCGGCCTACCAGCGGCTGTTCGACGGTCTGCGTCAGCGTCTCGTCTTTGCCCCGGACATCGAGATCACGCTGGAGGCCAACCCGGGGACGGTGGAGCAGGCGCGCTTCGAGGGATATCGGCGCGCGGGGATCAATCGGCTCTCCATCGGCGTCCAGAGTTTTGCCGCCGATCAACTCGAGGCACTGGGACGCATCCACAGCGGCGGGGAAGCGAAGCGCGCGATGTCCAGCGCCCGGGAGGCGGGCTTCGACAACGTCAATCTCGATCTGATGCACGGTCTGCCGGGGCAGACGCTGGCGACCGCGCTGGGGGATATCGAGCAGGCGTTGGCGCTGGAGCCGACACATCTGTCCTGGTACCAACTGACACTGGAACCCAACACCGAATTCTTCTCCCATCCGCCGCCGCTGCCCGATGAGGAGAGGCTCTGGGATATCCAGGATGCGGGGCATGATCTGCTCGAGTCGGCCGGCTTCTCGCGCTACGAGATTTCCGCCTACGCCCGACCCGGGCGACAGGCGCGTCACAATCTCAACTACTGGCGCTTCGGCGACTATCTGGGTATCGGTGCCGGGGCCCACGGCAAGTTGTCCTCTATCGACCCGGCGGGGCAGTGGCGGATCGAGCGGCGCTGGAAGACTCGGCAGCCGGAAGCCTATCTGCGCCGCATGAACGACCCGCGAGGATTCGTGGCGGGAAGTCAGCACGTGGATGGTCAGGCATTGCCGCTGGAATTCCTGATGAACGCCCTGCGCCTGACCGAAGGCGTCGATGCCGAGGATTGGGAAAACCATACCGGGCGACCGCTGTCTGAACTGACGCCTCGCCTGGACGCGGCGCGACACAAGGGTCTGCTGACGACTTCGCCATCACGTCTGCAAGCGACCCCGCAAGGCCTGTTATTCTTGAACGATCTGCTCGCGCTGTTCGACGAGGAGGCTTAGCTCTCCCCGCCGGCGAAGGCCGGGCAGTGATGGATTCATCGTCACGCACCTCACGACAGGGGGAAGCGTGACGGTCGGCAAGCAAGGAGCTCTCCAAGCATGAAGATGATGAAAAAGACGTTCTGGTTGTCCATTCCGGTTGCCGTGGCGGTCGGGGTGGCAGGCTGCGCCTCCAACGGTGCCGACACCCAGCAGCAGCAAGGCGGCGGCAACTCCAATACCTGGGGTGGTGCTGGCATCGGTGCGGTGGCGGGTGCCGTCGTCGGGGCGCTCACCGGTGATGGCGGCAGCAGCACGCGGGACCGTGCCTTGATCGGTGCGGCAGCGGGCGCGGCGATCGGCAGTGGCGTCGGTGCTTACATGGATTCCCAGGAGAAGGAACTGCGCAATCGCCTGGACGGCACGGGCATCGGTGTCGAGCGTAACGGCAATGACCTGATCCTCAACATGCCGAGCAGCGTGACGTTCGAAGTCGATTCCAGCGACCTTCAGACACCGGCCCGGCAGGCCCTCAACGACGTCAACGCGGTGCTGCGTTCCTACCCGGAAACCCGGATCAACGTGGCCGGCTACACCGACAGCACCGGCTCGGACAGCTACAACCAGAAGCTTTCCGAGCGCCGCGCGCAGTCGGTGGCGACCTATCTCGAGCAGGGTGGTGTCGAAGCCGGTCGGATCAATGCAGTCGGCTACGGCGAGAAAAACCCGATCGCCAGCAACGAGACCGATGCCGGGCGCGCCCAGAATCGTCGCGTCGAAATCACTTTGACGCCGACCCGGCAGTCCTGAGACGACCCGCCGTCACGAGACGGTCGACGTATCGATCTCGAATCCGGGCGTGGCCAAGTGCCGCGCCCTTTTTGATGGACAGACGCACATGCTTGCCTACCAGCACGCCTATCACGCCGGCAATTTTGCCGATGTTCACAAGCACCTCGGCCTGAGGCGACTCATCTCGGCGATGACGCGAAAATCCTCCGCCATCAGCTTCGTCGATACCCATGCGGGCCGCGGTCTCTACCCGTTGGCTGCGGCAGAAACGCAGAAGCTCGGCGAGTTTCGCGACGGTGTCGAGCGACTGTGGCAGAAGCGTCGCAGTTTTGCCGTCGAGTCGCCCGTCGGAGAGTGGCTGGCCTCGTTGGCGACACTGCAGTCCGGGACCGAACTGAGTCGCTACCCCGGCTCTCCCTGGTGGCTGGGTTCGATGCTGCGCCCCCAGGACCGGCTGACGCTGTTCGAGCTGCACCCGGGCGAGCACCGCCACCTGTCGGATCAGACGGTATCGCCCCACGCCGGCGTGCAGCGCCGACACGCGGATGGCCTCAAGGGGCTGGTCAAGCTGGTGCCGGTCTCCACGCCGCGGCTGTGCGTGCTGGTCGATCCCAGCTACGAGAAAAAAGATGAGTACGAAGAGGTCGCCGAAACGCTGATCCAGGTCGTGCGAAAGGTGCGGCATGCGGTAGTGTTGATCTGGTATCCGCTGCTGCCGGCCGGACGCCATCGACTGCTGCTGGACACGCTGCGACAGGCCGGCATACCCAAGCTGTGGCGCAGCGAGTTGAAAATCCGTGAGCCGGCTGCCGAGCGTGGCATGTACGGCAGCGGGCTGCTGATGCTCAATCCGCCCTGGCAGCTCGACATCGAGCTCGACCAGGCCTTCACCACGCTGGCATCGGTACTGGCCGATGACGCCAGGCACCAGGGCCAATGGTGGACCGGCGAGGCGTGACGGCGCCGCCCGGCGCCGTCATCCTGCTGCTTTCGTAACCCGTCAGACCAGGTCGTTGGTCGGGTTGGATGGGCTTTCGGTGCCTTCGGGTTCCTGGCCCTGGATGGCGGCGATGAATTCGTCGCCCCAGCGTCGGATGTCGTTGTACTCGACGATGTCGTTCAACTGGCGCAGGCGTGCCTCCGCCTCCGCGCGAGGCAGGTTGAGCCCCAGGTAGCAGGTTCGAGCGAGATCGTGGAGGTCGTGGGGGTTGGTCAGGATCGCGCCCTTCAACTCCGCTGCCGCGCCGGCGAATTCCGACAGCACCAGCACGCCGCAGCCCTGGGTCATGCCTTGAGTGGCGGCGAACTCCTTGGCGACCAGATTGAGGCCGTCACGCAGCGGTGTTATCCACATCACGTCGGCCATGGCGTACCAGGCGACGACCTCCTCGAACGGGAACCCGCGGAAGTAGAATTGAACCGGCGTCCAGCCGACATCGGCGAACCGGCCGTTGATATGACCGATGGTCTGCTCGATCTGGGTCTGGAGCTCGTTGTAGATGGTCATCTCGCGGGCGGCGGGCACGCAGATGCTGACCAGGGTGACCTTGCCGCGCAGCTCGGGGTTCTCGTCGAGCAGGAGTTCATAGGCCTGGAGCTTCTCGAGAATGCCCTTGGTGTAATCGAGCCGTTCGACCGACAGGATCAGTTTGACGCCCTCGAACTCCTGGCGCAGTTCGGCCATGCGCGAACTGGCACCCTCCTGGTCGAGCGCATTCCTGATCCGGTTGAGATCCAGTCCCACCGGATGCGCGCCGAGCCTCACCACCCGAGAGCCGGTATCGACCGCCGTGGTCATGGTCTCGAGTCCCACCGCGCAGCCGTAGGTCAGGAATCGCGGCGCGCAGCTCTGGCGGGACAGCGTGGTCAGCGGGACGACGCCGCGGGCGACATCGACGAAGTTCTCGACCTGGCGCGGGATGTGAAAGGCGACATAGTCGCACTGCAGCAGGCTGCCGATGATCTCGCGGCGCCATGGCAGCACGTTGAAGACATCCGCCGAAGGGAAATAGGTGTGGTGGAAGAAGGCGATGCGCAGATCCGGGCGCATCTCGCGAAGATAGGCCGGCACCATCCACAGGTTGTAGTCGTGAATCCAGATCAGTGCATTCTCGGCGGCCTCTTCGGCGGTGCGTTCGGCGAAAGCGCGGTTCACCTCGCAGTAGACTTCCCAGTCGTCCTCGCGGAAGTGCGCGCGCTCCCAGAAGGTGTGCAAGGTCGGCCAGAACGCCTCCTTGGAGAAGCGTTTGTAGAAAGTGTCGACCTGCACCTTGGTCAGCGGAACGCGGGCAGCCGTCAGCAGCGGATACTGCTTGGCATCGACGCTGGTGTGGGTGACGAATTTCTCTTCGTCCTCCTCCTCGTAGATCGACCACGCGATCCACGAACCGCGCTGGTCGGCGAAGAAGCTCAGCAGCGTCGGGATGATGCCGTTGGGCGAGGTCGGACGGCGGCGCTGGATCTTGCCATCGACCCGATACTCTTCGTAAGGCAGGCGGTGGTAGACCATCACCAGCTCGGCCTTGCCGGTCTGGGTTTCGTCGCGACGGTTCTCCGCCGCCACGCCATGGGCACCGAGAAAGCCGAAGTGGGCAAACGCTTCGATGATGCCGGCACAGCCGGTGTTCTCGGCGTGCATCACCCGCGTCTGGTTCTGGGTCTGCTCGAGCAGCTTGGGTTCGGATCCCCCGACGCAGACAGATTTGAAACCGGCGGTGAGCATGGCGAGGTCGTTCATGGTATCGCCGGCCACCAGCACTTCTTCCTCGTCGATTTCGAGCCATTCGACCAGTTTCTGCAGGCTACTGCCCTTGTTGACCCCTTTTGGCAGGAAGTCGAGATAGCGCTCGGCCGAGTAGAGCATCTCGCAGTCCAGTTCCCGGGCGAGGGCGACCAGGGCCTCGTCCGTGGCGCGCTCGGGCGGGCAGTAGTAGGAACAGCGTCGCAGCTGCGGTTCGTCCTGGCGCACCACATCGGGAAAGCGCTGCATGGCGCTGGCGATCCGGGATTCGCCGGGCCAGCGGGAATCGATCTCGTTCTGCAGCGGCTGGATCGGCTGCAGGCTGTCACCCAGATAGAGGCTGGCGCCGACATCGGCGACGATATAGTCCGGCTGAGGCAGCGTCGGGTCGGACAGCAGCGGCAGGATCGCTTCCAGACTGCGGCCACTGATGTAGGCGAGCTTGATGTCCGGATGCGCGGCGATGGTCTGGTAAAGGCTCAGGCGGGCTTCGGAGTCGCCGCCCAGAAAGGTGCCGTCGAGATCGGTTGCAAGTAGCATGTTTTCCTCCTGTCCGGCCTCAAGGGACCGGAACGATTTTCCCTGCGCGAGCGGCTCATGCGTTCGTCGAGTGGCTGTGGCGCAGAGGCCGTTGCCGTTTCGGCGCAGCCGTGCATGAAACGGCGACAGCCCCTGGGTTCGGGATCAGGCCTTGCCGGCCATCTCGACGATTCGCTGGCGTTCGTGCTCTTCGTAGAAACTGGGGTCGGCGAACAGATCCCTCTGCACGTCGTCGTACATCATCTCCAGGGCTTGGCTGCTGGTGGGTGTCATGGGTTCGAAATGGGCCGTATCACCGCTGACCAGCACCGAGACGCGACGTCGGCGGTAGATGGCGTAGCCAGCGAGCATCGCCAGGACGGCGGCGATGTAGAACGGTAATCCCTGGTTGCCGACGTTATGCATGATCACTCCGGCCAGAATCGGGGCGACGGCACTGCCGGCACCTTGTACGACCAGCATATCAGCTGAACCGGCGACGATTTCGTCGGGATGCAACTGATCGACCAACTGGGCCACGGCAATCGGGTAGATCGAGAACGATAGACCGCCCCAGACGAAATATAGTCCGAGCAGCGTCATCTGGTTGGGGGCGAACGGCATGGCGATCGCCGCGACGGCGGCCAGAATCACGACGTAGGTCATGACCCGGGGGCGGTCGTGAGTATCGGAAAATCGACCGATGGGTATCTGCAGCAGTGCGCCGCCGAGAATGGCGCAACTCATCACCACGCCGACCCCGGCCACGTCGAAGCCGACGCCGCGCGCATACACCGGTGTCATCGTCCAGAAAGCTCCCATCGCCAGCCCGGACATCATCGAGGCGGCAACGGCCAGCGGTGCGAATTTCAGCAGCGCCTTGAGGCTGCTTTTCGGGCGAGCACTCATGACCGGCTGGCTGCGTTTGGTGATCGTGATCGGCAATAGCGCCCAACTGATCAGGATCGACGCCAGCGCGAACAGCAGGAAGCCGTCCGGGGTATCCAGGCGCAGGATCTGCTGGGCGATGGCCAGCGCCCCCAGGTTGACCACCATGTAGATCGCAAAGACCCGCCCTCGCTGGTGGCTGGAGGCCTGGCTGTTCAACCAGCTCTCGATCACCGTCATCAGGGTGATGAAGGAGAGGCCGTAGATCACCCTGAGACCCAGCCAGACCCAGGGGTTGATGAAGATCAGGTGAAGCAGCGCGGACGAGGCGCAGAGGCCGGCACAGAACGCGAAGGTACGGATGTGGCCCATGCGTTTGATCAGCCGGCCGCTGATCCAGGTACCGCCAATGAAGCCGATGAAGTAACCGGACATGATGATCCCGATCAGGCTGGTCGAGAATCCCTCATCGGCGCCACGCAGTGTCAACAGGGTGTTGATCAGGCCATTGCCGAGCAGCAGTAGCGCTACGCTCCCCAACAACGCCCGAATGGGTCGCAGTAACGACCACATAGCCTTCTCCTTGCCATCGCTCGATTCAATCCATGCAGTAAGCGTGCCGAAGGGGATGGAGATCGCAAAAATCGCCTTTATTATAAGATGATATTATTGACTCGTGGTCGTAACCATAGCCGATGTTATTCGGTGCCGTGCACTCGCAGGGTGCATATCGGCTGACCCGATTCAGCTTAGCAGCTGTAAGTGAAACTGCCGTGTTACGTCAGGGAACGCGTCGCAACCAGGCCTCGCTCGAGAACTTGTCGTTGGCCAGGGCATGTGCCCGTTCCAGCTCGCCCTCGGTGAGAGACGTTGGCATCAGGGTAAAGCGTGCGGCGAACGAGTCGATCATGCGCTGGATGATCGTCTCGCGCTCGAGCCCGGTCTGGCGCCTGAGGGGATCGACGCGCTTGCCGGCACTGGCGGTGCCCTTGTCGGAGAGTTTCTCGCGCCCGATCCGCAGCACGCGGGTCAGTTTGTCGGCGTCGATGTCGTAGGCCATGGTGACGTGATGGAGCACGGCGCCATTGATGCGCTTCTGCGCGGCGCCGGCGATCTTGCCGCCCGGGGAAGTGATGTCGTTGATCGGCACGTACCAGGCCTTGATGCCCATGTCGCCCAGGGCCTGGATCACCCAGTCGTCGAGAAAGGCGTAGCTTTCGACGAAGGTCAGCCCCTGGACGAGGGTTTCCGGCACGATCAGCGACCAGGTGATGGTGTTGCCCGGCTCGACGAACATGGCGCCGCCGCCGCTGATGCGCCTGACCACCTCGATGCCCTCGGCCGCCGCCGCATCGCTGTCGACCTCGTTGGCCAGCGACTGGAACACGCCGATGATGATGGCGGCGCGATCCCACTCCCAGACCCGCAGCGTCGGGCCGCGGCGGCCTTCGGCCACCTCGCGGGTCAGCACTTCGTCCAGCGCCATGTGCAGCAGCGGTGGCTCCGGCGCGCGGTGGATCAGGCCGAACTGGTGGTCCCGCCAATCCGAGGTCCGGGAGAGCGCGCGTCGTATCACGGTGGCGATGGCCGGCACGGAGAGTCCGATCATCTCGGTCTGCGGTGGCAGCGCGGCTCGAATCGTCGCGATCAGGGTGTTGGCGTCGGCATCGACCGATGCGCCCTCGAGGGCGCGGTCGATTGCTTCCAGCGCGTCGTCGGGCTCGAGGAAGAAATCCCCGGACAGCTGTACCGATGCCAGTCGCCCGTCGCGGACCGTGACATCCGCCACCAGCAGTTTCCCGCCCGGTACCTTGTATTCGCCGTGGTAAGTCCCTGCGTCACCGTTGACCGCTTCCGACATCGTCTCGCCTCGCCCTGAACGTTCGCACTGCCGCCAGTATAGCGCTCGCTGGCGCGGGAGAATGTCGCTCAGAGATAGAGAGTCCCCTCGCCGATGATGACGGATTCGCCTTCGATATGAATGATGTCTCCGTGGGTCCCATGTTCGACCTGGCCGTAGATATGGCTTGGGCGATCCATCTCGACGCCCTGTATCACGTGCCAGTCCAGCGTTCGATCGAAGGACTCCTGGCGGGAGAGATAACCGATCAGAGGCGCTGCGGCGCTACCCGTGGCGGGATCTTCGGGAATCCCCATCGAGGGTGCGAACATGCGTGTGCGCAGCTGCCGTGCCGACTGGCGAACATAGAGATAGAGATCGCGGTCAGCGGGATTCGGGAACACGGCTTGAAGTCGGGCGCCGTTGACCTGGGCCTGGCGGAGACTGTCGAGGTCGGCTATCTCGATCAAATTGTATCGTATCCCGCAGGACGCCGCCACGGGTCGTGAGGCAATGGCGCTCGTCGGCAGGCCGAGTGATTCTGCTGCCATCTCGATCGTGAGAGGAGACTCGGTGATCTTGAGCGGCATCGCCGTGGTCAGGCGCGCACGGTTGCCCATGAAGCGGATTGGCACATCACCAACGCCTTCCCTCAACAGCAGGGGGCGCTCACCATCGTGCCACCCCAGCGCTCTCAGCAAGCAAGCGGTACCCACGGTGGGGTGTCCTGCAAAAGGAATTTCTCCCCCGGGAGTGAATATCCGAATGCTGACGTTATCGATCTGCTGGCGATCGGTAATGAATACGGTTTCCGAAAGATTGAGTTCCTTGGCGATGCGCTTCATGGCATCGCCATCCAGGTCGGCAGCATCGGGGAATACCGCCAGTGGATTGCCGGCGAAAGGGGTATCGGTGAAGACATCCAGCAGAAGGTAGCGATGGGGCTGGCGTTTTCCGACCGGCATCTGAGTTCGTAACGCTTGGCTCATGTCCTCTCCTTGTCGTGGATGAACCTCTTCTCGGGGTTGGAGACTAGCGCCAGAAGGCTTGACGTACCTCTCTATCGACCTGAGCTCGCGTCAATCCGATATCCGCCAGCTGCCGCGCATCCAGTTGGGCCAATTGCTGGCGGGTACGCCAGCGCATCCAGGGCCCGGGGCGGTAGACGCCTCGGGTGTCCTGGGTGCAGGGCTTCTGACTTGTGCTCGACGCGGCTCTCCAGCGGAAGAAAGCCGGAGACAGCGGAGAAAACAGGGCAAGGCGCATGGGACGACTCCCGGTATCTGAATGAGGGGTCCAGATTAAGGCGAGGGAGGTAGTGCCATACAGATCCAGAAAAATGCTATATAAAAGATACAGAAGCCCGATGAAGCCATCTGTATGCCCGACTTTGGCCTCATCTGTATCGTGAAGTGACGGCAACGAGCATACACAATGAGGTCATAGTCTCCGGAGGTCCCATGCATCGCTACGAACGACTGGCCGATCATCTGCGCGAGCGTATCCAGCAGGGCTATTACCGGCCCGCCGACCGGTTGCCCTCGGTGCGCGCCCTGGCACAGGCACATGGGGTCAGCCTCTCTACCGTGCAGCACGCCTACCACCAGTTGGAAGACGCCCAACTGATCGAGGCGCGGCCCAAGTCGGGCTATTTCGTCTCGCTACAGCGGGAGCGGCCGCTGCCGCCACCGGCCGGACGAACGGCGCAGCGGCCAGTGGAAGTCTCGCAGTGGGAACAGGTGCGCGAGGGCACCTGCGTGCTGCCGGACGCCAGCATGCACAACCTGGGCCGAGGGATGCCGGACATCGATGCGCCGACGCTCAAGCCGCTGCTCCGGGCGCTGTCCCGTGTCATCCGGCGCCAGGATCTGATCGGGCTCAACTACGATACGCTGCACGGGCGCCCCGAACTGCGTGAACAGATCGCGCGCCTCGCGGTCGGCCACGGCTGCCGGCTGCACCCCGACGACATCGTGGTCACCACCGGCTGTCACGAGGCGATCTCGATCGCCATGCGTGCGGTGTGCGAACCCGGCGGCATCATCGCGGTGGATTCGCCGAGCTTCTATGGCGCCCTGCAGTCGATTCGCGCCTACGGCATGAAGGCGATGGAGATTCCCACCGACCCCGAAACCGGGATCAGCCTGGAGGCGCTGGAGCTGGCCCTGGAGCAGTGGCCGATTCGTGCCATCCAGGTGACGCCGACCTGCAACAACCCGCTCGGTTATACGCTGTCGCTCGAGCGCAAGCGGGCGCTCTATGCCCTGGCGCAGCGCTTCGACGTGGCGATCATCGAAGACGACGTCTATGGCGATCTCAGCTACGCCTTCCCACGCCCGGCGACGATCAAGTCCTTCGACGAGGAGGGGCGGGTGCTGCTGTGCAGTTCGTTTTCCAAGACCCTGGCCCCGGGGCTGCGCCTCGGCTGGATCGCGCCCGGCCGCTATCACGAGCGGGCGCTGCACATGAAGTACGTCGGTACCGGCGCTACCGCCACCCACGGCCAGATGGCGGTGGCCGAGTTCATCCGCGAGGGGCACCACGATCCCCACCTGCGCCGGATGCGAGCCCAGTATCAGCGCAACCGCAATCTGATGCTGGACGTGATCGCCGACGCCTTTCCGGCCTCGACCCGGGTCAGCTATCCGGCCGGGGGCTTCATGCTATGGCTGCAGTGCGAGGGCGATATCGACACCGTCGCGCTCAACGAGCGGCTGATGGCGGAGGAGATTCGTATCGCCCCCGGCGTGATGTTCTCCGCCACCGGCAAGTATCGCCACTGCCTGCGCCTCAACCACGCCGTGTTCGATGCCGCGATCGCCCGGGCGGTGGCGCGGGTAGGTGAGATGGTGGGCGAGCCGGCGAGCGAGGGGTGCCGGCCCAGGCGTCTGGCCTGAGGCACTGGCGAAAATCCCGGTAAGCCTATTCGGCTCACAAGATGAGCCGTATATCACCTCTAATCGGCTCACTTGCCGTGTTACTTGCCGATGCAGAAGCTGCCGAAGATCTCGCCGAGCAGATCGTCGGCGGTGAACTCGCCGGTGATCTCGTTGAGCGACTGCTGGGCGTCGCGCAGGTCCTCGGCGAGCAGCTCGCCGGCGGCGGCGCCCTCGAGCTGGGCCGTGCCGCTGGCCAGTGCCTGGGCCGCTCGGTCGAGCGCATCGAGATGACGGCGGCGGGCGGAGAAGCGGCCTTCGGTGGTGGCATCGAATCCCATCACCGCCTTGAGGTGGGTCTTGAGGTTATCCACACCGGCGCCGGTCTCCGCCGATATCCGGATCACCGGAGGCGTTGTGGATAGGTCGAAATCGCTGCCCTCGCCGCTCTCGTCGATCTTGTTGCGCACCAGCGTCAGCCGCTCGGGGTGGGGCAGGCGGGCGACGAACTCGGGCCAGATCGCCTGAGGGTCGGTCTCTTGCGTGGTGCGGGCGTCGACCAGCAGCAGTACGCGGTCGGCCTTCTCGATCTCGGTCCAGGCGCGGGCGACGCCGATCTGCTCCACCGCATCCGGGGTGTCGCGCAGGCCGGCGGTGTCGATCACGTGCAGTGGCATGCCGTCGAGATGAATATGCTCGCGCAGCACGTCGCGAGTGGTGCCCTCGATCTCGGTGACGATGGCGCTGTCGCGCTCGGTGAGACGGTTGAGCAGGCTCGATTTGCCGGCGTTGGGTCGCCCGGCGATCACCACGCTCATGCCCTCGCGCATCAGTGCACCCTGGTTGGCGGCGGCACGGACGGTTTCCAGTGTCTGGCGCAGGGCTGCCAGCCTGGCGGCGACCACGCCGTCGGCGAGGAAGTCGATCTCCTCCTCGGGGAAGTCGATGGCGGCCTCGACGTAGAGACGCAGTTGAATCAGCTCGCTGACCAGTTGCGAGACGCGGCTGGAGAATTCGCCCTGCAGCGAGCGCAGCGCATTTTCCGCCGCGGCGCGGGAGCTGGCGTCGATCAGGTCGGCGATCGCCTCGGCCTGGGCCAGATCGAGCTTGTCGTTGAGGAAGGCGCGCTCGGAGAACTCGCCGGGCCGGGCCAGCCGCGCACCAAGCGCCACGCAGCGCTCCAGCAGCATGTCCATCAGTACCGGACCGCCATGGCCCTGGAGCTCGAGCACGTCCTCGCCGGTGAACGAGTTCGGGCCGGGGAAGTAGAGGGCGATGCCTTCGTCGATGACGCTACCCTCACCGTGGAACGGCCCGTAGTGGGCGTATCGCGGGGTCGGATGATGCCCGAGAATGCGCTCCGCCAGGGCCTCTGCCGACGGCCCCGAAATACGGATGATGCCGACGCCGCCGCGCCCAGGGGGCGTAGCCAGGGCCGCGATGGTGTCCTGGCGGTAAAGCGGCGCGTGGGCAGAGGGGGACGGCGCGTTCATGAGCTTCTCCGAGAATCGATATCGTAGCTGGCCTGGCGGGCATTGTCCGGGGGCTCTCGGTGGAATGCCAGTGCGGAAAAGCCAGAGCCTGAAACGCCAGACCCCCGCCGTGGCGGGGGTCTGGTGGTGCGGGGGAGAGCCGTGTCAGCCTTTGGCTTTCACGGCCTTGCCGTTGCCGGCATCCTCCTTGAGCACCTTGTTGGTGATGAACCACTGCTGCAGGATCGAGATCGAGTTGTTGACGATCCAGTAGATCACCAGACCGGCCGGGAACCACAGGAAGAAGAAGGTGAAGACCACCGGCAGCATCTTCATGATCTTCGCCTGCATCGGGTCTGGCGGGGTCGGGTTCAGGAACTGCTGCAGCAGCATGGTGGCGCCCATGATGATCGGCAGGATGAAGTAGGGGTCCTTGGCCGAGAGATCATGGATCCACAGGATGAAGGGCGCGTGGCGCAGCTCCACCGACTCCATCAGCATCCAGTAGAGCGCGATGAACACCGGCATCTGGATCACCATCGGCAGGCAGCCTCCCAGAGGATTGATCTTCTCCTTCTGGTAGAACTTCATCATCTCCTGCGACATCTTCTGGCGATCGTCGCCGTACTGCTCCTTGAGCCGCTTCATCTCCGGGCCCATCTTGCGCATCCGGGCCATCGACTTGTAGGCCTTGGCCGCCAGCGGGAAGAGCACGATCTTGACGCAGACGGTCAGCAGGACGATGGACCAGCCCCAGTTGCCGATTAGGCCATGGATCTTCTCCAGCAGCCAGAACAGCGGGTTGGCCAGGAACCAGAGCCAGCCGAAATCGACGGTCAGCTCCAGGTTCGGTGCCACCGCCTCGAGGCGATCCTGCACCTTCGGGCCGACGAACAGGGTGGCAGCGAGCGTCGCCTTCTGGCCGGGCTCGAGGGTCTGGTTGGGTCCGGCGAAGGCGGCGACGGTACGATCGCGATTGTCGACGCTGCCGTAATAGAGGTTCTGCTGGTCCGGGTTGGGCACCCAGGCGGAGGTGAAGTAGTGCTGGATCATCGCGACCCAGCCACCTTTCACGTCGCGGTTCTGGAAGTTGCCCTTACGGATGTCGTCGAAGTCGACCTTGCTGTACTTCTCGTCCGGCGAGGAGAACGCGGCGCCCAGGAACGAGTGCATGCCGACGCCCTGGCCGCTGGTCGGGTCGGCGCTCTGGTCGCGGGCGAGCTGGCCGATGAAGCGGGCGGTGACCGGCTGCTGGCTCTCGTTGTCGATCAGGTATTCGACCTTGATCGCGTAGCTGTCGCGGTCGATCACGAAGCGCTTGATGATATCGACGCCGTTGACGCTGCCATGCAGGTCGACGTTGATCGAGTCTTCACCTTGGCTGAGCTTGTAGCTGTTCTGGTCGGCGGTGAACGGGATCCGGCCGGAGTGGCCCTCGATCTGCAGCCCCGACTTGGCCACGTAGCTGCGCACGTTGTTGTCGCTGAGCAGAACGAAGGGGGTATCGGAGTCGAGCGCCTGGTCATGACCGAACAGCGCGGCGTAGACGATATCGCCGCCGTTGGGATTGATACGCAGGTCCAGCACGTCGCTCTGGACCTGGATCAGGTTGCTGCCTTTGGCCGGATCGGCGTCGGCGGGCATGTCGTCCTGAATCGGCTTGGCTTTACCGTTGCTGCCCGTCGGCGCGGACAGGGCGCTGCCCTCGCCGTCATTGCCGTTACCCGATGAGGCCGCCATCTCCGGCGCCGGGTTGTTCACGACGTGCTGACCGTAGTCCTGATTCCACTGCATGATCAGCAGGTAGGCCAGCACGGCCAACGGAATCACGAAAAGGAGTCGTTTCAAATCCATATAGGGGTCTGCCCGGTAAGGGAATGGGTCGGTGGGCGCCGGGCATCGGCGATCGACCGGCGAGGTTCGCCGGTGCTCCCCGGCCTTCGGCGCGGGGATGTCCGATCAGGAAGACGAAACGTCTTGACGCATCTGGCGAGCGGACTTCTCCAGGCGTCGCCACATGCCATTGAGCTGGCGGGCGACGCTGGCGTTGTCCAGCTCATGTACCCCTCGTCGCGCGAGTATGACGATATCCACTGCCGGTAAACGATGCTGTTGATGGCGAATGGATTCGCGCACGAGGCGCTTGAGGCGATTGCGGTCGACGGCACGGCGCACGTTCTTCTTGCTGAAGATCAACCCGATCCGTGGATGGCCCAGAGCGTTGGGTCGGGCCAACGCCAGCAATCCTTTACCATGGACCTTGTAGGGAGCGTGGTCGAAGACGTGCTTGTAGTCCCCGGCATTCAGCAACCGCAGCTGCCGGGGAAAACGCTGATCGGACACCCGGCGTCCGATCAGGCGCTCAGGCGTTTACGGCCTTTGGCACGGCGACGGGCAATGACCTGACGGCCGTTCTTGGTGGCCATGCGGGCGCGGAAACCGTGGACGCGCTTACGCTTCAGAACGCTGGGCTGGAAGGTGCGTTTCATAGTTGCTAATTCCCAATTAGTTGATTTCTAAAGAAAACTGGTTGAAGCGGGACGCCCGGCGCATTCGCGGGAAGCGGGCTCACTCGACTCAAGAGCGGGAATTCTAGTGAATCCGCGGTTCGGGTGCAATTTTTCCGTGAATTATCCACACCCCGTTGTGAGTGGATCGCCAGCCGTTACGCCCCGAACGGGAGACCCGTGGCGTGAGTGGCCATCGACGATTGTCGTGGCGATGCCGGTAATCGGCTCGGGATGCGAGATCGAAGTTGCTTGAGGGTGTCAATCACACCATGTGGTTAACGACGGGGATAACCTTTGTGGATAACCCTATAAAATCAATATCTATCATTGGTTTAATGGCTTTTTTGGGTTGTGGGGAAGTTGCGAACGAGCCGTGCATAGGGTGAGGATCGCCGGCGTGTGGCAAGACCGTCCACACCGCCTTGTCCACGCGGATTACCCTGGACATCCACAGTATTGCCAGCGGTGACGGGCGAGTTATCCACAGTTGTTGGAAAGTCGACTTCGTGTGGATAACCTGGCAGGCCGACGCTACAATGTGCGGCCGTTTTTTCTATTCTCTCTCAACGTTCGGTGAGGTCGTGTGTCTGTCGCTCTCTGGCAACAATGTCTGAACTCGCTGCAGGATGAGTTGAGCTCTCAGCAATTCAATACCTGGATTCGTCCTCTGCAGGCCGAGGACGGCGAAGTGGACGAACTCTGTCTGTTGGCCCCCAACCGATTCGTCCGTGATTGGGTCAGCGACAAGTACCTGAAGCGGATCAACGAACTGTTGCGCGAGGTTGCCTCCAGCAGCAAGCCTCCCAAGGTCCACCTGACGGTGGGGAGCCGGCGGGCCGCGGCGGTGTCGCCGCGGGATCTTGGCGCGCCGGTTTCCGCCCCGAGTCGTCAGCCTCAGCGATCCACGGCGCCGGGGATTCAGACGAGCCCGCGCTCCAACGAGGCGGCCGAGGAGAAGCAGCTCGATCGTACCCGTGAACGCGAGGAGAGTGGACGCCGGGGCAGCGAACGCCAGGTCCAGGTCGAGGGTAGCCTCAAGCACGGCAGCGGACTCAATCCCAATTTCACCTTCGAAACCTTCGTCGAGGGCAAGTCGAACCAGCTGGCGCGGGCCGCCTCGCGCCAGGTATCCGAGAACCCCGGCGGGGCCTACAATCCGCTGTTCCTCTACGGCGGCGTGGGTCTGGGCAAGACCCACCTGATGCATGCGGTGGGCAACCACCTCGCGGGTCTCAGAGACAACGCCAAGGTGGTCTATCTCCACTCCGAGCGCTTCGTCGCCGACATGGTCAAGGCGCTGCAGCTCAACGCGATCAATGATTTCAAGCGTTTCTATCGCAGCGTCGATGCGCTGCTGATCGACGATATCCAGTTCTTTGCCGGCAAGGAGCGCTCCCAGGAGGAGTTCTTCCACACCTTCAACGCCTTGCTGGAAGGCGGGCAGCAGATGATCCTGACCTCGGATCGCTATCCCAAGGAGATCAGCGGCGTCGAGGAGCGCCTGAAATCGCGCTTCGGCTGGGGGTTGACGGTGGCGATCGAGCCGCCGGAACTCGAGACCCGGGTGGCGATCCTGATGAAGAAGGCGGATCAGGCCGAGGTCGATCTGCCCCACGATGCGGCGTTCTTCATTGCCCAGAAAATCCGTTCCAACGTGCGCGAGCTGGAGGGGGCGCTGAAGAAGGTGATTGCCGACTCCCACTTCATGGGCAAGCCGATCACCCAGGATTTCATCCGCGAGTCGCTCAAGGATCTGCTGGCACTGCAGGACAAGCAGGTCGGGATCGAGAACATCCAGCGCACGGTGGCGGAATACTACAAGATCAAGCTGGCCGATCTGCTCTCCAAGCGCCGCTCGCGTTCGGTGGCGCGGCCGCGCCAGGTGGCGATGGCGCTGGCCAAGGAGCTGACCAACCACAGCTTGCCCGAGATCGGCGATGCCTTCGGTGGCCGCGACCACACGACGGTGCTGCACGCCTGTCGCAAGGTGGTGGCGCTGAAGGAGGAGAGCGCGGACATCCGCGAGGACTACAAGAATCTGATGCGACTGCTGACCAGTTGAGGCGGCGCGTGACGAATTCCCTGGCCGCGGGGATTGCTAGCGACGACCGGCACGGCAAGAATGAGACGGCGCGGCCCGACGGTCTGCTCGTCCGTCCCATGATGCAAAGCGATCCACCGGTTACCGGATTCAACTTCAGGCTTATTGAACCAACAACGGAGCCCCAATGAAATTTTCCATCTCTCGCGAAGCCCTGCTGCGCCCGCTGACGCTGGTGGCCGGGGTGGTCGAGCGCCGCCAGACCCTGCCGGTGCTCTCCAATGTGCTGATCGAAGTCCAGAACGAACAACTGGCATTGACCGGTACCGATCTCGAGGTGGAATTGATCGGCCGTGCCACGCCGGCGCTGGTGGACGAGCCAGGGTCCGTCACGGTGCCGGCGCGCAAGCTGATGGATATCTGCAAGTCGCTGCCGGACCAGTCCGACATCAGCTTCTCGCTGGAGGACGGCCGTGTCGTGCTGCGCGCCGGGCGTTCGCGCTTCACGCTCTCCACGCTGCCGGTGGCCGAGTTCCCCAACATCGAAGATGGCCAGAACGACACCACCCTGTCGCTGCCGCGGGGCACGCTGAAGTACCTGATCGACTCGACCTCGTTCGCCATGGCCCAGCAGGACGTGCGCTATTACCTCAACGGCATGCTGCTCGAACTGGCCGACCATCTGGTGCGCACGGTCGCCACCGACGGCCACCGTCTGGCGGTCTGCGAACGCAGCGCCGAGATCGAGATGGAGGCACCGCGCAAGCTGATCGTGCCGCGCAAGGGCGTGCTGGAGCTGACGCGTCTGCTCGACGGCAGCGACGAGCCGGTCGAGCTGATGCTGGGTTCCAACCACATCCGCGCCAACACCGGTGAATTCACCTTCACCTCGAAGCTGGTCGATGGCAAGTTCCCCGATTACGACCGGGTCATTCCCAAGGGCGGCGACAAGGTGTTCATCGCCGAGCGCGGCGAGCTGCGCCAGAACCTGGCGCGTACGGCGATCCTCTCCAACGAGAAGTACCGCGGCGTGCGCCTCCACCTCGAGGAGAACAACCTCAAGGTGATGGCCAACAATCCCGAGCAGGAAGAGGCCGAGGAGAACGTCAGCATCGAGTACTCGGGCGACGCGCTGGAGATCGGCTTCAACGTCGGCTATCTGATCGACGTGCTCAACGTGCTGGATGCCGACCGCATGCAGATGACGCTGTCGGACGCCAACAGCTCGGCCTTGATGGAAGAGCCGGGTGGTGGGGACGCGCGCTACGTCGTCATGCCGATGCGCCTTTGACGAGCGGTAATGGCTGCGCGCGCGAATCGCGTTGTTGCACGCCGCCCGTCAAGCTCGCCTAACCCCGTCGTTATGTCTCGCTTCTCGGGCGGCCTGCGCCGCGCGCTTCATCGCGCTCGCCGATTACCCGTCAGCGTCGGTGTGGCCGATCATCGCTCGCCAACGTCTTCCGCGGTGGTCGGGCGTTTTCTCTCGTCTCTTGCCATGAGTTTTCACGTGCCATGCCGCTCGATCGGTTGAGTTTTCACGGCCTGCGCAATCTGGGTGCGCTCGAGATGGCGCCCGGGCCGCACATCAATCTGATCACCGGGCCCAACGGCAGCGGCAAGACCTCGCTGCTGGAGGGCATCCACGTGCTGGGAATGGCGCGGTCGTTCCGGACCCAGAAGCTCAAGGCGCTGATCGACCACGACGCCGATGAGGTGACGCTGTTCGGGCGGCTGGCCGGCGATCCGCCACTGCCGGTCGGGGTACGTCGCCGCCGCGATGGCACCGAGCTCGAGCTGCGGGTCAATGGCGAACGCGCCTCGCGCATCACCCAGTTGGCCGAGGCGCTGCCGCTGCAGTTGATCAACCCCGATGCTTTCCGTCTTCTCGAAGGCTCGCCGGCCGCCCGACGCGAGTTCCTCGATTGGGGCGTGTTTCACGCCGAACGGGAGTTTCTGGACAGCTGGAAGCGGGTCAGAAGGGCCTTGAAACATCGGAATGCCCTGCTCAGACATGATAGAATCGACGTCCAGTCGATCCATGTCTGGGAGCGTGAACTCGCCCACTGGAGCGAGCGTCTGGACGGGCTGCGCGCGAGTTACATGACGCGCTTCCTGCCGGTGTTCGAAGAGACCCTGGCGGCGCTGTTGCCACTGCCGGATCTGACGCTGCGCTACTCGCGGGGTTGGGATCGGCAGCGGGCCCTGCTGGAGGTGTTCGAGGCCGGGCGCGACACCGATCGCCAGATGGGCTTTACCCAGCAGGGGCCGCAGCGTGCCGACCTGCGTATTCGCGTCGGCCGCCATCCCGCGGTGGAGGTACTGTCGCGCGGTCAGCAGAAACTGGTGGTCAGCGCCATGAAACTGGCCCAGGGGCGCCTGCTCGAGCAGTTGACGGGAGGCACCTGCCTTTACCTGATCGACGACCTGCCGGCGGAGCTCGACGGTGATCATCGGCGGATCTTCTGCCAATGGTTGGAGCGGCTCAACTGCCAGGTCTTCATCACCAGCGTCGATCGCGCGGCGCTGGCCGACGTCTGGCAGCCACAAACGGATGTCGTGGCATCGACACTGGCCGGCGGGCGGCTGCATTCGGAATGATTTCACCATGGAGTGAGCAATGAGCGAACAGGCCTACGATTCATCGAGCATCAAGGTCCTCAAGGGATTGGACGCGGTGCGCAAGCGTCCCGGCATGTACATCGGCGATACCGATGACGGTACCGGGCTGCACCACATGGTGTTCGAGATCGTCGACAACTCCATCGACGAAGCGCTGGCCGGTCATTGCAGCGAGATCCGGATCGTCATCCATCCGGACGAGTCGGTGACCGTCTCCGACGACGGCCGTGGCATTCCCACCGATATCCACGCCGAAGGCGTCTCCGCGGCCGAGGTCATCATGACCGTGCTCCACGCCGGCGGTAAGTTCGACGACAACTCCTACAAGGTGTCCGGTGGCCTGCACGGCGTGGGGGTCTCGGTGGTCAACGCGCTTTCGGAGCAGCTCAAGCTGACCATCTGGCGCAACAACCAGGTCCACGAACAGATCTATCACCATGGTGTGCCGCAGGCGCCGCTCGCCATCGTCGGCGAGACCGAGAAGTCCGGTACCCAGATCAGCTTCAAGCCGTCCAGCGATACCTTCGCCAATATCGAGTTTCATTACGACATTCTCGCCAAGCGCCTGCGCGAGCTGTCGTTCCTCAACTCTGGCGTCGCCATTCGCCTGGTCGACGAGCGCGACGGCCGCGAGGAGTTGTTCCACTACGAAGGCGGCCTGCGTGCCTTCGTCGACCACCTCAACACCAATCGCACCGCGATCAACCCGGTCTTTCACTTCGAGATCCAGCGTGAAGACGGTATCGCCGTGGAAGTGGCGATGCAGTGGAACGACACCTTCACCGAGAACGTGTTCTGCTACACCAACAACATTCCGCAGCGTGACGGCGGCACCCACATGGCGGGCTTCCGCGCGGCGCTGACGCGCACCCTCAACAGTTACATCGAAGCGGAAGAGATCCAGAAGAAGGCCAAGGTGGCGACCGCCGGCGACGACGCCCGTGAAGGTCTCACCGCGATCATCTCGGTCAAGGTGCCGGATCCCAAGTTCTCGTCGCAGACCAAGGACAAGCTGGTCTCTTCCGAGGTCAAGACCGCGGTCGACCAGGAGCTGAGCCGTCAATTCTCCGACTACCTGATCGAGCATCCCAACGAGGCCAAGGCGATCGTCAGCAAGATGATCGATGCCGCCCGTGCCCGGGAAGCCGCGCGCAAGGCCCGCGACATGACCCGGCGCAAGGGTGCGCTGGATATCGCCGGGCTGCCCGGCAAGCTGGCCGACTGTCAGGAGAAGGACCCCGCTCTCTCCGAACTCTACCTGGTGGAGGGCGACTCCGCCGGCGGCAGCGCCAAGCAGGGGCGCGATCGGCGTACCCAGGCGATCCTGCCGCTCAAGGGCAAGATCCTCAACGTCGAGAAGGCGCGCTTCGACAAGATGCTCTCGTCCGCCGAGGTGGGCACGCTGATCACCGCACTGGGCTGCGGCATCGGGCGCGAGGAGTTTAATCCGGACAAGCTGCGCTACCACTCGATCATCATCATGACCGATGCCGACGTCGACGGCTCGCACATCCGCACGCTGCTGCTGACGTTCTTCTTCCGCCAGATGCCGGAGCTGATCGAGCGTGGCCACGTCTTCATCGCCCAGCCGCCGCTCTACAAGATCAAGCGCGGCAAGCAGGAGATGTACCTGAAGGACGAGCAGGCGATGACCGACTACCTCACCACCACGGCGCTGGACGGCGGGCGGCTCTACGTCAATGCGGACTCACCGGGCATCGCGGGCGAGAATCTGGAAGCGCTGGTCAACCAGTATCGTGACGTGATGAAGCGCATCGACCGGCTTTCACGGGTCTATCCCAACGCCGTGCTGCGCAAGATGGTCCACGCGGTCAAGCTCGACGAAACCAATCTCGACGACCGCAACACCATGCAGAACTGGATCGACGAGCTCCAGGTGGCGATGGACTCGCTGATCGCCCATGAGGGCGGTCCGCGCTATACCTTCCAACTGCAGGAAGACACCGAGCGCGGCCTGTGGATGCCGAGCGTGGCGCTGACGGCTCACGGCGTGACCACGGATTATGTCTGGGGTATCGACTTCTTCCGCAGCGCCGACTATCGCGCGCTGGCCACCCTGGGCGAGACCCTCGATGGCCTGATCGAAGAGGGCGCCTATATCGCCCGTGGCGAGCGCCAGAAGCCGATCGGCAACTTCTACGATGCGCTCGAGTGGCTGATGCTGGAAGCGCAACGCGGGCTCAGCATCCAGCGCTACAAGGGGCTGGGGGAGATGAACCCGGATCAGCTGTGGGAGACCACCATGGATCCGGGCTCACGACGCATGCTGCGGGTCTCCATCGAGGATGCGGTCGCCGCCGACCAGATGTTCAACACCCTGATGGGCGACGAGGTCGAGCCGCGTCGTGATTTCATCGAGCGCTTCGCGCTGGTGGCCAATCTGGACATCTAGGGGCCCGTCCCTTCCGGTTGCGCGTCGAATCCGCCCAGGCTTCGTTGCGTGACTGGACAAGGCCCTAGCACCGGGTCCGCCAGCGCGGGCCCGTCGAACCAGCGGCTCATCCCTCGGGATGGGCCTTTTTTTTGCCTGTCGTTGGCGCGGCAGCCCGCCTTGTCGAAGTCAATCGGCCGTGACCTCGGCCCCGCGATATAGCGCATTGGTCGATGCGACTTTGGGTGGATAGGCCGAGCCCGTCTGGCCGGAAAGCGCACCACCATGCGCGGTGGCGTCGGCCAGGGGCACCCGACGCGGCCGGGCGTGCATCCATGGTTGTATTGTTAGGCAAAAGCGGTTGGGCAATAGTCGCGATCACCCCACCAAGGCATCGAATAAAGTGGGCCGTTTCGTAAAAGAACGAGATACCGCTCCCCAACAAGAAGAGGAATCGAAGGGATGCACGCCAATCGAAACAAGATCGTCATGAACTGCCTGGGACTGGCTTTGCTGCCATTCGCGTTTGCGCTGCCGACGAGTGCAGTGGCTGCCGATACCGCCACCAGCGGCGAGGTCGAGGTGCTCAACTGGTGGACCTCGGGTAGCGAGGCCAAGGCGCTGGGCGCGCTCAAGGATGGGCTGTCGGAGCAGGGAATCGGCTGGAAGAACATGCCGGTAGCGGGCGGCGCCGGCACCAACGCCATGGCCGTGTTGCGCTCGCGGATCACCTCTGGCAACCCGCCGACGGCGGCCCAGGTGCTCGGCTACGATGCCCAGGACTGGGCCAAGCGCGACGCCTTGAGCTCCCTCGACGAGGTCGCCAAGGCGGGCAACTGGGACGAGGTCTTCCCGCAGCCGTTGCAGCAGTTCGCCAAGTACGAGGGCCACTGGATCGGTGCGCCGTTCGAGATCCATTCGACCAACTGGGTCTGGGCCAACAAGTCGCTGATGGATGAGCTGGATATCGAGCAGCCCAAGACCTGGGACGACTTCATCGCGTCGCTGAAGAAGGCCAAGGAGGCGGGCTACACCGGCCTGGCCTACGGCGGCCAGCCATGGCAGGACACCACGGTGTTCGAGAACGTGGTGCTGGCTACCGGTGGCGCCGACTTCTATCGCAAGGCGATGATCGACCTCGATCCCGAGGCGCTCGATTCCGACACCATGGCCCAGTCGTTCGACCATCTGCGCGAGCTGCTGCAGTACAAGGACGACAACTCGCCCGGCCGTGACTGGAATCTGGCCACGGCGATGGTGATCAACGGCAAGGCGCTCTACCAGATCATGGGCGACTGGGCGAAAGGGGAGTTCCTCAACGCCAATCTCGCGCCGGGCAAGGACTTCATGTGCTTCCGCACCCCGGGCACCCAGGACGCCGTGACCTTCAACAGCGACCTGATGATCATGTTCGATACCGACGATGCCCAGCAGCAGCAGATGCAGCAGACCATGGCCACGATCATCGGCTCGCCCGAGTTCCAGATCGCCTTCAGCCAGATCAAGGGCTCGGTGCCGGCGCGCATGGACCTCTCCGCCGACAAGCTGGACGCCTGCGCCCAGCGCGGTTACGAGCAGGTCAAGGCCGCGGCCAAGAACCACACGCTGATGGGCAGCATGGCGCACGGCTATGCCGCACCGGCGTCGGTCAAGAACGCCGTTTTCGACATCATCTCCTCGTTCGTCAACAGCGACATGCCCAGCGATGTCGCCGCCAAGCAGCTGGCGATGGCGGTGCAGGGCGCAACGTCCTGATGATCGGCCCCGCCGCCAGGCGGGGCGTCTCGTTCACGAGCCGAGAGTGATGTGATGTCCAATGCTTCTTCGGAGCGGGACGATAGCGCGCGGGAGCGACTGCAGCGCTGGCTACCCAAGCTGGTGCTGTCGCCCTCCTGCGTCCTGGTCCTGTTCTTCGTCTATGGCTTCATCGCCTGGACCAGCTACATCTCGTTCAGCGACTCCGGCATGATGCCGGACTACACCTGGGTCGGGTTGCACCAGTGGTCGCGGTTGTGGACCTCCTGGACCTGGGGGATCGCGCTGCACAACATCTGGGTCTTCGGGCTGCTCTATATCATCAGCTGTATCGTGCTGGGCCTGATACTGGCGATTCTGCTCGACCAGCGGATCCGGGCCGAAGGCGTGCTGCGCACCATCTATCTCTACCCGATGGCGCTCTCGTTCATCGTCACCGGTACCGCCTGGCAGTGGTTTCTCAACCCCGGACTGGGGCTGGAGAAAACCATGCACGACCTGGGCTGGCAGAGCTTCAGCTTCAACTGGCTGATCGATTCCAACATGGCGATCTACACCGTGGTGATCGCCGCGGTCTGGCAGGCCACCGGCTTCATCATGGCGATGTTCCTGGCGGGGTTGCGCGGCATCGACGGCGAGATGATCAAGGCCGCCCAGATCGACGGCGCCCCGGCCTGGAAGATCTATGCCCGCATCATCATTCCCCAGCTGCGACCGGTCTTCCTGAGCGCAGTCGTGGTACTGGCGCATCTGGCGATCAAGAGCTTCGACCTGATCGTGGCGATGACCGGCGGCGGGCCGGGCAATGCCACCGCGGTGCCGGCGACCTTCATGTACTCCTACGCCTTTTCGCGTAACGAAATGGGTATCGCCGCGGCCAGCGCGGTGTTCATGCTGGCGGTGATCGCCGCGCTGATCATCCCCTATCTCTACTCCGAGCTGCGGGAGCCCCGATCATGAGTGCCGCTTCCTTCACTGCACGCCGGGGTCTGGCGACCCGGGCGGTGCTCTACGCGATCCTGGCGCTGTTTGCGGTCGTCTATCTGATGCCTCTCTACGTGATGCTGACCACGTCGTTCAAGACGCTGGAGGAGATCCATCAGGGCAACATGCTGGCGCTGCCCGGGGAATGGACCCTGGACCCCTGGCGCGAGGCCTGGGGCAGCGCCTGCATCGGTCTCGAGTGCAACGGCGTGCACGGCTACTTCTTCAACAGCATCAAGATCGTGGTGCCGGCAGTGTTGATCTCCGGGCTGCTGGGCGCGTTCAACGGCTACGTGCTGACCAAGTGGAAGTTTCGCGGCCACAAGATCGTGTTCGGCCTGATGCTGTTCAGTTGCTTCATTCCGTTCCAGATCATCCTGCTGCCGATGGCCCGGGTGCTGGGCATTCTGCATCTGGCCAACAGTACCGGTGGGCTGGTGCTGGTCCACATCGTCTATGGCATCGGGTTCACCACCCTGTTCTTCCGCAACTTCTACGCCAGCTTTCCGGACGAACTGGTACGGGCGGCGCAACTCGATGGCGCCGGTTTCTTCACCATCTTCTTCCGGATCCTGCTGCCGGCCTCGGTACCGATCATCGTGGTCACCATCATCTGGCAGTTCACCAACGTCTGGAACGACTTCCTGTTCGGCGTCTCGTTCGCGTCCGGCGACAGCGCGCCGATCACGGTGGCACTCAACAATCTGGTCAACAGCTCCACCGGGGTGAAGGCCTACAACGTCAACATGGCGGCAGCGATGGTGGCGGCGGTGCCGACGCTCATCGTCTATATCCTCGCGGGCAAGTATTTCCTGCGCGGGTTGATGTCGGGATCGGTCAAGGGCTGAGGATCACATGAGCTTTCTGCATATCAACAACGTTCACAAGCGCTTCGGCGAGACCCATGTCCTGAAGGGCATCGACATCGCGATCGAGCAGGGCGACTTCCTGGTCCTGGTGGGGCCATCGGGCTGCGGCAAGTCGACGCTCTTGAACATGATCGCCGGACTCGACTCGATCAGCGAGGGCGAACTGCTGCTCGACGGCCGCCGCATCAACGACGTCCACCCCTCCCGGCGCGATATCGCCATGGTCTTCCAGTCCTATGCGCTCTACCCGAGCATGACCGTGGCCGGCAACATCGGCTTCGGGCTGGAGATGCGCAAGGTCCCGCGCAAGCAGCGCCGTGAAGCGATCGACCGGGTCGCCAAGCTGCTGCAGATCGAGAACCTGCTCGACCGCAAGCCGGGCCAGCTCTCCGGTGGCCAGCGCCAGCGGGTGGCGATGGGGCGGGCGCTGGTGCGCGATCCACAGCTGTTCCTGTTCGACGAGCCGCTGTCGAACCTGGATGCCAAGCTGCGCGTCGACATGCGCACCGAGATCAAGCAGCTGCACCAGCGCCTGGGCACCACGATCGTCTACGTCACCCACGACCAGATCGAGGCAATGACGCTGGCCTCCCGGATCGCGGTCATGCGTGGCGGCGAGCTGCAGCAGCTGGGAACGCCGCAGGCGGTCTACGACGACCCCAACAACCTGTTCGTCGCCGGCTTCATGGGCTCGCCGTCGATGAACCTGGTCAAGGCGCGGATCGTCGAGCAGGATGGGCTGCCGGTTGCCCAGGTGGCGACGGACGCGTCCACCCTGACACTGCCGGTCGTGCGCGACCGTGACGCACTGCGTGACTGGTGCGACCGCGACGTCATCCTGGGGCTGCGGCCCGAGGCGATCACCGACCCGGCCAGTGCCAATCATCGCGAGGGCAACATCCACGAGGCGGAGCTGCCGGTCGCGCTGGTCGAGCCGACCGGGGCGGATCTCTATGTGGTGACGACGCTGGGTGGAACCCATGTCAACGCTCGCATGCGCCCCTGCACGCCGTTACGTCCGGGCGAGCGGACCCGGTTCGCCTTCGACGTCTCGCGCATGGTGGTGTTCGACCCCGAGTCCGAGCGGCGTATTCGCGACGAGCGCGTCGCCGAGGCCACCCCGATCGGGGAGACGGCCTGACAGGGGCAGGGGGGCAGCGGCGCCGAGAGCCGCTCAGCGCTGCTGGGCGACGAACTCGCGGATGCCTTCGGCCAGGCGCCGGCCCTGGCGCTCCAGGGCTTCGCCTTCGACCATGCCGACACCGAGTATCAGCCCGCGGCGAGGGTCGCCCGGTCCGCAGACCCGGCTCAGCGGCCGGGTGACCAGGTGGTGCCGGTTCAGCAGCTGTTGCGCCAGGCGCTCGTCGTCGAGTGTGGGCGAGAGTGCCAGACTCAAGCTGATATTGCCGGCCGGCGGCGAGAGATCGGCGACCCCGGGGACGTCGGCCAGCAGCTCGTGCAGCCGTTGCTGGCGCTCCAGGTACTCCTGCGCCATGCGTCGACACCAGCGGTCGAGATCGCCGTCGTCGATGAACGTGGCCAGCACCGCCTGATCCAGCAGGCGCCCTTCGCGAAAGACGCCGGTGCGTACCCGGTTGATCGCGGTGCTCAGCCCCCTCGGCACGATCAGGTATCCCAGACGCAGGCCCGGAAACATCAGCTTGGAAAAGGATCCGACCAGGATCTGGTTGCCGCGCTCGGGATCGAAGGCCAGCTCGTGGTGACCGCCGTCGCCGAACTCGTAGTCGTCCTCCAGAATCCAGTCCGGTTCGAGAACGTCGATCAACCCATGTTTGTGAGTGCTTACTGATGACACCCCCAACGGATAATGGTGGGCGCCGGTGAAGTAGAGCAGTCTGGGGTGTGGCCGAGGCAGCGAACCGACATACCCGTGACGCGGCTCCCAGATGGCGTGGTCTATCTCGAGGCCGGCGGCCTGGAAGACGTTGCGCGCGCCCCAGTAGAACGGCGAGTCCATCACCGCACGATCGCCATGGTCGGCCAGCGTCAGGGCGCATAGCTGCAAGCCATGATGGGCGCCCTCGGTGATGACGATCTGGTCCAGTCCGCAGTCGATGCCCCGCCACCGGGCGAGGTAGCCGGCGATGGCGCGTTTCAAGGGGCCGTAGCCGCCGGATGCGTAGGCGAGCAGCAGCGTGTTGTGGGGTACGGTGATCCGCGAGTAGAGCTGTCGCCAGCGGGCAATGGGGAAGTGCGCGATATCCGGAACGCCCGGCACGAAGGCGCCGCTCTGCAGCGGGCTGGCCCCCACGTCATTCAGCAGATCACCAGCGCGGCGGGAGATCGGCCCGATGTCGGCAACTCGTTGCTCTCGCAGGGGTGAGTGCTTGCAT
This sequence comes from Salinicola lusitanus, assembly GCF_038648475.1. NCBI lineage: Bacteria > Pseudomonadati > Pseudomonadota > Gammaproteobacteria > Oceanospirillales > Halomonadaceae > Salinicola > Salinicola lusitanus. Next base: position 1,172,114 of record NZ_CP151919.1, on the reverse strand, counting down.
ACCCAGGTGCCCTTGCCGTGGTCGGTCACCAGGTGGCCCTGGCGGATCAGACTCTCGACGACGCCGGCCAGCGTGTTGCGGGCCATGCCGAGCGCGCCACACAGGGTGCGATGCCCGGGCAGCCGCTGGCCGTTCTGCCACCGCTGCTCGATGAGCGTCAGCAGGGTCTGCTCGAGACGGCAGTACTTGGTCAGGTGGTCGGGCTGGGCCAGGTAGCCTTGCCGGATGTGGTCCAGCGCCTGACGACGGTCGTCCATGGCCTACCTCACGAGAGACGCGGAAACGTCCGCGGATTATGCGGGGAGAGCCCCATGTGGTCCACCGCCGTCGGGAAGTGGTCTAGTCCCGCTTGCCCAGCGGAGTGATAGCGTGGCGTCAGGGCCGAGTCCCGCGGCGGGATCCGGCCTATCAAAAACAACCTGAAGAGACCCCCTCATGTCGAATGCTCCTCAACCCGCGGAGCTCGTGCGAGTCCTTGCACGAGCGGATGTCCTGGCCCTGGCTTTCGGCGCCATGATCGGCTGGGGCTGGATAGTCCTGACCGGTAGCGCCATCCTCGATGGCGGTAGCGTGGGTGCGATACTCGCTTTCGTCATCGGCGGCATTGCGGTGCTGCTGGTGGGGCTGACCTATGCCGAGTTGGCGTCGGCGATGCCGCAGGTCGGCGGCGAGCACGTCTACAGCTATCGCGCGCTGGGCCACTTCGCCTCGTTCGTCTGCACCTGGAGCATCGTGCTGGGGTACGTCAGCGTGGCGTCGTTCGAGGCGGTGGCGCTGCCGACGGTCGTCGAGCACCTGTTCCCCGGCTACGCCGTCGGCGACCTGTGGACCATCGCCGGCTGGGACGTCAAGGCGACCTGGGTCGCGGTGGGCGTACTCGGTTCGCTGGCGATGATGGCCGTCAACTACGTGGGGATCTCCACTGCGGCGCTGCTGCAGAAGGTCGTCACCGGGCTGATCCTGGTGGCGGGCGTGATGTTCGTGACCGGATCGCTGTTCACCGGCGACGGCGGCAACATGCAGCCGCTGTTCGCCAGCGGCGAGCACGGCGCCTTCGGCGGCATCGTGGCGGTACTGGTGCTGGTCCCGTTCCTGTTCGTCGGCTTCGACGTGATTCCCCAGGCGGCCGAGGAGATCAACCTGCCATTCCGCGATATCGGCAAGGTGCTGGTGCTCTCGGTCATCATGGCGGTGTGCTGGTACACCCTGATCATTCTCGGCACCAGCCTGATGCTCGACAACGAGGCGCTCCAGGGGAGCTCGCTCAGCGTCCCGGACGCGATGACGGCGGTGTTCGACGGGGACTGGGCCGGCAATCTGATGGTGCTGGCGGGGATCGCCGGGATCATCACCAGCTGGAATGCGTTCTACATCGGTGGATCGCGGGCGATCTACGCCCTGGCGCACTCCGGCATGCTGCCCGCCTTCCTGGGCAAGCTGCATCCACGCTACAAGACCCCGACCAACGCCATCATCCTGATCGGCGTGCTCTCCACCGCGGCGCCGTTCTTCGGGCGTCCGGCGCTGGTATGGCTGGTCGATGCCGGCGGCCTGGGCATCGTGCTCGCCTATCTGTTCGTGGCGCTATCGTTCGTCATCCTGCGCTATCGCGAGCCTGACATGCCGCGTCCCTATCATGTCGGTGCCGGCAAGCTGGTCGGTGTGCTGGCAGTGCTGCTGTCGCTGGGCATGACCTGTCTCTACCTGCCAGGCAGCCCCTCGGCGCTGACTTCCGTCGAGTGGTCCATCTTCGGTGGCTGGATGATCGCCGGATTGGCACTGTACGGATGGGCTCGGCGGCACTACGGTCGAGAGATGGGCGATCGCCTCATTCGGGCAGCCTACGATAAAACCTGATCCCGATTTCATGGCGCGCCGCCTGCCGAAACCGACGACGACGCGCGATTCACGTTAACGGCATCCGATGCCGTGTCAGGAGGAGTGATCCATGACCAATGCAGAACTCAACGAACTCAAGCAGCGCTACGTGGCCAGCGGTGCGGCCAGCCCGGCGGTCGAGTTCGCCGCGCGGGCGGAGAACGCCGAACTTTGGGACGAGGACGGCAAGCGCTTCATCGACTTCGCTGGTGGCATCGGCGTGCTCAATATCGGCCATCGCCACCCCAAGGTGGTCGAGGCGGTCAAGGCGCAGCTCGACCGTGTCATGCACACCTGCCAGACGGTCATGCCCTACGAGGGCTATGTGCGCGTGGCGCAGAAGCTCAGTGAAGTGACGCCGGTCCGTGGCCACGCCAAGGTGATGCTGGCCAACTCCGGCGCCGAGGCGCTGGAAAATGCGGTCAAGGTGGCGCGGGCCGCCACCGGGCGCTCCAGTGTGATCTGCTTCACCGGCGGTTACCACGGGCGTACCTTCATGACCATGGCGATGAATGGCAAGGTGGCGCCGTACCGCAACGACTTTGGCCCGATGCCGGGCCAGGTCTACCGCGCGCCCTACCCGGTGCCGTCCATCGGCGTCAGCGAGGAAGAGGCGCTACGCCACCTCAAGATGGTGCTGAAGACCGATGCCAACCCCAGCGATACCGCCGCCATCGTGATCGAGCCGGTGCTGGGCGAGGGTGGCTTCCATGCGGCGCCGGCCAGCTTCCTGAAAGCGCTTCGCGAGATCTGCGACGAGCACGGCATCCTGCTGATCGTCGACGAGGTGCAGTCCGGCTTCGGCCGTACCGGCAAGCTGTTCGCCATCGAGCACAGCGGCGTCGAGCCGGACATCATGACCATGGCCAAGAGCATGGCCGACGGCATGCCGATCTCGGCCGTGGTGGGCACCGACAAGGTCATGGACGCCTCCGGCGGCAACTCGCTGGGCGGCACCTACACCGGTAGCCCCGTTTCCTGCGCCGCGGTACTGGCCGTGCTGGAAGTGTTCGAGGAAGAGCGCATCCTGGAACAGAGCCAGGCGCTGGGCGAGAAGCTCAAGGTGCGCTTCGACAAGTGGCAGCAGGACTACGCCTCGGTCGCCAACGCGCGCAACCTGGGTGCCATGGCGGCGTTCGATCTGGTCAGCGACAAGAAGAGCGGCGTGCCCAATGCCGAACTGGCGGGCAAGCTCTGCAAGACCGCTCGCGAGCGCGGCCTGATCCTGCTCTCCTGTGGTCTCTACGCCAACACCATCCGTTTCCTGATGCCGGTCACCATCGGCGACGACGTGCTGGAGGAGGGGCTCGACCTGATCGAATCGATGCTGAGCGAATTCGGCGCCTGAACGGCGCGATGTCCACCCCGCCTGGCGGGGTGGCATGCCGAAACGAGCCGACGCTGTTGTCTAGCGTCGGCTTTTTTTCGCCTCGATAAAGTGAACGCTTACTTACCTTGTTCGTCTCGCGTCCGCTGCATATCGATATGCGGAATGCCGTCTTCCACATAGATATCGCCGATCGGTTCGAACCCGTGACGGCCGTAGTAGGCTCGTAGATGCGCCTGGGCGGACAGCCGGGCGCTGCGGCCCGGCCACAGCGATTCGATGCGCGTCAGCGCGGCTCGCATCAGGTCGTGGCCCAGGCCGCCACCGCGATGGGCGGGGTGGATGACGACGCGCCCGATGGAGGCCGGTTGGTCGACCGGATCGGGCACCAGCAGCCGCAGGGTGGCTGCAAGCTGGTTCGCCGCCAGGACCTGCAGGTGGTGCGTCGATGCCGCCAGGTCGCGGCCGTCCAGCTCTTGATAGGCACACTGCTGTTCGACCACGAACACCGCCTCGCGCAGCGACAGCAGGGTATACAGCCCGGCGGGGTCGAGCTCTGGCCCGGTCTGCCATATCCAGTCGTATGATCGCATCTGTCCCTTTCCTTGCAGCCGTCGAGCCATCATCATCGATGACACTTTGGCTGGCATATTACGCAGCGCGCCGCGGAATGTCAGTGGCGCCGGAGACAGGAGAGAGCATGACCAACCTGGCGATCGATTACGACGACGTGGCGGCGGCGCACCGGCGGCTGGCGGGCATTGCCCACCACACCCCCGTGCTGCGTTCGACGGCGGCAGACGAGCGCAGCGGCGCTTCGCTGCATTTCAAGGCGGAACATCTCCAGCGCATCGGCGCCTTCAAGTTTCGGGGTGGCTACAACGCCATCAGCCAGTTCGATCGTGAGCAGAAGGCCGCGGGAGTGATCGCCTTCTCCTCCGGCAATCATGCCCAGGCGATCGCGCTCTCGGCCAGGCTGCATGGCATTCGCGCCGTCATCGTGATGCCCGAGGATGCGCCGGCGATCAAGATCGCGGCCACGCGGGGCTACGGTGCCGAAGTGGTGCTCTACGACCGCTATACCCAGGATCGCGAGGCGCTGGGCCGGGGACTGGCCGAGGCCGAGGGCCTGACGCTGATTCCGCCGTTCAATCACCCGCACGTCATGGCCGGGCAGGGCACCGCCGCCAAGGAGCTGTTCGACGATGTCGGCGAGCTGGATGCGCTGATCGTGCCGCTGGGCGGTGGCGGGCTGTTGTCGGGCTGTGCCACGGTCGCCAGGGCGCGCTACCCGAGCTGCCGGATCATCGGGGTCGAGCCGGAAGCCGGCAACGATGCCCAGAGAAGCCTGGCCTGTGGCGAGATCGTCTCGATTGCCACCCCGCGCACGATCGCCGATGGCGCCCAGACCCAGGCGCTGGGCAGCCTGACGTTCCCGGTACTGCAGCAGTGCGTCGACGAGATCATGACCGTCACCGACGCCGAGCTGGTCGAGACGATGGGCTTCCTGGCCGGTCGCATGAAGCAGTTCGTCGAGCCCACGGGCTGCCTGGCGGCGGCGGCGGCTTTGGCCGGCCATACGAGGATCGAGGGGCAGCGTGTCGGGATCGTGCTCTCTGGCGGCAACGTCGACCTGAACCGCTTCGCCGAACTGATCCAGTCGGCCCAGGCATAATCCGCTTTCCGGCGTGGATCAAAGTTGAGGCGCGAGTTCTCGGAGCAGTGACCGGGTGATCTCCTGCCACTCGTCGTCGAGGCTCTGGTCCGGCACCTGGCGTCCCGCCTGCCGATACCAGTAACCGGCATTGCCGATATCGCCTTCCCAGCGGTGAAGATAGGCGTGCACCCAGGCGGCCCGGCGGCCGGCTGCGGAATCCACCTGATCGTGGGCCTTGGACCACTCGGACTTGCCGGCCCACCAGAGTGCGCGCAGCTCGCGATTCAGATCGGCGGGGGGAGACGGTCGATCGAGACTGCCCAGGAAGGTCGTCATGTTGGTCATGGCGCTGTCCCTCTTCTGTAGTCTGTCCTCATCTCACTGTAGCCAAGTAAAGATCGGCCCGACACAACGTGGATCAAGCCGGCGTCCGTGAACCGGGCGCGCCGAAGGGTGGCGAAGCCGTCGAGCTCGCCACCCCTACCACCCGCGCGCCGGGGCCCTTGCGGACCCCGGACCTCATCGGTCGGTCTAGAAGAAACCCATGGGATTGATGTCGTAGCTGATCAGCAGGTTCTTGGTCTGCTGATAATGCTCCAGCGCCATCTTGTGGGTTTCCCGACCCACACCGGACTTCTTGTACCCTCCGAAGGCGGCATGGGCTGGATACTGGTGGTAGCAGTTGGTCCAGACCCGGCCGGCCTGGATGCCCCGGCCCATGCGATAGGCGCGGTTGATGTCGCGGGTCCAGACCCCGGCACCCAGTCCGAATTCGGTGTCGTTGGCGATGGCCAGGGCTTCTTCCTCGTCCTTGAAGGTCGTGACCGAGACCACCGGGCCGAAGATCTCCTCCTGGAACACGCGCATCTTGTTGTTGCCCTTCAGCAGCGTGGGCTGGATGTAGTAACCCCGAGAGAGGTCGTCGGAGAGCGATTCCCGCTCGCCGCCGGAGAGGAACTCCGCACCTTCGTCCCGCGCCACGTCCATGTACGACATGATCTTGTCGAACTGCTCCTGGGACGCCTGGGCGCCGACCTGGGTCTCGGTATCCAGTGGGTGACCACGCTTGATCTTCTTGACTCGCTCGAGGACCTTGGCCATGAACTCGTCGTAGATGCTCTCCTGGACCAGGGCGCGGGAAGGGCAGGTGCAGACTTCGCCCTGGTTGAGGAAGCCCATCACCAGCCCTTCGGCGCACTTGTCGATGAACGCCGGTTCGGCGGACATGATGTCCTCGAAGTAGATGTTCGGGGATTTGCCGCCCAGCTCCACCGTGGAGGGAATGATGTTCTCGGCGGCGCATTTCATGATGTGCGAGCCGATGGGCGTAGAGCCGGTGAAGGCGATCTTGGCGATGCGCTTGCTGGTGGCCAGTGCCTGGCCGGCCTCTTCGCCATAGCCGTTGACAATATTGATGACGCCCTTCGGCAGGAGATCATGGATGATCTCTATGACCTTGAAGATCGATACCGGGGTCTGTTCGGCGGGCTTGAGCACGACACAGTTGCCGGCGGCCAGTGCGGGCGCCAGTTTCCAGGTGGCCATCAGGATCGGGAAGTTCCACGGAATGATCTGACCGACGACGCCCAGCGGTTCGTGGAAATGGTAGGACGCCGTGTTGTCGTCGATCTCGGCGGTGGTCCCTTCCTGGGCCCTGATGCAGCCGGCGAAATAGCGGAAATGGTCGATCGCCAGCGGGATGTCGGCTGCCAGTGTCTCGCGCACTGCCTTGCCGTTGTCCCAGGTCTCGGCGACTGCCAGCATTTCCAGATTCTGCTCCATCCGATCGGCGATCTTCAGCAGCAGCGTCGAGCGCTCCTGGACGGAGGTCTTTCCCCACGCCGGAGCCGCCCTGTGGGCGGCGTCCAGCGCGGCATCGATATCCTTCTGACTGGACCTGGCGACCTCGCAGAAGACTTCCCCGGTAACCGGGGTGATGTTCTCGAAGTACCGCCCCTCGGCCGGCGGTATCCATTCACCGCCGATGTAGTTCTCGTACCGCTTCTCGAAGCCGACGATGGCATCGGCTGTGTTGGGGTTGGCGTAGCGCATGATGAGCGTCTCCGATTATTGAGGGTAGCGACCTCTGGCTTTCTCTCCCAATCTGCGCTCTCCACTGCCTTCATGCCATTACGCTTTAGGCGACTTCCTTGGCCAATGAGCCGGCGGAGGGTTCGACCAATGGCGAACGGTCAGGAAACATGCTGGTGGTACCATGGATCGTATGGTTCAGCGACCTAGAGGAGGGTCTGACCATGTTCCAGACTCAGCAAGAGAGTGCCCAGAATCGCCCGCTGACCGACGATAGCGGCTGCTGTCAGATGAGTTCGATCAACCTGCTGGACGATAGCGTCTCCACACAGAAGGAGGTGCAGGACCGCAATGTCCTGCAGCTTTATCTGCTGACGGTTCAGGTCAGGGCATTGATGGACGTGGCCTGCCATCAGGGGCACGCCGAGTTCCTGACCGAGCGTCTGCGTTTCCATACCGAGCAGCTGGAATCACAGTTTTCCAACCTGGTGAACAAGCATAAAGGCTCCTCGTACACCCGCCATTTCTATGCTCAACAGCAGCAGCGCTTCAATGCCGAGATCGAGAAGCTCATTGGTGCGCTGGAGTCGTTGGGCGAGCAGTACCGCAAGAACTCTCAATAATGTCATCCCTACCGCTTTGAAATCCGCCACGGTGAGTAGTTCGCGTTCAGCCATGGCGGATTTCGTACTGACGTTCCCTTGGCATCACCCAGCTCGGCAATATGCTTGTCGGGTACTAGCCCCCTGACTCGGCCGGCTAGCTCCGGCCCCTCCTTCCGCGGCATCGGTGCTCTGGGTTGTGACGTATAAAGAGTGAGGTGTTTCACGTGAAACATTCCTCTCAAGAGGAGGCGTCGGTCTGAATCTGACTCAGGAAGTCGTTGCATGGCGTGGTTTCATCGGCGCTCGGCGATACCAGTGCCAACAGCGCTGCCGCTGGCGTCGCCACGGTCCCGAGGAATGCCCCTACCGCACCCCGTGCCAACAGCGAGCCGGCATCGACCCCGGGCGACGGATTCTTCATGGTGCCGTGCACGTAGAGAGGTGAGCGCAAGGTGAACACGCGCGCGCCCTTGCTCTCCGGTTCGATATTCAGATCCAGGCCTTCCGTCTTGAAATTGACCGTGCCGTCGACCCGGATCAGAGCGTTCTCCGTGTCGATGACGAAGAAGCGGGTCGTCGCCAAACCGTCGTCGACCTCCAGGTTGGTGGCCGCACAGTTGATATCGACCTGCTCGTCGCCGAACAGCTGGCCCACGAGATAGTTCCCGACGTTGAGTCCGGCCAGTTCCATCAGGTTCTGGCTGATGACGCCATCGCTGATCAACATCTGCAAACTGCCGTTGCTGCTGCCGAGAATGGCGGCCACCGAGTTGCCCGTGCCACTGAGCGTGGCATCGCCGTTGAGTTCGCCACGGCTGTTCTGCATCAGGTCGACATCGGGAAACATCTCGCTGAGCAGCAGGCGGCGAATGTGCATGTCCACACGACTCTGCATCGGCTCCTGGCTACCATCGAGCCGCAGCGTGGTATTGAGGTTGCCGCCGGCGACGCCGAAACGCAGTGGATCCAGCAGAATCTCGCCGTCTTTCAGGGTCACGTGGGTATAGAGGTCGTCCAGCGGCAGCGAATCTCCATGTTCGATGCGCTGAGCCGTAAACTTGACGTCGGCATCCATGGTCCGCCACTGGGCGGTCTGGAACTCGCTGACCGGTAGCACCTTGTCCGGCGGCTGCTGGCTCTCCCCATCCTGGTTCCCTTCGCCCTGATCTTCGCTGCCGGTATCGGCACCGATCAGCGGCGCCAGATCGGCGAATCTCAGCTGGCGCGATACGACCTCGCCGGTGAGAGACGGTCGCGGCTCGCCGAGCAGGTAGGTGAGATCACCATGGATATCGCTCTCCCCGATCTGGCCGTCAAAGTCCTGATAGCGAAACGACAGCGCTTCCTGGCTGTCCAGGTTTGCGGTGAGATGCCCTCGGGTAGAGTAGGGGGGCGTGTCCGGCAAGGTCACGCCGATCACGTTGTAGAGATCCCCCAGGTTCTGGCCAGAGAAACTGAGATCCATGTCGATCTTCTTGGGAGCGAGAGGATCGGTGAGTGTGCCGTTGACCGACACTCGGGTCGCCCCCGCGTGTAGATCCGCCTGTACGGGGTAGGCGGCACCGCGCTGACGTAACGCCGCCAGGTCGCCCAGCCGACCACTGCCCTCGAAAGTCTGATTTCGGTAGCTGCCCTGGGCGCGCCATCCGAAACGATAGTCGGCGACCTGCTGCTCGGCGACGGCCTGGCCGGCGGCACTCTCGCTGTCGGTCAGCGCGTCGAAGGCGATCGGTTCACCCAGTAGCTCCACCGTGGCATCGACATTGGCCGCCAGCGTTGCATCCTGGTAATGAAGGTCGATGGGGTCGAAGGCAATCTCCCCCACGTCGACAGTCCAGCCGCCTTGCTGATCACTGTCATCCGGCTGCGATGCGTCATCGCCGGTACCGAGATCGAATGTCCAATTATTGCTGCCATCCTGGAGGCGGACCAGTGTCGCCTCGCCGCCGGTGAACTCGATGTGGGGTATGGAAAGCCTCTTGTGCAGCAGGGGTAGCGGTGACAGCACGATGTCGAGTGCAGTCAGGCTCGCCAGATCGGCATCGGTAACCGTGTCGGGGCTACCCAGGTGGATATCTTCGGCGCGCAGGTGCGGCCACGGGATCCAGCCGTGCCAACCGGACTCGCCTTCCGGGCGCTGCCAATCGAGACTGAGATCCCCCTCGATGGCGAAGGGGCGGTGAATGGCTTCCGACACGCGCTGATTGATAGTCGGCTTCAGGCGGTTCCAGTCGAAGGTGAGAATGATGACGATCATCGCCACCAGGATGATCATGACGACCGCCACTACCCATAGGCTGATCTTCTTTCCCAGAGTCATTTCCGTAAGCCCGTCCGTTGGGGATAACCCAAGGGTAGTTCAGGACGAGGGTTGCGTTTGTGATTTAAAGTGACGACAGCCACTGGCCTCAGTGACCTGTTTCACGTGAAACACACCATGGTGCCGTCCTGGACACGGGGTCATCACGGGTACTGCTCCTCGCCGTTCTCATCGCCAGTCAGTCTGGTCACGAACTGGTCGAGGTCTCGGCATATCCACGTCGAAGGGAACGCAGCTCGCACCTGGTCCACGTAGCGCTGGCCCTTTCCGGTCTCGACCAGTGCGGTACGGCAGCCCGCCGCGATGCCGGCCTGAATATCGCGCAGGCTGTCGCCGACCATCCAGCTCTGCTCGAGGCTCGGGATGGCGAGCTCCCGCTGCAGTTGCAACAGCATGCCCGGTTTGGGCTTACGACATTCACACCCGACTTCCGGACGATGAGGGCAGTGAAGCACTCGGGCTATTTCACCACCGGCCAGACGAGCCTTTTCCAGCATCGTTTCGTGGATGGCCGTGAGGGTCTCTTCGCTGTAGTAGCCGCGGCCGACGCCAGACTGGTTGGTTGCCACCGCGACCGTCCAGCCCGCGGCGACCAGCCGCGCAATGGCTTGGAAGGCCGTGGGGTAGGGGTGCCATTCGTCCACTGACTTGATGTAGGCGTCGGAGTCTTCGTTGATGACGCCGTCTCGATCCAGAATGATCACTTTCTCCACGCTGCAGCCTCCCTGGGCGTTGCCATCAGAGGGTGGGTCCAAGACTTTCCTGGATGGCAATAGTTGAAACCGGATGCGTCTTGGATGGCGAACTTGTTCCACGTGAAACATCGGCTTGAGCTTGGCGCCGACGGGCTCAGGTCCCGGGCGGCCAAACTTTTGCCTGGACTTTGCGGTACCCCGCCCGAATACGAAAAAGCCCGGCGCCCTGATCTTAGATCAGAACGCCGGGCCCTGCTGTTTCACGTGAAACAGTGAAGCCAGCGGCTACTGCTGCAGTTCCGAGATGTCGGCGACTTCGAGGAACAGCGCCTGCAGGCTGGCCAACAGCGCCAGTCGATTGGCCCGTACGGCATCGTCATCCACCGCGACCATGACCTCGTCGAAGAAGCGATCCACCGGCGCCCTCAGTGTGGCGAGAATGTCGAGCGCCTCCGCGTAGGCCGCTTCGCGGAACAGGGGTTCGACCTGATTGCGGCAATCGGCGACGGCGTTGGCCAGGGCGATCTCGGCCTCTTCCGAGAGGAGGTGGGTGTCCACGTCGGTACCGGCGGCGTGTGCCTGTTTGGCCAGAATGTTGGAGACCCGCTTGTTGGCGGCGGCCAGCGCTGAGGCTTCTTCGCGCTGGCTGAACCGGTGGACGGCGCGGAGACGGCGGGCGAAGTCCAGCGGGCGGGTCACCGGCCGGGCCCGCACGGCCAGGTAGACATCTACCGGGAAGCCTTCGTCCTGGGCCCAGGCCCGGAATCGATCGAGCATGTAGGCCATGACGTCGTCCACCAGGCCATCGGCCTTGGGCAGGGCCCGGTGCTGGGAGGCAGCGAGTTCCAGCAGCTCGCGCAGGTCCAGATCCAGCTCACCCTTGATCAGGATGTTGAGCACGCCGATGGTGGCGCGACGCAGGGCGAAGGGGTCCTTGGCGCCGGTGGGCCGCTGACCGATACCGAAGATACCGGTCAACGTATCCAGGCGGTCCGCCAGGGCGATCGCCATGCCGGTGGGCGTGCTCGGAATCCCGTCACTGGCGAAGCGCGGCAGGTACTGCTCGTGGATGGCTTCGGCAACGGCTTCCGATTCACCGTCGTGACGGGCGTAGTAGGTGCCCATGATGCCCTGCAGTTCCGGGAATTCGAGCACCATCTCCGTGACCAGATCGCACTTCGCCAGTTGGGCGGCGCGGGCCGCCGCCTGGGAATCTCCGCCTATCTTGCCGGCGATGAACCGTGCGACGACCTCGCTGCGCGCGGCCTTGTCGGCGAGAGATCCCAGCTCGCGCTGGAACACGACGCTGGCCAGGGATTCGCGGCGGGCCTCCAGTGTCTTCTTACGGTCGGTCTCGAAGAAGAAGGCGGCATCGGCCAGGCGTGGGCGGATCACCTTCTCGTTGCCGTAGATGACCTGCTGCGGGTCTTCGCTGTCGATATTGGCCAGCGTGATGAACTGCGGCTTGAGCTTGCCGTCGGCATCGAGCAGGTGGAAGTACTTCTGGTTGGCCTTCATCGAGGAGATCAGGCACTCGGCGGGCACCTCGAGGAAGCGCTCGTCGAAGCTGCCGGTGAGCGCTACCGGCCACTCGACCAGGCCATTGACCTCCTCGAGCAGATCGTCGTCGATGACCGCCTGGGCGTCGTGCACTTCCGCTTCGGCCAGTACCTGCTCGCGGATGCGCTCGCGACGGCGTTCCAGACTCACCAGCACGTAAGCATTCTCGAGCACGGACTCGTAGTCGTCGGCGTGGGCGAGTTCGATCGGGTCCGGGGCGTGGAAGCGATGCCCCTGTGTCGTACGACCGGACTCCAGGCCGAGTACGCTGGCCGGCACGACCTGATCGCCGTAAAGCAGCACCAGCCAGTGGACCGGACGCGAAAACTCGATGCGCGAGGCACCCCAGCGCATGTTCTTGGGGACCGGCAGGGCGTTGATGGCGGCATTGACGATAGCGGGCAGCAGCGTCTCGACAGTGTCTCCCTGCTGTCGTTCACGGTAGCCGAGCCAGGTGCCCTTGTCGGTCTCCAGGTGGATCAGATCGTCTACCGTGACGCCACAGGAGCGTGCGAAACCTTCGGCTGCCTTGGTCGGCTGGCCGTCCTTGTAGGCGGCTGCCAGCGCCGGGCCGCGCTTTTCGACCTCCCGATCAGGCTGCTTGTCAGCGAGCGCCTCGATGCGCACGGCAAGACGCCGCGGCGAGGCGAGGGCATGCGCCGTGCCATGGGGAATCTCGGCCTCGTCGAGCCCCTTGGCGACACCGTCGCGCAGGGCGAAGGCGAGGTTGGCCAGCGCTCCCGGCGGCAGCTCTTCGACGCCCAGTTCGATCAGTAGCGTGTTGACTGCCATGCTCATGCGTCTCCCTGTTGAGTTTCCGAGGTTGCCTGCGTGAGCTCTCGACGCAGCGCTTCGGGTGCCAGCGGGAAGCCGGCGGCTTCCCGTGAGGCGTAGTAGGCGTGAGCGACGTCACGAGCGAGGGTGCGAACCCTGAGGATATAGCGCTGGCGCTCGGTCACCGAGATGGCGTGGCGGGCGTCCAGCAGGTTGAAGGTGTGAGATGCCTTCAGGACCTGCTCGTAGGCCGGCAGCGGCAGATTGGCCTCGAGCAGCTTGTTGCATTCGCCCTCGCAGTGATCGAAAGCCTCGAACAGGTAGGGAACGTCGGCATGTTCGAAGTTGTAGGTAGACTGCTCTCGCTCGTTCTGCAGGTAGACGTCGCCATAGGTGACGCGGCTGCCGTCGGGGGCGATCGTCCACACCAGGTCGTAGACGCTGTCGACGTCCTGCAGGTACATGGCGATCCGCTCGAGTCCGTAGGTCAGCTCGCCGGTCACCGGGTAGCACTCGATGCCTCCGGCCTGCTGGAAATAGGTGAACTGGGTCACTTCCATGCCGTTTAGCCAGACTTCCCATCCCAGCCCCCAGGCGCCGAGGGTCGGGGATTCCCAGTTGTCCTCGACGAAGCGGATGTCGTGAACCCGCGGGTCGATCCCCAGCCGCTCCAGCGATCCCAGGTAGAGATCCTGAAGGTCCTTCGGCGATGGCTTCATCACCACCTGGAACTGGTAGTAGTGCTGCAGACGATTGGGGTTTTCCCCATAACGGCCGTCGGTGGGGCGGCGCGACGGCTGGACGTAGGCGGCATTCCAGCTCTCCGGGCCGATCGAACGCAGGAACGTGGCCGGATGAAAGGTGCCGGCACCCACTTCCATGTCGAGTGGCTGCATGATCACGCAGCCCCGTTCCGCCCAGTATTGCTGAAGGGCGAGTATCAGCCCCTGAAAGGTTTTCGCATCTGCCGTCGAGTCTGTCATTGACTGCGCACCGTTGCCCATGAATTCGTGAGCCGCCAAGTATACAATTAGCGCTCAATCGGTTATAGGCACCGGCGACGATCGGGCGCTATCGTTGATGGCGCGTCATCGAACGTCGGGCGACTTGCGGGGTCGGAGTCGTCACGCCCGATAACCGGGTCGATCGAAGAGGAGTTACGACATGATCGTTGTCACGGGCGGGGCCGGCTTCATCGGGGCCAATCTGGTCAAGGCACTCAACGCGCGCGGCCATCAGGACGTCATGGTGGTCGACGATCTCAGCGATGGCACCAAATTCGTCAATCTGGCGGACTGCACGCTGGGTGACTATCTCGACAAGGACGATTTCCTGGCTCGAGTAAAGGCAGAACTCAGCGGTGAGATGCGCGGCGGGATCGGCGGCCTGCCCCCGATCGAGGCGATCTTTCACGAAGGCGCCTGCTCGGATACCACCGAGTGGGATGGCCGCTTCATGCTGGAGAACAACTTCGAATACTCGAAGGTGCTGCTCGAGTACTGCCAGGCCAAGCGGATTCCCTTCCTCTATGCGTCATCCGCCGCCACCTACGGCGGCAGCGAAGTGTTCGTCGAGGCGCCCGAGCACGAGAAGCCGCTCAACGTCTACGGCTACTCCAAGCTGCTGTTCGACCAGTATGTCCGCGCGCGCTGGGACGAATTCGACAGCCAGGTCGTGGGCTTTCGCTACTTCAACGTCTACGGCCCCAGGGAACAGCACAAGGGCAAGATGGCCAGCGTCGCCTACCATCACCACACCCAGGTGCAGCGCGGCGAGAATCCCAAGCTGTTCGGTGCCTGGGATGGCTATGAGGCCGGCATGCAGAGCCGCGACTTCGTCTACGTGGGTGACGTGGTCGACGTCAACCTGTGGTTTCTGGACAACCCGGAGGTCTCCGGCATCTTCAACCTGGGCACCGGCCGAGCCGAGCCGTTCAAGGCGATCGCCGAGACCGCGATCGACTTCTATGGAAAGGGGCAGATCGAGTACATCGACTTCCCCGACGAGCTCAAGGGGCGCTATCAGAGCTACACCCGGGCCGATATCGGTCGCCTGCGCGACGCGGGTTACAGCGCCGAATTCAAGACCGTTCGCGAGGGCGTTTCCGCCTATCTGGAATGGCTGAATGGCTGATTCGCCAGTCGCCGACGCCAAGGTCGTCGACATCGACGCCGCGCCACGGTTTCTCGTCGTCGGCCCCTCCTGGGTCGGCGATATGGTCATGGCACAGAGTCTGTTCATCACCCTGAAACGACGCCATCCGGGCGCGACGATCGGCGTGCTGGCGCCGGGCTGGTCGCTGCCGATTCTCGAGCGCATGCCGGAGGTCGACGAAGCCATCGCGCTGGACGTGAAGCACGGCGAGTTCGGCTGGAAGACACGACGTGAGGTCGCACGTTCGCTGAAAGGGCGCTTCGATCACGCCATCGTGCTGCCACGCTCGCTGAAGGCGGCGCTGGTGCCGTTCCTGGCCGGCATTCCCCGCCGCACCGGCTTCACCGGCGAGCAGCGCTACGTGCTGCTCAACGACCGGCGCAGGCTCGACAAGACGGTGCTCGATCAGACCGTCAAGCGCTTCGTCGCGCTGGGGCTGGATGCCCGCGTGGCGGCCAGCGGCGATTTCGAGACGCCGCACCCGCGGCTCCGAGTCGACACGGCGCGTCAGCCAGCGCTGCGTGGCGAGCTGGCACTGGGCGAGCGGCCCGCCATCGGCATGATGCCCGGGGCGGAGTACGGCCCGGCCAAGCAGTGGCCGCTCGACTACTTCCGCGAGCTGGCCGAATCGTTGATCGCGCGGGGGTACGCCGTCTGGGTGCTGGGGGGGCCCAAGGATGCCGAGGCTGGCGGCGTCATTACCCAAGGGCTGGATCACGCCCACGATCTGTGCGGCAAGACCCGGCTGGCGGATGCCGTCGATCTGCTGGCCGCCTGCCAGCAGGTGGTCACCAACGACTCCGGGCTGATGCATGTGGCCGCGGCGGTCGGCACCCGCATCCAGGCGCTCTACGGCTCGTCGTCGCCCGCCTATACGCCGCCGTTGACCGACAATGCCGACATCCACTATCTGGCGTTGTCCTGCTCGCCCTGTTTCGAGCGCACCTGCCCGCTGGGGCATCGCAACTGCCTCAAGCAGATGTCGCCGGAGAGCGTGCTGATGAAACTTCACACCTAGCGTTGTCACGCAGGTCGCTGGAGCGCCACCGAAGTTGCCTTGTCGGGGGATGTCAGCGTTGTCTCTGCGGCGGTACCGTGTAGCGGATAGCGCCCGATTTCCTGTTTCGGAAAAAATTCTTGATGTGTTTTTCGACTTGCCAGAGGCGAGTCAGCTTTTCCATGGCCGTAACCTTGTTCGACTCGATTGCATCGGGGAAAAGCTGATGGGAAATCTCCAGGTAGGTCTGTTTGTAGGGGTGGAATGTAGGGAATTTCCATGGCTTGCTCTTGGCCAGGAAATGGATGATTCCCGGCTCCCGTAGTGCCGTGACGAATTCGCGGTGTGGGTAGCCGGTCTGGACGGTCTTGTTCTTCTCGACTTTACTCCAGGCGCTAGGCTGGAGGTTCCAGCGAAGGGGGAGCCGCGTCCATCGCTGACGAAATACCAGGTTGAGGACATCCTGGTCCAGATACTGCAGGCGCTCATTCAGCGTACTCATGCGCTCGAACAAGGCGGCTTCGATATCGCCGTCACGCCAGGCGGCCAGATCGATGAGAAGTACCCCGGCGTTGAAGTAATCCTGTCGGTCGATATCAATGTCCTTGGGCGAGACGCCAAGGTTTTCGACGGCCCCGATGATGTTCCCGTCCAGTGGACTTTGCCAGAGCTCCACGATGTCCCGGGCGACAAGCAGGTCACAATCGAGATAGATCACCTTGTTCAAATGCCTGGGCACCAAACTGGCCACTGCCAACCGATAGTAAGTGGCAATGCCATATCGTTTCAGGGGGAAACCCTGGAATCTATTCCTGTCCGGCGCTATCCAGGTCAAGGTGGCTCGGTAATTGGCCACCAGACGCTCGAGCCGTGACCTGGTGGACGGTGATATCCCCGCGTCCAGAATGTAGAAATCCAATAGCGCCGGGTGTGCGGTCTTATCCAGACAGGAGAAGATGACCACACCCATCCAGAGGGCATAATTCTCATCGCTGGCCAGCACCAGACTGACCCGGTCTTGAGCTGTCTGAGCCATCGTTTCACCGGAATGTGCGAGAATGGATGGGGAGTTATATTGCCCGTTCCATCCACGGTAAGCAAAGAAGCGCTAGGGCCCATCATGACCCAGAGAGTATTGCTGGTCGTACGCAAATTGAGCATCGGTGGCATCGAGCGTGTCACGGTCAATCTGGCCAACGTGCTGGCCCGGGAGGGACACGATGTGCACGTCCTGGTGCTCAAGGGGGGGCACGAACTTGTTCCGGACGACGCGGTGACGGTCCATCGCCTCGACTTCGACAAGGCGTTTCGCAAGACCGGGCTGGGATTGGCATACGACCTGATCACGCGAGCGCTGCTGAAGCCCATGCTGCCGGGATCGGGTTTCCTGTGGCGCGGCTTCTACGGCGGCCGCTACCTGAAGCGTTTCGTTGCCAGGCTGGAACGGGAACACGGCCCGATCGATCGCGTCATCATGCGCGGGCAGGGCGCGTTCGAGACGGTCTGGTCCTGGCGCGACCCGCGCTTGTGGCAGGTGACGGTCTCCTGGCCTGGAAGCGAGGGCGGAAGGCTGAAGGGGTTCTATCTCCGCCGGCTCTATGAGGGTAAGCAGGTGGTCTGCAACACGCCCAACGTGCGGGCGCAGTTGGAGAAGCAGCTCGGTCATCATGGGATTCGCCCTCATCGGTGGGCAACCATCATGAACCCGTGCGATATCGAGGCCATCCGCCGCCAGGCCGAAGAACCGGTGGAGCTGCCGGCCAGGCCGTTCATCGTCCACGTCTCACGGCTCTCGGACGTCAAGCGCCAGGAGTGGCTGATCCTGGCCTATCTGGAGGCGGGGATCGAAGAGGATCTGGTCATCGTCGGCGATGGACCCAAGCGAGAGAGCCTGGAGACGCTGGTCGCAGAGCGGGGGGCGAGTGAGCGGATCCATTTCATCGGCAGCCGGCCCAATCCCTACCCCTGGATGAAACACGCCCGGCTGTTCGTGCTGAGCTCGCGCAGCGAAGCCTTCGGTATCGTGCTGGCCGAAAGCATGATCTGCGGCACGCCCTGCGTGGCGGTCGACTGCCCAGGCGGTGTGCGCAACGTGTTGATTCACGATCAGGCCCGCCTGATCGCCGATAACAGCGTCACCGGTCTGGCAGCCAAGATCCGGGAAGGGCTGGCGAATCCGCCATCGCTGGAAGGCGATCCGGAGTTGATCGAGCGATTCCGGGATACCCGGATCATGCAGCAGTTCCTCGATCTGCCGACGACATCCGACGCGATGAGCGGGCAGGCGCGGTAGCCGGGAAATTGCGTAGCATGCTTATTAATGTGGTATGCTAGACTGAATCGATCACGAACAGTGTTTGATAACACCGATTCCTTCCCCTCCGACCGTGTAAACTGCTCATGTCTCGGCCCTCTTCGCCAGCTTCCCCGCGTCTGCCCGCCGAGGACGACGCGTTCAGCGAACTGCACGATCCCCGCATGAAGTGGGGCGTTCGTCGGGCGCGGTGGCAGGCGGCGTTCCGGGACGGTTTCCAACGGCGCGTCGGTGTGCCCCTGGAAGATGCGCTCTACCGCCGCTGGGCTCAGGGCAAGGTCGGTGGCCGGTGGATCGAGCGTCACGGCCTGCCACGGCGCTCGATCGAGGCGAGGCTGGCGGAGGCGCTGGTGGTCCATGTCGATCCGCGCGAGCTGATCCGCGACCTCAACGCCAAGGGGATCGGAGGGAAACGCCCCTCCTCCTCGGCTTTTCTCTGGGACGGCGACTGGGATTTGAGTCGTGGCGATCTTCGCCGGGGCTCGCGCTACCGCTTCGTCAGCGATATCGACGAGCACCGGGACGACCTGACCCAGACCGAACGCTTTCGGCAGTACCGCTCCCGGCTCGAGTCGGGGCACCCCTGGTCCTCCTACCAGCAGGGCATCCTGCTCGACACGGAAGAGAAGATACTTGCCTACCTGCGAACCTACCTCGGCTTCCTCGACGACATGGCGGTCCGAGGATTCGACCTCGAGCTGGGAAAGGATGATCTGGGTGTCGCGGTCACCCGCGAGGGCCGGCTGCTCAAGGTCAACCGAGGGCTTCACCGGCTGGCGATGGCGCAGCGTCTGGGGCTGGCGTCGATACCCGTTGTCGTCCGCGCCGTGCATCGGCAGTGGTGGGAGCGCGTGGTCGGCGATTGCCGTGGCGAGGAAGCCCTGACCCGCGTGGCCGAGGCGTTGGGCTCGTGTACGCCGGAAACCGAACCGGGGATGCTGGATCCCGGCGACGAGCTGGGGCCGATCGAGTGGCCACGGCCTCGTTACGTCTCGTCTGAAGAGAGCCTGCGCTCGAGCGGGCGGCGTTGACCATCGGCTGGCGCGCCAGCCCGGCCAACAGGCTCATCCGTCCGGCGTGGACGGATACGTCTCCCCGATGCTCTGCACCGACCTCCGCCGCGTCCGGCTAGGCTCGGCGAGGGTTCAGTCGGCGCCTGATGTCGCCGAGCCAATCCAGGCACGCCGAACGTCCCGGCGTCTCAGTTGACGCCGTTCCAGAGCTGCTCCTGCAGACGGTTCTCGCTTCGCATGCGCTGGTTCATTTCGTCCAGCGAGTAGCGCTCGATCAGGGTGGGAGACGAGGAAAACAGCGATACGCCCAGCCCGGCCCGATGGTCCGGAATGGTATAGCCCATGGCTTCCAGCAGTGTCGGCAGGACATCGACCATGCTCGATGGACGTTCGATGACGCGGGGACGCAGGCCGTTGCCCAGCATCATCAGCGTATTTTCGCGCTCTTCCGCGATCAGCTCCTCCCACGCCGAGTTCTTCATCGAGAGATGGTCGCTGGCGACC
Organism: Salinicola lusitanus; assembly: GCF_038648475.1. Classification (NCBI taxonomy): domain Bacteria; kingdom Pseudomonadati; phylum Pseudomonadota; class Gammaproteobacteria; order Oceanospirillales; family Halomonadaceae; genus Salinicola; species Salinicola lusitanus. The sequence goes on along the minus strand of NZ_CP151919.1, from coordinate 1,152,285 downwards.
ACGACCAGGGTGTTGTCCAGCAGCCCTTCGGCGCGAAGCCGCTCGATGAAATTCCTGATCAACCAGCCCGTGCATTTGACCGAATAGAGAATGTCGGTACCGTCGAAGTCGCCCTGATTGTCGATACAGGACTGGGACGGATGGCCGAACGGCGGGTGGCCCGCCAGGGTGAGTCCGAAGAAGGCGTAGGGCTTGCCGCTGTCGTGCAGCCGTCGGATCCGCTTCTCCGCGAGGTCGAGCAGCGTATCGTCGTAGAGCCCCCAGTCGTTGAGATATCCGGCCGGTGCCTTGTCCTCCAGTTCATCGCGGCCCAGGACGGTATCGAAGCCGTGGCCGCGATAGAACTTCGCCTTGCCGGCGAACTTGGTGCTGGCGCCGCCCATGTAGGTGAGGTCGTAGCCCCGCGCGTGCAGCAGATCGCCCAGACAGTCGACCCCCGGCAGCACGTCCGACAGCGGCTCGAACTGGTTGTCGTGCATCAGGCCGGCTGGCATCAACGGCACTCCGCACTGGCTGGCGACCATGCCGGCCATCGTCCAACCGGTATTGTCGAGCTGCTTGACGCCATGGAACACCACGCCCTCCTGGCCCAGCCTGGCAAGGTCCTCGTAGGCGTTGCCGAAGCGCTGGGTATCGCCGTAGGTGCGCTCGGTGCTCTCCATGTAGAGATAGATCAGATTGGGCGGCTGGGGCACTCCGGCGACGATCTCCGGTGGCCGGTAGCGATCGTCGAGCCAGCTCTCGTCGTCGTCGATCACCGAGGCGCCGCGCAGCGACAATCCGAACAGCAGCGGATTGAACGCCAGCAGGAACAGGCTCAGCACCCGTTCCCACAGGCGCCAGCGATGATCGGCCCGGACCAGCCAGGTCACGGCGACCAGCATGGCGATGGCGGCCACGGTGTAGAGGACCCCGGCGATCTGGCGATCGGTGCTGCCGTTCTCCTCGATACCGGCCTGGAGATGGAAGATCACGGCCCCCAGGTCGAGTTGGCCGAAGCTGTCGTCGAGGTAGATATAGACCCACCACAGGATCAGTGGCAGAGCGGACCATGGCCACGCCTTGCGCTGGGTGGCGCGCTGGGAGACGTGGCCCCAATGGAAGCGACGGCCGATGGCGAGCCAGGCGAGCGCGATGACGAGGGGGGTCCACCAGGGCAGGACCCAGACCACCATGATGGCGTAACCGATACAGAGGCCGATGTAGGTGAGTGCACACCAACGTCGAATGTCGCGAGAGATGGTCATGACGCGCTTCGATCCGTGAACGTCGTATTCGTTCGATGCCGATTCCGGGCACCGCGTGAGGAGTCATCAAGACTCTATCATGACCGATCCGTGACGAGCAGGTTATCGACGAGTTCCCGCCGGTTTCAGCGGGCGCTCTTCAGCGCCATGTCACCGGCGTGCCTCGCCATGGCCAGCTCGATCAGGCGCGTCACCAGCGCCGGGTAGTTCAGACCGCTGGCCTGCCATAGCTTGGGGTACATGCTGATGCGAGTGAAACCCGGCAGCGTGTTGATTTCATTGACGACGATGTTCCCCTCCGGGGTGAGGAAGACATCGACCCGTGCCAGGCCGGCGCACTCCAGCACCTGGAAGGTGCGAATCGCGATGTCGCGAATCGCTTCACTCGCGCCGGCATCGATGTCGGCGGGCACGGCGACGGTGGCCGCGTCGTCGTCGATGTACTTGGTGTCGTAGGAGTAGAAGCCGTTCTCGACCACGATCTCGCCGCAGACGCTCGCCTCCGGCTCCTCGTTACCCAGTACCGCGCACTCGATCTCGCGGCCGACCACGGCGGATTCGACCAGCACCTTGTGGTCGAAGGCCAGCGCCAGCGCCAGCGCTTGCTGGAATTCGAGCGCGGTCTCGACCCGGCTGACACCCACCGATGAACCCTGGTTGGCGGGTTTGACGAACAGCGGCGAGCCAAGCGTCGCGCTGAGGGCGTCGAAATCGGCCTCGGCGGCCGAGCGGCGGGTCAGGGTGACGAAGGGCGCCACGGGAATACCGGCATCGCGCAGCAGGCGCTTGGCGACGTCCTTGTCCATGCCGGCGGCCGAGCCGAGCACGCCGGAGCCGACGAAGGGCAGGTTGGCCATGCGCAGCAGGCCTTGCAGAGAACCGTCCTCGCCGAGGGTGCCGTGGACGATGGGGAACACCACGTCGAGCTGTCCCAGCGTGCCCTGGGAAGACTCGGTGGCGATCAGCTGCTGGTAGTCGCGACCTGGCACCAGCGCGAGGTCGCCGGCGGAGGGGTTGAGGGCGATCCGGCTCGGATCGTCAGCATTCAGCAGGAAGTCGGCGGCATCGTTGATGTGCCACTGCCCCTGCTTGTCGATCCCGATGACCGTGACCTCGAAACGCTCGCGATCCAGCGCGTCGACGATGTTCCTGGCCGACTGCAACGAGACCTCGTGCTCCGCCGATTTGCCGCCGCAGATGACGCCGACCCGAATTTTGCTCATGGTTATGCTCCGCTTCGCTGACGATCTCGGTGCCGCTCGGGCGCGGCCTTTCGGGCGTCATGATGCCACGATCCCGCCGCGCAAGTATCGCGCCCTGCGCCGAGGCCACGCTAGCGGGCGATGATCCGGCGGTAGAGCGCCAGGTAGGCCGCTGCCATGGCTTCGGGGGTAAAGGCGGCGAGCCGCTGGCTGGCGGTGGCCGCCAGCCGTTGCCGCCGGACGGGATCCTCCAGCAGCGCGATCAGCGCCGCCGTCAGCGCATCGGCATCGCCGGCAGGCACCAGCAGGCCGCTGACGTCGTCCTCGATCAGGTCCGGAATGCCGTCGACGTCGCTGGCCACGATCGCCACGCCGTGATCCATGGCATCGAGCAGGGTGGAGCCCAGTCCCTCGTTGCGGGAGGGGAATGCGAACAGGGTCATGATCTCGAGATAGTCGCCGACATCGGGCTGGAAGCCCTCCCAGATGACGTTGTCCAGATCGGCGCTCTCGGCTTTCAGTGCCGCGCCGTCGTCGCCTTCGCCCAGCAGCAGGAAGCGAACGTCCGGATGCGTCTCGCGCAGCCGCCGCGCCGCCGCCAGCAGGACCCGTTGCCCCTTGTGGCGATCCACCAGCGCGCCGATATGGCCGATGACGCGGTGGCCGGCGAAACGCTCGCGCAGCGCGGCTACCTTGGCGGGATCGCCTGGGTGGCCGGAGAGCACGCTGGGGATGCGCGTGACGGGACACCAGCCGCGATCGCGAAGATGGTGCTCGATCACCGACGAGATCGCCACGGCGCTTGCCGCAGCGCGGTAGGTCCAGCGGTTGAAGCGCTTGTCCTTGACCGGCTGGGGGACACGCCGTGTCAGGAGGTAGGGCGTGCCGCGCAGGCGACGCTCGACCCACGCCCAGTGCACCGCCTTGGCCTCGTGGGCGTGAACCAGGGTTGCCCGCGAATGTCGGCCATGCCCGGCGAGGGCGTGATCGGCGTCGATCAGTTCGATCTCGGTGTCGAGTTCCCGGTCGGCCAGCGCCGCGCGCATCGGCGAGTCGCGCCGGCAGACCAGGCTCTGCGTAATCTCGAGCCGCGCGTCGTCGATCCGGGCCAGCGCCTCGATCAGCAGCAGCGTCTGGCGCTCGCCACCGCGAAAGCCGCGGGCCAGGTTGACGTGACGAATGTGCAGCGGGTGAGCTTCCATCGATTCACCAGATCCGGTCGAAGTCTTCGGCGTCGCGCACCTTGGCATCGCGCTGCAGTTCGAGCAGCTTGGCGTATTTCAGGTAGGCGTTGACCGCTGCCGACAGCGCCACCGAGACGCCGTCGAGGCCGCCGGCGAATCCTCGCTGGAACAGGTACTTGCGCACGAAGGCATTGGCGCCGTGCAGTGCCGGCGACCAGCCGTTGGCTCGCTTGCCCTTGAGATACATGATCTTGGCCGCGCGATTGGAGAAGCGGCCGCTGGCCTTGCCGAACAGTTCGGCCAGGTTGGCGAACGAATAGTGTTCCAGATCGGCGTCCAGGCGCTGCGGATTCGTCGCCGGCACCGACGCGTGCTGGCGGCTGTCGGAGAAGCCGGTGCGCTCGCGATCGAACAGCCGGATACAGTAGTCCGGATACCAGCCGCAGTGGCGAACCCAGCGACTGCCGATGAAATTGCGTCGGCGCAGTGCATAGGCATCGTGACCGGCGTCGTCCAGGTCGAGCGCCAGAATCGCTGCCACCGCCTCGTCGGTGAGCCGTTCGTCCGCATCCAGCGACAGCACCCAGCGATGGCCGGCGGCCTGCGGTCCGACTCGCTTCTGGGGGCCATCGCCCAGGTAAGGCTGATGGATCACGCGGGCGCCGAACGCCTCGGCCCGGATGACGGTGTCGTCGCGGGAGCCTGAGTCGACCACGATCAGCTCGTCGCAGACGCGGGCGAGCGAGGCCAGGCAGGCCTCGATGTTGTCGGCTTCGTCGAGCGTGATCACCACGCCGGTAATGGCGGCCATGGGCAGTCCTGGGTCATCGGGGAGTGGAGCGTCATTCGGCGGCCGGGGGAGGGGCATCGCGAGCCACGCGACGCCCCTCCCCCGGTCGACGCCTGAGGCATTGTAGCGCGGCGTTCGTCAGCGATAGAACTGACGGAACCACTGCATGGCTTCGAACACCGCCGGCGAGAACTCGGCGTCGTCGATGGGATCGAGCTGGCGGTCGACGATGTTCCACTGGCCGGTGCCGTCGACCACGGTGATGCGGTCCGGCTCGATGATCCCGTAGTCGATGTAGCTGCTGGCCTCGACCCAGGGATGATCGATGCCCGGCGTCAGCAGATCCTGGCCCTGGGCGTAATCGGCGAGCGGGTTGGTGCAGCCCAGGGCGTGGCGCATCAGCATCGGCGCGACATCGAGATGGCTGGTCATGCCCTCGACGCGTCCGGGCTCGACCCCCGGGCCGGTGACGATCATCGGCACGTGGGTCTGCGGCGAGGCGAAGTTGCTGTTGTGGCCCCAGTAGTTCTTGCCGAAATCGTTGAACGACTGGCCGTGATCGGCGGTGACCACCAGCATCGTGTCGTCCCACTCGCCCTTGGCCTTGAGGTCGTCGATCACCCGGCCGAGCAGCTCGTCATCGTAGTGCACGGCATTGCGGTGGCGGTTGGCGTAGGGGACCGGATCGGTGTCCGGGCCCAGGTCCAGATAATCCATGCCCTGCACCGAAGGCTGGTAGGGCTGGGCGGCGCCTTCGGGAACGTCGTAGCCGTGGGGCGCATCGTAGAACAGCATGCTGAACCAGGGGGTGTCCTCCTGCTGCGCCTGCTGGTCGAACCAGGCCAGCCAGTCCTCGGTCATTCGCCGGTCGCGACTAGCGGGAGAGTCCCCTGGCGTGCTCAGTCGCAGCGGGTCGACCGAGCTGAAGATCGTGCGGTCGAAGCCGATGCCGTCGAGGCTGGCCGAGGAGAAGATGCCCAGCGCGTAGCCCTGCTTCTGCAGCTGCGTGATCAGAAGCGGGGGCGTCTGGGTGTCGTCCAGATAGGCGTAATAGTTGCCACTGAGGCCATAGAACAGGCTCATGGTTCCGTTGCGGGTAGCATTGCCGCCGCTGTAGTGCTGGAGATAGCGGCGGCCGCTGTCGTTCAACGCGGCGTAGAGATTGGGCGTGTTCCGGGGGCCGTATTCGTCGGCGCGCCAGGAGTCGATCAGGACGACCATGACGTTGGGCTTGTTGCTGGGCTGGCAGCTCAGCGGGTTCTTCGGCCAGTCGAGATTCTGCGCCTGCGTGGCGCCGATATCGGCCCGCTCGGCACGCGCGGCTCGGGGGTCGAGCCAGCCGTGTCGCTCCATGAAATCCTTGGCGGTAGCCGGAAACAGCAGCGGATAGATGCCGACCTGCTGGGTCACGCTGCGATGGTAGCGGGCATCGGCGACGATATGCAGGCCGTGGCTGCCGAGCAGCGTCACCAGCACGATGCCGCAGCAGAGCCCCACCGGCACGCGGCGGCCACGGTTGGCCACGATCAGGCGCCGGGCGAGCCAGCCCTCGAGCGCCAGCGCCGCGACCACACTGCCGACCACCATCAGCCAGGTGGTGGTGGTGAAGCTGAAGATCTCGCCATCCTTGTCGTTGAGGAACAGCGACACCATGAAAGCGTTCACGTGGAAGCGGTACTGGGCGTAGACGACCGTGTCCAGCAGCAGCGCGCTCAACCCCAGTGCCCCGAGCAGGGTCGCCGGCAGCCATAGCCAGCGGGCCTTGAGCACCAGCGCCAGTGCGGCCAGCGGTAGCCAACCGAGCAGGACCAGCATGCCGAAGTGCCCGATCCAGGTCAGGATCAGATAGGCGATCCCCATGGCGTCGTGCGGCATGGCGAGGTAGGGCGAGTAACGCAGGGCGATCAGCCACACCAGCGGCAGTTGCACCAGAGCGAATAGGAGCGTGCCGCGCCAACGGCGCCTCAGCGTATCTTGCATGGAGGTCAGACCTCGTGGTGATCCACCGGAGCGTTCTGGTAACCCTCGACGATGGCGGTGAAGAGTGATCCCGCGTTGGCGGGCGAGAAACGAACGAGGGAGCGTTCGAGTCGTGACAGATTGCGCTGGCGCCAGGCGCCTCTCGGACGCAGTCGGCAGCGGTCGAAATCTATCAGCCAGACCTTATCGTCGTCTGAAACCAGCAGGTTGCGCGCGTTGAGGTCGACATGGTCGAGCCCGGCGTCGTGAAACCGGCGGATGGTGGCGCCGACATCGGCGAGCAGTGCCGGCGAGGCATCGGGCAGGCGCTCCGCCAGCGCCCGGCTGCCAGGCAGGCGCTCGGTGATCAGTGCCGCGCGGTAGCGCAGGGCGTGTCTCGACACGATGGTCGCCACCGGTGCCGGGACGGGCAGGCCCCGCTGGTGGAGCGCGCGGGTCAGGCGCATCTCGCGGAAACCGCGGGTGCGCTCCAGTCCTGTCCAGAGATAGTCGCTCTGACTGACCTTGGCGGCCATGCCGCCCCGACGATAGGGCCGCAGCACCCAGTCGGCCCCGTCGACGGCCAGGAACTGGCTGTCGCCGCGGCCGGGCGCCGAGCCGACCACCAGGCCGCGTTCGGCCCAGGCAGCCGGATCGAGCCAGGCCTCGCCGAATTCGGGCAGAATCGGCAGGTCGGGCTGAGCGAGGCGCGTCGGATCGTATAAGATATGCGCGTCCCGATGATGGTAGGTCGATAGCGACATGGCCGATCCTTGACGTAGAGCCGAAGCGGGATTGGCATGGCGCCGAAAGCGCGGCGACATGCCGGGCGGCGACGAGCCGCGGGACGCATTGTAACCGGGCAGACCCGCTGTCGCATGTCGGCGTCTCGGACCGTCGAGGATTCGTCGACCCGTCGGGCGTCCAATGAACTCGAGGAAGCTGCCGTGACCGAAGATTCGCAAGCGCCACTGGCCGTGATCGCCATTCGCCAGGTGGAGAAGAGCACCGGCGCCAGCCGCAATGCCTTCGAGCAGGCCGCGGCACTGAAAGCCCTGGGCTATCGGGTGACGATCCTGGCCGAGCGAGGCCGGCGCGAGCTGGCGGAGGCCGCCGGTGCCGAGCTGGTCCGGCTCAAGCGCTGGCCCTTCAAGGGGCCGTTTCGGCGGTTCTGGTTCAACCGCCGCGTGCAGGCCTGGTGCCGACGTCATCGGCCGGCGATGCTGGTCAGCCACGGCGATGTCGAGACGCCCGATGTCGTCTACATGCACAACTGCGTGCACCTCGCCAGCCAGCGCATCCATGGCCGCGACCTGCCCGCCGGTCACGAGGTGGCCGCCATCCACGACCAGGTGCTGACCGGGGCCCGGTTTCGTCGCCTGGCGGTCAATTCACGGATGATGGCGGAAGATTTTCGCGATCGCTACGGCATCGACGACTCGCGAATCGAGATCAGCTACCCCGGCTACGACCCTGACGTCTTCAACCTCGAGCGGGCCTCGGCAGGCCGCGAGGCGCGCCGACGCGAGCTGGGCCTCGCCGAGGAGACCCGCCTGGTCGGGCTGATCACCTCGGGCAATTTCACCAAACGCAACGTGGCCGGCTTCATCGAGATGGCTGCCGGGCTGGAGCAACGCCTGCCGGGACGGTGCCGCTTCCTCGTCGTCGGCAAGGACGATTTCGCCCCCTACCAGCGCCAGGCCGAACGAGCCGGCATCGCCGAGCGGTTTCTCTGGCGCAGCACGGTCAGCGATGTCGAGACGCTCTATGGCGCGCTCGATCTGTTCGTGCTGCCGGCGCACATCGAGGAGTTCGGCCGGGTGTCGCTCGAGGCCATGGCCTGCGGCACGCCGGTGTTGCTTTCGTCCACCACCGGTGCCGCCGAACTGCTCGAGGCCGACCATGCCGAGCTGATGCTGGACAGTCGCGACACCCGAGGCTGGGTCGACCGCCTCGAGGCGCTGATGACGACATCGGACCTCGAGTCGCTGGGTGCCGAGCTCGCCGAGCTGGTAAGCGATTACTCCTACCGCCGTCAGACCGAGAAGCTGCGGGCCTCCTTCGCCTCACTGTGAACCCTAGGAACGGATCACGCTGTCGACGAAATCCACCAGCGTCTCCCCGTAGCGGTCGAGATCGAACTCGCGTGCGACCTGCTCGCGGGCAGCGCTGGCCATGCGCCGTCGCAGCGCTGGATCCCGGGCCCAGCCCTCGAGGACCGTGGCGGCCTCCGTCGGCTCGAGAACGCCCGCCTCGACGAGGCGGTCGGTGGTCGGGTCGTAGACCTCGTCAGGCCCCTGGGCGCAGCGCGGGTCGTAGCGCGCCAGGCTTTGGCGCGAACGACCGGGGTTCAGGACGGCCCCGTTGACGCCGTGGTGCACGAGCTCCGGCAGGCCATCGGCATTGCCGACCAGCGTGGGCAGACCATGAGCCAGGGCCTCCTGGACCACGTTGCCGAAGGGTTCGCGCCAGGAGGGGCAGATGAAGGCGTCGAGCGAGGCGTAGAAGCCCGACATATCGTCGACCAGGCCCTTGAAGTGAACGCTGTCGTTCAATCCCCATTGTGCCGTCCACCGCTTCAATACCGGCTCCAGTGGCCCACTCCCCGCGATCCACAGCTCCGCCTCGGGGCAGCGCTGCTTGAGTTCGGCAAAGGTTTCCAGGGCGACCATCGGCGCCTTCAGGCCCGTCATCCGTCCCGCGAAACCGAGCCTGAAGCGATCGCTGGGGTGAGTGGCGGCCTGGTCCGGGAGGCGGATGGCGTTCTGCAGCACGCGATAGGGAATGTCGGGATCGAGCTGCCACTTGAGCTGGAGCATCCGCAGGCCGGCGTAGGAGTTGCACAGCACGCCGTCCAGGCGCGACAGATAACGCCTCAGGCCGGGTGCATCCGCGGCCAGCCATGCACTCCCGCGTTCGAAGTGGATCAGCGGGATGTCGTCGTCGAACGCCAGCGGATGATTGACGATCTTGTTCCAGACCACCACGGCGTCCAGGCCCAGGCGCTGCATCATGGCGAGCTGGTAACGCTGGCGCACGCTCGGCAGGAACTTGGGAATCCGCCAGCGCCCGCCCTTGATGCTGTGCATCCGCCCCGCGCGGTGAGGGGCGTAAGCCGGCTCGAGCAGTGAATGGACTTCGTCGGTCTGCAGCAGCACGTGGTGGTCGTGCTGGGGGGTATGACGGGCGTAGAAGCGGGTGAAGTAGCGTTCCACGCCGCCCAGGTTCCTGAGGCTGACGAGATGGCCGATGCGGCTGGTGGTGCCGCGAGCAGATTCTTCGATCATGAATGTCTTATCTGGAGGGTTCGGTCGAGGCGCCATGATTGACGCGCGTTGGTCGGGTTGCGAGTCATGCCCGGTCAACTTCCGTTAGAATGGGCGTTTTACCCAATGGGAATTCATTCAGGCCCATGAAGCAATCTCTGCCAGAGCGTCCGCGACATATCGGCATCCTGCGTCTCTCCGCGCTGGGCGATGTCTGCAACCTGGTGCCCACGGTGCGCGCGCTGCAGCGTCAATGGCCCGAGGCGCGGATCACCTGGATCGTCGGCAAGACCGAACACGCCCTGCTGGACGGCCTCGATGGCGTCGATCTGGTGGCCTACGACAAGTCCACCGGTTTCCAGGGCATGCGTGCGATTTGGCGTCAGCTCGAGGACGTTCGCTTCGATGTGCTGTTGCACATGCAGCAGGCGCTGCGCGCAAGCGTACTGTCGTTGGGGCTGAAATGCGACGTGCGAGTGGGTTACGACAAGGCGCGGGCCAAGGATTGGCAGCACTGGTTCACCCATCGCCAACTGGCCCCCCATCCGCGTGCGCACGTGCTCGAATCCTTCATGGATTTCGCCCGCCTGCTGGGGGTCGAGGATACCCGGCTCGACTGGTCGCTGCCGGTGCCGGATGCCGCCTACCAGGAAGCGCATCAGTTGACCGGCGATCGGCCCTACCTGGTGATCAGCCCATGCGCCAACCCGCGCCTGCGCAATTTCCGCAACTGGTCCGCCGAGGGCTACGCCGCCGTGATCGAGCACGTCTGGCAGCGCTACGGGTTGAGAACCGTCATGAGCGGCGGCGGCAGTCCCCAGGAGCGCGACATGGGCGAGCAGATCCGCCGGTTGGTGCCCGAGATCGAGATCATCGACGCCATCGGGCGGACCTCGCTCAAGGGCTTGCTGGCCCTACTGGATCGGGCGCGCGTGGTGATCGCACCCGACTCCGGCCCGGTCCACATGGCCAATGCGCTGGGCACGCCGACGCTGGGGCTCTACGCCACCACCAATCCGGATCGCGCGGCCCCGTACTGCTGGCGTGATCACGTGGTCAATCGCTACCCTGACGCCGTGCGCCGCTACCTGAAGAAGTCCGTCGAGAGCGTCAACTGGGGTACGCGGGTGCGCCACGCCGATGCCATGGGATTGATCACGCTGGACGACGTGGTCGAGCACCTGGATGGACTGATGACCGCGACACGCGATACCGCCAACGCCGACGACGTAACGGAGCCGCCGCATGAAGGTTGATCTTTCGCAACTGGAGCACGCCCGTCTGCTGGTGGTGGGCGATGTCATGCTCGACCGCTACTGGCATGGCGCGACGTCGCGGATCTCGCCCGAAGCGCCGGTGCCGGTGGTGAAGGTGGAGGACGCCGACGACCGTCCGGGCGGGGCGGCCAACGTGGCCCTCAACATCGCCTCGCTGGGAGGCCACGCCAGCCTGGCGGGCGTGGTGGGGCACGACGACAATGCAGACCATCTCGAACGTGCGCTGGAAGCCGCCAATGTGAGCGCTCACTTTCAGCGCAGCCCCGAAGTACCGACGATCACCAAGCTGCGCGTCATGAGTCGCAACCAGCAGTTGATCCGGCTCGACTTCGAATCGCCGCTGTGGAACGTCGACACCTCGCCGCTGATCGCCAAGGTCGAGGCGGCGCTGGGCGATGCCGAAGTGGTGATTCTCTCCGACTACGGCAAGGGCAGCCTGAATCGGGTCGAGACGCTGATCGCCACGGCCAGAGCGGCCGGCAAGCGGGTGCTGGTCGATCCCAAGGGCAGCGATTTCAGCCGCTATCGCGGTGCCAGCGTGATCACGCCCAACCTGGCCGAATTCGAGGCGATCGTCGGGCCCTGCGCCGGTGATGCCGAGCTGGCGGAGAAGGGCGAGGCGCTGCGAGCCTCGCTGGCGCTGGAAGCGCTGCTGGTCACCCGCAGCGAGCGCGGCATGACGCTGATTCGTGAGGGCCACGCCCCGCTCCACCTGCCGACCCATGCGCGGGAGGTGTTCGACGTCACCGGCGCCGGCGACACCGTGATCGGAGTGTTGGGGCTGGCGCTGGCCGCCGGCCACGGCTTCGGCGAGGCGGTGATGCTGGCCAATCTCGCCGCCGGACTGGTGGTGGCGAAACCCGGCACCGCGGTGCTGTCGGTGGCGGAGCTCTACACGGCACTGCACGGCGACAGCCTGGCCCAATACGGCGTCATCGGGGAGGGCCCGCTCATCGGGGCGGTGCGTGCCGCGCAGGCCCGCGGCGAGCGTGTGGTGATGACCAACGGCTGCTTCGACATCCTGCATGCCGGCCACGTGGCGTACCTGGAGCAGGCCAAGCGCCTCGGCGACCGCCTGATCGTGGCGGTCAACGACGACGCCTCGGTGGCGCGGCTCAAGGGGCCGAAACGGCCCATCAATACGTTGGCGCGCCGGGCCCAGGTGCTGGCGGGGCTGGCCGCGGTGGACTGGGTCGTTCCCTTCGGCGAAGACACGCCGGCGCGGCTGATCGAGGCGATCCTGCCGGATCGGCTGGTCAAGGGCGGCGACTACCGGCCGGAGGATATCGCCGGTGGCGAGGCGGTCATCGCCAATGGCGGCGAAGTCCTGGTGCTGGGCTTCGAGGATGGCGTCTCGACCACCACCATGATCGACACCATTCTCGACCGCGAGCGCTGAGCCGAGGTGCGCGCTCGACACGGCCTCCCGTCGCGGCTCGCGCGCTGGCTCTACTCGCTGGCCGCCTACCTGTTGTCGCCGCTGATCTGGTGGCGGGTGTGGCGTGAGTGGTTGCCCACTCACCCCCGTCGCGAGCGGCTGGGCTTCATTACCGTGGAGGGCGATCGTCCGCGGCTGTGGCTGCATGCCGCATCGGTGGGTGAAGTCGTCACGGCGGCGCCCCTGATCCGCTCGCTGCTCGATGATCATCCGGATCACGACCTGATCGTCACCACCATGACCGCCACCGGTGCCGAGCGCGTTCGCCAGACGTTCGGCGAACGGGTCTCCCACCACTTCCTGCCGCTGGATTTTCCGATCAGCGCGCGACGTTTCATCGCCCGATTGAAGCCTCGCCTGGCGGTCATCGCCGAGACCGAGCTCTGGCCCAACCTGCTGGCGGCGTGTCGACGCCGGGGCGTGCCGGTGGTGGTGGCCAATGGCCGCTTGAGCGGCGGTGCCTTCCGGCTCTACCAGCGCTTCGGAGCCCTGAGCCGGGGCATGCTCGAAACGGTGGCCTGGATCGGTGCCAAGTCGCCACTGGACGCCGAGCGTTTCGTCTCGCTGGGCGCTCCGGCGACGCGGGTGACGGTCACCGGGGCGTTGAAATTCGACCTCGCCGTCGACGGCGAGACTGTGGCCGCGAGCCGGCGACTACGGGCGAACTGGGGCGCGCGGCCGGTCTGGATCGCGGGCTCCACCCATCCGGGAGAAGACGAGCAGGCGCTGATCGCGCATGCCGCGCTCAGACGCCGGTTCCCCGATGCGCTGCTGATTCTGGTGCCGCGCCACCCCCAGCGCTTCGATACCGTCGACGCGATCTGCCGCGAGCGAGGGGAGTCGGTCGTGCGATTGAGCGCGCAGCGGCCGGTCACCGCGGAAACCGCGGTACTGCTGGGCGATACCATGGGCGATCTGATGCGGCTCTACGGCTGCGCCGACGTCGCCTTCGTCGGTGGCTCGCTCGAGCCGATCGGCGGTCACAATCTGCTCGAACCGGCGGCGCTGGGCGTGGCGGTGGTTAGCGGCCCCTATCTCGACAACTTGCGCGAGATTGCCGACACCCTGGCGGCCAGCGAGGCCAGGCTCGAGGTCGTCGATGGCGGGGAGCTCGGCGCCACGCTGATCTCGCTGTTCGAGGACGACGATCGCCGTCACCGCCTTGGCGCGGCCGGGCGGGCCGTGGTCGAGGCCAACCGGGGAGCGCTCCAGCAGACCCGCCGGGCAGTGGCGGCGATGCTCGTCGCCTCGACAAACGAGACCTAGAAGCCTTCCAGCACCACCTTGCCTCGCGCCCGCCCACTCTCGATCAGGGCGTGGGCTCTTTTGAGATTGGCTGCGTCGATGGTGCCCAGCGTCTCGGTCAGCGTTGTGCGAATCTCGCCACGATCGACCATCGCCGCCACCCGCTCGAGAATGTCACCCTGAGCGTGCATGTCCGGAGTCTGGAACAGCGAGCGGGTGTACATCAGCTCCCAGTGGATCGAGATCGACTTGCGCTTGAAGTCGTCGATCACGAAGCCGACCGGGTCATCGATCAATCCGAACCGGCCCTGGGGCGCCATCAGCGCGATGATGTCATCGCGATGCTTGTCGCTGTGGGTGGTCGAGAAGACCAGGCCGGGGGCACCGAACCCCAGCGCCTCGATCTGCGCGGGCAGCGGCTGGCGATGATCGATCACGGCGTCGGCACCCAGGCTTTCCACCCACTCGCGGGTCTCCGGACGCGAGGCGGTGGCGATGACCGTGAGATCGGTCAGCCGCTTCAGCAGTTGAATGGCGATCGAACCCACGCCGCCGGCGCCGCCAACGATGAGAGCGGCGTTGGCCGCACCGGGAACGGAGCGCGTCACGTCGAGCCGGTCGAACAGCATCTCCCAGGCGGTGAGAGACGTCAGCGGCAGGGCAGCCGCCTCGGCGAAGCTCAGCGATGTCGGCTTCCTGCTCACCAGCCGCTCGTCGACGAGGTGATATTCGGCATTGGTCCCCGGGCGCTGCAGATCGCCCGAATACCAGACCTCGTCTCCCGGCGTGAAGCCCTTCACGTCGCGGCCGACGGCCTTGACCACGCCGGCCGCGTCCCAGCCCAGTACCCGGGCCGTGCCGGCCTCGGGTGCCATGTTGCCGCGCACCTTGGTATCGATCGGGTTGACCGACACGGCGTGAATCTCGACCAGCAGGTCGCGGTCACCGGGCGTGGGTTCGTCGAGTTCGATGTCGATCAGGGCGTCATCGCGATCGATGGCCCCGGCGTTGCGGTAGGCGACGGCTTTCATTCGGGTTCTCCAGTCATGAGGTGTCTGCGTGAATCCTAGAGTAAAATCGCGGAGGCCACGTACGTACAACGAACGCTGTTAGTTCCCTGTCGTTACCCTAGTGTCAAAAAGGATACCCGGATGGCCAAAGCGCGATTTTCCCGTTTCGATGGTAGCCCCGGCTGCGCCGTGGAGGCGGCGGTGAGTCTGATCTGCGGTAAATGGAAAGGCGTGGTGCTGTGGTATCTGCTCGACGAGGGCACGTTGCGCTTCAGTGAGCTGCGGCGGCGCATCGGTGGCGTCACCCAACGCATGCTGACCAACCAGTTGCGCGAACTCGAGGTCGATGGCCTGATCCATCGCGAGGTCCACGCCGAGGTGCCACCCAGGGTGGAGTACAGTCTGACGGCGCTGGGGCGCGAGCTGACGCCGGTGCTGATGGCGCTCAAGACCTGGGGCGATGCGCATCTCGATCTGTTCGGGCCGTCGGGGACGCCAGCAGAGCCCCGTGAAGGGGGCGCGGCAGGGCAGGCGTGAGCGTGCCTCCGGGAGCTGTCGCCGGGCGCTGAATCGTCGGGCGACTGCCGGGCCGAAGTGTCAGACGCTTGTCATCGGCAGCGACGACAATCGTGGGATGACCTGCACTCCTCTTCCGGTGTCACTCCATGAACCTGCGCTTCAGGAGTCGCAAATTGCGATTCTACGCTGGCGGCATCGCCAGCCTGCTACTGCCCGACAGCCTGTATCGCCAGCGCTTGGACCGGCTGGTCGAGTCGCTCTCTCCCATGCAGCGGCAGGCCGTGCTGGCACGGGTCGACTACTATCATCGCCAGCAGAACCCCTTCGATCTCGACGAGGCCGCGGTGCGCATCGGTGATTTCCGCTACGAACGACGCGGCGCCTACTATCTGGATGCCAAACGGGTGGTTCGTCATTTCGATCCCGAGCTGCGTTTCAACTACCGCTTCGGCGATGTGACCTGGGTGGCCGAGACGCCAACGATCGTCAAGAGCCGTCCGATCTGTCGCCAGACCCCGCCGAGCAACGCCAACAACCTGCTGTTGAAACTCAACAGCGTGCGCCACTTCCATTTTGCCAACGACCGGTTACGGCACACCGACAAGAAGACGGGCGTCGTCTGGCGGGGGAAGTGTTTCCATGAGCACCGGGCAGCGGTGCTGCGCCAGTTCTGCCGGCACCCGCGGATGGATATCGGCCAGAGCCATGCCAAGCGGCGCCATCAGTCGGATTATCGACCCTACCTGTCGATCGAGGCGCAGCTGCAGTACAAGTTCGTGCTGAGCCTCGAGGGCAAGGACGTCGCCACCAATCTGAAGTGGATCCTGTCGTCGAACTCGCTCTGCCTGATGCCGCCTCCGCGGTACGAGACCTGGTTCATGGAAGGCACGCTGGAACCCTATGTCCACTATGTGCCGCTGGCCGAGGATTGCCACGATCTCGAGGAGAAGATGGACTACTACTCGGCGCGTCCGGAGGAAGCCGAAGCGATCATCCGCAACGCCAACGCCCACGTGGATCGATTTCGCGACACGCGTCTCGAGCACCTGATCTCGCTGCTGGTGATGCACCGGTATTTCGTGCTTTCCGGCCAGCTCTCGCCCCGGTCCGCGCCGCTGCCCCTTCACTCGGAGATCAGCGCCAGCGCGGCGAGAAACAACTGGGCGTGACGCTCGGCCAGCGCTTCGAGGTCGCGGTCATAGCCGCCGCCGATGACGCCGGCGACGGGAATGCCGCGCCTGCGGCAGGCCGCCAGTACCCGGTGATCGCGGCGGTAGAGGCCGTGGTCACTCAGCGCCAGGTGGCCCAGCCGGTCGTCGGCGTGGACGTCGGCGCCGGCGTCGAACAGCACGAACTGCGGCCGGAAGTCGTTCAGAATCGGGTCCAGTGCCGCCTCGAGGCGCGCCAGGTAGGCGTCGTCCCCGGTACCGCGCGGTAGCGCCACGTCGCGATCGCTCTGGCGCTTCTCGAACGGGAAGTTGGCCTCGCCGTGGAGCGACAGCGTGAAGACCCGTGGCTCGTCGCGGAAGATCCAGGCCGTTCCATCCCCCTGGTGCACGTCGCAGTCGACGATCAGGACCCGCTCGAGGCGATACTCGGCCAGCAGGTGGTGGGCGGCGACCGCGAGATCGTTGAGCAGGCAGTAGCCGCTGGCACGATCGGCGTAGGCGTGGTGGGTGCCGCCGGCGGTGTTGAGCGCCAGCCCGGTCTCCATGGCGCTGTCCACCGCGGCCAGCGTCCCGCCGACTTCCAGCAGGGTGCGTTCGACCAGCGCAGGTGACCAGGGGAAGCCGCTCGGCGTGCGCCGCGTGGTCGCGATCTCGCCCAGATAGAAACGCTGCAGGTAGTCGGCGGTGTGCCCGCGCAATAGCGCCTTGCCGGTCGCCGGGGCAGGGGTGATCCAGCCAACGTCGTCACGGTCGTCGAACGCCAGCGTCGACAGGCGTCGGCGCAGGACTCGGAATTTTGCCATCGGGAACGGATGGCGCTCGGGCCATTCGATGCTGTAGCCGGGGTGGTGGACGATGGGGAGCACGCTCGAGTGACCTCCGCTCGGGTCGTTGGAAGCGCCGTGGGTACTGGGCCGCGGCAATTGGTCCCTGGCGGCGGCGCCAGGGATCGCTACGCTGGTAGATGCCCTCCGTTGCCGCGAGTTCTTCGCCATGCGAGTTACCGTTTTCAGTGCCCAGCCCTACGATCGCCGCTTTTTCGACGAACTCGCTGCCGTACAAGATGCCGATGACGACATCGAGTGGCACTACCAGGAAGCCGGTCTCGATGCCGGCACCGTAGCGCTGGCGGCGGGCAGCGATGCGGTCTGCGTGTTCGTCAACGACTGCCTCGACGCCGCCGTGCTCGACACCCTGGCCACCCTCGGGATCCGCGCGATCGTGTTGCGCTGCGCCGGTTTCAACAATATCGATCTCGCGGCTGCCCATCGGCTCGGGCTGTTCGTGGCGCGGGTGCCGGCCTACTCGCCGGAGGCGGTGGCCGAGCACGCGCTGGCGATGATCATGACCCTGAACCGCAAGACTCACCGGGCCTTCAACCGCGTGCGCGAGGGCAACTTCGCACTCGACGGGCTGCTGGGCGTCACCCTTCACGGCAAGACGGCGGGCGTGATCGGGACGGGGCGGATCGGGCTGTGCATGGCACGCATCCTGAAGGGGCTCGGCTGCGAGGTGCTGGGCTACGACCCCTATCCCGCCGACGCGTTCCAGGCCTACGGGGAAGCGGTCCCGCTCGAGGCGCTGCTGGCTCGCTCCGATATCGTCTCGCTGCACTGTCCGCTGACCGAGCAGACCCATCACCTGATCGATGACGGGACCTTGGCGGCGATGAAGCCGGGCGCCATGCTGGTCAATACCTCACGAGGGGCGCTGATCGATACGCCCGCAGTCATCGGCGCGCTGAAATCGCGTCAGCTGGGGGCGCTGGCCATCGATGTCTACGAGCAGGAGAGCGAACTGTTCTTCCGCGACCACTCGGCGGAGATCATCGACGATGACGTGTTCGCGCGCCTGGCGAGCTTCCCCAATGTGCTGATCACCGGACACCAGGGGTTTTTCACTGTCGAGGCGCTGCGCGAGATCGCCCAGGTGACCCGGGCCAACCTGATGGCCTACGCCGAGGGCATCGAGTGCCCCAACCGGCTGTAGCGGGCCGGGTCAGCGGGTCAAGCGCTCCACCCCGGCGTCGCTGCCCAGCATCAGCACATCGGCCGGGCGTTTGGCGAACAGGCCGTTGGTGACCACGCCGACCAGCGCATCCAGCGCCGTTTCCATGGCCTCGGGCTCGTCGAACAGCTTGTCGTAACCGTCGAGGATGCGGTTGCCGTTGTCGGTCAGCACCCCGTCCCGATAGACCGGCGTAATGCCCAGCTTGACCATTTCGCGGGCGACATAGGAGCGCGCCATCGGAATCACCTCGACCGGCAGCGGGAAGCCACCCAGCACCTCGACCCGCTTGCTGGCATCGGCGATGCAGATGAAGCGCTCGGCGCAGGCGGCCACGATCTTCTCCCGGGTCAGTGCCGCGCCGCCGCCCTTGATCATGCGCAGCCTGGCGTCGATCTCGTCGGCGCCGTCGACATAGACCGGGACGGTGCCGACATGGTTGAGTTCCAGCACGTCGATGCCGTGGGACTTCAGCCGCGCTGCCGTCGCTTCCGAACTCGCGACCGCGCCGCGGAAATCGTGTCGGCGAGCGGCCAGCAGGTCGATGAAGTGGTTGGCCGTGGAGCCCGTGCCCACCCCGATCACCGCATCCGGGGTCAGCAGGTTGTCGATGTCTTCGAGGGCTGCGGCGGCGACGGCGCGCTTGAGGTCGTCCTGGGTCATGTCGGTTCCGGCAGGCTGAGTGGAGAAGGGTTCGATTCGGGTACGCTCGGAGCGCGGCCAGTATAAAGCAAGCGGCACACGCTGCCGATGTCGCTGGACGCTCGGGGCCGGGGTCTGTTAACAATACGGGTCCATCAAAGCCCGCCGCTCTCGCGGCGGGAGCGCTGCACCCCAGCTGTTCGCCAGGACATACCCGAATGCAACTCGAAGACATCGTCAAAAAGATCCTCCAGGCCCGTGTCTACGAGGCGGCCCGGGAGACCCCGATCTCCCCGCTGCCTGCGCTCTCCCGCCGCTTTTCCAACCGGATTCTGATCAAGCGCGAAGACCTGCAGCCGGTTTTCTCGTTCAAGATTCGCGGCGCCTACAACAAGATGGCGCAGCTGAGCGACGAGCAGAAGGCCAAGGGCGTGATCGCGGCGTCCGCGGGCAATCATGCCCAGGGGCTGGCGATGGCGGCCAGGCAGATGGGGGTCAAGGCGGTGATCGTGATGCCGCGGGTCACGCCGGACATCAAGGTGTCGGCGGTCCGGGGCTGGGGCGCCAGGGTGGTGCTCAAGGGCGACGCCTTCGGTGAAGCCCTGAGCCACGCCCGGGAGCTGATCGCCGAGCATGACTATACCTATATCCCGCCCTATGACGATTTCGACGTGATCGCCGGCCAGGGGACGGTGGCGATGGAGATCCTGCGCCAGCACGCCGGGCCGCTCGATGCGATCTTCGTCCCCGTCGGCGGCGGCGGGCTGCTGGCGGGTATCGCGGCCTACATCAAGTATCTGCGACCGGAGATCAAGGTGTTCGGTGTCGAAGCCGAGGACTCCGCCTGCCTCAAGGCGGCCATGGAGGCCGGCGAGCGGGTGACGCTGGACAAGGTTGGCGTGTTTGCCGAGGGCGTTGCGGTGGCGCAGATCGGCGAGGCGCCGTTCGAGATCCTGCGTCATCACATCGACGGCGTGATCACCGTCAATACCGACGAGATGTGCGCGGCGGTGAAGGACACCTTCGATGACACCCGGGCGGTGGCGGAGACCTCCGGGGCGCTGTCGCTGGCGGGGCTCAAGAAGTATATCCAGCAGACCCAGGCCCGCGACCAGACACTGATGTGCATCAACTCGGGCGCCAACATCAATTTCGACCGGCTCCAGCACGTTGCCGAGCGCACCGAGTTGGGCGAGCAGCGCGAGGCGATCCTGGCGGTGGAGATCCCCGAGCGGCCGGGCAGCTTCAAGCAGTTCTGCCGGGTGATCGGGCGGCGCATGGTGACCGAATTCAACTATCGCTACGCCGATCCGGAGAATGCGCACATCTTCGTCGGTGTTCAGGTCAAACCGGGGGGCGAGGATCGCGAGGAGCTGATCCGCCGCCTGCGCGAGGCCGACTATCCGGTCGAGGATCTCACCGATAACGAACTGGCCAAGCTTCACATTCGCCATCTGGGCGGCGGTCGACCCCGGGAGCGTTTCGAGGAGGAGGTCTATCGCTTCGAATTCCCCGAACGCCCCGGCGCGCTGATGAACTTTCTCACCCACCTGCCGGCGGACTGGAACATCTCGCTGTTCCACTACCGCAATCACGGCGCCGCCTACGGCCGGGTGCTGGTGGGATTGCAGATGCCCAATGGCGACCGCGCCCATGCCGAGGAACACTTCGATCGCATCGGCTATCGTTACTGGAAGGAGACCGACAATACGGCCTACCGGCTGTTCATGGCCTAGACTTCGTCGGGAGCCGTCGTGAAAGGATGAAATAGGCGCTAAAAGCCCCTGAATCCGATCTCAAACTTTTTGTGTTGGTGCCGATACTATTGGGTAACGAAAAAAGGTGTCATCCGGGCCGGAAACACTCTTGTCAAGTTTTTGGCCTGACCCTATAGTCGTGCGCGTCGCTGCGGGGGGCAGCGACCGAACCCAACGCAGCGGAGTCGACATGAGACGCAAGCCCGACTTGGTAATGGCATTGGTATTGATCTTCGGCGTCGGCGTGGTGGCAACAGGCTACGCGCAGACGCTGCTGGGCGCCTGAGGCCCGGGAACACGCCGGATCATTCGGCTGGCGACGGCCGGCGAATGAGGGCGTGGTGAAGAGGATCGGCTGGTGGGGTGTGGCTCGAAACGGCCGGTAGCGGAAACGCTGCCGGCCGTTTTCGTTGCAGCCGTTCGGTGTCGGCCGGCCTCGCGCTTCAGCGACCGGGTCGGACGATGCGCCGGTCGCTGACGATGGCGTCCAGCGGCACGTCCCAGCCCTCGACGGGCAGCGAGTCGACCCGTTGGCAGTCGTGGGCGAGCCCGATCAGCCGAGGCCTGGGGCGCTGGCGTCGGGCAAAGGCGAACGTGCGATCGTAGAATCCACCGCCCATGCCGATTCGCTGCCCGTCGTCGTCGAACCCCACCAGTGGCAGCAGCACGGTATCCAGCGCCCAGGCGGGCAAACGGTTGGCGCGATGGGCGCCGAAGCGGGTGTCCGGCTCGGCGATACCGAAGCGGTTGCGGGTCATCCGGGTGCCGGCGCGATAGCGCACGAACCACAGTCGGTTCTCAACCAGGGGGCGTAATACCGGGAGATAGACATGGGCGCGACGGGCGGTGAACCAGTCGATCAGCGGGCGCGGATCGATCTCGCCATCGTTGGGCAGATAGAGCGCCACGCGGCGGGCGCGCTGCAGTTCGGGCAGACACCTGAGGCGACGGCATAGCTCGCGGGAGGCCCGGCGTCGTTGGTCCGGGGTCAGTGCGCGACGGCGGCGACGCAGTTCGCGTCGAAGCTCGCGCCGATCGAGACGACCATCGACGGCCGACGACAGGGTCGTGGCAGCCCGGGCAGCGTCAGGGTCGATCGTGGCGATGGGATTATTGAACGACAAGAAGAGTTCCCCAGAGTGCCGCTGTCATTCTGGCCCTGAACCTATTGGTTCAAGGTGGGTGGCCGCAGGCAGGCCTTCAGGCTTTCCGACGCGCGGACATGCACACGGGCCTGCCTAGCAATTGGCCCCCTGGGTACTGCGCATAGGCTCGAGGGACTTGTAATGACTGGCGCACACTCCAGGAAACCCCACCATCGTAGCAGAGCGGCTTCCGTTGCCCAATGGCGGATTGCGATACCGATGGCGCTTTCGACATCACGGTGCCTGTCGGCCGGGTTCGCCCGCCTTGGCCAGCGCACGTTCCAGCCTCTCGCTCAGATCACTCAGGCTCTGCTCGCCGGCGCGATGCGAGTCCAGCGCCGTCAGCAGCTCGTGGGTGATATTGAGGGCGGCCATGATCGCGATCTTTTCGGCGCCCAGCACCTTGCCTCGCGAATGGATGCCGTGCATGGCGCGATCCAGGTAGCGGGCGGAGCGCTTCAACTGATCCTGCTCCTCGGGCGGGCAGGCGATCACGTAGGGTTTGCCCAGCAGGGTGACTTCGGTCGTCGGGCGAGACGTGTCGCTCATGTTGTCGCTCCGGGGTGGGCGGTGAAGATCGATGCGGTAAGATGGCAGGCATTCGCGCCGAGCGCGTCCGGATTCGTTACCCTGCCTGCGGTCGGTGACCGGCTGCGCCGGGCGGGGTCGAAGGCCCGGGGAGCGTGCCGCCGCGATTGAGGAATCACTATAGAGAGCCGGTTATTGGCGGTCAACGCGCCGCCGCGCCGCCGCGCCGGCGCCACGCGCCCACCGGCTCTTGCGATCACCCAATCATGGATGCCGACATGTCGATCATCAACGACCAGCTCGACTTTTCCACCGTCGCCAATGTCTTTCTGGCCCATGGCAGCATGCAGTCGCCAGCGTTTCTCGACGGCCGACTGTGCGCCGAGCTCGGTTTGCACGATCTGAGTGCCGAGGGGTGGCTGGAGGAAGTCTGCCTGTCGCTCAACGTGGAACAGCCGGAAAACCGCGAGGATGCGGACGTGCTGCTGGGCTGGCGCCGCCAGACACTGGACGCGCTCTCCGCCGCCGAGCTCAACTTCGAGCCGCTGCTGCCGGACGAGCTGTTTTCGCTCTCCGAGCGCGCCCAGGGGCTCAAGGAGTGGACCCAGGGCTTTCTCGAGGTCGTCAACGAAGTGGATGGCGAAACCTACGAGAACTGGTCCTCGCCGCTGAAAGAGGCGCTGGAGGATCTCGGCCAGCTGTCGGCGATCGATATCGATATCGCCGACGACCCCGAAAACGAGAACGATCTCTTCGCGCTGACCGAACATGCCCGGATGGCGGCGATGCTGCTCTACACCGAACAGCACCCTGGAGAACCCCAGGTGGAGCAGGTGGAGAACGAGAGTGGCGATACCGCCGGCGGCGAGGACGAGACACCGCCAGCGCTGCATTGAGTCCGCCCGCGCCGCGAGGCGCGTGATCGACGATATTCCAGGCGTCCCGGCGAATCCCGGGGCGCTTCGCTCAAGGAGAGAGACATGCGACCCGAGCCGCTACCGCGTCCCGCCCCCATCTCGCCAGAGGAGTTCGCGGCCCGTCGCGAGCGCCTGATGGCCGAATTGCCGGAACACAGCGCCGTGCTGTTGCCGGGTGCCGCGCTCAGGACGCGCAATCACGACAGCGAGTACGCGTTCCGCCAGAACAGCGATTTCCACTATCTGTGCGGTTTTCCCGAACCCGACGCGCTGCTGGTGCTGCTGCCCGGCCGGGAAGCCGGCGAGGCCATCCTCTACTGTCAGGAGAAGGACCCCGAGAAGGAGGCCTGGACTGGCATTCGTATCGGCCCCGAAGGGGCCGTGCGCGATTACGGCATGGACGAGGCGTTCGATAACACCCAGCGCCACGACCTCACCGAACTGCTGGATGGCCGCCAAACCCTCTATCTGCCGCTGGCCGACACCGCCGCCATGAGCATCGCCGAGGGCGTGCGCGGACAGTTGAGCGCCCGGGCGCGACGGGGTGCCGTCGCCCCCACCCGGTTTGCCGACGTCAGCGCCTTGATCCACGAACTTCGCCTGACCAAGAGCGAGGCCGAGCTGGCGCTGATGCGACACGCCGCGCAGATCAGTGCGCTGGCGCACCGCCGCGCCATGCAGGCGAGCCGCCCCGGGCGCTTCGAATATCAGCTGCAGGCCGAGCTCGAGCACGAGTTCCTCTGGCACGGTGCGCGCTCGCCCGCCTACGGCACCATCGTCGGCGGCGGAGCCAACGCCTGTGTGCTGCACTATATCGAGAACGCCGCGCCGCTGAAGGATGGCGAGCTGGTACTGATCGACGCGGGTGGTGAGTTCGACCTCTACGCCGGCGACATTACCCGCACGTTTCCGATCAACGGCCGTTTCAGCGACGCTCAGCGGGCGTTGTACGACGTCGTGCTGGCGGCGGAAGAGAGCGCCGTCGCCGCGGTGGAACCCGGCGTCACGCTGGAGGCCATTCACCAGGGCGTGGTGCGCGATCTGACTGCGGGCCTGATCGAGCTCGGCCTGCTGGAAGGTGAGCTGGAAGAGAACATCGAGTCCCAGCGCTTCCGCCGCTTCTATCTGCACTCGACCTCGCACTGGCTCGGCCTCGATGTCCACGACGTCGGCAGTTATCGGGTCGATGGCGAACCCCGCCGGCTCGAGCCGGGCATGGTGTTGACGATCGAGCCCGGGCTCTATATCCCGGATGCCGAAGACGTGCCGTCGGCCTATCGCGGCATCGGGATTCGCATCGAGGACGATGTCGTGGTCACCGAGTCCGGCCGCGAGGTCCTGACCTCGGACGTACCCAAGGCGCCGGAGGATATCGAGGCGCTGATGCAGGAGCGGAGTTGATCGTTTTTTGATCGATCCCGAATCGAGCCGGAAAATTACGTAACCGATGTAATGGCAGTGTAGGGTGCGTGGAAACTGGCTTCTGAATTTTCAATCGTAAGGGAGTGGCTGGTGCAGATGTCTCAGACACGGCAATCCACCACGGTCGACGTGGCCATCATCGGCGGTGGCCTGGTAGGCGCCAGTCTCGCCTGCGCCCTGGGCGAGGCCATCGCGGCGGAGCGCGAGCTTGGCGATGAGCGGGCGCCCCTGCGCGTTGCCATCATCGAGCCTCGGCCGCTGCCCAGCAGCGTCGAGGCGAGCACGTATCAACCCAGCTTCGACGCCCGGGCCAGCGCCATTGCCTACGGCTCTCGACGCCACTTCGAGCGGCTCGGCGTGTGGTCGGCGATGGCGGCGGAGGCGTCTGCGATCCGCCATATCCATGTCAGCGAGCGTGGCCGGCTGGGCGCAACCCGGCTGCACGCCTCCGAGCTGGGCGTCGAGGCGCTGGGCTACGTCATCCCCAACGTCTGGATGGGGCGAGCGCTGCATGCTCGCCTCGAGTCGCTGCCCATCGACTGGCGCTGTCCGGCACGCGTCGAATCGCTGGAGCCCGAGAGCGGGGGCTATCGGCTCGCGCTGGACAGCGGCGAGGTCATTCACGCCGGCCTGACCGTACTGGCCGACGGTGGGCGAGCCGGTTTCAAGGAGCGCCTCGGTATCGAGAGCGATCATCACCCCTACGAGCAGACCGCGCTGATCGCCAACGTCGAGGTCAGCCGTGCCCACGGCGGCTGGGCCTTCGAACGCTTCACCCGCGAAGGGCCGATGGCCCTGCTGCCGCTCGACGGACGCCGGATGGAGCTGGTCTGGACCCACCGCCAGGGCGCCTTTGACGAGGCGCTGGCGCTCTCCGACGGCGCCTTTCTGGAGCGCCTGCAGCAGGCCTTCGGCGATCGGGCGGGCCGCTTTCGACGGGTGGGGCAGCGGCACACCTATCCGCTGTCGTTGATCACGGCGCGGGAGACGGTTCGCCCGCATCTGGCCATACTGGGCAACGCGGCGCACGCGCTGCATCCGGTTGCCGGGCAGGGCTTCAACCTGGCCCTGCGTGGGGTGATGGATCTGGCCGGCGCCATCGGTGCGGCGCGGGCGGAGGGCGTCGCCGCCGGCGACCCCCGAACGCTGGCGAGCTTCGAGGCGAGACGAACGGCGGACACGCATCGGATCGTGCGCTTCAGCGACGGGCTGATCCGGCTGTTCGGCATCGATCATGCCGCGTTGGGGCCGGCTCGTGCCGCCGGATTGGTCGGCCTCAACGCGCTGGGGCCGTTGCGCCGGACCCTGGCGAGACACGCAATGGGCATCGAGCGCTAGCGCCGCCGGTGGACGAGCCTGGGCGTGATCGGGCGGGCAGGTGATGCGGCATGCGACGAGACAAGGAGTACGCGGAATGGACCAGAGCGAGAGTGATGTCATCATCGTCGGCGGCGGGGTCGTCGGCTCCACGCTGGCCCTGCTGCTGGGCGAAGCCGGCTGGCAGGTGGCCGTGGTCGATGCGGCCCCGGCGCCCGCAGGCGATGCGCGCCTGGGGCAGGGAAAACCGGCGCTTCGCGTCAGTGCGTTGACGGCGGCCTCGCAGCGTCTGCTGATGGCGCTGGACGTCTGGCCCTGGATCGCCTCCCGCCGGGTGTCGGCCTACCGGGGCATGCAGGTCTGGGATGCCGAGGGTAGCGGTGAGATCGACTTCGATGCCGACGAGGTCGGTGTCGATGCACTGGGACATATCGTCGAGAACGACCTGCTGCTGGCCGGACTGGCCCGACGCCTGCAGTCGCTACCCAACGTCGAGTGGCTGCACGAGGTTCGAGTGACCGGCTACGAACGCCGAGAGAGTGCGGCTCGCCCCGGCGCCCGCCATGCCAGTGACGCCGTGATCACCCTGGACGACGGCACCCAGCGGCGGGCACCGCTGATCGTCGGTGCCGACGGCGCCAACTCCCCGCTGCGGGCGATGGCCGGTATCCCGGTCAGCGAACGTGAGACCGGCCAGGCTGCCTTGGTGACCACCGTGCGCACCGCTGTCGGCCATGGCGCCGTTGCACGTCAGGCTTTTCTCGCCACCGGTCCGTTGGCCTTCCTGCCGCTGATCGTCGACGGGCGGGACGATCACTGCTCGATCGTCTGGTCGACCACCCCCGGCGAGGCCCGGCGGTTGACGGCACTGGCCGCCACCGACGAGGGGCGAGCGCAACTGGGCATCGAACTCGCCCGCGGGTTGGGGGAGCGGCTGGGCGACGTCGAGGTCATCGATGCCGCGCCGCACTTCCCGATCACCCAGCGCCATGCGCAGCGTTATGTCGACGACGGCTTGGCGCTGATCGGCGATGCCGCCCACAGCCTGCATCCGCTGGCGGGGCAGGGCGTCAATCTCGGATTGATGGATGCCGCCGTGCTCGCCGAGGAGTGGGTGCGTGCCAGACGGCGCGGTGCGCCGCCGGGGGATCGGCGCATCCTGGTTCGCTACGAGCGCCGCCGCCGCAACGAGAACGTGGCCATGCTTGCCGCCATGCAGGGCTTCCAGCGGTTGTTCGGCAGCCGGCAACCGGCGCTTCGGCTCGCCCGCAACTGGGGGCTCTCCGGCGTGAACCGCCTCATGCCGGTGAAGCGGCTGCTGATCCGCCAGGCGCTGGGGGAGTACGGCGATCTTCCCGAGCGCTGTCGATGAAGGACTGGCCTGAGGATTCGACACTTCTGACAGTTCTCGCTGAGCGAGAGAGAAGGTTGCATCAGCCAACCGTCAGACGCTCGCCGATGGCCATTTGCCGGTATTTGCATCCTGATTTCTATGAAGTGGGTCGCTCCGGGCAGCATTACACGCGTGACGACGTGCTCAAATCAGCGTGCGAGGAGCAGGCGAGCCTGGATATCAGAATCCATGCAGAAGGAGATTATTGTCTGCGTCTTTCGGCAGAATCCGCGCTGCTTTTCTATCGTTCCGCCAATCTTCGTGCCGATGGGTCGTGCGAGCGCTGGGCCAGACGCTGCTCGTTGTGGTGGTTGACGCCACATGGCTGGCAGTTGCGATTCCATCAGGGAGCGCCCATCGGCCCCTCACCGTGAAACGGCTGCCTTCTGGGCAGCCGTCTCGCGGTTCTCATCCGATCGATGCCGGCTTGCGGTGTGTCAGGGAGCGGGCTCGGCGCTTCCCTGGGTAGCGACACCTGACGCCGCCTTGGGTCGCTGCACCACGTTGAGCGCCTTGAGCAGGTTCAGCGCCTCCCCCAACTGGTAGTCGTTGGCCGCGACCGGGGTGTCGGGGTTGTCCGCCGCCTGGTCGGGATTGCCGTTCAACAGGTGCCCGCGCAGGTTGGACTCGCGAAGCTGGAAGCCGCTGTTCTCCTCGACCTCCAGGCGGCCGCTGACCACGCGGACGTCGGGTGCGATGCCCTCGGCCTGGATCGAGCGCCCGCTGGGGGTGTAGTAGCGCGCCGTGGTGAGCTTGAGCCCGTCGCCGTTGCCCAGCGGCATCACCTGCTGCACCGAACCCTTGCCGAAGCTGCGCGTGCCCATCAGCACGCCACGTCCTTGATCCTGCAGCGCCCCGGCGACGATCTCGGCGGCGGAGGCGCTGCCCCCGTTGATCAGCACCACCAGTGGCACGTCGGGAGCGGTCGTGTCGGCGTGGGCGGTAAAGCGCATGTCGTCATCGACCAGCCGGCCCTTGGTGTAGACCACCAGGCCGCTGGAGAGGAACTGATCGGCCACGTCGACGGCGCTGGAGAGCACGCCGCCGGGATTGTTGCGCAGGTCGAGCACCAGCCCCTTCAGCGGCCCCGGTTTCAGCAACGACTCCAGCGCGTCATGCGTCTGCTGGCCGGTCCGGCTCTGGAACTGGCTGATCCGCAGATAGCCGTAGCCGGGTTCCAGCAGGCGGCTGGAGACGCTCTCGGACTGGATCGACTCGCGGGTCAGCGTCAGGTTGCGGGGCTCCTGTTCGCCGTCCCGCAGCAGCAACAGCTCGATATCGGTACCGGCCTCGCCGCGCATCAGGTCCACGGCTTCCTGCAGGCTCAGATTGCTGGTCGGCGTGCCGTCGATGGCCACGATTCGGTCGCCCGGCTGAATGCCGGCACGGGCGGCCGGGGTGTCGTCGATGGGCGCGATGACGGTGAGCTGGTCGTCACGCAGGCCGATCTCGATGCCGACGCCGCTGAATTCGCCCTCGGTGGTCTCGCGCAGGTTCTGGAAGGCATCGGCGTCGAGATATTCGGAGTGGGGGTCGAGCTGACTGAGCATGCCTCGCATGGCGTTGCGCAGCAGGGTCTTGTCGTCGACCTGCTCCACATAGGTCCGCTTGATGCGCTCGAAGACCTCGGCGAAGGTCTGGACGTCCTCCACCGGCAAGCCGTTGGCGGCATCATGCTCGGCCTGGGTGGGAGCGCCGGCGGTACTGTCCTGCTGGGCCTGGGCGACCGGGGCCAGACCCAGGATCAGTATCAGCGCGGCGCCCAGCGTGGGAACGAAGGCGGCTCTCCGGGCGAGAAGATCCGCGCGGGCAGGCCCTGGCTTCAGGCGGCTTGAATTCATGCGGTCTCCGCGACTCGAGCTGGGTGGATTCGCTGGCGCCGATACCCGAGGCGTCTGGCGATACCGATATCCGTGAAGGAACGGCGTTTGATAACCCAGCATAGCGTTTCGCCGGGCCGATGATCCAGCTTGCCGATCAGCGTTTGGCAATCCAGTTGCCGGGATTGATCGGATTGCCGTTCTGACGCACCTCGAAATAGAGTGCCGGCCTCGATTGACCGCCGGTATCGCCGACGGCCCCGACCGTCTGCCGGTTGGAGACCTGCTGGCCGGGGTCGACATCGATCTGCTGGAGATGGGCATAGAGCGTGAGAATGCCGTCGCCATGGTCGAGGATCAGCAGGTTGCCAAAGCCGCGCATCCAGTTGGCGAAGACCACCCGGCCAGCATGCACGGCCTTGACTGCCGTCCCCGTGGGCGCCCCGATCAGAATGCCGTTGCGATTGACGCCCTCGCCGCTACCGTACCTCGACAGCATCGCTCCCTGGACGGGCCATGGCAGGCCGCCTCTGGTCTGACGGATATCGGTCGAAGGGGGCGGCTTCTTCAGGTTGGCGAGCTCTTTCTGCATCCGGTCCAGCAGGCGTTCGACGTGGGCACGATCCTGGTTGAGATCCTCGAGACGAGCCTGCTCGCTGTCGTAGCGGCCGTTCAGCTTGGCCACCAGGGCCTGACGCTCCTTCAGGTTCTTCGCCAGGCGCTGCTGCTGCTGTTCGAGATCGGCCTGGACGTCATCCAGGCGTGAGCGCCGCCGATCGATCTCCGCCAGGTTGTCGTCCAGTTGACGATTGATCTCCCGGAGCTGGTCGAGGCGCTCCCGGCGTGCCGACGACAGCGCATTGAGATAGTGCTGGAGTCGATCGACCTCGGCCGGATCGTCCTGATTGAGCAGCAGCTTGAGCTGCGGCGTGGTGCCGAGGCGATAGAGCGCATCGAACTGCCGCGCCAGCGCCTCGCGCTGCCGCTGGCGATCGGCGGCCAGGCCCTGGCGACGCCGTTCGAGATCGGCGACCTCGTCGTCCAGCTGCCGTCGCTCCGCCTGCAGCGAGTCGAGACGCTGGTGGGTCTGGCCGATCGCCGTCTCCACCTGCTTCAGGTCATCCTGGGCGTCGCCGCGAGCGGCCTGGGTATTGTCCAGCTTGCCCTGCAGCGCCTGGATATCGGTCGCCAGGCTGTCCAGCCGCGCCCGGGCCTCCTGCGGGTTGGCCTGGCCGAAGACGGAGCCGGCCAGCAGCAAGCTGCCGGCCAGCAGGAGAGAGAGCCCGATTCTGCGTTGCCCGCGCCGACAGGAGAGGGTGTCCTCGCTGGGTCTCACGTCGGGCGAACCCTGGCATGGACGATGGTCTGAGACGAGCCTGCGTTACGCATCATCGATCAGCACGTCACCCGTCATCTCTTCGGGAGCCGGCTGGCGCAGCATGTGCAGCAGCGTCGGCGCCAGGTCGCAAAGCCGACCATCCGACTTGAGCCTGGCGGCCTTGTCGCGGCAGACGTAGACCAGCGGCACCATGAACGTGGTGTGGGAGGTGTGCGGATTGCCGGTCTCGGGGTCGACCATCATCTCGGCATTGCCGTGATCGGCCGTGACCAGGCATTCGCCGCCCGCTTTCTCGATCGCCTCGACGACGCGGCCCAGGCAGGTGTCGACGGCCTCGATCGCCTTGGTGGCGGCGCCTAGGTCACCGGTATGCCCCACCATGTCGCCGTTGGCGTAGTTGCAGATGATCAGGTCGTACTTGCCGCCCTCGATCGCCTCGACCAGCGTGTCGGTGAGTTCGAAAGCACTCATCTCCGGCTTCTCGTCGTAGGTCTTGACGTCCTTGGGCGACTGGATCAGGGCACGATCCTCGCCGTCGAACTTCGCCTCGCGACCGCCGGAGAAGAAGAACGTCACGTGGGCGTACTTCTCCGTTTCGGCGATGCGCAGCTGGGTGAGACCGTGGCTCTCCGCCACCTCGCCCAGGGTATTGACCAGGTCTCGCGGCGGGAAGGCGACCGGCGTGTCGATGTCGTCGGCATACTGGGTCAGCATCACCAGCCCCTTGCCGGCCAGCTTGACCCTTTCCCCCCGGTCGAAGCCGTCGAAGTCCGGATTGACGAAAGCGCGGGTCAGCTCGCGGGCGCGATCGGCGCGGAAGTTGAGGAACAGCGCCGCGTCGCCATCGGCCATGGCGATCTTGTCGCCGCTCGGCCGCACCGCCGTGGCGGCGACGAACTCGTCGGTCTCGCCGCGTTCGTAGGCCGCTGCCAGGGCGGCTTCGGCACTGTCGGCAACGTGCTCGCCCTCGCCGAAACGCACCACCCGATAGGCCTTCTCGACACGGTCCCAGCGATTGTCGCGATCCATCGCGAAGTAGCGGCCGACGATCGAGGCGACGAAGCCGTTGTCGGCACCGACCAGCTCGGCCAGGCGGGCGTTGGTGCGCTCGATCGAGGCGCCGGCGCTTTTCGGCGCGGTATCGCGACCGTCGGTGAAGGCGTGGAGATAGATTCGCTTGGCGCCGCGTTCGGCGGCCAGGGCGGCCACGGCCAGCAGATGATCTTCGTGGCTATGGACGCCGCCGGGAGAGAGCAGGCCCATCAGGTGGACGGCCTTGTCGTTGGCGACCGCGTCGTCGATCGGTGCGGTGAGCGGTTCGATGGTCTTCAGTTCGTCGTCGGCGATCGCCTTGGTGATGCGGGTGAAATCCTGGTAGACGATCCGGCCGGCACCGATGTTCATGTGGCCGACTTCGGAGTTGCCCATCTGGCCTTCGGGCAGACCGACGTAGTTGCCATCGGTGTGGATCAAGGTGTTGGGATAGTCGCGCTTGAGGCGATCCATCACCGGGGTATCGGCGGCGGCGACGGCGTTGTTGGCGCTGTCGTCGTTCTGGCCGTAGCCATCGAGAATCAACAGTGCGACGGGACGCGGAGTGCGGGAAGTATCTGCCATGACAAGCCTCGAAAAATCGGATGGGCGGCGTGAGTCGTGTCGAAACCTATCGTTCGGCACCGGAGATGCTGGAACCTGCCGTTCTGGAATTCGTCGTTTTGGAACGAAGGCCTCAAAGGATAGCGCACCGGGCGAGTCGGGTCAGCCGTCTGCCTTGCGCTTGCCTCGTTTCACCGACGCCCTCGTGTATAATGGCCGGCGCCCGCTAGCGGGCCAGGATTTTCAGCCGTTCGCGTCCCGAGCCACGAAGGCTTCCACGCCGAGGTGCAAGACGCGGTTTGACGCAGACGCGCCAAGGGCGGAGTCGCACGCCGTGAAGGCGTTTCGCGATCCCATTGGCCCCAGATTTAGAGTGTCGGCAGACCCATGATCGATCAGTTGTTCGAATTCGTCGAAAACCATCCGCTGCTGGTCAGCGCCTTTCTGGTCGTCCTGCTCGCGTGGCTGGCGTTCGAGGCCAAGCGTGGCGGTGCCTCCGGTGTTTCCACCACCGAGACCACCTCGCTGATCAACCGTGAAGACGGTGTGGTGATCGATATCCGCGAGAGCAGCGAGTTCAAGGCCGGGCATATCGCCGGTGCCAAGAACATTCCGCAGTCCCGGCTCAAGGAGCGTCTGACGCAGCTCGAGAAGTACAAGGAGACGCCGGTCATCGTGGTCTGCAAGCAGGGGCAGTCTGCCGGTGCCGCCGTCACCGAACTCACCCAGGCCGGCTTCACCCGGGTCTACAAGCTCAAGGGCGGCATGGCACAGTGGCAGGCCGACAGCCTGCCGGTGGTGCGCCGCTGAGCAGGGCCCCGCTCGCCGAATCGCCATCGCCATGCTGCCCGGCACGCCGGCCGGTCGGCATGGCCAGTCATTCAGGAACGTACGTAAAGGAAACGCATCATGGCGGAAGACAACAATCAGCAGGGTTCCCAGGAAAAGCCGCAGCTGCAATTCTCCCTGCAGCGCATTTACGTCAAGGACATCTCGTTCGAGTCGCCCAACGCGCCGAGCGTCTTTCAGCAGCCGTTCAAGCCCAAGGTCGGTCTGGATCTCGATACCACCAGCCAGTCGGTGGGTGAGGACCTCTACGAGGTCGTGGTCAAGGTGACCGCTCAGGTCTCGAACAACGAAGATGGCGCCACGGCGTTTCTGGTCGAGGTCGAGCAGGCCGGTCTGTTCCGCATTGCCGGCCTGGCCGGCGACCAGCTGGACCACACGCTGGGCGCCTTCTGTCCCAACGTCCTGTTCCCCTACGCCCGGGAGTGCATCGACAGCCTGGTCGGCCGTGGCAGCTTCCCTCCGCTGATGCTGGCGCCGGTGAACTTCGAGGCGATGTACGCCCAGAAGAAGCAGCGCACCGCCCAGGCCAGCGAAACCACCCAGTAAGCCCGGGTCATGGTCAAGCCACGCATCCATGTCGCCGCCAGCCTGATCGCTGGCGGCGATGTCGTTCTGCCCGAGGGGCCGGCGCGTCACGTCGCGCTGGTATTGCGGCTTCGTCAGGACGCGCCGTTGATCCTGTTCGATGGCGAGGGTCGCGAGGCGCAGGCGCGGCTGATCGAGGTGGGTCGCAAGCGGGTCGTCGCCCGGATCGAGGCGGTGACGGAGATCGCGACGGAATCATTGCTGCGGGTTCATCTCGGGCAGGCGATCTCCAAGGGCGATCGCATGGACTATGCGATCCAGAAGTCCGTGGAACTGGGCGTGGCCGCGATCACGCCGCTCTATGTCGAGCACGGCGATGTGCGGCTCAAGGGCGATCGCGAGGCGAAGAAACTGGCGCACTGGCAGGGTGTGGCGATCAGCGCCTGCGAGCAGTGCGGGCGGGCGACGATACCGCAAGTTCACCCACCGCGGACGCTGGCGGAGTGGCTCGGCGAGCGTGACGAAGCGCTGCGTCTGGTGCTGCATCCCGCCACCGACGATAGCTGGCGGCCGGCGGATGCGGTCGACGCTGCCGCGCTGCTGATCGGCCCCGAAGGTGGGCTCAGCGCCACCGAAGTCGATGCCGCCCGCCGCGCCGGCTTCCAACCGCTCACCCTCGGACCGCGCATTCTGCGTACCGAGACAGCGCCGGTGGTCGCGCTGACGCTGCTGCAGCACCACTACGGGGATCTTTAGCCGCAGGCCAGGTGCGTCGCGCGGTCTGGCACCGGATGCCGGCCAACAAAAACACCCCGCCAGCCGAAGATCCGGTTGGCGGGGTGTTTTGACATTCAATCGCTGACAGCTGCTGGCGTGCGTCGTGCCGGGCGATTACAGCTCGAGATCGTACTCGACGATCAGCGGGGCGAACTCGCTGAAGGTCGCGTCGGTATCGATCCAGGCGTCCTTCACGTTGCGCCGGAAGTTGGGACCGACGATCTGGTAATCGAGGCGCCAGCCTTCCTGACGGGTCCGCGACACTTCCTGATCGAGCTTGGGCCACCAGGTGTACTGGTCGGCATCCCGATTGACCTCGCGGAAGGTGTCGATGAAGCCGGTCGGTCCGAACACCTGATCCATCCAGGCGCGCTCTTCGGGCTTGAAGCCGGGCGTCGTCTGATTGTCGGTCCAGTTGGCGAGATCGAGCGTCTTGTGCGCGATGTGCCAGGTTCCGCAGATGATGTACTCGCGACGCTTGCGAGCCATCTTGTTCAGGTACTCCAGATACTGGGTCATGAACGTCTGCTTGGCGGCCGGATCGTCGTCGCCGCTGGGCATCAGGAAGGTCGCGATGCTGAAGCGGTCGTAGTCGGCCTGCAGGAAGCGCCCTTCGTTGTCGCACTGCTCGAAGCCAAGCCCGTACATGATGGCCTTGGGAATCTTGCGGCAGTAGAGCCCCACGCCGGAGAATCCATCCTTCTCCGCATCCAGGAAATAACCTTCGTAACCTTCTGGATAAAGGATACTGTCATCGAGCTCGAAGCTCTTGGCCTTCAGGTTCTGCACGCAGACGACGTCAGCATCCTGTTCGGCCAGCCAGTCGAGGAAGCCCCGCTCGACGGCCTCTCGGATCCCGTTCACATTGATGCTGGCGATTTTCATACAGTGTTCCTTCTTTGTCGCGCGTGTATGATACCCGAGCTTGAAAGGTTTAGGTAAATGACTGCTTCGTTTGGCCAAAACGGTAGCGGTCAGTCAAGATTCACGAGGCCATGCAATAAGGACTTAGGGAGACCCCGGGGTGAGCGTCGAGATTCAGCCGTATCAGCAGGAGTTCATCGAGTTTGCGATCGCCGAAGGGGTGTTGCGCTTCGGTGAGTTCACGCTCAAGTCCGGTCGTGTCAGTCCCTATTTCTTCAATGCCGGCTTGTTCCGCTCCGGCCGTGCCCTGGCTCGCCTGGGGCGTTTCTACGCCAGTGCCATCGCCGACAGCGGCATCGAAGCCGATGTACTATTTGGTCCAGCTTACAAGGGTATACCGCTGGCGGCGAGCACAGCCGTTGCTCTGGCCGATCACCATCAGCGCGATCTGCCTTTTGCCTTCAACCGCAAGGAGGCCAAGACCCACGGTGAGGGTGGCAACATCGTGGGCGCCGAACTGCGCGGCAACGTCCTGATCATCGACGATGTCATCACCGCCGGAACGGCAATCCGCGAGGTCATGCAGATCATCCGAGCGGCCGGTGCCCGGGCCGCTGGCGTCGTCATCGCGCTCGACCGTCAGGAGCGTGGCCAGGGTGACGAGGGCTTGAAGCCGCACAGCGCCATCCAGGAAGTCGAGGCGACGTATCATATGCCGGTTGTCAGCATCGTCAACCTCGATCAACTGCTTGCCTATCTCGAAACCCGGCCAGGCCAAGGTGACGATGGCACGTCCATCGCCCAGCACGCCGAAGCCATCCGCGCCTACCGTGATCGCTACGGCGTCACCGACGCCCACTGAGCCGAGCCCTGACCCCGTGTCCGGCAGCCTGCTCATGGCTGCCTCGATCGGTTGCAGCCGGCTCGCGGCAGGGTGTTACAAAAGGTTTAAAAACACCGTTTGATAATTTCCCAGATTATGTCACGCTTAAGCGAGTGGTCCAACGCGTTTCGACGCGAATCTCGGGAGACGTATCATGATCAAGCGCAACAGGATGAAACCGTGGGGCTTTGCCCTTGCCACAGCGACCTTTGTCTTCGCCAGTCAACAGGCGATGGCGTTGAGCGTTTCCGCCAACGGTGGTGACGACTCCTTCGGTGTCGAAGCCAGCCAGACCATCCTGCCCTCGGTGCGGGCCGGCGTCGGTTACCTGAACACCGACGACAGTGGCCATAACGCCAAGGCCTACTCCGGTTCGCTGATGTTCACGCCATGGATTCCCGGCATCGATCTCGCCGTTGGCGGACGTTACCAGTACCAGGACACCCACTACGGCAATGGCGGCGGCCTGGGGCTCGGCGGTTCCGCGTTCGTCGACACGCCCATTCCGTTGACCTCCATCGGTGCCTACGGTTTCTACACGCCGGAAGGGCTGGCCCACGGCGACATCGACAAGAGCTACGAGTACGGCGCCCAGGCGCGGGTCAACATCATTTCGCAGACCTACGTCTACGGCGGCTATCGCTATATGCGTACCGACTTCGATAACGACGACGGCCGTACGCTGGACAGCGGGCCGGTGCTCGGCGTCAGCGTCGGCTTCTAGGACATTCCAGACCACGGCGCCGGCTTCGCGGTAGAACGAGGAGGCCGGCGCCGTTGTGGGGGCGCTGTAGAAAGCTGTGTCGATTGCGTATGATGCGAGAGTCACCCGCCTCCGAGCTGGCCGCCATGCTTGATATCGTGCTGTTCGAGCCCGAAATCCCGCCCAATACCGGCAATATCATCCGGTTGTGCGCCAATACCGGATTTCGCCTGCATATCATCGAACCGATGGCCTTCGAACTCGACGACAAGCGCTTGCGCCGCGCCGGGCTCGACTATCACGAGTGGGCCCGGGTCCAGGTCCACGCCAACTGGGCGGCGTTTCTCGAAACCGTCGGGCCGGAGCGTGTGTTCGGGGTCTCGACCCGGGGTCGCCACGGTTATCATCACATCCACTTCCGCGAAGGCGACGCTCTGGTTTTCGGTCCGGAAACCCGCGGCCTGCCCCAATCGATGCTCGAAGCGCTGCCTCCCGCGCAGCGCCTTCGCATCCCGATGCTCGCCGATAGCCGCAGCCTGAACCTGTCGAACGCCTGTGCGCTGATCGTCTACGAAGCGTGGCGCCAGATGGATTTCGCCGGTGCGGTGGATGTCTGAGCGCGGCGTGATCCGTTGGCCTACAGCCGTCGAGTCATGAACACGCTGTACGGGTCTTCCCGGTAGCTGCCGAACGGCTCGCAGTAGGTGAATCCGAATGCCTCGTAAAGCGCTCGGGCCGGGGCGAAGTGCGCCATCGGGCCGGTCTCCAGGCTCAGCCGCTGCAGGCCGGCGGCACGCGCCTCCTCGATCAGGTGCGCCAGGATCGCCCGCGCCACGCCTTTGCGTAGATGGTTCGGATCGGTGCGCATCGACTTGATCTCGGCGTGCGTATCGTCGAGGCGCTTGAATGCGCCGCAGCCCAGCAGCTCGTTATCTTCCCAGGCGGTGTAGAAGTGAACCTCCGGGCGTCGCAGCCCGTCGAGATCCAGCGCGTGACGGCTCTCGGGCGGAGAGTGGGGCTCGAAGTCCTTGAGATGCGCTTCCAGCATGGCGGCAATCTCGGGGCCGTGGAGATCGTCTCTTTTGATCTGCATGAGGTGTATCATTCCCGCGTTGTTGTTTTGACTCTGTCGTCCTGATTCCGTCGTTCTCTTTCTCGACGCTTTCTTCACCTCTGCGATTCTGCCCTCATGTCCGATATTCGCCAACGTCTTGCCAAGCTCAACCCGCGCCAGCAGGAGGCGGTGCGCTTTATCGATGGCCCCTGCCTGGTGCTGGCCGGCGCCGGTTCCGGCAAGACCAGCGTGATCACCACCAAGATCGCCTATCTGGTCCAGGAGTGCGGGATGAGCGCGCGCAAGATCGCCGCGGTCACCTTCACCAACAAGGCGGCGCGCGAGATGAAGGAGCGCGTGGGGCAGATGCTCAAGGGGCGCGAGGGGCACGGCCTGACCGTCTCCACCTTCCACAACCTGGGGCTCAACATCATCCGTCGCGAGCTCAAGGCGCTAGGCTTCCGTCCCGGTTTCTCGCTGTTCGACCCGGAAGACGCCAAGGCGCTGCTGCGGGACCTGATGCAGAAAGAGGCGGACACCGATGCCGAACAGATCAACGGCGTGCAGAACCAGATCTCCCAGTGGAAGAACGACCTGGTGCTACCCGGGGCGGCGATTTCCCATGCGGAAGACGAGGACCAGCAGTACGCCGCGCGGATCTACGAAGCCTATAACCGCCATCTCAAGGCCTACAACGCGGTCGATTTCGACGACCTGATCATGCTGCCGGTGGTGCTGCTCAAGACCGATCCCGAGGCCTTGGCGCGTTGGCGCAAACGTATCCAGTACATGCTGGTGGACGAGTACCAGGACACCAATGTCAGCCAGTACCAGCTGGTGAAGATGCTGATGGACGAGCGCGCCACCTTCACCGTGGTGGGGGATGATGACCAGTCGATCTACGCCTGGCGCGGCGCCCGGCCGGAGAATCTGGTGACGCTGGGCGAGGATTTCCCGCGCCTGAACGTGATCAAACTGGAGCAGAACTACCGCTCCACCGCGACCATCCTGCGCGCCGCCAATACGCTCATCGCGAATAACCCTCACGTCTACGAGAAGACGCTGTGGTCGGACATGGGCCAGGGCGATCCGATCCGGGTGGTGGTCAACCGCCACGAGGAGGCCGAGGCCGAGCGCGTGGCCGGCGAGATCCTGACCCGCCGAATCAAGGAGCGTGCCGAGTGGCGCGACTTCGCCGTGCTCTATCGCGGCAACTTCCAGGCGCGGCTTTTAGAGCTCAAGCTCCAGCACCATCAGATTCCCTACAAGCTCTCCGGCGGCACCTCGTTCTTCTCGCGCAACGAGATCAAGGATGCGATGGCCTACCTGCGGCTGCTGATCAATCCGGACGACGACAACGCCTTCCTGCGCATCGTCAACGTGCCGCGCCGAGAGATCGGCCCCGGCACGCTGGAAAAGCTCGCCAACTACGCGAGCGAGCGTGGTGGCTCGATGTTCTCCGCCTGCCACGAGATGGGGCTGGAGCAGGTGCTGCCGACGCGTGCCGTCGAGCGGTTGGGGCGTTTCGCCCACTTCATCGACGGCGTGCGCAAGCGCATGGACCAGGGCGACGCCATCGCCGCGATCCGCGAGATGATCCGCGACATGGACTACGAAGCCTGGCTCTATCAGAACGCCAGCGCGCCGACCATCGCAGAGCGCCGCATGGCCAACGTCTGGACCCTGATTGACCAGCTCGAGAAGTCGATGCACCGCGACGACGAGGAGGGCGAGGCCAGTGAGGAGACCGACGATGTGCAGTCGGCGATCTCGCGGCTGGTGCTGCGCGACATCCTAGAGCAGCAGGCCGAGGAGGACGACTCCGACCGGGTCCAGCTCTTGACCATGCACGCCTCGAAAGGGCTCGAGTTTCCCCACGTCTATCTGATGGGGTTGGAAGAGGAGCTGCTGCCGCACCGCAACTCGATCGAATCCGGCACCATCGAGGAGGAGCGGCGCCTGGCCTATGTCGGCATCACCCGCGCCCGGCGCACGCTGACACTGACCCTGGCGCGCCAGCGCAAGGCCTACGGCGAACTGCTCGACTGCACGCCGAGCCGCTTCCTCGACGAACTGCCGGCGGACGATCTGGAGTGGGAAGGCCGCGCCGACAAGG
The DNA here is from genome assembly GCF_038648475.1 of Salinicola lusitanus. Lineage (NCBI taxonomy): Bacteria > Pseudomonadati > Pseudomonadota > Gammaproteobacteria > Oceanospirillales > Halomonadaceae > Salinicola > Salinicola lusitanus. The sequence goes on along the minus strand of NZ_CP151919.1, from coordinate 1,112,325 downwards.
AGAACCCCGAGAAGAAGCAGGAGCGTGGCCAGAGCGCCATCGCCGGGCTGCGTTCGCTGCTAGGCTAGAGATTCCCTGTGGCGCCGATGGCGACAGTCGCGGGTAGGCACTTCAAGGAGAGACGATGAACACGATCGAACTATGGCAGCAGGCCCGCGACGAGGCGATGACGATCTCGCGGCAGGAGCCGCTGTTGACCCCCTTGATGCTGGGCGCGGTGCTCAATCGCTCGACACTGGGCGCGGGGTTGGCCTATCGCCTGGGCCAGCGCCTGGCGCACCCGGATCTGGCGGCCAATCAGTTGATCAAGCTGTTCGACGAACTGCTGGTCAGCGACCCCGCGGTCGGCGAAGGCATCGGCCAGGATCTGACGGCGGTGATCGAGCGCGATCCGGCGATTCGCCAGGTCACCGAAGTGCTGCTCTATCTCAAGGGGTTCCACGCCTTGACCGTGCATCGCTTCGCCCACGTGCTGTGGCAGAGCGGTCGTCGGCAGATGGCGCGCTATCTGCAGAGCCGCAGCTCGGAAGTGTTCCAGACCGATATCCACCCTGCGGCCAGGGTCGGCAACGGCGTGTTCATCGATCACGCCACCGGGGTGGTGATCGGTGAGACCACGGTCATCGAGGACGACGTCTCGCTGCTGCAGGGCGTGACCCTGGGCGGCACCGGCAAGGAAGCGGGAGATCGCCACCCCAAGGTGCGCCGCGGCGTGCTGATCGGTGCCGGCGCCAAGGTACTCGGCAACATCGAGATCGGTGAGGGTGCCCGCATCGGCGCCGGATCGGTGGTGCTGAAGATGGTGCCGCCTCACACCACCGCGGTTGGCGTTCCGGCGCGTATCGTCGGCGATGCCGGCTGCGCGGCGCCCTCGCGGGAAATGCGGCACTGCCTCGACAAGCCCCTGGAGCCGGAAACCTCGGCACGCCCCGTGCCCGCTAACGGCAAGCTCTGCTGCGGGCGCTAGTCGACGGGGTCACTCCAGCGTCAGGCGATCCGCGAGAAAACCGGACAGATCGACACGATCCAGTGCATCCAGCCAGGCTACCGCGAAACTGCCGGGGCCATGCGCCGTCAGTTCGGCCCGTTCGGCCGCAGCGGCGGCGTGCACATGGGCACAGATCATCGCATCCAGCGGGGTATCGGCGACGGCGAGATAGGCGCTGATCAGCGCCCCCAGGGCGCAGCCGGTTCCGGTCACGCGGGGTTGCCAGGCGCTACCGCCATGGATGCCGACCGTCACGGCATCGGCCGTGGCGGCCGAACGGCCCAGCAGGCGGTCGGTCCGGCCCGAGATCGCCACGCCGTCGGTCTGCGCCAGTAGCCGACGGGCGGCCGCCAGTGCCTCCCTCGAGTCGTGCTGGGTATCGACGCCGCGCCCGTCGGTACCGGTCTCCGCCAGCGCCATGACTTCCGACGCGTTGCCGCGAATCACCGTTGGCCGATGGGCCATCAAGGTCAGACTCAGCGCTCGCCGCAACGGCAGTGCCGCCGCGCCGACGGGGTCGAGCACCCAGGGCGTCTCCGACCGGCTGGCGGCTTGGCTCGCCCTTCGCATCGCGGCGATGCTGTCGGCACTGGGCGTACCCAGGTTGATCAGCAAGGCATCCGCCGCCGCGGCCAGACCTTCGACTTCATCGGGATGATCGGTCATCGCCGGAGACGCCCCGGCGGCCAGCAGCACATTGGCGACGAAGTTGACGGTGACCTGGTTGGTCAGGCAGTGCACCAGCGGCGCCTGCTGGCGCAGGCGGACGTGCGTTGCCAGCAGGCGGCTCTGCCATTCGGTCGTTTGAAGCGGTGTATCGGTCATGTCGTCATCGGTTTTCTCGGCGAACCGGGCGACGGGCGCTGCTCCAGGTCGCCAGACGCCAGGCCGGCAGAAGCGCCGGCACGGCCGGAAAACGTATCGCGCGCAGGTCGCCCTTGTCGCCGGTCGTTTATCGGGGATACGTCCGTTCCAGTATAATCACGACTCGTCAGCGCGAAAGCCGCCGCCACCCCGCACCGTGGCTGGACAGCCAATGGCCGAGCGGGTAGGATGGCCGCGCTGTTGGCGGGCCATTCGGCTATCCACGCCATTCGGCACGACGTCACGTCATCGCGCGCCCATAGCTCAGCTGGATAGAGTACTGCCCTCCGAAGGCAGGGGTCGCAGGTTCGAATCCTGCTGGGCGCGCCATCTAAGTCAATGAAGTTTGACGTTTTCTCCCTCTCTCGAAACGCCTTTCTCTCCCTTTCAATTCGGCACGTGACTATTTCGTGCGGGAACCCAGTTATTCATAGCCTCTCGATCAGTGCATCCGGGTACAGGTCGCGTAGAGCTGCGTCTGCTCGACTGAGGCGTGACCGAGCATGTCTCGCACTCGCATCAGGTCGGTACCGGCCATCACTATCCAACTGGCCAGCGTGTGGGGGAATCCGGTGCCCGTCCTTCTCAACCATAAACGGGCTGGCCATTACTCAACCAAGTGGCGGTGTATCCAGGTTGGGACATCAATCGTTTCGAGTCCCTCGCGATAATTGAACGTCGTTTCCCTGGGCCATGCGACGCCAACGCCTGCCGCGAACACGGCGCGATACTTGAACAGGTTATTATCGGGATCGGCACGTAGCGCATCGCTAAGGTAGGAAATCGACCACGCTTCTCGATTGAAAGGGCGGTCGAGCTGCCGCTCCAGCTCATCCGCCAATGCCCCGTAGCTGATGGTGTCTCCTGCGACGAACACGGTTTCGTTCTGGAACCGTGGCTCGTGAAACAGTATCGCTGTGGTCAAGCGTCCGATGTCTTCCGGCGTTGTCACGGTAACCTGGTTATCCCAGCTACCCAGGGCGTGAACCTCGCTCTGCTCAAGGTCCACGACGCCAAAAGCCGGTTCGAACAGAAAGCTGGTGAACATTCCCGTGGCGACAATGAGCCACTCTGTGCGGTTCTGCGCCCGGAGCAGGTCGCGCACATCGAGTTGTTCGTCGAATACGTCCTGGGCGCTACCTCGGCCAATCGTGTCGTAGTCGACGCCAAACTGCCACGGCACATAGCGCTTCACACCGGCCTGGAGCACTGCCTGGGTAATCTTGGTCTGCGTGCCACGTCCGGCGGAAAAGCCGATGCAGGAAATGACCGTATCGTAGGGGGCGAGAAGGGCGGCCAGCTTATCCGTGCCGGTTGCGACATCGCCAGGAGCAGTCTCGACGCCCAATGCCCGCAACTGCTCGATTTGCTGCTTCTTGACCGGATCGGTCGTCTCTATCGTGGATTGTCTCAACCGGACGTAGATACGCGCTGATTGATGCTTGCGAGCGTGGTTTGCCAGGTGGCGCAGTACTTCGAAGCCCAGCTCCCCCGCGCCCAATACCAATATCGATTCCTTCCTGTCGGTACGATTCATGCTATCTCCAACGTTGACGGCTCTGATCGAGGTAGCGGATGTTTGCACGTCAGGATTCCCCACATAAGTAGGTACATCAGTGATACCGAAAGACGAAAACGACCTGCTCGCTCGCTCCCGGGCACTCTGTGACGCTATGGAAAACGAGGACGACTGGCTGAAGAGAGAGGTGCTATCTCACGCCGGCAACCGCTGGGCTTTTGGGGTGATCCACGCGCTCAAGGAGGGAGGGCGGTTGAGACACGCCGAGCTTCGCCGACGGCTCGATGGTGTCACTCAGCGGATGCTAACGAGAACGCTGCGACAGCTCGAGCGCGATGGGCTGATTCTTCGCCAGGATTACGAAGAAGTTCCACCACGAGTCGATTACGAGCTGACTCGGTTGGGGGAGGAATTTTTCCTGAAGATCATCCCTATGTGGCTCTGGATCTTCGAGCACGCGGAAGACTTCCGCCAGGCTCGAGAAGCTCACTCGACGGCAGCGAGTGAGTAGAGAGACGGCACGTCGCCTTGACCATTCAACGAGCCGAGTAGCCAACGGACAACCTGTGGCCACCGCCTGCCTCTCCATAGCGTTGCTTCCCCCCGGCGCGCTGTCGACTCCCCGCCCCGCCTGCGCGCTAAATGGGTCGGTTTTGATGCAGCGTTGCAGGAGACGCTAGGCCGCGCCAGCACTGGGGCGGCGGGGTGATTTGAGGGGCGAGAAAATGATGCGGAATGTTGCGTTTTGCGCCGCACTCGACGAAAGGCGTGGGACATAAGAAAGAGAAGTGGAACAGAACGTGGCAGATTGATACCAAAGATATTCTAAACAGGGCTTAAGAAGGCTGACAGGTTCCGACCCGACGGAATCGACCAAGATTGCCCGGTGCGTTGCCTACAGCGGCGCTATGGCCCCGCCTCGACAGTGCGCCCCCGCGCCGCGCGATCAGCACCCCGCCCCGCCCGCGCGCTAAATGGGTCGAAAATTACGCAGGTGCAGAAATGGCCTCGAGCCGCGCCATTGCTGGCGCGAATGAGGGGTTAAGGGCGCAGAAAAATTATGCGGATTTATGCAGTTTTACGCTCTCGTCCCAGTGGGAATAAGAGTCAGTATTCTCAACCGCGACACTAGACTAGCCGATGCGCGATGAGGGGATTCCCTAAAAAGCCTGAATCGTGCTAAGTGTTCACATATGGCGTCAGCCAGGTAAGCCGCTGTAGTGGTTGGGGCTCGGATCGGCTGAGTTTAGATCGGCGCTGTCAGCGCGCTGTCGACTCCCCGCCTCGCCTGCGCGCTAAACAGAGGTTGGCAGGGCGCGCCTTTAGGGGGATGCCGAAAAGTTCAAGGGCCCGAAAAATGATGCGAATTGATGTGTTTTACACTCTCTGCGGTGAGGAATAATAGATGTTTAATAGGATGGCGAATCCGCATTAACAATATTCGTACAAGAGACACGCTAAATTGAGCCTAAAACTGCCAGTTTTCAATCATCAGAGTTTGTTGATTATAATTTTCGCCTAGAAGTTTTTTTGGCGAGATCTATATTATCGGCTCGAACTAACATTTTGCGGCAATTCTGGAAAGTTAAAGGTATTGCTGCTAATCCTTAAACTATAAAAATTGGACGTTAAATGACGACAGCTCTCGATTCAGATCGCGCACTCGAGGATGAGGCTAAAGATAGATTTGGTTTTTCCGGAATGGCTGAACGGCTCGCACCATCGGTCGTTGAAGCATCTAAAGGTGACGGAATAGTAATTGGGCTCGAGGGGCGCTGGGGATCAGGCAAAACATCGCTGCTGAACTTCCTTCGGAAAAACTTGGCAGCTTCAGAAGTTGAAGGGGTGCACACCATCACAATTGCCCCTTGGTTGAACGGAGATACCTCGCCGTTGGTTTCTTCATTGTTAGAGCCAATGGCAGAAATATTGAAACAAAGAGAAGGGGAAGTTGCGGCAGCTAGTGGCCATCAAGAGAGTGTAACTAAGCGAAAGATGGCTGAGGTCAGCGAGCTGCTCCGTGCCTATGGGCCAAAAACGGCCCGGAGGATCGCTTCCGTTGCAAATGTGGCAGGATATGTTTTGCCCGGAGCACAGACTGTCGGTAAGGTGGTTGGAGAGATAGCAGATGTGGCAGACCAAGTGCTGCCTTATGGCCAGACACCGTCTCAAATGAAGCAAGAGCTAGCACAAAAGTTACAGGAATTGGATTTAGGCTTTATTGTCATTCTCGATGATCTTGATCGCCTTGAGCCTGAACAAGCCGTTGAAGTAATTCGGTTGGTTCGTTCCGTCGCTGATTTTCCAAAAGTAGCTTACTTAATGTGTTATGATCGAGAGGTTTTAGCGCAAGCTTTGGAAACCGGGCTTAAAGTCACGGATGGCGATTTATTTCTTCAGAAAATTGTGCAGCTCACTTTCAATATTCCTCTTCCAGAGCCTTTCGACCTTCGCTCTCTATTCCTTGACGAAGCTCAATCCATTTACGTTGAGACAATAGGTGAAGATTTAAAGGGCGAGCTACTTGACGATTTTAGATCAGCTGCTGACCGAGAAGGCGCAGAACTAACGACACCGCGCGAGGTTAAACTAGCCTTAAATAGTATCCGGTTTGTGTTTCCACAAGTTAAATCTGATATTTATTTCCCAGACCTCTGCCGTCTGCAACTGATAAAGGCAACAAATTATAAGTTATACAAATGGATTGAAGAGTACCTTGCTGTTCGATCCGTGTTAGTCACGGGGGATGCTACCGTATCGGAGCAAGAAAAGAGCGAGCTAGGCCAGGAGATAAAAAAACTTTTGCCCTCTGATGACGTGAGATCATCCCGGTCAATCTCGAATCTGGGACGGTTTATTCCAGGATTAGCCAATACGGCAAAGCCTGATGAGCGAGTCTTCAGCGTGGTAAATAAAAGCGCATTTGCAGGGACGATTAGATTAAAGCGGCTTGGCAGTCCATTTCATCACCGGTTTTATTTTGCACTCACTGGATCAAAGACAGTCATGCCAGATGGAGAGTTTGACGCTTTATTGGAGTTAGCTCGTCATGATATCGATCAATTAGCTGTACGTTTCTGTGAAAATGCTCAGAAGCGCCGGCGCTCGGGAAAAACTTGGTTTGAACATGTGTTGGAAAGGCTAGACGACGAGCTTATATCAAGTCTTGATGAAGACCAGTTGTCCGGGGTGCTCACAGCCCTGTCGCACATGATGGACGTTGCGCTAAGAGAAGATAATGGAGTGCGCCTATTTTCTCTATCGCTTGACAGAATTGCTAATGAGGTTGCAAAAAAATGCCTTAAGCGGTTACACGAGTTGAATCACCATAGACAGAGTGAAGTTGTCAGGTATATGGCACGCGAAGGGAAGGCTATTAACTGGCTTGTTGGAGAATTTTTTCGAAGTCAGCTTTTTGATCATGGGAGAGTCGGAGAGCGTGCCGGCCACCCAGAACAATGGGAAATTACGGATTCCACTCTAGATGAAGCTATCGAGATATTAAAAGTTCGTTTTGATCATAAAGAAATACTAGACTCAATACCCAAATTTCCTGATATTTTGGCCTATCTATATGGGTGGTTAGACATAGCTGCTGATGGAAAAGCTGCAGCATGGGTCAATGAGTATAGCGAGTCTGACGAAGGGTTTATTTTTATTTTGCACCACCTCAGAGGATGGGCTATGAGCGACAAAATTTATCATCCTCTTTCTCAAGAAACGGTTTCAAATTTTCTCGACTGGGGCCATGTGACTGCGCGCTTAGAGCGTATGGCAGGTGGTGAATTCGCTAATCAAGTTATAGAGCTTAAATTGGCAATCGAGCAAGCTAGACATTAGGGGGAAGTAGTTTTTGCAAGCTAGCGATATCTGAACGGCCGTTTTACTCAGCCTATAAATCGACTTTTTATACCGTTTCATAGGGACAGCTTGGACAATATTATTTTTCGGTAATTTCTCGAAGCCATCCATGAAAACGGCTGTGCTGTAATGTTTCGAAGGAGTAGGATTTAGGAAGCGGACCTTGATGAAGTGCCGATATTGAAAAATTGCCGATTGCGGTTCGAGCTTTGACTAGCTTCATCAAGCTGCGATCCCGTTTCTGACCAAAGACAACCCTAGAGCTTGCGGAGCAATTAGACTTGAATGCTAACTTCAAGAACTCGTAGACGATGTGACTCGACGAGTATGCCGGTAATAGTCTCAGGTCGGCGAGCTTGTGGCTGGTTGGGAGCCGTAGCTACGGAGCGTGCGATGGACAGCCACACGGCCAGCTTTTGAAGCCGGGAGGTATATCACAAGGTATACCTAAATTATCTATACCAATAAATCTTCTTATAAAACAAATAATTAAAAATTATTATAGAATCCTGCTGGGTGCTATATGAGTTCCCGCTGGGATCGCCTTTGATGGGCTGTGTCGGCGTCGTCGGGCTCGAGATGGGGGCACATCAGCTCGCGGAACCAGGCGACGAAGGCGTCGACCCGCGGGGTCCGATTCTGGCGGTGGGGATAGAGTATCGAGACGTCGAGTGGCTCGGCGGTAAACGTCGGCAATAGCTCGACCAGGGTGCCGTCCCGGAGCTGGTCGAGAACATCGTAGCGGGGGACCTGGATGATCCCGAGCCCTGCCTCGCAGCAGGCGATGTAGTTCTCGGCATTGTTGACCAATACCTGGCAGGGCAGTTCCAGGCGCTGCGGGGCCCCCTCTCTATGGTAGTCGAACGTACTGGCGTCACCGGTGGCCGTCTCGCTGGCGGCGTAGCCGACCAGACGATGAGCCTGCGTCAGGAGCTGATCGAGCGTCTGGGGCACGCCATGGCGGGAGAGATACTCACGGCTGGCGCAGTTGACGATCTTCACCCGCCCAAGCCGCTGGACCACCAGCGTGCTGTCTTGTAGCGGGCCGAAGCGAACGGCGCAGTCGATGCCTTCGGCGATCAGGTCCACCGGGCGGTCGGTGGCTCGCAACTGCAACTGGAGGTTGGTGTGCCGTGCCAACCAGTCGGGCAGTGCCGGCGTCAGCAGGCGACGACCGACTCGGCTGGGAACGTCGACGGTGAGCCGCCCGGAGAGTTCGAGATGGGGCGGCAGGAACATGCGCTCAAGACGGTCGTTCTCCTCGATCAGATGGCGAGCCCGGACGAGCAGCCGTTCACCGTCGTGGGTCAGGTGAACCTGCCGGGTACTGCGATTCAGCAGACGCGTGCCGATGGCTTTCTCCAGGCGCTGGATCGCCAGCGAGACCGAGGCCCGTGGCCACTCCAGCTTGTGCGCGGCGCGCGTGAAACTGCCCAGCTCGGCGACCGTGACGAAGGCTCGCAGGCGGTCGATCCTGTCGGCGCGGTGCCCGCCCAGGTGCCGCGATGAGCGGTCGTCCGGAGGCGTCACCATGGGGGAACTCCCCGGCGGGACGTCGGCGGCCACACCCGTGTCGAGGCCAGAACTTGGGCGGCGAGGCACGGCAGCAAGCTCTGCGACGTACCGAGCAGGTGCAGGTAGGTGCGCGGGAAGTGGGCTGGCGGGCGGCTCGCGAACGCGTGAACCCGGTCGAACGGCAGCCCGACGCAGCGCCCCGGTGCTTCCCTGTCGCCGCGCCGGCGTATCAGGGGGTGGTTGCGTTCCGCCACTGCCGTTCTCCTTCCGCCTCGTATCGCCAGTCTCTGGCGCTTGCCCGCCAGGCTACTTGGTCGTGTAGCCACCGTTGGTCAGGATCGTCTGGCCCGTCATCCACCAGCCTTCGGTGACCAGATGACGAATCAACGGTACCACGTCCTCGATGTCGGTCAGCCCCGTCTTGCTGAACGATGACAGGGCGGCGGCGGATTTATGGAATGCCACGGCGTCCTCGCCCTCCTGGCCATAGAAGAATGGCGTGTCCATCGGGCCGGGGCCGACGGCGGTGACGGAAATGCCGCGTTCGCCGAACTCGTGCGCGGCGGCTCGGGTGAAGTGTTCCACCGGCGCCTTGGCCCCGGCATAGGTAGAGTAGAAGGGGGTGAATGCGCCCAGTAGCGAGGTCACCAGAGTGACGATCTTGCCATGGTCGTCGAGCGTGCGACCGGCTTCCTTGAGGAAGAAGAAGGCGCTCTTGGCGTTGATGTCGAACATGCGGTCGTACTCGGCCTCGCTGATCTCCAGCATCGGCTTTTTCAGCACCATGCCGACGGTGTTGACGGCAATGTCCAGGCTACCGAAGTGCGCCTTGGCGTCGTCGAACAGCCGGGTGACGTTGGCGGGTTGAGTCAGGTCTCCCGAGAACAGCTCAGCCTCGGCGCCAAGGGCCTTCACCTCGCGAGCCGTTTCCTCGGCCGCGTCGTGGGAGGCGTCGCTGTGATAGTGGATCGCGATCGCCTGGGCGCCGTTGCGAGCCAGGTCGCGGGCCAGCAGGCCTCCCAGGTTCTTGGCACCCCCGGCAATCAGCACGACTTTGTTCTGAAGCGTATGGTCAGCCATGACGGCACTCCTTGTGAGTCGGTGTGATGAATGTTCCGATGACAAGAAGCAGTCTAGTGATTCGTCTTCGCCAGATAATGCCCCTGGCCCGAACAACACTATCCAAGGCGATCGACCAATCGGCAGTTCCATCCGTCGGCAATCCCGAGACGATCCTGATTGTCACGGCCTTTCTTCCGCAGTTCATCGCGCCCGATCACTATGCCCTGAGCTTCACGATCCTGGGGACGCTGTTTCTGGCGATGGAGGTGTTGGCGGTCGCGATCTATGCCGTGCCGGGCAGCAGGATCGGCAAGTACCTGCGCAGCGGCAGAGCCATGCAGTGGTTCAACCGTGCCAGCGGCAGCCTGATGCTGCTCTTCAGCCTGGGGCTGTTGGCGATGAAACGACCGGATAGCTGAGGGCTGAACGACGGTAGCGTTCAGCCCCGATCCTCCCACTCCGAGCCGTAGAGCCTTCCAGATCCTCGAACTGGTGGTCTAGCGCGGATCCTTGCCGTGACGATGCGCCGATCCGGCCATCCCCCGTCGCCTTTCAGGCAGTGCCGACCGTAGTCCCCCTTTTCGTATCGAATATCCCAAAGTCGAATGGTCCCCGTCATGTCTGTCTGACAAGCTGAATTCCAGATATTGAACTTAGTTCATAATACTGAACAAGAGGTGATTTGTGAGCGGACGTGGAACCGAGCGGGTTCTCGAATTGATCGAGTGGCTGTCGTTGCAGGTCGAGGCGCGCTCTTTGACCGAAATCGTCGCCGGGCTCGAGCTCCCCAAGAGCAGCGCCTTGATGCTGCTGCGCACGCTCGTCGACAAGGGCTATGTCGTGCGGGATGCCGACGGGCATTACCGACTGTTCCGGCTCCCCGGCGAGCACAACACGCAAAACCAGGCCTTTGGCACGCTCTGGAGACTGGCCCTGCCTTACGTGGAAGCGGCGGTGGCCCAGACGCAGGAGAGCGCGTTTATCGCGGTACTGAACTCTTCTTCGCGAGTCGTTTACCTCAATAAATGCTTGCCCGAGCGGGAAATACGCTACGACCGCGACATCACCATGACGCGAGTGGCAGAGCATGTGGCGAGTGGGCGCGTGTTGCTGGCGGGTATGGACAGAGACCGTCTCGAGACCTACCTGAGTGACCGCGCAGCCGAGAGTGACAACCCGGACAAGATCAGGCACTGGATCGAGAAAACTCGCGAAGATGGCTATGCGATCAATCTCGAGGGCCGCGTGGAAGGGGCCTCCGGACTGGCGGCCCCCATTCGCGATCACGCAGGCCGATACGTGGCCGCGCTGAACATTGCAGGACCGAAAGAGAGGGTGATTCGCGATCAGAACAAGATCCTCGAGGTTCTGCTTACTACCGCCGAGAGTATCTCGCTGGCACTGGCGACTGCCTCGGCTCATCAAGCAGTTGGCAGACATCAGGAGTGATTACGATGACAGTAAACACGAAAGGGCCAGGCAGCAGGTTCAAGGCCGTCATCGGGGGGCAGATGGCCACCCTCGGCCGAGCGATCATGGGACTCTGCCTCGCTGGGTCCATGGCGCTCGTACCCGTGGGTAGCGTCATGGCGCAGGACTTTCCCGGTCGCGGCATCGAATTCGTCGCCGGCTATGGCCCCGGTGGCGGTCACGACACGCTGCTGCGCTCGATGGCGAAAGTCATTCAGCGCGAGGGGATTTCCGATGCCGCCATCAACGTCGTCAACAAGCCGGGTGGAAGTTCATCGGTCGCCATGGGGTATCTGAACTCGCATCGAGGCGACGCGCACTATCTCATGGCGGCAACCTCCTCGTTCATTACCACTCCCTTGATGTCGAACATCGGTCTCGACTACAGCGACTTCACGCCGATCGCTCGCCTTGGCATCGACCCGGAACTCCTTGTCGTCAATGCTTCGGGTCCCTATCAGAGCCTCGAGGATATCGCCAACGCCGAGAAAACGTTGAATGTAGGCGGTACCGGCACCGGCTCAATCGAACAGATCGTTGCAGTCCAACTGGGCGAAGCCATGGGCAAGAAGTTCAACTACATCCCTTTCCAGGGTGACGGCAACGTGACTTCCGCCCTGCTGAGCGGTCAGGTCGATTTCGTGATCACCAACCCCGGTCCGGTCAAGGACTTCATCGCCTCGAATCGCTTCGCCGCCCTGGGGATCAGCACCGGAGAGCGCGTCGATCTTTTCCCCGATGTACCGACCTTCAAGGAAAATAATTACGACATCGAACTCAGCCTGTTTCGAGGCGTCGTGGCCGCCGGCGATATCAGCGAAGAGGACAAGGATTATCTGGTGAACATGGTGACCAAACTCAGTCAGTCACCGGAATGGAAGACGTCCTACATGGAGCCAAACTCTGTGGTGCCGGATTTTCTCGGCCCGGACGATTTCGAGCATTACCTTGAAAAGATGAACGACGTTTACAAAACCTCCCTGACCGAGCTGGGCATCATCAGCCAGTAACGCCTGCATGGAATCGACATGAAAACTTCGGAAATCGTGTTGCTGACCGGGATTTCAATATTTGCCGGAGTCCTGCTCTTCAATAGCCTGGACATGCCATTTTCCTCGGGCATGACCTTCGGTCCGGGATTCGTGCCCCTGATCATGGCCGGTGCGCTGCTGCTGACCATCGCGATGAAGGTCTTACGCGATCTGACCTCGCGTGCCAGCGCCAGCGCTGGCGCGCAGACCGGGATGAACGACCGCGAGGATCGCGTCTCACACGCCGAAGACGCGGCGGCCGCACAGCGGGCGTCCTCCCCCCTCCATGCCGGTCTGGGCATCGTCGGGTTGATGGGCGTCATGGCGTTGGCGATCGCGAGTATGAGCCATATCGGCGTCATGGCACCGCTGGCTCTGCTGATGGTCCTGGTGTCGTGGTACTTCGCGGGGCACTCCCTGATCCGATCCATCGGCGTAACGCTGTTGGTCATGCTCGCGATCTACGGCGTCTTCGCCCTCTGGTTACGTATCCCGCTGCACTGATGCCCATGGCGCCTGCCACTGTCCCTCCCGGCGTCGTTATCGAACATTGAGGATAAGTGAATGTTAGACACACTGGCGAGTCTCGGCGGTGGGTTTTCGGACATACTGAATCCGCAGAATCTGCTGCTCATCTTCGTGGCCGGTTTGATAGGCACCGTCGTCGGTGCGCTGCCGGGGCTGGGGCCATCGGCCGGTATTGCCCTGATGATGCCGCTGACCTTCGGCATGTCGCAGACCGCAGGATTGTGCCTGCTGACCGGCGTCTATCTCGGCACCATGTACGGGGGCCGAATCACTGCCATTTTGATCAACACCCCGGGCGACGCGCCGGCCATCATCACCGCTCTGGAGGGGTATCCGCTGATGCGCCAGGGGCGCGGCGGCCTGGCGCTGGGCGTATCCGCCCTGAGCTCCTTCATCGGCGGCACCATCGGCCTGGCAGTGCTGGTTTTCTTCGCCCCCGTGGTCGCGGAATACGCCATCTTTCTCGGGCCGTCGGAGTATTTCCTGCTGATGGTGATCGGCCTGTCGACCATCGTCCTGCTCGCGGGCGACAACATCTTCAAGGCCGTCATCGCCACCCTGTTCGGGGTGCTGGTGAGCACCTTCGGCAGCGATTACATCTCGGGCTACGTGCGTTTCGGCTTCACCCCCGAGCTCATCGAGGGCATCGATTTCGTCGCCATCATCATCGGCCTGTACGGGCTGGGAGAGGTGTTCTTCAATCTCGAGAAGCGGATCGTCCTGAATCTGGGCAGGCCCGAATTCCGGTTCAGCGACTACTTCCCGGATCGCGACAGCCTGAAGACCTCGTTCTGGCCGGTGATGCGTGGCGGGGTACTCGGCACCTCGGTCGGAATTCTGCCCGGTGCCGGCGCCACGGTCGCGACCTTTCTCTCCTACGCGCTGGAGCGCAAGCTCTCGCGGCGCCCCGAGAAGTTCGGTGACGGCGCCATAGAGGGCCTGGCCGGCCCCGAGTCCTCCAACAACGCCGGCGTACCAGGCTCGCTGATTCCGTTGATCACGCTGGGCATTCCTGGCTCCGGCGGCACCGCGATCATGCTCGGGGCGCTGATCATGTTCGGCATGCAACCCGGGCCGCTGCTGATGATCCAGTCGGGCGACGTCGTCTGGGCCATGATCGCCGGGCTGATCGTCGGCAACGTGTTCCTGCTCGCCTCCAACGTGCTGCTGATCCCGGTGTTCATCAACGCCCTGCGCCTGATCCAGAACCACCTCTCCAGCATTGTGCTGGGACTCTGTGTCGTTGGCGCGTTCTCGCTCAACTACGACATCTTCAACATCTGGATCGTGCTGGTCTTCGGCGCGGTGGGCTATCTGATGAAGAAGAACGACTACCCGACCGGGCCCTTCATTCTCGCTGTCGTGCTGGCACCGCTGACGGAGAACTACTTCCGCCAGACGATCATGCAGGCCCAGGGGTCATGGGAGGTCTTCGTGACGCGCCCGGTATCGCTCGGGCTGCTGATCTTCCTCGCCCTGATCGTGGCGGCCAGCGTCGCGAAGAAAGTACTGGCAAAACGCCGCAACGATACGACTTCTTGATCCTCGAGACGACACCCTCGATCCAATCGGCAAGGCTTACCTATGTCTCCCACACACGATTCGCACACCGCACAAGACCGCTGGCAGGAACAGCTCTTCTCCGGCGAGGCCAGCGCGGCGCTCGCCGGCGTCAGGGTCCTGGACCTGTCGCGGCTGGTCGCGGGCAACATGACCTCGATGCAGCTCGGCGACTTCGGCGCCGACGTCGTCAAGGTGGAACCCACGCCTGCCGGAGACCCGCTCCGAGCCTGGCAGAGTGAAGGCGTTTCCTCGTTCTGGAAGGTCTACGGGCGCAACAAGCGCAGTCTGGCGCTGGATTTTCGCCGCGAGGGCGCAGTGGCACTGCTGCGTGAGCTCATCGCCAGCGCCGACGTGCTGATCGAGAACTTCCGTCCCGGCACGCTGGAGAAGATGGGCCTGGCACCGGAAACGTTGCTTGCGGCCACCCCCTCGCTCATCGTGCTGCGCGTGTCGGGCTTCGGTCAGTCCGGCCCCTACAGTTCGCGCCCCGGATTCGGCACCGTGGTTGAAGGCATGTCCGGCTTTGCGGACCGCAACGGTGAAGCGGGGGGCGGGCCGCTGCTCCCACCGCTGGCCCTGGCCGACATGATCGCAGGCATCTACGGCGCCTTCTCGACGGTCATGGCCCTTCGCGTACGCGACCAGACGGGCCAGGGGCAGGTCATCGATCTTTCCCTGCTCGAGCCGATCATTTCCACACTGGGGCCGGAAGCGCTGGATTTCGCGCTGACCGGCATGGCCAAGCCCCGAGTCGGCAACGGCTCCAACACCTCCAGCCCCCGCAATGTCTATCGCACCGCCGATGGCGAGTACATCGCCATCTCGGGGTCGATGCAGAGCATGGCCGAGCGGCTGTTCAGGCTGATGCAGCGCGAGGATCTGCTCGAAGATCCCCGCTACGCTACCAACGCCGCCCGCGTGGCGCATCGTCAGCAAGTGGATGAGATCGTCGGTGAGTGGGTCGGCCGTTTCGAGCGCGAGGAGCTGGTCGCCCTGTTCGAGCGCGAACACATCACCGCTTCGCCGATCTACGATATCGCGGCCATCGCCGAGGATTCGCACTTCATCGAGCGCGGCGTCTACGTGCGCGTACCCGATGAGGAGCTCGGCAGCGTGCCGATGCATGCACCGGTACCCAGACTCTCCGCCACGCCGGGTGCCATCTCCCGTCCGGCGCCGGCACTCGGCGCTGACTCGCGCGCCGTGCTTGCCGATTACGGTCTTCCGGCTGAACGGATCGATAGCGTGATGCGTGACGGGATTGTCGGAGGGCCGCACCCATGACCCTACCGCTCTGGCGCTCCCTGCTATACGTCCCGGCCAACAACGACCGCTTCATCGCCAAGGCGACTCAACGTGGCGCTGACGCCATCATTCTCGATCTGGAGGATAGCGTTCCCTTCGAGTGCAAGGCCGGCACCCGGCAGAGCCTGGCAGGGACGATCGATGCCCTGGCAGGACAGGGCAGCGATATTCTGGTGCGCGTCAATCCGGCCCTGCGCCTCTGTGTCGAGGACATCGCCGCCGCGGTCAGGCCAGGAGTGGCCGCACTGTTTCTGCCCAAGATCGCCTCGGTGGGACATCTCGAGCTGCTCGACGACTATATCGCCGAGGTCGAGCGCGAGCGGAATATGGCGGTGGGCTCGGTGGCGCTGGTGCCGATGATAGAAACGCCCCAGGCGCTGCTGCAGTGTGAAGCGATCGCCAGCGCCAGCCAGCGCAACGTTGCCCTGATTCTCGGGGCGGAAGACCTGGCATCGGAAGCCGGGCTGGTGCCCAGCGCCGAAACCCTGCGCGCGCCCAAGCTGCGGGTCGCGATGGCCGCCAAGGCGGCCGGGCTGCTGGCGCTCGGGCTGCTCGATAGCGTCGCCCGGCTGGATGCCGAATCAGAACTCGACGACATGGCCCGTCGGGCGGCAGACCACGGTTTCGATGGCGCCACCTGTATTCATCCGGCGAGCGTGCCTGCGCTGAACCGAGGATTCACCCCTTCGGCGGAAGCGCTCGAAACGGCGCGACGAACGGTCAAGGCCATGGAGAGCGCCTGGGCATCCGGGAAGGGCGCGGCGAAGCTGGATGGTCGTATGATCGACCTGCCGGTCTATCATCGCGCCCAGCGTCTCATCGCCCGATACGAGCATGTCGTCACTAGCAAAGAGATCGATCATTGACTCTCGCTATTCGAGGGGCGGTCTCTCTCCCACGCTAAGTCTCTTTCAAGGTGAGCTAAGAGTATGAGCGCAGCGTGGTCGATACCCTTTCGAACTGCTCGCCCCCGGCAATCGCCATCGCCACGTTAATCGCGCGCGTCGCGGCGACATGACCCGTGTATGGGGGGAAGCGTGTCGGCGGTGTTGGGTCCCTAGGTAAGAGTCGCCACAGGATAGGCACTGCCCCCATTCCCGAGGCAGTCTTGGTTACCAAGGTGCTGGAGAGTTCACTCCGGCATGGCGGCAGGCCGCGAGATGTCAGCGATGAAACGACCGGATAGCTGAGGGCTGAACGACGGTAGCATTCAGCCGCGACTTTCCACAGGGGCGTGGTCCGTGGATGCCTGACCGGCTAGCCTCGTCGGCGGTATCTGGCCGGTGGCAGCCGCTGGCCGCGCCGGCTGAGGATGAGCTGTCGTATGCGGTCGGCTATCCAGGCCTTGGCGAGGTTCTCCTCATCGAATTGGCAATCGGCGATGACGATGGTGTGGTTCTTGCCAGGTACATGGAACGAGGGGTGATAGGCTGCCAAGCGCCCGCCCTCGTGGCGGGGGCAGGCCCCGTAGCGAGTTTCCACGTCGGGCACGCCCGCCTCGCAGATGTGGAGATCATAGGCGGTGGCGATCTGATGACTGGCGTAGTCGAACCGCTGCAAGGCCGTGGTGTGACGCCGTCGGGCGCGACCGTCGTCTTCCGATAAAGGCAGACCATCGGGGCTGGAACGATGCATTTCATCCTCGACACGGGAACGCGGCAGATAGCTCGTGTACCAAATGTACATAAAAGGGGTCTTGAGTACAAACTTCGTACGGCGATGAAGTCTGGCGAGGGAGCACCGCTCTCTGTGGGGTCAATCCTCGGTGTCGGATCGGGGCGTGGCGTTCGTCGCTGCCAGGTAGTCCGCCCTGGCGTCTTCGCTGCGATATCGCTGGTGTTCGCGATTGGAGAGACGTCTGGCGATCTGTTCGAGGAGCAGTAGATCGGCTTCATCCATTTCGCCGGACAATACGGCCTGCTCTATCTGGCGCAGCGCCTCGGCGGACCTCTCGGACGGCTGTCGAGTGCGGGTGGGGGAGGGTTCGCGGACATCCAGGGAGGCGGCGTCGGCGTCAGGGGGCGTCGGCGTGTCGCTTCTCAGCATCTCCCCCCGGCCGTAGTCTAGCCACTCTTCACGGATACCGAGCCAACGGGCCAGCGCGACCTTTCTGTCATGGCCCGGGCGAGCTTCCCCGTTCAGCCATTTGCTGGCGGCCTTGGGCGTGACACGCATGGCTCGGGCCAGGCGTGCGCCCATCCCATAGCCGTCCTTGCCTGCGCGACGGAGCGCCATGTGAAGTCGGGAGCTGAACTCATCCCGGTTACCGGTGTGAACCATGGGTTCAATGTTCCCACCGGTTGAATGTACTTTCAGTACCTGATAATCATGTACTCGAAGTACAGGTAAAGGGGGTTGTCATGAGCGCGATCCGTCTTGCGGTCGAGCAACTCGGTGGCGTGTCACGCTGCGCCCGGATCTGCGGGGTCTCGCCGTCGGCGGTCTGCAAGTGGCTACGCCGGGGGCGGCTGCCCCGCACGGAGTACACCGGTGAAACCCACCATGCGACGAGAATGGCCGAGGCAAGCGAGGGTGCCTTCACGGCCGCGTGGTTGCTGGCTAATGCCGGTCCCACGACGCCCTTCGCGGCGGCCGGCGACCCGTTGGCCGCCGAGGACCCGCCTGGCGCGGAAGGCTCGACCGAGCAGACCGATGCTCATCCGCAGGGGCGTAGCGCATCGATGACACGATAACGCAACGAATTCATTGATTTAACCGAAGGTTTTTTTAATCAGATGTTAAGGAAGTCAGCCAATAAAAAGGCCCAGCCGAAACTGGGCAAAAGTCAGACCATGAGGGTGGATAATAACAATAATGGCTGTGGAAATGTGATTGTTATTTTACGGTCTTTGGCAAAGTGCCAAAAGGTTTTTCCTATTATTGTCGTCCTGGATTTGGTTGAGAATTCTCGGAAATATTGGTTTTACTTATATAGAATTAACCTGATTAGAATTCGATTTATTATTGCTTTCTTCTTCACAGGTTTTGAGAACAGCACGATTTCGACCGCCACGCTTTGCCTCGTAGAGTGCATCGTCCGCTCTCTTCATCCAGCGCTTGACATCGTCGGTAGGGTGCAGTCCGGTAATGCCCAGGGAGGTGGTGATTTGGCAGGAAGGGTCGCCAAGCCGGCTGGCGATAATCGCACGCAGATCTTCCGCCACTTTGACAGCATGGATCTCTTCGATATCCGCCAGAACTAGTACGAATTCCTCACCGCCGAAGCGGAATAGACAGTCATCTAACCTCACACTCCGGCGGATGAGACTGGCGCATTTCGCCAGCACCTCATCGCCATAGGCGTGTCCGAAACGGTCGTTGACACTCTTGAAATTGTCCAGATCCAGGAGGATGAGAGAGCTGGGTCGCCCTTCGTCGAGCAGTCTATGCCTGGCGTGAGCCAGTGACTCCTCGAGTGATCGGCGATTGCGGGCGCCGGTCAGGGCGTCGTGGGTCGCAAGCCTCTTCAGGGCTTTCTGCTGCAGGTCGCTCCTTCTGGCGTAGAGATAGGCGCAGCTGTTTGCCGTGATGCTGGACGCGATGAAGGAGAGAATACTTTCGGGCCGTGAGAACTGCAGCAGTATTGGAATCATCACGATACTCATGATGATGTTGATCAGGAGTGCACGTCTGGCATCCGTTAGAAAGAAATTCGTCAGCATCATGGGGAACGACCAGAATACGCCTACGAGCCCGAGAACATTGGTAGTTATCCCGGCAAAAAGAGCGCTGGTGCTCGCCAGGATGAATCCACCTCGTTGGCTGTCATCGGCCCACCAGGAGTAGCCGACGATACAGAGGATAAGGAGGAGGCAGATGCCGTCGAAGATGCCTTTTTCGAAACTGCCCTGAGCGAATCTGTAAATACTGAATGGTAGCAGGGTAAGCGTCTCGCAGACACCCAGAAGCGAGATGACTCGAAGGACGAAGTCCCGTCTCAAACGATTTCTGATGGACCTCATCCATATTTTCATGAGACCGACTCCCCGCCTACTGTCCCTGAGCCATTCAAGCCACGGTCTGGCTTGGTAATATTTCCTTACATTCAGCGTAGTCAAATTTCTCAGGCAGGAGAATGCGATTTCTTTTCCCTATTTTCCATGACGCTTTTTGGCAAGGTAAGGGACTGTTTTTGATGACTTGTTTCGGGTAAAGGCACCCAGGTCAATTGCATTTTTTCCTGGGCCATGACCGTCGAAATGGCGCTCGGCGTACGGCGTACCGAAGGGATGGCAGGGAAAATAAGGGGCTACGGCGGGAGAACGACGAGCCGCCACTGACATCTTGCCGCCAGCGGCTCGGGGAGGGATAAGCGAGCTTACAGCGTGGTGAAACTGACTTCGCCACTGCCTCGTGGGGCGAGCTGCGCTGCCCCGTAATGCATGCGCTGCAGCATCACTCTGCCTTTCACCGACCAGCGAATTACGGCTTGCCGGAACGTTGATGGCTAGTGGCGTGGCGTCGCCGACGCTTCGCAACAACTGGGCGGCCGCGCCACTGTGTCCGCCGATCAGGGTCTCGCCGTTGTCGCGGGTCGGCAGCGCAGGGTATTGAGCGGTCCGCTCGAGGTCGAGCGCTTCGCGCTGTGCGGGGAAGAGAGCGTTGATGGCATCGCTGGCCTGAGCAGAAGCGGGCAGTGGGCGCCGATCCATGACGTCATTGTCGGATGATCCCTGTCAGGCCGCTGACAGAGTTCTCTGAAACAGACTGTCGACACCAATGTATCTTGAGGCTGGCGTTTGCCCTTCCTTTAGCTGAAAACACCAAAAAGGGAGCCGAGAGCTCCCTTGATGGACTAGCGCTGTCTTCATGCCCGAAGGCGGAGACTTACAGGCTGGCGAAGTTCACTTCGACATTGCCTTTGTCATTGCTGACGGTCTGGGTGGCGTTTCGCAGCGCCTGGCGTGCGGCGTCGCTCTGCCCTTCGCCGATCAGGCCGTTATGGGACGGATCAACATCGGTGCTCAGTTGAGTCGAGTCGGCAACGTTCTGCAGAGCCTGGTCGGCAGCGGCGCTGTGGCCACCGTTGACGGTGTCGACGCTGTAGCGGGTCGGCAGCGCATGGTACTGCGCGGTCTGCTCGATGCTGAGCGGTTCGCTCTGCTGGTCGAAATGACGCTCGGCTGCGAGGCTGTTGGCCTGAGCGGCGGCGGGCAGGGCGACGGCAATGGCGATGGCTGCGAGAATGCGATTTTTCATGGTGTGGCCTCCAAAATGTCTTTTCTACTGATGGCCTCTCGGCCTCAATCTGTGATGACATTATGGGAGCCTGTTCTTTAGTCTGCTAATCACGTGTAGTGAATTCGACTATCGATGGGATTAATACAAAGGTCGAAGCCATGAGACGTGGCGATAGTGTAAACCTTATTTCTGCGTTCAGGGAATGCTGGGGCAAGGCGGCTGCCGAGACGACCTTAGGGGCGGCGAGCGCCACCTCTTTGCTCCACGTCGCCGCGCCCGCCATAATGGGTTCCTCTCAGCCACCGCTTGTCAGCCAGAGTACGCCATGACCCGCCCCCCTCGGGACGACGCTCCCGCCGATGCCCCCACTGCTGCCGAATCGCAGGTCAACGTGGGTGACGTCGCCTATCTGCGCGTGACGAAGGTCAATGACATCGGCGCTTTCCTGAACTGGGGCCGCCCCAAGGATCTGCTGCTGCCGTTCGGCGAGCAGCGCTTTCGCCCCGACGAGGGCAAGCGGGTGCTGGTGATGATCTACGTCGACGATCGCATGCGCCCGGTGGCCAGCATGAAACTCGACAAGTTCCTGCAGGATGAGTCGGAAGGCCTGAATACGGGGGATCGCGTGTCGCTGGTGATCTCGGACTTGACCGATCTCGGCGCCAAGGCGGTGGTCAACAGCCGGTTCTGGGGGCTGCTGTATCACGATGACATGTCGCGCCCGCTACGCCGGGGTGATCGTCTGGATGGCTATGTGCGCCGGGTGCGCGACGACGCGCGCCTGGATCTCTCGCTGTTGCCGCCGGGGCAGGCACGCCTGGATGTGGTCGGCGACAAGGTGCTGGCAGCGCTGGCCGCCAATGACGGGTTCCTGGCCCTTGGCGACAAGAGCCCGGCCGATGTCATCAAGGCGCGCCTCGGGGTCAGCAAGAATGCCTTCAAGCAGGCCATCGGCCGGCTCTACAAGCAGCGCCGGATCGTGATCGAAGACGATGGTATTCGATGGATCGAGGGCGACTGACCCCTCTCCATCAGCGCTGCTGCCAGGCGCGATACCATGCCAACCCCGTCTCGGTCTCCCGGCGCGGTCTGTATTCGCAACCCAGCCAGCCGTCATAGCCATTCTCGTCGAGCTGCTCGAATAGCCACGGGTAGTTGACCTCGCCGGTATCCGGCTCATGCCGTTCGGGTACGCCGGCGATCTGGATATGGCCGACGCCATCGCGATAGCGCTGATAGGTCTGCCAGATATCTCCATCCATGATCTGGGTGTGGTAGAAATCCATCTGCACCTTGACGTTGGGCTCGTTCAACTCCTCGAGAATGGCGTGGCCATCGGCCTGGTGATTGAGAAAGTAGCCAGGCATGTCGCGGGTATTGATCGGCTCGATCAGCAGCGTCAGGTTGTGCTCGGCAAGCTTTCTGGCTGCAAACCTCAGATTTTCCAGGTAAATATCCCTTGCCGTAGTAAAGAATGTTTCACGGGAAACACCATCGGTGGCGGCCTCCGGAACCAGCCCGGCCATGGCGTGCAGGCGCGGGCAGTTCAACGCCCTGGCATAGCGAATGGCGGTATCGACACTTTCCCGAAACTCCGCCTCGCGGCCAGGCAGGGCAGCCAGCCCGCGCTCGCCGGCAGCCCAGTCGCCCGGCGGCAGGTTGAACAGCACCTGCTCGAGCCCGTGACGCTTCAGCTCGGCGGCGATGGCGTCGGGCTCGAAGTCGTAGGGGAACAGGAACTCGACCCCGGCGAAACCGTTGGCGGCGGCCTTGGCGAAGCGCTCCATGAACGGGACTTCGTTGAACATCATGCTGAGATTGGCGGCGAAGCGCGGCATGGCCTGATTCCTCGGTTATCCCATCAATAGTGTGTAGAAAGACGCGGTAGTGCGGTTCTCGGAGGCGAGGCTCCGGCTACCACTGAGCGCCAAACGCATCGCGCAGTTCGTCGATCTCCTTCTCGTTCAGGGTGCGCACGTCGTGCTGACGCAGCAGCAGATAGAGCTTGGCGGTCTCCTCCAGCTCCTCGATGGCGTTGCGCGCGGCTTCCAGGGTCTTTCCCGCCACCACCGGGCCGTGATTGGCCAGGAGTACCGCGGCATGATCGGCGGCGTAGTCGCGCACGGCGTCGCCCAGCGCGGCGTCGCCGGGGCGATAGTAGGGCACCAGCGGCAAGCGGCCGACCCGCATCACGAAGTAGGGCGTGATCGGCGGCAGGCAGGAGTGCTCGTCGAGCCCGTTGAGACAGGAGACCGCCGCCGAGTGCGTGGCGTGGAGATGGATGATGCCGCCGGTATCCGGGCGCTGTTCGTAGAAGGCCCGGTGCAGGAAGGACTCCTTGGTCGGCGGCTTGCCGGCGAGCAGGTTGCCGTCCCAGTCGAGCTTGGAAATCTCCGCCGGATCCAGCGCGCCCAGGCTGGCGTTGGTCGGTGTCATCAGCCAGCCGTCTTCGAGCTTGGCGCTGATATTGCCGGAGGTGCCCGGCGCCATGCCCAGATTGCGGAACGAGCGGCCGATCTCGGCAATCTCCTCGCGCAGGCGGTTCTCGGTTGCGGATGTCGAAGTGTGAATCGCGGTCATGGCATCAGTTTCCAGGCTTTGGTCATGAAATCGGTGGCGCCGAAGTTGCCGGACTTGAGTGCCAGCGCCAGCGGTTCGTCGGTACCGAGGGTGGTCGTCCAAGGTACGCCGGGGTCGATGCTTTCACCGATCCGCAGCCCCTGCACGCCGAGTGCGCCGACCACGGCGCCGGAGGTCTCGCCACCCGCCACCAGCAACCGGCGCACGCCAAGCCGGCCGACCAGCTCGGCGGCGATCTCGGCCATGGCGTGCTCGACCAGCTCGCCGGCCTCCTGCACGCCGAGTCGCTGCTGGGCAAGACGCACCTCCTCGGGTGAGGCGCTGGCATAGATCAGCACGGGGCCGGCCTCCAGATACGCTTCGGCGTGTTCCAGCGCGCCATCGACGACGCGCCGGTAGTCGTCGGCCAGCGCCTGCGCGTCGAGGTGCACGCTGGGCATGTGCTGCCGGGCATGTTCGATCTGGGCCAGCGTGGCCCGCGAACAGCTGCCGCTCAGCACCGCCTCGAGACCCGCGACGGGGTCGAGCCGGGCGGCATCTTCGGTATGGCCGAGGCGCTCGGCGACATTGGCCGGCAAGCCCAGCGCCAGGCCGGAACCCGCGGTCACCAGCGGCAGCTCGCGGCAGGCGCGGGCCAGCACCAGCAGGTCGTCGTTATCGATGGCGTCGCAGATCGCGATGCCGACGCCCTCGGCTCGGAGCGCCTCGATGCGCGCGCTCACGGCGGCATCACCCTGGCGTAGCGTGGTGTAGTCGATCAGGCCCACGGTGTGGCGAGTCTGGGCGCCGAGGACGCGGACCAGATTGGCGTCGGTCATCGGCGTCAGCGGGTGATCCTGCATGCCGCTTTCATTGAGCGGGACGCCGTTGGCGAACAGATAGCCGTTGAACACGCTGCGACGATTGGCCGGCAGCGCCGGGCAGGCGACGGTGAAGTCGGTTTCCAGCGCTTCCATCAGCGCCTCGGTGACCGGGCCGATGTTGCCCGCCGGGGTCGAATCGAAGGTCGAGCAGTACTTGAAGTAGAACTGCTCGCAGCCCTGTTCGCGCAGCCAGTCGAGCGCCCGGATCGATTGTTCGATGGCGTCCTTGGCAGGGATCGTGCGCGACTTCAGCGCCACCACTACCGCATCGACATCCGCTTCCAGCGGTATGTCGGGCGTGCCGATGGTCTGCAGCGTGCGCATCCCGGCGCCGACCAGCTGGCTGGCGAGATCGGTAGCGCCGGTGAAGTCATCGGCGATGCAGCCCAGAATCGGTCGGGCGCGGGGCCGTCGCTCGCCCGTTTTCGAAAGAGAGTCTGCCATCGCTCAAGCACCTCCGTGATCGTTGGGACCGGCGTCGGGCCCGGCGCTGGGGCCTGTATCAGCGCCATCCGTGCCGAAACCGGCGTCGTTGGCCGCCGTGCCGGGCAGCTCGATGCCCGGATAGACCTTGATCACCGCCGAGTCGTCCTCGCGGCCCAGCCCCTGGGCGGAGGCGAGGGTGAACTGACTCAGCGCCTGGGCGGTCAGCGGCAGCGGGAACTTGTCGCGATGGGCGGTATCGTGAACGATCCCCAGATCCTTGACGAAGATATCCACCGCCGAGTGCGGGGTGTAGTCGCCGGCCAGGATGTGCGGCACGCGGTTTTCGAACATCCACGAGTTGCCGGCGCTCTGGGTGATCACCTCGTAAAGCGTCTGCGGATCGCAGCCGCCGCGAATGCCGTAGGCCATCGCCTCGGCGGCGGCGGCGATATGCACGCCCGCCAGCAGCTGATTGACCAGTTTCACCTGGGAGCCCTGGCCGAGCTCGTCGCCGAGCCGGAACACCTTGGCGGCGAGGGCGTCGAGGACCGCTTCGGCGCGCTCGAACAGCGCCGCGGGGCCGGAGGTCATCATCGTCAACTGACCGGCGGCCGCCTTGACCGACCCGCCCGAAATCGGCGCATCGAGCAGGTGGACCTCACGCTCGGCGAGGTCGGCCCCCAGCGCCTGCACGGCATCCGGGGCGCAGGTCGCACACGAGATCACCAGGCTGCCCGGCTTCAACCCCGGCAGCAGGCCGTCACCGCCGAACAGCACGCTGCGGGTCTGCTCGGCGTTGACCACTACGGTCAGCACGATCTCGACCTCGGCCGCCATCGCTGCGGGCGTCGCCACGGCGTGCCCGCCCCCCTTGGCAAAACCCGCCCGCGCTTCCTCGCGGAGGTCGCAGCCCCAGGTCTCGAAGCCGGCGCGGACCAGCGACAGGGCCATGCCCATCCCCATCGAGCCCAGCCCGATGACCCCGACCCGCGGTCGTAGTGTGGTACTCATCGCGAATTGCCTCCCGTGGATTCTGTCGATGATATCGAGGCCGATCCGCGCTGCGCTTCCACGCGCTCGAGCAGATCGGTCGGCGCCTGGCGCAGGCGCGTTTCGGCGTGTTCCAGATGCGTGGCGGCGGCGCGGGCGGCGGCCTCGCCATCGCCGGCGGCGATGGCATCGAGTATCGCCTGGTGCTCGGCAACGACCTGCTGCATGAAGGTGTCGCGCAGCGATTCGTTGGTCCGCGTCACCCGGATCGCCTGGTGCAGAAAGCGGTTGTAGAAATCGAGCACGGCGGTGAAGTGGCTGTTGTTGGCCGCTTCGGCGATGGCGCGGTGGAAGGCGAGATCCTGGTCGACACCGGAAAGCCCTGCCTCGACCGCTTCATCGATGTCCGCCATGGCGTTTCGGATTCGACGCAACTGGGAGGGGGTGTGGCGTTCGGCGGCGAGCCGGGCGGCTTCCACCTCCAGCGGACGCCGCAGCTCCAGCACCTCGACCACCGACTGCAGGTCGGGATCGGGAATCGCCAGACGCAGCGAGACCGTCGGGGATTCGGCGACGAAGCTGCCGCTGCCGCGACGCGAGGTGACGAGCCCCCCATTGCGCAACATCGATATCGCTTCGCGCACCACCGAGCGGCTGATGCCGAATCGCTCGCCCAGCGCCGCCTCGGTGGGCAGGCGCGCGCCGCGGCCCCATTCGCCGGCCTGGATGGCATCGCTCAGCCGTTGGGCGACCTGTTCGGAGAGCTGCGGGCCGCGCGATGGCGGGTCCGGGGTTTCACTCACGCGGCTGGTTCGCGGTTCTGGATTCACGGTTGGGATCTCTCATGCGTTCGTCGAAGCGGACCATCGCCAACTGCCGTGACGACGGTGCTCCGCTTCGTTCTCCGACCAATGGCGATATTGCCTGTGCGCCAAATTTGTCAGACAAGATGTTAAATCTCGATCGTCGACGCAATTCGCCTTTGGTCAATTCGAGCCCGTCGACGGCGTGAGGCAAGTGGCAATTCACCGGCATCAGGAGAGAGCGAATGCACGTGATCGTGACGGGAGGCGCCGGGTTCCTCGGCGCAAGGCTGGTTCGGCAACTGCTATCGGGAGAGGTCTCGATCGCAGGGCAGGCCGTCACGCGAGTGACGTCGATCGATCTGGCGCCGTGTCCGATAGCCGAAGACCGGGTCGAATCGCTCACCGGCGATGTCGCCGATCCGGCGCTGATCGAACGAGCCCTTGGCGACGATACCGGCGCCGTCTGCCACCTGGCGGCGGTGGTCAGCGCCCAGGCCGAGGCGGACTTCGAGCTCGGCATGCGGGTCAACCTGGATGCCACGCGAGCGCTGCTGGAAGCGTGCCGGGCCCATCCGAAGCGGCTGCGTTTCCTGTTCGCCAGCTCGCTGGCGGTGTTCGGTCCGGGGCTGGCCCTGCCAGTGGCCGAGGCGATCGGCCCGCAGCCGCGCTCCTCCTATGGCGCGCAGAAGGCGATGGGCGAGCTGCTGGTCAACGACTACAGCCGGCGCGGCTTCGTCGATGGCCGGGTCTGCCGCCTGCCCACCATCGTGGTGCGCCCCGGCAAGCCCAACCGGGCAGCGTCGTCGTTTGCCAGCGCGATCATCCGCGAGCCGCTCGCGGGCGTCGAAGCGGTTTGTCCGGTGGATGCCGGCCTGGCGCTGTGGCTCTCCTCGCCCCGTGCCGTGGTCGCCAACCTGGCCCATGCGCTGTCGATCGAGGGCGAGGCGCTGGGGGACTGGCGCACGCTCAACCTGCCCGGGATCACGGTGACGGTCACCGCGATGCTCGACGCGCTGGAGCGCGTGGCCGGCCCGTCCGCCCGCCAACGGGTGCGCTTCGAGCCGGATGCCGGGATCGACGCCATCGTTGCCAGCTGGCCGGGCGGGCTGGATACCGCACGACCCTTGGGGCTCGGTTTCCGGGCCGACAGCGATTTCGACGCCATCATCCGTGCCTACCGGGAGGACGAACTCGATCACTGATCCGGTCTCCGACAAGACGCTTCCGACTCGCTAGACCCGTTCCTTGGACCAAGCAGGCAACAACACGCAATAAAGCCCACAAGGAGTTCACGCCATGACAGACACCGTTGCGGGACCCCAGGTCATCATCGGCCTGGGTATCGCCATCTTCGTGATGATCGCGCTGGTGCTGAAGACCCGCGTTCACGCGCTGCTCGCCCTGGTCATCGCCGCCTCGATCGCCGGTCTGATCGGCGGCATGTCGCCCAATGCGGTGATCGATGCCATCACCACCGGCTTCGGCAAGACCCTCTCCACCATCGGCCTGGTGATCGGCTTCGGGGTGATGATGGGGCGGATTCTCGAAGTCTCCGGCGCCGGCCAGCGCATGGCCTATTCGATCCTCAAGCTGCTCGGCAAGGAGCGCGAGGATTGGGCGATGGCGCTGACCGGTTATATCGTCTCGATCCCGATCTTCTGCGACTCCGCCTACGTGATCCTCA
This sequence comes from Salinicola lusitanus, assembly GCF_038648475.1. Taxonomy (NCBI): domain Bacteria; kingdom Pseudomonadati; phylum Pseudomonadota; class Gammaproteobacteria; order Oceanospirillales; family Halomonadaceae; genus Salinicola; species Salinicola lusitanus. The sequence goes on along the minus strand of NZ_CP151919.1, from coordinate 1,084,089 downwards.
ATCCGCTGGTGCGGGCACTGGCACGCAACAGCGGGCGCTCGGTGCTCACCCTCGGCATCGCGCTGGCCTCGGGGCTGGCGGTGACCCACAGTGCGGTACCGCCGACACCGGGCCCGCTGGGCGTCGCCGGCATCTTCGGTGTCGATATCGGTCTGATGATCGCCTGGGGCCTGGTCTTCACCGCGCCGGCGCTGATCGTGATGGTGCTCTATGCCCGCTTCATGGGCCCGCGCATCGAGGCGATGATCGAGCGTGACGTACCGGGATCGCTGAAGCGGGACGCGACGGACGACCCGCTCGCGGCCCCCCTCGAGGAGAGCGAACTGCCGACGCTGTTCAAGTCGGTGCTGCCGATCGCCTTGCCGATCGCGCTGATCTTCTTCAATACCCTGGTCACCGCCTTGGTGGGCGGCAGCGATGCGCCAGGTCTCTTCGTGCAGGTGGTTCAGTTCGTCGGCCACCCGGTGATCGCGGTGGGCATCGGCGTACTGGTGGCGGTCTACGGGCTGGTGCCGAAGATGCCCAAGGACCAGGTCCTGGCGCATCTGGAAAAAGGGGTCGAGAGCGCCGGTATCATCCTGCTGGTCACCGGTGCTGGGGGCGCACTGGGCGCCGTGCTGCGAGCCAGCGGTGCCGGTGACTACATCGGCGAGAGCATTGCCGGGCTGGCGCTGCCGGCGGTGCTGATCCCGTTCCTCATCGCCACCCTGGTGCGCTTCGTGCAGGGCAGCGGCACGGTATCCATGATCACTGGGGCGTCGATCTCGGCGCCGATCCTGGCCTCGATGCCGGACGTCAACATGGTGCTGGCGGCGCAGGCGGCGTGCCTGGGCGGACTCTTCTTCAGCTATTTCAACGACAGCTATTTCTGGGTCGTCAACCGGCTGCTGGGGGTCAAGACCGCCAAGCATCAGCTGCTGGTGCTGTCGGTGCCGACCACCCTGGGCTGGGCCACCGGGCTGGTGGCGCTGCTGGTCGCCAACGCCTTCGTGGGTTGATGGCCGCCCGTCAAACGACAAGGAGTCCCGATATGAAAATCACCCGCGTCCGCGCCCGGGTTTTCGAATGGAAAGGCGAGACGGTGCCGCCCAAGGCGCACTTCTGCACCAACGCCATGGATGCGCTGTGGGATCGCGGCGATGCGATGCAGAGCTTTCGCTTTCACGGCTGGACGGTGATCGAAATCGAAACCGATAGCGGTCTGGTCGGCCTCGGCAACGTGGCGTTGGCACCTAGGGTCGCCAAGACCATCGTCGATCAGCATCTGGCGCCGCTGATCGTGGGCCAGGATCCGTTCGACTATGAATACCTGTGGCAGCGCATGTACCGCGCCACGCTGGCCTGGGGGCGGCGTGGCATCGGCATGGCGGCGATCTCCGGCGTCGATATCGCGATCTGGGACCTGATGGGCAAGGCGCTCGACAAGCCGGTGTTCAAGCTGCTCGGCGGGCGCACCAAGGAGAAGATCCCGTGCTACGCCTCCAAGCTTTACCACGACGATCTCGATGTCATGCAGGCCGAGGCGCAGGGCTATCTCGATCAGGGCTTCCAGGCGATGAAGATGCGTTTCGGCTATGGGCCCAAGGACGGGCCAAGGGGCATGCGTGAGAATCTCAAGAGCGTGGCAGCGGTCCGCGAGGTGATCGGTGAGGATATCGACCTGATGGCCGACTGCTACATGGGCTGGAACCTCGACTACGCCCGACGCATGCTGCCCAGGCTGGCGCCGTTCGAGCTGCGCTGGCTGGAGGAGCCGGTCATCGCCGACGATATCGACGGCTATGCCGAGCTCAATCGCATCGCGCCGATCTCCGGCGGCGAGCATGAGTTCACCGTCCACGGTTTCCGCCAGTTGCTGGAAAAGCGTGCGGTCTCGGTGATCCAGTACGATACCAACCGGGTCGGCGGCATCACCGTGGCGCGCAAGATCAACGCCATGGCGGAAGCGTTCGAGGTGCCGGTGATCCCGCATGCGGGGCAGATGCACAACTACCATCTGACGATGTCGTCGCTGGCATCGCCAATGTCGGAGTTCTTCCCGGTGCATGACGTCGAGATCGGCAACGAGCTCTTCTACTACCTGTTCGAGGGCGACCCGGCACCGGTCGAGGGCCATCTCGATCTTGCCGACGACGTGCCGGGGCTCGGCCTCTCCCTCAACGAGCGCTACCTCGACGGTTTCCATATCCTCGAGTGAGGGGCCGTGGCGGCGCGAACGGCGTCGCGTCGCCACTCCCCGGAGCCCACCGTCGTGGCGCTTCACGCCATCACGTCACCACATTCGCTTGAGCAGGTTGTCCCGGCGCACGAACTGGTGCCAGACCACTGCCGCGATATGCAAGCCGATCACGTAGTAGAACACCGTGCCCAGCGTCTTGTGGATCGACTCCAGCGAGTGCCCCCAGTGCGGCAACACGCCGAAGGGCGAGGGTATCGCCAGTGATGTACCGGGGATCGGGATCGCGCCGTCGCTCAGCCACACCGTTGCGATGCCCAATAGCGGCTGGGCGAACAGAAACGCGTAGAGCGCCCAATGGGTGAGTCGCGACAGCAGTTCGAGCTTCGGGTGCAGTGGCGGCGACACGGACGGGGGCGTATGGCGAAGGCGTTCGATCAGGCGGGGAATCGCCAGCAGCAGCACGCCGATACCGGCCCAGAAGTGGCTTTGCAGCAGCAGGGCCGGTATGCCGGTATCGCGCGGGAAGATATCCGTCGACAGGATGAGCGCGTAGGCCAGCACGACCAGGGCGGCAACGGTCCAGTGAAAATGGCGGGCCTTCGCCGAATAGCGATTGGGTAGCGTGTCGTTCACGACGGGCAATCCTCCGAGGCACAAGGGAGCCACCATCCTAAGCATCACCGGCTTAGGGTTGGCTTAACTCCGGCTTGCCGTCGTGGCGCCAACGTATCGCCACGACGGTAACCGACGCTACCTCATCGCCCGAAACCTCGAGATTGACTCAGGGCGTCCTGGCCTGCAGTCGCTCGGCCAGCCAGGCGCGGGTGCCGGGATGTCCGCTGCGTTCCGCGCGATCGGCCAGCTCCAGGGCGAGCTCGATATCGCCGGCCTTGAGTGCGGCATCGATCATGCGGCGGTAATCGAAGTCGGCGTTATGGCTCGTCGTGGCCGAAGCGGGCGCCGGGGCCACACCCTGCGCTTCGGACGGCGCCGGGCGTTGCGCTGGCGGGGGGGCTGCGGTGGTCAGCGGCGTCAGGCCGGTGTTGCCGGTCAGCGAGGCGATCTCGAGGGTGAGCGTGCCGGTAGCGGCATGCACGGCGCGAGGATCCGGGCCGGGGGGCTCGGCAAGACCTCTGACCCGAGCATAGGCTTTCGCTTCCGACTCGTAGCTCGTCGTTGCCTGGCGATCCTGCGCGCTCGAATAGATGACGAGGTACTGGGCGTCGGGGCCGGGGGTCAGGCTGAACTCGCCCTCGAGCCGGGCGCCGGAGAAGCCGGTGGGGCGACGTACCCGGAGCGAATCGCTCGGGACCTGCCTGACCGGCTGAAACGCCGCGTCGAGGACCAGGAGGGTGGGCGCGAACACCTGGCCGTCCCGGATCGGACTGGTGACGCTGATCGCCACCGGGCCGTTGTTGCGGGGCAGCGCGAACGCCTGGAAGAAGCTCTTGCCGTCGCCGAAATCGTGAACCGGCGCCTGTGGCGTGAAGTCCAGCGTCAGGGTCTCCTGGGCCGATATCGGCCGATACGGCAGGCTGGCCAGCGAGGTGCAGCAGTCCGGTGCGCTGGCCAGCGCCTGCTGCCCCTGCTGGGCCGGCATGGTCGGGGAGTGCGGTGCCATCAGCGGCGTGCTGCATCCCGCCAGGGCGAAAAGGAGCGTGCTCAAGGGCACGGCGAGTCGATACGAACTCAACATTCGGGAACTCCTGCTGGAGACGAAAACGGCTCCGGAGCGACAAGTCTCCGGAGCCCAAGGGATCGAAACAGCGCGAGCATGGATCTCGCGGTCGGGGCTCAGCTACCCCACCACACCTCCATCTGGGCGCCGAACGTCAGCCCGTCGGTGTCGTCGAAGTCGACGTTGTTGGGGCCGGCACCGGTATCGAGCGAGTTGGCATTGCGGGCGTCGGTATAGGCGTCACCGCTCCATTTGGCATAGGTGGCGAACAGCCGGATGGTGGGGCGGATCATGGCGCCGCGTCCCGCCGACCACTGCTGGGCGATGGTCAGTTTGGTCAGGTGATGATCGCTGTCGTTGTAGCCGGTGACGCCACTCTGCGGTTCGATATGGTCATAGCCCAGCTCGACCGCGGTGCTCATGATATCGCTCCAGTAGTAGACAGGACGCACCCCGGCGGAGAACCACTTGCGACCGGTATTGTCGTCCATGTCCTTGTCCTCGTAGACGAGGGCATAGAGCATGTCGAGCTGATCCGGTATCAGCCAGACCTGACCGTGGTCGAGCGCGCGCCACATGCTGCCTTCCTGGCGCAGGGCGCCGGTACCGCGCCCCACCGCATTGCCATCGCGGGTGATGATGCCGTCGGTGGCGTACTGCACCGCGAAGGTGTTACTGCCGCCGAACCAGCCATTCTGGGTATGCTCGATGGTGCCCATCCAGCCTTTGTCGCCCTCGTCGTAGTCGACGCCCTGGTCGTCGTAGTAATCCTTCTGCCATTCGGACAGCGATGAACGACCGTAGTCGATGCCGAGCTCCAGCGAGCCGCCGGGATTGACCGGGATGTCGCTCCAGCGCGCATCGAGGGTGTCGTCGGAGATCTGCTGGCCGGAGTCGGGGAACAGGCCGTCACCGTCGTCGTCACCTTCGCTGCGGGTCCAGGCGAAGCTGAGCTTGCCGGTGCCGACATCGATATCCGAGATCCCCACACCGGGACCCGACACATCCCAGTAGTAGAAGTCGTTCATGTGGATGTCGTGACGCTTGTAGAAGCGCTTGCCCGCCCAGAGCGAGGCCCCGGGAAGGCCGCCGACGACATTGTTGCCGGAGACGTACATCTCCCGAAGCGAGATGTTGTTGTCGTCGTCCTTGAGCGATTCGTCGTCGTTGTCCTGCGCGGTGACGTAGGCGACCCGGCTGGCGAAGTCGAACGACGTGTCCTGCTGCTGGTAGAGCTGCGCGCCCAGGCCGATCTCCGCATAAGTCTCGCATTCGTTGCCGAGGCGGTATTTGGCCGGCGCGCCGGAGGCCTTGAAGCAGGTCTGGCTGCCGCCACCGGAGGTCGAGCCGATACCGGATCGGGCGTAGCCGAAGAACTCGGGGTTGATATCGGCGTAAGCCAGGGCCGGCATGATGCAGGAGGCACCGATGACGGCGGTGAGGAGCGGCCGGCGTAGCACGGAGTGTGAGGCAATCATTATTGGTGTCCCTCGTGGTCTTGTCATTGATTGCTGTTTGGGCAGCCGGATAAAGCATTCGGCTACGCAAGGCGCTCTGGGAGAGAATCGCCACCGACGTATCGGGGGAGTCGTGAATGGCTCTGCCAAAGCGTCGTGCTCGACATACTCAATATCGCCATCGATATCGAAAGAGATATGAGTCAATCCATTTTTTATTAACTATGAGTATCGTTGCCGTATTCCCTGGATATCGTCACCGTTGGTCCGACCCCATACCGCCAATCGCCATGGAGCGATCATGCTGCCATCGGTGTTTTCTGTCGTTTTTCAGCGACAACGGATCACCGGGAAGAGGCGTCAAAGTCGATTCGGTCCTCTGCCTGGGGCAGTGCCTGTTTTGGCGAAAACCAGTGATGTTCCCCATCGGCCGGATTGGCCTTCGTTGGTGCGATCGGGCTTCGCTTGTGGGGAGCCATTATTTCCATAACTCCGTAAACTTTCATTGTAACCATGGTCTATAAAGACAAAGGTATTAACTATGGTTATTGGGTGTTTATATTTTTATCTAAAAATCAATAATTTATAATCGATTTTGGCGAGTTGTAGCTGATGTGATTAATACCAAGGTGGTAAATATCACCAATATTGGTTTGTGCTAGGTCGCGGCGTCTTTCGGATGAGGCGACAAGGGCGAGCGTTAGAATCCTGCGAGAGCCGAATAAAGTGTCGATTGGATATCGGGTGGAAATCTTTACATCGGATAAAAGACAGGCGAAGTCGGCGACAAGACAGATGCCGGTTCCAGGGAAAAAATGCGCCTGTCGTTGATCTGAGATCAGCGCCATTTCGGTCGGTTGGAGAGGGAGACAGAAATCGCTTTATCAGAGAATTCGAATGGGTGCAGAAAGCTTGTCTCTCCGTGGACGGCTTGACTTAAGATGGACGGACTCGGTGCTCTGGACAGGGCGGTAGAGACGACGGGTACGACGGAAAGAGGACGGAGAGCGGCATGAAATTGGAGTCAGGGCAGCAGCCGGGCATGACCATACCCAAGGAGCGCCACTATTCGGACCGCGTGGGCTGGTTGCGGGCCGCGGTACTGGGCGCCAACGACGGTATCGTGTCGACCGCCAGCCTGGTGATCGGCATGGCGACGGCGGGTGCGGGTCTGAGTGGGGTGCTCACGGCCGGGGCGGCCGGGGCGGTGGCCGGCGCGATGTCGATGGCGGCGGGCGAATATGTCTCGGTCAGCTCGCAGAAGGATACCGAGCGCGCCGATCTGGCGCGGGAGCGGCGCGAGCTCAAGGCCAACTATGCCCACGAGGTGCGCGAGCTGGCGGAGATCTACGAAGCCCGTGGACTGGCGCCTGCTCTGGCTCACGAAGTCGCCGAGAAGCTGATGCACCATGACGCGCTGGCTGCCCATGCCCGCGACGAACTGGGATTCAGCACCGTCAATCAGGCGAGGCCGCTTCAGGCGGCCATGGCGTCGGCCTTGATGTTCCTGTCCGGCGCGGCGCTGCCGATGATCTGCTTGCTGCTGGCCCAGTTCACGATGGCGACGTCCGTCACGGTGGCGTTGGGGTCGTTGCTGGCGCTGGCGTTGCTGGGTGCGCTGTCGGCCCGAATCGGGGGGTCGCGTCTATGGGTGGCCATCGTGCGGGTCACTTTCTGGGGCGCGTTGGCGATGGGGGTCACGGCGCTGGTGGGGTGGGCGTTCGGTGTGGCAAGTAGCTGACCCGAGCTGCGCAGAGCGTCGGTCGACACGGGGATGGCGTGTGCGATTCGAACAGCGCCCGGCGTCGTGATCGATGCCGAGCATGACCGAGGGTGGTGAAACGAGATGTCGGAACCGAAAGACGATCCCGGCGTGATTCAGTCGCCGCTGCACCAGCTCATCGCCGATCTCTCCGACGGCATCGTGCTGCTGGATCCCGATGGACGCCTGCGCTGGGCCAACCCGGCGGCGCTGAAGATGCACGGGGCCGAATCGATCGAGGAACTGGGGCCCGACGTCGACGCCTATCGACGGCGCTTCGAGCTCTATTATCGCAATCACCATGAGGTCGGCGAGGGGCGGTCGCCAATGGAGCGCCTGCTGGAGGGAGAAGCGTTCGAGGACGTGATCCTCGAAGTCCGACCTGCCGACCCCGAACTGCCCGTTCGTCATCACCGGGTGCGAGGCAGGACGCTCTCGCGGGAGGGCCGCCCCGACGCGTTGGCCCTGATCATCGAGGACATCACCGAACTCACGAGCGCCGAGGAGCGCTTCGAGCGCTCGTTCAACGCCAATCCGGCGCCGGCGCTGATCTGCCGCCTCGATAGTCAGCGTTTCATTCGCGCCAATCAGGGCTTCCTGGACATGGCCGAGCTGGCAGCCGAGGAGATCCTGGGGCGTTCGATCTACGAGTTCGACGTGTTCGCCCATTCGCCTCAGCGCGAGTCGGCGATCCAGCGGCTCTGTGCCGGCCGGTCGATCCCCCAGACCGAAGCGGTCCTGCAACTCGGCCGACAGGACAACGCCAGCAAGAGCGTGATCGTCGCCGGTCAACCGATCGACGTCGAGAACGCCCCCTGCATGCTGTTGACCTTCACCGATCTGGAACCGGCCCGCCAGGCACAGCACGCCCTGCGCCAGAGCGAGGCGCTGTTCGCCACGGTGTTCCAGATGTCGCCGGTCCCCACGGCTCTGGTCTCAGCCGACAGCCTGACGCTGATCGAAGCGAATGCGGCCTTCGAGCGCGATCTGGTCCGTCGCGCCAATGCGTCGGACCCGCCCGGGCTGGAGGACTATTCGCTCTTCACGCCGCAGACACGCAAGCAGTTGCTGAAGGCACTGGGGGAGTCAGGCCATGTGGAGGGCATGGAGGTGCAGGGCGTCGATGACGTCCACGCGCCCACCATCTACGTGCTGGCAGCGGAGGCGGTCGAAATCAATCGTCGTGCCTGCCTGCTGCTGACCCTGGTGGATATCAGCGAGCGCAAGCGTTACGAGAACCAGCTTTCCGATGCGATCGAGGCGGTGATGAAAGATGCATCCTGGTTCACTCGTACGCTGGTGGAAAAGCTGGCCAATGTTCGCGATGCGGGCACCGATGTCTCGGGAACCCAGCAAACGGCACTGGCGGACCTCAGTGCCCGCGAGCGCGATGTCCTGGGGCTGATCTGTGCCGGACTCTCGGACAAGCGCATCGCCACCCGGCTGGATCTGGCCCATAGCACCGTGCGCAACTACGTGGCGTCGCTCTACCAGAAGCTGGGCGTTCACAGTCGCGGCGAGGCGATCGTCTGGGCGCGCCAGCGCGGTTTTCAGGGGGAGTATTGAAACCCAGGGTAACATGATGTTGTGAAAAGTATTTTTCCCCGCAAATGCACTGCCTGTACCGGCGCATTTGAATCTATTGGCCGGGACGCCGGGCGCCTATCTTGTGATGACCGCGAGGAGGCGCCAGGAAGGTGCGACAGGGGAGGGATCTCCTGAAGACGGGCAGGCCGCCCGCTCCTCGGCGGACCATCGGTGTCTCGGATCGCCGCGTGGACGGAGTCGAAACGTTACGGTAGTCGAACGTATTGCAGTCAAACGAAGGAGCGCTTGACGATTCGGTGGCGCTCAGGACGAGCGGTATCGACGGAAGCGATCCTGTCGTGGATCGACCCACCGAATCTCTTTCCGATGTGCCTTCTTTCCCTCGTGTTGCTCGCCAAACCTTTTATTCCCCCAGCCACGCTGTCTCTGCCGATGTGACGCCCACCTCCCGGGGCGGACCAGTGGCGATTCGTCATCTCGCCGGCCGTTGTCGGCTTGCAGCATCGGAGCGACTCGACTAGGACTGAATAGATCCATCATCACTCTCCGGTGCCAATGCTTACCATGGTTTTTTTTCGGAGGTGACTCGATTCATCCATTCCGTTTGCAGGGAGATCGCAACGTGGTAGAGAAAACGAAGATTCATGCCCAGAGCCAGACCCTACCCGGCCAGGAGAGTCTGATGCAGCCGCCCGCGGAGTTCATTCGCCCCGGCTATCGCGGAAGCGGCAAGCTGGAAAACAAGGTCGCGCTGATTACCGGTGCCGACAGCGGCATCGGCCGCTCGGTGGCGATCCATTTCGCCCGGGAAGGCGCCGACGTGGCGGTGATGTACCTCAGCGAGGATGACGACGCCCGCGAGACCCAGCGGCTGGTGGAGGCCGAGGGTCGCCGCTGCCTGCTGATCGCGGGTGACATTCGTGACGCCGCCTTCTGTCGCGGGGCGCTCGATCAGGTGATCGAGACCTTTGGCGGGCTCAACGTGCTGGTCAACAACGCCGGTACCCAGCAGGTGTGCACCGACCTCACGGAACTCGACGACGAGCTGTGGCGGGAGACGTTCGCCACCAACATGCATGGCATGTTCTACCTGACCAAGGCGGCGCTACCTTACCTGGGCGAGGATGACGCGATCATCAACACCACGTCGGTCAATGCCTATATCGGCCCCGATTTCCTGGTGGACTACACCGCGACCAAAGGGGCGATCGTCGGTTTCACCCGCTCCCTCTCGAACCAGGTCGTCGGTCGCGGCATTCGTGTCAACGCCGTGGCGCCGGGCCCCGTATGGACGCCGCTCCAACCCGCCACGCTGGGCGCCCATGACCCGCAGATGCTCGAGGACTTCGGTTCCGATACCCCCATGGGGCGCGCCGGACAGCCCTCCGAGCTGGGTCCCTGCTACGTCTTTCTGGCCTCACTCGACGCCTCCTTCATCAGTGGCCAGACGCTTCACCCCAATGGTGGAATGGTCGTCAATGGCTGATCCGCGTCGAACAGGGCGGCGAAGGTGGAATGGACTTTTGCCGCCCGGGCGGGGTGAATAGACCCGCGCTCGATACGAATCCCGCAGAGACATTCTCCAGGCGCTGCCTGAAAGATTGGCGAGCGATAGCCAGGGCCAGGCCCGTTCCCGATGGGCCAACGCACTCCCTCTATCTTGTGGGGCGCAAGGCAAGCGTCGGCGCAACGGGCCCGGCTGGCCTCCCGGCGATGGCTGACGCCGCGTGGATGAGCGCAGGCACTTTCACAACGCATGAGAGACGACAGGGCAGAGGAGGCCCTACAGCATGCCAGGTACGACTCCCAATCTGCCGCCGCGGCAGGAGAGCTGGCTGGACCGGCCGGCACACCATCACTGGCTGGAGAGCGAGGGGCAACGCCTGCTGGCGTTCTACCGCGCCTCGCGTCATCCCGAATGCGGCTTTGCCGCGCTCGACGAAGATGGCCGGCTGCCCGCCGATGCCAACCCCGACACCATGATCACCGCCCGCATGACCCACTGCTTTGCCCTGGCTGCCATGCGTGGCGAGCCCGGCATGATGCCGCTGGTCGCCCATGGCGTGGCGGCGCTGCGGGGGGGCCTGCGGGACGACGAACACGGTGGCTGGTATGGCGAGCGACCGAAGGCGGGGGAGACGCAGACCAAACAGGCCTACATCCATGCCTTCGTGGCGCTGGCGGCGGCCAGCGCCTGGCAGGCCGGCGACGAAGCGGCCGGACCGCTGCTCGACGACATCATCGGCGTGATCGAGACCCATTTCTGGTCGGAAGACGAAGGACGCATGCGCGAGGGGTTCTCCCACGACTGGCGCGAAGACGAGGCCTACCGCGGCGGCAACAGCAACATGCACGCCACCGAAGCCTTCCTGCAACTGGCCGACGTCCTCGACGAGCCCAAATGGCGGGCTCGCGCGCTCTCCATCGCCGACAAGATCATCCACGCCCACGCCAAGCCCAACGATTACCGCGTGGTGGAGCATTTCGACAGTCACTGGAACGAGTGGCGCGACTACAACGAAGACACGCCCAAGGATCAGTTCCGGCCCTATGGCGCGACGCCCGGTCACGCCTTCGAGTGGGCCCGACTGCTGCTGCATCTCGAGGGGGGGCTGCTGCGCCACGGCGAAGCGGCGCCCGGCTGGCTGGTGGAGGATGCCCAGGGGCTGTTCCGCAGCGCCACCGAACTGGCCTGGCACGTGGATGGGGAACCGGGCCTGGTCTACACCCACGACTGGAACAACCGTCCGGTCGTGCACGAGCGAATGCACTGGACCCTGGCGGAGGCGGCCGCCACCGCGGCCCTGCTGCTCAAGCGTACCGGCGACGCGACCTACGAGGTCTGGTATCGCCGCTTCTGGGACTACATCGATCGCTTCCTGATCGATCGCGAGCGAGGCAGCTGGTGGCAGGAGCTCGACCGCCACAACCGCCCGTCCAGCGAAGTCTGGAGCGGCAAGGCCGACCTCTACCACGCCTATCAGGCGACGCTGCTGCCGCGTTTGCCGCTCTCCCCGACGATGGCCCGGGCGATCGCCGACGGCGCCTTGTAGCCCGCCCGGCGGGCATCGCCCTTCTCGCTGCCGCAACGCCTCGATCCAGGATCGGGGCGTTGTTCATTCGGACAAACGCCTACCCCGAAAGCGGCATGGGCTTCGCTGCCGAAGTCTGGCTAGCTAGGAGCTCCGACACCTGGCCGTGAGGAGCGCGACGATGACGACGATTGGGGATTTTCGGCAGGCGAGGCTAGGGTGGGCCACGCTGCTGCTGGCGGGCCTGCTGCTGGGCGGTTGCAGCACCCAGGGCCTCGAGCGGGAGCCTTCGCGAGAGCCACCCGCCAAGACGGCCAGCCAATCCCCGGATCGCAGTTGGGGGCCGGTCATGGAAGCGGTCGCCATGGCGAAACTCTACCCGGACGGAAAGTCGGTGGTCGACCTGGTGCCCAAGCGCGATCCGGCGGCGATCGTGGCCGACTTCGAGCAACTGCGACAGCGGGAAGGGACAATCGGCAAGGCTCGGTTGCAGGCCTTCGTGGATGCCAACTTCGATCCGCGCCCGGAGAACGAGACGCGTCTTGGCGAGGACGCCGACACCTCGATCGAGGCCCATATCGTCAACCTCTGGCCCTACCTGACCCGGGATCCGGCGGCCACCGACGAAGGCCCCTGGAGCAGCCTGGTGTCGCTTCCGGAACCCTACGTGGTACCGGGTGGACGCTTCAACGAGATGTTCTACTGGGACAGCTACTTCACCATGCTGGGGCTGGCGCGCAGCGACCGCTTCGATCTGGTGCGTGACATGGTCGGCAATTTTGCCTGGCTGATCGACACCTACGGCTTCGTCCCCAACGGCACCAGAACCTATTTCCTGACCCGCAGTCAGCCGCCGTTCTTTGCCCCGATGGTGGCACTGCTGGCGGAGCACGACGGCGACGACGTCTATCGCCGCTACCTGCCCGAATTGATGCGAGAACACCACTACTGGATGCGCGGCGCCGATGAGATCGGCCCCGGCGAGGCGCGCGAGCACGTGGTCGAGCTGGCCGACGGCACCCTGCTCAACCGCTACCACGGCAGCGAGAACTGGCCGCGGCCGGAGGCCTATGCCGCCGAACGGGAGCTGGCCGCGCGCAGCGACCGCCCGGCGCCCGAACTGTACGGGCATCTGCGGGCCGCCGCCGAAAGTGGCTGGGATTTCAGCTCGCGCTGGATGGCCGATGGCCAGCACCAGACCACCATCGAGACCCGCGATATCCTGCCGGTGGATCTCAACGCCCTGCTGTATCAGCTCGAGCGCACCCTGGCTCGGGCATGGCGGGTGCAAGGCGACGCTGCCCAGGCCGCGCGCTTCGAGGCGATGGCCGAGCGCCGCCAGAGCGCGATCAACCGGGTCTTCTGGCAGCAGGACGGGGGGTACTACACCGACTACGACTGGCGGGAGGGGCGCCTGACCGATGCGATTTCCGCCGCCATGGTGTACCCGCTCGCGTTCGGTGTCGCCGACCCGGCCCGGGCTGACGCCACGGCCGCAACGGTGCGGCGCGAATTGCTGCGCGCCGGTGGCATGGTCACCACCACGCGTGAGACCGGCGAGCAGTGGGACGCGCCCAATGGCTGGGCGCCGCTGCAGTGGCTGGCGGTTGCGGGGCTCGACCGTTACGGACACGACGACCTGGCCGAAACCATCGCCCGTCGCTGGATCGAGACCAACCGCGCGGTCTACCGGCAGACCGGCAAACTGGTCGAGAAATACGACGTGGTCGACCCCGCTGTGGGCGGCGGCGGCGAGTACGATGTCGTCGATGGGTTCGGCTGGACCAATGGCGTGCTGCTGGATCTGATCCATCGCTATCCGGCGGCAGCCCATCGGTAGCCGGCTTCCTCATTGAAGTCCGGGTCGTAGCGCCTGGCCCTGGTGCATCGTCACGCCCGGCTATGCTCGGTCAACTCGAGTATGCGTGTGCCGTTTCGGCCGCTGCGCTTGACGTCGTAAAGTGCCACGTCACCGTGGCCGATCAGGGATTCGAGATCGCCGGGTGGCTGCTCGAAGTATGTGGCGCCGACGCTCAACGTCACCGCATCCGGGGTGTCGAAGTTCTGCGCAGCGGTTTCATGGAAGCGCGCGCGCAACGTCTCGCTGAGTTGCCGAATGTCCTTGGGCATGACGTCATGCAGCATGATGGCGAACTCGTCGCCGCCGAGTCGGGCGGCGAGGGCCTCTTCCGGCAGCGCCTCCCGAATCAGGTCGCTCAACGTGATCAGCAGTCGGTCGCCCGCCGCATGGCCGTGGAGGTCGTTGACCAGCTTGAAGTTGTCGACGTCGATCAGCAGCAGCGCCCCCGGCCGCTTGCTGGAAGCGTGGTTCAAGAATCGTGGCGTGCGCGCCTCGAAGGCCCGGCGGTTGAACAGTGCGGTCAACGGGTCACGCTCGGCGAGCTGTTCGATCTGGCGCTCCCGCCGATACCGCACCGTCCCGGTCATCGACAAGGCGATCAGCAGGATCGCCATCACCCCCTCGACCAACGAGATGCGGATCACTGCGCCCTGGTAGACGACGAGGTCGATCAGTGTACCGGGAACCAGTGCCAGTCCGACCTTGCTCAGGTAGAACGCGCCATGGACGAGCAGCGTGTAGTGCAACTGACGAGTGCCGAGCGTGGCGACGTCGGCCTCCAGACGCAGCAGCAGGCTGGCCCGGAGCGACACGATCGCCACCAGCAGCGAGTTGACGATCAGATAGAGTTTCGACGACGCCTGCCCGTCCGGCAGCAGCAGTAGCGCGCACCAGACCGCGACGACCAACCACCACCAGGCCGACAGCCGTCGCTCGACGAAGCGCGTGACGCCGAGCAGAAACATCCAGTGGGCGAATACCAGCAGGCCGTTGGCGAACCAGACGCCGATGAAGAAGTGGCCGCTGGCGCGCAGCAGCGCGAGCGAACAGCCCAGCGTGATCGAGGCGAAACCGGTGGACCAGAACAGCAACGAGACGTCGCGGGCGCCGCGCCACTCCATCAGCAGGTAGAGCGCAGCGGCGGCCGAGATGGCGATGGTCAGGGTCAATATCGTGGCAGGGTCGAACGCCATGTTCGTGTCGATCCGTCGTGGCTTGGCGGAAAAGTTCTGCCGTCACGGCGTCTTCGAACGATCATGCGCTGGCGGCGGGCGAGCAGGCTTGCTCATTCGGTCATTATCGGCGATCGCACCGACTTCTTGAACCGCCCGCGATCCAGCGCCGCAGCAGTGGCCAATGTCCGGCACCTTGCGGTGTGTCGGGTGGCGGGACTGACCGAATTCAGCGCTGGAGATACACGGGAGGTTGCCGGTCCTCGCGAGTCATCAGGCGCCGGCTACCGGCTCGCGCCCCGAGCCAGCAGATGATCCAGCCGGCTCCCGGCGGGCAGCGGTTGCTGACCGTTCCTGGTGAACGACTCCCCATCGAGTTCACCGATGAGCGTGAGCGTATCCACTTCCCGGCGCAGCGCCGTCCCCTCGCGCAGCGCGACGACCCGCGCCTCGGGGTTGAGCGCGAGATACTCTGCCAGGCGCTCCTCGCGACTCTCGCCGTTGTGACCGGCGGGCTTGCCGGACAGAAAGTGCGGATTGAGCTGGAACGGCACCAGGCTGAGTGTGATGAAGCTCGGCGGCTCGACGATCGGCATGTCATTGGTGGTACAGAGCGTTGGCCCGGCGATGTTGGAGCCGGCGCTCCAGCCGATGTACGGCGTGCCCGCCGCGATGCACTCACGGAGGGTACCAAGCAGGTCGGCGTCGTAGAGCCGCTTGACCAGCGCAAAGGTGTTGCCGCCGCCGACCGCAAT
This sequence comes from Salinicola lusitanus, assembly GCF_038648475.1. Classification (NCBI taxonomy): domain Bacteria; kingdom Pseudomonadati; phylum Pseudomonadota; class Gammaproteobacteria; order Oceanospirillales; family Halomonadaceae; genus Salinicola; species Salinicola lusitanus. The sequence goes on along the minus strand of NZ_CP151919.1, from coordinate 1,068,645 downwards.
GGCCTGCGCCTCGTGGATGGCGGCTTTCGGGTCCGGCGCCTGATGAATGCTCTCGACCTCGATCCCGACGGAGGCGAATGCCGGGCGCACTTGCTCGAGATAGGCGTCGTAGCTCTTGCCCACACCGGCAAAGGGGACGAACAGCACTCGCTCGATCGGCGCCGGGTTGGCTTCGAGGAAATCGGCGATCAGCGACCGGGCGTGATCGAGATAGCCGGTGGTTCCGGCTCGAGAACTGCTCAGTAGCAGAAGGCGTGACATTGGAAGACTCCCAGACGCCAAGGCCCCCGTCACCCATGACGGGGGCCTTGGCGGATTTATTTCGAGCCCAGTTTCAGGGTCGAGGAGAAGAAACTGTAGAGCGCCGAGCCGGTGATGAAGCCTGCGCCCAGGACATAGAGCTTGTGGCTGCCGGCCAAGCCGAAGCGCTTGACCACGATCCAGCGTACCAGCAGAGCCAGGTAGATCACGATGCCGGCAATGGGGGAGGTGATCAACAGCCCGGTGGCCAGCAGCACGCCGATCTGACGTGACACGCCGCCGGCGAACTGAATGATGGCGCCGACGACACCCCAGATCAGCAGTTGCCTGGCGACGTCGAGGCTGGCGCCGGCGTCGATGGTGGCGACGTAGACGCGCGCCACTGGTGGCACCAGATCGGCGGCGAAGTAAGCCTGGAATGCGAACGCCACGATCACGATCGCCACGCCGAAGCTGAACAGCTCGGCGAAGTATTGCTGGCGGCGGCCATCCATCTCGTATTCACGATCGCTGCCTTCGCCTCGGATGGTCCAGCCAGCCTTGAGGTCGTACGCCATGTCGGCAAATGCCGGGCCGGTCGCGACGGTGAAGGCGACCAGAATGCCCAGCGCTGTGGTCGGAAAGCCGACCAGCATACCGATGACAAGGAAGATCAGCGCCGTGGCGAACGACGGAAACCACCCCGAATGCATGGCAGCGATGCCCACGATCAACTCCGATGCCATCGCCGCCAGCGCAGCGAAAATCAGCCAGCCGATCAGCATGCCGACCGACATACCGGTATAAATGCCGGTGCCCAGCGCCAGGATCAGCGCGATGATCAGGTAGGCGCCGAAGCCGCTCATCATGGCGGTACGCATCTGCAGAGCCGACCGGGTCGGGCGCTGGGTCGATTCGCCGTTGGCCTCGCTGTGACGGCGATCACGCCGCATCAGCAGCAGGATCTGGATCAGCGCCACCAGGCCGGCACCGATCATGATCCCGTGGGGAATATAGGCGGTGCTGATGTCGAAGCCGAACAGCGTTTCGGAGTAGCCGCGCAGAATCAGGCCCAGACCGAGCGCGCACATGGCGAAGACATTGGCGATCCAGGCGATGCCGAACATGTCCGCGGGAATGCCGAACGCCTTGCCGACCCCGCCGCAGACCATGCCGACCAGCAGCAGCAGGGCATTACGTCCCTTGTTGGCAGCGGCCTTGAGCGCTTCCGCCGTAGCCAGTCCCGGCGGCCAGGCCGCGCGGGCCGAGAAGATCTTGCTGTCGAAGGAGAAATAGAGAATCGAGGCGTCGGTGATCACCGCCAGCGCCGCGCCGACCAGCATTGGCACCAGCATCCCGGATTCTCCCATCAGAAACGGGATCGCCAGCGGCAGCAGCAGGCCGTTGGCCGCCGAGAAGGTTGCGCCGGATATCGTCGTCTGTACCAGGGTCTGGCTCTCCAACGAACGGTAGCGGCGGAACAGCCGCAGTGGAATGTAGGAGAGCAGGATCGCGATCAGCGCACCGATGATCGAGGTATTGGGCGTGATGCCGACGCGGGTGATCAGCTCCATGCCGATGATCGCTCCCAGCACGCAGACGATGACGTTGACCACCATCTGGCCGGGTGCGAAGAAGCGTGGATGACGGCGCTTTCCCTGGGCGCCCTCGACATCGGGCGTGGCCGGCTGCGTTGTGTCGTTCATGTCGTGACCTTTCTCATTGTTGTGTTCGATGCTTCAGACAGCCAGCAGCAGGTTGGCCGCGCCGAAAACGAGTTGTCTGGGCGTGACGGTGCGGTGACCGGAGAGCGCCGAAATTCGCCGCCGATGGGCCAGGGTGTAGCCCATGCAGTCGAGGTAAAGCAGATCGCCGGACATCGCCGCGGCTCGACGTGCGGCCCGATCCAGCTCGGCAGCATCACCATAGGGGGACGCGCTGAGGGTCTCGACACTGAATCCTGCCGCTTCCCAGCGCGTGCGGGTGTTCGCCATCTGCCGTGGCTCCGGGCTCATCACCAGCAGCCTGCCCCCGGGGAACAGCGCCTGAATGCCGTGGCTGACCAGGCGTTTCGGCGACAGCACCGGCACGTCCAGATGGCGATACTCCGGAAGCTCGCCGGTGCACAGCACGACGATGGCGTCGACGTCGTCGTCGTTCGCCATGGTACTGATCGCCGCCTCCAGCAACGGTTCGAGATCGGATTCGGCGATGGTGACCTGACGGCCGTCCCGCATTCGCGAAACCAGCACCTGCGGTTGGTCGCTCACCGGATAGCGGAGCTCGATCTGTTCCAGGGTCAGCGCATCGAGCGCGCCACGTTCGACGAACTCGACGCTCGCGTCGAGCAGCGTGGCGAGATCTTCATGCAGATCGCTGCGCGGCGACTGGCCGATGGTGACAATACCGAGGCGCGCTTTGCAGGCCTTATTGCTCATCCTCGCGCGCCGCCCTGCTGGAAACGGGTCTGCTCACCGTAGAGCTCGATCAGCCGGCCGAACTCCACGGTGTCGAAGAACTGGCAACTGCCGGCGGTGAAGTCCTTGGCGACCTCGACGGCGAAACGTGCGGCCTGCTCGATATCCACTTCGTGGCTGGCGCCGGTGGCACAGCCCGCCACGGCGGTTTCGGCGGCCAAGGCCACACCGATCACCGGGGCCGCGGTTGCGACCGCTGGCTGCAGAATGCTGTTGAGATGATGCAAACCGTTGCCGTAGGGCGTGATGTCCTGCTGGGTCAGCGCGAACACTTCCGGCAGGCGGCCGGTGACGCGAGACAGGATATCCATCAGGTCTTCACTGGTGCGCAGGATGTAGCCCTGCTTGACGGTGGGCGATATCGCCACGCCTCGGACGTTGATGATGCGATTGCCCTTGGTGGTATCGATGGAGACGATGGCATCCATGGCGGGATCGATCTCGTGCGCCCAGGTGTCCTCGAAGCTGATCGGCGAATCCATGAACGGCACCGGATGGTGCTCGCGGGTCGGCGCGTCGGGGCAGATGTGGGTCGTCACGATCACGTCGCCCGCGAGCCGGTCTCCGTTTGCGGCCATGCCGATCAGCTTGGCCGCGGCCGCGGTCGCCGCCAGCGCGCCATCGCCGTCGGAGACATAACCGGTGATCCCCGGGCGCGCACCGATCCCGCCGAGCCGACCGATCACGCCCAGCGTCGGTGCCCCGCCGCCGGATTGCTTGCCAGCGCTTCCGGCGATCGCCACATGCAGAAAGTCGCTCGCGCCTTTTTCCGATGTCACGCGGATGACGTTGATGGTCTCCGGTGCCGCGCCGCAGCCGACCAGGTACGCTTTGACGCGCTCGCCGGAAGCGCTCGGGCTGTCGAGAATTTCGTGGAGATCGATGACTTGCTTGAGCATGGTGTGCCCTTGAAAGCGAGGGGGAGGGGAAAAGCAGAATACGTGGCGTGATTAATCGGATAAATTCGAATGAAGAATGGATTGATTGGATATTCCGATGAATAACGTCACTGCGCGTCAGCTCGAGGCGCTTATTGCCGTCGCTGATCTTGGCAGCTTCACCGAAGCGGCTGAAAAGCTTCATCTTTCTCAGCCTTCGCTAAGTCACCTGATTCGTCAGCTCGAGGACATTCTCGGCGTGCGGCTGTTCGAACGGACAACCCGGAAGGTGCGACTTTCGGCCGCCGGCCAGGATTTTCTGCCAGTGGCGGAGCGGGTCCTCGCCAGGCTGGAGCGGGGCATGCAGGATATGCGTGCGCTCGCCAATGGCCAGCGGGGCCGCCTGAGCTTCGCGGCCCTGCTCACCGTCGGCGGTAGCCTGATTCCTGCTGCCATGGCCTCGTTTCAGGCCCGCTATCCCGATATCGGGCTGGAGTACCTGGAGGAGAGCGACGAGCCGATCTATCAGCAGGTGATAGCGGGCGATGTCGATTTCGGCGTCAGCGTGGCTCCGACCGCCGTCGATGAGGTGGACTTCCAGCCGATCTACAAGGATTACCTCTATTTCGTCTGTTCGCCGCGCCATCCCTTGGCCGGCGCTTCCGAAGTGAGCTGGCAGCAGATCGTCGAGTGGCCGTTCATCGCCATGAAATCCCGGACCAGCATGCGGCGCCTGACCGAGAAGGGGTTCGCCATGACCGGCAAGTCGATGCTGCCGGTACAGGTTGCCGCCTATCAGTCGACCATTCTCGGCATGGTTGCCAACGACATCGGCGTCAGCGCGCTGCCGTCATCGCTCAAGATGATGTTTCGCCGTGACGATGTCTGCCTGATCCCGATCCGGGAAAGGCTTTATCGTGACATCGGAGTGCTGACGTCGCGCCGCCGAGAACTGACGCCGGCGGCGGAGCATTTCATCGAGGTGTTGAGGGAGGTCGTCGAAGCGAATCGCTCGCTGTTGCCGAGCCCGGCGTGAAAGCCGAGGAGAGGGTGGGCGGAGTAGAGAGGACGCATGACAGTGCTAGCCTCTCGATGACGCGGGCGATTGCACCAGTGTCGGAGGCTTAGGGCCGCGCCTCTGGTTGGCGCTGGTCCGATCGCGGGCCTTCGCCATGCCGATATCTCGTTGGCCCTCGAGAATCCGGCGACGCGCATGGCAGGAGGAGAGACGTGGATTCCGAGCGGCCGGGGCCGCTCGGAATCTCACCGCATGCCGGCCTCGGCCCTACCAGCGGTAGCTGACTTTCGCCCGGATCTCGCGTCCCGGGTTGTAGTAGTTGGCGGTGCCGGAGCCGACGATGTGCTGTTCGTCGAAGAGATTGCTGACGTTGACCGTGAAGTCGGTGTTCCGGACGATCCGGTAGTCGAAGGCCGCATCGATCAGGGTCGCCGAATCGCTCTTCGCCGTATTGGCGGCGTCGAAGTAGTAGCCGTCGGTGTAGCGGGCGCCCAGGCCGACGCTCATCTGCTCGCCCGGGAGCGTGTAGTAGCCCCACAGCATGGCGGTGTGCTTCGGCGCGATGGCGAAGTCGTTGCCCTTGATCGAGGTGCCATCGCGCAGCGTGCCCTCCTCGACCTCCGAATCCAGGTAGGAGTAGCCACCGACGACGCTCAGGCTGTCGGTGAGCTCGGCCTTGACCTCGAGATCGAGGCCGCGTGCCCGGGATTTGCCGACGGTCTGCTGGTCGATGGCGCCGTTGTCCTGCACCACGGCGATGGTCACGTCGTCTCTTTCCAGGTTGTAGACTGCCGCCGAGAACTGGGCGTTCATGCTCTGGGGCGAGTATTTCAGCCCGATCTCCTGCTGCTTGCCCCGTTCCGGCGTGACGCCGATGGTCGGTGGCGCCACCGACTCCACGTAGCTGACGTAAGTGGAGAGCTCGTCATTGACGATATAGGTCAGCGCACCGCGAACGGTCGTCTCCGAGAAGTCGTCGCTATCGTCGAATGCCGCCCCATAGGACTCCCCCTCGCTCGAGAGATCCATCGAGTCGTTGCGCACGCCGGCGCTGACGACGACGCGATCGTAGAACGAGAGATTCTGCGTCAGGAAGACCGAGCGAGTCCGGTAATCCTGTTTTTCGTAGCGGTAGGGCGTGAGGTCGCCGGGGCTGCCGCTGTAGACCGGGTCGGCGATATCGATGGGCGCCGCATCCCCGTAGATGGAGCGGGAGTCGGTCGAGGCATCGCGGTACTCGACGCCACCCAGGGTACTGCTGTCGATGTCGCCGAAACTGGCGTCGTACTGCAGGATCGTGTTGCCGATGAATTCGTGAGCATCGGTATCGGTGCCGAAGTAGTCGCGATCCACCAACGTGCCGACGCGCGTCGCGGAGTCGGTGATGTAGACGTAGCGGAAGTCGTCCTCCAGATCGCTGTAGCGAACGTTGGCGCGCAGGGTCAGGCCGTTCTCGAAATCGTGGATCAGCTGGCCGGTAACACTGGTCCGGTCGACATCATGATCGTTGAAGCCCGGCTCGCCGAAGAAGTCGTCGCGATCGTACTCCCGATCTAGCGGATAGCCGCCGCTGTTGGGGGTGTCGTCGCGATTGAGGTAGTCGACGATCAGCGTCGCCGAGGTCTGATCCGTCGGTTCCCACGTCAGGCCACCCATCAACAGCCCGTTGTTGTTCTTCGAGTGATCGTACTCGCGGTCGCTGTCCTGAATCTTACCGATGAAGCGGTAGGCGAGGGTCTGGCCCGAATCCAGGACATCACCGACATCGATACCGGCTTCCTTGTGATCGAACGAGCCGTAGGAGAGGAAACCTTCGCCGAAGCGTTCGAAACGCGGCCGCTTGCTGACGAAGTTGACCGATCCACCCGGATCGGCCGGGCCGAACAGCGTGGAGTTGGCACCGCGCAGGACTTCGATACGCTCGTAGGCGTAGGGATCTTCTCGCACGCCGCGCATGGAACCCAGGGTCATGCCGTCGCGATAGGTCGTGGCCTGGAAGCCGCGAATCTGGAAATAGTCGTTGCGGTCATCGGTGCCGTAGTAGTCGGTGATGACCCCGGGGGTGTATTGCAGCACCTCCTCAGTCGTCTGGGCGCCGCGCTGCTCGATCTCTTTCTGGGTGATGACCGAGACGGAGGCAGGCGTGTCCTGAATGCTCGTGGCGACCTTGCCGCCTACCCAAAGCTCCCGTGCGACGACGGTTTCGCTGTCGTCGTCGGGTGCCGCTTGCGCATTGACGATGACGGGAGAGAGACGATACGCCCCGTCTCGATCTTCCGTCTGCTGCGCGTTCCCGATCGCGGGAAGGGTGAGTAGTGCGGAGCCGCAGAAAAGCGCCATGGTGGTCTGGTGCCACCATGGCGGATTCCCGCGACCCACGATCGTGCGATTGCGGCCGCTCATCGTGATGATCCCCAAGAGTGAATGATCCCTGTTGACAGGCCCGCGATTTTTTTAGTGGCGGGCCCGGGGATTATCCTTAGAGACCTCTATGCAATCAAGAATATTTCTCAGTTAGATTCGCGTTCATGGTTCAGGGGTGGTATGACTGGCCCCTGTACGAGGGCGACCGGTGACGCACCCAGCCTTCAATCCTCGATGCGTGAAAGCAGGCGTTGGCCCCGGCGAGTCCGACGGGCACGGCGCAGCCCGCTGGAAGCCATTTTCCAGCCCAGAATACGACCCACGCCAACCGCGACGCCGGAAGCAGCGCCCCACAAGAGCGCCTCGCGCCAACGCACATCGGGGTCGTCCGGGTTGACCGGGGGTTCGAAGGCGTGACGTCGGGTGGTGTGCTTGAGAGCCTCCCGGGTTGCCACGCCGGAGATGATGGCCGTGGACGTACCGATGATGGTCCAGAGTGTATGGGGTTTCATGCTGGCCTCCTTGCCGAGTGCGGGACTCTCAGCATGGTCCATGGCTCGTCGGGTTGCCAAGTGGGCGTGATTGGCTGGCGCCCGCGAACCGACGGTCTCCGAGTTGCCCGCGCTTCAGGGCAGTGGCTCGCCAGAGCTGCTGGCGCGACGCCGTGACCATTGCCACAGGGTCCAGTGAGCCAACAGCGGCCAGCGGGGCTGCATGAACTCGAGAAAGCGCTGCCGCCACAGGTTGGTCAGTGATTTGCTCAGCCCCAACCGCTCCCCGATCTCCGTATCGTGATACCCCACTACGAGAAGGCGCAGGTATTCCGGCCACAGTTCCTTATGCTGGATATGTGAAAGCGGCGTCTCGGTCAGGTTGTTGTAGCGGCGCCCACAGCCATGACATTGATACTCCGTAGCGCGCCGGCTGGTCAGCACCTGGTTCGATGAGGAACCGCAGTAGGGACAGTGCCTGTCGGTCAAGACAGTGAGCTCGGCAAGCGCCGCGACACACGCTTCCAGCGCCTCCTCGACTTCATCCGTCAGTTCGGAAACCTGCGTGGACTGATGGTCCTCCCACCAGCGATGCAGGTCGGCATCGTAGTCGGCCATGGCCTCCATGAAGGCCCGGCTCCAGGTCATCGAAGCCTTGTTGCTGATCCCCAGGAAGGTGGCGATCAGCTCTTGGGAGAACCCCTGGAACCGATAGCTCATCCACGGCTTCCACTTGTCTTCCGAGCGCAGCAGGCGAAGCGGCGTGCCGCTCAGCACGTTGAACCGCTTGTTGCAGTTTCGGCAGTAGTAGCCATCGCGACGCAACCCACGACTGCCAGCGGGGATGGCCAGTGAGATCGAGCGGCTCGCGCAGGCCGGACATTGATGAGGGGCGCTGGCGGGCAGGGTGGCGAGATAGGACAGGAAGCTCCGGGCGCTGGGGCGCAACGCCTCCGGCAGCAGCTCCAGCGACGGTCGCCCGAGCAGGAAGTCGATGGTGTCGACGTGCCTTCGCGTCGGGGGGATATTGAATGTCGAGAAAGTCTGCGGGATGGCAGGTGCCATACGGGAAATCTTTTATCGAGATGTCGAATGGGCGAGGTCACTAGGGTTGGTACGAAAGGTCGGCGAGCGCAGGCAGTTTTCGTACAAAGCCTAGAGTACGCGATGGTGCAGTCAGGGCGCCAACACCGACAGGCCCTCGACACCGAACCGAATAGTATCGGGCCATGCCGATCTGCCCAGGGCCCCGAACGCTTCAGATGACACAAGTGCCTTTCGGGCACGGCTTATCGAGAGCAGTCTCCACGCCGAATCATCAAAAGTCTTAGTCATCAATAGCAATTCTCCTACAAACATTCGATGAATACCGCGTTACCCTAATGAATTGCGTCATTCATGGTCACTGCTACCCGGTTGCCTATCCGAGTCGCACCGGAACCTGAGCCCGTCATCAGGAAGACAACATGTTCAACGAACTACTCGACACTTTCGATATCGACCTGTCGCAGTCCCAGCGGCTGCTGACGCTCGAACTTGCCGGAACGTCGTTCATTCCTCACCGACTGGTGGGCGAGGAACGGGTCAGCGAGCCCTTCACCTACACCCTCGATTGCGTCTCCCAGCAGGGCGACATCGAACTCAAGACGCTAATGGCTCAGCCGGCCTGGCTCTCGATCCTGCAGGCCGACGGCAGCTATCGCCGCTTGCACGGGCTGGTCTCCGAGGCCGCGCTGCTGGGCGAGGACGGTGGCGTCACCTACTACCAGCTCACCCTGGTACCGTGGCTGGCCATGCTCGAGCTGGGTCGCGACAGCCGGATCTTCCAGGATCGCAGTGTCGTCGATGTCCTCACCGAGGTGTTCGACGGTCATGAACTGGCCAAGGGCCGCTACCGCTTCGATCTGCGTCGTGACTATCCCGCCCGCAGCTACTGCGTGCAGTATCGCGAGAGCGATTTCAACTTCGTCAATCGGCTATGTGAAGAGGAGGGGCTCTGGTATTACTTCGAATATAGCGACGATAGCGAAGGGGCTGACGGCGGCGACGAGGGCGGACGTCGAACTTTCGACGGCCACCGCCTGGTCATCACCGACGATGTCGATACCACCCAGCCGGTCAGCCCCCAGGCGATCCGCTTCCACCGTCAGGCAGCCACCGAGCGCGAGGATGCGCTGACCCAGTGGGGCGGCGTGCGCGCTCAGCAGCCCACCCGGGTCAGCGTCGGCACCTTCGACTACAAGCAGCCGTCGCTGACCAAGCGTACCGGGCTGGATACCTTGAGCGATCAGGGTAACCTGCCGCCGACCGAGCTCTACGACTATGCCGGCGAGTATTACTACCACGGCTATGAGCGCGGCGAGCGCCTGACCGAGAACCGTCTCGAATCGCATGAATCCCGCGCCAAGCGCTTCCGTGGCAGCGGCGGCGCGCGCCAGCTCCAGGTCGGGCGCTGGTTCGAACTCACCCAGCACCCGCTGCACGACACCGGTGGCGAAGAAGAGCGGCAGTTCCTGCTGCTCGGGGTGACCGTGCACGCCGAAAACGCGCTGCCGGTCTCGGCCCAGCTCCAGGCACTGCCGGGCAGCCTGCAGCCGCAGCTCGACGCTGCCAAGAAGGCGCACGGTCTCGAAGCGGATACCGCAGATCCCACCGGCGAGCGCCTGTCGGATTATGCCACCGGCGGCACCGGCCACTTTCTGGTCGATCTCGAGGCCCAACGCCGCAGCCAGCCCTACCGCCATCCGTTGACCCACCATCGCCCGGTGATCGGCGGACCCCAGACCGCCACCGTGGTCGGCCCCGCCAACGAGGAGATCCACACCGACCACCTCAACCGCGTGCGCGTCCAGTTCCACTGGGATCGCCAGGGGCAGAACGATGAAAACTCCAGTGTCTGGCTGCGGGTCTCCCAGCCCAACGCCGGCGCCGGCTGGGGCGGGGTGTTCGTGCCGCGTATCGGCCAGGAAGTGCTGGTCGACTTCCTCGAAGGCGATGCCGACCGCCCGCTGATCACCGGCCGGGTCTACAACGGCGAGCAGACCCCCGACTGGCACAGCCACGGCCTGCTTTCCGGGTTCAAGAGCAAGACCTACCGTGGCAGCAAGTACAACGAACTCGTCTTCGACGACGCCACCGACCAGGAGCGGGTGCGTCTCAACTCCGAAGCGGAGAAGAGCCAGCTCAACCTCGGCTACCTGATCCACCAGACCGGCAACACCCGCGGCGCCTTCCGCGGCACCGGGTTCGAACTGCGCACCGACGCCTATGGCGCCATCCGCGCCAATCAGGGGCTCTACCTCACCAGCTGGGGCCAGCTCGGCGCCAGCGGCGACCAGCTCGATTTGACGCCGGCACGGCAGCAGCTCGACAGCGCCTACCAGCTCAGCGACAGCCTCAGCCAGAGTGCGGCGGACCACAACGCCGACGCCCTCGAGGCCCGCGAGCACCTCAAGCAGGCCGGCGAAGACGCCGACGACCGCTACGGCAATAGCGAACAGCTTGCGGATGCTGATCAGAGCAACGCCCGTGGCGCCACCGACAGCGGCGGCCGTGGCGAAGCGGCGCGCATGAAAGCGCCCTGGCTGCATATGGCCTCGCCCGCCGGCATCACCATGAGCACGCCGGAATCGACCCACCTGGCCCAGGGGCGTTCGCTGAGTGTCTCCAGCGGCGAGGACGTCAACGTCGCCACCGGCAAGAGCCTGGTCGCCTCGATCTCCGAGAAGCTCTCGCTGTTCGTCTACCGCGCCGGCATCAAGCTCTTCGCCGCCCGCGGCAAGGTCGAAGTGCAGGCCCAGAGCGACGAGATGGCGCTGACCGCGGAGAAGGACGTCAAGATCACCTCCACCGAAGGGCGGGTCGAGATCAACGCCGCCAACGGCATCCTGCTCACCAGCGGCGGCGGCTATATCCGTATCGAAGGTGGCAATATCGACGTCCACGGCCCCGGTGCGATTGATATCAAAGGCGCTCAGCACAGCTTTGGCGGGCCGGCGAGCATGGATGTCGCGATGCCCGAGCTGCCGGAGGGCGCCTGTGAGACACAGTTTGCCGGAGACGACTCGGTTTCTGCCGGCGGCAGTGCGCTATAGCCGAAGAGGCCGACATCATGGAGTGTCAAAAAATGCCCCCAACGCAGGGTAGTCCGGCCTCCCGAGTTGGTGCGGCCAAGCCGTTCGACCTCGACTGGCTACAGCCAGACAAACACCGGTATGCGTTGTTGAACCCGCTGCATGTCGCATCCAGCGATCGCGACGACCTGGATAGCCGGACATTGCGAACGCCGAGCGTCAAGGTACGAGATCCGTTGCTGCCCCAATTGATCTGCCTGGAGTCACTTTCGCTGACGCAACGTGAGCATCTGGCCAAGCGGATCGAGCAGTATGCCAAGCGTGGCAGCGCCTTTCTGTCTGCCTTGCTGCAGAGTGAAGCGGATGCCGATGAGATGGTGAGCCACTTTCGTTTCACGCTCGAACAGGCACGCCCGGGCAGCCGGAGACGCTGGTGGCTCCGCTGCTATGACCCGAGGGTCTTTCGTCATCTCTGCTGGCTGCTCGAGACCGCGAGCATGGATCGCTTGCTGGGCCCTATCACTTGCTGGCGCTGGCCGGACCAGTACGGCCAGTGGCAGGCGCTCGAGCGCAACGAGGCGCCCGACCTGGCGATTCGTATACCGCTGCTGTCTGCCTCGCAGTGGTCATCCATTGATCGTATGGCCTCTCTCAACGCCATCATCGACCGGCTGGCCATGCTGAAGCCGGAGGCTGCGGTCTCATTCGACGATTACGGGGAGTTAGACGGCTTGCTGGTCAAGGCACAGCAGCTCGGCCTGACAGACGCTGAGGACCAACAACTCCACGCCGAGCAAGCCGCTCGTTTTCACCCACACATTCACGATCACCCCGAGATGCGACGGCGCCTCGATCAGACGGTCGAGACACAGGGCAGCTACGTGCGCCGCTGTGAAGACCTCTCAGCCCAGTCGTTACTCGCCATGGCACGGGAACTGGAGACCATCACATGAGTGGAGCATCCGACGACGTACAGTCGATCGCCAACTGTCGCGTATGCCAGCGCAGCGGGTTGCCGATCTTGCCGCTGCGGTACGCCGTTACGCGGACGGATGGGGGAGATCAGTCCGGCCACCCTCCTGGCCCCGAGATTAGTGGCGCTTTGCTCGATGAAAGCCTCACGGCAACGCCATTACCTGAAGGGCAACGCTATACGCTCAGGCTGCTGCGCGCGGGGTTTCTCTACGTGTTCAACGAGACGCGTGGCCGCTGGATCGGCCATGTCGTCACCGACAAGGGCTATCTGATCGAGTACGTCGACGTCTCTCATGACGAAGTGGTAGCGATCGATCCCGATAGCCCGCAGCCCATCGATGGCCGCTTGCAGCCGCCTGCCGATGAGCAGGAGTTCGCCTGCGCTGCCAACCCCTCTCACGCCTATCCGGGGCGTTGCGTAATGGTTCCCGATGCCGACAAGGCCGATAAGGTCTATCTGTCTTTTTCCGATGGGGCATGGACCAAGCGGGTGTGGAAAGAGCATGCAACGAATGTGAACCAGCGGCGTGACAACATGCGCCAGGTCTCGCTCGGGGCATGGCGTGGTGGTAGCGCGCCCTACGCAGAGTCGCTGGAAAAACTGGGGGACATTGTCGCCGAGGCTGGGCGTGTCTGGACGCCACCGGATCAGCTTGGTGCTTCCGGCACATGGCGACCCGGCGCTTCGGGAACCTGGGAACGTCAGGACGGACACGCTTTCGAGTTCAGCCCATTTCCGTTTCATGGCATGAAAGAGCAGGTCGAGGGACTCAAGCGGTGGGCAGACGAGCAGGCCGAACCGCTGGATATGACACCCATGCTGGTCGCGCTGGAAGACCCGGTGGGGATTTCGGCAGATCTGGCTGGTTTGATGGCGGTGCGTCTAAAGGAATTCATGAACAGCGATGGACGTCGCTGGCCCCTTGCCACTGCTGCCACGATCAACGCGCTGGAACCTGCCATTCGAGAACAGGCCAAATTTCGCTATATCGACAAAAGAGTTGATTCGGGGCCTCTGCATCGACCCATCTTCGCCGGTCCCGGACAGCCACCCTGGGAAGAGCAGCAACGTGTTCATGCCTATCATGATCGTCTGGAAGCAAGTCGAGAGGCAGGCACGGACTTTTACAAGCATGAGCGTGATAAAGCACGGAAAGAGGTTTCCAAGGGAATCACTCCTGAGGAGCTCCAACGGGAAGCCGATGACGCTTGGGAGCGATACCGTAGTCGCTTACGGGATGGCCAGCCTGAATTCTGGAAACAGACACAGTTCAAGCCGGAGCAGGAACGTTTCGATCAGAACGTTATGTTGCCACTGGTTCATGCCCACCAAGCTTGGCTGACAGGATCTTCCATCCAAAAGCAATTCGAAGCCCACTTCGACGACGAAGATGCCGAATCAGGACAGGCATTTACCGATACAGTGGTGTTGTGCATCCAAGACACGCAGCAGTACGGCCCCGCTTTTGAAAAGTACCTGGAGTGGCTGACCGCGCCTAGCATTACTGATGATAACTGGTTGTTGCGTGGCTTCCTTCTCAACTTGAAAGTAGTGCGTAACGCTGTCAATGCGCAGGCAGCGCCAAAACTGAAGATTGATCAAGTCGCCACGCTATCTTGGACTGGGCTGGTGGCGAGCTACCAGTCTGCTACTGAGCAATTCCCGGACACGCAAGCGGCTCCCGGTAGATTACTGGGCGCAGTTATGGCTCCTATGCTGAGCGCGCTGGATGAGCAGACAGTTCGACCGGCACTGATTGCGCTGGGTGTTATTTCGGGCCGCAAGGTAACCCATACGCGTGTGTCTGGGCATGTCGACGACGCCATCGATGGTCTTATTGCAGAGATGCAGCGTGTCAACCCAGCTCTGCAAGGCGCCGATCAAACCTTGCTCAAGGAAAAGTTGCGGATCGAGACTCGTGGCAACTATCGACATATGCAATCACTGGGCAAAGGCAATTTCGATATTTCCATGGTTTTCGATACACTTTCCATCGAGGAAATCGATACCTCTAGCGACGGGCGCACGGTCGCTAACCGAGTCGCTGGTACGGTCATGGATTACAATCAATGGCGCCAGACACAGGGTTCGGTCTGGGGCTCTATCGGGGATCGAAAAACTCAGTTAGGTATTGTCAGTCTTGTCTTGGGTATATGGGCTATTTCTGCCCAGTCCAAAGCCATGGACGAGGCGATTTCCGATGAAAGCACCGAGACGCAATGGCGTTTTTGTGCACTGGTTGCTGGAGCTGCTGGATCATTCGCGGATACCGGTCATGCCATTCTGGAGCGCTCCAGCCGGATAGGCGGAAGACTGGCACAAAAAACAGGAAAGATATGGCAAGGTGTGTTGAGAATTGGCGGGAGATTGCTAGGCTTTGCGGCTGCGGCAGTGATGGCATTTTGGGATGGGTATAATTTTGTTGACAAGCTGAAAAAAGGTCAGGTCGGAATGGCTATTCTTTATTTGGCATCAGCCGTTTCCGGGCTTGGTGCATTTGTCTTTTTGACTATATTTAGCGCAACGGGGGTCGGTTTTTTGTTTGCGGCCACAGTGATAGTGGTTAATATTTTTATTGCGCTGTGGTCTAACAATGCACTTCAAGACTGGGTGGAAAAATGCTATTTCGGCGCCGAGGACTCCGGTGATAGATTTTCTAGCTTAAGAGCCGAAGCAGACGCGTTCGAAGCTCTTGCCCAACAACAGGGGGAAGGAGCATGAATTTTACCGGGCTGGGGCCCTATAAATGGAAGTATAAGGTCGATCGTAAGCTAACTGATGAAGAGAGACTGAATTACCTTGATAAAGGCAAAAAGGCTAGTGAAGATATTTGTGATGAACTCTCCGTAGTTCGTATCAACGGCACGTATCTAGAACTCGTTGACCGCTGGTATGCTGATAAAGGGCATGCGGTGGTTTATGGTGTTGTTGGAGCAGTCCCTGCTTTTGCCATTGCTCTAATGTCTATAAATGCGGTTCCGGATGTTAATGGTGTGGCGGCAACTTCCTTAATAGCTGTTGCAATATTTCTGATGGCAGTTTTCTGTTTCGCGTTTCTCTACCTTGTTCACTTCGAAGCTTTCCGAAAAACGCATTACCCTATTCGACTAAATCGCAAGAATCGTACGGTTTATGCTTTTCTTCCTGAAGGTAATATTGTTAGGGCTTCTTGGGACGATTTGTTCGTCTGCAAATGTCGTAATTATGTACCCTTGATGGGGAGAGAGTTCTACGATATCCGTGCTCATGTGCTGGACAAAGATGGCGTGACAGTTCGGGAAACCTTTGCGTTGGGGTATCCCTATTTTGGTGACGAGGAGCGTCTCTCCCCTCTGTGGGAATATATCAGAAGTTATATGGAAGACGACAAAGGTGTGAAAAAAAATTATGAGGCAACCAAGCTTTGCATGCCAGTTAGTGAACGTCGAGAAGGGGTTTATTTCGGTATCGTTCGGGGGTTTGGTATAGCGGCCTTTTCACCTTTTATTGCACAGACATTGATGTCCCCAATCTGGGCGGTGATTGTTTGGGGGCGGCTAATCGCCATGTACACAAGTCGCGTTCCACGCTGGCCCCAGAAAGTTGAAGCAGAGTGCAAGGTTGATGATAATGATCCTTGGCGTAAGGATTGGCGCGATAATAGTAAATTTACTTTCATCGAAGGGCCATGGCCTGTTATCTGGTTTTTGATCGGTAGTGCGATCGCCATTACCGCCATCTACTTAACTATCACCAGTATTGCTAATGCCATGTGAATATTGTGTACGCACCCTTTGGCCGCGCGCTTCGGGAAACTGGGCGCGTCGGGACTGACATTCTTTCGAATCTAGCCTGTTTCCGTTCCATACTTGCTGCTGCTGCCGTTTGCCTCAGTGGCCACAGGCGATGATCGATAAATGCGGGGAAGGGGTGCTTCCTAAACGATAGTACTGGTTGCTTACTTAGCGAAGCCTCAAGTGACTCGCAATATTGTAATCGAAAGCCCTTAATAGAGCTGGTTTATGTTCTCTGGATGTAGAGCCTATAAGATCAATAGACGCGTATCTCAAGAAGAGATGCGCTCTCATTTTCTACTGCAGAAGGCTTCTTCTTATCTGCCTGACCCTTGTGGTGCGCTTGTTCGCTTTAACTCTGAGTTTTGCGAGATGATAGATTGTAGTGAACGTCAAAGGGGGATGTCAAAAACACTAGTCTGTTTATTGGGGGCCTTCGTGCTTTTTTCTTGCGGGGTCTCTGTCTTTTTTATGCTTCTGTCTGATTATTTTTCGCAAGCAATCGATGCCGTGTTTTTACTCGTTTTTACTTTTATCTTCGTCGTTGTCGCGGGTGGAGGAAGTTGGCTTCTCTGGAGAATGTATCTTAGATATGACTTTTTTCTTGGAGGTATTTTCCTGTTCGATTCAACAGGGTGACGGGTAAGGTTTTTGTGTTCAGGAGCGAAGAGTTTGGCGGGGTCTTGGCTCTGGATTGGAGAGATGTGTATTGGCATATAGGGACGGACGAAACAGGCAAGGTATGCACCCTGAGAGGGCATGTGTTAAATGAATCTATAGCTGTGGATACCTTTTCGGTAGGTAACTTCTTCCATCGGGATGAGGTTTATCGTGTGCTCTCTCTTTGGTGTTTCTTGGAAAAATATATGGAGCATGGGCCCCAAGATGCGGGCCCGGTCTCTGGAGATGAGTTTATTTATTATTCGACACGAGTGAGCTTGAGGAATTGTTTGGTTAGAGTTGTTTCGAATCTTCCTCCTCTCTTGTTGTCTCTACGCTATAAGCTTTTCTTTTTTTACTATCCGCTTGTATTTTCCTTGATCCTTACTCAGTGGTTGGCTTTGAAATCATGCCGTGAGCCCAAGTGGCCGGAATTTGTCGAGGCCTCATGTGCTTCTCATTCTCAAAGATCGTCTGTCTGGACAGAGCCTGAAAGGATCGGCCAGTTTTTGAGTAATGATATTTTCTATAAGCGCCTGCTCGAAAAAGAAAACTTCAACAAGAGTGTGTTTGAGAGTGGCTCAGGTTTTGTTGGGTTTTAGGTGCTCTTGGGAGACTTTGTTTTGAAAAGTATAGGCGTATTTCTTTTGTGTGGGCTTTTGGTTTTCTTGTCGGGCTGCGAAGAGGATCAGCCTGATAAGGTGGAAGCCGTCGTAAGTATTCTCGAGTGCGAGCCTGGCAACATCTTCTACAAGTCAGATGATGCAAAGGCTGTTGTCGTTGCAACTGCCCCAGTCATGGGCCCTCCCCCAGAAGGTCATGTGAGCATTGCTTTCAAAAGCAAGGGGGAAGTGCTGGCCACTGGGGCAGCCAAGTTGCATCAACAGCTTGGGTCTATTGGGTCTAGTGATCCTAATCATACTTCTGTTTATAAGGCGGAAGTCAACTCAGGTGAACGGTTGGAAGCCCTAGATGAGTGTGAGGTTTCTAAGTACACGAGTGACTCAGGCGAAGCGGTTAGATTTACGGTCAAACCGTTTTCACAATAAAGTGGCTATCTATCAAAAGTATCAGGTTGAGGGAGCAGAAGGTGTTGGCGGTTACAAGGTTCGGCGATTTTGATTGCAATGCGCAAGACAGGCAGCCATTGACCTGTCTTCAATGACGCTCGCCGTGGTGGTAGGGGAGATGTCGTCGGCGGGAACGATTACTTGATCGAATATATCGACGTTTCTTATGACGAGCTGCTGGCGCTTGCCTCTGACGCACCTGGGCTGATTGATGCTGATACCCACACACCGGCCGACGATGACGATTTTCCCTACCGCGGCAATCCTGAGCATGTCTATCCAAGGCGCTGCATCACGCTACCGGCGGCTCAGGACGCCACAGGGCTTTACCTCGCCTTCTCGGATGACCGATGCCCTCAAACGCTTTCTCGTTCCACCAGCTTCACTCCCAGGTCCAGACGTTTCTCCGCCTCCGGGAGTTCGCTGGCGAGGCTGGCCAGCAGCAGCCGGGCGGTGTGCTGGCCGATCTCACGGCGTGGCGGTTCGATAGTGGTGAGCGGGGGGACGGTGCTGGTGGTGAAGTCCAGGTTGCCGAAGCCGGCAAGGGCGATGTGGCCAGGAATATCCCACTTCTGTCGCTGGCACTCGCACAGCACGCCGAGCGCCACCATGTCGTTGGAACAGGCAATGGCTTCGATCTCCGGATGATCCTGCATCAGCGCTCGAGTCAGCCGCCCGGTCTTCTCGGCGTGGCTGCGTCCGCTCAGCTCCCGCAGCTCGACCGTCCCGCCGGCGGCTTCCACTGTCTCTCGAAAGCCGTGGTAGCGATCCCGCGCGCGCACGTCGCGCTCGAAGTTGGTGCTGACGAACGCCATCCGTCGGCGTCCCTGCCGCAGCATGTGCTCGGCCACCAGGCGGCCACAGGTGTGGTGGGAAAATCCCACCACCATGTCCAGCCCCGGCTGGCCGTAGTCCCACATCTCGACGATGGGCGTATCGTTGTTGGCCAGCACCGATAGCGACTTGCGGGTGTGCAGGAAGCCGGTCAGCACCAGGCCGGCGGGGTTCCAGCTCAGAATCGAGCGAATCAGTTCCTCTTCCCGCGAGTCGTCGAATTCGGTGTTGCCGATCAGCAGTTGATAACCGGCGCTTCGCAGATGACGCTCGAGGGTTTCCAGCGTCTCCGAGAAGAACGAGTTGGTGATGGTGGGCACCAGCACGCCGATCACGTTGGAGCGCGACGATGCCAGCCCGCCGGCCATGGTGTTGGGCAGGTAGCCCAGCCGGTCGATGGCCGCCTGGATCTTCTCGGCGCGCCCAAGGGAGACCTCGTCCGGCCGACGTAGATAGAGTGACACCGTGCTCGGTGACACGTCTGCCAGTCTGGCGACTTCCCCCATGGTGACGCGCTGCGAACCGCGTCGTCGTCGTTTGGCCAAGATTCCGTTACCTCGTCTCCGACCCCGCGCTCGGACCGGATAAGCAGATGAATTTTTTCGTCCCCCTCTCAGCTCTGTCTGAAAAACCGGCGAGCGATGACCAGACAAGGCAAAAATTGACGAAAGAGCGGAGTTTACGAGGTGTAAATGAGCATCTTGAGTCAATTTTTAACGCCGTATGGGCGAGTGCAGCATTTTTCAGACAAAGCGTAGGGCCCGCCCGCTAGTGTAACGGGCCTGGCGCGGCGCTTCGTAAGGGGAGAAGCGCCGCGCTCGGACCGCGACCTGGGTCGGGGTCTACGACGAATGGACGATGTCGACGCGTTGTTAGCGTTCATTCGTAGCGCTACGATTTTAAGCCATGTCGAGAGCGAATTCTCCTGAATGGTCTCGAATGAGACCAATTATCTAAAGGCAGCGCTGGTTTCGGTTTTTTTCGCAGCGCTACGAAATGGAGCCAACCATGAAGTCACTGCGCTATTCCCTGGCCGCCCTGGCCCTGATCGGCACCACTCATGCGGCCATGGCGGCCGACAATCTGGAGATCATCGTGCCGTTCGCGGCAGGTGGTGCGACCGATATCGTCGCCCGCAGCTTCGAGCCGACCTTTTCGCAACAGCTGGGTGTCACGTCGGTGGTGCGCAATGTCGCCGGTGCCAGCGCCACGGTGGGCACGGCGGAGGTCGCCAACAGCGAGGGCAACCCCAATATCATCGGCTACGAGCCTGCCGGTGCGCTGTCGATCCAGCCCTCGCTGAAGAAGTTGCCCTACGGTCCGGACAGCTTCACCTACATCTGCCGCACCGTTTCCAACCCGATGTTCCTGATGGTCTCGAAGTCCTCCGATATCACCTCGTTCCAGCAGCTGGTGGAGGAATCCCAGGATCAGCCGTTCCTCTATGGCTCCTCCGGTCCGGGGACGCTGCCGCATCTCGCCATGGCGGCGACCGTGGTCAACAGTGATCTCAAGGCCGAACACGTGCCCTACAGCGGCTCGGGCCCGGCGATGAACGCGCTGGCCGGCAACGAGATCCAGATCATGGCGGACACCGAAACCATCCTCGAGAACTACGATCTGCGCCCGCTGGCGGTATTCGCCGATCACCGCGTCGAGGGTTATGACGACGTGCCGACGATCGAGGAGCTTGGCCTGCCGGCGCTGGATTTCTCGGTCTGGCAGGGTGTCGTCGCGCCCAAGGGGATCTCGGACGAGCGTGCCAAGCAGTACGCCGAGGCGTGCAAGGCGACCGTCGAATCGGACAAGTTCAAGACCTTTGCCGACAAGGCCAAGGCGAACATCGCCTATCTCGGGCCGGACGACTTCAAGGCGTTCGTTCAGAAGCGCTTCGAGGCCAACAAGCAGGTGCTCGAGGATGCGGGGCTGACACAGTAATCCGTCCACCGCTCATCAGGAGTCGCGATCCATGTTGGCAACCTTGATACATCCTCGGGTCCTGACTGCACTGGCGCTGCTGGTGGCCGGTGCAGGGCTCTCGATCACCGCCTGGCAGGGGCCCGAGAGCGCCATGCTGGTGCCGCGTATCGTGCTCACGATCTGGTGTGTGATGGCCCTGGCGATATTGGTCGGCGAGCTGATCCGCCAAGCACCGAGGCAACGCACGGCGAAGGCGCCAAGGGCGCGCTCGCCGCTGCCGCTTTTGATGGCGGCGGTGCTGATCGCCGCGGTGGCCACGGCGAGCCTCGGTTTCCTGATCCCGGTGCTGCCGCTGGTGGCGCTGACGCTATGGCTGTTTCGAATCCGGCGGCCGCTGCCGTTGGTGCTGGGAACGATCGTGATCGGCGGCGGGCTGTGGTTCCTGTTCCATCACGTGCTGATGATCCGGTTGCCGGCGCTGCTTACGAATGGAGTGATCTGAGATGGACGTGATTCTGGCGGCGGTCGGCGACGCCTTCACCTGGAAGGCGCTGCTCGCCATCGTGATCGGCACCTGGGCGGGCATCATCATCGGTGGGCTGCCCGGGCTGGGCTCGGTGGTGGGCTTGACGATCTTTCTGCCGTTCACCTTCGGCATGGATGTCATCACCAGCATGGCGCTGTTGATCGGTGTCTACTGCGGTTCGGTCTACGGCGGGTCGATCACCGCGATCCTGATCAATACGCCCGGTACGCCGCAGTCGGCGGCAACGACGTTCGACGGCTACCCGATGACCCAGCAGGGCCGGGTCGACGAAGCACTCGGCTGGGCGACCTTCGCCTCGTTCTTCGGCGGCGTGCTCTCCTGCGTGCTGCTGATCTTCTGCGCCCCGCAGCTGGCCAAGTTCGCGGTCAATTTCGGTTCGATCGAGGTCTTCGCGCTGGTCTGCCTGGCGATGCTCTGCATCGTCGGGATCTCCCGCGGCAGCCTGCTCAAGGGCCTCGTCTGCGGGATGATGGGCTTCTTCTTCTCGATGGTAGGCAGCGATCCCATCACCGGCGCCGACCGCTTCACCTTCGGCACCTATGCGCTCAGCTCCGGGCTGGATCTGATTCCGGTGGTGGTGGGCGCCTTCGCGCTGTCGGAAGTCTTCGTGCGTTTCTCCTCTCGGGACGAGGAGGCCACCACCATTCCGGAGGCACGGTTGCGCTTTCCCGGCCTGCGCGATATCGGCCGACGCCTGATCGAACTGGTGCGCGGCTCTTTCATCGGCAGTTTCGTCGGCGCCTTGCCGGGTACCGGCGCGGCCGCGGCGGCCTTCATCAGCTATGCCGCGGCCCAGAAACTGTCGCCGCGGCGGGCCAATCTGGGCAAGGGCGAGCCGGACGGCATCATCGCCTCGGAGTCCTCCAACAATGCGGTGACCGGCAGCGCCTTCATTCCCACCCTGGCGCTGGGCATCCCCGGCGATGTGGTCACGGCGATGATGATGGGTGCCATGGTGATCCACGGCATCACCCCGGGGGTACGGCTGATGCAGGACCAGGCGCAGACGGTCTACGCGCTGTTCGTGGTGCTGATCATCGTCAACGTCGCCATGCTGGTTCTGAGCAAGCCCTCCATCGGCCTGTTCCGCTATCTGTTCAAGCTGCCGCTGGGCTTCGTCATGGGCGGCATCGTGATGTTCAGCTTCATCGGTGCCGTGTCGGTACGCGGCAATCCGCTGGACCTGGTGGTCGCGGCGCTGACCGGCATTCTCGCCTATGTGCTGCGCCGCGGCGGCTATCCGCTGGCACCGCTGGTGATCGGCATGGTGCTGGGGCCAGCGCTGGAGAGTTCGCTGCGCCGGGGGCTGTTGATCTCGCGGGGCGACTTCCTGTCGTTCTTCACCCATAGCGGTATCGCCACCACGCTGTTCGTGCTGATCGGGCTATTTCTGATCTGGACGGTGACGGCGGGCGTGCTCGAGTGGCGGGCGAGAGTCGCGACTCGCCGCAAGGCTGCCTCCGCTCAACCCGTTTCCGAATAAGGGATCCTGCATGAAGATCACCGATATCAAGACTCACGTTCTCGCCGCGCCGCTGGATCAGCCGTTCTCGTTCTCCCAGGGCTGGGTGCGTCAGCGCACCGCCATGCTGGTGGAGGTTCACTCCGAGGATGGCCTGGTCGGCTGGGGCGAATGCGTCAACCACGGCCTGCAGCCGCCGCAGGTCGCCCAGGCGATGGTCGAGTACGCGCTCAAGCCGCTGGTGATCGGACGCTCGGTTTTCGAGCGCGAAGTCTTGTGGGAGACGATGTACAACCACTCCCGCCCCTACGGTCAGAAGGGCGTGGCGCTGTTCGGCATCGCCGCCATCGACACCGCGCTGTGGGATCTGGCCGGCAAGGCGCTGGGCCAGCCGATCCACCGCTTGATGGGTGGCGCGTTCCGCCATCAGATACGCCCCTACGCCACTGGCTTCTATCGTCGCGAGGGCGGCAACTATCCCGAGGAAGTGGTCGAAGAGGCGCTGCGTCATCAGGCCAACGGCTACCGCGCGATGAAGATCAAGACCGGCTTCGGCATCGAGGCGGACCTGCGCGACATGCGCGCGGTGCGCGAGGCCGTGGGCGATGAGATCGCGCTGATGATGGATGCCAACTGCGCCTACAGCGTGCCGGCGGCACGGCGCATCTTGATGGAGCTGGAGGAGAGCCGGGTTCACCTGTTCGAGGAGCCGCTGAGCCCGGAGAACCGCCACGGCTATCGCGAGCTCAAGGGCGTTTCGCGTACCTGGATCGCCGCCGGCGAGAACGAGTACTCCAAGATCGGCTACCGGGACTGGATCAGCGAAGGGGCGTTGGACGTGATCCAGCCCGATATCGGCGCCGCCGGTGGGCTGACCGAATGCCGCAAGATCGCCGCCTTGGCCCAGGCCTTTCACGTGCCGGTGATGCCGCACGTCTGGGGCACCGGTATCGGTCTGGCGGCGGCTGTGCAGCTGATCGCCACCTTGCCGCCGCAGCCGCTCTCGCTCACCCCCGACGAACCGATGCTCGAGTACGATCAATCGGCGCATCCGTTCCGTCAGGAGCTGATTGGCGGCGAGTTCCAGCTCAACGCCAGCGGCTGCGTCGAGGTGCTCGACAAGCCTGGTCTCGGGATCGAGATCGATCGCGCGGTCATCGATCACTACACCATTCGCTGAGTCGTGCCCCAGGAGAGCCTCATGAGTCGGAATCGTAAAATCTTGCTGCTGGGCGTCGACGGGTTGATCCCCGAGCTGGTCGAGCGCTTCTGCGCCGAGGGCGCGCTGCCGAATATTCAGCGCCTGCGCGACGAAGGTGGCTCCACGCGGCTGCTGCCCTATATCTCGACCTGGGGCGACACCAACTTCGTCAGCTTTCTCACCGGCCAGGCGCCCGGCACCAGCTGGGTCGGCCAGCGCCAGCCGCCCAGCGGCACCGGACACCTGCTGGAGCTGATGCGCGACGCCGGCCATCGTGCCGCGCTGGTCCATTTTCCCGAAAGCCTGGTGCCCGCGGGCGAGCGCGATCTCTGCTTCGCCCCGTTCTGGAGCGGCAGTGGCCCCGCGCCGATGGAGCTGGCGCCGGCGTGCCTGCACAGCACCGATCTCGACCGGTGGACCTCGACGCCGTCGAGCGAGGCGCTGGGCTGGCCGCCCACCGGCACGCTGGCCCATCACCAGAAGCACAATCGCTTCGCCATCGAGCGCACGGATGACGGTTTCGTCGCCTTGATCCCTGCCCATCGTGACAAGCCGGTGCCGGTAATGCTGCGTCTCGACGGCGAGCGGCTTCGGCTCCAGTTGGCGCGGGCCGAAGCGAGCCTCAGCGTCGGCGAATGGAGCGACTGGCTCCCGCTGGCGGACGAGCATGCCCTCGAAGGCAAGCCGGCGGCGGTGCGCTTCAAGCTGCTCGATCTCGATGTCGCCAACGGCAGGATCGACCTGCTGCAGTCCCAGATCGCCGCCCCGGAAGGCAGCAGCGGCAGGCCGGGCCTGGCGCGCCGACTGATCGAGCGCCACGGCCCGTTCATCTCCAAGTGGGCGGTCTCCGCCGACCCCGATACCCGCTACTTCGAGACCAGCTTCGAGGAGGGGCGCTACCAGCTCGAATGGCTGGTCGACAGCGCGCTGACACTGCTGGGCGACGAGGGATTTTCGCTCTTCGCCACGGTGTTCCGGCTCAACGACGAGACCCACCACACCTGTCTCGCCCAGTGCGATCCCGAATCCAAGTTCTACACCGCCAGCGATCACGCGCGTTATCTCGAGGTGATCCGGCACTCGTACCGCATTCTCGACGACGCCGTGGGCCGGGCGCTGGCCGGCTGCGATGACGACACCACGCTGGTGCTCGCCTCCGATCACGGTGACGTCCCCAACTCCCACCTCTGTGATATCCACAGGCGGTTGGCGGAATTCGACCTGTGCACGATCGATGGCGAGGGCAAGCCTGATGTGGCCACGAGCCAGGCCTTCCTCAAGGACGAGCGCGGTGGGCTGGAGATCTTCGTCAATCGCGACCTCGTGCCGAGTGGCGAGATCGATCGCGTGCAGACGCGCATCCTCAAGGCGCTGAACACCTGGTATGTCGACACGCCGGGCGGCGAGCGCAACGTGGTCGCGCTGGCGCTCAAGAAGCAGGACGCCAGCCCGCTCGGCTACTGGGGCGAGCGGATGGGCGACGTGCTCTTCGCCTATGCCCCCGGTTTCGTCTGGGGCACCAACCAGCGGGGCGATACCGTCGCCGAACTCGTCACCCCCGGCGCCAACCACGGCCCGCAGGTGCCCACCGCCAGCACTGGGTTCGCCTCCAACCACGGCGTGGCGTTCTTCCACGGCGCCGGCATTCGGCCCGACGTCGAGCTGGCGTTCGATACCGCTCGCGGCATCCAGCGCATGGACAGCGCCGGGGCGACGTTCGCCCGGCTACTGGGACTCTCCACCGATTCGCTGGAGGGGAAGGTGCTTGAGGGATTGGTGGAGTCGGAGCTGCGATAGGATCGGTCGGTACGTCAAACCTTGAGAAAGTCGGTGAGCGCGCGTAGTGGCCGCAGAAATCGACGTGAGCGTGGCGCAAGTCGCGCTCGCTTGGCTCATCGGTGATACGAGGAGGGGGGTGCTGTTGCTCGGTCCGAGTCGTCCGACACAGCTGTAGGCGAACATCGCGGCCCTGAAGGTGACGCTATCGGCTCGTCAGCGTGCCAGACTGGATGCCGTCAGCGCACTGCCAACGATCCATCCCTATTTCATCTTCGATCTACCGCGCGGGATGCTGTTTGGCGGTCATGCTGTTTCACGCTGGGCACGCCAACGACCTTGGCAGCCCTACGACGACTGTTACCGACAGATGGAGTCATGACATGTTTGACGTGGTGATCGGCGAGTTCATGGATGCCACTACCGTCGAGACACTCGAGTCCCTGCTAAGCCGCAGCGATGGCGTGACCGAGGCGATCGCTTCCCTGCACCCAGGCAGCGTGCTGATCAACACCGCTCGCGGCGGAATCGTCGACGAGTCGGCACTCGCCGATGCCTTGTGCGAAGGGCGCATCGGTGGCGCCATGCTCGATGTGTTCGAACGCGAGCCCCTGCCCGCCGACAGCGGCTTGAGGCGGGCCAGTGGCTGCAACCTGGTGCTGACGCCCCATGTCGCCGGCGTCACCCATGAGTCGAACGTCAATATCAGCGCCATGACCGCCCGCAACGTGAGCCGGGTACTGGAGGGCAACGCATGAGCCATCGGCGACTGTCGATCCCCCAGGCCCGCGAGCTGGCAACGCAGGCCCTGCAGGCGGCGGGCGTGGGCGCCCGCGAGGCCGATATCACTGGCCGGGCGCTGGTCGCCGCCGAATGCGACGGTCTCTCCTCCCATGGCCTGGCTCGACTGCCGTTCTATCTCGACCAGATCCTGAGCGGCAAGGTCGTGAGTAACGCCGTCCCCGACGTCCAGGTCCGCGGCAGCGTGGTTCACGTCGACGCCGGACACGGGCTGGCGTTTCCGGCCATCGCGGCGGGGGTCGACCGTGTCCTGCCGGTGGCGAAGGAACTGGGGGTGGCCGCTATCGCGATCCGGCGCTCCCATCACTTCGGGGTCGCCGGCCATCCGGTGGAGTCGCTGGCCCGGTCCGGCCTGCTGGCGATGGCGTTCAGCAACGCGCCCTCCGCCATGGCGCCCTGGGGGGGAAGGGTACCGCTGTTCGGCACCAACCCGATCGCCTTCGCCTCCCCGCGAGCCTCGGCCGAACCGCTGGTGATCGATCTGTCGCTGTCCAAGGTGGCGCGGGGCAAGGTGATGCTGGCCAAGAAGGCCGGCGACACGATTCCTGCCGGCTGGGCCATCGATGTCGAAGGCCGCGATACCACCGATCCCGATGCCGCCCTCGCTGGCAGCATGGTGCCCATGGGCGACGCCAAGGGCGCTTCGCTGGCACTGATGATCGAGCTGCTCACGGCCGGGCTCACGGGCGGCCACTTCGGCTTCGAGGCGACCTCGTTCTTCGACGCGGAGGGAGAGCCGCCCAGTGTCGCGCATCTGCTGCTGGCGTTCGATCCCGATCGCTTCGGCGCCGGCTATCTGGCCCGGGCCGAGCGGCTGTTCTCGGCGATGCTCTCGCAAGAGGGCGTGCGGCTCCCGGGGCAGCGGCGCTACGGCTTGAGACGCCAGTTCGAGGCCGACGGCATCCAGCTGCCGGAAGCGCTGATCGACTCGCTGCAGCGCTACGCCGGGAAGCCGCTCTGATGGCAGCCTGAACGACAGCCGGGCACCCCCGCGCTGGGAAAACGTCTGCGCCACCGGTGCCTCAATCGTCGATCAGGCCGCCCGCCTCGTGCAACGGGTAGGGCCCGGCATGGTCGCCGATCACGCGGTGGTGGGTGATCACTTCATTGGCGCGCCAGAGGTGGAGCTGGTACCCCGGCGGCTCCATGACGAAGGCGGAAGGGCCGTCCTCGCGCAGATCGAGGGCGGCGCTGAAGCAGCAGCTGGCGAGGGTGCCGGCGAAGCGCTGGAAGATCGGCGATGCACGTGCCCGCAGATAACGCGCGCCACGTTGGGGTAATCGACCACAACGCGGCCATCCCGGGGACATCGGCCGTGGTGCCATGTCTCATCCAGGTGCTCGCCACTCCCCTGCCGTCCTCCCTCCCGCTGCGTTTATCGCAGTCCATCGCACAATCTTGCCAAACCCTGTTGACTCTCTTCGACGTTAGTCTGATTATTTAATTGCTTTGATAAAGCAATTAATCAAGAGGCGTGAATGCTGACCCTCCAAATTCGCAGGCTACTGACCGAACTGCTGCTACGCGGGCCGATGCCGCGAAGCCAGCTGGCGGCGAACGTCGGGATCAACCCCTCGACGGTGACCCGGCTGACGCAGCAGTTGATCGACGCGCGCTATCTGCGCGAGGGCGAGGCGCTGATCGAGAAGCGCCAACCCGGCCGGCGCGCCATCGAACTGCATCTGTGTGCCGATGAACATTTCGTGATTGGTATCGCGATCAATGCCTATCAGCAGACGGTGGCAGTCGCCAACCTGACCGGGACGGTCCTCGCGCGGCGTGGAGTTTCGCGCTCCTGGAGCCCGGACCCCAGGGCCTCCTTGAGCGCGCTGGCCACGGCTGCCAGGGAAGCGCTGAGTGAGTGCGGTATCGCGCTCGACCAGGTGGTCGCGACGGGGGTGGCCTGCGCGGGGCAGGTCGACCCCACGGGCAGGCGGGTAGAGAGCTCACCGGACATCGGCTGGTTCCAGATCCCGGTTGCCGAGTGGCTGGAGGCGTCGCTCGGCCCGC
This sequence comes from Salinicola lusitanus, assembly GCF_038648475.1. Taxonomy (NCBI): domain Bacteria; kingdom Pseudomonadati; phylum Pseudomonadota; class Gammaproteobacteria; order Oceanospirillales; family Halomonadaceae; genus Salinicola; species Salinicola lusitanus. The sequence continues at coordinate 1,040,074 of NZ_CP151919.1, read as the reverse complement.
CGGTATTCGTCGAGACGATGCAGAACGCACTCAACTCGACGGAGTGCGCTTTCGGGGCGGCGGCGGGAACGCGCTCGTCGCTGCTGGTGTCGGTGGCGCTGGGTATCGGCTCCAGCCTGATCGTCGATGGCAAGGTGGTTCGCGCGCGCTCGCAGACGCTGGCCTCGATGGGACATATGCCGGTGGCGGGCGTCGAGGCGCTTTGCAACTGTGGTCGACGGGGGTGCCTCAACACCGTGGCGTCGGGGTACGCCGTACTGCGACGCCTGGGCAGTGCCGAGGGCTACGAGCGGCCCCAGCAGCACTCTCCCGCGCTGGCCAGCCGACTGTTCGAGGTCCTCGCGTGCGCGGCGAGCGATTCCACGATCGCGTATGAACTCGAGCGCGCCGGCGAACAGCTCGGCGAGGCCTTGAAGTCGAGCATCGTCATCGCCTCGCCCGAGCGTATCGCGCTGTCAGGGCCGGTCGCGCAGATGGAAAGTTATCAACAGGGGGTTCGCCAGGCCTTGAGCCCCAACGAGCGGGATCCTTTCGGCTGGGACGGCGAGCTGACGGTCGTCTCTACCCGATTGGAGGACGCTGCCGCCCGACTGGCGTTGCATCGCCAGGTCTTTCTGGCCGAGATGCAGGCATGAGCTAGCACGGGAGCGTGAAGGATCACGGCTGAAAGCCGCACAGCAATGACAAAAACAGCGTTTTTCCTAAATCCAACAACACCAATAGGAAGGGAAACACCATGACTTTTGTAGCGAATCTCTCTCGCCCTCTCAAGGGGCTGGCCGTCGGCCTGGCGGTACTGTCGACGTTGACCATGGCGGCTGCCGGCCCGGCGCGAGCCGATGGCGATTACCCCTCCCAACCGATCCGCCTGGTGGTGCCGTTCGGCCCCGGCGGCTCGACCGATCTCGCTGCCCGGGTGCTGGCCAAGGAGCTGCCGCCGATCATCGGCGCCGACATTGCGGTGATCAACGTGCCCGGTGCCGGCGGTGCGGTGGGCACCAAGCAGGTGATCGACAGCGCTGCCGACGGTTACACGCTACTGATGGCGGCGATCGGCTCCAACGTCCTCCGCCCGGCGCTCAACCCGGATCTCCCGTACCACTACGACGACGTGACCTACCTCGGACGCACGCAGATCAACCCCAACGTGCTGATCGTGCGTAACGGCACCTATGCCGATTTCGCCGAGTTCCAGCAGGCGCTCGAGACCCGGCAGGGCAAGCTGCGCTACGGCACGGCGGGGGTAGGGCAGGTGACGCATCTCGGCCCGATTCTGCTCTACCAGGCGCTGGACATTCCGACCGAGGCCGCAACGCCGGTGCACTACGACTCGGACCCGGCGGCCATGCTCGCGCTGATGCAGGGCGAGGTGGATTTCGTGCAGGCCAACCTGCCGTCCGTGGCCTCCGCCATTCAGGGCGACCAAGTCAAGGCGTTGGCGGTGACGACGCCCGAGCGTATCGACGCGCTGCCGGACGTACCGACCTACACCGAACTGGGGCTGCCCGATGTCTCCATTGTCGGTTGGCGCGGCGTCGCCGGACCGAAAGACCTGCCCCAGGATGTCGTCGATAGCTGGAATCGGGCGCTCGCCGAGCTCACCCGGTCGGACGCCTGGCTCGAGGCAACCCGTCAGCTCGGTGATGACCCGGCCTACCTGAACGGGGCGGACTTCACCGAATTCGCAAAGCAGGATTTCGAGCGCTATCGCGCCATTGGCGACAGCCTGGGGCTGACGCACTGATCCGCTGATACCCCTCCGGTGGCCGGCCGACGGTGGTGTCGATTCGACACGCCTCGGCCGCGCGCCTGCGAATTCGACGGCGCCGCGGTGACGATGGCGCCGTGACGACGGACACCCTCCCAGGACATCCCCATGCGCAAGGTCCATACGTCCGAGCTGTGGCTGCCGCTCTGCCTGCTGGCGGGCTGTCTGCTGCTCTGGTTCTGGCTGATTCCCCAGCACATTGCGGTTTTCGGCGGTGGCGCCGGCCCTGGCCCGCGATTCTTCCCGCAAATTCTCACCCTGATGCTCGCCGGGCTTGCCGCGCTGCGCCTGGTCCAGGTGCTGTGGCTTTCGCTGGCGCCTGACTCGGAGGTGACGACGGGGTCGCGCTGGCGGCGCGAGCTCGCGGTCGTCGTCACGCTGCTGCTGGTCTATCCGGCGGTTTACTGGCTCGGCGTACTGCCGACCTGCGGTCTGCTCATGGCGTGGCTGATGTGGCGTTTCCGCATGCCCGGCCTGTGGCGAATCGGCGGCGTTACCGTGATCACCATCGCGCTCTTCTATCTGCTGTTCGTGGTGGTGGCTTCCGTATCGCTTCCCGCCGGCGCGCTTTTCGACCTGCTCCCATAGCAAGGAACTCGATATGGAGACGATTTTGCATTTACCCGTGGCCGTGGCGAGCTACCTGCTCGACATCGCCCATGGGCTGTGGGCCGGTGCACACCTGTTCATGAGCTGGAACAACCTGCTGGCGGTGTTCGGCGGGGTCACCATCGGCTGTTTCTTCGGGGCACTGCCGGGTTTGAGCATTACGCTGGCCGTCGCGCTGGTCATGCCGTTCAGCTACGGCATGGAGCCGCTCACCGGGCTCACGCTGCTGTCGGCGGTCTATGTCGGCGCGATCTACGGTGGCTCGATTTCGGCGATCCTGTTCAATACGCCCGGTACGCCGGCGGCGGCCTGTACCACGGTAGATGGCTACGCACTGACCCAGAAAGGGATGGCCGGCAAGGCACTCCAGATGGCCAACGTGTCGTCGATGGTCGGCGACCTCACCAGTACCTGCCTGGTGATTCTGCTGTTTCCGCTGCTGGCCAAGGTGACGATCTATTTCAAGTCGCCGGAGTACTTCGCGCTGATCTGCTTCGCCATCACCATCGTCGGCAGCGTTGCGGGGCGCTCTATCGTGCTCGGGATCATCGCCGGCATCATGGGGTTTCTGCTCTCGACCATCGGCATGGACCCGGTGGAAGGCTCGGGGCGCTTCGATTTCGGTTCGATCGAGCTGCTGAGTGGCGTCGGCTTCGTGCCGTTGTTGATCGGGCTGTTCGCCATTCCCGAGTTCGTGCGTCAGTACCGTCGCAGCCGCATGGCGACAGGACCGATCACCCTGGCCGACGGCGGTGCGACCGTCGCGAACGACCGGCTGACCAAACGCGAGTTCTTCGAATCCCTGCCGCATATGCTGCGCGGCGGCGTGATCGGTCTCGCACTCGGCGTCATTCCCGGCCTCGGCGCGACGCCCGCGGCCTTCGTGAGCTACGAGCAGGCCAAGCGTCGCAGCAAGAAGGCCCACCTGTTCGGCAAGGGGTCGCTCGAGGGCATCGCGGCCTCTGAATCCGGCAACAACGGCGTCAACGGCGCCACGCTGGCGCCACTTTTGACGCTCGGTATCCCGGGCGACGTGGTCACCGCGATCATGCTGGGTGCGCTGCTGGTCTTCAATCTGCAGCCGGGGCCGATGTTTTTCGCCCTGCATGCCGATCTGGTCTACGGGCTCTTCGTGGCGCTACTGGTCTGCGATATCGCGCTCAGGCTCGTCGGCCTGGTGTTCATTCGTATCGGGCGCTACGTCACGCGCGTGCCTACCGGCTATGTCTTCCCGATGATCTTCGTGCTCTGTGTGCTGGGGGCCTACGCGAGCAACAACCACCTGTTCGACATCGCCACCATGCTGATCTTCGGCGTGGTCGGCGTGATCTTTGCCCGCGTCGGGCTGCCGGTGGTGCCGTTCGTCATCGCCTTCATCCTGGGGCCAATGCTCGAGAAGGGGCTGCGCCGTTCGCTGGCCGCCTCGGGCGGCGATATCTCCGTGCTCTTCAGTAGCCCCATCTCGCTGATTTTCTACGCACTGACGCTGATCGCCATCGTCTCGATCGTCAGGAGCCGGTGGCAGGCCGTCAGGCGCGACCGATCCTCTGAATCCACGCCATCCTCCACCGTCAAGGACGCCCTCGATGAATAACGACTCCCGATTCCTGTTTCGCTACGTGGTGGTCTCCGACACCCATGTACGCCCCAGCGTCATCGACGACTCCTCGCCCTGGCCGGTCAATGCCAGGGCCAATGCGCGGGCGCGCTACGCCGTCGAACTGATCAATCGGGCAGCGCCGGCTTTCGTGTTGCACCTGGGGGATGTCGTCCATCCGCTGCCGTCGCTGTCGAGCTACGAAGATGCCATCAGCGAGGCCAAGGAGATCCTCGCCGGACTCGACGCGCCTCTGCATGTCATTCCCGGTAACCATGACATCGGCGACAAACCCATGCCGGGGCTGCCAGCGGCACCGGTCGACGCCGAGAGCATCGAGAAATTTCGGGCCAACTTCGGCGAGGATTGGCAGGCGTTCGAACACGGGGGCTGCCGCTTCGTATTGTTGAACGTCGAGTTGTTGAATTCGGGCCTCGAGCGCGAGCAGGTCCAGAAAGCGTGGCTCGAAGCGGAGCTTGCCCGGCCGTTTGCCGGACGCACCTTCGTCTTCACCCACTACCCGACCCATATCCTCGCGCCGGATGAGCCCTCGAACTATGACAACCTCGACGAGCCGGCGCGCTCGTGGCTCATGGGGTTGATCGCCCAGGCCAACGTCTCGGCGGTCTTTTCGGGCCACGTGCATAACTTCTTTCACAACCGCGTGGGCGGGACCGATTTCTACGTGCTGCCCTCGACGTCGTTCGTGCGCCAGGACTACGCGGAGTTCTTTCGCCAGGCACCTGCCGCCGAACTCGGCCGCGACGATGCAGCCAAGCTGGGCTTTCTCGTCATCGACGTGTTCGAGGATGCGGTCGTCGTTCACACCGCCCGCACGCTCGGACTGGAGCTCGAGGCGCGGGGAGCCGCCGCCGGCAGTACGGCTGAACATCGCGCCATGCGCCAGATACCGCCGGTCGGCTGGAGGGGCAATCGTCTCGGTGTCAACCTGCGTCACGACTGGGCGGAAGTGGTCAAACTGCCGTTCAACGGGCCGATGGATGAATTTTTGCGCAAGGAGGCGCGCAACGACTACACGCTTTTCAACCTGGTCGACTTCGGTGTCCGCAAGGTGAGGGTGCCGCTCAGGGATTTCGACGACCCGAGCTATCGGGAGCGTCTCGAGCTGCTCTGCGAACTCGGCATCGAGATCACCGCCTTCCAGTTCGGGATCCCTGGCGAAGCGACGCTGTCGCTGGTCGAGCGCCATGCCGCGCAGATCGCCACCTTCGAAATCATTGCGCCGTGGCAGGAGCGACACGCGCTGCTGGCGGCGATCGCGGCGCGGCGGGCGACGCTGCCGATCAGGTTGGCCCTTGCCTGCATTACCAGCTCCGCGGATGGCGACACGGTGGGCAGTCAGTTCGCCCACTACGTGAGTTACGGATTCAGCGAATCCCGGTGGGAGGAGATCGCGGATTTCAGCCGAACTTCTGACGCTGCCGGTTTGATCGACGCCTTCGTCTTCACCGTGCCGGTGCGCGAAGGGGTGATCGGCGCGGTCGAGCGATTGGGCCGCAGGGCGCGCGAGCTGGGCATCGGGGTCAACGTCAACGTGCGCCTCGCGTCCGAAATTCCGTCGGAAGTCATCGATGACGACGCACTGATCGCCGCCCGCGTGGCCGAGGCTGTCATCGCCGCGTGCGCCTGGCGGGATCAGGATCTGTTTATCGACACCTTCAACAGTCTCGACCGCGGCTATTTTCCGCGTACTGGGCTCTGTGACCGGTTGCTCAATCCAACGCCGGCGGGGGAAGTGTATCGCAATCTCGGCCTGGTGCTGCAGGATGATGACATCGGGATCGGCGCCGCCGGTGCCGGCGACACGCTGGCGCTGGAAGCGGCGGGTGAAAAGCTGATCCTGGTGGGGGCGCCCGGCCGCCAGGGTTTACCCTCCAGCTCGGGATGGTTGCTGCTTGGCGATGGATGTCACTGCATCGACGTGCCTGAAGGCCATGCCGGCCCCCTGCTGGCCTGCCGGCGCGAATGGCTGGAAACCCGCGCACCGATGATGCTGCCCCGCGGGCTCGCCTCTTCGTAGGCCGCCTGGTCCGTTGCCGCGGAGACGAGAGGGGCAGGCCCAGGTGCGGGGTCGGTGCACGGTGGTCTATCCAGTGCCCCTGCAGTCGATCGCTGGGGCGGCTGGCGGGATGGCCGGGCGTGGCGTACCAGTGACGACAGCGGAGGGCACCCCCGCGCGGGGAAGACCTTTGCGCCACCGGTGCCTCACTCGTCGATCAGCCCGCCCGCCTCGTGAAACGGATAGGGCCCGGCATGGTCGCCGATCACGCCGTGGTGGGTGATCAGTTCATTGGCGCGCCAGAGGTGGAGCTGGTATCCCGGCGGTTCCATGACGAAGGCGGAGGGGCCGTCCTCGCGCAGGTCGAGGGCGACCTGATGGGCGGTGCTGGGACAGCAGCTGGCGATGGTGCCGGCGAAGCGCTGGAAGATCGTGCGATGCACATGGCCGCAGATAATGCGCTCCACATTGGGGTAATCGGCCACGATCGCGGCCATCTCGGCAGCGCCGGCCAGGCCGATGGCGTCCATGTGCGCGATGCCGGTGGCGAATGGCGGATGATGCATGAAGATCAGGGTCGGGCGCTCGGGCTGTTCGGCCAGCCGCGCGGCGAGCCATTCGAGCCGCTCGGCGCAGAGCTCGCCGCGACTCTCGCCCGGCACCAGGGTGTCCAGTGCCAGCAGCCTTAGCGGGAAGCGTTCGACGGTGTACTGAATGAACGCGCCGCCGCCGAGATAGTCGTGATCGGGAAAGGCGTCGCGCATCGCCTGGCGATCGTCGTGGTTGCCGGGAATCAGGTACCACGGGATCTCCAGCGGCTGGACCTGCTCGGCCAGCGTGGCGTACTCCTCCGGGCGGCCGAAATCGGTGGCATCGCCGGTAATCAGCACCACGTCGGGCCGGGGGACGAGCGCGTTGAGCGCTGCCACCGCCGGGGGGAGATAGCGGTCGGTTTCGACCACCCGGTAGGCCTTCTGGCCGGGACGACGAATGTGCAGGTCGGTGAGTTGTGCGATCAGCATGCAGAGGTTCCAGGTTGTTCGGATTCAGGCCACGCGGGCCTGCTCGATGAGAGCGGAGACGATATCGCCCGGCTGCCAGATGGCGTCTGGCGCGGCCAGGGCGGTGAAGCGCTGGCCGTCGGCGAGCGCCAGTTCGAAGCGGATATGGCTGCCGAGGAAGAAGCGTGCCTGGACGCAGGCGGGCAATCCCCGGCCGGGGGGCGCGAGTTCGACCTCGTGCGGACGGAAGGTCAGCGCCGCGACGCCATGGCGGGTGGCCACCTCGCCGCCCTCCAGCCGGCACAGGGTGCCGAGGAAATCGGCGACGAAGGGCGAGGCGGGATCGCGGTAGAGGGTCTCCGGCGCGCCCAACTGCTCCAGGCGGCCGGCGGACATCACCGCGACCCGGTCGCCCAGCATCATCGCCTCCTCCTGGTCGTGGGTGACGATGACGCAAGTGATGCCGAGTGTCTTGAGCAGCTTGGCGAGATCCACCCGCAGCTGCTGGCGCAGGCGGGCATCGAGTGCGGTCAACGGTTCGTCGAGCAGCAGCACGCGGGGTTCGATGGTGATCGCCCGGGCCAGCGCCACGCGCTGACGCTGCCCCCCGGAGAGCTGATCGATACGCCGCTCCGCCAGCGCTTCCAGCTCGACCAGTTCGAGCATTTCCGCCACGCGTCGGCGCCGGCTGGCGGCATCCACGCCACGAATCTTCAGACCGTAGCCGACATTGCCGGCGACATTCATGTTGGGGAACAGCGCGTAGCCCTGGAACACCACCCCCACGCCGCGCGCTTCCGGCGCTACCTGGGTGACGTCGTCGTCGCCGAAGCGAATCCGGCCACCCTCGTCGGCGCTCTCCAGTCCGCAGATCATGCGCAGCAGGGTGGTCTTGCCGCAGCCCGAGGGGCCGAGCAGCGCCAGCGTCTCGCCGGCGTCGATCGACAGGTTCAGCGGCGCCAGGGCGCGGGTGCCGTCGGGCCAGGTCTTGGCGCAGTTGTCGAGCCTGATGGTCAGCGGGTGTGTCATGTCGTTGAGTCGCTCATGTACGTGATGAAGTCATGTCGATGCGCCAAGACCGAGGCCGCCGTGGCGCGTCGAGCGGGCGGCGATCCACTGCAGCCCGACCATCAGCGGCAGCAGCATCAGCAGGAAGACGAGGGTGTAGGCGGAGGCCACCTCGAGTCGCATCGAGGCGTAGCTGTCGGCCAGCCCCACCGGCAGTGTCTTGGTCAGCGGCGTATGCAGCAGCCAGGTCAGGTTGAACTCGCCGATGGAGAGCGTCACCACGGTCAGCGCGCCGGTGACGATGCCGCTTCTGGCAGCGGGCACGATGATGTCGAAGAAGCGCCGGCGGCGACTGGCACCGAGGGTCGCGGCAGCTTCGTCCAGCACCACCAGGTCGGCCCCCTGCATCCCGGCGCGCACGGCGCGCACCATGAACGGCAGCGTGAACAGCACATGGCCGATGACGATGAACGCCACGCTGCTGCGCAACCAGCCGACGCTGCCCCAGGAGACGATCAGGGCCAGCGCGGTGGCGAGCCCGGGGACGGCCACCGGCAGGGTCAGCAGCTCCTCCAGCAGGCGTGAGAGCCGGCCGGGAAACAGCGTCAGCACCCAGGCGGCGGGTACGCCGATGATGGTGGTGATGGCGAGGGTGGCCAGTGCCACGCCATAGGAGCGCCAGATCGTGTCGGCGTAGAGATCCCAGACCTGAACGATCCAGTCCAGCGTCAGCCCGCTGGAGAGGCCGACGAAATAGTTCCTCGTCACCCCGGCGGTCACCGACAGCAGCACCGGGCCGATCAGGAAGGCGGCGACGGCGAGCGTGGCGGTCAGGCCGAGCCGGGTGTCGAAGCGTGAATGCCTCATGCGGGAACTCCTGCGGTCATCTCAGTTTCCCCTTGCCGTACGGGCGGCCAGGCTGTTGGCGACGTAGAGCACCGCCCAGGTGGCCAGCCCCAGTACCACCGAGAGCGCCGCGGCGACCGGGAGGTTGGCGTAGTTGGTGAACTCGTCGTAGATGGTGATCGGCAGCACGTCGATCCGGGTACCGAGGGTGAACACGGTGCCGAAGGCGCCCATGGCGGTGGCGAAGCACATCGCCCCGGCCGCGGTCAGCGCGCCGGTCAGCGCCGGCAGCTCGATATCGACGAACCGGCGCCAGGGGTTTGCGCCCAATGTCTGCGCCGCTTCCAGCCAGTGCTTGTCGATCCCCTCCACTGCCGTCATCAGCACGCCGATGGTGCGCGGCAGCAGAAAGTAGAGATAGCCGATGAAGAGCCCTGCCATGCCGTAGGCCAGTACCATCGGGTCACCGGAAAGCGCCTTCGAGAGTGTGTTGAGCACGCCCTGGCGGCCGGTGGCGAGAATCACCAGGAAACCCACCACCACACCGGGGAAAGCGAGCGGAAAGAGCAGCAGCGACATCAGCACCCGCCGCCCGGGGAAGTCGGGGTGGCGAGCCAGGAAACGGCTGACGGGCAGGGCGATGACGAGCGTGGCCAGCGTTGCCCCCAGCGACAGCGCCACGGTATTGATCAGACTCTGCCAGTAGCGCGGTTGGGTCACCACCAGCCAGTAGGCGGAAGCGTCCATGCCCTGTGGCGTGGCGGCACCGATCCCGGCCAGCTTGGCCATCGGCAGTAACCAGAAGGCGAGGAACAGCACCACGGCGGGTGCGGCGATCACCAACCAGGCTCGTCGTCGACCCATGGCGTCAATTCACCTCGTTGGCATAGCGCTGGGAGAAGGCCCGCTGCGCCGCGGCCATCCTGGCGTAGTCGACGGTTCCGGCGCGGGCGTAGTCGCTGTCCGGCAGGAACTTCGCCTGCGCTTCCGGCGACGCCGCGCCGGGACGGACCGGGCGCAGGTAGGCGTTGGCCCAGATCGCCTGACCCTTGTCGGAGAGCACGTAGTCGAGCACCTTCTTGCCCGCTTCCGGGTGCGGGTCGTTGGCGACCAGGCTCATCACGTAGGGCACGGTGACGGTGCCCTCCTGGGGGATCACGAACTGCACGTTGACCTTGTCGTCGTAGCGCGCCCGGTAGGCGTTGAAGTCGTAGTCGAGCAGGATCGGAATCTCGCCGGAGAGCACACGGGCGTAGGCGGTCTGCTTGGGCACGATGGGATCATTGGCCTGCAGCTTCCGGAACCACTCGATCGCCGGGGTGAAATCGTCCAGCGAGCCGCCCAGCGCCCCGTTGACCGCGACCGCGCCGACATAGCCGACGAACGCCGACGACGGATCGAGATAGCCGACCATGCCGCGATACTCGGGCTTGAGCAGGTCGCTCCACGACTGCGGTACCGGCGCGCCGTTGAGCGCATCGACGTTGACCATGAAGCCCAGGGTGCCCGAGTGGATGGCGAACCACCTGCCGTCAGGGTCTTTCAGGCCGTCAGGTATCTCGTCCCAGTGGGCCGGCTTGTAGCCCTGTACCAGCCCCTGCTCGGCGGCCTGGATGCCGAAGGTGACACCGTAATAGACGACATCGGCGACCGGGTTGCTCTTCTCGGCGGTGATCGAGGCCAGCGACTGGCCGGAGTTCTTGTTGTCCTGGGGCACGTGGATGCCGGTATCCGCCTCGATGGCCTTCAACTGGGTGCCCCAGTCGGCCCACTCCGGCGGGCAGTTGTAGCAGATGGCGTTGTCGGCGGCCTGGGCCGCTAGCGACCCGAGGGCTGCGGCGGTGAATCCCAGTGCCATGACGGCGGTGCGAAGCGTCTGTTTCATGATGATCCGATCCTCTGGGTTGGCGATGCGGTGGTTGGGTGGTGCGACGTTGGAGTGGTTCGACGGTGCTAGTCGACCGGCAGGCGGGCGACGGTGCCACCTCCACTCAGGCGATGTGGCAGGCGCACGGAGCGGCTGCTTCCGCCGGCGAGGGCGTTGAGCAGTTCATGGCAGGCCTGGCTGCCGATCTCGCTGCTGGGTTGGTGGACGCTGGCCAGCGACGGCACCATCAGCGCGCCGAAGGCCATGCCGTCGAAGCCGCAGACGGAAAGGTCGTCCGGCACGCGCAGACCCAGGGTCGCCAACTCCGCTATCACCGAGGCGGCCAGCAGATCGTTGGAGCAGAACAGGGCGGTGGGCGGCCTGGGCGAGGAGAGCAGGCTCCGCAGGCGATCACGATCCGCCGCGGTATGCCGGGGCATCGAGACATGGGTGGGTGCGGGTAGATCCAGGCGGGCCGCGCGATCCAGGACGCCGTCGAGACGCTTCGACGCCCGGTCGGAGGCGTCCAGCGGCCCACTGATCATGGCGAGCCGGCGGTGACCGCTGGCGACCAGATGCTCGACCATGTCGCCGGCGGCGGCGAGATTGTCGACGCTGACGAACGGATGCCGATCGCTCTCGTTGTAGGCGAGCACGAACGGCAGGCCGCTGGCGGTGAGCTCGGCCAGCGTGGCGCTGCGTGCCGGGTCGGCAACGGTCAGGATCATGCCCTCGACACGGTGGTCGAGCAGGCTGTGCGCGGCCGCCCGCTCGCGTCGACTGTCGTACCCGGTGGTCGCCAGCATCACGCTGTAGCCCGCCTTCAGCGCACGCTCCTCGGCACCCTCGAAGCAGGCGGCAAAGACCGGATTGGACATCGTCGGCAGCAGTAGTCCCAGTGTCCGGGTGCTGCCCGATCGCAGGCTGCTGCCCACCTTGCTGGGCCGGAAACCGAGCTGCCTGGCAGTAGTGAGTATCCGCTCGCGAGTGGCGTCGCTGAGCAGCTCCGGCCGGTTGAAGGCACGCGACACCGTGGCCGGGGAAACCCCGACCCGTTCGGCGATCTGGACCAGTGAGGGACGTGATGACGGCATGACAGCGACTTTGCCTGCAACGATGAAAACGTTTGCAGTCTGGCGCTGATGCATGACGCTGCCGTGACGCCGGGATGTCAATTGGGTGACATGAGACAAGCTCGACGAGTTCGATATCAACCGTCTGTTTTTGAAGACTAATTAACGCTGGACTTCAAACTGCTCCGGATTCGCTCGAGAGATTTCATGATCGAGCGCTCGAGCGGTCCCAAAACAATCAGACACTACCTGTTTCTCGATCACACATGACGACAACCAAAAGACAATACTTGTTGGCTGGCGGGGTGATGTGGATAGGTAACATGAAAGTAGGGAAGTCGACATAAAAGCTTTATGTCTATGGGCTGACTTTCATGACGTGTGCCTCTACGACATGAGATGCCATCCGTAAGCTGATTGATAAAAAGGTGCTTGTTCGTGTGTAGGGTTTTTTGAAAAACCGTTATCAAAACAGCCGTGCCGATGACAGCGCTTATGATTCAGACAATGATTATCAGGAGTGAATCAAATGCCTATCGAGTCAAGAGACAGCGAGCGTCGCTCGGATCCCTGGAGTGAAGCTCCTTCCGGTGGATTCGAACAACTGTTGACAGGAAACTCTCGGCACGTAAAAGACCCTGCCCCCATCAACGGCCCTATTGGTCTCACTCTACCAACTCCCGAGCGAAGTGAGAAAGGCCAGGAGATGCTCGATAAGCTGGAAGGCGATGAATACGCCCCTTACATGGACGGCAAACCGTCACTGGTGACCATAGACGCGCCTATCTCGCAAGATGACATTGAATACGTCAGCGACGAGTATGTTGGCGGCGGCGGTATCGTCCTCTCCTACTGGTTCGACATGCTCGAGGTCAGAACCAAGAGTGGCGACAAATTTCTGGTGCAGAAAGACATCACTCCCGAGCTCTACGAGCAGGTCAAATCGAAAATGGAGGATGGCGATGCCGAAAGCCTCGATGACGACTATGCATGGTCGAGCGCCGATGTCCCAAAGGATGACAAGAGTTGGCTCGACCGGAAAAAGAACCAGGGCTTCGAGGTCATTACCCCCGATTCCGAGATTACCCTTCCTACCGGCCTGAATGACCTCGAGTACTCCGAATTCGGGGGAGGCAGTGATGACTTCCACTCCGGCGTTCAGATTACGGTCGATGATATCGACGCGTTCAGCACCGAGGGTGGAACCCTTATCTATAAAGACAGTGATGGCAAGCGCTACGCCGTTTCTGAGGAGTATACGCCCGAGGTTTATCAACAAATCAAGAATCTCAAAGATACCTGGGACGGAATCGAGGAAAAAGTCGACAGCGACGAGTATGAATTGCTCAACGGCAGCGATGACATCCCCGTGCTGAGTGGAGACGACGAGGTCGAGAACGTCACCGACGAGAAGGGAAAACTCGTCGAAGGCGTCAAGCTCATCCATAAAGACGGTGAGACGCTGGTAGTGCTCGAATCCAGAACTCCACAGCACTATGAAACCATCACGGACTATGCCGCAGACAAGTATCGCGGTGAAGCCGATGATCCCTTCCGGGACCGGGACCTGCCACTGGCGAGCGAAACGGACCTGATGGAGGCGGAAACCACGGTTGAAGAGGATGGAGAGTCCCTTTCCGTGGGTGAGCTCTTCATGCAGAACCTGAAAGACAAAAGAGACGATACCGACGATAAAGAACTCCAGGATAAACTGGATAAGTACATCCGGCTCATGGAGTTGAAGTCGGATCTAAAGAACGGCATTGAAATTCTTCCTTATCAGGTCGTGAATATTGCCGGTGGTGATAGATCGGACTATGCCGAAAGCACACAAATGATGTCGGAGAGTGACGTTCGGGGACTCGTTGATGAACAGGCTTTGAGCGAGGAGCTGGAAGGACTTCTCAGTGATGAGGATTTTGCTGCGCTCTCGGAAGAAATGATGTCGGATGCCACCGACAAGTTGAAGGATAAAGATGCACTTGTAGATAAAATCTACTCCTCGATGACCGGTGAGGAAGGGGATGAGTATCTTCTGGCAATAAACGATCTGGACGATGATGGTCTGAAGCAGCAGGCCCAGAACCGGATGCATAACGACCTTAGTGTGTTGGCAACCCTGGACCCAGAGAAAGCGGAAGAGGCTCAGAACCAGATTACCGCCAAGAGCCTGACCATGGACGTTGGCGGCGCCATGGACGAGATTGACGACGAATATGGTAGCGGGGATATTAGCGCGGAGAGTGAGGATCGTGCAGAGCAGGTTGCCAGCGATCTCGTCAAACCGATGCTTACTGGCATTATCTACTCCAATTTTGGCCTCCAGGCGAGTACGCGCGTCTGGCAGGCGATCGATTCCCTGAAGGCTGGTGATGACGGAAAGCCGGCTGGCTTCGATAAGTTGACCGATGAGGAAAAGGAGCAGTTCAATAAAATAAAGATCGTCAAAGACGTTCTGAAGGATGCTTTGAAGGAGGAAGCGCTGAAAGGGACGAAGGCCGGTAAGCTGGACTTCGGTGATATCAGCGACCGTGTCGATAATGCCGTAAGAGACGCAGGGCTTAAAGATTCGAGTAGGATTACTAAAGAGCTGAAGTCGGGGTTTAAAACTTTCATTGATCGAGAGGCGACTTTTGCCATTGGCGGGCTGGTTGCGCTGGCGAATGCCATTTATCGACGTTCCGGAGACGATTTCGGTGATTCTCCCGAAGAGCGTATGGCTGTTGCGCGCGGAATACTCGTTTTCATTGGCTGTACACCGGGTACTCTGAATACGCTTGATTATATGGGTAATGGTTTCAAGTCGCTCTTCGGTCAAAAGGGTATGATTGAAGCGCTTGGTCTGGACAAGGAGCTGTACGATACTTACAAGAAGAATACCGGTACGAAAGAAGAGTTCGTTCCTGACGAACGAGTGGAAGCTCGCCAGAAGATCGACAAGGGGTGGTCTGAGCTTTCGGCACTGATGGAGATAAAAGAAGACCTAAGTGATGAACAGAAAGAAAAGGTTCAGGATGCCGTCGACAAGATACAAGATGGTATTTCCGAAGAGAGAGCGTTGATTGAAAACGATCCTGATCTGACCGATGAGCAAAAGCAACAACAACTGGATCGGAGGGATGAGATCGACAAGCGTATGGACGAGGTGTCCGAAGACGTATCAAACGGAAAAGACTCAGAGGCTCAAAAGGCGTTTACAGAAGCCGACGAGAGGCGGCAGTTTCATCTAAAGGCAATCGAGCTTCATGATGATAGTCTGGTGAAGCAAGCGAAAGTCGAACAAATTCTTTCCGCAGCAGAGTTAAAAGGCGGGTTCAGCGAGTCTGAAAAAAGCCAGGTGGAAAGCCTTCTCAAGGATTTGAAGAAGGGTAACTCCGAACTTAGAGATCTCTACGAGAACGATTCAAATCTCAGCGATGCCGATCGGAAGTTCTTTCTTGATGGGATGGATGAAAAGTCCAAGCTTACCAATGAGCTTATCGACGATATCAACACTGCCGATAATTCCTTCAAGAACAGTCAAGAGCTCTTTGACGACCTGCAAAGTCAGACCACGGGTGACATCCGGGATCTTGACCCGCTGAGCGATACGGCTTCAAGAAGTAGCGGCGGTGGTGACCATGTCTACGATGGTTTCAACCAGGCGCTCGATAATGCCGGTGCCGCAGGACGTGGTGACCAATTTGCCATGAGCGGGGCGCTGCCTCCGGGTACGCATATACCGGAGGTCGAGAACATTGAAGGTATCAATGGCGACGTCAGACGCACGTCGACACCGACCGATACCGACAAGGTCAATCTCTTTGGGCCGGCGCTCAAGGGGATCGGCTATATGACCAATTTTGGCGGTGGCATACTCGATGTCGCCGTGGCGGGCATGGGCCTGGATGCGGCGCTGCAAAATGGCGATGCGATGGATAAGGCCAACGCCTCTCTCGGCATCGTATCGGGAGCCGGATTCACGGCGGCCGGCGCCGCAGAGATCGCCGGGTCGACCATCAGTCCCGGGGCGCGCTTTGCCCCCCTGCGGGCACTGGGTGCGGTCTCCCGACTGGGCGTCGTGCCTGGGCTGAACGTGGTTGGCGTAGCAGTGGGAGCTGTTAGCCTCATCCTTGGCCTGGTTATCAGCCAGCAGAAAAATCGAGAAAAAGAAAAGGAAGTCCTCGGCGATTTTCAGGATCTCGATAGCTATGGCGTGATGGAGGACGATTGGGGAGAGAAACTCAATTTTCTGATTCACTCCGCCGCTGCTTTTGAAGGTGAAGAAGGCGCGGGCGATGCGCCGGAAAATATCTACTACGACGACGGATTTTATCAGGACAACAAGGAGATCATCGATTACATCGCTGACCATTGGGATAGAGATACTCCCGGAGACTACAAGATCGATGATGGAGATTCCGGTGATGGTGGAGGCGGCAGTAGCGGGCTTGGCGGGCGGTTGGGCCTGTCTGACGACCCGGGATCCGGCATGCCTGAGTATGGTTGGACCTGGTCCGGCGCCGACGATCTGGTGAGCAAGAAAGATCTCGAACGAGTCGTGGACAAGAAAATCGGCACCGAGATGGATCAGAAAGCCGCACAATTTCTGCTGGACAATGAGGGCTTTTTTGACCTGCTGGATACGTTTCACAACGGCGGAAAAGCAGACGACAAGGCCAGTACTGCAGATATCGACTCTTGGCTACAGTTCATCGGCAAGCGCCCTGAAACCGAAGATAATCCTATCTTCGAACGGGAAGAGCCGAGCCCGCTTTATGAGGAGTTCTTCTCCAAGGATGTGCCCGTGTGGGAGGCCCAGCCGGAGCTCTACGAGGCCTTTACCGAGGAGGTTTCGGAAAATGGCAATATCCCGGAGAATTTCTTTGAAAATCATCTCGATGAAGTGGAGCTGCAAGTCCACGGTGAAGAGTTCTTCGAGAATAACAAGGAAGAGATCAGCACTATTGCCGAGAACTGGAACGACTGGAACGGTGGGGATGATATCGTAAGCAAGGATAATCTCAAGAAGATCAGAGACGATGGTGATCGATCTGATGCTGAAAGAGGTGCGGCCGAGTTCCTTCTCGAGCACGAGGAGTTCTTCGATCTGCTTGACACATTCCACAAGCAGGACGATTCGGATAATAAGATCAGCGATGCCGATCTCGATAGCTGGTTCCAGATTATCGGGGAGCGCCCTATTACGGAAGAGAACCCGGTGTTCGAGATTGAGGGTGATCCTCTCGACGGCTGGCTGACAGATCATAAGGGGCCGTAACATCAACGCTCAACCGGCTGCCGATCAGGCTCCGTCGATTCAGACATGACATCTGGCGATATTGCCGTATCGGGGAGTTCGTCGATGTTGTCGTCTCGGTATCGTGTATTAACAGCACACGATACCGGGATGCCCTTATCACGAGTTCGTGGCGCGGTTCATGAAGCGTTCGCTGGCCTTGTTCAATGAAAATCTAGATCCTTAAATATTTCTCCGGCAGCCGCTCGGCGAGAAAATCCATGAACAGCCGCGCGCGCTGCGAGAGCGCGCTCTGGCGATAGTAGACGACATTGATGCGCTGGGTCCGGAACCGGGTTTGCTCGGGCAGCACGTCGACGAGAGCGCCGCTTCGGCGTGGGGCGAGGGTCATGTAGTCGGCGAGGCAGGCGATACCCTCGCCTGCGAGGACGAGCTCCAGTAGCGTGGGGCCGCTGGATGCCGAGAGCGAGGGCTTCACGTGAAACGGCTCGCCGCGGGCGTCGAGCAGCGGCCAGTCGTTGAGATGATCGAGCTGGCTGAAGCCGAGCAGGCTATGCTGCGCGAGATCGCCGACGCCGCGGGGCGCACCGTGAAGCCTGAGATAATCCGGGCTGGCCAGAAGACGCAGTGGACTGTGGCCCAGCGGCCTGGCATGCAGCGAGGAGTCCTCGAGCTCGCCAATACGGATGGCGAGATCGACGCGCTGTTCCAGCAGGTCGATGAAGCGATCGTGGGTGTCGAGTTCCAGGGTGATGCCCGGAAAGCGGTCGCGGAATTCGCCGATGATCGGCACGATCACGAACTGCATGAAGCTCGGCGCTGCGTTGATGCGCAAGCGGCCGCGGGGGCGGTCATGACGGTTGGCGATCGCCTCCTCGGCGTTGTCGACGGCGGCAAGAATCGCACGGGCGTGCCCCAGGAACGTCTCGCCCTCCTCGGTCAGCTCCAGGCGTCGCGTGGTTCGTCTCAGCAGCGTCGTCTCGAGCTTCCGCTCCAGCCGGTTGAGCGCGCGGCTGACACCGGAGACGGTCAGGCCGAGCCGTTCGGCGGCGGCGGTGATGGAGCCGCTGTCGACCACGGCGACAAAGGCTTGCTGCTCTTCCAGGGTGCTTTTCATCGCGTTGCCGCATTGCGAGGTTTTATTGATTTTAAATCAAAAGTGACTTGCCGTCCGGGTGGTTTATCCGTGGCAGTTTCTCGTCACAATGGCTCTCATTCCTCCGGGCTCGGTAGTTTCCGAGTGCCGCCTGACCAGTATTGATGGAGAACCATTCGAGATGAAGATTCTATTGATCAACGGCGGCAAGCCGTTCGCCCATTCCGGCGGTGAGCTCAACAATACCCTCCACGCCGTCGCCGTCGCCCAACTGACCGAGCTGGGCCACGAAATCCGCGAGACGGTGATCGAGCAGGGCTACGACATCGACGCCGAGGTGCAGAACTACCTGTGGGCGGATGTCATCGTCTACCAGATGCCGGGCTGGTGGATGGGTACGCCCTGGAGCGTCAAGCGCTACCTCGATGAAGTCTTCACCGCCGGCCACGGCTCGCTCTATGCCAACGACGGCCGTTCGCGGCAGGATCCCACCAAGCAGTACGGCAGCGGCGGCCTGCTCCAGGGCCGGCGTTACATGCTGTCGTTGACCTGGAACGCGCCGCGGGAAGCCTTCGACGAGCCGGGCAACTTCTTCGACGGCAAGGGCGTCGACGGTGTCTATTTCGCATTCCACAAGTCACAGGCCTTCGTCGGGCTGGAAGGGCTACCGACATTCATCGCCAATGACGTCATGAAGATGCCGGACGTCGAGCGCCATACCGCCGAGTATCGCCGTCATCTGCGGGAGATTTTCACCGACGTCGCAATGTCGACCCGTGGAGTCCACCCGACCGTCACCGCCTGAAGCGCATCGCCACGACTAGGCGGTGGGGATGGAATTCACTTTGCCCGCGGCAGCGTGCCCAGCGTCATCAGGACGAGTCTCGCCGACGCCCAGCCAGTAGACGATGGGTGCGAGCACACCGAAGGCGGCCAGGAACAGGAAGCCACCGGCGTAGCCGCTGGCTTCCACCACATAGCCCGCAACCAGGTTCGAACTGGCCGCACCCAGGGCGAACAGGGTGCCGAGCACGCCCACCGTGACGTTGTAACGTCCCGTCCCGTGGGTGAGGTCGGCGGCCACGATCAGCCACAGTACGCCGAAGACGCCGGCGCCGATCCCATCCAGCGCCTGCACCATCAGCAGCCATAGCGGGTCGTTGCTGACGGCGTAGAGTGCACCACGCAGCGGCAGCGCCAGCAGTCCGATCATGAAGACCGGCAGGCGGCCCCAGCTCATTGCCCGTCGGCCCGCCCACCACGCCACGGGAATCATCACCAGCTGCGCGATCACGATGCAGGCCGACATGTACAGCGAGGCGGCGTCGCGATCGCCAATGGTCAGATATTGCCCGACGAGCGGTAGCATCGCGGCGTTGGCAAAATGGAATAGCACCAGGGTCAGGCCGAGCATCGATATGCGGCGATTCTTCAGCACATGCAGGAGGCTCCCGTCGGCCGGCGATGTGCTCTCGGTCTTGCCGCGGGCGGCCGCGTGGTCGATGTCCTTCTCCCGGATCACGAGCACGCTGATCAGGCTGCCGAGCGCAAAGATCACCAGCGCATAGAACAGCCACTCGATACTCAGGAAGTGAGCCAGCGCGCCCGCCAGCAACGCCGAAACCACGTTGCCGGCATGGTTGAACACTTCGTTGCGACCCTGACGGTGCGGGAAGCGTCGATTACCGACCATTCCCAGGGTGATTGCCGCCACCGCGGGCAGCAGGAAAGCCGCACTCACCCCCATCAGCGCCTGAAATAGGACGATGGCCGGCAAATTGACGAAAGCCGGCTGGGTCATCAGCACGCTGCAGATGGCGACGACGAGTGTCGCCACAGCCACCAGCGCCCGCTTGAAGCGCGTGATATCCAGCAACATGCCCGCCGGGCTCTGTGCGAGCATCGTCGCGAAGGTCATCGCGGACATCGCCACGCCGATCTGTCCAGCGCTCCAGTCGTGGCGAGTCAACAGATAGATGCCGAGAAACGGCCCCACACCATCGCGAACGTCGGCCAGAAAGAAGTTCAGGCCATCCAGCCCGATTCGGCTACGCGCCGTGGGGTGGTGCGAGGTTGTCGTTGACATGATTTGCCATCTCGAGAGGTCGATCAGCCAGTTTAACGAATATCGCGCAGATTCCCGGATATTGCCCGTGCTTTCCCGAGGGCCTTGGAGTGAGCCGAACGGCCGTCACCCGGAGCCGCCTGGTCGAGCGCGCCGACTGCCGATGCCGTCAGGGAGACCGTCGCCAACTGACCCTGGCGGTACCGGCGGTGACCGCAGCGCGAGCGGAATCGGGTATGCTGGGGTGATCGATAGCTTGCTCACGGTCAAGCCTTACTGGTCCACTCGAGGTGTCTTTCATGTCTTCCGTCGCTGCACATCCTGCCGAACGACCTTCACGTCCCACTGCCGATGCACTTCGAGCGCTGATCGCCGAGCTCGGGCCGATCCTCGGCGACCGGATCACCACGGCGGCGGGCATTCGCGAGCAGCACGGCCACGACGAGTCCTGGCACCATCCGGCCGCGCCGGATGCGGTCTGTTTCCCCCACACCAGCGAAGAGGTGGCTGCGGTCGTCACGGCCTGCGCTCGCCACCGGGTACCGGTGATCCCCTACGGGGTGGGTACCTCCATCGAAGGCCAGATCATCGCCGAACACGGCGGACTCAGCGTCGATCTTTCCGCCATGAACGCCATTCTCGAAGTTCGGTCGGAAGACATGGACGCCACCGTCCAGCCCGGGGTGACTCGCACTCAGCTCAACACCCATCTACGCGCCACGGGACTGTTCTTCTCCGTCGACCCGGGCGCGGATGCCAGCATGGGTGGCATGGCGTCGACCCGGGCCAGCGGCACCAATACCGTGCGCTACGGCACGATTCGCGACAATGTGCTGTCGATGACCGTGGTGATGCCGGACGGGCGTATCGTCAAGACCGGGACGCGGGCCCGCAAGTCCGCCGCCGGCTACGATCTGACCCATCTGATGATCGGTGCCGAGGGCACGCTGGGCATCATCACCGAACTCAACGTCAAGCTGCACGGGCTGCCGGAGGCGATCTCGTCGGCGACGGTGGCGTTCGAGGATGTCGCCGGCGCGGTCAACGCGGTGATCGCTTCGATCCAGTACGGCATCCCCATGGCGCGCATCGAGCTGATGGATGCGCTGGCGATGCAGGCGGTCAACCGCTTCTCCGGATTCGACTACGCCGAGAAGCCGACGCTGTTCCTGGAGTTCCACGGCACCCACGCCGGGGTGAAGGAGCAGGCCGAGACGATGCTGGAACTGTGCCAGGAGTTCGGCGGCAGCGATTTCGCCTGGGCGACGAAGGAGGAGGAGCGTCAGGCGCTGTGGCAGGCGCGTCACGATGCCGCTTACGCGGCCAAGGCACTGCGCCCGGGGATGGAGTTTCTCGCGACCGATATCTGCGTGCCGATCTCGCAGCTCGCCGAGTGCATCGAAGCGACCCAGGCGGATGTCGCCGAGAGTGGCCTGATCGCGCCGCTGCTCGGCCATGTTGGCGATGGCAACTTTCATCTGGTCGTCGCGGTGGATCGCCATAGCGAACAAGAACTCGAGACACTGGCGGCATTCAACCGGCGCCTGATCGAACGTGCCCTGGCCGCCGGCGGCACCTGTACCGGCGAGCACGGTATCGGCACCGGCAAGCGTGCCTACATGGAAGCCGAACACGGTGAAGGGTGGGCGGTGATGCGCGCGATCAAGGCCGCCCTCGACCCGCTCGGCATCATGAATCCGGGCAAGCTGGTGTGACCTCGGTGCCGACCGCCAGCCCTCCTCAGGCGTTGGCGGAACGGGGCTCGGGCTCCAGCACCTGGGTGTGCAGCGTCCTGCCGTCGCTGTCTTTCAGCCGAATAGTCAGTGTCTCGCTCTCGCCATCCAGGTCGGCCTGGCCGAAGAACTGGTAGCCCGCCGAGGGCGGCAGGTTGGACTGGCCCTCGGGCGGGGCCTTGAAGAAGGTCACCTCCGGGCCGAAGGTGGCGTCCATCTCGCTGGGGCCGAAGGTGCCGGCGTGAAGCGGGCCGCTGACGAACTCCCAGAACGGTTTGAACGCCTTGAAGCTGGCGCGCTCCGGGGCGTAGTGATGCGCGGCGGTGTAGTGCACGTCGGCGGTGAACCAGACCACGTTGGCAATATCATCGTCGCGAATGGCCTGGAGCAACCGCGCGATCTCCAGCTCGCGGCCAAGAGGCTGGCCGGGATCACGGTTGGCGATCGCTTCGAACTGATCGCCATCCGGGACCACCATGCCGATCGGCATGTCGGCGGCGATGATCTTCCAGGTCGCGTTGGAGTCGTTCAGCGCTTGCCGCAGCCAGCGGAACTGGTTTTCACCCAGGAACGCGGTGGCCGAGGACTCCTCGTCTTGCAGGTTGGCGCTGTTGGGGCCGCGATAGCTGCGCATGTCGAGCATGAAGACTTCCATCCCCGGGCCGTAGGAGAACCGTCGGTAGATCCGTTGCGGGGCGGAAGCGGGCAGGCGGATCGGCATGTACTCGAGAAACGCCTGCCGGCCGCGGGCGGCGAGCAGCGCGACGTTCTTTTCCGTGTACCGGTCGTTGTCGAGGATCTCCTGCGGATACCAGTTGTTGGTCGTCTCGTGATCGTCCCACTGGGCCAGCATCGGCACTTCGGCGGCAAAGCGGCGGAAGTTGGCATCGAGATGGTTGTAGGCGTGCTGGCCGCGATATTCGTCCAGCGTCTCGGCGACCTTCTGCTTGGCCGGCGTGACGATATTGCGCCAGATGCCACCATCGGGAAGCTCGGTCTGCGCTTCCAGCGGCCCGTCGGCGTAGACCGTGTCGCCGGAGTGGATGAAGAAATCCGGCCGGACCTGGCGCATCGTTTCCCAGGTGCGCATGCCACCGCGGGATTCATCGATGCCCCAGCCCTGGCCGACCACGTCGCCGGACCAGACGAAGCGAATGTCTCTCGGTTGGGAAGCCGGCAATCGCAACCGCCCGACCACGGGTTCGCTGATCGCCCGTGGATCTCCCAAGGCCGCGAATCGCACCCGGTAGTGGACGGTGTCCATGCCTGTCAGCCCGGTCGCGTCGAGCTTGCCGATCAGGTCGGTGCTGGGCAGCACCTCGACTCCGGGCAACTGGCGCGCACCACGGAACTCCGGGTTGTCGGCGACTTCGATCAGCATTCGCGACGGCTGGCTTGCCTTGCCCCACAGCATGGCGCGATCCGTCAGCACGTCGCCGCTCATCACGCCGCCTTCCACCGTCGGGCGTCGGCCCTCGGCCAGCACGATCGCCGGGGCGCCGAGAAGAGCGATGCCCGCCAGGCCGAGCCCGGCGTGGCCGCTGGCGACCAGCAAGTCGCGTCGCGTGAAAGGCTTCGGCGGTGTCGTCATGTCTCGTCTCCTCGAGGGCTCGTCATCGATGACCGGCAGGCTAGCGTCGTCCCGTGACGCTTGCATGAAGCGGAGGTAGAGAGATGTGAAGAGACGTAACCGGAGGGGTGATGGTGAAGGTTGGCGGGGCGGCGCTATGCTGCAGAGGGCGGCGACGGAAAGCGGGAGCGCAGGGGAGGGGACAGATGATCAAGCGGATCGGCAATACCGATATCCAGCCACGCCACCGTGCAGTCTGCCACTGCGGTGCGGTGGTGCTCGAACTCGAACTACCCGACGGCGTGGTCGATCCGTGTCGCTGCAACTGCTCGATGTGTCGACGCCGCGGTGCGATCGTGGCGAGCGTGCCGCTGGCGGGACTGCGTATCGTCAGCGGAGAGGAGACCCTGCGCCGCTACCAGTTCAACACCATGACCGCACAGCACTACTTCTGCGGCAACTGCGGTATCTACACGCATCATCAGCGACGTTCCAACCCGGAACAGTACGGCTACAACATCGCCTGCCTGGAAGGCGTCGATCCGTTCGACCTGCCCGGACCGATCCCGGTCGGCGATGGCGTGAATCACCCCGCCGACCGGTGATGGCCGGGTGGCGCCGCTCAGCGCGCCCGGGCGGCCCGCCAGGCGTGCAGCTTGCGGTAGCTCTCGAGCAGGCGCTGGTGGCGCTCGATACCGTCGAGCTCGAGGCTGGTCGGTGTCAGCCCGGGGAAGCGCACCGAGCCCTCCACCGCGCCGATGGCGTCCGCCATCTTCGCCTCGCCGAACATGCGGGTCAGGTTGTGGCGGTAGTCGTCGAGCTCGAGATCGTCGTCCAGGGCGATCTCGAGCACCGCCGACAGCGCCTGATAGAAGAGTCCGCGGTCGACGGTGTTGTCGTTGAACTGCAAGAACATCTGCGCGCCGTCCAGGGCGTCCTCGAGGCGGCCCAGCGCCAGCTGGATCAGCAGCTTCAGCTCGGCGATGGTCAGCTCCGACCAGATGGTGTTGTCGTCGAACTCGATGCCGATCAGGGTGACGATCTTCATCTGCTCGTCGAGCTCGCTCTCCTCCAGACGCTCGAGCAGGTCGGTCAGTTGCGCCTCGTCGAGGCGGTGCAGGGCGAGAATATCCTCGCGGAAGGCCAGCGCCATGTTGGTGTTGTCCCACACCAGATCCTCGACCGGATAGACCTCGGAGTAGCCGGGCACCAGGATGCGGCACACCGGGGCGCCGAGATCCTCGAAGGTGGCGACATAGGCCTCCAGCCCCTCGTCGTCGAGAATCGCGAACAGGCGCTCGGCCTCCTCGTCGTTGGTACCGGAGAAGTCCCACTCGACGAAGTCGACGTCCGCCGTGGCGCTGAAGAAGCGCCACGACACCACGCCGGACGAGTCGATGAAGTGCTCGACGAAGTTGTTGGGTTCACTCACCGCCTGGGCGTTGAAGGTGGGCGGCGGCAGGTCGTTCATGCCTTCGAAGCTGCGCCCCTGCAGCAGCTCGGTGAGGCTGCGTTCGATGGCGACCTGAAGGCTGGGATGCGCGCCGAAGGAGGCGAATACGCCACCGGTACGCGGGTTCATCAAGGTGACGCAGGCGACCGGGAAGCGCCCGCCAAGGGAGGCATCCTTGACCAGCACCGGGAAGCCCTGGGCTTCCAGCGCCTGCACGCCTTCGAGAATCGTCGGGTACTGCGCCAGCACCGCCTCGGGGACGTCCGGTAGCGCGATCTCCTGCTCGATGATCTGGCGCTTCACCGCCCGCTCGAAGATCTCGGAGAGACACTGCACCTGCGCTTCGGCAAGGGTGTTGCCCGCGCTCATGCCATTGCTGAGATAGAGGTTCTCGATCAGGTTGGAGGGGAACCATACCGTCTCGCCGTCCGAGTGGCGCTGAAACGGCAGCGAGACGATGCCGCGGTCGGTGCGCCCGGAGTTGGTGTCATACAGATGCGAGCCTCGGAGTTCGCCGTCCGGATCGAAGATCGCGCGGCAGTGGTCGTCGAGAATCTCGCTGGGCAGCGCGTCGTCCGGCCCCGGCTGGAACCAGCGCTCGTTCGGATAGTGGACGAACTCGCTGGCGGCGATCTCGCTGCCGAAGAACTGATCGTTGTAGAAGAAGTTGCAGGAGAGGCGCTCGATGAACTCGCCCAGCGCCGAGCACAGTGCGGCCTCCTTGGTCGCGCCCTTGCCGTTGGTGAAGCACATCGGCGAAGCGGCGTCGCGAATGTGCAGCGACCAGACGTGGGGCACGATATTGCGCCAGGAGGCGATCTCGATCTTCATGCCGAGCGCCTCGAGGATGCCCGTCATGTTGGCGATGGTACGCTCCAGCGGCAGGTCCTTGCCTTCGATCCAGGTCTCCTGGCTCTCGCCGTCCTTGTCGAGCGAGCCGCCCATCAGCAGCGCCTGGGCGTTCTCGTCGATGTTCTCCACCGCCTCGATCTGGAACTCCGGGTTGTTCTGGATCACCCGCTTGACC
The DNA here is from genome assembly GCF_038648475.1 of Salinicola lusitanus. Classification (NCBI taxonomy): domain Bacteria; kingdom Pseudomonadati; phylum Pseudomonadota; class Gammaproteobacteria; order Oceanospirillales; family Halomonadaceae; genus Salinicola; species Salinicola lusitanus. The sequence goes on along the minus strand of NZ_CP151919.1, from coordinate 1,014,102 downwards.
GAGCAGCGCTCGATCGAGCGCAGAATGCCGGTGCGGTCCTTGTCGGAGATGTCCGCCGGCAGCTCGATCTGGATGCGGAAGATCTGGTTGTAGCGGTTCTCCGGGTCGACGATGTTGTTCTGCGACAGCCGGATGTTCTCGGTGGGGATCTCGCGGGCGTTGCAGTAGACCCGTACGAAGTAGGCCGCGCAGAGCACCGTGGAGGCGAGGAAGTAGTCGAACGGCCCCGGCGCCGAGCCGTCACCCTTGTAGCGGATCGGCTGGTCGGTGATCACCGTGAAGTCGTCGAACTTGGCTTCCTGGCGCAGGTTGTCGAGATAGTTGACCTTGATTTCCATGGGGCGGACCGGGTTGCTGAATGGCGTGGCCCGAGCGTCGGCCGGGGCGAATGCCGGCCATTATCCGGATTTCAACCGGTGGCGTCTTGGCCTGATGAGCATCGGTATATAGGCTGCTATCGTTTTGTGCCATAATTACGTTGCTATATTACCTTGGGCTGCGGCGCCGTTGAAACGCTCACTTGCTCGGCGGAGCTGGTTCAGCCATTGTGATTTGAGTCCATGTCGCCCTGACAGCGGCATGGGAGCTCGCTTTTCCGCTGTGAAACCTGATTGATAACTGGCGCTTCGGGCCCTCAGGTTGGTGACGTTCGACACCTACCTGGCTTGCAGGCCGATATGGCTCACGTCTCTAAAGGCGTGATGTTACGTAATAATACCGACTCCCGTGACAGTCGAGGATGGCCAAAGATTATGCCGAAGAATGATTTCCAGCCCGGTAGGCGTGCCCTGCTGAAGGGCTCGTTGCTGATGCTGCCTGCGATGGGAACTGGCGTTGGCCTGATCGCGACAGCGGGCGCCGATGAGGCACCGCCGCATATCGATGACTACACGCCGACTTTTTTCTCCACCGAGGAGTGGCAGTTCATCCTGGCGGCCACCGATCGCCTGATCCCTGAAGACGAGACCGGCGCCGGCGCTCTGGGCACCAACGTCCCCATCTTTCTCGACCTGCAGCTCGGGAGCGAATACGGCAGCGCCGATAACTGGTACATGGAAGGTCCTTTCCCGAAGGGGGCGCCAGCCGCGTTCGGCTACCAACTGCCATTCACCCCGGCGGAGCTCTATCGCTACGGCATCGCTGCCACCCGCAGGTATTGTCAGGACACCTATCAGGCCGACTTCTCCGAGCTGGACGCCAAGCGTCAGATCGAGGTGCTGAGCGGTCTGGAAAACGGTGACATTCACTTCGCGCCGCAGCAGGGGCGCGAACTGCCGAGCGCCACGTTCTTTTCCTTTCTGCTCAAGAACACCAAGGAAGGTTATTTCGCCGATCCGCAGTACGGCGGCAACAAGCACATGGGCGGCTGGAAGATGCTGGGTTTCACGGGCGCGCGTGCCAGTTTCCGCGAGTGGGTCGATCAGTACGATCGACCCTATCCGCTTGGGCCGGTCAGCCTTTCCGGCGAGCGGGGATGAGCCGCTACCTGACGCTGTTGAAGAGCACGGCGTTTCCCGACACATTCAGGATAAGGAATCTCCCATGAGTCGTTCATGGAGCCAGGTCTCGGTTGGCATGCTGGCGATGGGGCTCGTCTCGGTCGCGCTGCCAGCTGTCGCCCAGGAGCACGGCAGTTCGGATGACGCCCAGATCGAGCGGGGCGCCTATCTCGCCCGAGCGGGTGACTGCGTCGCTTGTCACACTGCACCCGGTGGTACGCCGTTCGCCGGGGGGCTGGCGATCGACAGCCCGTTTGGGGCGATTTATTCGACCAACATCACCCCCGACAAGGACCACGGCATCGGCAACTACAGCCGCGATCAGTTCGCCGCGGCGGTGCGCCAGGGTGTGCGCGCCGATGGCGCCAACCTGTATCCGGCCATGCCTTACCCGGCTTACGCCAAAGTCTCCGATGAGGATATCGATGCGCTCTACGCCTACTTCATGCACGGCGTCGAGCCGGTCTCCGAGCAACCGACGAAAACCGATCTGAGCTTCCCTTTCAATCAGCGTTGGGGCATCGCTCTATGGGATTGGTTCTTCACCGATGAACCGACCACGGCAGCTGCCCCCGGTGGGGAAGACCCGGTGGCTCGTGGTCGCTATCTGGTCGAGGGGCTGGGTCACTGCGGCAGCTGCCATACGCCGCGCGGGCTTGCGTACCAATCCAAGGCACTCGACGACAGCGACAGCGACTTTCTGTCCGGCGCCAATCTGAATGGTTGGCTGGCCCCGGCCCTGCGTGGTGGAGACGGTGTCGCCGGCATGGGGATCTCCGACTGGAGCGAGGAGGAGATCGTCGAATATCTGGCGACGGGACGTAATGCCCACGCCGCGGTGGGCGGCGAGATGACCAGTGTCATCGAGCACAGTACCTCGCATCTGTCCGACGACGATCTTCAAGCGATAGCGGCCTATCTCAAGACGCTGCCATCGGTCGAGAGCGATACCCAGCATGCCTTCGATGCCACCGCCGATAGCGACACCGAGCGGCAGCTCACTGGCGCGACCGATCTCTCCGAGGGCGCCGAACTCTATCTCAATAGCTGCAATGCCTGTCACTTTGCCAATGGCAAGGGCGCGCCTCGTGTATTCCCATCGCTGGTCGGCAACTCCCTGATCAATGCCGACGATCCCAGCGGCCTGATCCACACCATCCTCGCTGGCGCTGAGCTTCCCTCGACGCCCAAGGCCCCGGAGCGCTTGATGATGCCCGGTTTCGCCTGGCGCATGAGCGACGAAGAGGTCGCCAATCTCGCGACCTTCCTGCGGCAGGGCTGGGGTAACCAGGCCCCCGGCGTTTCCGCCGACCAGGTCGCTGCCGTGAGAAGCGAGCTTGACCCCGAAGAGACCCATAGCAGCCAACCCGACCCGGTCTACGCCGAGCCGAACGCCAGCGAATAGGAGTAACCAACGTGCCCATCAACAAACAGCCAGTCGATGTCGTGATCATCGGGCTCGGATGGACCGGGTCGCTGATCGGCATGGAGATGACCGACGCCGGCCTCGACGTCGTTGCCCTCGAACGCGGCGCCGATCGTACCAAGGAAGATTTTCTCTATCCCAAGCCCGCCGACGAACTGAAGTACGGCGTGCGCCTTGGCATGATGCAGAGCCCGCGGACAGACGGCGTTACCATTCGTCGCAACGGTGGCGAAACGGCGCTGCCGCAGCGCCAATGGACCACCTTTCATCCCGGTAATGGCGTGGGTGGCTGCGGTGCCCACTGGACCGGTGTGCTCTACCGCGCGACGCCGACCGAACTCTCCATGAAGAGCTTTGCCGACGCTACCTTTTCGCCGGGGTTCCTGCCGGAAAACATGGTGATGCAGGACTATGGCGTTACCTACGACGAGCTCGAGCCGCACTTTGACCTCTTCGAACGTATCGCCGGCCTTTCCGGCCAGGCAGGCAACCTCAACGGCGAGATCATCGATGGTGGTAATCCCTTCGAGGGGCCGCGCAGCAACCCCTTTCCGCTGCCGCCGTTACCGCGCACGCTGACCGATACCCTGTTCACCGAGGCGACCCAGTCTCTGGGCTGGCACCCATACCCGTATCCCTCGGCGAACGTCTCCCAGGCGTACACCAACCCCTATGGCATGCAGTTGGGGCCCTGTAACTTCTGCGGTTTCTGCAGCAATTACGGTTGCCTCAATTATTCCAAGGCGTCGCCGCAGACCTGTGTGCTGGACGCGCTCAAGCGGCGTGACAATTTCAGCTATCGCACTCAGTGCGATGTACGCCGGATCAACAAGGCCGGCGATGGCCAGACCGTCACCGGCGTGACCTATATCGATGGCGATGGCAACGAGGTGTTCCAGCCGGCGAAGATGGTTTTCCTGTGCTCGTTCACGCTTTCCAACGTGCGCCTGTTGCTGCTCTCCGGCATCGGGCAGCCGTACGACCCGATTAGCAATACCGGTGTGGTAGGTCGTAACTTCACCTATCAGATCACCGGTTCGGTCGACATGTATTTCGAACGGCACCAGTTCAACCCGTTCATCAGCGCGGGTGGGAGCGGTCAGGTGATCGATGACTTCGCCCCAGACGCCTTCGACACCGAGCAGCACGGCTTCATCGGTGGTTCGTACATCTACACGACCCAGGGGCCAGGTGGTGCCATCGGGGGTACCCGGGTCCCACCAGGCTCTCCGAGTTGGGGCAGCGAGTGGAAGCGCAATGCCCAGCGCGAATATGGTCATCACATGATGATCGGCACCACGGGTTCCAACATGGCCTATCGCGACTGCTATCTGGATCTCGATCCCAACTATCGGGACCCCCATGGCGATCCGCTGTTGCGCATGACCTACGACTGGAAAGAGAACGACATGCGCATGACCATGTTCATGGCCGATCGGATTCGCGAGATCGTCGACGAGCTGGGGCCGGACTATCACACCGAAAGCTTCCACAAGGTCGGCGATCAGTTCGACCCATCCCACTATCAATCCACCCACCTTACCGGTGGCGCAGTGATGGGCACCGATCCGCAAACCTCGGTGGTCAACCGCTACCTGCAACACTGGGATGCGCACAACCTGTTCGTGATGGGGGCGAGCAACTTCCCGCAGAACATGATGCACAACCCCACGGGGACGGTAGCGGCATTGACGTTCTGGTCCGTGCGCAAGATCCGCGAGAGCTATCTCGCCAATCCAGGACCACTGATGTCCAGAAGCTGAGCGTGTGCCCGCACCGCCGGTGGCGTGCCGAAGGGGGATGGCGGATGCTCGAGGCTGGCGCTTCGCCACGATGTACGGGAAGGTGACGAGCTTGACCTAAAAGGCCCGAGCCTCAACGACGTGGGGCTCGGGCCTGGTGTTTCGCAAGGCGGAGTCGCGGGATGCGAACGTGCCTAAGAGGCGACCTGGAACGCCATGGTGGCCTGCACCGCCCGTTTCCAGCCGCCATACAGCTCGTCGCGTCGATCTTGGCCCATGACGGGTTCGAAGCGGCGTTCGATCGCCCACTGCGCGGAGATCTGCTCGCGGGACTCCCAGAACCCCAGCGCCAGTCCGGCAAGATAGGCCGCGCCGAGCGCCGTGGTCTCGCTGATCTCGCTGCGCAGGACATCGACCCCGAGGATGTCGGCCTGGAACTGGGCCAGGAAGTTGTTGGCGATGGCGCCACCGTCGGCGCGCAGTTCGGTCAGGTCGATACCCGCGTCGGCCTGCATCGCCGCGAGCACGTCCGCGGTCTGGTAGGCCATCGATTCGATGGCGGCGCGGATGAACTGCTCCTTGCTGGTACCGCGCGACAGGCCGAACATCGCCCCTCGCACATTGGAGTTCCAGTAGGGCGCGCCGAGACCGGTGAAGGCCGGTACCAGATAGACGCCGTCGTTGCTGCCGGCGCGCTCGGCGTAGGCCTCGGAATCCGATGACTTGCCGAGCATGCGCAGCCCGTCACGCAGCCACTGGACCACCGAGCCGGCCACGAATATCGATCCTTCCAGGGCATATTCGACCTCGCCGTCGATCTCCCAGGCGATGGTCGTCAACAGCCCATTGTCCGATTGCGTGGCCTCGTTGCCGGTATTCATGAGCGTGAAGCAGCCGGTGCCGTAGGTGTTCTTGGCCATGCCGGGCTTGAAGCAGGCCTGACCGAACAGCGCCGCCTGCTGGTCGCCGGCGATACCGGCGATCGGCAGCTTCGTGCCGAAGAAGAACTTCGGCAGCACGTGGCCGTAGACTTCGCTGGAGGACTTGACCTCGGGCAGCATCGATTCCGGCACCCCGAACAGCTCGAGCAGCTCCGGGTCCCAGCGGCGCTCGCGGATGTTGAACAGCAGCGTGCGCGAGGCGTTGGTCACGTCGGTGACATGCACGGCGCCGCCGGTCAGGTTCCAGATCAGCCAGGAGTCCATGGTGCCGAACAGCAGGTCGCCCTTCTCGGCCTTCTCCTTGACGCCGTCGACGTTGTCGAAGATCCACTTGATCTTGGTGCCCGAGAAGTAGGCATCGATCACCAGGCCGGTCTTGTCGCGGACCCTGTCGGCATGACCGGCGTCGCGCAGCTCGTCACAGATTTCGGCCGAGTGCCGCGATTGCCAGACGATGGCGTTGTAGACCGGCTGGCCGGTGTGCTTGTCCCAGATCACCGTGGTTTCACGCTGATTGGTGATGCCGATGCCGGCGATCTCCTCGACATCCACCTGGGTGTTGTTGATCACTTCGGTCAGCGTGGTCAACACGCTGGTCATGATGTCGCGGGGGTTGTGCTCGACCCAGCCCGGACGCGGAAAGATCTGCTCGAACTCGCGCTGGGCGACGCCCGCGATCTTGCCGTCGTGATCGAACAGCATGGCGCGCGAGCTGGTGGTGCCTTGATCGATGGCCAGAACGTATTTCTTGTCACTCATGAGAAACTATCCTTCTGAATGGTGAGTCCTGAATGAGGAGTCGACGTGTCTCTGAATCGCCCGCTGCCGCTCAATAGACCGTGGCAGCGAGTGCCGCGAGGCTGCTGCCGATGATCGGGCCGACGAACGGCACCCAGGCGTAACCCCAGTCGTTGGAACCCTTGCTCCGGATCGGCAACATGGCGTGGGCCAAACGCGGCCCCATGTCCCGGGCGGGGTTGATCGCGTAGCCCGTGGGCCCGCCCAGCGAGGCGCCGATGGCGACCACCAGCAGTGCCACGGCCAGTGGCCCCAGGCCGTTGGGCGTGTGGCCGAACATGATGATGACGAACACCAGCACGAAGGTCCCGATGGCTTCGGTCACGCAGTTCCAGAAACGCGACCGGATCGTGGGAATGGTCGAAAAGGTGGCCAGGATGGTGGTGGCGTCCTCGGTATCGTCGTACTGCTTCTTGTAACAAAGGTAGCAGAGCACCGCACCCAGCCAGGCACCCACGAACTCGCCAGTGAAGTAGGCCAGCGTATTGTTCAGGGTGATGGGAATGCCGTCCGCGTACTCGGTGGCCGGCCCCAGCCACAGCGCGAGCGTGATGGCCGGATTGAGATGAGCGCCGGTATCGAACGCGATCCACACGCCGCAGTAGACCGCGAGTCCCCAGCCGAAGAAGATCAGCAGCGGGCCGCCATTGTGACCGCCGGTCTTCTTGAGCAGAACGTTGGCGACCACGCCGCAGCCGAGCAGCGTCATGCAGGCCGTACCGGCGATCTCATGCAGCACTATCGTTTCTATGACTCCCATGGTCTTCCTTACTGTCAGTGATGTTCCGGCCGGCATGGCCCCGGTGGCCTGCGTCACGTCGATGGCTCGATCGGCTGTCGAGGCGTGGTGCGTTCGTCGGCTATGTTTCTCCTGCCGCCGCCGCCAGAGACGGGCAGCCCAGGTAATCGGCGAGCCGGCGCTGCTCGCGCTGGTCGAGACGCAGGCCGAGCTTGGAGCGACGCCAGAGGATGTCTTCCGCGGTCCGGGCCCATTCGTGCGCGCACAGGTAATCGACCTCGGCGGCGTGGAGATCGGCGCCGAAGTGTTCGCCGAGATCGGTCAGACGCTCGGCCTTGCCCAGGATCGTCAGCGCTCGGGTGCCGTAGTTGAACACCAGACGCGTCGCCATCGACGAGGGCACGAAGGGGTAGCGGGTCTGCAGCGCCGCGACGAGCTGCTGGGGATTGGCGTCATCGCCGCCGGGCAGCGGATGACCGTCGTGGGTCCAGGACTTCTCACGCCGGCCGAGCGTCGGCGCCAGCTGGTCGACGGCATCCTCGGCCAGGCGTCGATAGGTCGTCAGCTTGCCGCCAAAGACGTTGAGCAGTGGCGCGCCACCGGCCGTGTCGAGCTGGATGCGGTAGTCGCGGGTGATCTCGCTGGCGTTGTCCTCGTGATCGTCGAGCAGCGGGCGCACGCCGGAGTAGCTCCAGACCACGTCGTCGGCACTGATCGAGCGCTCGAAGTAGCGGTTGATGGCCTCGCAGAGGTAGGCGATTTCGTCCGGCTCGATCGCCACCTTGCCCGGCGCCCCCGAGTGTTCGACATCGGTCGTGCCGACCAGGGTGAAGTCGCGCTCGTAGGGAATGGCGAAGACGATGCGGCCATCCGGCTGCTGGAAGATATAGGCGTAGTCGTGGTCGAACAGGCGCTCGACCACGATGTGGCTGCCCTTGATCAGACGCAGCGAGTAGGGGTGGTTCTGGGCGGCGATATCGTCCAGGAAGCGCACCGCCCAGGGGCCTGCCGCGTTGACCAGCCCGCGCGCGTGCACCTCGCTGGTCTCGCCGTCGCTCGTCTTGAGCGTCACCTGCCAACCGTCGGCGCTGCGTGTCGCCGTCTCGGCCCGGGTGCGGGTCATGATCCGCGCGCCGCGAGCGGCCGCGTCCATGCAGTTGAGCACCACCAGGCGGGCATCCTGGACCCAGGCATCGGAGTAGGCAAAGCCCTTGGTGAACGCCGCTTTCAACGGCACCCCGGCCGGATGGTCGGCGAACTTGATGCCGTGGGAGTTTGCCAGGGTCTGTTTCCCGCCGAGATGGTCATAGAGAAACAGTCCGATACGGATCATCCACGCCGGGCGCAGGTGCTTCTGATGGGGGAGCACGAAGCGCATCGGCCAGATGATATGGGGCGCCATCTTGAGCAGGACTTCCCGCTCGGATAGCGCCTTGGCCACGAGCTTGAACTCGTACTGCTCCAGATAGCGCAGGCCGCCGTGAATCAGCTTGGTGGAGGCCGACGAGGTATGGCTGGCAAGATCATCGGCCTCGACCAGCAGCACCGAAAGGCCGCGGCCCACGGCATCCCGAGCGATGCCGGCGCCGTTGATGCCGCCGCCGATGACAATCAGATCGTAGCTTTCGTTGGCCATGTTCGGATCTGCTCATGTGTGTTCGGTTTAGATCATTGTGGCGCGAAATCGAACATTATGAACTAGGCAGAAAGTCGTAGACGATCCGACATCCCCGGATGCGGGTCTGAAAATATAAAGATAAATCAAATAAATGTGTCTTGTATTGCCGCGACCAGCAATGTTCGTCAATGAATGTTTGAAACACGATTTACGAATATTTGCGTTTCGTATCGGAACATGGCGGCCCGTTTGGGGTGCCGCCTCCTTCTGAAACTTTAAAGTCAGCCGGGTGCTAAAGCGCAGATCCAAAGCTGAAAGATCATGCGCTTTAAGCGATACTCATAACGATTTTTTCTTGAATGACATAAAAACAGAGGGTTCCAGTTATGAGAAAGATGCTTTGCCCGTTGGCAGCCACGGTGTTCACTGCGGTGTCCCTCTCACCGATTCACGCCTTAGCGCAGGAAAAGACACTGACCATCGGCACCAACAACTGGGCGGAGAACGTCGCTGTCGCCAACCTGTGGAAGCTGGTGCTGGAGAACCACGGCTACGACGTCGAGCTGTCAGCCGTCGGCAAGAGCGCGCTTTACGCTGGGATGGCCGCCGCTGACATCGACCTGTCGCTGGAGATATGGCTGCCGCATACCGACAAGGAATTTCTCGCACCCTACAAGGACACGCTCGAGGTTCACGCTGCCTGGTACGACAAGACCGGACTGGGCCTGGTCGTGCCGAGCTACGTCGATATCGACACCATTCCGGAGCTGGCAAAACACGCCGACGAGTTCGAATATCAGGGTAGACCGACGATCCTGGGTATCGATCCGGGTTCCGCCATCGCCGGGATGACCGACGAGGCCATCGAGACCTACGATCTACCGCTGGCGCAGGTCAACAGCTCGGAGCCGGCGATGATGTCCGCGCTCGACAGCGCCTATCGGGACGAAACGCCGATCGTGGTGACGCTGTGGAATCCGCATTGGGCGTTCGCCGACTACGATCTGAAGTATCTGGCAGACCCGCAAAACGTCTATGGAGACGGCGACACCATCTACTGGTTCTCGCGCCAGGGCTTCGCCGAGGACGACCCCTGGCTGACCGCGGTGCTCGATGTCTGGCACATGAGCGACCAAAGCCTCGGCACGCTGATGTCGGAGATCGAATCTCGAGGCGACCCGGTGGCTGGAGCACGGATCTGGCTCGAAGAGAACCGGGACCAGGTCGATGAATGGCTGGCCGCTGGCGAGCGAATTCAGCCTTAGGCTTTCGGCCACACGCTCCCGGCGATGTCCGATGGGGTCACTTAGACTGAATGCCCCCTCGCTGCAACCACCTCTTCTCACGCTATTGGACAATTGATTAAACGCTACTTCACGCTCTAGTCTGTGCCGATTGCCGGCTGTCTGACAGGCCGGCATTACAACGACAAGCGGCCACAAGCCGATATCACAAGAACAGCGATAGCTGTGCAGGAGATGGATAATGAAGAAGACGCTGCTTGCGGCTGGCATTGCCGCCATGATGATGGGCGCGACCCCGGTCATGGCCAAGACGCTGGTCTACTGCTCCGAAGGCTCGCCGGAGGGGTTCGATCCCTCGCTCTACACGGCTGGCACCACCTTCGACGCGTCGAGCAAGACGATCTACAACCGCCTGGTGCAGTTCAAGCCGGGTACCACCGAAGTCGAACCGGCCATCGCCGAGAGCTGGGACGTGTCGGACGACGGCCTGGAAGTGACCTTCCACCTGCGCGACGACGTCAAGTTCCAGACCACCGACTTCTTCACTCCCAGCCGACCGCTCAACGCCGACGACGTGATCTGGACGTTCGAGCGTCAGATGGACGAGAACAACCCGTATTACAAGCTGGCCAACGGCAGTTTCGAGTACTTCAACGCGATGTCGATGGGTGATCTGATCGAGTCGATCGACAAGGTCGACGACCACACCGTGAAGTTCGTGCTGACCGAGCCCAACGCACCGTTCGTGGCCAACCTGGCGATGGACTTTGCCTCGATCCACTCCAAGGAGTACGAGCAGCAGCTGCTCGACGAGGGCAAGCCGGAGCTGGCCAACCAGCAGCCGATCGGTACCGGTCCGTTCCAGTTCGTCAACTATCGTGAAGACGCAGCGATCCGCTACCAGGCCAACCCGGACTACTTCCGCGGCAAGCAGCCGATCGACAACCTGGTCTTCGCGATCACCTCCGATGCCCAGGTGCGTTACCAGAAGCTGATGGCCGGCGAGTGCCAGGTGATGCCGTTCCCGAATCCGTCCGACGTCCAGGCGATGCAGCAGAACGCTGACATCAACGTGCTCGAGGAAGCCGGTCTCAACGTGGCGTATCTGGCCTACAACACCCAGATGGCACCGTTCGACAAGCCGGAAGTGCGCAAGGCGCTGAACATGGCGATCAACAAGCAGGCGATCATCGATGCGGTGTTCCAGGGCGCCGGTCAGGTGGCCAAGAACCCGATCCCGCCGTCCATGTGGGGCTACAACGACGCCATCCAGGATGATCCGTACGACCCCGAGAAAGCCGAGCAGATGTTGAAGGATGCGGGGGTCGAGAATCTGAAGATGAACATCTGGGCGATGCCGGTTCAGCGTCCGTACATGCCCAACGCGCGACGGACCGCCGAGCTGATGCAGTCGGACCTGTCGAAAGTCGGCGTCGATGCGCAGATCGTCACCTACGAATGGGGCGAGTACCTGAAGCGCTCCTCGGACGTCGACCGTGACGGTGCGGTCATCCTCGGCTGGACGGGCGACAATGGCGATCCGGACAACTTCCTGGGCGTGCTGCTCGGCTGTGACGGTGTCGGCGGTGCCAACCGTTCCCAGTGGTGCTATCAGCCGTTCGACGAGCTGATCCAGAAAGCTCGCACCCTGGATAGCCAGGAAGAGCGCGCCAAGCTCTACGAGCAGGCCCAGGAGATCTTCAAGGAGCAGGCGCCGTGGGACACCCTGGCCCACTCCACGGTCTTCATGCCGCTTCGCAAGGAAGTGACCGGCTACAAGATCGATCCGCTCGGCGGCCATAGCTTCGAAGGCGTCGACATCGAGTGATTCTCTCCTAGCGAAGACGCGGGGCGGCCCTGACAGCCGCCCCGCGTCTTATCGCGTGACTAGCCAGACCTCCAAAATGTTCAAATTCTTTCTGATCAAGCTGGCGCAGCTGGTCCCGACGTTCATTGGCGTCACCATCGTTGCGTTCGCTTTCATTCGCCTGTTGCCGGGCGATCCGATTCTACTGATGGCGGGGGAGCGCGGCATTTCCGCCGAACGTTACGCCCAGCTCGAGTCCCAAATGGGTTTCGACCGCTCCCTGGTCGTCCAATATCTCGATTTCCTGAAGGGGTTGCTGCACGGCGATCTCGGTAACTCCCTGGTGACCCACGCCCCGGTGATGGACGAGTTCATGAGCCGCTTCCCGGCGACGCTCGAACTCTCGCTCTTTGCCCTGGCGTTCGCCGTCATCATCGGCCTGCCGGCCGGCGTGCTGGCCGCGGTCAAGCGTGGCAAGACGCTCGATCACACCATCATGGGGGTCAGCCTGACCGGCTATTCGATGCCGATCTTCTGGTGGGGCCTGCTGCTGATCATGCTGTTCTCGAGCACCCTGGGCTGGACCCCGGTCTCGGGGCGCATCTCGTACATGTACTTCATCGAGCCGGTCACCGGCTTCATGACCATCGACAGCCTGATCGCCGGCGATTGGGGCGCGTTTCTCTCCTCGCTGCACTACCTGATCCTGCCGTCGATCGTGCTGGGGACGATCCCGCTGGCGGTCATCGCCCGGCAGACCCGCTCCTCGATGCTCGAGGTGCTGGGCGAGGACTACGTGCGCACCGCACGCGCCAAGGGACTGTCCAATTTCCGCGTGATCATGGTGCACACCCTGCGCAATGCGCTGATTTCGGTGGTGACGGTGATCGGTCTCCAGGTGGGCCTGCTGCTGGCGGGAGCGATCCTGACCGAAACGATCTTCTCGTGGCCCGGCATCGGCAAGTGGATGATCGACGCGATCTCGCGACGCGACTATCCCTCGGTGCAGGGTGGCCTGGTCCTGATCGCGTTCATCGTGATGATCGTCAATCTGCTGGTCGATCTCGCCTATGGCGTCATCAACCCGCGCATCCGCCATTAACAGGGGGCTTTCATCATGAGTACCATTTCTACCCCCGCCGCACCCGGCTCGTTCCGCTACCAGCTGGCGTCCTTCTGGAGCGATTTCAGCGCCAGTCGTGGCGCGCTGGTCGGTCTGATCTTCATCGTCTTCATTCTGCTCGTCGCGCTGTTCGCACCCTGGGTCGCACCTCACGACCCGGCGATGCAGGATCGTGCGGCGCTGCTGGTGCCGCCGGTGTGGCATGCCGAAGGAAGCTGGAACTACATCCTCGGCACCGACGCGGTAGGTCGCGACATCCTCTCGCGGTTGATCTTCGGCGCGCGCTATTCGCTCTCGATCAGCGCCATGGTGGTGGTGATCTCGATGGGCGTGGGGATTTTCCTCGGCCTTCTGGCCGGGTATTTCCGCGGCTGGATCGAGACCGTCATCACCCGCGTGATGGACGTGGTGCTGGCGTTCCCCAGCCTGCTGCTGGCGCTGGGCCTGGTCGCCATCCTCAGCCCCGGCCTGACCAGCGCCATGATCGCCATCGCGCTGGTCCAGTTGCCTTACTTCGTGCGCCTGACGCGAGCGGCGGTGATCGGCGAGAAGAATCGCGAGTACGTCATCGCCAGCCGGCTCTCCGGTGCCGGGCACCTGCGCCTGATGTTCAACACCTTGCTGCCCAACTGCATGGCGCCGCTGATCGTGCAGGCGACGCTGTCGTTCTCCACCGCGATTCTCGACATCGCGGCGCTGGGCTTCCTCGGCATGGGTGTCCAGCCGCCGACGCCGGAGTGGGGTGCGATGCTGGCTAACGCCCGCGAGTTCATGGGCAGCGCCTACTGGGCGGTGACGTTTCCGGGGCTGATCATCCTGCTGACCGTGCTGATGATCAACCTGATGGGTGATGGCCTGCGCGATGCGCTGGATCCCAAGATGAAAAGATCGTGAGCGCTTCGCCCGCCCTGGCGCCTGGCGTCCGGGGCGGGTGCGGCGACGCGATGAGGAGTTGTCATGGCATTACTAGATATTGAAGGCCTCAGTGTTCGCTTCAAGACCAGCAGCGGCCTGTTCGCTGCCGTGGAAGGGGTCGACATCAATGTCGACCGCGGCGAAGTGTGGTCGATCGTCGGCGAATCCGGCTCGGGCAAGTCGGTGTCGATGCTCGCCACCATGGGCCTGCTGCCGTGGACGGCGCAGGTCACCGCCGACAAGATGGCGTTCGACGGCCAGGACCTGCAGCAGCTGAGTTCGCGTCAGCGCCGACGAATCGTCGGCGGCGAAATGTCGATGATCTTCCAGGAGCCGATGAGCAGCCTCAATCCCTGCTTCACCGTCGGTACCCAGATCGACGAAATGATCAAGCAGCACCTGGGCGGCTCCCGCAAGGAGCGCCACGAGCGTGCGCTGGACCTGTTGGCACAGGTCGGGATTCCCGATCCGGCACGCCGGATCAAGGCCTATCCCCACCAGATGTCCGGCGGCATGAGCCAGCGGGTGATGATCGCCATGGCGATCTCCTGCAATCCGCGGCTGCTGATCGCCGACGAGCCGACCACGGCGCTCGACGTCACCATCCAGGCGCAGATTCTCGAGCTGCTGCTGCGGCTGCAGGAAGACACCGGCATGGCGCTGATTCTGATCACCCACGACATGGGCGTGGTGGCGGAGACCGCCAAGCACGTGGTGGTGCAGTATGCCGGGCGCCAGGTCGAGAAACAGGATGTGAAGTCGCTGTTCGCCAATCCACGCCACCCGTATACCGAGGCGCTGCTGTCGGCGCTGCCGGAGCGGGCCGGCGATCAGGACCGGCTGCCGACCATTCCCGGCGTCGTCCCCGGTCAGCATGATCGTCCGAGCGGGTGTCTGTTCAATCCGCGTTGTCGCTACGCCACCGAGCACTGCCGCGAGGTGGAGCCGGTACCGGCGCCGGACGACCCCGCCCGAACGCTGTGTCACTATCCACTGGAAGATGGGGTTTCGCCGTCGCCGGCTGCGGCGGGCGTGGCGCGAGACAACCCGCAATCCGGCCCGCATAGAGAGGTGCGCCCATGAGTCGCGATGCCGTATTGAGCGCCGTCAATCTCACCCGTCACTATCAGATCAAGGGTGGCCCGTTCTCCCGGCCGGCGACGGTGAAGGCGCTCAACGAGGCGACCTTCGAGCTCTACCCCGGCCAGACCCTGGCGGTGGTCGGCGAGTCCGGCTGCGGCAAGTCGACCCTGGCCCGGGTGTTGACGATGATCGAGCCGCCCACCAGCGGCAAGCTGACCATCAGCGGGCACGAGGTGTCGCTCAAGGAGGGGCAGCGCCCGCCGGCGGCGCTGCGCCGCGAGGTCCAGATCATCTTTCAGAATCCCTACGGGTCGCTCAATCCGCGCAAGACCGTGGCGACCATGCTGGAGGAGCCGCTCAAGCTCAATCGCAAGGAGATGAGTGCGGCGGCGCGGCGTGAGGCAGCGCTGGAGATGATCGCCAAGGTGGGCCTGCGACCGGAGCATGCCGATCGCTATCCGCACATGTTCTCCGGCGGCCAGCGCCAGCGTATCGCGATCGCCCGCGCCTTGATGCTCAACCCCAAGATCCTGGTCCTCGACGAGCCGGTCTCGGCGCTGGATCTGTCGATCCAGGCCCAGGTGCTCAACCTGCTGGCGGATCTGCAGGAGGAGTTCGGGCTGGCCTACGTGTTCATCTCCCACGACCTGTCGGTGGTGCGACGCATCGCCGATGACGTGATCGTGATGTACTTCGGCCAGCCGGTGGAGACGGGGCCGGCGGAAGAGGTCTTCACCACCCCGCGCCATCCCTACACCCAGGCGCTGTTCTCGGCGACGCCGGTGGCGGATCCCAACCGCCGGCGCGAGCGCGTCCACCTCAAGGGCGAGCCGCCGTCGCCGCTGGCACCGCCGCCGGGCTGCCCGTTCGCCCCACGCTGCCATCTGGCGACCGATGCCTGCACCCAGGACGATCCGCCGCTGGAGCGCGTCGACGATCGGGTCGAAGTGGCCTGCATCCATGTCGATCAAGCGATGGCCCGGTACGCTCGAGCCGGTTGAGGCGAATGCCGTTGCCGGGTGACGTCAGCGCCGAATGCCTCCGGGCATTCGGCGTTCGTCGTCTGGCGGGGAGGCTACCTCCGGGGGAGAATTGGCTACGCTAAAGACAGGTACGCTACCCGGTGTTCGTCGCGGCGAGCGGGGTAGCCGAATCGCATCAGTCATCATCTCGAGGGGAAGCGATCATGTCTCAGCAGATACTGGTACCCATCGATGGCTCGGCCAGCGCGCGCAAGGCGCTGGAGCACGCCTGCCTGATCCAGCGCGCGACCCAGGCCGGCATTCACCTGCTGCACGTTCCCGAGGTGCCGATTGCCAAGGATTCGCTTGGTGCGATGGTCGGTGCCTCACCGGTCGACTACACGCCGGAGAAGGGGCATCTCGCGGGGGAGCACTTGCTGGAGGAAGCGTGGCAGGCGGTAGGCGGGGGCGACGGCGCAGTGACCTACCACGTCGTGGAAGGGCGACCGGCCCAGACGATCGTCCAGCAGGCGACCGATCTCGGCGTCGACATGATCATCATGGGCAGCCGTGGCCTCAGCGACCTCAAGAGCCTGGTGGTCGGCAGCGTGTCGCACAAGGTGTCGCATATCGCGCCCTGCCCGGTGATCACCCTGCACGTGCCGGACTAGGCGCTGCCGGTCAGATATCCGTTGCCGGACCCGGGCCGCCTGCTGGGTCGGCCCCCGCCTGTCGGCGCGCTCGATACCGGGTCAGGCAACGCTCGATTGCGCCGCCGACGTGTCGGCGGCGAGGCGCGCCCGCCGTGCCAGACGCTGCTCCTCGGCGTCGAACAGGTGCAGCGGGCCGTCGACCGCGAGCCGGATCTCGCTGCCCTCGCGCAGCGCCGCGGCCTCCAGCGTGGCCAGCGGCAGCCGCGCGGTGAGCGGGGCATCGAGCCCCGGCAGGCGGCAGTAGACCAGGGCATCCACCCCCAGGCGCTCGATCATCTCCAGCGTGACCGCGAACTCGCCCTGCGGGTCGAGGCGCAGATGTTCCGGGCGTACGCCCAGGGTGGCGGCACGCTTGGGGGCCTTGGCGTCTGCGAGCGCCGCTGTCTCGGGCTCGGCTTTGGCCCTGGTTTGGGTTTCGAGGGCTTCGGTCTCGCGGGCGTCGTTCTCGAGTGCTTCTGTATCGAGGATCAGGCCGCCGGGCAGCCGTGCACGGCCGTCGGCCTGGGTCACCGGCAGCAGGTTCATCGCCGGTGAGCCGATGAAGCGCGCCACGAAGCAGCTGGCGGGTGTCTCGAACAGGCTCATCGGGGTGCCGATCTGCTCGATTCGGCCATCGCGCAGCACCACTAAACGGTCGGCCAGGGTCATCGCCTCGACCTGATCGTGGGTGACATAGAGCATGCTCGCACCCAGGCGCTGCTGCAGGCGCCGAATCTCCAGGCGCATCTGCACGCGCAGCGCGGCGTCGAGATTGGAGAGCGGCTCGTCGAACAGGAACACGGTCGGCTCGCGCACGATCGCCCGGCCCATCGCCACGCGCTGGCGCTGGCCGCCGGAGAGCTGGCGCGGGCGGCGTTCGAGCAGCGCCTCGATCCCCAGCAGGGCCGCGGCCTCGCATACCCGGCGGGTGATCTCCTCGCGCGGGCGCTTCTGCAGCTTGAGCGCGTAGGCCATGTTGTCGAACACACTCATGTGCGGGTAGAGGGCGTAGTTCTGGAACACCATCGCCACGCCACGCTGGGCCGGCTCCAGCTGGTTGGCCAGCCGCCCGCCGATCTCGAGCTCGCCATCGCTGATCGTCTCGAGCCCCGCCACCATGCGCAGGAAGGTCGACTTCCCGCAGCCCGAGGGGCCCACGACGACCATCAGCTCGCCGGGTTCCAGGGTCAGATCGATGCCATCGACGGCGCGCTGGCCGCCCTTGTAGGTCTTGACGAGCTGGCGACAGGTCAGTGTGGCCATGGGTCGAGTCTCTTGGTGTTGAAGGTCACTTTTCGGCATCGGTCAGCCCACGCACGAAGAAGCGCTGCATGGCGACGATCACCACCACCGGGGGCAGCACCGTGAGCAGCGTCATCGCGGTGGCCAGTTGCCACGGTGGCAAGGTGTCGGTGGACTGCACCAGGTTCTTCAGACTGATCACGGCGGTGGCGTGATCGGGCGAGTTGGCCGCCAGCAGTGGCCACAGATACTGGTTCCAGCCGTAGATGAACATGATCACGAACAGCGCCGCGAGGTTGGTCCGCGACAGCGGCAGCACGAAATCCTTGAGAAAGCGCAGCGGCCCGGCGCCATCCAGCCGCGCCGCCTCGAACAGCTCCGACGGCAGGCTCAGAAAACACTGGCGCAGCAGGAAGGTGGCGGTGGCCGAGGCGATCAGCGGCAGAATCATCCCCGCGTAGGTGTCGATCAGCCCGAAGCGCGCCACCACGCCGTAGGTCGGCACGATGCGCACCTCCACCGGCAGCATCAGGGTGACGAAGATCAGCCAGAAGCAGAGCGTGCGGCAGGGGAAACGGAAGAACACGATGGCGTAGGCGGCCAGCAGCGAGATCGCGATCTTGCCCAGGGCGATACCCAGCGCCATCACCAGCGAGTTGCCGAGCAGGCGCAGCGCACTGACCCCCAGCCCCGGCATCGGCTGGGACAGTAGCTGCCAGTAGTTGACCAGCCCCTGGTCGCCGAACCACAGCGGGGCGATGCCGCTCTGCAGGTCGGCGGCACTGTGGGTGGAGGCGGTGAGTGCCAGCCACAGCGGTAGCCCGAAGATCACCGCGCCAATGATCAGCAGCAGATGGGTGAGGCCGTCGAGGCCGGGGCGACGATAGCGCATCAGTAGGCGACCCTGCGTTCGAGATAGCGGAACTGGATGAAGGTGAGCACCCCGACCAGCAGCATCAGCAGCACCGACTGGGCGCTGGAGCCGCCCAGGTCGCGACCCACGAAGCCATCCTCGTAGAGCTTGTAGACCAGGGTACGGGTAGCGCCGCCGGGCCCGCCCAGGGTGGTGTTGTCGATGGTGGCGAAGGTCTCGAACAGCACGTAGACACTGTTCATCACCAGCAGGAAGAAGGCGGTCGGCGACAGCAGCGGCAGGGTGATGCCGAAGAAGCGCCGGAACGGCCCGGCGCCGTCGATGGCGGCGGCCTCGAGCAGCGAGGCGGGGATCATCTGCAGCCCGGCGAGAAAGAACACGAAGTTGTAGCTCATCTGTTGCCAGATCGAGGCGATCACCACCAGCGCCAGCGCCTGGCCGGGGTCGAGCTGGGCATCCCAGTGCACGCCGAAGACGCCCAGGGCGTGGGTCAGCACGCCGAGCACCGGGTCGAACATGAACAGCCACAGAAGCCCCGCCACCGCCGGCGCCACCGCATAGGGCCAGGTGAGCAGCACCCGATAGAGCCTGGCGCCATGGAGCACGCGGTCGGCGAGCACCGCCAGCAGCAGTGCCAGGCCCATGGCGCCCGCCGCCACCAGCAGGCTGAACAGCGCGGTGACGCCGAAGGCGTGCCAGTAGCCGGGGGAGCTGAGCACGTGCTGAAAGTTGGCGAGCCCGACGAAGCGCTCGCCGAGGCCGAAGGCATCCTGCACATAGAACGCCTGGCGCAGCGACTCGGCGGCGGGCCAAAAGAAGAAGATGGCGACCACCGCGAGCTGGGGCGCCAGCAGCAGCCAGGGAGTGACGGAGTGACGTTCGAAAGTGGTCATCTTGATCGGCACAGCGGGCGGCTTGCGCCGCCCGCTTTCAGGGACTCGACAGGAGAGAAGGACATCTCAGGCGCTTAGGGTTTGGACACAAAATCAGCGCGCGCAGGTCGTTTTCGTACGCAGCCCTTAGAGGGTGTTTACAAATTCGACGAGCGAAGGCGAGACAAGGCGAAATCGGCCGAAAAGACGGAGTTTACGGGGTGTAAATGAGTACTTTGAGGTCGATTTCAACGCCGTATCGTCGAGCGCAGGCATTTTGTAAACACCCTCTTAGTTCGAGACGCTGCGCTCGAACTGCTCGAGCTCCGCATTGCCACGCTTGGCGGCGGTGGTCAGCGCCTGGGCAGCGGTCTCGCTGCCGTTGAACGCCTTCTCCAGCTGCTCGGCGATGATATTGCGGATCTGCGGCATGTTGCCCAGGCGCAGGCCGCGGCCGTTGTCATCCGGCGTGCCCCGGGTCAGCTGGTCGATCGCCACGCTGGCGCCCGGCGTCTTGGTGTAGAAGCCCTCTGCTTTCAGCTGCTCGTAGGCCGCGGTGGTGATCGGCACGTAGCCGGTGAAGCTGGCCCAGTCGGCCTGTACCGCCGGCGAGGAGAGGAAGTTGAGGAACTCGGCCACGCCCTGGTAGACCGTGTCCGACTGGCCCTGCATGACCCACAGCGAGGCGCCGCCGATGATCGAGTTCCTGGGCTGGCTCACCGCCTCGGCGTCATAGGGCAGCGGGGCGATGGCGAAGCCGAACTTGCCCTTGGCGGCTTCCTGAATGCCGGCGCGCGAGGCCGAGGAGGTGGTCAGCATGGCGCAGCGACCCGACTGGAAGCGCTTGGTGCCGCTGTCGGCGCGACCGCCATATTCGAAGGCGTGGCTCTTCTGCCACTCGGCCAGATCCTGGATATGGGCCACCGTGGCCGGCTGCTGGTCGAACACCAGGCGGGCATCGCTGCCGTTGAAGCCATTGGCCTGGGTGGCGAAGGGCAGGTCATTGATCGCGCTGAAGTTCTCCAGCTGGGTCCAGCTCGGCCAGGCGGTGGTCAGGCCGCACTCGGCAGCGCCGCTCTCGACCAGCTTGTGGGCGTCCCTGCCGAGCTCGGCCCAGGTCCTGGGCGGCGTCTCGATGCCGGCCTTGGCGAAGGCGTCCTGGTTGTAATAGAGCACCGGTGTGGAGGAGTTGAACGGCATCGACAGCATATGACCGTCGCTCGAGGTGTAGTAGCTCTTCACCGCCGGCAGGAAGGCGTCGGGATCGAACGGCGTGCCGGTGTCCTGCATCAGCTGGTAGACCGGATAGATCGCGCCCTTGGCGCTCATCATCGTTGCCGTGCCGACCTCGAACACCTGGGTGATCGCCGGCGCCTGGCCGGCGCGGAAGGCGGCGATGGTCGCGGTCAGGTTGTCGCTGTAGCTGCCCTTGTAGACGGGCTTGACCACATACTCGTCCTGGGAGGCGTTGAATTCGTCGGCGATGGCGTTGACCTTCTCGCCGAGCGCGCCCTCCATGGCGTGCCACCAGGTGATGGTGGTGGCCGCCTGGGCCGAAGTGGACAGCGATAGCGCGGTGACAGCGACGAACGGAAGCAGTTGGACAAGGCGCACGATGACATCTCCTGACAGAGCGTTACAGGGTGTGTTGCGTACCCTAGGGCGGCACGATGTCAGGAGCGTGGCAGTCGGATGTCACTCGGGTGACGGCGTTGTGACAGGGCCAGGGTGACGGCGCGGCAGGACGCTGCGCGCGCCCTGCCGCGCCGTTCAGGTCGTCGCCTGGGGAGCCGGCGTGTGTTCGATCACCCGTTCGAAGGTGCGCAGGCGTTTGACGATCGAGAGCAGCTCGATGATGGTCGACCAGGAGTTGACCAGATACTGGAAGGAGTCGCGCACCTGGCCGAACACGTTGAGCACCTGCTGGAGCAGGCCGAGGGTGAGCTTGCCGGCGACGATCGATGGCGTCAGCACCACGAAGGCGAAGATCGTGTCCGCCTGCAGGTAGAAGATGCGGGCGATATTGAAGTAGGCGTAGTGCCAATAGAGCCGGAAGTAGTTGCGCCGTACCGCCTGATACAGCTCCGCCACGGTGGCCGGCCGGGCGCGCTCGGCATCGTCCTCGCCGTAGACCAGCTCCTTGCGGTAGGCCGCCTCCACCCGCTGGTTGCGAAACTCGAGTCCGGGCAGCTTGACCCCCACCAGGGCCAGGAACAGGGTGCCGAACACGGACCAGACGATCGCCGCCCACACCAGCGCATCGGAGACATGACCGACCAGCGGCAGTTCGGTGATGTGCTGCGACATCGTGACCAGCAGCGGTAGAAAGGCGATCAGCGTCAGCACCGCCTTGAGCAGGTTGACGCCCAGCCCTTCCAGCGTGGTCGAGAAGCGCATGGTGTCCTCCTGCACGCGCTGGGCAGCGCCCTCCACGTGTCGAAGCTGCGACCAATGCGCCATGTAGTAGTCGTTCATCGCCGTGCGCCAGCGAAAGATGTAGTGGCTGACGAAGAACAGGTTGAATACACCCACCGTCACCGCGACGAAGGCGATGCCGGCAAAAGTGAGCATCTCCCGGTAGAGGTCCTGCGCAGTGACGTCGCTGCCGCCGGCGAGCGCTTGCTGCACCATGTCCCAGAACGGGCCATACCAGGCGTTGACCGCAACGCTGGTCTGGACCGAGAAGTAGGTCATGAAGACGATCAGTGCGCTACCCAGGATCGACCAGTACTGCCACCGGTGCGGGGCGAAACGAAACCACACGGCGCTGAACAGCCCGACGCAGAGCGCGTAGTAGAGATAGAACCAGAGAAACGACGCCGACCAGAATCGCGAGACGCCGATCGGCAGGGAGGCCTCGTCTGCCGGCGACAGCCCGATGGCGGCACCCCACCCGCTGGCGGTGGACTCCCACAGGACGATGGCGAACAGCGCCCATCCCAGGGCAGTGACGAAGAAAAGCGATGGCTTGGGGAAGAACGATCGGAACACGGTGACGGCCCTGCAATTGGCGATGAACGGCGACGCGGCACCATGACGGCGCGGCGTCGGTCACTCATCGACCGCGAACCGGTTGTTACGTTCCCTTACGAGCGCCGGCGGCCAGGGCCATTCGCCTCAGGAAATGTCGACCTGATAGCGGAACGTGGTGGCGGCGCCACGCGAACGCCGGTACTCCAGCGGCGTGCGATCGTAGCCGAGCGCCAGCCGCTCCACCATGACGACCGGTTCCCCGGTGCCGATACGGAGGATGTCGGCGAGAGCTGCTTCGGCAGTCTCGACGGTGAGCGTCTCCCGCGCCGAACCGATCAACTGGCCACAGTGCGATTCATAGAACGGGTAGAGCAGGTTGCCGAAATCCGCGATATCGATGTGCATCAGGGCATCGAAACGGGCGGCTGGCAGCCAGATATCCTCGTGCAGCAGCGTCGCTCCGTCGAGCTGGCGGATCCGCTCCAGGCGGATGGTCTCTTCGGCCACCGCCAGTTCCAGCGCCTCCGCGATATCCTTGGCGGCGGGTTCCAGCTGGCGCGAGAGGATGCGGCTCTTGGGGATCCGGCGATCACCACGAGCGTCTACCTGGCGGAAGAAGCGGAACAGCGACCCCTCGAAATTGGGGCGAAGGATGAAAGTGCCACGCCCTTGGCTCCTCTTCATCAGGCCATCCTGGACCAGGGTGTCCACGGCCTTGCGCAGCGTGCCGACGGCGACGCCGTAGTGCCTGGTCAGCTCCGCCTCGGTCGGTATCGCGACACCGGGTGTCCACTCTCCTGCAGCGATTCTGGCCAGCATGTCGTCACGTAGACGTTGATAGAGCGGCAGGCGTTCGTCTGTCATCGAGCTCGTTCCCCTCATGAATGGTTTCCCTCCGCTCTGTTTCAAACAAATGTATCACTTTGTTGCCATCTTTAGTCGTAGACCCTGCGGACTGCGACTAATGGGGTGTATGCTCTGACCGAGTTTATTCATATAGTTGAATAGATATATATAGGTCGAACCATTCGTTCGCCGTCAAGTGTTCACGCCATTCACCAAGGGCCTCTCATGACGCAACCCGCTACCGTCGCGCTGACCGGCGTCGATACCCATGCGCACATCTTCCGGCAGGACCTGCCACTGGCGGGCGACCGTCGTTATAGCCCGGCGTACGACGCCACCATCGAGCAGTATCTGGGGCATCTCGATCATTGCGGCCTCTCCCATGGCGTGCTGGTACAGCCCAGCTTTCTCGGTACCGACAACAGTCACCTGGTTTCGGCACTGCGTCGGTTTCCGCAGCGTCTGCGCGGTACGGCGGTGGTGGCGCCTGAAGTATCCAATGACGAACTCGATGAGCTGGCGGAGTCAGGAGTCGTCGGCATCCGGCTCAATCTGATCGGGCAGCCTCTCGAGGATTATCGTAGTCCGCCATGGCGCGCGCTATTCGCCAGAATAGCTAAGCGTGGCTGGTCGGTGGAGATCCAGCGGGGGATGGAGGACCTGGACACGATCCTGCCGCAGATTCTGGCGGCTGACGTGCCGGTGGTGATTGATCACTTTGGATTGCCCTCCGGCGAGATCGATCCGGTCAACTCCCGCCATCGGGCGCTGCTGTCTCTGCTTTCGAGCGAGGATATCTGGGTCAAGCTGTCGGCGACCTACCGGAGCAGGTCCAGTCACGCCCAGGCGCTGGCATCGATCGATCGACTGCGCGACGCCTACGGCCATAGCGAGCGCCTGCTGTGGGGCAGCGACTGGCCGCACACCCGCTTCGAGGCCGACACCGACTACGACGCCCAGTTCGCGCTGATGCAGACGCTGCTGCCGAACGTCGAAGAGCGCCGCCAGATCATGATCGCCAACCCGGCCAGGCTGTTCAAGATCGATCTCACGCGCTAAGGGGCGCCGGGCGGAATAACGAACACGCACCATGAGTGCGAACGACAAGTACGAGAGGGAAACCGACTTATGATGAGTCTACTGGTGGTAGGGGCGATCGTCGTCTCCATCATTCTGGGATACCGCACCAAGATCAATATCGGGCTGTTCGCGATCGCGTTCGCCTATCTGATCGGCTGCTTCGGGCTGGGTCTGAAACCCGCGGAAGTGATTGCCATGTGGCCGCTGAAGATCTTCTTCATCATCTTCTCGGTCTGTCTGTTCTACAGCTTCGCGATCGTCAACGGCACGCTGGAGAAACTGGCCGAGCACCTGATGTATCGCTGCCGGCATTTTCCGCATCTGCTACCGTTCGCCATCTTTCTGGCGGCGGTGGTGATCTCGGCGTTGGGTGCGGGTTACTACACCGTGCTGGCGTTCATGGCACCGATCACGCTGCTGCTGTGCAGCCGCACCGGGCTGAACCTGATCGTCGGTGCCATGGCGGTCAACTACGGGGCGCTGGCGGGTGCCAATTTCGTTTCCAGCCAGAGTGGCATCATCTTCCGTACCCTGATGACCAATTCGGGCATCTCCGACAACCAGGCTTTCATCAACAGTTTCGGCATCTTCGCCAGCACCATGATCGTGCCGATCGTGGTGCTGTCCGGACTGATCCTGTTCGGCCGCAAGCGCGGCACCGCGATGGCGTCGCTGGAGCACGTCGAGCGTCCCAGCCCGCTCGACCGCGACCAGCGCGCCACCCTGATCCTGACCCTGGTGATGATGGCCACCGTACTGCTGCCGCCCATCGCCAGCCTGATCCTGCCCGACAACGCCGCCGTGACGTTCGTCAATTCCAAGGTGGACATCGGCCTGATCGCCAGCGTGTTCTCGGTCATCGCGCTACTGATGAAGCTGGGTGACGAGCGCAAGGCGATCGCCTCGCTCCCCTGGGGCACGATCATCATGATCTGCGGCGTCGGCATGCTGATCTCGGTGGCGATCAAGGCGGGCACCATCGATCTGCTCGGCTCCTGGATCGGCACCAACATCCCGCCGGTGCTGATTCCGGTCGCGTTCGGCGTCGTTGCCGCGTTCATGTCGCTGTTCGCGAGTACGTTGGGTGTGGTCACGCCGGCGCTGTTCCCGCTGGTGCCGTCGCTGGCCGGTACGCTCTCGATCGACCCGATGATCATCTTCATCGCCATCGTGGTCGGCGCCCAGGCCACCTCGATCTCGCCGTTCTCCTCCGGCGGCAGCCTGATCCTCGGCTCGTGCCCGACGGACGAAGCGCGCTCGGGACTGCTGCCCAAGCTGCTGTTCCGTGCCGCCCCGCTCGGCTTCGTCGCCGCGCTGGTGTTCAACCTGCTGCTGACGTTCGTGTTCTGAACGCGGGGTGACAATCGATCATCGTCATCGTAGCGTGACGAACGGCGGCGCTCTTGCTGACAAGGGCGCCGCTTCTCGTTCGAAACGACCCTTCGGCACCGTCATGAGAGGAGCATCGCCGTGATCCTGTTCGACAAGCGTTATCCCGCTACGCTCGACACGCTTGTCGAGGCGTCCACGGCTGCCACCTTGGAAACCTGGACGTTCGACGACCAGGCCACGCGCCGCCGGGCCGAGAGAGCGCTGGCGGACCGCGGCATCACCGCACGCTGTCGCTCGGCCTACAAGCCGCTGGTCTGCGCCTTCCGCGAGGAGATCACGACCGAAGGTCTGACGCGTGTCGAGGTTACCTTCCCCCGGCATCCCGACGCCCCGGCGTCGCGCTTCCTGCTGGAGAGCTATCCGCTGGCAGCACTCTATCCCGGCGTCGGCTTCGAGTTCGCGGCGGGGGACATGTGTGACGAGTTGCCGGTCTACCGCCTGCGGTTGCATTACGCCGATGGGCGCGACGAGCCTCTGGAAGTGCTGGCGCCCAACCGCCGGCATGTCGACTTCGCGGAGGAACCGGCGCTCTCCCCCTGCGGCTGGCAGATCGTCGATGGTGCAGGCGGCGCCTTGACGACGGTCTACGAGCAGCTCTTTGCCGAGGCGATGACAGCCATCCGCGGGGCCACGTGGAGCACGCAGGAAAGAGACCAGGAGCCCTATTTCGAAGAGCTCAACATCACCGTAACGCTGCCGATCGCCGATGAGCCTCTCGGCTACGCCGACGAGGCGCTGTCGCTGCGGGAAGCCCTGCACGAGGAGTTCTACTTCTCGCTGCTGGAGGTGTTCCAGCGGCGCTCGGGAAGGCCGCTGGGCGACCGCCATCTGCAGCCGGGGCAGATCGTGCCGGAGATCCGGCTCGGCAACGGCTACGAGGTGACGGTAGAGACGCGTGACTACGACCGCGAGACGATAGCCTCTCCCCGTGAATCGCTCGACGCCGTGACCCGGCCACTGTCGCCGCGACAGATCGCCGAGGAGCTGGAGTCGCTCGGCGGAACACCGTTCTACGCCACCTCGGTCGCGGGGCGGCGAGTCGAGGGTCGGTACGTGGCCGGGGGCGACCGGGGCGTGATCATCTCTGCCGGCCAGCACGCCAACGAGACCTCCTCGCCGGCCGGCACGCTCCAGGCGGCCGGTCTACTGGCGCAGCGCGAGGGCGCGCACTTCTCGCTCTGCCCGCTGGAAAATCCGGACGGCTATGCGCTGCACCAGCGGCTGGTGGCGGACAACCCGTGCCATATGCACCACGCCGCCCGTTACACGGCACTGGGCGATGACCTGGAGTACCGCGAAGCGGATGAGCACGAAACGGCTATTCGTCTCGAGGCGGAGCGGCTGACCGGGGCCAGGCTCCATCTCAACCTCCACGGCTATCCGGCCCATGAGTGGACGCGGCCGCTGTCGGGCTATGTGCCGCGTGGCTTCGAGATGTGGACGCTGCCCAAGGGGTTCTTTCTGATCCTGCGCCATGCGTCCGGCTGGGCCGACGCCTCGCGCTGGCTGATCGAGGCGGTCACGCTGGCGCTCGGCCAGGTGCCGGGACTGCGCGCCTTCAACGATCGCCAGATCGTCCTGTTCGAGACCCACGCCGGTGAGACCGGATTCGAGATGATCAACGGTTTTCCCTGCCTCGTCGCCGAGGATGACCGCCACCGCGTACCGCTGACCCTGATTACCGAGTATCCCGACGAGACCGTCTACGGCGATGCGTTCGCCGCTGCCGCCACGGCGCAGCGGGCGACCGTACTGGCAGCCTACGAGGCGTACCAGCGGATGCCCGGGCCCTTGTTCGCCGATGCGCACGGCGGCGACGCGAATGCGGGCCACCCGGCCGCCGGCTAGCGCGCCGGCTGCAGGGCGGGGGGCAGGCGGGCGAGCCCGCCGCTGGCCTTTTCGTAGGCGCGGGCCAACTGCAGCACGCCCCAGTCGTTTCGGGGCCGGCCGATCAGTTGGAAGCCCATCGGCAGGCCCTCTTCGCTCAACCCGGCCGGCAGGCTGACGACCGGTGCGCCGAGCATCGAGGCGGGTACGACGACCTCCATCCAGCGGTGGTAGGTGTCCATCGGCCGCCCGGCGATCTCGCTGGGCCAGTGGTTGTCGACGTCGAATGGAAACAGTTGCGCGCTGGGCATGGCCAGGTAGTCGAACCGTTCGAACAGCGAGCTCCAGGCATGATAGGCATCGCCGCGCTGGACGTTGGCGGCGTAGATCTCCTGCGCCGAGAGCGGCAGGCCGCGTTCGACTTCCCACTGCGCTTCGGGCTTCAACCGCTCGCGGGTCGCGGGGTCGGCGTAGTAACCGCCCAGGTTGCCGGCGACGGCCCAGTGGCGCAGTGTGGTCCAGCTTTGCCACAGCGTGTCCGGGTCGAAGGGAGTGTCGCAGGCGTCGATTTCGGCGCCGCATTCGACGAGTCGATTCAAGGCCGCCTCGCACAGCGCGAGCACGCCGGATTCCATCGCCAGATGCCCACCCCAGTCGCCCAGCCAGCCGATCCTGAGACCGCGAACGTCACGTTCCAGCGCGGTGTCGACGGTATCGGTTTCGCGCCGTAACGGCTCTCCCAGGGAGAGCGGGGCGCGCCGATCGAAGCCGGATTGCGTCTCCAGCAGTCGGGCGACGTCGGCGATCGTTCTGCCCATCGGCCCATTGGTGGCGAGCTGCTGCCCGAACGGGTCTGCGGCCAGCCCCGGCACCCGTCCGAACGAGGGGCGAAAGCCGATCACGTCGTTGAACGCGGCAGGATTGCGCAACGACCCCATCATGTCGCTACCGTCGGCCACCGGCAGCATCCGCATGGCGAGCGCCGCCGCCGCGCCGCCGCTGGAACCGCCGGCAGTGCGGGTGCGATCGAAGGCGTTACGGGTCGCACCGAAGACCGGATTGTAGGATTGCGAGCCGAGTCCGAACTCCGGTGTATTGGTCTTGCCGATGACGATGGCACCGGCCGCGCGCATGCGCGCCACCATCAGGCTGTCCGTGGCGGCTATCTGCCCGGCGAGCAGCGGCGAGCCCTGGGTGGTCGGTAGGCCCCTGGCATCGGAGAGATCCTTGATCGCCTGCGGGAAGCCGTGCATCCAGCCCCGCGAGTGTCCATTCGTCAGCTCCCGGTCGGCGGTGTCGGCCTCGGCGAGCAGCGCAGCCCGCTCACGGCGGGAAACGATGGCGTTGACCAGCGGATTGGCCGCGTCGACATGGTCGAGATAGGCGTTCATCACCTCCCGGCAGGAGACGACGCGATCGTGGAGGTGGCGCGACAGCGTGGTGGCGTCCCAGGTCACGATCTCGCTCGGGGCGAGCGCCGGCGCGGCGCGATTCGAATCGGAAAGCGGTGTCATGAGGGGAGAGCTTGTTGTTGGAGGAGGCTCCAGCATAGCGCAATGGGGCACTGAATCATCGCCACCGCCAAGCTGGAACCCGGCGCCGGATCACGCCGCCGGGTTCACGGTCTTCACCGGTCGTGCTTAGCCGCGAGAGAACCACTCGCTGTAGGCGCTCAGTGCCGGTGCGCCACCCAGGTGGGCGTAGAGAACCTTGGCGCCGGCGGGGAATTCGCCGAGACGAACTTTCTCGATCATGCCGTGCATCGACTTGCCTTCGTAGACCGGGTCGGTCAGCACGCCCTCGAGCCGCCCGCAGAGTCGAATCGCTTCCAGCGTGCCGTCGTTGGGTAGGCCGTATTCCGGATAGCCGAACCGCGTGTCGAGCACCACGTCGTCGGCGGTGATCGGCTGGCCGAGCTCCACCAGCTCGGCGGTGTGCTGGGCGATGCGCACAATCTGGGCATGAGTCTGCGCCGGTTTGGCGGAGGCATCGATACCGATCACCTGACGGGCTCGACCGTCGGCGGCGAAGCCGACCACCATGCCGGCCTGGGTGCTGCCGGTGACCGAGCAGACCACGATGTAGTCGAAAGTGAAGCCCAGCTCGCGCTCCTGCTGGCGCACTTCCTCGGCGAAACCGACGAACCCGAGCCCGCCGTAGGGGTGCTCCGAACAGCCGGCGGGAATCGGGAACGGCTTGCCGCCCTTGGCCCGAACGCTCTCCATCGCGCGTTCCCAGCTTTCGCGAATGCCGATGTCGAAGCCGGCCGGGTCGAGGCGCACGTCGGCACCCATGATCCGCGACAGTTCGATGTTGCCGACCTTGTCGTAGCTGGCATCGTGATAGTTGACCCAGTTCTCCTGGACCAGCACGCAGTCGAGCCCCAGGTGGGCAGCCACGGCGGCGACCTGGCGCGTCTGGTTGGACTGGATGCCGCCGATCGAGACCAGGGTGTCGTAGCCGCCTTCCAGCACTTCCGGAATCAGGTATTCGAGCTTGCGGGTCTTGTTGCCGCCGAAGGCGAGTCCGCTGTTGCAGTCCTCGCGCTTGGCGTAGAGCTCGACCTCGCCGCCGAGATGTTCGCTCAAGCGCTTGAGCGGGGTGATGGGAGAGGGGCCGAATGTCAGCGGATAGCGAGCGAACTTGTCGAGTTTCATGGGAGCTCCGGCTGTTGTTGTGGAGTCGTGGAGAGGACTCGATCTATCCTAGAGCGAAACGCTCTGAGGCGTATTGCAAACTGGAATGGATAAACGGCTGAAAAGTTGTCGATGTCGGATAAATAAAGGATTAAGTTTTAAGTAACTGGTCATGCGAGAAATTAAATTAACAGGAGGTAAGGCCAAGCCATGGCCCAGATCAGCAGCGATGCGGGCGCGTCACTGGATCGAATCGATCGCCAGATCCTCGACCAGCTCCAGCGCGATGCCTCGATCTCCAACGTTGCGCTGGCGGAGCGCGTCAACCTCAGTCCGCCCGCCTGCCTGCGACGGGTCGAGAGGCTCAAGCAGCAGGGGATCATCAAGGGGACGGTGGCACTGCTCGATGCCGACAAGCTCAACGTCGGCATGGTGGTGCTGATCGGCGTCGTGCTGGATCGCTCGACACCCCAGTCGTTCGCCGATTTCGAAGCGGCCGCGCAGCACATTTCGGGGTGCATGGAGTGCCACGTCGTGACCGGTGAGTTCGACTATTTCCTGCTGATCCGAACGCGTGACAACCAGAGCTTCAATCGACTGCATGCCGAGCAGCTCATCTATCTGCCTGGCGTGCGCCAGATCCGCTCGTTCATGGGCCTGCGCGAAGTGCTGTCGACGACGCAGCTGCCGTTCGCGAAATGAAGGGGGCGCAATGGCGTTCATCTAAGGTCTAACGGCATAATAGTATGATGTATGACAATATCGGCGTCACGATTTCTCGGCCTGTGCTTCCTCGATCGAGGCGAGGCGGCTGGACGACTGAGTGACCGATTTACGTTAACCCACGATGAGGGGAGCCAAGGTGAATTTTTCCAAAGAAGCGGTTGTTGCCTCTATCAAGGATGGCCTGCTGTCCTTCCCGGTGACCGATTTCGATGCCAATGGCAAATTCGACGCCGACAGCTACCGCCGTCGCCTGCTGTGGTTGAAGGAGTACGAGGTCTCCGCCCTTTTCGTGGCTGGCGGTACCGGTGAATTCTTCAACATGACGATCGAGGAGTACCGCGAGATCGTCACGGTCGCGGTGGAGACCATCGGCGGGCACGTGCCGATCATCGCCAGCGCCGGGCAGAGCGCCGAACTCGCCAAGGCGCACTGCAAGGCCGCCCAGGAAGCAGGGGCCGACGGTATTCTGCTGATGCCGCCGTACCTTACCGAGTGCCCGCAGTCCGGCATCGTCGAGTATGCCGCCAGCGTCTGTGAATCCACCGACCTCAGCGTGATCTACTACAACCGCGCCAACGGCTATCTCACGGTCGATGGCGTCCAGGCGCTGGCCGACCGCTGTCCGAACCTGGTCGGTCTCAAGGATGGCAAGGGCGACATGCAGGCGCTCAACATCATCATCAAGACACTGGGCGATCGCCTGGCCTACGTCGGCGGCGTGCCGACGGCCGAGATCATCGCCGAAGCCTACCTCGCCATCGGCGTCAGCACCTATTCGTCGGCGGTCTTCAACTTCGTGCCGGAGATGGCGGTCAAGTTCTACCGGGAGCTGCGCCAGGGCAACCGCGATTTCGTGCGCCAGGCGACACGCGAGTTCTTCATTCCCTTCGTCACCCTCCGCGACACCCAGAAAGGCTATGCCGTCAGCCTGATCAAGGCGGGCGCCGATCTGGTCGGTTACCCGGGCGGCAACGTGCGTGCACCGCTGACCATGCCCAGCGAGCAGGAGCGAGCCACGCTCGAGCAACTGATCGAGAAAGCGCGCACGCTCTGAGCGACACTCCCCTGCGGCTCCTTCATCAAGCCGGGAGCGGCCCTGTGGCCGGCCCGGCGTCGCTAGCCCGATCCCTTCGCGTTCATCGCCTCGACGGAGACTTCCTATGCCGAGCCACGGCACGCCAACCATCACGAACATGAAGGTGATTCCGGTCGCCGGCCGGGACAGCATGCTGCTCAATATCGGTGGCGCCCACTCGCCCTGGTTCACCCGCAACCTGGTCATCCTCGAGGACAGTGCGGGGCACGTCGGCGTCGGCGAGGCGCCTGGCGGCGATACCATCCAGCAATCCCTGGAGCAGGCGCGACCGCTGGTCGTGGGGCAGCCCATCGGCAAGCTGCGATCGATGGTGGCATCGCTGCACACCGCCGGTCGCGGTGCCGATTTCGAGGATTTCGGTAAGGGCTCCTGGACCTTCGAACTGCGCGTCAATGCGGTGGCGGCGCTGGAGGCGGCACTGCTCGACCTGTTCGGCAAGTTCCTCGACGTACCGGTGGCCGAGCTGCTGGGTGACGGCAGGCAGCGCGACAGCGTCGAGGTCCTGGGCTATCTGTTCTTCGTCGGCGACGGCCAGAAGACGCCGCTCGGTTATCGCGAGCGCACCGGGGACAGTGGCAACAACGATCTCGGCCACGAGTGGTATCGCCAACGCGACATGGCATCGATGACGCCAGCGCGCATCGTCGAGCTCGCTCGCGCCGCCCAGGACCGCTACGGCTTCCGGGACTTCAAGCTCAAGGGCGGTGCGCTGCCTGGCGAGCAGGAGATCGAGGCCGTCACCGCCTTGCACGACGCCTTCCCCGAGGCGCGAACCACCATCGATCCCAACGGCGCCTGGTCCCTCGACGAGGCTATCCGGCTGTGCAAGGACCTGCATGGGGTCATCGCCTATGCCGAGGATCCCTGTGGCGCGGAGCAGGGCTTCTCGGGGCGCGAGATCCTGGCCGAATTCCGCCATGCCACCGGGTTGCCGGTGGCGACCAACATGGTGGCCACCAACTGGCGCGAGATGGCCCACGCGCTGATGTTGCGTTCGGTGGATATCCCGCTGGCCGATCCGCACTTCTGGACGCTATCTGGCGCGGTACGCGTCTCCCAGCTGTGCCAGGACCACGGCATGACCTGGGGCTCGCACTCCAACAATCACTTCGATATCTCGCTGGCGATGTTCGCCCAGGTCGGGGCGGCGGCCGTCGGCCGCACCACGGCGCTGGACACGCACTGGATCTGGCAGGAGGGCGACGCCCGGCTGACCCGCAATCCGCCCCGGATCGTCGATGGCAAGGTCGCGGTGACCGATGCGCCCGGCCTGGGTATCGAGATCGACATGGGCCAGGTCGAGCAGGCCAATGCGCTCTACCGCAGCCTGCCGGCCGGTGGCCGCAACGATGCCATGGCGATGCAGTACCTGATCGAGGGGTGGCAGTTCGATCCCAAGCGGCCGGCGCTGGTTCGCTGACGCGACCGGGCTGGGCCCCTCTTGCATGCTCGAAAGCGCGAAAGACAAGACATCCAGAAAAGAACCGAAGGAGCCGATAGTGAAAAAGCTACTCAGTACGCTGACGTTGGCCGCCGCGATGGTGGTTGGCGGGCCGGCGCTCGCGGATGACTATCCCACCAAGAGCATCGACATGATCGTGCCGTTTTCCGCGGGTGGCGGTAACGATACCTTCGTGCGCGCCTTGCAGCCGCTGCTGGAGAAGCAGCTCGGCGAGGATCTGGTCATCCGCAACATTCCCGGCGGCGGCGGTGCCGTGGGGATGTCCCGCGCGGTCGCCTCGAAGCCCGACGGCTACACCCTGCTGGCCGCCAGCAACGCCATGTTGACGCTGGAGGCGATGGGCAACGTTCCGTTCACGCACAACGACTTCGATTTCATCGCCAAGGTGATCGAGGAGCCCTACGTGATCGCGGTCGGCGGTGACAGCCAGTACGCCAATCTCGAGGATCTGGTGAACGCGGCCACTTCCGGCACCACCATCAAGGTAGGGGTTTCCGGGGTCGGTTCCTCCGCGCACATCGCCGCCGTGGCCATGGCCAACCGGACCGGTGCCGAGTTCAACATCATTCCCTATCCCGGCGGTTCCGAGGCGATCTCCGCCGCCATGGGCGGCCATGTCGATGCCGTCGTGCTGGGCGGCGCAGAGCTGCGCTCGGCGCTGCAGTCCGGCCGCTTGAAGGCGCTGGCGATGAGCTACGCCGAACGCAGCGATTCGCTGCCCGACGTGCCCACCTTCCAGGAACAGGGCTACGACCTGACGCTGACGGTATGGCGCGGTATCGCGGCGCCCAAGGGGCTGCCTGCCGATGTCGAGAAGCGCTGGGTCGATGCGATCAAGCAGATCGTCGCCGACGGCTCCTATGAGCAGACCGCCGAGAATCTCGGGACGCAGGTCTCTCCGCTCTACGGCGATGAGCTCGACGCGTTCATCGACCAGTCCGCAGAGGTGATGCGCGAAGCGGCCGGCGATCTGGCGAAGTAGCACGCCGGGCCGGGCAGCGTGGCGCACTGGCGCGCGCTGCCCGGCCTGCCGACAGGGTCGCCCGACGACCGTCCCTCTTTTTCTGGTCGAGGCGCTGGAGTCTGAATCCATGGAACGTGATATCGGTAAGCCGATTTTCGATCTTCTGCTGTTGATCGCATCGGCAGCGGCTTTTGCCGCTGCGATGGCGCTGCCGGACATCGAGATCGTCGGCGATCTCTCGCCGGCGTTCTTCCCCAAACTGATCTCGGCAATGATCTTTCTGTTCGCCATCCCCTGTCTCGTCAAGGATGTGCGCGAGTGGCGAGCCGCCGCGCCCGCGGGTGGGTCTCGGCCCGCCAACCGACGCGGGGTCATGCAGTGGTTGTGGATCGTGGGCCTCACCGTCGTCTACATCCTGCTGTTCGAGCCTCTGGGCTACATACCCAGCACGGCGGTGTTCGCCTTCTGTTGCGTCGTCGGCTTGCTGATCGCCAGCGGTGTCTGGGGCGAGCTGAGTGCCTCGCAGCGAGTGAAATCGCTCGGCGGTGCGGCGATCTTCGCGATCGTGCTCGCGGTGGCGATCTACTACGTCTTCACCGATCTCTTCGAGATTCCGCTGCCGGACTGAATGGCAGCGTCGGCAGCCGATTTAGGAGCAAGACATGATTTCCGGATATCTCGAGGGGCTGGGCATGGTGCTGCAGGTCGGCACGCTGCTGGCCATCGCCGGCGGCACCCTGCTCGGCATCATCATGGGCGCGCTGCCGGGGCTGACCTCGGCGATGGCGATCGCGCTGCTGCTGCCGGTGACCTTCGGCATGCCGCCGGTCATGGGCATCGGCATGCTGCTGGGTGCGCTGTGCGGGGCCGGTGCCAGCGGGTCGATCCCGGCCATCCTTCTCAACATCCCCGGCACGCCCTCGTCGGTGGCGACCACGTTCGACGGTTTTCCGATGGCCCAGAAGGGCGAGGCCGGCCGCGCGTTGGGGCTGGCGATCGTTGCCTCGTTCTTCGGCGGTGTCGCCAGCATGGTGATCCTCAGCCTGCTGGCTCCGCCGATCGCGGAGTTTGCGCTGCGCTTCGGCGCGGCGGAGTATTTTTCGCTGAGCATCTTCGGGCTGGTGATCATCGCCTCGGTTGCCGGCAAGTCGCTGTTGAAGGGGCTGATCGCCGGGCTGATCGGCTTTTTCGCCTCGACCATCGGCACCGACCCCATCACCGGGGTGGGTCGCTTCACCTTCGACCAGCTCTCGCTGCTGACCGGGATCAACCTGCTGCCGGCGCTGATCGGGCTGTTTGCCGTCTCCCAGGTGCTCAAGGACGCCTTCGAGTACGATCCGCGCCAGCGCCTCGAGGAGAGCACCCACCGTATCGATATCGCGCGGCCCCGTTTTCTGGAAACGCTGCGCCACTGGAAGGCGGTCGTGGCCGGCATCCTGTCCGGCTCCATCGTCGGGCCCATTCCCGGCGCCGGTGGCAGCATCGCTTCGCTGGTCGCCTACGACCAGACGAGGCGCTTTTCGAAATCTCCCGAGAAGTTCGGTACCGGCCACGCGCCGGGGATCGTGTCGGTGGAGAGTGCCAACAATGCGCTGCTGGGTGGCGCACTGATACCGACGCTGGCGCTGGGGATTCCCGGCGAGGCGGCAACGGCCGTGCTGCTGGGCGGTCTGATGATCCAGGGCATCACCCCCGGCCCGCTGCTGTTCGATGACCAGAGCGGCACGGTCTACGGCATCTTCCTGGCCTATCTGGCCGCCAACGTCTTCATGCTGCTGATCATGTGCCTGGGCATCAAGCTGTTCATCCGGGTGCTGATGGTGCCGCGCAAGCAGTTGCTGGCGGCGATCCTGGTGTTCTGCTTCATCGGTGTCTACGGCGTCGATGGCGATGTGTTCAACCTCTATCTGATGCTGGGCTTCGGGGTGCTGGGCTATTTCCTCAATCGCTATGACTTCGGCACGGCGCCGGTCATCCTGGGGCTGATTCTCGGGCCGATCGCGGAGGCCAACCTGCGCCGCGGGCTGCAGGCCTTCCAGGGCGACTGGACGCCGTTCTTCACCCGGCCGATCAGTCTGACGTTTCTGGTGATCGCGGTGGGGCTGCTGGCACTGACGCTCTGGCAGAACTATCGTGGCAACCGTCGGAGCGAATCGAACGCATCCTCGTGACGGCCGTCCACCCGATGTGCATGGCGGCGGTGCGCGCCGGTAACCCCGGCACCAGCCCCGGGCTTGCCGAGCGGTGCGCCGCGGCGACCAAGGCAGGTTGAATCCGGCTCCGGCCGGAAGATGAATGAGTATCCACCCTCACTGCAGGAGGCAACATGAAACTGACAGGTGAAATGCTGATCGGCCAGCAGGCCGTCAAGGGCAGCCGTGATCCGATCCAGGCGATCAATCCGGCCACCAACGAGCGCCTCGAGCCGAGCTACCCCGGTGGTACTCAGACCGAGGTCGACCGTGCCTGCGAGCTGGCCTGGAGCGCCTTCGACAGCTACCGCGAAACCTCGCTCGAGGATCGCGCCAAGTTTCTGGAGACGATCGCCGACGAGATCGAAGCGATCGGCGACGATCTGATCGAGCGCGCCGTGGCCGAGTCCGGCCTGCCCCAGGCACGCATTCAGGGCGAGCGCGGCCGTACCTGCGGCCAGCTCCGTCTGTTCGCCAAGACCGTGCGGGCCGGCGAGTGGCTCGACGTGCGTGTCGATCCGGCGCTGCCGGATCGCCAGCCGCTGCCGCGGGTCGACCTGCGCCAGCGTCACATCGCGCTGGGCCCGGTGGTCGTCTTCGGTGCCAGCAACTTCCCGCTGGCGTTCTCCGTGGCCGGCGGCGATACCGCTTCCGCCCTGGCCGCCGGCTGCCCGGTCATCGTCAAGGCCCATGGTGCCCACCCCGGCACCAGCGAACTGGTGGGGCGTGCGATCCAGGCCGCGGTCAAGAAGTGCGGCCTGCCGGAAGGTGTCTTCTCGCTGATGTACGGCTCCGGCCGTGAAGTGGGTACCGCGCTGGTCACCGACCCGCGCGTCAAGGCGGCGGGCTTCACCGGTTCGCGCAGCGGCGGCCTGGCGCTCTGGAAGGCGGCCCAGTCGCGTCCCGAGCCGATCCCGTTCTACGCCGAGATGAGCTCGATCAACCCGGTGTTCCCGCTGCCGGCGGCGCTGAAGGCGCGGGGCGAGGAGATGGGCAAGGCGTTCGTCGGCTCGCTCAACATGGGCGCCGGCCAGTTCTGCACCAATCCCGGGCTGGTGATCGCGCTCAAGGGGCCGGAGCTGGACGCCTTCGTCGAGGCGGCCAGCGAAGCGGTCCGGGGCAGCGCCGCCCAGACCATGCTCACGCCGGGCATCTTCGAGGCCTACGAGAATGGCGTCAGCACCCTGGCGGGGAGTGGCAAGGCGAAGGAAGTGGCGCGCGGTCAGAAGGGTGAAGGCCCCAACCAGTGCCAGACCGGGCTGTTCGTGGCCTCGGCGCAGGACTTCCTGGACAGCGATGCGCTGCAGCAGGAGGTGTTCGGCTCGACGTCGCTGGTGGTCGAGTGCGCCGATGCCGCCGAGCTCGAGCGGGTCGCCGAGCATCTGGAAGGCCAACTGACGGCGACGCTGCAGATGGACGACGCCGACCTGGAGGCCGCCCGCGCACTGCTGCCGATCCTCGAGCGCAAGGCGGGCCGGGTGATGGTCAACGGCTGGCCGACCGGGGTGGAAGTGTGCGATGCCATGGTCCACGGCGGGCCGTTCCCGGCGACGTCGGACTCGCGCACCACCTCCGTGGGCACCGCGGCGATCTTCCGCTTCCTGCGTCCGGTCTGCTACCAGGATCTGCCGGATGCGCTGCTGCCGGCAGCGGTCAAGCAGGCCAATCCGCTGAAGCTGCGACGCCTGGTCGACGGCAAGCGCGAAGCGTAAGCCGCCATCGCCGTGGCCGGGTCACCGCTCGGTGACTCGGCAGTACCAATCCCAGGACCCCCGCTTCCGAGTGGGGGTCCTGGCGTTTCGGCCGGCCTCTCCTCGTGCCGACGGGGATGGGACCAAGGTCGCCCACCGGTAGCTCTATCCCGCTCGAAAGCCTAGAATGAGCGCCGAGTCAAACGACCCCAATGAATTCGACAAGTAAAGGAAAGCCCGTGAATCCGGTTCAGACCACGTTCCAGTACGGTTCGAGTACCGTCACCCTAGAAACCGGGCGCGTTGCGCGCCAAGCCACCGGCGCTGTGCTGGTTACCATGGACGACACCGTGGTGCTGTGCACCGTGGTCGGGCGCAAGGATCTCAAGCCCGGCCAGGACTTCTTCCCGCTCTCCGTGCACTACCAGGAGAAGACCTACTCCGTGGGCAAGATCCCGGGTGGCTTCTTCAAGCGCGAGGGCCGTCCGACCGAGAAGGAGACGCTGACGTCGCGTCTGATCGATCGTCCGATCCGTCCGCTGTTTCCGAAAGGTTTCATGAACGAAGTGCAGGTCATCTGCACCGTGCTCTCCGCCGACCGCAACCAGGATCCCGATATCGCCGCGATGATCGGCACTTCCGCCGCGCTGGCGATCTCCGGCCTGCCGTTCAGCGGTCCCATCGGGGCGGCGCGTGTCGGCTTCACCGAGTCGCGCGGCTACTTCCTCAACCCCACGGTGGAAGAGCTGGCCACCTCCGAGCTCAACATGGTGGTGGCGGGTACCGACAAGGCCGTGCTGATGGTCGAGTCCGAGGCCCAGGAGCTGACCGAGGACGAGATGCTGGGCGGCGTGCTCTACGCCCACCAGGAGATGCAGGTCGCCATCGACGCGATCAAGTCGCTGGTCGGCGAAGCGGGCAAGCCGAAGTGGGATTGGCAGCCGGCCGCCGCCAACGTGGCGCTCAAGGAAGCCGTCGCCGGCAGTTTCGAGTCCGCCGTGGGTGAAGCCTATCGCATCACCGACAAGATGGCGCGCCAGGATGCCCTGGCCGAGATTCGCGCCAAGGCGATCGAGCAACTGGCCGGCGGCGACGCGCCGCAGTTCAGCGCCGATGAAGTCGGCGGCGCCCTGGCCAGCCTCGAGAAGCACACCGTGCGGCGTCGTGTCATCGCCGGCGAGCCGCGTATCGATGGCCGCGATCACAAGACCGTGCGCCCGCTGGACATCAAGGTCGGCGTGCTGCCGCGTACCCACGGTTCGGCGCTGTTCACCCGTGGCGAAACCCAGGCCGTGGTCATCGCCACCCTGGGCACGCTGCGCGACGCCCAGTTGATCGAATCGCTGGAAGGCGAGCGCAAGGACCGCTTCCTGCTGCACTACAACTTCCCGCCGTACAGCGTCGGCGAGGCCGGTTTCATGGGCGGCCCCAAGCGTCGCGAGATCGGTCATGGCCGCCTGGCGCGACGCGGTATCCAGGCGATGCTGCCCAGCGAAGACGACTTTCCCTACACCATCCGCGTGGTGTCCGAGATCACCGAGTCCAACGGTTCCAGTTCGATGGCGTCCGTCTGTGGCTCCTCGCTGGCGCTGATGGATGCCGGCGTGCCGATCAAGGCGCCGGTGGCCGGTATCGCCATGGGCCTGGTCAAGGACGATGACGGCTTTGCCGTGCTGACCGATATCCTGGGCGACGAGGATCACCTCGGCGACATGGACTTCAAGGTGGCCGGTTCCGCCAATGGCGTGACCGCACTGCAGATGGACATCAAGATCGAGGGCATCAACGAGGAGATCATGGAGACGGCGCTGCAGCAGGCGCACCAGGCTCGTATCGAGATCCTCGACAAGATGAACGCCGTGATCGCCGAGAGCCGCAACGAGGTCTCCGACCACGCCCCGGCGATGCAGACGATCAAGATCTCCCCGGACAAGATCCGTGACGTCATCGGCAAGGGCGGCGCGACGATTCGCGGCATCTGCGAGGAGACCGGCGCGTCGATCGACATCGACGATGACGGCACCGTTCGCATCTACGCCGAGGATCGTGCCGCGGCCAAGCGTGCCATCGACACCGTGCTCGGCATCACCGCCGAAGCCGAGATCGGCAAGCTCTATCGCGGCAAGGTGGTGCGTCTGGCCGACTTCGGGGCCTTCGTCAACTTCATGCCGGGTACCGACGGCCTGGTGCACATCTCCCAGATCGTGCCGGAGCGCGTCAACGACGTGAAGGAGTACCTGAGCGAAGGCCAGGAAGTGACGGTCAAGGTGCTCGACATCGACAACCGCAATCGCGTGAAGTTGTCGATCAAGGAGATCACCCCGGAAGAGAAGGCTGCCTTCGAGGCATCTCTCGTCACCGAAGAGTGATTCGTCGGCGGTAACCGCCAACGCCCGGTCTGCGTCATGCAGGCCGGGCGTTTTTCATGGGCGGCTCATGCCGCGGCGGCCAGGGGGCGCGGCGCTGGCAGGAGGCGCTTGAGCTGGCGGGAGAGTTTCTTCTCCACGAACTCGTAGCTGAGCCAGGAGCAGAGCGCGATGACGGGCAGGCAGATCGCCAGCGCCAGGTAGGGAGGCAGGCCGAACTGCTCGGTCAGCACGTAGTTGCCCGACCACAGCACGATCACATGCAACAGGTAGGTGGAGTAGGACCAGTCGCCCATCGCCTTGAATACGCGGTTGTTGCCGATACGGGCTTCCATCCCGATGAAGGCGACCACCAGCAGCGCGCTCGGTAGTCCCCAGGCGAGGAACCGCAGCGCCCCGGACGGATCGTTGAAATGGAGAATCGTGGCGCTGCTGGCCAGCGCCAGCGCGATCGGCCACCAGCGTCCCTGGGGCATGCCGTAGCGTCTGTAGAGGGCGCCGATCCCCATGCCCAGCAGGAATTCGAAGATGATCGGGTCGGTGTAGAAGTTGCTGATGAATGGCTGATGGGCGAACAGCGTGTTGATCACCACGATCGCCAGCACCACGCTCCACAGCCGCCATTCGCGCTTGAGCATCAGCGAGGCGGCGAAGACCACGTAGAACAGCATCTCGAAGTTCAGCGTCCAGCCCACCGGCAGGATCGGATAGTAGCCGTAGCCGGCGGGGTTCTCCGTGGGCAGGAAAAACAGCGACATGACCAGGCCCTTGAGACTCAGGCCGTACTCCGGCATGACGTTGCTGGTGAAGTAGATGATCGCGGCGGTGATCAGCGTGTAGAGCCAGTAGGCGGGGACGATCCGGACCAACCGGTGGAGCAGGAATTGCGGCATCGTCAGCCGCTTGCCGCGGCTGGAGACGTAGATGATGAAGCCACTGATGACGAAGAAGATATCCACACCCACCTGGCCGCGGGTGGAGAAAAGATACTCGACCCAGTTATCCGCCTCGAAGCTGAAGAAGACCTGCATGAAGTGGTGGAAGACGACGATCCATGCCGCCAGGGCGCGTAACGCCTGTACAGAAATGAGCATCCCTAGGAGTCCTTGCCCGTAAGTCCAAGACGCCTCTTGAGAAGGGTGGATGCCGGAAAAGTTCGATGCTATTACCCAATATTACAAAACGCTGTTCTTATTTGCAGTGCGTCGCCCGGGTGTAGTAGTGCGTCATCGCCGGGCCACACGATGCGGTCATGATTCACAGCTTCCGCAGTGCCACCTGCTCCACCAGGTGATCGCGGCCCTTGCGCAGGATGAGGTCGGCGCGGGGGCGCGTGGGCAGTATGTTCTCGCGCAGGTTGCGGCGATTGATGTCACGCCACAGCCCTTCGGCGATCTCGAGCGCCGCCGCCTCGT
The DNA here is from genome assembly GCF_038648475.1 of Salinicola lusitanus. Lineage (NCBI taxonomy): Bacteria > Pseudomonadati > Pseudomonadota > Gammaproteobacteria > Oceanospirillales > Halomonadaceae > Salinicola > Salinicola lusitanus. The sequence goes on along the minus strand of NZ_CP151919.1, from coordinate 971,859 downwards.
CGATCTGAGCATAGCGGTGGAAGAACGAATCGGCGTTCTGGAAGGCGGTCTGCCGCAGCAGCTTGAAGCGTTCCAGATACCAGTCGTGGATGTGAGCCTCCTCGGCATCGATATAGATCGAGAAGTCGAAGAAGTCGGACACGAACGGCACCATCTTGCCGTCTTCCGGCAGGTCACGGACCTGCAGCACGTTGATGCCCTCGACGATCAGGATGTCGGGACGGTCGACGATCTGGTATTCGCTGTCGCGTACGTCGTAGGTCAGGTGCGAGTAGAGCGGGGCCTGGACATTGCGCGCGCCGGCCTTGATCCATGACAAAAAGCGCAGCAGGGCGCCGATATCGTAACTCTCCGGGAAGCCCTTGCGGGCCATCAGCGCCTTGTCGCGCAGCGTGGCGTTGGGATAGAGGAAGCCGTCGGTGGTGACCAGGTCGACCTTGGGGCTCGACGGCCAGCGCGCCAGCAGCTCCTTGAGGATGCGCGAGGTGGTCGATTTGCCCACCGCGACAGAGCCCGCGATGCCGATGATGAACGGGGTCTTCTGGGTATCGTCGATGTCCAGGAAACGTTTGCGCTGGGCGTAAAGCCGCTGGCTGGCTTCGACGTAGGAGGAGAGCAGGCGAGACAGTGACAGGTAGATCCGGCGCACCTCGCCCAGGTCGATCGGGTCGTTGAGCGAGCGCAGTCGCTGCAACTCTTCCGCCGACAGGGTCTGCGGCGTATCGGCTCGAAATTCGGCCCACTGCTCGGCCGTGTAGAACTGATACGGGGAGAAGGGGTCCGGTCTCAATTGATTCATCGTATCTCTTTCACTGTCGAACCGCCGCGTGATCGGTACGCTGCAGGGGCTAGGAGAGGTCATTGTCGACATTGGCGGCAAATTGTCTCAGTTGCATGGGGCGAATGCCACGCGAATCGGCGCCGCCGCATTCGGTGAAGCCCAGTCGCCGGTAGAGATCGATCGCCGCCCCGTTGTCGGTGAAGACATTGAGCGTGACGCGCTCGGCGCGACGCCGCCGGGCTTCGTCCAGCAGGCGACGACACAGCGCTTCGCCAAGCCCCTGGCGTCTGTGCGTTGGCGACACGATGATGCGGGCCAGGTGATAGTGGCGCTCGCCCTTGACGACGAGCTGGCCGAAGGCGAGCGGCTCGCTGCCGGAGACGAGGCAGAACGAGAGCAGGCCGCCGCCGTCGATCTCCCGCCACAGCCTGGGGCCATCCGTCGGCCACGACAGCCCGGGGCCGGCCCAGTGCTCCAGCGCCTGCGCCGACCCGATCCATTCGGCGATGCGGGCGAGGTCCGTCGGTAGCGCCGGGCGCCAGCGGGCATCAGCCATGGCGATCGCCGGTTCCGGATGGTCGCGGCAAGGAGACGGCCAGGTTGTCGATCAGTCGCGTCGAGCCGAGATAGACCGCCCCCAGCAGGCGGCCTTCGGTATGCCGAGAGGCATCGAACGGGGCCAGCGCGGGCCCGCGGATCTCGAGATAGTCGAGCCGAAAGCCGGACGCCTGCAGCGCCTGCCTGGCCTGAGCCAGCGCGTCGTCGGGTGACTGGCCACCGGCCAGCGCCTCGCGGCAGCGCGACAGCTCCCGATGGAAGGTGGGCGCCAGTGCCCGGTCCTCGGCGCCGAGATAGCCATTGCGCGACGACAGCGCGAGACCGTCCTCGGCGCGAACGGTGGGCACGCCGACGATCTCGATCGGGAAATGCAGGTCGGCTACCAGCTTGCGGATGACCGCCAGCTGCTGGAAATCCTTCTCGCCGAAGCAGGCGATGTCCGGCTGCACCAGGTGAAACAGCAGCGAGACCACCGTGGCGACACCGTCGAAATGGCCGATGCGGGTGCCGCCGCAGAGCCCTTCGGAAACGTCCGGCACGTGGACCTGGGTCTGCGTCTCGAGTCCGCCGGGATAGAGCGTCTCGACGCCGGGAGCGAAGAGGAGATCGCAGCCATGCGCGGTCAGCTCGTCACGGTCGCTGTCGAGGGTGCGCGGATACTGGCCGAAGTCCTCGCCGGCGCCGAACTGCAGCGGGTTGACGAACAGCGTGGCAACGACCACGTCGGCGAGCTCCCGGGCCCGATCGACCAGGGCCAGGTGGCCGGCGTGGAGATTGCCCATGGTCGGCACCAGGGCGATGCGCCGCCCGGCCATTCGGTGTGCCAGCAGGGCCTCACGCAGCGGCGCGATATCGTGCAGTGTCCGCATCAGAAACAGTGCTCCTCGGCCGGGAAGCGGCGGGACTTGACCGCTTCGTCATAAGCGCGGAACGCCGCCTCGATACTCTCCTGGCCGGATAGGAAATTCTTCACGAAACGTGGCACATAGCCACTGTTGAGCCCCAGCGTGTCGTGCATGACCAGGATCTGCCCATCCACGTCCGGACCGGCACCGATGCCGATGACGGGGGCGGAGACGGCGTCCCGGACCGCCTTGCCCACGGCCCTGGGCACGCACTCGAGCAGGATGACGGCGGCGCCGGCCTCGACCAGTCGCTGGGCATCGTCGACGATGCGCTGGGCCGCATCGGCGGCCTTGCCTTGGACCTTGAAGCCGCCGAGCTGGTGGACGCTCTGCGGAGTCAACCCGAGATGGGCGCAGACCGGAACGCCACGGCGGGTGAGTTCGCGGATGCCGTCGGCCATCCAGGCTTCGCCTTCGATCTTGATCAGTTCGGCGCCGGCGCGCATCAGCTCACCCGCATCGCGCAGCAGTTGACCGATATCGGCGTTGCTCATGAACGGGAGGTCGACCATCAGCAGGCTTCGCTGCTTGCCCCGCGCCACGCAGGTGGTGTGATAGCGGATATCTTCCAGGGTGACCGGCAGGGTGCTGGTGTGTCCCTGCAGTACCATGCCCAGCGAATCGCCGACCAGCAGCACATCGATACCGGCGGCATCGGCGCAGCGCGCCAGCGTGGCATCATATGCGGTCAGACAGCTGAACGCCTCGCCGCGGGCCTTGCCGTCGCGCAGCGTGTCCAGGGTAACGCGCCTCATGCTCTCTCTCCCAATCGCGCCGGGCCCTGCTCGCGCCGGCGTTGACGAAGGCTCCGTCCTGCGGCTTGCGACCAGGGCGCGAGCCCATTTCATCATGCCCGACAGGGCGATGCGGAGCAGAGTGTAGTGAGTTGCCCACCAGACGCAACAAGACGTTGGCGGCATGCCGATGGTTCACGCTGACAGGCGCTGCAGCGTCTGATCCTCCAGCCGGTTTGCCAGACACCCTGGTAGTTCGCCGTCGAGGGAGAGCGTTGGTGCGATTTCCGCCAGGGGTTCGAGCACGAAGCGGCGGTGAGTCATCTCCGGGTGGGGCAGAGTGAGACGAGGGGAGCGGCAATTGAGGCCCGCGTACCACAGGAGGTCCAGATCCAGCGTGCGTGGTCCCCAGTGGCGATGCCGCACACGACGATGGCGTTGCTCGATCGCTTGGAGCTGGTCGAGCAGTGCCAGCGGCGAGAGTCGCGTACGAACGGCGACGACGGCGTTGACGAAGTCGGGTTGGTCCTGGGGGCCGACCGGCGCGCTGGCATAGAGCGAGGAGACGGCAACGCACTCGCTCACCGGTAGCGCTGCCAGCGCCGCCATTGCCCGCGCCAGTTGGTCACGCGGCGATGCCAGGTTACTGCCCAGACCGATATAGGCCAGGGCGAAGTGTCGATGGTCAGTCATCCAGCGTCGGCGGTGTCGGCTTGTTGGTCGGTCGCCGACGCTTGCGTGGACGGCGACGGCGCGGCTTGGGGCTGGTCCCCGCCGGATTGGCGCCGGCATCGTTGGCGAGTAGCTGACGCTGCCCCTCCTCATCCGCCTGCTGAAACTCGGTCCACCAGCTACCCAGGCCCGGGGTCAGCTCGCCGGCTTCCTCGCGCAGCAGCAGGAAGTCGTAGGCGGCGCGGAAACGCGGATGTTCCAGTGTCTGGAAGACCCGACGGCCGCGGCGGCGCGGGAGTTGCTGCTGAAGGTCCCAGATCTCGCGCATCGGGATGCTGAACCGCTTGGGGATCGATGTATGTTGCAACTGTCGACTGATGACCTGCTGCGCCGCGGCCTGCTGAGCCGGGACTTCCGGCAGGTCCTGTTCGTGGGCGATGCGGGGAGTGCGTTGCTGAACGCAGGGCCACAGCAGGGCGCCAAACAGGAAGGCAGGCGTGACCGGCCGATCCTGGGCGATCCGCGCGTCGGTATTGATCAGCGCCTGCTCGACCAGCTTGACGGCCCAGGGCTGCTCGTCGAGGACTTCATCGCTCTCGGGGAACAGCATCGCGAACAGGCCGTGATCGCGCAGCACTCGGAAGCTCTGCAGCGCGTGGCCGGAGAGAAACAGCTTGAGCACCTCCTCGAACAGCCTCGCCGGCGGGATCTGGAGCAGCAGTGGGGCCAGCTCGCGAATCGGTGCCTCGGTACCTTCGGCAATCCGGAAGTCGAGCTTGGCGGCGAAGCGTGCGGCGCGCAGCATGCGTACCGGATCCTCGCGATAGCGGGTCTCCGGATCGCCGATCAGTCGAAGCACGCGGTCTTCCAGGTCCTTGAGGCCGCCGGTCCAGTCATGAATGGCGAAGTCGGTCACGCTGTAGTAGAGCGCATTGACGGTGAAGTCGCGCCGGATCGCGTCCTCCTCGACGCTCCCCCAGACGTTGTCCCGCAGCAGCAGGCCCTCGTCCGACTGCTGGCTGTGATTGCCGGTGTGTTCCTCGCCATGCCGTCCGCGGAACGTCGTCACCTCGATCACTTCGCGCCCGAAGCGGACGTGGACGATCCGGAAGCGTCGGCCGATGATCCGGGAATTACGAAACAGCTGACGCACCTCGTCCGGCGTCGCATTGGTGGCGACATCGAAGTCCTTGGGCCGGTTCCCGAGCAGGGAGTCCCGGATGCAGCCTCCGACCAGATAAGCGTCATAACCCGCGCCATTGAGTCGATACAACACCTTGAGAGCGCTCTCGCTAAGGTTCTGGCGCGAGACGTTGTGTTCGTCGCGGGGAAGGACTTGCGGGGTGGGCGTGGCGTCTTCGGCCGCCTGAGCGGATTCCGGGCCGAAGAAGGTCTTCAAACGTTCACCGGGACGTTGGAGAAAACGGGAAAATCCTTTGAACATGCGGCGAAATCGACTCGCGAGGTAGCAAAACTCCAGTGTAGCGGAGGCCAGGGGGCTTGCAAAGGCAATGGCGGGATGAGGGGGCGCAGAAGACAACGCACGGATCGAGTTGTGGCCGTAGGGGGATGATATTCGCCGCCAGCTCAGCTCTCGGTCGAACGAACGAGGTCGATGGGAACCTTGAGGTGGGAATAGTAAAAGGGGAGACCCGGTGGGCCTCCCCTTGCAAGAATGCTTCGCAACGTCCATGCCGCTTCTTCTTGTTCGTGATGGCGCATCGCCTTGAATACGCACCACAGTCGCTGAGCGAGCTTGCAGTCACTGGCTTGTCGTTATCAGCCATGCTGTGTGTAGCGACCACCTCGTATTCAAAACAATAATCCAACCACGACAGGCAATGCCCTTTCCCGGTTGTTGTCGTTGTTCCGGGAAGTCTCCAGATCACGAGGAAGCTTGTTGTTGTTGCCTCGTTGATGAAGAGCGTCGCGTCCTGATTTTGCGTCGGCTCGAGGACGATTGTTGTTGTTCGTGTCCTCGTTCGCTCTGGGCCTGTGTTGTTGTTATGGGGCCGGTGGCGATCTGCCTTCCTAGTTTGAGTGCCGTGTTGTTGTTGTTATCGGCAGTGGGGGCCATTCCGATCTCTATTGTTGTTGGGTTGGATCGGTACCCGCTGTTGTTTTTCTTGTCTTAGTTATTGCACTTGCTGTGCCACTCCTTGTTTTTTTTAACAAAATCAATTTCTTGCTGTTTTTTCTTCGTGCCAGTCGCCCTATGGCTGCCGGCGTGGTGGGAGCCGGATGATTCATAAGGGGGCATCGGCAGCGCATCGTGCGTGATTGTGGTGCGCCCCTCTCCGCAATGGCGACAGGGTGGCGCAAAACGGCGCGAGTTTCGCTTAGACAATAGTCTTCAATCGAAGGGAGGGACGGCTCCGGCGTCAGCGAAAGGCAGGCTCCATGTCAGGCGGGGGGCGCCGGGAGACCTTGCCGACGGGGGCGTCAGCCTGGCTTTCGGCCCGGGGTGGCAACTATCGCTTCGGGGGACCAGCGCGCGAGCGCGTGAGCCAGTTGAGTGCTCACCTCCGCCTGGCGTAGCGCGGCCTGGGGAGCCTGACCCAGCAGCTGCAGTGCCCGATGGAGCACGGGGCGAGCCGCAGTGCCATCGTGGGGGATGGCGGTCGCGAGATTCTGTTTGGAGAGTTTCTGGCCATCCTCGCCGAGGACCAGCGGCAGATGCAGATAGCGCGGTTCAGGATAGTTCAGGGCGGCCTGCAGCTGGCGCTGCCACGGCGTATTGTCGAGCAGGTCGAAGCCGCGAACGACATCGGTTATGCCCTGCTCCGCGTCGTCGACCACCACCGCGAGCTGATAGGCCCAGAGGCCATCCTTGCGCTTGAGTATCACGTCGCCCTGGACAGTCGGGTCCAGGCATTGGCTCCCGAACAGGCGGTCCTGCCAGCACACCGGCTGGATGCCCTTGTCGGTTCGCAGCCGCCATGCCTGGGCGCGTTCGGGATGGCGCGAGCCATGGCGGCACCATCCCGGGTAGTGGCCATGCTGCTGCCATTCGCGTCGCGAACAGCCGCAGGGGTAGGCCATCCGGTCGGCGACCAGACGGTCCAGTGCGGCCTGATAGGTGGCCCCCCGGGTGCTCTGGTGGCGGATCTCCCCATCCCATTCCAGCCCGAACGCTTCCAACTGGCGGTAAATCTGGTCGACGGCACCGGGAGGGCAGCGTGGCGGGTCGATATCCTCGATGCGCAGCAGCCAGCGGCCGCCGGCTGCTCTGGCATCCAGCCAGCTGCCCAGGGCCGCCACCAGGGAGCCCAGGTGGAGCGGTCCGGAGGGCGTGGGCGCGAAGCGCCCGACATAGCCCGAGGCAGGTAGCGGGGCGGTGGTCATCAGACGACTCGTGAGGTGGAAGATGGCGGCGCCGGGTGACGCCAGGATAGCGCGGAACGCAAGACGGGCACCGATGAAGGTGCCCGTCGCGGTTCCCAGGTGACCGAGGTCATTCAGCCGCCGAGCTGCTTTTCCTTGAGTTCGGCCAGCGTCTTGCAGTCGACACAGAGCGTTGCCGTGGGGCGGGCCTCGAGGCGGCGAATGCCGATCTCGACGCCACAGGCCTCGCAGAAACCGTAGTCGTCCTCGTCGATCTTCTCGATCGTTTCGTTGATCTTCTTGAGCAGCTTGCGCTCGCGATCGCGGGTGCGCAGTTCCAGGCTGAACCCCTCTTCCTGCGTGGCGCGATCCGCGGGGTCCGCGAAGTTGTTGGCCTCTTCCTGCAAGTGGCGGACCGTGCGGTCGACCTCTTCCATCAGATCCTGTTTCCAGCCCAGAAGGATCTCACGGAAATGCGCAAGTTGTTTGTCATTCATATACTCTTCACCCGGCGCCGGCTGGTACGGGGTGAATTGACTGGGCGCTTCCGTTTTCTTTTCCGCTACTGGCATGGGGGCGGCCTCGTTACGCAAGTGTCGTGACGCGTGTGATCTGGCCGAGTATCGGCCGGGGCAGCGTCTGCCACTGCCCGAAGCCATGCTTATTTAGCGAAAAAGTTGCCGCTTTGCAACCGAATGGGCGCTTTATTTTTCTCATCCCCGGTTCGTGAACGCCGGGGAATCGGGCTGGCATCCGCCGGGTTGGCGATGCCACGACTATCGTGTTGCCGGACCGAGTCTCTCCAGGCACTCGTCTTTGTGGATATCAGTACCTCATGCATTATCCCGTTCTTATTCCTGGCACGCTGTTGAGACGCTACAAGCGCTTCCTGGCCGACATCGAACTCGAGGATGGCCGCGAGGTCGTGGCGCACTGCCCGAACACCGGCTCGATGCGCGCCGTCAACGTTCCCGGTTGCCGGGTCTGGGTGTCGCCGAGCACCAATCCCGCCCGCAAGCTGTCATGGACCTGGGAGCTGATCGAACTGCCCGACGGCAAGGGAGGCGTCGATCTGGTGTCGGTGCACACCGGGCGTGCCAACGCGCTGGTCGAGGAGGCGCTGCGCGACGCTCTCGTCCCCGAACTCGCCGGCTTCGCCGAGCTCAAGCGGGAGGCGAGCGTCGAGGGAGCCCGGCTCGATTTCCGCTTGAGAGCGGCGCAGGGGCGCGACACCTTCGTCGAGGTCAAGCAGGTGACGCTCAAGGAGGACGACGGTCACGGCTATTTTCCCGATTCGGTCAGCGAGCGTGGACGCCGTCATCTCGAGGTGCTGGCCGAGCTGGTCGCACGTGGCCACCGCGGGGTGCTGCTGTTCTGCGCGGCGCACACCGGTATCGACGACGTGGCGCCCGCAGCGCATCTCGACCCCGCCTACGCACGCACGCTCCAGGCGGTCGTCGAGCGTGGCGTGGAAGTGCTGGCTTACGGTTGCCGGGTGACGTGGGCGCAGGGACGACCCGAGGCGGTGATGCTGGATCGCCGCCTGGAGCTGAATCTCGAACGGCGCTGGCAAGCCGCCGAGTCGCGTTAGCGCCCGCGCCGGACCCGGAAGATCGCCGTCTCGCCGAACAGGTTGGGCCACAGCCTCGATGTCCAGTGTCCCTCGTGTTCGGCGCTGCCGACGGCCTCGTCGACGATGGTGACGCCCTTGTCGCGGCACAGGCTGGCGAAGTCCCGGAACGTCGACAGGTGGATGTTGGGGGTGTCGTACCAGGCGTGGGGCAGGGAGCGCGAAACCGGCATGCGACCACGGAACGTCAGATGCAGCCGGTGCTTCCAGTAGGCGAAGTTGGGGAAGGCGATGATGCACTCCGGGGCCACTCGCAGCATTTCGTCCAGCATGGCGTCCGGGCGGCGCAGGACCTGTAGTGCCTGGGTCATGATGACCAGGTCGCAGGCATCGTCCACGAAATTGCCCAGGCCGTCGTCCAGGTTCTGCTCGAGCACATTGACGCCCTTGGTCAGGCACGCCGAGATGCCTTCCGGGTCGATCTCGAGGCCGTAGCCGGTGACGTTCTTGTGGCGTGCCAGCGCTGCCAGTAGCGTACCGTCGCCGCAGCCCAGGTCGAGGATGCGGGCGTCATTGGGCACCCAGCCGTAGATCAGTTCGAGATCCGCGCGCATCAGCTCGCCCCTCCGTTGAGTTGCGCATCGATGCGCCGCATGAAGCTGCCGAAGACCGATTCGTACTGGTCGTTGGGCAGCAGGAAGGCGTCGTGCCCGTGCGGGGAGTCGACGTTGACGTAGCTGACCGCCTTGCCGGCTCGCAGCAGGGCGTTGACCAGTTCCTGCGAGCGGGCCGGGGCGAAGCGCCAGTCGGTGGTGAAGCTGATGACCAGAAACGGACAGTCGGCCGGTGCCAGCGCGGCGGCCAGGTCGCCGTCGTGCTGTCCGGCGGGGTCGAAATAGTCCAGCGCCTTGGTCATCAGTAGATAGGTGTTGGCATCGAAGCGGGTCGAGAAGGTATCACCCTGGTGGCGCAGGTAGGACTCCACCTGGAACTCGACGTCGTAGCCGAAATTCAACTGGTCGCTGCGCAGGTCGCGCCCGAAGCGCGAGCCCATCGAGTGCTCGGACAGGTAGGTGATGTGACCGATCATCCGGGCCAGTTTCAGGCCCAGCTTGGGAATCGCGCCGTGGTCGGCGTACCAGCCGTCGTGGAAATCGGGGTCCGAGCGGATCGCCTGGCGAGCGACTTCGTTGAAGGCGATGTTCTGCGCCGACAGGCGCGGGGTCGCGGCAATCACCGCCACGTTGGCGACGCGTTCCGGATAGGCGATCGTCCACTGCATCGCCTGCATGCCGCCGAGACTGCCGCCCACCACTGCGGCGAAACGCTCGATGCCGAGCCGATCGGCCAGGCGCGCCTGGCTGTGAACCCAGTCCGCCACCGTCATGACCGGAAATGTCGGGCCCCACTGACGGCCGGTCTGTGGGTCGACGCTGCCGGGGCCGGTGCTGCCGTGGCAACCGCCGAGGTTGTTGAGCGAGACGACAAAGAACCGGTCGGTATCGATCACCTTGCCTGGGCCGATGTAGGCGTCCCACCAGCCGGGCTTGAGCTCGTCGGCGGCGTGGAAGCCCGCCGCATGGTGATGACCGGACAGGGCGTGACAGATCAGAACCGCATTGCTGCGCTCGGCGTTGAGCGTGCCGTAGGTCTCGTAGACCAGCTCGAAGCTTTCGAGGGTCTTGCCGCAGGCCAGAGCCAGCGGAGACTCGAATGTGGCGGTCTGCGGTGTGACCAGCCCGACGGAGTCGGACGGAAAGGAAGCGGACATGAAACGGGATAGTCTCCAGGTTCAGCGAGGGCAGTTGGCCGATTCACATCGGTGAGTGCCCGGGCGCCGCCCGCCGCGGTTCGTCAGCGGTCCACGACCTGTTGCTGGCGTGGACCGTCTTCAGGCCGGCGGCGGAGGCGGTCGGCGTGGCTCAGAAGCCGACCAGGGCGCCCGGCAGGCCGGCGGCACGGGCCAGCGACCCGACGACGACGCTATCGAGCAGATTGATGGCGATGAAGACCACGATCGGCGAGAGGTCGATCATGCCCAGCGGGGGTATCACGCGGCGTACCGGGGCCATGATCGGCTCGACGATCTGCATCACCAGCAGCGCTCCCGGATGACTGGCACGAGGCGCTACCCAGCTCAGGATGATCATGATGATCAGGGCGAAGAAGTAGATCTTGAGAATCGCATTGAGTACGCCCGCGATGCCCGCCAGCAGCAGGCCCTGCAGCGGCGGCATGCCGAAACCGGCAATCTGGAAGATGGCGGTGATCACGATCACCTTGAGCAGAAAGCCCACGAACAGCGTGGCGATGTCGATGCGCCCCACGGGCCGCAGGATCTTCTGGACCGGCGCGACCACCGGCTGGGTCGCCTTGACGATCCCCTGGCTCATCGGGTTGTAGTAGTCCGCCTGCGAGAATTGCAGCAAAAAGCGCAGCATCAGCACAAACAGATAGATGTTGACCAGCGTGTTGACCAGCATCAGGCCGGCGCTTCCAAGATTACTGCCCATTATTTTCTCCTAATGGATTCCGTTCCTGCTTGTTCAGTTCCGACCCAGCTCGCTCGACAACTCGCGGGCGCGCTCCGCGCAGGCGTGGGTCGCGCGGCTCACGATCTCGGCCAGGCCCGCCTCCTCGAACGTGTGGATCGCGCGCTCGGTGGTGCCGTTGGGGGAGGTGACCCGCCGACGCAGCTCGGCGGGGTCGAATTCGCTCTCCCGCGCCATCTTGGCGGCGCCGAAGGCGGTCTGCAATGCCAGTCGGCGCGCACTCTCGGGGGAGAGTCCCAGCGCGGTACCGGCTGCCTCCAGCGACTCCATGAACAGGAAGAAGTAGGCCGGGCCGCTGCCGGAGATAGCCGTCACGGCCTCGATCTGGGCTTCCTCCTCCACCCACTCGACCAGGCCCACCGATTCCAGCAGGTCGGTCGCGAGCTGGCGTTCGGCATCGCTGACGCGGTCGTTGGCGTAAAGCCCGCTGGCGCCCTCGCCGACCAGCGAGGGCGTGTTGGGCATGCAGCGGATCACGGCGAGACCGCCCCCCAGCCAGGTGTCCAGCGTCGCGGCGTCGAGTCCGGCCGCCACCGAAATGATCAGAGGCCGCCGGGACTGGACGCTATCCCGCAGCGACAGGCAGAGGTCGCGCATCATTTGCGGTTTGACGGCGAGGACGATGACGTCCGCTTCCCCGACCGCGGCCAGATTATCCTGCATCGTGCGAATGCCATAGCGCTGACCGATGGTATCGCACGTTGCCTGGCTGCGTGACGTGGCGACGATGGCATCGGCGGGATAGCCGCCTTCGAGCATCCCGCCGAAGATGGCGCTGGCCATGTTGCCGGCGCCGATGAAGACGATGCGGCTGGCGGTGGGCGAGTCGGTCATGACTGGGTCCTTGGGTCGGTCAGAGAAGGAGCGATAGGGTCAGCTTCCGAGTGGCGGGCGGCTGCCGAAGATGGCGGTGCCCAGGCGAACGATGGTGGCGCCCTCCAGGACGGCGGCCTCCAGGTCGCCGCTCATGCCCATCGACAGGGTATCCAGGGGGGCTTCGGGAAAGCGGCGCTGCAGCTCGGCCAGCGCGGTGGCGACCTGGCGGAATGCGTGACGCTGTCGGTCTCGGTCGTCGCTGGGCGCCGGTAGCGCCATCAGGCCCCGCAGGCGGAGATTGGGAAGCGTCAGCAGCGACTCGGCGAGCACCGGCAGGTCGTCGATGTCGACCCCCGCCTTGCTGGCTTCGCCGCTGACGTTGAGCTGCAGACAGATATCGATAGGGCCCAGCGCCGGCGGGCGCTGCTCGGAGAGCCGGCGAGCGATCTTCTCGCGGTCGACGCCATGTACCCAGTTGAAATGCTCGGCGACGTCGCGGGTCTTGTTCGACTGCAGTGCGCCGATGAAATGCCACTCGATGTCGTCGAGGTCGGCCAGCGCCTGCTGCTTTTCCAGGGCTTCCTGCAGGTAGTTCTCGCCGAAGGCGCGTTGACCGGCGGCATAGGCCTGGCGCAGCATATTTGCTGGCTTGGTTTTGCTGACGGCAAGCAGGTGTGCGCTGTCTAGCGGCCGGCCGGCTGCGGAGAGCGCCGCCTCGAGACGTTCGCGGGCGCTGGATAGGGACTCGGACACCGACGCTTCTGGCATACTGGATGGCGACCTTACGCAGGGGATCGAATAAAAAACATGGATATTACCGAACTGCTGGCGTTCTCGGCAAAGCACGACGCTTCGGACCTGCACCTGTCGGCGGGGCTGCCGCCCATGATACGGGTCGATGGGGATATGCGTCGCCTCAATGTGCCCGCGCTCGACGACAGCCAGGTGCGCCGACTGATCTATGATGTGATGAACGACCGTCAGCGTCGGGATTTCGAAGCTACGCTCGAGACCGACTTCTCGTTCGAAGTTACCGGCGTGTCTCGCTTCCGTGTCAATGCTTTCACGCAGGGACGCGGTGCCGGCGCGGTCTTTCGTACCATTCCCAGCAATGTGCTGACGCTCGACGACCTCGGGTTGGGCGACGTCTTCCGGCGTCTGTCGATGTTGCCGCGAGGCCTGGTGCTGGTCACGGGGCCGACCGGCAGTGGCAAGTCGACGACGCTGGCGGCGATGATCGACTACATCAACAGCAACCGTCAGGAACACATCCTGACCATCGAGGATCCGATCGAATTCGTGCACGAAAGCAAGCGTTGCCTGATCAATCAGCGTGAAGTGCATCGCGACACCAAGGGCTTCGCCCCAGCCCTGCGCTCGGCCCTGCGCGAAGATCCCGATGTCATCCTGGTCGGCGAGCTCAGGGACCTGGAGACCATTCGGCTCGCCTTGACGGCTGCGGAGACCGGCCATCTGGTATTCGGCACCCTGCACACCACGTCGGCGGCCAAGACCATCGACCGCATCATCGATGTCTTTCCCGGTGACGAGAAGGGCATGGTGCGCTCGATGCTGTCCGAATCGCTGCAGGCGGTGATCTCACAGACGCTGCTCAAGCGCGAGGCCGGTGGGCGTGTGGCGGCTCATGAGATTCTGGTGGCGACATCGGCGATTCGCAATCTGATACGGGAAGGCAAAGTGGCCCAGATGTACTCGGCGATTCAGACCGGCGGTAGCCTGGGGATGCAGACGCTGGACGCGGCGCTTTCCCAGTTGGTGGCCGACGGCGTGGTGACCCGCCAGGAAGCTCATGCCAAATCGCGCGCCGGACTCGACCAATGAGCTCGCACTTCGGATTCCGAAACCAGGACCTGAAATGACCCCCTCTCAATGGTTTGAGCAGCTTCTCGATATCATGCTGGCCAAGCAGGCTTCGGATCTGCTGATCTCTACCGGGGCGCCGCCCTGCCTGAAGCTGGATGGAAAACTGGTGGCCCTGGGCGATGTCCCCCTGCAGCCGGACCAGGTGCGCGAGCTGGTGGCCATCGCTTTGCCCCGGGGGCGGCAAGAGGCTTTCGAGGTGGATCACGAGGCCAATTTCGCCCTCAGCCTCAGCGGCAAGGGGCGTTTCCGTGTCAGCGCCTTCTACCAGCGCAGCCAACCGGCGATGGTCGTTCGCCGGATCGCGTTCGACATTCCCGATCTCGAATCGCTTGGCTTGCCGGAAGTGACGGCGACATTGGCCTCCATTCGGCGTGGACTGGTGCTGGTGGTGGGTGGGACCGGCAGCGGCAAGTCCACCACGCTGGCCTCGATGATCCAGCACCGCAATCGCACGGTTGGCGGTCATATCATCTGTATCGAAGACCCGATCGAATACATGCATCCGCACCAGCGCGGCATCATCAACCAGCGTGAAGTGGGGATCGACACCGAATCCTACGAGGTAGCGCTGAAGAATGCCCTGCGCCAGGCGCCGGATGTCATCATGATCGGCGAGATACGCAGCCGGGATACCATGGAACTGGCGCTCAGCTTTGCCGAAACCGGCCATCTCTGCCTGGCCACGCTGCACGCCAACAGCGCCGATCAGGCGATCGAGCGGATTCTCAGTCTGTTTCCGCCGTCACGCCAGGAGCAGATAGGGATGGATCTGTCGCTCAATCTGCGTGCCGTGGTCGCTCAGCGACTGTTGCCGCGTCAGGATGGCGCCGGTCGCTGTGTGGCGACCGAGGTGCTGCTCAAGTCTCCCCTGATCAGCGAACTGATCCGTCGTGGCGAGGTCGCCGAGCTGAAGGATCTGATGCGCCGCTCCCGGGAGCAGGGCATGCAGACCTTCGACCAGGCGCTCTACGAGCTGTTCCGGCGAGGGGACATCAGCGAGAGTCTGGCGCTGGCGCATGCCGATTCGGCCAATGACCTGCGCATGCTGCTCAAGTATGGCGAGCGTCGGGACGCCGGTGACAGCAGCGATGATGGCGCGAAGTTCTCGCTGATCGACGATGAGTGAGGGGGTGCCCCCTGGTTCAAGGTGCGTAGATGCCGCCAAGGACGCGAGGGCCGCTGGCGCCGGTCACCTCCGGCAGGTTGCCGGTCAGCCGGTGAATCCGGCGCCATGCCAGCCAGGCGAAGGCGCCGGCTTCCAGCCAGTCGGCCGACCAGCCGAATGCATCGCAGCGGGTGATCGAGACCGCCGGTAGATGTGTCGCCAGACGTTCCATCAAGTGACGGTTGCGGGCACCGCCGCCGCAGACGATCAGATCCGTGTTGTCGGCAACGATGAAGTCGCGCGCGGCCCTTGCGACGCTGGCCGCGGTCAGCTCCGCCAGTGTCGCCTGGACGTCGGCAGCCGCTTCGTTGCCGCACAGTCGTGCTTCCAGCCAGGCCAGGTGAAATTGCTCGCGTCCCGTGCTCTTGGGTGGCGGGGCGGCGAAGTACGGCTCCTCGAACAGACGGGCCAGCAACGACTGATCGATGCTTCCACTGGCCGCCCAGCTTCCCGCTTCGTCGATCGGCCCATGCCGGTGCCGGGCGTGCCAGGCGTCGAGCAGCAAATTTGCCGGGCCGGTGTCGAAGCCGATGACCGGCAGCAATGACGTCTCGGGAGGGAGCCGTGTCAGGTTGGCGATACCGCCCAGGTTGAGAATCAGTCGAGTACGGACAGGATCGGAAAACAGGGCCTGATGAAATATCGGCGCCAACGGCGCGGCCTGCCCGCCGGCCGCCATGTCCCGGCGGCGGAAGTCGGCAACTACCTGGCAACCGGTCAGCTCGGCCAGCCGGCTGGGATTGTCGAGCTGGTAAGTGAAGGGCGTTTCGGCGTAGGGGGCGTGCTCGATGGTCTGGCCGTGGCTGCCGATGGCGGTAATCGCCGAGGGCTCGAGGTCGTGGCGCTGCAGCAACTGGCGCACGGCTTCGGCCTGGTGGTCGCAGAAGGCGCTTTCGGTGGCGCCCAGCATGGCGAAAGAGACCTGGGACGCCTGGGTCAACTCGAGCAGCGCCGCTTTCAGCTCGGCACTCATGGGTAAGCACAGCGCGTCGATCAGACGCGGGCGCCGAGTGACGTCATCGACGATCTCGACGAGTGCGGCGTCGATCCCATCCAGGCTGGTGCCGGACATCAGGCCCACGAATAGCGTCATCTACTTTCTCCTGTCGCGGAGCGGTTCAACGGGTTCAAAAGAGTCGTGCTAAGATTGCCGCCTTTCAAGCTCGATAGCGTAGTAGTGGAGACGGATACGATGGCCCAGGTCGACGAAGCGCTGGCATTGATCAAGCGCGGTACGCAGGAGATTTTGATCGAAGACGAGCTGGTAAAAAAGCTCGAATCCGGTCGCAAGCTCCGGATCAAGGCAGGCTTCGATCCTACCGCTCCCGACCTGCACCTGGGGCACAGTGTCTTGCTGACCAAGATGCGCCAGTTTCAGGATCTTGGCCACGAGGTGATTTTCCTGATCGGGGACTTCACCGGCCGGATCGGTGATCCCACCGGCAAGAACGTCACCCGCAAGCCGCTCACCGAGGAAGAGGTCAAGGCCAACGCCCAGACCTATCGGGAGCAGGTCTTCAAGATCCTCGACCCCGACAAGACCGAAGTGCGATTCAATGCGGAGTGGTTCGGGGAGATGTCCGCCGCCGACATGATCGAGCTCTCCGGACAATCCACCGTGGCACGCATGCTCGAGCGCGATGACTTCGAGAAGCGTTACCGGGCGGGTCAGTCGATCTCGATTCACGAGTTTCTCTACCCGCTGGTGCAAGGCTACGACTCGGTCGCACTGAAGGCGGACATCGAGCTCGGCGGTACCGACCAGAAGTTCAACCTGCTGATGGGGCGCGAGATCCAGAAGCACTTCGGCCAGGAGCCGCAGGTCGTCATCACCATGCCGCTGCTCGAAGGGCTGGATGGCGTGCAGAAGATGTCCAAGTCGTTGAACAACTATATTGGTGTCGACGACGCCCCCGGCGTGATGTTCAACAAGATCGTGTCGATGCCGGACGGCCTGATGTGGCGCTACTTCGAGCTGCTGTCGCTGAAATCCAACGAAGAGATCGAGGCGATTCGGCGTGAGATCGAACAGGGGGCCAACCCGCGCGACATCAAGATGGCCTTGGCGAGAGAGTTGATCACGCGTTACCACGGGGCGGAAGCGGCGGCGAATGCGCACCGTTCGGCGGGCAACCAGCTCGCGGAAGGGGAGCTGCCGGAGGATCTGCCTGAAGTCGAGGTGGACTTCGAGGGGGCGGCGCAGGCGCCGATCGCGGCAGTGCTCAATCGAGCCGGGCTGGCCAACAACAGCGCCCAGGCCAAGGACATGCTCAACAACGGCCGGGTGAAGGTCGACGGCGAGATCGCGGCCAAGGACACCATGCTCGCCACCGGCAGGCACTATGTCATTCAGGCTGGCAAGAAGCGCTACGCCCGGGTCACGATTGGTTAGCCAATTTGCCAATCCCGCTGAAACGCCCGCCCCGCGCGGGCGTTTCGGTCTTTGGGGGGTGGCGGCGGGAGGGTGTGTCGGACCGGATGATCAAAAAGTTGCAATCAGTGCTTGCCAACGCGGCGGTCGATCCGTAAAGTACGCATCCGCTGCCGCCGAGAGAGGTTTTCGGAGGCGGTGAAGAAGAAAGCCAAGCAGTTGATTTGATTGAAATAATCGGTTGACGCGAGGCAGGGGAGACAGGCAGAATGCTCCCGCTTCTTGGCAAGGATCGGCGCCGACAGCAGCACGCGACGCCAAGCAGGATTCGACAAAAAAGACGTTGACATCCTCGCCTCGATCCTTAAAATACGCCACTCCTTACGGCGGCCCAGAAACAAGCGCTGACAAGCACTTGGATTCGAAACGGCAAAGTAAGGCGCTCTTTAACAATCGATCAGGTAATTGATGTGGGCGCTTGTTCTCGCGTGACAGCCAGTCACGACATATCGAGGCAAGCGACTCGTCAAGATTCGTTTGACCTTGAACCAAGTTTGGTCCGCTTTTTTCCTTCGGGAGAAGTAAGGACTATCAGACTTTAAACTGAAGAGTTTGATCATGGCTCAGATTGAACGCTGGCGGCAGGCCTAACACATGCAAGTCGAGCGGCAGCACGGGGAGCTTGCTCCCTGGTGGCGAGCGGCGGACGGGTGAGTAATGCATAGGAATCTGCCCGGTAGTGGGGGATAACGTGGGGAAACCCACGCTAATACCGCATACGTCCTACGGGAGAAAGCGGAGGATCTTCGGACTTCGCGCTATCGGATGAGCCTATGTCGGATTAGCTAGTTGGTAAGGTAACGGCTTACCAAGGCGACGATCCGTAGCTGGTCTGAGAGGATGATCAGCCACACTGGGACTGAGACACGGCCCAGACTCCTACGGGAGGCAGCAGTGGGGAATATTGGACAATGGGCGAAAGCCTGATCCAGCCATGCCGCGTGTGTGAAGAAGGCTTTCGGGTTGTAAAGCACTTTCAGCGAGGAAGAAAGCCTCTGGGTTAATACCCCAGAGGAAGGACATCACTCGCAGAAGAAGCACCGGCTAACTCCGTGCCAGCAGCCGCGGTAATACGGAGGGTGCGAGCGTTAATCGGAATTACTGGGCGTAAAGCGCGCGTAGGTGGCTTGGCACGCCGGTTGTGAAAGCCCCGGGCTCAACCTGGGAACGGCATCCGGAACGGCCAGGCTAGAGTGCAGGAGAGGAAGGTAGAATTCCCGGTGTAGCGGTGAAATGCGTAGAGATCGGGAGGAATACCAGTGGCGAAGGCGGCCTTCTGGCCTGACACTGACACTGAGGTGCGAAAGCGTGGGTAGCAAACAGGATTAGATACCCTGGTAGTCCACGCCGTAAACGATGTCGACTAGCCGTTGGGACCTTTAAGGACTTAGTGGCGCAGTTAACGCGATAAGTCGACCGCCTGGGGAGTACGGCCGCAAGGTTAAAACTCAAATGAATTGACGGGGGCCCGCACAAGCGGTGGAGCATGTGGTTTAATTCGATGCAACGCGAAGAACCTTACCTACCCTTGACATCCAGAGAACTTTCCAGAGATGGATTGGTGCCTTCGGGAACTCTGAGACAGGTGCTGCATGGCTGTCGTCAGCTCGTGTTGTGAAATGTTGGGTTAAGTCCCGTAACGAGCGCAACCCTTGTCCTTATTTGCCAGCGATTCGGTCGGGAACTCTAAGGAGACTGCCGGTGACAAACCGGAGGAAGGTGGGGACGACGTCAAGTCATCATGGCCCTTACGGGTAGGGCTACACACGTGCTACAATGGCCGGTACAAAGGGTTGCGAGACCGCGAGGTGGAGCGAATCCCAGAAAGCCGGCCTCAGTCCGGATCGGAGTCTGCAACTCGACTCCGTGAAGTCGGAATCGCTAGTAATCGTGAATCAGAATGTCACGGTGAATACGTTCCCGGGCCTTGTACACACCGCCCGTCACACCATGGGAGTGGACTGCACCAGAAGTGGTTAGCTTAACCTTCGGGAGAGCGATCACCACGGTGTGGTTCATGACTGGGGTGAAGTCGTAACAAGGTAGCCGTAGGGGAACCTGCGGCTGGATCACCTCCTTAAACGACCAGCTTCACGTGGTTCAAGCGTCCACAATCAATTACCTGATCGGCCAAGAGCAATGACTGTGGAAAGGCTCTCGAAAGCCACCCAGTGACCAACGGGTCTGTAGCTCAGTTGGTTAGAGCGCACCCCTGATAAGGGTGAGGTCGGCCGTTCAAATCGGCCCAGACCCACCATCTCACGCTCAGTTGGTTAGAGCGCACCCCCGGGGTGTCAAAAAGAGAGGGTGAGGTCGCCGGGTTTTTTCGAATCGGCCCAGACCCACCAAATTTACGCCATGACAGCGTTGTTCCCCGGCTTGCATAGCAGGCTATGCGTCACCGTAAAACGCCTTGTCATGACGAAAATTATCCAGATAGCTGGATTATCTGGGGCCATAGCTCAGCTGGGAGAGCGCCTGCCTTGCACGCAGGAGGTCAGCGGTTCGATCCCGCTTGGCTCCACCATGTCTTTCCTGAGAAAACGCGCCACACAGTCATCGAAGTTTTAAGCTAGACGCTGTCGTTAACCCGGTTTGATCTTGGGTTGTCTTACAGCTTCCAGCTTAAAGCTTCTAGCTTTAAACGCTCTTTAACAATTTGGATCATGCTGACAGTTCTTCTCGCAAGAGAAGAACGAAAGTGATACGTCTCAAGCGTATCCGGCAATTGTCGTTAGACTAATCGCGCGACCAGACTCCTTCGGGTTATATGGTCAAGCGATTAAGCGCACACGGTGGATGCCTTGGCAGCCAGAGGCGATGAAGGACGTTGTAGCCTGCGAAAAGGTTCGGTGAGGTGGCAAACAACCTGCGACCCGGACATGTCCGAATGGGGAAACCCACCCAGCACAAGCTGGGTATCCCACACTGAATCCATAGGTGTTGGGAAGCGAACCGGGAGAACTGAAACATCTAAGTACCCCGAGGAAAAGAAATCAACCGAGATTCCCCCAGTAGCGGCGAGCGAACGGGGAGTAGCCCTTAAGCATGTGACTGGTTAGACGAACGCGCCTGGAAAGGCCGGCCATAGTGGGTGATAGCCCCGTAGTCGAAAACCTGAATGTGTGAAATCGAGTAGGTCGGGGCACGTGAAACCCTGACTGAACATGGGGGGACCATCCTCCAAGGCTAAATACTCCTGGCTGACCGATAGTGAACCAGTACCGTGAGGGAAAGGCGAAAAGAACCCCGGAGAGGGGAGTGAAATAGATCCTGAAACCGTGTGCGTACAAGCAGTGGGAGCCGACTTGTTCGGTGACCGCGTACCTTTTGTATAATGGGTCAGCGACTTATATTCAGTGGCGAGCTTAACCGTATAGGGGAGGCGTAGAGAAATCGAGTCTTAACTGGGCGACCAGTCGCTGGATATAGACCCGAAACCGGGCGATCTATCCATGGCCAGGGTGAAGATTGAGTAACATCAATTGGAGGCCCGAACCCAAGTATGTTGAAAAATGCTGGGATGAGCTGTGGATCGGAGTGAAAGGCTAATCAAGCTCGGAGATAGCTGGTTCTCCTCGAAAGCTATTTAGGTAGCGCCTCACGTATTACCGCCGGGGGTAGAGCACTGTTTCGGCTAGGGGCCCATCCCGGGTTACCAACCCGAGGCAAACTCCGAATACCGGTGAGTAGAGCGTGGGAGACACACGGCGGGTGCTAACGTCCGTCGTGAAAAGGGAAACAACCCAGACCGTCAGCTAAGGCCCCCAAATTCTGGTTAAGTGGGAAACGATGTGGGAAGGCATAGACAGCTAGGAGGTTGGCTTAGAAGCAGCCATCCTTTAAAGAAAGCGTAATAGCTCACTAGTCGAGTCGGCCTGCGCGGAAGATGTAACGGGGCTCAAACCAGATGCCGAAGCTACGGGTTCATCCTCTGGATGAGCGGTAGAGGAGCGTCGTGTAAGTCTGTGAAGGTGTGTTGAGAAGCATGCTGGAGATATCACGAGTGCGAATGCTGACATGAGTAACGACAAGGGGAGTGAAAAACTCCCCCGCCGGAAGACCAAGGTTTTCTGTTCTATGTTAATCAGAGCAGAGTGAGTCGGCCCCTAAGGCGAGGCTGAAAAGCGTAGTCGATGGGAAACGGGTCAATATTCCCGTACCGGATGTGGTTGCGATGGGGGGACGAAGAAGGCTAGGTGAGCCAGGCGTTGGTTGTCCTGGTGAAAGTCAGTAGGCTGAGGACTTAGGCAAATCCGGGTCCTTAAGGCCGAGAGACGAGACGAACGGACTACGGTCCGGAAGTCATCGATGCCACGCTTCCAGGAAAAGCCTCTAAGCTTCAGATCACATGCGACCGTACCCCAAACCGACACAGGTGGTCAGGGTGAGAATCCCAAGGCGCTTGAGAGAACTCGGGTGAAGGAACTAGGCAAAATGGCACCGTAACTTCGGGAGAAGGTGCGCCGGCTTAGGGTGAAGGACTTCGCGTCCCGAGCTCGAACCGGTCGAAGATACCAGGTGGCTGCAACTGTTTATTAAAAACACAGCACTCTGCTAACGCGTAAGCGGACGTATAGGGTGTGACGCCTGCCCGGTGCCGGAAGGTTAATTGATGGTGTTAGCCGTAAGGCGAAGCTCTTGATCGAAGCCCCGGTAAACGGCGGCCGTAACTATAACGGTCCTAAGGTAGCGAAATTCCTTGTCGGGTAAGTTCCGACCTGCACGAATGGCGTAATGATGGCCACGCTGTCTCCACCCGAGACTCAGTGAAATTGAAATCGCAGTGAAGATGCTGTGTACCCGCGGCTAGACGGAAAGACCCCGTGAACCTTTACTATAGCTTCACACTGGACGCTGATGTTGCTTGTGTAGGATAGCTGGGAGGCTTGGAAACCCGGACGCCAGTTCGGGTGGAGCCAACCTTGAAATACCAGCCTGGCATCATTGGCGTTCTAACTTGGCACCGTGATCCGGTGTGAGGACAGTGTGTGGTGGGTAGTTTGACTGGGGCGGTCTCCTCCGAAAGCGTAACGGAGGAGCACGAAGGTACCCTCAGCACGGTTGGAAATCGTGCATTGAGTGCAAGAGCATAAGGGTGCTTAACTGCGAGACAGACACGTCGAGCAGGTACGAAAGTAGGTTCTAGTGATCCGGTGGTTCTGTATGGAAGGGCCATCGCTCAACGGATAAAA
Organism: Salinicola lusitanus; assembly: GCF_038648475.1. Lineage (NCBI taxonomy): Bacteria > Pseudomonadati > Pseudomonadota > Gammaproteobacteria > Oceanospirillales > Halomonadaceae > Salinicola > Salinicola lusitanus. The sequence continues at coordinate 949,272 of NZ_CP151919.1, read as the reverse complement.
GGTACTCCGGGGATAACAGGCTGATACCGCCCAAGAGTTCACATCGACGGCGGTGTTTGGCACCTCGATGTCGGCTCATCACATCCTGGGGCTGAAGTCGGTCCCAAGGGTATGGCTGTTCGCCATTTAAAGTGGTACGCGAGCTGGGTTTAGAACGTCGTGAGACAGTTCGGTCCCTATCTGCCGTGGGCGTTGGAGATTTGAGAAGTGCTGCTCCTAGTACGAGAGGACCGGAGTGGACGCACCTCTGGTGTTCCGGTTGTCACGCCAGTGGCATCGCCGGGTAGCTATGTGCGGACGGGATAACCGCTGAAGGCATCTAAGCGGGAAGCCTCCTTCAAGATGAGATCTCCCTGAGACTTCGAGTCTCCTAAAGGGTCCAGCAAGACTAGCTGGTTGATAGGCACGGTGTGGAAGCGCTGCAAGGCGTTGAGCTAACGTGTACTAATGCCCCGTGAGGCTTGACCATATAACCCCAAGGGGTTTTGGAAAGAGGCGTTGTGGCGAAAGCCGGGACGCGAAGTCGAGCGATTAGTACGACAATGACTGGATACGCGGGCCGAGAAAGAGCCGGCCAAACGAGACGTAGCCGTCAGCATGATCCGAATCAGTTGAAGCGATGCGAGGAAAAGATCGCTTCAGCGTCAGTTTTGCCTGACGACCATAGCGAGTGGGAACCACCTGATCCATGCCGAACTCAGAAGTGAAACCGCTTAGCGCCGATGGTAGTGTGGGGTCTCCCCATGTGAGAGTAGGTCATCGTCAGGCACTTATTTCGAACCCCGGCCATTGGTCGGGGTTCATTCGTTTAGGGGCCTCCCCTGGACCCGTTCGTCGGGAACGAGCGGGAACCGCTTCAGCGGGCCCGAAGGGCGAGTCTCGGGAGGAGACGAGTCAGTCGCGGAGCGCCGTCCAGCCCCTATCTGGCTTCTATCTCGAACCCCAGCCTCGATCGAGGCTGGGGTTTTGTCTTTCCCGGTGGATCATCGCTACGAGCTACGAGCTACGAGCTACGAGCTACGAGCTACGAGCTACGAGCTACGAGCTACGAGCTACGAGCTACGGGCGACGGGTGGCGTTATCGATAAACTGCGAACTTCGCTAGAATGTCGGTTTTGTCACTAGGCGTATCCTGATGAGTATCGGTGACCTGATTCGTTTGCTCAGTGACGGCAACTACCATTCCGGCCAGCAGTTGGGTGAGCGTCTTGGTGTGTCGCGTACTGCAGTCTGGAAACAGCTCAAGAAGCTGGAGGCGATGAACCTGCCGCTGGAGGCGGTCAAGGGGCGGGGTTATCGGCTGGTCAACCCGCTGGATTCGCTTGACGGCGCCTGTATCGTTTCCCGGTTGTCGGCCGAAACCCGGCATCATCTCAAACGGCTTTTCGTCGAGGATGTTCTCGACTCCACCAACACGTTTCTGCGGGATCGCTTCCGCCATGGCGCGGGTCACGGCGAGGTGTGCCTTGCGGAGAGCCAGACTGCGGGGCGAGGCCGCCGAGGGAAGGTTTGGAGTACCGGCTGGGGGGAGAGCCTGATCCTGTCGCTGGGTTGGCGGTTCGAGTCCGGCGTGGCAGCGCTCGAAGGGCTGAGCCTCGCCGTCGGGGTGGTTCTGGCCAACGTCGTCGGTGACCTGGGTGCCGATGTTGCCCTGAAATGGCCCAACGACGTCCTGCTTGCCGTCGATGACGAATGGCAGAAACTTGCCGGTATCCTGCTCGAAGTGACTGGAGACGTGGAAGGGCCTTGCGAAGTGGTCATTGGCATCGGTCTCAACGTCTCTGCAAGCGATGCCGTCCGAGAAGCTGCGGGGCAGCCGGTGGGCGCGCTCGCCGACGTGGTGCAGGCGCCCAAACGCAATTATGTCGCGGCGGCGCTGATCGAGTCGCTGCTGATGATGTTGCCCGAGTTCGAGCGCCAGGGTTTCGGCGCCTGGCGAGCAGACTGGAACAGGCGGCATGCCTATGCGGGCCGATCCATTCGTATTCACCAGGGCTCTACTTCCTATATCGCCGAAGCGGTCGAGGTGGACCCTAGCGGCAATCTGATCGTGAAGACCGAAGCTGGGGAGCAGGCTCTCACGGGGGGCGAGATAAGCATTCGGCCGGAGTGATCCGATCAGCAACCGGCGACGGGCGTGTGGGGGATCGCCGCCACATGGCATGGGTAGGCAGGGAGGCGTCGAAAAGATGGCATTCGCGCTTGCATTCGGTGCCCTGCTTTGACACAATGCGCCCCGCTTTGCGCGCAAGGCCATTGATATCCGAGCCTGTTATCGCAATAAAAACAGACGCTTGACATCAATGAGGGGCAGTGTAGAATCTGTCGCCGTCATGGAGAGGTTCCCGAGTGGCCAAAGGGAGCAGACTGTAAATCTGCCGCGAAAGCTTCGAAGGTTCGAATCCTTCCCTCTCCACCAGTTTTATTGCAGTAGTTTTGCCGGTCTGTTTCGGCAAGCCGGATCAGAGCGGGTAGGCGGGTATAGTTCAATGGTAGAACCTCAGCCTTCCAAGCTGATGGTGTGGGTTCGATTCCCACTACCCGCTCCATTTGATGTTGAAGTGATTTAGGCTCATGTAGCTCAGGGGTAGAGCACACCCTTGGTAAGGGTGAGGTCGACGGTTCAATTCCGTCCATGAGCTCCATTTCAATCATCGATGCGGATGTGCGAAAGGCGAGCCAGGAGCTCGCTTTTTTGGTGAAAAAGAAAAATGCCGGATGGGATTGCTTTTCCTGGCATCTCTTCGCTATCATAGCGCCCTCCTAATTTCCGGGTGCTTCTCGGAAGTATAGTTGCAGGCCAGTAGCTCAATTGGCAGAGCAGCGGTCTCCAAAACCGCAGGTTGGGGGTTCGATTCCCTCCTGGCCTGCCAGTCTTCCCCAGGCTGGCTTGTATTTGATATCTTGTCTTGTTCGGTTATCGCGCCTTGAGTTGAGGAGTTTTCATGAAGCACAACGCCGAGGTGCAGGAGTCACGCTTCGACACTCCCAAGTGGATCGTCGTGGTGTTGCTGCTGGCAGTCGCGGTTGGCGGCAATGCGTGGTTCGCGGATCAGGCGTTGCTGTACCGCGTGCTGGGCGTCGTCGTCATTTGTGGTATTGCCGCCGCGATCGCCTTGACCACGGCAAAGGGGCAGGCATTGATGGATCTGGCGCGGGGTTCCAAGCGTGAGATTCAGCGAGTGGTCTGGCCGACCCGACAGGAGACCATCCAGACGACGTTGATCGTACTGGCGGCCGTTCTCGTCGTGGGGCTGCTGCTGTGGCTTATCGATACCGTCCTGGGTTGGGCGATGTCCGGAATCATTGGCTAGGAGTTTTCATGTCCAAGCGTTGGTACGTCGTTCACGCCTATTCCGGTTTCGAGAAGCAGGTGATGCGCTCGCTGATCGAGCGGGTAAAGCTCTACGAGGTCGAAGATCAGTTCGGTGACATTCTGGTGCCGACCGAAGAAGTCGTCGAGATGCGTGACGGCAAGCGCCGCAAAAGCGAGCGCAAGTTCTATCCCGGCTACGTGCTGGTCGAGATGGAGATGAACGAACAGACCTGGCACCTGGTCAACGAGACGCCGCGCGTGATGGGATTCATCGGCGGTACGCCGGAGAAGCCCGCCGCCATTACGCAGAAAGAAGCGGATGCGATCTTGCGCCGCGTCCAGGATGGTACCGACAAGCCACGCCCCAAGACACTCTTCGAGCCAGGCGAGACCGTTCGTGTCGTCGATGGCCCCTTCGCCGATTTCAACGGTGTCGTGGAAGAGGTCAACTACGAAAAGAGTCGCCTGCAGGTCAGCGTGCTGATCTTCGGGCGTTCGACGCCGGTAGAGCTGGAATTCGTCCAGGTGGTCAAGGACTGACCGGCGTTGCACTGAGTTCATCGCGGCGCCATTCGGTGCTGCGTTATCGTTGCCGGCCGTCGTGTCGGCTGAATTGGGGAGCCGCAAGGCGTCCGTACCCGACTGGAGTTCAAAATGGCTAAGAAAGTCCAGGCCTACATCAAGCTGCAGGTTGCAGCTGGCAAGGCCAACCCGAGTCCGCCCGTGGGTCCCGCGCTGGGTCAGCACGGCGTCAACATCATGGAATTCTGTAAGGCGTTCAACGCCGCGACTCAAGAAATTGAGCCGGGCCTGCCGACGCCGGTCGTGATCACGGTCTACTCCGACCGCAGCTTCACCTTCGTCACCAAGACGCCGCCGGCGGCCGTGCTGCTGAAGAAAGCCGCGGGTATCAAATCCGGTTCCGGCGTGCCGAACAAGACCAAGGTCGGCACCGTGACTCGTGAGCAGCTCGAGGAAATCGCCAAGACCAAGGAGCCGGACCTGACGGCTGCCAGTCTTGACGCCGCCGTTCGTACCATCGCTGGCAGTGCTCGCAGCATGGGCCTCAACGTGGAGGGCCTCTGATCATGGCAAAGCTGACAAAACGCGCTCAGATGATTCGCGAGAAGGTCGAGCCGGGCAAGGTCTACACCCTCGAAGAAGCCGTCGCCCTGCTTTCCGAGGTGTCCACGGTCAAGTTCAAGGAAGCCGTCGAGGTTTCCATCAACTTGGGTGTCGATCCGCGTAAATCCGACCAGGTCGTTCGTGGCGCCACCGTGCTGCCCAACGGAACCGGTCGTGACGTCCGCGTCGCCGTGTTCGCGCAAGGCGCCGCCGCCGACGCCGCCAAGGAAGCCGGTGCCGACATCGTCGGCATGGAAGATCTGGCCGAAGACGTCAAGAAAGGCAACATGAACTTCGACGTCGTCGTCGCCGCACCGGATGCCATGCGTGTGGTCGGCCAGCTTGGCCAGATCCTGGGGCCGCGCGGCCTGATGCCGAACCCGAAGGTCGGCACCGTGACGCCGGACGTCGCCACCGCGGTCAAGAATGCCAAGGCAGGTCAGGTCCGTTTCCGTACCGACAAGAACGGCATCATCCATGCCTCCATCGGTAAGGTCGACTTTCCCGCCGACGCGCTCAAGGGCAACCTCGAAGCGCTGGTCAACGACCTCAAGCGTCTCAAGCCGAGCACGTCCAAGGGCATCTATCTCAAGAAACTGACCCTGTCCAGCACCATGGGCCCGGGTCTGACCGTCGATCACAGCGCTTACGCGTGACCGACGACAACCAGGCAATAACTTTGCGGTCCCCGTGCGCTGTTTCGACGACTCGCGTCGTCCTGGCAGAGTGGGGCGGGGCACCGTCAAAGACCGCAGGTGACAGCGCTAGCCGCTGACTTAATGTCCCGAATGGGGGCCTGCGCAGATGGTGTTGCTCGCCGAGTCAGGTGTGCAGCCATCATCCAAGACTTTCATCGCTGTCAGATGAAAGAGATGGTAACCACCGGGTCGCGACGCCGTCGCCCCGGCACGAAGGAGTAACCACTGTGCCACTAGCACTCGAAGGCAAAAAAGCGATTGTTGCCGAGGTCAGTGAAGCCGCTAAGGACGCTCTTTCCGTCGTAGTTGCCGATTCTCGCGGTGTCACCGTTGGCGCAATGACCGATCTGCGCAAACAGGCTCGCGAGAATGGCGTCCAGATTCGTGTTGTCCGCAACACGCTGGCGCGCCGCGCGCTGTCAGGGACTTCATGGGAGTGCCTGAACGAGACTTTCGCAGGCCCGACGCTGTTGGCCTTCTCCTACGAGCACCCCGGCGCTGCCGCGCGGTTGTTCAAGGAGTTCGGCAAGACGCAGAAGGAGTTCGAAGTCAAGGCGCTGGCTTACGAAGGGGAGATGATCCCGGCTGCTGACATCGACCGTCTGGCAACGCTGCCGACTTACGACGAAGCGATCGCCAAGCTGATGTCCGTCATGAAGGAAGCTTCTGCCGGCAAGCTGGTTCGTACCCTCGCAGCACTTCGCGACCAGAAGCAGGAAGAAGCTGCCTGATTGGCAGCCTGTTCGCGCAGACTGGATCGACTGTTGAATCAATGAGCGCTTGGCCGATACCGGCTGGGGCTCCGCAAAGTTTAGGAATCTGAAAATGGCACTTTCTCAAGAAGACATCATCAACGCCGTTGCCGAAATGTCCGTGATGGAAGTTGCGGAACTGGTCTCTGCAATGGAAGAGAAGTTCGGCGTTTCTGCAGCAGCTGCTGTCGTCGCCGGTCCTGGCGGCGGCGGTGAAGCTGCGGCCGAAGAGCAGACCGAGTTCTCTGTCGTTCTGACCGCTGCCGGTGACAAGAAAGTCAACGTCATCAAGGTCGTTCGCGAAATCACCGGTCTTGGCCTGAAAGAAGCCAAGGGCGCTGTCGACGGCGCTCCGGCGACGTTGAAAGAAGGTCTGTCCAAGGACGACGCTGAAGAAGCCAAGAAGAAGCTGGAAGAAGCTGGCGCTTCTGTGGAGCTCAAGTAACTCTGTGCTCACGGCTTCACGCGCTGTGTAAGCGCCACGGCTGGTGGCGGGCCTACCCGCTGCCGGCCTTTTTCTGTTTTTGCTAGCCTGGCGTTAGTACGCCTGATCCGGGGTCGACCTCCCGGTTCAGGATTGTAGCCACTAGACGAATTCCGACGGCGAGCTCCCTGTGTTGGGAGGCTTGCCGTCAGCGCCTAACGGGGGTAGCCCGCGTTAGGGAGCGCCGACCACGCACCGGTCACCCATGGTGAACAAGCTGGGGAATACAGATGGCTTACTCATACACTGAGAAAAAACGCATCCGCAAGGATTTCGGCAAACTGCCTCAAGTAATGGATGTGCCCTACCTGCTGGCCATCCAGCTTGATTCCTATTACGACTTTCTCCAGCAGGACCGGGCGCCGGAAGAGCGTCTCGAGACCGGTCTCCATGCGGCTTTCAAGTCCGTATTTCCGATCGAGAGCTTTTCAGGGAATGCGGCGCTCGAGTATGTCAGTTATCGCTTCGGCACCCCGGCTTTCGACGTCAAGGAGTGCCAGCTGCGCGGCGTGACCTATTCGGCACCGCTGCGGGTCAAGGTTCGCCTGATCATCTACGACAAAGAGTCCTCGAACAAGGCCATCAAGGACATCAAGGAGCAGGAAGTCTACATGGGGGAGATCCCCCTGATGACCGAGAACGGGACCTTCGTTGTCAACGGTACCGAGCGTGTCATCGTCTCCCAGCTCCACCGTTCGCCGGGCGTGTTCTTCGATCACGACAAGGGCAAGAGCCACTCCTCCGGGAAGCTGCTTTATTCCGCGCGGATCATTCCTTACCGCGGCTCCTGGCTGGATTTCGAGTTCGATCCGAAGGACAACGTCTTCGTGCGTATCGACCGTCGCCGCAAGCTGCCGGCGACCGTGCTGATGCGCGCGCTCGGCATGAGCGCCGAGGAGATCCTCGATACCTTCTTCGACACCAGCACTTTCCATATCGAAAGCGACGGCATTTTCGTCGAGCTGGTGCCGTCACGGTTGCGTGGTGAAACCGCGACCTTCGACATCAAGGGTACCGACGGCAACGTCATCGTCGAGGAAGGTCGCCGCATCACCCAGAAGCACATCCGTCAGCTGGAAAGCGCCGGAATCGAGCGCTTGCAGGTGCCGATGGACTATCTGTTCGGCAAGACGCTGGCCAAGGATCAGGTCGATGCCAATACCGGCGAACTGATCTGCGAGTGCAATACCGAGCTGACGCCGGAGCTGGTCGAGAAGCTGGGGCAGGGCGGTGTCACCAAGCTGGAGACGCTCTACACCAACGATCTCGACGCGGGCTCGTTCATCTCCGATACGCTGAAGGTGGACACCACTCGCTCCGCGCTGGAAGCGCTGGTCGAGATCTACCGCATGATGCGCCCGGGTGAGCCGCCGACCAAGGAAGCGGCCGAGACGCTGTTCCACAACCTGTTCTTCACCGAAGACCGCTACGACCTGTCGGGCGTCGGCCGGATGAAGTTCAACCGTCGTCTGCGTCGCGAGGCCGACACCGGCTCCGGCGTGCTCGACAACCAGGACATCCTCGATGTCCTCAAAGAGCTGATCAACATTCGTAACGGCTTCGGCGAAGTCGACGACATCGATCACCTGGGCAACCGTCGTATCCGCTGTGTCGGCGAGATGGCGGAAAACCAGTTCCGCGTCGGTCTGGTGCGTGTCGAGCGTGCGGTCAAGGAGCGTCTCTCCATGGCGGAGAGCGAAGGCCTGATGCCGCAGGACCTGATCAACGCCAAGCCGGTGGCGGCCGCGGTCAAGGAGTTCTTCGGCTCCTCGCAGCTGTCCCAGTTCATGGATCAGAACAACCCGCTCTCCGAGGTCACCCACAAGCGTCGTGTCTCCGCGCTTGGGCCGGGCGGCCTGACCCGCGAGCGGGCCGGTTTCGAAGTGCGCGACGTTCACGCCACGCACTACGGCCGGCTGTGCCCGATCGAGACGCCGGAAGGTCCGAACATCGGTCTGATCAACTCCCTGGCGACCTACTCCAAGACCAACAGCTACGGTTTCCTCGAGACGCCGTATCGCAAGGTCGTGGATCGTCAACTGACCGACGAGATCGTCCATCTGTCGGCGATCGAAGAGGGCGACTTCATTATCGCCCAGGCTTCGGCGACGGTCGACGAGAGCAACAAGTTGATCGACGATCTGGTCCAGGTCCGCCACAAGGGCGAGACCACCTTCATGGCGCCGGACAAGGTGACCCTGATGGACGTGTCGCCGCGCCAGGTGGTGTCGGTCGCGGCCGCGCTGATCCCGTTCCTCGAGCACGACGACGCCAACCGCGCGTTGATGGGCTCGAACATGCAGCGTCAGGCGGTACCAACCCTGCGTGCCGACAAGCCGCTCGTCGGCACCGGGATGGAGCGCTTCGTAGCGCGTGATTCCGGCGTCTGCGCCGTGGCCCGTCGTGGCGGCGTGATCGATTCCGTCGACGCCAAGCGCGTCGTGGTCCGGGTCAACGAAGACGAGATCATCGGTGGCGAAGCCGGTGTCGACATCTACAACCTGACCAAGTACGTGCGTTCCAACCAGAACACCTGCCAGAACCAGCGCCCGATCGTGCGCCCGGGCGACCAGGTGGCACGAGGCGATATCCTCGCCGATGGCCCGTCCGTCGACATGGGTGACCTGGCCCTGGGCCAGAACATGCGTCTCGCGTTCATGCCGTGGAACGGCTACAACTTCGAGGACTCCATCCTCGTCTCCGAGCGGGTGGTCGAGGACGATCGTTTCACCACGATCCATATCCAGGAACTGACCTGTGTCTCCCGCGACACCAAGCTGGGTGCGGAAGAGATCACGTCCGATATCCCCAACGTGGGCGAGTCGGCGCTGGGCAAGCTGGACGAGGCCGGCGTGGTCTACATCGGCGCCGAGGTCGGTGCCGGCGACATCCTGGTCGGCAAGGTAACGCCCAAGGGCGAGACCCAGCTGACGCCGGAAGAGAAGCTGCTGCGGGCGATCTTCGGCGAGAAGGCGTCCGACGTGAAGGACACCTCGCTGCGCGCGCCGACCGGCATGCGCGGTACCGTCATCGACGTTCAGGTGTTCACCCGCGATGGCGTCGAGAAGGACTCCCGCGCGCTCTCCATCGAGCAGCAGCAGCTCGACGAGGTGCGGCGTGACCTGCAGGAGACCTATCGCATCGCCGAGGAAGCGACTTTCGAGCGTCTCCAGCGCACGCTGGACGGCCAGCCGGTCAATGGCGGGCCCAAGCTCAAGAAGGGCGATGTCCTGAGCGAGGACTACCTCGACGAACTGCCGCGTCAGCAGTGGTTCAAGCTGCGGATGCAGGACGAGACGCTCAACGAGCTCCTCGCCCAGGCCGACGAACAGCTGGAAAATCGCCGCAAGGAGATGGACGAGCGTTTCGAGGACAAGAAGCGCAAGCTCACCCAGGGCGACGACCTCGCGCCGGGCGTGCTCAAGATCGTCAAGGTCTACCTGGCGGTGAAGCGTCGCATCCAGCCGGGCGACAAGATGGCCGGGCGTCACGGTAACAAGGGTGTCATCTCCGCGATCATGCCGATCGAGGACATGCCGTTCGACGACAACGGCCAGCCGGTCGACGTCGTGCTCAACCCGCTGGGCGTACCGTCACGCATGAACGTCGGTCAGATCCTCGAGACCCACCTGGGCATGGCGGCTCACGGCCTCGGGGTCAAGATCGACCGGATGCTGCGCGACGCCCGTGAACAGCAGGTCAGCGAGATTCGCGGCTTCCTCAAGCAGGTCTACAACACCCAGGAAACGCGTCAGGAAGACATCGACTCCCTGACCGATGACGAGATCATCACCCTGGCCAAGAACCTGCGCGGTGGCGTGCCGATCGCGACGCCGGTGTTCGACGGCGCCAAGGAGCACGAGATCAAGCATCTGCTGAAGCTCGCCGATCTGCCGGACTCCGGCCAGATGACGCTCTACGACGGGCGTACCGGTGAATCCTTCGATCGTCCGGTGACCGTGGGCTACATGTACATGCTCAAGCTCAACCACCTGGTCGACGACAAGATGCATGCGCGTTCCACCGGCTCCTACTCGCTGGTCACCCAGCAGCCGCTGGGCGGCAAGGCGCAGTTCGGCGGACAGCGCTTCGGGGAGATGGAAGTGTGGGCGCTCGAGGCCTATGGCGCCGCCTACACCCTGCAGGAGATGCTCACCGTCAAGTCGGATGACGTCGAGGGTCGTACCAAGATGTACAAGAGCATCGTGGATGGCGACCACACCATGCAGGCCGGTATGCCGGAATCCTTCAATGTGCTGGTGAAGGAAATCCGCTCGCTGGGTATCGACATCGAATTGGAAAGCTAAGACCGGCACAGTCGATCGATAGCGACGGTTTGCGGGGCGAGCGAGTGATTCGCGGCCCCGCTCATGACAACTCCGCAACGGAGCGATCCCATGAAAGATTTGGTGAAAGTCCTCAAGTCACAGGCGCAATCTGACGAGTTCGACGCGATCAAGATCACGCTCGCGTCGCCGGAGATGATTCGCTCCTGGTCATACGGCGAAGTCAAGAAGCCGGAGACCATCAACTACCGTACGTTCAAACCGGAACGTGACGGGCTGTTCTGCGCCAAGATCTTCGGGCCGGTCAAGGATTACGAGTGCCTGTGCGGCAAGTACAAGCGCATGAAGCATCGCGGCATCATCTGCGAGAAGTGTGGGGTCGAGGTGACCAAGGCCGCGGTACGCCGCGAGCGCATGGGTCACATCGAGCTGGCCTCGCCGGTGGCGCACATCTGGTTTTTGAAGTCGCTGCCGTCACGCATCGGCATGTTCCTGGACATGACCCTGCGCGATATCGAGCGCGTGCTCTATTTCGAATCGTTCGTCGTGATCGATCCGGGCATGACCACCCTCGAGCGCGGCCAGCTGCTCAATGACGAGCAGTACTTCGAAGCGCTGGAAGAGTTCGGCGACGACTTCGACGCGCGCATGGGCGCCGAAGCCGTGCAGGCCCTGCTCAAGGATATCGATCTGGAAGAAGAGATCGAGCGGCTGCGCGAGGAGATTCCGCAGACCAACTCCGAGACCAAGATCAAGAAGCTCTCCAAGCGCCTCAAGCTGCTGGAAGCCTTCTACAAGTCCGGCAATGCGCCGGCCTGGATGGTCATGGAAGTGCTGCCGGTGCTGCCGCCGGACCTGCGTCCGCTGGTGCCGCTGGACGGTGGCCGCTTCGCGACCTCCGATCTCAACGACCTCTATCGTCGTGTGATCAACCGTAACAACCGCCTCAAGCGGCTGCTCGACCTCAATGCGCCCGACATCATCGTGCGCAACGAGAAGCGCATGCTGCAGGAGTCGGTGGATGCGCTGCTCGACAACGGTCGCCGCGGTCGTGCCATCACCGGTTCCAACAAGCGCCCGCTGAAGTCGCTCGCCGACATGATCAAGGGCAAGCAGGGGCGTTTCCGTCAGAACCTGCTGGGCAAGCGCGTCGACTACTCCGGTCGTTCGGTCATCACCGTGGGTCCGACCCTGCGCCTGCACCAGTGCGGTCTGCCCAAGAAGATGGCGCTGGAGCTGTTCAAGCCGTTCATCTATTCCAAGCTGCAGGGCAGCGGGCAGGCGTCCACGATCAAGGCCGCCAAGAAGATGGTCGAGCGCGAGCTGCCGGAAGTGTGGGACATCCTCGCCGACGTCATCCGCGAGCATCCGGTGCTGCTCAACCGCGCCCCGACCCTGCACCGTCTCGGCATCCAGGCGTTCGAGCCGCTGCTGATCGAAGGCAAGGCGATCCAGCTGCATCCGCTGGTCTGCGCCGCCTACAACGCCGACTTCGACGGCGACCAGATGGCCGTTCACGTACCGCTGACGCTGGAGTCCCAGCTCGAGGCGCGTGCGCTGATGATGTCGACCAACAACGTGCTGTCGCCGGCCAACGGCGAGCCGATCATCGTGCCGTCCCAGGACGTCGTGCTCGGTCTCTATTACATGACCCGCGAGCGGATCGGCGCCAAGGGTGAAGGCAAGGCGTTCGCCAACCTCAACGAGCTGGATCGCGCCTTCGCGACCCAGAACGTGTCGCTGCACGCCCGGGTCAAGGTACGCCTGACCGAGTGGCTGTCCGACGAGAAGGATGGCGAGATCACCGAGCTGACCGAGACCGTCTCGATCAAGGACACCACCGTCGGCCGGGCGCTGCTGTTCCGCATCCTGCCGAATGGGATGCCGTTCGAGCTGGTCGACCGCCCGATGAAGAAGAAGGCGATCTCCGGTCTGATCAACGAAGTCTACCGCCGCACCGGCCTCAAGGACGCGGTCATCTTCGCCGACCAGCTGATGTATACCGGCTTCCGTCTGGCGACCTGGTCCGGCGCCTCCATCGGCGTCAACGACTTCGTCATCCCGGATGCCAAGGCCGAGATCGTCGACGCGGCCGAGGACGAGGTCAAGGAGATCGAGGACCAGTTCTCCTCCGGTCTGGTGACCGCGGGCGAGAAGTACAACAAGGTCATCGATATCTGGTCCAAGGCCAACGACAAGGTGGCCAAGGCGATGATGGCGGGTATCTCGAAAGAGACCGTGACCGATCGCGACGGCAACCAGGTCGAGCAGGACTCGTTCAACAGCGTGTTCATCATGGCTGACTCCGGTGCCCGTGGTAGCGCGGCCCAGATCCGTCAGCTCGCCGGCATGCGTGGCCTGATGGCCAAGCCGGACGGCTCGATCATCGAAACGCCGATCACCGCCAACTTCCGTGAAGGTCTGAACGTACTCCAGTACTTCATCTCGACCCACGGCGCGCGTAAGGGTCTGGCGGATACGGCCCTCAAGACCGCCAACTCCGGTTACCTGACCCGGCGTCTGGTCGACGTGGCCCAGGACCTGGTCATTACCGAAGAGGATTGCGGCACCGAAGAGGGCCTCACCCTGCACCCGGTGATCGAGGGCGGCGACGTCATCGTCTCGCTGGCCCAGCGTGTGCTCGGCCGAGTCGTGGCGCAGGACGTCATCGATCCACAGACCGACGACGTGCTGATCCCGCGTGGCACCCTGCTCGACGAAGCCTGGTGCGAGCGTCTCGACACCATGGGTGTCGACGAGATCATCGTGCGCAGCCCGATCAGCTGCGAGACGTCTCATGGCGTCTGTTCGGCCTGTTACGGTCGTGATCTGGCCCGTGGCCATCAGGCCAACATCGGCGAGGCGGTGGGTGTCATCGCTGCCCAGTCGATCGGTGAGCCGGGTACCCAGCTGACCATGCGTACGTTCCACATCGGTGGTGCGGCATCGCGGGCCTCGGCGGTGGACAGCGTGCAGGTCAAGCACGGCGGCAGCGTACGCCTGCACAACATCAAGTCGGTCGAGCGCGCCGATGGCAAGCTGATCGTGGTTTCCCGCTCCAGTGCCCTGGCCGTCGCCGACGACCACGGCCGTGAGCGCGAGTACTACAAGCTGCCCTACGGCGCCGAGCTGTCGGTCAAGGACGGCGATCACGTCGAAGGCGGCCAGATCGTCGCCAAGTGGGATCCGCACACCCACCCGGTCGTCGCCGAGGTGCAGGGCAAGGCGCAGTTCACGGACATGACCGAAGGTCTGACCATGACCCGCACGGTCGACGAAATGACCGGCCTGTCCAACATCGAGGTGATCGAGTCGGCAGCACGTCCGGCCTCCGGCCGCGACAAGCGCCCGATGATCATGCTGGTGGGCGAGGACGGTCAGCACGTCACGCTGCCGGGCTCCAACACGCCGGTGCAGTACCTGATGCCTGGCCGTGCCATCGTTGCGGTGGAGAACGGCACCGAGATCGGCGTGGGTGAAGTGATCGCGCGTATCCCGCTGGAAGCGTCCGGCAACAAGGACATCACCGGTGGTCTGCCGCGCGTCGCCGACCTGTTCGAGGCGCGCAAGCCGAAGGAGCCCTCCATCCTCGCCGAGATCAGCGGTACGATCAGCTTCGGCAAGGAGACCAAGGGCAAGCGTCGTCTGACGATCACGCCGGAAGAGGGCGATCCGTTGGAGATGCTGATCCCGAAATGGCGCCAGATCGGGGTGTTCGAGGGCGAGACGGTCGAGAAGGGCGAAGTCATCTCCGATGGCCCGAGCAACCCGCACGACATTCTGCGGCTGCTGGGCGTGGCGGAGCTGGCCAAGTACATCACCGTCGAGATCCAGGACGTCTATCGCCTGCAGGGCGTGAGCATCAACGACAAGCACATCGAAGTCATCGTGCGTCAGATGCTGCGCAAGGTCGAGATCACCGACGCTGGCGATTCGACCTTCATTCCGGGCGACCAGGTCGAGCTGGTGCGGGTGCTGGAAGAGAACGCTCGTCTCGAGCAGGAAGAGAAGTTCCCGGCCAAGTACGAGCGGCTGCTGCTGGGTATCACCAAGGCCTCGCTGGCCACCGAGTCGTTCATCTCCGCGGCCTCGTTCCAGGAGACGACTCGCGTGCTGACCGAAGCCGCGGTGACGGGCAAGCGCGACTACCTGCGCGGCCTGAAGGAAAACGTGGTGGTGGGACGCCTGATTCCGGCCGGGACCGGGCTCGCCCACCACGACGAGCGGCGTCGCAAGCGCGAGGAGTCCGAGCGCACGCTGCAGCCGTCGGCGTTCGATGTCGAGCAGGAGCTGGGTGCCCAGCTCACCGCGCTCGATGCCGATGACGACGATCTATAGGTCGTGATCCCGGGCCGCCCACCTTCGGGTGGGTGGCCTTGACGGGTCTCATGACAACTGATTAGAATGCGCAGCCTTTATGTAGGGGTAGTGCAAGCGATTCATGCACGAACACCCCGGCATGAGGCAAGGCAACCCATTGGAGTCAGCTAAACATTATGGCAACGATTAACCAGCTCGTGCGCAAGCCGCGCAAGCGCCCCGTCGAGACAAGCGACGTGCCGGCGCTGCAGGCTTGCCCGCAACGTCGTGGGGTCTGCACCCGCGTCTACACCACCACGCCCAAGAAGCCGAACTCGGCGCTGCGTAAGGTGTGCCGCGTGCGCCTGACCAACGGCTACGAAGTCAGCTCTTACATCGGCGGTGAAGGCCACAACCTGCAGGAGCACTCCGTGGTCCTGATCCGTGGCGGTCGCGTCAAGGATTTGCCGGGTGTGCGTTATCACACTGTGCGCGGTGCGCTCGACACCTCCGGTGTCCAGAACCGTAAGCAGGGCCGTTCCAAGTACGGCACCAAGCGTCCCAAGTCCTGATCCGGACGCCGTCACCATTCATTATCGGTCAGATAAGAGTAAGGTCGGCCGCTATCGCCCACCCGCGATGAGCCGTGTCGGGTTTACCTGAACGACCCTTAACTAGAGGGCTTATCATGCCAAGAAGAAGAGTTGCCGCTAAGCGCGAGATCCTTCCCGATCCCAAGTTCGGAAGTGAGCGCCTGGCCAAGTTCATGAACCACCTGATGATCAGCGGCAAGAAGTCCGTGGCTGAACGTATCGTTTACGGCGCGTTGGACCGGGTTGCCGAGCGCAGTAACGAAGCGCCGCTGGACATCTTCGACAAGTCGCTGGAGGCCATTCAGCCGATGGTCGAGGTCAAGTCTCGCCGCGTCGGTGGTGCGACTTACCAGGTGCCGGTCGAGGTTCGTCCGTCACGTCGCCAGGCGCTGGCCATGCGCTGGTTGGTCGATGCCGCCCGCAGCCGTGGTGAAAAGACCATGGTGCAACGTCTTGCTGGCGAAATGCTGGACGCCGCCGAAGGTAAAGGCGCTGCTGTGAAGAAGCGTGAAGACGTGCACCGCATGGCAGATGCCAACAAGGCCTTCTCTCACTACCGCTTCTAATCAACGGGGACTTCCATCGTGGCACGCAAGACACCACTCAAGCGTTATCGCAACATCGGTATCGTTGCCCACGTCGACGCTGGCAAGACGACGACTACCGAGCGTGTCCTGTTCTATACCGGCCTGTCCCACAAGGTGGGCGAGGTTCATGAAGGCGCTGCCGTCATGGACTGGATGGAGCAGGAGCAGGAGCGTGGCATCACGATCACCTCCGCGGCGACCACCTGCTTCTGGCAGGGCATGAGCAAGCAGTTCGACGAGCACCGCATCAACATCATCGATACGCCGGGGCACGTCGACTTCACGATTGAAGTCGAGCGTTCGCTTCGCGTTCTGGATGGCGCGGTCGTCGTGCTGTGCGGCTCTTCCGGCGTGCAGCCGCAGACCGAGACTGTCTGGCGCCAGGCCAACAAGTACGAAGTGCCACGCATGGTGTTCGTCAACAAGATGGACCGTGCCGGCGCCGACTACTACATGGTGCTGGACCAGCTGAAGGATCGCCTGGGCGCCAACGTCGTTCCGATCCAGATCAACTGGGGCGCGGAAGACGAGTTCAAGGGCGTGGTCGACCTCATCCAGATGAAAGCGATTCTCTGGGACGAGGAAAACTTCGGCATGAACTACGAGTTGGTCGATATTCCGGCCGACCTGCAGGAGACTGCCGAGAAGTACCGCGAGCAGATGGTCGAGGCTGCTGCCGAAGCCAACGAAGAGCTGATGGACAAGTACCTCGAAGAGGGCGACCTGTCCATCGCGGATATCAAGGCCGGTCTGCGCGCGCGTACCCTGGCCAACGAGATCGTTCTCGTGACTTGCGGTTCCGCGTTCAAGAACAAGGGCGTTCAGGCCGTTCTGGACTGCGTCATCGAATACCTGCCGTCGCCGACCGAAGTCAAGGCGATCGAGGGCGAGCTCGATGACAAGGATGGCACCATCGCCACGCGTGAAGCGGATGACAGCGCGCCTTTCGCGGCGCTGGCATTCAAGATCGCCACCGACCCGTTCGTCGGGACGCTGACCTTCATGCGCGTCTATTCCGGTGTGCTGAAGTCCGGCGACAGCATCTTCAACTCCGTGAAGTCGAAGAAAGAGCGTGTCGGCCGTATCGTCCAGATGCACGCCAACTCGCGCGAAGAGATCAAAGAGGTCTATGCCGGCGACATCGCTGCCTGTATCGGTCTCAAGGACGTCACGACCGGCGACACCCTGTGCGACCTGAACGACAAGATCGTTCTCGAGCGGATGGAGTTCCCGGAGCCGGTCATCTCGGTCGCCGTCGAGCCGAAGTCCAAGCCCGACCAGGAGAAGATGGGCGTCGCCCTCGGCAAGTTGGCGCAGGAGGATCCCTCCTTCCGCGTTCAGACCGACGAGGAAACGGGACAGACCATCATCTCGGGCATGGGCGAGTTGCACCTCGACATCATCGTCGACCGCATGCGTCGCGAGTTCAAGGTCGAGGCCAACATCGGCAAGCCGCAGGTTGCCTACCGTGAAACCATCCGCCAGTCGGTGGAGCAGGAAGGCAAGTTCGTTCGTCAGTCGGGCGGTCGCGGCCAGTACGGTCACGTCTGGTTGCGCATCGAGCCGCTGACGGCCGAAGACAAGGGCGAGGACGAGGAGATGTCCTTCAAGTTCGCGTCCGAGATCGTCGGCGGTGTCGTACCCAAAGAGTACGTGCCGGCCGTCGAGAAAGGGGCTTACGAACAGCTCAAGAACGGCGTTATCGCGGGTTACCCGATGATCGACGTCAAGGTGACGCTGTTCGACGGCTCCTACCATGACGTGGACTCCAACGAGACTGCGTTCAAGGTCGCCTCGTCCATGGCGATCAAGGAAGGTGCTCGTAAGGCTAAGGCCGTGTTGCTCGAGCCGGTAATGAAGGTCGAAGTCGTGACTCCCGAGGATTTCATGGGTGATGTCATGGGCGACCTCAACCGCCGACGTGGCCTTGTGCAGGGCATGGATGACTCCTCTTCTGGCAAGGTCATTCGCGCCACGGTTCCGTTGGCTGAGATGTTCGGTTATGCAACCGATCTCCGTTCTCAGACCCAGGGACGCGCAAGCTACACCATGGAGTTTGCGAATTACGAAGAGGCGCCCTCCAGCGTCGTTGATGCCGTCATCAATCAGAACGGTTAACCGTTAGCTAACGTAAAGAGGTTATAGCAGTGGCTAAGGCAAAATTTGAACGCTCCAAACCGCACGTCAACGTCGGCACCATCGGTCACGTCGACCACGGTAAAACGACTCTGACGGCAGCTCTGACCCGTGTCTCCGCCGAAGTCTTCGGTGGCGAATGGCGTCAGTTCGACTCCATCGACAACGCTCCGGAAGAGCGCGAGCGCGGTATCACCATCGCGACCGCTCACGTCGAGTATCAGTCCGAAGTTCGCCACTACGCGCACGTCGACTGCCCGGGGCACGCCGACTACGTCAAGAACATGATCACCGGTGCTGCGCAGATGGACGGCGCCATCCTGGTCTGCTCCGCAGCCGACGGCCCGATGCCGCAGACTCGCGAGCACATCCTGCTGTCTCGCCAGGTTGGCGTTCCGTACATCGTCGTGTTCCTGAACAAGGCCGACATGGTCGATGACGAAGAGCTGCTCGAGCTGGTCGAGATGGAAGTTCGCGAACTCCTGAACGAGTACGACTTCCCGGGCGACGACACCCCGATCATCATCGGCTCCGCGCTGATGGCGCTGGAAGGCAAGGATGACAACGGCATGGGCACCACCGCCGTTGCCAACCTGATCAAGTCGCTGGACGAGTACATTCCGGAGCCGGAGCGTGCCATCGATCAGCCGTTCCTGATGCCGATCGAAGACGTGTTCTCCATCTCCGGTCGCGGTACGGTCGTTACCGGTCGTGTCGAGCGCGGTATCGTCAAGACTGGCGACGAAGTCGAGATCGTCGGTATCCACGACACCACCAAGACCACCGTTACCGGTGTCGAGATGTTCCGCAAGCTGCTCGACGAAGGTCGTGCTGGCGAGAACGTCGGTGCGCTGCTGCGTGGTACCAAGCGTGACGACGTCGAGCGTGGTCAGGTCCTGGCCAAGCCGGGCACCATCACGCCGCACACCAAGTTCGAAGCCGAAGTCTACGTCCTGTCCAAGGAAGAAGGTGGTCGTCACACCCCGTTCTTCAAGGGCTATCGTCCGCAGTTCTACTTCCGGACCACTGACGTGACCGGTACCTGTGAACTGCCGGAAGGCGTCGAGATGGTCATGCCGGGCGACAACGTCCAGATGGTCGTGACGCTGATCGCTCCGATCGCCATGGAAGACGGCCTGCGCTTCGCTATCCGCGAAGGCGGTCGTACCGTCGGCGCTGGCGTGGTCGCCAAAATCATCGAGTAACACTTTCGGTGATTGCCAAGGAAGGGGCGCTGACGCGCCCCTTTTTCTATGTGGATTCGGTAGCCTTGGGTGGAGAGGGTGTTTGACTCTCGATCGGGGCTCTCCTATAATGCGCGTCCTTTGAACGCGTGGGTCGACGGCTCGCGCCGTCAGCATCCAGTGGAGCATAAGGTAAATGCAGAACCAGAAGATTCGCATTCGGCTGAAAGCGTTTGACCATCGGCTGATCGATCAGTCGGCTCAGGAGATCGTGGATACGGCCAAGCGCACTGGCGCCCAGGTACGTGGTCCGATCCCGCTGCCGACGAATCGCGAGCGTTACACCATCCTGATCTCTCCGCACGTCAACAAGGATGCGCGTGATCAGTATGAGATTCGCACGCACAAGCGCGTTCTCGATATCGTCGAGCCGACGGAAAAGACCGTCGACGCGCTGATGAAGCTCGATCTCGCCGCCGGCGTTGACGTGCAGATTAAACTCGACTGAAACCAACACTAGACACTAGCGGACGCTGAGTTCGACAGCATCCGCCGCGTCGTGAGACGCCACACAATGTGCTAGTGGAATGCTCTGGAAAGGGCAGCCATAGCGGGTGATAGCCCCGTACACTAAAGGAGACTGAACATGACTATCGGTTTGGTCGGTAAGAAGGCGGGCATGACCCGTGTCTTCACCGAAGATGGCGCATCCGTGCCCGTAACCGTTATCGAGGTTGAGCCCAACCGCATCACTAGCGTCAAGACCGTTGAGTCTGACGGCTACCGTGCGGTGCAGGTTACAACTGGCTCCCGCAAAGCCAAGCACCTCTCCAAGGCGATTGCTGGTCAATACGCCAAGGCGGGTGTCGAGGCAGGCCGTTCCCTGATGGAGTTCCGTCTCTCCGAAGACGATGAGACTCCCGAGCTGGGCGGTTCCTTCACCGTATCCCTCTTTGAAGCTGGTCAGAAGGTCGATGTGACCGGTACGTCCAAGGGCAAGGGCTTCCAGGGCGCCGTCAAGCGCTGGAACTTCCGTACCCAGGACAACACCCACGGTAACTCGCTGTCCCACCGTGCGCCGGGCTCCATCGGTCAGTGCCAGACCCCAGGCCGTGTTTTCAAAGGCAAGAAGATGGCTGGTCAGCTGGGTAACGAGCGCGTCACCGTCCAGACCCTGGAAGTGGTACGTATCGATGCCGAGCGTAATCTTCTGTTGATCAAGGGCGCCGTGCCCGGTGCACCCGGCAGCGATGTCGTCGTGCGCAGTGCCGTGAAAGCTCGCTGAGGGGACTGAGACCGATGAATCTGAATCTCGTAGGTGCCGCAGGCACCGTCGAAGTGTCCGAAGAGACCTTTGGCAAAGACTTCAACGAAGCGTTGGTGCACCAGGTCGTTACCGCCTATCTGGCGGCAGGCCGCCAGGGTACCCGTGCTCAGAAAAACCGTTCCGACGTTCGTGGCGGCGGCAAGAAGCCGTGGCGTCAGAAAGGCACCGGCCGCGCGCGCGCCGGCACCATCCGCTCGCCGCTGTGGCGCAGTGGTGGTGTCACCTTCGCCGCTCGCCCGCAGGATTACACGCAGAAGGTCAACCGCAAGATGTACCGTGCGGCGATGCGTTCGATCCTGTCCGAGCTGGTTCGCCAGGAGCGTCTGATGCTGGTCGAAGAGTTCGCCGTTGAAGCGCCCCGTACCAAGGAATTGGTCGGCAAGCTCAACGAGCTGAAGCTCGAGAAAGTGCTGATCGTCACCGAAGAGATCGACGAGAAGCTCTATCTGGCCGCGCGCAACATCCCCAACGTCGATGTGGTCGATGCTGCGGCAGCCGATCCGGTCAGCCTGATCGCCTTCGACAAGGTGCTGATGACCGTCTCCGCTCTGCGTAAATTCGAGGAGAAGCTGGGATGAACCAGGAACGCGTATACAAGGTTCTGCTCGGACCTCACATGACCGAGAAGGCCGCGCTCGCCGCCGAGAACAATCAGTACGTGTTCAAGGTGGCCCAGGACGCGACCAAGCCCGAGATCAAGAAGGCCGTCGAAGCGCTGTTCGGCAAGAAAGTCGCCGGTGTTTCCGTGCTCAACGTCAAGGGCAAGACCAAACGCACTCGCTTCGGCACTGGTCTGCGCAAGGGTTACCGCAAGGCGTACGTGACCCTGGCTGCGGGCGAGACGCTCGAAGACTTCTCTGGCGCCGAGTAAGGCAGGAGTACGGATCATGGCAGTAGTCAAGACAAAACCCACTTCCGCCGGTCGTCGTCACGTCGTCAAGGTCGTCAACGACGAGCTCTACAAGGGTCGCGCCTACGGTGCGCTTGTCGAGAAGCAGTCGAAGTCGGGTGGTCGTAACAACAATGGCCGTATCACCACGCGTCACGTGGGCGGCGGTCATCGTCAGCACTATCGTTTGATCGATTTCAAGCGCACGAAGGACGGCATCAAGGCCGCCGTCGAGCGTATCGAATACGATCCGAACCGTAGCGCCAACATCGCGCTGCTGAAGTACATGGATGGCGAGCGCCGCTACATCATCGCGCCCAAGGCCCTCAAGGCCGGCGACGTGGTGGAGTCCGGTGTCAACGCCGCCATCAAGCGCGGCAACGCGCTGCCGCTGCGCAACATCCCGGTCGGCTCCACGGTGCACTGCATCGAACTGAAGCCGGGCAAGGGTGCGCAGATCGCGCGTAGTGCCGGTGCCAGCGCTCAGCTGGTGGCTCGTGAAGGCAACTACGCAACCTTGCGTCTGCGCTCCGGCGAGATGCGTCGCGTGCTGTCCGAGTGCCGCGCTACCTTGGGTGAAGTCGGTAACTCAGAGCACAGCCTGCGTCAATTGGGCAAGGCCGGTGCGAAACGTTGGAGAGGGGTGCGCCCGACTGTTCGCGGTGTCGCAATGAACCCGGTGGACCATCCGCACGGTGGCGGTGAAGGCCGCACCAGTGGCGGTCGTCATCCGGTCAGCCCGTGGGGGATTCCCACCAAGGGCCACAAGACCCGCAAGAACAAGCGTACCGACAAGCTCATCGTTCGTCGCCGCAAGTCCAAGTAACAGACATTAAGAGGTAACGGCTGTGCCACGTTCACTGAAGAAAGGTCCTTTTATCGACCTTCATCTGTTGAAGAAGGTCGACGTCGCAACGGAAAAGAACGATCGCAAACCGATCAAGACCTGGTCGCGTCGTTCGATGATCCTGCCCAACATGGTCGGGCTCACCATTGCGGTACATAACGGTCGCCAGCATGTCCCGGTGCATGTTTCCGAGGAGATGGTCGGCCACAAGTTGGGCGAGTTCGCCGCTACCCGCACTTATCGCGGTCATGCAGCGGACAAGAAAGCCAAACGGTAAGCCAAGAGGATTAAGAGATGGAAGTCGCTGCTAAGTTGCGTGGCGCGAGCTTATCCGCCCAGAAGGCCCGTTTGGTGGCTGACCAGGTGCGCGGTAAGCCGGTCGCCGAAGCGCTCGACGTGCTGACCTTCTCGCCGAAGAAGGCCGCGAAGTTGGTCAAGAAGGTGCTGCAGTCCGCGATTGCCAATGCGGAAGAAAACAACGGCATGGACATCGACGAGCTGCGTGTCTCGACCATCTGTGTCGATGAGGGCATGACGCTCAAGCGCATTCAACCGCGCGCCAAAGGCCGTGCGGATCGCATTCTGAAGCGCACCTGCCACATCACCGTCAAGGTAGCCGAGAAGTAGGAGTCGACCAGATGGGTCAGAAAGTCAATCCAGTCGGTATCCGACTGGGCATCGTCAAGGATCACACCTCGGTCTGGTATGCCGAGCGCGGTGCCTATGCCGACAAGCTGAACAACGATCTGGAAGTGCGTCGCTATCTCGAGGAGCGTCTCAAGAACGCTTCCGTCAGCCGCATTACCATCGAGCGTCCGGCCAACAACGCCCGGATCACCATTCACACTGCCCGTCCGGGTATCGTGATTGGCAAGAAGGGCGAGGACGTCGATCGTCTGCGCCAGGATGTCACCCGCATGATGGGTGTGCCTGTGCACGTCAACATCGAAGAAGTCCGCAAGCCGGAACTGGATGCCGCCCTGGTCGCGCAGAACATCGCCGGTCAGCTCGAGCGTCGCGTGATGTTCCGCCGCGCCATGAAGCGCTCCGTCCAGAACGCGATGCGTCTGGGTGCCGGCGGCATCAAGGTGCAGCTCTCCGGTCGTCTCGGTGGTGCCGAAATCGCACGTACCGAGTGGTATCGCGAAGGCCGCGTGCCGCTTCATACACTGCGTGCCGATATCGATTACGCCACCTATGAAGCCCACACCACCTACGGCGTCATCGGCGTCAAGGTCTGGGTCTTCAAGGGCGAAATCCTCGGGGGCATCGAAGAGGTGCGTGCCAAGCAGAAGCAGCAAGCTCAGGCGCCCGCATCGAAGAAGAAAGGTTCCAGGTAAGGGGAGACTGATCGATGTTGCAACCCAAGCGTACAAAGTTCCGCAAGGTGCAGAAAGGTCGTAACCGCGGCCTGGCACATCGCGGCAGCAAGGTGAGCTTCGGGGACTTCGGTCTCAAGGCCACCGATCGCGGTCGTATCACCGCACGTCAGATCGAAGCGGGTCGTCGTGCAATCACCCGTCACGTCAAGCGTGGTGGCAAGATCTGGATCCGCGTATTCCCGGACAAGCCGATTACCAACAAGCCTCTCGAGGTTCGTATGGGTAAAGGTAAGGGTTCCGTCGAGTACTGGGTAGCCCAGATTCAGCCGGGCAAGGTGCTCTACGAAATCGAGGGTGTTTCCGAAGAGCTGGCGCGTGAAGCCTTCTCTCTGGCGGCCCAGAAGATGCCCATCTCCACCACCTTTGTGAAACGGACGGTGATGTGATGAAAGCCAACGAAATGCGTGAAAAGTCAGTCGATGCGCTGCAGGAGCAGCTGTTCGAATTGCTCCGCGAGCAGTTCAACCTGCGCATGCAGAAGGCCACCGGCCAGCTGAGCCAGACGCACCTGCTCAAGCAGGTTCGTCGCGACATCGCTCGCGTCAAGACTGTGCTCAACCAGAAGGCAGGTGACCAATAATGGCTGAAGCAAGCAAAGCTCGGACGCTCACCGGCAAGGTCGTGAGCGACAAGATGGAAAAGTCGATTGTCGTATTGATCGAGCGCCGCGAGCGTCATCCGATCTACGGCAAGTACATGAAGCGCTCCACCAAGCTGCACGCCCACGACGAGACGAACCAGGCCAAGTTCGGCGATACGGTTTCCATTCAGGAATGCCGTCCGCTGTCCAAGAAGAAGGCCTGGACGTTGGTCGAGGTGGTCGAGCAGGCCAAGGGCTGAGCCCGACAGGCGCCTTCTGAACCAGTGCAGTCAGATTAGGTTTGGAGAAAACCAATGATTCAGACGCAGACAATGCTGGATGTCGCCGACAACAGCGGCGCGCGCCGGGTGCAGTGCATCAAGGTGCTGGGCGGTTCACACCGTCGTTACGCCCGCGTTGGCGACATCATCAAAGTGACGGTCAAGGAAGCCATCCCGCGGGGCAAGGTCAAGAAAGGCCAGGTCCTCAAGGCGGTGGTCGTGCGTACGCGCAGCGGTGTCCGTCGTAACGACGGTTCGCTGATCCGCTTCGACGGAAATGCGGCGGTTCTGTTGAATAACACCAACGAACAGCCGATCGGCACCCGTATCTTCGGACCGGTAACTCGTGAACTTCGTAACGAGAAGTTCATGAAGATCATTTCCTTGGCGCCCGAAGTGCTGTAAGGAGCGAGGCGGATATGCACAAGATCAAACGTGACGACGAAGTCATCGTCATCGCCGGCAAGGACAAGGGCAAGCGTGGCACGATCAAGCGCGTCCTCGAAAACGACCGTTACGTCGTTTCGGGCGTCAACATGATCAAGCGCCACACCAAGCCCAATCCTATGGTTGGCAACCCGGGGGGTATCGTCGAGCGTGAGGCTCCGATCCATGCGTCCAACGTGGCCATCTTCAATGCGGAGACCGGCAAGGCGGATCGCGTCGGCTTCCAGCTGCAGGAAGACGGTACCAAGGTACGTATCTACAAGTCGACGCAAAAGCAGATCGACGCCTAACGCGAGTCGGGTAGCAAAATGGCGAACTTGAAAGAACGTTATCAGAACGAGGTCATGGCTCAGCTCAAAGAGCAGTTCAGCTATGCCAACGTTATGCAGGTGCCCCGGATCACCAAAGTGACCCTGAACATGGGCATCGGCGAAGCGACCAGCGACAAGAAGCTGATCGACAATGCTGTCGGCGACCTGGAGAAGCTCTCCGGTCAGAAGCCGGTAGTGACCAAGGCGCGCAAGTCCATCGCTGGCTTCAAAGTCCGCGAAGGCTGGCCGATCGGCGTCAAGGTGACGCTGCGCCGCGAACGGATGTGGGACTTTCTGGACCGGCTGGTCAACATCGCGATTCCTCGCGTACGTGACTTCCGCGGCCTGAACCCGAAATCCTTCGACGGGCGCGGCAACTACTCCATGGGCGTACGGGAGCAGATCATCTTTCCGGAGATCGAATATGATAAGATCGATCGGATTCGTGGTCTGGATGTCACCATCACGACCAGCGCCATCACCGACGAAGAAGGTCGTGCGCTGCTCAGCGCGCTGAACTTCCCGTTCAAGCAATAAGGGTGGATTCATGGCAAAGAAAAGCATGATTGAGCGTGAGCTCAAGCGCGCAAAGCTGGTCGACAAATACGCCGCCAAGCGTGCCGCGCTCAAGACCGTCATCTATGACGTCAACGCTTCTGACGAAGAGCGCTTCGACGCTCAGCTGAAGCTGCAACAGTTGCCGCGGGACTCCAGTCAGGTCCGTCAGCGCAACCGCTGCCGCGTTACCGGCCGTCCGCACGGTTACTACAACAAGTTCGGACTGGCCCGTAACAAGCTGCGCGAAGCTGCCATGCGTGGCGATGTCCCTGGACTGAAGAAGTCCAGCTGGTAAGCCACGTCGAGGAATTCAGGAGCGCAATGTAATGAGCATGCAAGATACTCTGGCGGATATGTTCACCCGTATCCGCAATGCGCAGATGGCCACCAAGGAGACGGTTACCATGCCGTCTTCCAAGCTCAAGGTTGAAGTGGCCCGCGTACTCAAGCAGGAAGGCTACATCACCGACGCAACGGTCTCCGAGGGCACCAAGCCCGAGCTGACCGTGACCCTCAAGTATTTCGAGGGCAAGCCGGTCATCGAGCACCTCCAGCGTATGTCCAAGCCGTCACTGCGGATCTACAAGGGCAAGAGTGAACTGCCCAAGGTCGCGGACGGTCTGGGTGTGGCGATCGTCACCACCTCTCAAGGTGTCATGACCGATCGTGCCGCACGCCAGGCGGGTGTCGGTGGTGAAGTCATCTGCACCGTATTCTAGGAGTGAGTAATGTCTCGCGTAGCCAAGTATCCGGTTAAACTGCCCAGCGGCGTCGACGTGAAGTTCGACGGCGACCAGCTGTCCGTCAAGGGCGGCCAGGGCACGCTTGAACTGACCGTGCATCCCGACGTGAAGATCACTCAGGAAGATGGTCAGCTGGTTTTCGCCCCGAGCGAACAGGCGAAGTCCTGGGCCATGGTCGGCACCACGCGTGCCCTGGTCCAGAACATGGTCACCGGCGCTTCCGAGGGTTTCACTCGGTCGCTGGAAATCAATGGCGTCGGCTATCGTGCCCAGGCTAGTGGCAAGACGCTGAACCTAACACTCGGTTTCTCACACCCGATCGACTACACGCTGCCCGAAGGTGTCACGGCGGAAACGCCGAAGAACACCGTGATCGTGCTGAAAAGCGCGGACAAGCAGAAACTCGGTCAGGTGGCTGCGGAAATTCGCGCTTTCCGTCCGCCGGAGCCCTACAAGGGCAAAGGCGTTCGTTACAGCGACGAACGTGTCCGCCGCAAAGAAGCCAAGAAGAAGTAAGGCAGGGTTATGAACGCGAAGAAAGAATCTCGTCTCCGTCGTGCCCGCCGCGCCCGTGCCAAGATCCGCGATCTGGGTGTGAACCGCTTGTGCGTCAACCGCACCCCGCGTCACATCTACGCGCAGATCATCTCACCGGACGGCGGCAAGGTCCTTGCCAGCGCTTCCACGCTGGACAAGAGCCTGCGCGAAGGTGCCACGGGCAACGCTGACGCGGCTGCCAAGGTGGGTGCTCTGATTGCCGAGCGCGCCAAGGATGCCGGCATCTCTCAGGTTGCCTTCGACCGCGCAGGGTTCCAGTACCACGGGCGTGTCAAGGCGTTGGCTGATGCCGCACGCGAAGGCGGTCTGCAATTCTAAAGGGTTTAACGATGGCGAATAACGAACAGAAGGGCGGAGACCTGCAAGAGAAGTTGGTGCAGGTCAACCGCGTCGCCAAGGTGGTCAAAGGTGGCCGTATCTTCGGTTTCACCGCGCTGACCGTCGTTGGCGATGGCAACGGCCGGGTTGGCTTCGGTCGCGGCAAGGCACGTGAAGTGCCGGTCGCGATTCAGAAAGCCATGGACCAGGCACGCCGTAATATGGTCAAGGTCAGTCTCAGCGGCAGCACGCTGCAGTACCCGGTTCGCGCCCGTCACGGCGCGTCCAAGGTCTTCATGCAGCCGGCTTCCGAGGGTACCGGCATCATCGCCGGCGGCGCCATGCGCTCCGTCCTCGAGCTGGCCGGTGTGCATGACGTCCTGGCCAAGTGCTACGGTTCCACCAACCCGGTGAACGTGGTTCGTGCCACCATCAAGGGGCTCGAATCCATGCAATCTCCGGAAGACATCGCCGCCAAGCGTGGCCTGTCTGTCGAAGAGCTGGCGGGGTAAGTGACCATGGCACAGACGATCAAAATCACCCAGACCCGCAGCACCATCGGTGTCCTGCAGAAGCACAAGGCGACGATGACCGGTCTCGGTCTGCGTCGCATTGGGCACTCGGTCGAGCTGGAAGACACCCCCGCCGTTCGCGGCATGATCAACAAGGTCAACTACCTTGTTCGAGTCGAGGGAGAGTAATCCATGAAACTCAATAGCTTAAGCCCGGCGCCGGGTTCCAAGCACGCTGAGAAGCGTCTTGGCCGCGGTATCGGCTCTGGCCTGGGCAAGACCGGTGGCCGCGGCCACAAGGGTCTGAAGTCCCGTTCCGGCGGTTCGGTCAAGCCGGGTTTCGAGGGCGGCCAGATGCCCTTGCAGCGCCGCTTGCCGAAGTTCGGTTTCACCTCGGCCAAGTCGCTGGTGTCCGAAGAAGTCCGCCTGGCCGAACTGGCCAAGGTCGAGGGCGACGTCGCCGATCTCGCCAGCCTGAAGAAGGCCAACGTGCTCAAGAATGCTACCGAGTACGCCAAGGTCGTTCTGTCCGGCGAGTTGAGCAAGGCGGTTACCGTGCGTGGCCTCAAGGTCACCAAAGGTGCACGCGCTGCGATCGAAGCGGCCGGTGGCAAGGTAGAGGACTAAATGGCTAAGTCAGGAAACATGCCGGCGAACATGGGTAGCGGTCTCAGCGAGCTGTGGGCGCGCCTGCGTTTCGTCTTCATCGCGATCGTGGTGTACCGCATCGGTGCCCACATCCCCGTCCCCGGCATCGATCCTGACCAGCTGGCTGCCCTGTTTCGGGAGAACCAGGGCACCATCCTGGGCATGTTCAACATGTTCTCGGGGGGTGCGCTGCAGCGCATGAGTATCTTCGCGCTGGGGATCATGCCGTACATCTCCGCGTCGATCATCATGCAGCTTCTGACCGCGGTATCGCCTCAGCTCGAAGCGCTGAAGAAAGAGGGCGAAGCCGGCCGCCGCAAGATCAACCAGTACACCCGCTACGGTACGGTGTTGCTGGCCTTGATCCAGGCGACCGGGATGTCAGTTGGTCTGGTCAGTCAGGGCGTTGCTTACACGGGTGACATCAGCTTCTACTTCACGGCCATCGTGACGTTCGTGGCCGGTGCGGTATTCCTGATGTGGCTGGGCGAGCAGATCACCGAGAAGGGGATCGGCAACGGTATCTCGTTGATCATCTTTGCCGGCATCGTGGCTGGTCTGCCCAGCGCGATCGGACAATCGTTCGAGCTGGCGCGCAACGATGGTGCGTGGAACGTGTTGCCGCTGCTGGCGCTCTCGATTCTGGGCATCGCCACGGTTGCTTTCGTGGTGTTCATCGAACGCGGTCAGCGCCGTATCACGGTGAACTACCCGCGGCGTCAGGTCGGCAACAAGATGTATGCGGGACAGAGCAGTTATCTGCCGCTGAAGGTCAACATGGCGGGCGTGATTCCGCCGATCTTCGCGTCGAGTATCCTGCTGTTCCCGGGTTCCATCGGTCAGTGGCTGGGCCAGGGCGACGGGTTCGAGTGGCTGCAGGTGGCATCACAGCAGCTCGCTCCCGGTGCGCCGTTGTACATCATCCTGTTTGCCGCGGCAGTGCTGTTCTTCTGCTTCTTCTACACGGCGTTGGTGTTCAATCCGAAGGATGTCGCCGACAACCTGAAGAAGTCGGGGGCTTTCCTGCCGGGGATCCGTCCAGGAGAGCAGACGGCTCGCTACGTGGACAAGGTGATGACGCGCCTGACCCTGTTCGGGGCGCTCTACATCACCCTGGTCTCGTTGATGCCGCAGTTCCTGGTGGTGGCCTGGCAGGTGCCGTTCTACTTCGGCGGGACGTCGCTGCTGATCGTGGTCGTGGTAATCATGGACTTCATGGCCCAGGTTCAATCGCATCTGATGTCTCATCAGTATGAGTCGGTGATGAAGAAATCGAACCTGAAAGGCTACGGTAGCGGCGGTCTGACGCGCTGAGCCTCCGCCAGAGAGCATTTGGAGAGAACGATGAAAGTTCGAGCTTCTGTAAAGAAAATGTGCCGTAACTGCAAGATCATTCGGCGCAACGGCGCGGTTCGCGTGATTTGCACCGAGCCGCGTCACAAGCAGCGCCAGGGCTGATTTGACCCTGACGCTGTGAGTAAAAAGCGGGCCATGGCATATCCCTTGCCTTGAGAGAGGCAAAGGGGTATGCTATTGCGCCCTTTGTGGACGACTAAACGAGCAAGCCGCTCAACATTCGGAGTAAGCTGATGGCCCGTATTGCAGGCGTCAATATCCCGGACAACAAGCATGCGGCGATCTCGCTGACCTACATCTACGGGATTGGCCGCACGCGTGCGCAGAGTATCTGTGTCGCTGCCGGCATCGCACCTACCGCCAAGGTTCAGGAACTGTCAGGCGAAGAGCTCGACACCCTGCGTACCGAAGTGGGTAAGTACACCGTAGAAGGCGACCTTCGCCGTGATGTGACGCTGAATATCAAGCGTCTCATGGACTTGGGTTGCTACCGTGGTCTGCGCCATCGTCGTGGTCTACCGCTGCGTGGTCAGCGTACCAAGACCAATGCGCGTACCCGTAAGGGACCGCGTAAACCGATTCGTAAGTAATTAACGTTCCGGCGTTTAAGATCAGGATACATCAACATGGCTAACCCGCGTAGTAACCGTAAAAAGGTTAAAAAGCAGGTCGTGGATGCGGTCGCACACATCCATGCCTCTTTTAACAATACGATCGTGACGATCACAGACCGCCAGGGCAATGCGCTTTCTTGGGCAACTGCCGGTGGTTCGGGTTTTCGTGGTTCTCGCAAGAGCACCCCGTTCGCAGCTCAAGTGGCGAGTGAACGTGCAGCGACTGCTGCAGCCGAGTATGGTGTGAAAAACGTCGACGTGCTGGTCAAGGGCCCCGGTCCTGGCCGTGAGTCTGCCGTGCGCGCATTGAATGCCGCCGGCTTCCGTGTACAGAGCATCACTGACGCGACGCCGATTCCGCACAACGGATGCCGTCCGCCGAAGAAACGCCGCGTTTAAGGAGACAGACTCATGGCTCGTTATCTAGGTCCCAAGTGTAAACTGTCTCGTCGTGAGGGTACCGACCTCTTTCTCAAGAGCGGTGTCACTCCCTTCGAGAAGAAGTGCAAATCCGAGCAGATCCCGGGTGTGCACGGCCAGCGCCGTCAGCGTCTTTCCGACTACGGCTTGCAGCTTCGCGAGAAGCAGAAAGTGCGTCGTATCTACGGCGTACTCGAAAACCAGTTCCGCAACTACTACAAGGAAGCCGCTCGCCTGAAAGGCGCGACCGGTGAAGTCTTGCTGCAGTTGCTGGAATGCCGACTGGACAACGTGGTCTACCGCATGGGCTTCGGCTCCACGCGTAACGAATCACGTCAGTTGGTCAGCCACAAGGCGATTTCGGTCAACGGCCGTACCGTCAACGTGGCGTCCTATCAGGTGCGCCCCGGCGACGTCGTTTCTGTTCGTGAGAAGGCCAAGAACCAGGCCCGTATCCAGCAGGCCCTGTCCATCGCTGCCAACCGCGGCGACGTGACCTGGATCGACATCGACTCGAAGAAGATGGAAGGCACTTTCAAGGCTGTCCCGGAACGCGGCGACCTGTCTGCCGACATCAACGAAAACCTGATCGTCGAGCTGTACTCCAAGTAAGGCTTGGAACCGGGCCGTTCAGGCGGCCCGGCTCCCGCCTGGAGTACCGATATTCGTTTGGCAGCCTGGGAAGGTGTTCATATGCAGCGTTCAGTGACAGAGTTTCTCCGTCCCCGCGACATCAAGGTCGAAGAGGTCAGTGCACATCACGCCAAGATCGTGCTGGAACCCTTCGAACGTGGTTTCGGCCATACCCTGGGGAATGCGCTGCGTCGCATCCTGCTCTCTTCGATGCCCGGCTGTGCCGTGGTCGAAGCGGAAATCGAAGGCGTGTTGCACGAATACAGCGCCATCGAGGGTGTTCAGGAAGACGTCATCGAGATTCTGCTGAATCTCAAGGACGTGGCCATCAAGATGCATGGTCGCGACGAAGCCGTCCTCACCTTGAACAAGCAGGGCCCCGGTGTCATGACCGCAGGCGACATTGCTGTCGGCCATGACGTCGAGATCGTCAATCCGGATCACGTGATTGCCCACCTCAACGATGGCAGCGAGCTGAAAATGCAGCTGAAGATCGTTCGTGGTCGCGGTTACGAGCCCGCCGATGCGCGTCTCTCCGACGAGGACGAATCCCGCGCCATCGGTCGTCTGCAGCTGGATGCCACGTTCAGCCCCGTCCGCCGCGTGTCCTATGCGGTCGAAGCGGCTCGTGTCGAACAGCGCACCGATCTCGACAAGCTGGTCATCGATCTCGAAACCGACGGCACTCTGGACCCGGAAGAAGCGATTCGCCGCAGTGCGACCATTCTTCAGGAACAGCTGGCCGCCTTCGTCGATCTCGAAGCCGACAGAGAGCAGGAAATCGAAGAGGAAGAAGATCAGATCGATCCGATTCTTCTGCGCCCCGTGGATGATCTCGAACTCACGGTTCGCAGCGCCAACTGCCTGAAGGCCGAGAATATTTACTACATTGGCGATTTGATTCAGCGCACAGAAGTCGAGCTGCTCAAGACGCCGAACCTTGGCAAGAAGTCCTTGAACGAGATCAAGGATGTGCTGGCTTCGCGCGGTCTTTCGCTCGGTATGCGGTTGGAAAACTGGCCGCCGGCGAGCTTGAAAGACGACAAGGCCTCCGCCTGACGACGATATGTGCAGACGCCCAGGTGTCTGCCTTCGTGTCAGCGTCGAATCCAGTGTGCCGACTCGAATCACCAGTTTGGTAAGGAATAGCAATCATGCGTCATCGTAAGAGTGGTCGTCATCTGAATCGGACCAGCTCGCATCGGCACGCCATGTTCAAGAACATGTGCATCTCGCTGGTCGAGCATGAAGTGATCAAGACTACCCTGCCCAAAGCCAAGGAGCTGCGTCGTCATATCGAGCCGCTGATCACCCTGGCCAAGCAGGATAGCGTGGCAAACCGCCGTCTGGCGTTCAGCCGCACCCGCTCCAAGGAAGCCGTCGGCAAGCTCTTCAACGAGCTTGGCCCGCGTTACGTCAATCGCCCGGGCGGTTATGTCCGCGTGCTGAAGTGCGGCTACCGCACTGGCGATAACGCTCCGATGGCCTACATCGAGCTGGTCGATCGTCCGGTCGTTGAAGAAGCCGCTGGCGACGAATAAGTCCCACGCTTCTTGCACGATAAAAACCGGCTGCCCAATCACTTGGGCAGCCGGTTTTCTTTTGGGACAAAGGTCAGGGTCGGGGGCTTCAATGGCGCGGGAGAGCGCTGGATTCGGCGATTCGCCCCTCGGGCTGTTGGAGCCGCTGCTGCTGCCGTTCCACCACGCTCAGCAGCACATCAAGGCATTGGAAGCGGGATGGCCGGGTCGGGCCATCCAAGCTGTGGGCGCAGGGCGCCTTCAGGTATCGTGAGCGCTGTCGATTGGCTGCTCGGACTCTCCAGATCGGTCGAAGGGGTCGCAAGAGCCACTCCGCGATGGGGATTGATCCCGGTTCGGGTTCGTCACGGACTGCCGGCACACTCTCTCTGGATCATTGGAGCAGAGCCGCCATAGGGCGCCTGCGAAAGCGCCATATGGCCGGACTCAGGCGCGCTTGGCCTTGCGCGCCTTGGGGGCGGGCAGCAACGGTGCCAGGAAATTGCCGGTGTGGGAGTGGTCGAGCCCCGCCACCTGTTCCGGCGTGCCCTCCGCGATGATGCGGCCACCGCCGGAGCCACCTTCCGGGCCCAGATCGATGATCCAGTCGGCAGTCTTGATCACATCAAGGTTATGCTCGATCACTACCACCGTATTGCCGTGGTCACGTAGCCGATGCAGCACGCCGAGCAACTGCCGGATATCCTCGAAGTGCAGCCCGGTGGTGGGCTCGTCGAGAATGTAGAGCGTCTGGCCGGTATCGCGCTTGGCCAGCTCGCGAGCCAGCTTGACGCGCTGCGCCTCGCCGCCGGAGAGCGTGGTCGCGCTCTGGCCCAGGCGGACGTAGGAGAGCCCCACGTCCATCAGCGTCTGCAGGCGCCGGGCGATCGCTGGCACCGGGCTGAAGAACTCCAGTGCTTCTTCGATGGTCATCTCGAGCACTTCGTGGATGCTCTTGCCCTTGTAGTGGATCTCCAGCGTCTCGCGGTTGTAGCGCTTGCCCTTGCAGACGTCGCAGGGGACGTAGATATCCGGCAGGAAGTGCATCTCCACCTTGATCATGCCCTCGCCCTGGCACGCCTCGCAGCGTCCGCCCTTGACGTTGAAGCTGAAACGTCCCGGCTTGTAGCCGCGGGCCCGCGCCTCCTGGGTGCCCGAGAAGAGCTCGCGGATGGGGGTGAAGATACCGGTGTAAGTGGCAGGGTTGGAGCGTGGCGTGCGGCCGATCGGGCTCTGGTCGATGTCGATGATCTTGTCGAGCTGATCGAGACCCTCGATGCTGCGATAGGGCGCCGCCGTCAGTGTGGTGGCGCGATTGAGTTCACGGGCCGCGATCGGCATCAGGGTCGAGTTGATCAGGGTCGATTTACCGGAGCCGGAGACGCCGGTGACGCAGACGAACAGCCCCAGCGGCAATGCCAGGTCGACATCCTGCAGGTTGTTGCCGGTGGCGCCACGCAGATGAAGCTGCTTGTCCGGGTTGACCGGGATGCGGTACGGGGGCACCTCGATACAGCGTTTCCCGGAGAGGTACTGGCCCGTCAACGACTCCGGCGTCGTCTCGATGTCGTGGGGCGTTCCCTGGGCCACGATGGTGCCACCATGCACGCCGGCGCCAGGGCCGATATCGAGCACGTGGTCGGCAGCGCGAATGGCGTCTTCGTCATGCTCGACCACGATCACCGTATTGCCCAGATCGCGCAGACGTATCAACGTGCGCAGCAGACGATCGTTGTCGCGCTGATGAAGGCCGATCGAGGGCTCGTCGAGGATGTACATCACCCCGACCAGGCCGGCACCGATCTGGCTGGCCAGGCGAATGCGCTGGGCTTCGCCGCCGGAGAGCGTGTCCGCGCTGCGCTCCAGGGTTAGGTAGTCGAGCCCGACGTTGACCAGGAATTCGAGTCGGGCGTGGATCTCGTGGACGATCTTGACCGCGATTTCGCCCTTCCTCCCGGGAAGCGTCAACTGGCGGAAATAGTTCCAGGCTTCGCCCACCGGCATCCGGGTCAGCGTCGGAAGATTGTTGCCGTCGATGAACACATGGCGCGCCTCGCGCTTGAGGCGGGTCCCGTCGCAGGTGGGGCAGGGCCGCACCGCCAGGTACTTGGCCAGATCGTCGCGAACCATCGACGACTCGGTCTCGCGATAGCGACGCTCCAGATTGGGCAGCACGCCCTCGAAGGGGTGCTCGCGGGTCACCTTGCGGCCGCGGTCGTTGACGTAGCTGAAGGCGATGTCGTCCTTGCCGCTGCCATTGAGTACGATATCGCGCTCATGTCGGGCGAGCTCGTTCCACGGCGTATCCAGCGTGAACCGATAGTGCTCGGCGACCGCCTGCAGCTGGCTGAAGTAGTAGATGCTGCGGCGATCCCAGCCCTTGATCGCGCCCTCGGCCAGCGACAGCTCCGGATGACTGATCAGCTTGTCTGGATCGAAGAACTGACGCACGCCCAGGCCGTCGCAGGTCGGACAGGCGCCGGCCGGGTTGTTGAACGAGAACAGCCTGGGTTCCAGTTCGCTCAGCGAGTAGCCGCAGATCGGGCAGGCGAAGCGTGACGAAAACGCCAGGTCATCCTGCTCGCCATCCATGAAGTGGATGATGGCGGTGCCATCGGCCAGATTGAGTGCGGTCTCGAAGGACTCGGCCAGACGTTGCTGCAGATCCGGGCGAACCTTGATGCGGTCCACCACCACGCTGATGTCGTGCTTGCGTTTCTTGTCGAGCGCCGGCACATCGTCGAGTTCGACGGTATGCCCGTCGATCACGGCACGCACGAAACCCTGGGCGCGCAGCTCGCTGATCAACTGGAGGTGCTCGCCCTTGCGGCCCTTGACCACCGGCGCCAGCAGCATCAGCCGGCTGCCCTCGGGCAGCGCCAGCACCTGATCGACCATCTGCGAGACGGTCTGCGCCTCCAGTTCCTCGTCGTGATCCGGGCATCGCGGCGTGCCGGCGCGAGCGAACAGCAGCCGCAGATAGTCGTAGATCTCGGTGATGGTACCGACGGTGGAGCGCGGATTGTGCGAGGTCGATTTCTGCTCGATGGAGATGGCCGGCGAGAGTCCCTCGATATGGTCGACGTCGGGCTTTTCCATCATCGACAGGAACTGGCGGGCGTAGGTCGAGAGGGATTCGACATAACGTCGCTGCCCCTCGGCGTAGAGCGTGTCGAACGCGAGTGAAGACTTGCCCGAACCGGAGAGACCGGTTACCACGATCAACTTGTCGCGCGGCAGTTCGACATCAATGTTCTTCAGGTTATGGGTCCGTGCGCCCCTGACCAGAATGCTGTCCATGACTACCTCGTGCTGCGACGCGGGAAACGACCATTATAGGTCGCGGATCAAAGGCCCGGCAAAGCCGGCTGCTTTCACTGGAGAAGGGCGAGCGGTAAAATGCACCGCTCATCCCGAATCATCCTCGGCTCGCGCCGAGTTCACCCAACGTTGCGACCTCCATGACTTCTCGTTTTCTCGTTACCGAACGACGTGCCATCGTCGGGCTGGCCAGCCTGTACGCCTCGCGAATGCTGGGGCTATTCATGGTCCTGCCGGTGCTGGCGCTGTATGCCGATCATCTCGACGGCGCCACTCCCTTGCTTGTCGGCATGGCGCTGGGCGGCTACGGCCTGACCCAGGCCATTCTCCAGATTCCCTTCGGGCTGCTCTCCGACCGGATCGGTCGCAAGGCGGTCATCGCCGGGGGCCTGCTGCTGTTCATCATCGGCAGTATCGTCGCTGCCAGTGCCACGTCCATCACCGGCATCATCATCGGGCGCTGCCTGCAGGGGAGCGGCGCCGTCGCCGGCGCCATCATGGCGCTGCTGGCAGATCAGACCCGCGAGGAGATCCGCACCGCCGCGATGGCGACCATCGGACTCTCCATTGGCGTCGCATTCGCCATCGCCATGGTGGTGGGGCCCCTGATCGCCGATGTCGGCGGGCTCGCCGGCGTGTTCTGGTTCACCGCGGCGCTCTCCGCCTGCGGCCTGCTGATCCTGTGGAAACTGGTGCCGCGAGCACCGAAGCGAATGCCCCACCGGGATGTCGGCATCGATCGCCGTCAACTGCGCGCCACGCTGGGCCAGGGCGACCTGCTCCGGCTCGATTTCTCGATCTTCGCCCTCCACCTGATTCTGACGGCGTGCTTCACGGCGCTGCCGTTTCGGCTCGAGGCCCTGGGATTCGCCCCGGCAGATCATGGCTGGGTCTATCTGCCGGTGATGGCCCTGGCCTTCGTCGGCATGATCCCGCTGGTCATCGTGGCCGAGAAGTATCGCAAGATGAAGCCGGTCTTCGTCGGCGCCGTCGCGGCGATGACATTGATTCTGCTCGGCTTCGGCGAGCTGGCGAATGATCGCGTCGCCCTGCTGATCCTACTTTGGGGCTTTTTCGTCGTCTTCAATCTACTGGAGGCGACGCTGCCGTCGATGATCAGCAAACTGGCACCGGCCGGGTCCAAGGGCACTGCCATGGGCGTCTACTCCACCAGTCAGTTCTTCGGCGCCTTTCTCGGCGGTACGCTGGGCGGCGCCCTGTCCCAGGGCTTCGGCGTCCAGAGTGTCTTCCTGGGCACGGCGGTGGTCGGGGCGATCTGGCTGGCGGTGGTCTGGAAGATGCCGGCGCCCCGCCATCTCTCCAGCGAGATCATCGCACTCGACGAGCAATCCATGGGCATGCTCGATACACTACTCGAGCGTTTCGTCGCGGTGACCGGGGTCGAGGACGCCGTGGTCGTACCCGAAGAACAGGTCGCCTATCTCAAGGTCGACCGACAGCGCCTGGATGTCGAGGCGCTGGCCCGTATCGCGGGCAACCAATGGCAACGAACCGACGCATGATAGCGTCGCAACGCAGGAATGCGAGGAGACAACGATGGCCCGAGGTGTAAACAAAGTCATCCTGATCGGCAACCTGGGACAGGATCCGGAAGTGCGCTTCCTGCCCTCGGGGAATCCGGTGTGCAACCTGCGCATCGCGACTACCGATAGCTGGACCGATCGCCAGAGCGGCCAGCGCCAGGAACGTACTGAATGGCACAGCGTGGTGCTGTTCAACAAGCTGGCGGAGATCGCCCAGCAGTACGTCAAGAAAGGTTCGCGGATCTATATCGAGGGCCGCCTGCAGACTCGCAAATGGCAGGGCCAGGACGGTCAGGATCGCTACTCGACCGAAATCGTCGGCAACGACATGCAGATGCTGGACTCTCGTGGCGGCGGCCAGGGCGGCGGAGATTACGCCCAGCCCCAGGGGCAGTATGGCGGTGCGCCGCAGAATGGTGGCTACGACCAGCCGCCGCAGCAGGGCGGTTACGGCGGCAACCCGCAACAGCCGCAACAACCGCAGCAGCGCCCGGCTCAGGGGCAGCGCCCGCCGCAGCAGGGCCAGCCCGCCTCGCAACCGAACCAGAATCCGAACTACGGCGCGCCGAACCCCGGTAGCTTCGACGACTTCGACGACGAGATTCCGTTCTAGCACTCAGGTACCGGCGTCCAACGGCTCGTCCTTGCGGGCATCGAGTCAGTGCACCCCCGGCGTGCCGCACCGGCCGTCATCAGAGCGCCCCGCCTCGCGGGGCGCTTGCGTTTCGGGCGTGGACCATCCCGGCAAGATCCGCAGGTGAAAAACGGCGTCTCGGCCGGGTATCGGTGTGACAGCGATGGCCATCGACAAGCGCGGCCTCGAGGTTCGGCGCGCAGGCAGATTCTTCTCTCGCCATGACCCAGCACCCGTGGCTTGAGCTCCCGCGGATTGTCTTTCAAAGCAAATTTCTGGAAACCATGTTCAGCTTTCGTACCAAGGCCGCGTCATGGCAGGTTGACGTTCATCGACCTTGGGAGCCGATGAAACAATCAAACATATCAATATTTACTAATTTGTAAGACCGCCATTTTATCTCTAGTTTTACTTGGCTTTTAGCACCCCACTCAACGGAATTGAGTGCTCTCGCAACAGAGTGTTAACGGAAATAACGGTGGTCCTGTCCTGTAATGCGAATATCTCGCTTCCGCGGCCGAGTCGCGAAGGCCGGCGAAGGCTTTGGCTTCTCGACGAGGCCGTACGCCGCCGGCAACGGTCGCTGCCGCGCCTGTTCAACTCGATTCCCCCTCGCACTCTGCCTGCTGTCGCTCTTCGCCTATTCAGCCCAGGCAGCCGAGCGCTTTCCGGATGGGCGCTTGCCGCCCGCCGAGGCGCCGGC
Source organism: Salinicola lusitanus (assembly GCF_038648475.1). Taxonomy (NCBI): domain Bacteria; kingdom Pseudomonadati; phylum Pseudomonadota; class Gammaproteobacteria; order Oceanospirillales; family Halomonadaceae; genus Salinicola; species Salinicola lusitanus. The sequence continues at coordinate 909,666 of NZ_CP151919.1, read as the reverse complement.
CTCGGCCTATGGCGAAGACGTGCGGCCAGGGCCGTCGGGGCGCCCCAATGCCGACGATCTGGCGGGCATTGCGGAACGCCAGCGTCAGCAGGGGCATCCGGCCATCGCGCTGCAACTGGCGCAGCGAGTGCTGACGTATGCCCCGGACAATCGTCAGGCCCTCCAGACGACGATCTCCAGCCTGTCCAATCTCGGGGCCTATCGCCGTGCCGAGCGGTTACGCGAGCGCTACCGGCCGGCGTGGCCGCAGGCCACGCAGGATCGGTTTCGGGCCGATGCCGCGACGGCCCGGATCCGCAATGGGGTGCAGGAGCAGGCGCGTCACGAGCGGCGGCAGCGCTACGGAGCGCGTAACGCGGCCCTGACCGCATCGCTCGATGGCCTGAATGCCAATCTGGAACGCTTCCCTCCCGGCAGCGACGCCGGCCATCGGACCCGCGTCGATCGACTGGTGGTGCTGCGCCAGTTGAACCGCTTCGAGGCGGTGGTTGCCGATTATCAGGCGCTGCAGCGGGAATCGGTCGATGTGCCCGTCTACGCCAAGGCCGCCGTTGCCGATGCCCATCTGGCTCGCCGGCAGCCGGAGCAGGCCGCACGCCTCTACCGCGAGGTGATCGAGTCGGGCGCGCGGCCATCGTTGGCAGTGCGGACCGGCTACTACTACGCCCTGATCGAGAGCGAAGAGTACGCCGCTGCGGCCGAGGTGCTCGCCCAGTTGGACGCCGACACCCCGATCTGGCGCTCGCGGCCGAATCCGAAGACGCCTCCGGTGCCCAATTGGGAGCGCAGCGAGGTCGACCGCCTGCGGGTGCTGGATGCCACCTATCGTCGTCATGATGGAGAGGCGCTCGAACGGGCCCGTGCGCTCTATCGGCAGGCGCCGCGCAATACCGACGTGATCAATGGCTTGTCCACCGCACAGCGTTCGAGAGGCTGGTACGAACAGGCGCAGTCGACCGCCGAACTGGCAGCGGCCTATGCGCCCAGGGATCAGGCCACGCGGCTCAACATTGCCGAGAATGCCCAGGACCTCGAGAACTTCCCGCGCTGGCAGCGCACTATCGAACCCTTGGCGTCGCAGTTTCCCACCGACAGCGCGATTCGGCGCAACCACCTCGAATGGCAGGATCGTCAGCACTTCTCCCTCGAGGGGGAGGGCAGCTTCGGTCGCTCTCGCGGCGGGAGCGCCGTCAACGGCAGCCGCGACGGTGAATACCGGCTGCGCCTCAATTCGCCCTGGCGCGAGGATGGCTACCGCGCCTACATCGAACAATCCTGGCGCTGGGGTGACTACGACGGTGGGGCCGAGCGCCGGGATCGCTGGGGTGTCGGCGTCGAACGCCGATGGTTGCGCCGGCACTGGTGGGCCGGCGTGAGTGGCGAGAACGCCAGCGACGAACCCGGCGTCGAGCTCGGCTGGTCGCAGTGGCTCGACGATCGTTGGCAGTACCAGTTGCTGACCCAGTTTCAGTCGCCGGAGACCCCGCTGCGCGCCGAGCGCAGCGATCGGGATGGACGCCTCTACCAGGCGCAGGTGACCTGGCGTCAGAACGAGTCGCGCCAGGCGACGCTGACGCTGGGCGCCCTGGACATCAGCGACGGCAACCTGCGCAGCGACATCTCCGCCGAGCTGACCCAGCGCGTGCAGGCCAGCGCGCATCATCGGACCCGCCTGCTCGGCTCGCTCTCCGCCGAGCACAACAGCCAGAGCGAAACGGATTACTACAGCCCCGAGGATACCCGTTCCGCCGGAGTGACTCTCGAGCACGACTGGCTGACCTGGCGGCGCTACGATCACGCCTTCACGCAGAACGTCTCGCTGGGCACGGCCTCCGAGTGGGAGCGAGGCCACGGTAGCGCGCCGGGCTACGACGCGCGCTACGGCCACGTCTGGCAGCTGACGCGGACCTGGTCGGTCAACTACGGCGTCGGCTGGGGCAGTCATGAGTACGAGGGCGAGCGCGAAGCGCGCTGGTTCGGACAGTTAGGTTTCGAGGGAGTGCTGTGATGCGATCGACCCTGCTCCATTTCGCGCTGGTCGCGCTACTGGGCGCGCTGTCGACGGCAGCGCAGGCTCGGGGAGCGCCGTCATCTCCGCCGACGACCGGCCTGCCGGGAGATGTGACGACGCTGCAGATCCCCGCCGGTCATTTCGTGACGCTCGGGTTTCACGATGTGCGGGACGATACCCGGCCCGCCGTGGATCGGGACCCTTACGCCGTCAGCACCGAACGCCTGGCGTCGCTGTTCGACTGGCTGGCGGCCAACGATTGGCACCCGATCTCCCTGGACGACATCGAGGCGGCCCGGGAGGGCAGGCGGCCGCTGCCTCCCAACGCGGTGCTGCTGAGCTTCGACGACGGGCTGGCGAGCTTCTACGGCCGCGTCTTTCCGCTGCTACGGGCTTTCGGCTATCCGGCGCTGTTCGCGGTGGAGACCGGCTGGATCGAGCGGGTCGGGCGTGGCGACAGGGTGACGGCAGCCGCTACCGATCCGGTGGCCTCGCGGCTCGAGGAGGGGGCGGTCATCGGTGGGGACGGCGACGCTGGGGCGGCGAACGAAGTTCTCTACAACGGCCGCGCGAGAGGGGCAGAGGGTTTCGTGGATTGGGGCCAGGTCCGCGAGATGCAGGCCTCGGGGCTGGTGGAAGTGGCTTCGCACACCGATGACCTCCACCACGGGATCCTCGCCAATCCGCAGGGTAACGTGGAACCCGCAGCGCTGACACGACGCTACGATGCCGCCAGTGGCGCGTACGAGAGCGACGCCGATTACCGGCGGCGCGTTCACGCCGACCTGGTCCGCAGCGCCGAGATCATCGAGCGGCACACCGGGGTTCGGCCGCGCACCCTGGTCTGGCCCTACGGCGCGACCAACCCCGTTACCGAAAGGATAGCGAGAGAGGCGGGTTACCGGTTCACCTTCAGTCTCGGTGATCAGCGTCTCTCGACCCCGTCGAGCGGACCCGATTTCGGTCGCTTCCTGGTGATGAATGATCCCGATCCGGTGGCCGTAGAATCCCAGGTCGCGCAGACCGTCGATCCGCCCAGGCGCATTCAACGGGCCGTGCAGGTCGACCTCGACTATCTCTACGATCCCGACCCCGATCAGGTCAATGCCAATCTCAGCGCCTTGCTGGATCGGATTCAGGCCATGCAGGTGCGCACGGTCTATCTGCAGGCCTTTGCCGATCCGGATGGGGATGGCACTGCCTCGGCACTCTACTTCCCCAACGACTACCTGCCGATGCGCGCCGATCTGTTCAACCGTGTCGCCTGGCAGCTCAAGACCCGGGCCGGGGTCGATGTCTACGCCTGGCTACCGCTGCTCGCCTTCGACCTGCCCGACGCCGAACGACAGCAGCAACTGGCGGTGCGAGCCAGGGGGAGCGACGGCAAGAGCCGGATCGCCGATCGCGACTACCGCCGGCTGAGTCCGTTCCGCCCGGCTGCACTGGCGCTCGTTCGCGGGATCTATGGCGATCTGGCCCGCAACACCCCGGGGATCGACGGCATCCTGATTCACGATGACGCCTATCTCGCCGCGGACGAAGATGCTCAGGCCTGCAACCCCGCGGCGCGGTGGCCCGGCGGTCAGCGGGCGCTTACCGACTGCGACCTGAGTGCGCGTGACAAGACCCGGGCGCTGATCGACTTCAGTCATCAGGCGGTCGCCGCCGCGCGCGAGTACGCCAATCTCAGCAACCGCTTCCGGGTGGCGCGCAATATCTACGCGCGGGTCGTGCTCGACCCCGCTGCCGAGTCGCGCTTTGCCCAGGCGCTGGGTCCTTTCCTCGACAACTACGACGAAGTGGCGCTGATGGCGATGCCCTACCTCGACGACGCGGACATGGCGCGCGATGACCGCTCGGCCAGCCGCTGGCTGGATGACCTGATCGACCAGGTGATGCGCCAGCCCGACGGGCTCAGGAAGACGGTATTCGAGTTGCAGGCTTACGACTGGGCACGGGATCGCTGGATCGAGCCCGGGCGCTTCAAGGCGTGGATGCATCAGCTGGTGCGCCGGGGCGGGCTGAACCTCGCCTACTATCCGGACGACTTCATCACCGGCATGCCGGCCTTCCAGCCCACGTTCGAGGGCATGAGCCTCAACGAATTTCCCTACTCGACCTCTCGTCTTCGGAGTCAACCATGATCGCCGATATCGAAGCCTGGGTCTCGGCCATCGATTGGCGGGACGTGATGTTCGGTTTTGCCTTCTACTACCCGATCTTCATGGCCTGGATGTGGATCATCGGTGGCCTCTGGTTCTATCTTCGCCGCGAGCGTGGCAAGGACATGACGCCAAGGCTGGAGACCTTGGATCCCGACTCCCCTCACGTCAGCATCGTGGTGCCCTGTTTCGACGAAGCGGATCAGGTCGAGCAGACGATTCGCTACGCTCTGGCGACGCGCTACCCGCAGTTCGATGTCATCGCCATCAACGACGGTAGCCACGATGAGACCGGCGAGATCCTCGATCGCCTGGCCGAGAAGCACGAGCGGCTGCGGGTGATCCATTTCGCGGCCAATCAGGGCAAGGCGGTGGCGCTGCGCGCCGGTGCGCTGGCGGCCCCTTCGGATTACCTCGTCTGTATCGATGGTGATGCGCTGCTCCATCCCTTCGCCGTCTACTGGATGATGCAGCATCTGACCGGGGGGCCGCGTGTCGGCGCGGTGACCGGCAATCCGCGCATCCTCAACCGCTCGACGCTGCTGGGCAAGATCCAGGTGGGCGAGTTCTCCTCGATCATCGGCCTGATCAAGCGGGCGCAACGCACCTACGGGCGTATCTTCACCGTCTCCGGGGTGATCACGGGTTTCAACCGGGCGGCGCTGGACAGCATCGGCTACTGGCGCGCCGACATGGTGACCGAGGACATCGATGTCTCCTGGCGTCTCCAGATCCATCACTGGGACATCCGCTTCGAGCCAGAGGCGCTCTGCTACATCTATATGCCGGAAACCCTCAAGGGCCTGTGGCAGCAGCGCCTGCGCTGGGCCCAGGGTGGTGTCGAGGTGATGCTGCGCTACGGCGGGCGACTGCTGGCTTGGCGCCAGCGCCGCTTCTGGGGGGTGGCGCTGGAGTATCTCACCAGCCTGGTGTGGGCCTACGTCATGCTGGCCATCGCCGTGCTGTTCTGCATCGGCGGGTTCGTACCGCTGCCGCCACGCTGGCAGATCGCGACGCTGCTGCCGCAATGGAACGGACTGCTGCTGGGCGCCACCTGCCTGATCCAGTTCCTGGTCAGTCTGAGCATCGACCAGCGCTACGAACGCGCCGGCTTTCTTCGCCACTATTTCTGGGTCATCTGGTATCCGCTGCTCTACTGGGTGCTCTCGACGCTCACGGCAGTGGTCGCCGTGCCCAGGGCCCTGCTGGCCTCGCGGCGTCAGCGGGCGCGCTGGAGCAGCCCGGACCGCGGTATCCAACCCTGACAGGAGAGCTCGACATGCCGAAGGCGAACAACCAGCGAGGCGCCGCCGGGCTGCCTCGAATCATCCACCGTCCCGACCTGCAGTCACGGCGCCAGCGCAGTGTGTTCGCGCTGCTGGCGGGCATCGGCTGGTTGCTGTGGCTCTATCTGCTGCTACCGCTGGCGACGATTGGCGGCTGGATTTTCGGGGTGGGACGGTTCGAGTCCTACGTGATCGACAGCCAAGACCATAGCTGGGCCTCGCTGACACTCTACGCGGTCATCACCGTGCTCGCGGGGGCCACGCTGCTGGTATGGGCGTTCTACAACTACCGCCGCTTCCGACACGTCGATCGGCGCCAGCCGGCGCTGCCGCTGACCCCCGAGCGGCTGGCGCTCTCGTTCGGCATGAATTCGGACCAGGTGGCCGCGCTCCAGCGCCATCGCCGGGTGACGCTCACCCATGATGCCCAGGGCAACATCATCGAGGCGCGGTGAGCGCGGCGTGCTCAATCTCCGCCGGGGGAGCCCGGCCGCCTCGACGCAAGAGCGTGGGAATTCTAGAATGGCCTTCTAGATAGCCATCTAACGATTTGCCTGTACTGCCAGTTTCCGCGGGCGATGGTGGCCCCGACGATCGCGGCGGCAGCGCCTCGATCCTGCGCCGGCCTTTCACCTCAAGAGTGTCTCCATGCCACAACCTATCCCCGATGACGCCCGTCTGCCCGAGTTGACGCTGCGAGGCGTCATGCTGGGCGCCGTCATCACCCTGCTGTTCACCGCTTCCAATGTCTATCTGGGGCTCAAGGTCGGGCTGACCTTCGCCTCGGCGATTCCCGCCGCGGTCATCTCCATGGCCGTGCTGCGACGCGTGGCCGGCGCCAACAAGCTCGAAAACAACATGGTCCAGACCCAGGCCTCGGCGGCAGGAACGCTCTCCGCGATCATCTTCGTGCTGCCGGGGCTCTTGATGATCGGCTACTGGCAGGGCTTTCCGTTCTGGCAGACCACGGCGATCTGCGCCATCGGCGGCATTCTCGGCGTGCTCTACACGATCCCGCTGCGCCGGGTGATGGTGGTACAGAGCGATCTGCCCTATCCGGAGGGGATCGCCGCGGCCGAGATCCTCGAGGTCGGCAGCCGCGATGCCGATGAGGGTCAGCGTGGCGACGGAGACGCCGGTGGCGCCAGGAATGAACCCGGTGCCCGGGAGATTCTGCTGGGCGGCATCGTCGCGGCCGGCTTCTCGATCGCCAGCGGCGGCTTGCGGCTGCTGGCGGATAGCATCAGCGTGTGGTTCTCGGTCGGTCGCGCGGCATTCCAGCTCTCGACCGGGTTTTCGCTGGCGCTGGTCGGCGCCGGCTACCTGGTCGGCATCGTCGGCGGCATGGCAATGCTGATCGGGACGCTGATCGCCTGGGGTATCGCGGTCCCCTGGTTGACCAGCGTCACCCCGATGGAGGCGGGGCAGTCGCTGGCCGATGCCGGCATGGCGCTGTGGTCCGACAAGGTCCGCTTCATCGGCGCCGGCACCATCGGGATCGCCGCGGTCTGGACACTGGCGACCCTGTTCAAGCCGATGCTGATCGGCATTCGTACGTCACTGGGGGCGATGCGCGGCGACCAGGGCGCGTTCCGTGACCAGGCGCGAACCGAGCGCGACCTGCCGGCGGGCATCATCCTGGCGTTGACGGTAGCGCTGCTGGTGCTGTTGACCGTGGTCTTCGCGATCTTTCTCCACGGTGCGGCACCGCAGCTGGCCGGCGCCGCGTTCTGGACGCTGACCCTGGGCAGCGTGCTGTTCGCGGGCGTGTTCGGCTTCCTGATCGCGGCCGCCTGCGGTTACATGGCCGGGCTGGTCGGATCTTCCAGCAGTCCGATCTCCGGCATCGGCATCGTGGCGGTCATCCTGGTGTCGCTGCTGCTGCTGGGCTTCACCGCCGTCAGTGATGCGTTCGACGTGCTGGACCCGGCGGTGGCGCGCATGCTGCCGACGGCGTTGGCGCTATTCGTGACCTCTGTCATCCTCGCCGTGGCGGCGATATCCAACGACAACCTGCAGGATCTCAAGACCGGTTATCTGGTGGGGGCCACGCCGTGGCGCCAGCAGGTCGCGCTGATCATCGGCTGCGTGGTCGGGGCGCTGGTCATCCCGCCAGTGCTCTCGCTGCTCTACAACGCCTACGGCTTCGCCGGGGCGATGCCACGGGAGGGGATGGACCCCGGGCAGGCCCTGGGGGCGCCCCAGGCCTCGCTGATGACCGCCATCGTGCGCGGTGTGTTCTCCCACGATCTCGAATGGACGATGATCATCATCGGTCTGGCGATCGGCGCCGTGCTGATCGGTGTCGACGAGTGGCTGCGCCGGCGAGGGGGCAAGGCACGTCTACCGGTACTGGCGGTGGGGATCGGTATCTACCTGCCCCCGAGTATCAACATGCCGCTGGTGATCGGCGCCGTGCTGGGCTGGCTGATCGATCGCCGGCTCCGCGCCCGCGCGCTGGCACGGGGCGATGACGTCGAGCGTGCCTCGGAGCGGCCGCGTCGACGTGGCGTGCTGCTCGCCTCCGGGCTGATCGTCGGCGAGAGCCTGGTCGGCGTGCTGCTGGCCGGCGTCATCGGCCTGAGCGGGGCGCCGGCCCCGTTGGCGCTGGTCGGAGACGGCTTCGCCGGTATCGCCCGGTGGCTGGGGCTGGCGGTGTTCGTCGCCGTCTGCCTCGGCTTCTACCGCCGCGTGCTGGCAGCCCCCGCGGCCGGGTGACCCCGGCCGTGCTACAGCCCCGGGTCGTTGGGCAGGATCACTGGCGTGGTGGCGATGCCGCCGATCTCGACCGCGACCTCGAACAGTGCCCCGGCCAGCGGTTCGTCATGGCAGCCGGTCGCCGCCGAGGTGACGAACAACCGGTCCAGTGCGTCGCCGCCGAAGATGCAGGAGGTGGGGCGGGAGACGGGGAGGGCGATCTCCCGGTCCAGCGAGCCATCGGCGTGAAATCGGGCGATACGGCCGCCGTCCCACAGTGCGATCCACAGCCCGCCCTCGCGATCGCAGGTCATGCCGTCCGGATAGCCGGCGCCCGGGGCTAAGCGTATGTGCTCGCGACGGTTAGACAGTTCGCCATCAGCGTCGAGATCGAAGGCAAAGACGGTCTGGCGCGCGCTATCGTTATGGTAGAGTGTGTCGCCGTGCGGGCTGATGGCGGGCCCGTTGGTGACGTGGTATTCACTGTCCATCAGGGTAACGCCACGGCTGTCGAGGCGGAACAGATGACCGCGTACCTCGTTTTCGGCGTCATCCATGGAGCCGAACCAGAGGCGGCCGTGCGTATCGCTTCCGGCATCATTGAGGCGGTCGCCTGCCGACAGCCACTCGATCGGGGTCAGACGCTTGCCGATGCGGGGGCCACGCTCATCGAGTTCGAGCCCCACGACCCCGGAGCGCAGGCCGGCAACGAAGCCGCCCCCTTCTCGAGGCAGCAGCCAGCAGCACGCTTCCTCGAGATCCCAACTCCGACGCTCGCCGTCTGCGGGATGATAGACGTGCAGCCTGGCCTGTCGAATATCGACGAACACCAGGGCGCGAAGGGTGTCGGACCAGATGGGGCCTTCGCCGAGTTCGGCGCTGATCTCCCAGGCGACGGCGACATCCTTGTTCATGTTGACTCTCTCCATGGATGAGCGAATGGTCGAGCGGTTCCTGCGGGCCTCGATGTCTGCCACTATCGGTGTCCGCCACGATCGGCACTTCCCCGTCATCGAGCCTAGAGCGGACAAGGCGTCTTCTATCATAGTCCGGGATCGGCCAGGGCAGTGTAGTTCTCAGCAAAGTAAGGATTCCAGAGCGATGAGGCGTTCCGAGGTGCCATCGTGAAGTGTTTGGTGTTGCAGGCGGAGCACTGCCTGAGCCGGGCGTTGCACGCCATCTCCGCGCAGCGGGGTGATATCGACTATGTCTCGTGGCCGGCGGGAGATGCCGAGGCACTGGCGGTGGTCGAGCCCGATGTCGTGATCGTGCCGCCGCTGGCGGATCCGGGGCGCTGCGAGCCGGCGGTGGTCTACTCCCATGCCGACCGGGTGGAGGCGTTGCTGGCGGCGTGCCGGGCAAGGCAGATTCCACTGGTCTGGTGTGTCTCCGATGCGCTGTACGAGGATGGCGCCGACGTCCCCATCGACGAGGATGTCCTGCCCCGACCGCGGGATGAGGCGATGCGCCGTCTGGTCGCCGTCGGCGAGCTCGTGCGCCGCCATCCCCGGCATCTGATATGGCGACTGGGGCCGCTGTTCGGGCGCGAGGGCGAGGACGCCTGGCTGAGCGAACTGATCGACGCGCTGATGCGTGGCGAGTCGGTCAGGGCGGCCAGGGACCTGGTGGTGTGCCCGACCTCCGTCGTGGCCGTGGCCCGCGCCCTGACGGGCGTGTTGCTGCAGCTCGAGAGTGGCGCCAACGCCTGGGGCACCTATCATCTCTGCGGCACGGAGCCGGTCAGCGTCTTCACCTTCTGCTCGGTGGTACGGACGCAGTTGGAGACGCGGCTGGCGGGGGTGGGAGAGTCGCCGACGCTGGGAAGACTGGAGGGGCTCGACCAGCATCATGATACGCCGCTGCGGCGCGTACTCAATTGTCGTCGGCTACTCGATGTCTTCGGCATCCATCAGAAGTCCTGGCGCCTGGAGCTAGGGCTGATGCTGGATGCGTGGTGTCAGGAGCGCTATCCCGCTCACGATGAGGTCGACACAGGCGATCAACGTCGCAGCAGAGAGGAAGCGGCCGACACATGAAAGTCTTTCGTAGCATCATCTTCTATATCGGTTACTTCCTGGCAATCCTGGTCTCGGGATTGCTGATGCTGCCGGTGGGCTTTGCCTTGCCGATACGCTCGCGCTTTAGGCTGTTCAACTGGCACAACCGTTTCATCGTCGGCTGGCTCGCCATCACCTGTGGCATCCGCTATCAGGTGACCGGGCGGGAGCACGTGCCGGAAGGGCCCTGTGTGGTGCTGGCCAACCATCAAAGCGAGTGGGAAACCGTCTACCTGCAACTGCTCAAGACGCCGATCTGCACCGTGCTCAAGAAAGAGCTGCTCAACATCCCACTGTTCGGCTGGGGGGTGCGACTGCTGCGGCCGATTCCGTTGGATCGCTCGAAGCCGTCGGCCGCCATGCGCCAGGTGCTCTCCCACGGCAAGCAGCGCCTGGAGGAGGGGTTGTCGGTGCTGATCTTCCCCGAGGGGACCCGGGTTCCGCCTGGGCAGCGACGCCGTTTCAACAAGAGCGGCGCGGTCATCGCCTGCCGCACCGGCGTGCCGGTACTGCCGGTGGCGCACAATGCCGGCGAGCGATGGGGACGGCACTGGGTCAAGCAGCCGGGCGTGCTCCACGTCGTGGTGGGTGAGCCGATCGAGACGGTGGGGCGCAAGCCCGAAGAGGTGATGGCCGAGATGGAGGCGTGGATCGAGAGCGCCCTGAACGAGATTTCCGAGGTGCCGCGCCCGGCCTCGCCGGACAAGGCCGCACCGGCGGAGCTGCCCTCCTGAAACCGTGAATCCGGCCATGAAAAAGGCGCCCCGCGGGGCGCCTTTTTCGTCGACGACGAGCGCGCCGACGGTCAGCTCTCGTAGCGATCCAGCACCAGACAGGCGTTGGTGCCGCCGAAGCCGAAGCTGTTGGAGAGCACGCGCCGGATGTCGACGTCTTCACGACGCTGACGGACGATGTCGAATCCACTGGCCTGTTCGTCGAGCGTATCGATATTGGCCGAGGCGCAGATGAAGCGGTTCTCCATCATCAGCAACGAGTAGATCGCTTCCTGAACGCCGGTGGCGCCCAGCGAGTGACCGGTCAGCGATTTGGTCGAACTCATCGCCGGCGTGCTGTCGCCGAAGACCTCACGGATCGCCTTGAGTTCGGCGACATCGCCCACCGGCGTCGAGGTACCGTGGGTATTGACGTAGTCGACCTTGCCTTCCAGCCCGGCGAGCGCCTGACGCATGCAGCGTGCCGCGCCTTCGCCGGAGGGGGCGACCATGTCGTGACCGTCGGATGTCGCGCCGTACCCGGTGACCTCTGCGTAGATCCTGGCGCCGCGTGCCTTGGCGTGCTCGAGCTCCTCGATCACCAGCATGCCGCCCCCGCCTGCGATGATGAATCCATCGCGATCCACGTCGTAGGGGCGCGAGGCCTTTTCCGGGGTGTCGTTGTAGTGCGTGGTCAATGCGCCCATGGCATCGAACAGGCACGACAGCGTCCAGTGCTCCTCTTCGCCACCGCCGGCGAATACGACATCCTGCTTGCCGAGCTGGATCTGCTCGACGGCGCTGCCGATGCAGTGCGCCGAGGTGGCGCAGGCGGAGGAGATGGAGTAGTTGACACCCTTGATCTTGAACGGTGTCGCCAGGCAGGCGGAAACCGTGCTGCCCATGGTCCGGGTCACTCGATAGGGGCCGACGCGACGCAGCCCCTTCTCTCGCATCACATCGGCCGCTTCGACCTGGTTGGCGCTGGACGCGCCGCCGGAGCCGGCGATCAGGCCGGTGCGAGGATTGGAGATGTCGCTGGCGTCGAGTCCGGCATCGTCGATCGCCTGCTGCATGGCGATATAGGCATAGGCCGCCGCGTCTCCCATGAAGCGCAGCTGCTTGCGATCGACGAGAGACTCGATGTCGATGTCGACGACACCGGCGACCTGGCTACGAAAGCCGAGTTCGGCATACTCCGGCTTGAAGCGAATGCCGGAACGCCCCTGGCGCAGAGAGTCGAGCACCTGTTGGGCGTCGTTGCCCAGACAGGAAACGATACCCAGGCCGGTGACTACCACTCGTTTCATGGAAGCCTCCCGCTCAGAATTTCTCAGTGTTAGTGAACAGACCGACGCGCAAGTCCTTGGCCTGGTAGATATCCTGGCCATCGACCGACAGCGTGCCGTCAGCGATGCCCAGCACCAGGCGGCGCGTGATCACGCGCTTGATCTCGATATGATACGAAACCTGACCGGCGCTCGGCAGGATCTGCCCGGAGAACTTGACCTCGCCGCAGCCCAATGCCCGGCCGCGACCGGGGTTCCCCAGCCAGCCGAGATGAAAACCCACCAGCTGCCACATGGCGTCCAGGCCCAGGCAGCCCGGCATCACCGGATCGCCCGGGAAATGGCACTGGAAGAACCACAGGTCGGGATGGATATCCAGCTCGGCGATGATCTCGCCCTTGTGGTACTTGCCGCCATCCTCGTTGATCTGCGTGATGCGGTCGAGCATCAGCATGTTGGGCGCTGGCAGTTGGGCGTTGCCGGGGCCGAACAGTTCCCCCCGGCTGCATCTCAGCAGATCGTCTTGGCTGAAAGAGTGCTGTCTGGTCACTGGATCGTTCCGAGAATCGAAGAAGAGTTTGCCTCGTCATCCCGAGGCGCGGCCAGTCTAAAGGCTGCGGACACCGAATGCACGCCGGCCAAAGCCTAGTCTCGTGCGAACCAGGGTGCAATGGGCCCCGCGGCGCTTGCCCTGGCGATCGTCGCCGGGGCATGATGCGGGACGGGAACGGAATCTATCCGATAGCCGCCAGGCAAACCATAACGACGATAAACGACATCTTATGTGGCCTTCCTTCACGCTGAATCGACCGCTGACCTGGTTGGGCCTAGCGGCACTGGCTGCCGCTAGTGTATTGCCGTTGCTGACGCTGCGGCTGGTGGCGTTGGCGCTGGTCATGGTGGGGGTCGCCGACGTCTGGCGCCAGACCCGGCTGGAGCACCAGCGACGCCGCCTCAGCGAGCAGGCCCTCGAGCTGTCGCCGGATGGCGTGATGATCACCGACACCGCCAACCGCATCGTCACCGTCAATCCCGCCTTTACCCAGATCACGGGCTATACCCCTGAGGAGGTTCGCGGGCTCAACCCCTCCTCGCTCTCCTCCGGGCGCCACGACAAGGCCTTCTACGATCGCTACTGGCAGACGCTGAAGACCACCGGTCGCTGGGAAGGCGAGGTCTGGAACCAGCGCAAGCATGGCGACCAGTACCCCGAGTGGCTGCGGGTCCAGGCTTGCCACGATCGCAAGGGACGGGTCTCCCATTATGTCGGCCTGTTCACCGATATCAGCCGGCACAAGGCTCGCGAACAGGACCTGCGTCGCATCGGCTTCGAGGATCCGTTGACCGGCCTGCCCAACCGGCGGCGCCTGCACGATCTGCTGGCCTCGCGCCTGCGCCACTTGCGGGCGGGAGAAGGTCTGGACCTGGCGCTGGTCGATATCGATGCCTTCAAGGCGATCAACGACAGTCTCGGCGTCGATAGCGGGGATCGCCTGCTGTCGCGCTTCGGCCAGCGCCTGGCGGCGCAGGTGGCCGGTGGTATCGTCGGGCGGCTGGGGGGTGATGAGTTCATGGTCATCCGCACCACCACCTTCGACGACCACGAGAAGTGGGTCGCCAGCCTGCGTCATCACCTGAGCGAACCCTTCGAGATCGACGACAACTCGCTGCACCTGGGCTTGACCATCGGCAGCTGTCGCGCCCCCGAGGATGGCAACGATCCCAACGTCCTGTTCCAGCGGCTCGAGTCGGCCCTCTACAGCGCCAAGCGACACGGGCGCAACCATGACCGGCGTTTCCGCCCCTCTCTGGAAGTCGAGTCGGACCGCCACCTGATCATCCTCAACGAACTGCGCCAGGCCCTGGCCCAGGGGGCGCAGCTCGAGCTCTACTACCAGACCCAGCATCGTCTCGACGATGGTGGCATGGTGGGGATGGAGGCGTTGCTGCGCTGGCACCACCCCGAACATGGGCTGATCCTGCCCAACGAGTTCATTCCGCTGGCCGAGCGCCACGGACTGATGCCCGCGCTGGGCAGTTGGGTCATCGAGCAGGCCGTGGCTCAACTGGCGACCTGGCGAAGCCAGGGGCTGAGCGTGCTGCCCGTCTGGGTCAATCTGTCGGCGCTGCAACTGATTCAGGGCGACCTCGAAGCCCACTTGATTTCGACACTGAACCAGTACCGGGTGCCGGCGCGACTGCTCGGCCTCGAACTGACCGAGTCGGTGCTGCTCGACGAGCGCGCTGGCGACATTTCGCCGCGGCTGGAAGCGCTGCGGCGTGAAGGGCTGCAGATCGCCATCGACGATTTCGGTACCGGCTACTCGTCGATGGCCTACCTCAAGCGTCTGCCGGTCGACAAGCTCAAGCTCGACCGGGAGTTCATTCGTGCGCTGCCCCACGACCACGCCGATGCGGCGATCACCTCGGCGGTGCTGGCGATGGCACAGGGGTTGAATCTGGATGTCATTGCCGAGGGAGTGGAAACCGCCGAGCAGCGCGATTTCCTGCTGGCGAGAGGGTGTCGCCATGTCCAAGGGTATCTCTACGCGCGGCCGCAGCCCGCCGGCGAGGTCGAAACGCGACTGCGCCAATCGGTCACCAGCGTCTACTCCTGATCGGCGTCGTCCCGACTCGACCCGATTGCCCGCCTGCGGTGCCCGGACGCTCGCCGCCTGCCGAGATACTGCGCCAGGCCAGCGCAGAGACCGGCCCAGACAATTGCCTCGATAGCGAGCGCCCAGGGACGAATCTCGACCCCGGCCAGCGCCGCCCCCGAGAGATAGCTCAATGGTCCGCCCAGGGCGCCGCAGGCGATAGCCAGCGCCCGGTAGCGCCACAGCCAGGCCAGGCAGTGATGAAGTGTGGTGGCGAAGAGCGGCCAGAGTGCCCATAGCCAGAGGGGAAGACTCCCTTCCATCTCGATGCCGCCGACGGCGACCAGGCCGCCGTCGACGACGATGCCGGCCAGCAGCAACCCCAGCCACCAGCGCCACTCCCCCGGCCGCGCCAGCCAGCGCCAGTGCACCAGAAGGATGAGTGGGGTCGCGACGAGGGCCCAGGGCGAGCCGCCGAGCACGCAGAGGAACCAGCCGCCCTGGAACAGCAGGGCGTTGACGGCGAGCGCCCCACCGCGGGTCATGACCCTCATCGGCCGGCGGCTACACGCTGCCGGTGAGCGGTGCGCGCCTGGCTCCCGGTTTGGCCAGCAGCAGATGACTGGTGCCGATGGTTCGTTCCAGGAAGCCACCTTCGCAGTAGCAGAGGTAGTAGCGCCACATGCGAATGAAGCGCTCGTCGTAGCCCAGCGCACGCACCTTGTCGAGACGGGATTCGAAGCGCAGGCGCCATTCCCGCAGCGTGCGGGCGTAGTGCAGTCCGATCTCGTCCAGGTCGAGCAGGTTGAGCTGAGTGTGCCGGCTCAGTCCGTTGAGCATCGCCGTATGGGAAGGCAGGAAGCCTCCCGGGAAGATATAGCGCTTGATGAAGTCCATCTCGCGCTTGGCGGTTTCGAAACGCTGGTCGCGAATGGTGATGCACTGGAGCAGCGCCAGGCCGTCCGGCTTCAGCAGTCGGTCGATGCAGGCGAAGTAAGTGCCCAGGTACTGATGGCCGACGGCCTCCACCATCTCCACCGAGACCACCCGATCGAAGCGACCCTCCAGGTCCCGGTAATCGTCCTTCAGCAGGGTGACCCGGTCCGCCAGTCCGGCCTCGCGGACGCGTTCGGCGGTAAAGGCGTACTGCTCTTCCGAGATGGTGGTGGTGGTGACGCGGCAACCTCGCGTCCTGGCAGCGTGGATCGCCAGTCCGCCCCACCCGGTGCCGATCTCCAGCAGATGGTGGTGCGGCTCGATCGCGAGCTTGTCGAGAATGAGATCGAGCTTGTGTGTCGACGCCTCTTCCAGCGTGGCCTCGGCGCGCGGGAACACCGCGCTCGAGTACATCCAGTGCTCCCGATCCAGGAATGTCGCGAACAGCTCGTTGCCCAGGTCGTAATGGGCCGCGATATGGCGCCGAGAGCGCCGCGTGGTATTGCGCTGGAGGGCGTGAAGCGCCGTCAAGGCCCAGCGGCGCAGGCGTGCGGTGCCGTTTTCCATGCCATCGTTGACGCGCTCGATGTTGCGCGCGAACAGACGCACCAGGCCGACCAGATCGTCGACCTCCCAGGCGCCATCCATATAGGCTTCCGCGACGCCGACGGTGCCGCCCAGGGCGAAGCGGCGCCACACGTTCGGATCATGGATGGTGATGTCGACATGGACCGTCGATGAGCCAGTATCGCCACGCCCCAGGTGGTGGACGCTATCTCGTTCGCGCAGCGTCAGCCTGCCGCCCTCCAGGTCGTCCAGCGCCCTGAGCATGCGGAGGCGCAGCCAGCGTGACAGCCTCGGTGCGTCCGCGGCGGGGTGAGTGGAGGGTGATCGGGCGGCTGTCATGACGAAGTCTCCCGTCCGGGATGGTCGTGGATCGGCGTGCGCTTGAGCCAGAGTCTGAGCGCCTGCCAGTGAATGGTGACGATGGTCTTGAGCGTCATGCCGGGATGCTTGATCAACTCCATCACCAGCGCGCCTCGCGTCGCTGGCTTGAGCGTGAGTGTCAGCGTGGCATCGAAATGGCGCGCGTCCTGGTGCCATGTCTCCATGTGCATCAGCAGACGTGCTTCCGGCGAGTTGAAGCGCCAGTGGTAACGCATTTGCATCGGATTGAAGGGCGAGACGTGCAGGCGCTTGTCGAATGCGGCCTGCTGCGTGTGGCGCGTCGGATCGACCCGGCAGGCGTAGACCTGGCGCTCGCGCCATGGCGTGTTGGTGACTTCACCGAGAACCGCCTGGAGCCTCTCCTCGTCATCGTAGGCGTAATAGAGCGTCAACGGATTGAACAGCATGCCGAACAGCCGGACCTGGCTGAGCATGCGGATCGGGCCGGTCGGAGCGCTGCCCAGTTCCTCCCTGAGGCGCGCCCGGACAGCGTCGGAGAGCGGCAGGTCATGCGGCGCCAGATAGTCCTCGCGACGAAAGCGGGCCAGCGCGCCACGCCGAGTGCCGAAACCTGGCGTTCGCGCCAGCAGCGCCGGCAGCTCATCGAGATCCAGCCACAGCATCCACACGCGATAATCGAAGGCGTGCCAGCGCGGCAGGAAGCGCCGGTGGCGCAGATGGCCCACGGCGAGACGACTGCGGGGACAGGCATCGTTCAATGGCATGGTGTCCCTTCCTGGTGATCTGCCGCGGGCGCTGTCGCTGCGGGTGACGGTCGGCTGCCGTCGATCGCTTCGACCACGCGCAGCGCGCTCCACACGCCATCTTCGTGGAAACCGTTGCGCCAGTAGGCGCCGCAGAAATGGGTGCGTCGGGAAGCGCCGGATATCTCGCCGTGGCGGGCCTGGGCCTGCTGCGCGGCGAGCGTGAACTGAGGATGGGCGTACTCGTAGCGGCCCAGCACGCGGGCCGGGTCGATGTTCTGCTCATCGTTGAGCGTCACGCAGAAGGTGGTGTCGCTTTTCAACCGCTGGAGAATGTTCATGTTGTAGGTGACGGGCACGCACGCCTCTGCATCGCGGCCGTCGAGGCGATAGTTCCAGCTCGCCCAGGCCCGGCGGCGGCGCGGCAACATGCCGGTGTCGTTGTGCAGCACGACACTGTTGCGACGGTAACCGATCGCCCCCAGCACCTCCCGCTCGGCGCGACTCGCCTGAGGGCCCAGGATGGATAGCGCCTGATCGCTGTGGCAGGCGAGCACGACCTGGTCGAAATGCCGTTCACCGGCCGTCGTGTGGAGGCTGATGCCGTCATCGTCCCGGACCAGGCCGAGGATGGGGGTCGAGAGATGGATGCGTTCGCGGTAGGGCTCGGTAAGCGGGGCGATGTAGGCCCGCGAGCCTCCCATGATGGTGTGCCACTGAGGGCGGTCGGTCAGCGACAGCAGGCCGTGATGATGAAAGAAACGCACGAAGAAGCGGGCCGGGAAGTCGCGCATGCCGGCTTCGCTGGCGGACCAGATGGCGCCCCCCATGGGCAGCAGATAGCGACGCTGGAAATCTTCACCGTAATTCTCGCCGGCCAGGTAGTCACCCAGGGTCAGTGACGGCGACAGGCGGTCGGCCAGGAAATCGCCGGTCGCCCGGCGGTTGAAACGGACGATGTCGTTGAGCAGGCGGTAGAAGCGCGGGCGCAACAGGTTGCGGCGCTGGGCGAACAGGCTGGTCAGGGTGTGGCCGTTGTACTCGAAGTCGCGATCGCTCTCGTGGACCGAGAAGCTCATCTCCGTCGCCTGGCCCGGGACGCCCAGCGAGGCCATTAGCGCCTCGAAAAGCGGATAGGTGCGATCGTTGTAGACGATGAAGCCGGTATCGATCGCGTGGCGTTCGGTACCGGTATCGATATCGAAGGTCGCGGTATGGCCACCCAGTCGTGAGTCGGCCTCGAACAGAGAGACCTGATGGCGACGGGAGAGATAGTGGGCGGCGGTCATGCCGGCGATGCCGCTGCCGACCACGGCGATCCGCTGCGGGGGCTGGGTCATGCCGACTCTCCCCGGCGGCGGTTGGCGATGCGCAGGCCGAAGCGGCGCCGCAGTCCCGGCGGGAGGATGCCCAGCGCCTTGACCAGAAACGTGAAGCGACGTGGAAAGTGGATATCCAGCCGACCTCGCTCGAGACCGTCGATGATGTAGTCGGCGGCCTGTTCCACCTCGATCTGCATCGGCATCGAGAAGTCGTTGCGCTCGGTCAGCGGTGTCTTGACGAAACCCGGATGGATCACGCTGACGTCGATCGACTCGGCGTCGAGGTCGAGGCGCAGGGATTCGAGGAAATGGGATATCGCTGCCTTGGAGGCGCCGTAGGCTTCCGCACGCGGCAGCGGCAGATAGGCGGCCGCGCTGGAAACGCCCGCCAGCAGCGGTCGTCGTTCGCCGCCCCTGGCTTGCCGCAGCAAGGGTAGCGCAGCATCGATGGCATGGAGTGTGCCGTGGAAGTTGGTCGCGAACACTCTACCGACCAGCTCGACATCGAAGCGGGCGACATCCAGGTATTCACAGGTGCCGGCATTGAGCAGGGCGATATCGAGACCCCCGAAAGCATCGTCGATGGCGTTGCCGGCGCGACGCGTGGCGTCACGGTCGGTGAGATCGGCCGGTACCACCAGCGCATTGTCAAAGCCCTCCGCCAACTGTTGCAGCGCCTCTTTCCGGCGCGCGGTCAATGCGACGCGATGACCGTCGGCGAGCAGCCGCTTGGCCAGGGCTTCGCCGATGCCCGAAGTCGCCCCCGTCAGCCAGATCCGTCGGGTTCCCGAGAGACTCGCCATGCCCCTTCCTCTTTGGTTTGAAAAAACCGATCGCCTGTCGTGGTGGCCGATGCTTCAGAGCCGCTTCTTGACGCCCTTGACCATCCATCCCACCACGGGCAGGTGTTCGTAGAGCATGGCTCCGACGTCGAAGTAATCGCGATGACGGCAGACCCGTTGACCCTGCCACTGCAGGTGGGAGCAGCCAGCCACGCTGATGTTACGTCCGCCACGCAACCTTGGATGCGCCAACTCCATGGTCCAGGTCAAAAAACTGGTGGCACCGAGAAGCTGGCGGTCATGGAATTCGAAATGGCAGTGGCGGACGCCTTCCATCAGGTCGGCGTAATAGGCCATCAGGTTGTCGCGGCCGACATGGCGGTGCAGGGGGTCGGCGAAATCGACATCGTCGCTGTAACACTCTTCGAGGGCGGGCAAGCCGCTGGACGTCAGGGGCTGGAAGAGGGTGCAGAAATGTGTCAACGATTCGATGGTGGGCGCTTCGGATGCTGTCATTGGAGGCTTCCTGAATCGTGATTGGCGTCGTGTCGGTATCAGCCTAGATTCTTGAACGCTTCGAGCGCCCGCTCTCTGGCGAACTTGTGGTCGACGATGGCCGGGGGATAGCCTGTCTTGTGGCGCTGTTCCGCGCTGGGTTCGTGGCGGTTCTTGGCCGGTAGATCGGCCAGCTCCGGAAGCCATTGGGCGATGAATGTCGCCTCCGGATCGAAGCGCCGCGACTGCGTCGTCGGGTTGAAGATCCGGAAGTAGGGCGAAGCATCGGTACCGGTCGATGCGGCCCACTGCCAGCCGCCGTTGTTGGAAGCGAAGTCGCCATCCACCAGATGCTCCATGAAGAAGGCCTCGCCCCGCCGCCAGTCGAGCAGCAGGTGCTTGCTCAGGAACATCGCCGTCACCATGCGCAGCCGGTTGTGCATCCAGCCGGTGGCGACCAGTTGGCGCATCGCGGCATCGACCAGCGGAAAGCCGGTACGGCCTTCGCACCACGCTGCGAAATCCTTGTCGCTGTGGCGCCAGTTCAACTTGTCGGTCTCGAGCTTGAAGGGCCGGTGGCGACAGACGCGGGGAAAACCGACCGCGATATGCTGATAGAACTCGCGCCAGACCAGTTCATTGGTCCAGCTCGCCAGGCCGGCGTCCCCATCGGCCAGGTGGCCACCGTTGTTGGCCATCACCGCTTGCAGGCACTGGCGGTGAGAGATCATGCCGGTAGCGAGATAGGCGGAGAGCTCACTGGTACCGGCAATGGCGGGAAAATCGCGATCGTCGTTGTAGCGGCGCGCCCGCTGCCGCAAAAAATCGGCCAGACGATCGGCGGCCGCTTCCTGGCCAGCCGGCCAGGGCGCCTCCTGGATCTTCGACGGTTGAGGGGGGACGATGTCGGAGCGGTCCCGCTCGGCGAGCGCCGGAATCCGGTCACTGGCGATGTCCAGCCTGGCCTGACGCCGGGGCGTGTCGCGCAGCGCCAGTTGATCGGCACCGACGCGCTGATGCCAGGCCCTGGAGAACGGCGTGAAGACCTTGTAGTACTCATTTTGTCCGGTCAGCAGTTCGCCTGGCTCGAAGGCGATGTGATCGGTGTAGTCGAAGAGGGCCAGACCCGCCTGGGTGAACTCGTCGGTCACCCTTTCGTCACGGCGCTGCTCGTCGAGGGGATACTCACGATTGAAATGGAGCGCCTGGGCGTCGATTCGACGAGCCGCCTCCAGCAGTGTCCCGGGGGCGGCATCGAAATCATCGATATCGCGATACAGCAGCGGAATGTTGAGCGCTTTCAACTCCTCCGCCAGCGCGATGACGCCACGATGCAGAAACGATATCTTGTTGGCGCCATGGCCATGGCTTCGCCACTGTTGCCTGCAGGCAAGATAGATGCCGACCACGGGTCCTTTCATGGCCGCCGCGCTCAACGCCGTGTGATCGAGAGTCCTGAGGTCATTGCGGAACCAGACCAGTTGCGTCGCTGACATGGGCACTTCCCTGTTACCGGTAAATGGACGGCGCATCCATGCGCCGTGTGCTGCCTGCCCGCGTGGCAATGGCACTGCCACCCCCGGTACCGGTCATGTCGGCGAGCTCCCGGCCGGCGCTACCAGTCAGGTGCGGGAGTCGATCATCGCTCGCATCCGACTCAACGCCTGGCTCATGTCCTCGCCGAGCACGGCGACGGCGGTGTTCTCGAGGTCGCTGGCGCGAATGCGGGCAACCGGGCCCACCAGGCACACCGGTGCCTCGCACTGTTCCGCCAGACGCGGCAGCTGGCGGCGGATGACGTCGCTGCGCTCGGCGTGGCCGCTGGCAAGCAGGAGCGCTTCGGTGTCGAGGCGTTCGACGGCGAGCGGGAACTCGCTCAACGGCATCTCCCCATCGATCAACTGAACGCGATAGCCCGAGGCCGACGCCGCCAGACCCATCAACAGTGACCAGAATCCGCTGTCGTCATCCGGCAGCCGCGCTACCAATACCGTGCCTGCGTTGCTCAACTGGTTGGCATGGTAGATTCGCGTCCCGATGCGGGTACGCAGGAAGGACTCCAGCAGGCGGCGCTGCAGTGTGGCGCCGTACTGCTCTCCCCAGCGCTCCTCGAGCTGGGAAACGACGGGCTGCCACAGCTCGGCGATGCACAGGCCGACCGGGTAGAGCGACAGACTCTGATTGAACAGCACTTCCAGTCGGCCGGTGTCCAGCGCTTCGACGGCCTGAATCACATGCTGGCGCTGGCTGGCCCAATCTCCCATCTGGGGAGCGGGCGTCTCCACGGTCTCTGGCTGGTCGAGCAGCTCGCGCACCTGACTGACCGGGACGCCCCGGTTGAGCCATTGCAGAATGCGCTCGACGCGCTCGATATCGTTGCGTCCGTAGAGGCGGTGGCCCTTCGGCGTGCGCTGGGGACGGATCAAGCCGTAGCGCCGTTCCCAGGCGCGCAGCGTGACGGAGTTGACTCCAGTGAGTCGCGATACTTCACGAATCGGGTAGAGCGGCGCGGCACTGGAATCCATTGCCTGATAAGTCATGCAAGTCCTCCCATGAGGTCTCTGCGTGCGCCGTCTCGTCGAATTGGTTGGTCCATATCAATATAGCGAGTCATCATCGCGGGCTAGAGCGGTCCAGAACATCGGCGCGGTCATCTATCGGGGCCGCACCTCATCAATCTGCAGTCGTTTCAACGTGCAATGATGCCCTGATGCCTTGTCACCGTCACCCTGGTTGGGCGCCGGGCGCCACGCAGCCGATGACTTCGACGAGTCGTGACGAGACGATGGATGTCGTCTCGATGCTCCAAGGATGGGTGAAGATGTTGTACGGTTCAAGTGTTTTGTACAACATCGATGCAATGTACAGCGGCTGACCGAAGCGATGCTCGCGATTCGGCGGTGGCGATGAACGCGGGTGGCTGGGCGACCGAGTCGGGTCATCCCAGACAAACCGGGTGTCGTCTCGCGACCTCCTCGATCTGACCCGGGGCCTAGCCCGCGGGTGCCCGCCAGCCGCGGTGAAAGGGGGGCGGGGATCAGGTCCGGATGACGCCTTGGCCGGCCAGTTCGACGGCTATCGCTTCGGGGGCGTTTCGAGGCAGGACTCGTTCGTCTCCCTGGAGGCGAACGCGATGGGAGGGCGATGGGAGGGCGACCCATGCCTGGAGCTCCTGCCCTGGCGACTCGAAGGGCGCTCGCCAGTGGGTGTCGCTGGTACGGCGTGGCGGAAGCGTCGTGGCGGATGAGGTAGGGCCGCTTCCAGTCCGCTAGGGGAGCAGATCGGCGTCGACGAGCGCGTGTAGGCGTCCCGGCTGCTAACCTGTGAATGTTGTACAACTTCGATATGACCGGGAGTAACGACCATGCGCTTGTTGATCACGGGTGGCACGGGGTTCGTCGGACGACGGTTGATCGAGCGGGCCCTGGTGGCCGGCCATGAGGTGATGGTGGTCTCCCGAGACCCCGAGCGGGCCCGCCAGCGGCTTCCCCATGACGTTCGCATAGGCGACGATGCCACGGATTTCGCATCTTCCTCGCCGGAGGCCATCGTCAATCTGGCCGGCGAACCGATCGCCGACCGGCGCTGGAGCGATCCTCAGAAGACGCGCCTGGTCGAATCGCGGCGGCACGCCACGCGGGATGTCGTTGCGCTGTGCGAGCACCTGGCGCAGCAAGGACAGGCGCCGCGGGTGCTCGTTTCCGGTTCGGCCATGGGGTTCTACGGCGATCAGGGCGACCGCGAGGTGACCGAGGAAACCCCGCCCCACGATGAGTTCGCCCATCGCCTGTGTCGGGCCTGGGAAGCGGAAGCCGTCAAGGCCGAAGCGTTCGGGGTGAGAGTCGCCTGCCTGCGCACCGGGCTGGTGCTGGATGCCGGCGGCGGCACGCTGGCCAAGATGATGCCGGCGTTCAAGGCGGGGCTGGGCGGACGTCTCGGCAGCGGGCGGCAGTACATGCCGTGGATCCATCGGGAGGATCTGGTCGGCGCGATCGAATTCCTGCTCGAGGAATCCGCGTTGAGCGGGGCTTTCAACGGCTCGGCGCCCAACCCGGTGACCAATGCCGAATTCACCCGTGCCATGGGGCGCCATCTGCATCGCCCCGCAGCGCTATGCGTTCCCGCGCCGCTCCTGAAGCTCGGGCTGGGAGAGATGTCCCGACTGCTGCTGACCGGCGCCTGCATGCTGCCGCGACGGTTGCAGGAAGCCGGTTTCACCTTCCGCTATCCCACCCTGGACGAGGCGCTGGCGGCCATCGTTTCCCGCTGACCGGCGGGTGGCGATTGCCGCTTTCCTGGCAGGGCGTCGCGGGCGCCGACTAGCGCGCATCCTTGTCGACGGTGACGATCACGCGCACCGCATCGAGACGCAGCGTTGCGCTCTCGATGACGGTGTCGAGTGCGTGCCGCTCGTCGCTCATCGCCCGTAGCTCATCGTCGCGGATGGCGCCGTTGTGTCGCGCCAGTGCCTTGAGCCGCGAGAGTTCCAGGTCCAGCGTTTCCCGCATCTCCCGCTGGGCGCGCTCGACCAGCGTCGGCAACTCGCGTCGTGCTTCCCGCTCCCCCTCTGCCAGCAGTTCCCGGAGCTGATCGTGGCGCGACTTCAGCAGCTCCCTGGCAACGCCTTTCTTGACCCGCTGGAGGTTGCGGGAGAGTCCGCTGAACGTGACCTTGTCCGACAGGTTGGTACCGCTCTCGTCGAGCAGAACGCGGATCCCGGTATCCGGCAGGAAGCGTCCCAGCTGCAGTCTGCGCGGCGCCGGGCAGTGGGTGCGATAGATCAGCTCGAGCATCAGTCTGCCGCCGGGGATGCTGGGGTGCTTGAGCAGGGCGAGCGCGGTGTTGCCGAGGCTGGAGTCGAGCACGCGCTCCATCACGGTCATGACCAGCGGGTGTTCCCAGGAAAGACGCTGGATATCGTCGCGTGCCAGCGCTCTGGTCCGCGAGTAGGTGACGGTAAATCCCTCGTCGCCCTGGGCCAGACCGGGAAGGCTGTCGATCATGTGTGACCCCGGGGCGAGATGCATCAGCCCATTGCCGAGATCCCGCCCATCGACGCCGAATACATCCAGCGCCTGGTCGACGTAGCGCGGCAGGGCACTGTCGTTGTCCTGCTCCACGACCGTGCTGATCACCGCGTCGGCCCGCTCGGGGCGGCAGGCATTCCACTCCAGCAGGCGGTTGCGACCGGCTTCGCGCTCGGCGAGGCGGGCGTCGTTGAAGGCGCGAGTCTCCTCGATCAGGGAGTCCAGGCCGTTACTCTCTTCATGACCGTCGTCGAGGCTTTCGCGCAGGGCGTCGCCGAAGGCCTCGAGCACGTCACCGCCCGCGGCGTGCGGGGCCTCGAATGCAGCGAGTCCATCCCGGTACCAGCGCAGCAACACCTCGGAGGGGCTGCCGTCGATCACCGGAACATGGATATCGATGGGGTGCAGCTGGCCGATGCGGTCGAGCCGTCCGATGCGCTGCTCGAGGAGATCGGGGTGCCACGGCAGATCGAACATCACCAAGTGGTGGCAGAACTGGAAGTTACGCCCCTCCGAGCCGATCTCCGAGCAGATCAGCAGTTGGCAGCCGCTATCGTCGTCGGCGAAAGCGGCTGCCGCGCGGTCGCGCTCGACCAGACTCATCTCTTCATGGAAGACCGGCGCCTGGATGCCGGCTCGCACCCGCATCGCCTCGGCCAGATTCACGGCGGTCTGACGTCGATGGGCGATCACCAGGACCTTCTGCTGGCTGCCCAGTGCTTCGAGCTGGTCGATCAGCCATTCGACCCTGGGGTCGAACTGCCACCATGGCGTGTCGGCGTGGATCGCGTCATCGTGCAGGGCGCGGTATGCCGCTTCGGGATAGAGGCGAGCGTCGTGGGTGCCCAGATCGGCAGCGGTCAGGCGGGCGGCAAAATGGTCATTGCCCTCGCGCAGCTCCTGAAACTGTTCACGGTAGGCCGTGGGCATCGGCAGCGAAGCGACATGGAGGTGACGCTCGGGGAAC
Organism: Salinicola lusitanus; assembly: GCF_038648475.1. Classification (NCBI taxonomy): domain Bacteria; kingdom Pseudomonadati; phylum Pseudomonadota; class Gammaproteobacteria; order Oceanospirillales; family Halomonadaceae; genus Salinicola; species Salinicola lusitanus. The sequence goes on along the minus strand of NZ_CP151919.1, from coordinate 883,673 downwards.
CCTCCCACATGACGTCGACTGTTGCGGAACATGACGCGACCGGTGCCATGGCGATCCAGTAGCTGTTCGCGCAGCTGGCGTCGGGCGCTCTGCTGCTGATCGATATCGCTTTCGGGATTCAGCAACGTTTCGAGCAGCGCGCGGCTGTCGCCGTCGTCGATGATGGCGCCGATGCGATCGCGTGCGGCGGCATCTCCCGGTAGCTGCTCGAGGGCCTCGATCGCCGCCGCCACGGCCGTGTAACCAGCCTCCTCTTCACGGAAACGCTCCAGATCGTGATAGCGGTCCGGGTCGAGCAGACGCAGTCGGGCGAAATGGCTCTCCAGCCCCATCTGTTCCGGCGTCGCGGTCAGCAGCAGAAGGCCCGCGATATGCGCCGAGAGCCTCTCGATGCAGGCATACCCCGGCCCTTCCGCCTGCGGGGACCAGTCGAGATGATGCGCCTCGTCGACGATCAGCAGGTCCCACTGGCACTCCTCGACCTGGCGTTGCCGGTGGGGGTTGGCGAACAGCCACTCCTGGCTGGCCAAGATGCACTGGCCGCTCTCGAACGGGTTCTCTTCGTCGAACGCCTCGCTCTGGGCTTCGTCGAGCAGGGTGACCGACAGCGAGAAGCGGCGCAGCAATTCGATCAACCACTGATGCGTCAGGCTGGAGGGCACCAGGATCAGGGCGCGATCGACGCGACCGGTCAACAGCAGGCGATGCAGGATCAAGCCCGCTTCGATGGTCTTGCCCAACCCGACCTCGTCGGCGAGCAGCACCCGCGGCGCGTGACGCCGTGACACCTCGTCGGCGATATACAGCTGGTGGGGGATCAGATCGATACGGGGGCCCGCGAGCCCCAGCGCCGGACTGCGGGCGATGCGCTGGTGGTGATGCAGCGAGCGGTAGCGCAATTCGAACCAGTCATTGCGATCGACCTGCCCGGTCAGCAGGCGGTCCTGGGCCTGGTGGAAACGCATGCTGTCGGAGAGCTTGGCTTCGCTGAGCGACACGGTCTCGCCGTCGTCGTTCTGGCCATGATAGATCACGCACCCATCGCGCTCCTCGACGTGCTCGACGGCCAGTTGTCCGCCGTCGGCGGTATCGATGCGATCGCCAGGCCCGAATACGACGCGGGTCAGGGGGGCTTGGCGGGCGCTGTAGGTGCGGGTTTCCTGACTGGCGGTGAACAGCACGGTAACGCTGCGTGCATCGACGGTGAGGATGGTGCCGAGTCCGAGCTCGGTTTCGCCGTCGCTGATCCAACGCTGGCCGGGAGAGAAGTCGCTCATGGTGCCTCGGTCGTGTGTACGCTGCGGGAACGGATCGAATGGGCGACGCATTCTAGCCTAAACCGGGGGCGGCCTTAAGCACTGAAGGATTCGGCATGCCCGGTCAACGGCGTTACACTGCGCCAGCGTCCATTCCGGGGCTAGAGGAGAAGGCATGGCGGGGACAAGTCAACGGGACGGCCTGCGGCGAATGGCCATCGCCAGCCAGGCCACGGGCTTCATCCTGATCATCACGCTGGAAACCGTGCTGGGGGATGAGGCGAGACCGTGGCAGGGCGTGACGCTTGCCGCCATGCTGGTGGCTGCCGGCTGGCTGGCGCTGGTGAGGCGCTATCGGCGCAACAGGGAACGTCGCCGGCAGGGGATGCGCGACGACGTCTGAGCGAGTCTCGTCAGCGGCCAGGCGGGAAGGCGTGGCCGGCTGCGGCAGCGGTTTACATCGGGGGCACGGTACCATCGAGCCCGACGATGACCACCTTGGCCTCGATCGGGTCCTGGGTGATGTCTCCGGCGACGAAGACCGCCGCATCCTGCTTGAGATCGTCCCTGGAGCCCTTGCTGACCTTCACGGTGGGAACATCGCTCGGCACGCGGATCTGCTTGCTGCCATCGCCATAGTCGACGGTCAGCGTCATCATGCCGTCTTCGTCGGCGGCACGGTTCACGGTGCCATTGGTCATGGTCGAACCACTGGAGGCTCCGCCCATCTTGCCACCGCCGTCGGTGGCGCTGACGGTGCCGTTGGTCATGGTCGAGCCGCTGGAGGTTCCACCCATCTTGTCACCACCGTCGGTGGAACTGACGGTGCCATTGGTCATGGTCGAGCCACTGCCGCTGCCGCCCAGTTTTTCACCGCCGGATCCGCCCTCGGTGGCGCCACGTGGCATGTCCCAGGGGTAGTCGCCCTCGCCGGTGCCTTTCATCGATTCCGGAAAGATCACCATCTCCAGCGCTTTCGCCGGCTGCCCGTCCTCGCCGGGCATATTGGCGGTGCCGATGAACGTTCCCTCTTCTATTTCGTCGAGGCTACTCTTGCTGACGGCGGCGAGTCGGGTGTCATCGCCGATTGTCACCCGATGGCTGCTGCCATCGGTGAGGGACTCGACGGTGATGCCGTCGTCGTCGACGGCCGTGATGGTGCCGCGCAGATGGTTGGGGGTGTCCTGCGCTGCGAGGGCACTGGCGGCGAAACAGCCGACGGTCAGGCCGAACAGCGCCAGGCGAAGCGCGCGAGTGGCGTGGATAGCTGGCATGAGAATCCTTCTCCTTGCGAATCGTGGGGCGGCCATCGGGCTAATTTTTCTGAGAAAGCCGCTATCTCGAGTTCAGTCGATCGTGCGGGATTGTCAAGCATCGCCCCCGGCGGGGCACGACGGTATCGCCGCCCTCAGATGCCGGCATACCAGGTGTAGCCTCGGTCCTCCCAGTAGCCGCCCGCGCCTCTCCCGATGGACTCGAAGCTCTCGACCAGCGTGATCGAGGAGAGATACTTCGCCATCTTGTACCCTAGCTGGCGCTCCGCGCGCAGTCGCAGCGGTGCGCCGTTGGCGATGGGGAGCGGCTCGTCGTTGAGCGAGTAGGCGAGTATCGTCTGCGGGTGACGCGCCTCGCTCAGATCCAGGCTCTCGTAGTAATAGTCCTCGCCGCCCAACTGATCCATGCAGTGGAAGACCACGTAGCGGGCCCGAGGCCCGACGCCGGCGCGGTCGAGCAGGTCGGCCAGCACCGGACCGCGCCACTGGCCGATGGCGCTCCAGCCCTCGACGCAGTCGTGGCGCGTGATCTGGGTCCTGGCCGGTAGCGCCTGCAGCGCGTCCAGCGATAGCGACAGCGGGTTGTCTACCATGCCGCCGATCTCCAGGCGCCAGTCGCGAAACCGGTTGGCGGCCAGTTCCCGATAGCGTGGTGCCTGCGGGTCGGTGGAGCCGTTGGGGCGAAAGGTCTCGTCGATCATCGAGGCCGGGTACTCCGGCGCCAGGCCGCGCTCCCCGGCCAGGAAGCGTTGCACGCGCAGGTTCAGCCGCTCGGCCAGACCCAGGGTTTCCACCACGCGGTCGTTACCTGACAGTCGATCGCAGCCGGCCAGCCCCAGCGTGGCGGCGCCCAACGTCATCCGCTGCAGGAAGCGCCTTCGCGGCAGCCCGCGGGAGCCGGTATCACGGTGTTTCATGACGATCTCCTCGAACCGTGTCGGTGGCGCCGGATTGACGCCTGCCACCGGTGACCATGTCGCGGACCTGGCGAATCGGGCCGCTGAGTATCACCATCAGCAGGTGGATCGCCACGAACGCCACCAGCGAGCCGGCGACGATGAAGTGGATCGAGCGTGCGCTCTGGCGGCCACCGAAGAGATCGAGCAGCCAGGGAGCGGCAGCGTTGAGAGTGGGCGACATGCACAGGCCGGTCAGGATCATCAGCGGCAGGGCGACGAACAGCACGCCGAGATAGCTGAGTTTCTGCAGCCCGTTGTAGTGCCCGTGCGCCGTGTGGAAGCGCAGGCGGAGATGATCGAGGATATCGCGGCCCAGGCCGCGCCACTGCGCCGCCGGCAGCCAGAGATCCCGTTTCAGGTGGCCACTGAACAGGGCGTAGAGAGCGAAGATCGCGCCAGCGCCGGCGAACAGCCAGGCAAAGAAGAAATGCCAGAGTCGTCCCATGGTCAGGTACTGATAGCTCGGCAGGGTCAGCCAGGCGGGGAATCCGCGCACGCTGGCCTGATCGCCGTGGCCGGAGTAGCCGAGCACGCCGGTGGTATCGAAGACCCAGGGGCCGAGCGCGGTCTGGCCCTGGATCTCGCCGTCGGCGCCGCGGATGGCGTACATCTCCAGCCAGGGATCGGAGAAATCCGAAGCGCTGCCCCAGTAGAGGGCAGGGTGAGCGTTGAATATCTGCAGGCCGCTCATCAGCAGTACGATCAGGCACCAAAGGTTGAACCAGTGCCAGAGCCGGACGGGAAGCCGATGGCGCCGATCCCGGTGCGACCGGCGTGCGGTATCGTGCGTCATGACATCGTGTCCTCGAGGTCGACGGTCGCTGGCGCCTGCCATGGCGTGCCGACAGGCGGGGCGTTCCAAGATGGCCGCTGCGGTGGCGCGGCTCGCTGTGCTTACCTACTCACCCTCTCATCTTCAGGACAATCGCGTCGCGGCTGCGAGGCGTGGGCAGCCCGGCGGCTATTGGGATTCGAGAACCGGCGAGCACTGGTCGAGCGTCTTGTCCAGCTCGGGGGGGCGGCTATCTTCGCCATCGCCTGGGTCGTAGTTGCGTTGCATCTTGCGGACCTCCGCCGCGGAAAAACGCGCCTGCAGCGCCTTGGTGGCGCATTCGCAGTAGCGCTCGACCTTGGGCCCCTCGATGCCACTGGCGGTGATGTTGGCGCGGCACTGCGCCTGGGACGCCTCGATGGCTTTCGCCGGCCAGGGGGGCGGTGCCTCGCTGTCCTGTGCGCTGACCTGAGCGGCGCTGGCCAAGGCCAGACAGAGCGCGATGGTGGTGGTGGTGCGAAGCCATGTGAACATGAGGATTCTCCTGGCGGGCGGGCCCTGGCGAGCGCTGGTGGCGAGAGGTAAAGATTCTGTCCGATGGGCGGCGCCCCAAGGCGCCGGCTCTGTCGACTCTGCCCGTGCTACCCGAGCTGGAGTGCCTTGATTTGCTCCAGCCAGTTTCCGGCATCACTCTCCTGTATCACTTTAGGGAGTGTAGACGCGCTTGCCCATGCTTCTTAGGTGGGGCCGGCAGCCTTCGGTGAGCCCCCGGCGCGATCCAAGCCGCAATGCGCTAACGGTTCACTGGGAACCTATTTGGAACCTAGACGAGCGCGCAAAGAAAAACCGCCACGAAGGGATTTCCTAAGTGGCGGTTTTCACGATGTTTTGTGGTCGGAATAGCAGGATTCGAACCTACGACCTCTGCCTCCCGAAGGCAGCGCTCTACCAAGCTGAGCTATATTCCGATCAAATCGTCGATTCGTGCCGGTTGGGGCTGTTCGACGGAGGTGAATTATACTCATCAAAGGGCGCGGTGCAACCCTGATCGTGCTGCCTTTTAGACGTCCCGCTCGACGGCCACCCGCGTCAGTGTTTCCATGCTGTCTCGATAAGGGCTCGGCGGCAGGATTTCCAGCTGTTCCCGGGCCTTCTCGGCCATCTCCTCGGCGCGACGCTGGGTATAGTCGAGAGCGCCGGTTTCGCGCACGATCGCCAGCACGTCCGCCAGTTGCTCCAGGCCGCCGTCGGTGATCGCCTGACGGATCAGTGCCGACTGCTCCGGCGTTCCTTCGCGCATGGCGTGAATCAGCGGCAGCGTCGGTTTGCCCTCGGCGAGATCGTCGCCCACGTTCTTGCCCATGGTGTCGGCGTCGCCCTGATAGTCGAGCAGGTCGTCGATCAACTGGAACGCGAGCCCCAGGTAACGGCCGTAAAGCTTGAGCGCTTGCTCCTGCTCGGCGCTGGCGTCGGCGAGGATGGCGCCGCTGTGGGAAGCCGCCTCGAACAGCATCGCGGTCTTGCCCTGGATGGTATCGAAGTAATCCGACTCTTCGATGTCGGCATTGCCGATATTGGTCAGCTGCTGGACTTCGCCTTCGGCGATCACGCAGGTGGCGCCGGAGAGTACCTGCATGATCCGCATCGATCCGACCTCGACCATCATCTGGAACGAGCGCGAGTAGAGGAAGTCGCCGACCAGTACCGAGGGCGCATTGCCCCAGGTGTCGTTGGCGGTGGCCTTGCCACGCCGCCGGCTGGACTCGTCGACGACGTCGTCGTGCAGCAGCGTGGAGGTGTGCATGAACTCGATCAGGGTCGCCAGGGTGACGTGCTTGTCGCCGGGGTAGTCGAGTGCGCGCGCCGCCAGGAGCACCAGCAACGGACGCAGCCGCTTGCCACCACTTTCGATGATGTACTGGCCGATGGTCTCGACCAGCGGTATTCGCGACGCCAACTGAGCGAGGATCGTGCGATTGACGGCGGCGAAGTCCTCAGCCACCGATGCATGGATGGATGCAGCGTTGGATTGCATGGTCGGCTTGTCAATGAATCGGGTGGGGCCGCTCTGAGTCGGGCCGAGAGAGGCGATGTGAGGGGGTATGCTAGGTGGCGCCTACAGGTGCGTCAACCGACGGAGGCACGGCGACGGGCCCGTTTCCCGCCTTCGCCGACATCGACGAATATTGGCGGCGCAAGGGCTTGCCTGGTTTCGCTGCAATCGTTATAATCCGCCGCCCAACTCATCATGCTCCCTGTCAGATGGTTGCCGGAAGGGGCACCACTCGACGCAGGTCGATGAAAGAGCGATTCGTACCGATGAGCTTGGCCGACGAGCTTCGGCTCCAAAAGCCCTGGAGAAAGAGTTATGTACGCTGTTATCAAGAGCGGCGGTAAGCAATACCGCGTGCAGGAAGGTCAGACACTGAAGCTTGAGAAGCTGGAAGTGCCGACCGGCGAGACCCTGGAATTCGATCAGGTTCTGCTGGTCGCCGACGGTGACGACATCAAGGTCGGCGCACCGTTGGTCGGCGGCGCCAAGGTGGCCGCTGAAATCGTTTCTCACGGCCGCGGCGACAAGGTGCAGATCATCAAGTTCCGCCGTCGTAAGCATCACATGAAGCGTCAGGGCCACCGTCAGTGGTTCACTGAAGTCAAGATCACCGGAATCTCCGCTTAAGCGGGACATTCCCCCAGAGAGAGGTATTCGCCATGGCTCATAAGAAGGCCGCCGGTAGTACGCGCAACGGTCGCGATTCCGAATCCAAACGCCTGGGTGTCAAGCTGTACGGTGGACAGAAGGCTACGGCCGGTAACATTATCGTCCGTCAGCGCGGCACCAAGTTCCATCCGGGTAGCGGTGTGGGTATCGGCAAGGACCACACCCTGTTCGCACTGAATGACGGCGTCATCAAGTTCGAACAGAAAGGCCCGAGAAACCGCAAGTTCGTGAGTGTAGTCTCCGCCTGAGACATCACGGACCTTGTGTGAAAAGCCCCGCTCAGGCGGGGCTTTTTCGTTGTTGCGGCAATATCATGCGGTATCCACGCGCGCGGCGCTCGCCGCCGGGAGAGTGACATGCAGTTCGTCGATGAAACCTCGATCACCGTCGAAGCTGGCAGGGGCGGCAACGGCTGTCTCAGCTTCCGGCGCGAAAAGTACGTGCCCAAGGGCGGCCCCGATGGTGGCGACGGCGGCCATGGCGGCAATGTCTACCTGATCGGCGACGAGTCGCTGAACACCCTGATCGACTTCAAGTTCCAGCGCTTCTACAAGGCCCAGAGCGGCCAGCAGGGGCAGGGGCGCCAGATGAGCGGCAAGGCCGGCGACGACTTGCACGTCAAGGTGCCGGTGGGTACCACGGTGATCGACGAGGACACTCTCGAAGTGATTGCCGACGTGACCTCCGAGGGTCAGGTCGTGCTGGTGGCCCAGGGTGGGCGCCGAGGGCTTGGCAATATCCATTTCAAGTCCTCGACCAATCGCTCGCCGCGCCGGACCACGCCGGGCACCGACGGCGAGCGGCGCAAGCTGCGCCTGGAAATGAAGGTGATGGCCGACGTGGGGTTGCTGGGGCTGCCCAACGCCGGCAAGTCCACACTGATCCGGGCGGTCTCCGCGGCCAAGCCGAAGGTGGCCAACTACCCCTTCACCACGCTGGTGCCCAATCTGGGAGTGGTCAAGCTCGGCACGCATGAGCACTTCGTGATGGCGGACGTGCCCGGGCTGATCGAAGGGGCCTCGGATGGTGCCGGGCTCGGGCTGCGCTTTCTCAAGCACCTGACCCGCACGCGACTGCTGCTGCATGTGGTCGATGCCGCGCCGTTCGACGAGTCCGATCCGGTGGCGGCGGTCGAGGCGATCGCCCGGGAGCTGTCGCAGTTCTCGCCGACGCTGGCCGAGCTGCCGCGCTGGCTGGTGATCAACAAGCTCGACCTGCTGCCGGCGGAGGATCGCGAGGCGCGGGTGGCGGACATCGTCTCGCGACTGGACTGGCAGGGGCCGGTGTTCCGGATTTCGGCGATCTCCAGCGAAGGCACGGACGACCTGGTGCAGTCGGCGCACCGTTGGCTCACCGAACAGCGACAGCTGGAACACGATGACGAAGAGGCCGCGGAGCGCGAGCGCGAGATGCGTCGGCGCATGGAGGCCGAGTCGGTGGAGCGGGTGGAAGCGCATCAGACCCGTCTGCGTGTCAAGCGTGGCGAAGTCGTCGAGGAGTTCGACGATGACGACGACGACCACGATGTCGAAGTGGAATATACGCGTTGAACCCTTCGTGGGTCATGTCGGACGGAGATTGAGATGGCGACGGATGGACGCATGGGGCGCGGTGTCCTCGAAGGCGCGCGGCGGGTCGTGGTCAAGATCGGCAGCGCCTTGCTGACCAACGATGGGCGCGGGCTCGACGATGCGGCCATTGGCGGCTGGGTCGACCAGATGGCGGAGCTGCATCGGCGCGGCGTCGAGGTCGTGCTGGTCTCGTCCGGCTCCATCGCCGAAGGCATGGTGCGGTTGGGGTGGCACGCGCGGCCGACGGCCGTGCACGAGCTGCAGGCGGCCGCCGCCGTCGGCCAGAGCGGGCTGTCCCAGTGCTACGAAACGCATTTCGCCCGCCACGACCTGCGCAGTGCCCAGGTATTGCTGACCCACGACGATCTTTCTAACCGCAAGCGCTACCTAAATGCGCGCTCGGCGCTGCGCACCCTGGTGCAGCTCGGCGTGATCCCGGTGATCAACGAGAACGACACCGTGGTGACCGACGAGATCCGCTTCGGCGACAACGATACCCTGGGGGCGCTGGTGGCCAATCTGCTCGAGGCCGATGCGCTTCTGATCCTGACTGACCAGGAGGGGCTGTTCGATGCCGATCCGCGCCACAACGCCGATGCCAGACTGATCGACGAAGCTCGGGCGGACGATCCCGGCCTCGATGCGGTCGCTGGTGGTGGAGGTGTACTGGGCCGAGGCGGCATGGCGACCAAGTTGCGGGCGGCCCGGCTGGCGGCCCGTTCCGGCGCGGTCACCGCGATCGCCAGCGGGCGCCAGGCGGCGGTGCTCAACCGGCTGCTCGAGGGCGAGTCGCTGGGGACGCTGCTGTATCCGGATCACGCGCCGCTGGCGGCTCGCAAGCGTTGGCTTGCCGGACAGCTGCAGGTGCGCGGCACACTGACCCTGGATGCCGGCGCGGTCAAGGTGCTGCGTGGCCAGGGGTCGAGCCTGTTGCCGGTGGGTGTCAAGCAAGTTGAGGGCACCTTTCGACGTGGCGACATGGTGGTGTGTGTCGACGAGCGGGGCGCGCGAGTGGCCAAGGGTTTGGTCAACTACTCGAGCGCCGACGCTGCTCGGCTCGTTGGACAGCCCAGTCAGCGCATCGCCGAAATCCTGGGCTACATGGAGGCGCCGGAGCTGATCCATCGAGACAATCTGGTGGTGATCTGAAACACTCCGGATGCACCAGTTGCTGCTGGATACCCCGTGGGTCCTGTGATAGAATCCCGCATCCTCTCAGACATGGCCCGTTAAGACTGCCTAAACGCAGTCGAAAATGGCCCCAAGCGTTGCTCGGGAGCCATTGAACATTCGGCCGAATCATTCAGGGTTGCCTGAAGCGGTTTCGAGGCTGTCCTGGGTGATTTAACTTACAGAATTGACTGTCAACATCTCCAAGGAGTCGACGGTGGCGAATACCAAGCAGGCGCGTAAGCGCGCACGTCAGGCGGAAGACCGCCGCAAGCTCAACGCAAGTCAGCGTTCCATGGTTCGTACCTATATCAAGCGTGTGATCAAGGCTATCCAGTCTGGCGATCAGGCGCAGGCGAACACCGAGTTCAAGGCCGCTCAGCCGGTCATCGATCGCATCGCCGACAAGGACGCCATGTCTAAGAAGAAGGCCGCGCGCATCAAGAGTCGCCTGAACAAGCGAATTAAGGCGCTGGCTGCCTGAGCCGGACGCGCTTGACGAAAAACCGGCTTCGGCCGGTTTTTTTGTGGCCTGCCATCCATGGTGGCCACCCTGCGGGCTGTCGCTGCGCGACGCCAAGAATCGCTCCCGGCGATTTTTTGTGGCTGCCTTTCGTGGCCCGGGCGTCGAGGTCTCGATGTCGAAGTCAGGGTCTCGGTAGCAACGGCTCGAGATCGCCACGGGAGCAGCGCAGCGGGCGATGGGGGATTTCCTGAAGTGAGCGACGGCGCGGCATGAGCGAACAGCACGGACCTGCGGACGGTACGACGGACAAGACGACGGTGGCCGACGCGGTGGCGGCGGGAACCGCGACCCCGGTCTCTCGCCGCGGGCTGCTGCGCTCCGGCATGGTCGTCAGCACGATGACGCTGCTGTCGCGCGTGCTCGGCCTGGCGAGAGATGTGGTGATCGCCGCACTGCTGGGTGCCGGTAGTGGGGCGGACGCGTTTTTCGTGGCGTTCAAGATTCCCAACTTCATGCGTCGCCTGTTCGCCGAAGGGGCATTCAACCAGGCTTTCGTGCCGGTGCTCTCGGAGTACGCCACCCAGCGCACCCGGGCCGAGGTTCGCGAACTGCTCGATGCGGTCTCCGGCAGCCTCAGCGTGGTGTTGGCGCTGATCACGGCGCTGGCCATCGCTGCCGCGCCATGGCTGGTATGGCTCTTCGCGCCCGGCTTCAAGGCGGACCCCGGCAAACTGGCACTGACCGCCGACATGCTGCGGCTGACCTTTCCCTATCTGCTGCTGATCTCGTTGACAGCCTTTGCGGGTAGCGTGCTCAACACCTGGGAGCGCTTCGCGATACCCGCCTTCACGCCGGTGCTGCTCAATGTCTGCATGATCGGCGCGGCGGTCTGGCTGACGCCCTGGATGGAAGACCCGGCCATGGGCCTGGCCTGGGGGGTATTGATCGCCGGCGCGGCCCAGTTGCTGTTCCAGCTTCCGTTCCTGGCCCGGCTGGGACTGATGCCACGGCCGCGGGCGCGGTTCCGGCACCCCGGCGTCCGGCGCATTCTGCGATTGATGACCCCGGCATTGTTCGGCGTGTCCGTCTCGCAGATCAATCTGCTGCTGGATACGGTGCTGGCATCGTTTCTGGTCTCCGGCAGTGTCTCCTGGCTCTACTACTCCGATCGGCTGGTGGAGCTGCCGCTGGGCGTATTCGGGATCGCCATCGCCACGGTGATTTTGCCGGCGCTCTCCAAGCGGCATGCCGACGAATCCCGGGAACATTTCGCGCGCATGCTGGACTGGGCGTTGCGGATGGTGCTGCTGATCGGGCTGCCGGCCGCGCTGGCGCTGATACTGCTGGCCGAACCGTTGCTGGTCAGCCTGTTCCACTACGGCGCGATGACCGATCACGACGTGGTCATGGCCGCGCGCAGCCTGCGGGCCTATGCACTGGGGTTGCTGGCGTTCATGCTGATCAAGGTGTTGGCGCCGGGCTATTTTGCGCGCCAGGACACCAAGACGCCGGTCAAGATCGGCATCGTGGCGATGTTCGCCAACATGGTGATGAACCTGGCGCTCATCGTGCCGTTGGCGCACGCCGGGTTGGCGCTCGCCACGGCACTGTCGGCGTTTCTCAATGCCGGGCTGCTGGGATTGGGACTGCGCCGTCAGGGTGTGTTGAAGTTCCAGCCCGGCTGGGGGCGCTACGCCATCCAGGTCGTCGGCGGCTGCCTGCTGATGGGCGCCGCGCTATGGTGGCTGTCGCCGGAGTGGCACACCTGGGTGACCTGGAGCGCGCTGCATCGCGCCGTCATGCTGACGGCATTGGTGATCGGCGGTTCGGTGATCTATTTTGGCTGGCTGGCGCTCAGCGGCGTCCGTCTGAGAGACTTCCGCCTGCACGGCTGATAGGGGAAGGGGCCTTGTTTATACTGACGCTTTTCGAGGCAGCGACGCGGCTCGCGTCGAAACGGGAACAGACTCCATGGAACTGATCCGAGGCCTGCACAATTTGCCCCCCGGAAGCCCTGATCCGCAGGGCCAGGCGGCGCGTGGCTGCGTGGCGACCATCGGCAACTTCGATGGCGTGCATCTTGGACATCAGGCCATTCTCGAGCAGTTGCAGACGCTGTCCCGGTCGCAGAAGCTGCCGGTCACGGTGGTGATCTTCGAGCCGCAGCCGCGCGAGTACTTCGCCGGCGACCAGGCGCCGCCGCGACTGACCCGGCTGCGCGACAAGGTGGCGTTGCTCAAGGCTCACGGCGCCGACCGGATCCTGTGTCTGCCGTTCAACGATGCCTTGCGCAGCCTCACTGCCCGGCAGTTCATCGAGCGGGTGTTGATCGACGGTCTGCAGGTGAAGCATCTGGTGGTGGGCGACGATTTCCGTTTCGGTTGCGACCGGGCCGGCGACTTCACGCTACTGCAGGCCGTCGGACGCGAGCGCGGCTTTGCCGTCGAGCATACCCGAACCTTCACCCTCGACGACGAGCGCGTCTCGAGCACTCGGGTACGTACGCTGCTGGCCAGCGGCAATTTCTTCCAGGCCGCGCGGATGCTGGGCCGACCTCACGGTTATCAGGGGCGGGTCGTCCGCGACCGCCAGTTGGGCCGCACGATCGGCGTGCCCACCGCCAACATCCCGCTGACCCGGCGGCCCATGGCGCTGCGCGGCGTGTTCGCCTGCGCGACCCGACTGGCGAATGGGGAGTGGGTCGCGGGCGCGGCCAACATCGGCTGGCGTCCCACCGTGGGCGCCGATCAGCCGATGCTGGAGGTACATCTGCTGGATCGCGAGCTCGACCTTTATGGCGAGATGCTCACCGTCGTTCCCTGCGCCCGGTTGCGCGGCGAAGCCAAGTTCGACCAATTCGACGCCCTGGTCGCGCAGATCCATCGCGATCTCGACAACACTCGCCGCTATTTTGCGCGGCCGGAACAGCAGTCGGGCTCGGCTCCCGAGCCGGGGCCGGCGGAGATCGAGGCCGCAGCCGGTGGACTCTGCGCCGCCTCGTTGCCTCAGGCACGGTTTCCGCTCGCCTCGGCACCGTTGCCACCCGAACCGTCGAATCCCGGCGGGGCCGCGCACGCGGCGCCCAATGACGCCGGCGGCGACTGAACAGCTTGAACGTCACGAATACCGCTCGGGCCTCGCGGATAGCGTCCTGAGCGGCACGAATATAGCCTCGAGCGCCACGATACCAACCTCGAGTGCCACGACATCAGCCCTGAGCGGACCGAAAAAGCCATGAGCGACTACAAGCACACGCTGAATCTGCCCTCGACCGACTTCCCCATGCGCGGCAATCTGCCGGCGCGGGAGCCGGGCCGAATCGCGCAGTGGAACGACATGAACCTCTACGCCAAGCTGCGTGAGGCACGTCGGGGGCGCGAGCGCTTCGTGCTCCACGACGGTCCTCCCTACGCCAACGGCAGCATTCACATCGGTCATGCGGTCAACAAGCTGCTCAAGGACTTCATCGTCAGGTCGAAGAGCCTGGCCGGCTTCGACGCCCCCTACGTACCCGGCTGGGACTGCCACGGCCTGCCCATCGAGCACAAGGTCGAGACCACCCACGGCAAGCACCTGCCGGCGGACGAGGCCCGGGCGCTGTGCCGCGAGTATGCGGCCGCCCAGGTCGAGGTGCAGAAGGAAGGCTTCGTGCGCCTCGGGGTTCAGGGCGACTGGGACCACCCCTACCTGACCATGAACTTCGCCAACGAGGCGGGCGAGATTCGTGCCCTGGCCGAGATGGTCAAGGGTGGCTACGTGTTCAAGGGACTCAAGCCGGTCAACTGGTGCTTCGACTGCGGCTCGGCACTGGCCGAAGCCGAGGTCGAGTACCAGGACAAGCAGTCCGATGCGATCGATGTCGCCTTCCCGGCGGTCGACGATGCCGGACTGGCGACGGCGTTCGGGCTGGATTCGCTGGCCAAGCCGGCGGCGGCAGTGATCTGGACCACCACGCCATGGACGATTCCCGCCAACCAGGCGATGAACGTGCACCCGGAGTTCACCTACGCCCTGGTCGATACCGGCGAGCGTCTGCTGCTGCTGGCCGAGGAACTGGTCGAATCGAGCCTGGAACGTTTCGGCCTGAGCGGCGAGATCATCGCCACCGCCCCGGGCGAACGTCTCGAGCGCATCGCTTTCCGGCATCCGCTGGCGGCACTGGAGAGCGGCTACGACCGGCTCTCGCCGATCTATCTGGCCGACTACGTCGAGCTGGGCGCCGGTACCGGTATCGTTCACTCGGCGCCGGCCTACGGCGAGGATGACTTCCACTCCTGCCGCCGTTACGGCATGAGCTTCGACGAGATCCTCAACCCGGTGCAGAGCAACGGCGTCTACGTCGAGACACTGCCACTGTTCGGCGGCCAGATGATCTGGAAGGCGAATCCGCAGATCGTCGCCAAGCTGGAAGAGGCCGGCGCGCTGATGGCCCACGACAGGATCACCCACAGCTACATGCACTGCTGGCGTCACAAGACGCCGGTCATCTACCGCGCCACGGCCCAGTGGTTCGTGGGCATGGATCTCGAGGGTGCCGATGGCCGCACGCTGCGCGACAAGGCGCTGGCGGGTGTCGACGCCACCGGTTTCATTCCCGGGTGGGGGCAGGCGCGGCTGCACGCGATGATCGCCAATCGCCCCGACTGGTGCATCTCGCGGCAGCGCAACTGGGGCGTGCCGATCCCGTTCTTTATCGACAAGGCGAGCGGCGAGCTGCATCCGCGCACCGTCGAGCTGATGGAAACCGTCGCCGAACATGTCGAGCGCGACGGTATCGAGGCCTGGTTCAGGCTCGACCCGCGCGAGCTGCTGGGCGACGAGGCCGACCAGTACGAGAAGGTGACCGACACCCTCGACGTCTGGTTCGATTCCGGCACCACCCACTGGCACGTGCTGCGCGGCTCCCACGCGCTCGGCCACGAGCAAGGGCCCCGCGCCGATCTCTACCTCGAAGGCTCGGACCAGCATCGCGGCTGGTTCCATTCGTCGCTGCTGACCGGTTGCGCCATCGATGGCCATCCGCCCTACAAGGCGCTGCTGACTCACGGTTTCACCGTGGACGAGAAGGGCCGCAAGATGTCCAAGTCGCTGGGCAACGTGGTCGCGCCGCAGCAGGTGATGGACAAGCTGGGGGCCGACATCCTGCGGCTGTGGGTCGCCTCTACCGACTACTCCGGCGAGATGGCGGTCTCCGACGAGATCCTCAAGCGCACCGCCGATGTCTATCGCCGAATCCGCAATACCTCGCGCTTTCTGCTCGGCAACCTGACCGGATTCGACCCGGCCACCGACACCGTCGCCTTCGACGACATGCTGGCGCTGGATCGCTGGGCGGTGGGTCGCGCCGCCGAACTGCAGGCGCGCATTCAGCAGGCCTATGGCGACTATCGGTTCCGTGACGTCTACCAGCAGGTTCACGACTTCTGCGCCCGCGACATGGGCGGGTTCTATCTGGACATCATCAAGGATCGCCAGTACACCACCCAGCCCGACTCGCTGGCGCGACGCAGCTGCCAGACGGCGCTTTATCATATCGTCGAGGCGCTGGCGCGCTGGATCGCGCCGATCCTCTCGTTCACCGCCGATGAGATCTACGAGAACATCCCCGGGGCGCGTGGCGAGAGCGTGCATCTCGAGACCTATTACGACGGGCTGAGCCAACTGCCTGAAAATGCCGAGATGGGGCGGCAGTTCTGGGAACAGGTGATCGCGGTCAAGCAGGCGGTCAACAAACAGCTCGAGGATGCGCGCAACGAGGGCGTGATCAAGGGCGCCCTGGACAGCGAGGTGACGCTCTACGTCGACGACGCACTGCACGCGCTGCTGTCCCGTTTCGAGGACGAACTGCGTTTCGTGCTGATCACTTCCGAAGCCACGCTGAAGCCGTTGACGGCAGCGGGCGATGCCAAGTCCACCGAGCTGGAGGGGCTCAAGGTCGCGGTACGCATGAGTCCGTACGAGAAGGACGAGCGCAGCTGGGAGCGGCGGCCGGATGTCGGCGCCAATCCCGAGCACCCGACGCTGTCGGCGCGCTCCATCGCCAACCTGCCGGATGGCCCGGGAGAGGTACGCCGCTTTGCCTGATTCCGCTTCCCACCCCGCCACCGATCGAATGCATCGCCCGCTGCGCTGGCTGTGGCTATCGCTGGTGGTCATCGTGCTCGATCTCGGCATCAAGGCGCTGGCTTCGGCGCATCTCGATTACGGCCGGCCACTGGAAGTGCTGCCGATCTTCAACCTGACGCTGCTGCACAACACCGGCGCCGCCTTCAGCTTCCTGGCCGAGCACGCCGGCTGGCAGCGCTGGCTGTTCGCGCTGATCGCGATCGGCGCCAGCGTCGGGCTGACGGTGTGGCTCTCGCGACTCAAGCGCGGCGAGACGCTGACCGCGATCTCGCTGACCCTGGTGATCGGCGGCGCCATCGGCAATCTCTACGATCGACTGGTGCACGGCTATGTGGTCGACTATCTGTCGTTTCACTGGGGCGGCTGGTACTACCCGGCGTTCAACCTGGCCGACACGGCGATCACGCTGGGAGCGGTCGGCCTGATCCTGCAGTCGCTGCTCGATTCGCGTCGACCGAAGGCCTCTCACGCCGCCGACGACAAGACTGCTTCGACGGGTAAATCTTCGGCTGACAAATCTTCCTCGACAGGAGATGACTCATGAGCGAGAACGGCCACCCGCACGATCGCGACTACCGCGTCGGCGAAGGCATGGAAGTCACGCTCCACTTCACGGTGAAACTCGAGGACGGCGAAGTGGTGGACTCGACCCGGGACAAGCAGCCGGCGACGTTTCAGCTCGGCGACGGCAACCTGCCGCCGGGCTTCGAGGCGCCACTCAAGGGCATGGCGGCGAACGACACCGGTGCCTTCGAGATCTCCCCCGAACACGCCTTTGGCCAGCACAACCCGCAGAACGTGCAGCGCCTCTCACGTGACGCTTTCGAGGAGGCCGTGGAACCCGGTACTGTGATGTCGTTCGCCGATGCCGCCGGTGGCGAACTGCCCGGCGTGATCGCCCGCGTCGACGATCGCCATGTCGAAGTCGACTTCAATCATCCGCTGGCAGGGCGTACCCTGACCTTCGAGGTGGAAATCCTGGACGTGAAACCCGCCACGACTCATTGAGCCCGGGTCGGTTTTTCACCACGACATCCGAGCGTATCAAGCGAGGTCATTATGCAAATCAAGCTGGCCAATCCCCGCGGCTTCTGCGCCGGCGTCGATCGTGCCATCGACATCGTCAATCGCGCGCTCGATGTCTTCGGACCGCCCATTTACGTGCGTCACGAGGTGGTCCACAACCGCTTCGTGGTGGACTCGCTGCGTGAGCGGGGAGCGATCTTCGTCGAGGAGCTCGATGAAATCCCCGACGACGTCATCGTGATCTTCTCGGCTCACGGCGTGTCGCGGGCGGTGCAGCAGGAGGCCGAGCGTCGCGGGCTCAAGATCTTCGATGCCACCTGCCCGCTGGTGACCAAGGTGCACATGGAAGTGCTGCGCTACGCCAAGCGCGGCCAGGAGTGCATCCTGATCGGCCACGCCGGCCATCCGGAGGTCGAAGGTACCATGGGGCGCTACGACGAGAGTCATGGCGGGGCGATCTATCTCGTCGAGGACGAGGAAGACGTCGCCAGGCTACCGGTGCGCGATCCCTCACGGCTGGCGTTCGTCACCCAGACCACGTTGTCGATGGACGACACCGCCAGGGTGATCGATGCCCTGCGCGAGCACTTCCCCGAGATCCAGGGGCCGCGCAAGGACGATATCTGCTACGCCACCCAGAATCGCCAGGACGCGGTCCGCGAGCTGGCCGCCGACTCGGACCTGGTGCTGGTGGTGGGCAGCGTCAACAGCTCCAACTCCAACCGGTTGCGCGAGCTGTCCGAGCGCGTCGGTACGCCGGCCTATCTGATCGATGATGCCGAACAGATCGATCCCGCCTGGCTTGCGGGAGTCGGCACCATCGGCATCACCGCCGGTGCCAGCGCGCCGGAGGTTCTGGTTGCTGGAGTCATCGACAAGCTCAGGGCACATGGCGCCAGCGTGCCGGAGGAGCTCTCCGGTCGCGCCGAGACGATCACCTTTTCCATGCCGCGGGAACTCCGCGAGCGGGTGATCGCCAGCGAGGCGTGATCCGCGCTAAATCTTCTTAGCTTCGAGCCGATATAGGGTAAACAAATGTAACCAGTCGCGTAGTGGCGCTGGTTGCCGAACCCTTGTCGGCCATCCTTTCCGGTGGCCGCGCAATCGCCGCGGAGTCTCGCGTGTCCGCCAATCCGCCCCACCGTCTCACTGTCGAGCCGCGTTCGGTCTCGATGCGATCAACCGTTCGCCTCGGTGGACGCGAGCGTGGGGTCACGCTGATCGAATCCTTGATTGCGCTGCTCGTGCTGAGCATTGCGCTGCTTGGCGTGGGCGCGTTGCAACTCATGACCCAGCGGGACGAGATCGAGGCGCGCTGGCGTTCGGCAGCCGTCGCCATGAGCGGCAATCTGATCGAGCAGTTGCGAACGGACCGGGTGGCATCGGAGGGAATAGGAATCCGCGATGGCGCCCCCGTTGGCTGCTCGGGGCCCAATCAGTGGCTATGTGACCTGATCACCGTCTGGTTATCTTCATTGGGCGATCAACTTCCCCATGCTGCAGCGCAGTTGAAAATCCTGAAGCTGGACGGTGACCTCTTGAAGGCCGATCTCTCCATCGCCTGGCGCCGTCTGCCCGACGACGACGTTCAGGTGACGTGCCGCCCGCAGGATGCCGACTTCTCGGTGGCGGCCGACGGCGGCTGCCTGCGCCTGGAGACGATACTGTGAGCCGCGTCCTGGCATCTCTCCCGGCCCGCCAGCGTGGTGTCAGTCTGGTCGAGTTGATGGTCGCGATGCTGATCGGCCTGATGTTGGTACTCATGGTGACCAGCTACACCATGTCCAGTCGCAGAAGCTATCAGACTTCCGTGGCCAACCAGGATGTTCAGGATGCTCGGCGGTTCGCGCTGAGCGTGATTCAGCAGCAGATCTGGCTGTCCGGCTACAGCGATCGCTGGGAGGATCTGAGCCTGCTGTTCCCCAGCTACACGCCGGCGGAAGACAAGCAGATACCCGCCTTTGCCGCCGGCCAGCTGGCCGCTGCCGACTCGGATGACGAAATATGGGTTCGTTATCGGGCCGCCGAGCTGAGCGGCCAGCCGCTGACCCACTGCGACGGTACCTCTTTTCCGTCTTCCGACGGCAGCGACGCCGATTCGATTGCCGTCACGGGCCTTTATCTGGATGGCCACACGTTGCGCTGCCTGGTCTCGCTCTCCGGTGGCGAAATGCATCGTTCGCTGCCTCTGCTCAACGATGTGGAGGCGATGCGCTGGGAATATCTCGATGACTCCAATGCGTTCCAGTCGCGGGAGCACGTCAACTGGACCACGGTCAGGGCGGTCAGGCTGGCGCTGATCCTTGCGTCGGCGGAGTCGACCGGCGAGCGCTACGTTCAGAGTTTCCCGTGGGGAGAAGGGACCGTCAGTTTCGAAGATGGCCGCGCGCGCACACGCCTGGAGACGACCATTGCACTTCGCAATCTTCCGGAGACCGCTCAGTGATGCCTGGCAATCAACGTGGCGCCGCCCTGCTGGTGACGCTCGTGATGGTGGCGTTGGTGTCGATGCTCGCACTGGCAGTCAGCGATTCGACGCGTGTCCAGCAACAGCTCTCGGCGAACGAGGCGGCACGCCAGATGGCGTTCCAGGCCGCGGAGGCAGGACTGCGCTCCGCCGAGGTCGCCATCGAGAATAGCGGGGACCTGGGACTGTTCTGCAATGCGGGAGGGGAGCGCTACAGCATCACGACGCTGGATGGCCTCGATGATGACACTCACTGGCAATCGTTGGAGCGTACGGGAGCCGTCGCCAACTTTACGCTCTACAGCAGCGATAGCGGCGGTTTCATGCCCGCACCCCGCTACATGATCGGCTGTGTCGCGCCAGCGTTGGTGGACGGCTATCAGGAGGTCGATCCGGCGGTCAAAGGGCAGGCGGAAGAGGATCCAGAGCAGCGTTACTTCTTCCGGGTGTTCAGCATCGGGTTCGGCCCGGGCGGTCGATCGATTCAGCGCCTGGAGGCTCGCTATGTCTATTAAGGGCTGGGTGCTGGGCGGCCTGCTGATGACAGCCGCGACCCAGGGGTGGGCAGCGGACGATGTGCCCCATTATCCGCCATTGAGCGCCCAGGCCGATACGTCGCCACGCAGCATGCTGGTGCTCTCCAATGACCACAACTGGTATTCGAAAGCCTACACCGATTGGTCCGACCTCGATGGCGACGGGGCGATCGATTCCACCTACCGCCCCGACATCGAATACTACGGCTATTTCGATAGCCGTGGCTGCTATGACTACGACACTCACCTTGACGGTGGGGCATTCAGACGCATCGGTAATGCTGGAAACGGAAACGGAAACGGAAACGGAAACGGAAACGGAAACGGAAACGGAAACGGAAACGGAAACGGAAACGGAAACGGAAACGGAAACGGAAACGGAAACGGAAAGCCAGGCGATGACGAATTCAGTTGCAGCGGGAATAAATCCTGGAGTGGAAATCTGCTCAACTGGGCGACAATGACGCGGATCGATATCATTCGAAAGGCGCTGTATGGTGGCAAGAGACACCGAGACAGTGCGACAGAAACGACGGTGCTGGAGCGCGCGTTTCTGCCGATGGATTCCCATAGCTTCAGTAAAATCATTTCCGACCCGAATATCATCAACAAGAACACGCCCTTCAATGGCGCCAGCGCCGTCACATTCTGCAATACGACGTATCATCCACGACAAAATATATACTCTGGCAGCGTGAACGATCCCCCGCTGATTCGCGTTGCCACCGGCAACGAGAGCGGCAGCAAGGTAGGCTGGCCCAAATGGGCGAGTACCGAACAGTGGCAGTGCCCATGGCGAGGTGAACGCCAGAACTGGGGGGATTTCCCTTACAGGTTATCCCGAGGATCTGAGGAGTATCGCGCCAGGGTCGAAGTCTGTGCCGCCGCTGATGAGAGTGAAAACTGTACCGCCTATCCAGACTCTGCCTACCCGAAGCCCACGGGTTTGCTGCATGACTATGCCAGCGATATCGAGTTCGGTCTGTTTACGGGCTCTTACGAGAACAACAAGCAAGGCGGCGTGTTAAGAGCCAATTTCAGCGGTTTCGGGAGCGAGTTCAGCGCTGCCACCGGCGTGTTCGCAGATGACTATAGCGGTATCGTCAGCAACCTCGATGCGCTGAAGATAGCGAAATACAGCTATCAGGACAGCAACTACAACGCAAGTTCGGGCGATAATTGCCCCTGGGGGCGAGGCTCTTTCAATAATGGCAGTTGCTCCAACTGGGGGAACCCATTTGGCGAGATTGCCCTTGAGGCGCTGCGCTATATAGGTGGAGAGACATCGGCAACGGAGAGGTTCTCTGTCGGAACCGGTCGTGTCGAGACCAGCTATATTCCGGGGCTGACATCACCTGCCTGGGACAACGATCTCTCCGGCAAGTGGTGTGCCGCACACTCGTTGCTGCTGGTCAATGCCAGCGAAATCTCCTTCGATAACGACGATCTGGGGGCTCCCGGTTCGTCACCGGTTTCGGCCGGCCAGATCCGGACCCAGACCAATGCCGTCGGCGCGGCCGAGGGCATTTCCGGGGACTACTTCATTGGCCAGACCCCCGCCAGCGCCGGCACGGACAGTGACAAGTTCTGCACGGCCAAGACGCTCTCCGGGCTCAGCGATGCGAAGGGGCTCTGCCCTAATGCCCCGGGCCTGGAGGGCGGCTACAGCGTGGCCGGGCTGGCGCGTTTCGCCCACCACGATACCGTCATTCGCGGCCCCGAGGGGAACGATGGCCAGCCGATCGATACCTATGCCGTGCAACTCGCGTCCAACGTCCCGCTTGTATCGATACCTATCGGTGCCGGCAAGTCCGTTTCCCTGATTCCCGCCTGTTCCAACACCACGGCGGGAGGCAAGTGCGCGATCGTCAACTTCCTCGTCGAATCGCAGGCGGCCGACGGCTCGAGCGGTAGCTTCCTGATTGACTGGGAAGATTCGGAGTTCGGTGGAGATTACGATTTCGATGCGGAAGTACGCCTGAGCTACGTGCTCTCGAACGAGCGTCTCTCGATCACCACCAGCGTGACCCGCGCCGCGGCGTCTCACAAGCTCGGCCTCGGCTATATTCTCAGCGGCACCAGTGGGCGCTACGGTACCGGGGAGAGCGCCGACCGGATCGTGGTTCAGCAGAGCGACGGCTTCAACGTCCACACCGGAATCAATAACTACACCAACAGCTATCCCGGATCGCTCTGTCCGCCGAGCGACCCATGTAACGGTAGCCCGGCGACGACGGCCACCTACCGGGTCGCGGGCAACACGGGACAGGAGCTCGAGACACCACTGTATTACGCCGCCAAGTACGGCAACGACAGCCGCCGCGAAGACGGATCTCCCGGCGCCTACTTCGAGGTCAACCGTATCGGTGAGCTGGCGGACACGTTGCGCGAACTGCTGGATCAGGTGCTGGAGAACACCAATCGCACAGGAGCGGGCGTCACCATCGGCCATGACGGCGACGTCGAGGACTATGTCTTCCAGACGCTCTACAACAATCAATACAGCTGGTCCGGCGATCTCCAGGCAGTGAAGCTCGGGAAGGATGGCGTCATCAGCAGTGTGTGGAGCGCCCGCAACCAGCTACCCCTGCCAGGCAATCGCCAGATCATTACCCATGATCCCGACACGGGGGCGGGGATCCCCTTCACGACGACTGCATTCGAGGGCGCCGGCGTCGACATGACCCAGCGGCTGCAGAATGTGGTCGGGTACATCCGCGGCGACACCGAAAACGAGCAGCGCAACGGGGGCGGTCTGCGTGACCGGCTCTGGTTGAACGGCCGCGAAAGCGCCAGGCTGGGCGATTTCATTGGCTCGCGGCCGTATCTCGTCGGCGTGCCCAATACCTACTACGTGCCGGATGAGGGCGACACGAGCTATGCCGAATTCCGGACTGCTCAACGCACGCGGGCCAAGATGCTCTACGTGGGTGGCAATGATGGCATGCTCCACGGCTTCGATGCGGCCACCGGGGTTGAGCGCGTTGCGTATGTGCCCGGGCTCGTGCTCGAGCAGTTGCCCGAGCTCGCCGATCCCGATTACCGGCATCGCTATTATGTCGACGGCAGTCCGACGGTGCTGGATGCCCGCCATGGCGAGGCGGGCACCGGTGCCTGGTTTTCGCTGCTGACGAGCGGCCTGGGGTCGGGCGGCAAGGGCCTGTTCGCCCTCGACGTGACCGATCCGGCTCGCTTCAGTGAGTCGAATGCCAGCGCGCTCGCACTCTGGGAATATGACCCCGCCGATGACGCTGCCGTGTTCGGGGAGGATGACCAGCAACTGGGTTACATCTACAACCAACCCAGTGTTGTGCGGATGGAGAATGGGCGATTCGCCGTGGTGGTCGGCAATGGCTATGCCAGTGAGGCTGGCAAGGCCAGTCTCTACATTCTTTTCGTCGATGGTGGCGCTGGGGGCGACTGGTCGAGTTCGGATGTCGTGCGGTTGACACCGAGCGTGGCCGACAACAGCGGTGATAACGGCATGATGACCGTCTCCCTGTTGGACCGCGATGAAGATGGTCGCGTCGATCTGGCCTACGGCGCGGACCTGCAAGGGAATATCTGGCGCTTCGACCTCTCCTCTTCTGATCCGGCTGGCTGGGAAGATAGCGTCCATCGGCTTTTCAGCGGCGTCAGAGCGGGCGAGCGCCAGGTCATCACTTCGACACTGGAGGTCGGTAGACATCCGGATGGCGGGCTGATGGTGCTGTTCGGCACTGGCGGCGGGGAGAACTACGGTTTGCCTACCACTCAGGACCGCGGGGCCTCCGACAGCTTCTACGCGGTGAGGGACTTCGTGGGCGGCGTCGCCAGAAGTGACACGCTGACACGTGCCGATCTGGCCGGGCGCGCTTTCCACCAGACGACGCTCGACGATCAGGACGCCTCTTCCCCCATGGTGCGATATCTCGATGACGTCGACACCAGCCGCTATCCGGAAAACGGTTGGTATCTCGATCTAGCGGACACCGAGAGGGTCGTCGATGGCCCCTCGCTACGCGGCAACCGGATTCTGTTCTCATCGTTGATCCCGGGCTATGGCGTCTGCGGTGCGGAGGATGCCGGCTACCTCTATGAGTTGAATGCCTGGTACGGCTCTGCCTTTCCGACGCCGGTGCTGGATGTCAACGGTGACGGCAAGGTCGACGACCAGGACAGCTACTATCCATCGTCGAATGACGCCACCCGCTATGTGCCGATCGCTATCGCGACCAATGGCGCGATCTTTACCCCGCGAGTGATGCTCGACGATGACGGTGGCCAGGAAACCAAAGTGAGCGCCGGCACCAATGGCGCGTTGACGAAGATTGCCGAGACCCCGCTCAACAGCATGCAGCTCGGCCGAGTGACCTGGCGCAGACTGGAGTGACGGATGAATAAACTATTGCGTGCCCGCGGCTTTACCCTGATCGAGCTGATGATCGCGGTCGCGATCGTCGGGATTCTGGCGGCCATCGCCATCCCGAACTATCTCCGCTATGTCGAGCGGGCGCAGGCGCGGGATGCCCAGGCGGCGATGCAGGCTCTGGCGCTGAACCTGGAGCGGCGCTACTCGCAGACCTACCGCTATGGGGAGGAGTCCGGCGATGCCGTCTCTCCCTCGACATTGGGCCTCTCTCCCAGTCAGTCCCCGGAAAGTGGCACCGCCCGATATGGCCTGGTCGTGGAGATCGACGACGGCGGCCAGCGCTATTTGATCACTGCCAGTCGCGCGGATGGCCGCACCAGTGGAACGTGCGACATCATGAGTCTGGACAGCCAGGGGAGTCGCGCGCCGGCGCCCGGCAGTTGCGATTGAGCCTGGCCCGTCAGGTCTAGTTCTCGTCTTTCACTGCCTTGGCAGCGATCGTGTCGAGCCGAATACGGGCAAAGTGCACGACGATCCTGTGGCCTCCCCCGGCCGCAGCCGGGTTGGTGAGGGTGAAGGTCCCGAACTGTCGCCCCCGGGTGAATCCCAGCGGCGTGTAGCCCATGCCCTTGGCAAAGCTGTTGGCGGTAATGCTGACCTGATTCCCGTTGGGGCGACTCACCGCGAGCATGCGCTCGTCATTGTCAGGCTGGCCGTTGCCATTGCCATCGATGAACAGCAGTAAGGTATCGTCCCACTGGCCATTGTTGCTGCAGGTCACCCCGTCCTCGGTCGGGCAGAGCCAGGTCGGCTGCCCGCTGGTGGCGGCTTCCTGTCTTGCCCTTCTTATCAACTGCCATACCCGTTCCACTTCCTTGTCCAGCGTCATGCGGGCGCTCAGGTTCGCCAGGCCGGGCGCGGCCCAGCTCGCCAGAATGCCGAGAATGACCACGCAGATCATCAGCTCGATGAGTGTGAAGCCTCGCTGCTGCCGCCTCGTCAACGGATGATCGGTGCCGGGTTGCAGGGATGAAGCTCGAGAGACCATTGCGGCGTCCGGGTTCTGGACGAATGATAGAATCGTCCTTTTGTCAGGATATCGACACCATGCAGGATTTCTTGATCGTGGGCGGCGGTGTCATCGGCATGATGACGGCGCTGCAGCTGGCCGATGCCGGCCATTCGGTGGCGTTGGTCGAGCGTGGCCAGTGTGGCCGTGAGGCTTCCTGGGCGGGCGGCGGTATCGTTTCGCCGCTCTACCCGTGGCGTTACTCGAAAGCGATATCGGCCCTTTCCAGCTGGTCCGAGGGGCGCTACCCCGAGCTGGCCGGGCGGCTGTTCGAGGAGACGGGCATCGACCCGGAGTATCGCCAGAAGGGGTTGCTCTACCTGCGCGTCGACGACGCCGACCGAGCCCTGCGCTGGGCGCGGGACGTGGCCAAGCCGCTGGCCACGATCGGCGCCGAGGAGCTCTACGCCAGAGAGCCCAATGCGGCGCCAGGCTTCGATGACGCGTTGTGGATGCCGACGCTTGGCAGCATCCGCAATCCGCGCCTGGTCAAGGCGCTGCGGGCGCGGCTCGAGCGCATGACGCAGGTCGAGATCCATGAGCGGTGCGAGGTAGCCGGCCTTGTCCGGCGCGGATCGGTGATCGAGGGGGTGGAGACGTCCGCCGGGGCGATTCGTGCCGGGCAGACGATCATCTGCGGGGGGGCCTGGTCGCGGGGGCTGCTGGCGGATATCGGGGTCGAGTTGGCCGTGCGTCCGGTCAAGGGGCAGATGATCCTTTTCAAGGCGCCGGCGGGGCTGGTCGAGCGGGTCGTGCTCAAGGATGGCCGCTACGTGATCCCGCGGGGAGACGGCCGCGTGCTGGCCGGCTCCACGCTGGAAGAGGTCGGCTTCGACAAGCAGACCACGTCGGCAGCCCTCGAGTCGCTGCATGCCAGCGCCCTGTCGATCATCCCGCAGTTGGCCCGGTGTCCGGTCGAGCAGCAGTGGGCGGGGCTGCGTCCCGGCTCGCCGGATGGCGTGCCGACGATCGGCGCGGTGCCTGGCTTCGACGGTCTGCACGTCAATGCGGGCCATTATCGCAACGGATTGGTGCTGGCGCCGGCAGCCACGCGGTTGCTGGTCGATCAGCTGATCGGCTGCGAGCCGATCGTCGATCCGGCCCCGTACCGGCTGATCTGAGGCGCTGTTTTGCCTCTGTACCCGGCATGCGCGAAAATGGATGACGGCCACCGAGGCGCTTGAGCGCCGCATCTGTCTGGAGACGAGTTTACCCATGCAAGACCTGACCCTGGTGATGGCGCAACTGGACCCGATGGTGGGCGATATCGCCGGTAATACCGCGGCGGCCATCGAGGCGGTGCGTGAGGCACGCATCGAGCATGGCGCGGATGTGGTTGTCTTCAGCGAGCTGTTCCTGACCGGTTATCCGCCGGAGGATCTGCTGCTGCGCGAGGCGATGGAGTCGCGACTGCAGGACGCCCTGGCAGAGATGGCGCAGAAGATCGACAGGATCGCGCCGCAGACCCTCGTCATCATCGGCTATCCGGGCGTTCGCGACGGCCGACGTCACAACCTGGCTGGGGTGCTGCTGGGCGGTGAGTGGCGCGGCGAATATGCCAAGCAGGCGCTGCCCAATTATCAGGTATTCGACGAGGATCGTTACTTCGAGCCGGGACACGAGCCCCTGATCGTCGAGCACAAGGGGGCGAAGCTCGGAATTCTGATCTGCGAGGACCTGTGGGATGGCGCGCCGGTGCGTCAATCCGCAGAGGCTGGCGCCGATATTCTGGTCACCCTCAACGCCTCGCCGTTCCATCTCGACAAACCCGCCGAGCGGGAGCGGCTGTTCGCCGAGCGCGCGCGTGAAGTGGAGAAGCCGCTGGTCTACGTCAACGCCATCGGCGGCCAGGACGAACTGGTGTTCGACGGCGGCTCGCTGGTGCTGGTCGCCACTGGGGAGGTCGCCGTGCGGGCGCCGTTCTGGCAGGTCGGGCTGATGCCGGTGCGCTTCAGCCGGGATGCCATGGGCTGGGAGCCGCAAGAGGGCGAGCGTGAACCACTGCTGGGCGCCGAGGAGAATCTCTACTGCGCGCTGGTCACCGGCCTTCGCGACTACGTCAACAAGAGCGGTTTCAAGGGCGTGGTGATGGGGCTCTCCGGTGGTATCGACTCGTCGTTGTCGCTGGCCATTGCCGTCGATGCGCTGGGCCCGGATCGAGTCCACGCGGTGATGATGCCGTATCACTATACCGCCGAGATATCCCAGGCCGATGCCGCCGAACAGGCCAGGATGCTCGGCGTCGGCTACGAGGTGATGCCGATCGCGCCGATGGTCGAGGCCTTCACCGCGACACTGGCCGAGAGCTTCAGCGGGCTGGCGGCGGATACCACCGAAGAGAACCTGCAGTCCCGCGTGCGCGGCGTGCTGCTGATGGCGATCTCCAACAAGAAGGGACTGATGGTCCAGACCACCGGCAACAAGAGCGAGATGGCGGTGGGCTATGCCACCCTCTATGGCGATATGGTCGGCGGCTACAATGCGCTCAAGGATGTCTACAAGACCTGGGTCTATCGGCTGGCCAACTGGCGCAACGCCCAGGAGCCGGCGATTCCCGAGCGGGTCATCAGCCGCCCGCCCTCGGCCGAGCTGGCGCCGGATCAGCAGGACAGCGACTCGCTGCCGGGCTACGACGTGCTGGATGCGATTCTCGAACGCTATATCGAAGGCGACATGAGCGCGGAAGCGATCATCGAGGCGGGGTTCGAGCGCGACGACGTCTATCAGGTGGTCAAGCTGGTCGACCGTAACGAATACAAGCGCCGCCAGGCGCCGGTCGGCGTGCGTGTCACGCTCAGAGGGTTCGGGCGCGACCGCCGCTATCCCATCGTCAACGGCTGGAAGCCGGGAAACTAGCTACGGGCTACGCCGCTTCGGGGCGCTAAACAGCAGCTACGAAAAGCGCCAGCGACAATGTCGCTGGCGCTTTTCTTGGTAGATCGCAATCTGGGCCACGTGGCTCGTGGCTCGTGGCTCGTGGCTCGTGGCTCGTGGCTCGTGGCTCGTGGCTCGTGGCTCGTGGCTCGTGGCTTTAGCCTTTGGCCGTCAGCGGCGGGTCGACATTGACGTGCTTGGGCACGAAGGTATCGCCGTCGAGCTGGCTATTGTCCGGATCGTTCTCGATCAGCGTCTGCAGCACGGTTTCGGCGCGGTCACGCATCTTCAGTCCCAGATAGCCCTCCACCATCACCGCCAGGGCGTCGCGAGTGGCGGTGGACTTGGGATAGTGCTCGATCACCCAGCGGCCGCGCTCGACGGCCGCGACATAGGCCCCTTTGCGCAGATAGAAGTCGGCCACCTGCAGCTCATGGCGCGCCATCACGTTGCGCAGGTAGATGATGCGCTGACGGGCATCCGGAGCGTAGGCGCTGTCGGGAAAGCGGCGCACCAGTTCGCCGAAGTCGACGTAGGCGTCACGTGAGGCACCCAGGTCACGCTTGGAGATGTCGATCAACTCCATGCTCTCGAGGCTGAAGCGACCTGCCTGATAGGCGCCGAGACCGCGCATGTAGTAGGCGTAGTCGACCTGCGGATGATCCGGATGGAGGCGAATGAAGCGACTGGCGGCGGCGCGAGTCTTTTCCCAGTCCTCGACTCGATAGTAGGCGTAGATCAGTTCGAGTTGCGCCTGTTCGGCATAGCGGCCGAAAGGGAATCGGGTATCCAGCGCTTCCAGCTGCGTTACCGCGGTACTGTAACGGCCGGCATCGAGGGAGCTCTGGGCTTGCTGGTAAAGATCCTGCTCCTGCAGGTCGGGGGCAGGCTCATTGCTGGCACAGCCAGCGAGCAGTGCGCCTGCCAGCAACAGGGCGGCCAGAGCGGAACATCGCGCAGAAAATCGCATCATCATCCTCGTATCAACCATTCCTTGGCGGCCGTGCTAGAATCCGCCGAATTCGACTCACTATAAAGCAAACCCTTGTACCGACGAAACGCGCCGACGAAACGCAGCGGCGACACGTACCGGCGAAACGGAACCGATCCTCACGTATGGCTGACATCCTGAAGCGCGATGAGCGTGTACCCGAGCATCTGGCAGGGCGACGTCTCGACCAGACCGCAGCCGAAATGTTCCCCGAATTCTCGCGAGAGCGCCTCAAGAGCTGGATTCAGCAGGGCGAGTTGACGGTCGACGGAGAGAAGGCCCGGCCCAAGGATAAGGTGATCGGCGGCGAGCGGCTAGCACTCGACACCCGGCTCGAGGAAGAGACCCGCTGGGAGCCTCAGGAGATTCCGCTGTCGATCGTGTTCGAGGACGACGACGTCATGGTGATCGACAAGCCTGCCGGGCTGGTCGTGCATCCCGCCGCCGGCAATCCCGATGGCACGCTGCTCAATGCACTGCTGCATCACCATGCCCCATTGGCGGCGATCCCACGGGCGGGTATCGTTCATCGTCTCGACAAGGACACGACCGGGCTGATGATGGTAGCGAAGACGCTGACGGCGCAGACCGCGCTGGTGGCTCAGTTGCAGGCGCGGACGGTGTCGCGGGAGTACGATGCCATCGTGGTGGGTGCGATGACCGCCGGCGGCAAGGTGGATGCGCCGATCGGGCGTCACCCCAAGGATCGTCAGCGTCAGGCGGTGATCGCCTCGGGCAAGCCGGCGGTCACGCACTATCGCGTCACCGAGCGCTTTCGCGCGCACACTCACGTTCGCTGCCGGCTCGAGACCGGTCGGACGCATCAGATCCGGGTGCACATGGCGCACGTTCGCTACCCGCTGATCGGCGACCCGGTCTACGGGGGAAGGCTCAAGTTGCCGGCCGGGGCGGGCGACTCGCTGAAGACGCTGCTCAGGACGTTTCCGCGCCAGGCCCTGCATGCGCATAAACTGCGCTTCGACCACCCCGTCAACGGGGCGCCGATCGAGTGCAAGGCACCGCTACCCGACGACATGTTTCTGCTGCTGGATGCACTGCGTGAGGATCAGGAGGCCGATTGATGCATTCATCCTCGTGTTCGTCGCCACTGACGAATGACTCCGAGCCATCGATGAGCGACGCGCCGACCCTGCTGCTACCTGACTGGCTCGCGCCGAGCACCGTGGGTGCCCTCGTCACCACGCGCGAGACCGGGCCCAGCCGTGGCGATTTTGCGGCTTTCAATCCGGCGGCTCACGTCGGGGACGATCCCCACTCCGTGATTAGCTGCCGTGACCGGCTGGCGGCGGAGGTCGGCGACGAGCGGCCGCTGTTGTGGCTCGACCAAGTGCATGGCGCACGCGTCATGCAGAACTTCCAGGACGGGTACCGGCAGCATCCGCCCCAGGCCGACGCCTCGGTGGCGTTCGATCGCGGCCACGCCTGCGTCATCCTCACCGCGGATTGCCTGCCGGTCTTCTTCTGCGATCGCCAGGGAACGCGGGTCGGGTTGGCCCATGCCGGCTGGCGCGGGCTGGCGGGGGGCGTGCTGGAGGCGAGCGTGGCGGCACTGGGTGTCGACCCGGAGGAGTTGATGGCGTGGATGGGGCCGGCCATCTCCAATGCCCAGTTCGAGGTCGGCCCGGAAGTCTTCGAAGCCTTCGTGGCACTGCAGCCGGAAGCCGAGATGGCTTTCGATCGCAGCCCTTATCGCCTGGGGCATTACATGGCGGATCTCTACCGGCTCGCCCGACTCCGGCTGGAGCGTGTCGGCGTGCATTCGATCAGCGGCGGTCATTTCTGCACCGCCTGTGAATCCCGTTTCTACTCCCATCGCCGCGATGACGGCCGTACCGGGCGCATGGCCAGCATGATCTGGCTGCGCTGATTCGCCTTCACGGTCGCCGGAATCTCCTCACTCCATGAATTTCATTCGTCTGTGGCGTTCTGTCGCGGCGAATTTTTCATTCGCTTCGCTTGAAAAGATCCAACATACCTCCATTTAAGTGTCAACTAATGAATAACCGAGCCGCCGGGCCATGACCTGCAACGGCTCCTTGGAGGCGAAGATATGCGTATGGATCGCATGACGACCAAGCTACAGAACGCCCTGGCCGAAGCGCAGTCGCTGGCGGTAGGGCGAGGACACAACCAGCTCGACCCCGGGCACCTGCTGATGGCACTGCTCGAGATGCGCGATAGCGGCATCAAGGGTCTGGTACAGAAGGCGGGCGGCGACGTCAGCCGGTTGCGGGAAGGGCTGGCCGGCTATCTCGACAAGCTGCCCGAAGTCGGCCAGTTCGATGGCAACGTCAGCATGAGCCAGGACCTGGCGCGGCTGTTCAACCTGGCCGATCGCGAGGCCCAGACCCGCGGCGACCAGTACATCGCGATCGAGCTGGTGCTGCTCGCGGCGCTGGACATGAAGAATGGGCTCACCAAGGTGTTGACCCAATCGGGTCTGGACCGCAAGCGACTGGCCACGGCGATCGGCGAGCTGCGCGGCGGCGCCAATGTCGATGATGCCAATGCCGAAGAGAAGCGGGAGGCGCTGGAAAAATACACCCTCGACCTGACCGCCCGGGCAACCGAGGGCAAGCTCGATCCGGTGATCGGTCGCGATGACGAGATTCGGCGCACGATCCAGGTCCTGCAGCGTCGCACCAAGAACAATCCGGTGTTGATCGGTGAGCCAGGCGTGGGCAAGACCGCGATCGTCGAAGGGCTGGCACAGCGTATCGTCAATGGCGAGGTGCCCGAAGGGCTGAAAGAGAAGCGAGTGCTCTCTCTCGACATGGGCTCGCTGCTGGCGGGCGCCAAGTTCCGTGGCGAGTTCGAGGAGCGGCTGAAGTCCGTGCTCAACGAGCTGTCGAAGGAAGAGGGGCGCGTCATTCTGTTCATCGACGAGCTGCACACCATGGTCGGTGCCGGCAAGGGCGAGGGCGCGATGGATGCCGGCAACATGCTCAAGCCGGCGCTGGCCCGCGGCGAACTGCACTGCGTCGGCGCGACCACGCTCGACGAGTATCGCCAGTACATCGAGAAGGACGCGGCCCTGGAGCGGCGCTTCCAGAAGGTGCTGGTGGACGAGCCCAGCGAGGAGGACACCATCGCTATCCTGCGGGGGCTCAAGGAGCGCTACGAGGTTCACCACGGGGTCGACATCACCGATGGGGCGATCATCGCCGCGGCCAAGCTCTCGACCCGCTACATCACCGACCGGCAGCTTCCCGACAAGGCGATCGACCTGATCGACGAAGCCGCATCGCGCATTCGCATGGAGCTCGACTCCAAGCCGGAAGAGATGGACCGGCTCGACCGGCGCCTGATCCAGCTCAAGATGGAGCGCGAGGCGCTGAAGAAGGAGACCGACGAGGCTTCGCGCAAGCGCCTCGAGAATCTCGAGACTCTGATCACCGAACTCGAGCGCGAATACGCCGATCTCGAGGAAGTCTGGAAATCCGAGAAAGCCAGCATCCAGGGCGCGGCCCAGTACAAGGCCGACCTCGAGCAGGCGCGTATCGACCTGGAGGCCGCCCGGCGCCAGGGCGACCTGGGGAAAATGTCGGAACTGCAGTACGGCGTGATCCCGAGGCTCGAGCAGCAGATCGCGGAGAGCAGCGACAGCGATGGTGCGGACACCTCGACACATCAGCTGCTGCGCTCCAACGTGACCGAGGAGGAGATCGCCGAAGTCGTGTCGCGATGGACCGGGATCCCGGTCTCCAAGATGCTCGAGGGCGAGCGCGACAAGCTGCTGCGCATGGAAGAGGCCCTGCACGAGCGAGTCATTGGCCAGGACGAGGCGGTCAAGGCGGTTGCCAATGCGGTGCGCCGCTCGCGTGCCGGGCTGTCCGATCCGAACCGGCCCAACGGCTCGTTTCTGTTCCTCGGCCCCACCGGGGTGGGCAAGACCGAACTGTGCAAGTCGCTGGCCAACTTCCTGTTCGATACCGAGGAGTCGATGGTGCGCATCGACATGTCGGAGTTCATGGAGAAGCACTCCGTGGCCCGCCTGATCGGCGCGCCGCCGGGCTATGTCGGCTATGAAGAGGGCGGCTATCTGACCGAAGCCGTGCGTCGCAAACCCTACTCGGTGCTGCTGCTCGACGAGGTGGAGAAGGCGCATCCGGATGTCTTCAACATCCTGCTCCAGGTGCTGGAGGATGGGCGTCTGACCGATGGCCAGGGGCGCACCGTCGATTTCCGCAACACGGTGATCGTGATGACCTCCAACCTGGGCTCCGACGTGATCCAGCGCATGGGCGGCGAGGAGAGCGACTATTCCGCCATGCGCGATGCGGTGATGACGGTGGTGGGCAACCACTTCCGGCCGGAGTTGATCAACCGTATCGACGAGGTGGTGGTGTTCCACGCCCTCGGCCAGGAGCAGATCCAGGCGATCGCCTCGATCCAGCTCGACCGCCTGCGTAGCCGCCTGGCCGAACGCGATCTCAAGCTCGAGGTCAGCAGTGATGCGATGGCGCAACTGGCCGTGGTCGGCTTCGACCCGGTGTTCGGGGCGCGTCCGCTCAAGCGGGCGATCCAGAGTCGGATCGAGAACCCGCTGGCGCAGGACCTGCTTTCCGGCCGGTTCCTGCCGGGCGATACGATTCGCGTCCGCGCCGATGGCGACCATCTGGTGTTCGACAAGTAATGACCAGGCCCGGCGGTGCACCGGGCCTGGCGTCACTCTCCATTTCTGAAGCTACGGTCGCGTCCTGACCGTTTCCTGCCCGTGATGCCTGGCGTCACGGGCATTTTTAATGCCCCGATTCACCCTTCGGCGACAGCTTCTGCTGGAGTTTCTCCAGTGATATCCCCTTGGTCTCCGGCATCAGGAAGGCGACGAAGACGATCTGCAGCACCATCATGAAGGCGAAGAAGGCGAAGACCGGCCCGCCGTTGAAGATCCCCAGCACCCATGGCGTCACCAGGGTGATGACGGCGGCGAAGAACCAGTGGGTGAAGCTGCCGAGCGACTGGCCGCGTGCCCGCTCGCGGTTGGGGAAGATTTCGGAGATGAAGACCCAGATCACCGTGCCCTGACTGATGCCGTGGGCCGCGACGAACAGGCACAGCTGCAACGGGATCAGCGCACCGCCCAGGTTATCGGTGAAGAAGGCGTGGGAGATGATCGACAACGAGACGATGTAGCCCACCGAGCCGATATACATCAGTGTCCGCCGACCGAAGCGGTCGATCAGGGCCATGCCGATCATGGTGAAGATCACCATGATCAGGCCGATGCCGGCAGTCGACAGCAGGGCTGCGTTATCGCCGAGCTGGGCGGCCTCGAGAATGCGCGGCGCGTAATAGAGCACGAAGTTGATGCCGGTGAACTGGTTGAAGAAGGCGATCAGGAAGGCCAGGACGATGGGGAGTCGATAGCGGCGCGAGAAGAAGCGCGAGTGGACCTTGTTGTCCTCGCGGTCGGCCGCCTGGATCTCCTCGATCTGTGCTTGGGTATCTCGCTGCGGATCGATCTGGTTCAGCACGTCGGCGGCGGTGCGCGTGTCCCCCTTGTTGAGGATCAGCCAGCGCGGGCTCTCCGGCACCTTGAGCAGCGCCAGCGTGTAGACGAGGGCCGGGATGGCCTCGACCCCCACCATCCAGCGCCAGGCGTCGTCGCCCAGCAGGCTGCCGAGGATGGCATTGGAGACGTAGGCCATGAAGATCCCGAACACCACGTTGAACTGGTAGAGCGCCACCAGGTTGCCGCGCCTTTCGGCCGGCGCGATCTCGGAGATGTAGGCCGGCGCGGCGACCGAGGACATCCCCACCCCGAAGCCGCCGATCAGGCGGAAGAACGAGAACCAGAACGGATCGGTGGCCAGTGCCGAACCCACCGCGGAGACGAAATAGAGCACGCCGATGATGAAGAGTGTCGCGCGCCGGCCCAGCCGGTCGGTCGGCCAGTTGCCGAAGATCGCGCCGAGCACCGTTCCCCATAGCGCCATCGACATGATGAACAGCCCGTGCTGAAGATCGCTCAGCCCCCACAGTTCCTGAATGGGCTTGTCCGCGCCGGATATCACGGCGGTGTCGAAACCGAAGAGAAAGCCTGCCATGGCCACGAACGCGGACCATTTCACGATGGGGGACATGCGCGTTACTCCATAGATGGGATTGTCCACGAGCTCATCGATCGGCGCCTCGAACTCGTTGCCAGCTAAAATTCAGTACAGCAGTGATGGCGGCGAGGCGCTGCGCGAAACCCCTCAACTTTAGTCGATGCCGCTAGCGCGAAGCGGGCGCTCGAATCGTTCGCGTCCCGGCCGTGGGCGCCGGAGGTTGACAGTCCCGTGGCGCTGGTGGAATCTAGGCGGTTCCTGATTGCGGGCGCAGCCAATGACGGGCGATCCCCGGCCGCTGCGTGAAGGGTAGGTTCCGAGCGACCTCTACCCGCCTGTCGAAGGATATCTTTCTGAGGAAAGAAGGGCGCGGGCCACACGCCTGTTCCCGCCAACCCCGATACGGCGATCTGCCGTGTCAGGAGCCGTCGGTGCCAAGGTGCCAACGGTTCCTAAGAGTGCGGGTCCCCACCCCGGGCCCAGGACGCCAGGAAATGGCATCAGGCGCCGACGTTCAACCGTCGGCAGCGGCGTATCGCCGTGATTGAGCTTCGTGTTCGTGAATCGCGCCAACCATTCACGACCCGGGTTCTGTCATCAGAACCGCGAAGCGGCACTCGAACTTCCAGGGGAGACTCACCAGTGGAATTACTTTCCGGCGCCGATATGATCGCCCGCTTTCTGAAAGACGAAGGCGTCGAGCGCATCTATGGCTACCCGGGCGGAGCGGCGTTGCATATCTACGATGCCCTGTTCCGCCAGGATAGCGTTCAACACATTCTCGTTCGTCATGAACAGGCCGCGACCCACGCCGCCGATGGCTATGCTCGCGCCTCCGGCAAGCCCGGCGTGGTGCTGGTCACGTCCGGCCCGGGCGCCACCAACGCCGTTACCGGCATCGCCACGGCCTACATGGACTCGATCCCGATGGTGGTGCTGTGCGGCCAGGTCGCCAGCCACCTGATCGGGGAAGATGCCTTCCAGGAAACCGATATCGTCGGCGTGACGCGTCCGGTGGTGAAGCACAGCTTCTCGATCCGCCACCCGAGCGAGATCCCCGAAGTCCTGAAAAAGGCGTTCTACCTGGCGGCCACCGGCCGACCCGGCCCGGTGGTGGTCGACATCCCCAAGGACATGACCGCGCCCACCGAGCGTTACGAATACGTCTACCCGAAAAAGGTCAAGATCCGTTCCTACAACCCGGTGACCCGCGGGCATAGCGGCCAGATCAAGAAGGCCGTCGACATGATGCTCAAGGCGCGTCGGCCTGTGTTCTATACCGGCGGCGGCATCGTCACCGGGCGGGCCAGCGAAGCGTTGACCGATCTGGTCCAGCGGCTCGGCTTCCCGATCACCACCACGTTGATGGGAATCGGCGGCTATCCCCAGGGCGATCACCAGTCGCTGGGCTGGCTCGGCATGCACGGCAGCTATGAAGCCAACATGGCGATGCATCATGCCGACCTGATCGTCGCCATCGGCGCGCGCTTCGACGACCGCGTCACCAACAACACCTCGAAGTTCTGCCCCACCGCGAAGATCGTGCATGTCGATATCGACCCCAGCTCGATCTCCAAGACCGTGCGCGCGGACGTGCCCATCGTCGGTGCGGCGGGCAGCGTCATCGACGAGATGATCAGCCTGGTCCAGGATCGCGAGGCGTCCAACGCCGAAGCGCTGGGCGAGTGGTGGAAGAGCATCGAGGGCTGGCGGGCCGAGCGCGAAGGCAAGCTCTACGAGCCTTCGAAGGCGGGCGAAGCGCTCAAGCCTCAGGAGGTGATCGAAGCGGTCTATCGCGCCACCCGCGGCGAAGCCTTCGTCACCACCGACGTGGGTCAGCACCAGATGTTCGCGGCCCAGTACTACAAGTTCGCCAAGCCCAACCGCTTCATCACCTCGGGTGGCCTCGGCACCATGGGCTTCGGCTTTCCGGCGGCGATGGGCATCAAGCTCAGCTATCCGCAGGACGATGTGGTCTGCTTCACCGGTGAAGGCAGCTTCCAGATGATGATGCAGGAGCTGTCGACCTGTAAGCAGTTCGATGTCGGCGTCAAGATCGTCAACCTCAACAACCAGTCGTTGGGGATGGTGCGCCAGTGGCAGGATCTCAACTACAAGTCCCGCCACGCCCACTCCTACATGGAGTCGCTGCCGGACTTCGCCAAGCTGATCGAGGCCTACGGCTTCACCGCAATCAAGGTGACGACCTTGGATGAGCTGGCGCCGGCGCTGGAGCGTGCCTTCGCCGATACCAACGAGCTCGTGTTCCTCGATATCTACGTCGACCCCTTCGAACACGTCTATCCGATGCAGGTGCCGCTGGGCTCCATGCGTGACATGCTGCTTTCGAAGACGGAGCGGACCTGATGCGCCATATCATCTCGATTCTGCTGGAAAACGAACCCGGCGCCCTGTCCCGCGTGGTGGGGCTGTTCTCCCAGCGCAACTTCAACATCGAAACCCTCAACGTGGCGCCGACGGAGGATCCGTCGCTGTCGCGGCTGACCGTCACCACGGTGGGCGACGACCGCGTGATCGAGCAGATCACCAAGCATCTCAACAAGCTGATCGACGTGGTCAAGCTGGTCGACCTGACCGAGGGCAACCATATCGAGCGTGAGCTGATGCTGGTCAAGGTCAAGGCGTTGGGCGCCGCGCGCGATGAAGTGAAGCGTACGGCGGATATCTTCCGCGCCCAGATCGTCGACGTCACGCCGAGCGTCTATACCGTGCAGATCACCGGTGATGCCGGCAAGCTCGACGCCTTCGTCCAGGCGATGGCGCCGATCGGTATCCTCGAGGTCGCGCGGACCGGCGTATCCGGCATCGCGCGTGGCGACAAGCTGCTCACGTTGTAGGTGACCGGTGGTGGACAGACGCCCGGCGGAAGCGATTCCGTCGGGCGTTTTGCGTTTGTCGTTGCTGCGGCGGTCCGGGTCAGTTCGACAACTGAGCCCAGAGCGCGTCGATCAGCGCACTCTTCAAGCGGCGTTTGAGCACGCACAGGCCGACGTCGTAATGAGGCAGCTCCGGCTTGACCGGCAGGAT
The DNA here is from genome assembly GCF_038648475.1 of Salinicola lusitanus. Classification (NCBI taxonomy): domain Bacteria; kingdom Pseudomonadati; phylum Pseudomonadota; class Gammaproteobacteria; order Oceanospirillales; family Halomonadaceae; genus Salinicola; species Salinicola lusitanus. The sequence continues at coordinate 844,921 of NZ_CP151919.1, read as the reverse complement.
CATGATGCGGTCCAGCAGCGGGCTGTTGTCGAGCACGATACGTGGCACGATGCCGACGCCGAATCCCAACCCCACCATGCTGACGATCGCTTCGTTGCCGGCGACCTGGGCATAGATGCGCGGGCTGATCCCCATGGCACGGAACCAGGTATCGGCGTGATCTCGTGACAGGCCCGATTCCGACAGGATCATCGGCACCCCTTTCCACTGCGACGGGGTCGGTATATCCGGCGTCTTCGGCAGCCAGTCAGCACCATCACGCGGGGCGATGAAGACCAGCGGCGATGTCGCCAGCGGCTTGAATGCCAGCGCATCCGGCAGGCTGCGCGGGCGCGCCGTGATGGCGATGTCCTCCTGTTCCGCCTGGACGCGGGCGATGGCATCCGCCGGGTCTCCGGTGTGGAGCTTGATCTCGATGCGCGGGTGGCGCAGCCGAAACTCGCTGAGCAGTCGATACAGGAAGCTGTAGCTGGCGGTGACCGAGCAGTAGATGCTGATTTCGCCGGCCAGCTCACGGGTCTCTGCCATCAAGGTGGCCTGCATCGCCTGCCACTGCTCCAGCGTCTCCCGGGCGTAGGCGTGGAACAGCAGGCCTTCCCGCGTCAGCGTGACGTGACGGTTGTCGCGCTCGAACAGCGTGACGCCGAGCGTCTCCTCGAGCTGGCGAATCGAACGGCTCAGCGTCGATGGACTGATATGGCAGGCATCGCTGGCCCGACCGAAGTGGAGGTGGTCGGCCAGTGCCAGGAAGTGGGTGAGCGGGCGGTAGTCCATGGTCGTTTCACATTCCGAAATGTCGCATTGCAAATATAGCGTTTTACGCAACATATTGCCTGGCTTATCGTGGCGTCAGGCTGAAGCGACGGGCACCGCGACAGACGGCGCCAATGGCCACCAACGCCAAGGGTTGTTCAGTACGACAGTTTCGAGCAGAACGCTCGCCAGAACCGACTTCCGGAGTTCGATATGCACGTTTATTACGACAAGGATTGTGACCTCTCCCTGATCCAGGCCAAACAGGTCACGATCGTCGGCTATGGCTCCCAGGGCCACGCTCACGCCAATAACCTGAAGGAGTCCGGTGTCGACGTGACCGTCGGCCTGCGCAAGGGCTCTTCCTCGGCAGCCAAGGCCGAGAGCGCCGGCCTCAAGGTCGCCAGCGTCGCGGAAGCGTGCAAGAGCGCCGACGTGGTCATGATCCTGGCGCCGGATGAAAACCAGAAGACGATCTACGAGCAGGAGATCGAGCCGAACCTGAAAGAGGGCGCCACCATCGCCTTCGCCCACGGCTTCAACATCCATTACAGCCAGGTCGAGCCACGCGCCGATCTCGACGTGATCATGGTCGCGCCCAAGGCGCCGGGCCACACCGTGCGCTCCGAGTTCGTGCGCGGCGGCGGTATCCCCGACCTGATCGCGATCCACCAGAATGCGTCCGGCCAGGCCAAGGAGATCGCCCTCTCCTACGCGGCAGCCATCGGTGGCGGTCGCAGCGGGATCATCGAGACCACCTTCAAGGACGAGACCGAGACCGATCTGTTCGGTGAGCAGGCGGTTCTCTGCGGCGGCGCGGTCGAGCTGGTCAAGGCTGGCTTCGAGACCCTGACCGAAGCGGGCTACGCTCCGGAGATGGCCTACTTCGAGTGTCTCCACGAGCTCAAGCTGATCGTCGACCTGATGTACGAAGGCGGCATCGCCAACATGAACTACTCGATCTCCAACAATGCCGAGTACGGTGAGTACGTGACCGGCCGCGAGATCATCAACGAGAGCTCGAAAGAGGCGATGCGCAAGGCGCTCAAGCGCATCCAGGATGGCGAGTACGCCAAGATGTTCATCGCCGAGGGCGCCTGCAACTACGCCTCGCTGAATGCACGCCGCCGTCAGACGGCCGAGCATCCGGTCGAGCAGGTCGGTGCCAAGCTGCGTGCCATGATGCCGTGGATCACGGCCAACCAGCTGGTCGACAAGAGCAAGAACTGATCACCGATCGGTCGATGGCTCATGCGGGGGCGCGACGACTGTCGCGCCCCCGTTTTGTTTGACGAATGCGGCTTTCTCGCAGGCATCTGTCGTGATTCCCGCTAGGCTGTAGAATGAGTCGGCTACAATGCCTTGGCGCACCCGACACTAAAGGACTCGCTTCATGACGCAGGATGACCGCCACCACGAGCAAGAGCCCGAGACGATCACGATCGGGGCCACGTCTCCGCTCTTCGATGATGAAGACGAAGTCATCGAGGAAACCGTCGAGAACGGCAAGCGCATCCGCCGCCGCGGCATCTACTTGTTGCCCAACCTGTTCACGCTTTCGGCCCTGTTTGCCGGCTTCTACTCCATCGTTGCTGCGATGAACGGGGATTACGCCAAGGCAGCCATCGCCATCTTCATCGCCATGGTGCTCGATGGGCTGGACGGCCGTGTCGCTCGACTGACCAATACCCAGAGTGCGTTTGGCGCCGAGTTCGACAGCCTGGCCGACATGGTCTCGTTCGGCATGGCGCCGGCGCTGGTCGCGTTCACCTGGATATTGCAGGACATCGGCAAGATCGGCTGGATCGCGGCATTCATCTTCGTCGCGGGCGCCGCACTGCGCCTGGCACGCTTCAACGTTCAGATCGGCAGCACCGACAAGAAGTGGTTCGTCGGCTTGCCCAGCCCGTCGGCAGCGGCCATCGTGGCTGCCTGCGTATGGGTCTTCCACACCTTCGATGCCGAGTCGTTGGGCTTCAAGGTGCTGATGACCGTCGTGGTGGCCGCCGCCGGCGTACTGATGGTCAGCAACGTGCGCTACCACAGCTTCAAGGAGATCGATTTCAAGGGGCCAGTACCGTTCGTGTTCCTGCTGGCGATCGTGCTGCTGTTCGTGCTGATCTCCATCGAGCCCTCCGTGATGCTGCTGACACTGTTCGGCTGCTATGTCGTGTCGGGGCCGATATTGGCACTGGGACGTCTGAACAAGGCGCGTAGAGAGAAGCGTCGTAGTGAAGCGGGCGGGCAGAACGCCCAGGATGACTAGCGTCGGACAAGATTCGAATCGCTGAAACGCCCGCCCCGCGCGGGCGTTTCGGTCTCTGGGGGTTGGTGGCGGGAGGGTGTGTCGGATCGGATGATCAAAAAGTTGCAATCAGTGCTTGCCAACGCGGCGGACGATCCGTAAAGTACGCATCCGCTGCCGCCGAGACAGGTTTTCGGAGGCGGTGAAGAAGAAAGCCAAGCAGTTGATTTGATTGAAATAATCGGTTGACGCGAGGCCAGGGAAGCAGGCAGAATGCTCCCGCTTCTTGGCAAGGATCGGCGCCGACAGCAACACGCGACGCCAAGCAGGATTCGACAAAAAAGACGTTGACATCCTCGCCTCGATCCTTAAAATACGCCACTCCTTACGGCGGCCCAGAAAGCAAGCGCTGACAAGCACTTGGATTCGAAACGGCAAAGTAAGGCGCTCTTTAACAATCGATCAGGTAATTGATGTGGGCGCTTGTTCTCGCGTGACAGCCAGTCACGACATGTCGAGGCAAGCGACTCGTCAAGATTCGTTTGACCTTGAACCAAGTTTGGTCCGCTTTTTTCCTTCGGGAGAAGTAAGGACTATCAGACTTTAAACTGAAGAGTTTGATCATGGCTCAGATTGAACGCTGGCGGCAGGCCTAACACATGCAAGTCGAGCGGCAGCACGGGGAGCTTGCTCCCTGGTGGCGAGCGGCGGACGGGTGAGTAATGCATAGGAATCTGCCCGGTAGTGGGGGATAACGTGGGGAAACCCACGCTAATACCGCATACGTCCTACGGGAGAAAGCGGAGGATCTTCGGACTTCGCGCTATCGGATGAGCCTATGTCGGATTAGCTAGTTGGTAAGGTAACGGCTTACCAAGGCGACGATCCGTAGCTGGTCTGAGAGGATGATCAGCCACACTGGGACTGAGACACGGCCCAGACTCCTACGGGAGGCAGCAGTGGGGAATATTGGACAATGGGCGAAAGCCTGATCCAGCCATGCCGCGTGTGTGAAGAAGGCTTTCGGGTTGTAAAGCACTTTCAGCGAGGAAGAAAGCCTCTGGGTTAATACCCCAGAGGAAGGACATCACTCGCAGAAGAAGCACCGGCTAACTCCGTGCCAGCAGCCGCGGTAATACGGAGGGTGCGAGCGTTAATCGGAATTACTGGGCGTAAAGCGCGCGTAGGTGGCTTGGCACGCCGGTTGTGAAAGCCCCGGGCTCAACCTGGGAACGGCATCCGGAACGGCCAGGCTAGAGTGCAGGAGAGGAAGGTAGAATTCCCGGTGTAGCGGTGAAATGCGTAGAGATCGGGAGGAATACCAGTGGCGAAGGCGGCCTTCTGGCCTGACACTGACACTGAGGTGCGAAAGCGTGGGTAGCAAACAGGATTAGATACCCTGGTAGTCCACGCCGTAAACGATGTCGACTAGCCGTTGGGACCTTTAAGGACTTAGTGGCGCAGTTAACGCGATAAGTCGACCGCCTGGGGAGTACGGCCGCAAGGTTAAAACTCAAATGAATTGACGGGGGCCCGCACAAGCGGTGGAGCATGTGGTTTAATTCGATGCAACGCGAAGAACCTTACCTACCCTTGACATCCAGAGAACTTTCCAGAGATGGATTGGTGCCTTCGGGAACTCTGAGACAGGTGCTGCATGGCTGTCGTCAGCTCGTGTTGTGAAATGTTGGGTTAAGTCCCGTAACGAGCGCAACCCTTGTCCTTATTTGCCAGCGATTCGGTCGGGAACTCTAAGGAGACTGCCGGTGACAAACCGGAGGAAGGTGGGGACGACGTCAAGTCATCATGGCCCTTACGGGTAGGGCTACACACGTGCTACAATGGCCGGTACAAAGGGTTGCGAGACCGCGAGGTGGAGCGAATCCCAGAAAGCCGGCCTCAGTCCGGATCGGAGTCTGCAACTCGACTCCGTGAAGTCGGAATCGCTAGTAATCGTGAATCAGAATGTCACGGTGAATACGTTCCCGGGCCTTGTACACACCGCCCGTCACACCATGGGAGTGGACTGCACCAGAAGTGGTTAGCTTAACCTTCGGGAGAGCGATCACCACGGTGTGGTTCATGACTGGGGTGAAGTCGTAACAAGGTAGCCGTAGGGGAACCTGCGGCTGGATCACCTCCTTAAACGACCAGCTTCACGTGGTTCAAGCGTCCACAATCAATTACCTGATCGGCCAAGAGCAATGACTGTGGAAAGGCTCTCGAAAGCCACCCAGTGACCAACGGGTCTGTAGCTCAGTTGGTTAGAGCGCACCCCTGATAAGGGTGAGGTCGGCCGTTCAAATCGGCCCAGACCCACCATCTCACGCTCAGTTGGTTAGAGCGCACCCCTGATAAGGGTGAGGTCGGCCGTTCAAATCGGCCCAGACCCACCATCTCACGCTCAGTTGGTTAGAGCGCACCCCCGGGGTGTCAAAAAGAGAGGGTGAGGTCGCCGGGTTTTTTCGAATCGGCCCAGACCCGCCAATTTCGCCAGATAGCTGGATTATCTGGGGCCATAGCTCAGCTGGGAGAGCGCCTGCCTTGCACGCAGGAGGTCAGCGGTTCGATCCCGCTTGGCTCCACCATGTCTTTCCTGAGAAAACGCGCCACACAGTCATCGAAGTTTTAAGCTAGACGCTGTCTCCAACCCAGGTTTGACCTGGAGTTGTCTGAGAGCTTCCAGCTTAAAGCTTCCAGCTTTAAACGCTCTTTAACAATTTGGATCATGCTGACAGTTCTTCTCGCAAGAGAAGAACGAAAGTGATACGTCTCAAGCGTATCCGGCAATTGTCGTTAGACTAATCGCGCGACCAGACTCCTTCGGGTTATATGGTCAAGCGATTAAGCGCACACGGTGGATGCCTTGGCAGCCAGAGGCGATGAAGGACGTTGTAGCCTGCGAAAAGGTTCGGTGAGGTGGCAAACAACCTGCGACCCGGACATGTCCGAATGGGGAAACCCACCCAGCACAAGCTGGGTATCCCACACTGAATCCATAGGTGTTGGGAAGCGAACCGGGAGAACTGAAACATCTAAGTACCCCGAGGAAAAGAAATCAACCGAGATTCCCCCAGTAGCGGCGAGCGAACGGGGAGTAGCCCTTAAGCATGTGACTGGTTAGACGAACGCGCCTGGAAAGGCCGGCCATAGTGGGTGATAGCCCCGTAGTCGAAAACCTGAATGTGTGAAATCGAGTAGGTCGGGGCACGTGAAACCCTGACTGAACATGGGGGGACCATCCTCCAAGGCTAAATACTCCTGGCTGACCGATAGTGAACCAGTACCGTGAGGGAAAGGCGAAAAGAACCCCGGAGAGGGGAGTGAAATAGATCCTGAAACCGTGTGCGTACAAGCAGTGGGAGCCGACTTGTTCGGTGACCGCGTACCTTTTGTATAATGGGTCAGCGACTTATATTCAGTGGCGAGCTTAACCGTATAGGGGAGGCGTAGAGAAATCGAGTCTTAACTGGGCGACCAGTCGCTGGATATAGACCCGAAACCGGGCGATCTATCCATGGCCAGGGTGAAGATTGAGTAACATCAATTGGAGGCCCGAACCCAAGTATGTTGAAAAATGCTGGGATGAGCTGTGGATCGGAGTGAAAGGCTAATCAAGCTCGGAGATAGCTGGTTCTCCTCGAAAGCTATTTAGGTAGCGCCTCACGTATTACCGCCGGGGGTAGAGCACTGTTTCGGCTAGGGGCCCATCCCGGGTTACCAACCCGAGGCAAACTCCGAATACCGGTGAGTAGAGCGTGGGAGACACACGGCGGGTGCTAACGTCCGTCGTGAAAAGGGAAACAACCCAGACCGTCAGCTAAGGCCCCCAAATTCTGGTTAAGTGGGAAACGATGTGGGAAGGCATAGACAGCTAGGAGGTTGGCTTAGAAGCAGCCATCCTTTAAAGAAAGCGTAATAGCTCACTAGTCGAGTCGGCCTGCGCGGAAGATGTAACGGGGCTCAAACCAGATGCCGAAGCTACGGGTTCATCCTCTGGATGAGCGGTAGAGGAGCGTCGTGTAAGTCTGTGAAGGTGTGTTGAGAAGCATGCTGGAGATATCACGAGTGCGAATGCTGACATGAGTAACGACAAGGGGAGTGAAAAACTCCCCCGCCGGAAGACCAAGGTTTTCTGTTCTATGTTAATCAGAGCAGAGTGAGTCGGCCCCTAAGGCGAGGCTGAAAAGCGTAGTCGATGGGAAACGGGTCAATATTCCCGTACCGGATGTGGTTGCGATGGGGGGACGAAGAAGGCTAGGTGAGCCAGGCGTTGGTTGTCCTGGTGAAAGTCAGTAGGCTGAGGACTTAGGCAAATCCGGGTCCTTAAGGCCGAGAGACGAGACGAACGGACTACGGTCCGGAAGTCATCGATGCCACGCTTCCAGGAAAAGCCTCTAAGCTTCAGATCACATGCGACCGTACCCCAAACCGACACAGGTGGTCAGGGTGAGAATCCCAAGGCGCTTGAGAGAACTCGGGTGAAGGAACTAGGCAAAATGGCACCGTAACTTCGGGAGAAGGTGCGCCGGCTTAGGGTGAAGGACTTCGCGTCCCGAGCTCGAACCGGTCGAAGATACCAGGTGGCTGCAACTGTTTATTAAAAACACAGCACTCTGCTAACGCGTAAGCGGACGTATAGGGTGTGACGCCTGCCCGGTGCCGGAAGGTTAATTGATGGTGTTAGCCGTAAGGCGAAGCTCTTGATCGAAGCCCCGGTAAACGGCGGCCGTAACTATAACGGTCCTAAGGTAGCGAAATTCCTTGTCGGGTAAGTTCCGACCTGCACGAATGGCGTAATGATGGCCACGCTGTCTCCACCCGAGACTCAGTGAAATTGAAATCGCAGTGAAGATGCTGTGTACCCGCGGCTAGACGGAAAGACCCCGTGAACCTTTACTATAGCTTCACACTGGACGCTGATGTTGCTTGTGTAGGATAGCTGGGAGGCTTGGAAACCCGGACGCCAGTTCGGGTGGAGCCAACCTTGAAATACCAGCCTGGCATCATTGGCGTTCTAACTTGGCACCGTGATCCGGTGTGAGGACAGTGTGTGGTGGGTAGTTTGACTGGGGCGGTCTCCTCCGAAAGCGTAACGGAGGAGCACGAAGGTACCCTCAGCACGGTTGGAAATCGTGCATTGAGTGCAAGAGCATAAGGGTGCTTAACTGCGAGACAGACACGTCGAGCAGGTACGAAAGTAGGTTCTAGTGATCCGGTGGTTCTGTATGGAAGGGCCATCGCTCAACGGATAAAAGGTACTCCGGGGATAACAGGCTGATACCGCCCAAGAGTTCACATCGACGGCGGTGTTTGGCACCTCGATGTCGGCTCATCACATCCTGGGGCTGAAGTCGGTCCCAAGGGTATGGCTGTTCGCCATTTAAAGTGGTACGCGAGCTGGGTTTAGAACGTCGTGAGACAGTTCGGTCCCTATCTGCCGTGGGCGTTGGAGATTTGAGAAGTGCTGCTCCTAGTACGAGAGGACCGGAGTGGACGCACCTCTGGTGTTCCGGTTGTCACGCCAGTGGCATCGCCGGGTAGCTATGTGCGGACGGGATAACCGCTGAAGGCATCTAAGCGGGAAGCCTCCTTCAAGATGAGATCTCCCTGAGACTTCGAGTCTCCTAAAGGGTCCAGCAAGACTAGCTGGTTGATAGGCACGGTGTGGAAGCGCTGCAAGGCGTTGAGCTAACGTGTACTAATGCCCCGTGAGGCTTGACCATATAACCCCAAGGGGTTTTGGAAAGAGGCGTCGTGGCGAAAGCCGGGACGCGAGGTCGAGCGATTAGTACGACAATGACTGGATACGCGGGCCGAGGAAGAGCCGGCCAAACGAGACGTAGCCGTCAGCATGATCCGAATCAGTTGAAGCGATGCGAGGAAAAGATCGCTTCAGCGTCAGTTTTGCCTGACGACCATAGCGAGTGGGAACCACCTGATCCATGCCGAACTCAGAAGTGAAACCGCTTAGCGCCGATGGTAGTGTGGGGTCTCCCCATGTGAGAGTAGGTCATCGTCAGGCACTTATTTCGAACCCCGGCCATTGGTCGGGGTTCATTCGTTCAAGGGCCTCCCCTGGACCCGTTCGTCGGGAACGAGCGGGAACCGATTCAGCGGGCTCGAAGGGCGAGTCTCAGGAGGAGACGAGTCAAGTCGCGGAGTGCCGCGCGCCGGGTGGCCGGCCCGAACATCGTCAGGCTTCTATACCCAACCCCAGCTTCGAAAGAGGCTGGGGTTTTTTATGGCGGCATCCTCGGAAGATCCCGGGTGACGCATCTCGTGGCCGTATCAACTAGTCTTCTTGCCGTACCGATGAATTCATCTCCAGGCGAGGGGAAAAGCCGTGCTGCAAGCGCTACCCGAAGGATTCACGGCTGTAATGACCGGTGCCGGCGGTGGTATCGGTCAGGCCATGCTGAGACGGTTATTGAAGAGTGATCGTCCGGGGCGTGTCATTGCGGTTTCCCGTCAGAGCCTCGAGCACGAAGATCGCCGAGTCGAAAATCTGAAAGCCGATGTCACGACCGGGGAGGGGCTCAAGGCGCTGAAGACGCAATTGGATGGTGCGCCCCTGCACCTGCTGTTCAATGCCATAGGCCTGTTGCATGACGAGCGGCGCGGGATCTCGCCGGACAAGCGGCTCGAGGACCTAGACGCCGAAACGCTGTCCACGCTGTTTCACGTCAACGCCATCACGCCGGTTCTGCTGATCCAGACGTTAGTCGATTCCCTCAAGGGTCACCACCCCGCCATCATCGCCAGCCTCTCGGCCAGGGTGGGCTCGATCGGCGATAACAGACTGGGTGGGTGGTACGGCTATCGAGCCAGCAAGGCGGCACACAACATGTTCCTGCGCACTGCCGCCGTCGAGCTGGCGCGCTACAACCGGCAGGCGATAGTGCTCAATCTCCATCCCGGCACCACGGATACCGGCCTGTCCCGGCCCTTCCAGCGTCGAGTTCCGGAGGGAAAGCTATTCACGCCAGATTTCGTGGCGGCGCGATTGCTCGCGGTAATGGAAGACCGCCGCCCCGACGAGAGCGGCAGTTTCTGGGACTGGGATGGCAAGCCGGTACCATTTTGATGGCGCCCGGCTAGACCATGACCTGCAACGCTTCGACCAGGCTGCCCATCTCGTCATCGGTGCCGATCGAGATACGCAGGAAATCGCTGAGGCCATCCTTGTTGAAATGACGAACCAGAATGCCGCGCTCGCGCAGACCGCTGAACAGGCTAGCCCCACTGTGCCGGGGGTGACGCACGAACAGGAAGTTGGTCTGTGATGGCAGGACCTCGAACGCCATCGTCTCGAGCTGTTGGCGTGTCCACTCGCGGGTGGCCATGACTTGTTCGCAGCACGCCTGGAAGTGCGACTGATCCTCGAGGGAGGCGATGGCGACTTCGCTGGCCAACATGTCGATCGGGTAGGAGTTGAAGGAATTCTTGACGCGCTCCAACCCTTCGATCAGCTCACGCGAGCCGATCGCGTAGCCCACACGCAAACCGGCCAGGCTGCGCCCTTTCGACAAGGTCCCGGTAACCAGCAGGTTGGGATAGTCCGCGATCAACGGCACGACACTCTCGCCACCGAAATCGACATAGGCCTCGTCGACCAGGACCACGCTCTCGGTAACGCGCTCCAGCAGCTGCGCGACAGCCTGGCGCGAGTGGCCATGGCCGGTCGGTGCGTTGGGGTTCGCGAACACCACGCCACCGTTGTCCGTGTCGAAGGCCTCCAGGGCGATCTGCCAGCGGTCGTCCAGCGCCACGGTTCGATAGTGAATATCGTAGAGCTTGCAGTAGACCGGATAGAAGCTATAGCTGATGGCGGGCATCAGCAGTGGCTTCGGCTGGCAGAAGAAGGTCTGGAACGCCAGTGCCAGCACTTCATCGGAACCGTTGCCGACGAAGACCTGGTCCGGCTCGACACCGTGTGTCCTCGCCAGTGCCTGGCGTAGTGCCAGCGATTCGGGATCGGGGTAGCGGCGAAGGTGGTCCACCGCGAACGCCTGCAACACCCGCTCGACGGCCGGGGAGGGCGGATAAGGGTTCTCGTTGGTATTCAGCTTGACCAGTTTTTCGCGCGGTTGCTCGCCCGGTACGTAGGGCGTCAGGGCGCGAACGGCGGGACTCCAGAATTGACTCATGATCTCTCGCGGGACGTTTTCTACGATGCTCGTTAGGCGTGGCGGGTCTGAGCTCATAGTGACCTCTGGTCCGAAGCGGTGCAAGCCACTCCCGTCGAATGTGGGTGACAGGGTTGATTAGTGTTCTAACTGCCTCATCTATGGGGTATCCGCTCAACTCAGCGATCGAAGGATTTCCATGAATTATGACAGGCTGCTCTCGCCCATCACCGTCGGCGACGTCGAACTCCCCAATCGGGTGCTGATGGCACCGCTCACGCGCGCCCGCACCCCGGACAGCGTGCCGGGGGCGCTACAGGCCGAATATTACGCTCAGCGCGCCGGTGCCGGGCTGATCATCAGCGAAGCGACCAATATCTCGCCCACGGCGCGGGGCTACGTCTATACCCCCGGGATCTGGACCGATGCCCAGGAAGCCGGCTGGCGTCAGGTCGTCGATGCCGTGCACGAGGCCGGAGGCAAGATGGCACTCCAGCTCTGGCATGTCGGACGTATCTCCCATGAGATGGTGCAGCCGGAGGGTCAGGCGCCGGTCGCCCCCAGCGCCCTGCGCGCCGAGGGGGCCAACTGCTTCGTCGAATTCGAAGATGGCAGCTCGGGCCAGCATCCCACCAGCACCCCGCGTGCGCTGGCACTCGACGAGATCCCCGGTGTGATCGACGATTACCGCCAGGCTGCCAAACGCGCCCAGCGGGCCGGTTTTGACCTGGTCGAGGTCCACGCCGCCAATGCCTACCTGCTGCAGCAATTCCTCGCCACCGGCAGCAACCAGCGCAGTGACCGCTATGGCGGCAGCGTCGTCAACCGCGCTCGCTTGCTGCTGGAAGTCACCGATGCCGTCATCGACGTCATGGGGGCAGGACGTGTCGGTGTGCGCCTGTCGCCATTCATCGAGATATTCGGCCTGTCGGATGACGAGCCCGAGGCGATGATGCGCTACCTGGCCAGCGAGCTGAGCCGTCGCCGGGTCGCTTACCTGCACGTCAATGAGCCCGACTGGACCGGCGAAGGCCCGCAGCTGACCGACGATTTCCGCCGCGACCTGCGCGAGCGCTTCAGCGGCACCTTGATCTACTGCGGGCACTACACGGCCGAACGCGCGGAGACCTTGATCGGCAATGGGCTGGGCGACGCCGCCGCTTTCGGCCGCCCCTATATCGCCAATCCGGATCTGGTCGAACGGTTTCGGCGTGATGCGGCCCTCAACGAACCGAATCCGGAGACTTTCTATGGCGGTGGCGCCGAAGGCTATACCGACTATTCAGTAATGGATTGAGACGCGCTCGCGTGGCAGCCTGATGCTCTCGTTTGAATGGGATGTCATGCAGGAGACTTACCGCTATCCTGTAGTCACGTGGCCGCCAATGCGGCCTGTATGGCCCAGAAGTGTAAGGAGAACCAATATGCAGATCAGGACGTTGCTGGCCAGCGCCGCCACGGTAGCCGTACTGGCCGGTTGTGCCAGCGGTGGATCTCAGACTCAGTCTGGCACCGCCGACTCCTCTGCCGGCATGTCGTCGAACGCCGTCACCTACGAAGGCACGCTGCCTTGCCGTAGCTGCGATGGCATCGACCTGACCGTCAATCTCAACGGGACCGAGTCCTCGCCGGCCTCGCAGCGCACCTTCACGCTCGAAGCCGACTACATGAATCACCCGCAGAATCCGGATCCCGAGCAGTACGAAGGCCAGTGGGAAACGATGACGGGCACCGCGGTCGACCCGCAGGCGACGGTCTACGAGCTGACGCCGAACGGCGAAGGTCAGATCTACTATTTCCAGAAGATCGATGACCGTACGCTGGAACTGATCGATCCCCAGCGTCGTCGTTTCGAGAACGGCCAGATGTTGCGCCTGACTCGCCAGTAGGCCAGGCACTGACGAGCGTAGAGGCGGCCATGGGCCGCCTCTCGTCGTTGAGGGCTGACCCTTTGTGGCACCCTACGTATCTTGCGATCCTCTACCCGGCCTGACGGAGACCCCGCGCGTGGCAAAAGCGAAGAGTGCCTTCGTCTGCACCGAATGCGGTGCGGAATACAGCAAATGGCAAGGCCAGTGCAGCAACTGCCGTGAGTGGAACACGCTGACCGAGATTCGCCTCGGCAGCGCGCGACCCGGCGCCTCGACTCCCGGTAGTAGCGGCGCTCGTGGCGGCTACGCGGGTACGCTGTCGCGGGAAGTCGTCGATCTCTCTGGCGTCGATCTTACCGAGGTACCCCGGTTCAGCTCCACGTTCGAGGAGTTCGACCGGGTGCTCGGCGGCGGCTTGGTGCCGGGTTCGGCGGTGCTGCTGGGCGGCCATCCCGGTGCCGGGAAGTCCACCCTGCTGTTGCAGACGGCCTGTCGTCTGGCCCAGAGCAAGCGGGTGCTTTACGTGACCGGTGAGGAGTCGCTGTCGCAGGTGGCGATGCGGGCCCACCGTCTGCAACTGCCGACCCAGGGGCTCAAGATGCTCGCCGAGACCAGCATCGAGACGCTGCTGGCCGTGGCGGAGCGAGAGCGTCCCGAAGTGTTGATCATCGACTCCATCCAGACCATGCATCTGGAGGATATCGGCTCGGCACCCGGCGGCGTTGCCCAGGTTCGCGAGTCGGCGGCGGCGCTGACGCGGTTCGCCAAGCAGAGCAACACCGTGCTGATGCTGGTGGGCCACGTGACCAAGGATGGCACCCTGGCCGGCCCCAAGGTGCTCGAGCACATGATCGACGCCTCGCTGCTGCTGGAGGGGGGAAGCGACTCGCGTTTCCGCACCTTGCGCGGGCAGAAGAACCGCTTTGGCGCGATCAACGAACTCGGCGTGTTCGCGATGGTCGAGCTCGGCCTCAAGGAGGTCAAGAACCCCAGCGCGATCTTCCTGTCGCGGAGCGAGGAGCAGGCCTCCGGCAGTCTGGTGATGGTGGTATGGGAGGGCACCCGTCCGATCCTGGTCGAAGTCCAGGCGCTGCTCGACGAGTCCGCGCTGGGCAATCCCCGGCGCGTGGCGGTGGGGCTCGACCACAACCGCCTGGCCATGCTGTTGGCGGTGCTGCACAAGCACGGCGGCCTGTTCACCGGCGATCAGGATGTCTTTCTCAACGTCGTCGGCGGGGTCAAGGTGCTGGAGACCAGCGCCGATCTGGCGGTGCTGCTGGCGGTGGTCTCCAGTCTCCAGAACCGGCCGCTGCCGCGGGAGCTGGTGGTGTTTGGCGAGGTCGGCCTCTCCGGGGAGATCAGGCCGGTCCCCAGCGGCCAGGAGCGCATCGTCGAGGCCGCCAAGCATGGTTTCACGCGGGCCATCGTGCCGCGCGGCAATGCGCCCAAGAAGGCGCCCGCCGGCATGCAGGTGGTGGCGGTCGACAAGCTGGCCGAGGCGCTGGAAGCGCTGTAAGAGCGGGCGACTCGGCCGCCAGCGCTGAGTGGCGTCGCCGGGTCGGTTAAACTGACTGCCAGGATCGATATCTCCAGGAACGGGACGAGGAGCCAGAAATGAGTGCCATTCGCCTGACGCAGTACAGCCACGGGGCCGGCTGTGGCTGCAAGATCGCCCCAGACGTGCTCGATCGGATTCTCGCCAAGGCGGGACCGGGCGCCAACAGCCAGAATCTGATCGTCGGCAACCAGGGGCGCGAGGATGCCGCCGTCTACGATCTCGGCGACGGCCGCGGCCTGATCTCTACCACCGATTTCTTCATGCCGATCGTCGACGATCCGTTCGATTTCGGCCGTATCGCGGCGACCAACGCCATCAGTGACGTCTACGCCATGGGTGGGGACCCGGTCATGGCACTGGGTATCCTCGGCTGGCCGCTGGACAAGCTGCCGGCGGAAATCGCCGGTGACGTCATGTCCGGCGCCCAGGCCGTCTGCCGCGCCCTGGGCGTTGCCTTGGCGGGCGGGCACTCCATCGATGCGCCGGAGCCGATCTTCGGGCTGGCGGTCAACGGCCTGGTCGATCTCGCCAACCTCAAGCTCAACAGCGGTGCCAAGCCCGGCGACCTGCTCTATCTGACCAAGCCGCTGGGCGTCGGGCTGCTGACGACGGCCGAGAAGCAGGGCAGGCTGCAGCCCGGACATCACGGCCTGGCGCGCGAGACCATGCTGGTCGCCAACGACATCGGCAAGGAGCTGGCCAAGATTCAGGGCGTACATGCCATGACCGATGTCACCGGCTTCGGCCTGGCGGGTCACCTGAGCGAGGTGTGCGCGGCCAGCGGCGTCGAGGCGCGAATCGACTTCGCCAAGCTGCCGAGGCTGGCGGAAGCCGAGGCCTACCGGCGCCAGGGTGCGGTGCCGGGCGGTACGGGGCGCAATCGGGAGGCGATCGGCAAGGCGTTGCCGGACATGGACGCCGCCCATTGGCAGTGGCTGTGCGATCCGCAGACTTCCGGAGGGCTGCTGCTGGCCGTGGATCCGGCCTGGGCCGACGATGTCGAGCGGATCGGGCGCCAGCACCAGCTCAAGCTGGAGGCGTTCGGCGAGTGCATCACGCCTCGCGGCGGCGCGGGACTGATCGAGGTGCGCGGTTGAAAAGCGACGAGTTCATCGACGCGGACCTGGCACTGCTGGAGCGGCCTCTGATCGATGTGCGTGCGCCGATCGAGTTCTCGGCGGGCGCCTTGCCCGGTGCGATCAACCTGCCACTGATGAATGACGACGAGCGTCGCGAAGTCGGCATCCGCTACAAGCAGGCCGGCCAGGCCTCGGCGGTGGCGCTGGGTAACCACCTGGTCTCGGGCGACCGCCGTGAAAGATCTCTCGCCGCCTGGGAGCAGGCGCTCGAAGCGGCACCGGATAGCGTGATCTACTGTTTCCGCGGCGGCATGCGGTCGAAGATATCGCAGCAGTGGCTGGCCGAACGGGGCCATCCGCTACCGCGAATTCGCGGCGGTTGGAAGGCGATGCGCAACCAACTGATCGAGGCGCTCGAAAGCCATAGCCAGGCCCCTCTGCTGCTGGTCGCGGGCCTGACCGGTTGTGCCAAGACCGCACTGATCAATGCGCTCGGTTCGGGAGTCGACCTGGAAGGCCACGCACGTCACAAGGGCTCGGCCTTTGGCCAGCACCCGATGGCCGGCCCCTCGCAGATCGATTTCGAGCACGGTTTGACGCTGGATCTGATGCGGTTGCCACGGGCCCGCGTGGTCGAGGACGAGTCGCAGCGCATCGGCCGCCTGGCGATACCGGCGACCTTCTGGCAGTCGATGAAAGCGGCGCCGTGCATTCGCGTGGAGATGCCACTGGAGTGGCGCCTCGAACAGATCCGCAAGGATTACATCGAGGATCTCAGCGAAATCTACCATTGCCACTATGGCCCGCAACTGGGCGAGGTGCTGTTTCGCAAGCAGCTTTCCGGTGCCCTGAAACGTCTCGGCAAACGCTTGGGGAGCGAGCGGCTGGCGCGATTGATCGAGGCACAGCAGCGGGCATTCTCGGCGCAACGCCTCGGCAACGTGCAGGCGCACGATGACTGGCTGGCTCCGCTGCTACGGGAGTATTACGACCCGATGTATCGTCATCAGATCGAGCACCAGCCCCGGCCGACCCTGCACGTCGGGGACTGGGACAGCTGTCTGGCGGTCGCCCGGCAGTGGGAGCGTGAGTACGCGGCCTAGTGCCGCCCTCTCAGTTTCGACGCTAGTGGCCATCGAGCCACTGGGTCATGACCCGGTCCAGCAGTGCCGCCTGCCGATCGAAGCGTCTCGGGTCGCGCAGGATCTCGTCACGGGTCTGGACATAGGCAGCGGCAGCGGTCGTCGGCAGGTCGTGATTGCACAGCGCCGCCGTGTCTTGAGCCGTCGACTCCAGATGGCACTGCAGCGCGACGACGCGACCCGCATCCCAGGCAAACCCCTGGACCGGACCGCCTGGCGTGCTGCCCAGTGGCAGGCAGCCATCCGGCAGGCCGAAGATGTCTCGATGCCAGAGCAGCGTCTCGAACATCTCGGGCAGATCGAAGGGGCTGTCGTCGGCCAGGGTCAGCGGCTGCCAGCCGATCTCCGGCTGAACCGCGGGGGACACGATGGCGCCTAGCGCCTCGGCGATCAGGCCGGCGCCGAAGCCGATGCCCAGCACCGGCTTGTTGCTCTTCAGGGCGCGATCCACCAGCTTGCGCTCTCGCTTGAACAGCGTCGCCTCCGGTGGCGAGAAAGCGTCGAGCAGGACGAGCGCGTCGCAGTTGGCCAGCGGCGGCGGTAGTTCGCCCTCATCGAGCCGGCAGTGGTTGTAGCTGTGACCAATACCGGTGAGCCAGTCCGCCATGCGGGCGGGACCGAACAACGGACTATGCTGGAGAAAATAGATATGCATGATGTGTCCATGATGGGGTCGACCGGGCGACTCCACAAGCGGGGAGTTAGCATTTAGTCATGGCCATCCGAGCCCAGATTCTCGAACAGATCTACACCATCGTGGCGCAGATCCCGCCGGGGCGTGTTACCACCTATGGTCGGATCGCCGGGATGACGGAGGGGGCCACGGCGCGCATGGTCGGTACGGCAATGCGACAGTTGCCGACCGGGCACGGCCTGCCCTGGTATCGGGTGATTGGTGCCAGCCGCCGAATCGCGGATCATGGCGGTGCCCAGCGACAGCACGAGAAACTGCGCGCCGAGGGTGTCGTTTTCGATGCCAGCGGCCGCGTACCCACGCATTTGATGTGGCCAGAGTGACGGAGAGTTCATGACCAAGCCTTCGGGTAGCTTCAACGCCAGATTGCGCCAGCTCGACGCGCGCCAGCGGATCGCCTTCATGGCCGCGTTGAGCGAGCGGCTGGTACCCAATTACGCGCTCTACGCCGGCGTGAGCGGCCAGGGCAACCCCAGCGTACTCCACAACGTGCTGGATCTGGTGTGGGAGCGGCTCAAGATCGCCGCGGCGAAGATCGACTTCGACAAGCAGGCCGAGAAGCTCGCCGATGTCGAGCCCCCGGAGGCCGATGACAGCTTTGGTGCGCGGCGGGCGACGGAGGCGGTCATGGCCCTGACCACGCTGCTGGACACCCTGCGCGGCGAAGCCCCGGAAGCGGCGCTGGAGGTGAGCCGCGTCTCGCGCAACGGCGTACGCGCCTATATCGAAATGACCGAGGGCAGCGAGGATGCCGAACGGCTCGACGCGTTGTTTCGCGAGCATGAACTGATGCAGGACGAGCGCGACTTCCAGGACGCAGTACTCGAAGCGCTCGAGGCCGACCCGGGGCTCAAGGCGCTCTCGGCGTTGCGCGCGCTCGGTCGCAACCAGGGGGTCAGCAACCTGGGTCTGAGTCTCGACTGACTCGCTACCGGTTGTGGATAAACCGGCTACCCTGAGGCGTGTGGATAATGCTGACGACCACTCAGTGCCTCGACCTACGAACGTTCATGGAGGAACATCATGCAGAAGCGCTGGTTGATTGGCGGCCTGACTCTGGCGGCCGTCATGCTGTCAGGCTGCCAGAGCCTGACCGGATGGGGAGGTGACGCGCTACGAACCGAGGCGGTGGTGAAGAGCGCCCACGAGCCGGGTTGCGAGAAGGACAGCTGCGCCAACGTCAATGCGGCCTACTTGCGTTTCCCCGAGTCACCACGGCTTTCCGCCGAGCTCGAGCGGCGGTTGTTCGGGCTGGCGAGCGGGCTCAGCGACAACCCCGACGGCAGTGCCATGGGACAGGCAACCTCATTCGACGCCTTTGCCGACCAGGTCTTTGCGGCTTCGCGCCGCGCTCGCGAGGACCTGCCGCAGCTGCCGGGCTACGAGGCCGATCTCAAGGCCCACGTCGTGGCGGACCACGACGACCTGCTGGTGATCGAACTCGACGGCTATCTCTACAGTGGCGGCGCCCACGGCTTGCCGTTGACCTCCTACATGGTGATCCAGCGCGACACGCAGCAGATCGTCGATCTCGCCGACATGCTGCAGCCGGGCAAGCGACCGGCCTACGAAGCGGCGCTGGAGCGGGCCCACCGGCGCTGGCTGCAGACGGACCAGGCGCGCGGACTGTCCGAGTCCCAGTGGCCGTTCGTCGTCTCCGACAATGTCGCGCCGCTGGCGGATGCCGTCGCGGTCAAGTATCAGGTCTACGACCTGGCGCCGTACGCCGTGGGCCAGCCGGTGCTGACCATCCCCTATGCCGATCTCGAGGGCATCTTCCGCCCGCGCTATCTGCCCTGACATCGTTCTGGCTACGGCACCGAAGCGCGCCACACCAACGCAAGCGCCGCGACCCGGTCGGGTCGCGGCGCTTTTCGTCGATCAGTGCTGGCGGCTTCGGCGCCGGTCTTGGAGCGCTCAGAGCCGCATTTCGATCCCGTGCTCGGCCATGTAGCGCTTGGCGTCGGGGATGGTGTACTCACCGAAGTGGAAGATGCTGGCGGCGAGCACTGCATCGGCGCCGCCTTCCTTCACCCCGGCCACCAGATGGTCGAGGTTGCCGACGCCGCCGGAAGCGATCACCGGCACTTCGACCGCGTCGCTGATCGCGCGGGTCACACCGAGATCGAAACCGACCTTGGTGCCATCGCGATCCATGCTGGTCAGCAGCAGTTCCCCGGCGCCGAAGTCGACCATCTTGCGTGCCCACTCGACGGCGTCCAGCCCGGTGGGGCGACGGCCGCCATGGGTGAAAATCTCCCAGCGCGGCGGCTCGCCCTCGGCGCTGACCCGCTTGGCGTCGATCGCCACCACGATGCACTGGCTGCCGAAGCGCTCGGCGGCCTCGCGCACGAAATCCGGGTTGGTGACGGCGGCGGTATTGATCGAAACCTTGTCCGCCCCGGCGTTGAGCATGGTGCGGATATCCTCGCAGCGGCGAATGCCGCCGCCCACGGTGAGCGGGATGAACACCTCGCCGGCAATGCGCTCGACCATCTCGACTGTGGTGTCGCGGTCCTCATGGCTGGCGGTGATGTCGAGAAAGGTGATCTCGTCGGCGCCCTGTTGGTTGTAGCGCTTGGCGATCTCCACCGGGTCGCCGGCATCGCGAATACCGACGAAATTGACACCCTTGACCACGCGGCCGGCGTCGACGTCGAGGCAGGGAATGATGCGCTTGGCCAATGTCATGAGCGGGCTCCTTCGGTATCGATCCCATCGCCCCGCATCGAATCGCTCTGAATCGAATCACTCAAGGCCTGGGCCTCGGCGACGTCGAGCGAGCCTTCGTAGATGGCACGGCCGGTGATGGCGCCGATGATGCCGCTGTCGGCGACCTCGGCCAGGGCGCGGATGTCTTCCAGGTCGGTCACCCCGCCGGAGGCGATCACCGGCAGGCCGCCGTCGCGGGCGAGTTGGGCAGTGGCTTCGACGTTGACGCCCTGCATCATCCCGTCGCGGGCGATGTCGGTGTAGACGATCGAGGAGACGCCGTCATCCCGAAAGCGTCTGGCCAGGTCCACCGCCTTGACCGTCGAGACTTCCGCCCAGCCATCGGTGGCGACGAAGCCGTCGCGGGCGTCCAGGCCGACGATCACGTGGCCGGGGAACCGGCGGCACATCTCGCCGACGAAGGCCGGCTCCTTGACCGCCTTGGTGCCGATGATCACGTAGCTGACGCCAGCGGCGAGATAGTGCTCGATGGTGTCAGGGCTGCGGATGCCGCCGCCGATCTGGATCGGCAGGTCGGGATAGGCGCGGGCGATGGCGGTGACGGCTTCACCGTTGACCGGCTTGCCCTCGAAGGCGCCGTTGAGATCGACCAGATGGAGCCGCCGGGCGCCGGCATCGACCCAGCGTGCAGCCATCGCCACCGGGTCGTCACCGTAAGAGGTGGCATCGTCCATGCGGCCCTGCTTGAGCCGCACGCACTGGCCGTCCTTGAGATCGATGGCGGGGATTACCAGCATGGTTTCGAGTCCTTTGAGTCAGTCAGGTGCCGTCTGAAAAGCCGGCGGGGCAGCCATGTCTCGGATTGTGCCTAGGGCGCCCAGTTGACGAAATTTTCCAGCAGCTGAAGGCCGTCTCTGGCGCTCTTCTCCGGGTGGAACTGCACCGCGAACACGGTGCCGCGGCCGGTGACCACATGGGCATCGGCGCCAGCGTAAGCGGTCTTGCCGAAGATATCGGCATCGCTGGCGGCCTCGACGTAATAGCTGTGCACGAAGTAGAACCTCGCGCCGTCCTCGATGCCGTTCCACAGCGGATGCGCATGATGCTGGGTCACCCGGTTCCAGCCCATGTGAGGCACCTTGAGGCGCTCTCCCTCGGGGCTGGTCAGGTTATGGCCGAAGTGACGCACGCCACCGGGGAGGAAACCGAGGCAATCGACGCCGCCATTCTCCTCGCTGCGCTCGAACAGCATCTGCTGGCCGACGCAGATGCCGAGCAGCGGTTTGGCCTGCTCCTCGAGCAGATCCTTGACCAGCCCCTCGAGCTCGGTGCGCTGGAGTTCGCCCATGCAGTCGCGGATCGCCCCCTGGCCGGGCAGCACCAGCCGCGAAGCGCCGCGAATCGAGCGCGGATCGCGGGTCACCATGACGTTTTCATGGGTGACGTGCTCGAGCGCCTTGGCCACGGAGTGCAGATTGCCCATCCCGTAATCGATCACGGCGATCGTCATTGCGGTTTCCTCGCTGAGTCGGTGATGGCGCAGGCCGGTATCACAGGCTGCCCTTGGTCGATGGCATCTGGCCGGCCATGCGCGGATCCTGCTCGACTGCCGCGCGTAGTGCGCGACCGAACGCCTTGAAGATGGTTTCCGCCTGATGGTGCGCATTGAAACCCTTCAGGTTGTCGATGTGCAGGGTGACCTGGGCATGGTTGACGAACCCCTGGAAGAACTCCCAGAACAGCTGGGTATCGAGCCGGCCGATGGTCGCGCGGGTGAATTCGACATCCATGAACAGCCCGGACCGCCCGGAGAAATCGATCACCACGCGAGAGAGCGCCTCGTCGAGTGGCACGTAGGCGTGGCCATAGCGACGAATGCCGCGCTTGTCACCGATCGCCTGGGCGAACGCCTGGCCGAGGGTGATGCCGAGATCCTCGACGGTATGGTGCTCGTCGATCTCGAGGTCGCCCTTGGCGTCTATCGTCAGGTCGAGCATGCCGTGGCGGGCCACCTGGTCCAGCATGTGATCTAGAAAGGGGACCCCGGTCCGGCAATCGAGGCGGCCGCTGCCGTCCAGATTCACCGTCACCGTGATCTGCGTCTCGTTGGTGTCGCGCGACACCGTGGCGATGCGCTCGGACATGCGGGGGAAATCTCCCGGTACGGTTGGCGATAATCGGCCATTATAGTGAATCGGGCGCCGCATCCGCTACAATGGCGGTGTTTATCGGGCGGCTGTGATTCGGCCGTTCTCCACCGCAGTCAAGTCGTTCCGCCGACAGGGAGACACAGGGGGCATGCCGGAAACCGCACAGCAGGTCGAGTCGCATCATCGGGCCACGCCCAGCCGCATTCGGCTCGAGTGGAGCAGCGGTTCCCGCCCACGAGTGCCTGCCCATGTTCGCGCACAGGGAGGATTCGAATGAAGGGGCTGGTCAGAGCACTGCTGGCGGCGATCGGTGTACTGGGAATTCTGGTCGTCGTGGCTGTCGTCTACATCACCACGTTCTTCGATCCGAACGATCTCAAGCCGCGTCTGATCGAGGCGGTCCGCAACCAGAGCGGGCTCGAACTGCGTCTCGATGGTCCATTGTCGTGGTCCTTCTATCCACGTATCGGCGTCAGCGTCAAGGATGCCGAAGCCTGGCTTCCCGAACAGTCGCAGGACGATGCGCCCTTCGTCGGCTTCGACAGCGCCGAGGTCAGCGTGGCCTTCACGCCGCTGCTGACGGGAGACGTTTCCGTCGACGGGCTGATTCTCGATGGCATGCGCCTCAACCTGGCCCGCGACGCGCAGGGCCGGGGCAACTGGCAGGTACTGCTGGATCGCCTGGCCGGCAACGACGACGCCGGCCAGACGGGGGAAGCGCCGCCGACATCACCGCCGCAGAATACCGCACAGTCGGAGCAGCCGGCCCAGCCCCAGAAACGAGGCCCTGGCCTGAAGCCGGGCGACGACCAGGCCGTGGCGTTCGATATCGCCAGCGTCAAGGTCTCCAACAGCCAGGTGAATTACGTCGACCAGCAGAAATCGCTGGATGTCACGCTGGCCAACCTGAGCCTGCAGAGCAGCAACGTCAGCCCGCAGTCGTCATTCCCGGTCCAGCTGTCGTTCGCTGTCGACGGACGTCAGCCGAGCGTCGACGGCAACCTCCAGTTCAAGAGCCAGATGCGCATGGATCTCGGCGCCGGGCGCTACACCTTCGAGAACGTGACGCTCAACGGCAAGGCGCAATTGCCGGCGTTGGCCGAGCAGGCGCAGTCGCTCAACCTCAAGGTCGCCACGCTGGTCGCGGACACCCAGGCCAAGCAGTATCGGGCCGATGGAATCGAACTGGGCGCCTCGCTCTACCACACGGCCATGCAGGAAACGCCGTTATCGCTGGATCTCCGCGCCAATGCCGTGGCCGACCTGGAGGCCCGGACCGCCACGCTAGGCGATGTCGTCCTGAGTGGGGACGATGGCCTGAACCTCAAAGGCAACCTGGACGTCACGCAACTGGATGACGCGCCGCAATACCAGGGGCGGTTGGAACTCGCGCCGCTATCCGTTCGGGACTGGCTGACGCGCTTCGGTGTCGAGGTGAACAGCGCCGACGACAAGGCGCTCACGGCGCTCTCGTTGAACGGGCCCTTCACCGGTAACGCCCAGCGTATCGACTTCGACAAGCTGCAGTTGACGCTGGACGACACGACATTCCAGGGCTCGCTGGGGGGCGCCTTCGACGGTCGGGCGCTGGACTTCGATCTGGCGGGTGACCAGCTCGACCTGGATCGTTATCTGCCCCCTCGGGCCCCGAGCGCGGAGGGGACGGAGAGTGGCGACAGTAAGGACACGGCATGGCTTTCGGCGCTCGGGGTCCAGCCGGCGCTGGCCGCGGCCGAAGGTGCCGAGCTGCTGCCGGTCGCCTGGCTGGCCGAGCTCAAGCAGGAGGGGCATCTGACGCTCGACTCGCTCAAGGCCAAGGGCGTTCAGATGGGTGATGTCGAACTGAACACCAGCGGCAGTGGTGGACGCCAGCGCATCGATTCGCTCGATGCCTCGCTCTACGGCGGCTCGCTGAAGGCCTCGAGCGCGCTCGATCTTCGCCAGCCGCCGATGAAGCTGTCCTTCACCGAGCGCATGAATGGGGTCGACATTGCGCCGCTCTACCGGGACTTCAGCGGCAAGGACTCGCCGCTGCGCGGCAAGCTCAACCTGCAGGGCGATTTCGATTCACGCACCAACACCGCCGAAGGGCTCAAGCAGAATCTCGATGGCCAGGCGGCGCTGCGGATCGACGACGGCGCGATGCTCGATGTCAACGTGTCGCGTCAGCTGTGCAGCGCGGTAGCGACCCTGGAAGGCCGCGAGTCGACCCGCGAGTGGAGCGAGGACACCGCCTTCGATCGTCTGCAGGCCAGCGTGAAAGTCGACAAGGGTGTGGCGCACAACGACGACCTGGATATCGCCATTCCCGGCATCGCGGTGACCGGCAAGGGCGATGTCAACCTGGTGACCAACCGTTTCGACTATCGCGCGGCGGCACGCTTTACCGACACCGCTGACAAGGCCGCCTGCAGCGTCAATCCGCGACTGGCCAAAATCGACTTCCCGATTCGCTGTCAGGGCAACCTGAGTGATGCCCCCGGGCAGTGGTGTGGATTCGATCGTGAAGCGTTTCAGGACTCGCTGGCGAATCTCGCCACGGACGAGGCCAAGCGCAAGGCTGGCGAGCGTGTCGACAAGGAGCTGAACAAGCAGCTGGATGAAGAGACCCGTCAGAAGATCGACGACAAACTGGGGGAAGGGGCTTCCGAGAAACTCGGCAACAAGCTCCGCGATCTGTTCAAGTGAGCCGAGCCAGTAGCGGACTCTCCGGCGCCGACGCGATGTCGGCGTCTCTTCGTCAAGCCGACCCCAGACTCTGGCGCCACCTGATTTTCCGGATCGATTCACCATCGATGATCAACTCGATTCCACCACTCTGGAGAGGTGCTGTTTGGCGGAAATAGCTCTATCGGCCGAGGCCTTTCGCGAGCGAGTCTTCGGCTGGTTCGACGCCCACGGTCGCAAGTCGCTGCCGTGGCAGCACGACAAGACGCCCTACCGGGTCTGGGTATCGGAGATCATGCTGCAGCAGACCCAGGTCACTACCGTCATTCCCTACTTCGAGCGCTTCATGGCGCGCTTTCCCGACGTCCGGACGCTGGCGGATGCGCCCCAGGACGACGTGCTGCATCTGTGGACCGGGCTCGGCTACTACGCCCGTGCTCGCAATCTGCACAAGGCGGCCCGGGTCGTCGTCGACGATCACGATGGCGAGTTCCCGACCCACGATCTCGAGGCGATGACGGCGCTGCCGGGGATCGGTCGTTCCACGGCCGGCGCCATCATCAGCATCAGCACCGGCCAGCGTGCCGCGATTCTCGATGGCAACGTCAAGCGCGTGCTGGCTCGCCTGCACGCGGTGGAGGGCTGGCCGGGCAGGAGCGACGTGCTGGCGAGGCTGTGGGAGCTGGCGGAGCGCTACACGCCGGAACGCCGACTTCCGGACTACACCCAGGCGATGATGGATCTCGGTGCCATGATCTGCACACGCGGCAAGCCGAGCTGCCTGCTGTGTCCGTTCGAGGATGTCTGCGTGGCCCACGAACAGGGCGACGAACGCCGCTATCCCGGCTCCAAGCCCAAGCGCGAGTTGCCGACGCGGCAGACACAGATGTTACTGTTGCAGGACGACGCGGGCCGGGTGCTGCTCGAGCAACGTCCGCCCAGCGGCCTGTGGGGCGGCCTGTGGGGCTTTCCGCAGTTCGATGGCGACAGCGAGTTGCACGACTGGCTGGAGCGGCGCTATCGAGGTGCTCACCTCGGTACTGCCTGGCGATCATTCACGCACACGTTTACCCACTTTCGCCTGGAGATCACGCCGAGACCGGCTCGACTGCCGGATCGCCAGGCTGCCGCCGTGGCCGAATCGAACCAGCAGTGGGTCGATCCAGCCACACCGGCGCAGGTGGGCTTGGCGGCGCCGGTCAAGACCCTGTTGGCCACGCTGGCCCAGGCGCACGCACTTATCGACTGAGAGGAGACTGACATGGCGCAGACGGTATTCTGCCGCAAGTACCAGCAGGAGCTAGAGGCTCTGGCATTTCCGCCGCTGCCCGGTGCCAAGGGCCAGGAGATTCAGCAGACGGTCTCCCGGCGCGCCTGGGAGGAGTGGCAGGCACTGCAGACGCGGCTGATCAACGAGAAGCATCTCAACATGCTGGACCCGCAGGCGCGGGAGTATTTGACGACGCAGATGAATCGGTTCTTCGACAATCAGGAAACGGATCATGCCGAGGGCTACGTGCCGCCTGGCCAGTGATTTTCCGGCAGCGTGAAGGGAACTCATCTTTTTGAAATAAAAAGGCTTGACCCCCAAACGGCATGCTGGTTAAATGCGTCCCCGTTGGCGAGGGCCAGATAGCTCAGTTGGTAGAGCAGGGGATTGAAAATCCCCGTGTCGGCGGTTCGATTCCGTCTCTGGCCACCATCAATGCTGGGGTATCGCCAAGTGGTAAGGCACCGGTTTTTGGTATCGGCATGCGCAGGTTCGAATCCTGCTACCCCAGCCATCGCTGACGTCTCTATGCTCGCCGACATAGCTCAGTTGGTAGAGCAACTGACTTGTAATCAGTAGGTCCCGGGTTCGACTCCTGGTGTCGGCACCAGAGCTTAGAGATGGTGGAATAGCTGAATTGCGATGAGCAGGTCCGGGGTAAACACCTTGGCACCTGCATCAGCGAAAGCCTCAGCATCATGTAGCCTCGAAAATTGTCCCGCCCAGCATCTATTGCACTCATTCCGCTTACCACTGGATGAGGTGCAGTTATGCGTGTTTCAGCAACGGTTTGCTCCAAGGGCGGCGTCGGCAAGACGACCACGACGGCCAACCTCGGCGGTCTCCTGGCAGATGCCGGTCTCCGGGTTCTCCTCATAGATCTGGATTCCCAGCCAACCCTCTCTTCCTACTACGAGCTGTCACAGCCGGCCCCCGGCGGCGTGTACGAGCTACTCGCGACAGAGCTGGTCGACCTCGACCAGATCATCTCTCATACCGCTGTCTCCAATCTCGACATCATCGTCTCCAACGACTATCGGAATCAGTTGCAGCAGCTGTTGCTCAACGCCCCGAATGGACGCTTCCGCCTGATCGACCTCCTCGATCGCTTCGCCGATCGCTATGACGCCATCCTCATCGATACCCAGGGCGCGCGCTCAGTGATTCTCGAGATGGCCGTCATGGCCGCCGATCGGCTGATCTCTCCCATCGTTCCCGAACTGCTCACCGCCCGCGAATTCGTGCGCGGCACTCAGGGCATGCTCAACGAGCTACGCGAGCTGGCACGTTATACCCGTTTCGAGGTGCCGCCGGTCTCCATCCTGCTCAACAAGATGACCGACCAGCTCCGTGATGCCCGTGACATCGCCGACAGCATTCGCACCATGTATGCCGAGGTAGAAGATCACGGCATCAGCGTGCTCGAGACGCCGCTGGTCAATCTCTCCGCTTACCGTTCGGCCGCGCTCCAGGGCTTGCCCGTCCATCGGGTCGAGCCGCGAAAGCCCTACAGTCGCAAGGCGCCGGCCTGCGCCGATCAGCTCAAGGCAGTGGCCATTGATCTCTATCCCGAGTGGGCCGACGCCATCCACGCGGTAGGCGCTGTCATCTCCAACGGTAAATCCGGCACCGGGAAATCGGGGGTGGGCCATGTCCATTGAGACCCAATCCCCTGCACCCGTCGGGGCAGAAGCCATGGGGCTTCTGCCGCCGCACAGTATCGAGGGTGAGCAGTCCACGCTTGGCGCGTTGATGCTCGACAACACGAAGTGGGAGGACATCTGCGAGATCGTCGACGCGTCAGCGTTCTATCACTATCCGCATCGGCTGATCTTCAAGGCGATGGAAGAGCTTTCCCATGATGAGAAGCCGCTCGATGTCGTGACACTCTCCGAGCTGCTCGAGCGCGATGGTCATATCGAGACCTGTGGGGGTCTGCCCTATCTGGCCGAGCTGGCTCGCAACACGCCTTCAGCGACGAATGTTGTCGCCTATGCGGGCATCGTACGAGAGCATCAGCGCCGTCGTCAGTTGGCCAACATGGGCCGCGACCTCTGCCAGCGGGCGCTGGATGGACAGCAACTCAGCCAGGCATTGATCGAGGCCACTGAACACCAGCTGTTCGCGTTGGCCGAGAACCGGCAAGGCAAGGAGACCGGCATACGTCACGCCTTGACGGCGGCGATCGATACTATCGACCGCGCTTTCAATGCCAAGGACGGCATCACCGGCACGCCGACTGGCTACAAGGATCTCGACGAACTCACTTGCGGCTGGCAGGACTCCGACTTGATCGTCATCGCCGGTCGCCCCTCGATGGGCAAGACCACGCTGGGCATGAACCTCGTCGAGAATGCGCTGGTCGCCACGGCCGGTCGCACCGAGCTGGCCACCGCGCCGATCTTCGTCTTCTCGCTCGAGATGCCCGAGGAGCAGTTGATGCTGCGTCTCATGGCCAGCATGGGGCGTCTGGATTTGAGCAAGCTGCGCTCAGGCCAGCTCGATGACGGTGGCTGGGAAAAGCTGACCTCGGCCACGAACCGCATACTCGGCTTCGAGGAACGTCTGTTCGTCGATGACTCCAGCGGCATCTCCGCGACCTCTCTCAAGTCACGCGCCCGCCGGCTGGTGCGCCGCCACGGCAAGCCCGCCCTGATCCTGATCGACTATCTGCAGCTGCTTGAGGAGCCAGGCTCCGAGAACCGCAACAACGAAATCTCTGCGATTTCTCGCATCCTCAAGGCTACTGCCAAGGATCTCAACTGCCCGGTGGTGGCGCTTTCGCAACTCAACCGCACGCTGGAGAACCGTCCCAACAAACGCCCCTGCATGGCCGATCTGCGCGACTCCGGCGCGATCGAGCAGGATGCCGATGTCATCGGGTTCGTCTATCGCGACGAGGTCTATAACCCCGACAACCCTGACAACAAGGGACTCGCCGAGCTGATCATCGGCAAGCAGCGCAACGGGCCTACCGGCGCGGTGCATTTGACGTTCGTAGGCTCGAGCACGCGGTTCGAGTCGTTGGCGTGGAAGCAGGTACAGGAGAGACGGTCATGAGCTTCATTACCACCCACTCAGGCCACTCTGTTCACATGGCCAGCCCAACGCCACGGATGATCGACCCCGTGGACATCGGACGCTCACTGAGCCGCATTTGCCGATTCGGCGGGCATACCCGTCAGCATTACAGCGTCGCGCAGCACTGTGTGCTCGCGAGCCAGTTCGTGCCTGCCGAACATCAGCTTACGGCCTTGATGCACGACGCCACCGAAGCCTATATCGGGGACATGGTGTCGCCGCTGAAAGCGCTGATGCCGGAGTTCAAACGTATCGAAGGTCGGTTTTGGGCAGCGATTGCAGAGCGTTTCGGGCTCCCCGGTGCCATGGATCCCTGCATTAAGAATATCGACCTGATCCTGCTCGCAACGGAACGCCGGGACTTGCTGTGCGAAGGGGATTCCTGGGATTGCCTAGAAGGGGTGGTACCACTGCCAATGCGCATCCAGCCCTGGTCGATGGATCATGCCTTTGGGCAATGGATGGCGCGTTATGAATATCTAGCTTCTCAGCGAGAGGCAGAGGTGGAGTTCAGGAGGGTCGAGTCATGACAGTGAGGATTCCTCTGATGCGCTACCACGGCGGCAAGTTCCGTCTGGCCCCGTGGATCATGGCGCACTTTCCTCCAATCTCCGCCTTCGATGTCTACGTCGAGTCCTTTGGTGGCGCTGCAGGTGTCCTCCTGCAGAAGCCGCGCAACTACGCCGAGGTCTACAACGATCTGGATGGCGATGTCGTCAATCTGTTCGAGGTGCTGCGCAGTTCCGAGCAGCGCCAGTGCCTCATTGAACAGATCGCGCTCACCCCCTATGCGCGTGTCGAGTTCGAGCGTGCCTGGGACGACACCCCGGATCCGGTAGAGCGCGCTCGACGGCTGCTGATCCGTGCCCACATGGGTTTCGGTTCCGCCGGCGCGACCCGAGGCAATTCCGGCTTCCGCACCGATACCCGACGTGCCCA
This sequence comes from Salinicola lusitanus, assembly GCF_038648475.1. Lineage (NCBI taxonomy): Bacteria > Pseudomonadati > Pseudomonadota > Gammaproteobacteria > Oceanospirillales > Halomonadaceae > Salinicola > Salinicola lusitanus. The sequence goes on along the minus strand of NZ_CP151919.1, from coordinate 814,670 downwards.
CGGCACGACACAGCATCACTGGCAGCGGTTGCCGACCGTGATCGGTCTGGTGGCCGAGCGGCTGTCGGGTGTGCTGATCGAGAACCGCGACGCCCTGACCGTCATCGCCCAGCATGACTCCCCGCGCACGCTTCACTACGTCGATCCCCCTTATCTCGAGGAGACCCGAGAGAAGGGGCATCGGCGCGTTTACAGCCATGAGCTGAGCGACCTGCGTCACATTGAATTGCTAGAGCGCCTTCGGCTCGCTCAGGGCTACGTGATTCTCTCCGGCTACGACGCCGACCTCTATCGTGACGTGCTCAGGGGTTGGCGCATGGCTCGACGGCATGTGCAGGCATCGGCCCAGCGTGGTTCTGGGCAGCGTACCGAGTGTCTGTGGCTCAATCCGCGGGCGGCGGAATGGGCCGGTCAGATGGAACTCAATCTTCCCTACCAGGAGGTGGCCCATGCCTGACGCACTGCCGATTCGCTGCTCGACGCGCGCCCTGAAGCGCGTGGTGCGTTATGCCGTGACTCATGGCTGGATTGTCGAACGCACCCGTGGCGGCCACGTTCGCTTCATCAAGCCGGGCTGCCCGCCCGTGTTCACCGGATTTTCACCCAGCGACGCGCGAGCCGAGAAGAACGTGCTGGCACGGCTGCGCCGGATGGAGCGACAAGAGGAGGGCGAAGCATGATTCCCGATCGCATTCTTCGCAAGATCGAGCGCTGCCTGGCGCTGTCACGCTCGGCCAATGAGCACGAAGCTGGTACGGCGCTGCGCCAGGCGCAGCACCTCATGGACGAGTACGGCGTCAGCGAGATCGACGTAGCGGCGTCTACCATCGACCGGGTGGTCGTCAAGTCGCCGACCGGACGCAAGCCGCCGCGCTGGCTCGATCATCTGGCCAGCCTGGTCAATGCCGCCTTCGGTACCGCCACGGTCTACGAGCCGCGTCCCACGTTCGAGAGCTGGCAGGGCTACTTCGCCTTCCTCGGCGAGGCGAGTCAGGTACACATCGCGGCATATGCCTTCGAGGTCCTCCAGCGTCAGCTGATCAGCGATCGCAAGGCCTTCCTGAACGGCATGAACAAGCGCGCGAAACGCATCACCAAGATTCGCCGGGCCGATGCCTATGCCCTGGCATGGGTGGCGGGCGCGTTCGAACACATCGTGCCGGTGGAGAAAACCGAGGAGGCCGTCGCGACGATCGAGCATTTTCAGCAGCGCTTCTATCCCCAGCTCGAAGCGATGGAGGCCATCGATCGCGGTCAACGCCGTGACGATCGGGGGGCAATGGCCCGGGGGTACGCCGCCGGCCGCAACGCGCGCCTGCACGGCGGCATCGATCGCGACCAGCACAAGGAGCTGTCCCATGGCTGAGATCGTCACGTTTCCGACACGCACCGCTCCCGACCAGAGTATGGAGCGCTATCTGCAGGGCCGGGAATGTCTAGCTCTGGGACTGCTCGATCCCTTCGCCGGCTGGGTCGAGACACTGGAGTCCTGGTTCGCCGCGCATCCCCGGGCGCACAACAAGCGCAACGATGCGCTGCGCTCGCTGCTCGCCGATACCTGGCTGGTCTTCCATATGGCTTGTGACAAGGCCAGTCGGCTCGAGATGGCGCCGCACCACAGCCTGCGCTGGGCGCAGCTCCAGTATTTCGACCTCAGCGATTTCGAGCTGCTGGTGATCGTCAACGACAACCTGCTCGATCTGCGTCGTGGCCTGCAGGCGCTGTGCCAGCAGCATCCGCCGCAGACGCGCAGCGACCTTAGCCTGCACGGGTTGACCCAGAGCATCGGTCGTTTGAACCAGCAGTTGAACCATTTTTTCGATTCTGATGGCTGCGCATCGTGGCAGCCGGAGTGGACCTCATGAGTAAACCATCCGTCACCCCCGACCAGATCACGGCCAAACTGAACCAGCCGGGGCCGACGCTCAGGAGCCAGCCCACCGATCGGCTGCCGGCACCGACCCGCGAACAGGCGATGTCGCTCACGCTGGATCAGCTGCGTTCCTACGACCGCAACCCCCGAACACATCACAACCCGAAGTTTGATGAGATCAAGGAGTCGATTAAGGCGGTCGGACTCAAGCAGAAATTGACCGTCACGCAGCGCCCCGGCGATGACCGCTACATGATCTCCGACGGTGGTAACACCCGCCTGATCATTCTCAATGAGCTGTACCAGGAGACAGGCGATCAGCGCTTCTATCACCAGGACTGCCACTTCATTCCGTGGCAGGGCGAGATCAATGTGCTCGCCGGCCATCTGGCCGAGAACGACAACCGGGGGCAACTGAGCTGGATCGAGCGGGCGCGCGGGATCTTCGAGGCCAAGCGCATGATCGAGGAAGACGCCGGCGAGACCATCTCCCAACGCGAGCTGACCAAGCGGCTACGCGTCCTGGGCTACACGGTTAATCAGAGCCACATCTCGAAAATGCTCTATACCATCGAGCACTTTCTGCCGACCCTGCCGCTGACGCTCGATGCCGGCATGGGCCGGCCTCAGATCGAGAAGCTGATCTCCTATCGCCAGTTCTGTGACGAGTGCTGGACCCGCTGTGCCGACTACTGGATCGAGCACGCCGATGACCTGGGCGAAGGTGGGCACTGGGCCAACAACGTCGTCGACGGCGATTTCGCCCTGGCCTGGCATGAGGAGATGGCCCAGCTCGATCACGAGGGGCAGACTGATTTTCGCTGGAACATCGTCGAGGATCGCTTGAAGGGCATGCTCAACGAGCACACCGGGCTGCACTTCAACCCCATCGACATGGCGTGGAAGAACTGGTTCACCGTGCGCAAGTATGCCCGAGCGGCAACGGACGAGGAGCGCGCGGATATCTGGACCACTGTCGATAGTGAACTGGAACGCCTGCGTCATCCCCAGGAGCGCCATCTCTATCCGCCAAAACCGGATACCTCTCCGGGTGGCTCGTCATCCGGCAAGTCGTCGGGTCCTTCCTCTCTGCCATCGACCGCCAAAACCTCTCGAGGCGGTAGCGAACCCACCGGAGGCGACGGTGAACTCGACCCCAATGATCTGACATTCGACGATGGCCAGAGCGACCTCGATCCCACGCCGGAACCATCGCCGGCGCGCGGTGTGCCGGATGCGGGCGGGGTAGGCGAGTCGGTCGCCATGAAACAGATGCGCGCCCAGCTCGAGCAGCTTGAGCAGCGCAACGCCGAACTCGAGGCTCAGACCCAGCGAACACCGGTGGCCCCACAGGGCAGCAGCTTCGATGACGACTGGAACGACAACGCCGGCGAGCTGTTGGATACCGATGGTTTGCTCCAGGAGCACACACCTCAGCCGACTCGCTCTGCCGAGGAGCAGGCGACCATCGCCGCCGATCTGACCCTCTCTCGCCACCACGAGACGGAAGGGCATCGCCAGTTACGTCACTGGCAGGCGAAGGAGCACGGCGAGGAGGCCGTCGACTTCGAGGCAGCGGCACTCAAGAGCGTACCGCTTCAGGATGGTGGCCATGTCGCCCCGATCACGGATCTCTGGCATGTGCCGGCCTGGCGTCGCAACGCCCAGGATCTGCGCATGCAGATCGGTGAAGTGGTCCAGGTGCTGGCCAGATGGGCCGGAGTCGAGGCAAGCGGATCCAGCGAAGTCATTCGCCTCAATGCTCGCGACGGTATCGGTTACGAACTCGGTCCCCTCGAGGGCGCACCCAGCCGTCGTACTCAGCTCGTCTGGCAACTGCTCGCCGGTCTTGAGGGCAACATCGATCCGGTGATGCCGAGCGACATCTCGCTGTTGGGGGAGCTGGTGGGCAGTCATGGTGACGACACCGAGGTGCGCATGCCCGACGGTCTCTTCGTTCGTGTGTTCTGGCTGACCCGGCTGATCCGGGTGCTGCGTGACGTGCTCAATGCAGAGGGGGATTCGTGATGGCGACACCGCAACTCAACCATGCGCTGTTCAACCAGGCGCTGATCCTGATCCGTGAGGGCGACATGCGACGCGCTCGCGCGCTGGGCTTCCGCGACGACGAGCTGCAAAGCCTCAGTCGGCTGCGGGCCAGCGAGATCGAGTCTCTGATCCACGAGTTTCCGGGCGTGGCCCGGTTCGAGCTGGACCACGACACCTTCAAGGCGGCGCTGCGCCGAGTCGATCGCGACCAGGATCGAGACGGGCTGGTCGATCACTGCATTCGACACGGGGCCAGCGTTCACATGCTGTCCACCTTCTTCGGTCTGACCCCGAACGACTGCTCGGCGCGTCGCACGCTGCTGGGCGTACCGAGCCGGCAGGGACGCTTGCCCATGCCGGAGGAGAAGGTAGAGCACGAGGCGTACCACCGCTGGCAGACCATTTCTGATGACCCGGCCGGTCCCGGTGCCGTGGAGGACATTCGCGGCATGCTGGTACTGGCTGAAGAGGTCGCGCTGCCGTTGGCGGTGATCTGGACCCTGATCAAGCAGTGGACCCAACCGGAGCAGGCGCGACAGCAAACCCTGCCTGCCGAGGACGAGGGCGTCGTGCGTGAAGGAGTGGCGTGATGAAACATTTTGACGCGCTCATCGGGCGCGCCGCGTCATCCATGACTCAACGCCGAGGCGGGGCCGCCTCGGCGTCAAGTGGTCAGGAGGACGCGCTCGACGGCCTGCTGTTCATGGGGAATCCCCATGAAACCGTGCCCCGAGCCCTGCTCCTCGATCAACGCCTGGGTGCGGTCGACGTGCTCGGGTGGCAGATGATCCGGCTGCTCTCTAACGCGGACCGCACCACCGCTTTCCCAACCTATGACGAGCTGGAGCCGCTGCTGCGCTCCGGTGCGAATCGCAAGGCGTCACGCAAGACCGTGGCGCGGGTCATCGCGATCCTCAGACTGACCCGCTGGATGACGCTGGGTATGAAAGCGCGCAACACCGACAACGGCCGCATGATCGGCAACGTCTACGTGCTGCACGACGAGCCGCTGGCACCCGCCGAGTCGCTGTCGCTGGATGCCGAGTACATCGAGTACGTCATCCGTTGCACCCGTCATCACAACCGTGATGTCGCTGAAGTGGCGCAACTCGTCCGCAACGAGCTGGCCGAGGGCGGTGTGCTCGAACTGCCGACCCGACTCGATGTCATCGACCAGCGTGCCGAGCGGCAGAAGCGCGCAGAGTTTCCAGAGGAAACTCAGTCATCAGGTGCCCAGTTTCTGGAGGAAACTCAGCCAGATTCTCCCGGTTTCCAGCGGAAACTCGGGCAGTTTCCCGAATCCGAAGACCCCAGTTTCCAGCGGAAACTAATTCGTGAATCAGTCACTTACGACGCAGTTTCCGATGCATTTCGCCCTACAGTACGTAGTTATACAAACAATGTGTGTAAAACCACCGCGCGCGAGCCGGGCGGCACTTCGCTGGTCTGGAGCTGGCCGCTCGAGCTGACTGCCGACGAGCGGGAGTCGGTCACCTTCCTGCTGACGGGGTTGTCGACCGAGACGCAGCAGGCGGTGATCGACGAAGCCGCCGGGCGGGTCGATGCCGGCAAGGTCAAGAACACCCTGGGCTTCCTGCACACCCTGGCCAAGCGTGCCGCCTCGGACAATTTCCAGCTGACCCACTTCGGGCGCAGCGTCGCCAACAAGCGGCGAGGCCAGGCCGAGACGAGTGACGAACAGAACCGGGTCGTTACCGCGCCGGTGGTGGCGATGTCGCCGCCCAAGCCGGCCGAGCAGGAACCGCAGCCGATGTCGGCGGCAACCGAACGGGCGCGGGGCGAGATGTTCAAGCGTCTCGGACTGCGGCGCTAGAAACCCGTGAGATCGCGTTTAACGTTTCCGGTAGGGCAATGCTCATCGACCCCTGATGCTGGCATCCCATCCAGTGCATCGACGACTCAGGAGTAATTATGGCCAGCACTGAGCCCCGTGTAGGGCTGCTACGTAGCAAGATCGAGATGACCCTGCATACCTATCCGGCAGTGCTTGCCTGGCACGGGCGCGGGGTCGAGAGCGGTAAGCCGCAGGTGGTCGGCCTCAAGCAGTTCCTGTCGCTTGCCGGTCGTGTTCATCAGGCAGCGGGCCGGGACGATCCCTATGCCGATAGTTGGCTGCTCATGCTCGAGGAGAAGGTCGACGAGACCCGACAGGCGCTGCAGCAGCTGGAAACCCGAGTCAGCAGTGTGCTGAAGCAGATCCCGGAAGGGCTCGATGTCAGCCGCAACGTCAGCCAGCAACCGTTCGTGACGCCCGTGTTCACCGGCGGGCAGATGGGCTGGCAGGCCGTCATGTTGCTGATGCAGTACGACAGCATCGTGCGCGATGTCCTGCTGGCGCATCACATTGGCTTGCTGGGCAACAAGCAGCGCGGCGCGATGATCCGTGATCAGGGCGGTCATGCCTTGCGCTCGCTCTGCTACGCCCCCGTCAAGTTCCCCGGGTTCAGCGGGGCAACGCGGGATGACTTCGCAGCCAACAACGCCAAGGCGCGAAACGCCCTCGAAAAATACGGTGAGCTGCCGCAGGACATTCTGGAAGGGACGCGCCGCAGCGAGTTTGCGCCGACGATCCGGCGTGAGGAAGCCTCACCGACTGGTAGCGAGCAGGGACACAAGCTCGAAGGCGCGGATCTGGACGACGACCAGTTGCTGCCCCAGTCCGGGGCTTCCGAGGACTAATGCTGCAGGTGATGGCACTGCCATCACTCCAGGAAGAGCGAGGTGGGTGTTGCCCCCGGCAACACTCCATCGAGACCGGGCAAGGGTGTTTCCGGGAGAAACACTCCAGCGAAACCAGGCCAGGGTGATTCCACTGGAATCACTCCAGCGAGACCAGGCCAGGGTGATTCCACTGGAATCACTCCAGCGAGACCAGGACGGGGTGATTCCACTGGAATCACTCCAGCGAGACCAGGCCAGGGTGATTCCACTGGAATCACTCCAGCGAGACCAGGCCAGGGTGATTCCACTGGAATCACTCCAGCGAGACCAGGCCAGGGTGATTCCACTGGAATCACTCCAGCGAGACCAGGACGGGGTGATTCCACTGGAATCACCTCCCGCAGGATCGGTGGGGCAACCAAGTATCTGCAACGAGAACAGGAAAGGACCGTGAGCGCGATGACTGCACTGGAACAGCGTCAGGACTTTGCACTGAATCAGTACGCAAAGGGCCTTTTAAAACCCTTTAAGGGTAAAGGGGAGATTCTTCGATTTCGGGATGAGTTGGATGCGGAGTGTCGTCGGATGTGGCAAGAGGCGGCGGACTTTGCCAACCGCTACAACCGCACAGTGGTTCAGGCGGGGCTTTGGCTCAAACCGCACAACAACAGCGGGGGACGAGTTCGCGCAGTGCAATGGCGCGACAAGGCGCAGACCCAGATGGGGCGACGCCTTCTCGAAGCCGTGCTCCAGCACGGCGACGTGTCGGTAGGGATGAAACGCCAACTGGTCGAGATCGAGACCGAGCGCGCAATCTTCAACGCCAAAATCGCGGCGGCCACACGCCAGGTCGATCGACTGAATCGCCTGCTTAACGATCTCGATGAAGTCGAGGCCATGGTCTGACTCACCCGGGGACGGGAATGGTGTGACACCGGCCTTAACGTTTCCCGCTGACGACCTTTGCCGCTCGCCGCCACTGTAGTCGGGCATCCATTCGATTCAGGAGGTTCATATGAGCACGCATTTCATGGGCGAGGGGAACATCGGTTCCGATCCGGAAGTGAAGATGTTCTCCCCCAACGGCAATCAGCCACCGCGTGGTGTCATGCGCCTGAACGTCCGTTTCGACAATCCGGTGCCGACCGATACCGGTAATGTCGACAAGGGCGGGTTTTGGGCGAACGTCGAGATCTGGCATCGCGATGTCGAGCAGTGGGCTCGCTTGTATCAGAAGGGCATGCGGGTCATGGTCTCGGGCCGCATGGTGCTGGACGAGTGGCAAGACAATGAGGGCAACAGCCGGTCGCAGTTCAAGGTGCAGGCCGTTCGCATCGGCATGCTGCCGTTCCGCGTCACCCAGGTCGTGCTCGAGCCAGCGCAGGGACAGCAGACATCTCACCAGCCGCCTTCTCCACAGGGAGCGTATGCCAAGTCCGCTGGGCCAGAGGGCGAATGGGACAATCCGGTAGGTAGTGACCCTAGGGCTAGCCAATGACTGGTGGGTGGACAGATTACCTGTTCTCCCTGGGGGTTCTGTTTACCGGCGCCGGGATGGTTCTGGGGGCGATCGTATTTAGCTCTCGTCTCCAATTTCATCGCTGGGCCGTCTTGTTGCTCTGGGGCATTTTTTTCCTATTTTGGAGCGGCTGGCAGGCATGGAGCACTTACCATGCACAACCGCTTTCACCAAGCAGTGTTAAGGAAGCTCTCGGTAGCAATCTGTGCGTGGCAGCAGCAGTTCGTACCCGGCTTGATGAGTTCGAGCAGCCAATGACTCGCCAAGAGCTCTTGGACATTGAAGACGACTGCGAGTGTCAGGCGGAGCAATTAGCGAAGTCCGAGGCTGACCAAGCGGTGTTGGATAAGCAGCGGCAGGCGGCTCGTCAGCCCGAGGCTGAGATCGGCAAGAAGTGAAACCGCAGAGAGACAACTTTACTATCGCGAGTTTAAAGACACGCAAACCCTCTGACACGACGGGAGTACGAAAGTGGATATCAAGGTTGTAGGCGTAGCGCTTGTTGCTGGATTGGCACTGTCGGGATGCGCGGCGCAGGATCACTATTACTCGAACGGTGTTTGTGTCACCTGTTTCGACAATCCGGTCACGGGTGAGCCGCTGAACTACGATCCCAGCGAGACGCCGCAGAAGGTGGCGACCAATGCCGAAGGGCAGACGGTCGACGCCAAGAGTCTGGGCAGTCAGAGCGGTTCCGTCGATATCGATTCCCGCGTCGATGTCGATACCGCTTATGCCCGGATCAAGTCGGCGATGGGATTCCGCTCGCCTAACGACTTCGAGAGCCCGGAGAGCACGACGGCCAAAATGCAGATGGGTGATGTGGCCTGGAAGCACGACCGCACACCGGGGGCCTATTACAATCTCGGCGATTACGGTCGGCAGACCCTTGGTGGAACACGGTATTCGATTCTGCAGCGGGTTCAGATCGAGAAGAGCGGCGCAGGCTCGCGCATCCACTACAGCTGGGCACCTGCTGACAAGCGAACCTTGTATGACGGGGATGCCATGGAGTCTGCGCTGACACAGCGCCTGAACGCTGCTCTGGACTGATCGCTCATGCCCAACTTCTTCACCATCAAGGATTGTTGGAGTCTGGACGAACAGCTGGGCAACATGCTGCGGGAACTCGACGACACGCAGGCGACTGGCCGGGTCGTCGAGTGTCGTCTTCAGCTCAAGGCCTTGATGCGAGAGTACAAAATCAGCGACGAGACGGTCGTCGAGTGCATCGACCTAGGGATACTCAAGGATGAAAGAGACTGAGGCAGCGGTCTATCAGCGGTTCTTCATTCGCCCGCTCCCAGGACGTCGCCCGCGGATCGAATCGGACATTCAGGCTGTCATCGATCACGCGGTCGATTGCCGTTTTGCTCCCGACGGCACGTTGCTCAAGCCCACGATTCTCAAGCCCGGTCAGGGGCACTACCTCATCCCGATGCGCTGGTTCAGCGGTGAGATCATCACGATCGATGATGCATCCACGGCGCAGTGGTTCTGGCTTGATGCTGACATTCCATTCAGTGGATCGCTGGCTCGGCGATTGGCTCTGACACTAACACGGCACCCCGGGGTGGCCTGCGTAGCCGAGGACAACACGCGCGGTGCCGCCCATGGCAACGCGGAAGCCTGGATCATCGACGACGCGCATTATCTGCTCCAGCTCGATTAACATTCCCAGCTGAATCGCCTGATCCAGCTCGTCACGCTGAGGCCATACACATTCTGTGAGGCCCGGTGTCATGTCTCGATTGTTCCTCTGCGAAAAACCCTCTCAGGCGCGCGATATTGGTGCGGTCCTGGGGGCAACCCGTAAAGCCAATGGCTGTCTGCAGGGCGATGGCGTCGTCGTCACCTGGGCCTTTGGTCATCTCCTCGAACAGGTCCCTCCCGAAGCCTACGATCCGGCGCTCAAGCGCTGGTCATTAGACACGCTGCCGATCCGGCCGACGCAGTGGAAGAACACGGTGCGCAAGGATGCCGGCAAGCAGTTCAAGGTGATTCAGGGGCTGCTCAAGCAGTGCAGCGAGGTGATCGTCTCCACCGACGCCGATCGGGAGGGCGAGACCATCGGGCGCGAGATCCTCGACGCCTGCCGCTATCAGGGGCGTGTCTCTCGCCTCTGGCTGTCCGCGCTCGATCAGGCGTCGATTCGCAAGGCGCTGGCCAACATCCGTTCGGGAGAGTCGACGTATCCGCTGTACCAGGCGGGGCTGGGCCGTTCCCGGGCGGACTGGCTGGTTGGGATGAATCTGACCCGCGCGTTCTCGGTGCTGGCTCAGCAGCAGGGTCATCAGGGCGTCCTGTCGGTCGGCCGGGTGCAAACCCCCACGTTGGCGCTTGTCGTCCGACGCGACCAGGAAATCGCGAACTTCGTTCCCAAACCGTTCTGGGAGGTGGTGGCAGACCTGCAGGCGCAGGGCGGTTCGTTTCAGGCAAAGTGGCTGCCGGCCAACGCTGACTGGCTCGACGAGGACGCGCGATGCGTCAATCCGGAGGCGGCGCGAGCGGTCGCATCCCGATGCCAGGGCGCGGCGGCGACTGTCGCGGCCATCGAGACGTCACGGAAAAAAGAGTCGGCGCCGCTGGTGATGGATCTCGGCACGCTGCAGCAGGAGTGCTCGAAGCGATACGGCTTCGGTGCCCAGCAGGTTCTCGACATCGCCCAGTCCCTCTACGAAACCCACAAGGCCACGAGCTACCCGCGTACCGATTGCCGTTATCTGCCGACATCGATGCTGTCCGAGGTCGGGGCCGTCGTGACGGCGCTCCTGCATTCGGATGAGAAGCTCTCCCCGGTGATCGGTCGACTGGACCAGACGCTCAAGAGTCGCGTCTGGAACGACAGCAAGATCACGGCTCACCACGGCATCATTCCCACCACGGCGCCTTGCCGTATCGATCGGATGAGCGAGGAGGAGTTCCGGGTTTACGATCTCATCCGTCGGCACTATCTGGCGCAGTTCCTGCCGGCGCACGAGTACGATCAGACCGATGCGAGGCTGGATCTCGCCGGCGAGACGTTCGTGGCCTCGGGCCGACAGGTACAGGTCGAGGGTTGGAAGGTGCTCTTCCCCCGAAGGAAGGGCAAAGGGCAGGACGGTGACGACGAGGAGCAAGAAGGTTCCGGCGCGCAGGCGCTCCCGCCTCTCCGTCAGGGGGAGAGCTGTTCGGTACAGAATCTACTGGTGAGGGATCGTCAGACCCAACCGCCGAAGCCCTTCACCGAGGGTGCGCTGATCTCGGCGATGAAGAACGCGGCCCGGTTCGTCACAGATGAGCGGCTACGAGCGCGACTGCGCGAGAGTGCCGGCATCGGTACCGAAGCGACACGCGCCGGCATCATCGAGACACTGCTCAGGCGAGGCTTCATCCGGAAAAAAGGGCGCACGATCGTGTCGACCCCGGTTGGGCAGGGACTGATCGCGGCGCTACCGCCTCAGATCAGCAACCCGGGAATGACTGCCCTCTGGGAACAGGCGCTGGATCAGGTCGCCGAGGGGGCGATGACGCTGGAATATTTCATGGAGCGTCAAAGCACATTGCTCGACAAGCTCATCGGTATCGCGCTTCAGCGTCCCCAGTTGAATCTCCCCGAAGCACCGAGCGAGACCTGTCCCAAGTGCCAGGCGAAGATGCGCAAGCGCAAGAGTAGCAAGGGTTCCTTCTGGTCCTGCTCCCGCTATCCCGACTGCGATGGAGTAAAATCCTTAGCGCAAAATGGTGTAAAAAGAAAAACTCATCGCAAGCGCTGATAGGCTTAATCTCAGGGGATATTTATGCAACGGGGTTATACGGCAGTTACCTTATTGTCAATTTTATTGACGTGGAACAGTGCAAACGCTTCAACGCTGGGTGATAGTGACGTCAAAACAGCATGTAAGGCTGCGGTCTATGCGGGTGAAGCCGTCAGTAATGCATCGGGAGAGCGATTCAGAACTTGGGATCAAGCAGCAGGCGCGGTTCTTAAAGCGTTGTCTGATAATCTCGAGAACAGTGGCTTGAAAGTCTCTTTTGCGGATTTCAATCGCCTCTCTGAGATCGCAAAGGAGACTTATCGGGAGCTAGTGACGGCGTCACCTGCTTCTAATGCGGATGATCTGCTAGCGTCCACAGCCACGAAGCGCTCCAGTGAGTGTCTTAGAACGCTCCCGGTCGCAGATAGTTGATGTTCACATCTGCCTCATGGATGGGGGGCTGCAGAAGCTTTCCATCTTGCCAGATCGCTAATACTCCTCGATAATTGCTCTTGCACCCCGTTGCCAACTGACGGTCATCAGTTGGTCCCTTTGGACTCTCCTTGGGTCCGAACCCAAAGCGCTATCACCTGGCGAAAGAGCGCACCCCCTCGCAGGCTCCGCTTGCACTACATTGGCGTGTATGCGGGTTCCAGGTTCCCTATGTTTCAGGTCGACCGGTCGTCGACCATTTCTTCAAGCCCATTTCGACCGGCCAGCCAGGCATCTCGTCACAGGTGCCTCGCTGGCCGGTTGGACTTGTTTTTACCGTGGCGGCGCCCACCGCCTGACCCCTGGGCTCCCTTTGTGCGGGGATCCGCGCACAACCGTATCGGTCCATCGCCATGATTCGGGACCGGATGCAGCGGCAATCGTCACCATGACTACGAGGGGCATGGCCGATGGCCGGCATAATGGCTGATTCATATTTGCTACCCAAACCGGTATCGGTAGCCGACTGGACGCGCAGTTCTGGTCATCAATCCCAAGGCGAGGCGGCGATGTTCGCTGCCTCGGCTTGCGATTGACGATCGATGATAGGGGGGTTGACGCCGTGAAAAAGTGGCGCAATCCTGTCGATGTAAGCCGCTGGTCACTGACGGTCATCAGTGACGCCTTTTTGCCTTCGGGCAATTCCCGAAGCCGTTAACGCATCCCGAGAGACGGCGCTCACCTGAGCTGGATGCCACTTCCGAATTCTCGGCCTCGCGCCGAACCACCATCCGGGGGAACACTTTCCCCGATGGGATGGTGTATCTCCTGGAGTCCTACGACTCGATCCAAGGAGTAACACCATGTCTAACTCGACCGATAACCAGTTCTTCGACCTTCACATTACTGGCGTTGGCTATGTCAATCGGATCCGCAAGATCACGCCCAAGCGTGGCGAAGCCTTCTGGGCTTGCGACATATCCGCGTTGAATGGTCCTGCCAATGATGTTGAATATCGCCGTTTCGACTGTCGCGTTAGCGGTGCCGAAGCGGAAAAGCTGGTCAAGAAATTTGCCGCAACCGTGGCCGATCGCAAGGAGAAGGGTACCAACGAGCCCAAGATCCTGATCGGCTTCAAGCTCGGCGACCTCTATCCCGATCTGTTCACGCGGACCAAGGGGGATCGCGCTGGTGAAACAGCCGTGAGCCTCAAGGCGCGTCTACTGTTCGTCAATTGGGCCAAGGTGGAAGGCGACAAGGTTTATGAATCGCCACGGCGTGACGAAACTCCGTCAATCGATATCAGTGCCCAGGCTGACGATACAGCGTCGCAGGGAACCGGTGTGCCTGCCCAACCCGCCATCAGCGGATCGGTCGGTGCCGCCGAAGCGGTCGTCTGATTCCACCTCAACCACCTCACCATCCGGGAAAGCGTTAGCTTCCCGGGGGGTGTGGTTTAACCCACCCGCTCGCAGGGAGATCTCTCCCTCATGGGCGACATCTCTCTTGCAGCATTGACTGGAGATGTCATGTCCTACTCTTCTCGACTTCGCATCGCTCGCGCGATATTTGACGCGGCTGATCGAATCAGCAGCAGTATTACCGCTGCGTGCGTTGTTGCAGCTCTTCTGGGTCCAGCACTCGAGACACAGCCCGACGGCTATCTCACTGCTTTCGTGGCAGGTGCGATTTTTCTCGTCCTGGCCCTGATCGCTGGGATTGCCAAAGGCATGCTAGACTCACTGATAACCAAGGCCGAAACCGATGGAGGTGATGCCTGATGGACTCTGCAAACCTGCTGTTGGGTACAATTTTTGTCGTGCTGACCGTATCGATGACGGTTGCTGGTGGTTATGCCTATACCGTCCATCGCAAGCTGGAAGCGCGACGGAAACGCTGACACAGGCCGATCCTTACATGTCATGAGCTGCCTCCTTCGGGAGGCAGTTTTCGTTCCAGCGGGATAAACCTCCCGGAACCCTTCAAAACAGCTCCGTCGTCAGACGGACTTAACGTTTCTTCTCCCCCCGGGGCCATTTCCCGGTGGAATGGCTCCATTCCTTCAAGGAGCCATCGACATGAAACCGTACTGCTTGCAACCGGGATCCGCCGGTGATTTTCACAGTGTCTATGAGGGCAATCCAGCCTGGCCAGCGTGTCCGATGGGGCATTTGCGCCCGGCTTTCGACATTGAGCGTGACTACGGCCACGGTCCCTGGATCGTGTTCGACACGTTGGGGCGGCCCTTTTCCGGTGACTCACCGGAGACGGCGCTCGATGCCTTCACCACTCGTCCAATGACGCGGGTCACGCTGACCTGAGCGTCTTCTCAACCCACTCACCCAATCGGGGCCACGCCCCGAGGGGGTGGCTCCGATCACACCGATACACAGAGGAGCGATCCCATGAGTGATTGCCTGGATTATCAGCTTTCCAATGAAGACATCGACGTCATCTTAGCGGGTCTGAGGTTGCTTCAACGCACCGCCGAGGGAGACGTGTCTGATTGGGATATTCCCGACGAGATAAAAGAGCTTGCCGGCGAGAGCCTGGATGTCGAAAACGTCGATCGGTTACGCGAGCGACTCAACTTAGGTGGCTCTTCGAATGAAAGCGACGAGGATGAACGTGACGTTCTGATAAAGCGGGTACGAGCGGAGCTTTCGCGTCCCGAGTGGGACTCCGACACGGCTGCCAATTTGGCAACGGCGCTAGCCGATGCCGGATGGCCGGCCTTTTTCCCTGAGCATGAGGGGTGGTGTCTCGACGTCGAGGATGGAGTTTACGTCGTCATCGCTCGAGAAGACGGTCCGTTCCGGTCCAATGCTGAAGTCATGAAGTCGATTGCGCTTCAATTCGCCAGTGGTAGCCGATGGCATGGCCAAGTGTTGGACACGATCGGTATGACAGCATGCGGACAGGGTTTGCCACTGATGAAAATCGTCGGCTTAGGACCCACCTCGATCGACGTGATGGTATGCAACGAATTCAGGCCCGAGAGCTGTCTCGAGATCGGTTACCGACCGGATCCGTTTGCGCCTAGCTCGTGGTCGATATTCAGTCGAGATCCGGCTACCGGGGAAGCCAGCTGGGTTGCAGACAAGAAGGATTGTCGTAGTGCCTTGGCATTTTCCGCCGAGCAACTGGGTATGACCATCAACGAAGAGGTCGTTGCAACGTTCTCCAAATACTTTCAGTGATCTGAATTCTGGACGCCCTTCGGGGCGTTTTTTGGCACGTCGAAAGCGTCACGAGCGCAATTAACATTTCCCGTCGCGAGTGCGAGTGGCCTTCGGCACGGTGAACCCGATCACGATAATTCAGGTTCCCCGCGCGCGAGGCCAAGCTCGATGTATCCCTACCAGAAAACCCGTGTCGTTCCCTTAGCATTTCTGATTGCGCTCACTGCCGGGTGCGCCCATCAGCAGCAGGCACCGCAGCCGAGCGAGAGCGAACGCCTAGCTGCCGACTATCCCAACGCCGACAAGATGACTATCGCTCGAGGCGATGGGGCGGGTCAGTCCCGCGTGGTGGCGACCGGGTTGGATAAGCCCTCGCACGAGGTCGAGCCGGACGTCTACCGCAATCGCGATGCGTCTCGAGTCGAGGTGATGCGGGGCGGGCGCTATGTCCTGGTCACGGCCAATGCCACGTTGCAACAGCGCAATCTACTCGAACAGACCGTCAATATCTCGATCCCCGCGTCGATGACCCCATCCGTTGAGGATGGGTTGCGCTACACCCTGCTGCACACCGGCTACAGCCTCTGCGCTCCTCAGGAAGAACCCCAAGAATTGCTCTATAGCCGGCCACTGCCAGCGGCGCACTTCCGCCTGGGTCCGATGCCGCTTCGCGAGGCGCTTCAGGTGCTCGCCGGCAGTGCTTTCGAGGTCCAGACCGACCCCATCTCGCGGAACATCTGCTACCAGGTGCGCGACCAGCGTCTAATCGAGGAGACCGGCCATGACGGATGAACGCCAGACTCACGGCGATTCCGGCGAGCCGAAACAGGAATCCCACCTGGGAACGCCGATCGACTCGGACGCCGGACGTCGTGAGCCCTCATTCTCCCATCACGATGATGTCGGTGAGCAGCCCCCCGGGGACGCCCATCGAGAGGGTGCCATTGACGAGGAGCCAGGCTACACGCCCTATGTGGAGCGGCGCAGACGATGGAGCCCGTGGCGTCTGGCATTGCTGGTGCTGGGTGCTGTCATCATCTTGGCCGTTGTCTATCTCGTCGTCTTTGTCGACAGTGAGCCGGAGGGTCCAACTGTGGAATCTCGCCTGCAGTCACAGCAGCAGGTCATCGATCAGCTGCGTGTGCGCATCGAGGAACTGCAGAGCGGTCAGGACGAACGCCGTAGTCAGGCCGAGGGTACCAGCAACCGCCTCGGCGAGATCTCCTCTCGCATGGACGATCTCGAAGCACGTCGCCAGACATCTCCGCTGCAGGCGCTGCCCGAGCGTCTTCAAGCGCTTTCCGATCGGGTCGATGAGCTGTCCAGCTCCGTGGACGTGCGATTCAGTGCCGCGCAGGAGAAGGAGCAGTCGCTCGAGGCGTCGATCGAGGAAGTGCGCAAACTGCGGGCGAATCAGAAGACCAGTGCCCAGCAGAGTCAGCTCAAGCGTCAACGTCAGGGCCGTCGAGAGCCCGAGCCGCCGTCACCGCCATTTTCGGTGTCGGGCGTCGAGTTGCGCGGTGGGCGCAGCTATCTTGCAGTGGCATCCGGCAACGCGGATCGCTTGAGTGCTCTGCGTCTGGTCGGCGAGGGGCAGAACATCGGGTCTTGGCATCTGTCATCGATCGATGGCCCCTCGGCAGCGTTCACGATCGACGGCCAGACCGTGGTCGTTCCGGTTCCTTGAGGAGAGTTCCATGACGATGATTCGTGACCGACGCTTGGGCATCGCGCTGCTGTTGTTCGCGGCTTTGCCCGTGTGGGCTCAGCAGGGGCAGGAGAGAGAACCGACCCGCATCGATCAGACACGCCTGGAACAGAGCAGCCAGCGGGCTGCCGAGACCTGGGGGCTGAACCAGCAGGAGTATCGACGCTATGAGTCGATCATGGAGGGACCGCGTGGCACCTGGTCTCCCGATCTGGATCCGCTGACCGCGTTGGGGTTGGAGGCACGCAGTCAGGCCGAGCGTCAGAAGTATGCCGAGAAGCTGGTCGAGACCGAGCGTGCCCGCGTCGAAGCGGAACTCGCGTTCCAGCGCGCCTACGACGACGCCTGGCAGCGGCTCTATCCCAACGACATGCCGGTCAACTCGTTCACCACGAAAGGGGGCGAGGACGCGCCGCAATCGGTATTCGGCAGTAACCCGTCAACGTCCAGCCAGCGCCTGAATGTGGTGGTGGCTACCGAGGGCTGCAGCCAGTGCGAGGCCACCATGAAGCGGCTACTGAGCACCGGCGCGGCCATGGACATCTGGGTCGTGGATTCCAACGGCAACGATGACCGCATCCGCAGCTGGGCGGCCGAGGTGGGAATCCCGCCGGCGAAGGTTCGCGCCGGCACGATCACGCTCAACCATGGCGGCTCGCTGAACGTCGACGGCAGCGATCTGCCGCGCGTTGCGCCGAGGGGTTGACCCATGATCCCTCGGGGGTTGAAAGCAGCGACAACTGGGCTGGTCGCGGTGCTGGTCGTCGGGATCGCGCACGCCGGGCAACCCGACATTCCGTCCGCTTACGTGGTCGCCGCCGAGGACCATGGCGTGCCGCCGGCGGTGCTGTACGCGGTGGCCAGCGCCGAGTCGGTGGTCAGCCTCGATGCCGGACGTCGTCCCTGGCCCTGGACGTTGAACGTCGCTGGCAAGTCGATGCGTTTCGGCGATCGAGGCTCGGCTTGCCAAGCGCTCACCGATGCGCTCGAGACAACGAAGATCGTCGACGTCGGGATCGCGCAGCTGAACGTGCGCTGGCAGCCGCAGCTGTTCGGCGCTGGACAGCGTTTCGCGGATCCCTGCGACGGCCTTAACCCTTACGCCAATCTCGATGAAGCGGCGTCGCTGATTCGTCACCATTTCGACGAGGCCGGCGACTGGTTGATCTCGGCGGGGCGCTATCACCGTCCGGCAGGCGGTCGTCCTGCCGAGCGATATCGGGCCGTGGTCAGCGAGGAGCTAGCCCGACTCGGCGCGTTTCCGTCTCTCGAAGCGGCGTCGCCGGCACTGATGGCTGCGCGCCAGACACCCGCCCTGAAGCGTGCTCATCGACCTGCCGTATCGTCGGTCGTGAGCACCACCGCAGCCGCGACGGATGAGGCGTTGACGTGGGTTACGCCGAGCCCACGGACACCAGAATCCGACGTCACCTGGGTGACGCCCGAGCAGCGGCCCTGGATGGCTGAAGTCGCGATTCGATAGGAGACCTCAATTAAAAAATCACTCTGCCTCAGCCTGCTAACGGGATGCGCAGTGACGATCATGTCGATAGCAGCAATGGCACAAGCCCCCGTCGAGCGACCGCCGGGGCTGCCTCAACTGATGGTGGTTGCCGACCACGGTGGTGAATCCGCGCGACCCTATTACGTGGCCATCAAGGGCGCGGGGGTCGACGAGGAAGAGGGCTATGCGACCCAGTTAGGCGGAACACCACGTCCGTCCCGCCCCTATGGCGAGCAAGACATGCTGCCGCTTGAGAGCGAGCAGCTGACCCCCGGCACCGTGGCGCCGCGTCAGCTGGATCTGCCCGGCGGATTTACGCCGATCTTTTTGATTGGCGATGACGATCTGTCCCGGCAGTGGCTCGCCCAGCGGGGCGACATCCTGCGCAAGATGAACGCGGTGGGGTTGGTCGTGCAGGTCCGGGACGAGCAGGCTTTGCAGGCGCTTCGCAACGCCGCCCAGGGGCTCGAACTGCGGGCAGTGTCCGGCGATGGGCTGGCCGAGCGGCTGGGACTTCGTCACTACCCTACGCTGATCAGTCAGCGAGGTATCGAGCAATGAGCAGTAACCATCCCCTCGAATCTCTCCTGCGGCCCGCGGTCGAGCTTTACACCGTCTGGATCTGCGCCGGGTGCGCGGTCTTGTGTATCTGGGCGCCCTGGTCGCTGGCACTGGCGCCAAGTGTGGGCATTACCACGGCGGGCGGTTTTGCGGCGTTCGGGGCCTGGCGCTTTCGTCAGGCATGGACCGTGCTGCGCTATCGCCGCAACATGCGGCGTCTGCCGCGCTTCGCGCTGCCGGCGCGCAAGGTGCCGTTGAGCCGCCGTAGCCTCTGGCTGGGTAAGGGTTTCAAATGGGACGCCCAGCACACCCAGCGCCTGCATGAAGCGGCGCAGCCCGGGGCCAAGAGCTACGTCTTGCCGAGCCCCTGGTATCAGCGAGCGCGCCGGCTGGAACAGTCGATGGAAGGTGGCGCTGTCGGTCAGCATATCGCGGCATTGCTGCGGTGGGACTCGTTCCTGAACCCGGTGCGGCCGCTGCCGCCGGTGGGCGGGCGGCCCGCGCTGCACGCCGTCGAGTGGAAAGAGCACGATGTCTGGATGCCGCTGGGCGAGCGCGTGGGCCATACGCTGGTCGAGGGGACGACACGCGTGGGCAAGACGCGGCTGGCCGAGATCTTGATCACCCAGGACATTCGCCGTGGTGACATCACCATCTGCTTCGACCCCAAGGGCGACGCGGACCTGATGATGCGCATGTATGCCGAGGCGCAGAAGGCTGGTCGCGGCGACGAATTCTATATATTTCATTTGGGTTGGCCGGACGTGTCATGCCGCTACAACGCTGTGGGGCGTTTCTCGCGGCTCTCCGAGGTATCGACACGCGTGACAGGCCAACTCTCCGGCGAAGGCAACTCTGCTGCGTTTCGGCAGTTCGCCTGGCGCTTCGTCAACATCGTCGCTCGGGCGCGCCACGCCCTGGGCGAGCGGCCAAGCTACGGTCAGATCCTGGCCGACGTGGTGAACATCGATGCGCTGCTGATGCAGTACGTCCAGGAGACGCTGGAACAGCAGATGCCAGGCTCGAACCAACAGATCACGGAGATCGAGGGCAAGCTCAATGACCGCAATATGCCGCGCAATATGGTGGGGCGTCACAAGCGGGTTGTGGCGATCGTCCAATACCTGCAACAGCCCGAAGTCATCGAGACACTGACCGATCCTGTCCTGGATGGTCTGCTGTCGGCGGTACGTTACGACAAGACCTACTTTGACAAGATTGTGGCCTCGCTGTTGCCGCTGCTCGAGAAGCTAACAAGCGGCAAGATCGCGGAGCTGCTGTCACCGGACTACAACGACATTGAGGACGAGCGCCCGATCATCGACTGGCAGCAGATCATTCGCAAGAAGGGGGTGGTCTACGTCGGGCTCGACGCGCTCTCCGACTTCGAAGTCGCGCAGGCCGTTGGCAATAGCATGTTCGCTGACATCGTGTCGGTGGCCGGTCACATCTACAAGTTTGGCTCCGAGGATGGGTTGCCGGGGCAGGGCGGGAGCCATAAACAGCCCATCAACCTGCATTGTGATGAGTTCAACGAACTGATGGGCGACGAGTTCATCCCACTGATCAACAAGGGCGGCGGTGCCGGCATCCAAGTAACGGCCTACACCCAGACGCTGTCGGACATCGAGGCGCGTATCGGCTCCCCGGCCAAGGCGGGTCAGGTGGTGGGCAACTTCAATAACCTGATCATGCTGCGCGTACGCGAGGAGCGCACCGCGCGGCTGCTCACCGATCAGCTCGCCAAGGTCAACGTGGCGACCCGGCTGATGGTCTCGATGGCCAGCGATAACGCTGACGTCAATTCCGATCAGGACTTCAGCTCCTCAGCCGGCGATCGTATTGGTACCGAGTCGGTGGAAATGCTGACCTCCAACGACGTGATCAACCTGCCCAAGGGCCAAGCGTTCGCGCTGCTTGAAGGCGGGCAGCTGTGGAAGATCCGCATGCCGCTGCCGTTGCCGGACAAGACCGAGGACGTGCCGAAGGACGTGGCGGACATTGCCGCGCGAATGCGAGCGAAGTACGCGACGGGCGATCAGTGGTGGGAAGGGGTCATGCCGCCGCCGATCCACGTGGATTTCAGCGTGCCGGCGAGCCGTCAGGATGCATCCGATCGCCACGGTGGTGGCAGCATGTCTCATGGCGAGGCCGGGGAGGTGAACGATGGCGAGGGATGACGCGCCAGCGCAGCGCGCCGAGAAAAAACGCAGTGGCCTCATCGGCACGCTGCTGAAGTTTCCGTTCACGCTTATTGCCATCGTCGTGGTCTCGATCTTCTGCTCGATCGTGATCGAGTGGGTGGGAATCTACTTCGGCTGGTTCAGTCAGACGGGATCGGACCACGCCTATCAGACCATGCTTTCCGAGATGGGCTATCTGGACAGCCAGTTCACTCGCTCGCTATTGGTCTCGGCACCCATGGAGTTTGCCAATCGGATCGTGGACACCTGCTATCAGTGGTTGTTCGTGAAGTCGGGGATTGCCGCCTGGGCCGAGTCGGGTAGCGATTCGGAAGGCTGGATCGACGTGATCAAGACCTATCTGCAGGCGGGTATGTACGTCACCCTGATGACACTGACGCGTTGCGTCCTCCTGATCCTGACCTCACCGCTGTTCATACTGGCCGCCCTGGTAGGCTTCATCGACGGGCTGGTGAGCCGGGATCTGCGCCGCTTTGGCGCGGGGCGCGAGTCGGCGTTCATCTACCATCACGCCAAGCGGATGGTGACACCGATTTTCTTGGCCGGCTGGCTGATCTACCTGTCATTGCCGTTCTCGATCCACCCGAATTTGTTTTTGCTGCCGTGCGCGATGCTGTTCGGGTTGATGATCGCCATCGCGACATCGAGCTTCAAGAAGTATCTCTGAGGCAGTGCTTACGGACCAGCCTTGTTTCGAACTCGGCAAGATCTTTTTTCCTATTAGGCAATTCCTGGACCTCGCTGTAGCCGCCTTGCTCGCATAGGTCTTCTAGTGTAAGGCCCTCTCTACCACGCGATGCCGAGACCTTATTCGGGATGAGCTGGTGTAGAAACGTTCACTGGTGGTAAAATTGTGATGAACCAGTGGTTGTCGTAAGTCAATAATTGATCAATTGCCATGAACGTAGGCCAAGCTATCCGATTGTGCAGAACACAACGGGGTGTATCACAGAGTGTTATTGCGTCCCGGGCGAATTGCTCTGTGTCCTACTTGTCTATGCTTGAGAACAATAGGCGCGATCCAACGCTCTCGACAATCATCAAAATTGCTGAGGCGTTGCATGTACCTGTTGGCCTGCTGTTCCTGCTAGCTGCTGATCAAAAAGAATTGGGTGACGACGAGAATATCGCAAGCCAGCTGATGCAATTTGCGTTGGCATCATTGGAAACATCGGCTAAAACAACAGCGCAGGCGGGAGGCCTCAATGGCTAATGCCGAACAACTTAAGGCGTTGGTGAAATCCCATATCGAACGGGATGATAGGCACTTCTACTCCGTTGCCATGCAGGTTGCCGCGCGCGAGGCCAAAGTAGGCCACGGTAAGCTCGCACAGGAACTGCGAGATATGATCGACGGAGCTAAGGCTCGTATCTCCCAGACTGAAACTCTGGGCAACGCAGTGCCACTGGCTCAACCACGGGGCGAGCTGGCGAATCTGCTAACGGTAGCCTATCCGAAGAATCGACTGGTGGACATGGTGCTTGATGAGGAAATGGCGGAGCAACTTGGCCGTATCCTGAAAGAGCAAAAGCACCATCTGCGCATTCGTGAGCATGGTCTTTCGCCACGACGCAAATTGCTGTTGGTCGGGCCGCCCGGCACTGGCAAAACGATGACGGCATCCGTGTTGGCAGGCGAGCTTGGGATTCCCTTATTCTCTGTGCGGCTCGATGCACTAATTACCAAGTTTATGGGGGAAACGGCTGCCAAACTGCGCCAAATATTTGATGCCGTCAGAGAGGTTCGTGGCGTCTACTTCTTCGATGAATTCGATGCCATCGGTTCGCAGCGAGGACTTGCCAATGACGTGGGCGAGATCCGGCGAGTGCTAAATAGCTTTCTTCAGATGATCGAGAACGACCAGTCGCACAGCCTCATCATTGCTGCTACTAATCATGTGGAGATCCTCGATTATGCACTATTTCGACGGTTTGATGATTTAATCGAGTACCGGTTACCGGAAAAGCCTCAGGCCGCCAAGCTTCTGAAGGCGCGACTTGGAACGTTTGCCCCGAAGCCTTTTCCGCTCAAGTCGCTCACGGCGAAAGCGGAAGGATTGAGTTACGCGGATATCAAGCGCGCTGTGGACGAGGCCATCAAGGAAGCAGTGATGCACGACGAGGACCGTGTGATATCAGCCGCGTTAACTCAAGCTTTAGATGAACGCAGGAAATACAGCATTAAAATGAACAATAAGGCCGCGCCGAACCATGCCGGATCAACCTCAAGCTAAGCGCCCCCATTTAGTTCTTCAAAACACATCTCGAGCGGTTGGATTTACGGCGAAGTCTACGCCCGTCACTCAGAAGCCCATTCCTGCCCAGCCCAGAAAGCAACATGGTGCGTCCCTCCAGGAACAGCTTGATGAGCTCAAGCCCGCGGCGGCGGATGCCGTGCGTGTCCAGCAGGAGTTGCAACTCGAAAGTGGGCTGGGCCTGCAGATCCAGTTCACCAGCCAGCCGCATGTCGCTCTGGCGATCGAGAGTTTGGCGAATGCGACCAAGAAGATCGAACTCCTAAGCGTTCACGAAGATAGCAACCGGACATATGCCAACGTGTTCGTCCCGGATGGAGCGCTTACGCACTTCGAACAATACGTCGCAGACTATTTGGCGGAGAAGAAGGGCAGCAGGGGACAGGCTCTTGACCATCGGAAACTGCTCGACGCCATTGAATCGATCAGGGGAGCAGAAATTAGAGGTTTGTGGACCGATGCGCCCGAGTTGCTACCGGCTGATCTCTCTACTGCCTTCTGGTGGGAGGTGTGGCTCCCGGTTCAGGGAGCTAGGCAGCGGGACGCGGTGGTGAAGGACTTCAAGAAACTCGCTCGCCGGGCGGAGTGTGTGGTCAGCGACAAGCAGGTTGATTTTCCTGAGCGCACGGTGTTGTTGATGTATGGCTCGCAGCAGCAACTTGCGCGCTCGGTCATGACCCTGAACTGCGTGGCCGAGCTGCGTTACGCGAAGGAAACCGCTGAATTTTTCGATGGTATGGTTGTTCGAGAACAGCGCCAATGGGCAAAAGATCTTCTGGCGCGCGTTCAGATAACATTAGCGGACGATGCTCCTCGTGTCTGTCTGTTGGATACAGGGGTAACACGCGTCCATCCATTGCTTGAACCCTTGATAGAATCGGACGATTTGCACACTGTGGAGCCAGAGTGGGGGGTTGGGGACGAGGTTGGTCATGGTACAAGCTTGGCTGGGCTGGTGGCCTATAGTGATCTCACCGATGCATTATCTTCGGTTGAGACGATCAAGGTTCCGCACCGGCTGGAGTCGGTCAAGTTGGTACCGGCGGAGGGTGCCAATGAAGGTGATGCACGCCATCATGCTTATCTCTTCGTGGAAGGGGTTGCTCGCCCCGAAATTTCGGCCCCGAATCTTCCCCGAGTATTTACGTCGGCCGTCACGGCTTCGGATTACCGAGACCGCGGGAGGCCTTCCTCGTGGTCGGCTGCTGTCGATGGCCTTGCAGCCGATGCGGATGGTGAGGGAGAGAATCCCCGCCTTTTCGTACTTTCCGCGGGCAATACTCGTGATCCTGGTGCATGGGCTGAATATCCCGACTGCCTTACCACTAATCTGGTTCATGATCCTGGGCAGGCGTGGAACGCCATCACCGTGGGGGCTTGCACCGACAAGACGGATACACAGGGGCATCCCTCGTTGAATTCCATCGCGGAATCTGGCGGCCTCAGTCCGTTTACCACCACGACTGGGACATGGGATCGCGCATGGCCGTTAAAACCCGATGTGGTGATGGAGGGAGGCAATGCGGCCAAGGATGAATTTGGTGCGTCATGGATGACCAGTCTGAGTCTTTTGACCACCCATCACCGACCGCTTGATCGTTTGTTCACGACTAGCAACGCCACCAGCGCTGCGTCGGCACTTTGCGCGGGTATGGCGTCTCGAATCATGGCCGCCTACCCGCATCTACGACCGGAAACGGTGCGTGCGTTGATAGTGCATTCAGCGCGATGGAGCGAATGCATGCGAGAGATGTTCTTGCCCGCGGCGCCGAACAAGGATCACTACATTAATTTGATCCGCCATTGTGGATGGGGCTCGCCGGACCTGAATCGCGCGCTGTGGAGCGCGAGTGATTCCTTGACCCTGGTAGTGGAAGACGTGGTGTACCCGTATAAGAAGGTCCCAGGTAAAGTTGTAACACGCGATATGAATTTACACTCCTTGCCGTGGCCCAAGGCGGAGCTGGAGGCGTTGCAGGACACACCTGTCGAAATGCGCGTAACCCTCTCGTATTTCATTGAGCCCAATCCCTCGGCTCGAGGTGTTACTTCAAAGTATCACTACCCTTCGCATCGACTACGCTTTGATGTCCAGCGTCCGCTAGATGCGTCGACCGATCAATTCGTTGCGCGACTGAATGCCGCCGCGCAGCATGAAGATGAAGGCAATGATAATCACGTCAATTCTTCTGATCCGAACTGGCTACTGGGCGGACGACGGCGGCACCGTGGCTCATTGCATCAAGATGTTTGGAAAGGCACGGCTGCAGAACTAGCTAGTCGAGGGTTCATCGCCGTTTATCCTGCGGCCGGGTGGTGGAGAACACGAACTGCGCTGAAGCGTTATGGATTGCCAGCTCATTACAGCCTAGTTGTATCGATTGAGACGCCACAGACGGAGGTGGATTTGTATGCGGCCGTTGCGCAAAAAATTCCCTTGGCAAACGCCGTTACGATAGAGGCATAAAGAGCGATCGGATGCGTCATCGCCTAGATTGATGATCGCGGTCGCCACATCAACTTCAAAAAGTACCTCTGAGCCAGCTTTCCAGTGGCTCGACTCCCGGTCCCTTTCAGGCGGGGCCGGGCTCTTAAAAACCCGCCAAGAATACCCCGCTGTTTCGCTTAACGTTTCCGGCTGATCCCTGCGTGAGTTGCCTCGACCATGAGGCCATGTCGTCATCACTCACGACGGGACTCAACCATGACGGTGCGCCAACGCTTTTCCCTCTCTTCTCTGTTCACGAGCCTCGTGCTGGCCAGCGGCCTGTCGACCCCTGTTCAGGCCGATGACATCGACGAGATTCAGCGCCGCGATCTGGCGCTCATCCAGACCCAGATCGAGCAGATCAAGGTCGTGGTCGATCGCATCAATGCGAGGCAGCAAAACGCGGATCCCGAGTCCACGCGGATCTACTTCGATATCCCGCGTCTGCGCGATGACTTGCAGGCCATCACCAGCGGCATCGATGCCTATCTCGCGCCGGACCGTCTGCTGCCACGCCAGCCCCAGGCGCTAGATGGCGACTACCTCGAGGACCGGGGGCCGTAATGGCTGTTTCGACCAACACCGCCTTCGAAGCCGGCGCGGGCGCAAGCCCCGATACCGTCTACCTACTGATCGCCAGCGTCGGCTGCGCGCTCGCCATTCTATGGCTCACCTGGCTGACTATCAGCGCCTGGCGCGGCTGGACGGGCGGCCGCTTCGGCGAGTGGATCATGACCTGGAGCTTCATCCGGGGCGTGATGGTCGTGGTGATTCTTTTCTGGCTGCTTCTGCGGTAGCGGGCGCAGCAGAACGCCCCATCCGGGGCAATGCCGGCCACCCACGCCATGGTGGCCGGATGGCAAGCAACCCCAGCAAGTGACCCAAGGAGAATCGAGCGATGAAATCCATCATGAACCTCTTCCGCCACGCCCGAGGCGCGTTCGCGCCATCCGCTGCCGTCCTCATAGCCTTGCCCTCGGTGGCTATGGCTACACTACCGCAGCAGGAGAGCATTACCGAGGGTGCCGACGGCGATCTCTTCGGCACCATCCAGGGGGTGGGGCAGGAAGGCTTCAGCCTGGGCTTCATTGCCTTGGCGGCGTTCGCCATCCTCGTCTACATCGTCGGCCTCATCTGGGCCTTCAACGAGTCCAAGAAACGCGGGGAGTGGAGTGTGCTTGGGGCCGTGCTCGGCTTCGGCGTTCTCATGATCGTGGTCGTCATCTGGCTGGCGAACTACGGCGACCCGATCATGGGCGGCTGAGGGAGACGTCGGACCATGACCATCGAGTTCATTCCCTCTCGTCTGAACGCCACGCCCGTGGTTTTTCGCGGCATGACCGGCAAGGAACTGGTGATCTGTGCCGCGTCGGGGCTGGTGTTCTTCATCCCCGTCGGGATCGTCGGCTGGGCGATCGTGGGCATGGGGGCCATGGTTCCGACCTGCATGTTCCTGGGCGCGGCCCTGTTCCTGTGGTTCGGCGGCACTTTCATGCGCCGCCTGCGACGGGGCCGTCCCACCTCCTGGGTCTACCGCCGCATTCAATGGCAGCTCGAGACGTTCGGGATTCCGGTACCCGGGGGTAGTGAGTTGATCCAGAAATCGATTCGCTGGCGAATTCGCCGCGATCCGGTGCGACGTCCGGTAGTGAAGAAATCCCGTCGTCGCCAGCGTCATCAGGGGGGCCATCATGAGTCGTAAGCGCCATGCCTTGTCGGCGCGCGACGCGCACATTACGTCGCTGCGCGCCGCGATCGGCATTCTCGTCTTGATCTGCGCCGGGCTTTTCTGGGGCTGGAAGACCGCGCCGGACCGGCTGACGATCTACACGCCCCCCGATCTGCGCACGGGCAGCACGCGCGAGTGGTGGAAAGTTCCCGAGCCGAACATCTACACCTTCGCCGTCTACGTTTGGCAGACCCTCAACCGCTGGCCGGCCAACGGCGAGGCCGACTACAAGCGCAACATCAGCGCCTACAGCACCTTCCTGACACCGGCCTGCAAGAACTATCTCCAAAACGAATACGAGCAGCGCCGTTCCCGGGGCGAACTCAAGGGGCGCGTCAGGGGCATCTACGAGATCCCCGGTCGCGGGTTCCAGAATGCGTCACCCAACGGATCCGGCGGGGTGCGGGTGATCGATCGCGATCACTGGATCGCCACCCTCGATATGGGCGTCAGCGAGTCCTATGCCGGCACGTCCGTCAGGGACGCCTATGTCCGCTATCCCGTCTACGTGAGTCGTGTGGACAACGATCCCGACAGCAACCCCTGGGGGCTGCAGATTGGTTCCAGTGAAGGCTGTTTCGCAGGCGTGCCTCAGCGACTGGGATATGCCGACGACGATAGCGACGCCGATTCATCCAGCGAGGTAGCCCAGCCATGAACCCACTATCGATCATTTGCCACGGCATCGTCCTGTTGACGCTTCTCGTGGCGACCCAGGCGCAGGCCGTCGAGATCTTACACTGGGATCGCAAGCCACTGCCCGTCGATCTGCCCGTGGGCAGCGAGCGTGTCATTGTGCTCGATCGTAATGTCCGCGTCGGGCTGCCGCGTGAGATCGCCAGTGTCGATACGCTGCGCGTGCAGAGTGCCGCTGGCGCGATCTATCTCAAAGCCAACAAGCCGTTCGATACGCAGCGAGTGCGCATTCAGGACGTCGAGACCAACGAGGTTGTCCTGTTCGATCTGACCGCCAAGGAGAGCGGTGCCAGCGACGAAGAGATCCAGGTGGTCTTCCCGGATGGCGGATCAGCCGACGCCAGCGATAGCGCCTCTGCCGACTCCTCGTCGTCCGGCAAGGCCGATCGGCAGGCCGGCGAGGCGACGCAGGCTCACACGCCGGTGCCGGTCGTGCTGACCCGCTACGCGGCACAGTCGCTGTACGCCCCGACCCGAACCCTCGAGCCCGTCCAGGG
Organism: Salinicola lusitanus; assembly: GCF_038648475.1. Classification (NCBI taxonomy): domain Bacteria; kingdom Pseudomonadati; phylum Pseudomonadota; class Gammaproteobacteria; order Oceanospirillales; family Halomonadaceae; genus Salinicola; species Salinicola lusitanus. The sequence goes on along the minus strand of NZ_CP151919.1, from coordinate 785,554 downwards.
TATCAATCGCGTGGCAATGCGCTTACCCGAGCGTATGCCGTCGCTGCTGCCATCGCTGCCGGTCACGGCCACGCCCATGGCCGCGTGGAAGTTCAACGGCTGGGTGGTCACGGCGGTCCGACTCTTGAATCGCGACCCGTCGCGCGCCTTCGAACTCGATCCGCGCTGGCTGCAGGGCGATCTATACAGCGCGACCTTCATGCACCCGACGCTCGGTCAGCGCGGCAGCGTCAGGGATACCACGACCGCGTTCATCGTGACGCGTGGGCAGCCTTTGGCGCAGGCCCTGCCGCTCTCCGATCTGGCAGACGGCGGCGTGTCCGCGTCCTTCGAGGAAGGCATCCGGGTAGGAGGTGACTCATGAAGCTGCATGGCAACGGCCTGTTGAAGGTACTCGTGCCGCTGTTTCTGGCGCTGGCGTTGGCCATCGTCGTGATGTGGCCGAGTTCGGACTCGGATCAGCAGCAGGCACAGCAGGGCTCGCTCGACAAGAAGGATCCTTCGCTGACGCTCAGTCAGGACGAACTCAAGGCGCTGGGCATCGAGGGCGACACGCCGGAGGACACCGTGGCCACCCTGGTGGGTCAGACGCGGGCGATGCGCGAGGACATGAATCGGATCCTCGATGCCAACGACAAGCTGCGCGAACAGAATCAGGAGCTGGCCGAGCGTAACGATAACGTGGATGGGCGCATCCGCAGTGCCTTGCGCGACCAGCAGCATGGGTTCACGCAAGAACAGCGACAGAATCAGAGCTTGCTCAACAACCTCCAGGGCCAGATCCGCAACCTCAAGGACGGCTTCACCGGCGACGGAGAGGAGAGCGGTGATGACGACATGCCGATCGGGCTCGGTCTCGAGGGCGGCGGTGGCCCTACCGGCAGCTATGGCGGGGGCGGCAATCTGGCGTGGGTCGAGCCGATGGATCAGCGTCAGGATACCGGGCGTGCCAACTCGCGCCGCGACGAGGGGCCGGCGTTCCCGACCTCTTTCAAGGCGGCGGCGAGCGATGTCGGTGACGCGGCCTCCCGTGCCAATAGCGCGATCAAGGCGAGCGCTACCGGACAGCCGGACGAGGCTACGGTCGAGCCGATCTACACCATCCCCGAGAACTCGACTCTGATGGGTTCTCTGGCGATGACGGCGCTACTGGGACGAGTGCCGGTCGATGGCACGGTCAACGATCCCTATCCGTTCAAGGTGATGATCGGTAAGGACAACCTGACGGCCAACGGCATCGAGCTGCCCGAAGTGCGGGCCGCCGTCGCCAGTGGCACGGCGACCGGCGACTGGACGCTCTCCTGCGTACGCGGAAACATCACCAGTCTCACCTTCGTGTTCGAGGACGGCACGATCCGTACCGTGCCATCGCCAGAAGACGTCAACCAGGGCGGTGGCGGTAACGATAACCGCAACCAGAACCAGACCATCGGTGGCGGGGACTCCATCGGCTGGATCAGCGACCAGGCGGGTCTTCCCTGCATCAGCGGCATGCGCCGCAGCAATGCTCAGCAGTATCTCGGCACACAGGGGCTGCTGACGGCCGCCGGCGCTGGCGCGGCAACGATGCTCTCCGACGACGACTCGACCTCGATCACTTCGTTCGGCAGTGATGGCTCGATCTCCCAAGCCATGAGCGGCAACCAGGCCGTGGGCCAGATCCTGAGCCAGGGCGTCAACGATATGAGCGAGTGGGTCAATAAGCTCTACGGCGAAGCATTCGCGGCGGTCTACGTGCCTCCGGGCCAGAACGTGGCCATCCACATCGACAAGCAGCTGCCGATCGATTACGAGACCGAAGGGAGGAAGGTGCGCTATGACACGTCAACCGCAACCACAGTCGGGCTCGACTGAGCGCCGCGCGACGGCGCGAGTTGCAATCGCCATGCTGGGATTGATCAGTCTCGCGCTGCTGTCGGGCTGCGCGACCTCCAAGGACGAGCTGATGCCGACCAACGGCATGACCATGCAGGAGCTCTGGGAGCAGGGTTCCACGGTCGGTGGCGAAAGCCACCATACCGGTAGCCCGGGTCAGCGTGCGGTAGATGACGCACGTGGCGTGCTTCGACGCCCGATCGGAAACGGCGAGATGCGAGCCGAACAGACGCGTTACACGCGGGACGCGGCTAACGAGATCTACAGCCAGTTCTCGCGCTTGCCCAATCCCGATTTGGTGATGTTCGTCTATCCCCATCTCGCCGGCGGCGAGTCGGTGCCGGTCCCGGGTTACTCGACGGTGTTCCCCCTCTACAACAAGCCGCAGTACGCCATGCCCGGGGAGGGCGCGCGACCGGCAGGGAGGACGCGCTGATGTCATTCAATGCGCTCATGAACCGCTGGTTCGGTAATGCCGGCCAGTCCGACTCCGAGGCGGTAGGGAATGATTCAGATGCCCCACGCGGCGGGCGCCCGACATCGGTGCCGCGCGGCAAGCCGATTACAGAACGCGATGTCGACAAGCTCTACGAGCGTGCGCCGTCGTTCGCCAACTATTTGCCATTCATCGAGTATCTGCCGGCGTCGCAGAGCTTTCTGATGGATGACTGCCGCTCGGTGGGGATCGTGGCAGAGATCGTGCCGCTGGCGACGGAAGGGCGCTCCGAGGAGTGGTTAACCGCCAAGCGCGACCTGATCGAGGGGGCGTTCCAGGACGCGCTCCCGCAGCACGACAACTCGCCCTGGGTGGCGCAGATATATGCCCAGGATGAGGTCGACTACCGCGACATCATGGAGCGCCTGAAAGCCTATATCGACTGTCCGGACCCGGAGTCGACCCGGACATCCAGCGGCCTGTTGGAGACGGCCTACACCCAGGAGTGGCTGGGACAGTTCGAGCGCCATCTAAAGTCGATCTCCCAAGAAGGCGGCGTCTTCCACGACGACGTCGTGACACAGACCCATTGGAAGGGCCAGACACGTCGCACGCGGCTGGTACTCTATCGTCGCCTCAACAAGCAGGCCCAGTCCGGGCGCGGGCAACCGCTGACGCCGGAGGAGGAGGCCAACATGGTCTACGACCGGCTGGCCTCGGCGCTGGAAGGTGTGGGCCTGACGCTGCGCCGCTACGACGGACGCGATTTCCATCGTTGGATGGTCGTGTGGCTCAACCCGCGACCGGCGATGTCGCCCGAGGATCCGCAGGCGTTCTACGACCTGGTGGAGTATCCCGGCGACGATAACCTGCCGTATGACTACGACCTGGGCGGTGACGTGCTGTTCAAGGCCCCTGAGTCCGACGCGGACAAGGGTCTCTGGTACTTCGATGGCCTGCCGCACCGCTGCCTGGTCGTCGATGAGCTGCGCCGGCGTCCCGACATCGGGCATATCACCGGTGAGGTCAAACGCCAGGGGAGCAAATCCAAGGTTTCCAACGCGTTGATGGACGTGCTTCCCGAGGGGACGGTCATGGTGCTGACCATCGTCGCGTCTCCCCAGGAACCGCTCGAGGACCACATCAACCGGCTCAAGGACAAGGCCCACGGCGACAGCGTGCTCGCGGTCAGCGTGCGCCGCGATTGCGAGAAGGCCAAGGAATTCATGGCCGAGCGTCATTACCTGTACCAGTCGTCGCTGGTGTTCTACGTGCGTGGAGAAGACGAAACGGATCTGCGCCAGAAGTGCCAAGCGCTGAGCACCAAGCTGTATCAGTCGAGCCTGAAACCCGTGGAGCCGGAAGACGAGATCGCTTCGCTCAATACCTATCTGCGCTGGATGCCGATGGCGTTCGATCCCGACAAGGACGCGCGCAACCGCTGGTATACGGCCTACAACTACGTCCAGCATCTGGCTAACCTGAGCCCGTTTTTCGGGCGTGCCCGGGGCACCGGCCGTCCGGGCCTGACGATGTTCAACCGGGGCGGTGAAACCCTTTCCTTCGATCCCTTCCATCTGGCCGATCGCGAGAAAAACGCCCACGCGTTCATTAGCGGGCCGACCGGAGCGGGTAAGTCGGCGTCACTCACCGCCATGTGCGCCCAGCTCATGGCGGTACGCCGGCCGCGCCTGTTCATTCTGGAGGTCGGCAACAGCTTCGGGCTGCTCGCCGACTACTTCGAGCGCAATGGCCTGAGCGTCAACAAGGTCAAGCTGTCGCCCGGATCCGGCGTGTCACTGGCCCCGTTCCTGGAAGCCCATCGACTGCTCGAGGACGAGCACGCTCGCCGCCGCGCTGCCGAAGACGCCGAGGCGCGTGCCCGAGGAGAAAGCGTCGACGACGCGTTGCCGGCACCGATCGAGGACGAAGACGAGGAGGAGAGCCTCGACGAGGACAAGCGCGATCTGCTCGGCGAGATGGAGATTACCGCGCGGCTGATGGTCACCGGCGGCGAGGAGGAGGAAGAGCGCCGCTTTCGGCGTGCCGACCGGCGCATGGTACGCGATGCCATCATGCGCGCCGCGCGCCTGACCTTCGAGGAGGGGCGGCCGTGCAAGACCGAAGACGTGCGAGAAGCGTTCTTCGCGATCTCCCGCGATCCCGACGTCCACGAGGAAACCCAACGCCGTGCCAACGAGATGGGCATGAACATCGGGCTGTTCTGCGATGGTTTCGATGGCGAGGTGTTCAACTCCACCGGCGAGCCCTGGCCGGAGTGCGACGTGACGCTGGTCGACCTGGCAACCTATGCCCGCGAGGGCTACGGCGCGCAACTGGCCCTGTCGGTCATCTCGATCACCAACATGATCACCAATCTGGCCGAGCGCACCCAGTACGACGGTCGCCACATCGTCCAGATCATCGACGAGAGCCACGTCGTGACGGTCAATCCGCTGCTGAGCCCGTTCTTCGTCAAGGTCGGCAAGATGGGCCGCAAGCTCATGTACTGGCTGTGGTTCGCCACTCAAAACGTGGAGGATTTTCCCGCCGCCGCCGAGAAACTGCTCAACATGATCGAGTTCTGGATCTGTCTGGTGATGCCGCCCGATGAGGTTCAGAAGATCAAGCGCTTCAAGTCGCTGTCGCCGGCGCAGGAGGAGCTGCTGCTGTCGGCCTCGAAGATCTCCAAGAAGTACACCGAGGGCGTGGTGCTCGCCTCGGCGGTGGAGTCGCTGTTCCGGGTCGTGCAGCCGAGCTTGTATCTCGCATTGTCCGGGACAGAAGGCGACGAGAAGAAGGCGCGGCGCAGCATCATGATCGAGAAGCGTTGCTCCGAGCTGGATGCCGCGATTCATATCGCCAAGGAGATGGATGCCAAACGCGGCTTCATCGACGAAGCCGCGTTCGAGTCCGGTGGCCTGCCTCAGCGGGACGAGGACGTCGCGGTATGAGCCAAAGCTGCATCAACGAAGTGATGAGTCTTGTCGGCGTGGTCGTAGTGGGGCTACTGGCACTCGGCGTCATCGGCGCGGTTCTCACGAAACTGTCCGTCCGCCGTGGTCGCTCGCTCCCCTATGTAGTGCAAACCTCCCTCAACACACCCGCCGAGCAGGCATTCCTGGGGGCCGTTCAGCGCGCCGTGGGTTCGACGTCGCTGATCGCCTGCAAGGTCCGCATCGCCGACGTACTCCAGGTGCGCTTTCGCAAGCGTCACGGACGCGATCAGCGTTGGTGGCGTTACTTCCGTTTGATCAGCGCCAAGCACGTCGATCTCGTGCTATGCGAGCCACGCGGTGGGCGCATCCTCGCCGCGATTGAACTCGACGATCGCAGTCATCGCCGTGGCGATCGCAAGCGTCGCGACCGTTTCGTGGACCGGGCCTTTGCCTCGGCGGGGGTGCCGCTTCTGCGTTTCGCGGCCAGCGGCCGCTACGATGCGCGCGAGATTCATGAACGCCTGGCGCCTTACCTCACGACCCCGGAAGAAGGATCGGTTACATGCCCCAACTCCAGATCGACAACGCGATGAGTCTTGACGCGAGAGCGCGCACGCTGCATCTACTCCCGGTCCTACAGGTCGATCCCTTCGATGGGGTCGCGCTCGAGGACATCACCCTGTCGGTATCGGCGAGCTGGCTCGACACTCCCGTCATTCCTGCGACGGGCTGGACCCTTCGTCAGCCGTATCCCAACCGGCTCTACTTCGTGGGGGGATCCGATGACTGTCACCTGGGACACTTCACCACGCTGCCGGATGGGCAGCAGGCCGGTGAAGTCACCTTCCACTGGACCGTGGACGTTTCGGCGCTTCCTCCCGGGCATTTCCAGATCACACATCGACTCGACCTTGCGTTCGACGAGGGGGAGGGCCGCACCTGGTCGATGGATGTCGCCAACTGGTGGGGCCAGAGCGAGTTCGCCACGGACGGACACGCCACGCCCGAGATCGGGCGCAATCGGTTCTCCCGCCTCAAGCGTCAGGGGTTTTCGCCGAGCCGGCGTGCGCACGTCAGCGAGGCGCTGCGGGACGGGTGTCGTTACCTCGACATCCACGAATCGCTCTCTCTGCCGGCGATCACCCTGAGTGACTGCTGGACCATCGATACCTACGGCGGAGACGCCGTCCATGACTGCCTGGAGGCGCTGCGATGAAAACTCTCAACCTGTTATGCGCTGTCGGTCTGACGCTAATGATGCCCGTATCGGCGCAAGCTACCGGTATTCCGGTTCCTGATGTGCCGGACACGACACCTCCCGCTGCGCTGCAAGACCTGACAATCAACGGCCAGCCCGTGAAGACGGAATCCGTCCGGCGGGTCGCTCTGCAGGGACCGATCTACGAGGTGCGGCTGCGAAACGGTGACACTTTCTACAGTGATGCCCAGGGGCGTCATATGGTCGTAGGGAGTCTTTACGACAACGGCCCCGATGGACTCATCAACGTCACCGAGCAGCACGACCGTCAGGAGCGGCTGGACCAGCTGAATGCCATTCCAGAGGGAGGCACGGTGGAATATCCCGCCCAGGGCGAGGAGATCGGACGCATCACCGTCTTCACCGATACGACCTGTCCCTACTGCCAGAAGCTGCATCAGGAGATCGGTCAGCTGACACAAGCCGGTATTGCCGTGCGCTACGTGCCGTTCCCACGTGCCGGCACTCACTCACTGGCGGCAAACCATCTCGCCCAAGTGCTGTGTTCCCAGTCGCCGACCGAGGCAATGACGAGGGCCTTCCGTGGCGATCCGCTACAGGTCACGCCCGTCGAGAGCTGCCGGTCTGCCGTGGAGGATGGCTTTGCGCTGGGGCAGCAATTTGGGGTCCAAGGCACGCCTTCCATCGTCCTCCCCGATGGCGAGATGGGCGAGGGCTACGTGCCTGCACTGCGAATTATCGAGATGGTAGTCAATCCAGGGAATGGTTATTTACATTAAAGATTGATTGTATCAATAAGATGTGGTTGTAGGTGTTGTTGTTGGACGAGATATGCTACATATATGACCATGTGCTCCAAGCCATGAGGTTTCTTTTTTAAATCCCCAGGTCGGAGTTGGATCCGTACTTTTTCCTAAGCTTTAACTTGAAGCCGGGCTCTATGAATTCGACAAAAGATATCAGGCCTCTTAGCTTAAGCTTTTCCGATTCCTTTAAACCTTTTTCCAAGTGTTGGTAGACTTTGCTTCTTATGTGCCTTTTTCTCTCTCTTCCGGTAGACAAGTTATTCTCACTGGTTATGTTTATACCAGTGATGGTGACCCTGTCTTTTTTTGAAAGAGAGTGCCTTTTTTTCGGGTTTAACTTTAGCTTAGGGTATTCGAGGTCGTTAAGAACCTCTAGTAATTTTTCCTCGATAATAGGAGTCATTCCTACAGTTGAAGAAGAAAAGGTTATGTCGTCCGCATAGCGAGTATAGGTCACGTCATTTGACGTACACCATTCGTGAATTGTTGAGTCGAAGTTGTAAAGAAGTATGTTCGATATTTTTGGTGAGCTGGGTGCGCCAATGCTCAAATTTAGGCCATTTTTTCCTTTGATGCACACAAGTCTTGCAAGATCTTTTAAATCATCGCTCCCTAGCTTTATTTTGCTCTCAGATAAAAATCTGACAATATCTGTGCTGGTAATGGATGGGAAAAAGTCTTCAAAGTCTAGCTTTAAAAAATAACTCGATTTTGAATGTGCTATGGCGTTCGTTTTAATACTACTGTGATGCTTGTATGCCGTGGCGCAGGGGTGCTCTTCAAAATGTGAGAACACCTTTTCTATAAGCCAGTATTGAATGGCTTTAGTTTCTCTGGCAGGCTGACTGATCCTACGATGACCGCCATTCTTTTTCTTGATGTTGTAACTTTTGTAAGCCGATGGCGCTCGAGCAATTATTCGGGCAATCTGAAGGTCCGATAGAGCAAATTGGCTCTTTAATAGTCTCCTAAGCTTGCTGTCTGGGTGTGTATCTCTCACCAGAATGATCCTTCATCTGATTGGGTTCCAAATATAGTTTTAATTGCATCTAATTTGGACCTATTGATGCGATTAGACTCGGCATCAGCCTCGTAGAATTTCATTATGTCTAGCATTTCTCTATTTCTATCAAACGTTTTCTTTTTCTTATATATGAACGCTAATTTAGGTAGTGCGGTCATGTCGGCTATGTAAAAAAGTTTTTTACTACCTGCGTTAACAAATTTTACAAATTCAAGCTCCCTCATCAGCATGAGGAATTGTCTAATGTCTGAACGGTTAAGCACGTCATCTTTGAAGTGCAAATTTACATAGTCTGCTAAATCGAAGAGCTCGTCTTTAGAGATTACGCGGAAAATCTGAAACGCGTCAATTAATAATGCGAATAAATGCGTCTTATTTTTAATCGAGAAAGTTGAGCTTTTTTGTTTTACCTTTTCTTTAATAAACTCCTCTACCTCGTCATAAATGTCTTGGGCAGTTTGCTGTGTTAATTTTAGAGGCGCTGTTCCTCCGTTTACGTTCATTCTGAAACTGTCAATGTTGAAGAATTTTACAGCTTCGTTGTTGTTTTTTCTGATATAATCATTTATGCCTTTATTGATAAACGACGGAGCATCTGCAAAACTGTCATTTGAAATTACCAATAGCTTGTTCTTATTAAGTTTGTCTGAGGCAAAAACCCCTAGCTCTGCAAGCGCCCCCGGCGTTTCTGTTATTATTGTTATCACGGATGATAGGTGGCTAAATGCTATTTCGAACTCTAGCAAATCGTTGAATACCGCGCCATTTTGCCATCCTTTTATATCTTCAGGCATAAAGAAAAGATAGTTAGGGTAATATTGCAAATGCAACGCCTTAAGGCATTCTCGGATTGATGAAAATGAGATATTGGGGACTTCTTCAAATTTTACAGATCGACTCGCGGCAGATTGACCTCCGCAGAAAATCACTATCGGTTTTCTTGGGAGAGAAAATCTGCTTTTTTCAAAATCTGTGGATTCTAAGAGATCGATAAAAAAATCAACAAGCTCTTTTTTTTTGCCTGCCATAATCAGGGAATACATTGCTTGTTAAAAAATAAAGCACACCACGCAGATGTGCTTTAACTAAAACTCATAAAAAACTTCAGTTGCTTTTACCAAGAAGCAGCCGCATGTTTGTTGGCATGCGGTGCGGGGGTTTGCGCCGCATGCCAACAAACATGCGGATTAAATCCCACCAATCTAATAGGGAGCCTGGCTATACACCGGGCTTGCCGCTTTTTCGCGTAAAAGCACCTTCTATACTAGCAGAAATCGCCGAGCTTGTCATTGATTCATGCTTTGGCACTTGGCTCGAGAGCTGCTTGCGAGAATACCCCTCCATCGAACTTAACATTCTCTACTGCCTACCTGCCTCCCACCCGGTACACCTGTGTGCTTATACCGCCGTGGGAGCCCATTTATGTCCTCCTTTCCTCAGCTGTGGCCACTTGCCGTGGTGTCATCGCTTTGCCTTCTGGCCTGGAGCCATGCTGCCTCCGCCGGCGTTGAGGTGTTCACGACCGCCGGCGAGCCGGTCGTCAACGTCCCGACATTCGCCGCCGTGGTCGAGCTGGATGCGCCGGGACGCCTTGATGCCCTGATCTCGCAGGATCTTCCCGCTGATCCGTCCCGCGCGAAGCAGGTGCTGCAATCACGCATGAGCGACCCCGAGTGGCAGCGGACGCTTCAGGACTATGGACGGCTCTATCAGGGGGTGGCCCGCGCCTGGATGCTAGGCATCGAGAAAGTGCCGGCGGTTGTCGTCGACAGCCAGTACGTGGTTTACGGCGAGCCGGACGTCGAGCGCGCGCTCGAGGAGATCGAGCAGGCGAGGGGAGATCAACGATGATGCGTTCTCTCACCACGCTGCCGGTGGCATTTGCCCTTGCGCTGCTAGTTGGGCTGGCCAGCATGACGAGTACCCCCCGAGCGAGGGCGATCACCACGCCGGAGATCCTGCAATCATCGATGAGCACCCAGTGCCTCGACTACCAGGTTATCGGCATGTGCGCCTGGCTCTACTGCTCGGCTTGGGGCTGCACGGTGCGTACCTCGGTTCGCGTCAAGCATTACATTCCCGAGCTGGTCGTGAGCGCTTACGAAAACACCGGCGATAACCCCTGGACCGAGGTCGCGATGCTCTCACCACCCACGGGCGACGCCCTGGGCGGTGGATCCGCGCGCGAGTCCGTCGCGCAGCAGCACTCGAATACGCATTTCAAGAACGTGGATGCGATCGGGCATCCCTCGGAGCTGTTTTACCAGTTCGCCAGCGGTTTCGGCTGGTTCTGTGAAAGCAACTCGCAGCCGCTCATGCCGTACTTCATCTCCACGCTTGATGCGCTGGCCTGGCGTTCGGGCGTGCCGGAGATGGCCTACCCCGAGGCGCTGACGCCGGGCATGCGCGAGATGGGTGACATCGGCGATCTGTGGAGCCCGATCTACCCACGTAGCGGCTTCGTCTCCCAGACCCACGATTACAAGGTCGCCGCATCGGCGGCGCAGCGTGCCGCCGATGTCGTGACCCGCAGCGGTCAGCCCCACGTCTACCAGCCGCTCGTCGCACGCAATTCTCCCAGCAGCGGCATCTGGGGGCCGGATCCCGTCAAGGAAGGCAATCTCGAGACCCACGAATGGCAGGAGCTGGCCCCCAACATGCGCATGTCCTGCTCGACCTTCCCCGATGGTGGCGAGAACGATCAGCTGCAGGATCCGGGCGACTATGCGTGGGCGCTGTGGCGACCCTATCGCTGTTGCAAGAAACGGGGCCAGGAACTGCTGTACTTCACCGGAGAGTAAGCCATGAAACGAACCCTACTTCCGCTGACCCTCTCGGTGACCCTGGCGACACCGATGCTGGCTCAGGCGCAATCGGCGGACAGCCTCTACTACGACATCGGTGGTGCCACGCCCTTCGGCGCCTCGGCGGGGCTCAGCCACAGTCCACGCATGACCGGGATGGGCGTCAGCTGGGATGTCAACGCGACCTGCGGCAACTTCGACGTGGGGTCGACGGTGAGTAACCAGCTCAACGGTGTCACCAACGGATTCCAGAACATGATGGGTAGCGTGGTCTCCAACGCTACCGGCGCGGTGGCCAGCCTGCCGGCGATGATCATCCAGCGATCCAACCCTGCGCTCTACGATCTGTTGACCAATGGTGTCATGCAGGGGCGGCTCGATTTCGACAAGTCAAAGCTCTCCTGCCAGCGTATGTCAGAGCAACTGGCCGATGCCACGGTCGGCGGCCAGATGCAGCAGGGCGCGATGGCCGAAAACTGGCGGGACATCGCGGCCGGCAACACCGATGCGGTCGCGGCCCAGGAGGAAGCCGAGGCGCAGGCCGGCAACGCTGGCCGGACTTGGGTGGGTGGCCAGAAACGCGGCGGCAGTGGCCAGCAGCCGATGCGCGTGGTCGAGGACACGGCCAAGGCGGGCTACAACCTGCTTTACGGCCGCACCGATCCGACGAGCGACGAGTCGGTATCCGGTGGCGGCGATGGTTGGGGATCGGTCGCAACCTCGAGCGGGGATTGGGTCGGCGGCGGTGGTATCGCCGGCGGCAACGGCGGTTCAGACAGCAGCGGCAACGACTGTCAGGGCGGCATGTGTACCGTTTGGGGTTCACCGAGCGATGCCGCCGAGTGGACCAAGAAGATCGTCGGCGACACCGAGCTGCGTTCCTGTGATGGCTGCGAGAAATCGGAGACCATCGCGGGCACTGGGCTGATCCGCGAACTCGAGGAGGAGCAGAGCAACATCCACGAGACCCTCGTCGGGATGATCAATGGTGGTGAGATTACCCAGTCGAAGCTCAACGACGTCTCTGCAGGCAACGGCCTGGCCGTGTCGCGTGGCGTGATCGAGTCCCTGCGTACCGACCCGCAGGGACCGCTGCTGGCTCAGCGTTTGTCCAGCGAGATGGCACTGGCCCGAACATTGACCAAGGCGATGTGGGCGCGGCGCGCGTTGATCGCCGGGTCCAGCGATCCTGGCATCGAAAACAATCCCGAAGGCATTACTGCGCTGGATCGCAAGGTAGACGCCTTCAACCGCGACATCGAACTGCTGCAGAGCGAGATGGAGATCCGCAAATCGCTGGCCAGCAGCGCCGCGATGTCGGCCCTCCGCCGAGCCTCCAATCGGGCAAGCGGCTCGGTGCAAGACGAGTACAGCACGCCACGTAGCCAGCTGGACGGTCGCGGCGCGCCCGTCGACACCGAGTAAGGGGGAGCGGTGATGTCGATGCTCAAACGCCATCCCCTCCTTCTGGGTCTGGTCGGATTGGTGGCTGCCTTCATCGCCGGCGGTGTGGTCGTCTCCGTGGGCATGCGGCTCTACGGTGGCATTCAGGAATTTCAGGTGGCCCTGGGAGAGCATCGCGCCTGGCTGCTGATCTGGCGCCTGGCCTTCTACGGCACGCTCGCCTTTTTCTGGATCCGCTATGGTCGCCGACGCCTCCTCGAGCGCGTCGCCGAGGATCGCGACGGCGGCGAACAGGGGCGGCTGCTCCTGCGCAAACTCGAGCGCATGATCCTGATCGTCGTCGTGCTGATCGAGGGATACAACCTGTTCATCTGGTGGGGAGTCTGACATGGCGACGTTTGCGGTCAATGACTACATGGAAGGCACCATGCTCGCCCTGGGGTGGGGGGTGAACAATGGTATCTGGGATGCCCTGACCACTACCGGCATCGCGGTGGTGCCGTTCATCGCGCTCGTCGCCGGCGAATGGTTCCGGGCACGCCAGGAGGGTGACGACGAGGGGAACAAGGGCGTGCTCTCGCTCAACCGGATCGAGTCTCGCCTCTACGTCATGCTGCTGGTGCTGGCTTTCACCTGCGTTCCGGTGTTCACGCTCAACGTGGATCCGGTGAACGTGAACCAGGAGCACGCCGATCAGTGCGGCACGGTCATGATGTCGTCCGGACAATGGGGCGAGTCGACCATGACGTCGATCGACGGCCAGCAGGCGAGGGTGCCCATGTGGTGGGCGCTGACGCACTCAATTTCCAAGGGGATCACCAACGTCGCTGTCTCGAAGATCCCCTGCTCGACGGATTATCAGTCCGTGCGCACGGCCCTCGATCTGACCTCGATCTCCGACCCCGGGCTAAAGCGTGAAGTCGGCGAATTCCAACTGGCATGCTTCGGCCCGGCACGCAACAAGCTGTTCCAGAGCGGGACGAGCCTGGATCAAGCTGCAAGCGAGGACGTCGACTGGCTCGGCTCGGACTACTTTCTCAACACTGCCGGATACTACGACAGCTTCTATGCACCCCGACCGATGCCAGGCTTTCCCTACCAGGCAAGTCGGGACGAAGCGCGACCGAGCACCAGCCCTGGGCAGCCCGGCTATCCTAGTTGCCGGGAATGGTGGAGCGATAGCTCTGAGGGGATTGCCGCACGGCTTGTCGACCAGGTCGACACCACGCTCTGGTCGCGCATGCAAAGTTTCTTCCCGACGGGATCGTCCGCCGAGGAGTACATGATCCGTCGCATGGTGAGTCCACGCTCGGGCGCGGCCAACGGCAACACTGAGCAGGCCTCGATTGGCTATCGTAGTCTCGATGGCGGGATCACCGATGATGTTTCGTCAACTGCCGCCATGGTCGGGAATGCCCTTGGGACCATCCCGTTCCAGGCGGGTATGGACAGCCTGAGACAGTCACTGCCGATGATCCAGGGCATCATGCTGATGGCCATCATCATCTGCCTGCCGTTTGTCTCCGTGGCCTCGGGCTATTCGGTGAAGGTTGCGGGACTTTGTAGTGGTTCACTAAAACCGGACACCCATTTAGGTGGTATCGTCGCCACCAAAGTAGAGGTGATCCATGGCCAGAAAACGTCGTTCATTCTCCACCGAGTTCAAGCGGGAAGCCGCTGGGCTCGTACTTGACCAGGGCTACTCCGTGGCTCAAGCCGCTCGCGCCGTCGATGTCGGCGAAACGCCTCTGAGACGCTGGATAGATCAGCTCCGGGCAGAGCGCGGTGGTGTCACGCCAAAGTCAAAAGCGCTGAGGCCCGAGCAGCAGCGAATCCAGGAACTCGAGAGCCGCATCAACCGGCTGGAGCGGGAGAAAGCGATACTAAAAAAGGCTACCGCTCTCTTGATGTCGGACGATCTCGATCGTACGCGCTGATAGACCAGTTGAGTGAGCAGGCGCCTGTGAATATGGTCTGTAGCGCCTTTGGCATTGCACGTTCGAGCTATTACGAACATCGCCTTCGCCGATCTCGCGTCGATATCGAGCGGTTGACGTTGCGCGCAACCGTTAGAGAGCTGTTCAACCAGAGCCGGCGTTCCGCGGGTAGCCGAACGATCATGATGCAGATGCGGGAATCCGGGGCCGACGTGGGACGATTCAAGGTCCGACGTCTGATGCAGGAGATGGATCTGATATGCCAACAGCCGCGACCACCGGCCTACCGACGGGCGACGGTCGAGCGACCCGATATTCCCAACCGCCTGAACCGTCAGTTTACTGTCACCGCGCCCAATCAGGTGTGGTGTGGCGATATCACCTACGTGTGGGTACAGAACCGTTGGCACTATCTGGCCGTCGTGCTGGATCTGTATGCACGACGCGTCGTCGGATGGGCATTATCTAATCGCCCCGACGCGGCCCTGGTCATCAATGCGCTGGACAGGGCCTTCGAGCAGCGAGGCAGGCCGCCGGGGCTGCTGTTCCATTCAGATCAGGGCGGTCAATATGCGAGCCGAGTCTTCCGTCAGCGACTGTGGCGCTACCGGATACAACAGAGCATGAGCCGTCGTGGAAACTGCTGGGATAACGCACCGATGGAGCGGCTGTTCCGCAGCTACAAGAGCGAGTGGATGCCCGCGATCGGCTATCTGTCAGCACAAGAGGCTTTACGAGATATCAGCTTCTATCTGATGGAGCGCTACAACCGACAGCGACCCCATCAGTACAACGGCGGCATGTCGCCCGCACGAGCGGAAGCAACACTCAATTCACTGTCCGGAATTAGTTGACCACTACACTTGCGATGTTCGGCCTGTTCGGGTTGTTCTTCCTGACGTTCTGGTGGGAACTGGCCCGATGGCTCGACTCGCACCTAATCGATCTGATGTACGGTAGCGATGCCGCCAAGATGAGCTGGCTTGCTGGGGTAGAGAATGCCAACGACAAGATGGTGATGCGTTTCGTCAACGGAATGATGTTTGTAGTGCTACCCGGACTATGGGTTGGTGTTATGGGATGGGCCGGCGCAGGCGCGGGGAATGCGATATCGAGTGGGATGAATCAGGCCACGAAGCCCGGTCGCGAAGCTGGCAGCAAGGCAGCGGATAAGGTTCAGAGTAAGGCAACGTGATAGGAAAGAGGGCCGTCAATGACGGCCCTCTTAATCTTCGATCTCTACCCCGAACGAATCGTAGTAGTCACCGAAGTATGTGTTTGTGCGACTGTCGTTCAAGTTAGCTTCTGGTGGAGCAAATGCAGGTCGATCATGATTGCCATCAGAGTGCTTGGACGATTCTCCCAGAGTCCGCAACAGTCCCTGAGACTCGTTGGTCCCAAACAGCAGGGCAGAGGAGAACGCGGCAGAGCCCTTGGCTAGCTTTTTCGCCCGGTCCTGACCACGCGGGCCAGGTGACGACTTGGCTGCATCATCACCAGCCGCGTCTCGAGCGTGGAAAAGCTTTCGTGCGTTATCGTTCCAGAGCCAGTTTTTGAGACCCATGAGAGCCTCCATTCGGGTGGGGTAGATATGGTTTTACAGTAGCGCTTTCCCTGTTCCAGGGCAATTTGGGCCCCTGGTTTCGCAACTACTCATGCTCACGTATGTACTGTTACAGAGCCTGATCGATACGGGTCTGCCATCCCGGCCCCTGATCCTTGAAGTGCTGTACCACCTCGGGTGACAGCTGCATTGAGGTCTTCATCTTAGTGGGGGGCGTTGGATCCTACGTTGATCGATGGCCCTCTGGAGAGATTGTGGCAGCACTTCCGACATGGACGCATGCTACGGACAGCCCCGTCGCTCAGTTCACGGACCTCGCCATGTCATCCGTCAGTGGTTTTTCATGGCGTCTCACCCGTTTCAAACACGCTTCTTTGCAGAGGCATAGACTTCTTCCTCACGTCTGGCACCGACCGCCACGATAAGGACCTGGATATTCTCACCGTCAACTCGATAAACGATGCGCGTGCTACCAGTGCGAATCCTGCGACAGCCAGCCAGTAGTCCACGTAGCGGCTTACCAAGTTTGTCGGGTTCTCCGTCTCTTATGCGGTTTTCTATGACGTCAAGGATGCGGTTCGCCGAAGATACACCTAGGCGATTCAAGTCGTCTTCAACATCGGGATGATAGATGACAGTCCAGGACACGCTTAATCATCCTTCTGAGAGAAGCGTGCGCGCATGGCCTCATGAGAGAGAGCATCACCTTCATCGAAACGAGCGACTCGATCCCGTGCCGTGGCCTCTACACGCAAGTCCTCGAGCTCATCCAGCATCTCCTGGTATGCCTGGACGTTCAAGATAACGGCAGCGGGCTGATTATCCTTGAAGACCAGCAATCGCTCCGTTTCGCGCGAGGAGACTTCCCTCAGCTTGGCGCTGAAGCCGCGAGCCATAGCGGTTACGGAGACGGCTTCCTCGACCCTATCTAACAGACCAGCCATGAACACCTCCCGAAAAGCATGCTGTGGTATGCTTAATAATGCGTATATTTTTGCGCATCATGGGCGGTCTGTCTATAGTCACCGGCATAGACTACTAGCCGAGGGGAAAGGAAAAAGGCCACTGGCGAAAGGGCTGTAAGGGAAGGGGGAGTAAGGGGAAGGGGGTTATCCATTGTTTACCCCAACCCCAAAGGGATGGACAAGGGAAAGGGCCAAAGGGTGCTCTGCCTCAGTAGCCTCTCCAGAATTTCGTCCAACGAGTGGCCGCAGCCCAAAGAAACGGCGCTCTCGATGCACGCTCCATCTCGGCATAGCCCTGCTTCACTTGATTTTTCAGTCCCCACACTTCCATCTCGAGAAGTTGGATCTCTTGCGCCATCTCGCTCATCTGAGCATCAAGGGGCTTTTGAATTACCTTACTGGATAGAGTCTCCAGTTTCTCTTCCAATAGCGGTGATAGATCCCTGGCTTGCATGGGTCGCGAGCTACCGGATTTGTTGTCCTCGCAGTCGTAGTTGAAGCAGATGCCGAACTGCTCGTAAAACTGGTTGCGCCGCTTCCGGTTTTTCCCTGACGCATCCGAAGCCAGCAGTCGGATAGGCATCACGCCAGCATCTGGCCATTGCTGGACCCACTGGACGATCAGATTCATGAAGTACGTGCCAATCCCACGACCGGCCAGCCAGCCAGGATCGACGACACAGTACCCGCCCGTATTGACCGAAGCGCTAGTTAGACGGACCCATGGATCGTTTTGAACGAACCCGCAATCATAGGCGGCCGAAAACTCGCCGCCTTGGTTGTTACTTCCTATCGATCGCGGGCTGATCACCTGGTAGTGAAATGTGACATGCGCACACAGTAGAACGCCTTCGCGAATGACGTGGTGCTCTTCGCGGTTGACCAAAAGAACAGTTTCTCGCTCTCGTTCAGATTCGGGCTGAACGATCAGCGTAAAAACTTCCGGTGTGATGGAATCCACCGATGGATTGGTTACGGGTAACACCTTGAACATAAAGCACCTAAAAATCGGGAGCACAGACTGACGCCGAAGCTCTTGCACAGCTTTATCGACCATTTCATACTGAATCTGCACCACGTTAGCTGCTGACGGCAACAGCAGCGCCCTTTGCCTTCGGGCAATTCCCGAAGCCGTTAACGCATCCCGAGAGACGGCGCTCACCTGAGCTGGATGCCACTTCCGAATTTTCGGCTTTGCGCCGAACCACCCATCCGGGGGAACACTTCCCCCGGATGGGGGATGGTGTGTCTCCTGGACCCGATCCACTGGAGCTGCACCATGAATCCTTTCCAAGGCTCTCGAGCCCTGCTGTTCTCCGTACTGATTCCGATCATGCTGCCTGATGTGATGCCCGAGCCGCTTCGGTGGATCTGGCTGACGCTTGTTGCGCTCGCGGTCCTCAAGCGCCTTGGCTTCATCAGCTTCGGCTTCGGCGGCGGCGGCGCCTCTGGCAATGACGATGAAACGTCCAATTCCGTGAAGAAGGGATCGGCCTCTCATCGCCGTGGCGCGACACATCAGGGAGAGATCGTTGCCCATGGCAGCGCGTCCTATCAGTTCGACGAGGCAAACCGCCTCAGCTACTACATCACGCTGCGGTCCGAGCGTGGTGACGACAAGACCGTATGGGGGATCGATCTCAAGCGCGTTGCGCGTGAGACCCCGCTGGCTGTTGGCGATACCGTGGCGCTCGAGTTTCTCGGGCGCGAGGCGGTGGTTGTCAAGGAGCCAGTCCGAAATGACCAGGGCAAAGTCGTGGATCACCGTCAGGTGAACACGCACCGCCATACCTGGAAGGCACACGTTCTGCCGGCATAAACCAAGCGGTATCCACCCATGGGGAAGTTTCCTTCCCCATGGGGCGAGGTGCTTCCCCTTTTTTCGTTCTTAAGGAGAAGCATCCATGATTCGCAACACTCACAACCCCGACGTCCGTATCGATCTCACCCTCAAGGCACAACGTCTCGGGCTCTGCCCCGATCGTCGCGATGTGATGGTGCAGATGGAGCAGCCACTCATCAACGAGGTGGTCGCGCTCTTCGAGACGGCTGGCACATCGCACTCGGCTCTCGAGGGCCTGCACTGGGTCGAACGCCTCGATGCGTTCCTGGAGCAGGCTCGAGAGGAGCTGACGAAAGCGCCTGCAGGCAGTCGATCGCTCGATTTTGACATAGCGGCACCGCATCGCACCGGCGGGTTGTTGCTACCGCTGTTCGTCGGTGTCCATGTCGAGTTGGAGCATCAACTTGGCAAACAGACGATGGTGTTCTCGCTGTCTGGCCATGACCGCCTGGCTGCCTGAACACACAACATTCCACATCAATCAGAGCCCGGCACACCGAGCTTTCTTCATCTTCCACCCCGACCGGGATTCGCTCCCGGTGGGGCATCTCGGTCGTCATCATGAGGTTTCGACGATGGCCGACATCTACCAGGCAATCACCGATCGGATTCTGGAAAGTCTTGAGCAGGGGCATTTGCCCGGTATCGGGCAGCCCTGGGATCCGTCCCGCCGAACGCCACTCATACCCTGTAACGCCGTCTCCGGTCGCCAGTACAGCGGCATCAACGTGCCTCTGCTCTGGGGCGAGGCCGAGGGTCGCGGGTTTTCCCAGGATCGCTGGCTCACCTTTCGCCAAGCGAAAGAGGCCGGGGGCACAGTACGCAAGGGTGAGAAAAGTACTCTCGCGTGCTTCTACAAACCCATGAAGCGCGAGATAGTCGATGACGCCGGCGAACCCGTGCTGGACGAGGAGGGCAATCCTAGGGAGAAGCATTTCGCCATCCTGCGGGGATTCAATCTCTTCAATGTGGACCAGTGTGACGGGCTTCCCGAGGAGGTCATGAATCCGCCGCCGACATCGGTGGAGGGCTTCGACAGCGTGAATGCGTTGGACGACTTCATCGACGGCTGTGGCATCAAGGTCACGCACTCGCTGGACCGTGAACACGCGGCGTATTACCCACGGCAGGATCGGGTACTGCTGCCCGCGAAAGAACGGTTTCACGATGCGGACAGCTACTACAGCGTCGCACTGCATGAACTCACCCATGCTACCGGGCACGAAACGCGCCTGGCACGCATCGGGATCACCGACCCCGAGCCGTTCGGTTCCGAACGCTACGCGCTCGAGGAGCTGGTCGCGCAGCTGGGCTCGGCCTTTCTGTGCGGGCACTTCGGTATTCGCAACGAGGCCTTCGACGCCGCCTACATCGCCAGCTGGATCAGCGTGCTGCAGGCGGACAAGAAAGCCATCTTTCGCGCCACTGGCGCGGCACGTCTGGCAGCGGAATTCCTCAAGCAGACGCACGAGGAATTCCGCACGCCGGCATCGACGGATCAACTGCAAGAGGAAAGCGCCGAGGCCAAGCCGAAGCGCCGACCGCAGGTGGATGATCAGGACATCGATCTGTTCGGGCACCAATGGCCATTGGGTGACAGCGTCAAGCTGGATTCCACGGTCGATCGGGGCACGTTCCGTGCCCAGGTCACTCGCCTGAAGCAGATGGGCTATCGCTTCGATGCCACGTCACAAATCTGGACCTATTCGGCTGCCGCAGCGGCTTGAATCTGACACTCAACCCCCGGGGGCGATGACTGCCCCTGGGGGCAGCTCGTCCCCATCCTTGTCGATGGAGGCAGCATGTCACCTGCAACCCCGCTCTGGCGTCTCGAGGAGGCGCCGGAGCTTTTTCTGGATAGCTATGTCGCCGATGGCGACCGCGCGGTCTTCCTGTCCCTGTGGGGGCGGGATACTGCCATTCACGAACTGATGGCCAAGCTGACCCTGCCGATCGCCGAAGGTGGCTGGACGGGGATCACGCTCCAGCGAGATGGCCAGTCGGTCGCTCTACAGCTGGACCGTGAGCGCATGGCCAAACGTACGACGCGGACCTATCGGCAGACGCGGTTCGGCAGCCTGCTGAACCTCTGGCTGTTCGACCAGCGCTGTCAGGATCCGGATCGAGCGCATCGACAGTGCTACGCGATCTTCAACGAACGCGACTCGCGACAGGACAAGAGCGTGATGCTCTGGTCGCGTCTGCGGGATCTCGCCGCGTTTCCGTTGCTGGATCACTGGCGCCCCACGGTCGTTCAACTGCTCCTCGAGCAGGGCGCGATACGCATGCTCGATCAGACGTCCGAGCGCCTATCCGGTGTCTGGATCGATCTCTCGCTGGCCAGCGTTCAGGACGCTATCGGTCATCTCATTCACTCCGGCGATCTCGCCACGCAATGAACCCAGGAGGCCATCATGGCTCTGATGTTTCCACGCCTGGCGCGCAACTTCGCCAAGAACGGCTACTACCCGACCGACGAGGACACGATTGATCGTGTCCTCCAGGCACTGGGCACCTCGCACGACCAGCGGGTGCGCATTCTGGATCCGTGCGCTGGCGAAGGCCATGCGATTCTGGAAAGCGCTCACCGGCTGGGCCGGGAACGAACCGACACCTACGGCATCGAGTTCGATCTCGAGCGAGCGCGTCACATGCAGAGCCTGGTCGATGTCGGCATTCAGTCGGACCTGATGGATACCGTCATCTCGCCACGCTCGTTCGGGATGATGTTCTTCAACCCACCTTACGGCGATCTCGTCAGTGAAACCGGCGGCAGCAAGGGGTATGCCGGCAAGGGCAGGCAGCGCCTGGAGAAGCTGTTCTACCAGCGCTGTGTGCACCTTCTGCAGTACGGCGGGATCTTGGTAATGATCGTGCCGCACTACGTCTTCGACGATGAGCTGTCGAGCTGGGTCAGCCAGCACTTCGATCGCGTCACTGCGTTCGAGGCCGCGGTCGATACCTTCAAGCAGGTCGTCGTCTTTGGCGTTCGCACGAAGCGCAATGCACTACTGGCAAACGATAGGGCCAAAACGATCAGGCAGATGTTGCAGCAAATCGGGCTGGGAGAGTTCAAGCCCGAGCCGCTGCCTTCGATCTGGTGTGATGGTCTCTATGATGTGCCGCCGGCGATCGGCAGCGCGCCACACTGCTACCGCGTGTCGCTGGAACCCGAGCAGCTGAAGCAGGAGATCGATCAGCTGGGCGGGCTATGGCCCGATTTCAACCTCGCGTTCTGGACCGATGGGGTTACACAACGACGTCCGCTGCGCCGGCTTTCGAGCTGGCACCTCGCGCTGTCGCTGGCAGCGGGAGGCATATCGGGCATCGTGACCTCGCGTTCGGGGCGTCAACTGGTCGTGAAGGGCGACACCTTCAAAGAGAAGTCCTCGAAGGTCGAGTTCGACGAAGACGCCGATGGCAACATCAGCGAGCGTCGGATTCTGACCGATCGTTTCGTGCCGGCCATCATGGCCTGGGACGTGACGCCGGACTCTCCCGACAAGGGGCGATTGTTCACGATCACCTCGACGCCGGCGCAGGATGCTCCTGCACAATCTGAACCCACCGACTCGGACGCCGAGACGGCATAAACCACCACGCACGCTCATAGAGCGAGCCAACCCCTACGGGCAGAACATCGCCCGTGGGGTCGTGTTCTGCCCGTTTTCATTGGAGACGGACATGAACATGCAATGCACAGCACCGGATAACGTCATCGCGCTCAACGATTTCATCGATGAGTTCGGCGACGGACTTCTGGATACGCTCAACCACACCCACCCTCCGGTCTACGACGGCCGAGGGAACCTGGCGCGACAGGCGGTGATGAACGCGCTGGCACGCCAGCCGTTTCCGGCACAGGCGGATGTCGTTCACGCGATCTGCGCGCTGCTGCTGGATCAGAACGAGCGTGCCGGCGTGATTAACGCCGAGATGGGGACCGGCAAGACGATGATGGCGATCGCCGTCGCCGCCGTGATGGCGACCGAAGGCTATCGTCGATCGTTGATCGTGTCTCCGCCGCACCTGGTCTACAAGTGGCGGCGCGAGATCCTCGAGACGGTGCCCGAGGCTCGGGTCTGGGTACTTAATGGGCCGGACACGCTGGCGAAGTTGCTCAAGCTGAGGGAGCAACTGGGACAGCCAGACGGTAGCCGGCCGGAGTTCTTCGTGCTGGGGCGCGTGCGGATGCGAATGGGGTTTCACTGGATCCCGGTGGCCACCCCGAAGCGTACCATTGCCGGTCGCCTCGCCGCGTGTCCGGACTGCGGCCGCATGATCCTCGACAACGACAATGAGCCGATTCGGTTCGAATTGTTTCAGCAGACCGAGCGTCAGCAAGCATGCACCGGATGCGGTGGCCAGCTCTGGACACTCATACGACAGCGGCAGCCCGGAGGGGATGCCCGCCGTCGTTCGGTGCTCAAGGCGCTGCAGCGCATTCCGACGATCGGCAAGGTGACATCGGAGAAACTGATCGACCAGTTCGGCGAGGGGTTTCTCTCGTCGATGCTGGCCGACAACGTGCACGAGTTCATCAACCTGATGGACGAGAACGGCGACCTGGTGTTCAACGATCGACAGGCGACGAGAATGGAGCGGGCGATGGCGAATATCGAGTTCGGTTTCGGTGAGGGCGGTTTCCAGCCGAGCGAATTCGTGAAGCGCTACCTGCCCGATCAGTTCTTCGACCTGCTGATCGTCGACGAGGGGCATGAGTACAAGAACGCAGGATCGGCCCAAGGCCAGGCTATGGGCGTACTGGCAGCAAAGGCACGCAAGACGCTTTTGCTGACCGGCACGCTGATGGGCGGCTACGCGGACGATCTGTTCTACCTGCTCTTCCGGATCCTGACGCCGGTGATGATCGAAGACGGCTACCGTCCCCAGAGCAATTCTTTGGGAGCGGCGTCCATGGCCTTCATGCGCGAGCACGGTGTTCTCAAAGACATCTACTCGGAGCGCGAGGGCGCTGGACACAAGACGGCGAAGGGGCGGAAAACCTCGGTGCGCACGGTGAAGGCACCAGGTTTCGGTCCCAAGGGCATACTGCGCTACGTGTTGCCCTTCACGGTCTTTCTCAAGCTCAAGGACATCGGTGGCGATGTACTGCCACCGTATGACGAGGAGTTCGTGGAAGTCCCGATGTCGTCCGGCCAGGCCAGCGCCTATGAGAGGCTCTCTGGAGAGCTGACACAGGCGTTGAAAGAGGCGCTGGCACGCAAGGACACCACACTGCTGGGCGTGGTGCTCAACGTGTTGCTGGCGTGGCCTGACTGCTGTTTTCGGCCGGAGACGGTCAAGCACCCGCGCTCGCGGGAGCTGATCAACTTCACTAAGTCGATCTTCGACGAGACGTCGACGATGCCGAAGGAGGACGAGCTGGTCGAGCTATGTCGGTCGGAGAAAGCCCAGGGCCGCAAGGTGCTGGTCTATTCCACCTACACCGGCAAGCGCGACACGACGAGTCGCCTGAAGCGGGTGCTCGAGCAGGCGGGGCTGAAGGTGGCCGTGCTGCGCTCGAGCGTCGACACCAGTCGGCGGGAAGATTGGATCGCGGATCAGGTCGAGAAAGGGATCGATGTACTGATCACCAACCCGGAGCTGGTGAAAACCGGCCTGGATCTTCTCGACTTCCCGACGATCGCGTTCATGCAGACCGGCTGGAACGTATACACGCTGCAGCAAGCGGCTCGGCGCTCGTGGCGTATCGGTCAGCACCGGGCGGTGCGTGTGCTGTTCTTCGGCTACGCCGAGACCTCACAGATCGCCTGTCTGCGACTGATGGCCAGCAAGATCGCCGTGGCGCAGAGCACGTCCGGGGACATCCCCGAGTCCGGGCTCGATGCGCTCAACAACGATGGCGAGTCGGTCGAAATGGAGCTGGCCCGTCAGTTGGTCGCTTGACGCTCACATTGACCTCAACCCAGCCCCTCTTCGGAGGGGTCACGTTGTTGCAATAGCTGCGATTACGAGGTAGCGCAGACCTTTGGCAAATGTGACGATCAAAAGGAAACTCCAAAGAGGTTCACGCATGAAGCCCGCTATTATAGTTAAAGGATCACCAACGATTGGCATCCAACTTAGCACAAGAACCCATCGTCCATGGCGTAGATAGATAGCCCGAGTCTTATCAAGTTTTTCCTTTTTACATGGGAACCATCGTCTATGGCTGTACTGGTCTATGTGGCGACCTATGTACCAATTGATAGCGGAGCCAAGCACGTTTCCTAATGTTGCGACCAGTAGCAAAAGTGGGATGAGGTATTTATTTGAAAACAACATGGCCATAAGCACTACCTCTGATTGCATTGGCAGTAGTGTCGCTGCCCCCAAAGCCGTAAAAAAAAGGCCGAGATAGCTGGTTATTTCAAATATAATGGTTGCCCCACATGTCTGTTTGGAAAAGCCGGTGCTGTATCATAAAGAATTTGTGTTGTTTTCGCTAAGAGCAGGCTGTTTTTTTATAATAATGGAGGTCGGGCATTTTTAATGCCAAGCCCTTTTGGGCTTGGCGAAAAGTGCCTTTGACTTTTTAGTCTCTATTTGACGCCCATGTGGATGTTGTAACGATTATCAGAATCGTTAACGCTACCAAGAGACGATCCTTTTATATCTAAGTAATAGGTTCCGGGGTCCACACTTTCATTGAGTGTGAAGTGCCCTTTGCTGTCAGAATCTTTAGCAAGAAGTTGGCCAGAAGGCGAGTACAAAGAGGCTTCTATGGCCATCGTTCGATTTGATTCGCTCGCAAGGTGTTCACTGCTCAAATACAGTTTTCCTGTTCTGGCGACGGGGATCTGATAGCGGACTGGGCTACCTCCTAGTTGCTGAGAAGATGAGACGCCCTCTTTGAGTATTTTGCCTTCGGCTTCTTCGTGTCCCGGTGCAGCAAAAACCGGAGCGGTAGCGGCTACCGCAATTGCTAGGATCAACACTTTGATTCTGCTTTTCATGATATACTCCTAAATGATTGGTGCAGTACAAGTGTGTGTGATGAGCCTGAAAAAAAGCTGAATCATTATCTGATTCTTCACTCCATTATTGCTTGATTGTAGGGTCCCGGATGATCAGATCGCCTATAGAAGTTATCCTCTGCTAGCAGCGAGGGAGCTTCTTCAGCAATTCATCCGGGAGCAAGTTCATGGACATCAAGCTGCATAAACAAGCGACCACGACACCGAAGATCCGTGCCGAGATCCAGGCAGCGCCCTCCAGCATCACGGATAGCAAGCTGGCCCGCCAGTATGGTGTCGCCACCACGACCATACGGCGCTGGCGGTACCGTGACGATGTCCATGATCGATCGCACACGCGTCACAACCTGCTGGCCACGCTCACGCCCGAGCAGGAGGAGGTGCTGATCGCAGCGCGCGAATTCCTTCGCCTCGGTCTGGATGATCTCCTCGTCGTGGCGCGTGAGTTCCTGAACTCCCGGTTGTCTCGCTCCGGCCTGCATCGCATGCTCCAGCGGCGCGACGTGCCGACACTAGCGGAACTGGCTCGGCAGGACGTCGGAGATGACGAGAAGCCGAGGCACAAGCCCTTCAAAGACTACGAACCGGGGTATGTGCACATCGACATCAAGCACCTGCCTCAGATGCCCGATGAGGAGCAAAAACGCTACCTGTACGTCGCCATCGATCGCGCCACGCGTTGGGTGTATCTGGAGATCCGAAGCAGTCAGTCCGCGAAGGATGCTCGCGCGTTCATGAAGCAGGTGGAAGAGAAGGCGCCCTTCAAGATCCAGACGGTGCTGACTGACAACGGCAAATCCTTTACCGATCGCTTCACACGTGCAGGTGAGCGCAAGCCCAGCGGCCGGCATCCATTTGACCAGGAGTGCCAGGCACATGACATTGAACACCGCCTGATCAAGCCGGGAAAGCCGCAAACGAACGGCATGGTGGAGCGCTTCAACGGCCGCATCAGCGACGTGCTGGCGACTCGGCGCTATGCCTCAGGCGAGGACCTGGAACAGACGCTGAAACGCTATACCTGGCTGTACAATCACCACATCCCGCAGAAGGCACTGCACCATCAATCACCTATTGCGATGATGAAAGAATGGCAGACTAAACGGCCTGACTTATTTACCAGGCGGGTGGTTAATCACACGGGACCCGACAGCTATTCAAATCCCATGTGTATGTTGTAACGACTGTTTGACTCGTTGACACTGCCCAGTGCAGAACCTTTTATCTCAAGGTAGTACTGCCCCGGTGTTACGTCCTCGGTGATCATGAAGTGTCCACTGTTGTCGGTGTCGCTAGCTAGTAGCTGATCAGCAGAGTTGTATAATGCAGCTTCGATTACCATTGATTGGCCTGAATCGCTGGCAAGGTGTTCGCTGCTTAAGTAAAGCTTCCCAGCCCGATCAACCGGGACTTGGTAGCGAACGGAGGTGCTCGCTAACTGCTGGGTAGAAGAGATACCTTCTTGTAATATCTTGTTCGCTGTATCTTGATGTCCCGGAGCGGCAAAGGCGGGGGCAGTGATAGCCACGGCAAGCGCTAAGGTCAATGCTTGAATTCCACGGTTCATGACAATCTCCTAAAAGTTGGTACAGCCTAAGTATGTGCGACGAATCTGAACTGGAGCTGAAAACGATACGAATATTGATGGATAAACTTGAAAAGCGAATCCGGTAATGGGATGGCGTAAGTCAATTGCACTAAGTGAATGTTTTCTTTGCGGTTCTGCTTGTTCTATCACATTGCAATCCTTTCACCAAATTAGATAGATCTTCAGATGTTCATGCCACGACACCTCGTCCGACCTATGATAGCACCACTTATGTTAAACTCTGTTTCTTTATAGCCTCTCTGTATTTCGAACGTTTCTCGAATCTGCTCGAAGATTCAGACCACTAACGGTGTTTAAAATGACTGAAAAGGTTTGGTGCATAGGAAATGATATTTCTATAGCCGGTAGCCGGTAGCCGGTAGCCGGTAGTCGGTAGAGGGAAGGGGATGCCGTGTTGCCAGCAAATAAATCTTGAAGAACCGACCAGCAGAGCGGCACTGGTTAGCTTATTTGGCGAGTGAGTCTTCCAATTTCCGAATGATAGCTGCATTTGTCCTGCATTTTGACGAACATAAGGATCGGGAAAGGCCGCATTGTCTAACACGATCGCACGGGATCCATATGCAAACTATCGAATTATAAAGGACACCGACTAGAATCCCTCAAACCATGATGGATACGTCACACCTATGACGATGAGACGGCATTCGTGGTTTCCTGCATGAGTCTCCCTGAGTCCGACAAGTATTTTCGGTCCGATCCATCGACTCTTCAAGAGGATCAAAAGATTGGAAACAGGGAGCTTTACCAATTATTTCATCCGAATATCTTCGAAATCTTGCTTCGAACTGACGCTAGATCAGCGGCGCCGGGGCCCGGCTATGCGGCTAAGAGTACCATCCCGGCGTATCAGGCCGTGCCAAAGCAGTGCCATACCGGCATGACCGACAATCAGCGCCAGCAGGGTCCAGCCAAGCCAGACATGCCACTGGCGAGCCTGCATCATCCGAGGACCTTGGGTGCTTCCGCCGTCGAATAAAGGTATGCCGAAAGGTGCGAAGGGCTGACCACCGAGCCAGGTCATGTAGAGCCCGAGAGCCGGTATTCCCAGCATTAGCAGATAGAGCAATAAGTGCGACAAAGTCGCGATTTTGGCTAACTTGCCGACGTGAGCTGGGCGGTGGCGTAAGTTGAATAGTGCCCAAAGTGCGCGAAGTACAATCAAGCCCATCAACAGCGTGCCCAGGGGTTGATGGGTCGAAAGCCAGGCTTGTACCCACTGTGGGTGTCCCCATAATATTTTTGCTGCCATCCCGCCAAGTTGCCAAAGCAGCAGCGCGCCGATTCCCCAGTGTAACCATCGGCTGATTCTGCCGTAGCGATCAGGTGTGTCCTTCACGGGTAAAAATGCCATCGTGATGCTTCCTCCTCCCCACAGCAGAGACTCAGTACCAGGCTCGCAGCCCCACTACCCATGCAGTAGTCGATTCATCCTCGTCGTAATTGCGTTCATGACTGATCCCCACGTAAGGGCTGATCTCCCGTATCAGGCTATAACTTAGCCTCAGCCCGACCTCGCTGCTGTTGAGGCCTTGCTTCAGGTCATATTTCGGCACATCTTGAAGCGATGCCGACAGCTCCAGCCGAGGCTGAAGAATCAGTCGTTGAGTGATGAGCATTTCATATTCGAATTCGGTGCTTGCGCTGACATCACCCTCGTCACTGACGAATAACGCAGTGTCGGTTTCCATCATCAAAGGTGCCAGCCCCTGAAAGCCAACGACCGCGAAGCGTCGATCAGGGTCCGGATTGAAGCTTTGACGCACGCCCGTCTGCAAGTTCCAGAACGGGCTTATCGCGCGACTATAGAGCAACTGGAGATCGCTGCTTTCGGGACCTCCTCCATTGGTTGGTCCTTCTCCTTCGCTTTTCCACCAGAAACGGTCGATGTCGTTCCCAATCCAGCCTTGGGCATCCCACAGCCAGGCGTTGGGGGCACCGTTTGTGTCGCGATACTCGAACCGATCCAGGAGTATCTGGCTGAACAGCGTGTCATCATGTACCGGTTCGTTCCACTCGGCGGGAGAGCCGCTGTGGGTGTTCAGAGGCCCGCCGGGGACGACTTCATCCACATTGGCACGGCCATGGTTGTCGGCGATAGCGGCGACTGGCAAGCATAGAGCCGCGAGGAGGAGTGTTCCGCGACAGGTGAATTTGCTGTTAAACATTGTCGAACGCCTCCGCCGGAGCGACTCTGACTACTCGGAACATCCCGGCATCCATGTGGTACAACAAATGGCAGTGGAAAGCCCAGCGACCCGGTTCATCGGCAGTGAGAAGTAATGATGCACGCGAGGCCGGCAGGACGCTGAGCGTGTGTTTGAACGGTAGGTGTTCCCCCTGTCCGTTCTCCAGCTCCATGAACATGCCATGTAGATGGATTGGATGCTCCATCATGGTGTCGTTGACCAGTACCAGACGAATACGGTCTCCCAGCACGATGTCGATTGGCTCGGCGTCGGAATACTTCACGCCGTCGAATGACCACATGTAGCGATCCATATTGCCGGTCAGGTGCAGCTCGATTGTACGTGACGGCGGGCGTTGGTCGCGCATGGGCTTGATATTGCGTAGCTGACTATAGGTGAGCACGCGATGATCGACAGTCTCGAGACCGGTCCCACGTTCACCGAGCCGGTTGCGCTGCACCTCGGCAACATTGATGTTGCCGGGTCCGTGGCCGCCTTGCTCATGGCGCGCCACAACTGGGCCGGCATCCTCTGCGCCCATTCCGGCCATGGCGTTGTGGTTGCCGCCGGCGTGACTCATACCCGACATGCTGCCATCGCCCATGTCATTCATGGAGCCGTGGTTCATACCCGACATGCTGCCATCGCCCATGTCATTCATGGAGCCGTGGTTCATACCTGACTTGCTGCCATCGTTCATGCCATTCATGGAGCCGTGGTTCATCGACATGCTGCCATCGCTCATGCCACTCATCTCACCGGCGGCCATGCCGCCCATGGCGCCGTGCGACATGTCCATACCCATATCCACCATCGTGCGCTGCGGTGGCTCTCTCAACGGGGGTACCGCCGCGCGCATGCCAGCGCGAGGCGCCAAAGTGCCCAAGGCGAAACCACTGCGGTCCATCGATTCCGCCATCAGCGTGTAGGCAGTGTCGGCTCGCGGCTCAACGATAACGTCATAGGTTTCTGCGACACCGATCTGAAACTCGTCGGTTTCTACCGGCTCCACTTCCTCGCCGTCGGCGCCTACCACCGTCATGGCCAGGCCGGGAATGCGGAAGTTAAAGTAGGTCATTGCCGAGGCATTGATGACCCGCAGCCGTATCCTCTCTCCCGGTTGAAAGAGTCCTTCCCAGCCAGCCGCCGGATGACGGCCGTTCATCAAGTAGGTGTACGTCGACCCTGTCACATCGGCAATGTCTCTGGGACTCATGCGCATATTGTTCCACGCCAGACGGTCTTGTAGCGTGGCTTTCCAACCATGCTTCTCCACGGCCTCGAAAAAATCGCTCGCCGTGCGTTCGTTGTAGTTGTAGTAGTCGCTTTGACTTTTCAGCCGTGCCATCACTCTATGCGGATCTTCAAAGGTCCAGTCGTTGAGCATGATCACGTATTCGCGATCGACCTGTATCCGATGGGGGGCTGCAGGGTGCACGACGAGCGGGCCGGTCAGACCGATCTGCTCCTGCATGCCGGAGTGGCTGTGATACCAATAGGTGCCGCTCTGGCGCACGGGGAATGCCGCCTCAAAACTTTCGCCAGGTGCGATGCCGGGGAACGACACACCTGGCACGCCATCCATCTCGAACGGCAAGAGCAAACCATGCCAATGAATAGAGGTATCTTCATCGAGATGGTTGTGAATGCGCAGGCGTGCGGTCTGCCCCTCCCATAGTTCGATTAGCGGCGCGGGAATCGAACGATTGATGGTGATACCGCTGCCATGGCCACCGGCGATGGCAACCCGTTCTCGACGCACGTTGAGATCCAGCGAGACAGGGCGGGGCGAGCCGCCGACAACCTGCGCCGCGACCCCTCTCTGCGAAGAGAGCGCCTCGCCTCGGGCATAGCTGGGTAGCAGTGACTCCAGTCCTGCAAGGGCGCCGGTTCCGGCCAGTGCGATCAGAAGTCGACGACGATCATTATCGATCGAGCGATGTTTCATGGATTTCATTCCCCAACGTGCGTGAGATCACCTAAGAGCGCGTGCGGTGCGCATGACCAAGGTTCAAGCGTTCGAATTCAAGGTGACGGTTCCTTTCATCCCGGCTTCGTAATGACCGGGAAGGAAGCACGCGTACTCGATGACGTCGCCCTGCTCGGGTGCGGTCCAGATCAGTGTCTCGGTCTCGCCCGGCGCTATGGTGACGGCTGCGCTTTGGGTCTCACCGTGATCCATCATGCCGTTGTGATGATCGCCCATCATCTTATCGCTGCCTTCAGCGCCGTGATGGTCTCCGCCCTGTTGCATCATTTCTCGATGCATCTGCTGCATGCGGCCGCTGCCGATAGAAAATTCGTGGGGAATCATGGATACGTTTTCGATCCGAAAACGTACCGTCTTACCGGGTTCAATCTGCAGTTTGTCGGCGTCGAACCACATGCTTCCGGCCTGAATATCGATAGTTCGGCTGGGCGCGGGCTCACTTTGGTGTGACTGACCGTGGCCGGTATCTGCCAAGGCTGAGGCGCTGACGGCAGTCAAGGTGAAAAGCAAAAACAGGAATTTCATCAAAAAGCTCCGCTGTTATGAGAAAGGATATTTAAAAATGATGTTTTCGCCCGCTGATCGAGGCCGGCGGATACCAAAACCAGATTGCCGGGTGCCAGAATCAACCTGCCGATATCGGCAGGGTCATGAACACTTGAGTTTCGTTATCGTCGAACTGATGCACGTTCAAGGCCCGAGCCTGATCGCCGGGCATCCCCGGTGTGCCAGCCGGCATGCCGGGCAGGGCTATACCGCGAACGCTTGGACGTTCGGCAAAAAGCCGATCGAGCGCTGCGCCGGGGACATGGCCCTCGACAACGTAGCCCCCCATCTCGAGGGTGTGGCAGCTCCCGAGTCCATGAGGAAGGTCAAGGCGTTCTTTGATTTCGCCGAGGTTGGTGGTTTCCACGACTTTGACATCGACACCACGTTCCTTCAGATAATCGCCGTAAGCGGCACAGCAACCGCAGGAAGGGCTTTTATAAAGTGTCGCCTGGTCGGGCAGTGAAGCGTGGGCCACTTGGGCACCCAGCATGAATGTTGCGGATAACAACAATGCGATGTTTCTGCTTGGCATGACGAATCTCCGGAGCGTTCATGAGCCTTCGCCAACAGTAAACGTGGGTAAGCTGAAAAGAGGCTGAATGGATCCGCCAAAACGAGAAAAGTATCTTCACGGTGCCGAGCCAGGGTGTAACGTGATTTCGACCCGCAGCCCGCCCAGTCGTGAACGGCCATAGGTCACACGACCGCCGTAGCGTTCGGTGAGCTGTGACAGAATGGAGAGCCCCAGGCCGTGGCCACGATGTTGTTCATCAAGCCTGACGCCTCGCTGGCCCAGGCGCTCGAGCATGATATCCGGAACCCCCGGGCCATCATCCTCGAGCCTTAGGCAACAGGGCTTGGGAAGTAGCGTAAGCTCGACGCGTTGGCGCGCCCATTTACCGGCATTGTCGAGCACGATACCGAGCATCTCCATGCCGTCCTGACGCTCCAGCGGTATCCGGAAATCGACGACGGCGGTGTCATCGAGAACGAAGATGCGATCGGGGTAGAGGGTACGAAACATTTCCAGCATGGAAATGACTTCTGCCATGCCGGTATGTTGCTGTCCTGTAGACTGGCCGGCGATACGCGAATGGCGTAGTTCGCTCTCCAGTTTTTCATCGATGTCGTCGAGACGAGCCAGAATCTGCTTACGACGTTGATCATCCAGGGCTCGTTTTGAGCGAAGGGCTTGCATGACCGCCGTTAGTGGCGTCCTGATCGCGTGAGAAAGGTTGGCCAGTGACTCCCGCGAGCGCTGCTGACGACGTTCATGTTCGTCGAGAAGGGTATTGAGTTGAGCGATGGGGGCTTTCAGCTCGGAGACGGTTTTGATGTCCAGGCGGCGGCGCTCGCCGCGTTGCAGCTCGATGAGCTGGCGCGATAGCCGACCGAACGGGCGTAAAGCATGATTGACCGCGAACAGGTTGAGCAGTATCAACAGCAACAGCAGCACCATGGCCGCTGCACCGATCCACCAGTGAAGGCGTGTCAGTCCTCGCTCGATGCCGGCGAAGTCTTCGCCGACCGTCAATGTGGCGGGTTCGCCGGCAAGCATCAATCCGGTTCGCCACAGCAGCAGTCGATGATCGCGCCACTGCAAGAGTTGCGCGCCTTCTGTATCCCCGGTCGGCAATGTCTCGAGCGCATCGTGAGTCGCGTAGACACGGCCGTTGGTCCGCAACTGATAGAAGTGGTGAAAGGTTTCGGCGGGGCTGGAATCAGGTGGCAGCGACAGGGCACTCGGGCCCTCGAGGCGCAATCGGCGCACGACCAGTTCGGATTCCTGCTGTAAGCGATCGGCGAGAAAATTCCGTGCCAACTGGTCCAGCAGCAGTCCGTGCAGTACCCAGGTACTCCCGACGACGATCAGCGCCGCAATGCCCAGGCTACCCAGCAACCGGAGGCGTAGGCTTCGCCGGCTAAACCGAGACAAGCATGTACCCCTCACCACGGCGCGTCACGATGCGCTCACGTCCGAGCCGATGACGTAGTCTGCCGATATAGACCTCGACGAGATTGGGAGCCGCAGCATCCTGCTCGAGCGCGTAGAGTTGTTCGAGCAAGTGTCGCTTGGAGTGAACGCGATCAGGGTGGCGCATCAGGTAGCGCAGAAGCCGAAATTCGGTGGAGGTGAGTGTTTGCCACTCCTGGTGATCCAGACTGAACTGCTGGCGTGCCTCATCGAGCCGAAGATTGTTGATCTCCAGAAGGGAGGAAAAATGACTACCTCGACGACGCAACAAGGCCTCCAGGCGCGCCAGCAACTCTTCCTCATGATAAGGCTTGGTGAGGTAGTCGTCGGCGCCGGCGCGAAGCCCTTCGACCTTATCCATCCAGCTATCTCTTGCGGTCAGAATCAGTATCGGCACAGACCACTTAGCGTCCCGCCAGTCGGAGAGGAGACTCAGCCCGGAGCCGTCCGGCAAACCAAGGTCCAGAATGACCAGCGTGTACTCCTCGCTAGCCGAGAGCGCAGACGCCGATCGGCTACTAGGTGAAATGTCGGTGCGGTAGCCAGCATCATCCAGAAGCTCTGCCAAACTTTCCGCCAACAGCTCATCATCTTCTACCAGTAATATTCTCATGGCTCATCGAGAGACTGAATCTGTTTGCCGAAGATACAGCCGGTTCCTGAATGGTTCCTGAAAATCCGGAAGGCGCCGGATATCGTGATTTATCCCAATTCGGTGTTCATTCAACTGACGCCTCCCCGAAGCCACATCTCAGGCATTTCGATCGACCGTTTTTTGCGTGACGGTGGCAGGATCATCGCTTCACCTGGAATGCCACGGTGCCACAGGGTAAGCCCCACAAAGAGCACAATACATGCAAAGAATGCCGCCATAACGTCATCCAGCACGATACCCAAGCCGCCACCGATGGCTTCGCTATAGCCAATGGGCAATAGCTTAGTGACATCGAACAGCCGATATAACACGAACGCCACTTCCATCGTCCAGGCACGGCGCGCCACCGTGATTCCGAGCATGGCGATCGGAAACGCCAGGTACTCATCGGCGACGATCTGGGAGAGATCTCCGCCGCCGAGCCAGATTGAAGCCCAATGACAAATTGGCACTGCCGTGACCAGCAGTACCGACAGAATGACAACCCGGCGTTGCGGCGAGTGATGTGTCAGCCACCAGGCCAACGGCACACCGATCAGCGACCCGATTGTCCCCGGTGCCCAGGATATCCATCCCAGGCCAAAGCCGGTCGCTACCAGCAAGACCGCATTCTCTATCAACATCTGTCTAATCCATG
Organism: Salinicola lusitanus; assembly: GCF_038648475.1. Taxonomy (NCBI): domain Bacteria; kingdom Pseudomonadati; phylum Pseudomonadota; class Gammaproteobacteria; order Oceanospirillales; family Halomonadaceae; genus Salinicola; species Salinicola lusitanus. The sequence continues at coordinate 750,154 of NZ_CP151919.1, read as the reverse complement.
AGAGGAGGGGGTTGGCTTGCGATCAGGAGCAAGACTTGCTAAAACGAAAGTCGATATCGATCTTCGTTTTCGGTAGACCGGAAGTCAATACAATGAAGCATCATCACTTGCTCGTGGGCCTGGTCAGACTACACGTCCTTCACCATGCCGCCGAGCATGAAATCAACGGACAATGGATGATCGATGAGCTGGCGCGTCACGGCTATCGACTGAGCCCCGGCACTCTTTATCCCATGCTGCACTCGATGGAGAACAGGGGATACCTGATCTCCCGCGAAGCGCATCAGGGTAGCGTTCGCCGTAAGTTCTATCGCGCGACCGATCTAGGTCGAGAAGGGCTTGAAACGGCCAAACGCCAGCTGAGAGAGCTGACCGGCGAGGCCTTAAAAGACGACAGTCCCTTGTAAGAGAGCCATGGCAAGGAGCCCGGATGGAGAATCAGACACCACGCCCTGCCGGACTTATTAGAGAGGTCTTCGCGGCCTTTCTGTTGCTGGGCTTGACTTCCTTTGGTGGTCCCATCGCTCACCTGGGTTACTTTCGCAGCGAGTTCGTTGTAGTGGTCAACTAATTCCGGACAGTGAATTGAGTGTTGCTTCCGCTCGTGCGGGCGACATGCCGCCGTTGTACTGATGGGGTCGCTGTCGGTTGTAGCGCTCCATCAGATAGAAGCTGATATCTCGTAAAGCCTCTTGTGCTGACAGATAGCCGATCGCGGGCATCCACTCGCTCTTGTAGCTGCGGAACAGCCGCTCCATCGGTGCGTTATCCCAGCAGTTTCCACGACGGCTCATGCTCTGTTGTATCCGGTAGCGCCACAGTCGCTGACGGAAGACTCGGCTCGCATATTGACCGCCCTGATCTGAATGGAACAGCAGCCCCGGCGGCCTGCCTCGCTGCTCGAAGGCCCTGTCCAGCGCATTGATGACCAGGGCCGCGTCGGGGCGATTAGATAATGCCCATCCGACGACGCGTCGTGCATACAGATCCAGCACGACGGCCAGATAGTGCCAACGGTTCTGTACCCACACGTAGGTGATATCGCCACACCACACCTGATTGGGCGCGGTGACAGTAAACTGACGGTTCAGGCGGTTGGGAATATCGGGTCGCTCGACCGTCGCCCGTCGGTAGGCCGGTGGTCGCGGCTGTTGGCATATCAGATCCATCTCCTGCATCAGACGTCGGACCTTGAATCGTCCCACGTCGGCCCCGGATTCCCGCATCTGCATCATGATCGTTCGGCTACCCGCGGAACGCCGGCTCTGGTTGAACAGCTCTCTAACGGTTGCGCGCAACGTCAACCGCTCGATATCGACGCGAGATCGGCGAAGGCGATGTTCGTAATAGCTCGAACGTGCAATGCCAAAGGCGCTACAGACCATATTCACAGGCGCCTGCTCACTCAACTGGTCTATCAGCGCGTACGATCGAGATCGTCCGACATCAAGAGAGCGGTAGCCTTTTTTAGTATCGCTTTCTCCCGCTCCAGCCGGTTGATGCGGCTCTCGAGTTCCTGGATTCGCTGCTGCTCGGGCCTCAGCGCTTTTGACTTTGGCGTGACACCACCGCGCTCTGCCCGGAGCTGATCTATCCAGCGTCTCAGAGGCGTTTCGCCGACATCGACGGCGCGAGCGGCTTGAGCCACGGAGTAGCCCTGGTCAAGTACGAGCCCAGCGGCTTCCCGCTTGAACTCGGTGGAGAATGAACGACGTTTTCTGGCCATGGATCACCTCTACTTTGGTGGCGACGATACCACCTAAATGGGTGTCCGGTTTTAGTGAACCACTACAAACTTCCGCATGACCCGATGCCGCTGGCTGCGTGACGGCCGACTCTGCCTCGCACCTTGGCTATTGTTAACCTACTTTATCCAGGGAGCTAAATGAGGACGCTTATTCAGTTTGCGTTCAGGTCAGCCGCCTACCCTTCGATAAAGGGCTGGTTATCAGCGAAGGGACTGAAACCTGCGGTCATTGTCTCTGGCCCGGGTTCGTTTGAATCAGCGACGCGAGGGATTCGCATGGAGCTGTTCGCTCTTCTCATCATTCTGGTCGTGGTACTGGGCGCCGGGCTGCTGGTGCAGTGGCTGCCCATGCGTCACCAGCCTCGGCCCAGCTGGTCCCAGCGCGTGCCGTTTCTGGGCGGGGGGACGCCCGACAGTCACGCCTGGAGCCGCTACCACATTCGCTACTACTCCATGACGCTGCTGTTGATCGCCTTCGAGATGGAGATGATGTTCATGTACCCGTGGGCGGTCGTGTTCGTCGAGACGGGCATGAAGGCCATGATGGAGATGGGCATGTTTCTCGCCATCCTGTCGGTGGGCATCGTCTATGCCTGGCGTGAGGGGGTGTTCAAGTGGCAGTGAACTGGCTGCACAAACTCGCCTCACGTGGCAGCGTTCCCGTGTTTCCCGTGTTGGGCAAGCAGGGTGATGGCGCGCTGCGGCATCTCGCGCTTTCTCCGCAAATCGAACTGGTCGACTCGCCGCGCCACGCCAGTGTGTTGCTGGTGGCGGGGGAGATTCCGGCCGACCGTTTCGAGCCCCTGCGTCGGGTGCATGACCAATTGCCATACCCTTTCACGACGCTGTGGTTTCGCAGCGAACCCTGGCCTCATCTGGAACGCGTGGCCCGTATCGACGATCTCGACGACCTTCCCGGCGCACTGGTCACGGCGCATCGCGAATTGATGGAAGGTCGCCGCGACAGTGCCCATCGTCTCCTGCCGGATAAGCCGCCCAATCCCTGGGAAGGCGAAGGCGATTTTGGCCAAGGCGGTGAAGGCATGATGGGCGGGGTGCCCTACGGGCGACCCATGGCCATGAACATGGAAGATGACATTCGCGATGGGTTGACGCTGGATTCACTGACGTTCCGGCTGGGGCCGTTCTTTTTCGCGCTTCCGCCCGGCATGGCGGCGGAGATTACCCTGCAGGGGGATCTCGTGCAGACATGGCAAACGCAGTTGACGCCGTACCCACAACCTCTCGACGAGGCGTTTTTCGACGCTCGCGAGCGCCCCGTCCCCATTGCGGAGGTCGAGCTTGCCCGGGGCCGCCATCATCTGCACCGGCTATTTCATGCGTTACACCTGGCGGGTCTGGAGGGCGCGAGCCTGCGGACCTTGCGTCTGGCGCATGGATTGTCGACGTCGAGTACCCTCGATGGGTTGCGGCGCGCCCTATCACGTAGCGGCTTCTTTCGTCTGACGGCGGGCGGCGGCGTGCTCGGCCCCGAGCAGGCGCGCATGATCGGTGGGCCCGCCGCTCGAGCTGCCGGAATGGCTGATGATCTGCGCTCGGAGGATGCCGGCTATCGACGGCTGGGGTTCTCTCCCGTCTGCCAGGCCGAAGGCGATACCCATGCTCGCTGGCGGCAGCTTCTGGACGAAATCGACCAATCCCTACATCTGGCCCGTCTGGCCGAACGCGACAGGGTACACACGGAGCGGACAGGCAGCATCGAGACACCGCGGGGCCCCTGGTCGGCGCGGCGGCCGGCGGATGCGAGTGCGCTCTTCGACGAGCTGTTACCGGGACTGGAGTGGGGCGATGCCCTGGCGGCGGTCGCCAGTCTGGATGTCGCGGGGTTGACCGATCAACCTGTAGGCACACGGCCATCCGGAGAGTCCCGGGCGGCAGAGGGAGGCACCGGAAGCGATGTTTAGTGAGCTATTTCTGCCGGTTCTCATGGTGATCTTCATGCTGGTTATCGGCGGTTATGCCGTCGCCGTGCTCGATCGCCTGGTTGCCAGTGCGCTTGGCACTCCTCAGGCCGGGCGTGTCTGGCTGGCGCCGATGTCACGCGGCGCCTGGTTGCTGACCCAGCACGCCAATGCCACCGAAGCGCCGGATTGGCGGGCCTGGCGGCTGGCACCGGCCCTGTATCTGGCGTTGGCGGCGAGCGGGCTGGCGGTGGTGCCATGGTCGGCCTCGCTGGTCGCCACGGACCTGGTCACCAGCGTGGTGCTGTGGGGCAGCGTGGAAGCCCTGGCGACCGTCGTCATCTTCTTGCATGGCTGGTCGGCGAATTCGTTACTGGCGTTGATCGGCGGGTACCGCTATGTGGCGCTGGGGCTCTCCTACATCCTGATCAGCATGTTCGTGCTGATCGGTGTGGCATTGCCGGCCGAATCGCTGCAGTTCACCCAGGTGGTGGCTTCGCAGGAAGGGCTGTGGAATGTCATTCGCCAGCCACTGGGGCTACCGCTGTTTCTCATCGTCGGCCTGGGCATGACCTTCTGGGGGCCGCTGAACCTGGCCGATTCGACGGACCTGGCCGGCGGCACGGCCTCGGAGATCTCGGGGCCGCCAAGGCTGGTCTGGGACATGGCCCGGGCGGCCATGCTGGTCGCGTTCAGCGGCGTGGCAGCGACTGCCTTCCTGGGGGGCTGGCTGGGGCCCTGGCTGCCCGGCCCGTTATGGATGTCCCTCAAGATGTTGGCGGTACTGATCGTGCTGCTGTTGCTCGGGCGGTTACTGCCGCGACTGGCGCCGGAGCGCTGCGTCACCTTGATGTGGGTCGTGTTGCTGCCGCTGTCGTTCATCGACCTGGTGTGGGCCGGGATAGGAGCGCTGTTGTGATGGAGAGCATGAATCACGGCATCGGTGTCGATATCGCGTTTGTGTTGCTGGCCACGCTGGCGGTGGTTACCGGGTGGCGCGTGTTTCGCACCGACTCGATGGTACGGGCCTCCTTTTTCCTGCTGGTGTCGTTCATCGCCGTGGGCGTGATCATGATCCTGTTGGCGGCGGAATACCTGGGCGTCGCCATGTTCTTCATGATGGCCGTGGAAATGACGGTCATGGCGCTGTTCATGGTCATGTTCATGATGAACCCGGCCGGCCTGAATCCCATGAACATGGTTCACCAGGAACGTATCGCCATCGGGGCAGGCATCGCCGGTTTCCTGGTACTGGGCGCCATGGCTCTGTTGGCGACCTTTCCCGACCAGCCGGTGCCGGCAAGCCTCGATCCCGTCAGGTCACTGGGCAACGAAATGCTCGGTGACTCGATGCTGATTTTCGAATCGGCGGGTCTCGTGCTGCTGACCACCATGATCGGCGTGGTGGTGCTGTCGAGCCATCGCGGGCGCTATGGCGCGGCGGCGGAGGGCTCGATGCCGCCGGGGCTGGAACCGGGCGGCGACCCGGCAGGCAAGCCCGAGGAGGACGAAGAGGGCGAGGGTGGGCATCACCATCATCACCATCACCACTGAGCGGGACAGACAGGCAGGGAGGCTTGCATGACACTCACCACACTTTTGCTATTGGCAGCGGCACTGATCGGTATCGGGATCTATGGTGCGCTTTCCCAGCAGTCGTTCGTGATGCTGATGATGGGACTGGAGCTGATCCTCAACGGGGTCATGCTGGCGGCGGTGGCGTTCTGGGCCTTCAGCGGGGCCGGGGCGCCGGAAGGGCAATTGCTGACGATCATCGTCATGGCGGTGATGGCCATCGAGATGGCGATGGGATTTGCCCTGGTGGTCGCGGTCTTCCGCGGTAAGCAGGCCGACGTGACCGAATCGCTGACCGGGCTGAAGCACTGATGCTGTGGTTCGTTCCTCTCTTGCCCTTGCTGGCTGCCCCTGTCATCTATGGGCTCGGCAAGCGTTGGCTGGGCGACGACAGGGGCCGTGCCGCGCTGGCGCTGGCGGGGGTGGCGATTACGGTCGCTACCTTGCTGCTCGCGAGCGTTGCGGTCACGGCGGACTGGGGCGGCACCTATCGCTGGAGTTCCCTGATCGTCCTGTCGATCGGGATGACGCCCGCGAGCGCCGTGTTCGCCATCGTCGTGCCACTGATCGCCGCGCCGATCATCGTCTACAGCGCCTACCATGAAGCATCGTCTGTCAGTGACGGGGGGACGGCGCGCTCGCCCGTCGGATTGGTGGCGCTGCTGACGGCGTTCGTCGGGGCGATGGAGCTGCTCGTCCTGGCCGAGGATTTCGTCACCCTGCTGATCGCGTGGGAACTGGTCGGGGCATGTTCGTGGGCGTTGATCGCCCATGAGTGGCAGAAGACTGGCAACCTGAGGGATGCCGCCTGGGCGTTCCTGGTGACTCGCTTCGGGGATCTGGGGCTGTACATCGCCGCGGCGGCAGCGTTCGCCGGCACGGGGTCGTTTGCCTTTGCAGACCTGGCCCAACTCGATGGGTGGCGGCTGGACGTGTTCGTTGCCGGCGTCGTGCTGGCCGCCGCCGCGAAATCCGCCCAGGTGCCGTTCTCTCCCTGGCTGTTTGCCGCCATGTCCGGGCCGACACCGGTGTCGGCATTGCTCCATGCGGCGACCATGGTCGCGGCGGGGATCTACCTGGTGATTCGGCTGCATGCGGAACTATCCGCCGTCGCCTGGTTTGCGCCGGTCGCCATCACGCTCGGAATGGCCACCGCCCTGGCAGGGGGGGTCGTGGCCTGTCTTCAGGACCATGCCAAGAAGCTGCTGGCCGCCTCTACATCGGCCCAGTATGGCCTAATGTGGCTGGCGGCAGGAGCGGGCTTTCCCGGTGTCGCCCTGGTGCACTTCGTCACACATGCGTTCACGAAAGCGGCCCTGTTTCTGGCGGCCGGCATCGCCGAACGCCATGTCGGCAGCTATTCGCTTAATGCGATGCGCCTGGGCCGCCTGCTTCCGGGCGTCGCGGCAGCCGCCATGGTGGCCAGCCTGGCACTGGCGGGGGTCGTTCCGCTGAGTGCGGCGTGGAGCAAGGAGAAGATCGTCACGGCCGCCGGCCATCAGGCGTCCTGGCTGGCCGTGATTGCCGCCGTGGCGGGAGGCCTCAGTGCGCTATACGCCACACGCTTTCAACTGCTGGCGTTCGGGCGGGGGCGGCAGGACCGTACGAGTACCGCTTCCTCCCGGTCCGGGCACTCCCGGGCGGAGGCCATCTCGCTCTACCTGCTGGCGGCAGGCACGCTGGCGCTATCGCTACTCTGGTGGCCCGGTGTCGGAAATAGCCTTGCTGATTTGCTGTCTGTGCACTTCCCCAAGACCAAGCTATGGGAACTGATCGTATCGCTACTGCTGGTGGCGCTGGGTGTGGGCCTCGGCGCCTGGGCGGTGCGTCGTGAGGTGTCGAGCCAGCAGAGCGAAAAGCGTTCCGATATGGCGGACTGGCTGGGCCTGCCCACGTTGACGGCGCGAGGTGCGGATGCCGTGATGATGTTCAGCCATGGCCTGGCACGCTTCGACGATCGCGCCGTGGATGCCGGGATCCGTGGCAGTGCCCGCTTCGGTGTGTGGCTGGCCAGGCTGGGAGAGCGGCGTGGCGAAGGCGCGTTCGATGGCGCCACAAGCCAGCTCGCGAAGGGTGTCGACTGGGCGGGGCAAGTGGCACGTCGGGCGCACACCGGGCAGATGCATCACTACTACACCGGTATCGCGGCAGGACTCGCCGCGATCCTGATCATTCTGAGCATAGGAGCGCTCCTTTGATTTTGACTGCAGCCTTGGGGCTTCCCATGCTGGGGGCCCTCGTACTCGCCGTTTCAAACCGTTGGACCGAGGTCACGGCTCGTCGATTTGCCATTGCGGTCTCGGTGTTGCCGGTGCTGTTGCTGGCTTGGGCGTGGCGACAGTTCGATCCGCAAGGTGCGCTATTCCAGTTCGTCGAGGAGGTACCCTGGGTACCCAGCCTGGGCATGGGCTACAGGTTGGGCGTGGATGGCATTGCGTTGGCTGTCGCGACGATGAGCTCCCTGGTTTTCTCGGCGAGTATCGCCTACCCCGTGGACACGAAGCATCAGCCTCGCCAGTACTACGCCTGGATGCTCTTCCTGCAGTCCGTGTCACTGGGTGTCTTCCTGGCGCTGGATCTGCTGCTCTTCTATGTCTTCTTCGATCTGAGCCTGGTGGGGATGTTCTTCCTGATCGGCCGCTGGGGGCATGGCCAGGCGCAGCTCGCCGCGTTCAAGTTCTTTCTATACACCTTCTTTGGCTCGCTATTGCTGCTGCTGGCGATCATCGGGCTTTACCTGTCGGTCGAACCGCATACCTTCGACATGCGTGTGCTTATCGAACAGCAGCCACTGGCCGGTACCGGGCTCTACGCCGGGCTGGTATTTCTGGCACTGATGCTGGGCTTTGCGATCAAGACGCCGATGGTGCCCGTGCATACCTGGCTGCCGCAGGCACACGTCGATGCACCGGGGCCGGTCTCGGCGATTCTCGCCGGGGTGCTGCTCAAGATGGGCACCTACGGGATCATCCGCATTCCGTTCGCCATGATGGCGGAGACGTTCGCTCGCTATGCCCTGTTCATCGCCGTGCTCGCCGTCGTTTCGATACTCTACGGCGCCCTGGTCGCGCTCGCACAGCGTAATCTCAAGCGGCGCATCGCCTACACCTCGATCAACCACATGGGCTACACGGTACTGGGGATCGCCGTAGCCGCCGCGGTGCTAAGCGATGACACTGTCGCCCGGCAAATAGCGCTGACCGGGGCAACGGTACAAATGGTCGCGCATGGTCTGATCACTGGCACGCTATTCCTGATCTGTGGCTCATTCTGGCAGCGCACCGAGGAGTACGACCTGGACAGCTACGGTGGATTGCTTCGTCAGGCTCCGTGGTTGACAGCTTTCGCCGTGCTCGCATCGTTTGCCAGTCTGGGCCTGCCTGGCCTGGCCGGCTTCGTGGCGGAATTCCATATCTTTGTCGGCACCTTTGGTGTCTATCCGTGGCTCGCCGTCATCGGCGTGCTGGGCATCCTGGTGACGGCAGCATTGTTCCTGCAGATGCTGCAGAAGGTGTTCTTCGGGGCGATGCCGGAGCGCTGGGCGCAGTTCGAGGATCTGCGTCCCCTCGAGTGGGGCGTGCTCGCGGTGTTGTCGGCAGGCTTCGTGATCATCGGCGTGGCGCCGGCGTTTCTGCTGACACTGGTCGAGGCATCGGCGACGCTGTTGATGGGAGGCCACTGATGCCTATCGGTGACGTATTGCCGGAAATCAGCCTGACGCTGGGAGCGGTGGCGATCGTCCTGTTCGCCAGCTTCGTCCGTCAGCGGCAGCAGCACTGGGCAGCTGTGCTGGCCCTGCTCGCTATCGGTCTCGGTGCAGGGCTGACCTTCGCGCAATGGGGCGGGACGCCGCGGCTGACGTTTTCCGGTGTCTGGGCCCTGGATGGCGTGGCGCTCGCCAGCAAACTGGTCGTGCTGGTGGCCGGTGCGCTGGTCGTCGCGATGTCGCCTGAATGGATGCGGACCGATCGACGCCATGGCGAGTACTACGCGCTGGTGCTGTTCGCCCTGCTGGGCGTGATCATGATGGCATCGGCCAGCGATACCATGGAGTTGGTGTTGGGCGTGCTGTTGTCCTCGGTGGCGAGTTACCCGCTGGCCGCCTACCACCGTGGCTGGGCGCCCGCGCTGGAAGCCGGGATGAAGTATTTCCTGATCGGCGCCTTGACCAATACGTTGCTGACGATCGGAGTGGTGGTGCTGTTCGGCCTGACCGGCAATACCGGGTATCCGGACATTACCCAGGCGCTGGCCACGAACAGCGACCGCCTGGCGCTGACCATCGCCACGGCCTGCGTCGTGCTGGGTCTGACCTTCAAGCTGGCGGCGTTTCCGGCCCATGCCTGGATGCCGGACGTGGCGCAGGGTTCCCCGGTACCGGCGGCGGCCTTTCTGACCGTCATCCCCAAGATCGGCGCCGCGGTAGCGCTGGCCCGCTTTGTTTCCTTGCTGCCACCGGATGTAGTCTGGCGGGCGATCGTGGCATCGATCTCCGTCGCCACCATGACGCTGGGCAACGTGGCGGCATTGCGACAGACGGATGTGCGCCGTCTGCTGGGCTGGTCATCGGTTTCCCAGTCCGGGTATGCCCTGATGGCCATCGTGATGATGGGCATCAGCGATCAGGCCCTGCCGGCACTGGTGTTCTTCCTGGCAACCTATGCCACGGCCAACCTGGCTGCCTTCGCCGTGGTCACGCACCTGCGGGGACGTACCGCACTGGACGATTACCGGGGGCTGGCCCGACACGCACCGATCGCGGCAACGATACTGATCGTGTCGCTGTTATCCCTGGTGGGTATCCCGCCGCTGGTCGGCTTCTTCGGCAAACTGATGCTGTTTCGCGTCACGATCGAGGGCGGTTACGCCTGGCTGGCGCTCGTGGCGGTGATCAATACGGTCATCTCGCTGTTCTATTACCTGCGCATCGTCGCGCCGATGATGTTCGGCAGTAACCATTCCGCCGTGCATGTGCTGTCGGGCCAGTGGGCTCGATTCACAATGATCGTGTCTGGCGTGCTGCTGATCGTCGGAGGGCTTGGCGCAGAAGTACTCTCATTATTTACAGGCTCGATACGCTTTGCACTATAGGCCCCGGCGGGCCTAGCCTGCCGGATCCACATCAATGGAGTGATACTGAGAAAGGAGTCGTCCATGTCACCTGCTCAAGGTTTGGCAATCGAAACGCCAGACAACCTGCACGCCAAGGAATGGCTGCGCGCGTACCAGCGGATCCGTGCCGCCACCGAGGCCATCTGTGCGCCTCTGCACAAGGAAGACTACATGGTGCAGAGCATGCCGGATGTCAGCCCGCCGAAATGGCACATCGCCCATGTCAGCTGGTTCTTTGAAGCCTTCATCCTGAAACCGTTTCATCCCGCCTACCAGACCCTCGACCCCGCGTACGATCACCTCTTCAACTCCTATTACGTGACCCATGGCACGCCGTTCCCCCGGCCCGAACGCGGCATGATCTCGCGGCCGACCGTGGACGATGTCTATCGCTATCGCGCTCACGTCGACCGGGCCATGGAAGCGCTGCTCAGCGATCCACCGCAGGAACATCTCCAGGAGATTCTCCGGCGTCTCGAGCTGGGCCTGCCACACGAACAGCAGCATCAGGAGCTGCTGCTGATGGATATCAAGCACATCCTGGCCCAGAACCCCTTGTGCCCGGTCTACCGGGACGACCTGGCGCCGACGCCTGCGCATGACGTCGCTGCGCTCGGCTGGCATGCCTACCCGGCCGGCGTCCGGTACATCGGCCATGACGACACCGAGGAGGGTTTTGCCTATGACAACGAGATGGGGCGCCACCGCCAGTTCGTCGAGGCTTTTCAGATCGCCGAGCGTCCGGTGACCAATGGCGAGTTTCTCGCGTTCATGCAGGCGGGAGGGTACGACACACCTGACTATTGGCTATCGGATGGCTGGGCGACGGTCAAGGCAGAAGGCTGGCAGGCGCCGCTCTACTGGGTCGAGCGCGACGGCGTCTGGCATCACTACACCCTGGGCGGCCTGGTACCGGTCGACATGAATGCGCCGGTCTGCCATGTCAGCTTCTTTGAGGCCGATGCCTATGCACAGTGGGCCGGCGCCCGCCTGCCCACCGAGGCCGAGTGGGAGACGGTGGCCCATGATGCCGCCATTCGGGGCAACGTCGGGCAGGGAAACTTCGTCGAGCAGGACCATCTGCAGCCGGTAGCTGCCGCCGCGACCACCGGCGCGCCGAGCCAGATGTTCGGCGATGTCTGGGAGTGGACCGGCAGCGCCTATCGCCCCTATCCGGGGTTTCGCAAGTTGCCGGGCAGCCTGGGGGAATACAACGGCAAGTTCATGTCCGGCCAGATGGTGTTGCGGGGTGGCTGCTGCGCGACGCCGGCCGATCACATTCGTGCCACCTATCGCAACTTCTTCCCGCCACATGCCCGTTGGGCGTTTTCCGGTTTCCGTCTTGCCAAGGAAGCCTCTTATTAACGCCGTATTGCCCAGCGGAATAGTCAATCATGGGTTTCCAAGGAGAGCTGATCATGACCCTGGCCGTACGATTCCATGACATGCATACGACCCCTGCCAAGACGTCGCTTCGCGACGAGATCTTGACGGGATTCAGCGCCGACCAGAAGTTCGCCTCGCCAAAGTTCTTCTACGATCAACGGGGGTCCGAGCTGTTCGACCGGATCTGCGAACAGCCGGAGTATTACCCGACACGAACCGAAGAACGGATCCTGGCCAACGCTGCCGACGACATCGCGGACATCGCCGGGGATGAGGCGACGTTGATCGAACTCGGCAGCGGGGCAAGTCGCAAGGTACGGCTGCTGCTGGAAGCCATGCGACCGTCAAGCTATCTCGGCATCGATATCTCCCGGGACTTCCTGCTCGAAAGCACGCGCCGTCTGGCTGCCGACTATCCATGGCTCGAGGTGCACGCCGCCTGTGCCGACTTCTCTTGCAACATGGCCTTGCCGGAGGGGCTGTGCTGCGAACGGCCGGTCGGCTTCTTCCCGGGATCGAGCATCGGCAACTTCGACCCGCAGGCCGCCGAGGATTTCCTGCGCGGCTTGCACTCCCTGCTGCCCGTTGGCAGCGGGTTGCTGATAGGTGTCGACCTGATCAAGGACAAGACGACACTCGAAGCCGCCTACAACGATGCGGCAGGCGTGACGGCAGCTTTCAACCTGAACTTGCTGGATCGCCTGCGCGAGGAGCTGAACACCGAAATCGACCCCGGGCATTTTGCCCATCGGGCCTTCTTCAACGAGGCTCAATCCCGCATCGAGATGCACTTGGTCAGCCAGTTACCCCAGGTCGTTGCGATCGAAGGCGAACGCTTCCATTTCCTGGAGGGCGAGACGATCCATACCGAAAACTCCTACAAATATACGGTCGAGGGCTTTCAGGCACTGGCAGATCGTGCAGGATTTGAAGCGATTTCCTGCTGGACTGATACTCAAGGCTTGTTTAGCGTGCACTATCTGGGTCGTGCCTAAAAAAGAAGTGGGATTCACTAAAGTATTTGAGGCTTTATGTCATTTTTAATTGGATAAAGTTGAGCGGGAATTCGTTAAGATAATTACAATAATTTCGATGCGCAGCGAGATTAATCCAGTACGACTGGCGAGTAATACCATCGATTCCGTACCCAGATATGCATCATTAAGGTTCAACTTTCGGCGGAGCGGGGGCTTTGGGCAAACTGCCCTCTGACTTTCACGCACCGCTACGCTCCGTTCGAAACCGTTCGACCCAGCGTCTCAAGGGCTGGCACGGATATTGACGGCTTGAGCGGCTTCCGCGATCAAATACCCCTAGTCGAGTACGAGCCCGCCAAACTCAGGGGGAAATATGCCGCTATCTTGCCATGGATCAACTCGTGCAGGATGGCGAATGCCACTTTTATACGGATGTCGATTTCATCGGATCACAACAATAGGGGCATTTTTAGCTTAAAGAGCGAGCGATTACACGATCCGCAGGCCATCGCTAAACAGGACAACGAACATGGCAGCTAACCAGCAGCCCGCCTCGCATGCCTCCTTACCAGTAAGACGATGCGGTTTGACTCTATAGCCACTAGAAGGTTTAGAGTTTGAGCAGAGAAATTGAACTAGGTAACTTTTCATGCCAGCTACACATACCGAAGCATCCGGTAACACATACCAGTGGACCGTTCAAGGCATGGACTGTCCAAGCTGTGCCGGTAAGATCCGTGGTGCGGTGGAACGCTTGAAAGGCGTTTCCGACGTTCAGGTTTCGGTGATGAAGGAGACGCTGAGGCTTGGGCTGGACACGCAACAAACCTCGATGGAGCGTGTCGCGAAGACCGTCGAGCGACTTGGCTATTCCGTCCAATTCATGCCTGATTCTGATACTGCCAGTCCAGAAAACTCATCCGAATGTCATTCACCTTGCTGTGACGGTAACGCTCAAGACAACGACGCGGAAACGGTGACGGTACCTGATCGGGCCGACGCCGAGAGCACGCTCAGCTGGAAGGTCGGCGGCATGGACTGCGCCAGTTGCGCGGCGAAAATTCGTGGCGGTGTGGAGAACCTGCCGGGAGTCTCCGACGTCAAAGTGTCGGTCATGAACGAGACGCTCACGCTGAAGCTCGACGAACAGCAAACCTCGCCGGACAGCGTCGAGAAATCGATCAAGCGGCTCGGTTACAGTGTAACGCCGCGCACCGCCATAACCGGTAATGGCTCCAATGGCGCCAGCTCCACAGCTGACGAAGGCGTCGCCGAGGCAGTGTCGGCCTCACCGAAACGCTGGTTTCTGCATGGCAAGGGCCGGCTGGTGGTCATGACCGGGGCTGTCCTGCTGGCCGCCGTGGCGGTGCGCCTGGTGGCCTCGGAGTCTCTGGCTTATTGGGGCTTCATCCTGGCGTGTCTGGTCGGGCTGGTTCCCGTAGCGAAACGTGCTTTTTCCGCTGCACGAGCGGGCATGCCATTCACGATAGAAATGCTGATGACCATCGCTGCCGGTGGCGCGCTGATCATCGGTGCCGCCGAGGAGGCGGCGCTGGTGGTCTTCCTGTTCGCCGTCGGCGAAGTGCTTGAAGGGGTGGCCGCGGATCGTGCCCGCTCGAGTATTCGCGCGCTGGGTGATCTAGTGCCCAAGAGCGCGCTGGTCGAAGACGCACAGAGGGCGACTCGCAAGGTCAATGCCGCGAATCTGAAGATTGGTCAGATCGTCGTCGCGCGACCCGGCGACCGGATTCCTGCCGATGGGCAGATCATTGAAGGAACGTCTTCTATCGATGAATCGCCGGTGACCGGTGAATCGGTGCCCAAGAGCAAGACCCTCGACGAGTCGGTCTTCGCCGGGTCCATCAATAATGATGCCGTGCTGCGTATTCGCGTCACCAAGGCGCCCGAAGACAATACCATCGCGCGGATCATCCGCTTGGTGGAAGAAGCACAGGAAGCCCGTGCGCCCACCGAGCGTTTCATTGATCGCTTCAGCCGTGTCTATATGCCCGCTGTGGTCGGTACCGCGCTACTCGTTGCGATCATTCCTCCGCTACTTTTCGGCGGCGCTTGGGGTGAATGGACTTATCGAGCCCTGGCGCTGCTGTTGATTGGCTGCCCGTGTGCGCTGGTAATTTCGGTACCGGCTTCGATCGCCTCGTCGCTGTCTACCGGGGCACGCCGCGGGCTATTGTTGAAGGGGGGCGCGGTGATCGAGTCCACCGCCAAGGCTAGCCTCGTGACCTTCGACAAGACCGGCACCCTGACCGCCGGGAAACCAGTCGTTACCGACGTGCAAGCGGCTGCCGATGACCACGATGAGGCTGATGTCGTTGCCTTGGCCGCCAGTGTCGAGGCCGGCTCCAGCCACCCGCTCGCCGAGGCGGTGTTAAGTCATGCCGAATCGCGTCATATCGCGTTTTCTCAAGGGGCGGACGCACGCGTCATCGCCGGCCATGGTGTCGAGGCAAGCGTGGACGGTCATCGTAGCTATGTCGGTTCGCCACGCTACGCTGAAGACCAGGGCGTACTGACAGAGGCTCTGAAGACGCGGATCGCTGCGCTGGAGGAGCAGGGCAAGACGGCCGTCGTGGTGTTTAGGGACGGCGCGATCGTCGGACTGATTGCCATGCGTGACGAGCCGCGCACGGACGCCATCGACGGCATCAAGGATCTCCAGGCACTGGGCATCCGCTCGGTGATGCTGACCGGTGACAACCCCCGTACCGCGAAAGCGATTGCCGATCCGCTGGGCATCGAGTTCCAGGCAGGCTTGCTGCCTGACGACAAGGTCACGGCAATCAAGGGAATGGTCGCCAAGGACCGGGTGATCATGGTGGGCGACGGGATCAACGACGCGCCTGCACTCGCCACCGCCGACGTCGGCGTGGCCATGGGCTCGGGCACCGATGTCGCCCTGGAAACGGCCGATGGCGCCTTGCTGCGTAATCGCGTGACCGACATAGCGACCATGATTCGTCTGGCTCGCGCCACCATGAACAATATTCGCCAGAACATCACCATCGCGCTGGGCCTGAAGGCGGTATTCCTGTTGACGACCATGTTTGGTCTGACCGGGTTGTGGGTAGCTATCATGGCTGATACCGGCGCCACCGTACTAGTGACGCTGAATGCGCTGCGTCTGTTACGGTTCGAGAATCGACAGGGCCCGACACGCGGCGGTGGAGCCTCCGTCAATGTGCCGCCGGAAAGCTCGGGCCAGGCCGCTTCGCCGGCGAGTGCTTGAAGGCGAGTGCTAGAAGGCGGATAGCTAGACATCGACCAGGGAAGGTGATCATGGATAGCATTTGGATGGTGCTCGGCCTGGCATTGCTTCCCGCGTTGGGAAACTTCGGTGGCGGGCTGGTTGCGGAGGTCTCGCGGACGACCGGGCGCCGTCTCAATTACGCCCTGCATGGCGCCGCCGGTCTGGTCATTGCGGTGGTGGCGGTGGAGATCATGCCGCGCGTGCTGGAAAGTCTCTCAGCCTGGCTGATCGCACTCTCCTTCGCCTTGGGCGGCATTGCTTACGTAGGTATCGAGAAACTCGTAGAGGGCATTCAAAGGCGGCAAGGCCAGCAGAGAGAAAGCGGCCAGACGAGCGTCTGGATGATCTATATTGCCGTGTCCATCGACTTGTTCAGCGACGGTCTCCTGATCGGAGCGGGATCGGCGGTCTCGCTGTCAGTCGCTTTGATCCTGGCGGTGGGCCAGGTTCTCGCGGATATTCCCGAGGGCTTCGCGGCAATTGCCAACATGAAGGACAAGGGGATTCCGCGCAGCAAGCGCCTGCTGCTTTCTGCCTCCTTTGCCATCCCCGTCCTCTCGGCAGCCGTTTTTGCTTATTTCGTGCTCAGAAGCCAACCGGAGTCGTTCAAACTCGCAGCATTGACGTTTACGGCAGGCCTTCTTACGGTCGCCGCCATTGAGGACATGATATCCGAGGCTCATGAAAGCGGCGAAGATACGCACGTCTCGCCGCTGGCTTTTGTGGGTGGCTTCGTCCTGTTCACGCTGGTATCGGCGGGCTTAGAGGGGGTATTGGTGCAAAGCTAACGTGCCGTGCTAGCTCCTGTTGTATGCCAGTTGTTGTGGTCAACTCGTCCCGGGCAGTAATTTACGATTTGTTTCGATCAACGCAGACGGGCCTCCCTCATTAACGTATGGACCGAGGCCGGTTCCGTTTATGACGCGTAGCTTTATCAGCAAAATACACTGTTTTGAGGGGTGAAGCTGCCCTTATGATTTGATTAGGCTGTCACAACGAACTGGCCCATCATGCCTGTGTCCTCATGTTCAAGATTATGGCAGTGGTACATATAAGGCAGATATGGATCACTGTAATCCGTAAAGCTCAGAAGCACGCGTACCCGCTCAGCAGGATTAACGACCACCGTATCCTTTAGTCCCATCTCGTTCAGCGCAGGAGGCGAGCCATTGCGATCGAGTATTCGGAACTGGACATCATGTACATGGAACGGGTGGGGTACCATGCTAGTGTTACTTATCTCCCAGATCTCTGTGCTTCCTAAACGGACAGTTTCATCGATACGGTTGCGATCCATCCGTTTTCCATTGATCGTCATGCCCATTCCCAATACGAACGGGCGAGTCCCGATCGCCTGAGCAGGATCGGGCTGATCCAGCGTGACGAGACGACTGGGCAGCGGCGCGACACGAGCACGTTCGAGGTCGGGCTGGATACGTAAGACATCGAACACCTGTTCACTGCCCACCGGACCGCTTCCGGAAGAGACGGCGCGTAGCACGACGGGGCGACCATCACTTAGATCAACAATGACCTGAGCGCGCTCGCCAGGTGCGAGACTAATGCGCGAGACATCAATCGGGCGCTCCAAAAGCCCACCATCAGTGCCTATCTGACTGAATACGCGCTCGTCACTGAAACCCAGCGAGTAGAAACGGGCATTGGACCCATTGAGAATTCGCAAGCGTAGCTTTTGGGATTTTGATTCAAAATACGGATTCAAGCTGCCATTAACGAGCATGACGTCACCCATCACACCCATCATCATGCCGGAATAGAATAGCGAACCATCATCGTCGAACGTGCGATCCTGTAGCATCAGTGGAATGTCGTCCACGCCGTATTCGCTCGGCAGGTCCAAGCGCCCGGTCTCCTCGTCGTCCACATAAATCAGCCCGGCAAGACCCTGGTACACCTGCGGGCCGGTGACGGGCGGCAAATGGGAGTGGTACCAGAACATCGAGGCACGCTGTTTCACCTCAAATTGTGGCGACCACGTAGCACCATCCTTGATGATCTGATGAGGCCCCCCATCGGCATAGGCCGGTAGATGAAAGCCATGCCAATGCAGCGTGCTGTTCTGGCCGAGTTGATTGGTGACGTTGAGTCGCACGGTATCCCCGGCCCGCATCTTTAGCGTCGGGCCGAGATAGCTTCCGTTGATACCCAGCGTGGGCGTATTCATCCCATCGTAGAATTGGGTAGTGCCCTTCTGTAGGTTGAGGTCGTACACCCTTATCCCGTCCCGGCTTTCTCCGCCAAGCAGTGGCGGAACAGCAAGCGGTTTGAGAGAGGCGGCAAAAGCGGGTCTTCCCAACAGTAACTGCTGTAAACCACTGTAACCGGCCATGCCTGTGACCAGCGTTGCCGTGCTTCCGCCAAGAATCAAGTTCTTGACGAGGGCTCTTCTTGTAAGCATCCGTTTATCCACTGATTAATGTATGCGGTTTTAACGAGAACTACTATGTAGGCAGGATTCGCTGAGAGCCGTTGAGGTCAACCAGACCGAGACAGCGATGAAAGGCCGCTTATCCCAGGGAGGGGAAACAGGCCGATTAAGCTGGGGCACCTGAGATAGTGAAGGGAGGAATGGCATCGGTCGATTAAGGCCGCTGATAGATCGGTAAAGTGCTAGCTTAAAACCTTTGCCTTGCCTGGAGGTCAAGTGTAGTGGTTCACTAAAACCGGACACCCATTTAGGTGGTATCGTCGCCACCAAAGTAGAGGTGATCCATGGCCAGAAAACGTCGTTCATTCTCCACCGAGTTCAAGCGGGAAGCCGCTGGGCTCGTACTTGACCAGGGCTACTCCGTGGCTCAAGCCGCTCGCGCCGTCGATGTCGGCGAAACGCCTCTGAGACGCTGGATAGATCAGCTCCGGGCAGAGCGCGGTGGTGTCACGCCAAAGTCAAAAGCGCTGAGGCCCGAGCAGCAGCGAATCCAGGAACTCGAGAGCCGCATCAACCGGCTGGAGCGGGAGAAAGCGATACTAAAAAAGGCTACCGCTCTCTTGATGTCGGACGATCTCGATCGTACGCGCTGATAGACCAGTTGAGTGAGCAGGCGCCTGTGAATATGGTCTGTAGCGCCTTTGGCATTGCACGTTCGAGCTATTACGAACATCGCCTTCGCCGATCTCGCGTCGATATCGAGCGGTTGACGTTGCGCGCAACCGTTAGAGAGCTGTTCAACCAGAGCCGGCGTTCCGCGGGTAGCCGAACGATCATGATGCAGATGCGGGAATCCGGGGCCGACGTGGGACGATTCAAGGTCCGACGTCTGATGCAGGAGATGGATCTGATATGCCAACAGCCGCGACCACCGGCCTACCGACGGGCGACGGTCGAGCGACCCGATATTCCCAACCGCCTGAACCGTCAGTTTACTGTCACCGCGCCCAATCAGGTGTGGTGTGGCGATATCACCTACGTGTGGGTACAGAACCGTTGGCACTATCTGGCCGTCGTGCTGGATCTGTATGCACGACGCGTCGTCGGATGGGCATTATCTAATCGCCCCGACGCGGCCCTGGTCATCAATGCGCTGGACAGGGCCTTCGAGCAGCGAGGCAGGCCGCCGGGGCTGCTGTTCCATTCAGATCAGGGCGGTCAATATGCGAGCCGAGTCTTCCGTCAGCGACTGTGGCGCTACCGGATACAACAGAGCATGAGCCGTCGTGGAAACTGCTGGGATAACGCACCGATGGAGCGGCTGTTCCGCAGCTACAAGAGCGAGTGGATGCCCGCGATCGGCTATCTGTCAGCACAAGAGGCTTTACGAGATATCAGCTTCTATCTGATGGAGCGCTACAACCGACAGCGACCCCATCAGTACAACGGCGGCATGTCGCCCGCACGAGCGGAAGCAACACTCAATTCACTGTCCGGAATTAGTTGACCACTACAAAGTGCGTTGGGCGACTACTGTAATAACAAGCTTTTCATCATTGGGGTTGACCTTAAAGTTCACTTTAGGGCTATCGTAAACCATGCATCACCCAACCCCAACGTAAGGATAGCCCCATGACTTTGCAGCTTGGAGAAATAGCACCCGATTTTACGGTGGAATCAACGGAAGGCACTGTCAGCTTCCATGAGTGGCTTGGTGACAGTTGGGCCGTGCTGTTTTCTCACCCGGCCGATTATACCCCTGTCTGCACGACAGAGCTTGGCGCATTTGCCAAGCGCAAAGATGAGTTCGACAAGCGCGGCGCCAAGCTGATCGGTGTTTCCGTCGATCCGCTGGCTTCTCATGCCGGCTGGGCGAAGGATATCGAGACCACCCAAGGCGCGTCTCTCAACTATCCGCTACTGGCTGACGAGAATCGGTTGGTGGCAGAGCTTTACGGGATGATTCATCCCAAGGCCGATCCCAAGCTGACGGTACGCACCGTTTTTATCATAGACCCTGACAAGAAGATTCGTCTGACCCTGACCTACCCACCCAGCACGGGTCGCAATGTCGATGAAATCCTGCGGGTCATCGATTCGCTGCAACTGACCGGCAAGCACAAGGTGGCAACCCCGGTGGACTGGCAGAACGGCGAAGACGTCATCATCGTCCCCTCCGTGTCGGACGAGGAAGCCAAGGAGCGCTTTCCTGAAGGCTGGGATGAGCAGACACCGTACCTGCGTGTGGTCCGCCAGCCCAAGTAACCAACAGAACGATCAGGTGGTCCGGTTGCACCGGGCTACCTGAAGTGTCGCTGAGGAACTCTTGATGAAAACCTACAGTATCGGACAACTGGCCGAGCGCTGCGGCATTGCCACCCAGGCGATCCGATACTACGAGCAAGAGAGGCTCATGCCGAAGCCCCAGCGAACGGAATCCAACTACCGCCGCTATCCCGAGGAGCATGTGGCCAGGCTGCAGTTCATTCTTCAGGCCAAGCAATGGGGGTTCACACTCGATGAAATTCGTGAACTGCTGATCCTGCAGGATGCCAACGGCGACCGGGCACAAGCCAAGCGGATTGCCGAAGAGAAGCTGATCAAAGTTCGAGAGCAGATCAGGCATCTTTCGAAAATCGAGTCGGTGCTTTCGAAAACCCTCTCGGAGTGTTCCGGAGAGGGCCCCATGAAGGAAGGGTGCCCCATTGTCGAAGCGATCACCGACGGCAAGTAAATCCCCTTTATTCCCGCCTTCTGGCCTGGCGAAACAATCGCCAGCCATTCGAACCTTGTTAACGCGAGTGATGCCGCCAGGAGTTCTAAATGACCGAGCGTGTCGATATCAGTATTCGGGGCATGTCCTGTGCTTCCTGCGTCGGGCGCGTGGAGCGCGCCCTCAAGAAGCAGTCCGGTGTCACGGATGTGCAAGTGAACCTGGCGACTGAAAAGGCCACGGTTACTTTCGAAGCGCATGCCAATCCCAGCCAGGCAGTCCATGCCGTTGAAGAGGCTGGCTACCAGCCTGTCGTTGAAACCGCTGAGATTCCTATTATCGGCATGACCTGCGGTTCTTGTGTCTCACGGGTTGAACGTACCATTGAGAAGCTGCCAGGCATTGTCCAGGCCAGCGTGAATCTCACCACGCAAAAGGCTTTTGTGCGGTTCCTGCCCGCGGCGGTAACGTTGCCACGCATCCACCATGCCATTCGTGATGCGGGATATGAGCCGCAGGACCAAGGGGAGAGTACACAGACCGAGCGCGAGGACCAGGAGGGCGTCCAGCTTCGCAACAAGGTGCTGATTGCGGCAGCATTCACGATTCCGGTCGTGTTTATTGCCATGGGCAAGATGATCCCTGCGCTGGAAGCGATATTCACCAGCATCATGCCGCACCGAGGTTGGATGGGCATCGAGTGGTTGCTGACTACCCCAGTCCAGTTCTATGCCGGGGCACGTTTCTACCGAGCGGGCTTCGCTGAACTGCGACATGCGAACCCGGGGATGAATAGCTTGGTCATGATTGGCTCAAGCGCCGCCTATTTCTACTCTATGGCTGCGCTCTTGATTCCCGGCTTCTTCCCTGCGGGGACCGCCGGAAGCTACTTTGAGGCCGCGGCGGTCATCGTGACGCTCATCCTGCTGGGCCGTCACTTCGAGCATGTCGCCAAGGGCCGCACCTCCGAGGCGATCAAGAAGCTTTTGCAGCTACAGGCAAAAACGGCCCGCGTCATCCGCAACGGCGACACGGTTGAAGTGCCGATCGAGGCCGTCGTGCCGGGTGATCGTATCCTGGCTCGTCCGGGAGAGCGCATCCCCGTCGATGGCATTGTCGAGGAAGGTCACTCCTACGTCGACGAGTCGATGATCAGCGGGGAGCCGGTGCCGGTTGCCAAGCAGATGGATAATGAGGTCGTTGGCGGAACGATCAACAAGAACGGTGCTCTGACGTTCCGCGCCACCCGAGTAGGTGCCGACACGGTACTGTCGCAGATCGTTAAGATGGTGGAATCTGCCCAGGCGGAAAAACCGCCGATCCAGAAGCTGGCCGACAAGATTGCCGGAATCTTCGTACCGATCGTGCTCCTGATTGCGGCAATCACGTTTACTGTGTGGCTCGGTTTCGGGCCAGCCCCGGCGCTGGCTTTCGCCTTTGTCACCACCGTCAGTGTGCTGTTGATTGCCTGCCCCTGTGCGATGGGCCTGGCGACGCCCACTGCAATCATGGTGGGGACCGGTAAAGGGGCCGAGATGGGTGTGCTGTTTCGTAAAGGGGCAGCACTCGAGACCCTGGCTAGGGTGGACACGATCGTGCTGGACAAGACTGGCACGCTGACGATGGGACGCCCCGAGCTGACGGACTTCGTAGTGCTCGAAGGGCAGGAGAACGAAGTGCTTCGCTGGGTCGCCGCGGTCGAAGCGCAAAGTGAACACCCGATTGCCGAAGCGATTGTACGTGGTGCAAAAGACTTAGGCCTAGATCTGCCATCCATCAGCCGCTTCCAGGCCGAGCCTGGTTTTGGCATAGAAGCCGAGGTCGACGGCCATAAGCTCAATGTGGGGGCTGACCGCTATATGAGTCGGCTCGGCATCGACCTAGGCAAGGCGGAAGAGCGTGCCACTGCGCTTGCCAGAGAGGCCAAGAGCCCGCTGTATGCGGCAGTCGATGGCAGGCTTGCGGCGGTAATCGCTGTTGCCGATCCGCTCAAGGAGGGCTCGGTTGAGGCTATTGCGTCACTCAGGGCGCAGGGCCTGGATGTGGCCATGCTGACCGGTGATAACCGCGCCACGGCCGAGGCCATCGCTAGACAGGTGGGGATTCAGCAGGTGCTCGCCGAAGTGTTGCCGGATCAAAAGGCAAACGAGGTCAAGCGACTACAAACTGAAGGCCGCAATACTGCATTCGTCGGCGACGGCATCAATGATGCACCGGCATTGGCGCAAGCCGATGTGGGCATTGCTATTGGCACGGGTACCGACATCGCGATCGAGGCCGGTGACGTCGTGCTCATGCGTGGCGATCTGAGAGGCATCGTCAATGCCACGGCACTCTCCAAACGCACCCGCAAGACGATTCTGTCCAACTTCGCCTGGGCTTATGGCTATAACGTGGCGTTGATTCCGGTAGCGGCAGGGGCGCTGTATCCATTCACCGGCTTCCTGCTCAACCCAATATTGGCGGCTGCGGCCATGAGCCTATCCAGTATCTTCGTTCTGACGAATTCTTTAAGACTGCGTCGTTTTCAGCCCGTCAGCGGCGAGCCATCTTAGACACCCGCCGACGAGCCCCGAGTCGCTCATGCTCCCAGAGTAAGTCGCCCCTTTTACCGACGCCACTTGCTGGATGACGTCGACGATTCCGGCTAGGCGTTAACACATCTTGTTGAGTAAACAAGGCTTGTTGAGCGTTAAATCCGGCAACCGAATTGACCGCCGGAATATAAGGAAAAACCATGCTTCAGTACCCTAAAATCGATCCCATTGCCATCGCCATAGGCCCTTTGCAGATCCATTGGTATGGCCTTATGTACGTGGTCGGTCTCGCCGCTGCCTGGTGGCTTGGGCGTCGCCGCGCCCATCAACTGGGCATGAGCCGTGACGACATCGGCGATCTGATCTTCTATGGGGCCTTGGGCATCATATTGGGTGGTCGCATTGGTTATGTGCTGTTCTACGGGTTCGATAAATTACTGGCCAATCCCTTATGGCTCTTCAAGGTTTGGGAAGGAGGTATGAGCTTCCATGGCGGTTTGACCGGCGTGCTGGTTGCGGCTTGGTTGTTTGCCCGCAAGCATCGCCTGGCCTTTTTCCAGTTGACCGATTTCATCGCACCACTGGTGCCGATTGGTCTGGGTGCCGGGCGGCTTGGTAATTTCATCAATCATGAATTGCCGGGGCGCATAAGCGAGGTCCCTTGGGCAATGGTGTGGCCGCCCATGATGGGGCTGGGGCCGGAGCCACGTCACCCTTCTTCGTTGTATGAGTTCGCCTTGGAAGGCATCGTGATGTTCGTTGTGCTGTGGTGGTTCTCGAGCCGTCCCCGTCAGCGAGGCATGACATCCGGCCTATTCCTGCTGCTTTACGGTGTTTTTCGCTTTGCCGTGGAGTTCATGCGCCGGCCCGACCCTCAGTTGGGTTTCATTGCCTTCGATTGGCTAACCATGGGCCAATTGTTGAGCTTGCCGATGGTCTTGGGGGGCCTTGCGTTGATCGTCTGGGCGAGACGCCAGTCGGTGGATATTGCAAAAACTATGGCCGCCTCATGAGAGCCGCCTCTCTTCTTCTCATGCTTCTGTTCCTCATCGTGGGACAATCAGCGGCCAGCGAGGAATTGTTCGCGGATAACGGTAAACACGGGCTCTTCAATGATCCCGTCCTAGGCAAGTTCTTGCCGGTCAATCAAGCCTTTCAGGCTAGCGCATGGCGAAGCGATAGTAGGATATTCGTTAGGTTCAAGAATGCCCCCGGCTATTATCTGCATCGACACCAGTTTGCACTGGAAAGCCTTGACCCGTCAGCCAGCTTCGGAGAGCTGGAGATACCCCCGGGCGAGCTTGTCATTCATCCCCAGTTGGGCAAGCTATACGTCTTTTATGACCAGATCGTGCTCAGCGCTCCCATCGTTTCGGAAAGCGAGGATATTGGCTCGGTGGCCATTTCAGTGACGTTTCAGGGTTGTTCTGACGAAGGGCTCTGTTACCCTCCAGCTCAAATAGAGCTGGAGGCATTCTTCGACTCGGCTCCTGCCACTGTTGACTCAGGTAACTTGGCTCGCCCCTCGGACATAAATGTCATGAGCTTTAGTGGACCGAGGTAACCTTTGACTACGCTGACGACCTCGAACCCCGCTATCTGCAACAAGATGTCTGCTTCGCGGTTCAGGTGACAGCCTCCAGCACAGCGCGTCCAGAGCGGTGTCATGCGGTGCTGCCAGCGAGCCACCCGAGATTCCGGTGAAAGGCCGTGTTCCGTGAACAGAAACTGTCCTCCAGGCTTGAGGACCCGGCGCGCTTCGAGGAGCGCCTGCTCAATATTAGGAATAGTGCAGAGTGTCCAAGTACAGAGTACGGTATCGATGCTCTGATCCGGAAGCGGAATCCGCTCGGCCCCGGCCTGCAGCACTTCTACCGGAAACGCCGCTTTGGTAATAGGTGCCCGAGCCAATTCGAGCATGCCTTCCTCGGGCTCTAGTGCATAGAACTGCCGGACCTTTTCAACGTCGTAGAAAGGCAAGTTGAGCCCTGACCCAAAGCCAAGTTCTAGCACGACTCCCTGAGCCTGTGATGCCAAGCGCTGGCGGTATGCTTCGAGCAAATGCGTACGCATTGCTAGATGCATGAGATGCGGCAATACATAGCGGTTATAAAGTCCCATGTCATTCCATTGTTTGCAGAGTTCAGCATTCGGGCCGTTGCCTCGGAACAGGGCTCTATCGATCGATACTGGCTAGTGCCGGTTACTGGCTGCCTCAGCATGTAGATAGAGCTAAATGATAACAGGTTGGAGCAGACAGGCAGTCCGTGGATCTCGTAGGCGGGCCCAAAGCCAAGAAGAAATTGCACAGGGTAGAAAAGAAAACGCTTGACCTTAAAGTTACCTTGAAGGATATGGTCATGCATATGCTGCTGAGCATGGGTGCTGGACGGATTATTCGTTTCTTGACCTATGGGTAAGGTCCAGATCCTAAGATGCTTTAATTGGCGATGTAAACGAGTATCGCGCTGAGCTAGGCTCTAACAGCTCTAGGTACGCTGCAGTGCCAAGCGATAGCAAATAGATAAATTCAGTTTCTGATCCGACATGAGGAAAATACCATGCGAAAGTTCAGCAATATAATGCTCACCGCTACCATTATCACTGTGGGTACCTTTGGTGCCGGTTCTCTCTTCGCGCAGGAAAATGCGCGAAACGAAAAGTTGCAGACCAAGGACATGCCAGGAAACATGATGGATGAAGGCGGCGGCATGCATGAAAATATGGGCGCTCAGATGAGTTCCATGATGGAAAAATGCAATGCCATGATGGAAATGATGCAAAAAAAGCAGGTTGAAGGCGCTTGATAAACAGCCGCTGAAAATCACACGCTTATTTTGCGAGCTTGGCTAATTGATACCGAAGTCTAGCTGAGTAGCTATATGACACCAGAGAGGGAACGATGAAATACTTCAAGAAACTAATTTTCACTGCATTGCTTGCTTTCCCGCTTTCAGGTTTTGCTGCCGAAACTACAGCAACGCTTTATAAGAACCCTAATTGCGGGTGTTGCTCAGAACATGCTAAATATTTGGAAGCCAATGGGTTTGATGTAGAGGTCATTGATACTAATGACTTAGCGGAAATCAAGGCAGAACATGACGTTCCCAAAAAGCTTTATGGGTGTCACTCTACGCTGATCGGTGACTATATCTTCGAAGGCCATGTTGATGCCGAAAGCATCAAGCAGGTGTTGGAAGACAAGCCCTCTATAAAAGGTTTGAGCGTACCCGGTATGCCACTAGGATCGCCAGGTATGGGCGGAGAAAAGCAAGAGCCTATCGAAGTCTATACCTTAACCCTTCAGCCAACCGATTCGCCTGAAGTTTACGCTACTTACTAATGCCAGTATTGGACAGTTATGACACTGGTCACTCTCAAACGGGTCGTGGCGTTTGCATGTCTGATGGTCTCGGCATCAGTCGCTCCTGCCAGTCCGCCGGAAGGCATCGGTCCGCAGGGGGTCATGCTCTGGGAAAGTCCCCGCGATCTGCCGGAGCTAGCTTTCGAGGATGGCAAGGGAGAGCCACTGACTCTTGCCGATTTCCAGGGCCAGACGGTACTGCTGAATATCTGGGCGACATGGTGCGGTCCCTGCCGTGAGGAAATGCCCGCCCTGGATGCGCTACAGGCCTCGCTGGGCGGGAAAGCGTTCGAGGTCGTCGCGCTATCGATCGATCGCAGGGGAGTCGAGGCCGTGCAGGATTTTTATACGGATGTGGGTATAGAACACCTCCGCCAGTATATTGATACCACTGGCATGGCCGGAACCAAGCTTGGTGCTCTGGGAGTTCCAACGACGTTACTGATCGATTCCCGTGGAGACGAGATCGGGCGCCTCGTGGGTGCGACAGAATGGGACACCCCGGAAATGACCGCGTTTCTTGAAGAAACTATTGGACATTCGACAGAGGTATCTCTATGAGCTGCTGTGGTGACAACAAATCTAATCGAGGTCAAGAACCGTCCGGATTCAAAAGCCTGATGTCAGGCCCGCGCCGCTTATGGATCTTGGGTGCCGTAATCGTTACAGGTAGCCTCGCCATGGGCTGGGATCAACTGGTCATACTCGGCATTGCACCGATACTGGTGGCACTCTTGCCATGTCTGCTCATGTGTGGAGCGATGTGTTTGATGCACTGCAAGAAGGGCAAGAAAGACGAGTCTGCCAGCCAAAGTGAGACGATGACACAGCAGGCCCACGCTGACATACCCCCCTCTACCACCGAGAGAACGTTTTAGCGCGCACCTGAAACATGCTCGAAATCGCCAACATCGGCCTGCTAACGGCGTTTCTAGCGGGCCTCATCTCTTTCGTCTCTCCCTGTGTTCTACCGCTGGTGCCCGGCTATCTCTCCTTTGTAGCTGGTCGCTCGCTGGGTCAGATTCAGCAGGCGAGCCGTCGCGAACGACTCAGGGTGATCACCCAATCACTCTGGTTCGTGCTCGGGTTCTCCACGATATTTCTGATTCTTGGAGCCAGCGCCACAGCCATCGGCCGTTTCCTGCTGATCTACCGTCAGGAAGCGAACCTGATAGGTGGCGTCATCGTTATTCTGTTTGGGATTTTCATGACAGGCATATTCACGATGCCGTGGCTGCAACGGGAGTGGCGTTTCATAGGAAAGTTAAAGGATGAAGGTGACGGGCCCAGCGCGGCTTATTTGTTAGGCGTCGCGTTCGCTTTTGGTTGGACGCCCTGTATCGGCCCGATCCTGGGCGCCATTCTGACTGTTAGTGCCTCGACAGCCAATGTCTCTAGTGGCCTGGCATTACTTGCGGTCTATTCGCTGGGCCTTGGCATTCCATTTCTTCTCACGGCCATCTCGCTCGACCGATTCCTTCAGCATCAGAAACTCTTGCGCCGCTGGGGGCGACCCATGCATATCGTAGCTGGTCTCATAATGGTAGGTATGGGCGTGCTAATGGTTACCGGTCAGCTGACCGCATTGTCCTACTGGCTCCTGGCAGCGTTTCCTGTACTAGGCTATCTAGGATGACTCTATATTAAATAGATATTATTTTTAATGAGGCCACTGTTTTTGTAGCCACGTTTTGGTAGGTCAGACAGACTTGTATTTGACAGGAACTATCGCTCCGTAATTTTAGGTGTTCGGAATGCTTGGTCCGTAGATATTACAGAAGGTCCGAATCCCCATCTTATTCGATTTCATTGTTTATATTTTGCCCAGACTACTGAGTGTCCCTATGAAAGACTGTGGCGGCTTGAGGCACTGAAAATAATGCCTCCATAATTGAGGGAAGACGGGGCGAGACCGAGTTGCATGCAAAATTAATTCTCGCCCGTACCAAGACCGATTACCACGTCTCTGTCGCGCTTAGCTGGCTAACCTTGCCCCAGCATTGATTTCTCTGAATCAGTGACATAGCGCTGCGTCTCGACGGTAACGTGCACCAACGACGGACATCGAGTCTGTATACGTAGTTTAGGGTAATCGGATTTTTTGGTTGATTGGCTCGACCCATAAGATCGAAGCCAAACGCTTGCCACAGCGGATTACTTGATTGATGACACGGCGATATGGAGGATCAACCTCACTTGCCTAGCAATTTCCCACTTGAGTAGAGAAATAGCATAGAGCTAACAGATGGGAGCCCACTTGACCCAGCATTCTTCCAGCAGGTACATTCCATAATCTCAATATGTATTGAGATATTGAAATGAAAGAAGCTCACGCAGTTAATGCTTTTGCAGCACTTTCCCAAGAGACGAGACTCCGCATCATCAGGCTGTTGGTAGTCGCAGGGGCCAGTGGATTACCCGCTGGTGAGATAGGAGCCTCGCTGGGTGGTGTGTCATCGTCTCGGCTCTCTTTCCACCTCAGCCAGCTTGAGCATGCTGGTCTCGTCAATAAGCGGCGAAAGGGGCGCTTGATCATTTACAGCGCTATTTTCCCGGCGCTGTCTGACCTCGTTGCGTTTCTGATGCACGACTGCTGTCAAGGGCACTGTGCCTACTGCGACAAAGCCATTGAATTATTTGCTAAGTGTGAAGGGCGCCCCACGTCAACCGATATTTCGAATTTGGAAACATGAGCCGATTAATCTCTTTCGTCGAATCCAACCTTGTATGGTTTGTCATTCTTGTAGCTGGGCTAGGATTAATAATTCCAGAAACTGGGAAGTTTTTTGAACCCTCCATCGGACCATTACTTGCGTTGCTGATGCTTATTATCAGCCTAACCTTCGACGCGCATGATGTGCGATTAGTGCTTCGTAAACCGTCAAGACAATTTTTGGCACTGGGCTTGGTCTACGGGCCTATGTCGATTGCTGGTTTGCTGACGGGCCGTCTTTTCTTTGGGAGCGGTCCACTGGCCGCAGGTCAAACCTTACTTGGTACTCTGCCAACGGATGTTTCCTCTCCCCTCCTAGTGCTGATGGCGCGGGGCAATGTTGCATTGGCCGCCGTTTTTAATGCAGCCAACACGGCGTTATCTCCGTTCATAGTTCCTTTCTTGTTTTTATCGCTGACAGGTATACAACTGGAGGTTCCTCTCGGCTCGATTGTCCTCGAATTGGTGTTGATTGTGCTCATTCCTACCGTCTTGGGTGTGAGCTTTCGTACAGGATTTCCGAAATTTTTTGCAAGGCATGATTCAACTTATGCGGGGCTTGGATCAATTGTATATCTCCTGATACTTCTCGCTGTGGTAGGTCCGAACGCAGAAACAATCATTGGTTATGGTTGGTACGCTTTTGTAATTGCTGGAGCAGCCTTATGTCTAAACCTGATTGGCTACTTGGTAGGAATGGCTGCACGATTGCTAACCACTGATCGCAAAGAGGTAATCACATATCTATTTACCGTGAGTAAAAAGGAATTCAGCATTGCTGCCGCTTTCGTAGCCGCATCCGGCCTGCCGTCAGAAATAGCAATTCCAGCCGCGTTTTTTGCAGTGATTCAGATGATTACCTCACCTATTGCGGCCAAGATTCTTGCACGAGGCTGAAAGCCTCTGGAGAAACGACTTAAGAATGTTTTATGACTAGTCTACCTGTCAATGTGTTGCAACTTAACGAGTATGACATTTAGAATATTAAGGAGAGTGAGCATGATTATCATTTCTAGGTAGAAGCTAAAACTCTTATTGCTTGCGAGGAATGCGGCGTAGAAGGTGAGTTCGTCAGGTTTGGAAAGCGTGATGTCGCCTATCGAGACCTCCCTATTCATGGCAAACGGGTCACCCTCTGGGTAGTACGTCGCCGTTATACGTGCGGGCCTGCGGCAAGACGTTTCGGCCCGCGCTCCCAGACATGGCGGATGACCATCGCATCACTCGCCGGCTGTACAGGCTGCCAGAGCGGTGGAGACTAACCAACCAGCGGCAAAAGCGTAGGCCAGTAGCGCCATCGTCAGCCTGGGTCGACCCTGAGGAGGGGAGGCGACAGTGAGTGCCTAGGACCTAAGCGCAAATACTGGAAATAGGTCAAATTCATTTGGCACGATCGCTCGACCGTCGAAGTGGAAGATTCTCAAATCCATTTAACGTTTCCGCTTTCCCCCATCACCTGCTCCCTGTCACATCTATTGTTCGCGCAGCACGACAGGAATCATCAATGCTACGACCCTTATTCTCGCGATCCGGCCAGAAAGCCAAGCTGCCAGACGGTTTCACGGTACCGCTTTCTGGTAGGGCGCTGCTCGAGACCCCGCGTCGTCAGCGGATGGTAAAGATGCTCTGGGACATGACGTCGTTGACCCAGTTTGTATTCGACGAGTATCTGCTCGCACCGATCCGTCGTTATGCTGAGTTAGTGCAGCTCCTTCCAGCGTCAGAGTCCCATCACCATGCTTACCCGGGCGGCATGCTCGATCATGCCCTCGAGATGGCTTGCTACGGATTGAGACTGAGGCAGCGTCACCTCCTCCCATCTGGCGCAAAGCCGGAAGACCAAAGCTCCGCTGGTGAGTTGTGGAGTGCCGCCGTTATCTACGGGGCGCTCATGCACGATGTCGCCAAGACGCTGGTTGACATCGAGATTCATCTTGAGGATGGGAACGAGTGGCGGCTATGGCATGGCGCGATCCCGGCTCCTTACCGAGTTCGCTATCGATCTGGACGAGAATATCACCTGCATACTGCAGTTAACCCATTGCTAGGCGAGCAAGTCCTCGGAGCAAAAGTTCTTGACTGGATGATGACCCAACCCAAGCTCTTTTCACTGTTCATGTACACCATCACCGGGCATACCGAGCAAGGAGGGATCATCGCAGAGCTGATCCATCAGGCGGATCGTGCGAGCGTCGCCAAGGCGTTGGGCGGTGACCCGATACAGGCCCTGTCAGCGCCCGTGGAGTCCATTCAGAGAAAGTTGGCCGAGGGGCTGCGGTATTTGGTCAGGGAGCAGTTCAAGCTCAATCAGAAAGGAGGAACTGGCTGGCTGACAGAAGAGGCTCTGTGGCTGGTGTCGCCGAAAGCGGTCAATGAACTGAAGACGCATTTATACGCACAGGGCATCAAAAGCATTCCGGGAGATCTGAACAGGCTTTACGGCGAGCTTCAGGCGCATGGGTTGATCGAGGAGGTCAGCGAGGGAAAATCGGTCTGGAAGTGCGACATCGTAGATGGCGAGTGGAAGCAGTCTTTCAACATGATCAAGGTGCCCTCGACCTTGATCTGGGGGGTAGAGGGTAAGCCGGAGTCATTCAGGGGCAAGGTGACGATCAAAGGGGAGGGAGCACCTGAGCCGAAGATGCAGCCTGAAGAGCTGTCGACCACCTCTAATGAGCCTGAAGCACCGGCTAAACCGCTCTCTAAGGTCAGCCCAAGCAGTGACACGCTGGACGACGACGTCATGGCGCTTTTCCCAGAGATAAGTGCCGAAGATATGCAAGAGTCAGAGAAGGTTCAGATTGCTGGTACGCCTGAACCAGCCAACTCATCCGAGCTAGATGCATCTGTATCTGCTAAAAATGACGATTCTCGACCAAAGTCGACCACTCAAGACGTTAACAATAATTCGGATCTCGGTAAGCGGTTCTGGCAGTGGTTGAAGATGGGAGTTGCGGATCACTCTATCGTCATCAATGACACTAAGGCGCCTATCCATACAGTGGAAGGAACCTATTTCTTGGTCAGCCCCGGTATATTCAAACGTTTTAGCATCAAGGTGCTGGGCGAGGAAGATCAATGGAAAGCGGTTCAAAAACGCTTTCAGAAGCTGGGGTTGCACATCAGAACTCAGGGGCAAAATATTCATAACGTTTCCGTCGAGGGGCCGAACAAGACCCGACAGCTGAAGGGGTACTTGATCAAGGATCCGCGAGAGTTGAGTCAACGGATACCTCCCGATAATTGGGTATTGACTCTTTTAAAATCCCAAAAGAAGAAGGACGAAACGGATGAATGACGTGTCATTCATGGAGCTGGTAAGTCGGTACTCTGCAGACAAGCATCTGCGCCCCAAGAGTGTGAGCACCTATTCTGGGGTAGTGCGCCTCTTTCGGCGATACCTTGGATACCAAGCTTATCCCAGCATGGTATCCAGGGAGATGGTCATTGCATGGCGGGTATCGATTATACGGACCCAGGCTAAACCTGAGGGCATTGCCGAGTCCAGCTGGAATAATTACGCCAGACACCTCAAAGCACTCTACAGCTTTGGAATCAAGCACGAGCTGATAGCCAGTGTCAGCAACCCCTTTAAGGAAGTATCAGTAAAACAGCCGAAGCAGCCAAAAAAATCACTTCAGCCAATTCAAATACGGTATGCGCGGGAAGTGCTGAGCGTATGCAGGCGCTTTGAATCTTGCTACGACGAGTGTTCCAAGATCCATCCAGCTTGGTTCTGGCAGGGGCTGATGGAAACCTTTTTTTATACGGGAATTCGCCTGAATCAGCTCCTCCACATAGAGGCGGGTGACATAAATTTGAAAAAGCGGGTGTTTAGAGCTTCTGCTGTGGGCTCTAAAACTCATACCGAAACAATCCTGCCAATACCTGATGGCCTTTATCCTCACCTCTACGAGCTGATAGTTGCCGCACACAGTGCTGGGTTTAAACGTAGAGACCAACTGTTCAACGTCAACCGCTTCAGCCAAAGGCATAAGCGGACTACCATGGATACATGGCAGGTAGAGCGTTTCTTCCAGTCATTGTCCGAGCTGGCCGGATACAAAATGTCTCCTCACCGCTTCCGGCACTTCCTCGGGACCAGCCTCATGGATAGCCCCGAAAGGAACATTCATCTCACCCAGAACATCCTCAATCACACCGATATTCGAACCACGATGGAGTACGTCCATCCTGACGTCGAGGCAATGCGTCGCGCGCTGAATGCGAGGCCCCCCGTCTGATGAGATCCTCTTGGCAGGGGGCTGTAGCTCCCTGCCAGGCGTGAGGGAAGCGGATGTACATGAGAAAGTTGACATCCGCTGGGCCTACAGCCATGATTCTAAGCGCCAATGTAGTGCAATAGAGTGAAGGCAGATTCGTGTCTCCTTGCACGCTTGGGCACAGACATTCTTCGTAGCGCGTGGCAACTGTGCTATTCCAGCCGACTTAGAGGCCGCAACTGACTTGTAATCAGTAGGTCCCGGGTTCGACTCCTGGTGTCGGCACCAGAGCTTAGAGATTGATTCAAAAGGCTTTTTAAGCCTTTCAAGAGACCGCCCTTCAAGGCGGTTTTTTTGTGCGTGTAGATTGGCTACGTAGATAAAAGCGGCTAATTGCCATGAGATGCTTGCAACTGGGGTTTTTGATCACCTATCGAGTGCTACATCGCGAGCCGCCATGGAAAACTTAATGGCTTTCATCTTCGCGGCCACATTGCTCACCTTGACTCCCGGTCTCGATACGGCGCTGGTGTTCAGAACGGCTTCGATTGAGGGTCCCGGGCAGGCAGTGAGGGCCGCGCTCGGAATCAATGTCGGCTGTTTTCTCTGGGGAGCGGCGGTCGCCTTTGGTCTGGGCGCTATCGTTGCCGTTTCAGAACTCGCTTACAACGTGCTGAAGTATTGTGGCGCTGCCTACCTGTGCTGGCTGGGTCTGAACATGGTGCTTTCGCCTCGCTGCAGTATCGGACTGGTCGATGTCCACCCGGTCAAGCGTGAAAACTGGTTCCTGAAAGGCGTTCTGGGAAACGCGCTGAATCCAAAGGTCGGTGTCTTCTATGCGTCATTCCTTCCTCAATTCATTCCCCAAGGTAGCCCGTTAGTCGTCTGGACGTTTGGACTCGTGGCCATTCACGTGCTGATTGGTTCGGCGTGGTCCCTGACGCTCATCGCCGCGACTCGACCGCTCGGTCGCTTCCTGCGCAAAGCGCATGTTATCCAGTGGCTGGATAGAACTACCGGTATGGTGCTGCTGCTGTTCGCCGCGCGCCTGGCCTATAGTCAGCGCTGACTTCTGACAAGCCGCATCTTTGGACGGCAGTGGGCGAAGCGGTTTGCTCGTCGCCATCCGGCTACGATTCCTCTGCAGTGGGGTGATCTCCCGGTCGTCGATACCCGCGCCGTTTCCGGACGAGGTTGGAGCGTGCCGTGGTGAAGAGCCGGGTACCCGGTTCATCGCGCAGGGCCCGCGCGTCGTCGATGAGTGCCAGCGTGTCGGCCTGGCGCGAACGGCGCAACAAGCGATGCTAGATTCTGCCTTCAAATCGATCGTCAGGCGCCATCGCGTCGCAGCGTCTTTGGCGTTCCCCGTTCAGCAACACGGTCGGACGGTCTCCAGGACTAGTCATCAAAACGCTCCGAGCGCTAAATTGACGCTTGATGGCAGCGGGGCCGACTTCACTCCCGCCGCACCTGCCGAGGAGAAAAAAGCCCCATGAGCTGGAATCCCGCATTCGAGCCCGGCTGCCCCAATGACGTTGGCATCGACGCGATCGAGACATTGATCATTCCCCGCGCCCGCGACCTGGGGGGATTCGAAGTTCGACGCGCGCTACCGGCACCCAAGCGGCAGATGGTCGGGCCGTTCATTTTCTTCGACCAGGCCGGGCCGGCCGAGCTGTTGACCGGCCAGGGCATCGATGTCCGCCCACACCCGCATATCGGTCTCGGCACGGTGACCTATCTTTTTCGCGGGGATTTCCATCACCGCGACAGCACCGGGGCCGACCAGATCATTCAGCCTGGCGCAGTGAACTGGATGGTCGCCGGACGCGGCGTTACCCACTCCGAACGCACGACGAGCGCTGCCCGAAATGCCGCCAACAGCCTGTTCGGAATCCAGACCTGGCTGGCACTCCCCGAAAGCCACGAGGACATGGCGCCCACGTTCGAGCACCACGGCAAGGCGACGCTGCCGGTCATCGAGGATGGCGGTACGCGTGTTCGGCTGATCCTCGGTAGCGCCTACGGCAAGACCGCCCCTGTCACGATGTTCTCCGAGACCTTCTACGCCGAGGTGACGCTCGAAGCGGGAAGCCTGCTGCCGCTACCGGACGACCACGAGGATCGGGGCATCTATATCGTCGAGGGCTCGATCTCGATCGCCGGCCAGGATTACGCCGCGCCTCAGATGATGGTTTTCCGGCCCGGCGACCGCATTACCGTCGCCGCCGGCGGTGGCGGTGCACGGCTGATGATCCTGGGCGGCGCCACGCTCGGCGGTCCTCGCTACATCTGGTGGAACTTCGTCGCCTCTTCTCGCGAGCGCATCGAGGAGGCCAAGGCCGAATGGCGCGCCGAAGACTGGGGTCGTGGGCGCTTCGATCTTCCGGTGGACGACCGCGAGGAGCATATACCGCTGCCGAGTTGACCGGCGGCGAACCGGAATACCGCCGGCGCGCCCGACACTCCGTGAGCGACATCTACCGACGGCGTGCCTCGGAGAGATGCCGGACGGAGGGGCTCGGTCTCTCAATCGTCAGGCCCATGCTGACAGTTTCTTCGCGGCGGCTGCATCGGTCGCAGGCGGTGTCTTGACTCGGCGATCATCGCCCCCGGGCCAGTCGAGAATCCCGTTCATCGAGCTGATCCTCGCTTGTCGATTCCCGCACCGGCCGAGTCTTCCGGCTCTAGCTGGGAACTCAACGCTCCCTGGTATGGGACCGAACGTGAACGACGAACTTCGCCAGATAAGCCTGCAGGCGGTCTCTTACCTCGGTATCGACGAGATTGCCATCATCATCAAAATTCTGACCCGCACGTGACACGACCAATCGCTCGCCGGACCAGAGGTCGACGCCAAGCATCCGCAGCACGGGAAGCCAGGCATCCTGTGCCAACAAGGTCCCGAAAGCACCCGGTGAGGCTCCAATCACCGCGAATGGCTTGCCACCAAAAACTCGCGGAATGTCGGTCGCGGGTCGTGAGGCCCAGTCGATGGCATTCTTGAATACACCAGGAATGCCGTTGTTGTATTCCGGCGTGGCCAGAATCACGCCGTCGGCCGCCGCTATCGCGCGCTTGAGATCGTCGACTGCCGGAGGAGTGCCCGATTGGGCTTCCTCATCCGTGTTGAGAAGCGGGATGCCTGCGATGCTTTTCACTTCAAGCCTCGTGCCATCAGGCATCATTTCCGCTGCCGCTCGTAGCAGACCGAGATTGAAAGAGGCATGCCGCAGGCTTCCCGCTATACCCACAATTTGAGTCATCGCTGTTCACCCAAGAAAGAGAAAAGTGGTCAAGATATGGCGGCCCCTGGACGGGGCTGGCCACAATAAGGGGGGGACGACGATGCCACCCCCGAAGCAGTCCGCGTCTTCACGGCAATGCTCCATGCTGGCCATTGCATTCGTGGCTCGAAACCGGCGCGGATTTTTACTGAGATGCCAGCGGCGGCTGGTCATCCCCGGTTTCAGCTCTGGAAGAATCCCATCAGGTCGGCGTTGATGAGCTCTGGGTGCGTGGCGAACATCCCGTGCGACAGGCCGGGGTAGGTCTTCAGTATGCCGTTGGGCAACAGCTCGATCGCCTGGCGAGCCGTGGCATCGACCGGCACCACCTGGTCATCCTCTCCGTGCATCAGCAGCACCGGCAGGGACACCGCCTTCAGATCGTCGGTGAAGTCGGTTTCCGAGAAGGCGGCGATGCAGTCGAAGTGAGCTTTCGCGCTGCCCATCATTCCCTGACGCCACCAGTTCCTGATCAATCCCTCGCTGATTTCGGCACCCTCGCGGTTGAAGCCGTAGAAGGGGCCACTGGGCACGTCGAGAAAAAACTGCGCGCGATTGTGCGAAAGCGCCTGCCGGAATCCATCGAACACCTCCATCGGCAAGCCTTCCGGATGTCGTGGTGTCGCCAGCATGATCGGCGTCACGGCACCTATCAGCACGGCTTTGGCGACACGGCCCGACTCGCTGCGGGCGACATAGCGGATGACCTCCCCGCCCCCCGTCGAGTGGCCGACATGAATCGCTTTCTTCAGATCGAGTTCGCGTGCCAGGGTCGCGACATCTGCCGCATAGGTATCCATGTCGTTCCCCGTGTCGGGCTGCTCGGAACGACCATGTCCGCGTCGATCGAATGCGATGACGCGATAGCCTCGGGACAGAAAGAACAGCATCTGGCTGTCCCAGTCGTCCGACGATAATGGCCAGCCATGGTGAAAGACGATGGGCTGGGCCGTTTTCGACCCCCAGTCCTTGTAGAAGAGCTTGATGCCGTCCTGCGTCGTGATTGTCGCCATCGGGATAGTCTCTTGTTCAGCGTGGTTCGGTGTCGTTACTGCGTAGTGGCGGGCGACGGACCTCGACGGCTCGCGTCCGAGGCCCGCCACGCCCCAAGGGATCAGTCCGCGTTGCCGGGCACCGGCGTATTGAGCAGTTGCTGTTCCCAGAGATAGGCGATGCCGCTGCCGCTGAAGTGCTGGACGAGAATCTCGGTCAGTTCCTCGACATGCTCGGTGCGAGCCCAGTCGCGCTGCCATTCGCCGGCGAGCGCCATCACGGTCATCGGGTTGGCACCGGCGGCGATCATGCGCTGGACCGCCACCTCGTGAGACTCCTTCGAAATTCCGCCCGACGCATCGGTGATCACGGTCACGTCCCAGCCTTCGCCGGCAGCCTGGATGACAGGCATGGCGACGCAGACTTCGGTCCACAGCCCGGCGATGATCAACTGCTTGCGGCCGGTCGCCTTGACCGCCTCCACCACATTCTCGTCCTGCCAAGTGTTCACCCAGGTGCGATCGATGACTTCCTGGTCCGGAAAGACATCGGTGATCTGTGGAAACAGCAGACCACCGCGCCCCGCGATGACGCTGGTGAGAATGGTCGGCACATCGAAGGCCTTTGCCAACTTCGCCAGCGCCGTCGTGGAGTTGACCACGGCTTGTGGGTCGTGGCTGTTCAGGTTCGCGAGCTGGTAAGGCTGATGGTCGATCAGGACGAGTACCGAATCTTCAGGGCGAAGGAGCGATTCAAGGCCGTTGCGAAAGGTCATGGCGATTCTCCATATCTGTCATGATGGTTGGATTGTTGTACGAGGAGGCGGCGCCATCCGCGACGCTGCCTGGAGGGACATTGCCGTTCGTGGAGCGGATTCGGTAGTGGTCATCCGTGTCTTGCTGTGTCGCGAAATGGGGAACGCGAAATGGATATCGAAGAGCTGCAGACGTTCGTGGAAATCGCCGACGCGGGAGGTGTTTCGCCCGCCGCTCGGCGGCTTGGCGTCTCCAAGTCGATCGTCAGTCGGCGGTTGTCGCGGCTCGAATCGGAGTTGGGGGTCCAGCTTCTGGCACGAACGACCCGCGGCGCCGCGCTTACCGAAGCCGGCGCCACGTTTCGTGACTATGCAGCGAGAGTCTGCGCCGAGATCGACGTGGCCAGGGAAACGATCCTTCCCGCCGGCGATCTTCGCGGCCGCTTGCGTGTCGCCGCTCCGCTATCCTTCGGCCCGACGCACTTCGCCCCCGTGCTGGCGGAAATGGCGCGGCGTCACCCGCGGCTTCATATCCACACCAGCTACAGCGACCGCTTCGTGGACCTGGTCTCGGAGGGCTTTGATTGCGCGATACGGGTCGGCTACCTGCAGGACTCGGACCTGGTCGCGAGACGCGTCGGGCCGATCTCCGGGAAGCTCGTCGCCAGCCCGAGCTATATCGCGGCGCATGGCGCGCCCGCAACGCCGGACGAACTCGTCGAGCATCAGGCCCTCATGCAAGGTACCGAGGCCTGGCAACTCCTGGATGGCGACAGGACCATCACGGTTCGTCCGCAGGGCAGCTTCAAGGCCGACAACGGTCTCGCCCTGGTCGCCGCGGCCGTCGCCGGGCTCGGGATCGGCTACCTGCCCGATTGCCTCACCCATGAGCACGTGGCCAGCGGGGCGCTGGTACCGGTAATGACGGATCATCCGCCCCCGCCGGCAGGAGCCTACGTCGTCCGGCCGCCAGGCCAGTATCCTGCCCGCAAGATCCGCGTCCTCACCGAACTGCTGATCGAGAGCTTCGAACAGACTCCGCAGCAATGGGGTTTGGATATCGACGCATGAGCGGTTCGATACCTCGTCCCGGCCAGGCCTGGGCCGGCATGGCCGTGGACGCGGCTTGACCTGTCGTGAATAGGGTCGATCACCTCGACCTTGCCCTGGTCACGTCGCAAGGGCTCCGCGGGCGATCGGTCGACGGGAATTGCATCGTTACAAGTTGATCGGTCCGGTGCCGCCTTCAATGCCGCCCTTGTCCCAGTGTTTCAGCAGCGTCTCGACGAAGCGTTCCGCCGCCGGTGAGAGCGCGCTATCCCGTCGCCTCACCATGCCCAGGGTCCGTTTCACCAGCGGCTCGACCAGGGGGCGCTGAACCAGCAGCGGGTGTTCCTGATCGGGCATCGACAAGCGGGGGACCGCCGCCACGCCCAGTCCGGCCTCGACCATGCCGAGCGAGGTCGACAGGTGCTGGACCTCGTAGAACCAGCTCGGCCGCTGGGTCAGCGACGAGAGTTCGTGGTCCAGCAGCATCCGGTTGCCGCTCATCTTTCCCACCCCGATCAGCTTGTGCTCGCTGAGCTCGCTCCAGGTGACGCTGCCATGCGCCGCCAGCGGATGGTCGTGCCGGCACACCAGCACGAACGGCTCGACGACCAGGGGAGTAAAGACGATATCGGGGTGATGCCCGCTGAGCATGTTGATGCCGAATTCCGCCTCGCCGCTCAATACGGCACCGAGTCCGTCGTTCGCGCTCAGGTCGAGAAGGCGAATTCGGATATTGGGATAGCGGGCGTTGTACTCACGGATGACGGCCGGCAGGAAATAGAACGCGGCGGTGGGTATGCAGGCCAGCGTGATCTGGCCGATTCGGTTCTCGGCCAGGGCGCGAATGTTGAACAGCGCATGGTCGAACTCATCCACCAGTCGTTTGGCCTGGGGGAAGAAGTCCCGCCCCACGGTGGTGAGCGAAACGCTGCGCGTCGTGCGCGCCAATAGCGGCGTGCCCAGGATGGATTCCAGCTTCTTGATGCGTCGGCTCAGGGCGGGCTGGGAGAGGTTGAGCGACTGCGCCGCCGCCTGGAAGCTCTCCAGTTCCGCGACCTTGAGGAACGCCTGAATCTGTTGCAGCTCATAGTTCATTGGTCGAATACCGGCCCGGCAAACCTTGCTGGGAAATGTAGCGGCTGAATCATTTTCATAATAAATATCAAGTGCTTGCTTGTTTTCAGTCTATTGATGCGCCTGTTGCATTAATCGTCACGATAATTGCATTGGATCACTCGATACAAGCGTGCGAGCTTGCCCTCCACCAGTGGCCGCGGGTTGGCCGAAACGTGGAAGGAGCGATCTATGCAAGCCATTCCCTGCGTGCTGATGCGCGGTGGTACGTCGAAGGGCCCGGTATTCCTGGGTAGCGATCTGCCCCGGGATCCTGCCCGGCGCGACGAGATGCTGCTGGCGCTGATGGGGTCGGGCAACGAACTGGAAGTGGACGGCATCGGCGGCGGTTACCCGCAGACCAGCAAGGTCGCCATCGTGTCGCCCTCGCCGGAGCCCGGCATCGATGTGGATTACCTGTTCGTCCAGGTCATGGTCGAACAGCGGCGCGTGGATACCTCCCCCAACTGCGGCAACATGCTGAGCGCGGTCGGCCCCTTCGCCATCGAACAAGGGCTGGTGGCGGCCCAGGGCGATGTCACGCGGGTCACCATTCGCAACGTCAACACCCAGAGTGTCATCGACGCCGATATCCAGACGCCGGGTGGACGGGTCACTTACGTCGGCGAGACGCACATCGACGGCGTCCCCGGCACCGCCGCGCCGGTGTTGCTGGAGTTTCGCAATGCCGTGGGAGCGAAGACCGGTGAGCTCTATCCCACCGGCCAGCCACGAGACGTGATCGACGGCCTCGAGGTGACCTGTCTCGACGCCGCCATGCCCATGGTGCTCATCCGGGCGACGGATCTCGGCAAGTGGGGTGATGAGTCGCCGGCCGAACTCGATGGGGATCGCGAGCTGATGGCCAGGCTGGAGTCGATCCGGCAACAGGCCGGGGCCGCCATGGGACTGGGCGATGTCGCCGACAAGGTGATTCCCAAGCCCGTCCTGATCAGTGCGCCGCAAGCGGGCGGTATTTTGCAGGTGCGCTATTTCATGCCGCACCGGTGCCATCGTGCGCTTGCCATCACCGGTGCGGTAGGGCTTGCCGTGGCGTGTGCCGACAGCCGCGGTATCACCGACGGCCTCGCCGGGGTGCCGGACGACAGCGGACTGATGGAGTTCGAGCATCCGAGCGGCCGGTTGAACGTGGTCAGCCATTGGCCTGCGGGGCAGCAGTGGCCGCGCTGCTCGCTGGTGCGTACCGCTCGCCGGCTGTTCAGCGGTTCGGTATTCGTCCCGGAAACGCTGGAGCTGGATGCCGCCGGCTGAAGGCGTCGGACATCGGACACCCCATCCAAGGAAATACTGAATAAATCGACGAGCAGGGTGCAGCGCAAGGCGCACGGAGCGCAGAAGGCGAGACATAACGTGGGGTTAGGCGAGTCTTCGAGCACCGCGCAACGCAGCGATTCGCCTGCGCAGGCATTTATGCAGTGTTTTCCCAACACAACACCAAGAGAAGGAGAGGATATGCACGCCAAGCCAACACTCTCGCGACTGCCTTGCCGGCGCTGGTGGATCGTCTTCGCGCTGGCGCTGTTACCGCTGTTCGCCGAAGCCGACGACGACCAGCCCACGCCCGACACGCTGACCTGGACCGTGCCGTTCGGGGTCGGCGGGGGCACCGATGTCTGGGCGCGCTTCATGTCGCACTGGATGGCGCAGTCGCTGCCCTCGCATCCCGCCATCGTCATCGACAACGTGCCCGGGGGCGGTTCGATCACCGGTACCAATCTTTTCTATACCCGCGCCCAGCCCAATGGCGAGGAGATGCTGGTCACTTCGGCCTCCACCCAGTTCCCGGCCATGCTCGAGGATCCGCGGGTCCGCTTCGATTACGCCAAGTGGACGCCGATCATTGCCGCGCCCACCGGCGGCGTGGTCTACGTCCAGCCGCGCTTCGGCAAGGAGACCGGCGAGATCCTCGACAATCTGCGCGAGGAGCCGACGAAGTTCGCGATGCAGACGCCGACCGGGCTCGAGATGCCGGTGATGCTGGCATTCGACATGCTGGGCCTGGCGGTCGAGCCGGTCTTCGGCATGCGCAGTCGTGGCGAGGGGCGTCTGGCGTTCGAGCGCGGAGAGGCCGGGGTCGATTTCCAGACCACCTCGGCCTACTTCAGCAGCGTCACGCCGCTGGTCGAATCCGGCCAGGCCGTGCCGCTCTTTTCGCTGGGCGTGATGAATGACGAGGGCGTCATCGTGCGTGACCCCGCCTTCCCCGATCTGCCCACGTTCTCGGAACTCTATCTGGCCCAGCCCGGCGCCAGTCGGGACGACGTCGCCTACGAGGTCTTCCACAAGTTCTTCGCCTCCGGCTACGCCCTGCAGAAGCTGCTGCTGGTGCCCAAGCAGGTCGACGCCAGGCTGCTGGCGCGCTACCGCGACG
This sequence comes from Salinicola lusitanus, assembly GCF_038648475.1. NCBI lineage: Bacteria > Pseudomonadati > Pseudomonadota > Gammaproteobacteria > Oceanospirillales > Halomonadaceae > Salinicola > Salinicola lusitanus. Next base: position 706,639 of record NZ_CP151919.1, on the reverse strand, counting down.
GTGCCAAGGCGCTGATGACGAACGAGGACTTTCTGGCCGCCGCGCGTCAGCAGGTCGGGCCGTACGAGCCGGTCGTGGGAGAGGTCGCCGCCAGGCAGCTGGCATCAGCGATGGAACTCAGCGATGCCCGCCGTCAATGGGTCGTCGACTGGCTCAAGGATCGTTACGGCGTGCGGGTCGTGACGCGTTAACTGATTCGTCGTCGCCGAGACGGTAGAGGAGACAACACAATGATAGATGCCTTGGTTGCGAGTTTAGGCGAGGTATTCAGTGCCTCGCATCTGGTCTACATGGGTCTGGGGGTGATGATCGGTCTGCTGGTCGGCATCATTCCCGGGCTGGGCGGGATTGCTGGCATGGCGCTGCTGCTGCCGTTTCTCTACGGCATGGAGCCGGGGTTGGCGCTGGGCATGCTGATGGGCATGATCGCGGTCATTCCTACGGGAGACACGTTCACCTCGGTGCTGATGGGGATCCCCGGTTCGAGCGCCTCACAGGCCACCGTGATGGACGGCTTCCCGTTGGCCAAGAAGGGCCAGGCGGCGCGGGCGCTGGCCAGCGCCTTCCTGTCGTCGCTGTGCGGCGGCGTCATCGGCGCCATCGTGCTGACCGGGTTCATCCTGGTCGCGCGGCCGCTGGTGCTGGCGTTCTCGTCGGCGGAGCTGTTCGTGCTGACGCTGCTGGGGCTGGCCATGATCGCGGTGCTCTCCGGCGACAGCCTGTTCAAGGGCATGGCTGCCTGCGGCCTGGGGTTGCTGGCCGGAGCGATCGGGACGGCGCCGGCGACCGGCGAGTTTCGCCTCAACCTGGGCGTCGAGTATCTGTTCGACGGCATCCCGCTGATCGTCGTGGGGCTGGCGGTCTTCGCGTTACCGGAGATCGTCGATCTGCTCATCCGGCGCGGCAGCATCGCCCGGGAGCAGACTTCACTGGGCCACGGGTGGCGCCAGGGCATTCGCGACGTCGTCGACAATCGCGGCCTGGTCGCCAAGTGCGCCGGCATGGGGAGCCTCATCGGCACCATCCCCGGGCTCGCCGGCTCGGTCGTCGACTGGCTCACCTACGCGTTCGCATCGAAGACGGCCAAGGGCGAGAAGCATTTCGGCCACGGCGACATTCGCGGCGTCATCGCGCCGGAGTCGGCCAACAACGCCTGTGCCTGCGGGGCCATGGTGCCGACGCTGCTGTTCGGCGTGCCGGGGTCGGGCACGGCGGCGATCTTTCTGGGCGGACTGCTGCTGCTGGGCCTCGAGCCCGGGGTGAGCATGATCACCACTCACCTGGACCTCACCTACACCATCATCTGGTCGCTGGCGCTGGCCAATATCCTCGGTGCCGCACTGTGCCTGATGCTGGCGCGGCCGGTCGCCCAGCTCACGCGCATCCCCTTCGTGCTGCTGGCGCCGGTGATCACCACGCTGATCCTGTTTGCCGCCTTTCAGGCCACTCGTTCGTTGGGAGACTGGTACACCCTGGTCGCCGTCGGCGCCATCGGGCTACTGTTCAAGCAGGCCGGCTGGTCCCGTCCCGCTTTCCTGATCGGCTTCGTGCTCGCACCGGGTGCCGAGACCTACTTCTATCAGAGCGTGCAGTTTCATGGCATGGCGGCGTTTCTTCGCCCCGGGGTCATCATCATTCTGGCATTGATCGCGCTGGCGTTTGCCTTCCCGCTGATCAGGCGGTTGCTCCAGCGACGACGGCAGCCGCTGGCGGTGGGCGCCGACGTCAACCGCCAGACGGCCGACTCGCCGGCGCCGACCTTCGGCAAGATCGATCTGGTGCTGGTCGCGGGCATGCTCGCACTGGCGGCCGGTGCCTGGTACGACGTCAGCGGCATGTCGATGATCGGTGGCATCTTCCCGATGCTGGCCATCGCGATCATGGCCGTCGGCGCGCTGCTGGCCGGCGCCCAGGCGTGGAAGGGGCAGGCGACCTGGGTCAGCCAGCCCATCGCCCAGCCACTGGTCTGGCTCGGTGGGCTACTGGCCCTGATCGTCGTGGCCTCGCTACTCGGCTTCATCAGCACTGCGGTCCTCATGACGCTGTGCTTCATCCGGTTCGTTGCCAAGGCACGCTGGCCGGCGGCGCTGCTGATCGCCATCGGCATTGGAATCTTCCTGCTCGGCATGCAGGCACTGCTGAACCTGCACTATCCCACGGGATGGCTGGACGCGATGCTGTTCTAAGCTGTCGCTCGTAGGGAGACTGAAGGACAACATCACCAAGACCAGCACGGCACCGGTGACACCGGTGCCGTTTTTTTGCCTAGAGAGCGATTATGCCCAGGAGGCATAACCGCAGGCGCCAAACGAGTCTTCATGTCAGAAATCGATATAACGTTATAACTGTACAGGCGTTACGCTAGGGGTAGGCTTTCCCAAGGAGTCGCCATGAAGACCTTCGCTCTCTCTCGGGGAGATGCAAACGGAGCCCGACCTGATGTCGCTGGCTTCTTCGATCCCCGCACCTTCAGCATCCAGTACGTCGTCAGCGACCCCGCCACGTGCCGTTGCGCGATCATCGATCCGGTACTCGACTACGATGAGAAATCCGGCGCCACGGCCACGTTCCAGGCCGATGAGCTCTTGGCCTACATCGAGCGGGAAGGACTCGCGGTGGCGTGGATCTTGGATACCCATCCCCACGCGGATCACTTCTCCGCCGCACGCTATCTGCATGACAAGACCGGCGCGCCGACGGCAATCGGCGCCCAGGTGGTCGAGGTCCAGGCGCTCTGGAAAACCATCTACCACTGGCCGGACCTGCAGGACGACGGCAGCCAGTGGGACCATCTGTTCGATGACGGGGACACCTTCAAGCTGGGCGAGATCGACTGTCGCGTGATGCACTCGCCGGGCCATACGCCGGCCTCGATCACCTATGTGATCGGCGATGCGGCCTTCGTTCACGACACCCTGTTCCAGCCCGACTTCGGTACCGCCCGTGCCGACTTCCCCGGCGGTAGTGCGCACCAGCTGTGGCACTCGATCCAGGCGATCCTGGCACTGCCCGACCAGACGCGCCTGTTCACCGGTCACGACTACATGCCCGACGACCGCGAACCGCAGTGGGAAAGCACGGTGCGCGAGCAGCGCGAGACCAACAGGCATCGCCTGAATGAGAGCAGCGAGACCGAGTACGTCGAGCTGCGTCATCGCCGCGACAGCGAATTGCCGATGCCGAAGCTGATCCTGCATGCGCTGCAGGTCAATATACTCGGCGGGCGGCTTCCCGAGCCGGAGAGCAACGGCAAGCGCTATCTGAAGATTCCGCTCGACGCCCTGAAAGGTGCCGCGTGGGAGTGAGAAGGCGCCATTCTGCGTATCAACAGGGCAGAGCGGCTTACCGGGACTGCCAGTGGCGCGTCCGTCGCCTTCGGTGCTAAGGTCTTCGTGGGAGATGGCATGCCTCCCGAGCGGCTTTCCCGCCCGCTCGAACCACCGTCTATCGGTTAATGATGCCTGCGAGGCGCTTCGGTCGAGGCGTGTCAGCAGGTGTCCGTATTTCCTTCCCTGCTGGCTCGCCTCCTCGAGCGGATCATTTCATCAAAAGGATCTATCGAGGACGTCAGGTATGTGGTTGTCCGTATTGTCGATCGGGGCCGGTGCCGCGATCGGTGCGAATCTGCGATGGCTGTTGGGCGTCTGGCTCAACGCCCTGTTTCCGGCGATTCCGCCCGGCACCCTGGTGGCGAACCTGCTGGGGGCGTGGCTGATCGGTATCGGCATCGCGTTTTTCGCGCAACTGCCCTCGTTGTCGCCGGAGCTCCGGCTGTTCGTGATCACCGGTTTCCTGGGCGCGCTGACCACCTTTTCCACCTTCTCCGCCGAGATGTTCGGCAACATCCAGGCGGGGCGCTACGGCATGGCGCTGCTGGGCATCGGCATTCACGTGCTGGGCTCGCTCGCCATGACCGGCCTGGGTTTTCTGACCTACGGCGTCATCCAGAACCTGCTGGGAGGATCGCAATCATGAATCGGCTCAAGAGCGGTTATGAAGTGATATTCATCGTGCCGGAGTCGCGTCGGCATGAGGGCAAGCGTGTCTACGACTGGATCGTCGAGACCGCGAAGAGCCTGGGCATCGGCCGGATGACCCAGCGCGGCGACGTCGAGGGGACCGGGGCGGATGGCAAGCTGCACTCCGCCCATTTCTTCGACCTGGCCGACCAGCCCATCGAGCTGATGTACGCGATGGACGAGGAGACGGCGGAGCGCTTCGTGACGGCCGTCGAGGCAACGGGGGCACCGGTCTTCTGCATCTGCCGTCCCGTCCACTTCGGTCAGTTGAACGACAAGAGCGACTGAGATCGGCGCAACCGATGGCTCCTGAGGGAGCCAATTCCGTTGGATCTCTCTCCAATGCCATTGCCAGGGCTTGATATGTCTTATATTCTGGACATATGGAAATAAAGAGCGCTATCGACAGTTTCGCCGCCCTGTCCCAGGAGACGAGGCTCGAGGCCTACCGGCTGCTGGTGAGCCATGAACCCGAGGGGCTTCCCGCCGGCGAGATCGCGCGTCAGCTCGACGTGCCGCACAACACCCTGTCCGCCCATCTCTCGGTGCTGGCGCGGGCGGGGTGGGTCGTCTCCCGGCGGCAGAGCCGGTCGATCATCTACCGCGCCAACCTCTCTCACATGAGCGAGACGATCCGGTTCCTGGTTCGCGATTGCTGCGCCGGGCACCCGGAGGCCTGTGAACCTTTTCTGACCTGTTCCCCCGGTGACTGGAACACCGAAGACAAACCGTGAGGGCGCCATGAAACCGTTGATCTATCACAACCCCGCCTGTGGTACGTCGCGCAACACGCTGGCCATGATCGAGGCCTCCGGCGAGACGCCGGACGTGATCGAGTACTTGAACACGCCGCCCACTCGCGAGCGCCTGGTCGAGCTGATCGCGATGATGGGCATCACGCCGCGAGAGCTGCTGCGCCGCAAGGGCACGCCGTTCGAGGAACTCGGCCTCGACGATCCGGCCCTGAGCGATGACCGGCTGATCGACGCGATGATGGCGCATCCGATCCTGATCAACCGGCCGATCGTGGTGACCGACAAGGGGGCCCGGCTGTGCCGACCTTCGGAGCTTGTGCTGGCGCTGCTGGCCAACCCGGTGGCGACGTTCACCAAGGAAGACGGCGAAGTGGTGCGTGCCGATGGGGCAGTGCATGAGTGATGGGGAGATGAACGACGAGGTCATGAATGACAGCGGCGCGCGCGAAGTGAGTGATTCGGTCGATCTCGACGACCTGCCCAATATCGATCCGGATAAGTTGCAGCCGATCGATATCGAGGCGCTGGTGGGGGCCGACGCGCCGCGCCATCCGCCGCGAATTCTGGTGCTCTACGGCTCGCTGCGCGAGCGCGCCTTCTCGCGGCTGGCATCCGAGGAGGCGGGCCGGCTGCTGCGCTGGTACGGCTGCGAGGTGAAAACCTTCAATCCTTCCGGTCTGCCGCTGCCGGACGATGCCGAGGCGGAGCACCCCAAGGTACGGGAGCTGCGTGATCTCGCCGAGTGGTCCGACGGCATGCTGTGGGTCAGTCCGGAGCGTCATGGCGCCATGACCGGGGTCATGAAGGCCCAGATCGACTGGATTCCGCTGTCGCTGGGCGGCGTTCGCCCGACCCAGGGCAAGACGCTGGCGGTGATGGAGGTTTCCGGCGGCAGCCAGAGCTTCAATGCGGTCAACCAGATGCGGATCCTGGGGCGCTGGATGCGGATGATCACCATCCCCAACCAGTCATCCGTACCCAAGGCATTCACCGAGTTCGACGACGCCGGACGGATGAAACCCTCGCCGCTCTACATGAGAGTCGTCGATGTCTGCGAGGAACTGGTGAAGTTCACCTGGCTGACGCGGGAACGCTCGGCCTATCTCACCGATCGCTATTCCGAGCGGGTCGAGAGCGCGGAAGCGCTCTCGCGTCGCGTCAATCAAGGCACTCACTAGAACGTACAGGCTAAGCGTACTCACTAAACGTAATTGCTAAAAAGCACTCACTGAACGCAGGGGCATTCGATGCTGGCACTGGCTATTTTCGTCGTCACCCTGATCCTGGTGATCTGGCAGCCCAAGGGTCTGGGAATCGGCTGGAGCGCCCTCGGCGGGGCGCTGGTGGCACTGCTGGCGGGCGTGGTGCGGCTCTCCGATGTCGGCGTGGTGTGGGATATCGTCTGGGATGCGACCTTCACCTTCGTCGCCCTGATCGTCATCTCGCTGATCCTGGACGAAGCCGGATTCTTCGCCTGGGCGGCGCTGCATGTCGCCCGCTGGGGCAACGGTCGCGGGCATCTGCTGTTCCCGCTGGTGGTGGTGCTGGGCGCGGTGATCGCGGCGTTCTTCGCCAACGACGGCGCGGCGCTGCTGCTGACGCCGATCGTGATCGCGATCCTGCTGCGGCTGGACTTCTCGCCGCCGGCGGCGCTGGCGTTCATCATCGCCACCGGCTTCGTCGCCGACACCACCAGCCTGCCGCTGATCATCTCCAACCTGGTCAACATCGTCAGTGCCAACTACTTCGACATCGGCTTCGACCGCTACGCGGCGGTGATGGTGCCGGTCAACCTGGTCTCGCTGGTGGCGACGCTGGGCGTGCTCTGGATCGCCTTCGGCCGACGGATTCCCCGGCGCTACTCGCTCGAAGCACTCGATGCCCCGCGTTCGGCGATCCTGGATCCGCTGATCTTCCGGGCCGCGTTTCCGCTGCTGGCGATGCTGCTCGTGGCCTACTTCGTCACCGCGCCGCTGGGCATTCCCATCGCCTTCGTGACCGGGGCCGCGGCGATCGTGCTGATGGCGATCGCCGGTCGCTGGTGGCAGGGTGGCAAGGGTGCCGCCGTATCGGTCACCGCAGCGCTCAAGGGGGCGCCTTGGCAGATCGTGCTGTTCTCCATCGGCATGTATCTGGTGGTCTACGGGCTGGGCAATGCCGGTCTGACCGACTACGGCGCCCGGGCGCTGCAGTGGCTGGCCGGGCAGGGCAACTTCATCGCCACCGTCGGCACCGGCTTCCTCTCCGCCATCGTCGCCTCGGTGATGAACAACCTGCCGTCGACGCTGGTGGGGGCGCTGGCCATCGACCGGGCCCAGGTGCCGGCGGTGACCCAGGAGCTGATGGTCTACGCCAATGTGATCGGTAACGACCTGGGGCCGAAGTTCACGCCCATCGGCAGCCTGGCGACGCTGCTGTGGCTGCATGTGCTGGCCGGCAAGGGTTACAAGATCGGCTGGGGGCAGTACATGAAGATCGGCCTATTGATCACCCCGCCGGTACTGCTGGCGACGCTCGTCGCGCTGGCGCTGTGGCTGCCTGTCATTTCCACACCGTAAGGTGTGCGGTGATGCCCAAGGTCGCCGCGAACAAGGAGTGTCGACATGACCGGGATTCGGCAGTCCCCCTCCCGCTATGGAGAGATATTTCGGGCGTTTCTGCTGCTCGGGCTGACCTCCTTTGGCGGCCCCATCGCGCACCTGGGGTATTTCCGCGAGGCTTTCGTGGTGCGTCGGGGGTGGCTTTCCGAGCCGGATTTCGCCGATCTCGTCGCGCTGTGCCAGTTCCTGCCCGGTCCCGCCAGCAGCCAGGTCGGCTTTGCGATCGGCCTGCGGCGGGGCGGCCTACCCGGCGCGCTCGCTGCCTGGTTTGCGTTCACGTTGCCCTCGGCCATTGTGCTGGTGCTGTTCGCCTCCGGCGCGTCGGCGCTGGGGGGCGATGTCGGCCAGTCCCTGATTCATGGTCTCAAGCTGGTGGCCGTCGCCGTGGTCGCCAACGCCGTCTGGGGGATGGCCGGGAAGCTGTGTCCCGACCGGCGGCGGGCCGGGATCGCCCTGATTGCCGTATTCATGGCCGTCTTCATCGGCGGGACGACAGGCCAGTTGGGGGCCATCGCGGTGGGAGCCGCTATTGGCGTCTGGCGCTGCCGGCCGGAAACGACGACCCCATCCGACCGCCTCGAGCTCTCCGGGCGCTGGAGCCGATTCGCGCTTGTCCTGTTCTTCCTGCTCCTTCTGCTGCTGCCGCTGGCGGCATCGATGGGGGGAAGCGAGGTCGTCGCGGTTATGGACGCGTTCTACCGGGCCGGAGCGCTCGTCTTCGGTGGCGGGCATGTGGTGCTGCCGCTGCTGCAGGCCGAAGTGGTCGATCCCGGTTGGATTTCTGAGAGCACCTTCCTGACCGGTTACGGGGTCGCGCAGGCCGTGCCGGGTCCGTTATTTACCTTCGCTTCCTATCTGGGTGCGGCGATGGCGCCCGGCGCTCAAGGCTGGTTGCTGGCGGCAGTGGCGACGATCATGATTTTTCTACCGGGCATGCTGTTGCTGGTGGGCGTCCTCCCGCATTGGGACCGGTTGCGCGCCTCGTCGACCGCGCAGCGGCTGATCCAGGGCACGAACGCGGCGGTGGTCGGCATACTGGGGGCCGCGCTGTACGCCCCGATCTGGCAGGGCGCCGTTGTCGAACCGACCGATTTCGCGCTGGCGCTGGCCGGCTTCCTGCTGCTGACGGTATGGCGCTGGCCGGCGTGGCTGGTTGTGATCGCGCTTCCCGTGGGCAGTCTCGTATCGGGCTGACGATTCCAGCGATGAGTGACTGGGTGATATGGGTCTAACGATCAGGGTGGTGTTACACAACGAAACATATCTTCCGCGCTTCTTTAACCTGTATGAACTTCATTGATGGCTTTGAGGCGTACGGTGATCTTGCAGCGTCAGGGAGACGCAGTGCCAAGGAGGGAGTCGCGGGAAGCGATGTTCACAAGGACGCATGGCAGGACGCCATGGCGAGTTGGCAAGGAACTGCCACGATCTAACCCCGGCCCCAGCGGCCGGGGTTTTTTGCATCCTCCTGGGCGTCGAGAAACGAAGATGCATCGGCACGAGGCGATCGATATGAGCGAGCGAGTTCAACGACGAACCGGCGCGACGATGGTGGCCGCCGTCCTGTTGGGCGTCGGCATCATGGCGGCGCTCGACGAGATCGTATTTCATCAGGTACTGGCCTGGCACCACTTCGTCGAGACCGACAACTCGGCGCTGGCGCTGGCCTCGGATGGTCTGCTGCACACGCTGGAGCTGGTAATGCTGGTCGCCGGCACCGCGCTGATGCTGCGACTCCACGAGACCGGACAGCACGCTCCCGGTTATCGAGGCGCCGGGTTTCTGCTGGGGATGGGTGGGTTCCAGCTCTTCGACGGCATCGTCGATCACAAGATCCTGGGGCTCCACCAGGTCCGCTACGTCGATAACTTGGTGGTCTATGACCTCGGCTGGAACCTGGCCGGCCTGCTGCTGCTCGCCATCGGCTACTGGCTGTTGCGCCGGGCCCGACGGGGTGAGGCGCTGAGCCAGCAGTGAACGGGTTCACGCTGGTCTTTGCCACGCTGGCCGCACTCTATGCCTGGGGCTGGTGGCGATCGAAGCGGCTTGGCCGGGGCTGGCCGCTGTGGCGGCTGCTCCTCTTCGTGGGCAGCGCGCTGGCGATCGTCGTGGTGATGTCGCCACCCTCGATGCATTGGGCCCACGACGATTTCCGCGGCCATATGGCGGTGCATCTCGTGGCGGGGATGATCGCGCCGCTGGGGCTGGTGATGGCGGCGCCGGTGAGCCTGGCGCTGAAGAGCGTTCCCGCGCAGTGGGGCAGACGTTGGGTCGGGTTCGTATCCCTGCCTCCCATTCGCGTGTTGAGCCATCCCGTTACGGCGGCGTTGCTCAATACCGGCGGCATGATGGTGTTGTACCTGACCGACCTCTATGCCGCGATGCGCCACTCTCCCGGCTTCGCCCTGTGGTTGCACTGGCATTTCATCATTGCCGGGTGCCTGTTCAGCTGGGCCATTGTCGGGCCGGACCCGGCGCCGAGACGCCCTTCCCTCGAGTGGCGTTTCGGCGTGCTGGTGGTGTCGATGGCGGCACACGCGATGCTGTCCAAATGGATGTATCGATTTCATTTCCCCGCATCGGTGCCGCTCGATCAGGTCCGGCAGGGCGCGGAATTGATGTTCTACGCCGGAGAGCTGCCGGAAGCGCTGCTGGCCTACCTGCTGGCGCGGCAGTGGGTCCGATCGCGCTATCGAGAAGCGGCCGCGGTGCCGGGGCCACGTGGCTCCTCCTCTTGCCCGTAACGCATTTCGAAACCGTGGAGTTGAGTAGCGGGGCCACGCCATGCGCTGGCGGGCTCCCTCAAGTCATCGGATTCGAAGGGCGATGTGACGGATCCCGGTCAGGAGGACGATTGGATTCCGGTTCGCCAGGGGGAAGCGGAAGCGTATCGCTGACTGAACTGGGTCAAGGCTCTGGCGCGGAAAGCGGCGTTGACTACGCTGAAGGCTATCGATTGGCAGGATCATCGTGGGAGCGACGGATGGCTGATCTCGAGACCTACCGCAACAAGCGTGACTTCTCGCGCTCGCCGGAACCTCGCGGCAAACGCGGCAAGCGGCGTTCGCGGTCGAGTTTCGTGATTCACAAGCATGACGCCAGCCAACTGCACTATGACCTGCGGTTGGAAGAGGATGGCGTGTTGCGCAGCTGGGCGCTGCCGAAGGGGCCCAGTCTCGAGCCCGGCGAGAAGCACCTGGCGGTTCAGGTAGAGGATCACCCCCTCGACTACGGCGATTTCGAGGGGGTGATCCCTGACGGCTACGGTGCCGGGACGGTAATGATCTGGGACCGGGGCGAATGGCGGGTGAGCGGCAAGCACGACGATGGCCAGATCGATTTCGAGCTCGACGGCGCCAAGCTCAAGGGGGCCTGGACGCTCAAGCGAATGAGTGGCCGAGGAGGCGGCGGAAAGCGCCAGGACGGCAAACAGTGGCTGATGATCAAACGCCATGACGCTGCCGATTTCCACCTGCCCGACAGCCTGGACGACGTCAGTGTGGCCTCGAACCGGCGCATGACGGAGATCGCCGAAGGGAAGTCACCATCCTCTTCAAAGCAGTCGTCGTCAACGCCCCCATCCTCCCGGTCCTCGTCGTCAAGACCTTCATCGAAAACCGCAAGCAAGCGCTCGGGCAGTGGCCGCAAGGCCCGGGCCATCAAGATCGCTCCCGATCAGCTCGAGGGCGCGCGCCAGGCGAGCCTCCCGGCCCGGCCTGCCGCGCAGTTGGCGACGCTGGTCGAGGAGGCGCCGGCCGATGAAGACTGGTTCCACGAGATCAAGTTCGACGGCTACCGCGTTCTGGCGCGGCTCGACCGCGGCAGGGTGAGCTTGCTGACGCGCAACGGTCACGACTGGCGGGACCGGTTTCCGGAAATCGCCGAGGCGATCGAAGCGCTGCCGCTGGAGAAGGCGCTGTTCGACGGCGAGGTCGTCGCGCTGAGACGCGACGGTGTCAGCGACTTCCGACGCCTGCAGGCAGCGCTGAGCGACGAGAAGACCGCCGGACTGGTCTACCAGATCTTCGATCTGCGCTATCTCGACGGTCTCGGCTTCGAGGGTGTTGCGCTCGACGATGTCGCTCTGCGCGACCGCAAGGCGCTGCTGGCGCAGACCTGCGACGCCGTGAAAATCGGCAATGTCGGCAGGCTGCGCTATACCGATCATGTCGAAGGGCAGGGCGAGGCGTTCTACGAGCAGGCGAGCCGCCAGGGCCTGGAGGGCATCGTGTCCAAGCGTGCCGACGCCTTCTACCGCGGCCGCCGCAACCGGGATTGGCTGAAGACCAAGACCGAGCGTCAGGCCGAATTCGTGGTCGCTGGTTACACCGATCCGAAAGGATCGCGTAGCGGCTTCGGTTCGCTGTTGATCGGCGCCTACGACGACGACGGCAAGCTGCGCTACTGCGGTCGGGTCGGTGCCGGGTTCTCCAACGACCAGCTCGTCGAGTGGCGGCGGAATCTGGCGCGCTCGCAACGCAAGACCTCGCCTTTCGTCGAGCGTGACATCCCTGATCTGGCCGGCAGCCACTGGGTCACGCCCAAACGCGTGATCGACGTCAATTTCAGCGAATGGACCCATGACGGCCGGCTGCGCCATCCCCGCTTTCGCGGCCTGCGCGAGGATCGCGATCCCGTGGACATCCGGCTGAGCCAGCAGCGAGCGAAGGAGCCGTCCATGAGCGAGAAAGCGAGTGAACCCGCCCCCCAGAGGCGTTCGAGCCGGACGCAATCCGGTGGCGGCGATGTCGAGATCGAGGGCATTCGGCTGACGCATCCCGATCGGGTGCTGTTCGAGGAAGAGGGCATCACCAAGCGGGCGCTGGCCGAATACTATGCCGAACATGCCGAGTGGGTCCTGCCCGGGCTTGCCGAGCGGCCGTTGACGCTGCTGCGTTGCCCTGGCGGTATCGGCGAGGCGTGTTTCGTCCAGAAGCACCCCAGCGAGACCCTGCCGGGTAGCCTGCCGAGCGTGACGATCGCCGAAAAATCCGGCAAGCACGACTACCTCTACACGCGCCGTGCCGCCGACCTGGTGGCGCTGGTCCAGATGGGGACCGTCGAATTTCACCTCTGGGGCAGTCGCGTCGACGATCTCGAGCGTCCCGACCAACTGGTGTTCGATCTCGACCCGGCTCCGGACTGCGAATGGCGGGCGGTCATCGATGTTGCCCGCGAGCTGCGCCAGGCGCTGGCCGAGCTCGGACTCGCCGCGTTCCTGCGCACGACCGGCGGCAAGGGCCTGCATCTGGTCGTCCCGCTCAAACCGCACGCCGACTGGGAGACCGCCAAGGGGTTTGCCGGAGCCGTGTGTGAACGCTGCGCCGAGCGTCATCCCGACCAGTTGACGCTCAACATGTCCAAGCGGGCTCGCCGCGGCAAGGTGTTCCTCGATTACCTGCGCAACGGTCGTGGCGCCACGGCGGTGGCTTCCTATTCGGTACGCGCCAGGCCCGGCGCGCCAGTGGCGACGCCGATCCGCTGGGAGGAGCTCGGACCGAAAATGAGGGCCGATCATTACACGCTGGCCAATCTGCCGCGCCGGCTGGCTTCGCTCAAGCACGACCCGTGGCAGGGCTTCGACGACGCCCGCGAGCGACTGACCAAGAAGCGCTGCCGCGATGCCGGGATGGAGGTTTGATGGCTGGCGGAATGAAGACAGGCACGCGTGAGGAAACGACGACCGAGCTACCCGTGGGAGGAGAGCGATGAGTGCTCGCGCAGTCTGGAAAGGCGTCATCGGCTTTGGCGATGAACGGGTACCGGTCAAACTCTATACGGCGGTCAGCGACCGCAACGTCCATTTTCGGCTGCTCGACCGGCGTCGGCATCGTCCCGTGCATCAGGCGATGATCGAGCCTCGGAGCGGCAAGACCGTGTCGCGCGACGACCGCCACAAGGCCGTTGTCGGTAAGCAGGATCGAATCCTCTTCGACACCGACGAGCTCGACGAACTGGCACCGGCGCCCTCGCGGGACATCGAGGTGATGCATTTTCTTCCGCAAGGCGCGATCGACAACCAGTGGTACCAGCGCCCCTACTATCTCGGGCCGGATGGAGACGAAGAGACGTTCGACGCTTTTGCCGCCGCGCTCGCCAATAGCGGACGGGAAGGCCTGGTTCACTGGGTGATGCGACATAAGGCCTATGTCGGTGCGTTGCGCGACCACGATGGCCACCCGGTCCTGATTACCTTGCGCCATCTCGACGAAGTCGTCGATGCCGATGCCCTGGAACCGCCCGGCGGTGCGAAGTTGAACGCCAAGGAGGTGGAGATGGCGACCGATCTGGTCGAGGCGTACGCTGCCGACTTCGAGCCGGCAACCTATCAGGACGAGTACCGTCAGCGACTGGAAGCGCTGGTGGAGGCGAAGCGCAGCGGCAAGCGACTCAAGGTCAAACGCCGTCGTCGCCAGGAGCCGACCGGCGATATCGTCTCGTCACTCGAGGCCAGCCTGGCCCGGGAGCGCAAGCGTGCCTAAGTCGGGAGCCAAGACATCGAAAGCGTCGAACTCGGATAAGCCGCATCACCACGGGGAGGGCTTCCGTGGCCCGCGGCCGTTCTGGTCCGGCACCATCGCCTTTGGGCTGGTCAATCTCCCGGTCGGCCTCTACCCCGCCCAGCACTCACGTGATGTCACGCTGAAAGAGGTCGATGACAAAGGCAGGCCGCTGTCCCGCCGCTTCTTCAGCGAGACCGGGCGCAAACCGCTCAAGTCGAGCGAGCTGGCGCGAGGCGTCGAGGTCGGCGAGGACCGCTACGTGGTCGTCGAGGACCAGGAGATCGAGGACGCCGCGCTCGAACACCGGCGCGAGATCACGTTGAGCCGATTCGTCCCGCTGGACGAACTCGATCCGCTCTATTTTCGGCGTGCTTACTTTCTGGTGCCGGACTCTCGCGCGGCCAGCGGCGATGGCGCGCTCAAGCCCTATCGGCTGCTGGCCGCGGCGATGGAAAGCGCCAATCGTGCGGGAATCGCCACGCTGGTAATGCGTGGGCGCGAAGTGCTGGTGGCGATCGTGGCCGAGAACGGCATCCTGCGCGCCGAGGCGCTGCGCTTTCACGATGAGCTGCGCACGCCGCAAGGCATCGGCCTGGCGCCGCCGGGCGAACCGGATGCGAAGCGTGAGCGGCGGATCCGGCAAGCGATGGACAAGCTCGATGCCAGGCACTTCGATCCCGACCAATTGATCGATCCCCACATCGAAGCGCTCAAGAAGCGGGTACGTCAGAAGCGTCGACGTCACCAGGATGTCGCCCCGATCGAAGCGACCCGATCGCGAGAGGCAGGCCAGGGTGACGAGAGCGAAGAGGGCGCCGAGGTCATCGATCTGATGCAGGTACTCAAGCGCAGTCTCAAACGTGGGCGGGTCGAACCGACCCCAAAAGGAGGCAAGGGGAAAGGAAAGGAGAAGGGAGAAGGCGCGTCAACGCGGAAATCCTCGTCGTCTGCTCGGTCTTCCAACCAGGGCGCGCAACCGTCCGACCGCGGCTCGGCAGCGGGAAAATCCCGCAAGGCACCCGCCGAGGGCGAGCTGGCCAGGCTCTCTCGTGAGACACTCTACCGACTGGCCCAACAACGCGACATTGCCGGGCGCAGCGGCATGACCAAGGCCCAACTGATCGAGGCGCTCCAATAAGGTGACTAGCACGAGGTGGCGAGTCGGGCGCGACTGGCGCGGAGTAGCGGGAATACCCATACCCCATCGACTCGTCGCCGCCGTCATGGGTGGCGATGTTGCCTGGTCGGCCCAACGGATTGGCCAAAAAAAGCCGCCAGAGTAACGAGGCGGCCAGACAAGTACGATCGAGTGATGAATCAGGCGGCGGAGACTGCCGTGCGGTGCCGGCTTCGGCCAACGGCGATCAGGGCCTTCTCGAGATCCTGAACCTGACACTTGTACGCCGAGCAGTTCGCGCAGATGACGCGGGAACCCTCTTCCTGCTTGATGGGCAGTCGAAATCGATGATGGCCGCAGACGCTGCAGTCAAGATTCAGGGTGACGGTCATCATGCCGATTGCCGCATCGTCTGCTGCTGCTCGAGACGATGGCTGCTCTCTCTCGCCATCTGCAGGATCAGACCGCGCGATAGATTGAGTGCGTGAAGCGCGTAGCTCGGCGAGGCGAGATCGGCCTGGTGGCCGTAGGTGTCGATGAATTCTCCGCACTCCGTGCAGGTGATTTCATCCCAGTCCCGTGGGCTATCCGCAGATACTGCGTGGTGGTTTCCACAGCGGGTGCATGAAATGTGATGCTTCATGATGCTCCCTCCTTGGTGATTGCTGGCCGTCCTGGCCAGCGAGTTGAGGCAGTCCCTGCCTCCGACGGTTCGACGATCCTTGTCGATTCGGGCCAGCGGTCCCTGCTGCCGTTAAGAACACTTTGGCATAGCCATAAAAATTGTACAAGGTAGATTTTGCGTACAAGAGTCGTCATCGATGAGCGGCTTGGTGCTGCCGGAAGCCTTCCTGCCTTCCATCGGGGCGTCGATGCCATAATTGGTTTTCGATAAAAGATTTTATCCTTCTCGATCAACGCTTAGGGTGCCGACGGTTTCCCCCGGGTGATGTCGCAGCAGTACGGCGCACTAAATACAATTAAGTTTATTTGTACAGCAGCCGATAGGACGTCTCACGGCATGGTGCGAACGATACAGGCCTTCTCACGCTTGCCGAATCCAGTTCCATATCGCCCGACGGCCAGCGCCGAGGGCATCTATCGGGGGCTTGCCATGCTGCTACTGAATCGAAGTGTGAAATTGCGTCTGGCCGCGAGCCTGGGCGCCTGTGTCGTGATGTTGTTCATCGTCGGAAGCGTCGGACTGTTCGGTCTGAGCTCGACCAACGATGCGCTCGAACGCACCTACGAAGGCAACGTACTGACGTTGAAAGCGTTCAGTCGCATCGACCGGGCACTGCTCGGCAACCGGGTCAAGCTCACTGCGGAGCAGCGTGACCGCGACCCCGAATCGGCGCGGGCGACGCAGCAGGAGATCGCGGAGAACGACGCCATCATCGATGCGGCCTGGGAAGACTACTATCCGAATCGCATCAGCGGCCCCATAGAGCGGGGGATGGCCGATGCCTTCATCACCTCGCTGGCCGAGCTGCGGTCCTCCATCGCCGAACTCAACGCCGCCGTAAGCGGCAATGATTTCGATCGGGCCCGGGAGATCGCGACGACGACGCTGGCCGAGCGATATTCGGCAGCGCTCGGCGACATCCAGCAACTGGTGGATCGCAACAGCGCGCAGGCCGCCGAGTCCTTCGAGGGCGCGGTCGCGCTGTATGAATGGGAGCGCACGCTCGTCATCGGCACCATGATCGGTGCATTGATCGTGAGTGTACTGCTGGCACTGTGGCTGATCCGGGGAATCATGACGCCGCTGGGTAAAGCTCAGGATCTCGCCAACGCCATGGCCGATGGCAATCTCGACAACGCGATCGATATCACCTGCAAGGACGAGTTCGGTGTGATGCTGCGCTCGCTGAAGGCGATGGAGAGCCAGTTTTCCCATGTCGTCATGAGCGTACGCGGCAATGCCCAGTCGGTCAGCACCGCGGCGGACGAGATCGCCCAGGGTACCGACGATCTCAGTCGCCGCACCCAGGAGCAGGCCGCGAGCCTCGAGCAGACCGCGGCATCGATGGACGAGATCACCTCGACCGTGCGCCAGAACGCGGAGAACGCCGCCGAAGCCGACAGGCTCGTGCATGATGTCAGCCAGCGAGCCAACGCCGGCGGCGAGGTCGCCGGCGAGGCGGTCAAGGCGATGGAGGGGATCAATGCCTCGAGCCGCAAGATCGCCGGTATCGTCGGGTTGATCGACGAGATCGCCTTCCAGACCAATCTGCTGGCACTGAATGCTTCGGTGGAAGCAGCAAGGGCCGGCGAGCAGGGACGCGGCTTCGCCGTGGTGGCCAGCGAGGTGCGCAATCTTGCCGGACGCAGCGCCGATGCCGCCAAGGAGATCAAGCAACTGGTTCATGAGAGCATGGGCCAGGTCGACGCCGGCACCGAGCTGGTCAATCGGGCGGGTCATGCGCTGGAAGAGATCGTCGGGGGGGTTGCCCGCGTGACCACGCTGGTCGGGGAGATCGCTGTGGCCAGCCGTGAGCAGGCGCAGGGCATCGATCAGGTCAACACCGCCGTATCCCAGATGGATGGCGTGACCCAGCAGAATGCGAGCCTGGTGGAAGAGTCCAGCGCCGCCGGGCGATCATTGCAGAGTCAGGCCGCGGCGCTGTTGAAAGAGGTCTCTTTCTTCAGGGGGGCCGCGAGCGGCACCGCTCAGGCGCTACCTGCCGTCTCGACCGGTGTGGCATCGATTGCGCCGGCCAGGAGCGCGCCGAAGTCCCAGGGCCAGGGACGGGCACCGGCGAAGGCCGCCCCACGCCAAGCCGAAACCGAAGAGTGGACCGCTTTCTGACACTCGTCACGCCTGAAGCGCCTCCCGAGGGGGCGCTTCGCCTCGCGCCCGCCCCCGAGTAGGTCTTCCGCCTCCCGGACCAGCGTCACTCCATTCGATTCTTACTTCGCCGCCAGCTCGTAGATCCACACACTGAAGCCGCCCAGGGTATTGGGGCCGAAGGTATGGGTCAGCGGCACGTCGGTGGCGTCGCGACCCTGAGCGATCAGCACGCGGCCGATGCAGGGCGCGTTGTTGCGCGGATCGAAGGTCCACCAGCGGCCTCCCAGATAGACCTCCATCCAGGCGGCGAAATCCATGTCGGCGTAGGGTGGCGGCTTGCCGATGTCGCTGATGTAGCCGGTACAGTAGCGGGCCGGCAGGTTCATGCAACGACAGAGGGTGATGGCGAGATGGGTGTAGTCGCGACAGACGCCGACCTTTTCCCGGTAGGCTTCAGCGGCCGTGCGCGTGGGTCGCGAGTGCTCGTAGCCGAAGGTGATGTGCTGATTGACGAAGTCGCAGATTGCCTGGACACGAGCCCATCCCGGTGGCGTGCCCTGAAAGCGCTGCCAGGCGACTTCGCTGAGCAGGTCGGTCTCGCAGTAGCGACTGCCCAGCAGATACTGGAGGACATCGGCCGGCAGCTCCTCCACCGGATGCTGGCGGGCCGATGGCTCGACGGGATCGTAGCCGCCGTCGTCATGCAGGATCGCATTGGTGCCGAGGGTGAAGGTGCCGGCCGGTGCCACCATCCGGTTGCACCAGTTGCCGAAGCTGTCGCGATAACTCGATAGATCGACCATCGGCGAGGTGACCAGATGATCGGGCCCCTCCAGGCTCGAAAAGCGCGAGTGGTGCACGTTGAGCATGGCGATCATCGGTGTGGGGACCGCGAACTGGTAGATCATTTCACAACCGAGCTGAATTCTCATGAGCGGTTTCTCCGAGGTGCCGTATCGGCGAGTGTTGGCGCGTGTGGGGCAGCTTTGCCCTGGCGTGGGGGCTCGCGCCGGCGTTCTTTCATGCTCCGCCGCCGTCGGCGCTTGCAACGGGTGGCGGCGAGGTTCGCGGGCCGGCGCCGGGCCATGCCGGATCGGGCCCGCGTTCCGCGAGACGCAGGATCAGCAGATGAGGTTTGCCATCCAGCGTCAGCCAGGCTTCGAGGGTGCTGTCGGGCAGCGGCTCGCCATCCAGGGTGGCGCCGGCGGGCCGGTCTTCGGAGGGCCGCTCGACGCGTATCACGCAGGCGCTCCCCTCGAGGTCGACGGTGGCCGAAAAGCCCGGCCAGGTGTCGGGAATGCAGGGCGAGACGATCACGCGGCGACCTTCGCGGCGGATCCCGAGGATGCCGGCCACGCCGGCCTGATGCATCCAGCCGGCGGAACCGGTGTACCAGGTCCAGCCACCGCGTCCGACGTGGGGCGGCTCGGAGTAGACGTCGGCGGCGATCACATAAGGCTCGACGCGGTAACGCGCCACGTCTTCCGGGTTCAGGGCGTGGTTGATCGGATTGAGCAGCGAGAACAGCCGGTAGGCCTGTTCGGCCTGGCCCAGCTTGACGAACGCCAGGATCGACCACATCGCGGCGTGAGTATATTGCCCGCCGTTCTCCCGCAGCCCTGCCGGGTATCCCTTGATGTAACCCGGCTCCATGGCGGCCTGGTCGAACGCCGGCGTGAACAGCAGCGCCAATCGTTGCTCGGGGTGGATCAAGTGGCGCGACACCGACGCCATGGCCTGGCTGGCGCGTTCGGGATCGGCGCCTTCCGACAGTACCGCCCAGGACTGCGCGATGGCGTCGATCCGGCAGGCATCGTTATCGTGGGTGCCGAGCCATCGACCGTCGTCGAAGGTGGCGCGGCGGTACCATTCGCCGTCCCAGGCCTCGCTTTCCAGCGCCAGGCGCAACGCCTCGGCGCGTTCCCGCCAGCGTTGGGCGAGGGCCTGATCTTGCGGCGCATCGCGGGCCTCGGCCAGCGGCGCAAACAGCCTCAGCGTGCGCAGCAGTAGCCAGCCCAGCCACACGCTCTCGCCGCGGCCCGCATCACCGATACGATTGAATCCATCGTTCCAGTCGCCGGTGCCGATCAGCGGCAGTCCGTGTTCGCCGAATCGTTCGAGCGCCTGATTCAGCGCGCGGGCGCAGTGCTCGAACAGCGACGCCGTCTCGTCGGCTATCCGCGGTTGGGCGAAGTCGTCATGCGCCTCCGGTGCCAGCGGCGGCCCATCCAGGAACGTGACCCGCTCATCCAGCACGGCGGTGTCGTCTGCCGCCTGGATATAGGTGGCGGTGGCGAAAGCCAGCCACACCCGGTCGTCGGAGATACGGGTGCGCACGCCCTGGCCGGAGTGCGGCAGCCACCAATGCTGTACGTCGCCCTCGACGAACTGGCGACCGGCGGCGCGCAGCAGGTGATGTCGCGCCAGCGCCGGCATCGCGAAGGTGAGTGCCATGCCGTCTTGCAACTGGTCGCGGAAACCATAGGCACCGCTGGCCTGGTAGAACGCCGAGCGCGCCACGATGCGACAGGCCAGTGTCTGGTAGGTCAGCCAGCCATTGAGCATGAGGTCCATGGCCGGATCCGGCGTGCTGACTTGCAAGGCGCCATGCAGCGTCTGCCAGTAGGCTTCGACCTCGTCCAGCTTGGCGTCGAGATCGGTACTTCGGTAGCGCGTTATCAGCTCTCGAGCGGCCTCGTCGTCGCTGGCCTGGCCCATGAACGCCACGATTTCGACCGTCTCTCCAGGGGCCAGTGTCAGCTCGCACTGCTGCACCGTGCAGGGGTCGTGTCCCGCCCCGCTGCTTGCCGACAACGACCGCATCGCGGTCAACGCTTCCGGCGCGGCCAGCGAGCCCCCGCCGAGGAACTCGCGGCGGTCGGCGGTCCAGCGACTCTGGCGTCCGTCCAGATCGACGAACCCGACCCGTCCCGGGAAGGCCTGGTTCCATGGGTTGTGCATCAATAGCGCACCAGTGACGTTATCGTGTCGGGAGACCAGGAACGGTGCGGTCCTGGCCCGCGCCGTGCCCATCACCCACGCGGTATAGGCGGTCACTATCAGCCGACGGGGGGTCGCGGTGCGATTCTCCAGCGTCAGTCGCGATATCTTGATCGGGTCGTTCAACGGCACGTACTGCAGCAGCATCATGGATAGCTGGGGCGTGTCGTGCTCGAAACGGGTGTAGCCGAAGCCGTGACGCGTGATGTGGCGGGCCTGATGCCCGGGGCGCGTGCGACAAGGGCGCGCGGTGACGGTCGTCAGCGCGCCGCTGTCGGCGTCCTGGACGTAGATCACCTCGCCGGGCAGATCGCTGACTGGATCGTTGGACCATGGCGTCAATTGATTCTCGCGGCTGTTGTCCGCCCAGGTGTAGCCGCCGCCCTCCGCCGAGACCTGAAAGCCGAAACCGCCATTGGCGATGACGTTGATCCAGGGCTGGGGTGTGGTATCGCCATTGTCGAGCACGCAGACGTACTCGCGCCCGCCACGGTCGAAGCCGCCGGTGCCGTTGAAAAAGGCCAGGTCCCCCAGCGGCGGGCGCGAGGACGGTGCCACCGCCGGTCGCGGTGACCTGGCCGGCGTGTCGGGGTTGCCACCGATCACGACTGTCTCGTACGCCAGGGATGCACGAGCGGCGTCGGGAGACGGGGTGTCGGCCCTGACCGCGCCGGACCCGAGTTTGCCGGCTCGAGCCAGCGCGTCGAGAGCGGGCCTGGATGAAGGCGGCGCCAACAGGGCGTCGAGCTGAGCGGTGAGTGCGCCCTTGCGCGCCGTCAGCACCACACGAGCCACGGCCAGCAGCAACTCTTGGCTGGCCAGATTCAGCTGGTTGGCTCTCAGCGTGTAGATCGAGCCCAGCGCCAGATCGCCTTCGACATGGGGGGGCGGTCGGTTGACGCTAACGGCCGATTCGATCGCCTCCTGCAACTCCTCCAGATAGGAGTGGGCACGATCATTGAGCACCACCAGGTCGACGCCGAGCCCTTTGGCGCGCCAGTACTCGTGGGCACGGAGCAGGGTCTTGAGCCAGGCCACATCCTCGATATCGCCGAGCCGGAGCAGCACGATCGGCAGGTCGCCGGAAATCCCCATCGGCCAGAGGTTGGACTGCATCGCCATTCCGCGCTCGAGCATATCGGAGGAGGGGCGGAAGCGGGCATCGTTGTACAGGATCGGCGCGGCCAGGCGTTGGAAGTCGGCGGCCTCTTCCAGATCGATGTCGAGGTGACGCAGTTGCACGTGGGCCTGTGTCCAGGCCAGGGTGCGGGCGCGGTCGAAGGCGCTGGTGTCATGATGCTTGTCGATCAGTGCCAGCACCGCTTCACGACTCTCGGCGACCACCGTCCAGAAATCGATGTGGGCAACGTGTCCCGGCGTGATGTGCAGCACGTAGCGCAGCGAGAAGATCGGGTCCAGCACCACGCCGGTGGTATTCGACAGTGGCTGGCCGGTCAGCGCCAGGGCATTGCCGATTTGACGCCCCCGGCCCAGGAAGCGGGCGCGATCCGTCTCGTACTGCGGCGCTTCGCACTCCCCCTTGACCACCGCGAAGTGCGCCGCCCAGATCGGAGTTTCGCTGGCATCCCGGCGGCGTCGGGTCGCGGTCAGTGCGGCGTAGTCGGCGATGAAACCGGTCTCGACAAAGAGTTTGGCGAAGGCCGGATGGGCGTCGTCGGCGGGCGGCTGCGTCAGCACCACCTCGGCGTAGGAGGTCAGTTCGATGGTCAGCGCCTGGCGCCCGCCGTTGGTGACCGAGACACGTCGTACCTCTCCATCGTCCTCACCGGAGACCAGCACCTCGAGTGTGGTGGTGATCTCACCATCGCGGCGGGTGAAACGGGCGTGATCCTCGGCGAAGATCACCTCTCGCCAATCGGCTGCCTTGGCCAGCGGGTGCGCGCCAGCGGACCAGCGCACGTTGCTCTCCCGGTCGCGCAGCAGGATGAAGCTGCCCCAGTCATCGCAGGTGGCGTCCTCGCGCCAGCGGGTGATCGCCTGGCGCTGCCAGCGACTGAAGCCGGCGCCGGCGTCGGTCAGCATCACGTTGTAGCGCCCATTGGAGAGCAGGTGGGTCACTGGGGGCGACGAGGATGGCTCGCCGACGTGTCGTCGCACCGCCGCCGCTGCTGTCGCGGCGGTGCTCGACGGCGCGGCGTGCCTGGCATCGTTGGGAGATGGCAGGGTCGCGACTTCCCGAGGCAGGCGCTCGTGCAGCAGCAGCTCGCTGGCCTGGATGATCGGCTCGCGATGAAAGTGGCTGCGCAGCCGTCCCTCGAGCAGGCTGTTGGCGATGGCGGCGATGGTCATCCCCTGGTGGTGGGCCATGACGTTGCGCACGATGACGAAGGTCCGGTCGATCGGCAGTCGCGTCGGGGTGAAGTCGATCGCCTCGAAGAAGCCGAAGTGGCTCTCCGCCTCCATGGTTTGCAGGCGGGCGAAGTTCTCCAGTGCGGCCTGCGGCGCGACCATGGTCGCCAGTGCGGTGGCGTAGGGGGCGATGACGAGGTTGTCGCCGAGTCCTCGCTTGAGTCCCAGTTCCGGCACGCCAAAGTTGGAATACTGATAGGTGAAGTCGATGTCCCGTGCGTTGTAGGCGGATTCCGAGATCCCCCAGGGGATCTCCTTGCGCCTGGCATAGAGACGCTGGCTGGTCACGACCAGCCGGTTGGTCTGCTCCAGCAGGCTACCGAACGGCGCACGCATGACCAGCGAGGGCATCAGGTACTCGAACATCGAGCCCGACCACGAGATCAGTGCGACGCCATCTTTCAGCGGTGTCACCGCCCTGCCCAGACGGAACCAGTGGCGAGTGGGCAGGTCGCCCTTGGCGATCGCCAGCAGGCTCGCCAGGCGCGCCTCGGAAGCGAGCAGGTCGTAGCAGCCTTCGTCGATCCGATCCTCCCGCGGGGCGTAACCGATCGACATCAGCTTGCGCTCCGGCACCAGCAGGAAGTGGAAATCCATCTCCAGCGCGAGCCGCCGCGATTGCGTTGCCAGCATGGACAGGCGCCGTCCCAGGGTGGCTTCGGATGCCGCCTCCGAAGGATCTCCTTGGGCGGGGGCAGTCCGGGACAGGGGCGCGGTATTCTCGGCGTCGCATCGGTGCTCGTCGAGACAGCGCTGCAGGATCCGCATCCAGCCTTGAGGCGGGACTTCCCCGGTCGCCGCGTCGGCGTCGGTGGTATCGCCGGACTGCGCGCCCAGCAGGTGCAGGCAGCTATCGATCGACTGACGCAGGGCATCGCAGTACTCGATGCCGTAGCCGGTCGATTCGAGATGGGAGGAGAGAGCGTCCAGCTCGTCTAGCAGGGCCGTGCGTATCTCTGCGTCGAGCGATGCGGTGGTGGCGATGTCCTCTCGGCACAGCAGCAGGGTATCGGTGAGGCCGTTGCGCGGGTCGAGGACGTGGGGGTGGGCGGCCCAGGCTTCGCAGGCGTTGGCCAGTGTGATCAGGTGGCCTGCCAGATTGCCGCTGTCGACGGTGGAGACGTAGAGCGGATCGAGTGGCGCCAGTGTTCGGGTGTCGTACCAGTTGTAGAAATGGCCCTTGCAGCGCTCCAGCGTGAGCAGCGTGGCCATCGTGGCCTCGAGTCGCTCCACGGCGCGATGGGTGCCGATCCAGGCAAACTCCCGCGCGGATACGCAGGCCAGCAGATAGAGGCCGATATTGGTGGGCGAGGTGCGCTGGGCAATGACCGGCTTGGGGTCGAACTGGAAATTGTCTGGTGGCAGCGCGTGGGAATCCTCGGTCACGAAGGTATCGAAGAACTGCCAGGTGCGTCGCGCGATGCGTCGCAATGCCTGCGCTTGCGGCGGAGAGAGACGCAGGTTGTCGGTGGTGTCGGTGGGCGCGCGGCTGGTCCAGAGCGCAATCAGCGGAGCGGCCAGCCACAGTACCAGCAGTGGCAGGATGACGATCCAGGCCGGTGGCTCGACGATCGCCAGAAGCAGCGCCAGTGCCAGGCTCAGCAGGGTGCCGCCGGCCATTTCGCGACCGAACCCGGCCGCGCCGAGACGCTCGTTGCCGGCCAACTGCGATGCCGTCGTCCACTCCAGCAGATGGCGCTGGGAGATGTAGACGCGGAACAGCGTGCGCACGATGGCATCACCCATTTGCCAGGCCTGATCCGCCAGCAGGGCGAGGCTCAGCAGGCAGCGGCCCATTTCGGTTCGCAGGTCCCGGCCCAGTGTCCGCCAATGATGGCGCCAATTGCCGTCGCGGCGATGGGGCGCGAGCGCAGAAACGACCGGAATCAGCGCGGGAATGATCAGGCAGGCCAGCGTCAGTGCCAGGGTGGTGAGCGCGGCCGATATCGGTAGCCAGGCAGAGATCATCAGCGCGCCGAACAGGCTAGGTGCCAGCAGCGATCGTCGCAGGTTGTCGGCGATCTTCCAGCAGCCGACGGCGGTCAGCGCCTGGCGATCCGAACGCCCACCCCAGAACCAGGGCAGTAGTTGCCAGTCGCCTCGCGTCCAGCGGTGCTGGCGCCTGGCGGCAACGTCGTAACGTTCCGGGTAGGCTTCGACGACTTCGACATCCGAAGCCAGACCGGCCCGCGCGAAGATGCCCTCCAGCAGGTCGTGGCTGAGCAGACTGTTCTCGGGAATTCGGCCCACCAGGGAGCGCTCGTAGGCGTCCACGGCGTAGATTCCCTTGCCCGCGAACGATCCCTCGCCGAACAGATCCTGGTAGAGATCCGATACCGCGGCGGTATAGACGTCCATGCCGCCGGGGGCGGAAAACAGCCGCTGGTAGCGTGAGCCCTGGCGGCCGATGGGCAGCGAAGGCGTCACCCGGGGCTGGAGAATGGCGTGCCCGCGAACGACCCGGTCTTTGGGCCCGAAGACCGGCTGATTGAGCGGGTGCGCCATCTTGCCGACCAGCCTGGTGATGGTATCGCGAGGCAGGCGAGTATCGCTGTCCAGTGTCACCACGTAGCGCACGTCGGACGGTACCCAGGGCGTGTGGCCGGCGACGTCGATGTAGGAGGTATCGTCGGCGCCACGCAGCAAGCGGTTGAGCTCGGTCAGCTTGCCACGCTTGCGCTCCCAACCCATCCAGCAGCCCTCGCTGGCATTGTAGAGTCGGCGACGATAGAGCAGCAGGAAGCGCGGGCCTGCCGGACCAGGGCCGTGACGCTGGTTGAGGTGCGCCATGGCGTCGACCGCACTGGCGAGTAGGATGTCGTCACTGGCGAGTTCGGCGGTATCGGCGTCGCGGCCGTCCAGCAGCAGGGCGAAGGTGAGATCGCCGCCGGTGCCGGAGAGATAGTGCACTTCCAGACGCTCGATCAGTTCACGCAGCGCGACCGAATCGGTCAGCATGGCCGGTACCACGACCAGCGTTCTGAGCGTAGCGGGAACGCCCTCCTCGAGTGCCAGACCGGGCAGCGCCTCGCCGCCGACACCTTCGCCCAGGGCGCGGTTGGTCAGCGCCGTCGCCACCTCGTAGGCGGGCAGGACAATCAGTACCAGCCACGCCAGTTGCCACCCCGGTGTCAGACCGGCCGCTGCCAGCGCCCACACCGCCAGCCCCAGCAGCAGCAGCGTGATCACGCTGGTGGCACAGGCGTAGCCCGTCAGGCCCAGCTTCAGCACGGCCCGTCGAATTCGCAGTGCCATGGGCGGACGGAAGCCGAGCGATCGCTCCAGTTCACGACGACCGTCGGCGATCAGGTAATACCCCGGATCTGTGCGTCGTTCCGCCTCGGCCGGCTGGCAATCCGGGGCAAGCTCGGCCCGCGCGGCGGCCAGTGCCTGCTCGGTCACCAATAGCTCGCCCCGGTGCGAGCCGCGGGCCAGTTGCTCGATGGCATTGCGATAGCGGTCGCGGGTGGCGAAGTCCATCTCGGCGAAGCGGCTGCCAGCGCGCAGGCGTTGGTCGACCAGGCTGACCTGCTCGACCAGGGTCGCCCAGTCGAAATCGGCGATGTGACGCAGGCTGGTGATCACGTTACGCACGCTGACGTTGGATGCACCTTGGCGTTGCTGGGCGTTGTGCACCACGGCAGCGATCGAGGTGTGCTGGCGAGTGAACTCCTGCTCCAGCCAGGCCAGCGCCGGCACCTTGCCGGGATCCTGATCCCTGAGACGCTTGACCATCTGGGCGTAGAAGTGGGCGGCGAAAGGCTCGCTGATGTCGAGGTAGGCGTACGCTTGCAGCGAACGGCCATCGGCCTCACGCCGCAGCAGGCTTTCGCACAGGGTATCGGCCTCGGCCCGGGCTTCCCGCGCATGGACGATCTGGTCCGAGAGCCGTCGCAGGTTTTCCACCAGAACCAGTCGCAGGCTGATGGCGATCGCCCACAACTCACCGATGGTCAGCGCTTCCGAGCGCTGGTAGGCGTTGATGAACCGGGCCAAGGTGAGGGGATCGAAATGGCTGTCGGTATGGGCGACGTAGGCCCAGGTCAGGCCCAGCACTCGTGGGTAGCCGGCGAAGGGGCCGTCGGCCAGCTTGGGCAGCTGGCGGTAGTAACCCGGTGGTAGATCTTCTCCGATATCGCTGACGTGTTTCTCGACATGGTGGTAGTGATCGAGTAGCCACTCCGCGGCTGGCACGATGCTGCGGCGCTGGGCGACTTCGTCGGCAATGCTGTGGTAGGCCGCGGCCAGCGCCACCGTGTTGTCGAGAAGTCGTCGATGCAAGGGCAGGACTGCTGGCGGGCGCAGGGTGACCGACTGCGCCAGCGCAAGACTCTGTGCGTGCTGCTCGAGCCGCTCCGGGCCGAACAGCTCTTCGCGGACCGGGGCCCTGGAATTCCAGGGAGGCGGTGGGTCGGCACTGGTGTTGCCCCGCCGCCACCAGGCATTCATGGTTGATATCCACGCGATGAGGCGCGGGAGAGAGTAATCGGCAAGCCGTTGCATCGATGCATTGGTGATCTCCTGCCGCCGACCGAGGGGGCAGGGCTCGGGTCGAGGCGGTAACGCCATGCCATGGTGAAGAATGGGGCACGCCTGCTGGCGTTAGGCGGTGCCACTCGAAAGTTCGTCGAGTGTCGAGTTGAAAAGCGTCGCGACCGACGGTCGCGGCGTGCTACGAGGTGAGGCGTCACGGGAGGTGCAGGCCGATCTTGGAGGATCGGCACGCGCCTGGCGAGAATCCGAGCAGATCGTGAAGTCAGTATGGGTGCAGGATAGCGAATTAGCGAATGCCAACTTCGGTGCCAGCCGGGGCTTCCGGCGCGACGAGGCGAGATGCGCTGCGCAAGCTGAACGTTTTGCCGAAAAAGGAGTAGTCAGCGGTGTGAGAAGCGGCTAGTTTCGAGGAGCTCGACACCGTCGAGCCATACCGTTTGAATCTCCCGACCATATCGTTTTCCTCTCACTCGAGAACAGGGGGCTAGCGCCTCCAAGGAAGTTGCGATGAAGATCACCCCGCACGAGCAGCGAGTGCTCGTTCTAAAAAAGAGAAATGCTCCTAAGGAGGGGAGTCTTACGACCAGGGCAACGATGGGAAAAATGCCGGCGGGCACACTCAAGACACGCCTCAAGAAACTCATCGAAGGCGGTCTTGACCGGGATCGTGCGATCGAGATCGCATTGGACCGCCCCATCGGCCCGCAGGGGCGGCCTAGAAAGACCTGAGGTTTCAGGCTGTTGGCGAGAAGCTGCGGGCGCAGAGGGAGTCGGTCGCGGAATTCATGGGTTTCGCTGACGCTCCAGGCATAAGTCGAATCGAGTCGACACGGCAGTGAAGATGGAATTGCAGGCCAAAGCCTGCTCTCGTCGGGCTTTTGCCGAGAGGTATCTTGGCTAGACTAGCCGTCGTTTCGCTCCCTGCGGAATATTTCCTTGGCCCCGATTTCGATCGGGGCTTTTTTGTGGCTGAAGGTCCGCGCCACGATGGCGGAGGACCCTGGGCTCGGCCATCCGATCATGATGGCCTCAAGTACGGAGCCAGCGATAGAGCAGTTTGTAGAACGAGACGTCGGTCAACTGGTCGTATCGCGAAAGGTCCCGCTTCTGACCGAACTGCAGCTCAGTGAAGTAGTATTCGCCTTCCGACTTGATGATCTCCTTGATGTCGTCTTCATCGGCGGATGAATACAACAGTACGCGACTACCATGGAGGTACTGCTCCTCGGGAGCGACATGCAGTTTGCAGCTGCCAAAGGAGAGTGTCAGTTTCTGAAGCGTCAGCTCGAAGGTTTCGTCGAACTTTTCTAGCGTATGGGTCTGTTCATCGTAGCGACGACCGATGTCTTCCAGCCCCAGTGCATCGACCCACTCTTCGATGTTTCTCTGCAATAGACACAGGTCTTGTTTACGGGATTCCAGCTGTTGCCTGAACTCTGTCAGGCGCTGTTGGCAAGCACCGACCTCGTCTCTGATGTGACTTTTCAGCTGCTCGATATCGACCATGGTCTGGATCCTTTGTCGGAACCGCTAACGGATTTTTTCATTATGGTTGGAGACGCAAAAAACCGCCTCTTGGAGGCGGCTTGTCAAATGATGGTTCGCGTCATGCTGCTGCAGGCTGGCCTCTAGCGGATAGCCGGTTCACCGCGCTGAGCGCTTTCTCCAGATCCAATATCTTGCATTTGAAGGCGCTGCAGTTGGCACAGCGGACATTGGAACCCTGCTGGCTGTTGACCGGCAAATGAAACTGCTGATGACCACAAACGGAGCAAGTGAGATCCAGAGTGACTTTCATCATGCCGATTCCCTCAAATCGAGGTGATGGTCATTCGGGGGGCGATACGACAGATCCTTCTCGCGCGACATCTTCAACGTCAGACTGCGGCACTGGTTGAGAATCTGTACCGAGTAGCTGGGCGCATGGATATCCTTCCAATGACCGACGGTATCGAGAAATTCGCCGCATTCGATGCAGCTGATTTCATCCCACTCGGTGTGCGATTCGAAGAGAACCGACTGACTATGACCGCAGCGGGTGCAAGCAATGGTATCTTTCACGATCAGCCCTCCTTGGCTTGGACGTTGGTCTTCCAGATTGACCAGATGGCGGCAAATCCTTGTCGCCACGTGCCGGGCATCCCTGCCCGATCGTTCCGGCTTTCCATGCCGACTTCACGATTTCATGCTGGCATAGCGATTGAGGGTGTACAAGGGTTGTACGGCATTGAATTCGATGTCTTATTATCCTGTGTTAAACAGTGCCTGGTAAGTCCCTGAATCAGCTAAGCCGGCGCCCAGTCGTGAAAATTGAAATTTTTTGTAATCTCGCAGGTTGCTGAAATCGGGACATTCATCCCGGGTAGATTCACCTCGTTGTTAACGTTCTGTCATCTACCGGGGGCTAGAGTGGCGATGCGACACCGGGAAGGTGTCGATCAGCAGGGAAGCGGAGCGCAGGACGCGTGGTTCGACATCAAGGATGATGGGTCAGTACCAGCGCTCAGCCGTGAGGCTTGGCGCTTCTTCGTTGCCGTCTGGCGAGGGTGGCTGGAGCGCCTGAACCGGGCAAGATCGAATTGTCGGCATTCTTAGTTGAACGCCAAGGTGTCGAGGACGCTATGCTTAGCGTCAGTGACCCTTCAATTCGGAATCCCCATGAGTTCTCTGAGCCAACACAAAGCGTTCATTCTCTTGCTGACGCTAGTGTCCATCGCGTTCGTATGGCTGCTGCTGCCTTTCTACGGTGCCGTGCTATGGGCGGTGATTCTGGCGATCCTCTTCCAACCCATGCATCGGCGTCTGGTCATCCGGCTCAAGGGCCGGAACAACTGGGCCGCACTCATCAGCGTGATGGCGTGCGTATTCATCGTCATCATTCCCATGTCGTTGATCTTCGGTGCCCTGGTTCGTGAGGGGGCTAGCGTCTACCAGCGCGTGGGCAGCGGCGATATCGACTTCAACCAGTACATCCAGCAGTTCCAGGGGTCGCTACCGGCTTCGGTTCAGAGTTGGCTGGGGGACGCGGGCTTCGGGAGCTTCTCCGATATCAGCAACCGCCTGGCTTCGGCGCTCGAGCAGGGGAGTCGGCTGATCGCCACGCATATGCTGAGCATCGGGCAGAACACCCTCCAGTTTCTGGTCAGCGCCGGCATCATGCTCTATCTGCTGTTCTTCCTGTTCCGGGACGGGCGCTCGCTCGGGCAACTGATTCGCACGACGATTCCGCTGAGTGACGAGTACACCTCCAAGCTGATCGAGAAATTCACTGCCGTGGTGCGTTCCACCGTGAAAGGTAACGTGATCATCGCCATCGTCCAGGGGGCGATCGGCGGCGTGGCGTTCTGGGCGCTGGGTATCGAAGCTGCGCTGCTGTGGGGCGTGATGATGGCGTTCCTGTCGCTGCTGCCGGCGATCGGCTCGGCGATCGTCTGGGTGCCGGTAGCGGCATACCTGCTGCTCAGCGGGGCCTACGTGAAAGGCGTGATCCTGGTATTTGTCGGCGTGGTGGTCATCGGGCTCGTCGACAACTTCCTGCGCCCACCGCTGGTGGGCAAGGAGACCAAGCTGCCCGATTACGTGGTGCTGATCTCGACCGTCGGCGGAATGACCCTGCTGGGGATCAACGGCTTCGTGCTCGGGCCGCTGATCGCCGCACTGTTCATTGTCGTCTGGTCGCTGTTCCGTCAGGAGCAGCAACAAGAGGCCGAAATGGCGTCACGCGAGGGCACGGCGGACGAGGCGGTTCCCGAACCGCCCAAGCGCGGCGCGTCAGTGGATGGCTAAGTCATATTATTGTTATAGTGCTAATTAATTTTTGGAACTCTTTGGATCAGGGCACGGATGTCTGACTTCTCTCCATTCCCTGGTGTCACGGTCCGATGGGCCGCTGGCGCCACGCTCGCCGGGACCTTGCTGGCAGGCTGTGCCAACTACGCCGGGATCGAACCACAGCAGACGCTGACGCCCATCAGCCAATTGAGTGCCAGTCAGGTGCTTGGCCGCTCACCGGTATCACCGGCCGCGTGGCCCGATGCCGACTGGTGGAAGCGGCTGGGGGATCCGATGCTCGATACGCTGATCCAGGAAGCCTTGAGCGACTCTCCGGACATCGCAGTGGCGCAGGCGAGGCTACGTTCCGCCAACGCTGCCATCGCCTCGGCAAGGGCCGACGAACTACCCAGCATCGATGCCTCCGCCGAAATCTCGCGCTCCCGCGTCTCCAAGGTCGAAGACCCGCTCGGGCAGGGCAACTTCTACTCCACCTCGCGCTCGCTGCTGCTCTCCTTCGACTACGATCTCGACCTGTGGGGCGGCGCCCGTGCCGCCTGGGAAGCCGCGCTGGGAGAAGCCCGCGCCCAGGAGATCGAATACCGTGCCGCCGGATTGACGCTGTCGGTCAACGTGGCACGCGCCTACGTCAGTCTCGCCGATGCCTATGCCCGCCGCGATGTCGCCCAGCGCCAACTGGACCGAGCCCTGCGGATCAACGACATCAACGATGAACTGCTCCAGGCCGGACTCAACAACCAGACCCAGAGCCTGCAGTCGCAGGTGACCGCCGCCAGCGCACGGCAGGCGCTGGAGTCGGCGCAGCAGTCGATCCGCAGCGAGCGCATTTCCCTCGCCATCCTGCTGGGCAAGGGGCCTGACCGCGGCGAGACGATTCCACGGCCCGACTCGCTGTCGCCCGCCATTGCCGCGCTGCCCAGCGTGATCCCTGCCGACCTGATCGGCCACCGGCCGGACGTCGTCGCCGCACGCTGGCGGGTCGAAGCCGCCTCTCGCAGCATTGATGCGGCCAAGGCGCAGTTCTATCCCAATATCAATCTCTCGGCGATGGCGGGATTTCGCTCGGTGCTGGGGGATTACTTCTTCAGTGAGGCGGCCAAGTCCGGCAGCGTCACGCCTGCCATCTCGCTGCCCATCTTCGAAGGTGGCCGGCTTCGCGCCAATCTGGAAAGCACCGATGCCGAGTACGACCTGGCCGTGGCGCAATACAACAAGACCATCGTCTCCGCGCTGGGAGAAGTCGCGGACGACGTGACGACGCTGCAATCGCTGGAGCGTCAGCGCCAGAGTCAGCAGCAGGCCCTGGCAAGCGCCCGCTCCGCCTACGGGCTGGCCGAGGAGCGCTACCGCGCCGGGCTGGCAGACTATCTCGACGTGCTCAGCAGCGAGCAGCAGCTGCTATCGGCCGAACAGAGCCTGACCCAGATCGACACCCAGCGCCTCGACCGCTCGGTGCAGCTCGTCCAGGCGCTGGGTGGCGGTCTCGTGCTGGACGCCGGCGTTCCGCCGGGCGGGGATGGTCCGGTCGCTGCGCCCGGCATGAAGTGAGCGTTCCGAGAACTCAGGCGCGGCAGACGATATCGGAAGCGTCGCCTTAGTTGTCCGCCACGGATTTGGTGATTATGATAGGCGCCGCCTGGCCGGTATAGCTCAGCTGGCAGAGCAACGCATTCGTAATGCGTAGGTCGGTGGTTCGAGTCCACTTACCGGCACCAGGCACATCAAGGGTTTGCGCCCGATCCCGCCCCGCATCACTTCCTTTTTATCCAGTATTTGGCACACTTGCGGTACATCTCCGCAGGTAACGCTATGGCTACGTTCCAAAAACGCTCCGGCTCTTGGCGAGCGATTATTCGCAAGAAAGGCTATCCGCAACTCAGCGCGACGTTCGACACGAAGGCGCAGGCCGAGCGTTGGGCGAAGCAGATCGAAACCGAGATGAGCCAAGCCAGGTTCGTCGATACTCGGGAGGCCGATGCGCTGACAATCGGGACGGCGCTCGAGCGTTACGAGCGGGAGATATCGGTCCATAAGAAGAGCTATCGGAACGAGCGATCGCGGCTGGCAATCCTCGCTCGAGATCTCGGGCGATTCACACTCTCGACCCTCCGTTCA
The DNA here is from genome assembly GCF_038648475.1 of Salinicola lusitanus. NCBI lineage: Bacteria > Pseudomonadati > Pseudomonadota > Gammaproteobacteria > Oceanospirillales > Halomonadaceae > Salinicola > Salinicola lusitanus. The sequence goes on along the minus strand of NZ_CP151919.1, from coordinate 673,080 downwards.
TCCGACGTCGCGCTGTACCGCGACCAACGTCTCGAGGTCGCATCTGGCTCGACGGTACGCCGTGACTTGGCCCTTCTATCGCACTTGTACACGATCGCGATCAAGGAGTGGGGGATGCCGGTCGACAACCCCTGCGCAAAGATCCGCAAGCCGAAGCTCAATAAGGATCGAGAGCGCCGGGTAACGGATGATGAGCTGGCCGGGCTGATGGAGGCAGCAGGCGCGCTTCACGTTGAGATGCCGCGATTGATCACGCTGGCCGTCGAGAGTGGCATGCGGCGGGGCGAGTTGATAGGGCTGAAACGGTCGGACGTGAGGGGTAGTGTGGCCTACCTGGCCGAGACGAAGAATGGCACCAGTCGAGCGGTGCCTCTTTCGCGAGCGGCCCGCGCGGCGGTTGAGGCGCTACCGGCGAGGCTGGATGGTCAGCTCTTCTCGCTGCGGCCCGATACGGTCACGCACTATTTCGAGAAGAGCTGTAAAGCGGCGGAAGTTGAGGGGCTGCGGTTTCACGATTTGCGCCACGAGGCGACGTCGCGATTCTTCGAGAAAGGGCTCAACATCATGGAGGTCGCCGCGATCACTGGTCACAAGGATTTGCGGATGCTGCGGCGATATACCCACCTCAACCCCTCAGCGCTTGCGGAGAAGCTGGGGTAGCGCGTGGTCGCCCCGGTCGGCGGCGCGGCTCTTGTGGCGCTGTCGCTTCTTCGGCATCCAAGTTCTCGAGCCAGTCCATTACTCGCGAGCGTTTCCACGCCCAAAGGCGACCGACCTTGAACCTGCCCGGCGGCAGTGCGTCGCTCTCCCGCTTGATGAGGTTGGTCACCGCCTGCTGCGACTTGCCCATCAGCTGCGCCACGTCCGACGCGTAGAGGATCTCTGCCTGGTGATGTCTCATCATGAGGAGGCTCCTTGTTCTTTTGGACGGCGAGCTCGCCAGCGGTTGAATCGGTTCTGAATCAGCCGGAACGTGGCCGCCGCCTGCGGGTTTGAATCGATCTTGGCGCGACTGCTGACTCGGCACGCTTTCCGGATCCACTCGCTGGCGTCCTGATCGGTATGGGTACCGTCTGGCACGTCCGCGCCGAAACGGACGCGGGCGCGGCGGTCGAGGTATAGCCGGAACAAGGGATCCCGGCAAAGGATCCCTGCGGCGCGGGCGTGGTGCTGGTTCATGCAACACCCCCAAACATATCGACTTGTTGCTCGAAGCGGTCTCGAGCGCGAGCGGCCTCTGGCGATACCCATAAGCATTCGAGACGCTGTACCGATCCCATCCGCGACGATCCGGTCGTGGACAACGTTAGTCGCCGCCATCCCGGTAAGTTCTCGTCATAGAGTGTCGATTCGTAGCCGCTCAGTAGCACCATCCCTTTGAGATCACGCAGGCTTTCCAGCAACGCGACATGATCGTCGACGGTCATCTCGTGCCGGTAGTAGCGGTGGCTTCCTTGCGACCGCGTCTCGGGGAGATAGGGCGGATCGACGTAGTGCAGCGTTTCGCGTGAGTCGTGCTGTCGCATGACGTCCATGGCCGGGCGGTTCTCGATCACCACCTTTCGCATGCGTTCGACGTAGTGCGGGATCATGTCGGCGACACGGTTCCAAGACTTGGCCACGTTCAGATGATCGCCGTCGGGGCGCGTGTAGGTCCGCATGCCCGATCGGCCACGGGTTGCCCCCGCGCTGCCGAATGACGACCACGCTCTAAACAGGGTGCGCCGTGCTTGCTCGACGGGTTCGTCGCTTCTCATCTGCGCGAGATCGAACTCGGCTCGCGCGTATGGCGTCAGCTCACAGAGGGCGCGGAGACGTTCGGCGCTCGCCGGATTCCGTAGAACCTGAAAGACGTTGGCCGTTTCTGAATCGAGATCGTTGTAGACCTCGCTGCGTACCGGCTCCTTCCGCACCAAAACGGATCCGGCACCGCCGAACGGCTCGACGTAGACGGAGTGCGGCGGGAACTGTCCGATAATCCAGTCCGCGATACGATGCTTGCCACCGTGGTAACGCATCACCGGCGGTAGTGGCGCGCCGGCCGCGCGGGAGCGTTGCTGGCTCACGCCTTACCCCCTTGGTCCTTTCCGGCCTGCCGCTCCCAGATGCTCGCCGCTTCTCGGAACGCTCGCATTCCGGCCCGGTAGCACCGATCAGCGGCCGAACACTGTGTGGGTCCCGAGATTTCCATACCGATCGATTCGGCCTCATGACCGGTTGGCCCGCCAGATGACTCTGAGTTGGCGTCCATCCAGTCCGCGACCTGACGCATAGCGGCCGCCGCCACCCTCGTATCTCGCTCGCGCAGATAGTCGGGATCGGCCTGCGTGGCCCAATCGCGGCGGGCGCGCATCACGGCGTCGGCGATCTCGGTCGGGCGGCTTTCCTTCAACGCGTGGTAGCGTTCGGCCGAGTCCTCGCCGAGCGCCAGCGCTTCGGTCAACATGTCGCTGGTTTCCTGCAGGCGATGAGTGAGGCGGCGGCCCTGTTCCTGTGATCGCTCGAGCTGATCGCGCAGCATCGTGACCTCTTGGCACAGCTCGTCGTAGCTCTTGTTCATGCGTCACCTCGGCGCAGATGCTCCGGATACTGTTCCTCAAGCATCCCGATCACTGCCTGTCCGTCGGGGCATAGTGCTTTCGCTACATCCCTGAGATGTTCCCGGTAGCTATCGCGTTCAAATGCGAGCCGCTCTACCAGCCGGCGGAGTTCGGTTTCCTCATCTTGCGCGCGGGTGAGCGTATCACCGTGGTCGAAAAGGCCTCCGACTGATGACCAGGTGCTGGTGTAACACTGCGCCTGCTCCATAATCTCGCAGGCTGTGACGCCGAGACCTTCCTGTCTACCAGACATGGCGGCCTTTCCCTCTTCACTGTTGTCGCAGATGCACTCGCTCTCGAACTCCCCGCACTCAGTGCAGTGATTCTCGATATAGGTGCCGTCGTAATTGTCTCTCTGCCAGTCCGGCGGCGGTGGCGGTGTGGGTCGCCATCGTTGTCTAACGCACATGGCGACTCTTCTCCTCTCGGATCGACTGGCAGTCGATGCAGGTGGTTGCCCAGGGTGCGGCCTCGCGGCGCGCCGCCGGGATCTCTTCGCCGCACTCTTCGCATTCAAGCTTTGCCCAATCGATACCGGTGAATTCCGGCAGCCGATGGCGGGCGAGTGAGTTTGCGAGGTGGTGCTCGATGACGGCACCGGCGTTGTCTGCTGGATCAGCCATTGGTCGTCTCCCTTTCATGATCGAGCTGTGACCGTAGTGACTCGATCTGTCGCATCAGCTGCTGCATGCGTTGGTTGTTGATGCATACGGCGTGCTCGAAGAAGGCGCGGGCCGCGTCATCGAGGTTGTCGCCCTCGAACGTCGTGTAGCCGTCCTTGTCGATGTGGATGCGAGACCCGGCGACGTGGATGGCGTACGTCTGGGGAGTCCAAGCTAGATAGAGCGGCTTACCATCGGCCCGGAAGACCAGCTGTGATCCATCGACCGGGATGGTTTCTTGGCGTTCGTTCATATCACTCGCCCCAGTAGGTCAGTTCTTCGTCAGCGGCCGCTTCCGGCTCTTGCTGATTGAAAAATTCCGGGTGCTGCCGGCGATCGTTCTCGCTGTCGATCCACGCGGCTTGCGCCACCTGGCTCGCTGCGTCATTGCCGGTTCCGGTGCGCTTGTGAATCCGCAGAGCAAAACGCCGGCACCATTCATCGCGGCCCAGCAGGCGCTGGCGTTCGGCGTCACGGGCGCCGCGGTCGATCATTCGTTCGGTCTGCATTGTTCGATCTCCTGTCAGATTCCGTCGGGGAAATACTCGGGGACGCCCTGCCACTCGGGCGGGGCGGCGTTCTTGTGCCGCCGGACGGCGGCTTGAATCATTCGGTGCTCGAGATCGGCGTCTTCCATCTCCTGCCGGACGTGTTCGCTGGCGCGCCACTCTCGATAGCGTTGGAGTTGGGCCTCCAACTCCTCCGGGGTGAGTTCTTTCGGAGTCAGAAGGCTCCGAGGAATGAGGCTTTGGCCGGCCCCCGTGCCGGGGTCCGTACAGTTAGTGACACAAGTCCAAGCCGATCCGGCTTCGCCGCGATCGGAACCCCCAACCCCTGAAAACCCGCGCTTGGGCCGAACGTCCCAGCGATACAGGCGGGTGAGGTATTCGGCGGTGCGGCCCTTGTGGTCCTTCACCACCAGGCCTTTGGGCACCTTGATCTCGTCGCCGTAGCGGCCGCGCTCGACGATGCTCCGGTTCACCTCGCCGGTGGCGTGGCTGAAATCGTCATCGCCGGCACCGGTGCGGAAGGCGGGAATCGACCAGGGCTTGATCGGCTGGTCCTTGCGCGGGGTGTTCGGCCCGCCCATCAGGCGGACGAACTGATCCCAATGGCCGCCCAATGCGGCATCGCGGATCTGGTGCAGCACCCGCGCGATGGAGGCGCGGGGCTGGGTGGCTTCTTCCCACGCCTGCAGCTCGTCCTGCTGCTGTTCGGTCAGCCGGCGCACTTCGCGCCAGACGGTGACGCTGGGCAGGCCGAGGAACTGGAACTGGCGAATGCCCCAGGTTGCCGCCCACGCCTCGATGCGTGGCGCGCTGTCGGCGAGGTCGTGGCCGTAGCTGTCCAAGTGGTCGCCGTCGACGCCGGCTCTGCTGAACTGCTCGCCATTGATGTTCTTGCTGATGTACTTGGCCACGTAGCCGGCGGCGGTGCCGCGCTTCGGGTCGATCCGCTCCACCTTGAAACGGGCGGTCGTGCGCTGGCCGAAGCGGTCGAACAGCTCTTCGGGCGATTCCGCCTCGGCGTAGCTGCGCAGCGTCTCGGTCACGGCGTCGACATGGTCCGGCTTCGCCCAGACGAGTAGGTGCCAGTGTGGGGTGCCGTCGTGATGGGGCTCGACCACGCGAATGCCGTAGATACCCAGGCCATCGCGGGCGAGCGACGCGCGCACTTGTGCCCATAGCTTCTGCAGGTGCTGCTGGGCGTCGCGCGGCGTGCTGCCGTCGTATTTCGGGTTGCGCTGGGAGCTGCTGGCCAGCACTGGGTGAAACCGGGACGGCGCGGTCACGGTGAAGAACAGGCCGACGTGGCCCAGGCGCATCGCCTCGACCTCGGTATCGCGGATCCGCAGCATCAGCTCGGCGCGGCGGTGGTCCGGGTTCGCCAGCCCCAGCTCGGCGAGTTCGGCGAGGGTGTAGGTCTGGTCGTTCTGGTTGATCGCCTCGATGGTTTCCAGCAGCGCGCGGTTGCGCACCTTCTGCGAGCGGCGACGCTCGACGGTGAGGTCGCTGCAGTAGATCCCCGCGCGCTTGTGAACGCGGCGGGCCTCGCGCATGACCTGCTCGATTCGGCGGCCGGTGATGCGGCGCAGCTTGCGTCGCCACCACTTGTCGCACCCCAGCCGAGAGACTTGGGCGGCGCGCTGCAGCTTGGGGCTCGGCGGCGTGATGCCGTGGACCCGAGCGCGCTCCCGTGCCTGAGCCAGCGCCATTTCGTCGGCGACGGCGATGGTCATGATCGGCGCGCGCTCCCACTGGAACACGGCCATCAGCGGCACGCTCGGTGCCGGCGGCGTCAGCGGGTTGCGGGCTCGTGCGATCAGCGTGGCCATGTGGCGCGCCTGGGCGGAGATCGTCTCGCCGTTCAACCGCGGCAATCGGCGGGGCGGTGGCAACAGGCCGAGGCGCAGGCGCCGGTTATGGCTGGCGATGCTGCCGATCAGCTTATTACGGACCTCTTCCACGCCCAGCGCCTGGGCCTTGGCGTAGTCGACCAGGGCATCATCGTCGTGCGTCGCATTGAGCGAGCCCACGGTCAGGCGTTTCTCGACATCGGCCAGCCAGACGCACCCGGCCTTCAGGCCCTCGATGGTGGTATTGCCCTGACGGCGGATCTCGGCAAACGCCCGGCGCAGATCGTTGGTGACGATCTCGAAGCGGCGGAGTACGTGCTCCGGCTCGATCAGCTCGGCGGCGTGACGTGCCAGCCAGCGGTTGCCCGCCGCGTTGCCGTAGCGTTTGGCGACGTGCAGAAAACCGGCGGCCAGATCCTCGGCGAGCGATGGCAGCGGCTCGAAAAACGATTCGTGCCGCCACTTCAGGCAGTCGGCCGTGCCCCATTCGCGGGACTGATCAACCGCGTTCACTCGGCCCCCTGCTCGATCAGGTTGAGCCAGTGCGTGGCGCCGGCGTGGTCACCTTCCTCGAGCGCGCTACGGGCCATGGCGGCCAGCGCTCGGCTCGGATGAGCCTTGCGTGGCGTGCCAAGGCGTCCGTTCAACTGCTGGGCGTAGCGGCTCATGCGGCCAATCGCAGCGCGGATAGCGTCGCGATCGTGCTTGCCCATGCTCTCGATGCTGCGCAGTGCATCTTTCGGCTCCATCCCTGCGCTCGCCGCGACTGCTTTGCGCTCGGCGAGTTTCAGCCCGGCCCATAGCTCGGCCAGATCCCTGTCCTCGGTGCGGGCATGCAGCTCGGCGCGCAGCGCGCCGAAGCCGGCGCGGCCGTCCGTTTGGACGAGCTGCAGGTGATTTGCAGGCGTAGCGGTGGTAGCCGCGCGATGACTGGTCTGCATGGCGGAGTCCTCAAGCATCGGGAGATGGCGCCGCTGGTCGCGGCGCGTTGGCGTTACTGATTCAGAACGACCGGGGTCCGGGTATCGTTGTTGACGACGCGGGCGCGGCCATCGGCGCGGGCTTGTTCGAGCGTTCGCATCAGGTCATCGACGGTGAACGCTACCGCTCGGCCGCCGGTGGTGCGGAGCACCACGAGATGGGCAGTGCTGGCGTCGATGTCGATGCTGGCGAGCTGGCTCACGCTCGAGGTTTCGGCGTACGCCTGCAGGGCGGCGATCTCTGCCGCGCGCTCGGTCATCGCGTATTCGCTCATGAGAAAAAGCGTCAGCTCCTCGATGGCGGTGACGCGATCAAGGCGATGGCCATGACGGAACATCCAGCCTACGGCGGCGTTATCAGGGTCCAGCTGTATGACGCGAGCGGCGCGGGCGTTGGTGTCGATCGGCATTGCGATAGCGGTATTCATCTTTTCGGCTTCCTAGTAGGGGTCGCCCCTCTCTCCGGGGGCTTTGGCGATGGCCGTTCAGTCGTTCATCGTGGCCAGTTGGTCCATGTAGGCCCGGCGTCGGCCTGGCTCCATGGGGATTCGGATATCGGCGTGCGGTGCTCTGCTGGGTGCCAGCGTTAGCGCAAACTCGACGTAGATCTTTCCGCCCCAGCCGCAGCGCGGGTTGGTGCACTGGGCGTAGACTTCGTAGAACACCGGCGACGGGCGTCGGCTGGTTCGGGTGATGGCCGCTTCGGCGCAGTGGGGGCAACAAATCCTCACCGAGGACCTCCTTGAATTGGGTAAAGTGCGCGGCCTCGGCCGGTCAGTGCTGCGGTGCCTTTACGCAGGCGGCGACGGATCAGGAACTCATAGGCTTGGTCGAGCGATTCCAGGCCCTCCTGCACGCGCACCCGTTCGAGTTGCGTCTCCAGTTCCGGGTCCAGCGGTAGTCGCAAATCGTCTTGAATCGGCATGGGTGCTCCGTGGGTGCTGAATGAGTGCCTCTTTTGGGCCTGCCATCACTCCGCGTGGTGCGCGACACTGGTTCCAGTCGCGGCAAGATCGTTGATGCCCAGCGTTTCGAGAGCTTCTTTCAGCGCCAGCTGGCGCAGCAGCGTGGCTCGCGACATGCCGGTGTAGTTGACGAGGGCATCGAACAGCGCACGCTCGTACTCATCGAGATTGATCGCGGCGTAACGGGAGCGAACACGACTAGGGTCCATGTGCATGACGCGATCCTTAGAGAGCCGGGCGGGCAGCCGCCAACGACATTGGTGATTCGGGGAGAAAGCCTTGTTTGATGCCCAGCAGTACGGCTGCGCGATGAGACTCACCGCGAAGACCTTTCTTGCGGCCGGCGAGTAGGTCGCTAACAAGGTTCGGGTTCAGGTCGTTGATGCGGCTGAATTCGGCAAGGCTGATGCCGCGCTGATCCAGTCGTTCTCGGGCTTGAGCGAGTGACAGGGGCATTGTGGTAACCTGCGTGTTGGTTAGTGTTGGGCTCGTGTGGGAGCGTGTTAACTGTGCAGTCACACTAATCGCCAAAATGGCGTTTATCAACACAATGGCGATTGTAATTAACTATTAGGCGATGGCGATGATCGACAAAAAGGCAATCGCTGGGGGGATTCTTGAGCGGATGAAAGCCGCTCTAAACCTCTCATCTGACAAGGAAGTCGCTGAATATTTTGGGGTTTCGCCGACTTCTGTCCACAATTGGCGTCGACGTGGCAGCGTGCCCTATGACGAGTGCGTCAGTTTGGCGATCGCCAAAAAGATAAGCCTCGAGTGGCTGATCTTGGGTGAGGGTGATCCTGGGGAGTCATCGCTTTATGTCGCAAACCGAGCGGCCCCTTATTCCACGTTTGGCGGTTCCGAAGGCCAGGCTGTTCCGCTGTACGATGTCGAGGGGGCCGCTGGCGCTGGGCGTTCACTTGAGAACGAGAGCGTTGTCGGCACCTTCACAATCGACTCCGAAACGCTGACTCAACTGGGCCTCGTCGGTGCGCGGCTGGCCGGCATTCGCGTTCGCGGTGACTCCATGGAGCCGACGCTGTTCGATGGCGACTGGACGTTCGTCAATCTGGACGATACCAACTTCGCCCAGGCCGGGGTGTTCCTGGTGTGGGTGAGTGGAGAGCTGCGCATCAAGCGCGTACAGCGCCTGGCCGGCGGGGCGATGTACCTGATCAGTGATAACACCCACTACGAAAAAGAGATGATCCGCCGCGGCCAGATGCAGGACGTCGCGATACTTGGCCGGGTGAAGACGCGGCTGGGTGAGATCAGTTGATTTAGCGGTACCAAGGATCTGCCGATAGGCAAATAGGGCTATATCGCCCTGTTATGCATCAATCACGGCATCGAAGCGGACAAAGAGCCGCGCTACTACGTAAGGGAACATCAGCATGCTCAATCGTGCTCTATTCGGCCTGGGCCTATTGTCGGCGAGCGCCCTCACACCGCTATTTGCAGATGAGACGACCTCGTTTTGTGCCAGCGAGTGGCCCAACGATGCTGATATGCGCGATTACTGCGTGGATGAGCAGCGTTCAGCTGCTCATCAGTTCGGCCAGAAGTCGGGTTCGATTCGGGACGCTTGCGCCGACGAATGGCTACCCGATTATGAAATGGCGCTCTACTGCTACAACGAGCAGAGCGCGGCCCGGAATCGACTCGCTTCCGATAGTACCGATGAGGTCACCAGCCATTGCCAGTCCGAGTGGGGCAGCGACCACGAGATGGTCGAATACTGCATCAACGAGCAGCGATCGGCCCGAGATCGGTTAGCTGATTATCCGGATTCGTTGGTGTCGTCTTGCCGGCAGGAGTGGGGGCAAGATTACGAGATGGTTGAATACTGCGCACAAGGGAATTGAGGGGAGCTTTTCATGGGCTGGACGTTGGCAGTTGTGGCAGTTCTTATTCTTTCCGTCGTCGCGACCTTTCGGGCTATGTACATTCAGCGAGTCAATGGGCGGGGCGTCATCAGCGGTTTCTTTCTATCATGCTTGGCCGGTGGAATCCTCGGGGGGATGTCATTGGTACTTCTCGGCATTATCTACTTGGTCGTGCATTGATTCATGAAGGTAAATTATCTAGGGCCGTTGGCCGAGTGCGCCAACCATCCAGCCATTCAGGAAATGCCGATTAGCGATCTGCCGGCCTCGAGCTTTCTGGTTGAGGTTGCCCCGGATGCGGGTGTCGACGGGGAGCTGATGGAGGGCGACGTGCTGGTCGCCGACGAAAACCGCATCACCGAGTACGGCGATGTGGTGTTGGCCTGCGATGAGTACGACGAGATGCGCGCCTACCACTCTCACCGGGTCGGCGGCTGTCTGCGTCTGGTGCCGATGGGCGGCGGCGAAGCCGTGCCGGCGTCCGCGCTAGATTGCGTGGGCGTGGTAGTTCGACGGGCGCGCGATCCCGCGAATGAGATTCAACAGGGGACTCCACCTATGGCGATCACGCTAGCCGAAGTGTTTGAGCCTTGGTTTAGCTTATCGACCTGGAGCACGCCGAACCCAGCCGACGCGCGGCGATTCCATGAGTGTTGTGCGCGGTACCTCGATCGCGGTGGCAGCATGTCCGCCTACACATTCGCGGAGACGTTGCGCGTGGCGATCTCCCTGCGCCATAGGGGACGGTGGGACGACTACAGCGAGCAGGCGCTACAGCGGCGAGCGAAGTGTGCCGAAGCAATAAGCGAATTTATGCATGATGCTTTCCAAACTCCTAGATAATGCGAAAAGATGGGAGTCAGGTGGCAATCGATCTATAAACCTTGGTCGGGGGAATGATGGATCTAAAAGACGTCAAAAACTTTGAGTCATATGACGAGATTGCAGCGTTACCCGGTTACGTGGATGACCTGCCATTTGAGGAAAGTGAGTATCAATCGCTACTGGGGGGTTACCGTCTTTCTCCAAAGTTGAAATGCTGTTTTCGCAGGAAAGCAGGAGTTTGCCATACTCAACATAATGTAGGTTTTGTCATTCGCCTCGTCGATGGTTCTGTGACAGTCGTCGGTAATGAGTGTGTTCGTAAGCTGGCGTCAGATGAACAGCTCTCGCTCGATGCTGAAGCATTTAAGAAAGAGCAGCGCCGTAAAGATCAGCTCGAGTTCGTCCTTGGCCGGATCGATGGAGAACTGCCTGAACTTGATGACATATCAGCATTGGGGCACCGCCTTTCATCTTGCCGTGCGCTTCGAAAGTCAGTTTTTGCAGGACTGCCCGCCATTGTTTCTCGACGACTCGAAGGCATGGGCCGTTCTCTACGCTCTGACTTGACGGCTAGTTTCATTGTTAAGCGTGAATATCGCGATGAGAATGGTGAACTTCAAATTGAGACTGAACGTCAAAGATCGAGAATTTATCAGTTTGTCGGTATTCGATTTATCAACGACGCGGCGCTTAGGTCTGCATCAAATCATGTCAGCGAACTTGTTGGTTTCAGGAAAGCCTATGATGGCATCAAGAAAAGTACATCTGGTCGCCGCCTTACAGAAATTTCTAAAGGTCTTTCCCGCTATAAACGCTTGATTAGTGAAGTGGAGCAAGTTGAGAAATACCGTGATGAATTCCTCACCAACGATCTAAGATATCTAGCGCTGATGGCGCCTGACAGGGATGATCAGCTAGAAGCTTGCCAGTTCGTAGGGAACTTTTTTGATGGTTACGAGCGAAATCCTGACAAAATGCTAAGGGAATTGACGGCTGAGATAATGAATGCTTCGGGGGCACACTCAATGGACGTAGCGGTTTAACTGCACCATCCGTAACGATAACCCCCCTGGTAGGGGCGGCCCAATCCCGCCTCGATCAGTCCGGTCGCCAGATCCTCGCCGTCGATCATGACTCGCGCGGCGATCCGGAAGTACTTCCCGCGCTCCAGTTCTTCCAGCTCGATATGATCCGCGCCGCGTAACGCCGCTACCGTGAACTGTTTCGCCTGGCGTGCGAGGCGCTTCTCGGTGTCGCATTGCGCGCGTATCTCGGGTGTATCGACGCCCTTCACGCGGATAGGAATGCGTTCGCCGATGATCGCCGGCCAGTCGGCAATATCCGCGCGGAACGTATCGCCGTCGTAGATGCTGGTGACGCGCTCGACCGTGGCGCTGCCGTAGTCGGCCTGGGCGGCTGTAGCGATGCACAATGTCATCAGTAGTGCGGTGATGATCCTGGTTGCCATGCTGTCCTCAATCAGAGCCCGGCGCCATGCGCCATAGGCGGACGGTGACGCCTATTGGTAGCGCGGCCCCGATCAGGTAGCAATGATGGCCAGGTTTGTCCGCGTCGGACCAGAGGTAATCGCTCAGCGTGCAACGGCCGGAGTAGATCCGCCCATTCCAGACCACGTGATAGTCGATGCGGTCTCGCTGGGGTGGTGAGCATCCCGCGCGATCCATCCAGCCGCGTTCGATCAGCCTGTCTCGCCAGCGCGCGATATGTTCGGGGATCTCTGACATAACGGTTTACCGAATACTGTTTAAAAATACAGTATCCGGTAGATCGCATCAGACTGGCAACCGGGTCAGGACGGCGCCTTGGTCTCGAACTGGAGGCTGCTGGTGTAGCCGCCATCACCGATGTCGTGCCTGACCTCCACCAGTAGCCACTCGGTTTCCTCGATCTCGCGCTTCCAGCCGACGCATCGCGCCGGCGTCTCCGGATAGATATCGGCGCGGCCTTCTGCGAGGTTGAGACTGAATTCCCCCGTGCCGCGTTGCAGGCGCTGCCATTCCGACTTGGCGGCGGCGAGGGCGTCGTCGGCGCTGGCGTAGGTCGGGCGTAGTCGCTTGGCGTTTTCGTCGGAACCAGCAATGACGTCGCGCTTCTCGGCGCCGTCAGCATCGTGCCAACTGGCGATAACGCCGGAGTAGCTGTCGCGATCGCTCACGCTATAGCGGTGCTGGTCGCCGTCTTGCCGGCGGATGATGATCGGCGGGATCTCGAGGCCGGTTGCGGTGGTGGCCTGCCCGGCGGGAATGAACAGCAAGTTGCCGGCTTTCACGGTAGCCACGGCGTCATACCGCTCGGCCAGCCGAGTGAGGAAGTTGATATCGCTTTCTTCTGTCTGGTCGATGTGGGGAATGCCGACGACGCGCAGCGCCTGGCCGATGCTGGGGCTCAGGTCGTGGCGCTTGGCGATGGTGGTGACGATGTCGCCGATGGTGGTGCGGTGCCAGCTCTGCGTGCGCTTGACTGGGAACTGGCCGCGCAGGTTGGCGCTACTGGCGCGGATCGAGAGCCTATCCGGGGCGCCGGAATGCTCGACCTCGTCGACGATGAAGGTGCCGCGCTGGGTCAGCGGCTCGCCAGTCCAGCCGATGGCAACGTGGATCTCGACGCCGCGCCGGGGCAGGGCGAGCTGGCCGTCATCGTCGGTCAGCACGATATCCAGCTGATCGGCCTCGAGGCCGCGCCGATCCGTCAGAGTGAGGCGCTGCAGGCGGCCGCGAACGCGCGGGGTGATCTGCTGCCCGTTGATCGCTAGACGGTAATCCGGCGAGCGTGCCGGTCTGCCGACGCTGCTCATGCCAGTGCCTGCGTGGCGGCGCGGATTGCGGTTTCGCTGAGGGTGCCGAGCAGCTCGCGGCGGTCATCGTCGATGCGCGAGAGCGAGAGCGAAAATGTGATGTGCTGGGCGGCGCCGTCGCGGAAGTGACGGTCGCTGCCTTCGTCCATCGAGTCAATGGTGTAGAGCCCATACATGCGCCCGGTGCCCTCGATCAGCGGCCACGCGGCGCCCTGTTCGCCCATGGCGCGCAACTGGTCGAGATTCATCTGGCCACCGGTGAACTCGGGATACAGTTCGCCGGAGAGCGTGATCGTGTCGCTGCCCGGGCCGAGAAACTGAATGGCCGGGCGCTTGCCGATCCGCGAGAGGCTGGATTGGCGCCATTGGGTCTGGCGCTGCAGCGATTGGTAGGCGGCGGTGGTGAGTGAGAAGACGAACATGCCGTAGACCATCATCATCAGTTCGATCCTCAGTCGTTGTCGTAGAGATTGCGGCGGGTCCGGGCCGCGGCGTCACGTTCGGCAGCGGCCAGGGCCCGCTGCACCTCGGCGGCGACGTAGCGGGCCAGCGCCTGCTCGTCCATGCCTGGCGCGGGGTGCACGTTGATGTCGCCAATGGTGATCTGGACATTACCGCTCGCCGCCGCGGCGATGGGCGGGCGAGTATCCAGCGCCACGCTCTGCCCGGCGTTGAGCCCGGGCATGGCGGCCACTGGCAGCGACGCGGCGCCGATGGCGATACCCGCGCCGGCCTGGGTGACACGCCTGGCGATCTCGGCCACGCGGCGCACCGGCTCTTCGCGCTTCTGATCGAGCCCCTGGTTGAACCCTTCGACGGTGTAGCCGCCGATCTCCCGGAACGCTCGCGACGGTGAGTTGATCCGGAGCAGCTCGCGCGCCTTGTCGATGGCACCGTTGGCCATGTCACCAGCGCGGTCGGCGACAGCGGACGCGCCGCTCTTGATGCCTTCGCCGAGGCCCGCCGCGACGTCTTTTCCCGCGCTCCACATGCGCGAGGGGAGCGACTTGAGGTAGGCGATCGCTTCGTCCCACTTCTGCTCGAGCTGGCCCATCAGATCCCAGTCGCTAACGAGACCGATGACATAATCGATGGCTTTGCCGGGGGCGTCCTTGAACCAGTCCCAGAGGCTGGTGATGCCTTCCCACGCCGCGCCGAGGCCGTTGACGATGGCGTCGCCCAGGGTGGCGATGCTGTCCGGCACTTCGACACCCAGCTTTCGCAGGATGGCGATGACGCCCTTGTAGACGAGACCCAGCGGGTTCCAGTTGAACAGCAGGCGCATGACGCCGCCGACGCCACTGTCGAACGCGGCTTTGACGTCGCGCCAGCGATCCGCGAAGAACTCGGCGATGCCGTCCCAATTTCGATAGATCAGGTACGCGGCGCCGGCGATGGCTGTGACGGCGAGACCGATCGGGTTGAGCAGGAACGCCCGGCCGACCACGGCGACGATCCGGCCGAGCCATTTCAGCGACCCGCCGAGCGCCTTGATGCCACCCTTTGCGAGTTTGCCCAGCAGCGAATCGGCACCCTTGGCGCGTAGACCGACCATCTCCATCGCCCAGCGGGTCGCCGCGAACGGACCCAGCAACGAGGCAATGACGAGCGTCAGCCCACCGCATACCGCGACCACGGCGGCGATGGCGGCGGTGACCTTAATCAGCCACGAGACAAGCTCGGGATTGGCCTTGATCCACGTTACCACGGCGTCGCTGACGGCGATGATGTCGTCGCGGACATCGCGCAGCACGCGCATCAGCTCGCCGGATAGCGCGCGTTGGACGCGCTTCAGCGCCGACATGGCGTTATCGCCGAGCGTCTTCGCCATCTCGTCTACCGTGCCGGTGACATCCCCGAGCCCCTCTCCGGCGCCGGTCAGCCCTTTGAGGAACTTGGGGATCTGGTCGACCGACAGATCTTCGATGGGCGTGCCGAATAGCGCGATGGCGGTGTTGGCGCGCTTGGCTGGATCCTCGATGGCGAGAATCGCCTGGGCGGTTTGCTGCAGGGCTTCCCGCGCGATCGGCCCGCCGCTGGCGATGGCGTCCGACATGGCCTGGGCGTTCAGGCCGACCGATTCATAGGCCGACACGCTGGCCTTGCTCATGTCGGAGCCGCGAATCGTGAACTCCTTGAGCGCGTCACCGGTCTTGTCGAGAGCGAACTTGCCCTGACCGGCGGCGTCGACGAGAAGGCCCATTGCCTGCTTACCGTCGAAGCCTAGCGCGCGGAAGTTGGTCGAGTACTCGTGCAGGATCTCGGGCAGCTCGTCACGCATCTCAACCGACACACGCTGGAAGCCGGCGCCGATCAGATCCATGGCGGCATTGGCATCTTTCGCCAGGCCGTTCTTCACCATGAGCTGAGCGGTCTGCACGGATTCAGCGACGTCGGTGCCGAAGACGTCGGAGAGGGTCAAAGCGCGCTTGGTGATGTCGGTCAGGCTCGCCTGGCTCATGTCATCCAGCGAGCCGAAGGCAGCACCCACGGCGGCGACAGCGTCGCTGATCTGCTGCATGTCGGCACCGCGTCCGGTGCCGTAGACGTCGGCGATGACGTCCTGATAGACCACGCCCCGATCCGTGTCCTCGCCAAATTGCGAGGCCAGCCGGGCGCCGGACATCTCGGCGGAAAACGCCTGGTTGGTCAGCGCGAAGACGCCGCCACCACCGGCGGCGACGCCGGTCATGCCCGCGCCGGTCATGTTGTTGGCGCGGCCGATGGTGCGGTGATACTTCTTGGCGGCATCGGCCGCCGCTTTCTGGCGTCGCGCGACTTCGCGCAGCCCGTGCTGCTGTTTCTCGATCTGTTCGTTGGTGCTGCGAATTCGGCGCTGCAGTTCGCGCTGCTGGTCGGCGTAGCTGCCGGTGACGCCCTCGACGCGGGTCATACTCGAGCGCAGGTCACGCAGCTTGCGCTGCTCGTCTTCGTAGCGCTCGGAGAGCTTGCGTGCCTGCTGGATTGCCGCCTTTCGCTCACGGCCGAGCGCGACGGTATCCGCGCCGGCTTCGTTCATGCGGCGGGAGAGGTCGCGGATCTCGTCTTGTTGCTGCTGCAGTGCGCGGGCGCTTTCGCGGGATTGCTCCTTGAGCTGCCGGAATCCGCGCATGTCCTTCTGCGCGCGCTCCAACGTCTTGAGCTGGTCGCGGCTGGCCTTCAGAGCCTCAGCGGTTTCGCCGCTGCCTTCGCGAATCTTCTTGAGCGGGCCGGTCGCCTTGTCGACTGCGCGGAGAAGGACGTCGAGCTTTAGGTTTCCGGCCATCGTGGCGTCCTATCGGGTCGGGGCTTTCTTGGGGGGCTCGTGGCGGAGGCGGGCGCGCTCTCGCCACTCTGTCAATTCCTCGAGCGACATGGTGTCCATGTCGCCCGGGGTCCAGTGGAACACCATGGCGATATCGGCCATGGCGTCATCGACGTGATTGGGTAGCGTCAGTCGCTCGTTTCGCGGAACTTCCGAGGCAGCAAAAAACCGGTAACGGCACCGCCCAGCTGGAAGAGGTCGGCGGGATCGATGTCGCGCAGTTCCGCTTCGGAAAGCGACGGTTCGGTGATACGCGGCAGCACCTTGGTCAGCGCCGTCACTTCCATCTGCAGCACGTCGGTCAGGGAGACGCCACGCAGCGTGCCGGCCTTCGGCTTGCGCACGGTGATCTCGCTCACGCTTTTGCTACCGCGCTTGATTGGGTAATCCAGCGTGATGACGGTTTCGTTGTCGGACTTCGGGGCCGCTTCTTCGTGGGTCTCGGCGATGGCTTGTTCGGTCATGGTGTCGCTCCAGAATCAGGGAAAGAAACCCGGCAACCGGCCGGGCATCGGGTCGTTCGATTTAAAGGCCGAGGGCAGCGCGGCGATCAGCAAGGCGATCTTCGCCTCGCACCTTGAACACGAAGCCGGGCACGTCACGCTCGATGATGTCTTCCCCGTCGACGGTCAGCTTGTAGTAACTGATGGTCGTGGTGATCGACATGGTGTTGTTGTCGCCCTTGCTGCCTTCGCCCATGCCGATGGTCTTGTGACGGCCGCGCACGACGATCTCGACCGGGATGACCTGGCCCGTCTCGTCGCTTTCGTAGCTGCCGTTCATGCGCAGCATCGCGGCGTCGTGAACTGGGGAGCCGAACGAATCGAACAGGCCATCGACGATCAGGCCGCCGGCGGTCCACTCCATCGTCATGAGCTGCATGCCCTGATCGACTTCGATGGGGCCATCCATGCCGCCGCCTTCGTACTCGACCATTCGGCGCGCGAGCTCCGGCAACGTCAGCGAGGGAATCTTGCCCTGCCAGTTGTTGCCGTCGCCGAATAGGTTGAAGTCCTTGAGGATGTTGGGAAGTGACATAGTCGCGGGCTCCTATCAGGCGGCGACGCGCGCGGCGAAGTCGACCAGGTACTGGTCGCTGATTCGCTGCTGCAGCATGAGGTTTTCGAGCGGGGGAACCGGCGTGTAGTCGTAGTCGATGTACAACTTGCCGCTTTTGAGGACGTCGGTGGTGTTGATCTCGCTGTCGAACCACGCGCTACCACCGAGCAGGTAACCCTGGCGCGTCAGCTCGCGCATCTTCGCGTTGATGCCTTCGATGATGTCGCGCGCCAGGCTCGGGTGCATCGGCTTGTCGATCGCCCAGAGGTGGGCCTCGGCCATCGTGTCCGCGAGTACCTGCGCGGTGCGGGTGTAATTCTCGAAGGCGAAGAGCGGATCGTCCGAGCAGGTGCGCGAGCCCCAGAACCGGAAACCGTCACGGTTGATCAACGTGGTGACGTCGGCGGCGTTCAGTACGCCGGCATCGGTCGCCGGATCCTGCAGATCCCAGTAGATGTCATGCGACAGACCGGTAACGCCGTTCACGGCGACGTTGCTCAACGTCTTGTGCCAGCCGGTTTGCTCGTCGATCTTGGCGCGCAGGCCCATTGCTCGGGCGACGGCGGAGAGGTTGCGAGTCTGGGCGGCGTTGACGTCGAAGCCAGTGAAGTCCGGCCAGATCACCATCGCCTCGCGGGCGCCGTATGTCTGGCGGTACATGGTCGCTTCTTCGACCGAGGTGCAGTCGAACGCCGAGAGGTAGGCGAAGGCCCGCAGCTTCTGGGCGACGCTGATCAGAGCGGCGCCGACGTCCTCGTCGTCGAGTTCCGGCACGCCCAGGATGCGCGGCTTGATGCCGAACTTCGCCTGCGCTGCCAGCAGTGCCTGGATGCCGGTCTTCTGGCCGGTGCCGTCGACGTTACCGATGATATTGGCCTTGGTCTCGTCGGCAGTCTCGCCCTCGGCGACGCGAACGATGACGGAAACTGGCTTGGCCTGATCGACGATGGCATCCAGCGAGCGGGCGAGGGTGCCGGTGTCACCAGCCCTGCCCATGGCGGTATAGGGATCGGTGACGAGCACCGGCGTATTCAGCGGAAACTGAGTGAGATCGGCGTCGTCTGCCGTGGCAACCATGCCGATCACTGCCGTGGAAACGGTGCGGATCGGGCGGGTGCCTTCGTTGATCTCGACGACGCGAACGCCGTGATGGTAATCGGTCGCCATGGGCGAGCTCCTGCGCAGGTGGTGGTTCGGTGCATGCGTGCGGCCATGCTTGCGCGGAGGGTGGCGGAGCTCTAGCGGCGGGCGTTGTAGATTGGTGATCTACAACGGAGGGCGCGCGCGGGCATGAAAAAGCCCGCGCGTGGCGGGCTTATCTGGGGGACTTGGATTCGGCTGAGCTATGTCAGAAAGACGCCGGCTCCGATTTGTATGGCGTAGAGCAGTAACAGGCAGACCAGCGCGGGGGTGACCCAGTCGAGCATCGAATCCCGCGTCCAGCCCCGGGCGATTCCCTCCCACCACCGAACGGGCAGCTTCTTTCCCCAGCGCCAGCCACGCGCGACGCCGAGCCGGTACTCGTGGGAAGTGCACTCCCGGGCGAGAAACCAGACGACGGGGATCGCGAACGCGATTAGAGCCGCGCCCGCGACATTTAAAAGGGCGAGTATCGCCCAGGCGACCAGCATCATGACGGCGCCGATCAGCGCGTGTTGCCAGTTCGTTCGGTTCATGCGGTTTCCTCGTTGGGGGTGTCGTTGTTCCAGGTGATCGCCTCGAGCGCGGCGCGGTCCTTTGCCGCTTCGGCGGCGCTGACGGCGTCCTTGAGTCGCCAGCTCTTGGCGAGCAGGCCTTGTTTGAAATTCTTGGCGGCATCGGTGAGCGCGATCATCTGTTCGGGCGTGAGCGTGTAGACCCGGTTCGATTGGGCGCGCAGCGACATCACCGCGCCGGTTTCGCCAGCGGTGCGCAGGTCACGGGCCTCGATCGCCAGGCCGAGCAGGTTCGCTTCATCCTGGTCGGGGCGGGTCTGGATCACGTCGTCGATGCCGTCGGGCAGGGTGTAGGACATGCCGGCAGCGAGAGTGGCGGAGAGGGCGGATTCGATGAGGGCACGCTGACGCGCGGCGACCGACTCGATGGGTTCTGCTGGGGACGGTTGCCAGCTAGGTTGACCAGTATCGTCTCCCACTCGAATCATGCCGCTGGGTGGCTCCCCCAAGCCGAAAATCCGGAACGTCTCGTCGTCGACGTTGACGGCATCATCTGGCCAGGTGCCAGCAGCGATGTAATCGGCCTGCATTTCGGATGGGTAGAACGCGTTCTGCGTTGCGCTGTAATGCATCATCAGTACCCCACGGCGATGTAACGAACGGTTTGTCCCGAGTACGGTTGTTCCGCACCAATCGCGAGCTGGAAACGATTGTTCTCAAGCTGCTCGGCACAAAGCATGGCGCGTGATGATCCGCCGAACTGGAGATTTCCGAACGATGGGATAACCTGGCGACACGCGTTAGGGAACGTGATGGGAAATCCGATCTTCCATGTATCGTATGCGCCACCGGAATTACCACCCGACCGGTTGTTCACTTCACCCCATTGAATGATGGTGCCATCGGGATTTTTGACATATCCGCTGGTTCCTCGGCTGCGCGCTGCATCGCCCTCATGCCAGATATTGTTGCCGTTCCATTGAAGGCCGCTTCGGCTTCCCACAAGCTCCTGATCGAAATTTATTGAATCTCCCTTGTTTCGCTTCCGGCTGTCGAGGCTAATCCTCCAAGCTGAATTATCACTATTGTCGATATCCGCTTGGAACTCGACGGCGCCGCCGACGGCTGTCGATTTGTCCTTGTCCATGCCGAACTGTAAGCCGGCGTTGCCAGCGCCGTCGTTATCGAACAAGTTATGCTCTTTGTTGCCATCAGTGCCGAAGTAAAATTTATTGCCGTTTACATGAAACCCATCGCCTACCGTTTGGTTAGCGGCACCGACCTTTACTGGATTAAGGTTATTGGCATGCCAGAGTTCAGAAAAACCGCCGCCATTACCGACTGATACCTCGTAGCTTCTTTTTCCACGTCTTGTGATTCTGAAGATGTCATCCCCGTTGCCTTCGGGGCCATGAATGAAATGAGTCTCTCCGTTTGCGAACCCGGATAGACGCAGCCCACCGGCGCTTCTGTAGACGATGATAAGTCCTTGGTCGGAATCGACTTGTAACTCTCCCTTGAGCTGGCTCTTGGCGTCGCTTCGAATGAATTGGCTTGCCTGGAGTCCGTCTAGTTTGTCCGCGTCCAGACCTGACCCAGACCCTTGCTTGACGGAAATCGTGGGAATGCTGTCTTTGCTTTTCCCACCGGTTATCTCGATGTTGTTGCCAGCCTGAGTTGTCGCCGCCGTCATGACAGCGTACGGGCCTTCCGTGCCGATAGGCGGCGAGGTCATGTAGACATAGATGCCGTGACTGTGATCGAAGATAACGGCGCCGTCTTCTTTCACATCACCGGCTTCTCGATTGCCGAGCAACAACACGGAATTCGCGACATCGCTGCGCATGAACCGTTCCGAATCCAGTCCGTCCAGCTTGTCCGCGTCCAGCCCTTTACCCGCGCCTTCATCACGGCGGGCTGCCGTGCCCAGCGCCGCGAACGCAGCTTGCACCGTTGATGGGCCGCCGAGTTTGGGCAGGTCGCCCAGACTGATACGGTCGGCGGCGTGGGCGCCGGTTTCCTGTCGGTGCTGGTCCAGCGCAGCTTTATTGGCCGCTGGCGTGACTGCGCGAGTGTTGTCCGCGCCATCCTTGGTTTCCTGGTAGGTCGCGAGTTCGACCATACCCTGATTGGTGGTGTTAGCCGCCGGGTGATTGCGGCTGGCTGCGTGGTCGGCGAGCTGCTGCACCGTGGCGTACGCCTTGAGTACCTTGTCGATGAACGCTTTCAGGGTGCGCGGAACGATGGCGCGACGGCGGTCTGTACCGGCGTCGACCTCGTCCTGGGTGGCGATCTCGACCACGCCCAGGACCGTCTCGGACGCGGGTGGATTGAGAAACGCGGCATCGCCGAACGTGAGCGACGAGACGTCGATATCAGCGATCTCGATATCCGTGGCGAGTAGCAACGTGGCCGGTGCGGCTTTCTCGATGATCCAGTCGTTGGGCTGGCTGGTGTAAGCGAACAGCACGCCGTTATCGAGGAACAGTCCGATCTCGCCGACGCTGTAGGTGTCGTTGGTCTCGTCCTGCAGGGTGACGTGAATGATGTCCGGCGCGACGGTCTCGCCGCCGATGGTGTCCATTCGCTTGATCGGGTCGACCAGGTCGGTGCGAGTGCGGTCGCCGGCCGTGTACTGGCCGCTACCGAGGCCGATCTCTGCAATCCGGCGTGCGCCGGTACCGGTGTTGTCGTCGTTGGTCAGCGCCGCGCGGCCGGCGTCGGTGACAATGAATCGAATCGCCATGGGCTCTCCGTCAGTCTGCTGTGGCCGTCAGGCGGCGATAGATATAGGGGCGGGCGACGGCAACGATGCCGATGCCGGCGGTGGCGTTCAGCCCGGCGGTGAATGTGAAGTGGCTGCGCACGGGTTTTGTGCGTGAGATCTCGTCGACGATGTCTTGCTGGTACTCGGCGGTATTGGGTACATCGGCACCGAGCGAGAGGGTCACGTCGAAGGTGTGCGGTTCGCCGGGCGTGGATCGCTGCCACCACTCACGAATGGTTAGGCTCGAGCCAAACGAGCGGACGACGTCTCTCACGCTCCTCGCGGTGCCCTTGCGGCGCTGGATCTCGATAGCATCGCGGATTCTCTGGCGCTTGATTCGCTCTGGCCAGTACGGCTGCCAGGAATCCAGCGACAGCGCCCAGGCCAGCCAGGGCAGCAGATCCGCGGGGCAGGTATCCGGGTTCCAGAGCGAGCGCAGCTGTACCGGTAGATCGCTTGCCGTCGCCGTGGTCGTCTCGAGGGCGCGTTCGGCGGCGGTGGCGTTTGGGGGCAGGAGGCTATTGCTACTCATCGAGGCCCCCATCGGTCAGATCGATGGCCGTGCAGAACGTCGCCTGGGTGCGGTCGACGACAAGGCTCGCCGCCGGCGCGGCGATCTCGACCCGCTGGACGCCGGGCTGATGCAGCGCGGCGTAAAGGCCGGACATCGTCACATCGAGGCCGAGCCGGTGTTGCTGCTCGGCGTAGGCGGTGGCCTGTTCGCGCGCCTGGCGCATGACCACCTCACGATCCGGCCCGGCGTAGAAGTAGAGCGTCGCGTCGATGCGATATTCGACGATCTCGGCCGACTGAACAGTGACGTGATCGGTCAGCGGTCGGACGTCTTCGGCGGAAAGCGTGGCATCGACGATCTCGAGCAGTGACGCCGGCGCGTTGCCGTTGTCATTCCGTGAGAGCACGGTGACGACGACTTCACCGGGCGATGGGCTGGTCGCGCTGGCATCCAGCACGGCGCCATCGGCCGACAGCGCGTGGAACACGTAGGCGCCTTCCGGGCCTGCGGTCGAGAACCCTTCAAGAGAAAGCTGGATGCGGCGGCGAAAATCCGCGTCGGTCTCGAACGTTGGTTCGACCGGCGGGATGGCATCGGGATCGCCGATGGTCAGCGTCTGACGCTCGACGCCGTAGAGCGCGCCCAGGTGATCGAGATCCGAGCCGATGGCGTAGGCGAGCATGACGCCCTTGGCGGCTTCGTTGATGCGCTGTCGTAACAGCATCTCGCGGTAGGCGGCGACCTGCAAAACCTTGTAAGCGGGGTCGGACTCGACGGTGACGTCAAAGCTGGGATCGCGCTCGCGCAGGTCGGTGAGCATCGCCTCGAATATCGTCTCGAACTCGATGGCTTCGACGACATCAGGCGCCGGCAGGCGAGAGAGGTCGACCGCTGTAAAACCGCCACTCATGAGGCGCGCTCCGATAGGGGAATACTCAGGGCGACGACGTTGTCGTCGTTGGTGACGCCGTCGATCTCGAAGGTGACGCGCCCCGGCTCGGTGGTGCTGACGCTCTTTCGAATCGCGGTGACGCGGACGCGCGGCTCCCAGCGCAGAATCGCCATGACCGAGGCGCTGTAGGCCTGCAGTAGCGTGGCGTCATTGAGCGGCTGGTCGATCATGCTCGGCAGGAGTGAGCCGTAATCACGGCGCATGACGCGGGAGCCGATGGGCGTCGTCAGGATGTCGGCGATGGACTGACGGATGTGGTCGATGCCCGTCAGGGCGGTACCGTTGCCTCGACTCATGCCGCCCATCAGCTGACACCCTCGGTTTTGTCGCCGCCGCGCTGTACACCGTCATGCGTGTGGCTCGAGCTGATGTTCTTGCCGTTGCTAGTCACTGCGCCCTTGAACGCGACATCGCCGGCCATCGTCGCGGTCTGGCCGCTGGGCTGGCTGAAGTTGCCGTTCAGGGTCAGGTTGCCGTTGATGACGGTATTGGCATTGATCGTTGCGCCGCCGCCGGCCGTGGCGGTGAGGGCGGCGGCGGTGTTCACGGTGACGTCGGCCTTGGCGTCGATAGAAGCGGAGCCGGGGAGCGTGGCGCGCAGGTGGCTCGCTTCGTGGTCGTACTCGAGCACGGCGCCATCCGGGAACACTCGGCGCCAGAGATTGGCGGCATTGGCTGGCGATGGGTTAGCGGTGCTGAATAGGCCGGTGAGTACGACGCCCGAGGCAGGATCCCCACCAGGAGAAAACAGGATGACCTGTTCGCCGACGGTCGGCGGATCCCAGTCGAGAGTGGTGCCGGCGCGCAGGGTCAGCCACTGCAGCCAGGTGGTCAGCATGTCGCCGGATTTGACGCGCACGCGCGCGGCCGCGTGATCCACCTCGGCGATGGTGCCGAGGCGGATCAGGTTGTGAATCAGGCGGAGGAGTTCGGCGGCGTTGTTCATGCCGCGATGGTTGCGCGACGTTCGGATGGGCGGAAGCGGGGGCCGTTGTAGATCGCGAATCTACAACGGCCTAGCCATCCATATCGGATCCGAGGTGCCGCACCAGCATGTCGTGGATCATCTCGATATCGTCCGGCGTGGCGCCGAGTAGCTCGCGCTCGGGGTAGTCGTGGCGGACATAGGGATTGACCGGGGCGGTCTGGCCTTCCTGATGAATGCGAGCGATATGAGCGATGCGGCCTTCGTAGCCGACCGAGGCGCCGTCAGCCGTGGCGTTCATCTTCAAGTAGCGCGCGGTGGCCAGCTTCTGAAACATCCGGTTATCCGGGCTGCGCTTGCCACGAGCACCGGGACGGGCGACGGGGGTGAGATCTCGCTCGATCACGCGCACGACGCGGCGTTTCAGGAAGGTTCGCAGGTCTCCGCCTTTGCGCTCGTCATAGCCGAAGTAAGTCTGCGGCGTCTGGATCCAGTTGACGATCTCGCGCTCTTCCGGTTCATGGCCTGGCTTCTCGTAGATGAAGCGCAGGCGCTTTCGCGCGCGGCGGGTCTGTTTCTTGCCGACGCGGGCTTGGTACGCGGAGCCATCGGGATTCTTCTGCTGCCGGATCCGCTGCTGCTGGCTTTTGCGCAGCGCGAGGGCGATCTGGCGCGAGAGGTTTTTCCGCGCGGATGGCTCGAGCTCCTCGATCAGCGGCTGGACCCACTCTTCGAGAATCTCGAGATCGTCAGTGGTCACGGAGATTGCCACTCGGCGGCGAGGGTGTAATCGGCATTCGGGTCATCACGTACCAGCAGCTGCCACCGTTCGGCGGGGCAGGGGTCGAGCGGATATTCCGGCATGCGGTGTTCGCTGCGAATCTGCCCGGTAGCGCAGTCGACCAGGGCGACGACGCGCTCGGTCAGTTCGACGCTGAAAATGACGTCTACCTCTGTGTTCGAGTGAATCTCGGCCGAGAATCGCAGTGCCTGGGCCGGGTCGACGTCGGGCTGATAGCGGCCGAGCCATTGCAGCATCGGCAACATGATCGGATCGAGGTCGCCATCGGTGCCGATGATTATGACCTCGGCGGTGACGCGATACTCGTGCGAGAGATTCAGCCCACGGCTGAAGGCGATATTGCCTTCCGGCACGTAGGTGCGCAGGCGATCCGGATCGGCGGCGAGCCCCGGCACGCTAGTCAGTAGATGCTGGCGAAGGCTAGTCAGCTTGCGCATCGAGAGCGTCCACCAGGCCGTTATGACGCGTGGCGCAGTCGTGGTACTGCCACGCCCAAGCGTTCATGGTGAGTGTGATTTCCCCGCCGGTGCCATCATTCAGTGGCGGCAGTGTCGCCGGGCATTTGCGCTTGAGGTTCTGTTGATTCGGGGGCTCGCCCGGCTGCGGCGTCGTTGAGCAAGCGCACAGCGTTATCGCCAAGGCACACGTTGCGGTAAATCGGCTGCTGAATTTCACGGATGATCCCTCTATCGATAACGCGCTCGTTCGCGTCGAGCTCGGCCAGGCGATCCTCGACGACGCCGGCGATGCCGGCCTCGCGTGCCATCGCGGCATCAGCGACCAGACGCGCGGCGCGCTCTTCGGTCAGTCGCTGGGCGTCTTCGAACCAGCCCCGGGCGAGCCAGCCGGTACCAGCGGCGATGGCGAGGCCGGCGACAACAGCCAGCGCGCGGCCGTTCACTCCAGACCCGCGAGGCAGAGTTCGCGCTCGGCGGCGCGACGTTTGACGAGCCCGGCGAGCTTCTTGCCCTGGGCATAGACCCAGCGGGACAGTTGATCGCACGCCGCCCGAGGCTGGCCGGCATTGAGCAGCTCGAGCAGGGTCGAGCGCCGAAACGCGCCCTCGCCGACGTTGAAGATGAAGCTGGCTATCCCCGCTCGCCGCGTCGGCGGCATGGTGGCGTTGATCTCGGGTGTCACGTTTCGGTTGATGGCATCGAAGGCGGTACCGAGATCGCCGGCGAGCAGCGCCTCGCACTCTTCGGGCGTCTTGGTCTGGTGGAGCTTGACCGTCGGCCCGGTGTGGCCTGTGCAGATCGTCGGGATGCCGACCGGATCCGGATAGCTCTCCAGCTCGGTGCCTTCGTAGTGTTTGACGACGCCGATCGAGATCGATAGCGCAATGCCGCATGCCCCGCCAATCACACTCCCGCCAAGCCAGCGGCTCAGATTCTTCATGATCGGCCTCCTCTGATGCGCTCCCACCAGTTGCGGATCTTCTCGAGGTACTTCGGAATGATCAGCCCCATCTGCAGGGCGAGATACGCGAGCGTGAGCACCGTGATCCAGTCACTGGGCGTCATGCCTCCGGCATGCAGGAGCGTGACGATCGCGGGCGGCGTCGACTTGATGGCTTCGGTGGTGATGTTCAATTGCTGGGCCATGGCCGTTCCTGCGTGAGCTATCAGAAGGGTGATCAGCACGACTATCGGATCGGGCTGTTTGCGTGGGTGGCGTAGTCGCGCGGTCATGGCATCAGTCCCATAGCTGAACGACGGCCGATCTCTGAGGCTGCTGGACGACATCCGGCAGCGTGATCGCGGTGCCCTGGGGCAGCATCGGCCCGAGATCAGCAAGGCCGGGATTCTGCTCGAGCAACTGCTCCGTGACGCCCGCCGTGTGGCCGTATACGCGTTGGCAGATCGCGTCGACGGTGTCGTACTGATGGGCGTAGACGACGCGGGCCATCAGATCAGCTCAACCGTGGTGTGTGGCTCGCCGATGATCTCGGAAACCGCCCAGCGGGCATCGCGCCGGTAGTCCTCCGCCGCTTCGTCTTTGATCTCGCCGCGCTCGTCGCCGTCGCGTGTCGCGCTGTAGTTCCGGTAGCTTTCGAGGATCCGCGCGTGGGCTTCCGAGAACACCGCCTGCTGGTAGAGCTCGGTTGTGTGACCGGGGATCTGCCAGGGCTCGGCCGGTATCGCATCGGCGGCAGTGATGTCCGCTTCCCATTGCCGGGCCTGAAAGTCGGCGAGCTGCCGGTTGATATCGCGCATGGCGATGCCGAGCGCGTGCTCGACGCGACCGGGCGTAACGGTCGTATCGATGCGATGACGTTCGCGAAACGTACCTGGCTCGATGTCGGGCCAGAATCCGTTATTCGTGATCGGTGGCGCTGGGGCGGGCTGGGTGTTGCTGCCGCCGTGGGCGACTAGAGACATGGCGCGTTCCGTTCAAAAAGGGAGGTGGATCGGGGATCGACGATGTGGGGCACGATGCCCGGATCTCCGCCCGATGCCTCCCGGCCGTCGGCGTGCGACTCGGTTGCAGCATCAGCCGCTGGGCTGATCGCTAGCGTTCTTCTTGATCTGGCGTTCGAGGTTCTCGATGTCCCGCTTCACGCCTACTCGGTCGTTCAGCTCCAGCGCTCGCTTCAACTGCTCGACGGCGGCAACGGGGCATCCGGCGTCGCGCAATGCGTAGCCATAGGCTTTGCGGAACTTGGCCGTGATCTGGTCGTGCATGTCGACGCCGTCGATCAGGTCGTGGGCGCCGGACATGATCGCCGCGAGGCGCGTGCCGAGTTGCTGGCGCGTCTCGTCGTCGATGCTCTCGATTTGGCTCAAGACTTCCTCGGCCAGCTGCTCGGCGATGAGACTGGGCGTGTCGCGCTCGAACCGGTCGGGCGTGTCGAGATCGTGCTCGATGGCGTAGCGGGCAATCGCCAGCGCGCCTTCGAGGTCGCCAACGTCGAGACGCCAGATCATGACGGTGGTGACCACTTCATCTCGGGCGCCGTTGCCGGCGTCGAGAACGCCCTCGATGTAGGCGTCGAACTGCGGCAGCAGCTCGCGCTTCATCGCGATCTTGGCTTCGGTGGACTTCACCTTTTTCAGCGACAGGCGGGCGTCGTAGAGCGTGGCCATCATCAGTTCGTACTGATCGCCGCTCTGCTGCTGGCCGGCTTCCGCGCCACCGGCCGACTGAGCGGCGGTGACGCGTTGGAAGTGCCGGCGGGCTGGGCTTGTCATGGCTTCCCCTTACGCATTGGTGGTGTCGATGTTCTCGATCACGCAGCCGAAGCCGTAGTCTTCGACGACGTACGCATCGTTCGAGCTCTCGTAGTTCTCGACACGCTTGCGCTCCGGCTTGTCGCGCAGGTAGCGGCGACGGCTGCCGTTCTGCCAGTAGAGCGAGAGGTTGCTCAGCGCGGTGATGAAGATCGTGCCGTCCGGCACAAACGGTGCACGCACGGCTTGCAGGCCGCCAACGCGCTCCTGGCTGATGATCAGATCCAGCGCGCGCTGCTCGCTTGGCGGCTGATTCTTGTTGACCAGCGGGAAATACTTATCGGCGAGCAGCTTGCGACCCATGATCACCACCAGATCGGTGGATTCACGGAACCATGGATCGATCATCTCGTTGACCGCGTCCATGACGAGGGCGTCGAGGTTGGCGTAATCGCCAACGATCCCGATCACCTTGCCTTCGGCGTTTGTCTTCTCGGTGGGGTCGATGACGATTTGGCCGGCCGTTGCGGCGCCAGTCATGACGCGCTGGGGGGCGTGATCGCGGTACTGCTGCAGCCAGCCCTTGTTGACGTCCTGCAGCAGCGGGTTTGCAGCTCGATCGGTCTCGATGGCTGCCGTCGTGCCGTTGAATCCGATCATGATCCGGTCCAGCGCCTGCTGGCGCAGGATCACGTTACGGACGCGAGTCTGGAAGTCCTGGAAGCGTGACCAGGCGTCGAGCTTGCCCCAGGGGATGGCCGTGTCGAACTCGGTGGACACACACTCATAGGTGTTCGCGCTCAGGGCGGTGACGTCGCGCGGCGAGCGGTCCTTGGCCGAGACGTCGGTACGACCGGCAATCGGGCCGGTGACGCCGAGGCCGAGCTTTTCGCCCTTGAGCTCGTCGACGCCGATCACGTTGATCAGGCTGAGGAATTCGCTCGATTCCTGGATGCGTGTTTCCAGCGTCTGCTGGACGCTGGGCTCGACCGCGAAGGATTCCGTCGCGGAATTGACGCCGGAGAGCTGGGCGATGTGTGCGGTCAGGCGGTTGAAGGCGACGCGAGTATCGTTGCGCATGGTGTGGCGGTCCTTAGCAGTCAGTCAGTTCGGTACCGCCGTTGCCGCCGAGAGCGGGTGAGCGGAGCGGTTGATCGGGGGTGTTGTCGAGCGTGTTGAACAGCTCGTCGAGCTTGGTGCGCGTCTCTTCGTGCGCGGTTTGCAACTCGGCGAACGCGTCCGCGGTGGGGCGCTGGGCGATATCGGCCTCGAGTGCCGCGTGGCGCTGAACGAAGAGCCCGAGCGTCTGCTCGAGATCGGTGCGGAACGCGGAAAAGCCTTTTTCCGTCTTCGCGTCGTGTCGCTTGAACAGGGCTTTCACGCTATCGAGCAGCGACGGGCTGGTGTCGGCCGGCTGCTCGACGTAGCCATCGAGATCTGTCTCCACGGCGGCGGAGAAGAGGTTTTCGCGCCGCGTCTTGCGACCGGCAATCGGCGATGCATCGCCGGCGCTGGCACTGAACTGGAGCATCTGAGTGCCCAACGAGGCTGGGTTATCGGTGACGGCCAGGCCCACCAGGTAGGGCTCGCCGGTGCCGGCGAAATCCGGGTCGACTTCCATGGACGAATAGACTTTCTGGCGCAGCTTGTTCAGCGCTTTGAGTTCGTCGGTCGGGTCGATCTCCGCATGAAGTTGAACCTTGCCGGCGTCGTTCTTCTCGGCTTTCAGCGCCGTGACGTCGCCGTAGGCCTTGAACGGGCTATCGGGTAGGACGCCTTTGATGTGCTCGAGATTGACGCGGCATCCGTAGGTCTTCGGATCGAAGTTCGCGGCCATCTTCTCGAGCCAGTCGGCCGGAATCTGACGGCCATCGGTGGTGGCGCCTTCGGTTGCGATAACGTGCCAGGGCATGGGGTTTCCTCAGCGGGTGAGCTTGGCGAAGTCGGTTTCGGTGCAAAGTGCGGTCAGGTTCCGCGTCGACTCTCATTCGCTCAACCAAGCCGCGTTGTAGATTCGCGATCTACAACGCGTGCGCCGATGGCGACGTCTAGCGCGCGGGTACGCTGGCCGCATGACGACGACAGCCCCCGATACACTCGACTCCCCGCGACTCACGGCTCGCCATCTCTATTGGCAGGGCTGGCGCGTCGCGCGTATTGCCGAATTCATCGATGTGAAGGCGGCCACCGTTCACAGCTGGAAGGACCGCGACGGCTGGGCTGAGGCGAGCCCGACCCAGCGTCTCGAGGGCGCGCTCGAAGCGCGTCTGGTGCAACTGATCGGCAAGGAGCGTAAGGGGAACGGAGATTACAAGGAGATCGACGCCCTCGGGCGGATGATCGAGCGCCTGGCGCGAGTGCACCGGTATCAAGAGACGGGGAAAGAGGGCGACCTCAATCCGAATATCGCCGCGCGCAACGCAGGCGAGAAGCGCAAGCCCAAGCGGAACGCGCTCACGGAAGAACAGTTCGAGGCGCTGGAGATGGCGTTCCTCGAGTCCCTGTTCGAGTATCAGCGCCAGTGGCTACGCGCCGGCGAAAAGCACCGGATCCGCAACATCCTGAAGAGCCGCCAGATCGGCGCGAC
This sequence comes from Salinicola lusitanus, assembly GCF_038648475.1. Lineage (NCBI taxonomy): Bacteria > Pseudomonadati > Pseudomonadota > Gammaproteobacteria > Oceanospirillales > Halomonadaceae > Salinicola > Salinicola lusitanus. The sequence goes on along the minus strand of NZ_CP151919.1, from coordinate 642,256 downwards.
GTTCTACTTCGCCCGGGAGGCCATCGTCGATGCGTTCAAAACGGGGAAGAACAAGATCTTCCTCAGCGCCTCGAAGGCTCAGGCCCATATCTTCAAGCAGTACATCATTCAGTTCGTCAAAGAGACGTGCGACGTCGAGCTGAAAGGCGATCCGATCGTTCTCGACAATGGCGCGCAGTTGCACTTCCTCGGCACGAATTCGAAGACCGCCCAGGGCTATCACGGCGACGTCTATCTCGATGAATACTTCTGGATCCACGGTTTCGAGCAGTTCCGGAAAGTCGCCTCGGCGATGGCGACGCACAAGCAGTGGCGGCAGACCTACTTTTCGACGCCGTCATCGATCGCGCACGAGGCGTACACGTTCTGGACGGGCGAGCGGATCAACAAGCGGCGCAAGAAAGCCGACCGGGTCGACATCGACGTGAGCCATGCCGCGCTCGCCGACGGTGCGCTGTGCGGGGATCGCCAGTGGAAACAGATCGTCACCGTTCACGACGCCGAGGCCGGCGGGTGCGATCTGTTCGATGTCGAGGATCTGCAGTTCGAGTACAGCGACGACGAATTCGCCAACCTGTTCGAGTGCGAGTTCGTCGACGACAGCCAGTCGGCGTTCCCGCTCGGTGTCATGCAGGGCTGCATGGTCGATGCCTGGGAAGAGTGGGAAAGCGTCTACCGTCCCTATGCACCGAGACCGGTCGGCAATCGCGGCGTCTGGATCGGTTACGACCCGACCGGGCGCAACGAGGACGGCGACGGCGCGGGGCTTGTCGTGGTGCTGCCCGCGCAAGCAGCAGGGGAGAAGCATCGGATCCTCGAGCGGCATCGCCTCAAAGGACAGGATTACGAAGAGCAGGCGGCCTTCATCCGCAAGTTCGCCGACAAGTACGACATCGACCACATCGGCATCGACACCACCGGTGTCGGCGCGGCGGTGGCCGAGCACGTCGAGAAGTGGTTCCCGCTCGTCACCCGGTATCACTACACCGTCGAGCTCAAGACCCAGATGGTGCTGCAGGCCCAGCAGATCATCCGCAAGGACCGGCTCGAATTCGACGCCGGCTGGGTCGACCTGGCTCAGTCGTTCATGGCGATCAAGAAGCAGCTCACGGCCAGCGGCCGCCAATTCACCTACGTATCCGGGCGCAACGCGCAGACAGGCCATGCCGACTTGGCCTGGGCGACGATGCATGCCCTGCACTTCGAACCGATCGACGGCCCGGCCGGCGAGACCAGCGAATCAATGATGGAGTTCTACGAATGAGCGAGCCAGTCGCCGCCAAGCCACGCGTCCGCGTTCCCGCGATCATGGGGCAATCCAGCGAGCCAGCCCGGGCCGAGGCGTTCAGCTTTGGCGATCCGGAACCGGTCACCACCATGCGCGACGTGTTCTATGAGGGCGTCTGGCTCTCGCCGAACGAGTGGTACGAGCCGCCGGTCCCGTTCGACGTTCTCTCGAAGAGCTACCGCGCCACCGCTCATCATGGCTCAGCGCTACAGGTGAAGCGGAATATCCTTCTACGCACCTTCAAGCCGCACCCGCTGCTGAATCGACAGACATTTAGCGCGCTGGCGCTCGATCACCTGGTGTTCGGCAATTGCTATCTGGAGGAGGTCCGCGGGCGTCTGGGGCGGCTGCTCGAGCTGCAGCGCCGCCCGGCGAAGTACATGCGTCGCGGCAACCGGAATCGCTACTTCTGGGTACCGGACTGGGTGAACAAAGCCGAGCTGCCCGAGGGTCGGACGATCCACCTGATGGAGCCGGACATCGATCAGCAGGTCTACGGTCTGCCCGACTACCTGGGCTCGCTGCAGTCGGCATGGCTCAACGAGAGCGCAACACTGTTCCGGCGCCGGTATTACCTCAACGGCTCCCATGCCGGGTTCATCATGTACGTGAACGACGAGGCGCACGACAAGAAGGATATCGACGCGATGCGCCAAGCCCTCAAAGAGTCGAAGGGCGTCGGCAACTTCAAGAACCTGTTCATGTACGCGCCGAAGGGCAAGAAGGACGGCGTCCAGATCATCCCGGTATCGGAGGTAGCGGCTAAGGACGAGTTCTGGCACATCAAGAACATCACCCGCGACGATCAGCTCGCCGGTCACCGGATCCCGCCGCAGCTGATGGGCATCATCCCGAGCAACACGGGCGGGTTCGGTGACGTCGAGAAGGCCGCCCGGGTGTTCGTGGCCAACGAGCTCGAGCCGCTGCAACAGACCATGCTCGAGATCAACGACCGCGTCGGCGAAGAGGTGGTGCGGTTCGATCCATACTCGCTGGACTCCCCGCGAGCAGTCGACCCTAGCGCGCCCAGCTTGTAAACTGCTGACTTCTAGTAGACCTCGCCGCCCGCCCGGGCGGCATTTTTTTGCCCGCGCGATGTGCTCACATCGAACGCGACGCGTTAGCTTTTCGATTCGCATGCGTCCCCGACGCACCGCCAACGCAGCCGCCAGAGCGGCGCGGCGCTTTCCCCATTCCCGCTCTCGGTCCAACTCCCGATCAGCCCGCAGGCGGCACGCCTACCCCTGCCACGGGCCCTGGCGCGCACCCGAGCCGCGCGATCAGCACCCCGCCCCGCCCGCGCGCTAAATGGGGCGGAAATTACGCACCTCTGCAGGAGGGCGGAAGCCGCGCCAGTACTGGCCGCATTGGGGGTTATAAGGGTGCAGTTTTTTATGCGGATTTATGCAAAATGTCGGCTTATCCACACCTGGTTCGCTGTCTCGCTGCTATGATTGCGACGGCTCGCGTAGATCGATAGACAACCCAGGTTCTCCATGGCTCTCCACGTGGTGCATTATTGGTACAGTCGGTGTGCCAAAAAGTGACCATCGATGACTTGTCAGGTTAGCGTTAGAGGCCCGTATTTACTGAGATTGTTGGGCGAATCCCGCGTAGCGTGGTACTTCGCTCTTGCATTCGTAATGCGTAGGTCGGTGGTTCGAGTCCACTTACCGGCACCAAAAAGCCATTGGTTTCATTGGTTTAGGTATCGCTGAAAAGTCACCTTCGGGTGGCTTTTTTCGTTGGCGTCAACAAAGTAACGACGCCTGTCTTCGCCGTCCGGTCAAAGATCCTTTCTGTACAAGTGGATACAGGATCGCCATGCAATCCAGGCGATCGACGGCGCGACAGTGGGCAGGCGAAGTGACGCATCCGGTGTAGTCGCACACGTACTCGCCACAATAAACGGTCGCAATCGCTATTCAGGCGGAGACCATCCCCCGGAGGGCGCGTGGGCACCAGGGCGAACGAGGCCTCGGTCACGCCCGTGCCATGCGGCAGCGCTGGACCCGAAAAAAACGGCCCGATAAGCGTCATTCTGATGATGACTTGCTTACGGGCCTGAAGATGCTGCTCCCTGCGAACTGTGACCATGAACCCAGTTGCAACTGGACGGGATCTTTTCCGTCCGAGCAGTGCATGGGAAACATTGTGGCCGTTATGTGGCAGAAAGGGGATAGGTAAAATGAAAACAAAAGTTACATAACAAATTAATTAATAAAAACAGTAAGATACTTATTCAAATTATCCGGGTGTTCGATTCGCCGTTACACTCGGCAGCGCTAGGTGCTGTCTGAAATCGATGAGCGGGTCTGGCTGTCTGCTCCGGTGAGTGTCCAGGGCTGTCATCTGCGGGGAGAGAGGAGCGGTCAAAAGAAACCCGGCGATGGAAAACCGTCAGGGAGGACCGTTTGCCATGCCGGGTCGAAGCGGCCGCAGGGAAGCAACCAGAAATCGATCTTTGGTCGTTTCCGAGAGGATGTCGTTCATGGTCGCCCCTGGAAACTGACCTACGGCCGCTGTTACTGCCGAATTAACATAAGTTAACGACAAGAAACAAAGAAAGTGTAGTCCTGGAGCGAAAGAAATTTCAGATACTTTCGTAGGGCTCGATGTTCCGTGACCGTACATTCGTGTCGAAGCACTCTCCGCCGAGGAGCGCGATGGTGATCATGAGACGTTGATCGATCTTGCGAGACGGCGGATAGCCACGGCGGGGGGGCTCCAATGGTGCCGAGGGAAGGGCCATAGAGCTCGAATGCTGGCACTGTCAATGAGGTTCGACGTCGATGGACTGGATATCGTCGACAGTTTACACTTTGGCGTGCCACGCCACAGATGAGGGAATAGCCTTGGATACCACCATGGATCAGATTGGTCAGCGCCGATCGAGCACGCTGACATCGATCGTCCGTGAAGCGATCGAGAACATGATCATCTCTGGCGAGCTATCTTCGGGTGACCGCATCAACGAGAGTGCACTGGCGGCACGCTTCAATATCAGTCGGGGTCCGATTCGAGAGGCCTGTCGGGGTCTCGAAAACGCCGGTCTGATCCGTAACGTGGCCAATCAAGGGGCCTATGTCCGTGAGATGAGTCTTGAAGAGGCTCGTGCTCTCTACGAGGTGAGGCGAGCATTGACGGCATTGGTGGGCGAGCTGCTTGTCGAACGGGCGAGCGATGAGACGCTCGACGAGTTGCAGCGCCTGGTCGAGCGTATGGCGCGAGCCGTCGAGGAAGACGACCTGAGCACGTACTACAACCTCAATCTGGAATTCCATAACACGATGGTGGCCAACGCCGATAATCCGGCGCTGGAACGTTATTACGGTGATATCGTCAAGCAGTTGCATCTCTTCCGGCGTCGCGGGCTCCTGCAGCATGGCAACCTCCGGGCCTCGAACGAGGAACATGTGAAAATCGTCGAAGCTTTACGCCGGCGCAATGGCTCCGAGGCGGCCGAAGCCTTGCGTCAGCATGTCATTTGCGGCTGGCAGCGAATGGTTGGCACCCTCGAGGAGTCATAAGCTGCTATCCCCTTGGTTCCTGTCGTCGCCGCGTCTTCAATTGGCTTTTCGCGCTAACCGCTTTTCCTGCAGGCCGCTTGGCTGGCTTACCGCCGTTCAATCCGAACGTTCCCTGGTGGCGATCATCGATGTCGCCCCCGCGTTGCCACAGGCCCACATCTGCGCGACTGCCTCACGTCTCGAGTTTCGGCGTGCCTGGCGCTGTCGCTGATGCGGCGAATGCTCCCAGCCCGACTTCCTCCTCTCGACTACGACCCTAACCCCCCTGGCTAGACCATTGTCTAGTACAGAAGGGCCGAACGGTCGAATAGTCTGTCTATCGTAAACTGTTAACAGTTTACAGTTGCTCGATGAGCGATGCCCAACAAGTACATAACGGGAGAATAACGATGCGCCATTGGATGAAGTCAGGCTTGTTGATGACAAGTCTGGCCACAGCCGCTCTCGCGTTTAGCGCTACGTCGGGAGCCGACGACTTCCCTTCCGAGCCGATCGAGATCGTCGTTCACACCTCTCCGGGGGGCGGAACCGACACCACGGCGAGAATCGTGGCATTGGCGACCCAAGCGCAACTGGGTACCAACGTCTACGTCCAGAACAAGAAAGGCGGTGGCGGCTCGGTTGCCATGAGTTACGTCAAGAGCAAGCCCGCCGATGGCTATACGGTCATGGCGATCACGCCCACGCACCTCTTCACCATGCTGCGCGGGAATTCGCCACTCGATATCGACGATATCCAGGGCCTGGCGCGCGCTACCGATGATCCGATCATCGTCATGGTTCGCGGAGACAGCCGGTACGAGTCCATTCACGATCTCATCGAGGCGGGGAGGGCCGGCGTGATCAAGTGGGGTGGTACCCAGATCGGAGGAGTCGATCACATTGCCGCCATGAGCTTCGCCAAGGCGGCAGGGATGAAGGTCTCTTTCGTGCCCTTCGATAGTGGCGCCGAATTCGCCGCCGCTCTATCCCGGGGCGACATCGACGCAGCGGGGCTCAATATTTCCGAAACTCGGGATCAGATCGCCGCCGGCGATTTCCGTCCTCTTGCCGTCATGGCCGACGATCGTATGAAGGCGCTACCGGACGTACCAACGCTTAGCGAAAAAGGTCTGGATATCTCGTTCTCCACCGTCCGCGGCTACGTGGTGCTGAAGAGTACGCCCAAGGCTCGCCAGGAAATTCTGGAAAAGGCGATGCTCGAGGGAATGGAGAGCGACCGCTACCAGAACTACCTGAAAGGCATCGGACTCGACGAAACCAGTATCGAGGACGCCGCTGACTGGGACAGCCAGATCCGTCGGATGTACAAGGCTGGCCAGGAGACGATGCAGGACCTGGGCCTGGCTCGGTGATCCATCGGCCTCGGCTCGCTTCTGACTTACCGGCCTCGGCCAATTCCTCTGTTCCAACTCGGAGTTTCCACCATGTTGAGCCGCTGGAGAGATCTCCTGCCGGGAGTCGTACTCCTGGTCATGGTCGTCGCGCTTTACTGGATAACCACGACCTTCTCGACGGTGCCGGCCCTCTTTGCCCAAGGCATGCAGGCCACCGCCATGCCACGTCTGATTCTGGGGGTGATGGCGGTGCTGACCCTGGTGATGCTCTATCAGGGATATGGCCACGTCGAGGAGGACAAGCCGGTCATTTCCTGGCGCATGTGGGTAACGGCCGGGCTGCTGCTGGCTGCATTTCTGCTGTTCGAGATTCTCGGCCTGACATTGACCATGGCGCTGACCTGCCTGCTGATCCCACTGCTATGGGGTGAGCGCCGTCTGGGACGGATCGTGATCTACGCCGTCTGCACACCGGTAATGATCTATCTGCTTTTCACTTATGCGCTGCAGCTTCGGCTGCCGCAGGGAATCCTCTCACCCTGGCTGTCCTGAGTAACGGGAACGTTTATGGAACACATACTGACGGGATTTAGCATTCTTATCGATCCGATGTCGCTGGCGGTCATTCTGTTGGGGACTATCGTCGGGGTACTGGTGGGTGCTTTGCCGGGCCTCAGCTCCTCCATGGCGGTGGCGCTGCTGCTGCCATTCACGATCTATCTCGACCCGGTTCCCGCCATCTCGATGCTCGCTGCGCTGTATTGCGCAGGGACCTTCGGCGGCTCGATCACGGCCATTCTCATCAACGCGCCGGGCGCGCCACCGGCGGCGGCGACGGCGTTCGACGGCTATCCCATGGCCCAGCGAGGAGAGGCGGGCCGGGCGCTTGGCATGGCCGCCGTCGCCAGCGTCATCGGTGGGATATTGTCGTTGATCGTAATGGTGCTGGCGGCGCCGGCGCTGGCCCGGATTTCCCACTCTTTCGGGCCGCCGGAATATTTCGCGCTAGCGGTGTTCGGCCTCTCGATGTTGGCATCCATCAGCGGCAAGTCTCCGGTCAAGAACCTGATCGGCGGGGCGTTCGGGCTGCTGATCGCGACCGTGGGGGTCGATCTGACCACCGGGGTGGAGCGCTTCACCTTCGGCGTCCCCGAACTCTACGAAGGCATCAGCTTCATTCCGATCCTGATCGGCCTATTCGCGATTGCCGAACTGCTAGCCCAGGCCAATGTCCGCGACAAGGTACTGGAGCGTATCTCGCTCAATGCCATCAAGTTGCCATCCGTTACCGATTTCAAGCGGGTCTGGCCGACGATTCTTCGCTCATCGGGTATCGGTACCTTCATCGGTATCCTGCCCGCCGAAGGCAGCACCATGGCCGCGATGATCGGCTATAACGAGGCGCGGCGGTGGTCCAAGAACGGCGACAAGTTCGGCACCGGAGAGATAGAAGGGATCGCGGGCCCGGAAGCTGCCAACAACGCCGCCACGGGTGGTTCGATGGTACCGACACTGGCGCTTGGCATTCCCGGCTCGGCCACGGCGGCCGTTATCCTCGGCGGGCTCCAGATTCATGGCATCCGCCCGGGGGCCTATCTGTTCGAGAATCAGCCGGATCTGCTGTACTCGATCTTTGCCGCCATGTTCTTGGCCAACGTCGTGTTTCTGGTATTCGGATTGGTGGGCGCCAGGCTGTTCTCGCGTATTTCCCTGATCCCACGGACTTTCCTGTGGCCGACGGTGTTCGCGCTGTGCGTGGTTGGAGCGTATGGCGTCAACCAAAGCATGGTCGACGTCATGATCATGCTGATCGCAGGCTTCGCTGGCTTCTGGCTCAAGCGCTACGGCTTCGGTGCCGCGCCAATCATCATGGGGGTCGTGCTCGGTTCGCTGGTCGAGAACTCGCTGGCTCAGTCCATGATCATCTTCGATCACGATGCCTGGCGTTTCCTGGATCGTCCGATCGCTATCGGCTTCTTCCTGCTGGCCGCCTTCAGTCTCTTCTATCAGCCTGTTTTCGGTTGGCTGCGACGCTTTCGTCGCCCTCGTTCTGCTGCCAGCAAGGGGGCCAAGTGATGTCTGCGGACAGAGCATTGGCGGGCAAGGTCGCCTTGGTGACGGGAGGTAGCCGTAACATCGGCCGATCGGTGGCGATCGAACTGGCCCGCCAGGGTGCCGATGTCGCGATCGTAGCCAGGGCAGACGGCGAGTCCATGCAGTCGACCATGGCCGCCATCGAGGCGGCGGGCCAGCAAGCGTTGGGTGTCGTTGCCGATGTGGCAAATCCCGGCTCGATCAGGGCCGCCGTGGCGCAACTCGATCACCGCTTCGGCAGGCTGGATTGCTTGGTCTGCTGCGCGGCGGTTCGCCCGCACAAGCCCCTCGAACGAATTACGCCGCAAGACTGGCGCGAGGTGATGGGCGTCAATCTCGACGGCGCCTTCTATACCGTTCATGCGGCTTTATCGCTGCTGGGCGAATCCCGCGAGGCTTCGATCATCACCTTCGGTGGACTGAGTGCGCATGTCGGCGCGGCGGAGCGGGCCAACGTCATCGCCTCGAAGATGGGCGTCGTCGGGCTGACGCGGGCGCTGGCGGTGGAACTGGCGGGACGCGGTATCACCGCGAACTGTGTCGTGCCGGGCCAGATCGAGACGCAGCGAGCAGCCGGCTCGCCGCCACCGCACCTCCAGGGGGCGAGCGTATCCGCCGCTCGCCTGGGGCGACCTGACGAAGTTGCCTCGACCGTCGGCTTTCTGGCCGGGCCGCAGGCGCGCTACATCACCGGGCAGACCTTCCACCTCAACGGCGGTCGTTACTTCGGCTAGCCCTCTCATGCACCGATTCGCTCGGTCCCTCCCTACGGGGGACTTCGCGTCTTTCATCATTCGAAGAAAGGAGTCATCCATGTCAGTTGCCAATAACGTATTCGCTAAAATGCCTGAACAAACGCACATCACGGCAGAAGCCGTGGCCTTCATCGAAGGTGTCCGATTCAGTGATATACCCGAGGAGGTGGTGCGCATCGGGACGCGTTGTCTGCTCGACGGGCTGGGGCTCTTCGTGGCGGGTTCCGAAGAGCAGACGGTGCGCCTGCTCGCTGACGAAGCGGAAGATACCCAGGGGCGTGCCGATGCCTACCTGCTCAGCAAGGGCGAGGTCAAGGTGCCAGCGGCAATGGCAGCGCGCGTGATCGGTACGGCCGGACATGCCCATGACTGGGACGACAGCCAGGTTAGCAAGGATCCGGACCATATCTACGGTCTGCTCACTCACCCGACCATTCCATCGCTGACCGCGACCCTGGTAATGAGCCAGAAGCTGGGTGGCGTGACAGGAACTCGCTTCATGGAAGCGTTCCTCACCGGTTTCGAGGTCGAGTGCAAGATTTCCGAATGGATGTTGCCGCAGCACTATATGCGGGGCATGCACTCCAGCGGTACCGTCGGAACCTTCGGTGCTTTCGCCAGTGCTGCCAAGTTGATAGGACTGAGCGGCGACAAGCTACGCCATGGCTTCGGCATCGCCGCCAGCCTGGCCGCCGGTATCCGTTGCAACTTCGGCACCATGACCAAACCGCTCCACGTCGGGCGCGCGTCGGAAAATGGAGTGACCGCGGCGCTGTTGGCGGAGCGGGGCTTCACGGCCGATCCTGATGCGCTCGATGGCCCTTGGGGATTCATGGCCGTACAGGGTGGGGGGGTGAGCGCCGAAAAACTGCAACAGGGTTTCGGCAGGGTCTGGACCATCATCGAACCGGGCGTCTCGATCAAGCCTTATCCTTGCGGCGTGCTGACTCACCCGACCATCGACCTGATGTTGCGGCTTGTCACCGAAGGCGATGTCGCCCCGGACAATATCGAACAGGTCACCGTCCATGCGGGGAGCAACATTCTCAACCCGATCCGTTATCCGGTCGCGGCCAACCACCTGCAGGCCAAGTTCTCGTTGCCGGCCGCTCTGGCCATGATCGCCTTGGACCGTCAGGCCGGTAAGCGTGAGTTCTCGGATGCGTTCGTGGCTTCCCAGGCCATGCAGGATATGCAACGGCGCATTCGTACCGAGTTTGACGCAGAAATCGAGGGCCAGGGCTTCGACAAGATGCGCTCGCGCATCACGATCCAACTGAAGGACGGCCACGAAATCTCGGGCTGGGCCGATGAGCGCTATCGGGGTGGGCCAGAAAACCCCCTGACCGATGCGGAACTGGAGGGCAAAGTCCGCTCCTGCTGCAATGGCGTACTCTCCCCGGAAGCGCAGGATAATTTGATCCGTACCGCCTGGTCGGTCACCGACTTGCCGGATGCCAGCGCCATTGCCGAGCTGATTCGCGTCTGAGCGACACGCTGAAGTAAGCGGCTTGATGTTCACCCCGTGTGGGGGGCGTCAAGCCGTGCTTCGCGTTCGCGCCCTATATCCGCCGGATGGCACCACCGCTCTCATCGCGGTGATCGGCCACGCCGAACGCCATGAGATGGGGTGGTCGCAAGCCCGCTCCCGGTCGCGACCGGCTGCCCGCCGATGCTGTTGACAGCGATGTTGATCGACCGCCTTGCAAGGCATCGTCGCTACCCGCTACCCGCTACCCGCTACCCGCTACCCGCTACCCGCTACCCGCTACCCGTTGCCCTGGCGGAGGGGTGGTGATCGCTTAGCGATGACTCACGCTTTTCGCGCTCCGAGTATGACGCCTTTCAGGCGGCAGCGGAGCGAGGCTCTCTCTACAATCGGGGTTTTCGTCGCGATTCCAGCTCGAAGCGAGAATGCCATGAGAACGCTTGGATGCTTACTGACGGTCATCTGTGTGACGGGCGCTGGGCTGGGCTCGAGTCCTGGCGCCATGGCCAGTGGTAGCGCGGAGGCGAATCCCGAGGCTTCCCTGGCGTGTGCCAACTTCCGCTGTCGCTTCGGGGATGTGCCCAAGGCCGACCCGCCATTGATCGCGGAGCCCTTCGTTTCCTTCTATCGCGACCAGGTCGTCAAGCCGATGCGGCCCTACCACGACTGGGAGCCCACGGCCCGGCAACTGCCGGTATCCCGATCGCCCCGGGTTGACCTTCCCGACGAGACTGCGCGCAGAGTCCCGGAATCGGACTGATCGTCGCGGCGCTCGCTTTTCACTGGCTTATCTCGAGGCGCAGTAAGCGCCTGGATTCCCTGCCGGGTAAAGACGCACCGCTGTCATGCGGCGTTGACCCGCTGCTGCTCGGAACGTCGTTGACGCTCGCGAGCCAGGGTGATCATCGCTTTCTCCAGATCCGCGGAGTAACACTTGAACGCCGTACAGTTGGCGCACCGGACCTGTTGTCTCTCGTCGGCTCGCACCGGGAGATGGAACTGGTCGTGGTCGCAGATCGAGCAGGTGAGATCGAGCGTGACGCGAATCATGGCGCACCTCTGGAGCGGGTGAAGGTTGGATCATCGTCGCTTCGTGGGGCGTAGTCTGGTGGCTGCGTATGACGTGGTGATGAATGCCCCGTGGCGTCTTTGCCTCCGCCCGCTGCGGTGGCAGGGTAATTCAGGATTACTTGATTTACGTTATCGAGCGCGTGATCGGTGAGTGTCACCGTGACGTCTCTGGACGAGAGCCTCGCAGGTTGAAATTCCTTGGCTCTTTTCTAGGATGGTTATCCCACTGAAAGACAACTGAGGATCCTTTGACCCTTTCCTAATCAAGTGTCGTGCGGCGCTTCATTTCGTATAGCGCTTCGCACCTAGGACTGGATCTGAACCCTGATCACAAACTTGGAGGTGATTGGATGTCAGTACAGACCGCATCCCCCAAAAACCGAAACGCCACGTGGACGAAGCAGGATCGCTATCCGACACGCTTGCGCCAGCCGCAGGACGCGCTCTGGCAACAGCGTCAGGAAGACGTCGTTAAGGGGCGCCATCTCGATGGCCCGCTGAACGGCGAACAACTGGATCGCTTCGAGCGTGACGGTTTCCTGTTCGAACCCAACTTTCTGGGCCAGGCGGAACTCGACGCCCTGCGCGCCGAGCTGGCCTCCATGCTGGATCGTGACGACTTCCGAGACCGGGACTTCTCGATCACGGAACCGCAGAGTCACGAGATTCGCTCGCTGTTCGCCGTCCACCACCTGTCCCGGCGATTTGCCGAGCTGGCGGAAGACGAGCGCATGGTGGGCCGTGCCCGACAGATCGTCGGTGGCGATGTCTATGTGCATCAGTCGCGGATCAACTACAAGCCCGGCTTCCACGGCAAGGGTTTCAACTGGCACTCGGACTTCGAGACCTGGCACGCCGAAGATGGCATGCCGGAGATGCATGCCGTCAGCGCTTCCATCGTGCTGACGGACAACCATCATTTCAACGGCCCGTTGATGCTGATCCCTGGCTCGCACAAGGTATTCGTGCACTGCCTCGGTGAAACGCCGGATGACAACCACAAGCAGTCGTTGAAACAGCAGGAGCTCGGGGTACCGAGCAACGATGCGCTGCGTGAGTTGATCAAGGCGCGTGGTATCGAGGCGCCGACCGGTGCCGCTGGCGGGTTGCTGCTTTTCGACTGCAACACGCTGCACGGCTCCAATGCCAACATGTCACCGGATCCGCGCAGCAATGCATTCTTCGTCTACAACCGTCGCGACAACGCCTGTGTCCAGCCGTTCGGCGCCAGGAAACAGCGGCCCTCGTTCCTGGCCCACCAGCCGGACGAAGTGTGGACGCCGCAGCAGGGTACCCACTGAAGCAGTGGTGATCGCCGTCCCGTGGCCTCGAGCTTTTCGCTCAATACTCAGGCCCGGGCTGGCGTGATGCCAATAAGCCGCCGTTGGAGGTAGACTCGATGAGTTGCCGCCAGCGGCGGCTTCTTGTGTCTGGAGGTTGCCGTTTCGACGCGAACGTCGAGTCGTCGAACGGTCGGTCACGTTCATCGTCATGACTTTGGAGTTCGACATGCCTTTTACCACCCGATTCGTCGACGGTCTCGAGACCGGCCTGCCGCTGGGCAAGATTCTCTGCGTGGGGCGCAACTACGCGGAACACGCCAAGGAGCTCAACAACCCGGTTCCCACCTCGCCGATCCTGTTCATCAAGCCCCCGACCAGTGCCGTCGAACTGGAAGAGCCGATCGAGAGACAGTTCAGCCACGGCGAGGTGCATTTCGAGACCGAACTGGCGCTGCTGATCGGTAAACGCCTGAGTCAAGTCAGCGCGGAAGAGGCAATGAGCGGCGTGGCCGGGGTCGGCCTGGCGCTGGATCTGACATTGCGCGACGTGCAGTCGCGGCTCAAGGAAAAGGGGCACCCCTGGGAGCGGGCCAAGGCCTTCGACGGCGCCTGCCCGATCTCGCGTTTCGTACCGGTGGAGGGCGAGATCGACTGGGGCGCGATCACGTTCCATCTCGATATCAACGGCGAGCGCCAGCAGAGCGGCAGGACCAGCGACATGCTGTTCGACATGCCGGCGTTGATCGAAGAGATGACCCAGACCTTCACTCTCGAGCCGGGCGACGTGATCCTGACCGGCACGCCTTCCGGCGTCGGCCAGCTCCCGCGCGATGCCGTTCTCGGGCTGTCGCTGTCGCTGGGCCTGGATGTGGGCACGCGTACGCGATAAGGCCATTACGGGCCACGGGCCACGGGCTACGGGCTACGGGCTACGGGCTACGAAGAGCGCCAGCGGTGAATACCGCTGGCGCTCTTCTTTTGCCGGAGACCATCTTGCGCTCGCGGCCCGTCACTCCAGATAGGTATAGCCGCTGAGACCTTCCGACAGCTCGCTCACGAACAGCTCGCGCTCCTCGACGGTGAGCGGGCTGGCGATCAGTTGCTCGGTGAGTTTCCGCTTGAGCGCCTCGGCATCGAAGTTGACGTAGCCGAGCACGTCCGCGACCGCGTCGCCCTGCTGGACGTGCGATAGCCGCCACTCGCCGTTGGCATCCAGCGCCACGTCCACCGAGTCGGTATCGCCGAACAGGTTGTGCAGGTCGCCGAGTATCTCCTGATAGGCGCCGACCAGGAACAGGCCGAGCAGCTTGTCGTCGTCGTCGTCCCACTCGGGCAGCGGCAGGGTGGTCTCGAGCCCCTGGCCGTCGACGTAGAGATCGATGCGGCCATCGGAGTCACAGGTGATGTCCTGGATTACGCCACGACGTGTCGGCTCGCGATCCAGGCCGGTCAACGGCAGCACCGGGAACACCTGGTCGATCCCCCAGACATCCGGCAACGACTGGAACAGCGAGAAGTTGGCGAACAGCTTGTCGGCGAGTTTCTCGGCCAGCTCGTCGGCGATCTCCCGGTGGGCGCGGTTGCGGCTGTCGAGGCGCTGATGGAGGCGCTGACAAGCGGCGAAGTAGACCGACTCCCCCTCGGCCCGGGCCTGCATATTGGCCAGCCCCAGCACGAAGCGATCCTGCAGTTCCCCCACCGCCTGGACCACATCGTGATAGGCCTCGACCAGATCCCGCGGCTCGCGCATGCCTTCGAGACGGTCATAGACGCGCCACAGTTCGGCCACATGGGCGTCGCCCTCGACCCGGCGCTCCGGCTCGATGTGTCCTAGCCGCTCCTCGCCGATCACGTTGGTGACCAGCACCGCGTGGTGCGCGGTCAGCGCCCGGCCGGATTCGGAGATCAACTGGGGGTGCGGCAGGTTGTGGGTTTCGCAGATCTGGCGGAAGGCCCACACCACGTTGGTGGCGTACTCCTGCATCGAGTAGTTGATCGAGCAGAAGCTCTGGGAGCGGGTGCCCTCGTAGTCCACGCCGAGGCCGCCGCCGACATCGACCGTGTCGATCGGCGCGCCAAGTTCGCGCAGGCTGTGATAGAACCGGGCGCACTCGCGCAGGCCGCGCTGGATATCGCGAATGTTGGCGATCTGCGAGCCGAGGTGGAAGTGCACCAACTGCAGGCTGTCCAGCGCGCCCGCGTCACGGACCCGTTCGGTGATCGCCAGCAACTGGCTGGCGGTGAGGCCGAACTTGGACTTCTCGCCGCCGGTATCCTGCCACTTGCCTTTGCCCACGGAGGAGAGCCGGGCGCGCAGGCCGATACGCGGCTTGACCTTGAGCTTCTCGGCCTCTTCCAGGATCAGGCTCAACTCGGAGTATTTCTCGACCACCAGGTAGACCTTGTGGCCGAGCTTTTCCCCCATCAGCGCCAGGCGGATGTACTCGCGATCCTTGTAGCCGTTGCAGACGATCAGCGACGAGCCCTCGTCGCCGGACAGCGCCAGTACCGCCATCAGCTCCGGCTTGCTGCCCGCTTCCAGGCCGACCCGACCATGGCCACGCTCCTGGGTGGCGAGAATCTCCTCGACCACGCGCCGCTGCTGGTTGACCTTGATCGGATAGACCGCGGTATAGCTGCTCTGGTAATCCTCCTCCTTCATCGCCCGGTCGAAGGCCATGCAGAGCTGCTCGACGCGGTCGTGGAGGATATCGATGAATCTCACCAGCACCGGCAGGCGCAATCCGGCCTCGCGCAGGCGGTCGACCAGCGCGTCGAGTACCAGCGTCGGCCCGGGGGTTTCGCTGCCCAGCGGCCGGACCAGCGTGCGGCCCTGGTCGTCGACATCGAAATAGCCGCTGCCCCATTGATCGATGTTGTAGGTACGGCGGGCCTTGGCGGCGGGGGAAGAATGCTTCATGACGCTCTCCGATCGACCGGCGGTGGACACCCGGCGTAAACGATGACGGTGGGCCGGGAACGCATTTTCGCGCGCATTATGACGATCACGACCCCCGATGTCAGGGAAAAGCTAGTCGAAAGTCGCCATAGGTGCAGTGGTTGACGTCGTACGTCCGTCCGGCAGCTCAGTCGATGGCGTCGGGGAGTTCGGGGGGCGCGGCCTCGAGCCGCCTGCCCAGCAGCGTGCGGAAGCGCGCCGGGTCATGGGGCGTGATGTCGTGGGCCGGCGGGTCCACGTGGATCACCAGCAGCCGCGACAGCCAGTAGCGCAGTGCCGTCATCCGCAGCATGGTCGGCCACAGTTCGCGCTCGCTGTCGGAGAGCGGTCGATGTTTCAGGTAAGGTGCCAGAATCGCGTCATGGCGCGCGACGTTCAGGCTGCCATCGGCGTCACTGGCCCAGTCGTTGATCACGATCGCCAGATCGAACAGCAGCTCCCCGGTGCAGCCGTTGTAGAAGTCGATGATGCCGCCGAGCCGGTCGCCCTCGTAGAGCGTGTTGTCGCGGAACAGGTCGCCATGGATGGCGCCGCGTGGCAGCTCGACGCCGCCGAAGGCGTTGGCGTAATCGGCTATCTCGCGACGCATCAGGGCCTGATCGTCGTCGGACAGAAACGGCAGCACCTCGCGATGGCGCCGTGTCAACCAGTCGAGGTCGCGCGGATTGGTGCGCTGGCCGGTGAAACGCTGCGAGGCCTGGTGCATCCGGCCCAGAGCATCGCCGAGTGCGGCACACTGGGCCAGGTTCGGGGCGCTGGGGTGGCTGCCCGGCATGCGCGGGAACAGCAGGGCGGGCCGGCCGGCCAGGCGCTGCAGGGCGACACCGTCGCGATCGTGGACCGGCCCCGGCACCGGCAACTGCTGCGCGGCCAGATAGTCCAGCAGATCGACGAAGAACGGCAGATCCTCGAACTCCCCCTGCTCGAACAGCGTCAGCACCCACTCGCCCTGGTCGGTGGTGACGAAGAAGGTGCTGTTCTCGGTACCGTGCGGCACGCCCTTGAGCGTCTGCAGGCGGCCGACGGTGTAGCGTTCGAGGAAATCGGCGACCTGTTCGTCGCTCAAGGGAGTGAATACGGCCATGGGGTCTCGGTCGTCAGGGTAAAAAAGCCAGCGCGCATTGTAGCGGCTCGCGGAGCGCTCTCCTACCGGCTATCGGGCGCCGACCGGTGAGCGTGCTGAACCGCTGGCGCCTCGGGCTGGAACGTCCGCGGTTCGTCGCCGGCATCACTCCTGTCCGACCCACGCCGGTACCGCAACGCTGGGTGCCTCGATGCGGGTGAAGTCGCCATCGCCGTTGTCGTCGTAGAGGAAGTAGGGCTTGCCGCTGGCGGGCACGATGCGGATCGCGTAGAGCTTGCCGTTGACGCGGTACTCGTCGATCGTGCGCTGGCCGTCCTGCTGCGATGTGATGCTGGGCTGCTCCGCGGGCTGTGCCAGCGCGGGCAGCGCCGACCCGGCGATCAGCAGCGCCATCAGCAGGCTCGCCAGCGGCGCCGTCGTTTGCGATCCTGAGGTCATTCGCGGCCATCGTGACATGGCGGACTCCTTCGCGGGTCTTGGAGCACAGGCTCCCGGGGATATGGATGAACCCAGTGTATCGCTTTCCACCCCACTGGCGCAGGGGGGGGGCGAACGCCCTGACGCCGAGCCGAGGCTTGCGTATCATGAGTCCATCGAAAGCCAGCCACGGATCATGCAGCTCATGGCAGATGCCCCCATCGTCCTCGTCGACGGATCGTCCTATCTCTATCGCGCCTTTCACGCGCTGCCGCCACTTTCCACGTCCGATGGGCAGCCCACTGGCGCCGTTCGCGGCGTGCTGGCGATGCTCAAGAGCCTGATCAAGCAGTATCCGCAGAGCCCCATGGCGGTGGTGTTCGATGCCAAGGGCAAGACCTTCCGCGACGAGATCTTCGCCGAGTACAAGGCGCACCGGCCACCGATGCCGGACGACCTGCGCCCGCAGGTCGAGCCGCTGCACGACTGCGTCCGGGCGCTCGGCCTGCCGCTGCTGTGCATCGAGGGCGTGGAGGCGGACGACGTGATCGGCACGCTGGCGCGGCTGGCGACGGATCGTGGTCGCGATGCGGTGATCTCCACCGGCGACAAGGATATGGCCCAGCTGGTCAACCAGCACATCACGCTGGTCAACACCATGAAGGGCGAGACCCTCGACGTCGCCGGGGTGGAGGCCAAGTTCGGCATCCCGCCCGAGCTGATCATCGACTACCTGGCGCTGATGGGCGACAAGGTCGACAACATCCCGGGGGTGCCCGGGGTCGGCGAGAAGACCGCGCTGGGGTTGCTCCAGGGCATCGGGGGTGGTCTGGACGCGATCTACGCCGATCTCGAGCGCGTCACCACGCTGAGTTTTCGCGGCGCCAAGACCATGCCGAAGAAGCTGGAAGAGAATCGTGAGCAAGCCTACCTCTCCTACGAGCTGGCCACGATCAAGACCGACTGCGAGTTGCCGGTCGGGCTCGACGACCTGCATCTGGCCGAGCCGGATCGCGAGGCGCTGAAGTCGCTCTATCAGCGGCTCGAGTTCAAGAACTGGCTGACCGAGCTGCTCGAGGGCAAGGACGAAGGCGTCGATGACGTCCAGAGCGGCAGCCGGGCGAAGCTCGGCGAGGCGGCCAGTGGCGAGATCGAGGAAGACGCCGCGCTTGCCACCTCCAGCCGGGAAGACGAAACGGTGCTGACCCAGGCCGCCTTCGACAGCTGGCTCGAGCGGCTGAAGGCCAGCGAGACGTTCTGTTTCGATCTCGAGACCACCAGCCTCAACTACATGGAAGCCGCGATCGTCGGTATCGGCCTGGCGCTGGAGCCGGGTAAAGCGGCCTACATTCCCGTCGGCCACGACTATCTCGATGCGCCCGCGCAGCTCGAACGCGACGGCGTGCTGGCGGCGCTCAAACCGCTGCTGGAGGATCCGAAGATCGGCAAGATCGGCCAGAACCTCAAGTACGACATCTCGGTGCTGGCGAACTACGAGATTCGCGTCGCTGGCGCGTTGGACGACACCATGCTCGAGTCCTACGTGCTCAACTCCACGGCGACACGCCACGACATGGACTCGCTGGCGCTGAAGTATCTCGGCGAGAAGACCATCAGTTTCGAGCAGATCGCCGGCAAGGGGGCCAAGCAGCTCACCTTCAACCAGATCGCCCTCGAAGAAGCCGTGCCCTACGCCTGTGAAGACGTCGACATCACCCTGCGTCTGCATCGCGAACTGCGTCCGAAGGTGGAAGATGCCGGCCGCCTCGCCGAGGTGCTGGATACCCTCGAGCGGCCGCTGATTCCGGTGCTGTCGCACATGGAGCGCAACGGCGTGGCGCTGGATGCCACGCGCCTGCACACCCAGAGCCAGGCGCTCGAGGGGCGGATTCGCGAACTGGAGACCGAGGCCTTCGAACTCGCTGGCCGGGAGTTCAACCT
The DNA here is from genome assembly GCF_038648475.1 of Salinicola lusitanus. Lineage (NCBI taxonomy): Bacteria > Pseudomonadati > Pseudomonadota > Gammaproteobacteria > Oceanospirillales > Halomonadaceae > Salinicola > Salinicola lusitanus. The sequence goes on along the minus strand of NZ_CP151919.1, from coordinate 623,008 downwards.
GGGCTCGCCCAAGCAGCTCGCCGAGATCCTGTTCGAGGAGCAGAAGATCCCGGTGATCAAGAAGACCCCCAAGGGCGCGCCGAGTACCGCCGAGGCGGTGCTCGAGGAGCTGGCGCTGGACTATCCGCTGCCCAAGCTGATCATGGCCCATCGCGGCATGACCAAGCTCAAGTCGACCTACACCGACAAGCTGCCGCGGCTGGTCAACCCGGCGACCAACCGGCTGCATACCAGCTACCATCAGGCCGTCACCGCCACCGGGCGGCTCTCCTCCTCCGACCCCAACCTGCAGAACATCCCGATTCGTACCGAGGAGGGCCGCAAGATCCGCCAGGCGTTCGTCGCCCGCGATGGCTATCGGATCGTCGCCGCCGACTACTCGCAGATCGAGCTGCGGATCATGGCGCACCTCTCCGATGACAAGGGTCTACTCGATGCCTTCGCCAACGACCGCGACATCCACGCCGCCACCGCCGCCGAGGTCTTCGGCGTGGCGCTGGAGAAGGTCACCGCGGATCAGCGGCGCAGCGCCAAGGCGATCAACTTCGGCCTGATCTACGGCATGAGTGCCTGGGGGCTCTCCCGGCAGCTGCATATCGAGGCCAAGCAGGCCAAGGTCTACATCGATCGCTACTTCGACCGCTACCCGGGCGTGGCCAGGTTCATGGACAATATTCGCGCCCAGGCCGGCGAGGATGGCTTCGTCGAGACCGTGTTCGGCCGCCGGCTCTACCTGCCGGAGATTAAGGCCCAGAATCACGCCCGCCGCCAGGCCGCCGAGCGCACCGCGATCAACGCGCCGATGCAGGGCACCGCGGCGGACATCATCAAGCTCGCCATGATCGACGTGCACCACTGGCTCAACCCGGCCCAGGGCCAGGCCGAGTTCGACGCCTGGATGGTGATGCAGGTGCATGACGAACTGGTGTTCGAGGTCGAGCAGAGTCAGGTCGACGACTTCCTCGTCGCGATCCGGGGCCGGATGCAGAATGCGGCCGAACTCAATGTCCCGCTGATCGTCGACGCCAATAGTGGGGTGAACTGGGACGAAGCCCACTAGGCTCGGCTGAAAACTGGCTGCGCTCGCTCACACGGCGTTAAAAAATGACTCAAGCTCCTCATTTACACCCTGTAAACTCCGGACTTTCGCCATTTTTTGCCTTGTTTGAGCTTTGCTCGCCGACTTTTCAGCTCGATCCAACGGCGTCTTCAGCGCTTCCCACTTCGCAGCGTGAAATCGGAAAATCATAGGCGATTCGGATGATTCGCCTCTGTGGCTTACACTACTGTCATCGTTATCGCCGCGTGACGGCTTTATTTTCGCAAGGAGCACAAGGTAATGGCCAAACAGCAAATCGGTGTCGTCGGCATGGCCGTCATGGGCCGGAATCTGGCGCTCAACATCGAAAGCCGCGACTACACGGTATCGATCTTCAACCGCTCGCGAGAGAAGACCGATGAAGTGATGCAGGAGAACCCCGACAGCAAGCTGGTCCCGTTCTACAGCGTCGAGGAGTTCGTGGCGTCGCTGGAGACCCCGCGGCGCATCCTGCTGATGGTCAAGGCCGGCGATGCCACCGACAAGACGATCGCGTCGCTGACGCCGCATCTCGACCAGGGCGATATCCTGATCGACGGCGGCAATACCCCGTTCGAGGACACCATCCGCCGCAACAAGGAGCTCTCCGAGGCGGGCTTCAACTTCATCGGCACCGGCGTCTCCGGTGGCGAGGAGGGCGCGCTGAAAGGGCCGTCGATCATGCCGGGCGGGCAGAAGGAAGCCTACGACATGGTGGCGCCGATCCTCGAGAAGATCGCCGCCCGCGCCGACGACGGCGAGCCCTGCGTGGCCTATGTCGGTCCGGATGGCGCCGGCCACTACGTCAAGATGGTCCACAACGGCATCGAATATGGCGACATGCAGCTGATCAGCGAAGCCTACGCGATCCTCAAGGGCTCGCTGGGGCTGTCGAATGCCGAGCTGGCGGAGGTGTTCAGCGACTGGAACGAGGGTGAGCTCGACAGCTACCTGATCGATATCACCGCCAAGATCTTCACCAAGAAGGATGACCAGAGCGATCACGACGTGGTCGACATCATCCTCGACTCGGCGGGGCAGAAGGGCACCGGCAAGTGGACCAGCAAGAGCGCGCTCGATCTCGGCGTGCCGCTGCCGCTGATCACCGAGTCGGTCTTCGCGCGTTTCATCTCGGCGCTGAAGGATGAGCGCGTCGAGGCGTCCAAGGTGCTCAAGGGCCCCGAGGAGACGCCGCTCGAAGGTGACAGGCAGGAGTTCATCGAGAAGGTGCGCAAGGCGCTCTTCTTCAGCAAGATCGCCTCCTACGCCCAGGGCTTCGCCCAGATGCGCGCCGCTTCCGACGAGCATGGCTGGGACCTGAACTACGGTGAAGTGGCCAAGCTGTTCCGCGCCGGCTGCATCATCCGCGCGCGCTTCCTGCAGAAGATCACCGACGCCTACCAGGAGAATCCCGAGCTCAAGAACCTGCTGATGGCGCCGTACTTCGGCGATATCGCCGGCAACTATCAGCAGGCGCTGCGGGACGTGATCGCTCATGCCGTGCAGAACGGTATCCCGGTGCCGACCTTCTCCTCGGCGATCGCCTACTACGACAGCTACCGCAGCGAGAAACTGCCGGCCAACCTGATTCAGGCCCAGCGCGACTTCTTCGGCGCTCACACCTACAAGCGTGTCGATCGCGAAGGGACCTTCCACACCGAGTGGCTGCAGGACTGACGGAGACGAAGCGATGGCGGAACGGGAGCGGGATCGCGTTCGCGAGCATCTGGCGGGCCAGGCGCAGCCGGTGCTCGACGAGGGCGCCAAGGCGCACTATCGGGCGCGCATCGCGGCGCAGTTGAAGGCGCGTAACGCGGTGCTGGTCGCGCACTACTACACCGACCCCGAGATCCAGGCGCTGGCGGAGGCGACCGGTGGCTGCGTCGCCGACTCGCTGGAGATGGCCCGCTTCGGCAAGGATCACCCGGCGACCACGCTGATCGTCGCCGGGGTGCGTTTCATGGGCGAGACCGCCAAGATCCTGAGCCCGGAAAAGCGGGTGTTCATGCCCACGCTGGAGGCGACCTGCTCGCTGGACATCGGCTGTCCGGCGGACGCCTTCTCCGCCTTCTGCGACCAGCATCCGGAGCGCACCGTGGTGGTCTACGCCAACACCTCGGCGGCGGTGAAGGCGCGTGCCGACTGGGTGGTGACCTCGTCGATCGCGGTGGAGCTGATCGATCACCTCGACCGGCAGGGCGAAAAGATCCTGTGGGCGCCGGATCGCCATCTGGGCAACTATGTGCGGGAGAGAACCGGGGCCGACGTGCTCTGCTGGGAGGGAGAGTGCATCGTCCACGATGAGTTCAAGGCCAAGGGGATTCTCGATCTCAAGGCGCTGCATCCGCAGGCCGCGGTGCTCGTGCACCCGGAGTCACCGGCCTCGGTGGTGGAGATCGCCGATGTGGTCGGCTCCACCTCGCAGCTGATCGGTGCGGCCCAGAAGCTCGACAACCCCAGCTTCATCGTCGCCACCGATCGCGGCATCTTCTACAAGATGCAGCAGCTGATGCCGGACAGAACCTTCATGGCCGCGCCCACGGCGGGCAATGGCGCCACCTGCAGAAGCTGCGCCAACTGCCCGTGGATGGCGATGAACGGCCTCGAGAACACCCTGGCGGTGCTGGCGGATGCTAACGGCTGTGGCCAGGAGATTCACGTCGATCCCGAGATCGCGCGCCAGGCGCTGGTACCGCTGAATCGCATGCTGGAGTTCGGTGCCGAGTTGAAGCGTCGCTAGGCTGGGTACGAGAACGGACGTCGCTCGCCGACTTTTGGCATCACCCCCAGCGCTGTCCGTGGGAAAACGAAAACGCCTGCTCCGGTCATCCGGGGCGGGCGTTTTTGCCGATGGGCGGCGCACGCCCCTGGCGATGTCAGAAGTGGTAGTTGATGAAGGCCCCCGCGCGCCACTGGGTGGCGTCGCCGAGGTCGTCGACGATCGGGCTATCCTCGGCGTCGCCGGTGAGGCGTGCCACGCCGACCAGGCCGGTGACGGACCACTGCCGGGTGAGGTAGTAGCTGAGTGAGGCATCGCCGCCGATGGCGAAGTAGCCGTTATCCGGGTCATACGCCTTGATACCGGAGCGTGCGCTCTCGCGGTTCGAGACGCCGAACATGTCCTCGGTCCAGTCGGCGCTGGTGTACTCGAAACGTGGCCCGATGGTGAAGGCCATGCGTTCGCCGAGCTTGGTGACATACGTCGCCTTGAATTTGACCCGATAGCCATCGATATCACCGCTGAAGGGCGTCTCGGCGGCGGCACTGTAGCGCCAGGCGTCGTCGAGGTAGCTGACGCGCAGCCCGGCGGTAGCGCCACCATCGACCTGGTCGAGATCATCGATATCGCCGGTGTCGTCGCGGCCGAAGGTGTAGCCGATGAAGGGCGCGACCCGCCAGTTGTCCTGCCTGATCACGTTCCAGCCGATGCCGTCGGTGGCACTGACGAAGAACGTATCGCCATAGGTGGCGTCCAGCGACGGCCAGGCATTCCATTCGTAGTCGTCGCTACCCAGGTAGTCCGGGCTGTAGATCGCTCCGGCGCCGACGGTACCTTCCCATTCGGGCTGGGCGGCGAGGGCCGCCGAGCTGACGGCGACACTGCTCGCGGCGAGCGCCAGCTGCCAGGCGAGCTTCTTCTTTGCATCGAACATGTCATTCATCCTTGAAGCGGGTCTCGGTATGTGGCGAAAAACATACGGCAGGCTCGAGGAAAAGGCCAGTTCATACACCCTGGGGCGACCGGGGAAGAGAATCCCGCAGCCAGGCATTCGTCTCAGAACGGGATCATCAGTACCAGGCCGGAAATGAGCGCGAACAGCAGTACGCCCTGTCTTAGCCGGAGGGCGTCGAGTCGCTGATGCAGCAGGCGGCTGGCGGCGCTCCCGAGCAGCAGCGGCGGCAGCAGTGCCAGTGCCCATAGCCACTGGACCATCTCGAGCTGGCCGGCTATCGCCAGGCTCAGAAGCGAGATGAGCTCGCCGAGCAGAAAGCAGGCCGCGATGGTGGCTCGCAACTCCGGCCCTGGCCGATGCTGGTAGAGCAGTGCCAGCGGTGGGCCGCCCACGCCGGTAGCGGTCTCGGTCACGCCGGTGATGGTGCCCACGGTCATGCAACTGCCGCGTCGGGGCGAGAAGGCCGGCGCCCACCAGGCAACGAGAACGGCGACGACGGTGGAGAGGCCGATCAGGAGATTGAGTCCGCCACGGCTCATGACGAGCAGGACGCCGAGCCCCGCCAGCGTGCCCGGCAGACGCCCCAGCGTGATCCACCCGGCGCCGCGCCAGTCGATCGACCGCCGTTCCCGCAGAGCGACGAACAGGTTGAGCGGCAGCATCAGCATCAGCAGCGCAGTGGGCATCAGCTCCGGGTGGCTCAGGCCAAGTATCGGAGCGACGATCAGCGCGAATCCGATACCGATGGCGCCCTGAACGAAGGCCGCCAGCGCCGTTGCCAGCGCCAGTACCAGATAGAGTACGATATCGCTCATGGTTACCGAGGCCCGAAACGGGACCGGTGTTCGCTGGCGACAGGGTGAATGCGCTGGATAGGCGCGCGGGCGACGGCGCCGTCGGCGATCTCGTCGATCTCCCGCAGCATGGCCCTGGCGTCCCAGTCGACCGGCCATCCTTTCCACAGCCTGAGTCGCCCCTGCGTGAATACCGCCTCGATCTGATCGCGATTGCCGTAGCGCACCAGTTCCCACGGCAGATCCCATGACGGGGTGAGCTCCGGCACCTCGAGATCCACCAGCAGAAAGTCGGCCGCCAGGCCCGGCGCAATATCGCCCGTGAGGCTGCCGAGGCCGACGGCATCGGCGGCCCGGTGGGTCGCGCTATCGAGCCAGAGCCAGCCGCCGCCACAGGAACTGTCGCCGTGAGCGATGCCGGCGGTCAGCCGCTGGCTGGTCTCGGCGGCATCCATGAGCCGGAAGGCATCGCTGCGTGTGCCGTCCGTGCCCAGGCCAAAGCGGATACCGAGGGCGGCCATCTGCAGCGCCGGCGCCACGGCGTTGCCTTTCCAACTGCTGGCGACCGGGTTGAAGGCGACTGCCGTATCGGTGTCTTTCAGCCGGTTGAGTTCATGTGGCGTGACCAGGGTAGCGTGGGCGATCAGCGTTTGCGGCCCCAGGGCGCCTGCCGCGTCGAGATGCCCGAGGGGCCGCTCGCCGCGACTGACCAGCGACCGTTCGACGGCTTGCAGGTGTTCGTTGACGTGGGTCTGGAAGATGCGACCGCTCTCCCGGCATAGCTGGGCCACGTCGTGCAGCATCGTGTCGCTGGCGGCTTCGGGAATCGAGATCGCCAGCGACGGAGTGATCAGCGGGTCGTGCTCCCAGCGCGCCAGATGGCGTTCGGCCCGGTGCAGAATCGCGGCGGCTTCGGCTTCCTGCCCACGATCGTTGCAGATGGCGCCGAGAACACAGCGGAGTCCGGTCTGGTGGGCCGCGGCGGCAATGACGTCCAGCGCCACCGTGGCCCGCGTTCCGGCATCGACGGCGGTGGTGAATCCGCCGCGCAGCGCCTCCAGTGCCGCCAGTTTGGCGGAGAGGTGAAGCGCGCGTTCGTCCAGACTGCCTTCCAGCGGCACCCAGACGCGCTTGAAGATCTCCGAGGGCTCGCCGAACACCAGCGACTTGCCCAGCGACTGGGTCAGGTGGTGATGGGTGTCGATGAACCCCGGCATCAGGAGTTTGCCCGGCAGGGGAATCGCTTCCAGCGTCGGGTGGCGAGAGATCAGCGCGGCGGCCTGGTCGATCTCGGCGAAACGCCCGTCGATGACCAGCACGCCCTTGTCGCTCGAGACCTCGCCTGCCATGAGCAGCTTCTCGGGGAGCAGCAGTAGCGTGTCGGCGGCCAGGGCCGAGGGTGAAAGGGCGTCGTCTGCGTTTGGGGTCATGAAGGTTTCCATTCAGCGCTCACGAGATGGCTCGGTGGCTCCGGTGTGGTGAAAGAGCAGATTCACCAGAACGGCCGTCACGGTGCCCATCGCCAGGCCATTGCCCAGCACGATCTGTAGCGAAGCGGGGAAGGCACTGTAGAAGTCGGGCACCAGGATCGGCAGCAGGCCCATCGCGAGCCCGGCCGCCAGGGTGAAGAGATTGCCCTGGCGATCGAAGTCGACCCGGCGCAGCAGGTTGACGCCCATGACGCCGATCACGGCGAACACGATGACGGCGGTGCCGGCCACGACGGCATTGGGCAACGTCGCCGCCAGCCGCCCCAGCGGGGCAAACAGCGCCAGCAGTATCAGCAGCGTGCCGGTCACCGCGGTGACATAGCGTGAGCGGACGCCGGTCGTCCTGACGATGCCGATGTTCTCGCCGCTGGTGATGATCAGCGACGTGCCCAGGCAACCGCCCAGCAATGAGCCCACCGCATCGGCGCGGATATTGCGCGGCACCAGCAGCCGGGCATCGCCGCGCTTGCCGACGATATCGGCGGTGGCCAGGGTCTGCCCCGTGGCTTCGGTCATGGCGATCACGCTGAAGATGATCAGCGGTAGCGAGGCGAAGAGGTCGAAATGCGGCATGCCGAAGGGAAACGGCGTCGGCAGGGCGATCAGTGGCCCGTCCATGATCGGCATGAAGTGCATCTCGCCGGCGACCGCCGCGACGAGGACTCCCACGACCAGCCCCAGCATGACCGAGATACGCTGCCAGGCACCGGAGAGCAGGCGGGCGAACAGCACGATGCCGCCCATCGTTGCCAGCGCCAGCAGGATCTGCAGCGGCGCGGCGTAGTCGTCGCTTCCCGGCCTGCCGATGATCAGGCTGCCGAAAATCCGGATCAGATTGACCGCAACCAGCAGCAGCATGGTGCCGATGACGATCGGCGGAAAGAAGCGCAGCAGCCGGGTGAAGAAGGGCAGGACGAGAAAGTAGCAGAGGGCGGTCAGGATCACCGCGCCGACGGCGGTCTGAATATCGGTTGTCTGGGCGATGGTGAGAAAGATCACGATCGGCGCGCCGCCCGGCACCTGGACGAAGGGCAGCCGGGCACCGATACCCAACGGGCCGAAGGTTTGCAGCAGGGTACCGACCCCGCAGGCGAGGAAGGTCGCGCTCATCAGGGCCGTAGCGGTTTCGGTCGGGAAATCCAGCGCCTGGCTGATCAGGAACACGGCGGTGATCGGCGCCGCTGCCATGACCAGCAGATGCTGAAGGCCATAAAGCAGCAGGGCGCCCGGCGAGAGACGTTCGTCGACGGGGTCAACGTCGGACGCCCGGGACAGGGGATCGCCGCCCCGCCCGACGTCGTCGAACTTGGCGTCACGGTTGAACTTCGAGTCGTTGACGATTTTGGAATCGCTGTCGGTCTTGGCATTCATGACGGGCTTCCGGTTGTTATTGGCATGGGGTCCCGCTTGCGCGCTTGTTCGCCGTCTGGAACGACTCGGCTCGCACCCGTTACTGGCCGGCTTCGCTCCGGTGCGAGCCTTGGCGGTGGTCGTAAGCTAACGAGATTTGGTTGTACGATTCCATCATTGATTTTCGTGCATACCGTTCTCTTTTCGGCAACAGTAACCATTTGGACGAGGGTGAACATTCTCATGCAGCTGCTACAGACATCGCTCCGCTATTTCGAAGAGGTGGCCCGGCAAGGTTCCCTGCGCAAGGCCGCCGAGCGGCTGCATGTGGCGGCTTCCGCCGTGAATCGCCAGATTCTCAAGCTGGAGGCCGAACTGGGCGTGCCGCTGTTCGAACGGCTGCCGCGGGGGCTGCGCCTGTCCGCCGCCGGGGAGCTGCTGCTCTACCAGACTCGCCAGTGGCAGCGCGACGAACGCCATCTGCTGGAAATCCTGGGCAATATCCGCGGCGCCGGGACCGCCGAGATTCGCCTGGCGACGGTGGAGTCACTCACCGACCAGCTGCTGCCCACGCTGCTTGAATCCTTCAGCCAGCGCTTTCGCGCCCTGCGGCTGGTGCTCGAGACCGGCATGACCGAGTCGATCCTGGAGCAGGTACAGATCGGCGATGCCGATATCGGGATCTGTATCAATCCCCCGCCGACCCGTAAGGTTCGCTTCGTCCAGCGCGTCAATCTCGAATTCGGCGTCGTCGTTGCGCCGACGCATCCGCTGGCCGAGCAGGCGGCGGTCAAGTTGCGCGACTGCCGCGCCTATCGGCTGGTCGCGCCGAGCGGAGAGATGTTCCGCGGATCGACGCTTGAAAAGCTGCTGGCCAACTCGCCTTATGCCCTGCCGCCGGTGGCCTCTTGCAATCGCATTCTGACGATCAAGTCACTGGTGCGGGCCGGGCTCGGCATCGCCTTTCTCAACCGGCTGGATGTGGCGCGCGAACTGGCCCAGGGCGAGCTGGTGTTCCGTTCGCTGAGCGACAGACGGCTGCACGCCCAGCTGGCGCTTTGTGTCGCTGCCGACCGCAGCCTGCCGCCGGCGGGGGAGGTGCTGCTGGAACACTTGCGTGTGGCGCTGGCAGCCGTGGACGAAAGCTGAGCGCCGATCTCTTGCCCAATCCTCTGCGATCGCCGCGGAATGCTCCTGAACCAATCGCCAGGCTTTGCATCGCCCTGGCGGCTCTCCTAAGTTAAGTAAGCCTCCGCCGCCTGACACGGCGGAGGGTTGCTGACTCCCTGGCCGGCGAGCTCTCGCTGGTCGCTCCGCCGTCTCGCCTGCACCGAGGCGCGCCCGACATGCCGATAGCAACGATGATAACGACGGGCATGACAATGACGGGCGGAAACTGATGAGGATGATTCCATGGACGACAACCAGCGTTCGAGTGCGGGCGTAGACATCTACGATCCCGAAAGCAGCTCGGTACGGCCAAGCTCCCCCGGTCGCCGGCGTTTCCTGCAGACCGCGGGCATCTCCGGCCTGGCAGTGGCGGCAGCACCGGCGCTCTCCCAGGTGAGCTATGCCGGGTCGCCGGACCAGCCGCAGACCCAGACCGATGCCCCGCCTGCCGAGGGCACGCAGCGCATCACGCTGACCGTCAACGGCCAGCGTCATCAGCTGGACGTGACCCCCAACGTGATTCTGCTCGACGCGCTGCGCCACGGTCTCGGCCTCACCGGGACCAAGAAGGGCTGCGATCATGGCCAGTGCGGCGCCTGCACGATCCTGGTCAACGGCACCGCGATCAACTCCTGTCTCAGCCTGGCGGTCACCCACGACGGCGACGAGGTCACGACCGTCGAAGGGCTGGAGAAGAACGGCCAGCAGCATCCGATCCAGCAGGCGTTTCTCGAGCACGACGCCTATCAGTGCGGCTACTGCACGGCGGGCCAGATGATGAGCGCGGTGGCAATTCTCCAGGACGACTCCATCGGCACCAGTGACGCCGACGTGCGCGAGGCGATGAGCGGCAACATCTGCCGCTGCGGCGCCTACAAGAACATCGTGGCGGCGATCCAGTCGGCTCGAGGCGCCCTGCAAGGAGGCAGTGCATGAGACATTTCGACTACGCTCGCGCCGAGAGCGCGCAGCAGGCGGTGGCCGCTCACGGCGCGGATCGAGAGGTCTCTTTTCTCGCCGGCGGCACGACGCTCCTGGACCTGGTCAAGCTCGACGTCATGCAGCCGAACAAGATCGTCGACATCAACGGTGTCGCGCTCGACCAGATCGAGCGCCTGGACAATGGCCGCCTGCGTATCGGCGCGATGGTGACCAATACCGCGCTGGCCCGTGACGAGCGCGTGGTCGAGGATTACGCCGTACTCTCGCAGGCCCTGCTGGCCGGCGCCTCGACCCAGCTGCGCAACAAGGCCACTACCGGCGGCAACGTCATGCAACGGGTGCGCTGCCCCTATTTCCGCGATGGCGTTTCCGACTGCAACAAGCGCGAGCCCGGCAGCGGCTGCGCGGCGATCGGCGGCGTCAACCGCACCGTTCACGCAGTGCTCGGCACCAGCGATGACTGCATCGCCACGCACCCCTCGGACATGTGCGTCGCCATGATCGCCATCGGCGCCACCATCGAAGTACAGGGGCCAGAAGGCGTCCGCGAGATCGATTTCGCCGATTTCCATCTGCTGCCTGGCGATACCCCGGCACGGGAACATGCGCTGGAACCGGGCGAGCTGATTACCCATGTGGTGCTGGATGCGCCGCTCGACGGCAGCCGCTCGGGCTATCTCAAGCTGCGCGACCGCCAGTCGTATCAGTTTGCGCTCGCCTCCAGCGCGGTGATCGTGCAGATGGATGGCAACACCATTACGGATGCCCGCGTGGCGATGGGTGGCGTCGGCACCAAGCCGTGGCGGACACCGGAGGTGGAGGCTGCACTCAAGGGCAAGTCGGCGAGCGAACGACTCTTTGCCGAGGCCGCAAAGCTCGCTTTCGAGAATGCCATCGCCTACTCCCAGAACGGCTACAAGATTCCGCTCGGCCAGCAGGCTATCGTGCGCAATCTTTCCGACCTGACCGCCGCCTGATCGCCCGCGAGGAGAATCGACCATGAGCGACAAACCGCAAAGCATCATCGGCGCAGGCGTGCCGCGCATCGATGGCCCGGACAAGCTCTCCGGACGTGCCAATTACGCTGCCGACAACCTGCCACCCAATCTGGCCTACGGCTACGGCGTCTTCAGCACCATCGCCAGTGGCAAGGTTTCGCAGTTGAGCGTCGACGAAGCCCGCAAGATGCCGGGCGTCATCGATATCTTCCACCACAGCCACTTCCCGTCGCTGTACCGGACACCGTCGAGCTTCGCGCAGGGCAACAAGGTCGAAGAGACCCGGCTGCCGTTCGAGGATGAGCGCGTCTACTACGACGGTCAGTTCGTGGCGCTGGTCGTCGCGGACACCTTCGAGAATGCCCGAGCGGCGGCGCGTCGGGTCAAGGTGACCTACGCGGCGGACAAGGCCGTGGCCAATCTGGACCAGGGTGTCGAGGCCAATGGCACCCAGGCCGGCAGCGGCAATCACGATCGCGGTGACGCGGCGTCGGCTTTCGACGGCGCGGCGACCACCATCGATGCGACCTACCGCACGCCGGTGGAAACGCATAATCCGATGGAGATGCACGCCTCCACGGCGTGGTGGGACAACGGCGATCTGACGATCTTCGATGCCTCCCAGGGGGTCGTGGTGGCACGAAACGCGCTCGCCAAGATCTTCGCCATTCCGCCGGAGCGGATCACCGTCCACGCGCCCTACATCGGTTCCGGCTTCGGCAGCAAGCTGTGGACCTGGCCCCACGCCATCGCCACGGCGGCAGCTTCCCGCGAACTCGACCGTCCCGTTCAACTCGTCGTGCCGCGCCAGCAGATGTTCACCACGACCGGGCATCGGCCGGAAACGCGCCAGCGCCTGCGTCTGGCGACGGACGACAACGGCAGGCTGGTTTCGCTGCGGCACGAGTCGATCAACACGACCTCTTACACCGACCAGTACGTCGAGACCTGCGGAAGCGTCACCAAGAGCCTCTATCGCTGTCCCAACCTCACCGTCAGCCACGAGACGACCCAAGTGAATCGCGGCACGCCCACCTCGATGCGCGCCCCGGGCGCTGCGCCCGGGTTGTTCGCGCTGGAGTCGGCGATCGACGAGATGGCCGACGCCGTGGGTATCGACCCGGTGCAGTTTCGTCTCGACAACTACGCCGAGCGCGACGAGAGCAAAGACCTGCCGTTCTCGAGCAACCATATCGTCGAGGCAACCAAGCGGGCCGCCGAACGGTTCGGTTGGGCCGACCGTAAGCCGGAAGTCGGCAGCATGAAAGAGGGCCGCGAGATCGTTGGCTACGGGATGGCGGCGTGCAACTGGGAAGCGCTCAAGATGGCCTGCGACGCGCGGGTCTCGATTCGCGCCGATGGCACCGCGTTTGCCTCCTGCGCCACCCAGGATATCGGCACCGGCACCTATACCATCGTGGCCCAGGCGGTCAGCGACGTGACCGGCATTCCGATCGATCGCATTACCGTCAAGCTCGGCGACTCCTCCTACCCCGACGGGCCGGTTTCCGGCGGCTCCTGGGCGACGGCGACCACGCTGCCGGCCATTGCCGAAGCCGCGCGCAACGCGCTCGATGAAATGAAGCGCTATGCCACGGGTAGCAACGGGGCCTTTGCCGGGGCCTCCAGCGACGATCTGGAGGTCGCGGATGGCGGCTTGCGCAACGCCGATGGCAAGCAGGTGAGCTTCGCCGATATCCTCCAGGCGGGCCGTTACGGCAGCGCCGATGGCGAGGCGCATACCGAAGGGGCGGATTCGAAGTACTCCTACCGCTCCTTTGGGGCCCACTTCGTTGAAGTGCGCTGGGACCCGGGCATCTCGCGTCTGCGCGTCGCCCGCGTGGTCAGCGCGATCGATGTCGGCCGCGTGATCAACGAGACCACCGCGCGCAATCAGGTCGAAGGCGCCGTGGTCATGGGCATCGGCATGGGGCTGTTCGAGGCGACCGAGTACGACGAGCGCAACGCCCGGCCGGTCAACAACGACTACGCCGAGTACGTGGTGCCGGTGCATGCCGACCAGCCGGAGATCGACGTGATCCTGCTCGACTACCCGGATCTGGCATTCAACGAGTATGGCGCCCGTGGCATCGGCGAGATCGGGGTCACGGGTCTGGCTGCGGCCGTTGCCAATGCCGTCCATCACGCCACCGGCAAGCGCATCCGCGAGTTGCCGATCACCCTCGACAAACTGATGGATGACGTGCCCCAGGCACGGAGCGCGTGACGCCACGAAGGGCAAGATCTTCGTGAGGTGATCGTTCCCGCGTCAACGAAAGCCGCCGCGTCTGTCAGACAATCATGTCCGACGGGCGCGGCGGCTTTTCCCTTCGAAACTACTCCTGCAGCGTCGCCTCGACCAGCTTCCGCATCGCCTGCTGGAGCGGTTTGACGGCGGGGCAGTCGGCGACGCCGTGGCGCTGGGCGATCCACGCCGGGTCGTTGTAGCCGAGCCAGGTCTGGCCATCGTTATCCTGCCAGACGAGGGCTTTCATCGGCAGATCGATGCCGGCGGTCGGGGCGCACTGCATCAGCGGGGTGCCGCCCTTGGGATCGCCGAAGATGACCACTTCGTTGGGCAACAGCGCCATGCTGCGGGACATCGCGCCCTGACGGTGATCGACGCGGGCGAATACGGTCATGCCGCTGGTCCGCGCCTGTTCGGCGAAGCGGATGGCGGTCTCGTGCACGCCAGCGTCGCTCTTGGCGACGATCATGCCGGGAACGGAGGGCGTCTCCTGAACGGATTCGGCCGGCGGTGTCGCCTGCGCCGATACGCTGGCGGTGAAGCCCAGCAGGCCGGCGGTGATCAGCGCCAGGCGCAGTTGGCGGAAGAACGGTCGGGGCATGTCTCGTCTCCGGATCGAGGATGTCGTTCGGTAGTGGCACTCGAGACTGTCGCTCGAGCTTGCGTGTTCAGCGTGCCGATCAGTGATGCGCTGCACCCTGGTCTCCGGTCAGCGCCGCTTCGGCGAGGTCGACCTCGCGGACCAGCTTGCGCAGCACGCTGTCGTTGATGCGGTCGCGCTGGCGCAGCTTGTAGTACTCACGGCGTTCGGCGCGCAGCGCTTCCAGGCGAGTGTCGCGCTCCAGCTGGCGCAGGGCGGCGAGCTGCGGCGTCGACGTTTCCGTCGAGTGCAGGGTCAGACGCTCGCGATAATAGCTCATCAGCTGCGAACTGATGTCGTTGAAGGCGATGATCGTCTCGTCGTTGGTCTTGTCGCGGGCGAATTCGCCGGTGCGATCGTGGTGGTAGCGTTCGATGCGATAGATGGCGGCCTCGGCGCCGGCGATTCTGGCCTTGCGCTCCTCCTCGAACTCATGGGTATCGGCCGGGATCTTGAGATTTCTCAGCACCAGCGGCAGGCCGATGCTGCCGGTGATCAGGGTGAACAGGATCACGCCGGTCGCCAGGAAAATCAGCAGCTCGCGGGCGGGAAAGGGGGTGCCATCAGCCATGACATGGGGCAGCGACAACGCCGCCGCCAGGGTGATGGTGCCGCGAATACCGGCGAGCGTTGCCGCCAGCATCAGCTTGAGCGGCACACGGCCACCGCTGTCCGGCGAGGGTAGCCGCGGCCGTCCGCCGAGAAAGCCGCTCAGCCTGGTGAGCCCGCGGCCCACTTCCCGGGCCAGCCAGATCCAGGCGAAACGTGAAGCGAGCAGGGCGATCGAGATTGCGGCCACGTAACCCAGCAGGCGCAGGAATTCGAAGTCGCCGATGTCGTGCAGCGAGTGATCCAGCGCGGCGCTGATGATCGCCGGCAGCTGGAATCCCAGCAGCAGGAACACCAGCGCGTTGAGGACGAATTCGAGCATTTCCCACACCGCCTGGGTCTGCATGCGGGTGTGGAGCTGGCCGACGCGTTTGATGTCGGCACGATTCATTACCATGCCGGCGGCCACCGCGGAGAGGATGCCGGACATGCCGAGATGCTCGGCCAGCAGATAGGCGGCGAAGGGTAGCAGCAGCACCAGCAGGATGACCTGTACCGTGGTGGCCTCGCCGAGATGCCGCTCGATCAGTCGCGTGCGCAGGAAATTGAAACCGAAGGCCAGCAACCCGCCGACCACCAGACCGCCGATCGAGATCAGCAGGAAGCTCCCGGCCGCGTCGGTCAGCGAGAAAGTTCCGGTCAGCGCTGCCGCGACGGCGAACTTGAACGCCACCAGGCCAGAGGCGTCGTTCATCAACGACTCCCCCTCGAGGATGCGCATCAATCGTGGCGGTACCGGCAGGCGGCCGGAGATTGACGATACTGCCACCGCATCGGTGGGCGAGAGGATCGCCGCCAGGGCGAAGCAGATCGCCAGCGGCAGCGTCGGGAACAGGAGATGGATGAAGTAGCCGACCCCGACCACCGTGAACAGCACCAGTCCCAATGCCAGCGCCAGAATCGGGCCGCGCAGGATCATGAACTCGCGCTGGGGGAAGCGGCGAGCATCGGAAAATAGCAGTGGCGCAATGAACAGCAGCAGGAATATCTCCGGCTCGAGTTCGACGTGCAGCCCCGACGCCGGCCATGCCAGCAGGGCACCGAGCAATATCTGTATCAGCGGGGTCGGGAGCGTGGGGACGAAGCGTGTGATGACGCCGGTCGCCGAGGCGACCAGCAGCAGAATTAGAACCAGTAACAGCGTATTCATCGATCCGGTCGACCGGTGTGAACTCGTTAGCCGCCGAGCTTAACGGATGTCGAACCCGTTGCGGTACGGTGCGACAAAATTTCCCGCCGACGGTCCGGGCGAGATCATGGTGACGTGACTATGCTGTTGTCGGTGGGTGGCATCGATGTCCTGACAACATCGGCTACCCGACGCTTCCGTGACAGACAGGCCGAGCCGTCGCGCCGCATGGCCGTCGGCGGCAGCTGGCGACGGGCGGGTACCGCGATAGATCGTGGTCCAGGCCCGTGACCGAGAGAGCGAGACAATGCTCTACGTCTGCTCGACCTGCGAAGACGACACCTGACAACGACCGTGACGAGGCGCAGTGACGCGCCGTGCCGTCACCGTTTAGATCCCCGATGAGGAGCCGGCAAGATGGATGATTCCGTGCATTCCCGACCCCGGGTGCCAGAGACTCTCGGTACCCAGACGCTCAATTTCACGCTCAACGGCGAGCCGCGCACCCTCGAAGTCGCGCCGAACGCCGTGCTGCTCGACGTGCTGCGCGAGCAGCTTGGGCTCGGCGGCACCAAGAAGGGCTGCGACCACGGCCAGTGCGGCGCCTGCACCGTGCATGTCGACGGCCAGGCGATGAATTCGTGCCTGCGCCTCGCCGTGATGTGTGAAGGTCAGCAGGTGACCACGGTGGAAGGGCTCGCCCGCGACGGCGAACTCCACCCGGTGCAGCAGAACTTCCTCGAGTGCGACGCCTATCAGTGCGGCTACTGCACGCCGGGCCAGATGATGTCCGCCACTGCGCTGCTCAACGACGAGCGTATCGGCACCGACGACGCCTCGGTGAAAGAGGCCATGAGCGGCAATATCTGCCGCTGCGGGGCGTACAAGAACATCGTCGAGGCGATCCAGAGATCCCGCGCGCAGTTGGGCTACGACGCCACGCGCAAGGAGGGAGCGGCATGAGAACCTTCGCCTACTCCCGCGCCGATAGCGTCGATCATGCCGCCCATCGGACGATGCCCGATACGGCCTTCGTCGCCGGTGGCACCACGCTGCTCGATCTGATCAAGCTCGACGTACTGAAGCCGGAAAACGTGGTCGACATCAACGCGCTGCCGCTCAAGCGAGTCGAGCGGCTCGACGACGGTCGGCTCAAGATCGGCGCGTTGGTCACCAATACCGACCTGGCCCACCACCCCGAGGTCAAGTCGCACTATCCGGTGCTCTCCGAAGCGCTGCTGGCGGGGGCCTCGACGCAGCTGCGCAACATGGCGACCACCGCCGGCAACGTGATGCAGCGCACTCGCTGCCCCTACTATCGCGACCCGGCGGCCAAGTGCAACCGGCGCGAGCCGGGCAGCGGCTGCGATGCGATGGACGGCATCAACCGCATGCACGCCGTGCTCGGCGGCAGCGACGCCTGCATCGCCGTGCATCCGTCGGACATGTGCGTCGGTATCGCTGCCATCGGCGCAACGCTGACGCTGCAGGGGCCCGACGGTGAACGTGAGGTCGACTTCGCCGACTTCCACCGCCTGCCGGGCGACACGCCGCACATCGAGCATGATCTGGCCGATGGTGAGCTGATCACCGCGATCACGCTGGACGCGCCGCTGAAAAACGCCGGTTCGCACTATCTCAAGCTGCGTGACCGTGCTTCCTACGAGTTCGCGCTTGCCTCCTGCGCGGCCCAGTTGATGCTCGACGGCGACACGATTCGGGAAGCGCGCCTCGCGCTCGGCGGCGTTGCCACCAAACCTTGGCGCTGCAGCGATGCCGAGGCGGCGCTGGTCGGCCAGACCGCCGACAAGACGAGCTTCGAGCGCGCCGCCGACATCGCCCTGAAGGATGCCCAGGCGCGCGAGCACAACGGCTACAAGATCCCCCTGGCGCGTCAGGCGATCGTGCGCGCGCTGCGCAATGCGGCCCGCGGCGACAAGCCGGCGAGCGAGACACAGGAGAGCCAGGCATGAACGACATGACCCGACCCGACTTCGACAAGCCCCGCGTCGTCGGCCAGCGCACCCCGCGCATCGACGGCGAGTTCAAGCTCACAGGCCGCGCCGGCTATACCGGCGAACTCCACGTCGACGGCATGCTCTACGGCTACCCGGTGCCGGCCACCATCGCCAATGGCGTGCTCGAGTCCCTCGACCTCGATGCCGCCCGCGCGATGCCGGGCGTGGTGGACATCTTCCATCATGGCCACTTCGAGGCGTTGCATCGCTCGCCCAACTCCATGGCCCATGGCGACATGGTCAACGAGGTGCGCCTGCCGTTCGAGGACGAGCGCATCTACTACCACGGCCAGTATGTCGCCCTCGTCGTCGCCGAGACCTTCGAGCAGGCGCGGGCCGCGGCCCAACGCGTGGTTGCCCGTTATCGTGAAGAGCGCGGTGCCGTCGTCAGCCTGCTGCAGACCGAGGCCGAAGGCACGCTGCAGGAGAGCGCCGGTAGCACCCGGGGCGATCCGGAAGCGGCATTCGGCGGTGCCGAGGTCAAGGTCGACTCGACCTACCACATCGCCGCCGAAAGCCACCTGCAGATGGAGATGCACGCGACCCTCGCCGAGTGGCGCGACGCGGGCAAGCGGCTGGTGGTGCACGAATCGACCCAGGGCGTCTTCTTCCAGCGTAACGCCATGGCGCGGGTCTTCGGGCTCGCCCAGGAGAATCTGGAAGTCATCTCGCACTACATCGGCTCCGGATTCGGCAACAAGCTGTTCATGTGGCCCCACTCGGTCGCCACCGCGGTGGCGGCGCGGATGATCGGTCGGCCGGTGAAGGTCGTGCTGCCGCGCCAGCAGGACATGACCAGCGGCGGCAATCGCCCCGCCTCGCGTCAGCGTATCCGCCTGGGTGCCGATCGCAGCGGCAAGCTCACCTCGGTGATCCATGACAGCACCACCGAGACCTCGCTGGTGCATCAGTACGTCGATACCTGCGGCAGCGCCACGCCGAGCTTCTACGCCTGCGACAACGTCTCGACCAGCCAGCGCGTGCTCGAGGTGAATCACGGCACGCCGTGCCCGATGCGCGCGCCGGGCGAGGTCTCCGGCATCTTCGCGCTGGAGACCGCCATGGACGAGCTGGCGGTGGCGCTCGAGATGGATCCGGTGGAGCTGCGGCTGAAGAACAACGCCGAGCAGGACCCGGCGAGCGGGCTGCCATGGTCGAGCAAGCATCTCGACGAGTGCCTGACCAGCGCTGCCAAGCGCTTCGGCTGGGAGCAGCGCAACCCGGCCATCGGCTCGATGCGCGACGGTGACGAGATCATCGGCTACGGCATGGCCTCCTGCACCTGGTCAGCCGGACGTCAGCCGTGCGAAGCGCGGGTCGAGCTGCGCGCCGACGGCTCGCTATTCGCCGCCTGCGGCACTCAGGACATCGGGACCGGCACCTACACCATCGTCGCCCAGGCCGTGGCCGAGCTCACCGGCGCCGAGCTCTCGCGCATCGAGGTCAAGCTGGGCGAGACCAGCCTACCGGCGGGGCCGCTCTCCGGTGGCTCCATGGCGACGGCGACGGTGCTGCCCGCCGTGGCGGCGGCAGCGCGCGACGCGCTGGATGCGATCAAGGAAGTGGCAGTGGGCAGTGGCGGAGCATTCGAAGGCAGCGACCCCGATTCGCTCTCCGCACAAGCGGGTGGCCTCACCGATGGCGAGCGCCGCGTGAGCTTCGAGGAGATCCTCGAGACCAGCAAGCTGTCGAGCGTCAACGGTCAGGGCAGCGCCGCCCCCGGAGACGAGCGCAGCGAGTACGCTTTCCGCTCCTTCGGCGCGCACTTCGTCGAGGTCCGTATCGACCCGGAAATCTCCCGAGTGCGCGTGGCGCGGGTGGTCTCCTCGATCGACATCGGCCGGGCGATCAACCCGCCAACGGCGCGCAACCAGGTCGAGGGCGGCATCGTCATGGGCGTCGGCATGGGCCTGCTCGAGAAGCTGGACTACGACCCGCGGGATGCGCGGCTGATCAACGCCAACGTGGCCGACTACATCGTCCCGACGCACGCCGATGCGCCGGAGATCGACGTCGAGCTGCTCGACTACCCGGACTTCAAGCACAACGAGTTCGGGGGTCGTGGCGTCGGTGAGATCGGCCTGACCGGCGTGGCGTCGGCGATCGCCAATGCGATCTACCACGCCACCGGCAAGCGCCATCGCGACCTACCGATCACCATCGAGGCACTGTTGGCGTCATCGTGACGGAAGGCCCTGGACGCCATGCAGGAAAAGGTCGACACAGCGTGTCACCCGCTCCTCGATCGCCGCCCGTGAGGGCGGCGATTTCAGTTGCAGCACGCGAATCAGATGCCATTCACCCAGCAGCATGCCGAGGAACATGCCGGCGAGCTCGACGGTGTCGCAGGCCGGCATCAGTTGCCGCTGCACCCGACGCTCGAAGTAGTCCGCCAGGGCGAGCCGGACGCGACCGGGGCCGCCATCGAAGAACAGCCGGGCCAGTTGCGGCTGGCGGGGGCTCTCGGCCACGACTTCGCGGTAGATGCCCAGGGTTTCCTCACCCATGACCTTGACCAGCAGGTCGATGCCGAGTCGCTGGAGCGCCGCTTCGATGGCCAGCTCGTCGACCCCCTCGTCGGTCAGGGTGCCGTAGATATGATGGGAGCGGCGTTCGACCATGGCCTGGAACAGGCCTTCCTTGTTACCGAAGTGGCGGTAGAGGGTGGACAGTGACCCGCCGGCGCGACCAACGATGTCGTTGACGCTGACCTGGCCGTAGCCATGCTCGAGAAACAGCTGCTGTGCCGCATCGAGCAGGGCATCCCGACGCTGACGGCCCCGCGCGGTGGTCGGGGGGGAGTCTTGGGGGCGTGGCGATGACATGGTTTTCCCTCGTGCCGGCAAGGCTTGATTTTTTCGATACGCGGTGGCGTTTTCAAGAAGATAGTGTAGTCTACACTACACATTGGTTGGGCGCGCAGTTCCCGCATCAAAATAGGCTCGGCATGAAGATCAAAAAGAAACTCTACACGGCAGTCGTGATACTGGTCGCGCTGGCGGTGGCGCTCGTCTTCGCGTGGCACTGGTGGCAGACCGGTCGCTTTTTCATCGAGACCGACAACGCCTACGTACACACCGATAGCGTCGCGGTGCGCTCGGAGATCAGCGCGCGGGTGATCGAGGTGGCGGTGGACGACAACCAGCGTGTGAAGCAGGGCGATCTGCTGGTGCGGCTCGACGACCGCGATACCCGCAGCCAGTTGGCCCAGGCCCAGGCGCAACTGGCCGTCAGCTCGGCCAACGTGACCCAGGCCCAGCGCCAGGTCGAGCTCGACCAGGCCAGTATCGACGAGGCGCAGGCTCAGGTGACCGCTGCCCAGTCCGACGTCGCCCAGGCGCGCCAGCATCTCGAGCGCTCGCAGTCGCTGGCGGCCAACAACTACGCCTCGCGCCAGCAGTTGCAGGACGACCAGGCGTCGCTGCGGGTCGCACAGGCCACGCTGGCGGCGCGACAGGCGAGCGTCGAATCGGCCAAACGGCGACTGTCGGCCGACCAGGCTGCCATCGACAGCGCCAAGGCCAATCGAGACGCCGCCGAGGCGGACATCGACTACAACCAGAGCCAGCTGGCCAAGACGCGCATCGTCGCCCGTCGCGACGGCATCATCGGCAATCTGACCGTCGAGCCCGGCGATCTGGCCCAGCCGTCGCTTACCCTGATGCAGTTGGTTCCGGTTGCCAGCGCCTACGTGGTCGCCAACTACAAGGAGACCGAGATCGAGCGTATGCGGGTGGGTCAGCCGGTAACGCTTGCGGTGGATGCCTATCCGGACATCACGTTTACCGGCAAGGTCGACAGCGTGGCGCCGGCCACCGGCACCCAGTTCAGTCTGCTGCCCCAGGACAACGCCACCGGCAACTTCAACAAGATCGTCCAGCGCGTGCCGGTCAAGATCCGGGTCACCGGGCCCAAGGATCAACTGTGGCGGCTGCAGTCCGGCCTCTCGGTCGAGCCCTCGGTGGATACCCGCGAGGTCGATGGCCAGGCGATCTATTTCGATCCCGGCCCCGAGCTGGACGACGGGTCGCAATCGTGACAGTCCCTTGTGAGTCCGTGGCATGAGTGAAGTGGCAGCACCAGCCGGCGCCGGCCCGCAGGAGATGCCGTCCTGGCACTACCGCTTCGGCTTCATCGCGGCGGTGTTCGGCATGTTCATGGCGATTCTGGACATCCAGATCGTCGCCAGCTCGCTGAACGAGATTCAGGCCGGCGTTTCGGCCTCGAGCGACGAGATATCCTGGATCCAGACCTCCTACCTGGTTGCCGAGATCATCATGATCCCGCTCTCCGGCGTGCTGATGCGCTGGCTCTCGACGCGGGTCGCTTTCGTCATCTCCTGCGCCGGTTTCACTTTGGCCAGCCTCGGCTGTGCGCTCGCCTCGAGCATCGAGCAGCTGATCGTATTGCGCGCCATCCAGGGTTTCATGGGCGGGGCGATGATCCCGATCACCCAGGCGATCAGCTTCTCGCTGTTTCCCCGGCGCGCCATGGGCGCCGTCCAGGGCGTGATCGGCATGGTGGTGACCATGGCGCCGTCGATCGGCCCGACCGTCGGGGGGTACGTCACCGAGCTGTTCAGTTGGCACTGGCTGTTCCTGGCCAACGTGATTCCGGGGATCTTCGTCACCCTGGCGGCATGGCGCTTCCTCGATATCGACAAGGGCGACAAGGAGGTCGCCAAACGTCTCGATTTTCGCGGCCTGATCCTGATCGCGCTGTTTCTTGGCAGCCTCGAGTTCGTGCTCGAGGAGGGGCCGGGCGATGACTGGTTCGCCAGCGAGCTGATCGTATGGATGACACTGCTCTGCGTGGCCTCCTGCATCGGCTTCTTCTGGCGTGTGTTCACCTATGAATTTCCCATCGTCGACCTGCACGCCTTTCGCAATCTCAATTTCTCCATCGGCACCGGGCTCGTGTTCGTGGTCGGTATCGCGATGTACGGCCTGGTCTATCTGATGCCGCTGTTTCTCGGCGGCGTGAGGGGGTACTCGAGCCTGCAGATCGGCGAGGTCATGTTCGTCACCGGGGTCGCGATGTTCTTCACCGCCCCCATCGTGGGGCGGCTGACCAACTCGGTCGATCTGCGCGTGCTGCTGTTCTTCGGCCTGACGCTGATCGGCATCGGGACGATGATGAACAACAACCTCACCAGCGAATCCGGGTTCTGGCAGTTCTTCTGGCCGCAGATCGTGCGCGGTATCGGCATGATCATGTGCATCATCCCGGCCTCCCGCATCGCGCTCGGCACCTTGCCGCCGCAGGAGCTGGGCAACGCTGCCGGGCTCTTCAGCGTGATGCGTAATCTCGGCGGCGCGGTGGGGCTGGCGATGCTCGACACCGTGCGCGACTGGCGCGAGGACTATCACTGGAACCAGCTGATCCCCGCGCTCAACGAGGGGCGAGTCGTGGTCCAGCAGCAGATCGACAATTACCAGGCGATGCTGATCGGGCACGTCGCCGATCCCTACCACAGCGCGGTGGCGCTGCTCGGCCAGCGCTTTGGCGTCCAGGCCCAGGTGCTCGCCTACAACGACATCTTCCTGTGGCTGGGCTGCATCTACCTGCTGAGCGTGCCGCTGGTGTTCCTGCTCAAGAAGATCGAGCATTGACTGCGGGCCGGGATCGTCGGCGTACCATTCTGACGAAGCTCGAAGCTCGAAGCTCGAAGCTCGAAGCTCGAAGCTCGAAGCTCGAAGCTCGAAGCTCGAAGCTCGAAGCTCGAAGCTTCTTTCTGTAATCTGGCTCTCCTGCTGACCCGCCTCAGCGTTTCGTTCGATCGTTCAGGATGGTTTGCCGCGATGAAAACGCCTCAATCAAACAAGCCCGGCGCCGATGAGCCGACCCGCACCGTGCTGCGCCTGATCGGGAGTTTCGCCGCGCCGGTGGCGATCTACCTGGTGGCCTGGGAACTGGTGGCGTGGCTGATACTTCCCGCCGTGGCGGCGGCCGGGCGAGCGTTCACGATCAATCTCTTCAGCGTGCTGATTCCATTCGTCGGCGTGCTGGCCAGCGTCTACCTCGCCGGTGTCAGGGCCGGTCGGCTGCTGGGGGGTGGCGTGATGACGGTGTTCTTCCTCTATCTCTACACCTCTTCCGGCGTCGTGTTCAGCTGGCTGCCGGTCGCGCTGACCCTGGTCGGGATTCTTCTCGCGGTGGCCGCAGCCCGATACTGCCCCACGATGAAACCCGATCTGGGCGATGCCTTCGGCTAGGTGTCGGTCGTGTCCGCCTCGAATGCGCATCCCAGGCTCGGCGACTGGCTGGCCGGGCGCCGCGAGGAGCTTCGGCGGCGGCGCTGGCGAGGCGTGCTGTGGATCGCCGACGATGCCCCCCAGGCCGTCAGCAAGGCTCGGGCCTGGATCGCGGCGGGGCGCTGGCACTCTCCGCTGTGGATCGGCCCCGAGCTGGCGCTCTCTTCCCAGGCGTCGCCACTGCCCGAGGGGATCACGCGGCTGAGCGCCTCCCGCGCCCGCGGCCAGCTGGGCAGCGAGCACGATCTGGTGATCTTCGACGCCCTATCCCCCGAGGCGGGATTCGATCCGGATGCCTTCGGCGCCATCAGCGGTACCGTCCTGGCCGGGGGGTGGCTGGTGCTGTTGACACCGAGGCACTGGCAGCAGCCCACCGGTGCAGACTGGCTGCCGGATGCCGACTATCGACGGCTGGCGCACTGGCCCCATGATGCGGAAACCCTGTCGACGTACTACCTGCAGCGCCTCGCCGGAGGGCTTCGAGACAGCGCCGATCTGGCGGTATGGCCGTCTGATACCGCGTTGCCGCTCTCGTCTTCAGCGATCTTCTCCGTCCCGAGCTCCGATCCAGTCATCGATTCAAGCATCGAACCAGCGCTCGACCCGGACTCTCACATCGAGGATCGCGTCAACGACAGCGACTGTCTGACCCGTGACCAGGCCGAAGCGGTTTCGCGACTGACGCGAATGCGGCGACGCCGGCCGGTGGTGCTGGTGGCCGATCGCGGTCGTGGCAAGAGCGCGGCGCTGGGCATCGCGGCCGCGCGTCGACTGATGCGGGGCGAGCGACGGCTCTGGATCGCGGCATCGAGTTCGGTCGCGGTGGAAGCGGTGTTCGAACGCCTCCAGCGATTGCTGCCCGGCGGTAGACGCGACGCGGGTCGTTTCGAGGTCCGCGTCGACGGTCGGGAGTGCCGGGTCGAATGGCTGGCACCGGAGCAGGTCGTCCCCGCGCTGGCGGCACGCGACATCGACGCGCAGTCGCCGCCGACGCTGTTCGTCGACGAGGCGGCCGCGATTCCCGCCGCACGTCTGGTCGACTGGCTGGGTCGCTTTCCGCGGATCGCCTTCGCCACCACGGTGCATGGCTACGAGGGCACCGGCCGCGGATTCGAGATTCGTCTGCGCGAGGCGCTGGATCGGCTGACCCCGGAGTGGCGGCGGCTACCGCTGGATACCCCCATTCGTTGGGCGGCCGGCGACCCGCTGGAAGCGTTGACCCGCGACCTGCTGTGCCTGGATGCCGAGATCGTCGCCGTCGACCCCGCTGTCGCGCGCTCGATGCCGGTCGCCCATGTCTGGCTGGACCGGGCGGCGCTGGCCCGGGACGACGACTTGCTGAGATCGATTTTCGGCCTGCTGGTGCAGGCTCACTACCGTACCTCGCCGAGCGATCTTCGCCACCTGCTGGACGGCCCCGACGTTCACCTGCTGGCGGCTTTCGTCGGCGACATGGCCGTCGGTATCTGCGTGGTGCAGCAGGAGGGGGGCTTCGACGCAGCACTGGCCGAGGCGATCCATCGGGGGCAGAGGCGACCGCGAGGGCATCTGCTGGCACAGTCGCTGGCCACCCACGGCGGTTACCGGGAGGCCGCGCTCGCCAGCTGGTGGCGCATCATGCGGATCGCCGTTCACCCGCAGGCCCGGCGGGAGGGAATCGGCTCGGCGATGATCGGGCGGGTTGCCGCGACGGCACGGGAGCGCGCTGTCGATCACCTGGGTGTGAGCTACGGTGCGGAGCCGTCGTTGACCGGCTTCTGGCGTCGACAGGGGTTCCGCTCGCTGCGGATCGGGCTGACTCGAGAGGCGTCCAGCGGGGAGCCGGCGCAGATGATGGCGTTGGCGCTGGCGGATGATTCGGCGCGGCTCCTCGACCGGATGCATGACGATTTCGTACGCCACCTGCCGGACCTGCTGGCAGGTGAACTGCGGGAGATCGAGCCGCTCGTCGTGGCGGCCTGGCTGCACGAGGGGCCCGTGCCGGTCCTGTCCGTCGATCTCCACGAGCGACTGGACTGGTTTGCCGCCGGAGGCGGCGAGCTGGCACCGATCCGGCCCTGGTTGCGGGAGGCCTGGCTGGGCTGGTGGCGGCGACAGCCGCTAGCCACGGTCGAGCGCCTGCTGGCGGACGAGGAGGGCAAAGTCGTGGTGCCTGACGCCCTGACGCGGTCGGTGCGGGTGGCCGTCCCGGCGTTGTTCCAGTATCGCGACGAGGCGCTCTCACTGCAGGGGCGGCGGGAACGCCTGGCGAGCGCACGCGGGCTGGCCGCGGCGCTGCTGGCCTGGCACCACGACCGCCGCGATCCCGAGGGCACCGCACCGGCGCCTGGCTGAGGCGCGCGAGCGCTCGGCACATATGGTCAAGCCGCAGTCAGACGAGTAAGGTGTTTGCACCTCAAAATGAGCCGCGGTTCGCTGGCGGCTCGGGTTTCATTCATCACTCTTTCGACACCCGTTGCGGCGAGCTTCTCGCCGCGCGACGAGGCTGGAATCGACCATGAACGATCATCTGCTGCAACTCTCCCCCGAGCCCGTGTGGCGTCATTTTCGTACGCTCTGCAATACGCCGCGCTCCTCCGGCCACGAAGCGAAGTTGATCGACATCCTGCAGCGCTGGGCCGACGACAAGGGCTTGACCCACGATCGCGACAGCTACGGCAACCTGCGGATCCGCAAGGCGCCGAGTCCGGGCTGCGAGTCCGTCCCCGGCGTGATCCTGCAGGGCCATCTCGACATGGTGACGCAGGCCAACAGCGACCACCCCCACGATTTCCTCAACGATCCGCTCGATACCTACGTCGAGGATGGCTGGCTCCACGCCCGCGGTACCACCCTGGGTGCCGACAATGGTCTCGGTGTCGCGGCGGCGCTGGCGATTCTCGAGGCGGACGACATCGATCACGGCCCGATCGAGGCGCTGTTCACGCTGGAGGAGGAGACCTCGTTGCAGGGGGCGCTGTCGCTGGACGAGAACTGGCTGGAGGGGCGCTACCTGCTCAATCTCGACTCCGAGGATCGCGGCGAAGTCTATATCGGCTGCGCCGGCGGTGCCGATGTCGTGGTCGACGCCGACCTGCCGATGCGCGGCTGCGACGAGGAGGAGGTGATGCGTCGCCTCTCCCTGACCGGCCTGGTCGGTGGGCACTCCGGCGCCGATATCCACAAGGAGCGGGGCAACGCCAACCAGTTGCTGGTGAGGGCGCTGCGAGGGCTGGGCGAGTTCGAGATTCGACTGGTGGACTACCAGGGGGGCACGCTGCGCAATGCGCTGCCTCGCGAGGCGTTCGCCACCATCGTGGTGGACGAGCACCATCTGCCGGCGGTGGAGCAGGTGCTCGCCGACCTGCAGGCGCTCTACCGCGAGGAGCTGGCCGGCGTCGACGACGGCGTCACCCTGACGCTCTCGCCGGGCGAACTCTCCTGCGATGAGGCCGAGGCGCTGACCGATACCGCCACCCAGTTGCTGGTTTCCGCCCTCCACGCCGCGCCTTACGGTGTCGAGCGCATGAGCGTCGAGGTGCCGGGCGTGGTGGAGACCTCCAACAACCTGGGGGTGGTATCGCTGGAGAAGGGGCGCTTCCACCTCTGCGCGCTGGTGCGATCGCTGCGGGACAGCGCGACGCGCAACCTGGCGGACCGTTTCACGGCGCTGTTCGGCCTGATCGGCGCCCAGACGCGGGTCGAGAACGTCTACCCTGGCTGGACACCGAGCGCGGACAGCACGCTGCTGACCCGCTTTCGTCGGCTCCACCAGGAGCAGCTGGGCAGCGACCCCGCGGTGAAGGTGATCCACGCCGGCCTCGAGTGCGGCATCATCGGTGGCAAGTATCCGCAGCTGGAAATGATCTCCTTCGGCCCGGTGATTCGCGGCGCCCACTCACCCACCGAGCGTACCGAGCTGGCCTCCGTCGAGGAGTTCTGGAAGGTGCTCAAGGCGCTGGTCGCCGACATCGCCTCCGGCAAGGCCGCCTGAAGCCGCCCCGGAAACGAGCCTGGCGAGTGGTGCTCTCGTGGCAAGGCGTTCCCGCCGGAGCGCCATCGAGAGAACCACTCGCCCTGGCGGCCCCTCTCTCCCCCAATCGCTTTCCTGACCGGTTATAACGCCTCCGTTCGTGCCAAACCGAGTGACCGGCCAGCACACTCTCGCTCATACTTGGCAGGGTCGGAAGAGTCGTAGCTTGCGGGAGGCATGAATGAAGGTGAAACGCATAGTCTCGAATATTGCCGCCGCCAATCCCTCGAATGCGGAGAATTTTTACTCAGCTATTTTTGGGCTTAAGCTTGTGATGGATCACGGATGGATAAGGACCTATAGCTCGGGTGAGGAAATGAGCAGTCAGGTAAGCGTGGCCTCGGAGGGCGGATCCGGCACACCTGTTCCTGATTTGTCCATAGAAGTCGATATCCTGGAGACCGCCCTGGAGAGGGTGAAGAACAATGGCATAAAGATTGAGTACGGGCCTGTAACTGAGCCCTGGGGTGTCCGCCGGTTCTACATCAGAGATCCTTTCGGAAAGCTCATCAATGTCCTACAACATGAGTAATCGTCGGGCATGTTCTATCGATTCTCGTCATTCGGGCCTCCTTGCCTCCGCTTCTCTGCGCCAAGGGGGCCAGCGCGCTCAGGCTTCATGCTCCGGCTCTTAGGACTTTCTAGATGAAATCAGTCTTCGACAGCGTACCTTCTGACTTTCGGCTTCTATCGGTACTCGTGACCATCGTAGTCATTACGTTTATGGTGAACTGGGCTGTCATTGCGATAATCAATAGGCTGGAAGCGTCTAAGTTGGCAACCGCCTCGGTCGACAAAACCGCGCTCAATTTCGCCAAGCGTCTAATATCCGTCGTGATCTATGGTGTCGGCGTTGGCGCATGCCTGACACGGATCCCCGAGCTCGATATCGTGGGTCATTCACTACTGACGGGCGCCGGCATTCTCACCCTTGTCGGCGGTCTGGCCTCGCAGCAAGTACTTGGCAATATTGTCAGCGGTTTCATGATCGTGTTCTTCCGTCCGTTCCGGATCGGCGACCGAATCACCGTCTCCGGCAATTACACTGGAACAGTCGAAGACATCACGCTTCGGGAAACCATCCTCCGGGATGCGGAGAACAATCGAATCATCATCCCGAATTCACAGATCAGCAGTGAGGTGGTGGTCAATGCCAACCACACGGACAATAAAATCTGCAAGATCATCGAGGTGGGTGTCGGCTACTCATCCGACCTGGAGCAGGCGATGACGATCATGCAAGACGAGATCGTCAAGCATCCGCTGCTCATTGACCAACGCACAGAAGAGCAGATACGAGATAACGCCCCGATCGTGCCAGTACGAGTCACGGCGCTCGGTGATTCTTCGATTACGCTGAGAGCTTGGGCCTGGGCAGACAGTCCTGCCAACGGTTTCGTGTTGCAATGTGACAGTTACGTCAATCTGAAACGCCGATTCGACGAGGTCGGCATCGAAATTCCCTTCCCGCAGCGAACTATCTCGTTCGCCGATGGATCTCGAGTCAACTCGCTGGCCGAAGACCCGAAGGAAAGGAATGCCCACTAGGCGGAGCACAATGATGCCTTGCAGCCGGCTCGTCTTCCGCTATTCCTCTTCAGTCGTTAGCTTCAAACGGGCGGCTGGAGGAAGAAATCATAGCCACGACCCTGGAAGGGTGAGTGGTTTGAGAAGCGTGCTGATGAGGCCTGTCTCTCAGGGAGAAAAGTGAGACACGACGGCGGAAGCCTGTCGTTAGGCCATCAACTTATCCAGAGGGGGATAGGTGAGGGGCGGGTGGTTTCAATCGGACGTGGCATTCCATTTCAGAGACTAGAGGCCCAGCATTCGGCGGACCTCTCTCCGATAAACGATGGCAATGCAGGCAGGGAAAGGCCAGCAAGAGCGCCTTATTACTGCTGCTGGCGATGCGTGTCCTCGCGTACCGCCTCGCAACCTTCCTCCGAGATGTATCCCTTCGCCAGCGCGTGCTCGGCGATGCTGACGCTGTCCCGGGCGAGGATCAGTTCGCAACCGGCGTGCTTGACTTCATTGGCCAAGGCCTCGATCGCGGCGTCCCGCTTCGGGTCGTTGTCCACCTTGCGGATGTAGATGGCGCGGACGCGGTCGGGATGCATCTTGACGATCTCGGTGTAGACCTCAGGGTCGCGCTGGCCGCTATCGCCGATGAGAATGAAGGGGAGCGTGTCGTAGAGCGACAGCATGTTGCAGATGACGTCGGACTTGTGATCCTCGGCCTTGCGTGGCCAGGGCCGCTTGAGCGTCATGCCCCACTCGCGCAAAAACAGGATAGGCCCGACCGGGATACGGTTCATGTTGAAGAACATCTCGAGAACTTCGTAGATGCTCCAGGGCCCCCGCGAGACATACAGCATGGGGCGTTTGCGGTTGCCCTCGGCACCACCATAGAGCGCGCGGTAGAGGGCGGCGACGCCGGGGAAGGCGGTACGCCGGTCGGCCTTTTCCATGAACAGGCGATAGAGCATCTTCAACTTGTTGGCGACGCCGGTGTACATCACGGTGTCGTCGATATCGCTGATCACGATCAGGTCGGTACTCGCCGGCGGTATGTAGATCTCGGTCTCGGTGCTGATGGCGTCGTCCTCCGAGAGGACTTCCAGCTTGACCGAGTGCCAGATCGCTTCGGCGGGCAGGGTGTGGGTAATGTCGATATGGGCGTGGAAGTAGCCATCGCGATCGGTGGTGACGGTGGCGTGGGTCGCGCCGAGCCGGATGTCGACCCGTGCATCCCTGACACCATGCCTGACCAGACGACGCGTGACGTCGACCAGATCGCGAGCCGCACCGCCTTTCTCCCACTTCATCAATCGTCCGGGCTGGCGGAAGACACGGCCCATGATGAAGGCTTCCGTATGCGAGCCGTAGCCGCGATAGGGATGGACGATCACCCCACCCTCGCCCTTGTCGCCTCCCCGCATGGGGCGTGTGAACAGGCGCACCAGCTTTTTGGTGAAGTGGATGAGCTTGGTCACGAACAGCCGGGGGAGCGAGCCAGCGCGGTCGGTTTCGGAAGCGGTGTCGGAGGAGTGGGGCACGATAGCTGGCAATCCTAGGTTCGATTAACGATGAGTATGGGAACTTGCAGGTTATCGTGCAAAGTCTGGCCGTTCACCGGTACCAGATACCAAGACGCCCACCATAGGGTGGGCGTCCGGAGGGTCGTTGTCGAGCGTCGATCAGGCGTGCTGATTGCTGTGACGACCTTCGGCCAACTCTTCGAGCAACTTGCCATTGAAGTCGTCGAGGTCCTTCGGCGTGCGGCTGGTGACCAGGCCGCTGTCGACCACGACCGACTCGTCGAACCACTGGGCACCGGCGTTTTTCAGATCCTGCGCGACCGAGGGTACCGAGGTCATCTTGCGGCCCTCGACGACGCCGGCGTTGATCAGGATCCAAGGCGCGTGACAGATCGCCGCGACCGGTTTGCCGGCTTCGAAGAAGTGCCTGACGAACGCCAGCGCCTTGTCGTTGAGTCGCAGCGTATCGGGATTGAACAGGCCACCCGGCAGCACCAGGGCGTGGTAGTCGGATTCGTTGACCGCGTCGAGACTCTTGTCAGCCTCGTAGGTGTCGCCCCAATCCGTCTCGGCCCAGGCGCGAATGCCCTTGCCGTCCGGGGTGATGACATGAGTCTCGACGCCCTGACCTTGCAGCGCGGCACGGGGGGAGGCGAGCTCGGACTCCTCGAAGCCGTCGGCGGCGAGGATTGCGACACGTTTACCGTTGAGTTGCTGAGCCATCTTGACCTCCTGGTCTTGATATATCGGCTTGATGTTTCGATGAGTGGCAAGCCCATGGGCCATCCCGGTCCATGTCTCGGCTCACTCAGGAAGTTTGGGATAGTCTGGGCAAAGTTCAAGGAAAAACGCGCGTCGGACGCCTCGGGCAGGAGCACGCGGCTTGCGCGCGGGAGCCGACTCGGGGATGGTGGCCGCCGCGAGATGGCGAGTGAGTGCCAGGGCAAGAGGAAGCGATGCGATGAGTGGCGGAGTGGGGGAATGGCTGTTGCCGTCTACCGGCGGGCTCGTCCTGCTGGGTGGTCTGGTGACGATCCTGGTCGGTGTCCTGGTGTGGCAGCGCCGGCACTGGATGGGCGAGCGCGACAGCCTGCAGGCGCGGCTTCAGGCCAGCGAGACGCAGTGCCGGCGCCTGGAGCAGGAACTGGCCCAGAGCGACGGCCAGCAGGACGATCTCCGCGAGCGGCAGGCGCAACTGCAGCAGCAGCTCGGTGCCCGCGAGCAGCAACTCGAGGCCCTCAACGAGCGCCTGGCGGCGCTGCGCGAGCAGTACGGGCGGCTCGAGACTCGCCACGAGCAGCAGCAGAACCAGCACGCGGAACAGCTCCAGTTGCTGGAGCAGGCGAAGACGCGGATGGGGCACGAATTCGAATTCCTTGCCGGACGCATTTTCGACGAGCGCCAGCGCGCCTATAGCGCCCAGAGCCGCGACAGCCTCGAGGCGCTGCTCAAGCCCTTCCGCGAGCAGGTCAGCGGCTTTCGCCAGCGGCTCGAGGAGATCCACGGCCAGGAGGTGCGTGAGCGCACCACGCTCAAGGTGCAGATCGACCAGCTCGCCACCCTCAATCGTCAGATCACCGAAGAGGCGGCCAACCTGACCCGGGCGCTCAAGGGCGACAAGAAGATGCAGGGCAACTGGGGCGAGGTGATGCTGGAGTCGGTGCTCGAACGCTCCGGGCTGCGCCGCGACATCGAGTATCGCCGCGAGGTCTCGATCGAGGGCGAGCAGGGACGTCAGCGCCCCGATGCGGTGATCTACCTGCCCGACGACAAGCATCTGATCGTCGACGCCAAGGTCTCGCTCAACGCCTATGTGCGCTACGTCAACGCCGAGGAGGACGCCGAGCGCGAGCAGGCGCTGCGGGCCCACGTACAGGCGATCCGCGCGCATATCGACGGCCTGGCGGGACGCGACTACCCGCGCCTGCCGGGGCTGCGCTCACCGGATTTCGTGTTCCTGTTCATGCCCATCGAGCCGGCCTTCGCGGTCGCCTTCCAGTTCGACGACACCCTGTTCCAGGACGCCTTCTCCCGCGACATCGTGGTGGTCACGCCGACCACGCTGCTGGCCAGCCTGCGCACCGTGGCGAGCCTGTGGAATCTGGAGCGCCAGAACGAGAACGCGCGCCATATCGCCGAGCGCGCCGGCAAGCTGCTCGACAAGTTCCAGGGCTTCGTCTCGAGTCTCGAGGATGTCGGGCGCCATCTGGGCCGTGCCCGGGGCAGCTACGACCAGGCCATGGGGCGGCTCGCCACCGGCCAGGGCAGTCTGGTCGGCCAGGCGCTGGCGCTGGAGAAGCTCGGCGTGCGCATGAAGCGCGCGCTGCCCGAACACCTGACCCGGGAGGCGGACGCCGACGAGACGGCACTCGATAGAACCCCGGCCGACGCTGATGCGAGTCGCACGGGTGATGCCGGCGAGAACGAGAGGGGTGAAAACGAGAGGGGCGAGAACGAGCACGCCAAGAGCGGCCCTGCCGAAAGCGAGCGCGCCGAAGATAGCGCGCATACCGATAGCGGCGAGAGCGATACCGCACCCGCCGCGCAAGACCGCCCGAGGCAGGGCAGGCCGGGCTAGGCGGGCTCGGCGGCGTTCGGCAGTGCCGCACCGCCCGCCGCCAGGTCGATCGCCAGGCCCTGCAGGCAGAGCAGCGCCATCACCTGATGGTCGGCGCCGACGCCGAGCGCCACCAGCCGCTTGGCGCGTTCGATCGCCGGGGCCGCGGGGTCGATGTCACCGCGCCAGCGCACCACCAGACTCTCTTCGGCCGCCTCGACGTAGTCGATGCGCTGCACCGTATCGGCGAGAAAGCCGATCAGCCCCTGGCCACTGTCGGCGATCAGCACGTGCTGGGGTGGGCGCGATGCGTCGCGGCCCAGCAGGCGGCGCAGATCGACCAGGGCGACGCTGCGTCCTTGACGGCGCCAGACGCCGACGAAGCGCGGGTCACCGCCGCTGGCGAGATAGTCGGTGGGGGCGACGTCGACCGCGTCGAGCTGATCGAGCAACGTGGTGTAGTCGCCGGCACAGGTGAAGCGCACCAGCGCGAAGCGTCGCCGGGGTTGGTGCTCGGCGGCCGCGCTGCCCGTCTGGGTGCCGTCGAGCCGCGCATGCAGGCGCGCCAGCGCACTCAGATTGAGCGCCGACAGCAGCTCCCGGTGATCGAGCGCCAGCGCATCGCGCCCCGTGGGGCAGGCGACCAGTCCGGCCACCGCCGCCGGCTGCCCCGGGCCGGCGGGCGACAGGGTGCCGTCGGCACTGAGCGTGGTGACGTGTTCCAGGGCCAGTGCCAGACGCCCCTCGGGGCCATCGAGCACCACCATGTAGCGGGGCCGCAGGCGCTGCGGGGCGCGCCCGATCAATGCACTGGGGTCGAACAGCGGCAGCCGCGTACCGCGCAGTGTGACGTTGCCGAGGTAAGCATCGAGTTCGATCGGCGGCGGTTCGATCTCGGGGCAGTTGGCGACCTCGCCGACGATCGCGGTATCCAGCGCCAGCGGCTGGCCGCCACTCTCCACGATCAGCCAGCGCCGGGCGGTGAACCGTGTCGGCGTGGCATCGCTGGTCAGCGTCGGCGGCGCCGAGGCGTCCGGCGAACGACGATCGGTGAGTTCTGGCGACGGTGTCACCGCGACCATCTCCTCCAGCGCGAATAGCGCATCCAGGTCGAGCAGGTACGCCGGGTGGGCCAGGCTCGGGTGATCGATCAGCGCCGGCGTCAGCGCCAGGGTGCTGCCGTCGCCGTGGCTCACGGCATGGCGCTGGCTGGGCAGCACCTCGATCACATCGACGATCTGGCTTACACACAGCCCGAAGCGCGCACCGCGATGCGCCACCACGGCGACGAAGCTGGCCCGAGACTTGCCCTGGCGGAGAGTCTTGCTCTGGGCTTCGTCGATAGGGACCTCGTCGACTTGGGGCTCATCATGGGCATCGAGAGTGGACGCTGCCGGGAGGTCATGATCGAGCTGCAGCAGCCCCGCCAGGTCGACCAGTGGCAGCGGCTGGCCGCGCAGCGACAGCGTGCCCAGCGACCATGTCGGTGCCCGCGGGCGCGGCGGCGGCAGGCGCTCCAGGCGTACCACTTCTTGCAGGTCGTGGGCATCGAGGGCGACATCGCCGGCACCGACGCGCAGGATGCCGAAGACGCACGCGCTCATGACGTCGCTCGCTCCTCGCTGCGAGTAACCCGGGCCAGTTCACGGATCGCGGTATCGACCCGGTTGGCGGTCTCGAGCTGGGCACTGGCGGTGGTGGCGATCTCCTCGATCGAGTCGGTGGTCTGGGCCACGCCCTCGACGATACGTGCGAAGGAGTCGGTGGCGCGCTGGGTCACCATGTTGCCGCTGTCGATGCGCTTGAGCGACTCGCCCAGCAGGCGGTTGATCTGGCGCGTGGCGTCGGCGGATTTCTCGGCCAGCTTGCGCACTTCGTCGGCGACGACCGAGAAGCCCAGGCCGTGCTCCCCGGCGCGGGCGGCCTCGATCGCGGCGTTGAACGCCAGCAGGTTGGTCTGCGAGGCGATCTCTCCGATCACCTTGACGATGGCATCGATATCCTCGGAGGACTTCTGGATCGCCGCCATCGCCTCGCGCGAGTCGCTCAGCGACTGGGTACCGCGGTTGGCCTCCTGCTGAGTTTCGCGGGCCAGCGAGCGGGTCAACTGGGTATTCTCGGCGATCGAAGCGATGGAAGCGTTGAGCGCATGGACCGACTGGCTCATGGCCTCGGTCTGGGCCTGGATATGCTCCTCCAGCTCGACCTCGGCGGTGATGTCGGTGGCAAACTTGATCACCTTGTAGGGCTTGCCGTCGGCATCGAAGATCGGGTTGTAGGTGGCCTGGATCCAGACCCGGCGACCATGCTTGCCCAGGCGCATGAAGCGCCCGTCGAACAGTTCGCCGCGGCTCAGTGCCAGCCAGAAGTCGCGGTACTCGCGGCTGACCACATGGTCGGGCGTGCAGAACAGGCGGTGATGCTGACCCACGATCTCGTCGGCGTGGTAGCCCAGGGTATCGAGAAAGTTCTGGTTGGCGGTGAGGATGTTGCCCTTGAGGTCGAACTCGATCACCGCCTGGGCGCGATCGATCGCCTTGACCTTGCCTTCGTACTCGGCGACGGCACGCTTCTGCAGGGTGATGTCCGAGGCCAGCTTGATCACCTTGTAGGGTCTGCCCTCGGTGTCGAGCACCGGGTTATAGGTCGCCTGCAGCCAGATATCCTCGCCCTGATGTGTGACGCGCTTGAACTCGCCGCTGACGTACTCGCCGCGTCCCAGGCGCATCCAGAACTCCTGATAGGCGCGGCTCTGGGCGTAGCGCTCGTCGCAGAACAGGCGGTGGTGCTGGCCGATGATTTCGTCGCGGTGATAGCCCATGGCGTCGAGGAAACGCGCATTGGCGTCGAGCACATGGCCGTCGAGGTCGAACTCGATCACCGCCTGGGAGCGGTTGACCGCCTGCCACAGCGCCTCCAGCGGCGGGGCGGCGAGTGTGTCGAAGCTGTCGGTGGAAGTGTCGAGGGGCATGAGGCCTCCGCAGAGCGGGAAGTAAGCCGCGAGCCTGTCGGATGACGGGGCTCGTGGTGGATACCGCACAACATCGGCTGGGTGGTGTCGAAGTTTAATTAATCTCGACTATCGGTGAGATAAACCGTACCCCAAAAGACGATGCCGCCCCGGAGGGCGGCATCGACGTCGGCAGCGGCAGTGAGAGCGAGCGCTTCAGCCGAGATAGGCGTTGAGCATCCACACGGTTTTTTCCTGCTCGCGGATGTAGTCGCTGGCCAGGGAGGCGGTGCCTTCGTCGTCGGCGTCGCTGGCCTGGGAGAGCAATTCGCGCTGCAGTTCGATCAGCACCTGAAACCCCTTTACCAGACCCTGCACGCACTGCTTGCCGTCGGCGACCTGCTTGTCCTCCTGAATCTGCGACACCTTGGCATAGTCGCTGTAGGCGTGCAGCGGCTGATAGCCCAGGGTCAGGATCCGCTCGGCGACCTCGTCGACCTTGGTCAGCAGGTCGGTGTAGATCTCCTCGAACTTGGCGTGGAGCTCGAAGAACTGCTCGCCCTTGACGTTCCAGTGGTAGCCGCGGGTGTTCATGTAGAACACCTGGTAGTTGGCGAGCAGCGTGTTGAGCTTTTCGGCGAGTTGCTCGGCGCTGGAAGTATGCAGGCCGATGGCATTGGTATCGATGTCGGACATGGTCTCTCTCCTGAAAGGTGATCGTGACAGTGTAACCGGGCGCTCTCCGAAGCCCCATCCAAGTCTCGATATGGCGCGGATAGCGTCGTTCTATCAGGACGTTAAGCGCGTTCCATGCCTGGGTATATCAGGGCCACATGACGACAAAACAAGCGTCGTGGAAGAGCTTCCGGTGGTATGTCATCCCTGGCTGCCCACACGCCACAGCCTGGCCAGCGTCCGCGCGCGATCGGCCAGCAGTTCGCCGCAGCGAGCCAGTGCCTCGTCCAGGGTGATCGGGCCATCCGCCAGTGCGAACGCGGCCGTGATGCCGTGATCGAAGGAGGCTTGCCACTGATCGCCCAGCCTTCCGGCCAGCACGATGGTGGGAACGCCGAAGCGCTCCGCCCGGCGGGCGATGCCGATCGGCGTCTTGCCGGATAGGCTCTGACCGTCCAGTTGCCCCTCTCCGGTGATGACCCAGTCGGCGTCGGCCAGCAGTGTGTCGAAATCGACCTGATCCATCACCAGTTCGATGCCGGGACGCAGGGTGGCGCCGAGAAAGGCGCGAGCCGCGAAACCCATCCCGCCGGCGGCGCCAGCGCCCGGCAGCTCCCTGAAATCCTCGCCCAGGATCCTGGCGGCATGATCGGCGAAGTGCGACAGCGCCTGGTCCAGCCGCTCGACATCGGCCTCCGTGGCCCCCTTCTGCGGCCCGAACACGGCACTGGCACCGCGTGGCCCGAGCAGCGGGTTATCGACGTCGACGGCGGTCTGAACCGTCAGCGAGGCCAGCCGCGGATCGAGGCCATCGAGATCGAGTGTCGCCAGCTCGGCCAGCGCGGCGCCGCCGGGGGGCAGGGGGTTGCCTCTGCTGTCGAGCAGTCGTCCGCCAAGGGCAGCCAGCATGCCGGCGCCGGCGTCGTTGGTGGCGCTGCCGCCCAGGGTCAGTACCAGCGACTCCGCGCCGGCATCCAGTGCCGCCACGATCAGTTGCCCGACGCCAAAGGTGGTGCTGTCGAGCGCGGTACGCTCGTCACGCTTGAGCTGCTGCAGACCGCTGGCCTCGGCCAGCTCGACGAACGCGGTGCGCGATGCCTCGTGCCAGCCCCAGGCCGCGGTGGCCTCGCGCCCCAGCGCATCCTGCACGCTTGCCGTTCTCCGCTCGGCGCTCGTTGCCGCCAGCAGGGCATCCAGCGTGCCCTCGCCGCCGTCGCCCATCGGACACTGGTGCAGGATGGCATCGGGCAGTTCCCGCTCGATGCCGGCGGCGATGGCGGCAGCGGCGTCGCGGGCGCTGAGCGCGTCCTTGTAACTGTCGGGAGCAATGACGATCTTCATCGAATCCTCGGCTATGGGTGGCATCGTGGGCGCGGGAGCGGTGGCGCGACCAGCTTAGCGCCGTTGGCCGGCCGTTGCGACGGCCCCGTTCGCGGCGGGTGGCGTGGTGAAGGCCGTTTCCAGACAGCGCCTAGGCGTGTGGACCCCGCGGATTCCGCAGGGCTCGTGCCTTCGTGAGCGCGTCCAATCGTTATTCTGGCACCTTTTTTCGATAATGAATATCACTTGCAATTGACATTTATTATCACCTATCGGTTACTAGCGTTCACATCCACCCCTACACAAAGACTCATGAACGCTTCCAAACGACACGGCACCTCTCTTCCTGATACCCGCCACAACGGCCACCCGTCACGCCCGCACTCGCGCGCTCTCGCCATCACCTCTTGCCTGATCGCAGGGTTGATGCTGCCGACAGCCACGCTTCTCGCCGCGGAAGCCAAGACCGAGAAAAGAGACACGCTCAGCGATATCAGGGTGACTTCGATCCGAGAACGCGCGATCCAGCGCACTACTGCCGAAGAGGGTGCCACCGCCGAGGTCGAAGCCGTCGAACTCAAGGATCAGATCGCCTATTCGCCAGCGGATCTGTTCCGCTACGAGCCCGGCATACTGACCACTAACAATGGCCGTTTTGGTCTCGCCGGCTTCAACGTACGCGGCAACGACGACAATCGAGTATCGATTCAGCTCGATGGGCTGGAGATGCCCGAGTCCTACGAGCCGACCTCGAGCTATCTCAACGCCGGCCGCCTGAGCGTGGATCTCGCCTCGTTGAGTGGCGCCAGCGTGGTCAAGGGCGGCGACGCTCGACACGGCTCCGGCTTCGCCACCGTCAATCTGCGCTTGCAGTCACCCGAAGACTTTCTCTCACCGAGTGGCGATGACAGCTACGCGAGCGTCATGGGCGGCTATCGCAGCGATAACGACGGCTTGTTCGAGAACATCACGCTGGCCGGTCGCCGTGGCAGCCTGGAGTCACTGCTGGTCGCCACCAACCGTAACGCCGATGCGACCAAGAATCATGTCGGCGACGGTAAGAGCGACGACACCCGAGGCACCGCACGCCGCGAACCCGATCCCGGCGACGTCGATAACTACGATGTGTTGTGGAAACTGCAGAAGGTCAGCGACAACAGCCGCATCGGCCTGATCGCCCAGAAGTATCGCATCTCCTCCAAACTGCACCTCTTCTCCGAGGAGGGCCGCAGATACGACGACTACCATAGTGACGACAACATCACGCGCTTGCGCCTCGGGATCTATCAGGATCTCGCCGCCGACACGCCACTCTTCGACGATCTGCACTGGCAGCTCGACTGGCAGCGCAGCGAAACCGTCAATCAGAGCGATATGATCTACGCTGGCTACAATCGCCAGGTCGAGCGCGAGTATGACCAGACCACCTGGCAGTTGAAGAGCGATCTGAGCAAGGAGTTCACGTTCGGCGTGCCACAGCAGGTCGCCTACGGCGCCGTGATCAAGCGCGACGGCTACGACAGCCTGAGCCAGGATCGCAATCTTGATGCCGGCACCGTCGCCAAGAGCCGCTTCTCCCCGCGCGGCGATGCCACCCGCTTTGGGGTCTACCTGCAGGATCGCCTGGCACTGGCCGATGGCCGCGTCAGTCTGACGCCGGCGATCCGCTATGACAGCTACCGCTACGACCTCGATGACGATGCGCTGGTCTCGCAGGACTACGACGGCGCAAGGGGCGACGCCTTCACCGGACAGCTCGGCGGCACCTTCGATCTCACCCCGGCGGTGCAGCTGTTCGGCAAGACCGGTTGGGGTTTCCGCGCACCCTCCTACGATGAGCTCTACTACGACTACAATGGCGGTCGCGGCTATCGCATCGTCGCCAACCCGGATCTCAAGGACGAACGCAGCCGCTTCGTCGAGGCCGGCGTGCGCACGCAGAGTCATCTCGGTAGCGCCGAGCTGACAGGCTTCTACACCGACTACCGGGACTTCATCGAAAGCGGTGTCTCAGCCAGCATCGATCCGAGCAATTATCCCTACGGCGAGTTCACGACCGAGAACGTCGATCGCGCCCTGATCCGCGGCGTCGAATTCCGCGGCCAGCTCGATCTGGCCGAAGCGTTCGGCGCCATCGACGGCCTCTATGGCCGGATTGCCGCCGCCTATATCGAGGGCAAGAATCTCAAGGATGGCAGCGCTTTAGAGACAATTCCGCCCGTACAGGCGGTCGTCGGCCTCGGCTACCAGGCGCCGAGCCAACGCTGGGGCGGCGAGCTGACCGGCACCTTCGTCAATCACGTCAGCGATCACGACGCCGATGGCGCATCGTTCGCCCCGGCCGCCTATCAGCTCTACGATATGACGGCGCATGTCGCGCTCGGCCAGCATCTGACGCTGCGCGGCGGCATCTTCAACCTCGCCGACAAGAAGTACTGGGTATGGGACGACGTGCGCGGCCTGAACATTCAGGGCGACGGGCTGGATCGTTATACGCAGCCCGGCCGTAACTTCGGCGTGAGTGCACAGTACGTCTTCTAGATATCCTCTCTCCGGGCCGGTCACATATGTCTCATCAAGCGGTGTGTGGCCGGCATGCGGTTTGCGCCTCGAGGACCCCGTACGGAACTGCCCGATTCCCAACGGACAGGCATCGCGCCGGCGAAGGCCGCTGGCTGTCGGACGCGCTCGAAAACGCGGCTACGCAGCGTCGCCAGGCGCCGGAGCGATACCGCAGGGTCTGCGACGGAAGTCGTCTGCGGCAAGGCGCGATCCTGCTGCAAGCCGGGGTGTCGATCGAGGTGGCCATCGATCATCTGCTGGCGACGATCCCACTCACGCTGAATGTCCTCGGCCAGGGCATCGAGGCTCGTGGCCAGCGCCTTGAGCTGGCTCACTTGCTTGGGCTCTGGCTGCCAGGCCTCGGGGTATTGAGTGGTGCCATCGCGGGTGCGAATGCAAATCGTAGGTGCAATACTCACCTATTTAGCAGCCGATGCACCTCATCACGCGGGTGCTCGAACGGGAGGCGCGCACTCAGTGGCGTCAAGGCGAATCTGCAGTATTTCACTGATTGGCGGGACCGTATGGTTTTGATCACTCCGCAAGATGGCATGAGCACGCCACCGTAGGGCGTGCAGAGTGCAGCCAGCGTTTGCTGTTCAGAGTCAGGAAGAGGGGTGACGAAGCGCCTTGCCAGGGGGCATCCGTACCAGAAGTTCTGGCCTCTACAAATGCGCTTCACCGATCGAGCAGCAGCACCCGCTCACCACCGTCGATAGTATCGAGCAGCGTCAGCTCGGCATCGAAGGCATTGGCTACCCGCTCGGCCGTCAGCACGTTCTCGGGCGTTCCCGCCGCGACTCGCCGACCGGCTTTCAACAGCCACACCCGATGGGCATAACGCGCAGCCAGGTTCAGGTCGTGCAGCACACAAACGATTGCCAGACCGTCGTCTCGGGCACAGCGCGCCAGCAGCCGCATCAACCGCTGCTGCTGGCCGATATCCAGCGCACTGGTCGGTTCATCGAGGAGCAGGATGCCGCCTGCCTTAGGGCGGGTCGCATCCTCAGGCCGCGGCGCCAGCTGACAAAGCGCACGGGCGATCATCACCCGCTGCGACTCGCCGCCGGAGAGCTCGGTGACAACTCGTTCGCTGAACGCGGTAAGCTGCATCGATTCCAGCGTGCGTTCGAGCCGAGCCACGCTCGGCGTACCGCCCAAGGTCACCAGATCGCGTACCCGCCAGGCGAAGTTGGGCACGTCGCGCTGGGCGACGATGGCTCGGCGCGACGCCAGCGACTGAGGCGTCCAGTCGCGCAGGTCGACGGCATCCAGCGTCAGCCGGCCGCTGTCCGGGAGGCGTAGCCCTGCCAGCATTGTCAGCAAGGTCGTCTTGCCCGCGCCGTTGGGGCCGACGATGGCGAGCAGCTCTCCCGGCACCACGTCACCGCTGAACGCATCGAGCGCCGGCGCAGTACAAAGGCCCGCCTCTTCGAGTCTTAGCATGGTCACCTTCGTGGGGGATGAATCA
This sequence comes from Salinicola lusitanus, assembly GCF_038648475.1. Taxonomy (NCBI): domain Bacteria; kingdom Pseudomonadati; phylum Pseudomonadota; class Gammaproteobacteria; order Oceanospirillales; family Halomonadaceae; genus Salinicola; species Salinicola lusitanus. Next base: position 580,029 of record NZ_CP151919.1, on the reverse strand, counting down.
ATGAAAACGTCGACGCAGCAGCAACCATAGGAAATAGCTGCCGCCGACGATGCTGGTGAGTAGCCCCACCGGAATTTCGGCAGGGCTGGCCAGCGTGCGTGCCAGGGTATCGGCGACCACCAGCAGCAGCGCACCGCCGAGCATCGACGCCGGCATCAGCAGGCGATGGCCCGGACCCAGCCACAACCTGAGCGTATGCGGCACCAGCAGGCCGATGAACCCGATGATGCCGACCAGGGCGACACTCAAGCCCACGCCCAGCGCAGTTGCGATGACCACGCCCCGGCGCATTCTGATCACGTTCAGACCGGCGCCGAACGCCGTCAACTCACCGAGTTGCAGCAGATCCAGGTCGTGGCTGCTGCGCGCCAGTACCCACAGCGTCGGCGGCACCACGATCAGTGCGGCGATCACCCCCGGCCACAGCGAGTGCGCCAGAGTTCCCATCCCCCACAGACTCAGCTGGCGCAACTGCTGGTCGTTGGCGATGAACGCCAGCAGCCCGCCGGCGGCACCGGCCAGCGTGTTGAGAACCAGACCGGCCAGCAGCAGCGTCGTCAGCGAACCGCCTTCAGGCGCCCGGCTGCCCAGCGTGAAAACCACCACGGTGATGAAGAGCGCGCCGAGAAAACCGGCGACGAACTGGCCGTAGAGGCCGAACTGGCCGCCCATGCCACCCAGCAGCACGATCCAGACCGCGACCGCGAGGCCCGCGCCGCTGGCCACGCCGAGCAGGGTGGGGTCGGCCAGCGGATTGCGGAAGAGCCCCTGCATGGCGGTGCCGCTGGCCGCCAGCACGGCACCGATCAGCGTGGCCGCCAGTAGTCGCGGCAGCCGCAGTTGCCACCAGACGTAGGCATCCATCGGCGCTGGCATCTCGCCGAGCAGCACCCGGGGCGACAGCCCGACCGCGCCGGTCAGCGCGGCGATGACGAGCGCCAGCACCAGCAATAGCGCTAGCGCGGTGAGAACGCGGCGGCGCCGCCGCGACGCGCGCCGAATCGGATCGGCCAGCATCGCCACCGTCATCATGCCCTCCCTCACGGCAGTGCTTCCAGCGCCCTGCGCAGATCCATCAGCGTCTGCGGGGTACGCGGCCCGAAATCGAGCAGTGCCAAATCGTCGAAGACCAAGAGCCGATGCTTGGCACCGGCCGGCGTGGCCATCATTCCCGGCAGCGCCCACACGCCGGACTCGCCGCCCACCGCCGAAATGCCCAGGGTCGTGCCGATCACCACATCGGGATGGTTGGCGACCAGCCCCTCGGCGCCGACCGGGCGATAGCCCTCGAATCCGGCGAAGGCATTGGTTAGGCCGACCGCCTGCATCATGCCGTCACCGCCAGTGCCGCTACCCGCGACCATCGGCGTCATGCCGGAATGGCTGAGCAGAAACAGGCCGCGGAGGTCGGTCAAGGGCGGCAACGCGTCCAGCGCCGCGATCTGCCCTGCGAGCTTCTGCGCCAGCGCCTCGCCACGCTCGGGAACACCTACCGCCTCGGCCACGGTGCGGACCTTATCGGGAATCGACTCAAGACGCTTGTCGGCCGGAATCTCGATCAGCTCGACACCGCTCGCCTCGAGCTGATCGAGCGTCTCCGATGGCGCCGCATCGGCGCTGACGATGAGTCGCTGCGGGTGAAGCGACAGTACACTCTCCGCAGAGAGCTGACGCAAATAGCCGACGCTCGGCAACGTCGTCAGCGACGCCGGATGGCGCACGGTATCGTCGCGCCCCACCAGCGAGTCGGTGGCGTCGAGCTCGGCCAGGATCTCTCCGATATCGCCGCCGATCACCACCGTTCGGGGTTCGGCGGCCATGACGGGAGCCATTCCGGCAAGCAGGAGCAACGTCAACGCGTAGCGAAGAATAGTCTTCATGATTCACAGGTTCCTAAGACGGCTGCCAAAGCGAGTGAAAAGTCGATGCGTGCCCTTTGCTTGCAAGACCACGGTGTCCGGCGGGACATCGATATCGAGAATTTATTGATAATAATTTACATTTAGATTTGCGCTTGGGCTAGCCCTGATGCGCGTACACGCGGTTGGCCCCAGCGGGTGCTGAACCCAACGGGATGCTCACTGCAGACACTTCAGCGCTATCCACTCCATTCCGTTCCCGGCAGGGCAGTCTTGCCCTGGCGCCGATAGTCGTCGTAGCGCAGCCCGGCGCTCGAGGTCTCGTTTTCCCAGGTCAGTTGACCGAAGGCGCTGGCGCTTCCATCACGGGTATACGACTCGCTTCGGCAGAGGAACTCGCCTGGTGGGGCACGATCCTGAACTCCTGGATATTCAGGCTGTTGCTGGCGTGCCGGCTACCGGTGATGACGTTCAGGCACGGCACCGGTCCATGGTCCCGCGGCGTCATGGTCTATCTTGAGAGCCACTATCGGAGGAGGACCCGTGGCTCAGACGCTTCATCAAGGCGCGTCCCCGGACGTGCCGAACGTGGTTCATTGAGCCGATTTTTGACGCCGGATTGTCGAGGCCGACAGTTTTCCTACAAAGTTCAATGGACGTGGACCGGCGAAGGGCCAACTGTCATGCTCACGCTGTTCGCCGTTGCCTCTCGAGGAGAGTGCCATGAAACCATCATCCTGGCGTTGCCGGTTGCCCCGCGCGACGCGTCCCGGCCCCATCGGTTGGCTCTTCGTCGGCGCCGTGGTGGCGCTGGCCAGCGGCTGTCAGTCGCTGGCCACGCCGGAACCGCTCGCCGCCAATCGCCCGGATTCTCTGCCCGCTGCCTGCCAGTGGCCAGCCTCCGGCGATCCGCTGGTGCGGCTACGGGCCACGCGGGATGCTCTGGAGAGCCAGGGCTACACCATCCTGGATACCGACGCGTCGCTGGGCCTGGTCAGCGCCGAACGCAAGACCTCACAGCCAGGCCTTGGCGCCGTCAACAGCCCGTTCGGGCGTACCGGCCTGTGGGGAGGGTTCGGCCTGGGTGGCAGGAGCGGATATTCGCTGGGGGTGTTCCAGAATTTCGGCGGTGGCTACAACACCGATCCGGTGCAGGTCGAGCGCGTCTCGGTGGTGACACCGGAGGCGACGACGCTGGTCGACCGCGATTCGGTGGTGGTCGATCACAACGGCTATGTGATCGACGCACGTAGCTACAATCAGCCTTCGTTCTGCCAGCAGTTGCGCCAGGATATCGAATCTCGTCTCAACCCGCCCGCCACCGGAGTGACACCATGAGAGACCGCGAGACGATGCCTCGCAGGCGAGCCGTGACAGCGTGGTCCGGCGGACGCAAGGCCGCCTGGCTGGGCGTGCTGGTTGGGTTGCTGCTGCTGACCGCCTGTGCGGTGTCGCCGCAGCCACAGCCACGCAGTATTGCCGTACAGGCCACGGCGGATGAGACGCTCAAGGCGACGCTGGCGATGCTCGCCGAGCGCGGGTTCGTGATTCGCCATGGCGATGGCGATCTGGGCCAGCTCGATGCCGTGCTCGCCTCCCGCTCCGGCTACGAGATTCACGCTCAGATCACCAGCGGCGGCGAACGCCCGCCGGGGCTGGTCATGCAGAATGGCGATACCTACCTCACCTTGAGCGGTCGGCGCGGCGGCCAGCCCCTGGATGCGCTGGCGCTCGACCCCTTGTTCATCGACGTTCAGAATCGATTGGGATTGCTGCCTTGAGGAAACGGTTTTTTTGGCGACACTGCGCGTGGCTGGGGTTGACGATGGGCATGCTCCTGGGGGCTTCGCCGGCCGCTCTGGCGCATCCCCACGGTTGGGTCGACATGAGCGTCGAGGGTGTCTTCGACGATCAAGGCAACCTGACCGCTCTGCGCCAGCGCTGGCGCATGGATCCGTTCTACAGCCAGGTGGTGATGGAGGAGATGGCGACCGTCAAGGATGGTACCAGCATGGCCCAGCGCCTCGATGCGCTGGGGGTGGAGATTCGCAACAATCTCGCTACCCAGCACAACCTGACCAACATCACGCTCGACGGTCAGCCCGTCACCCAGGGCGATGTCACCGACACCAATACCGACTATCGCGACGACCGGCTGGTGTACGAGTTCGTGCTGCCGCTGTCGGCACCGCAACCGCTGGCCGGCCATACCCTGAGCTATCGGATTTTCGATCCCACCTACTACATCGAGATGGTGCACGAGGCCAACGAGGACGGCTCCCAGCCACTACCCGACGCCCTGAAGCTGGACCATCCGCCGGCAGGCTGCACCACCCGGATCGTCAAGGCGACCCCGGACCCGCAGAAGGTGATGGAGGCGGCGATGCTGGACAAGGGTGAGAATGGCGAGCCGAATCTCGGGCGCTTCTTTGCCGAGACCGGAGAGATCTCGTGCCCAGCCTGAAAATGACGCTGAGATTCCTGGTACCGCTGGCGCTGCTGATTGGCGCTGGCGGGATTGGCTATGCGCTGGGGTGGTGGCAGCAGGTCGCGGTCCAGATCGTCTTCTGGCAGGGCGAGTTCTATCACGCCCTGGTCGAGGCCGTCAGTGCGCTGAAGCGCGCTCCCGACGCGACGGCCTGGGGCGTGCTGCTCGGTGTGAGCTTCGGCTACGGTGTTTTCCATGCCGCGGGACCGGGCCATGGCAAGGTGGTGTTGAGTACCTATCTGGCGTCGCAGGGGGGCGCCTGGCGCCGCGCGTTGGGCCTCTCCGTGCTGGCGGCCCTGCTGCAGGGCGTGATGGCGATCGCCATCATCGGCGTTCTGGTATTCGGTCTGGGGTGGTTGACCCGCCAGGCGATGGGCAGCATCGATCAGGCGGAACTGGCGAGTTTCGCGATCGTCACCCTGGTCGGGCTGTGGCTCTGTATCCGGTCGCTGCGACGCCTGTGGCGAACGCGCCACAACGCTGGCATCGCTGCCACGACGACCTTCAGCTCGACCTTCACGCCGGTGACGACGACCGGCCCGGCGTCGAGCCATTCGGCGCCGGGCCCGATGGCGCCCGCGCAGCGACACGCCCACGGCGCCCAGTGCGGGTGCGGGCACGAGCATCATATCGATCCCCAGCAGGCGGGAGACTGGCGCGTGGCGCTGCTGACGGTGCTGTCGATCGGTATCCGCCCCTGTAGCGGCGCGGTGCTGCTACTGGGCGCAGCCTCCCTGCTGGATCAGTTCGGCAAGGGGGTGGTCGCGGTCCTGGCAATGTCGTTGGGGACGGCGCTGACCGTCTCATCGCTGGCCCTGCTCAGCGTGCTGGCGCGCGACTGGGTCAAGCGCCATCTCAAGCCCGCCAGGGGCGGCGGCCAGTGGCAGGCGTGGGTCGGTCTGGCCGGCGGGGCGCTGATACTGGTGCTGGGCCTGTCGCTGACCCTGGCCCAGTGGCAGCGAGGGCCGGCCGCCGGTCCCCCCATGCTTGGCGCGCCTACCGCGCAGCAGTCCGACCCCGCGCCGGGGCCGTTCGGCGCGGGGCGGGGCTGACCCTCACGGCGGAGAGGTGAATAGCTCCGGTCGGTGTCACGACGACGTCGCAGAGCTCGCCAGCCGTGCGATCTCTGCACGACGCTGCTCGAGCAAATCGGCCGGATAGGCGTCGGCGCTGCCATGGCCCCAGACGGGGCCGGGCCAGGCGGCATCGTCGGCAAAGCGCACGATGACATGGAGATGGAACTGCGCCACGACATTGCCCAGCGTGGCGATGTTCAATTTATCCCCCCGGTAGAACGCCATCATCGCCTGCCCCAGTCGCGTGGCTTCCTGCCACAGGCGCGCCTGGTCGTCGCCCGGCAGATCGTAGATCTCGACGACACCGGCGCGCTGCGGGATCAGGATGACCCAGGGGTAGCGGGCATCTCGACTCAGGCGAACCTGGCACAGGGGTAGATCGACGACGTGAATGCTGTCCTGTTGCAGGCGAGAGTCGAGCGTGAAATTGGGCATGACGCCTCCGACGGTGGAGAAGGGGAGAAGCGGATCGCAAGGCGCCACTTTACGTCGAGGCCACGGGAGCGTCGAGTTGCGCTGCGAACGGGGCAACGGTGATAAGCTCTCGATTCCGTCGCACCGGTCGGCGGCCTGGCAACTCGAGGAACACGGCAATGAAAGCTGGGTTGGGATGGCTGGCCATCGGCTGGCTGATAGTGACACTGAGCGCCTGCAATACCATGCATGGCCTGGGCAAGGACATCGAGCGTGGCGGCGAGAAGATCCAGAACGCTTCGCAATAGCGTTTTGGATGCCAAATCCGGGAGTTAGGCAAGATCTCGTACGCGTTAGCACGACTCTCTGCTATTTTGATGACAGGCCGATCACAAAACGGCCCGGATGGACCTCGTGTCCGTCTGCCCAAAACGTTAAGGAGGACGACATCATGAAACGCCTAATCGCTTTCTCTCTGTTCGCATTGTTCAGCGCAGGTATCCTGGCAGGCTGCAACACGGTCGACGGTGCCGGCAAGGATATCGAAAGCGGCGGTGAAGCCGTTCAGGACGCCGCCAGCTGACAGCCGAATGCCCGGTCCTCGACGGATCGGGCATTGGTTTCTTCCTTTCTCGTTTCTACATGGCCCGTTACCTCCCTCCGACGCGTGATATCGTCACCTTGTCGCCCCGGCAATCGTCGCTAGATCGGAGTCCGCCATGACCTCCCCCCTCTCCACCGAGTCCAGCCCGCAGGGGTACGAAAACGATCGCGAGCCGCTGACCGGCTACGATGATGCCAGCCCGCACGCGCTCGATACGCTGCCCGGGCCGCAGGAAGCTCCCGTTTCCATCGTCTTCAACGACACCGCCTACGCCACGGTGCTGGCGACGCCGCACCAGCTCGAGGCGCTGGCGGTCGGTTTCGCGTTCAGCGAGGGCGTGATCGACCGATACGCCGATGTCGAGTCGGTGGCGGTCGAAACCAGCCGCCACGGCTTTCGGGTCAGGCTGCGGGTGGCCGAGCGGATTGCCCGGCGGGCCGGCAGTCAGGCGCGGGCCACCCTGTCGACCAGCGGCTGCGGTGCCTGCGGAGTGCAGGAGGAGTCGCAACTGCTGTTCGGCCTGACCCGACTGCCTGTCACGTCGTTGCCGCCCGTCGCGAGCCTCGGCGCGGGATTGGACGCGCTGCGAACCGAGTCTTCGCCGGGTGTTCATCTGGCACTAGGCCTCTCCGAGCAGGGCCGGATTGACACCGTCGGCCGCGATATCGGGCGCCACAACGCACTGGACAAGGTAATTGGGGCCAGCCTGATGGCCGGTAGGATGCCGGCGCTGGTGATGACCTCCAGCCGTTGTAGCCTCGAACTGGTGCAGAAGAGCGTCCGGGCTCGGATTCCGGCGCTGGCGACGCTCTCCTATCCGTCCCGGCTCGCGGTCGAGGTCGCCCGCAGCTGCAATCTGACCCTGATCAACTGCCACCGCGGCAAGCGGCTCGAACTGTTGAGCCGCGGCGACGGCTGAGTCAGAACGTCGGCCCTGCTTCCTCTAAAGCCCTGCGCGTATCGGCCGATACGTTACCTCGTCCCGCGTGCCTGCTAGCTCCCGCCAGTTGTCGACAGCCGAAACGTTAGCGGCGTAATATACTTTTGTATTACGACCAACGTCTGCAGCGCGCTCGTCACTTCTCGCGGGCATCAGCCGCTTTGCGCCGACACCGGATCCCGAATCTCATGCCGACCCAAGCCGACCGTATCGCTGCGCGCCGGCGGGCATCCGTCCGCGATTTCCGGTCGTCACCGAACGTGTAAGGAACAGCATGTCCCAGTTTCAACGAGAGTCCCGTCCCGAGTCTCCCGCCGAGGATGCCCCAAGGGCCGCGTCGGCCAAGGCACCCAAGATATTCGACTATCACAACCCGGCCGGTGGCTGGGGCGCGCTGAAGTCGGTGGGCCGGCATCTGCTGCATAGCCGCTCGCCGGCACTCAACGCCCGCTCGCTGTTCAAGCTCAACCAGCCCGACGGGTTCGACTGCCCGGGTTGCGCCTGGGGCGATCCCGAGCACGGCTCGTCGTTCGAGTTCTGCGAGAACGGGGTCAAGGCAGTGACCTGGGAAGCGACCGCCAAGCGCGTCACCCGCCAGTTCTTCGCCAAGTACAGCGTCAGCGAACTCAAGACCTGGGACGACTATCGGCTGGAGGACCAGGGGCGTCTGGTCGAGCCGATGCGCTACAACGCCGAGACCGATCATTACGAGCCGGTGGCGTGGGACGAGGCGCTCGATCTGATCGCCGACGAGCTCAAGGCGTTGCCGACCCCGAACGATGGCATCTTCTACACCTCCGGCAAGGCGTGTAATGAATCCGCCTATGTGTTCCAGCTACTGGCGCGCCTGTTCGGGACCAACAACCTGCCGGACTGCTCCAACATGTGCCACGAAGCCAGCGGCGTGGCGCTCAACGCCGCGCTGGGCACCGGCAAGGGCAGCGCGCGGCTGGAGGATTTCGAGAAGGCCGAGGCGATCTTCGTGTTCGGCCAGAACCCGGGCACCAACCATCCGCGCATGCTCGGCGTGCTGCGCGAGGCGGCGGAACGCGGGGCGACCATCGTCACCTTCAATACCCTGAAGGAGCGTGGGCTGGAGAAATTCGCCGATCCGCAGAAGCCGCTGGAGATGCTGCATAACGGCAGCCATCGCATCAGCAGCCACTATTTCCGGCCCAAGTTGGGCGGCGACATGGCCGTGGTGCGGGGTATGGCCAAGGCGCTGTTCGCCCGCGATGCCGCCGGGGAGGCGGTGCTCGACCATGACTTCCTGAACCGGCACACCGCGCACCTGGAAGCCTACCGTGCTCGCGTCGAGGCGACCGAATGGGCGACGCTGGAAGCCCAGTCCGGCCTGACCCGGGAGGAGATGGAGCAGGCGGCCGAGCTCTATGCGCGCTCCAATGCCACCATCGCCTGCTGGGCCATGGGCATCACGCAGCACAAGCACTCCGTGCCGACGGTGCGCGAGATCGTCAACCTGCTGATGCTGCGCGGCAACCTCGGCAAGCCCGGTGCCGGCACCTCGCCGGTTCGCGGCCACTCCAACGTCCAGGGCGACCGCACCATGGGCGTCTTCGAAAAGCCGTCGAAGGCGCTGCTCGACGCGCTGGAGGCGAAATATGCGCGGCCGATGCCGCGTGAACATGGTGTCGACTCGGTGGCGGCGGTCGAGGCGATGCGTGACCAGCCGGGCAAGGTATTCATTGGCCTGGCCGGAAACTTCACCCGCGCCATTTCCGATAGCGTCGTCACCGAGAAGGCGATGGCCAACTGCCGCCTGACCGCCTTCATCAGTACCAAGCTCAACCGCAGTCATCTGGTGACCGGAGACCAGGCTCTGATCCTGCCGTGTATCGGCCGCAGCGAGATCGATCGCAATGCGGCCGGGAAGTCGCAGCTGATCACGGTGGAAGACTCGATGAGCATGGTTCACGGCTCGGCCGGGATCAACAAGCCGGCGGACCAGTCGCTGCGTTCCGAGATCGCCATCCTGACCGGCATTGCCGAGCGGTTGTTCGCCGATGCAGCGATCGCTGACGAGGTCATCGATTGGGCAGCGATGCGCGAGGACTACGATGTCATCCGCGAGCATATCGCCGCGGTGATTCCCGGGTTTCACGATTTCAATAGCCGCGTGCGCGTGCCGCGGGGCTTCTGGCTCGCCAACCCGGTGGCCGGGCTCGAGTTCGGCACCGCGACCGGCAGGGCCGAGTTCTCCGCTGACCCGCTGCCAGCGGCGGTGATGCACCAGCAGCTCGCCTCGCGCGAAGGGTGGCTGACGCTGCAGACGATGCGCTCCCACGATCAGTACAACACCACCGTCTACGGTTACGATGATCGCTATCGCGGCATCGAGGGCGGTCGCCAGGTGATCTTCCTCAACCGTGACGACATCGCGCGGCTCGGGTTCGAGGCCGGTCAGTGGGTCGACCTGGTGGGCGAGTCCGACGATGGCGTCGTCCGCCGTGTCGACGGCTTCAAGATCGTCGCCTACGACACCCCCCAGGGCTGCGCCGCGGCCTACTATCCGGAAACCAATCCGCTGATTCCGCTTTCCCACAAGGGCGATTTCAGCCACACCCCGGCCTCCAAGTCGATCGCCGTCAGGCTCGAGGCGAGCACGCGACTTGCCTGAACCGCTCGACCCGGAAACCCTGCAGGGTCGACTGGCGACGCTGCAGGCCGAACATCCCGAACTCGACCCGCTGGCGGCGCTGGTGCTGCTGGCGGTTCGCCACGCCGACGCGGCGGGCGACGGCGGCGTCTCCACGGCACGGGTGTCCCGTCGTCTGGGCCTCGAGCACGCGCTTGTCCGCCGGGCGGCGGCCGAACTCGAGAGCGACGGCTGGGTCACGGCCACGCCGGTCGGTGGCGCCAGTCCTGCCCTGCGGTTGATTTTGGCCACCACTTGCTGACTCAATGCCGGTATCGATGCACTTCACGATCACCGGAGAAGGAAGTCAGATGCCAGACGATCAACTGAAGGGACGAGTCGCCGTGGTCACCGGCGGCGGGGTGGGAATCGGTTTCGCCATCGCCCAGGCGCTGGCCGCTGCCGGGGCGCGAGTGGTGATCACCTATCGCTCCCACCAGCCCGATGCCGGGATGCTGGCAGCACTGGCCGCCAGCGGCGGCGAACCGGCGCTGGCGCGGTCGCTGGACGTGACCGACGAAACCGCCGTCGAGGGGTTCGCCAGCTGGCTGGCGGAGGAAGTCGGCGGTGTCGATATTCTGGTCAACAACGCCGGCGGCCTGATTCAGCGTTCGACCATCGAGGAGATGCCGTTCTCGCTGTGGCGTCGGGTACAGGCGCTCAACGTGGACTCGGTGTTTCTGGTCACCCACCATCTGCTTCCGCTGTTTCGCGATGGCGGGCGCGTCGTGACCGTCTCCTCGCTGGCCGGGCGCAACGGCGGCCACCCCGGCGCGACGGCCTACGCCACCGCCAAGGCGGCGCTGTTCGGCTTCACCCGGGGGCTGGCCAAGGAAGTGGCCGGTCGCGGTATCACCGTCAATGCGCTGGCGCCCGGCTTCATCGAGGCGACGCCGTTCCACGCCACCTTCACCACCGATGAATCGAAGCGCGCCACCCTCGAGACGATTCCCGCCGGGCGGGCCGGATTGCCCGAGGACGTCGCTTCGGCGGCGCTGTGGCTGGCCAGCGACGGTGCCGCTTTCGTCTCCGGCACCATCATCGACATCAACGGCGCCCAGTACTTTGGTTAACGGCACTTTGGCTGGCGGAGCTCGCTGAGAAAGTCGTCGAGGCAGCCAGCCAGCGCGTCGGGGCATTCGAGCATCGGGGTGTGGCCGGCATCGAGCGTCTCGAGCCTTGCATCGGCGATACCTGAAGCCAGGGCCCTGGCGTGTCGAAGCGAGCGTGCCGGGTCGCGGATGCCATGGATGACGAGCGTCGGACAGCGGATCTCGCCTAACCGCGAGGCGAGATCGAGGCGGCGCAGGCTGGTCATGGCGCGGTGGGGGCGTTCGGGGCCAGTGGCTAGGGCGTAGCGACGCAGGGCATCGCCGTGACGGTCCAGCGCTTCCCGTCCTACGCAGCGCAGCAGGAAGGTGTCGATGAAGGCCTCTCCCCACTGGGCCAGCAGGCGCTGCGGCAGATCGGGATCACCGTGATGGGCGGCGCTGGCGCCGGTATCGATCAGTACCAGGCCGTCGAGTCTATCGTCCAGCGCTGCCGCGACCTGCAACGCCACGACGCCGCCGGCCGAGTGGCCCACCAGCAGCCGGTAGCCGCGTTTCCGGGCGGGCCAGCGGGCAACGATCTCCCCGGCAGCAAGCTCCAGATCGCCGGCGCCCGGCCCGGCGAGCCAGTCGAGAGGTTCCCACGTCCAGCCCGCTTCCAGCGCTACCGGGGCGAAGATCGTCGGCGGCAGCAGCGTGCCGGGCAGGGCGGTCAGTCGACCGGCCGGACCGGCGACGCGATCAGCCACCGATGGCGCCGATCAGCCAGGCGAAGGCGAGCAGGATGATGCCGATACCCCAGGCCCACAGGAAGGTGAACTTGAGGTGCTCGCGCAGCTCGACGCCGGCCAGGCCGATGGCCAGATAGACGCTGGGCACCACCGGGCTGATGCTGAAGCCGGTGTTTTCGCCGATCAGCATCGCCCGGGCGACCGCCTCCACGGGGACGCCGGCGGCGGTGGCGATGTCGCGCACGATCGGCATCAGCGCGAAATAGTAGGCGTCCGGCGAGAACAGCATCCCCAGAGGCACACCGAAGAAGCCGACGATCAGGTGCAGTACGCTCGCCGAGCCCGCCGGTAGCAGCTCGATCAGCGCACCGGCCATGCCGTCGGACATGCCGGCGCCGGCCAGGATACCGAGCAGGATGCCGGCGGCGAGCATCACCAGCGCCATCTGCAGTGCATCGTTGGCATGCCTGGCCAGTTCCTTGCCCTGAGCTTCCGGACGGGGGTAGTTGAGCAGCAGGGCGATGCCGAGACCGACCATGAAGCTGGCGTAGAGCGGGAAGGCGCCGGTGAACAGGATCAGCAGAATGATCAGCGTCAGCCCCACGTTGGCCCAATAGCGCCAGTCGCTGAGCGGCAGGGCGGTTTCCCGCGGCGGCAGCAGGTAGGCGCTCATGTCGCCGCTGGCATGGCCGTGCCCGGTGACGCGGTTGTGGCGCTGCGCCTTGATGCCGAAGTAGCTCGCCAACCCCAGCAGCAGCACGATCCCCAGCGCCTGTACCGGTATCAGTGGCAACCACAGTTCCGAGGCGTCCACGCCGGCGGTAGCCGCGGCGCGGGCCGTGGGGCCACCCCAGGGCACCATGTTGATCACCCCGGCACTCAGCCCGACCAGGCAGAGCAGGATCAGCGGGCTCATGTTGAGGCGCTGGTAGAGCGGCAGGAAGGCCGGAATCGTGAGCAGGAAGGTCGCCGCGCCGACGCCGTCGAGATGGGCGATGGCGGCGACCAGCACGGTGACGATGGCGACTCTGAGCGGCTCGCCCCGGGTACGCTTGATCAGGAAGTTGACCAGCGGGTCGAACATCCCGCGTTCACGCATGATCCCGAAATAGAGGATGGCGAAGATGAACAGCGTCGCGGTCGGGGCGACGGCGGTCAGGCCATCCTTGATGAACCCACCGGTCTCGGCGGGGGTGAAGCCCGCCAGCAGGCTGGCAGCGACCGGAACGAGGGCGAACGCGACCACCGGGGTCAGTCGTTTGAGCAGTATCAGCGCGATGATGCCCAGCATCATCACGAATCCGAGCGTTGTTATCATGATGGCTCCGTGAGTTGGCGTAGGTTGGGGCGCTTGGGCGCCTCTTGGATGGGAACGGGGCCTATGGCACCGTCCTCCGCTGGCTGCCGATCGTCACGACGCGACGACCCCGGTCGCGTTCAATCCCCGGGCGAGGGCAGGCACATGCCCAGCAGCAGATAGCTCAGGCTCTTGCCGTGGCGGTCGAGGGTGGCGCTCTGGTTGACGCCGCCCTCCAGTGCACCCTCGATGACGAAGTTGATACCGGCGAGCTGGGGCAGGCAGTAGCGCGTGACCCTGGTCGGATGGCGATGGCCGAAGCGCGCCGCCACCGCATCTTCGGAGAGGTGTCGCTCGAGCCAGGCGTAGTGACGGCGCTCGAAGGCGAACACCGCCACGTTCAACGTGTTGCCCTTGTCGCCGGCGCGGGCGTGGGCGAAATCGGCGAGTAGCACGTCAGGTGTCATCGTCGGTACCTCATGGCCAGGTCACGAACGGTGTCACCCGTTCGCGCGCGATCAGGAAGGATCGGGTGCGCAGCGATTCGCCGAGCTGCCGGCGGACACCGCCGCCGCCGGCTGGCCCGTTGAGGTAGAGCGTCTCGAGCTCCTGCAGCGCCAGCTCGACGGCCTCGCGATCGCGATCGACGAGGCCCAGGCGCAGGCGGACGTCCTCGACGGCGGGGTCATCCTGCAGACGATCCGCCAGCCATTCGCCGCTGCCATCGTTGAACAGGCTGGCGACGCCGATCAGGTCGAAGTGGGGCCGCAGCGCCGGCAACCGGTCATCCAGCCGCTGGCGCAGAATGTCCATGGCCAGCCGGGCCCGCTCCACCGCGCCGGGGCCGGCGTAGGAGATACCCGCCTCGCCGAACCACAGCCCGCGCAGCCCCAGGTTGCCCTTCAGCGTCGCCGGGGCCGGATGGCCCTGAATACCGTGTATGGCGACGCGATCCGGGCCCACCGTTTCCAGGCTCGCCCGGGAGACATCGAGGGTGACGTCCGGGGTCAGGTAGGCCGCAGGGTCGTGAACCTCGTAGAGCAGTTGCTCCTTGACCGTCTGTTCGGTGACGCAGCCGCCGCTGCCCGCGGTCTTGGTGATGACCAGGCTGGCGTCGCTGCCGACTTCGGCGATCGGGCAGCCGAGGTGGGCGGGGTCGGGAATCGCCTTGCGTCCCGCATCGGCGAAATAGCCGCCGGTGACCTGGGTGCCGCACTCCAGCAGATGGCCGGCGGCCGTGGCCACCGCCAGGTGCTGCCAGTCGTCGGCTGCCCAGCCGTGGGCGTGGCGCAAGGCACCGACCACCATCGAAGGGTCCGCCAGCCGCCCGCCGATGACGATGTCCGCCCCTCCGAGAAGCGCCTCCGTGACCGCTTCCGCACCGATGTAGACGTTGCAGGAGACGATCTCCTCGCGTGGACAGTCGGCGGGAAGCCAATCGGCCGTGTCGTCGAGCGCCTCGCCCAGGTCGTCGCCCAGCACGCAGGCGATGCGGGCCTCGAGCCCCTGTGATTCGAGTTCTCGTCGCAGCCGACGCGCCGCCGCCACCGGGTTGGCGGCGCCGCCGTTGGTAATGATCGGGATGCCGTGAGTCAGGCAGGGCCGGAGGATCGGCGCGAGAAACGCGAACAGGTGCGTGGCGTAGCCAAGATCGGGGTCTTCCAGCCGCCGCAACTGAGCTTCGGCGAGAGTGCGTTCGGCCAGCAATTCGAAGAATAGATAGCGCGGGCCGTCGCGCTCGGCGAGTGCCGCCACCAGCGCGATCGCCGCGTCGGGGCGATCGCCGGCAAAGCCGGCACCGCAGCCGATATGCGCTATGCGTCGAGGGGAGGGGAGCATGAGGGATCCATGGCATCGAAGATCGAAAAACAATGGCGTAGCGCGACAGGATCAGGCAAAGCCATATATCTTATGAATTGATAAAAAATTTCGATTCGAGGGCGAGATGTTTCATCAGCGGCAGCTGCAGGCATTCGTGCGAACCGCCGAGTTGGCCAGCTTCACGCGGGCCGCGAAGGACATTCACCTGTCGCAGCCTGCGTTGAGCTATCTGATACGAAAGTTGGAAGGAGAACTGGGCATTGCGCTGTTTGCGCGCAATACCCGTACCGTGGTCCTGACTGAAGGTGGGGCGCTGTTTCTGGGCCACGCCCGGCGTATCCTCGCCGACATGTCGCTGGCGCTGGACGACACCCGCAACGTGCGCGAACTCGAGCAGGGAAAGGTCACGGTGGCCGGGCTGCCTTCGGTGGCCTCGTCGTTGCTGCCGCGGGCCATCGCCGCCTTTCGCAAGCGTCATCCCAAGGTGACCGTCGTCCTGCGCGACGGCTTGGCCGACCAGGTTCACCAGTGGGTGCGTCGCGGTGAGGTCGACATGGGGCTGGGGTCGCCTCTGCAACGGGACCGGGAGCTCGATTTCCAGCCGCTGTTTCACGACGATCTGCTGCTGATCACGCCGCCACGGGTGGTAAGACGCAGTGAATCGCCCTGGTACGGGCTCGACCAGATGCCCTACATCGCCATGGCCCCGGGCTCGAGCGCCAGGCACTACGCGGATCTGGCGATGGAGCACGCCGGCAGGCAGGTCGCGCCCAGCTGGGAGGTGAGCTTCATGAGCTCGGCGATCGCGATGGTGAGAGCGAAGCTCGGCTACGCGCTGCTGCCGGCCTCCAGCGTCGACGTCTTCAATCTCGACGACATCACCCGGTTGCCCGTCAACATGCAGGAGCCACGGGAAATCGGCATTCTCCGGCGCAAGCCGCTGCACGCCTCGCCGGCGCTGGAAGCCTTCCTTCGTCAGTTGCGCAAGCAGATCCCGCCCACCGATGACCTCTCCTCCGATGAGGCGGAGAGTACCGCCGGTCGGGGAAACACGGCATAAAGGGCTGGATGGGCATGTCACGTCGGTTCAGGGTGCCGGAGCGCAACTCCTCACCGGTACCTCATAGACTCGGGCTGACGCGAAACCTGCCATTCGAGGCCGCTTTCTAGACGTTCTCTCCGCTTCGCTTTCGCGCGCCTTACGCTTCGTGCGTTACGCCGCTCGTCAATCCCCTCGGCGCCGACTAGGCTTGGCCGCCGAACGAGTAGCGTCGCTCCAGCCGCTCGAACAGCAGGTCGGTGACGATCGCCAGCAGCCCGACCAGCAGCGCGCCCTGGATCACGTAGGCGAGGTTGTTGCCGACCAGACCGGCGATCAGCGGTGTGCCCAGGCTCTTGGCGCCGACGGTGGAGCCGATGGTGGCGGTGCCGATGTTGATGATCACCGAGACGCGAATGCCGGCGATGATCACCCGCATCGCCAGCGGCAGTTCGACGCGGCGCAGGATCTGCCAACGGCTCATGCCGTTGCCGCGGGCGGCCTCCAGCGTGGTCTGCGGTACCGTGCCGAGACCGGCGATGGTGTTCTGGATCACCGGCAGCAGGCCGTAGAGGGAGAGGGCGATGATGGTCGGGGCGAAGCCGAAGCCGGCCAGCGGAACGGCGATGGCGAGCACCGCGGCAGGCGGGAAGGTCTGGCCGATGGCGGCCAGCGACGACACCATCGGTTCGAACTCGCGCCCGACCGGGCGAGTGACGAACAGGCCGGCGGCGATGCCGATCGTCACCGAGATCAGCGACGACACCAGCACCAGCCCGATATGGGCCAGCATCAGGTTGAGGAAGCTGTCGCGGGCGTAGAGCGGGTTGCCGAGATCGGGAAACAGCGCCCGAAACAGCGGCTCGAGCTGGGCCATGCCCAGCGTCAGTGCGATCAGCAGCGCGATCAGCACAAACAGTACGCCGTTGCCGGCGGAAGCCGCCCGCCACTGTCGCGCGCTTCGAGCGACGCCGCTCATGACGCCGGCCCTCCGGCGCGTAGCCCGCCGTTCGACTCGATTCCCATGATGCCCTGCATGCCCACCTCGCCGACCAGCTTGCCGGTTTCATCGACGACCGGCAGCACCATCACGCGATACCAGACCATCCGCGAGAGCGCTTCCTTCATGCTCATCTCCGGCGTGGCGATCCACTCCGACCTGACGTCGGTGTGCTGATGCTGGTCGTCCAGCCGGGCGCCCTCGAGAACGATCGGCCGGCCGGCCTCGTCGAGTCGCCAGCAGTGATCGAGGCCGGGAAGCGTGGCGTGATGGGTCAGGCTCGGAGGCCGCTGGTACTGATGGACCCAGCGCCGCGAGAGCAGCTTGAGCCCCAGGTCGGCCTGGCCGAAGAACTCGCGAACGAAGTCGTCCGCGGGTTTCACCATCATCTCGATGGGGCGGTCGTACTGGACCAGCCTGCCGTTGTTGAGCAGCGCGATCCGGGTCGCCAGCTGCAGCGCCTCGTCCATGTCGTGGGTGACGAAGACGATGGTCTTGCCGGTCTGGCCATGAACCCGACGCATCTCCGCCTGGAGCGCCTCGCGGGTGATCGGGTCGACCGCGCCGAACGGCTCGTCCATCAGCAGCACTTCCGGATCGGCGGCGAGCGCGCGAGCCACGCCGACGCGCTGCGCCTGGCCGCCGGAGAGCTGGTGCGGGTACTTGTGGCGGAACTCGGCCGGATCGAGGTGGAACATCGCCATCAGTTCGTCGACCCGGTCGTCGATACGGGACTTCGACCATTTCAACAGCTGCGGCACGGTGGCGATATTCCGGGCCACGCTCCAGTGCGGGAACAGCCCGGTCGACTGGATGGCGTAGCCGATCCGTCGCCTGAGCTGCTCGGCCGGTAGCTCGGTCACGTCGTCGCCGTTGAGAATGATCCGGCCACTGCTCAGCGGCACCAGCCGGTTGATCATCTTCAGGGTGGTCGACTTGCCACAGCCGGAAGGGCCGATCAGCACGCCGAACTCACCGGTCTCCAGCGTCATCGAGACGTCCTCGACGACGTTCTTGCCCGCGTAGGTCTTGGTCAGCCCTTGCAATTCAATCATGGGTCTTTCCTGATCGGTGCCTGAAACGGCGTCAGCGAGTACCGGATGGACGGCTCAGGCTGACCAGAATCTGCAGCGCAAAGTCGGCGATGACCGCCAGCACGATGGTCGGGATGGCGCCCAGCAGCACCAGGTCGATGGCGTACTGGCCCAGCCCCTGGAAGATGAAGGCGCCGAAGCCGCCGGCCCCGATCAGGGCGGCGACCACCACCAGCCCGATCGCCTGGACGGTGACGATGCGCAGCCCCGACAGGATCACCGGTAGCGCCAGCGGGATCTCCACCCGCCACAAGATCTGGCGCGGCGTCATGCCCATGCCGCGGGCCGCCTCCAGGGCGCCGGTCGAGACACCGGCGAGGCCGGAGTAGGTGTTGCGCACGATCGGCAGCAGCGAATAGAGCACCAGGGCGATGATCGCCGGCGCCACGCCGATACCGCTGACCCCCAGCTCGCCCAGCCACGGTACCGCCCGGCCGAGCGCCGAGAGCGGTGCGATCAGCAGCCCGAACACCGCGATCGACGGTAGCGTCTGGAACACGTTGAGCACACTGAACAGGCCGTTGCGCAGGCGGGCCCGACGATTGGCCAGCAGGCCCAGCGGCAGCCCGACCAGCAGGGCGGGCAGCAGCGCACCGCCGACCAGCAGCAGGTGTCGCACCAGCTGGTCGATGAAGTTGTCCCGCTGGTTGGCGAATTCGCGCATGATCGACAGCGGCGAGAGCAGCTCGCCGGAGAAACAGACGCCGATCACCGCCAGCGCCGCGACGCCGTAGAGGGCGCGCCCCGCCGGGCCGAGACGCAGCCGTTGCAGCGCATCGATGGCGATCAGCGCGCTGGCGAACAGCAGGATCCAGAAGGTCGCGCCCTGCGACACGCGCGCGGCCGGCGAGGCGTCGGCCAGGGCGCCATGGGCGTAGGCCCCGAGCGCCTGGAGATCGAGCGCCAGCAGCGGTAGCGTGGCGCCCAGCGACAGCCACAGCGCGAGGCGTCGGGGCAGCGGTCCGGCCTGCGCCGCGACCAGCAGCAGGAGTCCGATCAGCGCGAAGGCCGCGAATTGCCAGCCGGCCAGCGCCTGCCACAGCATGACCGGTTGGCCCGACACCAGCCGATTGGGGGACAGGCTGGCAAACGGCAGCATCACGACGCTGGCGACGGCCGCAATCAGCAGCGTCGCCAGCACTCGGTTGCCGACCCATCGGCGTCGTTCGGGAAGCGCCACGATCGAACTCAGTCCAGCAGGCCTTGCTCGGTCAGATAGTCATGGGCAACCTGATCGGCCGGCAGCCCGTCGACCTGGATCTTGCCGTTCAGCGTCTGCAGCGTCTCGCGGTCGAGGGATTCGAATACCGGCTTCAGCAGTTCCGCGATCTGGGGATAGGTGTCGAGCACCGACTGACGCACCACCGGGGCCGGCTCGTAGACCATCTGCACGCCCTTGGGATCGTCCATCACCTTGAGTTCGGCGGCGGCGATGGCGCCGTCGGTGCCGTAGACCATGGCGGCGTTGGTGCCGCTGGTGCCCTCGGCAGCGGCACGGATGGTGGCGGCAGTGTTGCCGCCCGAGAGCACCAGCAACTGGTCTTCGTCGAGCGTGAAGTCGTAGGCGCGCTGGAAGCTGGGCAGCGCCGCATCGCTCTCGACGAATTCGGCCGAGGCGGCCAGCTTGATCTCGCCACCGTCACTGACCCACTGGCCGAAATCGGCCATGGTGGACAGGTCGTTGTCGTCGGCCACGTCCTGGCGTACGGCGATGGCCCAGGTGTTGTTGGCCGGCGCCGGCGTCAGCCAAGCCAGCTGATGCGCCTCGCTGTCGGCAGCCTTGATCTTGTCGTAGCCCGCCTGCTCGTCCTTCCAGGCCGGATCGTCGGTCGTGTCGGTGAAGAACGCGCCGTTGCCGGTGTATTCGGGGTAGAGATCGATATCGCCCGCCACCAGCGCCTGGCGCACGATGTTGGTGGGGCCGAGCTGCAGCCGACTATCGACCGGCAGGTCAGCGTTTTCCAGGACATCGACGATCATGTTGCCGAGCAGGGAGCCCTCGGTATCGATCTTGGAGGCGACGCGAATCGGCTGCTGGTCGTCCTGCGCCACGGCTTGACCCACGCCGAGGCTGGCGGTGATCGCCGCGGCGGCGATGGAGGTGATGAGGCGAACGGAGAGCGACGGGCGCATGGTGGCGTTCCTTTGCGATCGATGAGCTTGAAGACTCGGTTGTTTTGGGTCGTCCGTCCGGGACGGCTCTGCGTGGCTGACCGGGACAAGGGCCGGTCAATGAGAGTTTGAGTCTAGCGGCACTGCGCCGGGTCGACCAGCCGATGCCGAGTTCGGCGTGACCTGCTAGGCTTGGCGGACCCAATGTGGCGCCCGGCTCAGCGCGCCTCAATCAACGAGAGCGGTTTCTCCAGCAAGGAGCAAGGCATGAAAATTTCCGGTGCGGCGCTGATCGTGAGTGGCTTTCTATTGGCGGGTTGCAGCACGGCACCCAAGCCCGACGAGGCGCCTCTGCCCCCCGACGTGAAGCCGGTTCCCGAGGATGCCTGCGGTGCTCAGACGGTGGGTAGCCTGGTCGGGGAAACCCTCACCGATGCGCTGCGGGCGGATATCGCGGACCGATCACGGGCCTCCGAGATTCGAGTCATCGAGCCCGGCAAGGGCTACACCATGGACTACCGTGCGGAGCGGCTCGATATCAAGGTCGACGATCAGCGCATGATCACGGATATCTCCTGCGGTTGATCGCGGCAACAGCGGACTTCGAGGGCCGAACCATTCGGCCCTTTTCTTTCACGCAGCGGGCCCTGCCGGGGAGGTTGCCATGCTACGTACCGAGATCATCACCGAGGGAACGCTGACCTGTTTTTCTCCCGGACTGCAATACGAGGACGGCTCGCCGGTCAACGTCGAGGTGTCGGCGGTGGTCTTCGACGGCCATCGTCTGCTGCTGGCCAGCGACAAGCCGATTCCGGGAGAGGGGCGCTCGGCCGTCTTCGCCTTCGATCTGGTGGAGGGAGTGCCGGATCCCGATAGCCATCGATTCCTGACCGCCGATGCCATCCGGCGCGCGGTCAAGTACGAGGACTTCGCCCTGACCGTCGATGGGCGCTACATCCTGGCGACCACCGGATTCGACCGCATCGACGACGAGAGTCACGATCTCAACGTCTACAATCACCTGCTGATCTGGCCGGTGGGCGAGCCGGAGCGGGTGCAGGTCGTGGATCCGGATCCCCGCGACGGTGTCGAGGGGTCGCTGGAGCTGCGTCGCAAGCTCGACGATGCCATCGGCCTGCCGTACTACAAGATCGAGGGGCTGGCGGCGGTTCCGGCCTCGCCTGAGCTGGACGAACCCTGTGATGGGCTGTTGCTGTTCGGCGTTCGAGAGCAGGGGCGCGCGCACGATGATTTCGATTACGTGGCTCGCGTGGTGGGCGTTCACTATCGGACGACGGCCGCCGGCAACCTGGAGTTCGTCGACGAACTCCGCGAGCGCTACCGCTTCGACCCCTCGGAGTACGCGGGTGTCCGCCACATCTGCGGTCTATCGAGCCTCGAATACGATCCCTTCAACGATCGCCTCTATCTCATGGCCAGTTTCGAGGTGGCGGACGAGCATGGCGAGCAGATCGGCGGCTACCTGTGGTCGATGGCACTGGCCGATCTGAGTCGCGGGACCCCGCCCTCGATCGTGGAGGACGTTCACGGGGAGGTGCTGGAGTTCGAGCACAAGGCTGAGGGGTTGGCGGTGCTCGACGCCGAGCGGCTGTTCGTGGCCTACGACAACGATCGCGACATGTCTCTGGGCCGAATCGACCAGCGGGACGAACGGGAAGCGTGCGAAGCGCCCTACACGCTATTGCGAATCGTGCCATGACGGCGGCAACGCTGGCGATCCGATGTGCGCCGAGGCGCCTTGCCGCAGACCACGACGGGAGAGCGAGATCATCATGCTGAAGGATTCCCCGCGGGCCTATGGTCGAGTGACGCGAATCCTGCACTGGCTGGTCGCGGTGCTGATCGTCACGCAATTGAGCAGTGTGTTCGTCAACGCCCTGTGGAAGGACAATGCCTTCAGCCAGGCGATCTTCCCGTGGCATACCACCATCGGGGTGAGCGTGCTGATCCTGATGGCGGTTCGCACATCGTGGTCGCTTTCCCAGCGCCGGCGTCGCCCGCGCCACGAAGGCGGGCTGCAGCGCCTGGCCATCGTCGGCCACGTGGTGATGTATGCGTTGCTGATACTGATGCCGCTGTCGGGTGCCTTGATGACCTGGGGCATGGGGTACGGCGTCCATCTCTTCGGCAAGGCCTGGTTCGAAGGCGCCGATGCGCCCTGGGCCGCCAGCTTCGGTGGCCTGCACGGCACGTTTGCCTGGCTGCTGACGCTCATGATCGTCGGCCACGTCTGCATGGCGATGTACCACCACTTCCGGCTTCGAGATGGCACCTTGCGCCGGATGCTGGGGCCGGCGCCCGACTGATTCGCCGGTTCAGCCCCCGCCAGTCGGTTCGGCGGTGTCGTCGTGCCGGGTTCGCGGCTCGCTGAGCTCACTTTTCCAACGCTTGATGGCGACCTGCTCTTTGAGCAGCTCCAGCATGTCGATCAGCACCTGCTGGGTCACCCGGTCGGTCTTGTCGTCGACCTGCAGCCAGGCGTCGAGACCGCTGCCGACCAGGTCGGTCATCAACGAGTGGAAATGCGGCGAGCGCAGACCATCGATGGCCTCGTGGACGACGCGACTGGCAATGTCGCTGAGGCTGCGTTCGATGCTCTCCGCCACGGCATCGCCCATGGGCAGGCGCCGTAGCCGCCGCAGCTCCTCGTTCTCCTCCATCGTCCTGGCCACCAGCGCCGCGACATAGCGGTGCACCTGCTGGTGATTTTCGGCGTAGCCCTTGCTGACGGTGCGCTCCAGCCGGCTGGCGATCTCGTCGACGAGGGCCGCCTTGCGCGGCTGGATCACCTCGTTCGAAATGCGCTGGGTCAGGTGTTTGCTGTTGCGGATCTCCTTCTGCAGATCGCCGAGCAGGTTGATGGCGACCCGGTCGGAGATCTCTTCCATCAGCACACCGTAATAGGTGCGATAGAAGCGATAGAGACGCCAGCGCGTCACGTCGATGAGGCCCAGGCGCTGCAGCCGGATCAGCAGCGAGATGACACGCAGCACGCGCAGCAGGCGGAATCCGGCCAGGGGGATGCAGCCGAGCACGTCGTACCAGTGCACGAACGGATAGAAGAACCAGCGGGCATAGCGGCGCTGGGCGATGGCGATGGCCCAGCCCAGCAGCACGTCGAGCAGGAAGATGGCGACGAAACAGAGGTCGATCTCGACGAAATTGGCTCTGATGTAGGTGTCGTAGGCGGCATGAAGACCCGGCGCCACGGCGCCGAAAGCGCTGTTGAGCGGCGGGATCAGGAACAGGCTGTCGAACAGCAGCAGTGCCAGGTTGATCGCCACCAGCACGACGACGGCAAGATCCCAGATCATCAACAGCCGCTCGCCGAGCGGACTGGACCGCCTGGCGGTGCGGGCTTGATGGAATTCGGTTTCAGGCATCGAACATCCTTGTTCGTCGGGCGTTCAGGCCGGCGACGATATCGCGGGAGGGTGAAATGTCACTGTCCGGCCGGATAGGCCTTGAGATGCTCGGCCATGGCGTTGCGCTCTTCCTCGGCTTCCTGCTTGCGCAGCTTCTTGCGCAGTGCCGCCTTCTCGAAGCGTAGCTTCTGCAGTGGGGTCTTCAATTCCAGCGACGGTACCGGGACGGGATTGCCGTCATGGTCGACGGCGACCATGGTCAGGTAGCAGCTGTTGGTGTGGCGTATCACCCGTTCCTGAATCGATTCGGCCAGCACCTTGATGCCGACCTCCATCGACGAGCGGCCGACGTGATTGATCATCGCCAGGAAGGTCACCAGTTCGCCGACGTGGATCGGCTGCTTGAACAGGACCTGGTCGACGGAAAGCGTCACCACGTAGCTGCCGGCATAGCGGCTGGCGCAGGCGTAAGCGACTTCGTCGAGCTTCTTGAGAATCGCCCCGCCATGCACCTTGCCACTGAAGTTGGCCATGTCGGGGGTCATGAGTACGGTCATCGACAGCTCGTGCTGTCGGGGCAGGTCATCGGGCGTCACGGTATCCTCGGGGTCGTCTGGTGCGTGTTGTTATGCGCCAGATGTACCACGTTTGGCCCGGACTGCCCATCGATCGTCCCGCCGGTTCCCTCGCGCCGGCTCTCGGGCGCGAGGGCGGCGAGCTAGATCAGGGTCAGCCCCAGCCCGATGACCACCCCCGTGACCGCCAGCTGGATCAGGCAGAATCCCATGATGTCCTTGGCCTTGAGACCGGCGATGGCGAGCACCGGCAGGGCCCAGAACGGCTGCAGCAGATTGGTCCAGGCATCGCCCCAGGCCACGCCCATGGCAACGCGCGAGACATCGGCACCCAGCGCCTGGGCCGCGGGCAACATGACCGGCGCCTGAACCGCCCACTGGCCGCCACCGGAGGGCACGAACAGGTTGACGATACCGGCACTGATGAACGACCAGAACGGCAGCGTATCGGCAGTGGCGATGGCGACGAACATCTCCGAGAGCGACTGCGCCAGACCGGACTGCATCATGATGCCCATGATGCCGGCATAGAACGGAAACTGGATCACGATCCCGGCGCCGCCCCTGATGGCCTCGTTGAGGCTGGCAAGCAGGCTGCGCGGCGTGCGATGGAACACGATGGCGAGTGACAGGAACAGGAAGTTGACGCTGTTGAGATTGAGCCCGCCGCCGGCAAAGACGAAGTAGTGGATCAGGTAGAGCAGTCCCGGCACGCCCACCAGCAGCGACAGCAGGGTACTGTTTTCCAGTCGCTCGGCGGGTCGCTGGGCCCGAGTGGCGTCCGGGGCCTCCGGTTCCGAGAGCTGGTCACGGCTGACGAAAACGCTCTCGTTCTCCGGTGGCAGCATCCAGCGATTGATCAACGGCATGATGACGAACAGCGCCACGACGATGGCCAGGTTGTAGCCGGCGAAGATCGTCTGCGAGGTGGGAATGATGCCGATCTGGGCCTCGCTGAAGTGCCCCGGCGTGGCGATGGTCAGCGGGATCGAGCCGGCCAGGCCGCCGTGCCACACCACGAAACCGGAGTAGGCGCTGGCGATCAGCAGGCGGTAATCGACCCGTATCTGTCGCGCCAGCGCCTTGGCGAACAGCGCCCCGATGACCAGCCCGAAGCCCCAGTTGATCCAGCTCGCGGCGAGCGATACCAGGGTCACCAGAATGATCGCGCCGGCGGGCGTCCGGGCGGTGGCGGCGAGCCTGTCCAGCAGGCGCTTGATCGGTGGCGAGTTGGCGAGCATGAACCCGGTCACCAGCACCATCAGCATCTGCATCGAGAACGACAGCAGTCCCCAGAACCCGTCGCCCCAGTACTGCATGACCGCCAGTGGCGATTGTCGTTCGAGCAGCATCGCCGCCAGTGCGGCGACGATCGTCAGCAGCAGTACGAAGATGTAGGGGTCGGGCAGGTAGCGCTCGACCAGCTTGACCGCCGGGCGGGAGAGGCGCTGCAGCATGAGGGGTATCTCGTCGGTGAACGTTGGGGAGACACTGCATCAATGGCCAAGCAGGCGAATCGGTTTCGTTGCGCGGTGCCAGTCCGAGCGCAATCCTCGCCTATCACCCATATGCTCCGGTTGACTCGAAACCTGCGGTTTCTCGCCCCTTCGAGGCCGTCCTTGAGACGTTCTCTGAGCCTGCGCTCTGTGCGACGGCGTGCCGGCCACTTCATCCTGCTCATCGATTCATGCAGCGTTCGATTGGCGCGAGCCTAACGCATCCCCGCACTCTCCATTAGTCAACCTTGGTCTAGCGACTTGTTTCCGGGGAAGTTTCGCTGCCGGCGGTCGGAGACCAGCGCGTCCTTCGGTAGTACAGGTAACAGAGGCCGAGAGAAGTCGAGCGCACCAGGGTGAAAAACAGGAACGCGAACCACAGGCCATGATTGCCGTAGTCCTGGGTCAGCCACCACACCGGCAGATAGCAGGCGATGGCCAGCCATACGGTGTCGCGCATCGCACGGCTTTCGGTCGCGCCGATGAAGACGCCATCGAGCAGGTAGCTCCATACCGCCAGCGCCGGCATGGCGATCATCCAGGGCAGGTAGTCGGCAGCGGTGGCGCGGACCTCCGGCAGGTCGGTCAGCAGCGATATCAGCCCATCCCCGGCCACCGCGAACAGCAGCATCGAGCCGCCCGCCACCAGCAGCGACAGCTTGCCGGCGGCACCGACGGCGGCGCCGAAGTCGTTCCAGTCGCGGCGTCCCACCGAGCGTCCGGTCAGCGCCTCGGCGGCGTTGGCGAAGCCGTCCAGGGCGAACGAGACAAGCATGATGAACTGCAGCAGCACGGCATTGGCAGCGAGGACGGTGTCGCCGAAATTGGCCCCCTGGGCGGTGAAGAAGGCCTGGGCGAACAGCAGCCCCAGCGTTCGTACGAACAGGTGCTGGTTGACGCGAATCAACGCCGAGTAGTGGCCCCACACCCACAGCGCCTGGCGCGACAGCGATCCGCCCAACTGCCGACAGTGAACGGCGACGCGCCACAGGCCGAAGGCCAGCGCGCTGTAGTCGGCGATCAGCGAGGCCCAGGCGACGCCGTCGCTGGCCAGACCGAAGCCGACCACGAACAGCAGGTCGAGGATGATATTGACGCCGTTGGTGAGCAGCAGGATCGCCAGCGTGATGCGCGTCTTCTGCTGGCCGATGAACCAGCCCAGGATGGCGTAATTGGCCAGCACCGCCGGGGCCGAGAAGATCCGGATATGCGCGTAGTCGGCGGCGAGCCCCATCGCCGCCTCGCTGCCGTCGAGCAGCCACAGGCCGAAATCGATCAACGGGTGCGACAGCAGGATCAGCATCAACCCGATCGTGGCGGCCATGACCAGCGACTGGGCCAGCAGCAGACGCACGTCGCTGTCGTTCTCGCGACCCACCGCCTGGGAGGTCAGGCCGGTGGTGCCCATTCGCAGAAAGCCGAACCCCCAGTAGAGGAAGCTGAACAGCGTGGCGCCGAGCGTTACTGCTGCCAGATAACGTGAGTCGGGGAGGTGGCCGACGACGGCCGTGTCCACCAGGCCCAGCAGCGGGACGGTGATGTTGGAGAGGATGATCGGCCACGCCAGCTTCCAGATGTGGCGGGTCGTATATTGAGAGGCCAAGTCGTGCTTCCTGCGGTTCGTCGAAATCCAGCCAGCGGCGTCCGCCAGCATACTCGCAACTCGGCCCCGTGCGGGTCGCGAGTTGCGCTGTCGGCGAAATTTTCTAGGCTTAGCTCGATGTCACGCGAATGCCATCGTCGTCTGACCGGCCGATCCCGGAGACCGCATTCGCTATCGCCAACGGTTGAACAAAAGCCGAGAGCCAAGGGAACCTGACCATGTCGCCAAGCAGCGAGCAGCCGGCCTTGCCCGGTCGTCGTGCACTCACGTGCGCCTTTCTGATGGGGGGAATGTTCTCCTCCCAGGCCCACGCCATCACTGCCGTCACCGATATCGACTATCTCGGTGCCGGCATCGCCACACCGAGCGCCCCGCATTCGCTCTACGAGAGTGACGATGGACGTCTTCGCCTCAACGGCGGGCTGACCCTCTACGGTTTCGGCGCCGCGACCGATAACGTCAATTTCGGATCAGGGTCCAGTATCGATGGCGGCGCGCCCACCGGGACCAGCCCTGACTGGATGGAAGCCGCAGGCCAGCCGGCGCTGACGGCGGAGTGGGATATCCCCGACGGTGGCACCTGGTTCACCGGTGTTCAGGGCAGCTACGCGCTGACTCGCGGCAGCGCCTACGGCGATGCGGCCGGCGCGACACCCGGACATCCCGAGCATGCGCGCCTCGATCGCGCCTACCTCGGATGGCGCAGCGGCGATCTGTGGGCCGATACGCTGGGCGAGGACGCGATCACGCTCTCGGCCGGACGCCAGAAGTTCGAATTCGGCGACGGCTTTCTGGTCGGAGACGGCTTTACCGATACCGGCAAGTACGCGGGCTACTACATCGGCCCCAGCGAAGGCTTCAAGAACAGTGCCGTCGCCTCGATCGAGAGTCACGGCTGGCACGGCGACCTGTTCCACCTCGAGGCCGATCAGTACGTCAGCGGCGGGCCGGATGACGAAACCAGCACCAATGGCGTCAACGTCGACTACACCTGGGGCGATCGGGCCAAGGTGGGCGCGGCCTACCTGCGAGTCTCCGACAGCGACATCGCCGGCCGCGACGGCATGGACGTCTACAACCTGCGAGCCAAGGGCAAGCCGTTCGCCGCCGTGCCCGATTTCTCGCTGGGGGGCCAGATCGTCCGCGAGAAGAACAGCGATGAAGGCATCGACGACAACGGCTGGTATATACAGGCGACCTACGACTTCTCCGAGGCGCCCTGGACGCCGCAGATCGCCTATCGCCACGCCGAATTCGGCGAGGACTACGACACGCTGTTCTACGACTTCGCCGGCGGCTGGGGCAACTGGTTCATGGGCGAGATCGTCGGCGAGTACATGCTGTTCAACGCCAATCTGGATGTCGACATGCTGCGCTTTTCGGTGGCGCCGCGGGACGATCTGGAGGTCGGGGCGATCGGCTACCGGTTCCGCTATCACGACACCGAAGCGGCGGGTACGAGCCATAGCGACTTCGCCAACGAACTCAATCTCTATGCCGACTGGTCGATCACCGAGCGTCTCTCGTTGTCGGGTATCTACGCCATCGCCGACCCGCAGCAGGGGGCCGAGGAGCGCTTCGGTGGCAACGACGACACCGCTCAGCTGTTCGAGCTCTACGCAACCTACACGTTCTAGCCGCACCGCGAACGCGATGCCGTGAATGCGAGAATGCGAGAATGCCAGCACCGCTCCGACCCGGAAATCGGCGCGGCGCCGGCGTTTTCAGCGGTTGCGCTGGACCAGCGCGGAGACGCAGGTCGCCAGCTCGTGGCGATGGGTCAGGCGAATGAAGCGGATGTGCCGGTAGGCCGGGTCGATCATGGCAGCCAGATAGCGCCTGCGATTCTGACGCCAGGTCCCCAGCGACCATAGCAGGATCGAACGGCGACTGAGGAAGGTCTGACGAAAGCTTTCCCGGTTGCCGGTACCGGGCCAGAGCTCCTCGCGGGTGACGATGCGTTCGATGGCGCGGCGCACGGATTGGCTCAGTACTCGCCAGAAGCCCAGGTCGAGCCAGATGACGATATCCGCTTCGGGCCACTTGATATGACGTGTGCGATCGAAGTTGCCGTCGATGACCCAGCCGTCCGGCGATGCCGCCATGGCCTGGCGGAGACGGGCGAAGAACTCGTCGTCGGGAGTGCCTTGCCAGTCGGCTTGCCAGTAAAGCTGGTCGAGCTGGATATGCGGAACGTCGAGCACGCTGGCGAGTTTTCTCGCCAGCGTGCTCTTGCCACTGCCACTGGTGCCGACGACGTTGATCTTCATGGTGGGCGTTTCGCGGATAACGGGCGCGACCCGGATTTGCGGTGGGCTCATTCACGGGTCACGGGAGCGGGACGAGCGGGCTCAGGCGGCGGTGATGATCCGGTACTTTTCCATCAGTTGCTCCTTGCTCTCCTCGCGCTCGGGGTCGAGCGGAATGCAGTCCACCGGGCAGACCTGCTGGCACTGCGGCTCGTCGAAGTGACCGACGCACTCGGTGCAGCGGCCCGGGTCGATCACGTAGATCTCTTCCCCGGGCGAGATCGCGTCGTTGGGACATTCCGGCTCGCAGACATCGCAGTTGATGCATTCATCGGTGATCATCAGTGCCATGTAACCGTCCTCGCGGCGCTCACGCGCCGTCTGCCGCGAACCGCCGGCGGAGTGCATCGACAACGCACGGCGATACGTGTTGGGAAACGTCCCCGCCGAGGCGCGCGATCTCGCGCACGAGGGTCGAGGAGATATACGAATTTTCGATCTCGGGGGTCAGAAACAGCGTCTCGACATCCGGTGCCTGGGCGCGGTTCATGTTGGCCAGCTGCATCTCGTACTCGAAGTCCGATACCGCCCTGAGCCCGCGCAGGATGATCCTCGCCCGCTGCTGCACCAGCAGTTCGGTGAGCAGGCCGTCGAAGCCGACCACGTCGACATTGGGCCAGTCGGCGACCACTTCGCGAGCCAGTGCCTCGCGCACCTCGAGCGACAGCGTCGGCTGCTTGCGCGGGCTTTCGGCGACGGCGATCACGACCTTGTCGAAGATCCTCGCGGCGCGCTGGATCAGATCCCGATGACCGTTGGTGATCGGGTCGAAGGTGCCGGGGTAGACGACGATGTTCTTCATTCGCAAGACTCCGCGCTGATCGAGAGCATGGCGGACGGCCGACTGCTCGGCCGAAGTCGATTTCCTGTCCGGGTGTCGTTGACGATCCGAACTCAATCCAGTGTACCGAAAGGATTGTCGACCTTCAGCGATACGGGGTTGGCATAGCCGGGAATCCGGATCGCATCGCGACCGACTTCCAGCTCCGGCCCCTCCAGCACGCCCTCGCCAAAGCGATAGATGACCTCGAATCGTCCCGCATCGGCCTCGGCTTCGTACTGCGCGGCGGCGGCGAGCGTGCGCTCGCGGCGATGCCGCCAGTCGTCGAGTGCGCGCTGGCCGTGGCGCTGGGCCAGCAGGCGCTCGGTCACCTGCGGCGACAGCAGCAGGCCGGTGGCGTTGTTGCCGCCGAACCCCTTGGCGTTGATGAAGCTGCAGTCCGCCTCGAACGCGAGTGGCGCCTGGAAGAAGCGTAGCTTCTCGGCGTAGACATCGTCCGCCACCGCATCGAGCGTCGGAATGCCCGGCACCCAGCCATGGGCGAAGGTGCCCAGGGCGCTGGCGATCTGGTCGCCGGCGGCAGTGCCTTGAGAATGGCCGATGAACGCCTTGATCGCGGCGACCGGCCAGTTTTCGATGCCGTTGGCCCGGGCCACCTGGTCGAAGATATGCGACTCGGTGGTGCGGTTCTTCGGCGTGCTGGTGCCATGGGCGTGGAGATAGCTGCGCTGCCGCACGCTCTGTTCGCCCAGGATCGAGGTGGCCAGGGCCACCGACTTGCCCAGCGTGAGATAGTTGCCGATACCGGGGGCGGAGATCGAACGCTTCCAGCCGTCGGCATTGACGTTCACCTCGGGCACGGCGGCCAGGATCTGGGCGCCGGTCTCCAGCACCAGCGAGTCGTCCATCAGCAGCACGAACTGTGCCGCCTCGGCGATGGTGAAGCCGCAGTTGCGGGCGAACGGACGGCAGGCGCGCTGGTAATCCTCGTCGGTCAGCAGCTCCAGTGCGTCCAGCGCCATCAGGCTCTGGTCGTCGGCGAGCGCGCTCATGGCGCGAAAGCCTTCGATGATCTCCGGCGTCACCGGCGCATCGCTGGTGCCGACCATGACGATGCGGCGACGGCCCTGGCGGATATCGTCGATGCCGAGTCGCAGGTTGTAGAGGAAGGTGGCGCAGGCGCCCTGGATCGCACCGGTGGCGCCCACGCTGCCGAGTACGTAGGCATTGAGGAAGTCCGCCGGCATCTGGCCATAGCCCAGCGGCATCTGCTTGGAGGTGGTCCGCTGGCCGGTGACGAAGCTCTTCAGCATGCCGCCCCAGCCGGCGTCGTCGAGCTGGCCGATGGAGTTGCCGGCGTAGACGGCGATGGCATCCGGATCCACCCGGTCACGCAGCGATTCCCAGTCGAGCCCGCTCTGGCCGAGGCAGTCGCTGACGCCGAAGATCGCCATCGACAGGCCACGCGGGTGGTGAACGCTGCGGTAGAAGGTTTCCGGCGAGAAGCCCGACGGCAGGCAGCCGGCAGCCCGCACCAGCGCCTGCCGCCTTTCGGGCAGCAGCGCGTTCAGCGTACCGGCAGGCACGTTGACCTCGACGGTCTGCCTGTCGAGCTCGCGGATCTCCCAGCCATCGGGCAGTGGCTGCGGCAGTTGGCGCCGTAACGTGGTGAAGCTCACGGGCTGCGAGAACGTCAGCCGCATCTCGCGGTTGCCGGGGATACCGGCCTCCCGGAAGGCGTCGTCCTCGATGCGCCGGATCAGCGTCTGCTTGAGAATCTGCTCGCGGTAGCGATCGACGACCGCGGCCTCGCCGAGCGTCTCGCCATCGGGACTCTGCCATTGGCCCTCGCCGCACGGGGTGACCAACTGCATCAGGGTCGCCAGGGCAACGAGCGTACGGGTCTGCTCGGCGGCTGGCAGAACGTCGAGAATCGTGCGGCGGTAGGCTTGGTGCCCGGAGGTTCTTCCCGCGGCGTTGACGCCGCCCATACCGACGATTACCGGTAAATGTGACAAGCCACGTCCCTCGTGAACATTGGGGCAATCGGTGACCATGACATGGGGATGGATCGACTGCGATGAAAGGATATTCCCGCCGGGGACTCAGCTTTCGGTCCAGACCGGTGGAGAAAAGCCCCCGAGCGAACAGGGAAAACAGTGATCGTACATGCCATCGAAGGCCGTATTGCCAGGATTGGCTGAATGTGGGCAGGGATGATACACCTGCGCGCGCGCGCCGTCATGCCACGCCAGGTAAGCTATCGTGCGTTCCGGATGCATGGGTCGGGCAGCCGGCTGCTAGAATACCCGGCCTGTCGCAGCTTTATCATCGGTGTTCTCATGCAAGCCTCATCGCGCGCCATCGTCTCAAGTCAGCAGGGGCCGCACCAGGATTTGATGCGCCGCGTCCAGCGTGCTCGCGATAGCGAGTGGCAACGCCCGCCGGCCGAGCATACGCGGCTGGCCTTCGCGGAAGCGGCTCGATGGCTGGAGGCGCAGTGCCGGCCGCTGATCCTCGACGCCGGCTGTGGCGTGGGGCTCTCCACGCGCCGGCTCGCCGAACGTCATCCCGATCATGCCGTGATCGGCGTGGACCGCAGCGAACTGCGGCTGTCGCGAGATCACGGTGCCTTGCCGGACAATGCGCGACTGGTGCGTGCCGATCTGGTCGATTTCTGGCGCCTGGCGCTCGCCGCCGGGTGGCGGCCGGCGCGGCACTACCTGCTCTACCCGAACCCCTATCCCAAGAGCACGCAACTCAAGAAGCGCTGGCATGGCCATCCGGTCTTTCCCTCGCTGCTCGCGCTCGGTGGGGTGCTGGAGCTGCGCTCCAACTGGGCCATCTATGTCGAGGAGTTCGCCCTCGGCGTCGAGGCGCTGCTCGGGGTCGAGGGCGAGATCGCTTCCTTCACTCCCGGCGTCACGTTCATGACGCCATTCGAGCGAAAATATTACGAGAGCGGCCAGACGCTGTGGCGCTATCGCGTCGATCTCGCCGCTTCGCTACCCAACGGAGAGCCCGCCCGATGAGCTATCTGCTCCTCGCCCTGGCGATCGTCGCCGAAGTCGTGGCAACCAGTTCGCTGAAAGCCTCGGCCGGTTTCACACGCTGGCTACCCAGCCTCGTGGTGGTCGTGGGCTACGGCTTCTCGTTCTATGCGCTGTCGCTGGTGCTGAAGTCGCTGCCCGTGGGCATCACCTACGCGATCTGGGCCGGCCTCGGTATCGTGCTGGTGACGCTGATCGGTATCGTGTTCTACGGCGAGAAACCGGACCTGCCCGCCTACCTGGGCATGGGGCTGATCATCGCCGGCGTCGTCGTCATCCAGGTTTTTTCGCGGCTGTCGTCGCACTGACGTGCGGTGGTGCCTTCTCTATTTCAGCGCTTTCGTCTTTTGGTACTTCGACATGACACCAGGCATCGCCTCCGAGGGGCGTTAATTGGTACGCTCTGGACCAGATTGGCCCTCATTTTTCTTTGAAGCGAGCATCCATTATGCGGCAGTGGCTAGGTCGGAGTTCTCTGTTTCTCGGTGCGTTGTCACTATCGGTGGTCTCTGTCGTCGTCCAGGCAGCCGGGTTCGATCATGTCGCCCGGCTCGCCGACAAGGGTTTCGTGATCAGCGCCCAGGCGCGGTTATTGGATAGCGGGGAGGTGCTGGGCGCCCTCAATCCCTCGCAACCGCTGTCACCGGCGTCCGTCACCAAGCTCTACACCGCCGCCGCCGCCCTGGATCGCTGGGGACCACAGCACCGGTTCACCACCCGCTTCGTCTCTACCGGCACGCTCGATGGCAACGGCGTCCTGCACGGCGACCTGGTGCTCGAGGGCGGCGGCGACCCGGCGCTGACGTCGGAAGAGCTCTGGCGGCTGATCCAGAAGCTGCGGGAGCTCGGGGTCTCCAGCGTCGACGGGCAACTGGTGATCAGCCAGTGGCGCTTCGGCCCGGTGACCTGCCAGACCAGCGATCGCTGCAAGACACAGACGGAGGGCACCAACGCCTACGCCTCGCTGCTCTCTTCCGCGGCGGTCAACTACGGCAGCTGGTGCGCCACGGTGATGCCGGGGGTGGTCGGCCAGCCGGCACGGATCACCAGCTGCGACACGGTGGCGCCGACCCTGCGAATCCAGAACGACGTGACCACGATCGCCGCGGGCGGCTCCGCCGACCTCTACGCCAAGCGGGTGACCGACAGCCAGGGGGACACGCTCAAGGTCAGCGGGCAGATTCCCGCCGGGACCTATCCCCGCCCCATCTACAAGGCGAGCTCGGATCCGGCGGACCAGACCGGGCAGACGCTGCTGTCACTGCTGCGCCAGGCGGGCGTGCCGGTCAGCGGCGGCTACGCCGTGAGTCGGCAGGCTCCGCCGTCGATCGCCAAGGAGTTGGCCGCCGTCGAGGGCAAGCCGCTGCAGGAGCTGCTGCTGCGCACGCTCAACTACTCGAACAATTTCATGGCCGACACCCTGGCGCTGGATCTGACCTCCGGCACCCAGCAGAATCTGCCGGACGCCGGGCGGGAGCTCGAGCGTTTCGCCACCAGCCTGCCGGGACACGGTGCGGCGATACTGCGCAGCGGTAGCGGGCTGACGCCGGAAAACCGGGTGTCGGCGCAGAGCGTCAACTCGCTGCTTGGCGCGATGTATGGCAATGCCTCGCTGTTTCCCACGTTCGTGGCCGGCATGCAGGTACCCGCCAACGGGCCGATGCATTTCATCCGTCGTGGCAGCCAGACCTTCCAGGACCACGTGATGCTCAAGACGGGTACGCTCAACGAGCCGGTGACGGTACGCGCGGTGGCAGGCTATTTCCGCACCGACAGCGGGCGTTGGGGCAGCTTCGCCGTGCTGGTCAACGGTACCGGGTCGACGCCGTATCTCTCCTGGCGCGAGACGCTGCCGATGGTCGCCGACGACCTGACCGCGATGATCGAGCGCCACTAGGGCGTGTTCACCCGCGACATCGTGAGCCGGGTGAATCGTTTGGACAGGCCCTGGCGTTTTCGCCGAGGCGGGCGGCCCGGATTGCCTCCGTGGTCGCCCGCGCGCAAAATCGTACCGTTTGCTCCACCCTTCCTACATGAGGACGTCCAAGTGCTGTCACGCCTTTCCCTGTTCGCCGCTGCCATCATCGTGAGCGTTGCCGGTTGTGCCTCGAACCCGGATGACGCCGCAACCGGCGCCAACGCACCGGCCGCCAGCGAAGCCCTGGTCGGTACCTACTGGAAACTGATGACGCTCGACGGCGAGCCGGTGCCCGTGGCGGACAACCAGCGCGAAGCGCACCTGGTACTCGATGCGCAGGGGCGCGTTGCCGGCTCGACCGGCTGCAACCGGTTGATGGGGGGCTACCGGATGGAGGGCGATACGCTGACCTTCTCGCAGTTGGCCTCGACCCGAATGGCGTGTCCCGGGGAGATGGCGACCCTCGAACAGGGGTGGCTGGCGACACTCTCCGAAACGGCGCACTACTCGATTTCCGGACAGTCGCTCGTGCTGAAGGACGCGGCTGACAGAACGCTGGCCAGACTCAAGGCCAATGCGCTGTATTGAGCGACGCGCAAGCTCCCTGATTCGACCGTGAGGACCGTACCTTGACCCTGATCGACTGCGAGTTCGACCGGCATGGCGATGCCGTGCTGGCGATCTTCAATGACGCCATCCTCAATACCACTGCGCTCTACGAGTATCAGCCACGGACGAGGGCTGTCGTCGAGCAATGGTTCCAGACCAAGCGCGCAGGGGACTTTCCGATCCTCGGCATGCTC
This sequence comes from Salinicola lusitanus, assembly GCF_038648475.1. Taxonomy (NCBI): domain Bacteria; kingdom Pseudomonadati; phylum Pseudomonadota; class Gammaproteobacteria; order Oceanospirillales; family Halomonadaceae; genus Salinicola; species Salinicola lusitanus. The sequence continues at coordinate 543,928 of NZ_CP151919.1, read as the reverse complement.
GACGACGATAGCGGCCGGCTGATGGGGTTCGCCAGCTATGGCCCGTTTCGGCCCCATGCCGCCTATCGCTACAGCGTCGAGCACTCGGTCTACGTGGATGGCGACTTCCGCCAGCGGGGCGTCGCCAGGCAGCTGATGACGGCACTGATCGCGCGCGCCGAGGCTCAGCAGTGCCACACCCTGATCGGCGGCATCGATGCCGCCAACGCCCCCAGCATCGTGCTGCACGAACGGCTGGGCTTCGAACACGCCGGCACTGTCCGTCAGGCCGCCTTCAAGTTCGGGCGCTGGCTCGACCTGGCCTTCTACCAGCGGATCCTGGCGACGCCGGAGCGCCCTCGCGCGGAGTGATCAGGGGGCATCGCCGGGCTTGCCCGACTGGCCTGCGCTACCGCTGTCGGCGTCGCCGTTGATGGCCTCCGTCGGCGTGCTCGGCAGCGCATCGGAACCTATCGCCAGCTTGTCGGCGTCGGCGATATAGACCTCCTGGCTGCTGCGCAGGAACAGGCAGAGTTCCTGGCCGGCCTGACCGTTCATGTGGTCCTGCGGGTAATGGCCCTGGATCAGCAGAGCCGTCATGCCGGCCTCGTCGTCGAACAGCACCGGCTCGCCAGCCGGGGCGGCATCCGGAAACTGGCTGGCCTGCTGGCACTGTTCGATGACCGCCCGGTCGTGCTCCTCCCAGGCGGCATCGCTGGAGGCGTGGGCGGGGCCGGCCATGGCGAGCAGGGCCGTGGCGAGGCAGGTCGGGACGGTGTAGGGCGTGAAACGGCGCATGAGGGATACGGTCCTTGTTGCCGGTGGAAGGGGCGATGCCGGTGGCGTGTCACCGGCTGCCAGTGGTATGAGCGCATCGCGCCCGTCGAGCTGGCACATTGTCCACGGCTTCAGCGGTCGTGGATCTTTCTCGGACACTGTTGGCCCGCCACTGGAGTATAGACCTCGTATGGCACTACCCGTTGGATTGCTGTTTCTGGCCGTGGTGTTCTCGACCTCGGTGTTGTCCGGCGTCTTTGGCATGGCCGGCGGACTGATTCTGCTTGGCTTCCTGCTCGCCTGGTTACCGGCGGCGACGGCGATCGCCGTTCACGGGGTGATCCAGCTCACCGCCAACGGATCGCGCGCCTGGCTGTCGCGTCACTTCATCGAATGGCGCATCGTCGCCATGATCGCCTGCGGCGTGTTGATCGCGGCCGGGTTGCTGGCGCTGGTGCGCTACTCTCCCAGCGAGACGGTGGTGCTGATCGTGCTCGGGCTGATGCCGGTAATGGTGTGGATACCCAAGCGCTGGTTCCATTTCGATGTCTCGCGGCCGGGGCATGCCGTCCTGTGCGGGCTCGTCTCCGGGGGATTGACCATTGCCGTCGGCGTATCCGGCCCGACCATCGACCTCGGCTTCATCCGTACCCATCTCGATCGTCGCACCGTGGTGGCGACCAAGGCCACCATTCAGGTCATCGCGCACAGCCTCAAGATCCTCTTCTACTGGCAGGCGGCCCTGGCGATGGACAGCGGCGAGTGGGGCTGGGTGGCGCTGGCGATCCCTTTCGCCTTCGTGGGCACGCGCACCGGCAATCTGGTGCTCTCCCGGCTGACGGATGCCGGCTTTCGCTACTGGACGCGCTGGATCGTCACCGTGGTGGGGGCCTACTACCTGATCCGGGGACTGATGGGGCTGTGGGCGTGATCGGGGCGGCCGGCAAGTCTACTCCTGGGAGGGGCTGACGCCGAAGTAGCGCTTGTACTCGCGACTGAACTGCGAGGTGCTGCGATAGCCCACATCGCCAGCAGCCCTGGCCACATTGACCCGCTGCTGGCTCAGCAGGACCCGCGCCCGAAGTAGTCGCAGGCGCTTGAGATACTGCACCGGTGACAACTGTGTCACGCGCTTGAAGTGATGGTGGAAGTGCGAGGCGCTCATGTTGGCACGTTCGGCGAGCGCTTCCACTGTCAGCGGCAGCGCGAAATGGCGATGAAGGTAGTTCAGCGACTCGGCGATACGCGCGTAGTGTCCCTGCTGCTGGACCAGCTCCCGCAGCGACTGGCCTTGCGGGCCGTTGAGCGCCGCGAACAGCACCTCCCGCACCCGGCCCGCGCCCAGGGCCCGGCTGGTGCTCTCATCCTGCAGGCAGTCGGCCAGTCGTTGTACCGCTTCCGCCATGGTGGCATCGAGGGGGACCGCCGCCATGGGCTCGGGGGAGCGACGATTGCCATCGGCCGGTGTCGGCAGGTGGTGAACCAGTTCGCTCAACGTCAACGGGTCCACATCGATGGATAGGCCCAGCAGCGGCGCGCCGGGGCGGGCGAGCGTCTCGCACTCGAAGGGTAGCGGCATCGCCTGTACCAGATAGTTGCCGGGACCATAATGAATGACCCGGTCCTCCAGATAGCCGATCTTGTCACCCTGCGCGATGATGAAGAGCCCCGGTTCGTAGATCAGCGGTGTTCGCGGACAGCTGCATTCCGAGGCGATCAGCTTCACCCCGTCGATGTGGGTGGCGGAGAAGCCGTTGGTCCTGGCCAGCGGTGCCAGTGCCCGGGCCAGACGGGAAGCCCAGTCCGGGGCCGGCCGGGTCGGTTCGATGGCGTCTGGCTGATCGCTTGGCGAAACCTGAAGTGAGTGCTCGAGCATGACGTCTCCCGAAAGTGGGGCGATACGGAGGATCAGCGTATTGTGCATGAAAATGGCGTTATAAAATAACAAAATGCGCCATCTCAAGAGAATAGGGCGGATGTTCGACAGGATCCGGCATGGCGGCCGTCAAGCGCATCGACCACACTGGTCGCGTTTCCGCGCCCCATCACGGCGCATCATTCGTCTTCTCGACCAAGGGTTACCGCTATGACTCAGGCTACTGCCACGCCCGCCAAGGGTTACGCTGCGCATTCCGCCACGACGCCGTTGGCGCCCTGGGACTTCGAGCGCCGTGCGCCGCGCCCGGATGATGTCTCGATCGAAATTCTCTACTGCGGCGTCTGCCACAGCGATCTTCACTTCGCTCGCGACGACTGGGGCATGGCCTCCTATCCGGTCGTGCCGGGGCACGAGATCGTCGGTCGCGTCACGGCCGTGGGCGATGACGTCAGCCAGTACCAGGTCGGCGATCTGGTCGGCGTCGGCTGCATGGTGGACTCCTGCCGCCAGTGCCAGGCCTGTAACGAAGGCCTCGAGAACTACTGCGCCGAAGGTTTCGTGATGACCTACGGCAGTCCCGACAAGCATGACGGCACCCTGACCCAGGGCGGCTACTCCGACAAGGTCGTGGTCAGCGAACGTTTCGTCGTGCGCATGCCCGATGGCATCGACCTCAAGTCTGCCGCGCCGATCCTGTGCGCCGGTATCACCACCTATTCACCGCTGAAACACTACGGCGTCAAGCCGGGTGACAAGGTCGGCATCATCGGCATGGGCGGTCTCGGCCATATGGGGGTCAAGCTCGCCAAGGCGCTGGGTGCCGAGGTCACGCTGTTCACGCGGTCCGAGTCCAAGAAGGCCGAGGCCAGAAAGCAGGGCGCCGATCACGTGGTCATCTCCACCAACGACGACGAGATGGCAGCGATCACCGAAACCTTCGACTTCATGCTCGACACGGTGCCGGTGCAGCATGATATCAACCCCTATCTCAATGCCCTGAAGCCGGATGGCACGCACATTCTCGTCGGCCTGCTCGAGCCGATCGATCCGGCGATTTCTGGTGCCAACCTGGTGTTCCGTCGTCGGGTGCTGGCCGGTTCGCTGATCGGCGGCATGCCGGAAACCCAGGAAGTGCTCGATTTCTGTGCCGAGAACGGGATCACCTGCGACGTCGAGATGATCAACATCGATCAGATCAACGAGGCCTGGGAGCGCATGCAGAAGGGCGACGTGAAGTATCGGTTCGTGATCGACATGGCATCGATCAAGGAGAGCTAAGAGCTCCTAGCCAAGAGCCAAGAGCCAAGAGCCCCGAGCCTCGAGCTTCGAACGCCAGCGACGATGTCGCTGGCGTTTTTCGTGAGACAGGTTAAAGGGCCCGCCGGCTTCGGTGGGTCGCTGTCTCGCGGACGGCACACCTTTACCGTCACCCTGTACATCTCGAGTCCATGCTAAGCCGGCAATGATGCTGGCCATGTCAGTCACCACTAAAAACGATCTGCCAATCCAGCCCTCCCCTCGGCCTTGCTGGTGAGTCGTCAGCAGTGTGCTTCCTCCAGCACAAGGTTTGCACTGAGCAAGTGCAGGGAATGGCAAACGAGCGCAAGAATGGAAAGAGAGGTGGCATACCCATTCGTAGAATAATTATTCAAGGCCATGAAATTTAAAGTAAAGCTTTTCTTTGGCATGAAAATCGTACATGGAAAGGGCAGGAGAAAATTCATATCGCTTTAAGAGAAAGAAAATGGGACGTGCACGAGCTAAGATCGGTGCCCTCGATGTCTGGAGAGTTGCAAGAACTCCCAGTTCTGAAAACGTTGGAGGATCTGTCGCTATCGGGTCATCATTGGTCGATGTTTATCCTCTAGGTGTTCTTTCTACTTCGGCTTTCTACGTCGGAGAAAATAGGAGGCTCGATAGTCTGCATCGCTCGAGCCATGAGAGAGCAGTCCGATGCTGACCATGAAGGTAAGGGGCAGCTGATATTGGCTTTCAGGTCAGTGAGAGTTTCATTTTCCGGTCAGACAGCCTGCAAATATCCGGTTACGTCTTGAATGACACCGCTCGCCAATTGGTGATGGCATGTCGGTAACGAGTATTTTTCGTGCTCTGAAAACTTCCAGTAATTTGATGCTACTGGGATTTCTTTCCTCTTTTTTTGGAACGATGCTTGTTGAAGGTAGTGTGCCCTCCATGGTTGCATTGGGTTTCTTGCCGCTAGCCTGGGTGCCAGTATATTCTACTATTACACGCCTGTTGGACTCATCGAGTGTCTTTTTTGCCAGGTACCTGGCGAGATTTAGAGCAGGCAGTATATTGGTGTTCTGTGAGTGTGCTGATATTTTTCTGTCGGCATTGGCAATTCTCGTGATTTGGTCGGTTCCTGTTAACCCTGCGCTGGTTTTGTCGATCTACATATTGTCCGTATCGTTTCTTCCAACTCTGGTCGATTTGGCGGAGGAGATGTATGCCGAAAATATATCCAGAGTGTCGGAATCCGCTGCGCTCAATTTTAACGCCACTGTGCTCATGTTGGTTCCTGCCGTTTCTTTAATAGTAGCAAAGCCCTTGGGGAGTCTGGTTGTAGAGTCTTCTATCTTGCTCTTGATTTTGGCGAATGCCGTTTTCTCTGCGGCAGGCCTTTTCTTTAGGCTGGCCTCTTTGAGGTGTTCTGACTTGGTTGAGCTCCAGGTGGGTAACGGGTCTTTGGATAAAGGTAGCTCTCGAACACGCTTCCGCACCGAGTTGCTTAGCTATGCTCCTGGCGCCGCATTGCTGGTTCCTACGATCTCGCTAACGTCCGGTTTGACGAGTATGTATCTGGTGATATGGATATCGCAGTATTTTGAGAATGCAGGTGGGGCGATCGCCTTTTTCATTATGATTGGCGGGGTTGGAATGGTGATCGGACCGTGGTTGGGCAGAAGATTTATCAGGGTTTACAAGTTCTCGGCCAATGTTGCTGGTTGCCTTATTGTTCTGTTGATGCTCAATCTTGTGGCCTTTTTTCTGGCGCTGTCAGGTTGTTTCATGTTCGGTGGAAAATTGATATTTATTGTATTGTCGTCAGTCTATTTATTTTCGAGCTCGGTTTTTGCTAGCTGGATATATTTCGTGAATGTTACTGCGCGGCAAAAAAGGTATTCAGGTGGTCAGTTTGCCAGCGCACTTGGCTTATCCCATACACTTTCTTCGGTTTTGTTTATGCTGGGGTCATGGTTGGGGCTGGCTCTGGATGTCGCTGGAGACCCGACTCCTGCGTTTATGGTCATTGCTATCGTGCTTGTCATTCCGTTGTGGGCGATGGACTTTCAAGACGAGCTGCGATCCGAGAAAGGGTAGAGTGTTGTGCATGAACTGTGGTCCAGGTGAATGAATAAATGTGGCTTGGATGTTGTCCTCCTTTATCCGATGTCTCCTTGTGGGCCCATGGCTCGCTGGCCTGTGGTAGCGGCTCGCAGCGGTGAGGGAGGCTCTCTGCTCTGTAATGAGCTGTCGGGGCGCTCCCCCTGTATGCAGTGCGGTGGGCAGCGCAGTTCGAAAAATTTTACTCGAGCCCGTGACGTTTTACCGGGCTCGCGTGGCAACGGCTCGTGAAAGCCAGATAAGCGGCGGTACAAGGCACTCCTCGAAGCGAAGCATCGCTGGCGGAGTCGGTGACAAGCGTCTGGTGTCTCTCCGCTTTCAGCCAGTGGTGCACTGGCGCTGTTTCCGTTTCGGGTAGCGCCCGATGACTTCGCGGCTCAGGGCTGAACCCTCACCAATCCCTCCTGCGCCGTCGAGGCCACCAGGCGGCCGTCGCGGTCGTAGAAGCTGCCACGAGCGAAACCGCGTGCGCCGCCCGCCCAGGGGCTCTCCATCACGTACAGCAACCACTCGTCGATCCTGGGGTCCTCGTGGATCCACAGGGCGTGATCCAGGCTGGCGATGCGCAGGCGTGGATCGCCGAACTCCACATCGTGGGCCAGCAGCGAGGTCAACAGCAGGTTGAAGTCCGAGCTGTAGGAGAGCAGGTAGCGGTGCAGTGCCGGGTCGTCCGGCATCGGGCCGCCGGCCATGCGGAACCAGATCATCCGCGAGGGCGGACAGTCATGGCGCTCTTCCACGGTGATGAATTCGACGGGGTGTCCGCGAAAGCGCTGGTGGACCGCCTTGCCCTCCGCCAGCAGCGCCTCGGGCGTGGGTACCGCCGGCGCCTTGGGTTGGTGGCTCAGGCCGTGTTCCCGTCCCTGGAAGGAGGCGCTGCAGAAGAATATCGGTTTGCCTTTTTGAATCGCGGTGACGCGCCGCGTCGTGAAGCTGCCGCCATCGCGAACGCGGTCGACGGAGTAGATCACCGGGAGCTGGGCGTCGCCGGGGCGGAGGAAGTAGCCGTGCAGCGAGTGCAGGTAGCGATCCTCGGGCACCGTGCGGGTCGCGGCGGCGGCGGATTGGCCCAGAGCCTGACCGCCGAACAGTTGCGGCAGCCCCAGGTCCTGGCTCTGACCACGGAACAGGTTCTCCTCCAGCGCTTCCAGGCCAAGAAGCTGGATAAGGTCGTTCAGCGCTTGTGTCATTCGGGTATCCTTGATGGCGCGTCGATGATGGCTGGTCACGAGTATATCCTGCTCGATGGTGACTCGCCGCGACGCGGCGCGGCAATACGGGACGATCATGATACGCAACGACGAATTCTACATGCACCGGGCGCTGGAGCAGGCCCGGCTGGCGCTGGAGGCTGGCGAGGTGCCGGTTGGCGCCGTGGTCGTCGATGGCCGGGGCGAGCCGATCGGCGCCGGCTACAACTGCCCCGTCGGTGGTCAGGATCCGACCGCCCATGCCGAGGTGCAGGCGCTGAGAAGCGCGGCGCGGGCGCTGGGCAATTACCGGCTGGACGACTGTACGCTGTTCGTCACGCTCGAGCCCTGCCTCATGTGCACGGGGGCGATCATCCATGCCCGGATTCGGCGGGTCGTCTACGCGACTGCGGAGCCCAAGGGCGGTATGGTCGAATCCCGCGCCAACCTCTTCGCGCAGCCCTGGTTCAACCACCGGGTCGAGATCGAGGGTGGCGTGCTGGCCGCGCCGGCGAAGCGCTTGCTTCAGCAATTCTTCCGGGAACGCCGGCGGGCTGACCCGTAGCCGTGACCCGGATCAGCTGGCGTCGGTGAGAATCACGCGATTGCGTCCGCCCTGTTTGGCGCGATAGAGCGACTCGTCGGCGGCCTGGAAGAGTCGATCGCGACGGATCGGAGGCTCGTCGGTGATACTGACGCCGATGCTGAGCGTCACCGGCACGTCGCCCGGCAGGAGCAGGCCACTCTCGGCCACCGCCCGGCGCAGCGCCTCGGCGATCTCTCCGGCGGTCCGGCGATCGCAGTTCGGCAGGCAGGCCACGAACTCCTCTCCTCCGTAACGGGCGAACAGCCCGCCCGCCCGTTCGACCGGTAGCCGGCAGCGCTGGGCGATCGTCTTGAGATAACGGTCCCCCTCCAGGTGGCCGAAGTGGTCGTTGACGCTTTTGAAGTGGTCCAGATCGCAGATCAGCAGTGCCAGCGGTAGCGGGTCCCGATGATCGTCCATCCAGCGCAGCAGTTCGCGACGATTGGGCAGTTGGGTCAACTCGTCGTGGCGGGCGATCCATTCGATCTCCTGCTGAAGGCGCTCGCGCTCCTTCATCTCCTCGCGCAGAGAGGCGTTGGCCCGGTTCGCCAGGCGATGCTGATGGGCCAGTCTCCTGTAGATATAGAGCACCATGTGCAGCAGGTAGGCCAGCAGGATGCCGAAGACGAGGGTGATCTCCGGCAGCCGACTCCGCTGGACCTGTAACCAGTGCAGAGACGGCGCCACGCTCAGGGTCAGCCGGTCGGCACCCAGGGCGACCGACTGTTGATACCGCCAGTCCGCGAGATTGCCCAGCGGGCCGTAGTGAAAGTAGAGCTGGCGGTCGCTACTGAGGGTCACCGCGCGATCCTGGTTGGACGTCTGCGCCAGTAGCGAATTGAGCAGCTCGTCGACGCTCACCACCATCCCCACGGCACCGCGCAGGGTTCCATCGACGACATCGCGTACCGGGATATAGCTGATCACGCCGCGCCCACCCTGAATGAAGTCGACGATCCCGGTCTGCCCCTCGATGCCGTAGACCAGCGGGTGATCCAGTGCCTCTCGGCTCTGTAAATCCGACAGGTAGAGGTTGGTGCCGAGTACCTTCTGATTGCCTCGTAACGGATAGACGCGGATGACGGTACCGTCGAGGTTGATGAAGGCGATGTTGCGGAAGTAGCCGAAGTCGTCATGGTATCGCCTGGCCTGTTGCTCCCACTCGGAGCGGGACGGAATATAGCCCAGCATGTTCCAGAAACTGGTGAAGCGTCGCATCGCCTTGAGATGGGAGGCGGTCTCCGAAGCCATCCAGGTGGCGATGTCGTCGCCTTCGTCGGCGGCAAGGTCATACAGGCGCAGGTTGTCGGTCTGCCGTTGCTCCTGCCAGCTGACCATGGCCAGCAGCGCGATCAGCCCGCCGGCTGCCAAGGGTGGCAGGATCCGCCGCCAGTAGCGGCGGAGCGTGGGAAGAAGCGCAAGGCCCTGGGCAGACCAGAGCAGCCATAACGCCGCCAGGATCGCCAGGGGCACTGCCGTCGTGCTGGAGGCGTATTGCGGCGGTGGAGCCAACGAGCGGTAGCTGAGCCAGACGCCGCCCATGGCGACCAGCAGCAGCAGAATCGGTGAGCCCAGGCCAAGGCGCGACAGCAACAGCACGTTGAGGGTCAGCCCGAAGATCATGCAGAGCGAGAGAACCGGCGGTCGGCTGCGGAAGAGCTCCCAGCCGCCTGGCAGATGATCGAGCCAGCGCTGCCAGATATCGACACTGAGCCAGGTCTCCGCCACCAGATAACTGGCAAGGATGGTCAGGGCAAGGAGCCCGGTGGGAATCAGCAGCCAGCGACTGGCCCGGATCCACTGGTGCAATGCGGAGATCTGGCCTAGCCAGAGCGCGCCCAGCAGTGGCATCAGCAACCAGCGTTGATCCGGTCCGCCGGCGGGGAGGAGGGCGATTAGCGCGACCGGAAACGCCAGGTACAGCGACAGACGAGACACCACCATAGGCATAGGCGTTATGGTTCTCCACGGCGCGGTCGCCGATTACAGCAGCGGAGCGACGATTTCGAAGGGCGTGGTGCCCTCGTCGTCCAGCGCGCGCTCGCCCAGTTGGTTAAACTGTTGCTGGCTGCGATTGACGTACTTCAGTATCTCGTAATAACGGCGGATGTTACGAACGTAGATTACCGGTTCGCCGCCACGAGCGTAACCGTGGCGCACCCGGGAGTACCACTCGCGCTCCTGCAGCAGCGGCAGCGCTTCGCGGACGTCGGCCCAGCGCTCGGGATCGCCGCCGCGCATGCGGACGATTTCCTGGGCGTCGAACAGGTGTCCCAGGCCGACATTGTAGGCGGCGAGCGCCATCCAGGTTCGATCGGGCTCAGGTATGTTATCGGCCAGGCGCTGTTTGACTTGAAGCAGGTATCTGGCGCCACCGTCGATACTCTGTCGCGGGTCGAGACGATTGTCGATGCCGACCTCTTCGGCGGTGGGGTGCGTCAGCATCATCAGCCCGCGAACGCCGGTCGGCGATTCGGCATCGGCCTCCCAGTGCGACTCCTGAAAGCCGAGCGCGGCCAGAAGATGCCAGTCGAAGCCGGTCTCCCGGGCGGCCTCCTTGAAGTAAGGCACGAAGCGCGGCAGCCGCGTCCCGACATGGTGAATGAACAGTCGGGCGCCGACGTATTCGAGATAGTCGTCGTGGCCGAAGTAGCGCCCCACGAGTTCGTCGAGCTTGCCGTTGCGACGCTGGTCTTCCAGGAAATCGTTGGCGGCGCTGAGCAGGTCGATCGGCTGATTCGCCGAGAAGGCCCAGGCCAGGCTCACGGGCTTGCCCAGTGGGAAACCGCGCTCGACATTGGGAAAGAACAACCGGTTGAGCCTGAATTGCTGGGTGTAGACCACTGCGGCATCGAGGTCGCCACGCTCGACCATCTCCATCAGATCGGCGATGGTCAGGCCTTCGGCTTCCTTCCAGCCCAGCCCCGGCAGATTTCGCTGCTGCGTGCGCAGCGCCGCGGCATTGCCGGAATCGGCAATGACGCCGATACGCAACCCCGGAAGATCGTCCAGCGTGCGTACCGGAGGGAGACCGCGGCGGTAGACCACCAGCGGCTGCAGCGTCAGGATCGGCTGGCTGTAGCGGATGCCTTCCCGATCCAGGTCGAGTGCCAGGGCGGCGGCCCCCACGTCTGCGTCGCCACGCCTCACCTGGCCGATGACGCTTCCGATACTGGCTTCGGTATCGACCGACAGGCTGACTCCCAGCGACGCCGAGAAACGGCGCATCAGCTCGTATTCGAAGCCGGTCGGGCCATGGCCCCCGGAATAGAAGGTGATCGGCCCGCCGCGTGTCGCCACCTGCAGGAAACCGCGCTTCTGGATCGGCTCGAGTCCGTCGCTGAAAGGCGGTACCCATTGAGCGGGGCAGAGGACGATCGTCAGCGCCAACAGCAGTACCAGTGCGCGCCGCAGACGTGTCAGGAGCTTGGCCATGCAGTCGGATCGGTGAGAGCGTGACGGCACACCATAGCCGGCCGCCGTCCCGCTGTCATCTATTGGCTACCACGCTACACGTCCCGCAAGGCGGGGGCGCGGCTTCGGTGCAAGGGACGGCCTGGCGCCCCGCAGGGGCATCGGCCGGCGCCGGTTCCGTTGCCTTAGCGAGCGTCGTCGCTTTCCAGTATCATGTCGCCCTGATCCCGGCATTGCTGCCCGTCTCGCACGAGACAAATGCGATCCTCGACCGTCCTGGAGGCTTTCCACGCCATGCTCGAATTGCAAGGCGCCCCCGCGCTATCTGCATTCCGTCACGCCAAACTGCTCGCCGATCTTCGCGCCGCCGTTCCCGAAGTCGAGTCTCTCAAGGCGCACTACGTTCATTTCGTCGACCACCATGACGAGCTCGACGATGAGGCACGTCGGGTGCTGGAGCGGCTGCTGGACTATGGCCACGGCGCCGAACCCGGACGGGACACGCCGCCCGAGGGGCATCTGTTCCTGGTCGTGCCCCGTATCGGCACCATCTCGCCGTGGTCATCCAAGGCGACCGATATCGCCCACAATTGCGGGCTCGGGCAGGTCGCGCGCATCGAGCGTGGTATCGCCTATCGGCTGACGCTGAAAAGTGCGCCGACCGCCGATGCCTACGACATCCTTGTCTCGCGTCTGCATGACCGCATGACGGAAACCGTGCTGTACGACGCCAGCGATGCCGCCAAGCTGTTCTCCCATCACCAGCCGGCACCGCTGGCGACCATCGACGTGATCGAGGGCGGACGCCCGGCGCTGGCGGATGCCAATAGCCAGCTCGGCCTGGCACTGGCGGAAGACGAGATCGACTATCTGGTCGAAGCGTTCGAGGCGCTGGGCCGCAATCCGACGGACGTCGAGTTGATGATGTTCGCCCAGGCCAACTCCGAGCACTGCCGCCACAAGATCTTCAATGCCGACTGGGTCATCGACGGCGAGCCGCAGAGCCGCTCGCTGTTCAAGATGATCAAGAACACCTTCGAGCAGTCCGGCGACAAGGTGCTCTCGGCCTACAGCGACAACGCCGCGATCATCGAGGGGTCGACGGCGGGGCGCTTCTTCCCCTCGCCCGAAGATCAGGTCTACGGCGCGACTCGGGAACCGATCCACATCCTGATGAAGGTGGAGACCCACAACCACCCGACGGCCATCGCGCCGCATCCGGGGGCGGCCACCGGTGCCGGCGGCGAGATTCGCGACGAGGGCGCCACGGGGCGTGGCGGCAAGCCCAAGGCGGGGCTGACTGGCTTCACCGTCTCCAACCTGCGCATCCCCGAGTTCGTGCAGCCGTGGGAGGCGTTCGACTACGGCAAGCCCGAGCGGATTCAGTCGGCCCTCGACATCATGCTCGAAGGTCCGATTGGCGGGGCGGCGTTCAACAATGAGTTCGGTCGGCCCAATCTCAACGGTTTCTTCCGCACCTTCGAGCTCGACGCCGTCGGCGCCGCCGGCATCGAGCGCCGCGGCTATCACAAGCCGGTGATGCTGGCCGGCGGCTACGGCAACGTGCGCGACGCTCACGTGCTCAAGGGCGAGATTCCCGTTGGCGCCAAGCTGATCGTGATGGGCGGCCCGGCGATGCTGATTGGCCTCGGCGGCGGCGCGGCATCGTCGATGGCGTCGGGTGCCTCCAGCGAGGACCTCGACTTCGCCTCGGTGCAGCGCGACAACCCGGAGATGGAGCGCCGCGCTCAGGAAGTGATCGATCGCTGCTGGGCGCTGGGCGACGACAACCCCATCGCCTTCATCCATGACGTCGGCGCCGGCGGGCTCTCCAACGCCCTGCCGGAGCTGGTCAAGGATGGCGGTCGCGGCGGCCTGTTCGATCTGCGCGCGGTGCCCAATGCCGAGCCCGGCATGAGCCCGCTGGAGATCTGGTGCAACGAGGCCCAGGAGCGCTACGTGCTGGCGGTGACGCCGGCGCAGCTCGAGCGCTTCGACGCGCTGTGTGCCCGCGAGCGCTGCCCCTACGCGGTGGTCGGCGAGGCGACCGAGTCTCATCACCTGGCGGTTCGCGACGGTCATTTCGAGGCCGATCCGGTCGACCTGCCGATGAGTGTACTGTTCGGCAAGCCGCCCAAGATGCAGCGCAGCTTCGAACGTCACACCCTCAACCTGCCCGGCCTCGGGCTCGACAATCTCGACCTGCGGGAAGCGCTGGATCGCGTGCTGCGCCTGCCGACCGTGGCCTCGAAGAGCTTCCTGATCACCATCGGCGACCGCTCGATTACCGGTCAGGTCGCCCGCGACCAGATGGTCGGCCCGTGGCAGGTGCCCGTCGCCGACTGTGCGGTCACCACTGCCAGCTTCGATACCCATGCCGGCGAAGCGATGGCGATGGGCGAGCGGCCGCCGGTGGCCTTGATCGACCCGGCGGCGAGCGCGCGCCTGGCGGTGGCGGAAGCGATCACCAACCTCGCCGCCGCGCCGATCGAAAAGCTCTCCGACATCAAGCTCTCCGCCAACTGGATGAGTGCCGCCGATCACGTCGGCGAGAACCAGGCGCTCTACGATGCCGTGCACGCGGTGGGCATGGAGCTGTGCCCTCAGCTTGGCATCGCCGTGCCGGTGGGCAAGGACTCGATGTCGATGCGCACCGCCTGGCAGACGGAAGCGGGTGACGAGAAAAGCATTACCGCACCGCTGACGCTCAATATCACCGGCTTTGCCCCGGTCACCGACGCGCTGCGCACGCTTACCCCGCAGCTGCGCCTCGACCAGGACGAGAGCGACCTGATTCTGATCGATCTCGGTCGCGGCCAGCATCGGCTCGGCGGCTCCGCCCTGGCGCAGGTCTATGGCCAGGTCGGCAACGTCTGCCCGGATCTGGACGAAGCCGAGGATCTGGTGGCGTTCTTCAGCGTCATTCAGGGACTCAACGCCGACGGCAAGCTGCTCGCCTACCACGACCGCAGCGACGGCGGCCTGATCGTGACCCTGCTGGAGATGGCCTTCGCCGGCCGCGGCGGGCTCGAGATCAAGCTCGACTGGCTCACCGACGATGCCGTCGGCGCGGTGGATGCCCTGTTCGCCGAAGAACTCGGCGCGGTGATCCAGGTCAACCGCCAGGACACCGAATTCGTGCTGGCGCAGTTCGCCGCGGCCGGCCTCGAGACCTGTGGCGTCATCGCCCGTCCGCGCTATGACGATCAGGTCCGCGTCACGCTGTTCGAGGAGCCGCTGCTGGAAACCACTCGGGCCATGACCCAGCGTGTCTGGTCGGAAACCAGCTATCGGATGCAGGCGCTGCGCGACAACCCGGAGTCCGCCAAGAGCGAATTCGACGGGCTGCTCAACCTGCGCGATCCGGGGCTGTCGGCCAGCCCGACCTTCGATGTCGACGACGACATCGCCGCGCCTTACCTCCAGACCGGCGTACGGCCACGGGTGGCGATCCTGCGCGAGCAGGGGGTCAACGGGCACGTGGAAATGGCGGCGGCCTTCGACCGTGCCGGCTTCGAGGCGGTCGACGTTCACATGAGCGACATTCTCGCCGGGCGCCTCACCCTCGACGACATGAAGGGCCTGGTCGGCTGCGGCGGCTTCTCCTACGGCGACGTGCTCGGTGCCGGTGGCGGCTGGGCCAAGTCGGCGCTCTACAATGCCGCTGCGCGCGATCAGTTCGCGGCCTTCTTCGAACGTGAAGACACCTTCGGCCTCGGCGTCTGCAACGGCTGCCAGATGTTCTCGCAGCTGAAGGAGCTGATTCCCGGCGCCGAGCGCTGGCCGCTCTTCGTCCGCAACGGCTCGGAGCAGTTCGAGGCGCGCGTGTCGATGGTCCAGGTCGAGGAGAGCCCGTCGATCCTGCTCGCTGGCATGGCCGGTTCGACCTTGCCGATCGCCGTCGCCCACGGCGAGGGCCAGGCGCTGTTCGAGGATAGCGGCCACCTGCGCAGCATGCAGACCAGCGGCCAGATCGCGATGCGCTATATCGACAACGAAGGCCAGGTGACGACGCGCTATCCGGCCAACCCCAACGGCTCGCCGGCCGGTATCACTGGCCTGACCACGCCGAACGGCCGCGTCACCATCATGATGCCCCACCCGGAGCGGGTCGCCCGCGCGGTGACCAACTCCTGGCGGCCGCCGGAGTGGAAGCAGGACGGCGCCTGGATGCGGATGTTCCGCAATGCCCGTGTCTGGGTCGGATGATGTAAAGACGTGACGCCAGCGGCGTTATGACGAAAACCGGCTTGCCCTGGGATCACTATCCTGGAGCAAGCCGGTTTTTTATGGGTCTCTTCTTGGAGTGGAGTGTGTCCGCCCCTCTAGTGCTTGGATCCGTTATCGCTCGAATCCTATCAAGGCGCGTAGTTTCTCAAGCGAGGCATTCTCGCGCCGGGCATAGAGCGAAAGCTCGTCGATGACCTCTGCCCCCAGCGCCTGCTCGAAGTCGTCACGGTTGGCGTGGCCGGCGTAGCCGTCGCTGCGCGCATCGCCGAGATTGGACTGGAAGATGCCGGCCGCACTCACCGGCAGGAAGTCCTCGTAGGTGATCGGCTGGGCGCTGACCCAGCCGCGGGCGATCGCTGCTTCCAGGTCCACTGTGGCCAGATCCACGGCCGCCAGGTCCGCCCTCTCCCCACTCACCGCCGCCTCTCTGACCGCCTCGCCCGCCGGGGTCAGGCGGTAATCGAAGTAGGCCAGCCCTTGGTGACGTAGCTGAGCAGCATCATCGGGAAACGCCGTGAAGACGTCGTCGAGCAGCTGCTGGTGGGCGGTGTTGTCGAGGCCCTGGCTGCGCTCGCGGGCGGTCGCTAGCAGGCGGTCGTAGCGCTCGCGCCCGGCCGGCGTCAGCGCCATGCCGCGCTGCTCGATCTCGCCGAAGCGCGCGCTGTGCGAGCCCTGCTGGCGGTCGGCAAAACGAATCTCCTCCTCCAGCGCCTTGAAGCTGGTCTGGCGCAGCAGAATCGGGCAGGCGCGCCGGGGCGGACCCTCGATCACCGCCTTGGGGGTGATCCCGGCCTCGGGCATGCGGCGCTGAACCGAATCGATGTCGAGGGTGCGCGGGGTCAGGTGGTTGATATGCGGGCCGCGGAAGCAGACCACGTCGGCGATCAGCCGGTGCTGGTCGTGCAGGGCGCAGTAGGTGGGCCAGTCCACGGTCGCCTCGCGGTGCCAGCGGAAGGTCTCCAGCGCGGCGGCGACGAAGCGCTCGGCGTCCTCTTCGCTCAGCCCGCCCTGGTCTTCGTGGCGCTCGATCAGCGCCAGCGCCTCCGGGGTAAAGATCTGGCGTGACGCAAGGATGTCTGCGGCGCGCTCGCGCAGCTGGGCATCCTCGATCAGCTCCAGGCGCAGCAGCGAGGTGAAGACGCGGAACGGATTGCGTGCCAGCGCGGCATCGTCCACCGGGCGGAAGGCGGTGGAATGGACTGGCACCCCCGCCGCGGCGAGATCGTAGTAGCCCACCGGCTGCATGCCCATCACCGCGAACAGCCGGCGCAGGCCGGCCAGCTCTGCCGCTGTGCCCACGCGAATGGCGCCGTGGCGCTCGACGTCGAGGCGCGCCAGATCGTCGTGGGCATCCAGCTTGGCGGCCAGCTCGGGGTCGCCCGCGAGGGTCTCGCGGTTGACGGTCTCGACCAGTTCGAGAAGCGTGCCGTACTGGGGCACCTCGGCCTGGTACATCGCCGACATGGCGCGCGAGAAGCGATCGCGAATCGCGTCGGGGGAGAGAAAAGAGGGCATGGCAAGTCTCCTGCAAGGGGGCGCGTCAAAAAGGGGGGGGGCGGATTGGGGGGTGGCCAGGGCGTGACGCGCTCAGGCGCGCAGCGTGGCCAGGGCCTCGCCGAGCCGCGCCAGGCCCTCATCGAGAATCTCGGGTTCACTGGTCAGCGGCGGCAGCAGGCGCAGCACGTTGCGCTTGCGCCCGCTGGGCATCAGCAGCAGGCCGCGTGCGCGCGCCGCGGCGAGCAGCGCGCTCAGGTGCTCGGCGCCGCTGGCGTTGGGGGTGTCCTCGAGCATGATGCCGCGCATCGCCCCGATCCCGGTGAGGGCACCGACCATGGGGTAGCGGCCGCTGGCTTGCCACTCGCGGTGGTGGGCCAGCACGCGCGACTCGATCGCCTGTGACCAGCGTGCCAGGTTGGCGTCGCTCATCTCCGCGATCACCGCCAGGGCTGCCGCGCAGGCCAGGGCGTTGCCCGAGTAGGTGCCGCCCAGCCCGCCCCGGGGCAGGGCGTTCATCACTGTCTCGCGGCCCGCCACCGCCGCCAGCGGCAGCCCCGCGGCCATGCTCTTGCCCAGCAGCAGCAGGTCGGGCTCGACCTCCAGCTGCGAGAACGCGAAGCGCGCCCCGGTACGCCCGAAGCCGGACTGGATCTCGTCGAAGATCAGCAGGATGCCCAGCGCCTGGCAGCGCGCTTGCAGCTGGCGGGCGAACTCGGGGCAGAGCCGGCGGAAGCCGCCGTCGCCCTGCACCGGTTCGACGATGATCGCGGCGACCTCCTCGGCGTCGACCTCGACCGCGAACAGCCGCTCCAGCGCGGCCAGGGCCGTGGCGGCGTCGACCCCGCTGTCCGGCCCCGGGAACGGCAGGTGATGCACCGGGCCGGGCAGGCTGCCCAGACGCTGCTTGTAGGGGGCGACCTTGCCGCCCAGGTTGAGTGCCGCCAGGGTGCGTCCGTGGAAGGCGTCGTCGAAGGCGATCACCGCGGTGCGCCCGGTATGGGCGCGGGCGAGCTTGAGCGCGTTCTCGGTCGCCTCGGCGCCGCTGTTGGTGAGCATGCAGCTGAGGGGATAGCTGACCGGCACGAACTCATCGAGCGCCTGGGCCAGATCGAGATAGCCGCGGTGGGGCAGGGCGTTGAAGGCCGAGTGGGTCAGCTTGCTTAACTGCGCCTGGATGGCCGCCAGGACGCGGGGGTGGCCGTGCCCCAGGTTGAGTACGCCGATGCCGGCGATGAAGTCGATATAGCGCTGGCCCTGCTCATCCCAGACCTCGGCGTTGGCGCCGCGCTCCAGACAGATCGGGTGGACCACCCCGAGGGCGTGGCTGACGTGGGGAAACTCCATGGGCGGCTACCTGCGGTGGCGACGATGACGGTTCGGGGTCATCAAAGCAGCCCGGCAGGCGGCGCTTCAAACGAAAAAAAGCCGCGGTATCATTCCAAAAATTCTGGATTCTCCCGCCGGCTATGCGTCGGTCGGTGCGGGCGCCTGCACCGGCCCCAGGGTGGGGCGGTCGCGATGCTCGCACATCCAGTCGAGAAAGCCGCGCACCTTGGCCACCTCGCCCTTGTGTTCGGGATAGGCGAGATAATAGGCGTCGCGGCTCGCGAGCGCGTGGGGCCAGGCCTGCACCAGCAGCCCCTGATCGAGCTCCTCGGCGGCGAGCACCCGCGGCACCAGCGCCACCCCGCAGCCCACTCGCGCCGCACGCAGCAGCATCTCGAAGGTATCGAAGCGCGGCCCGTGATAGCTGTGCTGGGTGTAGAGCCGCTGATCGGCGAACCAGGCGTGCCACGCCTCAGGGCGCGAATCGCTCTGCAGCAGCACCTGCTGGGTGAGCGCGAGCGGGTCGTCGAAGCCGCCGGTGGGCACCAGCGAGGGCGCGCATACCGCCACCATCTCCTCGTCGAGCATATGGATGCACTCCGCCTTGGGCCAGACGCCGCGGCCGTAGAAGAAGGCGGCGTCGACCCGCTCCTGTTCGAGATCGAACGGCTGCGTGCGGATACCGATATTGAGATAGACGCCGGGGTAGCGCAGGCGGAAACCGTTGAGCCGCGGCACCAGCCAGCGCGCGCCGAAGGTCGGCAGGGTGGTGACATTGAGCACCTCGCTCTCGCCGCCGTAGGACTGCATGTAGCGGGTCGACATCTCGACCTGGGCCAGCACCTTGCGCACCTCGGTGAGATAGAGCGACCCCTCCGGGGTGACCTGCAGCCGGCGTCGCACGCGGCGGAACAGCGGATGTTCGAGAATCGCCTCGAGCTGGGCGACCTGCTTGCTCACTGCGCTCTGGGTCAGGCTCAGCTCGTCGGCGGCGCGGGTGAAGCTCAAATGGCGTGCCGCGGCCTCGAAGCACTGCATGGCGGTGAGGGTGGGGAGGTGACGACGATTCATGGCAGCCTGCTGACAGGAAAAAAAGGAATGACGTCGGTATAAAACGTCGTTTGTGGCGCGTCAATGGCCGGCGCAATACTGCCGCGACACCTTTTTCGTTCCGGCAGCAGGAGAACAACATGATCGACGAGATCCTCGGACGCCTCGGCGTGGCGACTTCGGCCTACCGCGACGGCGACTACGTGATCACCTCGCCCACCGACGGCGGCGAGCTGGGCCGGGTCAGCACCGAATCCGCGGCAGCAGTGACCGCGCGTATCGACCGCGCCGAGCGCGCCTTCGCGGCCTGGCGTCAGGTGCCGGCCCCGCGGCGCGGCGAGTTGGTACGGCTGTTCGGCGAGCAGCTGCGCTGGCACAAGGAGGATCTCGGCGCACTGGTCACGCTGGAGTGCGGCAAGATCCTGCAGGAGGGGCTGGGCGAGGTCCAGGAGATGATCGATATCTGCGATCTCGCCGTGGGTCAGTCGCGCCAGCTCTACGGCCTGACCATCGCCTCCGAGCGCCCCGGCCACCACATGCGCGAGAGCTGGCATCCGCTGGGGCCGATCGGCCTGATCACCGCCTTCAACTTCCCGGTCGCGCCCTGGGCCTGGAACGCCGCGCTGGCGCTGGTGTGCGGCAACAGCCTGCTGTGGAAGCCCTCCGAGAAGACCCCGCTGTGTGCGCTCGCCTGCCAGGCCCTGCTGGAGCGAGCCATGGCCGACTTCGGCGACGACGCCCCGCAGGATCTGAGCCAGGTGATCATCGGCGAGCGCGAGGCCGGCGAAGCCCTCACCGACGATCCGCGGGTGCCGCTGATCAGCGCCACCGGCAGCACCCGCATGGGACGTGAAGTCGCGCCCCGGGTCGCCGCGCGCTTCGGTCGCAGCATTCTCGAGCTGGGCGGCAACAACGCCATGATCCTGGCCCCCAGTGCCGATCTCGACATGGCCGTGCGCGGCATCCTGTTCTCGGCGGTCGGTACCGCCGGCCAGCGCTGCACCACCCTGCGCCGCCTGATCGTCCACGAATCGGTGCGTGACGAAGTGGTCGAGCGGATCAAGAAAGCCTACGCCAACGTCACCATCGGCGACCCGATGCAGGGCAACCTGGTCGGCCCGCTGATCGATGCCCAGGCCTTCGATCAGATGCAGTCGGTGCTGGAGAAAGCACGCCAGCAGGGGGCCAAGGTCTTCGGCGGCGAGCGCCAGCTGGCCGAGACCTATCCCAATGGCTACTACGTCTCGCCGGCGATCGTCGAGGTCGCCGAGCAGGACGAGCTGGTCAGGCACGAGACCTTCGCGCCGATCCTCTACGTGCTCGGCTACCGCGACTTCGACCAGGCGCTGGCGCTCAACAACGACGTGCCGCAGGGACTGTCGTCGTGCATCTTCACCACCGACGTGCGCGAGGCCGAAGCCTTCGTCTCCGACCAGGGCAGCGACTGCGGCATCGCCAACGTCAACATCGGCCCCAGCGGCGCCGAGATCGGTGGCGCCTTCGGCGGCGAGAAGGAGACCGGCGGCGGGCGTGAGTCCGGCTCCGACGTGTGGAAGAGCTACATGCGCCGCCAGACCAATACCGTCAACTACTCGCGCGAGCTGCCGCTGGCCCAGGGCATCAAGTTCGACTGACGCCTCGCCGGAGCGCCCTCCTGCGCTCCGGCACGCCTTTCCGCAGTCTCCAACGCGATCCCCGATACGCGCACCAATAACAACTCCGGGAGAAGGTCGATGAGTGACAACGTTCGCGTGGGCGCCATTCCCAGCTTGCCCATGGCCTTGGCGCCGCTACTGCTCACGGTGGCGCTGCTGATGACGCAGTTCTTCGTCTTCGGCGACTTCACGCCCCACATTCCGCTCGCCTGCGGCATCCTGATCTGCGCCTTCTTCGCGCGCCTGCGCGGCATCCCCTGGACGCGCATGGAGGCGTCGATGCTCAAGGTGATCAAGCTCGGCCTGCCGGCGATCCTGATCCTGCTCGCGGTGGGCATGCTGATCGGTACCTGGATTCTCGCGGGAACGGTGCCGACGCTGATCTACTACGGCATCAACCTGGTCTCGCCGGGCTGGTTTCTGGTCGCCACCTGCCTGATCAGCTCGCTGATCTCGCTCGCCGTGGGGACCTCCTGGGGCACGGTGGGCACCGTCGGTCTGGCGCTGATGGGGATCGGCCATGGCCTCGGCATCCCGGTCTATCTGACCGCGGGCGCGCTGGTCTCCGGCGCCTTCTTCGGTGACAAGATGTCGCCGCTCTCCGATACCACCAATCTCACCCCGGCGGTCTGCGAGACCGACCTGTGGACCCATATCAAGAGCATGATGGCGACCACGGTGCCGGCGATGACGCTGGCGCTGCTGGCCTACGCCTGGCTCGGTGCCGGCTACGCCGATCAGCTGATCGACGTCGGCGGTATCGATACGTTGCGCCGCACGCTGGCCGAGCACTTCACCCTGAGCTGGATCACGCTGATCCCGCCGGTGGTGGTGATCTCGCTGTCGATGGCCCGATTTCCGCCGTTCCCCACCATCTTCGGCGGTGCCGCGCTCGGTGGCGTGATTGCGATCCTGCTCCAGGGCAGCGACGTGCAGGCGGTGTTCGACGTGATGCAGAACGGCTACGTCGCGGATACCGGCAGCGCGGCGATGGATACGCTGCTCTCCAAGGGGGGCGCGATGTCGATGACCTGGGTAGTGACGCTCACCCTGTTCGCGCTCGGTTTCACCGGGATGCTCGAAGCCTACGGCACCATCGACGCGATCATGCTGCACCTGGCCAAGCTGATGCGTGGCCGCTTCAGTATGGTACTGACCAGTTCGGTCACCACCGCCTCGGTGGGCACCGTGGTCGGCGACGTCTATACCACCCTGGTGCTGCCGGGGCGGCTGCTCCATGGGCAGTACCAGCAGCTGGGCTACCGCACTTCGGTGCTGTCGCGCACCATCGAGGACAACGGTACGCTGCTGTCGCCGCTGATCCCGTGGAACATGGGCGGCAGTTTCGTCGCCGCCACCACCGGCGTGCCCACGCTGCTCTATGCGCCCTTCGCCTTTGCCTGCTGGCTGTCGCCGCTGTTCGGCCTGCTGTGGGCACTGCTCGGCCGCTTTGTCCCGCGGGAAACGACGACAGCGGATGGGGCGGCCGATGTGGGTCGTATGAGTTCATCGCCTGGAGGCGCGGTACGGGCGGGCGTCACCTGAGCGCGCGGCGTGATCGAGACGCCATCCCAGGCGATGGGATCGGCCGGACATTGGCTGCTGGGTCAGTGGCCGGCCAGTAAGGCATCCAGCAATCAGCGCTCAGGCGAGGAGCGGTCATGCAAGAGCAATGTCTATGGACCCAGGGGGCGCAGGAGCCGGCGCCCGTCACCGAGACGCTGGATGGCGCGCTGCGCACCCGCGTGTGCGTCGTCGGCGGTGGGATCACCGGCCTCTCCACCGCGCTGCATCTGAGCGCCAGCGGCACCGAGGTGTGCGTGCTGGAGGCGGGGGATATTCCCACCGGCGGCTCCGGGCGCAATGTCGGGCTGGTCAACGCCGGCCTGTGGGTGCCGCCGGACGATATCGTCAAGGCGCTGGGCGAGGCCGACGGTGAGCGTGCCAACCAGGTGCTGGGCGCGGCCCCGGCCAAGGTGTTCGCGCTGATCGAGCGCCATGGCATCCAGTGTCATCCCACCCGCACCGGGACCCTGCACCTGGGCCACAACGCCAAGGGCTGCGACGAGTTGGCCCGCCGGCGCGACCAGCTCGTGGCACGCGGGGCACCGGTCGAGTTGATCGAGGGCGAGGCGTGCGAACGGCTCACCGGGACCCGGCGCATCCGCGCCGCGCTGTGCGACCGCCGTGCCGGCACGCTCAACCCCGCCGAGTATACCCGCGGGCTGGCCCGTGTCGCCCAGGCCCAGGGTGCGCGGCTGTTCACCCACAGCCCGGTGTCGAACATCCAGCGCGAGGGCGACGGCTGGCGCCTGAGCACCCCCCGCGGCAGTGTCGTCGCCGACCGGGTGGTGATCGCCACCAATGCCTACGCCCAGGAGAGCTGGAACCAGACGCGCCAGCACTTCTTCGCCGGCCACTATATGCAGGTCGCCTCGCGCCCACTCTCCGGGGCCGCGGCGGATGCCATCCTGCCCGAGCGTCAGGGCGCCTGGGATACCCGCACGGTGCTCTCGAGCATCCGCCGCGACGCCGCCGGGCGGCTGGTGCTGGGCAGCCTGGGGCGTGGCGAAGGGCGGCCGCGGGCCTATCTGAAGTGCTGGGCCGACCGCATCGCCGGCCACTACTTTCCCGAGCTGGGCCCGGTCGAGTGGGAGTGCACCTGGAGCGGCCGCGTCGCCTTCACCCCGGATCACACCCTGCGCCTGTTCGAACCGCTGCCGGGGATCGTCGCCGCCTGCGGCTACAACGGCCGTGGCAACACCACCGGCACGGTGGTGGGCGAGGGCTTCGCCGAGTATCTCAGCCGCGGCGACGACAGCCTACTGCCGCTGCCGCTCAAGTCCTACCGCGCCATACGCGGGCGCGGGCTATGGAGCGCCGCCTACGAAAGCGGCTTCTCGCTCTACCACCTGGGGCAGTGCCTGCGTCTGGTGAACTGAGAGGGTGTCTACAAAGTGCCTGCGCTCGACAATACGGCGTTGAAAGTCGGCTGGAGCGCCAGCCTGAGCTCGGCGCCCCCGTCAAAAGGTCATGTAGATCCCGTAATCTGGAGCGTCAGCCCGGTCCGTTTTCGCCGATTTTTGCCTTGGCGACGCGCCCCGGTCTGGCCTTCGCTCGTCGAATTTGTAAACACTCTCTGAGCGGCGCCCGCCCTGGGCGCTCGCTACGCTGAGTGCCCATTGGCTGGCCGATTCGACCGCTGTCGCCTCAGGCCGCGGACGTATACAGCGGCCAGTGGCGTGAGCGGATCCGCGTCAGGCAGTGGCGCAGCTCGCCATCCAGGGCGCGATCCTCGGCCACCGGGGCGAAATCCTCACGCAGGTGTTCGACCATCGCCGCCAGCGGCGCGGGTAGCGGGTCAGCGCGCAGATGCACCCCCTGCAGCGCCGCCAGCAGTGTCGCCGCGGCGACCTGTTCGGTGAGCTCGAGCACGCGCAGGGCATCGCGGGCGGCGATGGTCCCCATGCTCACCTTGTCCTGATTGTGGCACTCGGTGGAGCGCGAGAAGACGCTCGCCGGCAGGGTGCTCTTGAGCGCCTCGGCGGCCCAGGCGGAGGCGCCGATCTGCACTGCCTTGAAGCCGTGATTGATCATCGCCCGGGCCGCCGGCGCGCCGGAGAGATTGCTCGGCAGGCCGTGGTTGTAGCGACTGTCGACCAGCAGCGCGAGCTGGCGGTCGAGCAGGTCGGCGACGTTGGCGGTCAGCGTCTTCAAGCTGTCCATGGCGAAGGCGATATGGCCGCCGTAGAAGTGGCCGCCATGCATGACGTCGCCGACGTCCGGGTCGATCAGCGGGTTGTCGTTCGCGCTGTTGAGTTCGGTCTCGATGAAGCCGCGCAGCCAGCCGAGGCTATCGGCCAGCACTCCCAGCACGTGGGGCGCGCAGCGCAGCGAGTAGCGATCCTGCAGGCGCTGCTGCGGTGCGGCGGTCTCGCTCTCCAGATCCGCGCGCAGCCAGGTGGCGACCTGGCCCTGGCCGGGATGCGGCTTGGCGGCGAACAGCCGGGCGCCGAAGTGGTCCGGATTGCCGCGCAGCGCGGCCACATTGAGGGCGGTGATGCGGGTGGCGAGCTTCAGCAGGTACTCGGCGCGGACGAAGGCCTGGCACGCCAGCGCGGTCATCACCGCAGTGCCGTTCATCAGCGCCAGCGCCTCCTTGGGGCGCAGGGTCAGCGGTTCCCAGCCCAGCTCCGCGTGGACATCGGCCGCCATCCGGACATCGCCGCGCCAGATCACCTCGCGCTCGCCGCAGAGCATGGCGGCGACGTAGGAGAGCGGCGTCAGGTCGCCGCTGGCTCCCACCGAGCCCTCTTCGGGGATTCTCGGCAGCAGGTCCTCCCGCAGACAGGCGTGGAGCCGCTCGAGCAGTTCGAAGCGCACTCCGGAGACGCCCTGGCACAGCGACTGCAGGCGTGCCGCGAGCACCGCCCGCGCCGCCTCGGGCTCGAGAAAGCGGCCCAGGCCGCAGCCGTGGAAGGTGTAGAGCTGACGCGGCAGCGCCGCCACCTGGGCCAGGGGGATCGCGGTGACGCAGGAGTCGCCGTAGCCGGTGGTGATGCCGTAGATCTGCCCCTCGCGGTCGAGCAGGCCGTCGACGACCGCCGCCCCCCGGTCGATTCGCTCGCGCCATTGCGGATCGGCATCGAGGCACGATGTCACTCGACGCTTCGAGAGCGCGTCGATCGCATCGATGGAGAGCGGCTCGGGGCCGAAGACGACAGGAGAGGCGGGGAGTGACATGAAAGCGACATCCGGGGTTCGAGGATCGCCGAGTCTAGCCCGGCGATCGGGCCACGAACCAGCGGATGGCGTACGACAAAGGTCGAGTGTAGGGGGCTGTCACGACAGGCTGGCGCAACCGCAGGCCGGGCGGTGGTCCTCGCGATCAGCCTGGCCGGACCGCCGTGTAGAAGAACCGAACCGAGGGGTCGGCCGCGAGCAACGGCGCGGAGCCTTCCTTGAACGGCTTGTAGTGCGGCATCTGGGTGTGGTGCTCGAAGGCGGCGCGATCGCGGTAGACCTCGTGCAGCACGACGATGTCCTCGCTGCCTTCCGGGGTCAGCACGTCGAAGGCGAAGCAGCCCTCCTCGTTGGCCAGCGACTCGCTGGCATCGTTGTGCGCCAGCGCCAGAAAGGCCGGTACCTGCCCAGCCTCTACCTGGAACTCGGCGATGACCACGAAGTGAGTGGTGTCGGCCATGGGAACCTCCTTGTGGGAATGGATGTGTTGCAAGCAGTCTAGGCGCGCGACGGAAAGGGCGAAAGCCGCCGGCCCGATCAGTGGACGCGCGGTGCCTCGCCCATGCCGAGACGCTCCTGGAATTCGGCCACTGCGCTCTTGAGGAGTTCCAGCAATCCGGGGATCAGCGCAACGCCCTGATCCGGCCCCTCGACGAACTGCTCGACACTGACGTGCACGGCCTCGTTGTGCACGACGAGCTTGGCGGCCTTCAGGGTATTCATCACCTCGTTGGCGGTTTCCAGTAACAGCGTCCGGGTGGTGGTCTCCGCGGCCTGCCAAACGCCGGGCAGCATCAACTGGAAGAACGCCGGCTCGTCGGCGGCGACGACCAGCACGAACTCCAACTGGTCCTGGCGTATGCGTGCCGCGTGGGTGTCCATCGCCTCGATGTCGATCTCCATGGCACGCAGCTGTTCGATGTAACGCGCGAGTGGCGCGTTGGATTCCTGTGATGTATCGGTTTGCATGGGGGCGCTCCGGGCAAAGTCGGTCTTGGGCGCGGCGGCGCCAATGCCATTCATTGTGCCCGCCATCCCGGTCGGACACCATGCCGGCCGGCGCCGGCCCGTCAGCACACATCGATCACGGCGTTTGCGGTCTTCACTGGGTGGCAGGGCGCTGGCCTGGCGATCAGCGCTCTGCCGCGGCGGGGTGCCTGATGCTGGCGCCCAGTGCGCGAAACGTCTCCAGCCGTTCGTCCGTGGCATCGGTGATCAGCGTCCACTGCCGCGGGAACGGTGTCCAGTGCTGCTGGCTGGCATGGCCCAGTTTGGTGGCATCGGCCATCACGTAGACCTCGGCGGCACGCGATATCATCGCCTCCTTGAGCCAGGCCTGTTCCGGACTGGCCTCGCACAGCCCGAGTTCGGTGACACCGTCGGCGCTGAGAAACAGCCGATCGACGGTCAGGCGAGAGAGGGCCGCGTGGGCCAGCGGGCCATAGGCGGTCATGCTCGAGGCGCGCAGATCGCCGCCCAGCACGGTGGTGTGCCCCTCCGGTAGCTGCGTCAGCCAGGGCAGGGCGGCCAGATTGTTGGTGACCACATGCAGTCCGTGACGTTCGTTGAGGCGAGCCGCCAGTGCCGCCGTCGTGGTGCCGCCATCGAGCAGCAGGGTGTCGCCATCCTCGATGCACGCCAACGCGCACGCCGCCAGCCGCGCCTTGACGTCACCCTGACGCATGCGGCGCTGCTCGAGTGTCAACTCGGGCTCGCGCTGGCCTATCGTCGTGGCCGCACCACCGTAGGTTCGAACCAGCAGCCCCTGTTCGGAGAGCGCGCCCAGGTCGCGTCGAGCCGTCGCCTCGGAGATGCCGAAATGGCGGCAGAGGGCCTCGATGCTGGTAATGCCGGCATGGACGGCTTCGAGCATGTCGTGGCGGCGTTTGGCGACTTTCATGGAGGTATCCCCGCAATCGAACGAACCCGCCTGGGCGGGTTCGACTCCTGTTCCTGGCCAGTGATCGCCGGCTATTGTGCCATCGCTATGGCTCGCGCCCCACCGTGGATCGTGGCGGCGCTCAGTCGGCTAGAGACAACTGATGACGCGCCGCAACGATATCGGAGAGCTCGGGAACGTATTTCTCGCCATCGCCCTGGGCCTCGGCGCCGGCGTAAAGGTCGCGCACGGCCCTGGCGACGCCGGCGTCCACGTTCATCGCTTCGGCCAGCGAGGCCAGGTAGCGCGTGTCCTTATGGGCGTTCGCCAGGGTGAAACGGTGCGCGTTACGGTCACGTTCCAGCACGTACTGGAAGAAGGTGCGGTAGAAACCGCTATCCATGCGCGAGCCGCGAATGACGCTGTCGAAGGTCTGCGGCGTGATGCCGGCCTTGGCACCGATGGCCAGCGCCTCGGCGAAGATCGCCCCGTAGCCCATGGCCAGAAAGTTGTTGAGCAGTTTCATGGTATGGCCCGCACCCACCGGGCCGACATGCATGATTCTGGCGGCCCAGGTCTCGATGACCGGGCGCACTCGCTCGAGCGTCGCTGGGTCGGCACCGATGATCGCCTGGAGTTCGCCGCTCTCGGCCTGGGCCGGGATGCCGCCCAGCGGGGCGTCGATCAGTGTGATGCGATCCTGGGCCAGTGATTCGGCGAGCTTGCGCGTCAGCGTCGGTTCGGACGTCGAGCAGTCGACGATGACCAGGTTGTCGCGTCCCGCCTGTCTGGCCCCGACGCGGATGCCATGCTCGTCATCGATCAGCGACTCGACCTGGGGCGCGCCGGTCACGCACAGAAAGACGATATCGCATTCGGCGCCCAGCGCTGCCGCATTGGCGGCTTCTGCGGCCCCTCTGGAGACCAGGTCGTCGATGGGTTGGCGATTGCGGTGCGCCAGTACCTTGAGCGGGTAACCCGCCTTGAGGATGTTGCCGGCCATACCGGCGCCCATGAGTCCGAGTCCTGCAAAACCGATGATCGGCATGTGTCTCTCCTGGGTATCGATGGATCGTTGTCGACGGCGCCCTGTCGCTCAAGTCTCGGCGCCGTGACGGCTCGCCAATTCGACCGCCTGGCGCAGGGCTTCGATCAGGCTGCGGTCGTCGGCGATGCCCTTGCCGGCGATATCGAAGGCGGTGCCGTGATCGACCGAGGTGCGTATGACCGGCAACCCGACGGTGACGTTGACGCCGGCCTCGAGTCCCATCACCTTGACCGGCCCATGGCCCTGATCGTGGTACATCGCCACCACGCAGTCGAAGTCGCCGCGCCCGGCACGGAAGAACAGGGTGTCGGCGGGCAGCGGCCCCTCGACGTCCCAGCCGCGCTCGCGGAGCGCCTTGATGGCCGGAACGATCTTCTCTTCCTCCTCACCATAGCCGAACAGGCCGTTTTCGCCGGCGTGGGGGTTGATGCCGCAGACCGCGATGCGCGGCTGGTTCTGGCCGGCGCGGACCAGCGTTGCGTGGGCGCGTTCGATGGTGCGCATGACCAGCCCCGGCTCGATACGTGCGATCGCATCGATGATGCCGATATGAGTGGTGACGTGGATCACCTTCATCTTGGGGGTCACCAGCATCATCGAGACTTCCTCGGTACCGGTCAGGTGCGCCAGCAGCTCGGTGTGCCCCGGGAACACATGCCCGCCGGCATGTAGCGCCTCCTTGTTGAGCGGTGCGGTACAGATCGCATCGAGCTCGCCGGCCTCGATCAGCTCCACGGTCCTGGCGATGTACTGGTAGGCGGCATCGCCGGCGACGCTGGAGACCTTGCCCCAGGGCAGGTCGGCGGGGATCAGGCCGAGATCGATGCACTCGAGCGTGCCGGGCTCGAAGCGGGCCTGGGCCGGAGTCTCGACAACGTGCAGTTCGAGCGGCGAGCTGACGATCTCCATCGCCTGGCGCAGGCGCCCGGCATCGCCGATGACCAGCGGTCGGCAGCCAGCATGGACCGTCTCCTGGGCGAGTGCCTTGACGATGATTTCCGGCCCGACACCGGCGGCATCCCCCATGGTGATGCCGATAATAGGACGATCGGTCATGCGTATATCCTCTGTGTCTCGAAAACGGGTGGCGGGTCTAGCGTGGGCGGTAGGTCCCGCGTCGCGCCAGATTCGCTGGAACGCATCGACGTCGCCGAAGCCGCCAGCCTTGGTGATGACCTCCAGCGTCCGGCCGCGGTGAGGCGTCGTGAGTCGTGCCATTCCGGTATCGGGCGCGTCGACGAGGCCGAGCTGGGTGATATCCGCCGCCATCAGCAGTGCCCGGGCGGTCGCGCCGCCCGTGACGATCAGGCGATCGAGCGCCGCCAGGAGTGGTGCGAGCAGCTCGCCGAGCTCGCGGCTGAGTCTGGGCCCCTCCGCGGCATCGCGATCGTCGGGCTGGGCCAGACGAACCATGATGTCGTTGCCGGCCTGCAGCGTCTGCTGGATGCGTTGATGAAGCGAGGTCAGAGCGGGCGAGGCTGGGGCATCACTCGCGCCATTCGAGAGATCGCCGGCTTCCACCACGACCACCTCCAGGGCGGGATCGGCGGCAACCAGCGCATCGGCCTGCGCGTGTGAAATGCCGCTCATGCTGCCGACCACGATCATCGTCGGGCGTCGACGCGGAACCGGCGGTGGGCCCGGCTGCGGCCGGCCCGAGAGACCCAGAGCGCCTGGTAGCGCCAGCCCCAGCCCGGCCGAGCCGACCCAGAACACCCCGGCGAGTGGCGCGGAAAGCATCGCCACACGCTCCAGGTCGCCCGCCGTCAGCGCATCGCAGACCACGGCCTGGACGCCCTCCTGCTGATACTGGCGCAAGGTATCCGATACCACGGCGTCCGTTTCGTGGAGCGTCGATAGATCGAGTCGGCGTGTCGTCAACTCGGCGCCCTCCAGCATCCCGACCAGATCCGCGCGGCCGCCAATGCCTTCGTTGGTCCAGACTTCAGTCTCTTCGACCGGACGCTCGTGAAGCCACTGGCGGCCGTCGCGCGTGGTCCTGCCGGTGGCCGGGTAGGCGGGCGCGACAATCGCCATGCCCGCGCTGGGCACCAGGCTCGCGATCTCGGCGGCGACATTGCCGCGTAGGGTCGAGTCGACCTTCTTGAACAGATAGCGGTAGCGATGCTTCCACTGGGTCAGGCAGGCGCGATGTCGCTCCGCGGCTTCTTCAGCGCTGCAGGCGCGGGAGTCGAGATCGATGGCGACCGCATCGCAGCCACTGACGGCGGTGGCAGAGAGCATGACCTCGGTGGACAGGCCCAGCAGCGTGCAGCCGACCGCCGAGTCGGCGGTTCCGGTGAGATCGTCGGCCAGAATCAGTAGCGACGTCAGCTGGCTCTTGGTGGGATCAGAGTGGCGATCGGGAAGCATTGGCGTCATCGCTCGTGATTGAATCGATAGTATTTTGCCGCATAAAATGATCGTTTCAATCATAAATGGCAAGTCGACTAAAGTGGCGATCCCCGGGATTTCACCAATATCGGGTACGAGGCCGCCTCGATACCCTGATCTGGAAATGATCAGTGGGTGATCGAATCGGTCATTACTGGAGGTCGTTCGGTCCGGTTGGCGACTGCTTCCGCTGATCATGAGCCGCCAATGCAACGGCGTGGGCGTCGGCCAAGCTGCAGCCCTGCGCCAGTGCTATCCGATGCAGGTCTTCATACTCCGGCGCGACCCGGATCTCTTCGCCGTCCAGGCTACCGATCTTGATCCGGACGCTTCCCCATGGGGTCTCCACCGTTTCGATCCGGCGCTCGAGGATGCGTCGCGTGGTGTGGTGACGGCGCACGCCGAACGTCGGCGAGTGGCGCAGCATGAGCGTCTCCAGGCGATCGGCTTCGTGGCAGGGGGCCAGTACCGTGACCAGCGTTCCCGGGCGCGACTTCTTCATCGTCACCGGGGTGTAGAACACGTCGAGCGCCCGGGCATCCAGCAGTACGCCCATCAGATGGCCCAGTTGCTCCCCGGTGACGTCGTCGAGCTGGCAGGCCAGCACGGCAATGGTCTCTCTACCCTGGCCCGGTGCGACCGTCTCCAGCGAGATCACGCGCAGTACGTTGGGGTGGGGGAAGTCGCGGTTGCCGGCCCCGTAGCCGATCTCGACCGGGGTCCCCGATGGCGCGGGGTGGAACGACTCCACCAGCGTTGCCAGGAACGCGGCACCGGTGGGGGTGGTCAGTTCGCCCGCGACATCGGGCTCGAAGGGGGACAGCGGTACGCCCTTGAGCAGTTCCAGCGTGGCCGGCGCGGGGATCGGGAAGCGGCCATGGGCCATGCTGACCACGCCGTACCCCACCGGCACCGGGGTCGCGGTGATCGTCTCGATATCGAGGGCTTCCAGTGCCAGGCAGACGCCGAGGATATCGATGATCGAATCCATCGCCCCCACTTCATGCAGATGCACCTCGGCCGGGTCGATGCCGTGGATTCGCCCCTCGGCCTCGGCGATCGCGGTGAAGATCGCCGTCGCCCGGCGCCCCACGCGAGGGGGCAGGTCGGCATCGGCGACCATCGCCAGAATGTCACCGGCCCGGCGGTGGCCATGCGCATGCTCGTGGTGGTCATGGCCGTGGGAGTGATCGTGACCCTCGGGTTCGAGCGCGATCCTGAGCAGTCGCGCGCGGATACCGCAACGATCCACCGGCCGGGTCTCGAGTGCGAACGGATCGATCGGCAAGCGCCGCAACGCCACGGCGATCTCGTCCAGATCGGCGCCGAGGTCCACCAGCGCCGCCAGCAGCATGTCGCCGGCGATACCGAAGGTGCAGTCGATATGAAGCGTCTTCATGAGGTCCGGGGCTCGGTGGAGGCTTGGGTTTGAGAGGTCGGCGCGGTGGACGCGCTGCCCTCGAAGCTGGCGGGGCGCGGGTCGGGGCCGCGTTCGAGCAGTGAAAGGATGCTGGCGGCCTGCCAGGCGGCGCCGAAACCGTTGTCGATGTTGACCACGCTCATGCCGGTGGCACACGCCGAGAGCATGCCGAGCAGGGCGGTAACGCCTTGCAGGCTGGCGCCGTAGCCCACCGAGGTCGGCACCGCGATCACCGGGTTGCGGACCAGCCCGGTGACCACGCTGGGTAGCGCGCCCTCCATGCCGGCGATCACGATCAGCACGTCGGCCCGGGTCAGTGACTCGCGGTGGGCCAGCAGTCGATCGATCCCGGCCACGCCGACATCGTTGAGTCGGGCGACGTCGGCCCCCAGCCATTCGAGGGTGCCCGCGCTCTCTTCCGCCACCGGCAGGTCGGAGGTGCCGGCACAGATCACCGCCACGGTCCCGGGAAGGCGTCTGGGGGGAGCGCCCCAGCAAAGCAAGCGGCTGATCGGATCGTAGTGGCCGTGGGGATGGTCCCGTAGTACCCGCTCGGCGCGTTCGGCGTCGAGGCGCGTGACCAGCGCGCGCTGGTGCCGAGCGATCAGGCGCCCGACGATGGCGCTGATCTGGTCGGCCTGCTTGCCTTCGCCGAACACGACTTCGGGGACACCGTTGCGGGCTTCACGATCATGGTCGACGCGGGCGAACCCCAGGTCGGAGATGGAGCGTTCGGTCATGCCTTATCCTGTCGATCCGGATTCAAGACAGCAGCCGATTCATGCTGCCGCTGCGATAGCCGGCCAGATCCAGCGTCACCCAGGCATAACCCAGTGCCGTGAGCTCCGCGACCAGCCGGTCGTGGTGTGCGAGCACCGTCGTCATGTCCTGGGGCTCGACTTCGATTCGGGCCAGTTCGCCATGATGACGTACCCGGAGCTGTCCGATGTTCAGAGCTCTGACGCGGCGCTCGGCTTCGGCGATCCGCTCCAGCTTCTCCAGCGTGATGCGCTCGCCGTAGGCGACCCGGGACGACAGGCAGGCCAGCGACGGCTTGTTCCAGGTCGGCAGGCCCATGGCCTGGGAGAGTTCGCGAATCTCGGCCTTGTAGAGCCCGACTTCGTGCAGCGGGCCGCGGACGCCATACTCGCGGGCGGCCTGGGTGCCGGGCCGGTGCTCGCCGTCATCGTCGGCGATCAGACCGAACACGATATTGTGGAATCCGGCATCGACCATGATCGGCGCCAGATGGGTGAACAGGCCGGATTTGCAGTAGTAGCAGCGGTTGGCGTCGTTGTCGGCGTAACCGGGAATGGCGATCTCCGAGGTCTCGATGACCCGGTGCGGCGCCTCCAGGCGCCGGGCCAGGTCGCGGGCGGCATCGAGTTCCTCGAACGGATAGGATTCCGAATCGGCGGTCACCGCCAGGACGCGTTCGCGGCCCAGCGTCTCCAGCGCGACGGCCAGCAGGAAGGTGCTGTCGACGCCGCCGGAGAATGCCACCACCACGTCGCCCATCTCGCGCAGCACCTGGCGCAGCCGTTCGAGCTTGGCGTCGAGCTCGGCGCCCTGGGCCACATCGGCTGTCAGCGGCACGCCAGGCGAGTACGACGGCGCCGCGTCCACGGTCAAGGCGTCGATCCGTTCGGTTCGGGCCAGCGAGGTCATGGGTTCCCTCCCGTCAGGTGTTGGTCGCCGCTCATTCATCGACATAGGGCACGGTCAGCGGCCCCAGCGGCATCACGGCAATGGTCATCTCCTCGCCGTAACGCGTCTTCAACGGCTGCAGCGTCTCGGCGATATCGCGGACCGGCTCCATCAGGGCGGCGCGCGCCTGGGCATCGCTCAGCGTGGAGTAGAGCATGACGTCGGCCCAGCTCTGGATGACCGCCTGCTTCTGAACCTGCCACTGATCGAGCATGGCGAACCCCGGCTCCTCGATCATCTCGAGCAGGGCCTGGGGCGAATCGGCCATGGCCAGGATCTCGGCGAACTTGCCGTGATCGGGAATGCCGTCCGAGCACTCGCAGGCCATCAGGATGGTGCCGCCGCGCTTGACGATCTTGTGCGCGGCGCTCATTCCCTTGACCGCCTGATAGAGGTTCTGGTCCAGCGGGTAGCCGGAGTTGCCGGTGATCACGACGTCGAAGCGCCGATCGGCCTTCACCATCGCGTGTTCGAGTTCGTGCTCGCAGCCCTGACGGTGGGCCTCGGTCAGGTCGCCGGCGAACACCCGGGTGATCGCCTTGTCGCGATTGAGCGTGACGTTGAGCATGAAATGCGGCGGACACAGCGCGTTGATCTCGCGGGTCATCGCCTGCAGCGGGTTGTCGTCCATGTTGCCCCAGGTCGACCGCGGGTCGCCGATCATGCGGGCATTATGGAAGGTCATGATCGTCTCGAGACCGGCGATGCCCGGCATCACGCCCTTGGGGCCACCGGAGAAGCCGGCGAAGAAGTGCGGTTCGATGAAGCCGGTGACGATGCGAAAATCGGCCTCGACCCAGCGCCGGTTGAGCCACGACGGGCAGCCGAAGCTGTTGTCGCCGACGTTGACCAGTTCGTCGTAGTTGTCGCAGTGGTTGTTGATGATCTCGATGTGGTCCACCACCCAGTCGCCCAGCATGCCGCGGAGCTCCTCGACCGTCTGGTCGCGGTGGGTACCGGTGCCATTGATGATGATGAAATTCTCGTGCGGCACGTGATCGAGCGTTTCGATCAGCAGCGGCACCAGCAGATGGTTGGGCGTGGGCCGGGTGATATCGCTGATCACGATCGCGACCGTATCGCTGGCCTTGACCATCTCCTTGAGCGGGGGCGTGCCGATCGGCGAGTCGAGCGCTTCGCGAACCCCGGCCGCGGGATCCATCATGGCGTGTTGCGTCGGCGGTTCGACGACGAAGGCGTCGTCCGGCAAGTCGAGTGCCAGCTCACCCTTGCCGTAGAGCAGAGAGATTTTCATGAGAGCTCCAGGTTGACGGCGCTGGCGCGCCGTCGGGGAATCGCGTGGTTTTCAGCATGCCACGATATCGACGTGGCGTCGCTCAGCCCTCGCGCGCCGTGCCCAGCTCCTCGCCGGCCCGAAGGTGCGGTTCGTCCTCGAGGGTGCCGTCGATACCGCGTCTCTTCTGCCAGCGGTCGACCAGCATCACGGTGATCGGCCCCAGGATGGCGGTCGTCAGCGTGGCGATCGAGATTTGCGACGTGGCGATATTGACCAGGTCATGATAGCTCTGCGCCTCGGCCGCGCTCATCATGCCCGAGTTGGCGGCCACCGCTGCCGCGGCGGCGATGGCGGCCGGCGTTCCGGCAGCGTTGCCGGCCGTGGTCGCTTCCGACACCGGCGCAATGACACTGGGCTCGCGGAACAGCCGGAAGACCAGGATACCGACGCCACCGGTCAGTATCGTGGTCATGACGCCCAGCAGCAGGCCGGCCCCCACGACCTCGGGATTGAAGAAGGCCGCCAGGTTCATGTTGGCGCCCAGGGCAAACGCAAAGAACGGGACCGGCAGGATCTCGCCGGGCTTGAGAAAGGTGCGAATGTCGCGGTCGAGATTGCCCAGCAGCATCCCCAGCGCGATCGGCAGCAGCACGGCGATGAAGGCGATCACCGGGAACTGGGAGCCCAGCAGGCCCAGCGACATCAGGGTGAAGAACGGGCCATCGTTGAGCGACAGGATCGCCACCGCGCCGGTGTCGGAGCGGTTGCCGTACTGGCTGGTCAGGGCTGCATACATGCCGCCGTTGCCGTTGGTCATGGCGGCGATGATCGCCACCGTCGAGAGGCCCAGCAGGCCGTCGATCGGATCGAACATCAGGCCCAGGCCCACACCCACCGCCAGCCCGGTCAGATATTTGGCGGTGACCAGCAGGGCACCTTTCTTGAGCGCCTTGCCCCCCACGCGCAGGTTCATCTGGCTGCCCGAGCAGAACAGGAACAGCGCGATCAGTACCAGTGCGCCATCCTTGAACAGCTCCTGGGAAAAACCGCCGATACGCAGGAATTCGTACTGACCGCTGTCGGTCTGCCCCGCCCCCAGCCACTGCAGGATCGCGGTGATCCAGGGCAGGTGGAGCTGATCGATGGTATTGAGCGCAGCGCCGAAGATGAGGGGGACCACCATCAGGCCTCCGGGGACCTTCTGGATCGTGGCGAGCAGTTTCATGGGGTTGACTCCCGTGCGCCATGCGTGGCGAGTGATTCGCTAGGGAAACGCTGCATAAATGCCTGGGCGGCAGGTCGCTTCGTTGTGCGGTGCTGGCACGCCAGCCCGGACGGAATTCTCGCCTGTACCGCTTGGGCTCCGGTTTCTGAGCCCCCGACGCGGCGTGCTTTACGCCGCTCGTCGAGTTATGCAGGGCATTCGGTGATTGAAACGGTAGTTAATTTGATCGAAACGATCATTATTGGCAATTCAACTAAAGATGTAGTGGGTCGGCATGGATGCCGTTGAGCGCTGCGCTCAAAGCATGGTGGCCTCGCCTTGATCGGACCGTTTCCTCGGCCGTGCGACCTGAGTACCATGCCGCTCATGCCCAGATCCTCCGCCACCAGCGCCGCCCACCGACTCCGCCCCTATCAGACCCAGGCCGTCGACAACGTCATCGCCCACTTTCGCGGCAGTGACGAGCCGGCGGTGGTGGTGCTGCCCACGGGGAGCGGCAAGTCGCTGGTGATCGCCGAGTTGGCGCGGCGTGCGCGGGGGCGCGTACTGGTGCTGGCGCACGTGCGTGAGCTGGTCGAGCAGAACCACGCCAAGTATCTCGCCTACGGGCTGGAGGCGGATATCTTCAGTGCCGGCCTCAAGCGCAAGGAGAGCGCGCGCCAGGTGGTGTTCGGCTCGGTGCAGTCGGTGGTCAACGGCCTCGAGGCGTTTGCGGCCGGTGACTTCACCCTGCTGGTGATCGACGAGTGCCACCGGGTCGCACTGCGCCACGGCGAGGTAGAGAGCGAGGCGCAAACGAGCGCCGCGGCCCGGGCGCGGGCCTCCTCGAGCTATGCCCAGGTGATCGCCCGGCTGCGCCAGGCGCGGCCCAACCTCAAGATCCTGGGGCTGACCGCCACCCCCTACCGGCTGGGCGAGGGCTTTCTCTACCACCGCCACTACCACGGCATGGTCAAGGGGCCGGAGGACGCCTTCTTCCGCGACTGCGTGTTCGAGCAGCCGCTGCGGGTGATGGTGCGCCAGGGCTATCTGGCCGAGCCGCGGCGCCTCGACGCCGCCCTGGCGTTCTACGACTTCTCGCACCTCACCACGCAGCGTAATGGCCAGTTCGCCGAGCGCGACCTGAACGGGGTGGTGCAGGGCAACCGCGCCACGCCGCAGATCGTCGCCGATGTCATCGAGCGGGCCCGCGACCGCGAAGGCGTGATGATCTTCGCCGCCACCGTGGCCCACGCCGAGGAGGTGCTGGGGCTGCTGCCGGCGGAGGCCAGCGCGTTGGTCACCGGGGCGACGCCGGGGCCGAAGCGCGAGCGTCTGATCGCCGCCTTCAAGGCGCGCGAGCTCAAGTATCTGGTCAACGTGGCGGTACTCACCACCGGCTTCGATGCGCCGCACGTGGACGTGATCGCCATTCTGCGCCCGACCGAGTCGGTGGGGCTCTATCAGCAGATCGTCGGCCGCGGCTTGCGGCTATCGCCCGGCAAGCGCGACTGTCTGGTGCTCGACTATGCCGGCAACCCGTGGGATCTCTACGCCCCCGAGATCGACCAGGCGCGCCCGGACAGCGACAGCGAGCCGGTCCAGGTCGAGTGCCCCGAGTGCGGCTTCGCCAACACCTTCTGGGGCAAGCGCGACGGTGATCTGGTGATCGAACACCACGGCCGCCGCTGCCAGGGGCTGCTAGCCACACGCGGCGCTGTCGATCGCGCCCAACCCGGCGCGCAAGACGACAGGTCGAACCCGGAAACGTCAGCCGGTGTCGGCATGGGGGCGGGCGCCAATGAAAGCCGGGGCGCGGCCTCGGGCGCTCATGAAGGCAAGGGCGCGGCTTCGGGCGCCAATAAAGCCAAGGGCGCGGCTTCGGGCGCCAATGAAGCCAAGGGCGCGGCTTCGGGTGCCAATAAAGCCAAGGGCGCGGCTTCGGGCGCCAGTAATAAGGTGCAGTGCACCTTTCGCTTCCGCTTCAAGGTGTGCGACCAGTGCGGTGGCGAGAACGATATCGCCGCCCGCGCCTGCGGCCACTGCGGCGAGCGCCTGGTCGACCCCGACGACAAGCTGCGCGATGCGCTCAAGCTCAAGCACGCCAAGGTGCTGAGGGTCAGCGGCATGCAGCTGCAGGCGACCACCAACGGCCGCGGCGTGCCACGGCTCAAGGTGACCTATCACGATGAGGACGGCGACACCCTGGACGAGTGGTTCGGCCTCGAGACACCGGCGCAGCGGCATGTGTTCGAACGCGTCTTTCTGCGCCGGCATCTGCGTGCACCGGGCAGCGGCTGGCAGCCCGCCTCGGCCGAGGAGGCCGCCGCCGAGGCGCATCGCCTGCGGGCGCCGGACTTCGTCATCGCGCGCAAGAGCGGCCGCTACTGGCGTCTGGGCGAGAAGCTATTCGACTACGCCGGGCGCTATCGCACCGCCGAGGCGGCGGACGGCGGATCCTACGACGATAGTTTACCGGCTAATTGTTGCACGGATTTCAACCGGATTGGCTAGAATGCACGGGCGCTCGTTGGAGCGCCACGCCACTCGATTCAAGGAGCTCGCCATGAGCTGGACGACCCCGGAAGTGAAGGAAATCTGCGTCGGCATGGAAATCAACGACTACATGCCCGCCGAGTTTTGAGCCCGGCAGCAGGTGCACGCGAAACCGCGGGTCTGCGGCTTCGCGTGCTGGGGGCGGCCGCCGGTGGCGGCTCCCCGCAGTGGAACTGTCGTTGCGAGGTGTGCCGCCTGGCCTGGGCCGGCGACCCGCGCATCACCCCGCGCACGCAATCCTCGATTGCCATCAGTCGCGACGGCGAGCAGTGGGCGCTGATCAACTGCGCCCCCGAGATTCTCGCCCAGATTAGACAAAACCCGGTGCTGCAGCCGCAGCACGGTGACCGCCATACCCCGATTCGCAGCGTGCTGCTGACCAACGCCGACGTCGACCATATCGGTGGATTGCTCAACCTGCGCGAGCGTTCGTCGTTCCGGCTGCTGGCCACGCCGTCGATCCAGGCGGTGCTCGAGGCCAATCCGATCTTCGGCGTGCTCGACGCCGAGTGCGTGACGCGCGAGCCGGTGGCGCTCGAAACCGCCTTCGAGCTGCTCGACGGCGTCAGCGCAAAACTCTTCGCGGTGCCGGGCAAGACCGCGCTCTACCTGGAAGGCGATACGGTCGAGATCGGCGTCGAGGGCGAGGACACCGTCGGCGTGGAGTTCATCGGCGCCGGCTCGCGGGTCTACTACATTCCCGGCTGCGCAACGATGACGCCGCGCCTCGCCGCGCGTCTGCAGGGCGCCGATCTGGTGCTGTTCGATGGCACTCTGTGGCGCGACGACGAGATGATCGCCGCCGGCGTCGGGGTCAAGACCGGGGCGCGCATGGGCCACATGTCGATGTCGGGCGACGCGGGCAGTATCGCCGCCTTCGCCGAATTGGCGGTGAGCCGGCGCGTCTTCGTGCATATCAACAACACCAACCCGGTGCTGATCGAGGGCTCG
The DNA here is from genome assembly GCF_038648475.1 of Salinicola lusitanus. NCBI lineage: Bacteria > Pseudomonadati > Pseudomonadota > Gammaproteobacteria > Oceanospirillales > Halomonadaceae > Salinicola > Salinicola lusitanus. The sequence goes on along the minus strand of NZ_CP151919.1, from coordinate 503,840 downwards.
CCAGAGCGCGCCCAGGCCGAGCGCGCGGGTTGGGAAATCGCCTACGACGGCATGGAGCTTGCGTGTCGCAGCTGACGGTCGAAAACCATCCCGATCTGGTCGAACCCCTGAGCATGGCAGCGTTGGAAGCGCGCCTGCGCGAGGTGGGCGAGACCCGCTATCACCATCGTCATCCGTTCCAGCTGATGCTGCAGAACGGCGAGCTGGACAAGCGCCAGGTGCAGGCCTGGGCGCTCAACCGCTACTACTACCAGGCGATGATTCCGATCAAGGATGCCTCCTTGATCGCGCGTCTCGACGATCCCGAGCTGCGTCGCATCTGGCGCGCCCGGCTGGTCGACCATGACGGCGAGGCGCCGGGCGAGGGCGGCATCGCGCGCTGGCTGAAGCTGACCGATGGCCTGGGACTGGGGCGTGAACTAGTGGTCTCGACCCGCGGTATCCTGCCGGCCACACGCTTCGCGGTGGAGGCTTACACCCACTTCGTGCGCGATCGCACGCTGCTGGAAGCGGTGGCCTCCTCGCTCACCGAGCTGTTTTCACCGATGGTGATCGGCCAGCGGGTGCGCGGCATGCTGGCGCACTACGATTTCGTCTCGGCCGAGACCCTGGCCTACTTCGAGCCGCGCCTGACCCAGGCGCCGCGGGATGCCGAGATGGCGCTGGATTACGTCAAGCGCCATGCCCAGCGGGCCGACCAGCAGCAGGCGGTGATCGATGCGCTGCGCTTCAAGTGCAGCGTGCTGTGGGCCATGCTCGATGCGCTCCAGCACGCCTACGTCGGCTCCGGTTCGAAAGGGACGGGCCAAGTCCCGCCAGGGGCCTGGAATGGCGAGGCTGAAAGGGGAGGGCAGCCGGCATGAATGCATCAGCGCCAGCGCTCGCGGAGGACGCGATCGTGCGCCTGCCGCGCGGCGTCAGACTGCGTGAAGACAAGGCCCGCGGCGGCTGGGTGCTGCTCGCCCCGGAGCGCGTGTTCCAGCTCGACCCGGTGGCCCGTGAAGTCCTCGCACGGGTCGACGGCGAGCGCGATATCGGCGCCATCGTCGATGATCTGGCCGCCGCCTTCGCGGCCCCGCGCGAACGCATTCTCGGCGACGTGCGCGCCATGCTCGCCGATCTGATCCTCAAGCAAGTGCTGGAAGTGGCATGAGCCATCTCGATGACCCGGCCCGCCCCGCGCCGCCGCTCGGCATGCTGGCGGAGCTGACCCACCGCTGCCCGCTGCAGTGTCCCTACTGCTCCAATCCGCTCGAACTGACGCGCAAGCGCGACGAACTCGACACCGCGACCTGGCAGCGTGTCTTCGCCGAAGCCGCCGAGCTGGGTGTGCTGCAGGTGCATCTCTCCGGCGGCGAGCCGGCGTTGCGTCAGGATCTCGAAGCGCTGGTGGCGAGCTGTGCCGAACAGGGGCTCTACTCCAACCTGATCACCGCTGGCGTCAATATCGATCGTGCGCGTCTCGAGGCGCTGGCGGAAGCGGGCCTGGATCATGTCCAGCTCTCGGTGCAGGGCGCGACCGCCCCGATCAACGACCATATCGCCAACCAGCCCGGCGCCTTCGACAAGAAGCTCGCCTTTGCCCGGGAGGTGGCCGACGTCGGGCTGCCGCTGACCCTCAACAGCGTGATCCATCGCGCCAACCTGCATCAGATCCCCGAGTTGGTCGAACTCGCGCTCGACCTGGGCGCACGGCGCCTGGAGATCGCCCACGCCCAGTACTACGGCTGGGCGCTGGAGAACCGTGGCGCGCTGATGCCGCCGCGGGAGCAGGTGATGGAGGCGCTCGCGCTGGTCGAGGCGGCCCGCGAGCGGCTCGAGGGCAAGCTGGTGATCGATGCCGTGGTGCCGGACTACTACGCGCGCCTGCCCAAGCCGTGCATGAACGGCTGGGGGCGGCAGTCGCTCAACGTGACCCCCGCGGGCCGCGTGCTGCCGTGCCATGCGGCGGAGACGATCCCAGGGCTCACCTTCTTGAACGTGCGTGAGCACGGTCTCGGCGAAATCTGGTACGACAGCTCGGCCTTCAACGCCTATCGCGGCACGGCGTGGATGCCGGATACCTGCCAGAGCTGCGAGCGGCGCGAGATCGACTGGGGCGGCTGTCGCTGCCAGGCGCTCGCGCTCACCGGGGAGGCCAGCCAGATGGACCCGGTGTGCGAGCGCTCGCCCTACCACGACGAGATCCAGACGCTGGCGATCGTCGATTCGAAGCGTGACGACGACTTCACCTACCGGCGATTTTCGCGTCAGTCCGCTTGATATCCGGCCGGGCGTTAGGGCCATCGCCGCGCCGTCGACTTCGTGCCGATAGGCCAGCGTCGCCTGCCTTGTTAGACTGCGTTCACTATCCATCAGTGATCCGGGAGGCGGCGTGAGCGTGATCGAATCCGAACAGCCCGATGCCGCCGAGGCGTCGCCGTCAGGGCAGTTGCCACTCGACTTCGTGGTCCGGGTCAACGGCGAGCGCCTGACCGAGCTGCCGCAGGATCTCTATATCCCGCCGGAAGCGCTCAAGGTCTTCCTCGAGACCTTCGAGGGGCCGCTCGACCTGCTGCTCTATCTGATCCGGCGCCAGAACCTCGACATCCTGGCCATCGACGTCGCCGCCATTACCCACCAGTATGTCGAGTATGTGGACCTGATGCAGGCGATGGAGATCGACCTGGCCGGAGAGTACCTGGTCATGGCCGCGATGCTGGCGGAGATCAAGTCGCGTACGCTGCTGCCTCGGCCGCCCAAGGGTGACGAAGACGACGAGGAAGCCGACCCCCGCGCCGAGCTGATTCGCCGGCTGCAGGAGTACGAACAGCTCAAGCTCTCCGCCGAGGAGCTCGACACGCTGCCACGCATGGGGCGGGACTGGTATCCGGCCCAGGCGGCGCTGCCGGAACTCGAGCCGCGGGTGGTCCATCCCGACGTCTCGCTGAACGACCTGCTCGGGGCCCTCGGCGGCATGCTCAAACGTGCCGATCTGCGTCAGACCCACCGGATCAGTCGCGAGGTCCTCTCGACTCGCGAGCGGATGCTGTCGATCATGGCCAGGCTGAATGCGGATCGCTTCACGCCGTTCGAGGCGCTGTTCGACCTCTCCGAGGGCCGCGCCGGGGTCATCGTCACCTTCATGGCGATTCTCGAATTAGCGCGTGAGTCGATGATCGAAATCGTGCAGAATGCGCCGCTCTCGCCGATACACCTGCGGGCCAGGCTGGCGATCGAGGACGGCGCCGCAGGCGACGATGGCGATATCCCGGGCGAGCCGGCTTTCGAGAGCGGGACGTCCGCCTCGGCGAGCGGGATCGAGGCATCCGATAACGGCGACGGCGAGATCCGGGCATGAACCGCCTGACCGACCCTTACGTGACCCCGGCGCTGGACGAGATTCTGGAAGCGCTACTGCTGGCCGCCGGCGAGCCGCTCTCGCTGGAGCGGATCGAGGGGCTGTTCGGCGACGGCCCGCTCGGTGCGGGGCAGCCGCCGTCCCGTGCCGCCATCCGCGAGTCGCTGAACAAGCTCGGCGAGCGGCTGATGGCGGGCGGGGCGCTGGAGCTGCAGGAGTCCGCCTCGGGTTATCAGGTCAGGATCCGTCAGCGCTACTCGCCGTGGGTGTCGCGACTGTGGGACGAGAAACCGCAGCGATACTCGCGGGCGCTGCTGGAGACCCTGGCGCTGATCGCCTATCGTCAACCGTTGACCCGCGGCGACATCGAGGAAGTGCGCGGCGTGGCGGTGTCTAGCTCGATCATGCGCACCCTGGTCGAGCGCGGCTGGATCCGGGTCGTCGGTCATCGCGACGTGCCGGGACGACCGGCGGTCTACGCGACCACCCGGGCATTTCTGGATGACCTGGGGCTGCAGACGCTGGATTCGTTGCCGCCGATGCATGAACTCAAGTCCTTCGAGACGTTCGAAACGGCCATGCACCAGCCGTTCGCCGATCTGCCCGAAGGGGTCGCCCCCGATGCCGGACCCGGCGCCGACGAGACGGGCGAGAGCGATGACGAAGCCGGCGTCGATGACACCGCATCGTTCGACGACACCCCGGCCGGCAGGGAAGATTCATCGGCAACGCCGGAACCTGCTTCCGACAATGACGAACACGCCGAGATGGCGTCCCCCGGCGAGTCGCTGAGTTTTGCCGAGCTCGAGGCGCGACTGGCCGAACGTGCTCGCCAACGTCGAGATGAACCGGAGGTGCCGGCTAGCGGCACCGATTCGGACCCCGATGGAAGAGACACGGACACCTGACAGTCGCCACCTCGAACCGGGCTGCCGATAGCGCGGGCGGAAGCTGGCGACTAGCCGATGAGGCAATGAAGCATCATGACGGATACCAACACCGAGAAACTGCAGAAAGTGCTGGCGCGCGCCGGATATGGCTCGCGCCGCGAAATGGAGACCGCGATCAGCGCCGGTCGGATCAAGGTCAATGGCCAGGTCGCCAAGCTGGGCGATCGCGTCGGCTCGCGCGACCGCGTGGCGCTGGACGACCGGGCCATCAACCTGCGCGCCGTCGAGGAGGTGCCTCGCCGGGTCATCATGTACAACAAGCCGGAAGGCGAACTGTGCACGCGCAAGGATCCGGAAGGGCGGCGGACCGTATTCGAACGCCTGCCGCGACTGAAGGGCGAGCGCTGGATCGCGATCGGCCGTCTCGACATCAACACCAGCGGGCTGCTGCTGTTCACCACCGACGGGGAGCTGGCCAACCGGCTGATGCACCCCTCGCACCAGATCGAGCGCGAATATGCCGTGCGGGTCATGGGTGAAGTGAAGCGTGAACACGTGGTCGCCATGGTCGAGGGCGTGATGCTCGAGGATGGCCCGGCGCGCTTCTCCGATGTCCAGGAGTTCGGCGGCGAGGGCATCAACACCTGGTTCCACGTGGTGATCCTGGAGGGCCGCAACCGGGAAGTTCGGCGGCTGTGGGAGTCCCAGGGGCTGACCGTGAGCCGGCTGAAGCGGGTTCGCTACGGCAACATCTTCCTCGACAAGCGGGCCAAGGCCGGCGAGTGGACCGAGATGACCCAGGACGAGATCGACGAGCTGTCGAACCTGGCAGGCCTCGAACCGCGCAAGGTGCCCGAGCTGACGCCGGACGAGAAGAACCGCTGGAGCCGCGACAAGAACAAGCGGCGCCCGGTGACGGCGATGAAGAAACCGCGTCGCCCGCGTCGTCAGGACTCCTGATTCCGGCGTTGAGCCATCGGCCTCGGGGCGGGAAAAAACGCTTGCCTGCTCCGAGGCTTATGAGTAATATGTGCGCCCAGTCGGAAGGGGTCGTTAGCTCAGTTGGTAGAGCAGTTGGCTTTTAACCAATTGGTCGTAGGTTCGAATCCTACACGACCCACCACTTTCCGACGGGTCGCACGATGGGTCGTTAGCTCAGTTGGTAGAGCAGTTGGCTTTTAACCAATTGGTCGTAGGTTCGAATCCTACACGACCCACCATCGATCACTTCCCCGCCGTTTCGGCAGCACTGCACAGCGCCCGCTGTCAGTGGCACGTCTCGGGTCGTTAGCTCAGTTGGTAGAGCAGTTGGCTTTTAACCAATTGGTCGTAGGTTCGAATCCTACACGACCCACCATTTCGATGGTCTCCCGCTTCGCCGACAAATCGATGCACCTCTTCGCGTGGCTGTGTTACTGATTGAGGATTCCCTCAGGAGCCTCCTCATGACGTCCCGTTCGCCCCAGCCAGATCTCGCTGCCGATACGTCTCGCCGCGAACCCTCCCGTTCGAGCGCCATCTACCGCCATGGCGACGAGCCGATCGGTGACATCGAGCAGGCCTACAGCGGCCGCCTGACACCCGATCTGGCGGTGAATACCTTCCGCAATATCGACCGCTTGTTTCCCTCGCGGATCATCGCCGCTGGCGCTTCCCCGCGTCCGCTCGAGCAGGCGCCGACGTGCCTCGATGGGGTGGTCGCCAGCGTCAACGGCGAGGCCTACGATCTCTACGACTACCTGGCATTGAACAGTGTCACCGGCCTGCTGGTGCTACGACACGGCGACATCGTCCATGAGACCTACCAGCGCGGCAATCATCGCGATACCCGCTGGATGTCGATGTCGGTGGCCAAGTCCGTCTGTTCGACGCTGGCCGGCATGGCCATCCGGGACGGGCTGATCCGCGAGGGCCTGGCCGCACAGGTGACCGACTACGTACCGGCGCTGGCGGGAAGCGCCTACCAGGGCGTCAGCCTGCGCGACCTGCTGATGATGGCGTCCGGCGTCGCCTGGAACGAGACCTATATCGACCCCCGGTCCGATCGTCGCGCGCTGCTGAGGGCGCAGATCGCCCAGCGGCCGGGCGGGGCGATGAAGGTGATGGCGGCACTGCCCCGCGCCGCCAAACCGGGCACGCGCCATAACTACAGTACCGGCGAGACGCAGATTCTTGCCGAGCTGGTTCGGCGGGCCGTGGGCCGACCGCTGGCCGAATACCTGGCGTTGAAACTGTGGCGGCCCTACGGCATGGAGAGCGACGCGAGCTGGTGGCTGGAGTCCGCCGATGGCGTCGAGATCGGCGGCAGTGGCATCGCGGCGACCCTGCGCGACTACGCGCGCTTCGGTCAATTCATGCTCGATGGTGGCCGGGTCGAGGGTCGATCGCTGCTACCCGACGGCTGGATCGACGCCGCCACACGCCCCACGACACTCGCCGGCGGCGATTCGCTGGAATACGGCTACATGTGGTGGACCGCGTGGACGCCATCGTCGCGCCGGGATCGCGCCTTCGCCGCGAAGGGCATTCACGGCCAGTTCATCTACGTCAATCCAACGCGTGACATCGTGATCGCACAGAACGCCGCCGCGCCGAAACCGCTCGGCAGATTGGTGATCGACCCGATGGTGTTCTGCGATGCGGTCGCGGCACATCTCGAGGGGCAGGCCGGCGCGCCAGCCTGAGACCACGCGGTCAGAAACTCTGCATCGTCTCCCGGTAGCCGAGGAAATCCTTGCGTCGTTGCTCGATGCGGCTGGCCATGGCGTAGTCGCCACTCCGTTTGGCGACATCCTCGGCGGAGTCGATCTGACGGATGGCGGTATCGATGCGACCCTCGAGCTGGAGCTGTTCGGCGCGAGCCAGCTGGCCCCAGGCATCACGGCCGGTGCGGCCGGCCGCTTCGGACAGCAGGCCGAACACGTTGGGGTCTTCCGGATACTGCTCGCTCATGTCTCGCAGCACGTCGAACGCCTGCGCCGGCGCCGTCTGTACCAGTGCCTCCGCCTGCACCCACTGCGCCGGGTAATAGCCGGGAGAGAGCCGCAGGATACGTCTTGCTCGCGCCAGCGCGTCCTGGTGGCGCCCAGCGTCGTAGGCAACCTGGGCGGCGGTGGCGGGGATCATCGAAAGGTCGGGATAATCTTGGGCAAGCTCGTCGAGCGTCTTCAGCGCCGCGTCGGGGCGCGTCTGCTGCGCATCGGTGAGCGCTTGCAGGTAACGTACGGCAGCCGCTGGCGGATCGTCCTGCTCGAGTATCGTCATTGCCTGGGTCGGGTTATCCCGGTTGAGCATCAGCAGGGCTCGCCCGCGGATCATGGCGTAGGTCGGGTCGTCCCGGTGGGGCGGAGAGGGCAACTGGTCGGCACGGGCCTGGGTGTCGCTGATCCGCGATTCGGTGACCGGGTGGGTCAGCAGGAATTCGGGGGGATTGCCGCCCTGGAGCGCAGCGAGTTTCTGCAGCGTGCGGAACATCTCCGGCATCGCCTGCGGGTCGTATCCGGCCTTGGCCATGGCGCTGAGGCCGACGCGATCGGCCTCCTGTTCGAACCGGCGGGAGTAGGCGAGCTGATCCTGCATGAACGCCGCCTGAGAGCCCATCATCGCGGCGATACCCGCGCCACCACCGCCGCCAGCCGCGAAGATCATCCCGGCCAGCATGGCCGCCATGGTCGGCAACTGCGTCTCCTTGACCCGCTCCATGCGCCGGGCGTAGTGGCGCTGGGCCAGGTGGCCCAGTTCGTGCGCCAGCACCGAGGCGAACTCATCCTCGTCGGGCGCGGTGGCGAACAGACCGGCATTGACCCCGACCACGCCGCCCGGCACGGCGAAGGCGTTCAGCAGGCGGCTGTCGACCATCGTTACGACGAGATTCTCGTTGACCCCGCTGTAGGGCACCAGCTTGGCCAGCATCGATCGCACGTAGGTCTGCGTGATCGGGTCCTGCCACGGGTCGGTCTGGGCGCGAAATTGACGCAGCCAGGCCCGCCCCAGACGATATTCGTCGTTGGACGTGACGGCGGCGCTGGTACTGCCGAGATCGGGGAGCTGATAGCCTTGCTGGGCGTGCGCGGGCGGCATGGTGCCGGCCAGCCCCGCGGCGAGCAGCGGAACGGCCAGCAGGCGCCGCTGGAATGATGTCAGTCGTTGACGGTTCATGCTGACGATCTCGTTCCTCATTCAGGCTGAAGCCGGGGTGGTCGATGGTGGTCTGCGCTATCATGCGTTCGACCGCGGCTTGTGGCAGACGTTGCCTAGAAAATCCGGGCGTTGCAACAGCCCTCATGGCGGGTCTGTCGCGCGAGCGGGCCTCTTTCCAACCAACCTGGGGTATGTCATGTCTCAACAGCCGGATCGTCGACTGGATGCCACCGGTCTGAACTGCCCGTTGCCGTTGCTGAAAGCCAAGCAGGCGCTGGCGGACATGCAGGCCGGGCAATTGCTCGAAGTGATCGCGACGGATGCCGGTTCGTGGCGGGATTTCGAAAGTTTCGTCGAGCATAGCCGACATACGTTGGTCGGGCGCGAAGAGAATTCGGGTGTGTACCACTACTGGCTGCGTAAAGCCGACGGAGAGGCGCGAGCATGAGTTTGAAGGGCATCCTGCGTAACTGGTTCGAGCGATATCTGTCCGACGAAGAGGCCATCGTCCTGCTGGCGCTGCTGATCGGCGGTTTCGCCATCGTCATCTGGTTCGGCGGCGCGCTGGCCCCGTTCTTTACCGCGCTGGTGATCGCCTTCCTGCTGCAGGGCGTGGTGGCCTGGCTCGAACGCCGCGGGCTGCCGCGGCTGCTGGCGGTGGGGCTGGTCTTTCTGCTGTTCCTCGGCGCGCTGCTGGCGCTGGCGCTGATCGTGCTGCCGCTGGTGTGGAATCAGTTGGTGGAGCTGGTGCAGGAAGCGCCGCGCATGTTCGCCAGCAGCCAGCTCTGGCTCGATGAGCTGCAGGCGCGCTACCCCACGGTGGTGACGCCGGATCAGATCCAGGGCTGGATCGCCTCCGCCGGGCGCCAGGCGTCTACCCTGGGCCAGCGCGCGCTGACCCTCTCGCTCGCCTCGCTGGGCAGCCTGATGGCGCTGATCATCTATCTGGTGCTGGTGCCGATCCTGATCTTCTTCATGCTCAAGGATCGCGAACGTCTGGTCGCGTTCCTGCTCTCGCTGCTGCCGCGCCAGCGCACCCTGATGACCCGGGTGTGGCAGGAGATGGACGACCAGATCGCCAACTACGTGCGCGGCAAGACCATCGAGATCATCATCGTCGGCAGCGTCGCCTTCATCACCTTCTGGGCCTTCGGACTGCCCTACGCGGCGCTGCTCGGGCTGATGGTGGGGCTGTCGGTGCTGGTGCCCTACATCGGCGCCGCGGTGGCCACGCTGCCGGTCGCCGCGGTAGCGGGCTTTCACTTCGGCATGGGCGAGCAGTTCTTCTACGTGCTGCTGGCCTACGCCATCCTGCAGGCGCTGGACGGCAACGTGCTGGTGCCGATCCTGTTCTCGGAAGCGGTCGACCTGCACCCGGTCTCGATCATCCTGGCGGTGCTCTTCTTCGGCGGGCTGTGGGGCTTCTGGGGCATCTTCTTCGCCATCCCCCTGGCGACCCTGATCAAGGCGCTGGTCCAGGCCTGGCCGCGCGGGGAGTCGGACCAGGCCGTGATCACGGAGGAGAGCTGACCGCCGTCATGGGCGTGTTCAGCCGTTCAGCTCCCGCGCCGCCTCCAGTACCTCGTCGACGTGGCCCGGGACCTTGACGCCGCGCCACTCGCGGGCGAGCTTGCCGTCGGCGTCGATCAGGAAGGTGCTGCGCTCGACGCCCAGGTGCTCCTTGCCGTACATCTTCTTGAGCTTGATCACGTCGAACTGGCGGCAGACCGCCTCGTCGCGATCCGAGATCAGCTCGAACGGGAAACCCTGCTTGGCCTTGAAGTTCTCGTGGGACTTGAGACCGTCGCGGGAGACGCCGAAGACGACCGTGTTGGCGGCCTCGAACTCGCCGATCCTGTCGCGGAAGTCGCCGCCCTCCGTGGTGCATCCGGGGGTGCTGTCCTTGGGATAGAAGTAGATCACCACCTGTTTGCCACGATAGTCGCCAAGCCGAAAGGGCGTGTCGCCGGTCGCTTCGGCGGAGAAATCTTCTACGGGTTGTCCAACGCTGAGAGTCATGAGGCGCTCCGAAACCGGGAAGTGAATGGCGAACGATAGCCGATCCTGGCGGTCAATGCTCGGAAGCCGAGGCCTCGCGGATCTTCGGCAGTCGCGCCGATCGCGGCGACAGCCGGCCTGGCGGCTGTACACGCTGGGGCTGCCTGAGTACCATCTGGGGGGCGTGAAATCGCGCCTGGGCAGGCGCCACGACCGCATCGACTTCATGTCTGACGTGCTGGAGCCCGAGACCTGAACGCGTTGGCCCGGCCTTCACCGGGCCCGCCAGCGATTCCGGTGTCGGTGTGCATCCGGCCGGCAATCCGGTTTCCGGCCGTTCGATATCGATTGGACAAGGCGGCCGGCCGCCCATCCGGTCACAGTAGAGAGAGCTGCAAGATGATCACAGGCAGTATCGTTGCCATGGCGACGCCGATGAAAGCCGGTGGCGAGATCGATTGGGAGGCGCTGCGCCGCCTGGTCAATTTCCATCTCGAACACGGCACGGACGCCATCGTCGCCGCCGGTACCACCGGCGAGCCGACCACGATGTCGTTTGCCGAGCATTTCGACGTCATCCGCACGGTGGTCGAAGAGGTCAACGGCCGGATCCCCGTCATCGCCGGCACGGGAGCCAACAACACCGCGGAGGCGGTCGAGCTGGCCCGCTACGCGAGTGAAGTGGGCGCCGACTGCTGTCTTTCGGTGGCACCCTACTACAACAAGCCGACCCAGGAAGGCTTGTATCAGCACTTCAAGGCGGTCGCCGAGGCGAGCGAGCTGCCGATCATTCTCTACAACGTTCCCGGACGGACCTGCTCGGATATCTACAACGAGACGGTTTTCCGGCTGGCGGAGCTCGAGCGGATCATCGGGCTGAAGGATGCCACCGGCAACCTGGAGCGTGCCGAGGAGCTGATCGACCGCCTCGAGGGCAGCGGCTTCGCTCTCTACTCCGGCGACGACGCCACCGCCTGCGATTTCATGCTGATGGGCGGCCATGGCGACATTTCGGTCACCGCCAACGTCGCGCCGAAGTCGATGCACGATCTCTGCGTCGCGGCGACCAGCGGCCAGCGCGAAAAGGCGCACCAGATCAATGCGCGCCTGGCGCCGCTGCACACGGCGCTGGGGATCGAATCCAATCCGATTCCGGTCAAGTGGGCACTCAATCGCATGGGATATGCCGAGACCGGCATCCGGCTGCCGCTGACCTGGCTTTCCGAGCGCTATCACGGCAACGTCGGCGAAGCGCTGCAACTCGCCAATATCGAAACGACGTGAAATCTGCCGACGTGGTTCGAATCGCCAACCAGCCCATTGCTTCAAACAAAGGTGGATGCATGAAGCCCATCCTCAAATGGATGCCTCTGATGTTGTGCTCGTCGCTGGCCCTGTCCGGCTGCGGACTTTTCCAGGACGGTTACTATTACGACCGCAATGCCGAGTATCAGACGGCGGAGATGGCCAAGCCGCTGGAGCTGCCGGCTTCGCGCAATCAGGTGCGTTACCAGGATTCGATGCCCGTGCCCCAGGCCGACAGCGACTTCTCCACGTCGGACGCCGTCGACGATGCGCCTCGTCCGCAGCCGCTGGCATCGGGACAGAGCGACGAGCAGCCCTATGCCGAGCTGCGCCAGGCCGGTAGCGAGCATTGGCTTCTGGTCGATGCCGCGCCGGCCAGCGTATGGCCACGGCTGCAGGGCTTCGCCGTCGATCACGGCGTCAACCCGACGGCGATCAATGCCGCTGGCGGTCGCATCGAGACGGCGCAGGGTAGTGTGAGTCTGCGCCAGGGCCTGCGTAGCGGCACCAGTGAAGTCCGCTGCGACATCGGCGGCAGCGCCCAGTGCCTGAGCTCGATCAAGGCCTATCTGGACAGCAACCACACCGCGGATAGTGGTGTCTCGCTGGCCGCCCAGCCGCTCGATCAGAGCGAGCGCGTGAAGCTGCGCAATCGCGGCGGCAACTGGGAGCTCGACCTGGCGCTGGATGGCGAGCGCGCCTGGTCCGAACTCTACTATCAGTTGCAGAATGGCTTCGACAGCAACCGCCTGACGGTGACCGACCAGAACCGAAGCGCAGGCCAGTTCTTCATCGACTACCTGCCGCAGGATGCCGATGACGGTGGCTGGTTCAGCTGGTTCGGCAGCGATCCGCAGCCCGGCCACTATCGTCTCCAGCTCGACTCGAACGCCGGCAACAGCGTGGTGACGGTGGCCGGCGCCGATGGACAGCCGGTCGAGCCGGCCGCGGCCCGGGAGCTGCTGGATGCCATCGCGTCCACGCTGCGGTGATGTCACGGCCGTCGATGCCCGCTCAGCGCGCTCTACCCGGGGCGCGCTCCGAACCGGGGCTCAGCTTCGCCTCGCTGGGCAGCGGTAGCAAGGGCAACGCGACCCTGGTCAGCGACGGCGAGACCCTGGTACTGGTGGACTGCGGATTCGGCGTGCGCGAGGCGGAGAGACGCCTCGCCCGTTGCGGCGTCCACCCGCGCCAGCTGGCCGCCATACTGGTCACGCACGAGCACAGCGACCATATCACCGGGGTCGGCGCGTTGGCGCGTCGCCATCAGCTGCCGGTCTATCTCAGTGCCGGCAGCTGGCTCTCCGGCAAGCTCGGCGACGTACCCCGCCATCAGCTTCTGGTGCCGCAGGCACGCTTCGCCATCGGCGGGCTGGAGATCGACCCGGTCACCGTGCCCCACGATGCCCGCGAGCCGATCCAGTTCTGCTTTCGCGCCCACGGTCGCCGTCTCGGCGTGCTGACCGATCTCGGTCACCCGACATCCCACGTGGTCGACGCCTTCAGCGGCTGCGATGCGCTGTTCCTGGAGTGCAACCACGATCCGCGGATGCTGGCCGAGGGGCCTTACCCGCCGCATCTCAAGCGACGGGTCGCCGGTCGCTGGGGGCATCTGGCCAACGCTCAGGCGTCGGACCTGCTGCGGCGGCTGGGACTCGACCGGCTGCAGCGGATTGTCTGCTCGCACCTGTCGGCGCAAAATAACCACCCCGAGCGGGTACTGGAGGCGCTGGTGCCATTGCTCGACGGCGATGAATCGCGTCTGCTGGTCTCGACCCAGGATCGGGGTATCGACTGGCAGCAGGTGGCGTGACCTTGGCTCCCGCCCACCCCGTCGCCACATCACGCTACACACCCTCTTCATGAACCTGCTGCCCTACGGGGCCGCGACGGAGACAGCTCCATGCAAAAACGCGATCTTCTCTACGCCGGCAAGGCCAAGTCGGTCTACCTGAGCGACGACCCGCAGCGGCTCGTCCTGCACTTCCGCGACGATACCAGCGCCTTCGACGGCAAGAAGAAAGAGGCGCTCGAGCGCAAGGGAATGGTCAACAACAAGTTCAACGCGTTCATCATGGAGAAACTCCAGGCGGCCGGCATCCCCACGCATTTCGAGCAGCTGCTGTCGGACACCGAGTGCGTGGTCAAGAAGATGGAGATGATCCCGGTGGAGTGCGTGGTGCGTAACCTGGCCGCCGGCGGTCTGGTGCGCCGTCTCGGCGTCGAGGAGGGTATCGCTCTGAACCCGCCGACCTTCGAGCTGTTCCTCAAGAACGACGAGAAGGGCGATCCGATGATCAACGAGTCGCTGGCGGAGACGTTCGGCTGGGCGACGCCCGAGCAGCTGGCGACCATGAAGTCGCTGACGTTCCGGGTCAACGATGTGCTCAAACAGCTGTTTCTCGACGGTGGCATGCTGCTGGTGGACTACAAGCTCGAGTTCGGTCTCTTCGAGGGCGAGATCGTGCTGGGCGACGAGTTCTCGCCGGACGGTTGCCGACTGTGGGATGCCGAGACGCGCGAGAAGCTGGACAAGGATCGCTTCCGCCAGGGCCTTGGCGGTGTGATCGAGGCCTACGAAGAGGTGGGGCGCCGTCTGGGCATGAGCTTCGATTGAGCCTTCGCCTGCCGTTTGAGCGAAGAAGCCCCGGCGTCATCACGCCGGGGCTTCTTCGTGTCGGGCCCGAGATGCCGGTGGGCCGTGGCAGGAAAGCGGCGTCTCGGGGGGCGTCGCCGGGATCAGTCCAGGCGCTCGGCGCCGGTGATCGTGATCGGGGTCCTGGGCACGTCGGCGTGCGGTCCCTGGCGTCCGGTAGGCGTTTCGGCGATCTTGTCGACCACGTCCATGCCCGACACGACATGACCGAACACCGTGTAGCCCGGGTTGTAGAGGTCGCGATAATTCAGCGCACTGTTGTCGACCAGGTTGATGAAGAACTGGCTGGTGGCGGAATCCGGATTGGCGGTGCGCGCCATGGCGATGGTGCCGCGGGTGTTGTCGAGACCGCTCTTCTCCAGCGGGATCGGCGGGTGAGTCTGCTTGGGCTCGAGGTCTGCCGTCATGCCGCCGCCCTGGATCATGAAATCCTGCATGACACGGTGAAAGACCGTGCCGGCGTAGAAGTCCTCATCGACGTAGCGCAGGAAGTTCTCCACCGTCTTGGGCGCTGCCTTGGCGTCGAGCTCCACCTCGATGGGGCCCTGGCTCGTCTCCAGGCGCACGTGGGGATGGTCGGCATCGGCGAGCGCCGGCAGCGAGAACAGGGTCAGGGCGGACAGGCACAGCGGGATCAGCGACTTTCGCATCGAAGGCACTCCAGTCTTTCATCGAAGCTCGCCAGCCTAGCGGCATCCGGGCGGGCTTGCCAGCGCCGGCCGGGGCGTCCACACCGCCAACGGGCCAATGACGAGGTGAAACATGACACGCCTTGAGACCGACCGACTGGTCCTGAGGAAGCCGGATAGCGCCGATGGACCGCGGCTGTTCGCGATCTACGGCGATCCCGAGACCCACCGCTTCAATCCGGCCGGCCCCCATACCGACGCCGCGGTATCGATGGCGGTGCTGAGCGGGTGGCTCGACCACTGGCAGCGCCACGGCTTCGGGATATGGGCCATCGAGGAGAAGGCGAATCCGGGCGGCGTCATCGGCTTTGGCGGTCTGGGCTGGACGAAAGAGGCGGGCTGGGGCTGGATGCTGAACCTGGGATATCGCTTCTCCCCCGCCGCGTGGGGCAAGGGGTATGCCACCGAGATGGGCCAGGGCGCGGTCGACTACGCGGCCGAGCGACTGGCGGCGGACAGGGTGCACGGCCTGGTTCGTCCGCAACACGCGAAGTCGGTTCGGGTCCTGCACAAGCTGGGCTTCCGCGACGTCGGCACGCTGGAAGACACGCCGGGCGAGCCGGCGAGCCTGGTGCTCGAGCGACTGCTGCGCTGAGCCAGTCAGCGCGGCTCGATCGCCGCTACCCGAATTTCGATGTCGCCGTCGCGCTCGTCGACCAGAAAGCGAACGTTGACGTCGCGCAGCAGGACGCCATAGGGCTTCGAGGCGCCCTGTCGGGCCGTGGCGCTGCCGTGGTAGGCGGGGCGCGGATCCTGCGCCAGTACCTCCTCGATCAGCCGAGCCAGCGACTCGCCGTCGGCGTGCCGACGAAGTGCTTCGCCGGCAGCAGTATCGAAGACGACGCGGCAGCGGGGCGGCGAGGCGGGCGCGAAACCGGCGTCGGCGTCGGGGCGGGACTCCGCCCAGGGGAGATACGGCTTGATGTCGAGGATCGGGGTGGCATCGCATAGATCGTGCCCGCGCAGGTGCAGCTTGACCCGGCTCTCGTGCCCGGCCAGCCGCGAACCGGCGATCGGCGAGCGAGCTCGCGAAGGGCGCGGGCTGCACTCCACCTCGACCAGTTCAACCAGCGACTGACCAAGCCGATTGGGACGGTGAGTGCTTCGACTGGCGAACACGCCGACACGGCGATTGCCGCCCAGGCGCGGCGGCCGAACCCGTGGCTTCCACGTCAGCGGGCTGCGATCGAACAGGAACGTCAGCCAGAGATGGCTCATCGCCTCGACGCCCTCGACGGCAAGCGGGTCGTCGAAAGGCGGCGTCAGATAGAGAATCGCCCGCGCCGACGGCGCCAGCCCGGGTTGCCGGGGGACTCCGAACTTGTCGGGGTAGTCGCTGGCCACGTGACCGATCGCCTCCAGCGTGAAGGTGTCGTCGGGCGAAGGGGGGCCGAGGCGGGGCGGTTGTGTCATCGAATCACGCTTCTCGAGGTGAAATTGGGTATTGGTGCCATACTGCAGTGACGTCAGGGCTGTCGACGTGTCGGCACGAGCCGCGTTGCGGCACCGGAAGGTGGCAGGCAAGGTGCGAGATGCCGAGGCTGGCGGTTGCCTGTCACACCCCGTGATGCCGTGCCAAGGGCCGCGTCATCTGGAACCTTGCAACGCGGCATCGTGGGTTGCCCGTTGGTCACACCAGACCAGGTGCCGCCTGCCGGGTCTCGCATCCTGGCCGATGGTGTGGCCGTGGATGAAACGTCGACAGTCGCCAAGCTCGCCGGACACGAGAGTTAAGGCTCGCATGATACCAAGGAGAGGTGTTGGATGAGTTTCTTGCATGTATATCACGAGGCGGACGGTGATCAGCCGCTGTTGAGCAGCCACGATGCCTATCGTATCTCTCTCGAACTCAGCTCCATCGAGGTCTATTTCGATCGGCGCGAGTTGACGGAGCTACCGGTCGGTGTCGATCGTCGCCAGCTCATGGTGCTGAACAACGATGCGGCGGAGGAGATCCAGCAGCTCAGCGGTCGCCGTCACTGCGACCTGCGCGGCATGAGCCCGCAATACCCCGATCTCGAACTCAGGCGGGAGTTGTTGTGCACCGAGTCGGCGAGCGATGAGGAGGCCTGGCATCTGTTTCTGAGGGGGCAGGCGATCTTCTATTTTCACCTCGACCACCGGGTGTATGTCGTCGGCTGCGACCGGGGCGATCTGATTTCGGTGCCGGCAGGGCTGCCGCACTGGCTGGATATTGGCCCCGAACCCGACTTTCTGGTGCTGACGATGTGCAACGTCCCGTCCCATGACGTGATCGCGACGGCGAGTGATATCGCTCTCCGGTTTCCGCGCTTCGAGAAGTTGGTCGACGCTGTAACGGCTTGAGACGGCCGCCATGCCGTCCCCGATGGCAGGAGAGAGATCGCCATGCTCGAACGAACCCGCTTTCGCCAGGCCCTGCCCAGAGACGCCTCGGACCAGGCCGAGGTCTTTCACCATGCGATCATGGAGGGGGCCGCGGGGCACTACACGCTGGCTCAGCGCGAGGCCTGGGCCGGCTCGCTGCCGCGCACCGCGGAGGCGTGGGCGGCACGCCAGGTCCTCTATCCGACCCTGGTCGCCGAGTGTGATGGCCACTGCATCGGCTTCTGCGAGCGCGATGCCACGGCTGGCCGCATCGAGACGCTCTACGTCTGGCCCTCGGTTGCCCGCCAGGGGGTAGGCGCACGCCTGCTGGCGCTGTCCGTCGAGGCGGTGCGGGAATCGGGCGTCGCGGAGGTGTCGATCGAAGCCAGCCTGATGCTGGCGTCTTCGCTCTCCGGGCGCGGCTGGGAGACCCTCGGCGAGGAGTGGGTCGAGCGTCGCGGCGAACGGCTGGCGAGGGTGCGAATGCGCCTTCCGCCCGAGTCGTCCGGCGAATAGCGGGGTTTTCGTGATGGCGGCCCCGGTCGGGATTCCCTTGCCGCGGAAAATTCGGTAGAGTCGCTTCCATAATGAAAGTGACCGATGATAGTTCACCCCTCTGCCCGGTAGCCCGCGCGCTGACGTGCGTTGGCGACAGCTGGACCCTGTTGATCCTGCGCGACGCCATGCAGGGCGCGCGTCGCTTCGACGAGTTCCAGCGCGGCCTGGGTATCGCTTCCAGCATGCTGACGCGACGGCTGGAGCGCATGGTCTCCAACGAACTGCTCGAGAAACGCTGCTATCAGCGGCATCCGCCGCGTTACGAGTATCATCTGACAGCCAAGGGCCACGATCTCGCTCCGGTCATCCTGACACTCTACCGCTGGGGCGAGCAGCATCTGCCGATCGAAGCCGATGGTTTTCGGCTCGTCGATCGACGGACCCAGGGCCCTGTCGAGCCAATCCTCTACGACCGATGCCACGATCGACCACTGTCCCCCGGGGACGTGTGTCTGGCCCCGGGGCCCGATGCCAATCCGGCGGTCCATGCCCGTGTCGAACGTATGCGCAACGCCTTCGAACGAGGCGATTTTCCCGACTCGCAGCCAGCGGCGGCGCGCGCCGACTGCCGGGCCGCCATGGCGGCGAGTGACTCGATCAATGAATGAAAGGACATCGTCATGCGACGTATCGTAGTGACCGGTATGGGGCTTCTCACGCCACTGGGTTGTGGCGTCGAAACGGTATGGCAGCGTCTGCTGTCGGGCGCTTCCGGTCTGCGCAAGCTGCCGGCGGAAGTCGTCGAGGGGCTGGCGGCCGGCGTCGGCGGGCCGGTGCCGACCATCGCCGAGGACAGCGCGGGGTTCGACCCCGACGCCACCATGGACCCGAAGGAGCGGCGCAAGATGGACCGCTTCATCCAGATGGCCGTCGCGGCGGCGGAAGAGGCACTGGCCCAGGCCAACTGGTATCCGAAGACGGAAGCGGAACAGGAGCGCACCGCGACCCTGATCGGCTCGGGCATCGGCGGCTTCCCGGCGATTGCCGATGCCGTGCGTACCACCGACAGTCGCGGCCCACGCCGCTTGTCGCCGTTCACGATTCCCTCGTTCCTGGCCAACCTGGCTTGTGGCCAGGTGTCGATTCGCCATGGCTTCAAGGGCCCGCTCGGGGCCCCGGTGACCGCCTGCGCCGCCGGCCTGCAGGCGATCGGCGACGCTGCGCGGATGATTCACGCAGGCGAAGCCGATGTCGCTCTCTGCGGCGGCAGTGAAGCCTGTATCGATCGTGTCAGCCTCGGTGGCTTCGCCGCCGCCAAGGCGCTGTCGAGCCATTTCAACGACACTCCGGAGCAGGCTTCCCGCCCCTTCGATCAGGCGCGCGACGGCTTCGTCATGGGCGAGGGTGCCGGGCTGATCGTGATCGAGACGCTCGAGCACGCGCTGGCGCGTGGCGCCACGCCCATCGCGGAGCTGGTCGGCTACGGCACCACGTCCGACGCCTACCACATGACCGCCGGTCCGGAGGACGGCTCCGGCGCGGCACGGGCGATGAAGATTGCGCTGCGCCAGGCCGGGCTGGAAGCGAGCGATATCCAGCACCTCAATGCCCATGCCACCTCGACCCCGGTGGGCGATCGTGGGGAGTTGGCGGCGATCCATGGGCTGTTCGGCGACCACTCGCCGGCGATCAGCGCCACCAAGGCGACCACGGGCCACCTGCTGGGTGCTGCCGGCGGGGTGGAGGCGATCTTCACCGTGATGGCGCTCCACGATCAGGTGGCGCCGCTGACCCGCAACTACACCGATCCCGATCCGATGGCGGCGGATCTGGACGTGGTTCACGGCGAGTCGCGCCAGATGCCGATGGAGCATGCGATCTGTAACGGTTTCGGCTTCGGTGGGGTCAACGCCAGCGCGATCTTCAAGCGCTACGAGAGCTGATCGCGAGTCTCGCTACGTGGTACCGCGCTCGATGATCTCGAACTCGATGTTTTGGCAGGTGGTGAAGTCGGGATCATCGAAGCGTGCCATCAGCGCGACGGCCGACCGCTTGCCGAGCTCATAGCGAGGCACACGGATACTGGTCAGCGATGGCCGAATGTGCCGCGCGATAGGCGTATCGTGCAAGCCGATGATGGCGAGCTGGTCGGGAATGCCGACCTGGTGTTCGAGACACCAGGTCAACGCCCCGAGTGCCATGGAGTCGCCATTGAAGAAGAGCGCATCGGGGCGCGGGTCGCGCGCCATCAGGGTCGGCATGATGTGGCGGCCATCGTCCATCGTCGTACCGATGTGTACGGCAGCGTCCGCATGGGGCAACTGGTGTGCCGCCAACGTTTCGATGACTCCGGCGCGCCGCTGTTCGGCGCGAGGGCGATCCAGCGGCGACAGGAACAGGATGTGTCGCCTCCCTTTGGCGATCAGAAACTCGGTCGCCGCTTTCGCCATGGCCCGGTTGGAGAAGCCGACCACCATATCGAGCGGATCGGAGGGTAGATCCCAGGTCTCCACGACGGGAATATGATTTCTCGTCAATAGGTCGCGTGTCTTGGGGTTGGTAATGGGCCCTGGAATGATCAGGCCGTCGATCTGGCGTCCCAGGAAGGCGCGAACCAGCTCCTCTTCCCTGATCGGATCGTAATTCGACAATCCCACCAGTAAATCGAGTCCCGAAGCGACGAGTTCGTCGGAGATGCCCTGCACGGTATCCGAGTAGACCGAGTCCTCGAGGGTCGGGACGATGACGCCAATGACGCCCGAGCGGTTCGACACCAGGCTGCGAGCCATGGCGTTGGCGACATAACCGATCTCCTCTGCCGCTTTCTTGACACGCTCGATGGTCGCGTCGCGCACCACTTCGGGGGTGTTGAGAGCGCGCCATGCAGTAATGAACGAGACCCCGGCGGCCTTGGCTACATCGTCGATACGGGGCTTGCGCTTGTGCATCTCTTCACCATTTCGAGTGCCGTCGGTTCTGGACCGATAGAGAATATCACACCCTGATTGAGCCACTTTCGTCGTATTGACACAGACCCTGCCAAAAAATGATAAAGGTTTATCATTTTTATCGAGTGCGTTGCGGAAAGCCATCGGAGTCCATGGATGACCAAGGGAAACATCATTACCGAAGTGCGAATCAGAGAGGTCAGGGTCACTGCCCGGACGCTGTGGCGCCATGTTCTTGTCGCCACCAGGGAAGGCCTCGTGGGCATCGGTGAGGCTACCTTCGATGCTGCGCCGGCCGACATGAACAGGCGGCTGTCGCGTGCTGGAGAGGCGCTTGTCGGGAAGACGTCGGATGAGGAGACGCTGGCTGCGTTGGCCTCCCTGACACAGGGGGACATGGCCGATGCGACCATCTTCTCGGCGCTCGATCAGGCGCTGACGGACCTGCGGGGACAGCAGGCCGAAAAACCCTGTTTCCTTCTGCTACGGGACGAGGCGAAGGCTTTCCCCGTAGCGCTCTATGCAAACATCAACCGCAAGACGCGAAGCCGACGGGCGGAAGAGTTCGCCGCGAACGCCCTGGAGGCCGAGAGGGAAGGGTTCCAGGCCGTGAAACTGGCGCCATTCGATGCGCTTACCCCCGAGCTGGCGGAGACCGAGCAGGGGCAGTCGCTGATCGCCGCCGGGATCGAACGTATCGCAGCCGTGGCCAATGCCGTTTCGCCCCGCACGGCGTTGCAGGTCGACTGTCATTGGCGTTTTTCGCCGCGTGCGGCATCCCGCTTGATCGATGAACTGGCCGAGCTCGGCGTGCGTTGGCTCGAGTGTCCGCTTCCCGAAACGGTCGCGAACATCGACGATCTGGCTCGCCTGCGTCGCCAGGCCAACGCTGCGGGCATGCGGCTCGCGGGCCTGGAAAACCTCTGTGGATGGGAGCGTTTCGAGCCCTTCGTGTCGGGTGGCTGCTACGACGTGGTCATGCCGGACATCAAGCATTGCGGCGGCTACCGCTCGATGCTGGAAATCGCCAGGCGTGCCGAGCAGCACGGAGTCGCCGTTTCGCCTCACAACCCTTCCGGGCCGATCTGCCACCAAGCCAGCGTTCATGCCACGACCGCCATTGGCGGTCATGAGCGTCTCGAAATCCAGTGGCGCGAAACACCGATGTTCGAAAGCATCACGACTCCTGGGGCGGCATTCGACAATGCCATATCCCGGGCTTCCGAAAGCCCGGGGCTGGGCATGACTCTCATGGCCACCGAGTCGTGACGGCATATCAACGTTCGTAACGCGGCTAGTCAGCCGATGAAAGGAGGCAGAATGAAATTAACGACCAGTCTTATGTTTGCGCTTCTGACCGCCGTCACCGTGTCGCCGGCGATGGCAGACGACTACCCCGACCGCCCGATCAAGGTGATCGTGCCTCATGGCGCCGGTGGGTCGACGGATATCACCACCCGACTACTGGTCGAGCCGCTCTCCGAACGGCTCGGGCAAGGTCTCGCAGTCGCCAACGTGACCGGCGGCGGTACGGCGATCGGTGCCCAGGAGGCAGCGCGCAGCCGAGCGGACGGCTATACCCTGCTGTCGACCCACGAGGCGCTGCTGAC
Source organism: Salinicola lusitanus (assembly GCF_038648475.1). Lineage (NCBI taxonomy): Bacteria > Pseudomonadati > Pseudomonadota > Gammaproteobacteria > Oceanospirillales > Halomonadaceae > Salinicola > Salinicola lusitanus. The sequence continues at coordinate 481,420 of NZ_CP151919.1, read as the reverse complement.
CTCTTCGGCAATGGGGGTCAATACCATGGGGCCGGACAGCGTCACACCGATCGCGCAGGTTGGCCTGGAACGCCAGATCATCGCCGTGCGCCAGGATAGCCCGATGCAGAACCTTCAGGATTTCTACGCTGCCGCCGCGGCCGGTGGGGTGAAACCCAAGCTCGGGGTCAGTCCCGGCGCTGCCAATCACTTCGCCTTCATGCGAATACTGCAGCCCGTTGCGGACCCCGAGGTCACCTTCGTCCCTACCGGTGGAGGCGGCCCATCCATGAAGGCGCTGCTGTCGGGCACCATCGATGTGGGGACCTTCGTGGTCTCGGAGGCCCGAGACCAGATCGAGGCGGGCAATATTCGTGCCCTCGCTACCTTCGGGCCGCAACGCCACGCTGATCTTCCCGATGTGGAGACGTCGGGCGAACAGGGATACCCGATGGATATCGGTATTCACTATGTCTGGTACGCCCCCAAGGGCACGCCGGCAGACCGGATCGACATCGTCGCCGATGCCATCGAAGCCATCGTCGGGGACGAGCAGTTCCAGCAGCGGATGCTCGATCGTTCCATCGAACCGGATTTCGAGCGTGGTGAGGCGCTGACCCAGGATCTGGACGCGCGGTGGCAGACGATGCAGAGCGTGGCCGAGGAGCTGCGCCCGTGATGGCCTCGCTGTCATGGCAGTGGCGAGTCGAGGCGCTCGCCGCAGTCGCCTTCATGATTCTCGGCGTGGTGGTCTGGCATGCGGGAGACGTCATTCCTCCCTCGTTCATGGATACCGGATTTGGCGCAGGGCTACTGCCGAAATGGCTCGGTGGAGTGCTGATCCTGCTGGCGGCCCTGCTTCTGCTGGAGACGATGACGGCGGGGCGCCGCGCGACCGACCCTCGAACGGCACCACCAGCGGAACCTGACCACGAAGCCTCCCCACGACTGCGGGGCGCTTGGAAGCCTGGCGCACTGCTGCTGCTGCTGGTGCTGATGTTGGTCAACGCCGATTACCAGCTAATACCGTTCTACCTCTCCGTGGCGATTTTCATCTTTGCCGTCATCCTGATGCTCGAAGGGCTTGGCAAGAAGGCGCTCGTCATCGCGTCGAGCGTCGCTTTCGCGACGACGGTGGTGGTCTGGATCGTCTTCTCGCAACTGTTCATGGTGATTATCCAATGACAGCGGAACTGCTTTCGTCCTTCGGTACGATGCTGAGTCCCGGCGTGCTGGCACTGTTGGTACTGGGGACGGTGCTCGGCGTCGTCTTTGGTGCCATACCGGGCCTGAACGGCGGCATGCTGGTGGCGCTGAGCCTGCCACTGACGTTCGGGTGGCATCCGCTGACTGCCATTGCGCTATTGATCGGCCAGTACGTGGGATCGATCGCCGGCGGGCTCATATCGGCGACGCTGCTCAACATTCCCGGCTCCCCATCCAACATGATGACGACGCTCGATGCCATGCCGATGGCTCGTCGCGGGCAGGCGGTCAGGGCGCTACAGCTGGGTATCGTCGCTTCGTTCTTCGGCGGACTGGTCTCGTGGCTGGCCCTGGTGTTTCTATCCCCGCCCCTGGCGACGTTCGCCTTGCGTTTCGGGCCACCCGAGTACTTTGCGCTGGTCCTGTCGGCGATGGCGTTGATCGCCACCCTGAGCGCCGGTTCCCTGACTCGGGGGCTTCTGGCAGGCGCGCTGGGGATGATTGCGGCGTTGCCAGGGCTGGATCAGGTGACGGCCCAGACAAGGCTGACCTTCGGTTTCGGTCAAATGGCAGGAGGTTTCGAACTGCTGGCCGTCTTGATCGGTATTTTTGCCGTGTCTCAACTGATCAGCGATGCGCGCCCTCAGAGAACGGCCGAGATCATCACTCTCGCGAAGGGCTCCAGATCCATTCGGATAAGCGATTTCGTGCGTCAGAAATGGAATCTTTTGCGCTCGTCGCTGATCGGCACCTGGGTCGGCATACTGCCGGGCGTCGGCGGGTCGGTGGGATCCATCATGGCTTACGCCAGCGCTCGTTCGATGTCCAGGACACCCGAACAGTTCGGCAAGGGCAGCGAAGAGGGGGTTCTGGCATCGGAGTCCGCCAATAACGCCACCATCGGTGGCGCCATCATTCCGATGATCACCATGGGCATCCCGGGTTCCATCATCGATGTCATATTGATCGCCGCGCTCACGGTACACGACATCCGTCCGGGACCACTGCTGTTCCAGTCCAACCCCGAAGTCGTTTACGGATTCATGTCGTCGCTGCTGCTGGCGAATATCGTGATGGTGGTATTCATGCTGGTGGCGCTGCGCTGGCTGGCCCGACTGATGACGGTGCCCAAGTCGGTTCTCGTCCCCACCCTCCTGGTGTGCTGCATCCTGGGAACCTACGCCGTGAACAATCGGCTCTTCGATGTCTGGGTCATGCTCGCTTTCGGGCTCGTCGGACTGGCCTTCCGCGGCTTGAAGTTGCCGATCGCCCCCTTCGTGATCGGCTTCATCCTGACGCCGATTGCCGAGGTCAATCTACGCAGCGCGCTCATTGCCAACGAGGGCGACTGGACGATCTTCTTCACCCGGCCCATCGCCGGCGTCTTCATGGTCCTGGCGATACTCTTCTTGCTGGCGCCGTTGGCCGGCTATCTGAGAAAACGCCTGGGGTCACGGTCAGCCGCGCCGACCTGAAACGAACCGGGCCAGTGACTCGATCACTGGCCCGGTTCGTTTCGAGGGAAGCTTTTCGCAACCCGCAATCTCAGGCCATCGTATCGACGATGCCGCCTTCCACTCGCATCGCGGCGCCGGTAGTGGCGCTGGCCTGGGGCGAGGCGAGGTAGACACTGAGATTGGCGACTTCCTCGACTTCGGCCACGCGCTGGATGATCGAGGACGGGCGGTTCTCCTTGACGAAGTTGGCTTCCGCCTCGGCCTCGCTGATGCCCTGCTGGCGGGCGATATCGGCGATCATCTTGCCCACCCCTTCCGATTTGGTCGGCCCCGGTAGCACGGCGTTGACGGTGACCTGGGTGCCGGCGAGCACCTTGGCCAGGCCTCTGGAGATCGACTGCACCGCGCTCTTGGTCATGCCGTAGTGGACCATCTCGGCGGGGATGTTGAGCGCGGATTCGCTGGAGAGGAACTGGATTCGGCCCCAGTCGCGCTCTTTCATTCCCTGGGCGTAGTGACGCGACAGCCGCACCGCGCTCATCACGTTGACGTCGAAGAACTGCTGCCACTCCTCGTCCGGGATCTCGAAGAAATCCTTGGGTCCGAAGATGCCGACGTTGTTGATCAGGATGTCGCAGGCGGGCTTCCGGTCGATGAGTGTGCGGCAACCCTCGGCCGTTCCCAGGTCCGCCGCGACCCCGTCCACGGTTGCGCCCGGGCGCTTGCGCTCGAGCTGGGCGATGGCGTCGTCGACCCGCGCCTGGGTTCGCCCGGTGATGGTGACGGCCGCACCGGCGCCGGCCAGCCCCTCGGCGATGGCCAGCCCGATGCCGGCGGTGGAGCCGGTGACGATGGCGGTCTTGCCTGTCAGATCGATTTTCATCAGGTCTCTCCTTTGTCCTGCGCTGTGGTCTGCGTTTCGCGCGAGTCACGCCGTCTCGAGAGCGAGGGTGATGGCTCCGACGAAAGTCGCGGGGGTACACTTCGAGATCGGGGCATTGGCAGCGAACACAACCCCGTGGGGTCTTTCAGCGTAGGACGCTTTTCGCAATTCGCCGTCCCATTGCTGAAAGCCGCCTGGCTGCCGCCTCCTTATACTCAACTGAAACAACCCTAGGGAAACGCTGAATAGATCGACGAGCAGGATGAAGCGCAAGACGCCCGGAGCGCAGGAGCCGGAGCCTATGGGGTATAGGTGAGGATTTCGAGCACCGCGCAACGCGGCGATTCGCCTGCGCAGGCATTTATGCAGTGCTTCCCCAAACCTCCAGGGAGAGAGACATGGCCGCGAGCCCGACACGTGACGATTTCGACCACTACATGACCCCCAACTATTCGCCGCAGCAGGCGATTCCGGTGCGCGGCGAAGGTAGCCGACTGTGGGATCAGGCGGGCAAGGAGTACATCGATTTCGCCGGCGGTATCGCGGTCAATGCGCTGGGGCATTGCCATCCGGCGCTGGTCGGCGCGCTGACCGAGCAGGCCAACAAGCTGTGGCATCTCTCCAACGTCTACACCAACGAGCCGGCCCTGGCGCTGGCCAGGCAGATGGTCGAGCGGACCTTCGCCGACAAGGCGTACTTCTGCTCTTCCGGCGGTGAGGCCAACGAAGCGGCGTTCAAGCTGGCGCGGCGCTGGGCGTTCGACAACTTCGGCGAGCGCAAGCACAAGATCATCTCGTTCAAGCAGGCATTCCACGGCCGCACGCTGTTCACCGTCAGCGTCGGCGGCCAGCCCAAGTACTCCGAGGGCTTCGGTCCGATCCCGGGGGGCATCGTGCATGCCGAGTTCAACGATCTCGACAGCGTGCGCGCGCTGATCGACGACGATACCTGCGCCATCGTGGTCGAGCCGATCCAGGGCGAGGGCGGCGTGACGCCGGCGACGCCTGAGTTCATGCGCGGTCTGCGCGAGCTCTGCGACCAGCACCAGGCGCTACTGGTCCTCGACGAAGTACAGTCGGGTGTCGGCCGCAGCGGCAAGCTCTACACCTACATGCACTACGGCGTGACGCCGGACATCCTGACCTCGGCCAAGGCGCTGGGCGGCGGTTTCCCGATCGGCGCCATGCTGACCACCGATCGAGTGGCGCCATCGCTGGCTGTGGGCACTCATGGTTCCACCTACGGCGGTAACGCGCTGGCCTGCGCGGTGGGTCTGGCAGCGCTGACCACCATCGATACGCCGGAGGTGCTGGCTGGCGTCGAACGTCGCCATCAGCTCTTCCGCGAGCATCTCGAGGTGATCAATCGCAAGTACGGCGTATTCAAGGAGATCCGCGGCATGGGGCTGCTGATCGGCGCCGAGATGAGCGACGACTTCGAGGGTCGCGCGCGGGACATCCTGCCGCTGGCCATCGAACAGGGGCTGATGGTACTGGTCGCCGGCCCCAACGTGCTGCGCATGGCGCCGTCGCTGGTGATCCCGGAGGCGGATATCCAGGAGGGCATGGCGCGTCTCGAGATCGCCATCGGGCAACTCGTCGAGCCGTCATGATCGACGCCGACGTGGTTTCAGGTGCTATGGAGCAGGCCGCGTCGCGTGGCGTCGGCCACCTGCTGGTGCGTCCGGCCCGGCCGGGCGATCTGGCCGCGATCGAGCGGCTTGCCGGCGGCTCCACCCCCAGGCTGACCAACCTGCCTGCCCATCGCGACCGGCTGGAGGAGCGAATCGCCCGCTCGACCCGCGCACTCTCCCATAACGTCGATTTTCCCGGCGACGAGCTCTACACCTTCGTGCTGGAGGATCGGGATCTGGGCGAGATCGTCGGTACCGCCAGCATTCGGGCCCAGGCGGGAGCGCAGGACGCCTATTACACCTACCGCCAGGAAACCCTGATCCACGCCTCGCAGCAGCTCAACCTGCGCCATGAGGTGCAGACGCTGTCGCTCTCCCACGAGATGTCGGAAGTGTCGCTGCTGTGTGCGCTGTCGCTGGACGCACGTTACCGCGGCACCAGCGCGGCAACCCTGCTGCGACGGGCCCGGCTGATGTTCATCGCCCAGTACCCCGAACGCTTCGCGGAAACCCTGGGCGTCGCCTTTCCGGGCTATCTGGACGAGGAGGGCGGATCGCCGTTCTGGAATAGTGTCGGCCGCCACTTCTTCGAGCAGGGCTACCACGAGATCAACCTGCTGGCGGGGGTGCGCTCCAAGAGCTTCATCGCCGAGGTGATGCCGCAGTTTCCGCTCTACCTGCCGCTGCTGACGCCGCAGGCCCGGGCCGCGATCGGCCGCGAGCACCCGGCCCACGAGCAGGCGTTGCAGGAGATGCTGGCCGAAGGCTTCGTGCGGTCGCGGCATGTCGATATCTTCGACGCCGGGCCGGTGGTCAGGGGAGAGCGCCAGCGACTGCATACGCTGACCCACTGCGGCTGGCACCCGGTACGGATCCGCCCGGCCGCCTCGCTGCCGGATGCGGAGCCGGCGATGGTGGCCAACCAGCAGCTGGCGGACTTCCGCTGCACCGTGGCGCGCTACGCGCTCACCCCGACCGGCCAACTGCTGCTGTCCGAGGAGCAGGCGGCCCTGCTTGGCGTCGAGGAGGGGCGTGCGGTACTGGTCGCGCCGCTGGCGTTACCCGATGTCGAAGACGCGTTGGATGAGGGAGAACTGTAATGCGCCTGCGACCCATTGGGCACCACGACATCGACGAGCTGCAGGCACTGGCCCAGGAGACCGGGGTCGGTTTCACCTCGCTGCCCAACAGCCGCGAATTCCTGGCCGCCAAGATCGCCAACGCGGTGGCGGCTTTCGAGCGCCGTGTCCCCGAGTCGGAGCGGCTCTATTTCTTCGTGCTCGAGGACGAGCAGAACGGCGAGCTGGCCGGATGCTGCGCGATCGAGGCCGAGGTTGGCCGCGAGACACCGTTCTACCACTACCGTGTCGGCAAGCTGGCCCACTCGTCGGTTCAGCTCGACCTGCATCGCACCATCGACACGCTGTTTCTGAGTTCGGATCATACCGGCGACGCCGAGGTGGCCTCGCTGTTCCTGCGCCCGGCCTATCGCCGCGATCGCAACGGCACGCTGCTCTCCAAGGCGCGCTGGCTGTTCATGGCGGAATTCCGCGAATGTTTTCCGGCCAAGGTGCTGGCGGAAATGCGCGGCGTGTTCAGCCCCGACGGCGTCAGCCCGTTCTGGGAGAGCCTCGGCAGCCACTTCTTCCCGATGGAGTTCAAGCAGGCCGACCAGCTCACCGGCCTGGGTCAGAAGAGCTTCATCGGCGAACTGATGCCGAAGTACCCGATCTACACGCCGTTTCTGCCGCAGGCAGCGCGGGAGTGCATCGGCCAGGTCCACGAGCATACCCGCCCCGCGCTGGAGATGCTCAAGAAGGAGGGGCTGCGCTGGGAAGGCTACATCGACATCTTCGACGGCGGCCCCACGGTCGAGGCCTATATCGACGACGTTCGTGCCATTCGTCACTCCTCCTGCGTCACGGTGGAAGTCGGCGGTGACTCTCTCGCCCAGTCCGAACGCCCCGGTTGGCTGGCCGCGACCACCGGCATGAGCGACTTCCGCTGCAGCTGGATCGGGCGCGGACCCAGCGAGGACCGGGTGATCACGCTCACCGCCGCGGAAGCGGAGCGGCTGAGCGTGACCAGTGGCGATGCGCTGCGGGTGCTGGAAACCTGAGCTTCGAGCTTCGAGCTTCGAGCTTCGAGCTTCGAGCTTCGAGCAAGGGACTGCGAACTTTCAGCGGGCTCAATCCTGCATTTCGCGGCTCGCGGCTTACCCATGAATCATCAGGAGCGACATATGCACGCCAAACAACAACTGCTGATCGATGGCCGTTGGGTCGACGGCGCCGCCAGGCGTTTCGACAAGTGCGATCCCGTGTCGGGCGACTTGCTGTGGCAGGCCGCGGCGGCGTCTCCCGAGCAGGTCGATGAAGCGATCGCGGCGGCGCGGCGTGCGTTCCCCGGCTGGGGGCATCGGCCATTCGCCGAACGCCAGGCCATCGTCGAGCGCTTCCGGGACGAGCTGGAGGCCAATCGTGAACCGCTGGCCCGGAGCATCGCCTGCGAGACCGGCAAGCCGATCTGGGAGGCGCGCACCGAAGTGGGCGCAATGATTGGCAAGATCGCGATCTCGCTCACCGCCTACCATGAGCGCACCGGCGAACGCGCTCGCGATGCCAGTGGCACGCGGGCCGTGCTGCGCCATCGCCCTCACGGGGTGCTGGCGGTCTTCGGCCCCTACAACTTTCCGGGCCACCTGCCCAATGGGCATATCGTGCCGGCGTTGCTGGCGGGCAACTGCGTGGTGTTCAAGCCCAGCGAGCAGACGCCGATGACCGCCGACCTGACCCTGCAGTGCTGGGAGCGGGCGGGGCTGCCCCCCGGCGTGATCGATCTGGTCCAGGGGGCGGCGGAAGTCGGACAGGCGCTGGCGGGCAGCGCCGCTATCGACGGCCTGCTGTTCACCGGCAGCGCCAAGGTCGGCGGTCTGCTGCACCGCCAGTTCGGTGGCCAGGTCGGCAAGATCCTGGCCCTGGAGCTGGGCGGCAACAACCCGCTGGTGGTCAAGGACGTGCGCGATCTCGATGCAGCGGTGCTGACCGTCGTGCAGTCGGCATTCCTCTCCGGCGGCCAGCGCTGCACCTGTGCCCGCCGCCTGATCGTACCGGCAGGCGAGGCCGGCGATCGACTGGTCGAAAAGCTGGCAAAAACCATGGCCGAACTGCGTGTGGCGGAACCTTTCAGCGAGCCGGCGCCGTTCTACGCCGGACTGGTCAGCCCCCAGGCCGCGGAGGGGTTGCTCGAAGCGCAGCGTGACCTCGAAGCCCGAGGCGGACGTGTGCTGGTGCGGATGCAGTCGCTGCAGGCGGGGACCAGCCTATTGTCACCGGGCCTGGTGGATGTCACCGGCTGCGACGTGCCCGACGAGGAGCATTTCGGTCCGCTGCTCAAGATCCATCGCTACACGGGCTGGGACGAGGCGATCGAACTGGCCAACGACACCCGCTACGGGCTCTCCGCCGGTCTGATCGGCGGCGATCAGACCGACTGGGATGACTTTCTGCTGCGGATTCGCGCCGGCATCGTCAACTGGAATCGCCAGACCACCGGGGCCTCCAGCGACGCGCCCTTCGGCGGCATCGGCGACAGCGGCAATCATCGTCCCAGCGCCTACTACGCGGCGGATTACTGCGCCTACCCGGTCGCCTCGATGGAAGCGGATACGCTGGTCATGCCCGCAGAGCTGCCGCCCGGGGTCACGCTATGAGCAGCGACGGTGTGAAGGACGACGTGCGCGAGGTCAACTTCGACGGCCTGGTCGGACCGACCCACAACTACGCCGGGCTGGCTCACGGCAACGTGGCCTCGATGCGCCATGGCGGGCTCGCCTCCAGCCCCCGCGAGGCGGCACTGCAGGGGCTGGCCAAGATGAAGTCGCTGATGGATGCCGGCTACGCCCAGGGCGTACTGCCGCCCCAGCAGCGCCCGGATCTGGGCGCGCTGCGCTCGCTCGGCTTTGCCGGCAGCAACGCCGAGGTGCTGGCGCGGGCTGGGCGAGAAGCGCCGCAGATCCTGCGGGCGGTCTGCTCGGCCTCGTCGATGTGGACCGCCAACGCGGCGACGATCACACCAAGTCCCGATGCGCCGGATGGTCGGGTGCACTTCACCCCGGCCAACCTGCAGTCGAGCTTTCATCGCTATCTCGAGCCGGAGACCACGGGCCGCGTGCTGGCCGCCATCTTCCGCGACGAGCGTCATTTCGTGCATCACGCCCAGCTGCCGGCGACGCCCGCCTTCTCCGACGAGGGCGCGGCCAATCACACCCGTTTGTGTGGCGAGTACGGCGAGGCCGGCGTGCATCTGTTCGTCTACGGCCGCCAGGCCTTCGGTGGCGAGCGGGGGCCGCAGCGTTACCCCGCCCGTCAGACTCTCGAGGCGAGCCAGGCGATCGCGCGTCAGCACGGGCTGAGCGATGCCCAGGCGGTCTTCGCCCAGCAGCATCCCGACGCCATCGATGCCGGCGTCTTCCACAACGACGTGATCGCGGTGGGCAACGGGCCGGTGCTGCTCTACCACGAGATGGCGTTTCTCGACGAGGAGAGGACACTGGACGCGCTGCGCGCCAGGATGGCCTCGCCGCTGATCCCGGTGCGGGTACCGAGCGAGGCGATCAGTCTCGAGGATGCGGTCTCGACCTACCTGTTCAACTCGCAGCTACTGTCGAATCCGGATGGCAGCATGACCCTGGTGGTGCCCGGGGAGTGCCAGGAGAACGAGGCGGTGTGGCGCACGATCCAGGATCTGTTGCTGGCGGGCTACAACCCGATCGGCGAGGTCACGGTCAAGGACGTCAAGCAGAGCATGCGCAACGGCGGCGGGCCGGCGTGTCTGCGTCTGCGGGTGGTGCTCTCCGCGGCGGAGCGCCAGGCCCTGAACGGTCGGGTGCTGTTGAACGACGCGCTGTATACGGATCTGGTCGCCTGGGTCGAGCGTCACTATCGCGACAACCTGACCCCGGACGACCTTGCCGACCCCCAGTTGGCCGACGAGACGCTCACCGCACTCGACGAGCTGACCCGGCTGCTGGGTATCGGCAACGTCTATCCGTTTCAACTGGCGACATGAGCCTGCCGCTCAGCCTTGCCCCGCGGCGCCACCGACCATGCCGCTGCGCAGGTCGGCGCCACTCTGGCGGTTTCTGACATGCTGGCTCACCACATCTTCCGGTGAGCCAGCCATCTCCCGGAACATCCCCATGCTGCCCAGCAGGGCGGAAGATTCGTAAGGCACGAATACGCGCTCGCCATCCTTGGCCATGGTCGGCAGCGCCTTGATGTAGCTCTGGCCGAGCAGATAACCCACCACGGTGCGCTTGTTCTCTTCCGTCTCGCCGATGGCATTGAGCACCAGCTTGATCGACTCCTGTTCACCCTGGGCGCGCAGGATGGCGGACTGCTTGTCGCCTTCGGCATTGAGAATCGACGATTCGCGCTGACCCTGGGCCATGGCGATGGCAGCGGATTTCTCGCCCTCGGCTTCGGTCACCGTCGCACGTCGTTTACGCTCGGCGGCCATCTGCAGGCGCATGGCGCTCTCGACCTCCTCCGGCATGGCGATGTCCTGCACCTCGACGCGAGAGATCTTGACGCCCCATTTCGAGGCCGGCTCCTCCATGGCGGACTGAATGGCGTTGTTGACCTCGGCGCGGGATTCGAACAGCTTGTCGAGCTCCATCTTGCCCACCACCGAACGCAGCGTGGTCTTGGCCAGCACCTCGACGGCCTGACTCATGTTGGCGACTTCATAGACCGCTCGCTTGGGGTCGATGATCTGGTAGTAGAGCGCACCGTTGATGGTGACCGTCACGTTGTCGGTGGTCACCACCGGCTGGCCCGGGAAGTCCATCACCGTCTCGCGGCGGTCGATGCGGATCTCGTCGGTGGCGATGGGGTAGTACTCTTCGCCCTGCTTGCGGTAGCGGATCATGCTGATGGCGCGGGGCTGTTCGATGAACGGGATGATGATGTTGATCCCGCTCTCGAGCAGTCGGTTGAAGGAGCCCAGTCGCTCCACCACCATCACCTCCGACTGGCGAACGATCACCAGTCCCTTGACGATGAGCAGCACGCCGATGGCGACGATGATCAGACTGATGATCAGGCCCGGGCTGGCGAGAAGATCCATGAGCGTTACTCCGTAGGACGCTTCAGCGTGACGATGGCTTCGGTGCCGTCGAAACGCTGAAAGATGACCGGGCTGCCGAGCGGCAGTTCGGTGGTGTCGGTATCGGCGACTCTCAATCGATAGAAGTCGCCATTGATCTTGAGGCCGGTCGCGCCGTCGAAATCGCGCTTGAGGGTGCGGTACTCGTTGCCCTTCTCGACGCCGGTGCCGGTGGTGCCGTAGTCGACGCCCGGCGGCGAGAACCTCGGCCGGATCACCTTGACGACCAGCGGCAGCAGCACGCCGGCCGCAAACCCCAACCCGAGCAGCTGCCAGGTCATCGAGGCACCCAGCCAGGCCAGCAGTGCCGCGGTGGCGGCAGCGATCGCCAGCGCCAGCAGCACCAGGGCACCGGAGGCCAGCTCCGCCAACCCCAGCAGCAGGGCGACGGCCAGCCAGACATAAGCCACGTTCCAATCCATATCGGTTCCCGACGCGCGGTGATGGAAGAGAGGAGGTTGCGATAGGCGATCGAAGCCCGATGGGCTGGTTCCCGTCACCGATCGCGGCAGAACGATCCCGAAGTCTGCCCGCATTCGACCGGCCAGCGTATCAGAGATTGCCGACAAGGGCGGTGAGCGTTTGCCGACAGCCTGTCCATCCGGGGAGGTCAGTCGTCTCCCAGCTTGACCATTCTGGGCCGGCCGATCAGTACGCCGGCGACGCTCTGGCCGGCGAGCAGCACGATCAGGAAGATCAACGACAGCTGCCAGTCGCCGCTCAGGCCGTGCAGGGCGCCGAACAGCAGAGGGCCGCTGGCTCCCATCAGGTAGCCGATGCTCTGGGACATTCCCGAGAGCATCGCGGCATGCTGGGGTTGGCGCGTGCGCAGCACGATCATGGTCAGCGCGAAGGCGAAACAGCCGCCCTGGCCGGCGCCCAGCAGTACCGCCCACAGTAGTGGCGAGGCCGCCGGTGCCAGCAGCAGGCCGAACAGCGCCAACGCCACCAGCGAACAGAGCCCGAGCACCAGCAGGCTGTGATGGGTCAGCCGCGAGGCCAGGCGGGCGACGATGTAGCTGCCCGGAATGCTGGTGAGGTTGATCAGCGACAGCATGATCCCGGCGGTCGCCTCGGGGACGCCGGCCTGGATCGCCACCGCCGGCACCCAGGTCTGCAGCGTATAGAAGCTCAGTGACTGGGCGCCCATGAACAGGGTCAGGGTCCACGCCACCGGACTGCGGAACAGACGCGACATTGGCGGCCGACGGGCGGCGGCCGGTGGCTCGGGCCCCAGCGAGAGTGCCATGCGCCACCACACGATGGCGGATCCGATCCCGAAGGCGGCCCACAGCCAGATCGGGGTGGACCAGCTTCCCGAAGCGTTCATCAGCGGAATGGCGCTACCGGCGCTGATCGTGGCGCCAACGCCCATCATCACCGTGTAGAGACCCATGGTACGGCCCAGGCGATCACCGCGATCGCGCTTGACCAGGCTCGGCATGAACACATTGCCGAAGGCGATACCCATCCCCGCGCACAGCGTGCCGAGCAGCATGACCGTCAGGCTCTCGACGCCGCGCATCACGCCGCCGAGAGCGATCAGCGTGATCGCGCAGGCGATGGCGCGATCGAGCCCGACACGGTCGGCGAACCCCGGCGCCAGCGGCGACAGCAGGCCGAAGCAGAGAATCATTCCGGTGGTGAACAGGCTCGCCGTGCCGGCACCGATGGCCAGTGTCCCCATGATCGGTTCGAGCACCGGCCCGATCACCACGATCGGCGCGCGCAAGTTGATCGCCGCCAGGCCGAAGGCCACGAGCCATAGCCAGGCGGGGAGCGATCGAGCAGCAGGGGGAACGGGTCGGGACACGGTTGACGGCCTTCGCTAAATGGGGCGGCATCTTAGCATTTTCCTGCCAAGGGGCGGACCCGACCTTGCGCGAAGCGCCCGGCACAGGCGGCCCGCGGAGATGGCCGAAGTCCGGTGAATCGGGCCTTGCATAAGTAAAGTGATCGTTTTACATTGGAGCCATGGATATTCGCACACGACTGATCGACACCGCCGAGCAGCTCTTCGATCGCCATGGCTTCACCGCCACGGGGATGGACCGGCTGACCCACGGCGCCGGCATCTCCAGCCGCACGCTCTACAAGCATGTCGGCAGCAAGAACCGCCTGCTGGCGATTGTCCTCGACGAGCGCGATCGTCGCTTCATGCGCTCGCTGGCGAGCGCTGTCAGCGTGGATGACCTGTTCGGGGCGCTGGGCGCGTGGTTCGCCGACGAGGGCGCGCGGGGCTGTCTGTTTCTGCGCAGTTGGGCCGAGACCGGCGGCGAGGTGCCGGAAATCGTCGAGGCCATGACGCGTCACAAGGCACGGCTGCGGCAGCGCATCGAAGAGATCGTCGAAGCGGAGACCGGGCGTCGCGACGACGAACTGGCCGAATCGATTCTGCTGCTGGTCGAAGGTGTGACCCACGCCGCGACCTATCGGGGTAGCGCGACCGTGGACGTGGCTCTGCGAGCGGCGCGGCGGTTGGTCGAGGCCGCTATGGTCTGACCGCAGCAGATTGTCCTCTCCGGCTCGATGCCGGCGGCTGTGTCACGAGTGTAGGGAAAACGATCATTTTACATCGAGGCTGTCGTCTGGGCTCGTCGCTCGAGCCGGATTCGGTAGCCAGGGAGAAGAGCATCATGACCCACCAGGAACGTCGACTGATCGTCGCGGGGACGCTACTGATCGGTGTGAGCTACGGTCTGGCACGCTTCGCCTACGGCCTGTTCCTGCCCAGCATGCGCGAGGATGTCGGGTTGAATTCGACAATGGCGGGGGCCATCGGCAGCGGTGCCTACGTGGGCTACTGTTTCGCTATCGTGATCAGCGCGCTACTGGTGGAGCGGCTCGGCGCTCGAGCCATGGCCGTTGCCGCGGCCCTAGTCGCCGCGACGGGAATGGCGGTCATCTCCGTCAGCACCAGCGCGCTGTGGCTGGCCGGCGCCATCCTGCTGGCGGGAGCCAGCACCGGGCTGGCATCGCCACCCATGGCCCAGGCCGTCTCGAGTTCGATCGCAACCGACCGCCAGGGCCGGGCCAATACCGTCATCAATGCCGGCACCAGCCTCGGCGTCGCCATCTCCGGCCCGGTGGCGTTTATCGCCACGGGACAGTGGCGCATCGCCTACGCCGCTTTTGCGGTGACCGCGTTGCTCAACGCCGTGCTGTTGTTCGTCAGCGTGCCGCGTTCCGGGACAGGCGAAGCACGTGGCGACACTGCCTCGGAGGCAGCGGGCAGGTCGAACCGAGGAGGCGTGCAACGGGACTCGGCCTGGCGCGTGATGGTGGCCGCGATGGGCATGGGCATTGCCAGTGCTGCCTACTGGACCTTCTCGAGCGAGGCGCTGCTCACGCGGGGGCAGTTCTCCCAGGCGCTGGCCAACAGCGTCTGGATTCTGATTGGCGTCGCCGGTCTGGTCGGTGGCCTTGCCGGGGATCTCGTCAACCGCTTCGGTATCAATGGGGTGCACCGGGCAACGCTGGCCGCGCTGGCACTTGCGCTGTCGCTGCTCGCGCTGATGCCCTCGAGCCTGCCGGCCGCCCTGGGGTCAGGTGCCCTGTTCGGGGCGAGCTACATCATGCTGACGGGGATCTATCTGGTCTGGGGCGTGCGCCTCTACAGTGACCGTCCCGCCATCGGGCTCGGCTTGCCGTTCCTGATGATCGCGGCGGGCCAGATTGTCGGTTCGCCACTGGCGGGCTATCTGATCGGCAACCACGGCTACGCCTTCTGTTTCATCGTCTTCGCGTCGATCGCATTGGCGACGATGCTGATCGGCTACCGGCCCGGCCGCGGGGGACAGGTCGATGCCGCGCCGAAAACTATGGTATCGAGCCGACCGGACACGCCGCTGCAACACTTCTATCTGCCCGCCATGCCGCCACTGGGACTGATCGACAAGATCGGCCGTCTCGCGCGTCGTGGGTCGGGACGCTGATGAGGTGCTTGAGGCCCAGGCGCGTGATGCATCTCGACGCGTGGCACATCACCGTGAGACATCCAGCTCGATCGCGGCCGGCAGCGGTGTCAACCGGCTCTCGCTACCGGCCGCACCTTCGGTCAGCATGGCGACCAGCTCCCGAGTGGTGGAGTGACGGGTCAGCATCAACGCCGTGACCTCGCCGTCGAGTGTCCTCGTGGCATGCCAGCAGCCGGGATGCATCGATACGCCCAGGCCCTGAGGCAGCCGAAAGGCCTTCATCGAATCGATATCCGGACCGCCGTCGTGATCGAGACAGACGATCTGCACCAGATCGCCGCCATGGATCGGCACGACGGCCTGATGGGTCAGCCGATGCATCTCCAGCTTGTCGATGCGCGATGAGTCATCGCGATAGTGCACCCAGAGCACTTCAGCGGGGCCGCCATCGATGCCGGTGTCGAAGCTGAGCTGGTGGACGAAATCGCTGGCTGTCGAGCGATATCCCGGCTCGCCTTCGGCAAGATCGGCGGGCCATCCCATCACATCGCCATATGGCGCGAACGACGTCGGCGAGAGTGCGTCGATCGGCAGCGTCCTGACGTTCATGCACTGTCCTCAACGGGATCGATCGGTGTCTTGCAGCATCGCTTCCACCACGCAGGCATGCTGCAGCAGAGCGTTATCGTCGCCCTGGGGGCGCGATAGCATCAGGCCGATGGGGAGCTCGGCGCCGGTGGCGAGGTAGGGCAGCGAGATCGAGGCCGCGTCGAGATAGTTGAAGACGCTGGTATTGCGCAGCGCCAGCCGGTTGGCGCGCTGGAAGGCGGCGGCGTCGTTCTCGAGCGCAGCGCGTCTCGGGGGCAGCGTGGCGACGGTGGGCAGCAGCACCGCGTCGAAGCCGGCCATCTCCTGTTCAAAGCGCTGCTGCCAGCCCGCCCTTGGCCACAGACGCTGCAGGTAATCCGCGGCGCTGATGTCCCGGCCGCCCTTCAGGCGTTCGGCGATCAAGGGGTCGTAGTCGGCCTCGGCGCGGGCGAGCTGCTCGCGGTGCAGCGCGGCCGCTTCCGGCACCACCAGACCACCCTGCTGGTTGATCGCCAGCGCCGCGTCGACGGCCGCGAACGGTAGACGCTCGACGTGACACCCACTGGCTTCGAGGACAGCGACGGCCTCCTCGAAGCCGTCGCGAACCGCATCATCGAGCTCGCTCATCAGGCCGCCTGCGGCGATCGCCAACCGTAGCGGCCGCGGCGTGGTATCCAGCGCCGGCAGCGGCCGCTCGGCCAGAATCGACCAGAGGCTGGCGCAGCACGCGACGCTGGGCGCGATCGGGCCCACGCAGTCGAGGCTCGGCGCGAGCGGGTAAGCCCCTTCACCGGGCACGCTGGCCTGGCTCGGCTTGAAGCCGGTCAGGCCGCAGAACGCCGCCGGGATCCTGAGCGAACCGCCGGTATCGCTGCCCAGCGTGGCGGCGGCGAGGCCGAAGGCGACCGAGGCCGCGCCTCCCGAGGTCGAACCGCCGGTGATGCGTTCGTCATCGAACGGATTGGGGGGCGTGCCGTAGTGTCGATTGAGGCCGAGCCCCGAGAATGCGAATTCGCTCATGTTGGTACGCCCGGTCAGCAGCGCCCCGGCACGGCGCAGACGCTGGACCGCCGGCGCATCGTGGCTGGCCGGTGGATTGCCACCCAGCACGCGGGAGGCGGCCCGGGTCAGCTCGCCCTGGACGTCGAACAGATCCTTGATGCTGATCGGCACACCCGCCAGGGGTTGGGTGGGGTCGACCCGCGCCAACCGGTCCGCCAGCTTGTCGGCATCGAATTCGAGATAGGCCGTGGCGGTGACCGCAGCCTGTGACCGGGCTCGCTCGACCAGGGCCTCCAGCGCCTGGGCGGAGGTGAAGTCGCCGCTGTCGATGGCCGCCTGCCAGTCGTGCAGGCGGCGTTGGCCGGCAGGGTGCGCCCAGAATGCGCGAGCGGCATCCTGTGGCGTCTGTGGCGAGCTCATTGCGCGACCTCGAGCTCGATGACGGTGTAGCTATGGCTCAGGCGGCGATTCAGCACGGGGTCGGTGAGCGTCATCGAGAAGCGCGGGCTGGGTCGGATACCGCCGATGGCCGGTACCGTGCCGCACAGCAGCAGCGTGTTGGGGGCCAGCGATTCGCCCTGCTTGAGTGCGGCCGGCAGCTTGGCCAGCAGCGTGTCGACGTCCAGCAGTTCGGCCAGCGTGCCCTGCTGATAGGTGACGACCTGGCCGTTCTCTTCGATCTCACTGGCCAGTTCCAGTGCATCCCAATGCTCGCGGATGGCCGCCAGCGGCCAGGCCTGTCGGGCGACCGGCTTGGCGCAGAGCTGCTTGGACTCGGCGACACCGACCGCCTCGAGTTTACGATCGGTGTGATCGGAGGCTAGCGTCACCCACAGTCGGCCATCTTCGTCGCTGACCAGGCAGACCTCGGCTTCGCCGGAGCCGTCGCCGCCGAGCATCTCGACGTTCTCCGCCTGGGTCAGCAGTTGCGCACTGGCGCGATAGAACAGCGGTACGCTGGAGGGCGGCTTGACGCCGATGGCGGCCAGCTCGTCGATGTGATGTTGCACGTTCGCCTGATCGCGGCCTGCCCAGCCGGCGATCGCCAGCCGTTGCGGCGTGACGGTGAGCGTGTTCTCGGGGGTATCGAAAGTCAGCATGAGCGGTTCCTGAGTTGTCGTTGGAGCGGACATCGGCGTCGAGTGCCGCGAGTCATCGATGACGCGGCGGATCAGAGCGAGTTCGGCAGCCACAGGGCGATGCCGGGGAACAGGATCAGCAGCACGGCCATCACCACCATGGCGGCAATGAACGGCAGCGTGCCGACGATCACGTCGGAGAACGGCTTGCCGCGCCGGGCTGCCTGCACGATGTAGAGGTTGAGACCGACCGGCGGGGTGATCAGCGCCATCTCGACGAACAGGATCATCACCACGCCGAACCACACCTTGTCGAAGCCCGCGGCGAACAGTAGGGGCGCGATGATCGGCAGCGTGATCACCATCATCGACAGCGTCTCGATGAAGAAACCGAGCACCACCAGCAGCGCCAGCACGCAGAGCAGCAGCGCCATCGGCGACAGGTCCAGTTGCGTCAGCAGCTGCGTCAGCTGGCCGGAGAGACCCGCCGAGGCGAGCGCGAAGTTGAGAAACGAGGCCGCCAGCATGATGAACAGGATCATCGAGGTGGTGCGC
Source organism: Salinicola lusitanus (assembly GCF_038648475.1). Lineage (NCBI taxonomy): Bacteria > Pseudomonadati > Pseudomonadota > Gammaproteobacteria > Oceanospirillales > Halomonadaceae > Salinicola > Salinicola lusitanus. Next base: position 462,952 of record NZ_CP151919.1, on the reverse strand, counting down.
ACGGTGTTGTCGAGCGCTTCGGTCAGCATGCGCCAGTCCAGCCGCCGGTTGAACGCGGCGAGCATCAGCGCGACCACCACGCCGATGGCGGCGGCTTCGGTGGGCGTCGCCCAGCCGGTGTAGATCGAGCCGACGATGGCGATGAACAGGATCAGCAGCGGCAGCAGGAACTTCAGATGACGCAAACGCTCCGGCCAGCTCGAGCGACGACGTGGCCCGCCCAGCGACGGCTTGAAGGTGCAGAACAGGATCGCCGTCAGCATGAACAGGCCGGTCAGCAGCAGCCCCGGCAGCAGCCCGGCCACGAACAGCTTGGGGATCGAGGTCTCGGTCAGGAAGCCGTAGACGATCAGGTTGATCGATGGCGGGATCAGGATGCCCAGCGTGCCGCCGGCGGCGATGCTGCCGCAGAAGAGCCGCGGGTGATAGCCGAGCTTGTCGCCCTGCGGCAGCGCCACGGTGGAGATCGTCGCCGCGGTGGCCACGGAGGAGCCCGAGGTCGCGGAGAACAGCATCGAGGTCATCACGTTGGCATGCAGCAGGCCGCCGGGCAGCCAGGAGAGCCAGTGATCCATGGCGCGATAGGCGCGCTCGGCGATCCCCGCGCGGACGATGATCTCGCCCATCAGCACGAACAGCGGAATCGCGATCAGCAGAAAGGAGTCCGCCGCCGACCACAGGTTCTGGCCGAGCGCCCGCATCAGCGGGAAGAACGAGAAGAACTGATCGACGCCGAAGGCGAGCAGGAACAGCGTGATGGCGACCGGGATGCCGGTCAGCAGCAGCGCCAGAATCCCGATGGAGAGATAGGCGAGCATCAGGATTTTCCTCCTGTCGCGGCGTTGTCGTGCGCGCGGGCTTCGAGCTCGTTGGTCTCGAACGGGTCGGCCTCGTGGCCCATGCCGATCAGCGTGCGAATCGTGGCGCTATCGCCGCCGGCCGCCGCCAGCAGGGCGCGAATCGCCAGCACCGCCGCCGCCAGGGCAAACCAGGTGTAGCCCAACACCCAGACCAGCTGCGGTATCCACAGCGGCGTCGACAGCGGCGTATTGGCGGTGGTGTGGTTGGAGAGTGACCCCGAGAACACCGGCCAGGCGTGGATGACGATCATCCAGCCGACCAGATTGACGGCGAGTATCGAGAGCAGGTCGAGCGCCGCACGGGCGGCGATCGGCAGCTTCGAGTAGCCGACATCGATGCGGATATGGGCTCGTTCGACCAGCGTGTGCGAGAGCCCCCAGGCCGAGAGAACGGCGAGGACGTAACCGGCATACTCCTGGACGCCTTCGAAGGAGCGGCCCAGCAGTTTGCGGCTGACCACTTCCATGATGACCATCGCGACGACGGCCAGCAGCAGCAGGCCGATGAGCCGAGCGGCCCAGCGCGAGACGAGGCGGACGACGCGCACGAGGGCGTCGAACAGAGAGACGAGAGCGAGCATGTTGGATACCTGCCGACGGGCAAGGGCCGAGCACTGACGTGCCCGGCCCTGCGATCCATTTACTTGACGATGGGGAGGGCGACGAGGGGAGCGACGTTCTCGTTCCACAGCGAGATCGTTTCGTCATCGATCCGCGAGGCCCAGCTCGGCAGGACCGCACTGACCAGCGCCTGATGGGCGCGCTCGCGGTCGGCATCGGTCACCTCGACCAGTGTCATGTCGCCCGGCTTGCCGTGCTCGCACTCGCCATTGCCGGTCAGGCAGGCGATGCCCTGCTGCTCATCCTTGGCCAGGTTGTTCCACACCGGATCGATGAAGCCGGGTACGATCTGGCTCTCGATGGTCTGCTTGGTCTCGTCGTCGAGCGAGTTCCAGGTATCGTCACTGACCGCCGTGATGACCGTATCCCAGCCGCCGATGGGGAGCGGCAGCAGATAATCGGCGACATCCTGCCAGCCGGAGTTGTAGCCGGAGAGCGAGCCGGTGACAGCACAGTCGATCACCCCGCGTTCCAGCGCGCCGGGCACTTCGTTGAAGGCCATGACCGTGCTCTGGGCGCCGATGGCGGAGAGGAACTCCGCCGTGGTGCGGCCGCTGGCGCGGACCTTCTTGCCCTGCAGATCGCCGAGGCCCTTGATCGGCGTGTTGCAGAACACCACCTGCGGCGTGTTGGGCGCGATCGCCAGCACGTGCGCGTTGTAGTGAGACTGCATCGTTCTCTCGGCGATCGGCATGAACGCCTCGCTGACCTCGCGGGCCTTCTCGGGATCGGTGGTCATCATCGGCAGGTCGAGACCTTCCAGTGCCGGCGCCTCGCCGCCGACGTAGTCGGAGAAGGTCATGCCGACATTGAACAGGCCGTTCTTCAGGTAGGTGAAGACATCGCTGCCTTCGATACCCATCTGATCGAAGGTCGTCATCTGGACCTGGATCTGGCCATCGCTCGCCTTGGGCAGGGTCTCGGTCCAGAACGGCTTCTCGAAGTTCTTGTGCAGGGAGACCGCGCTCCAGGTACCGACGACGTTGAGGCTGGTATCGGCGACGGCGCCCTGGGCAAGGCCGACAGTCAGGGCGGAGAGCGTGAGGCCAAACAGTGTCTTCTTCATGGGAGTCTCGCTTGTTGAGGTTGTTTTACGAGTCTTCGGCAGGCGCGACCGGCGTGACCGCCGCGATATCGCCGCTACCGATACTTCAGACGATAGTTGGGGATGTCGGTAATCAGCATATGACCGGGGGCGTGGGCCATGGCGAAGGGTAGCTTCGCATTCATCAGCGCGATCTGCGGTGTCACGCCGCATGCCCAGAACACCGGGATGTCGCCGGCTTCCATCACCGGGGCATCGCCGAAGTCCGGCCGGTGGATATCGTCGATGCCGATCAGCTCCGGTCGCGCCAGATGCAGGGGCGCGCCGTGAACGCTGGGCATGTCGGTGGTGATCTGCACGGCGCGGATGGCATCGGCCGGCGACATGGCGCGCATCGACACGACGTAGCTGCCGTGGAACGGGCCGGCGGGAATCAGTGGAATGCGGGTCCGGTACATCGGCACGATGGTCCGCGCGGCCATGTGGCGAACCGGCACGCCCTCGGCGATCAGCGACTCCTCGAACGAGAACGAGCAGCCGATCGAGAAGGTGACCAGGTCGTCGCGCCAGCGGGAGACGAGGTCGGCCGGCTCGTCGACCAGTTCGCCATGTTCGTAGACGCGATAGCGCGGCACGTCGGTGCGCAGGTCGATCGACTCTCCCAGGGCCTGCGGATGAAAGCTGCCTGGTTCGCTGACGTCGAGCACCGGGCAGGCGGCGCGGTTGGCCATGCAGAAACGCAGGAAGTCGGCGGCGTAGGTTTCGGGAATGATGACCAGATTGGCCTGCGCATAGCCGTTGGAGATACCGGTGGTCGTGGTGGGCCAGTCGCCGCGGCGGATGGCGGCGCGCGCCTCGGCCGGAGAGACGGTGGCGTCGAGAGAGGTCATGTCGTCGATCCTGGTTGTCATTGTCGTGGCGGTCTTGGCCGGTAGAACCGGGCGCCGCCTTATGACATCCCACGCTATGGGTTCACGGCGCATCAATCCAATCGATTTTTATGATTCTTATTCATCGGTAAAACCTTTCAATCCCAGCGTTCTCGACAAAACCTTTCGACGTCAGGTACATCGGCAACGCCTTGCGACAAGGGACCCCTCGGTAACGCCGCTTTCGGCGTCAGGCGTGCTCGCGCTGGTCCCGTTGCCCGAGCTCGATCGCCAGGTCGATGACGCCATCGGCCAGCGCCTTGTCGATGTGCTGCGGCCAGGAGGCGGCGAAGTCGAGCCGTGGCAGATCACAGGGCAGGGTGATGAGCTCGCCGCGGGCGATCTCCTGCTCGACGATGCGAGGCGGGATGGCGCCGACGCCGATACCGTCCAGTGCCAGGCGCACGATGGTCCAGACCGAGCCGGAGCAGTGCAGCTTGATCCGCTCCAGGCGCTGCTGATGCAACAGCGACTGGAGCTCCCGGTAGGGGCGGCTGTCGCTGGCGAAGGTGATCAAGGGCGTGCCGGTACGCGCCAGCGCTTCCAGGGTGAACGTCCGGGCCGAGAAGCCCAGCTGCGGGGTGGCGATCAGGCCCGTGGCATAGTGGCATAGCGGCCGGCTGAGGATGTCCTGGGCGTCGACCGGTCCCAGCGTGAAGGCCATGTCGATCTGGCGATTGAGCAGCCGGTTGGCGAGTCCCGGCGTGCCGTCCACCTCGAGCTGCAGTGTCATGTCGGGGAAGCGGTTGGCGAGTTCGGCGATGAACGCCGGCAACCAGCTATGGGCGATGGTCTCGACCACGCCGAGGCGCAGCACTCCCTGGAACGGGTTGTTGGCCTCGAGCATCGCCATCGCCTCCTGGCGTGTCTCCAGCATGTGCTGAGCGTGGCGGTAGAACTGTCGACCCTTGGGTGTGGGCTGGATCGGGCGCTGGGCGCGATCCAGCAGCGGTCCGCCGACGAACTCCTCGAGCCGGGCAATACGATCCGAGATGGAGGGCTGGGTCAGGTGCAGGTGCTGTGCGGCAAGGCGGAACGATCCCAGGCGTACGATCCAGACGAAGGCTTCGATTTCCTTGAAGTCGAACATGGCGGGCTCGCTCGGCGTGCGGTGAAGACGGCAGACGTGATGGCGGCCAGTATTGCATGGATGGCCGCCCTCGAGAGACGCGCGATTTCCGCCATCGTCGGATGTCCGCGCGCGCTCGGTGCCGTTACAATGGGCCACCCTTTCTGCATCGGGCGCGTCCGATTCGCTTCACGAGAGCCGCTTCACAAGAGCCATCGCGTCCGAGCATTGTCATGTGACCGTGACACCTCGACGCCTGCCGACCGTCATCTTTCGAGGCATCGTTTCAGCCGGCATGCGTCGCTCAACCTTCGCCCGACGAGGCAGCCAGACCGCCCTCGAGGCGAACAGCCGAAAACAGGAGCGCTTGATGAGTCAGGATTACCCGGAAAATACCGACCACCGTCGCCGTCACTCCGCCAACGTGGTCGATGGCCCCGGCAAGGCCGCCAGTCGCGCCATGCTGCGCGCGGTGGGCTTTACCGACGAGGACTTCAAGAAGCCGCAGGTGGGCATCGCCTCGACCTGGAGCCGGGTGACGCCGTGCAACAGTCATATCAACGTGCTGGCGGAAGCGGCCAGTGACGGTGCCGACGCCGCCGGCGGCAAGGGCGTGATCTTCAATACCATCACCATCTCCGACGGCATCGCCAACGGCACCGAGGGCATGAAGTACTCGATGGCCTCGCGGGAGATCATCGCCGACTCCATCGAAGCCGTCTCCGGCTGCGAAGGCTTCGACGGGGTGGTCGCCATCGGCGGCTGCGACAAGAACATGCCGGGCTGCATGATCGGGCTGGCGCGTCTCGATCGGCCCAGCATCTTCGTCTACGGCGGCACCATCCAGCCGGGCGCGGGCCATACCGATATCGTTTCGGTGTTCGAGGCGATGGGGGCCTACTCCCAGGGCAACAAGTCGCTGATCGAGGTCAAGCAGATCGAGGAGACCGCGATTCCGGGGCCGGGCTCCTGCGGTGGCATGTATACCGCCAACACCATGGCCTCGGCGATCGAGGCGCTGGGCATGAGCCTGCCCAACTCCTCGGCCCAGGAGGCGGTCTCCCAGACCAAGCACGACGACAGCCGCGCCGCCGGCGAGGCCGTGCTCAAGCTGCTCGAGCTGGACCTCAAGCCTTCCGACATCATGACCCGCAAGGCGTTCGAGAACGCCATCACCGTGGTCATCGCCCTCGGCGGCTCCACCAATGCGGTGCTGCACCTGCTGGCGATCGCCAACACCGTCGGCGTCGAGCTCACGCTGGACGATTTCACCGAGATCGGCAGGCGGGTGCCGGTGCTCGCCGACGTGCGCCCCAGTGGCCACTACATGATGAGCGAGCTGGTGGCGATCGGCGGCATCCAGCCGCTGATGAAGGTACTGCTGGATGCGGGCATGCTCCACGGCGATTGCATCACCGTCACCGGCAAGACACTGGCGGAGAACCTGGCGGACGTGGCGCCATATCCGGTCGATCAGCAGATCATCAAGCCGCTGGATGCGCCGGTGAAAGCGAGCAGCCACCTGCGCATTCTCTACGGCAACCTGGCGCCGGAAGGGGCCGTGGCCAAGATCACCGGCAAGGAAGGGACCCGCTTCACCGGTCGGGCGCGGGTCTTCAATTCCGAGGAGGAGGCCCAGGCACGCATCAACGACCTGACCGTGGTCGCCGGCGATGTCGTCGTCATCCGCTACGAAGGACCCAAGGGTGGCCCGGGCATGCGCGAGATGCTCACACCCACCTCCGCGATCATGGGCCGCGGCCTGGGCGACAAGGTGGCGTTGATCACCGACGGTCGCTTCTCCGGTGGCAGCCACGGCTTCGTGGTCGGCCATATCACGCCGGAAGCGTTCGTCGGCGGGCCGATCGGCCTGGTCGAGGATGGCGACGAGATCACCATCGACGCCGAGAACGACGTGATGACCGTGCATATCGACGATGCCGAGATGGAGCGGCGTCGCGCGGCCTGGCAGCGTCCGGCACCGCGATATACCCGCGGGACGCTGGCCAAGTACGCCAAGACGGTCAGTTCCGCATCGAAAGGCGCGGTCACCGACCTGCCCGAAGCGCTGGAAGACTGAGTCGGCACCAGGCGATCGACGCGGTCGCCTTCGCTGAATGAACGCCCCGGGGTCTCCCTCGGGGCGTTTTTCGTGGTGAGGCGACTGCTGAAGCGAAACATGAGCCCGGTTCATGATCGAGCTGCACAACTTTCATGCGGCTGCACGTCTATTGCATCTCTGGCTTGGGTATCCTGGCGGCCTGCCTCTTCGGTGGCGCCACGCTAGCCGATCCGCTCGCCACCGCCGAACCGTTCCATAACGCCAGGGAATTGCCATGCAAGTCAGTCGCGACCGCATCATCACCACTCATACCGGCAGCCTGCCGCGCACCCCGGCGCTGTCGCGCATGCTGGTCCTGCGGGAGCAGGGCAAGCCGGTCGACAGTGCGGCGTTCGAGGCCGAGGTCGCGCGCTGCCTGGATGGCGTGATCGGCGCCCAGCTCGATGCCGGGCTCGACAGCATCAACAACGGCGAGGCGCCACGAGTGGGCTTCTCGACCTACGTGACCGAGCGCATGAGCGGCTTCGGCGGTGAAGGTCGGCGCAAGCCGACGCTGGATATCCAGAAGTTCCCCGGCTACGCCGAACACATGGCGCGCCAGATCGGTGTCTCCGAGGATCTGGCCAAGGTGTGGAACACACCGCTGGCCCAGCGTGCGGTGCACTACGATCCGACACTGGCCGGGGTCAAGGCGGAGCTGGCCTCGTTTTCGACGGCGCTTGCCGGCAAGCCGGCACCGCTGGAGACCTTCATGACCGCGGCCTCTCCCGGCGTGGTCACCACCACCATGCTGCGCGCCCAGGACAACCCCGACTATCCCACCGACCGCGACTACGTGCTGGCGGTAGCCCGCGAGCTGAAGCAGGAGTACGAGGCGATCGTGGCGGCCGGCCACGTGCTGCAGCTGGACGCCCCGGATCTGGCCATGGAGCGCGTGATCCTGTTCGGCGATGCCGATCTGGGGACCTTCCTCGAGCGCGTCGAGCTGCATATCGAGGCGATCAACCTGGCGCTGGAGAACATTCCGGCGGACAAGGTGCGCCTGCACGTCTGCTGGGGCAACTGGCAGGGCCCGCATCAGGATGACGTGCCGGTCGCCGAGCTGCTGCCGATCCTCTACCGCGCCAAGGTGGGGGCACTCAGCATCCCGCTGGGCAATCCGCGTCACGAACACGAGACGGTCTCGTTCAAGACCCATCCGCTGCCGGATCACATGCTGCTGATGCCGGGGGTGATCGATGTCACCACCAACTATCTCGAACACCCCGAAGTGGTGGCCAATCGCATCTGCGCCTCGGTCGATGCCGTCGGCGATCGCGAGCGTGTCGTGGCCGGCACGGACTGTGGTTTCGGCACCTTCGCCAGCTACGAGTTCGTCGCCCAGGACGTGGCCTGGGCCAAGCTCAAGGCGCTGAGCGAAGGCGCGGCGATCGCCAGCCGACGTCTCTGGGGGTGAGTGGGCCCTGCCCATCGCGGTCTCGGCGTCGATGACTTTGCAGATCGCGAGGCTCTCCTATACTGCGAGGGCAAATGGCACAACAGGGAGAGGTGCAATGGCGACCCAATGGATGAGGAATGCCGGGCTGGGCCTGGTACTGAGCGCGACGCTGTTCGCCGGTGGCGCCGTGGCGCAGGACAAGACGAGCGATCAGCCCAACGTGAACAAGCAGGAGGGGGCGCAGACCAACGAGCAGGAGCCGGCCCATGAAACCGAGACGCAGGCGGAGGGAGCCCCCAAACTCGCCAAGGATTGTCTCGATCTCGCCCTGCAGAAAGACGAAGGTAGCGAGAAATTCCGAGGCAATTCGATCTACGAGAACAACGCCAAGGACTACGACGCCGATGAGCTCGAGCAGGGAGACACCTTCGAGCTGCGGGTCGATCTGCTCGGCGAGGGCAATGCGAAATACAACCTGACCTGCCAGATCGATGCCGATGGCAATATGACCTACGAGGGCATGGGCAAGTCGACCAGCGTCAAATCATGAAGCGGACTCGTGCAACGTTCCAGACGGCCCCTCGGGGCCGTTTTTGTCTGCACTCTTCGACCGTTTCATCGGGAGATCATCGGTGAACATCACCGCGGACATTGTCGAGACGACGTCTCCGGTCGGGGTCATTTCGGATACCCACGGGTTGCTGCGGGACCAAGCCCTGGCGCTGCTGGCGGATTGTCGCCCGTTGATTCATCTGGGCGACGTCGGCGATCCGGCCATTCTCGAGCGTCTGGCCGAGCTGGCGCCGGTCTACAGCGTACGCGGCAACATCGACCGGGAGGGGGTGTGTTCGGCACTGCCGTCACACCGCCTGCTGGTGATCAACGGCCGGCCCCTGCAACTGGTCCATGATGTGGCGGACGTCGACGAGCGGATGGCGTGCGAGGCCGTGCTGCACGGCCACTCGCACAAGCCGCGCAACGAGTGGCGGGGAGAGGGCGACGAGCGGAGGCTATGGTTCAACCCCGGCGCAGCGGGCAAGCGCCGATTCAGCCTGCCGATCACGCTCGGCAAACTGTGGATCGATGCCGACGGCATCCGCAGTGCGATCATCCATTTGCCGCTGTGAGTTTGGAAATCACTCGCCGTTCGGGGTGATACGGACCAGCGCGCCGTTGCTGGAGTCCGTCAGCACCCAGAGCGCGCCGTCGGGGCCCTCCTCGACATCGCGTACGCGGCCCAGCTTCTCCAAAAGACGCTGCTCGCCGCTGACACGCTTGCTGTCGAGCGTCAGCCTCACCAGTCCGCCCGGCGACAGCGACGCGATGATCAGATCGCCCTCCCAACCAGGGAAGCGATCCCCCTGATAGAACGTCATGTCGCCGGGCGCGATCACCGGGTCCCAGTAGTAGATCGGCTGTTCCATTCCCTCCCTGGCGGTCACGCCTTCGCCGATCGGCGCACCGCTGTAGTCCTCGCCGTAGGTGATGACGGGCCAGCCGTAGTTGTGGCCGGCCTCGGGAACGTTGAGTTCGTCGCCGCCCCTGGGCCCGTGTTCGATGGTCCAGAGTTCACCGCTGGCGGGGTTCAGCGCCGCGCCCTGGACGTTGCGATGGCCGTACGACCAGATCTCGGGCAGGCCGCCTTTTTCGACACTTCCGTTCTGGCCACCGGCGAACGGGTTGTCGTCGGGAATCGAGCCGTCGGCGTGGATCCGCACCACCTTGCCCAGATGCGTGTCCAGATCCTGGGCCAGTTGGCGGGGTTCGGGTAGCGAGCGCTCGCCCAGGGTCACGTAGAGTCGGTTCTGGTCGTCCCAGGTCAGCGTGGCACCGAAGTGCTTGGTGGAGTTCCACGCCGGTGTCTGGCGAAAGATGACTTCGACGTCGCTCAGCCGGGCGTGGTCCTGGCTCAGGACGCCACGGGCGACCGAGGTGCCGTTCTCGCCGTCGCCCCTGGGTTCGGCGTAGCTGAAGTAGATTCGCCGGTTGCTGGAAAAGTCGGGGTCGAGCACCACGTCGAGCAGACCTCCCTGGCCACGGGCATCGATCTCCGGCAGGCCCTCGATGGGCGCGGACAGCGTCCCGGTCTGCAGGTCGACGGCACGCAGTCGCCCGGCGCGCTCGGTCACTAGTGCCATATCGTTGTCGACAAATGCCAGGCCCCATGGATGGGCCAGGCCCTCGGCTACCGGCGTTGCCGTGAGCGTGACATCGCCGTCGAGCGCCGGCGCGCGGGTCTGGCCGTCGAAGGCCGGGGTCTGCTCCGGCGCATTGGGCGGACCGCTCCGTACCGGCTCCGCGGCGAAGGCCTCACCGCCAAGCGACAACAACAGGGCGGCACCGGGGAAGGTCACCAGATTTCGAAGCATGTCGGTCTCCATGGCAGGGGCTGGCACTGCGCCTGATTCATTGACTGTAGCAGCCTTCCGGGCCGGCGTGAGCGGTGACGTGTCGCTGACAGTTTGAAACCAAAGATTGTCGACAAACGATGCCGCGCTTTGGTCAAAGTTGATATCATTAGCCTTTTATCGGAGTTCGAACTTGCCCACTGACCCCTCCGTGCCCAGCCAGCCATCATCGCGCTTCCGCCCCCCGACGTGGTTGCGATGGCTGCTGCTCGTGCTCGGCTGCGTCGTTGCCAATCGGTCGTTGAACGCGGTGCATATGCCGGCCGGCGGATTCATCGGCCCGATGGCGGTATCGATCGCCTACGGGGTGCTGGTCGGTGGCCTGAAGCTGCCCCGCACCGGTTTCAAGCTCAGCCAGGGGGTGATCGGCGTGCTGATCGCCCAGACGCTGACCCTGTCGGTGCTGTTCAAGATTCTCGATGCCTGGCCGGTGATGCTGATCGCCACGGCGATCACCCTGCTGCTGAGCCTGGGGGTGGGCATAGGGCTGGTGCGCTACGGCGGCCTGCCTGGCTCGACGGCGGCCTGGGGCACGACGCCGGGCGCCGCCGCGGCGATGGTCGCGATGGCCGAGGAGAGCGATGCTGATCCGCGGATCGTGGCGGCGATGCAGTACGTGCGCGTGGTCTGCGTGGTGCTGGTGGGGGCCCTGGTCAGCCACTACCTTGGCGTGACGGACAGCGCCGGCCAGGGGCACGCGGCCAACCTGCCCGCCAGCCTGGCAGAGCTGGGCAGCTTCGTTGCCACGCTAGCGGTCGTCGTCGGCGGCGTGTGGTTATTCGACCGCCGGTTGCCCGCGGGTGCGTTGCTCGGGCCGGTGGTGCTGGGCAGCGTATTGAGCCTGAGCGGACTCATCACCATCGTGCTGCCCCAGCCGCTCCTCGAGCTCGCTTACGGGGTGATCGGCGCCTACGTGGGACTCCGCTTCGACCGGGAGACGGTCCACAACATCGCGCGCGCGCTCGGCAAGATGATTTTCGCCTCGCTGGTGCTGATTGCGCTCTGTGCCGTCTCCGCCTGGCTGATGACGCTGCTGATGCACACCACTTTCATTACTGCCTATCTGGGCACGAGTCCTGGCGGCCTCGATTCGATGACGATCATCGCGATCGATACCCATGCGGATGTGGGGTTGGTGGTCGCGCTGCAGACGCTCAGGCTGTTCACGGTCGTGCTGGTGGGGCCGGGGATGGCGAGGCTGGTCGCGCGGTTCGCCAAGCCATCGGCGACCTGACAGGGACCTCGAGGGTGAGTCTCTTTGACCGTAGCCAGGCGAAGGCTGGGCTAGCGTGGAGCGTTCGACGGGTCACCGGCTGATCGGCGCCGGACGGCTTGGGGGGCCTCGGGTAGCGCCTAATGAAGGCTCCATTGCCAGCGCTTGTGCTTGTGGCGCGGGGCCGGCGTGTGGCTGCGGACGCGGCTGACCCAGGCCTGGCGCGACTCCCAGCGTATCAGGTAGACGGTCTCGCCATCACGTAGCGGAGGGTTGGCCGGATCGATCAGGACCGCGTCGAACCAGCGCGAGAGATGATAGACCTGGAGCTTGCCAGTGACGGGGTGAGCGGCCACCTGGACGGCGGCCTCCGCGCCGCCGCCGCTGTCCGGTCGAAGCGACAGCGCCCACCAGCCCGGCATGCGGTGCCGGAGGATCATGGCGAGCGAGCAGAGCGCCAGCCAAAAGACGATCTCTCCCGGCGTTGTACTGAACCATGACTCCATGGAATCCCCCTGCGACTCGGTGGCGATAGCTTCCAGTAATGGGCCATCGTCCTTTTTATGCGACGCCTTCGGGGGCGTCGTCTGTCTTCGATAGATCCAGCGTTACCCAGCACGATACGGATAGCGAGTGCCGCTCTCCACACCAGAACGGTAAACAATTGCTGTCTTACGTAGCGGTTCCCGGTGATTGTTGCGGTGATTTCCCACCGCGCGAGACGGTTTTCCTCGTGACTCTCTTTCGGACACTGTCCCATCCGCGCCAAGGGGTTTGCGGACCCGTGGGGTCTGCAGTATTTCTGAAAGCGCAAGGTCTCCTCGCACCTCGAGGGGAAACGGGATGCGGGATGCAGCGGCTGGTCTCACCGCGCTGCACCGACGACAACAAGGACAACGACAGTGGCGAGAGGCGGATATGAAACAGCAACCCTCCAACATTCAATACCGGCAGGAAGACGCCAGTTACTTCGAACAGCGTGGCCTGAGCCGATATGCCGGCCCCTGGTCGCTATGGGCGCTGGGCGTCGGCGCGGTCATTTCCGGCCACTACTCCGGCTGGAATCTGGGGCTCTCCATCGGCGGCTGGGGCGGCATGGCGATCGCGACCGCGTTGATTGCGATCATGTATCTGGGGCTGACATTCTGTATCGCCGAGATGTCCCCGGCGTTACCCCACACGGGAGCGGCGTACTCCTTCGCGCGCTCTTCGATGGGGCCCTGGGGTGGCTTCATCACCGGCCTGTGCGAGAACGTCGAGTACATCCTGACCCCGGCGGTCATCGTCTTTTTCATCGGTTCCTACCTGGGCAGCATCTTCGAGACGCCAGCGGCGATGCAGCCGCTATGGTGGGTGATAGGCTATATCCTGTTCGTGGGACTCAATATCGTGGGCGTGGAGCTGTCGTTCAAGGTCACCTTGACGGTGACGCTGATGGCGCTTGCGGTGCTGATCGTGTTCTGGGTATCGGCGATTCCCAACATCGACTTCTCCACCTGGGCGCTCAATATCGGCAGCGGCGGTGAATTGCTGGAGGGTGGCGGCGGGCCGTTGCTGCCGATGGGCATTGGTGGCGCGCTGGCGGCGATGCCTTTCGCGGTGTGGCTGTTCCTGGCGATCGAGCAGTTGCCACTGGCGGCGGAGGAGTCGGTCGATCCCAAGCGAGACATGCCCAAGGGCATCATCCTGGGGATGATCACCCTGATCGTCTCCGCCTCGATGGTGCTGTTTCTCAACCCTTCACTGGTCGGCGTCGGGGCCTACGCCCTCGGCCAGAGCGGTGAGCCACTGCTGGACGGCTTTGCCGCCATCTACGGCAGCGGCCTGGCCAAGGTCCTGGCGCTGGTGGCGATCATCGGGCTGATCTCCAGCTTCCATACCATCATCTTCGCCCAGGGGCGTCAGATCTACTCGCTGTCGCGTGCCGGCTACTTCCCGACCTGGCTGTCGGTCACCCACGGCACCCGCAAGACGCCGCACGTGGCGATGATCGCCGGTGCCTGCCTGGGGCTGGTCATCATGCTGATACTGTTCACCGGCCTGGGGATCGACCAGGGATCGGCGGTGATCGGCGGAACCCTGCTCAACATGGCGGTGTTCGGCGCCATGTGCTCCTACATCGCCCAGGCGGCATCGTTCATCCTGCTGCGCAGGAACCGTGCCGACATCCCGCGCCCCTATCGCAGTCCTTTCGGGGTGCCCGGCGCCTGGATCACCATCGTCATCGCACTGGTGACGCTGTTCTTCCAGCTGAGCGATCCCACCTATCGGGTCGGCATCCTCGGCGTCATCGTATGGTTCGCCGTCGCGATCGCCTACTTCGCGCTGGTCGGTCGTCATCGGCTGATCCTGTCGCCGGAGGAGGAGTTCGCGATGGCGCAACGCGAGGCGGCGAGCTAGAGCGCCGAGGCGACGTCCGCGATACGGCAGGGGTGCCGATCGCCCCGGCTGGCGGAAACGACAAGGCCCCGATCCTGGGACCGGGGCCTTGCGTTCGAGAGGCAGGGCGTGGGACGCCCGCCGTCGACCTCTACTGCTGGGTCTTGAAGTACTTGTCGTAGATCTTCTGGTAGGTGCCGTTGTCCTTCAGCGTGGCCAGGGCGTCGTCGAAGCGCTCGGCGAGCTCCTTGTCGCGGGGACGGAAGGCGATACCGAAGCCTTCGCCGAAGTATTTTTCCGGCTCGCTGATCATGTCGCCGACGGTGACGTAGTCGCCATCCTTGCTGTCCAGCAGCGTGGACTTGCCCACCGGGAAATCGAGGAAGGCGATATCGACGCGTCCGGCATCCATGTCCAGCACCAGGTCGTCGGCGGTGGTGTAGCGGCTGATGTTGGCCACGTCGCCGTACATGTCGGTGACGTAGTTGTCCTGCAGCGTGCCGCGCTGGACGCCGATGGTCTTGCCCTTGAGCGACTCGGGGTAGGTGGTCTCGATGCCGCTGTCGGCAGCGGCGAACCAGGCGGAGGGCGGCTTGATGTAAGGGTCGGAGAAGAGCACGGTCTGGCGGCGCTCGTCATTGATCGTCATCGACGACATGATGGCGTCGTACTTGCGCGCCAGCAGGCCCGGAATGATGCCATCCCACGCCTGCACGACCCATTCGCAGTCGGCTTTGATCTGCGCGCACATGGCGTTGCCGAGCTCGATGTCGAAGCCGGTCAGTTCACCATCCGGAGTGCGATATTCCATCGGCTCGTAGGGAACGTCGACGCCGATACGCAGCTGTTCGGTGTCCTGGGCCTGGACGACGCCCGCGATCAGCGCGGCGCCAAGCAGGCTGGTGGTCAGCAGTTTTTTCATGGATCGCTTCTCTCTCGTGATGCGTGTGTTCTTGTGTGTTGCGACTCGGTCCCGGTTCGTCCGGCGCTCCGTGGGCGGCGAACGATCTACGACATCCGATGGATGACAACCGCAGCATAACGAAAGCTTACACGGTTGAATATCACCTCGATCAACGCCTGGTTCACGGCGCCAGCAGGTAGCCGCTGCGGTGACTGTGGTGGCCGGCGATATCGGCGACGATCATGCCGGCCGTGGCCATGCGGCGCTGGCTGCGAGCGTAGAACATGCCTGCCTGCGGCGCGCGGACCGGCTCGACGCGATCGCTGATCGGGTCGATGATCTCGGCGATGAGCTGACCCGCCTCGACGGCCGTTCCCGGCCTGGCATGGAACACCAGCAGCCCCCCGATCGGCGCGTGCAGGAAGTCCATCGCCGCCAGTTCGGTGGCGGGATAGGCCAGCTCGGGCAGGGGCGGCGCCTCGCCGGCGACGAGTCCCAGGTGGCGGAGCCAGTCGATGATCGCCTGGGCGTCGTGAGCGGCGAGGTCGTGATCGACGTCGCGCTGCCCGCGCAGCTCCAGGGTCACCGACTGACAGCCGTAATCGAGCGGGAAACGGTCGCCGAAGGTCTGCTGAAGCCGCTCCCACACCAGCGTGAAGCACTCGTCGAACGACTGTCCGCCGGAGTCGGTCGCCAGCATGCTCGCCTTGGCGCCGAAATAGCGTGCCAGCGGCTCGAATACCGGCCATGCCGCCGGCGTGGTGTAGAGATGCTCCACCGCATCGAAATCGCAGTGCAGGTCGAGCACGAAGTCGGCACGGCAGGCCAGGCGCTGCAGGGTCAGACGCATCGACTCCAGCGTCGTCGTCGGTGTCATTGCATCGAGCGCTGCCTCGAACCGGTCGCGGATCAGGTCGCGGTTGTGGGCGACGTCGTCGTTCAACGCGGCGTCCAGGCCAGCGGCGATCTCGTCGGCGGCGTTGGCGTAACGGCGGTTGAAGTTGGTCAGGCTCTCGAAGTCATAGCGGCCCAGCGGCGTGTCCATCAGTTGCTGGTCCAGGCCGACCGGGTTGGCCACCGGGACGAGGGTGACGCGGCAGGCCAGCAGGCCCTGGGCTTCGAGTTCGGCCAGGCGCTGCTTCAGGGTCCAGGCCACCAGCATGCCGGGCAGTTCGTCGGCGTGCAGGGCACCCTGGATGTACAGGTGGCGCTCGGCGTCCGCCGGGCCGTAGTGAAAGCTGTCGATCTGTCGCTCGGTGCCCGGCACCGGGCTGATCAATGGGTGTCTCCGATGTTCCACGACGCTTCCTCGGCTCGAGAATCGATAGGTCCGGTCGCTGGCGCGGCAGCGACCGGAAGGGACTGGGTTACTGGGCGCAGTCGGCTTCGCTGGGGCGGACCGACAGGTCGTAGTCGAAGTACTGATCCATCAGCTTGTCGAAGGTACCGTCGGCGTACACCTCGCAGATCGCCTTGTCGAACTTGGCGGCCAGCGCCTTGTCGCGCTGGCGGAACGCCATGGCGGCACCCTTGCCGAAGATCGACGTCGGCGTCTTGATGCTGTCGCCGAGCTGCTTGTAAGGGCTGTCTTCCTGGCGGAAGTCGATGGCGTCGTTGGCGATCGGGAAATCCTCGAAGGTCAGGTCGAGCCGGCCGGACTTGAGATCGTTGACCACCTCCTGGGAGGAGCCGTAGCGGTGGATGTCGAGGACGTCACCGTACTCCTGGGTGACGTAGACGTCGCGAATGGTGCCGCGCTGCACGCCCACCGAAAGACCCTTGAGCGAAGCCTTGTCATCGATGTCGATGTCGCGATCCCGGGCGGTGATCCAGACGCTCGGCGTGTTGTAGTAGGGCAGCGAGAACATCACCTGGCGCTCGCGCTCCGGGGTGATCGCCATCGAGGAGAGGATGGCATCGTACTTGCGCGCCAGCAGGCCGGGAATGATGCCGTCCCAGCTCTGTTCGACCCAGCTGCACTCGAGGTTGGCGCGAGCGCACAGCTCGTTGCCGAGGTCGATCTCGAAGCCCTCGAGCTTGCCGTCGGCATCGCGCATGACGAACGGCTCGTAGGGGACGTCGATGCCCAGGCGAACGGTGTCCTTGTCGTCCTGCGCCATGGCCTGGCCGAGGAACTGGCCGGAGACGAGTGCGCCGGCGAGCAGGGCGCTGGTGATCCACTTGTTCATGTTCGACTCTCTTGTGATTGGTGGTTGATGATCGGGAAGCGACGCCGTCGTGACCGAATCGCCGGCCGTCAGGCGCCCCGTGGGCGCAGGTGCGCCAGCAATCGTTTTTCCAGCCTGCGGAACAGGAACATGATGCTGAAGGTCAGGCAGAGATAGATCAGCGCCACGAAGATGAACGCCTGGAACGGGGCATAGAAGCGGGCGTAGACGTAGTACGCCGCCCCGGTCAGATCCATGATCGTCACGACGCTGGCCACGGCGCTGGCGTGGAGCATGAAGATCACCTCGTTGCCGTAGGCCGGCAGGGCGCGACGGAAGGCGCTGGGCAGGATGATGCGGCGCATCATCAGCTTGCGCGACATGCCGTAGGCGCGGGCGGCCTCGATCTCGCCCTTGGCGGTATTCTTGATCGCGCCATGGAAGATCTCGGTGGTATAGGCCGCGGTATTGAGCGTGAACGCGATCAGCGCCGGGAAGAACGCCTGCTTGAACACCACCCAGAAGATGCTGTCCTGGATGCCGTCGAAGAAGACCACGCCGTAGTAGACCAGATAGAGCTGGATCAAAAGCGGCGTACCGCGGAAGACATAGGTATAGGCGTAGATCGGCAGCTTGATCCAGCGCCGCTTCGAGCCGCGGCCGATGGCCAGCGGCACCGCCAGGATCACGCCGATCAGCAGCGACAGGAAGACCAGCTGCACCGTCGTGACGAGCCCGCCCCAGTAGAAGCTGAGCGTATTGGCGGTGAAGATCGCGTTGCCGGACAGCAGTTCGGTGAACCAGCCGTTCAATTGTTCCATTCGCTGGACTCCCCGAAGCCGGTGTTATAGCGCTTGGTCAATTTGGCGAAGCCCCATTCGGAAAGCGTGGCGATCAGCAGGTAGATCAGTGCCACCGGGATCATGAACAGGAAGGGCTCGTGGGTTGCCTTGGTCGCCTCGGCGGCCACTCGGACCATGTCGGTCAAGCCGATGATCGAGACCAGCGCAGTGGTCTTGAGCAGCACCATCCAGTTGTTGCCGATCCCCGGCAGGGCATGGCGCATCATCAGCGGGAACCGGACACGCCGGAAGGCGAGCAGCGGACTCATGCCGTAGGCTCGCGCGGCTTCCATCTGTCCCTCTTCCACCGACTGGAAGGCGCCGCGGAAGGTTTCGCCCATGTAGGCCCCGAAGATCAGGCCGATGGTGATGACGCCCGCCACGAAGGCGTCGACGTTGATGAAGATGTCGATGTCGAAGGCGTAGTAGAGCTGGTCGGTGAGCATGTTGATCCCGATCTGCCCGCCGTAGAACAGCAGCATCATCAGCACCAGGTCCGGTACGCCGCGCACCAGCGTGGTGTAGAGCGTGCCGATGCCGTGGATCAGCCGATTGCGCGACAGCTTGGCGCTGGCGGTCAACAGTCCCAGGATGACTGCGAGTATCAGCGATAGCACCGCCAGTTCGACGGTGACCAGCGCCCCCTCGAGCAGCCGCGGGCCGTAGCCTTGCAGGTCGATCATGATGGTTTCCGCCTCAGTGCTTGGGCGCCAGGAACTGGCGCAGGCGCTCGGAGCGCGGGTTGTCGAGGACGTCGGCCGGTGCGCCGACCTCTTCGACCACGCCCTGGTGCAGGTAGATTACCTGGCTGGAGACATCCCGGGCGAAGGCGATCTCGTGGGTCACCAGAATCATGGTGCGGCCCTCGTCGGCGAGGTCGCGCATGACCTTGAGGACGTCACCGACCAGTTCCGGATCGAGCGCCGAGGTCGGCTCGTCGAACAACATGACCTCCGGGTCCATCGCCAGTGCCCGGGCGATGGCACCGCGCTGCTGCTGACCGCCGGACATCTGGGTCGGGAAGTAGTCGGCGCGATCCAGCAGGCCGACGCGATCGAGCAGGGCGCGGGCCTCTTCGATCGCCTGCTTCTTGGGTTTCTTCAGCACGTTGACCGGCGCCTCGATGACGTTCTCGAGCAGGGTCATGTGCGACCAGAGGTTGAAGTTCTGAAACACCATCGAGAGCTTGGCGCGAATGCGCTCGACCTGCTTCCAGTCGGCGGGCTCGCGGCCGTGCTTGGTGGCGCGGAAACCGATGGTCTCGTTGTGAACGATCAGTTCGCCTTCGTCGGGCTGTTCCAGCAGGTTCATGCAGCGCAGGAACGTGCTTTTCCCGGAACCGGAAGCACCGATCAGCGTGATGACGTCGCCTTTCTGTGCCTGGAGAGAGATCCCCTTGAGTACCTCGTGATCGCCGAAGCGCTTCTTGATGCCCTTCGCTTCCAGGGGAATGGGGGTCGCGGCCATGATGTTGTCCACCGAGTGGGTTGGCTGGCGGGAAGCGGCACGGCGTCAGATGGCCCGTCTTGCTGTCGACCGTGCCATCTTCGATGGCGTTGGCGACGCCGACTCCCCGGCGAAAAATGCGGCGATTCTAGCAGTTTCGCCGTTAGGTTCCAGATAACGCCAAGTCGGAGCGTCGACGGGGACGGGACAGGGGCAGGTGATCGAAGGGTAACTCTTTGTTCATTTTGGAAAACTCCTGAATGGTGTTGTCATTGTTCAGCGAATCGAAAATCGTCTTGGGCGAATCGGCGATCGCGGTCGTCGATGCCGCCGCCAGGCCTAGTCGGGAACAGCGCAGGGCCGCACCAGCAGCGCCGCGCGCGCACCGAGCTCGACCTGGGCATTGGGAAAGACCACCGACAGTGGCGCCTCTTCCACCACGAAGGGGCCTTCCGTTTCGTCCTCTGCCAGCCTTTCCCCCACCGCGAACTCGCTGAAATTGGCGACATCCTCGGCAAAGGTGAGTCGAAAGGTATCGCTCGTACGCATCAGCTCGAAGGCGACCTGGAAGAATCGGAGGTCGGCCACGTCGCCACTGGCCGGCGGGACGCCCTGCGCCAGCGTGGCGAGCCACCCCCGCATACCGTCCAGGGCGTCGAGGTCGTTGGCGCCGAACGGGCGTACCTTGCCGAGTTCCAGCGTGTAGGCTTCGGCGGCGTGGTAGTGGCGGGAGTAGTGAGAGAAGGTCCAGCTGTGTCGATGCTGGAGCAGTACGGCCTGCATGCCAGCCGCGGCTAGATCGGGCCATGCCGAGCGAGGCTGGGTCTCTGCCTCTCCCTCCGCATAGGGCACCACGGCGAAGCGCGGATAGCGGCTGTCGCGTATGGCGGTGTGCAGGTCGAGATGCAGTGGGCGATGGCGGTGACGCGCGAAAAAGTCGTCGACCGCATGCATCAACGCCCGCGCCCGTTCTGGCTCCTCTCCCTTTTGGTCGAGCCCACGCCGGAACAGGCGGTTGAGATTGGTGGTGACGAAACGCGTCTGCGCGCGAATCGAGGGAATATTGCCGAGGATGACCAGTAGCGGTGCCCCCAGCACGAGACGTCCGGCCTCCAGCGCGACGAGCAGCTCGCCGACCAGCTCGATGGGAGCGGTCTCGTTGCCGTGGATACCCGCGGAAATCACCACGCTGCGCGCATCGGAAGCGGCGACATCCGGTGTCAGCTCGAGAATCCCCTCGCCGTGGAGCCGGTAACGCCCGCCTGGGAGCGGGCCACTGGCGGGTCGACCGGCGACGCCGCCGTCTAGCGTTGCCGAGAGCCAGTCATCGAGCATGGAGATCTCGGGGCATCGAGGCGCTGATCGAACTCTCCCGGAACCCGGGAGAGGAGGAGATCGGCGCGAACAAGGGGTGGATCGGGTTCATGCCGATTCTCGGCTGCTGTCAGGGAGCATTCAGCTTACCCCGATCGTGGGTCCCGGCAAGCGGCCTCGTCGACACGCTGAAAAAACGCGGCCTCATCTTGAAAGCCGGCGGCACCGGATCCAGCGACGGCGCTGGCATTCATACGCCGCGGGTTCCGGTGTAGAGGGTATAGATCGAACGGCTCGCCGCCATCAGCAGCCGGTTGCGATGCTCGCCGACGAAGCAGAGGTTGGCACACACCTCCGGCAGCAGGATCCGGCCGATACGGTCCCCGTCGGGAGAGAAGATCGAGACGCCGTCATGGCCCTTGCCGCCGGAGGTCGCCGCCCACAGATTGTCGTCCTGATCCAGGGTGATGCCATCGTAGGTCTCGGCGTCCTTGCTCGACACCAGGGTCTCGCGGTTGCTGAGCGACTGGCCGTCCTGGGAGAGTGTCCAGCGCGACACCGTTGCCGGGCGGTCGGGGAAGTGGGAGGGAGCGGTATCGCTGGCATAGAGCGTCCGGCCGTCGCCGGACAGGGCGATGCCGTTGGGCTTGCCCAGCTCGTCGCTCAGCAGCTTGGGGGTGTCCAGCGTGTCGTCGACATAGTAGATCGCCGGCTTGATCTCCAGCGCGCGCTTCTCTCCCTCGTAGTCGACGTGGGCGCCGTAGCCGGGATCGGTGAAGATCACCCCATCATTGGGCAGGATCACCAGGTCGTTGGGGGCGTTCAGCCGCTTGCCCTGGTAACGGCTCGCCAGCACGGTGGTGGAGCCGTCCCATTCGTAGCGCACGACCCTCGCCGGAGAGTGCTCGCAGGCGACCAGGCGGCCGTGGTGGTCGAACGCATTGCCGTTGGAGTGACCCACGCCTTCGCGCAACACGCTGACCTGGCCGGTCATCTCGTCCCAACGCATCTGCCGGGCTCGGGGGATATCGCTGAAGACAGCGTAGCGGCCGACCGCGTTCCAGGCGGGGCCTTCGAGCCATAGCCCGCCGGACCAGTGGCGCTCGAGCGGGGTATTGAACAGGTAATAAGGCTTGAAGCGGTCGTCCAGCACCTGCCATGCCTCGTCGGGATAGCGAGTGGGCGGGGCCTCGGTGGTCTGGGCCAGCAGGCCGGGCGAGAACGCGGCGGAGACGCCGATCAAGGCAGAGTTGCGCAGAAGCTGTCGACGATCGAGGGTCATGGCGGGCTCCAGGTAAAAATGGCTGTACCCACTATAGAACGTCTTTCGGCAATGACCGCCGGAGGCGCCGGGATGTCGACCAAAGCACGAGCGGCAGCCTCAAGCCCGTGGTTTTCCCGAACCGCCGGCTCGCGGGCAGGCATCCGGATCCTGGGTGACCTGAATCAGCTCGTCGACCGGAAACTCGAGTTGGCGGGCCTGCGAGATCAGCGCCGTATAGGTGGGCTCGTCCAGCGTCGGATCCCGTGAAAGTATCCACAGGTAGTCCCGGTCCGGGCCGGCGACGAGAGCATGTTGATAACTCTCGTCCAGCGCCAGCACGCTGTAGCCTGCGTAGAAAGGACCGAAGAAGCTGACCTTCAGATGGCCGACGCTGGGGTCCCCGGCGAAGCTGGCGTGCCCCTCGGCGCTTTCCCAACTGCCCTTGGCAGGGTCGTAGCCACGATTGACGACGCGGATGTCGCCGTCGGCGCGACGAGTGTACTCCGCGGTGACGCACTCCAGGCCTTCCTCGAAGCCGTGGTCGAGCCGGGCGATTTCGTACCACTGGCCCAGATACTGGTCGATCTGGAAGTCACCGACCGGTTGCGTGCCTTCGGGGACGCCCGTGCAACCCGCGAGCAGAGTGAAAGGGGCGAGCCAGGTCAGTCGCGGATATCGCGGGAGTCTCGAGGGCAGCAACATGAGGATCCTTCCTTTTATGGCTGTTGCTGAGAGTTTTCCGACAGGAAAAAGTTGCACCCGCCGCTGGCGCCGCCGGATTCCGGCGACCAGCGTGACGACCGCTCCGGCCGGAGCGGTCGTCGGATGTCTGCCATTCAGCTGGCTTCCCGGCTCTCCATCTCGTGGCGGTAAGTCTTGGCCAGATCGGCCTTCTTCGAGTCGTCCAGCGCGCGGCCCGCCAACTGGAACACTTCCTGTTCCTCTTCGTCGAGATGGTGCGTGACCAGGTGCTGGAGTTTCTTGGCACTGGCCAACCAGCCCGGCGAGTCGTATTCGGTGGTTTCCAGGGTTTCCAGCAGCTCGTCGATCTCGTGATGTTCGGCGACGCTGTGCCGTGCCTTCTCCTGGGTCATGTCGTATTCCATCATTGGAATATAGAGCGCCCGCTCTTCGGCGGCGGCATGATTCTCGAGTTCGGCGCGCAGCCGTTTGAACAACTCGTCGCGGCCTTCACTGTCGCCGTGGGTCTTGACCAGCAGGTCCAGCAGGCGGCGCTGCTTGTCGTGGCTCTCACGCAGGTCTTCGAAAAGCGTCATCGTCTTCATCCTTTGTCGCGGTCCTTGCGGGTATCGGCAGCGGTTCGTGGCCGCCGCTCGCCACAAGGTTAGGCGATAAGGACCGTTGCTGCTAAATCCGCTTCGCACCTCTTCACGGATGAGGCTACGGCTTAAGTCGGATGTCTTTGCCGCGCCAACTGTGGTTACTTGCGTCAATAATATTATTAATAATATTGACGATGAGGATGCCATGACGACCCACTCCCCCAGCGACGAGCGGCACCACAAACCGGACGAGGAGCGCCAGACAGGGCTCAACCAGGGCCTGGTGAACTACGGCGATGCCGGTTTCTCGCTATTCCTGCGCAAGGCGTTCATCAAGGGCGCCGGGTACAGCGACGATGCACTCAATCGCACCATCGTCGGCATCGTCAATACCGGCAGCGGCTACAACCCCTGTCATGGCAATGCCCCGCAACTGATCGAGGCGGTCAAGCGCGGGGTAATGCTGGAGGGCGGGTTGCCGATCGAATTTCCGACCATCTCGATCGCCGAGAGCTTTTCCACGCCGACCAGCATGTATCTGCGCAACCTGATGTCGATGGACACGGAAGAGATGATTCGTGCCCAGCCAATGGACTCGGTGGTCCTCATCGGCGGGTGCGACAAGACCGTTCCCGCCCAGTTGATGGGAGCGGCTTCCGCCAACCTGCCGATGCTCGAGCTGGTCACCGGCGCCATGCTGACCAGCGGCCATCGCGGCGTCCGGGTAGGGGCCTGCACCGACTGTCGTCGCTACTGGGGCATGTATCGCGGCCAGGAGATCGATGACCAGGAGATCGAAGAGGTCAACGCCAAGCTGGTCGGCAGTGTCGGCACCTGCTCGGTCATGGGGACGGCCAGCACCATGGCGTGTATCAGCGAGGCGCTGGGGGTCGCCCTGCCCGGCAGCGCCTCGCCGCCGGCGGTGACCGCGGATCGCATGCGTGTCGCCGAGGCGACCGGTCGCCAGGCCGTGATCAATGCACGGGCGGGCGTGACGCCGGACAAGATACTGACCGAGAAGGCGTTCGAGAATGCGCTGCGCGTGCTGCTGGCGATCGGTGGTTCGACCAACGGCATCATCCACCTGACCGCGATCGCCGGGCGCATGGGTATCGACATCGACCTGGCCGCCTTCGACCGCATGAGCCGCGAGACGCCGGTGCTGGTCGATCTCAAGCCGTCGGGCCAGCACTACATGGAAGATCTGCATCGTGCCGGCGGACTGCCCACCGTGCTGCGCGAGCTGAAGCCGCTGCTGCATCTGGATGCCATGACCGTGACCGGTCGCACGCTGGGGGAGGAGATCGACGCCGCGCCGGCGTTCGAGCAGCAGGTGGTGCATCGCTTCGACGCGCCGCTCTACCCCGCCGGCGGGATCGCATTCGTGCGTGGCAACCTGGCGCCCGATGGCGCGATCATCAAGCAGTCGGCCGCCGATGCCCGACTGATGGAGCATGAGGGGCGTGCGGTGGTGTTCGAGGATGCCGAGGACATGGCCGCGAGAATCGACGATCCGGCGCTGGACGTGACGGCGGAGGATGTCCTCGTGCTCAAGCGTATCGGCCCGGTGGGTGCGCCGGGAATGCCCGAAGCCGGGTATCTGCCGATTCCGCGCAAGCTGGCCCGGCAGGGCGTGCGCGACATGCTGCGAATCTCCGACGGTCGCATGAGCGGCACGGCGGCGGGCTCTATCGTGTTGCACGTGACGCCGGAAGCCGCCCTGGGCGGGCCGCTGGCGCTGGTCGAGAACGGCGATCGGATTCGCCTGAGCGTCAGTGAACGGCGCCTCGAGCTGCTGGTCGACGAGGCAGAACTGGCTCGGCGCCGGGAAGGCTGGCGGCCAGTCGCGCTGACCGCCGAGCGGGGCTATCGCAAGCTGTTTCTCGAGCAGATCACCCAAGCGGACCAAGGCTGTGATTTCACCTTCCTGCGGCCGCCGACCATCCAGCGCCGGGTGCCGAAGTGATGGCGGGCCTCGAGGCCAGCCATCACTCTTATCAGCCGCTATCAGCCGCCTTCCCGAATCCGATAGAGATGCAGGTAACGCTCCTTGGAGGGCTGGAGATGCCGGTAGCAGAGTCGGTGTAGCTCGGCGCGATCCTGGCGCTCGAGCGCGTCGATCATGGCCAGATGCTCGTCCCGGGCCAGCAGGATGGCTTCACGGTCGGTGGTGCCGATGAAGCGGATGGCGTGGGCCTTCTGGGCGAACTCGTTGATCGTGTCGGCGAGGTAGTCGTTGCCGCAGGCCGCGAACAGGGTGCGGTGGAAGGCGATGTTGTGGTGGAACACCGCGCGCAGGTCGCCGCTCTCCACCGCGGCGCTGTGCCGGGCCTGTATGTCGGTCAGGGCCTCGATCAGCGAAGGCGGCGCCGGCATCGGAATACGGTCCGCGGCGGCCTCCTCCAGGAGCTCGCGCATGACGTAGATTCCCTCCACCTCTTCGGGCGTGTAGGACTTGACGAAGGCCCCGCGATTCTTGATCCGCTCCACCAGGCCGGCGTTCTCGAGCTGAAACAGCGCCTGGCGCACCACGTGGCGCTTGCCGGCGAAGCGCTGCATCAGGTCTTCCTCGACCAGTCTCTCCTTCGGGTGCGCGCGATTCAGCACGATATCCTCTTCGATGGCCGAGACGATATCGGCGACGCGCACCCCCTCGACCTGGGGTTCCGCGTGTTCGTCGGCGAGACGATGGCCGGCGGCGGCGGAGGTCGGTTTGGCGGTGTCTCGCTTTGGCATGAATGTATTCCCGTCACGATGAAGTTCGCGTCACTCGGTCAGTCATTGTCCGCAGCGGCCAGGGGGTGGAGCAAGCGCTACCCGTTGCTAAGGCAGCGGTATCGCTTCACGGCCGGTTGCGGAATCGATTCTGCCATGCCGACTTCGAAGATGACCCTGCTTTTTCGGCCTTTGACGTCATTTTGCAAGACGTTACTGCTTTAGTCGCTATTGGCGTCAATATTATTGACAATTTGATCGATAAATTAATACGTTCTTTCTGGCACGACAAGTCGGCAACACAAAGCGTAGGTACGACAACGACAAACTGACTCCGTCAGAGAGGAATCGACCATGCACGCCAAACCCCTTCGCCATTGGCTGACAATCGCCGCCGTGGCCGTCAGCCTGTCTCCCCTGGCGCAAGCCGCCGATTACGTGGGAGGCGACGAGATCACCGTATTGCAGGGATTCAAGCCAGGGGGCGGCAGTGACGCCCTGGCTCAACTGGTACAGCCGCGGCTGAGCGAGATCCTTGGTGTCGATTTCGTCAATGAATACATGCCCGGCGCCACCGGGGCCGTCGCGTGGACGCGGCTGGCCAAGCAGTCGCCCAACGACGGCAGCACCATCAGCATCACCAACACGCCGATGCTGATGACCAACTACATCATGAACGATGCCATCACCTACAAGACCGATGAGATGACCCCGATCGCCAACGTGGTGACCGATCCAGGCATCGTCGTCGTCAGTGCGGACAGCCCCTATCAGACCATCGAGGATCTCTTCGCGGCCGCCGAGCAGAGCCCGGGTACCGTGACCATCGGTAACTCCGGTGTCGGCGGCGATGATTTCTTCACCACCATCCTGCTCGAGCAGGCCAAGGGGCTGTCGTTCAAGAAGGTGCCGTTCCAAGGCGACGGCCCCTCCGCGACGGCGGCCATGGGCGGCAAGATCGATGCCAGCTTCAACAACGTGGGCAACGTCTACGGCCAGGTCGAGTCCGGCAATCTGAGGGCGCTGGCGGTGTTCGCCGAGAAGCGCCTGACCAGTCTGCCCGACGTTCCCACCATGAAGGAGAAGGGCGTCGATGTGGTGGCGGGCTCCTCGCGCGGTTACAGCGCGCCGGCCGATATCCCGGAAGAGGCCCGGCAGCAACTGATCGAAGCGTTCCAGACCCTGGCCAAGGACCCCGACTTCCAGGCCCAGGCGGAAAAGCGCGCCATGAATCTCGATGTCGTCACCGGTGACGACTACCGCGCCATGATCGACAAGATGGAGAGCGACTATCGGGAAATCTGGGACTCGGTCAAGGATCAGGTCGGCCGTTGAGTGACCGGCGAGTTGCCGAGGAGGAGGGCGCCATGAACGTCAGTCGTCTGCTGCTGGGAGTATTCGGCCTCGTCGTGGCTGGCGTCTTCTTCCTCGACGCCAGCCAATACCCCCGCGCCGCCGCCGAGATGCCGATGATCTACGCCGTGGCCGTTGCGCTCATGTCGCTGGCGATGGTGGCCAGTGAGCTGCGCCTGCGACGCCAGAGACCTGCCATTCGCGAGCCCGCCACCGAGGCATCCGCCATGGCGCCGGACGACGCGCCGCCGCCTCGGCGCTGGATGGCGGTCGCAGTCATCTTCCTGCTGGCGGTGGCATATGTCGCCATGATGACGACGCTGGGCTACGTGCTGGCCACGGCGCTGTTCTTGGCCCTGTCGCTGTCGATTCTGCGCACCGTGAAGTGGACCTTCGCGGTGATCGCCGGGGCGCTGTTGATCGCGATGGTCTGTCTGGTGTTCGTGCAGTTCCTGGGGCTGCCGATTCCGCTGCTGCCGAGCTTCCTTTAAACCCTGGCCGATGCGGGTGGCCACGACGCTCGGTTCGGGCACAGGAGAGTAGACGCGCATGGATTCCTCACTGGTGATGATCGGGCTGACCAACGTGCTCAGCGTCAACAACATTGCCTGCATTCTGGGTGGCACGCTGCTGGGGCTATTCGTCGGGGCGATGCCTGGGCTATCGGCAACGATGGCGCTGGCCCTGCTGCTGCCGCTGACGTTCAGCTTCGATCCGGCGACCGGGCTGAGCATGCTGGCCTCGCTCTACGTCGGGGCCTCCTACGGTGGTTCCATCGCCGCGATCCTGCTACGTACGCCGGGCACGCCATCGGCGGCGGCGACCGTGCTCGACGGCTTCCCGCTGTCGCAGCAGGGCAAGGCTGGACAGGCGTTGGGGATCTCGCTATTCGCCTCCTTCTTCGGCGGGCTGATGAGCGGCATTGCGCTGCTGACCGCAGCCCCTCTGCTCGGCACGCTGGTGCTCGAGTTCGGCCCGGTGGAGCTGTTCGCCATTGCCGTGCTGGGTATTACCATCATCGGCTCGCTGGCGCAGGGGTCGGTGATCAGCGGTCTGCTTTCCGGCGGGCTGGGGCTGCTGCTCAGTACGGTCGGGATGGACCTGACGACCGGAACGCCACGCATGACGTTTGGCCAGATCAATCTGTTTGCCGGAATCGACTTCACGGTGGCATTGATCGGCCTGTTCTCGGTGCCCCAGGCGTTGACGCTGATCGAGAATTCCCATCGGGGCGGCAAGGTCGCGAGCCGTATCACCGACCGGTTGATGCCGCGCTGGCGCACCATCAAGCAACTGATGCCCAACATCCTGCGCTCCAGCGGCATTGGCATCGTCGTGGGCCTGATTCCGGGGACCGGCGGCGATACCGCGAGCTGGTTCGCCTACAACGAGGCCAAGCGCTTCGCCAAGGACAAGAGCCGGTTCGGCAAGGGCGAGATCGCCGGGGTCGCCGCGCCGGAGGCTGCCAACAACGCGGTCGTCGGTGGCGCGCTGATTCCCACCATCGCCCTCGGCATCCCGGGAAGTTCCTCCACCGCAATCCTGCTGGGGGCGCTGATGGTGCAGGGCATTCTGCCGGGCCCCAACCTGCTCACCGACTACGGCGATGTCACCTACACCCTGATCTGGGCGGTGATCCTCGCCAATATCGCGCTGCTGGTGGTGGGGCTGGCGTTCACCAAGATGAGCGTGTCGGTGACCCGGATTCCCGATGGTTTCATCGCCTGCGCCATTCTGACGCTCTGCATCATCGGCGCCTTCGCCATCAACAACAGTCTGTTCGATGTCGGGTTGATGCTGGGCTTCGGCCTGTTCGGCTACTGGATGAGCAAGGCGGGCGTCTCGCCGGCCCCGATGGTGATAGGGCTGATCCTGGGGCCGGTGATGGAGACCAGCTTCCAGCAGTCGATGCTGATCGGCAACGACAGTTTCGGCGTGTTCCTGGAGAGTCCGATCGCCACCGTCCTGCTGATCCTCGCGCTGCTGTCGATCCTGCAGGCGACACCTTTCTTCCGCTGGCTGCGCGCGCCGTTCAAGCGTCGCCTGAAACCCGATTGATGCGATGCCAACCACCCGGAGAGTGACCGATGACCAGAATCACGGAGGTACAGGCGCGAACGGTCAATGTCGCGCTGGACAACCCGACCAGCTTCTCCAACCGGCAAGTCCTCAAGCGGGACTACGCCCTGGTCAAGGTGACCGGGGACGACGGTATCAGTGGCATCGGCTTCTGCTATGGCGGCAACAATGCCGGCCATCTGGTGACCCAGGCGGTACGCGATCTGCTCAAGCCGATATTGATGGGGCAGGACGCTCACCGTGTCGAGGGGCTATGGCAGGAGATGTATCAGGAGAGTCTGCTGCATGGCCGCGCCGGCTCGGTGATGCGGGCGCTGAGCATCCTCGATGTGGCGTTGTGGGACCGGAACGCCCGCGCCGCCAACCTGCCGCTCTACCAGTTTCTCGGCGCCAGTGACGAAGAGAGCGTGGCGGCCTACGCCAGCGGCGGTTATTACCTCGATGGCAAGACGCCGGCCAAGCTGGCGGAGGAGATGACCGGCTACGTCGGGATGGGCTTCCGGGCGGTCAAGATGAAGGTGGGGCGCGAAGACCTGGCTGGCGAGGAGGCGCGTCTGGCCGCCGTTCGCGAAGCCATCGGCCCCGACGTGCTGCTGATGATGGACGCCAACAACGCCTGGCAGGATCTCCCCTCGGCCCTGGCATTTGCGCGAATGGCCGAGCCCTACTCGCCCTACTGGATCGAGGAGCCGTTCAGCCCGGACGACATCGACAACCATCGCCGCCTGGCCGAGCGCACGCCGATTCCGGTGGCGACGGGCGAGATCGAAGCCGGACGCTGGCGCTTCAAGGAGCTGCTGGACAAGGAGGCGGCGATGATCCTGCAGACCGATGCGGCGGTCTGTGGCGGGGTCACGGAATTCCGTCGTATCGCGGCCACGGCGGCCAGTTACGGCGTCGAGATCTGCCCCCACTGGTTCCACGATCTTCACGTCCACCTGGTCGGCTCGACACCGAATGCGCCTTTCGTCGAATTCTTTGCCGACGATCAAGTGCTTAACTTCCGTAGACTGATCGATACGCAGTTGACCTTCAGCGACGGGCGCCTGCACCTGCCGCGGAAGCCGGGGCTGGGATTCGATTTCGACGAAGCCGCCTTGTCGCGTTACGCCGTCGACCCCTGGTCCTGAGTCGACCCGGCCCATCGTCGCCACCATTCGCCAATCACCCTGTCTGCCAGAGGTCTGCGCTCATGCCGAATGCGCCCTGCGGTACCGTACTCTCGCCGGTCATCACCCCGTTTCGCGATGATCTCTCTCCGGATGCGGCGCGCTTCGTCGAGCATTGCCGCTGGCTGTTGAGCAACGATGTCGGCCTGGCGATCTTCGGCACCAACTCCGAGGCCAACTCGCTGTCGGTCCAGGAGCGACTCGAGCTGCTCGATCACCTGGTCGCGGCGGGGATCGACACGACCCGGCTGATGCCGGGTACCGGCTGCTGCTCGATACCCGATAGCGTGGCCCTGACGCGACATGCGGTGAGCCAAGGAGTGGGGGGTGTGCTGATGCTGCCGCCGTTCTACTACAAGGGCGTCTCTGAAGAGGGGCTGTTCCGGTTCTATTGCGAGGTGATCGAACGCGTCGGCGACGAGCGGCTTCGTCTCTACCTCTACCATATCCCGCCGGTGGCACAGGTGCCGATCGGGCTGGGTCTGATCGAGCGACTGCTGAAGCGCTACCCCGAGGTCGTGGCAGGGATCAAGGATAGCTCCGGGGACTGGGCCAACACCCAGGCCGTCATCGATGCCTTCGGAACCCAAGGATTTAGAGTCTACGCGGGCAGCGAGCGCTTCCTGCTGCCCACGCTGCGAGCTGGAGGCGTCGGTTGCATCAGTGCCACTGCCAACGTCAATCCTCGCGCGATCTCGGCGCTGGGCGGCAGTTGGCAGGGCGACGATGCCGATGCGCGCCAGCAGGCGCTGAACGAGATTCGCGATATCTTCGAAAGCGTGCCGATGATCCCGGCGCTCAAGGCCGCCACCGCCCATTTCAGCGACGATTCCGGCTGGGACCGTCTGCGACCGCCGCTGGTCTCGCTCGACGAGAGCCAGCGCGACAAACTGCTGACGGCCCTGAAGCGGGTCGATTTTGCGATGCCGGGGCTGGTCGGGTGACGATCGCTATCGGCGTCGACATCGCCGGCGTCGCCGCCTTAATCTCGAACTCTCTTCTCAACGCGTAAGGATCCTTCGTGACGCGTCAACAACGCCGCCTGTCTCGTATTCGCAACTTCCTGGACCTCGAACGCGCCGGCAAGCGCCATCTTCCCCGGCCGATCCACGGATACGTCGCCAACGCCGCGGAGGAGGGCAAGAGCCTGGCCGCCAACCGTGCGGCCTTCGACGATTACTGTTTCCTGCCACGGGCGCTGATCGCTGTCTCACACGTCTCCCTCGAGACGGAGCTGCTGGGGCGACACTACGCGGCGCCGTTCGGGATCGCGCCCATGGGGATCAGTGCGCTCTCCGCCTACCGGGGAGACCTGGCATTGGCTCGCGCCGCGGCGGGGGCCAACGTTCCGATGATCATGAGCGGTTCGTCACTGATTCCCATGGAAGAGGTGGCTGCGGTCGAGGGATGCGACTGGTTCCAAGCCTATCTGCCGGGAGACGAGCCTGGCATCGAGGCGCTGATCGCTCGGGTCGAGCGCGCCGGGTTTCGCAATCTGGTCATCACCGTGGACTACCCCGTTCCGCCCAATCCCGACAACAACCGGCGCAGCGGCTTCTCGTCCCCGATTCGCCCGACCCTCCGTCTGGTACTGGATGGCTTGGTCAAGCCACGCTGGCTCTACGAGACGTTCTACAAGACGCTCCGCCACCACGGCATTCCACACTTCGAGAACAATCATGCAACTCGGGGCATCCCGGTCATTTCGCGTCACGTCAATCGCGACTTCTCGGGGCGCTCGCACCTCGACTGGAACTATCTTGCCCTGGTGCGAGAGCGATGGCCGGGGAACCTGATCGTCAAGGGTATCCTGCATCCCGAGGATGCCCAGCGTGCCAAGGCGCAGGGCGTCGATGCCATCATCGTTTCCAACCACGGCGGCAGACAACTGGACGGCACCATCGCTCCCTTGCGCGCGCTCCCCGAGGTGATCGAGGCCGTGGGCGACTTTCCTGTCATGATCGATAGCGGCTTCCGACGCGGTACCGATGTGCTGAAGGCACTGGCGCTGGGAGCCCGCTTCGTCTTTTTCGGCCGTCCTTTCAATTATGCCGCCGCCTACGCCGGAGAGGCGGGTGTCAGCCATGCGATCCATCTGATGCAGGAGGAGATCGCGCGGAACATGGCGCTACTTGGCATTACGGACATTCGCCAGATGAATATGAGCCGGCTACGCGAGGTTCCCTGATATTTCCGACATCGAGCGTCACCCCCCGACAGCGTTTCACGACTCTCCACGATCGGCCTGGTCACTGGGCGAGCCACGGCAATATGAGTATGCTGTGATGTAAGCTCTGCGAATTGGCGAGCTAAGCCAAGGCTGCCTTCCTGGCTCGACCAGATAGTATCCAGGGCAGCGCATAATAATGCAGTAGTAGGGGACAGCCACGATGCTGAAAGAGAAAGCCGGTAGCCCAATCCATGAGATAGCCGCCGTTCCCAGAGTTATTCCGAGAATATCAGCCACCCTGACCTGCGATGCTTGGCGATGAACAAGACCGGGTCGTAGATATCTCTGAAATGCAATCGATTTCGGGTCGGGGTGTGTCTTTGACAAACATCATGGCGGACGCAAACTTGTCGGGGAGTCGTGACGCATGCGGCGGACACTGACAGGCTGCGCGCTGCTGCTCTCCCTGTTATCCGTGAACAGTTTCGGAGACGGACCTGCCATCGTCGTCATCGTCAACAAGACGGTACAGCAGGCTTCCCTGCCGCTTGAGACGCTGAGGGCGATTTTCGCGATGCGACAGAGAACCTTCCCCGATGGGCAGGCCGTGCATGTCTTCGTCCTGCCGGACGACAACCCGGTTCACGAGGATTTTTCCAAGAAAATCCTGGGGGTCTACCCGCATCAACTTCGACTCGCCTGGGACCGTGCCGTGTTCTCCGGCACCGGGCAGGCCCCCAACGAGGTCGCCAGCGAAGCTGAAATGATCGAGGAGGTCGCCTCCACGCCCGGCAGTGTCGGATACATCAAACAATCAAGCCTGACGGATCAGGTTCGGGTGCTCGACATTGAATAAACTGAAACCGCTCTCGATCGCAGCCCAAGCGGCGATATCCCTGATGCTCGCGGCCAACGCTCATGCCGTGGGAATGTCGGATACCTTCCAGGTGCACGGTTTCATGAGTCAAGCACTCATCGTGACCGACCATAATGATTTCTTCGGGCCCAGTAGCGAGGGTGGCGGAAGCTGGGAATACACCGAGCTGGGCTTGAACGCCTCTTTTCGACCGCTAAGTAACGTACTGGTGGCGGGGCAACTGCTCGCCAGGCAAGCCGGAGACGATGGCGAACTGAATGACCCCGAGCTTGATTACGGCGTGGTGGACTATCAGTTTTTGACGGACAACGAGAATACCGTTGGCGTGCAGTTTGGGCGATTCAAGAACCCGTTTGGATTATACAATCAGGCCCGAGATGTAGCGGTCACTCGCCCCAGCATATTGTTGCCGCAGTCTATCTACTTTGATCGCACTAGAAAGCCGGCGCTGAGTTCTGACGGCGTGATGGGATACGTTGAACGGCGCATGGACAACAGCGTGGTAAGGTTGCAGGTCGGCGTTGGAAACCCCAGGTTTGATAGTCAAGTGGCCGGATCGTTGTTAGGCAGTAACGGCTTGGGCGACTTTTCTGGAGAAACTTCCTACATTGGCCAGATAAGATACGAGTACGGTGGCGGTGCCGTCGTCCTGGCACTGACAAACGCTAGAGTCAAAGCTAAGTTCGAATCCACGGAAGAGGCGCCGGGTAATGGCGATTTCCTCTTTGAGCCATGGATTTTTTCCTTTCAATACAATCAAGAGAGCTGGTCCTTTACGACCGAATATGCGCTGAGAAATCTGAAGACTGATAATTTTATCGATCCCTATAACTACAACATTACCGGTGAGAGCTGGTATGCCCAATACTCAAGAAGGCTGAGTGCTGACTTGGACTGGATCGTGAGGTATGACTCGTACGTCGTCGATCGTGATGATAGGAGGGGGAGTAGTTTCGCGGCACAGTCCAACCGGCCTGCGTTCTCTCGATATGCCAAGGATTGGACGACCGGTCTTCAGTGGCAAGTTTACCCCCGCTTTCTTCTGTCGTCCGAACTGCATCATGTTGAAGGTACGGGATGGGTGCCTGTAGTTGGTGGGGGGGCGTCTGAAAACCAGAGTAAGTATTGGAATATGTTGCTATTCCAGGCTTCCTATTTTTTCTAATGGCGCCAATTCAAGGCCGATTAAATGCAAAATAGAAAGAACGTTTTTCGGATTAGCCTAAAATGGAGGGCGTTGGTATTTACTAGCCTTTTGCTGTTGGCATTGGCAAGCCTCGTTGCATGGGTGAGCAATCACGCCTTGGTGCAACAATTTAGTCAGTCTCAAAAATCGTTCTATGATCGTCAGCGGTATGAAGTGTCCCTGACCCTACAAAGTTCGGCGGATGCCATGCGGCAAATAGCGAGCCTATTGGCATCTTCCCCCAGCCTGAGTCATGCTTTACTTGAGGGCGATGCCGCGGACATAGAATCGGCTCTATCACCGCAGTGGCCTACGCTCCAGCTGGATGCCGGACTCGATGACGTCAGTGTCTACGATAGCGATACTAAAAGTGTAATAACACTAGGGCAAGAACAGTCTGACAATCAGGCAGCTGTAGATGCCGAGTGGTTGAGGCAGGTGATCAAAGAAGAAAGGCCAATGAAGAGGCTAGCCTGCTACCGCGAGTGTCGTCAGTATGTGGCTGTTCCTGTTTTGGCGGAAGGTACGGACGCGGGCGTCATCATGGTTTCTCGTTCGCTTGCCGATGTAACTCGCTACATGCAAAAAAGTTCCGGTAGCGAAGTGGCGCTGCTAGTCACTGCCTCGGGGTTGACCAGCTATGCCAATGACAGGTTTTTGGATGGTTGGAATGCGAATTTGATTGCTTTGACGCATGAGGATACTAGTTGGCCATTATTTGAGTCTATCGCTAGCAGAATAGCATTCTCCGATGTCAATGGAAAAGTCGCTAGATATACTGAGGGTGATAAGATTTTTGAAGTCATTGCGATTTCCATAGATAAAGACAATCAGCAGGTGGGCGGGAAATCCGGATACTTCCTGCTGGTGTCGGATATTACGGCTCAGATAAACTCGATATCCAGCACTACGCGTATGGTTCTTCTGATTGCACTGCTGGGGTGGTTGGCTTCGGAAGTGATTCTGTTCAGTATGCTGAAAAATCGAATGGATAGACTAAGAATCATTAGTCGAAAGCTTCCCTTGTTGGCACAGCGGCGATACGACGTGATGCGAGATTCGATGCCGCCAGCGAAGGTCTTCTTTCTGGATGAGCTCGACACTCTGGAGGGGACGGCAATCGAATTGGAAACCAAGCTTGAGGGTATGGAGAAGGAGATAAACCTTCGGGGAGTCGAGCTGGAAAATCGTGTGAAGGAGCTGGCAAGAGAACGTGACTTCGTGTCAGGCCTTTTCAACACAGCCCAGGTTCTAATCGTGATTCATAATCGAAATGGTCATATCACCTTGACCAACCGGTTTTGCGAATGGCTGACAGGCCTATCGGGTGATCAGCTGTCTGATAATAAATTTCAGGACGTCTTTGCGGCAGAACTGGTTAATATTGATGAATTTTTTGATGGTGGTGGTCAACAGGAAAGCAAGTTAGTCTCGGGGGACGGTGAGATCAGAACCATTGTCTGGTATCACACTCCTCTGGAAACGGAAGATCGTGGTTCCCATCAGGAGCTCATCTCTGTAGGGGTGGATATTACCGAGCGAAAGCTGGCAGAGACGAGACTGCTCTGGCTGGCCAGCCGAGATTCACTGACCGAACTTTACAATCGACGGTTTTTTGAAGAAGCCTTGTCTCGCGCCGTCACGCCCAGCTCGTTTGGTGCGGTTCTTTATCTTGATCTGGACCGCTTCAAGGAAGTTAACGAGACTAGCGGCCATCAATCAGGCGATCAACTGCTGCGGTTGGTTGCAACGGCGTTGTCGGAGCTGGGCCAGGGTAATGTCGTGGCGCGCTTGGGAGGGGACGAGTTCGCCATTCTCCTCGAACATGCGTCCCAACAGAGTGCTGTCGATATGGCTCAACGAATCGCGAACCATCTGGAACAGAAGACACTGCACGTCGAGGGTCGTATTCATCGCGCCAGTGCGAGCATTGGCATCGCACTCTATCCGGCTAACGGGGCTTTTCCCGACGAACTGATGGCCAATGCCGATTACGCGATGTACCAGGCGAAAGTCGATGCAGCGCAGCGGTGGTATCTTCTCTCTCCTGAGCAGCAGGGACGGGAAGAGATAAAGCAGCGCGTTTATTGGGTAGAGATGATCCGTAATGCGCTACTCAATGACAGTTTTGAACTCATGGTCCAGCCAATTTTTCGGTTGGTCGATTTCGATGTCCAACACTATGAGGTGCTGCTCCGGCTGAAAGATACCAACGGTGAAAACTTGTCTCCCGGCGTTTTCATACCGGTCGCCGAGCAGAGTGGGCAAATCGTTGCGGTCGACAGGTGGGTGTTATCGAATGGCATTCGTCTGATGTCTACGCTGGCTGATACTACCGCCAATTTGGCTATCAATTTATCAGGCCAGTCTTTGCATGACGGTGACTTGACTAATTTCATGAAAAATGAGTTCGTGCGTCATGCGGTTGATCCTGCACGAATCATCGTAGAGGTCACCGAGACTGCAGCCGTGACAGATTTTGCCTCAGCGAGATGCGTGTTGGAGAGTATCCGGGCCTTGGGTTGTAAAGTAGCGCTGGATGATTTTGGTGTTGGTTTCAGCAGTTTTCATTACCTGGGGCAGTTTCCTGCCGATTATATAAAAATAGATGGTTCTTTTATTCAAAAGCTCCCCGAGAGTGAAGAGAGTCAGCTGATAGTCAAGGCCATCGTGGATATCGCCAAGGGAATGGGTAAGAAGACTGTCGCGGAGTTCGTCGATAGGTCAGAGTTGTTGCCATATCTCCGGGGGTATGGTGTTGATTATGCTCAGGGGTTTTATCTGGGGAAGCCTGCGGCGATAGCGGATACAGAATTTTATAAGGTACAAGGGGGCAGGGGTGGAGAATGAATTTTTTGACCTTTTTAATGTCGTTTTTGCTGCTTCCGAAAGCGATCGCTCGCGGGTTTTTTCCCTTAGACACAAAGTTTATTGTGAAGAGCTAGGTTATGAACCTATTGACGCGAAGAATCGGATCGAAAGAGACGAGTTCGACGGCCGGTCTCTCCATTGCCTGGTAGAGCATCGGGCAACGGGACTTTCCGCAGGTTGCATGAGAATCGTGTTTCCCGGTGACCGGAACCAGAATGGTTATGGTTTGCCAATCGTGGAGCATTGTCGTGAACATGGTGTCGAGATCAAGCTCGATTCCAGTGTTCGATCCGCGGAACTTTGCGAGATATCTCGTGTGGCGATCCCGAGCTATTTTCGGTCCGGCAGGGTTGAAGATACGGCGGTGGATGGTTTCGGTGAGTTCGTTTTTTCACAGCAGGAGAGACGCTTTTTCCCGATGATCGGGGTTAGTCTTTTTTTATGCGCCACGGCGTTTACCGGGCTGATAGGACGCTTTCACGTTCTTGCGATGATGGAAAATCGTTTTCAGAGGTTACTGGCGAGGTCGGGTATTCGATTTTCCCAGGTGTCTCAGCCGATTCACTTTCGTGGTGAGCGTGCGGCATTTTATATCGACCAGCGATATGCCGAGAGTGGTATGCGAGACTCGATCCTTCCCTTGTATCGCTCGATCCAGAAGGACTTGTCACGACAGATCATGGAAAAAGGTAACGTCCCTAGCATTCTGGGCACCGAGACGCTGTGCAAGATATTGAATTGATGCTTACGGAAGTCGGTCACAACGATGTCATCACTGAAAGCGACGACGACCCGAGTCGTCGTCGCCAGTCTAGCGTCAGCCAATCGCTGCGGCGATCTTCTCGCCCAGGCTCTGTGTCGTTCCCTGGCCTTTCAGGTCCGGGGTCAGCGCTGACTTGTCGTCATCTGCCAGAACTCGCTCGATTGCGCTGACCATCGCCTCACCCGCTTCCTGATAGCCGAGATGCTCCAGCATCATCGCGCCACACCAGATCTGGCCGATCGGGTTGGCGATACCCTTGCCGGCAATGTCCGGAGCGCTGCCGTGAACCGGTTCGAACAGGCTCGGGAACTTGCCCTCCGGGTTGATGTTCGCCGAGGGCGCGACGCCGATGGTGCCGGTGCAGGCGGGGCCGAGGTCGGAGAGAATGTCGCCGAACAGGTTGCTGGCGACGACGACATCGAACCAGTCCGGATGGAGCACGAAATTGGCGGTCAGGATGTCGATGTGGAACTGGTCGACGCTGACGTCCGGATACTTCCCGGCCATCGCTTTCACGCGCTCGTCCCAGTAGGGCATGGTGATCGAGATGCCGTTGGACTTGGTCGCGGAGGTGAGTTTCCGGCGCGGCCGACTCTGCGCCAGCTCGAAAGCGTATTTCAGCACCCGGTCGACCCCGGTGCGGGTCATCACGGTCTCCTGCATCACCGTTTCACGCTCGGTACCCTCGAAGATCTTGCCGCCGATGCTCGAATACTCGCCCTCGGTGTTTTCCCGCACCACGTAGAAGTCGATGTCACCGGGCTCTCGGTCGGCCAGCGGGCTCTTGATCCCGGGCATCAGGCGACAGGGCCGGAGGTTGATGTACTGGTCGAAGTGGCGCCGGAACTGCAGCAGGGAGCCCCACAGCGAAATGTGGTCCGGCACCTTTTCCGGCCAGCCGACCGCGCCGTAGAAGATGGCATCGAAGCCGGAGAGCGTCTCGAACCAGTCGTCCGGCAGCATCTTGCCGTGCTCGAGATAGTAGTCGCAGCTACCGAATTCGAAATGCTCGAACTCGAGGCGGATGTCGAAGCGCCTGGCGGCTGCCTCCAGCGCGCGTAGCCCCTCTGGCACCACCTCGGTACCGATGCCGTCGCCGGCGATGACGGCGATCTTGTGCGTCTTGTCTTGAGCGGGGTCGTTAGCCATGGCTGGCTTACCTCATGAAGTGAGTAAGTTGCTGGAAGAGCGCATCCGGCGCTTCCTCGGGAAGGTAGTGACCGCAGGGCAGGGCGCCGCCTTCGACGCCGTGCCTGGAAACCGCCCGCCATTCGCCGAGGGCATCGAAGCAGCGCTCGATCACGCCGTGCTCGCCCCACCACACCGCCAGCGGAACCTGAAGATGCCGGCCAGCGTCGCGGTCGGCGCGATCGTGCTCCAGATCGATGGTGCGGGAGGCCCGATAGTCCTCGCACAGGCCATGGGCTGCGCCCGGGAGCGCCAGGCAGCGTTGATACTCGGCGATCGCGCGTGGGGAGAACGGGCCTAGTCCGGCATGGCGGCCACCCATGATCCGGGTGACATAGTCGGCGGGTGCCGCTTCGATCCAGGATTCCGGCAGCGGCCTGGGTTGAATCAGGAAGAACCAGTGCCAGTAGGCGGTGGCGAAAGCGAGGTCGGTGGCCTCGTACATTGCCAGCGTCGGTGCGATGTCCAGCACCATCAGCTTGTCCACTCGCTCGGGATGATCGAGTGCAAGCCGGTGTGCGACCCGTCCGCCACGATCGTGCCCGCAGAGGAAGAAACTAGCGAAACCGAGCGCCCGCATGACCGTTACCTGGTCGGTGGCCATCCGGCGCTTGCTGTAGTTGAGGTGCTGTTCGTCTCCCTCCGGCTTGCCGGAATCGCCATAGCCGCGCAGGTCGGTCGCGACCACGGTGTAGTGCTCGGCGAGCCTGGGGGCGAGAAGATGCCAGATGACATGGGTCTGCGGATGGCCGTGAAGCAACAGCAGCGCCGGGCCTGCGCCCCCGACCACGCCATGAATGGCGATGTTCGGTTCCACCTCGATATCGAATTCGCGAAATCCGTCGAACATCGGTCTGGCCTCGCTCCTGGGTTCGTGGGGTCGCCAGGATCAGTGTAGTCGCTGCCGGATTCGGGATAATCCGGTTAAGATCGAAACCACTATTGCGTTGAAGTGGAGAATCCGATGTCCGCGGTCGACGATCTGGCCTTCTTTCAGCGGGTCGCCCAGGCCGGCAGCTTGACCGGCGCGGCCCGGGAGCTGGGACTGTCACTCTCGGCGGTCAGCAAGCGGCTGCAGCAGCTCGAGCGGCGCCTCGGCGTGTCGCTGGCGGCGAGAACGACGCGCCGGTTGTCGCTTACGGCGGAGGGGGAGCGCTACCTGCAGCGCGGAGCGATGATCCTCGACGACCTGGGCGATCTGGAAAACTCGCTGCGGGACCAGGGCGCCATGCTCTCGGGGCGGCTGAGAATCAACGCCACCTTCGGCTTTGGCCGGCGTCATGTGGCACCGCTGATCTCGCGCTTCGCCGCATCTCATCCACAACTGGAACTGCTGCTGGAGCTGACCAGCTTTCCGGTCGGCCTCGACGAACAGGGATTCGACATCAACATCCGCGTGGGTGAGCCCCCGGCGTCGCGCTGGATCGCCAGGCGACTGCTCGCCAATCGCCGGATACTCTGTGCCGCACCCGGTTATCTGGCGAACGCGCCCAGGCTCGAGCGACTGGAGGACCTGGCTCACCACCGCTGCCTGATCGTGCGGGAGAACGATACCGACTACTCGCTATGGCGGTTCGAGGCCGCCGACGATACCCGCGCCCGGCGCGCCATTCGCGTGCATGGACGGCTGGCGAGCAACGATGCCGAGGCGATGACACGCATGGCACTCGATGGCCATGGCGTATTGTTGCGCTCCTGGTGGGATGTCCACGAGCATCTGGCCAGCGGTGAGTTGGTGCCGTTGCTGCCGCAGTGGCGGGGGATCCGGGCGGATTTCCACCTGCTCTATGCCGAACGGGCAAGGGACAGTGCCCGAATCCGGCAGTTCGTCGATTTCATGATGGCCGAGATGGCAGGGCGAGTGCCGCCGCTGCCTTGACCGGCAAGACACGTCGCCAGACGCGGAGTGTCAGAGAGCCGGACAAACCTTTCCGAGGAGAGATTTTTTGACGCCGACCAGCGACGACCCGAGGAGTGGCCGCCAGGGATGGCAGGCAAAAAAATGCCCACCAGGGGATGGTGGGCAAGTAAGGGATCATTCAAGGGAACACCTACTCAGAGTCGGCCCTGTTCCATTAGTTCCGGGCGAAGACAAAAAAATCGCCACGAATTTGTAACGGTTTTTTGCTACGTCAAGCCGTGCCCCGGCGGTGGCTCCCGATATCTTGATCTACAACGAGAATTTTTCCCGCACCGCATCCCACGCGGGCTCGCCTTCGCGGGTCGTGACGCCTTCCATCATGGCTTCGATGCGATCCGGATGCTCCTCGATCCAGGTCGTGGCGACCTCTTCCATCGGCTTCTCCTCCTGACCGTACTGCTTGATCATCCAGCTCTGCTCCTCGGCGGAAAACGAGAACTGATCGAAGAAGGTCACCAGATTCGGGTTGGCCTCGGCGTAGTCGCTTGCCATCAGCGTGCGCACGTCGCTGGCGCCGTTGCCCTCGCCGAACAGGTTCTTCGAGTCGCTGAGGTAGTGCATCGGCAGCTCGAGGTTCATCCAGTGCGGCGTCCAGCCGACCCAGACGATGGGTTCCTGGTTGGCGATGTGGCTCTTGGCGGCGCTCAGCATGCCGACGGTGCTGGTGTCGACCAGGGTCCAGTCCCCCAGGCCCCAGGTATCTTCCTCGATCGCCTTGTTGAGGATTTCGCTGGCGGCGGAGCCGGCACCGAACCCGTAGATCTCGCCGTTGAACTCGTCGCGATGGGCGTCGAGATCGGCGAAGGAGGTGACCCCGCTGTCGTAGACATAGTCCGGCACCGCCAGCGTCATCTGTGCGCCGGTCACGTTGGTGGCCAGGCGGGTGATACTGCCATCGGCTTCCAGTGGCTCCAGCATCGGGTTCTGGGCCGGCAGCCAGGCGCCCAGGAAGACATCCACGTCGCCGGAGTCCAGCCCCTGATAGATCACCTGCAGACCGATCTCCTGGGCCTTGCCCTGATAGCCCAGCGGCGCCAGCAACTGGCGGGCGATCTCGGTCTTCACGGTGATCCCGGGCCAGGACGGGACGCCGAAGTTGATGGCTTCGTCAGCCGCCACTGCCGAACCCGTGCCGGCCAGCATCACGCCGGCACTCATCATCAAACCGGTGGTCAGCGTCAGGGCGGAAATCGTCTGCGGTCGTTTCATTTGTTGTCTCCTGTCGTTCCCTAGTGGGCGTATGTCCCCTGGCCAGAATGTGCCGGGGATACACGCGGAAGAGCCGCCCGGTCATGCAGTGATGACGTCGGGCGGCTCGTATCAACGCCGTGCCATGGAGTTCATCTCGACAGCACGCGCAGATGTGATTGCAGCATGTCCAGGTCGAGATAGGTGCCCTGGAGATGGCGCTTGCCGGTATTGGGGTCGAAGGCGTTGCGGCCGTGCAGCACGCGGCGGTTGTCGAAGGCGACCATCTGACCGGGTTCCAGCGTCAGTTCCACCCGGCCCTCGGGGCGACGCAGAATCTGCCATAACGCACGATAGGCGTCATACCACGCCTCGATTTGATCCGACGGCAGGCTCAAGGTGTCGCGAATCCAGTTGTTGAAGCGGATCTCGCGGGGGCG
This sequence comes from Salinicola lusitanus, assembly GCF_038648475.1. Classification (NCBI taxonomy): domain Bacteria; kingdom Pseudomonadati; phylum Pseudomonadota; class Gammaproteobacteria; order Oceanospirillales; family Halomonadaceae; genus Salinicola; species Salinicola lusitanus. Next base: position 419,787 of record NZ_CP151919.1, on the reverse strand, counting down.
GCCTTCGCCATCCAGGTCGATCACCGGCTCGCGCACGGCGATATCGTGGCCGTCGTCCTGGAAGCGGAAGTCGATGGGCGTTTCCGACAGTACCCGGAAGGCCTCGGGATTTTCCGCCCGCAGGGTCTCGGCGGCGGCGAACCCGTCGGCAAAGCTGGACTCGCCGCCCTCGGCGTCGTTCTCCAGGCAGTAGAGCAGCTGGATATCCGGCGGTTGGCGCCAGTTGGGCAGGTCGGTGTGCAGTTCGAGGCCGATCGCCGTATAGGCGGCATTGTTCGGATTGGGGACCGAACGCACGTCGAACCGGCCGCCGAAGTTGGTCGAGCGCATCGGACCGATGCTCTCGGCGATGCGAGAGACTTCCTCCTGCTCGCACGGCCCCTGGTCGAGCATGACCAGACCGTCACGCAGCAGGGCGGTGGCCCAGCGGCTGCGGCCGTCGCTGCCATCGACGAAGTCGGCGTGGCTGACATGGCTCGGCGTGAAGTGCGTCGGCCACGGCGTCGGTGTCGGCAGCAGCGTGGCGAGTTCCTCTCCGGGGCAGCGCTGGTAGAGCCAGCCGGCATCGAAGCGCGACACGTGGCCATCCTGCCAGGTGAGCGTCGATGCGTTGGCATCGAACTCGAACGAGGCCAGCGCGTCGTCGCCTTCGAAGCGCTCCCATAGGGGATCATCCAGCAGCTTGTAAAGGCGCTCACGGGTCAGGGGGTGGCGGCACTGGTCGCAGGCGCAATGGTCACGCAGCCACATCATCGGAAACTGGCCGGTACGGCCGTCGGACCAGTGCAGCGTCAGGCGGCGTGCCTGGCGCGTCACGCTCTCCAGCGTGGCGGCCGGCGCGCCACTGCCCTGACGATAGCGGCGCAGTTCGGCCATATCGATGGGGGCTGGCGTATGACGATGGGTCAAGGCGTCATTGAAGGCGTTTCCGGATGACAAAAGGGCACTTCCTCGATGGCTGTCGCGGCCATCTTCGTTAGTAAAGTGTGTTATTGCGTTTCACTAGGATGCGGATTGCTTCAGGCCATGACAAACGATTAATCTGGACGCTAAGGCCAAGCTTGGCTAATGACCGGCTTTGTCTATTAGCCCAACGGCTGATTTCGGCTAACGCGATTTCAGCCGGCCCCTCTCCGCGAGACGCTTTCAGGAAACGAGATGTCCGAACTTCCCCCGGTACTGTGGCTGCAGGCGTTCGAGGCGGCAGCGCGAACGTTGAGCTTCACCGAGGCGGGGCGGGAGCTCGGTGTCACCCAGTCGGCGATCAGCCAGCGCATCCGGCTGCTGGAGGATCGTGTCGGGCAGTCGCTGTTCGTGCGCTATCCCCGCAGCCTGGCGCTGACCCCTGCCGGGCAGGCGTGGTTGCCCAGCGTGCAGGGCGCTTTCACCCGTCTCGCCGAGGGCACCTCGGAAGTCTTCGGCCCCAGCCCGGGGGCACCGGTCACGCTGCGCGCCACGCCGGCCATGCAGCAGACCTGGCTGGCGCCTCGGCTGATCCACTTCCAGCGGATGCACCCCGAGATCACCCTGCGCCTGGTCAGCGCAATCTGGGCGGACGATTTCGGCGCCGAAGGAGCGGATCTGGAGATTCGCTACGGTCATGGCGACTGGAACGACGTGACGGCGGAGTGCCTGGGGGAAGAGCGGCTGCTACCGGTCTGCTCGGCCGCGCTGGCGGCGGAACTCGAGACGCCCGAGGATCTCGCCGGCAAGACGCTGCTGCACGCGGCGGGATTCGCCGCCGGCTGGCCGCGCTGGCTGGTGGAAGCGGGGTTCGCCGGCCTCGAGCACCGTTGCCAGGCGATGATCTGCGACACCCACGTGACCACGCTGGCCCTGGCCTCCTACGGCGGCGGTATCGCGCTGTCGCATCGCCGCCTGCTCGAGGCCAGCCGCGATCTGGTGGCACCGTTCGAACTCGACATGCCGACCGACGAAGCCTTCTGGCTGGTCCGGCCCAGCCGTCGGCAGCTGCGGCCGGCGGCGGCGGCGCTGTGGGATTGGCTCTCCCAGACCAGCGAGTCCCCGCCGTGAATTCGCGCCCGGAATCGCGGTGGGCGCTACACTATGCTGACGCAGCAGATTCTCACCGGAGGTGGACCATGCGCACGCTCTTCACGCCCGCCAGGCGCCGCAACACGCTGATCGCGACCTGTCTCGCGCTGATCGTGGCCAGCGCGACGCTGGTCAGCGCTCCCGCCATCGCCGATGGCGTCACCGTCGTCGACCCCCAGACCGGCCACCGCGTCAGGCTGCCGGACAACGACCGTGACGGACGCGCCGACTACGTGCCCAAGCGCCTGGATGTCCACGTCAGCCCCGGACTGACCTATCCGCGGGAAACACGAGAGCAGCGGCCCAGCGGTGGCGGTTCGATCTGCCACGGCAACGATGGCGGCTCGACCCTCTCCACCGCACGGCGGAACTGCGATCCCACTGCCCCGGCCGGCGATGGTGGCGCTCAGGATGCCCCCGGCTCTGCCACGAACTCGCCGTCGACACCGACTCGCCCCAGCTCCTCCTCGTCGACTCAGCTCAACTGAGCGAGCCGCTTCAGCCGCGTCTGAAATACTCGCCGACCACGTCGACGACGCGGTCGATATCGGCCATCGAGACATCGCGGTGGGTGACGAAGCGCGGCGCGTAGAGCGCGCCGACCAGGATACCGCGCGCTTTCAGCCAAGCGTGCAGATCGGCGGGATCGAGCGCCGGGCGAGTGAACTCGACGAACACCATGTTGGTGGCCTGCGCCGTCACCGTGATGCCGTCGATCTCCGCCAGTCCCGCCGCCAGGCGCTCGGCCTTGGCGTGATCCTTCACCAGCGGCGCGAGCTGATGCTCCAGCGCGTATTCACATGCCGCCGCCAGCATGCCGACCTGGCGCATGCCGCCGCCGACCACCTTGCGCCAGCGCCGCGCCGTCTCAATGAAATCCGCCGTCCCGACCAGCACCGATCCCGCCGGTGCCCCCAACCCTTTCGAGCAGCAGATCGAGATCGTATCGAAGGGCGAGCACAGCGATTTCAGGCTGGCACCGGTCGCCGCCGCCGCATTGCCGATTCGCGCCCCGTCCAAGTGAGTCGCCAGGCCGAAGCGCCGTGCCAGGGACGTGGCCGCTTCGACATAACCGGCGTCCAGGACCTGGCCGTGAAAGGTGTTCTCCAGCGTCAGCAGGCGCGTGCGCGCGAAGTGTGGATCGATCGGTTTGACGGCGGCCTCGATCTTCTTCAGCGGCAAGGTGCCGTCGGCCTCGTTCTCGATCGGCTGCGGCTGGATACCGCCCAGCACCGCGGCGCCACCGCCCTCCATGCGATAGGTGTGCGCCTGCTGGCCGACGATGTACTCGTCGCCGCGCTGGCAGTGGCTCAACAGCGCCACCAGATTGCTCTGGGTTCCGGAAGGGAAGAACAGTGCCGCCGCCTTGCCGGTGCGCTCGGCAGTATAGGCTTCCAGGCGCGCCACGCTCGGGTCGTCGCCCCAGACGTCGTCACCCAGCGGGGCATCGAACATCACCTGACGCATCGCCTCGCTGGGGCGGGTGACGGTATCGCTGCGGAGATCGATCATGGCATTTGGCCTTTTGCGCGGGGTACTGGAGTGGTTGAAGGATTGTAGCGGCAATGATGGCGCGTTGCGGAACCCAGGATTGTCACCGCCAGCGCCGATTTGTCTCGTCGGCGGCGCTGACGCATGATGCCACTCCTCTCCAGTAATCAATAAACAACAGGAGCACCGCATGACACAGTATGCCGTGGTGGCCTATGACTATACCGACGCCGAGGCGCTCGATCGCCGGCTGGCCAATCGCGATGCGCATCTGGCAGGGGTTCGTGAACTGGCCAAACAGGGGAAGTTCCTCAGCGGCGGTGCGATCCTGAACGATGAAGGCAGGATGATCGGCTCCAATGCCCACTTCTGCTTCAACGACCGGCAGGCGTTGGACGCCTGGCTCGAGAGCGAGCCCTACATGACCGGGCGGGTTTGGGAGCGAGTCGACATTCGCGAAGTGAAACTCTTCGATCCGAACGCCTGAGAACCATGACCGACGCTCAACTCCTGCCCGCGCAGGTTCGCCAATTGCTAGAGACGGCGCCTCGCCAGACTCTGCCGCTGACCTACCAGCAACTCGCCGAGGCATTGGCCCTGCAACCGCCGCGCACCATCCAGCGTGTCGCCCAGGCACTGGAGAGCACGATGCGCGAGGATGCCCAGCATGGCCGGCCCTTTATCGCGGCACTGGTCGTCAGCCGCCGCGGGGATGGACTGCCGGCGCAGGGTTTCTTCGATCTCGCGGTGGAGCTGGGGCGGTTTCCCGCCGAGCCGTCACGGCAGGCCGAGGCCTGGCGGGAGGAGGTCGAACGCGTGCTGGCGGCTATGGCGTAGGAGTCGTTGGGAGGCCAGCTTCCCGCGCCCATTCCAGGGCGTCTGCCCCCGCGGGAATGCGCATCGGCGCGGCCGGATCGGTTGCCGCACGCCAGACCGCCTCGGCTACATCCCGCGCATAGGTGACCGGGCCCGATTCGTCGCTGATCCGGGTGATCGTCTGCTGAATCAGATCCGCGTAGTCAGCACTCTCCAGGCCGTGACGATGCGCGTTGTCACCGAACTGCGTCTCGGGAGAACGGCCGGGCAGCACGACGCGCACACCGATGCCGAACGGTGCAAGCTCAATGGCCAATGACGCCGAGAACGCATTCACTGCGGCCTTGCTGGCCGTATACATCGATAGCAGCGGCAATGCCTTGAGCGTGACGGTCGAGGTCACATTGATGATGGTGCCGGCGCCCCGAGCACGAAGTTGCGGCAGGAAGGCTTGGGTCATCGCCATGGTGCCGATGGTGTTGGTCTCGAACAGCGCACGTGCCAGGTCCGGGTCGGTGAGCTCGAACGGTGCGGCCGCGCCCACGCCGGCATTGTTGACCAGTACGTCGATCGGGCCGGCGGCGTCGACGGCCGCGGCTATGCTGGCGGGATCGGTCACGTCGAGTGCAAGCACGCGTAGACGATCGGAGGTCGGTAATACATCCGCGCGCGGCGTGCGCATGGTGGCGATGACATGCCATTCGCGCTCAAGAAAATACCGCGCGATCGCCAAGCCGAAGCCGGACGAACAACCCGTGATCAGAACCGTCTTCATGGGAACTCCTGTGATCCGAACATTGAGCTACACACGATAGGCGTCACTGACCGCACTCACTACAATCCATAATCCAAATTTCATTGGCGAGAGTCCGATCATGATCGATCCGCTGGCCGAGGTGGTTTCCCTGCTACAGCCCAGCATGCGGTTTTCCAAGCTGATCGTTGGTGGCGGGCCCTGGCGCGTGCGCCGCAGCGATCCGGGCGACTTGTTCTATTGCGTCGTGCTGGAAGGCGAGTGCCTCTCCTCCCCCGGTGCCGGGGAACCGATCCATCTCACTGCCGGTGATTTCCTGCTGGCTCCATCGGCGCAGGACATCGTCGCGTCCAGTCATCCGCCACCGCCACTCGATGTCGAGAACTGGCCTGTCGCCATCGGCGACGGCGTATTCCGGCTCGGCGCGGCGGATGCGGCGCCCGATGTGCGCATGCTGATCGGCCATTGTCATTTCGAATCGCCCGACGCGGCGTTGCTGGTCTCGCTGTTGCCGCAACGCGTGCATATTCGCGATCAGCGGCGACTGGCGATGCTGGTCAAGCTTGTCAGCGAAGAGTCGCGCGCCGATCGGCCGGCGCGCGATATGGTGCTGTCGCGGCTGCTGGAAGTACTGATGATCGAAGCGCTGCGAGTCACCGGAGAAACAGCGGCCTCGCCCGGCCTGGTGCTCGGGCTCGCCGATAATCGCCTGGCGAACGCGATACGTGCCATGCACGCCGAGCCGACACACGCGTGGACGGTGGCAGAATTGGCGCGGCAGGCGGCGTTGTCACGGTCGGCTTTCTTCGAGCGCTTCAAGCAGACGGTCGGTCTTGCGCCGATGGCGTATCTGCTCGCCTGGCGCATGGCGCTAGCCAAGCGAATGTTGAGAAACGATCAGAGTCGTATCGCCGATGTTGCCGAGCGGGTCGGCTACAGTTCGGCGAGTACCTTCAGCGTTGCCTTCACGCGCCACGTTGGCACGCCGCCGACGCGGTACGCCAATGACAGAAAGCCGCTAGAAGCGAAATCAGATCAGTCGTCACATGATCAGGGTCAGTGACGACCTTGGACTGCTTACGGACAAAAGTTGGATGCGTACATCGGGCGCCACCCAATGACTCGCAAAAACACTGCCGGCTCGGCGCTTCTTCGATTTCGCGGTAGAGCTAGGGCGGTTCCCCGCCGATCCGGCGCAATATACCAAGGCCTGGTGGCAGGAGTTCGAGCGTGTGCTGGTGGCTATGAGTAGAGGACTGCGACAAACACTCCGACCCCAGCCGAAGCGCGGGTCAGTCGTCCTTGGCGCCGGTCGCCGGCAATTCCATCAATAGCGGCCCGCCGGCCAGCGCCTGCTGCAGGCGAGTGACGAGAAGTTCCAGGATGGCGTCGTTCTCGCCCACCAGCCGGGTCGTTACGACATTCAGGCCAGGGGCGCGAGACATCGCCTGGGCGCAGATCTCGGCGATATCGCCGCCTTCACCGGCGTGCCGGCCCGGCGAAAGAAACAGCATCGAGAGGATCACGTCGCCTTCGGCCAGCTCCGGCGAGGCCAGCAACGTCTCCAGCAGCGGCTCGTTGAAGCGATAGGCATCGCCCTCGCGGCGCTCCATGGAGGCAAAGGTCACACACTCGGCCTCATCGGCCAGCAGTGCACTCAGTTGCCCGGTCAGGTAGTTGCGTACCGCCGTAACCTCCGGGATCGGGCTGCCGTGATCGACCAGCACGACCTTGGGCCGGGACTGGCCGCTAATGCGCTCGCGCACGTTATCGGCGAGAAGTTGCGCCAAGCGCAGGTCAGGCGCCAGCAGCGTATCGACCAGCGGCGGGGCGACCCTCACCGACAGCTGCGGGTAGTTGGCCTGCACCTCGGCCAGACGCTCCGGCAGGTAGCGGGTCAACGCCTGGCTGGGCCCGAAGAAGAAGGGCAGGATCAGCAGTTCGGTCACGCCCTCGGCCGCATATCGTTCGGCCAGCGGCCCCAGGGAATCCGCCTTGCGACAACCGAGCTGCTCGGGCGGAATCTTGAACGAGTGCAGTAGCGATGCGGCCTCGACCGCGTCACCCGTGGCCTGGCTCAAGGCGTCGGCGAGGCGACGCAGGTTGAGCGTCGCGGCAGGGCGCAGGGAACCGTTGTCGACGAGCAGTATCTTTCGCATGGGGCCTCAAAGCTGGCGCAGATGGGTGTCAAATCAAGTCTTTCGCCGCAAAACGAGCCGACGCGAAACCAGCATAACCGGGTTTTCCCGATAGGAAAAAATAGCAAAGCGGCGGGCCGATGGCGCTCTGGTTTTCCCTATCGGGAAAGTGGGTAGCCATTTTGAATGGTCTGATCAGGTGAAATAGCGAGTTGTTCCGCTTTCGGCCAAAAGCGGACATTTAGCCAAAGCAGGTATAGCGGATGAGTTAAGCCGAGCCGCGAAGCGGCATCGGCTTGAATGAATTGTTAGAGCGCACCGAGACTGCCAATGTGCTTCTCCAACATTTCGCTCGATTCTTTGGCTCTCAGGTAGCCAATACTAAGATACCAATCAACAAGTTGATCGGTATCTGGCTCTTGGTTTAGTGCATATGGCTTTATCTGCAGCAATCTGCAACCGAGCTGAAGTGCGTGCTTCTCTCCGTACTCAATCAGGGATTTTCCGATGCCTTGCCTCCGAAATTGAGGAAGCACGTATACTTCATATATGAACCCAAGATTTTTCTCTTTCCAATCTTCGTAAGATAGAAGCCCCGCCTCTTGTCCATTGACTAGCGCCGCGAACTCACATGACCTTCTGGCATGACCTCTTAAAGCACGCTCGCGAAGAGTTTCGTTATGAAGATCTTCCGGGGCGTTGATTGCTGAGATAACTAACATGCTCATGTCGTGTGATCTAATGCCAAGCTTTGGGGCAGCTGAAGCGCTGCGTAAGCCATCCCAGCCGCGATAGCGGTGACAACAGCACCTTATTAGAAAACCTTACCACGTTACATCTACTACGATTTTTCCATTCGCATCGCGCTGTTCAACTGATTGGGTGCGATTGAAGCCTTTAATTGAAGTGTGATCCGTATGAACTACAGAACCTACTTTATTCCCGCTTAAATCCAAAACTGCATATGTCCAGATATCAGTCTCAGCCATAGTGCCTTTTGAACGATGGCTTTCTTGCTTTAAGGTTTCGCCTGGATTCAACTTAACTCTATCTTTCAATGCTCGATCTCCATTGGTTATCTAACGCCGCGCTCTGCGGCAAATTTGAAGCGCAGCGTAAAATTTGTCCGACAACAGCGCCTTGTTAGGCAAGGTGCTCAAGTTTTCCAAAATGTAAAACGTGAAGAAGCTCCTCAAATAATCGGAGTCACCAATCCAGCTTCCTGGATTAGCGTATCTATTAGTTTCAATAGCTTAGACACGTTATAACTACCATCAAGCAAGTCGTTATCGGACTGCTCGTGAAAGTTCTTTGAATAGGATTCTTTGTAATCTAAAATGCCATGCCATGCATCGATATCCTTTTTGAAATTACTCCATGTGACCTGTGCTGGAGGGTATTGATCTAGGTGAAGATCAAGATAACACTCAATCGCAGCAGCTCTACCATTTATATCAGAGGTACTAACCCCTTCAGGTCCGAGAGTTACAAACTCCCTAAATTCATCAAGATCAGGTAGTAGCATTGCCCTCATGTTGGTAGGAGAATTCAAATTTTCAAATTTGCGCAAAGCATCAACGCCCTCTGCGTCGTTATCGAAAACAAATAAGACCTGATTTAAGACCTCGATTCGTAACAGCCCCTCTGCAAACTTTACTAGATTGCCCGTTCCCCAATAAGGATGTCGTTCATCGACATCCACAAAATTGAAAAAATCCGCCACATCCGGACGTAAAATCTGTAGAGCTCGCTGAATAATGCGTGTATCTGATGTACCCTCGGTTGCTATCAGAACCTTTTGCTTTTGGAGTGCTCCAGCCCGAAACGCCTCTCGTTGAACCCATCCAGCATGAACAATAGGACCAAATTCCCAATTAACCTCAACATCAGAATTTTCTGTATTTTGCGCAAAAACCTGAAGCATAGATTCAGCACTAAGAACACAAACTCTTGAAGACAGATAACTGGCCTCAGACCAATAGAGATCTGAGCCACCAGGCCAAGGAACTCGATCAAATAATTCGACATCAGTTGCGAGACGACCTTGAGAAATAGTGTCTCGATCTTGTGTGTCATATTCTATATAGTCTTTTTTTAACTCAGACAGCGGATAGCGACATGCCAAGTGGCAAAACTCTTCAAACGTCAGATATTCCTTTTTTGATTCATCTGTATCAATCTCATTTGAGATCTCTTCCGCTTCTGCTATCAACGAATTGTATTCAGCGCGTGCCGCGTCAAGTGTATGGCCGAGTATGTTTAGTCGTGGTATAATCCGATATAAAGCCCTAGCAAAAGCCTCCTCCGCCTTTTCTACCTCATATTTTAATTCAGGATTTTCTTCATAATATTCGTAGTCTATTGACTCAGACTTTCGGCGTATTAAGTCACTATCTTGAAAAAGAAATCCATAATCTATGCCCATGTGATTTTTGGAATACGACAGAGAAACGTTCCCTGCGTACAGCTCTATCGATGTTCCCATTTAAATCACCTTCTTATTGCTAGCTTAATTAATCGCACTCGTGCTGCCTAACGCCGCAATCACGCGCTCGTCGCGTGCATTGCTTGGTTATGTTTATTTCACATGGCGATCCACTCGTTCCTTCAGGATGTCCATGAGCAGGGTACAGTTTGCCGTCTCGTATACGGAACCAAGGCGAACCACTTGTTCTTTCAGAGTGCCCATGCGCAGGGTACAGTTTGTCATCCCTGATTCGGTACCAAGGGGAACCACTTGTTCCTTCAGGGTGCCCATGAGCTGGATACAGTTTATCACCCCTAATACGGAACCAAGGCGATCCACTTGTTCCCTCGGGGTGCCCGTGTGCTGGATATACCTTAGCTTCCATAGCTAGCCCTATTTCGATTCAAAAACATAACGCCTAAGCTCAGCGGCGTTTAAGGCGACGCCTGCTTTGCGGCAGCAAAGCGGGTGGCGGGTCAGACGTCCGCTGCAGCGCATTGTTAGGCATCTCCTTCAGCGAGCCTATTGGCTCCGCAACTGAGCAGAAAATTGGCGGTCTCGTCGAATTGCTGTGGCTTACGCGTGGGATCCTCCGTTGATCCTTGAGGCACCCAGACAACCAGGCCCTCGCGCCCCCGAGTCATAAGGACGCGGTATGAATTTGTGATGAACCGCTGCCGGTCGCCGTTGACATTTGCCCAGCTATTTCCTCGAAACTGGCGATGCGCCCAAGTCCGTCCATTCCAAACCAGGTCGCCACCCCAGCACAATCCAACAAAGTCCAGTTCCAACCCTTGGGTCGTGTACTCATTTGCAGGAACTTCCAAGGCGAACGAAGAACGAACATCCTCTCGACCGTTGAGATACCACTGAGCGATCGCACTCCCGTCCGTCGCATTTAGTGTCACACCCAGACCATCTGCTCGTAAACGCCGTGCACCTGAACTAGCAACCAGGCCAAATCTACGCTCTCCACGCGCATGTACTTTTAGCCATTTCCTCGCAAGATCGATAGATCGAGTTACAAGTATTGGATAATCACCGAGTTCGCGGGCCAAGGTTGCCGCTTCAGGTGCATTGCCGCCCAAGACCAACGAAACCCACCGACTGAGCGAAGGCGAGCGAAAACTCCGCAACGGCACGGTTAATTCCAGATCCGGTTCAACAACGATATCCGCTGCTCCGGATAAGCTACCGACCCCAAGATTGGCCGTTGCATCGGAACCGACCGTAAAATCTGGCGGGCCGTATACGCACCATTTCTCTAGTTCAGTATTCGGCAAAGCTCTCAACGCTTTACCCCACTCGGCGATTCCGTTTTCTCCTGCATTGATTTCTTGTCCTCCGCCAACCAGTGCAACGATAGAACACCAATCTGGATGTCGCCCCATAATGTCTAGAAGAAGTTTGGGCTCTGAAGATGGTCGTCCGAACTTCTTTCGTCCGTAATCCTCATCCCAGGCCCGCTGGGCTTCATCGAAGACGATCACATGCTCATGAGGAGAGGAACCGTCATCATTTGTCAGATACTCTCTCAGAAAATCGATGATATGTTGAATTCGGGTTCGAACCGAATTTCTTGCTTCAGCTAGAGCGGGCTTAACTCCACGAGCCTTACGCCGCGACGCTTCATCACGAGCGAGAGCCTCTCGGAGAACAACAACCAATGGGGTGTTTCCAGAGAGGTAGACAATATCTCCCTGGTCTTCGACCCCAGATTCCACAGCACTGTGTACTACTTGCAAGCCAGCCAACGTCTTTCCGGACCCGGGGACGCCAGCGAGAAAAACCAATGACCGACCTCGCTTCCGTTTGGTTTCCTGAATAATCTCGACGACACGATTAGCCGATGCATCCAAATTGGAGGCATCGGCTTGAGCTATTTCGCGTACACCATGGCCAGCGAAAAGTGTAGTTGCCGCATCCACCACGGTAGGCACGGGTCGATACTGGCCCGACTCCCATTCGCGTATTTCATATCGCGCCGTTGGAACCGAGGTGCCTACCCGGACAAGAACGTTTGCTAGCCCTAATCCCCCTACGCAATGAACCTCAGCAACATCGGCCTCTTTAATCGTTGACACATAGGAAGTAGTTTTGGCCTCGGTACACCAAAGTACCGGAACTATGCTGATTCCAGCACTAGCTCCATGAAAATCACGTAGATCGAGACCGTACTCCTCTACCTGACGCCGGTCAGCAGATCGGAAGGTTGATTCTCCAACTTTGAGTTCAACTACTACGATCGCAGCGGGCGTCAAGATCAGCACATCAATGCGGCGTCGTAACCGATAGAGAGGATATTCAAGCAGGACAGGCCAACTTGCAGCATCTGGATGCAGACGTAGCAATGACCTCAGTTCTTCTTGCAGCTTTGGAACTGTGATATTCCACGATTCGGTTTGCGTCGTGTATTGCGAAGAAAACCCATCGGCGGCGTATTTGGAATGCAGTGCAGCAGCGACTTCCTCTAGTGAGATTCGGACGAATGCACCGGTCGTTGATGAATAGTAAGCCGTCATATCTGCACTAGATGCCTAACAGGTATTAGACAGCGCGCTCGTTTATTGACTTGAACGCGCATGCGAGTTCAACAATGTTATGTTGCACACTGTTTTCTCCAAAACATACTGAAAAATCGACATATTAAGTATAGCTTGGCCATATAACACCAATCATAGTGCCAGCTGCATAACACCGATGAGCGTGCAGGCAGCCTTTCCACCATGGCTCCTTTGGATCGCAAGCCGCCTTGATCTTCTTATGCCAACCCCCTAGCCGCGTTTTCTTCCGCAACGCCTAGTTAGTATCTGCACTAATGTAAACCAATGTTTTCTCCGAGTAACGACTCTGAGACCAATTCTCTAGTCAGGGTTGGCTTGGGCGTCATGTTCAGTAGGACGAGGTACCTGATACGGGGCGATGCGCATCGGGGAGTAGTCAAGGATCAATCCTGCGGCTCATCGATCCCTGACGGATGGTTCCGCTCAAACCGCGCCAGGGTTTCCTGTCGGAAGTAGCGTTTCAGCAGGTCGTAAAGCTCGGGGTAGACCTCGATCAGTTGATCCGGGGCGGTGAAGAAGAGTTCGCAGCAGACCGCGAAGCATTCGCCGGGGTGGGTGGCGGCGTAGTCGTCAATGGGGGTGGGTTCGTCGCGGGCGAGGTGGGCCTGCAGGTCGTCCCACACCGCGGTGAAGATGCGATGCCACTCTTGGGCGGTGACATCACTGTTGGCGGCGAGCGGGGGGAAGCCGTCCACATCCTGCGAGTTGCCCAGGTCGAGCTTGTGGGCGAATTCGTGAATGATGACGTTGTAGCCGGTGTAGTCGCCGCTTTCGGCGACATCGGGAATTGCCAGTACCACGGGGCCGCGCCAGGAGGTTTCCCCGGCGCGCTCGTCGACGTATTCGTGCATCACGCCGAAGTCGTCCATCTCCTCGACGTGGCGATGAAAGGCGTCCGGCAGCAGGATGATCTCGGTGACGTTGTCGAAGGCGGCGCTGGCGTCGCGGTCCGACCAGCCCAGCGTGAGCAGGCTGGCCTGGGCGGCGATGGCGAGCAGGGCGGTATCGTCGACTTCGACCCCGTCACCCGCCACCCAGCGCTTGCTCTGCAGCAGTTGCCAGGCGCGCGGACCGAGACGCTCGGCATCGGCGTCGTCGAGGTCGGCCAGCAGCGGCAGGCCGTGGCGAATCGACCGCCATGCCTCCGGGTCGAACGGCTGGCGCGAGCGTTGGCGGGCATCGCCGCTCAGGCCCAACCAGGCTTTCCACGAACCACTCCGTAAGCCCATCGATCAGTTCTCTTCCTGGCGCGCCCCGGATTTCCACGACCAGTCGCGCAGGCGCAGATCGAAAAGGTCGAGACGGCGATCCTTGAGGTTGGTCACCGCGCCTTCCGAGCGCACCAGCTTGAGCTTGGTCAGGTCGAGGTCCGAGAACATCACCATTTCGGTGTTGGGCGTGGTTTCCGACAGCACCGCATCGTGGGGGAAGGCGAAGTCCGACGGCGAGAAGACCGATGACTGGGCGTACTGGATGTCCAGGTTCTCGATCGAGGGCACGTTGCCCACGCTGCCGCAGACCACCACGTAGCACTCGTTCTCGATCGCGCGGGCCTGGGCGCAGTGGCGCACGCGCAGGTAGCTGTTCTTGGTGTCGGTCCAGAACGGCACGATCAGGATGTCCATGTCCTGCTCGGCCAGCAGTCGCGGCAGTTCGGGGAACTCCACGTCGTAGCAGATCAGGATGCCGACACGGCCGGCATCGGTCTCGAACACCTGCAGCTCGTCGCCGCCCTCGACCACCCAGTCGCGCCGCTCCTGCGGGGTGATGTGCAGCTTGGCCTGGCGGTCGATCCCGCCATCGCGATGGCACAGGTAGGCAACGTTGTAGAGCTTGCCATCCTCGCCCAGCTCGACCATCGAGCCGGCCACGATGTTGATGTTGTAGGAGACCGCCATGCGCGAGATCTCGGTCTTGAAGCGCTCGGTGAAGCCGGCCAGGAACTGGATCGCGGCGACCTGGTCGGTCTGGTCGGTCAACCCCATCAGCGGGGTGTTGAACAGCTCCGGGAAGACCGCGAAGTCGCTCTGGTAGTCGGAGATCGCATCGACGTAGAACTCGACCTGCTGCAGCACCGCCTCCACCGAGTCGAATTCGCGCATCTGCCACTGTACCGCGCCGATGCGGACCTGGGTGCGGCGGGTCTCGATGATCCGGCTGGCCGGTTCGTAGAGGATGTTGTTCCATTCGAGCAGGGTGGCGTAGCCCATCGACTTCTCGTCTTCGGGCAGATACTTGGTCAGCAGGCGCTTGACCAGGAAATCGTTGGCCAGCTGGAACGACAGGATCGGGTCGTAGAACTCCTTGCGCGCGACCCGATCGATGTACTCGGCGGGAGTCATCTCGTCGGCGTGCTGGTGGTAATTGGGAATCCTGCCGCCGGCGAGAATCGCGCGCAGGTTCATCGAGCGGCACAGGTCCTTGCGGGCCTCGTAGAGGCGTCGGCCAAGGCGATAGCCGCGGTAGGCCGGATCGATCAAGACGTCGAGGCCGTAGAGCGCATCGCCGTTGGCGTCGTTGAGGATGATCTCGCGATGCCCGATCAATTCGTCGTACTTGTGCGGGTTGGAGAAGCGGTCGTAGTCGACCAGCACCGTGAGCGCGACACCGACGATCTTGCCGTCGTCCTCGATGATGATCTGGCCGTCGGCGAACTCGCCGATCAGCTTGTCGATCGTCAGCTTCGACCAGGCGCCGCCGATGTCGTCGTAGACGGCATCCATCAGTCGCTTGAGCTGCGGGTAGTCCTCGGGCGTGAGGTTGCGCAGATTGAGGTGCAGTTCTTCCAAAGACATTGAGCGCCTGACTCCATCCGGGAAAAGAAATAGGGCGTCGCCAACCAGGCTCTGACCAACGGGCGTTTAATGACAAAGTCTAACACGCCGAGCTCCCCGCGCCCCCGCGGTATCGGGATCTGAATCACCGAAGCTGGGCTAATGGACCCTTAAGAAAGAAGCCGGTCTGCCGACAATGTTACCCGCGAACCTAATTTTTCTTTGCGACGGCGACAAGTCGAACGCGCCGCCGGAGATGCTGCATGAGACGATTACTTCCGGTCTGCCTGGGGCTGATGCTGTCGGTGACGAGCGTTGTCGCCGAGGCTCGGCCGCTGACGGACGATGGCCGACTGACGTTCAGCGGCTTCGGCACCCTGGGGCTGGTACACAGCAATCAGGGCGATGCTGGCTTCATTCGCGATATCAGCCAGCCCAAGGGGGCTGACAAGGGCTGGAGCGCGCGCACCGATTCACTGCTCGGCGCCCAGGTCGGCTATCGCCTTACCGATGAGCTGGATGCGGTGGTGCAGGGCATCAGCCGTTATGGCCAGGACGGCAACTACCGACCCGAAGTGAGTTGGGCGTTCCTGCGTTACCGGCCGGACCCCAGCGTGCAGTTGCGCGTCGGGCGGCTGGGGTGGGACGTGTATCAGCTCGCCGACTCGCGCTACGTCGGTTACGCCTACCCTTGGGCGCGGCCGCCGGTGGATCACTTCGGCATCCTGCAACTGACCCATATCGATGGCGGCGATGTCACCTTCAAGCAGCCGGTCGGCAGCGACCTGATGCTGCTCAAGCTCTATGCCGGGCGCTCGAGCAGCAAGATCTATCTGATCGACGACCTCTCTGCGGATTTCGATGTCGACAGCGTCTACGGTGGTCATGTCGACTACGAGACGGGGCCGTGGCGATTCCGGACCAGCTATACCGAAGTCCACTCCGATGTCGGCTTCTCGGGCAGCGTAGCCGACCAGATCGAGCAGATCCCGTTTCTCGCTCTCGATGCGGATACCGTTCTTGGCGATATCTTCGGCTTCGACCGGATTCGGTTATTCTCCCTGGGAACGCTCTATGATCGCGGCCCGCTGCAGGTTCAGGTGATGTGGAACCGCAGCCAGACCAGCCGCCACGAGGGACAGATCGACTCGGGCTTCGTCTCGGTGGGGTATCGCATCGACCGGGTAACGCCCTATGTGGTGGCATCCCGCGTCGAGACATCGTCCACCAACCCCGATAACAGCGATATCGATCAGCGGACCTGGTCGCTGGGGGCACGTTACGACGTGACCACCAACATGGCACTGAAAGCGCAGTTCGATCGTATCGATACGCGGAGCCCGGGCTTCCTGTGGCGACAAGACGACAGTGACTGGAACGGGGGCTGGAGTTCTGTCTTCAGCCTCGGTCTGGACTTCATTTTCTAGGGGAATGTCCATGAACCGAGTCCAAAGGCTTCTCATCGCCTCCACCTTCTCTGCCACCCTGGTCGTTGCCGTTCCCGTCAGCGCCGACATCGCGGTGGTGGTCAACGCCGGCAGCGGTATCGAGCGGCTGACCCAGAGCGACGTGGTCAATATCTTCATGGGGCGCTACCGCAAGCTTCCCACCGGCAACGTTGCGCTGCCCGTGGATTCCACCACGCTCAAGGCGCGATTCTACCGGGCGCTGGTCAACAAAGATCTGGCCGAGATCAACTCCTACTGGGCCCGGCTGGTGTTTTCCGGCGAGGCATCGCCGCCGCAGCAGATCGCCACCATCGACGACGTGCACCAGTTGGTGACCCAGAACATGAATGCCTTGAGCTACGTCGATGGTGGCCAGGTACCCGACGACATGCACGTCGTGCTGATGTTGAGCGAGTGATCGCATGTCTCGCCTGTTGCTGCTGCTGCACACCCGGCTGGCGCTGCGTACGACCGCGATCATCCTGATGATCGTCACGCTGCTGGGCGTCGTGTTCCTCGCCCTGGCCGTCTACCTGCGGGCGGAGAGCGTTCAGCGGGAGCAGCAGTCACGGATTCAGGAACTGCTGACGACGGTGGAGCGAACCGCGCAGATCGGCTGCTTTCTGGGCGACCGGCATCTGGCGCAGGAGGTGACGGATGGCCTGCTCAGCAACAATATCGTCAGCGCCGTGAGTATCGATGCCAGCGACGGCACGACGCTCGCCAGCGGTCGCGCCGATCCGGAAGGGGAGCCGGCGACCAGTGTCGTCCGGGAGATCTTCTCACCCTTCGAGCCGGAAACGTCGGTCTGCCGGATCACGGTGGCGCCGGATCAGGACTTCATCGACAAGCTCGTGTCGCAGGCCTCGACTTTCATCGGCGGCGCTTTGCTGCTGCAGCTGGTCGGTATCGGGCTCTGTGTCGTGCTGGTGGTGGTGCGGTTCGTTACCCGGCCGATCACCGGTCTCTCGCATCGGCTGAGCGAGCTGGAGGCGGAAACCGGACAGCAGTTGCAGGCGCCACGCGGCAACAGGGACGACGAGATCGGCCAACTCGTCATCAGCGTCAATGCCATGATCGACAACCTGGTCCAGAGTCTGGGCGAGGAGCGTCGGCTACGGCTCGAGCGCGAGGTCGAGGAGCGTCGCTACCGGGCGATCTTCGACAATGTGGAAGCGGGGATCTTCGAGCTCGACAGCGCCGGCTTCGTCCGCTCGGCCAACCCAGCCTTCCGGCGGCTGTTCGACATGGCGACCGGCACCGATCTAGAACGTCACCCGGTCGCTTTTGCCGCGCTGGTCGGCGATGGAGACGGTGCCACGCACGCTTTCGCGGTCGACGACGAGGCCGGCGGCTACGAGCGCCAGTGGGAAGTGGCGCTGGACAGCGGCGAGCGGCAGCGCTGGATCAGCCTGATCCTGAGCCCGCTCGAGACGGGGCGGCTGCAAGGGGTGGCGCACGACGTCACCGAGCGCAAGAGAGCCGCGGATGCTGCCGAGAAAATGGCGATGACCGACCCCTTGACCGGCTTGGGCAACCGTCGGGGCTTCGACCACCGCCTAGCGGTGATGGCGCGTCACCATCGGCTGTATCCGGAGCGCTGCCATGCGCTGATCACGCTGGATTTCGATCATTTCAAGCAGATCAACGATACCTACGGTCACCAGGTCGGCGATCGTGCGCTGTGCCATGTCGGTGGCATTCTGGCCGGGCTGATGCGTCAGCGCGACTACGTCGCCCGCCTGGGAGGCGACGAGTTCGTCGTGCTGCTGGAAGGGTGCGACCAGCGCAGTGACGTCGAGGTGGTGCTGGAGCGCTTTCTCGACCGCCTCCGGAAACCGTTCGAGGTGGAGGGCGATATCGAGATCGTGATCGGGGTCAGTATCGGTATCGCCATGGTGGGGCTGGATACCGAGGATGCCGAGCAGGCGGTTCGATTCTCCGACATCGCGATGTATGCCGCCAAGCGTGCCGGTCGCAATACCTGGCGGTTCTACGAGCCCGTCACCCAGTCCTGATTCATTCCCGGGCCAGAATCACCAACTGCCGGGATTCACGACGTTCCCCTTGGCCACCGCCCGTCAGCTCGGCCGGTACATCTTGAAGTTCTGCTCCTGGCTGATCTCGAAGTAGTCCGCCGGGCCGCCGCCGCGCAGGATCGGCCGGGCGGCGGCGGTTTGATAGACGCCGTCTTCGAGGAGTGTCGGATCGATATGCACGCCGACCACCTCACCCAGCACCATCCAGGTTTCCAGCTTGTCGCCAGCGGCGGACTGGAGCTGCAGCGTCTGGGTCAGGCGGCACTCGAACACGACCTGGGCTTCCTTCACGTGCGGGACGCTCACCACGCGCGACTCGGCCGGCGTCAGCCCGGCGAGTTGGAATTCATCCACCTCGGGTTCCACCGCCGCGCAGCTGGCGTTCATTGGCTCCGCCAGCGCCCGGGTCGCCAGCTGCCAGCAGAACTCGCCGGTCGCTTCGATATTGCGCACGCTGTCCTTGTAACCGACGCTGGCGAAGCCGACGATCGGCGGCGTGTAGTTGAAGCCGTTGAAGAAGCTGTACGGCGCGAGGTTCAGATGGCCCGCGGCACTGCGGGAGGAAATCCAGCCGATGGGGCGGGGGCCGACGATGGCGTTGAACGGATCGTGGGGCAGGCCATGGCCACGGCTGGGTTCGTAGAAGTGAGCATCGGTAGGCATCGGACGTCTTTTACTGAGGGTAGGCTGTCATTGAGGGGCGAGTCTGGGCAAACGACGGTCGGTGGCGATGAACGCCACCGACCGGACTTCGGTTTCACGGGCGCAGGCTGGTCACTTGCGCACGATACGATAGATGCCGAGCAGCACGATCGCGCCGATCACGGCGATCACGAAACTGCCGAAGTTGAAACCGGAAACGTCACCGAAACCGAGAGCGGTACCGATCCAGCCGCCGACGACCGCGCCCAGAATCCCGAGGATGATCGTGACGATGAAGCCACCCGGATCCTTGCCCGGCATGATCAGTTTGGCAATGGCCCCGGCGATCAGGCCGAAGATGATCCACGCAATAATTCCCATGGCGTCTATCCCTGTTGATTCATGGTAAGTCTTTCATGCCAGCGGCATGCCATCCTGACATGCCTTCTCGGAACCTAGTCGTAGATCGGCGAAACGACAAGCGAGATCGTGGCTATCATCATGTTCTGCGCTCGGTTTCCGGGCATCATGGTGCAGAGGTCGCGCTGGCGGGAGGCACCTCCAAGTGCCAATCGACGGGGAGGGAGTCATGTCTGCAGGCGGAGTCGAACAGGCGATCGTTCGGCGGGTGTGGACGCCGGATCGGTTGTCGATCGGATTGACGCTGCCGCTGATGCCGCGCGGCCAGGCAGTGGTCGATGTCGTCGAACAGCGGCGTCTGGCCAGACTCGCCGACGATGCCGGGTTTCGCGCGCTGTGGATTCGAGACGTGCCGCTCAACAGTCGCGACTATCCCGATCCGGTCGGCCATCTGGACCCGTGGAGCTGGTTGGGTGCGTTGGCGGTGGAAACGAGTCGGGTCGCACTGATCAGTGGCGCCATCGTGCTCACGCTGCGGCACCCCCTGCATATCGCCAAGGCGGCCGCATCGGTCGCCACGCTCTCGGAGGGTCGCTTCATCCTGGGGTTGGGGTCCGGCGATCGGCCGCCCGAGTTTGCCGCCTTCGGCGAGGACGTCGGCGAGCGGCGGCGGCTGTTCGCGGATCACTGGCAAGTCGTGGCGGAAGCGCTGGGCTCGCCGCAGCAAGTCATCCCCGACCGCCGCGAGGCAGGTTCTCCCGAATTCCAGCTGCGACCGCAGCCACCGGTGCCCGTGCCGCTACTGGCGGTCGGTTCGGGTGGCCAGAGCGTCAACTGGATTGCCCGCCACGCGATCGGCTGGATGACCTATCATCGTGAACCGGCCCAGCAGCTCGATCGCTACCGGATGTGGCGTGCGGCGGTAGAGCGGAGCGTGCCTGGCGAGTTCCGCGGATTCGGCGAGGCGATGCGTCTCGAGCTCGACGCCGATCCGGGCGCGCCGGCGACGCCGATCGAGCTGGGCTACCGTGCCGGCCGTGACGCCCTCGTCGAGGTGCTGGACGCGCTCAGAGAGATGGGCGTTCACCACGTGGCGCTGAATCTAGGTCTCGAGGAGTGGCCGGCCGACGCCATCATCGAAGAGCTGGCCGCTCACGTGCTGCCGCACTTTCATCGGCCCTGATACATCGGCCTTGGCTCATCAGCCTCCGACCGTTCAAGCGTCGCGCCGGAACGCCCGGGTGCGGCCCTATTCGGAGTGGCTGGCCAGGAACGTCAGCGTGCGGCCATGGGCCAGCGCGGACGCATGCTGGTTGTAGCTGGCCCGCGACCAGCAGTTGAAGCCGTGTTCCGCACCGCCGTAGAGGTGGACCTCGATATCCGTGTTACCGGCAAAGGCCTGGCGGGTCTGTTCGACGTGTTCCAGCGGGATATGGTCATCCTCGGCGCCGAAGTGGAACTGGGCCGGGACCTTGAGCTCGTCGGCACGCGGCAGGTATTCGGTCACTCCGCCGGCGTAGTAGCAGATCGCCGCATCGACGCCGGCATCCAGGCCGCAGAGGTAGGAGAGCACGCCGCCCATGCAGTAGCCGACCGAGGCGATCGGGCCGTCGCAGGTGGGGCTTGCGCGCAGCGCCTTGACCGCGGCGCGGAGATCGCTGATCGCCGTGGGGTAGTCCAGCGCCTGCTTGTGGGCTACCGCCGCCTTCCAGTCGTCACCGTCGTAGCCGAGTTCCACCCCCGGCTCGTCGCGCCAGAACATGTCCGGTGCGATCACGGTATAGCCATCCATGGCGTACTGCTCTGCGACGCCGCGAATATGGCCATTGACGCCGAAGATCTCCTGGATCAACAGGATCCCGGGGCCCTTGCCCTTGTGTGGAAGGGCCTGGTACGCCTTGAAGGTCTTGCCGTCTTCGGCGGTGATCTCGATCCATTCGGTCTTGATGTTCGTCTGGGAATCGCTCTGAGACATGGGGTTCTCCTGATGGGCGGTTGGCTGAACTTGAGATGAATGGTGAAGCCCGAAGGAGGAAGTTTAGCAGGGCAACGACACTTTGCCGCGCGAACCCGACTCGTGACATGACGAAGCGGAGATGCCGAACGTCTCGGCGTGAAACGTGCAGCCATTGCGCCTACGCTAGGCGCTCCGCCCTTCATCCCGAACCTAGTCGTCAGGAGTCGCATGGACGCACACAGCCCGACCTGGATCGCCGCTCAAATCGGCGGGTTCGTCGCCCTCGGCTTCATCATCGCGGCATTTGCCAGCCGCCAGGACGATCGGCTGCTGCTCTATCTCATTTTCGCCAACGTCGCCTTCGCCGTGCATTTTCTGCTGTTCGGAGAGGCGGTCGCGGCCGGCATGTCGGTCCTGGTCGTCGTCAGGATCTGGCTGGCGCGGCGGTTTCCGCGACGCCAGCCGCTCATGTGGCTGGTGCTGATCGCGACGGGGGCCGTGGCCGTGGCGACCTGGCAATCCTGGTACGACATCTTCCCGCTGCTTGCCGCCGTCTTCGGCACCCTGGCGATGTTTCTGCTGCGCGGCCTGCCGATGCGGGTACTGCTGGCGGGTGTGGCGCTGTGCTGGCTCGCCAACGCGCTGATCATCGGTTCGATCGGTGGCTTCATCGCCGAGTTGCTGGCGCTGGGTACCAACCTTGTCACCATGTGGCGAATCCACCGCGCCAAGCGTCGATGCGAGTCAGGCTGACTACGAGGTGCGAGACCCGCTTTTCAGAAACCGTCCGTCTCAACACAAGGGAGTGCATCCATGTTCAACTCGACTCGGGGCCTGAAGGCGGGGGTGTTCTGTCTAGTCGTCGTACTGGCATTCACGGTCTGTGTCGTCGGGCCCTGGGCGCTGACGAAGTGGGCGGAAAGTCGCTTCACCCGATCGCTGGGGGAGCCCGTCCGGATCGAACGCGTTAGTTTCAACCCGTTTACTGCGACCGCGGCATTCTCGACGCTGCGAATCGGCGATTCCGACACCCCGATGATCTCGGTCGACTCGGGCGAGGTCGTGTTCTCGTGGTCGACGCTCTGGCACGCCGGCATTCATATCTCGGCGGTGCGCCTCGATTCCCCCCGTCTCCACCTGATTTCACCCCCATCCGGGCCGCTCAATCTGGCAACGCTGGGCAGCCGTTCGTCGTCGAGCGATACCGCGTCCCATGACGGGGCATCGCTCACCATCGACCGCATCGAGGCGAGCCACGGCCGGATCGACTGGCAGGATCGTCGGGTTTCGGGAGAGCCGTCGCTGGCTGCCACGGAGGTGAGCGTCACGCTGAACGGTTATCAGCGTTCCGGCGATTCGCCAATGCAGGGCCAAGCCTCCGGCAAGCTCGGCGGTGGTCAGGTCGACCTCGAAGGGCGCTTCGGGATCATGCCGTTGACCGGCGACTTGGCGGTGACGGCGCAACGGCTGGCCGCTTCCACCATCGACCCCTGGTTGACGGCAGCGATGCCGGCGCGGATCGACGAGGGTCGCGTCGACCTCGATGGGCAGCTCCGTTTCGGCGCAGCCGCGAGCGCCTCGGTCGCCTACCGGGGGCAGGTGACGCTCGAGGGGCTCTCCACGGTTGGCCAGCAGGACCAGCCGTTATTCTCGCTGGATCGCGGCGTCTTCGAGGGTGTCGATTACGCCACCGGCGATCATCTCGTAGTCGACTCGTCGCATCTCGCCGCCCCGACACTGACAGCGCTGATCGGCGATGACGGACGTTTCAATCTCGCAGCGTCCTTTGCCGGCGGGCAAGACAGTCATTCGACGGCCAACCCCAACGACGACGAGCGAGAGTCGGGAACCCACGCTTCGCAACGTGAGGGCGGCGATGCTGGCGCCGCCCCCCGAGGCGACGATTCTTCCAATCAAGGCGAGAGCGGGGGCGGAGAGAAGGCCCAGGCCAAGGGGCCGGCCGTCGCCCTGCATCGTCTCGAGGTCGAGGGAGGGACGTTCGATTTCGAAGATCGGCGCATGTCGCCGACCGTTTCGCTCGATGTCGGCGAGTTGAACGGCCAGCTCACTCGGTTCGATACCCGCAGCGACGAGCCGGCGCACTATCGCTTCGATGGCAGGGAGAGTGACGGTACGCCGGTGGTGATCGAAGGGAGCGCCAGCCTCGGCGATGCACCCAGCGGTCGCATGCGCCTGACCACTCAACACCTGGCACTCTCGCTGTTCGCGCCCTATATCCAGCGTTTCGCCGGCTATCGCATCGAACAGGGCACCGCGGACCTCGAGCTCAACTACCGTCTGCAAGGCGGTACCTTGACCGCGCAGAATCACATCATTCTCAAGCAGCTGGACCTGGGCAAGGAGATCGACGAAGACGCGACCTCGCTGCCGCTGAAGAATTTGATCGGGCTGCTGCAGGCCGAGACGGGAGTGATCAACCTGGACATTCCCATCGAGACGACCATCGACGGGAACACCCAGGTGGATATGAGCAAGGTGGTGTGGCAGGCGCTGACCGAGTCGCTCAGCAACATCGTCACTTCGCCGATCGATTCCCTGCAGGCGCTGATAGGGAGTGACGGTTGAATCGGTGATAAGCACCGACCGACGATCGTCACTCGAAGACGTCGTCGCTGGAGGGGTCCCTAGCAGCGTCTATCAGCGGCGAGCGCCGAGAACCCGCCGGTCACCAACGTCTTCGGGTTCACTCTCCAGCGCCTGCTGGCGCGCGTCGTAATCCCTTCGGGCCGTTTCGACCTGGTGATGGTATTGCAGCGTCCATTGATGCAGCGCCTGGAAAGGCGCCTTGAGCGTTCGGCCGAGCGGTGTGATCCGGTACTCCACGGCCACCGGCGCCGACGCGATCACGCGGCGTTCGACGATACCATTGCGTTCCAATCGACGCAGTGTATGGCTCAGTGCCTTCTGGGTGATACCTTCCAACCGGCGCTTGAGCGCGTTGAAGCGCAGCGGTTCGTGGCACAGTGCGGCCAGCACCAGCACCGACCACTTGTCCGCGATCTGATCGAGAATCACGCGGCTGGGGCAATTGGCCGCGGCTGTCGGGCACGATGAGTCGAGCATGTGGTTTCCTCGAGGATACCTGGTGAGTTGAAAGTGGCCGATGGGTATCAGGTATAAATCCTATACCACGATTCCCAACTCATCACCTGGAGCATTGTCATGGCCTCATCCAATGTCGACGCGCTGTTTCGGCCCTTTCAGTTGAAGTCGCTATCGCTCAAGAACCGCATCGTCATGGCGCCGATGACGCGGTCGTTTTCGCCGTCGGGCGTGCCCGGAGACAACGTGGCCGCTTACTATCGTCGGCGGGCCGAGCAAGAGGTCGGCCTGATCCTGTCCGAGGGCACCACCATCGATCGGCCGGCGGCGCGCAATGAACCGAACATCCCGTTCTTTCATGGCGAAGCGGCGCTGGCTGGCTGGCAACATGTCATCGATGGCGTGCATGAAGCGGGTGGCCGCATGGGGCCTCAGATCTGGCACGTGGGCTCGGTCGCCAGTTTTCTCACGGACTGGGTGCAGGACGTCCCTGTCGAGAGCCCGTCCGGTCTGGTCGCGCCCGGTCAGCCGCGCGGCGAGGCGATGAGTGAAGAGGCTATCGCCGATACGCTGGATGCCTATGCCCGCGCCGCGGCCGACGCCAAGCGGCTCGGTTTCGACACGGTCGAAATTCACGCGGCCCATGGCTATCTGATCGATCAGTTCTTCTGGGCGGCCACCAATCAGCGCAGCGATCGCTACGGCGGCGCCACGCTCAAGGAGCGTTCCCGCTTCGCCGCGGAAGTCGTCAAGAGCGTGCGCGATGCCGTCGGCCCCGATCTGCCGATCATCCTGCGCGTCAGCCAGTGGAAACAGCAGGACTTCGACGTACGTCTGGCCAACACGCCGGATGAGATGACCGACTGGCTGGCCCCGCTCGTGGAGGCCGGCGCGGATATCCTGCACTGCTCGCAGCGGCGGTTCTGGGAGCCGGAATATCCGGAACTCGATGGGCCGGAAGGTCTGAATTTTGCCGGCTGGGCCAAGAAACTCACGGGTGCACCCACGATCAGCGTCGGCTCGGTCGGTTTGTCCGGCGACTTCATGGGGGCCTTCAGCGGGGAGAGCTCCACCCCGGCCAGCCTGGAAAAGCTCGTGGACCGGATGGAACGCGACGAGTTCGATCTGATCGCCGTCGGTCGCGCCTTGCTGAGCGATCCGGCGTGGGTGAAGAAAGTGCATGCCCGCGATGAGACATCGCTGACCGACTTCACCAAGGAAGCGTTGACCGAGCTGTACTGACCCGCATTTGATCTCCGCAGCGGGTTCGGCCTGTCGCAGGGTGGTCCAGCAGCCGGTCGGCGCGGGAGATCGTGGCGGTGCAATCCGACCCCGAAAGCTCTCGAGCTAACGGGGTCTTCCCTCGAAGGAGCGGCTTCAGGCTGGTTTGCGCCGATCCGCGCGGACTCGCCGGCCACGAATGCAGTCGGCTTCGTGCGGCCCGTCGATCCACGGCTCGGCGATGCCCTGTTCGATCCATTCGGTCACCGCCGGATGCGCGAGCAGGCGCTCGGTGTAGGCCATGGCCGCAGTGCCGAGTTCGATGCCGTAACCGCGGATGCGCACCGCGACCGGGGCGAACATGGCGTCCACGGCAGTGAAGGCGTCACCGGCGAGCCATGGGCCGCCGAAGGTATCCAGTCCTTCCTGCCATAGCGCGTCGAGCCGAGCCAGATCTTTCCCCAGCGCCGCACTCGGCGCGCCCAGGTCGATGCTCAGCGAGCAGTTCATCGAGCACTCGTCGCGCAGGGCGGCAAAACCGGCATGCATCTCGGCGCTGGCACAGCGGGCCCAGGCCCGGGCAGCGCTGGCGGCCGGCCATACGCTCGGGTGAGCCTCGGCCAGGTACTCCACGATCGCCAGCGATTCCCACACCACCACTGCTTCATCGTGAAGGCAGGGGACCTTGGCGGTGGGCGAGAACGCCGCGAAGGCGCTCTGCTGGCCGTCACCCTCGAACGGGGTCATGACCTCCTCGAAGGGCAGGTCCAGCGCCCGCAGCAGCACCCAGGGCCGCATCGACCAGGATGAGTAGTTCTTGTTGGCGATGAAGAGTCGATAAACCATGGCTGTCTCCGGACGCGAGTTTCGTGGGGCTTAGCAAGACAGGTAGGTCGGAGCGCGACCCGGAACCTCCATGTCGATCGTGAGGATAGTCCCCGTCGCCGATTCGGTCATGTAGAGCGTCTTGCGGTCCGGCCCGCCGAACGTCAGATTGGTCAGCGTGCGGCCTTCGGTCTGGGATAGCAGCCGCCAGAGCGGCTGCCCGTATCGATCGAAGACCCAGACGCAGCCATTGCCTGCGTCACATACGAAGAGGTTGCCCGCTTCATCCAGCGCCAGGCCATCCGCCCCCGACACGCCCCCTGCCAATGGCACGAAGAGTCCCACTTTCCCAGCCGGGCCGTCATCCTTCAACGGAATTCGCCAGACCCCGTTGCCGCGGGTCATGGCGACGAAGAGTGCCTTTTCCTCCAGGTCGGTGACGAGCCCGTTGGGACTGATGCCGTTATCGATCAGACGATCCAGGCGCCGCGTGTCCGGGTCATAGCGGTAGACGCGACCCGAGGGATCCTGCAACCCCGTCTGACCCTGGTCGGTGAAGTAGAGCCGGCCGCGGTGATCGAAGAACAGATCGTTGATCCCCTTGAACCTCTCGCTGCCCACATGGGTCAGCAAGGGCTGCGGCTCTCCACCTGCCGGGTCGAGGGTCATCAGGCCGTGCCGGTAATCGGCGATCCATAAAAGGCCGTCCGGGCCGAAGCGCATGCCATTGGGCCAGCCGTCGTAGTCGGCGATGATTTCCCACCCGCCTTGCTCGTCGATTCTGAAGATACGGCCATGAGGGATATCGGTAACGAACAGGTTGCCGTCGCCATCGAAGAGCGGGCCCTCCAGAAAGCTCGGTACCGACTGCCCCGGCTTGTTGGCGGCGATCCATTCGGAGGAGGCATCGTATCGCTTCAGATGCTCGGGGATTCGGGTATAGACGTCGCACCGGCGCGTTTCGGGTGGTGGATACAGGCTCATGGAATCTGGCTCCTGGGTGTCGAGGAGTGCAACCCGCCACGGGCGCGCATCATCAGCACGACGATGACCAGCGAAGCCATGGCTGACAGCAGCAGACCCTGGGTGAGGGCGATGATGCCGGCGAACAGCATGATCAAGCGTTCGAGCGGATGCAGCGATCGGCGATAGTGACCCACGTTGGCGGCGCTGATGCCGATGGTCGCCAGTATCATCATGCCAACGGTGGCCATTAATGCTGGCAGGGAAGCCCAACTGACCGCTTCCAGGTTGATCTCGGGGTGATAGACCCAGGCAAACGGCAGTAGGAAGGCAACCAGCGAAAGGCGCAGGGCGCTCATCGCGATACTGAGGGTGGGCGCGCCGATGATGGCGGCGGCGGCGAAAACGGCAAGGGCCACCGGCGGCGTTATGGCCGAAAGCACGGCGTAATAGAACACGAACAGGTGGGTCTGCAACTTGTCGACGCCCAGGTCGAGAATCGCCGGCCCCGCCACGAAGATCACCATGAGATAAGAGGCAGCGGTGGGCAACCCCATGCCCAGCAGAATCGAACAGAAGGCGGCCAGAATGAGTGCGAGCAGTAGATTGCCTTCACCAAGACTGACGATGGCCTGGTTCAGTGTGACCCCAAGTCCGGTGACATTGACTGCGCCGATGACGATGCCGATGGCGGCGCATGAGATCAGCACGGCCAGCCCGTCGCGGCCTCCGTCGACAATGACGGACGTCCAGCCGCGGATACCCAAACGGGTGCCGGGTAGTAGCATCGCGACGACCATCACCACGGCGGCCGCTGACATGCCACACCAGGTTGGCGAGTAGCCCGCCAGCAGCAATCCGATCAGGGTCGCGAATCCCGTGACGAGCACGATGCCCTGGGCACGGCGGCGCGAGTCGAATGGCTCACTCCCGGTGTCTTCTGGGGCCAGGTTCAGGCGACCGGCCTCGAACGCCACTGCGGCCGATAGCGCGAGCAGGTAGAGAAAGGCCGGGATGACTGCCGCCAGCACGATGGTAGGGTAGGGAATGCCGGTGACTTCGGCCATGATGAAGGCGCCGACCCCCATGATGGGCGGCATCAACTGGCCTGAGCAGGAGGCGACCGCTTCGACGGCACCGGCGAAGCGCGGCTGATAGCCGGCGCGCTTCATCATCGGGATGGTCAGAACCCCGGTGGACATGACGTTGGCGGGTGCCGAGCCGTTGACCGAGCCAAACAGCGCCGACCCGATGATGGCGGCCTGCGCGGCGCCGGAGCGGCGGCCCTTGGCCAAGCGTAGCGCCAGGAAGTTGAAAAAGTCACCGGCACCAGTATGGCGCAATGCTGCGCCAAGAATGACGAACATGAGCACGACATCCACCACCGCACCCAGGGCGATACCGTAGATCCCCTGGTAGCCGTAGCTGACCTCGAGAACCTGATCGAGCCACAGCTTTCGGTGGCCGATGGCGCCCGGTAGGAAGTGTCCCCACAGCAGGTACGCGAGTGCGCCGCCGGTAATGGCGACCAGCGTCCAGCCTTCGACGCGCCTCGCCGCCTCCAGCACCAGCAGCGTACCCACGCCGTAGCAGAGCATGTCCCAATGGTTGGGAAGTCCCTCTCGATAGGCGGCAATCGCGTGATATTCGACGAGATAGTATCCGCTGGTGGCAATTGCCAGCAGTATCAGCACGGCGCTCAGGGCTCGGTCCAGCTTTGGGGCTCGCTGGGCCAGGGGGCCGGCCTTCAGGGCAAACGTCGCGACCAACCCCAGCAGCAAGGCTACGCCATACATGATCTGGGCCGGATAGCGTACGCCAAGCGTCGTCCAGATGATGAATAGGGTCAGACCGGCGCAGGCAGCCAACCCCAGCGTCTCGAGAGGCCGACCCGATGCGAGTGATGTTATCCGTGGCATCGTACTGTTCCTCGAGCGTTATTCGATCAATCCGATCTCTCGGAAATAGCGTGCCGCGCCCGGGTGCAGATCCGCGGTCAGACCTGTCGTGGCCTCGTTCAGCCGCAGCAGGTTGAGCGCCGCGCTGGTGCGTTTGATGGCATCGAGATTGCCCCAGAGCGCTTTTGTCAGCTCATAGGCGGTGTCGTCATCCATATCGCCACTGACGACGAACATGTATGGAAAACTCCAGAAATGGGTCGTTTCGTCCGAGGAAACGCGATCCTCGTAGGCTGCGGTGATTTCCTGTCGCGAAACCGGCTTCAGACGATAGTGCTCTCCCGCCGTAATATGCTCGCGAAACGCAGCCATGTGAGCCTCGTCCGGCGAGATGAAGCGCAGTTTCATGGTGCGGGAGGCGTTGTCGATGGCGGCTTGCGGCAGGCCGCCCCAGACGAAGGTGCCGTCCAGTCTGCCGTTGGACATTTGATTGAAGGCATCGGTGTAATCGATGTACTGCGTATCGACACTCTCCTCGGGATCCAGGTCGTAAGCCTCGAGGAAGGCACTGCTGACCCGGCCGGCATTGCCGCCGGGGCGGCCGATGGCCAGGCTGTGCCCTTTCAGGTCGGCGAAGGAGTTGATGCCGCTCTCCTCTCGCACGACGTACTGGCCGGCGCTCGTGCTGATGGCGAACAGGCTCTTCAGGCCGGCATACGCCTCGGTCAGCCGGTCGGGGTCTTCGCTGAAGTTGCCCCTTTTGTTGACCGCATCCAGGTAGTGGGGGGCGCCGATGACGGCGATGTCCAGCCTGCCCGCTGCGAGCTGCCGCAAGCCATTGACGCTGCCGTTGTCGACGACGGTCAGACGGTCTTCATCGCTCTGTTTGGCCAGGGCGCTGGACCAGGCAACGGCCAAGGCATAATCGTCGGATGTCTGCGAGGTGGCGCTGACGACGAAATCGTCCGCGTGCACGGTCGCGGTGGACAGGCCAATGGCAACGGTAGCCGCCATCAGCGAGCGTAGGGTCAGGCTGGTGTTCATGAGTGTCTCTCCGGTTCTGCAGTGCGGGTGTTGTATGCGGTTCGATGCAGGAGAAATGGATATGGCTTCAGGGACGGTCTCTTCCGGGCACCGGGCGCGGCGCGGGGCCGCCGTAGGGCCATAGCCAGCCCTTGGGCATTGGGCCCTTGTTGCGCCCGCCCTGGCACTGCTGCTCCCAGGCGTGGGCGAGGATGCCCACCGAGCGGGAGAGACAGAACAAGCCGCGGGCCAGCGGGGCCGGGAAGCCCAGTTCGGCGTAGATGACGGCGGTGGCGCCGTCGATGTTGAGCGGAATCGGCTTGCCCTTCATGGCGATGAGCTGGCGCTCGACCTCTCGGGCGATGGCGACGAAGTTGCCGTCCACCTCGCCACGTTCGGCGGCTTCCTCGACCAGTTGCAGCAGTCGTGGCCCACGGGGGTCGACCGGATGAAAGCGGTGGCCGAAGCCGGGGATGATCCGGGTGCGCTCGCGCTGCCAGGTGGCGATGCCTTCCTCAACCGCGATCTCCAGCGGGTGCCCGCCGATCTGGTACTCGAGGATCGACTGGTAGAGTTCGACCGCCTGCTCGCCGGCGCCACCGTGGACGTCATCGAGCACGTTGACCGCGGAGGCCATGGCGTTGTTGAGACTGCCGCCGCAGGTCATCGCCATCCGGGCGATGGCGATGCTGGGTGCCTGGGGACCGTGGTCGACCGCGCTCATCAGGGCCGTTTCCAGCAGCGCGGCTTGCGGCCGCGTCGGCAGTTCGCCGCGAGTCATCAGCCAGACCATGTCGGCAAAGCCGACGTTGCCGATCAGCTCCTCGATGGGATAGCCGCGATAGCGGATCTCGCCGGGGCGCATGTCGATGATGTCGGTCTTCCACCACTGCTGGGCCTGATATTCCGGGGTCTGGCTAGCGCTCATGAGGTCTCTCCGATTCATTCGTCGTTGGCGGCGTGGGTGGGCAGCAGAAGGTCGTTGTCCTGGCCGAGCCGGGGCGGTGGCGAGGCGACGCGAGGCGCCTGGCCGTCGAACCGGTAACCGCCGCTGACCACCTCCAGCGGCCGCCCGAGGGTGCTGGTGTCGAAGCGCTCGATCAGTCCGCGCTCGCGAACCTGGGGGTGCGCCAGGGCCTCGGCGACGCTGTAGACCGGGCCGGCGGGCACGCCGGCCTCGACCAGCCGTGGCCACCAGTACTCGGTCGTCTCCCGTTTCAGCACCGCCTCGAGGCAGTCGCTCAATGCCCGCCGATGCTCCAGGCGCGCCTGGCGCTGGGCGAAGCGCGGGTCGGTGAGCCACTCAGGGTGTTCGAGCAGGTGGCAGATCGCTTCGAACTGCTCCTGCTTGTTGGCGGCGATGTTGATCAGCCCGTCGGCGGTGGCAAAGGTGCCGGAGGGGCTGGCGGTGACGTTGTCGTTGCCCAGGGGCTGCGGCGGCTTGCCGGCGATCAGCAGGTTGGAGACCGCCCAGCCCATGGTGGCCAGCACCGATTCGAGCATCGAGATATCGATGAAGTGCGCCTTGCGCGGTCGTTCGGCGAGGGCGGCATTGATCGCCATCGCTGCGGTCAGACCGCCGACCGTATCGGCCAGCGGATAGCCGACCCGATAGGGCGCGTTGTCCGGCGCGCCGGTAATGCTCATCACCCCGGCCATGCCCTGGATGATCTGGTCGTAGGCCGGATAGTTGGCCAGCGGCCCATCCTGGCCGAAGCCGGAGATCGCACAGTAGACCAGCTCGGGGTTGGCCTCGCGCAACGTCTCGAAGCCGAGCCCGAGCCGCTGCATGACGCCGGGGCGAAAGTTCTCGACCACCACGTCTGCCGTCGCCACCAGCGCCAGGAAGGCGTCCCGATCGTCCGGTCGTTTGAAGTCGAGAGTCACCGAACGCTTGCCGGCGTTCTGGGCCAGGAACGAGACCCCCATCAGCTCCCGATTGAGTGCGGGATCGGCGCCCAATTGACGCGCCAGGTCACCACCCTGGGGCCGCTCGACCTTGATCACTTCGGCGCCGAGATGCGCCAGCTGGTGACAGCAGAAAGGCCCGGCCAGCACATTGGTCAGATCGAGCACCCGATAACCGGTCAGTGGTGATGACATTGTTTCTCCTGGTGAAACGGTTTCTTTTAGAGAGAATATGATTCGGCTGGGCGAGTTGCAATACTGTTTTGTCTGTCGCAACATTCGCCATTAGTTCAAGTCCTGCTGACCCTGATCGAAAGGAGCGTTCCATGGCCCAGCGACGTGTCGAAGCCGTCGAGCGAGCGCTGACGCTGCTCGAAGCCTTCTCCCAGGAGCGACGAGAGTTCTCCCTGACCGAACTCGCCAACGCCTCGGGGTTCTACAAGAGCACCATCCTGCGGCTGATGGCGTCGCTGGAGCATTTCGGCTATGTCACCCGCGACGAACGCGGCATCTACCGGGTCGGCCCGGCGGTCTCGCGCCTGGCCCCGCTGGCGGGTGACGGGCCGCAGCTCGAGAATCTGGTGCGCCCGATCCTCGAGTCGCTGCGCGATGCCAGCGAGGAGACGGCGTCGTTCTATGTCCGCGACGGCGATCACCGGATCTGTCGGTTGCGCGAGAACGGCCGGCTGGAGGTCAGGCACCACCTGGAAGAGGGCGTGAGGCTGCCGCTGGGACGCGGTGCCGCCGGGCGGGTGCTCAATTACGAAACCCCTCGCGGTCAGGTGGCGGTGTCGAGCGGAGAGCGCCAGGCCGGGTTGTCGGCGGCGGCCATCGGTATCTATAACGGCGAGGGAGAGCTGATGGGCGCGCTGGCACTATCGGGCCCCAGCGAACGCTTCAACCTGGCGGCCAAGGATCGCCATGTCCCCCTGCTGTCCCAGTACGGGCCGCGTCTCGAACGCCAGTGGCCGCGTGCGTTGCGGGCTTCCTGAGAGACTGGGGGCTAGGGCCGTCCGCGCCCGCGAGTGAGCACCAGGGGGGCGGATGGCTCGATGCGATGAGCCATCCGAGGCGCGGGTGCCGGCTTACTGGATCAGGCCGACCTCCTTGGAGATCTCCTCGATATCGGCGATCTGCTGATGCACATACGTCTTGAAGGCTTCGCCGCTGCGGTCGAAGGGGATCAAGCCGTTCTTGCTCATGACTTCCTTCCACTCCGGGCTCTCGTAGACCTTGTGCAGGGTCTCTTCCCACCAGGCCACATCCTCGTCGGAGAGTTTCGGCGGCAGGTAGAATCCGCGCCAGTTGATGCCCTCGACATCCACGCCCTGTTCCTTGGCGGTGGGGAACTCACTCAGCGTACCGGGTAGACGACCGTCGGCAAGCACGGCGAGCACCCGCAGGTCGCCGGATTCGACGAAGCCGAGGATTTCCGAGGCATCTCCGGAGAAGGCGTCGATATGGCCGCCGACGACCTGAGTCATCGCCTCGCCGCCGCCGTCGAACGGCAGATACTTGATCTTGTTCAACGGCTGGATGCCGTCGGCGCGCGCCATCATCAGCACCTTGAGGTGATCCCAGCCGCCGCTGGCGCTGCCGCCGGCGAAGCTGACGCTGGAGGGCTTGTCCTCCATGGCGCTCAGCAACTCCTCGAGGGTCTGGTAGGGCGAATCCTTGCTCACGGCGATCACGCCATAATCCGCACCGACGGTGCCGGCCCAGTTGACCATGTCGGCGTTCAGGCCGGGGAACTGATGCTGGGCCAGGCGGGTGGTGGTCGAGGTCGACGCCGAGACGATGACGTCGTTCTGTCCGGCCCGCTTGGTGACCACGTGGGAAAACGCGACACCCCCGCTGGCGCCCGGCATGTTGGTGGTCTGTACGCTGCCGTTGATGGCACCGATCTCGCTGAGCACCTGACCCACGCTGCGGCAGGTGAAATCCCAGCCG
Organism: Salinicola lusitanus; assembly: GCF_038648475.1. Classification (NCBI taxonomy): domain Bacteria; kingdom Pseudomonadati; phylum Pseudomonadota; class Gammaproteobacteria; order Oceanospirillales; family Halomonadaceae; genus Salinicola; species Salinicola lusitanus. The sequence continues at coordinate 385,431 of NZ_CP151919.1, read as the reverse complement.
CCGCCGGGGTTGGCAGGGGCGATGCAGTCGATCTTTCCGCTCGGGCCGGCGGCCTGCACCAGCATCGGCAGCGCCGCCAGCGAGAGTGCGAGGCACAGCGCGGAAGGCTTCAAGGACAGCAGTTTCATGGCGTCTCCGTTATTCTCTTTTGTAGAACGTGTTGCGACAGTAGAAATTAGGGCCGCCGAAGTGTCGGGTCAATCTCGACGCCGTCAATTGCGACTAAAGAATATCGTCAGTAGATATATTGTTCTGTTTGACAGAACTCAAGATGAGGGGCCAGCGAGACCGTCCCGGTCGGAGACCGAATCCCGCCTCGGCGATGGAGCATCAGGTGGTTTTTGAACGTCGGCCGGTTTTATCGTTACCGAGGAAGCGTCAAACTATTCGGGTGCATCATCCCCTTGGTGCAGCGTGCTGGCCCAGCGGTTGCGGCCGGATGCTGAGTCACCTTTCCTCTGGCTGGACGACCCTTTATGGCGTTACGACAATCGACCCGGATCAACAAGTACATCAGCGAGAGCGGGATGTGCTCCCGCCGGGAAGCCGATCGCTTCGTGGAGCAGGGCAACGTATGGATCAACGGTCGCCGTGCCACCACCGGTGACCAGGTGACGGCGGGGGACCGGGTCAGGGTCAATGGTCAGGAGATCGAGCCGCGGGAGGCGGAGGATCTGGTCCTGATCGCGCTGAACAAGCCGGTGGGGATCGTCAGTACCACCGAGTCCAGCGAGAAGGACAATATCGTCGAGTTCGTCAAGCACGGCGCGCGTATCTTCCCGATCGGCCGGCTCGACAAGGATTCCCAGGGGCTGATTCTGCTGACCAACGATGGCGACCTGGTCAACAAGATCCTGCGCGCGCACAACCATCACGAAAAAGTCTATCGGGTGACCGTCGACAAGCCGATCACCGACGACTTCATCGAGGGCATGCAGCAGGGGGTGCCGATCCTCGGTCAGGTGACCAAGCGCTGCCAGGTCAGCCGCGAGTCGACCTTCGTCTTCACCATCACGCTGGTGCAGGGGCTCAATCGCCAGATCCGCCGCATGTGCGAGTATTTCGGCTACGAGGTCACGCAGCTGATCCGCACCCGGATCATGAACGTCTCGCTCAAGGGGCTGGCGCTGGGCGACTGGCGGGATCTCACGCCGAAGGAGATCGAGACCCTGATCGCGCTGACCCGCGACTCCGGCGGTGAGGCCGAGCCGACGCCGGCGGCCAAGCCCGCGCGCAGTGGCAAAGCCGCCAAGCCGGCGACCAAGGGGCGTCAGTCGGCAGGCGGCAAGCCTCACCCCAAGGCCAGAGCGGCCGGTGGTGGAAAGCCTGGCGCCAAGGGCAAGCCGGCCGCAAAGGGCAAGCCCAGTGCCAATGGCAAGCCGGCCGCCAAGGGCAAACCCGGTGCCAAGGGCAAGTCGGTCGGCCAGGGTAAACCCGGTGCCAAGGGCCGCCCTGCCACCAAGGGCAAGCCGGGCGCCAAGCCCGCGGCCAAGGGGCGCGGCGGGAAGCCGGGGGCGCCTGCCGCCAAGCGCACGCGCGGCAGCGGCAAGAAGCGCTAGCTCAGGCGCTCAGCCGATGGCTTTGACCGCGGCCTTGGCCACCTGCACGTCCTGCTCCGGCTTGACCCCGGAGATACCGACACTGCCGATCACCTGGCCGTCGTGAATGACCGGCACACCGCCAGAGAGCAGCGCGGTCATCGGTGCCGTCACGAAGGCGGTGCGGCCATTGTTGATCATCTCCTCGAAGACCTGGGTCTCCTTGCGGCCGATCGCCGCGTTGCGCGCCTTTTCGGTGGCGACGCCGGCGCTGAAGGGAGCGGCACCGTTCATCCTTCGCAGGCCTAGCAGGTGGCCGCCATCGTCGGCGACGGCGATGGTGACTGCCCAGCCCTGGGCTTCGGCTTCGGTCTGGGCGGCATCGAGGATGGCATTGACATCGCTGAGTTCGAGTGCGGCTTTGGTCTGCATGGTGGGACTCCAGTTCCATCGTCAGGGCAGCGTCGAGCTAAGCGCTGCGAGCTGCGAGATAACGTGAGAAGCCAACCTGCCGGGTACCGCAGCGGGCTGGCCTTGTGTGGTCGTGAGCGAGTCGCCGGCGCTAGGCCGTGAGCGCTTCGTCGACGACCTCGATCCAATGTCTTACCGGGGTTCGCCCGGCGCCGTTGAGGTGGCTCTGGCAGCCGATGTTGGCAGTGACGATGGTCTGCGGCGACGACGCTTCCAGCGCGTCCATCTTGTCGTCGCGCAGGCGCTGGGCCAGGGCCGGCTGGGTGATCGAATAGGTGCCGGCGGAGCCGCAGCAGAGGTGTGAATCCCGCACCGGGGCGAGATCGAATCCCAGCCGGGCGAGCACGCCTTCGACGGCCCCCCCCAGCTTCTGGGCATGCTGCAGCGTGCAGGGGCAGTGGAACGCCAGTCCTGCGCACGCGTCACTCTTACCCAACGACTCCAGGTCCTCTTCGCGCAATATTTCCACCAGATCCTTGGCCAGTTCGCTCACGCGTCTGGCCTTGGCGGCATATTCGGGATCGTCGGCGAGCATCTCGCCGTACTCCTTGACGAAGGCGCCGCAGCCGCTGGCGGTCTGGATGATCGCCTCCACTCCGGCTGACGAGGAGGAGGTCTCGCCGCGACGTTCGATCAGCGGCCACCAGGCATCGATATTGGCGCGCATGCGATCACGCCCGGTGGCCTGGGCGTTGAGGTGGAAGTCGATGGCGCCGCAGCAGCCCGCTTCCGGGGCGGGGCTCACCCCGATGCCGAGACGATCGAGCACCCGTGCCGTGGCGTCGTTGGTATTGGGCGCCAGACCGGGCTGGACGCAGCCCTCCAGAATCAGCATCTGACGGGCGTGCCGGGTCGGGTCGGGGCGCGCCCGGCGATCGGACGGGCGAGGTTGCTGGCGCGGGGGGATCTTGTCGCGCAGGTCGTGAGGCGCCAGCGGGCGGAACGTCTGCCCCAGGGCGAGCAGCGCCTGGAACCGCTTGGGCTCGACCAGCGCGACGCGCAGCCCCAGTCGCAGGGCGCGCTCGCCGGGCCGGCGACCGACCCGACGGTCGACTTCGGCACGCCCGATATCCAGCAGCTTGTGATACTCCACGCCGGAGGGGCAGGTGGTCTCGCAGCTGCGGCAGCTCAGGCAGCGGTCCAGGTGCAACTGCGTCTCCTGGGTGACCTGATCGTCGCCGTCGTCGCTCTCCAGCAGCTCCTTGATCAGATAGATGCGCCCGCGCGGGCCGTCGCGTTCGTCGCCCAGCAACTGGTAGGTCGGGCAGGTGGCATTGCAGAAGCCGCAATGCACGCAGGTACGCAGGATGCGGTCGGCCTCGTGGATATGGGGCTTGGCACGGGCGGCCTCGGAAAAATGGGTCTGCATGGGGTAGAGGTCTCCTCACCACTCGGCGTAGAGCCGGCCAGGGTTGAAGATCGCCTGCGGATCGAGCCGCTGCTTGAGCTGGCGGTGGTACTTGGCCAGCACCGGTGGCAGAGGCGTGAAAGGCGAAGCGCCGTTGGCGTCCGGCGTGAAGCGCGTGGCATGGCCGCCGGCGGCAATGGCGGCCTCGTGAATGTGGGCGTCGGCCCGCGGTTCGTCCTCGAAACCGCATCCCTCGGAACTTTTCAGCCAGCGCTGGGCACCGGCCCAGTCGACCAGCCAGTCACCCTCGAGCGCCGGCGTGCGCGCCAGCGCTGGCAGCGACAGACGCCACAGGACATGCGCGTCGTTATCGAAGGCGCCGTCGAAGAAGGGCAGTTGCAACTCGCGCAGCTGCGACCAGAACCGCGAATCTTCCGTTTCACCGCCGAGGCGTTGGCGCGTGGCCGAGACGGAGCCCTCGCCGCCTTCGAGGCGCAGGTGCAGCGCTTCACCATCGTGGGCGGCGCCGGTGATGGGCATCGGCTCGCGGCCCCAGGCCGTCAAGCGCTCGAGCGCCTCGGTCAGCGGCAGTTCCAGGCGCAGGCAGGCGTGCGCGTGAGGAGTGGGAAGCACCTTGAACGAGACTTCGGTCAGTACTCCGAGCGTGCCCTGGGCGCCGACCATGAGCCGGGAGAAATCGTAGCCGGCGACGTTCTTCATGACTTCGCCACCAAAGCGCAACTGCTTGCCATCAGAGGTGATGATTCTCACGCCGAGCACGAAATCCCGCACGGCGCCGGCCCACGGGCGACGAGGGCCGGAAATCCCGGCCGCGACCATGCCGCCGACGGTGGCGTCATCGCCGAAGTGTGGCGGCTCGAAGGCGAGGCGCTGGCCGTTGTCGGCAAGCGTTCGCTCGAGATCCCGCAGCCGCGTGCCGGCGCGTACGGTGGCGACCAGCTCCACCGGATCGTAGTGGACGATGCCGTGATGGCCGGTAGTGGAGAGCGCTTGCGCCGTTTCGACCCGGCGGCCGTAGAACGCCTTGGTGTTGCCGCCGACGATGCGCAGCGTGGCGCGCTCGGCCTGGGCGCGCGCCACCTGTTCGCAGAGGGCTTCGCTGTCATCTCGGCCGGCGGGAACATCGGGGCCGGACTCGTTCGGCGGCGTGTACTCCGGCCGCTGGTCCTGCAGGTGGGTCATGGCGATCTCCTTGCGCGTCTCATGCCGTCGCCGACATCAGAATCGCGGCAGTTCGGGGTGCGGCAGTTCGCCGTGATGGACGTGCATGGCGCCGAACTCGGCGCAGCGTGCCAGTGTCGGAATGTTCTTGCCGGGGTTGAGCAGACGGCGTTCGTCGAAGGCGGATTTCACCGCGTGGAACAGGGTGATCTCGTCGGCGGCGAACTGGGTGCACATCTGGTTGAGCTTTTCGCGGCCGACGCCGTGTTCGCCGGTGATGCTGCCGCCGGCATCGACACAGAGTTCGAGAATCCTGCCGCCGAGCGCTTCCGTGGACTCCAGCTCGCCGGGCTGATTGGCGTCGAACAGGATCAGCGGATGCAGGTTGCCGTCGCCGGCGTGGAAGACGTTGGCGACCCGGAGCCCGTATTGGGCCGAGAGATCGTTGATGCCCTTGAGCACCCGCGGCAGCTCGCGGCGGGGTATGGTGCCGTCGATGCAGTAGTAGTCCGGCGACATGCGGCCGACGGCCGGAAACGCGGCCTTGCGACCGGCCCAGAACAGCTGGCGCTCGGCGTCGTCCCGGGCGAGCCGGATCTGAGAGGCGCCCGCCGTCTCGAGCAACTGGCGGACTCGCTCGCAGTCGGCCTGGACGTCGCTCTCCACGCCGTCGAGCTCGCACAGCAGGATCGCCTGGGCGTCGACCGGGTAGCCGGCGTGCACGAAATCCTCGGCGGCGCGAATCGCCAGGTTGTCCATCATCTCGAGACCGCCTGGGATACAGCCGGCGGCGATGATGTCGCCCACCGCCTTGCCGGCCCGTTCGACATCGTCGAAGCAGGCCATCAGCACCCTGGCCACCTCCGGCTTCGGCAGCAGTCGCACCGTCACTTCGGTGATCACGCCGAGCATGCCTTCCGAACCCATGAACAGCGCCAGCAGGTCGTAGCCTGGGGTGTCCAGCGACTCGCCGCCGAGGGTCATGCGCTCGCCCTCGATGGTGACGATCTCGACGCTCAGCACGTTATGGACCGTGAGGCCGTACTTCAGGCAGTGAACGCCGCCGGCGTTCTCGGCCACGTTGCCGCCGATGGAGCAGGCGATCTGCGAGGAGGGATCGGGGGCGTAGTAGAGGCCATGGGGTGCGGCCGCCTCGCTGATCGCCAGGTTGCGGACGCCTGGCTGGACCCGGGCGAGGCGGGCATCGGCATCGACGCTCAGGATCTTGTTGAAACGCGACATCACCAGCAGTACGCCTTTTTCCAGCGGCAACGCGCCGCCGGAGAGCCCGGTGCCCGCACCTCGTGTCACCACCGGTACGGCATGCTCGTAGCAGACCCGCATCAACGCCTCGACCTCGGCCAGCGTCGTCGGCATGGCTACCAGCATCGGCAGCACGCGATAGGCGGACAGTCCATCGCACTCGAACGGGCGCAGGTCCTCCTCGCGGTCGAGCAGGGTCAGCCTGGGCGCCACCGCCATGATGGCCGCCATCAGGCCGGACTTGTCGACGGTGGCGATCTCGCCATCGATGCGCTCGTCGTAAAGCAGTTCCATGGCGTCTCCTCGCTGGGGCGGGTGCCGCGGGCGGTGGTGAAGATCCGGTTTGTGGAAGGTCTTTCCACAATGCGATGCGGTCATTCTGTGGAAGGCCGCCGGTGACGACTATTAGCCAAAAGCCCAATGGGCAGGAAAATGGTCAGACCAAAAGAGAGATCCTCCCGGCCGCAGCCGGGAGGATGGATTCAACCGCCCATGAGCGGGTCGGTGAAGCCGAAGACGTAGAAGGCCAGCAGCCCGATGATGCCGGCGAACAGGCAGTAGTAGAGCGTCGGCAGGATCGTCTTGCGCAGCGTGGTGCCCTCGCGGCCGAGCAGGCCGACGGTAGCCGAGGCTGCCACCACGTTGTGGATCGCGATCATGTTGCCGGCGGCGGCCCCCACGGCCTGCAGCGCGACCATCATCGCGGTGGAGACGCCGAGCACCTCGGCGACGTTGAACTGGAACGCCGCCAGCATCAGGTTGGAGACGGTGTTGGAGCCGGCAATGAAGGCGCCCAATGCGCCGACCGCCGGGGCGAACAGCGGATAGATCTGACCGACACCATCGGCCACCAGTTGTGCCATGGCGACCGGCATCGAGACCAGGTCGGACTCGTTGACGCCGGAGTTGATCAGGATTCGCACCATCGGAATGGTGAACAGCAGCACGAAGCCGGCACCGAAGATGGTCTTGGAGGACTCGGCGAAGGCTGCCGTGACCTGCGGTCCGCGCATCCGATGCAGGAAGATCGTGCAGATCACCGCGATCAGGATGATGCCGCCGGGGAGGTAGAGCCATTCGACGCTACCGGAGATGCCCTGCTCGCCGAGGATGTTGCTCCAGCCGGTACTGATCGAGGAGAGGCCTGCCTTGACCGAAGGGATGGTGCGCGAGATCACCAGCAGAATGGCGACGATGACGTAGGGCAGCCAGCCTCGCAGCGTCGACATCGGCGCGCGACCGGCGACGTCGTCGACCTTGATCTCGATGGTGCCCAGCCACTCGGCGGGCCACTTCGAACGCTCCGGGAAATCCCAGGTGTCCTTCGGCAGCAGAAAGCCCTTGCGCGCGGCCGGCACCACGATCGCCAGGCCGATCAGGCCACCCAGCAGCGACGGAAACTCCGGACCCAGCAGGACGCCGACCAGCATCGACGGCACCACGAAACAGACGCCGACGAACAGTGCGAACGGCGTGATCGACAGCCCCTCGGTCCAGGAGCGATTCTCGCCGAAGAAGCGCACCATCACGACGACCAGGATCAGCGGCATGAACACGCCGATGATGCCGTGAGTGATGACCACCTCGGAGGTGATCAGGCGGAAATAGGTCTCCCAGGTCGAGCCGTTGGCGGTGAGCTGTTCGGCGATCGCCGACTGGTTCACGCCGCCGGTGACGCCGACCACGATCGGCGTACCCACGGCGCCGAACGACACCGGCGTCGACTGCAGCATCATGCCGACGACCACGGCGGCCAGGGCGGGGAAGCCCAGCGCCACCATCAGCGGCGCGGCCACGGCGGCCGGCGTGCCGAAGCCCGAGGCGCCCTCGATGAAGCAGCCGAACAGCCAGGCGACGATCAGCGCCTGCACGCGGCGATCCGGGCTGATGCCGGAGAAGCCGTTGCGAATCGCCATGATACCGCCCGAGTGCTTCAGCGTGTTGAGCAGCAGAATGGCCCCGAAGATGATCCACAGCAGCGAGACGGTCATGATCAGGCCCTGCAGCGTGGAGGCCAGCACGCGGGTCGCGGTCATGTCCCAGACCAGCAGCGCGATCAGTACCGCGACGACGAACACGATCGGCATCGCCGTTCGTGCCGCCATCCGGAATCCGATCAGCAGGACGCCTGCCAGCACCAGCGGCAGGAAGGCAAACAGAGAGAGAAGCGTGTGATCCATATCGAGAGCCCCTGAGTCGTTATTATCGGCTTCGTTCGTCGCCAGGAAGGTCGTCGCCGGGTGGCGACGGCACCGGTCGTCCCGCTTCGCAGGCCGGTCGCGGCGATTGACTCGGAAGATAACCACAGACGGAGGGGCTGCCAATCATGGGTAAATGGTATTACCAATGACCGTCAGGTAGTGCGGGTGTTGGCCAAGTGGCTGAGTGTGAAGCCTTTTCAGGTCGACTGAAGGGACGATAGCGCGCGTTTACGGGGACGGCGTTGCGACTAATGGACATCGCCGCCTACCGGAGGGCAGGCGGCGACGGTGCTGGAGGAGTGAGTCGGGTGAGGGGCCGGCATCAGCCGGTGGCGAGCATGCCGGTCTCCGCTTCCACCGCCTCCGTGCTCATCAACGCCAGCGTCACCGGGATCGACTTGCCGGCAATGGTGTTGCTCTGCCTGTCCCGGTTGCCGACGGGGATCAGGTCGTTGACCTCCGGATAGTAGGCGCCAAGGCAGTTCTCCGGCAGATCGTAGGCGATGATCTTGAAGCCCGAGACCTGACGCTCGATGCCATCGTCGCTCACCGTTTTCAGGGTGACCTTGTTGCCGGCCTCGAAACCGTGCTTCTCGATGTCGGCGGGATTCATCATCAGCACCATGCGGGTCCCGTAGATATCCCGATAGCGGTCGTCGTAGGAGTAGACGGTGGTGTTGAACTGATCGTGGCCGCGGATCGAGAGCAGCTGGAAATGGGCGTCCCCCGGCTCGGAGGCATCCTCGGTGAGATGGTCGGCGGGGAACAGGAAGTGGGCCTTGCCGGAGTCGGTGTTCCAGATACGATCGCGGGCGGCGATATCGAGATGGAATACGCCCTGGTCGTTCAGTCGCTGATTGAAAGCGTAAAACGTCTCCGGCTGGGTCGCTTCGATCTTGTCCCGGATGCGGGCGTAATCCTCGGCGAGCCACTCCCAGTCGACCTTGGGGTTGGGGGCGAACGTCGCCTTGCCGAGGCCGGCAACGATGGCGATTTCGGAGCGCAGGTGCTCTGACGCCGGCTCGAGCGCGCCCTTGGAGCCCTGCACGTTGCACATGCCGTCCTCGATGGTGATGGTCTGCTCGACGCCGGCCTGGACGTCCTTCTCGGTTCTTGCCAGCGCCGGCAGCAGGTAGGCCGCCTTGCCGTGAATCAGGTGGCTGCGGTTGAGCTTGGTGGCGATCTGCACCGTCAGCGGAATGTTCTCGACGTGGGGGGCGATGCGAGCCTGGTCGGCGATGGCGCGGAAGAAGTTGCCACCCATGCCGAGGAAGGCATCCACCTCGTCACGCAGGATCGCCTCGCAGCAGAGCGCCACGTCGTGGCCGTGCTCGCGCAGGCATTCGATGCCGAACACCTCGTCCATCTTCGACAGGAACGCCTCGCCGGACTTGTGGAAGATCCCCACGGTGCGATCGCCCTGGACGTTGGAGTGGCCGCGCACCGGACAGGCGCCGGCACCGCGACGGCCAATGTGACCGCCCATCAGCAGCAGGTTGAGAATCTGGTGGATGTTGTCGCCGCCACGGATGTGCTGGGTGATGCCCATCCCCCAGCAGCAGATCACCCGCTCGGCACGGATCCACGCTTCGGCGGCCTGCTCGATCGCCGCCCGTTCGAGACCGCTGTGGCGCTCGATTCGCTCCCACGGCAGGTTGCGGCAGTGAGTGGCAAACGCCTCGAAGCCGTCGGTGTGCATCGCGGTGAAGTCGTGGTCGATGACACGCTCGCCACCGCTGTCGCGGGCCTCGTCGTCGACCTCAAGGATACGCTTGCAGATGCCCTGGATCGCGGCGATATCGCCGCCGATGCGGACCTGATGATACTGCGAGCTGATCGGCACGCCGTGGTTGGTCAGCATGTCCCGGGGCGTCTGCGGATTGGCGAACTTGACCAGCGCCCGCTCGCGCAGCGGGTTGAAGGTGATCACCTCGGCGCCGCGCAGGCGCGCCTCGTGCAGCAGGCCCATCATCCGCGGGCTGTTGGTGCCGGCATTCTGGCCGAACAGGAAGATGCAGTCGGCGTGTTCGAAATCCTCCAGCACCGTGGTCGCCTTGCCCACGCCGATGCTCTGGGGCAGGGCCACGGTGGTGGTCTCGTGGCACATGTTGGAGCAGTCGGGGAAGTTGTGGGTGCCCAGCATCCGGCCGTAGAGCTGCCACAGGAATGCCGCTTCGTTGGAGGTGCGTCCCGAGGTGTAGAGCTCGACCCGTTTCGGGTCATAGGATTTCACCCGCTCGCCGATCTCGCGGAACGCCGTCGTCCAGTCGATCGGATCGTACTTGTCGGTGGCCGGGTTGTAGCGCATCGGATGGGTCAGGCGGCCCTGCTTCTCGAGGGCATGATCCGACCAGTCGAGCAGCTCGGCAACGGTGTGGCTGGCGAAGAACTCCGGCGTGGTCCGCGCCGCCGTGGCTTCCCAGGCGACCGCCTTGGCGCCGTTTTCGCAGAACTCGGCCGGGCCGGGTTTGGCCGGGTTGGGCCAGGCACAGCTCGGGCACTCGAACCCGCCATCGGGGTGGTTGATCTTGAACATCAGGCCGTTGCCCTTGAACGGCACCTTCTCGCGCAGGAAATGCGCCTCGGTGGCCTGGATCGACTGCCAGCCGCCGCCGGGTGCATCGTGTTTGCCCTGGCTACCGTGCAGTTCGTCGTCCTTGAGTCGGCGTACCATGATCCACTCCTTCGTGATCGATCTGAGGTGGTAAACCCGCCGTGCTCCTGCTGGAAAAGGTGACTCGCAGGCTCACGGTATGACTGCTATCCGTAACAGTATGGCAACGATTTCCGATTCGCGCCGAGGCAATCTGGACCGTGCGAGTACATGTTCAGGGTTTGACGGTTTCCCCTCCCTTGGACATGCTGCGAGCACTGCAGCCGTGATAGCCGTATCCAACGAGGAGTGTGGCATGAGCCGTAAAATGTTCGATCTGTGCGGGCGCGACGAGCGACTGCGATTCTCGCCCTACTGCTGGCGGGTCAGGTATGCGCTGGCGCATAAAGGGCTCGATTGCGAATTCGTGCCGTGGAAGTTCACCGACAAGGAGGCGATCGCCTTCTCGGACCAGACGAAGGTGCCGGTCTTCGTCGACGGTGACCAGACGGTCGTCGATAGCTATGAAATCTTCCGCTATCTCGACCGTGCCTACCCTGAAAAGCCGCTACTGGGCGATGCCACGGCCGAAGCCCGGGCGCGGTTCTTCAAGTTCTACGCCGAGCGTTCGCTGGCGCCGGGCGTCATGCGCACGATCCTGATGGATGTCTTCAACGCCATTCACCCGGACGACCGCGACTATTTCCGCACCTCGCGCGAGAAGGTGTTCGGTCGCACCCTGGAGGAGATGCATTCGCCGAGCCAGGGGCTGTCGATGCTCGACCGTGCGCTGGAGCCGATGCGCGGGCGACTGGACGAATCGCCGTTCCTGGACGGCGACGAGGCCGGCGCCGCGGACTATCTGGTGGTGGGCGCGTTCATGTGGGCGAGGGTGACCTCCGCCGCCGACCTGGTCTCCAACGCCGATCCCGTCTACGCCTGGTTCCAGCGCATGCTGGATCTCCATGATGGCGTCGGCCGCAACGCCACGCGGATCGTCGATGTCGATGGCGCCTACGCCAGTTGATCTAGAGCGCTGACCGATAGAGCAGGCGCTTTTGAACCGCCTGGGGCGACGTCGCGCGAGACGCCGCCCCCCGCAAAGCCTATCCTGACAGCATCCGGCTTATCGCCGGGCGTCACGACAGGAGCCTGTGATGATCGATCTCTACTACTGGACGACCCCCAACGGTCACAAGATCACGCTGTTCCTCGAGGAAGCGGGGCTCGACTACCGTATCCATCCGGTCGATATCGGCAAGGGCGAGCAGTTCACGCCCGAATTTCTCGAGATCGCCCCCAACAACCGCATCCCCGCGATCGTCGATCGCGCCCCGGCCGACGGCGGGCAGCCGCTGTCGCTGTTCGAATCCGGCGCGATCCTCGAGTATCTGGCCGACAAGAGTGGCAAGTTTCTGCCCAAGAGCGGCCGCCAGCGCTATCGCGTGCTGCAGTGGCTCCACTGGCAGATGGGCGGGCTGGGGCCGATGGCGGGGCAGAACCATCATTTTCGCCACTATGCGCCGAAGAAGATCGACTACGCCGTCGAGCGCTACATGAACGAGACGTCGCGGCTCTACCGCGTATTGGACAAGCAGCTCGATGCCAACGACTACGTGGCCGGCGACGACTACTCCATCGCCGACATGGCGATCTGGCCGTGGATCAAGCCGTTCGAGAAGCAGGGCCAGGACATGGAGGACTACCCGAGCCTGCAGCGCTGGTTCGAGCAGGTCGGCGAACGCGATGCGGTGAGACGCGCCTACGCCAAGGCGGAGGAGATCAATCCCGCCAACAATGTCGAGATGACCGACGAGGCGCGCAAGCACCTGTTCGGGCGGTGACATCGACGCCGCTGCGTTCGAACCGGTCGGTCAGGCATCCGACTCGATCACGACCCTCCCGGCTGCGGCCGGGAGAGTCGTTTCTGGGCCATCGGTTCTGACTTGCCCGATCAGGGTGAAAAGAATTCCCGGACCTGGCGAAACGCGGTCGAGAAATAGAGTTCGTAGGTGTCCTTCTCGACGAAGCCGATATGCGGTGTGGCCAGCACGCGGGGGTGGGCCTGATAGGCGGTGGCACCGTCGGGTTCGTTCTCGTAGACATCCAGCGCGGCGGCGCCGGGGCGGCCGGCGTCCAGCGCGTCGAGCAGCGCCCCCGGTCGGATCAGCTCGGCGCGGCTGGTGTTGACCAGCAGGGCGTCGGCGCGCATCGCGGCGAGGTCCGCCGGCGTGATCATGCCGCGCGTGTCGTCGTTGAGCTTGAGATGCAGCGTGATCACGTCGCAGCGGGCGAGAAAGGCGTGTCGATCGGGCTCGAATTCGACGCCCAGCTCGAAGGCGCGCCCGGAGCTGCTTTCGCGACCGTGGCCGACAACGTGCATGCCGAACGCCTGGGCGTAACCGGCGACCCGGCTGCCGATCTTGCCCAGGCCCCAGATGCCCAGCGTACGCCCATGGACGGCGTGGCCCAGCGACTCCGCCTCCAGGCGCTCGTTGGTGCGCTGCCAGTCGCCTTCGGCCTGGCGGGCGAGATAGCCGCCCAGGCGTCGACAGCCGGCCATGATCAGCAGCCAGGTGAGCTCTGCCGGCGCGACCGGGGAGCCGCCGCCGTCGCGAACGGCGATGCCCAGCGCCTCGCAGGCGGCGACGTCGATGGCCGAGGAGAGCCGCCCGGTCTGGACCACCAGCTTCAGGTTGGGCAGCTGTTCCAGCAGTTCGCGGGTCAGCGAGGTGCGCTCGCGGATCAGGATGATGGCGTCGCTAGCGGCCAGGCGGGCGGGCAGCGCCTCGGCATCGAGATGCCGGTGTTCGATGTCCAGGCGCACATCGCTGCCGTCGAGTTCGTGGGCGGCGTCGAGAAAGGCACAGCATCCCTGATAGTCGTCCAAGACCGTAACCGTTATCGACATGGCAGCTCCCTCGAAATGATGGCGTTGTCGCATTGTTGGCACTTTCGCCGTCAGCTGTCGAGTCGCTTTCGCGGCCTGGATTCAACCCTCGTTGCGCTCCAGGAACTGCCGTACCCGCTCGGTACTGGCGTTGGTGAAAAAGGTCTCCGGGTCGGCCTGCTCGATGATCAGCCCCTTCTCGAGGAACACCACCTGATCGGACACGGCGCGGGCGAAGGCCATCTCGTGGGTGACGATGACCATGGTGTAGCCCTCGGCGGAGAGATCCTTGATCACCGCCAGTACTTCGCCGACCAGCTCCGGGTCGAGCGCCGACGTAGGCTCGTCGAACAGCATCACCTCCGGCTGCATCGCCAGGGCGCGAGCGATCGCCACGCGCTGTTTCTGCCCGCCCGAGAGGGTGCTGGGATAGGCATAGGCCTTGGGCGACATGCCGACCTTCTCCAGCAGGTCGCGGGCGAGCGCTTCGGCCTCGGCTTTCGACTTGCCGAGCACGTGGATCGGCGCCTCGGTGACGTTGTGCAGCACGTTGAGATGCGGCCACAGGTTGAAACTCTGGAACACCATGCCGGTGCGGGCGCGAACCTTGGCCAGCTCGCGCACCGGCATCGGCCGGCCGGCGTCGTTGACGCCGATGCGCTGGCCGCCGATATGGATGCTGCCGCTGTCGGGGCGCTCCAGCCAGTTGATGCAGCGCAGCAGCGTCGATTTGCCGGAGCCGGAGGAGCCCAGGATCGTCACCACGTCGCCCTCGCGCACCTCCAGGTCCACGTCACGCAGGACCTCGACGCCATCGAAGCTCTTCGAGAGATGGCGAATCGAGACCGCGATCCGGTCGCTGCGAGCTGTGTCGTCGGGCGCGCTCTGTTCGGGCGTGGTTTGTCCAGACCCGGCAGGTTCCGGCGGGCTTTTCTCAAACATGGTCGAATCCCCGTTTGGCGCTGAAGCGGCCACACTGTTTGATGATGATTTCCATGACCACGCTGACCGCCCAGTAGAAGCCGATGACCACGATGAAGGCCTCCGTGGGAATGAAATAGGTTCCCGACAGGCTGTTGGCCGCGGCGGTGAGTTCCTGGACGGTGATGATCACCAGAAAGGCGGTGTCCTTGAGCGCATAGATCAACTGGTTGCCGAGCAGCGGCCGGGTCTGCATCACGATCTGCGGCAGGATCAGGCGGAAGAACATCTTGCCCTTGGTGAAACCGTGGGCCTTGGCGGCTTCGACCTGGCCGGGCGGGAAAGTCAGCCGCGCGCCGCGAAATATCTCGGCAAAGTAGCAGCCGTGGTAGACCGCCAGCGCGCCGACGCCGGACCACCAGGCGTCCAGCCGGATATCGAACGCCGGCAGGCCGTAGTAGAGCAGATAGACCAGGATGAGGAACGGCAGCATGCGCATGGCGTCGATGAATACCCGGACCGGCACGGTGAGCCGGGGCCGACTGCCCTCCAGCAGATAGAGCATGCCGCAGCCGATCGCGAAGGCGGCGCTGATCGACAGGCCGAAGATCTCCATCGTGCTGGCGAAACCGGACCAGAACTGCTCCCGCGCGCCCCACAGAATTTCCCAGTTGCTCATGATCGCTCCTTGGCGTTGTCCGGTCACATGGCCAGTCGATTGGCACGGCGCTCGGCGAGCCGCTGCAGCCAGACCAGGCAGCCGATGATCGCCATGTAGAGCGCGCAGGCCACCAGGATGGGAGGGAGAGGTTCATAGGTCACCGCGGAAATGCGGTTGGTAACGCGGGTCAGGTCGACGATACCGATCACCGCGATCGCCGGGCTGCCCTTGATCAGAAACGACATTTCGTTGATCAGCCCAGGGAGACTCGTGATCATCATCTGGGGCAGCATGATGCGACGAAAGGTGATCCAGGGGGTCATGCCGGTGGCCATGGCCGCTTCGCGCTGTTCCCGGGAGAAGTTGCGGAACGCGCTGCGCCAGATCTCGGCGTTGAACGCGGTGGTGTTGAGCGTCAGGGCGAGAATGCCGGCGACGTTGCGATTGAGACTGAGACCGAAGGTCGGTGCGCTCAGAAAGATGAACAGCGCCAGCGTGACCAGCGGTGTGGCCCGCGCCAGGCTGATGTAGAGCACCAGGATCTGGTCGACCACGGGGATCCTGGCTATCCGGATCAGCGCGATGAGCAGTCCTGCGATCACGCCCATGGCGATGGAGACGCCGGAGATCCAGATCGTCGTCCAGGCACCGTCCAGCAGCATTTGCCAGGCACTGGCGTTCATGAGGCATCCTCCACGAGACTTCGAAGCCAATGACGCCGCGGGCCCGCCGCAGCGTCATGTCGATGGTTCGTTGGCGATGGCGCAACGAGCCGATGGCTTACTTCATGTTGCTGAATTGCAGCTCGTGGAACTGGTCGACGCTGGTCAGCGGCTCGGTGGGCAGGTCGGGGAAGCTCTCGCCGAACCATTTCTCCTGCAGCTCGGCCAGACGGCCGGTGTCACGCATGTGGTCGAGGAAACCATCCATGTACTCGAGCAGCTCCGGGCTCGACTTCGGCATCGGCCAGGAGACGTATCCGGGACCGGACACCGCTGGCCCCTTGGCAAAGACATCCGGCTTGGACGCCACCAGCGTATTGACCGGTACGGCGGAGTCGATGACGAAGTCGAGACGGCCGTTGGCCAGGTCGGCGAAGGCCTCCGGGTAGGATTCGTACTGCACCACCTCGCCCAGCTCGCCACCACTCTCCCTGAGCATCTTCTCGAGTTCGGGCAGGCGGGACAGCAGCACGCTGCCGGCCTGCACGCCCAGCTTCTTGCCGCTCAGGTCCGCGACGCTCTGGATGCTGTCATCGCCGGCTCGGGTGATCGCGAAGTGCTGCGCCGAGGCATAGGGCGCGGTGTAGTTGAAGACGCGCAGGCGCTCGTCGGAGACGGAGGCGCCGGTCAGCGCCATGTCGTACTGGCCGGTGGAGACGGCCGCGAGCAGGCCGGTCCAGGGCAGGATGTCCTGATCGACGTCGAAGTCCGCGTATTGGCGCAGTTCTTCCAGCATGTCGGCATTGAAGCCGACGGGGTCGCCGTTTTCGATATAGTTGAAGGGCGCGTAGTTATCCTCGGTCGCGACACTCAGGCTGCCGCGGCTCTCGATCTCCGGGAGGTCGGCGGCAAGTGCCGTCAGCGACAGGCTCGACAGTGACACGGCCAACAGCGAGCCGGCCATGGCTTTCGCGGCCATCCGGGACAGGCGCGAACCGGAAGTCGTTTTGCGGGCGGAGAATCGCATCATGTAGGTCACCCTCTATGTTGTTGTTGAACGCTATTGTTGTTGGAGTTGATGGATCGCGGGTCCGTATCGATCGCTGATCGGCCGGACACGCCATGGCATGGCGCCTTGGCGGCGTATCGTGGTTCCACCCTAAAGAATCCCGAGGCGGTGGCTATAGAGCCAGTTGGCGACAGTCGTCTGGCCAGATTGGCGTTGTCGTCAGCCCATCAGTCGAGCGCTTTCAGGACCTGGATCAAGGTCGCGAAGGCTTCACCCCTGAAGCCGATGCCCACGAGCGTGCCTGTGCCCGGCCGTGGCGTTGTCGGCGTCCACTCGGCGCGACCGCCGCTCCACTGGAAGACGTAGTGGCGTCCATCGGCCTCGAGAAATCCCTTCGCCCGGGCCAGGCCGACGGCATGATCGGCCAGGATGGCCTCCAACGCCGAACGCGACAGCGACGTTGGAAGGTCGATCGCAAAACGTTGCCACTCGGGTTCGTTGCCGTGGACCCTGGTGCCGGTGGGGCGGTGTTGCCACGCCGGGTGACGATCCGACGTCGAGGCTGAGGTAGCTCGATCGGGCGCGGAGGAAGGCTTTGGCGTCTTCCGTGCTGGAAGAGGTTGACCGGCCTCGAGGGCGGCCGTGGGATTGAGGGCGCGGAGTCGATCCGTTCGCGATTGCCGCTCGTCGGCGTCGAGGCGCTCGCCGCGATTGGTGCAGAGGAGATCGGCACTCTGGATCTGGCCGGCCACCAGGTCCGCGACTCGCGCATCGGCGAGGCGCTGGCCAAGGCTTGCCAGATCGACCAGGGTCACGGTGCGCGCCAGGCGAAAGCGACGGGCCACCCGAATCATGTCGGCGATCCGGTGCGGCCGGGCCACGCCACTGGTCTCGATGATCAGCGCGGCAGGCGGCTCCGGCCAGCGGCCGATGCGCGAGAGCTGGGTTCCCAGCTCGTCGCTCAGCGAGCAGCACAGGCAGCCGCTGCTGAGCTTGAGCAGCCGTTCTCCGGCGTAGTCGATCAGCTCGGCATCGACGTTGATGGTGCCGAAATCGTTGACCAGGACCAGGGTTCCGGGCGTCACGCCGTCCCGCAGGTGGGCGTTGAGCCAGGTGGTCTTGCCGGCGCCGAGATAGCCGGCGATCAGGGTCACCGGTATCGGGTCGGCGGTCGGCTCAGACATTGTCGAAGACATGACCGCCGACGACCGTGGCCGCCACGCGGATCGATGCCAGCCGATCCAGCGGGACGTCGCGCGGGTCCTCGTCGAGCACGGCCATGTCGGCAAACTTGCCCACTTCCAGGCTGCCGACGCGATCGTCGAGCTTCAGGGTGTAGGCGGCATCCAGCGTGATCAGGCGCAGGGCGCGGTCCACGCTCAGCGCCTCGTTGGGCCCCAGCACCTCGCCGTCGGCGGTCTGGCGTGCGACGGCGCACCACGCCGTGAACAGCGGCGCCAGAGGCGTGACCGGGGCATCGCAGTGGGCGGCGATGGGGATACCCAGGCGGTCCGCCGAGGCCAGCGGTTCGAGGCGCTGGCAGCGTTCGAACCCCAGCGTGCGGCTGCGGTGAATGTCGCCCCAGTAGTAGAGGTGGTTGGCGAACATGTTGAGACACACCCCGAGCCGTGCCGCGCGCTTCAACTGGGCGTGGCTGATGATCTGGCAGTGCTGCAGGGTGTGGCGGTGATCGGCACGGGGCCAGAGCTCCAGCGCCGACTCGATGGCATCCAGCATCAGCTCGACAGCCTCGTCGCCGTTGGTATGGATATGCAGTTGCAGCCCGGCCTGATGGTAGCGGTGGACGATCTCGGTCAGTCGCTCCGGCTCGGCGTTCCACATCCCGTTCGGCGAGCCGTCGTGATAACCCGGCCACATCAGCCTCGCGGTATAGCCCTGGATGGAGCCATCGGTCATCAGCTTGACCAGGCCGAACTGCAGCTTGTCGCTGCTCTTTTCGCGACAGCCCAGCACCCGTTCGATGCCGTCGTCCGGCGTATAGGTCAGTGCGCTCATGGCCGGCGCCAGACGCATCGGTACGTCGTCCCGGCGGCAGGTGCGCTGCATGCTCTCGACGCCGGTCTCGCTGAGCGGGTTATAGAGGTCGGTCAGCGTGGTCACCCCGTGGCGCTGGCCGATGCGCGCGTAGCGTTCCAGCGTCGCCGCTTCGCTGCCGCGATCGAAGAGATCCAGGTCGAGCGTGTCGAAGATCGCGAACATCGCCGCCATCTCGCGCAGCTCTCCGTTGGGGCGGCCGTCGTCGAAGGTGACCACGCCCTCGATATCGGCATGAGACTCGAGTCCGGAAAGACGCAGCATGGCGCTGTTGACGGTCATCATGTGCAGGTTGGCGTGGATCACGACGATCGGCCGTTGGTCGTCGACGGCGTCGAGGTCGTTGCGATCCAGGCGCCGATCCGGGAAGTAGATGGGATCGAAGCCCCAGGCGATCAGCGGCGTGGCGTCGTCGAGCTTGGCCAGCTGTTCCCGGAGATGTCGCTGGAGCCGGGCGATATCGGTCAGTCCCGGCCAGGTGTGGCCGTCGGGATCCTGGCGTGGGAAGAATCCCGCGTAGGGGTATTCCCACAGCACTCCTTCGAGGGCGTGACTGTGGCCCTCGACGAAGCCGGGCAGAATCACCTTGTCGGCGAAGCGCTCGTCGAGCTCGCACTCGCCCAGATCGGCCAGCGTTTCCAGCGAGCCGACGCCGAGAATCCGACCGTCTCGCACCGCGACGTGGGTAGCCTCCGGCAGTGAGGGATTCATGGTCAGAATGCGCCGGGCGGAGAAGATACGAGGCTTCATGAGGGAGTCGACTCCTGAACGGAAGGTGTCCGGTCGTCCCGGCGGCGCTGCCATTTCAGCAGCAGCGGGATGCAGATCAGCATCAGCAGCAGGTAGCCGCCGAAGATCGCCAGATAGCTCCAGGTGCCGAGCGTCGGGGCGATGGGGGCAACGAAGAACAGCGTCGGGATATTGACCACGATGATGGCAATGTTGAAGAACGCCAGCTCCTTGGGCACCGAGGTGCTGAAGTCCGCGTCCAGCATGCGCAGCAACAAGAGGCCAGTGCCGGTCGAGCCGCAGCAGCAGCCAAAGGCGGTGACGGCACGCTCCGGTCCGAGCCGGCCACTGAGCTTGCCGATCGCCATCGCGCCGAGGAAGGTGACCAGCGTCACGACCACCGCGACCAGTAGGATCGGAATCAGCAGGGCGGAGAGCACCGCGATCTGGATGCTCATCAACGTGGCGACGACCATGAAATCCACCGAGCCGCTGGTGATCCGCTTGAGCGTGTCGTCATCGACCTTGTCCGTCCAGCCGCAGCGATCGATCGCCATGCGCATCAATACGCACACCGTCAGGCCGTGGATGAAGAACAGGTTGTAGCTGAAGAAGACCGAGAGCACCTGGTTGCCCGCCACCAGCGGCTGCATCATGGTCAGCCAGGCGTAGGTGACGACGTAGGCCACGCCCAGCAGGCCGAGATGCCAGGCCAGCGAGTCCACGGTGCCCGAGTGCGAGACCTGCTTGCCGGCGGAGGGTTGGGTCCGTGGAGTGTGGAAACCGCGGATGAAGTCGTCGTCGAGCGTCGAGGTGCGATTGGCGTTGAGGCCTCGCTTGAGAAAGTAGCGCGCGGCGGGTACGCCGACGGCGAAGGCGGCCACGAAGCCCAGCGACGCGAAGATCACGCCGACCTGGGCGGCGTTGGCGATCCCGTAGTCATTCTCCCAGATCGTGCCGTAGGTCAGCGCCTGCCCGGGTCCCTGCGTGAACCCGTGGGTGACGATGGCGCCGAGCAGCGGGCTGAGATCGCTGCCGGTGATCAGATCGTAGCCCGCCATCACGCCGTAACCGATCACGGCCTGCGCCCCGAGGCTGGCGGTCCAGATCAGCGTCAGCCACAGCCCGCCGCCGACGATGCCGTGACGTTTTTCGCCCGCCGCCGGCTTTGGGCTGCCCGTCAGACACAGCGACATGAAGCTCAGGGTGAAGAAATGGAAGGCCAGGGCGGTAAAGTCGGAAGGCCCGTAGCCGGGGATCAGCCCCGTGGAGAGGCAGACAAAGCCGAGGATGCCGGCGACGATACTGCCCGGGACCAGGCTCGCTCTTAGCCACGGGAGGCGGCTGCGCAGCAGGCTGCCGGCGACCAGCAGGGCGGCGATCAGCGCGAAGGCGATGACGCCGTGGAAGGTACTGCCCATGATCTTGTCCTCGTGATTGATGTTGTTATGTCGGATATCCGAGCCACTTCGGCGGCGCTGCGATGACCCCGGCGTCGGCTGGGTGACGTTGTGGATGTCATACTAAAGTCCGTCATCGTGGTGCTACAGGACAGATTCTCCTCGTGGTCGAGACAGTTGATGGTGCCTCTGCCTTCCCCGCCCGCGTCGCTGCTGGCGATGGCGCGAATCTTGCAGGAGTGGTATGTCGTCTTTCAGCGGGAGCTCGGCATGCTCGACCATTACTTCCATCTCGATTTCGATGTTCAGCGCGGCCTGCAGGAGCAGCTGCGCGAGGCGCTGCTGGATGCCATTCATACCGGCACGATCCCCACCGAAGAGGCGCTGCCCTCCTGTCGCAAGCTGTCGCTGCAGTTGGGTATCTCGCGCAACACCGTGGCGCTCGTCTACGAAGGGTTGGTGGAGGATGGGTATCTGGTCAGTCGGCCGCGTAGCGGTTACTACCTCCACGACGCATACCATGAGCCGGATGCACCGGAAACGGGCGGATGTTCCCGCGACGAGGTCGTCGATGCACCCGCTTGGGGCAGTCGTTTTACCCATCGACCGAGCCATTTGCAGGGTGTTCTCCGGCCCAGCAACTGGATGCACTACGAATTTCCTTTCGTCTACGGCCAATTGGATACGCGCCTGTTTCCGCTGGAGCAGTGGCGGGAAACCTCACGCCTGCTGCTGGGCGGCCGCCGAGAGCGGCACTGGCTGAGCGATCGTTACGATCAGGACGACCCGATGCTGATCGAGCAACTACGCACCCGGGTGCTGCCCAAGCGGGGCATCCATGCGCGCAGTGACGAGATCCTGATCACGCTGGGCTCGCAGAACGCGCTTTTCCTGATCGCCCAGTTGCTGTTCGATGCGCGAACCCGGGTTGCGATGGAGAACCCCGGCTATCGCGAGGCCGCCAACGTCTTCCTGCGCCAAGGGGCGCAGTTACGCTATCAGTCGATCGACAGCGAGGGCATGTGCCTGGATGCGGCGGCGGCGAAGAGCGATTATCTCTACGTGACGCCCAGCCATCAGGGGCCGACCGGCGTGACCATGAGCCGACGCCGGCGCGAGGCGTTGATCGAGCAGATCCAGCGTCGCGACCAGATCGTGCTGGAAGACGACTACGATGCAGAGGTCAACTTCGACCGCCATGCCCAACCGGCGCTGAAGGCGAGCCGAGCGGGTTCCCGCGTGATCTACATGAGCAGTCTGTCGAAGCCGCTCTCGCCCGGGCTGAGGTTGGGCTATGTCGTGGCGGACGCGGAACTCATCGAGGAGCTGCGCGCGCTGAGAAGACTGATGTATCGACATCCGCCGTCCGGCCTTCAGCAGCAGCTGGCACAGTTTCTCTCCCAGGGGCACTACGATCGCTATCTGCGGCTGTTCGCCGACGAGATGCGCCAGCGTTGGGAGATCATGAACGCCGCCATCGGCCGCGAGCTGGCCGATTGCCGCCGAGTGGGCGGCGACCATGCCAGCGTGTTCTGGCTCGAGGCGCCCGAGGCCGTCGATACTCAGCGGCTGGCATGGCAGGCCGCCCAGCATGGCGTGTTGATCGAACCCGGGTTCCAGCACTTCTTCGACCAGGTGCCGCCGCGCAACTACATGCGCCTGGGGTTCGGCGCTATCGATGCCGAGCGAATCGAGCCGGGGATTCGATCTCTGGCGCGGGCTTTCGGCTAGACGAGGCGCGAGCGCCGGCCGCTCGGCCGGTGGGGGCAACGCGTGATGGCCAATCGATCGCCGCAACGCGACAGACCGCCGTGGCCATGGCCACGGCGGTCTGTCGTTGGGACCGGGACTGAGCGACGATCAGGCGAGTCGAGCGCTGGCCTCGCCAAGCACCGTGTCGAGAATCGCCAGCCCTTCGGCCACTTCCGCCTCGCTGACGATGCACGGCGGTACCACGTGGATACGGTTTTCGACCACGAACGGCAGCAGGCCCTTGGCGATCAGCGCACTCTTGATCTTGCCCATCTCGGCGGCCGGCAGGGGCGCGCGGGTGGCGCGATCGCTGACCAGTTCGAGCGCATGGAAAACGCCCAGGCCACGGGTTTCACCGACGACGGCGTGCTGCTGTGCCAGCTGCTGCAGGCCGGTGGCCAGCGGGCCGTTGCCGACCCGGTCGGCATTTTCCACGACGCCTTCCTCGCTCATCGCATCCAGCGTGGCCACGATCGACGCCATCGCCAGCGGGTGCCCGGAGTAGGTCAGGCCGCCGAAGAACATGTGGTCGTCGAAGTAGCGACAGATCTCGTCGGAGATGATGACGCCGCCAGCGGGGACGTAGCCGGAATTGACACCCTTGGCGAAGACGATGAGATCCGGCTTGGCGGCAAAGTGCTCCAACGCGAACCATTTGCCGGTGCGACCGAAACCCGCCATGACCTCGTCGAAGATCACCAGGATGCCGTGCTGGTCGGCCAGCTTGCGGACACCTTCCATATAACCCTTGGGCGGGATCAGCACGCCGGCAGTGCCGGGGATCGACTCCAGCAGAATGGCGGCGATGGCGCTCGGCCCTTCACACTCGATCACCCGCTTCAGATGCTGCAGGGCACGTTGGCACTCCTCTTCCTCGTTGCCCGCCCAGAAATCGCTGCGATAGAGAAACGGGTTGAAGAAGTGCGCGTGGCCGCGGGCGAATTCATTGGGTACGCGGCGCGGGTCGCCAGTGGCGACGATCGCGGCACCGGTATTGCCGTGATAGGAGCGATACGCCGAGAGGATCTTGTCGCGACCGGTGACGGCGCGTGCCATTCGCATGGCGTTCTCGTTGGCGTCGGCGCCGGCATTGGTGAAGAACACCTTGCCGAAACCCGCCGGCGCCCGGGCCAGGATGCGCTTGGCGGCTTCGCCGCGGGCCAGGTTGGCGTGGGCAGGGGCGACGGTGGTCAGCTGTTCCGCCTGGGCCTGAATCGCGGCGATGACCTTGGAGTGCTGGTGACCGATGTTGGTGTTGACCAGCTGGCTGCTGAAATCCAGATACTCCTTGCCCGCGTAATCCCACAGCCGACAGCCCTTGCCTCCCGCGATCACCATCGGCGAGAGACTGCCCTGTGTCGACCAGGAGTGAAACACGTGCTGGCGATCGAGTTGCTGGACGATGTCGTTGGAAATGTCGGTCATGGCAGGGTTCCTGTTATCGGTGCCGGAGGGCGGCGCGTGAGTGGGCGTTGAAAGTGGGCGTTGAAATGAGTGTCGGGATGAAGAGCCGTCAGCCGTGAGCGCTCGGCCACGAGCGACAGTCCAGGCGCTGACAGCCCAGAGACTAAGGGGCGTCATACGAATCTCTTAGAGCCAGAATGTGTCGGGTCTCGTGACAGACGCATCGGGATGTCCCGTGGTGGCGGGGAAACTGGCCCTACCCAGAGCGGGAGCGGCTGAGTATGGTTGCTGCCTTGTCGAAAGGTTGCCTGCGGCCAACAGGAGGGAGCTCCGCCGATGTCATCGATGCCCCTGTTGTGGCCGGCCGTCGCCCTGGCATGCTTTGCCGGTCTCGTCAGAGGTTACTGCGGATTCGGTTTCGCGATGCTGATGGCGCTGGGGCTGATGCTGTTCTTGCCGCCGATCGAGGCCGTGCCGCTGGCGCTGCTGCTCGATCTGATCACCAGTGTCGGGCTGTGGCGGCGAGCCTGTCGTCTCGCCGACTGGCCACGCCTGCGTCGCCTTCTGCTTGGCATGCTGGTCGCGACCGTCGTCGGCGTGAGCCTGATCACCTCCATCCCGGCTTCACCCATGCGGATTTCGATCGCCCTGTTGGCACTGGCGGGGGCATTGGCGCTGCTGTGGCGTCGTGAACCGTCCCAGGCGCTCGCGGCCACCGATATTGCGACGAGCGGGGGGGCAACGCCGCCGCCCGGTCGGCTATCGAGCATCGCCGCCGGGGGGATATCCGGGCTGTGCATGACCCTGGCCTCCTCCGGTGGCCCCCCGTTGATGCTCTATCTGCTGCACCAGCGGATGCGTCCGGTGGTACTGAGAGCGACGGCTATCCTGTTCTTCGCTGCCAGCAGTGGCGCGTCGCTGATCGGGCTCGGGCTGGCCGGAGGGTTGGACGGGACGACGCTGTCTCGGGCGGCGTGGCTGCTGGTGCCAGCCCTGCTCGGCAATGGACTGGGGCAGTGGGCCTTCGAGCGTTCACCGCCGCGCTCGCTCAAGGTCACCGTGGCGCCGCTGTTGATCGTGCTATCGATATGGGTGCTGGCTCGGGAAATCCTGTAGGGCTGGCCGCCACCCGCGTCTCGTGATCGCAGGGTAGACCCTGCGTGGCGAGGGGGTGTCAGGATGAATTTCAGTCGTTAACGAAGGACGCGGTCGTGCGTCCGGTCACTCGAAGTCAGACAAGGAGAATGCTGTGAGCGATGTTGCTTTCATTACCGGTGCCACTTCCGGGTTCGGGCGTGCCGCGGCCCATCGTTTCGCCGAAGCCGGCTGGTCGCTGGTGCTGTCCGGGCGTCGTGGCGAACGCCTCGATGCACTCGAGGCGGAGCTGGCCGACAAGGTGGCGGTGCATACCATCGTGCTCGACGTGCGCGACGACGAAGCCGTGCAGAGGGCGGTCGACGATCTGCCCGAAGGCTTCAAGCGAGTGCGCACGCTGGTCAACAACGCCGGCCTGGCGCTGGCGCCTCAGCCGGCCCAGAAGGTCGCGCTGAAGGACTGGCACACCATGATCGATACCAATGTGACCGGGCTGGTCAACGTGACCCATGCGCTGCTGCCGACGCTGATCGAGGTGGGAGAAGGCGCGACGATCATCAACGTGGGGTCCATCGCCGGCCAGTGGCCGTATCCGGGCAGCCATGTCTACGGCGCTTCCAAGTCGTTCGTGAAGCAGTTCAGCTATAACCTGCGCTGCGACTTGCTGGGTACCGGCGTGCGGGTCACCGACCTGGCCCCGGGTATTGCCGAAACCGAGTTCACGCTGGTGCGCACTGGCGGCGATCAGACCGCGTCCGACAACCTCTATCGGGGCACGACGGCGCTGACTGCCCAGGACATCGCGGAGCAGATGTTCTACATCGCGACGCTGCCCCCGCACATCAACTTCAACCGTCTGGAAGTGATGCCGACACGCCAGGCCTGGTCGGCGTTCGCGATCGATCGCGACGACTGAGGGGGAGCGCGTCGCCATCCCGGCGCTGATGGCGCCAGTGACGCCACCATGAGAAAGACCCGAGCCTGTCAGTGCAGGGCTCGGGTCTTCTCGTCGAGGATGGGGCGAAACTTGTCAGGCGTTCGGATTCTGCTCGATGCCCTGGACGTACCACGGTGCACCGTCACGCAGCGCCCGCTTCAGGTGCCAGGTTTCGTTGAACTCGTTCTCCTCGCCATTCTCCTCCACGATGCCGTGGAACAGCACCGTGGCTTCGGCTTCGTCCTTGAACTCCTGCACGCTGCCGAGTTCGGCAAACAGGCGCACGATCTCGGTGCGGTTGTTGGCCGGCTGCTCCATGCGCTCCGCTTTCAGCAGGTTGTAGAGCTCGGGGGTGACGTACTCCTGGATCCGGCTCAGGTCGTTGTTGTCCCAGGCGCGCTGCAGGGTGGTGAAGTGCTCCTTGGCGCCGGCCAGGAAGCGTTCCCGATCGAACCACTCCGGCTCGGAGGCGATGCCGCCGGTGCTCGTGCCCGACGCGCCGGTGCTCATGAACGGGCTCGGCTGGGCGCCGGTGTCATGATGCGCCTGAGCGTCATCGCGATGGCCGGCCGGGGCGTGGCGTCGACGGCCCGCCAGCAGCCGGAAGCCGATGAAAGCGACCAGTGCGATCAGCAGGAAGTCCATCATCCGGAACCCGTCGAAGGCGCCACCGAAGAACAGCGACGCCAGCAGGCCACCCGCGAGCATTCCCGCCAGCGGGCCGGCGAAGCGCGACAGTCCGGCGCTGGGCTGGCGGGGCGGGGCGGATGCGTTGGTGCGCGTCGTGGTCGGGGTTGGCTGCTGCACCGAGCGCGAGTAAGAACCGAAGCTCTTGCCGCCACCCATACGGCGAGCCTCGGCGTGGTCGACGGCGGCGGCAAAGCCGAGCATACCGACCATCAACATGACGAGCAGATGACGCATGGCGTTCTCCTGAAATCAGCGTTATTGCGGGTCGAGTGACGACGTCGCGCACTCGTTGCTGCGGGCATTGTTGCAGACGGGCGTGAATGGAAGCTGAACGGCGTGACCTTCGCTCCGATTCTTTGGTCGTGTGTGTCTCTACTCACGATCCCGTTCGCGGCGGCGGAAGACGGGTTTGCCCGGCCTGGACTCGTCGGGTTCATGGCGGTAGCCGGCGACATCGAATCCGGTCAATGCCGCAGGGTCCTCGATTCGTTCACGAATCAGCCAGGCGGCCATCAGGCCACGAGCCTTCTTGGCATAGAAGCTGATGATCTTGAACTGGCCGTTCTTCTCGTCCTGGAATACCGGCGAGACCACGTCGGCCTGGAGTCTCTTGAAGTCGATCGCCTTGCTGTATTCGTTGGAGGCGAGGTTGACCAGCGTCGAGCTGCCGCTGGCGGCGACGGCCTGGTCCAGATCGGGCGTCAGCCGCTCCCGCCAGTAGGCGTAGAGATCCTTGCCGGCGGCATTGTCCAGCGGGATGCCCATTTCCAGGCGGTAGGGCTGGATCAGATCCAGCGGCCGCAGCATGCCGTAGAGCCCGGATAGAATCCGTAGATGATCCTGAGCGAAGGCGTTGTCTGCCTGGCTGAAGGCGGTCGCCTCCAGCCCGACATAGACATCGCCCTGGAAGGCCTGCGCCGCTGGCTTGGCGTTATCCAGCGAGAACGGGGTCTTCCAGTCGGCGTAACGGGCGGCGTTGAGCCCGGCGAGCTTGTCGCTGATGCCCATGAGTTCCGACAGCTGCTGGGGGGAATAGCCGCGCAGGATGTCGATCAGTTCGCGACTCAGGTCGAGATAATCGGGCTGGGTGACGTCCCGGGTCGTCGGGGGCGTCTCGAAATCCAGGGTCTTGGCCGGAGAGAGGATGCTGAGCATGGCGCGCTTACCCGTATTGGAGGTGGCGTTATCGGTCGTCGTTGGCGGCGACCATCAGGACCGAGTTTCGAAAACGAGTCTCAGGGCCGAGTTTCATGGGCAGGGGTTGGAAATTCGTCGATGCACGCCCTCGATCGCTTCGAGGACTTCGGCGGACAGCTCGAGTCCATCGCTGTCGATATTGGCATCGAGCTGCTCGAGCGTGGTCGCACCGATGATGTTGCTGGTGACGAAAGGCCGGGAAGTCACATAGGCCAGTGCCATCTGGGCCGGGTCCAGGCCGTGCTGGCGGGCGATATCGACGTAGGCCTGGGTTGCTTCCTGCGCCAGGTCCGACGTGTAACGCGAGAAGCGCTCGAACAGCGTCAGCCGGC
Organism: Salinicola lusitanus; assembly: GCF_038648475.1. Classification (NCBI taxonomy): domain Bacteria; kingdom Pseudomonadati; phylum Pseudomonadota; class Gammaproteobacteria; order Oceanospirillales; family Halomonadaceae; genus Salinicola; species Salinicola lusitanus. The sequence continues at coordinate 357,101 of NZ_CP151919.1, read as the reverse complement.
CCTTGGGCGGTTTCTGGCCGTCGAGATACTTACCTGACAGCACCCCGAAGGCCAGGGGCGAGTAGGCCAGCAGGCCGACGGACTCGCGGTGGGCGATCTCGGAGAGGCCGATCTCGAAACTGCGGTTGAGCAGGTTATAGGGGTTCTGAACGCTGGCCACGCGAGGCAGGCCCTGGGTCTCGGCCAGATGCAGGCAGCGCATGACGCCCCAGGGGGTGTCGTTGGAGAGTCCGACGGCGCGGATCTTGCCGGCGTCGACGGCCTCTTTCAGTGCGCCCAGGGTCTCTTCCAGCGGCGTCGCGTCGCTATCGTCGCCCGGCAGGTAGCCGAGCTGGCCGAAGCAGTTGACGTGACGGTCCGGCCAGTGGAGCTGATAGAGGTCGAGGTAGTCGGTCTGCAGTCGCTGGAGGCTCGCATCCAGCGCTTGGTGAATCTGTTCGCGGGTGTGTCGCGGACCACCGCGCAGATGCGCCATGCCGCGTCCGGCACCCGCCGCCTTGCTGGCGATGATCAGCTCGTCGCGCTTGCCGCGCTGCTTCAACCAACTGCCGATATAGGCCTCGGTGCGGCCCTGGGTTTCCGGCTTCGGCGGCACCGGATACATCTCGGCGGTGTCGATGAAGTTGATGCCGGCGGCGATGGCGCGATCGAGCTGCTCGTGCGCCTCGGCCTCGGTGTTCTGTTCGCCGAAGGTCATGGTGCCTAGACACAGGCGCGAGACCTGCATGTCGGTCTTGCCAAGGGGGCGTCGCTGCATGTTGCGCTCCAGATGGGGAAAACGGATGTTGACGAGCCTGAGGCGTCACGAAAAAGCCGTTGGAAATCGTATGTTACTGGCGCCGTCGGAAAGCGGCAAACCGGCTCTGGGCGCGGGGGGTTGAGTCGCCACGCGGGCAGGCGTATCCTTGCGGCCTTTCGCCGCCCGGCCCTCGGCCGAGCGCGCCTGTGAAGAGTCGATTCCGACGCGCCATAGAGCGTTGCCTGGTGTTGCGGTAATAGAAAACAAGATGCGTCCAGATCGACACGGTAGTTCGGACCGTTAACGGGTCCCAGTCTCCAGGGTCACTGTCAGTTATGCCACAGACGTTTTCTTTCTTTACGCGATTCGAGTTCCGTCTGGCCACGCAACTCAGCCATACGCGCTGGATGACGCGGTCGCCGGGCAAGCAGCGATTGATGCTGCGCTGGTTCAAGCGTTGTGCCGATGCCGGCCATGTTCCGGCGCGATCGCTCTACGGGCGGGTGTTGATGCACCGGGGTATCTCTCCCCGTGACAAGTCCACTGGCGCGCGCTACGTCCTGCAGGCGGCCCAGCAGGGAGATCGTCATGCGCAGTACCAGGCCGGACGCATCTACGAGCTGGGATGTTCGCAGTACCAGCCCAACGAGCATCACGCGGTGACCTGGTACGCCCGCGCGGGGGAGAATGGTCATGTCCAGGCCGCCAAGCGGCTGGCCGATGCCTACCGGCACGGCGAGCTGGGCCTGCCCCGTGATCCCGCTCGTGCGGACGACTGGCAGCGCTGGACCCGCCAGCTCAGCGAAGAGAGCCCCGCCGGCGAGGCACCCGCCGCGCTCGCGGCGCACTGAGACGCACGCCACCTATCCGGGCCTACCGCCGCGTGACCTCTCCTGCAGCCTGGTGGCGGGATGAAGTCGCGCTTCAACACTGTCATGATGGCGCATCATCGGCGTCGCAAGATGAGACGGCATCATGGAAGGAGCCCGTGACGTGTTGCTGCCCACCCTGCTAGATATCGAGGCCTCCGGTTTTGGCCGCGGCAGTTATCCCATCGAGGTCGGCCTGGCCCGACCCGATGGCAGCCGCTGCGCATTCCTGATCCAGCCGGTGCAGGAGTGGACCCATTGGGACCCCAAGGCCGAACTGCTGCACGGGATATCCCGCGCTCGCCTGATCCGCGAGGGTTATCCGCCGATCGAAGTCGCACGCTGGCTCAACGACGAACTGGCGGCGAGCGGCATCGCCTACAGCGATAGCTGGGGCTACGACAATACCTGGCTATCGCTGCTTTTCGATCAGGCTCGCATGCTGCCGCGGTTTCGGCTGGAGGCCTTGCGGCGCCTGCTGAGCGAGGCCCAGACCGAGTGCTGGGCCCAGACCAAGGAGCGGATCGCTGCTGAGCACGACATCCGCCGCCATCGTGCCGGCGACGACGCCCGGCTGCTGCAGTTGACCTACAAGGCGACGCTGGGCGTCGACTAGCGGCGGGCACGAACACTGCCCTTGCTCGCCGACGCTTCGTACCCGCTCTGGCGTACCTCGCCGACTCACCCCTCGCCGCTGACGCTCAGCAGGATCTTGCCGGTATTGGTGTTGTCGGACAGATGCTGCATGGCTTTCTCCGCCTCCTGCACCGACCAGGTGCCAGCGATCAGGGGCTTGATCTCGCCGCTGGCCAGCTTGGGCCATACATGGGCATGGAGCGCATCGAGAATGGCGCCCTTGGCCTTGGCCGAGCGCGAGCGCAAGGTGGAGCCGATCAGGCGTTGGCGCTTCATCAGCATGCGTCCCAGGTTGACCTGTGCCTCGACTCCACCCATCAGCCCGATCAGCACCAGACGGCCGTCGGGGTTGAGAACGGCCAGATCCTGCGAAATGTAATCGCCGCCGACCGGGTCGAGAATCATATCGGCACCGCCCCAGGCCTTGACCGCGTCGACGAAACTGCCGTCGTGACGGTTCCAGCCGGCGTCGGCCCCGAGCTGGTAGCAGGTCTCCAGTTTGTCGGCGCTGCCCGCGGTGACGAAACAGGGGTTGCCGAAGACCTTGCAGAGCTGGATCGCGGCGGTGCCAACGCCACTGGCGGCGGCGTGCAGCAGGACCCGTTGGCCGTTCTGCACCGCGCCCTCCATGTAGAGATTGAGCCAGGCGGTGGCGAAGACTTCCGGCAGGGCCGCTGCCTCCCGCAGACCCAGGCCCTGAGGAATGGGAAGCACCTGGGCCTCGTCCACCGCCACCTGCTCGGCATAGCCGCCACCGGCAAGCAGCGCGCAGACGCGATCGCCACGCCGGAAGCGCTCGACGCCGCGACCGATCTCGATGATCGTTCCACTGACCTCCAGTCCCGGGATCTCCGAGGCACCCGGCGGCGGCGGATAGTTGCCGCCACGCTGCATCAGGTCGGCCCGGTTGATGCCTGCCCAGGCGACTTCGATGCGCACTTCACTGGCGCCCAGCGCGCCGGGATCGTCGTGCTCGCGCCAGATCAGTTGGCCGGATTCGATAGCGATGGCGTGCATCGATTTGCTCTCCTCGATAGTGGCATCCCCTCACTCTAGCAGCCCGGCGATGGCCACGCCGTTGTCATATGTCAGCGCCATGCTGGCAGCCTCCCAAGTGAGAGAGGGGATGGCTCATGATCGATACCGGCGCGCTGCTCGAACGACACCTCGGCGGCTTTCGTCGCCTGCCTGGCTGGTTGCGGCACTGCACCACGGCGCTGATGCGTCGCCTGATCCACGAGCGCGAGATCAACGACTTCCTGACACGCCACCGCGAGACCCGTGGCCTGGCCTTCGTCGAACAGGTGCTCGACTACTTCCGCTTCGGCTACGCCGTCTCTTCGCGGGAGCGCGAGAACATCCCGGTGTTCGGGCGCGTGCTGATCGTCGCCAACCACCCGCTGGGCGCGCTCGACGGTCTGGCGCTGCTGCGCCTGGTGGCCGATGTGCGCAGTGACGTACGCATCGTGGCGAGCTCGATCCTGGCCCAGATCGAACCGCTGGCGCCCTGTCTGCTGCCACTGGACAACCTGAACCGGCGCGGCTATCGGCGCAGCCTGGCTGCGATCGAGGCGGCGCTGGACCGCGAGGAGGCGGTGATCGTGTTCCCCGCCGGCGAGGTCTCGCGGGCCGGGCCGCGGGGCATTCGCGATCGCCGCTGGCAGGCCGGGGTCCTCCATCTGGCGCGCCGCACCAACGCGCCACTGCTGCCGCTGCATGTGGGTGGACGCAACTCCTGGCTGTTCTACGCCCTGGCGGCCCTGCGCGACGAGATCGGGACCCTGCTGCTGCCGCACGAGATGTTTCGCCAGCGCGATCGCCAGCTCCGCGTGCGTATCGGCGACCTGCTGCCGCTGGAGCAACTGGCACGCGGGGGCCTGCGCTCGGAGGCGACGCTCAAGCTGCTGCGCAAGCACGTCTATCGGCTGGGTCAGGGGCGCAAGGGGCTGTTCCGCGGCGAGGCGGCGATCGCCCACCCGGAGAGCCGGCAGGCGCTGCGGGAAGCGCTGCGCGAGGCGCGCCGGCTGGGCGAGACCAAGGATGGCAAGCAGATTCTACTGGTCGAGGGGCCGCCCCACGGGGTGGTGCTGCGCGAGATCGGTCGGCTGCGCGAGATCGCCTTCCGCCGGGTCGGCGAGGGCACCGGTCGGCGGCGCGATCTCGACGCCTTCGACGACTACTACCGCCACCTGCTGGTGTGGGACGACCGGGACCTGGAGATCGCCGGCGCCTATCGCCTGGGCGAGGCGGGGTCGATTCTCGACGCCCACGGCCCCGGCGGCTTCTACGCCGCGACCCTGTTCCACCTCGAGACGGCACCCTGGGACGAGCTGCGCCACGGGCTCGAGCTGGGTCGCAGCTTCGTCCAGCCGCGCTACTGGGGGCGGCGCAGCCTGGACTATCTGTGGCAGGGGCTGGGCGCCTACCTGCGCCATCATCCGCAGGTGCGCTGGCTGTTCGGCCCGGTCTCGCTCTCGGCCACGCTGCCGCTGCGCGCCCGCGAGCTGGTGATCAGCTACTACCGCCACTACTACGGCGATCCCGAGGAGGGCGTGCGGCCGCGGGCCCCGTTCGTGCTCTCCGACGCCGGGCGGCTGGAGGCGGAGCGGCTGTTCGACGGTGGCGATCGCGACGAGGACTTCCGCCGCCTGCGCGAACAGCTGGAGGCGATGGGGGTGAGCGTGCCGGTGCTCTACAAGCAGTACTGCGAGGTCGCCGAACCCGGTGCGGTGCGTTTTCTGGGGTTCGGCGTGGATACCGACTTCGGCTTCTGCGTGGATGGCCTGGTGGTGGTCGACGTCACCCGGCTCAAGCCCGACAAGCGGCGCCGCTATGTCGGCGCCGACGAGGTGACGCCGGCGCTGAGCGCGGGCTGAGCCCGGCGTCAGGCGGCCGGGACGCGATCCGCCGCCAACCGGTCCAGCAAACGTTCGATATCGGCGTCGGCGACCAGCGCGCGCCGGGTCGAGGCATCGAGGAAGCCATGTTCGACGGTGGTATCGAGAAAGGTCAGCAGTGGCGAGTAGAAGTCGGCGACATTGAGCACGCCGATCGGCTTGTGATGGAGGTCGAGGTAGCGCCAGGTCCAGATCTCGAACAGCTCCTCGAGCGTGCCGATCCCGCCGGGCAGGGCGATGAAGGCATCGGCGTGGGCAGCCATGGCGGCCTTGCGTTCGTGCATGTTGTCGACCCGAATCAGCCGGGTCAGACCGTGGTGCGAGACCTCGCGCTGGACCAGGTGCTCGGGCATCACCCCGATCACCTCGCCGCCCTCGGCGAGACAGGCGTTGGCCAGCCTGCCCATCAGGCCGTTGCGGGCACCGCCGTAGACCAGCCCCCAGCCGCGTCTGGCGATCGCGGCACCCAACGCTTCCGTCGCCGCGGCGAAGCGGTCGTCATTGCCTTCACGTGAACCCAGGTAAACACAGATCTGCACGCTATCGCTCCTGAGAAAAACCGATGGAAAGTGTAAAGGTACCGCCAGTGTCCCCGCTCAGGGAATGCTGGCGGCCACGTCGTGCTCGGCATCGAGCCAGCGGCCGATGGCGTTGTCGCCGCACAGGTGGTGGGCGTACTGGGTATGCAGGCAGCGCACCTGATCCCAGTTGGTGATCCCGCCGACACCCCGTTCGCGCATCAGTTGCGTGAAGCCGCGCCGCTCGATCTCCGCGCGCTGTTCGGCGGTCATGTAGGACCAGCGCTGGCGGACGTAATCGGCGTGGCTCTGGTGGTAACTGGCCAGCCACGCCGGGTCCTGCTGCAGACGCGCCTCCAGCTCCTTGATCACACCGCTGGCTTCGAGGCGTGACAGCACCACCTTGAGGCGCTCGCAGGAGAGCCAGTAGAGCGTCGGAAAGGGCGCGTCGTCGACGATCGGCGCCATGCGCAGGACCAGCGGGCGCCCCTGGCCATCGGTGGCGGCGACCGCCTCGAGCCCGCGGGGAGGGCGGCCCAGCTGCTCGGCGATGATCGCCAGTTGGGCGTCAGTCGGGTTCTGATCGGTGTGAATCACCATCGGGGGAATCCAGTATGACCTTGTTGGAACGAGCCACGGCGCGATAGAAGGCCTGGCTCAGTTGCATCGGCGTGGGCGAGTAGAGGTATTCGCGCAGCAGATAGTCGCGGGCGCGCTCGACCAGCACGGTGTGCAGTCGATTGAACGGCGCATCATAGTCGTAGGGATCGGGACCCGGCAAACGCAGATGGGGATAATCGGCCAGGCGCTCCATGAAGTAGTGTTCCAGCACGCGCTCGACGGCGCGATGGCGATCGAGGTCGTCGGGGTCGATCCACAGGTCGAAGTCGATCGACATGCGAAGGGCTACCCGCGCCGCGCCAGATCCGCGGTGCGGGCCGCGGTCAGGGCGATCAGGTCATGGCGCGCCAGCGACAGTTCCAGCCCGCGCCTGCCGCCGCTGACGTGCAGCGTCTCGAGCTTCAAGGCGCTTTCGTCGAGAAAGGTTGGCAGGCGCTTCTTCTGGCCCAGCGGGCTGATGCCCCCGACCAGGTAGCCGGTGGCACGCTCGGCCATCGGGACATCCGCCATCCGCGCCTTGCGGACGCCGGCGGCCTTGGCCAGCGCCTTGAGATCCAGCGTGGCATCGACGGGCACCAGGGCGACCACCAGGCGGTCGTCGTCGAGCTGGGCGAGCAGCGTCTTGAACACGCTGGCCGGCGGTAGCGAGAGCGCCCGGGCGGCATCGAGGCCGTAGGAACCTTGGGTGTCGGCGTCGCTCGCCACTTCGTAGCTGGTAACCTGGTGGGCCACACCGCGTGACTCGAGCAGGCGGATCGCGGGGGTCATGGCGTGACGGCCACTGTTGCCGGGACGGGTTGCGAGAAGCCCGTGGAGGTTTCTAAGCTGATCACGCTATGGAGACTCCCTGTCGATGGTGATGGATGCCGGGATGACCGAGCGCTGCGCGCTGTGCCAACGTTCCGCGCCGCTGACGCGTCATCATCTCATACCCCGAACGTTGCACCGCAAGCCGCGCTATCGTAAGCGTCATGGCCTCGAGCGGATGCGCGCGGCGGTACTGTGGGTCTGTCGACCGTGTCATTCCCATCTCCACCGCACGCTGAGCGAACGCGAACTCGCCGACCATTATGCGAGTCGCGAGGCGCTGCTGTCGCATCCCGATATTCGTGCCTTCGCCGAATGGCTGGGCAGCAAACCCGCGGGTTTCGTACCGAAGTCGCCGCCGCGCGGTGCCGGTCGCTGACCGGCATCAAATCAGCCGCAGGCCGCGATAGTCCTGCCAGGCCTCGGCCAGCGGCGCCGCTAGGCAGTCGCGCAAGTGCTCCGGCAAGCTGGCATGCGCCGTCTCGCAGGCCTCGAACTCTCGATTGTGCAGCCAGCAGTAGGCCCAGGCGCAGGCTTCGTCGTGATCCCGGGGCAGCGGCTTGGCAGGCATCTGCACCAGCAGGAACAGCGCCGTTCTGGCCGCCCAGCGCGGCGGGGTGGCGTCACCGCTCCAGTGGGTGAGCGTCACGCCGTCCGGCGTCGACTCGGGCTCGCCCAGTTTGGCGATGCGCGCGGTATCGGCCAGAATCATGGCCAGACGATCCGGGTTCGCCTGGCCCAGCATCAGCCAGTGGCCGACCAGTTTCGAACTGCCGGCCAGGACCCGAGCGTAGAACGGTCGGGAAGAAGTCTCGTCAGGCCGCTCGCACATGTTCGTCAATCCATTCATTTCGATGATGAGATCACTATCGTGAATTTCGATTTTGCCACGCGTATCGATCGCCGCCAGCATCCGACCAAGAAGTGGCAGCAGTATGAGGAGGACGTGCTGCCGCTGTGGGTGGCCGACATGGATTTCCGTTCGCCACCGGCGATTCTCTCCGCGCTGGAGGCCCGCGTCGAGCACGGCGTGTTCGGCTACGGTGATGTTTCCGCCGCGCTGAAGCAAACCCTTTGCGAATGGAGTCGGCATCACTACGACTGGCCGATCGAAGCCGGGTGGCAGTACTGGGTGCCCGGCGTGGTACCGGCACTCAATCTGGCCGCCATGGCCTTCAGCGAGCCGGGGCAGGGCGTGCTCACGGCGACACCGATCTATCCGCCCTTCCTGAGCGTGGCGAAAAACACCGGGCGCGAGGCCCAGACCTTCGAGCTGGCGGAGCCGGCGGCGGCGGGCGAGCCGTGGCGGCTCGATCTCGCAGCGCTCGAAGCCGCCATCAGGCCGAATACGCGGGTGCTGCTGTGGTGCCATCCGCACAATCCGACCGGGCGGGTCTGGAGTGCCGACGAGCTCCAGGGCCTGGCCGAACTGGCGGAGCGCCATGACCTGATCGTGCTCTCCGACGAACTGCACTGCGATCTGATTCTCGACCCGTCATTGCCACACCGGCCGCTGGGACAGCTCTGCCCGGCGTTGGCATCGCGACTGATTACGTTCTGGGCGCCGTCGAAGACATTCAATATCGCGGGCTTGTCCTCGGCCTGCGCGATCATCAGTGACGATGCGCTGCGCGATCGGTTCCAGGCCGCGGCGGCCGGTCTCCTGCCCAGCGTCAACGTGCTGGGGCTCAGCGCATCGCTGGCGGCCTATGCGGATTGCGAAGCGTGGCGCCAGGCGCTTCTCGCTGAGTTGCGCGGGAACCTGGCCATGGTCGAAGCGCACGTTTCGCGCTGGCCGGGGGTCACGATGTCGACGCCGCAGGCGACTTATCTAGCGTGGCTGGATCTGCGCCGGAGTGCGTTGGCCGACGCCCCGCAGCAGCGGCTGCTCGAGGAGGCCCGTGTCGCGCTTTCCGATGGGGCGGCTTTCGGCTGGCCCGGATTTGTCAGGCTCAACTTCGGCATGCCGCGAAGCTGGCTGGAGGAGGCGCTGCTGCGCCTGGACCGTCTACTGGCCGACTAGTTTTCCCCGGGGGCGGGCAGCAAAACGCCCGGTGCCGATGACCTCGGCGCCGGGCGTTCTGCCATCCGTTGCCAGCGTCGATCAATAGAGCATGGCGAACAGCCGGCGACGATAGGCGACCGTCAGCGGGTGATTCGCGCCCAACGCATCGAAGACGCGCAGCAGCGTCTTGCGGGCGGCGTCTTCGCCGTAGGCGCGGTCGCTCTTCATGATCGCCAGCAGTGCCTCGAGGCCGCCTTCATAGTCACCGTCGGCGATCCGGCGCATCGCACGTTGATAGCGTGCGTCGCTGTCGTCGCGCTCCCCGAGAGCGTCGATCTCGGCCTGGCTCAAGGCTTCCTCGCCAAACTCGATGCGGGCCCGCACGCCGCGGGCCTTGGCGGCGTCGCGATGTTCCGGCGGCAGCGCGTCCAGAGTGAGCTTGGCATCGTCGACCTGACCCGCGGCCACCAGCGCGCCGGCCAGATCGATCTGGTAGTCGTAATGCTCCGGGTACTGCTGAATCAGTTCCCGATAGATGGCCTGGGCGGTCTCGTTGTCGCCGGAGGCCAGCGCTGCCTCTGCCATCTCTTCCGGGCTCTGGGATGCCTCTGCGGGCGCTTCCAGATATTTCCCCAGCCATTCGCGTACCTGCTTTTCCGGTAGCGCTCCCTGGAACTGGTCGTAGAGCTGGCCCTGGGAGATGAGCTTGACGTCCGGCACCGAACGCACGCCCAACTGCGAGGCGATCTGCGGGAACGCCTCGATGTCGAGTCGGGCCAGCACGAACGCCCCGGCGTACTCCTGGGCCAGCTTCTCGAGCACCGGCTTGAGGTTCTTGCACGGTTCGCACCAGGATGCCCAGCTCTGCAGCAGCACCGGGTGTTGCATCGAACCTTCGAGCACGACCTGCTGGAAGTTCTCCAGCGTGACGTCGACGATGACGTCTTCCGGGGCGACACTGCTGCCGGCGCCATTGTGACTGCTTTCTTCCGGGCCGGTCAGCGGCTGCCCGGTGCGAGGATCGACTATAGCCATGCGAAAAACCCTTGATGTTCGATTCGAGATTGGGGACTGTTATGCGGGTTGTCCCGTATCGATTCAACCCCAGCGATCGACTTAAGCTTCGGAACCTGCCTCCTCGATGCCTCTTCCCCGTCCACTCAAGCGCGTTCTGGCAAGCGTGACGGTACTGATCGTCCTGATCGTGGCCCTGCTGTCGGGGCCGGCCTACATGCTCGCCTCCCAGCAGGTGCCGCTGCACGCCAGCTGGCACGATGCCGATCGTTCGTCCAGTGGATTGGCTCCCGATCCGGGCGAGGTCCGCGAGGCGGTGGTCCAGGTCTACGCGGCGCGCGCCTTCGAATGGCGGGGCGCCTTCGGCGTGCACACCTGGATCGCGACCAAGGCCGAGGGTGCCGAACGCTATCGCGTCTATCAGGTGATGAGCTGGCGCCGGCCCACGGTGGAGTCCGGCTATGCGCCGCCGGACCGCCGCTGGTACGGCAACCCGCCGACGCTGCTCGCCGAGCTACGGGGCGAGAGGGCGGCGCGAGCGATCGATGGGATCGAGGAGGTCGTGCCCGCCTATCCGGAATCCGATCGCTATCGGATCTGGCCGGGCCCCAACAGCAATACGTTCATCGCCTGGGTCGTGAGACAGGTCCCGGAACTCTCCGTGGACTTTCCGCCCAACGCCATCGGCAAGGACTATCTGCCGGGCCGGATCGTGGCGCAGACACCCACCCACACTGGCTATCAGTTCTCGCTGGGCGGGCTGTTCGGGCTGATGCTGGCCCGGGACGAGGGCTTCGAGCTCAACGTGCTGGGGCTGACGGTCGGATTCGACGGTCAGTCGCCGGCGCTGAAGCTGCCCGGTATCGGCCGTGTCGGCATGGCCCAGCCGACGGGGAGTTCGGGAGAGGAGAGCGTCGATCAGGACATCCCATGATCACGGGAGGGGGCTCGTTCGGTGAGCAGGCCTGAGCGAAGAGGGGACGGCGTTGTCTGGCGCTGGGTAGGGCGAAAGTCGAGGCAAAAAAAACCGGCGCCTGGGGAAGGCACCGGTTAAATAATTTGGTAGCGGGGACCGGATTTGAACCGATGACCTTCGGGTTATGAGCCCGACGAGCTACCAGACTGCTCCACCCCGCATCAATGTGTGGCGTATTATACGTATGGATTAGACGCTGTCAATGGCCTTTGCATCATGATGGCGACCATTTTGTCCCAGATGCGCCATCACCCCATCGAAAGCGGGCTCATAGCGCTCCCAGATCTCCATCGTCAACGGCGCCGTCGCCATCAGGCGCAGCAGGGTCTGCCGGAGTTCCTCGGGGGGGGTCGGCGGGCGGCCGAGGGCATCGTTGAGACGCGCGACCTGCACCTCGAGGCGCAGTGGCTCCAGGGCCTCGGGGATGGCGTCCCCCGCCAGCAGCGCCAGTTGGACCAGGCAGCGTTGCAGGGTCTCCTCGGCCTGGGCCGGTGACTGCAGCTCGTTCCGGCCCTCGATGGCCTGGCGCAGATCCCCGGCGAGCTGGCGGGTGTCGAGTTCGCCCTGGAGCGATTGACGCATCCAGTGGCGGTAGTCCGGCCACTGCTTCGCTTCTTCCACCAGTGCGAGACGGTCCAGCGTGATCTCGCGGGCATGGACGATGCCCTGCCAGCGCTTTTCCATGCCCTCGCTGCGCCGGCTTCGGGGCAGCGGTGCCAGCCGTTGCGCTTCCGCCAGGGCCGCATCCAGTACATCACGCTCTCCGGCGGAGTTCGGCTGCCAGGCGTCCACGCGATCGATCAGCGCCTGCATATCGTCGAAGCGCTGCTGCTGACGCGACTGCTGCTCGCCGCGGGCGGCGTCGCGGGCCGCGAAAATGTCGTCGCAATGACTCCGGAACTGGCGCCACAGCGTCTGCTCGATGCCCTTGGGGGCGCGGCCAAGCTCCCGCCAGCGCTGTTGCAGCGACTTGGCCTGCTCGGCGCGCTGGCTGGCCGGGGCCGAATCTTCCGCCAGCCGCCTTGCCTGCTCGACCAGGTCGCGCTTGTGTCCGGCGACGTCGCCGGCGCGTTCATCGATCAGCGACTGCAACTGGCGGCGCAGGCGCGCGTAGCGGCGGCCGGTCGAGGCGGCCTGGCGCCGCGGCACCGGCCAGTGATGGTCCCACTGCTCCTGGGCGGCATCGCGGACCTTGCGCAGTCCATCCGGGTCGGCATCGGCGGAGGGATTGGCCAGCAAGGCCTCCAGCTGCTCGCACAGGGCCTCCCGGGCGGCGAGGTTATCCTGTTCCCGCGATTCGAGCTCGGCTTCCCAGTCCGCCAGTTGCTCGTGGAGGGCATCGGAGGCGGCGCGGAAGCGCTGGGCCAGTTCGCGGGTCGCGGCGGCGTCGCCGAGTTGGCGCCATTCCCGAATCAGTTGCTGATGGTGGCGATGGCGCTCCCCATCGGAGCGTTCCCGCGCCTCGGCCAGCGCTTCTATGGCGGCCAGCAGGGCCTCGCGCTTCGGCGCAGCGGCGAATCCCCGCCAGTCCCTCAACTCGGCAAGACGGGCGGTCTGCTGCTTGTATCGCTGGTCATGAGCTGGCGTCAGTCTCTGGCCGCTGGTTTCCAGATACTGGCGGATATGGCGATGCAACTGCGAGGCCGGCCGATAACGGCCCTGATCGAGCTCCTGCGTCAGCGCCTCGAGTTGGGCCTCGACCTCCTCATCCGGCCAGCGGCTTTCATCCTTGGCGGCGTTCTCCGCGTCCGCGCCGCGCTGGTCGGCTGCCACCTGGCGCTGGGCGTCGAGCACCAGTTCGGTCGGCGGCAGTTCGTCAGGCCACGCCAACCGGTCGAGGATCGGCGATAGCGGTTGTTCGCCCTTCAGGCCCGCGCGCAGGGCGGGCGCTTCGGCTTGAAGTCGCTCCCAGGCCTGCCAGATCGACTGCGCGCGATGATCGAGGGCCAGATAGCGTTGCTGGAACGCCTCGCTGACGCCGTAGTGGTCCGAGATGCTCTGCCAGCGCTCCTCCTGCAGATGCCATTTACCCTGCAAGGCTTGCAGCACCTCGGGAGTCAGGCGTTCTGCCTCCAGGGCAATCTTCAACGCCTGGTCGAGGGCGTCGAGAATGCCTTCGCGGGTCGTCTGCGCCTCGGACTTCTCGCGCTTGACGCGTTCGATCTCGCGGTGCTGATGCTCGTGTTCGGCGACTCGCTGGCGGCAGCGTGTCACGGCGGCATCGAACCTCGCGCGCTGGGTGTCGTCGGCGTTGCCCGTCAGCGTCTCCCAGCCCTTGATCCAGTGTTTCAGGCGCGCCTCGAACATCGGCTCCCAGGGACGGTGGGCTTGGGCTTCCAACGTCTCCAGCAACTTTTCGCGCTCGGCCTCTTCCCGGCTCTGCTGCTCGGCATCGGCGCGCAGACTCGCCAGCCGCTCGCGGGCCAGGCGGGCGACCTGCTTGTCTCGACGAGCCTGCTTGCTCAGTAGCGCCAGTCCCTCGGGGGAGGTGACGCGTTCCGCCGCGGCATGACGCACCGCCGTGATGCCGTTTTCACAGGCGTGGTGAATCAGGCGGTCCTCGTCGTCGATACGGGCCAGGGCGGACAAGCGCAGGGTCAGGTTGTCGCCATGGCTGATCAGCGCATCGACCAGCGCGAGATCCTGCAGCGCTTCGACCTTCGCCAGGCGGGTGTTGAGGTCCGGGCTGGGCGAGACCCGGCCGCCAAGAAGATCGACGAGACGCTGGAAAGACTCCTCGCTGGGCGACTGGCCATGCCACTGGAACAGCGAGTCGAGATCCTGCACCCGAGCCAGCGCCGCCTGGCGGACGTGGGCCGATTCGTCCAGCGCGAGCCGGCGGAGTGTGTCGAGCTCATCCGGGCTCAGCTGCGACGCGGCTTGGGCTCGGACGGCGGGATCCTTGTGTCGCCAACGGGGAGAGAACAGGCGTTGAAAAAGTCCTGGCATGGCCGGTGTGGCATCCTGAAAAACGACGGGCTGGCAGAGGTCGATCACGCAATTTCGCGGAATCGACGGCAACTGTCTATCTAACCATCTGACGGCCGGTGGTAAAAGCCCGTTTCGCCGGTGGCGTCGGTGGGTGGCGACACCTGACAAAAGGTCTGAGGAGCCTTATGATCGGTTGCAGCGGCGTTCGCCCTCGCTTAGCTTAGGGCCTGTAAACGCCATTTCCCCCGCTGCGGAGTTCGGTCATGAGTCTCAACAGGGATCGGGCAGACACTGCCTTTACGTTTAAAGGCGGCATGTTGCCGATGACAGTCATGGAACTGGCCAGCGGCGATCCGGAGCGCATTCGCGCGCAACTGGCCGGCAAGGTCAGTCAGGCACCGGCCTTTTTCCAGCATACTCCAGTGGTGTTGGGCGTCGAGCAGCTCGACGAACCCCATCTCGCTCTCGAGCGAATCTGCGCCGTGTGCCGCGCGCACAAGCTGCTGCCGGTAGCGGTGCGTGGTGGTTCCGACCCGATCAAGCAGTCGGCCTGGGCGCTGGGGCTGGGCTGGTTTCCGCCGCAGGAGAGCCGCCCGCGAGCCGTCGACACCCGACCCGTGGAAGCCGCGGTCGAGGCGGAACTGCCAGTGCCGCCGCCGGAGGCGACCGTGCAGGCGGGAGGGCGCATCCATCGCGGGACGGTGCGTTCCGGTCAGCAGATCTCCGCCTCGGAAGGCGATCTGGTCGTGATCGGCGCCGTCAATCCCGGCGCCGAGGTGCTGGCCGCGGGCAGCGTGCATGTCTACGGGTCGCTGCGGGGGCGGGCCCTGGCCGGTATCCACGGTGATCGCGAAGCCGGTATCTTCTGCCATGATCTGCATGCCGAACTGCTCTCCGTGGCGGGTACCTACAAGCGCCTCGAGGATATCGATCCAAAGATGCTGGGGTGCTCGGTGCAGGTGCAACTCAAGGAAGACCAGTTAAGGATCTCGGCGCTGACCTGATTGGCGCGGGAACGATCAATAGTTATCGGGCAACAGGAAGTTCATCTTGGCCAAGATCATCGTTGTAACATCCGGTAAAGGTGGCGTCGGTAAAACGACCAGCGCGGCAGCCATTGCCACGGGCCTGGCCCTGCGCGGCAACAAGACCGTGGTCATCGACTTCGACGTCGGTCTGAGAAATCTGGACCTGATCATGGGCTGCGAGCGTCGTGTCGTTTACGACCTGGTCAACGTCATCCAGGGCGAGGCCGGACTCAAGCAGGCCATGATTCGCGACAAGCGCTCGGAGAACCTGCATATTCTTCCCGCCTCCCAGACGCGAGACAAGGATGCGCTGACGCTCGAGGGCGTCGAGAAGGTGTTGATGGACCTCTCCGAGGAGTTCGACTACATCATCTGCGACTCGCCCGCTGGCATCGAGCGGGGCGCCCAGCTGGCGCTCTACTTTGCCGACGAAGCAGTGGTGGTGACCAACCCGGAAGTCTCCTCGGTACGCGACTCCGATCGCATTCTCGGGCTGCTCTCCTCCAAGTCGCGTCGTGCCGAGCAGAACCGGGACCCGATCAAGGAGCACCTGCTGGTCACGCGCTACAACCCCAACCGGGTCGATGACGGCGACATGCTCAACCTGGAAGACATCCGCGAGATCCTGGCGATCGACCTGGTCGGCCTGATCCCGGAGTCGGAAGCGGTGCTGCGCGCCTCCAACCAGGGGGTGCCGGTCATTCACGACGACAAGAGCGACGCCGGTCAGGCATACGCTGACACCGTATCCCGCCTGATGGGTGAAGACGTGCCGCTTCGTTTCCAGTCGGTGCAGAAACGCGGGCTGATCGCACGCATGTTCGGAGGAGGAGGCCGCCGGTGAGGCTACTCGATTTTCTCAAGGGCGAACGCAAGAAATCCGCATCCGTCGCCAAGGAGCGGCTGCAGATCATCGTTGCGCACCAGCGTGGGCATCGGGGACAACCCGATTACATGCCGATGCTCGAGCAGGAGCTGCTCGAGGTGATCCGGCGCTACGTCAAGGTCGACCAGGACGCCATCAATATCAGTCTCGACAGCGACAACGACTGCTCGGTGCTCGAACTCAACGTCACGCTGCCCAACGAGGGCGAGACCGTCAAAGGCTAGGTCCGACGATGCATCAGCCGCTGGTTGGCGGTGCATGAGTCGCACCACCGGCTGTGCTAGGCTTGGCCTTTTGCGCAGCCGGAGAGCGGAATGGCCAACAGCGGAGCGGTCCGTAACAGCAAAGCCCAGCCTCAGGCAGAACCCACCTTCCTTTGGCACGACTACGAGACCTTCGGCGCCGATCCTCGTCGGCACCGGGCTTCGCAGTTCGCGGCCATTCGCACCGATGCCGAGTTCAACGAAATCGGCGAGCCGCTGACGCTCTACGCGCGCCCGGCCGACGATGACCTGCCCACGCCCCAGGCTTGCCTGATCACCGGCATCACCCCCCAGGCCGCCATGCGTCGCGGTCTTCCCGAAGTGGAATTCGCCGCCCGTATCCAGGCCGAGATGAGCGTGCCCGGCACCTGCTCGCTGGGTTACAACAGTTTGCGTTTCGACGACGAGGTGAGTCGTCATCTGTTCTACCGCAACCTCTTCGACCCCTATGCCCGGGAGTGGCAGAACGGCAACTCGCGCTGGGATCTGATCGACGCGGTGCGCGCGTTCTATGCCGTGCGCCCGGAGGGTATCGAGTGGCCCAAGCGCGAGGATGGCGCACCCAGCTTCAAGCTCGAGCATCTGACCGCCGCCAACGGCATCGCGCACGAGGGGGCGCACGACGCCTTGGCGGACGTGCGGGCCACCATCGGCCTGGCGCGGCTGCTGCGGACGCAGAACCCCAAGTTCTTCGACTACCTGCTGTCGTTGCGTCAGAAGCGCCGGGTGGCCGGGCTGCTCGATGTCGAGGCGCGCAAGCCGATGCTTCACATCTCGCGGCGCTATCCCGCCAGTCGCGGCTGTAGCGCGCTGGTGGTGCCGCTGGCAGCGCACCCTTCGAACCCCAACGGGATCATCGTCTATGACCTCGCGGTCGATCCGGCACCGCTGTTCTCGCTGACGCCCGAGGAGATTCGCGCGCGCATCTTCGTCAGCGACAGCGAGCTGGCCGAAGGCGACACGCGGATTCCGTTGAAGGTGGTGCACCTCAACCGCAGCCCGGTGCTGTTGCCGATCGCCACGGCCGACGAGACCGTGACCCAGCGGCTGGGGCTCGACCGGCCGCTGTGCGAGCGCCACTGGCAGGCGCTGGTGCAGAATCCGGAGTCCTCCCGCAAGGCGGCGATGGCCTTCGCCGAGCCTCCCGCCGATCCACCGCAGGACCCCGATCTGATGCTCTATTCCGGCGGCTTCTTCTCGCCGCATGACCGCCAGGCGATGGAGCGGGTCCACGCCACGCCGCCGGATGAGCTGGGGCAGACCGGCTTCGCCTTCCAGGATCCGCGGCTGGAGGAGATGCTGTTCCGCATGCGCGCGCGCAGCTATCCCGAGACGCTGGAGAGCGAGGAGAAGGCGCAGTGGGATGCGTTCCGCTGGTCGCGCATGAACGATCCGCAGAGCGGCGCCTTCACCCTCAAGGAGTTCGCCCGCGAGATCGAACGGCTCAACCAGACCCCGCTGGGGGATCGCGAACGCCAGGTGCTGGAGGAGCTGGTGATGTACGTCGAATCGATCATGCCGGAGCAGGCCTTCGACGCCTACTGAGATCTCCCCTGCCTGACAGTCGGCGCGCAGCCGTCGCGCGTCATCGCCCTGTCACACTCGCTGCCTAGCCTGCATTCCCTTGATCACAACCAACAAGTCTGGATCAGGGGAACTTCATGGGAAGCGAGATCGGACGGCGTCGCGGCGCGGCGCTGAGGGCGGTGTCGTTGTCGGCGGCGACGCTTTCGGCGCTGGTCTCCGGGGCGAGCATGGCCGACGTCTACACCATCGCCAGCGGTCATACCGAAGCGACACCTCGCAGTGTGACCGGCACGGATAGGGTGAACGTCGAGGCCGGGGCCGTGCTCGACACCGACAGGGATACGGCGATCGAGTGGCACGGGGCGTCGCCCGCTGCCGGCGTGACCATCGACAACGCCGGCTCGATTCTCAGCCGGAAACGGGGCATCGACACCGATGGGGATGACAGCGAGCGCTCGCTGACGCTATACAACGCCGCCGGCGCGATCATCGACACCGGTAACGACGTCTTCAGGGTCGATACTGATTTAAGCGATGGCGAGATCATCGTCGATAACGCCGGCACGCTGCATTCGGCCGGCGGTCAGGTCCTGGATTTCGCCTCGATCGAATCACCGACGGCTGTCGTCACGATCAGCAATGCTGAAAGCGGTGTGATCGAGGCCGACGACAACGATGCGATTCGCCCAGGCGCCGGCAAAATCACCATCGATAATGCCGGCCGGATTCTATCGACCGCCTCCGCCAGTCGCGGAATCCACGTCGGCGATGTCGCCCATCTTGCCGAGTTTCATCTGCGCAACGAACGTACCGGGGTCATCGAATCCACCGACGACGCCGTGCGGATCGACAGCGATGGCGGCTCGCGAGGCGACGCGGTGGTCACGGTCGACAACTACGGCCTGATTCTCTCCTCCGGCACCGGCGACGACGGTGGCCAGGCGATCGATTTCGATCACATCGAAGCCGGTCAGGCCAGGGTCACGATCAACAACTACGCCGGCGGCGAAATCCGCGCCGAAGACGCCGATGCCCTGCGCCCCGGAGCAGGGGCGACGGTCAACAACGCCGGTACCATCGTCGCCAACAGCAGCGAGCCCGATGCCTCCAACGACGGGGTCGATCTGCAAGACCATGCCGCGACGATCCACAACCTGGCCGGCGGCACGATATCCGGCGCGCGCCACGGCATCACCACCGATGTGGAGGTGACCGTCTACAACGCGGCGGGCGCGACGATCCGGGGGCGCAACGGCTCGGGTGTCGGCTCCGACGGCAATGGGACGGTCGTCAACGCGGGCTTGATCAGCGGCGACATCGACAGCGACTCCGAGCTGGGCGATGGCGACGGCGTGGATATCGACTTTATCGGCCATATCACCAACCGCGGCACGATTCGGGGAACCGGCGCCAAGGGCCAGAAGCCGGGCGATACCCCCAATCAGAGCGAAGGGATCGCCATGGGCGGCGGCACCATCGTCAATGCCAGCGAGAGTGCGCTGATCCGCGGCGCCGACAACGGCATTCTGATCGACGATGGCAGCAGCGGTGGTGCCTACGGCGAGACCACGATCATCAACCGCGGCACCATCGAGGGTATCGACGGCTACGGTATTTCGCTGGTTGGCGACTATGACGATACCGTCGTCAACTCGGGGCGGATCGCCGGGGGTAACGGCCTGGCGCTGGATCTGGGGGGCGGCGACGACACCCTGGTCGTCCAGAGTGGGGCGACGTTCGACGGTCGCATCGACGGTGGTGATGGCGTCGATACGATCCTGCTCGACGGGGAAGGTGTGTTTGCCGGTGGCGTCAATGTCGAACTGCTCTCGGTCAAGGGTGACTGGCGGCTCACCGGCACGCAGCGCTACGCGGATGGGATCGACATCACCGGCGGCAGTCGCCTCGATCTCGACGGTACCCTGGATGGCCCGCTTGCGGTGGCGGCCGACGGCCTGCTCGGAGGCAACGGCACTTTGGGGAGCGTGACGGTGAAGGGCACGATCTCGCCCGGCAACTCCGTCGGCCAATTGAACGTGGTCGGTGACTACCGGCAGACGGCAGGTTCCACCTATCGGGCGGAGATCGAGGGGGCCGGGCGCGGTGATCGAATCCATGTTTCCGGCACGGCGTCGCTGGCTGGCGAGCTTGCGGTGACGCCGCTGTCGGATGCCGCTTATGCGCCTTCCCGCTATACCCTGATCAGCGCGGCGGGGGGCGTCACCGGCGCCTACGACGCGCCCGAGTCCTACTCGCCGTTCTTCGATCTCGACCTGGATTACCAGGCCAATGCCGTGGTGCTCGACGTCGCTCGCAACGACACCCGCTTCGCCGATCTTGCCGCGACCGACAATCAGCGGGCGAGCGCGGCCGGGATCGAGAGCCTGGGCGCGGGCAATGGTATCTATGACGCGGTTATCGCCACCACCGATATCGCGACCCTTCGCCAAGATTACGACGCGCTGTCCGGCGAGATTCATGCCAGCACGCGTTCCGGACTGATCGAGGAGAGCCGGTTCGTGCGCGAGGCCGTGTTCGGGCGCTTGCGGCGTGCCGGGTCGGCACCTCACCACACCAGTACGGGCGCCGCATCGGCGCTGGGTAAACTGCCCGATCAGCGCCCGGGGATGTGGCTGCAAGGGTTCGGCGGCTGGGGCAGGAGTGACGGCGATGGCAATGCCACTGGGCTGGAGCGCTCGACACGCGGGCTTTTCGTAGGTATCGACAGGGTAGTCGGCGCCAGCGAAGAGACGGCGTGGCAGCTCGGTGTGGCCGGTGGCTATGGCCGCTCGGACTACGACGTCGACCGGCGCGACTCCTCCTCCGAGATCGACAGCTACACCCTGGCCGCCTACGCCGGCCGCTCCTTCGGGCCCGTGGGGCTGCGCCTGGGCGCGGCGCACGCCTGGCACGATATCGACACACGACGCGCGATCGACGTCGCGGACGCCGGGACGGCCAAGGCTTCCTACGAGGCGCGCACCGCACAGCTCTTCGGTGAGGTCGGTATCGCCCTGACGGCGGGTCGGACTCGGCTGGAACCTTACGCCGGGCTCGCCTATGTCGATCTCCACAGCGACGGCTATCAGGAGCGCGGCGCGGCGGGCCTGGATGGCGAGGATGGAGACGCGGAGGTGACCTACTCGACCCTCGGGCTGCGCACGACGACACCATTCGAGATCGGCGGCGCCAGCGCCGTCTGGCAGGCGGCGGCAGGGTGGCAGCACGCTTTTGGCCAGCGCACGCCAACGGCGGAGCAGGCCTTCCGCGGCGGAGAGACCTTTGCGGTCGACGGCATACCGGTGGGCGAGGATGCGATCACGCTCGCCACCGGGATCGACATGGCGCTCTCGCCGGCAACCTCGGTGGGGGTGGACTACACGGGCAGACTGGCCAGTGACGCCCGGGATCAGAGCGTCGATGCCAATCTGACGATACGTTTCTAGACGCACTCTGCCATCACTGGCTGCGCACCGCCGATCGCGCCAAGCCTGCGTAACGACGAAACCCCAGCCAGATGGCTGGGGTTTCGCGTGGATGGGCGTTCCCGAGCGGGTCGAATCCTGCCCGGGTGCCGCTCGCTGAGACGCCGCTCAGCGCGACAGCGGGACGAAACCTTTGGTCAACGCATCCACGTCGCTGGGCTGGTCACCGGGATCTGCGGTGACATCGAGCACCGGGCTCCGGCGCAGTGTCTGCCAGGCGCTGCGGATATCCGCTGCGGTCAACTCGTCGACCGTGGCGGCCAGTCGCTGGCGCCGGTCGAAGTCGGCCTGCGGATAGGCCAGCGTCTGCCACAGACGGTCGGCTCGTGCCGAGAGCGACGGGTCACGTTGCAGGAGTTGCTGACGCACGGCCTGGCGATAGGGCGCCAGATCGTCGTCACCCAGTGCGGCGATGCGCTGATCGAAAGCGGCGAGGAAGGCATCCATCCGCTGGTCGATCGTCGTGCTGGAGACGCTGGGGGACTGAACCAGCATCATCAGGCCCGGCGCGTTCATGAACGGCGCGTAACCGGCGCTGACGATGTAGCCGAGCTGCTCGTCGGTGCGCAGCTTGGCGAAGAAGGGCGGTCCGATCAGTTGTCCGATCACGGCCAGGCTGGCCTGGTCTTGCAGCGAGAGGTCGGGGCCTTGCAGGTAGCGCAGCACCGCCGAGTCGCCGCGAGCCGTTGACGGGTGCAGTACCGGGGCGTTCGCGGGAACGTCGAGCACTGTCAACGGCGGGATGGCACTGGCGCGGAGTTCGGGCGCCAGCGCATTGGCAACCAGCAGCCCCTCACGCTTGGCGAGAGGGGCATCGAGGTTGCCCACCGCCATGGCCTGGAGGTAGAGCCTGTCGAGGAACTGCTGGCGGTAGTCGCGCACGTCCTGGGCATCGATGCCGTCGATCGCTGCCAGCATGTTCGTGGTGCTGATCTGCGGGCGCATCAGCGCCTCGCCCAGCGTGCGCTGCAGTTGCTGGTAGAGCGCGTCCTGGGGCGCGTTTTCCCAGTTGCGCTTCAAGCCCTGCTTGACCCGCTCGACACTGGCGTCGGTGATCTCGCCCTGGCGCAACTGCTCGACAACGGTCCTCATCAGGCGGTCCTGATGATCGCGCCAGCCGGAGAAGGCCAGCGTGATACCGCGACCGTGGGCGTAGGCGGCGAACTCCTGTCCGGCCAGTGATGCCGGGTAGAAACGCTCGTTGAGGCCGTCGTTCAGCCAACCGGCGAGCAGCCGGGTCAGCACCGCGTGCCGGGCGTCCCGGGACGCATCCGGATTCTGCAGGCTGAAGCGCCATTCGACTCGCGGTGCACCGAAGTCGCTGTCGGCCTGATGCCAGATCTCGACGCTGGGTGAGTCGACCAGGCGGGCGGGCTCGGCGCTCTCGAACGGCTGAACGCTCAGATCCTCGGCGATGTACGGGTTGGCGTCTGGCAGCCCCAGGCCGTCGAGGGAAGCGCCTGCGGGCCAGTCATCGCGTCGCGTCAGGGTATAGGGCGTCGAGAAGTAGCGGGTGGTCTCGTCACCCGTCACGTCCGGGCCGCTGTAGACTCGCAGCAGGTTGTCGGGTGTCAGGCGCCCGAGGATGTCGTCGATGGCTTCCGGGTCGAATCGGTCCATGCGGTAGGGCGCGTACTGCACGTCCTGAAGCGGATAGTGGGCCAGGCTCATCGCCATGCCTCTGACGGTATCGATCGGCTCGCTGCGCTGCTGGAAGCGGAAACTCTGCTCTGCCAGCTTGGCCTGTTCCCGGTAGCGCCATGCCTCGACGCCGTGGTCGCGGATGCGCCGGATCTGATCGAACAGGCTGGCCTGGATCTCGTCGAGATGGCGTTCGCCCTCCGGGGTCAGGCTGATCGAGACGTCGAACAGCGCGTGGCGGCCGTCACCCGCGCGGGTACCGGCGGACAGGCCGTCGGCCCACCCCGCCTTGCGCAGGGCTGCCAGAAGGCTGCCCTCACCCTCGTGTCCGAGCAGGTTGGCGAGATAGTCGTCCGGCTTGTCGGCGTATTCGAGGGTGGGGTCGTCGATGGGGAAGAGGAATTCCAGCTGGCGACGCGCCTCGTTGCTCTTGATGCGAATCGACGCCGGCAGGTCACCGGCCCTCGCCAATGGCTGATCGACCACCGGCTTTTGCAGGCCGCGATCGGGTATCGCGGCGAAACGTTGGCGGACCTGCTTCTCCATGGCATCCAGCGGCTCGGGGGAGAGCACGGTCAGATGCATGACATTGGCGTCGTAATGGCGCTGGTAGAAATCGAGCAGCGCCTGGCGCAGTGGTCTGTGGTCGCTGTTGAGCGTCTCCAGACTGCCGACCGAGAAGTGATTGAGCGGATGCTCGGGGTTGAGCGCCTTGCCCAGCGCCTCGTTGATGCGGCGGGCGTCATCGTCGCGCCTGGCTTGGTATTCGGAATTCACCGCGTGGCGTTCGCGGTCGACATAGTCGGGGTTGAACTGCGGGGAGATGAAGAACTGCGAGAATCGATCGAGTGCTTCGGGAAAGGCGCCCGGATCCACGTCGAAGTAGAAGTTGGTGTCCTGGTCGGCGGTGAAGGCGTTGTGGGAACCCCCGTTCTGGGAGATGAAGCGCTGGTAGCCGTCCGGATCCGGGTAGCCTTCGGTGCCCAGGAACAGCATGTGTTCGAGGAAGTGCGCCAGCCCGGGCATGTCGGCCGGGTCACTGTTGCTGCCCACCGAGACGTCCATGGCCGCCGCGGCCTTGTCGGCCTCGGGATCGCTGATCAGTAAGGCCTGCAGGCCGTTGTCCAGGGTGATGGCGCGATACTGGCGATGGTCATTCGGGCTCTGGATGATAGGGCCCTGAACGAGCGCGGCATGGTCGGCCGGTTCGGGATCGGGAGCGGCGGTCGCCGTACCGGGACTTGCCAGCAATCCGAGTACCAGTGCCATCGCCAGGCAGCCGGCCAGGTGCCAGGTGCCCCGCAGGATGCGTTGCGGCGACGTGATGCCGGTGGACGCCGAGTGATGGCGCGTGGAGTGGAAACGGGGTTCCTGCATACGAACTCTCTCGCTGATGACCAGGGGGGAAGTGCAAACCGGGGTCTTGAAGTGATGGATCGATACCTGCCGCGGCGAAGCGTTCATGGGGTCCAGACGCGCATGGGGCCGATGGGATAGCCGCAGGCCCACTCCTGATGCGCGGGGTCGTTCACCTGTTTTGATACCGGAAACGCGCCCAACAGTTCCTTGTCGGCCGGACCGATGAGCTCGCGGATCGACGCTGGCGACGTACCCGGCGAGAGCCAGGTCTCGGTCTGTCGGGGGTCGATGACCATGGGCAGGCGATCGCTCATGGGGGCGATGACTTCCGTGGTGGGGACCGTGATCAGGGCGAAGGAGTCGCGTGCCGTGCCGGCGTCCGGCGCATGGCGGCTCCAGATGCCGGCCAGCAGCAGTGGCGACCGGTCGACATGGGTCACCAGGAAGGGCTGTTTGCCGCGCAGCCCGCTCTGCCAGACATAAATGCCGGTCACCGGGAGCAGGCACCGGCGCTCGGCCAGGGCTTCGCGGAACATCGGTCGCTCGTCGAGCGATTCGGCACGGGCGCAGTGAGGCGCCTGATCCAGCACTTTCAGCCATGTGGGAGTGAGCCCCCAGAACGCGTCGCGCAGCACGGTGGTCCCCGCCTCCTGGCGCAGAATCGACAGCCAGCGGCGCGGCGCCAGGTTGGGGCCGAAGACTGGCGGGTCGATACCGCGAAAAGCGGGACTTGCCGGATGACGAGTCCAGTCGTCGACATGCAGCCGACCAGCCATGGTGTCTCCTCTTGAACGATCGGATGGCGAGGGCAACAGCCTATGCCACCGCTGGCGCCGGGCCAAGGCGTTATTCACCCGGGAAGGAGAGAGGAAGGCGATCTTTTCGCCCAGGCGTCCGTGGCGTAAAACCCTTACAAAATCGTCACGTTAATCCGCTCGGCGCTTGCGTTTACGCGGTATGGCGATATGCTGGGAAACGCTGTTCGATTTTAAGTCGACAACAATATTTTCCGGCTTCCGAATCATCGGCAGCGATTCGACATCATTCCGAGCGAGGAATTTCATGGCTCGACCGCGACAGCACGCCCCCGAGGCGCTCCATGCACAGGTCATGGCGGCCTGCGATGCCTGGCTGCGAGAAAATCCCGTGCACACGCTGTCGCTGCGCTCACTGGCTCGCGATGTGGGTTGCGCACCGAGCACGCTGCTCAAGCTCTACGGCAGCTTCAGCAACCTGCTGCAGTACGTCAACATCGAGACGCTCGACAGGATGGGGGCGGCGGTATCCTGGCTGGAAGACGCCGACCCGGAGCCGCAGCTCAAGGCCCTGGCGACGGCCTACTGGCAGTTTGCCCAGCATGAGCCTCATCGCTGGCAGATGCTGTTCGAGTATCCGTTGGCGGACGAGGGGGAGCTCGACGAGCGCCAGAGTCATATCATCGATGCGCTGTTCCTGCGCGTCGAGAGCGCACTCAAGGCTCATCAGCCGGCACTCGACGATGCCGCTGCCCGGCGCATGGCAAGAACGCTCTGGGGCAGCGTGCATGGCCTGGTCCAGTTGGGGCTCAACGACCGCCTCGGTTACTGGCAGGGGCAGCCGATGGAAGTGGGCGAACTGCTCGACCAGCTGTTGTCGATGACGCTGAATGGCCTGCGCTACCTGTCGGAAGACTCGTGAATTCGGGGTTGCTGGCCCAGCGCCGCTTTGCGCCGTTCTTCTGGACCCAGGCCCTGGGTGCCTTCAACGACAACCTTTTCAAGAATGTCCTGCTGCTGCTGCTGACCTTCGTCGCCGTACCCCGCTACGGCTGGGACACGGGATTGCTGAACAACCTGGCAGCGGGACTCTTCATCCTGCCATTCTTCCTGTTTTCCGCCTGGGGCGGCACCCTCGCCGATCATCTCGACAAGCAGAGGCTCGTCCGCCGGCTCAAGCTGCTGGAGCTGGCCACGATGATCGCGGCCGCGGCAGCGGTCTGGTTCGAGCTGTTTGGCCTGCTGCTGGCACTGTTGTTCATGATGGGCACGCAGTCGGCGCTGTTCGGTCCGGTCAAGTACGCCATCCTGCCGCAGCACCTGGCCGCCACCGAGCTGGTCAAGGGCAATGCCTGGGTCAACCTGGGCACTTTCGTGTCGATTCTGCTGGGGACTCTGGCGGCCGGCGTACTGGCTTCGCTGGAAGGCGCGCTGGGAAGGGCGGCCATTGCGACCAGCCTGGTGGTGATTGCCGTGATCGGTGTCGTCGTCAGCCTGAGAATCCCGGCGGCGCCTCCGAGCGTGACCGGGCGCGTGCCATGGCGCCCGCTCTCCGGTACCTGGGGAGTGCTGCGTGACGGTCTTGCCGAGAAGAAGGTTCGTCCGGCACTGATCGGTATCAGCTTCTTCTGGTTTCTGGGCGCCTGTTACCTGACCCAGTTGCCTGCATGGGTGAAAGACGTGGTGCACGGCAGCGAAGGTGCCGTCAGCTTCCTGCTCGGCGCCTTCGCGATTGGCGTGGGCCTGGGGGCGCTGCTCTGTTCGCGGTTGTCGGCGGGGCGGCTGGAACTCGGTTTGGTGCCCATCGGCGCGCTGGTCATCGGTGTCTCCGGGCTCGAGCTGGCTGCGCAGTCGAGTTTCGCCGCGGAACGCCTGACCCTGGTCGAGCTACTGGCGATGACTGACTTCTGGCGCATGAGCACGCTGCTGGCGCTGGTGGGGCTCGGCGGCGGCCTCTATAGCGTGCCGCTCTATACCCTGATGCAGCTGGCCAGCCGCGAGGAGCGTCGGGCCCGCATGATCGCCGCCAACAACATTCTCAACGCGCTGTTCATGATTCTCTCCGCCGTGTTCGGGATCGTGGTGCTGAGCGTGATGGAGCTGTCGCTCTTCACGCTATTCGCCTGCCTGGGCTGGTCGGCCCTGCTGGTGGGCGTGGCGCTGCTGATGCGAAACCCCCGGCCCGCGCTGAGACTGCTGATTTTTGCCCTGGTTCAAATGCTGTACCGGCTCCGGTGCCGTGGCCGACAGCATGTACCCGCCACCGGGCCGGCGCTGGTGGTCTGCAACCATGTCAGCTTCATGGATGCGCTGGTGCTCGGTGGCGCCTGCCCCCGTCCGCTGCGATTCATGATGGATCGGCCGATCTACGAAAACCCCTGGGTTCACTGGTTCTTCCGGATCGCGGGTGCCATTCCGGTCGACTCCGACCGCCGCGATCCTGGCGGCGTTCGTCGCGCGCTGGAAGAAGTCAGTCGCGCGTTGCGCAATGGCGAGGTGGTGATGATCTTCCCCGAAGGGCGGTTGACGCCGGACGGCGATGTGCACGCTTTCCGGCGGGGCCTGGACCTGGTGCTGGCGCGGGATCCGGTGCCGGTGGTGCCGGCGGCGCTGTCGGGGCTGTGGGGGTCGTGGACATCCAACAAGGATGGCAAGGCGCTGACCAAATGGCCGCGCCGGCTGAGAGCGCGGGTGCTGCTGGTCTTCGGCGAGCCGATTCCCGCCGGCTACTCGCCGAGGCGAACCCTGGAACGGCGGGTTCGAGGTCTCAAGCGGGCGGCCGATCAGAGCTTGTCCCGGAAGCTGGGTGGTCCGATCTAGGCTCTGTACGAAACCTGGCTGTGCTCGGCAATAAGGCGTCGAAATCGGCTGGAGCGCCAGGCCGGTCCGTCTTTGTCGATTTTTGCCTTGGCTACGCGTCCCGGTCTGGCCTTCGCTCGCCGATTTTCCGTACCAACCCTAGCCCGCGCCGATCGCGGTCAGCATCCTGTCCGCGCCCTTGTCGGCTCATTCGCCGCTGCGGCGCCGCACGCCCTGTTGCCAGCAGCGCACCGAGGTGATCAGGTTGTCCCCGATCTCGAGGATTTCCAGGCGGGTCGCGCCGATCTGCAGGCAGGCCTGGGCATCGGGGAAGGACTCCAGTTCCTCCAGAATCAGCCCGTTGAGGGTCTTGGGGCCATCCGTCGGCAGCTGCCAGCCGAGCGCCTTGTTGACCTCGCGGATGTTGGCCGTGCCCTCGATGATATAGCCGCCATCCGTCTGCGGGTGAATGTCCTTGTAGGTGCCGGCGACGTCGGTGGTGAACTCGCCGACGATCTCCTCCAGGATGTCCTCCAGCGTGGCCAGCCCCTCGACATCACCATACTCGTCCACCACGACGCCGATGCGGCGCTTCTGCTGCTGGAAATTGAGCAGTTGCGTGTGCAGGGGCGTCGACTCCGGAATGAAGTACGGTTCCCGGGCTTCCTGGACGATGGCGGCCTTGTTGAGATCCGGCTTGGAGAGAAAGCGCGAGGCGTTACGCAGATGCAGAATGCCGATGATGTTGTTGATGTCGCCCTTGAAGATCGGCAGCCGGGTGTGCTGGCTCTGGCGGATCTGGGCGAGCAGGGTTTCCAGATCGTCGTCCAGGTCGAGGCCGACGATTTCGTGACGGGGCACCATGATGTCGTTGACGGTGACGTTCTCGAGATCGAGGATCGACAGCAGCATCGCCTGGTGGCGGCTGGGAATGAGCGAGCCGGCTTCGTGCACCACGCTGCGCAGTTCGTCGCGGGTCAGGTTGTCGGCGCCGGCGTCCAGGTGGCGGACGCCGATGAGCCGCAGCAGGCCGTTGGAGATGGCGTTGACCAGCCACACCACCGGGTAGAGCAGCCGCAGCAGCGGCGCCAGGATCAACGAGGCGGGCAGCGCGATGCGGTCCGGTTTGACGGCGGCGTAGGTCTTGGGCGTGACCTCGCCGAAGATCAGCACGACGATGGTCAGCACCAGCGTGGCGATGGCCGGCCCGGAGACGTCGCCGAAGAAATGGATGGCGACGATGGTGGCAATGGAGGCGGCGAGGTTGTTGACCAAATTGTTGCCGATGAGGATCACGCCCAGCAGGCGGTCGGGGCGCTTGAGCAGCTCGACGACGCGGCTGGCGGAGCGAGAACCGGCGTTGGCCTGATGATTCAATCGATAGCGATTGATCGACATCATGCCGGTTTCCGAACTGGAGAAGAATGCTGACAGGCAGACCAGAACAAACAGCAGGCCCAGCATGAGGCCCAGGGGTATGTCGTCGCTCAAGGCGGAGAATTCCTCATGGAGTTGTCAGGTTGTTGTAGGGCGTTAGCCGGAGCCTGTCAACGCGGCCGATGACCGCGCGACGGAGTTTCCGGCCGGGCAAGTGCTCAGGCGTTGTAATGGAAGATGTATTCGAGCACGAACTTGGTGCCGAAGAACGCCAATACCAGCATCGCGGCACCGGCCAGCGTCCAGCGCACCGCCTTGGGTCCACGCCAGCCGAGAAGATGATGCCCCGCCAGCAGGCCGGCGAATATCAGCCACGCCAGCAGCGACAGGATGGTCTTGTGGGCCAGGTGCTGGGCGAACAGATTGTCGACGAACACGAATCCGCTGACGATGGCGACCGTCAGCAGCAGCATGCCGCACCAGATCAGCTCGAACAGCAGTTGCTCCATGCGGGTCAGCGGCGGTAGTACCTGGACGATGCCGCTGGTCTGGCGGCGCTTCAGGGCGTGGTGCTGGAAACCGAGCAGCGCGGCCTGGACCGCGGCAATGGCCAGGAAGGAGAACGCGGCGATCGAGCTGAGGATATGGAAATAGAGGCCGGGAGAGACCCCGGACTCGATCATTCGGCTGGGCATGCCGACCACGCCGACGATGGTGATGGCGGCCAGCGGGAAAACGCAGACGCCGGCGTTGAGTACGGGCTTGAACAGGCTGGCGGCCAGCAGCAGCGCCACGACCAGCCAGCCCACCAGCGCGGCACTCTGGGTCAGTCCCAGATGCAGGCCGTGCGGGCCGATGATGGCCAGGGCGATGATGAAGGTGTGGCAGCCCAGCGCGATCAACCCGGCGCTGCGTACCCAGCTCGGGCGTTCGGCGACCCGTCGGGCAAGGCTCAGGCTCTGCCATAGCCCGGCGGCGAGATAACAGACAATAGCGACAAGGGCGAAAGGAAGCGCCGGCATCGGTGTTTTGGCCTCGTGGGCGGTCTTCGAGCAGCCGCCGTGACGATGAAAAGAGTGCGAGATGCGGATGCGCCGGGAGCTGTTGCCGCTTCAGCGCGGCCGTACAAGCGGCAACGGATCCTGAATGATAGGCCATCGCGTTTCGCCGCCACTATACCCAATCACCGCCAACTCGCCCAGCCATCGACTCGTGGCGCCGCACTGCATGGAGCCTGGCCGCATCCATGCGTATAATGCTGGCCACATTCCTTTCCAGTGGCGTCGCGAGCTCGAGTTCGAGCCTCGGTGATGCCAGGCATCGCTGCCCGGAGCGTTTCATGTTCGAAAGTCTCTCCAATCGCCTGTCGCAGACGCTCAAGTCGATTACCGGCCAGGCGCGTCTGACCGAAGACAACATCAAGGACACGCTGCGCGAAGTCCGTCGGGCGCTGCTCGAAGCCGATGTCGCCCTGCCGGTGGTCAAGGACTTCGTCGATCGGGTGCGCGAACGCGCGGTCGGGCAGGAGGTCTCCAAGAGCCTCTCGCCGGGCCAGCAGTTCGTCAAGATCGTCCAGCAGGAGCTGGAGTCGATCATGGGCCAGGCCAACGAGGCGCTGACGCTCAAGGGCACCCCCGCCGTCGTGCTGATGGCCGGCCTGCAGGGGGCGGGCAAGACCACTTCCGTCGCCAAGCTGGCCAAGTACCTGCGCGAGCGCGAGAACAAGAAAGTGCTGGTGGTCTCCGCCGACGTCTACCGGCCGGCGGCCATCGATCAGCTCGAGACGCTGGCCAGGGAAGTGGAGGTCGATTTCTTCCCGTCGACCAGCGCCCAGCAGCCGGTGGCGATCGCCGAGGCGGCGATCAAGCACGCCAAGATCCAGTTCCACGACGTGGTGATCGTCGACACCGCCGGCCGGCTGGCGGTGGACGAGGCGATGATGGCGGAGATCCAGGCCCTGAATCAGGCGATCCAGCCCCAGGAGACACTGTTCGTCGTCGACGCCATGACCGGCCAGGATGCCGCCAACACTGCCAAGGCGTTCCATGACGCGCTACCGCTGACCGGGGTCATCCTGACCAAGGCCGACGGCGATGCGCGCGGCGGTGCGGCGCTGTCGGTGCGTCATATCACCGGCAAGCCGATCAAGTTCATGGGGATGGGCGAGAAGGTCGATGCTCTCGAGCCGTTCCATCCCGATCGCGTGGCCTCGCGGATTCTCGGCATGGGCGACGTGCTGTCGCTGATCGAGGAGGCCGAGCGCAACGTCGACAAGGGCAAGGCCGAGCGGCTGGCCAAGAAGGTCAAGAAGGGGCAGGGATTCGATCTCGAGGACTTCCGCGACCAGCTTCAGCAGCTCAAGAAGATGGGCGGCATGGGTGGGCTGATGTCCAAGCTGCCGGGCATGGGGCAGATGGCGGAGATGGCCCAGAACAAGGGCGCCGAGCAGGAGTTCGGCAAGCTCGAGTCGCTGATCAACTCGATGACGCCCCAGGAGCGCCGCAAGCCCGAGATCATCAACGGTTCGCGCAAGCGGCGTATCGCCATGGGGGCGGGGCTGCAGGTGCCCGATCTCAATCGTCTGCTCAAGCAGCACAAGCAGATGCAGAAGATGATGAAGAAAGCCGGCC
Organism: Salinicola lusitanus; assembly: GCF_038648475.1. Taxonomy (NCBI): domain Bacteria; kingdom Pseudomonadati; phylum Pseudomonadota; class Gammaproteobacteria; order Oceanospirillales; family Halomonadaceae; genus Salinicola; species Salinicola lusitanus. The sequence goes on along the minus strand of NZ_CP151919.1, from coordinate 325,338 downwards.
AGAAGGGCGGCATGCAGAAGATGATGCGCGGCATGTCCGGCATGATGGGGGGCGGAGGACCTGGCGGTCCCGGAGGCCCCGGCGGGATGGGGGGCATGGGCGGCGGCGGTTTCCCCCGGCGCTGACTCGCCCACCCGCAACAAAAGGTTTCCAATACACGGTGTTTTCCGTAGAATGCTGCGTCTTCGTCTCGGGCGAGTGTCCGAGAAGACTCGATTTCGTGGCGTAACGATTAACTTAACCGAAGGATTATCAACGCAATGGTAACCATTCGTCTGGCACGTGGTGGCGCCAAGAAGCGTCCCTTCTATCACCTGACCGTCAGCGACTCTCGCGTTTCCCGCGATGGACGCTTCATCGAGCGCGTCGGCTTCTTCAATCCGGTCGCCCGCGGCCAGGAAGAGCGCCTGCGTGTCGATCTGGACCGTGTCACCCACTGGCAGTCCCAGGGTGCGCAGGTCTCCGATCGCGTCGCCGAGCTGGTCAAAGAAGCTCGCAAGGCCCAGGCCTGAGATCGATCGTCATGCCGCAGGCGGCTCGCAAGACACTGTCGGGTGAAACCTTGCCGAAAGATTCCGAGCAGGACATAACCTATGCAGGGTGACGAGACGCAACAGGTGGTGCTGGGTCGATTGACCAGCCCGCACGGCGTGAAAGGGTGGCTCAAGGTCTACTCGTACACCAGTCCGGCCCAGGGCATCTTCGATTATCCGGTGTGGATACTGTCGATGCGGGGGCAGCAGCAGTCGCGACGTCTGCTCGAGGCGCGGCCGCAGGGCAAGGGTCTGGTGGTGCGACTGGAAGGCATCGACACGCGGGAGCTGGCCGAGCAGTGGGCCGGTGCCGATGTGGCGGTGGAAAAGACGGCGCTACCCGAACTGGATAGCGGCGAATATTACTGGCATCAGTTGGAAGGGCTCGAGGTGGTGACCCGCGACGGCGTCAAGCTGGGACGTGTCGACCACTTGTTCGAGACCGGTGCCAACGATGTGCTGGTGGTCAGGCCCTCCGAGGAGAGCCTCGATGATCGCGAGCGGCTGCTGCCGTTCCTGCCTGACGACGTCATCGTTCAGGTCGATCTGGCCGATCGCTCCATGATCGTCGATTGGGACCCCGCCTTCTGACGACGACAGTGCTGGCACCCGGTGCCGCTGTCCAGGTCGGTGAGAGCCAAGCGTTCGGCAACGGGTAGGAGAAGCGTACCGTGTGGATTGGTGTCGTATCCCTGTTCCCGGAGATGTTCGAGGCGATCACCCGGCACGGTGTCACCGGACGCGCCGTTGAACGGGGGCTGCTGGAACTGGCGTTCTGGAATCCCCGTGACTACGCCACCGACCGGCACCGTACGGTGGACGACCGTCCCTATGGCGGCGGCCCCGGCATGCTGATGAAGGTCGACACCCTGCGCGGGGCATTGGCCGAGGCGCGGGCCGGTGCCGAGTCCGCCGGCCATCGGCCCAGCGTGATCTATCTGTCTCCCCAGGGACGCAGGCTGGATCAGGCAGGGGCGCGGGAGCTGGCAACCCGTGACGGGCTGATCGTGGTGGCGGGTCGTTACGAAGGTATCGACGAGCGCGTGGTCGAGGCCGATATCGATGAAGAGTGGTCGATCGGCGACTATGTGCTCAGCGGCGGCGAGCTGCCGGCCATGGTGATGATCGATGCGCTGGCGCGCGAAGTGCCCGGGGTGCTGGGCCACAGCGATTCGGCCAGCGAGGATTCGTTCGCCGATGGCCTGCTGGACTGCCCGCACTACACGCGGCCCGAGGTGATCGACGGCCATCGTGTCCCGGACGTCCTGCTCAGCGGCAATCACGAGCTGATTCGTCGCTGGCGACTGAAGCAATCCCTCGGGCGCACCTGGCTCAGGCGCCCGGATATGCTGGAGAGCCGAACGTTGGATCGCGAACAGCGCAAGCTGCTCGACGAATTCATCGACGAACACGCCGCGGGAAGCATCTCTTCCCGCGACGGCGGTGCATGAGACGGTAGGTTCTCGCACAGAGTGACCGTCGACATGTGTCATCCACGAGTCCGATTCCGCCCCGACCGTTCGTCGGACGGGCGCCGGGATCACGAAACGCCCCAGGGGCGTTTCTTCAACGAGGAGCAAGACATGAGTAGCAAGAGCAAGGTGATCCAGGCGCTCGAGAACGAGCAGATGAGCAAGGAAATCCCGGCGTTCGCGCCCGGCGATACCATTGTCGTCCAGGTCAAGGTCGTGGAAGGCAGCCGCGAGCGCCTCCAGGCTTTCGAAGGCGTCGTCATCGGCAAGCGTAACCGCGGCCTGAACTCCGCCTTCACCGTGCGCAAGATCTCCCACGGTGTCGGCGTCGAGCGTACCTTCCAGACCTACAGCCCGCTGGTGGCCGGTATCGAAGTCAAGCGTCGCGGCGACGTGCGCCAGGCCAAGCTTTACTACCTCCGCGAGCGCAGCGGCAAGTCTGCCCGCATCAAGGAAAAGCTGGGCTGATCCGGCCCGCGCCTTCGAGTGGAGGCGCATCCGGCTGGTCCGCAGGAAACCCCGCGAGTCGTTCGGCTCGCGGGGTTTCCGCGTTATGATGGTGCTTTTGGCCACATAGCCCCTGCCATCACGGAGCCGCATGAACGACCACGACCGACGCGATGCCTTCCTCGATGCGCTGTGGCTGGAACGCGGTGTCAGCGAGCATACGCTGAGCGCCTACCGCCGCGATCTGACGGCCTGGATCGGTTATCTCGAAGCGCAGGACGAACGGCTGCTGGCGCCCGGCGAGAGTACGCTGGTGGCGTTCGTCGATGTCTGTCGTGAGCGCTACCATGCGCGTTCCATCGCCCGCCAGCTCTCCTGTCTGCGGCGCTTCTATCGCTGGGCGCTGGCGGAAGGGCTGATGAGTCACGACCCGCTGGCGGAGATTCAGGCCCCCCGAGTGCAGCCGGGGCTGCCATCGACACTCGAGGAGCACGATGTCGATCGCCTGCTGCTGGCGCCGGATGTGGAGACTGCGCTGGGGTTGCGGGATCGCGCCATGCTGGAAGTGCTCTACGCCTGCGGGTTGCGGGTATCGGAACTGGTGGGGCTGACCGTCAACGCGATCAACCTGCGCCAGGGAGTCGTGATGGTGCGTGGCAAGGGCGACAAGGAGCGTCTCGTGCCGCTGGGGGAGGAGGCCCTGGCCTGGGTCGACCGCTATCTGCGTCAGGGCCGCAACGAGCTGATGCGGGATATCCGTCAGCCGCCGCTGTTCCCCGGCCGACACGACGGTTTCATGACCCGCCAGACCTTCTGGTACCGGCTCAAGCACTACGCCCAGCTGGCGGCCATCGACAAGCCGCTGTCGCCCCACACCCTTCGCCACGCCTTCGCGACTCATTTATTGAATCATGGGGCCAATTTACGTGTCGTACAGTTGCTGCTGGGTCACAGCGACCTGTCGACCACGCAGATCTATACCCACGTGGCCCAGGCGCGCCTGGAAGCGCTGCACGCCCAACACCACCCGAGAGGTTGAACATGAGAAGTCGTTTACTGCCCGCACTTGCCCTGGTGGGCGTGGCTCTGGCGCCGAGTGCGTTCGCCGAGCCCCCCGCCGACCTCGCCGACAAGCTGAATGCCCACAGTGGTCAGCCGCTGCCGATCGAGGCCATCGATGACTCACCGGTGCCGGGGCTCTACGAGGTACGTCTGCGCGGCGGTAACACGCTCTATTCGGATGCCGACGGGCGGTACCTGATCGTCGGCGACCTCTATGAAAACGCCGACGACGGCATGGTCAATCTGACCGAACAGGCCGCCAACCAGCGCCGCAAGGCCCTGGTCGACGCCGTTCCCGAGGACCAGCGGGTGGTCTACAAGCCGGCCGGCGAGGTGAAGGCCAGGCTCACCGTGTTCACCGACCCCACCTGCCCCTACTGTCACAAGCTGCATGCCGAGCTGTCCCAGCTCAACGACATGGGGATCGAGGTGGACTACCTGGCCTTCCCGCGCATGGGTCCCAGTTCGGATGCCGCCCGGCAGCTCGCCCGGGTATGGTGTGCCGACAACCGCTCCGAGGCGATGAGCGCTGCGTTCCGCGGTGACGAGGTGGACGCGTCGAAGAACTGCGACGCTCCGATTGCGGCCCAGTATCGGCTCGGCGTCGAGTCCGGCATTCAGGGAACGCCCGCGATCATCTTCCCCGATGGCAAAATGGTACCCGGCTATCTGCCGGCGAAGCGTCTGGCGGCGATGCTCGACGTGAATGCCGACGGCGACAGCTGACGCCTGGCGTGAATCCCCTCGAGTCGGCTTGACAAGGGGGGCTGGGCTTTCTACCGTGACCGCCCTTCAGGGCGCTTTGTGGATGAAATCCGTTCGACAAAGGACAGGTGCCGCGACCGCGGTCACCGCTCCGTGGGGTGAGGCGACCAGTACAATCGAGCAGGGGAGAGCGACATCTTGGATCCGGTGAGAGTGGGTATCTGCGGGCTGGGCACCGTGGGCGGTGGCACCTTCGACGTTCTGACGCGCAACGCCGACGAGATCGCCCGGCGCGCGGGGCGTCCCATCGTCATCGAGCAGGTGGGTGCACGTCATGACAATCCCGACTGCGACACTTCCGGGGTCAAGGTGACGCGTGACATCTTCGAGGTCGCGCGCAATCCCGATATCGATGTGCTGGTCGAACTCATCGGCGGCTACGACGTCGCCCGAGAGCTGGTGATGACGGCGATCGAGCACGGCAAGCACGTGGTCACCGCCAACAAGGCGCTGATCGCCGTCCACGGCAACGAGATCTTTCACGCGGCCCACAAGAAGGGGGTCATCGTCGCTTTCGAAGCGGCCGTGGCCGGCGGCATTCCGGTGATCAAGTCGCTGCGCGAAGGTCTCGGCGCCAACCGTATCCAGTGGCTTGCCGGCATCATCAACGGTACCGGCAACTACATCCTGACCCATATGCGCGACGAAGGGCGGGCGTTCGAGGACGTCCTCGCCGAAGCCCAGGCACTGGGCTATGCCGAGGCCGACCCGACCTTCGACGTCGAAGGTATCGACGCCGCCCACAAGCTGACGATTCTCGCCTCCATCGCCTACGGTGTGCCGCTGCAGTTCGATCGCGCCTACACCGAGGGCATCGCGCGGATCACTGCCGAAGACGTCGAGCAGGCCGATAACCTCGGCTACACCATCAAGCATCTGGGCATCACCCGGCGTGGCGACAACGGCGTCGAGCTGCGCGTGCATCCGACGTTGATTCCCAAGGAGCGGCTGCTGGCCAATGTGCACGGGGTCAAGAACGCCATTGCGGTGATGGGTGACGCCGTAGGGCCGACGCTCTACTACGGCGCCGGCGCCGGTGCCGAGCCCACCGCCTCGGCGGTCGTTGCCGATCTGCTCGACGTGGCCCGCAACATCGCCACTGCCCACAGCTACCGGGTGCCCTACCTTGCCTTCAGCGGCGTCAACGACGAGGCCAACGCGCTGCCGATCCTGCCGATGGAAGAGATTGTCACGGCGTACTATCTGAGGTTGCTGGCGGTGGATCGCCCCGGCGTGCTGGCTCGGGTGGCGACGATCCTCGCCGAGCAGGGTATCTCGATCGAGGCGATCATCCAGAAGGAAGCCACCGAAGGCGAACTGGTGCCGATCATCCTGCTGACCCACCGGACCCGCGAGAAGCACATGAACGAGGCGATCCGTCAGTTGGAATCGCTGGCCGACATCGCCGGACCGGTGACGCGGATCCGCGTCGAGTCGCTGGACGAGCAGGAATAATCGCAGCCACAAGCTACGAGCCGCGGGCCTCGGTCAATATCAGCTCGAGACTCGCAGCTCGAAGCTCGCCACTCACGGAGTGAAACATGCGTTATATCAGTACGCGCGGCCAGGCGCCGGCGCTGAATTTCGAGGAAGTGGTGCTGACCGGCATGGCGGTGGACGGCGGGCTCTATGTACCGGAAACGGTGCCGCAACTGTCCCATGAAGAGCTCGCCTCCATGGCCGGGCTCTCCTATGCCGAGATCGCCTTCCGGGTAATGAAGCCGTTCGTCGGCGGCGAGATCGACGACGAGACCTTCCGCGGTCTGGTCCACGATGCCTACTCGACGTTCAGCCACGAGGCGGTGGTGCCGCTCAATCAGCTCGACGCCAACCACTTCCTGCTCGAGCTGTTCCACGGCCCGACCCTGGCGTTCAAGGATGTCGCGCTGCAACTTTTAGGGCGCATCCTCGATCACTTCCTGGCCAAGCGTGGCGAGCGTGCGGTGATCATGGGCGCCACCTCCGGCGATACCGGCTCGGCGGCGATCGAGGGCTGTCGTCACTGCGACCATCTCGATATCTTCATCCTGCATCCGCACAACCGGGTCTCCGAGGTGCAGCGACGCCAGATGACCACGGTACTCGCGGACAACGTCTTCAACATCGCCATCGAGGGCAACTTCGACGACGCCCAGGCGATGGTCAAGGCGAGCTTCGCCGACCAGGCCTTCCTCGACGGCGAGCGGCTGGTGGCGGTCAACTCGATCAACTGGGCGCGGATCATGGCCCAGATCGTCTACTACGTGGCTGCCGGCGTGGCGCTCGGGGCACCGCATCGCGAGGTCAGCTTCTGCGTGCCCTCGGCCAACTTCGGCAACCTCTTCGCCGGCTACATGGCGAGTCGGATGGGCCTGCCGGTGAAGCAGTTCATCATCGCCACCAACGCCAACGACATTCTCCACCGTACGCTCGCCGACAACGACTTCTCCAAGCGTGAACTGGCGGCGACGCTGGCGCCCTCCATGGATATCGTGGTGTCGTCGAATTTCGAACGGCTGCTGTTCGATGCCTATGACCGCGACGGCGACGCCGTCCGCGACCTGCTCGAACGCTTCCAGCAGGAGCCGGCCGTGCTGGCTGACGCGCCACTGGCCAGGCTGCGCGAGAAGTTCTCGAGCTTCAGCGTCGACGACGACACCATCCTCGAGGCGATTCGCGACGCGCACCATCGCACCAAGGAGCTGCTCGATCCGCATACCGCCACCGGTTACCGGGCGGCGGAGCGTGCACGTGCCGATGCCGTGACGCCGATGATCACGCTGGCGACCGCGCATCCGGCCAAGTTCGCCGAGGCCGTGGTCAAGGCGGGATTCTCCGGCGTGCCGCTGCCACCGCACATGGATGACCTGCTTGAGCGCGAAGAGCGCTACAGCGTACTGCCTGCCGAGCTGAAAGCCGTGCAGGCGTTCGTCGCCGACAACCGGCGCTGAGCCGAAGCGCACGGCGCGAAACGCCGTACGGGACGGCAGGGAGAACAAGTCATGTTGAAGATCTGGGGACGGGCGAACTCCACCAACGTCAAGAAGGTGCTGTGGTGTGCCGCCGAGCTGGAGCTGCCCTTCGAACGAATCGATGCGGGCGGTGCCTATGGCATGGTCGACGAACCCGCCTACCGGGCCATGAATCCCAACGGTCTGATCCCGTGCCTGCAGGACGGCGACTTCGTGCTTTGGGAATCGAACGCGATCGTGCGCTATCTATGCGCCAAGTATGGCCGCGACTCCCTGTATGACGACGATCCCGCAGCGCGTGCCGACGCCGACAAGTGGATGGACTGGACGACATCGTCGCTGGCATCCCCCTTCCGGGACCTGTTCTGGAATACGGTGCGCCTGCCGGCCGAGCAGCGTGACGCCAAGGCGGTCGAAAAAGGGCTCGCCGGCTGCGGTGCGCTACTCGCCATGGCAGATCGAACCTTGGCCGAACAGCCCTTTCTATCGGGGGCGGCGTGGGGGATGGGGGATATCCCGCTGGGCTGCTTCGCCTACGCCTGGTTCGAAATGGCCATCGAGCGTCCCGACCTGCCGCATCTGGCCGCCTGGTACACGCGGCTGCAGGCGCGTCCAGCCTATCGCCAGCATGTCATGATCGCACTCACCTGAGTTCCCGATGTCTCTCCTCTCGACTTCGCCGGAGCCGATTCGCGACCATTCCCGTCGCCGCATTCAGCCGCGCCCCCGTGACGAAGAGGTCTATCGGCGCGGGTTGGCCGCCGGGCTCTCCGAGCTTCAGGCGCGGATTCTGGCCGGGCGCCTGCACGGCCACGACGGCCCGCTGGAGGCGCTGACCGCGCCGGCACTGCGCTACCTCAACCATCCCGAGCAGCTCTGCGACGCTCGGCGTGGCGCCGAGCGCATCGCCCGGGCGGTGAGCGAGGGCGAGCACATCGGCATTCTGACCGACTACGATGTCGACGGCATCACGTCGCACGTGGTGATGCTGCGTTCGATGACCGAGCTGTTCGGTGTGCCGGCGACAAGGCTGCACAGCCTGATCGGCCATCGAATCAACGACGGCTACGGCATCAGTCTGCCGCTGGTCGAGCGCACCCTGGCGCTGAAACCGCGCCCCAGCCTGGTGATCACCGCCGACTGCGGCTCCTCGGACGAGCCGCGAATCGCCCGGCTGCGCGAGGCCGGTATCGACGTGGTGGTGACCGATCACCACGCGCTGCCGGTGGAGGGGCCTCCGGCCTCTGCCTATGCCACCATCAACCCCACGCGCCCCGATTGCGGCTATCCCGACAAGACCATTGCCGGCTGCATGGTCGCCTGGCTGATGATGTCGCTGACCCGCTCGGTGCTGGTCGAGCAGGGCGTGCTGTCGGCATCGACGCCGAAGCTCTCGCCGTGGCTCTCCTACGTCGCCCTGGGCACGGTGGCCGATTGTGTCTCGCTGGGGGCGAGTGCCGCCAATCGCGCCGTGGTGACCTACGGATTGCGGCTGATCAATCGGATGGAGTCCGCCTGCTGGCGGGTGATGGCCGAGCGCCTCGGTGCCGACAGCGTGCCGTTCGACGCCGAGACCCTGGCGTTCCAGATGGGGCCGCGCATCAATGCCCGTTCGCGCCTGGACGATCCCTACGCCGCGCTGCACTTCATGCTGGCGGAGGAGGACGGCGTGGCACGTCAGCATCTGCAGGTCCTCGACGATGACAACCAGGCACGCAAGGCGCTCGAGGCGGAGATGGTCGAGAGCGCTCGCGCCCTGGCCAGGCCGCAGCTGGAGGAGAACTGGCCGGCGCTGGTGATCCATCTGCCGGAAGGGCACGCCGGCGTGCAGGGCATTGTCGCCTCGCGGCTGGTGCACTCCTACGGCCGGCCGACGCTGGTGCTGACACCGGCGACCGCGCCGGACATGCTTACCGGCTCGGGACGCTCGATCGACGCCCTGCATCTGCGCGATGCGCTGCAGCGTGCTCATGAGCTCTCGCCGTCGAGTCTGCCGCGTTTCGGCGGGCACCGGGGGGCTGCCGGCGTGGGCGTACCTCTGGCCGAGAAGGAGACGTTCCAGCGCGCGTTCCTGCAGGCGGTACGGGAACAGCTCGGCGAGCGGGAGTTGTTCCCGGTGGTCTGGACCGATGGTCCGTTGGCAGCCTCGCAATTGGGCCTTCCGACGTTGGGCGAGCTCGAAGCGCTGGCGCCATATGGGCGTGAGTTCGACGCGCCGCTGTTCGAGGGTGAATTTGTCGTCGAGCAGCTGCGCGCGGTGGGTGCCGAGGGCAATCATCTGATGCTCGAGCTCTCCTGCGACGCGGTCGTCTGCCGGGCGATCTGGTTCCGCGCGCTCAACCCCGGCGAGGCCGCGCCGATCTCGCTGGGCGACAGCGTGCGCTGCGCCTTCAAGCTCTCTCGCAACCGCTGGAAGGGGCGGGAGTCTTTGCAGCTAATGGTCGAGCACGCCGAGCGCCTTCGGGAAGATACTGACTAGACGGCTGCGCGAACTCGGCGCCCGCGGTGAATCATTGCGTCGTGCGGTGCCGGGGCGCCGGTCCGCTCGGAATCCTCACCGATATCCCATAGGCTCCGGTGGACTCGCACCCCGCGGTTTCTCGCCGCTACCGGGCCGCCTCTCGGACGTTCTCTACGCTTCGCTTCGAGCTTGTGCTCCCCATGCCTTGTGGCGGAACGCCACCCCGGTTCCTACGCTCGCCGGGCTGTCCAGCATTCCCCCGGCGCATCGGGGGCAAGGGGTGCCCGCTGACTTCTTGCCGTCCGCTTTGTAGACTTGCCTTATAATCTCGGAGGCGCCACAAGCGCCGACGCTGAATTCGACTGCCTATCCGGCGGTACAACGACAACAAGGGGTTCCGCATGGAACGGGTCTATCGCCACCGTCCCCACGAGGACGTGCTGGCCATTCTGCTGGGGGCGTCCTGCGCTGCCCTCGGCCTGGCGCTGTATCATCATGCCCATATCCTGATCGGCAGTACCGCGGGGATCGCGCTGCTGGTGACCTACGTCACCGGATGGAGCTTCGGACCGGTCTTCTTCGTCGTCAATCTGCCGTTCTACTGGCTGGCCTGGCGACGCATCGGCCACCATTTCACGTTGAAGACCTTCGGTGCGGTGGCGCTGCTGTCCTGGATCTCCTGGATGCTGCCGGGCTGGATGGAGATCGGTGCGGTCGAGCCGCTGTTCGCGGCGCTGGCGGGGGGGAGCCTGATCGGCCTGGGCGTGCTGTTCCTGTTTCGCCATCGTGGGAGCCTCGGCGGCTTCAACATCCTCGCGGTCTATCTGCAGGATCGCTACGGCTGGCCGGCGGGAAAGGTCCAGATGGGTCTGGACGGCCTGATCATGCTGGCTGCGTTCTTCGTGCTGCCGGTCACCAATGTGCTCTACTCGATCGTCGGCACCGTGGTGCTGGGCGCGATTCTCACCATCAACCACCGCCCGGGGCTCTACACCGGGGTCAGTCAGAGTTGAAGGGCCAGCCGAGGAAGCGGCTTCGATCGGCGATGGCGTTCAATAGTTGGGCCACAATCCCGGCGTGACCAGTTCGAGCAGGTGGTCGTCCGGATCGCGAAAATAGAGACTCACGCTCCCTTTCGGCCAGCGCGTCCGGCCTTCGATCTCGATGCCGTGCGCGGCCAGATGCACTTCCCAGTCGTCGAGACTTTCGGCGGGAATCGCCAGCGCCAGGTGTTGGCGACCCTCGCCGTCGTGGGGCGGGATGGTTCCCATGTCATCCGGCAGGCGGACCGTCTCGCCGGTCTGGCCCTGCTGGAACACCAGCAGCATGGTGTTGCCGGTGGGGTAGGCGGTGAAGCGCTCGTCCTCGAGATGAGATTCGAGCCCGAGCACTTGGGTGAAGAAGTGTCGGGCCCGCTGCATGTCGGCCGTGTAGAGAACGCTCTCGATGACGCCGCCCAGCGGCGGCGCGTGGTGGGGTGAGGTCATCGCTCCCTCCTTGCCGGTTTCGCCCTTGGCTGGCTGCGATCAGCCGCGCAGCCAGAACCACCAGACGATGAACAGAATCACCGCAATGCCCAGGGTGTTGAGCAGAAGTGTCATGCCGTCGCTTCCTTGGCGTCGATCTCGATTGGGTGGCGTTGAGCACCACCGGGTCGCAATCGCCGCAGTCGGTTGGCGTTGCTGACCACCGTCACCGACGACAGCGACATTGCCAGCGCCGCGATCATCGGCGACAGCAGCAGTCCGGTGAGCGGGTAGAGTATACCGGCGGCAATCGGGATACCCAACGCGTTGTAGCCGAACGCGCCCCACAGGTTCTGCTTGATGTTGGAGAGGGTCGCGCGGCTGATGGCGATGGCGTCACCGACGCCATGCAGCGAGTTCCGCATCAGCGTGATGCCGGCGCTCTCGATGGCGATATCGGTGCCCTGGCCGATGGCGAAGCCCACGTCGGCCTGGGCCAGCGCCGGGGCATCGTTGACACCGTCCCCGACCATGCCGACACGCTCGCCGGCCTGCTGCAGCTCGGCGATCACCCGCTGCTTGTCCTCGGGCATCAGTTCGGCGCGCACGTCATCGATCCCCGCTTCGCGGCCGATGGCTTCTGCAGCCGCTCGATTGTCACCGCTGAGCATCACCACTTTCAGCCCCTCCTTCTGCAGCCGGGCGATCGCCGGGTGGCTGTCCGGACGCAGCGCGTCGCGAACCGCGAACAGCGCCGCCAGCTGGCCGCCAACGGCGAGATAGACCACGCTGGTCGCCTCGGCCTGCCACGTCTCGAGCTCGGCTACGGCGGCGGCGAGGTCGATGTCGTGGTTCCTCATCAGCGCTGCGTTGCCCAGCAAGGCCTGGCTACCATCGTCCAGCGTGGCGACGACGCCGCGGCCGGTCAGGCTCCGGAAGTCGTGAAGTGCCGGGCCAGCCGTGGCAGCGCCGACATGGGTCATCAGGGCATCGGCCAGCGGATGCTCCGAACCGCGCTCCAGGGCGGCTACCACGGCCTTGCTGCGGGATTCGTCCTGCCAGTAGCGACTGTCGGTAACGCCCGGCTTGCCGACGGTCAGTGTCCCGGTCTTGTCGACGACCAGCGTGGTCAGATGGCTGGCGGTCTGCAGCGCCTCGCCGTCGCGAATCAGCACACCATACTCGGCGGCCTTGCCGATCCCGATCATGGTCGAGATCGGCGTCGCCAGGCCCAGCGCGCAAGGGCAGGCAATGATCAGCACGGTGGTCGCCGCCACCAGCATGTGCACGAGTTGCGGTGGTGGACCGACATTGAGCCAGATCATCGCCGAGATCACGGCGATGATCATCACGCAGGGCACGAAGATCGCCGAGACCTTGTCCGCCAGCGCGCCGATCGGCGGCCGCGACTCCTGGGCGCGGGAGACCTGGTCGACGATGCGGCCCAGCCGGGTCTCTTCACCGACATGGGTCGTGCGATAGATCAGGCCGCCCTTGCCGTTGACGGTGCCGGCGCTGACCGGGTCTCCCGGGGCCTTGCGAACCGGCGCCGGCTCGCCGGTGAGCATCGATTCGTCGATGAAGCTTTCGCCATCCTCGACCTTGCCATCGACCGGGAGGCGCTCGCCGGGGCGTACCCGGATTCGATCGTCGACCTGGACTCGATCGATCTCGACGTCGAGCTCCTCGCCACCCCGAATCACCCGGGCCGTCCTGCACTGCAGATCGAGCAGGCGGGAGAGCGCCTGGCTGGTGCGCCCTCGCGCACGCAGCTCCAGCGTCTGCCCGACGCCGATCAGACCAATGATCATCAGCGAGGCCTCGAAATAGAGATGACGCGATCCTTCGGGGATGGCATCGGGGACCAGGATCACGGCCATCGAGTAGAGCCAGGCCGCCGCGCTGCCCAGGGCGATCAAGGTATCCATGTTGGCCTGATGATGGCGAAACGCCTTCCACGCCCCGTCGAAGAAGCGCCGCCCGGCCGTCGCCAGGACGCCGAGGGTGGCAAGCCCCAGCGCTAGCCAGATCCAGCGCTCGCCGCCGACGAGTTGCGGGGTATGGACGAACATCGCCAGCATCATCGGCACGCCCAGCGCCAGGCTGGCGGCGGATTCGATGGCATGGCGACGTGCCTGACGGTCCGCATTCTGCTGGCGCCTGGTGGCAGCCTGGCGGAGATCCTCGATCGGCGAGGCGCCGTAGCCGACCTGCTCGACCGCGGCGATCAGGTCGGCGGTGGTGGCCTGGCCGCTGACCTGGGCCGTCTCGCTGGCGAAGTTGACCTGGGCATGCTGCACGCCGGGCGTCCTGGACAGCGCTTTCTGAACGGCGTTGACGCAGCCGGCGCAGGTCATTCCACTGATCGACAGGCGTTGCTGTCGCCCGACCTTCGACGTCGACTCCGTTTCGCCGGCCGCCTCGGACGAGGTCGGGGCAACGGTTTCTCCTGGGATCTCCTCGTCCGGTGGGTAACCGGCCTCGGCCAGTATTCGAGCGATTCGCTCCCGCGGCAGCTTGCTGGCCACCTCGAGGCGCTTGTTGCCGGGTTCGCCACTGATGTCGGCATCTTCGTCCTCGGCCTGGATGGCGCTACGCATCCGGCCGACGCATCCCTGGCAGTGCATGGCCTCGATGCGATAGGGGTAGCGGTTCATGGATCTCTCCTTGCGGTGGCGGGGCACTCGCCGCCGCCCTCGGACGACTGTTCGATCAGGCGGCAGATGCTGTGGCCATCGGGGGTGCCGTCCGGCAGGTTCGACCACTCCTCCATGGCCCGCTCCATGCGATTCGCCAGGGCCTGAAGTTCCTGAATCCGGGCGTGGATCTGGGGCAGGCGGGCGGCCAGCAGGTCGCGCACCAGCGGACAGGGCGAATCACCCTGGTCCGCCTGTTCCAGAATGTCGGCGATCTCCTTGAGGTTGAAGCCCAGGGTCCGCGCCCGCTGGATGAAACGCAGCCGCTCGAGATCGCGCTGATCGAACAGCTGGTAACCATTGTCAGGGTCGCGGCGCGGGTTCAGCAGAGACTGGCGCGCGTAGTGGCGTACCGTCTCGGGAGTGACGCCCGCGGCCCGGGCCAGTTCGGTGACTTTCATGGGATATCCTCGCGGGACCTGTCTTCAACATGAGTCTAAAACCTGGGTGTTACCCAGAGGTCAAGACATGGCAGCGGGCGTTCGTCGTCACTGCCGATCGGCTATAGCCGTTGGTCTTACGACCAAAGAAATCCCCAAAACTCGATTAAAACGACCGTTTGCTAATTGACGCTAAACCGCCATTCCGTCACAACGGAAAGCGACAAGTCGAGCCTTTCCCATGCCGGGAATTGGCTTGGAGAACAACGGAATCACCGACCGCATGACAGGCGAGCAAGACGCCGCGGCGGCTTCCTGGGTCCAGGGGAATCAATCATGATCATTCGCTATCGTCGTCTATCGCTGGCCATCGCCTTGGTGAGCGCCGCCGCCTCCAGTCAGGCCATGGCCGGTGCCTTCCAGCTTCAGGAGCAGAGCGTCAGCGGCCAGGGGACCTCCTGGGCCGGACGCACCTCCAACGTGCAGGACGGCTCCATCGTCTTCGGCAACCCGGCTGGCATGTCGTTCCTCGACCGCGCCCAGGTCACCGTGGGTACCCACTACATCGATGCCAGCTCGGATATCAGCAACGACAGCGGTACCCAGCCGGCGCTCACGCCGGCTGGTGTCGCCGTGGTCGGCACCGGGGGCAGCACCGACGGTGACATGATCCCGCACAAGGCGGTACCGTTCGGCTACTACGTGCAGCCGATCAACGATCGCTGGAGCTTCGGTCTCGGCGTCTATGCGCCGTTCGGCCTGGTTACCGACTACAGCGACGACTTCAAGGGACGCTACTTCGGCAACTACAGCGATCTGGAGATCATCACCGCCCAGCCCACGCTGTCGTATCGCTTCAACGACAAGTTCGCGATCGGGGTCGGCGTGACCTACAACCACATCAAGGGCGAGCTGGAGAGCAAGACGCCCAATCCGCTCAACCCGACCGCCGGCGGTGACGGTACCGTCAACGTCAAGGGTAACGACGACGCCTGGGGCTACAATATCGGTATGATCTACCGCCCGGTGGAGTCCACCACCCTGGGTCTCACCTACCGCTCCAAGGTCGAATACCATCTCACCGGCGACGTCGATGCCTCCAACGTCTTCGGCGGGGTCGGTGCTGGCGGCCCGGTCTTCCTCAACGCCGACGGCGACGCCTCGCTCGATATCACCCTGCCCGAGACCATCGACTTCTCGGTGACCCACCAGCTCGACGACCGCTGGACGGTGATGGCCGGGGCGACCTATATCCGCTGGAGCCGCTTCGATCAATTGGTGGTCGACAACGACCTGGGGCTGGATATCAACGAGCAGCAGGACTATCGCGACACCTGGCAGTATGCCGCCGGCCTCTCCTACAAGGTCAATCCGGCCTGGACCCTGCGCGGTGGTATCGCCTACGACCAGTCACCGGTCAAGGATGCCCATCGCAGCCCACGTGTACCCACGGCGGACCGGACCCTGGTCTCGATCGGCGCCGGCTGGACGCCGATCCCCGACCTGACCATCGATGCCGCCTACAGCTACATCTGGGAAGATCGCGCCGACGTCGATCTGCAGGACGAGAACGGTACCTCCTATCAGGCCGAATATGACAATTCGCTCAACCTGTTCGGCGTGCAGGCGACCTATCGCTTCTAGGGCCCAGGTTCATCCGTCGACACTCGCGCTCGACCACACTGCGACCCCGGCCAAGGCCGGGGTCTTCGCGTAATGGCGGTTCGTGCCCGGCTGGCGGCGAATCGACGCCGGCAATCGGCCGCTCGAGTCCGGATCGATAATGGAGATGCACAACTGTCGTCAGTCGTTTCCGAATCGTTACACAATAAAAAAATTAGTCACCCATTCGCCCTGTCTGGACGACGGGGAGGCGAGATACTGAATGGCGTCCAGTCGGCCGATTCAGACTTCCCTTCCCGCTCAGGAGACTATCGATGGCCCCCGCCGTTAACTCAGATCGCGAAATCGAGACACCGGATACCACTGGCGCACCGGCCGGCTCTCCGCAGTGGCTGTCGACGCTGGTCAGGGCCGTCGCCTCGGGCAAGAGCAACGGCGAGACGACAGAGAGCGATGCGGAGAAGCCGGAGCAGGTCTCCGATACCTCACTGAGCGCCGGGCAGATACGCGACAAGTACGATATTCCGGATTTCACCGACGACGGCCTGATGGAGGCCGAAGTCGATGACACGGACGATGACGGCAATCACAAGACGGTAGGGCAGAAAGCTGCCGAGGATTTCATCCAGGGGATCCGCGATGACGTCAAGAGCGGCAAGCTTGGCGAAGAGTCGGACGAAGCGAAGCTGGTCGATCTGATCGATGCTCAGGGGGCCACCGATCATGGCTACGATCTCTACGGCTACGTCGAGCTGATCGAGTCCGGCGGTTCGACCTATCGGCAGACACAAACGGAGCCGACGCATCTCACCGGTGACGACGCCAAGGCGCTCATCGACGAGGACGAACTCGCCAAGCAGATCTCCGAGCTGATGCAGAAGGAGGGTATCAGCAAGCGCTACGACGATTCGCTGCAGGGGGCTATCGAGAGCGTCCCCGACGACAAGCATGAGGCGATCAGCGACAAGGTCAACGAAGCGCTGTTCGACGCCGACGGCAAGGCCAACCTCGATTTCGAGGATTACGTCATTGCGATGAAGGAGAAGGCGGAAGCGACGGACGACGAGGCGCTTTCGGACGGGATTCAGGCTGAAGTCGACAACTACTTCGAAGCCCTGCAGGCGCTGGAACCGGATCGCTACAAGGACCGGAAGCAGACCTTCGACCAGAACATGATGACCCATCAGCTCGATGGCTATATGGAGAACCCCGACTCGGTAGATGCCGAAAATGTCAGCACGGGGCTGCGTGACACCATCGATATCGTCCAGGGCGGCATCAACAGCGCGCTTCAGCATCTGGACAAGACCGACAAGTCCTATAACGCCTATCAGACCCTGAATCGCGATCTGGAATCGTTCAAGTCCTCCCTATCCAACCTGTCGGCGGGCGAGCACAAGAAACTCGCCGAATCCCTGCGCCTGGCGACTGAGGTCACCAACCGGCCGGGTATCAGTCAGGCGGAAAAGAACAAGCTGTTCCAGAAGATCGTCAACGACAACCTGACCGCGCTGCCGGAGGCGGAAAAGGGGACCTTCAAGAAGGTTCTCGATTCGGCCAGTTCCAGCGGTACGCTGGGTGCCATGAGCGGGATGATGAGCCTGATCAGCGGTGGCATGCAGATATCCAACGGCGGTTGGGACGAGATGACCACCGATGAGCGGGTAGGGGCCGTTCGCGATCTGGTGGGCGCGCTCAGTTTCGGCAACGACTTTGCCAAGTTCGGTTCGAACCTCATCGAGACGCTGGGCGGGAAGCGCGATGTGCCCGGCATCGAAGGCGGCGTGCCGCGCGCCAATGCGACCGCCTGGCTCGGGCTGCTGGGTGACAACTTCCCGGATATCTGGAAATCCGGTGCCGATGTCAAAGCCGATCTCTTCGCCGAAAACATCAGCCTGCGCGTGGACAACGGGTCTCGGAGTCTGGGCAATCAGGGCATTCCACTCGACGATCTCGATGAGAACGGGCGAAGAAACTTCGACAAGCTGGCGGAAAACCTGGGCAACCAGATGATCGACACCGGTACCCGGACCTCTGGCACCGATATCGCCAAGAGGGTCGGACGCTCGTATCTGCGCTTCATGGGGGGAGCGGGGCTGGACATCACCGGTGGCGTCATGGATCTCGTCACCGGCGTCAAGAAGCTCAAGGATGCCGATACGGCGCTGGAGAGAGCCGGCGCCGGCATTCAGATCGGGCTGGGTTCCTCGACCACCGGCATGGCGCTCGCCAACACGGTGTCGATGTTTGCGCCCAGCGGCAGCAATCTTGCCGCCAATCTCGGGGGTATCGGCACCCGCGTGATGAGCGGGATCTTCATGGGCGCGCGCGTGGCTGGCCCCGTTCTGGGTGTCGTCGGCACCATCTTCGGTATCGCCGGGACGCTGATCGCCGAAGCGATCAATCACCAGAAAATGCAGAAGCTGACCGACTCCCAAGGAGACTTCTTCAAGGATCTTTCCGAATACGGTGTCACCGAGGACGATTGGGGCGACAAGCTCGAGTTTGCCCGCTACGAGTCCTACATGTACGGCGGTCGAGACACGCCTGACGACCAATCGATCTTCGACTACCAGTCGAAGGAGTGGCAGCACTTTCAGGATACCGAGGGCGAACGCGGCAGCTCGCTCTCCCGGCTGGCACCCCATCTGCACAAGGACGGTGACCCCGGCACCGAGAATCTTTGGGAGAAACATCTGACCGGTAGCACCACGCGCCAGACCGGCAAGGACCATATCAGCAAGACCGACGATTGGCGCCCCTGGAGCAGCACGGACATGGATGCTGGCGACGAGGGGTTGGGCACCGACGAACTTCGCAGAAATTCGCGCATGGAGGCGATGATGACGCTCTATGGCCGAGAGTTCTTCGATGCGCACAAGACGGAGATCGACACCATCGCCAGCGTCTGGGACGACTGGAATGGCAAGGATGCCATCGTCAGCCGCGACGATCTGAAGGGTTTCATCGCCGACAAGAGCAGGAGCCAGGGCGAACGCGACGCTGCCCAGTTCCTGCTGGACGAGAACGGTTTCTACGATGGGCTGGATTCCCTCAAGCACGGGGGCGACGGCGACGCCAAGATCAGCACCAACGATCTCGACACCTGGCTGGAGGAACTTGGCGAGGATAGCGTGGAGGAGTATCGACAGACGGCGGCGGCCAGCGGCTATGGCTCGCAGTTCCTGCAGGACCACGCGGCCGAGTTCCAGACCATTGCCGAGCGCTGGAACGACTGGAACGGCAAGGATGACATCGTCAGCCGCGATGATCTCGAGAAGATCGTCGACGATGACGATCGGAGCGATGCCGAGCATGATGCAGCGAACCTGCTGCTCGACAACGAGGGGCTGTTCGACACCCTGGACACTTTCCAGAAAGGTGGCGGCAAGGATAGCAAGATCAGTACCCGGGACCTCGACGACTGGCTCGCGACCATCGGCGAAGTCGGGCTGGATGATTACCGTCGGGCCTCGGTCGTGGGGGACTACGACGTCGATTTCTATCGTGACAACGAGGAGGCGCTGACCGTGGCGATCGACAGTTGGGACGACTGGAATGGCAAGGACGATATCGTCAGCCGCGATGATCTCAAGAAGTTCGCCGATGACGAGGATCGCGACGAAAGCGAACAGGAAGCGGCGGCACTGCTGTTGGAGGATCAGGGGCTGTTCGAAGTGCTGGATACCTTCAAGAAGAGCGATGGCAGCGACGAAAAGATCAGCACCAAGGATCTCAACGCCTGGCTCGAGACGATCGGCGTCGAGCGGCGCGCCTGAGATCGTACGGCTATTCGGCGTCCGCTGACGGATTCGACCCCCGGCCATGAGGCCGGGGGTCGTCGTTCAGGCGCGTGGGAATCTTCCAGAGAAACCTACCAGATCATCACCCGCTTTTCGGGCGGCAGGTAGAGGTCGTCGCCGGGCACGACACCGAAGGCGTCGTACCACGCATCCATGTTGCGCACGATGCCGTTGACCCGGAACTGCGACGGCGAGTGGGGATCGCTCTGGACCCGATTGATCATCTCCTCCTCGCGCATCAGGCGCCGCCAGACCTGGCCCCAGGCCAGGAAGAAGCGCTGGTCGCCGGTGAAGCCGTCGATGATCGGCGCGGGTTCGCCATCGAGCGAGCGGTGATAGGCGCTCAGGGCGATGTTCACGCCTCCGAGGTCGCCGATGTTCTCCCCTATCGTCAACTGCGGATTGAGTGAATAACCCGGTATCGGTTGGTACTGCGCATACTGCTGCCCGAGACGCTCGGCCAGTTGGTCGAAATGCTCGGCGTCGGTGGGCGTCCACCAGTCGGTCAGCATGCCGGTGCCGTCCGACTTGCGGCCCTGGTCGTCGAAACCGTGGCTCATCTCATGACCGATCACCGCCCCGATGCCGCCGTAGTTCACCGCCGGGTCGGCGTTGGGATCGAAGAAGGGTGGTTGCAGGATTGCCGCGGGGAACACGATTTCGTTGCGTGACGGAGCGTAGTAAGCGTTGACGGTCTGTGGGTTCATGAACCACTCGTTCCGGTCCACCGGACCGCCGAGCTTGGCCAGATCGTCCTGCCAGTGCCACTGGCGTGCCGCACCGATGTCGCCGTAGAGATCGTCGGCACGAATGGTCATCCCGGCGTAGGTTTCCCAGTGATCGGGATAGGCGATCTTGGCGGTGAAGGCGTCGAGCTTCTCCAGCGCCCGCTGACGGGTCCGATCGGTCATCCAGCTCGCCTGGTGTTGCAGACGATCGCGATAGGCGTCTTCGAGATTGGCGACCAGTGTCTCCATTTCGCGCTTGGCCTGGGGCGGGAAGTGCAGCATCACGTAGAGCTTGCCGGCAGCCTGGCCCAGGAAATCGTTGATCAGCGATACGCCGCGCTTCCAGCGTTCGCGCTGCGCCGGCTGGCCGGAGAGACGCTGGCCGTGGAAATCGAAATGCGCCTGGCTGAAGTCACTGGAGAGATACGGGCTGTTGGCATCCAGCAGTCTAAACGTCGCATAGGTCTTGAGCGTCGACAGCGGCGTTTCGTCGTAGAGCCGTGCCAGGCCGCGAATGGCGGTATTCTCCGCGAGCACGACCTGGGGCTGACCGGCAAGACCGCTGGCCGAGAGCCATGCCTGCCAGGGAAAACCGGGGGCATAGTCTTCGAGCCGATCCAACGGCAGCGGATTGTAGGTCAGGTCGCGATCCCGCTGTTTCGCCGGCGCCCACTCGATCTCCGCCATGGCGGTTTCCAGTTCGAGAATGCGCTGTGCGCTCTGTCGGGGATGGGGCTGCCTCGCCAGTGTGAGCAGCCTGCCGATGTAGCCGAGATAGGCCTGGCGAATCGCGTCGAAGCGCGGATCGTCGCCGAGGTAGTAGTCCCGGGTGGGCAGGATCAGCGGGATCTGCGAGAGATAGGCGGCGTAGCGATCCGGCGCCTTCGCGTCGATATCGACGTCCGGCGTCACGATGGCCGGCACGCCGAGACGACGGTCGGCGCTGAACCGAGCCAGATCCGCCTTGCTCTCGACTCCCGCCAAACGCGTCAGGTCCGGCATCAGCGGCGAGATGCCCTTGGCCTCGATGGCGCCCTCGTCCATCCAGGCGTGATAGAGATCACCGAGGCGCTGCTGGGGTGAGTTCGGCGGCGTATTGGCACCGTCGAGCTGGCGGAGAATGTCATGCACTTGCCGCTCGGCCCGGTCGGCCAGCACGGTAAAGGCGCCGTAGTTGCTGCGGTCGGCCGGAATTGGGGTGCGTGCCAGCCAGCCGCCGTTGACGTAGTGGTAGAAGTCGTCGCCAGGGGCGACGCTGGTGTCGCGGGCGCTCAGGTCGACGCCCCAGCTTCCTAGCGCGGCAGAGGTGGTGGCCGATGCCGACGCGTGGGAAGGGGCAGATGTGCTCGGCGCTGTCGAGGCTGTTGATTCGCCCGGATTGCCAGCGGCGAAGACGCTCGAACCGGAGGTACCGGCGATCAGCAGGAGCATGGTGGCGCAGCGGATCGCCGACGGTGGCAGGAAGTGTCTATCAGTCATGATGTCTCGGTAGTTCGGGTGAAAAAAAGCCGCTGCATGAGGCAGCGGCAATCGATCGTTAAGGAACGCGTTGCCCGTCAGAAAGCGTAATTGAAACGGGCGTAGACGGTGCGACCCAGGGCGTCGGCATAGCGGGCATCGTAGCCGAGCTGGCCGACTTCCGGCTGGTTGGAGAAGGGCGGGTCGCGATCGAACAGGTTACGCACGCCAACGGTAACTGTCGGGCCGGCGCTGAAAGCGTAAGAACCCAGGGCGTCCCAAGTCGTGTAGGAACCGACTTCACGGTTAGTGGAGGTGTCGTAGTCGTCGTAACCCGTCATGTAGTGGTTGATGACACCGGCGCCCCAGTGGCCCTTGTTCCAGTTGACGGAAAGCTTGTGCTTCCAGCGAAAGATCGTGCCGTAGCCGGCGCGGTAGTGTCCGACGCGGCTGACGTAATCGCCATCTGGCGTCTCCTGGAAGTCATAGCGATCGACGTAGGTGCCGGTGTAACCCACGCTGAAGAAACCGTAGCTTGTCGGCAGTCGGTAGTTCGCCGACACGTCGACACCATTGGTCTTGGTGGTGCCAAGGTTCTGATAGCGAACCGGAATGTAGTCGATTGATCCATCGTCTTTACGCCTGATGGTGCCAGGCTCGTTGGCGATGACGTAATCCGAGGTTGGCAGATCGATCTCGTTTTCGATCTCGACCCACCAGAAATCCAGCCCTGCAGAGAAGCTCTGGAACGGCTGGTAGACGAAGCCGAGTGTCCAGTTCTTGGCCTCTTCCGGTTTCAGGTCCTCATTGCCGCCCTGTTCTTCGAGGAACTGGGTGTTACAGTCGCGGCTGGCGACGCCGCCGTTGGCGGGTGAGCCACCGGGGCAGAGTCGCGGATCGTTGAGGCCGCCTGGGGAGAACGTCTGCGCGGCAGGATCGTAGAGCTCATAGAGCGACGGCGCGCGAAAGCCTTCGCTATAGGCACCGCGAACCAGCAGTTGCTGGAAGGGTTGCCAGCGGAAGGAGATCTTCGGGTTGGTGGTATCGCCGACATCGCTGTAGTCGTCATAGCGCACGGCCGCCGTGATCTCCAGCCCTTCGATGATCGGTACGTTCAACTCGCTGTAGATGCCTTTGACATCGCGGCTTTCGTTGACGGAGGCATCCGGAGAAAGACCGCCGCTGGTCGCGCGCGAGGCGATATCGGGGTCGGTCTCGAGCTTCAGGCGCTCGTGACGGTAGTCGGCGCCGACGGCGATGGCCGAGGAGCCGGCGCCAAACCAGTCGCCGATCTCACGACTGAGTTTACCGTCCCAGGCGTAGACATCGTTCTGGGCGGTCCATACCAGTCCACTGGCCTCGGCATCCGCCAGGGCCTGTCGGCCGGCGGCAGTCAGCGGGTCGGTGGAGAACGGATCGATCAGTCCATTATTGAAAGCGTCTTGCAGGTCATTGTCGTCGAGATAGCCGCTGCGATAGTTCAGGTCCGTATCACTGCGGTTCCAGGAAACGGCGCTATCGTAGTTGAACCCGGAGAAATCGCCGGTGAAATCCAGTACCAGACGCTGGGCGTCGATGGTGTTGTCGGTCACGCGGGGGCCAGCGGGAATGCCACGCCACCGTACGTCGATCGGTTGGGTCGGATCGAGCGCGGGATCGTTCGGATAGAAGGGCGTCCCGGGCTGAATGACCGGACCACCGGAAGTCGGGGATGGCGCGCTCAGCGAGGTGTTTTTATTTCGTGACCACAGGTAGGAGAGGGAGGCCGTGTGGTTCTCCGCCAGCTTGGCAGCGGCTCGCGTGTAAAGCGACGTGTTCTCCGTCTTCTGCTGGATTTGCCCGTACCGACCGTAGTCATAGGTACAGGTGGCGCCGCCGGTATCGACCAATCCTTCTCCGTCACACCCCTCTCCGGCGAGCGGGTTGCCCGCCACGCCGCCCTGATAATAGTTGCCAGGATAAGCGAAAGAGGAAGTGCCGTTGATACCGCGCGCAGGATCATAGATCTGGCGGATACTGCCACGGTCGGTGTAGTCGACGTCATCCTGCTTGCGATAGCGCATCGATCCCATGATGTTGAAACCGTCTTTCTCGAGATCGCCGTTACCCCAGGTCGCGCTGATGTCGCCGCTATCGCCACCTCCACTATGGGTGGGCGCGTCGTAGCCGAGTTCGACGTTGCCACCCGTGAGATTTTTCTTGGTGATGAAGTTGATGACCCCGCCAATGGCATCGGTACCGTAGATGGCCGACGCGCCATCACGCAGGACCTCGACGCGCTCGACGGCACCGAAGGGAATCGAGTTGAGATCGACGGCACTGCCATCCAGCGAGTTGTTGGCCAGTCGGCGACCGTTCAGCAGCACCAGTGTCTTGTCTGTGCCGATACCGCGCAGGTTGGCGAAGCTGGCTCCGCCGGTAATGGCCGTGCCGGTACCAAACCCAGGCCCGTAGCTCGTGTCGTTGGCCGAAATTTGCGAAAGCAGCTGTGCGGTTGAAGTAATGCCCTGCTGCCGCATCTCTTCAGCCTCGATGATCGTCACCGGGACCGCCGTTTCGGCATCGGTCCGGGCAATTGCCGAACCGGTCACTTCCATCCGGCCGAGATCCTGAGTCGGTGCCGCTGCGGGCGCCGCGACGGCTGCGGCAGGG
Source organism: Salinicola lusitanus (assembly GCF_038648475.1). NCBI lineage: Bacteria > Pseudomonadati > Pseudomonadota > Gammaproteobacteria > Oceanospirillales > Halomonadaceae > Salinicola > Salinicola lusitanus. Next base: position 300,841 of record NZ_CP151919.1, on the reverse strand, counting down.
GCCGCAGCCGCAGCGGGTGCCGCTTCGGCGGGCGCTGCCGGCTCGGCAATCTCGTCGGCTGCACCGGCCGGCGGGGCGACATAGTCATCGTCACTGCTCTGTGCCATGGCCAGTGGTGCCGCCGCCGCAAGGATCAGGCAGGTCGACACCAGTAGTGACGACCTTTGCCACACGGCCGGGCGCATCATCGAGAGCCGCCAGCCGGATTTTGAGCAAAGAGATTCCCTGGGATGCTTGGCATCCCAAATTTTTGGCGTTGTCATTATCAGGGTGTTCCTTGAATAGCAGTTGTTGGTATTCGATGTTCAATCGCTGTTATTCGAGTGCTCTACGCTATCGTTGTCGTTGAGTGTCCATTCTCCCTTTTCAGTGAAACGAATCACGCCAGGCAGGCGTCCCGCGCGTTGCGAGGTGGTGTATCCCAGGCAATCTCTTGAGATCACTGCTGGGTCAGAACGGCCACCTTCTGGATGCCAGAGCGCTCCAGCGCCGCCATGGCCTTGGCAACGGTGCCGTACTCCACCCCTTCATCCGCCTGCAGCTGTACGGCCTGATCGGGATTCTCGTCATGGGCCTGGACGAGCGCCTGCTCCAGGTCTTCGAAGCTGTACTCCTTTTTGCCAATGAAATAAGCGCCATCGGCATCGACGCTCACGACCATTGGCTCCTTGGTCTCGGGGGGCGCGACCGCCCCTGTCTTGGGCAGGTTGACGTGTACGGCATTGGTCATGAGCGGCGCGGTGACGATGAAAACCACCAGTAGAACGAGCATCACATCGACCAGTGGGGTGACATTCATCTCGCTGAGAACTTCATCGTCGTCGTGACTGGAAAAAGCCATTTCACATTACCTTTTCATGAGCGGATTGAGGCTGATACCGGTGACTCGAGATCACCCCATTGCTGGGGAAGGCGACGGTATTTCGGGTGCGACAGGCCTGGGCGCGTGGCTTTGAAAGGCGTGCTGCTGGGCCAGGCTGTAGAAGTCGTGAGCGAAATCATCCATTAGCGATACGTTGAGTTTCAGCCGGCGCGTGAAGTAGTTGTAGACCAGCACTGCCGGCACCGCGGCGGCGATACCGACCCCCGTCGCGATCAGCGCATGGCCGATGGGGCCGGCCACGGTGTCCAGACCTGCCTCGCCGGTTTCGCCGATGGTGATCAGGGCTTCCATGATGCCCCACACCGTACCGAACAGACCGATGAACGGTGAGGTACTGCCGATACTGGCAAGGATCGCCAGACCGCCTTCCAGAGAGCGGCGTTCGCGCTGGATCTGCTGTCTCAATGTGCGCTCCAGGCGATCGGATCGGTTGATCTTCTGAGCCAGGTCCTGGTTACGGGGAGAGATGTCGCGCCCGGTGATCACGTCGAAACCCGCGCGGGCGATCGATGCCATGGTGCCCGGACGTTTTTCGCTGATCGACTCGCCCTCCTCCATGCTCTTGGCCTCCCAGAAAGCTTTCTGGAAACGCTTGTTTTCGACCCGATTACGAGCGAACTGCAGGCCCTTTATCAGCAGAATCGCCCAGGTCGCGATAGAGAAGACGATCAGCGTCCAGAGCACGCCGGGTACGATCATGGCGGTGATGTCATTGGATTCCATCATGGTGTTTTTCCTTGCTGAAAGTGTTGCATCGTTGTTGTTCGTCAATTGGGCAACTGAAACGCGATGGTCTGCAGCGCCCAGCCCTTGATCGGTGTATCGCCCCGTTTGGCTGGCTTGAACGTCCAGCCGCGAACCGTCTCGACGGCGGCTTCGTCCAGTTCCCGATGACCACTGGATTGAATGACCTGTACCTGACCCGCCGTGCCATCGGGCATGACCAGGATCTTCAATTGCACGTTGCCCTCGTAGCCGCGGCGCAGTGCGAGTGACGGATAGCGTGGCGGCGGGTTGCCCAGGCTCTGCATGCCGGATACGGCAGGTGTGACCTCGTTGCTGGACGCTGCGCTTGCGCTTTCAGTCGGCGGAGAAGGCTGGCTCGGTGGCGATGCAGGCTTCTGGGGCGCTGGCTTGGGCGCGGGTTTCGGTTGTGGCTCGGGCGCGGGCCGAGGCTCCGGCTCGGGCTCTGGTTGCGGCTCGGGCTCGGGCTCGGGCTGCGGTTCGGGCTGAGGCTGCGGTTCGGGCTCGGGTTGTGGCTCAGGCTGAGGTTCCGGTTCCGGTTCCGGTTCCGGTTCCGGCTCAGGCTCAGGCTCCGGTGCCACTTCCTCTTCAGCGGGCGTGACGGCAACGTCATCCACGACCGGCGTCTCCTGAACGGGCGGCGTCTCCTGAACGGGCGGCGTCTCCTGAACGGGCGGCGGCGGCGGTGGCGGCTCGGGTGGCGGCGCGCTGGTCAATGAGACGGTCACCTCCGATGCCTGGGATGCCTGATTCGGCAACACTTCAGCGGCAACCAGGGGTTGGCGATTCAATGACCACCAGATCAATCCATGGATAAGCACCGAGATCGCTATCAGGACCAGGACTTCAGGCCGAGATATCGAGTGTCTGTGTTTCGGCGTCACTTCCCCAGCGGGAAGCGCGTTGTCAATCGCGGTCATATTGTCTCGATTGTTCTAGTGACTGCTTGTTGGTGACTCCGCGACAGGAGCCACAATCCCTTGTTGGAAGTTGCAGCAATATATGTGCCAATCGGTGCGAATATGGCCGGGGTGGAAAGCAATATTGCCGCTGGGCGGTGGCGGTGGCATTGAAGATTTTATACAAAACCGGCGGTTTCAGTTTTGGCTCAAGTAAACGATTGTTTTATTGGCGAAATGACGTTGGAAACCTCAAAGGAGAGTAGTCATCTTGGTTGAAGAGCCGCGGGGCGGCGTCGTAGATTCCTTAACACCTGTTATGCTGCGGCGAGTGATGTCGAAGAGGTTTTTCAGGCTTTCAACCAACAGGGCTATTGCCGGCCGATTGCGTGTGTTTTCTTGCACTCGATAAGTGCGAATTCTGGCGATTCGCACTGCAAAAAAACATGCGTTTCATGAATGATGTGATAGAAAAAACGCATGCCGATCATGGTCATTATGCCCGGTATCTAAAGTAGATACGGTTGCCGGCTTCGATGAACGTAAGCAAAAAAACGCCCTCGATGTGAGGGCGTTGATGCGTAGCGGCGGTGTCATTATCCTGGCTGGATCTCTCAATCCGAGCGTCTTCTACCCGCTTGTCAGCCGACCTTGTCGAGAGCGGCTTCGGCTTCATCGATTAGCTTGTTCATCGTGTCATCGAGTTTGTCGTAGGGCGCCGGCGTTGCAAGGTCCACGCCCGCGTTCTTCAATAACTGATAACCGCTTTGCGCGCCGCCCTGGGAGAGCACGTTGAGATATCTGTCTCGCCACGCCTGGGGATTTTCCTCGAGGCCTTGGGCAAACACCTGTGCCGCCGTGATAGAGGTGGCGTATTGGTAGACGTAGAAGTCGTAGTAGAAATGCGGGATGTAAGCCCACTCGGCGTAGTTCGTCTCGTCGATATCGGTAATGCCCTGGTCGACGCCGTAGTACTTGCGCAGAATCTCGCCGTACATTTTCGTCAGGCGATCGCCGGATAGCTGTTCGCCGTTCTCGGCTGCCTGGTGAATGGCCAACTCGAACTCGGCAAACTGGGCCTGACGGAAGTAGGTTCCGCGAATGGCTTCGAGCGCCTGTCCGATGTAGAAGAGCTTCTCCTCCGGGGTCTTGGCCTGCCGGATCATGCGATCGACCAGTAGCTGTTCGTTAGTCGTGGACGCGACCTCGGCGGTGAAGATCGAGTAGTCCGACGTTGCGTACGGCTGATTCTCCTTAGTCAGCATGCTATGTACGCCATGGCCCCACTCGTGAGCGTAGGTCGATACATCGCCGTAACTGCCATTGAAGTTCATCAGCACGTAGGGATGAACGTCATAGGCCGAGCCGTTCATGTAGGCGCCGGAGCGTTTGCCTTGACTCGGATAGGCGCTGGTCCAGGCGGCGCTGGTGGCCTGTCCGATCAGCTCGGCGTAATGCGGGCCGAGCGGCGTCGTCGCTTCCCGGGTCAATTCGCGTGCGTCATCGAGATCGAATGTTTTGTCGAGTTCGGCCAGTGGCGGGTAGATATCGTAGTAGTGCAACTGATCAACGCCGAGAATGCGCTGGCGCAGTCTGAGGTAGCGGTGGAGCGTGTCCAGGTGGGCGTTGGTCGAGTCGATCAGTTGCTGGTAGACCGCCGGCGGAATGTCATCGCGAGACACCGCGGCGGCCATCGCGCTGTCGTAGTGGCGCAGTGTCGCCTCGGTGACATGCTGCTGGACCTGGGCGTTGAGCAGTGAGCCGAATGTGGCGGTGTACTGCTGCCACGCTGGCCAGTAGGCCTCGAACACCCGCCGGCGCACATCGCGATCCTGGGATTCCCGCCACTGGCCATAACCCGCCGCGTCGAGGCGTACACGCTTGCCGTCGATCTCGAGGGTGGGCCACTCGATATCGGAATTCGCCAGCAACGAATAGGGCGTCTCATGGCTCATCACCGGGCCGAGGGCGGCCAGGGCGGTCTCGGTCTGCTCGGAGAGCGTGTGTGGCGCTTCACGAATCACGTTTTCCAGAAAGCGGCGGTGATCCCGAAGCTGCGGATTGGAGAGCCAGCTCGAGAGAGCGCTTCGGTCCATTGCGATCAGCGTCGGACGCAGGTAGCCGATGGCCGAATCGAACCGCGCCATCAGTTGCTCGGCTTGTGCCTGACGCTCCTGCGCCGGACCGTCACGTAGATCCTCGTCGGCCTGGAGGGACGCATAGGTCTGGACGCGGTTGGCGGATTTCTCCACCGAGCGAATGGCATCCAGTGCCTTGGCCAGCGCCTCGGGGCTGTCGGTCAGTGTCGCCTGATAGTCACCGAGGGTCTGGATACGACTATCCACCTCCTTCAGTGCCTGCTGCCAGTCGTCGAGCGAGGCGTAGAGATCGGAGAGATCCCACTCCCCATTTTCGGCGGACGGCGGCAGTGACTGCGCCAACGCGGCTGTGGAAGCCATGACCGATGCGCTGGTCAGGAGTGTGCCGAGGATCAATGACGCGACGGTCTTGTTGGGGATGAATCCGCTGGAAGCCACGATGCCCTCTCGAGTCGGTTGTTGTTGTCGATCGCCTTTCTTCGCGCGCTGGGTGGTAACTTCAGGCCGCGACTTCGTTCTCCAGAAACGCCGCTTTCAGCAGCGCCTGGGTATAGGGTTCTCGAGGATTCGAGAAGATCGATTCCACCGAGCCGTGTTCGACGACGCGCCCTTCCTTCATCACCATCACGTCATCGGAGAGTGCGCGAACCACCGAGAGGTCGTGGCTGATGAACAGGTAGGTCAGGCCGTGCTTCTTCTGCAGGTCTCGCAGCAGGTCGATGACCCGGACCTGGACCGAGCGGTCGAGCGCCGAGGTCGGCTCGTCGAGCAGCAGCAGCTCGGGCTTGAGGATCAGCGCGCGGGCGATGGCGATGCGCTGGCGCTGGCCGCCGGAGAACTCATGCGGGTAGCGGTTGCGCATGGCCGGATCGAGGGCGACCTCTTCCAGCGCGGCGATGACCTCGGCCTCGCGTTGACGGCGATTCAACTCGGGATGATGAACCTTGAGACCTTCACTGATGATGTCGCCCACGGTCATGCGCGGGGAGAGCGAACCGAAGGGGTCCTGGAACACCACCTGCAGGCGCGAGCGCAGCGGACGCATGCCGGACTTGTCGAGCCCGGAGATGTCGGCCTCCTCGAAGCGGATGTCGCCTTCGGACTTCAGCAGTCGCAGCAAGGCGCGGCCTAGCGTCGATTTGCCCGAGCCCGATTCGCCGACGATACCCAGGGTCTCGCCACGGCGGATGGAGAGATCGATCCCGCGTACCGCCTCGAAGTATTCGCTCTTGCCGAACAGGCGCTTCTTCAGCGCGAAACGAACCTTGATGTCCCGTCCGCTCATCAGCACCGGTGCGTCTGCCGGGGCAGGCTCCTTGCGCCCGCGCGGAATCGCGTCGAGCAGCATGCGGGTATAGTCGTGCCGAGGATTGTCGAAGACCTCCAGCGTGGGGCCGGTTTCGACCACTTCGCCATACCGCATCACCGCGACGTGATCGGCGAAGTGGCGAACGATGCTCAGATCGTGGGTGATGAACAGGATTGCCATGCCGTATTCGGCCTGCAGCGACTTGAGCAGATCGAGGATCTGCGCCTGCACGGTGACGTCGAGTGCCGTGGTCGGCTCGTCGGCGATCAGCAGTCTGGGTTCGCAGGCCAGCGCCATGGCGATCATCACGCGCTGGCGCTGGCCGCCCGAGAGCTCGTAGGGGTAGCTATCGATCCGGCGTTCCGGTTCGGGGATGCCGACCTGACTCAAGAGTTCCAGGACGCGCTGCCGATTGGCCTGGCCCTTGAGCTGCTTGTGGCGGATCAGCACTTCACCGATCTGCTTGCCGATCCGGTGCAGCGGATTGAGCGAGGTCATCGGCTCCTGGAAGATCATCGAGATGTCGTTGCCGCGCACGCGGCGCATGCGCTTGGGCGTGACCTCCAGCAGGTTCTCGCCGTCGAAGCGGATTGCGCCGGTGGTCTCGGCGAGCTCCGGCAGCAGGCGCATGGCGGCGGTGGAGGTGACCGACTTGCCGGAACCGGACTCGCCGACGAGTGCCATCGTCTCACCCTCGGCAATGGCGAAGCTGACCTCCTTGACCGCCGTCACGGGGCCGGTGGGCAGCTGAAACGTCACGCTGAGCTTGTCGATTTCCAGTAGTGATTGCGTCATCGAGTCATCCTCAGCGTGTGCGCGGGTCGAGGGCATCACGCAACCCATCGCCCAGGAAGTTGAGACAGAACAGCGTGGCGGCGAGGAAGAACGACGGCACCAGCAGCATCCAGGGGGCACTCTCCATCATGTCCACCCCCTCGGAGATCAGCACGCCCCAACTGGTCAGCGGCTCCTGCACCCCGAGCCCCAGGAACGACAGGAAGCTCTCCAGCAGGATCACCTTGGGCACGGTGAGGGTGACGTAGATGATCACCGGGCCAATGGCGTTGGGAATCAGATGGCGGGTGACGATCTTGGTATCCCGCACACCGAGTGCGTGGGCGGCCTCGATGAACTCGCGACGCTTCAGCGCCAGGGTCTGGCCGCGCACGATACGGGCCATGTCGAGCCACTCCACCGCGCCAATGGCAGCGTAGATCAGGAAGATGTTGCGGCCGAACACCACCATCAACAGGATCACCAGGAACATGAACGGCAGCGAGTACATGATGTCGACGAAGCGCATCATGACGTTGTCGACGCGGCCGCCCAGATAGCCGGAGATGGCGCCGTAGAGCACCCCGATCACCAGGCTGACGAAGGAGGCGACCAGCGCCACCGAGAGCGAGACGCGGCCGCCATAGAGCACGCGGGTGAGCAGGTCGCGGCCGTTGGCGTCGGTGCCCAGATAGTGGGCACCTTCCAGCGTCGGGCCGGTACCGAAGGCGTTCCAGTCGACCTCGGCCAGGCCCCAGGGCAGGAACCAGGGGCCGGCGACGCAGACCAGCACGATGGCGATCAGCAGGCCCAGACTGGCCATGGCGGCACGGTTCTGGGTGAGGCGCCGCCAGGCATCCTTGGCCAGGCTTTCGCCCACGGGGGCCGCAGCGGCCTCCGGTTCCGGAGCGCGGGGCGGGTTGGGGCCGCCGGCGGGTAGCGGGGCGCCATCCCGCCGTTCGCCGCTGTAGGGCTTGGAATCAGACGTCATTGGCGGCCTCCCCGGTGGCACGAATGAATGGAGTTGAGGCTCGGTCGTTGGTCATGAGGCGGTCACTGTTCATGAGTCAGTCGTCGTAGCGAATTTGGGGATCGAGCGCGGAGTAGAGCAGGTCGACGATCAGGTTCATCAGCACGATCAGCACGCCGTAGAAGACCACGGTGCCCATCACCAGGGTGTAGTCGCGGTTGAGCGCGCCCTGGACGAAGTAGCGGCCGATCCCCGGGATGCCGAAGATCTGTTCGATCACCACCGACCCGGTGATGATCCCGGCGATGGCCGGGCCGAGGTAGGACATCACCGGTAGCAGGGCTGGGCGAAGCGCGTGGCGCCAGATCACTTCGCCCTCGTTGAGACCCTTGGCCCGCGCGGTGCGAATGAAGTGGCTGCCCAGCACCTCGATCATGCTGGCGCGCATCATCCGGGCGATATAGGCGATCTGCTGGATCGACAGCGCCACCACCGGCAGGACCAGGTTGGGCAGGGCGCCACCGTTCCAGCCCCCGGCCGGCAGCCAGCCCAGCAGCACGCCGAACACCAGGGCGAAGATCGGCGCGATCACGAAGTTGGGGACGGCGATACCGGTCAGCGCCGTGCCCATGACCAGGTAGTCCACGGTGGAGTTGCGCTTGATCGCCGCCGCGATCCCCAGCGGCAGCCCGATCATCAGCGCCAGCAGTATCGCCAGCCCGCCGATCTCCAGGCTGACCGGAAAACCCTGCATGATCAGCTCGGTGACCGAGAAGTCCTTGTACTTGAACGACGGCCCGAAATCGCCCTGGAGCAGATTGCCCATGTAGCGCAGATACTGCATCGGCAGCGGCTCGTCGAGATGGTAGGCGGCCATCAGGTTGGCTTCGATCTCCGGCGGCAGCTGGCGCTCGCCGTCGAATGGGCCGCCGGGCGCCACACGCATCAGGAAGAACGAGATCGTGATCACGATCAGCAGCGTGGGAATCGCCTGCAGCAGGCGCTTGAGGGTGTAGATCAGCATGTATTGCGGTCTCTTCTCGGCTTGGCTGCGGTCATGCGTAATTCACTCGTCGGCATCGTCATTCAGAGGGGTCATTCGGGATCTTCGAAGTGCATCCAGCGGCTCAGATGATCGTCCATCGGGCTCTCCTTCCAGCCGGAGAGCGAGGGCGAGACCAGTGCCGGTCGAATGTAGAAATAGAGCGGCAACATGGCGTAGTCGTCCAGCAGAATGCCCTCCGCGTCGGCCATGAGCCGCGCGCGCTCGTCCGGATCCAACTCGTTCGAGGCGCGCTCCATCATGGCGTCGTAGGCGGCGTTGCTATAGCCGGAGTGATTGTTGGGCACGCCGGTGCGGAACAGATCCAGAAAGTTGCTGGCGTCGTTATAGTCGGCGTTCCACGGCGCCATGCCGATCTGGAAGTCGCCCTGGCGCAATTTCGAGTAGTAGACGGCGGCGTCGCTGTTGGTGAGCGTGACCTCGACCCCGAGCGGCTTCCACATCGCGGCCATGGCAACCGGGATACGCTTGGTGTCCTGATTGGTGATGTAGTCGATCGTCAGATGCAGGGGGTGATCGGGGCCGTAGCCGGCGTCCTGCATGAGCGCTTTCGCTTGGGCGAGCCGCTTAGCCATCGGTTCCCGGGCAAAGTCGAACTCGGGACCGTCATAATGGCTGATCGCGGTGGGCACCAGGCTATAGGCGAGGGGCTGATTGAGCTTGGTGATTTGCGTCGTGATGATGTCACGACGAACGGCAAGGTTGAGCGCCTCGCGAATACGGGGATCATCGAGCACGCTGCCCGGGCGCTGGTTGAACGCAAAATAGAACGTCGCCAGCGTTGGGGTTTCATGCAGCGCGTCAGGCAGATTCTCGCGTGCCCACTCGATGCGATCGGTCGGCACACTGCTGGTCATGTCGACCTCGCCGGCACGAAAGCGATTGAGGGCGGCGCGACCATCGTCGATGGGCAGAAACCGGACCTCGTCGAGCGCGACATTGGCGGCATCGTGGAAGTCGGGGTTCTTCACTGCGGCGATGTGGTCGTGGGAGACCCACTCGGTCAGTTCGAAAGCGCCGTTGGAGATCATGTGACCGGGCTTGGTCCAGTCGCTGCCGTACTGCTCGATGGCGGTGCGTGGCACCGGGTAGGTCGATGCGTGGCTCAGCATCTCCAGGAAATAGCCCGTGGGGCGGGCCAGCGTGACGCTCAGCGTATGGTCATCGCTGGCCTCGACGCCCAGCGCATCGGCTGGTTGTTCGCCCTGGTTATAGGCACGGGCGTTGAGGATCGGATAGAGCATGTAGGCGTAGGGGGCGGCGAGTTCCGGGCTGAGGATTCGACGCCAGGCATAGACGAAGTCGTCGGCGGTCAGCGGCGTTCCGTCCGACCATTTTGCATCGCCACGCAAATGGAAGGTGTAGTGCAGCCCGTCGTCGGAGATGTCCCAGGACTCGGCGACGCCCGGGATCGAGCCGCCATCCGCATCTCGCGTGAGCAATCCCTCGAACAGATCCGAGATGATGGCTGACTCCCAGGTCCCGGTCATCAGCTGCGGGTCCAACGACGAGGGTTCGGCCCCATTGGCGCGGCGCAGGACCTGCTTGCCTCCCTCGATATCGGCCACTGCCATCGGCGGCATCAGTGTGAACATCGCGCAGCTCGCGATGACGAGCAGTTTTCTGACTGTTGTTTTCGTCATGCCTGATTCCGCCCTCGCTCCAGCGGTCTCTCTTGTTGTTGTCATGAGTGCCTCTTCGCCAACGCCCTCGGGTATGGGTCTCAGTTCCCCTGCGGCAGCGAAAGCCAGCGCGACAGGTGCCGGTTGAGCGCGTTGTCTTCCCAGCCATCCAGCTTGGGGTTGACCAGGTTGCGCGAGACGTCGACGTAGATCGGTGCCACCGCATAGTCGGAAAGCGCCTGCCGCTCCGCCTGCTGCAGCAGCTGCTGGCGAGCGTCTTCGTCGGTCTCGCGGCTGGCTTTGGCCATCAGCTCGTCGAACGCCGGGCTGCGATAGCCGCCGTAGTTCTTGGGCGAGTCGCTCTGCAGGATGCCGAGGAAGTTGCTGGCGTCGTCGAAATCCGCGACCCAACTGCCACGACCGACATCGAAGTTGCCGTTGGCGAGCTCGGCGTAGTGGACCGCGCCCTCGGCATTGATCAGTTGCGTCTCGACCCCGAGCGGCTGCCACATCGCGGCCAGCGCCACGGCGATGCGCTTGTTGGCCTCGGTGGTGGAGTAGCGCAGCGTCAATTTCAGCGGATGGCCCGGGCCGTAGCCGGCGTCTTCGAGCAGGCTCCTGGCCTCGGCAATCCGCTCATCCATCGGCCGAGCCAGGCCGGGCATGGTCTGGGCGTCGTAGTGGCTGACGCCGCCGGGGACGAAACCGCTGGCCGGGGAGACGACACCGCCCATGATCTTGTCGGCGATCACGTCGCGGCGGATTGCCAGATTGAGCGCTTCGCGCACGCGCTTGTCGGCCGTCGGATGGCCATCGCGCTGGTTGAGCGCGAAGTAGTAATTGGCCAGCTGCGGTGCGAGGTGAACGGCGTCGGGGAGGTTCTCCTGCAGCCACTGGTAGCGGTCCGGCGAGAAATCACGAACGATGTCGAGACCGCCGGCGCGGAAGCGTTGCAGACCGGCGCTGCGATCCTCGACCGGATAGTAGTCGACCCCATCGAGTACGACGTCGTCGGCGTCGTGGAATTCGGGGTTCTTGCGCGCCGCGATGTGATCGTGGGAGGTCCAGCTTGTCGGGGTGAAGGCGCCGTTGGTCGCGATGTGATCCATCTGGGTCCAGTCGTTACCGAAGCGCTCGATCAGGTGCGAAGGCACCGGCGACGCGGCGATATGCGCCAGCAGTGTCGGAAAGTAGGGCGTCGGCTGGTTCAGGGTGATCTTCAAGGTCTTGGCATCGACCGATTCGACGCCGAGTTCGGGGGCGTCCTGCTCGCTCTTGGTATGCGCTTCGGCGCCGCGAATCGGGTAGAACAGGCTGGCGTAGACGGCGCCGTTGGCCGGATCGAACAGACGCTGGAAGGCGAGTACGAAGTCCCTGGCGACCACGGGCTCACCGTCCGACCAGTTGGCGTCGTCGCGCAGCTCGAAGGTGTAGACGGTACCGTCGTCGCTGACGTCCCAGCCGCTGGCGGCGCCGGGAATGTACTCGCCGGCGGGGTCCAGGGTGACCAGGCCCTCGAACAGATCGCCGAGGACGTCGTTCTCCCAGGTGGTACCCCCGATCCGGGCGGTATCCAGTGACGCCGGCTCACCCTGGATGCCGATACTCAGCGTCGCGGCCTGGGCGGTGGCGACGCCCCCCGACGCGATCAGGCTCGCGGCCATCAGCAAGGGGAGGCCGAGCCGAACGAATCGTCGGCGCGCGCTTTGGTGGGGCTGTTTACGCATGATCGAGTCCATCCGTTGTTGAGCGTTTGTTATGGCCGGGGCTGCTGGCGTATTCGCCGGTTCTGGCGACCCCGTCTCGATCTTAAGTCTTCAGGTTCCTGCTGGAATAGTTCCCGCTGGAATCGCCGTTCCCGGATCGCCCGGGTCGAGATAGCGACGCACGGCGCAGAGCTGCGTTTCGTAGCGACTGCCCGAAAGTCGGCGACATTCGATTCGGGCATTGTTGGTCGGCGCGTGCAGCATGCGGTCATCGCCGAGATAGAGCGCCACGTGATCGGCTACCAGCCGGCCCGTGTCGTTGGGCTTCTCGAAGAACAGCAGATCGCCCGCCTGGCGCTCGTCCGGCGCCACCGGAAGCCCTGTCTCGACCTGGTCGTGGGCGTCCCGAGGCAGACGAATGCCGATGGCGGCGAACAGGCTGTGAACGAGCCCCGAGCAGTCGTAGCCGAAGCTCGAGTTGCCGGCCCAGAGATAGCGCAGACCGTCGAAGCGCCGCCCCAGCGTTTCCAGCGTCGCGGCAGTCGACGGCAGGCTCTCGCCCGGCAACTGGACACTGTCGCGCGGCAGCCAGCCGCGTCCCAGCGATGTCTCCACCCAGACGCGAGACGCTCTCCGGTCAGCGACTTCCGTCACCGGGTCGGCCAGTTTCAGCCGAGTCAGAAAACTCAGTTTCAGCGAGCGTCCCTGGGATAGACCCTGCAGCCAGGCGATGGGAGCCATCACCACCACCGACTCGGCATCGGCCGGACAGCCCTCAGCCTCGACGAGCTGCGCCGCCGGTATCCAGCCGGGGTAGCCGCGCTCGTCCAACGAGGACCGCTGGCTCGGGATCACCACGCGACACCAGTCGTTGTCGTGGCCATCACGATGGCGCTCGAGTATCTCGACCGGCGTGTCCAGCAGTACCTGAGTGGCGAGCCGCTTCTCCTTGCACAGCGCCAGACGGGTCTCGTCGTCCAGTCGGGAGAGCCAGCGTTCGAGCTGTGCCGGGTTGCCCAGCGCCGGGACGTCGATGGCCCGGGGCGCTTCGGGGGAGGTCCACAATCCCGCCACGGCGACGGCGACACAAGTCATGTCGATGCTCCTGGATGACTCATGTCGGCGCCCCCGCAAGACAGCTCAAGCCGTTACTCGGTGAAGTGAACCCAGCGGGACGGATGATCGTCCTCGACGTTGTCCTCCCAGCCCTCGAGCTTCGGATTCACCAGGTTGCGGGTGACATAGGTCAGCATGGGGATGAATGCGTAGTCGTCCAGCGCCACGTTCTCCGCCTTCTCGAGCAGCTTCTCGCGGGCATCCAGATCCTGGGTCTGGGCAGCCTGATCCATCAGCTTGTCATATTCCGGGTTGGAGTAGGCGCCGTAGTTGTTGCCGACCCCGGTGTGCAGCAGGGTGAGGAAGTTCTCGGCGTCGTTGTAGTCGGCGATCCAGCCGGCCCGGGCGACGTCGAAATCTCCCTGCTGAATGGTCTGGTAGTGGACGGTGGCTTCGGAGTTGATCATCTGGACGTTGACGCCCAGCGGCTTCCACATCGCGGCCACGGCGATGGCGATCTTCTTGTGCTCGTCGCTGGTGTTGTAGCGCAGGCGCAGATTCAGCGGATGGTCGGGGCCATAGCCCGCTTCCTGCAGCAGCTCCTTGGCCTTGGCCATGCGCGCGTTCATATCGTCGCTGCCCAGATCCATATGCTGGGCTTCGTAGTGGCTGGTACCGGGCGGGACCATGGCGGTGGAGGCCTTGAAGCTGCCAGCCATGATCTGCTCGGAGAGCACGTTGCGACGAATCGCCAGATTGAGCGCCTCGCGTACCCGCTTGTCGTTCGTCGGGTGCCCGTCGCGCTGGTTGAGCACGTAGTAGTAGGAACCCAGCATCGGGCTCATGTGGGTGGCGTCGGGGAGGTTCTCGGTCAGCCACTGGTAACGGCTGGAGGGGTAATCGCGCAGCACGTCAAGCTCGCCGGCGCGAAAGCGCGAGATGCCAGCGTTGCGGTCTTCGACGGTGAAGTAGTTGACGCCATCCAGGGAGACATCGTCGGCATCGTAGTAGGTCGAGCTCTTCTCGACGCTGATCTTCGACTGCGAGATCCAGTCCACCGGCTTGAATGCGCCGTTGGTGGCGATATGGTCCAGCTTGACCCAGTTCTTGCCGTACTCGTCGACCAGGTGCTTGGGCACCGGGTAGGCAGTGTAGTGGGTCAGCAACTGTGGAAAGTAGGGCGTGGGATGGTTGAGGGTGACCTTGAGCGTCCTGCCGTCGTCGAGAGATTCCGCCCCCAGCGTGTCGGCGGCCTTGTCGCCGGTGTTGATCGCCTTCGCGTTGACGATCGGATAGAGCATGTAGGCGTACTTGGAAGCGTTCTCCGGCGCCAGCAGGTGCTGCCAGCCGAACACGAAGTCCTCGGCGGTGACCGGCTCGCCGTCGGACCACTTCGCATCTTCCCGCATATGGAAGGTGTAGGTCTTGCCGTCGTCGGACACCTCCCACTTCGTTGCCATGCCCGGCAGCAATTCACCATCGGGAGACTGCTTGATAAGGCCCTCATAGACGTCCATCAGCACCTGGGATTCCCACACGCCGCCGGAGACCTGGGAAGTATCGAAAGAGGCGAGCTCGCCCTGGACACCGATACTGAGGGTCTCGGCCAGCGCCGGCGAGGCCATCAGCGAGGTGGCCAGCGCCAGGGCACTCAGGGGAAACAGGGTGCGGGGGAGTTGCAGCTTCGACATCTTTGAAAAGCTCCGACTTGTTGTTGTGAAGATCCGTTGTGAAAGGCTCGCTGTAGGGCGATCGCCGCGAGCGTGCCATCAGTGAATCGGCCAATGGCCATCCCGGGGATCGATGCGACACCTTCGCGCGAACCTCATGATCCGTCTAATTCAAATGCTCGATAGTCCGTTTCATCTCATGCATATAGGTGCGCGAGGGCGGCAGTGACGCCGCCTCCGTTGTGATTTCGGTCACAGCTAGACGTTGGTCTAGTCACTCCGGCAGCTCGATCCAGCGCGAGGCGTGCATGTCCAGCGCGTTGTCGTTCCATCCCTCGATTTCGGGAGTGACCAGATTGCGCGAGCTGTAGGTATAGATCGGCGTCAGCGGATAGTCGGCCAGCGCCAGTGCCTCGGCCTGCTGCATCAGCTGCGCCCGCTTGCCCGGGTCCTGCTCGGCGTCCGACTGGCTGACCAGTTGGTTGTAGTCGTCGTTCTGGTAAGCGCCGTAGTTGTTGGTCTCCGCCGACAGCAGCTGGAGGAAGTTCTGGGCGTCGTCGTAGCTGGAGATCCAGGCGGCGCGGGCAACCTGGAAATCGCCCTCCATCAGATCGGCGTAGTGGACGTTGGCTTCGGTGTTTCTGAGTTCGACGTCGACCCCCAGCGGCTTCCACATCGCGGCGACGGCGACGGCGATCTGACGGTGTTCGTCGCCACTGTTGAACCGCAGGGTCAGCTCGAGGGGCTTGTCCGGGCCGTAGCCGGCCTCTTCCATCAGCGATTTGGCCTTGGCCAGGCGGCTGTCCATGTCGTCATCGAGCCCGGGCTGGGACTGGGCCTCGTAGTCGCTGGTTCCCGGCGGTACCAGCGAGGTGGCTGGCTCGACGCCGCCTTTCAGCAGTTGCTTGGCGATGACGTCGCGGCGAATCACCAGGCTCAGCGCCTCGCGGACGCGCTTGTCCGCCACCGGCGAGCCGTCGCGCAGGTTGAACACGTAATAGTAGGTGCCCAGCGAGGGGAACAGATGGGTGGCATCGGGCAGGTTTTCGGAGAGGCGCGGATACTGCGCCGCCGGATAGTCACGCAGGATATCCAGCTCTCCGGCACGAAAGCGCTGGATGCCGGCGTTCTTGTCCTCCAGCGGGTAGTAGTCGACGCCATCCAGGCTGACGTTGTCGGCATCATGGAAGTGATCGTTCTTGACCGTCTCCAGCTCGGTGTTGGAGACCCACTTCACCGGCTTGAAGGCGCCGTTGACCGCGATGTGGGAGGGGTCGCTCCAGTCGTCGCCGAACTCATCCACCACATGCTTGGGGATCGGGTAGGCGAACGGCAGCACCAGTGTCTTGAGGAAATAGACGGTGGGGGCGTTGAGGGTGATCTTGAGCGTCTTGCCGTCGTCCAGGGATTCGACCCCCAGCGAATCGAGCGGCTTGCTGCCGGCGTTGATCGCCTGGGCATTGACCACCGGATAGAGGCGGTGGGCGTAGTTGGAAGCGGTCTTGGGATCGACCTGGTGGCGGTAGGCGTAGACGAAGTCGTCGGCGGTCAGCGGCTCGCCGTCGGACCATTCG
The DNA here is from genome assembly GCF_038648475.1 of Salinicola lusitanus. Lineage (NCBI taxonomy): Bacteria > Pseudomonadati > Pseudomonadota > Gammaproteobacteria > Oceanospirillales > Halomonadaceae > Salinicola > Salinicola lusitanus. The sequence continues at coordinate 284,472 of NZ_CP151919.1, read as the reverse complement.
AGGCCGTCGCGCAGATGAAAGGTGTAGGTCTTGCCATCGTCGGAGATCTCCCAGCTTTCGGCGGCGCCGGGGATGATCCGGCCGTCGGCATCGATGGCGATCGGGCCCTCGAAGATGTCCCGCAGCACATCCTCTTCCCACACGCCACCGGTGATCTTGGCCGGGCTCAGCGACGCGGGATCGCCGGAGATGCCCATGTGCAGTGTGGCTGCCTGGATGGGCAGGGCGCTCAGGGTGGCTGCGAAACCGATGGCGGCTGCCAGGCGAGTCGGTGATATCAAAGTGGGATCCCTCGAACGGTAATGGATGATCAGGTTTTTATTCTTTCCACCTTAGCGCATCGTCTCGATTCGCACAGCGTGAGACGGTCGACGGCGGGATGACGCTATGCCGGGGTTTGGCTACAATAGGCGTCCTTTTTTCGACGAGTCGACCACCCCCGTCTTCCGGGAAGGTTCGACGCGTCGGTGGCGACGTTGGCAGGAGCCCCATGCAAGAGATCAATCCGATCAATAACCTCATCAAGGACCTGTCCGAACGGACAGACGTCCTGAGGGGGTATCTTTGACTATGCCGAGAAGAAAGACCGGCTAGAAGAAGTCTCCCGAGAGCTGGAAAACCCGGACGTCTGGAACGATCCCGACTACGCCCAGAAACTGGGCAAGGAGCGGGCGTCGCTGGAAGCCGTGGTCGAGACCATCGACACCCTCGATAGCGGTCTGGCCGACAACCGCGAGCTGCTCGAGCTGGCGGTGATGGAGGAGGACGACGCCACCATCGACGAGGTGCGCAAGGAACTGTCCTATCTCGAGGGACAGCTCGACAAGCTGGAGTTCCGGCGCATGTTTTCCGGCGAGATGGACGAGAACAACGCCTATCTCGACATCCAGGCCGGCTCCGGCGGCACCGAGGCGCAGGACTGGGCCAACATGCTGCTGCGCATGTACCTGCGCTGGGCCGAGCACCACGGCTTCAAGGCCGAGTTGACCGAGGTCTCCGCCGGCGAGGTCGCGGGCATCAAGTCCGCCACCATCCACGTCCAGGGCGAGTACGCGTTCGGCTGGCTCAGGACCGAGACCGGTGTCCATCGGCTGGTTCGCAAGAGTCCGTTCGACTCCGGCGGCCGGCGGCACACCTCTTTCGCGTCGGTGTTCCTCTCTCCGGAGGTGGACGACAGTTTCGAGGTCGAGATCAACCCGGCCGATCTGCGCACCGACACCTATCGCTCCTCCGGCGCCGGCGGCCAGCACGTCAACACCACCGATTCGGCGGTGCGAATCACCCACGAGCCGACGGGTATCGTGGTGGCCTGCCAGAGCCAGCGCAGCCAGCACGCCAACCGCGACTTTGCCATGAAGCAGTTGAAGGCAAAGCTGTGGGAGCACGAGATGCAGAAGCGCAACGCCGCCAAGCAGCAGGCCGAGGAGAGCAAGGCCGACATCGGCTGGGGCAGCCAGATTCGCTCCTACGTCCTGGATGACCAGCGGATCAAGGACCTGCGCACCGGCGTGCAGAGCAGCAACTGCGACAAGGTGCTCGATGGCGATCTGGACCAGTTCATCGAAGCGAGTTTGAAGCAAGGTCTCTAGCTACGGGCTACGGGCTACGGGCTACGGGCTACGGGCTACGGGCTACGGGCTACGGGCGTTATGTTTTGGCTGAGACTTGCATTCGCGGCTCGCGGCTCGCGGCTCGCGGCTCGCGGCTCGCGGCTCGCGGCTTTATTTCAATTTTCGACAGGCGACGACATGGCGAACCAGGACAACCCGCAATCTCCTTCCGATGCACAGCATGAAGCCCAGGAAGAAAATCGGCTGATCGCGGAGCGCCGTGGCAAGCTGGCGGCCCGCCGCGAACGTGCGGCGGAGCAGGGCGGCAGCGCTTTCCCCAACGATTTCCGACGCGACAGTCTGGCGGCGGACCTGCAGGCGGAGCTGGGCGACAAGGAGAAACCCGAGCTCGAGGCGCTCGACCGCCAGGCTGCCGTTGCCGGCCGCATCATGCGCAAGCGCGGGCCGTTCGTGGTGATCCAGGACGCTTCCGGCCAGATCCAGTTCTACGTCGACAAGAAGGGGCTCCCCGCCGAGTTGCTGGAAGACATCCAGAGCTGGGATATCGGCGATATCGTTGCCGGCCGCGGCCCGGTGCACAAGTCCGGCAAGGGCGATCTCTACGTGATGCTGGTCGAGGCGAAGCTGCTGACCAAGAGTCTGCGTCCGCTGCCGGACAAGTTTCACGGCCTGACCGATCTGGAAGCGCGCTATCGCCAGCGCTACGTCGACCTGATCATGAACCCGCAGTCGCGTCGGGTATTCGAGGTGCGCTCCGGCGTCATCGCCGCGATCCGTCGGTTCATGGTGGAGCGGGGCTTCATGGAGGTCGAGACGCCGATGCTGCAGCCGATCCCTGGCGGCGCCACGGCGCGACCGTTCACCACGCACCACAATGCGCTGGATATCGACATGTATCTGCGCATCGCACCGGAGCTCTATCTCAAGCGGCTGGTCGTCGGCGGCTTCGAGCGGGTGTTCGAGATCAATCGCAACTTCCGCAACGAAGGCCTGTCGACGCGGCACAACCCCGAATTCACCATGCTCGAGTTCTACTGGGCCTATGCCGACTATCGTGATCTGCTCGACTTGACCGAGGCGATGATCCGCGATGCGGCCGAGCAGGTGCTGGGCACGACCACCGTCACCTACCAGGGCACCGACTACGATCTGGGAGAGCCGTTCCGCCGCCTGACCCTGCGTCAGTCGATTCTGGAGCATGGGGACGGGCTGGGCGAAGCGGATATCGATACCCTCGAGGCCGCCAGGGCGACCTGCGAGCGTCTGGGTATCGCGACCAAACCGAGCTGGGGGCTGGGCAAGCTGCAGACCGAGATCTTCGAGGAGGTCGCCGAAGCCGAGCTCGATCAGCCCACCTTCATCACCGAGTATCCGGCCGAGGTGAGCCCGCTGGCGCGACGCAACGATACCAATCCCCATGTCACCGACCGGTTCGAGTTCTTCGTCGGCGGGCGGGAGATCGCCAACGGCTTCTCCGAGCTCAACGACGCCGAGGATCAGGCCGAGCGCTTCGCCGCCCAGGCCGCCGAAAAGGACGCCGGCGACCTCGAGGCGATGTACTACGACGCCGACTACGTGCGTGCGCTGGAGTACGGCATGCCGCCCACCGCCGGCGAGGGCATCGGCATCGACCGGCTGGTGATGCTGCTGACCGACAGCCCCTCGATCCGTGATGTGCTGCTGTTCCCGGCGATGCGCCCGGAATAATACGGAGCTACGAGCTACGAGCTACGAGCTACGAGCTTGCGAGCCGTGCGTTTCGGGTGAGACTTGCAGTCGCGGCTCGCGGCTCGCGGCTCGCGGCTCGCGGCGCAGCCGGGCAAGAGTTATTGGTCAGGGGCGCAGCGAGCGCCCATAATGGCTGCGGTTCGAATTCTGCCGACCCCGTGCGGCTCCCAAGATAGAGGTGACACCGATGAAGCTGCTCAACCGTTCCGCGCTGAGCGTCAAGCCGACCCAGGCGTTCGTCGACTGGGTCAACTCGTTGGAGCCGATGGTCGGTGAAGACGACCTGACGCTCGAAGACATCGCTGGCGAGAATACCGTCTATCTCATCCCCGAGATGGATACGCCGGAAGCCCTGCAGGCCTATGTCGGAGAGCGCTACTACGACATCCTCGAGACCGAGCTGCGAGCGTGGGAGGAAGATGAGCGCCAGTGGCCGGAGAGCCTGGACTGGGCGCTGTTCGAGACCTTTCTCACCCTGGAACACAGTTATCTGGCGGTGGACCTCGACGACGAGGCCGAGCTGGAGACCTCCGAAGTCGACGACGAACTGCTGATGGAGACCGACGAGGAGTGAGGTTGCGGATGTTACTCGAGGGCGATGCTCCGCGCTTCTGCAGCCCATGCTGAAGCGGCTGTTCGAGGAGCGGCCGGGGGACGACGGTCTTCCCGGACGTGAACGCAAGCTGGCGCTGCTGGCGATGATCACTGGCACCCAGATGGCGGTGCTGGACAACGGTATCGTCAACATTGCCCTTCCCACGCTGGCCAAGGAGCTGGCGATCAGCGGCGCCGAATCGATCTGGATCGCCAACGTCTATCAGCTGGTGACGGCGGCGCTTCTGCTGACCTTCGCCGCGGTGAGCCGACGCATCGGTCGTCACCGGCTCTATATTGGCGGGCTGGCGGTCTTCACCGTGGCGTCCCTGGGCTGTGCGCTGTCCCGTTCGTTCGAATTCCTGCTGGTGATGCGGGGGCTGCAGGCGATCGGCGCCGCTGCGATGTTGAGCATCGGGCCATCGCTCTACCGCATCATTTTTCCTACCCGTCTGCTGGGCTCGGCGATCGGACTGAGCGCGCTGACGGTGGCTTTCGGCATTGCTGCAGGGCCGTCGCTGGGGGGGCTGATCCTGCACCTGGCGAGCTGGCCGTGGCTGTTCGCGATCAACGTGCCGATCGGTCTGCTGGCGCTGACGCTGGGGGTTCGCGCCTTGCCGCGGGAGAAGGCGATTCCGGGGCGGATCGATATCTGGGGCGCGCTGATGTCGATCGTCATGCTCAGTGGCAGCGTCTTCGCGCTGGATCAGTTCGGCCACGGGAAGGGGGGCGTGCTGGCCCTGGCGACGCTGGCTGTCAGCGTGATCTGCCTGGTGGGATTCGTCTATCGCCAGCGCCATGTCGCCAAGCCGCTGGTGCCGTTGGCACTGTTCGTCGAGCCGCGCTTCTCGTTCGCGGCGGTGGTGTCGATGTTCGCATTCCTGGCCCAGGGCGTGGCGTTCGTGGGGCTGCCATTTCTCTACCAGACCGTCATGGGCGTCTCGCCGATCATGTCGGCAGTGCTGTTCACGCCCTGGCCGCTGGTGATCATGATCATCGGGCCGCTGGCAGGGCGCCTGGCGGACAAGGGCAACCCGGCGCTGATCAGCTCGACCGGCCTGGGCTTGTTCCTGCTCGGCATGCTGGCATTGACTGGCCTTGGCGCCGACTCGAGCTACCTCGACGTGATCTGGCGCACCGCGCTCTGCGGGGTGGGTTACGGCCTGTTCCAGGCGCCCAACAATCGCGAGATGATCGGCAGCGTGTCGGTCGATCTCAGCGCCAACGCCTCTGGCGTGCTGGCCTCGGTGCGCACCTTCGGGCAGTCGCTGGGCACGGCCTTGGTCGGGCTGATCCTCGGTCTCTCGTTCGGTTCGCTCACGCTGTCGCTCTGGGTGGGGTGTGCATCGGTGGCGATCGCACTGGCTTTGAGTCTCTATCGTACGCCGATGGCCGCCAAGGGACTTCGGCGCTGAGCCCTGCTCGAGGCTCACCCAATCCCCGAGCAAGGCGTTACAATGGTCCGGTTGGTTCAGGAGGAACTGTCATGAGTGTTCAGGCACGTATCGAAGAGAAACTCGCGACGCTCGAGCCGGTCGAGATGACGGTCGAGAACGAGAGCCACATGCATCATGTGCCACCGGATTCCGAAACTCACTTCAAGGTGACGCTGGTCTCGGAGCGATTCGCCGGGCTGATGCCGGTCAAGCGCCACCAGTTGATCTACAGCCTGCTCGCTGATGAACTCGCCGGCCCCGTCCATGCGCTGGCACTGCATCTCTACACGCCGCAACAGTGGTCGACCCGTGGCGGCGTACGTCCGGATTCGCCCCACTGTCGCGGCGGGGGCGGCCAGTGATCGGCGATCCGCAGCGGCTGCAGTACCTCGAGGCCATGGGGATCTCCACCTGGGCCTCGCGGTATCGCTTCGTCAACGCCAAGCCGACCGAGCAGGTTGAATGGGAAGCCGCGGCCGAACCGGAAAAACCGGCGCCGGGGCAGCGGCTGCAGGCGTTGCTGGAAACGCCGGCACGACCGGTCGAGCGCGATCGGCCCGCCGCCGATGCGTCGCCGACGCAACAGACCGCGGCACCGCTGTCGCGCGCCAGGGCCCTGCTCGGGGAAGACGCGCCCCGGGCCGAGTCGCCGCCGTCTTCTCCCGACCGCACCGCCGATTCCGACGCGGCGGTTTCTTCGGCGCCAACGGTCTCCGGGACCGGGCAGGCCCCTGTGGACGTTGCCGAGGATGCTGCGCCCGCCGCCGAGCCGCTTCGGTTCACCTTGTCGCTCTCGGTCATCGGTGAGCGCTGGTGGCTGCTGCTTCCCGGCGAGCGGCCGATCTCCGCCGCGGGCCAGGCGCTGCTGGGACAGATGCTGCAGAGCGCCGGCATGCCCGCCGGTGGGGCGCCGCTGTCGCGTCTGACCTGGCCGTTGATGGACCTGCAGGCCACCGATCCCGCCGATGAGGCGCGTGAAGGTATCCTGGTCTTCTGCGCTGGGCAGGCGCGTCGCCACGGTATGAGAATCGACGGCGCCATCGCCGTCGGCGATGAGGTCTGGTCGTCGCTGCTGAGCGATTCGGGGGACGAGGGCGATTGGGCCTGCCACCGCCTGCCGCACCCCGACGACCTGCTGAGCTCGGCCAATGCCAAGCGCGAGTGCTGGTCCCAGCTGCAGGCGGCGGGAAGCGCCTGGCGCCAGGGCCTGGACTCTCCCGAATAGCAGCTCCCGCCTGCCGGTGCCGGAGCGCTTGAACGATCCTCCTCGAGTCATGCCCATGTCCATCGACGCTTTTCACCCCGAGGCCTTCACTGGCGGGGCCATTCCGGTCCGGCTCGACGCCGACGACTTGCCGGTGTTGATGGCGTTCGAGCGCCGAGCCAACGATGACGCCTGGTCGGAAGCGCTGCTGGAGGCGGCGTTGAGGGACGACGGCTACGCGGTCTGGGGCATTCGATCGGCCGAAGACAGCACACTGTGGGCCGTCGCCATCCTGGCCTATCTGCCTTTTGACGCCGAGCTACAGTCGATCTGCGTGCTGCCCGATGCGCGACGCCAAGGTCTGGCATGGAAGATGCTGGGGTGGGTCATGCGATGCGCCCGTGCCCAGGGGGCCGAGCGCCTGCTGCTGGAGCTGCGGGAATCGAACCTGGCGGCGCGGCGACTGTACGAGCGTGCCGGCTTCAGGATCGACGGCCAGCGTCGCGGTTACTACCGTCGTGACGATGGACGTGGAGAAGATGCGCTGCTGATGTCGCGGGACCTGGTCTGACGCGATCGACCGAGGACGCCCGGCCGAACGCGAGGATGACTTGGCAGGGACCCGGAGGAGTGAAAAGCGAGGCCGTGGTGGGCTGGCTGCCGCACGGGACGGCCTGAGCAGGTCGCCCCGTGTCGCCGTCTCAGCCGTTGTCGCTGGTGGAGGCGCTGTCAAGCGATTGCAGCTTGTCCAGCAGCCCTCCGAGGCGCTGTTCCCACTCCTCACGCTCCTGCTGGAAGCGCGCGTTCTCCGCCTTGAGCTCTTCATTCTCCATCTTCAGCATCTCGATGCTGTCGACGGCATCCTGAATCTTCTGTTCCAGTTTGGCGAAGATTTCACCGTTCATCTCTACTCTCCTTGAAAGTTCGTGACTCGTTCCCGAGGTATGGCCGCTGGTTCGATGGCCGCAGCCTACGTGGCGCCGAGGCCGACGACAAGCGTCTCGAAGTGGCGACGTCAGCCGGCGTCGGGTTGACGTCTGAAAAGTCGCCCATGACTGTCTCCCGCCACGATTTCGCGATGAAGTTGCCAAGATGCCGGCGGGGACCAGACGAGCTCGTGTTCCGTCTCGACATAGATGACCGCATCGGACGCCAGCCAACCGCCCAGCTCGAGGTCGAGGCAGGCTTTCGCGGCCAGCCCCTGGCGGAAAGGGGGATCGAGAAAGACGAGATCGAACCTGCTGGGCGTCGTCGCCAGGAACCGTTCGACGGGGATGCCGACGACGTCTCCGGCGGCGCCCAGCGTGGCGACATTCGCTTCCAGCACCTTGGCCACCGGGACGGTGGATTCGACGAACGTGGCCCGGGCCGCCCCTCGCGACAACGCTTCCAGGCCGAGTGCGCCGGTGCCCGCATAGAGATCCAGCACCTGCCGTCCGGCAATATCGAAAGCCAGCCAGTTGAACAGGGTTTCGCGCACCCGGTCCGGTGTCGGGCGCAGGCCGGGGCTGTCCGGTATCGGCAGCTTGCGGCGACGAAACTCGCCGCCTATCAGGCGCAACTGGCCACGGCCACCGCGAGAGGTGGCTTGAGAGGTCTGGCGCGAGCGAGCGCTGTCGGAAGCCCGGCGTGGGCGGCGTCGATTCATGGCGCGCAATTGTACCCCCGCAACACTCGCGGTGATAGGATGAGCCCTCGATAACGATATTCTCCGAAGCCGTGACGATCGACGCTGGTAAGTGGCGCGAGCACGGCTTTTCAGCAGTGAAGCCATCCATGTTCGGACTATTCAAGAGTCGTAAAAAGCAGCAGGAAGAAGAGGCGCGCCGGCGCGAGTCGGAACGGGCCGAGGCGGCGTCAGAACAAGAGAACCCGGAAACTGGCGTGGTCGAAGACCGGGAAGGAGACGTCGAAGGCGAACGTTCCACCGGTGCCGGTGAACCGCAGCCGCCGGCCGGACAAGAGGGCTCGTCTGCTGCCGGGGAGACCGATTCCGGGAACGCCGAGGCCTCCCCCTCGCAGGAGTCAGCGGACTCGCCGACGGTGGCAACCGCAGTCCCTGCCACGGCGTCGGCCGTCGAGACCGAATCTCCCGATCGACCGGTGCCGGTGGACTATCAACCCTCGCCGGTCGAGACAACGGCCGCCGAGGAGTCGCTGGCTCAGCCGCTGGACCCTGAGTCGCCGCGATCGGCCCTGCAGGAGTACCCCGCGGATGGTACCCGCGAGGCCGATCTGGCAACCGACGTGACCCCAGCGCCCTCCATGGAGACCGCGGTAGAGCCGAGTCCGCCGGCACCGAAGGAGAAGCCCAAGGGCGGCTGGCTCTCGCGTGTGCGTGCCGGCCTCGGGCGTACGCGTGCCAACCTGACCGACGGCATTGCCGACCTGCTGCTGGGCAAGAAGCAGATCGACGATGAGCTGATGGAGGACCTCGAGACCCAACTGTTGCTGGCGGACGTGGGCATCGAGGCCACCAGCGAGATCATCGAGCGTTTGACCGGTCGGGTATCGCGCAAGGAGCTGGCCGACGCCGACGCCTTGTATCGCGCGCTTCAGGAGGAGCTGGCGGCCTTGCTCGAACCGGTTTCCCAGCCGCTGCAACTGCCGGCCAAAGGCGAGGGTCCGTTCGTGATCCTGATGGTCGGCGTCAACGGCGTCGGCAAGACCACGACCATCGGCAAGCTGACCCAGCGTTTCCAGAACGAGGGGCGCAGCGTGATGCTGGCCGCCGGCGATACCTTCCGCGCCGCAGCGGTGGAGCAGCTCAAGGTCTGGGGCGAGCGTAACCGGGTACCGGTGATCGCCCAGCATACCGGCGCCGACAGTGCCTCGGTCATCTACGATGCGGTCGCCGCTGCGCGCGCGCGCAAGGTCGATGTGTTGATTGCCGATACCGCCGGTCGCCTGCACAACAAGAGCCATCTGATGGAAGAGCTCAAGAAGGTGCAGCGGGTCATGGCCAAGCTCGACGCCAGCGCTCCCCATGAAGTGATGCTGGTGCTCGACGCGGGAACGGGACAGAACGCGATCTCCCAGGCGACGACGTTCGACGAGGCGATTCCGGTGACCGGCATCACCCTGACCAAGCTCGACGGCACCGCCAAGGGCGGCATCATCTTTGCCCTGGCCAAGAAGATGGGAACGCCGATTCGTTTCATCGGCGTCGGCGAGTCGCTGGAGGATCTGCGCCCGTTCGACGCCCAGACGTTCGTCAAGGCGCTGTTCGGACGGGACGGCGACGCCGACTCATGATCGCGTTCGAGCACGTCGGCAAGCGCTACGGTGGTCGTTTCGAGGCGCTGGCCGATATCAATTTCCGGGTCGAGCGCGGCGAGATGCTTTTCCTCACCGGCCACTCCGGTGCCGGCAAGAGCTCGCTGCTGCGGCTGATCATGCGCCTCGAGCGCCCCTCGCGTGGCCGGGTGCTGGTCGCCGGCCACGATCTGGATCGGTTGCATATCAGTCAGGTTCCCTACTACCGGCGCCAGATCGGCGTCGTCTTCCAGGATCATCAACTGCTGTTCGATCGCGATATCTTCGCCAATGTCGCGCTGCCGTTGACCATTCAGGGCGTCGAGCCCATCGATGCCGGCAGGCGCGTGCGGGCCGCGCTGGACAAGGTCGGGCTGCTGCATCGTGAGCGAGCGCTGCCGATCGAGCTCTCCACCGGCGAGCAGCAGCGCGTGGGTATTGCGCGCGCGGTGGTCAACAAGCCGGCGTTGCTGCTGGCCGACGAGCCCACCGGCAACCTCGACCCCCAGCTCTCCGCCGACATCATGCGGCTGTTCGAGGATTTCAATCGCATCGGTACGACGGTGCTGGTGGCGAGCCACGATCTCGCCCTCATCGCCCGGTTGCGCCACCGAGTGCTGAAGTTGCGGGATGGCCGTCTCGTCGGCGATGGGGAGGCGGCATGAGCGAGCGCCAATCCACCGGCCCCTCCCGGCGCGGTGCCCAGAAGCCCACGCGCCGGTCGTCCGGCGGCGGCCGGGCCTGGCTGCGGCATCACCGGGCCATGATGAGCGACAGTGCCCTGCGTCTGGTCAGGCGCCCGATATCGACGTTGCTGACCATGCTCGCGATCGCCATTGCGTTGATCCTGCCAGCGGGGTTATGGCTGGCGCTGGACAGTGCGCGCCTGGTCGATGCCGAGCTGGACGAGAGTGCCACGTTGACGGTCTATTTCGACGCCGACGTCGATGAATCCCGGGCCATGAGCCTGGCGGCCGAAGTCGGCGAGCAGAGCGGCGTTGCGGGGACTCGCCTGGTGACGGCGGCCGAGGGGCTGGCGGAGTTCCAGCAGACGCTGGGGGTCGAGGATGCGCTCTCCCAGCTCGACACCAATCCGCTGCCGGCAAGCGTCGTGGTGACTCCCGACGATACCGATCCCGCCGCCGTGCAGTCGCTGAGCCAGCGTCTGCAGACGCTCGACGGCGTCGACGAGGTTCGCCTCGACCTGGCGTGGCTGGATCGGCTTCAGCAATTGGCGGCGGTCGGCCAACGTGTCGCGCTGGCACTGGCGCTGCTGTTCGGCCTGGGTGTCCTGCTGGTGGTCGGCAACACGGTCAGGCTGGCGGTGGAGAGTCGGCGTCAGGAGATCGAGGTAGTGACCCTGATCGGCGCCACCCACGCGTTCGTGCGACGCCCGTTCCTCTATAGCGGCGCCTGGTACGGCCTGGGTGGCGGGGTCCTGGCGTTGGTCATGCTGGTCGTCGGGGGCAACTGGCTGGCGTCACCCGTCGCGGCGCTGGCGGAGAGCTACGGTGCCCAGTTCGCACTGCCCTCCCTGGGCACCACTCATTCGGCTTTTCTGCTGCTTTTTAGTACACTATTGGGCTGGCTGGGCGCGTGGCTGGCCGTCGGGCGTCATCTGGCGGACATCAAGCCGCGCTAGGTTGGAAGCAGAGGCCCGAAAACTGGTCAAGGTGGGCGAAATACGGTAAGAAGGTCACCCAGGATGCAGGGTCACCACCAGGCGACGCTGGGTTTTCGAGTCATCGAGGCTGGCGAACATCTTGAACTTTTGTCTAGATTGAGGGTCTCATCAGGTATCCTCGCAAACAGGCAGAACAACCTGTTGCGGCGTGTTTTCCGGTGGATCGAGCCGATTGGCTCTCCCCATTGACACGTCGTCAACCATGGAGACAACGCACATGAGCACCAGTCTTCAATCCATCGGGAATCTCTCCCCGGGGCACGATCTCAACGGCTACATTCAGGCCGTCAATGGCATTCCCGTACTGACGGCGGACGAGGAGCACGACCTTGCCGTGCGGCTGCACGAGGAGGACGATCTCGAGTCGGCCCGCCGTCTGATCATGTCTCATCTTCGCTTCGTCGTTCACATCGCCCGCAGCTACTCAGGCTACGGTCTGCCCCAGGCGGACCTGATTCAGGAAGGCAACGTCGGCCTGATGAAGGCGGTCAAGCGGTTCGATCCGTATCAGGGCGTTCGTCTGGTGTCGTTCGCCGTGCACTGGATCAAGGCGGAGATCCACGAATACGTGCTGCGCAACTGGCGTATCGTCAAGATCGCCACCACCAAGGCCCAGCGCAAGCTGTTCTTCAACCTGCGCAGCGCCAAGAAGCGCCTGGCCTGGTTGAACAACGACGAAGTCGATGCCATCGCCAAGGATCTCGACGTCAAGCCCAAGGTGGTGCGCGAGATGGAGGGTCGGCTGGCTTCCTATGACGCCGGCTTCGACGCCTCGCCGGGCGACGACGACGAGCAGAGCTACCAGGCGCCGGCCCAGTATCTCGAGGATCATAGCTTCGACCCGGCGGCTCAGCTCGAAGCGGACGACTGGGAGGCCGATTACACGCGTCGCCTGCGGGAAGCGCTGAGCGAGCTGGACGACCGCTCCCGCGACATCCTGCAGCGGCGCTGGCTCTCGGAGCACAAGTCCACGCTGCACGACCTGGCCGATGTCTACGGCGTTTCCGCCGAGCGCATCCGTCAGCTCGAGAAGAATGCGATGAAGAAGATCAAGCAGCAGCTCGGCGACACCATCGCGGCGTAAGCCACCCCTGCGGCTGATGAATGTGGGCGGCGAGCCCTAGACAGGCCTGAGTGGTACATCGCTTCAGGCAGAGACGCAAAAAGCCCGGCAATCGCCGGGCTTTTTGCGTTTGGGCACCCCGGACTCGCCCTAGACGGACGTCGTCTGGTGGGTCGTTGTGGTCAGCAGCCCGCCGCCCAGAAGACGCCACTGGTCCTCCCAATGGACGGTGGGGCGGTGGCGGAAATCGCTGCGCACGTACTGGCTGATCCGACCCTCGACGAAGGCCGAAAGCAGGTTGGCGGCGGCGGAGACCGGCAGTTGCGGGCGCAGCCCCTCGCGCAGTTCCGCCTCGCGCAGGATCTGCTTCAACTGGGTCTCGAGCCGCTCGAACAGTTGCGACATGCGGGTGCGCAGTCGGGCGGTCTCGCCCGTCAGGACATCGCCGTCCATCAGCCGGCTGAGGCCCGGGTTCTTCTCGGCGAAGGCGAGCACGAGCTGGACGATCGTCTCGCAGCGGGCGAGGGCCGACGGCTCGTCGTCGAGGATGCGCCGGATGCGCTCGAACAGGCTGGCTTCGATGAACTCGATCAGTCCCTCGAACATGCGCGCCTTGCTCGGGAAGTGGCGGTACAGCGCCGCCTCGCTGACGCCGACCTGGCGGGCCAGGGCGGCGGTGGTGATACGCTTGCCGCTGTCCTCCTCGAGCATCAGTGCCAGTGCCTGGAGGATCTGCTCACGGCGGGAGAGTTGGGGGGTTGCCTGCGTCATGGCGATTCTTATCGGTTGTCTCGTCGAGGCTCCTTCCTGGAGCGTCCCGGGTGCGCGTCGACTGTCTGGCACCCGGGCGGGCCCTCCACGCCCGCGATGTATGAAAAGAGGCTCTTGTCGGGTTCAGTCCCGATGATCGGTGATCTGGGTGCCGACCCCGGCATCGGTGAAGATCTCCAGCAGGGTCGAATGGACAACGCGGCCATCGACGATGACAGCGCTGTCGACACCGCCCTTGACGGCATCCAGCGCGCAGCGGATCTTCGGCAGCATGCCGCCGTAGATCGTCCCGTCGGCAATCAAGGCGTCGACCTGTTCGGTCGAGAGGCCGGTCATGACGTTGCCCTGGGCATCCTGCAGCCCCGCGACGTTGGTCAGCAGCATCAGCTTTTCGGCTTTGAGCGCCTCCGCCACCTTGCCGGCGACCAGATCGGCGTTGATGTTGTAGCTATGGCCTTCGCGATCGACCCCGATCGGCGCGATCACCGGGATGTAGTCGGCCTTCGAGAGCATCTCGATCAGGTCGGTGGAGATGTGCTCGACCTCGCCGACATGGCCGATATCGATGATCTCGGGTTCGGCCAGTGCCGGATTGTACTGTTCGACCTTGAGCTGGCGCGCCCGGATCTGGGCGTTGTCCTTGCCGGTCAGGCCGATCGCCTTGCCGCCACACTGATTGATCTGGGTCACGATGTTCTTGTTGACCAGTCCGCCCAGCACCATCTCGACCACGTCCATGGTTTCGGCATCGGTCACGCGCATGCCGTTGACGAAGCGCGATTCGATGTTGAGCCGTGCCAGCAACTGGCCGATCTGCGGGCCGCCGCCGTGCACCACCACCGGGTTGATGCCGACCTCCTTCATCAACACCATGTCGCGGGCGAAGGAGTCGATCAGCTTGTCCTCGGTCATGGCGTTGCCGCCATACTTGACCACCACCGTCTTGCCCGAATAGCGCTGGATGTAGGGCAGCGCCTCCGACAGGATCTCGACCACCTGGCGCGGGTCGCGCGGGCTCTCGTTCATGAGGCGTTATCTCTCCACTGTCTGTGCACCGTGAGCCTACCGGCACCGGCGGCGCGTTCCCTGTTGTTGCGTATGTCTCGTGCGCCGTGATCTCAGAACGGCAGTTCGACGTGCGGCGCCACCGCGAGCACTGCGGCGCCGAACCGCTGCTGGATACGCGCCAGTGCCGCTTGGTCCTTGCCTTCGAATCGCAGGACCAGCATCGGCGTGGTGTTGGAGGCCCGGCAGAGCCCCCAGCCATCGGGGTAGTCGACGCGAATGCCGTCCAGCGTCGTCTTGATGCCATCCTGACCGAAGTCGCCATTCTCGGCCAGTCGCTCGACGATCGCGAACTTCTCCTCGTCGGTCACCGGGGCATTCAGCTCCGGAGTGCTGACGTCCTGGGGAAACGCGCTGAAGTAGCGGTCGGCATCCACCGTCTGGCGCGACAGAATTTCCAGCAGCCGGGCGGCGGCATAGAGTCCGTCGTCGAAGCCGTACCAGCGTTCGGCGAAGAAGATATGGCCGCTCATCTCGCCGCCCAGCTGCGCGCCGGTCTCCTTCATGCGTGCCTTGATCAGCGAGTGGCCGGTGCGCCACATCTCGGGCTCGCCCCCGGCCCGCTCGATGATCTGGGCCAGATTGCCGGTGCACTTGACGTCGAAGACGATACGCGCGCCAGGATCTCGCTTTAGCAGGTCGGTGGCGAATGCCATCATCAGCCGGTCCGGGTAGATCATCTCGCCGGCCGGCGTCACCACGCCCAGGCGATCGCCATCGCCGTCGAAAGCCAGTCCCACGTCGGCACCGGTCTCCCGAACCTTGGCGATCAGGTCGACAAGGTTCTCCGGCTTGCCGGGGTCGGGGTGATGGTTGGGAAAGTCGCCGTCGATCTCGGCAAACAGGGGAATGGTCTCCGCCCCCAGCGCCTCGATCAGCCTGGGCCCCAGTTCGCCGGCGACGCCGTTGCCGCAATCCACTACCACCTTGAGCGGACGTCCGATCCCGGACGGGTCGAGGGAGACGTCACCCAGAATGCGCTGAAGATAACTCTCGCCGATATCGCGCTGCTCCAGCGAGCCTTCGCCCTCGCTCAACTCGCCGCTGCGGATGCGCGCGAGCAGGCCCGTGATCGCCTCGCCGGAGATGGCGACGCCGTCGAGCACGATCTTGAAGCCGTTGTAGTCAGGCGGATTATGGCTGCCGGTCACCATCACGCCGCTACGGCTCTCGTCCAGCGTCGCGGTGGCGAAGTAGAGGACCGGGGTCGGCACGCGGCCGATATCGATCACGTCCCTGCCGGCGGCGCGCAGGCCGCGGATCAGCGCCGCCTGGAGGCGAGGGCCGGAGTGGCGGCCATCACGGGCGACGATCACCGTCTGCTGCCCCCTCGCCGCCGCTTCGCTACCCACCGCGCGACCGATCCATTCCACGGTCTCCTCGGTCAACGTCTCGTCGACGATACCGCGAATGTCGTAGGCCCTGAAAATCGAGGCCGGCACGTCGGCGCCGGGCTGCTCATTCGTCGTCATGTTTCAATCTTCCTTTGTTTCGCGAACGGCTTCGACGCGAGATTCATGCCCAGCGCTCGAACTCCAGCGCCACCGAAACCTGGCCGTCGGTCATCAGCCATTCGCCTTCCATCCGGGTGGCGTCGAGGCTCAGGTTGCGGTCGACGAGTGCGGTCAGCGCCGCCAGCGGTTCCGGCGGCGGGCTCCAGACCGTCACCCGGGGCAGGGCCAGAACATCGCTTTCGAGCTTCTTCCACCACTGTGCCGCACTGCGCGGGGCGTAGGGATAGATCACTACCCGTTCCGCCCGGGAAAGGCCCTGCTTGATGCGCTTCAGCGACGGCTCGCCCAGCTCTATCCACAACAGGATTCGCCCATCCGGTGCCTTGAGCCAGAGATCCGGCTCGTCCTCGCTGCTCAGGCCGCGCGTCATGGCGAGATCGTTGTCGGCGCCGATGGCGTGCGCATTGTCGATGAATGCCAGCAGGCGCACCATCAGTCGCGTCGCCGTCTCGGACGGGTGGCAGGCCACGGTCAGCGCATGATCGCCATAGTAGTGGCGATCCAGATCGCTGACGTTGAGTTTCGCTTTATAGATGGTTGCGCTTAGCGCCACGTGACATGTCCTTGCAGAGAACGGCTATGGGAGGCGGAAGACGATTCACTGCCGGCCGGAGTGACCGAACCCGCCGCCGGCGCGCTCGGTGGCGACGAACTCCTCGACGATGTCGAGCTCGGCCTGGACCACCGGCACCAGCACGTACTGCGCCAGCCGCTCGCCGGGCTCGAGCACGAACGTCTCCTGACCGCGATTCCAGACCGAGATCATCAACTCGCCCTGGTAGTCCGAATCGATCAGCCCGACCAGATTGCCGAGCACGATACCGTGCTTGTGGCCGAGGCCGGAACGCGGCAGGATGACGCCGGCCAGGCCCGGGTCACCGATGTGGATGGCCAGGCCGGTGCGGACCAGGGCCGTGTCGCCGGGCGCCAGCGTCAACGCGTCGTCGAGCAACGCGCGCAGGTCCATGCCGGCGCTGCCTGTGGTGGCGTAGTGGGGCAGCGGGTAGTCGTGTACCCGCCCATCGAGAATCTTGACCGAGAGCTTGGGTCTGGCGGGCGCAGTGCTGTGTGACATGAAGCGTCGTTCCTGAGGGTGCATGAAGTGAGATGACGAGCAAGCCGCTCAGCTTACCACCGCTGGGAGGCGGACCGGATGCGTTAGCGCAGGCGATCGGCGATGTGATCGACGATGGCGTTGGCCAGTGCCGTCTTGGGCTGACGCGGCAACGCGTGGTGCCGGGTCCCCTCCCGCTCCCGCCACAGCAGCGTGGCGGCATTGTCGTCGCCGCCGAAGCCGACCCCCTCGAGGGAGACATCGTTGGCGACGATCAGATCCAGGCGCTTGCGTTCGAGCTTGCTGCCGGCGTGTGTCTCCAACGACTGGGTCTCGGCGGCAAAGCCGACCGTGAACGGTCGGTCCGCCCGCGCCGCGATCGTGGCGACGATATCCGGATTGCGCACCAGCTCGAGGGTCAGCCCGCCGGCGTCTCCCGTCTTCTTCAACTTGTGTTCGCTGACGGCGGCGGCGCGGTAGTCGGCCACCGCGGCACAGCCGATGAACAGATCGCACGGCATGCAGGATTCGACCGCGGTCAGCATCTCGACAGCCGAGGTCACCTCGATCCGTTCGACACCGGGCGGCGTCGAGAGCGTCACCGGGCCGCTGACCAGCGTGACGCTGGCGCCACGCTCGACGCAGGCCGCGGCCAGGGCGTAGCCCATCTTGCCGGAGCTGTGGTTGGAGAGATAACGCACCGGGTCCAGGGCTTCGCGGGTGGGTCCAGCGGTGATGACCACGCGCTTGCCGTCCAGATCCCGGTGCACGGGCATCACCCGTGACGCCGCTTCCTGGCCCGGTTCGAGTTCGCCCAGCAGCCGGGCGAGAATGGTCTCCGGCTCGAGCATGCGGCCGAGGCCGACGTCGCCACAGGCCTGGTCGCCGGCGTCGGGGCCCAGCAGCGCCCAGCCCAGCTGCTGCAGCCGGTCGGCATTGGCCAGGGTGGCCGGATGACGCCACATCGCCTGGTTCATGGCCGGCGCCATCAGGCAGCGGGCTTCGGTGGCGAGGCAGAGGGTGGTCAGCAGGTCGTCGGCGTGACCGTGGGCCAAGCGTGCCATCAGGTCGGCGGTGGCGGGGGCGATCAGGATGATATCCGCCCATTTCGCCAGCTCGATGTGGCCCATGCCGGCTTCGGCTTCCGGATCCAGCAGCGATGTCCGCACCGGCTCGCCGGTCAGCGCCTGCAGCGTCAGCGGGGTGATGAAAGCCTGCGCGCCTTCGGTCATGACCACGCGGACTTCGGCCCCCGTCTTCTTCAACAAGCGGGCGAGATGGGCGCTCTTGTAGGCGGCGATGCCGGCGCTGATGCCGAGCAGGATGCGGGTTCCGGCCAATCCCGGACCAATCGGTAGCGACATGGGATCTGTCCTGATGGTTCGGTCGTTACCATACCACTGCGGTCGCGGGTTGCGTAATGGTGCACTGGAAGTGGCGACCGCCGTTGCAGCGGCCGCCCGTGGCGATCACTCGGCGTTGCTGAGCTCGCCTTCACCGACGACCTCGTCGCCGTCAAGCCACTCGATGCCCTCGTCACCGTCCTGGCGGACGCCGTAGCAGGTCGGTTGACCATCGCCGTAGTCGAAGCACATGCGATCGTCGACGATCGTGGCTTGGCCGGTGTATCCATCGCCCTCGATCTTGCCGTCCTGGCGATAGACTTCGTCGTACTGCTGGCCGCTCGCCATAGCGCCCTGGACGCGATGCCCCCAGACCTGCTGCTGGATCTCGTCGCCGCTGAGTCGCTCGCCCTCGGCGGCGGTTGCCGTGGCCGCGAAGGCGAGCGCCGCCAGCGTGGTCGCCAGCCAGAGGGTTGGCAATATTCGAGCCGTGGGAGGGGCCGGTGATGTCTTGATCGGCATGGTCATGAACCCCGCGCTGTTGCGTGAATGGTGGTCGTACGAGTCCGCCGTACTGAGGAGCTTACGTGGAAAGGCGCGATGGAGATGCACCGGACCATCAAAAGAGCCGCGCTATCGCAAGTTCCACCCCGCGCAGTTCGGCCAGCCCCTTGAGCCGGCCGATCAGCGGGTAGCCGGGACGGGTGTCGCGCTTGAGATCGTCGAGCAGGTGGTGGCCGTGATCGGGGCGCATGGGCAGACGTGGACCGCCGTCACGCTGGCGGCGACGCTGTTCGCGAACCAGCTCGACGATCACCCCGACCATGTCGACATCGCCGTCCAGATGCTCGGCCTCGTGGAAACTGAGCGGGTCGGCTTCGCGCCGGGTAGCGCGCAGATGCACGAAGTGGATGTGAGGCGCGAAGCGTTCTGCCATGGCGACGAGATCGTTCTCCTCGCGAACGCCGTAGGAGCCGGTGCAGAAGGTCAGGCCGTTGGCGGAGCTGGGCGCGCTGTCGAGCACGAACTGGGCGTCCTCGGCGGTGGAGACGACGCGCGGCAGTCCCAGCAGTTCCCGGGGCGGATCGTCCGGATGAATCGCCAGGCGCACCCCGGCTTGCTCTGCCGCGGGCACGATGGCGCGTAGAAACGCTGCCAGATTGGCGCGCAAGCGTTCGGCATCGATGCCACGGTAGGCGGCAAGGGCGTGGCGAAAGTCTTCGAGGGTGTAGTGCTCCTCGGTGCCGGGCAGCCCGGCGATGACGGTATCGATCAGGCGCGTTCGTGCCGCGGCATCGAGCGTGTCGAGGTAGGCTCTGGCCGCTTCCCGCTCGGCGTCGCCGTAATCCGCGTGTGCACCCTCGCGCTCGAGCAGAAACAGATCGAAGGCCGCGAAGGCCGTCTGGTCGAAACGCAGCGCGGTTCCGCCGTGCGGCAACGGCCAGGCGAGGTCGGTGCGGGTCCAGTCGAGGATCGGCATGAAGTTGTAGCAGACCACATCGATACCGCACTGGCCGAGATTGGCCAGCGTCCGGCGATAACTCTCGATATAGCGCTCGGCCTCCGGCAGCCCCTGCTTGATCGCTTCATGAACCGGCACGCTCTCCACCACCGACCAGGTCAGACCGGCGGCTTCGATCGTTCGCTTACGCGCGGCGATCGCGTCCACCGGCCACACCTCGCCATTGGGAATGTCATGCAGTGCGGTGACGATGCCGGTCGCACCGGCTTGGCGAATCTCGCCGAGGGTGATGGGGTCGGCCGGGCCGAACCAGCGCCAGGTATGTTCCATGATCAAGCGTCCCGATCAGAAGCGTTGAGGGTCAAGGCGGCAATGGCGGACTCCACGCCGTCGTTTTCCAGTCGCGCCAGTGCCGCGAGGATCTGCCGGCTGAACAGCCGGTCGTCGCGCATCGCCACGGGAAACACGGCATCGAGGGCGAGAAAGGCGTCGGTCAGCGCGGCGGGGTCGTCGCCGTGACGACGGTGGAGCGTCGCGAACGTCTCTGCCATGGGGTCGTCCACCGGATGCGGCTGGCCGTTGAGATCGGTGCCCGCGGTATAGCGAATCCAGCCGGCCACGCCCAGCGCGGTCGCACTGATCTCGTCGCCGGCAGTCATTCGTTCGACACCGCCGGCCAGCCAGCGCTGGGGTAGCTTCTGCGAGCCGTCCATGGCGATCTGCTGCAGCCGATGGCGCAGGCTATCGTTGGCGAAGCGGGCCAGCAGGCTGTCGGTGTAGGCCGCGACATCACTCTCCGCCGGCAGTGAGAGTGTCGGGATCGCTTCCTGCTGCCAGTAGTGCCGGAGCAACCCGCGAAACGCCGGGCGCGCAACGGCGGCATCGACCGTCTCGATGCCGGCCAGCGCGCCAAGATAGGCGAGCAGCGAGTGGGCGCCGTTGAGCAGCCGCAGCTTCATGGTTTCGAACGGCGCGACGTCGGCGACCATCTCGACGCCATCGGCTTCCCAGTCCGGTCGGCCCAGCGGGAAGTCATCCTCGACCACCCACTGGCTGAAGGTCTCGCACACCACGGCGGCAGGGTCGTCGATACCCAGTCCGGCCAGGCGCGTCCGGTCCGCGTCGGTCATGGCCGGCACGATGCGGTCGACCATGCTCGAGGGGAAGGCGACACTGGCGTCGATCCATTCTGCCAGTTCGCCATCACGATGCCGGGCTAGCGAGACCACCGCACGCCGCGTGCGCCGGCCGTTATGGGGCATGTTGTCGCAACAGAGCACCGTGAACGGTGGGACGCCTGCCGAGCGACGTCGCGCCAGTGCCTCCAACAGCATGCCCGGTGCGGTATCCGGCGATTCGGGATGGGCGATGTCGTGGGCGATCGCTGGCGCGTCGGTCAGCAACTCGCCGCTGGCCGGGCTGAGGAAGTAGCCCTTTTCGGTCACCGTGAGGGTGACGATGTGCACGGCCGGATCGCTCATCCGCGCCAGCAGCGCCTCCCGGTCCGGGCCGTCCGGGCCCGCGTAGAGCGCTTCACGGAGGGCGGTGACTTCCCGCAGCGTGACATGCTCGCTGTCGCTGAATTCGGCCACGTGATAGCGGCAGTCGCCGTCGCGCAGTTGATCGACCAGGGTGCGATTGGCGCGGATATTGGCGCTGCAGATGCCCCAGTCATCCGCACCGGTTCGGTCGAGGTGTCGTTGCAGGTAGACCGCCTGATGGGCGCGGTGAAAGGCCCCCAGGCCCAGGTGGACGATGCCGATCCCGCTCGGGGGGCGTCGGCTCGGTTCGCACTCGATGTTGATGTCGGCTGCGGTCATGAGGCTATTTCCCCATCAGCAGGTTGGGCAGCCACAGTGATAGCGCCGGCACGAACGATACCAGCATCAGCACGATCAGGTTGCAGATCAGGAACGGCACGATGGCTTTCGCCACCCGCAGCATGGGCAGCTTGCCGATGCTCGAGACCACGAACAGGCAGACGCCCACCGGTGGCGTGGTCAGGCCGATCATCAGGTTGAGTACCGCCATCACGCCGAAGTGGATCGGGTCCATGCCGACCCCCGTCGCCACGCCAAGCAGGGCCGGGAACAGGATGATCAGCGCGGCGATGGTCTCCATGAAGGCGCCGACGAACAGCAGGATCAGGTTGAGGATCAGGATGACCACGATCGGGTTGCTGCTGATGCCGAGAATCGCATCGGCGAGCATCTGCGGGATCTGCTGGCTGGTCAGGATCCAGCCGAACAGGTTGGCCAGGCCGACGAGCAGCATCAGCGAGGCCGAGGTGATGACAGTGTCGGACAGGATCCCGCCCAGGTTGCGCCAGTTGATGCCCTTGTAGACGAAAGTGCCCACCAGCAGTGCGTAGAGACTGGCGACGATCGACGCTTCGGTCGGGGTGAACAGGCCGCCGATGATGCCGTAGAGAATGATGAAGGTCATCAGCAGCGCCCAGAACGCGCTGCGGCCCTCCTTGATCAACTCCCTGAAGGTGGCGCGTTTCTCCTTGGGGTAGCCGCGCCGCACCGCCAGCCAGTAGGCGGTGATCATCATCGCCACGCCCAGCAGCAGGCCGGGCAGCGCCCCGGCGAGGAACATGCGGCCGACGGAGATGCCGGAGAGCGAACCGACGATGATCATCGGCACGCTGGGCGGAATGATCGGACCGATGGTGGATGAAGCGGCCGTGATGGCGGCGGCGAACGGCTTGTCGTAGCCGGCTTTGGACATGCCTGGAATCATTACCGAACCGATGCTGGCGGCATCCGCCACGGCGGTACCGGAGATGCCGCTGAAGATCATCGAACCGCCGACGTTGGCCAGGCCCAGGCCGCCGCGAATGTGGCCGACCAGGGCGTTGGAGAAGCGCACGATATGCTGGGTGATATTGCCCACGTTCATCAGGTTGCCGGCCATCACGAAGCCGGGAATGCAGAGCAGCACGAAGGAGTCGATGCCGGAAAACATGCGCTGCGGCACGATGGTCAACGAGATGCCGCCAAGCATCAGGTAGGCGAGTGACGACACGCCGAGACAGAAGGCGATTGGCAGACCGATCAGCAGCAGGATCAAAAAGGTGGTGAAGAGAACGGCGATTTCCATCAGGGCGCCTCCTGGCGTTCACCACGAACCATGGCGATGATGCCCTCGGCGAGACCGATCAGGCTGTAGAGCAGCAGCGTGGCGAACAGCACCACCGATGAGAAAAAGATGTAGAGCATGGGGATGCGCAGCGTCGGCGAGGTCTGAAACGCACCGATCTGGGCGAACTGCCAGGCGTTGGGCAGCACCATCAGCGTGAAGGCGAACGTGATTGCCGAGACCAGCGCCAGGTAGGCAGCCCGACCACGGAAACCGAGCCAGCCGTGGAACAGCTCTACGTTGACGTGGCGATGACGGTGCTGCACCACGCCGGCACCCATCGCCACCATGTAGATGAAAAGGTAGCGGGTCAGTTCTTCGGTCCAGGAGAGTGTGATGGGCAGGAACAGACGCGAGGCGACCTGCAGCAGCACGGTCAGCGACAGGCCCACTAGCGCGATGACGGCCAGTGTCAGCAGAACGCGGTCGAGGGCGCTGGCCAGGCGGCCGATGGGGCCACCCAGTCGCGGCACGCGGGTCAGTGTCTCGAGGTTTTCCTGAATCTCCTGGTGAATCTCCGTCTGTGGTTGCGACATGGCGGTCTCCCGACGAGATGAGAAGCGGGGGCGGCGAGCGCGCTGCCCCCGAGTACATGGGCTCGTAACCCGCAGGGGATTACAGCGCCTGGATGGCCTTGTAGAGCGCCTTCTGTTCGCCGTTCAGGGCGTCGAGCACGGCAGGCTCGGCTTTCTTGGCGAAGGCCGCCTGATCCACTTCGACGAACGTCATGCCCTTGTCCTTGAGCGCCTGTTCGAGACGCTTCTGATCCTCGACGAACAGCGTCTCCTCGTAGGACTGCATCTCGCTGGCGGCATCTTTCACCACGGTCTGCAGATCGTCCGGCATCGACTCGAGCTTCTGCTTGCCGATCACTACATAGATCCAGCTACGCACGTGGTCGGTCATGTCGACGTACTTCTGCACCTCGTTGAAGCTTGCGCTTTCGATCAGGCTGAGCGGGTTCTCCTGGGCCTCGATGGTGTTCTGCTGCAGCGAGGTGAAGACTTCGCTGAACGCCATCGGGGTCGGGCGGGCGCCCAGCGCTTCCCAGGTGTCGACGAACAGCGGCACGTTGGGTACGCGAATGCGCAGGCCGTCGAGGTCGTCCGGGGTCTTGATCGGACGATTGGAAGTGAGTTCGCGGGGGCCGCGCTCGAACCAGGCCAGCGGCACTAGGCCGGTGCGCTCGGTGATCTGCGCCTCGATCTGCTGGCCGACGTCGCCCTCCACGGCCTTGCGCATCTGGTCGGCGTCACGGAACAGGTAGGGCACGGCCATCATCGCCGCCTTGGGCGCCCAGTTCTGCAGACTCTCGCCGGTGATGGTCATGTCGGCGGTGCCGAGCTGGATGCTGTTGATCACATCCATTTCGCTGCCGAGCTGCTCGTTGGGAAACACCTGGACCTCGATCCGGCCGTCGGAGTTGGCTTCCACCAGCTCCTTGAACTTCAGCGCGGCCTTGTTCCAGATGTTCTGCTCGTTGGCCAGATGGCCGAACTTCAGCGTGTAATCCGCAGCCATCGCCGCTTGGCTGCCCAGTAGCGTGGCCCCGAGGGCCGCGCCGGCCAGCAGATGCTTGAGGGTTGTCGTTGTCAACATGGCGTGAGTCTCCTGTCGCGTCGATACGCGTCGGTGTTGTCGTCCGGGCCAGCGCTGTTCCGGGTCTGTTCCGGCATGGGTGGCGGACTCGAGCGGACGTTCAAGGCGAGATTTTCACCAGCACCTTGCGCGCCTGTTCCGGATGGTTCTCGAGCAGATCGATGGCGCCGGGCATCTCGGTCAGGGGGACGCGATGGCTGATCAGCGCCCGGGGATCGAGACGACCCGTGGCGATATGCTCGATCACCTCCGGGAATTTGCGGTTGTTCAGGCGGGAGCCGACCAGTGTCAGCTCCTTCTTGATCACCTCCAGCTGAATCAGCTCGCTGGGCGTCGGACTGAAGCCCAGCAGGCCGATGCGCCCGGCGGGACAGGCCATGCGCAGCATGGCGGGCAGCATGGCCGGTATGCAGGCGGCATCGGCGATCAGCGGGATCCCCTCGCCCTCGGTGGCGGCCAGCACGGCCCGTTCGAGATCTTCGCGGCGTCCGTTGATGGTGTGACTGGCACCCAGTTCGCGGGCCGTGGCGAGGCGTTCGTCGAGGATATCGGTGACGATCACCTCCTCGATGCCGAGGGCGCGGGCCATCTGCAGCACGGTCAGTCCGATGACCCCGGCGCCGATCACCAGCAGGCGATCACCAGGCTGGGGATCCATGCGGGCGAGCACATTGGCGGCGATCGAATAGGGCTCGACCAGGGCGGCGGCATCGAGATCGAGATCGTCGGGAATACGGTGGGCGTTGGCCGCCGGCACGCTGACCCGTTCGGCAAAGCCGCCATTTCTGTGAACGCCGATCACCTGCATGGCGCTGCAGACGTTGGGTCGGCCGATCCGGCAGGGATAGCACCGGCCACAGTTGACGACCGGGTCGATACAGACACGGTCGCCGACACGGGCGGGGTCGACACCATCGCCCACGGCGCGGATGACGCCGGCGAACTCGTGGCCGGTGATCCGCGGGAACTGCACGAAGGCGTTGTCGCCGTGGATGATGTGCATGTCCGAGCCGCAGATGCCGGCGTAGGCGACGTCGACGATCACTTCGCCCGGGGCCGTACTCGGCGCGGGCCGATCGCCGATGGCGAAGGCATGTGGGGCACTGACTTCAAAGGCTTGCATCGATGACGCTCCTGACTGTATCGCGATTGCCCTGACCCGGGCTCACAGGTGTCCGGTTCACCAGTGCCACAGAGTGCCGTCCTCGAGCCGGTTGACCGGCAGGCTGGCACGCTTGAACGGATAGCGAGCCGCGGCTTCCTCGTCGATATCGACGCCATGCCCCGGCGTTTCGCCGACCAGGAAGTGGCCATCCTCGAAGCGATAGTCGTGGGGGAAGACGCTGTCGGTCAGCGGGTCGTGGGGCATGTGCTCCTGAATGCCGAAGTTGGGCACCCAGGTATCGAAGTGGATCGCGGCGCCGAGACACACCGGCGACAGATCGGTGGGGCCATGGAAGCCGGTGCGCACGTGATAGAGCGAGGCCAGGTCGGCGATCCGACGCAACTGGGTGATCCCGCCGCCGTGGGTCAGCGGCGTGCGGATGTAGTCGATCCACTGGTTCTGGATCATCTCGCGGCAGTCGTGGATCGAATTGAACACCTCGCCGATCGCCAGGGGCGTGGTGGTGTGTTCGCGGATCAGGCGCAGGCTCTCCTGGTTTTCGGCGGGCACGCAGTCCTCGAGCCAGAACAGGTGGTAAGGCTCGACCGCCTTGCCCAGGCGCGCGGCCTCGATGGGTGTCAGCCGGTGGTGGACGTCATGCAGCAGGTGCAGCTCGTGGCCGAAGCGCTCGCGCACCGCGGCGAACAGCTGCGGCACGTGGTTGAGATACTTCTTGGTACTCCAGACGTGCTCGGCAGGGAGTTCGGAATCGGCCGGCTCGTAGCGCTCGCCCTCGCGCTTGGCGACGCCGTAGATCGTCTTGATGCCGGGGACGCCGGCCTGCACACGGACGGCTCTGTAGCCCAGCTCGACATGACGGGCGACCTCCTCCAGGCAGTTGTCGATGTCCTTGCCGGTGCAGTGGGCGTAGGTCATCACCCGCTCGCGGCTCTTGCCGCCCAGCAACTGGTAGAGCGGCATGCCGGCGGCCTTGGCCTTGATATCCCACAGCGCCATGTCGACGGCACCGATCGCGCTCATGGTCACCGGGCCGCGACGCCAGTAGGCGCCGCGATAGAGGTATTGCCAGGTGTCCTCGATGCGGCTGGCATCGCGACCGATCAGCGCCGGCACGACGTGCTCTTCGAGATAGGCCGCAACCGCCATTTCGCGGCCGTTGAGGGTGGCGTCGCCGATACCGTAGGTGCCGGATTCGGTGATCAACTTGAGCGTGACGAAATTGCGTCCCGGACTGGTGACGATGACGCGGGCATCGATGATTTTCATGGAATCTCCGGCTGGGGAAGGCGGCAGCTTCAGTGGGTGGCGAACAGGTCGGGGAAGCGGTCGATCAGGCGCGGCAGCGAGGTCAGAAGCTCTCTCAGGTGCGCCTGCACGGCTCGCTCGGCGGCTTCCGGGTCGCGAGCGTCGATCGCCGCGACGATGCTGGCGTGCTGGTCGACCAGCGTCTCCAGCGGTGTACCGTCGGGCACGCTGATGTATCGGACGCGGTCGAAATGCGCCTTGACCTCCTCGGTGAAGCGCCAGGCCGATTCATGCCCCGCTTCCCGGGAGAGGGTCTGGTGGAAGGCTTCGTCGAGCACGTAGAAACGTTCGTAATCGCCGCTGTCGATGGTCCGGCGCTGGCGTTCGACCAGTTCCAGCAGATCGTCCATCCCGCGTCGGGAGAGTCCCTGTTCGGCGGCCGACTTGGCCACCGCCACCTCGATGGCCTCGCGCACGAAACGCGCGCTGTAGACGGCTTGTGGCGAAATCTTGACCACGAAGGTGCCGCGCTGGGGGCGGACCTCGACCAGCCCCGCTTCGGAGAGGCGGATGAACGCTTCGCGAACCGGCTGGCGGCTGACCTCGAAAGCATCGGCGATCTCCTTCTCGGAGAGTGCCTGGCCCGGTGCCAGTACCAGCCGGATGATGGCGTGGCGCAGCACGTCGTAGAGCCGCTGGCGCACGTGTCCGGCGTCCGAGGCGTTCCAGAGTGTCTGCAGGGTCGTCGTGGTCAAGGGCGCTCCAGTGTTCACGGCTGACTGTCTTGTCTGACTAGTATGGTAGTTATTTCGGCGCGTTGACGATTCGACTTTGGGCGCAGGAAAACGTGGTCACCGTCACAGTTCCCGCCGGTTCTGCCGATGTCTCTTTTAATCAGCTACGAGCTACGAGCTACGAGCTACGAGCTGCGAGCTGCGAGCTGCGAGCGATAGGCGACGGGCGACGAGCGACGAGCTGGCGCCGGGGCGCTATGAAAGGAACACGGCTTCGCGAACGCAGGAGACAACGCGGCGATGGGCATACGCGATTGGCCGGAGGGGGAGCGGCCGCGGGAGAAACTGTTGATGCTGGGGGCGGCGGCACTGTCCGACGCCGAGTTGCTGGCGATATTTCTGCGCGTGGGGGTCAAGGGGCGCTCGGCGGTGGACCTGGCACGGGATCTGCTGAGCAGTTTTGGTGGGCTGCGCCAGTTGCTGGAAGCGGATCGCCAGCGGTTCTGCGCCGAGCATGGCCTGGGCGAAGCGAAGTTCGTGCAGCTCCAGGCCACGCTCGAGCTGTCCCGTCGTCACCTGGGCAGCCTGCTCGAGCGGGAGGCGGCACTGACCTCGCCGACGCTGGTGCGGACTTTCCTGAGCGCGCAGCTGCGTCATCTTGACCATGAGGCATTCGCGGCGCTGTTTCTGGACACCCAGCATCGGGTGATCCGCTTCGAGATCCTCTCCGAAGGCACGCTCGACAGCGCCGCCGTCTACCCGCGAGAGGTCGCCCGGCGAACGCTGGCGCACAATGCCGGTGCGGTGATCTTCGCCCACAATCACCCCTCCGGCGTGGCCGAACCCAGCGACGCCGACCGGCGGATCACCGAGCGACTGCGCGAGGCGCTGGCACTGTTCGATATCCGGGTGCTGGACCACTTCGTGATCGGCGATGGCGAGGTGATCTCCTTCGCGGAACGGGGATGGCTGTAGGAAAGCCTCAATTTCAAGATTCGGATGGGAAGACGGGGCGGATTCGGGTAACATGCCGCGCCATGTTCTCGGGTGGTCGCCGCTCCTGCGGTGTATCGGCAACAGTCGACGCGGTGCTTGAAGGGCGCCGATTGTTGCGAAGAGCAGGGGGCTCTGGTATAAAGTACGCCCTTTGAATCGGGGCATACGGTGACGGCCCGCCATTTCGAGCGTTTCGGAGATGGCAGGAAGAGTCGCGAAAAGCGATCTCGACACCGAATGTCCGAGATAAACCGAACAACCCAACCCGCCAGTGGTCGGAGGCTTCCATGTCCCAAGTTTGTCAGGTTACCGGTAAGCGTCCGGTGACTGGTAACAACGTCTCGCACTCACAGCGCAAGACACGTCGTCGTTTCGTCCCGAACCTGCACACGCATCGTTTCTGGGTCGAATCCGAGAAGCGTTTCGTCAAGCTGCGTCTGTCCTCCAAGGGCATGCGCATCATCGACAAGAAGGGCATCGATGCGGTGCTCAGCGACATTCGCAAGCGTGGCGCCAGCCTTTAAGGAGTCGAGACATGCGTGACAAGATCAAGTTGGTGTCCAGTGCCGGTACCGGCCACTTCTACACCACGGCCAAGAACAAGCGTAACACCCCGGACAAGCTGGAATTCAAGAAGTACGATCCGGTCGTTCGCAAGCACGTCATCTACAAGGAAGCCAAGATCAAGTGATCTAGCTTTCCGCTGGTGCTGAAGTGCCGGCGCAGGAATGACAGTACGGAAAACCCGGTCCTCGACCGGGTTTTCTCGTTTGTGGTGAATCCGTTTGTGATGAAAGAGTCGCGAGAACAGACGCATGCCCGAGCTCCCCGAAGTCGAAACCACCCGCCGCGGCATCGCTCCCCACGTCGAGGGACGGGAGATCGTCGAGGTCATCGTGCGCCAACGTAGCCTGCGCGTGCCGATTCCTGGCGATCTGGAGTCGACATTGATCGGCGCCCGGTTCGGCGAGCTTTCCCGGCGCGCCAAGTATCTGCTGCTGCCGCTGGCGGAGCGCACCCTGCTGTGGCATCTCGGCATGTCGGGAAGCCTGCGCATCGCCCGCGTCGGCGACCAGCCCAAGAAGCACGACCATGTCGACGTGGTGGTCGAGGGTGGCAATATCCTGCGCTATCACGATCCCCGCCGCTTCGGCTTCGTCGACTGGCTGGCGGGAGACGTCGAATCGGATACCCGGCTGTCGAAGCTGGGGCCGGAACCGCTGTCGCCGGCGTTCGATGGCCAGCGACTCTACCGGCTTTCCCGAGGACGCCGAGCCGCGGTGAAGACCTTCATCATGGACAACGCGGTGGTCGTGGGCGTGGGCAATATCTACGCCACCGAGGCGCTGTTCATGGCCGGTATCGACCCGCGCCGAGCCGCCGGGCGCGTCTCGCTCGAACGTTTCGAGCGCCTCGTCGACGCGATCAAGACGGTGCTGGCGGCGGCGATCACCCAGGGTGGCACGACGCTGCGGGATTTCGTCAGCGGTAGCGGCGAACCGGGTTACTTCGCGCAGCGCCTCAACGTCTACGGGCGCGGGGGACAACCCTGCCGCCATTGCGGCCTGGAGCTGCGCCATGTCGTGCTGGGGCAGCGTGCCACGGTGTACTGTGCGATCTGCCAGACCTGACCGCTCGCCGTCTCCGTCTGCACCTTGACCGGCGAGGCGGGAACCTTGCCGCTCGCTGGTTTTCCAACTCGGGCGCGGTGGCTGGCCGCTATGTGCGTTCGAGGGTTGGGGAATTCGCGGGTGTTGTTAGAATGCGCCAGGATCTCCGTTCGATATCGCACTGCCCGAAACGCTTTTTTATCTCTTTTGCTGTTGTCCTTCCCGATGGAGCCCCGCCAATGGAGTCAATCGTGACCCAGACCCTGCGTCTCAAGAAGAATGCCGATCGTCGTCTCAAGGCGGGCCATCTGTGGCTCTATTCCAACGAGATCGATATCCAGGCCACACCGCTCAAGGGCCTGGAGCCGGGGGCGCAGGTGACTATCGAGGCCGCCAACGGCAAGGCTTTGGGCGTCGCCTATGTCAATCCGAACTCGCTGATCTGCGCCCGCGTCGTCTCCCGCGATGCCGACGTTCGGCTCGATCGCTCGCTGCTGGTGCACCGCTTCAATCAGGCGCTGGCGCTGCGCGACCGGCTGTTCGCCAAGCCGTTCTATCGTCTGATCCACGGCGAGGGCGACCTGCTGCCAGGGCTGATCGTCGATCGGTTCGACGACGTGCTCGTGGTCCAGCTCAACACCCTCGGCATGGAGACGGTGCGTGACGAGGTGATCGCGGCGCTCGACAAGGTGCTTTCGCCGAGAGCGATCGTGTTCAAGAACGACTCCAGTGGCCGTCGCCTGGAGCAGCTCGAGTCCGAAGTGGCGGTGGTTCACGGAGAGCTGCCGGACGAGGTGCTGCTGGAGGAGAACGGTGTCCGTTTCGTGGCGCCGGTGCTGGACGGCCAGAAGACCGGCTGGTTCTACGACCATCGCGCCAACCGCGCCTGGCTCAACGGTCTGGTCGCCGGCAAGCGGGTGCTCGATCTGTTCAGCTACGTCGGCGGCTGGGGCGTCCAGGCGGCGGCGCACGGCGCCAGCGAGGTCTTGTGTGTCGATGCGTCGCAGACGGCGCTCGACCGGGTGGCCGAGAACGCCGCCCTCAACGGGCTCCACGAGCAGGTCTCTGTCGGCCACGGTGACGTCTTCGAAGCGATGACGGCGCTGCGCGCCGAGGGCGAGAAGTTCGATGTGGTGGTGCTCGATCCGCCGGCATTCATCAAGAAACGCAAGGATCTCGCCAATGGCGAGCGCGCCTACGCGCGCCTCAATCGCGAAGCGATGCGGCTGCTGGGTCGCGATGGCCTGCTGATGTCGGCCTCCTGCTCCATGCACCTGTTCGAGGAGCGCCTGGTCGAGTGCGTGCGGGGCGCGGTCCGCCACCAGGATCGTCACGGTCAGATCATCTATCGTGGTGGCCAGGCCGGAGATCACCCGGTGCATCCGTCGATTCCCGAGACCGCTTACCTGAAAGCGCTCGGCGTGCGGGTCTTCCGGAACTGATGAGCGCGACGATCCGATGGCGGTGACGTGAGCGTCGAACAGGTTCGGGTCTTTCGTCACGCCAATGTCTTGTTGGTCAGTCATGTTCGTAACGTGATCGAGAGCGGCGGCGTTGCGGCCGCGTTGCGCAACATGACCCTGGCCGGCGGGGCGGGCGAACTGCCACCCGATCAGTGCGAGGCCGAGGTCTGGGTGGCCGCCGCGGCCGAGGCGCAGGCGATCGAGCTGGTTCGAGAGGCTCTCGAGGGCCCCGCCACGGCCTTGCCCGAGTGGTGCTGCCAGGGCTGCGGGGAACGCCTCGAGGGTGTGTTCGACCGTTGCTGGCAGTGCGGTCGCGATCGCCCGGATCGCAGCTGAGCCCCATCGCTGCCGGTGCGGCGCCATCTGATTCAACCCAGGAGGTTTGTATGGACTGGGACCTGCCCACGCCTTTCGTGATCGATATCGATGTCGAGCGCTCGAGCATCGATCACTACGGCCACGTCAACAACGCCGAGTATCTGCGCTGGGTCGAGCGTGCCAGCTGGGCGCATTCGCGCGCGCTGGGGCTGACGCTGGAGGACTATCGCGCGCTCAATCGCGGCATGGTCGTTCACCGTCATGAACTGGACTATCTGGCACCGGCCTTCGAGGGCGACCGCTTGCAGCTCTCGACCTGGATCGTCAGCTGCGACGGCCGCCTGTCGCTGGAGCGGCGCTTCCAGCTGCGCCACGTCGAAACGTCCCGCACGTTGCTGCGTGCACATACCCGCTTCGTCTGCATCGATATGGAGAGTTGCCGGCCGAAACGCATGCCGCCGTGTTTCGCCGAGGTCTACGGCGGCGCCTGCGTCACCGCGGATCGCTGAATCCCCAATTCGCTGAATCGGAACGCCACCGGCCCCGCTCGTCCCGACGCGCGGGGCCGGTGGCGCTTCGGCTCAGGTGATGGCGGACGAGGGCGTTGTCTCGCGCTCGCCGGTTGAGCGGGATGGCGATCGTCTCGGGGCGACGATCGCCATGAAGCGCGCAAGTGTCGCGTCGCTGGCCGGACGCGTGACCCGGGAGACGGCGACGAACAGCGGCAGATTGACGATCAAGCCCCAGGCGCCGGCGTGGACGCCGAGCGGATTGGGCCACACCACCGTGAACAGGACGGTCACGATGAACCCGGCCGACAGCCCGCACAGCACCCCGGCTCGGGTGGCCCGCGGCCACACGAACAGGCCGATGAAGGCCGGCAGCATCTGGGCGGCGAAGCCGAGCCCGACCAGCAGGATCATGATCAGGTTGCCGGGATTGAGCATGGCCACCGGGCCGACGATCAGCAGCATGATTGGAAAGATCAGGTAGCGCGCGAGCTGGCCGGTGCGTCGCTCCGAAAGCTTGAACAGCGGGCGGATCACGTCCCGGGTCCAGGTCAGCGCGGTGCCGTGGATGTAGGGCTCGCTGGAGGACATCGCGGCGGCCAGCGTGCCGGCGCCGAGCAGACCGACCAGTACCGGCGGCATCTGCTGGAATGCCAGCTGCAGGGCGACGGTGTCGGCGCGCTCCAGGTCGGGCAGGCTGAAGATGCCGATGAAACCGACCACCACCATCGGCAGGATGACGAAGTAGTAGGTCGGCAGCCAACTGGCGCTGCGGCGGATACTCTGGGCCGAGTCGGCGCTCATCCACTGCAGCCAGACCGGCTGCTGAAACGAGAACATCGAGACGATGATCGACGAGGTCCAGAAGGCGAAACTCATGTCGCCGAGGCCGCCCGGCAGCGTCAGGAAGTCGACATGGGATTCGCGCAGGCGTTCGAAGACCCCGCCGAACCACCAGTCGCCGGTCAGTCGATGGGCCGCCCAGAGCCCGATCGTCCAGGCCACGATCAGCATCAGGCCGCCCTGAAACGCGTTGGTCACGCCGATGGCGCGCTGGCCGCTGATGAACAGATAGATCGCGATGGTACCCAGCACCAGCCAGATATTGAGCGTGAAGGGCAGCAGGCCGCCGCTCATCACTTCCAGGATGTAGGCCGCGCCAATGGTCTGGAGGACGGCATAGGCCATGGCACCGATCGACATCACCAGTGACGTCAGCGCGCCGAGCAGCGGACTCTCGAAGCGATCCGCCACTGCCTGGGCCTGGGTGACGTGGCCGAGTCTGGCGCCGAACGCCCACACCCGGGGGCCGCAGTACCAGGCGATCAGGGCCAGATAGCTCAGGTAGATGACGACGTAGAATACCGGCACGCCCTTGCTCCAGGCCCAGCCCGGCGCGCCCATGAAGGTGTAGGCGCTGATGCTGCCGGCACCCATCAGCAGGTACATCACCACGGGCCCCATGCTGCGTCCGGCGACGCCCCACTGCTCGAGACTGTCCATGCGATGGCTGCCGCGGGCACGAATCCCAAGCCACAGCGCCACGGCCACGTAGGTCAGCGTCATCAGCAGCGGAATCGGTTCACTCATCGACGTGTTCTCCCGATCCTGGTGCGACTGTGGTGGGGTCTGCCTGAGTGATCGAGGTCGGCAGGGGCAGCAGCCGGTTGGCCAGCAGCATCACGCCGGTCGATGCGAGGATGATCAGGCAGGACCAGGCCGCCAGCGCCGGCAGACCCAGTATCAGCACGGCGTGGTTGGCCAGCAGCACGGCCGGCCACAACCCGGCCAGGATGACCAGCAGGAAGAGGGCCAGCAGCGCCTTTCCCCTCCTCGTGGCAGGGCGGATCAAGCGGTGGTTCATGAGACGACTCCAGCATCTTGTGGTGGCGAGGATACCGTGCACGGGCCCCCGGTTCAGCTTCGTGGCGGTGTCGGCCAGTTACGAATCGGTCCACGCCACCGTTCGAAGAGACGGGCGAGCTGCAGCACCCGGTGATCCTCGAAACGTGGCGCGATCAGTTGAATGCCGAGCGGCAGGCCGTCGCGACCGAAACCGCCGTTGATGGACAGTGCCGGCTGCTCGCCCATGTTCCAGGGCAGCGTGAAGCCCAGGTGCTCGAACGGATGTTCCGGGTCGTTGGAGGGGTGGCCGTACTCGGCGGGGAAGCTGTAGACCGGCGTCGTCGGGGAGAGTATGGCGTCGACATCGTCGAACGCGGCCTCGGTGGCGCGGCGCAGGGCAAAGGTCTGCTCGAAGCCGTGGACGACATCCACCGCGCTCAACTCGGCGCCGCGCGCCGCCCATTGGGTAATCATGGGAAAGATCCGGGCGCGTTGCGACGCGCTCAAGGCCGCCAGCGACTTCCACTGCCGCGCCCGCCAGAAGTTGTCGAGGCCGCCGAGCATCTCGCGGGTCATCACCGGTGCCATCGGCACCAGCGTGGCCCCGGCGCGCTCGAATCCCGCCGCGGCGGCTTCCACGGCCGCCAGGAGCTGGGGATCGGCGGTCAGGCCGCAGCCGGCGTCGAGCATCACGCCAAGCCGGAGGCCCGACAGCTCGAGCGAGAGCTCCATCCAGTCGATCCGGGATGGGGGCAGGCGGGTCGGATCGCGGCGATCGGTGCGGGAGAGCGTTTGCATCATCAGCGCGGCGTCCTCGACCGTGCGGGTCATCGGTCCGGCGCAGCGCCCGGTATAGCAAGGGTCGATGGGAATGCGTCCCAGCGTGGGCTTGAATCCGACCAGACCGCACCACGCGGCCGGCAGGCGCACCGAGCCACCAATGTCGGTGCCGACATGCAGCGGTCCGAGGCCGGCGGCGGCGGCCGCGCCGGCGCCGGAACTGGAGCCGCCGGGATTGGCGTCGAGCTTCCAGGGGTTGCGGGTCAGGCCGTGGAAGGTCGAGACGCCGGAGGACATCATGCCGAAATCGGGGCAGGTCGTCTTGGCGAAGATCAGGGCTCGATCCTCCCTCAGCCGTGCCGATGGCGGGGCATCGTCGTGGGCCGGGGTCAGTTCGGTGACCACGGTTCCCTGCGGAATCGGCACGCCGCGGGTGGCGATCAACTCCTTGATCGTGACCGGGATACCGTCGAGGGGGCCTAGAGGCGCACCGGTACGCCAGCGCCGGGCGGCTTCGGCGGCCTCGGTCGTCAGCGTCGTCTCGTCGTAGGCATAGAGCGCGTTGATGTGAGGCTCCCAGGCCCGAATGTGGGGAATGAGCTCGGCGACGTAGTCGGCGGGCGAAAAGCGACCGTCGCGAAAACCGGCCAGCAGCGTCGTCGCGGATGCATCGAGGAGGTTCATGGTGAGAGGATCCCGTTGGTGTTGTCGTGGGTATCGGTTCCTAGCATGCCGCGTATTGGCGGACTATCGCCACCGCCAAATGGTCAGCGCGGTGTAATGATGCGGTGCCCGTCGGGCCAGGCCTGGTGGCGACTCGGCGCAACCGGTGCGCCATGAAGCCGATCCGCAGATCGGCCGGCTCGGGGGTGACGCGGCGTGAACTCGCGTCGGCGCGACGACGGCAGGAGGTGTCAGTGCTAATTGGTTCGATCCGCTTTTTATGACGGTATTTTCGAGAATATTTTTTACCAAAATCTCTATTTCAGTGAATTTGCGTCTTTTTTGGTGTGCTATCCCGTCCTTATCGCTGTTGTGCTGTAATTTCTGCGATCCTTCAATGACAACCAGAGATCGAGGCAACGACCATGCATATCGGCGTCCCCAAGGAAATCAAGAACCATGAATATCGCGTCGCCCTGACCCCGGGCGGCGTGCGAGAACTGGTGGCGCGAGGCCACCAGGTCGGGGTACAGGCGGAGGCGGGGATTGGATCCGGCTATCCGGACGACGCCTATCGTGAGGCCGGCGCCGACATCGTGGCCGACGTCGATGCGCTGTGGGCGAGCGCGGAACTGATCCTCAAGGTCAAGGAGCCGCAGGCGGAAGAGGTTGCCCGGCTGCGCCCGGAGCAGACGCTGTTCACTTACCTGCACCTGGCCGCGGAGGAGACGCTCACCCGTGGCCTGATCGACAGCGGCGCCACCTGCATCGCCTACGAGACCGTCACCGACGGCCTGGGTGGCTTGCCGCTGTTGGCGCCGATGAGCCGCGTCGCCGGTCGCATGGCCGTCCAGGCTGGGGCCCACAGCCTGGAGAAGGCCCAGGGCGGTGCCGGCATACTGCTGCCGGGCGTGCCCGGCGTGGCGCCGGCCAAGGTCACCGTGATCGGCGGCGGCGTGGTCGGCGAGAACGCCGCGCGCATGGCGCTGGGGCTGGGTGCCGAGGTGACCATCCTCGACAAGTCGCTGCCCCGGCTGGAAGTGCTCGACCATCGTTACCAGGGCCGGATTCGCACGGTCTATTCGACCACCGAGACGCTGGAGGTCGCGGTGCGCGAGTCCGACATGATCATTGGCGCCGTGCTGGTCCCCGGCGCTGCCGCCCCCAAGCTGATCACCCGAGCGATGCTCGGCGAGATGAAGCCGGGGAGCGTACTGGTGGACGTGGCGATCGATCAGGGCGGCTGCTTCGAGACCAGCAAGCCGACGACCCATGCCGAGCCCAGTTACGTGGTCGACGGGATCGTGCACTACTGCGTCGCCAACATGCCCGGAGCGGTGGCGCGCACCTCGACCCAGGCGTTGACCAACGCCACGCTGCCGTTCGTGATCGCGCTGGCCGACAAGGGCTGGAAGCGGGCACTGGCCGATGATGCGCATTTCCGCGCCGGCCTCAACGTCCATGCCGGTCAGGTGACCTACACCGCCGTCGGCGAAGCGTTCGGGCTGGAAGTGGTTTCAACCGAGCAGATTCTGAAGGGCTGAGGTCGAGCCCCCTCAAGGGCGGGGGTCGACAGGCGAGACCGATGAACAGGGGAAGCGCTGCACAAACCCTGCGCCATGTGATGGCGCGCGGCGTGAGAGCGCGGCGTGCGGTGCCCGTGGCGCTGGCATCGGCGGCTATCCCGATGCCACCGAGCGGGGCGCTTCTCTCGCTACCGGCGGCTCGGGGGCGCGGGAAGGGGGCTGCGTCGCTCCCCGTCGTATCATCGCTGGCAGCCAGCCGGCATTGGTCTGTAGAGGTTCCCGCGGGTGTTCGCTCTGGGGGAGGTGGCAGGGTAAACTGCCCGCACTGCCACTTTCCCCTAGCGATTCGAAGAGTTCATGAGCAAGCGACGCGTTCTTACCGGCATCACCACCACGGGTACGCCGCATCTGGGCAACTATGTCGGCGCGATCAAGCCGGCCATCGCCGAGAGCCAGAATCCCGATGTCCAGTCCTACTATTTCCTTGCCGACCTGCATGCGCTGATCAAGGCGCAGGACCCGCAGCGGGTGCAGCAGTCGCGGCTCGAGATCGCCGCCACCTGGCTGGCGCTGGGGCTGGATACCGACAACGCGATCTTCTATCGCCAGTCCGACATCCACGAGATCCCGGAACTCGCCTGGCTGCTCTCCTGCGTCTGCGCCAAGGGTCTGATGAACCGCTCCCACGCCTACAAGGCGGCGGTGGCGGAGAACGAAGAGGGCGGCGTCCCCGATCCGGATCGCGGCGTCACCATGGGACTGTTCGGCTATCCGGTGCTGATGGCCGCCGATATCCTGATGTTCAACGCCCACAAGGTGCCGGTGGGGCGTGACCAGATCCAGCATATCGAGATGGCCCGCGACATGGCGGGGCGCTTCAACCATATCTACAAGGGTGACTACTTCACCCTGCCCGAGGCGATCGTCGACGAGAAGGTCGAGGTGCTGCGCGGGCTCGACGGGCGCAAGATGTCGAAGAGCTACGACAACACCATCCCGCTGTTCGTCTCGGCCAAGAAGCTCCAGAAGCTGGTGCGCAAGATCAAGACCAACTCGCTGGAGCCCGGCGAACCCAAGGACCCGGAAACCTGCACCCTGTTCCAGATCTACAGCGCCTTCGCCACGGCGGAGGAGAGCGCCGACATGCGTCGCCGCTACGCCGAGGGAATCGGCTGGGGCAAGGCCAAGAACGAGGTGTTCGAGTACCTCGACGCGCAGCTGCGAGAACCGCGCGAGCGCTATGAGGCGCTGATCAACGACCCCGGCCATATCGAACAGGTCCTGCAGCGTGGCGCCGAGCGTGCCCGCGCCGAAGCCAATGTCCTGATGGAACGGCTGCGGGTGGCGGTAGGGCTAGGACGGTTCCGGTAGGCTTCGAGCCACGAGCCTCGAGCCACGACTGCGTCGGCTTCGGGGCGCGTCAAGGCAGCCACGAGCCGGGGTCGGCGCTGAGCGCTCGAGAAGCCAGCCAGGACAATCGCCAGTGACATGTGTCACTGGCGATTGTCGTTAGCGGAACCCTATCCTGATTTCGCAGCTCGCAGCTCGCAGCTCGCAGCTCGCAGCTCGCAGCTCGCAGCTCGCAGCTCGCAGCTCGCAGCTCGCAGCTCGCAGCCCGAAGCCCGAAGCCCGAAGCCCGAAGCTTTCGCCGATTCATCTATAACAAAAGCGTCTATTCAAAGACCATTTCGTCGTTTTCGAATTCCTGAGTAAAAGACTAAAGTATCGCCCATTCGATTTTAGTCTAAGCAAAGGGTTGTTTTATGACGACTTTGACGAAAACGACGCCGCCCGGCATCGGCCGGCTCTCGCCCAAGGCGTGGATCGCCGCGCTGCTGCTTGCTCTCGGGGCGCTGGCCGTCGGCCTCGCCTTCGGTGGCAATCAGGGCTGGCTGATGCTGGTCGGCGGCGGTCTGGGCGTCGTGCTCTACCACGCCTCCTTTGGCTTCACTTCGGCGTGGCGGGTGTTCATCACCGAGCGCCGCGGTCGTGGGCTGCGCGCTCAGATGGTGATGCTGGCGCTGGCGGTGGTGCTGTTCTTCCCGGCACTGGGAGCGGGAACGCTGTTCGGCCATCCGGTCGAGGGGTTCGTCTCGCCCATCGGTATCTCCGTCATCGTCGGCGCCTTCCTGTTCGGCATCGGCATGCAACTGGGCGGCGGCTGCGCATCCGGGACGCTGTTCACCGTAGGTGGCGGCAACGCCCGCATGGTCATTACGCTGCTCTTCTTCATCGTCGGCTCGGTGATCGGCACGGCGCACTTTGCCTGGTGGCAGAGCCTGCCGGCGTTCCAGCCCACCTCGATGATCGATCTGTTCGGTACGGGGGGCGGGATCGCTGCCAGTCTGGTGCTGTTTGCGGGCATCGCCGCCTTGACGGTGGTCATGGAGAGGCGCCGTCACGGCCAACTGGAGCAGACCTCATCGGTCTCGCCGGGACCGGGCCGCTGGCTGACCGGACCGTGGCCGATCCTGGCCGGGGCGATCGGCCTGGCGCTGCTCAACTTCCTGACGCTGTCATTGGCCGGCCGGCCCTGGGGCATTACCTCGGCCTTCGCGCTATGGGGCGCCAAGGCGTTCCAGGCTGTCGGCGGCGACGTCACCGCCTGGGGCTATTGGCAGAACCCCGGTCGTGCCGCTTCTCTCGACAGCAGCGTCTTCAGCGATATCACCACGGTGATGAACATCGGCATCATCCTGGGGGCGGGCCTAGCGGCGTCGCTGGCCGGGCGCTTCGCCCCGAGCCTGCGGATTCCGCTGCGCTCGGTGGCGGCCGCCGTGATTGGCGGGCTGCTGCTGGGCTATGGCGCGCGGCTGGCGTTCGGTTGCAACATCGGCGCCTATTTCAGCGGTATCGCGTCCGGCAGCCTGCACGGCTGGCTGTGGCTGGTGGCCGCGTTCGCCGGCAACATGCTGGGGGTGCGGCTGCGCCCGCTGTTCTTCCCCGGCCCGGCCAAGCCGGTCGCGGCGAGCTGCTGAGCGACCGGGTAGCGACCAGACGAGCCCCGCTACGGCGGGGCTTTTCGTGCGCCGTTACGTCTTTGGTAAGGGTTTCCATGGCGGACATGCCATTGGCGGCGGCAGATGGCATACTGGTCGGCCCCCGGCCGGCTTCGGCTCGCTCGGGGCGTCCGTCCGGTTGCGTGGCAGCCGCACGGTCGATAACGACAATGCGCCATCGGGCCTGCACCAACGACCGGTGAGATCGCCCGTCCGACAGGCGCGTTTCATTCGTTGGTTACCGCGAGAGTCGATTCATGTCCGATCACGCCAAGCGCCCGCTTTACATCCCCTACGCCGGACCGTCGCTGCTGGAAACGCCGCTGCTCAACAAGGGCAGCGCCTTTACCCGTGACGAGCGGGTCGAGTTCAACCTGGTGGGCCTGCTGCCGCAGAACGTCGAGAGCATCGAAGAGCAGCTCGAACGGGCTTATCACCAGTACACCCTGTGCCAGAACAACCTCGACAAGCATATCTATCTGCGGGCGATCCAGGACGACAACGAGACGTTGTTCTTCCGCCTGCTGGAGGAGCATCTCGAGGAGATGCTGCCGATCATCTACACCCCGACGGTGGGCGAGGCGTGCGAAGAGTTTTCCAATATCTACCGCAACCATCGTGGCCTGTTCATCTCCTACCCCGACCGCCATCGGATGGATGACATCCTGCGCAGCGCGACCAAGGACAAGGTGCGGGTGATCGTGGTCACCGACGGTGAACGCATCCTCGGCCTCGGCGACCAGGGTATCGGCGGCATGGGCATCCCGATCGGCAAGCTTTCGCTCTACACCGCCTGTGGCGGCATCAGCCCGGCCTACACGCTGCCGATCACACTGGATGTCGGCACCAACAACCAGAAGCTGCTCGACGATCCGATGTACATGGGCTGGCGCCACAAGCGCGTGTCGCCGGACGAGTATGCCGAGTTCATCACCCTGTTCATGGAGTCGCTGAAGGCTCGCTGGCCCAACGTGTTGCTGCAGTTCGAGGATTTCGCGCTGACCAACGCGATGCCGCTGCTGGAGCGTTATCGGGACGAGCTCTGCTGTTTCAACGACGATATCCAGGGCACCGCCTCGGTCTGCGTGGCGACGTTGCTGGCCTCGTGCAAGGCCAAGAATGCCAAGCTCAGCGAGCAGACGATCACCTTCGCCGGCGCCGGGTCCGCCGGCTGCGGCATCGCCGAGCAGATCGTGATTGCGATGACGCGCGAAGGCTTGTCGGAAGCCGATGCCAGAAAACGCATCTTCATGGTCGACAAGGATGGCCTGCTGACCACCGACATGGAGGGGCTGCACGGCTTCCAGCAGCGGCTCGCCCACGATCCCGCCGAGTTGCGCTTCGACAGTGATACCCGCCTGCTGCTCGACGTGGTCCGCAACGCCAAGCCGACCATCCTGATCGGCGTCTCCGGCCAGCGCGGCCTGTTCACCGAGGAGGTGATCAAGACGCTCAACGCCAACTGCGAGAA
The DNA here is from genome assembly GCF_038648475.1 of Salinicola lusitanus. Taxonomy (NCBI): domain Bacteria; kingdom Pseudomonadati; phylum Pseudomonadota; class Gammaproteobacteria; order Oceanospirillales; family Halomonadaceae; genus Salinicola; species Salinicola lusitanus. The sequence continues at coordinate 242,700 of NZ_CP151919.1, read as the reverse complement.
TCCGCTGGTCATGCCGCTCTCCAACCCCACGTCCAAGGTCGAGGCGGTTCCGCAGGACGTGCTGGAGTGGACCAACGGACAGGCGATGGTGGCGACGGGGAGTCCGTTCCCGCCGGTGGAGATCGACGGTCGCACGATCCCCATCGCCCAGTGCAACAACTCCTATATCTTCCCGGGCATCGGCCTTGGCGTGATCGCCGCCAATGCGACGCGTGTCACCGACAACATGCTGATGGCGGCCTCCAATGCGCTCGCCGACAGCGCGCCGATCGTCAAGACCGGCGAGGGGGCGCTGCTGCCCGCGCTGGGCGACATTCGCGAGATCAGCCAGTTGATCGCCTTCGCCGTCGGCAAGCAGGCCCAGCAGGATGGTGTCGCGCTCTCCTCCAGCGACGAAGTGCTGTGGGATGCGATCCATGGCCACTTCTGGTATCCGCGCTATCGGCAGTATCGTCGGCGTTCGATCTGATGTCGTGAGCGACGAGCGACGAGCGACGAGCGACGAGCGACGAGCTACGAGCTACGAGCTACGAGCTACGAGCTACGAGCTACGAACAAGCCCCGCCCGAGAGCGGGGCTTGTTCGTTGATGGATATTTCTCTCCACGCTCGAGAGGTGGCAGCCTTCGACGCCTCCGCAATAGCGCTGAACGCGGGAGCGATGAATCGGGTCTTGAGACATGGATGTCGCAAGAGGCGCGTTGGGCAGGATGCCCTTTTGCGCCGACCCGAATTCAGCGTGACTGCGTTCAGGGCTTCGCTATTGCGCTGCGTCAAGAAGGGGAGTGTGAGGGGCTTGCCCCTCACGACCATGAGCAGAAGGGAGGTTGGTGCCCGGTCAGTGGTAAATACGAGGAGATGAAATGAGTCGCCTCGTCCGTTTGGCACAGGATCCACGAAAAAGCCCCACCGATCGGTGGGGCTTCGCTGATGGCGTGCAACGCCATTCAAACGACGCGTTGCGCGCTTACAGCATGCTGCGCAGGACGTAGTGGAGGATGCCGCCGTGGCGGTAGTACTCCAGTTCGTTGGCGGTGTCGATACGGCACAGGGCATCGATCTTCTTCTCGCCCTTGTCGCTTTCGATGGTCACCTTGACGCTGGCGCCCGGGGTCAGATCCGCCAGCCCTTCGATGGAGATGGTCTCGTCGCCGGTGAGCCCCAGCGTCTCGCGACTTTCACCCTCGGGGAACTGCAGCGGCAGCACGCCCATGCCGATCAGGTTGGAGCGGTGGATACGCTCGTAGGATTCGGTGATGACCGCGCGCACGCCGAGCAGACGCGTGCCCTTGGCCGCCCAGTCACGGGAGGAGCCGGTGCCGTACTCCTTGCCGGCGATCACCACCAGCGGGGTGTCGTCCTCGGCATATTTCATCGCCGCGTCGTAGATCGACATCTGCTCGCCGCTGGGCACGTGCCGGGTGTAGCCGCCCTCGACGTTCTCCAGCATCTCGTTGCGGATACGCACGTTGGCGAAGGTGCCGCGCATCATCACCTCGTGGTTGCCGCGACGCGAACCGTAGGAGTTGAAGTCCTTCACCGCGACGCCGTGCTCCTGCAGATACTTGCCGGCGGGGCTGTCCGGCTTGATCGAGCCGGCCGGCGAGATGTGGTCGGTGGTGACGGAGTCGCCCAGCTTGGCCAGCACGCGGGCATTCTTGACGTCTTCGACCGGCTTCGGCTCCTTGTCCATCCCCTCGAAGAACGGCGGGTGCTGGATGTAGGTGGAGTCCTTGGACCAGGCGTAGACCTCGCTCTCCGGGAACTCGATCGACTGCCAGGCCTCGTCGCCGTCGAACACCTCGGCGTACTCCTTGCGGTACATTTCGGTCTTGACCTTCTCCACCGCCTCGGCGATCTCGGCCTGGGAGGGCCAGATGTCCTTGAGGTAGATGTCGTTGCCGTCCTGATCCTTGCCCAGGGGCTCCTTCGACAGGTCCTTGCGCACGTTGCCGGCCAGGGCGTAGGCGACGACCAGGGGCGGTGAGGCGAGCCAGTTGGTCTTGACCAGCGGGTGCACGCGGCCTTCGAAGTTGCGGTTGCCGGAGAGCACCGAGGCGACGGTGAGATCGCCGTCGTTGACCGCTTTCTCGATCGGCTCGGGCAGCGGCCCGGAGTTGCCGATACAGGTCGTGCAGCCGTAGCCCACCAGGTTGAAGCCGAGCGCGTCGAGGTCGTCCTGCACGCCGCCCGCGGCCAGATAGTCTGTGACCACCTTGGAGCCGGGGGCCAGCGAGGTCTTGACCCATGGCTTGGTGGTCAGCCCTTTTGCCTTGGCTTTCCGCGCCAGCAGGCCGGCGGCCATCATCACGCTGGGGTTGGAGGTGTTGGTACAGGAGGTGATCGCGGCGATCACCACGGCGCCGTGGTTGAGCGAGAAGGTCTCGTCCTCGTAGGTCACCTCCTGGCTGTCGCCGGTACGGTAATCCGCGCCGCTGGTGTAGGCCTCGCCGTCGGCGGGCGGCGCACCGATGGCAGTATCGCCGCCTTCACCGGTCCACTTGGCCTTCTCTTCGTGGGAGGCATCCGGCTGCTCGCCGGCCATCAGGGATTCGAAGGTCGACTTCATGTCGGCGAGCGCGACCCGGTCCTGAGGTCGCTTGGGGCCGGCCAGCGAGGCTTCGACTTCATCCATGTCCAGTGCCAGCGAGTCGGTGAACGTCGGCTCCGCTCCCGGCTCGCGCCAGAGTCCCTGGGCTTGGCTGTAGGCCTTGACCAGCGCGATCTGATCTTCGTCGCGACCGGTCAGGCGCAGGTAGTTGAGCGTCTCGTCGTCGACCGGGAAGAAGCCGCAGGTGGCGCCGTATTCCGGTGCCATGTTGGCGATGGTGGCGCGATCCGCCAGCGGCAGGTCGTCGAGGCCGTCGCCGTAGAATTCGACGAACTTGCCCACCACGCCTTTCTTGCGCAGCATCTGGGTGACGGTCAACACCAGGTCGGTGGCGGTGATGCCTTCCTTGAGCTTGCCGGTCAGCTTGAAGCCGACCACCTCGGGGATCAGCATCGATACCGGCTGGCCGAGCATGGCAGCTTCGGCTTCGATGCCGCCGACGCCCCAGCCGAGAATGCCCAGGCCGTTGATCATGGTGGTGTGGGAGTCGGTGCCGACCAGCGTATCGGGGAAGGCGTAGGTCTTGCCGTCGACCTCCTTGGTCCATACCGTCTTGCCGAGATACTCCAGGTTGACCTGGTGGCAGATACCGGTACCCGGCGGCACGACACGGAAATTGTCGAACGCCTTCTGACCCCAGCGCAGGAACTCGTAGCGCTCCAGGTTGCGTTCCATCTCCATGGCGACATTGTCCTTGAACGCGGACGCATCGCCGAAATGGTCGACCATGACGGAGTGGTCGATGACCAGATCCACCGGCGACAGCGGATTGATCCGCTCTGCCTTGGCGCCAAGCTTCTTGACGGCATCGCGCATGGCGGCCAGATCGACCACGCCGGGGACGCCGGTGAAGTCCTGCATCAGGACCCGCGCCGGGCGATAGCCGATTTCACGGGTCGATTTGCCCTCCTTGAGCCAGTCGGCCAGCGCCTGGATATCCTCTTCGGCCACGGTGGCATCGTCGGCGTAGCGCAGCTGGTTTTCCAGCAGGACCTTGAGCGTCATCGGCAACTTGTCGATGTTGCCGAGCGTTTCGGCCGCCTTGGGCAGACTGTAGTAGTGAAACGTCGTGCCGTTGACGTCGAGCGTCGCTAGCGTGTGACTCGGGTCGGTAGACATCAGGGTTATCCTCCTCATGGCGGCGGCTGGCCTCGATGATCGGCGCCAGCCAGCCTGTCAGGTTCCTTAGCTACGATCCGACAGCGTTCCCGGCTGTCGACCGCCTTTCGATGGGGTGTCTTTACACCGCTCTTGTGTCTGAATTTGCCTGGGCCTCGCTGCCGCACTGAAACTGGTCTCGCGAGAGACCCGATAGTCGTCGGCATCGACCCCGCGACTGCCGGACGAACAGGTTGTCGACAATTATCATGGGCACGATAACATGCATTTTCAATTGGATGCTTCACGACTATCGTCCGGTGCGGCCTTGAAAGCGCATCCGATCGTCACCAACTTCAGCGTAGTTGGTGGAGAGACACTCTGCAGGTCAAGCGTAAGGCTGGAGATGACCCATGCCACAGGATTCGCTCGTCGATTGGCCCGTTCACTGTCCGTACTGCGATGCCCCCTTTTCCTTGTTGCTGGATCTGAGCGCAGGCGGTTACGACACCTGGGAGGATTGCGCCATCTGCTGCCAGCCGATCCATGTCGTGGTGGAGACAACGCTCTCCGGAGAGCTGGAAGGGGTAACGCTGGCCAGCGACGACGACGTGGTGTAGGTCTCGGCTCGATAGCGAGCGCCGCAAGATTTGATAGTCAATTGCTATATGATTCATTGCGCCAATCAAATTGGCTCATCAGTGGTTAATCTTTAGTCTAGCCACTTCACAATTTGCCATCACATAACGACTCAACACAGGAGATGCCAATGAGCGTACTCGTAGGACGCCAAGCCCCGGATTTCGAAACTGCCGCCGTGATGCCGGACGGTTCCATCAAGGACGACTTCCGGCTGTCCGACAGCAACGGCAAGCTGCGCGTGCTGTTCTTCTGGCCGCTGGACTTCACCTTCGTCTGCCCGTCCGAAATCATCGCCCATGACAATCGTCTGGCGAAGTTCAAGGAACTCGGCGTCGAGGTGATCGGTGCTTCCATCGATTCCCAGTACACGCACCACGCCTGGCGCAAGACCTCGCCGGACGCGGGCGGCATCGGTGAAGTCGGCTTCCCGGTCGTGGCCGACGTCAAGCACGAGATCTGCCAGGCCTACGGCATCGAGCATCCGGAAGCCGGTGTCGCCCTGCGCGCTTCCTTCCTGATCGATGAAGACGGCGTCGTCCAGCACCAGACGGTCAACAACCTGCCGCTGGGCCGCAACGTCGACGAGATGCTGCGCATGGTCAAGGCACTCAAGTACCACCAGACCCACGGCGAAGTCTGCCCGGCGGGCTGGGAAGAGGGCCAGGAAGGTATGAAGGACACTGCCGAAGGCGTGGCCAAGTACCTGGGCACCTACGCCGGCAACCTGTAAGCGGCATGATTTCAGAGGCGGCCCGTCGGGCCGCCTTTGTCGTTTCTGGTATCATGCCCGCCTATCGCGGTGTCCTGTGGCATGGCTCGGGTTCGGGACATGCCACAGGGTGTCGAATAGCAGTACACGCCAACCGAATCGTTGATCTGAATCGAGGTAGTCATGAGCGACGCGCGTCACGAACGTCTGATTATTCTGGGCTCCGGGCCGGCAGGCTACACGGCCGCGGTCTATGCCGCGCGGGCGAACCTCAGGCCGTTGCTGATCACCGGCATGCAGGCCGGTGGCCAGTTGACGACGACCACCGACGTGGACAACTGGCCCGGCGACGATGAAGGGGTGCAGGGGCCGGAGTTGATGGAACGCATGCGCAAGCATGCCGAGCGCTTTCAGACCGAAGTGCTGTTCGACCACATCAACGAGGTCGAGCTGCGCGAGAAGCCGTTCACCCTCAAGGGCGACAATGGCACCTATACCTGCGACGCGCTGATCATCGCCACCGGCGCCAGCGCCCGCTATCTGGGTCTCCCTTCCGAGCAGCAGTTCATGGGGCAGGGCGTGTCGGCCTGCGCGACCTGCGACGGCTTCTTCTACCGCAACCAGCACGTCGTCGTGGTCGGTGGCGGCAATACGGCAATGGAAGAGGCGCTGTATCTCTCCAATATCGCCTCGAAGGTGACGCTGGTGCACCGGCGCGACAGCCTTCGCGGCGAGAAGATTCTGCAGGATCGCCTGTTCGAGAAGGTCGAGAACGGCAACATGGCTATCGAGTGGAATCATACCCTCGACGAGGTGCTGGGCGACGGCAGCGGGGTCACCGGGGCGCAACTCCGATCCACGTTGACAGGCGAGACCAAGCAGCTCGATGCCATGGGTGTCTTCATCGCCATCGGCCATACCCCCAACACCGGAATTTTCGAGGGCCAGCTCGATATGGCCAACGGTTATATCCGTGTCCAGTCCGGTCTGGAGGGCAATGCCACGGCGACCAGTGTGCCTGGCGTGTTCGCGGCCGGCGACGTCATGGACCATGTCTATCGTCAGGCCATTACCTCCGCCGGCAGCGGCTGCATGGCGGCGCTGGATGCGGAGCGGTTTCTGGACGAGCTCTAAGTCGGGCGTCGCCCGAAGCGGGACGAGCGTCGCTGCGCGCCTGGAAGAGATAAGCGGCAAGAAAGGGCAAGAGCTCTGAACGCAACATGCCAGCGACGATATCGTCGCTGGCATGTTGCGTTCAGGGCTGCAGCATCCTGATTTTCGCGGCTCGCGGCTCGCGGCTCGCGGCTCGCGGCTCGCGGCTTAGCTTGGCTCAATAGTGCGGCGGCAGCTCGTCCTCGGGGCCTGGCATCTCGCCGCCCAGCTCGTCGATGGCCTGGCGCTGTTCGCTGAGTCGCTCGCGCATCAGGGCGTTGACGCGGCCGAGCCGCTCGAGCTCGGTCGCCTGCTGTCTCACCAGGCGGTCGAGGGTTTCCAGCCAATCTTCCTGAAACGTCAAGCGGCTCTCGAGCGCATCGAGGCGAGCTTCCGAGGTCGTACGCGAGGGCGTCTCGACCGTGCTAGACTGCCGACGCTGTGTGTCATCTTCCATTCACGGCACCTTTAGTTAGTGAAAGTCGATTAACGATATTGGGTATGAAGACCGTTTCCGCGTTGTTGAGAAGGCGCGGTACGTTTTCCTTGTTCCGACGTCCAGAGATATGAGAATCCATGAATAGCAAGGTAATTTTGCGTTGTACGCTGATCAGTCTACTCCTCTCGATACCCTCGCCATTGCTGATCGGTCTTTTGATCACGCTGATCAGCAGCATGCTGGCCACCGACCTGACCTGGTTCTTGAACGTGGAAGGTGTCTCGGCGATGTATGGGGCGACGGTGATCGCCGTCTTCATCGTGCTTTGGCTGGGCACGCTGGCCATGGCGCTGCTGGCGCCAGCGACCCCGCGCGCGGTCACGGCTGCCATGCTGGCGGACGTGGAGAACGACGATCGCGAGCTGGGTGAAGTCAAATGGTTCAATGTCAACAAGGGCTATGGCTTCATCACGCGGGCCGACGGTGAGGACGTGTTCGTGCACTTTCGGGCGATTCGGGGCAAGGGCCACCGGACGCTCGCCGAAGGGCAGAAGGTGCGTTACCACGTGATCGAGAATGACCGCGGACTGCAGGCAGACGACGTGACCGTCATCACCTGACAGCCGCGGCTGGAGTGCCCGAAACCCCCGGAGGCTCGCCTTCGGGGGTTTTTCGTTTCCTGCTCACGCCCCGGAGGCCGATGGCGTCTCGTCGACTCCCGCGCGCGCCTCGGCCTCGACGAATACCCGCTTGACGCCATCGTGGGCCTGCTTGATCTCCCGGTCGAGCTTGGCGATGGCACGCTCGATGCGCTCCGCCGTGGCGCCGCGAGCAAAGCGAACGCTGAGATTGACCAGGATGAAGTTGGGCCCCATATGCATGGTCAGGACTTCGTTGACGCCTTCGACGCCATCGGCATCTCCCGCCAGCTGGCGAATGCTCTCGACCACGTGCTGGTTGGCGCTTTCCCCGATCAGCAGGCTCTTGGTCTCCATGGCCAGCCAGATGGCCGTGCCGCCGAGCAGCAGTCCGATGATGATCGAAGCGATGCCATCGAACAGCAGGATGCCGGTCCACTGCGACAGGGCAACCCCGGCGAGCGCCACCATCAGGCCGAGCAGCGCTGCGGAGTCCTCGAAGATCACCACGAACATGGAAGGATCCTTGCCGCGCTGTACCGCTTCGACGTAGCCCCACTTGCCCTTGGTCTTGCGAAACTCGTTGAGCGCGAACGCCCATGAGGCGCCCTCGAACAGGATACCCAGGCCGAGCACGATGTAGTTGACCAGCGGCGACTCGATCGGTTCGGGGTGCAGGACATGGATCACACCTTCGTAGAGCGAGACCCCGGAGCCGATCGCGAAGATCAGCAGCGCGACCACGAAGCTCCAGAAGTAGATCTCCTTGCCGTGACCGAACGGAAACTGAGGGCTCGGCGGTCGCTTGGCCCGCTTCATGCCCAACAGCAGCAGAATCTGGTTGCCGGTGTCCACGACCGAGTGGATGCCCTCGGAGAGCATGGCGGAGCTGCCGGTGATCGCGGCCGCGACGAACTTGGTGACCGCAATGAGCAGATTGCCGCCCATGGCGGCATAGATGACTGGCTTGGATTCCGCCATGTAGGTGACTCCCTGTCGGACCGGCCGCGTTCCGGCGGTGACGGCGTGGTCAGCGGCCCGAGTCGGGCCACTCTATGGTGTGCTCGTGACCGTCCGGCGTTACCTGCCAGAATCGGTCGGGATCGTCACCGGGTTGCCAGCCACCCAGCGAACAGCGGGCCTCGCAGCCCAGCTCGCGAGCGGCGTCGCGGGCGCAGTCGGTGTCGCGGGGCCAGGGCGTGGCGTCGCAGTCGAACCACAGGCTGGCGTAACCATCGGCGGCGCGTTCGACCAGCATGATGCCGATACCTCGCTCGGCGCCAGCGGTCCTGCCGCGCCAGATCCCCTTGCCGGCCCGGTCCAGGGTCAGGTCATCGTCACCGAGGGTTTGGCGCAGCCATCGGGTGATGGCCTCGACGTCGGCGACGGCCAGATAGATTTCGATATCAGGAAAACGCTCCATGGGTTCCTCTGGCGAACAGCCGCTCGAGTGTCGTCTCGTAGATGCGGCTCAGGGTATCGAGGTCGTCGGCACGGATGCGTTCGTTGACCTGGTGGATGGTGGCATTGACAGGGCCCAGCTCGATCACCTGCGTGCCCAGTGTAGCAATGAAGCGCCCGTCCGACGTGCCGCCGGAGGTGGAAAGCGCCGGCCGATGGCCGGTGACCGCCTCGCAGGCACGCCGCGCCGCCTCGAGGAGCTCCCCCTCCGCGGTCAGGAAAGGTTCGCCGTTGAGGGTCCAGTCGAGCTGATAATCGAGCCCGTGGGCGGCCAGTTTCCGCTCGACCCGTTCGCGCAACTGGAGCTGCGTGACCTCGCTGGAGTAGCGAAAGTTGAAGGTCACCTCCAGTTCGCCGGGAACGACATTGGTGGCACCGGTTCCTGCATGCAGGTTGGAGATCTGGAAGCTGGTCGCCGGGAAGAAGTCGTTGCCGGCATCCCAGGGCTCGTCGACCAGTTCGGAAAGCACGGGCAGCGCCTGGTGAATCGGGTTGCGGGCCAGTTGTGGATAGGCCACGTGGCCCTGAATGCCGCGCACCCGCAGCACACCGCCCAGCGATCCGCGGCGGCCGTTCTTGATCACGTCGCCCAGATGGCTGGTGGAGGAGGGCTCGCCGACGATGCAGTAGTCCAGCGGCTCGTGACGCTCGCGCAGTCGCTCCACCACGGCCCGGGTGCCGTGCACCGCCGGGCCTTCCTCGTCGGCGGTGATCAGGAACGCGATTCTGCCGTGGTGGTCCGGATGGGCGGCGACGAAGCGCTCGACGGCCGTCACCATCGACGCCAAGCTGCCTTTCATGTCGGCGGCCCCGCGTCCGCAGAGAAAACCGGCCTCATCGATGCGCGGCTCGAATGGCGGGTACTGCCACTCGCTCTCCGGTCCGCTGGGCACCACGTCGGTATGGCCGGCAAAGGCGAGCATCGGGCCGTGCTGGCCCCGGGTGGCCCAGAAGTTGTCGATGCCACCGATCGACATCCGTTCGATCTGGAAGCCGATGCGTTCCAGGCGCTCGATCATCAGCGCCTGGCAGCCGTGATCGTCCGGCGTCACCGACGGTCGCTTGAGCAGCTCCAGTGCCAGCGTCAGCGTGTCGGAGGGCGCGGTCGTCATTGACGCTTGGGGCATGCGGTTCTCCAGGGCAGCCGGTCGGGCCGGATCAATTGTGAGCGTGCAGCGATTCATTGAGGGCGACGGCGCTCTTGTTGGTGCGGCACTCCAGGCGCCCGGTCACCGAGTGACGAATGAACAGCAGATCGTCCTGGCCGGCGAGTTCCCGCGCGGCCACGGTCTGGACGGCTTCGCCCTGGTCGTCCAGGACGGTGACCTTGGAGCCCGCGGTGACGTAGAGGCCGGCTTCGACGGTGCAGCGGTCGCCCAGCGGGATGCCCAGGCCGGCATTGGCGCCGATCAGGCAGTTCTCGCCGATTCTGATCACCACGTTGCCGCCGCCGGAGAGCGTACCCATGGTGGAGCAGCCGGCACCCAGGTCGGAGCCCTTGCCGACGAAGACGCCGGCCGAGATACGTCCCTCGACCATGCCGGGGCCTTCGGTGCCGGCGTTGAAGTTGCAGAAACCCTCGTGCATGACCGTGGTGCCTTCGCCCAGATGGGCGCCGAGGCGTACGCGGGCGGTATCGCCGATCCGGATCCCCTTGGGCACGACGTAGTCGGTCATCTTGGGGAACTTGTCGACGCAGTCCACCGAGAGCGGGCGTCCGGCCAGGCGGGCCTTGAGGCGACGCGCGGGAAGTTCCTCGACGTCGATGGCGCCCTCATTGGTCCAGGCGATATTCCTGAGCAGGCCGAACATGCCGTCGAGCTGGGTGCCGTGGGGCTTGATCAGTCGGTGGGAGAGCAGATGCAGCTTGAGATAGACCTCCGGCACGCTGGTCGGCGCATGGTCTTCGTCCAGGAACACCGCGACCAGGGGGCGCTTGGCATCGACGAACGTCTCGGCGAGGTCGGCCTGATCGGCGGCGCCGGCGGCCCGCAGCGCTTCTGCGAGGCCGGTTGCGTGCTCCGGCAGGAAACTGACGACTTCCTCGCTGGCATCGGCACCCAGGGCCTGGCGCGCGGCGGCGACGAGGTCGGCGGCGGGCTGATGCAGCGGCGCCGGATAGTAGACTTCGAGCCAGTCGCCCTGGCTGTTCTGGGTACCGATTCCTAGCGCGAAGCTCAACATCGCAGGTTCCTTATCGTGTTCGGTGAAGGTGTCGTGGAAGATCGTGGAGTCGGTGCGAACTCGCCCGCTAGGCCAGTGTCGCGTAGCGGGCAGGGTCGAAACCGACAATCAGGGTGTCTTGGCCTGCAGGGTCGGTGCGCTGCAGTAGCGGACGCTTGATCAATGTCGGATTGGCCAGCATCAGCTCGCGAGCCCGCTCGGCGTCCAGCGGCTCCCGGTCCGCGGCATCGAGTTGCCGCCAACTGGTACTGCGGGTGTTCAACAGCGTCTGCCAGTCGGCATTGGCCAGAAAGGTATCCAGTCGCTGCGGCCCGAGCCCATCCTCGCGGAGGTCGTGGTAACGATACGAGATGCCCAGCTCGTCGAGCCGGCGGCGGGCCTTGCGGCAAGTGTCGCAGGTCTTGATGCCGTAAACGGTGATGGTCATGTCGCTGGCCTGTCGGGCGCTGCCGGAGAAGCGGCAGATTATAGGCGCCCACGGACGGCGGCTCAAACCGCGCCGCTGGGGCGTCACTCTCGTGTCGTTCGAGGCCTGGGCCGACCGGTGCCGATGGAGCGGCAATCGAGCATCCCGGATCGCGCTTGACCTATGGGTAACGCCAGGGTGCTAGCGTCAGGTTTTTCCCGGGGAGAAACAGCGAATGATGACTTCGAAGTGCTGGTCGATCGGTATCGTAGCTGCCGGCTTGCTGGCTTTCGCCGCCAGTGGTCTGGCTCAGCCGCAGAGCGATGGCCATGGCGATCATCGGGTCCGTCCTGAATCGTCCGCCCAATCCAGCGAGGCCAGCGATGCCTACCGTGAGGCGGCGACCCGCATGCAGCACAACATGGAGCTGGCGAACAGCGGCGACCCGGATATCGATTTTGCCACCGGCATGCTGGCCCATCACAGGGGGGCCGTCGCGATGGCCAAGGTCGAGCTCGCCTATGGCAAGGATCCGGAGATGCGAGCGCTGGCCCAGAAGATCATCGAGGCCCAGCAGGCGGAGATCGAACAGATGCGGGCATGGCTGAAAGCCAATCCCGCACCGGTCGATTGAGGCGGTCTGGTTCCGGCGAGTCGGGCGCTAAACGTCCAGGACTTCGTAAAGACGCGCGCGCAGTCGTGCCTGGGCCTCGGGGTCGGTCAGCGGCCGGCCGTGCTTGTCGGTGATGAAGAACACATCCTCGACCCGCTCGCCGAGGGTGGCGATCTTGGCCGTCGACAGCGCGATGTTCTGCTCCATGAAGATGCGGCCGACCCGAGCCAGCAGCCCCGGGCGGTCGGGGGCGATCAGCTCCAGCGAAGTGCGTGCGTTGGCGGGGTCCTGCTCGATGATCACCTCGACCGGCACCCGGAAGTGTTTCAGTTGCCGGGGCGTATGGCGGCTGACGATCTGCGGATAGTCGTCGGGGTCGTCGAGCTCCTCGACCAGGTGCCGGCGGATCGTCTCCAGCCGCGCAGGGTCGCGGATGGCGTCGTCATCGTCATCGAGCAGGATGAAGGTGTTGAGCGTCCAGTCGTCGCTCGAGGTGGCGATTCGGGCGTCGTGGATCGACAGGCCTAGCTGTTCGATGGCGGCCGCCGTCGCGGCGAACAGGTCGTCGGCCGAGCGCGTATGAATGAACAGCTTGGTGCCACCCTCGGTCATGTCCTCGCTGGGGGCGCTGACCAGGACCAGAGGCAGGTGATCGTCGTGGTGGGCGAGAATGCCCTGGGTCTGCCAGACGATCTCGCTGGGCGTGTACTGCAGGAAGTAGTCCTCGCCGAAGGTCTGCCAGAGTTCCGTGACGCGGGTCACGTCGGCGCCGACGGTCCGCAGTAGCCCCAGCGCCTCCTCTCGGGTCTCGCTGACCCAGCCCTGTCGATCGACGGTGTTGTCGAGCCCTCGACGCAGCACTCGGCGGGTCTCGGTGTAGAGCTGGCGCATCAGCGAGGCGCGCCAGCCGTTCCATAACGTCGGGTTGGTGGCGCTGATATCGGCGACGGTGAGTACGTAGAGATAGTCGAGATGAGTCTCGTCGCGCACGGTTCGGGCGAAGGCGTGGATCACGTCCGGATCGGAGATGTCGCGTTTCTGTGCCGTCTTCGACATCAGCAGGTGGTGCTCCACCAGCCAGGCCACCAGTTGCGTGTCCCAGCTCGACAAGGCATGGCGGCGGCAGAACTCGGCGGCATCGATGGCGCCGAGTTCCGAGTGATCGCCACCGCGCCCCTTGCCGATGTCGTGATAGAGCCCGGCAATCCACAGCAGTTCAAGTTTGGGCAGCTTCTGGATCACATCGATGGCGACGGTATATTCGTCGGTGTCCCGCTCCTCGCGAAAACGCTGCAGGAAACTGAGCAGGCGCAGGGTATGCGCGTCGACGGTATAGATGTGGAAAAGGTCGTGCTGCATCAGGCCGACGGCCTCGCCGAATTCGGGCAGGTACTTGCCCAGTACCCCGTATCGATTCATGCGCGTCAACTGGGTGGGGACGTCGCCGCCGCTGCGCAGCAGTTCCATGAACAGGCTCTGGTGGCGCAGATCGTCGCGGAAAGCGTCGTCGATCAAGTGACGATGGTCGCGAATCTGACGGATGGTATCGGCCCGGACGCCCTCGATCTCCGGATGCTGGGCCATCAGCAGAAACAGTTCCAGCAGCGCGCCGGGGCGCCGCAGGAAGACGTTGGGGTGGCGAAGCTGGATATAGCCGCCCCGGCTTTCGAAGCGCGCATTGATCGGCTTGACCTCGAGCGCCTCGCCGGCGTGGAGGATCACTTCGTCGAAATGCTGCAACAGCATGTCGTTCAGTCCGGCCAGGGCGGTGACGTGGCGGTAGTAGGCCTTCATGAACTGCTCGACGGCCAGTCGCTGTGGGGTGTCGGTGTAGCCGAACAGCTTGGCCAGGGCGCGCTGGTGGTCGAACAGCATGCGATCCTCGGCGCGTCCGGCGATCATGTGCAGGGCGTAGCGCACCTGCCACAGGAACGCCTGGCCCTGGCTCAGGATCCGCAACTCGGCATCGTTCATGAAGCCTTGCGCGACGACATCCTCGTAACGCAGCGGACCGAAGTGGCGCTTCGCCACCCAGCCGATCATCTGGATGTCGCGCAGGCCGCCCGGCGCGCTCTTGAGGTTGGGCTCGAGGTGGTACTCGGAGTTGTTGTGCTTGTAGTGGCGGGCGATCTGCTCCTGCCACTTGCCCTCGAAGAACGCTGCCGACGACCACATGTGGTGGGTGGAAAGGCGCTCCCGCATGGCGCTGCGCAGCGTCTCCGGGCCCGCCAGGGTACGGGTCTCCAGCAGGTTGGTGATGACCGTGATGTCGCTTTGGGCTTCCCGCTCGCAGTCATTGAGCGAGCGCACGCTCTGCCCGACCTCAAGGCCGATATCCCACAGCAGGGTAATGAAGCCGGTCAGTGACTCGCGATAGGGCGTGTCGTCGTCCGTGCCGAGCAGCAGCAGCAGGTCGATGTCGGAATAAGGGTGCAGCTCTCCGCGGCCGTAACCGCCAACGGCCAGCAGGGCGACGTTGTCGTCCGGCCACTCGAACCGTTCCCAGGCGATCTCGAGCAACCGGTCCAGGCACCAGGCACGGCCGTACACCAGGTCGCGAACATCGGCGCCAGCGCGAAAACGCTCGTCGAGGCGCTCGCGGATCGTCTTCAGCGCCAGCTTGAACAGCGCGACGGGTTGGGAGTCGCACGCCAGCGCCTCACGGAAGGCCGCTGCATCGAATAGTGTTTCGTCGGGTTGAAAACGGTAGTGATGCAGCAGCATGCGACGGGCGTCTCCGGAGGTGGGGCGGCAGGCAGGCGACGATCAGTCCGTCAGGAAGCCGAAGTCTTCATCGGAGCGGGCCGTCAGGACCTCTACGCCGGAAGCGGTGACCAGCAGGGTGTGTTCCCACTGTGCCGACAGGCTCTTGTCCTTGGTCACTGCCGTCCAGCCGTCCTTCAACACCTTGGTACGGTAGCCGCCGGCGTTGAGCATCGGCTCGATGGTCAGGCACATGCCTTCGGCGAGTTCGGCATCGGCTTCCGGTGCGTAGCCGTCATAATGCAGGACCTGCGGCTCCTCGTGGAAGCCTGCGCCGATACCGTGACCGCAGAAATCCCGGACCACGGAGTAGCCAGCCTTTTCGGCATGGTTCTGGATCACCCGGGCGATGGTCGACAGCCTGGCGCCCGGTTTCACTTCGGCGATACCTTTATACAGGCTCTCCTGGGTGACCCGGCTCAGGCGCTCCCCCTGGATGGTGTCGCCGAGCACGAACATCATGCTGCTGTCGCCGTGGTAACCGTCGGCGGTCTTCACGGTGATGTCGATGTTCATGATGTCGCCACTCTTGAGCTTCTTGTCGAAGTCGGGGATGCCGTGGCAGACGACATGATTGATCGAGGTGCAGATCGACTTGGGGAAGCCGTGATAGTCCAGGGGGGCTGGGGTGGAACCCAGCTCCTTGACGATGAAATCATGACACAGGCGGTCGAGCTCGCCGGTGGAAACGCCGACCTGCACGTGCGGGATGATCATCTCGAATACTGCAGCGGCCTGGCGGCCGGCTTCGCGCATTTTTTCGATCTCGTCGGGCGTCTTGCGTGGAATGTTCATGCGCTCTCGCAATGGGGGGTCGATAGGGGCGATGGCGTGTCTCGGGCAGCGGTCGGCTGTCCCCGGTGTTGCCGGGCTTCAGGGAAACACTGCATAAAGGGTGGCGCGGGCGAATCACTGCGTTGGCGGTGCCGGTCCGATCGGAATCCCCACTATACCCCGCAGGCTCCGGTTTCCGTGCTCCGTTCGCCCAGTGGTCCATCCCGCTCGCCGATTCATTCAGCGCTTCCTTAGACGACCGGCGACTTCATCTTGCCTGCGTTCTATGGTATAAATCCGCGCGCTCGACTGCAATTGCCCGTCTACCGGTTCCGGCAAAGATGGCCGATCTGGCTTCCGGCAGGCATCTCTACGCTGTCGCCAGGGTGGTCGAGTCAGTAGCGGCGACGACCTTCGAACGAAGGTCGCGTCATCAAAAACACACACGCACCGACACATGGTCCCGGGTGCCGCGACGGTCTAGCCGAGCGGTCGGATCCATGGGGTGTGTGGAGGCCTAACCCGATTCTTCAGGAGTCATCATGGCACAAGTCAACATGCGCGATCTGCTCAAGGCAGGCGCACACTTCGGTCACCAGACCCGTTACTGGAACCCGAAGATGGGGCAGTACATCTTCGGTGCACGTAACAAGATCCACATCATCAACCTCGAGCATACGCTGCCGGCACTGCTGGAAGCGACGAGCATCGTCGAGAAGATGGCCTCTTCCAACAACAAGATCCTGTTCGTCGGCACCAAGCGTTCCGCCAGCAAGATCATCAAGGAAGAAGCCAATCGCGTTGGTCAGCCGTTCGTCAACCATCGCTGGCTGGGCGGCATGCTGACCAACTACAAGACCATCCGCCAGTCGATCAAGCGTCTGCGCGAGCTCGAGACCATGCGCGAAGATGGTACGTTCGAGAAGCTGACCAAGAAAGAAGTGCTGATGGCGACTCGTGAGCAGGACAAGCTCGAGCGCTCCATCGGCGGTATCAAGGAGATGGGCGGTCTGCCCGACGCACTGTTCGTGATCGACGTCGATCATGAGCGCATCGCGATCAACGAAGCCAACAAGCTCGGCATTCCGGTGATCGGTGTCGTCGACACCAACTCCAACCCGGACGGCGTCGATTACGTCATCCCGGGCAACGACGACTCCATTCGCGCCATCCAGATCTATGTGCAGGCGATCGCCGACGCCTGCGGCAAGGCGAAGGAAGGTCGTCCCGACGAGTTCGTCGAGGTGAGCGAGACCAGCGAAGCCGCTCAGTAATCGAGAAAACGGCATCGAGTCTGCGCTGAGCATGCTCCCGCAGGGCGGCAGTCGGTTCGCCGGTATCGGCGCAGACACAAGGGGGCTCCATAGCCCCCTTTTTACACCCGGAGCGACGCTCTCGTGGCGTCGTTCGTCAGACGAAACAGCGATTCTCAGGGGTAGAACATGGCAGCTATCAGCGCTTCTCTAGTCAAGGAACTGCGTGAGCGTACCGGTCTCGGCATGATGGAATGCAAGAAGGCACTGACCGAAGCCGACGGTGACATCGATCGCGCGATCGAGGATCTGCGCAAGAACTCCGGTCTGAAGGCCGCCAAGAAAGCGGGCCGGACGGCCGCCGAAGGCGCGATCCTGACCCGCGTCGCCGAAGACGGCAGCTACGCCGCGATGCTGGAAGTCAACTCGGAGACCGACTTCGTCTCCCGTGACGACAACTTCAAGAGCTTCGCCGCCAAGGTGCTGGCCAAGGTATTCGAGACCAAGTCCGAAGACGTCGCGGCCATCATGGACGGCGAGTTGGAAGATGCGCGCAACCAGCTGGTGCAGAAGATCGGCGAGAACATCTCCGTGCGTCGCGCGGTCGTCGTCGATGCACCGGAAGGCGGCGTCGTGGGTGCCTACGTCCATGGCGATCGTATCGGTGTATTGAGCGTGCTCAAGGGCGGCAACCCGGAAGTGGCCAAGGATGTCTCCATGCACGTGGCCGCGATCAACCCGGTCGTCGCGCGTCCGGAAGATATGCCGCAGGCCCAGCTCGACAGCGAGAAGGCGATCATCCTGGCCCAGCCGGACATGGCCGGCAAGCCAGAGCAGATCGCCGAGAAGATGGTCCAGGGTCGCCTCAAGAAGTACCTGGCGGAGAACAGCCTGACCGAACAGCCTTTCGTCAAGGATCCGAACCAGACCGTTGCCGAGTACGCCAAGACGGCAGGCGGCGAAGTGGTTGGCTTCACGCGCTTCGAGGTTGGTGAGGGCATCGAGAAGGAAGAGGTCGATTTCGCCAAGGAAGTGATGGAACAGGCTCGCCGTAGCTGAGTTTCCGATAGTGCCTGGGACCGTGCTCGGGGCTCATGCCTGTGGCCGATCCCTCTGATGGCGTGCGCGAAAGCGCACGCCATCGCGTATCCGGTGGATGAGAAGATCGTCTGCCACCTGCCGAATCCGACTCGTCAAACCAGGAGAGAGCGTCATGCCTGAAGTCATCGATCGACCCAGCAAGCCCAATGAGCGTAGCGACAAGTCGAAGTACAAGCGCATATTGTTGAAGCTCTCGGGGGAGGCGCTGACGGGGGAGCAGGATTTCGGTATCGACCCCAAGGTGCTCGATCGCATGGCGCTGGAAATCGGCCAGCTGGTGGGGATCGGTGTCCAGGTCGGCATCGTCATCGGCGGCGGTAACCTGTTCCGGGGTGCAGCGCTGCACGCAGCGGGCATGGAGCGGGTCACCGGTGACCACATGGGGATGCTGGCCACGGTGATGAACGCCCTGGCGATGCGCGATGCGCTGGAACGTTCCAATATCCGCTCGCGAGTGATGTCGGCAATCCCCATGAGCGGGGTCGTCGAACACTACGATCGGCGCACCGCGATCCGTTACCTCACTTCTGGCGACGTGGTCATCTTCTCTGCCGGTACGGGCAATCCCTTCTTCACGACCGACTCGGCCGCCTGTCTGCGGGGCATCGAGATCGACGCCAACGTCGTGGTCAAGGCCACCAAGGTCGATGGTGTCTACGACAAGGATCCGGTCAAGCATCCGGAAGCCGTCAAGTACGAGCGTTTGAGTTACGATGATGTGCTGGACCAGAAGCTCGGGGTGATGGATTTGACCGCTATCTGCCTGGTACGGGACCATGACATGCCGGTTCGCGTCTTCGACATGACCAAGCCCGGGGCGCTGTTGAATCTGGTGGTCGGTGGGCGAGAAGGCACGCTGATTGATTGAGGTTTAGGACATGATCGACGATATCAAGAAAGACGCTGGCGCACGCATGCAAAAGAGCCTGGATGCGCTTCAGAGCAATTTCCACAAGATCCGCACCGGCCGGGCGCACCCGAGCATACTGGATGCGGTGATGGTGGAGTACTACGGCAGTCAGATGCCGATCAACCAGGTCGCCAACATCACGATCGAGGATGCTCGGACGCTGGCCGTGACGCCGTGGGAACGCCCGATGGTGCCGAAAGTCGAGAAGGCGATCATGACCGCCGATCTCGGGCTCAATCCGGCCACCGCCGGCAACGTGATCCGCGTGCCGATGCCGCCGCTGACCGAGGAGACGCGGCGCAACTATATCAAGCAGGCGCGTGCCGAGGCCGAAAACGCCAAGGTTGCGATCCGCAGTATTCGCCGCGACGCCAACGGCGATCTCAAGACGTTGCTCAAGGACAAGGAGATCACCGAGGATGACGAGCGTCGCGGAGAAGAGGAAATCCAGAAGTTGACCGACAAGCACGTCAGCGAGATCGATCGGCTGCTGGAAACCAAGGAACATGACCTGATGCAGGTATGAGGGTTCGGGCGCTCGATGGCTTCGGCATGCGGGCGCCGCCACCCACCTGTCTTGCGAGCTATCATGACAGACACGCAGTCGCGTGACGTCCAAGCGATGCCGTCGATGCCCCGCCATGTGGCGATCATCATGGATGGCAACAATCGCTGGGCGCGCGCCAGAGGGCTCTCCAGCGCACAGGGACATCGCGCTGGCGTGGAGTCGTTGCGCGCCGTCATTCGACGGGCGGCGGAGCAGCACATCGAGACCCTGACACTATTCGCCTTCTCGAGCGAGAACTGGCGTCGTCCTTCGGCGGAGGTCGGTGCGCTGATGGAACTTTTCATGCTGGTGCTCAAGCGCGAGGTGAAGAGGCTTCATGAGAACGGTATCCGCCTGAGCATCATCGGCGATCGCCGCCGCTTCTCGTCGTCCCTGCAGAAGCACATGAGTCGTGCCGAGGCGTTGACCCGCGACAATTCCGGGATGCATCTCGTCGTGGCTGCCAACTATGGTGGGCGCTGGGACATCGCCTCCGCCGCGCAGCGGCTGGCGCGCAAGGTCGCCGATGGGCTCATCACTCCCGAGGCCGTGGATGAAGCGGCGTTGGACCGCGAGGTGTGCCTGAGCCAGGAGTCGCCCATCGATCTGTGCATCCGCACCAGTGGAGAACAGCGGATCTCCAACTTCCTGCTGTGGCAGCTTGCCTACGCGGAGTTCGTGTTTGCCCCGGAACTCTGGCCCGATTTCGATGGGGCCGCCTTCGATGCCGCGCTCGAGGCGTTCCAGCAGCGCCAGCGCCGTTTCGGCATGAGCCAGCAGCAGGTCGAGGTTCAGGGTGCTTAAACAACGGATACTGACGGCGCTGGTACTGGCGCCACTGGCTCTCGGCGGCCTGTTCGGCCTCTCCGGGGCCGGCTTCGCCGCCTTCACCGCGTTCGTGCTGCTGCTCGGGGCCTGGGAGTGGGCGCGCCTGGCCGGATTCGACGAGGTCAAGCCGCGACTGCTCTACACTCTCGGCCTCGGTTTGCTGCTGGTGATCGCATGGTGGTCGGGGTGGACCGAGGCGCGTTGGCCGCTATGGGCTGGCGCGCTCGGCTGGTTGGCCAACGCCTGGTGGGTCTCTCGCTATCCCGGCGCCACCGGGCAGTGGCAGCCTCCGGTGGTGCGCCTGTGCATGGGCGTGTGGGTGCTGCTGCCTTGCTGGGTCGGGCTTTACCAACTTCGGCAGCAGGGTAGCGAGTGGTTGCTGTTCGTGTTGCTGCTGGTCTGGGTGGCGGATATCGGGGCCTACTTTGCCGGGCGCCGTTACGGCCGTCGCAAGCTGGCGCCGAGCGTCAGTCCGGGCAAATCGTGGGAGGGCGTCTATGGCGGCTGGGTCGCGGTCGCGCTGCTGGTGCTCGTCTACACGGTGTGGCTGGCGCTTGACCTCGGCCAGGCGCTGGCCCTGCTGATCGTCGCGCTGGTGGTCGCTTTCATCTCCGTCGTCGGAGACCTGCTCGAGAGCATGCTCAAGCGTTTTCGTGGCTTGAAGGACTCCAGTCACCTGCTGCCGGGCCACGGTGGCATCCTCGATCGTATCGACAGCTTGACGGCTGCCGTTCCTCTCTTCGCTTTGATCCGCCCCTGGCTGGGATAGCACATCGATGTCTTCCTCTTCCTGCAAGGTCACACTGCTGGGCGCGACCGGTTCCATCGGTCGCAGCACGCTGGACGTGATCGCTCGACACGCCGATCGCTATCAGCTTCACGCGGTGACCGCCCAGCGTTCCCGCGAGGCGCTGCTCGAGATCTGCTTGCGGTTCGAGCCGCAGAGGGCGGTGATCGGCACGTCGCAGGATGCCGAATGGCTGCGCTCCCGACTGCGGGAAGCCCGGTTGACGCAGATCGACGTCTCCCACGGAGAGGCGGCCCTGGTGGAAGTGTCGCGAGCGGCCGAAGTGGACGTGGTGATGGCGGCGATCATGGGGGCGGCTGGGTTGATGCCGACACTGGCGGCAGTAGAGGCGGGCAAACGCGTGCTGCTGGCCAACAAGGAAGCGTTGGTGATGTCCGGCGGATTGTTCATGGACGCCGTCTCGCGTCATGACGCCACGCTTTTACCCATCGACTCGGAACATAATGCCATCTATCAGTGTCTTCCTATGCAGCGTGGCGGTCGCCATCGCGAGCTGAGTCGTGACGGCGTATCGCGGCTGTGGCTGACTGCCTCGGGAGGACCGTTTCGAACCTGGTCGCTCGAGGCGCTGGAAGACGTCACGCCCGCCCAGGCGTGTGCGCATCCCAACTGGTCGATGGGGCGCAAGATATCCGTCGACAGCGCCACCATGATGAACAAGGGCCTCGAGTTGATCGAGGCGTGCTGGCTGTTCGATACGGCGCCCGCGCAGGTCGAGGTGGTGGTTCATCCTCAGAGCATCGTGCATTCGATGGTCGGGTATGCCGATGGCTCGGTGCTGGCGCAGATGGGCAATCCCGACATGCGTACGCCGATCGCCTACGGTCTGGCCTGGCCCTCGAGGCTCGAGGCCGGTGTCGAGCCGCTGGATCTGTTCGCGATATCCCGTCTCGACTTCGAGGCCCCGGATGAGGTTCGCTTCCCCTGTCTGCGGCTGGCCCGGGAGGCAATGGAAGCCGGTGGCACGGTGCCGGCGACCCTCAACGCCGCCAATGAAGTGGCGGTGCAGGCGTTCCTCGACGGGGAGCTCTCCTTCCCCGGCATCGCCAAGCTGGTGGAGGCCACGCTCGAGGCGACCGAGAGGCGAGCGGCGGATTCGCTCGACGTGATATTGTGCGAGGATGCACGGGCGCGGCGGTCGGCCGAGCACCTGCTGCATCAACGGTCTTTCCACAGGGGGCGGGCGTGATGGACACGATCCAGAACGTACTGGCGGTCATCGTCGTACTCGGCCTGCTGATCACGTTCCACGAGTTCGGGCACTTCTGGGTGGCCCGACGCTGTGGCGTGAAGGTCTTGCGCTTCTCGGTGGGATTCGGCAAGCCGCTATGGTCGCGCTTCGATCGCCACGGGACGGAATACGCCATTGCCGCCATTCCGCTCGGTGGTTACGTCAAGATGCTCGACGAGCGCGAAGGCCCGGTGGCGCTGGCAGAGCAGGCCCAGGCTTTCAATCGCAAGAGCGTCTGGGCGAGAATCGCGATCGTGGCGGCGGGGCCGATCGCCAATTTCCTGTTGGCTGTGGTCGCTTACTGGGCGCTGTTCGTCTACGGTGCCACCACCGTGGCCCCGGTGATCGGCGAGGTGAAGCCGGATTCCCTGGCTGCCCAGGGCGGGTTGCACAGTGGACAGGAGATCGTCAGTGTCGACGGGCGCGAGACGCCGTCCTGGAATGAGGTCAATCTGCAGCTGATCGCGGCGATCGGCGCCAGCGGCGAACTGGAGATCACGACCCGGGATCCTTCGGGCGGTGCGACCCGAACTCACGCCGTGCCCGTTCAGCAGTGGCTGGTGCGCCAGGACCCGCCGCAGCCGATGTCGTCGCTCGGTATCACGCCATGGCGCCCCGAGGTGCCAGCGGTGCTGGGGCGGGTGCTCGAAGAGAGCCCGGCGGGTCGTTCCGGATTGCAGGCCGGGGATCGCATCGTCAGTGTCGATGGTGAGCCGGTTGGCGACTGGGTCGCGTTCGTCGATGCGGTGCGCAGCCATCCCGGCGCCAAGCTGTCACTGGAGGTCGAGCGGGACGGCATGACCCGTGGCGTCACGCTGACGCCGGAGGCGAGGCAGACCGAGGATGGCGAGGAGATCGGTTACGTGGGCGCCGCGTCGCAGGCGGTCGAGTGGCCCGAATCCTACCGGCGCGAGATTCGCTATGGGCCGTTGGCGGCGGTGGGTCAGGCGCTGAACAAGACCGGCGAGATGACCTGGCTGACGGCGGACTCGATTCGCAAGATGATCGTCGGCTGGATTTCGCCCTCGAACCTCTCCGGACCGATCACCATCGCGCGCATCGCCGGTGATTCGGCGCGCAGCGGCGTCGAGACGTTCATCGGCTTCCTGGCCTATCTGTCGATCAGCCTGGGCGTGCTGAACCTGCTGCCGATCCCGGTGCTCGATGGCGGTCATCTGGTCTACTACCTGATCGAGCTCGTCAGGGGGAAGCCGGTCTCGGAAACGGCCCAGGCCTTGGGCTTGCGGGTTGGCGTGGCGTTGGTGGGGTGTTTGATGGTGATGGCGCTCTACTTCGATTTGATGCGGCTTTGACGACGGGACGCCGTTGCCGGGCGGCCTGACGGCGCCGGGAACACCGGTGCCCGGGAAGACCCCATGAGTGGTGAGCGACGAGCTTGTCAGTCGTAGGGAGAAATGTATAAGGTGCCTGTTCGATACGCGGGCGGACCCCACAGAAGCGATTGATTGCATGAAACTCAAGATCATCGGATTGGCAGGATTTCTGCTGGCCAGCTCTCCCGTTGCGCTGGCGGCACCTTTTGAGATTTCGGATATTCGTGTAGAGGGGCTGCAACGCGTCTCGGCTGCGTCCGTTTTCAACGCATTCCCCGTCAGCGCCGATCAGACGGTCGACGACCAGCAACTGGGCCAAGCCGCCCAGCAGCTGTTCGACACCGGGCTGTTCGACGACATTCGGCTCTCCCGCGACGGTGACGTACTGATCGTCAACGTGGTCGAGCGGCCGTCCATCGCCGAGATCAACATCGACGGCAACTCGCAGATATCCGACGACGACCTGCGCAAGGGGCTGACCGACGCCGGGCTGGCCGAAGGCCAGGTCCTGCAGCGCTCGACCCTGGAGGAGATGCAGCGTGAGCTGGAACGACTCTATCAGTCCCAGGGTCGGTATAGCTCGAACATCAAGACATCCGTCGAGCAGCTCGAGCGCAACCGGGTTCGGGTCAACATCAATATCAATGAAGGCGAAGTCGCCAAGATTCGCCAGATCAACGTCGTCGGCAACGAGGCGTTCGACGACGACACGCTGCGTGATCTGTTCCAGCTCGAGGACAAGCCAGGCTGGTTCTTCGGCTGGTTCTCCGACGACGAGTATTCTCGCGAAGCGCTGTCCGGTGACCTGGAGACGCTGCGCTCCTGGTACCTCGATCGCGGCTACGTCAACTTCGCCATCACCTCGACCCAGGTGTCGATCAGCCCGGACAAGTCCCGCATCTTCGTCACCATCAATGTCGACGAAGGCAAGCGCTACAAGCTCGACAAGATCAACTTCGCCGGCGACCTGAAGATCGACGAGTCCGCCGCCCGGTCACTGGTGACCGCCAAGCCTGGCGAGTACTACTCTCAGAGCAAGGTGACCGAATCCTCGGAAGCCCTGCGTCAGAAGCTCGGTGCCGAAGGCTTCGCCTTCGCCAATATTCAGGCCGTGCCTACCGTCAACGAGGCGGGCGATACGGTGGATCTGACCTTCCGCGTCGATCCCGGACGTCGGGCCTACGTACGCCGGATCAATTTCGAGGGCAACACCACCACCCAGGATGAGGTGCTGCGCCGCGAAATGGTGCAGATGGAGGGCGCGCCGGCCTCCACCGACCAGATCTCGCAGTCGCGTCAGCGGCTCGAGCGGCTCGGTTTCTTCAAGCAGGTGGACGTGGATACCCGTCCGGTGGCCGGTGAGCCGGATCAGTTGGACGTCACTTACAACGTCCAGGAGCAGCCGTCGGGCTCGATCTCGGCGAGTGTCGGTTTCTCGCAGAGCGCTGGCGTGATCTATGGGGCGGCGCTGTCGCAGAGCAACTTCCTCGGCACCGGTAACCGGGTCAACATCGGTGCGCAGCGAAGCGACACGTTCACCAACATCAACTTCGGCTTCACCGACCCGTACTGGACCCTCGACGGTATCTCGCGTGGTTACAACGTCTTCTATCGCGAAACCGACTACGAAGACTCCGATATCTCGACCTACTCGACCGACTCCTACGGCGGCAACATCAATTTCGGGTATCCGATCAATGATCTGTCGCGGCTGAACTTCGGCGTCGGGCTCGAGAACCTGTCGATCGATACCTACGATGACACGCCCTCCGAAATCGTGCGCTACACCGACGACCAGGGCGAGGACTTCTTCAACTACAAGCTGACCGCCAGCTGGACTCGCAACAATCTGAACCGCGGGATCATGCCGACCGCCGGCAGCTACCAGCGCGTCTCGCTGGAGACCGCGCTGCCCGGGTCGGACGCGGAGTACTACAAGCTGCGCTACCGCGGCCAGAAACTGTTCGAGCTCAACCCCGACTGGTCCGTCAAGTTCAGCAGCAACCTGGGCTACGCCGATACGCTGGGCTCCAACGATCCCTACCCGTTCTACGAGAACTTCTACTCGGGCGGCCTGGGTTCGGTGCGTGGCTATACCGGCAACACGCTGGGGCCGAAGACCACCGCGCGCAACGATGGCGATGACGATACCCTAGGCGGCAACGTACTGGTCGAGGGCTCCGCGGAGCTGATCTATCCGTTCCCCTGGGTCGAGGACCGCCGGTCGCTGCAGACCAGCATCTTCCTCGACGGCGGCAATACCTTCCTGACCGATTGCTACCCGGTGGTGGCAGGTGATGGCCCCTCCAACTGCAACAGCGGGGTCCACCTCGACGATCTGCGCTACAGCGTGGGTCTGGGACTGTCCTGGCTGACGCCAGTGGGGCCGTTGACCTTCAGTGTCGCCAAGCCGCTGAACGAGAAGGAGGGAGACGATCCACAGGTCTTCCAGTTCTCGCTTGGCCAGACTTTCTAGTTCAAGCGCGGTGAGTTCGCGGCGTCCGGGTGGCGCCGCGAACTCGAATTCAGATGTTCACAGGCAGTAAGTCAGGCTCGTTTCAAGGAGATGCCGCATGCGCAAGATAGCAGGAGTTCTGGGGCTAGGTTTGTTGACGATGGTTTCCGTTCCGGCGATGGCGACGGAGGTGGGCGTTCTCGATTGGCGCGAAGCGTTGATGTCTTCCAATTCCGCCCAGGCCTCGATGAACCAGTTGAAGAACCGCATCAGCGCCCAGCAGCAGCAAGCGGAATCATTGAGCCAGGAGCTGCAGCAACTGCAGCAGCGCCTGCAGAAGGATGGCGACGTGATGTCGGAGTCCGAGCGCAACTCGGTGACCCAGCAACTGCGCCAGAAAGGCGGGCAGTTCCAGCAGCTGCGTGGACAGATCTCGCAGGCGCAGCAGCAGGCCGAGCAGCAGTACCTGAAAGGGGCCAAGCCCAAGCTGGACCAGGCGATTCAGCGGGTCGTCGACGAGCATGACCTGGATATGGTGGTCGATCGTGACGCGGTGGTCTACTCGGGCGACAGTCTCGATATCACCTCCGAAGTGACGAAGATCTTCAATTCGCTCAACTGATGATTCAATCCGGCGCCCGCTCATGAAGAGAGAGACTTCCCGCTCTTACACGCTCGGCGAACTCGCCGAGCGTCTGGATGCACGCCTGGTCGGCGACGCGGATCTGCGTGTCGACGGTCTGTCGACGCTGGCCGATGCCGGTCCGACGGATCTGGCGTTCCTGGCCAACCGGGCGTACCTGAAGTATCTGGCCGCGACCCGGGCCGGTGCCGTTCTGGTGCATCCCGCCCATGGCGAAAGCTGCCCGTGCCCCCGGCTGGAGCTGGACAATCCCTACCTGGGATACGCCAAGCTGTCGCGGTTGTTCGATCCGCTGGTCAACCAGGCTCTCCGTGGCGTGCACGCCACGGCCGTGGTCGCGCCGGGTGCCCGGCTTGGCGAGCGCGTCGAGATCGGTGCCCACTGCGTCATCGAGGACGGTGCCGATATCGCCGATGACTGCGTGATCGGCGCAGGGTGCTTCATCGGCGCCGACACCACGGTGGGTCGCGGCTCTCGACTGCATGCCAACGTCACGCTGTATCACGGCGTGATCGTCGGCGACCGCGCCATTCTCCACAGCGGCTGTGTCATCGGCGGGGATGGCTTCGGCTTCGCTCACGATGGCAAGCAGTGGGAGAAGATCGCGCAGCTGGGTGGCGTCGTGCTGGGCGAAGATGTCGAGGTGGGGAGCTGTTCGAGCATCGATCGTGGCGCGCTGGGAGACACCCTGATCGGCAACGGGGTCAAGATCGACTCTCAGGTCCAGATCGCCCATAACGTGCAGATCGGCGATCACAGCGCCCTGGCGGGATGTGTAGGCATCGCGGGCTCCACCAAGGTCGGTCGCCACTGTCTGCTCGGCGGCGGGGTCGGGCTCTCCGGCCATCTGACACTGGCCGACGGGGTTCAGGTGACCGGCATGAGCCTGGTCACCAATTCGATCCTCGAACCGGGGGTCTACTCTTCCGGTACCGGCTCGATGTCGAACAGTCAGTGGCGGAAGAACGCCGTACGCTTCAAGCAACTCGACGAAATCGCCAAGCGGCTGACGCGTCTCGAGCGGGATATCCGCGATAGCTGAAGGGCTTGTGGCCCAAGCCCCGTCGCGCGCCGAAAGACTGGCGGACACCCTTTGCGCCTGTATAATGCCCGCCCACACGGGTGAACGCCGTTTTGCCGCCCCGTGCCTGCCTTCATGGCGGGCATTTCGTTATTTCAGAGGTTGTATTGATGATCATGGACATCAACCAGATCCGCGAGTATCTACCGCATCGTTATCCATTTTTACTGGTAGATCGCGTGATGGAGATCACGATTGGCGAGTCGATCGTGGCGTACAAGAACGTCAGCATCAACGAACCTTTCTTCAATGGTCATTTCCCCCATCATCCGATCATGCCCGGTGTGCTGATCATCGAAGCGATGGCCCAGGCCTGTGGTATTCTCGGTTTCAAGACGGTCAACAAAATGCCGGCCGACGGCTACGTCTACTATCTCGTCGGCAGCGATAATGTCCGCTTCAAGCGCCCGGTGATGCCGGGCGATCAACTGCGGCTCGAGGCCAATGTCATCAAGGGCAAGCGAGGCATCTGGAAGTTCGCCTGCCGGGCCACGGTTGGTGACGAACTGGCCTGCGAGGCGGAAATCATCTGCGCCGAGAGGAAAATCGCTTGATTCATCCCTCCGCCATCGTCGATCCCTCCGCCCGACTGGCTGACGACGTCGACGTCGGCCCCTTCAGCGTGATCGGACCCGACGTCGAGATCGATGCCGGTAGCGTCATTGGGCCGCACGTCGTGCTCAAGGGGCCGACCCGAATCGGCAAGCGCAATCGGATCTTCCAGTTCGCTTCGGTCGGGGAGGACTGTCAGGACAAGAAGTACGCCGGTGAGCCGACGCGGCTCGAGATGGGTGACGACAACGTCGTGCGCGAGAGCGTGACGATTCACCGAGGCACCATCCAGGATCGCGGTGTCACCACCATCGGCGACCGCAATCTGTTCATGGCCTACTCTCACGTGGGGCACGACTGCCTGATCGGCAACGACTGCATCCTCGCCAACCAGGCGACCCTGGCCGGCCATGTGACCCTGGGTGATTTCGCCATCATCGGCGGCCTGTCGGCCATCCATCAGTTCGCCCACATGGGCGAGCATGCGATGGTCGGCGGATGCTCCGCGATCACCAAGGACATTCCGGCCTTCATCATGGTCAATGGCAATCCGGCCGCGCCTCACGGGCTCAACTCCATCGGCCTCAAACGCCGCGGTTTCTCGGTCGAGGCGATCAAGGCACTGGGTGAAGCGTACCGCCTGGTCTACCGCAAGGGGCTGACACTCGAGCAGGCCATTGGCGAGATCGAGAGCCGCTTCTCGCTCGACGAGACGCGGCGCTTCATCGACTCTCTCAAGGTTTCCCAGCGCGGTATCATCCGCTAGGAGCGGGCGGATGCGCGTCTATCTCGTGGCCGGGGAGCTGTCGGGCGACATTCTCGGCGCCGGCCTGATGCAGGCGCTCAGGCGTCGCCATCCCCGAGTCGAGTTCCGCGGCATCGGTGGCCCGCGAATGCAGGCGCAGGGGCTCGAGTCGCTCTACCCGCTGGGGACCCTGTCGGTGATGGGCCTGGTCGAGGTGCTCAAGCATCTCCCCGGCCTGATCAAGGTGCGTCGTCATCTCAAGCGTGACGCCCTGGCCTGGCGCCCCGACATCATGGTCGGCATCGACGCCCCGGACTTCAATATCGGCCTCGAGCGGCAACTGCACGACGCCGGTATCCGGACCGCGCACTACGTCAGTCCCTCTGTCTGGGCCTGGCGCCAGGGGCGCGTCAAGACGATTGCCAAGGCGGTCGACGGCATGCTCACCTTTCTGCCGTTCGAGGCCGACTTCTACGCCGAGCACCGTGTGCCGGTCGCCTATGTCGGCCATCCGCTGGCCGACGAGCTGCCGCTGGTCAACGATCGCGGCGCGGCGCGAAGGGGGCTCGGATTGGCTGAAGACATGGCGACCCTGGCTCTGCTGCCGGGGTCGCGCGGCAACGAGATCCGCTTCCAGGGTGAGCTGTTTCTGCGCGCGGCATCGATGCTGCGCCAGCGCCTGGGGATGTTGCAGGTAGCCATCCCCGCGGCCTCCCGGGAACGACAGCAGGAACTCGAGGCCCTGTTGGCGAAGTTTCCCGACCTGGCCGCCGGCACGGTGATCGTCGAGGGCCGCTCGCGGGAGGTGATGACGGCTGCCGATGCGGTGCTGTTGACGTCCGGCACGGCGGCACTGGAGACGATGCTGTGCCATCGGGCCATGGTGGTCGCCTACCGCATGGCACCGGCGACCTACTGGCTGGCCCAGCGGCTGGTCAAGACGCGCTGGATCTCGCTGCCCAACCTGATCGCGCAGGAGACCCTGGTGCCTGAGCTGATCCAGGAGGCGGTGACCCCCGAGTCGCTGGTCGAGACGCTGCTGCCCTGGTTCGAGGACGCCCGGCTGCGGTCGGCGCTCGAGCAGCGCTTCGCGGCGATGCACGCTGGGCTGCAGCGCGGTGCCAGCGAGCGAGCCGCCGCCGCCATCACGTCACTTGCCGAGCGCGGAGCGCTGGACGCCGAGCCACGGAAGGGGGAATGAGAGAAACCGTGTCATCGAAATCTTTGCCATCCCTCTGGCCTGAGATCATCATCGAGTACGACGGGCACCTGATCGCCGGTGTCGACGAGGTGGGGCGAGGGCCGTTGGTCGGCTCGGTCGTGGCCGCCGCCGTCATCATCGATCCCGGGCGTCCGATCGACGGGCTGACCGACTCCAAATGCTTGAGTGCCGCGCGTCGCGAAGCGCTCGATCTCCGGATTCGCGAATGCGCGCTGGCGTTTTCGATAGCCGAGGCCTCGCCGCGGGAGATCGACTCGCTCAACATCTATCACGCCACGCATCTGGCGATGCGACGGGCGATCGATGCGCTGCCGACACCGGCCGAGTATCTGCTGGTCGATGGCAATCGGCTGCCCGGTCATGCCTGCCCGGGACAGGCCGTGGTCAAGGGCGATCTCCGGCATCCTGCCATCAGCGCGGCCTCGATTCTGGCCAAGGTGGCCCGGGATGCGCAGATGCTGGCCCTGGACGCGCGTCATCCGGAGTATGGATTCTGCCGTCACAAGGGGTATCCGACGCCGGAACATCTCGCGGCGCTGGCCCGACTGGGCCCGCTGACGGAGCATCGCAGCTCCTTCGCGCCCGTCAGAGAGCGGCTCGCCGGCGTGTGAGCGCTCGCCTTGATCGATAGGGCCATTGTGGCCCGTACCGCCTTTGGGCATGCTGGTCCTGCCGATGTGCCGGCCGCGTCGATGCGTCATGGCGTCTTCGGCCGCATGGCGGGATCGCATGCCCGATATCCGAATTCACTCGCCGCCTGACTCGAGTTCGTCATGACAACACCTTTCGTTCACCTTCGTGTCCATAGCGAATACTCTCTGGTCGATGGCCTGGTCCGGCTCAAACCGCTGATCAAGGCCACCGCCGAGGCCGGCATGCCGGCCGTGGCCGTGACCGACGACACCAATCTGTTCGGTCTGGTGAAGGTCTACAAGGCGGCCCAGGGGGCCGGCCTGAAGCCGATCATCGGCGCCGACCTGTGGCTGCACAACGCTCACGACGAAAGCCACCCCTATCGCCTGACGCTGCTGGCGATGGACGACACCGGCTATCGCAATCTGACCGAGCTGATCTCGCGGGCCTGGACCGACGGCCAGCGCCAGAACATGGCGATTCTCGACAAGGCCTGGGTCTTCGAGCAGAACGAGGGGCTGATCGCGCTGTCCGGCGCCCGGGAAGGGGAGATCGGGCGTTTCCTGATCGCCGAGCAGGTCACCACCGCGCGTCAACTGCTGGAGGAGTGGCAGCGGTATTTTCCCGGCCGCTTCTATCTCGAGCTCCAGCGTACCGGCCGCCAGTACGACGAGGAGTGCGTGCATCACTCCGTGCGGCTGGCCAGCGAGAGCGGCGTGCCGGTGGTGGCGACCAACGACGTGCGTTTTCTCGAGCGCGACGACTACTGGGCGCACGAGACCCGGGTCTCGATCGGGGAGGGCAAGGCGCTGGAGGATCCCCGCCGCGAGAAGCGCTACAGCGAAGAGCAGTACCTGAAAACGCCCGAGGAGATGGCCGAACTCTTCGCCGATATCCCCGAGGCGCTCGAGAACAGCGTGATGATCGCCGCCCGCTGCAGCGCCAGCGTGCGTCTGGGCGAGATATTCCTGCCCGAGTATCCGATTCCCGAGGGGCTGACCCAGGATCAATTCTTCCGCAAAATCTCCCATGACGGCCTGACCGATCGCCTGAACCAGCTGTTCGGCGGGGAGACGCCGATCTACCCCGGTCGCTCGCTGGCGGAGCATGAGCCGGAATACCGCAAGCGCCTCGATTTCGAGCTCGATATCATCCTCAAGATGGGGTTCCCCGGTTACTTCCTGATCGTGATGGACTTCATCCAGTGGGCCAAGGACAACGACATCCCCGTCGGTCCGGGGCGCGGTTCGGGGGCCGGCTCGCTGGTCGCCTACGTGCTCAAGATCACCGATCTCGACCCGCTGGAATACGACCTGCTGTTCGAACGCTTCCTCAACCCGGAACGTGTCTCGATGCCCGACTTCGATGTCGACTTCTGCATGGAGAAGCGCGACCGGGTCATCGATTACGTGGCCGATCGCTACGGCCGCAATGCGGTCTCGCAGATCGTCACCTTCGGGACCATGGCCGCCAAGGCGGTGGTCCGCGACGTGGCGCGTGCCCAGGGCAAGCCCTACTCGATGGGCGACAAGCTCTCCAAGCTGATCCCGTTCGAGGTCGGCATGACCCTGGCCAAGGCGATCGAGCAGGAGCCGCAGCTCAAGGAGTACCTCGAGTACGACGAGGAGGCCGCCGAAATCTGGGAGATGGCGCTCAAGCTCGAGGGCATCACCCGGGGGACCGGCAAGCACGCCGGGGGCGTCGTCATCGCCCCGACCAAGCTCACCGACTTCTCGCCGCTGCTGTGCGAGGAGAACGGTTCGGGGCTGGTGGTCCAGTTCGACAAGAACGACGTCGAGGACGCCGGGCTGGTCAAGTTCGACTTCCTCGGCCTGCGCACGCTCACCATCATCGACTGGGCGCTGGAGATGGTCGACGTGGTGCGCGCGCGTGATGGGGTCGGTCCGCTCGACATCAGCACCATCCCGCTCGACGACAAGCCGACCTTCGACATGCTCAAGAAGGCCGAGACCACGGCGGTGTTCCAGCTCGAATCGCGGGGCATGAAGGAGCTGATCAAGCGGCTGCAGCCGGACTCGCTGGAGGACATGATCGCCCTCGTCGCACTGTTCCGTCCGGGGCCGCTGCAATCCGGCATGGTCGATGACTTCATCAACCGTAAGCATGGCCGCGCCGAGCTGGCCTATCCCCACCCCGACTACCAGCATGAACTGCTCAAACCGGTACTGGAGCCGACCTACGGCATCATCCTCTACCAGGAGCAGGTGATGCAGATCGCCCAGGTCCTGGCCGGCTACACCCTGGGCCAGGCCGACATGCTGCGTCGTGCCATGGGCAAGAAGAAGCCCGAGGAGATGGCCAAGCAGCGCGCCGGCTTCATGGAGGGGTGCGCCAACAACGGCATCGACAAGGATCTGGCCGGCAACCTGTTCGACCTGGTGGAGAAGTTCGCCGGCTACGGCTTCAACAAGTCGCACTCGGCCGCCTACGGCCTCGTTTCCTACCAGACGGCGTGGCTGAAGGCGCATTACCCCGCGCCGTTCATGGCGGCGGTGCTCTCGACGGAGATGGACAACCTCGACAAGGTCGTGCCCTTGATCGAGGAGTGCCGCCATATCGGGCTCACGGTGACGCCACCCAACGTCAACGTCGGCGCCTACAAGTTCACCGTCGACGAAGAGGGCCAGGTCGTCTACG
Source organism: Salinicola lusitanus (assembly GCF_038648475.1). Classification (NCBI taxonomy): domain Bacteria; kingdom Pseudomonadati; phylum Pseudomonadota; class Gammaproteobacteria; order Oceanospirillales; family Halomonadaceae; genus Salinicola; species Salinicola lusitanus. The sequence continues at coordinate 209,210 of NZ_CP151919.1, read as the reverse complement.
GGCTCGGTGCCATTCGCGGCGTCGGCGAAGGGCCGATCGGCGCCATCGTCGAGGCGCGGGAAGCCGATGGCGGATTCTCCGACCTGTTCGATTTCTGTCGCCGCATCGACGGCAAGCGCATGAACAAGCGCACCCTCGAGGCGCTGATCCGCTCCGGCGCGCTGGATACGCTGGGGCCGTCGCGAGCGGTGATGGCGGCCTCCCTGGATGCCGCCATCAAGGCCGCGTCGCAGAACCAGGCCAACCAGAACCTGGGGATGATGGACATGTTCGGCGAGGCGTTCGTCGACGCCGACGAGAACCAGGACATCTATGCCGACTACCGACACGCCCGGGACTGGAGCGACAAGGAGCGCCTGGCCGGCGAGAAGGATACGCTCGGGCTCTATCTCACCGGCCACCCGATCGACGAGTACGAGCACGAGCTCAAGCGCTTCGTGGCGACTCGGATCGTCGATCTCAAGCCGTCGCGGGAGCCCCAACGGGTCGCCGGGCTGGTCGTCGCGATGCGGACCATGAAGTCCAAGCGTGGTGACACCATGGCGTTCGTCACTCTCGATGATCGAACGGGCCGGATCGAGGCGTCGCTGTTCGGCGAGCTGTTCGACCAGGTGCGCGGAAAGCTGACCGCCGACCAGGTGCTGATCATCGAGGGCGAAGTCTCGAGCGATGACTACTCCGGCGGTTTGCGTCTGCGCAGCAAGGACGTCACCCTGATGGCCGACGCCCGCGCTCGCTTCGGCGAGGCGGTGGAGCTGTCTGTCGACGGCGGTCGACTCAACGGGCGTTTCTCCCGCACCCTGCACGACAGCCTTTCGCCGTGGCTGAGCGACTCCGGTCTGCCGGTGCGGGTGCGCTATCGCAACGCCAAGGCCAGCGGCTGTTTCGAGCTCGCTGCCTCGTGGAAGGTGTCACCCAGCGACGAGTTGATGACGGCACTTCGCGAGGTCGAGGGCTATGAAAACGTCGCGTTACGCTACCGTGGCGGCTGACTGCGCACCGGGGGCGGTTGTTTGCCAACATCCGTGAAGGTGCGATAATCATCCGTTTCGCGGCACGCCAGTCGCCGGTATTTCAGAAATCGAAGCTTGCCAGGATCACACAGTAGAAGCTCTATGAATCCCAATTACCTAGACTTTGAACAACCGATTGCCGAACTTCAGGCCAAGATCGAAGAGCTGCGCCTGGTCGGTAACGATAGCCGCATCAGCCTGAGTGACGAGATCGGCAAGCTCGAAGAGAAGAGCCGCAAGCTCACCGAGCAGATCTTCCGCGACCTGACCGCCTGGCAGGTGACGCAGCTGTCGCGGCATCCGCAGCGGCCCTACACGCTCGACTATCTCGCCAGCATCTTCACCGACTTCGACGAGCTGCACGGCGATCGCCATTTCGCCGACGACGCGGCGCTGGTGGGTGGCGTGGCGCGTCTCGACGACAGGCCGGTGATGATCATCGGTCACCAGAAAGGCCGCGACGTGAAGGAGAAGGTGCGACGCAACTTCGGCATGCCGCGCCCCGAAGGCTACCGCAAGGCGTGCCGTCTGATGGAGATGGCCGAGCGCTTCAAGATGCCGGTACTGACCTTCATCGACACGCCCGGCGCCTATCCCGGGATCGATGCCGAGGAGCGCGGCCAGTCGGAAGCGATCGCCTACAACCTGGCGGTGATGTCGCGATTGAAGACGCCGATCATTTCCACCGTCATCGGCGAGGGCGGTTCCGGCGGGGCGCTGGCCATCGGGGTCTGCGACGAGCTGCAGATGCTGCAGTACTCCACCTATTCGGTGATCTCGCCGGAAGGCTGTGCCTCGATCCTGTGGAAGAGCGCCGAGAAGGCCTCCGAAGCGGCCCAGGCGATGGGGATCACCGCCGAGCGGCTGAAGGAACTGGGCTTCGTGGATACCCTGATCGACGAGCCGCTGGGTGGCGCCCACCGCAATCCGCGCAAGACCGCCGACAAGTTGAAGGAAGCGCTGACGGGCAGTCTGGATCGGCTGCAGGCGATGGATACCGAGACGTTGCTCGAACGGCGCTATGGACGACTGATGTCCTACGGTGCTCCTGCCGCTTGATGGCGCTCCCGTGCTCGCCCACCCGGCATTGAGTCGGCGCGCCGAGGACTGGCCCGGAGGGCGAGCGTAACGAGTCGACCGGCAAGGCAGGCTCATTGACACCCACGTCAATCCGCTGCCTTGCCGGTTTCCATCTTCCGCCCTGTTCGGACTTTGCTGGGCGCCTATCCTCCTGGACCTCCAGTCCCGGCGAGAATTCCCCGCCATACGCCAGGCACCCTCACCCCGGCACGCAGGAGGCCGCCGTGCGATCCTCCCTCGAAGCGATTCTCGATAGCACCCTGGCGGATCATGTGCCGGGCAGTAGCGTATGGGTGGCGCTCTCCGGCGGTCTCGACTCCTCGCTGCTGTTGCACGTCGTGGCGCCACTGGCGCGCCGGCGCGGCATCGAGCTGCGGGCGATTCATGTCAACCATGGCCTGCAGGCGGCGGCGGACGGTTTCGAGACCCACTGCCGTGCGCTGTGCCGGGCGCTGACGGTGCCACTGAGTGTGGCCCGTGTCGAGGTGGAACCGTCGGGGCGGGGCGTAGAGGCCGCCGCCCGGGAAGCCCGTTACCGGGCGTTCGCCGAAACGCTCGCTGCCGGCGACCGGCTGTGGCTGGCGCACCACGCTGACGATCAGGCCGAGACATTGCTGTTGGCGGCGCTGCGGGGCAGTGGCGTGCGAGGTCTGGCGGGCATGCCGCCAACCCGCGAATGGCGGGGAATCCGGATCGAGCGCCCCTGGTTGGCCCTGTCTCGTGCCGACCTCGTGGTTGAGGCCCGACGCCGGGAGATCGTCTGGTGCGATGACCCCACCAACGCCGAGATGGGGTTCGATCGCAACTATCTGCGCGCTCACGCCATGCCGCCGCTGCGGTCGCGCTGGCCGAGGCTGGCCGAGGTCGTCGGGCGCAGCGCCGCGCATCTGCAGGAGGCCGACGAACTGCTGGGAGAGCTGGCGGCGATCGATCTCGCGGCGGCCGGTGGCGACCCGGAGCGCCTGCCGCTGACGACACTGCGAACCCTGACCCCGGCCCGCCTGCGCCTGCTGGTGCGCCATGCACTTCAATGGCAAGGGCTCCCCACTCCACCGACCACACGTCTCACGGAACTCGAACGCCAGTTGCACGCGGCGAGGGGGGACCGGTTGCCGGCCATCGCCTGGGCGGGGGGCGAGGCACGCATCTGGCGCGATCATCTGTTTCTGATGGCGCCACCGGTGGCGATCGATCCCGACTGGCAGCGGCCGTGGGATGGCAGGGCGCCGCTCGAGACGCCCTGGGGTGTGCACTCATGGTCGCTCGGACCCTGGCCGCACGACCCGGCCAGGCCGGCGCTGCGAGTCGGCCTGCGCCGAGGCGGCGAGACCATGCGCCTGGCCGGCCGGGGCAGGCGGGACATCAAGCGGCTGTTGCAGGAGGTCGGCATACCGCCCTGGCAGCGCGATCGGCTGCCACTGGTGTGGCAAGGCGAGGAGCTCGTGGCCGTGCTGGGCGCGCTGACTGCCGAAGGATGGCGGCAGACGGCGCTGCCGACTCCGGCAGCGGTGGAAGCGCAGCCGGGAGACGACGGCTGAAGTGGCGCTGCGTTCAGACGTCGTAAGTCAGCGTCAGCCCGGCGGCCTTCTGGTATTCCGCCTCCTGTTCGAGGTCGTTGAGCAGTAGCGCCTGGAAACTGATCTCCGGTAGCGAGAGGTGCAGATCGTCACCTTTGCAGGCCAGCTGGAAATCCACCGGCGCCTGTTCCGGACGCGGATGATTGAGCATGACCGCCAGCCGCAGCAGGCGGGCCAGCCGGCAGTAGGCGGGCTGTATGGCGCTGGGCAGCGCCTCCAGTTCCTTGTGGGCGAACTTGCGTCGATGCGCCCGGACCAGAAAGGCCAGCGCCTGCTGCTCGGGACGCGAGAAACCGGTCAGGTCGGAGTATTCGATGAGATAGGCCCCATGGCGATGGAACTGGCTATGGGAGATCGCCAGGCCGATCTCGTGCAGCTGGGCCGCCCAGATCAGGAACAGCCGCTGCTCCTCACCGAGGGCCCATGCTTCGCTAACCTGGTCGAATGCGACCATGGCGGTTTCCATCACGTGGTCGGCATGGGAGGCCTCGACGCTGTAGCGCCGCATCAGCAATTCCACGCTGTGACGGCGGGAATCCTCCGGAGTGCTGCGGCCGATCAGGTCGAACAGCACGCCTTCCCGCAGCGCGCCATCGGAGTAGCGCATCCGCTGGAGGTCGAAGGCCTCGAACACCGCGCAGAGGATGGCGACACCCGCCGGGAACACCCGCGCCCGGTCCTCCTTCAGACCTTCCATGGCGACCTTGTCCAGTTGACCGAAGCCGATCAGTCGCTTCCGCAGCTTCATCAGTGCGTCGCGTTCGATCAGCGTGGCGTCCCCGTCGCCTCGTGCTCCGAGCACGGCCGCCACCGCCTTGATCGTGCCGCTGGAACCGATCGGGTCCTGCCATCCCAGCCGGCAGTACTGGCGCTGGATGTTGGCCAGCTCGGACAGCGCGGCCATCTCGGCGCGTCGGAAACGCTTCTCGCTGAGCTCCCCACTGGCGAAGAACGCGCCGGTGTAGGCGACACAGCCCATGTGGAGGCTCTCCAGCGCCTGCGGTTCGAAATCCTCGCCGATGATGAACTCGGTGGAGCCGCCGCCGATATCGACGATCAGGCGTCGGCCGTGGACTTCGGCCAGCGCGTGGGCGGCCCCCAGGTAGATCAGGCGGGCCTCTTCACGACCGCCGATGATCTCGATCGGATGGCCGATCAGGGCCTCGGCACGATCGATCAGGGCGCGCGCGTTGCGGGCCGAGCGGAGCGCATTGGTGCCGACGATACGCAGGTCGGCGGCGGCGACGCCGGCAACGAAGGGGGCGAAGCGTTCCAGACACGCCAGCGCTCGATCCATGGCGGCGTCGGTGAAGTTCTCCTGATCGTCCAGTCCGGCTGCGAGCTGGACCTTCTCGCCCATCTTGGCGACGACCTGCAGCTGGCTGTCCTGATAGTTGGCCACCAGCAGGTGAAAACTGTTGGAACCGAGATCGATGGCGGCCAGACGGCGCGTCGCGTCTGTGGCGGTCGACTTCCCGCTCATGGCGTGGCGTCCTCGAAGGCTGGCGTAAAGACGTGGGTGTCCGCAGGGCAGCGGTGACGCCATGTCGTTACTGGCATCCAGCGCCCTGCGTCGGGTGGCTCAAGATTGCGGTGGGGGCGTGGCCTTGTCAATCGCCGGGGCGGCAGGCATGCTGCCAGGCGAGGTCACTTTCACGAGCGGGACGGAGGCTCATGCAGTCAGCGCGGCGTCATCTCAATAGCGAGACTTTCGAGCAGCAGCGCGAAGCGCGGGAGTCGCCTTGGCTGGCGATCTTCGTTGCCGACTGGTGTCAGCCCTGCGAAACGCTGTTGTCGCGGCTCTCCTCGGTCTCTCACGAGTCGATCCGCGATTTACCGGTGGGCGTGGTGGATGTGGACCGCGAGCCGACACTGGCCGAACGGTACGGGGTCAAGGGGACGCCCACGCTGATTCTGTTCGTCGACGGGGAGCCTCGACTGACGCGGGTCGGAGCCTTGTCGGAATCGCAGCTGCTGCAGGTGGGCGAGGAGTGTACGCGCCATTAGGCTGGCTACGACGACTGCGCGTGCCTGGCGATACCGCGTTGGAAGTCAGCTCGATGTACGCGTCGATACCCGCGCTGGGGAGGCCTGCCCGGTCCGGTTGCGCCGTTTTTTTAACGGATCTGGTCATCGCACGCCGATTTCCTTGGCTGGCCTGGACAGCGGCACTTGATCTTATGACCCACGACCTCCATATTCGTGACTTGCTTTCGGAAGATAGCTTGTCTACCATCTGGACGTTCGCCTGTTCCGAATGCTTCTTGACCGCGTCGCGGTCCCCCAAGTCGTCAGTCAATCCCAGTACCGATTTTCGGCCAACGCCGATCTTTGGATAGCGACCACTCTTTCGGATGACTCTTTCCGCGAGATTGCAGGCGAATCGAATCGCTCTCCCGGCACCTTACGTCACACGCCAAGTCGGCATCCCGACCTGGTTGATGGCAGGTCCAACAGACCATGCGAAGCGCCTAGCTTCTGGGACGACTGAACGCGCCGCGCGGCATTTGAACTGACCGCCTCTTGTCCTTCTTTTCTATCTCGGCAAAAGTCATTGCCTGCGACACGAGCCCTCTCTGACCGAACTCATGAATCTAACCGAACTCAAGCAAAAATCCGTTCCTGAACTGCTGGATATCGCCCGCGAGATGGGCATCGACAATCTGGCGCGCTCACGCAAGCAGGACATCATCTTCGCCATCCTGAAGAAGCACGCCAAGAGCGGTGAAGACATCTACGGCGATGGCGTCCTGGAGATTCTGCAGGACGGATTCGGTTTCCTGCGTAGCGCCGACTCCTCCTATCTGGCCGGCCCCGACGACATTTATGTCTCTCCATCCCAGATTCGCCGCTTCAATCTACGCAAGGGCGACTCGATCTCCGGCAAGATCCGGCCGCCGAAAGAGGGCGAGCGCTATTTCGCGCTGTTGAAAGTCAACGAGATCAATTTCGACAAGCCGGAAAACGCCAAGCACAAGATTCTGTTCGAGAACCTGACGCCGCTGTTCCCGCAGGAACGGATGGTGATGGAGATCGGCAACGGCTCCACCGAGGACATCACCGCCCGCGTGATCGATCTCACGGCGCCGATCGGCAAGGGCCAGCGTGGCCTGATCGTATCGCCGCCCAAGGCCGGTAAGACCTTGATGCTGCAGAACATCGCCACCTCGATCACCCGCAACAACCCCGAATGTCACATGATCGTGTTGCTGATCGACGAGCGGCCGGAAGAGGTGACCGAGATGTCACGCACGGTGCGTGGCGAAGTCGTGGCCTCGACCTTCGACGAACCGCCGGCGCGTCACGTCCAGGTCGCCGAGATGGTGATCGAGAAAGCCAAGCGGCTGGTCGAGCACAAGAAGGACGTGGTCATCCTGCTCGACTCCATCACCCGTCTGGCACGTGCCTACAACACCGTCGTGCCCTCCTCCGGCAAGGTGTTGACCGGTGGCGTCGATGCCCATGCGCTCGAGAAGCCCAAGCGCTTCTTCGGTGCCGCGCGTAACATCGAAGAGGGCGGCAGTCTGACCATCCTCGCCACGGCGCTGGTCGATACCGGTTCGAAGATGGATGAAGTGATCTTCGAGGAGTTCAAGGGCACCGGCAACATGGAAGCCCATCTGGACCGGAAGCTGGCGGAGCGTCGCGTCTATCCGGCCTTCAATATCCGCCGCTCGGGCACACGTCGCGAAGATCTGATCGCGTCCGAAGAAGAGATGCAGCGGATGTGGATTCTGCGCAAGCTGCTCAACCCGATGGATGATGTGGCGGCCACCGAATTCCTGATCGATCGTCTCAAGGATACCAAGACCAATCTTGAATTCTTCGAAGCCATGAAAAGACGTTGATTCTGGCTGGCTGCACTCGATGATACTGTGTTGGAAAATCGCTCAAGCTGCTCATTTACTCTCGTAAACTCCGCGCTCTCGCGATTTTCCGCCCTGTCTCATCGTCGTTCGCTCACCCGGCTCTCAACGTTTCATGAGATCTTTGGGACAAAGCAGAAAATAGAGGGCAGCATGTTATGCTGCCCTCTTTGCGTTCTTGGATAGCGGGATGCGGGCAACGGTATGAAATATCACGATTTACGGGATTTCATCGCGGCGCTGGAGTCACGCGGTGAACTCAAGCGTGTCACGGTGGAGGTGGATCCCTATCTGGAGATCACCGAGATCTGCGACCGTACCCTGCGCGCCGGCGGGCCCGCGCTACTGTTCGAGAACGTCAAGGGCAGTGACATGCCGGTGCTGGGGAATCTGTTCGGCACCCCCCAGCGGGTCGCCTTCGGCATGGGGCAGGAGAGTGTCGAGGCGCTGCGGGAGGTGGGTAAGCTGCTGGCGTTCCTGAAGGAGCCCGATCCGCCCAGGGGGCTGAAGGACGCCTGGGAGAAGCTGCCGATCTTCAAGCAGGTCATGAGCATGGGACCCAAGACATTGCGCTCCGCGCCGTGTCAGCAGGTGGTGCTCGAAGGCGAGGATGTCGACCTCGACCGCCTGCCGATTCAGCACTGCTGGCCCGGTGACGTCGCACCACTGGTGACCTGGGCGCTGGTGGTGACCAAGGGGCCGCACAAGGCGAGGCAGAATCTGGGTATCTACCGTCAGCAGAAGCTCGGCAAGAACCGGTTGATCATGCGCTGGCTCTCCCACCGCGGCGGGGCGCTCGATTTCCGCGAATGGCAGCAGGCCCATCCCGGCGAGCCGTTCCCGGTGGCGGTGGCGCTGGGTGCCGACCCGGCGACTATCCTCGGCGCCGTGACCCCGGTACCCGATACCCTCTCCGAGTACGCCTTCGCCGGTCTGCTGCGGGGATCCCGCACCGAGCTGGTCAAGTGCGGCCACGCCGATCTGGAAGTCCCGGCCTCCAGCGAGATCGTGCTCGAGGGCTACATCTATCCCGACGACATGGCGCCGGAGGGGCCGTTTGGTGATCACACCGGCTACTACAACGAGGTCGAGCAGTTCCCGGTCTTCACCGTCGAGCGCATTACCCATCGGCGGGATCCGATCTACCATTCGACCTATACCGGCCGGCCGCCGGACGAACCCGCCGTGCTTGGCCTGGCGCTCAACGAAGTGTTCGTGCCGATTCTGTGCAAGCAGTTTCCCGAGATCGTCGACTTTTACCTGCCGCCGGAGGGGTGTTCCTACCGCATGGCGGTAGTGACCATGAAGAAGCAGTATCCCGGCCACGCCAAGCGCGTGATGATGGGCGTCTGGAGTTTCCTGCGCCAGTTCATGTACACCAAGTTCGTGATCGTGCTGGACGACGATGTCGACGCGCGTAACTGGGAGGACGTGATCTGGGCCATCACCACGCGCATGGACCCAGCGCGGGACACGGTGATGGTGGAGAACACCCCGATCGACTATCTCGATTTCGCCTCGCCGACGGCCGGTCTGGGGTCCAAGATGGGATTGGACGCGACCAACAAGTGGCCTGGCGAGACGAGTCGCGAGTGGGGCGAGCCCATCGTCATGGACCCGGCGATTAAATCGCGGGTCGACGAGCGCTGGGAAAGCTACGGTATCGATGTGCCGGTACTGCCGGCACGAGTGGGAAAGTCGAACGAAGACGGGGCGGCATGACGGCAAGCAACGAGGTGAACATGACGGTCAGAACTTTGACCTGCCAAGTGGAGTCCGTCGAGGATCTGACGCCCGATGTGTTCCGGGTGATACTGGAAGGACGTGCCGAGGCGATCGCGCATGCCCCCGGGCAGTATCTCGAGCTGGAACTGCAACCTGATACGTGGGTGCCTTTTTCGATCGCCTGTGCCGAGAACGGCGACGGGCGGCTGGAGTTGCATATTCAGCACTGGCCCGAGCGCACCCACTCGGCACGTCTGCGGGAGCTTTTGACCCACCGCAACCGGCTGTCGGTGCGGTTGCCAAGCGGCGAGTGCACGCTCCCCGCCGGGCGGTCGGAACCCCTGCTGCTGATTGCGGCGGGCACCGGTTTCGCCCAGATCAAGGCCATCGTCGAGGCGGCGTTGACCGAAAAACCCGATCGGGAGATATCGATCTGGTGGGCGGTGCGCGAGCGTCGCGATCTCTACGCCGAGACCCTGGCCCGGGAGTGGGCACTGAAGCATTCGAGCCTGACCCTCCACGCCGTGGTCGAGACACCGGAAGCCACGCTCGAGAGCCTGCCCGGCATTCGCTGGCACACCGGGCGCGTCGATCAGGTGCTGGCCGCCGAGATCCAGACCCTCGACGGCGTCGAGATCTATCTGGCCGGCTCCCCCGGCATGGTGTACGCCTGCGTCGACACCCTGGCGCCGCTGGGGCTGGTGGCAGAGCAGGTCCACTCCGACGTCTTCAGCTACGCCCCCCGCGTGCCCTTTCTGCCGCTGCCGGAAGCCGACCCCGAGACGGCGCCGCTCAGCCCCGGCGAGGAGAAGGAGCGCCCGTGAGCCAGTCCCCGATCCTGATCACCGGCGGAACGCAACGCCTGGGGCGTCACTGCGCCGAGCGGCTGCTCGACGACGGCCATCCGGTGATCGTCACCTATCGGCGAGAGCGGGAGTCACTGTCGGGGTTACGCGAGCGGGGCGCGGTGACACTTGTGGCGGATTTTGGCAGCGAAGCCGGGATTCTCGATTTCATTGCCCGTCTCCGGGACAGCACCCCGAGTCTGCGCGCCATCATCCACAATGCCGGCGAGTGGCTGTCGGATCCCGAGCCCGAGGCAGCGGGAGCCACCTTCGAGCGCCTGTTCCGGGTTCACATGCAGGCCCCGTACCTGATCAATCTGCATGCCAGGAGCCTGCTGGAAGCCTGCCAGGAGCCGCAGCGCGATATCGTGCATATCACCGATAGCGTGGTGCGACGCGGCGCAGCGGGACAGGCCGCCTACGCGGCGACCAAGGCGGGGCTCGAGAGCCTGACCCGGTCGCTTGCGGTACAGTTCGCGCCGCGAATTCAGGTCAACGCCATCGCACCTGGGCTCGTGATGCTGGGCGACGGCGAGGGAGACCGCGACGAGGGCGAATGGCGAGTGCCGGGCCCGGGCGTCATCTACCAGACGCTACGTTATCTGCTCGACAACGACTTCGTCACCGGGGCGGTGGTGCCGGTCGACGGTGGCCGTAGCCTGGTCTGAAGCCGGCCGCCCCGGTGGGATCGAGCGACCGGGATCACCGCCTCGCGCTACAGCGAGACGGTATCGCTGCGAATCTGTACCAGTTTGCCCGCGTCGATCACCGGGCCGGTCGGTTTGCCGCCTGGCGCACCCTCCCTGGGTTCCATGCTCACCGCGAAATCGGCGGTTTTCATCAGCCCCAGCATCTTGGCAGGCAATTGCATGGTGGCTTCGCCATGGTTCGGCAGCATGCCCAACGATACTGGCGTCCCGTTCTCCATCATCCATAGCTCACCGCCCTTGTCTTCCGGCATCGGCTCCGGCGATATCGCCTGCACCATCATCTTGCCGTCGAGCGTGGCGTTCAGGATCCAGGCCGTCTGACCGTTGGGCTGGTTGATCACGAAGACATACTCGCCCGGCATCATGGCCGGTTCCCGCGGTACCAGTGCCACGATCGCCAGGATCAGTGCCGCTGCGGTAGCGATGCCGCTGAACGCGCGCCAGAAACCCAGCCGTTGCAACGGCCCCGTCCTCAGTCCCAGGCGCGCCGCGATATCCGGCCAGACCCTTTTGGGCGGTGCGACGGGCTCCAACTGCTGGTTGAGGAGCTGCAGCCGTTCCCGCCAGGCTTCGACGCTGTGCTGGAGATCCGCGCTGACCGCCAGCAGGGCCTCGAATTCGGCCCGCTGGGCGCCCGTCAGGGTGCCCAGGACATATTCCCCGGCAGCCATCTCGCGCTCCTCGGGATCGGTCAGGCGAAACGTGTCATGCATGCTTTCAACCTCTCCAGGCCTCTTCGGACCCAACTCTTGACGGTGCCCAGCGGCGTGCCCAGATGGGATGCCAGGTCGTGGTGGGTCAGACCCTCGAAAAATGCCAGCTCGAGCGCCTGACGCTGCTGCATCGTCAATTCGGTCAAGCAGTGTTGCAGCGACTCCGCCTGCTGATGGATGTCGCTCTCGCTCTCGAGATCCGATTCGCCCGGCAGCGTCTCGATGATGGCGTCGCCGTCGGCCTCCTGCGGCCGCTGGCGCCTGAGCCAGTCGATACCGATGTTGCGCGTCAGCGTCGACAGCCAGGTCATCGGCCTGGCGCGGTCGGCATCGTACTGGCCGGCCACCTGCCATACGCGGAGGTAGACGAGTTGCAGACAGTCCTGAGCTGCTGCTTCCTGCCTGACGATACGCAGCAACTGCGCATATAGATGCGGGCTGGTCGTGCGGTAGAGCTTTTCGAATGCAGGACCATCGCCGCGGGCGCAAGCCTGGAGATTGTCGATCAGCACGTCATGGGGCGGGTAGGCCATGAAAGTCCTTTGTATTCTTTCTTTTTCTTGATTGGCAGTCTCGTCAACGAGTCCGAACAAGTAAAGCCTGAAGCGAAACCGTTCGCGGTTTGGCATCAAAAGACTTGTCAAACCGTGTCGCCACGTTAGGATAGAGGCACGATCTACGCGAGAGAGCCCATGACTTCCAACCCCGCCATCCACGCTGCCGCTGCTGCCGATCTCTTCGGCGGTGGCGTTGCGTATGCGGGTTTCGGTTATGGCTACTGGTTTAGGACTGGCGTGCCCGTCGGTCGGTCGACATGACCTGAACCCGCGAGGCACGCCCCACCAGGGCTGCCTTCCGCGTATCGAGAACCCCCGGAGCAGCCCGCCGGGGGTTCTCGCGTTTCAGGCCCCAACCCTGGAATGAGATGATGATGAACGCCGTGACATCTGCCCTGAAGCCCGCCGCCGAGAGCGCCCCGCGGCGGCGTGAACTGACCCTGCCCAGCGCCGCCGAGCTGCGCGCAGCGATCCCGCTGGAACCCATGCTGGCTGCCCGCGTCGCGGGTCAGCGCGAGGCCATCCGCGCGGTGCTCGACGGCCGCGACGAGCGCCTGCTGGTGGTGGTCGGCCCGTGCTCGATCCACGACCCCGACGCCGCGCTGGAGTACGCCGAGCGTCTGGCCGCGCTGCAGGCCAGCGTGGCCGATCGCCTGCTGCTGGTGATGCGCGTCTACGTCGAGAAGCCGCGCACCACGGTGGGTTGGAAAGGGCTGGCCTACGACCCGCACCTGGATGGCAGCGACGATATGGCGGCGGGCCTGGCCAGCGCCCGGCGGCTGATGCGCGATGTCGCCGCGCTGGGCCTGCCGGTGGCCACCGAGCTGTTGCAACCGATGGCCGCGGCCTATTTCGATGATCTGCTGAGCTGGGTCGCGATCGGCGCGCGCACCACCGAGTCGCAGATCCACCGCGAGCTGGCCAGCGGGCTCGACGCCTGTGTCGGCTTCAAGAACGGCACCCAGGGCAATGTCGACGTGGCGGTGGCGGCGATGCAGTCGGCGGCGCATGCGCATCGCCACTTCGGGGTCACCGCCGAGGGCACGCCGGCGATGATCGAGACCCCCGGCAACCCCTTCACCCATCTGGTGCTGCGCGGCGGCCAGGCCGGCCCCAATCACGATGCCGCCAGTATCGCCGCCAGCCGCCGTGCGCTGGAGCAGGCCGGGCTGACGCCGCGGCTGATGGTCGACTGCAGCCACGCCAATTCGCGCAAGGATCACCGCCGCCAGACCGAGGTGCTGCACAGCGTGGTCGACCAGCGTCTGGCCGGTGAGCGTGCGCTGATGGGGGTGATGCTCGAAAGCCACCTCTTCGAGGGCAAGCAGCCGCTCAACCCGGCCGCACTGCGCTACGGTGTCTCGATCACCGATGCCTGCCTGGGCTGGGAGACCACTGAGCAGCAGCTCATCCGCGCCGCCGAGCGCCTGCGCGGCTGACGAGCCTGCGGGTCACGCAGGCGTTATCCAGAAACCGCTACCAGCGGAAGCGCTGCTCGATACGCTCGCCGCGGGCGTCGGGGTCCAGGCGTCGACGCCACTCGGCCAGCGGATGGCTGTCGGCGATGCGGCCGCGTAGCTCGCCCTGGCCGCCGTTGGCGCCAGGCGTCAGCGTCAGCGAGAGTGCCAGATCCTGACCCTGTTCCAGGTTCAGCCGCAGCCGGGGCGCACCGTCACCGCACTCTAGCTGCAGCCGGGCATGGCCCAGCGCGACCCGGGTCGGGGTGAGCAACATGACATCCGATGCCGTCAGCGCGCCGTGACTGGCGAGACAGCGGGTGCCGCGCAGGGTGACATCCAACTGCCCCTCCCAGCGCGCCGCCAGCGCCAGCGGCAGGCGCGAGAGATCGAGCGCATCGAGATCGCCACCGGTGAGCGTCCAGTGGGTGTCGAGGCCGCGCCAGACGCCGCGGGCGTGCCAGGCGCCACTGCCTTCACCCAGGGTGAGCGCGAGTTGCCCGGGCCAGGCCAGTTTCCAGTCGAGGGGCCCCAGCGCCAGCGGCCAGCCAGCGGCGCGCCAGGCGATGCGCGCCACGCGGCCCGTCGCCAGCGTCCCCGAGGGGGCGGCCAGGGTGACGTCCCGGGCCACCGCCGCCTGCGGGCCGAAGGTCGTCAGCGGCCATGTCAGAACCAACGTCGAGACGAAGACGAGGGCCACCGTCAGCCCCGCGCCGAGCCTGCCCAGCACAACGAACCTGCGTCGCATCAGGGGCTCTCCGTTGCGCTGGCGCGGGTATCCAGCGGCTTCGATCCCGCCCCCGGCGCTGATGCCGACTCCGCTCCTGACTCTGGCTCAGATGCCGGCCTTTCGAGCTGACTGCGCCAGTGCGCTGCCAGCGCCAGGCTCTGCCCCTCGCGGCGTTCGAGCTGCCACCCCACCGCCCACCAGCCGTGCTGCGCCGCCCAGCGCGCGAACTCGCTGAACGCCGCGGGGGAGGCCGCCTCGCCGCGGGTCGTGACGCCGTGCGCCGTCACCTCGATGTGGGTCAGCGCCAGTCCCTGTTCCACCGCGGCGCTGCGCCATTGCTCGACGCTCACCGGCGCGATCGGCGGCAGCCGCAGCAGGCTCGGCGCCGACCTCGCCGCGGTGAACGGCTCGTCATCTGCGGGCAGATGCGTCAGCGCGGCGTGGCCGGCGTAGGCCAGCACGCCGACCAGTGCCAGCACCAGGAGTCCTTTCTCCCGCCCCGAGCGCGCCATCCACAGCGGCGCCAGGCGAGCGGGCAGGCGCAAGGAGAATCGGCTCATGACGCGGGCTCCGGGGTGACGGCGGCGAGGGAGAGGTTCAGGCTCAGCTCGCCCGGCCCTGGCTGCCACTGCGCCTCGCCCAGCGTGGCGAGAGCCTGGCGGGCCCGGTTCACCACCACCGGCGCCGGCGGCTCGGGGTAGCGCCAGGTCAGGCTCGCCCGGGTGCCGGTGACCGCCAGCCGTGATAGCTGCCAGGGCGTGGCGGCGAGCTGTGCCGTAGCCGTTGCCAGGGCCTCGCTGAGCTGGCGATTGCGCCGGGCCAGGGCGTCGATGGCGTCAGCACGAGTGGCCAGCGCCGCCTGGGCGTCCACCGGCGGTGGGCCGGCGAAGCGCGCTGCCAGCGCTGCCGCCTGTTGCTGCCCGGCAGCGGCCTCTGCGCGCCAGGTCGTGGCTAGCCACAGCGAGGCGTCGAGCAGCGCCAGCAGCGCGATGGCTCCCGCCAGCCAGCGTGTACGTCGCTGCGGCTGCCAGTTGATCCCTGGCCGGCGCGCGCCGCTGTCATCGGCGAACGGCAGCGCGGCGGGGGGGCTCGCCGCCAGCCAGGTGAGGCTGCGGCGCCGGGCCTGCTCGGCGGCCGCTTCGCCGCCAGCGTTCCTGTCGTCGTCTCTTTCGCCATCGCCTCGGTGGTCGTCGCACGGTCGCGGCTGGCCGGTGTCGCCATGGGTATCGGCATCGGTATCGATGGCGCCATCGACCACCTGGCAGTCGCGCTCGCGCCAGGACGGCGGCAGCGGCCAGTCGCGCGGCCAAGCCAGCCACTGGCGAGTCTCCGGCGCACCCGGCGCTGCGGGTGCGGCCAGCCCCAGACACAACCGGTGGCTGCCGTCGTCGAGTGTGGTGATCTGATCCGGCGCCGCCGGCTGCGGCAGTGCCAGGAAGGCGCAGCTCCAACCCGCCGGGGCCAGACCGAGGCGCTGCGCCCAGGCGCGCCAGGCGGCGAGCTCGGCCCGCGGCAAGGCGATCAGTTCCAGGTGGCCGCGGCCGCGCTGCAGCGGATGCAGATGGAGCTGATCCACCGCATCGCTGGTTACCGTCTCCAGCAGCAGCGGCCACTCGCGGCGCTTGAGCCCGCGCGGGGCGGCGAGATGGAAGTGGCTGACCGCGTCCGCCGGCAGCAGCAGGGTGACCGGGTGGCTGGCGGCCAGCCGCGTCAGCGCCTGCCACGCTTCGGGGGGGCTGGCGGCGCTCAGCGTCTGTGGGGTGGCGCCTTCGAGGCACCAGTCGATACCGGCCAGGGTGTCGTCGCCGGGGGCGAGGCGCTCGCGTGGGGCGACGAGCAGGCGGGCGGCGGCGCGCGCCGGGCGTCCGGGTCGGCGCATCAGGGCTGCTCCTGGGTGAAGAGATTATCCGCCGCCGGATCGGCGGCGTCCGGGGATGTGGCGGTGAGCCGGTCGCTGGGGTAGCCGCTGCGGCGGCTCAGCACCCGCACCCGCGCGGCCGGCTGCAGCGGGTAGAAGGCGCTGGTGCCCTCGGCCAGCAGCAGGCGCTGGAAGTCGTAGTGCTGACCCGCCAGGCGGATGCGGATATCCAGCGCCACATAGTCCGGGGTCAGCCGCAGGCGGCCGCCGTAGCGGTCGAGCCAGGGCGCATCGCCGCCGAGCACCTGGCGCACCGCGTCGAGACTGGTGTAGCCCCCCGGCGGGCGGTCGCGCAGCAGCGTGGCCAGGGCGCCGCGATCGACCTGGCCCTCGAACAGCGCATCCAGCAGCGGCAGGTCGCCGGGCCCGAGGGCATTGAGATCGAGCCGCCAGGGGCCGTCGTCGGGCAGGGTGCAGAGCTCGCCGAAGCGGCCGATGCGACGGCTGTCCAGAGGCGCCAGCCAGTTGATCTCGCTGGGATCGCGGAGCCAGGTGTCGGCGCTCGTCCGGGGCGGATCGAGGCGCGCATAGTCGGCGCCATCCATGCCGCCGACGCGGGAGAGGCTGTCGGCATCGATCCAGTCGGCGAGACGGGCGACGAACTCGCCCGGGTTCATGTCGGTGAGGCGCTCGCCGGCGTAGTTGGCCACCCAGTAGCGCAGCTGCTGCTGGGCCAGCGCGGCCTGGCTGCCGCCGAGGGCGTTGAGGTTGAAGCAGGTGCGCAGGTCGTGCACCACCAGGTGCAGCTCGCCGGCGTCGGTGGGGTAGCGCAGCGGGCGCCCGGCCAGGGTCTGCCACCACAGATCGGCGTGACGCACCGCAGCGTCGGTGAGCGCGCGGCGGGCGATGATCTCCGCGCCGCGGGCGTAGAACTCGGCCTGGGTCTCCTGCTGCAGCAGCTCGAGACGGGTCAGCTCGCGCCGCCCCTGCAGCGTCAGTGCGCTCAGCGTGACGCTCACCAGCGCCAGCGCCAGCAGCACCATCAGCAGCGCGGCCCCGGTTTGGCGCGGTGAACCCGGGGAGCCGCGGCGGCCGCTCGACGGCGGGGTCATGGCAGCAGCTCCGGCAGTATCGCGGTGGCGATCACCGGCCGGCCATGGCGCTGCCACTGCACGCGCACGCCCTGGGCGATCCCGTTCGGCGGCGGGGCGGCGAGCCAGCGCCCGGCGGCGAAGAATTCCAGCGTCAGCGCAGTGACGTCGTCGAGTGCCGCCACCCGCTGCCACTCGGGCTCACCGGCGGCGTCGAGCAGCCCGCTGGAGTCGAGCGTCAGGGTGGCGCCGTCGCGATCCCACTGCAGGCGCTGGCGACGCAGGCGGGTGTAGAAGTCGCCCACCGGCAGCGCTGCCGCGCCCAGCGAGACCCACTCCAGCCGTGACAGGTCGGCGCGATAGGCCAGTGGCAGGTTGAACAGCACCAGACCGCGTTCGTGCACCGGGCGCTCTACCAGCGCCTCCAGGCGCCGCGTGAGCAGACGGCTGAAGTCGATCTCCGTTGCCAGCGGCGGCGGCTCGGCGAAGCGCTCGCGGACCGTCACCAGCTGGTTGACCAGTGCCGCCACGCCGATGCCGACCAGCGCGGTCAGGGCGATGGCGATCATCACCTCGAGCAGGGTGAAGCCGCGCTGGCGCGGCGCCGACTCGGTTGGCGGTCTCATGGCGGTGCCAGATAAAGGGTGAAGGTGAGTACCGGGTGCGCACGGGCCGGGTCGTCGTAGAGCGCCAGGCGCCCCTGACGCAGGCGCTGGATCGGCGTGGCGCTCACCGTCAGGCGCCACCAGCAGGTTTGTCCCGCCTGGCTCAGCTCGCCCTGCTGGGTGCCCAGGCGCGGCCAGTAGTGGTCCAGCGCCGCGCGGCTCTCGAACTCCCGCGCGCACAGCAGCAGCGGCGCACGACGCGCCGCACTCTCGGCGATGCGCACGCGCTGCTGCACGCCCTGGGCGACGATCACCGCGATCAGCGCCAGGATGAACAGCGCCACCACCACCTCGAGCAGAGTGAAGCCGCGCTGGGCGTGCCTGACACTCATCGCCCACTGCCTGTCACGCTGACCCCGAGCGCATCCACCGCCAGGGTACGGCTGGCGCCAGCGCCCGCCAGGCGGATATGCGCGCCCACCACCTCGCCGTCGGGCAGCCACACCAGCCAGGGCGTGGTGGTGTCGGCGGCCGGCGGCTGACGGCTGGGCTGCAGCGGCGGGTCCCAGCGCTGGGGGTCGAGCCCCAGGCGTTCGCCGAAGGGTTGCCAGCCGTGGCCGGGCTGCCAGCTGACGAAGCGGTAGCCCTCGGCCAGCGGCTGCCAGCCGACCACTCGCTGGCGCGCCCGGGCCACATCCGCGGCCAGGCGGAAGGCGCCGGCCAGTTCGCGGGCCTCGCGGTCGAGCCGCTCGCCGGGGTGCGTACCCGCCAGCCAGGCCACGGCGAGGCTCGAGCCCAGGGCGATGATCACGATCACCACCAGCAGTTCGATCAGCGAGAAGCCCCGGGTGCCACGAGACCTCACAGCATCCAGTTGCCGATATCGGCATCGATGCCCTCGCCGCCGGGCTGGTTGTCGGCGCCCAGGCTGTAGAGGTCGACCCGGCCATGCTGGCCGGGGCTGGCGTAGTGATAGGGGTGGCCCCAGGGGTCCTCGGGCAGGCGCCGGATATAGCCGTCTTCGCGGTAGTTCTCGGCCAGCGGTGCGACCTGGGGCGGAGTGATCAGCGCCGCCAGCCCCTGTTGGGTGGTGGGGTAGCGGTAGTTGTCGAGACGGTACATGTCGAGCGCCTGCTCGAGGGTCGAGAGATCGGCGCGCGCCTTCTGCTGCATGGCATCGTCCTGATTGCTCAGCACATTGGGGGCGACGATCGCCACCAGCAGACCGATGATGAAGATCACCACCATGATCTCGAGCAGGGTGAAACCGGACTGGTGGCCGGGGCGGGGAGGGCGTGTCATGGCGTTTCCTCTCTTATGGCATGCGGGCTAATGATTGCCGATGGACTAATGGCGGATGGGCGCTGATGGCGTCGGGAGCCGGTAGCGCGCGATAGCGTCGGCAGCGTGGCGCTGGGCGTCACAGCGCCACGCTGCCGTTGAGCTGCATGATCGGCAGCAGGATGGCGAGCACCACGGTCAGCACCACCGCGCCCATGACCAGGATCATCAGCGGCTCGAACAGCGCCAGGGCCATGTCGACACGGCGGTTGAAGGTGCTCTCCTGGGCATCGGCGATGCGCTCGAGCATGCTGTCCAGGGTGCCGCTGGCCTCGCCACTGGCGACCATGTGCAGCAGCGAGGGTGAGAAGCGTCCCGACTCCTGCATTGCCCGGTGCAGGCTGACCCCGCTCTCGACCCGCTGTTCGATCAGCGCCACCGCCTCGCGCATGCCATGGTTGCCCAGGGTGTCGCGGCTCACCCGCAGCGCCTCCAGCAGGGCGATGCCGCTGCGGGTGAGGATCGCCAGGGTGCGGGTCAGGCGCCCGGTGTCGAGCAGCCGGATCAGTTCGCCCAGGCGTGGCAGGCGCAGCAGCAGGGCATCGAGCCGTGCCCGCGGCGCCGGACGGCGCAGCACGCGTAGCGCCAGCGGCAGGCCCAGCAGCAGGAGGGCGAGCAGCCACGGCCCCAGACTCAGCGTCAGTTGGGAGAGACCGATCATCAGCCGGGTCAGCCACGGCAGCGCCATGTCGGAGCGCTCGAACTGCTGCGCCAGGCGTGGCACCACCCAGGTCATCAGCCCGCTCACCACCGCCAGCGACACCCCCGCCAGCACCAGCGGATAGACCAGCGCGGTGCGCGCCTTCTGACGCTGCGCCTGGACCCGTTCCAGATGGTCGGCCAGGCGTTCGAGCACCAGCGCCAGGCGCCCGGCACGCTCGCCGGCGGCGACCAGCGAGCGGTAGAGCAGGTCGAAGCTCGAGTGGGGGCGCAGGCTGTCGGCCAGCGAGTGGCCCTCGCGCACCCGGTTGCCCACCGCCAGCAGCAGCGCGCGTTCGCGCTGGCGCTCGGCCTGGCGGGTGAGGGCGTCGAGGGCGTCGCTGAGCGGAATGCCCGCCTCCACCAGGGTCGCCAACTGGCGCGTGAGCAGCGCCAGGCTGGTGGGATCGAGGCGCCCGCGGCCCGGTCGCCCCGGGGCGCCGGCATCGCGCACCAGCGCCAGCCGGCGCGGGAACAGGCCACGCTCGTGCAGCAGTTGGCGCGCCTGGCGCTCGCTCTCGGCCTGCAGCACGTCGCGCTGGCGGCGGCCGTCGGGGCTCAGGGCCACATAGCGATAGGTGGGCATCGACTCTCCCCGGCCATGTCTGAAAAGGACTGCGCTCGCCCATACGGCGTTAAAAATCGTCTCGAGATGCTCATTTACACCCCAGTAAACTCCGCTCTCTCGCCGATTTTTGCCTTGTCTGGGCTTCGCTCGTCGGACTTTTCAGACATGGCCTCAAGAAAGAGGGGATGAACGTGTGGCGCCGTAGTCTGACCCACGGACGATGGCAGTTTGAGGTCAGCGCAGGGGGCAAGCTCAGCGGTGGATCGCACGCAGCACCTCGTCGAGGGCGGTCTCGCCCGCCGCCAGCCGCGCCAGCGCCGCCTGCGCCAGACTCTGGGCGCCGGCCTGGCCGAAGGCGTACTCGGCCAGCGCCGCCTCGGGGGCGCGCTCATGGATCAGGCCGGCCAGCCGGGCGTCGATGGGGATGAACTCGTAAAGCCCCAGACGGCCGCGGTAGCCGCTGTGGTCGCAGTGGTCGCAGCCCTGGGGTTCGGCCAGGCGCGACAGCGTCTCGATGCCGGGCAGCCACTGGACGTCATCGGCCCGGCGCGGGCGCCACTCGCAGCACGCCGGGCACAGCCGACGCACCAGGCGCTGCGCCATCACTCCCTTGAGGCTGGTCGCCAGCAGAAACGGCTCGATGCCCATGTCGCGCAGGCGCGCGATCGCTCCCAGCGCACTGTTGGTGTGCAGGGTCGAGAGCACCAGGTGGCCGGTGAGGCTCGACTGCACCGCGGTGGCGGCGGTCTCCAGATCGCGGATCTCGCCGATCATGATCACATCCGGGTCCTGGCGCAGGATGGCGCGCAGACCGCGGGCGAAGGTCAGCCCGGCATGGGGGTTGACCGGGGTCTGGCCGATACCGGGGATGGCGTACTCCACCGGGTCCTCGACGGTGAGAATGTTGCGGCTGCGGTCGTTGAGCGCATTGAGGCTGGCGTAGAGGGTGGTGGTCTTGCCCGAGCCGGTGGGCCCGGTGTTGAGCAGGATGCCGTTGGGCTGCTCGAGTACCCGGCGGTAGCGCTCGAGCACGGCCGGCGGCATGCCCAGGCGGTCGAGGTCGAGCAGCGCGGCGTGCTTGTCGAGCAGACGCATCACCACCCGCTCGCCGTGGATGCCGGGCAGGGTAGAGACGCGGATATCGACGTCGCGGCCGGCGGCGCGCACGGTGATGCGGCCATCCTGGGGCTGGCGCTTCTCGGCGATGTCGAGCCGCGCCATCACCTTGATCCGCGAAATCAGCACCGGCGCCAGCACCCGTGGCGGACGCAGCGCCTCGCGCATGGCGCCATCCACCCGCAGCCGGATCACCAGCTCGCGCTCGAACGGCTCGACGTGGATGTCCGAGGCGGCCAGGCGCAGGGCTTCGGAGAAGACGCCGTTGATCAGCCGGATCACCGGCGCCTCGTTCTCGCTCTCGAGCAGATCCTCGGCGCGTGGCAGCTCCTGCATCAGGCTGTCGAGGTCGACGTGCTCGGCCAGGCCCTCCAGCAGCGCTGCGTTGTCGGCGCGCTCACCATCGTGCAGCGCGGCCAGACGGGCCTCGAAGGTGTCGCCGTCGAGCCACTCGCAGCCCTCGGCGCGGCCCAGGCGGCGCTGAATATCCTGCAGCACCTCGAGCTGCAGCGGCGAGGTGGTGTCACGGCACAGCAGGCGGTAGCCGTGGGCGCCCGGGGCCAGCGCCACCCCGGCACGCTTGGCCAGCCGATAGGGCAGCGGTGCGACGCTATCGTCGTTGGCGGAGAGGCTCGGTGTCGCGGTCATGGCGCCAGGCTCCCCAGGCGGCTGCGCTGATCGGGGAACAGTGCGCTCCAGCGCGGCTGCCCCGGCGCGCTCGGCGCCGCGCCACTCATTCTCGCACCTTCCATTCCCGCACCCTCCATTCCCGCGGCAGCCGAAGACATGCCGCCGACGGCCGTGTTCGCCGCCGTCCAGGGCGCCAGCGCCTGGTCATCGTCGAATCCGGCGAGCAGCTGCTGGGCGCGCATGTAGCGGTACTTTTCAGCCGTGGCACTGTCCATGTGGGCGGCATCACGCAGCACCCGGGCGCGGATGAACACCATCAGGTTGCGCTTTTCGCGATCGTCGCGGTTGTACTGGAACAGCTTGCCGAGCAGCGGAATATCGCCCAGCAGCGGCACCCGCGCCGAACTCGAGTTACCGGCGTTGCTGATCAGCCCGCCGAGCACCACGATGCCGCCGTCGCGGGTGATCACCGAGGTCTCGATCTCGCGCTTGTTGGTGACCACGTCGGAGGCCTGGACGTTGGGGTCGATCGACGATACCTCCTGGACGATGTCCATGCGGATGGTGTTGTCGGAGCTGATCGAGGGGCGGATGCGCAGGCTGACCCCGATATCCTCGCGCTGGATGATCTGGTAGGGGTTCTCGTTGAAGGTGGTGGAGCCGGTGACGAAAGGGACCTCCTGGCCCACCAGGATATAGGCCTGGGCGTTGTCGAGGGTGGTCAGCGAGGGGGTCGACAGCAGGTTGGTCTCGCTGTCGCTCTGCAGCGCACCGAGCAGGGCGGCGAAGCTCACCCCGCTGTCGCTGATCCGGCCGACCCCGGCGCTGGCCCCGGTGATGCTGCCGAGCAGCCGCGCCAGCTGACTGGTGTCGTTGCGCGCGGCGGCGCCGGCGATGGCATTGATCCCCGGCTGGCCGTCGGCGGCGTAGTTGAAACCGCCCACCGGCACGGTGCCGCTGCCGGAGAGATCGCCGAACAGCCACTGCACGCCGAGGCGCTTGGCGCGGGACTCGGTGATCTCGGCGATGATCGCCTCCACCGCCACCTGGGCGCGGCGGATATCGAGCTGCTTGATGATGCTGGCGTAGGCGTCGAGCCGCGCCGGCGGGCCGATCAGTACCAGGGCGTTGGTCGAGGGGTGGACGGCGAAGCCGACCGCGTCGTCGCCGGCGCCGAGGGTACCGGCGACGGCGGCGTTGCGGCTGGTGGCATCCGGCAGCGCGGGCAGCCCGCTGCCGCCGGTGTCACCCATGGCGCCGAGGCGGCCGCCCTGCAGTGCGCTATCACCACCGCTGGCGCGCTGCAGCAGCTGCTGCACCTGGTTTCTGGCGTCGGTACCCCCCGCGCTCTGGGGGCGGTCGCCGGTCAGCCCGCCGAGGACCGCGACCACCGACTCGGCGCTGACGTTGTCGAGATAGATCACCCGGGTGTTGCGCTGCTGGGCCTGGGCCTGGGGCGCGTCCAGCGAGGCGACGAGCTGGCGCACCCGGGCCATCCCGGCGGGGTCGCCGTAGGCCACCAGGGCGTTGGCACGCGGGTTGGCCACCACCTTCACCTGGCCGCCGCCCTCGCGTTGCATCAGCGAGTCCAGGGTGCCGGCGAGCTCATCGGCGGAGGCGTGCGCCAGCGGTAGTACCGCGGCCTGGAGATCGCGCTGGCGGTCGAGACGCTGGGCCAGTTGGGTCAGTCGCTGGAGATTGTCACGCCAGTCGGTGACCACCACCAGATGGCTCTCCGGCCATGGCGTGACCGTGCCCACCTGGCTGTCGACCAGCGGCTGCAGCACGTTGGCCAGGGTGGCGGCGTCCAGGTTGCGTGTGGCGATCACGCCGGTGGCGACGCTGGCACCCTGGGCGGCGTCGCCCAGCGGGAGCGGTTGAGTGCGCGAGGCCTGGGCCGGCACGATGCGCACCTGGCCGTCGGCGAGCGGCACCGTGGCGTAGCCGTTGATCTGCAGCTCGCTCTGGAACAGGCGGTAGAGCTCGTCGGCGCTCAACTGCCGCTGGCTGGTCAATGAGATGGTGCCCTGGACCCGCGGGTCGACGAGGAACTCATGGCCGGTGATCCGCCCCACGCTGTCGATGAATTCGCGCAGGCTGGTCTGCTGGAAGTCGACGTCATAGCGCGGGGTGGCATCCGTGGCGGCACCGGCCGTTTTGCCCGTGGGCGTCTGGGGCTGTGACTGGGCCAGGGCCGGGGTCGCCAGCAGCAGCGCTGGTAGCAGGGCCAGCAGCAGCGTGAGCGCCGATCGAGATGGCAGGGAGCTCATGGGGATGACTCCGAAAGCGTGGATGAAGAAGCGGTGGCGGCGGTGGTCGGAGCGGCGGGCGAGATGCCCCCGCTCGGCGCGGCGGTCGGTTCGGGCCAGGGCAGCCGCTCCAGCCGCCCGGCGCGGGACAGCACCACACCCTCGTCGTCGATGCGTGCCAGGGTGATGTTGGCGGCGATGCGGTCGCCCGGCATCAGCGCGCGCTGGCCGTCGGGCGTCGCCAGCACCACCAGCGAGTTCGCGTCACTTTCGCTCAGTGCCCGGCCGACCACGTGGTAGGGCAGGTCGGTGAGCGGAATGCGCCGGTCCGCCTCGGCGGCCTGCTGCTGCCAGGCTGTGGGTACCGGCGGCAGCGCGGCGGGGTCGAGGGTGACCGTCGTCGGCGCCAAGACGGGGGCGGCCGGCGCCAGCAGCCGCGCCGTGCCGGTCAGCGCCTGGGCCGCCAGCCACGCCAGTAGACACAGCGCCAGCCACTGTGCCGGGGCGCTCAGCCAGGCCGGGAGGGTCATGTGCTCAGACGCGCCTGCGGATGCCAACCGGGATGCCCGTCGACGTAGCGCGCCTCGAGGCTCGGCGGGGTGGGGGCCGGCGGCGTGCCGCCGTGGTCGCCGAGATAGCGCTCCAGGCGCTGCCACAGCGGTTCGCCGCCGGCCCGGGGGCGGGCGCTGAAGCTGCGCCAGGTGAGCCCTTCGGGCAGCGCGTCGAGATGGGCGCGCGCGCCGGTGGCGGCACCGTAGTCGAGCGTCCAGTGGGTCGCCGAGAGACGCGGCAGGTCGCGGCTGTCATTGAGGATCAGCGGCGTACCCAGGCTGTTGTCCAGCGCGCGCTCGAGCAGGCGCGCCAGCGCTTCGGCGTGCGGTGCCAGCTCGACGACCCGGGCCGGATGGCCGCCGCTCAGGCGCCACAGGTGGTCGCGGGTGATCGTCTCGCCAGGGGCCAGCAGGGTGTCATGGCGCAGCCCCGGCAGCAGCGCGCGGGTGGTGTCGCTATCCCCGGTGAGGGCGGCGGCGATCAGGCCATCCCAGGTGCCACCGACGCTGTCGCGGCGCCACAGCCAGTCGGGGGCGCTGCCCAGCGGGCGGTCGAGCCAGCCGGCGTAGGGTGCGCGCAGGGCATCGAAGCGCGCCTGGTGATCGGCGGCCGCAGCGTCCGCGGCGATGTCGTTGCGCTGGAACTCGGCGTGGATCTGCCAGCCGTCGCGTGTGCTGCGGCAGCTGAGATGAAAGAAGCCGCTGGCGTGGCTGCCGGGGAGACACAGCGGTACCGGGGCGCCGTGGGCATTGTCGACTGCGATCAGACGGGGCCAGAAATCCTGGCCACGGGCGGCCAGCACCAGATCGACCTGTGGCAGCCGCGCCGCCAGCCAGCGCGCGGTGGCGCTGCCGGTATCGGCCAGCAGAACCACCAGCTCGGCCTCCGCGGCGGCCTTGGCCACGCTCTCGGCCAGGGTCTGGTACCACTGATCGAGGGAGCGGGTCTCGTCCAGGGCGTTGGGGTCGCTGGCGCCGACCACCGCCACCTGGACGCCATCGCGTTCGAAGCGGGTCGCCACGCTGACGCCGGCGGGTGGCGCGGCCAGATTGCCCAGCACCGGGCGTGCGTAGTCGCGGTAGAGCGCTGAGGCACGCTGTGGCCACAGCGTGCGCTCGTCGCTGCTGACCCGGGCGTCGCTGGCCAGCAGGCGGCTGGCGGCGACGCCGGCACTACCGTTGGCGAGATGGCCCAGGCCGCTGCCACTCCAGCACTGGCCGTTCTCCAGTGTCAGGGTGCGTTCGGTACCGAGTTCCCGGCGCAGCCGGTCGAGCTGCGCGGCCAGACCGCCATAGCCTGCGGTGTGGCGCCGGGCGGCGCTGCGCGGCGTATAGAGTGCGGCCCACTCGGCGGCAGCGCTGCCCGCCAGCGTGGTCACGCCGGCCGCCGTGGCCCAGGGGGCGGCGCCGAGCAGCTCGGCCGGGCCGAGATAGGTGGCGGGGGCGACGATCCGCGTGGGGCCGAGGCACTCCAGGGTATCGGCCAGATAGAAGATCTCGACCTGGCGCCCTGGGGTCGGTGCGCGCGCGCTGGCTGTCAGCGGCGCGGCGCAGCCGCTCATTCCGGCACTCAGGCCAGCGCCTAGTCCGGCGCCCAGCAGGGTGCCGACCAGGCGGCGGCGAGTGGGGTCGCAGCCCCGGCCGGTGGCGGCCTGGGGGGCGGTGGAAAGGGGGTCAGTCATGAGGCTCCCGCGAATGATCCAACGCGGCGTACGGTCTTCGCCGCCGCCGGACTCGGCATCCTAATGACTGGGGGATGACGGTTTTATGACGGCGCGACCGCTGTGGCGCTGCCGTCAGGTCGTCATGGTGTTGTCACTTTGCTGCTCTAAGTTGCCTCCGGGTAACGCATTCCGGTGGCCGCACGCGCTGGATCGCCAAGTGGCCGGCGGCGCGCATCGCCGGTCCGGGTGCCGTGGATTAGCAGACCGTCATTAGTGAATTACGCCAAAGAGAGGGGACACCCCATGAGCAAGGAAATCGAGGATCATCGCGTTCTCAACCAGAGCGTCAACGAGCCGTTCTCGTCGGTACTGTCGCGCCGCATCTCGCGTCGCGGCATCATGCAGGGTGGCGCCGGGCTTGCCGCCATGGGCCTGCTTGGCGGCTTCGGTTTGGCCGGCTGCAGCAGCGGCGACAGCAACGATAACGGCGGCGTCGGCGGCGGCTCGCCGGAAGTCACCCCGCTGGCGCTGGCATTCGCTTCGATTCGCGGCTCGCGCACCGATGCGGTTGTGGTGCCGGAAGGCTATGTCGCCCAGGTGCTGATCCCCTGGGGCACCCCGCTCGACAACAGTGTCGGCGCCTGGTCCGCGGACCGCCGCGTCACGCCCGAGTACCAGGCGGCCAGCGTGGGCATGAACCACGACGGCATGCACAACTTCGCGCTGAGCGAAGAGAGCGCCTCGCGCGAGTTCATCATGGCGCTCAACAACGAGTACATCGACCAGAGCGCGCTGTGGGCGCCGCAGGGCGGCCCGACCAACGCCAAAGAGGGCGCACGTCCGGCCGACGAGGCGCGCACCGAGATCAACGCCCACGGCGTGACCCTGGTCAAGCTGGCGCTCGGCAGCGATGGCCAGTGGCGCGAAGAGCGCGGATCGCGCTACAACCGCCGCCTCACCTCGGCCACGCCGATCGAACTCGCCGGCCCGGTGCGCGGTAGCGACTACGTGGTGACCGCCTACTCCACCAACGGGACGCGCACCCGCGGCACCAACAACAACTGCGCCAACGGCTTCACCCCCTGGGGCACCTACCTCACCTGCGAGGAGAACTGGCCCAATGTCTTCACCAAGGCCAGCGATCGTTACCCCGATGACGATCGTCTGGGGGTGCCCACGGGCCGCAGCCGCTACGGCTGGGAGACCGCCCAGGGAGGCAGCAACGGCGAGTTCGCGCGCTTCGACGCCACGCCGAGCGCGGCTTCTGCCTCCGGCGACTACCGTAACGAACCGCGCACCTTCGGCTATGTGGTGGAGATCGACCCCTATGGCAACACCGCCAGCGTGAGCACCGAGACCGCCGCGCTCAAGCGCACTCATATCGGCCGCTTCCGCCACGAAGGGTGCTGGCCGGGCAAGGTGATCGAAGGCGAGCCGGTGGTGTTCTACACCGGCCACGACTCGCGCAACGAGTACATCTACAAGTTCGTCTCCAAGGCCAAGTGGGACCCTCAGGACGCCAACCGCCCCGGTCAGGACTACGACCGTCTGGCGATCGGCGCCAAGTACCTTGACGAGGGCACCCTCTACGTGGCGCGTTTCAACGCCGATGGCAGCGGCGATTGGCTGCCGCTGACGCCGGATGCCACCACCCGTGACGGCCGCCCGCTGTGGCAGGCGCTCAATCTTGCCAACGAGCGTGACCTCGCCGGTGTGCTCATCAACACCTGTGACGCCGCCGACTTCATGGGGGCGACGCCGATGGACCGCCCCGAGTGGGGCACCGTCGATCCCTCGTCGGGTGAGGTCTACATGACCTTGACCAACAACTCCAAACGTACCGCCGAGGG
The DNA here is from genome assembly GCF_038648475.1 of Salinicola lusitanus. Classification (NCBI taxonomy): domain Bacteria; kingdom Pseudomonadati; phylum Pseudomonadota; class Gammaproteobacteria; order Oceanospirillales; family Halomonadaceae; genus Salinicola; species Salinicola lusitanus. The sequence goes on along the minus strand of NZ_CP151919.1, from coordinate 180,715 downwards.
CACCGCCGCCACCTACACCAATGGCGGCAGCGACGTCGACGAGCTGGGCGTGGGCTATGCCACCGCTCCGGTCAACGGCCCCAACCCGCGTCCGGACAACGAGGGTGGCCAGGTCATCCGCTGGCTTGAGCCGTCCCCCGCGGGCACCCGCTTCGAGTGGGAGGTCTTCGTCTTCGGCGCCGCCGAGAGCGATGCCGACAACTACTCTGGGCTCACCGAACTCAACCAGTTCGCCAGCCCCGACGGCCTGTGGTACGACGACCGCGGCGACGGCCGCGGCATCCTGTGGATCGAGACCGACAACGGCTACGACAAGGTCACCGACTACACCAACGACCAGGTGCTGGCGGTGGTGCCGGCCAGCGTCAGCCGCGGCCCGGGGGACAAGGCGGTGATCGATGCCGCCGACCAGGCCCAGCTCAAGCGCTTCGCCGTCGGCCCCAACGGCTGTGAGGTGACCGGTATCTTCGCCACGCCGGACAAGACCTCGCTGTTCATCAACATCCAGCACCCGGGCAACTGGCCGGCCGATCCTGGTGCCAACGTGCAGGATGCGACGGTTGCCCCCTCGGGCGAGATCCGCCCGCGGGCCTCCACCGTGGTAATCCGCAAGCGTGATGGCGGGGAGGTCGGGGTGTAACCGAAAGCGGGAAGAGCGCCGCTACGCGGCTAGAAGCTGAAAGAGAAAACCGCCTCCGTCGCTTACGACGGAGGCGGTTTGGTTTAGGCTTCCTTCGAGCTTCGAGCTTCGAGCTTCGAGCTTCGAGCTTCGGGCGTCGAGCGTCGAGCTTCGAGCTTCGGGCGTCGAGCGTCGAGCTTCGAGCTCAGGCCTGGCTGGCGTAGGCGTAGAGCAGGGTCTCCTGCGCGCTGATCGGCTCGGCGTCTCCGGGAAGGCGGAGATGATACTGCCCCTCGGTGTCGAGCTCCCAGCTCTGGCAATTGTCCAGCAGGTAGGTGTCGATATCCTTGCGCACCTGCTGAGCGACCTTCTTGTCCAGTAGCGGGAAGCAGGTCTCGACGCGGTGGAACATGTTGCGCTCCATGGCATCGGCGCTGGAGCACCAGACTTCATGCTTACCGTCATTGTGGAAGTAATAGACGCGGGTATGTTCGAGGAATCGGCCGATGATCGAGCGCACCCGGATGTTGTCCGAAATGCCCGGGATGCCGGGGCGCAGACAGCACATGCCGCGGATGATCAGGTCGCAGGTCACGCCGGCCTGGGAGGCGCGGTAGAGCGCGCGGATCAACTTGGGCTCGGTGATCGCATTGCACTTGATGACGATCCTGGCCTTCTTGCCGTTCTCGGCCAGCCTGGCCTCGCGATCGATCATCTCGATCAGCGTCTTGTGAAGCGTGAAGGGGGCATGCAGCAGGGTGTTGATCTTGCGGGGCTTGCCCATGCCGGAGAGCTGCTGGAATACCTTGTGGACGTCGTCGCACAGCTCGTCGTTGGCGGTCATCAGGCTGTAATCGGTATAGAGCTTGGCGGTCTTGGCGTGATAGTTGCCCGTGCCGAGGTGAGCGTAGTGGCGCAGCTCGCCCTTTTCGCGCCGGACGATATGCATCATCTTGGCGTGGGTCTTGTAGGCCATCACCCCGTAGATGACGATGGCGCCCGCTTCCTGCAGTCGGGAGGCCAGCGCCAGGTTGTCGGCCTCGTCGAAGCGCGCCCGCAATTCGATCACCACGGTCACTTCCTTGCCGCCGCGGGCCGCCTCCACCAGGGCGCCGACGATCGCGGAGTCGGCGCCGGTGCGATAGAGCGTCTGCTTGATCGCCATGACATCGGGATCGCGTGCTGCCTGACGCAGCAGATCCTCCACCGGCGTGAACGACTGGAACGGATGGTGCAGCAGGATGTCGCCCTGGCGAATGGCGGAGAACAGGTTCACCTCACCGCGCAATGGCTTGGGCAGGCCGGGGGTGAACGGCCGATAGCGCAGATCGGGACGCTGGACGTCGCCGAGGACCGCCATCATGCGGGTCAGGTTGACCGGGCCATTGACCCGATAGAGATCCTCCTCGCCAAGCTCGAACTGCTTGAGCAGGAAATCGATCAGGCTGTCGGGGCAGTTGTCGGCCACCTCGAGGCGGACGCCGCTGCCGTAGCGTCTGGCCAGCAGTTCACCCCGCAGGGCGGAGGCCAGGTCCGAGACCTCTTCCGGATCGACCGAGAGGTCGGCGTTGCGGGTCAGGCGGAACTGATAGCAGCCCTCCACCTCCATGCCGGGAAACACCTCGTGGGCGTGGGCGTGGATCATCGACGACAGGAACACGTAATCGGTGAAACCCGTTTCGCAAAGCGCTTCCGGCAACCGGATCAAGCGTGGCAGCGAGCGTGGCGCCGGCAGGATCGCCATGCCGCCCTCGCGGCCGAAGGCATCGGTGCCCTCGAGTTCGACGATGAAGTTGAGACTCTTGTTGACCAGCCGCGGGAAGGGGTGCGAGGGGTCCAGCCCGATCGGGCTGATCACCGGGGCGATCTCCTCCTCGAAGTAGTCGGCGACCCAGGCCGCCTGCTCGGGCGTCCACTGGGCGCGTCGCCGGAAGCGGATCTTCTGCTCCTCCAGGGCCGGCACGAGGACGTCGTTGAGAATACGGTACTGACGTTCCACCTGCTCGTGGCCGATGCGCGAGACCTCGCTCAGCACGCGGGCCGGCGTCATCCCATCGGCACCGGTCTCTTCATGAAACGAAGCCAGCTGGTGCTTGAGGCCGGCGACCCGGATCTCGAAGAACTCGTCGAGATTGGAGGAGACGATGAGCAGGAACATCAACCGGTCGAGAAGCGGATGCGAAGGGTCCAGGGACTGCTCGAGCACACGGATGTTGAACTGCAGGTGCGACAGCTCGCGGTTGAAGTAGAGCGCGGCGTCGTCGAGATCCGCCTGCGAGGAGGGCGCCTCCTTGGCATGGATCCCCTTGCGCGTGCGATTGACGCGCAAGGGCGGAGGCGTCTCTTCACCGGTGGCCGGCAAGGGTAGATCGACCGAGCTGTTGGGCGTGTCCGTCGTGCCAGAATCCGTCATCACAAGTCTCCGGTACCGGGGCCGACACGCCCGCGGCCCTCAAGGGTTGAGCAGTTGCGCGGCGCGTTTGGCGAAGTAGGTCAGAATGCCGTCGGCACCGGCGCGCTTGAAGCAGGTCAGCGACTCCAGGATCACGCTGTCGGCGTCGAGCCAGCCCTTCTCGAAGGCGGCCATGTGCATGGCGTACTCGCCGCTGACCTGGTAGGCGAAGGTGGGGACGCCGAACGACTCCTTCACTCGCTGGATGACGTCCAGATAGGGCATGCCGGGCTTGACCATCACCATGTCGGCCCCCTCCTGGATGTCCAGGGCGGTCTCGTGGAGCGCCTCGTCGGTGTTGGCCGGGTCCATCTGGTAGCTGAACTTGTCCGCGCGGCCCAGATTGCCGCTGGAGCCGATGGCGTCGCGGAACGGACCGTAGTACTTCGAGGCGTACTTGGCCGAGTAGGCCATGATCTGGGTCTCGTGGAGCCCCTCGCGCTCGAAGGTGGCGCGAATCTCGCCGATACGGCCATCCATCATGTCGGACGGTGAGATCACGTCGGCGCCGGCCTCGGCATGCGACAGCGCCTGCTTGATCAGCGCCTCGATGGTGCGATCGTTGAGCAGGTAGCCGTTCTCGTCCGGTACCCCATCCTGGCCGTGGGTGGTGTACGGATCGAGCGCCACGTCGGTGATGATGCCGAGGTCGGGAAAGCGTTCACGCAGCGCCCGGATGGCGCGCTGGATCACGCCGTCCGGGTTCCAGGCTTCGGCACCGTCGACGGTCTTCTTCTCCGGCGGTGTGAAGGGGAACAGGTCGATCGCGGGGATGCCGAGTTCGACCAGCTCCTCGGTTTCGCGCAGCAACTCGTCGATGGAAAGGCGCTCGACGCCCGGCATGGAGGAGACCGGCTCGCGGCGATTTTCGCCATCGAGCACGAAGACCGGGAGAATCAGGTCGTCGGTGGTCAATGTCGATTCTCTGGCCAGGCGGCGGGAAAAGTCGCTCTTGCGAAGACGACGCAGGCGGGTGGCCGGATACTGACGCGACAGGGAATAACGCATGAATCTCTCCACGATAGGCGGCGAAGGGGCCTCACGGCCCCTTCGCGTCACCGACGATCAAGCTATCAGTGACGAATGACAAAACGATGACATCGGGGGCTTGGCGCCCCCAGTATAACAACCGAGTCGACAGCCGGGATGGGGCATTGTCGCAATGGTGGCCACCGGACGAATCAGTCAGTGGGCTCTTCCGCGCGCCGCCGCTGGACGAGGCGGCCGAAGAGGATTCCGACCTCGAACAGCAGCCACATGGGAACGGCCAACAGGCTTTGCGAGATGATGTCCGGCGGCGTCAACAACATGCCGATGATGAAGCAGATCAGGATCACGTAGGGACGTTTCTTGCTCAAGCTCCTCACGTCGGCGATCCCGGTCCAGATGACCAGGAACGTGGCGATGGGGATCTCGAAGGCCACGCCGAAGGCGAAGAACATCTTCAACACGAAATTGAGGTAGGCGTTGATGTCCGTCATCACCGTGACGTCCTGCGGTCCGGTGTGGACGAAAAAGCTGAACAACAGCGGGAACACCACGTAATAGGCGAAGGCGGCACCGCAGTAAAATAGCAGGATACTGGAGGCGAGCAGCGGAAATGCCAGCGCCTTCTCGTGCTTGTAGAGCCCCGGCGCGATGAAGGCCCAGGCCTGATAGAGGATGAACGGGATCGCCGCGAAGATGGCGACCACCATGGTCAGCTTGAACGGGGCCAGAAACGGTGACGTGACCTCCGTCGCGATCATCCTCGAGCCGGCGGGCAGCAGCGCCACCAGCGGATCGGCCACGAAGCGGTAGATATCATTGGAGAAAGCGTAAAGGCCGACGAATACCAGTACAACGACGATCACGGCCTTCAGCAGGCGCGAGCGCAGCTCTATCAGGTGCTCGATCAGCGGGGCTTGTGACTGCTTTTCGTCTGGCGGTGGAGAAGAGGCATCGCTCATCGGGAAGCCGAATCCTTGTCCGCGGGTGAGGCGTCGTGAGGGGCGGACGAGGCATCATCCGATGCGGCGGGTGCTGACCTTTCGACGCGATGTAGCTCGTCGGCGGACGAAGCGGATGGGGCCTGGGTGTCCCGCTTCTCGCCGCTTTCGAAATGTTTCTCGACACTCCGGCGCGCCTGATTGACGTTCTCGTCCAGTTTTTTCTGCTGCTCGGCCAGCTTCTGGCGCAGTTCCTCGGCCTCTAGCTGCGAGGTGATTTCCCGCTGCATGGTCGAGACGCTGCGCTTGATCCGCCCGACCCAGAGCCCTGCCGTGCGGGCAGCCCTGGGCAGTCGCTCGGGCCCTAGCACCAGCAGCCCGACGATGCCGATCAGCAGCAGCTCGAAGAAACCGATATCGAACATGCCGGTTACTTGCGCTCGACCTTGTCGTCGGACGTCTTGTGGGTCTCGTCCGTGCGACTGTCGAATGTGCTGTCCTGGGACGTATGAGTCGAATCCTGGGAGTGATCGATGCTGTGCTGCGTATTGCTCCCTTTCTTCTCCTCCTCGTCTTCACCGACGGCTTTCTTGAAGCCCTTGACGGCGCCGCCGAGATCGCTACCGACATTGCGCAACTTCTTGGTGCCGAAGATCAGGATGATGATCCCGAGGACGATCAACAACTGCCAGATACTGATCCCACCCAGCATAACTTTCTCCTTACTGATGCGCGTTGACGCGATGATGATTCATGAGTTTCATCGGCGAGAGGCCTTCTCGTCCAGTCCGGAAACGCCGAAGCGCCTGGCCAGTTCCGATAGCACTTCCCGATGATCGATATCGAGATGCGACAGCATGACAAGGCTGTGGAACCACAGGTCCGCCACTTCGCCGACCAGCTCCTGGCGACTCCGTGCATCATCTACCTGGACATCCTTGGCGGCAAGAAGCGTTTCGGTGGCTTCCTCGCCGACCTTCTCCAGAATCTTGTTGAGGCCACGGTGATGGAGCTGGGCGACGTAAGAGCTATCCGGATCCGCATGGCGGCGAGCTTCCAGAACCGTTGCCAATTGTTCGAGAGTATCACTCATGAAATGACATTCCTGCGTATAGGGCTACATTGGCTTCGAGCTTCGAGCTTCGAGCTTCGAGCTTCGAGCTTCGAGCTTCGAGCTTCGAGCTTCGAGTCATTATCCTGCGCTCAGCGCCAGATCAGCAGCAACACCCCCAGTCCGGCCGCCACCAGGACCGGCCAGGGTTGCTGTTCCGCCCAGCCCAGCATCGGCTGCCAGGCCAGGGCCACCGCCAGCAGGATGGCCCCCAGGCGGAGACGCCTGGCACGCGGCGCCGCCCGCTGGAAACGCGCTTCCAGCCCCGACAGCGCCTCCGTCTGCTGGCGATAGAGCCGGCGCTGCTGCTCGCGATCGGAGAGCGCCTGGTGGGCGAGCACCGGCAGCTCGGGAATCTGGTGCGCCAGTTCCGGCGCGTGCTTCTGAAGCGTCTTCCAGAACCCCTTGGGGCCGGCGCGCTCGCGCATCCAGCGCTCGAGATAGGGCTTGGCGGTGCTCCACAGGTCCAGGTCGGGGTAGAGCTGGCGGCCCAGGCCCTCGATGTTGAGCAGGGTCTTCTGCAGCAGCACCAGCTGTGGCTGGACCTCCATGTTGAATCGCCGCGCGGTCTGGAACAGGCCCAGCAGCACCTGGCCGAAGGAGATGTCCTTGAGCGGTTTCTCCAGGATCGGCTCGCACACCGCGCGGATCGCCGACGCGAATTCGTTGGCCCGGGTGCCTTCTCCGACCCAGCCGGATTCGATGTGCAGGACCGCGACCTCATAATAGTCCTGGCGGAAGAAGGCGAGCAGATTGCGTGCCAGGTAGTCCTGATCCTCGCGGGTCAGGCTGCCGACGATGCCGCAGTCGATGGCGATGTAGCGCGGTTCGGTGGGGTTTTCCCGCGACACGAAGATGTTGCCGGGGTGCATGTCGGCGTGGAAGAAGTTGTCGCGGAACACCTGGGTGAAGAAGATCTCGACGCCGCGCTCGGCCAGTTTCTTGAGGTCGGTGCCCTGCGCGCGCAGGGCCTCGATATCCGCGACCGGGATGCCGGTGATGCGCTCCTGGACCATGACCTGGCGATGAGTCAGCGACCAGTGGATGGCCGGGACGTAGAGCAGCGGCGACCCCTGGAAGTTGCGCTTGAGCTGGGAGGTGTTGGCGGCCTCCTTGTTGAGGTCGAGCTCGTCGAACAGGGTCGCTTCGTAATCTTGAACCACCTCCACCGGCCTCAGCCGGCGCGCCTCGGGAATCCGCCGCATCAGCCGCGCGAAGGTGTAAAGCAGCCCGATATCCTCGCGCATGATGCGATCGATGCCGGGGCGGATGATCTTGACCACGACCTGCTCGCCGCTATGCAGTTCGGCCGCGTGGACCTGGGCGATGGAGGCCGAGGCCATCGGTTCGGTCTCGAACGCGGCGAAAGCCTCCTCGACGGTCTTGCCGAGCTCGACCTCGACCATGGCGCGGGCGGTCTCCCCAGGGAAGGGCGGAACCTGATCCTGTAGGCGTTTCAACTCGTCGGCGATATCCGGTGGCAGCAGATCGCGGCGGGTCGACAGCATCTGGCCGAACTTGACGAAGATCGGCCCCAGCGACTCCAGCGCCAGCCGCAGCCGCTTGCCGCGCGAGTGATCGCCGATCGGAATCAGCCGGACCGGGGCAAACCGCCACAGCCAGCGCAGAACCGGCGGGAGTCTGTCCTGGGGAACCAGGCTGTCGAGGCGATAACGGGAGACGGTCCAGGCGATACGAAATAACCGCAGACTCATGAATGCGACTCCCGACGGCGTTGCAACCTGGCCACTCTGGCCCCGACACGGTCGACGGCTTGCTGGAGTTCGGTGAGGTGATCGCGCGCGACGGCGAGCTGGTCGCGACCTGCCAGCCAGCGTCGTTCCTCGAAAAGATAGTCGCGGAGGTCCTGGCGCCATTCGGTGACCAGGTAGCGCGCCTGACGATCGAGGTGGCGGATGCCATTGGCGACGCCATGGGCGGTACCGTTGCCCATGAGCCCTGACAGGGCGCCTTCCCAGTCGATATCGAGGTCCATGAACAGGGTCTGTATCGGCGACAGCAACCCGGTCTGGCCGATCGCCGGGAGCTGGCCGCTGAACAGCAGGCGCTCCGGCGAGTCGCCCGCCATCAACCGGGTCACCACTTGCCGGTCCACGGTGATTTCCAGGTCGTCCTCGTCATGCCAGTCGTGCACTCGCCCCAGCGTGATGCCATCGACATGGAAGCCCACGCGCAGCCCCAGCCGCGCCTCGGCGAACGTCAACCGCAGGGTGTGTCCGGCCAGGTCGGCCAGCCTGGCTGGGGACGCCGGGTCGCGCCGCAATAGCGTGTTCAACGAGCGCTCCAGGGCGACCAGGGCGAAAGTCTCCACCATCTCGCCGGCCCTCAGAGCTTGATGCCGCGGTGCAGCGCGACGATGCCGCCGGTCATGTTGGTGTACTCGACCCGTTCGAGCCCGGCGGCCTGCATCATGCCCTTGAGCGTCTCCTGGTCCGGATGCATGCGGATCGACTCCGCCAGATAGCGGTAGCTGTCGGCGTCATTGGCGACCAGACGCCCCATCTGCGGGAGCAGACGGAAAGAGTACTGGTCGTAGGCTTTCGACAGCAGGCCGTTGACGGGTTTGGAGAACTCCAGCACCAGCAGGCGTCCACCGGGCTTGAGCACGCGGGTCATCGAGCGCAGCGCCGCGTCCTTGTCGGTGACGTTGCGCAGGCCGAAGGCGATGGTGATGCAGTGAAAGCTGTTGTCCGGAAACGGCAGGCTCTCGGCATTGGCCTGAACGTATTTGACGTTGTCGCCAATGCCGTGGTCGATCAGCTTGTCACGCCCGACGCGCAGCATGGATTCGTTGATATCGGCCAGGATGACGCGACCGCTTGGGCCGACGCGTTTCGCGAACTGGCGGGTCAGGTCACCGGTGCCACCGGCGATGTCGAGCACGCTATGGCCCTGGCGAACGCCGCTGCGCTCGAGTGTCAGCTGTTTCCAGAGGCGATGAATGCCGAATGACATCAGGTCGTTCATGACATCGTAGCGCGCGGCCACCGAGTGAAAGACGTCGGCCACGCGGGCGGCCTTCTCGTCGACCGCTACCTTTTCATAGCCGAAGTCGGTCGTGCGCTTGTCCATGTGCTTTTCTCCGAGATGACGCGGGCGGCGAAACTGACGCCGTTGGGGCGGCGGCATCGCTGTCTGGGCGATGTGCTGCCGAGCGGCTCGAGCCGTGTGACCGACGTGCTCGAGCCGAGGCCAGTCGATGTGAATCGACCGAGTCCGCATTGTAGCGTCTGGTCGTAAACTTGTCTGCGCGCATCGCGGCTGGCAGGTGTTGGGAGCGGGCGTGCCGACGGCCCTCGTCCGGTATCCGGCCGGGTTCAGACCTGATGAATCTGGATCACGCCGGGGTCCCGGGAGGCACCGGCACGCTCGAGCCGGCTCAGGTAGTTCTCCCACCACGCCTGCTGGTGGGTCGCCATCTCGTGGAGATACTCCCAGGTGTAGAGCCCGGTATCGTGGCCATCGTCGAAATGCAGCTTGAGGGCGTAGCGACCGGCCTGGGAGATATCCAGCAGGCCGACGTGGCGCTTGCCGGTCTGCAACACGGCTTCGCTGGGATGATGGCCCTGGACTTCCGCCGATGGCGAGTAGACCCGTAGCAGCTCGATCGGCAGGCGATGGCTCTCGCCATCGGGATAACCCAGTTCGAGCTCCCGGTCACGCTTGTGGTAATGGACGCGATTGGGGATGGGGGCGGGCATGGCAGACTCCTGACTTCGAGCTTCGAGCTTCGAGCTTCGAGCTTCGAGCTTCGAGCTTCGAGCTTCGAGCTTCGAGCTTCGAGCTTCGAGCGCCACTTGCGTTGGCAGCAAGTGGCGATCATCGTTGGCTCGCGGCTCGTGACTTAAAGGATATACCGCGACAGGTCTTCGTCCACCGCCAGTTCGCCCAGCTTGTCGTTGACATAGTCGGCATCGACGACGAGAGGACTGGCGAAATCGCCGCCCTGGAACGAGGCTTCCTCGAGCAGCCGCTCCATCACCGTGTGCAGGCGACGGGCGCCGATGTTCTCGGTGCCGTCGTTGACCTGCCAGGCGATCTCGGCGATGCGCGAAATGCCATCCTCGGTGAACTGGACATCCAGGCCCTCGGTGTCGAGCAGTGCCCGATACTGCTTGGTCAGTGCCGCCGAGGGTTCGGTCAGGATCCGCTTGAAGTCGTCCGGGGTCAGCGCCGTCAGCTCGACCCGGATCGGCAGGCGACCCTGCAGTTCCGGAATCAGGTCCGAGGGCTTGGAGAGGTGGAAGGCACCGGAGGCGATGAACAGGATGTGGTCGGTACGCACCATGCCGTGCTTGGTGGAGACGGTGGAGCCTTCGATCAGCGGCAGCAGGTCTCGCTGCACGCCCTCGCGGGAGACATCGCCGCCGCTGCCGGACTCGCCGCGCTTGGCGACCTTGTCGATCTCGTCGATGAACACGATGCCGTTCTGCTCGACGGCTTCCAGCGCACGCTGCTTGATCTCCTCCTCGTTGACCAGCTTGGCGGCTTCCTCGTCCTGCAGTAGTTTCCAGGCATCCTTAACCGGCACGCGGCGGGTCTCGGTCTTCTGCTTGCCCATGTTGGCGAACAGGCTCTGGAGCTGGTTGGTCATCTCCTCCATGCCCGGCGGGGTCATGATATCCACGCCCTGGCTGGCCGGCGTCACCTCGATGTCGATCTCCTTGTCATCGAGCTGGCCTTCACGCAATTTCTTGCGGAAGACCTGACGCGTGGAGGAGTCGTCGCGGCCGGCGTCGTATTCGCTGCCCCGCGGGCGCGGCAGCAGGGCATCGAGGATGCGATCCTCGGCGGCGTCCTGGGCCTTGTGGCGCACTTCCACCTTGGCCTGCTCGCGGACCATCTTGATCGCCATCTCCATCAGGTCGCGAATGATCGACTCGACATCGCGGCCGACGTAGCCGACCTCGGTGAACTTGGTCGCCTCGACCTTGAGGAAGGGCGCGCCGGCGAGTTTCGCCAGGCGGCGGGCGATCTCGGTCTTGCCCACACCGGTGGGTCCGATCATCAGGATGTTCTTGGGCACGATCTCGCCACGCATGTGTTCATCGAGGCGCATGCGGCGCCAGCGATTGCGCAGGGCGATGGCGACGGCGCGCTTGGCGTCGTGCTGGCCGATGATGTACTGGTCCAGCGAATGGACGATCTCGCGCGGTGTCATCGCCGACTGGGTCAACGCAGGCTGCGCGCTGGCGCGCTCTTGGGACGGGTTCTCGGACATGGGGTTCGGCCTCGTTACAGCTCTTCGAGCGTGATCTGATGATTGGTGAAGACGCAGATGTCGGCGGCGATGTTGAGCGATTTCTCGGTGATCTCGCGGGCGCCGAGCTCGGTGTTCTCGAGCAGCGCGCGGGCCGAGGCCTGGGCGAAGTGGCCACCGGAGCCGATGGCGATGATACCGCGCTCGGGTTCGACCACGTCGCCGTTGCCGGTGATGATCAGCGATGCCGTCTTGTCGGCGACGGCGAGCATCGCCTCGAGACGACGCAGCGCGCGGTCGGTGCGCCACTCCTTGGCCAGCTCGACGGCCGCCTTGGTCAGATGGCCCTGGTACTTCTCCAACTGGGCCTCGAAGCGCTCGAACAGGGTGAAGGCGTCGGCGGTGCCGCCGGCGAAACCGGCCAGCACCTGGCCGCGATAGAGGCGACGAACCTTGCTGGCGTTGCCTTTCATCACCGTGTTGCCCAGTGACACCTGGCCATCACCGGCCAGGGCGACCTGATCGCCACGGCGCACGGATACGATTGTGGTCATGCAGTTGACTCCTGATGACGCGCCGCCGGATAGCAGAGGCGGCGCCGAAAAAAACGTGTGCGATCGCGTTCCCGGTTGACGATGCCCGTCTCGAACGAGAAACGAAGAACGCGATGCGGCATGCATCGAGAGGTGTGGGCGGAGAAGGGGGAAATCAAGCAACGGATTGCCAACGACGTGCGCCAGCGGCGGCCGGCCCAGGCGTATCGCGCCGAACGAGGGCGCGGCGCTCGTGGAATCCAGCATGAAAAACGACCGACAAGAGATGTCGGTCGTCTGGATGCAGCAGCGGTGGTACGGGGCGTCGCGCCTAGTTCTGCAGGCGCAGCAACAGCGGCTCGATGCCCTGGGTCACCATCAGATCCTGGGCCCGGGAGAGCTCGCGCTTATCCTCGTAGGGACCGACCTGGACCCGGTGCCAGAGCTGATCGCCATTGGCTCGAACGTCGGTGATCTTGGCCAGCAGGCCGAAATCCTTGAGCCGGTTGGCGAGGCGCTCGGCATCGTTGATGTCGCGGAAGGACGCCGCCTGCAGCACGTAGCGGCCACCGCTGGGTGTCGGCTGCTTGGTGGTGTTGGCCGCATTGTCGGCGGCGGCCTCCTGCGCGGCCTGGGGCGACGGTGCGGGTTCCGCGCTGTCGCTGTTGGGCGCGATGACTTCCGTCTCCGGCAGCAGCGTGTAGAACTCGAACGTCGGCGTGGCTGGCTGTTGAGGGGTGCTGCTCTGGCCGCCTGTGCCACTGCCGCCGCTCCCTTGATCGGTGGGGGCCGACGTCTGGTTGGATGTCGGCCTGGGCACGACGGCTGCCACCGGTTCCGGCGAGGAGCGATCCAGGTACTGCGAGAGAGCAAAGCCGGCGATCAGGCCGGCAATCGCCCACAGCCAGCCCGGGATGCCGCCGAGACCGCCGCCACTGTTCGAGGCGCGCGGGCGGGATTTGGTGGTCGCGCCCTTGGGGGAAGGGCGAGACGAGGACGAGCGGCTGCTCTGAGCGGGGCGGCGTGCCATGTTTTACATCTCCTCCGGGGCGCTGACGCCGAGCAGCGCCAATCCATTGCCAATGACCTGGCGTGTCGCCAGACCCAGCGCCAGCCGCGCATTGCGCAGCTCGGCATCGTCGACCATGACTTTCTGGGCGTTGTAGCAGGTGTGGAAATCGCTGGCGAGCTCGGTCAGATACTGCGCGATCTGATGCGGCTCGCGGCCACGGGCAGCACGCTCGACGCTATCCGGATAGCGTGCCAGCCGATTCATCAGGGCTTTCTCCTGGGGGGCGTCGAGGCGCTCCAGGTTGGCCATCGCGACGCCATGGTCAAAGGCGAGGCCATCATTCTCGGCCTTGCGCAGTACGCTGCAGACGCGGGCATGGGCGTACTGGATGTAGTAGACCGGATTGTCGTTGGTCTGCGAGCGCGCCAGATCGATGTCGAAGGTGAGCTGGGAGTCGGCGCGGCGGGCGGCGAGAAAATAGCGGGTGGCGTCGCGGCCGACTTCATCGATCAGATCGCGCAGCGTGACATAGCTGCCGGCACGCTTGGAGAGCTTGACCTCGACCCCGGAACGGGTCACCAGCACCATCTGGTGCAGCACGTAGTCCGGCCAGCCCTGGGGAATGCCGACTTCCAGCGCCTGCAGCCCGGCGCGAACCCGGGTGACGGTGGAGTGGTGGTCGGCTCCCTGTTCGTCGATCACGGTGGTGAAGCCGCGCTGCCACTTGTTGTAGTGGTAAGCGACGTCGGGCACGAAGTAGGTGTAGTCGCCGTCGGACTTGCGCATCACCCGGTCCTTGTCGTCACCGAAGTCGGTGGTGCGCAGCCACAGGGCGCCATCCGCCTCGTAGGTGTGGCCGCCGGCAACCAGCGCATTGACGGTCTCCTCGACGCGGCCCTCGGCGTAGAGCGAGGACTCCAGGAAATAGACGTCGAACTCGACGCCGAATGCCTTGAGATCCAGGTCCTGCTCGCGGCGGAGGTAGGCCACGGCGAAGGCGCGAATGGCATCGCCGTCGTCCGGGTCGGCCTTGGCGGTGACCTCGCGGTCATCGGCAGTCACGGTTTCACCGCTCAGGTAGGCCTGGGCGACATCGGCGATGTAGTCGCCGCGATAGCCATCCTCGGGCCAGCCCTCGTCATCGGGACCGAGTCCCTGGGCGCGAGCCTGAACCGAGCGCATCAGGTTGTTGATCTGGGCGCCGGCGTCGTTGTAGTAGAACTCGCGGGTGACGTCGAAACCGGTCGCTTCCAGCAACCGGCAGAGACAGTCGCCGATGGCGGCGCCACGACCATGGCCGACGTGCAGCGGCCCGGTGGGGTTGGCGGAGACGAATTCGACCTGGACCTTCTCGCCGGCACCGATCAGGCTGCGGCCGAAGGTGTCGCCGGCGTCGAGAATCTGGCTGACGATGCCGGCGATGGCGTCGGTGGCGGCGAAGAAGTTGATGAAGCCTGGCCCGGCGATCTCGGTGCGGCGAATCGCGTCGTTCTCCGGCAGCGCCGCGATCAGCTTGTCGGCCAGGTCGCGCGGCTTGCAGCCGGCCGGCTTGGCCAGCACCAGCGCCAGGTTGGTGGCGTAGTCGCCGTGGGCCTTGTCGCGGGTCGGATCGACCTTGATGGCGGGGCTCAGGTCGGCCGGCAGCTCGCCTGCGCCCTGGAGCGTGGCGACGGCGGTGTCGAGCAGTTGGGTAATCGTCTCTTTCATGGGCTACTTCATCGTCGTGGGGCCAGGGCCTGTGGCCAGGGGCTCGACCCGGCGCGGGATGCCGCGAATCTGGACGTCGTGACCCTGCCGCCACGACGCTGGTAAAAGGCGGCCATTATCGGTGATTGGCGCAAGGCTTTAAACCCTGATGCTCAGCTTCGAGTTTCGAGTTTCGAGTTTCGAGTTTCGAGTTTCGAGCTTCGAGCTTCGAGCTTCGAGCTTCGAGCTTCGAGCTTCGAGCTTCGAGCTTCGAGCTTCGAGCTTCGAGCTTCGAGCGAAAAATGCCAGCGATGCTGCATTTTTCGCTCGAGGGCAAGATCCTGACTCCCGCGGCTCGCGGCTCGCGGCTCGCGGCTCGCGGCTCGTGATATCAACTCAACGTCATCGGGTCGATATCCAGCGACCAGCGGACACGGCGCGAGGCGGCGCTCTCCATCCAGCCGACCAGCCAGGCACTCGCCTCGTGCAGCGCGCTGCGCTTTTCCGCGGAGAGCATCAGTTGAACATGATAGCGGTTCTGGCGGCGTTCCATCGGGGCGGGAACGGGGCCCAGGCAGTGCACCGGCGACTGGCGTTCGGCGAGCCACTGGCGGACGGCGTCGCCGGCAGCCTCCGCGGCCTGGCGGGCATCCTCCTCGCGAGAGGCCTCGAAACGCGCCAGCGCCAGGTAACGGTAGGGGGGCAGGCCGGCGAGGCGCCGCTCCTCGAGCAGCTGGTAGGCCAGCGCATCGTAGCCGCTGTCCGCCAGCAGCCGCAGGTTGGGGTCGTCGGGATGCAGCGTCTGGACCAGAACGCGACCGGCCCGGTCGGCGCGACCGGCACGACCGGCCACCTGGACCAGCAACTGGGCGCTCTGCTCGAGCGCGCGAAAATCGCTGGCGTAGAGACCGGCGTCGGCATTGACCACCACCACCAGCGTCACGTGAGGAAGATGGTGCCCCTTGGCCAGCATCTGGGTTCCCACCAGCAGGCTCGGTTCGCCGCGTCGAATCTCGGTCAGCAGCTGGTCGAAGGCTTCCTTGCGCCGTGTGCTGTCACGGTCGATGCGATAGACCGGGGTGTCGGGGAACAGAGTGGCGAGTGTCTCCTCGCTGCGCTCGGTACCGGCGCCGAGCGGTCGCAGGTCGGCACTGCCGCAACTCGGGCAGGCGTCCGGCTGCGGCTGCTGGTGTTCGCAGTGATGGCAGACCAGGCGCGGCGGCTGACGATGGAGCGTCATCCGTGAGTCGCAGTGGCGGCACTCGGCAATCCAGCCGCACTGATGACACGCCAGCGACGGCGAGAAGCCGCGTCGGTTGATGAAGACCAGCACCTGCCCCTCGGCTTTCAGTGCCTGACGGATGGCGTCGATCGCCGGCGGGATCAGCCCGCCCTGGCGCTGTCGCCCCCGCAGGTCGACCAGTTCGAGCTTGGCCGGGGCGTGGCGGCTGGGCCGCTGGGTCAGACGAAGATGTCGATAGCGTCCGCTGCGCGCCTGGGCCAGGCTCTCCAGCGACGGGGTGGCACTACCCAGCAGGATCGGTACGCCATCGCGGTGGGCACGGGCCATCGCCAGGTCGCGGGCGTGGTAGCGCAAGCCATCCTGCTGCTTGAACGAGCCGTCGTGCTCCTCGTCGACGATGATCACGCCGGGTCGCGCCAGGGGCGTGAAGATGGCTGAGCGGGTACCGATGACGATCGGCGCGCGCCCGCTGCGGGCGGCCTCCCACGCATCGAGGCGCTCCAGATCGGTGAGGCCCGAGTGCAGCGCCACGACCGGTGCGCGAAAGCGCTTGCGAAAGCGCGACAGGGTCTGCGGTGTCAGGCCGATCTCGGGCACCAGCACCAGCGCCTGACGGCCCTGGCCCAGCACCGCCTCGATCAGTTGCAGGTAGACCTCTGTCTTGCCGCTTCCCGTGACGCCATGGAGAAGGCAGGGGTGAAAGCGGTCCAGTCCTTCGTGGAGTGCCGCGAGCGCGGCGGCCTGTTCCCGGTTGAGCGGCAGAGCCGGCTCGGCGAGCAGCGCACCCGACCAGCCTTCGCTGGCGGTCAGCGGTTCACTGGTGCAAGTGACCAGCGACTTGTCGAGCAGCCCCAGCAGCAGCGGGCGCGCATACCCCTGCGCGGTGATGGCGGAGGTGACCATGCCGTGGCGATGCTGGGCCAGCAGCCGGACCAGTTCGCGTTGGCGTGGTGCGCGGCTCAAGGCATCGAGGGCGGCGGCCTCGGGAGCGTTCAGCTGCCACCGCTCGCGGCTGCGTGCCTCGAGCGGTCGTCCCTGGCGCAGAGGCCCGGGCAGGGCGTGATGCAGCGTATCGCCCAGCGAGTGTTGATAGTAGCGGGCGGTGAATTGGCAGAGCCATAGCCAGTCAGCCGGTAGCGGCTCGTCGTCGAGCCGTTCCGTGATCGGTTTCAGTTGGCTGGCCGGCAGTTCGCTCTCCATCGCGCACTCCATCACGATCCCGACCAGATAACGTCGCCCGAACGGAATCTTGACCCGCAGGCCGGGGCACCAACCGCCGGCAGGGGGCTGGCCCGCGGGGCGATAGTCGAACAGTCGCCTCAGCGGCGTGGGAACGGCGATACGAAGAATCCGAGGCACGGGCGTTGCCGCGCTCCCGGGGGCGGTACTGGAATCTGCCAATTGGCCTCCGTGAACAATTCTGCTAAAATGCGCCGCCTTCCGACGTAGGGTGCGTCTCTTATCCGTGATATCGCCATCGCCAGACGATGCGGGTTACGGGATTCTAGGCGGGCCGGTCGCGCGGGAGTGAACCGCGATTCCCTATCCGTGTACGGTGCCTGGCAACAGATCAGGTGGCGGTACACCGCAAAGCGAGGCTTCACGATGAAACAGTCTATTCATCCCGAATACAAGACAGTCACGGCGACTTGTTCCTGTGGCGCGACCCATTCGATCGGCACCACGGCCAGCGAAGACTTCCACGTCGACGTCTGCTCGCAGTGTCACCCGTTCTACACCGGCAAGCAGAAGCAGGCGACCACCGGTGGCCGCGTCGAGCGTTTCAACAAGCGCTTCGGAGCTGCGGTTCGTCGCGGTTGAGATCGCGTCACGCCGAGAACCGAACGGTTGTCGAGAAGCCCGCCTTCATGGCGGGCTTTTTCATGCCCGATCGCCGGATACCGTTGCCGCAAAGAGGGCGGGCCCTTCAGGCCGGGCGTCAGCGTCCGAGGCGATGGATAAGGGATGTTTTATGGCTGGGTGTCCAGGTATAAGTGTCGCCAAATGCATCGAAGTGATTCAAACAGGCACTTAAAATTCGCGAAAGAAGGGAAAAGGGTGAAAGTTGTATGGGTTGCCTTTTTTCTATAATCTGGCGCGACTCCATGGCACGACGATGCCGAAATACCTCACCCTCCATCGGGAAATCTCTCTCATGAGTGACGATAAAAGACAGGCGGCGCTCGATTATCATGCCAAGCCGATTCCGGGCAAGCTGTCGGTCGAACTGACCAAGCCGACCGAAACCGCCAAGCATCTGTCGCTGGCCTACAGCCCCGGTGTCGCGGAACCGTGCAGGGAGATCGCCCTGGATCCGGAAAATGCCTATCTCTACACCGGCAAGGGCAATCTGGTGGCCGTCGTCTCCGACGGCAGCGCTATCCTGGGCCTGGGGAATCTCGGTCCCCTGGCGAGCAAGCCGGTCATGGAGGGCAAGGGAGTCCTGTTCAAGCGCTTCGCCGGCATCAACTCGGTGGATATCGAGGTCGAAGCCGATTCCGCCCAGGCCTTCATCGATACGGTTGCCAACATCGCCAACACCTGGGGTGGGATCAATCTCGAGGATATCAAGGCGCCGGAGTGTTTCGAGATCGAGGCGGCGCTCAAGCAGCGCTGCGACATCCCGGTGTTTCACGACGACCAGCACGGCACCGCGATCGTGACCGCCGCGGGCCTGCTCAACGCCCTGGAGATCGCCGGCAAGACACTGGCGACCGCGCGTATCGTCTGCCTGGGGGCGGGATCCGCCGCCATCGCCTGCATGAAGCTGCTGATCGAGTGTGGCGCCAGGGCCGAGAACATCTTCATGCTGGATCGCAATGGCGTCATTCACAGCGGTCGCAGCGATCTCAACCAGTACAAGGCCCAGTTCGCTACCGAAACGCCGCTGCGCACGCTGGATGAGGCGATCGAGGGTGCCGATGTCTTCGTCGGGCTCTCCGGACCGAATCTGTTCAAGCCCGAGCAGCTCGAGAGGATGGCGGCCGACCCGATCGTGTTTGCCTGTTCCAATCCGGATCCCGAAATCCATCCCGATGTCGCCCGCGCAACCCGCAGCGACGTGATCATCGGCACGGGGCGCTCCGACTACCCCAATCAGGTCAACAACGTACTGGGGTTCCCGTTCATCTTCCGCGGCGCGCTGGATGTCCGGGCCACGGCCATCAACGAAAGGATGAAGATTGCCGCCGTTCACGCGCTGAAGGATCTAGCACGCGAGCCGGTGACGAAAGAGGTGCTGGATGCCTACGAACTCGAGTCGCTGGAGTTCGGTCGTGGCTACATCATCCCCACGCCGGTGGATTCGCGTCTGCTGGAGAAGATTCCGGCGGCGGTGGCCCAGGCCGCGGTGGAGTCCGGCGTCGCGAAGAAGCCGTATCCCGCTCACTATCCGCTGAAGAGCGTCAAGGAGATCTACGGCTGAACTGGCCGATCGAACCCTGTTCGACGCAGAAGCCGCCCCAGCCGGGCGGCTTCTGCGTTTTTTGGCGATGCGCACGACCTCACGGGATCATTGCCGCTCGTGGCTCGTGGCTCGTGGCTCGTGGCTCGTGGCTCGTGGCTCGTGGCTCGTGGCTCGTGGCTCGTGGCTCGTGGCTCGTGGCTCGTGGCTCGTGGCTGCCGTCACCAGCCATAGAGAATCGAGACCGAGGTCGTGGTGTCGGTGCGTGCTTCGGCGCCCGGCGGCGGATGAGTGTTGCTCCTGGCATCGTAGGAGACGCGCAGCGCGAGGTGAGAGTTCAATTGCGACGTGATCGACGAGAGTGAACGGGTAGTGACACTGATGTGAGTCGCTTCCGCCGACAGCTCCTGATCGAAGGAGATGTCGTCACTGAAGTTGTAGGTATAGTCCAGCGCCGCGTAGGCCAGCGCCAGATCGTCGCTGCTGCCGCCTTCGTAAGCGTCGTCATCGTCATCGTCGTTGTCGTCGGCATAGACGTCATGGCGATAGCCCGGCCCGACCTCGGCCGAGAGGGTGTGCGTCGGACCGACCAGGATCTGGCGCCCGTAACCGGCAATGGTCGTGAACTGCGAGTCGTAGCCGCTGAATCGGTCACGCTCCCAGCGTGCAAAGCCGAACAGGTAGTTGTCGTCCGCCAGCTCGTAGCGCTCGCGGGCGCCAACCAGGTATCGCTCCGACGTGGTGTTGTCGTTGTCCTGGACGCTGCGGGTCTCGGCGCGAAAAGTGTGGGTATAGCGACCGGTCAGCCAGGTCAGGCGTCCCTTGGCGAGCAGGGTCTGGGTGTTGGTGTTGCCGGTCAGCTTGGTGTAGCCGAGTTCCGCGCTGCCACTGAAGTTGGGCGCATTTTCGTCCGGTGCCGGCGGCGCGTAGAAAAGGTCCGCATATGATGGGGATGCCATCAGGCAGGAGACCAGCAGCCACCAGCGGCAACTAGGCAGGGGCATGACATCTCTCTCAGCTTCGCTGCGACGTCCTGTTGCGGTGAAGAGCGAGTGTGGAACGAATGGGTCGGGGCTCGAGGCCCCGACCAATGTATCAGAAGATGGCTTCGAAAGTGCCAGTGCCTTGCGAACCGCTCTCATCTTCCAGTTCAGGGCGGATCCCGCGAGGTTGGTACTCGGGCAGATTGTCCTTGCGGAAGATCTCGCTGATGCCGCCGGACTGATCGTCATGCAGCCGCTTGCCGGTTTTCGGATCGATGCGTACCTGGACGATATCATCGGGCGCCTTCGGAATGACCTCGGGGGTCCCTTTCAGGGCCGGTCCCATGAACGCCTTCCAGATCGGCAGGGCGGCTTGTGCACCATATTCCGCGGTCGTGGTGTTGTCGTCCTTGCCGACCCATACCGTCGTGACGAGTGAGTTGTTGAAACCGGAGAACCAGGCGTCACGCTGATCGTTGGTGGTGCCGGTCTTGCCGACGATGTCGGCACGGTCGAGCGACAGCGCGCCGCGCCCGGTGCCACGCTCGATGACGTCCCGCAGGATGCTGCGCAGGATGTAGAGCGCATCCGGGTCGACCACTCTGGGGGCGATGCGGCGTGGTTCGCCGTCGACTTCGGTCTGGGTTGCATCGGGCGCGCAGTCGCGGCAGGCCACCAGCGGGTTGGCCTTTTCGACCACGGTGTTCTGGCTGCCTTGGGTGACCTGTTGGATGTACCAGGGCGAGACCTGGAAGCCGCCGTTGGCCAGTACCGCGTAGGCGTTGGCGATCTCCAGCGGCGTCAGCGAGGCACTGCCCAGTGCCAGCGACAACCCGTGCGGCAGGCGGTCCCGGGAGAAGCCGAAGCGCTCGAGGAAGTTCAACGCGTTGTCGAGCCCCAGCGACTGCAGTACGCGAATGGTCACCAGGTTACGCGAGGTGTAAAGCCCGACCCTCAGGCGCGTCGGCCCCTGGAACTGGCGCTCGGCGTTCTCGGGGCGCCAGTCGTCACCGCTGTACTGGGACATCACCACCGGGGCATCGTTGATGATCGTCGCCGCGGTCATGCCGCCTTCCTCCAGCGCCGCCAGATAGACGAAGGGCTTGAAGTTGGAGCCGACCTGGCGCTGCGCCTGAATCGCGCGGTTGAACTTGCTGGCGGCAAAGCTGAAGCCGCCCTGCAGCGCCTCGATGGCACCGGTCTGCGGGTCGAGCACCACGATCGCGCCCTCGGCACCGGGACGCTGCGACAGCCGCCAGCTGTCGCCGCTCTTCAGAATGCGGACCAGGTCGCCGCGCTGGGCGATCGCCTCGGCATTGGCGGGCACGTCGCCCCGCCATTTGGCGCTGTGGTAGACGCGGGCCCACTTGAGGCCGTCCCAGTCCAGCGTGATGACCTTGCCGTCGGCATTGAGCACGCGCATCTGCTTGCCGTCGGTCTCGGTCACGATGGCCGGCTGGAGCGGGCCGTAGGCCGGCGTGCGTTCCAGCACCTTGAGCCAGTTGCTGACGTCGCCATCGACCCCTTCGATGTTGGCCTCGCTGCTCTGGGCTGCCTGGCGGGCGGTCTGGATGACCTCCGGGGACTCCGAGAGCTCCTCTTCCAGGCCCTGCCGCTCGGTGCGATCCTGCGCTTCGACCAGGCTCGGAGGCACATCCTTCTCCTCCGGTCCACGCCAGCCGTGGCGGGTGTCGTAGTCGATCAGGCCCTGTACCAGCGCATTGCGGGCCTCGGTCTGCAGACGACTGTCGAGCGTGGTCGTGATGCGGATGTTGTCGGTGTAGGCCTTGTCACCGAACCGCTCGACCGCATAGGCGCGTGCCATTTCAGCGACATAGGGAGCGTCGACCTCCGACTGCGCAACATGGCGGCTGGCCGTGATCGGCGCCTTGACGGCCTGTTCGTAGCTGGCCTGGTCGATCGAGCCGAGCTCACGCATGCGGTAGAGGATCCAGTTGCGTCGGATCAGGGCGCGCTCGGGGTTGGCCAGCGGATTGAAGCTGGAGGGGGCCTTGGGGAGGCCCGCGATCATGGCGTACTGCGGTAGCGTCAGATCGGCCAGCGGCTTGCCGTAGTAGGTATTGGCAGCGGCGGCGACGCCGTAGGAGCGGTGGCCCAGATAGATCTTGTTGACATAGAGCTCGAGAATCTCCGGCTTGCTCAGGATCTGCTCCATCTGCAGCGCCAGCAGGATCTCGCGGATCTTGCGGGTGAAGGTCTGATCCAGGGTCAGCAGGTAGTTGCGCGCCACCTGCATGGTGATGGTGCTGCCACCGGACTGGATGCCCCCGGAAGAGGCCAATTCCACCGCCGCGCGCAGCAGACCTTTCGGATCGACGCCGGGGTGGTTGTAGAAGTTGGCATCCTCGGCCGCCAGTAGCGCATCGATCAGCGGTTTCGGGATCTGATCGTAGCTGATCGGCATCCGGCGCTCCTCGCCATATTCGCCGATCAGCTTGTCGTCCTCGGTGTAGATTCGCAGCGGTGTCTGAAGCTCGTAGTTCTGGAGCTGGCGCACATCCGGCAGGCCAGGCGCGAAATAGAGCCCTGCGCCGACGACTGCCAGCACGACTCCGGCGCATAGCGACAGCAGCAGCCAGAAGGCGGTCGTCAGTAAGCGGGTAAAAAGCTTCATAGAAAGAGGTGATCCTTGACTGGTGGCGGTCCGGCCGCGAGCGTGCCCGCTATCCCTAGCTTCGGACATGATTCAGTACCGGGGCATTATATGGATGCGATAGAGCCGGGGCCAGTTTCGTACCCGCCGCTTCCTGCAAGCAACGAGAAATAAGTGTAACGAAATGTCTCAAGTTGCCCGTCGGGCCGCCGTTAACTTCGATTAGGATTTTCGAGTTCCGGCGAGGTGAGACAGTGTTGCGCTTGAAAAGATCCTCCCATGGATTGGTCGGGGTGGACATTACCTCCGCTACCGTCAAGCTGCTGGAGCTGGAGCGTCACGCCGGCGGCCTGAGAATCGACAGCTACGCGGTTCGTCCCCTGCGCGAGGGGGCTGTCGTCGAGAGACGAATCCGCGACAAGAGCGAGGTCGTTGATACGCTGCGCCGGGCGGTCGAGCATGCGCAACCGCGGTCTCGCCGCGCCGTGGTGGCGGTGCCCAACTCGGCTGCCATCACTCGGGTGCTGTCGCTGCCGGTCTCGCTCAGCGACGAGGAGATCGAAGCCCGGATCCAGATGGAGTCCGAAAAGTACATTCCGTTCCCGCTCAACGAAGTTGCCTTCGACTTCCAGCGCATGCATCGCCATGCCCGCTATCCCGATCAGCAGGAGATCCTGCTGGTGGCCTGCCGTCTGCAGGATATCGAGACGCTCACCTCGACCATGGAAGCGGTGGGGCTTGAGGCGGTGGCCGTGGATGTGGAGGGCTTCGCGCTGGAGCGGGTCTGCCGTGCCCTGCGGGAGGCGGAGGAAGAGGATGACAGCACGGCGCTGGTCGACATCGGCGCCAATCTCTGTGCCTTCCACGTCCTCAAGGGCGGCCGGATCGTCTACAGCCGGGACAATCTCTGTGGCGGGCGGCAGCTCACCGATGCCATCAGCAAGCGCTACGGGATGAGTTTCGACGAAGCCGGCCGGGCCAAGAAGCGAGGTGGGTTGCCCGACGACTATCGCCAGCAGGTGCTGTTGCCGTTCATCGACACCCTGATCCAGCACGTCGGCCGCTCGTTGCAGCTCTACTACACCGCTGCGGGCCAGCAGCAGGTTCGACGCCTCGTTCTCGCCGGCGGATCCAGCGCGCTGCCGGGGTTCGCCGAGCGGCTGCGTGCCCAGAGCGGCCTCGAGGCGACGCTCGCCAATCCCTTTCACCAGATGCGGGTCCATTCGCGGCTGGACGTGGGCGCCCTGGCCGCGGACGCGCCGGCGATGCTCACTGCCTGCGGCCTCGCCATGCGAGCCCTGTCATGAGGATCGAGATCAATCTCCTGCCTTGGCGGGAGCAGCGTCGCGTCCACCGGACTCGTCGGTTCAAGCAGGGCTTGCTGCTGATGCTGCTGGTGGGCCTGCTGCTCGGCTGGGGCCTCTCCCTGCATGAAAAGTCGCTGGTTCGCGCGGGGCAGGCCCGGGTCGCGCTGATTCAGCGCGATACCGAGGCCCTCACCCGCGATATCCAGGCGATGCGCGATTTCCGCGAGCTGCGGGAGCGCATGCTGAAGCAGATCGAAGTGATCGGCGAGCTCCAGTCGAGCCGACCGCTGACCATTCGTGTCCTCGATCAACTGACGGCCACGCTGGTCGATGGCGTCTATTACACCGAGCTGGAGCGCAAGGAGAGCCGGCTCGAACTCAGCGGCGTCGCGGCTTCCAATCGTCAGGTATCCGACCAGATGCGAGCGCTGGATCACAGTCCGGCGTTCGCCACCCCGCTGCTCTCGGACGTGCAGTCGGCAGAAGGGCCCGCGGCGGCCAAGCGTTTTCACATGAGTGTCGATCAGCACCCGGTCGATGGCAGCGTGACGGGGGCCGGGTCGTGAGGCGTCCGACGATGCGCCTCCGGAGCGTGACGAGGCTGCGCGCGACGGCGGGCGAACAGTGGCGCCAGTTGCGTGAACTGCAGTGGCGCGAACTGGATATCAAGGAGGCCGGCAACTGGCCCGCCGGCCTGCAGGTGATGATCGCCGCGGCGCTCCTGTTGGCGTCGTTCTGGGGGGCGCAGTGGTTGCTGGCCTCATCGCCCCGGGAAGTGCATCAGCGGTTGATGGTGCAGGAGCAGCAGGCGCTGCAGCGCTTCGAGACGCTCTCCTACCAGGCCGTCAATCTCCCGGCGATGAAACGCCAGATGAGCGAGCTGCAGGCCCGGATGCAGCGGGTGCTCGAAATGCTGCCCAGCGATGCGGAGGTGCCGGCGCTGCTGGACGCCATCAGTGACGCGGCGCGCGAGCAGCAGCTCGATATCGATAGCCTCAAGTTGCGCCCGGCAGTGGAGCGGGAGTTCTACATCGAGCAGCCCTTCGACATCCAGGTGCGCGGAGACTTCCATCAGATTGCCTCGTTTCTGGCTCGGGTCGCCGCCATGCCGCGTATCGTCACGCTGCACGATTTCATACTGACGCCGGTGGAGGATCGTCTCCGGCTGTCGATGCTGGCCAAGACCTACCGGTATCGAGAGGACGCCGGACCCGGCGTCGATGCCAAGCCGGGGAGGGGGAAATCGTGAGCGTGAATCGCCTCTTGCTGGTCGGGATGCTCATCGCCAGTGGCCTGCTCGCCGGATGTCAGGGTGCCGACCTGGGAGCGCTGGAGACGCAGCTGGACGCCCTGCGACACAAGCCCGAGGGGCAGATCGCCGCGCTGCCGCAGATGCCGCAATACGCCACCGCCGACTATGACCAGAGCCAGCGTCGCAGCCCTTTCGTGGCCGAGCACGACGAGCCGGTCGAACCGGTGGACAGGGCGCCGCTACCCGATGCCGATCGACCGCGCCAGCCTCTGGAGGCCTTCGAGCTCGATAGCCTGACCCTGGTCGGTACCTTGACGGTGGGCAACACCCCGTCGGGCCTGGTCGCGGCGCCGGATGGCCGGGTCCATCGACTGTTCGAGGGCGACTATCTGGGCCGGGATTACGGCAGGGTCGTTGATGTCGAGTCGCGTGCACTGGCGCTGGTCGAGACCGTGCGGGACCCCCAGGGGGGCTGGACCGAACGCCGCCAGCGTCTGGCAATGGCACCACAAGAATCCGACGGTGCCAGCCGGCGGCAACCATAGCAGGGGAATCCATGACTCTTCGACGGCATTTCGCCGATTTGATCGCGACGCTGATTCTGTGGGCGGTGGCGCTCCCCGCCTCGGCGGCCTCCACCCTGACCGCGATGACATTCACCGACCAGGGCTCGGGCCGCCTGGACGTGGGCCTCGACTTCGTCGGTGGCGTTCCGGAGGTTCGCGGTTATCGCACGGACTCTCCGCCCCGGCTGGCGCTGGATCTGCTGCAGACCCGGAGCGGTCTGTCCCAGCCGAGCTTCGCCATCGACAGCGCAGGAGTCAGCGGTGTCAGGGTGCTGGAGGCCGGGGCGCGCACGCGCCTGGTATTCGAGCTGGAGTCGACGACCGGCTACCGGATCGAGCGAATGTCGGACCGGGTCGTCGTTCACCTGGGTGTCGACTCCGGCGTATCACCAACAGCGGCCTCGTCCGCCGAAAGTGTCGACGCCCCGGAGAGGGTGTCGGCGGAGCCCCGCGTCACCGCGATCGATTTTCGTCGCGGCACGGGGGGCGAGGGGCAGCTGCAACTGGAACTCGATCGTGCCGGGGTCGCCGCCGAAGTCACCGGCCAGGGGCGGCAGGTTTCGGTCACGTTGCCGGGTGTCACCCTGCCCGATGAACAGTATCAGACGCTCGATGTCGCGGACTTCGGCACCCGCGTCCAGCGTATCGTGCCGCGGCGCAGCGCGGGCGGGGTGACCTTCGACATCTCCGCATCCAGTGCCGTGGAGCCGCTGGTGACGCAGAACGGGCGTCGCCTGACGATCGATCTGGCGGCCATGGGAACGATCGCGCGTCCCGAGCCGGAGGATCGACCCAGTTACACCGGGCACCGCATCACGCTAAATTTTCAGGACATCCCGGTTCGTGACGTGCTGTCGATCATTGCCGAGGAGTCCGGGCTCAACGTCGTGGCCAGCGACGGTGTGCAGGGGAACGTGACCCTCAATCTCACCGACGTGCCTTGGGATCAGGCGCTCGACCTCGTGCTGCGCAACCACGGCCTGTCGGCCCGGCGCGAAGGCAACGTGATGATGGTGGCGCCCACCGGCGAGCTGGCGAGCCTGCAGCGTCAGACGCTGGAAACCCGCGAGCAGTCCGAGCAACTGGCGCCGCTGAGCACGGAGTTCGTGCAGATTCGCTATGCCAAGGCCGACTCCCTCGCCGCGCTGCTGCGCGGCGGGGAGGGGGTAGGGATGATGTCGGAGCGTGGCCGGGTCACCGTCGATCCGCGCACCAATACGCTGATCCTGCAGGATACGCGCGATCAGCTGGACGCGATCCGACGGACCATCGACCACCTCGATGTCCCGGTGCGCCAGGTGCAGATCGAGGCTCGCATCGTGATCGCGAGGGATAGTGCGACCCACGAGCTGGGCGTCAACTGGGGGCTTTCCTCGCCAAGGGGCCGTCGCTTCGATCTGAGCGGGGCGGCCGACGGCAATCCTTCGACGGTGCCGACGACCTCGGATGACCCCGCTCCTTATGGCGGCGGATTGGCGGTCGATCTGGGCAATGCGACCAATCCGGCCAGCGCCTTCAGTTTCGGCTATCTCTCCGGAGATGTGTTGATCGACCTCGAGTTGCGTGCCCTGGAGAGCGAGGGCAAGAGCCAGACCATCTCCCAGCCCAAGGTGATTACCGCCAACCAGCGCACCGCGGTGATCAAGCAGGGGCAGGAGGTGCCGTATCAGGAGGCCTCCTCCAGCGGCGCGACGACCACCGAATTCAAGGAGGCGGTGCTGTCGCTCGAGGTGACGCCGCAGATCACGCCCGACGATCGCATCATCATGGATCTGCGCATCAACAACGACGATATTTCCGATACGCGATTCGATGGCGCGCCGGCGATCGATACCAACGAGATACAGACCCAGGTACTGGTCGACAACGGCGAGACCGTGGTGCTTGGCGGGATTCTGACCTCCGAGCAGCTGCGTACGCTGTTCAAGACCCCGTTCCTGGGCGACATTCCCGTACTGGGCAATCTCTTCCGCTATACCCAGGAAAGCAACGAGAAGGTAGAATTGCTGGTATTCATCACGCCCAAGATCATCGAGGACGGACTGGCCATTCGCTGATGCGGTCGCTTCCCAATCTTTTTCTCATCGGTCCCATGGGGGCCGGCAAAAGCACAATCGGCCGCCTTCTGGCGGCCGAATTGCAGCGCGAATTCCTGGATAGCGACCATCAGATAGAGGGTCGATGCGGGGCGAACATCCCATGGATTTTCGACGTCGAGGGCGAGCAGGGGTTTCGTGATCGAGAGACGGCCATGCTCGACGAACTCACCCAGCGCAGCGAAGTCGTGATGGCGACGGGTGGCGGTGCGATCATGCGTGAAGTCAATCGGCAGCTGCTGCGGGAGCGGGGTACGGTGATCTACCTGGCCACCACCGTCGAGCAGCAGATTCGACGCACCTCGCGGGATCGCAACCGGCCGCTGCTGCAGAATGCCAACCCGGAGCAGGTGCTGAGGGATCTGTTCGCGATCCGCGACCCGCTCTATCGGGCCACGGCGGATGTGATCGTGCGGACGGATCGCCGCGGTCCCAGAAGCGTGGTCGGTGATATCCTGCGCCGTGTCTCCCGTCTCGCCGAGCCGCTCGGTGACTCGTCGCCACTCTCTCACCAAAGGTAATCCCCATGTCGTCAGTCTCTTCGCTTTCGGTGGAATCGCTGAGCGTTTCCCTGGGCGAGCGCAGTTATCCGATTCATGTCGGCGCGGGCGTTCTGGCGAGTCGGGAGCATCTGCTGCCTTATCTGGCGGGCCGCCAGGTGATGATCGTGACCAACGAGGTGATCGCCCCGCATTACCTGGCGGCGCTCAAGCAGACGCTGGCCGGTGCCGATCTCGAGATCCGGGAAGTCATTTTGCCCGATGGTGAGGCGACCAAGACGCTGGCATCGGTCGAGCGGATCTGGGACGCCCTGCTGGCTGCCGGCTTCAATCGCCGCTGCACGCTGATCGCGTTGGGTGGCGGCGTCATCGGCGACATGGCGGGGTATGCAGCCGCCAGCTATCAGCGCGGTGTCGCGTTCATCCAGATTCCCACCACGCTGCTGGCTCAGGTCGACTCCTCCGTGGGCGGCAAGACGGGGGTCAATCACCCGCGTGGCAAGAACATGATCGGCGCGTTCTGGCAGCCTCGGGCGGTGATCGTCGACACCGACACCTTGCGAACGCTGCCGGCCCGGGAGCTGTCCGCAGGGTTGGCGGAGGTGATCAAGTACGGCCTGATCTGGGACCTCTCCTTCCTCGAGTGGCTGGAGGAGAACCTGGCCGCACTCCGGGCGCTCGACGAGGCCGCCATCCGCCACGCCATTCGTCGCAGTTGCGAGATCAAGGCGGAAGTCGTCGCCGAGGACGAGACCGAGCAGGGCGTGCGGGCGCTGCTCAACCTGGGGCATACCTTCGGTCACGCCATCGAAGCGCACCAGGGCTACGGCAACTGGCTGCACGGTGAAGCGGTGGGCGCCGGCATGATGATGGCGGCCCGACTATCCGCCGACCGCGGCTGGCTGAGCGAGGCCGATGTCGAGCGCGTCGCGGCGATTCTGATCGCGGCGGATCTCCCGGTCACGGCTCCGGCCAACATGCAGGCCGGGGATTTTCTCTCTCGCATGCGCCTCGACAAGAAGAACCTCGACAGCCGGTTGCGGCTGATTCTGCTCGAGGCGCTGGGGCGCGCCGTGATCCGGGACGATACCGAGGCCGAGCTGCTCCAGCGACTGCTGGAACGCTTTCCGCGAGCCTGATGCGCTACGGCGCCGACATCTCTCTCTTCACCGGTTCCATCCTATCCTCCTTCCCCGCCGCGCTATCCCGGCGGCGCTATCCCGGCGGCGCCGGTCGCCGGCCCGTGCCGTTCGCAGAAACCGCTTCGAAAATTGACGCTGCTCCGGTAGAGCCTCGCCATGGTCTTGCAGGGTGACTAGTCGTGGAACTCGCCTGGCCACAATCAAGGTGTCGACAGCTGTTCTTTCCGAACGTTGTCGATATAATTGGTATGCTCCATGCCGTATCGGTATGGGTGTCGCGCCTGGGTCTCACGACGATCCGGGCCATTACGCGCAAGGCATTAGACTTTGGTCTATGTCGAAGTCTAAGCCTTTGTGCTAGCAGTGTATTTTGGTTGGTTCTTTCGCTAAGTCTTCGATTTTAAATGTATTTGCAGCGAGAAAGCCCGGTGCTCGAATTGCGCTGAAGAGGCTGACTGGCTATTCTGTCCGGCCTTTTTGCGCCCCGTCGGCCTCTGGACTGTCGGCGGCTCGAGACGAAAATCGGGCTATGGCACCGCTGGCGATCCAGTCGGAAAAATAAGAAAACCGTTAATTATCTCTTTGTACCGGACCGAATACAATACCCTGTATTCCGAACAGCTTTGTGAGGCACGCCCATGATGAGAGGTCTTCACCAGCCTGGCGAATTCCGCGACAACTGCGGTTTCGGCCTGATTGCTCATATGGAGGGGCAGGCCAGTCACGATCTGCTCAAGACGGCGATCGAGTCACTGACCTGCATGACCCACCGTGGCGGCATCGCGGCGGATGGCAAGACCGGCGATGGCTGCGGCCTGCTGCTGAAAATGCCGATGAGCTTCATGCGCGCGCTGGCCGAGGATCAACTGGGCGTCACCCTGGGCGAGCGCTTCGCGGTCGGCATGGTGTTCTTCCCCGATGACGATGCTCGCGAGCAAAGTGCCCGCGAGACGCTGGAAGGCGAACTCGCCGAGCGGGGCCTGAGCGTCAAGGGGTGGCGTGACGTGCCTACCGATCCGAGCGTGTGCGGGCCGATGGCGCTCGAGTGCCTGCCGCGCATTCGTCAGGTCTTCGTCGAGGGGGAGGTCTCCCAGTCCGACGCGGCGTTCAACGTCGAACTGTTCATGGCGCGGCGCCTGGCCGAGCAGAAGCTGCGCCAGGAAGAGGAGTTCTACGTCTGCTCGCTGTCGTCCAAGGTGGTCTCCTACAAGGGCCTGATGATGCC
Source organism: Salinicola lusitanus (assembly GCF_038648475.1). Taxonomy (NCBI): domain Bacteria; kingdom Pseudomonadati; phylum Pseudomonadota; class Gammaproteobacteria; order Oceanospirillales; family Halomonadaceae; genus Salinicola; species Salinicola lusitanus. Next base: position 149,822 of record NZ_CP151919.1, on the reverse strand, counting down.
CGCGGATCTTCCCACCTTTTACCAGGACCTGGGTGACGAGCGTCTCGAGACCGCGGTCTGTGTCTTTCACCAGCGCTTCTCGACCAATACGGCGCCGCGCTGGCCGCTGGCGCAGCCGTTCCGCTTCATGGCGCACAACGGCGAGATCAACACCATCGAGGCCAACCGCGGCTGGGCCAACGCGCGCAAGGCCAACTTCGTCAGCGAACTGCTGCCGGACATCGACGGCCTCGACGAGATCGTCAACACCACCGGCTCCGACTCGTCGAGCATGGACAACATGCTCGAGGTGCTGCTGACCGGCGGCATGGATCTCTACAACGCGGTGCGCATGATGGTGCCGCCGGCTTGGCAGAACGTCGAAACCATGGATGGCGACCTGCGCGCCTTCTATGAATACAACTCCATGCACATGGAAGCGTGGGACGGCCCCGCCGGCATCGTGATGACCGACGGCCGCCACGCCGTCTGCATGCTCGACCGCAACGGCCTGCGTCCGGCACGCTGGGTGATCACCGACAACGGCTATATCACCCTCTCCTCCGAGATCGGGGTGTGGAACTACTCCCCTGAATCGGTGGTGGCCAAGGGTCGCGTCGGGCCGGGCCAGATTCTCGCCGTCGATACCGAGACCGGCGAGGTGCTGCATACCGACGACATCGATCAGCGACTCAAGTCCGCCTATCCCTATCGGCGCTGGCTCAAGGAGCACGCCCACTATCTCGAGTCGGCCCTGACCGAGCTGGCGCGTTTCCAGCCGTTCGAGACCGAAGAGCTCAACGTCTATCAGAAGATGTTCTCGGTGACGTTCGAGGAGCGCGATCAGCTGCTGCGGCCGCTGGCCGAAAGTGGCCAGGAAGCCGTGGGCTCGATGGGCGACGACACGCCGATGGCGGTGCTGTCGCGGCAGAACCGACTGCTCACCGATTTCTTCCGCCAGAAGTTCGCCCAGGTCACCAATCCGCCCATCGATCCGCTGCGGGAAGCGATCGTGATGTCGTTGGAGACCTGCTGCGGGGCCGAGCTGAACGTGTTCGAGGCCACTCCCGAGCATGCCCACCGGCTGATCCTGACCACCCCGGTGCTGTCACCGCGCAAGTTCACCGCGCTGGTGACCCAGGAGGATCCGGCGTTCGCCTCGGTGCGGCTGCCGTTGCACTACGATCCGGAGACCACCTCGCTGCGCCAGGCGCTGATGGCGCTCTGCCAGCAGGCGGAGCAGGCGACCCGCGATGGCAAGGTGATCCTGGTGCTGTCGGATGCCGAGCTGGAGAAGGGCAAGCAGCCGATCCAGGCGCTGCTGGCCACCGGCGCGGTCCATCATCATCTCGCCAAGCTGGCGCTGCGTCCTCGTGTCAACATCGTGGTCGAGACCGGCTATGCCCGTGACGCCCATCAGATGGCGGTGTTCTTCGGCGTCGGCGCCACCGCGGTCTATCCGTACCTGGCTTATCAGGTGATGGCGGACATGCACCGCACCGGCGAGCTGGTCGGCAATCCGGCGGACGCCCGCGAGAACTACCGCAAGGGCATGCAGAAGGGGCTTTACAAGATTCTGTCGAAGATGGGTATCTCGCAGATCTCCTCCTACCGGGGCTCGCAGCTGTTCGAAGCCGTCGGTCTGGGGTCGGAGGTGATGCAGACGTGCTTCGACGGCATGATGTCGCGGATCGAGGGGACCGGCTTCAGCGAGCTGCAGATGCAGCAGGAGCTGGCCGCACGCGATGCCTGGATTCCGCGCAAGGGCATCCGCCAGGGCGGGCTGGTCAAGTTCGTCCATGGCCACGAGTACCACGCCTACAATCCCGACGTGGTGATGATGCTGCAGCAGGCGGTCCAGCAGGGCGACTACGCCAAGTGGAAAGCGTTCGCACGGCTGGTCAACGAGCGTCCGGTGGCCACGATCCGCGACCTGCTGAAGCTTAAGCCGGCCCCCGAGCCGTTGCCGTTGGAGGAGATCGAGCCCGTCGAGAGTCTGCTGCTGCGCTTCGACAGCGCCGGCATGTCACTGGGGGCGCTGTCGCCGGAGGCTCACGAAGCGCTGGCCCAGGCGATGAACGAGACCGGCGGGCGCTCCAACTCGGGTGAAGGTGGCGAGGATCCGGCCCGCTACGGCACCATCCGCTCGTCGAAGATCAAGCAGATCGCCTCCGGGCGCTTCGGCGTTACCCCGGCCTACCTGGTCAACGCCGAGGTGCTGCAGATCAAGGTGGCCCAGGGCGCCAAGCCGGGCGAGGGTGGCCAGTTGCCGGGCGGCAAGGTCAACGAGATGATCGCGCGGCTGCGCTACGCCGTGCCCGGCGTGACGCTGATCTCGCCGCCGCCGCATCACGACATCTACTCGATCGAGGATCTGGCCCAGTTGATCTTCGACCTCAAGCAGGTCAACCCGAGTGCGCAGGTCTCGGTCAAGCTGGTCTCCGAGCCGGGCATCGGTACCATCGCCACCGGGGTGGCCAAGGCCTATGCCGATCTGATCACGGTCTCCGGCTACGACGGCGGCACCGCGGCGAGCCCGATCACCTCGATCCGCCACGCTGGCAGCCCGTGGGAGCTGGGGCTGCCCGAGGTGCACCAGGCGCTGCGCATCAATGGCCTGCGCGACAAGATCCGGCTGCAGACCGACGGTGGCCTCAAGACCGGTCTCGACGTGGTCAAGGCGGCGATCCTGGGGGCGGAGAGTTTCGGCTTCGGCACCGCGCCGATGGTGGCGCTGGGCTGCAAGTACCTGAAGATCTGCCACCTCAACAACTGCGCCACCGGCGTCGCCACCCAGCATCAGGAGCTGCGCGACGAGCATTTCCGCGGCACCGTCGACATGGTCAAGCACTACTTCCGCTTCATCGCCGAGGAAGTGCGGGAACTGATGGCGCTGCTGGGTGTGCGCCAGTTGACCGACCTGATCGGGCGCACCGACCTGCTCGAGATGCTGGAGGGCGAAACGGCGGCGCAGCGCAAGCTGGATCTGAGCCCGCTGCTGGCCAATGACTTCGTGCCCAAGGAGGCGCCGCAGTTCTGTCAGGTCAGCCGCAACGTGCCGCATGATCCCGGCGCCAAGAATCAGGAGGTGTTCGAGGCGCTGCTGCCGGCGATCGAATCGAAGTCCGGAGGCGAGTTCACGTTCAAGATCACCAACTGCGATCGGTCGGTGGCGGCACGGGTCTCCGGCGAGATCGCCAAGCGCTACGGCGAAGCGGGGCTGGAAGACGCCCCGATCACGGCGCGCTTCACCGGTGTCGCCGGGCAGAGTTTCGGAGTGTGGAACGCGCGCGGGCTGAACCTGTATCTGGAAGGCGATGCCAACGACTACGTCGGCAAGGGCATGAATGGCGGCAAGGTGGTGATCGTGCCGCCCAGGGCCAGCCGCTTCAAGAGCCACGAGACGGCGATCATCGGCAATACCTGCCTCTACGGCGCCACCGACGGCAAGCTGTTCGCCGCCGGCATGGCCGGCGAGCGCTTCGGTGTGCGCAACTCCGGCACCCACGCCGTGATCGAGGGTGCCGGCGACCACTGCTGCGAATACATGACCGGCGGTCTGGTCTGCGTACTCGGCAAGACCGGGATCAACTTCGGGGCGGGCATGACCGGCGGTTTCGCCTACGTGCTCGACGAGGATCGCGGTTTCGTCGATCGCTACAACCATGAGCTGGTGGAGATCCATCGGATCAACACCGAATCGATGGAAGCCTACCGTCGCCACCTGCGCGAAGTGATTACCGAATACGTGGAAGAGACCGACTCGCCACGGGGGCACGCGATTCTCGAGGATTTCTCCGACTTCATCCGCCATTTCTGGCTGGTGAAGCCCAAGGCCGCAAGTCTCAACGGTTTGCTGGCCCAATCCAGGCGGCAGCCTGAGTAAGAGGCGGCGACGGCCCCAGTGCCCCGGGATTCAGCCCCGGGGCACGGGCATCCGCCGGAATCCGAGAGCGTCGTCGGCCCAGTGAGGAGAGGGAACATGGCAAATCGTTTGAGCAACGACTTTCAATTTATCGATGTGGGGCGGCGCGATCCGCAGAAGAAGGATGCACGCAGCCGGGCGAAGGAGTTCGCCGAGATCTACGAGCCGTACAAGCCCAGCGAGGCGGCCAGCCAGGCGCACCGCTGCCTGCACTGCGGCAACCCGTACTGCGAGTGGAAGTGCCCGGTTCACAACTACATTCCCAACTGGCTCAAGCTGGTCAGCGAGGGCAATATCCTGGAAGCGGCGGAGATGTCCCACCGCACCAACTCGCTGCCGGAGGTGTGCGGTCGGGTCTGTCCGCAGGATCGGCTGTGCGAGGGCGACTGCACGCTGAACGACGGCTTTGGTGCCGTCACCATCGGTTCGGTGGAGAAGTACATCACCGACACCGCGTTCGCCATGGGCTGGCGTCCGGACATGTCCAACGTGGTCATGACCGACAAGCGCGTGGCGATCGTCGGGGCCGGTCCGGCGGGCCTGGGCTGTGCCGATGTCCTGGTCCGCAACGGCGTGAAACCGGTGGTGTTCGACCGCTATCCGGAGATCGGCGGGCTGCTGACCTTCGGCATCCCCGAGTTCAAGCTCGAGAAGCACGTGATGGAGCGCCGTCGCGCGGTGTTCGAGGAGATGGGCGTCGAGTTCCGGCTCAATACCGAGATCGGCCGGGACATCACCTTCGAGCAGCTCGACGCCGAGTTCGACGCGGTCTTCCTCGGCATGGGCACCTACAAGTACATGGTCGGCGGCTTCCCGGGCGAGGAGATGGATGGCGTCTACAAGGCGCTCGACTTCCTGATCGCCAATGCCAATCACCACATGGGTTTCGAGAAGAATCCGGCCGACTACGTCTCGATGCAGGGCAGGCGGGTCGTCGTGCTTGGCGGTGGCGATACCGCGATGGATTGCAACCGCACCTCGATTCGTCAGGGCGCGGCCAGCGTGACCTGTGCCTATCGCCGGGACGAGGAGAACATGCCGGGCTCCAAGCGCGAGGTGGCCAACGCCCGCGAGGAGGGGGTCGAGTTCCTGTTCAACCGCCAGCCGGTGGCGATCGTCGGCGAGGGCAAGGTCGAGGGCGTCAAGCTGGTGCGTACCCGCATGGGCGAGCCGGACGACAAGGGGCGACGCAGCGCGGAAGTGGTCCCGGGCTCCGAGGAGATCCTGGCCTGCGACGCGGTGGTCATCGCGTTCGGCTTCCAGCCCAGCGAGATCGAGTGGTTCGAGACGCATCAGATCGAGATCGACGAGCGTGGCCGGGTGCTGGCGCCGGAAATCCCGGCGCAGATGGAGCGCTTCGCCTATCAGACCAGCAACGAGCGTGTGTTCGCCGGTGGCGATATGGTGCGGGGCTCCGACCTGGTGGTGACGGCGGTCTACGAAGGGCGCCAGGCGGCGGAGGGGATTCTCGACTACCTCAAGGTGTGACACCGGCCGGGCGCTTAGCGCGCTCGGGCACCGGTTCATCATGAGTCGCGAAGGACGCCAGCGCTGGCCTTGACGCCAGCGTTGGCGTCTGTCGTTGATAGCCCGGGCCGGCGCCAATCATGCGCCTCGACGACTCGAGCGAGAAAAGCGCTCGTTCCCGGCGGTGGTATAAAGGGGAGCCAGCCTTTACAGTGGCGCGCCCAACATGAATCGCAGACTTTGGAAGGCCAAACCATGATCAGGCTCGAACGTAATATCCTCGACCAGGCGAATACCCACCTGCGCGTGCTGGAAGATCACGTGCTGGATCAGGACGGCGGCGACCAGGCCATTCTGGTGAGCGGCCAGTTGAACGCGCTGTTTTCGCTGGCCAAGCTCAACGACAGCGGGATGTCGGACGAGTGTGTCGGCATGCTCGAAGAGATCGAGCGCCGCTCCAACATCCTGACTTCCCGCTTGCCGACGCGCGGCTGAGGCGCCGCTCCGCTGACCGCCGCGCCGGCCCGTATCAGTCCATGGCGATACGGCCGACCAGCGTCTCGACGCGCTGCGGCGAGGAGTCCGCGAGGACCTCTCGCGCCTCGTCGAGTCGATCGGCGTCCAGATTGAGCAGCAGTACGCCGGCCACCTTGCCGTCCTCCAGGTAGTAATAGACCCCCCGGCCGGAGTCGGGATCGGCGTCCTCGACGATGTCCAGCGAGCTGTCCATGCGACCCACCGCTTTCCAGGCGAAGTCGAAGACGTTGGAGTAGAAGTAGGGCGTGTGATCGTAGGTCTCATCGCTACCCGCCATGATGCGCCCGACGGTCTGGCCCATCTGATTGGCGTTGTCGACGTGTTCGGCATGCCAGCGGCCGAGGATCCGATCCGGATAGGTCGCGACGTCGCCGGCGGCGAAGATGGCCTCGTCCGTGGTGGTCAGGCGGGCGTCGACGAGAATCCCGCCGTCGGTCTCGAGGCCTGCCTCCTCGGCCAGCGCCACGCAGGGCTCGACGCCCAGTCCGAAGATGGCCGCGTCCGCCTCCAGGCTGGCGCCGTCGTCCAGCGCAAGGGTGACGCTGCCATCCTCTTCGCGCCCGCCGGTGACCTTGCGTCCGCCCAGGAGAGTGACGCCTGCGTCTAGGTAGGCCCGGTGCAAGCGATCGGCGACGCCGGGCGGGAACATCGCGCCGCCCAGCACGTCCTCGGGGTGGATCAAGGTGACCCGACAGCCGTTCTGGACCAGCGCCGCGGCAAGTTCCGTACCGATATAGCTGCCGCCGACAACGGCGACGTGCAGGCCCTGATCGGCCAGCCGCCGCAGGCAGTCGTAGTCCTCGACGGTGCGGAAATAGCGCACGCGCTCGCTTGGCGGCAGATCGATCGTCACGGGAGCGCCACCGGTGGCCAGCAACAGCCGGCCGTAGCCGAAGGTATCGCCGCTGGCTGTTGTCACCGTCCGCTGCTGGCGGTCGATGGCCGTCACTCGGGTATCGGTATGAAGCGTCGTGCCGGCGTGCTGTTCCGGCTGCATCCAGATCTTGTCATAACCGAAATCGGGGTCGGTCCACAGTTTCTTCGAGAGCGCAGGGCGGGTGACCGGCCCGTTGGGCTCGGCGCCGAGGATACCGATGGTGCCCTCGGCATCACGCTCGCGAATGCCTTCCACGGCGTTGGCGGCAACCATGCCGGCGCCGACGATCAGATAGTCGTAACGTTGCATATCCACTCCCTGGCATGTCTTGAAGTTGGGACGCCACCGCTCCCGATGGCGTCGCTGGGGGGCTTGGCCCGACCGTGCGGGCGATGCGTTCAGCGTAGTTCACCCGCGACGCTCCATGCCAAGGTGCGATGGCGGGAAGCATCCGATCGGCGCTGCCGTTAGAATGCGCCTCGGGCCGTCGCTCGTCGGTCACGCTGACTACCACCGCTTCCCTGTGCTCGAATGCCGCCGGCGCCGTCCGGTACTGCTCTGGAGAACAAACTCGATGTCATCCTGGTTTCCCCGCTGGCGGCGCGTCGATGCCGCTCGTCACCAAGGTCTGGTCGCCCCCGACGAGGCGTTGCCGCCGGCGCAGACGCTGCTGATGGGCATCCAGCACGCCGTGGCGATGTTCGGCTCCACGGTGCTGGCACCGCTGCTGATGGGTTTCGACCCCAACCTGGCGATCCTGATGTCGGGCATCGGCACGCTGCTGTTCTTCGTGATCGTCGGCGGGCGGGTTCCCAGCTACCTGGGTTCCAGCTTTGCCTTCATCGGCGTGGTGATCGCCGCCACCGGTTACGCCGGCAGCGGCGGCAACCCCTCCATCGCTCTGGCGCTGGGGGGCATCATCGCCTGTGGCGCGATCTACACCCTCATCGGCGTGGTGGTCATGGCGCTGGGCACGCGCTGGATCGAGTATCTGCTGCCGCCGGTGGTAACGGGGGCGATCGTGATGACCATCGGCCTCAATCTGGCGCCGGTGGCGGTCTCCAGCGTGAAGGGATCCAGTTTCGACGCGGCGATGGCGCTGGTGACCATCCTCTGTGTCGGCCTGGCCGCGGTGCTGACACGAGGCATGCTCCAGCGGTTGCTGATTCTGGTGGGTCTGGTGGCGGCCTACGCCATCTATGCGCTGGTCACCAACGGTCTGGGCTGGGGAGCGCCGATCGATTTCTCGGCGATCGGTGCGGCCGATTGGTTGGGGATGCCCGCGTTCACGGCGCCGTCGTTCAGCCCCCATGCGATCGTGCTGATCGCGCCGGTCGCGATCATCCTGGTGGCGGAGAACCTCGGCCACATCAAGGCGGTAGGAGCGATGACCGGACGTGATCTCGACCCCTATATCGGTCGGGCTTTCGTCGGCGACGGCCTGGCGACGATGGTCTCCGGGGCATCCGGCGGCACCGGCGTGACCACCTATGCCGAGAATATCGGGGTGATGGCGGTGACCCGGGTCTACTCGACCCTGATCTTCGCCGCCGCCGCCGGTTTCGCCATCCTGCTCGGCTTCTCGCCACGCTTCGGGGCATTGATCCAGACCATTCCCGGCCCGGTGCTGGCCGGCACCTCGATCGTGGTGTTCGGGCTGATTGCGGTGGCCGGCGCCCGTATCTGGATCCAGAACGGTGTCGATCTGGGCGATAACGTCAACCTGATCGTGGCGGCGGTGACCCTGGTGCTGGGCGCCGGCAATTTCTCCATCGACTTCGGCGGCTTCACCCTCGACGGCATCGGGACGGCCACCTTCGGTGCGATTCTTCTGCATCTCGTGCTGCGTCGTGGCGCCGGGCGCAGGCAGGGCGTTGCCGGTTGATGCCGATCCGGGCTTCGTTTCGGGCCCGTTGAACGTTAGTCTTGGGTGGCACATGGGTCCAAGCCGTAGCGCGACCCGGACCACCCCCAACCCTTGTCGATCGCGTCCGAGATAGAGTCCCCAATGAGCGAGTCGCAGTCCCTCGATATCCATGCCGACGAACAGGCTCCCATGGCGCAGTCGATCGCGATGACGCGCGAGGTGCTGGAGCAGGACCTGATTCGCCGCCACTTCGAGCATGTCTACCCGGAGGTGGCGTTGAAGAGCCATCAGGAGCTGCGCAGCTCGATCCAGCACGTTCTGGCCACCGCGCCCCCTGGCGTCCAGTTGCGGGATGGGGTGTATCTCTTCGCCTATGGCTCGCTGATCTGGAATCCGTGTGTCGAGGTCGCCGAGCGTCACACCTGTCGGCTCTACGGTTACCATCGCGACTTCTGCCTCAAGCTCGATCACGGCCGCGGCACTCCCGAGACCCCCGGACTGATGCTGGCGCTGGCGCCTGGTGGTTCCTGCCATGGCGTGGCGCTGCGTGTCCCCGGTGATCACCTCGAGCGCGAACTGACGCTGGTATGGCGGCGCGAGATGCTGACCGGCGCCTATCGGCCTCGCTGGATCAAGCTGAAGACGGACGTCGGCCCGATATGGGGAGTCGCCTTCGTGATCAACCCGCATCACGAGCGCTACATCGGTCGGCAGCCCGACGAGACGGTGGTGCACCTGCTGCGTACCGGCCGCGGCGTGCTGGGGTCCTGCCGCGAGTACCTCGACAACACGGTCGGCGATCTGCATGCGCTCGGCATTCGGGACCGGCGGCTGGAGTCGCTGCAGCGCGCCGTCGCCGGCTGATGCCGCCCGGGGCGTGACGAGGGCGCGATCCAAAATTGAGCCTTTCGCACGAGTCTGGTAATCTGACGTCCCATCCTGGCCCGACTTTCTCCCCCGGGTCTTTTCTCACGAGCTTTACGACCACGATTCGACAGGTTTTCCATGACACGATATATCTTCGTGACCGGCGGCGTTGTGTCCTCACTGGGCAAGGGCATTGCGTCCGCTTCGCTGGCTGCGATTCTCGAGGCCCGCGGCCTCAAGGTCACCATCCTCAAGCTGGACCCGTACATCAACGTCGATCCGGGCACCATGAGTCCGTTTCAGCATGGCGAGGTGTTCGTCACCGAGGATGGCGCGGAAACCGATCTCGATCTGGGGCACTACGAGCGCTTCATCCGTACCAAGATGACCCAGAGCAACAACTTCACCACCGGTCGGGTCTACGAGCACGTGCTGCGCAAGGAGCGTCGGGGCGATTATCTCGGCGGTACCGTGCAGGTGATCCCGCATATCACCGACGAGATCAAGCACCGCGTGGTCAAGGGGGGGGAAGGCTACGATGTGGCGCTGGTGGAGATCGGCGGCACCGTGGGCGATATCGAGTCGCTGCCGTTCCTGGAGTCGATTCGCCAGCTGCGTAGCGAAGTCGGCGCCAATCGTGCCCTGTTCATGCACCTGACCCTGGTGCCCTACATCAAGACCGCCGGCGAGACCAAGACCAAGCCGACCCAGCACAGCGTCAAGGAGCTGCGCTCGATCGGTATCCAGCCCGATATCCTGATCTGCCGCAGCGAGGTCGAGCTGGAGGAGAGCGAGCGGCGCAAGATCGCGCTGTTCACCAATGTCGAGGAGCGCGCCGTCATCCCGCTGCAGGATGCCGACACCATCTATCGCATCCCGCTGATGCTGCACGAGCAGGGTCTCGACGATATCGTCTGCGACAAGTTCCGTCTCGACGCCCCGCAGGCGGACCTGGCCGAATGGATCCACGTCCTCGATGCCAAGCTCAACCCGCTCAAGACGATCAACATCGCCATGGTCGGCAAGTACATGGAGCTGCTCGACGCCTACAAGTCGCTCAACGAGGCGCTGATCCACGCCGGCATCCAGACCCGGGTGAAGGTCAATGTCGAGTACATCGACTCCGAGCTGATCGAGCGCCACGGTACCGAGCGCCTGGCCGGGAAAGATGCGATTCTGGTGCCGGGCGGCTTCGGTGAACGGGGCGTCGAGGGCAAGATCCAGACCGCCCGTTTCGCGCGCGAGAACGATATCCCCTATCTCGGTATCTGCCTCGGCATGCAGGTGGCGGTGATCGAGTTCGCCCGTCACGTGGCGGGTTGGGCCGATGCCAACTCCACCGAATTCACTCGCGAGACCCAGCACCCGGTGGTCGGCCTGATCACCGAGTGGATCAACCCCGAAGGGCAGATCGAGCTGCGCGACGAGGCCTCCGATCTGGGCGGCACCATGCGCCTCGGCGGCCAGGAGTGCCGACTCAAGCCGGGCTCCAGGGCGCACGAGGTTTACGGCCTGGACACGATCACCGAACGCCACCGCCACCGCTTCGAGGTCAACGAGCAGTTCGTCGAGCAGCTCGAGGCGGCGGGGCTGGTCGTCTCCGGCAAGAGCGGTGATCAGGCGCTGGTCGAGATGATCGAGCTGCCTGACCATCCCTGGTTCGTGGCTTGCCAGTTCCACCCCGAGTTCACCTCGACCCCGCGCGACGGCCATCCGCTGTTCACCGGTTTCGTCAATGCGGCGCTGGAGCACAAGGCCCAGCGCCAGCGCCAGCACGGCATGGCCCATCAGGAATGACCGCGTGACCCGGCGGGGGATGAAGCGATTCATCCCCCGCTGTCGTTGGAGAGACTGGACCTGGGATGCCTGCGCTGGCTAAGCTCCGGAACTGCTAACATGATGGAATCACCGCGCCCGGGCCCTCTCGCCGGGAACCGGGCGCTTCACGCTCGACGTACCGAGTGATCAACCGAAAGAGCTTTCAACCGACAGGACGACGTAACATGGCTGAGATCGTTGATATCCGCGCCCTCGAAGTGCTCGATTCCCGCGGCAACCCCACCGTGCAGGCGCAAGTCACGCTGAGTGGCGGCATCACTGGCAGCGCCTGTGCGCCCAGCGGCGCTTCCACCGGTTCTCGTGAAGCGCTGGAGCTGCGCGACGGCGACAAGTCGCGCTATCTGGGCAAGGGCGTGCTGAAGGCCGTCGACGCGGTCAATGGCAAGATCCGCGAGCGCTTGATGGGCATGGATGCCAGCGACCAGCGGGCCCTCGACGACGCCATGCTGGCGCTGGACAGTACCGACAACAAGGCCAGCCTGGGGGCCAACGCGATTCTCGCGGTGTCGCTGGCCGCGGCCAAGGCGGCGGCGATCGCCAAGGGCGTGCCGCTCTACGCCCACATCGCCGAACTCTACGGCCAGCCGGATCACTACACCATGCCGGTACCGATGATGAATATCCTCAACGGTGGCGAGCATGCCGACAACAACGTCGACATTCAGGAGTTCATGGTCCAGCCGGTGGGCGCGCCCAACTTCCGCGAGGCGCTGCGCATGGGTGCGGAGATCTTCCATGCACTGAAGAAGGTACTCTCCGCCAAGGGGCTCTCCACCTCGGTGGGCGACGAGGGCGGTTTCGCGCCGAACCTCTCCTCCAACGCCGAGGCCCTGGCGGTGATCAAGCAAGCGGTCGACGATGCCGGTTACCACCTTGGCAAGGATGTCACCCTGGCACTCGACTGCGCCTCCAGCGAATTCTTCAAGGATGGCAGCTACGACCTCGCCGGCGAGGGCAAGCAGTACGACGCCGCGGGATTCACCGACTACCTGGCCGATCTCTGCAATCAGTATCCGATCGTCTCCATCGAGGATGGCATGGACGAGTCGGACTGGGATGGCTGGAAAGCGCTGACCGACAAGCTGGGCGACAAGATCCAGTTGGTCGGTGACGACCTTTTCGTCACCAACACCCGGATATTGAAGCGGGGTATCGACGAGAAGATCGGCAACTCGATCCTGATCAAGTTCAACCAGATCGGCTCGCTCTCCGAGACGCTGGACGCGATCAAGATGGCCCAGGATGCCGGCTTTACCGCGGTGATCTCACATCGCAGCGGCGAGACCGAAGACACCACCATCGCCGATCTCGCCGTGGGCACCGCCGCCGGCCAGATCAAGACCGGCTCGCTGTGCCGCTCCGATCGTGTCGCCAAGTACAACCGCCTGCTGGTGATCGAGCAGGAACTGGGTGACAAGGCCGCCTACCCGGGGCTGAAGGCGATAAAAGGGCAGTAATGTCTGCCTGATCGATTGAAACGCAAGAAGGCCGCTCATCGAGCGGCCTTCTTGCGTTCTTCGGCAGCGAGTGTCCGATTTGCGTAATAGCAGATCAGCGTTCGAGCAGCTCGATCTTGTTGGGCTTGCCATCCCACTCCTTGGCGTCTTCCGGCGGATCCTTCTGCTCGGCGATGTTGGGCCACACTTCGGCGAGCTCGGCATTGAGCTCGATGAACTGCCGCTGGCCCTCGGGCAGCTCGTCTTCCGAGAAGATCGCTTCGGCGGGGCATTCCGGTTCACAGAGGGCACAGTCGATGCACTCGTCGGGGTGAATGACGAGGAAATTGGGCCCCTCGTAGAAACAGTCCACCGGGCAGACTTCGACGCAGTCGGTGTATTTGCACTTGATGCAGTTCTCGGTGACGACGAACGTCATGGGTGTTCTCTCCTGATTGACGGCCCGGCCAGGCGACGCGTTTTGCCACAGCCCTAAGTCAAAGCTCTATGTCACAGCTCTTGGTCACGGTGCTGGCGGATATGAGACGTTGTTGAAATCACCGATTTCACGGTGCCGCCGCGTGCTGCGCGAATGGCGCCATATTTTAGGCGGCTGGCGCCAGCTCCGGCAAGCCGCCACGTGGAACATCGAGGAATGGCGTTATAGCTTCCTCGTCGCTCAGCGTTGATCGCGCCAGGCATAGAGCAGATCCAGCGCCGCCCGCGGTGTCAGCGAGTCGACGTCGAGCGACTCCAGTGCTTCGAGCACCGGATGCGGTGTCGCGGCGAACAGGTCCGCCTGCTGCGGTCCCGTCGGTTGGGCGTGCATGCCCGACATCTCCGGCATCGCGGCAGGCTGCTCGAGACTGGCCAGCTTGTCGCGGGCGCGGGCAATCACGCTCTGGGGCACGCCGGCGAGCTGGGCGACCTGGAGGCCGTAGCTCTGGCTGGCCGGCCCCTCCTCGACGCGGTGCATGAAGACGATCCCGTCGCGGTGCTCCGCGGCGGTGAGATGCACGTTGGCGACGGTCTCCTGCTGTTCGGCCAGTGCGGTCATCTCGAAGTAATGCGTGGCGAACAGGGTGAAGGCACGCTGGCTGGCGAGATGCTCGGCGCTGGCCCAGGCCAGCGAGAGGCCGTCGAAGGTACTGGTGCCGCGGCCGATCTCGTCCATCAGCACCAGGCTCTCGGCGGTGGCGTTGTGGAGGATGCTGGCCGTCTCGGTCATCTCCACCATGAACGTGGAGCGGCCACCGGCCAGGTCGTCGCTGGAGCCGATCCGGGTGAAGATCCGGTCCACCGGGCCGATCTCGGCACTCTCCGCCGGAACGAAACTGCCGGTATGGGCGAGCAGGGCGATCAGCGCCGCCTGACGCATGTAGGTCGACTTGCCGCCCATGTTGGGGCCGGTGATGACCAGCATGCGGCGATCGTCATCGAGGATCAGGTCGTTGGGCACGAACGGGTGCTGGCTGACATGTTCGACCACGGGGTGGCGGCCGCCGAGGATATGGAAACCCGGTGTCTCCGAGAGCCTCGGCCGCACGAAATCCAGGTTCTGGGCGCGTTCGGCAAAGGCGCAGAGCACGTCGAGCGCACCCAGCGAGCGACCGGTGGCCTGCAGCGCGTCGAGTTCGGCATTGAGGGTATCGATCAGGCTTTCGTAGAGCAGCTTCTCCCGCGCCAGCGCACGCGACTTGGCCGACAGCGCCTTGTCCTCGAACTCCTTGAGCTCGGGGATGATGAAGCGCTCGGCGTTCTTCAGCGTCTGGCGACGGATGTAGTCCGCCGGCACCTCGCGGGCCTGGGCGCGCGGGATCTCGATGTAGTAGCCGTGAACCCGGTTGTAGCCGACCTTGAGGCCGGACAGGCCGGTGCTTTCGCGCTCACGAAGCTCGAGCTGGACCAGGTAGTCGCCGGCATGCTCGGCCAGGCCGCGATACTCGTCGAGTTCGGCATCGAAACCTTCGCGGATGACCCCGCCATCCCGGATCACCACCGGCGGGTTGTCGATCAGTGCCTGGGTCAGGGTGGCGGCCAGTTCGGGATAGGGATGGATATGGCGGGCGAGGTCGTCCAGTGCGCTTTCGCCCTCGATACGCTCGAGGTCGGCCTGCAGTGTCGGCAGCACGTTGAGCGCGTCGCGCAGGCGGGCCAGATCCCGGGGCCGGGCGCTGCGCAGTGCCACGCGGGCCAGTATCCGCTCGACATCGCCAACCTCCTTGAGTGGCTCGCGGATCAGCAGGTACTGGTCGGCGTCGAGCAGCAGTTGTACCGCTGCCTGGCGGGCACCGATCTGATGCCGGTCACGCAGTGGCCGATTGAGCCAGCGCTTGAGCAGACGCGACCCCATCGGCGTGACGGTCGTGTCGAGCACGCTGGCCAGGGTGTTGTCGCCGCTGCCGCCGAGGTTGATGTCGATCTCGAGATTACGGCGGCTGGCGGCATCGATCACCACCGATTCGTCACGGCTCTCGACGCTCAGCGCGGTGACGTGGGGCAACCGGGAACGCTGAGTGTCCCTGGCGTAGTCGACCAGCACTCCGGCGGCGACCAGCGCGGTTTCGAGGTGGGTGCAGCCGAAGCCCCTGAGATCCGCGACCTCGAACTGGTCGCACAGCAGGCGATTGGCCGTTTCCAGGTCGAAATGCCAGTCGTTCTGACGTTTCAGGCCGCGCCGCTCCGTCAGCGACGGCGGGAGGTCGAGGCTTTCGGCGATCAGCAGTTCGGCGGGCTGCAGGCGATGAATCTCGGCCAGCATGTCGGCCTCGCCATCGATCTCGAGCACGCTGAAGCGGCCGCTGGAAAGTTCCAGCCAGGCAATGCCCCAGCGTTCGCCGGTGCGATGGAGGGCGACCAGCAGGTTGTCGCGGCTGGCATCGAGCAGCGCTTCGTCGAGCAGCGTTCCCGGTGTGACGATGCGCACGACGCGGCGCTCCACCGGCCCCTTGGCCGTGCTCGGATCGCCGATCTGCTCGCAGATGGCCACCGACTGACCGGACTTGACCAGGCGCGCCAGGTAGGACTCGACGCTATGGTAGGGAATACCCGCCATGGGGATCGGCTTGCCGGCCGACTGGCCACGGGCCGTCAGCGTGATGTCGAGCAGTTGCGAAGCCCGCTTGGCGTCGTCGTAGAAAAGCTCATAGAAATCGCCCATCCGGTAGAAGAGCAGTACATCCGGATGCTCGCGCTTGATCTTGAGATACTGCGCCATCATTGGCGTATGCTGGGTGCTCTTGCTGGAGGCCGCGTCCTGCATGGGTTTCAGGGTTACTCCGTTTTTCTGTGGGGCATCAATGGGGTAAAAGCGCCGCGTCTCGGCATCTCGATCCAGATGCGCTCGGCCTCGGACTGGCTCTCGGTGTCGATCCCTTTCGTATGGACCTTCACCAGCATCGAGTCGTCCTTGTGCCCCGTCTGCTTTGCGATGAGGGCAAGGTTACCACGCGGTGGCTGGGTCCGGCACCGCGCGACGCGGCGGTCGCCTTAGAGGGGATCATGCATCAGGTGTAGTGATTTCAGCCTGAGTGCCCGCCGATAACTCGTTACAGTGTGTGAAATCGGCACTCGAGGACTCACATATGGCCCGGTTGGTGCTCAACCACCTCAGCGATTCCACGTATCGCCTGTTGGCTATCGAAGCCAACAAGCGCAACGTGAATCTCAGCGAACTGGCCGTCGTGCTGCTGGAGATCGCCGTCGCCGAACTGGCGGCGCGTCATCCGGCGATGATCCCCCCGGATCGGGATCCCCGCGAACCGGACTGAACCGCCTCCCGCCGTCGCCTTGCCCCGTCAGGGCGTGCTCGACCCTTCGCGATACCAGACATCCTCACAGCACTTCCGCAACCATTGCACGACCCAGGATTCTCCGCATACTGAATGACGGTCGGTTTTCCGTTGGTGCTCGGTCGCTGCTATCCGGAGAGTGAAGGTCGGCGAGCGGGACGAGCCCTGAGAGAGGAAGTTGTCATGACGAACGCGTCGATACCGCGTCAGGATGCCGAATCGGATTGCGAGGCGCTCTCCCGGCGCCTGGGGGAGGCCTGTCTGGCCCAGGACATCCGGCTGACCACGGCGGAATCCTGTACCGGCGGCGGCGTGGCCAGCGCCATCACGGCGATCGCCGGCAGCTCCGCCTATTTCGAGACCGGCTACGTGACCTATGCCAACGCGGCCAAGCGGCGCCTGCTGGGAGTGTCCCAGGCCACCTTGGAGACCCATGGCGCTGTCAGCGAGCAGACCGTCAGGGAGATGGTCATCGGCGCCTGCCGCGACAGCGGGGCCGATCTCGGTGTCTCGGTCAGCGGCGTCGCCGGCCCGGCAGGGGGCAGCCCGGACAAGCCCGTGGGTACGGTGTGGTTCGCCTGGGGCAACCAGCACCATCAGCGGGTGGAGCGTCATCACCTGCCGGGCGATCGTCGGCAGGTCCGTGAGGCGGCGGTTGCCGTGGCGCTGTCGGGGCTGGTCGAGTCGGTGACGGAAGGTCGGCCCGGCGGGCCTCGGCGATGACAGAGTCGTCGACGTCCGACGCTTCGCGACGGCAGGATTGAAAATCTTCGGCGGGGGATAGGCGAGAGCGCTTTTTTTCGCCATACTACTGTCTAACCATACAGTACGTGAGCCGAGCGCCGTGATCGGCGCTGCCCCGCCTCACTTCGTGCATCCATAGGAGACGTTCATGGCACAGGACGAAAACCGCAGCAAGGCACTCAATGCGGCACTGTCGCAGATCGATCGTCAATTCGGCAAAGGCACCGTGATGCGCTTGGGCGACACCCCGCGTACCGCGATCCCGGTGGTGTCGACAGGGTCTCTGGGCCTGGATATCGCGCTGGGTGTGGGCGGGTTGCCCTATGGTCGTGTGGTCGAGATCTTCGGTCCGGAGTCCTCGGGCAAGACGACCCTGACGCTGTCGGTGATCGCCCAGGCCCAGAAGGACGGCAAGACCTGCGCCTTCGTCGATGCCGAGCACGCCCTCGACCCGAGCTACGCCGAAAAACTGGGAGTCGATCTCGACGAGCTGCTAGTCTCCCAGCCCGATACCGGCGAGCAGGCTCTCGAGATCTGCGACATGCTGGTACGCTCCGGTGGCGTCGACGTCATCATCATCGATTCCGTGGCGGCGCTGACGCCGCGGGCGGAGATCGAAGGGGAGATGGGCGATTCCCACGTCGGCCTCCAGGCGCGCCTGATGTCCCAGGCACTGCGCAAGATCACCGGCAACATCAAGAACGCCAACTGCATGGTGGTGTTTATCAACCAGATTCGCATGAAGATCGGCGTGATGTTCGGCAGCCCCGAGACCACGACCGGGGGCAACGCGCTGAAGTTCTACTCCAGCGTGCGCCTCGACATTCGCCGCATCGGTTCGGTCAAGCAGGGCGACGAGGTCACCGGCAACGAAACCCGGGTCAAGGTGGTGAAGAACAAGGTGGCGCCGCCGTTCCGCCAGTCCGAGTTCCAGATCCTGTATGGCAAGGGTATCTACCATGCCGGTGAGGTGATCGATCTTGGCGTGCAGTGCAACCTGGTCGACAAGGCGGGGGCCTGGTACAGCTACAAGGGCAGCAAGATCGGCCAGGGCAAGGCCAACGCCGCCCAGTATCTCGAGGAGCATCCCGAGGTGATGACCGAGATCGAGACGCAGATCCGGGCCCAGCTGCTCGCGGTGCCGGCGACCAAGGAGAAGGAGCCCGAAGCGGCTGTCGCCGAGGGCGATGATGCCGGTGATACGCTGCTGTAAGCCGCTATCGATGGAGGCGGGGGGATTGATGGCTGAGCGTAACGGCGTCCTCTGTCATGAGGAGACCTCTCGTGATGAGGTCTCTCGTGACGAAGCCCTCCGGGAGCTCTCTCCCAGAGACGTTGCCATTCGGATCCTGGCTCGGCGCGAATATGCTCGTGCCGAGCTGGAGACGCGAATGAGCGCGAAGGGCCTGGACAGCGCGGATATTCGACAGGCGCTGGACGACCTGGCGAGGGAGGGGCTTCAATCCGATGCCAGATTCGCCGAGGTTTTCGTCCGCTCCCGCATCGCGCGTGGCCAGGGGCCTGTCAGGATTCGAGTCGATATGGCACAGCGGGGGATCGATGAGTCGCTGATGGCGTTGGCTTTCGAGAGCGAGGCCCCAGACTGGAAGGAACTGGCGAGCCAGGCCCTCGCCAAGCGCTTCGACTCACCGGGCTCGACACCCAGGGAACGCGCCAAGAGAGAGCGCTTCCTGGCGGGGCGGGGCTTCGAGTTCGAACAGGTTCGCCATGCCATCAGACACGCCTGGCCAGAAGGCACCCGCTGACCCCTCAGCGTCAATTCCATGCCAGCCCCCGGCTCCGGGGGATCCCCTCTTCGATTCCCTACCTCCTGCCCATCGCCGTGACCCGACGGTGGTTCGACGCCCCGACGCCTCGTTGACGGGGCATCCCGAAGCGGCGTCCGGGCGCACGCGATATTCGCAGGACCCCTCGCTTACCCGCCGGCTGCCCGTCCCTCGTGACAAGGGTGTCGGGCAGCCGGCAATGGTGTCGCACTCGACAGACTATCGGCCGACCACGTTATACTAATGCGCTTTGCGATGGCAGGAGAGGCGTTCACGGCGTCTCTCCATTGCCGGATTCTGCGTCGCCACGTGGTCTGCTAGCCGCCGTGGGCACGCCTATCGCCACGGATTGTTTATGAAAAGTGCAGATATCAGACAGGCTTTCCTGAGCTTCTTCGAGGAGCGCGGGCACACGATCGTCCCTTCCGCCTCTCTGGTGCCGGAAAACGATCCCACGCTTCTCTTCACCAATGCCGGCATGGTGCCGTTCAAGGATGTGTTCCTGGGACGGGATCCGCGCCCCTACGTGCGTGCCACCTCGGCCCAGCGCTGCGTACGTGCCGGTGGCAAGCACAACGACCTCGACAACGTCGGCTATACCGCTCGCCACCACACCTTCTTCGAGATGATGGGCAACTTCAGCTTCGGCGACTATTTCAAGGCCGACGCCATCCGTTACGCCTGGACCTTCATTACCGAGGTCCTGGCGCTGCCCAAGGACAAGCTCTGGGTCACGGTCCATATCAGTGACGACGAAGCGGCCAGAATCTGGATCGAGGAGATCGGGGTCGATCCGGCGCGGCTGTCGCGCCTGGATGAAGACAACTTCTGGCAGATGGGCGATACCGGCCCCTGCGGCCCGTGTTCGGAGATCTTCTACGACCACGGCCCCGAGGTGTGGGGCGGCCCGCCGGGAAGCCCGGAAGAGGACGGGGATCGCTACATCGAGGTGTGGAATCTCGTCTTCATGCAGTTCGACCGCGACGCTTCCGGCAAGATGAACCCGCTGCCCAAGCCGTCGATCGATACCGGCATGGGGCTGGAACGCATGGCGGCGGTGATGCAGGGCGTCCACTCCAACTACGAGATCGACCTGTTCCGGAACCTGCTGCTGGCGGCGGCCGAAGTGACCGGCCATGACGATATCAAGACGCCCTCGCTGCGGGTCATTGCCGACCATATCCGCTCCTGTGCCTTCCTGATCGTCGATGGCGTGCTGCCCTCCAACGAAGGTCGCGGCTACGTGCTGCGTCGCATCATCCGCCGGGCGGTACGCCATGGGCACAAGCTGGGCGCCAGCGAGCCGTTCTTCCACAAGCTGGTGGCAGCGCTCGACGCCGAGATGGGCGAAGCCTATCCCGAGCTGCGTCAGGCCCGCGATCAGATCGAGCGGGTGCTGCTGAAGGAGGAGCAGCAGTTCGCGCGGACGCTGGATCATGGCATGGGCTTGCTCGAGGAGGCGCTCTCGGCACTCGAGGATGACGTACTTCCCGGCGAAACGATCTTCAAGCTCTACGACACCTACGGCTTCCCGTTCGATCTGACCGCCGACGTCTGCCGCGAGCGCGGCGTGACGCTGGACGAGGCGGGGTTCGAGCGCGAGCTGGAAGCGCAGCGCCAGCGGGCCCGTGCCGCCAGCCAGTTCGGCGGCGATTATGGTGCCGCCCTCGAGCTCGAGGGCAGCACCGAGTTCACCGGCTACGATCGGTTGGAGGATTCGTCGAAGGTGACGGCCATCGTCGATGAAGCGGGCAACGCGCTTGAGGCTCTCGAGGCGGGCCAGAAGGGTATCGTGGTGCTGGATCGCACCCCTTTCTATGCCGAGTCCGGCGGCCAGGTAGGCGATACCGGCTATCTCCGAACCGACGGTGGTCGCTTCCAGGTCACCAATACCCGCAAGCAGGCGGGGCATCACCTGCATGAGGGCGTGATGCTCGAAGGGCGGGTGACCGTCGGCGAGAGGCTTTCGCCGCAGGTGGATCCCGCGCTGCGGCTGGCGACCATGCGCAACCACTCGGCAACCCACCTGCTTCATGAAGCCTTGCGATTGACGCTCGGCGACCATGTGCAGCAGAAGGGGTCGCTGGTCAGCGCCGAGCGCCTGCGCTTCGATTTCAGCCATCTCGAGCCGCTCACGCCGGCGCAACTGGCGCAGGTCGCGCATATCGTCAATGCTCAGATCATGGCCAACGCGCCGACCCGAACCGAGCTGATGACGCTCGACGAGGCCAAGGCGAAGGGGGCTCGTGCCCTGTTCGAGGCCAAGTATCTCGATAGCGTGCGGGTACTGACGATCGGTGCCGACGACTTTTCGATCGAGCTTTGCGGTGGCACCCACGTGGCCCGCAGTGGTGACATCGGGCCGTTCCATATCGTTTCCGAGTCCGGCACCGCTGCGGGAGTGAGGCGTATCGAGGCGGTGACCGGCGAGGCGGCAATGGCGTGGTTCGAGGCCCAGGAGCGGGAGCTCAGTACCGTCAGCGAGCGCCTGAAGGTCAAGCCGGAGCAGGTCGTCGAACGGCTGGACGCCGTACTCGAAAGGCAGCGGGGATTGGAAAAGGAACTCGAGCGCCTCAAGGCCAAGCTGGCCAGCGCGGCGGGTAGCGACCTGCTCGGGCAGGCGCAGCAGGTCGAAGGCGTCCGGGTGCTGGCGACCCAGCTCGAGGGGGTGTCGGGCAAGGAACTGCGGGGGCTGCACGATCAGCTCAAGCAGAAACTGGGGTCCGGTATCCTGGTGCTGGCAACGGCCCAGGAGGGCAAGGTCAGCCTGATCGCCGGCGTGACAGACGATCTGGTTGCCAAGGTCAAGGCCGGCGAGCTCGTCAATCACGTCGCCGCACAGGTCGGGGGCAAGGGTGGCGGACGTCCCGATATGGCTCAAGCAGGTGGCAGCGACCCGGCACGGCTGCCGGCGGCGCTGGAGAGCGTGCCGGCCTGGGTTGCCGAGCGGCTGGCCTAAATGCATTCACGACCGGCGCCAGCGCCGGTCGACAACGCTAGGGAGCATTGAGCAGACTCATGGCGCTATACGTACAGAAATTCGGAGGCACGTCGGTCGGCTCGGTAGAGCGGATCAAGGCCGTGGCCGAGAAGGTCAAGCGTGATCGCGACGCCGGCCACCGCGTCGTCGTGGTGGTGTCGGCGATGAGCGGCGAGACCAATCGCCTCATCGGCCTGGCCAGTCAGATCAACGAGGATCCGACCCCGCGCGAGATGGACATGCTCGTCTCGACCGGGGAGCAGGTCACGATTTCGCTGCTGGCCATGGCCTTGCATCAGTTGGGCGTGCCGGCCACCTCCTATACCGGTGCCCAGGTGGGCATCCGTACCGACAGCGCGCACACCAAGGCGCGTATCCAGCGCATCGAGACCGATGAACTCCAGGAGGATCTGGATGACGGTCAGGTGGTGGTCGTGGCGGGTTTCCAGGGTGTCGACGAGGAAGGCAACATCACTACCCTGGGGCGCGGCGGCTCGGACACTACCGGCGTGGCGCTGGCTGCGGCACTGAACGCCGACGAGTGCCAGATCTATACCGATGTGGACGGCGTCTACACCACGGATCCCAGGGTCTGCTCCAAGGCGCAGCGCCTGGAGCGGATCACGGTGGAAGAGATGCTGGAACTCGCGAGCCTGGGTTCCAAGGTGCTCCAGATCCGGGCCGTGGAGTTCGCCGGCAAATACAACGTACCGTTACGCGTGCTCTCGAGTTTCGAGGAAGGCCCGGGCACGCTCATCGTGGCAGACGAGGAATTCGAATCGATGGAAGAACCGCTGATCTCCGGTATCGCCTTCACCGCGAACGAGGCCAAGCTGACACTGCTCAATACGCCCGACGTGCCCGGCGTGGCTTCGCGAATTCTGGGGCCGATTGCCGATGCCAACATCGAAGTGGACATGATCGTCCAGAACGTGGCGCCGGCTGGTGACTACACCGACTTCACCTTCACCGTTGCCAAGGGCGATTACAAGCAGACCATGCGGATTCTGCAGAACGACGTCATTCCGGCCTTGGGCGGAGGCGACCTGCGAGGCGACGAGAACATCGCCAAGGTGTCGCTGGTCGGTGTCGGCATGCGTTCCCATGCTGGCGTCGCGTCCAAGATGTTCCGCGTGCTCTCCGAAGAAAACATCAACATTCGGATGGTTTCGACGTCGGAGATCAAGATTTCCGTCGTGATCGACGAGAAGGCGATGGAGCTCGCGGTGAGAGCGCTGCACACCGCGTTTGGCCTCGATAAAGACAGTATTCAAAGCGAATGATCGAATAACACCTTCACGAATGGCCCAAGCGTTCTACGCTAAGGGGGAGTTGGAAGGAAGCGAATGGAACATGCGCTCTTTCAACGATGCCACGGGTTTTCATGGAATGGCGTCATTGGCCTGAGGGGCCGTATGGCGCATAATCGCTCCTCGGGTGGTACACCTGTCGTGCAGGAGCCCGAGAGCTTGACCCGAGAATGGAAGAAGGCCCTGAGAAGGAGATCAGATAATGCTCATCCTGACCCGTCGCGTGGGAGAGACTCTCATGATCGGCGACGACATTACCGTCACGGTTCTGGGAGTGAAAGGGAATCAGGTGCGTATTGGCGTGAATGCGCCCAAGGATGTGGCCGTCCACCGTGAAGAGATCTATCAGCGCATCCAGCGTGAGAAATCCGAGGACGAAGACGGCGATCCTGGCGCGTGAGTGCTGGATAGGCGCTTTGGTACCGTCTGGGCTGGTGAAGTCGTCCCCTTTATCGGCTCGGGCTATCTCTGAAACCCTCCTTCGTTCTTCCGTACTCGCCCTGGTGGCGCCAGCTTTCCGGTAACTTCTTCATCCTCTAAGGTTTTTAGGAATTTTTTTGGCCTATCGGCTGGACAAGGCCAAATGGAATCGGTAATCTACGCGCCGTGCTGATCGGGGAGAGGTGGCCGAGTGGCTGAAGGCGCTCCCCTGCTAAGGGAGTATAGGGTTTATAGCCCTATCGAGGGTTCGAATCCCTCCCTCTCCGCCATTTTCGCAAGTGCGAAAACCACGACCGGCACAGTGTGAAAGAAGCATGAATCAAGCGCCCGTAGCTCAGCTGGATAGAGTACCTGACTACGAATCAGGGGGTCGGAGGTTCGAATCCTCCCGGGCGCGCCATTCATCAAGCACTGCGCACCTGCGGTGTCACTTCACAAGATTCAAGCGCCCGTAGCTCAGCTGGATAGAGTACCTGACTACGAATCAGGGGGTCGGAGGTTCGAATCCTCCCGGGCGCGCCATACAGATGACACCCGCATGCTTCGGCATGCGGGTGTTTTCGTTTGTAGGGTTGTCGTTGAGGGGCTTGTCGCGCTAGCCCGCCAGCGTCGAAGAAGCATGCGCCGCCGTTCCTGAGCTGGTCGAGTCCGAGCTCGACCCAAGGTCGCTCAATCCGGCCACAAAGGGCGCCAGTGCGGTCTCCCGGCGCAGCGCGGTGAAACGCGCCGCGGCCTCGGAATCTCGCCCCCGCATGATGTTGAGCCACTGTTTCAGCAGCGAAACGATGACCTTCTCGGCCATTCCCGCGTCGCGTTTGGCGTCGGCATAGCGAATCAGCATGTCGCTGCGGGCCGACCATGGCGTCGGTGACAGCCGTTCACCGCCGGTTTCCAGCCAATGGCGAATGCGCCGCGCCAGCCATGGGTCGGCGAGCATACCACGCCCCAGCATGACGTCGCGGCAGCCTGACAGCGTGCGCGCCTTCCAGTAATCCTCGAGCGACCAGATATCGCCATTGGCCACCACCGGCACCCTGACCCCGGCGCGGATCCGGGCGATCCACTCCCAGTGGGCGGGTGGTCGATAGCCCTCACGCCGGGTACGGGCGTGAACCACCAGCTCCTCGGCGCCGCCGGCCTCGGCCGCTTGCGCACAGGCCAGGGCCAACTGCTTGTCGTCGAAGCCGAGCCGCAGCTTGGCGTTGACCGAGACACCATGCCGCTGGCTGACCTCGGCCACCGCACCGACCACGGTGTAGACCCGCTCCGGCGTCCTCAACAGCGAGGCGCCGCCGTCATGACGGTTGACGGTCTTGGCCGGGCAGCCGAAGTTGAGGTCGAGACGCGTGACGCCCTGGGAGATCGCCTGTTCGGCATTGGCCGCCAGGCCCCGGGGATCGGAGCCCAACAACTGCAGCGTAACGGGAGTGGCGGAGGGGGTGATCGGCCCGGCGCTGCCCGCCGTCGCCAACTCGGGGCAGTGGCGCAGGAAGACGCGGGGCGGCAATCTGGCATCGACGACACGCACGAATTCGGTGACGCACCAGTCCAGGGCGCCATCCTCGCTCAGCAGTGCTCGCGTATCGCCGTCGATGACGCCCTCCATGGGCGCCAGGCCGAGGCGCCCGCGCGGGGAGGCGTCGGTGGGTACGGAAAAGTGGTGTCGTGCCATGCGGCCTCCAAGGATCTGGCGGGCGCTAAACTAGCACAATCGTGACGGTATGCCATGCCCCGGTGAGGCCCCGGCGGGCGGGGCGAACCGCCGCGCGCGGGCTCAGGTCCGGGCGATCGCCCGTTGCTGGAGCAGACGTCGAACGGTGAACGCCACCGACAGCACGGCGAGCAGCAGCAGGGCCGCCGAGATCGGCCGGGTGAAGAACAGTGTCCAGTTCTCGTCGGCCATCAGCGCACGTCGTAGATTGGTCTCGGCAATAGGCCCCAGGATGACCCCCAGCACCAGCGGCGCCAGCGGATAGTCGAGCTTCGCCAGCAGATAACCGACCAGGCCAACGCCGACCAGCAGGTAGAGGTCGGTGATGCGATTGTTGAGCGCCAGGGCGCCAACGGCACAGCAGACCAGGACCACCGGCACGATGATCGACTTGGGAATCTCGGTGATCCGCAAGAACCAGCGCATGCTGATCAGGCAGAAGGCCAGTACCATGCCGGCGGCCAGGAACATCGCCAGGAACATGCCGTAGACCAGGTCCGCACTGTCCATGATCAGGCGTGGGCCGACGCTGACGCCCTGCACCATCAACGCCGCCATCAGCACGGCGTCGACGGCGCTGCCGGGGATGCCCAGCGCGATCATCGGTATCAGCCCACCGCCGGCGGTGGCGGAATTGCCGGACTCCGAGGCGACCACGCCGTCGGCGATGCCGGTACCGAAGCGCTCCGGCGTCCTCGAGGCGCGTTTGGCCTGGTCGTAGGCGATCAGGTTGGCGATGCTGCCGCCCGCTCCGGGCACGGCGCCGATGACCACGCCCAGCAGCGACGAACGTAACAGGTTGCCCGGTCGACTCAGAACTTCGCGCATCACCGTGAACGGTCGAAAGTGCATGTCGCCGCGGACCAGCGACTCCCCACGCTGAAGCGCCGCCGGGTTCTCGACCTCACTGGCGAGCTGGCTGACCGCAAAAATCCCGATCAGCACCACCAGAAACGGGATGCCGGCCGCCAAGACGTCGACGCCGAAGGTGAAACGCGGTACGCCCATCATCGGGTCCTGTCCCACCGTGGCGATGAACAGCCCCAGCAGGCTCATCATCAACCCCTTGAGGATCGACTTGCCGACCAGGCTCGCCACCACCGTCACGGCGAACAGGATCAGCGAGAAGTACTCCCACGGCCCGAGCTTGACGGCGATCATCGCCAGTGGGGGCGCGGCGACGATCAGCACCACGGCGCTGACCAGTGCGCCGAAGAACGACGCCCAGATCCCCAGCGCCAGCGCCCGGCCGGGCTCGCCCTTGCGCGCCATCGGGTAGGCGTCGAACGTCGTCGCCACGGCGGAGGGCGTGCCGGGGATCCCCAGCAGCGCCGCGCTGATCAGCCCGCCCGAGCCGCCGCCGACATAGACGGCGAGCATCGTGGCGACGCCCTGCAGCGGCGGCATGGTGAAGGTGACCGGTAGTGTCAGCACGATCGCCATGGTGATCGTGAAGCCAGGAATGGCGGCCGCCACGACACCTGCCATGACGCCAATCATCATGCTGGCAAGCGTCGCCAGCGAAAACAGTTGTTCGACGCTGCTGAGCAGCGCATCGGTCATCGGCATGAAGAACCCTCTTGGCCCCTGGTTGTTGTCGGTATGGGGCTATCGGTCTGTCGGGGATGAAGCTTCGGGTTACCGCCTTCCGCTACCACAGGCGGCCCGCGGGCAAGGAGATCAGAAACACATGGCTGAACAGCGCATAGAGGCCGAGACCGAAGACCGCCGCGACGAGGCAGGCGATCAGCAGTCGGCGCCCGCGACGCGCGCCCAGGATCACCTGGACTGCCAACAGGAACAGCAGCGACGCCAGTGCGAAGCCGATCCATGGCATGAGTAGCGCGTAGACACAGAAGGCCGCCAGGGTGGCGAAGGCCAGCCGCCGTTGGACGAACCAGCGGCCGGCTCCCACGCGGGTCGCCGGGTCTGCCTGGCGCAGTGCCAGCGCCGACTGGACCACGATCGCCAGATTGAAGATCACCAGGGCGCCGAGGATCAGCCGGGGAAAGGACCCGGCACCCAGCGGTTCCCACATCGACGACGGCAGGTCGCCGGCCTGCACGAACAGGCCGACGAAAAGTGCCGCCAGTGCGGCATTGAAGATGAGGTTGGCGAGCGCCTTGCCACGTTCGCTGCTGGCCTCCCGCCCGGGGCGGGAGGCCATGTCGGTGGTCTCGCTCATCGTGCCAACTTGCCTGAAAGGCGCTTGATCGTGCCGTCGACGTCGGCGAGGTAGTCGGCGTACGCCTGCGGTCCCATGAACTCGACCTCGGCACCGGCCTTGTTGACCCGGTCGACGAAAGCGGGATCCTCGGACATCGCCTCGAAGTCTTTGGCCAGCGTCTCGACCCTGGCAGGGTCGATTCCCTTGGGTGCGACGATGCCGCGATTGATGCTCATGTCGAGATTGTCGTAGCCGAGTTCGCGGAAGGTGGGAACGTCGGGAGTCTGTTCGAGTCGCGTTTTACTACCGACGGCGAGGAATCGCAGGTCGCCGTTCTTGACGAACTCCAGGCTCGACGAGATGTCGCCGATCGATGCGTCGATATGGCCACCCACCAGCGACCGGATGCGGGCACCGGTCCCCTCGAAGCCGACATAGCGGAATTGGGCGCCGATGGCGTCCTCGATCATTGCCGCGTGAACGTGGGGGATGCCACCGAGGGTGGCGCCGATGCGGATTTCGCCGGGGTGCGCCTTGGCGTACTCGGCGAACTCGTCGAAGGTCTTCCAGTCGCTGTCGGCATTGACCACGAGATATTGCGGCGACGAGGCCAGCGAGGCGATCGGCTGGAAATCGTCCCAGTTGAGCGTCGTCAGGCCGGTGGCGTTGGCGGCCATCAAGCCCTCGTGAATCTGGCCCACGGTGTAACCGTCGGGGTCTTTCTGGGCGAGCTCCTTGAGTCCGATCGTGCCACTGACGCCGGGCATGTTGATCACCGGCATCGGCTGGCCGACGAACTCCGGCGCCGCGTTGGAGATGATGCGCATCAGGGCATCGCTGCCGCCGCCCGGCGACCAGGGGACGATGAATTCGATGGCATGGTCGGGGTAGTCGTCAGCCTGGGCCGATTGGCTGACGGTCAGGCCGCCGGCGCCGAGCCCGACGGCCAGGGAGGCGATGGCTGCCCCGGAGGCGAGCAGCCGCCCCAGACGCTTGCGGGGGGCCGGGAGGAGTACGTCGTGGAACATGGGTTGTCCTTGTTTTGGTCTGTTGGTTTGACGTCGTATCGATTCTTGCTGAGTCGTTGTCTCTTTCGCTGCCTTTCTTCAGGATCTTGCCTTGTGGATGCGCTTCGGTTCAGCGCTCGTCTATCCGAGCAACAGGCCGCCGTAAACCAGTCCGACGACCACGGCCCATACCGGATGGAGCTTGAGTCGCCACAGCATGACGACGGCGATCGCGGCGATGATGCCCGTGTGGATCCAGCCGGCATCATGGACACCTTCGTCGAGGAACGACCAGGTGAGATAGCCCATCAGTACCATGATCACCGGTCTCACCCACTGGCTCATCGACTTGACCTTGATCGAATCCCGGTAGCGATACAGCGTCCCCAGCGCGACCAGCATCAGGATCAGCGAAGGGGCGACGGTGGCGAAGGTCGCCACCAGGCCGCCGCCGATCCCGGCCACGTCATAGCCGATGTAGCCGGCCATCTTGGTCGCGATCGGGCTGGGCAGGGTGTTGCCCAGCGCCAGCGTCTCGGCGAACTGCTGGGAACTCATCCAGCCGTAGCGGCCGACCACTTCGTTCTCCACCAGGGGGATGATCGCCGGGCCGCCGCCGTAGCCGACGATATTAGGGATGAAAAACGCCACGAACAGGTCCCAGTAGATCATGGCTTGGCCTCCCCGCTGCGTTTGTGCCGCCGCTCCGGTCGTAGCAGGGCGGCGATGAGGATCGCGCCGATCACCAGTCCCGGGTGGATGCCGAGTCCATAGATCAGGCCGCCGGCGACCACGCCCATGATCAGGGTCGCGATCCAGCCGAGCACGACGCGGGATTTCTGGAAGAAGTCCCAGGTCAGTTGGGCCATCATCACCATCACCACCGGGACGACGCCCTCGCTCATGCCCTGGATCCAGCGCTGGTCGCGATAGCGGGTGAACAGCCCCAGGAGCACCACCATCGCCACGATGCACGGCACGATGACGGCGACGACAGCGTTGATGCAGCCCAGCACACCGCCGACCCGATAGCCGATGGTGCCGGCCATCTTGGTCGCGATCGGGCCGGGCAGGGTATTGCCGATGGCCAGCACGTCACCGAACTCCTCGTCGTTCATCCATCGATAGCGGGTCACCGCTTCGGCGCGGACGAGGGGAATCATCGACGGGCCGCCGCCGAAGCCGAGCAGCCCGATACGCAAGAAGGCCATGAACAGGTGGCGCTGGGTGGTGAAGGAACGCTTGGCCATCGATCAGAGCACCGCGATGCTGGAGTCGGTGCGGGGCTCGGTGCCGCCGCAGTACACGCCGCTGTTCGGGTCGCGCAGGATGATCTGGCCACGACCGTAGGCGGTGCTGTCCACGGCCACCGTCATCTGGTGGCCGCGCAGGGACATCTCGCGGACCAGATGCATCGGGTAGCCGGGCTCGATACCGATCCTGCGCCCGCCCATCCACTGCCAGCGCGGTGCATCCAGCGCCGCCTGCGGGTTGAGACCGAAGTCGACCAGGTTCATCACGACCTGCATGTGGCCCTGGGGCTGCATGAAGCCGCCCATGACGCCAAACGGGCCGAGTGCGGTCTCCCCTTGAGTCAAGAAGCCGGGAATGATGGTGTGGAAGGTGCGTTTGCCGGGAGCCAGCACGTTGACGTGATCGGCGTCCAGGCTGAAGCCGTGGCCGCGATTCTGGAGCGAGATGCCGGTATCCGGCACCACCACGCCGGAACCGAAACCGTGATAGTTGCTCTGGATATAGGAGACCATGTTGCCGTCACTGTCGGCAGTGGCCAGGTAAACGGTGCCGCCAGCTTGTGGCTGCCCGGGCTGCGGATCGATCGCGCGCTCGCCAATCAGGGCGCGGCGGGTGGCGGCATACTCGTCACTCAACAGCGCCTCGACGCTGGTGCGCATGTGCTCGGCCTGGGTGATGTGGTGATGGCCGTCGGTATAGGCCAGCTTCATCGCTTCCAGCTGGCGGTGCAGCAGCCGTGGATCGTCGCGCACCGTGACGTCGAACCCTTCCATCATCCGCAGCGCCATCAGCGCGACCATGCCCTGGCCGTTGGGGGGAATCTCCCAGACGTCGATGCCACGGTAGTTGACCGAGATCGGGTCGACCCACTCCGGCGCATAGTCGGCCAGATCGTCGGCGCGTAGATAGCCACCGGTAGCCCGGGAGAAGGCATCGATCTGCTGCGCCAGCTCGCCGCGGTAGAAGCTCTCGCAGCGACTCTCCGCCAGCGCTTCCAGGGTTCTCGCCTGGGCCTCGTTACGATGGAGTTCGCCCGGACGGGGGGCGTGCCCATTGGGTGTGAACGCCTCCAGCCAGGAGGCGATGGCGGGATCGTCCGCCTTGGCGCGAAACTCGATCTCGGCACGCTGCCAGAGTTGGCTGATGACCGGGGAGACGGGAAAGCCCTCCCGGGCGATGCGGATGGCCGGCGCCAGCAGGGTGGCGAAATCCAGTTTGCCGTATCGGCGCGAGAGTTCGGCCCAGGCGGCGGGGGTGCCGGGGACGGTGACCGGGGTCCAGCCGTGCAGGGGCATCTCGTCATGACCCGCTGCCTTGACCGCGTCGGGCGTCAATCCCTTCGGCGCGTGGCCACTGGCATTGAGGCCATGGAGCTTGCCGCCACCGTTGCGGCCCTCGGCCAGCCACACCAGGGCAAAGGCGTCGCCGCCGATGCCGTTGCCGCTGGGCTCGACCACGGTCAACATGGCTGCCGTCGCGATGGCGGCGTCTATCGCATTGCCGCCCTGGGCGAGGATGTCCCGCCCAGCCTGACTCGCCTGCGGCTGAGAGGCGGCCACCATGCCGCCCTTGGCATAGGTGGCGCTGCGGCGAGAGGGGAAGGGATTGTTATGGTCGAAGGCAAGAGACATGGCGATACTCGAATTATTGTAAGGCGGTTCGTTGGTTGCCGAAGGTCTTTCGGTTAACGGACGTGAATCGGTTATGATGTGAAAAATCGATTTTTTACTATGGCGTCGTATCGTTGCGCAGGTCAAGCCCCTGATTGGCGAGAGGCACGCGGTCGATGCGATAGTGAATCTTTGCCAATGAATCGGAAGGGTCGTCTTTATGGGAGCTGAAGCCGCCACCACCAACATGACGGCGAGCCAACTGTATGCAGCGCTGAAGCGCGATCTGATCGACGGTCGTTTTACCGCGGGCCAGAAGCTGGCGATCACCGTGCTCAGGCAGCGCTACGGCGTCGGTCTGAGCCCGCTGCGTGAGACGTTGAATCGTCTGGCCGCCTACGGACTGCTGGAGCAGGAGAATCAGCGTGGCTTTCGGGTTCCCGCGCTCAAGCGTGCCGAACTCGACGACATCGCCGATCTGCGGCGACGTCTGGAGGGGCTTGCGCTGGCTCAGGCGCTCCAGGCGGGCGGCGACGAATGGGAAGCCGGCCTGCTGGCGGCGTTCCACCGCCTCAAGCGAGCCGACGAGACGCCGGGACAGCTGGAACACTGGGAGCAGATGCATCTCCAGTTCCATCGCCACCTGCTCGAACCCTGCGGTTCGGCGTGGCTGCTGCGCTTCATCGAGCAGTTGCACGACCAGTTCGACCGCTATCGCCGGATGGCGCCGGCCAACGATACGATCCGGGATACGCTCAACCTCCAGCACGGCCAACTGGTGGAGCTGGCCATGGCTCGCGATATTCCCGCGGCTCGGGCACTGCTCGAGGAACATATCCGGCTTTCCCACGAGGTGGCACGGGGGGCCTGCCGGGAGGATCGAAACAGCCCGGAAGAGGGTGACTAGCGGTCGGGGATCATCGGGCCAGGGCCTTTCGCGCCGGGATCAGAGGCGCACGAGCGCGCCCTTGAGGCGCTGCTCCAGTCGCGTCAGCGAGAGGCTGTCGTCGGCCGGCCATGCCAGGCTGAGGCGCGCTCCCTGGCTATCGTAGTCCGCGTCGGTGACGGGGATGTCGTGCTCGGCCAGCCAGCGGCGGGCTTCCGCCTCGTTGCTGAAATCGACCTGGATCGCCACCGCGCGGCGTTCGGTGAAGGCGCGCCTGGGCAGCGTGTCGAGTGCCTTGAGCACGGCCTGGGTATAGGCGCGGACCAGGCCGCCTGTGCCCAGCTTGGTGCCGCCGAAGTAGCGCGTCACCACTGCGCCGACCTGGCCCAGCCCGCTCCCCTCCAGCGCCTGGAACATGGGGCGTCCGGCGGTGCCGCCCGGCTCGCCGTCGTCGGAGAAGCCGATCGCGACCTGTTCGCCGGGGGCGCCGGCGATGAAGGCGGAGCAGTGGTGGCTGGCATCCGGATAGGCGAGGCGGGTCTCGGCCAGCAGGGCCTCGAAGGTGGCGTTGTCCGGGGTGTGGCAGAGCCGGCAGATGAACCGGCTCTTTTCGATCTCGAGGGCTTCGACGTGCCAAGCCCCGGGGGAAAGGTCGGGAATGGGGTAGCGCATCAGGCCGCCTGAGGGGGATTGCGCATCACGCCCATGACCAGCCCCAGCACCTGCACGTCCTCGTTCTTGAGGTAGATCGGCGGCATGTTGTCGTTGGCCGGCTGCAGACGGACCCCGGACTTCTCGATGAACAGCTTCTTCAGGGTCACTTCCTGATTGTTGATCAGCACCACGGCGGTCTCGCCGTTTTCCGCCGACTCGTAACGCTCGATGATGATGACATCGCCATCGAAGATGTTGCTGTCGATCATCGAGTCGCCACGTACGCGCAGCGCATAGGTGTTGCGACGGACCAGCTTGGCCGGAACGTGGACGGTGGCGTTGTCGAGGCAGGCTTCCATCGGCAGCCCGGCCGCGACCTGGCCCAGCAGCGGTATCTCGACCAGATCGGTCGCGTCGATGGGTTCCCAGTTGCCGTCGATCAGCGGCAGGTTCGGCTGGCGCTGGAGATAGCTCGGTGCGGCGTTTGTCATCGTCTTCTCCCGAGGTGGTATCGCCATCATAGCAAGGCAAGCGACGGCGGCAAGCCGATAACCGCCCGGGATGTCACCGGGCAACGACGTTCCTGGCCGAGTGTGGCGAGCTCTTGGGCCTTCGGTGTAGAGTGGCGCCTGCCGTGGCCGGCGCCAGCGGCGAAACCTGTCCGGATCGCGAGGTCGCATGGCGGTGAAGGTGTCACTGCGGGCCAGTCGGCTCGCCTGCGAGCGGGATGACCGCTGGCTGTTTCGAGCGCTCGACCTGCGGGTCGAGGACGGCGATATCCTGCGTATCGAGGGGGCCAATGGCAGCGGCAAGACGACGCTGCTCAAGCTGCTGACCGGGCAGTTGCCGCCGACCGAAGGGCGCATCGAGTGGCATGGCGAGCCGCTGGCCAGATCCCGCGAGGCCTTTCTTTCGCAGCTTCTCTATGTCGGCCACGCCCCGGGCGTCTCGGCGGCGCTCACCGCCCAGGAGAGCCTCGCCTGGGCCGCTGCCATGGCCGGCGTCAGGGCGCCGGTTTCCGATCTCGAACGGGCTCTCGAGGCCGTGGGGCTGGCGGGCTTCGAGGATATCCCGGCACGACAGCTCTCCGCCGGTCAGCAGCGGCGCATCGCCCTGGCGCGGCTCGAGCTGGTTCCTCGCCCGCTGTGGATCCTCGACGAACCCTTCACTGCCATCGATCGCGAGGGCGTCGCCTGGCTGGAGCAGCGGCTGGTCGCGCACGGTGACGCGGGAGGCGCGGTCGTCATGACCACACACCATACTTTTCACGCTAACGGTCGTGTAGACTCGCTGCTGTTGGGAGAGCCCGCATGAGCGCGAATTCGGGCGGTTCGACGACCGGGCGCGGCGAGGAAATCGGCCTGTGGGGCGTTTGCGTCGCCCAGGTTCGGCGCGAGCTGAAGATTGCGCGGCGGCGCGGCGGCGATCTGGTCAACCCGCTGATGTTTCTGGCCCTGGTGGTGGTGCTGTTCCCGCTGGGGATATCGCCCGAGCCGGACCTGCTGGCCAGCGTCGCCCCCGGATTGCTGTGGGTGGCGGCGTTGCTCGCCATGCTGCTGTCGCTGGACGGCCTGTTCCGTGGCGATTACGAGGATGGCAGTCTCGAGCAGATGCTGCTTTCACCGCTGCCACTGCCTGTGCTCTGTCTGGCCAAGGTCGTCGTTCACTGGCTGTTGACCGGGCTGCCGCTGGCACTCTGCGCGTCACTGCTCGGCGTGCTGCTGGCGCTGCCGGGGGCGGGCTATCTGGCGCTGATGCTCTCGCTCGCGCTGGGAACGGCGACGCTCAGCCTGATCGGGGCGATCGGCGCCGCCTTGACCGTCGGCTTGCCGCGCGGTGGGGTGCTGCTCTCCCTACTGGTGCTACCGCTCTACATCCCGGTGCTGATCTTCGGCGCCGGCGCGGTGAAGGCGGCCATCGAGGGTGGGATGGCAGGGCCGGCACTGGCGTTGTTGGGGGCGCTGCTGGCGCTGGCCGTGGCCGCGGCGCCATTCGCGATAGCCGGCGGCCTGCGGATCAGTGTGAACGGCTAGCGAGATCGGCTGCAGTGGGACAAGGCTCGGCAAGGACATGGTGATATAGCGCATGTGGACGTTCGTGCACAAACTGGGCTCCCCGAAGTGGAGCTATGCGATCTGCGGCAGGCTGCAGCCCTTCTTCTGGGTCGCCGCGCTGATCCTGCTGCCGATCGGCACGGTCTGGTCACTGGCGATATCGCCCCCCGATTACCAGATGGGTGACAGCTACCGCATCATCTACGTGCACGTGCCCTCGGCGATCCTGGCCCAGAGCGTGTTCGTCGCCATGGCCCTGGCTTCCGCGGTGTTCCTGATCTGGAAGATCAAGGTCGCCGACATGGCCGCCAGCGT
The DNA here is from genome assembly GCF_038648475.1 of Salinicola lusitanus. Classification (NCBI taxonomy): domain Bacteria; kingdom Pseudomonadati; phylum Pseudomonadota; class Gammaproteobacteria; order Oceanospirillales; family Halomonadaceae; genus Salinicola; species Salinicola lusitanus. The sequence continues at coordinate 114,317 of NZ_CP151919.1, read as the reverse complement.
GATGGCACCGTTCGGCGCGGCGATGACCGTCCTGGGCTTGTTCAGCGGTTCGCTGTGGGGCGTGCCGACCTGGGGCACCTGGTGGACCTGGGATGCGCGGCTGACCTCGATGCTGATCCAGCTGTTTCTCTACATCGGCGTGATCGCGCTGCGCGGCGCCTTTGGCCGCGGCGACCAGGGTGCCAAGGCGGTGGCGGTGCTGACGCTGGTGGGGGTGGTCAACATCCCGATCATCAAATACTCGGTGGTGTGGTGGAACACGCTGCATCAGCCGGCCACGTTCAGCCTGACCGAGCGGCCGGCGATGCCGGCCAGCATGTGGATGCCGCTACTGGTGATGGTACTGGGGTTCTACGCCTTGTTCATCGCCCTGACACTGTACCGACTGCGCAACGAGCTGATCCGCCGCGAATCGCGGGCTCGCTGGGTACAGGCGCTGGCCGACTGACAACTCGGATCGACAGGGCGACGCCGACCCTGCCGGCATCAATCAACGGAACGTGACATGGCTTTCGATTCATTCGCCGCCTTCCTGACCATGGGCGGTTATGCCAAATACGTCTGGCCTGCCTGGGGCCTGGCGGCGCTGATCGTCGTGGGGTTCATCCTGTGGGCCAGGCTCGAGCGGCGCCAGCTCATGCAGACGCTGAAGCGACGCCAGCGCCGCGAGGCACGCTCATGAGAGCCAAACGTCAACGCCGGCTGATCATCGTGGTCGGGCTGGTGGCGCTGGTCGCCGTCGCGGTAGGGCTCACCCTCTACGCGCTGCGCGCCAACATCAACCTGTTCTTCACGCCATCACAGATTGCCGCCGGCGAAGCGCCCCACGGCCGCACCATGCGCCTCGGCGGCGTGGTCGAGAAAGACAGCGTCGAGCGCGAAAGCGACTCGCTGGAGGTCACCTTCCGGGTCACCGATTTCGCCAAGGACGTCGAAGTCCGCTACGACGATATCCTGCCCGACCTCTTCCGGGAGGGGCAGGGCGTGGTGGTGATCGGCCAGCTTGACGACGCTGGCGAATTCATCGCCCAGCAGGTGCTGGCCAAGCACGATGAGACCTACATGCCGCCCGAGGTCGCCGAGGCGCTGAAGGCCACCGGCAATTTGCCGGACGGCAGCGTACCGTCCTCTTGAGACGCTGCCTCGTCAAACGTTGCGAGTGACACCATGTTGATTCGAATTCTGCCCGAGCTGGGACACTTCGCGCTGATTCTGGCGCTCGCCATGGCCGTGCTGCAGGCGATCGTGCCGCTATGGGGCGCCGCCACCCGGCGCCCGCTGTGGATGGCGTTCGCCCAGCCCATGGCCTGGGGCCAGTTCCTCTTTCTGGTCCTCGCGTATCTCAGCCTGACCGCGAGCTTCGCGCTGGATGATTTCAGCGTCGCCTACGTCGCCAACAACTCCAACTCGCTGCTGCCGTGGTACTACAAGCTGAGTGCGGTGTGGGGCAGCCACGAGGGGTCGGTACTGCTATGGGTGCTGATCCTGAGCGGCTGGAGCTTCGCCGTCAGCCTCTTCTCCCAGCGTCTGCCGCGCGACATGCTGGCTCGCGTGCTCGGGGTGATGGGCTGGATCAGCAGCGGCTTTCTGCTGTTCATTCTGCTGACGTCCAACCCGTTCGAGCGTCTGCTGCCCAACGTGCCGACGGACGGCGCCGATCTCAATCCGCTGCTGCAGGATTTCGGTCTGATCGTGCACCCGCCGATGCTCTACATGGGGTATGTCGGTTTTTCGGTGGTGTTCGCCTTCGCCATGGCGGCGCTGCTCGGTGGCAGGCTCGACGCCGCCTGGACGCGCTGGGCGCGGCCCTGGACCAACGTCGCCTGGGCGTTTCTCACCGTGGGGATCGCGCTGGGCAGCTGGTGGGCCTACTACGAGCTGGGCTGGGGCGGCTGGTGGTTCTGGGACCCGGTCGAGAACGCCTCGCTGCTGCCGTGGCTGGCCGGCACCGCCTTGATCCATTCGCTGGCGGTGACGGAAAAGCGCGGCACCTTCAAGAACTGGACGGTGCTGCTGGCGATCTTCACCTTCTCGCTGTCGCTGCTGGGCACCTTCCTGGTGCGCTCGGGGGTGTTGACCTCGGTCCACGCCTTCGCCAACGACCCCTCTCGCGGGACGTTCATCCTGGCGCTTCTCGGCGTCACCGTGGGCCTGTCGCTGGCGATCTTCGCGCTGCGTGCTCCCCGGGTTCAATCCCTTGCGGGCTTTGGCTGGCTGTCGCGGGACTCGCTGCTGCTGATCAACAATATTCTGCTGGTGGTGATGACCGTCACGGTGCTGCTCGGCACGATCTATCCGCTGCTGCTGGATGCGCTGGGCCTGGGCAAGATCAGCGTGGGGCCGCCCTATTTCAACGCGCTGTTCGTGCCACTGACGGCGCTGCTCTGCCTGTTCATGGGGCTCGGGCCGCTGGCCCGCTGGAAGCGCATGCCGGGCCGGGAGCTCGCCCGGCGCCTGGGGGGAGCGGCCATCGTCGCGGTGGTGGTCGCTGCAGTCCTGCCGCTTCTCTACGGCGGTAGCTTCAGTCTCGGTGTCACGCTGGGCTTGCTGCTGGCGCTGTGGCTGGCGCTGTCGTTGGCGCGGGATATCTTTGATAAAACCCGCCGCGGTCGGCTGGGCGGTCTGAAGAAACTGACGCTGGCCTACTGGGGCATGGTGGTGGGGCATCTGGGGCTGGCGGTGACCATCGTCGGCGTGGCGATGGTGTCGCACTACAACGTCGAGCGGAACGTGCGGCTGGCGCCGGGGCAGAGCGTCGAGGTGGGCGGATATCAGTTCGCGATGACCGACTTTCGGGAGCGGCGCGGTCCCAACTACACCGCGGATACCGCCACCATCGAGGTGACCCGGCCCGGACGCGCGAGTTTCACGATGCAGCCCGAGAAGCGCTTCTATGTCGCCAGCGGCATGCCTATGACCGATGTCGCGCTGCGTCCGGGGCTGTTCAGCGACCTCTACGTGGCGCTGGGGGAGAAGCTCGACAATGGCGACTGGTCGCTGCGGATTCAGCTCAAACCGTTCGTGCGCTGGCTTTGGCTGGGGGCCCTGATGATGGCGGCGGGCGGTATCCTTGCCGTCATCGATCGTCGCTATCGCCGGATGCCGAGGCGCTCCGCGGCCTTGCGCACGCACGAATCGATCCCGCCCGGCACCGGGGCGAGGGAGGGGATCTCATGAGACGTCGCCTGCTGCTGTTGATACCGCTGTTGCTGTTCGCCGTGCTGGTGGTATTCCTCTATCGCGGCTTGGCCAAGGATCCCGCGGCGCGGGATTCGGCGCTGCTGGCCAGAGAGTTCCCGGCGTTCAACCTGGCCACGCTGGATGATCCCGATCGCACGCTGGACCGTTCCCTGCTCGAAGGGCAGGTGACCCTGGTCAATGTCTGGGGCGAGTGGTGCCCGACCTGCAAGCAGGAGATGCCGCAGTTGCTGGCGCTGGCCGAGCGCGGCGTGCGCCTGGTCGGCGTCGACTACAAGGACACGCGGGAGAACGGATTGCAGTTCCTGGACGAGTTCGGCAATCCGTTCGAGGTCTCGCTGTTCGATCCGGACGGCACGCTCGGTTTCGATCTTGGCGTCTACGGCGCGCCGGAGAGTTTCCTGGTCGACGCCGAAGGGGTCATTCGCTACCACCACACCGGCTATATCACGCCGCAGGACGTCGAGGACGTGATCCTCCCCGAGGTGAAAAAATGGCAGCCATGACTCGTCGACTCCTGCTGATCTGCCTGCTGCCGATCGTCATCCTGGCGGGTACCAAGGCTCTCGCGGCCATCGAGGTGCAGGATTTCGACGACCCCGCCTTGATGCAGCGCTACGAGGATCTGACCACCCGGCTGCGCTGCCCCAAGTGCCAGAACGAATCGATCGGCGCCTCGAACTCGCCGATCGCCGCGGACATGCGCGCGCGGGTCGCCGCGCTGCTGCGCGATGGCCAGAGCGATCGGCAGATCGAGAACGCCATGGTCAGTCGCTTCGGCGATTACGCTCTCTACGATCCGCGGCTGGATGCGCGCACCTGGCTGCTGTGGGGCTTGCCCTTCGGCCTGGTGGCGATCGGCGCCGGCGTGGTGGCCGGCTTCGTCTTGCGCCGGCGTCGGCTGGAGGATCGCGAATCGGGCAGCGTCGGTCTGGACGAATACGAGAGACGCCGGCTCGAGGCGCTGACGTCGCGTCACGCTGCCGGCTCGCACGGCCGCCGCAATGACGGGGGGACCCCATGATCCCATTATGGACAGGTATCGTCGCGCTGCTGTTGCTGAGCCTGTGGCTGCTGTGGCTGCCGCTGCGTCGCGCCGCCGGTTTGCGGGATGCGCTGATGACGTTCGAGGCCGACGATCGTAACAATGCCGAGAACCTGGCGATCTATCGCCAACGGTTGGCTGCGCTGGAAGCGGCGCTGGCGGAGGGCGAGATCGACCGGGAGCGCTTCGCCGAGGACCGCCTGGAACTCGACCGTCGGCTTCTGGAGGATGCCGGCAGCACCGGTCGACGGCCGCTGCGACGCGTCCAGGCCGGCCGTTGGCTGCTGCCGCTCGTGGCCGTCGTGGTGATCGCCGGCACGCTGCTGTTCTACGATCAGACCGGCGATCGTCGCGATCTGGCGCTCTATCAGGTCATCCAGTCGCTGACCCATGCGCCGCCGGAGACGCGTCTTGCCGCCCTGGAAGCCGAGGCTCGGCGCCAGGACGACAACCCCAAGGCGTGGGCCGAGCTGTTTCCGCGCTATCGCGACAGCGGCCAGTTCGACAAGGCGATCATGACGCTCGAACGACTGATCGCGCTGCAGGGACGCCAGCCGGCGCTGCTCGCCCAGCTGGCGCAGATGAAGTTCTTCGCCGCTCACCGCACGCTGACCGGAGAGGTCCAGGCGCTGGTCGACGAGACGCTGAAGCTCGATCCGCGCCAGCCGACGGTGCTCGGCATGCTCGGCATCGATGCCTTCGATCACGCCCGCTACCCGCAGGCGATCGACTACTGGCGCCGCGCCATGGCCGGCTATCAGGATGCCGAGTCGGGTCAGGCGTTGCGCAAGGTGATCGCCGTTGCCCAGCAGCGCCTGGCCGCGACCCGGGAAACGCCTGCCGAGACTCGGGAGACGACATCGGACAGGACGTCGGCAGCAGCGCCGACCTCGGCTGCCGCCGTCGCGGGGCAACCCTCGCTGCAGGTCGACCTGACGTTGTCGCCATCGTTGCAGGGGCGGCTAGCTGCCGATACCCCGGTCTTCCTGGTGGCGCGAGACGTCGATGGCAACCGGCCGCCGCTGGCGATCGCACAGACGACGCTGGGCGCCTTGCCACGCACGCTGACGCTGAGCGACGCCCAGGCGATGACCGCCGACGCACGCCTTTCCCAGGCCGACCGCGTCGATCTGGTGGCACGCGTCTCGGCGACCGGCCAGGCAACCCCGCAATCCGGTGATCTGTATGGCCGGCTCGACGGCGTCGAGGTGGCCGGTTCGGCGACGTTGGCGCTGGATATCGATCACGCAGTGCCTTAGGCTCTGCCGAAACCCGTGGCGGGTTGCTTTCGTCGGCGATCCGCCACCCACTCGGTTTTCGGAGCTCTCTTTTCCGCATGCGCCTCAAGTCCATCAAGCTGGCCGGCTTCAAGTCGTTCGTCGATCCGGTGACGGTGCCGTTCGACAGCAACATGACCGCCATCGTCGGACCCAACGGCTGCGGCAAGTCCAACGTCATCGACGCGGTGCGCTGGGTGATGGGGGAGTCCTCCGCCAAGACCCTGCGCGGCGAATCGATGACCGATGTCATCTTCAACGGCTCCACCGGTCGCTCTCCCATCGGTCAGGCCTCCATCGAACTAATCTTCGACAATCGCGATGGCGAACTCGGCGGCGCCTACGCCGGATACAACGAGATCGCGGTCAAGCGTCTGGTGACCCGCGAGGCGCAATCCAGCTATTTCCTCAACGGCCAGAAATGCCGTCGGCGCGATATTGCCGATATCTTCCTCGGCACCGGCCTCGGGCCGCGCTCTTACGCGATCATCGGCCAGGGCATGATCTCCCGGCTCGTCGAAGCCCGCCCGGAAGAGCTGCGCAACACGCTGGAGGAAGCGGCGGGGATCTCGAAGTACAAGGAGCGTCGACGGGAGACCGAAAACCGCCTGCGGCGGACCCAGGAGAATCTCGAGCGGCTCGACGACATTCGCGAGGAGCTCGACAAGCAGCTCGAACGGCTCAAGCGTCAGGCGGAGGCCGCCAAGCGTTACCGCACGCTGAAAGCCGAGGAGCATCGCCTGCGCGGCGAGCTGGCGGTGCTGCGCGAACGCGCCCTGCGCAGCCAGCAGCGCGAGGAAGAAGCCCGGGTTCGAGACTGCGAGATCCAGGTCGAGCGCGAGATTCTCGGCCAGCGCCAGTGCGAAACGCGGCTGGCGGAGGGCCGGGAAACCCACGACGCCGTGGCCGCCGAGCTGGAATCTCACCAGGCCGCGTTCTACCAGACCGGCGCAGACATTGCCCGGCTGGAGCAGTCGCTCGAGCACGCCCGGCAGCGGCAGCAGCAGCTCTCCGGTGACCTGGAGAGTGCGCAGCGGGAGCGGGACGCCCTGGCCCAGCTGATCGCCCAGGACGAGGAGCGCCGCGGCGAGTGGGACATCCGGCTCGAGACGCTGCTCCCCGAGATCGAGATGGCCGACGAGGCGCTGCTGACGCTGGAGATGCAGCTCGAGGAGGCCGAGCACTCGGCGCAGGCGTGCCAGCAGCAGTGGGAGGCGTTCAGCGAGCAGGATCGTGATGCCCGCCACCGGGCCGAGCGCGAGCAGGAGAGCATCCAGCGCCTCGAGCGTCAGCTCGAGGAGCTGACCCGCGAGTTGGAGCGCCGCCGGCAGCAGCGATCGGAACTGCCGGACGTCGACGACCTCGACAATGAGAAAGCCTCGCTGCAGGAAGCGCTGGCCGTGCTGGACGAGCGGCAGCAGACGCTGGAGATTCGCCGCGAGGAGCGCCAGGAGTCCCGGGAGCGTGCCCGCGCAGGCCAGGCCGAGGCACAGGCGGCCAGGGATAAAGAGCGCGAGCGCCAGCACCGCTGCCAGGGCGAGGTGGCGTCGCTCGAGGCGCTGATCGAGGCGGCCCTCAACGATGACGACGCCAGCCTGGCCGAACACCTTGCCGATCACCCGCTGGGGAGGGCGCCACGAGTCGCCGAGAGTCTGGAGGTCACGGCCGGCTGGGAGCGCACCGTCGCCTGGGTGCTCGGGCCCTGGCTGAAGGCGCGCCTGGCCGAGCCGGAATCCGCCCGCGAGCCGCTGGCATCACTGGCGAGCGGGGAGCTGCCGGTGGTGTCGCTCCAGGCCACGGTGAGCGCGCCCGCCGAATCGCTGGGTGCCCGGGTCAAGGGGGCGGGGGCGCTGGCGACACTGCTGGCGACGATTCACTGCGCCGACGACGTGACAGCCGCGTGGCGGATGGCGGCCGATCTTGGCCCGGGTCAGAGCGTGATCACCCGGGACGGTCTGTGGCTGGGGCACGGCTGGGCCCGGCGACTCGGTCGCGACGACGCCAACGCGGATAGCGTGCTGCTGCAGCGGCAACGTCGCGACGTACTGGTCGAGGAGCTCGCCGCGCTCGACGCCACCCTGGTCGAGCGCGATTCGCAGATCGCCCAGTGGCAGGCCGAGATCGATGGCTGCGAGGCGGCGCTGGAATCGCTGCGCCATGAGGAGCGGGAGCTGGCCGACCAGCGTCAGGCGCAATCGACCCGGCTGGCAGCGTTGGATAGCCGGCTCGAGCATGTCGCTTCCCGGCTGCGGGAGTTCGAAGCGGAGCAGGCGCAGAGCCAGGAGCGCCACGCGACACAGCGGCTTGAGCTCGAAGCCGCACGGGAGCGTTGGCAGCAGGCGCTCGACCGGGTCGAAGCCAACGCTGCCGAGCGCGAAGCGCTGCAGACGGCGCGCGAGCAGAGCCAGGCGCGGCTGGGGGAGTTGCGTCAGCAACAGCGGCAGACGCATCAGACCCAGCAGCAACTGGCGCTCGAACGCCAGCGTCTGGAGGCGCAGCGCGGCGAGCTTCAGCAACAGGTCGAGCGCAGCCGCGGCCAGCTCTCCCGCCTCGAGGAACGCTGCGAGTGGCTTCGTGAGCAGCGGGAGACGCTTCACGAACCCGGTGAGGATCAGCGTGAACGTCTGGAGCGGTTGCTCGAGACGCGCTCCCAGCAGGAGTCCACGCTCGACCGCTGCCGGGAGCGGGCCAACCAGATCGGCGAGACGTTACGCCAGGCCGAGATCGACCGTCAGCAGCACGAGCGCAATCTCGAAGGGCTCCGCCAGCGGCTGCAGGAGGCGCGGATGCAGGTTCAGGCCTTGACGCTCAAGGCCGATGCCCAGCGGGAGACGCTGGCGGAGCAGCAGCAGGATGAGCAGACGCTGCAGGAGAACCTCGATCCCAATGCCACGGAATCGGCCTGGCAGACCCGCCTGGAGGAGACCGGCGAGCGCATTCGCCGCCTCGGAGCCATCAACCTGGCGGCGATCGAGGAGTACGAGCAGCAGAGCGAGCGGCGCGACTATCTCGAGGCCCAGCACGCCGAATTGAGCGAGGCGATCGAGACGCTGGAGCGTGCGATCAAGCGCATCGACCAGGAGACCAGGACCCGTTTCAAGCAGACTTTCGAGGAAGTGAATCGCGGCCTGATGGCACTTTTTCCCAGAGTCTTCGGTGGCGGGGCCGCATGGTTGACCCTCACGGGGGAGGATTTGCTGGAGACGGGGGTGGCGATCATGGCACGGCCGCCGGGCAAGAAAAACAGCACCATTCATTTGCTGTCCGGGGGAGAAAAAGCGCTGACGGCGCTGTCTTTGGTATTCGCCATCTTCCAGCTCAATCCGGCCCCTTTTTGCATGCTCGACGAGGTAGACGCTCCCCTCGACGATGCGAACGTGGGGCGTTACGCGAAACTGGTCAAGGAAATGTCCGAGAGCGTGCAGTTCATCTTCATCACCCATAACAAAATCGCGATGGAAGCCGCCGAACGGTTGATGGGAGTCACGATGCAGGAGCCGGGCGTCTCGCGTCTGGTATCCGTGGGTGTGGATGAAGCAGCGTCGATGGCGGAGGCGTCCTGAAGTTGGCAAAAATAGCCAAACCGGCTAACGGCGTAATAGGATGTTCGACATCGAAGGGAATTGAAGGGTGATTGCTGATGGGCAAAACTTTGCTTGACAAAGAAAAAAAGTAGCCCATTTTTGACAAATCACGCTATGCTAGTGCCGACATGCCGAATGCATGTTGTCCTCTTCCAGCATAGTGGCACCGCGAACAGGCAAGACGACCCATGGAACTAAGAGAGTGGCTGATCATCCTGGGGCTGGTTTTGGTGGCGACCATCGTGATCGATGGCTTCCGTCGCCTACAGCGCCAACGTCGAGTTCCACGCCTAGATCAGGCGATGGGAGATAATGGAGTCGACGACGGATCCGAGGCGGATCCGGAACAGGCGGCCCGCGAGGCCGAGGTCAACTGGGAATTGCCCAATGGAGGGGCACGTGTCCTGCGTCCGGCGACGTTCGAGCGCAGCGGCGACGGTTCGGAACCGGTCAGACCCACCGAGCCCAAGCGACAGGAGCGGATCCCGGAAGAGAAGCTGCAGAGCAGCATTCTCGACCGACGTGCGCGGTCGTCGTTCGCCGACATGCAGCACAACGTCACGAACAATGTGAAGAGTGCCGTTCGCGCGGGTGCCAAGCGCGTCAGCGAATCCGCCCAGCGCCTGAGCCACAAGCGTGAGGATGCTCGGCGCGAGGCCGAGGAGAGCCGCGCGAGAACGTCGGCGCGGCACGAAGAGCCTCGCCTGGGGGGGAATGAAGTCGCCGGTGCCGAGACGCCCGACCGCCTGCAGATCACGGCGCTGGTGCCGCCCGGCGGTGCTCGGATGGCCGAGGAACCCGAGGCGCCCCAGCAGCAGGATAGTTCGCGGACCGCTGCCGTGCGTGGCGAGGACGAACTTGCCTCGGTGCCGGTGGAAGAGATCGAAGAGGCGCCACGCAGCGACGTCGTGACTCAACATCCCGCCGTCGAACGTGCCAAGCGCCACCATGTGAGCGCGGCGCGGGCCAGGGAAACTCTGGCGCACTCCGAGGAGATCATCGTCATCAGCGTGCTGGCGAGAACGGAAGCGGGCTTCGACGGTGCCGATCTGCTCAACCTGATGCTGGCCTGCGGTCTGCGCTTCAGCGAAATGGGTATCTTCCATCGCTACGAAACCGAAGCCGACGATAGCGAACTTCAGTTCTCGATGGTCAACGTCGTCAAGCCGGGGGTGTTCGACCTGGATAGCATGCAGGAGATCGTGACGCCGGGCGTGACCTTCCTGATGCCGCTCCCGGGCGCCAACGATACGGCCGCGGCCTTCGAGGCGATGCTGGAGACGGCGATGGTGCTGGTACGCAACCTGGGCGGCGAGCTGAAGGACGAGAATCACAGCGTGATGACCGCGCAGACGATCGAGTTCGCACGCCAGCGGGTGCAGGAGTTCGAGCGGCGTCATCGGCTCCATCGCTATCAGGCCAACTGACACAGCCTGATACCGAACGCGGTAGCGGTATCGACGACGGGGCCTTCGGGCCCCGTCGTCGTTTCCGGCGTTCGCTGATGGGCGCCACTGCGGCAGCCGCGGCGGGCTTCCGCTACAATGCGTGTCACTTTTTTGAGCAGCGATCGAACCGAGCGCCATGAGCCAGATTCCCCCAGCGGTCCGCGAGCGGGCCAGTGCCCTGCGCCAGCAGTTGGATGACGCCAACTACCATTACTACGTCGAGGATTCGCCGCAGATCACCGACGCCGAATACGACAAGCTGCTGCGCGAGCTGCAGTCGCTGGAAGCCGATCATCCCGGCTTGGTCACGCCGGATTCCCCGACCCAGCGCGTCGGTGCGGCGCCTGCCGATCACTTCCGGGAAATCACCCACGCGGTGCCGATGCTGTCGCTCGACAACGCCTTCAATCAAGAGGAGCTGCGAGCCTTCGTCAAGCGCGCGGCCGACAAGCTCGAGCAGGATCCCGAATCGCTGGCGTTCTGCTGCGAACCCAAGCTCGACGGTCTGGCCGTGTCGCTGGTCTACGAGGACGGCCAACTGGTTCAGGGCGCGACGCGTGGCGACGGCCGTACCGGCGAGGATGTCACCCTCAATCTGCGCACGATTCACTCCATACCGCTCAAGCTACGCGGCAAGTCGGTGCCGTCGCTGATCGAAGTGCGTGGCGAGGTCTACATGCGTCACTCCGGCTTCGAGGCGATGAACGAGCGGGCGCGCGAAAGGGGCGACAAGGTCTTCGCCAATCCGCGCAATGCGGCCGCCGGTAGCCTCCGCCAACTGGACTCATCGATCGCTGCCCAGCGCCCGCTGGAGTTCTGCGCCTACCAGGTAGCGCGACTGGAGGGCGACGATGACGCCCAGTCCCATTCCGACTACCTGAAGCGCCTGCGGGCACTGGGCTTTCGAACCAGCCCGCTGCTGGACGTGGTGGAGGGCGCCAGCGGCGTCGTCGAATTCTGCGAGTCGCTGGGCAAGCGCCGCGAAGGGCTCGATTACGACATCGACGGTGCCGTGCTCAAGGTCGATGACCTGCGCGCGCAGCGCGAGCTGGGATTCGTCTCGCGCGCGCCACGCTGGGCCATTGCGTTCAAGTACCCCGCCCAGGAGCAGACCACGACGCTCAACGACGTGGCCTTTCAGGTCGGCCGCGTCGGTACGCTGACGCCGGTCGCCAAGCTGGAGCCGGTGCAGGTCGCTGGTGTAACGGTCTCCAACGCCACCCTGCACAACATGGACGAGATCGAACGTCTCGGCGTGCGTATCGGCGATACGGTGATCGTGCGCCGTGCCGGCGACGTGATCCCGCAGATCGTCGGGGTCGTCGAATCGCAGCGTCCGACTACGACCCGTGCCATCGAGATGCCCGCCGCGTGTCCGGTCTGTGGTTCGCAGATCGAGCGGCTCGAGGGCGAGGTTGCCGCGCGCTGTTCCGGCGGGCTGTTCTGCCCGGCGCAGCGCAAGGAGGCACTCAAGCACTTCGCCAGCCGCCGCGCGCTGGATATCGATGGCCTGGGCGAGAAGCTGATCGACTTGCTGGTCGAGCGGGACTGGGTCAAGACGCCAGCCGATCTGTTCCGACTACGGGCCGAGCGGCTGGCGGAGTTGCCCCGGCTGGCGGAGAAGTCCGCCAACAATCTGATCGCCTCGCTCGATGCTGCCAAGCGTACGACCCTGGCCAGGTTCGTCTACGCGATCGGGATTCGTGAAGTGGGCGAGGCGACCGCGGCAAGCCTGGCACGTCACTTCGGCTCGCTGCAGGCGTTGCGCGACGCTTCGCTGGAAGCCTTGAAGGCGGTCGACGATGTCGGGCCGGTGGTGGCCCATCACATCCACACCTTCTTCCAGCAGCCCCATAACCAGGAGACGCTGGACGATCTGCGGGCGGTCGGCGTCAGTTGGGATGAGGTCGAGATGGCCGAGCGTCCGCAGCCGCTGGCGGGACAGACCTGGGTGCTGACCGGTAGTCTAGAGAGCATGACTCGGGACGAAGGCAAGGAGCGCCTGCAGGCGCTGGGTGCCAAGGTCGCCGGCAGCGTCTCCAAGAAGACCGCGACCGTCGTCGCCGGCCCCGGCGCCGGCAGCAAGCTGGCCAAGGCCGAGGAACTGGAGGTCGAGGTGATCGACGAGGCGACGTTCATCGGGCGGCTGGAAGCGTGGGAGGCAGGCGCATGAGCGGACGCTTTATCGAGATCCCCCATCGCATGCTGCCGGCGGAGACACTGGACGCACTGCTGGAGACGTTCGTCACCCGGCAGGGCTACGACACCACCGACGTGGCGACGGACATGCACGACTGGGTGCGTGATCTCAAGCGGCAGCTGGAACGAAGCGAGCTGCTGATCGTCCACGACCTGCAGACCGAGAGCACCGAGGTGATGACCCTGGCTCAGTGGCGCAGTTTCGGTCGTGACCTCGCCGACGACGAGGAAGAGGGCTGAGCGTTCATCGACACGTGGTTGGCACTCAGCGAAACGGCGCCCCCGTTCACAACGGGGGCGCCGTTTTACATGGCCACGCCGTCACCCGGCTGGCCTGAGCTGGCGGTTCAGGTAAAGAACAGCGGTACCACGATGCTGGAGATCAGCAGGATCAGCGCACCGCCGAGGCGCGAGGAGATCTGCGCGAACGGCATCAGTTGCATGCGCTTGGCGGCGGAGAGCACGGCGACGTCGCCGGTGCCGCCCATGTTGGCCATGCACAGGCCGGCGGTGATGGCCGATTCGATCGGGTAGAAGCCGACCAGCTTGCCGACCAGGCCCGCGCCGAAGGCGGCACCCGCCACCACGGCAAAGACGATCATCACGTAGGTGATGGAGATCGCATCGATCACCTGGCCGAGGTCGGTGTAGGCGATGCCGATACCGAACAGCAGGGCGAAGGTCCAGTTCTTGGCGACGAACTGAAACCACTGTGCAGCGGCCTCGTTGATTGATTCCGGCACCACGTTGGCGATCTTGAGCACGGCAACCAGAATGATCATCAGCGCGTACGGATGCAGCGGAATGAATCCACCCAGGATTTCACCGGCGACGAAGAAGGTCAGGGCGGCGATGACGCCGATGCCCAGTTTGGAGAGATCCGGCTTGCTTTCGCGCTCTTCGATCTCGACGCCCGGCATCATCTGGCCGTTGCCGGTCAGGCTCGGCATCCGGTTGGCCAGGCCGTTGAGCAGGCCGGCAATGATGATGGCGAAGACGTTGCCCAGCGCCAGCGCCGGCACCAGGATCGAGATGTAGTAGCTGGCGGGCTGGCCCAGCAGTTGCTCGTAGATCTGGCTCATCGGCACCGCACCGGCGCCCATGCCGCCGCCCATGATCGGCAGGGTGATGACCACGACCGCGTCCTGGGGCGAGAATCCCATGACCCAGCCGACGGCGATCGCGAACAGGGCGGCGAACAGCACGGCGCAGATCAGCGGCAGGGCGTAGCGCGAGCCGACCTTGACCAGCACGCGGGAGTCCATGCCCAGGATACTGCCGGTGATCAGCGCGGCGATGTAGAAGTTGAGGAAGCCACCGCTCTTCATGAACTGGGTCACGTTGTCGACGACAGCGGTCGGCAGCCACTGGACGTAGACCAGCGTCGCTGCACCGAAGATGGCCAGGATGGCGCCGCCACCCAGATAGCTCTTGACGATCGGCAGGCGATCGCCGATGAATCCCATCAGTTCGCCCAGGATCATCATGACCAGCAGGGCGCCGATCATGCCGGTGGGTATCGTGTCCGTCGCCATGGAGACGACGAGAACCCCGGCCGCGATGGCGAAGAGGGGAAAGGGAATGCCGAAGATCGGCGTCGACAGCCAGCTGTCTCGACGGCCGGAATCGGACGGCACGGTTTGCGTCACGGTTGAAGTCATGGTTGGCTCCCCAAGGATTTTCGCCCAAAGGGCGGTAGGCGGTATTCTTGCCCCGATGAGCGGTACGCTGCCGAGGATAGAGGCCCCGAGGTGTCGACCAAGTTTTATGAAATTATTAAAGCCTTTAGAAACTATTGAAAGGTATGGGGTGGTGCGCTGCACACCCCCGGCCCGTAAGGTATACCACCATGGTCTAAACGGCGCTCGACCTTGGTCGATAGGCCGGCAGGCGTGCTTTCCCGCCGGCGCCTCCAGCAAGGAGTGGGTAATGAATTCCGGATCGGACCGATGCGGCGGCCAGGTTGGCGTCATGGCCAAACCACGCCAGTCCGCCGAGGATGAGGCGTGAAGCGGCTGCGCCTGAGTGCCCAGATATTCGTCCTGGTCGCCAGCATGATCGTGCTGACGCTCGGCGTCGCGCTGCTGCTTTTCAACTACCAGCTGCGTGCCAATCTGGAGGAGGCCCAGGGGGAGCGTGTGATGGGGCTCGCGGCGGTGCTGGCCGATCGTAACGACGTGCGCTCCGCGCTCATGGCCAGGCCCATCGTCCATGACCCCGATTCCGAGCTGCGGCGGCAGATCGAGGCACTGCGCAGTCGGCTCGGCGTCGATTTCATCACCGTGATGGATCGGAACCATCTGCGCCTGACGCATCCCGACCCCGGCGAGGTCGGGCGTCATTTTCGCGGCGGCGACGAGGGGCCCGCGCTGGATGGCCAGTCCTACGTCTCCCGTTCGGAAGGTACCCTGGGTGTCAGCATCCGGGGTTTCTCGCCCGTCCTCGATGGGCAGGGCGCGGTGATCGGTGCGGTCGCCACCGGGGTCACCCTGACCCGGGTCGGGCTGCTGCTGGCGGAGCGGCGTCAGGTACTGCTGCTGGGCATCGCGTTGCTGATGGTGGTCGGTGCCACGGGCGCCTGGTGTCTGGCACGCTACATCAAGCGGATCCTGCTGGGGTTCGAGCCCCACCAGATATCCCAATGGGTTCAGCAGCGTCAGGCGATGCTGGCCTCGCTGCACGAGGGGGTGCTGGCGATCGATGGCGATTCGGTCATCACCATGGTCAACCCGGCCGCCGGCGAGCTGCTGGATCCGGCGGGCGCCGGCGACGGCTCGGGGATACCCGCAGCCACGCTCGGAGAGCTGTTCGACAGCGGCACGCCCGCCCTCAACCGGCGCTTGACGCTGAACGGTCGCGCCCTGATCGTCAACCGCGTGCCCATCCGCGGCGAGAGGGGCGCGGGGGGGAGCGTGGTGACGTTGCGGGACCGTAGCGAGGTCAACCGGCTGGCCGAGGAGTTGACCGGTGTCAGCCGTTACGCGCAGGCGCTGCGGGCTTCCACCCACGAGTTCAAGAACCGGCTGCACGTCATCCTCGGCCTGGTGCAATTGCGCGACCTGGGACGTCTGGAGCGTTATCTGCGTGAGCTCGACGACACCTTGATCGCGCCGGCCGCGGCGCGGGTCGCCGGGGTTCGGGACCCCGTGCTGGCGGGCTTTCTGCTGGCCAAGGGGAGCGAGGCGAGAGAGCGCCGGGTCGAGCTCGATATCGACCTGCAGAGCGAAATTCCGGCGCCAGATGAAAGCGAGGTCGTGCACCTCTTGGTGTCCATCATCGGCAATCTGCTGGAAAATGCCTTCGAGGCGGTCGCCGGTCGCGAGGTGCGCCAGGTGAGCCTGACCCTGGGTGTCGACGCCGGCGCGCTCTCGTTGCACGTGTCGGACAACGGCAGGGGCATGAGTGACAGCCAGCAGCAGCTTGCCATGGAGCAGGGCGTCTCTTCCAAGGGGGCGGGGCGGGGCTACGGGCTGGCCATGGTCAAGGCCCATGTGGAATCGCTAGGTGGTACGCTGGCGCTCTATTCGACGCCGGGGCGCGGCACGCTGGTCGAGGTGACCGTGCCCTATGTGATGGACGTAATGCAGCTAACCGACGGAGTGACTTGATTCATGCGCGTGCTGGTCGTGGAGGACGATCCAATGGTGATGCGGCTCAACGTCGAGTTCCTCAACCGCATCGACGGCATCGATCTGGTCGCCCAGTGCGAGGATCTGCCGGCGGCGAGAGAGATTCTGGCGCGGGAGACCGTGGACCTGCTGCTGCTCGATGTCTATCTGCGCGAGCACAATGGCCTGTCGCTGGTGCGAGACCTGCGCCGCCAGGCCCGCGATATCCAGATCGTGCTGATCACGGCAGCCTCTGAAATGGAGACCGTGCGAGAGGCCAAACATCTGGGGGTCAGCGACTATCTGGTCAAGCCGTTCGAGTTCGAGCGCTTCAGGGAGGCCCTGACCCGCTGCCTGGACACGCACCAGCGGCTGTCCCGGCTGCCTGCTCGCGCCCATCAGCGTGATCTCGACGCGCTGTTTCGGCGGGAGGCGACCGCCATGCAACCGTCGCGCCCCGGCGATCTGCCCAAGGGCCTCACCGCCAACTCCCTGGCTCAGGTGGCCAGGGCCGTCGCCGAGCAGACGGGGACACCTTTCACTACCGAGACGCTGAGCGAAAATACCGGCATGTCACGGGTGTCGGTGCGGAAATATCTCAAGCACCTGGTGGATCGTGGCGTGCTCGAAGAGTCCTTCCACTACGGTCAGATCGGTCGCCCCTCTTTCACCTATCGCTGCCTCGATGGCGAGACGCTGGCCCTGCTGGGGGAGACCGGCGCCGCGACTCCCTGAGTCAGCGCTCACCGTAACGGGCCTCGGCCGTCGATGAGATCGACGAGCGATGGTCAGGGCTAGGCCCGCTCCCGACGTGCCAACGCACTTCCCGCATCGCACTTCCCGCATCCTTGTGGGTCGCAAGGCAGATACCGGCGGCAAATTGCCAGGAGTGACGATCGGGTCAGCGCCGCTGCACGAAGTGCGAACGAAGGCTGTCGAGAGTCAGAAGCGGATCGGGGCGCGCTCCCGTCGAAGCGGAGTCAATGCGCCTCGGATTCGCTGCACTCGCCCGTTGGGCCGCCATCAGGGCTCTCCGAGCGCTGTCCAGCGAACCGATCGCGACGCCGCGAGAGCTCGGGCAGGCCTCTTTCAGGCGAAACGTAGCCTGCCCGCCGCCTGGATCAGCGGCCTCGAATCAGATCGGCGATGATCCGCCGGCCGGGGTGCAGATGATCGATCAGCTCGCGCTCCAGAGGCATCGGTTCGTCGTGAAGCCTGGAGGCGATCAGCTCGGCGCACAGCGGCGCGCTGACCATGCCCCGGGAGCCGTGTGCGGTGCTCATCCATAGCCCCGGGTAGTGGCGGCCCGGTTGGCTGAACGTACGCCTGGCGTCCTTGCCCAGGGCGGCATAGTCCTGACGCCAGCGATCGAACTCGGGAAGCGGCCCGGCGTAGGGCGTCTTGTCCGGGCTGGCGGCGCGAACGCTGGCACGGCCGCC
Source organism: Salinicola lusitanus (assembly GCF_038648475.1). Classification (NCBI taxonomy): domain Bacteria; kingdom Pseudomonadati; phylum Pseudomonadota; class Gammaproteobacteria; order Oceanospirillales; family Halomonadaceae; genus Salinicola; species Salinicola lusitanus. The sequence continues at coordinate 96,519 of NZ_CP151919.1, read as the reverse complement.
GCACGCCGCCGGAGAGCGATCCCCCACCGACTCCGCCAGCGCGGGGACCAGGCGCGCCAGTTCATCGAGATTGCGTCGATGATCCGAGCTGCACACCGCATCGTCATCATCGTTGGGCGAAAAGGTCGCGCCGAAGGTCAGCCGTCCCTCGCGAGGCGGCATGACATAGCCCTCGGCGCAGAGAACGCGATCCAGTGCAGGTGCCTCCCCGGAGCCGTGGCCCGGTGCCAGCGACAGCGTGGATATCTGCCCCCGGACCGGCTGTATCGGCAGCCCGTCGAGCCAGTGGCGGCTGGCATGACCGGTGGCGAACACGACCTGGTCGACATGAAGCGACTCCTGCCCCAGCGCCAGCCGCCAGCCGGCGTCCGTCTCCCGCAGTGAATCGAGCCTGGCGTGACGGACCCCGACCCCGGGTGTCGCGGCGAGATGGTGGCAAAGCGCCACGGGGTCGACCCAACCCGCCAGTGGATAGTGCAGCGCGTGCTGATGCAGCGCCACACCGGCGAGTGTCGTCGCCAACGAAGGGTCGCTGGCGGCAACGACGGCCGGCGGCAGCTGATAATGGGCCAGGAAACGTTGCTGGCGTTCGACCTCGCCGGCTTTTCCCGCCAGTTGCAGCAGTCCGCAATCCGACCACCAGCGGCGCTCAGGGTCGAGACGCGCCAGCCAGCGCTGCGTGTAGAGCAGCGCTGCGAGGTAGAACCGGCTCTGGAGGTTGGGCTCGATGGCCATCTTGACGTAGAGCGCGGCCTGGGGATTGCCGGAAGCGCCTGCCGCGATGCCCTCGCGGTCGATCAGGGTCACCTGGCTGCCCCGGCGCGCCAGTGCCGCCGCGACGCTGGTACCCGCGATGCCGGCGCCGATCACCGCCACATGGTCCGCCGGCCTCGGCGGCGGTGGCTGAAACCAGGGAGTGGCCGCTCTGGCCGAGGATCTCCGAGGCGCGCTCGGGGCGGCGGGATCATGCTCGCCCCGCAGCATCTCGCGCTTGCGACCGAATCCCGGCACCTTGCGCCAGCGAAAGCCCGCCGCGCTCAGGCCGCGGCGTACGAAACCGGCGCAGGTGAAGGTGGCGAAGGTGGCGCCCGGCCGACTGGCGGTGGCCATGGCCGTGAACAGTTCGGGTCGCCACATGTCGGGATTCTTCGAAGGCGCGAAGCCGTCGAGAAACCAGGCGTCCACCTGTCCGTCCAGGCGGTCGAGGCAATCGGCCGCATCGCCGAAGTGCAGATCCAGAATGACGCGGGCGTCCAACTGCAGGCGATTGACACCCGCCACCGCCGGTGGCCACTGCTCGAGCAGGGCAGCGGCCTGACGCGACAACTGCGGCCAACTGCGCCAGGCGCGTGCCAGCGCCTCGCGGGTGAGCGGGTGCTTTTCGGTCGAAATCAGGTGCAGTCTTGCATCGGCGGGGGCGTGTTCGTCGAAACAGGTCCAGGCACACACCATGTTGAGCCCGGTGCCGAAGCCCGTCTCGCCGATCGTGAACGGGCGTCGCTCGCGCCAGGCCGCCAACCGCTGCGGCAGGTCGTTGTTGTCGATGAAGACGAAACGCGTCTCCTCGCGGCCATCCTGGCGCGAGAAATAGACATCATCGTAAGCGGTCGAGAACGGCGCTTCGACATCGCCGTCGTCGGCCCGCCAGTCGAGCTCGGCATGTCGTATGGCCTGGCGATGAGAAGTGACCGGCTTGCCGTTCATGGTTTCCACGTCTGGGGATCATCGAACGACCCCTCGGGCAGGGGTCGATGGCGCGTTGTATGAAAATTGAACACTTTTCGCCAGGCGGCGGCTTATCGGGAGCAGAGAAAGACGTCCGCGGGATCTTAACAGCGTTATCCACAGCAGGTGTGCAAAACCGCCACGCCAGCGGTTGTGGATAACCGGTCCGCCGCAGGAGGCCGGGTTACGGAAAGACCCGCTTGAACGGCTTGACCCGGACCTGGGCGTAGACACCGGCAGCGACGTACGGGTCGGTGTCCGCCCAGCGCTGTGCGGCCTCGAGCGAATCGAACTCGGCCACGATCAGGCTACCGCTGAAGCCGGCACTACCCGGATCGTCGCTGTCGACGGCCGGGTGGGGGCCGGCAAGCACGAGTCGGCCTTCCTCTTTCAGCGCTTCCAGACGTTTCAGGTGCTCGGGGCGAGCCGCGAGCCGCTTGTCCAGACTGTCGTCGACATCTTCACTGATAATGGCGTAAAGCATCAGGAGCCTTCCTTCGATTGTGATTGCGAGAGATGACGGGCCAGAAACAGGGCCTGGCCGACCACGAACAGCAGGGTCAGTCCCAGCATGCCGAACAGCTTGAAGTCGACCCAGGTCGCCTCATCGTAATAGCTGAAGACATAGACGTTGAGTGCGGCCATGGCGAAGAAGAACAGCACCCACGCCAGGTTGAGGCGCCGCCAGACGGCCGCCGGCAGCGATACCGCCTTGCCCATCATCCGTTGGACCAGCGTCTGGCCCCCGAACAGCGGCGAGAGCAGAAAGGCGACGCCGAACAGCGCATTGATCACGGTGGGCTTCCACTGAATGAAGGCCGGATTGTGAAAGACGACGGTCGCTGTGGCCGAGACGATCACGATGACCGAGGTGATCAGCAGCATCTTCTCGATGCGGCGCTGGCGCCACCAGACGATGCCCAGTTGCGCGACGGTAGCGGGAATGAGCACCATCGTCGCCATGATGATATCGCCGCTGACATGATAGACGGCGAAGAAGATGGCGATGGGCAGAAAATCGAACAGCAGTTTCATACGGGCTGGGCCTCCGGCGGGTGGTGGTGGCGTGGACGATTGACCCCGTTCGCCGCGGCCCTCACCATAGTCGACCTATTCTGACAAAGACGCTGGCTGGCGTCATGCCCATGAGCGCTTTTCCCACCGATGATCCCGAGGCCAGCTCGACCGTGCTGTCCGATACGCTGGAGAGTATCCAAGGAATCGACCTGCATCTGCATTCCACGGCTTCCGATGGCAAGCTCTCGCCCGCCTCGCTGGTGGACCTGTGTCATGCGCGTGGCTTGACCCATGTCGCCCTGACCGACCACGACACCGTCGACGGCGTCGAGGAGGCGGATGCCCGATGCCGGCTTCACGGTCTCTCCCTGCTGGCGGCGGCCGAACTCTCCTGCCAATGGCGCGGTATCGCCCTGCATATCGTGGCGCTTCTGCCCGAGGGGGTCTCCCCGGTACTGGGGGAGGGATTGAGGACGCTGGGACTCGCCCGCGACAGGCGAGCCCGCGAGATCGCTTATCGCCTGGAGAAGGTCGGCCTCGCCGATGGTCTCGCCAGGGCACGCCAGGAAGCGGGAAGTGAGCGCCCACTGGGGCGGCCGGATTTCGCGGCGGCGCTGGTTGCCGCCGGCGTGGTCCCTGATGTCAAGACGGCGTTCAAGCGTTACCTGGGCACCGGCAAGCGGGGGGACGTCAAGATGCACTGGCCCGAACTGGCCACGGTCGTCGGGTGGATTCGCGATGCCGGCGGGGTCGCCGTCGTCGCGCATCCGCTGCGCTACGGCATGACCCGGCGTAAGCGCGACCTGATGTTCTCGGCCTTCATCGATGCCGGTGGCGAAGCGGCGGAACTGGTCAGCGGCTATCAGAATCCGGACACGACCCACGACCTGGCCCGCCAGCTCGATTTCCACGGGCTCTACGGATCTGTCGGCAGCGACTTCCATTATCCGGGAGGCCCCCTGGCGCCGGGGACGATCAGCCCCCCGCCGCGCTCCCATGTCAGGCCGGTCTGGTGTCACCCGGCGTTGCGACGCTTTGCCGGCGGCGAGTAGCGCCGCGTCTGTTACCCTGTGAAGCAGTAACGGCCCCGAAGACAGCGGCACTCCCGCTAACGGCCGCAGCATTCGGGTTCGGCAGATTTCGACAGCGGTTCCAGGAGAGCGTGAGATGACCCAATTCTTCCAGATTCATTCGCAGAACCCGCAGAAGCGCCTGATCGACCAGGCCATCGAGATCCTTCGCCAGGGCGGCGTGATCGCCTATCCCACCGATTCGGGCTATGCCCTGGGTTGCCGGTTGGGCGAGAAGAAAGCGATCGAGAAGATCAAGTGGCTACGCCAGCTCGACGACCGTCACAACTTCACCCTGGTTTGCTCCGACCTTTCGGAGATCGGCACTTATGCCAAGGTCGACAACAGCGTCTTCCGGCTGCTCAAGTCGCATACCCCCGGCGCCTACACCTTCATCCTCAGCGCCACCAGCGAAGTGCCGAGATTGCTGCTGCATCCCAAGCGCCGGTCGATCGGCGTGCGCGTGCCGGATCACAAGATCACCCATGCGCTGCTCGACGCCCTGGGCGAGCCGCTGATGAGCGTGACCTTGATCCCGGTGGGAGAGACATGGCCGATGACCGATCCGGAAGAGATTCGCGAGCGGCTCGGCGCCCACCTGGACCTGATCATCGACGGCGGCGCCTGCCAGCTGGAGCCGACCACGGTGGTCGATCTGCGCGAGATTCCCCCCGTGGTCGTACGGGAAGGGCGTGGAGATCCGGCCCCCTTCCGCTGAGCGAAGCCACCGGCGGGCTGGCCGCCATCAAGGGCGGGACGTGCGGCGTCCCGCCTCCCGCGCTAGCGAGTCTTCAGGGGCGCCGCCCAGGCCTCGAGATCGGCGTCGCTCCAGCTGCCGTAGCTGGCGTTGGGGAACATGATCCAGTCATCGCCGAAACGGGCATCGTCCTCGGCTACCAGCCGGTGCTGATCCTTCAGGTCGGCGTGATGGAAATCGCTGGAGAAGTCGGCCAGCGAATCGCCCAGTTGCAGGACCAGATCGTGATCGCGCTCGATGGCGGCGCGCCGCTCTCCCTTCGAGGGGCCCAGCAGCCGTACCTGGGCGTCACTGACCTGAGGTAGGTGCAGCGAGCGTAGCGTCGCGAGCGTCGACGCCTTGTTCTCCTCGTAGCGGTCGGAGACATAGAAAATCGTCACGCCCTGGGAATCGGCGTAATTCAGGAACTTGCGCGCACCGGGGATCAACCGTGGGTGGCCCTCGCGCTCCCATACCTTCCAGGTATCCCAACCGGTAAAGTCGTGACAGGCCTGCATGTCGCGAACCAGGAGCGCCGAGTTGTCGATGACGGTCTCGTCCAGGTCGGTCATGATCGCCAGGTTGTCCGCTTCGGGGTGAGCGGCGATCTTCTGCTGCAATCTCGCCGTGGCCAGGGCGTAGCTCTGTCGCTGCAGGGCGTCGACCTCGGCCGACTGCTGCTGGTAGCGAAGGGCCATCGCATAGGCCTCTGGGGCACAGGCATCATCGGCGGCAGCGGCCTGGGAGGTCGAGGCGATACCCAGCATCAAGCCGGTCGTTACCACCCACGAGAGTCGGCGCCGGGTGCCGTTCGTGTCGATCGTGTTGTTGGTCTCGTTCATTGAAACGTCCTTCTGAGCTGGTGGCACGGTGGCCGGGAAGCATGGCAGGGCAGGCCGAAACGTGGCGGCGTATCCCCTTGAGGCATCATGGATCGGCTGACAGCAGGTGGCGACTTCGCTGAAATGCGTACTTCGCCGCTGGTTCCACGCTGTCTAGCCTAGCTCGGCGTGATGTCTCACAAATACCCTCCCATGATATCGGCGCATGGCGCCGCCCGGGAGGGAGCCGGGAGCGCTCTCAAACCGGCAGCGCCTCCTGCGCCTCTTGGTGCCGTTTTACGGGGAGGCGAGGCCGATCATCGGCCAGACCCATGCTATCCGGCTCGGTGCTCGCCGGCTTCTCGGCATCGAGTTCCGCCACTGGCGCCTCCAGCTTGAACCGATTGCTGTGCTCCTGCTGGCGCTGTGCCCGGGCGTCCAGTTCCTGGGTGGCCCTGAGCGTGCGTTCCGCCAGCGCGACGTTACGCTGGGTGGCGATGTCGATGGCGTTGATCGCCTGATCGATCTGATGAATGCCGTCGCGCTGCTGCCGGCACGACAGCGCGATACCCTCCAGCAACTGGCCGAGCTGCTGGCCGGACTGCACGGCGGCGGCCATCGTCTCCCTGGCCTGGGTCAATACCTGGGCGCCTTTCTTGACCTGGAGGTGCGTCCCCTCGATCTGGGCCCGGATGGTCCTGGCGGCTTCGGCGGAGCGTACCGACAGGCTGCGAACCTCTTCGGCCACCACGGCGAACCCGCGACCCTGCGCCCCGGCCCGGGCCGCCTCGACCGATGCATTGAGCGCCAGCAGGTTGGTCTGGAAGGTCAGCGAGTCGATCATTCCGATCACTTCCAGTGATGCCTCGGAGCGGGCCTGAGCCGCCTCGATCTCGGTGACGGCCGTCGAGACCTGGTCGCCGCTGGTATCGATCCGGCGTCGGTTCTCCTCAGATAGCGCCTGGCCCTGGTCGGCATGGTCTGCCGTGTGCGAGACGGTAGCGGTGATCTCCTCCATGCTGGCGGTCGTCTGCTGGAGCGCCTGGGCTTGTTGCCGGCTCTGGTCGTTCAGCGTGTGGCTGGCTTCGGTCAACTCCTGGGCATCACCTCGCACCGCCCGGCTCTCCCGCTGCAGTTGCGAGACCAGCTCCAGCAGCGCGACCTGCATCGCATCCACGCCGGACTTGAGCAGCCGCATCTCCCTCACGCCTCGGGTCGACAGGCGCCGGCTGAGGTCGCCCTGGGCGATGTCGGCGCAGTGTCGCCTCACGTCGCCCAGCGGGCGCAGCAGATGGCGCTGGAACATGAAGAAGGCGAACAGGATCAACGCCAGCGTGACCACGGCCGCCGCAGTCAGCCCCACCTGCAGGAGATGCACGTCGCGCTTCATGGCGGCCGCTCCCGCCACCGCATTGGCTTTGGCGGTGGCGGACAGGCTGGCAAGGCTGGCATCCACCGCGGCGGTCAGGTCGTTGGCCTGCTTCACGCTGGCTTGGTAGGCCGAGACATTCCACGCCTTCAGCGTATCGAAGCCGGGCTGGATGCCGTCGTCGATCAGCGCCTGGAAGCGATCGGCGAGATTGCTGCCCGGCGAGTCCGGGGCTGCCGGGGGCATCTCCGCGAGGCGCTGCTTCGCGCTCGCGAGGGTGGCCTGGGCCTGGGCCCAGGTCTGCTTGGCGGGCTTGACGCGCAGGCGGTTGTAATCGGTCTGATAGCTGTCCAGCAGGACTCGGGTCTGCAGCAGTTCGGCATAGAGTTCGCGCGCCATCCCGAGCTGCACCACATTGAGGGTGTAGACCGAATCGAAGGCGTTTCGCGCCTGTTTCATGGCGAGATAGCTGCCGCCGCCGATGACCGACATCAGCAGCGCGAACAGCAGCAGCATGGCCACGAGGCCGCTGCGGAGCGTAGGACGAAGCGATTGCATGACAACTCCCGATGATGACGAACAGCCTGACGCGGCATCGTGGGAGTCTGTCGGGTTTGCGTCACAGTTTGATGACAAAAGTTAACGTCACGGTCACCCCAAGGCCTCAATCGCCTTTCGCGTCCGCCTCGGGAGAATCCGGCGCCGTGTCGGCAGTTTCGGCGGAAGACGCATGGGGATCCTCGGTCTCTTCGTCGAGCCAGGTGCCGCAGAAACGGCAGTACTTGGACCCGCGTTCGTGTCCCTCGTGACCGCAGCCCGGGCAGGCTTCCTCGGAGTAGCGCTCGCGCTGGATCGATCGAATCACCTCGGCGGAGAAGACTCCGGTGGGGACGGCGATGATCGAATAGCCGAGAATCATCATGACGGCAGAGATGAACTGCCCCAGTGGCGTCACCGGCGCGATATCACCGTATCCGACGGTGGTCAGCGTGACGATCGCCCAGTACATGGCCCTCGGCATGCTGGTGAAACCGGCCTCCGGCGGCTCGATCATGTAGATCAACGCGCCGAAGATGGTGATGATCAGCAATATGGTCGTCAGGAACAGCAGGATCTTGCGCTGGCTGCGCTGCAGCGCCTCCACCAGCACGCGACCCTCGCCGACGAACTCCATCAGTCGCAGGACCCGGAACACGCGCAGCACCCGCAGCACCCTGACCACCAGCAGCGATTGTGCGCCGGGTATGAACAGGGCGAGCCAAGTCGGGAGTATGGCGAGCAGGTCCAGCACCCCGTAGAAGCTGCGCAGGTAGCGCAGTGGGCGGTCGAGGCAGTAGAGCCTGAGCACCAGCTCCAGCGTGAAGATCAGGGTGAATCCCCACTCGATGAAATAGAAGATTCTCCCGTAGCGTGCATGCAGACCCGGCACGCTATCGAGAAAGACGGTTCCCACGCTCACCAGGATCAGCGTGATCAGAACGATGTCGAAAGCCTTCGCTTGCGGTGTGTCCGATTCGAAGATGATTTGAAACAGCCGCTTGCGTAGCAGTGAATCGCCCGATTGCATCAAGTCAGTTCCTGTCCCTGGTGATAGGTGGCGCGTCGAGTGCGCTCGATAATGGATGTAGACGGCGCTCAACTTCGTGATTCGGCCGCCGATAATGCTAATGATACTTCGAGAACGCCGGCGGCCATCGCCTGCATCCTGCGGAAAGCGACCAAGTCGCCTGACGCCGCTGACCGATGTCGGAGCGGTAACAGACTCCAGAGTGGTCTTGCCATGATCGGATTGATTCAGCGCGTCCTCATCGACCATATCGAAACCCGCTACGGCCCCTCGGTCGTCGACTCCATCGCCGCCCAGGCCGGCCTGGTCTCGTTGGGGCGGCGGATCGACGTCGATTACGACGATGCCGATACGCTGGCTTTCTTCGCGGCCGCTGGCGATTACCTGCAACTCGACCATGAGGCGTTGATGGCGTTGTATGCGGACCTGTTCGTCAAGTGGACACGTCGACACTATCCCATGTTCTTCTCGATGGCAGAGTCGGCGCAAGCCTTCCTGACCCGTCAGCCTGCCATCCATGCCTCGCTCGGTGCCGGCATTCGCGATCCCGAACTCCGGGGCCGGGTCAGCGACAAGTTTCGTATCGTCGAGCAGGCACCGTCGCGGCTGGTGGTGGAGTATCGCTCGGGCAACGGGCTCTGCTCGCTCTATCACGCGCTGTTTGCGCGAATTCTCGAGGAGTATGCGCAAACCGGCACCATCGTGGAGACCCGGTGTCGACATCGGGGCGATGACGGTTGCCGTTTCGAGATGACCTTCAGGGAGGCGCCGGTGCCATGAGTGAAGCATCCTTGACCGGCGCCGAAGCGCGCGAGCGGGATCTGATCGCGGAGATCGACTCCCTCAGCAACCAGCTGTGTCAGGCGGTCGATGGCCAGTTCGAGTTTCACGTCCACACCGACAGCGATGAGATCGCGCTGCAGAAGATGGCGCAACTCAACAATTTCGTGCTCGATTCGGTGCGTCGCACGATCCGCGATCTCAAGACGTCCCGCGATGAGCTGGAAAACCGGGTGCAGGAGCGAACCCAGCGCCTGAACCTGGTACTGACGGCGACCAACGACGGGGTCTGGGAGTGGGATATCGATAGCGGCCAGCTCATGCTCTCTCAACGGTGGTCGAGCATGCTGGGGCTGCCGCATGACGAAGGACGGCGTGGACTCGACGACTGGCTGGCGCTCATCCACGAAGACGACCGCGCCGACGTGCAGCGGTCGCTCTATCAGCATCTCGACGGCCTGACCGCCTCGGTGACCGTCGAATACCGCATCCGCGACGCGCGCGGCGCCTGGCGGATGGTGTTGTGCCGAGGCCTGTGCCAGCGCAACGAGCGCGGGGTGGCCGTCCGCATGGCCGGCACCCAGACCGATACCACGGAGCAGCGGCTCGGCGATCCGATGACGCTGCTGCCCAACGGTGCCTATCTCGAACTGCTCCTGCAGGAGTGTCTGGTGCGCTCTCCGCTGCCACCGCTGGCGCCGGTCAAATTCCAGCTGCTCAACGTGGCGTCGTTGTTCGACGGTATCGCCGTCGACGATGCCGTCGGTGCCCTGCGCAGGCTGGTCCAGCGAATGCGCCAGCAGTTGCCACCGAGAGTGGCATTGATCGCGCTACCGGAGCATACCTTCGCCATGGTGTTCGAGACCGACGAGGTTGCGCGGCTGGACGAAGCCCTCGAACCGCTCGAGGCGTTGCTTTCGCAGCCGGTGGAGATCGACGGGCAGCAGGTCTGGCTGTCGCATGTCAGCGGGGTGGCCGTGCTCGATCCAGCCGAACCGGTTAGCGTGGACGAGTGGCGTCATCAGTCCCGCCTGGCGCTGGCCAACGCGCGCCTTTCCGACGTCGGTTCGCGACGCTACTACAGCGAGTCGCTACGCCAGTGGGAGCGCCAGAGCAGCCGTGCGGAACAGTTGATCCGCGGGGCATTGGCGACGAACGGCGTGCGCTGCTTCGTGCAGCCGATCGTCGATTCATCGACGGGGGAGGTCCGCGGCTTCGAGGCCTTGATGCGGCTGCACGATCCGACGGAGGGCATCGTGGCGCCGGCGAGTTTCATCGAGGTCGCGGAGCGCTCCGGGCTGATCGCGCCGCTGTGGGAGATGCTGATGGAGCAGGCACTGCCGCTGCTGCGGGACGACATCGTGCGCGAGCGTTTCGGCGGTGACTTCCTGCTGAGCGTGAACCTGTCCACCCGTCAGTTGATGGATCCGGGGTTGCTCGATGACATGATCGCGGCATCGAGGCGCCACGGGGTGCCCCTTACCCGGCTGCAGATCGAGGTGACCGAAACCTCGGTGCTCAGCGACCCCATCAAGGCGTTCCGCAGCCTGGATCGGATTCGGGAGGCCGGCATCCGCGTCGCCCTCGACGATTTCGGCAGCGGCTACTCTTCGCTGGCCCAGCTGACCTCGATGCCCATGGATACGGTCAAGATCGATCGCGAACTGGTGATGAACGTCACCTCGTTGCCCCGCAAGCGCCACGTGCTGTCGGCGGTGGTCGCACTCTGCCAGCGTCTCGATTACGGCATCGTCGTCGAGGGCGTCGAGGAGCGGGAGACCCTGGAGATCCTGCACGACTGGGGCGCTACCGATATCCAGGGCTACATCTACTCCCGACCGCTGCCGCTGGACCGCCTGGTGCAGGACTTTCGGCCGCCCAAGCCTTACCTGGCCGGCCTGTCTTGCGTGTCACGGACTCGCGGGACATCGCTCCCCGCGCCCTGAGCGACGCTTCTGGATCGGGCCCGGCTCCAGCAGGCTCGGCGCCAGCTTCAGGTCTTCCGGCAGCTACTGGTCCGACGCTTGTGCGGCCAGTTGCCGAAGGGCCAGCCAGTCCCGGCTTCGCCAGGGAACGTTTCCGTCACGCAGGTCCGCCAGGATTCGCTCGCCGGCCTCCCGGCACGAGGCGTCTTCGTCGATGGCCCAGCGCTCGATCAGTCGCTCGCACTGGGCTTCGGCATTGGCGAGCCAGGCGCGGTCCTGGCTGTCCTGCCAGCTATCGATGGCGTCGATCAGCGAATCCACCGAGGGGGGTTCCGGGTTTGTCGGCTCCGGCCAGCGACTGGCAAGACAGGAGGCCCTGCTGGCCTTGCTGTGATTGGCCGGGCGTGCCGGCAGGGGCGCTGTGGAGGCATCGGCTGGCGCGCACAAGGCGTTGGCCAGCGTCCACAGGCATGCGGGCTCCCCCCGCTTGAGCTCGAGTTCGAGCTCGCGGATCGGCAGAGTGGCGGCACCGACATCAATGGCGCCCTGGTCGAGGGCGATCTCGATCTCACCCTCGTCATCCCGGTAGTGCCAGAGTCGGCGCTCGAAGTCGGTCGTGAAGACCGGGCGAAGCGTCTCCAGCGCCAGCCCGGAAAGGGCGGGGTGCTCCAGCGCGCGAAGTCCCTGCACGTCGAGGCCGGCGGCATTGCACTCGACCCCATCCAGCGACCACTCCCATTCGCCGCGACTCGACAGGCCGCCGTGGCTCTGCGCGGCGCTCTTGAGCGTCTGCAGGCGCCGCTCGCCCTGGCGCCTGACGCGAAGGGCGACGCGTCGCGACCGCAGGGCCGATTCGGCGGTGTCGTAGTACTGGTTGCCCAGCGAAACCGTGCGGGAGGTCAACGTGCGGAGCAGCGGATGCTCGATCAGCAGGGCGGGGCCCTCGGATGATAGCGCCAGTTTGAGTTCGATCTCTTCGCTCATGCAGCTTCCTGATGGTGGCCGGTCATGGGTTGCCGGTCTGAAGTCTCCCGTCCGGGAGCGGTGGTGGGATCGCTCGCTCCGAGGCCGGGCCGAGGCGGAACATGAATTTTTCATGACGCATCCGGACGCAATCATTATACTGGCGCCGCCACTTCCAACGCATCCAGGCCACGTTATGGTGAGTACCAATCCGTTCTCGGCGCTGTTTGGACGATCGCCGTTCCAACCGCTCCTGGCTCACATCGTCAAGACCAGCGAATGCGCCGGCCAGTTGCTGCCTTTCTTCGATGCCGCGCTGGGGGGCGACTGGGAAGAAGCTCGCAAGTATCGCGAGGCGATCACCCGGCTCGAACACGAAGCGGACGAGCTCAAGACGCAACTGCGCCTCAATCTGCCCAACACCATGTTTCTGCCGGTATCGCGTTCCGATCTGCTGGAGCTGATCAGCGTTCAGGACAAGATCGCCAACAAGGCCCGGGATATCACCGGGATCATGCTCGGTCGCAACATGAGCATTCCCGAGCCGCTGGCGGAGCCGATGCGCGACTACCTGCGGACCGCCGTGGATACCGTCGACCAGGCGCGCAAGGCGCTGGAAGAACTCGAGGACCTGCTCGAGTCTGGCTTCGGTCGCAATGTCTCCGACGTGATGCACGAACTGATCAGGGAGCTGCACGATCTCGAGCACCAGGCCGACGACCAACAGGTCGCGATCCGCCGCCAGCTGTTCCAGCTCGAGGCGGAGCTGCCACCGGTCGATGTGATCTTCCTCTATAAAATCATCGAATGGATCGGTGAGTTATCCGACCGCGCCGAGCGCGTGGGTAGCCGCCTGCAGATACTGACGGCCCGCTGAACGCGGGTCTTCGTCATTCTACGCCTTCGTCACGCCACTCAAGCGAACAAAGCCTATGTCCATCATTGCGCAATACGGTGATGTCTTCATCATTCTCGCCTGTGTCTTTGGTTTCTTCATGGCATGGGGGGTTGGTGCCAATGATGTCGCCAATGCCATGGGAACCTCGGTCGGCTCCAAGGCGATCACCATCAAGCAGGCGATCATCATCGCGGTGATCTTCGAATTCCTCGGCGCCTGGCTGGCCGGGGGGCAGGTCACCGAGACGATCCGCAAGGGCATCATCGACCCCGGCCTGCTGGAGAGTGATCCCCAGATGCTGATCTACGGCATGCTGGCGTCGCTGCTGGCGGCCGGATCGTGGTTGATGATCGCGTCCATGAAGGGCTGGCCGGTCTCCACCACCCACTCCATCGTCGGCGCCATCGTCGGGTTCGCGGTAGCCGGGCTCGGGGTCCAGTCGGTCAACTGGGGGTCGGTGGGAACGATCGCACTCAGTTGGATCACCTCGCCGCTGATCGCGGGGGTGTTCGCCTTCATGCTGTTCCGTTCCGTGCAGGTGCTGATCTTCGACAACCCCGATCCGTTCGCGGCGGCCAAGCGCTACGTGCCGGGGTATATCTTCCTGGTCGGTTTCATCGTCTCGATGGTGACCCTGGTCAAGGGGCTCTCCCACGTCGGCCTGCACCTGACCTTCGGCGAGAGCCTGCTGTTGGCGGTGGCGTTCGGCGTTGTCATCATGATGTTCGGCCTGCTGCTGGAAAACCGCATCAATCGCGGCGATCGGCGGGCTCGCAGCAACTACGACTTCTCCAGCGTGGAGCGCATCTTCGGCGTGTTGATGATGTTCACCGCCTGCGCCATGGCCTTCGCGCACGGCTCGAACGACGTCGCCAACGCGGTCGGCCCGCTGGCGGCGGTCATCAGCGTGGTCGAGAACAGCGGCAGCGTGACCGGCTCGGCCACCATGCCGTGGTGGGTCCTGGTACTCGGCGGCGGCGGGATCGTGGTAGGACTCGTGACCTATGGCCACAAGGTCATCGCCACCGTCGGCACCGGGATCACCGAGCTGACCCCGAGCCGCGGTTTCGCGGCGACGCTCTCCGCCGCTTCCACCGTCGTGCTGGCCTCCGGGACCGGCTTGCCGATCTCGACCACGCACACGCTGGTCGGCGCGGTACTCGGGGTGGGGCTGGCGCGCGGCATGGCGGCACTCAACCTGCGCGTGCTCGGCTCGATCGTGCTCTCCTGGCTGATCACCCTGCCGGCTGGCGCGCTACTCTCCATCGCCTTCTTCTTCATGTTCAAGGGCATGTTCGGCTGACGGCTCGCGCTGCGCCGCAACGCTCCGTAAGCGACGGGCCGGTCTACCGGCCCGGAGACGCTCTGGTATAGTTGGCGCAGACTCGTCAGAGCCCTGTCTCACTGCCGGAGCGTCAACCCCTTGGACTCGCGTTTTCCCTTCGTCGACTGGTTTCGCCACTCATCGCCCTACGTCAATGCCCACCGTGGCAAGACCTTCGTCATTCTGGTGGAGGGCGAGGCGATGGCGTCGTCGTGGCGGGGGCAGTTGCTGCAGGATCTGGCACTGGTACACACCCTGGGCGTGAGGGTGGTGCTCGTCTACGGCATTCGGCCCCAGGTCGCCGCCGCTCTCGAGCGTGCCGAGATCGAGCCGGTTCACGTCGACGGACGCTGGGTGGCCGATCGCGAGATCATGGATCATGTCGAGCGGATCGCGGCGGTCCACCGACTCGAGCTGGAGGCCCAGCTCTCCCTGGGGCTGCCCAACACACCGTTGCACGGCGTGGAGCTGACGGCGGTTTCCGGCAACCTGGTCTCGGCCAAGCCGCTGGGCGTGCGCGGCGGCGTGGATTTCGACCACAGCGGGGAAGTGCGTCGGGTCCGAAGCGAGGCCATCGAGAGCCTGCTCGCCGGCGGCAACCTGGTGATCCTGCCTCCCCTGGGCTACTCCCGTACGGGAGAGGTCTTCGACCTCGATGCCTCGGAGATCGCCCAGCACGTGGCGGTCTCGCTCAAGGCCGACAAGCTGATCCTGCTCGGCGAGTCGGCCGGACTGCACGACGACGACGGCCAGTTGCAGCGCCAGTTGACCCCCGACGAGGCCGATATCCTGCGCGAACGGGCCAGCCCCGGCAGCGAACTCTCCCGCCACCTCAGTGCCGCCTGCGGCGCGGCCCGCCACGGCGTTGGCCGTACCCACCTGCTCTCGTGGCGCGATCATGACGCCCTGCTCGGCGAGCTGTTCACCCGCGATGGCGTCGGCACCATGATCACCCAGAATCGCTACGAGCTGCTGCGCCAGGCCGTGCTGGATGACGTCGGTGGCCTGCTGGCCCTGCTCAAGCCGCTCGAGGCCAGTGGCATGCTGGTGGCTCGGACCCGCGAGCGGCTCGAACACGAGATCGAGGATTACGTGGTGATCGACCGCGACGGCATGGCGATCGGCTGTGCGGCGCTGCATGGCTACGCTGAAGCGAAGATGGGAGAACTCGCCTGTCTGGCCGTGCACACCGATTATCGCCGGGGAACTCGAGGGGAAACGTTGCTGACCGAGATAGAGCGGCGCGCGCGTCGCCGAGGGTTCACCCAGTTGTTCGCCCTGACCACCCATACCACCCACTGGTTCGTGGAACGCGGCTTCTCGCTCGCCACGCCGGAAGCGCTGCCGGACCTCAAGCGCGGGACCTACGATCAGGCCCGGCGCTCCAAGGTGCTGCTCAAGTCGCTGTAAAGCGACACCTGAACCGGCCGGTTTGCCGTCATGGTGTCTCCAATCGACGACGCATCAAGTCTTTGATTTTGTTGAGATATGAGAAATAGGGTCGAAAAGCGTCGGTCAAAGCCGACGTTTTCGACCCTTTTTTTCGGCCCTCCGCGGCAATCGGCAACTGGCGGCCCGGAAGATGGAAAGTGTGTTTTTTTAAGTTATTGATATTGTTTGATTTTTAAAATATTGGCACGTCTATCGCAATAACTAGGTCGAGAGCGACGAGACGATGTCTTCGGACTCGGCTCGCCGAATCCTGTCAGGTGCCTCGACTACCCTGTGCAGGGCCTTCAGGATTCGTCAGCGTCCGCTCCACGCGATGTGTGACTTAGGTTGCGATGAGACGGGTGCGGCCCATCGGGCAAGGAGATGCACCACTTGGGCAAGGATGCCCCGGCAAGGATGCCTTCCCCCTCGTGAGAGGGGACCCATTGCAGCCGGCTGCCGGATCATAATCCGGCGACCGGCTCAAAGACGAAGCAGGCGGTTCGCCGCCCCGGTATTCGGTAGCCCCTGAATGGCTCAGTCGAATACTGGCTTCGAGGCCTTCGGGCCACGGGAGCGATCTCGAATAGCTGATTCAGGCAGTGTTTCAAGGTCGTTCTCGACCCTTCAGTTCCCTGCGTACCTTGGGCCGGCTCTGCCGGCCCTCTTTTTTTGAGTGGATTTCCCGCCAACGATCGGCACCGGCACTGTCGACCGGCGGCTGAAGTGCGGATTCGCGCTCAACGGTTCGACCTGAATGGGCTTTCAACAAAGATGTTATCCTTGCGGAACGATCCATGACCCCAATGGGTATCCTGCACAGAGCGAATCTCATGACCACCGAGCTCTCCCGACGTTGGCGGCCTCGCTCGCTTCTGCAACTGGTACTGCTGGCCTTCGTCGTCGTCATGCTGCCGATAGCCGTGCTGATGTTCCAGGCCGGGCAGGCGTTGTCGCAGCTCTCGAGCCTGGCCGACCAGAGCGCTCGCCAGGCCGTCGAGGAGACCCGCCGCGCCCGCATGCTGAGCTCGCTGGCGCTGCAGATGGAGCGCAGCGCCCGCCAGTATGCGGTGATCGAAGAGGAGGGCCTGCGCGATATCTACAACCAGAAGGCCCGGCAGTTCGGTGAGCTGCTCCAACAGCACGAGCCGCTGATGCGCGACAATCCCGACTTCCAGTCGCTGGTCGAGCGCTTCCGGCAACTCCGCGTGCTCCCGCCGTCGTCGGTCGACGATGACATGGGCGAGTTCCTGCAGCGGTTCTCGGGATTTGCCGCGGAGTCAGACGCGGTGAGGGATGCCACCAACGACCTGATCGACGCGCGCATCGCCGATATCCGCGAACAGGCCGACGCGGTGAAGGCCCGGCTGTGGATGCAGACCGCGGCCCTGGTTTCCGCCAGCCTGATGCTGATGCTGTTCTTCACCTGGCTGATCACGCGCCCGATCCGTCAGCTCGAGCGCCGGATCTTCGGCCTCGGCAGTGGCGATCACAGCGACACGCCCACCCGCATCCAGGGGCCCGCCGAGCTGGTCCAGCTGGGCGAGCGGCTGACCTGGCTGTCGGGTCGGTTGTCCGAACTCGAAGCGCAGAAGCAGCAGTTCCTGCGCCATATGTCGCACGAGCTGAAAACGCCGCTGGCCAGCGTTCGCGAGGGCACGTCACTGTTGTCCGACGGCGTGGCCGGGGAGCTCAACGAGCGCCAGAGCGAGGTCGTGCGGCTGATCGACGAAAATGGCCTGGAGCTGCAGACCTTGATCGAGCAGCTCCTGGATTACAATCTGCTGCAGAACAGTCGCCGAATGAAGGTCACCCAGTTCGATGTCGCGACGGTCATCCAGGAGGTTCTCTCCAAGCACCGCCTGGCACTCGACAACAAGGGCATGCAGGTCAGAAGTCCGCACCATCCGCTGACCTGGCAGGCGGACCGGGAGCGCACGGCCCGGGTGCTGGACAACCTGATCTCCAACGCCATCGCCTATGGCAGCGACGGTGGCGAACTGGTGATTCGCGCCACCCATCAGCGCGACTGGCTGGCACTGGATGTCGCCAACAGCGGGGAGCCCATTGCCGAGTCGGATCGCGAGCACCTTTTCGAAGCGTTCTATCAGGGCAGTGCGCGTCGCAAGGGGCCGCTCAAGGGCTCCGGCATCGGACTCTCGGTCGCCGCGGACTGCGCCCGACTGCAGCACGGACAGCTGGCGCTGGTGGATGATACCGAATTGCCCGTCTGCTTCCGGCTCACGCTGCCGTGGGCCAGCGCTTCGGTACGTGGAGCGCAACACGATAACGAGGCCGCGCCGGACGATACGTTTCCGGGCGGTGAGGCAAGGAAAGAAACATGGTCAGTCAGATAAGAACGACGCTCGCCCTGTTCGGCATGCTGGCGCTGGTGGGTTGCCAGTCATTGTCCAGCGAACCCAAGCAGTATGGCTGTGGCGACATCCCCACCTACGCCGACAATGTCTGCCTGGTCGATTCCTGGGTCGCGTTCGGGCTGGAAGCGCAGCGGGGCGATGACGAGTGGCGTGAAGAGGTGCTGGAGCGGGTCGGTCGCAGCCGCATGGACCAGAAGGCCGTACGAGCCGTGGTGCTCTCCTGGGATGGCCCCGCTCAATGGGCCCAGGCCTCGAATTTCTACAAGGCCTCGATCGGTTCGGCACCGGCCCGCTTGCAGCCCCTGCTGCAGCAATGGCTTAACGAACTCGAGGAGCGTCGGCAACTCTACGCCTCGCGAGGCACGAACGGGAGTCAGCGGGCGGGAGGCAATGATACGCGGGCACTGAAGCAGGAAAACGAGAAGCTGAAGCAACAGCTCAAGGAGATGTCGGACAAGCTCGAAGCGTTGACCGATATCGAGCGGACGATCAACGCCCGCGACTAACGACGCGCAAGCTGCGCGCGACAACACTCACGTAAAACCAAGCCATCCGCGCGATGCCAGGCCATATCTCGGCGCGCGCGACCGCGTCACAACGAACGTGACACAGCCTGATCGGCAGCGATAAGGTACAAGCGGTGGCAGGAGGTGCCAATCCCATGTCATTGAATACAGAAGCTCAGAAGCCCCGCCCGGTACGGACGCCGGCCATGCAGCCCGGCAAGAGCGACACCACGGCTCACATTCTGCTGGTCGACGACGATACCAGCCTGCTGAAGCTGCTCGGGATGCGTCTGGAAAGCCGCGGGTTCCGCGTGACCACCGCCGAGAGCGGTCGCGAAGCGCTGACGCATGTCGAAGAGACCTCGCCGGACCTGGTGCTATCCGATCTTCGCATGGACGAGATGGACGGCCTGGCGCTGTTCCATGAGTTGCAGCGTCGCATGCCGGGGATGCCGGTGATCATCCTCACCGCCCATGGCTCGATTCCGGATGCCGTCAGCGCCACGCGCCAGGGCGTCTTCAGTTTCCTGACCAAGCCGGTCGACCGCGACGAGCTGTTCGAGGCGATCGACGAGGCGCTCAAGCAGACGCCGACCACCCGCGGCGAAGGTGGCGAGGCGTGGCGATCCCAGATCATCACCCGCAGCCCGCAGATGGAGCGTATTCTCGAACAGGCCTACATGGTCGCCGCCTCCGACGTCAGCGTGCTGCTGACCGGACCCAGCGGCAGCGGCAAGGAGCTGCTGGCCAACGCGATGCACCAGGCCAGCCCCCGCGCCGATAAGCCGTTCGTGGCGATCAACTGCGGCGCGCTACCGGAGCAACTGCTGGAGAGCGAGCTGTTCGGTCACGCCCGGGGCGCCTTCACCGGCGCGGTCAGCCAGCACGAGGGGCTGTTCCTGGCCGCCGACGGTGGCACGCTGTTCCTCGACGAGATCGGCGACATGCCGTTGCCGCTGCAGGTCAAGCTGCTGCGCGTACTTCAGGAGCGTCAGGTCCGTCCGCTGGGCAGCACCAAGTCGTTCCCGATCGACGTGCGAATCATCTCCGCCACTCACCGCGATCTCGACCGTGCCATGCACGAGGGCGATTTCCGCGAGGATCTCTACTACCGCCTCAACGTGGTCAATCTCAAGCTGCCCCCGCTGCGGGATCGCGCCGAGGACATCCCGCTGCTGGCCAAGCACATGGTGGCGCAGGTTTCCGCGCGACATAAGCCGTTCGTCAAGGGCTTCTCGCCCGAGGCGCTCAACCTGCTCGCCTCCAGCGGCTGGCCGGGCAACGTGCGCCAGCTCGTCAACGTGGTCGAGCAGTGCGTGGCGCTGACCAGCACGCCGATGATTCCGGAAGCGCTGGTCTCCCAGGCGCTGGCCGCCGAGGAGAACGCGCTGCCCTCGTTCAGCGAGGCGCGCGCCGGCTTCGAGCGTGGCTACCTGATCAAGGTGCTCAAGATCACCGAAGGCAACGTCACCCAGGCGGCACGCATCGCCGGGCGTAACCGCACCGACTTCTACAAGCTGCTCGCGCGCCACGACCTCGATCCCGGCAGCTTCAAGCCGAGCGCGATGCCGGAGCAGGCTGGCTGATCTCCGCCGGCCGGCGCTCCTAACTCGCCAAGGCGAGGCAGCCGGCCAACTGACACGACCCCCTCGATGGGCGATCACCCGATTCGGCATGACACTGCCGAATCGGGTTTTTCATTTCACCGCCCCACGCCGTGGCTGGAAAGCCGCCTGCGCTCGCCTATTCGGCGTCCACCAGCCAGTCTGGTCACACTATTCATCTGCCCCGCTTGAACTGGTACGCCAGCCCGGTCCGTTTTGACTCGCGATATGCGCGCGTCCGTCATGCCGTGGCACTGTCCAGATCGTCAATCCTGACGATCTGCCGCCGGTTTTTGCCTGACTATTGATCGTCGATTTTCCAGACGGCGCCGGCTCAGGTGAGGGTTGGTGCAGGTACCGGTATCTCCCCGCCATCCTCCCGCGCATCCGAAGCCAGTTCGCCGATTCGCTGGCGCAGCCATCGGTGCAGCGGGTGGGTGGTGGTGCGCTCGTGCCAGACCATGGCCATATCGAAGCCGGGAACGGGCAGCGGCGGAGCCAGCAGCCGGATCCGGCCGACGCGGTCCCCGGCGACCCGGGTGGGGACCAGCGCGATCATGTCGCTGCGCGCAACGATCTCCGGCACCACCAGGAATCCCGGCGCCGACAATGCCACGCGGCGGGACCGGCCGACGGCGGCCAGGGCATCGTCCACGGGGCCGTGAAAGCCGCCGCCCTCCGGCGAGACGATGACGTGATCCAGCCGGCAAAAGGTGTCGAGATCGAGCGGTTCCGACAAGGCAGGGTGATCCGGGCGCATGATGGCGACGTACTCCTCGCGATAGAGCGTGCGCATGCGCAGGTTGTCCGGTGCCGTCCCGGGGGTGGTCAAGGCCAGGTCGACTTCTCCACGCGCCATCTGCGCATCCAGATTCCCGGTATCTATCGTCCGCCAGGCGATCCTGAGCCCCGGCGCCTCCCGGCTCAGGGCCAGCGCCAACGGCATCAGGACCGAATACTGCACATAGTCGCTGGCCGCGATGGCGACCGTGGCCTGGGCCGTGGCCGGTTCGAACGGGCTGCCGGTGGCGACGACCTGGCGCACGCCCTCGATGGCGGCGTGCAGTGGCGCCTGGAGTTCGAGCGCGCGCTGGGTGGGGATCATGCCGCGTTGGGCGGGCAGCAGCAGTGGGTCACCCAGCAGCTCGCGCAGCCGGGTCAGGCGAGTGGAGATCGCCGGCTGGCTGAGATGCAGTCGCTTGGCGGCGCGACTGACATTGCGCTCTACCAGCAAGGTGTCGAGGGTCACCAGCAGATTCAGGTCCAGCCGTTCGATATCCATTCAATTGATACCAAGCCGTAAAATATTGGATTTCTACAATACCAGATGACGCTTCAAGATCAGGGTCCGAACCCGATCATCTCCCCGATCGTTTCTACAACGAGGAACCGGACCATGAGCCATATTCTGATCGTCCACGCCCACCCCGAGCCCCAGTCGCTGACCAGCGCGCTGAAGGACCTGGCGGTGGGGTTCCTGCAGGCGCGGGGCCACGAGGTCCAGGTCTCGGACCTCTACGCCATGGGTTGGAAGGCGATCGCCGATCGCGAGGATTTCACCGACACCGTCGACCCGGAGCGCCTGAGCTACATCGCCGAATCCCGCCACGCCTATGCCTCCGACACCCAGACGCTCGATATCGCCGCCGAGCAGCGCAAGCTCTTGTGGGCCGATGCGGTGCTGTTCAGCTTCCCGCTGTGGTGGTTCGGCATGCCCGCGATTCTCAAGGGTTGGGTCGACCGGGTGTTCGCTTTCGGCTTTGCCTACGGGGTCGGTGAACACGGCGGGGAACGTTGGGGCGATCGTTACGGTGAAGGCGTGCTGGCCGGTCGTCGGGCAATGCTGATGGTGCCGATCGGCGGGCGCGCGCGCCACTACAGCGATCGCGGCGTCAATGGCAGCCTGGAGGAGATTCTGTGGCCGATCCACCACGGCACGCTGTTCTATCCCGGGCTGGCGGTCATGCCGCCGTTTCCGGTCTATTCGAGCGACCGCCTGGATGATGCCGGCTGGCAGCAGGTAGCGACGGATCTCGAGCAGCGCCTGGCGGGGTTGTTCAGCGACGCGCCGATCGCCTATCGGTGCCAGAACGGCGGACACTACGATACCGATCAGCGGCTCAAACCTGGGCTGGGTCAAGGCGAGGGCGGCACGCGAATCCATCTGGTACAGCCGGGGGATCCCGAAGAGCGGCTCGCTTAGCGGCCGCGAATGGCTCAGCGCTTCAGCCGCCGCTTCACCTCCAGCTTCAGGCGCCCCTCGCCGAGGCGGGCCGTCAGCATCTGGCCCGGCTGGGTCTGGCTGGCGGCGCGCACGACCTGGCCGTCGTCGTCCTGGAGGATCGAGTAGCCCCGTCCCAGCACGGCCAGCGGGCTGACCGCGTTGAGCTCCCGGGCCACCCCCTCCAGCCGCTGGCGTTCCCGCTGCAGCTGGCGCTGCTGGGCGCTCTCCAGTCGCTGGCGTAGCTGGTCCACGCGCTCCCGCGATTGGCGCAAGGTACGGCGCGGATCGTGGCGCGCGAAGCGCCGGGTGGCGGTCTCGAGTCGCTGACGATCCCGCTGCAGGCGCTGCTGCATCGCCAGTTGCAGGCGACGATCCAGCCCCGCCAGACGCTGGCGCTGCTGGGCAAGGCGTTCACCGGGATGGCGCAGCCGGGCACGTAGATGATCGAGGCGCTGGGATTCGGCATTGAAGCGCCCGCGCCACGCCTGAAGGAGCCTTCTCCGCTGCTGACTCAGCGTCGCCTCGAGATCGCGGCGATCCGGCACCAGCCGTTCGGCGGCGGCGGAGGGGGTCGGCGCGCGCACGTCGGCGGCAAACTCGGCCAGGGTCGTGTCGACCTCATGGCCGATAGCGGCCATCACCGGTAGCGCCGAATGGTAGATCGCCCGGACCAGATGTTCGTCGTTGAACGCCCACAGGTCTTCCAGGCTGCCGCCGCCGCGGGTGATCAGCACGGCGTCGAACGGCTCGGTCGCCGAACGCTCGGCATCCTGTCTTGCTGATTCATAACGTGCCTGGCGATTGACCAAGGCCAGCGCACGAATCAGCGCCGGCGGCGCCTCGCGCCCCTGTACCGGCGTCGGGAACAGGCTGACGCGCACCATCGGCCAGCGCGCCTGCAGCACCGCCAGCACATCGCGAATGGCGGCGCCGGTGGGCGAGGTGATCAGGGCCAGATGGCGGGGCGGGTAGGGCAGCGGTCGCGCGTTGGCGAACATGCCCTCGGTGCTCAACTGGCGCTTGAGCCGTTCATAAGCCGCCATCAGCTCGCCTTCGCCGCTGGGCTGCACGGCATCGACGATCAACTGGTAGTCGCCACGCGGCTCGAAGATCGATACCCGGCCGCGCACCTTGATCCGGTCGCCATCCTTCAGCGGCGTGCGCGACAGGCTCGCCCGGTTGCGGAAGAACGCGCACTTGAGTTGGGCCTTGGCGTCTTTCAGGCTGAAGTAAATATGCCCGGACGCGGGCCGCGCCAGCCCCGAAATCTCGCCCTCGACCCAGCAGTCGCCGAAGCCGCGCTCCAGCATCTGGCGGGCCTGGCGGTTGAGGTCGCTGACGGAGAGGGCCTGGGGGTTAGGCTGAGAAGTAAAAGGGGGCATGGCGTGACCCAAGAAGAAATCGGCAAGGATGATCGATGCCGACAAGCCTAACACGGGCCGCTTTCTGCAGCCTTGGCCTTGGTTTCCCGGCGCGATTGCCATTGAGAGGCACCGACCAAACGACTATAATGCGCGATTAACTTTTCGCGGCCCCGATCCGGTCACACTGCATGCCTCATCGCGGTGCCGCAGGCTGTTACAGGCTCCCCACCACCTGCCAATTGGGTTTCCGACCATGCTACGTATAGCGCAAGAAGCTCTTACGTTCGATGACGTATTACTCGTACCCCGCTACTCGGATGTCCTGCCCAGAGACGTCGAACTCAAGTCCCGCCTGACCCGCAATCTGACCCTCAACATCCCGCTGCTCTCGTCCGCCATGGATACCGTCACCGAAGCGCGCCTGGCCATCGCCATGGCGCAGGAAGGCGGCATCGGCATCATCCACAAGAGCATGTCGATCACCCAGCAGGCCGCCGAGGTCCGCAAGGTCAAGAAGCACGAGAGCGTCATCGTCAAGGACCCGGTCACCGTCGGTCCCAACGCCAAGCTGCAGGACCTGCTGGAGATGGCCAAGGAGTACGGCTATTCCGGCTTCCCGGTGGTCGAGGGCGAGACCCTGGTCGGCATCGTCACCGGGCGTGACATGCGCTTCCAGCCGGACCACAGCGACAGCGTCGAAGCGATCATGACCCCGCGCGACAAGCTGGTCACCGTGCTCGAAGGCACCTCATTGGACGTGATCAAGTCCAAGCTGCAGGAGAACCGCATCGAGAAGATCCTGGTCGTCGACAAGGACTTCCACCTGCGCGGCCTGGTCACCGTGCGTGACATCGAGAAAGCCCGCACCTACCCGATGGCCGCCAAGGACGCCGATGGCCGCCTGCTGGTCGGCGCCGCCGTGGGTACCGGACCGGAAACCCCGGACCGCATCGCCGCGCTGGTCGAAGCCGGCGTCGACGTGCTGGTCGTCGATACCGCCCACGGCCACTCCAAGGGCGTCATCGACCGGGTGCGCTGGGTCAAGGAGCACTACCCGGAACTGCAGGTGATCGGCGGCAACATCGCCACCGGTGAAGCCGCCGTCGCCCTGGCCGAAGCCGGCGCCGACGCGGTCAAGGTCGGTATCGGCCCCGGTTCCATCTGCACCACCCGCGTCGTCACCGGCGTCGGCGTGCTGCAGATCACCGCCGTCGCCAACGTCGCCGAAGCGC
Organism: Salinicola lusitanus; assembly: GCF_038648475.1. Classification (NCBI taxonomy): domain Bacteria; kingdom Pseudomonadati; phylum Pseudomonadota; class Gammaproteobacteria; order Oceanospirillales; family Halomonadaceae; genus Salinicola; species Salinicola lusitanus. The sequence goes on along the minus strand of NZ_CP151919.1, from coordinate 71,585 downwards.
TCAAGCCGTTCGACATCCCGCTGATCGCCGATGGCGGGGTGCGCTACTCCGGTGATATCGCCAAGGCGATCGTCGCCGGCGCGAGCACCGTGATGCTCGGCAGCATGCTCGCCGGCACCGAGGAAGCGCCGGGTGAAGTCGAGCTGTTCCAGGGCCGGACCTACAAGGCCTATCGCGGCATGGGCTCCATGGGGGCGATGTCCCAGACTCAGGGCTCTTCGGATCGCTACTTCCAGAGCAAGGACGAAGGCGTCGAGAAGCTGGTGCCGGAAGGCATCGAAGGCCGCGTGCCCTACAAGGGCCAGATGAGCGCCATCGTCCACCAGATGATGGGTGGCCTGCGCGCCTCCATGGGCTACACCGGCTGCCACAACATCGACGAGATGCGCACGCTGCCGGAGTTCGTCAAGATCACCGGTGCGGGCATTACCGAGTCGCATGTACACGATGTGCAGATCACCAAAGAAGCGCCGAATTATCGCGGCGCTTGATTGACCCGTTAGTTGGAAGAGGGAAGGGAGAAGTGGGAAGTGCATCTTTCCCCTTCGCTCTTTCCTCTTCATTCTTTTCCGGCCGTGCTTTTGTCTCGGCAATTGAAACCCTTACGGCGGTGGCCCCTTCATGACCGACATCCATTCGCACAAGATCCTGATCCTCGACTTCGGCTCCCAGTACACGCAGCTGATCGCCCGTCGCGTGCGCGAGATCGGCGTGTTCTCCGAGATCCGCGCCTTCGATATCACCGAAGAAGAGATCCGCGAATACAACCCCAACGGCATCATCCTCTCCGGTGGGCCGGAATCGGTCTCCGAGCTGGGCTCGCCGCGGGCGCCGGAATGCGTGTTCGAGATGGGCCTGCCGGTGTTCGGTATCTGCTACGGCATGCAGACCATGGCGGAACAGCTCGGCGGCGCCACCGAAGGCTCCAACAAGCGCGAATTCGGCTACGCCCAGATCAGCGTCTCCGCTGAAGACGACCTGCTCGGCGGGATCAAGGATCATGTCGGCCACGACGGCGGGGCGCTGCTCGATGTGTGGATGAGCCACGGCGACAAGGTTGCCCGTGCCCCGGCCGAGTTCACCGTCACCGCTTCCACGCCGAGCTGCCCCATCGCCGCCATGACCTGGCCGGAAAAGCGCTTCTACGGCGTCCAGTTCCACCCGGAAGTGACCCACACCCTGCAGGGCCAGCGCATCCTCGAGCGCTTCGTGCTGGATATCTGCCAGGCGGAAAAACTCTGGACCCCGGCGCAGATCATCGAAGACCTCACCGAGCGCGTCCGCGAGCAGGTCGGCGACCGCCACGTGCTGCTCGGCCTCTCCGGCGGCGTTGACTCCTCCGTGGTTGCGGCACTCCTGCACAAGGCGATCGGCGATCAGCTCACCTGCGTGTTCGTCGACAACGGCCTGCTGCGCAAGAACGAAGGCGACCAGGTGATGGAAACCTTCGCCAGCCACATGGGCGTCAAGGTGATCCGCGTCGACGCCGAAGATGAATTTCTCGGCAACCTGGGTGGCGAGAACGACCCCGAAGCCAAGCGCAAGATCATCGGCAATACCTTCATCGACGTGTTCGACCGCGAAGCCGCCAAGATCGACGGCGTCGACTTCCTCGCCCAGGGCACCATCTACCCGGACGTGATCGAATCCGCCGCCAGCAAGACCGGCAAGGCCCACGTGATCAAGTCGCACCACAACGTCGGCGGCCTGCCCGAGACCATGAAGCTCAAGCTGGTCGAACCGCTGCGCGAACTGTTCAAGGACGAAGTGCGCAAGCTCGGCCTCGAACTCGGCCTGCCCTACGACATGGTCTACCGCCACCCCTTCCCGGGGCCGGGTCTGGGCGTGCGTATTCTCGGCGAAGTCAAAAAAGAGTACGCCGACATCCTGCGCGAAGCCGACGCCATCTTCATCGAAGAGCTGCACAACTTTGACTGGTACCACAAGACCAGCCAGGCCTTTGCCGTCTTCCTGCCGGTGAAATCGGTCGGCGTGGTCGGCGACGGCCGCCGCTACGAATGGGTCATCGCCCTGCGCGCCGTCGAAACCATCGACTTCATGACCGCCCGCTGGGCCCACCTGCCGTACGACTTGCTCGAAAAGGTCTCTAACCGCATCATCAACGAGATCAGCGGCGTATCGCGTGTGACCTACGATGTCAGCAGCAAGCCGCCCGCGACGATCGAGTGGGAGTGATCGCCGAGTAGGGCAGGCGAGAGCCGCCTAGCCCCACCACATCAGCCGTCTCATACGAAAGCCTGCCTTCACCGGCAGGTTTTTTGTTGCGTATTGTTACCATGCTAAGGCTGGCTGGATTAAGCAGCGGAGGCAGCTGCCGATAAAAATAAATATATCGACAAGGACGGTCGCAGGGAAATGATGTCATCCCGGAACGTTAGTGTGTCTAGATGCGTAACTTTCTCAAGTTCCCACTTGAATCGCTTGCTATTGAGAGAGTTGGAGAAATCTAAGCGACTGTCAACTGATGAATGGTCAATGAAATTTTAAGTTGCTACGTAAAAAGAATAAGTCCGATTTTTATACGAGACAGTCGTGCCGATAAATTGATGGTAGATTAGTAAGTCTGTCGCAGACCATTGTCTTGAAGGGGTGTAATGAGTGTTTTTCACTTTGCCTATCGAGTAATATGTGGGTTAGCGAAAAGTTGATTTTATCAAGCGCGCGTAAGCGATCGAAAACCGCCACGTATTTTCGATTGCCTGATATGCTCGTCAAGCTGATAAGCAGCGTGCGCCACGGCGCTGCGCGCCTGACGGATCAGACAGTCATACAGGGCCAGCACCTCCCCGGTCTGGCCGAGGTCGAGATGGCACAGTACGAGGTGCCAATAATTGTGCCCCTCGGACAGGTCTGGGCCAGAAGGGCTCGCGCGCGGTCATCCAGTCGATGCCGTCTTGGCCCTGCGTCTCCATGAGGTGGGCCACTGCGTGATCCGTCCAGCAGTCGAGCGCTGCCGGTCCAGCGCCTGCAGCCAGAATGATTGCTGTGACGCCAGCATATCCGGAAAATACCGAGTCGGACGCGATGTGCTCAGCTGCGACGACGGTTCGGTCGATATGGAATTGGCGTGCCAGATAGTGGTTTGACTCCACTCCTTGTTGTAAGGTTTATTAGACAGCCTTTAATTTCTCTTATGCGAGCAGCGAAATTTGCGCTTGAGTGAGTTTCTAGCCTAAAGCCTGTATGCTTAATAAAACACGTTATTGGTTATTTATGAAAAAAAGAAAATTTGATATTTATTATGGTTTCTTGCTATGCCAGTTTTTTTGCATTTTTTTGGCTGTAGCTTTTTTAGTTTCATTGGGGCCGAATCTGCAATTTTATTTCTTCGCCATAATAGACCCCGGGTCTACCTCTATTTATGATAGTGCTTTTAACGGGCAGATGGTGAGATTTCCATCGCTTTTAGATTGGCTCGGGGGTGTGTTGAGCATACCAGTGCTGATCGTATCATTAGCGATTTCTAGCTCAACCTTTAAAGTCAAATCGCCTCGTAAAGTTCATTTGAGATTAGTGTTGAGTTGTTTTTTTAGCTGGTGCTTGGTAGATTTGGCGATTGGTATTTTCGATGAGCAGGCTGAAGTTGCTTATTACCTACAGTGTTTGTTGGCAAACTTGGCTGGATCCGTATTTCTCGTATTGTTAATGGCGGGCCTGTTTTCGGTGCTCGATTTATATATAAAAATATTTTCTTGTGCTGACGTGGTTGTTAAGCTTACAGCATCCTTCTTGCTTGTGGCCTTAAGCTTTGCGCTATGTTGCATCACCTATTATGCAATAGCTTTTTTATTCAAGCCACTACCTGTTCGGATTCAACTCTATACGGCTTATCCAGCCTCGGGTTATGTTAAGACAATTGAAGACAAGAAAATCAAAATCCCGACGATTGAAAATCCAAAAACATCCTTGCTTCCTAATAATTCTATGAGTTCAAGATTTTATATGGTTAGCATAGATAAAGGTATATCATTTAACTTTGATGCCAACAGTGAAGATCAAAACTATATATTAAGTGTGGCCACGGTCGAAGGTTGCTTGGAACCCAACCAAGCTTTGGAGGCGATTGCTAGCAATTCTTGGAGGACATTCGAGAATGTAGCTGAGTTTCAAGCCTCATTTGACAAGGGGACATCACAGGTAGTTTCCGAAACTTTTCCGAAAGAATTGACTCCCCATCCACTTGAAGAAGAATCTCTTACAAGTTTTTGGTATAAGCCCAGTGAAAAAGAAGGCGAAATAGATATTCAACAGTTTTTTTCTAATAATATATTTCTTCACTATTCTACGGATGCAAGAGAACAGATTTACCTCATCACTGCCCATCTTTTAGAGAAGAAAGGTAACGTTGTTAGCACGAGAGAACGTGAGTTAGACCTTAATGTCAATGGAAGATCTTACTCGTATATGTTTAATGTTGATCCTAGTGTCGAGCTTTCCAGTAAAGTTAATTGTAGCTCGTTAGGATTAGAAGGCAATGCGCAGGACTCAAATTTCTACTCTGTCAATGTACCTCTCGCAGGGATGGTGATTGTCGTCAAGCCTGATATAGATAAGAAAGTTTTGCGCCTCTATACTGATAGATCTCAAGTAGACATTGCTGGTGGGATGGGAACTAGATCTATTAAAAACTTACGGCTTGGTGAGCTAGTTTATAGTGACCCTGATAAAGTCGATAGATTCTCTCTCAGTGGAGATATTAGAAGAGTGTTGATTGATGGATATAAAAAAGAAGTTACTGAGGCGGATGTGTATTCTGCAACGGGGGATTTTACCGTGGCGTATACGAATGGAGGATGGATGGCTATAGACGGTACGGCGGATTTTCTCTGGAATAGGAAGGAGCGACTTAATAGCACTAAGTGGGAGAGTGTTGATGCTGGATGGAGTGGGGTTGCTACTATAATAGGCAGCATCCTTATTGCGGTTGGCTGGGTTCTGCGGAGTTTGGTATTTCCAAGCATGGTTAGTAATCAAGACTATAAGTGGAAGCTGTTTTGATTTGGTGTTTTAAGTTTTAGTCGAGATGTTATTAAATTCTTTTATAGCATTGGCCATCGCAGGAAGTCCCGATTGATGAGGCTGTATGGCTTAAGCTCCAAGCGTCCTGCGGCGGTGGTGCGGTAGCCGCGCCAGAAGGCGGCGAGGCCTTCTACAAGAGGAAGATCGATGTGCCAGCTTAGGCCGCCCTTCGAGTTGGTGTGACATCCTACAGCGTGGCGAATTCCACCATATCTTCGAGCGATAGCTCCGTAGGCCTGATGATCTTCACGCTGCTGGCTCGATGTCGTAACCGGTCCTGTCAGATTCGTAGGACTGGACCCTGCCCTAGCAACGGCCGGGCATCTCCTCCTCCTGCCGAGTAGCCGCGCGGACAAAGTCGGTCGGGGATTGGCCGAGCACCTTGCGAAACATGCTGGAGAAGGCGCCGGGGCTGTCGTAGCCGAGTTCCAACGCGGTTCGGGTAACGGAATGGCCGGCTAGCAGTCTGGGAACGGCGGCCATCAGGCAGGCTTGTTGGCGCCATACGGCAAACGACAGGCCGGTCTGCTGGCGGAACAGGCGATTGAAGGTGCGCTGGCTGCGGTGCAGTTGATTCGCCCACTCCTCGGGCAGGCTACGGATATGCGGCTGGGCGAGGAAGTCCCTGCAAAGGCTCGCCAGTTCGGGATCCCGGGGCAAAGGCGCAAAGAGCGGCAGCGATGGCGCCAGTTGCAGCTCGTGCAGCAGGAGTTGGGCCAGGGCGCCATCGCGACCGCTCTCGTCATAGAGCGCGGGCATGTTGGCCGAAGCCAGCAGCAGGTGATGAAGCAGCGGTGACACGACCAGCACCTCGCAAGTGGGTGAGGGGCGTGGCGCCGCAACGGGTTCGATATACAGGCTGCGAGTACTGACGCCGTTCATCCGCACCCGGTGCCGCTTGCCCGCCGGCAACCAGACACCGCTGTAGGGCGGTACCATCCAGGTGCTGTCATCGGTATCCACTTCCATCAATCCTGTCATGCCGTAGAGAAACTGGGCACGGCGATGGGTATGAAAGTCGAGCAAGGTGCCGGGACTGTAGTCGGTGCCGATGGCCACGACGGGCCGGGCGACATGATCCACGTCCGCCAGCGGGATATTGCGCATCGTCGTCAACCTGGCCGAAACACGACGATTATTGGCCAATGGGCGAATGTCGGCCACCTCTCATTGGAATATCGTTCCTGTCGTTGGATTTCTCGGGAGTGTTCCGGTGTATAGCGTATTGCTTCTCTGCGGCGGGCTGGCCGGCGTGACCACCGTGCTGTTTGGTTTCGGTGGCGGCTTCGTCGTCGTTCCCTTGATGGTTACCTTGCTGATTGCCGTCCACGGGGCGGATAGCGTGGCCGGCCAGGCGGCCATGCATATCGCGGTAGCCACCTCGACCGCGCTGATGATCTTCGCTGCCTCTCTATCGACATGGCGTCACCACCGGCGACGGACCGTGCAGTGGCGCCTGGTGCGTCCGCTGGTGGGCTATATCGCCATCGGTGCCGTGCTCGGCGCGGCCGCGGCGGTGTCGGTGAGTGGAGAGTGGGTGCGCTGGATGTTCATCGGCTATCTGGCGATCACGATTGCAGACGCCATTCTGCGGCCGGGCTTCCTGCACCAGACGAGTGGAGAGGTGCGCCCCATGGGTCGTCTGGTGACGGCGATGACAGGCTTGTTCATCGGTATCGTTGCGGCCTTTCTGGGGGTTGGTGGCAGCGTGATGACCGTACCGCTGATGCGCCGCAGAAGGGCCAGCATGACGGCTGCCACGGCAATGGCCAATCCGTTGTCGCTACCCATGGCGATCAGTGGTACTGCCACCTATGTGCTGTTGTCGACCAGCGATACCCCGCTGGGCGCCTGGTATGCGGGGTACGTGGACCTGCGCGCCTTGCTGGCGCTGGCGGTGGGGTCGTGGCTCGGCATCCGCCTGGCATCGCGATGGATCGGGCGCATTCCCGATCGCGTTCATGCAGGGGTCTACCTGCTACTGCTGACGTGCGTGCTAGCGGTGATGGTCGTCGTGTAGGTTCCGCCAAAGGCGACTGGGACGTGTGTATCACGCTGGATGCCATCGAGTACGCGGCACTCGCGGATGTAATCGTGCTGGTCTCCGGCGATAGGGATTTCGATCTGCTGCCGCAGAAATTCATGAGATGTATGGCAAGCGGGTCGAGGGTCTACGGCGTGACCAAGCTCACCGCCCATTCCCTCATCAATGCCGCCAGCCAGCTCATTCCGATCGAAGGCAATCTACTGCTGGGTTGGCTCTCCTTCCCACGAAAGCGAGGAAGGGGACGAGCCAGCCGTGCCAACCCGTTTTGATGCTTATGGTGCTATGGGTATGTGATTATAATTGCGTACAACGCAATGCTCATGAGCTTTGAGATGAAACATCCCGACTTGAACCTGTTGCTCGCCTTGGACGCTCTGTTGGAGGAGGGGAGCGTGGCGGGGGCGGCCCGCCGCATGCATCTGAGCCCGCCTGCGATGAGCCGGACTTTGGGCCGTATCCGAGAAACCCTGGGTGACCCGATATTCGTGCAGGCCGGTCGCAAGCTCGTCCCCACGCCGAGGGCCGTGGCTTTGCGTGAGCAGGTACGGGCAGCAGTGGAGCAGGCGTCAGCGGTTCTGGCACCGACAGCAGAGGTCGATCTGAAGACACTTGAGCGATGCTTCAATGTGCGTGCGACGGATGAATTCCTGAGCGTTCACATGGGGCGTTTGCTGGATGCGATGGCCACTGACATGCCGCTTGCCATGCTGCGTCTATCTCCGGAAGAGGACGACCTGGACGATGAGGCTCTGCGTAGTGGTCGCATCGATCTGTTTGTCAGCGCTTCCCGTAAGCTTGGGCCGGAGATCCGCGTGCAGCCACTATTCACCACGACTTTCGTCGGCGTGGCGCGCGAAAAACATCCGATTTTCGATGCTTACATCACCCTAGAGCAGTTCGTCCGTTGGGAACATATTGGCGTTTCCCGACGGGGTAAATCCCACGGCCCGATCGACGCCGCGCTGGAGAAGCAAGGCTTGAAGCGGCGTGTCTCTCTCGTTGTCTCCTCGCCCTATGTGGCACTGTTTGCGTTACAGGACGCCAACCTGATTTTGCCACTGCCCAGGCATCTCGCCAGCAGTGCTCTTGCCGCAGGGCTTCGCATCCGCTTGTTCGATTTGCCGATGGCGTTGGAAACCGCGCCACTTATTCAGGCCTGGCACCCCAGGCTTCAGAACGACCCTGCTCATCAGTGGTTAAGGCGCACGATCTATGACTTGTGCAACGCAGAGGCGTCGTTGCCCGTGACATGAAGCAGTACCCGCTTCAATCGATGCGTCTGATGCACTCATCGGTTTCGATAAAGTCACTACTCGACATCCAAGACTCTCATTATCGTAATACGACTCATTACCAAAAAGTGGGTCGATCATGTGTTCCGCGCCAGTCAATCCGACGCCTCCGGTTACTCCCGCCCAACCCTATGCCGCGCTGATTCGCTGTCTTTCTTGCTGTGACCTGACCACACCTCGCGCGACCTATGTCCTTCGCTCGGTTCTTGCCGCCTGGTTGGCACTCGTCCTCGCCTACTGGTTCGATCTGGAAGCTCCTTATTCGGCTGCGTCCTCCGTACTGCTGGTCATCAACCCGGTTCAGGGGGCGGTCATCGGCAAAGGCATCTGGCGGGTCATCGGCACACTGGCCGGCATGCTGGCTGCACTCGTACTGATGAGTCTGTTTGGACAGATGCCATGGCTTTTCTTGCTGGGGTTCGGCGTCTGGTTGGGACTGTGTGTTGCGGGCATGACACTAGTGCGCCATTTCCGGGCCTACGGTGCCGCGCTGGCCGGGTACACCGTTGGCTTGGCTGTCTACGGTGCGCTAGAGCACCCTCAAACGACCTTCGCGCATGTGGTGGATCGTGGTTCGGCCGTGTTGATCGGAGTGATGTGTCTGGCCCTGGTATCGTCGCTATTCAGCGCCCGCCGGGTACGCCAGCGTCTCGAAGCCCAGTCGACACGGTTGCTTGCGGCCAGCGCAGAAACGCTGGCGACTCAGCACGAAGCACTGGAGGAAGGGATCGAAGGCGGCCCTACGCGGGTCGCACCCGCCCGGCGGAAGCTCATTGCCGAGGTCTATGGCATAGATGATCTGCTGGCACTGGGGAAGGCCGAATCGATCGATCTGGCACAGCAGGGGGCCATGGTACGGCATGCCATGGCATCGCTATTCGCTGCCCTGGTCGGCGGCATCTCGCCTTTATCCGAACATAGTACCAGCATGCGGGCGTTACGGGCTTTGCAGCCGGAGCTCGAACGGTCATGGCGCGATGCCGCAAGCGACGTGTCGGCTGGAGACTTCGGCAAGGCGCGGCGACGCTTGTGCGAGAGTCGTGAACGCCTGATGGCCAGACTCGAGTCGGTCTCGTCAGTGCCAGCCGAGCAGCCGGCGCTGCTGATCGCGGGTGATCGATTGGTAGAGCAGATCGACGATTATCTAGCCGCATTGGACGGTATCGCGACGTTACATCGTCCAGGCGTTCGCCCCATCCTGCCTGCAGTACCCTTTCACCGGGACTGGACGGCGGCGATGCAAAACGGCTTGCGTGCGATGCTGATCGTGGTACTGGGCGGTATTTTCTGGATCGCGACTGGCTGGCAACACGGCAACATGATGTTGGCGGGACTCGCGGCTGCCTGTGCACTGCTGTCCACGGCGCCCAATCCTGCCGCTGGAGCGATCGCTTTCATCAAAGGGACGTTAGCCGCCGTGGTGATGGCGTTCGTGTGTGCATTTTGGATACTGCCGCACATCGAAGGGTTGTTCTTGCTGCTGATAGTTTTGGGGCTGTTCTGGCTGCCCGCTGTCTTTCTCACCACATTGCCTCGTCATGCATTGGCCGGCATGGCCTATCTCGTCGGGTTCACGACATTGGCAGCGCCTGCCAACCCTATGCAGTACGACCAGAGCCTGTTTCTCAACGCTTCGGTGGCGTGGTTACTGGCCGTGTTTTTTACCCTGCTTGGCTTTCGACTGCTGCTGCCGCGTAACCTCGCACGTGATATCGAACGATTGCGCCATCGTATTCGCGATGAGGCGCTCTCCCTGTTGCGACGTGCACCGACAGATGAACGTCGCTGGCAGTGGCGCCAGCAGCATCGCATGGCGCGTCTGGGTGCCGTGCTCCAGAACCAGCCTGTTGCCATGGATCATGCCATCAGTGATGCGCTCGCCAGTCTGCACCTGGGGCGGGAGCTGATGCGCTTGCGACACTGGCTGAAGGCTTCGCCAAAGCGATCCCCCATTCGCCCCACGGTGGAAAAGACGTTAAAGCGAATGGCGTGTCGCGCGGACGATCCCCTCATGGCGGCTCGCCATGCGCGCCGTGCCGCGCGCCTTATGATGGCCGCGGGTGTCGTTGAATCGGGCCGCGTTGAAAATCGGCAGTATATGGCCGCTGCATTGATCGATGTTGCCGAGCTGATCGAAGGCCACGCCGATTACTTCTCTGGGCTCCCGCGAGGAGGCGCCAATGCTCAGTGAAGTTGCTGTGGCGGGCATCTATCTGCCACCCCTCTTTGTCTATGCCTTGATGGTGGTACCGCTATTTCTGGGAATGCGATTCCTGATAGGGCGCAGCGGCTTGTTGCGCTGGATCTGGCATCCAGGGCTGTTCGAATTCGCGATCTCTGTCTGCCTGCTGTCTCTCTTGGTGCTCTATGTCTAGGTGTCGTATGAAACGTCTATTAATGCCTGTTGCAAAAGTGACCCTGACTCTGGGCGCGGTCATCGCCGCGATGCTATTGGTAATCGCACTATGGCAAGCCTACGTACTGGCTCCCTGGACGCGTGATGGTCGAGTCAATGCGCAGGTCGTGCGCATCGCTCCCGAGGTCTCCGGGACGATCGCCGAGGTCGCTGTCACCGATGATCAGTATGTAAAGCGCGGAGAGTTGTTGTACCGCATTGATCCCGAGCGCTTCGCACTGGCTGTCGAGCAGGCCGAGGCGCGATTGGCGTCGGCGACAGCGACACTGAGCCAGAAGGTCGACTATGCCAAGAGACGGCAAGGACTGGGAGAGTATGTCTCCCGCGAACAGGTTCACAGCGCCACGCAGGATGTGGATATCGCCAGGGCGGAAAAACACCAAGCCCAGGTCGCGCTGAATCTGGCTCGGCTGGACCTGACACATGCGACCCTGCGCTCCCCGGTGGATGGCTATGTGACTCATCTACGCTTACGCAAAGGTGACTACGCGGTGGCTGGGCAGCAGAATCTCGCCGTGCTGGATGCGAACAGTTTCTGGGTCACGGGCTATTTCGCCGAGACCAAACTCCAGGGCATCCATCCCGGGGCAGCGGCAACGGTTCAGCTGATGGGCTTCGAAGCGCCATTACGAGGCCACGTGGCCAGTATTGGACGCGGCATCGCCAATACCAACGAGGGGATCGATGATCAGGGGCTGCCGAGTGTCGAGCCGAGTTTCAGCTGGGTGCGTCTGGCCCAACGTATTCCGGTACGTATCGCCATCGATCGGGTGCCAGAGAGCATCGAACTGACCGCCGGTATGACGGGCAGCGTCGAGGTCGACCAAACCTCCGGAGGGCATGTGCGACTACATGGGCGTTTGATCACACTGCTGCATCGCTGGATGTAAGGTGGAAGCCCGCTCCACGCTTGTGAGTTGACTTTCATTGGCTTTTACAAGTTTGCCGCGAGGGCTCTAGTCGGTGGATGGCAAGCCAGCCAATGTCTGCGAATCATATATGGGTAGCTCCTTCCCTTGGCGAGTAGCCGCGCGAACGAAGGCAGTCGGGGATTGACCGAGCACCTTGCGAAACATGCTGGAGAAGGCGCCGGGGCTGTCGTAGCCGAGTTCCAGCGCGGTTCGGGTAACGGAGCTACCGGCTAGTAGCCTGGGAACGGCGGCCATCAGGCAGGCTTGCTGGCGCCATATGGCGAACGACAGGCCGGTCTGCTGACGAAACAGTCGATTGAATGTGCGTTGGCTGCAATGAAGTTGTCGGGCCCAGTCCTCGGGCAGGCTATGGATATGCGGCTGGCCGAGAAAATCTCTGCACAGGCGGGCCAGATGAGGGTCCCGGGGCAGGGGCGCAAACAGCGGCAGCGCCGGCGCCCGTTGCAGCTCGTACAGCAGGAGTTGGGCGAGGGCACCATCGCGACCGCTCTCGTCATAAAGCGCGGGCATGCTGGCGGAGGCCAGCAGCAGGTGATGCAGGAGTGGCGTCACGACCAGCACCTCGCAACTGGAGGAGGAGCGTGGCGCCGCCACGGGTTCGATATACAGGCTGCGGGTACTGACGCCGTTCATCCGCACCCGGTGGCGCTTGCCCGCCGGCAACCAGACACCGCTATAAGGTGGCACCACCCAGGTGCCTTCATCGGTGTCGACCTCCATCAAGCCCGTCATGCCGTAGAGAAATTGGGCTCGGCGATGGGTATGAAAGTCGAGTAGGGCGCCGGGGCTGTAGTCGGTGCCGATGGCCACGACGGGCCGGGCCACATGATCCACGTCTGCTAGGGGGATATTGAGCATTTGCCCTCAGGGTGGCCGAAATACAACGATTATTGGCCAACTGGCGAACGTCGGCCACTCCTCATCGGAATATCGTTCCTGTCGTTGCGTTCCATCAGGAGAGTTCCGGTGTATAGCGTATTGCTTCTCTGCGGCGGGCTGGCCGGCGTGACGACCGTGCTGTTCGGTTTCGGTGGCGGCTTCGTCGTCGTTCCCTTGATGGTTACCTTGCTGATTGCCGTCCACGGGGCGGATAGCGTGGCCGGCCAGGCGGCGATGCATATCGCGGTGGCCACTTCGACCGCGCTGATGATCTTCGCTGCCTCTCTATCGACATGGCGGCACCATCGGCGGCGGACCGTGCAATGGCGCCTGGGGCGTCCGTTGGTGGGTTATATCGCTGTCGGTGCCGTGCTCGGCGCGGCAGCGGCGGTGTCGGTGAGTGGAGAGTGGGTGCGCTGGATGTTCATCAGCTATCTAGCGATCACGATTGCGGATGCCGTTATGCGGCCTGGGTTCCTGCATCAGGCGAAAGGGGAGGTACGTCCCATGGGCGGCCTGGTGACGGCGATCACAGGCCTGTTCATCGGTGTTATCGCGGCCTTTCTGGGGGTTGGCGGGAGCGTGATGACCGTGCCGCTGATGCGCCGCTGATGCGCCGCAGAGGCGCCAGCATGACGGCGGCCACGGCGATGGCCAATCCGTTGTCGTTGCCCATGGCGGTGAGCGGCACCGCAACCTATGTGCTGTTATCGGCCGGCGATACCCCGCTGGGCGCCTGGTATGCGGGGTACGTGGATCTGCGCGCCTTGCTGGCGCTGGCGGTGGGTCGTGGCTCGGCATCCGCCTGGCATCGCGATGGATCGGGCGCATTCCCGATCGTATTCATGTCGGGGTGTATCTGCTACTGCTGACGGTGGTGCTGGCGGTGGTGCTGGCGGTGATGGTCGTCATGCACTGAGTCTCGCCAACGATTTCTCCCCGCTTGACGCTGGCTCCGCAAAAGGAAACTGGAACGTGGTGGCCCTGGTCTCTGGCGGCGGATTCCCCAAAGAGTGCGTGATCTGGCCCTTAGACGCCAACGCATCTGGATCAAGCCAACATGAGCGAACAACCACAAATTCTGATCTACGAAGATGCCGAGTAGGTGGTCGACGTGCGTCTGGATGATGGTCGCGAGACCGTCTGGCTGACGCAGCGGCAGATGTCCGAACTGTTTAATAAAGATGTTCGCACGATCAATGAGCACGTTCTGAACGTCTTTGATGAGAGTGAGCTGGAGCGGGAATCAACTACCCGGAATTTCCGTATAGTTCGCCTGGAGGGGGCTCGTCAGGTCACGCGGGCCATCGAGCACTACAATCTGATGTGATCATTTCGGTCGGTTACCGCGTTAAATCACAGGCTGGAACTCGCTTCCGCCAATGGGCAACGCTGGAGGCGGCAATGGGGGTGGTGCGCAAGGCGGCGCACAGCTCGGCGTTGGATCTAACGGGCGGGCGAGGGTTGGTGGATATCGTGGCGCGTTATGCGCAGATATTTTGGTCCCCAACCAGACGTCCGATGAAGTCGCGGATCCAGCGGTGGCCCGCATGCCTATGACATCTCTCGTGCCAGATCAGATTGATTTTGAATTGTTCCCCCAGCCAGGGCGGGTCGACCCTCATGAATTTCTCCGACTGCCTGAGAAACAGGCGCCGCGGCACGAGCGCAACCAGGTCACTATCTAAGACGATCTCCGGCAAGAGCAAAAAGGAGGCCGCCGACACGACGACGTTGCGTCGGTAACCAAGTGTCGCCAAAGCACTGTCCACTGGCGTTTCGAAATCGCCGCCCCGCGGTGACACCACGACGTGTTCCAGTTCGACATATTCGTCTATCGTCATATCCGCCTTCAGCCGAGGGTGATCGCGCCTTCCTATGAGGACATAACTTTCGTCGAATAGGTGACTTGTCCGCAGGTGGGGAGCCGGTGGCCTGGGAAGGGCGATGACAAGGTCGACGTCCTGGTTCCCCAGTTGCTGCTCCACCAGCTCGGGCATCAGATTCCAAACGGCTACCCGTACTCCCGGCGCTGTCTGCCGGAGAGCCAGGACGAGCGGCATCACCACTGTGGCCTGGATATAGTCTGAACAGCCGATTGATATGGTCAGCTTCGCCGTGCCGGGATCGAAGTCCTGATGAGAATGTAGCGCGTTGCGCACGTGATCCAGCGCGTCTCTTAGTTGCGGTGCAAGTTCGATTGCCTTGGCGGTCGGGATCATGCCTCGACGAGTCGGGAGCAGAAGCGGGTCGTCAAACAAATCCCGAAGCCGCGCGAGTTGCGCGCTTACCGCCGGCTGACTGAGGTTCAGTTGATCTGCCGCTTTCGTTACGTTTTGTTCGGCGAGCAGTACCTCGAGCGTCGCCAAGAGATTGAGGTCGATCCGACTGTCATTCACTCTGTCTATTCCTGGTCGCCGTTTAATCAGCTCTATATATGATAGTCGCGGCGCTGCCCATCAACGGCTTGGCCGGCTGAGGGGAAGCTGTTTGTGTTGGCGTCGGACTCCTGGCGCGAACGCGATCGCGGCTGGTCTCACGATTGGTAGATAGCCGCCAAACTGGAGCTTATGGGGCCGTGCCGCGCCGACTGGCCAATCGAACACCCGCGTGCAAGTGCTGCCAACGTGGCGATCAGCGACTAGGTATCCGCTATCTGGATACCACATGTTAAGAAAATCGATTTCAGAAATATTACTCGAATGCGCATATTGAGGGCAGCCGGGCATCCAATCCCGAGCCGGAGGCATCGAGTGATATTAGTCAGCATCCCATCCCGACTAGCTCAGCGCGCGCTTTGGCGCGAACTGCTGCGACGAAACAAGCATTCCGCTGGTGATCGAGGAGCCTCGCCGCGCCATCAACAGAGTAAGTATCGAAATCGATGGCGGCATCATCGTGCCGAGCGCGACCGCGCGTGCACGCAGATCCTACGAAAACATCTGTATCACCAACGTGCGAGTCCTGGCGAGCAATTGATACCGATCGGGAACATCAATCAAGCGGACACAGCTCTCAACGCTGCGGAAACAATCTCATGAAAAAAAATATTCTCATCGTTTACGCGCACCCCGAGCCCACTTCACTGACACGGCAGCTGGTCGACGTGACCACTGAGACGCTGTCGGCAGCGGGGCACACCGTGGTCCATTCGGACCTCTACGGCATGAAGTGGAAGGCGGTGTACGACGCCGATGACTTTCCGATGCGCGACAACCCTGAACGGCTGTCGTTCATCATGGAGTCAGGCCATGCTTATGCAAGCGGCCATCAGACGCCCGACGTGATCGCCGAGCAGCAGAAGCTGCTCGAGGCCGACGCTGTGGTCCTGCAATTCCCGTTGTGGTGGTACGGCGTGCCCGCGATCCTTAAGGGCTGGATAGAGCGGGTCTATGCCTTCGGT
Organism: Salinicola lusitanus; assembly: GCF_038648475.1. Lineage (NCBI taxonomy): Bacteria > Pseudomonadati > Pseudomonadota > Gammaproteobacteria > Oceanospirillales > Halomonadaceae > Salinicola > Salinicola lusitanus. Next base: position 55,576 of record NZ_CP151919.1, on the reverse strand, counting down.
TTTGCCTACGGCTATCAGAATGGCTCCAACGAGTTCCGCTTTGGCGAGGGCATCCTCAAGGGCAAGCGAGCGCTGGTCAACGTGCAGGCCGGCGGTCCAGCGGCCGACTATGGCCCGCGGGGTATCAACGGGCCGATCGAGCAGCTGCTGTTCCCGCTCACTCATGGCGCGCTGTTCTACCCCGGCATGGACGTGCTCCCGACGCACGCGATCTATCGCGCGGCTCACGTTTCCACGGCGGAGGAAGTGGAGGCGATCAAGGAAGCATGGCGTGTGCGTCTCGCCGGGCTATTCACCGACGCGCCGATTCCCTTCCGGTCGCAAAACGGCGGTGACTTCCCCGATCGCCACACCATGGCCGACCACGTTGCGCCGGGCCAAACCGGCCTCGCCGCGCACGTTGCCGATCCGGCCGACACATAAAGAGCAATACCGATGTCGCCGGGTTGGTCAACTCAGATCGCCGGTGCCTTCGGAACGTAAGGAGATGGACATGATCGGGGTTGTTCCGGATGTCTCGCGCGATCTACGGTAAGGATGCCCCAGGCCGGTCTGCTTGTGACTGGCTATGTCCTTGCCGTGACCGTTGGGTGCCGACGGTCACGGCCCTATGGCTGGGAATACCCGGACGGCGACGAATACGCCACGCTGCCGCTGCCCGGCGTCCTGCATGTCAACAGCGTCCAGACCTACGAAGCCGCTGGCCTGTCGGCATCGGCCTGATCCAGGCTGCGCTCACCTGGAAAGCGGGGCGCTGGTGGAGGTTCTGCCGGATTTCCGCCCCGAGCCACTCGATGTGTCCCTGGTCGTGGCCCATCCACGGAATCTGTCGCGCCGCGTCCGCGCCTTCATAAGTTGGATCGAAGAGGTGCTAGTGCTCTACCTCGACTAGGCGTGGTCATGGCTCTGGGAAAGATCATTGCTCAGTAGCCTGAACCTTCCCTTCGGCTACTTCTAGGGCGGCGATGTGTGGATAGCGGGCAGCATTCATGAGATGTCATCTCAGTCTGCCCGTAGCGCTTATGGTCCTGCTTGTTGAGATAGCAATTCGGCATTGAACAACCGGCTCAATTTCCCTTCAATCTCTCCTTGTGAGGCGTGCTGTCATACTCAGGATTTAACAATTTACGTACTGCTGGGTACTTGTTGGCCACGAAAGCAGCCGTCAAAATGCTACCGAAGATATATCCAAAGATGATCATGGCCTGCGTGAAATGACTCTTTTGAGACATCCAGTCGCCTGTGGCCGAATGCGTTAAAAGAAAAAAGGCGAGTGCTGAAAAAAAGCCGAAGCCCGCTGCCCATTGAAGCTGGTAGCGCAATAGGTAGTAGCGCCCATATTTTTCGAGAACACCATGAATATCGATAACCTTTCGGAATTCGAGGACCACTCCCATGCCCAACGGTTTTTCCTTGAGTTTATCGATACCAATAATATTGAGAAGTGAGCTCAATTTGGCTCGGTTTCGAATGTCGATCATGGCGACCGTTACTGTGATCTGTTGATCCACAAGGGGTTTGTAGATACTTTCGGCACCGGGCGGCCAATAGAGTTGGGTTTTATCAATGAAGTAGGTATAAGTGGTAAAACGCCCGCCGCCATTGCCGGAACTTCCCGTATTTCTCTTTTCGATCAACCGGCCATGCAGCTTATCGGTGGTGCTCCTGAGCGTAGCTGCCCGGCCCAGGCCATGGGCGACAAATAGAACACCAAGCACCATGATGACCAAATTCATCAACATCAAGAAGCCTGTTAGCAGCAGGGGGGCGCGAATATTGTCGTATATGAACGCCACGGGCAATGCGATGCTTAGGAGGATAATTATGGTGCCCAATACTACGATCAGCCATTTGAAGAATACCACGCGGAGGTAAACCATGTGGGCGTGAGCCTTTTCCAGGTAGGTCAGCTGGCGGCTGGTGTTGCTCAAGTTGGACTCCTTTGACGGTCGCTCTGGTGGTGATGCTTATCATGCACTTATACCAGCCATGATAGGACGTGAGGAGAGGCGGGGTTCTGCTCACAAGCGCTTTGCAGTAAATGCGGGTATTTCCCCACGCTCACGAAGGTTTTCCCATCCCCACGTCTATTTCCGCCGCCATTACTGGGTGTGTGAGAGTGGCTGGTCCACCGGCACGGTCATGAAGTCGACGAAGGCTCTCAGCGCGCTGGGCATGTGTTCGCGGTGCGGATAGTAGAGATAGAACCCCGGGATCGACGGCGTCCATGAGGAGAGGACTCGCACCAGTTCACCGCTGTCGAAATAGGCTTGCAGATGATTCTGTGGCAGATAGGCGAGTCCGGTGCCTTCCAGAACCGCCGCGACGATCAAGCTGGTGTCATTGAGGGTCAAGGCGTGGCGAACCTGTAGGTCGAAACGTCTGTCGCCCTCCTGAAAGGTCCAGGCGTACAAGGCGTTCGAGTCGCTCCAGCGGTAATTGATGCAGACGTGCGCGTGAAGATCTGCCGGGACCTCCGGTGGCGAGCGTCGAGCAAAGTAGCTTGGTGCCCCCACCACGGCCATGTTCAGTGCCGGCGTCAACTGTCTGGCGACCATCTCCTGCTGCAAGCGCTCACCCGAGCGAATGCCCGCATCGAAGCCCTGCGAGACGATATCGGTCAGCGTGTCGTCGATGACGAGATCCACCTCGATACGAGGGTAGCGCTCCAGGAAGGCTTGAAGTCGCGGCACCAGCACGAGTTGGGCTGCGATGCGCGGCAAGTTGATCCGGATCTTGCCTTGTGGTGAGGTCTGAAACGCCGCCGACTCATGCACGGCCTGCCGGATGTCGCTGATCGCCGGCGCCACACGCTCCAGTAACCGTTCGCCCGCCTGGGTAAGCGATACGCTACGGGTGGTGCGACTCAAGACTCTGACGCCCAGCCACGTCTCCAGTGAGCGGATGGTGTGACTCACCGCCGAGGGCGACATTCCCAGGCGTGATGCAGCACGGCGGAAACTCTGCGATCTGGCAACCTCCATGAACGCGATGAGTTCGGCAATCTCCTTCCCGTTCATACCCTCTTTCACCTCATATTGCTGTCTCTTATTCATCAGTGTGTGTCGATTGATGCGTATTATAGTGCGCTCACCGTCGTGGGATAGTCTCGCCACGCTGCCGACGACGACCGTCGGCACCCCTCGATGGAGCCAACATGATGCAAGCGACAAGGCGTTGGGAAATGGACGCGATCGGTCGTGAGAGACTGACACTGGCCACCTGCGAGAAGCCACGCCCGGCGGCGGATGAGGTGCTGGTCAGGGTGGGAGCCGTCTCGCTCAACCACCGCGACAAGATGGTGATCGAGAGTGGCAGGGGGCTGCCGCTGGCTTATCCCTTCACGCCCGGTTCCGACATGGCCGGCACCATCGTCGAACTGGGGGAGCAAGTGAAAGGGTTTGCCGAGGGAGATCGGGTCATCTCCGTATTCACGCCCGACTGGATCGATGGGCGCCGACCGGGTAACGCGAGAACACCGGCCTATCGTACCTTGGGCGGTTTCTACCCCGGCGTTCTGAGCGAATACCTGGCCATGCCTGCCGCCTGGCTAGTTCATGCGCCGCGCGCGCTGGATGATGCCCAGGCCAGTACCTTGCCCTGCGCCGGACTGACGGCCTGGTTTGCGCTCGTCGAGAGAGCCGGCGTCAAGGCTGGCGATCGGGTGCTGATTCCGGGTACCGGCGGCGTGGCGCTATTCAGTCTGCTTATCGCGAAGATGAGCGGGGCAGAGGTGATCGTTGCCACCCAACCGGAGAAAGGTGAACGGGCGTTGGCGCTGGGGGCCGATCACTGGGTGGATCGTTCCCGCGATGACTGGGTGGAAGCGGTGTACGCGCTGACCGATGACGAGGGCGTGGATCACGTGCTCGACGTGGTCGGTGGCGATAATCTCGGCGTCTCCGTCCAACTGGCCGCCGTAGGCGGGCATGTATGCCAGATCGGAGCGTTGGCGGGATTCGATATCGCCTCCCCAGCCATGCCGCTGATGCTCAAGGACGTCACGATCCACGGTATCGGCACCGGTAGCCGGCGAGCGCTGGAGCGCTTCGTGCGGGCGGTGGATCAGGCCCGACTCGAGCCGGTCATCGAGGCGCGCTATACCTTTGCCGAGCTGCCTCAGGCGCTGGATCATCTGGAGCGCAGGCCGTTTGGCAAGATCGTGATCGACGTGAACGACGAGTGAACTCGGCAGCCATCGCCACGCTGCCCTGAACCGCTGGATACTGTCGGCGGTTCAATGGCATATGGCGACGGCGAGCGCTTGAGACTCGGCAATGCGCTCAGCCACGCGTTCCTGCCTCGGTGGCGCTCTTCCCGGTTCAGTGCGACGACACGAACGTCGCCGCCGCATGCGCGGGTGGAATCGCGAACTCTGCCTTCATCCGTTTCACTTCCGCCGCCGGTGTTCGGCCGAACAGGCGCTTGAACTCGCGACTGAACTGGGACGGGCTCTCGTAGCCGACCTGGGCGCTGGCCGCCGCCGCGGTGATGCCGTTTCTCACCATCAGCAGCCTCGCCTGGTGCAGGCGCGTGGACTTCAGGTACTGCATGGGGGAAGTGTGGGTCACGGCCTTGAAGTGCGCATGAAAGGTGGGAACGCTCATGCCGGCACGGCTGGCGAGCTGCTCGACGTCGAGATCGTCCGCGTAGGAGGCGTGAATGCAGCGCAGGGCGCGTGCCACCTTGCCGAACTGGCCCTGCATGGCCAGCGCCGCCCGCATCGAGTGCCCCTGTTCGCCCGTCAGCACATGAAAGTAGATCTCCCGCACCAGCGCAGGCCCGAGTATCGCGGCCTCGAGCGGCCGGCTCATCGCTTCCAGGAAGCGCAGCACGGCATCGCCCAGTCGGCGGTCCATGGGCGTCGACATCATTCCCCGGGGGTTGGCGGGTTCGGTGCCGCCCAACTGATCGATCTGCAGCATCAGGTCTGCGGCCAGCTTGAAGTCCAGGTGCATGTAAATGGCGAGCAACGGTTCGTGCTCGCTGGCATCGGTCTCCATGGTGAAAGGGACGGGGACGGAGACGGCCAGATAGTGCTGCGCATCGTAGAGGTAGACCTGGCCGCCGAAGATTCCCCGTTTGCGCCCTTGGCAGACGATGACGATGCCGGGGTCGTAGAGCACGGGCGTGGAGGCGAGGGGCCGGTTCGAGCGCAGCAAGCGCACGTCAGGGAGGGCCGTCAGGTTGTAGCCCTCGTCAGGCGCCAGCGTTTTCAGCAACGCGATCATGGCCTGTTGCGGCGTATCCGCTTCGGGTTGGTGTCTCGGTGCCCGAGAGGGCTGGGATCGCGTCATGGCCGAGTCTCCTGGTGCGCCGCATGAGGGGTGGCGATGGGGTCAATCGATGAGGAGGAGTTTGCCACAGCTTTGGAGGATATTCTTGGCGACCGAGAGGTTTAGGCAATAACGGGAGATTCTGGGCCATCGTGGATGGGGATTCGGCTTTCTATCATGCAATGCGTCTCCTGCCCGAGCTCAACGGGAGGAGATCGATACCAGCGAGGGTTCGAAGCCTGGTATCTCAGCCATCCACTCCTGAGGAACAGCACCATGATCGAAGTCCTGAATCCCGCCAATGGCTCGGTGGTCGGTGAAGCGCCGGCGATGTCCCTGAATGAAGTGAACGCGGCGATCGACCGTACCTGCGCCGCTTTTCCCGCCTGGTCACGCAAGCTGGCGAAAGAGCGTGGTGACTTGCTGCGTGGCTGGTTCGAGCGAATTCGCGACGACAAGGCCGCCTTCGCCGAGCTCATGGTGAAGGAGAACGGCAAGTGTCTCGCCGAGGCCTACGGCGAGATCGAGTACGGCCTCGGTTTCATCGAGTGGTATGCGGAAGAGGCCAAGCGTGTCTATGGCGATACCATTCCCACCCACGCGGCGAATGCCCAGATCATGGTGGTCAAGGAGCCGGTCGGCCCGACGGCGGCCATCACGCCCTGGAACTTCCCCTTCATGATGATCACCCGCAAGATCGCCACCGCACTCGCCGCCGGTTGCACGATGATCATCAAGCCCTCCGAGGAGACACCGCTGACGGCCTACAAGCTGCTGGAAACCGCGCGCGAGGCGGGCATTCCGGAAGGCGTGTTCGAAATGGTGACCGGCAATCCGCAGGAGATCGGCGAGCGTTTCATTGCCGACACACGGATCCGCAAGATCTCGTTCACGGGCTCGACCGCCGTCGGTCGCCGGCTGGCCAGCGCTGCCGGCCAGACGCTGACCCGCATGACACTGGAGCTGGGTGGCAATGCGCCGTTCATCGTCTTCGACGATGCCGACATCGACGCTGCCGTGGCGGGCGCGGTGAGTGCCAAGTTGCGCAATTCGGGCCAGGTCTGCATCTCGCCCAATCGCTTCTACGTGCATGACGCCATTCATGATCGGTTCGTCGAGAAGCTGGTCGAGCGGGTGTCCGGCATCGAGGTCGGCGAGGGCATGCGAGACGATTTCGTGGTCGGGCCGATGATCAATCGTGCCGGCCTGGAAAAAGTCTCCTCGCTGGTGGAGAGTGCCCGCCAGCACGGTGCGCATATCGTCCTGGGCGGCGAACCGCATGCGCAGGGCGGTCTGTTCTATGAACCGACCATCATCACCGAACTGGACGACGATGCCGAGGTGGCCCGGACCGAGATATTCGGCCCGGTATTTGCCGTCTATCGCTTCAAGAGGGAGGCGGAGGTGATCGAGCGTGCCAATGCCACCGAGTATGGTCTTGTCGCCTACTGCTACACCCGGGATCTGGGGCGGTCGTTCCGGCTGTCACGCGCGCTCGAGGCGGGCATGGTCATTCTGAACACCGGCTCGGTGGGCACGGCGTCGGTACCGTTCGGCGGCGTCAAGCAATCCGGTTACGGCCGCGAGGGCAGCTTCTACGGCATCGAGGAGTACGTGGACGTCAAATACGTGCTGATGAGCGGACTGGATCAGTAGATCGATCCCCTCGAACGAGGCGCCCCGGCCCCTTGATCGCGGCTAACGCACGGTGCCTTGAGTTTACCATCGGGGTTTACCATCACCGTGCCGGCACGTCGATCTTACGGGGCGCCTGCGATGGGGATGTCGATGGGCTTGCGCAGCAGTTCGACTCGGGTGGCCGTGGCGATGGGAGAAGGGCGGCAAAGTGCCCCGAATCCGCCTGCCGCGAAAATCCGCCATCACGCTAACTTTCCTGACTAGCCGGCAAGGGTTTTGGCGAATCATGAACGTGATTCATCTTGAGCTGAAATCTTATCGCTTTTCATGCATCCAGCCGCTCTGGCATAAATAGCACCCGCTTCGATGACAGCCGCTAGGCGGCTGTCGGTCGATACGTCAGACACGGCATTGGTCAACACGTTGGCAAACACGTGCTGACCAACATGGCATTGACAGACGCTGGGCCTGCCGACGGCCCGGCGCCTCTCTCGACAAACAGGGTGCTTGTTCGCGATGAATCACGACTTCACATTCGATATCAAGAGCGTTCGGTTCGACGAGCATTACCGTCCGGCCGATAACACGCGCACCACCACCAACTTCGCCAACCTGGCAAGAGGGGAGCGTCGCGAGGAGAACCTGCGCAATGCCCTGACGATGATCGACAACCGCTTCAATGCCCTGGCGCATTGGGACAACCCCAAGGCGGATCGCTACGCCGTCGAACTCGATATCATCACCGGTGAGCTGAGCGTGGGGGCCGAGGACGAGGATGACACCTTCCCGGCGATCGAGATGCTGAAGACGACGATCATCGACAAGCACACCGGCAAGCGCATTCCGGGCATGGTGGGGAACAACTTCTCCTCCTACGTGCGCGACTACGACTTCAGCGTCTGGCTGTCGGAGCACAACCGGGACCGCGCCGAATTCGGCATCCCCGATGGGTTTGGCGATCTGCACGGCAAGCTGTTCAAGCGCTTCGTCGACTCCGACGCTTATCGTGCTTCCTTCGGCAAGGCGCCGGTCATCTGCCTCAGCGTCTCCAGCAGCAAGGTCTATCGCCAGACCGACAATCGCCACCCGGTGCTGGGCGTGGAGTATGAAAACGACGACTCCTCGCTGACGGACTTCTACTTCGGCAAGATGGGCCTGCAGGTGCGCTACTTCATGCCTCCGCACGCCGTCGCACCGCTGGCGTTCTACTTCTCCGGCGATCTGCTGGCCGACTACAGCGATCTCGAGCTGATCAGCGCCATCAGCACCATGGAGACGTTCCAGAAGATCTACCGCCCCGAGATCTACAACGCCAACTCGGTGGCGGGCAAGATCTACCAGCCGAGCCTCGAGCATCAGGACTACTCGCTGACGCGCATCGTCTACGACCGCGAAGAGCGCAGCCAGCTGGCCGTCGAGCAGGGCAAGTTCACCGAGCGGCACTTCATCAAGCCCTACCGCCATGTGCTCGAACAGTGGTCGGCTAATTATTCTCTTTGATCGATCCGTTCCAACGACATCCTTTGATCAACCCGTTATGAAGGTCATTTTTGCATGAAGACTCTGTTGCCCACGTCGACCGCCGGCAGCCTGCCCAAGCCCGCCTGGCTGGCCCAGCCCGAGACGCTCTGGTCTCCCTGGAAACTGCAGGACGAGGAGCTGGCCGAGGGCAAGCGGGATGCACTACGTGTCTCGCTGCACGATCAGCAGCGGGCGGGTATCGATATCGTCAGTGACGGCGAGCAGACTCGCCAGCACTTCGTCACCACCTTCATCGAGCACTTGAGCGGTGTCGATTTCGAGCAGCGCGAGATCGTCAAGATCCGCGACCGTTACGACGCCAGCGTGCCCTCGGTGGTCGGCCCCGTGGCGCGGGAGAAGCCGGTCTTCGTCGAGGATGCCAAATTCCTGCGCCAGCAGACCGACCAGCCGATCAAGTGGGCGCTACCGGGCCCGATGACCATGGTCGACACGCTCTATGACGGCCACTACAAGAGCCGTGAAAAGCTGGCCTGGGAGTTCGCCAAGATCCTCAACCAGGAAGCCCGCGACCTGGCCGCCGCCGGCGTGGATATCATTCAGTTCGACGAGCCCGCCTTCAACGTCTTCTTCGACGAGGTGAACGACTGGGGCATCGCCGCCCTGGAGAAAGCCATCGAAGGGGTCGAGTGCGAGACCGGCGTGCATATCTGCTACGGCTACGGCATCAAGGCCAACACGGATTGGAAGAAGACCCTGGGGTCGGAGTGGCGCCAGTACGAAGAGATTTTCCCCAAGCTGCAGGCGTCGAACATCGATATCGTCTCGCTGGAGTGCCAGAACTCCCATGTGCCGATGGAGCTGATCGAACTGATCCGCGGCAAGAAGGTGATGGTCGGGGCGATCGACGTGGCCACCAACACCATCGAAACGCCGGAAGAGGTCGCCGCAACCCTGCGCAAGGCGCTCAAATTCGTCGATGCCGACAAGCTCTACCCCTGCACCAACTGCGGCATGACGCCCTTGTCTCGCCAGGTCGCGCAGGGCAAGCTGAAGGCTTTGAGCGCTGGTGCGGCGATCGTACGCGAGGAACTCGCTCGCTAGGTTCGGCCGTAGCGAGTTCGATGTCGGCGGGCCGGAAACGGCTCGCCGACGCGTTTTGGTTCGCTAGAGTGTGTACGAAAAGGCGCCGGCGCTCGGCCACCTCTGGAAACCCCGCCCCATGACCACGGTCGCGATCTTCGTCGACACCCAGAACGTCTACTACACCACACGCGATGCCTACGCCAAGCAGTTCGACTATCGCCGCTTCTGGGCGAAAGCGACGGCGGGCCGCGAGGTGCTGACCGCGCGCTGCTACGCCACCGACAAAGGCGACGCCAAGCAGCGCGGCTTTCAGAACACCCTGCGCACGATCGGCTTCGAGGTGAAGCTGAAGCCGTTCATCCAGCGCGCGGACGGCTCCGCCAAGGGCGACTGGGACGTGGGCATCACCCTCGATGCCATCGAGTACGCGGCCCAGGCGGATGTGGTGGTGCTGGTCTCCGGCGACGGCGACTTCGACCTGCTGGCGCGCAAGATCCGCGAGGTCCACGGCAAGCGCGTCGAAGTCTACGGCGTGCCCAAGTTCACCGCGCATTCGCTCATCAACGCGGCGAGCCAGTTCATTCCCATCGAGGGCGACCTGCTGCTGGGGTGATACGACCACGCGATACTCGGTCTATGAATCGTCTTTGTTAAGGAAATCCCTTCTGCGGTCGATACTTGGTTTGCCGAGACAAATACCAAGAAAAGATTCGAGAAGGGAACATAGATGTATCAAAAAGCGATGTTAGGCGCGCTTATCACCACGACGCTGCTGGCTTCAGGATGTGCTTCGGTGCCCATGGGTTCCAGCGATGAAGATCTTGCACTCAAGCAGTTCCCCGCACCCCCGAAGGGTGAAGCTGGCCTCTACGTCTACCGCGACAGCTTCATGGGCAAGGCACTAAAGAAGTCTATCTCTCTGGATGGCCAACTACTTGGTGAGACCGCCAATGGCGTCTATTTTTATGAATTGATAGAACCGGGCGAGCACAGCCTGTCAACTGAATCCGAATTCAGTGACAATACGCTCGTCTTTACCGCGAGCGCCGGCGAGAATTACTTCGTTGAGCAGTATATCAAGATGGGCGTGTTCGTTGGCGGGGCAGGTCTCGAAATGAAGAGTAAAGACGAGGGCATGAAGGCTTTGCGGGGGTGCTGCCATTTGGCCGCACCGCAGTAGAGCGTATTCGCTATTCGCCAGGGGAGCCCTGAAAACCAGGGCCTCTTCCTATAAAATGAGTTCATGCCAACGCGTTGCTATTGTCCCAGTTCGTCGAGGTTTTTAGTCCAGAAATTGTGGTTGTATAGCACGATAGTGACATGGCGCTTGTTATCAATTTGGTGTTTGTCAGCGATCGTGCGGCACTTCTCGTAGGAGTTTGACTCTATTGGCGGTATATGGGTTTTTCTTTGTATGGGTGTGGCAAGAAGCTCGCTCTCATCAACGACTCGACTTCATCTGCTCCCGGTCGTCCTACTTCGCCTCTGGTTATCATCGAAGGGTTCGTGCTCCCCGTTCTTTACTCGACGCGCTGCCATTACTCGACGCGCCGCCATTCGATCTGGATCTGGGTCCCCTCGGGCCGCCGAAACTGTTCGGTCATGCGGTCGCCTGACACGACCAGTGTCAGGTCATTACGCGTCCGGACGCTGCCGACCCAGTTAGGGAATGTCGAACCCAGGACACGGTTCCCGCTGAATTCTCCGTTGCTGTCGACGGTATAGGTGCCGAAGAAGCCGATGCCGCGTGACATCGCCATGCGGTTCTCTTCATCTGTTCCCCCACCGCGAGCATTGGACGCAAACCGAGGCGTGTCGGCGTCGGTCAGCACCTCCACGAAGTGCATGTCAGGCGTAAAGACGAGGAGACTGTTGGGTTTTTCTCCATAGGCGGGGATATTTCTGCCACCGGGATCGATCGTTGCCGACACCATTTTCCAGGTGCCCAGTACCTGATTGTCAGCGCTGGTCTGCGCAAAGGCGGATGAGGACAAGATTCCGAGAGCGAACGCCAATATGACCGGGCGAATGGACATGTTTTTCTCCTGTTCCTGATGTCTGGGTTGCTGCGATTTCACGGCGCCTGCCGGTCGGCAGAGTAGGCGAGCTCCCGCTGCGCCTCTAGGGCCGTCAGACGTGTGGAGAGTGCCTGCGAGATCGACGCATAGGCGGTGCTGCCCAGTGCCAACCGCAAGGGTGGTGTCGTGCTCTCGGCGGCAGAAATGATGGCGTCCACGGTACGCGCCGCATCGCCCTTGATCTCGAAGCTTCCGTCGCCGATTGCGCGACGAACGGCGTCGGCAGGCGTCTGGTCGTAGGCCTCCATGGGGGTGGCATAAACGAGATTGGCACCAAAATTGGTAGCGGTCGGCCCCGGCTCGGCGATGATGAAGTCGATACCGAAGGGAGCCACTTCCTGGGCCACTGATTCGACGAAGCCTTCGATACCCCATTTGGTGGCGTGATAGAGGCTGAAGCCCGGATAAGCGATCTGCCCACCTTCTGACGAGACCTGCACGACCCTTCCACCGCCCTGCTGGCGAAGACGGGGTAGAGCGGCACGGATCAAGTGGATGCACCCGGTGAGATTGGTGGCAATCTGCCGCTCGATCTGATCGTTGGTAAGCTCTTCAGCGGCTCCGAACAGGCCGTAGCCGGCATTACTCACCACCACGTCTATCCGACCGTGTCGCTGAAACGCGCCTTCGACGGCCAATGCCGTACTGTCCGGCTGGAGCAGATCTAGCGGAATCACATCCAGGCGCTCACGGTACTGCTGCTCGAGTTCAATTAGCGCCCCTGAGCGTCGTGTCGTTGCGACCACCGTATCGCCTTGGGCCAGCAGTCGCTGGGTCATCTCGAGACCGAGCCCCGAGGAAGCGCCGGTGATAAACCATGTTTTCGTCATTTGATGACTCCTCTGTAGATTTGCAAATGTAAATCAAGAAGATTGGTGTTATAAGATCGCCAATATGGGATGAGGTGGTGAGGAATAATCACGAATGATGCGTCCCAGTCTGAACGATCTGGCCGCCTTCACTGCAGTGGCCAGTCACCTCAGCTTTCGCAGGGCGGCCGACGTCATGGGCGTCTCGCGCTCTGCGCTCAGCCACACGATCATCGGACTCGAGGGCAAGCTGGGCGTCCGGCTCTTCAACCGGACGACACGCAGCGTGTCACTGACCCAGGCTGGCGCCCGGATGCTCGCTCAGCTCCGTCCGGTTCTTCGGGATCTCGATCAGGCGCTCGATACCCTCTCCGAGGAGCGCGGCACGCCAACCGGCACGCTGCGGATCAATGCGAACAAAGGCGGTGCCCGTATCCTCCTGCGGGACGTGGTGCCTCCGTTCCTGGAGCGCTATCCCGACGTCGAGCTCGATCTGGTCTCGGAAGGACGTCTCGTCGATGTCGTGGAACAGGGGTTCGATGCAGGCGTGCGCCTGATGGAAACGATTCCGCAGGACATGGTCGCGGTACGGTTCGGGGCTGACGTGCGCTTCATCGCCGTGGCGGCGCCGTCCTATCTGGAAGGCAGGTCGAGGCCGACCACGCCCGATGATCTGCATGTGCATTGCTGCATCCGCCAACGCCTGCCCAGTGGAAAGCGCTATCGCTGGGAGTTTTCCAGACGGGGCGCCGAGCTGGCGGTGGACGCCCCTGGCAATCTCACTCTCGACGACAATGATCTCCTGGTAGAGGCGGCCGCGGACGGGCATGGCATCGCCTATGTCCCCGACCACTTCGCCCAGGCATATCTGGAATCGGGCCAACTCGTGACCGTCCTCGATGACTGGTGCCCGCCAACGCCGGGACTCGCGCTCTACTATCCGGCCAACCGCCATGTGCCAGCGTCACTGCGCGCGTTCATCGATATCCTGAAACAGGTGAAGCGGACTCGGTAAGGTGGCCTCAGGGAATGAACAGCAGGAGAGCGGCTTGAACCGGGTTTCCGCCCCGGTGTGAGAACCCTCCACCAGGCCCGGTAAGAGGCGCTGTTGTGATCATTAACCGAGGCGTGCAGGAGGCATCGGCCTCCCGCACCCATGGTCGGGCGACGCCGCTGATCCAATCGCTGCCTCCAGGCGTCGCCGATCGGCTTGGCACCCCTGCGGCGGCCGATCTCTCAGGTCCGTTCCGTCTCGGTGACACCCCTGACGCCTTGCTTGTCCTTGAAGGCCACCAGGAAGAGCAGCAGGACGGCAAGGGCGAAGCCTGCAGGAAACAGCCAGATACCCTGCCAGTCGTGGCCATCGGCGGTGGCGTAGTGGTCGGTGACCAGGCCTGCGATCCAGAACCCGATCAGCATGCCGACCCCGTAGGTGGCCAGCGTGATCATGCCCTGGGCGGCGCTCTGGAAGCGTTCGCCGGCGCGTGCATCGGTGTAGATCTGCCCCGAGACGAAGAAGAAGTCGTAGCAGACGCCATGCAGGGCAATGCCGATCAAGAGCAGGTAGACGCCTTCACCGGCATCGCCGACGGCGAAGAGGGCGTAACGCACGGCCCAGGCCAGCATGCCGACGATCAGCGTGATCTTGATGCCGAAGCGGTGGATGAACACCGGCAGCAGCAGCATGAACAGAACTTCCGAGACCTGTCCCAGGGTCATCTTGCCGGTGGGGTTGGCCACGCCGACCTCCGCCAGGAAGGGGTTGGCATTCTGGTAGTAGAACGCCAGCGGGATGCAGATCAGCACAGAGGCGACAAAGAAGATCGCGTAGTTGCGGTCGTTGAGCAGTTGCAGGGCATCGAGCCCGAGGATCTCCTTCAGTCCGCGCTTGCGGGTGTCCGCCTTGGGCGGCGTGGCTGGCAGGGTGAAGCTGTACAGGCCCAGCGCCAGCGAGGCGATGGCGCACATCAGGAAGGTATTGCGCAGGGCGCCGCCGGCAATGGCCTCGGCGCCGTCCCAGGAGAACAGGTAGCTGATCGCCAGTCCGGCGAGAATCCAGCCGATGGTGCCCCAGACCCGGATCCTGGCGAATTCCTGCGAAGGATCGTTCATCTGGCGGAAGGAGACCGAGTTCACCAGCGCCAGGGTGGGCATGTAGAGGATCATGTAGACCAGGACCAGCGGATAGAAGGTGGCGAAGTCCTGGGCGCGGTAAAGACCGAACATCAGCGCGGCGCCACCCAGGTGCAGCACGGCAAGGATGCGTTCGGCATTGAAGTAGCGGTCGGCGATCAGACCGATGATGAAGGGCGCGATAATCGCGCCCCAAGACTGGGTCGAGAAGGCCATGCCGATCTGGCTTCCGCTGGCGTCCAGGTTCTGGGAGAGAAAGGTGCCCAGGGTGACGAACCAGCCGCCCCAGATGAAGAACTGCAGAAACATCATGATGCCGAGCCGTGTGCTGAGCATGGCGAACCCTCGTTATTGTGTGGTGGGTATCAGTCCGTCTTGCCGAGTCCCAGCAGGCGCCGGTTGCGCCCGGGATCCGAGCCGGTGTCGGCGAAGTCGTCGAAGGCCTTGTCGGCACGCATGATCAGGTGACTGGCGATGAAGGGCGCGCCCTCGGCGGCGCCCTGGGCGGCGTCCTTGAGGCAGCATTCCCATTCGAGTACCGCCCAGCCGTCGTAGCCGTACTGGGTGAGCCGCGAGAAGATACCCTTGAAGTCGACCTGTCCATCGCCCAGCGAGCGGAAGCGACCGGGGCGGTCGACCCAGCCCTGATAGCCGCCGTAGACCCCGCTGCGGGCGCTGGGCGTGAACTCCGCATCCTTGACGTGGAACATGCCGATCCGCTCGTGGTAGCGATCGACGAAGCCCAGGTAGTCGAGCTGCTGCAGCACCATGTGGCTGGGGTCGAAGAGGATCTTCGCCCGGGAGTGGCCGTCCACGGCGTCGAGGAAGCGTTCGAAGGTGGCGCCGTCGTGCAGGTCTTCCCCCGGATGAATCTCGAAGCACAGGTCGACGCCCTGCTCGTCGAAGACATCGAGGATCGGCCGCCAGCGACGGGCCAGTTCGGCGAAACTCTCCTCGATCAGCCCCGCCGGCCGTTGCGGCCAGGGGTAGAGGTACGGCCACAGCAGGGAACCGGAGAAGGTGCCGTGTGCTGTCAGCCCCAGTCGCCGGCTGGCGCGGGCGGCGAGCTTGAGCTGTTCCTCGGCCCAGTGCCGGCGTGCGTCGGGCCGCCCATGCAGGTGCGCGGGAGCGAAGCCGTCGAACAGTTCATCGAAGGCGGGGTGTACCGCCACCAGTTGGCCTTGTAGATGGGTGGAGAGCTCGCTGATCGCCACGCCGGCCTCGGCGCAGCGTCCGGTCAGTTCGTCGCAGTAATCCTGGCTGTCGGCGGCGAGTTCGAGGTCGATCAGGCGTGGATCGACCGTCGGCATCTGGACGCCACGATAGCCGAGCGAGGCTGCCCAGCGGGTGATGGTGTCGAGATCGTCGAAAGGCGGGTGGTGGTCGAGGAACTGGGCGAGAAAGAGCGCCGGCCCCTGGATACCGGTGTCGTGAGTGCCTGTCATGTGGTTGCCTCCGCGTCATGCCGCTGGGAAGTGTCCTCGAGGGATGTCCACTTGGCGGTGCCGGCTTGGCTTTTCAGCAGGGCCTCGATGAAGGCCATGCCCCGCAGGCCCTCGTCCATGCCGGGAACGCCGTCGGCGGCGCCGCGATCGCCGCGTCGGACGGCGTCGGCGAAATCGCGGTAGAGATTGGCCAGCGCCTCCAGGTAACCTTCGGGATGGCCGCCGGGCAGGCGCAGCCGCGCCAGGGCCTCCGGCGCCAGGCCGGGCTGGTCGATCCCCGCGCGCAGCACCCGCATGGGCTCGTCGAGGCGCCGGTGGATCAGGGTATTGGGCTCCATCTGCTGCCACTCCAGCGCGCCGCGATCGCCATACAGGCGGATCTTCAGGGCGTTCTCCTCGCCGGTGCAGACCTGGCTGGCCATCAGGGTGCCGCTGGCACCTTCGGCGGTGCGGAACAGGGCGTCGCCGTCATCATCCAGGCGCCGCTGTTCGCCATGGATGCCGAGGGCGGCGCAGAGCTCGGTGACGTGGTGTCCCGAGATGAACTCGGCGAGGCCGAAGGCGTGGGTGCCGATGTCGGCCATGCAGCCGCTGGCACCGGCGATGGCGGGGTCGGTGCGCCATCCCGCCTGCTTGTTGCCGGTGCCCTCGAGGTTGGTGCCGAGCCAGCCCTGGGGATATTCGACATGAATCTTGCGCAGCCGACCGAGCTCGCCATCACTCACCAGGCGGCGTGCCTGCCAGACCATGGGATAACCGAGATAGGTGTGGGCGAGACCATAGAGGCCCTTGCTCGCCTCGAGGGTGGTGGCGAGTCGGCGTGCTTCCGCCAGGGTGGTCGCCGCCGGCTTCTCGCAGAAGACATGGAAGCCCGCGTCGAGCGCGGTCTGGCTGATGGGTACGTGCAGATGGTTGGGGGTGACCACGACCAGCATATCCATGCGCTGGTCCTCGGGGAGCTGGCGTTCGCCATCGATCAGCGACTGCCAGTCGGGGTAGAGGCGCCGTGTCGACAGGCCGCAGGCCTCGCCGGTGCGGACGTTGTTGCCGGGGTCGCGGCTGAAGTTGGCGCAGACCAGTTCCAGCTCACCGTCCAGGGCGGCAGCCAGGCGATGCACCCGGCCGATGAAGGCGCCTTCACCACCCCCGATCATGCCCATTCGCACGCGTCGTTTCGTTGTGGTCATTCGTCCTCCACGGGATGCTCGGCTGGGCTGTGACGACCGGTATGCTCTCTCGATGTAACCGGTTACATTTGACGGTAAACTAGTCATCCAAGGGCGGAGTATCAATGCGACCTAGGTCTCAGGCTCTTCGCCGATGGGGCGATGAGCCCGGAGTGCCGATGCAGTAGACTGGCCAGCGGCATGATGCCGAGGTGGTTGACGAGACGGGAGGTTCACAGCCGGGCATGACCAATATTCGCAAGGTGGCCAAGCTGGCCGGCGTGTCGGTGGCGACGGTGTCGCGTACCTTGAAGACCCCCGACGTCGTGTCGCCGGGGACGCGTGACAAAGTGTTGGCCGCTGTCGAGCAGGCCGACTATCGACCGAATCTCACGGCGGTGCAGTTTCGCTCGCAACGGACCCGCAATCTGGTCGTGCTGGTACCGATCATTGCCAACACCTTCTTTGCCCGAGTGATTGGTGGCATTCAGGAAGCGGCGCAGCGGCGGGGATACGGCATTCTGCTGTGCAATACACTCGGTGACGAACGTACCGAACGAGCCTACGCTGGCCTGGTGTCGACCCGGCAGGCCGATGGCCTCATCCAACTGCGCGCCTATGATCCCTTCGCGACATCGAGCGGCAAGGCGCGACCGCCGATGGTCAACGCCTGTGAAGTGCTCGACGAGGCACCGTGTCCCACCGTCAAGCTCGACAACCGAGCCGCCGCCCGAGCAGTGACCGAGCACCTGCTGGCACTGGGGCATCGCCGTATCGGCATGATCAAGGGACCGCGCAACAGCCCCTTGACCCGGGATCGTCTGCTGGGCTTCCAGGATGCCCTGGCCGCCGCCGGCCTGGTGCCGGACGACAGCCTGTGGTGTCCCGGCGACTTCACTCCGCCCTCGGGCCATCGGGCGGCGGATGAACTGCTGTCGCGAGCCGATCCCCCCACGGCGATCTTCTGCGAGAACGACGAAATGGCCATGGGGGCCATGCGACGCATCAAGGAGGCGGGGCTTCGGGTGCCCGAGGATATCTCGGTGGCGGGATTCGACGATATCGCCTTCGCTTCCTTCTGCGATCCCTCCCTGACGACCATCGCCCAGCCCGCCGAAGATTTCGGTCGCGAGGCCGTGGCCCTGTTGCTCGACATCATCGATGACCGGGATGACGCAGCGGATGCGCATCGCATCATGCCTTTCGAGCTGGTGATACGAGAGAGCACGGGCCCAGCCGCTTGATCCCGGCGGGTGCGAGGTGAGCAGCTTTCGCGCGCATAAGAGGATGAACCTGCTGCCGGGGTGATACGGCGCCGAAGATCGGCACCCGGTCGTTGAGCGACGGGTGATTGTCTCGTTTTCAGCCCAACGCCTTATGCATTAGATAGAGATCGCAGTCCGGATACTGGACGATGCCGGCGTGCTGCCAGCCGTACCGGGCGTAGAGGCTCTGGCTGTCCTGGGTGGTCAGATAGATCGTGTCTTCGCCCAGGCGCCGTGCCGCCTGTTCCACGCTCTCGATCAGCAGACCGGCGACGCCCTTGCCGCGATGGTCGGGGTGAACGAACACGGCAGCCAGCCAGGGCCGCAGACTAGGGCGAAGATCGCAATCGTCATCGAACAGGCTCGCCATGCCGACGGGCCGGTCATCGATATGGGCCACGACGGTGAGCGGAATAGCGTGGTCACTGGCGGCCAGCCTGAATCGTTCCAGCGTGCTTTCGAGCGTGCGCGTCGAGCCCACGCCCCATTGGCCGTAGGTCCAGGCTGCGCAGGCGTCGACAAAGTCCGGTCGATCGACGAGTGAGCTGATTGTCACCGGCGTGGCATTTTCCAAGTGTGCTCCCCTTCCATCAGTGGTTGAACGGCCTCCATGGCAGAAGTTTCAAGCTCGCTGAACGATCCAGTCACTGTCGGTTGATCGTGCCGGCGCCTCAGCGAACGGCGACAGCACTCTTGTCCGTCCAGTCACATCGGCAGACTGCCGCGCAGCGATGGCGTCTCACCGATGCACCCAGTCCAGATGCTCGAAGGCGCCGCGGGCATGATCCTCGCGGAACATTTCGTGGTCTCGCCGCACGCGGTCGGCGGCCTCCACAGCGAACTCCACCATGTCCTCGGTGAACAGTGCCGGTGGGCCGATGGCGTCGACGATGGCGGGTTCGATATCGTAGTCGAGTCTGCCGGATTCGTCGGAGAGGGCGTGCACGCGGGCCAGGACGCCACCGCAGATGTGAGCGTAGTCCCTCCATTCGCTCTTGGAGAGATCGTCGAGATCGATATCGTCACGAAACGGGGCGCGTTCTCGGGAGAGATAACTCAGGCCATCGAACTCGACGTGCCCGTAGAAGATATCACCGCGCACCAGATGCACGGCCTGGGCATGGCTGACGCGCTCGGCAAGGGAGTCCATCTCGTAGGGGGAGGGCGGCACCAGGCCGGAGAGGGCGGAGCGACGGGCCTGCTTGAGTTCGACGATCAGGTCGTCCTTGCCCTCGCCGCCGGGGCCTTCGATCAGCACGTAGTAGCGGTTGAGCCCCAGTGAAGCGGTGCCCTGGCCGAGCCGGATCGCGACATCTTTCACGCGCACGCCGTCGCCATCGCGCGCGCGGGCACGGGCCGGTATCTCGATGTCGTTATCGGCGATCAGGCGATCCATGATTGTCTGGAACTCGTCGCGCCGGGAGGAGATCGGCACCAGCTTCTTGGTCGGACGGAAGCCGCGGCGGCTCTCGTCGAGATAGTCGTCGGCCAGCCACTCGGCGCGATCCTCGTCGGCATCCTCGAACAGCTTCTTGATCAACTTGGGCGCGTTGTCGTGGCGCATCTCCTCGTCCTGCTCGGTGCCTTCCCGCGCCAGTCGCGCCATCTCCTCGATATAACCCTCCACGAATCGGCGCACGATCTTGAGGCGATGCTTGTACTTGAGCTCGCCTTCGACCTCCGCGGCGATCATGAAGCCCACCGCGCCGCGCTTGATGTCCCAGGTGAACGGCGCGTAATAGGCCTCGTCGAAGTCGTTGACCGAGAAGATCGGCACGTTGTCGATATTGGGCATGACGCCGAAATTGCCGGGATGGACGTCACCCAGGGCGAGCACGGTCGGCATCCAGGCGTCGTCGCCGGCCATGTCGCGGTAAAACAGCAGCGCGGTGCCGCGAAAGAACGAGAACAGCGAGTCGGAGAGCTTGTCGAACTTGATGCTTCCTTCCTCGGAGCCATTGGCGATCCGCATCCGGTGATCCTCGCGCAGTGTCTGGCGCAGGTGGCGTCGCCGCTCGTGGCCGGTCAGCGCGCGCGGCCGCAGGACGAATTCGCCGTCGGCCACCGCTTCGGCCAGGCGCTTGAACGTCTCGAATCGCGTTGCTGCCTCCGGTGCGGGCTCCTTGGGTGGATTCTGCTCGAGCGCCGCCGCCAGTTGTGCCTTGGTCATCGACGAGCGACCCGCGATGCCGCGCTGCTGGGCCTGTTCGTATAGCGCTTGGCGAGTGGGCTCCGATGGTCGGGTCATGGTTGCTCCTGGCCGATGCGGACTGTGGTGAATGACGAGAGGACGGTGATGCGTCCAGCATGAACGACTTCGAGCGGTCGTGCATGGGGCGGCGGGATAATCGGCGGGCGCTATCAAGACCCGGATCGCCAATGGTGCTCATCGGCAACGGCCTCCGTCTCGTCGTGCCGATAGCGCTGGCGCGCAGCTGATCAACCCGGCAGGGTAACGATGATCGCGCCCCGATCCGTCGCCACGACCGTATGTTCATACTGCACGGCGGGAGCGCTGGGTTCACTGTAGAGCGTCCATCCGTCACTCCCTGCGGCGGCCCAGAGCCCACCCCGGGAGAGGAACGGTTCGACGGTCAGAACGAGCCCCTTGCTGATACGCCGCTTGTCGTTTCGGGTCGGCCAGGTCGCGATTTCTTCGGGATATTCGTGCAGGGATCTGCCTACGCCATGGCTGGCGAGATTGCGAATGAGCGTGTAGCCCCGATCCGAGGCAAAGCGCCCGATGGCCTGGCCAATACCCGCCAGCGGCTTTTCGCTGCCGACCTTGGCAATGCCAATTTCCATGGCAAGTTTGCCGTCACGGCAGAGATGCTCCAGCGAAGGCTCCACCTGGGCGACACGGAAGGTTGCCCCGGTATCCGCGAAATAGCCGTCTTTCGACGCCGAAACATCGATGTTGACCAGGTCACCCCGCGCGATCACTCGCTCGCCTGGAACGCCGTGGGCGATCTCTTCATTGACGCTGATGCAGGTTGCCCCGGGGAAGTCGTAAATCGCTTGTGGCGCCGATAGTGCGCCCTCTCGCTCCAGCAACTCCTTACCGATCTCGTCCAGCTCTCGCGTCGTCATGCCGGGCTCCATCGACCTCGCCATGGCGTGCATCGTATTGGCGACGATACGGCCGATGGCTTTCAGCCCCTCCAGTTCGGCCTGCTTGGTAACCGTCATTCCTAGGTCCTTTGCTGAATCGAGTTGTTCATCCGACGCTAGCCCGCAGGCGGCGGCACTGTCTCGGTGGGCGCCGTCGTGCCGGGTTCTGACCCCGCTCCGCTATGAGCGCCGGAGGAATCCGTCAGGATGGCGTCGGCAATGAGTGTGAAGAGATGATCGGCACGAGCCGCATGCGATGGCTGCTCGCGCAGCCAGGCGAGCGCCGCGATGAGATCGAACAGCTCCGCGCCACTCAGGTCATCCCTGGCCTTGCCCTCGGCTTGGGCGCGGGTGAGAAGGGCCGTGCCTGCCGCCCGCAGCATGACGCATGAGTCATGAAGCGCGGAATTCGTATCCTCGATGGCTCCCATCATCAACGCGATGATGCCACGTTGGCGGTAAGTGAACTCAGTGGTTTCTTGCATCCACGCCACGAGCGCTTCGTCGGCGGAGTCCGAGCTCTCGAGCACTTTGGCCCGCTCCGCCAGTGCCTCGAAGCTGGCGCGCAGTAACGTTTCGAGCAGAGCCTCTCGCGTCGGGAAATGGCGATACAACGTGCCCAGCCCGACGCCGGCCCTGCGCGCGATGTCGCGTAATGACGCGTCGGCTCCCTCGTCGGCGAAAACCTCGCCCGCAACCGCAAGCAGGCGGTCGTAATTCTTCCTGGCATCGACTCGCATCGTTGAACCTTGACAAAATGGAGCAGTGCTCCGATTATTCGGAGCACTGTTCCGTTAAAGATAGCCCATTCGTGGCTCGGGAAGAAAGTCATGTCCAATCAAACGATGAAATCGATTCGCCAATATGAATTCGGCGGTCCCGATGTACTGCGTCACGAAGAGGCACCGATGCCCGATTTGAACGCGGGTGAGGTGCTCGTTCGTGTCTGTGCGGTCGGCCTCAATCCGCCCGACTGGTACCTGCGCGATGGCTATCGGTCGTTGCCGCCTGAATGGCAGCCGCGGTTGGACTTCCCCTTGATTCTGGGAACGGATATCTCCGGCGTCGTCGCGGCGGTCGCCGAGGATGTGGAGAGCTTCTCCATCGGTGATGAGGTGTACTCGATGGTCCGCTTCCCTGAGGGCATGTTCGGGAAGAGTCGGGCCTACGCCGAGTATGTCAGCGTGCCGGTATCGGAAGTCGCGCTCAAGCCGACCGGCATCGATCATGTGCATGCCGCCGGGGCGCCGATGTCGCTACTCACCGCGTGGCAATTCATGGTCGAACTGGGTCACGACGAGCCCAATCCGCTTCAGCCGAACCGGCATCAGCCGGTGCCGCTGGAGGGCAGGGTCGTTCTCGTCAATGGCGCCGCGGGCGGGGTGGGGCACTTGGCAGTACAGATCGCGAAACGGAAGGGCGCCCGTGTCATTGCCGTGGCGTCGGGCAGGCACGAATCGCTGCTGCGTGAGCTTGGAGCCGATGAGTTCATCGATTACACCAGCACCCCCCCCGAGGACGTCGTCCACGATATCGACCTGGTCGTCGATGCGCTGGGCGGGCCGACCACTCGTCGTTTCCTGCGCACGCTGAAGCGCGGTGGGGCACTGTTCCCGGTCTACCCGCTGGGCTTCGACGGCGCCGAGGAAGCCGCGAGGCGAGGTGTCACCGTCTCGACGACCCAGGTTCGTTCCAGCGGGGCTCAGTTGTCAGACCTCGGCCGTTGGCTTGATAACGGCACGATTCGCGTCGTCGTGGACAGCGTCTACCCGCTTGCTGAGGCCCGCAAGGCCCATGAACGTGCCGGCAGGGGCCATATCCAAGGCAAGATCGTTTTGGCCGTTGAATAGACACAACGAAAGCCAGGCTGCACCAGTGCCGGAATGGCTGGCCCGGCTCTGGTCCTGCCGAAGGGCCTCGTTCAAGGACTTCGCTTAGACATTGTTGATGGCCTGCCGTCTTTTCGGGTCGAAGCAGGGCCGGAGGAGCGGGCGGACATCATCATCGACATCACGGCAACTGCTGCACGGAGACAGAATCGATTGCGCAGCGCCGACCCAGCGCTTTGGGTCGCCATCGACCGTCGTCTGGGCACGGGCGAAATGACGATCAGCGGTGATCCATCCCTGCTGAGTGAAGGGCTGGCGGCAGCGCACGATCCGATCGTGGGTCGTGCGGCATGGCGGGACGGTCCGATGGAGGCAGACTCTTGCACCTTCCTTGGCGCTTTCGAGCCATCGAACCTGGGGAGCGGCAACTCCCCCCACTGACGATCAGGCGTTCGTCGGCCAGGTCGCCAGAGCCTGATCGGCTACCGCATCGAGGGCTTCTCGACTGAACCCGGACTTGGCCTGCACCGCCATGCCGTGGGTCACCGCCATCAAGAACGCGGCCAGCGCGGCGCAATTTGTGGTTGCCGGCAGATCTCCCTCCTGCTGCGCCCGTTCGAAGCGCTCGCGTAGCTGGGCTTCTCCCTTCGCGCGCGCTGTTATCAGCGCCTGGCGCACGGGTTCCGACTCGTCCGACCCCGCCAGCGCGCCATTCACGATGAAGCACCCGCTGTGCTCCGGATGACGGGTATTCAGTTCGGCGACACCGCGCAGTACGTGCTCGGCGACGTCTCGGGAGGTCGACTGCGCGAGCGCCTCCGGCAAGAAACCCAGCTGCTGCGCTTCATAGCGCTCCAGGGCTCGAAGGAACAGGGCTTCCTTGTTGCCGAAGGCCGAGTAGAGTGCTGGCCGTTCGACCCCAGTGGCCCGGGTCAGATCGTTGTAGGACGCGCCTTCGTAACCCTTGCGCCAGAACACGCACAGCGCTGCCTCCAACGCCTGCTCCACATCGAACTCTCGACGTCGTCCCATGGGACTCTCCTTTATTTCGTAACGGCCATTATAAAACACTGGACAGCCGCGAGCCATTTCGTAATCATCGTTACCGTAACGGTCGTTATTTAATTTGGGTCGTCAACGGTGAGGTCTCGATCCGCAGGCGACATGTCATCGGTCAGGAGGAGCAGAAATGGATCGAATATTGGAAGGCAAGGTCGCGCTGGTCACCGGCGGCTCGCGGGGACTCGGCGCGGTAACGGCAGCGCGGCTGGCGGAACTGGGTGCCGATGTGGCAATCAGCTACGCCTCTTCCGCCGACAAGGCGAATACGGTGGTGGAACAACTGAAGTCGACAGGGGCTCGCACGATGGCGATCCAGGCGGATCAGGCCGATCTCTCGGTCGCCAGGCCGTTGATCGACGCCGTCATTGCCGAATTCGGCAAGCTCGACATCCTGGTGAACAACGCCGGCATCGCGATCCAGGGCCAACTGGTGGATGATCCCGAACTCGACGGGGAAAACTACAATCGTCAGTGGCAGGTCAACGTGATGGGGACCATCGCGATCACGCGGGCGGCGGCGCCCAAGCTGACCGATGGCGGTCGCATCATTTTCATCGGTTCCCTGCTCGGCTCCTACGTGCCTTTCGCCGGCGTTGCCGATTACGCCGCCACCAAGTGGGCGCTTGCCGGCTACGCCAAGGGCATCGCTCGCGACCTCGGCCCGCGCAACATCACGGTGAATGTGGTACAGCCGGGCATCATGCCCACGGACATGGCCTCGGACGTGGCCGGTGAGCTTCCCGACCGCGACGCCATTCTGGACATGCACCCGATCCGTCGTATCGCGACCCTCGAGGAAGTGGCGGACATCGTCGGTTTCCTGGCCGGGCCTTCCGCCGGCTACATCAATGGCGAGGCCATCAACGTCGCTGGCGGCTTCGGCATTTAGGCGTAACTGAACTTCGGCGCAACCCGCCGCTTCGCGTGAGTCGCGAGGCGGCGGATATGGCGTTCCCAGACTGCTGGTAGGAGGGATGAAAGCAGATTGGTCCTAGTTTTGATCGGCTCTGCTGACCTCAACGCAAACCCTCGATCCGACGCAGCCGCGGCGCGGCGAAATCGATGAAGGCGCGGACCTTCGCTGCCGCGCGGCGCCCCTCCACATGCACGAGATGAATTGGCAGCGGGGTAGGCTCGTGATCTTCCAGCACGGTCTGGAGCCTACCTGACTCGAGATCGGGCCCGACCTGATACGACAGCACGCGACACAGCCCCCAGCCTTGCCTGGCGATATCGATGGCCGCGGCCAAACTGCTGACCGTGAGTCGAGGATTCACCCTGACGCTCTGCGTTCCGTCCCGACCGAGTCGCCACTCGTCGAGGGGAGGCGTTGATCCGCTCGCAACCACCCGATGAGAAACGAGATCGCTCGGCGTCTGCGGGCGGCCATGCGTGGCGAAATAGTCCGGCGAGCCGCAGATGACGCGGCGAACCTGACCGATCCGGACGGCGGAGAGCTCGGATGAGGGCAGATGGCCGATACGCACGGCGATATCCAGGCCCTCCTCGACCAGGTTGACGATGCGGTCGACCATCAATACGTCGGCGCGAACCCGGGGGTGCTGGTCGAGGAACTTGGTCAGAAGCGGCGCGACATGGATTCGCCCGAACTCCTGCGGACAGGTGATTCGCAGCTGTCCGACCGGCGTGTTGGCCGCGCCCGAGGCCATGTCGTCGGCGGCCTGGAGATGCGCGAGGATGTCGCGCACTTCCCCGAGATAGGCCCGGCCGGCTTCGGTCAACCTGACCTGTCGTGTCGAGCGGGTGAAAAGCCGTGCGCCGAGGGTGGTCTCGAGGGTGTTGATGGCTCGCGTGGCGGAGGGTGCGCTGAGCCCGGTGGCGCGGGCTCCTCTGGCGAAGCTCTCGGCTTCGGCCACCGCGACGAAAACGTTGAGGGCCTGGAGGCGGTCCATGATGTCCAGCTTGGCTCGAGAGGAGTGATAATTTCAGAATATAAAATAGTTCCTTTCAGAATACGCCTATTCTTTCGTAATCCAAGTGGTTCTAGAGTGACGGCTCCGATCACCTGATCATCATCGCGATGAGGGAGCCTGTCATGTCGAACGCCGACCTTGAAACCAACGCCCTTACCGATCAGCCCGTAAAGCTTTATCGCAACCCCAAGTCGGGCCATTGCCACCGCGTCGAGCTGATGCTGGCCCTGCTGGAGGTACCCTACGACACCGTCGATCTCGACATGGCCAACGGCGCCCACCGTGAGCCCGCCTATCTGAAGCTCAGCCCGCTGGGGCAGGTGCCGGCGATCGAGGACAACGGCATCACGCTTTCGGATTCCAACGCCATCATCACCTATCTGGTCGAGCGTTACGGTGACCCTGCAGTCTGGATCGGCAACGAGCCGCTCGAAAAAGCTCAGGTGCAGCGCTGGCTCTCGATTGCGGCGGGCGAGATAGCCGCTGGCCCCTGCGCCGCGCGACTCGTCACCGTGTTTGGCGCACCGCTCGATCACGAGGCTGCCAAGGCCAAGGCGCATGGTCTGCTGACGATGATGAACGCCCACCTCGAGGATCGCGACTGGCTGGTGGCTGAGCGGCCGACGCTGGCCGATATCGCCGGCTACAGCTATATCGCCCACGCCCCGGAGGGCGGCGTGAGTCTCGATCCCTATCCGCACGTCCGGGCCTGGCTGGCGCGTATCGAGGCGCTGCCCCGCTTCATCGGCATGGCGCGCTCGCCGGTGCTGGCCTGAGTCGAGGACGTTCGGACGGAGGTCGGTCATGACACGCGAAACGATGCTCTCCCAAGAGACGACTCTCCAGGAGACGCCGTTCCATCAAGGCGAGCTCGAAGCGCAGCGGCGCGCCGGCGTGGAAAGTCTGGCCAGTTCGGCCGGCAGCTTCATCCGTGACCACATGCCCGAGCAGCATCGCGAGTTCTTCGCTCAGTTGCCGTTCATCGTCATGGCCGCCGGCGATGCGCGGGGGCGACCCTGGGTCACGCTGCTGGAGGGCGACGAGGGTTTCATCGAGACGCCCGATGCGCGGACGCTGGCGATGGCAGCCGAGCCCGATGCCCGGGACCCGCTGGCCTCGGCGATCGTGGCCGGGGTCGACGTGGGCCTGCTCGGTATCGAGCTGGCAACGCGTCGCCGCAACCGGCTCAACGGGGTGGTCCGGTCGGCGCAGGGGCGTCTGGTCGTCGAAGTGCAACAGAGCTTCGGCAACTGCCCGCAATATATCCGCGAGCGCGAGTGGCGGCGCGTCGAATTCGTGGCCGCGCCGGACGCCGCCGTCTCCGAGCGACTCGACAGCGGGCAGCGTGCGCGAATCGCCGCGGCTGATACCTTCTTCATCGGCTCCGTCTCCGGCTCTGTCTCCGATCCCGGTTCGGCCCACGATTCGGACCGGGAGCCAGGTGCGAGCCGGGGTTACGACGCCTCTCATCGTGGCGGCGAGCCCGGCTTCGTGCAAGTGACCGAGAACGGAACGCTGCGGATCCCGGACTACGCCGGCAACAACTTCTTCAACACCCTCGGCAACCTGATTCAGGATCCCCGGGTGGGACTGCTGTTCGTCGATTTCGAAACCGGCGGCCTGCTGCAGATCACCGGTCGGGCCCGCATCGACTGGGCGCCGCAGGAGAGCCAGGGAGAGAGCCGCGATCCGAACGCCAAGCGCTGGATCGAGGTGAGCGTCGAGCAGGTCGTCGATCGGCCGGCCGCGCTGGCCCTGCGGTGGCGTCGGGAAGACGAAGCCCCGCTGCGGCTGACGGTCGTCGACAAGGTGGCAGAGAGCGACCAGATCACCTCTTTCTACCTGGCCGAGCCCGAGGGTGGCGCGCTGCCGCCATTCCAGGCCGGCCAGTATCTGGCGGTCGAGCTGGATATTCCCCAGCAGTCGGGTCGGGTCAGTCGCAGCTACTCGCTCTCGGGGTCGCCCGCCGAGGAGACCTACCGCATCAGCGTCAAGCGCGAGGAGCGGGGCACGGCATCACGTTTCCTGCACGATGGAATCGCCGTCGGCGACGCCATCGCGGCCCGCCCGCCGGCGGGGGAGTTCGTCTTGCCGTCCCGGCGAGGGCCGCTGGTGCTGATCAGCGCCGGGGTGGGGATCACGCCGATGCTGGCCATGCTGCACGCGGTGGTGGCGGAAGCGGAGAACGAAGGGCCACCGGTCTGGTTCGTGCACGCCACGCGCAACGGCGGGACGCACGCCTTCCAGGCCGAGGTCGGGGCATTGTTGGCCAAGGCCGGCAACGTGACACGACGCATCTTCTATAGTGCACCGCGCCCGAACGATACGGCGGGTGTCGATTACGACACTGAGGGCCGCCTCACACCCGACGACCTGCTCAAACTCGGCGCTGGGGCGGACGCGAGCTATCTGCTCTGCGGTCCGGCCCGGTTTCTCGCCGAGATCAGCGCCGGGCTGGAGGCGCGCGGTGTCGCGGCGGATCGGATCGACTTCGAGACCTTCGGTCCGGCGGGGTGAGACGCCAGCCGTGCCAGGGCCGGCGGCTCCGACTAAAGTCCTAATCTCGAGACCCGCGCCTCTGCGAGGAGACTTGGTACGCTAGCGGCTCATCGCAGCTTCCGTTTCCCCTCGCCATGCGGCGAGTATCTTCTTCATCGCTCCCGAACCGAGCGACTTTTTCACTGCTCCCGAACCGAGCGTTAAGGCGAATCCATGATCATCTCAGGCCCTTCCGATTACCGCCGAGCTGCCAAGCGGCGTGTTCCTCGCTTTCTGTTCGACTATCTCGACGGTGGCGCGGTGACCGAGAGCACGATGCGGAGCAACGTCGAGGCCCTGCAGGCCATTCCGCTGCGCCAGCGGGTGCTGCAGGGCGGCGGCACGCCGGCGCTCGAGACCGAGGTGCTCGGCAGCCGCTGGAAGCTGCCGGTGGCGCTGGCGCCGGTCGGGGCGACCGGCATGTACGCGCGTCGCGGCGAGGTCCAGGCCGCCAGGGCGGCGGAAAAGGCCGGCATTCCCTATGCGCTGTCGACGGTGTCGGTCTGTTCCATCGAGGAGGTGGCGAAGGGCGCCAACGGCGAGCTGTGGTCCCAGCTCTACGTGCTGAAGGATCGCGGCTTCATGCAGAACGCGCTGGAGCGCGCCTGGGCGGCGGGCATGAAGACACTGGTCTTCACTGTCGACATGCCGCTGCCGGGCTCGCGCTACCGTGATCGCCACTCCGGCATGTCCGGCCCCCATGCCAAACTGCGCCAGACCGTCCAGGCGCTGACCCACCCCCGGTGGGCGCTCGACGTCGCGCTCAAGGGCAAGCCTTTGTCGTTCGGCAACATCGAGGCGTATACCGGCCGCGAGATGAACATGGACGACTACATGGGGTTTCTGGCCAAGAACTTCGATCCCTCCATCAGTTGGAGCGAGCTGGAGTGGATCCGCGATAGCTGGAAGGGCAACCTGATCATCAAGGGGCTGCTGGACAAGGAAGACGCCCGGGATGCGGTACGCATGGGGGCCGACGGCATCATCGTCTCCAACCATGGCGGACGGCAGCTCGACGGCGCGATCCCCACCGCGAGGGCGTTGCCGCATATCGTCGATGCCGTTGGTGACGAGCTGACGGTACTGGCGGACTCCGGCGTTCGCTCCGGGCTGGATGTGGTCAGGATGCTGGCGCTGGGCGCGAAGGGGGTGCTGCTGGGCCGGGCCTACGCCTATGCGCTGGCAGCGGATGGCGAGCGCGGCGTCTCGCATCTGCTGGAGCTGATCGCGGCGGACCTGCGCGTGACCATGACGCTGATCGGTGCCCACTCCCCTGCCGATATCAATGCCAGCCATCTGGAATCGGCCGTGGCGTCGCTGGCGCGCGAGCAGCGCCCGGCGGTGGCGTCGCCGGAAGCCGCTAAGTTCTGAAACCAGGAAGTTACCTTCGGTCGTGACGACGATGCCCCGCTGGCGTGCGCCAGCAGGGCATCGTCGATCCTGCCTTCGTGATCAGGTCGAGCTGGCGGTCTCGCCCGCGGCGGCCGGATCGTCGCTGGCGGCGTCGGCTTCTCCGCCAGTCATCGTGGAATCGTCCGCGGACACGGTAGCGCCTTCGGCGCCATTGGCGGGTTGACCCGCATCATCCCGGGTGACGCGCCACACCGCGTTGGTCAGGTCGTCGGCGATGATCACCGAGCCATCCGGCGCAACGGTCACACCGACCGGGCGCCCCCGTGTCCTGCCGTCATCGGTGAGAAAGCCGGAGACGAAATCGATGGGGTCGCCGGCAGGCTCGCCGTTCTGGAACGGAACGAAGACGACCTTGTAGCCGACCGGATCGGCACGATTCCAGCTGCCGTGTTCGCCGACGAAGGCGCCATCAGTGAACTCACCCCCCACGGCATCATTGGAGAAGGCGACGCCCAGGGGCGCGCGATGTGAGCCGAGGCTGTAGTCGGGGGCGATCGCCGACTCGACCAACTTCGGGTTTTCCGGCTTCACTCGCGGGTCGACGTGCTGTCCCCAGTAGCTGTACGGCCAGCCGTAGAAGCCGCCATCCTGGATGGAGGTGAGGTAGTCCGGCACCAGATGCGGGCCGAGCTCGTCACGCTCATTGGCGACGGCCCAGAGTCGATTCGTCCCAGGCTGGATGGTCAGTGCGGTGGGGTTGCGCACGCCGGTGGCATAGGCGCGATGCGCGCCGGTCTCCGGGTCGATCGCCCAGATTTCCGCACGGTCGACTTCCGCTTCCATGCCGCGCTCGGTGATATTGCTGTTCGAGCCGATACCGACGTATAGCGTCTGCCCGTCGGCACTTGCCGTCAGCGCTTTGGTCCAGTGGTGATTGATCTCGGCGGGCAGCGGCGTCACGAGCTCGGGCGCGCCGCTGGCCTGGGTCTGGCCTTGCTGGTAGTCGAATCGAACCAGTGCCCCCTGGTTGGCGACATAGAGGTCGTTGCCGACCAGGGCGAGGCCGTAGGGCGCGTCGAGATTCTCGGCGAATACCGTCTGTTCTTCGTAGGTGCCGTCTCCGTCGCTGTCACGCAGTAGCGTCAAGCGGTTGCCACCCTTGACCGAGGTCTTGCCCTTGGCCTTGATCACACCGGCGATGAAGTCCTTCGGCTTGAGTTTCGGGGCGTGGCCGCCACTGCCTTCGGCAACCAGGATATCGCCATTCGGCAGCACCAGTGTCTGACGCGGAATCTTGAGATCGGTCGCGATGGCCTGAATGCTGTAGCCATCCGGCACCGTGGGTAGCTTGTCATCCCAGGGCGCCTGCTCGGGGACGCTCATGTTGGGCAGCAGCCCGCGCTGGGGATCGGGCAGCTCCGGGTTGGCGCCATACTGCTGATCGTCGTCGACGGCGTGGGCACCGCCAGCCAGCAGCAGGATCGACAAGGGGGCGGCATAACGCATGCGGGTTGATCTGCTGGTGTGTCTCATGAGCGACCTCCGCTCTTGCGGCTGGTGAAGCCAATCCAGATGGCGGCGAACGCGAGCACTGCGACGACCACCGACAGGGTCAGGCCCGTTGGCATCATTGCCCAGGCGTCCCGGGAGTGAACCAGGGCATTGACGAAGCCGAGGACCCAGGTCACCAACAGCAGCACGAAGTAGAGTATGGAAAGGCCGCGGCTGCCGGCGGGGCGAAAGATCCCGATCAGCGCGCAGATCAGCGCAAAGCCGCAGAACACCAGGCCACCGGCGATCAGCCAGGAGGAGAAGGTGGCCCACTGGATGTTGAAGCTCGTGAAATACGCGTAGTCGCTCAGCGCGGCACCCAGGAAGAGCGGGAAGCCGCCGGCAAGCAGCATTCCGTGTAGTGGATTCGGCCCGGTGCGGACCGGTCGTTCGGCAGTGGCAATCATGGCAAGCTCCTTTTGCTGGTCAAACGAAGACACGTCACCGGGGTGGCAAGGGCCTTGTCGGGGGGAGACATCCCGTCCATTGGGGAAAGTGTAGTTGACTCGTCGAGCCCTCAACACGCCGATCACGCTTCCGCTCCCGCCGAAAGCGTCGGCGGGAACGGCGCTGCATCGGTCTGATCGGTGCCGGTAAAGCCGTGTCAGCCGCGATGGTGCGCGGCAATTGCGGTGAGGCCGAAGCCGCAGAGACTTTCGCATCGCTGATTCGGGGCGGGTTGCGAAAGCCCTTTTCATATCGATCAGACGAGGAGGCGTGAATGGATCTGAAGCCGCGCTATGAAGCCTATATTGCGTGTCTGAACGCACGAGACCTGGACGGACTCGATGAGTTCGTCAGCGATACCGTGATCCACAATGGTTCGGTGCTTGGCCTGAGGGGGTATCGCGAGATGCTCGCCGGCGACTACCGCGACATACCCGACCTGCGCTTCTCCGTCGAACGGCTGGTATGCGACGCCACGACCGTCGCCAGCAGGCTATGTTTCGACTGTCATCCCAAGGCCGAGTTCATGAGGCTACCCGTCGACGGTCGGCGGGTCGTGTTTCACGAGAACGTCTTCTATCGGTTCGCCGAGGGAAAGATCCAGCAGGTGTGGTCGGTCATCGACAAGACCGGGATCGAACGGCAGCTGTTCGACTTGTAGCGTGCTTTCGCCAGTGCCGGAGCCGCGGTGGATCCTAGAGACGATCCCGCACGCGGGATTGCTTCACGTGATGGACGCGGATCACGGAAGGCGGGATGATCCGGCGAACGATTCAGGAAGGCGGTGATTCAAGGATGAAACGAACGGGCTCATGGCAGCGGTGGTTGGTGGCGGCATCGATATGGCTGGTATCCAGCCTGTGCCTGGCGCAGACCCAGGACGCAGACAGCGTGCAGGACTGGTACGCCATCGATTCGCTGAATAGCGGCCTAGGGAAGGCACCGGGTTCCGTCAAGCTCAGAACCCCCCGGGAGGCGATGCGTACCTTCCGCGATCTGACCGACCAGGGCGATTTCGAGGCGGCGGCACACATCCTCAATCTTGCCGATCTTTCCCCGGCGGAACAGCGTGAGCGGGGCGCCGAGCTGGCCCGAGAGCTCGCCGCCATCTTCCAGCGTGGCAAGTCGATCCGCATTTCGAATCTCTCCGGACGCCAGGATGCCGCGATCGAGGATCCGACCGGCGAGAGCCCTCATGCCGGCGAACCACGGCGCGATATCGAACTGGCCACGCTCGAGGCCGACGGCGACACCTACGACATCCGGCTGGGGCGCTATCAACTGGATAGCGAGGAGCCGGTCTGGTTGATCATGCCGGAGAGCGTGGCGGCGATTCCCGCGCTCTATCACGAGTACGGCCCGGCGGCGTTCGAGCGCCACATTCCCGAGAGCCTCAAGAACTCCTTCGGGCCGCTCAGGCTCTGGGAGTGGATCGCGATCCCGCTGGTGCTGCTGGCGGTCGCGCTGGTCGGCAAGGCGGTCTACCGGTTGGTCGAGATGATGACGCGCTGGTTGCCCTCCGGCTCGCCGAGCATCTTTGCCAAGCAGATTCGCGGCCCGGTGGCGCTCATCGTGATGTCGCTGCTGACCCAGGCGTTGCTCGATTACGTCGTCTCCTTCTCGGCGATCGCGACGACCACCCTGCGCGTGGTGCTGATCGCCATTCTGGCCTGGGGGATCGGGGCCGTCGGGCTGCGGCTCGTCGATACCATGATGCTGAAGATGACGCGTCGCCTCGCGGGCCAGATCGACGATTCCAAGCCCCGGGATGACCGCAAGTTGCTGACGACGCTCTATGCGGTGCGACGCATCATCATTCTCATTCTGGTGACGGCGGTGACGATCTATGTCCTTGGGCAGGTTCAGCTCTTCGAAACCCTGGGGCTGTCGATTCTGGCCTCGGCGAGCGTGCTGGCGGTGCTGGTGGGCGTGGCGGGGCAGGCCGTGCTCGGCAACATCCTGTCATCGTTTCAGCTATCGCTGGCCAAGCCGATACGGGTCGGCGACCTGGTGATGTTCGAGGGGCAGTGGGCCTATGTCGAGGGGATCTTCTACACCCATATCAGGCTGCGGCTATGGAACGAGCGCCGTCTGATCGTGCCGGTTACCTATTTCGCGTCGAAGGCGTTCGAGAACCTCTCCTCCAAGAGTACCAAGGAGTACCGCAGCCTCGTGCTGACGCTGCACCTGAGCGCCGATATCGCGATCCTGCGCGACAAGTTCCTCGAGTTCGCCGAGGCCGAGGAGAACGTGATCGAGCATCACAAACTGCTGTGCTGCGTGACCGACCAGACCGGCCCGGCGCAGACCGTGACCTGCTACTTGATGACGATCGACCCGCTCTCCGGATGGGCCGCCGAGGTGAGCGTCCGGGAAAAACTGCTGGCGTTCATCCGCGACGAGCATCCCGAGTGGTGGCCCAGGGACGTGGTCGTGATCAGCCATCGCGACATCGCCCGAGGACACGCTTCGGGCGATGCCGACGAGCTGGTTCAATGACGCGACCGGATGCCTCATCGCGGTGCCCGGCCACACTTCGTGGCCGAGATTATCGGCAAGCTTCGTCGCCGTCGCTCCACAGCCAGTAGCCGGCGCCCAACAGTGCGCCGACGATCAGGCCGGGGCCCGTTGCGGCCCCCGCCAGTATGGCCAGGTTCCAACCGCCAGCGCCCATGGCGGCCGTCTCCACGCCGTAATGCGCACAATCCTCGTTCAGGCCGGCATATTCATGCAGTGAGTACTTGATGCCTTGTTTCACCCCGATGACCGCCAGCGCCGAGAGGTACGGGTCGCCGATGGGTGACAACAGCGGGTTGGCCTCTTCGTACCCGTGATCCAGGGCGTAGGCGGTGGTGGCGGCGTCCAGAGCCGAGCCGAGGCCCGGGCCCCGGGTGTTCGCGCAGCCGGTGAGTGTGGCGGCCATGAGTGCGATTCCCATGAAGCCTATCGAGCGAATCAGTGTCGAGCGTTTGATGGTGAAATCCTCTGGTATCGCCGCGTGGCGGCATGACGGTAACGGTGGAACCATCTTCCTGGTCGATGCAGATGGACACTTCCGGTCCCATCGGAGATACCTTGACGATTCCCGATCCAGCCCCCTGGCAAGATCTGGTGAACCCTATCGGCCCGACAGAGAACAAGCTTTAATTAGGATTTTGCTTTTTTAGCGACAGCGCTATAGATGGTTGGCATGACGGGTTTTTCCTGCCGCCGTCTTTGCAACGGGCAGCGAGGGGGACAGGCCGCGGTGCTCATATGGCCTGCCGTCATTGGCGGGAGCGGTTCCGGTGCTTACAACGTCAGCCTGACGTTCGGCGTCGGTTGGTGCGGACTGCTGTCGCTCGCGCCGAAGGCATCGTCCGGAATTCGTGACGCGGGCGGGATTCTCGACGTGCTCGATATCGCGCGAAAGAGCGCGCCGGTCTCGGCGACCAGAGAACGTTGGCTGCGAGTCGAAGGTTGAGGCGTCCGGCTTGAAACCGAAGAGGGCCGCGAGCCACCTCGCCGGAGGCGGCTCACGGGGTTTGGGCTTGTCGCTCTCGGGTTTGGAATATCTTCGAGCGGTAACGCGATCGATGGACGCGACGAGATTGCCGTCGAGACGGTCGGGACTCTCGAGTAAAAGGGGCGTGGTCCGCCCCAAGGGAAGGTTTCCCCTTATCCGATGTTCAGAAACGCCTTCAAGTCATCCAGGTCGTTGTAGTCGTCGCTGCCGCCCTGCAGTTCATCGATCCTGGCCGCGAGCCGCTTGTCCAGAACGCCATCCGGGTGGGTGATATCGTGAAGTTCGGTCAGATAGTCCACGAAATCGTCGAACTCATCCTCGATCTTGCTATTGGCGTTGGGCGTCAGGACGTACCACTCTCCCGAGCGTTTGAAATAGATCTCGCCGTCCGGTCTCAGCCTGATGGAGGCAATGTCGACGGTATCGATGTCCTTCTTGAATTCACTGAAATGGCCCGGACTTCCCTTGTCACCGAATAT
This sequence comes from Salinicola lusitanus, assembly GCF_038648475.1. Taxonomy (NCBI): domain Bacteria; kingdom Pseudomonadati; phylum Pseudomonadota; class Gammaproteobacteria; order Oceanospirillales; family Halomonadaceae; genus Salinicola; species Salinicola lusitanus. The sequence goes on along the minus strand of NZ_CP151919.1, from coordinate 19,392 downwards.
CTTGACCGTTCCCGGGTTCTCGTCCCAGGCCGCAGGGGCGTCGGCGTCGAGATACTGTCGGATGGCGTCGGTATCGTTGTATCTATCGGTCTTGCCGAAGACATCGTTCATTTCATCGACGCGATCCTGGTCCAGTTCTCCATCGGGACTGGCGATGTCGTGAAGATCCGTCAGATAACGGATGATCTTCTCCCGCGTGCCCCGATCGGAGTCATCGCCCTCCGAGGTGTTGATGATCTGTTTCACACCGTCCTTGACGAAGATGACGCGTCCATCGTCCTTCAGTTCGATCGAGCCGATGTCGACGCGGTCGATGTCCTCCTTGAAGTCGCCGTAGGTTCCGGGAATGCCGCCGTCACCGAAGACCGGCAGGCCACTGGGATCGGTGCCGAGGTCGAGCTCTTCGCGCAGGTCGTCGAGGTCGTTATAGTCGTCCGAGCCTCCCTGCAGCTCATCTATCTCGTCCGCCAGTTCCTGGTCCAGTTCGCCATCCGGGTGGACCATGATGTAAAGGTTCTTGAGGTAATCGAAGATATCGTTGGCATCGCTTTTCGACAGACTCCCGCGGTTTTCGGTGTCGAGTTGCCAACGGACGCCATCCTTGATGAAGCTGATCTTGCTGCTGTCGGTCGAATCGAGTTCGATGGAGTCGATCTCGACACGATCGATATCTTCCTGGAAGTCTCCGAACGTACCCGCCTTGTGCTTGCCATCCTTGCCCAGCAGGAAGGGCTGTGAATCGTCGAGCGCCCGTTTCAGGTCGTCGATGTCGTTGTAGCGGTCGGATTCGTCATGAAGCCGGGTAATTCGGTCGATGATTTTCTGATCCCGCTTCCCGTCGGGATGCGTGATTTCATGGAGGTCGGTCAGGTAGTCGATGATCTCCTTGCGGTCGCTCTCACCGGCTTTTTCGCCAATCAGCGGATCGATGACCTGCTTGACACCATCCTTGACGAAGATGACGCGACCGTCGTCGGCCAGCTCGATCGAGCCCACGTCGACGCGATCGACGTCTGTCTTGAAGTCACCGGCCGTACCGGGGTCTCCGTCGTCGCCGAAGCGAGGCAGGCCCGAAGGATCCGGTGTGCCCTCGCCGATACCAGCGTCATGATCGTCGTCCCAGTCATCGAACCAGTCGTCGGAAATATTGCCGTGCTCTTCGACGTATTCGGTGAAATCCTCGTACTGCTCCGGCCTGGCTTCCCACATGGGCTTGTCTTCGGGATAGAGGTCGTCGTAACGACTGGAGCCGTGGTAGTAGTTGTATTCGTAGCGGGCGTGGAGCACGTAGTTGAGCTTGTCGCCCCAGTCATCCTCGGTGACGCCGAGCCCGCTCCAGGTCTGGAAGTCGTCCAGGACTTCCGCTTTCTTCTGATCCTGCTTCTGCTTGGCAATCACGCCGGTGACGATGGCGGCGATGGCGCCGAAGCCGACGCCGGCGATCCCCAGCGCGCCCGAGGCCACGCCCAGCGCCGAGGCGGTGGCCGGCCCCGCGATCATGCTGGCCAGTTGGGTCCCTGCCATGCCGGCGATGCCCACGCCCCCGAGTAGCTGCATCGAGGCGGCGGCGTATTCGCTGGGCAGGGCATCGGGATTGTCGCGTAGCTGGTCGATCGACATGGCGCCGAGGGCGATGTCCAGAATACCGCCGGCGCCGTCGGCGATGCCGCCGACCGTCCCCATCACCGAACCCACGATCCTGAGCTTGCTGGGGGTATCCATCTCGCTCGGATCGAGCCCCATGTTACTGAGCCGGTCACCCGCCATGCCCATCACGCTGGCGCGGCTGTCGGCATCCAGATTATCGAGATTGTCGGCCAGGCTCTGGCCATTGTTGCTGCCCGCGCTGGAGATGCGCTCGTTGGGATCGTTCAGCGCCTCTTCCAGGCCAACGTCGGCATCGTCGGGGAGGGGGACGAAGCGGGCACCATCACCTTCACCGCTGGCGATCTCGTCGAAGAAGCGCTCGACGTCGTCGGCCCAGCCCGGTGCAAGGTCCGGCGTATCCAGTTGCGGCGGGGTTGCGGAGATCGCCTGGCGCTGGCTCTCGAGGGATTCCAGTTCGACGACGTCGGCTTCCGGTACCGAGACACTCTCCGTCGAGTTCGGGAAGTGTTTGACGAACGCTTCCCGAATTTGATCGTTGTTCTCGAGACCCAGCCGTGTCGCCATGCCGGGCTTGTTGAGAGTGTCCTGAAACAGTTCATACGTCTTGGCGCCGGCCAGCGCCATGGCGGGGGAGGTGGCCACGGTGATCAGCAGCAGCCGCGCCGCCGCCAGGCGATCCTCCGTGGTCTCCCCCATGTTCTTGTTCAGGGTGTAGATCGCGGCGGTGGCGGTGAGGATGCCACCCATGCCGGGGAGCACGCCGTTCTTCATGCTGGCCTGCAGCAGCGCCGCCGCTCCGTTTCTGACCTTGGTGGACAGGTCGGGGTTGCTCTTGCCGATGACCTGGGAGATCCGCGACGAGACATCCTTGATGTCGAACTTGCCATTCTCCTTGAACGACCCGAGAACGGCGTTGGAGGCGATCTTGACCGCCGCCTTGTAGCTTTCCAGCCCGCGCTTGACGTCGTCGGGCAGGTCGCCCTCGCCGTTCTTGAGGTAGTTCTGGACGGTCCGGTCGGAAAAGGTAATGCCGAAGATGGAGGAAAACGTGCCCTGCAACCCCATCTGTACCTGATCGTTGACCGCCGTCTCGAGGGCTTCGTCGGAATAGCTGCCCTCTTCGATCACGCCACTGATCTCGTCGATCAGGCCCTTGTCGAGTGTCTGGCTGCGTACTTCGCTGGCCTTGTCGCTATCCAGATAGTCCAGCGTCTTGATGTCGTTGGCGAAGCGGGTCTTGGCGGCGTCGTCGCCCATGCCCTCGAGCATCTCCAGATACTCGGGACTCATCATGGTCTCGTGGACGCGATGGGTCAGGCCGGACTTGTCCTTGATCTTGTCGACCGCGCCCTGCATCAGGTCGTCGACGCCGGAGACGACGCTCTCGTTCTGGGACACCTCGGCGAGCTTGCTGGCGATCTCCTCCTCGTCGAGCAGACCGTAGGTGCTCGCCTGATCCATGATCACGGAGTTCGGCAGGGTCGGCTCGGTATCGCCCGGCCACGGAAACGCATCCTTCTGGGTCTGGTAGGGCAGGATGCCGTAGCCGTTGACCAGCGCGGACTTGGCCTGAAGCAACTCATAATACTGTCGGCGAGGGTCATCGAGATCCAGGTCGCCCCACTCTTCCTTCATGGTGTCGTTGAACAGCTCGCCGACCGTCTTGTCGTCCTCGGTCGTCTTGGCGTTCATGACATCGGTCGCTTCCGACTCCTCGACCTTGACCTCGATATTGTTATCGGTCTGGCTGATCTCGGTACCTGCCAGCCTGTTTTCCAGCACCGAGTACTTGAAGGGCGATAGATGCTCGGAAACGGCGTAAGTCTTGCCCTCATACTTGAAGGTGATGGTGGTGGCGTCTTCACGGTTTGGTTTCAGGTTGCTGACGGGGGGGAGTCCGTCGTCCTCCTCCACCACATGCCAGCTCTTTTCCCTGGCCTTGGTTCTGAACGACTCGAGACTCGGATTTTCCTTGTCGGACGCATCGCTGTCGCTCGACTTGCGGGAGAGCGACTCTTCGACACTGCGAGGCGTGACGACGACTCCTGAAACGGACATGGCGGGGCTCCTGGTTATTATTCCCGTCGGCTCTCGAGTGGCCGGTTTTTTCGGGTATGGCAGGTGCGAGATCGGCAGAAGCCTGGACCTGCTGAAAGACATTCGTCATGTGAGTGACCCCTAGAGGGTAAGGCCCGAATTCACTCGATAGATCTCCCTTTGGGTTAATTTGAATGCCTATCGCGTTTTTTTATAATTTTTATTGTTTCACGAAGGTTTAAATGGGAAATAGCTTTCAACTTAAGTCGATATTTAAGGCAGGCGAGGTAGCGGCCGTAAACTTGACGCTGATCGTTTGTCGAATAATCAGGTTTGGGCCGAAAGTCCTGGGCCTGCACTTCCTACAAACCTAAGTCGTGCTGTCAGGATGGACGCATATGAGTAAGCTCCCTGCTGGCCCTCATGAAGAGCATCCGCATGGAACACGACTTCTGGCAGACCCGATGGAAAAACGATCAACTCGGTTTCCACCTCTCGTTCGTCCATCCCATTCTCAAGCGCAACCTGTCGCGGTTCGGTCTCGTTGCCGACGCGAGGATCTTTCTGCCGCTATGTGGCAAGACGCTGGATATCGGCTGGCTGCTGGAGGCGGGGTATCGGGTGGTCGGCGCGGAGCTGAGCGAGATTGCGGTCAGCCAGCTTTTCGAATCACTGAAACTGGTCCCGGACATCTCCTCCTGGGAGGGCGGTCAATATTGGCACGCCGGTAGATTGACGATCTTCCAGGGCGATATCTTCCGCCTCGGCGTCGACGATCTGGGGCCGGTCGACCTGGTCTACGACCGCGCTGCGCTGGTGGCCTTGCCAGCGTCGATGCGTGCCGCCTATGCCGCTCAGATCCTGGCGTTGACCCACGCCGCGCCGCAGCTGCTGATCACCTTCGAGTACGATCCGACGGAGAAGGCGGGGCCGCCGTTTCCGGTGTGGCCAGAGGAAGTGGCCGATCACTACGCCGGGAGTCATACCATTACCGAACTGTCGCGTAAGGACGTGCTCGACGCCTCGCTCAGCTTCCGCGATGCGGGCGTGTCGCGTTTCGTCGAGGTCGCCTGGCAGCTGCTGCCGAGCTCTCGATGACGCGTGAGACTCTCGGGTAAGCGTAGGTGAAGTGAGGACCCGCCTGTGGGCGGGTCCCCAGTTGTCGATCATCCTCTACCGACTGCCGCCACCGCCTCGTCGATGACCATCTGACCCTGTTCGGCCTCGTCGATGGTGACGGGTGAGCCGGGCTTAGCGTCGGGTGCGCGCCGCCTGGGTGATGGCCCGGGCACACTCCAGCAGCGGTGGCCCGAGGGTGTCGATGGCGTTCTCCAGCTGCCAGCGGCTGGCAGGGGCGGTGACGTGGACTGCCGCCACCGGACGGCCCGAGGCGTTGATCACGGGCGCGGCGATATTGATGTCGCCGCGGAAGTACTCGGCGTTGTTCCAGGCCAGACCGCGCTGGCGGCACTGCTGCACGATCTCCATCAGTGCCTCGATCTCGGTCACGGTGTTGGCGGTGTGGGCGATGCGCTCGCTGCGTTCGAGATGATCGCGCAGGGTGGCGTCATCCAGCGCCGAGAGATAGGCGCGCCCGGAGGCGGTGCAGAACATCGGCACACGGCTGCCGATCGGCATATGGATCGGGATGTAGTGGCGGCTGGTAAAGCGCGCCACATAGACCATATCGAGCCCGCAGGGCTCGGTCAGCGAGACCGTTTCCAGGCAGCGATTGCTGAGATCCGACAGATACGGGTTGGCGCAATCGATCAGCAGGTTGGCCTCGAGATAGTGCGCTCCCACGCCGAGCACCCCGATGCCGATCCGGTACTTGCGGCTCTGCGCCACGCGCACCAGATAGCCCAGCTGCTCCAGGGTATGGGTGATCCGCTGCACCGAGCCCATGCTCATCTCGGTGAGCCGAGCGATCTCCGACAGGCTGAGTTCGCTGTGGTGGGCATCGAACAGCCCCAGCACCACGAACGCCTTCTCGATGGACTGGTTGAACAGCGCCGAGCGGGCACCGGCGCTTGTTGAGTCGGCCATCGGGTCTCCTGTCATCGCTCCAGCCAATCCTGGGTCCGATAGTACTGGATCACCGCCGCGACGTAGAGCTGCTGCAGGCCGTGCAGCGGGATCGGCGCGATGGGGGTGAGCGGTAGCGGCAGAGCGTCGGCGAGCGCCTGGGTACCGAGATGGCGGCCGATCAGGCTGCCCAGATGGGTGCCCATTCCCACCCCGCGGCCGTTGTAACCCAGCGCCACGTGCAAGCCGGGGGCGGGTTCGTGCACGTGCGGCATGGAATCCTGGGTCAACGCCACCCGCCCGCCCCAGGCATAGTCGATCTCGACGCCCTTCAGCGCCGGATAGAGCTTGGTCATGCCGCTGATCAGGTGACGGAAATCGGTGGGGTCACGGGGATCATGAAAGGGTCCACGCCCGCCGAAAAGCAGCCGGCCGGCGGCGTCGCGGCGAAAGTAGAACAGTAGCTTGCGCGCGTCCGAGGCGACCTCTCCCCGGGGCAGAATGGTCGCGCCTTCCTCTGCGCTCAGCGGCCGGGTCGCGATCTGAAAACTGTTGGCGGCGATCAGGCTGCGTGCCAGGCCCGGCTGCAGGGTGTCGGTATAGCCGTTGGTGCACAGCAGTACGCGCTCCGCCGTCACTTCCCCGCGGGCGGTGGTCGCTCGCCAGCCCTCGGCCTGACGGGCCAGCCCGGTCACCGCCGAGCCCTCGTGGAGCTGTGCCCCCGCGGCGCTCGCCGCCCGGGCCAGGCCGCGCACGAAGGCCAAGGGATTAAGGCTACCCGCACGCGGGTCGCGCCAGCCGGCCAGATAGGCCGCGGTGCCGAGGCGCTCGGCGCAGGCCTCTCGCGTCAGCCACTCGACCTCGACGCCACGCGCGGCCCACTGTGCGGCGCGGCTCTCGATCCGCTGGATGCCGGCTTGGGTGGCCGCGGGCTGCAGCCAGCCGTGGCGTTGGGCGTCGCACTCGATGGCGTGGCGCTGGATGAGCTCGAAGACCACGTCGGCATTGCGGCTGCTGGTATCGATCAGGCGCTCGCCGCGCTCCTGGCCATAGCGTTCGATCAGCTGATCGGGGTCGTACTTGAGTCCCGGGATGACCTGGCCGCCGTTGCGTCCCGAGGCGCCCCAGCCGATCGTGCTGGCCTCCAGCAGGCGGGTCGAGATGCCGCGTTCGGCCAGTGTCAGCGCCTTTATCGCCCGCTTTCATGGCGTATTCGGCTGTACGCCGGGGCGCTACGCTGCCGGAGAGCCGATACACGCCAGCTTGGTCACTCCCAGTGGCATGGTCGGCACGACAGTCGACACCGCGGATCAATAAGCCCCGGCGCCGTATCAGCCCAGCGTACCCAGCGCCTCGTCGATGATCGCCAGCCCCTGTTCGGCCTCACCGGCGGTGACGATGCACGGCGGCACCACATGGATGCGGTTGGCGACCACGAATGCCAGCAGACCGCGCTCCAGCATCGCCTGCTTGAGCTTGCCGACCTTGGCCGCGGCCAGCGGCGTGCGGCTGTCGCGATCCTCGACCAGCTCGATGGCGTGGAACACCCCCAGGCCGCGCACTTCGCCGACATGGGCATGGCGCTGGGCCAGGCGGGCGAGGCCGGGGCTGAGCACCGTCTCGCCGATCTGGCGGGCGTTATCGACGATACCCTCTTCCTGCATCGTCTCCAGGGTGGCGCAGATTGCCGCCATAGCCAGCGGATGGCCGGAGTAGGTCAGGCCGCCGTAGAACATCTCGTCGTCGAAGTGGTGGGCGATGCGCTGATTGACGATCACGCCGCCGGCGGGCACGTAGCCGGAGTTGACCCCCTTGGCGAAGGTGATCAGGTCCGGCACCACGTCGAAGTGGTCCAGCGCCAGCCAGGCGCCGGTGCGGCCGAAACCGGCCATCACCTCGTCGAAGATCAGCACCAGGCCGAACTCGTCGGCCAGTGCGCGCACGCCGGCCAGATAGCCCGGCGGTGGCACCAGCACGCCGGCGGTGCCCGGGATGGTCTCGAGCAGCAGCCCGGCGATGCTCGCCGGCCCCTCGCACTCGATCACCCGGCGCAGGTGGTGCAGCGCGCGCTGGCACTCCTCCTCCTCGTTGCCGGCCCAGAACTCGCTGCGATAGAGCCAGGGATTGAAGAAGTGCACGTGGCCGCGGGCGTACTCGTTGGGTACGCGGCGGAAATCCCCGGTGGCGGCGATCGCCGAGCCGGTGCCGCCGTGGTAGGAGCGGTAGGCCGAGAGGATCTTGTCGCGGCCGGTGACCGCGCGCGCCATGCGGATGGCGTTCTCGTTGGCGTCCGCGCCGGCGTTGGTGAAGAACACCTTGGCGAAGCCGGCCGGAGCGCGTTCGAGGATCTTCTCGGCAGCGCGCCCGCGCATCCAGTTGGCGTGGGCGGGGGCGATGGTGGTCAGCTCGTCGGCCTGGGCCTTGATCGCCGCGATCACCCGCGGGTGCTGGTGGCCGATATTGGTGTTGACCAGTTGGCTGGAGAAGTCGAGATACTCGCGGCCGTCGTAGTCCCACAGCCGGCAGCCTGCGCCGCTCTTGATCACCAGCGGATCGAGCGCGCCCTGGGCCGACCAGGAGTGGAACACGTGGGCGCGGTCGAGCGCCTTCACCTGCTGATTGTCGATCGGGTGCATGAGGAGTCCTGTCATGTCACATGGTGTTCGGGGGGCGCTACTCACAGTGTTGGCATGGTGTACTGATTGGTCGCTTCCCGCAGGCCGGAGGGCCAGCGCGCGGTGACCGTCTTCATGCGCGTGTAGAAGCGCACGCCGTCGGCGCCGTGCACGTGCAGTGCGCCGAACAGCGAGCGCTTCCAGCCGCCGAAGCTGTGGAACGCCATGGGCACCGGGATCGGCACGTTAACCCCGACCATGCCGACCTGGATCTGCTCGCAGTACTGCCGCGCGCTGTCGCCATCACGGGTGAAGATGGCGGTGCCGTTGCCGAACTCGTGGTCGTTGACCATCTTGACCGCGGCGTCGAAGCTCTCGGCACGGGCGATCACCAGTACCGGGCCGAAGATCTCCTCGTCGTAGATGCGCATGCCCGGCTTGACGTGGTCGAACAGGGTGCCGCCGATGAAGAAGCCGTCGCTGTCGTGCTGGAGCTGGCGACCGTCGCGCACCAGCTCGGCGCCTTCCTGCACGCCCTGCTCGATATAGCCGCTCACCTTCTCCAGGTGCGCGCGCGACACCAGCGGGCCCATGTCGTGGTCCGGGCCGTCGGTGAGGCTCGCGCCCACGCGCAGTTCGTCCAGCCGTGACAGTAGTTTCTCGCGCAGCTTCTCGGCGGTTTCGTCGCCCACCGGCATCGCCACCGAGATCGCCATGCAGCGCTCGCCGGCACTGCCGTAAGCGGCGCCCATCAGCGCGTCCGCGGCCTGGTCGAGGTCGGCGTCGGGCATGACCACCATATGGTTCTTGGCCCCGCCGAGGGCCTGCACGCGCTTGCCGTGGGCGGAGGCGGTGGCGTAGACGTACTCGGCGATCGGGGTCGAGCCGACGAAGCTCACCGCCTGCACCCGCGGGTCGGTGAGCAGGGTGTCGACGGCTTCCTTGTCGCCGTTGACCACGTTGAGCACACCGTCCGGCAGCCCCGCTTCACTGAACAGCTCGGCGATGCGCAGGGTCGAGGAAGGGTCCTTCTCCGACGGCTTGAGCACGAAGGTGTTACCGGCGGCGATGGCGATCGGGAACATCCACAGCGGCACCATGGCCGGGAAGTTGAACGGGGTGATGCCGGCGCACACGCCGAGCGGCTGCATCAGCGAGAAGGAGTCGATGCCGGGGCCGACGTTGAGCGAGTGCTCGCCTTTCTGCAGGTGCGGCATGCCACAGGCGAACTCGACCACTTCCAGGCCGCGGGTCAGCTCGCCCTTGGCGTCGGAGAAGACCTTGCCGTGCTCCTGGGAGATCAGCCGTGCCAGCTCGTCGCTGTGCTGCTCCAGCAGCGTCTTGTAGTTGAACAGGACCCGGGCGCGCTTGAGCGGGGAGAAGGCCGACCACTGCGCGAAGGCGGCTTGTGACGAGGCGATCACCCGCTCGACGTCCGCACGGGAGGCCAGCAGCACCTCGCCGGACTGGGCGCCGGTGGAGGGGTTGAAGATCGGGCTGGTGCGCGTCGAGTCCAGCGCGGCGCGCTTGCCGTCGACGAAATGAGTCAGCGTGTCGGACATGTGATCTCGTTCCTTTGGGTATCAATCGGCGATGGGAAATCTCGGGTACGGCGCCTTGGCGAGCGCTTGTCCCTATGGCCAGGGTCCAGATTGAGGCCGGAGGATAGCGTCAATAAATCCCTGTATGCTTAATTTCACTAAACGCTTTGCTTAACTTTTCCCATCACCCGTGGCTGCTCGGCCGCCAGGGCGTGGGCAACGACAGGTACCGCCATGCGTCCACGCAAGATCACGTTGATGGGACAGTTGGGGGATGTGGATCTGCGCCTGCTGCGGATATTCCGCAAGGTGGTCGAATGCGGCGGCTTCTCCTCGGCGGAGGTCGATCTCGATATCAGCCGGGCGGCGATCAGCATGGCGATGAGCGACCTGGAGGCACGTCTCTCGATGCGGCTTTGCCAGCGTGGCCGCAGTGGCTTCCAGTTGACCAGTGAAGGGCAGGCGGTGTTCGAGGCCACCATGCAGCTTCTCACCGCCGTGGAAGACTTCCGTACCCGCGTCAACGGGCTGCACTCCAGTCTGACCGGTGAGCTCAATATCGGCATCACCGACAATCTCGTCACGCTGCCCAACATGCAGGTGACCGAGGCGCTGCGGGCACTCAAGGCGCGTGGCGACAACGTTCACATCAATATCCGCATGGCGCCGCCCAACGACATCGAGATGGCGGTGCTCGGCGGCAGCCTGCACGCGGGGGTGGTGCCGGAACTCAAGCGCGTGCCGGGGCTCGACTATCTGGCGCTGTACGAAGAGCAGTCGGCGCTCTACTGCAGTGACCGGCATCCGCTGTTCGCCTGCGAGGCGCCGAACGTGGAAGAGATCGCCGGCTACGATGCGGTGGTGCCCTCCTATGCCCAGACGCCCGAGATCAAGCGCGTGCACGAAGCGCTCAAGCCGATGGCCTCGGCCACCGATCGTGAGGGGGTCGCTTTCCTGGTGCTCACCGGCAGCTATCTCGGTTTTCTGCCTACCCATTTCGCCCGGCGCTGGAGCGATCACGGGCGCATGAAGCGGCTCGCGCCCGATACCTTCGAGTACGCCACCCGCTACTACGCCATCACCCGCAAGGGACGCCCGCCCAATCTGGTACTGGAGAGCTTTCTGGAGGAGCTGCGATCTCTGGTGGAGGCGTTACCCCGCGATGAGCAGGGCTCCGGCCGACATCGATGACGATATACGCCGGCCGTAGCGACGCTCGATCTCCCGACTCAGGATGACGGTACCCGGCGGCGTTGCTGGAAGATGAGCCTTGCGGCCACTGCCGCCGCGATCAAGCCGGACACGGCGGCGACCATCATCGCCCAGCGCGGGCCGGCGTGATCGGCCAGCCAGCCGACGATGGGAGCGCCGAGCGGGGTACCACCCATGATCACTGCCATTCTCAAGGCCATCACCCGGCCGCGCATGGCGGGATCGGTGGTCAACTGCATCAAGGCGTTGGACGAGGTGTTGAAGGTCAGCGCCGTGAATCCTGTCAGGGTGAGCATGGCGGCAAAGAGGACGACGTTGGGCGAGATCGCCGCCAGGGCGGTGAAGACCCCGAAGGCGAGGGTCGAGACACCCAGCAGGCGCAGGCCGGGACGTTCCCGACGGGCGGCCATGAGCGCTCCGCCCACCGAGCCGATCGCCAGCGCCGAGGTGAGAACGCCGTACTGGTCGGCGCCGCCCTGGAAGATGGAGACCGACATGGTCGAGATATAGATCGGGAAATTGAAGCCGAAGGTGCCGATCAGGAACAGCATGACCATCATCGCCTTCAGGTCGGGACGCCTCCAGACGTAGCGGAAACCCTCCAGCAACCCACCGGCGCGGCGGCCCGCCTTCAGTGGCGTATGGAGCTGGTCGACCCGCAGCAGGAACAGCGAGCCCAGCACTGCCGCGAAGGAGGCCGCGTTGATCAAAAAGACCCAGCCGGTGCCGATGGCGGCGATCAGCACCCCGGCCACCGCCGGGCCGATCATGCGCGCGCTGTTGAACGAGGTCGAGTTGAGGGCGACGGCGTTGGTGAGGTAGGTCTCGCCGACCAGGTCGTTGACGAACACCTGGCGCGCCGGGCCGTCGAAGGCGGTGACGCAGCCGAGCCCGAGGGCGAAGGCGTAGACCTGCCATAGCGTGACCACGCCGGTCACGGTGACCAGGCCGAGCCCCAGTGCCAGCAGGCCCAGCAGGGCCTGGGTCAGCATGATCAGCCGGCGGCGGTCGAAGCGATCCGCCGCATAGCCGGTGAACGGCAGCAGCAGCAGTTGCGGCCCGAACTGCAGCGCCATGGTGATGCCGACGGCGCTGGCGTTGTGGTCGGTGAGCACGGTCAGGACCAGCCAGTCCTGGGCGACGCGCTGCATCCAGGTGCCGATATTGGAGACCAGCGCGCCACCGGCCCAGACCCGAAAGTTGTAGACGCGCAGCGAGCGGAAAAGCCGGGTATCGCTCATCGCCGCGGCGGCTGCCCGCGATGGCCCAGATGTGGCAAGGGAGAGGTGATGGTCATGCGAAGGTCGAAGACTCCTTGTCGATGAAGCCGACGTCGGGCCTCACTCCATGGCCGGCGTCGCCCGCGTCCAGAAGCGGGATGGTCATCTCAGTGTAACGCGTTGGCTCAGAAAGGCGGGGATCGATGCTCGCGCTGGCGCCTGCCAGCCTCCGCCCACCACCGCAGGTCCTCGGCAAATCGGCCGAAGGCACGCTCGAGAGATTGGCCGGCATCGCCGATGGGCGTGCCGGTGTCGTCCAGCGTCTTGCCGATCTGGCCGACCGCGACCGTGCTGGAGATGACCACCATGCCCATCTCGGCCAGGATGCCGTGCCAGGCGAGATTGGCGTGGGCACCACCGAGGCGGCCGGCAGAGTAGCTGACGATACCGGCCGGGCGCCAGAACCACTCCTCCAGAAAGTGATCGGTCAGGTTCTTCAGCCCAGGCTGCACGCCCCAGTTGTATTCGCCGGTGACGAAGATGAAGCCGTCCGCACCGCGAATCTTGCCTGCCAGTGTCTCCATCGCCTGCGGCGCTTCGCCCTCGGGATACTCCTTGTACATGCGGTCCAGCATCGGCAGGTCGATCGCCTTGGCGTCGATGAGCTCGGCCTCGACACCCTGGGCGTTAAGCGCTTGCACCACATAGTCAGCCAGCCGGATGCCGGCGCGGTCGGATCGGTAGGAACCGTAGAACACCAGGATACGCTCGGTCATGGGAAGCTCCGTGAAGGCGGCGAGCCGGGACTGTCTCCCGCTCAGGTTATCACGGCTTCGCCAGCGGCAGCGTGAACCAGATGCAGGAGCCGCGGCCGGGCTTGCTCTCGAGGGTCAGCTTCGAGTCGTGCCGTTTCAACACATCGGAGACGATCGCCAGACCGAGGCCTGTCCCGTCGCCGCGCTCGCGGCTATGGGCGGTACGATAGAAGCGCTGACATACCAGGGATAGCTCCTCGGGCTTCATGCCGATGCCGGTGTCGCGGACGCCGATCTTGAGGGTGTCGGCATCCAGGTAGAGGATACGGATCGTGACCTGGCCCCCGGCATTGGTGGCGAACAGGGCGTTGTCGACCAGATTGGTCAGGGCGTGATCGATCAGCTCCACATCCGCTGCCACCTGGGCCATGTCCGCCTCGTTTTCCACGCTGAGCGTGATGCCATTCTCTTCGGCCCTGGGGCGGAACTTGGTGACGATGTCGTTGGCCAGTTCGGCAAAGGAGAACGACTCGAGAGCCAGGGGCCGGTCGGCGATATTGGCGTGCGACATCTGCGAGAGCTGCGCGGCCAGCCGGGTCAGTCGATCGACGTTCAGGCGTATGGCCTCGAGGTCCTCGCGGCTGTCGTCGGTGCTGGCGGTGCGCAGCAGTTGCCGGGTGTAGCCGGACAGCGATGTCAGCGGGGTGCGAAACTCATGGGACAGGTTGGCGACCAGCTCCCGGCGCTGGCGGTCGTTGTCGCGCAGGGCCTCCATCTGCGCCTCGATGGTGGCTGCCATCTCGTTGAAGGCCCGGCCCACGCGACCGATCTCGTCGTCGATCCGGTCGGGCACGCGCTGTCGGTAATCGCCGCGGGCGAAGTGGCGCACGGCGCGTGTCATCCGGGTGAACCGGCGGGTCAGCAACGCGAACAGTGCCAGCCCCACGACCAGCGTCAGCAGCAGGGCAACGCCAGTGGCAATGAGCAGGGTCCGGGTGATGCCGCTGGTCTGCCAGATGTGGGCCATCGAGACCTGGGTGTTGGCCTCCAGCCGCACGAACAGGTAGCCCGGTGTGGCTGCGGGGCCGAAGGTCACCGGCGCTACCGAGAAGACCCCTTCGCCATCCTGGCAGGGCATATCCGCATAGACCGGCAGCATCGGCATCTCCGAGAGCAGCTCGTCGATGGCGCCCCGGTCGATCTGTTTGCCCAGACCGCACGCCCCCTCGCTGTAGGCAGCGACCACCCGGCCATCGTCATCGAGCACATAGAGTGATAGCGATGGATTGATGGTCATGATCTGCTGGACGGCGGTGCGCACCCGGTCGTTGCCGAGCCCCTGGCCGAGCGGCTCTCGGAGCGTCTGGGCCAGTTGTTGCGCCATGTGGATCTGGGAGCGTTGCAGCCACTCACGGCCCAGCTGGTCGAACTGATCGACCGCGATCAGCGCCGTCGCCGCGGACAGCGCGAGCAGGCTGGCCAGGTAGATGAAGACGATGCGGGCGTAGAGACTACGATAGGCGCTTCTGAGCAGTGGCCACATGATCACTCGGCTGTCGATGGCGGAAGGTCGGTAAAGCGGTAGCCGATGCCCCACACGGTCAGGATATAGCGCGGGTTGGCGGGATCGGCCTCTATCTTGTTGCGTAGACGGTTGATATGCGTGTTGACGGTGTGATCGTAGCCGTCGAACTCCGCGCCCCACACCGCATCGAGCAGCTCGCTCCGGGAGAAACCGTGACCGGGGTGGCGAGAGAAGAACGAGAGCAGGGCAAACTCTCTGGCGGTCAGGGAGAGCGGTTGCCCGTGCAGCGTCGCGCGGTGATGGGTGGCATCGATCTCCAGATCCATGACGACCACGGGTCGGGCGTCCGGCGCCCGGTGGGTGTCGACCGCTTCCCGGCGCCGCATCAGCGCGTGGATCCTGGCCACCAGAATGTCGGTATCGAAGGGTTTGGTGATGTAGTCGTCGGCGCCGATTTCCAGGCCTTCGACCACCTCTCGGGTACCGGCGAGCGCCGTCAGCATGATCAACGGGATGGCGGCATCCTGCTCACGAATCTCCCGGCAGACCTGAAGACCATCGATGCCCGGCAACATCAGATCCAGGATGATCATCGACGACGCCTTCCACCGCTGTAGCGCCGCTTCCCCGCTAGTGACCCATTCGGTCGCGTAGCCGGCCTCGGCCAGTATGGTCTCCAGAAGACGCCCGATATCGGGATCGTCCTCCACGCAGAGTATCGGACGTGGCATATCGGACTCCGGAGGATCAAAGGACCGAACATAGCCGAGATGCCCGACCGAGTCATCACGCGAATATCACGCCTGGAACGGGATGATCGGACGTTATGGTTTCGTGATGATTGGCCTGAAATCACCGATTACCTTGCTATCACCGCCTCGCTACGGAGGTGGCTACCGACAAGGAATATGGAGAAGGTCATGATCGCGAATAAATCGAAGTTCCTGCTGGCATTGAGTGCCACGTTGTTGAGCGGTGGCGTGTTCTTCACGACCCTGGCCAGTGCCCAGGAAACTCAGACCGATAGCATGTCCCAAGGCGCCATGGGTCAAGACAGCATGAGCCAGGATGGCATGGGCCACGACGACGCCATGGGCCAGGATGGCATGGGCCACGACGACGCCATGGGCCAGGACGGCATGGGCCACGACGACGCCATGGGTCAGGACGGCATGGGCCACGACGACGCCATGGGCCAGGACGGCATGGGCCACGATGACGCCATGGGTCAGGATGGCATGGGCCACGACGACGCCATGGGCCAGGACGGCATGGGCCACGATAATTGAGCCATGGCCTCCCGGCGGCCACGGCCGCCGGATGCCATCTGCGCGAAAGCGAGGTGAATCATGCCATCCGGTATCGGTCCCGTTGCCAATCCCCAGCCCGATTCCCGTGCCAGGCCGGTCTCAGAACCGGGAGCATTGGCGTCGTCCCGATTGATCAAGCGCCATAGCCTGGGCACTCGGCTGTGGCACTGGATCAATTTCCTCTGTCTCATCGTGCTGCTGATGAGCGGCCTGCAGATATTCAACGCCCACCCTGCACTGTACTGGGGCGAGCAATCCCGTTTCTCCGATCCGTTCATCGCGATTCATGCCCAAACCGGCAACGACGGTGAACAGCGGGGCGTGGTACGAGTCGCGGGCTATACGATCGATACCACGGGCGTGCTGGGGCTCTCCGATGACAATGGCCAGCTACGTCAACGTGCCTTCCCTCGCTGGGCGACACTGCCGGGGGACAAGTGGCTGACGATGGGAAGAAACTGGCATTTTCTCGCGGGCTGGATCTTTGCCCCTTCGGTGGTGGCGTACCTGCTTTACACCGTGATCAGCCGCCATCGACGCGGCGCGATCTTTCCGACGCGCAGCCAGCTGAGCGCCATCCCCAGGACGATCGTCGATCACGCCCGGTTCCGCTTCCATCACGAGGCCGAGTACAACGGCATCCAGAAGCTCACCTATGTCCTGGTGCTGTTCGTGCTGCTGCCGCTGATGATCCTCACCGGGTTGACGATGTCTCCCACGATCAATGCGGCCTGGCCGCTGCTGACGGAGCTGTTCGGCGGCCGTCAGAGCGCCAGGACCCTGCATTTCATCTGCGCGTTTTCGCTGGTGGGTTTTTTCTTCGTGCATATTGCTCTGGTGCTGGTGTCGGGGGTCTTCAACAACCTGCGCTCGATGGTGACAGGGCGCTATCGCATCACCGCCAGACCGGCCGGGCGGGTGAATCGGGAGGAGTCGCATGAGTAAGCCACAATCGTCCGGGCCGGACCGGAGCCGGCGCCGGCTTCTCTCCGGCATGACGGCGCTGGGGGCGGGGAGCCTGCTGGCGGGTTGCGACCGGATCACCGACAACGCGTCGGTGAAGCGCGCCCTGGGTAGCGTCGAGCAGCTGACCTACAAGGCGCAGCGGCTGATCGCCTCGCGGCAGGCGCTGGCGCAGGAGTTCGACAAGAGCCAGATCGCACCGGTCTTCCGTCCCAACGGCACCACCAATCCCCAGGAAGCTTATTATCGCGCCTGGGTGGAGAACGATTTCGCCGACTGGCGATTGACCATCGACGGCCTGGTCGAGCAGCCCATGACGTTGTCGCTGGCCGAGCTGGGCGAGATGCCGTCGCGGACGCAGATTACCCGCCACGACTGCGTCGAGGGCTGGAGCTGTATCGGCCAGTGGACCGGCGTGCCGCTGGCGGACCTGCTCGATCGCGTGCGGCCACGGGATCAGGCCAGATTCGTGGTCTTTCACTGCGCCGACCACACCTATGGCGGCAGCGATCTCTACTACGAGAGTCTCGACATGGTCGAGGCCTACCATCCGCAGACGATACTCGCCTACGGTTTGAACGATGCTGCGCTGCCGGTGGCCAATGGCGCGCCGCTGCGTCTGCGAGCCGAGCGCCAGCTGGGCTACAAGCAGGCCAAGTACGTCATGCGGGTGGAGCTCGTCGACAGCTTCAAGCACCTTCATGGCGGCAAGGGCGGCTACTGGGAGGACAGGGGATACGACTGGTGGGCGGGAATCTGAGAAAGGGGGCGATGATCGGCACCTGTGCACATTCACCGTCTACGAAGCCGCTGCGATAGCGCCGCTCACGGAGAACAGCCCACGCTTTGCGTGAGTCAATGCCTGACTCGGGCAGCGTGGGGGCTCAACTCTGATCGGTGGGATCGAAGTGATCACGGCCGTGCTCATGGCGCTGCGGCGGCCTTGAATGTCCATGGTGTGCCCGAGGTGTGCACCGCATCTTTGCCTCGTTCACGATCTGGCGTTCGCGAGCCTGGGCGGGTCACTGTGTCCGGGGGGCGGCCGGGGTTACCGGCCGCCAGGGCTGACCCGCTCTTCAGGGTATCGGGTCGGCTGAGCTGCCGCCGCGCTCGGGGTGTCGCGATCGCCGCTCAGGCGCCGGGGTCGACCAGGATCTTCACCTGCGCCTTGTCGGCGAGCAGCGTCTCGAATCCCTGGCTGACCACGTCGTCCAGGGCGATGCGCGCGGTCACCAGATCCTCGGCGCGGTAGTAGCCCTGCTGCATCAGCGCGATCACCGCGGGGTAGATATGGCGATAGGCGATGATGCCCTTGAGCGTACGCTCCTGGATCACCAGCTGGTTGGGGTGGATCGCCGCCTCCGACTCCCAGATGCTGACGATCACCGTCTCGCCGCCGGGGTGGGTGCTGGCGATCGACTGGTTGAGCACCGCGGGCAGGCCGGTGACCTCGAAGGCGACATCGAAGCCGCCGCCGCTGGCCGCCATGAGCCGCTCGACGATATCGCCCTCGGTGGGGTCGTGCACGATCGCCCCCAAGTCGCTGGCGCGCTGCTTGCGCGCGGCGGAGACTTCGACCGCGTGGATCGACGCCGCGCCGGCGGCCTTGAGCGACTCGATCACCATCAGCCCGATCGGCCCGGCGCCGAACACCACCGCGCTGTCGCCCGCCTTGAGCGAGCTCTGACGCACCGCATGCAGGCCGACCGCGGCGGGCTCGACCAGCGCGCCCTGCTCATAGGAGAGCGTATCGGGCAGCCGATGTACCATGTGCTCGCCGACCACGGTGTACTCGGCGAAGCCGCCGCCACCGCCGGAGAGCCCGTGGAAGCCGAGCTGCGGGCTCAGGTTGTAGCGCTCCATCAGATAGGCGCCGTCGCGGTGGGGCGAGAGAATCGGCTCGATCGCCACCCGGTCGCCCATCGCCACCCGGGTCACCGCACTGCCCACCTCGACCACCTCGCCGGCGAACTCGTGGCCCATGACGATGGGTGCCTGGTCGTGGCTCAACGGATGCGGCGAGCCCACCGGGATGAAGATCGGCCCGGCGGCGTACTCGTGCAGATCGCTGCCGCAGATGCCACAGGCGGCGACCTTCACCTTGACCTGGTGCGGGTCGCCCAGGGTCGGCACCTCGATCTGTTCGACGCGGATATCGCGCGCCCGGTACCAGCGTGCCGCTTTCATGTGCTGTTCACTCATGTCATCGTCTCCTGCCGCTGTCGCGCGGCGTTCACGCCAGATGGTGGACCGGCTGCAGCCCATAGACCGGCGTCTCGAGCCCTTCGAGACGCGCCTTGAGCTGCAGTGCCAGATAGTGGGAGTAGTGGCGTGACTGGTGCAGGTTGCCGCCGTGGAACCACAGCGCCGGCTGCTGGGTCGGCTTCCACATGTTGCGCAGCTCGCCCTCCCAGGGGCCGGGGTCCTTGGGCGTGTCCGAGCCCAGGCCCCAGCACTTGCCGACCTTGTCGGCGACCTCCTGCGAGATGATCTCCGCCGCCCAGCCGTTCATCGAGCCGTAGCCGGTGGCGTAGACGATCAGGTCGGCGGGCAGCTCGCTGCCGTCGCTCAAGCTCACCGA